>NZ_CP052884.1:0-5090254 GCF_012974285.1 Gordonia ajococcus
GTGACTTCAGACCGCGACACATTCGGTGAGGTGTGGCAGCAGGTCGTCGCCGAACTCAACGACGACGAAGCCGCACGTGACCATGAACCACTGACACGCCAGCAGAAGGCGTGGCTGTCACTGGTTCGTCCCCTCACACTCACTGAGGGTTTCGCTCTTCTCACCGTGCCGACCGCTCTGGTCCAGGAGCAGATCGAGCGGAATCTGCGGGAGACCATCCGTTCGGTCCTGAGTCGTCACCTCAATGAGCCGGTCGATCTCGGTGTCCGCATCGCGACCCCGCGCAACGACGAACCCGTACCGGATCCGGCCGCTCCCGAACCCCGCGCGGTCAACGGCGCGGCGGTCGCGTCCGACTACTCCGCGGTGCCGGGTGCGGCCATCGGTGCCGGATTCCCGGCCACTCCCGGTACCGGACAGACACCGGGCGCCGACACCGGGAGGCCGTCGGGCGACTGGGCCTCGTACTTCGCCGAGCGGCCGACGACCACGCCGTCTCCCTCCGGCGCAAACCTGAACCCCAAGTACACCTTTGACACTTTCGTCATCGGTGCGTCGAACCGCTTCGCGCATGCGTCGGCGGTCGCGGTGTCCGAGGCCCCGGCCCGGGCGTACAACCCGCTGTTCATCTGGGGAGAGTCGGGGCTGGGCAAGACCCACCTGCTCCACGCGGCCGGGCACTACGCCCAGCGTCTGTTCCCCGGGATGCGCGTCAAGTACGTCTCGACCGAGGAATTCACCAACGACTTCATCAACTCGCTGCGCGACGACCGACGGGTGGCGTTCAAGCGTCGCTATCGCGACGTCGACGTGCTGCTCGTCGACGACATCCAGTTCCTGGTCGGAAAAGAAGGTATCCAGGAAGAGTTCTTCCACACCTTCAACACGCTCCACAACGCCAGCAAGCAGATTGTCATCTCGTCCGACCGTCCGCCGAAACAGCTTGCAACACTTGAAGATCGGCTACGGACCCGGTTCGAGTGGGGGCTGATCACCGACGTTCAGCCGCCGGATCTGGAGACCCGTATCGCCATCCTGCGCAAGAAGGCGCAGATGGACAACATCGCCGTGCCCGACGACGTTCTCGAGCTCATCGCGTCGAAGATCGAACGCAACATCCGCGAACTCGAGGGTGCGCTGATCCGCGTGACGGCCTTCGCCTCGCTCAACGACGCCGCTCTCGACAAGTCCCTCGCGGACGTCGTTCTCCAGGCACTGCTGCCGAACTCGGGCACCCTCGAGGTCAGTGCCGCCAGCATCCTGGCGATCACCGCCGAGTACTTCGACGTCTCGCTCGAGGAACTGCGCGGCCCCGGCAAGACCCGGTCCATCGCCCAGGCACGTCAGATCTCGATGTACCTGTGCCGCGAGCTGACCGACCTGTCGTTGCCCAAGATCGGTGAGACCTTCGACCGGGACCACACGACCGTCATGTACGCCGAGCGCAAGATCCGCAAGGAGATGGCCGAGCGGCGCAAGGTCTACGACCACGTCCAGGAGCTCACCGCGCGTATCAAGCAGCGTGCGGTGGGCTGAGCGGGCTCCTTCTCTTCTCCGCTTTCCACGCGCCTCTCGTGCCCTCGGGCCCGGGAGGCGCGTGTCGTCTGTCGGCACATGCCGAGGACTGCCCGCGAGGGATCTGTCGCCGGCTGCGTATCGAGGTCACCCCCGGCCGCTCGGAACCCCAACTCTGCTCCCCGGGTCGAGACTCGCGCGTCGTAGTTTCTGTGTCCTCCCGCACTCGACAGGCCATCACGAACGACAGATTTCGGCGTCCGAAGGCTGTGCACCGGCTTGGGATAACAGGGGCAGACTTGTGCACTGTCGGTGGACGCCGCGCGAACAACAAGTTTTCTCCACAAACTCTTGGGATTCGGCTCAACGACAGTCCACCGGTCATACACACCCGCGTACCCCGTCCGACTGGCCCGATGGCACGGTTGTCCACAGATTCCACAGTTCCTATTACTGAGATGGATCCCTCTCTAAAGAGAAATCTTTTGTAAGAAGGGCTGTGCACAACACCCATCCGCGGGCCGAGCGCCCCCGCCGTCGCGGACGGACTGACTTGGCCCCAACCATCCCGGCATCGGCGGTGGCGTTCTACAGTGGGATTCCCGGAAGTGGGACGTGATCGACCATGCCGCCGTTTCGGCTTCGGCATGCCGACGATCCGCACGAGAGAGAAGGGCAACCTCCCAGCATGAAGTTCCGTGTCGCACGTGACGAGTTCGCTGATTCCGTCGCCTGGGTCGCTCGAAGCCTGCCCTCTCGTCCGCCGGTACCGGTCCTGGGTTGCGTGGTGCTCAACGTCGGCGAGACCGGTCTGACCGTCTCCGGATTCGACTACGAGGTCTCGGCCCAGGAGAACCTGGGCGCCGAGGTCGCCGAGCCCGGCCAGGTGCTGGTGTCCGGTCGTCTGCTGGCCGACATCACCAAGGCGCTGCCCAACAAGCCCGTCGACGTGACCCTCGACGGTTCCCGCGTCGCGATCACCTGCGGTAGCGCCAAGTTCTCCCTGCCGACGATGCCGGTCGAGGACTACCCGCAGCTGCCCGACGTCCCGTCGATCACCGGCACCATCCCGTCGCAGCTGTTCGCCGAGGCGATCTCCCAGGTGGCCGTCGCGGCCGGCAAGGACGACACCCTGCCGATGCTGACCGGCGTGCGAGTGGAGATCGAGGGCAACTCAGTGGTCCTCGCGGCCACCGACCGTTTCCGCCTCGCGGTGCGCGAATTGCAGTGGGAGCCTTCGGACCCCGATACCAAGGGCGCGGTTCTCGTCCCGGCCAAGACGCTTTCGGAGAGTGCCAAGACCGCCGGCGCGGAGGGTACCGGCGTGGTCTCGCTGGCTTTCGGCGCCGGTGCCGCCATCGGATCCGACGGCATCCTGGGCATTCTGGGCGAGACCAAGAAGACCACCACGCGTCTGCTCGACGCAGAGTTCCCGAAGTTCCGTCAGCTGCTGCCCGCCAGCCACACCGCGGTGGCGACCATCGACAGCGCTCCGCTGATCGAGGCGATCCGCCGTGTCGCGTTGGTCGCCGAGCGGGGCGCCCAGGTCCGGATGGAGTTCACCGAGGGATCCGTGCTGCTCACCGCCGGTGGCGACGAAGCGGGCAAGGCCGAGGAAGAGTTGCCGGTGTCGTTCCGCGGCGAGCCGCTGACCATTGCGTTCAACCCGGGTTACCTGCAGGACGGGCTGTCGGCGATCAACGCCGACAGCGTCGACTTCGGTTTCACCACCCCGAGCCGTCCGGCGGTTCTGCGCCCGGCCAGCGGCGAGGATCCGGTCGCCGACGAATCCGGCGCCTTCGTGGCCCCCGAGAGCGCGTTCAGCTACCTGCTGATGCCGGTCCGCCTGCCGGGCTGACCCGCACCACGCACCCAGCCGATCACCGCAACCGACAGTGTTCGTTCGTGAGCTGCACCTGAGGGATTTCCGCTCGTGGCGGGCTGTGGACCTCGATCTGCGGCCCGGCCCGACGGTCTTCACCGGCCGGAACGGCTTCGGCAAGACCAACCTGCTCGAGGCGTTGTTCTACCTGGCGACCCTGCGGTCCCATCGGGTGAGTTCCGACGCCCCGCTGGTGCACTCCGGATCCGCGTCGGCTCTGGTCACCGCCACCGTCGAGAACGACGGCCGGGAACTGACGGTGGAGCTGCGCATCAACGCCGAAGGCGCCAACAAGGCGTCGATCAACCGCAGTCCGGCCCGTCGCTCCCGCGATCTGCTCGGGATCCTGCGCACCGTGCTGTTCGCCCCGGAAGATCTGTCGCTGGTCCGTGGGGATCCGAGCGATCGTCGACGCTTCATCGACGAACTCGTGGCGCAGCGCGGTCCCCGCTGGGTGGCCGCGCGTGCCGACTACGACCGGGTGCTGCGACAGCGGTCGGCACTGCTCAAGACGGCGGCCGCGGCCCTGCGTCGAGGCGGGGACCAGGCCGACTCGGTCATCAGCACCCTCGATGTCTGGGACGGCCAGCTCGCGGATCTCGGCGGTCAGGTGACCGCCGCACGGTTGCAGGTCCTGGCCGAACTGGAACCTCATTTCACCCGGTCCTACGCCTCGATCGCGCCGCATTCACGGCCGGCGACGCTGCGCTACCGGCCTGCCGGCGGGGTCGAGTTCGACACCGCCACGGCCGAGTCGATCAGTGAGGTCCTCGCCGCGCGACTGGGCGAACTGCGCGACAAAGAGATCGAGCGAGGTATGTGCCTGGTTGGACCACACCGCGACGACATCGACATCGTCCTCGGCGCTGATGTGGCGAAAGGCTTTGCCTCCCACGGTGAATCGTGGTCGTTGGCGCTGGCGTTGCGGCTCGGATCCGTCGAGTTGACGCGCGCCGAGGGCATCGAGCCGGTCATCATGCTCGACGACGTCTTCGCCGAACTCGACGTGAAGCGTCGGGAGAAGCTCGTGGAGTTCACCGCCGGCGCGGAGCAGTTGCTGATCACCGCCGCCGTCGCCGATGACATCCCGACCGAGATCGGTGGTCGCCGCATCTTCGTCGACGTCCTCGACGACGAGGACGGTCGTCGCTCCACGATCGTCGGGGACGACACGGATGCGGTGACCGAGCGGGTCGAGGAACCGGTGAGTGGGGTCTCCGATGAGTGACGAAACACACGGGTCGCGTCCCGACGCGGCGGGGGAGCCGTCGAACCGGCCGATCGAGCCGGGCGAACTCGGCGGATACGAACGTGCCCGCAAGGCCCTCGAGGAGGCGCGCGCCGCGGCGCGCGCGGCCGGGAAGTCGGTGGGACGCGGTCGAGCGTCTCCGGTCCGCCGGACACCCAGGGGTGCGCAGAGCCGTAAGCGATGGTCGGGGTCGGGGCCGGACGCGCGGGATCCCCAGCCGTTCGGTCGTCTCGTCGGCGGCCTGGCCAAGGACCGCGGCTGGCAGGAGAAGATCGGCGAGGGCACCCTGTTCGGGATGTGGGATACGATCGTGGGCGCCGACATCGCCGCACATGCGAAGCCGATTGAATTGCGGGACAACGTACTTCACGTGCAGGCCGAGTCCACCGCGTGGGCGACGCAGCTGCGGTACGTGCAGTCGCAGATCCTGGCGAAGATCGCGGCGGCGGTCGGCGACGGCGTGGTGAAGTCCCTGCGCATCAGCGGGCCCAAGGGGCCGTCGTGGCGAAAAGGCGAGCGACATGTGCGGGGGAGGGGCCCCCGTGACACCTACGGGTGAGCCGGGCCTAGCAGACTCGACCGCACATTACTAGTCGATGCGCCCCGTGAGCCGATTTTCCTCCCCAGGCCACGATCGAACCGGGCTCTGTCCAAAATAATCGATCTGAGGGCCTGTTAGCGGCCCCGGATGCACGTTCCTGGGCAAGTCAGGCAGTACACTGTGAGGAGTTGTCCCGACAGGGGACCACAAACGGCAGATCGACCGTCGCCTTCAGGCAACCCGGGAAGTCCCGGGCATTCCTGTGTGCGCATCGCCCTGCCCGCCCCCTGGTCGAGTAGATCGACGACGGATACCGGGTACCTGGGATCCGCCGATGAGCAGAACAGGAGCGGACGCACCTCGTGGCCGACACCAACGACACCGGACCCAAGAAGAGCAAGAAGAAGCCGTCAGAGTACGGCGCCGACTCGATCAACATCCTCGAAGGTTTGGAAGCCGTCCGCAAACGGCCCGGCATGTACATCGGTTCCACCGGTGAACGCGGCCTGCACCATCTGATCTGGGAGGTCGTCGACAACTCGGTCGACGAGGCGATGGCCGGCTTCGCAAGCCGCGTCGACGTCACGCTCCTCGAGGACGGCGGCGTCCAGGTCGTCGACGACGGTCGTGGCATCCCGACCGGCATGCACCGGACCGGCGTTCCCACCGTCGAGGTCGTCATGACCCAGCTGCACGCCGGCGGCAAGTTCGACTCCGATGCCTACGCGGTGTCCGGTGGTCTGCACGGCGTCGGCATCTCGGTGGTCAACGCGCTGTCGACCAAGGTCGAGCTCGAGATCGCGAACGACGGCTTCAACTGGGAGCAGACCTACTCCTACGCCAAGCCGGGTCCCCTGGAGAAGGGCGACGCCACCCGTAAGACCGGTACGACGGTGCGGTTCTGGCCGGACCCGGAGATCTTCACCGAGACCACCCGGTTCAACGCCGAGACCGTGGCGCGGCGTCTGCAGGAGATGGCCTTCCTCAACAAGGGTCTGACCATCACGCTGACCGACCAGCGACCCCAGGCCGTCGAGGCGCCGGGCGATGCCAACGGCGACGACGAGGCCGCCCCGACCACCGAGGTCGCCGAGACGGTCAAGACCGAGACCGAGAAGGCCGCGGCCGCGGCGAAGCCGAAGACGCGCACGTACCACTACCCGGACGGGCTCGTCGACTACATCAAGCACCTCAACCGCACCAAGCAGTCGATCCACACCACCGTCATCGGGTTCAACGCCAAGGGCGAGGGGCACGAGGTCGAGATCGCGATGCAGTGGAACGCCGGTTACTCGGAGTCGGTGCACACCTTCGCCAACACGATCAACACCCATGAGGGCGGCACCCACGAAGAGGGCTTCCGTGCGGCGCTGACCAGCACGGTCAACAAGTACGCGCTCGAGAAGAAGCTGATCAAGGAGAAGGACGGCAAGCTCACCGGCGACGACATCCGCGAGGGTCTCGCCGCGGTGATCTCGGTGAAGGTCGCCGATCCGCAGTTCGAGGGCCAGACGAAGACCAAGCTCGGCAACACCGAGATCAAGGGCTTCGTCCAGCGCACCTGCAACGAGCACCTGGGTCACTGGTTCGAGGCGAATCCCGCCGAGGCCAAGATCATCATCAAGAAGGCCGCCGACTCCGCACAGGCCCGCATGGCGGCGCGTCGTGCACGAGAGATGGTGCGCCGCAAGACCGCAACCGACATCGGCGGCCTCCCCGGCAAGCTCGCCGACTGCCGCAGCAACGACCCGACCAAGTGCGAGGTCTACATCGTGGAGGGCGACTCGGCCGGCGGTAGCGCCAAGTCCGGTCGCGATTCGATGTACCAGGCGATCCTCCCGCTGCGCGGCAAGATCATCAACGTCGAGAAGGCCCGTATCGATCGCGTCCTCAAGAACGCCGAGGTCCAGTCGATCATCACCGCCTTCGGCACCGGCATCCACGACGAATTCGACATCTCCAAGCTGCGCTATCACAAGATCGTGCTGATGGCCGACGCCGACGTGGACGGCCAGCACATCTCGACGCTGCTGCTGACGCTGCTGTTCCGTTTCATGCGTCCGCTCATCGAGCACGGTCACGTGTTCCTGGCGCAGCCGCCGCTGTACAAGCTCAAGTGGCAGAAGTCGGCTCCGGAGTTCGCCTACTCCGATCGCGAGCGCGACGGCCTGCTCGAGGCGGGCCGTGCGGCCGGAAAGAAGATCAACAGCGACGACGGCATCCAGCGCTACAAGGGTCTCGGCGAGATGAATGCCAAGGAACTGTGGGAGACCAC
The DNA here is from genome assembly GCF_012974285.1 of Gordonia ajococcus. Lineage (NCBI taxonomy): Bacteria > Bacillati > Actinomycetota > Actinomycetes > Mycobacteriales > Gordoniaceae > Gordonia > Gordonia ajococcus. The sequence continues at coordinate 7,463 of NZ_CP052884.1, forward strand.
CATGGATCCGGCGGTGCGCGTCCTCCGCCAGGTGACGCTCGACGACGCCGCTGCCGCCGACGAACTGTTCTCCATCCTCATGGGTGAGGACGTCGCCGCACGTCGAAGCTTCATCGCCCGTAACGCGAAAGACGTTCGTTTCCTTGATGTCTGATCACGGATCGATTGAGTTCGCAGTGATCGGAGAAAGAAACCACAATGACTGACACCACCCTGCCGCCCGCCGGCGGTGAAGGCGACCGCATCGAACCTGTCGATCTCGGCCAGGAGATGCAGAAGAGCTACATCGATTACGCGATGAGCGTGATCGTGGGCCGCGCGCTCCCCGAGGTGCGCGACGGCCTGAAGCCGGTGCATCGCCGACTTCTGTACGCATCCTTCGATGCCGGTTTCCGACCCGACCGCAGCTACGTGAAGTCGGCGAAACCCGTTGCGGAGACGATGGGTAACTACCATCCCCACGGCGACACGGCGATCTATGACGCCCTGGTGCGTCTCGCCCAGCCGTGGTCGATGCGTTATCCGCTCATCGACGGACAGGGCAACTTCGGTTCCCGCGGCAACGACGGCGCGGCCGCCATGCGTTACACCGAGGCCCGCCTGACCCCGCTCGCCATGGAGATGCTGCGTGACATCGGCGAGGAGACAGTCGATTTCACGCCGAACTATGACGGCAAGACCAATGAGCCGACGGTCCTGCCCGCGCGGATCCCCAACCTGCTGATCAATGGATCCGGCGGTATCGCCGTCGGTATGGCCACCAACATGCCGCCGCACAACCTCAATGAGGTTGCCGACGCGGTGTTCTGGGCCCTGGAGAACCACGACGCCGACGACGAGACCACCCTCGCCGCCTGCATGGAATGCATCAAGGGACCCGATTTCCCCACGGCCGGACTGATTGTCGGCAGCCAGGGGATCAAGGACGCCTACACCACCGGTCGCGGCAGCATCCGCATGCGCAGCGTCGTCGACATCGAGGAGAACAAGGGCACCACCACGCTGGTGGTCACCGAGTTGCCCTACCAGGTCAACCCGGACAACCTCATCCAGTCGATCGCCGAGCAGGTCAACGAAGGAAAGCTCAAGGGCATCAGCCGGATCGAGGACCAGTCCTCGGACCGCGTCGGCATGCGCATCGTGGTCACGCTGCGTCGTGACGCGGTGGCCAAGGTCGTGCTGAACAACCTGTACAAGCACAGCCAGCTGCAGACCAGCTTCGGCGCCAACATGCTGTCCATCGTCGACGGGGTGCCGCGCACCCTTCGTCTCGACCAGATGATCCGCTACTACGTGGCGCACCAGATCGACGTCATAGTACGGCGCACGCGGTACCGGTTGCGCAAGGCCGAGGAACGCGCACACATCCTGCGCGGTCTGGTGAAAGCCCTTGACGCGCTTGACGAAGTGATCGCCTTGATCCGCCGGTCGGCCAACACCGACACCGCGCGCACCGGCCTCATCGAGCTGCTCGACATCGACGAGATCCAGGCCGACGCCATCCTGGCGATGCAGCTGCGTCGCCTGTCGGCGTTGGAACGTCAGAAGATCGTCGACGAACTCGCCGAGATCGAGCTCGAGATCGCCGATTACAAGGACATCCTCGACAAGCCGGAGCGTCAGCGCGCCATCGTGCGTGACGAGCTCAAGGAGGTCGTGGAGAAGTACGGCGACGAGCGCCGCACCAAGATCATCGCCGCCGACGGTGATGTCAGCGACGAGGATCTGATCGCGCGCGAGGACGTCGTCGTCACGATCACCGAGACCGGCTACGCCAAGCGCACCAAGACCGACCTCTACCGCAGCCAGCGTCGCGGCGGCAAGGGCGTCCAGGGCGCGGGTCTCAAGCAGGACGACATCGTCAAGCACTTCTTCGTGTGCTCGACACACGACTGGATCCTGTTCTTCACCACCAAGGGCCGGGTCTATCGGGCGAAGGCCTACGAGCTGCCCGAGGCCAACCGCACCGCACGCGGCCAGCACGTCGCCAACCTGCTGGCCTTCCAGCCGGAGGAACGCATCGCGCAGGTCATCCAGCTCAAGACCTACGAGGACGCGCCGTACCTGGTGCTCGCCACCCGCAACGGTCTGGTGAAGAAGTCCAAGCTCGTCGACTTCGACTCCAACCGCTCCGGCGGCATCGCCGCGATCAACCTGCGCGGTGAGGACGAACTGGTCGGCGCCCAGCTGTGCAGTGCCGACGACGATCTGCTGCTCGTGTCGCAGAAGGGTCAGTCGATCCGCTTCCACGCCGACGACGAGGCCTTGCGTCCGATGGGCCGGCAGACGTCGGGTGTCCAGGGCATGCGGTTCAACGCCGACGACACCCTGTTGTCGCTCAACGTGGTTCGCGAGGACACCTACCTGCTCGTCGCGACGTCGGGTGGTTACGCCAAGCGCACCGGTATGGACGACTACCCCGTCCAGGGCCGTGGCGGCAAGGGTGTGCTCACCATCGCCCACGACCGTCGGCGCGGTGAACTCATCGGCGCGCTCATCGTCGACGACGACTCGGAGCTGTACGCGATCACCTCGGGCGGCGGTGTCATCCGCACCGCGGCGAAGCAGGTCCGCAAGGCGGGACGCCAGACCAAGGGTGTGCGTCTGATGAACCTCGACGAGGGCACCACCGTCATCGCGATCGCCCGCAACGCCGACGAGCCGGAGGAGACGGACGCCTCGGAGTAGGCGTTAGGGTTGAGAACACGTGCAGCCGACCAGTCGGTGACGGTAGAAAGTGACCCGACGCGTCGATGTCCATCGGCAGTGACGCCAGAGTGAGGGATTGCCTGTGAGCACACCGAACGAGCCGAACCAGGAAAAGAACGGGCGCCCGTCCGGTCCCGGTTCGGGCACACCGACCGGTGGGCTGGTGCCGCCGTGGCAGCGTGGACCGGTCGAGGATTCGTCGGGCTCCGCGCCGACCGAGGCGTTCGGGCGTGAGGACGACTCGCGCCCGAACGCACAGGACAATCGCGACGGCCGGCCGCAGGAGAATCGAAGCGGCCCGCCGCAGGATCACCGTGGCGGCCCGCCGCCGCGCGGCATCGTGACCAACAGCGGCACCGCCGCCGCCAGCATGAGCGGCCAGCAGGCTCCCGTCACCAAGCTCGACAGTCCACGGCGACCGGGTTCGGCCGTCGCGACCGACGAGCCCGGTTTCGTCGAGTCGCCGACGAGCACGATCGACCGGGAGAACCTGCCCGGACAGGATCTGCCCGATCTCGATCAGATCCACCACACGGCCGATCTGAAGCGTCCGCCGGAGGCGCCGCCGGCCGTTGCGCCGGCGAAGGTTCCTCCGCGGTCGGCTCCGCGTCAGGTCGGAGCCGGCACGGCTCTGCGCGCGGCGGTGCAACTGCGCCGGATCGATCCGTGGGCGACCTTCAAGATCGCCGCGGTGCTGTCGTTCGTCGGGTTCTTCATCTGGATGATCGCCATCGCCGTGCTGTACCTGATCTTCGACGGCATGGGTATCTGGGATCAGGTCAACAACAGCTTCGGAACGCTCGTGGCGGACGAATCGAGCTCCGCCGGGGATGTCATCGGAGCCGGCACCGTTTTCGGCGTGGCGGCCCTGCTGGGGGCCATCAACGCCATCCTGCTGACAGCCATCGCGACGGTCGGCAGCTACATCTACAACATCTGTGCCGACCTCGTCGGCGGCGCCGAGGTGACCCTCGCGGACCTCGACTGAGTCGAGCCCCTGACCAGCCGTTTTGGCTGGTCGGGGATCCGTCGGGTAACCTCACTTCTCGGTTCAAGGGCCTATAGCTCAGGCGGTTAGAGCGCTTCGCTGATAACGAAGAGGTCGGAGGTTCAAGTCCTCCTAGGCCCACTGCGACACCGAAGTTTTCGGACTTCCGATTCGCACCCGTCGACCTGTTCTCGGTCGGCACGGGGCCTTAGCTCAGTTGGTAGAGCGCTGCCTTTGCAAGGCAGATGTCAGGAGTTCGAATCTCCTAGGCTCCACCACTGAAAGAACCGCAACGCACCACCGGACCCCGGTGGTGCGTTTTGGTTTCGCGCACACGGAGAATGTGAGCGGGTCACGCGCGGACGTACTCCGTGAACGTCACCCCGGTCTCGAACTCCCGGCTGCTGACCCGTTCGAACCGACCCGGCGCATACGACCCCGGCGCGAACAACGGGGTGCCGTTGCCGAACAGCAGCGGTTGCTGCTTGAGCACCAGTCGGTCGATCTCGGCGGCCAACTGCGTCGCCAGGGATCCGCCGCCGCACAACCAGATGTCCTTGCCCTCCCGGGGCTTGAGTTCCCGCACCAGCTCGACGGGATCCCGGTCCGTGAATGTCACCCCGTCGACCGGTTGCATCGGGTGATGGGTGAACACGTACTGGTCGAGGTGCCGGTACGGACTCGGAGCTTCCGGCAGTCCGACGGCGTAGGTGTTGGCTCCCATGAGGACGGTGTCGAAGCCACCGCCGCTCTGGTCGATGCCGAGGGCTGATGCGTAGTCGGTGGGGATCGTGTCGGGGAAGCGCTCGTTGATGCCGGTCATGTGGTCGCCCTCGACGAGGAAGGCGTCGAACTGTCCGTCCGGTCCCGCGATGTACCCGTCGAGGCTCACCGCCACGTAGTACACGAGTTCTCGCATGCTCACTCCAATCACTTCAGATGTAGTGGTTAGGAATGTACAACAGCTGTAGTGGTTCGCGCTATCGTTTTTGCCATGGCCCGAAACGACGAACGACGCCGCGCACTCGCCGACGCCGGACTGACGGTGCTCGCGACAGCGGGCGCACGGGGACTCACGCACCGTGCAGTGGATCGGGAGGCGGGCGTTCCGCAGGGCACGACGACGAACTACTTCCGGAACCGGGCAGCGCTCCTCCACGGGCTGGTCGAGCGCATCGGTGAGCGTCTCGCGCCCAGTGACGAATTCATTGCCGAGCGCGCCGGCCGGCCGCCGAGTCAGAAGCTCTTCGCCGAGTATCTGCGCAACATCGTCGAACGGCTTCTTGCCAATCGCGACGTGACGATCGCGCTGATCGAACTACGGCTCGAGGGCATCCGACGACCCGAGGTCGCCGAGATCATCGGCACGTGGCGTCATACCGGGTTCGCCGGTGACGTGGCCTTCAACGAGCAGGCCGGCCTGCCCGGATCGGCGCGGGAGATCGCGCTCTTTCACTACGCGGTGGACGGGCTGATCCTCGATCAGCTCACCGGACCGCTCTTGCCCGACGAGCGCATCGACGACATCGTCGATGCGCTCGTCACGGGGCTGTTACCGGCCTGACCGGCGCTACGCCGACTCCTCCGCCATCTTTTTCACCCGCTGCACGACCTCGTGCGCCAGCTTCTCCGACGACGCCGGGTTCTGCCCGGTGAGCAGGTTGCCGTCGGCCTGGGTGTGCACGGTCCACGGCAGTCCGAGGGTGACCTTGAAGCCCTCGTGCGTGAGCCGGTCCTCGAGCAGCCAGGGTGCCTTGTCGGCCAACCCGGCCTGCTGCTCCTCGGCATTGCCGAAGCATGTGACGGTGCGGCCGGAGAAGACGTTCGCGCCGTCCTCGCCCTTCGCGGCCAGCAGGACCGCGGGTCCGTGACAGACGATGCCGATCGTCTTCTTGGCCTGGTCGGCGGCGATGAGGAGCGCGCCGGCATCGGCGTCCACTGCGAGATCCTCCATCGGTCCGTGGCCGCCGGGCACGAATACGGCGTCGTAATCGGCGATCTTCACGTCGGACAGCGCGATGGGTTTTTGGAGTTCGGGCGCGGTCTCGACCACATTCCGGATCTCGTCGGCGCGTTCCGCGGAGCCGACCGCGTCGGGACTGAGGCTGCCCTCGTCGACCGGTGGACGCACGCCGCCCGGCGTTGCGACGGTCACCGAGTAGCCGGCCTTGCGGAAGACCTCGAGGGGCGCCGCCGCCTCCTCGGCCCAGAATCCGGTCTTGTGACTCGATCCGTCGTTCAGCGTCCACGCATCGGCGCCGGTCATGACGAAGAGAATGTTGTGTGTCATCTTGCTCTCCTTCGGTTGGGATGACCCGTCAGCGGGTCAGGTGAGCCCGGTCAGTTCCGCCGACTTCTCCCACAGGCCGTCGATGAGCCTCTGGTCGTGTGCCTGACGGTTCTCGCGTCCGTTCGGCTTGTGGCGGCTGAAATAGACGCCGTTGACCGACGGATCCGCGCCGCGCTCGGCGAGTGCGATGAGTGGTGCGGCGCCCTGCTCCGGTGTGATGGTCACCAGCTTGGCAAGCGGGGATCGGTAGGCCAGGCCGACGAGTCGCGAGTCCCGACCGAAACTGGTCGCCGCCGGACCGGGATGCACTGCGGCGGAATAGATCTTGTCATCTGTCCAGCGCTGCGCGATGCCGCGGGTGAACAGGATGTTCATCAGCTTCGCGGTGCCGTAGGTTCGTCCGCCGAATGCCCTGCGTCGCTCGAAGTCCAGGTCGTCGAGATCCACACTCCCGGCGAGATTGCCGACGCTCGAGGTGTTCAGGACCAGCGACGGACCGCCGGCGGCCAGTCGGTCGCGCAGCAGATTGGTCAGCAGGAACGGCGCGAGGTGATTGATCTGGAAGTTCGGCTCGTGTCCGTCTGCGGTCCGCATCGACGGCGAGAACGTCCCACCGGCGTTGTTCATCAGGACGTCGATGGAGTCGACGGTGCCGACGATCTGAGTGGCCAGCTCACGCACCTCGGAGAGATCGGCGAAGTCGGCGGTGAACGGAGTCGCACCGGTTTCGGCGGCGATCGGCGCGAGTTTCCGTGGGGACCGTCCGACGATCACCAGATTCGTCGAGGGCCCGGCCAGCGCGCGGGCCGCGACGGCACCGATCCCGTCGCTGGCACCTGTCAGCACGATGGTGCGTCGTTCACTGGCCATCGGCAGTCCCCTCCGATCCGCCGACCGCATGATCCCTGCTCGAATCGGCATCGGCTGGCGCCGCGTCGTAGGTGGCCTTCTCCTCCGCGATGCGCTTGGTCTCACCGATCGGGGTGTCGTCGGCCGAGGGGAACACCGACCCCGGGCCGTCTCGTTCGCCGGGCTGCTCGGGCATGTCGGGGTCGGCCTTCAGGTCGGCTTCGGTGGTCGTCCAGTCGGGCTGCTCGTTGTCCGCCATCTCTCCACCATGCCTGAGGATCGGCGATACGTCACCGGTCCAGATGTGGATACCGGCGCCGGAACTTCTCGGCCCGCCCCCGCGACGTCGGGGATGGTGGACACCCGGTGTAGAAGGGGTGCGAGTCGCTGGTGACGTCGATGACGATGAGCGGGTACACATTTCCGTCGCTCCACGTGGTCGTGGTCGCCGGGTCAGTTGTCGGATGGATCCCCGGTCATGGGACTGTCGGCCATCGGGACAACGATGTCGTCGACGTCGTCGCAGGGGTCTGCGTGGAACCGTCCGAAAGGATCGTCGAACGTTGACCAGAACTCCTGTCCGGCAGCGAATTCGACGTCGTTCACGCAGGCGTTGCGTAATGCATCGGCGATGTCGTCCGGGACGCCGCGGTGGACGAGCACGACCAACGACGAATGGCGATCGCCGTGGTCGTCGTCCCAGCGCAGCGCGCCGAGTGCGCGCCGCTCAGGTGTGACCTGCGTGAGTTCGTCGTCGTCCATCTCGGCCAGCCAGCGTCCTCCGGGTGCGACGCGCAGACCGCCGCCGGCCGACTCCAGCCACAACGCCTCGCCGGATTGCGTGGCGAGCCACAGCCGCCCACGGGCGCAGACCACGCCGTCGAGAAGGGAATCGATCGCGTCGTGCAGGCGACCGGGATGGAGTGGCCGGTCGGCGGTGAACTCCATCCAGGTGACACCGCAATCAGGGTCGAGGGAGGGCTGATCGGCGAGGAGCGGGTCGTGTGGTCCGTCGATGCGCCCCCGGCGCGAGGATCGCGGGATCGCGGTGACCAGCTGCTCCATCAGCAGGGGACTGACCGGGCGTTCCGGCAGCTCGAACATCATCGGCGCCTGCGGTGCCAGCCGCTTGAGGACGGCCATGAGACGAGCGGATTCCCAGGCGTCCCGAGTGCTGGGATCCGTTCCGGCGACGACGAGGGCGTCCGCGAAGGCGACTTGACCGACCGCGACCTGTGCCAGTGTGCGCTCGTCGTCGGGCGGGACGGGCAATACCTCGCCGAGGATGCGGTCGCCCGTCGCGGAATCCAGCCAATCCTGTTCTGCCACAGCGGTGATCGTGGAATCGCCCCGTACGTCCAGTGCTGCCGGTGCCGCCGGGATGCCGGACATGCCGTCGACGATGACGTGCTCGATGGACCAGGCCACCCGTTCGGGCTCCAGAATCGGGTCGAGCGTGAGCACGATGCGCCGCACCGACGATCGCCGATGAAGACGCCGAAGCAGGGGAAGCAGGTCCTCCCGCAGCGTGCACGACACACAGCCGTGGGCGAGTTCGATCACGGTGACCCCGTCGCGCCGCCGACCATCGGCCTCCCGCCAGCTCAGTGTTCGCACCACCCGGCCCTCGCCGACGTGTCGCAGATCGTGATGGACCTGCACCGTTCCGGCGTCGGCCTCCAGCGCGTCGCCGATCCGCGAGAGGACGGGCCGGTCGAGGCCGGTCACCAGGACGACTGGCGTCCGGATGTCGGCCGGCAGGTGGCGCATCTGACCGTCGGCGGCGTCGGGCTCGAACACGGCAACACTCCTGGCTATTGAGAATCATTTCCATTTACGTGAGGTCGACGGTACCGTGGCCGCGACACTAATGCCAATCATTGTCAATAAGGAGGACGTCATGTCTCGACGGTGCCAGGTCACCGGCCGTGAACCGGGCTTCGGCAAACAGGTCTCGCACTCCCATCGACGTACGTCGCGTTGCTGGGACCCGAACATCCAGCGCAAGCGGTACTTCGTCCCCAGCGAGGGCCGGTACATCACCCTCCGGGTGAGTACGAAGGGGATCTCGACCATCGACAGGTACGGCATCGAGTCCGTGTTGCGCACGATGCGCGCTCGAGGAGAGAAGATCTGATGGCGCGCAACGAGATCCGGCCCATCGTCAAGCTCCGGTCCACGGCCGGTACCGGATACACCTACGTGACCCGGAAGAACCGCCGCAACGACCCGGACCGCTTGGTGCTCCGCAAGTACGACCCGATCGCCCGCGCCCACGTCGATTTCCAGGAGGACCGGTAGAACGCGCGGATACATCGGAGCCGGTCTCTCCCGTGTGCGGTTCCGCGAACTCGCTCATCGCGGAGAGTTGCCCGGTATCCACAAGTCCAGCTGGTGAACCACGACCTCAGGAGACATCCATGGCACGCAGAACACGCCGGGAGGACGAACGTCCCGCCCGCAAGAAGAACCAACTGATCACACGCCCACATACGACAATCGCCACCCCCGGGCGGTTCGCCGTCTACTGATGGCGAGTCCGCCGGAGGTGGCGATTGTGCTGAGAGTTCAGGACTCAGAGGGTCAGGAACTCACGGCATGCGAGTCCGTCTTGCCCCACGCCGGGGAGTTCTCGATCGCCCCGATGATCCGCGGACGCAGCTCCTCGGCACCGATGACCGCGTCGACCGAACCGACCTCGACGGCCCGCTGGATGCTGTGCACCTTGTCGAACTCGGCGGCGATCTCGCTGATCTTCTCGGCACGAACGGACTGCCGGATGTCGGCGAGTTCCGCGTTCAGGCTCGAGCGATCGGTACCGGACGACTCGGCGACGCTCGCCTCGAGCTCGCGGACGCGAGGATCGGCGGCGACGCGCTTGGCGACCTCACCGGCGAACACGACCGCGGCCGCGGGCGCACCGCCGAGCACGGACGCGAACGAACCGTCGATGGCCAGCACGGTCATGTTCGGGTTCAACGCCTTCGAGAACACCACGAACGCACCGCCGTGATAGCGCGAGATCACGCAGAACACGATCGGGCCGCGGAAGTTGACGATCGCTCGGCCGATCTCGGCGCCGTACTCGAGCTGCAGTTTGCGCATCGACTCCGGCGAACCGTCGAAGCCCGACAGGTTCGCGAGAACGACGAGCGGACGGTTGCCGCTGGCCACGTTGATCGCGCGGGCCGCCTTCTTCGACGACTGCGGGAACAGCGTGCCCGCGGTGTACGTGTCGGGTCCGTCGGTCGGCTTGTAGCCACGACGCGCGACCTCACGCGACTCGATGCCCAGCATGCACACCGGGATGCCGCCCAGGTGGACGTCACACACGACGGCCGTCTCGGCGTCGGCCATGCCGGCCCAGCGTTCGAGGACGACGTGATCCTGGTCGGCGACGGCGCGCATCACGGTGCGGATGTCGAAGGGCTTCTTGCGATCCGGGTTGTGTTCCCGCGAGAAGACCTGACCCACCGTGGTGAAGTCGCTGCCGGCGAGCACGTGCGGGTAATCGGAGACGTCCCGGTCCGACGGATCGGTCGTGATCGCACGACGCGGGGTGCGCTCGCCCGGAAGCACGTAGGTGTGCTCGTAGTGGGACATCAGGACATCGCGTGCCGCACCGAGATTCGGTGCCCAGTACTGCGCCTGGCCGTTCGGGCCCATCACGCGGTCGTAACCACCGATGCCGAAGTTGTCCTCGGCCGAGACACCGCCGGAGAAGTCCAGCGACTGCTTGCCGGTGAGGACCATCGCCGAATCCGGGGTCATGACCAGGATGCCCTTGGTGTGCATGAGCATCGTCGCCTCGGCGTTCCAGTACGGCTGCGCACCGACATTGATGCCCGCCACGACGATGTTGATCTCGCCACCCGCCTGGGTGTACTCGACGACACGCTTCAGCGCGCGGGCGACCCAGTCCATGTTCTCGGTGCCGGAGTCCATCGAGATCCGGGCGCCCGAGGACAGCGCGTACCACTCGAGCGGCACCTGCATCTGTTCGGCGAGATCGAGTGCGGCGATGACCCGGCTGCATTCCGGTTCCGACAGCGCACCAAGCGATTTGGTGGGATCGCCGAGCAGGACCACGCGGGTGACGCCCTCGGGGAACTTCTCGGTCGGGGTGGTGACCAGACCGGCGACCATCGCCGCGGTGTTGCGGCCCTTGGGTCGGTCGACCGGGACGAGACGATGTTCGGCGTCGAGGTCGTATTCGGTGAATGCACCGAGGATCTCGGCCAACTCGTACGGATAGACGGTGTTGCGTGCCGCGGCGCGCTTGACCTTCTGCCGGTACTCGTCGACGGGCTCGATCGGGGTCTCGGACGGTTCCCCGACCTTGACGTCGAATTCGCCGGTCGCGGTGAGCGAGAAGTGAATCGACACCTTGGTGAGATCCCTGGTCTCGGGATTGCGTCGACGAGCGATCACCTGGACCTCTTCGAGGCCGATTCCCTGTGTGACACCGCGGATGTGACCGGCGATCATGTCGAGGATCGACGCGTCGTCGTCGATGGGCGGCCACACGTAGAGGACGATGCGGTTGGTGCTCGACGGACGGGCCGCTCCGCGCTGGGCGCGGCGGATCGAGTCCGCACACGAGGCGAGCGTCGCCTCCGCGGTGGGCAGCGTCAGCAGACGTCCGCCGGGTTCGCGGACCGCCGTGAGGTCACGCACCTGAGCGAACGCGATGAGCCGTTCGTCGGACGGGTTCTCCCTTGCAACACAACGGAAGAGGTACACCTCTTCGTCGTCGGCCGAGGAGAGCCGGGTGAGGTCGAACTTGCGGAGGCGCTCCATCCGCATCCGCTGCGCGATGTGCGGGTGCAGACCGCGGATGAGTCGTTCCTCCGCCATGCCGGTCGCGGACGGCCGGAAGGTGACGTGGTGGTGCATCCGCGCATCGCCGCTGCCGGCCACGGTGATCGTGACGCGGTGGACCTGCGGGGGGAGTGAGGCGTTGGAGACGATCTCGTGCAGCGTCTCGGCCAGCACGTCGAAGTCGTTCGGCTGCTGCTCCCAGCTGAGATAGATGTCCGAGTCGACCGCAGCCGCGCCCCGGGCGAGTTTGCCGAGACCCTCCAGCACCGACGGCAGCGCCGCGAAACCGACGGCCGCGGACATCAGGCTGCCGCCCTCGCGGTCGGCGACGACGAAGGTCGTGCCGCCGGCCTCGTGGTTGCGGATGTCCGAGAGCCCCTTGTTGCCGTAGTAGCGGCGGGTCAGGACCTCGAGCATCACCCGGTTGTCGGTGCTACCCCGCTCGATGCGCTGGCCGAGGAGACGGACCAGCGGCTCGGTGCTGCGCACCATGTTGTCGATGCGCTCGTCGCGGTCCGCGGCGTTCGGGTTCTCGTCGAGGTAGCGGAGTTGCTTGCGCACGTTGCTGTAGACGCGGGCACGATCGCGGAGCAGCAGCGGCTGGCCGTACCACGCGTAGACGACGCCACGGGCGAGGTCGGCGATCGCGGGGTAGCGCATCTGGGTCGCGGCGATCAGGCGGTCGAGGGCGGGGCCCACGTCGTCGCGCAGCTCGTCGCGGGGCGTCGGCTCCTGCAGCCACTCACGCAGCAGGGTGCTGATGACGGTGACGGACCCGGTCGGGTTCTGCAGCGCCAGGAAGATGCGGAAGACCGCGGCCTCGAGCTCCGGGGTCCGGTCGAGCTCGGTGACCCCGTAGTGCCGCAGCGCCCGGCTGAGCTGATCGTGGAAGGCGGCGCGCAGGCCGTCCCGCTCCACGTCGAGGCTCTGCAGGTACGTGTGGAAGTTCTCGCGCGCACTGTGGACGTGCTCGACGCCGAGCTCGTCGCTGGACGGCCGGTTCTGGCTCAGCTCGGCGATGTCGGCGAACACGGTGATGAGTTCGAGCTCGTCGGCGAGCGGCCGGCGACCGCTGGCCATCGCGGCGCGCCGCACCGCGAGGTACTCGTCGAGGAGACGGGTGCGGTCGTGCGGGTCGACGTCGTAGCCGAGTAGCTGGGCGCGCAGGTCCTCCTGCGTACGGGTGGTGCGCTCGTCGGCCTCGACCTCGGGTTCGACGGGCAGCTCGATGTCGACGCCCGCGACTTCCTCCGGAGTTTCTTCGTCCTCGTCGGCGAGCGGTTCGAGCCGCAGCAGCGTCGCTCCGGTCTCCACCTGTGCGCCCACGGACACCGCACATTCCTTGAGACGTGAGCGGACCGGAGCGCGCAACACGGTCTCCATCTTCATGGCCTCCAGGACCAGCACCGGGGCGCCGGCCTCGACCTCGTCGCCGACCTGCAGCGGAGTGGCGACGACCAGCGCGGGTGCCGGCGAGCGGACGATGCCGCCCTCGTCGCGGCTGACGCGGTGGGTGATCCCGTCGACGTCGACGAGGTGGACGGGACCGTGGGTGTCGGTGACGAGCCGGAACCGTTCACGGTTGACCACGAGCTGGGCGGCATGGTCGTCGAAGCGCTCGAGCTCGACGTCGACGGTGCGGGTGTCGGTACCTGCCTCGATGCTCACACGGAAGCGATGCGCGCCGATCCGCGCGACGCGGACCCGGTAGGTGGCGCCGCGCAGCTTGAGGTCGAGCGGACGACCGCTGTCGTGCTGGACCTGCGGACGGCCGCCCGAGGCGGTCGACATCAGACGCTGCTGTTCGACCTGCTCCTGCTCCTCGTAGGCGTCGATCGCGGCGGCGATCAGTGCGATCGCCGAATGCTGGTTCGCGACCAGGCGGCCCTCGGCGCGGACGCGGTCGATCCAGCCGGTGTCGGCGCTGCCGTCGATCACCTCGGGCTGGTCGAGCAGCTCGAGCACGAAGGACTTGTTGGTGGCGCCACCGGCGATGATCACGCGGGTCTCGCGCATCGCCCGGCGCAGGCGGCCGAGCGCCTCGTCGCGGTCACGTCCGTAGGCGATGATCTTGGCGATCATCGAGTCGAAGTCGGCCGGGATGGTGTCGCCCTCGCTCACGCCGGTGTCGACGCGGATACCCGGGCCGGCCGGCAGTTCGAGGAGGTTGATGCGACCGGGGGCCGGTGCGAAGTCGCGGTCGGGATCCTCGGCGTTGAGGCGCGCCTCGATGGCGTGTCCGCGCTCGCGCGGCGGTTCGCCGTCGAGCTTGCCGCCGGACGCGACGTGCAGCTGGGCACGGACGAGGTCGAAGCCGTTGGTGATCTCGGTGATCGGGTGCTCGACCTGGAGTCGGGTGTTGACCTCGAGGAAGGCGAAGAGCTTCTCGCCGGGGTGGTACAGGAACTCGACGGTGGCGGCGCCGCGGTAGCCGACGGCGACGGCGAGCCGCTCGGCGGAGGCCTTGAGCTCGGCGACCTGGTCCTCGGAGAGGACGGGCGATGCCGATTCCTCGACGACCTTCTGGTTACGACGCTGGACCGAGCAGTCGCGGACGCCGAGCGCCCACGCGGTGCCCTGACCGTCGGCGATGACCTGGACCTCGACGTGGCGCGCACCGGTGACCAGACGCTCCAGGAAGACGACGCCACTGCCGAAGGCGCGGGCGGCCTCGTCGCGGGTGCGCTCGTAGGCGTCGCGCAACTCGTCGTCGTTGTTGATGACGCGGATGCCGCGCCCGCCGCCGCCGGCGGTGGCCTTCAGCATCAGCGGGTAGCCGATGTCGGCGGCCGCGGTCAGGGCCTCGTCGATGGAGTCGACGGCACCGCGGCTCCACGGTGCGACCGGCACACCGACTTCCTCGGCGATCAGCTTCGCGCCGATCTTGTCGCCCAGCTTGCGCATCGCGTCGGGCGACGGACCGACGAAGGTGACGCCGATCCGCTCACAGAGTTCGGCGAACACCGGGTCCTCGGCGACGAAGCCCCAGCCGACCCACGCCGCGTCGGCGCCGGTCTCCAGCAGGGCGCGCTCGAGCACCTTCATGTTGAGGTACGGGCGCGACGCGGCGGGACCGAGGTCGTAGGCGATGTCGGCTTCGCGCACGAAGGTGGCGGCGGCGTCGACATCGGTGTGCAGCGCGATGACCTCGATCGGCTGCCCGGTCTCGGCGGACAGGCCACGGACGGCGTGGATGAGGCGCATTGCGGCCTCGCCACGGTTGACGATGGCGATTCGGGAGAACATCACCGACTCCTTCGGTTCGTCGTGCCGAGGGTGTTTTCGGCACACGCGAGGTGGTTCAACAGATCGATAGTTGCGGACCGAAGCCATTACGCGCGAGTACGTTCACGCGCGCCGGAATCTCCTCGGCGCGACCCCGCGGCTCGCCGTGACCGGGAACACGCTGGATGGAGCCTCTTTTCCGCTATCAGATCTTCCTACCGAAACGGCGCACAATTCGGTGCCGATCCGCGATCTCGAGGAAGGCGATTCGCCCGTTTCCGCTGAGACCGATGTCATAGAGCCGCGCAGAATCGCATCAGGCGACGAACAGGATCCAGCCGTAGACGAGCAACCCGAACACCAGCACGCCGAGGTAGGCCCAGCCCAACCAGATCGCGACGTTCGCAAACGGCAGTCCGGCCTCCCGGGTGCGACGGATCTGGGCCCGCGCGCGGTAGCCGAGTACGAGACCGATCACGAAGGTGATGCCCAGCCCGGAGAGGACCAGGGCCCACACGGCCGTGCGATTGAGGCGTGGGCCGGACTGGGGAGCCACGTTGTCCTCCGGATCGTCCTCGAGTGCTGGATTGTTTGCTGAGTAGGCCTGGGAGACCGGCGCGAAGACCGTGCGGTCGTCTGAGTCGGACGTCTCGCCGTCGAGCTCCGGGCGCGGACGAGACGGTTCCGGACGAGACAGTTCCGGACGAGACAGTGGCGGTCCCGGACGGGCACCGAGCGCGTCCGGACGTGGTGCACCGGTGCGTTGCGAGGGATCAACTTGCGACGAATTACCTTGCGGCGCACCAGGAATGGGCGACTGGAGGGGGGCTCCGGGCGGCGGGTGGTGTCCGGCCGGGGGCCGGGCGCCAGGGGGCATCGGACGGGGATTGCCCTGCGGATCACCCGGAACCGGCCGCGGACGGGGCCCGGTCGTGTACGCGCCGGCCGGACGTGGGGGAGGACCCGGGTCACCGCCGGGGCGGGGACCGTTCGTGCCGGGCGGTTGCGGACGCGGACCGCCGTGCCCGCCGGGTCCGCCCGAGGGACGGGGACTGCCGGGAGGCGGACCGGGACGCTGGGCAGATGTGGGACCACCGGGCGTCGGGCCACCCGATGCGGGTGGGAAGGATCCGCCGGGCCCGGGACGGTTCGGTTCGGTCAGGTCACGACCGCGGGGCGGGGAGGGTGCACTGATGGGTGCGCTCGGAACACGCTCCCAGGGGGCGGTGCCATGGGATCCGCCGGTGGGCACCGGGCCGGCGCCGCTCGGACCGGAACGGGTCGGTTCCGGGTCGCGAGGCCTCGCGTCGTCGGACATCGACCACAGCTCGCGTGCCCGCTCGGACGCGCCACCGGGGGAGGCGGGCGTGGTCGTAGAGCGCTCGTCGTCTGAGGTCACGTGTTTCAAATTACCCGTGGACGCCGCCGACGCCCGGATCGACCGTCGGCGGTGTCGTCACGAGGCCTGTGATTCCGTGCTCTCCACGAGGGCCTGACGGACCTCTTCGACGCGGGGAACAGTCGGGGAGACCGGCGGCGGATCCTGGCGCGTACGACGCAGGATGACCGCGCCGGCACCTGCGATGAGCGCCGCTGCGAGCACGGTCACCGCGACGACGAGGTAGTTCTTCGGCATGTCGACCAGAGTGCCAGCCGGACGGCCGCCGATGCCACCTCGGATCGTGTGACCCTGCGCGCGCCGACCACGTCTGCGGAATCGGATCCATGCATTTGAGAGCCATCTCCCGACCACCCGAAAGGCCACAAGTGGTTGGATGGTGGGGTGACCACTCAGAAAACCTCCGCAGTCATCCACACCAACCGCGGCGACATCAAGGTCGACCTGTTCCCGAACCACGCGCCGAAGACCGTCGAGAACTTCGTCGGCCTGGCCGAGGGAAGCAAGGAATACAGCAAGCCGAACGCGTCCGGCGGCAACTCCGGCCCGTTCTACGACGGCTCGGTGTTCCACCGCGTGATCGCCGGATTCATGATCCAGGGCGGCGACCCGACCGGCACCGGCATGGGCGGCCCCGGCTACCAGTTCGGCGACGAGTTCCACCCCGAGCTGCAGTTCGACCGTCCGTACCTGCTGGCCATGGCGAACGCCGGTCCGGGCACCAACGGCTCGCAGTTCTTCATCACCGTCGGCCCGACCCCGCACCTCAACCGTCGCCACAGCATCTTCGGCGAGGTCACCGACCCCGCGTCGCAGCAGGTCGTCGACGCCATCGCGACCACGTCGACCGATCGTCAGGATCGTCCGCTCGACGCCGTCGTCATCGAGAAGATCGAGGTCAACTGACCACTCCGGAACACACCGCCCCCCAGCGGGCGGTGTGCTACCGGCATCCCGACCGTCCCACCGGCCTGTCCTGCAGCCGGTGTGGGCGGCCGGCGTGTCCGGAGTGTCTTCGACCGGCGTCGGTCGGCCAGCATTGTCTCGAATGTCTTCGAGGTGACGGCATCCAGCAGACGCCGGCCTTCGGCGACCGCGGGATCCGGAGGATGGCCAGGACCCGGCTGTCCGAGGGCAAGCCCTACGTCACCTACACCCTGATCGGGATCAACATCCTGGTCTTCCTCCTGTGCGCGGTGCAGGGAGGCTTCGGCGACCCCGGGGCCGCCACGATCTTCAGTTCCGGAGATCTGCTCAAGAGCGACGTCGCCGCCGGCGAGTACTGGCGACTGCTGACGTCCGGCTTCCTGCATTTCAGCGTGATGCATGTGGCCGTCAACATGCTCTCGCTCTACATCCTGGGCCGTGACCTGGAGCTCGCGCTCGGCATGGCCCGCTACCTCGCGGTGTATCTGATCGCCCTGTTGGGCGGCAGCGCCGCCGTCATGCTCTTCGAGAACGACCGCGCCCTGACCGCGGGCGCCTCGGGCGCCATCTACGGCCTCATGGGCGCGATGCTGGTGATCATCCTCAAGGCGCGGGTCTCGCCGGTGCCGGTGCTGTTGATCATCGGGTTCAACGTGGTCCTGTCGTTCTCGCTGCCCGGGATCTCCGTCCTGGGGCACCTCGGCGGTCTCGCCTTCGGTTCCGCGGCCACCGCAGCCGTCGTGTATCTCCCGGGACTGGTCCTGCCCGAGGGGCGCCGGACCCCGCAGGCGACCGGCCGGGTCGGCTGGATCGCGCTCGGCGTGCTCTTCGTCGTCGCGCTCGGCCTGGGGATCGCCGGGGGCGTCACCTACGACGGGCTGACCTACATCCGCTGACGTTCACACGTCATCTGTCGTCGTCGACGTGGAATCCCGCAGCGCGGAGTTCGTCGACGACCGAGATGAGGTCGGTGCCGAGATCCCATCGGCTGAAGACCAGCAACCGGGTGTCGTCCCGGGGTCCGTCTCTCCCGGTTCCGTCATTCGGGCGGACGGGTTCGGCGTCGTCGTCGAGGACGTCGATCTCGAGCTGTCCCACCCGACGCCCGACGCGGCGCATCGACAACAGCCGGATGCGCTCGACGCGGTCGGGCGTGTAGCTGCGTCGCCCGGTCAGACCGCGGACGGTCAGCGTGGCCGGGTATCCGGCGGTGAGTTCGAGGCGCGGCCGGACGACCAGCGTGTAGACACCCAGGCCGACCAGCAGGATGCCGGCGATTCCCATGAGCACGGAGCCGCCCGGGTCGTTGGACACCAGAACCGCGCCGCCGAGCAGGATCACTCCTCCGAGGCAGCCCGCGACTCCCGCGCCGACGGGCGTCGACCATGCGTGTGTGGATGAGTCGCCAGAGTTATCCACAGGAGTTACTCACAGTGGGGAGAACTTACACACATGTTATTTCCACACTGTGGACAACTTACACACATGTGTTTCCGCAGTTCAGAGCGATTCGTCCGGCACATGAGCGGCAATGCGATCAGCGCCACCGCATGGTCATCAACAGGCCGGCCACCATGAGCGAGAACCCGATGAGGAAGTTCCAGGAGTTGAGCTGCGCCATCCAGTGGAGGACCTGACCCTCGCCGCCGTACGCGGTGGGGGTGGCGGCGAGGTAGTAGACGACGAGCCAGGCCAGCCCCAAGAGCATCAGGCCGAGCATCACGCTCACGTAGATGGTGCTCGAAGCGCCGGCCTTGACCTTGACCGGCGTCCTGCTCGCGGTGTTGATCGTGTAGTCGGTCTTCTTCCGGACTTTTGACTTCGGCATGACATCCTCTGTTGTGCTGTACCGCGGCAGCGGTCGTATGCGTGCCCTGGCGTCCCGAACGTCGTGGCGACGAGCGGTCCGGGGTCGGAAACACTCGACTTCTACGGTATCTCACCAGGTCGCTGACGGCGGTACCCGCTTTCGGCGGTAGCCTTTTGTCCGTGAGCCGCATCCTGGTCATCGACAACTACGACAGCTTCGTCTACAACCTGGTCCAATACCTGGGTCAGCTCGGTGTCGAGGCCGTCGTGTGGCGCAACGACGACCCGCGTCTGACCCCGTTCGACGCCGAACATCTGCGTGAGGCGGTCGCCGGATTCGACGGAGTGCTGCTGAGCCCGGGACCGGGCACCCCGCAGCGTGCCGGTGCGACGATGCCGATGGTCGAGGTGGCCGCTGCCGAGGAACTCCCCCTGCTGGGCGTGTGCTTGGGGCACCAGGCGATCGGCGCTGCCTTCGGCGGGACCGTCGACCGAGCTCCGGAACTGCTGCACGGAAAGACCTCGCTGGTTTTCCACGACGACAAGGGTGTGCTCGCCGGCCTGCCGGATCCGTTCACCGCCACCCGCTACCACTCGCTGACCGTCTTGCCCGAGACGATCCCCGACGAGCTCGTCGTCACCGGACGCACCGAGTCCGGCATCGTGATGGCGATGGCCCACCGCGAGCTGCCGATCCACGGGGTGCAATTCCACCCCGAGAGCGTTCTGACCCAGGGCGGGCACCGGATGCTCGCCAACTGGCTCGAGATCTGCGGAATCGAGGTCGACGAGGCACGTGTCGCGGCGCTCGAAGCGGAGATGGCCAGCGCGGTCGGCTGACGTGATCCGACCCTGCCGACCGGGCGTCCGTCAGTTCGGCAGCAGGCTGGCCTGACCGACGACGATGGTGATCGCGCCGTTCTTGCGCGCCTTCGATCCCACCGGGGGGTCCTGCCCGATGACCCGTCCGCTGTCGGGACTGTTCAGTGGCACGTTGCGCGTCTGACGCGTCAGCGTCGACCGTTCCCACCCGGCCTGCTCGAGGGATGCCTGGGCCTCGACGGGCGTCTTGCCCCGCAGGTTCGGCACGGTGAACAGGTTGCCACGGGACACCGAGAGCTGCACCGTGCTGCCCTGCTCGGCCGTCGAACCGGGCCCGGGAGAGGTGGAGATGACCTCGCCCGCGGGCTGTTCCGAGTCGACCGCGATCACCTCGACCGTCATACCGAGCTCTTCGAGGACCGCGCGGGCGCGGTCCGCCGGCATGCCGACGACGTCGCGGACGGTGATCTCCTTGGGGCCGTTGCCCACGTTGAGGACCACCGCGCCGTTCACCGGCACCTCGGTGCCGATCTTCGGTGCGGTCGAGACGACCTTGTCCTTCATGTCGATCGTCGAGTCGACACGTTCGGTCCTGACGTTGGTGAACCCGAGCACCTTGAGGGCGTCCTGCGCCTCCGACGGGGTCTTCCCGACCAGGTCAGACGGTATCCGGTGCCGTTGTGGACCGGTCGAGATGTACAGCGCGACCTCGGATCCCTCGGCCGCCAGGACCCCTTCGCCCGGCGTCGACCTGGTGGCCAGTCCGGGCCCGACGTCGAGGCTGGGTTCCTCGAGGACCCGCACCTCGAAACCGGCGCGTTCGAGGGAGGACCGGGCGTCGTCGGAACTGAGTCCGGCGACTGCGGGCACGGTGACCTCGGGATCGGACCCCGAACTCCACGGGGACCAGAGGAACAGCGTTCCGACGAGCAGCACCACTGCGGCCATCGCGCCGGCCATCAGCCGGCGTGACCTTCGGCGTGGCGGCTCGTCGTCGGCGTCGTCCCGGTATGCGTCGTCTCGTCGATGGTTGCCGCCGGCCCGCGCGGGGACGGCGCGCCGGGGCCCGGTCGTCTCCGACCGGGTGGGGCGTCGCGGCCCGGTGTCGATGAACTCGGTGCGCTCCTCGTCGGTGAGCAGCATCGGCGCCGACGGCTTGCCGCCGGCGAGCACCCGGATCAGGTCGGCGCGCAGATCCGCGGCCGACTGATACCGGTTCTCCTTGTTCTTGCTCATCGCCTTGAGCACGACGGAGTCGAGCTCACGCGGGATGTCGGGGCGCACGTGCGACGGCCACGGCGGGTCCTCGTGCACGTGCTGGTGGGCGACCGCGACGGGTGAGTCACCGGTGAACGGCGGTTCTCCGGTGAGCAATTCGAAGAGCACACAACCCATCGAGTAGATGTCGCTGCGCGGGTCGACCTTGATGCCGCGGGCCTGCTCCGGCGACAGGTACTGGGCGGTGCCCATCACCGCGGACGTCTGCGTCATGGTCGACGTCGAGTCGCTCATCGCGCGGGCGATGCCGAAGTCCATCACCTTCACCGCGCCGGACTTGTCGATCATCACGTTCGCCGGCTTCATGTCGCGGTGCACGATGCCGTTGCGGTGTGAGAAGTCCATCGCGGCCGCGACGTCGGCCATCCACGTCATCGCCTGCCGCGGTGCGATCGGACCGTTGGCGCGCAACACGTCACGCAGGGTGTCGCCGTCGACGTACTCCATCACGATGAACGGCAGCGGACCGTCCT
Organism: Gordonia ajococcus; assembly: GCF_012974285.1. Classification (NCBI taxonomy): domain Bacteria; kingdom Bacillati; phylum Actinomycetota; class Actinomycetes; order Mycobacteriales; family Gordoniaceae; genus Gordonia; species Gordonia ajococcus. The sequence goes on from NZ_CP052884.1 coordinate 29,053, forward strand.
CGGTCTCGGCCTCACCGGTGTCGAAGACCTGGACGATCGTCGGGTGATTCAGCTTCGCCGCGTTCTGGGCCTCCCGCCGGAACCGGAGGTAGAACGACGGATCACGCGCGAGGTCGGCGCGCAGCACCTTGATCGCCACGTCCCGGTGCAACACCAGATCCCGGGCATAGTGCACCTCGGACATGCCACCGAAACCCAGCGTTTCGCCGAGTTCGTAGCGGTCGGAGAGGTGGTGTGGTGTCGTCATCTGCCTCGGGGTCAGCCTCGGATCTCAGCTCGGTGTGGTGGTCGGACGTGATGTCAGCATGGCGCGGGGGTCTAGCACAGCGGGAACGGCACGCCGGGGAAGCACGGGGTACCGGTGGCGGCACCGGTGTCCGTCGTGTCCTCGGTGGTCGTCGGCGGAGCCGGTGTCGTCGTCTCCGTCGTCTGTTCGCTGGTGGTCGTCTCCTCCCGCGTGGTGGTGCGGGTCGGGCGCCGCGTGGTCGTGGTCTCCGTCGGTTCCTCGGTCGGGGCCACAGTGGTGGTCTGGGTGACTGTCGAGGAGGTGGACGGGGCCGGCGGTGCGGCATCGCTGCCACCGCTGCTGACCAGGTAGAAGCCGATCAGGCCGATCGCACCGACCAGCAGCGCGGCGGCCACACCGGCGAGGACCTTCTGGCCGGTCGTCCAGCTGTTGTCCGGTGGCGGCGCGACCGCCGTCCGGGACGTCGGACGCGGTGTGACGGGACGCGAAGCGGTGCCCGGCGACGTCGTGGCGCGTGTCGCGACGGCGGCCCCCAGCGCCGCGGCCCCGGCAGCACCCGCTGCCGCGCCGGCGACGGCACCCGGCCGCGGGGGTCGGCGACCCGCGCGGACGGCGGCCACCGCGTCGGCGAACTCGCCACCGTTGGCGTAACGCTGGCGTGGATCCTTGGCCATCGTGATCTCGATGAGCTCACGGACACCCGAGGGCAGGTTGGACGGCAGTGGCGGCGGTGATTCGCGGATGTGTTTCATCGCCACGGTGATCGCACCGTCGCCGAGGAACGGGCGCCGGCCGGTGAGGGCCTCGTAGCCGACGACGCCGAGCGAGTACACGTCGGACGCGGCCGTCGCCTCGTCGCCGGTGGCCTGCTCGGGAGAGATGTACTGCGCGGTGCCCATGACCATCCCGGTCTTGGTGACCGGGGCGGAGTCGACGGCCTTGGCGATACCGAAGTCGGTGATCTTCACCTGGCCGGTGGGAGTGATCAGGATGTTGCCCGGCTTGACGTCGCGGTGCACCAGACCCTGACTGTGCGCGGCCTGCAGGGCACGGCCGGTCTGTTCGAGCATGTCGAGCGTGTTGGTCAGCGACAGCCGGCCGAGACGCGAGATCACCGAGTTCAGCGGCTCACCGTCGACCAGTTCCATCACCAGATAGGCCAGCGGGTCGCCACCGTTGTAATCCGGTGTCTCGCCGTAATCGAAGACGTTGGCGATGCCCGGGTTGTTGAGTTTCGCGGTCGTCTGCGCCTCCGCGCGGAACCGCGCGATGAACTCCGGGTCGCTCGTGTACTCCGCCTTGAGGACCTTCACCGCGACACGACGGTTCAGGCGTGTGTCGAGGGCTTCCCACACCTGGCCCATGCCGCCCGTCGCGATCAGACGGATGAGCCGGTAACGATCACCGATGGTGGTGCCGTTCTGCAGGGTCATCGACTGCCACCTCCCACCAGTGAGTTGATCACTTCTCGTCCGATCGGTGCGGCGACGGTCCCGCCGACCGAGTCCGCACCGAATTGTCCATTCTCCACCACGACGGCCACGGCAATCTGTGCATTCGACGACGGTCCGAACGCGATGTACCAGGCGTACGGTGTCTCGGTGCTCGAACCGCTCTCGGCGGTGCCGGTCTTCGACGCGATGGACACCGGTCCGCCGGCGCCCGCGGTGGAGCGCTCGGACTCGATCATCATCGATGTCAGCTCGGCCGCCTGCTCCGGTGTGATCGGTTTGTTGGCGGTGTTCGGCGGTGTGGTCTGCAAGGTTCGCAGATCCGCCGATTGGAGCTTATCGACCAGGTACGGCTGCATACGCACCCCTCCGTTGGCGACGGTCGCCGCGATCATGGCGTTCTGCAGCGGCGTGAGCCGTACATCCCGCTGTCCGATGGATGCCTGTGCGAGAACGTCGAGAGACGGGATCTGACCCACGGTCGAGTCGGCGACGGGGATCGGGATGTCCGGGCCGGGTTGATCGAGGCCGAACAGGCTCGCGGTCTCGGTGAACTTGGGGATCGCGTCCGACATCTTCTCCGTCACCAGTTCGGCGAACGCGGTGTTGCACGAGTACTTGAACGCCGTCTCCAGCGACACGGTTCCGCCCGAGGACCCCGGGCAGGCCTGTCCGCCGTAGTTCGGCAGGGACACGTTTGTGCCCGGCAGCGGGAAACTCGGTGACGCGGTGAGGCGGATGCCCGGGGTGATGTTGTCGCGGAGCGCGGCCGCCGAGGTGACGACCTTGAAGGTCGATCCGGGCGGATACAGCTGGTTGATTGCGCGGTTCAGCATCGGCTGAGCGGTGTCGCCGGGACGGTTCCACGCCTCCCAGCTGCTCTCACGAACTTCCTGGTCGTGGCTGGCGAGTTTGTTGGGGTCGTAGCTCGGGGTCGAGACCATCGCCAGGATCTTGCCGGTGTTGGGCTGGAGCGCCACCACCGCGCCGCGGCACGGTCCGTCGCACGGCCCGTTGAGCATGGCGCGGTACGCGGCTTGCTGGACCTTCGGGTTGATCGTCGTGACGACGTTCCCGCCACGCGGGTCGCGGCCGGAGAACATGTCCATGAACCGCTGGCCGAAGAGCCGGTCGTCGGATCCGTTGAGGATGGAATTCTCGTAGTGCTCGATCTGGCTCGCCAGGTACTGGAACGAGTAGTAGCCGGTGACCGGCGCGAATGCCTCGGCGCCTTCCCGCGGGTACTGACGCAGGAACTTCAGGCGGCTGTCGATGGGCACCGACAGGGCGATCACGGTGCCGTCGGCGGTGGTGATCAGGCCGCGCTGGCGCGAGTACTCGTCGAGCAGCACCCGGTTGTTGCGCGGGTCGGTCTTCAGGGCGTCGGCCTTGAACACCTGGACGTAGGTGGCGTTGGCGAGCAGCGCGACGATCATCACGATCACCGCGATCGACACGTTCCGGATCGGCTTGTTCATCGGCGCTTCACCACCTGGGTGGGCAGCGCGTCCACCGGCTTGGCCGCCGGACGTTTCTTGACCGGATCGGGTTCGCGGGCGGCGTTGGAGATCCGGATGAGCAGCGCGACGAGGATGTAGTTGGCCAGCAGCGACGATCCGCCGTAGGACAGGAACGGCGTCGTCAGGCCGGTCAGCGGGATGAGCTTGGTGACGCCACCGACCACGACGAAGATCTGCATGGCGATGGTGAACGCCAGGCCTGTCGCGAGAAGCTTGCCGAAGCTGTCCCGGACGGCGATGCCGGTGCGCAGGCCGCGATGGATGAACACCATGTAGAGCAGCAGGATCGCGGTGAGCCCGGCGAGCCCGAGTTCCTCACCGATGGTCGAGATGATGAAGTCGGTGTTGGCGAACGGCACGATGTTGGGTCGTCCGGAACCGAGGCCGGTGCCGAACAGACCGCCCGTGGCCAAGCCGAACAGGCTCTGACCGATCTGGTAGCCCGAGCCGTCGAAGTCCTCGAAGGGGTTGAGCCACACCGAGACACGCGTCTGCAGATGGGAGAAGATCGACCACGCCAGCACGGCGCCGATGGCGAACAGACCGATGCCGAGGACCAGCCATTCGACCCGGGACGTGGCCACGTAGAGCATCGTCAGGATGGTCGCGAAGATCAGCAGCGACGTGCCGAGGTCCTTCTGGACCACCATCACCGCGATGGCGATGGCCCAGGCGGCGATCAGTGGGCCGAGGTCGCGGGCGCGGGGGAGGTCGACGCCGAGGACGTGCGGGCCCGCGGTGATGAACAGGTCGCGCTTCGACACCAGGACCGCCGCGGCGAAGATGATGATCAGGATCTTCGAGAACTCGCTCGGCTGGATCGAGAAGAACGGCGTGATGATCCAGTTCTTGGAGCCGTTGATCTCCGAGAACGCGCTCGGCAGGATCGCCGGGATGATCAGGAAGATCAGTCCGCCGAGGCCGAGGGTGTAGGCGTACCGCGACAGGGTGCGGTGATCCCGGATGAGGATCAGCACCGCCGAGAACGCGATGATGCCCAGACCGGCCCACAGCAACTGCTGGTCGGCGTTGTTGGTCGACTCGGTCGGGTTGATCGACTCACCGGTGTTGCCGGACCCGAGGTCGAGGCGGTGGATCAGCACCAGACCCAGCCCGTTGAGCACGGCGACGACGGGGAGCAGGATCGGGTCCGCGTGCGGCGCATAGCGTCGTACGACCAGGTGGGCGATCCCGAACAGCGCCGTGTACGCGGCGACGTACTTGACGATGTCCCACGTCAGGTTCTGGCCCTGGGCGGCTTGGACGACGAGAAGGGCCACTGTCACGAGACCGATGGCGAACACCAGCAGGAGTAGCTCGGCGTTGCGGCCGGTACTCGTCGCGGGCTCGCGAGGCGGGGCATGCGGGGTGGGCGCGGCTTGAGTCATCTCACCTGCTGCCGGCAGCTGGTACCGGCGTCCTGTGGAGGTGCGGGCTTCTCGGTGGGTGCAGCGCCCGGTGCGGGCGGGGCCACCGACTCGGTGGCACCTCTCTGAGGGATGCCGGACGGGTTCGCGGAGGCACGGGGAGCGGGCGGTGCGCTCGAGGCCGGGGGCGGGATCGGCGTGGACGGCGGAGGCGGAGGAGTCGACGACGGAGCATTGTCGCAGCGGAAGGTGAGCTCCTTGGTCACCACGCCCTCGATCTCCTCGGCGCTGCGGTCGCGGATCATCACGTTCTTCACCGACTGGGCCGGTCCGGACACGAGATCGTCGACGTTGAGCGAGATCTTGCAGGTGTCGTCGTACGGGATGAAGGTGTAGGTGGGTTTCTCCTGGTCGAGATTCTCGACGCACACCCGTGTCACGGGTTCGCTCATCGACACGAAGAGGAAGTCGGCCGGCGAACCCTGATGGATCACGACGTCCCCGCCGGAGTCGGCGGCCACGTAGTAGTTTCTCTGCACGACCGCGCGGACGGCGAAGAATCCGGCGACCAGTGCGACTACGACCGCGACTGCGACACCGACGGCAAGCCACCGACGCCACGTGCTCTTGTGCTTCGGCGGCGCGTCGTCCTCGGTCAGGACCGTCGGGCGCTGCGGCTGGGCGGCCGGCGGACGCAGCGCGGCGGCGCGCCCGGCAGCGGTCGCGGGATCGGGGGTGTAGTGCTCCTCGTGGCCGCCGGCGGCTCCGCCGACGATCGGGCGAGAGTCGCCGTACTCGGTGTCGACGACGTCGGCGAGGACGACGGTCACGTTGTCCGGGCCGCCACCGCGCAGAGCGAGTTCGATCAAGCGGTCGGCGCACTCCTTCGGATCCGCGATCGAGCCGAGGGTTTCGGCGAGGGTCTCCTCGCTCACGACGTCGGACAGCCCGTCGCTGCAGAGCATGTACCGGTCGCCGGCGCGGGCCTCGCGCATGGTGAGTGTGGGTTCGACCTCGCTGCCGGTCAGCGCCCGCATGATCAGCGACCGTTGCGGGTGCGTGTGTGCCTGCTCGGCGGTGATCCGGCCTTCGTCGACGAGTGTCTGCACGAAGGTGTCGTCGCGGGTGATCTGGTTGAGTACACCGTCGCGGTACATGTAGCCGCGTGAATCGCCGATGTGGCACAGTCCGATTCGGCTGCCGGCGAAGAGGATGGCGGTGAGCGTGGTGCCCATGCCGTCGAGCTCGGGCGCCTCGTGGACCTGCGCGGCGATGGCCTCGTTGCCCGCGCGTGTGGCGCGGTCGAGCTGGCTCAGCAGATCGCCGCCGGGCTCGTCCTCGTCGAGTTCGGACAGGGCACGGATGACGAGCTGACTGGCGACCTCGCCGGCCGCGTGTCCGCCCATCCCGTCGGCGAGCGCGAGCAGGCGCGGACCGGCGTAGAAGGAGTCCTCGTTGTTGGACCGGACGAGACCGCGGTCGCTGCGCGCGATGTAACGCAACACAAGTGTCACGGGCGCAACTCGATCACGGTCTTGCCGATGCGGATCGGCGTGTTCAGCGGGACCTTCGCGGCAGTCGTCACCTTGGACCGGTCGAGATAGGTGCCGTTGGTGGAACCGAGGTCTTCGACATACCAGTCGTCACCCCGTCTGGAGAGACGTGCGTGACGTTCCGAGGCGTAGTCGTCGGTGAGGACGAGAGTCGAGTCGTCGGCGCGGCCGAGCAGCACCGGTTGCTGGCCGAGGCTGATGCGGGTGTTGGCCAAGGCGCCATGCGTGACGACGAGGTAGCGGGCCGCGCCTCGTACCCCACCGCTGCGTCGACGCTTGTCCGCGCCACCCGAGTAGCGCGGGATGCGCATGCCGCCGGCCGAGGCGATGTCGGCACGAAGAGTCCGGATCACGGCGAAGACGAACAACCACAGCAACAGCAGGAACCCGATACGGGTCAATTGCAGCACCAAGCCCTGCATCTCGTGTGTTCACCTCCAGCGCCGTCACATCTCGGTTCAGTCGTACTCGGCAAGCCGTACCGGGCGGGTGTCGATCTCGACTGCCGATCGCAACCGGCGGACCCCGTGTGCATCTTATGGGCAGTTCCGCCGAACCCGTTCATTCACATATGACAGTTCAGTATCAACCGCCCGCGCACAGTCGCCGGATCGCCTCGATCAGCGACGATCGCCGCCCGCGTTCCACGGGGCGTTCGTCGGCGGTTGCCGGGCCTACTGGAACCGGACGGTGATGTCGGAGTGACCCACGCGGATGCGGTCGCCGTCGGCGAGTTCCCAGGTGTTGACCTGCAGATCGTTGACGGTGGTGCCGTTGGTCGAGTTGAGGTCGGTGAGCATCGCGGTGGTGCCGTCCCAGCGGATCTCCACGTGGCGACGCGACACACCGGTGTCGGGCAGACGGAACTGCGCGTCCTGGCCGCGACCGATCACGTTGGAACCCTCGTGCAGCTGGAAGGTGCGGTTGCTGCCGTCCTCGAGGAGCACGGTGATCGACGTCGGGGCGTAACCGGCGGCGGGACGTCCCGCGCCGTAACCCTGGTCGTAGCCGCCCTGGTAGTCGTAGGCGGCCGGCTGCTGTCCGTAGCCCTGCTGCGAATAGCCCTGCTGGCCGTAACCCTGGTCGTAGCCGGGCTGCTGTCCGTAGCCCTGCTGTTCGTAGCCGGGCTGGCCGTAACCGGGCTGCTGTCCGTAGCCCTGCTGTTCGTAGCCGGCCGGTTGCTGGTAGCCCTGCTGCTCATAGCCCTGGCCGTAGCCGGGTTGCTGGCCGTAACCCTGCTGCTCGTAGCCGGGCTGCTGACCGTAGCCCTGCTGGCCGTAGCCGGGCTGCTGGCCGTAACCCTGCTGTTCGTAGCCGGCGGGCTGCTGACCGTAGCCTTGCTGGTCGTACCCCTGCTCGTAGCCGGGCTGCTGACCGTACTGCTCGTAGCCCTGCTGTCCGTACCCCTGCTGGTCGTAGCCCTGCTGCTCGTAGGCCTGCTGGTCGTAAGCGGGATCGGCGCCCCTGCGCTGGTCGTATCCGGGGTTCTGAGTCATCTTGGGGGCTCCTTGGTCGAGGGCGTCGGCGGGAAGGGCTTGTGCGGCCGGGCGAGGATTCGGGGCCGGGGGACCGGCCGGTGGGCGAGGGGCCTTCGGTGGTGGCGCGCCGTGTGGTTGCTCCGAACGCGGCGGCACCGGTCGGGGCCGTGCGTCCGGGTTCACCGTGCCGCGCGCACGGAAGATCCCGGTGTGTAGAGATGGCGATTGCTCGAACTCTACGACGACCTTGCCGTAGGTCTGCCACCCGTTGTCATGGATGAAGTGTTCCAAATGCTTCGAGAAAGTCTTGCGGTTCAGTTCGTATTCCGCCGCGATGTGCTCGTGATCGGTCGGACTCAACAGCAATGTGTAGCTGTTCGCCGCAAGGACCGTACCGTCGCCGAGGTTCTCCAGCGACTCCTCGGCTTCGCGCGCCAGGCCGTTCTCGATCTCCTGCGGGGCCACCTGACCACCGAAAACTCGCGCAAAGCCGTCGTCAACAGCACCTTCGAGCTTGCGTTCAATTCGTTGCAGGATCCCCACCGAGACCTCCTTCCGCGGCATTCGAGCGTGTCGCCGTGCATATGGCCTTGTTTGATGATAGCGACAAGACCGGACAACTGTGCCACCACGACAACTGGTTCACCGTGTGTAACACCTGCCCCAGGGGTATGGCCAGTCACCGGTGCCGCAGGTCACCGACGCTGCGAATGCCCGCGGAGACCCGGGTTTTGTAGTAGGGGCGCGGTGCTGTTATCGTCGTCCAGTCGCCGGACGAACCCAGTTCGACGGCATGCCCGCCGGAACTCCGGCGGCCACGGGCGAGTGGCGGAATGGCAGACGCGCTGGCTTCAGGTGCCAGTGTCCTTCGGGACGTGGGGGTTCAAGTCCCCCTTCGCCCACCACGAGCGGTAGCTCAAGGCGGTACTGAGGTCAGGTTGCAGACATGCGGCCTGACCTCTTGTTATGCACGGTCAATCGAGCTGATCTCTGAGGCGTCGTATTCGGGGACTTGCCAGCGATCGGTCCCTGGAAGCAGGTTGACAGGCGTGCAGCCATCAATTGGTGGTGCGCTGCGCCATCGTCCGCGAGTTCCCGACGCCATCCTCCGTTGCGGCGATAGGATCTACTGCGTCGAGACGGCTGAAGGCTCACACTGTTCACCGAACATGTGCACCAAATGAGACTGCATCATCGCCTTCTTATGCTTCGTATTGCGGGCGGCATAGTCGGTGTGGAGTTTCTCCCCTGAAAGAACGGAACGTGGTGAAGACGACTGACCTCGCCAAGGTGCGCAACACCCTGTGGGCCGCCGCTGACGAACTGCGAGCCAACTCGAAGTTAACGCCGGTTCAGTATCGCAATCCGGTCCTCGGCCTGGTGTTTCTTGCATACGCGGAGAACCGCTTCGAGGCCGTCCGCGGCGAGGTCGAGGCAAAGGCATCCGCCCGCAACCCCGCCACGATCGCGGACTACAAGGCCAAGTCGGTGTTGTATGTCCCGGACGAGTCGCGGCTTTCGTACCTCAACGCCTTGCCAGAGGGCGACGACATCGGCAAAGCAGTCGACGAGGCAATCAAGGCAATCGAGGCTGCTAACCCCGAACTGAAGGACATCCTGCCGCGTGGCTACCAGAAGCTGGAACGGTCGACTTTGATCGAGCTGCTGCGCTTGTTCGCGCCACTACCCACCCAGCTCGAAGGCGACGCCTTCGGCTTTATCTACGAAGACTTCCTTTCCAACTTCGCCGCCCAAGAAGGGAAGGGTGGCGGAGAATATTTCACGCCATACTCGATCGTTCGTCTGATTGTGGAGATTCTGGAGCCGTTCGAGGGCCGCGTCTTCGATCCCGCTTGTGGCTCAGGTGGCATGTTCGTCCAGTGCGCCAAATTCGTTGAGCGTCATCATGAATCAGCAACGCGCAAGCTGTCTGTCTTTGGCACCGAGAAGACCGAAGACACGGTCCCGTTGGCCAAGATGAACCTCGCGCTGCATGGTCTCTCCGGCGACATTCGGCAGGCCAACAGCTACTACGAAGACCCACACAAGGCGGTCGGTGCCTTCGACTATGTAATGGCCAACCCGCCATTCAATGTCGATAAGGTTAAGAAGGATCAGCTAGCGGGCGACAGGCGATTCCCGTTCGGAATCCCCAAGTCCGACAACGCCAACTACTTGTGGATACAGGAATTTTACGCCGCACTCGGTCCAAAGGGTCGAGCGGGATTCGTCATGGCGAACTCGGCCGGAGACGCGGGGTATTCCGAGAAGGTTATTCGCAAGCAGATCATCGAGACTGGGGCCGTCGACGTGATGGTCGCAATCAGCTCGAACTTCTTCTACACGGTGACTCTTCCGGTGACGCTTTGGTTCCTGGACAAGGCCAAGGCAGGAACGTCACGCGAAGACAGCGTGCTGTTCCTCGACGCACGGCACACGTACCGACAAATAGACCGCGCCCACCGCGACTTTATGCCGGAGCAGGTCGAGTTTCTTGCCAACGTAGTCAGGCTCTACCGAGGCGAGGCGGTCGAGACGGTTGCTGGCAGCGACGTGATGCTTAAGGAGAACTTCCCCGATGGAAAGTATGTCGATGTCGCCGGACTCTGCAGGGTAGCGACGCGGTCCGAGATCGAGGACCAGGGATGGAGCCTTAACCCCGGTCGGTACACAGGCTCTGCAGCAGTGGCTGAGAATGACGAGGAGTTCGCTGCTAGTCTCGAAGCGCTGTATGAGGAGTTCACTCGCCTTAGCGATGAGGCCGACGGTCTACGCGCCAAGGTTGATGCGATTCTACAAGGGATTCTGGACGTATGAAAGAGTGGCCGATGACGACACTCGGTCAACTGTGCCGTGAAGGTGGTGGGTTCATCCGCACCGGGCCGTTCGGATCGCAGCTTCATCGCAGTGACTACACCGACGATCCGGAAGGCATTCCCGTCGTCATGCCAAAAGACATGGCTCGCGGCCGCATCGACACATCGACAATCGCGCGAATCGACGAGTGCACTGCAAATCGTCTCAAGCAACACCTCCTCACAGCGAACGATGTTGTCCTAGCTCGCCGGGGTGACGTGGGCAGGACGGCATGGGTTTTCGCGGATGATCTACCCGCCTTCTGTGGCACCGGCTCGATGCGTGTCCACCCCGGTGCTTCTTCGACCGTGAGGCCCGCCTATCTTCGCTTCTTCTTTCATACCCGGCTGGCCTTCGACTATCTGGAGGGCCACGCGGTGGGTGCGACGATGCCTAACCTCAATGCGGGAATCGTGGAGAGGATGCCGGTACCGATTCCACCTCTTCCCATACAGGACTCGCTGATCGCTGTACTGGAGGCTTTCGACGAGCTGATCGAGAACAACCGGCGCCGGGTGGAAGTGCTGGAGGAGATGGCCCGGACCATCTACCGCGAGTGGTTCGTGAAGTTCCGCTACCCCGGCCACGAGACAGTCCCCCTCGTCGACTCCGCAGTCGGCCCGATCCCCGAGGGTTGGACGATTTCTCCACTCGCTGCCCACGCGAACATCGTGATGGGGCAGTCGCCGAAATCTGAGTTCTACAACGATGACGGGATTGGCAGGCCGTTCCATCAGGGAGTAACCGACTTCGGCCAGCACTTCCCGTCAACAAGGAAGTGGTGCAGCGTCGCTGGTCGAGCGGCGGCAGCGGGTGACATTTTGATCAGCGTCCGTGCCCCTGTCGGTCGCATCAACATTGCCGACACTGACATCACTATTGGCCGTGGCCTCTCGGCGATTCGGGCGAAGGATGGTCGCCAGGCTTTGTTGCTGGGGCACCTTCGCGAAGCGTTCGCTGAGGAAGACACGATGGGTAACGATGGCGCAATCTTTAAGTCTTTGGGGAAAGCCGAGTTGGCGGCGGTGCCCGTGATCGTTCCACCGGACGTGGTTGCTGATGCAGCTAATGCAGTTCTTGCGGACAACCTCGATATGATTCGCGCCCTCACGCAGGGGGCACAGCGCTTATCCTCGCTGCGCGATTTGCTCTTGCCGAAGCTGGTCACTAGCCAAATCGACGTGACCGCCCTCGACCTGGATGCACTCGTGGGAGATCAGGTGGCGTGATATTGGCACGGGGTCCAGAGTACGACTACGTCGAGAAGCCCAGCATGGAGTTGCTGGGTGATCTCGGCTGGACTCCCGTCGATGCTTTCCACGAAACCCTAGGGGCTGAAGGCACTCTGGGCCGTGACTCCCAGCACGATGTGATCCTCACCCACCGCCTGCGCTTGGCGATGCGCAACCTCAACGCCGAGGACGTGCCTGACCTCTCGATCAACGAAGCAATCGAGGCGTTGACCAAGGACCGTTCGGTGGTTGACCGCGTACGCGCCAACCGTGAGGCTTACGACTTGCTGCGGGATGGTTACCGAGCTGAGTGGGCCGATGAGTCCGGTGAGAAGCGAATCGAAACGCTTCGCTACTTCGACCTGAAACACCCCTCAAATAATGATCTTTTGGCCGTCCAGCAGGTATGGGTGAAAGGTCCCCTGCACAGCAGGCGCCTTGACCTGGCCCTCTTCGTGAACGGTGTGCCGCTGGTCTTGTTCGAGTTCAAGTCGCCGAGCGAGCCGATCAAGTCGGCCTACGACGGCAACTTGACGGACTACCGCGACACCATCCCTCAGCTCTTCATTCCCAACTGTTTCGTGGTGCTCGCGAACGGGAGTGAGGCGAAAGTTGGATCGACCTATGCGCCGTGGGCGTTCTTCGGCGACTGGAAAGTCATTGACGCCCTCGGCACCCGAGGCGTGATCGCCCTGGAGACTGCGCTGCGCGGCACCTGTGCCCCGGCCGTTCTACTGGACTTGTTCGAGAATTTCGTTGCCTACATGGAGCGACCAGGTGGGCTGATCAAGATCCTCGCGCGTTCCCACCAGTACCTCGGCGTCAACGCCGCGATCGAAAATCTGCACCGTGCCCGCGCCGAAAAGGACAAGCGCCTCGGAGTCTTCTGGCATACCCAGGGTTCAGGCAAGAGCCTGTCGATGCTGTGGTTCACACAGAAGGTGTTGCGGCATGTAACTGGCAAGTGGACCTTTGTCATGGTCACCGACCGCGCCGAACTCGACACCCAACTCCACGGTGAGTTCGCCGATGCCGGAGCAATGCCGCCCGAAGCGAGGGTCCACGCCGACTCCATTGCGCACCTGCGCGAACTACTGGCAGCCGACCACCGCTATGTCTTCACGCTGATTCAGAAGTTCCAACCGGCCAAGGGCCGGGGCGAGCGCGTGATGCCGGTGCTGTCGGACCGCTCGGACGTCATCGTGATCACCGACGAGGCCCACCGCAGCCAGTACGACACCCTCGCGCTCAACATGCGCCGCGCGTTGCCCAACGCCTCAATGATGGGTTTCACCGGAACGCCGCTAATCGCCGGGGAAGAACAGGCTACCCGTGAGCAATTCGGTGACTATGTCAGTATCTACAACTTCGGCGACGCCATCCAAGACGGCGCCACCGTCCCCCTCTATTACGAAAACCGCATCCCCGAACTGCAACTGACCAATGCTGAGTTCGCCGACGAGCTCGACGAACTGTTGGAAGAAGCCGAGCTCGACGACGATGCCGAGGGCGCGTTGGCTCGCCAGTTCGGTACTCAGTACACGCTGTTGACGCGACCCGAGCGACTCAAGACCCTTGCCAAGGATCTGGTTGCCCATTTCGTTGGACGCGGGTTTGCCGGCAAGGCCATGTACGTCGGCCTGGACAAAGCCGCGGCGGTGCGGATGCACGATCTGGTCAAACAGGCGTGGGCCGAGCACCTGGATGATTTGCGCCGGCAACACAATGCTTTGCCGGAACTGGAGCGGCCGTGGCTGGCGTCCAGAATCGAGCTAATGGAGACCACCGACATGGCAGTCGTCGTCTCCCAAAGCCAGAACGAACTCAAGCTGCTCGATGACCAAAACCTCGACATTCGACCTCACCGCGAACGGATGAATCGCGAGGACCTGGCCGAGAAGTTCAAAGACGCAAACGACCCGCTGCGACTGGTGTTCGTGTGCGCCATGTGGATGACCGGCTTCGATGCCCCGAGCGTGTCGACTATCTACCTCGATCGGCCGATGCGCAACCACACCCTCATGCAGACCATCGCCCGCGCCAACCGGGTTTTCCCGAACAAAGACAACGGGCTCATCGTCGACTACGTCGGCGTCTTTCGGAACCTCGAGAAGGCGCTCGCCGTCTACGGCGCAGCCAGCGCAGGGGACTCGCCGATCGAGATCATCGACGCCCTCGCCGACGAACTCGACACTGCCGTCGCCGATCTGATCGCCTTCTGCACCAGCGTTGGCGTCGATCTGATCGTGATTCGCGATGCTGAAGGCTTCGACCACGTCGCCAAACGGGATGCCGCCGTCGAGGCACTGCTCGTCGATGAGCAGACCCGCAACGACTTCACCGTCAAAGCCAGACAGGTACGAAGGCTGTTCAAGGCACTCCTTCCGAACACGAAAGCCGCCGCACAGCAGCGCAATGTTGCGGCGATTCGTGTTCTCGCGGAGCGAATCCACGAAGTGACTAAACCTCCAACGCCATACATCGGAAGTGTTGCCGATGCTGTCGACGCACTGCTGGACCGCTCGGTCGGTGCCGAGGAGTACGTCATCCGCGCGGCAGCCGAAGGAAGCGAGCCCGACCCGCTAATCGACCTGTCGCAGATAGATTTTGATGGACTCGCCGCGAAGCTGGCCGGCCGCAAGCGCGCCGAGACGGACCGGATGGCTCAGCTTCTTCGACAGCAAGCGGTCGGCGCGGCGTTGCGGAACCCGACGCGCTACGAACTTGTCGAGAGGATCGAGCAGCTGATCACGGACTACAACGCAGGCAGCGTGAACATCGACGAGTACCTGCGTCGCCTGATCGAACTGTCGAAAACGCTTACCGCAGAGGAAGAGCGCGCCGTACGCGAAGGCATGACCGAGGAGGAACTCGCGATCTTCGACCTCCTCACCCAGCCCGATCCCGTGCTGACTGAGGAAGAAAGAAGAACCGTCCAGGCAAGTGCAAGGACGCTGCTAGAGCACCTTCACGAGAAGCTCGTCCAGGATTGGCGACGCAAGGTCGACGTGATGAATGACGTCAACAGCACAATCAGACGCATCCTCGATGCAGGTCTTCCCGAGACTCCGTACACCGTCGACATCTTCCGCGAGAAGGTTCAGCTCGTCTACGACCACGTTCTGAGTGCATACGGAGACGACGGCGAGAGTGTGTACAGCAGACGCACTGACTTCGGGTTTCTACACCAGACCGTAGGGATCGAACCTTCCGGACCCATCGACGTGAACAAGATTGCCGACGACGTCGTGGCACGCATTCACGCCGACCCCGCCTTCGCCGAGCGCGTCGCTCAGCAGCTGCAGGGTCACCCAAACCCGGACTGACGAATTCCGATCCTACGAGCCTGACTCGGTCCCCGGGCGGGTCGGTGACGAGCTCGGGGGTCGTCCAGCTAGCTAGAGCGTGTTGAGGTCAATGCTCAGACCCTGGCCGTTCAGTTCTTTCGCCAACAGAACCTTCGCGTCCTCGACCGTGTCCTTGTACGGAATGTACATCAGCCCATCGATATCAGACGGGCGTTCCATAACGCCAGATGTGAGAGTCGGCATTAGAATCGCGACCTGCTCCCGGCCGAGACCGCGGAGCATCATTCCCAGCTCAAGAACCACGTTCTGACGCGCACGATACTTCTTCTCGTCGGGACGATCCTTTGGATGCCCTTCGTCATCAGGTGTCACGAGCACGATGGCGAATACCGCTTCGTCCATTGCGCGTTCAAGCTTCTCGATCAGAGTGGCGCCTTCGTTGGTCAACTGGTCGAGCAGGATCGGTTCCAGATTCCAACGGCGGATGATGGCCTCGAGTTGGGTCCGCGCGGTACTATCGTGGCCGTAGACGACGAACACCTTTCGACTCTTCGGAACGGTGCCGCCGCCAACGCCATTGAGCCGGTCCTTCAGATCGGCTATCAAGTCTGATTTCGATCCACCTGCCACAACCTTGCCGGAGTGGTAGACAACGACTTTTGGCCCTTGGCTAGTGATGAGCTGAACGCCGTTCTGGACGTCCTTCTCGCCGGATATGGTCAATCCGTAGTGACCAGTCAAGAGGTTAACTACCTCATCCTTCGTAGCCATGCGCCGATCCTAATGTGAAATACCGTGGGAATTGATGAACACGCCGAGTAGCGAGCAGGGACTAACCTGAGCTAGGCGGGGTTGCGAAGTGCTTCGTTGTCGGGTTCGGTACTGGCCGTCGCAGGTTCGCCTCCGTACCGCGCGCCTGCCGAAACGGTCCTAACAACGCTGTTCTGAGACCCACAAACTCCTCGACCATCGCCAGCCCGATACCCGGCTCAAACGCCTGAAACTGCCTGGGAGCTGCGAAAACGCCCAAACCCGCAAGGCTGCGGTCCCCACAGCGGGCGCCCACCTAGGCATCACGACGTCAGACAACGCTAGGCCAATTGGCCTTCAGAGCAGCCGAAAACTCCTCGGAGATCCGCGACAGAATCCTCGGAACCTCGCGCTCGAAACCGCCGTCAACCAGCAAAGCTGTACTGGTCACCACGAGCGGAAGCTCACACGGTGTCAGAGGCCAGACTGCGAGAACGCGGTCTGGCCTTCTTGTTTAGGTCTGGCGGTGTCGCGGTTCCCGCTCACTGCTCTCCGACGACACGTAACACCTGCGACCGCTGCACGGCGTCGAGCGACAGCGTGCGGTAACCCTGCTCGTCGAAGAGCACGGTCACTCGATCCGGTTCGACGCGGACCACCTCGCCCTCTCCCCAGTCTTCGTGCCGCACACGGTGATTGAGTGGGAACGGTACGTCGGCGTCGAGGATCGCCGAGGGTGGGGCCGCTCCCGTCAGGCAGTTGTCGCAGTTGCCGCAGGCACCCACACGGTGTTCGCCGAAGTAGCCGAGCAGGAAGCGGCGTCGGCAGTCGGCGGTCTCGGCGTAGCCGCGCATCATCTCCACGCGGGACGTGTCCATCCGGGCCCCGACGTCGGCGGCGTGCACCGCTCCGGCGACCGCGTCATCCGCCGTCGTCTGACCGACTCGGTATCCGTCGGGTCCGGACAGCACCGCGCCGGCCTGCTCGAGAAGGTTCAGCGAGTTGATCAGGGTGCGTGTCCGGAGGTCGAGTCGCCGACCCAGGTCACGCAGCGGGATCGGCTCACCCTGCGGGGGCAGCGCCGCGAACACGCGGCGGAGTACGTTCTCCACGGGATGCCGACCGGCGAAGAACCGACGCAGGGCCAGATCCTCGGGCCGATAGAACAGTAGGGCCAGGGCCGGGTCGCCGTCGCGGCCCGCACGACCGATCTCCTGGTAGTAGTCGTCCAGCGAATCGGGCACCGACTCGTGGACGACGAACCGGATGTCGTGTTTGTCGATGCCCATCCCGAACGCCGACGTCGCCACCACCACGTCGACCTCGCCGGCGCGGAAGTCGCCATGCACCTGCGACCGGTCGACCGCGCGCAGGCCCCCGTGGTATCCGGCGGCGCGGATCCCGCGCCCCCGCAACGCCGACGCGTACTCGATCGCCGCCCGATGGGTGGAGACGTAGACCAGGCCGCATCCGTCGAGTTCGGTGACACGAGCGATCAGTGCGCGTCGCTTGTCCGTGGCGTGGGCGGCGCGTCGTACCTCGAGCCGGATGTTCGGACGGTCGAAGCCGGTCGCGACTACGACCGGTTCCCGCATGCGCAGTTCGGTGATGATCTCGTCGCGGACCGGTGGCGACGCGGTTGCGGTCAGGGCCAGGACCGGTGGCCGAGGCGACCTCGGCGACGCCGCCAGGCCGGCGATCGTCGCACCCAGACGCAGATAATCGGGGCGGAAGTCGTGGCCCCACGCGGCGATGCAGTGTGCCTCGTCGACCACGACCAGCGAGACGCCCGCGTCGCGGAGACGGTCGACCACCTCGGTCTTCGCCAGCTGTTCGGGTGCGACGAACACGTACTCGGCGCCCCCGGCGGTCACGAGGTCCCACGCACGGGTCAGTGCCCGCGGACCGAGCGCGGAGTTGAGGGCGACGGCGATCGGTGCGTCGTCGGCGGCGGAGATCCCGGCCACCTGGTCGTGCTGCAGTGCGATCAACGGGGAGATGACGAGGGTGATCCCGTCGAGCATGGCGCCGGCCACCTGATAGATCGCCGACTTCCCGTATCCGGTGCGCATCGCCGCAAGCACGTCGCGGCCGTCGAGGAGCGGCTCCATCGCCTCGATCAGGCCGGGTCGCAGCGTGGTCCAGCCGAAGTCCTCGCGGGCGATCCGCCTCAGCTCCGCACGACGGCGTTCGTCGATCGATTCGGTCATCCTCGCTGTTTCTCCTTCCAGACGAACCACGGGAAGACCACGACGTGCCATCGTGGAGAGAGGGGCGTCGCCCGGAATGCCGTGAACGCGGGATCCGTTGAGTATCCGGTACAGGGCGCGGAGGCGTCCCGGAGATGAGGTTTGACGATGACCGCCGGTGTTCATCGAGGACAGCACGAGCCTGCCGACGTGCTGCTTCCTGTGCACGATCCGTTCTACGACGAGCCGGCCGATGTGGCCACCCTGGCCCCGGGAGACATCATCCGGTGCCGGCAGGTCGAGCTCAAGGACTACTGGGCCTCCCAGCACCGCACCGATGCCTGGCAACTGCTGTATCGGTCGACGGACCTCCGTGGCGTCGCCGGGGTGGCTGCCACCACGGTCGTGCTTCCGCGGCGACGGGCCGGTGAGGCGCAATTCCAGCTGCTGTCGTTCCAGTGCGCGATCGATGCCGTCACCTCGCAGAGTTTCCCGTCGTACGCGCTGCGAAAGGGTGCCCGGGCGGGGCACGCCATCGCACCCTTCGAATTCCTCGTGGTGCGTCGCGCGCTCGCGAAGGGCTGGGCGGTTTCCATCCCCGACCACGAGGGCATGCTCGGCGCCTGGGGTGCTCCACGAGAGCCCGGTTATCGCACCCTCGACGGCATCCGCGCAGCGCTGGCCTTCACCCATCATGAACTCTCACACGACACCCCGGTCGGCTTGTGGGGTTACTCCGGTGGCGGTATGGCGACGTCATGGGCTGCGGAGATGGCGCCGGAGTACGCGCCGGAACTCCGGCTGGTCGGCGCCGTCCTCGGATCACCGGTCGGTGACATGGCCTCGGCGCTACTGCGACTCAACGGGAGCCTGCATGCCGGTCTGCCCGTCATGGTGATCGCCGGTCTGCGCCGGGTGTATCCACAGCTCGACCAGGTGATCCTGCAGCACGCGACCCCGTCCGGGCGTCGGCATCTCGACGAGATCGCCCAGATGCCGACCCTGCACGCGGTGCGCCGGTTCCGCAACCACGACATCGACCGATACCTCGACATCCCGCTCGCCGACGTCCTGGCTCAGCGCGAGATCGTCGAGATGATGAGCGACGTGCAGCTCGGCACCCATCGCCCCGACATCCCGTTGCTCGTCGTGCAGGCGGTGCGCGATCCGATCATCGCTGTCGCCGACGTCGACCGGCAGGTCGCCCTCTACCGCGAGCAGGGGGTGCCCGTCACATATGTCCGGGATCAGCTCAGCGAGCACATCTCGCTGCTGCCGCTGTCCGGCCCGATGGCCGTGTCCTGGCTCGCGAACCGGCTCGCCGGCCGTCCGGCGACCGATCGCACGGTGACGACGCTCGCCGGACAGCCATCGCCCGCATGGGCGCTGCGACAGGTGACCCGACGGCTGCGCGGCTCGGTGGCCGAGCGGCGTGGCGACGCCGTCGCGTCCACTGCGGGAATCGACCCCACCACGGACGTGACGGTGCCGGTCCCGCCGTCGGAACAGACCGCGTGATCACTCGCTGAAGCTCGGCGGGGCAGGATCTGGTACCCGGATGTCCGGTGTCACCGGCGCGCGACCCACACGGAGTCGCCCGTTTGGTGATGTTTGCCGTTTTCTGCACAGCTTTTCTCCTGTTGTTCACCTACTGGCCGGCTGCCGGCCGCCTGCCTGGTTGTCCGGGGCCCCTATGGTCATGCGGTCCGAAGGTGGCCCCGGAAGTGCTGGGGCACAAAGAGAAAGCGAACTCGATGAAGTTCAACAAAGTCCTTGCCACGGCGGCAATGGTCATCGCGTCCATGGGTGTGGCTACCGGTACCGCCTACGCCGACACCGCAGGCCCGGTCAGTACCCAATGGAACGTGGCTCGGCACGACTCGAGCGTCGTCGTCTCCACCGACACCGGTTCATTCGTCAAGTCCGGTAATCAGCTCGTCCTTCGCGACCGCAACGGACACAACGTGGAATCGGTCCCGCTGACCCTGGCCGTCGACGACTTCACTCATCCCGTGAATGCCTACGTGCACGGCCGGTCGGCCACGCTGACGGTGAACACCTCGCCGCTGGCCGCCCGGCTGCAGCCGGTTCGTCACAATGTCGACCTGCAGGCCGCTGTCGCCGGCGTGAAGGACAACATCGGCCTGACCGCGAGTGTGGGAGGCTTCCTCGGCGCGGCGACGGGCCTGGTCGGTGGCTGTCTGCTCGGCGCCGTGGCTGCGGGTGTTGTTTCCGCGCCGGTGGCCCTGCTCTTCGGAGCCGGCCCCCTCGCCGGTTGCATCGGCGGCGCGATCCTGCTGGGTTCGGCTGCCTCGCTGGGCGGAACCGCTGTCGGCGGACTCGGATCGGCCATCGCCAACGCCCAGCCCTTCATCCAGTTGCTCAACGCTCCGCCGAAGAAGAAGTAGCTTCTCCAGACCGCTTGACCTCTCACATCGAGGACCCCGTTCCGCAATCGCGGAGCGGGGTCCTCGACGTCATTCAGACTCGCGGGTCGTCGTTCACGCAGACGTGCCGAGCACGCGCCCGGCGAAGCCGGAGAGGCGTGTTCGCAGCGACTCGATTCGCTGCTGCCGGACGGTTTCCGGGTCATGGCCTCCGAACATCGGCGGCGGCTTCATCCGGACGTTCCTCGAGCACTCGAAGTTCGAGCAGATCAAGGTGCCGATGGTGTCGCCCTTGCGTCCGGCGGCACCGGCGAGCTTGGCGCTGAAAAAGGCGACGTCGTTGGGCAGGAGGACGTCCTCGCAGAACGAACACAGCGGGCGTTTGCGCGGCTGGCGTCCGCCCAGCCGGAGCATGACGCCGACCGGCTCGACGTCGGTCGGGATGACGACGTAGCCGACCACCGGCTGCTTCGGATCTCGCCAGCCGACGAAATCCGTCCGCTCCCAATTCGTTTCCGTGAAATCGGGCGGGAGGATGAGTGATTTGCGTTCGCGGACGGTCGCATTGACGAAGGAAGAGCGGATCTCGGACTCGGTCAGAGCATGCATGAAGGAAAAACACCTCTGGTGTCGTGAAGGGAATGAGGGCACGCGTCGACCGGCGCGGTCCGCGGATGCGGTACTCGCGCCGGTCGGGGCAGGTCACTCAACCGTCGGCCGCACGACGCCGACGACCTCCTCACGCCCAGCGGGCGACGACACGAACGGATGCATGAACCAGATGCTCGCGTCCCGATGCGACTCTGTCAACGGAAATAACCACGATCGAGGAACCACTCTGCCGGCGGAGCCTTGCCGGCGGCGATTGGCACATGCCGAAAGCGGGTATCCGATCGTGGTGATCCCCACCACGGGCGTGCGGCCACCGGACGATCGTGTCGAGCCGACCGCGTCGGCACGCGGACAGAGGTGAGCAGCATGCTCCACATCGGTACCTCCGGCTGGCAGTACAAGGACTGGCGCGGCGCGTTCTATCCCGAGAAGCTCCCGCAGCGGCTGTGGCTGAACTACTACGCGGAACGGTTCACCACGGCGGAGGTGAACAACACCTTCTACCGGTTGCCCGAGAAGACGGCGTTCGAGCACTGGGCGGACGCGGTTCCCGCAGACTTCCGGATGGCGGCGAAGATGAGCCGCTATCTCACGCATGTGAAGCGGCTGAAAGAGCCGGCCGAACCGGTCGAACGCTTCCTCGACCGTGCCGCCGGTCTCGGGACGAAGCTGGGACCTGTGCTGTTGCAGCTTCCGCCCAACCTCCGGGCAGAGCCCGACGCCCTCGCCGACACCCTGAAGCTCTTCCCGGACAGTGTCCAGATCGCCGTGGAGCCGCGTCACGAGTCCTGGTGGACCGACGAGATCCGTGAGGTCCTCGAACGGCACAATGCCGCGCTGTGCTGGGCCGATCGCCGTAGTCGGATCCTCACCCCGCTGTGGCGGACCGCCGACTTCGGATACCTGCGCATGCATGACGGCACCGCCACACGGCCGATGAGCTACGGCGTCCGCGCCATCGACACCTGGCTGCGCCGTTTGCGCGACAGCTTCGACGCTGAGTGCGACGTCTACGTGTACTTCAACAACGACCCCGGCTGCGCCGCGATCGACAATGCGCGCACCATGATTCGGCGCGCACAGACCCTGGGGATGCCTGTGAGGACGGTCGCACCGCGGTAGCCGAGTGATAGAGAACACGTCACATAAATTGGTATCGGCGATGCCAATTTATGTTTCACTTGCCGCATGCAGCTGACACGCTTCACCGACATCGGCCTCCGGGTCGTGATGCGACTCGCCGTCGCCGGTGAAGAGTCTTCGGCTGCACCATCTCTCACCACAAAGGATCTCGCGGCGGAGCTCGCCGTCCCGTACACGCATGTCGCCAAAGTCGTCGGCAGGCTGTCGGAGATGGGTGTCGTCCATGCGCGCCGTGGCCGGGCCGGGGGTCTGACGATCACCGACCTCGGTCGCGAAGCACGCGTGGGCTGGCTCGCGCGATCCCTCGAAGGTGACGGGGAGGTCGTCGATTGCGAAGGCCCGCAGCCGTGCCCGCTGCGCCGCGGGTGCCATCTCCGGGGTGCGCTCGCCCGGGCGGCCGCCGCGTTCTACGACAGCCTCGATTCCGAAACCGTCGCCGATCTCGCCGGCGAGCCGACCACCGCGGTGCTGCTGTCGTTGTCGACGCGGCCGCCCAACGGTGACAACGACTTCCGGCCGGAGGCCGGAGACTCTCACCCAGTGAGCAAGTGAACAGAGGAGTTCTCATGCTGTCCGACACCCAACGCGCCACTCTCGCAGCGACCCTGCCCGCAGTCGAGGGAGCTCTCACCGAGATCACCCCGCGGTTCTATCGCGGACTGTTCGACGCACATCCGAACCTGCTGGACAACCTGTTCAACCGCACCCACCAGAAGAGCGGTGAACAGCTGCAGGCTCTCGCCGGTTCGGTCGCCGCCTTCGCGCGTCTCCAGCTCGAACCCGATGTTCGACGCCAGCGGTTCATCCTGGACCGGATCGCGCACAAGCACGCCTCGCTGGGTGTCACCGCCGATCAGTACAAGGTCGTCCACCAGCATCTGTTCGCGGCCATCGTCGAGGTCCTCGGCGATGCCGTCACGCCGGAGGTGGCCGACGCGTGGGACCAGTTGTACTGGGACATGGCCGATCTGCTCATCGCCTCCGAATCCGACCTGTATGCCGCTGCGGGTGTCGAGCCCGGCCAGGTGTGGCGCGAGGTCCGGGTCACCGACCGCGTCCAGGTCTCGCCCGACACGATCGCTCTCACGGTCGCCGCTGTCGACGGCGGTCTCCCGGGATTCCGTCCCGGGCAGTACATCTCGGTGCAGGTCCCGCTGAGTGACGGCGCCCAGCAGATCCGCCAGTACAGCCTGACGGGGTCTCCCGTCGACGCCCAGTGGCGCTTCAGTGTCAAACTCGCCGGCGAGGTCTCGGCCCACCTGCACGAGAACGTCTTCGAAGGCGACATCCTGCGGGTCAGCACTCCCTTCGGCGATCTCGTCCTGCCCGACGACGACGCCCCGCTGCTGCTGGCCTCGGCCGGCATCGGCTGCACGCCGGTGATCGGCCTGCTGACCGCACTGGCCGAGAAGGGCGACGCGCGCCCGGTGACGGTCCTGCACGCCGACCGGTCCCGCGACCGCCAGCCGCACCGCGGAATGCTTGCCGCGCTGGTGGACTCGCTGCCGACCGGGCGGCTCATCCAGTGGTACGAGAACACCTCGCCGCACATCGTCTCCGACTCGGTCCGGGTCGGTCAGATGTCGCTGGACAACGTCACCGTCGACCGCGATTCACATGTCATGCTCTGTGGACCCACCGGGTTCCTGTCGTCGATGCGTCAGGAGTTCCTCGGCCGCGACATCGCGGAGAGTCGGATCCACTACGAGACCTTCGGTCCGGAACTCCTGCGATCGGGTGCCCGATGAGCACCGCCGCGGCGGTGGTCACCGCGCTCACCTTCGTGTGGCTCGGCATGGTCGTCGCGATCTCTTTCCTGGAGGCGCCGCTGAAGTTCCGGGCGCCCGGCGTGACCCTGCCCATCGGTCTCGGGATCGGCCGACTGGTCTTCCGTGCTCTCAACGCCGCGGAGCTCGTCTGGGCGGTCGCCATCCTGGTCGCCGTCGTACTCGGTTCCTGGCCGGGGGCGGCCATACCGACTGCCACCGGGGTTGCGGTCGCCGCGTTGGTCGTCCAGCTCATCGCGGTCCGGCCGGCCCTCACCAAGCGGTCCGACGCCGTGCTGGCCGGACACGACGGCCCGCGTAGCTCAGCGCATCTCGTCTATGTCGGCGTCGAGGTCATCAAGGTGGCCGCGCTGGTCTGGCTCGGCACGGCGGTACTCGTCGGCGCGACCTGACGAGCTGACCCGAGCAACCCGTCGCTCATCGGTGACCTCAGTTGTCACCGATGAGCGACGCGGCCAATTCCTCTGCTTGCGTGCGGATCTCGGGTATGGCGGTGGACTCCCAGAGTTCACCGCGGCGCAGCGATCCCAGTGTCCAGATCGGGCCCGGACGGCCGGCGGCGTCGAGGACACGACCGTCGTCGGTGACCAGACCCAGACCGAGCGGGTCGGTCGTCGCCAGTCCGGCGTCGAACATCGAGTCGAGGACGGGATTGCCGAGTCGCCGCAGATCCGTCTGCGGGCCGGTGCAGTTCACGATCCAGGCATAGGTGCGCTCGTCCTCGCCGGTCGCGACGACCAGACCGCCCGGGACCGCGTCGACTCGGGTGATCCGCCCCGAGCGCACGACGAGACGACCCGTCCGTCGGGCCTCGTCGATCAGCGCACCGCTCGACGGCGGCATCCGATGACGACGCACACCCCAGTCCCCGGCGAGGTCGCGGACGAAGGTGCGGCGGTCCGTCTCGTCGAGCCGCCTCCACAATTCGGCGATCCGGTAGCGCACACCGTCGACGCCGGGTCGCCAGTTCCCAAGCAGGCGTTCGATTCTCGCTACATGGGTGGCGACCGCGGCCCGGATCTCGTCCAGGCTGTCGCCCCACGTCGAGGTGTCGGGGACGACCTCGCCGAGGTACGTGTCGGCATGACGTCGAGGCAATCGACCCCCGCGCGAGATGGCTTCCACGCGTCGGTCGTCGCCGGACTTCAGCAGGCTGATCGCCACGTCGACCATGGTGAGACCGGTACCGACCACCAGGACGTCCCCGTCGTCGGCCAGCACCGGTTCGAGGGCGTCGGGCAGCCACGGGTCGGCGATGTATCGAGGTTGTTCACTCAGGTCGCACGGCGCCCAGTCGTTGCCCACGCCGGGAAGTCCGGTCGCGAGCACCAGGCGGTCCCCGTCGAAGACTGTCCCGCCCGCCGTCTCCACGCGAACGCCGTCACCCACCGCGGTGACGATGGTGGCGTCGTCGCGCAGGTGCCGGACACTCAGCCGGTCTCCGGCGCGTTCGCAGGCCTCCGCCAGCCGGGATCGGAGGTAGCGGGCCCACTGCGCCCGCGGGGCGAAGAAGTAGTGCGCCTGTTCGCCGACGACCAGTCCCTCCGACCGGCACCAGTCCACGAAGTCGAACCGCTCGTCCGGGTCCACCGACATCCCCGATGCGGGGACGTTCAGGAGGTGGGCAGGATCCGTCGTGCCGAAGGCCGGCCCGGCGACCTGGTCGACCGCGTCGATGACCACGACCTCGAGTGTGTCTGTCCGTTCGTCCGCGGCCAGCAGTCGAGCCAGGTGGAACACGACGAGCGAGCCGGCGGCGCCGGCCCCGACCACGATGACGCGCATCACCCGGCACCTGCGCCGACGAAGCCGGAACAGACGGATCCGGCTCGTGGACGGGGACGCATTTCTGGCACCGGTACTTCTTACAGCAGACCGGTCCCGCTCGGTTGGACGAGGCGCAGCGGCAGTGTCGGCAGTCACTGGATGCGGGCCGGTGACCCCACCGCCCGAGGCAGCGCGGCCACCGTCGTCGCTCGTCCTGCTGTCGCCGCCGTCGTTGTACTTGATGCCCTTCTCGTACTACGTAAGTCCCTTTTCTGGGTTCGCGCCGCCATGTTGACTCCAGAGCAATGATCAGAACCTGTGGATGACCCTCGGTGAGGGGGCGTTGAAAGTGGGCGCACCTTCCCGAGGATGATCTGAATATCCGAAGGTCCGATCATGAGCCGGCGTTGGCGCGCTGGTTCGGGAAGGTACGCCCATGCTCACCGTAGTTCACGATGCCACCGAGGCCACTGAAAGCACCGGCGGTGCCGGTCGGTCGTTATTGGACGAGATCGTCCGCGACGGCGCCCGGCAGATGCTGGCTGCAGCACTCAAAGCCGAGGTCGCCGCCTACGTGGCCCAGTTCGCCGACCAGCTCGATGAGGACGGCCATCGGTTGGTGGTCCGCAACGGCTACCACCAGCCGCGTGAGGTGCTGACCGCGGCCGGCGCGGTCAAGGTGAAGGCGCCGCGGGTCAACGACCGCCGCGTGGACCCCGATACCGGTGTGCGGCAGCGGTTTTCCTCGGCGATCCTGCCGGCGTGGGCACGTAAGTCTCCGCAGATGAGTGAGGTGTTGCCGCTGCTGTACCTGCATGGGCTGTCCAGCGGCGACTTCACTGCGGCGTTGGAGCAGTTCCTCGGCTCGGGTGCGGGGTTGTCGGCCTCGACGATCACCCGGCTGACCGCGCAGTGGCAGGACGAAGCCGCGGCGTTCGGGCGCCGTGATCTGTCCGGTACCGACTACGTCTACCTGTGGGTCGACGGCATCCACCTCAAGGTGCGCCTGGAGCAGACCAAACTGTGCCTGCTGGTGATGATTGGCGTGCGTACTGATGGCCGCAAGGAGCTGGTGGCGATCACCGACGGGTATCGGGAGTCCACCGAGTCGTGGACCGACCTGCTACGCGACTGCAAACGCCGCGGGATGACTGCCCCGGTGCTGGCCGTGGGCGATGGCGCCCTCGGGTTCTGGAAGGCGGTCCGCGAAGTGTTCCCAGCGACCCGTGAGCAGCGGTGCTGGTTTCACAAGCAGGCCAATGTCCTTGCCGCACTGCCTAAGTCGGCACATCCGTCGGCGTTGGCGGCGATCAAGGATATCTACAACGCCGAGGACATCGACAAGGCACAGGTCGCGGTCAAGGCATTCGAGGTCGACTTCGGCGCCAAATACCCCAAGGCCGTCGCCAAGATCACCGACGACCTTGACACCCTGCTTGAGTTCTACAAGTACCCGGCCGAGCATTGGATTCACCTGCGCACGACCAACCCGATCGAAAGCACTTTCGCCACGGTGCGACTTCGGACCAAGGTCACCAAGGGGCCTGGATCACGCGCGGCCGGGATTGCCATGGCCTACAAGCTGATAGACGCCGCACAAGCCCGCTGGCGGGCCGTCAACGCCCCGCATCTGGTCGCCCTGGTCCGTGCCGGCGCGGTCTTCCACAAAGGCAAACTGCTCGAACGGCCCACCGACATCACCCCACCGCAACCGCCTTCAAACGGTGACGAGCGCACCGGAACGGAGGTCGCCTGAAACACCCCGATCCACAGGTCTTGACAATTTCTCTGACTCCAGGGGAGGCTTGGTTGTGAGTGGGCCGGGCACCGTAGTCAGAACTCCCGGTTTGGAGGCGAGCCATGTTGCGGTTCTTGTCTCGCGAGTTGCACACCTGGCGGGTCATGCATGTGTCATCGAACGAGCTGGTGCGTTCGGCCGACCGTCTCGAAAGCGTGCTGCTGGCCGTCGTCTCGTTGATGGGTCTGCTGGGAGTGTTGGTCGCACTGACCATGGGTAGTGACGCCTACGCCCGAAACAAGGTTGTCGTTGAGAACCAGCCTCCACGGCATGAGGTGACCGCGAAAGTGGTCGGCACTCCGAAGCAGGACAACGACACATCATTCGTCGTGTGGTCAGAACGCGACGGTCGCCAGATCACGGCAGCAGTTGGGCGTGAGCGACAAGACCGTGTCGGTGGAACACGAGAGATCTGGCTGGCTCCGGACGGTGAGGTGGTCGACCGGCCCGCCACTACTGCAGACGCCATGTTGCACGCCATCGCGACTGGCGGAAGAGCTGTCATCGTCACAGCGTTGGGATGGTGGCTGCTGACCAGGTCGCGCAAGACGGCGAACTCAGAGCCGGACCGAGCCTAGAACGCGCGTTGACCGGTCGCCCGAGAGGTCTTTGTCTCACCGTTCTGTCGACGGGGTGCGGATGACCACGCCTGCGAGTCGTCGAGACCGACTTGCGCCGGCAGCGGCGGTAGCTGGGTCCCGAACACTTCGTGGGTGAATTTGCTCAAGGCACGGCACTCGTCGGCCCACGCCATGCGACCGGCCGGTGTCGCCTCGTAGGTGCGACGATTTCGGCATCTCCGCATTGTGTCGTGCCGCTCGATCAGGCCCCGTCTGACGATGTCGTCGAGCGCCAGGCGTAGATCGCTTGGCTGCACGCGGTAACCGCGGCGACGCAGTTCCTCCAGGAGCCGATGCTCGGAGACGTCCGACTGCAATGTGATTCCCAAGATGTGCACACGAATTGCGGCGTGTTCGATCGTTGTCATCACTCTTCCATGCCACCCCTTCGTGCAGCTGATGCCTAGAGTCGGTCGGACCGCGACGAAGTGACAAAGGTAGTCCACGTCGAATCGTCCCAGGGACGACTGTCGACGAGGTCCTGCAGAGACTGCGCAGCCCGAGCTCGGGTCTGTCGGTAGGCGTCGATGTGTGGATGATCTGGTAGTTTGGGACAAACCCACTGAGATCGGAACATGTTGTGACAGAGGCGAATAAGTCCGGCAAGCGTCCCGCGTACGAGGTCGTCGCCGACGCGCTGCGTGTACGGATCCTCGCCGGCGAACTGACCCCGGGCACCCGTCTCCCACCGGACACCGAACTCCGGGCCGAGTTCGGCGTGGGGCAGAGCACCGTACGCGAGGCCATCCGGACGCTCGCGAGCGAGAACCTGGTCCACACCACGCGCGGGGTCACCGGCGGGACGTTCGTCGCCACCCCCGACATCGGCCAGCTCAGCGCCCATCTCGAAGCCGGGGTCACCCTGCTCGCCGCCGCCGAGGGGGTGACCGTCGACCAACTCATGGAGGTTCGTCAGCTCACCGAGGTCCCCGCGGCCGGCGTCGCCGCCTACCGGCACACCGACGCTCACCTGGAAGAGTTGCGCGACACCATCTTCGACCCATCCTCCGGCATCGGTCCCGAGGTCTACGCCAACAACCAGGAGTTTCACCGCATCCTGCTGCGCGCGGCGGACAACCCGCTCCTCGATCTCATCACCGTCCCGGTGTTCCGGGTCATCGGCAGCCGCTTCAGTCGCGACGCCGCACCGGAGGGTTTCTGGCAGTGCGTCGACGAAGACCACCGTGCGATCCTCGAGGCGGTCGAGCGCCGGGACTCGATGACGGCGATGACCCTCATGCGCCGGCACCTCGACCACCTCGGCGACGTCTACAAGCAGATGGATCTGCTCAGACGTCAGAACTGACGCGGACCGGTGGGCGTCGGAGATGCCATTCGCTGTGCTCCTGCACCTGCTCGGCCAGCGCGAGGAGGGTCCCCTCGTGCAGACGCGCCGCCGTCAGCTGTGCACCGATGGGCATTCCGGACGGATGCACGCCGACCGGCAGCGCCAGTGTCGGGCCGTCGTGCAACGACCACGGATACGTCAGCTGTCCCATCCGGCGGGCCTGCGCCACCACCGCCTCCCCGACGCCGAGCTCCGGTACGTCCACCGGCATCGCCGGCGTGAGCACGACGTCCACCTCTCGGAACAAGTCGGCCATCGCCGACCGGAAGACGTCCCGCTGTCGCACCGCAGCGTCTCGCTGTGCGTCGGAGATGCTCAGTCCCAATTGGATTCGCTCCCGGGTCGCCGGCTGGAACCGGGACGGCTCGTCCCGCAGCCGCTCGGCGTGGGTGCGCGCCAGGTCCGAGTAGATCAGGGTGTAGACCACATCCTGCGCCGACTCGCTGTGCGGCACCGGACATTCCACGACACGGTGACCCACTCTCCGGAGGAGTTCGACGGTTTCGGTGACGGCGTCGGTGATGGCGGGATCGACGTCGCCGGTGACGAACGGCCACGGGACCGCAACTCTGAGGGGACCGGTGTCCGGGGGTGCCGGGTCCGAACCGGCCAGCACCGCGAACGTCTCGCGCACCCGGGTGGCCGTGCGGGCCAGCGGTCCGACGGTGTCGAAGTCCGCACTCACGGGGAAGATCCCGGACATGTCCAGCAGGCCGATGGACGGGCGCAGACCGGTCACCCCACAGCACGCGGCGGGCAACCGGATCGAGCCGCCGGTGTCGGTGCCGAGTGCCACGTCGACGAGCCCCGCGGCGACGGCGACACCTGACCCGCCGCTCGAGCCGCCGGGCACACGGCGGGCGTTCCAGGGATTCACCGGACCGCCCGATGCCGAGTTCTGGCTCGTGACGCCGACGGCGAACTCGGCGAGGTTCAGCGTGGAGGTGATCACCGCCCCGGCGCGTTTCAGGGCGTCGACACATGCCGCGTCGTCCGCCGCCACGCGGTCGGCGAAGAACTCCGATCCACAGGTGGAGCGCACCCCACCGACCTCGATGTTGTCCTTCACGCCCACGCGGACACCCGCCAGGGGACCCCGGGCCCCGGATGGATCGACGCCCAGCTCGCCGGGCACCCAGCTGATGACCGTGTTCAAGCGCTCGGCGACGGAAACCGCTTCGGCAGAGGGACTCCCGGAGATGCCGGAGGGGCCGGCGACAGCGACACTCAGCCCGCTCGCTTCGCTCCCGGCGCTGGCATCGCCGGCCCCTCCGAGATCACTGGTCAGGACGCCACCCGCGACGAGCGCAGGGCCTCGGTGGCAGCCTCGTCGACGGTCCAGTTGTCGGTGTTCACGACCACACCGTAGTCCTGGCGCGCCTCCTCGGCGGTCAGGTACTCGTCCCACACGTCGGACAGCACGGAGAACGGGTCGCGCCGGAACGGGTCGCCGAAACCTCCACCCGACGGCATCCGGATCTCCAGGCGGTCACCCGCGTGGATGACCTCCTGGGTGACCTTCGAGAAGAGCACCTCTTCTTCCGGTGTGCCGGGATTGCGGATGAACGATCCGGAGGCGCCGTCGCCGCCGCCGAGCGCACCCGCGGGCGGGTCGGTGCGGTTGTCGGCCTCCGAGCCGAGGAAGGTGTCGGTCTCCATGTACCAGGTGCGCACACTGCCGATGCCTCCGCGCCACTGACCGGGAGCCGGCGACTCGTCGCGCAGTTCGTAACGCTCGGCGCGCATGGCGTGATTGAGCTCGAGTTCCTCGATCGGGTTGTTGCGGGTGTTGGCCATCAGGGCGTCGACGGCGTCCATGCCGTCCTTGCCGTTGCGCGCACCGTAGGAACCCTCGTTGATCTCGATGTAGACCCAGTACGACTCGCCGTCCTCGGCCAGACCCGAATAGGCGATGGCACACAGCGCCGCCGACGAACCGGCGATCGCCCGCTCGGGCAGCACCGGCGCGAGCGCCAGGTTGATCGAGTCGAAGATCCGGTTGACCTGAGAGAACCGGGCAAAACACGACGCCGGGAAATCCGGGTTGAAGATCGTCCCCTCGGGTGCGTAGGCACGCACCGGACGGAAGCACCCGTCGTTCTGCGGGACGAACTCCTCGGTGAGGTACTCATCGAGGAGGATCGTGCGGATCGCGCTCACCGCGACGGGAAGCACCGAACCCTCGAAGGGCACGTTGAACGCCGTGGGCACCTGATCGTTCGAGCCGGTGAGGTCGATGAGGACGTCCTCGTCCTCCACCTGCACGCGGACCGCGACCTTCAGCGGGACACCGCGATTCTTGCCGTCGTCGTCGAGGTAGCCGATCGGTGCTTCGTAGCTGCCGTTGGGGATCGCCCGGATGCGGCTGCGCAGCATCTCCTCCGAGTAGTCCATCCACCGGTCGGCGGCGCTCATCACGACGTCGAGACCGTACTTCTCGAGCAGTTCGACGAACCGCTTCTCGCCGATGCGGGAGCAGGCGATCAGGGCCTCGAGATCGCCGCGGTTCTGCTCCGGTGTGCGCACGTTGTCCAGGATGTGCTGGATCAGCATGTCGTTGCGGACGCCGCCGTCGTAGATTTTCATGGAGTCCATCAGCTTGCCCTCGGCCCAGACGTCGACGACGTCCATGCACAGGCCGGGGAAGTTGCCGCCGATGTCGGAGACGTGACCGGTACACCCGGCGAACCCGATGTGCTCGCCCTCCCAGAAGATCGGGATGATCACGCCGTAGTCGGGGGAGTGCGCCGCGCCGTGGTACGGGTGATTGTGCAGGATCACGTCACCCGGCTTGTAGGTCCCGGCGAGCTTACGGTTGACGCCGCGGATGTAGGCCGGGATCGAACCACAGTGCATCGGAGTCGAATCCGACTCGCACAGTTCGCGACCGTTGACGTCGAAGATGCCGGCGCCGAGGTCCTCGGACTCGCGGATCAGGCTCGAGTAGGCCATGCGGTAGAGGACCTGGGCCATCTCCTTGGCCATCGAGTTCAGCGCACCACCGATGACGCGCAGGGTGATCGGATCGACCTCGACGGTGTTCCAGGTCCGATTGGCCTCGGCGGCAAGGGAAACGCCGTCGGTGGGCATCAGGGTCTTCGCCATCTCAGGCGCTCCTCTCGATGATGATGTGGCCCACGGCGTCGACCGTGGCCTTCTGTCCGATGCCGACGATGGTCGTCGAGTCGAACTGCTGGACGATGGCGGGGCCCTCGAAGGTGTTGCCCGCCTTGAACAGTGCGCGGTCGTAGACGGGGGTCTCGACCCATTCGGGGTCGGCGGAGTCGTTCTTCCAGAACAGCGCCTGGGTGGTCGACTTGATGGCGCCCGATGCGTCGGCGCCGCCCTTCTCGATCTCGGCGATGCGGATGTGCTCGACGGCACCGACACCGGTCACGCGGATGTTGACCAGCTGTACCGGCTTGTCGTCGAAACGCTGCGAGTAGGTACGGCCGTGCACCTCGTGGAAGGTGGCCGCGGTCTGCTCGACCCATTCGGCGGTGATCTCGCCGTCGGGTGCGGGCACACGAAGCTCGTAACCCTGTCCGACATAACGGCAGTCGACGCTGCGCTCGAGGGTGATGTCGTCCTCGGCGATGCCGTCGGCCCGCAGCTGGGCGACGGCCTGCTCGGAGAGCCGGTCCATCTCGCGGGCCAGCAGTTCGAGGTCGGGTTCGGCCGACGACGTCCACACGGTGGTCGGGACCTCGTAGCGCACGTCGGTGGTCAGCAGGCCGACCGCCGACGTGATGCCCGGATGGCCGGGGACGATGACGCGCGGAATGCCCAGGTGCTCGGCGATCTGCCACGCGTACAGCGGACCGGCGCCGCCCTCGGCGACCAGCGAGAACTCGCGCGGGTCATAGCCTTTGCGCACCGAGTGCAGGGAGATGGCCTCGGTCATCGAGTGGGCGAGGATCTGGAAGATACCCATCGCGGCATGCTCGAGATCGGCGCCGAGCTTGTCGGCGATGTGGGTCTTGACCGCCTCGGTCGCCAGCTCCGGCTTGACCTCCATGGTTCCCGACAGGAAGCTGTCGGCGCCCAGCCAGCCCATGACGACCATGGCGTCGGTCGAGGTGGGTTCGGTGCCGCCGCGGTTGTAGCAGGCGGGTCCGGGCATGGCGCCCGCGCTGCGTGGTCCGACGCGGAACATGCCACCCTCGTCGATGCTGGCGATCGAGCCGCCGCCGGCGCCGATGGTGTCGACCTCGGCCATCGGGACCATCGCGTGGTAGTCACCGATCCGGGTGTCGAGGAGGTGCTTCATGCGCAGCTTGCCGTCGGGTGCGACACCGATGTCGGCCGAGGTGCCGCCCACGTCGAGGGTGATGACGCTCGGGTATCCCGAGGCCCGGCCGATGAAGCAGCCGCCGAGCAGACCGGCGACGACGCCGCTGGTCAGCAGCGACACGGGGACCTCGCTGGCGCTGCGCGAGGTCACCAGACCACCGGCCGAGGTCATCAGGTGGACGTCCTCGCCGACCTGCGCGGCCTTCGCCTTGCCGGCCAGGTTCTCGATGTAGCGGGAGGTCTTGGGTCCCACGAAGGCGTTGAGGGCGGTGGTCGAGAAGCGCTCGTATTCGCGGTACTGGCTGGCGACGTCGCTGGACAGCGACACGAAGACGCCGGGGTACTCCTCGGCGATGATCTCGCGGACCCGCTGCTCGTGGGTGGGGTTGCGGTAGGCGTGCAGGAAGGCGACGGCGATCGCCTCGACCCCGCGTTCGCGGAGAAGTGCGACCTCGCGGCGGACGGCGTCCTCGTCGAGCGGCGTCAGCACGTCACCGGCGGCGTCGATCCGCTCGGGGACGGTCCGCCGGTTGCGGCGCGGGACCAGCTGCCACTTCTGCCAGGGCAGATCCTGGTAGTTGGAGTAGTTCAGGGGGCGCTTCTTACGCGCGATGTGCAGGAGGTCGCGGAACCCGTCGGTGGTGATCATGCCGACGTCGCTGCCGTTGTGCTCGAGCACGATGTTGGTGGCCACGGTGGTCCCGTGGAAGAACATCTCGATGTCGGCGACGTCGATGCCCGCACGCTGCGCCAGCACCTCGATCCCGTCCATCGTGCCGATCGAGGGATCGTGGTTGGTCGACGGCGTCTTGTGCACCGTCACCGTCCCGTCGTCGTCCCACAGGACCAGGTCGGTGAACGTACCGCCCACATCCACGCCGATTCGCTTCATCGAAACTCGCTTCCTCTTCTCATGCCGTCACCCCGACGTCGGATCGGTGCGCCCCATCCGGTGACGGGAGTGATCTGAGCCATAGCTGCGCTCGGAAGAATGATGCAATACATCGGATGTTTCGGCAACCCATGAGCAGATTCTCGGTGAATTCAACACGTTCCCGTTGTCTTGACGACTTAAAGATCAGATGTTTATGGTGGGCCGCGTCACGGCGTGTGCTTCTCGACGACGACGCCGCACCCTTCAGGAGGACCATTGACCACCCATCCCGCCACACTCGGACGCTTCTTCGAGGACTACGTCGTGGGCGACGTCTATCAGCACCCGATGGGCCGCACGATCACCGACACCGACAACGCGTGGATCACCTGTCTGTCGATGAACACCAATCAGAACCACTTCAACGAGCACCTCGCCCGGACGAATCCCATCACCGACGGCAAGGTGATCGTTAACTCGGGGCTGACCATCGCGTTGGTGCTCGGCCTGTCGGTGATCGACATGAGTCAGAACGCCGTCGCCAACCTCCAGTTCACCGACGTCAAACTCCAGCATCCGGTGTACGTCGGCGACACGATCTACGCCGAGAGCATCTGCACCGACCTGCGCCAGTCCAAGTCTCGTCCCTACGCCGGCATCGTGTCGATGGTCACCCGCGGGATCAACCAGGACGGCGAGGTCGTGGTGTCCTGGAAGCGCTCCGTCATGGTGGCGACCCGCGAGAGCGGCATCGGACAGAACTACTTCCCCGAAGTCAAGGCGCCCTCGCTGACCGAGCTCACCGCCGCCGCACAGACCGAGGATGCGCGCTCATGAGGCCGCTCGAAGACGTCCGCATCATTGCCGTCGAGCAGTACGGCGCCGGCCCCTTTGGCAGCGTCCATCTGGCCGATCTCGGTGCCGACGTGCTGAAGATCGAGGAACCGACCTCCGGCGGCGACGTCGGGCGCTACGTTCCGCCCTACAACAAGGGCGAGGACTCGCTGTTCTTCGAGACCTTCAACCGCAACAAGCGCAGCCTGTCGCTGGACCTCGGGACGCCCGGCGGACGCAAGGTCTTCGAAGATCTGGTCCGCACCAGCGACGCGGTCTATTCGAATCTGCGCGGCGACGTCCCGGCGAAGATCAAGATCACCTACGACGACCTCAAGCACCTCAACCCGGCCATCGTCTGCTGCAGCCTGACCGGGTTCGGCATGACCGGTCCGCGGGCCAAGCAACCCGGTTACGACTACATCCTGCAGGGCCTGGCCGGATGGATGGACCTCACCGGCGATCCCGACGGTCCGCCCACCAAATCCGGTCTCTCCCTTGTCGATTTCTGTGGCGGCTATGTCGCCGCGCTCAGCCTGATGGCGGGTCTGCACGCCGCCCGGCGGGATGGGGTCGGCGGCGACTGCGACGTCTCGCTCTACGACACCGCCATCTCGATGCTCACCTACCCGGCCGCCTGGCACCTCAACGCCGGCTACCGTCCGGGCCGCACGAAGAACTCCGCGCATCCCTCGCTGGTGCCGTTCCAGGCCTTCGAGGCCTCCGACGGGTGGTTCGTCGTCGGCTGCGCCAAGGAGAAGTTCTGGGTGCGGCTGGCCGAGGCCATCGGTCTCACCGAGCTGCTCGACGACCCGCGGTTCACCGACTTCGCCGCCCGCGGTCAGCACAAGGACGAACTGCTGCCCTTGCTGGAGAAGCGATTCGCCGAGGCGACGGTCGATCACTGGGTGTCGTTGCTGACGGAGGCCGGTGTGCCGACGGGGCCGATCAACGACGTCGAGCAGGCGTTGACCGAGGAGCACACCCTGGCGCGCGGGCTCATCGCCACCACCGAACACGAGGTGTGGGGCGAGGTCCGTCAGGTCACCTCACCGGTGCGCTTCGGCAACGAGCCCGCGGAGTATCGTCGGGCACCGCGCCGCAACGAGAACTTCGACGAGGTGATGGAACTGCTCGGCTACAGCGCAGACGACGTCAGCGGTCTCGTCGAGGCCGGCGCCTTCGGATCGATCGCACAGGGCACGCCGTGACCGCCCGCCGGCTCGCGCGATGGGCCGCGGGCCTCGACATCGACGACATTCCCGAGGTCACCCGGCAGGCCGCGGTGCGACATCTGCTCGACGGGATCGGCAATGCGATCGGCGCCCGTCGACTCGATCAGGGCGGCCCCGGACTGTCCGTCGCCCGCGGGCTCGGCGGCCCGGCGCAGGCACATCCGCTCGGTGACCCCGAGGCCATCTCCGCTCCCGCGGCGGCCTTCGCCAACGGGGTTCTGATGCACGCCCTGGACTTCGACGACACGCATGCCGGTGCGCTCGTGCATCCGACGACGGTCGTGGCACCGGCCGTCCTGGCCGTCGCCGAGGAAGTCGGCGCGACCGGTGCGCGGACGGTGACCGCGCTGGTGGCCGGCCTGGAGACCGCCTGTCGACTGGGTGCGGCCGCACCGCACGGCTTCCACGCGCGCGGACTCCATGCGACCGCCGTCGTCGGCCCGCTCGCCGGTGCCGTCGCCGCCGGCCTGCTGTACGGCGCCGACGCCGACCGTCTCACCGATGCGATCGGCATCGCGGCGTCGTCGTCGGGTGGGTTGCTCGAGTTCCTCGACACCGGGGCCAACACCAAGGTCCTGCACCCGGGGAACGCGGGTTTCAGCGGTGTCCTCGCCGCGCGCCTGGCCCTGGCCGGGGCCACTGGTCCCGAATCGGTGCTGGAGGGCCGGCGCGGCCTCTACCGGGCGCTCGCCGACCGGGACGTCGATCCCGACGTGATCGTCGCCGATCTCGGAACTCGTTGGGAGAGCGCCGGTATCGGTATCAAGCCGTACCCGAGCTGTCAGCTCATGCACGCCTCGCTCGATGCGGTGGCGCAGGTCCTGGCCGATGCGGCGCAGGCGGGTGTCGCGGTGACGGCGTCGCGCGTCGCCGCCATCAGCGTCGACGTTCATCCCGACAGCGTGGACATCGTCTGCGGGCCCGGAACCGGAACCCGCAGCCCACGCAGCGTCTATGACGCGAAGTTCGACCTGCCATGGAGCGTCGCCGCACTCGTCCACGACGGAGCGGTCACGGTCGACACCTATGCCGAGGAATCGATCGTCAGACCCGACGTGGCCGCCACCGCCGGACTCGTCGAGGTCGTTCCCGTACCCGATGCCCGCCCGGCCGCCGACGCCGCCGGCCGGGCGGTCATCACCCTCGACGACTCCACCCGGCTCGTCGGCGAGGTTCCGTGCAGCCGAGGCACTTCCGGCCGGCCGATGGACGACGCCGCGGTCGCCGAGAAGTTCCGGGGCAACAGCGGCGGCGGAGCCGACGCGGATGCGCTCATCGAAGCGGTCCTCGGTTTGTGCGACGCCCCGTCCGTCGAACAGATCCCGGTGCTCGCGACCGCCCTCATCGGCTGACCGACTCTTCTCGCCGAAACCCCGGGCCGGGCCCGGAGTACCGTCCACACCTCAGATCAAGGATCACGCAATGGATTTCAGCTTCACCGAGGAACAGCGCGACTTCCGGTCGGCGCTCCGCCAGTTGGTCGACAAGGAGATCATCCCGGTCGCCAACGAGTGGGAACGTGAGGGTCGCTATCCCACGGAGATCGTCGCGCGACTGCGGGACATGGGCCTGTTCGGGATCACGACGCCCGAGGAGTACGGCGGACTCGAACTCGACATGGTGTCGTTCACCCTCGTGTACGAGGAGATCGCCCGCGGCTGGATGGGTATCGCCGGCATTCTCGGCAGTCACAACCTGGCGTGCTGGATGATCGCGCGGCACGGTACCGAGGAACAGAAGCAGCAGTGGCTGCCCCGGCTGGCCAGCGGGGAATGCCGTACCGGCATCGGCCTGACCGAACCGGGCGCGGGCACCGACCTGCAGGGCATCAAGACCACCGCCAACCGCGACGGCGACGACTACGTCATCCGCGGCACCAAGACCTGGATCACCAACGCACGCCACGCAAACGTGCTCCCCGTCCTGGTCAAGACCGATCCGTCGGCCACCCCGGCGCACAAGGGCATGAGCATCCTGCTCGTCGACACCACGACTCCCGGATTCGAGGTCCAGCGCGACCTCGGGAAGCTCGGCTACAAGGGCACCGAATCGTGCGAGATCTTCCTCGACGAGGTGCGGGTGCCGGCGTCGACGCTGCTCGGCGGGGTCGAGGGCCGCGGCATGCAGCAGGCCTTGTCCGGCCTGGAGATCGGCCGCCTCAACATCGCCGGCCGCAGCGTCGGCATCGCGCAGGCGTCGTACGACGCGGCGCTCAACTACTCCCGGGAGCGCACCGCCTTCGGCAAGCCGATCTCGGACTTCCAGGCGATCCAGCTCAAGCTCGCCGACATCGCGACCCAGCTGCAGGCCGCCCGTCTCATGACGTATTGGGCTGCCGCGAAGGCGGATTCGGGTGCGCGCGTCGACGGCGAGGCGGGCATGGCGAAGTACTTCGCCTCGGAGACCGCGATCACCGCGAGCCTCGAGGCGATGCGGATCCACGGTGGCTACGGCTACTCGACCGAGTTCAACGTCGAGCGGTACTACCGCGACGCGCCGCTGATGTCGATCGGCGAGGGCACCAACGACATCATGCGGACCGTCATCGCCAAGGCACTGGTCAACGGGACCGTCACCGTCGGATGAGTTCGGCGCTGATCTACCTGTACGTACCGGGCGACCGGCCCGAACGTTTCGGGAAGGCGACTGCCTCCGGTACCGACGCCGTGGTCCTCGACCTCGAGGACGCGGTGCCGGTGGCCGCCAAGGACGCTGCGCGTATCGCGGTGGGCGCCTGGCTCGAGAACCGCGACCGGTCCGGTGTGCCCGCGTGGGTACGGGTGAATCCGGGTGCCGAACTGCTCGACGACCTGACCATGGCGGTCCGGTGCGGGGCCGACGGCATCTGGCTGCCCAAATGCGATGATCGCGCGACCCTGGAACGCGTGGACCGGATGCTCACCGATCTCGAGACGCAGGATGATCGTCCACGGACACCGGTCTCACCGCTCATCGAGACCGGTGCCGGACTGGTGAATGCGCCGGCGATCGCCGGCGGTCCCCGGGTCGAGTTCGTGC
This sequence comes from Gordonia ajococcus, assembly GCF_012974285.1. NCBI lineage: Bacteria > Bacillati > Actinomycetota > Actinomycetes > Mycobacteriales > Gordoniaceae > Gordonia > Gordonia ajococcus. Next base: position 68,720 of record NZ_CP052884.1, read on the forward strand.
AGATCGGCGAGGTGGACCTGGCGGCTGATCTCGGGGTGACGCCGATCGTCGGCGACGAGTTGCTCTGGGCACGATCGCAAGTCGTGGCCGCGTCGGCGGCGGCCGGAATCCGGCCACCCCTCGCGGCCGCATCGCCGGTCATCGACGATGCCGAGTCGTTCGAGACCGAGACCCGGCGGCTGGCCGGGCTCGGGTTCTTCGGTCGCGCGTGCATCCACCCGCGTCAGATCGGGCCCGCGCGTGCCGGTCTCGCACCGACCGCGTCCGAGGTGGACGCCGCGGTCGACGTGCTCGCGGCCTTCGACGCCGCCGGGCAGGGGGCGGCGACCGACAGTGCGGGCCGGCTCATCGACGAGGCGGTCGCCCGGATCGCGCGTAGGACCCTCGCTCGCCGGACCTGACACACCCGCGGACGACGTTTTCGTGACAGATCATCGACCGGGGGCCTGATTCCTCTCAGGATGTGCTCAGGGTGCCTGATTTGTCCGCTAATGTTTAGCAATGCGCAAAGGTCAGGGCCATTCCCGATGGTCGACGCGTCCGCTGGTTGCGGCGCTCGCGGTGTCAATCTCGGCGACGTTCTCGGTGGTGGGGATAGGAGCCTCCGAGGCGGCACCCGTCGTGAATCCTCAGGCCGGGAAGGTGGTCGCGCACTCGGGATTCGACGTCAAACGCGACGGCTTCTCCTTCGAGAACTGGGGAGACGACGACGCCCTGCACCGGCGCGGTCTCACCATCGACGGCATGCGTGCGGTCTTCGGCGACGAGGTATGTGCCCGGATCGTGCTCGGCGTCTGCTCACCGACCACCGTCGCCGAACTCGTGCAGAACGAGTTCAACGAGTCGATGACCGGGGGCCACTGCTACGGCATGGCGGCGCTGGCAGGTCTGTACAACACGAAGCGCCTGAGCCCGTTCCCGCTGGCGATGCCCTGGCAGACGGTCTACAGCATGCCCGCGTCGGGTCCTCTCGACGAGCTGATCGCCCGGATGTTCATCACCCAGGGCTTCCCGCCCACGGATCTCGCCATGTCCGAGGTCTCGGTGTCGCAGGCACTGACCAAGCTCCGGAACGCCTGGTCGCGCAACGACAACTACATCCTCGCCATCTTCACCGATGACGAGCAGACGGCCGGACACGCGATCAACCCGGTGGCGATTCGGGATCTCGGCGACGGCAAGCGCGGCATCGTGGTGTACGACAACAACTTCCCGGGTGTGGAGAAGATGGTGGTCGTGGATCCGGCCGCCGACACCTGGTACTACTCGACGGCGACCAAGCCGTCCGATCCGACGATGCTCTTCCAGGGCTCGCAGAAGAACAAGTTGGTGCTGGTCCCGCTGGCCACGGTCCTGGCGCGTCATCAGGATCCCGATCTCCGCACCGACGACACCGTCGTCGTGGTGACCGACACGAACGGTACGGCCAAGGGGGTCGGTGACGTCGACTGGGATGTCCGTGTCACCGATCTGTCCGGCAAGCCGATTCCCGGTGTGGAGCAGAAGATCCTGTTCAACAACGACAACACCGCGCGGTTCATCGTCCCCGCCGGCAAGCGTTTCCGCGTCGTCGTCGACGCTGTCGAGGCCGGACGTACCGCCGACATCAGCACGACGGTCCTGAGCAGCGGTGGTGCGGTGGCGGTCGGGGATCTCGAGGTTCCCGCCGGCGCGACGTCCGCGCTCGATGTCGATCCCGTTCGTCACGCGATCCGGGTGAGTTCGTCGGCACCGACGACAGCCCGGTTCGAGGTTGCGACCGAGGATTCGCTGCGTTCGGTCTCGACCCAGACCTCGCAGCTCGCCATCGGTCCGGGCTCGTCGGTCTCGGTAGGGGCCACGTCGCCCGTCGGCGTGACCGTGCAGACCGAGGGTCGTGCGCAGAAATTCCGGGTCGCGGTCGAACGCAGCGACACCATCGCCGACCGGAGCGCGGTCACACAGACTCCGGTCACACTCCGGCCGGGTGCGAAGCTCGATGTGCCGGTGGATCTCTGGACGGGGTGGACCCCGCTGACCGCAACGGTCCGCGCCGGTGGGTCGACCACCGCCGTGCCCCTGTCGGTGAAGTGATCTCGCCGGCAGTGACGCCGGCGAAGTGAAGAACAGATCCATCCGGGACATTCGACGCCGATCGCGTGGGCGGTGGCGGCGAAGCCGGCGACATCGTGGTGCCGACACTCGGGACCGGTTGCGACAGAATGCGTGATGGCCTCGTGGCCGGAAAGGCAGGCACTGAATTGTTGCCTTCGTTGACCCTGAGCGACTCCCGGCGAACCCGCTGGTCGCCTGTCCCACTTCGATTTCTGGGTGTCGCACTCGCCGCGGGACTGGGACTGACGGCGTGCAGTGCCGACGACCCGGCGGTCTCGGGTCCGGTCAAGACCCAGGCGACCGAGGAGGTGCAGTACCTCGACGACGTCACCATCCACCGGATCGAGTACCCGACACCCAGCGAGGCCGACAGCGATCAGAACTGGGCCGAGTTGTACCTCCCGAAGGGCGAGCAGCGGGTCGACTCGATCCCGCTCGTCGTTCTGATCCACGGCGGTGCCTGGCAGAGTGCGTTGGGCGCGGACATCTTCGATCCGCTGGCTCGTGATCTCGCCGAGCGCGGCATGGCGGTCTACAACGTCGAATACCGGCGGGTGGGTTCGGGCGGCGGCTGGCCGACGACCTTCCGCGATGTCGCGAGTGCGCTCGACCACGTGTCGGTGGTGGACAAGCAGTTCCCGCAGATCACCACGGATGACGAGCTCGTCGTCGGACACAGTGCCGGCGCTCAACTCGCGGTGTGGGGTGGCACCAGGCACAAGCTGGAGGACGACGAGGTCGGTGCGCGGCCGGTGTTCCGGCCGACCCGGGTGGTGTCGCTCGCCGGACCTCTCGACATGGTCTATGCCGCAACACATGGCGACGATCGGATCGTGACCGCCCTGGGTGGCTCGCCTCGTCAGGTGCCGAAGCGCTACACCATGGTCGACCCGATCCAGAACATCGATCCGACGACACCGGTGGTGGCCGTACACGGCACCAAGGACCGCATGGTCTCGCCGGTCAACTCGAGCCGCTACGTCGATGCCGTCGTGAGGCAGGGTGGTCAGGCCGAGGCGGTGCTGATCCCGGGCGGTGACCATGGCTCGGTGGTGACCTCGACCGCGCCCGAATACCCGCAGGTTCTCGACATCATCACCGGCGTCTCGGCGGCAGACCTCGATGACGTCGATGACGTGATCGACTGACGCAGCGACCACGGACCTCCGATTCGACTTCGGCCCGGTTGCATGAACTTTCGCTCGATGAGGTGCCCACCCTCGCTCTCTGAGGAGCCCACCTTTGCTCCCTGAGGTGCGAGGAGCGTTAGCGAGTGGTGCCCACTTGCTCCCTGAGGTGTGAGGAGTGTTGGCGGTGAGTGGCCACTTGCTCTCTGTGGTGTGAGGAGCGTTAGCGAGTGGTGCCCACTTGCTCCCTCAGGTGTGAGGAGTGTTGGGGGTGTTTGCCCATCTGCTCCCTGAGGTGTGAGGAGCGTTAGCGACGAGCCTCGAAGGGCCGGTGACCGTCCCTCGCCACGCTTGCTTCACACGCGCGGGTATGCGGCGGCGAGCATTATCGAGGCGAGGGTGGCTTCGGCGTCGGAGGCGTTGCGTAGGTCGATGATCTGGCGCAGCTGAAGGCGCGACTGATCGCCGGACGCCTCATCGGGCCCGTGGATTTCGGTGCGCACCTGTTCAAGGTGCTCGATGAACCGTCGGGGTATGTCGGGTCGCCGGTTCACACGTTCGGGGTTGGGTGGCGCGCCGGGTTCGGCGTTGAGCCGCCAGACGCAGCGGCCCTCATCGGGCCCTTCCCGGACCATCCGGGTGGTGAACTGTCCGGGCTGGTCGCCGACCATGCGATTGTGTTTCGGGCAGGCCGGGGCGAGGTCGGTGATGTCGGTGAGGCCACCCAGACCCCAATCGAGTTGGGCGTGGTGCATTTCCACGTGTGCGGCGGCTATGCCGCAGTCGGGTGTGGAGCAGACCTCGCCGTCGGGTCGGGCGAAGGACACCAGTCGCTGTTCGCGGGTCGCCAGCCGTTTGCCGCGGCCGAAGTAGAGCGGGACGGCGGTGGCGTCTTTGAACACCGCCAGCCAGGGTTGGGCGTCGGCGGCCATGTCGATGAGGTCGGGGATCGGGATCAGGGTGCCGGTGGCGGTGGTGGCGAACCCGGCTTCGCGGACCAGATCGTTGAGGTCGGCTTTGACGATCACCTGTATCGGCAACCCGCGGTGACTCTTGCCGAGCAGGCCGTCCTCGAACACAGCCTTCAGCAAGGCGTTGAACGCGTCGTGGTTGCGCTGCGCATCGCTGCGATCATCACGTGCGGCAGCGGCTTCGACCATCTCGGGGTCGGCATTCTCGATCGACCCGTGCGGTGATTCGGGGTCATCGGGGTTGTTCATGCCGGGTTTGGCCCACACGGCGAGCAGCATGGTGATCCGCGCGAGGAGTTCGGGTGTGAGGTCGGCGGACATCTTGGCGGTGCCGTCGGCGCGTTGCCGGTTGACCGACAGTTTGCGACGGCGTTTGCGGTCGGTGTCGTCGGCGAGTGTTCCGTCGGGGTCGAGGTGGGCCAACAGGCGGGCGCCGAGGGCGGTGATGTCGGCGGGGGTGTGGTCGACGGCGATTTCGGCCATCTGTCGTTCGGCGGCGATCTTCACGTCGTGGTCGACGGCGTGCGGGATCTGGTCGAGCACGTCGAGTACCGCCCGGATGTGGGAGGTGTTGATCTTGCCGTCGGCCAATGCCTCGGCCAGAGCGGGGTGTTCGGGTTCGAGCGGTTCGCCGGTCGGGCTGAGGTGGGTGGCGGTCGCGTGGCGTTGTTTGGTGCGGCGCATGGGGTCGGCCACGCGCAGGCGGTGGGTCATGAACTGGGTGATGCTGCGGTGCCCGGTTTTATGGGGCAGGTCGCGGTCGGCGATCTCGACGATCTGCCGGTCGCCGGCGAAAGTGAGTCGGGCGATGGCGCGTTCGGTGTCGGCGGCGACGTCGACGAGCTCGGCATCGGAGCATTGTGTCAGGTCGACGGTCTGCAGCTCGGTGGTGATCCGGTGTAGTTCTTGCACGAGTTCGGAGGCGCGGGTCGACGGCACGACGTCGGAGTTCGAGATCTCGGTCAAGACGGTCACCCCCCGATGCCGCTGGTGCGAATGTATGTTCGAACTCGACTGTACTCGCTATTGCGTTGTGGTGCAACGAGAATCCGGACGGCTCACCGCCGAAGAACTTGTCGGTGGGTTGGTGTAAAGGGATGGAATCCCGCTACCGGCCTTTACCTCAAGGAAAGAGGATCGACCGGAACACCTGCGGAATGCGCGACCATCCCGGCCGTGCCGCGTAGTGGGTGAGGGCTTCCGACGCAGAATTGTTCGACTTCGAGGTGACATAGACCGGCGACGCCGGGGCGATGGTCGATTCTCCGCCCAACCACGACCGCGGGAAGGGGCGGAAGGAACCGTAGACCACCGATCTCTCCGGGTTGGGAATCAGCAATCCGTTGTGCACCACGCCGATTCCGCTGCCCACGTCGTCCAGGGTGTTTCCCGGGTAGGCGCCCCAGCTGAGCGTCGGCGACAGAAACGCGAACGCCGCCCAGCAGTTCACCCCGATCGCTCCGTAGTGCAGCTCGGCGAGCGACTCCTCGAGACGGGGCCCGAGGTCCTTGCGATCGCGTGGGGCGATGATGACACTGGCGCCGAGCTGGCCGTCGAGCCTGGTGTTCGCGAAATGCACGGCGTCGCGCAGGAATGCGGCTCCGGTACCGGGTAACTCGGTGTGTCCCAACACCAGGGAGAAGAACTCCGTTGTGTACATGGCGTCGGATGTGGAGTCGTCGACCTGGACGAGCAGTCGGCCACCGTGGTGTTCGGCGTGCGGATACTCCTGCTCGGCGAGGCTCATCTTGCGGTCGCTGCCCGGATACCACGGTGCCCGCGGTGGGATCTTGTCGAGGAGTGAACGGATCGCGTCGAGGAACTGCGAACGTTGGGGCCACGACGAGCTCAGGATGAGCGACTGACCTGCGATGCAATTGTGTCCGGCATTGTGGATTCGTTGAGTGACAACATGTTCGGCCTGGTACCTGATGTCTGCATCGGACCACTTGCCGGGAACGACGATCATCGGTGACACGCCACCGAGTTCGCTGGTGATCGGCTTGGTCAACAGCGGGGTTCCCTCGGCTCGACGCCGTTCCCCCTCCTCCCCGGGACCCCACACGATCGCGTCATGCGCGGCACGGCTACCGGTGATGTGCACATGGCTGATGCCTGGATGTGAGGTCAGATACTCGCCGGTCTCGATGTCGCCGTTGACGATTCGCATCACGTTGGCTTCGATGAGCGGCGCGAACGCCTCGAAATAGATCCCGTGTAGATCGCGAAAGGTCGGATTGAGTTTCAGGATCGACGCCCGGTTGTACGCCACGAGTTCGTAGAGCACGTCATAGGGCCCGATCAGCGTGGCGTTTCCGGCCCCGAGGACGAGGCCGACTCCGCCGGAGTCACCCGGGGTGAGGGTGCCGAGACCGGCGCCGGCGCGGACTTCGCCGAAGCCGACCCCGGTGGCATCCAGATCTCGCCGGCCAGACCGTTGAACAGCAGTGCTTCCTGCAGTCCGAGCGGCATTGCCTTGAAGGTCAACCGCCCGCCCGGTGCGCTGCCGGTGCGGATGCCGTCCACCGGGCTCCCTCCGGCAGCGACCACGCGTAGGGTCTTCGCGAGCCTGGTCAGCCCGGCCATGATGATGTACGGACCGGACAGCCACTCCTCGCCACGCACCGATGGGGGAGTGGACTTGATGCGGATCGCGACCTCCGCCCAGCGTCGACTGACCTTGTCGACGGCCGTTCGCGTGCGTAGGAGCAGATCCGCGCGTTCTTCGAGCGGCATCGCCGTCCAGGTGGCGACGCCCTGCGCGAGCTCGTCCAGCATGCCGTCGAGTTCGGCATGCGCCGGCGGAGAAACCCCGGCCGTCATGACGTCCAGTGTCGCACCGCGCGTGGTGGGTGGCCAGACCGACGAGCGAATTCCTCGGCACGGGTCAGCCGCCGGAGACGATGCGTACGTCTGGTAGGTCTTTATCCAGACCCACCGATCGAAGGAGATCTCCATGGACGTCGCAGGCAAGGTTGCCATCGTCACCGGCGGTGGGGGTGGGATCGGTGGTGCGCTCGCGCACGCCCTGGTCGAGGCGGGCGCGAAGGTCGTGGTCACCGACCTCGACGCGGCGTCGGCGGACAGTGTCGCAGATGCACTCGGCGACTCCGCCGTCGCGATCGCCGGTGATGCCTCGAGCGACGACCACATCGATGCGGCCGTCCGCCTGGCCGAGTCCACCTTCGGGCCGGTCGACCTGTATTTCGCGAACGCCGGTATCGGACGTGGTGGCGGCCTGGACACCGACGAGGCGATGTGGGATCTGGCGCTCGACGTCAACCTGCGCAGCCACATCCGGGCGGCGCGTCGTCTCGTGCCGGAGTGGGTCGAGCGGGGCGGCGGATACTTCGTCAGCACGGCGTCGGCTGCCGGACTGCTCACCCAGATCGGCAATGCGCCGTACTCGGTCACCAAGCATGCCGCCGTTGGTTTTGCCGAGTGGCTCAACATCACCCACGGCGACGACGGTGTGCGGGTCAGCTGTCTGTGCCCGATGGGCGTCGACACCAAGCTGCTCCGGCCCGAGGACGACTCGGCCACGCCGGACCAGAAGCTGATGCAGAAGGCCGTCGAGACCGCCGGTGAGGTCCTGACCCCGGGTGCGGTCGCCGCGATCGTGCTGGAAGCCGTTGCCGACGAACGATTCCTGATCCTCCCGCACGCCGAGGTGCTGGACATGTACCGGCAGAAGGGCGCCGACTACGACCGCTGGCTGCGCGGTATGCGCCGCTACCAGCGATCCCTGGCCTGAGGCGCTACTCGAAGTACCGGCGCGGAACGTCGACGAGCATCGTCGTGATGTCGGCGTCGCTGACGCCGCGTTCACGCAGCGCGGGCAGGACGTCATCGCTGATGTGGCGATAGTTCCACTTGGGCAGCGCCTGCTTCTTCGCCTCGTGGTCGAACCAGTCGATGAAGCACGACGCGTCGTGGGCGAGTGCCATGCGGTCGGCGTAGCCGCGCTTGCACAGTTCGGCGACCGTGTTCACGCGGTCCTCGAACGGCAACAGCAGATCGAGACCGAATCGGTCCATGCCCAGGATGGAGCCGGCGTCGGCGATCTTCATCAGGTAGTCGAGGTCGACGCTGTCGCCGGAGTGGCCGATGACCACCTTCGTGAGATCGGCACCCTCCTCGGCCAGCACCCTCTGTGCCACCAGACCCGACTGGGTGTGCGGGTTGGTGTGCACGGTGATGGGTGCACCCGTCTGCGCGCTGGTCTGCCCGACGGCTCGCATCACGCGTTCGACGCCGGGCGTCAGGCCCTGCTCCTCGATGGCGCACTTGAGGAATGCGGCGCGTACGCCGGTGTCGGCGATGCCCTCGGTCAGGTCCTTGGTGAACAGATCCACCAGCGGTTCGGGTACGTCGAAGAGCAGGCCGGGACCGGCGTAGTGGAACTGGAAGGGTATGTCGTTGTAGGTGTAGAGCCCCGTCGCGACGACGATGTTGAGGTCGATCTGCTCGGCGATCCGCTGGATGCGCGGAATGTACCGGCCGAGACCGAGAACCGTGGGATCGAGGATGGTGTCGATCCCGAGTTCCTTCAGTTCGGCAAGGTCGTGAACGGCCTCGGCGACCTTCGCGTCCTCGTCCCAGTCGTCCTGGTAGTTCTGCCGGAATTCCTCGCCGACGATGAAGACGTGTTCGTGCACAAGCACTTTGCCGAGTTCGGCGGAATCGACCGGGCCTGCGGCGGTGTGGACGGTGGCCACGAGAACCTCCTCGCCGGGTCGCCTCGTTGCGCACCCGCTGGGCCGACCCTAACCGACCGACCTCGGGCCTGTACGACGTTTCGACGGCACTCGAGACGTAGAGCGATGAGTTCCGGATGGGCGGCTGGTCTGTCATCGTGACGACAACGCAGTCCCCGCGAGCACAGGAGCATTCCGATGGGAAAGATCCACGTCCACGAATTCATCACCCTCGACGGCAGTTACGAGAACCCCGGTTTCACGATGCCGTACGGGTTCACCGACCGGATGAGCGAGGTGGTGGGCGGTTTCACCGGCGCGTGCGATGGCATCCTGTTGGGCCGCAAGACGTTCGAGATGTTCGGACCCGCCTGGTCGAAACGCACCGTCGACGACGACCCCGGTGCGCCGTTCTTCAACGAGACCACGAAATACGTCGTGTCCGGCACGCTCGACGAGGCGACGGGCTGGCAGAACTCCGAGGTCATCGGGGCGTATGACCCGGAGAAGATTCTGAAGCTCAAGAACGAACACGACCTGTACATCAGCGGCAGCGGCACTCTCGTCCGAGCTCTGCTGCACGACAAGCTGATCGACGAACTCCACCTTCTCGTCTACCCGGTGGTGCTCGGCACCGGCGCACGCCTCTTCGACGGCCTCGCCGACCTACCGCTCACGCTGGTGGAGACGGAATCCTTCGACAACGGCGTGGTGCACCTGTCCTACTCGTCCACCGGCGAAGGCGTCAGGTGAGTTCCATCGCGCTGAGGAGCAGCTGCGCCACCTCGGCGTAGGCGCGGTGCTCCGCCTCGCAGAACGCGATCTCCTCGTCGCCGAGTTCGGCCTTGCGGGCCGAGGCGAGGTTGTCCATCCACTCGCGCATCTCGGCGGCGCAGATGTCGAAGAACTCGTGGACACGTTCGGGATCGCGCCGGCACGCGATGAGCACGGTGGTCGGGGACAGCTTGTTCCCGGGCTTCTGGTTGACGCGCAGCAGCGCCAGCAACGCTCCGGGAAGGCGTTCGCCGCGACACCGGTGTGCGGCTTTCCGGCCGCCCTCCAGACGGGCGATCATCTCCGCGCGGGCCGAGCCGGCGAACTCGTCCCAGCGGCGCAGCGCGGCGTCGAGATTGGCGGGGCTGAACACGGCGACGTCGAGGCGACGTTGCGCGTACACGAGGCCGTTGCGGACGACCACGGCGATCTCCGGCCAGCGCGGCGAGAACTCGGAGACGAGCATCCCGAGGACCGACGGGGCCGGCACCGCCGAACTCAGAATCGTCACGATCTCCAGCGCGCGTGCGTCGCGCGTGGGCCGGAGGAGCGACGTGCCCGACGACCGCAGGAAGATGGCCTTGCGGGGGCTGATCACCACCGGCCGGCCCGCTGCCGCCATCGCCGCCCGGACGAGCTCGACGAGATGGTCCTTGGACTGCGGCACGACCCCGGTCTCGGCCGGTGCGTCGAGCGGATGGGCCAGCGAGGCGAAGCGGATCGTGTCGGCATTGGTGGTCTCCGGGTCGAGCGCGTGCGCACCCAACTCGCGGCCGTGACCGTCGGCTCCGGAGGCGTGGTCGGTGGACTCGGCGTCGGCCGAACCCGACGTCAGTTGATGCCGGGAGTAGGACGGGTCGCCGATGCTGACGAAGGACGGGTGGATGACTCCCCAGACCTCGCGGAGCGCTCGTACCGCCGCCCGGGCGAGGTCACCGAAACGGTGGTCGGCGACCTCGTAACAGAAAGCGCTGCGACCCTCGAGCCGGCACCAGCCCCGGTCGACGATGAAGGTCGCCTGCCGCATCCAGCGGTCCTTGTCGGTCCACGTCAGATCGCCCGCGGAGATGGTGCAGCGCAACCGGTCCTCGTCGGCGACCGCAAACGTCATCCGCCTGCGCCAGCCACCGGCCGCGGCCTCGACCACGGTCAACGACTGACCGGGCGCCAGCTGCGGCACGCGGTCCGCGAGGGTGTCGGTGAAGTCCCGCCATGCCGCCTCGACGACGGCATCGAAATCGGGGGACATTCGCACTCCTCAAGCTGGGGTCCTCGTGAATGACGGCCGCCGGCGAACCCGCGGAACTCGAATATTACGACGCCTTCCTGACACCCGGGTGAGATCTACAGCCGAGAGGAATGCCTCCTCGATTCGTCCCTCGCCGCTTCGGGGCAGTCGGATTCGCGGTAGGCCGAATGCCAGGGGAGTCGACGGTCGAGGTAGTCCGCACAGGTCAGCCGCGAGTGTCGTGGTGTGAGACCGGTCAGCGACTCCCACGTCACCGAGTTGACGATCCGAACGGCGGCCGACCCCATGCGGGTCGGGTGCCACGTGTCGGCGGACTCGAGCGGACCGATCACCCGGGCGACCGCGGTGCGCGGTGGGGTGCGGGCCTGCTCTGCCCGCGAGATGTCGCAGAGGACGCAGGTACTCGCCGACGCGTGGTGGCGGCGTCGTGCCCAGGATTCGGCCCGCATCGGAATCACCGTGAGTTGCACGAGCGTTCCGCGCGGATCGGGTCCCCGGCTCGTGTGGGTCGACGGCGCGACCAGTTGCCGGTGACCGCCCGTACCCGTCCGGTACGACGCCAGGGTCTGTTGCGTGGGCACCTCGATGTAGTCGTCGGTGTCGAAGTCGGGCGTGCCGGTGAACACCTTCCCGCTGATCGCGTTGACCCCGTCCACGCCGATCATCACCAGGAACGGGTGCTGATGCGGCGAGGAGAAGTCGATCCACGTCGCTTCGGACTGCCACATCGGGATCACGGCGTCGGCGTCACCCGTCGGAGAGCCCTGCGCGAGACGCAGCGTGGTGTCGGCGGTGAGTCCGGCCCGTTCGGTCAGATCACCGGCGCGCAGTGTCCGGGGAAAGGTGACATGCAGACGGGCGTCGGATCCCAGCTCGGGGAAGGTGAAGGTCAGCGTGCCGTGATCGGTGGTGAGGGTCATGCAATGCTCCGATGGAATGCCCGGGCGGGGTCGCGCGCAGGAGACCCCCTACCGATATAGCTCACGCACCACCGTCGCGCCCGCGTACGGAACCGAAATCCTCCGGATGGACTACCCGGAATGCGCCAGGTGGGGAAGCGGTGTCGTGCGCGCGGTCACTTGGCCGTCGGGCGACTGTCGGCCGCGTCGTCGGAGAGGACGACGACACGGAGCGCGGCGCGCAGATTGTGGGTCGTCGCACGCCAGGCGTCGGCTTCATGACGGCATGCGTCGGCTTCGGCCGCATCGGAGGCCGCAGTCGCGTCGGCCGCCGAGCGTCGCCAGCTGAGGTACTGCTCCTCACAGGTGTGGATGAACGAGAGGATGTCGGCCTGGTTGTACCGGCAGATCTTCGCGACCTCGCGGGCGCTCAGCGACCGGCCGTCCGGGTCGAGTTCGAGCAGCGTCTGCAACGCATCCGGCAGGCGTTCCTCGGTCTCAGGACGAACCGGCGTCGCGCTCTGCGTGATCTGCTCGATGACGTTGGGCGCGCAGTCCGCGAGGAAGCTGAACCACTCGGCGAGCGCAGAACTCAGGTTGTGAGGGTGGAAGACCGCGCATTCGAGGGTCAGTGTCGCGAACACCTCGTTCTGGAGGAGGTGCACCCGGACCGCAGAACCCATCGTCGGCTGGGCCGCGACGATGTCGGCCGCACGTCTGCGGTCGGTGATGTCACCGGCCAGGCGCGCGAAGAACTCGAGACGGGGCGCGTCCGAACGGGGGCTCAGCCACGACGAGACGGGCTTGGTCGGAAGGGCGATGTCGCCGTCGGCGTCGGTCTGGATCCGGCAGCCGGTCAGGTCTTCGAGCGAGCCGACGAGCAGCGCACGCAGGTGATCGTCGTCGAAGGGCTGGACGGCCACCTCGATCTGCGGCTCGGCACGTGCCGCGGGAGAGTGGTCCAGGAAAGCCGGATGCACGACCTCCCAGACCTGACGCAACGTGGCCACCGTCGCGTGGGCGAGTTCGTCGACGCGTCGGCGGCCCACCTCGTAGATGTGGGTGCGGTTGCGCAGCCGACGCCAGCCGAGCGCCTCGAGCATCTCGAGATGCTCGAGGAAGTACTCCTCGGTAGGGTGCAGATCGGTGTCGTCGATGGTGCACCGCAGGCGGTTCGAACCGGTGAGGGTGAAGCGCAGTCTGCCGTGAGGACCTTCGGGGATCAGGGGGTCCAGCTGGATGGTGAGCGTCGAACCGGGGGTGAGGTTGGCCAGGCGGTCGCCGACGTGAAGCTGGAATGTGCGCCAGGCGTCATCGATGTTCGAGTCCACGGTGAAGTCGGTTGTCATGTCGACTTCCTTTCTCGTGCGCTGCGATCGAGAGCGCCCAGTGCTGCGGGGAAAACGTGCGTCGGGTTGCGGTCGGTGTCGGTGCGGGACGAGCAGTCCGGATGAGCCGGCTCAGACGATGACCGACCGCGAACCTCTTCGGCACCAGGTTAGGTGACCGGGGAGACATTGTTGGTCGGTTGATCAGACCTGATGCTGGAACCGTACCGCGCTCGGGGTCACCCGGCTGACTCAGCAGGCGGTCATGCCAGGAACGCGGGCATCACAGCAGGTCAGAGCAGGTCGACTTTCATGCGGCCGGCGACGAGTAAGGCACCTCCGCCGGCGGCTCCGGTGCCTGGCCGGACTCCTCGGGTGGCGGGACGTACTCGCTGGTGGTCGGTTCGGTGGTCGTCGGTGTCTCGGTATGGGTTTCCGCCGGTGGCGGAGCCTCGTAGGTCGACGTGTCCGCCGGCGGAGCCGACCTCGGGATCTCCGGCGGTACGGCGGTCTGGGATGCGGGGCTCTCGGATTCGGACTTCGGGGACGCGGGATTCTCGGACGAACCGGACGACGGCGCCTCGGCCGGACCCGATGCACCGGAACCCGGCTGCTCCGACGAGTCGGAGGCGGGTGCGACGGCCGGCAGGCCGTTGTCCTTTGCGGCACGCTCTACGACCGCCGGCGCGGCGGCCGGGTTGCCGGCCTCGAGCAGTCCGTTGCGTTCGGCGTCCTCGTCGGTGCCCGCCGCGAAGGGTGTGTTCAGGTCAGCCGGAGTGGGCAACAGTTCGGAAAGAGGTGGCAGTCCCGACAGATCGAGCAGTCCGCCCATCGTCCGAGGCAGGATCTCGCCGGTGAGGAAGTTCAACAGCTGCAGGACCGACCCGCTCGTCCCCGCGACCGGTGTGGGTGCGCCCGGAACGATCATCGACGTCCGGCTGCCCGCGGTGACGTTCTGGTTGTTGTAGGCGATGCGGGTGACCTCGCGGCTCTGGTAGCCGGGCCACGGCTGACCTTCGAGCCGGTAGCCGCCGAGGGGTGCCGAGACCGGTGGTGCAAGGGGATTGCCGCTCGAGCACATCGTGCGCGGAACGCCCGCTGCGTCGACGTACACCGATGTGCCGCGCTGCAGGACCGATTGGAACGGTTCTGCCCGCCCCGACGTGTAGGTGTGGTTCGTGACCCAGGTGTCGGCGGTCAGGACCACCGGGGTGAGGGTGTTGAGGTAGTGCGGGATCGCGGCGGTGCTGATCCCGAAAACGCTCGTCCAGGCGGCGGCCGTCGCCGGATCGGCCATGAGCCGGTCGCTGAGTGCCGCGGTGTCGCACGCGGAGGTGTCGCCGGTCGCGTACAGACCGGCCTCGGTGCCGTTGACCGCGCGGCCACCCATGTCAGGGGCCCCGACGCTCGCCGAGAGTGCGACGTTCCCCGGCAGGTTCCCCGCACCGGCGACGAGCACCGGGTCGGTGAACGGATCGATGCCGGGATCGTTCGCCGCGGCCAGCGTGAGGCCGGGTACGTAGATGTCACCCTTGCGGGCTTTCACGACGAAGACGATCCCGGCGGCGAGCACCAGGGCCAGGACGACGACGATCGCACCGAGAACGAGTGTGAGGGCCCGCCGGTTCTGGGGCTGTGGAGGGATCGCACCGAACGGCGTCGAGGGATGGATCGGGAAACCGGGCGGATAAGTCATCGGGGCGAACTCCTCTTGCCGACGCGCCGGCGACAACGGACGCGGTCGTGGCGGGCGGAGGCGCTCGCCGACTTCGAGTATCAGCGGCGCGTCGGACGCCAGGCAAGGCCTGACCAGCGAAGATCGGTCATCTGCGGCCAAATCTCGACCGTTCGGACCACTCGGTGTAACACCGCGATCGGCGGACCCGACAAACCGGTCTGGATCCGGGGGACAGGCGTCCCCCTCAGATCCGCCCGAACACCATCGAGTCGTCGATCTTGCTGATGCGGTGGTCGATCGCGTCGCGGTAGTAGTTGTGGCGGACCTTCCAGTGCCCGCTCGTGCCCGACTTCGGCAGCGCGTCGGGCGACCGTTCGACATAGCCGGCCTTGAGGTCCCACAGCGGTTGCGACGCCATCGGTTCCGAGCCCAGATGCGGATAGGCGTGCGTGTAGCCGTTCTCCCGCATGTACTTCACCAGGTTCGCCACCGACCGCGCCGTCATGTCGGCGCGCAGCGTCCACGAGGCGTTCGTGTAACCCACCGACCAGGCGAGATTGGGGACGTCCTCGAGCAGGTGGCTCTTGAAGACGAAGCGGTCATGTGGCTTCACCTCGTCACCGTTGACGCGCAGGCGCGTGCCGCCGAACCCGAGCAGCTGCAGACCGGTGGCCGTGACGATGATGTCGGCGTCGAGATGCCGTCCCGAGGTCAGGCGCACGCCGGTCTCGTCGAAGCGGTCGATGTGGTCGGTGATCATCTCGATCGATCCCTCGGTGATGCCGTTGAACAGGTCGGCGTCGGGAACCAGGCACATGCGTTGGTCCCACGGGTTGTAGGTCGGGTTGAAGTGGACGTCGACCGGATAGTCCTCCGGCAGGTTCGCGGCGACGTTGGCGCGGATCAGTTTCCGGCCGAGCTTCGGGAAGCGGTGGGTGAGATGCACGATCGCCGCGGTCTGCGTCGCATAGCGCAACCGGATCGCCCGGTGGGCGGCGGCGGGCGGCAGCAGTTTCTTGAGGGCCGGTGCGAGGTAGGCCTTCTGCTTCGACGAGAAGATGTACGACGGTGAGCGCTGCAGCATCGTCACGTGTGCGGCCTGGTCGGCGAGGTTCGGGATGAGGCTGACCGCCGTCGCGCCGCTGCCGATGACGACGACGCGTTTGCCGCGGTAGTCGAGATCCTCCGGCCAGTGCTGCGGATGGATGATCTGCCCGGTGAAGTCCTCGGCGCCCGCGAACCGGGGTGTGTAGGGCTGGTCATAGTCGTAGTAGCCCGTCGCGAAGACCAGGAAGCGGCAGCGGTAGGTCTCGGATCGCTTGTCCTCGCCGTCCCCGACCTCGACGCCCAGCGTCCAGGTGTCGGTCGACGAATCCCAGTCGGCGGTCAGCACATGCTGTGAGAACCGGATCTGATCGGCGATGCCGTACTTGTGCGCGGTGTGCTCGATGTACTTCCGGATGTCGGCGCCCTCGGCGAGCGCACCCGGCTTCCGCCACGGCTCGAACGGATAGCTGAGCGAGTAGATGTCGCTGTCGGAGCGGACGCCGGGATAGCGGAACAGATCCCAGGTGCCGCCCACCCGGGCTCGTCGTTCCAGGATCAGATAGTCCGCGTCCGGGTTCTGCTCACGCAGACGATAGGCGCAGTCGATGCCGGACAGTCCGGCCCCGATGATGATGACGTCGCGCACGCGGTTCTCGGTGTCGCTTGCCGATCGGGTGGCTTCGGTGGCGTCGATTTCGGTCACAGGGACCTCCTCCGTGGGATGCCTCGGGTGGTGTCATCATGCAACACTTGTCATCAAATGTGAACGGAATCACACCGACTGCCACGACGATAGGCCTTCGGCCGACAACCCGAGGCCGGGGGGACGGCACATGACGCAGGACAAGCCCACTTACTGCCGGATCTGTGAGCCGCTCTGCGGGATGATCGCCACCGTCGACGGTGATCGGCTGGTCTCGCTGCGGCCCGACAAGGACCACCCGCTGTCGAAGGGGTTCGCCTGTCCCAAGGGCATCGCTTTCGCCGAGATCGTCAACGACTCGGATCGTCTGCGTCATCCGCTGCGCCGACGCCCCGACGGCGACTTCGAACAGATCTCCTGGGACACCGCCCTGGCCGAGATCTCCGACCGTCTCCGCGAGGTCCAGCGCGCCCGGGGCAGCGACGCCGTCGGCTGGTACTTCGGCAATCCCGCGACGTTCTCCACCGGGCACGTCCTGTGGGCGGCGGTCTTCATGAACCTGCTCGGGACACCGCATGTGTACTCGGCAGGATCGCAGGACGTGAACAACCGCTTCGTGGCGAGTCACTTCCTGTACGGCAACCCCGTCGCCGCTCCCATCCCGGACATCAACCGGGTCGACTACCTGATGATCATCGGCGCCAATCCCGTTGTGTCGCACGGCTCGGTGATGAGTTCGCCACGCATCCGCGAGGGGCTCAACGCGATCACCGGGAGGGGCGGCACCGTTCTCGTGGTCGATCCTCGGCACACCGAGACCGCCCGCGAATTCGATTGGCTGCCCAT
This sequence comes from Gordonia ajococcus, assembly GCF_012974285.1. Lineage (NCBI taxonomy): Bacteria > Bacillati > Actinomycetota > Actinomycetes > Mycobacteriales > Gordoniaceae > Gordonia > Gordonia ajococcus. The sequence goes on from NZ_CP052884.1 coordinate 86,073, forward strand.
CACCCCCGACACCGATGCACTGTTCCTGCTGTCGCTGCTGCAGGTGATGTTCGACGAGGGATCGGTCGACGAGGAGCGGTTGCGGCGCCGGGCGCGCGGGGTCGACGAACTGAAGGCGATGGTGGCCGGCTATGCGCCCGAGGTGACCGCGGCCCGCACCGACATCCCGCCGGCGAGGGTCCGGGAGATCGCCCGGGCCCTGGTCTCGACCGAACGTGCCGCCGTCTACGGACGCGTAGGGACGTCCCTGGGCCGGACGGGCACGCTGACGACCGCACTGCTCGACATGGTCAACCTCGTGGCCGGCAATCTCGACGTCGTCGGAGGGTCGATGTTCGGCGACCTCGGTGTCCCCGGACAACGACTGGGTGTGGCTGCACTCCAACGAATTTCGAGCTTCGCCTGGGCTGGTCGGCGCAGCCGCGTCGGGAACCTGCCCCAGGTGTTGGGTACTGCGCCGGCGTCGTTGATGGCCAAGGAGATCACCACGCCAGGAAAGGGACAGTTGCGTGCGCTGTTCGTCAGCGCGGGCAACCCGGTGCTCTCGGTACCCAACGGCGACGAACTGCGCGCTGCGCTCGACGAACTCGATCTCCTTGTGTCGCTGGACATCTACCGAAACGAGACCAATGCCCACGCCGACTACATCCTGCCGGCCACCACGATGTACGAACGCGAGGATTTCCTGCTTCCGTTCCAGGCGCTGTTCACGACGCCGTTCAAGCAGGCGACCGAGGCGGTGATCCCGCCTCAGGGCGAGGCGCGTGAGGAGTGGACGGTGATCAACGAGCTGATCGGAGTGCTGTCGAGGCGGAATCCGCTGCTCGGTGCGTTCCATCTCGTCAACGTCGTCACGCGACGTCTCGGACGGCCGGTGACCCCGCGCGTGGTGTCCGACCTGGTGATCCGGATGGGCCTGGGCGGTGATCGATTCGGTCTACGACGTGACGGGGTGACCTATCGCAAGCTCGTCGAGAGGTTCCCGCACGGGATCGTCGTGGCCGACGGTCTCGCTCCCGGGCAGCTGCGCAAAACGGTGACGTTCGCGGATCGGCGGATTCGGCTGGCGGCGCCGGAGTTGATGGACGAGGTCGAGCGGCTGACCGTCGACCCGGACGAGCAGTATCCGTTGCGGCTCATCGGTATGCGGGAGATCCGCTCGGAGAACAGTTGGCAGCACAATGCGCCGATGCTCCTGCGCGGAGGCCGGTCGCACGCGGCCCGGATGCATCCCGATGATGCGACCCCACGCGGTCTCGGAGAGGGTGACCTGGTGACCGTCGCGTCACGTCACGGCCGTATCTCGTTGCCGGTGACGATCACCGAGGACATCAAGCCGGGTGTGGTCGCGATCCCACATGGCTGGGGGCACAACGGTTCCGGCGGTTGGACCCGTGCGAACGCAGCCGCGGCGAACGACCTCGGTGCCGGCGGGGTGAATGTCAACGCCCTGATCTCCTCGGAGCCGGCCGATCTCGAACGTCTCGCGGGTATGGCCAACATGACCGGGGTGCCGATCCAGGTGTCGGCACTGACGGCCGATCGCGCCGCCGACGAGATGGCCGAATACTGAACGCACACACGACGGTTCCCTGGACGAGCGGCGTGCTCATCCAGGGAACCGGCGTGTGCTTCCTCGTACCGAACCGATGGGATCGGTGATCAGCCGGCGGCAGGCGGCGTCAGGACCGTGTCGATCATGTAGACCTGCGCGTTGGCGGTCGCGACGCCACCGCAGACCACGCTGCTCGTGTCGTTGACCTTGAGCATGTCCGGCGACCCGGTCACCGTCAGGGTCTGACCCTCGAGTGTCTTGTGTTCACCGACGACCTTGTCCGGCGTGGCCTGACCCGAAACCACATGGTAAGTAAGGATCTTGGTCAACAGTTCCGAATCGGTCTTGAGCTGCTCGACGGTTTCGGCCGGCAGCTTGGCGAAGGCGTCGTCGGTGGGTGCGAAGACGGTGTACTCACCGTTGTTGAGTGTGTCGACCAGGTTCACCTGCGGATTCAGTTGCCCGGACAAGGCCTGCGTGAGCGTCGTCAGTTCGGGGTTGTTCGATGCGGCAGTGGCGACCGGGTCCATTGCCATCCCGGAAACCGAGCCCGCGCCAGAGGGGTTGGCCGAAGCGTAGTCCGCACAGCCGGGGCCGACCGGTCCGGTGGCGGTGTCGGCGGACTCGCTGGTCATTTCCGTCATGGCACCGGTCGTGGAAGTGCTGCTGTCCGAGTCGGAGTCGCTGGAACACCCGGCAACGACGCCGACGGCCAACACCAGCCCGGACGCCGCGACCACGAGGCGCTGAATTCGTTTGATGGCCATGGCCCATCCAATCTAGTAGGTCGTGGCCCGACCGTCTGGCCGGACTCACGACGTCATTCGCTGCTCGAGTCGTTGCGGATTGCTCCGGTGCCGGATTGGTCCAATCCGAGTGCTGTCGGTGAGCGAACTCCAGTCGGAAGAAACGGAGCTGACGATGGTGCGAGTGTTTCGGGAGTCGACTGTGCGGGCAGCGGTGTCCGGTGTCGTCGCGGTGGCGGGCGGCCTGGCGGTCGGCGAACTCCTCGCGGTAAGTGTCTCGCAGTTCGCGTCCCCGTATCGCGCGGTCGCGGCGTTCCTCGTCGACCATGCGCCTGCATTTGCCCGCGAGTTCGCGATAGACCGCTTCGGAACGGCGGACAAGCCGGTGCTGCTGGCGGGCATGGCGCTGGTGATTCTGCTGATCGCCGTGACTGCCGGAGTGTTGCAGGTCAAGCGCCCGCCCGTCGGGGTGCTGATCGTCGTGGCCTTCGCGGCTGTCGGCGTGGCTGCCGCGTTGACCCGTCCCACGGTGGAGGTGTCCTACGTCGTTCCGCCGGTTGCTGCCGGCCTGGTGGCGGTAGGTGTGCTGGTGGTGCTGGGGCGCGGGAGTGCCGTCGGGAACGTGTCCGAAGAGGATGCGTCCCGCTCAGGGGGGTGGTCTCGCCGCCAGTTCGTCGGTGCGGTCGGGATCGTCGTCGTGACGGGTGCGGTGTGCGCCGGCCTGGCCCGGCGCGCCGCGGACACCGGTGGCGCTCTCGCCGAACGCGTGCGGCTTCGGTTGCCGCGCACGACTTCTGCGAGCAGGCCGGTCCCGCCGGGTACCGAGTTGCGGATCGATGGTGCGACACCGTTCATGACCGGCAACCGCGAGTTCTACCGGATCGACACCGCGCTCCAGGTCCCGCAGCTGACCACCACGGATTGGCGGTTGCGGATTCACGGGATGGTGGACCGCGAGATGACACTGAGGTGGGACGACCTGCAGTCGATGCCCGCGATCGAGCGGATCATCACGCTCACCTGCGTGTCCAACGAGGTGGGCGGCGACCTCGCCGGGAACGCACGCTGGCTCGGATACTCGATGCGCGACATCCTCGCCGAGGTCGGGGTACACGCCGACGCAGACATGCTGCTGGCCACCAGCGTCGACGGGTGGACGTCGGGAAGCCCGCTCGAGGCGATCCGGGACGGCCGCGATGCGCTGCTCGCCGTCGGCATGAACGGCGAACCGCTACCCCTCGAGCACGGATACCCCGTGCGGCAGTTGATCCCCGGTCTCTACGGTTACGTGTCGGCGTGCAAGTGGGTCGTCGACTGGGAGATCACCCGCTTCGATCGTGCCGAGGCCTATTGGACCCAGCGGGGCTGGGGCGAACGGGGACCGATCAAGACGGCGTCGCGGATCGATCGGCCCGCACCGCTGTCGACGACGCCCGCGGGACCGGTGGTCGTCGCGGGCACCGCGTGGGCGCAGCATCGGGGTATCCGTTCGGTGGAGGTCCGCGTCGACGACGGACCATGGAATCCGGCCGAGCTCGCCACCGAGTACTCGACCGACACCTGGCGGCAGTGGACATGGATCTGGGACGCCACGCCCGGCCGACACACGTTGTACTGCCGCGCGACCGACGCCACCGGCGCGACGCAGCCGGAAGAGCGGGTGCCGCCCATCCCGGAGGGCGCCACCGGTTGGCACAGTCGGGCGGTGACCATCGAGTGAGCTACTGCACCCACTCGGCGTCGGCCCAGTCCTGACCCTCGGAGATCGCGCCCATCGTGGTCTGCCCGTCGAGCGCCTCCCGGATGATGTCGGCGTGTCCGCAGTGGTGGGAGGTCTCGCGGAGCAGGTGCAGGATCATCGTGCGGATCGTGGACCACTCGCGCTCGGGTGCCCACGGTGCGGTGGGTTGAGGGATGAGTTCGTCGAGACTCTCGGCGTCGGCGATCACGCGGTCGAGTCGAGCGGCGTTACGGTTGTAGGCCTCCAGCCACCCGGCCAGGGTCTCGCCCTCGGTCAGCTCGTATTCGGTTGTCGCCCGGCTCATGTCGAACTCGGCGTTCTCGTCCCGCTCGGTGATGACGTCGGCGGCGTTCTCCTCACCGTGGGCGAGGTGCTTGATCAGGGGCACCGATCGTCAGCGTGCTGACCGTGCTCTGCTTGCGTGCCTGCTCGTCGGAGAGGTTGCGGGCGGCGATCTTGAGCAGGTTGCGCAGGTCCTGCAGGAGGGTGAGGAGTTCGCGCTTCTCTCCGTTGACATCGACGCTGAGTTCTGCGGTGGTGTAGGTGCTCATGATGCTCTCCGGTTCGTCGTGGGTGGCTCGTTCGTGCTGGTGAGAACCACGTTATGACCCATCGAGGACAACTCCGGTCCTCATTCCCACGTCTTCTGGAGCGGAGCCGGACGCCAATTTCGGTTGAGCGGATGGGGCCCGTACCCGACGATGAGCGCCATGACATCTCCCCTCGGCGCGCTCACCCGCAAACCCGATCGCGCGACTGATCGTGCCGCCCTCGACGAACTCCTCGACGAGGCGAAGGTCGGGACGCTCAGTACCGTCGTCGACGGTCTGCCGTGGTCGGTGCCGATGCTGTTCGCTCGGGACGGCGACGCCATCCTGCTCCACGGATCGACCGGGGCGGGAGCCCTGCGTCATGTCGCGGCAGGAGCGCCCGTGACGTTCACGGTCTTCGCGATGGACGGCCTCGTCATCGCCGACACCCTCTTCGATCACTCCGCCAACTACCGTTCGGCGGTGGTGCGGGGCACGCTCGAGCTGGTCGACGACGCGAAGTCGGCGCTGGAGGTGTTGTCCGACAAGCTCATTCCGGGTCGCGTTGCCGAGGTGCGAGAGACCACGCGAAAAGAACTCGCGGCCACCGTGGCTCTGCGACTACCGATCGTCGACGGCCAGTGGATCGCCAAGGCCCGCACCGGCGGACCGGGCGTCGAGTCGTCGAACTGGACCGGCGTCGTACCGATGAGAACGGTCTACGACGAACCGATCACGTATTCGGGTGCGACGCCGCCGGATTCGGTGCTGGCTCTGATCGGACGGCCGACCGGGGCATGAGTGAGTATCCATTCGACGTCATCGCGAGGTGGACGCGCCGCTGGAACACCCACGAATGGCACGGCCGGTCCCCGGTTCCACAATCGTTGTCGAGTGCGGTCGCGGCGATCGAGCGCGATCTGGGTTGTTGGGTCTCCAAGAAGCCGTTACCCGACTTCAGCGGGTACGAATGGGACATTCTCGTCGTCGGCGAGTTCGGGCTGGCACACGTCCAGCTACGTCGCTGGGATGAGTCGGGCTGGGGCGGGTACCTGAGGACCGAGAATCCCCTCGACCGGGATCTCCCCACCGCGCAGGCCACGGCTTTCCTGGCCGACGAACTGCAGGGCGATCTCACGGGGAATGCGTGGATCGATTGGCCTTCGGCAGGGTGGGACATCCTCCACGCGACCGTCGTCGACGGCACCGCGGTCTGGGTGAGAACCCGCGATCCCCACCATCCGCTCGCGCGGATCGGACACCTATGCACCGATCGTCGTACTTCGTGGGGCCCGGCCGACGGGTCACCCGGGGGTGAATGACCCGTCGGCCGTGACGGTTCGCGATGGTGCGAACCGAACTCGAGGTGACCGGGCCGGCCGGATTGCGGCAGCCGGCCACGGCACCTCGATGGTCACGCGGCCCAGCGAAAGGGGGGCACCCGCTGGGTCGCGCGTCATGGCCGCGTCGTCTTCGATCGCCGACGAACGCGGTCGGTCTATCCCTTGCGCAGCAGGAACCGCTGGATCTTGCCGCTGGGGGTCTTGGGGAGGGCGTCGACGAAGTGCACGGTGCGCGGGTACGCGTGGGCGGCGAACTCGCTCTTCACCAGCTGCTGCAGCTCCTTCTCGGGGGCTTCGGTGCCCTCGACGCCGGGGGCGAGCACGACGAACGCCTCGATGACCTCGCCGCGCAGTTCGTCGGGGCGTCCGACCACCGCGACGTCGATCACCGACGGATGCGTGATGAGCACGCTCTCCACGTCGAAGGGGCCGATGCGGTAGCCGGCCATGATGATCACATCGTCGTCGCGCGCGGTGAAGAAGTAGCGCCCTTCCTCGTCGGCGCGTCCGGTGTCGCCGGTCAGGTACCAGCGGCGGTCCTCGGTGAACCGTGCGGCGGTCTTGTCCGGGGCGTCGAGGTAGCCGGAGAACCACATGAGGGGGCTGGCGGGGACGTCGATCGCGATCTGGCCGTCGACGACGCCGGCGGCGAAGCCCGGCATCGGCTTGCCCATGGAACCGGGGACGAGCGCCTCGTGGACGTCGTCGTGCCAGTGGTTGTTGATGAACATGCCGTGCTCGGTCTGGCCGTAGTGGTCACGGACCTCGGTGCCGAGTGCCTGCTGGGCCCAGCCGATGACGTCCGGGGTCAGCGGCTCGCCGGCCGACGACGCCCGTCGCAGCGAGAAGCCGGTGATCCGCGGGTCCTTGCTCAGGGTGCGGTAGACGGTCGGTGCCGCGGCGAAGTTTGTGACGCCGAGGCCGCCGAGGATCTGCGCGGTGAGTTCGGGGCTGAAGCCGGCGTGGAGCAGCAGGTTGCGGTGTCCGGTGGCCAGCGGGCCGAGGATGCCGTAGTAGAGGCCGTACGCCCAGCCCGGGTCGGCGGCGTTCCAGAACACGTCGTCATCGCGGACGTCGAGGCCGTAGTGCATTTAGGCGACGAACGACGCGAGCGCCTTCACCGGCACCGGAACACCCTTCGGCGCACCGGTGGTGCCGCTGGTGAACAGCAGGATCAGCGTGCCCTCGCCGCCCACGGCCACCGACTCGGCGATCGGATCGTGCGAGTCCACAAGCTCCTCGAACTCGGGTCCCGCCACCACGGTCCGGATGTCTTCGAGCCCGTCGAGCTTCGACGCCTGGCTCGGTTCGGTGATCACGACCTTCGCGTTGCCGGCGCGCAGCCGCATCTCGATCGCGGGGGTGGCGAACGCGGTGAACAGCGGGATGTAGACGGCACCCAGGCGGGCGATGGCCAGCAGCGAGACGACGAGTTCCTCGCGCTTGCCCATGAGGACGCCGACGGTGTCGCCGCGGCCGACGCCCAGGTCGGCCAGTGCCGACGCGAAGCGCTTGGACCGCTCGGCGAGGTCGCCGTAGGTCACGTCCGTGGTGACCGGCACCGGTGCGGAATCGGCGTCGGCGGAGGCCTCGACCTCGATCACGGTGAACGTCACCGCGTCGGGATCATGACCGTCGACGAGGAGTGCCGCGGCGTTCGCGTCGGGCGCCCCGTAGATTGCCAACCAGCGGTCGACCATGTCGGTGGGGGTCGTCGTGGCCTGTGTCATCGTGAACCTCGCTCTTGACTGAGTAAGCTGGGTCACAGTGTGACCCGCCGTCCGTAGTCCCTGCCACCCTCCGAAGAGGGGGATAGAAGAGGTGAGATGCCCGAGCCGCTGAGCGGGATCGTCACCGACGCGTTGCGACGGGTGCGCACATCGAGCGGAGTGCCTTTGGCCTTCGCCGGCGTCGTCAACAATTCGACGAGTCTGCGTCTGCAGCATTTCGCCGGTAAGCATGCGGGTGCGCTGAGTGGGCTCTCGGTCGATGTCGGGCACGGATTGGGCGGCAAGGTGGTGGCGCTGAACCGCCCGATGGTGGTCGAGGACTACGTGCGGACCCCGCACATCACCCACCGCTACAACACCCTCATCGAACGCGAGGGCCTGCGCGCGATGATGGCCGCACCGATCATCGTCGATCGCACGCCGGTCGCGGTCATCTACGGTGCGCTGCACACCCCCGATCCGATCGGCGGGCGCATGCTCGACGTCCTGGCCGCGGAGGCCCGCGCCGTCGAACAGGAGATCGTGGCCTCCCGGACCCGGCTGGAGCAGGGTGCACAGAACGAGGACGAGTTGCGCGACCGCATGACCGCCGCGTACGCACGCCTGCGGTCACTGGCCGACACCGTCGACGACGCCCGCCTCTCCGAACAGCTCTCTGCCATCACCGAGGTCCTGCTCGCCGAGGCCGCCGCCGACTCATCCGCGGTCGAGCTCACCGGACGCGAACAGGACGTGCTGTCGCTCGCGGCCCTCGGCTACTCGAATGCCCGCATCGCCGAGGCGCTCGGCCTGACCGTGCACACGGTGAAGAGCTATATGAAGGACGCGATGCGAAAGCTGGGCGCGTCGTCGAGGCTCGAAGCCGTGGTCGTCGCGCGACAGGCAGGCCTGCTGCCCTGATCGCCCGCGTTCGGTAGAAACCGTGGGGTCATGGCGCGTTTGCCACCGGATCGGCGTATCTCCCGGCGTCCCGGGCCAACGAGTCGCGATGGCCGGCTACCACGTACACATCACCGTTGACCCGGCCTATGCGACCGCCGACTCCCGGGTGACGACGACCAACGCGCGTGACTTCTCTTCATCGTCGATTCCATTGCTGTGCACGGCAATCCGAACCTGACGTCGACGACCGCGAGTATGGGGACGACCTCGGGCCGATCTTTCGCCTCTACGTACGGGGGAGGGGCTCGGCCGGGTCGTCGGGGCCGGCCGCGGACTGTGGAACACCGGCGAGACCGCGCCGACCGCGTTCGAGTTCGCCGGGCTCATCCGCTGATCCCGACTCCGGCGATCGGTAGAGGGCGATCGGGTGGGTTGCCGAGTTGCCGAGAGCCTCGCGAAGAGTTCCGTGACCGACACAGCCAGGGCCGTCAGGTGTGCGAGCGTCGCACGCACGAACGGTGCCTGTCCTTCGGATGGAGGACAGGCACCGCCAGCGGGATCAGCGTGAACTGCTGCTACCGGGCACGGTAGGTTTCAAACTGCCAAGATCCTGGACCCTGCTGCGTGCACGGCCTGGCGAACAGCATCCCCTCTGGGTAAAGCTGCCCCGGAGCCATGTGTTCCCCGTCCATTGATTCCAAGTGTCGCTGTTTCGAGTCCTGGGTGAGCACCCAGTTCCGGAGCTGCTCGCAGGCTTCCTTGTCAGGCGCGCCGTACCATTGCGCTTGCGCCGGCGCTGCTGCGGCCGACAGTCCCATACCCACGCCGGCAATCCCGATCATCAGCACCGCAGCGCGGGTCATCATGGTCTTCATTCGTTCATACCTCCCATATACCAGCGGTCACACAACTCAGACACTGATCTACACAGTAGATTTCGTTGTGTCCGCAAAGGAGGGATATGTGTCCGCACCTGTGGGAGGTCAGACGTGCTGCGCACCTTCACATTTGGTCCGTGTCGATTCATCGAGGGATAGGCCATGTGATCTACCGGACCTAGTGCCCGATTGTGAGAGATGGTGTGTTAGCTTCAGTCTCACTGACAGGATGCAGCGAGTTTCGGGGAATCCACTGCGCTCGGGGGAAATTCATGCACGGGTTCGTGCTTGCATTCTCTGCCGTGTTTTCGGAGTCCCTGTGTTCGTGTGCGTGAACGAAGTAGGGGAGAGCCTTCACAATGCGGCGACTGACCGTTCGATTCTTGCTGGGTGCGATGGCCCTGACCACCGCGCTCGCCGTCGGTGCGCAGGGCACCGCTGACGCAGCCAGCAGCTCGCGCCACCACAAGACCCAGGACGGCATCTATCTGTCTGCCGAGCAGCGTGAGTTGCACATGCGTACCTACCAGCCGCTGGACTCCTCGATGATGAGCCGCGATGTGTACCTCGGTGGCAAGACCCGGGTCACCATCAAGGGGCCGCGCGGCACCGTGATCGAAGGGGCAATCGAGGCCGGTTACCAGGTCGGCTACCCCGTGAGCTTCGCCCCCAACGGCATCACCATCGGGATGCAGACTCCGAGCCTGTCGATCTCGGGTGGGCTCAGTGCCGGTGCACCGCTCCCCGGAATCCCGCTGCCGCTGGCCGGTGGAAGCATCACCCCGAACGTGACGATCATCCCGCCGACCACGATGACATTCAGCGTTGAGCAGGGCGGCATCGAGACTGTGCCGCTGGTGAATCGTCCGATGAACCAGTCGATCGCGTACGGCGACTTCTCGGGTGTGCAGATGACCGTCAAGGGCGCTATCGGACCGGTCACCATCCGTCAGTACACCAAGCTGAAGGTGCGCACCAGCGCCGGCCAGTCCGAGGTCGTCACCTACGGACCCGCCTGGAAGGTTTAGTAGCGATGACTGACACCACCGAGCGCGGCCGCCACCGGTTGCCGCAAAAGCAGTCTGTGTCCCCGAAGACGTTCGTGCGGTTCGGCATTCCGGTCCTGCTTGGTGCTGCGGTGATCGGCGCGGGCATCGTCTCGGGCACCACCGAGGCAGCTCCGGTGCCGCAGGCTCCGGTGACGCCGGTCGATCACACCACCACCGTGCCCACCGAACCCGCCGAACCCACCGAGCAGCCGAACTACTACATCGGCGGACCGACCTACAACACCACCGTGACCGAAGCGCCGGTCGGACCACCCGCAGCAGTGCCCCAAGGCCCCGTGGAGCCCGGCGGCGAGCAGTGGGGAGCATCGTTCGTCCTCGGCGAGCCTGCCCCGGCAGCGGTTCCCAACGCCGGATCGTTCACCCTGCCCTGACGCTGAAGCGGTCCCGCCCCCCTACGGCAAGGGGGGTCGGGAGCGCTTAGCGCCGCCCCAGGGCAGCAACCGCTCCCTGTGGCGCCTCTTACCAGGCATCCGACCTGGAAGGCGAACCTCACCTGATGATCCGCCAGGTGGTCGAACCGAGTTGGACAAAGTCCTAAGGTCTATCACCTGTTCCTTGTGCTGAAACCTACTGTGCGGGAGTTGGCTTCGTGTCTGCGACGGATCTTGTGCTATCGCCGTGGCGGAGGTCACGTGCGCGGCCCGGGAATAGATCCGGGACGCTCGCAGTTGAAGACCTCGACGGTGACGGATTCATGCCCCGGGCCTCACCCCATTTGCCGCTTCGAGCGGCCACTCGCCGAGAGGCGCACTGACCGGCATCGTCCATCAACACGCCGAAGCCGCCGACCCTTCTGGGCCGGCGGCTTCGGTGCTGTTCGGGCTGCTCCTCGAGCTGCGGTCTCAGTGGTTGCGCAGCTTTTCGACCAGCTCATCCTTCTTCAGGTCGGAGTACCCGCTGATGTCGAGTTCCTTCGCGCGCTTCTTGAGCTCGTCGACGGTCCAGTCCTCATAGGAACCGGATTTGCCGCCGCTGTGGCCCACGTCCGACCGGGAACTGTTGGCCGCGGCATTGGCGATCCGCGCGGACTTCTCCTTCGAGTTTCCCTCGTCGCGCAGCTTCTCGTAGAGCTCGTCGTCCTTGACCGATGGTCCCGGGTCACGTTTCTTCTCAGCCATCGTCTGCCTCCTCGTGGTCGACACGAATGGTTCTCCCATGTGGCGTGCCCGACGACGGATACAACCAAACCTGGCCGGTCCGAAAAGGCCTGCCCGCGACCACTCCTGGTTGACGATGTTGACCATGAGTGGACGATAGATACGCGTACCGATAAGGTTGTGGCGATGTGTCCGGTGAGGGCGAATCACGTCGTCGCGACCGGGAGCACAGCCGAGCACGAAACGCTGACAACGCAGTTGCGGAAGGAACCAACGCATGTCTCAGGCAGTCAAGGGAGTCATCTCGCGCAGCAAGAAGGCGCCGACCGAGGTCGTCGACATCGTGATCCCGGACCCGGGTGCGCGCGATGTCGTCGTGTCGATCAAGGCCTGCGGTGTCTGCCACACCGACCTCGCCTACCGCGAGGGCGGCATCAACGACGAGTACCCCTTCCTGCTCGGTCACGAAGCCGCCGGTGTCGTCGAGTCGGTCGGCTCGGATGTCACCCATGTCGAGGTCGGCGACTTCGTCGTCCTGAACTGGCGTGCGGTCTGCGGTCAGTGTCGCGCGTGTAAGCGCGGGCGTCCGTGGTACTGCTTCGACACCTTCAACGCCAGCGTCCCGATGACACTGACCGACGGCACCGAGCTGACCCCGGCGCTGGGCATCGGCGCCTTCGCCGAGAAGACCCTCATCCACGAATTGCAGTGCACCAAGGTCAATCCCGACACCGACCCGGCCGTCGCCGGTCTGCTCGGCTGTGGAGTCATGGCCGGCATCGGCGCCGCCATGAACACCGGCAACGTGGGCCGCGGCGACTCGGTCGCCGTCATCGGTTGCGGCGGTGTCGGTGACGCCGCGATCGCCGGCGCCAAGCTGGCCGGTGCGACGACGATCATCGCGATCGACCGCGATCCGTCGAAGCTCGAGTGGGCCAAGGACGTCGGCGCGACCCACACCATCGACGGCAGCAAGGTCGACGACGTGGTCACCGCGGTCCAGGACCTCACCGAGGGCAACGGCGCCGACGTCGTCATCGACGCGGTCGGCCGCCCGGAGACCTACAAGCAGGCCTTCTACGCGCGCGATCTCGCCGGCGTCGTCGTCCTGGTCGGTGTGCCGACGCCGGAGATGACCCTGGAGATGCCGCTGGTCGACTTCTTCTCGCGCGGTGGCGCACTGAAGTCGTCGTGGTACGGCGACTGCCTGCCCGAGCGCGACTTCCCGATGCTCATCGACCTCTATGAGCAGGGCCGTCTGCCGCTCGACAAGTTCGTCACCGAACGCATCGGCATCGACGACGTCGAGGCCGCGTTCTCGGCGATGGAGGCCGGCAAGGTCCTGCGTTCGGTGGTGGAACTCTGATGGCCGGACTGCGTATCGACAACGTCGTCACCTCGGGCACCTTCAGCCTCGACGGCGGAACGTGGGATGTCGACAACAATGTGTGGCTCGTCGGGAACGACGACGAGGTCATCATCATCGACGCCGCGCACTCGGCGGCCCCGATCCTCTCCGCCGTCGGAGACCGCACGGTGAAGGCGATCGTGCTGACCCACGGTCACAACGATCACGTCACCGTTGCGCCGGAGCTGTCGGAGGCCACGGGTGCGCCGATCCTCCTGCACCCCGGAGACGACATGCTCTGGAACGACACCCACCCCGGGGTGTCGCATCAGGATCTCGAGGACGGCCAGAAGATCGGTATCGCCGGCACCGAGCTGACGATCATCAACACACCCGGCCACTCGCCGGGCTCATCGGTGATCCACCTGCCCGAGGCGGGCGTGCTGTTCTCCGGTGACACCCTGTTCCAGGGCGGACCGGGAGCGACCGGACGCTCGTACTCGAGCTTCCCGACGATCATCGCCTCGATCACGGAGAAGATCTTCACTCTCGATCCCGAGACCAAGGTGTACACCGGTCACGGCGACGGCACGACCGTCGCCGCCGAGGCACCCCATCTCGAGGAATGGATCAAGCGCGGCAGCTGAGCCGCGAGGAATCGACCGGAGAGACCCGGCGCGGACGCCTGTCAGGCGCCCGCGCCGGGTTCTTCACGGGACGTCGCGAGGGGGTTGCTGCGGGTTCCTCGTCGGGTTCTCGCCGGGTAGGTGATCGCCCAACCGGTTGCCGCCTGGCTGGTTGCCGCTTGGTTGGTTGCCGCCGCGGCTGTCACCCAGTTCGTGTTTGTGGCCGGGGGTGCCCAGGTGACGATCGTCGTCGCGGCGTTCCCCCTCGGCCCGGACGTCGGGATCGAGTTTGTCGGCGTGGGCGAGCGTGCTCTGTACTTCGTCCCGCTTCTCGGCGGCGTGGCCTTCGTGGGCGCGAGCCTGTTCATTGAGTCGTCGGGCCTCGGCGGCCTTGGCATCGGCCTCGGCCTGGACCTTGCGCGCGTGCGCCTGCGCCTCTTGCGCGGTGGCCTCCCGCCGGCGCAACTCCGACATGTCGCCGGCCGCGTTCTCGCGGATGCGCTGGGCCTTCGTGCGCCGGAGTTCTCTGCGCTTCCGTAGGAAGAACAGCAGTGCGACTAGCAGGATGATCACGACGATCACGGCGATGATGATCCACAGGGCGGTGTCCACGGTGTCCTCCTCAGACGGAAAGCATGGTCGGCACCGGATACCCAGAAACCGGCGCCACGAACCGGGACAAGTGCGGTGGGAAGGCCGAGTCGGCGGGGTACGGTCTACGTCATGATCGCGCTCCATGCGCTGGTCCCGCCCGCGCTGCGCGGTTACCGGCTCGCGTGGCTGCGTGCCGACGTCGTGGCCGGGGTGACCCTCGCGGCCGTCGCGATCCCAGAATGCATGGGGTACAGCTCGATTGCGCACGTGCCGGTGTCGGCTGGGTTGTACACCATCATCCTGCCGGCGGTCGCCTTTGCGTTGCTGGGGGCCTCGCGGCTTCTCGTCGTGGGCGCGGACTCCGCAACCGCGGCGCTGCTCGCGTCGGGTATCGCCGGTATCGGCGTCGTCGGAGTGGAACCCGATTCGCAGGAGTGGTTGGCCTGGGCATCGCTGATCGCCCTGGTCACGGGGGTGTTCCTGGCGCTTGCGCGGCTGCTGAGACTGGGATTTCTCGCCGACTTCCTCTCCACCGCGGTTCTGGTGGGATTCCTCGCCGGGACCGGCCTCACGGTCATCGTCGGGCAGGTTCCCGGAATGGTCGGCCTGCCGCGAGCCGAGGGCTGGGTGTGGGAGCGGTGCGCCGCGATCGTCGACCGTCTGGGCTCGATCGACTGGGCATCGACGGCGTTCGCGGCCGCGTCGCTGGGCGTGCTGCTGGTGGCGCGGCGGGTGGTCCCTCGATCACCCGCGGCATTCGTCCTGGTGGTGGCATCCATCGTGCTGGTCGCGATGTTCGGCTGGGACGACGATCTGCCGGTCGTCGGAAACCTGCGCGGCGACATACCGCTTTTCGGTCTGCCCACCGGGTTGGGATGGGATGCCGTGCCCAAGGCGGCGACCGTCGCGTTCGGCTGCACGGTGGTGATCCTGGCCCAGAGCGCAGGCACGGCACGAGGACTCGCGCACAAGCACGGCGAGACCACCGACGTGAACCGCGACATGGTCGGCCTGGCGGCGGCCAACATCGTTGCGGGACTGAACTCTACGTTCGTGGTGAACGGAAGCCCCACCAAGACCCAGTTCCTCGAGGAGCAACGCGGCCGCACCCAGGTCGCGAACCTGACCATGGCCGCGACGGCACTGGCCGCCGTCGCCTTCCTCGGCCCGGCGCTGGCCCACCTGCCGCATGCCGTGCTCGCCGCGATCGTGTTCCTGGTCGCGATCGACCTCATCGACGTGCACTCGTTCCGCCGGATGTGGCGGATCCGCCGGATCGAGTTCGGGATCGCGGTGCTCACCGCGGTCGTCGTCGTGGTGTTCGGGGTGCAGAACGGGATTCTGGCCGCGATGGTGGTGTCGTTGCTGGAGATCATCCGCCGGCAATACCGACCGGAGAGGTTCGTCGTCGGGGTGTCCGATCACGGACGTGCGCGAGAGTATCGGCCCGCTCGGGGCGGCCAGCAGTCCATGCCGGGCCTCATCGTGTTCCGCTACGACGCAGATCTGTTCTACGCGAACGTCAATCGATTCGCCGACGACGTCGTGGCGCTCGTCGAGTCCGCCCCCGATCCGGTGCGCTGGCTGGTCCTCGACTGCACGGTGATCTCGTATGTCGACTACTCGGCAACCGGTGTGCTCGACGACCTCGTCGCGTTCGTGCATTCGCGGGACGCCCATTTCGTTCTCGCCGGCGTCGATCCCGAACTCGAGGGCATGTTGCGTGCGCAGGGACTCCTCGAGGACTTCGACCCGGCGCATGTCTTTCCGACCGTCGGCGCGGCAGTCCGGGCGTTCGAGGCCGCCTATCCCACAGGCGAGTCACGGGAGCCGCCTCCGGCGACGCCCGAGGGGCTCATGGGCGGCGAGAAAGCCGAGGATGACACCGCCGAGACGGACAACGGGTGAGTGCCTCACCGGCCCACCACTCGCCGACGTGACGTGGTTCGCAGGCGTAACCTCCCACGAATGAGCGAGTCCGCCGTCCGCAACATCGACCACCCCGAACAACCACCGGTACCCCGGAGTCGCATCGTCTTCGCGTCGATGGTCGGTACGAGCATCGAGTTCTTCGACTTCTACATCTATGCCACCGCCGCAGTGCTGGTGTTCCCGGTGCTGTTCTTCCCGTCCGGTGACGAGACCGCGGCGTTGTTGTCGTCGTTCGCGACCTTCGGACTCGCCTTCGTGGCGGCCCATCGGCTCGGTCCTGTTCGGCCACTTCGGTGACCGGGTCGGCCGCAAGGCGACGCTGGTCGGGTCATTGCTCACGATGGGTATCGCGACCTTCGTCATCGGCCTGCTGCCCACCTACGACTCGGTAGGCTATCTGGCCCCGGCGCTGCTGGCGCTGATGCGCTTCTGCCAGGGTCTCGGTCTCGGCGGGGAATGGTCCGGCGCAGCGCTTCTCGCGACCGAGACCGCCGAGAAGGGCAAGCGGGCCTGGGCCGCCATGTGGCCGCAACTGGGCGCACCGATCGGGTTCCTCTTCGCCAACGGCACCTTCCTGCTGTTGATCTACGGCCTCGACTTCGACGCCAAGACCTCCGCCTCCGACCACGCGTTCATGACATGGGGATGGCGAATCCCGTTCCTCGCCAGCGCGATCATGGTCGCCGTCGGCCTGTACGTGCGCCTGAAGCTCACCGAGACACCGGTGTTCGCCAAGGCGGTGGAAGAGGGCAAGAAGGTCAAGGCGCCGCTCGCCGAGGTGGTGAAGTCCAACTGGCGGGAGCTCGTCGCGGGCACCTTCATCATGGTCGCGACGTACACGCTCTTCTACATCGTGACCACCTGGATCATCTCCTACGGCACCGGCAAGGTCACCGACGCGTCGGGTGTGAAGCTGTCGATCGGCTACGCCGACTTCCTCGAGCTGCAACTCATCGCCGTGCTGTTCTTCGCTGCGTGCGTGCCGATCTCGGGTCGTCTCGCCGACCTGTTCGGCCGTCGCGCCTTCCTCCTCGTGGTCACGGCGGCGATCATCGTGTTCGGACTCTGCTTCGAGCTGATCCTCGACCCGTCGTCGATGACCGACGGCACGATGCTGTTCTTCCTGATCCTCGGCATGACCCTGATGGGTCTGACGTTCGGGCCGATGAGCGCGATCCTGCCGGAACTGTTCCCGACCAACGTCCGCTACACGGGTTCGGGGATCTCCTACAACGTGGCCTCGATCATCGGCGCCGCGGTCGCGCCGTTCATCGCGACGTGGATCGTTGCCGACTTCGGTGTGGGCTGGGTCGGTGTGTATCTCGCCGTCGCCGCCTGCACGACGCTGATCGCCCTCTTCAGCGTCCGGGAGACCAAGACGGTCGACCTGACCGAGGTCTGAGGTCCGGCACCGGCTGCCGCGAGGTGCCGGCCGTGTCCGACCCGCGGCGTACCGTCGGTGGCGTGAGATTGATCGACGTGGTTCAGACGTCCTCCGATGTCGCGCGCGACCGCTCACGCACCCGCAAGACCGAGGTGCTGGCCGGGTTGCTGGGCACCGCCACCGATGCCGAGCTCCCGATCGTGGTCGCCTGGCTGTCCGGCGAGATACCGCAGGGCAGGCTGGGTGTCGGCTGGCGATCACTGTCGAAGCTCGTGTCCGAACCGGCCGGGGAGCCGTCCCTCGAGGTCGCCGAGGTCGACGCCGCATTCGGCGAACTCGCTTCGGCGAGCGGACCGGGTTCGACGACCCGCCGCGCCGAGATCCTCAGCGCGATGTTCGGCGCCGCCACCGAACCGGAGCAGAAGTTCCTGGTCGCCTTGCTGACCGGCGAGTTGCGGCAGGGCGCGCTGGCCGGGGTCATGACCGACGCGATCGCGAAGGTCACCGGTGAACCGCTGACCGCGGTGCGTCGTGCGCACATGCTCACCGGATCGTTGCCGGAGACCGCGGCGCTCGCTCGCTTCGGCGCCGAGGCGCTGGCGGGAGTGGGACTCGAGGTCGGCCGCGCCGTCGAACCGATGCTCGCGACTCCCGCCGACAACCTCGACGCCGCCCTGGACCTTCTCGGCCCCGACCTCATCGTCGACTACAAACTCGACGGCGCGCGAATCCAGGTGCACCGCAAGGGCGCCGACGTCTCGGTGTACACCCGCACGCTCCGCGACGTCACCGACAACGTCCCCGACCTCGTCGAGGTCATCGCCGGACTGCCCTGCGACGCGGTCATCCTCGACGGCGAGACCCTCATGCTCAGCGACGACGGACGGCCGCGGTCGTTCCAGGACACGATGAGCCGGTTCGGTTCCGGGCCCACCGCGGCCGGCGAGCCCGAACGGCTGCTGAAGCCGTTCTTCTTCGACTGCCTGCACCTCGACGGCGTCGACCTCATCGACCGCCCGCTGTCCGAACGTCTCGCCGCGATCGACTCGATCGCCCCGCAGCTGCGGATCCCGGCGGTGACACGTCCGACCGCAGAGGAGGCCCAGCGCCACTTCGACGCCGCGATGGCCGACGGCCACGAGGGCGTGATGGTCAAGTCCCTCGACGGACTCTATGTGGCCGGCCGTCGCGGAAAGGCCTGGCAGAAGGTCAAACCCACGCACACCTTCGATCTCGTCGTGCTCGGTGCCGAGTGGGGTTCGGGCCGCCGGACCGGCTGGCTGTCGAATCTACATCTCGGCGCCCGTGACCCCGAGACCGGCGAACTCGTGATGGTGGGCAAGACGTTCAAGGGTCTCACCGACGAGATCCTCCGATGGCAGACCGAGGAGTTCCCGAAGCACGCCACGCATCGAGACGCTCACACCGTCTACCTGCGCCCGGAGATCGTCGTCGAGATCGAACTCGATGGTGCGCAACGCAGTTCGCGCTACCCCGGTGGTGTTGCACTCCGCTTCGCGCGCGTCGTGCGGTACCGGCCCGACAAAAACCCCGACCTCGCCGACAGCATCGACGCGATCCGGGCGCTGCTCAAGTAACGGTCAGCTCAACGACAGCTGGGCCACCGGAGCGCTGGTCGGTTGCGTCGAACCCCCGGGCGGTTCGACGGTGAACGCCAGGGCGTCGGCCGTGTTGATCCCGGACAGGACCGCGGTGGTGACCGGTTCGACGTCCGCGTCGGTCATGGTGCCGGCCGAACGTGTCCCGCCGGGACCCACGAGCCACATCTGGTACACCGTGCCCGGCTTCGGTGGCGGCACCGAATTCATCACCAGCACAGCGGTATCGGCGGACTGGGCCAGGTAGATGGTGGCGCTCCCGGTGGCGACCGGAGCGCTCGTGGACCGCAGGTCGCCGGCCGAGAACACCTGCTCGGCCGGTGAGGCGACGGGTGGGGTAGTAGCGGGTTCGTCCGAGTTCGACAGTCCGATGGCCCAACCGAGCGCGCCGACCGCGATCGCGGCCACGGCGGCGGCGGTGAGGTAGGTGAAGCGACGTGACCGGTCGGGGCGTCGGGCGTCGAGGTCCGCGGGCGGTTCGACGGGCACAGGTGGTGGCGCCGACTCCGGCGCCTCGACCCCGGGCTTCTCGACGATCTCGACGGACGGGCCGGGCACGCGGGCCGACGGTTCCTCGAGTCCCGCCTCGGCCCGCGCGGCAGCGAGTACCCGATCGCGCAGGGACGGTGGGGGCGGAGTCGCAGTGGCCGCGCTGATCGCGGCCATGGCCTCCCTGGTGGCCCGGACCTGCTTGGCGAACAGCTCGCGAAAGTCCCCGGGAGCGGAGGCAACCCGCGCCTCGATGTCGCGCAACTCATCGGAGGACAGTGCGTTCAGCCCGACGACCGGCGCCAACTCGAGCAATTCGGCTTCCTCGGGATCGAGATGATCAGTCATCACCTACCCCCTGCCCTCGGTCTCGTACCGCGTTCACCTTCTGCTGCTGTCCTTCCGCTGGGCGGCAGATGTCCGCCCGCAGCCGCGGACGCAGAGCCTCGACGCTCATAGTGGTCCGGGCGAGGCTCATGCCTCTTCTTCGGACTCGACGACCCACTCGGATGGGTCGGGCACCCTCACATGCGGGCGGGGACCCCGCCGGGCATCGGCTGGTCGGTGGGGACGATCTCGGCGCCCAGCGGGAGCAGCGAGATCGGCACCATCTTGAAGCTCGCGATGCCGAGCGGGATGCCGATGATGGTGATGCAGAGGGCGAGGCCGGTGGCGATATGGCCCAGGGCGAGCCACAGTCCGGCGACGATGATCCAGATGATGTTGCCGATCATCGAACCCGCGCCGGCGGTGGGTTTGCGGACGACGGTGCGGCCGAACGGCCAGAGTGCGTAGTTGGCCATCCGGAACGACGCGATGCCGAATGGGATGGTGATGATCAGGATGCAGCAGATGATTCCGGCGACGACGTAGCCAATCGCCATCCACAGGCCGCACAACAGCAGCCAGATGACGTTGAGGATGGTCTTCATCAGTCCATTGTGTACGCGTCGTGTACGCGTCGGCGCGCAGTGGGGTCAACAGCGTGACGGCGCCGGCCCGCGCCCTGACGGACGGGTCACATTACGATGGGACGTCATGGGAGCGCGGTCGGTTCGGACACGTGAAGCGGTGTGGGCGTTGGTCGCCACGCTGGTCCTCGTCATCCGCATCCTCGCGACGATCGCCCTGGTTGTGTTCGTGATCGGCTGGGCGGTCGCGGCCGTCCGCGGCTCCCTCGACAACGCCTTCCTCTGGCCGGCGATCGGCGCCGGTGCCGCGCTCCTGCTGAGCACCTATCTCTATGGCCATCTGCGGGTCCGGTATCCCCGCCACAACGGCTGGATTCCGTAGGTTCGCCCCTGCGGACCCGTGTGCGGCAGGATGCGTGCATGGGTCGACTCTGTCTGTGGTTGATGCTCGCGGGAAGTGTGATCGCGGTGCTGACGGCCGCATTGTTCGAAGGACTCTCGGGGCCGGGCTTCGGTGAGTTCTACGCGATCTCCTCACCTGCCGGAGGGCCCGTCACTGTCTCGGAACCCGGCCGATACCTCGTCGTCGCGGCCGTGGGCGCCGTGGTGGGGTTGCTGACCGGCGTGGTCCTCGGTATCGCCGGCGCGCGGATCGACGAACGACGCCGCCTGGGTGTCACCGCCGTTGCGGGCCTTGGAGGTTGTGCGGTGGGAGTTCTTCCGGCTTTGGCACCGGCGTACAACGCAGCCGACTTGCCCGGCGGGATGACGCCGATGGTGCTGTATGCGGTGAGTGGTGCCGTTGCCTACGGTCTGGCAGTGGCTGCGGTGTACTGGGTCCTGCGCGCGGGAGGTGATCCCGCAGCGCGAGCCACCGCCAGGACCACGGCTATCGTGCTGCCCGTCGGCGCGGTGGTCGCGACCTTGGCCGGTATGGGTAGCGCATGGCTTCTGGGGTTCTCCACCACCACCTCGACGTGGCTCGTGGTGGTGTCCGTGGTCCTGGTGTTCCTCACCGTCACGTTCGCGGCCGCGCGTGTGCTCGGGATTCGTTCGCACGAAACCGGGTGAGGCCGGATGCCGTCGGCTGACGTGCTGGTGGGGGCTTCGACGCGGTGCCTCGCTGCGCTCGGAACCGGCTCAGCCGGCGGGGGTGGATCGGTTCGGCCGGCGGGTCGCTGAGTCAGGCGCGCCTACCCAACCTGGCGAGCAGGGCGGTCTGGCGATCGGCGCCGGCGGGGACCTCGAGGCGTTCGCAGACCCCTTCGGAGTAGAGCGCTTCCCCGAAGCCGTCGGCGGCGGTCTCCATCTCGGTGAGCTGGTCGTCGGTGAAACGATGGTCGAGGCCGGCGGCCGTGGCGACATCCCACCGATGGGCGATGATGTCGAAACCGTAGAAGCGGATCATCGTTTCCCCGATGGTGGTCGGACCGAAATGGCCGTCGAAGGCACGGTCGGCGATGGCCGGATCGGCGAGGCGGGAGGCGACGGCGTCCCGATGAGCCTGCCAGGCCGCCGCGGGATCGTCGAACGGCGGGGTGGGACCGAGGTCGACGTCGTGTCCGGCGAAGAAGTCCCGCTGGCTGTCGACGACGTGCGCCACGACGTCGCGGACCGTCCACCCGTCACACGGCGAGGGGTTGGACCAGGCCTCGGCCGGCACGGTCGCGAGGACCTCGCCGAAGCCATGGGCGTAGGAGTTGTAGCGATTCAGCAGTGGTGAATTGTCAGTGGTGGTGGTCATGATGACAGTCAAGCGCCAGGACAGGGGACGGTGATTGATGAAACCCGACAACTCGGGATCGACGCGGCTCGACGACGTCGAACGCGCTCACCTCGTCGATCCTGCGGACGCGGGCCGCCGCCGCATCGGCCGGTGGGGTCCGAGTCCGGACCTCGACGAGATGATGCGGCGGTTCTGGGTGCCCGTCTGGTCGGTCCCGCCCGGGGCCGAGGCGCCGCAGCGCGTGCTGCAGTACCCGGTGTGCCTGCTCGTCATCAGCAAGACCTATGCCCGGTTCTACGGAGTGGTCACCGGCCTGTCGGAGACCGTGCTGACCGGCGACGGCTGGGCGGTCGGGGTGATGTTCACCCCCGGTGCCGGCGGATTGCTCGTCGGAGACGTCGCGCAGTGGACAGACCGGTTCGATGAACTGTCGGTGGTCTTCGGCGAGTCCGGCGACGGTCTGGCACGGTCGGTGCGTGCGGTGATGGAACGCGCGCCGGAGGACGAGGACACCCAGCGCGCCGCGACCGACGTCGTCGAGGACTGGTTGCGGGGATACCTCCCGATGGACGAGGACGGTCGTGTCGTCAACGCGATCGTCGACTGGGTGGAGAACGATTCGACGGTGGTCGCGGTCGCGCAGATCTGCGAGCGGTTCCACATGACCGAGCGGAGCCTGCAACGACTCACCCGGCGACGGCTCGGCCTCACCCCCAAGTGGTTGATCCAGCGTCGTCGCCTGCAGGAAGCGGCGGAACGTCTTCGCGAACCCGAGGAGACCCTCGCCGCGCTCGCCGCCGAGCTCTCCTACGCCGACGAGGCCCATTTCGTCCGCGACTTCAAAGCCGTCACCGGAATGACGCCGCGGGAGTTCTCCTCGCGGTTCGCCTGACCAGGCCGAGTAGTCTCTATACGCCGACACACCCCGATTGTTGCCGGGATCACACCTTGCCAGGCAGAATCGTCGACATATGGCGAGCGACGGAGGGCGCATGACTGACGCGGCTGCGGTGGCGACACGCATCCGCCGCGCGTATGAGGAGTTCCTCTCCGGCGTCACGCCGCCGTCGGATGCGGTCCGCTCCATCGTCCGTGATTCCTGGGCCCGTTCCCTGAGCCGTGGCATCGATCCCAGCGACGTCAACCCGGCCGACGGACTGCCGACGGGCGAATCGGTGCCGGTGATGACCGCCGACGAGTTCGCCGAATACCGGGCGGCACACCCGATCACCGCGGTCCGGCCACTGGTGCAGTCGCTGATGGTCGACGCGATCGCCGACACCGGCGTCGTCGTGGCCCTGACCGACCAGGTCGGACGGCTGCTGTGGGTCGAGGGTGACTCCGCGGCCCGCGACAAGGCCGGCGACATCAACTTCGTCGAGGGCTCCGTCTGGAGCGAAGAGGCCGTCGGGACCAACGCTCCCGGTCTCGCCCTGACCGTTGATCGGGGTGTGCAGATCGTCGGTCCCGAACACTTCGCCGGCCCGGTCCAGGAATGGAGTTGCGCCGCGGCTCCGGTACACGACCCGTTCACCGGGCACGTCATCGGTGTGATCGACGTGACCGGCGGACGCGAGGTCGCGGCACCGTTCGCGCTCGCCGCAGTGCGTTCGGTGGTCGCCGCCGTGGAGCGGGAACTGCAGTCGAGCGCCGTGGATCTCGCCGATCCGGCGACCTTCCACGCGGGACTCCCGCGGTCGAGCGCCGCCCACCTCGCGGTGCTCGGTGACGGCCCGCATCGCTGGCGTCGCACCGCCGACGGGGCGAGTGCGCGCACCGTGTCCCCACGTCATGCCGAGATTCTCGTTCTGCTGCAAGCCTTTCCCGAAGGTCTCAACACCGAGCAACTCGCGCTGAAGCTCGCCGAGGAGGGGCTCGACCCGGTGAGTGTGCGGGCCGAGATCTCCCGTCTGCGGCGCGATCTCGGTGCCGACGTCGTCGCGAGCCGCCCATACCGCCTCACCCTCGACATCTCCTCCGACATCTCCGACATCCGGGCGCGCATCGAAAGCGGGACCGACCTGCCGGCGGTGGTCGACGACCTCGGCCGCGGTGGATTGCTGGTCGAGTCGACGGCGCCCGGCATCGTCGAGATCTTCGAAGAACTGCGCGAGGATCTGCGGTCACGGCTGATCGCCGGCGGCGACGTCGCCGCGCTGCGCAAGTGGACCTCCTCCGTTCACGGTCGAGACGACCTCGTCGCCTGGCGCCGGCTCGAGCACCGACTCCCCGTCGGGCACCCCGACCGCGCCGTCGTCGGAGGTCGCATCAGGCTGCTCGACAAGCGCTACGGACTCTGACGACCGTCACGTTGCGCGCGTTGCAACCCTTGTGCAACCAGCCCGCACCTAGCGTGTGCAGCAGATCACATCGGATACCCGGGGTGTCCCATGTGACACGTTCCAGCCGCCCTCGAGAAGAGGCCGACACGCAAGGAGTGACCATGACCGTCTTCGCAAAGCCCGGTGCCGATGGCTCGGTGATGAGCTACGAGTCGCGCTACGACAACTGGATCGGCGGCCAGTGGACCCCGCCCGTCAAGGGCCAGTACTTCGAGAACCCGTCGCCGGTGGACGGCAAGACGTTCTGCGAGGTCGCCCGGTCGACCGCCGAGGACATCGACCTCGCCCTCGACGCCGCGCACAAGGCGGCGCCGGGCTGGGGCAAGACCCCCGTCGCCGAGCGTTCCCTCGCCCTGTTGCGCATCGCCGACCGCATGGAGGAGAACCTCGATAAGCTCGCGGTCGCCGAGACCTGGGACAACGGCAAGGCCGTCCGCGAGACCCTCGCCGCGGACATCCCGCTGGCCATCGACCACTTCCGTTACTTCGCCGGTGCGCTGCGTGCCCAGCAGGGTTCGATCTCCGAGATCGACGAGGACACCGTCGCCTACCACTTCCACGAGCCGCTCGGCGTCGTCGGCCAGATCATCCCGTGGAACTTCCCGATCCTCATGGCGGTCTGGAAGCTCGCGCCGGCTCTCGCCGCAGGCAACGCGGTGGTGCTCAAGCCCGCCGAGCAGACCCCGGCATCGATCCTCTACCTGGTGAGTCTCATCAGCGATCTGCTGCCCGCGGGTGTTCTCAACGTGGTCAACGGATTCGGCGTCGAGGCCGGCAAGCCGCTCGCGTCGAGCAACCGCATCCGCAAGATCGCCTTCACCGGTGAGACCACCACCGGCCGCCTCATCATGCAGTACGCGTCGGAGAACCTGATCCCGGTCACCCTCGAGCTCGGCGGCAAGAGCCCGAACATCTTCTTCAACGACGTCATGTCGTCCGACGACAGCTTCCTCGACCGTGCGCTCGAAGGCTTCTCGATGTTCGCACTCAACCAGGGCGAGGTGTGCACCTGCCCGAGCCGCGCGCTGATCCAGCAGGACATCTACGACGAGTTCATCGCCAAGGCCGTCGACCGCGTCTCGAAGATCAAGCAGGGCAACCCGCTCGACACCGACACCATGATGGGTGCCCAGGCGTCGAACGACCAGTTCGAGAAGATCTCCTCGTACCTCGCCATCGGCCGGGACGAGGGCGCCCAGGTGCTCACCGGCGGCGAGGCCGCGGATCTCGGCGGCGACCTGTCCGACGGCTACTACATCAAGCCGACCGTCTTCCAGGGCAACAACAAGATGCGCATCTTCCAGGAGGAGATCTTCGGCCCGGTCCTCGCGGTCACCACCTTCAAGGATTTCGCCGACGCCATGCACATCGCCAACGACACCCTGTACGGCCTGGGCGCCGGCGTGTGGAGCCGTGACGGTGCGACCGCATATCGGGCCGGTCGCGAGATCCAGGCCGGTCGCGTGTGGACCAACACCTACCACGACTACCCGGCACACGCGGCTTTCGGCGGCTACAAGCAGTCCGGCATCGGTCGCGAGAACCACCTGATGATGCTCGAGCACTACCAGCAGACCAAGAACCTCCTGGTCGGCTACGCGCAGAACGCGAAGGGCTTCTTCTGATCTGGACCTTCCTGCTCCTTGAGTAGCCCGGAGCTTGCGGAGGGCGTATCGAAAGGACTCGCCAACCCTTCGAGACGCTCGCAAGCTCGCTCCTCAGGGGGCGGGGGACGCTCGCAAGCTCGCTCCTCAGGGAGCGGGGGACGCTCGCAAGCTCGCTGGTTCTGCTCCTTGAGTAGCCCGGAGCTTGCGGAGGGCGTATCGAAAGGACTCGCCAACCCTTCGAGACGCTCGCAAGCTCGCTCCTCAGGGAGCGGGAAAGGTGATTGAGAATGACCACCGAACAGAGTGCTCCTGATCGGGTGGTCGCCACAGACGCCGCCGTGCAGCTCTTGACCAAGTTGTCGGAGTTGCACGGCGGACTCATGATCCACCAGTCCGGTGGGTGCTGTGACGGCTCGGCCCCGATGTGTTATCCGGTGGGGGAGTACCGGGTCGGCCAGCGCGATGTGTTGGTCGGCGAGATCGAACTCCCCGAACCCATTCCGGCCGTGCGGGTCTGGATCAACGGTGACCAGTTCGAGTTGTGGAAGCACACGCAGCTCATCCTCGACGTCGTGAAGGGTCGTGGCGCCGGGTTCAGTCTGGAAGCGCCCGAAGGCGTGCGTTTCCTCTCGCGTGCGCGGGCGTTCACCGAAGAGGAGAACGAACTCCTCGCGGCGTCACCGCCGTTGACGGGTGCCACAGTCGGCGACTGAGTGACTTTCGCAGAGTGCGTCGTGAGTGTCGAAATCCGATACTCACGACGCACTCTCGGTTCGCCGGGAAGATGTCGTCGACCGCCTACCATCGAAGGATGTCGATGCCCGGCGATACACCGCCACCTCGTCCGCGGGTTGCCGTCACGCCCATGCGCCCCCGGCAGACGACCGAACGCCCCGGGACCGTGCGCTGGGTCGTCCTGGGGTGGATCGTCACCGTCGCGCTGATGATCGTCACCGTGCTGGTGATCGCGGCGTCGCTCGACGACATCCGCGCGGTACTGGCCGCCGACCTGATCCGCGAACATCCCGAGAGCGGCACCGCCGCCGGACGCGCCGTCGACGTCTCGTTGCTGGTGGGCGCGGGTGTCGCCCTGCTCGTCGTGGTGCTCGGCGTGACCGGCGCGGTGCGGCTCTGGAGCGGCCGACGATCGGGTCGGACGCTCCTGGCGTTCGGCGCGCTGGTCGCGACGGCCGGCGCGGTGGGCTTTCACCTCACCGTCGGTCCGTCGTCAGAAGGCCTCGGCGACGCCGGGTTGCCCACGCCGGTGCTGTGGGCGCCGGCGGCCGCGGCGGTGATCGCGCTGATCGTCACCGGGGCCGCGTTCACCCGAGCGGTGAGTGCGTTCCTACGCTGAAATCCCCTGTCCCAAAGGGCGACCGCTGCTCGTCGAGTCGCGCGACGATGCCCTCGGCGCTGCGGACGGCCACCTGGCATGCGGACGCGACGTCCGGGGCGATCAGTGGGTGGCCGGCGAGGGACCGCCAGGTGCGAGCGGCCTGGATCGCCGACGCACGAAGGTCCGGTACATCGGTCCCGGTGGGCTGACCCAGGCGCGTCGCGGGATCGATCCCCGAGCCGCCGATGAGGCGGGTGAGGTCGGCGATCTGTTCCGGGGGCAGGTCGAGACCGCCGACGCGAATGGTGCTGAGCAGCCGCAGTTCCCGGAAGCCGTGTACGTCGGCGAGCTCCCGGCGGACCGACGCCCGTAGCTGCGCCGCCCGCGGCGAGGCGGACGCGGCCAGCAGGTGATCGAGGGTCACCAGCGCCGAATGGGATTTGAGCTCGTCGGCGCGCTGGGCGAACTGGGTGTCGATGATGGCGCTCAACTCCGACAAGCCGCTGCGTTCGACGAGTTCCGCGGCCAGCTCGGTCGACGACGTCGCGCCGAAGCGGATGAGGGTGACCGCCAGCCGGATGCCGAAGACACCGAAACGCTCGGCCAGCGACCGTCGGAGATCGGCGGGGATGTCGGGCAGGATGTCGGGCCGGGCGAAACGGTCCATCGTCAAAAGAGCCGCCTCGAGCTCGGCCCCGGGCGTCGAGGCGAGCTGGGCGAGTGCGCGGAACTCGACCTCGCGGAGCGTCCGTGCAGCCAGTGCGAGCAGCCCGGCGACGGGGACCACCGCCTGGCAGAGGCCGGTCCGTTCGAGTTCCCCGGCGAAGCGTCCCGCGATCTGCTGGGCGGAGATCATCGCATCCATCCGTCCGGCGCCCAGTTCGTCGGCGCGGGATACGACGCCGACCACCCCCAGCGGACCCGACGATCCGCCGATCGCGGTGCCGATGCGCCGCAGCATGGCCGTGTCCGTGGCGGTGAGGGAGCGCAGCAGATAGACGACGGCGTCGACGCCGGACCGTCCCCGGGCCTCATCGCTCCCTGACTCGCCTCGGGGCGCGAGGAGGCGAATCGTGGAGTCGGACAACTCCGTCGACAACGACGCGGTGCCCGGCGTGTCCACGATCGTCGTGGATTGCAGCGCGCGGGCGGGCCATTCGACGTCGAGATGGTCCACGCGGTCGGCGGTGAGCCGTCCGAAGTCGAAGCCCAGGCGCCCGTCGATGCGGGTCACCGGGATTCCGACGGTCCGACCGTCGTCGATGTGCGCGGTCACCGACGGCGACCGGCCGCTGCGGTACCAGGTGACGACGCGCGTGCACTCGGTGGCATCGGTCGGTGCGATGTCCTGTCCGACAAGTGCATTGAGCAACGTGGACTTGCCGGCCTTCAGCGATCCCGCCAGGGCGACCCGGACCGGCTGATACATTCGGTGTTCGCAGAGGTCGAGCTCGGCATGCGCGCGGGGGTCGTCGGCCAGGGCGCCGCGGGCGGCGTCGAGAAAGGCACGCGCACGATCGATCCCGGCCATCAGCGAGACTGCCCTGACGCGTGGCGACCGGCCTTCGGCTGCGCCGGGTCGAGATGATCCGGATCGAAGTGATCTGCGGCCTTGCGGAGGGCGGCGACCGCGGTCAGCCGGGACTCGAGTTCGGCAGCTCGACGGGCCCGCTCGGACTCGGTGGACGTCGCCGCTGACTGTGCGGCACTGAGGGATTCGGAGATGGAACGGGCGGTCTGCTCCGCGACGGAGCTGAAATGGTCGCGCAGCACGCGCTGGATGACGCGCAACCGGTCACGGGACTCCTTGCCGACCTGGAAGCTGACGTCGTCGGTGAAGGCCCGCACCGCCACCTTCGCCTTGGCGCGCCGCTCGAGCACCTTGGCCTGCTTGTCGTCACGGTATGCCTTGGTGCCCAACAGGAGTCCGGCGCCCACCGAGACCGGGTTGATCAACGCCATCCCGACCATCGTCGAGATGAGCCCGAACATCAGCACGCCGCCGTAGGACCCCCGCATCCCGATCAGCAGTTTCTGCGTCACGCCGACCTTGCCGCTGTCGAGTTCGGCGAGTTCGGCCACCGAGTCGAGCACGCCGGTCAGGTCGGCGACGTCGATGTCGGGGAGGGAACTCTGCCCGGCGGCGGCGAAATGGTCGGCGACCCGTTCGGCCAGCCAGACCGACCGCTCGTGAGCCCAGACGAAGTTGTCGCCGATCACCGCTGCCGTCTGGTCGGCCAGCCACTCGCTGAGCTGCTCCCAGTCGACGCCCGGATCGCCCTCGTCGATGGCGCGTTCGGCTTCGCGGGTGACCGCGCGCAGCCGATCGCGCAGGTCGTGGTCGATGTCGGCGGCGAGGTCGGCGACCCCGTCGGCCAATGTCTGCTGCCACTGTGCCGATTTCCGGCGCATCGCCTCGGCGTCGGCCTTGGCCTCCTGCAGCGCCCGGACGGCCTTGTTCGCGGTGTCCGGATCGCGGAGTGCGGCCAGTTCGCTGCCCAGGGTGAGGGCGAGATGTTCACTGACCACCCGGAGATCGGTGGCGACCGCCCCGCGGGCCGCTTGCTGCGCGGTCGCCACCACGCGGTCGCGCAGGTAGCGGTAGAGATCGAGGAAGCCGGCTTCGGCGTTGAGTTCTTCGTCGCCCAGGCGCAGCGCGTGCGAGCGCAGCACCGACGAGACCGGCAGTACGGGGATGTCGATGCCGGCGGTCCGCAGATGCGCGCGATCGGCATCGGCGACGGCCCGCCAGTGCGGATACAGGTCGGTCTTCGTGATCAGGCACGCGACGGTCGGGCACAGGCCGATCACCTGCTGGAGGAAGGACATCTCCGGCGCGGTGAACTCCTGGCTGGCGTCCGACAGCACCAGGACTGCGTCGGCGGCTGCCACCATGCCCAATGTGGCTGCGGCATAAGGGTGTCCGTGGCCGCCGACGCCGGGTGTGTCGACGAGGACGAGACCGTCCGCCAGCAGCGGACCGGGGGCACCGATCTCCAGCCGCAACACCTCGCGGCCGCCGGCGAGCGGGGAGTCGGGGGTGATGGCACCGATCGCGTCCATCGGGACCGGAACGCGATCGTCGTCAGACGGACCGTCGACGACGAGGTGGGCCGTCGGTTGCGGGGCATGCGAGATCACGGTCGGCACCGCGGTCGTCTCGTCGTCGCCCACCGAGCACACGTCGAGGTCGAGCAGCGCATTGACGAAGTGACTCTTGCCCTGTTTGAGCTGCCCCACCACGACGATCCGCAGGCGGGGGTCGGAGATGCGGGTCCGTGCGCCGTCGAGGCGGGTGACGAGGTCGTTTCGCCCGGCCTCGCGGGCCACCTCCGACATGGTGGTCAGCAGGTCACCGATGGTGGAGGGCGCCGACGACGGGGCGGCGGCCGCGGAGACCTGCGCGACGTCGACCGGCCGGGCGGCCGGCGGGAACTCGGCGGGGGAATTGGTCATGGTGTCCTCACGGTAGTGGTGACTCGGCGCACGCGGTCGGCATTGGGGACGTGTCCGGGTGCGCTACCCGGAGACGGGGTCGGCCCCGGCACCGCACGCGTCCAGCGAGGTGCTGGTCGTCGGGCGGCGCCGGGGCGATTCCGTCGTGTCCGGGGGTCAGCCGGCGTCCGGTCCGGCGTCGACGTCTCCGGATGCGGCCGCACCGGCATCCGAGTCGGCTCCCAGTCCATCGGTCAGCCCGCCGGTGAGACCACCGGTGAGGTCGCCGGTCAGGCCGCCGGTGAGCCCGCTCGTCGTGTCGGCCACGCCTCCGACCGTCGAGTCCAGGGCTCCGCCGAGTCCGGCGTCGGTGTGCGTGACGCCGCCGAGGTCGACGCCGCCGCCGGCCTCGCCGCCGCCGGTGAATCCGCCGGTCAGGCCGCCGGAGACGTCCCCGGGGAGATCGGTGCCGAGGTTGCCGGCGGCGTCGGTCGTCGCGCCGAGGGTGCCACCCAGGGTCGAGTCGAGCGCACCGACCGCTTCGCCGCCGACGTTCACTGCGCCGCCGGCCGCGCCGGAGACGGCGGTGGTCAGGTCGCCGGTGACCTCCGCCGGGAGTGAACTGTCGAGGCCCAGGTCGCCGCCGAGGCCGAGGCCACCGCCCAGACCCAGGTCACCGCCGAGACCCAGATCACCGCCGAGACCCGGACCGCTGTCGAGGGCCGAACCGATCCCCGTGTCCAGCGTCGTCCCGAGCCCGGCGAGTCCGCCGCCGAGTCCGGTCTCGAGGGTGCCGGTGAGATCGTCGGCGGCGGTGCCACCCAGTCCGACGGTGGTCAGGATCGGGCCGCCCACGGTGATGCTGCCCTCCGGGGAGATCACGAGACTCGGGTTGAGCACCGCGCCGAGCTCACCGGTGAGCACATCGCCGAGACCACCCGTGGCCTCCAGCGTCGAGTCGAGGGTCGCGACCAGGCCGTTGGTGGCCGACAGATCGACATCGAGTGCGTTGCTGAGCGTGCTGCTCAGGGCGCCCGCCAGGTCCGCTCCGCCCGCCAGCTCGCCGGCGAGGCTTCCGCCGAGCTCGCCGCTCAGTGCGGTGCCGAGAACCGCGCCCAGGGATGCGCCGAGGTCGGCTCCCACGTCGCCGCCGGCACCCAGGACGGTCTCCAGGGTTCCGGTGAGGTCGGTGGCCGTCTCGGTGACCAGGCCGAGGTCGGCGCCCGCCGCGAGTGCGGCGTCCAGCGCTCCGCCGAGTTGGGTGATGAGGGCGCCGTCGACGCCGAGGGCCCCGCCGAGGTCGGCGGCCAGCAGTTCGCCGACACCGAGGCCGGCTCCGGCCGCGGCGTCGAGGATGCCTTCGACACCCGTGGTCGCTCCCAGTACCCCGCCGAGCGCGGCACCGAGCTCGGCAGCGAGGTCGCCGCCGCCACCGATCGCGGCGCCGAGCTGGGCGGCCAGGTCGGTGGTGAGTCCCGCGTCGAGGAGACCGGTCAGATCGGTGCCGAGTACGCCACCGAGTTCGAGTGCCCCGCCCAGTGCGGCTCCGAGATCGGCGCCGGCGGCTGCTCCCAGGACGCCGCTGAGCACGGTGCTCAGTGCGGTGTCCAGCCCGGCGCCGGCCGACAGCAGCCCGCCCAGAGCGGCACCCAGCTCGCCGCCCAGGCCGCCGACCACGATCAGTCCGCCTTCGAGGGCGCCCCCGACGGAGCCCTCGACGACGCTGCCGAGTCCGGCGCCAAGTCCTGCCCCGAGACCCAGTCCGGTCTCGAGTGCCCCGCCGAGCCCGCTGGTCAGATCGGCCGCGAGACCACCGTCCAGCGCGGCCGCCAGGGTGCCGCCGAGTGCCGCACCCAGGGCGCCCGCGGCGTCGCCACCGGCCTCGAGACCTGCGGCGAGCGCGCCGGCGAGGGTCGCACTCAGGTCACCACCCGCAGCGAGCGCCGAGTCGAGGTCGACGAGACCGCCGGCCGCGAGCACCGATTCCAGGGTCGCCGCGAGCCCCGCCTGCGCGCCCCCGCCGACTCCCAGGGCCGCGGTCAGCGCACCGCCGAGAACCGCGTTGGCGCCCGCTGCACCGCTCAGCGCCAACCCGCCGGCCGCGGCGGCGCTCGACGTCAGAGCAACACCCAGCGCGGTCCCGAGCGACGCGGCGGCCGTGCCGCCCGCTGCCAGCGTGGAGCCGAGAGCGCTGGTCAGGGTCGCCCCGAGCTCACCGGACAGATCGGCGACGGCCTGCGCGTCGAGCAGTCCGGAGAGCGTCGCGGACAGGTCGCCGGCGACGTCGAGCGTCGAGGTGAGGGCGGCGGTCAGATCGCTCGACAGGTCGGCCCCGAGGCCGAGTGCACCGGAGAGGACCGCGGAGATGGCGCCACCCGCACCGAGTCCGGCGGCGAGCGCCGTGGAGAGGTCGGCACCGAGCGCACCGCCGGCTCCGAACGTGGCGCCGAGCATTCCGCCGAGGGTCGCGCCGAACTCGCCCGCGAGTTCGCCGCCCGCGCCGAGCGCCGCCGACAACTGGGCGGCGAGTCCGCCACCGAGGCCGAGTCCGAGGTCGGCGCCCGCGGCGAGGAGGGCGTCGAGGGATGCGCCGAGTTGACCGGCCAACGCACCTTCCGCGTCGATCGCGCCGGCCAGCGCCCCGGCGATCGCCGCCCCGGCGCCTGCACTCAGTTCGAGGCCTCCGGCGACCAGGGTGTCGAGGGCGGCACCCAGCGCGGCGCCGAACTGCGCCGCCACCTCGCCTCCGGCGCCCAGTCCGGCGGACAGAGCCGCACCGAGGGTGACAGCCAGCTGGCCGGCCAGATCGAGGTCACCGAAAGCGATTCCGCCGAGGTCCAGGTCTGCGAGCGAGAGGCCGGAGAGGTCGACGCCGCCGAGCCCGATCCCACCGATGAGCCCACCGAAGTCGATGTCGCCCAGGCCGACTCCGCCGAGACCGATGTCACCGACACCGACGTTGATGCCTCCGCCGCTGATACCTCCGACGTTGATGCCACCGAGGCCCAGTCCACCGAGACCGAACCCGATTCCGCCCCCGGCGCTCGCACCACCTCCGACGGCACCGCCGATCGCCCCGCCGCCGAGGCCACCGCCGGCCCCGGCAATGGCGCCGAGGCCACCACCGGCAGCGCCGCCGACGGCCAGTCCGGAGTCGGCGACGAGCGGCGTCGCGGCCGAGATGTGTGCGGGCGTGATCCCGGTGAGCCCGGCACGGTCGATCGCGGCCTGGGGATTGCCGCAGTAGGCGTTGAACGCGTCCTCGTCGCGAAGCAGGCCGAGGATGAAGTCGAGTACCGCATTGGTCGGCATGGCGTCGTTCCTTGCGTCGGAGAGATCGCAGTTCGATCCCGTGTCGAGTCCGACGCTAAACGCCGGTGCGGTGCGCGACATCGGGGTAAATCCCCAGTCCTGTCGCGACGGTCGATAGGGGGGCCGGCCCCCGGGGGGACAACCCGACAGGGGGCGGGGCCGATAGGGGGTAGGGGAGTTTCTCCCTAATCGTCGCCGAAGGGCTAACGGCCGGGTCATGATCGGCGACACACTCTGTGAAGTGCACGGTCGCATCGGCCGCGGCACGCGCCAACAGACGATCGCCCACGCCACGCCGGTGGCCGGCCGGCGATCGCCGTCGACCACCCCGCAGGTGGGAACAGGAGCTGACCGACATGGGGATCGCGATCGGTGTGAAGATCGGGAGCGCGAACAGTGTCGCGGTCGTCGCCTCGGAGCACTCGTGGGAGAGGTCGCTCTCCGTCGAGACCGCCGCGCTGGTGGGTTCCGGTGATTTCCTCGACCGTGTCGGTGATCCCGTCCCGGTACTCGACGACCACGGACAGAGCCGGCCTGCCGCGCAGATCCACGCCGAGGCGATCGTCGCGCTCGTCACCCGCCTCGACCTGGGCGACGACTCCGTCGCGCATCTGACCGTCGTGCATCCCGACACGTGGACATCGCAGGCGGTCGACGAAGCCCGCGCTGCACTGCTCGCGCGGGATGACGTGCTCACAGGCGAGATCAGCTGGGTGGCGGAGTCGCGGGCGACGCTGGCAGCCGTCGAACACCACGAAGGTGCCTTCGGCGAGGGTCTGGTGATCAGCTACGACCTCGGCGCATCAGCCCTGACCGTCACCGTGCTCGCGACCGGTGACGAACCGCGTGTGGTGAGTCGGCCCCTGCGCCTCGACTCGGTCAGCGGGAACGAATTCGACCGACTGCTGCTCGGGCACACGTTGCGGGTCACCGGTGTCGCCGCCGGGCTCGCCGATCCCGGCGCCGCCTCGCCGGTTCTCGACGATCTGAGCCGGCTCCGTACCGAATGCCGCCGCGCCAAGGAATCCCTGTCGGTCGACACCGACGCGGTCGTCGACGTCCGAGTGGGCGAGGTGACCACCGTCGCTCGGCTCGTCCGCGATGACGTCGAGGACCTGGTCCGCGGACCCCTCGCGGAATCGGTGGCACTGATCCGGGAGGCACTCGCGAGTGCGGGCGGCGACCAGGCGGGAGGACACCCGGCCCCCGTCTCGGCGATCGTCCTCGGCGGTGGGGGCGCGTCCATCCCGCTCGTCACCGAGATGCTGTCCTCGACCCTGCGCCTGCCGGTGATCCTCGATCCCCAACCCGAATCGGCGTCCGCGGCCGGTGGCGCACTGATCGGCATCGCCGCGATCGGTGATCGTGATTCCGCGCCGATCGTCCCGACCGCCGCGGTCCCCGGGCAGGCGCTCGCGGCGTTGCCGGAGGAACGTCCGCTGCGGGAGATCGAGCCGGCTCCCAGTACACCGGTCGCGGCTCCGGCTCCTCGCCTGTCCCGTCGCCGGCGCGGGATCCTGATCACGGCCGGTGCCGCAGCGTTGGTGCTGGTCTCGGCCACCGGTCTGTCGGTGGGGACGGGTCTGGTCGGGTCCACGGGAGAGGCGACGCCGCCTCCCGCCGGCGCGGTGACCACCACGGCCGGCCCGGCACCGGGCACCCCCGGCACACCTCCTCCGACCGTGGCCGGAGCCAACACGGGCACCCGCACCACCGACGCCGCCACCGACACGGGCACCCGAGCCGCGGGCACCGGCGCCCCGCGCCGTACGACGGCCGGCGCCCCGGCTGCCGGTACACCGGCGCCCGGGACCACAGCGCCCCGCGGCGGTCAGTCACCCGCGCCCGGCGGGCCGGCCCCCGCGCCGGCGGCTCCGCCGGCGCCGAACCCCGGTACCTCGCCCGCGCCCGTCGAGAACCCCCCGGCGGATTCTCCCGAGCCGAGTCCCGAAGAAGGTTCGGGCGGTAACGGCATCACCCCGGGCGGTGTCCTGCAGGCGCCCGGCAGGGTCCTCGACGGAACCGGTCAGGTCGTCTGTGGCGTCACCCGTGTCGTCTGCTGACGTGGGGCGAGCGGCGACCTCGCCCATCCCGACGGTCGGCGATCGCCGGGAACTCACTCCCGCGTCGACCTGGGTCGACGACATCCTCGACCGGGCCCCTGCGAAGCTCCCGCTCTGCGCGGTCGTCGTGGGCACCCCGGGAAGCGGTCGCACCGGTCTGCTGAAGGCCGTGCACGAGCGCTTGCGTGGTCTCGACGTCCCGGTCAGCGTCGGCATGTCCTCGACCGACGTCCCGGCCGGGACGATGGTGGTACTCGCCGACGACCTCCACACCTGGCCGGGTGACCTCGTCGCACGGATGGCGACGATGGTCGACGCCGGAACCATCCAGCTGGTCGCCACGACCGAACCACGCGAGACCGATCAGGTCCTCCGCCGGGTGCTGGACCTCGCCCGACGTTCCGGCACGCTCCTCGAACTCGGCGCGATGAGCACGGCGGACGTACTGACCCACGCGGCTCGGACCGGTCTCACACTGACACCGGCGACCGCATCGCAGATCCGCCGACGCTGCGGTGGAGCCCGCACCGTCGTGACGGCCGCGCTGCTCTCGATCCGGGAAGCGGCTGCGGCCGCCGCTCCCGGGGAACCGGTCGACGAGATGGCGGTCGTCGAACGCGTGGCGCGCGATCGCCACCATCGACTGCTCCGGGGTCTCGATCCGACGACGCTGTCCGTCCTGGCCCTCGCGTCGGTACGGGCCCCGCTGGACCCCGAGAGCCTCGCCGAGACCCTGGACGTCCCGCGGGACGCAGCAGTCGGGGCACTGGACCGCGCGCGGGGAAGCGGTCTGCTCCGCGGCGCCGACGTCTTTGTGTCGTCCGCACGCGAACCGCTGCACGCCGTCCTCGGGAACCGGCGACTCGATGAGCTCCGCCGTACGTCGGCCGCAGTGCGTCTGCGGGCGACCGAACTGACCGCCGACGACGCGTTGCACGCCGCGGAGTCGGGGGTCGAGGACCCGCGGCTCGTCGACGCCCTGCTGGAAGGTGCGGCCGATGCCACCGCGGCGCGCGCAGTGGTCCTTCTCCGGGCCGCCGATCGTGTCGAACCGGGACGTGACGACGTTCGTCTCCTGATGGCCCAGCGCGCGCTGGCGTCCGGTGACATCGATGGCGCCGGTGCGGTCGCGGATGCCCGGCTCGAGTCGGCCGACCCGGGCGAGAACGGGATCGAACACTGGGTGGGGGTCGCGGCTGTGGTCGCGGCACACCGGGGTCTCGGTTCCCATGCGGCGGACCTGTATCGCTGGCTCGGATCGGACAACGTTGCGGCGGAGACGCTCTCCGCGGTGACCGCACTCCTGGCGGTCGGGGACCGGACCGCTGCCTCGGCGATCGCCGCCGTGGGTGACGGGCAGCCGCCGGTGGGTGTCCGCGCCGTGCGATCGTTGGCGATCCGGGGTCTGCTCGCCTCGGTCGGCGGCACCGACGACGGCGGTCCCGGCGACGGGGTCGACCTCGTGGTCCGTGGCCTCGCGGCCGCCGTACCGAGCAGGTCGGGTCCGGCGGCCACGAGGACGTTGCACGCCGCCGTCGCGCTCGCGCTGAACAGCGGCGACGTGCATGCGGCCAGGACACTCCGGGCAGCGGCCGGTGAATCCGCCGCCGGCGCTCTGCTCGAGGCGGAGATCGCACTGTCCAGCGGCGACCTCGAGTCGGTCACCCGTCTGCTGCCGACCGCCGAATCCATCGGCATGGTCGACCGGCTCCGGGTCCACGCTATCCGCCTCGGCCTGGCGCGTCGCAACGGTGACGTCCCGGCGCTGACGGCGCTGTGGCCGGAAGGTCTGTCACTGCTCGCCGCGACCGAGGTCGACCTCTATCTCCTGCGTCCACTCGCAGAGTTCTGGCAGGCTGCCGCCCGGCTGGCCGACACCGCGTCGATCGACCGGTACATCACCGCGGCTGATCGATTGCTCGACGCCTTGGACAACCCGGTGACATGGTCGGCGCCTTGGCATTTCGCCGGAGTTCGAGCAGCCGTCATCGCCCGCGACGCCGAGTTCGCAGCCGAGCGACAACGGCGCCTCGACGCCACGACCGCGCAGCACGCGCGTGCATCGGGCCTCGCGACGGCCGCCCGCACCTGGTCGGCACTCACTTTCGAGCAGGCCGGGAACATCACCGACGACCGGGTCGCCGGCGCGGTCTCGGCCCTACGGTCGAACGGATTGATCTGGGAAGCAGTACATTTGGCGGGGATCGCGGGGTTACATGCCGCCGACCCGAGCGCCGCTGCGGACCTCCTGGAGACCGCCCGCTCGGTTGACGCGGATCGGCGACGTCCCCGACCCGTCGACGGATTGCTGACCGATAGGGAAGCCGAGGTCGCCCGAGAACTGCTGCAGGGCTTCACATATCGGGAGATCGGTGCGCGGCTGTTCATCTCGGCGAAGACCGTGGAGCACCATGTGTCCCGGATTCGACGTCGATTGGATGCCGGGTCGCGCTCCGAGCTGATGTCGGCGTTGCGGGCCGCCGGATACAGCTGATTCGCACGGCTACTTCTCCCATCGAACATTCGCGTTCCGCGAGGAACGAATACGAGAATTCGGCGCTCTGTCGGAATTGCCGTAAGTCGGCGAATTGCATTGGCGTCGTGTGAAATTGAAGGTGTGATCTATTTCTCAACAGGGGTGGTACGTTGCGTTTTCGTTTGTTACGTTCGCCGAAGTCCGTCAGCCGAAATGTATATGGAGGCAAAACATATGAAACGAAATCTCATTCGCGTTACCACTATTGGTGCAGCTCTTGGCGTTGCAGGCTTTATCGCTCCGGCCGGGGCGAATGCCGCACCGGTGTCCGACACGAACTGTGCGAAGGTGTCGACCCCGGTCGATGCGGCCGGTTGGGGAAATATGTTCGGCGATGAGCAAGGTCAGGCCGGAAAGCTTTCCGCCACGAATGTGGTGGACCGGGACGGTTCGCTGGAACTCGTGACCACCGAGCAGACCCCGCGACAGGCGTCTTATCACAGTGCCGGTGACCTCCCGCTCGCCGATCTGGTGAAGAACAACAAGGCCCTCACCTTCGAGAAGTCCGCAGGCCAGGCCAACTGGCAGATCCGCGTGACCGGCGCCAACGTCGCCGGTTCGAGCGACGGATTCCTCACGCTCGTCTGGACCGCTCCGGAGGGGGCTGGTGAGACCAATGCCGCCTCGTCCGACCAGTGGTGGGCCACCCGCGCCCTTCCGGGGATCGAGCGCGGTGCGACCGCGACTCTGAAGGACTTGCTGGCCGCGGCGAACAGCGAGGGTCACACGACCGTGGTGAACCACTACGGCATCTCGAGCCAGCCGGAGAACAAGGCCGGCAAGGTGAACGTCGACAACGTCTCGTTCAACGGCTGCACCACGAACTTCGCGGCCACAGGTGCCGGCGGTGCCTTCGGCTCGCTGGAGAACGTCTTCCCGTGATGCGTAGAGGCGAGCTCATCTCGGCGTTTCTTCCCGCCGGTCGAGTGTTTCTTCCCGCCGGTCGAGCGTTTCTTCCCGCCGGTCGAGCGTTTCTCCCCGCTGGTTGAGCTCGTCGAAACCACCACAGGCCCGCGACCATTCCGGTCGCGGGCTTGTGGTGCTTTCCAGTGATCAGCAGGCGTCCTCCACTCACCACTGGTCGAATCCGACATGAGCCTGTGGGAAGCCGGTGTCGATGTGGTTGTTCATCCAGTACTGCTGCGACTGGGGTCCCCAGATCCCGCTCATCCCGGTGTTCACGTTGAACTTGTGGTTGGTGAGCTGGTAGTTGGCGGTGGGACCGAAGAGTCCGATGCGGTACATGGCGTTGACGTCGAGATGGTTGTTGAAAGGTGCGACGGCCGTGATGGTTTCGCTGGCGCCGGGGTACAGGACCTGCTGCGGTGCGTTGACCCACTGACCGCCGTCGGCGTTGCTGCCGATCAGGTATTCGGGCTTGTTGGTGTGGTTGGTGATCGTCATCGCGACTGTCGGTTCGCCCGGGCGGGTGATCGGCATGGTGCCGGCATGGGCTGCTCCGGCGGCACCGAGTGCGATGCCGGTGGCTGCGGCGAGTCCGAGGGTTCCGGCTGCGATGCGGGACGCGATCTTCATGGGGTTCTCCGAGTCTCTGGTGAGGGCTTCTGGGTGGCTGTTCCGGGTTGCTCCGGTGACACCAATGACTTTCCTCGGAAAGGACCGCGCCGGGATTCCGTCGACCGGGTGATGGACCGGTGGATTCGCGCATCCACCGATTGGTGGACACCGGCCCGTCCGGGTAGCTGAACCGCCCCGGAAATCCGCCCTGCAGAAACTGACCGACGACGATATGTCGCCGCCGCCGCTGCACCGGGCGCATTTCCGGCGCACTTACAGGCGGTTTTCGGCTGGGCCACTGACGAGCCGGCGTGCAGGGACCTCGACGATGGCGGCGGTTCCGCCGCTCGGCCGCCTGGCCAGCGAGAACGTGCCGCCGGTGCCCTCGATCCGTACGCGTCGCGAGGCCAGGCCGATGTGGCCGGCAGCCTGGCGTCGCTGGATCAGCTCCTCGATCTCGACGTCATCGGGCAAGCCGACGCCGTCGTCGACCACCACCAGTCGCGCGACCCCGTGGTCGAATTCGGCGGTGATCTCCGCGGCGTCGGCCTCGGCGTGCTTGACGACGTTCGTCAGCAACTCCCGGGCTACGGCGAACAGCAGCGAGTCGGCGGATGTGCGCAATTCGGTCGGCCAGGCGGCGGTGTCGACGGAGATCGACGGAGCGCCGGCGCGACTGCCGTGGGACGCGGCGAGGTCGGTGAGGGCGACGGCGAGGCCCGCTTGTTCGAGGACTGCGGGGTGCAGTTCGCTCAGCGTCGACCGGAGCAGCCGGGCCGAGTCGCGCAGAGCCCCGTCGACCCGGTTCAAGATGACCGGATCGGCCGAACCACGAAGCGTCGCAAGCTCTTGCCGGGCGGCCAGCACGTACTGGAGGGCGCCGTCGTGCAGGTTGTCGGCGAGGTCGCGTCGTTCCCGCTCCTCGATCTCCATCGTGGCGTCGAGCAGCCGGGCCCGTTCGGCGGCAAGCGATCCGATCGTCGTCACCCGGGACCGTTGCAGCTGGGACAACAGGATCGCCCCGACTGCGAGTGCCGCCACGACGAGCACGCGCAACACGATGATCGACCACGGCTCGCCGTTCGCCTGCCGGGCGAGGATGTTGGCGACGGCGTAGACCACCACGGTCGCGACCACGACGATCGCGCACAGTCGCGGCTGCAGGGAGATGGCCGCGATCATCGGGACCAGGGCGAATCCGGCGAGCAGGGCGTCGGTGGTCCAACTGACCTCGTTCGACATCCCCGCGACGACGGCCAGGATCGTCAGGAGCAGCAGGTCGATCGGCAGTGCGAGCCACGAGTAGCGGACCACCCACGTGTCGTGGCGGCGCACCACGACCGCTCCGGCAACGCACCACGCCGCGTAGAGAGCGGCGGTGGCGACGCTGAACACGGCCGCATGGTCGGGCGGATCGAGACACACTGTCAGCAGCACGAAAAGCGCCAGGAACAGTCGCAGCAGCACCTGCACCCGGATACCGCGGATGGCGTGCTCGACGAGGATGCGATGGATCCGGGGCTCGTCGGCGAACTCGCCGAACCCGAGATAGACCGTCAGTCCGGCGATCTCGATGTCGGAGTTGCGCAGCACGCCGCGGCTACTCGAGAAGCCCACGACGCATCGCCTCGGCCACGGCGGCCGCGCGGTCGGAGACCCCGAGCTTCTCGTAGAGGCGCTGGGTGTGGGTCTTCACGGTCGCGGCACCGATGTACAGCTCCGCGGCGACCTGCGGAATCGATTGTCCCCGTGCGAATCCGGTGAGCACTTGGCGCTCGCGTTCGCTGAGGGCCGGGGTGCCGCGCTGGGTTTGGGCGCGGATCTCACCGACGAGGCCGGCGGCGAGCACCGGGGGCACCACCGTTTCTCCTCGGGCGACCCGCGTCACCGCACCCACGATCTCGTCGCGGTCGGCGTCCTTCGACAGGTATCCGGCGGCACCTTCCTGCAGTGCCCGGAACACGATGGGACCGTCGGTGACCGCCGACAGCAGGAGCACGCGCGTGGGCAACTGATCGCGGGTGACCGCGTGCGCCAGTTCGACACCCGTCATCCCGGGCATCTGATGGTCGACCACGGCGACGTCGGGGTTCGCGCGCCGGATGAGCTCGAGTCCGGCGACCCCGTCGGCTGCCTCGCCGACCACCCGCACCCGTCCGCTCTGCGTCAGACCCCGTGACACCCCGTCCCGGAAGAACGGGTGGTCGTCGACGACGACCGCGGTCACGAGGTCGTCCACACTCAGCTCGCCGGCTCGGTGCGCGTGGGTGCCGTCACGGTGATGAACCGCGCCGCGGTCTCCACGGCCTGTCGCGCCTCGGCGGACAGCCTCGGCATCAGCTGGAACACGTGTCCCTGATCCGGCCACGCCTGGATCACCGAAACGCCTCCGGCCCCGACGATCTCGTCGTGCGTGGCCCGGGCGTCGGCGCCCATGACCTCCAACGATCCGTACTGGATGAGGGTCTTCGGGAGGGTCATCTCCGGGGTGAGGCGGATGCGCATGCGCGGATGGTCGGGGTCAGCGGTCCGCGTGTAGAGACGAAGGATCTTGCGCGCGGTGACCGCATTGATGATCGGATCGTGGACGCCGCTGCGCTGATTGTCCACGGCCAGATCGAAAGTCGGGTCGTAGAGCGGAGAGAAGAGCACCATCGAACCCGGCTGCGGTGTACGGGTCGCGTGGTTGACGGCGAGGAGATCGAGGGCGAGGTGCCCGCCGGCCGAGTCGCCGGCCACCACGATGTCCTCGGCCCGGTAACCCTGCGTGAGCAGCCATCGGTATCCGCGGATGGCGTCGTTTCCCGCACACGGCCAGGGATGTTCGGGACCGAGCCGGTAGTCGAGGCTGAACGCCGAGAGTTCCGTCCGATTTCCCAGTCGCGCGACGAGACCGCGATGCGTGCGCGGGGAGCACACCACATATCCGCTGCCGTGCAGGTAGTAGATGATCCGGGTGCCGGGCCGGGGGGTCGCGGCTCGCCGGCCGGTCACCCATTCGCCGCGGATCTGGCCCCCGCGGAAGGTCTCCCTCACCAACTCGACCTGCGTGCCGGACGGCGGTGGACTGAGCCGTTCGATGGTGCGGTTCAGTCCCGGGCGGGTCCGCTGGATCATCTGCGCGGTCACCAGGGGATGGCTCCGGCCCGCGGCGAGCATCATCGGCCAGGTGACCCGCGCGAGGTAGGCGTTCACGGCGCGCGATCGGCGAGAACCGTGGGGGTCGACGCCGAGGCTTCCGAATGGTTTCTCGTCATCGGCGGGCGGCATGGGCGCCCCGCCCGAGGGTAAGGTGATGCTCATCACTCAGACGCTAGCCGCGCCTGGTGTCCGGTGTGCGACGAATATGCGGGTCGACACCTGACCGCGACCCCGCCGCGATCGAGTGGCCACCGCGATGGACCCGTCCCGTTACGAACAGAAGGCAGACAGCTCACGTCGGGCGGTCCGCACGGTGATGTCCGTACTCGCCCGATTTTCCTCTGACG
The DNA here is from genome assembly GCF_012974285.1 of Gordonia ajococcus. Taxonomy (NCBI): domain Bacteria; kingdom Bacillati; phylum Actinomycetota; class Actinomycetes; order Mycobacteriales; family Gordoniaceae; genus Gordonia; species Gordonia ajococcus. The sequence continues at coordinate 129,911 of NZ_CP052884.1, forward strand.
TGCAGTATCGCGTCCATTGTGGTAGCCGGATTTCGATACTGGGCACCCCACATGGAAAAATGACCCACAATGCTCATACGGCAGCCCGCGGGCGCCCTCTGAAGTGCTGCGCGCAAAGCCGAGATGAGCATGGTGCTCGGGCCTCGACGATGCGGCCCGTGAGATTCCGTCAGCAACGGCGCTGACGGGGCCACCGCCTTGTGATTGTCGGCTCTGCCCCAGGTCAGCCCCTCGGGGGGAGGATGACGACGCTGTGGACATCGAGGTCCGCAAGGCGAACAGGCCGGCAACGGAGCCGGTTACACAGGCGGGGTGGCCCCCAGACATTGACCACTGTTAGTGCGTGCACTCTCCGCACGCAAAGTGAGGCGGATATGAAGCAGGCTCCGGGACCGGTGGGTCTCTACGACCCACGTAACGAGCACGACTCGTGCGGCGTGGCGTTCGTCGTGGACATGCACGGACGACGCAGTCGCAACATCGTCGACAAGGCGATCATGGCCCTGGTCAACCTCGAGCACCGCGGTGCCGCAGGTGCTGAACCGAACACGGGTGACGGTGCCGGGATCATGATCCAGGTTCCCGACCGCTTCCTGCGTGAGACGGTCGATTTCGAGCTCCCCGCCGAGGGCAGCTACGCGACCGGTATCGCGTTCCTCCCGCAGGGCTCCGAAGACGCTCGTCTCGCCTGCGAGGGCGTCGAGAAGGTCATCGAGTCCGAGGGTCTGACCCTGCTCGGCTGGCGCGAGGTGCCCACCAACGAGAACTCGCTCGGTGCGCTCGCCCGCGACGCGATGCCCACTTTCCGTCAGGTCTTCATCGGTGGCGCCGAAGGCATGGAACTCGAGCGCCGGGCGTACGTCGTGCGCAAACGCGTCCAGTACGAGCTGGGCAACAAGGGGGCGGGCGCCGACGGCCCCGGCCGCGAGACCGTGTACTTCCCGAGCCTGTCGGGACGCACCTTCGTCTACAAGGGCATGCTGACGACCCCCCAGCTGCGGGAGTTCTACGTCGACCTGCAGGACTCGCGTGTCGAGAGCTCGCTGGGCCTCGTCCACTCGCGCTTCTCCACCAACACCTTCCCGTCGTGGCCGCTCGCGCATCCGTTCCGCCGCGTCGCCCACAACGGTGAGATCAACACCGTCACCGGCAACGAGAACTGGATGCGTGCCCGCGAGGCGCTCATCGACACGGAGGCCTTCGGTGCCGACGCGGCGTCGAAGATCTTCCCGGTCTGCACCCCCGGTGCGTCGGACACCGCACGTTTCGACGAGGTGCTCGAACTGCTGCACCTCGGTGGCCGCAGCCTGCCGCACGCGGTCCTGATGATGATCCCGGAGGCCTGGGAGCGTCATGAGTCGATGAAGCCCGAGCACCGTGCGTTCTACCGCTATCACGCCACCATGATGGAACCCTGGGACGGCCCGGCGTCGGTGTGCTTCACCGACGGCACGGTCGTCGGAGCGGTCCTCGACCGAAACGGCCTGCGTCCCAGCCGCATCTGGGTCACCAAGGACGATCTCGTCGTGATGGCCTCCGAGGTCGGTGTCCTCGACATCGACCATGCCGACGTCGTGCAGAAGATGCGCCTGGAGCCCGGCCGGATGTTCCTCGTGGACACCGCCGCCGGCCGCATCGTCGACGACGAGGAGATCAAGGACGAGCTCGCCGCCGAGCACCCGTACCAGGAGTGGCTCGACGAGCATCTGGTCGACGTCAACGACGTGCGTGCGCTGCCGCACGAGCACATGGCCCACGACCGGGTCGCGTTGCGCCAGCAGGTCTTCGGTTACACCAGCGAGGAGCTCGACCTCCTCGTCGCGCCGATGGCCAGGACCGGCGCCGAGGCGCTCGGTTCGATGGGCACCGACACCCCGATCGCCGTGCTGTCGAAGCGTCCGCGCATGCTGTTCGACTACTTCCAGCAGCTCTTCGCGCAGGTCACCAACCCGCCGCTGGACGCCATTCGCGAAGAGGTGGTGACCGGCCTCGGCGACACGATCGGCTCCGAGGGCGATCTCCTGCATCCGGGTCCGAACAGCTGCCGCAAGATCGAGATCCCCGAACCGACCATCGACAACGACACGTTGGCGAAGCTGGTTCGGATCGAGGAGGACGGCCGCTACCCGGACCTGCGCAGCAAGCAGATCTACGGCCTGTACCCGGTTGCCGAGGGCGGCGCGGGCCTGCGCGCCGCACTGGACCGGATCCGCGCCGAGGTGAGCGCCGCGATCGACGACGGTGTGTCCATCGTGGTGCTCTCCGATCGTGAGTCGGACGAGACCAACGCACCGATCCCGTCGCTGCTGCTGACCGCGGCGGTGCACCATCACCTGGTCCGGGAGCGCAAGCGCACCCGGGTGGGCCTGGTGGTGGAGTCCGGCGACGCCCGCGAGGTCCACCACATCGCTGCGCTCGTCGGCTTCGGCGCCGGCGCGGTCAATCCGTACATGGCCTTCGAGTCGATCGAGGACATGGTCGAGCGCGGCGTGCTCGGCGACATCGACTTCGCCACCGCACGCAAGAACTACATCAAGGCCGCCAGCAAGGGTGTGCTCAAGGTGATGAGCAAGATGGGCATCTCGACCATCGCCTCGTACACCGGTGCGCAGCTCTTCCAGGTCATCGGCCTCTCCCAGGCGACCGTCGACGAGTTCTTCACCGGCCTGATCAGCCAGCTCGGCGGCATCGGTCTCGACGAGATCGCCGCCGACGTCGCCACCCGGCATGCACTGGCCTTCAGCGACCGGCCCTCGGAGCGCGCACACCGCGAGCTCGAGGTCGGCGGTGAATACCAGTGGCGCCGTGAGGGTGAGTACCACCTGTTCAACCCGGACACGGTGTTCAAGCTGCAGCACTCCACGCGCACCGGGCAGTACGGGGTGTTCAAGGAGTACACGAAGCTGGTCGACGACCAGTCGACCCGTCTCGGTACGCTGCGCGGCCTCTTCGACTTCAACTTCGGTGACCGCGACCCGATCCCGATCGAGAAGGTCGAGCCGGCCAGCGAGATCGTCAAGCGGTTCTCCACCGGCGCGATGAGCTTCGGTTCGATCTCGGCAGAGGCCCACGAGACGCTGGCCATCGCCATGAACCGTCTCGGTGGTCGCTCGAACTCCGGTGAGGGCGGCGAGGATCCGCGTCGTTTCCACCACGACGAGAACGGCGACTGGCGGCGCAGCGCGATCAAGCAGGTCGCGTCGGGACGTTTCGGTGTCACCTCGCACTACCTGTCGAACTGCACCGACATCCAGATCAAGATGGCGCAGGGTGCCAAGCCCGGTGAGGGCGGCCAGCTCCCGCCGCACAAGGTGTACCCGTGGGTCGCCGAGGTCCGCGGTTCGACGCCGGGCGTCGGCCTCATCTCGCCGCCGCCGCACCACGACATCTACTCGATCGAGGATCTCGCGCAGCTGATCCACGACCTGAAGAACGCGAACCCCAAGGCGCGCATCCACGTGAAGCTCGTCAGCGAGGTCGGCGTGGGCACCGTCGCCGCCGGTGTGTCGAAGGCACACGCGGACGTCGTGCTCATCTCGGGTCACGACGGTGGTACCGGTGCGTCGCCGCTGACGTCGCTCAAGCACGCCGGCGCGCCGTGGGAGATCGGTCTGGCCGAGACCCAGCAGACGCTGCTGCTCAACGGTCTTCGCGATCGCATCGTGGTCCAGGTCGACGGTCAGATGAAGACCGGCCGCGACGTCGTGATCGCCGCACTGCTCGGTGGTGAGGAGTTCGGTTTCGCGACCGCGCCGCTCGTCGTCTCGGGCTGCGTCATGATGCGCGTCTGCCACCTCGACACCTGCCCGGTGGGCATCGCCACCCAGAACCCGCTTCTGCGTGAGCGTTTCGCCGGCAAGCCGGAGTTCGTCGAGAACTTCTTCCTGTTCATCGCCGAAGAGGTCCGGGAACTGCTGGCACGCCTCGGTTTCCGTACGCTCCAGGAGGCCGTGGGTCACGTCGAGGCGCTCGACACCACCAAGGCGCTGGCGCACTGGAAGTCGGAGAAGGCGGGCAAGCTCGACCTGTCGTCGATCCTGACCATGCCGGAATCGCCGTTCATGAACCAGGACCTGTACTGCTCGGGCGTGCAGGACCATGCGCTCGAGAAGGCGCTCGACCAGCAGCTCATCGCGCAGAGCCGCGAGGCGATCGACCACGGCACCCGGGTGTCGTTCACGTCGAAGATCACCAACGTGAACCGCACCGTCGGCACCATGCTGGGCCACGAGGTCACCAAGACCTATGGTGCACAGGGTCTGCCGGACGGCACGATCATCGTCGACTTCACCGGTTCGGCCGGCAACAGCTTCGGCGCCTTCGTGCCCAAGGGCATCACGCTGCGGCTCGAAGGCGACGCCAACGACTTCGTGGGCAAGGGTCTCTCGGGCGGCCGCCTGGTGGTCCGTCCGGCGCGCAACGCCCCGGCCGACTTCGTCGCCGAGCACAACATCATCGCCGGCAACGTGATCGGTTTCGGTGCCACCGCGGGCAAGATCTTCCTGCGCGGCATCGTCGGTGAGCGCTTCTGCGTTCGTAACTCCGGTGCGACGGCCGTCGTCGAGGGTGTGGGTGACCACGGTTGTGAGTACATGACCGGTGGACGCGTGATCATTCTCGGCGAGACCGGCCGCAACTTCGCGGCGGGAATGTCGGGTGGTATCGCCTACGTCTACGACCCGGACGCCGAGCTGGCCGACAACCTCAACACCGAGCTCGTCGACATCGAGCCGCTCGCCGACGAGGACATCGAGTTCCTCGCCGGCATCATCGACGAGCACCGTGCCGAGACCGAATCCCCGGTCGCCGCAAAGCTGCTCGCCGATTGGGACACTGCCCAGACCAAGTTCGCCAAGGTCATGCCGCGGGACTACAAGCGCGTGCTGCTGGCCATCTCCGACGCGGAGAAGACCGGGCGAGACGTGAACGAAGCGATCATGGAGGCCGCACGTGGCTGACCCCAGAGGATTCCTCAAGCACCCCGAGCGGGAGCTGCCCGACCGTCGTCCGGTCGAACTGCGGCTGCTCGACTGGAACGAGGTCTACACCGACTTCGACAAGGGGCACCTGAAGACTCAGGCCAGCCGCTGCATGGACTGCGGCATCCCGTTCTGCCACAACGGTTGTCCGCTCGGGAACCTGATTCCCGAGTGGAATGACCTGGTCTACAAGGACCGGTGGCGTGACGGTATCGAGCGTCTGCACGCGACCAACAACTTCCCGGAGTTCACCGGTCGCCTGTGCCCGGCCCCCTGCGAGGCGTCGTGCGTGCTCGGCATCAACCAGCCGCCGGTGACCATCAAGCAGGTCGAGGTCGAGCTCATCGACAACGCCTTCGACAACGGCTGGGTCACCCCGGTCCTGCCGACGAAGAAGACCGGCAAGTCGGTAGCCGTCGTCGGTTCGGGTCCCGCCGGACTTGCCGCCGCACAACAGCTCACGCGTGCCGGGCACGACGTGACACTCTTCGAGCGGGCCGACCGCATCGGTGGTCTGCTGCGCTACGGCATCCCCGAGTTCAAGATGGAGAAGCGTCACATCGACCGCCGCCTGGCGCAGATGGAGGCCGAGGGCACCGTCTTCCGTACCGGCGTCAACGTGGGTGTCGACATCACCGTCGAGCAGCTGCGTGCCGACTTCGACGCGGTCATCCTCGCCAACGGTTCGACCATCGGTCGCGACCTGCCGATCCCGGGCCGCGAGCTCGACGGCATCCACCAGGCGATGGAGTTCCTGCCGCAGGCCAATCGGGTTCAGCTCGGCGACACCGTCGAGGGGCAGATCACCGCAAAGGGCAAGAAGGTCATCATCATCGGCGGTGGCGACACCGGCGCCGACTGCCTGGGGACCTCGTTGCGGCAGGGCGCCGAGATCGTCCACCAGTTCGAGATCATGCCGAAGCCGCCGATCGAGCGTGCCGAGTCGACCCCGTGGCCGACCTACCCGCTGATGTACCGCGTGTCGTCGGCCCACGAAGAGGGCGGCGAGCGCGTCTTCTCGGTCAACACCGAGGAGTTCATCGGGGAGAACGGCAAGGTCACCGGCCTCCGGGCCCACGAGGTGGTCATGCGTGACGGTCGCTTCGAGAAGGTCGAGGGCTCGGATTTCGAACTCGAGGCCGATCTGGTCCTGCTGGCGATGGGCTTCGTCGGCCCCGAGCGTGAGGATCTCCTCGACAAGATGGGCGTCGAGTACGACCCTCGCGGCAACGTCAAGCGCGACAGCAAGTTCGCCGCGGTCGGCCGGCCCGGCGTGTTCGTCGCCGGTGACGCCGGTCGTGGTCAGTCGCTGATCGTGTGGGCGATCGCCGAGGGCCGTTCGGCCGCCGCGGCCGCCGACGAGTACCTCACCGGTGCCTCCGATCTGCCGGCCCCGATCGTGCCGACCCAGGTCGCCCAGCGCTGACCCGTCGCCACCAGAACCGAGGACTCCCGCCCGCCGCACAAGGTTGGGCGGGAGTCCTTTTCACTCTGCTACACATCCCGGTGGCACCGCCATACACTCGGCTCATCGCGATCCATCTACCGAAGGGACAGCCCATGCGTCGAATCCTCGCCATCATGTGCACTCTGCTGTGTGCGGTCTTGGGAGGGTTCGGGCTGACGGCACCGCGCGCGGACGCGGCGCCCGCCGACTGCCCGAAGATCTATGTCCTCGCCGTTCCGGGTACCTGGGCCAACGGGGTCAGCCCGGGGGTCCTGAACGCCGTCACGTCCGGGCTGGGTCCGGAGACCAAGGTTCAGTACGTCGGCTACGACGCGACCGCGTTCCCGTGGGAGAAGGCGGTTTACGGGAAGTCGAAGGCGCAGGCCGTCGCCAACACCCGGGGCCTGGCACTGCAGATGCTGCAGCATTGCCCGGGAACCCGGATCGCGCTCGTCGGTTACAGCCAGGGCGCCGACGCGGCCGGCGACCTCGCGTCGGAGATCGGCACCGGGCGTGCGGCGATCCGCCCCCGTCAGGTTGCCGGCGTCGTGCTGATCTCCGATCCCCGACGGTCGCGCAAGGACAACCTCGTCGGTCCGGCCCTGCGCGGCGAGGGCAGCGGCGGTCCCCGCCTCGACGGCATGGGGTGGGTGCTGCCCCGGGCTTTCACTCTCTGCGAGCCGTCGGACATGTACTGCAACGTGCCGCGAGACTTCTACATCACCCGCATCGCCGGCTACCTGGCCGAAACCAGCGATCCGACGCCGAGCCAGATCCTCCAGTACCAGGCCGAGGCTGCCGTGATCGTCCGTGAGCTGCTCACGCTCGGCGGACCCGGAGCCATCGTCGAGGAGCTCGGCAACAAGCGTGCCCGCGAGCAGATCACCTCGTTCAACCGGTTCCTGAAGTCCGGCTCACACGGCACCTACGGCGATTTCCAGGTGAATCCCGGTGTCAGCGCCGTCACCTGGGCCAATCGATTCCTCGCCGGCCTCGCCTGAGGTCATCCGGCGCGATCGGGCTTTCGGCCGATGAGGGCTCCGGTCGATTACCTGATGGTGTGGAACTCGACCGACGTGAATCCCTGGCGGGTCAGGTCCGGGGTGTAGCGCCTGACATCGAGGGCGTCGACCGGATCGGTGTGGCCGGCGACCTGGTCGCCGGTGCGCCGGGCGGCACGTCCTCGCGGTTCCGTTGCCCCTGGACCCGGCGGCGCCTCCGGACAGTGAACGTCTGGCGCCGGTTCATCGACTACTCGTACTCGCGGAGCAGTACCCCGAGGTCTATCGAATCCTCGTCGGCCGTTCGACGGGCGGGATGGTGCTGCGGTCCACGCGGGATCTCGTCGAGCGACTGCTCACCGAGCAGATGGCCGGACGACTCGAGGTCGCCGAACAGGATTTCGCCGCGACCATCGCGTTCCTGTCCTGGGGTGTCGTCGGGATGCAGGCGGCCATCGCCGATTCCGGCGGCGCTCTGACGGCCCGGCGTGCCTACGACATCGTCGCCGGATTGCTGGCGCCCGCCGAGCCGTAGAACGAATTTTGGTCCGAGTGGATGGCATACGCCGCAGCATTCGCTGCGTAGCATTGGTGCTGGTAGATGCCGCGTCGCTACCCGGAACGTAACGCCCTGCGTGTCATGATCGATCTAGTCGACATGTACGGCAGTCACGAATCCGGGACACCGGAGACGTGGACTCTCACATGTCGACGGGGCTCGGGGTGAGTGGTGCAAACCACGAAAAACCTTGGCGACAACGATGAGTACTGTCGCTACAGTAGGTCAAAGTCAGAGTCCGTTGTAACGAATGTGAATGCACCAGGAAGTGATTGGTCATGAAGTTGGCTGACACATTTCACTCACCCCGCCGGGGTTCATTGCTGAATTCGCTCACCGGGGGGCGACTCGGCGGACGTCGTGTCAACTCATCGACGTTTCCCGCGGAGGCAGAACGTCTCATCACGCCGGCCGAGCTCCGGCGCCTCGGCGTAGGTTCCTGATCCCCGCGGTGATCAGGCCGCAGTGATCACTCGTCGTGATCACTCGTCCCGGGCCACCCGGGCGCCCATTCCGCCGATCTCGATCACATCGCCGATGGCCAGTTGCCGTCCGCGTCGGGTCTCGACCTCGCCGTTGACGGTCACCAGGCCGTCGGCGATGACCTCTTTGGCCTCGGCGCCGGATTCGATGAGGTTGGCCAGTTTCAGGAACTGGCCGAGTCGGATTGAGTCGTCCCGGATCGTCACGTCGTACACGGTCCCGATCATGCCCCGTGTCCGCACACCCGGCCACACCGGCACGACCACGCAGATATGTGCCGGGTTGTGTGCCGCCGCTTGATCGAATCAGCGTGGAGTGCAGAGCGCACCCGCGCATACGACTACCGTCGACGCATGGCCACCGACACCCCCCTTGCGCCGGTCGACCCGTCCAGCCCCGACGAACATCCCGAGGCGCCCCGGCGGACCCCCACCGCGGCGGACCGACGTTCCCTCGTCCTCCTCGACAAGATCAGGCGCCCTACCGGATTCGGCCGCAATGCGCCGCACATCGCGGGCACCGTCGTCGGTGTCCTGGCGACGATCGCGTTGCTGTCCAGCCTGTTGCCGGCTCTCCGGCATCTGATCCACGACCCCCGGCGCTACGTCGACGACTACATCATCACGCTGCCCGACACGAGCTTCGCGTGGGCGTTCGTCCTCGCCCTCATCGCGGTCGCCCTGTCGGCGCGCAAGCGGATCGCCTGGTGGATCAGCGTGATCTACCTCGTACTCTTCATGGTCGGCAACGTGCTGTACCTGATCCCGGCACTCGAGGACGACCTCGACGTGACGGCCTGGGACCGGACCAACATCTACATCGGACTGGTCATCGATCTCGCCGCGCTGGTCTTCCTCGTGGCCACGTATCGCCAGTTCCACACCCGCGTCCGCCGAGGCGCGATCCCGGCCGCGATCGCGACCCTGATCGTGGGACTCGGGATCGCCACGTTGCTCGGTTGGGCGCTGGTGTGGGCGTTCCCTCACACTCTGACCCGTGGCGACCGGCTGCCGTACGCGTTCAACCGGGTGGTCGCCTTCAGCGCCATCGATCAGGACGCCTCCTTCGACGGTCGCCACACGCACGTCTTCGTCAACGGTCTGCTGGGCTTGTTCGGGGCCCTCGCACTGATCGCCGCGGCTATCGTGTTGTTCCGGTCGCAACGCCTGCGGTGGCTCATGACCGCCGAGGACGAAGCACTCATCCGTGCCCTCATCACGAGGTTCAACGACGACGACTCGCTCGCCTACTTCTCGACGCGCCGAGACAAGGCGGTCGTGTTCTCGTCCGACGGTCGGGCAGCGATCACCTACCGGGTGGAGATGGGCGTCGGGATCGCCGGCGGTGACCCGATCGGCGATCCCGATTCGTGGCCCGACGCCATCGCCGAGTTCCTCACTCTCTGTGAGAAATACGGATGGCATCCGGCGTCCATCGGATCGAGCACGCGCGGTGCGGCCGCCTACGATGCCGCGGGCTTCATGTCGCTCACCATCGGTGACGAGGCCATTCTGCACACGCGTGAGTTCAGCCTCAGCGGTCCGACGATGAAGGCCGTGCGCCAGGCCGTGACCCGCACCCGCCGTGCAGGCGTGACGGTACGCATCCGCCGGCACGGCGAGATCTCGACAAGCTCGATCGGCGGAAGGCCGTCCGAGATGGAGAAGGTCGTCGCGCGTGCCGACGACTGGCGCGACACCGACGAGGAACGCGGTTTCGCGATGGCGTTGTCGCGCATCGGCGATCGCGCCGACGACAACTGCCTGCTGGTCGAAGCCGTCGTCGGTGAAGGCACCGCCGACGAGGAGGTCGTGGGCATGCTCTCGTTCGTCCCCTGGGGACGACGCGGTGTGTCCCTCGATCTGATGCGTCGGGACCGGCAGGGACCGAACGGTGTCGTGGAGACGATGGTCGCCGAGTTGTGCCGCAACTCCGAGCAATTGGGCATCACCGAGGTCTCGCTCAACTTCGCCGCCTTCCGCGCGTTCTTCGAGCAGGGGCCGCAGATCGGTGCCGGCCCGATCATGCGCATGGGTTACTCGGTGCTGATGTTCGGCTCCCGGTTCTTCCAGATGGAGTCGCTGTACAAGTCGAACGCCAAGTACCTGCCGGACTGGGAGTCGAGGTACCTGTGCTTCGAGGACAATCGCATCCTGCCGCGCGTCGGTCTGGCCGCGATTCTCGCCGAGGGGTTCATCACGCTCCCGAAGTTCGGACGGGCCAAGCACTACACCGAAGGGGAGCCGTCGATCCCGGCCGGCGTCGACGCACCTGCGTTGATCGCCGAACTGGAAGCCGAGGCGGCGACCCCCGAGGGCGCGGTCGTGCACCGTCCCGAACAGGTGCGGGTCCGCCTCGACAAGATGGACCGGCTCGTCGAGCGCGGATTCGATCCGTATCCGCCCGCCGACCAGCCCACGCACACCGTCGCGCAGGCGAGGACCGAACCCGCGGGCAGTGTCGTGACCATCGCCGGCCGCGTCACGCGCCTGCGAGACTTCGGCAAGGTCGTGTTCGCCGACATACACGACTGGTCGGGCGAGGTGCAGGTGCTCGTCGAGGATTCGCGGGTCATCCCGGGAACACCCGACTTCGGGACCGACGTCGACCTCGGCGACCTCATCCAGGCCCGCGGGGTCGTCGGCACCAGTCGTTCCGGTGAACTGTCGATCCTCATCGACGCCTGGCGGATCAACGGCAAGTGCCTGCGACCTCTGCCGGACAAGTGGGCGGGACTGACCGACCCCGAGGCGCGCGTGCGTCAGCGCTACGTCGACCTCGCGATCAACGAGGAGAGCCGGAAGAACCTCGCGATCCGCAGCCTGGTGGTGAAGTCGATGCGCGACTTCCTCGCCGCGCGCGGCTTCCTGGAGGTCGAGACGCCGATGCTGCAACAGATCCACGGCGGCGCCAACGCGACCCCGTTCCAGACGCACATCAACGCCTACAACCTCGACCTCTATCTGCGGATCGCGCCGGAGCTCTACCTGAAGCGTCTGTGTGTCGGCGGAGTGGAGAAGGTGTTCGAGATCGGCCGCAACTTCCGCAACGAGGGCGTCGACTTCAGTCACAATCCGGAGTTCACGAGCCTGGAAGCCTATGAGGCGCACAGTGATTACCTGAAGATGTTGGACCTGACCCGCGAGATGATCCAGAATGCGGCCACCGCGGCCTACGGTGAACCGGTCATCATCCGCACCGACGCCGACGGAAACGAAGTCCGCGTGGACATCTCGGGGGAGTGGCCGGTAAAGACCGTCCACGGGGTCGTCTCCGAGGGTGCCGGTGAGGAGATCACCCCCGAGACCCCGGTCGAGACGTTGCGGGCCGTGTGCCACCGCCTCGACATCAACTACCGCCCGGATTGGGATGCCGGCCAGATCGTCCTCGAGCTCTACGAGCATCTCGGCGAGGACCGCACGACCTTCCCGACGTTCTACACCGACTTCCCGACGTCGACCTCGCCGCTGACCCGCGCGCACCGCAGCAAGCCGGGCGTTGCCGAACGCTGGGACCTGGTGGCGTGGGGTGTGGAGCTCGGCACCGCGTACACCGAACTGACCGATCCGGTGGAGCAGCGCAAGCGTCTCACCGAGCAGTCGATCCTGGCGGCGGGCGGCGACCCGGAGGCGATGGAACTCGACGAGGACTTCCTGCAGGCGCTCGAGTACGCGATGCCGCCGACGGGCGGGCTCGGGGTGGGCGTCGACCGTGTGGTCATGCTCATCACCGGTCAGTCGATCCGCGAATCGCTCGCGTTCCCGCTGGCCAAGCCGCAGGACACCTGAGCCGCGGCTTCTGCTGGCGAGCCCGTACTGAGCGGGTTTCGACGCGACGCCTCGCTTCGCTCGGTGTCGGCTCAACCGGCGGGGGGTGGCTCGGTGGGTTTCGACGCGACGCCTCGCCTCGCTCGGTGTCGGCTCAACCGGCGTGGGTGGCTCGGTGTCGGCTCAACCGGCGTGGGCTTTTGCTGGTTGAGCCGGTAGCGAGCGGAGCGAGCCACCGTGTCGAAACCTCGGGCACACTGGTCAGGTGCACGAGACGACGCCGGACCCCGGCGATGACACAGCTCCGGGGGAGTACGTCACCGTCGGCGGGCACCGTCTCCACGTGCTCGACGAGGGATCGGGACCTCCGCTGCTGTTGATGGCGGCGTTGGGCAGCAACTGGTTCGACCTCGACCCGCTCGTCGCTCGTCTTGCGGCGTCGTGGCGGGTGATCCGGTACGACCGGCCGGGCTACGGGTTGTCGAGTCCGGTCGACCGTCGGCACCATCCGACGCTTCTCGGCGAGATCGAGCGGATGGTCGCGGTACTCGACGCCCGTGGGATCGACGAACCCGTTGTCGTGGTGGGCCATTCACTCGCGTCGCTGTACGTGGAGGCTTTCGCCCGGCAGTACCCCGGCCGCACCGCGGCCGTAGTGGTGCTCGACGGCTCGTATGTGCTCGTCCCCTGGCGCCTGGTCCCGCTGTCCTTCCGGGTCGGCAACGCGCACCGGGCGGTCGGTGCGGCGCGTGCGGTGACCAGTCGCGTCGGCATCCGACGATGGCCGAGCGTGCAGGTGTGGACACGGGTCGTGCCGGCACCTCCGGAGGGGCTCGGTGAACAGCAACGGAGATGGAGCAAGCGGGTCTTCGGGCAACCGCCGTTCCTGCTCGCGATGCTCGTCGAGAACGCGGCCTTCGGCGCGATGAACAGGACCCTGCGGGGTCTACGCCGCAGCAATCCGATGCCCCGGGTACCGATCGTCGTCGTGGTCGCGTCATCGCGGCTGCTCGGCTGGCGGGCGTTCTGGGAGTGGAAGCAACGCCGTTACTCGGACACCCTGGGCGCCGACGAGATCGTCGTGTTACCTCGGGCCAAGCACTTTCTGGTCTCCGAGCGCCCAGACGACGTCGCGGAGATCATCGACGGTCTGCGTGGAGCGGTTCGAACCGAACCTACCCGCGAGTAACCAGCTACTTGCGGTAACACCTAAACTGGTCGGCATGAGCGAGCTGACCTTCACCCCGACGGCCGATCTCGTGGACGAGATCGGGGCCGATGTCCGTAGTTGCGACACCCAGTTCACGCAGTACGGCGGCAACCGCGAGTTTGTCGGACGCGTCACCACGGTCAAGTGTTTCCAGGACAACGCCCTGCTCAAATCCATCCTGAGCGAGTCCAACCCGGGCGGCGTGCTCGTGATCGACGGTGATGCGTCGGTGCACACCGCGCTGGTCGGTGACATCATCGCCGAGCTCGGCCGTTCCAACGGCTGGGTGGGCATCATCGCCAACGGCGCCATCCGCGACGCCAAGACCATCGGCGGGATGGCGATCGGCGTCAAGGCGCTGGGCACCAACCCGCGCAAGTCCACCAAGACCGGCGCCGGCGAGCGTGACGTTCCGCTGACCATCGGCGGCGAGACCTTCAACCCGGGCGACATCGTCTACTCCGACGACGATGGCATCGTGCTGGTCGCCCCCGACAGCTGATCGTCCGGATCTCGACCGAACACCCACCAACCGCCCAGAGCCGGCACTTCACCGAGGAGCCCGACATGCCGAAGCCCACCGCCGATTATTTCGCCCGTCTCGGTGCTCTCGTCGCGATCGACGACGCCGCGAGCCGTCCCACCCGGCCGGTGCTGGAGGCATTCAGCGGCACCGAGATGGCCACCATCCCGGTCGCGACGGCCGAGGATCTCGAGTCCGCGGTCGACCGTGCCCGGCAGGCCCAGCAGGGATGGGCCGCCCGGACCCCGGCCGAGCGTGCCCAGGTCATCGACAAGTTCTCCGCTCTGGTCTATCGCAACGCCGAGTCGCTGATGGACATCGCGCAGGCCGAGACGGGCAAAGCCCGGATCTACGCGCAGGAAGAAGTGCTCGACGTCGCGATCACCGCGCGTCACTACGCGACCAACGGCCCGAAGCTGCTCGCCGATCGCAAGGTCAAGGGCATGCTGCCCGGCGCCACCAGCGTCCGGGTGCGTCATCTGCCCAAGGGCGTCATCGGCGTCATCAGTCCGTGGAACTACCCGCTGACGCTGGCCGTGTCCGATGCGGTCGCGGCCCTCGTCGCCGGCAACGGTGTGGTGATCAAGCCCGACAGCCAGACGCCGTACTGTGCTCTCGCGCTCGCGGAGTTGCTGTACCAGGCGGGTCTTCCGCGTGAGCTGTACGCCGTGGTACCGGGACCCGGCGGCGTAGTCGGGCAGGCGATCATGGCCTCGACCGACTACGTGATGTTCACCGGCTCGTCGGCGACCGGGGCAACCCTCGCCGAACAGGCGGGCCGGCGCCTCATCGGGTTCTCCGCCGAGCTGGGCGGCAAGAACCCCATGGTCGTCACCGCGAACGCCGACATCGCGAACGCCGTGCAGGGGGCTGCACGCGCGGCGTTCTCCAACTCCGGCCAGCTGTGCATCTCCATCGAGCGGATCTACGTCGACAAGCAGATCGCGGACGAGTTCGCTGAGCGGTTCGCCGCATTTGTCTCGATGATGAAGCTCTCGGGCACTTACGATTTCACCGCCGACATGGGCTCGCTCGCGTCGGCGGCGCAGATCGACACCGCCGAGGCGCACGTCCAGGACGCCGTCGCCAAAGGTGCGAAGGTCCTCGCCGGCGGCAAGCGCCGCCCCGACCTCGGCCCGTTCTTCTTCGAGCCGACTGTGCTCACCGACGTCACCGACGACATGGTCTGCTACGGCAACGAGACCTTCGGACCGGTCGTCTCGATCTATCCGGTCGACTCCACCGACGAGGCCGTCAAGCTCGCCAACGACACCGAATACGGGCTCAACGCAAGCGTTTTCGCGGGCAGCAGCGCCGAGGCGCAGGCCGTCGCCGAGCGGCTGCGGGCCGGCACCGTCAACATCAACGAGGGCTACGCCGCCGCCTGGGCCTCGACCGCCGCACCGATGGGTGGCATGGGCATCTCCGGAATGGGCCGACGCCACGGCGAAGAGGGCCTGCTCAAGTACACCGAGGCACAGACGATCGCCGAGCAGCGCTTCATCGGCATCGATCGCGCGCCGCTGGTGCCCAAGAGCATCTACCGGGCGATCACGCCGACGGCGGTCCGCGCGCTGAAGTACCTACCCGGCCGCTAGATCTCGATCTCGCCGTTTTGCCACGACCCGGCCCCGGGTCGTGGTTACGGTGGCCCCTGTGACCCCGATTCGTCGTGAACGCAGGACATTCATCCGGACATCGGCCCGCGGGCTTGTGGCGATCACCGCGTCGGCGGCCGCGGTCGCCGGGATGTTCGTCGCCGGCGCTGCAGCCCGTGCCGCCGCGCCGCTGCAGGTCACGACTGTCGCCGGCGGACTGACCATACCGTGGGGTGCGGTCGTCGCGCCCGATGGCACGGTGCTCACCGGTGAACGCGCGGGACGATTCGTCGCGGTGCGCCCCGGCGGACAGCGGGTGAACGTCAAGGCCAACCTGTCGAAGATCTTCGCGGTCAACGAGGCCGGCCTGATGGGACTCGCCCTCGATCCTCGCTTCTCCGACAACCGGCGCGTGTACTCCTGTCAGGCGGAGTACATGGTGCCCGGCGCGTTCACCGTGCCCGAACCGCTTGCCGGGGCGCCCATTCCGGCGCCGCAGACGGGCCAGACCACCAGGGTGGTCTCGTGGCGCGTCAGCGCGGACTGGACGCGGATGGTTCGGGAACGGACCCTGCTCAGCGGTATCCCGGTCAATTCCTCGGGCAGTCGTGCCGGTTGTGGCCTGGCCGTGACCGCCGACAGTATCTGGGTCGGTACCGGTGACTCCGGTATCCCGTCGGTAGCGCAGGACCGGAAGTCGCTGGGCGGCAAGGTCTTGCACATCGGCCTCGACGGGAGGCCGGCGCCGGGGAATCCGGATCCGCGCAGCCCGGTGTACAGCCTCGGTCATCGGAACGTGCAGGGCGTCGCGGTCGCTCCGGGCAGCGGTCGGGTCTATGGGATCGAACAGGGCACGAGTCGGGACGACGAGCTGAACCTCATCCTCGCGGGAGGCAACTACGGTTACCGCCCGGACCGCACCCCCCTGATCTACGACGAGTCGGTGCCCATGACCGACACCGTCCGGGTCCCCGGCGCCATCGGTCCGGTGTGGAGTTCGGGTGCGCCGACGATCGCGACGCCGGGCATCGCGTTCCTGCCGGACAGCGGTTGGGGACCCTACAGCGGCGGGCTGGTGGTGACTGCACTGAAGGGGCAGCGGCTGGTCTTCCTCAAGCTCTCCGAAGACGGACGCCGCGTGGTCTCGAAGACCGAGGCGCTCGAGAAAGTGCACGGCCGGTTGCGCGGGGCGGCCGTGGCGCCCGATGGTTCGCTGGTCTTGACCACGAGCGACGGGGACGGGTCGGATCGGATCCTGCGGGTGCGCTGGGCGGGCTGACACGTGCGAACGACGCGGTTGACCACCTTCCAGCGCGGTCCATACACCTTCGACGTGATCGACGCCGGTCCGCTCGAGGGGGAGCCGATCGTCTTGCTGCACGGCTTCCCGCAACGTGCCGGTTCGTGGGACCTCGTCGCTCCGCTCCTGCACCGCAGAGGTTTTCGCACGATCGCCCCGGATCAGCGCGGCTACTCGCCGGGGGCTCGACCCACCCGGCGGCGCGACTACATGCAGGCCGAGCTGGTGGCAGACATCGTGGCCATGCTCGACGCCGCGGAGGTCCGTGACGCGCACATCGTCGGACATGACTGGGGCGCGGCGGTGGCGTGGACACTCGCGGCTCATCACCCCGATCGCGTGCGAACGCTGACCGCGCTGTCGGTTCCGCATCCAGGGGCGTTCATGCAGGCGATGCCGCGCGGTCAGATTCTCCGTTCCTGGTACATGCTGGTGTTCCAGATCCCGGCCCTGCCCGAGAAGGTACTCGGCCGGCTGATGACCACGCGGCCGGATTTCGGTGTGCAGATGGGGCTTCCGGAACCATTCGCCTCGCGGGTCGCCGCCGAGATCGCGGAGTACGGCGCGCTGCCCGGAGCGTTGGGTTGGTATCGGGCGATGTTCCTGCCGGACAAGCGGTCGGCACCCGCGCGGGTGAAGGTGCCCACGACATACGTCTGGGGCGACCACGACCCGGCTCTGGGCGACGTCGGCGCCCGGCTCTGCTCGGGGTGGGTCGATGCGCCGTACGACTTTCTGGTCCTTCCCGGCGCCGACCACTGGCTGCCGGAATCCTGGCCTGACCAGGTCGCGGCGGCGATCATGTCCCGGGCGAACACCGCCGCCGTACGCGACGGGGCATAACCATCCGTCACTGTTCGCATCCGGGATGTTGCCGAAGTGAACAACCGACATCGCAGCGACCTGCACCTTTGGTGACCGACAATCCAGCACAGACCGGATCCGAGCGACCCGCCCCTCCGGTGATGCCCGACGCCGTATGGTCGAAACAGACAGCTCGAACGGTGACTATGTAGCAGCGCGTAGGCACAAGAGACGACCGACGACCCCTTGTGAGGTCTCGTGACACTGATCGATTCCCGACCCACCCCATCCCATGGCTGAACGCGGCGCGACTCCCCGGGTGTCGCCGTTGCGACGAGGGTTTCTCGGCGCGATCCGGCACCTGTTCAATCCCCTGCACCCCGACGACTACCTGGAGCTGATCAACCCGCTCTGGACCACTCGGGAACTCCGCGGCCGGGTCGTCGAGGTACGACCCGAAGGTGCGGACGCGGCCACGGTGTGGATCAAACCGGGTTATGAGTGGCCGGGGCATCAACCGGGACAGTATGTACGTCTCGGGGTGGTCATCGACGGGGTGTTCCATTGGCGCGCTTACTCGTTGACCTCCGACCCGCATCCGCGCGACGGCCTGATCAGCGTGACGCCGAAGCTGGTCGAGGAGGGAAAGGTCTCGCCCTACCTCGTCCATGGCATCCGGCCGGGTGAGATCGTCCGCCTCGGCGAGATCGAAGGCGTGTTCACACTGCCCGATCCGCTGCCGGAGAAGATGTTGTTCATCAGCGCCGGCAGCGGCATCACCCCGATCATGAGCATGCTGCGCGACCTCGATCATCGCGATCGGGTCGACGACGTGGTGGCCATCCACTCGGCGCACAGTGACGACCAGGTGATGTTCCGGGCCGACCTCGAGTCGATGGACGACCGGCACGACGGGTTCGACCTGACGTTGCGCATCACCGGTCGGGACGGGCGGATCAAGGCCACCGACCTCGACGAACTCTGCCCGGACTGGCGCGAGCGAGAGGCGATGTGTTCGGGTCCGCGAGAGCTGCTCGACAGTCTCGTCGAACACTGGGAAGCCGAAGGCGTCGGGGACCGAATCCACCTCGAACGTTTCCAGCCGATCATCGGTGGGAATGCAGGTGAGGGTGAGGGCGGCACCGTCCGGTTCACCCGCAGTGACACCGAGGTCACCTGTGAGCCGGGTATGCCGATCCTCGTCGCGGGGGAGGAGAACGGTCTGGAGCTGAAGTTCGGCTGCCGGATCGGTATCTGCCACACCTGCACCGGGGTTCTCAAACAGGGGAACATCCGCGATCTGCGCACCGGTGAGGTGAGCTCGCCGGAAGGGCAGAGCATCCGCATCTGTGTGAACACCGCCGAGGGAGACGTCGACGTCGAACTCTGACCGAAGGTCAGACCCCAGACGCCAGACCTCTGACCTCTGACCGGGAGGACCGAAATACATGACAACCACCGATTCCGGACAGCGCGTGACCAGCCCGTTGGCGCACCTCGATCAAGAAACGATCGATCGACTGGCCGAAGAGTTCGACGCCATCCACGACGAGGTCTACGGCGACCTCGGGGACCGCGATCGTCGCTACATCAAGACCGTCATCGCCACCCAGCGGCAACTCGCCGCCCTCGGGCGCATCGTGTTGCTCAACTCGCGCTCGCGGGGAGCCTGGGTCGCGGGTACCGCATGCCTCGGTATGGCCAAGATCCTCGAGAACATGGAGATCGGCCACAACGTGATGCACGGGCAGTGGGATTGGATGAACGACCCCTACATCCACTCGTCGGTGTGGGACTGGGACACCGCGTCCACTGCCGAGGCATGGAAGCACTCCCACAACTACATCCACCACACCTTCACCAACATCCGTGGCAAGGACAAGGATCTCGGCTACGAGATCATGAGGATCGATCCGAACCAGAAGTGGCATCCGGTCTATCTGCTGCAGCCGTTCTACAACGTTCTGCTCACGGCGTTCTTCGAGTGGGGCGTCGCGCTGCACGATCTCGATCTCGAGGCGATCCGGCGCGGTGAGAAGCCGATGTCCGAGCTGGTCGAGGATCTCAAGGGGATCGCGGGCAAGATGCGCCGCCAGATCGTGAAGGACTACCTCGGCTGGCCGGCGATCAGCGCGGGCGCATTCCTGCTCAGCCAGGCAGCGACGGGCGGCGCCATCCGGCAGCCGTCGACCTCGCGGATCGGCAACGTGATCCGACGACGAGGTGGCCGGCGGGCGCGTGCGGCCGCGAAGCTCGCCGACCAGGTGCTCCCGGGTGCGGAGAGCACATTCCTGCGTACCCTGGCCGCGAACTTCACCGCGAACATCATCCGGAACGTGTGGGCACACGCGATCATCTTCTGCGGCCACTTCCCGGACCAGACGTACACATTCAGCCAGGAAGAGGTCGAGAACGAGACGCGGGGCGGCTGGTATGTCCGGCAGCTCGTCGGTGCGGCCAACATCGACGGCAGCCCTCTGTTCCACATCATCAGCGGCAACCTCGGCTACCAGGTGGAGCACCACCTGTACCCGGACATGCCGAGTACCCGGTACTCGGAGGTCGCCCCCAAGGTGAAGGACATCTGCGAGCGCTACGGATTGCCTTACAACACAGGACCTTTCGGTCAACAGTGGGGCCAGGTGCACCGGACCATCGCGCGTCTGGCACTTCCCGGTGGCAAACCGCGCCCGAAGCCGGGTCCGTACCACCGGCCGCCGCACTCGAAGGGTGGAGAGCCCGCCGTCAGCGAAGCCGCGCGCTTCCGCGGCCGGCTGCCCGCCGACCATCCCAACGCCGGACCCGAGCACGAGTCGGGTGGCGTGGAGGTCTCGCCGCCGCCGCGGTAGCGGCTTGACTCTGCCGCCGCGGTAGCGGCTTGACTCTGCCGCCGCGGTAGCGGCTTTGACTGTGCTGCCGCGGTGGCGATCAGCGCAGGATGCGACGCAGGATGACGAACACCAGCATCGCCACGACCGCCGCCAGTCCCGCGTAGGCGGGGGTGAGGTTGGTCGTCGGCGGTTCGGTGGGCGCGCCGGACCGCAATTGCGCGAAAGTGGCTCGTGCAGCATCGGATTCGGCGACGACATCGACCGGCGGGTGCGCCGGGACGGACGTCGGAGGCGGTGTGGAGGTGACCGGCGGAGCAGGAGGCGTGGCCGGGGCGTCGGCGGCAGGCGCCTCGGCGACGGGGGGTGCCGACCTCGGTGGTGCCTTCTTGGTCGGCGCCTTCTTCGCAGGTGACTTCTTGGCGGGACCGGCACCCGAGGCCTTCTTGGCCGCCGGGGTCTTCTTCGCGGGAGCCTTCTTGGCGGCCTTCTTCGATGGCAGTCTGTCGCCACCGGACTCGGCTGCGGCTCGCTCCGGCGCCGCCTTCTTGCCCGGCGTCTTCTTGGGTGCGGGCTTCTTCGGGGGCGCCTTCTCGGCCGGGGCCGGTGACGATTCGGCAGCCCCGGAGTCGGCCTCCGGGGTAGTCATGGGAAACAGGGTCGGCTCGTCGTTGTTCGCGTCGCCGTCGGACGGCGTGACGTTCGGCTCCTGCTCGGTCATACGGCGCTCCCTTGCGTGTGTCCCGGCTCTGCGTGTGTTCCGGGGCGTGCGCGCAAGGAAAACCCCCCCACGCGACGCGTGGAACCCATCCTAGTGGGTGCGCACCCGCCTCCGGCGAGGGTCGAAGGCCACCGCCTCGGCCTGCGTCAGGAACGAACGCCCAACCGCGCGAGGATGTCGGCGTCGATGGCAACCAGTTCGTCGTCGATGGACTGGTGGGCCGTCCGGCGCTGTGCGGCGGACATGGTCTCGGCGGTGCCGACCGCGATGTCGAGGTTGTCGAGGCGCTGGGTCATCGCGGCGACGAAGTCCTTGGCATCGGCGCTGGTGTCCTGCGCGACGACCTTCTCCAGCGCGGTCCGTGTAGTCGCGATCCGGGCGGACAGCGCCGCGCCGTGACCGCTGAACTGACGCAACACTTCTGGCGAAACGCCTGCGCGGCCGGCCTGCAGCGCCGAGATCTGCGCACGACCGGCGACCGCGGCGCGATAGGCGATGGGGACTGCGATGGGGGCCACGAGACGCGCGACCGTGAGGTAGCGCTTGACGCTGGCCGGGCTGAGGATCTTGGCGTCCGCGGCCGCCTTGGCCTCGGCACTCACCTTCTTGGTCTCGGCCTTGACCACCTTCTCCTGAGCCTTCGCCAACTGCCGGGCGGTCTTGCGTTCGGCCTTCAAGTCCTTCTGGAGGTACTTGTGCTCGGTCTTTCGACGAGCTTTCTGTTCCTTCCGCCGGTGCTTGGCGTCGAACTTCGCCTCGATCTTGGCTTTTGCCTTGAGAGCCTTGGCCTCTGCGCGGCGCTGAGCCCGCGACCTACCGTCGGAGGAGAACAAACCCATCGAATGACCTTTCGCTGCTGCCGAGTGGACCGCTGCGGGCGTGGTAACAAGTACAAGCATGACACGTGGTCCGGTGGGGCCACGCGTCCGACCGCTCGAGCCGAGAAAGGGATGGCGTGGCCTCTGTGGTGTTGTCGCCGCGCGATCTCGCGGGTTGCGAGCACCGGGTCGCCCTCGACTTCGGTCACGAGGGGCGTCCCGGCTCCGAACCCGACCCGCCCGGCGTGCAGCGACGCAAGGAGGCCGCGGCCGATCATCGGGCCGCGGTCCGCGAACTCCTCCGCGGCATCCACAGTGATCAGCCCGGCGCGTTCGTGGTGATCGACGCGGAGTCGAGGGCGGCGGAGCGGGTCGCGGCCACCCTGAAGGCGTGCGACGCGAACGTCGCGTGGATCTGGAATGCGGCGCTGCCCACCGACATCGAACACGGGCGACGCGGTCACGCCGAACTCCTGGTGAGAGTGGGCGACGGCTACGTCCCCGTCATCGTCGTCAACCACCGGATCACCCAGCCCGCGAGGTCCGCCCCCGACCCGGGCCGGCCGCCGTCGCTGGTCACCAGCCCGTTGTGGGGGTGGGCGCCCACACCCGACCCGTACCGCACCGCACGGCCCAACCGTCGCGACAACCTGCGCCTCGCCCAGCTGACCGCGATGCTGGTCGAGATCGGTCGCGCCCCGTCGTCGCAGACCGGCGACCTGCGCGGCGGGGTGATCGGCGTCGACGCCGACTGCATCGTCGTGCACGACACCGGTGGCATGCTCGACGATTACACCGAGGTCCTCGACCGGCGTCGGGCCATTGCCGCGCAGCAGGTGCCGACCGAACCACGACGCGTCGCCGAGTGCCGCTCGTGCCCCTGGTGGGTGAAGTGCGGTCCGGAACTCGAGGCCCGCCGCGACGTCTCGCTCGTCGCCACGGGTAATCAGGGGACCGCACTCGTCGAGGCGGGCATCACCACGATCGACCAGCTCGCCGCACAACGCGGGGCCCCGCCGGAGAACTGGCCGGGCAGTGCACGTTTCGACGATGCGGTGATCGGTGCGATCGCCTGGCTGACCGGAACCGAACTCGTCCGGCGCCGCGACACCCCGCGGGTGCATCGCGCCGACATCGAGGTCGACGTCGACATGGAGAGCTTCGGCGAACACGGCGCCTACCTCTGGGGCACGCTGCGTACCGACACCACCGCGCCCGACGAACCGGTGGTCTACCGGCCGTTCGTCACCTGGGACCCGCTGCCCACGCGCGACGAGGCGAGGTCGTTCGCGGAGTTCTGGGCGTGGCTGACCGCCGAACGGGTGGCCGCCCGCGAGACCGGGAAGACGTTCGCGGCGTACTGCTACTCACAGCAGGCCGAGAATCGCTGGCTGCTGGGTTCGGCCGACCGATTCGCCGGCGAACCCGGTATCCCGACCCGGCGGGAGGTGGAGGCGTTCATCGCATCCGAGGAGTGGGTCGACATCTACGAGGCGGTCGGCGACAACTTCATCTGTCCCCGCGGCAAAGGGCTGAAGCGCGTCGCTCCCGTCGCCGGATTCGCCTGGCGCGACGACGACGCCAGCGGTGAGGCGTCGATGGAGTGGTATCGCGCCGCGGTCGCGCTCGGCGGCGGACGTCCCGACGTCGGTCAGCGGCAGCGGCTCCTCGAGTACAACGAGGACGACGTCCGGGCCACGAAGGTGCTCCGCGAGTGGATCTCCGGACGTGCCGTCGACGAGATCCCGCACGAGCGGGACCTGCTGGCCCGGTACTGATATCTCGGAACCGAGGACCGGGCGGCGTCAGGAGCGCAGTGACCGCAGCGAGTCCAGGAACGATCCGCTGCCGAACAGCGCGACCGCCCCGAGCAGCAACAATCCACCGGGGGCGACACCGATCAGGAACTTCTTCACGCCGGTCAGGACGGTGTCGGGCGATTCGCCGGGCAGGGCCTGAGGACCGGACGGACCCTGCGGGCTCGCCATGAGGACGGCTGACTCGTCGGCGGCAGAAGCGTCGGAAGCGCCGGATTCGGCGCGGGACTCCGCTGCGGACCCGCCGGTTGCGGGCGCACCAGGCGCCGGGGGAGGACCCGGAACCGAGGCGGCAGGTGTCGTCGGCGCGGGTGATCCGCTGGGCGCGGGAACTGTCGGGACCTGAGCGGGGGCGGGCAGGTTCCCCTCGCCGGAGCGGGGAGGGTTCGACACGACCGGCGGCAGGGTCGGGGCCGGTACGTTCGGCCGACCGGTCACCGGCGGAAACGGTACCCAGACCCCGGTTGTGGAGGTCTCGGTCTCCGCGCTGGTCGTCGACGAGCTCTCGGTCGACGAGCTCTCGGTGGACGTGCTCGGGCTGGTGGAGGTGCCCGGGTCGGTGGACGTGCTCGGGCTGGTGGAGGTGCCCGGGTCGGTGGAGGTGCTCGGGCTGGTGGAGGTGCCGGTTCCCGATGGGGTCGGTCCGTGCCCGTGGTGGCCGTGCCCATGCCCGTCACCGTGATGCCAGGGACCTCCGGGTCCCCGATTGCCCGACGGCGTCGAGTCGGCGTCACCATCCGCAGCGTCATCATCCGCGTCGGCGGTGGTGTCGGTGTCACCGCTGGTGTCGGTGCCGAAGCCGCCCACACCGGTACTCCCGGATCCGACCGAGTCCTGCCCCGCTGAGTCCGATCCCGCTGAGTCCGATTCCGTGGCGTCCGATTCGGTGCCTCCCGACCCGACCGGGCTGGTCGACGCGACGCCGGGCGCAAGCGCGACGAGCGCGATCACCGCGATGGCGGCGAGCAGGGATGCGAGGGAGCGGCGCCGTCGGCGGTCGCGTCGGGGGGTCGGCAGGCGGTGGGTCATCGTGGTTTCCCAGGCGTACAGTCGGTGGAGAGGTTCGCGGGTGCGACAGCCGGCGTCAGTGGGTCATGTGGATCGCAGCGAGGACAAACATTCATCTGCCGTGAGCGTGTCGGCAACCTGGGACCCCCAAGAATGTGAAGAACGCCACACTAACGTTCGTTACAGCATCACCACAGGTGATACGCATCGTGGGCCGCGTTCCGGTACCTTCTGACCGTACCGGTCATTGCGATAGCCGTGTACAGCGGGCTTTAATGTTTGCAAATTCAAGTTTTGCGTCTCGGAGAAGATGGTCATGACTGCAGGAGGGGCGGAGAAGCCTATGGGCGACACCGGACGCACCGACTCCGATCGTTCGAGAACGAAGGAATCGGATGCACTCGATCCGGGGCTGTTCGCCCGGCGACTCGAGGAGCTGTTTCGGACCGTTCCCGGTCCGAACGGGAGGGCATACAGTGCCAAGGCGATCGCGGCGAGGTCGACGGAGCGGGGATTCCGTCTCGGCGAGTCGTATTTGAGTCAGCTGCGATCGGGGAAAGCGAAGTCCCCGTCGTTCCGAACCGTCGAGGGAATCGCGGCCGCATTCGGTGTCGACGTGCATTACTTCCTCGAGGATCGGGCCGCGCAGCGCACTCGCGACGAGATCGATCTCATGCGGCTGCAGGCGGACACCAACGTTCAGTTGGCGGCATTCCGTCTGGCGGGGCTGTCGAGCGATTCGGTGACCGTGGTGAACGAACTGATCAAGGTCCTGCGCGAGCAGCAGGGTCTGCCGAAGGATCCGCCGGACGTCATCGCGGCAGGGCTCAGCGACGAGAAGCCGTCGGCCGACTCGCGTCTGCGGGTGGTGGGAGACTCGGGCGAGGACTGAGATCGTCTGGAGGATCCGCAGATCCGGGTTCTCACCGATCACGAGTGTCACTGACGATCACGGGCCGTGGGGTGTCGGCCTGGAGAGTTCGGACGCCGTGTGAACTGGGAAAACGCAGCGGGCCCTTGGTTTCGTGGACACGAATCGCCTCGGTGTGCGCGCTCATGGTTCGATTGACGGCATGCGTCGATCAGAACGCGCATTACGGGCGCTGTGTCGCACCTCGTTGAAGGGGCTCGATCTCGATCTCCCGCTCGACGTCACACAGCTGTGTGACCGGTACGGCGAGCGTCGGGGACGTCCGATTCGCCTGATCGCCCACCCTCTGCCGACCGGGGTTCCCAACGGCATCTGGCTGGCCGCGGCCGACGCGGACTACTTCTTCCATCAGGCAAACACGTCCAGACTCCACCGGGACCAGATCGTCATCCACGAGTTCGGTCATCTCATCGCCGGCCATCAGATCCTCGGCGAGGTGTCGGCCGAAGGTCTGGCATCGCTCACCCGCGACGAGTCCGCCGCGGCGCTTCGCCGTACCTGCTACTCGGACGATCGCGAGTGGGAAGCGGAGATGCTCGCGTCGATGATCCTGGCGTGGGCAGAGGAGGCCGGCACCGGCGTCGGCAGCACGGCGTCGCACGATGAACTACGCGGACTTCAGCGACTCCTGGGCGGTCACCGCGGGTGGTTGTGATCAGTGCGGGTGAAAGCGCCGTGACGTTCACTGCCTTCTCCCAGAACATCGACGTCGGCGTCGGGGTGGTCAACGCGATCGCCGCGGCCGTCTTCGCCTTCGCCTTCTGCTGGCGCCTGGATCAGATCCGGCGTGCCGGCTGGGGGCTTCAGCCGCTCGCGATGATGGTGGCGGTCGCCTCGCTGACGCTGGCGTTCGTCGTCGTCGACGAGTCGGTGTCGGCCGCTCTCGACGACAACGGCTTCCCGGGTCTGTCGCGGGTGGCGTTCTACGCACTTCTGGCGATCGGTGTGGCCGCACTCGTCATCGTGTTCTTCTTCCCGGATCGCGTGAGCCGCGAGCGCCGCGCCGGGTGGGAGGCCCTGCCTCTGGTCGCCTCGCTCGTCGGGCTACAGGTCACCATGCTGGTCATCCCGGTCGAGATCCGTACCGCGACCATCAGTGAGTGGACGGTGCAGAACTGGGGTTTCGCCCTCTTCATGCTGATCGCCAGCGGATATCTCACCTACGGATTCGCCGCGTGCGTCAACAGCGTCCGCAAGTTCTACGCCACAGCCGACGGCTATCTGCGTGTCTCACTGGGTCTGCTGATCGGCGGGCTGGGACTGCTGGCGCTCAGCGCCGTGGGGCAGATCGTGTTCGTGATCGTGTCGGCGACCAACGTGGTGCGCTCACCGTGGCTGGTGACGACCAACCGTGTCGTCGCGATCCTGGGAATCGTCGTCTTCCTCTCCGGGATCAGCTACCCCATGGTCTACGCGCGGGTGCAGACCTTCCTCGCGAACCGGCGTCGCCGACGACTCGACATCGAACTCCTGCCCCTGTGGCGCCTGGTGACCGAGGCGGTACCCGAGGTCGTCCTTCCCGATCCCGGTCCGCTGTCGCCGACGACGCGACTGCACCGGCGGGTCGTCGAGACCCGAGACGCGCTGACCCAGATCAGCCCGCACCTGTCGGTGGCGTTCGACTACGCGGAGGTCGGGGTCCAGGCCAGGATGCTGCGCGCGGCCGTCGACGGGATGACGTCGCCCGCGGTCGCAGAAAAAACCAGCGGCGCGGTCCGCGACCTCGCCCCCGCCGACGGCGAGGGTCTGGAAGCGGATGCCGCACCGCTGATCAGGTTGTCCACTGCGCTTGGGCTCTCGGAGGCCACCCACGTTCCCGCAGGTGGTCACCCGGAGCCGGCCGCCTAGTGCAAGGCCTCCGGACTAGCGCGGAGCCATCCGGATCGCGCCGTCCATCCGGATGGTCTCGCCGTTGAGGTAGTTGTGCTCGACGATGAACTCGGCGAGCTGTGCGTACTCGTCGGGCTCGCCGAGACGCTGCGGGAACGGGATCGCCTCGGCCAGGGTCTTCTGGAACTCGGGGGTGACGCCGGCGAGCATCGGGGTGCTGATCGTGCCGGGTGCGATGGTGCAGACGCGCACGCCGATGCGGGCGAGGTCGCGTGCAGCCGAGATGGTCATCGCGTGGACGCCACCCTTCGACGCGGCGTATGCGATCTGACCGATCTGGCCCTCGAAGGCCGCCACCGATGCCGTGTTGATGATGACGCCGCGCTGGCCGTCACCGTCGATCGTGGATTCCTCCGACATGCGGTTGGCGGCCAGCCGCATGACGTTGAAGGTGCCGACCAGGTTGATGTCGATGACCTTGCGGAACAGGCCGAGGTCGTGCGGGCCGTCCTTGCCGAGGATGCGTGCGGCCCAGCCGACGCCTGCGCAGTTGACGGCGACGCGCAGCGGTGCGCCCGACTCGGCGATGGTGTCGATCGCGCCCTGGACCTGTGCTTCGTCGGTGACGTCGGCGGGGATCAGGGTGACGCCGTCGGTGGGGGCCGCCTTGTCGATCGAGTCCTGCAGGTCGAGGCCGAAGACCTGAGCGCCTGCGGCGGCGAAGCGACGGGCGGTGGCTGCGCCGAGGCCCGATGCCCCGCCGGTGACCAGAACGGAAGCGCCTGAAACGTCCATGGGTTGATAGTCCTTTCGCGGTACCGATTGCCGCCGGACCCGTGTCCCGGTGAAGTGGACGACGTGCACCGGCGCAGGGTGCACGTTCACGATAGTCAGAGGTTGTGGAGCCCCCGCGCTCAGCCCTCGTGACGACCGAGCGAACGCTCGGGAGTGGCTGGTTCGGCGTTCTCGTCGTCGGCGCCGCGGAGCCGACGGTCGCGCTGGATGAGGAACGCGCCCACACCGGTGATGCCGACCGCGGCGGTGATCGTCGCGGCGATCATCGGAGTCGACGCACCGACGAGACCGGATGCGGTGAGCCACACCGCGAAACCGAAGAACAGCACGGCCGCGCCGATCGCGATGACGCGTTCGGGGAGGTGCTTGCCGAGAAGTACGCCCACGCCGATCGCCAGGGCATCCGCAGCGACCATGCCGACCGTCGAACCGATCCACACGCCGAGCCAATCGTGGTCGGTGGCGATCGTGATGGTGGCCAGCATCGTCTTGTCGCCGAGTTCGGCGAGGAAGAAGGCCGACATCACGGCGAGGAACACCGACGCACCGACCCGGCTCGCACGGTTCCGCTCCTCGTCGTCGAGGCGGTCGCCGTAGACGGTCCACAGTCCGAAGGCGAGCATGGCGAGGCCGGCCAGGACCGACATCAGATCGGTGGGCAGAGACATTCCGAGGAAATGACCGAAGAACACCGAGACGGCATGGACCGCGGTGGTGGCGACGGTGATGGCGAGGATGACGACCCACCAGCGGTATCGCAGGGCGTAGGTCATGGCCATCAGCTGTGATTTGTCGCCCAGTTCGGCGACGAAGATCACGCCGAAACTCAGGAGCAGGGCAGCAATCACGAACGCCAGGTTAGTGAGACCTAACTGGCGAATGCAACTCCTCAGTAACCCGTATCTGTGCAGGTCGGGGGCACAAAAAGAATTGTTCGGCGACCCGGAAACCAGCGTGCGGGAGCCCTGTCGGAGAACCTTCGGGGTGCCTCGGGGTGCCTAAGCTGCGAGAAGCATGGCGAGCACGGCGGTGTCGGGATCGGCATTGGGGTCGATACCGACCTCGTTGCGGAGATTCACGACCGTCCCGTCGGCCTCCGCCTCCGCCCACCCGGCTCGATGCTCGAGTCCGAGTTCGGGGAGTCCGGGCAGCAGGACGCAGCCGGACGCGACCTCCGAGCATTCCGGAAGTGACGGACGTGTCTGCGACGGCGGGTGCAGCATCACCAGGGCCGGGGGATTGTTCAGGAACCTGCCCGCTTCGACGAAGCTGTCGTCGATGACGTTCCCGATCGCGACCATCATCCCGACCGTGTTCTCGCCGCCCTGGGCCGGGCGCTGCTCGACGACGCCGAAGATCGTCGTCGTCGGGAGGAAACCCGGCCGGCAAGCGATCCGCACCGAGCCGACGAGGGTCTGGGTCCATTCGAGGGTGGATTCCGGCCAGCGACCGGAGATGAGGATGCCGTTCAGCTTGCCTTCGTGCTGGAACGGGGTGAGTCCGATCGGAATCGGCTGCATCGTGTCCTCCCTCCGATTCGGGTGGGGGACCTGGTCATCGGGACCCAGGTCCGTCGAAGACCACCGGTGTGAAAAGAATCCACCGCGGGCGCGAAACGGACAACCCGAACCACCGTCTTGTGACGGTTCGTTTACATGCGATCGACCGACGGCCAGGTGCCGTCGCCGATGGCCGCGCCCGGGGCAGGGATGGACACCAGGCACACTGGACCGGTGAAGAACTCGCCTGCGCTGCGGCCCATGGAGTTCGCGTCCGTCGCGATCTTCGGTGGCCTGACTGTTGCCGCGGTGGTCATCGCCTCGGTCATCCCGCTGGCGCAGGCGGCCGGTCTGCTCGCGCCGGTTCCTCTTGCCCTCATCGCAGCCCGCACCCGGCCGCGGGCACTTCTCACCGCCACGGTGGCGACGACGGCGGTCGCCTTCGCCATGGCGGGCACGGGTGCGATGGCCACCGTCCTCGGTTCGGCACTGGTCGGCGGGATCGTCGGGGACATCAAACGCCGTGGTCGTGGGGTCGGAGCACTCGGACTGGCCACCCTCGTGGCCTCGCCGATCCTCGGCGGTGTCTCCGTGCTGGTGCTCCTCGTGCTGGTGCCCCTGCGCGAACTGACCATCGAGGCGATGACCAACTCCATCCACGGCGTCGCCAAATGGCTGCACGGTTGGGGGCCCACCGACGGCGTGGGCGACGCCCTCGACGCGATGAGCCGCAGCATCGCCAGTCATTGGTGGGCGTGGATCTGGATCTCCGGGACAGTGGGCACCGCGATCTCACTCCTCGCGGCCTGGTGGATCCTCGGCGGGGTCATCGCCCGGCTGCGCGACGTGCCCAGCGAGGACACGCTCACCTCCGACGGTCCGGGATCCACGGCGACCGAGGTCGCGCCGCTCCCGGTCACTGCCGAAGGCGTCGGTTTCGCGTACAGCCCGGAGGCGAGGCCGGTCCTCCACGACATCGACCTGCGCATCGACCCCGGCGAGTTCGTCGCCGTCGTCGGCGCCAACGGCTCGGGCAAGTCGACGCTGGCGAAGATCCTGGCCGGTCGCGCCCCGACCAGCGGCGTCGTCCACCGTCCGGGCCTGGCCGGGCTCGGCGTCCACGGCGGCACCGCGCTCGTCCTGCAGCGGCCGGAGATCCAGATGCTCGGGTCACGAGTTGCCGACGACGTGGTGTGGGGTCTGCCGCCGGATGCCGACGTGGACGTCGAAGCGCTCCTCGCCGAGGTCGGGCTGAGTGGTCTCGGCGACCGCGAGACCACCGATCTGTCCGGCGGGCAGCAGCAGCGCCTCGCCATCGCCGCGGCCCTCGCCCGGGATCCGCAACTGCTCATCGCCGACGAGGTCACCTCGATGGTCGACCCGGAGGGGCGCGGGCAACTCCTCCACCTGCTTGCGTCGTTGCCTGCCCGACGCGGGATCGCGGTCGTGCTGATCACCCACCGCGGCAGCGAGGCCGCGGCCGCCGACCGTGTCATCCACCTCGAGGCCGGTCGCGTGGTTCCTCATCCGCCGCACTGGATGCCGGACCCGCACGCCGACCTCGACCATCCCTCACCGACCGAGTCCGCGACATCTCTCGCGGCGCCCGGACCACACATCGGTGGGCCGCTGCTGGTGCTCGATCACGTGGGCTACGCGCACCTGCCCGGATCGCCCTGGGAGGTCGTCGCCCTCACCGACATCACCCTGACCGTGTACCGCGGCGAGGGGTTGCTCATCGTCGGCGGCAACGGGTCGGGCAAGACGACCCTCGCGTGGATCATGACGGGACTCCTGTCACCGCGAACCGGCACCTGCCACCTGCTCGGCACAGCCGGAAAATTCACTCCGGCAGCCGGTTTCGACGCCGGAGAGCCCGTCAGTGAGCACGTCGGCGCGATCGGACTCGGGTTCCAGCACGCACGTCTGCAGCTACAGAAGGTCACGGTTGCCGACGAGATCATGGCGGCTGGTGGCGAGAAGGTCGGCACCGCAGAGGTCGCCCGTGTCCTCGAACTCGTCGGGTTGCCACGGCAGATGGCGGCCACCAAGGTCGATTCCCTGTCGGGCGGCCAGATGCGTCGCGTCGTGCTGGCCGGACTCATCGCGCGCCACCCCGACATGCTCGTGCTCGACGAGCCCCTCGCCGGTCTCGATCCGTTGGCCCGTGAAGAGATCGTCGCCCTCCTCGCCCGTCTGCGCGCCGAGGGCATGACGATCGTGATCATCTCGCACGACTTCGAATCACTGGACTCGGTGTGCACCCGCCGGGTTCGGCTCGTCGACGGACGGTTGCTGCCCGACACCCATCAGAACGCGGATCAGCCGTCCGGCTGGGACGGAGGTGCCCAATGACGATGCGCACGGTCCCGTTGCGGCAGGTCCCCGGCGATTCCTTCGTCCACAGACTGTGGGCGGGAACCAAGCTGGTGATCGTGCTGATCCTCGGCGTCATGACCTGGGTGCTGCCGTCGTGGCCGGCACTGGGGATGGTGGCCGCGATCGTCGTCCTCACCGCTCTGGTCGCCGGGATCCCGTTGGGTGCCATCCCGCGTCCGCCCTGGTGGTTCTGGGGCCTGATCGGTATCGGCGTCGCGTTCAACGTCTCCTTCGCCGGCCTGCACGGGGCGCTGATCTTCCTGCGTGCCGTCACCCTCGCGCTCGTCCTCGTCGCGAGTTCGATCCTCGTCATCTGGACCACCCCGATGGCCGACGTCGCGCCCGCGCTCGCGCGGCTGATGGGCCCACTGCGTCGCCTCCGGCTACCGGTTGACGAATGGGCGGTCGCGATCGCGTTGTGTCTCAGGGGTCTTCCGCTGTTGATCGAGGAGTTGCGCATGTTGCGCGCGGCTCACAAGCTGCGCCCGACGGCGAAGGGGCGCAGCGACCACCCGTCGGCGGAGATGGGGATCATAGATCTCATCACCGCGGCCATGTCGTCGGCGCTCCGCCGCAGCGCGGAGATGGCCGAGGCGATCACCGCGCGCGGTGGCACCGGCCGGCTCACGGCTCATCCGGCGCGGCCGGGACGCGCAGATCTGTTGGCGCTCATCGTGATCGCCGCCGCCTGCGGCGTGGCCGTCGCGGTGACGCTGATTCTCTAGACCCCGCTCCCTGAGGTGCGAGCGAAGCCAACCCCTCGTTCCCTGAGGTGCGAGCGAAGCCAACCCGTCGCTCCCTGAGGTGCGAGCGAAGCCAACCCGTCGCTCCCTGAGCCTGGATCCGTGGAGGGGTTGCTTGGAGTTGTAGTCGGGGGCGGGTGAGTAGTTGATCGTGTTGTGGGCGTGGGGTATTCGCTGATCTTGGGTCAGCTTCTTCACTGGGGTTCCTGGTCGTGGGTGGACGGGTTGGGGGTGCTGGGCTCAGGTGGTGTTCACCGCGGTCCACAGGGTGGTGAATGCGTGTTGTGATGGCCAGTGTCGGGGTAGGTGCAGGATGGGTGTTCGTGCTGGTCGGGCCAGTCGGGCGGGCACGGCGATGAGGGTGCGTCGTAGTGTTGCCCCGCGCGCGGCCCGCAATCGGGGGGCGGCGCTGAGCGCGGCAAGGGTGCGCATGAGGTTGTGGCTGATGGCGGTCAGGGCCAGCCAGGCGGCGTTGGCACCGAACACGCCGGAGGGTAGATGTGCCAGTGGTCCGTCGATGAGGTCGGCGAACACGGTCTCGATGACGGCGTGGGCGCGGTGATTGATGTCGGCGGTGATGGTGTCGTCGGTGGTGTTGGTGAAAAACGAGTGATATCGCCATGCCGGCATCAGGGTGTCGGTGTCGGCGGGGTGGTGTGCTTTGACTCGCCGCACGATGAGTCGGGCGGTGATCGGTTGTGGCGAGATTGGTTTGACCGTGTAGGTGGTTTCGGCGACTTCGGCATCAGAGATCAACGCGCCGGTGTCGGGGTCGGTGAGAGCCCCGGGATAGTGCACCGGGGCCCAGGCATCGTCGTCGATGGCTGAGATCGCGCGGGTGATCGCGGTGTTGGTCCGCAGGACCAGCGAGAACGTGGCTCCCGCACGTTGGCAGGTAGCCATCACTTCGGCCGATCCGTAGGCCGCATCAGCGCGCACGGTGATCTCACCGGCGGCTCCGCAACGCCGGGCGGTGGCGATGGTTTGCGCGATCATCGTTGCTGCCCCGGCGCCGGAGGCGGCGCGGCCGGCGCGCAGCCAGGCGTTGGCGATCACCGGTGGGTGCTCGGGTGCGCTGAGGGTGGCGATCAGCGGCGACAGACCCCGACGAAGCAGTTCACGTCCGGCGATCTTGGCGTGTCCGTAGGAGGCGCCGGTCTTCTGGTAGCCATAGACAGGACGCAGCAGGGAATCGATATCGACAAACACTCGGGCACCGTTAGTAGGCAACAACCCTGCCCGGGAGCACATCGCCGGCAGTGAGCGGGTCATTACGGCGTTGAGTTGTCGGGCATGTCCGGGGGTGAACTCACGCAGGGTTTGTCCGATCGTGGCCGGGGCGTACACGCGGTCGAACAGGCGGGTGTGCCCACCGGCCCGGACGATGCCGAGGTCATCGATACTGTCTGCGCCGCAACACAACCCGGCGATCACGGTCAGCAGTTTCGCCTCCAGGTTGGCTCCGGCTGAGGCGACCCGGGTGGTGCCCAGATCGACCCGCTCGGCCAGCAGCGCGGACACCCCGGTCGAGCGCGCCAATTCCATCACCGGCACCAGCCCGGCATGCGACACGAGATTGTCGTCGTCAAAGAGTGCGGACGTGGCCGAGAAGCTGTGTGATACTTTCACTGAAAGTGCCTTCTGAGCTGGGATGTTTTGTGTCTCAACACCACCAATCATCCCAGCTCAGAGGGCATTTTTATGTCACCGACACCCCACGCGCCTCCACGGATCCAGGCTGAGGTGCGAGCGAAGCGAGACGGTCCTATAGCTTGTCAAGGGTTCCGAGGTCGGTGGTGAGGTCGCGGAACACTTCGCGGGCGATGTAGCGCTTGAGACAGCGGATGATGTCTTTTTTCGTTTTGTGTTCCGCGGAACGCCGCTCGACGTAGGCGCGGGTGGGTGCGTGGGATTTCATCCGGCCGACCGCGATCATGTGCAGAGCACTGTTGGCTTGCCGGTCTCCACCCCGATTGAGTCGGTGACGGCTGGTCTTGCCCGAGGATGCCGGTAGCGGTGCGGCGCCGACGAGTTTGGCAAACGTCGCCTCGGTGCGCATCCGCTCAACGTTGTCACCAGCGGTGATCACCAGTCGTGCGGCGGTGACCGGCCCGATCTGCGGTCGGGACAACAGGGTCGGCACCACCGTGGCCAACAGCCTCTCGAGTTCGCGGGTCAACGAACGGACCTCGCGTTGGGCGAGTCGGTGACGCTCGAGCAGTGAACGCGCGGCACGCACGAACGCCGCGGCCGGCCCGGACAGATCACCCTGGTCAGCCGGCACCGGTAGACCCGCGATGAACGCTGTCCGCGCAGTGATGGTGCGTGCCTGGCGGGCCTGGTCGGCGAACTCCACTGGTGCGGTGGTGCACAGGTCGCGGATCTGGTTACCGATCCGGGTGGCCTCTTCCACCGCCGAAGTCCGTGCCACGGTGAGCATTCGGACCGATTCGACCGCGCCGCGGGTGTCTTTGGCGACCGCGGTGGCGCGGCCGGTGATGACCGCCATCGCCGCGGCATAAGCGTCGAGTTGATCGGTCTTCCCGTGGGCGTAACGGCGCGGTAGGTCCGGGGCGTTGACCTCGATCACCGCGACCCCCTGATCGGTGAGCATGCGGGTCAATCCGGCCCCGTAGGAGGCGCTCGACTCCACCGCGGCGTACTCGATCCGGCCGAAACCACAGGCCCACTGCCACATCTCGGTGTAGCCGGCAGCGGTGGTCGGGAACTCCCGATCGGCCAGCGGACGGCCGTCGGCGGCGACAATGGCGGCGTGGTGGGTGCGTTGATGGGTATCCACGCCCAGCACCACCACTTGCGTATCGATCGTGGTTGGGGTCATCGTGGTGATGTCTCCTTCACACTCGTGTGCTGGATGACCTCACCGGGGCGGGTGGACAGGACAGTGAAGAGTCACGGCCCACCAGCCAGACAGGGTCCTAATCAAGTCACACCCGCCCCGGCCCTCAGGTCTCATGGCGCGGGTAGCCGACCGGCGGTTCCGGGCCGACACATCTCGCTCATGACAGCAACCGTCAGCCTCGAAGTAAGTCAGACCCAGACCCGGTCGACCACCCACACCCATTCTCACTGCCTCGAAGGGCAAGAAACGGCGCCGGCCACCCGAAGGTGACCGGCGCCGTTGATGTCTGGCGAACCAGTATCAGGCAGGCACGACGAGTCCGCTGCCCTGGGTCTTCGCGCGACCGTAACGCTCACCGGCGTCGGCCCAGTTGACCACGTTCCACCAAGCCTTGACGTAGTCCGGCTTGACGTTCTGGTAGTCGAGGTAGAAGGCGTGCTCCCACATGTCGAGCATGACGACCGGGATGATCGCGGCGGGGATGTTGCCGCTCTGATCGGTCAGCTGCAGGATGACCAGCTTGCCGCCGATGGTGTCGTAGCCCAGGATCGCCCAGCCCGAACCCTGCAGAGTGGTGGCGGCGGCGGTGAAGTGCGCCTTGAACTTGTCGAAGCCACCGAACTGCTCGGTGATCGCCGCGGCGAGGTCACCCTCGGGCTCGCCACCGCCGTTGGGCGACAGGTTCTTCCAGAAGATCGAGTGGTTGGTGTGGCCGCCCAGGTGGAAGGACAGCGTGGCCGAGAGCCCGTAGACCTTGCCGGCGATGCTGTCGTCCTCGCGGGCCGCGGCCAGCTTCTCCAGGGTGTCGTTGGCGCCCTTGACGTAGGTCGCGTGGTGCTTGCTGTGGTGGAGCTCCATGATCCTGCCGGAGATGTGCGGCTCCAGTGCCGCGTAGTCGTAATCCAGATCCGGCAAGGTGTATTCAGCCACGATGTTCCTCTCTGAGGTGCTTTCGTTTCCCTGTTTCACACGTGGGTGCGCCGACCGGGTCGGCGCCACGCGGATGCTTCCACCCTTCCGCACACCATGGGTGATTGCAACAAAGAGGCCACAAGAAATATCAAGTGCGGTTGAAGGTCAACCGTGCTGCGGCGGCACCGTTGTGCGCGGGCGAGATGTCCGAATCCGCTCAGATCAGCATGAGTGCGACGAAGACCGCGAGCAGGGCGACGATGCTCAACCCGATCGCCCGGCAGCGTCTCGCCACGTCGTAATTGACGCGCGGGGCGCCGCGGGGAGTCCGGCCTGCGCTCCGGAAGTCTCCGGTCGCGTGCGTCGCCATTGTCGCCCCTCGTCAGCGGATCGGCTTCACCATCGGCGTCTCGGGGGTCCGGCGGACCGTGGACCGACAGTGACGGGTATCACAAATCAGGATGTGATCGCCATCATAGTCAGACTGGGACGGTTGACTCAACTCGGAGAACTCGGACAGGGTCGGCGGCGCGTAGACTTGCCGCATGTCTTGGCTTGACCAGCTCTTTGCTGCCAGTTCGCACAAGCAGGAACTCATCGCGGCCGATTCCGCACTACCTGGGCGCGACACCGAGATCACTGTTCCCGGCGACCATCTGGTCCTGCACACTCCGATGCGCGGACGACCGGAGGCCGACGGCTCGTACGCCAATGGCGGCATCGGTGCCTTCGACGGCCGGCTGTCCGCGGTGATCCTGGCGGGCGGCTGTTTCTGGGGGATCGAGGAGATCTTCTGGCAGGTCCCGGGTGTGTACACCACCGCGGTCGGCTACGCCGGCGGCCACACCCCGAACCCGACGTACGAGGAGACCTGCACCGCGCGGACCGGCCACACCGAGTCGGCACTCGTCGTCTTCGATCCGGCGGTCATCGACCTCGAGGGCATCCTCAAGATCTTCTGGGAGTCCCACGATCCCACCCAGGAGATGCGCCAGGGCAACGACATCGGCACCCAGTACCGGTCGGCGGTGTACACCCTTTCCGACGAGGACGCCGCGATCGTCGCGCAGTCCGCGGCCAAGTTCCAGTCCGCGCTCGACGCGGCCGGAGAGGGACGGATCGCGACCGAGATCAAGCCGCTCCAGGCTGCCGGCGACGGGCGTTTCTACTACGCGGAGGACTACCACCAGCAGTATCTGGCCAAGAACCCGCACGGCTATCGCTGCCATGCGGCGACCGGAATCAGCTACCCCGCTTGAGGTGACCGGCGAGACGATCACCCTGAGGCAGTGGAACCGAACCCTGCTGTCCCGCCAGCACCTGCTCGACCGCGTCGACGAGGACGCCATCGAGGTGCTGGACCGGTGCGTGGGGATGCAGTCCCAGGACCCGCGCGCCGCCTTCTTCGGATTGTGGTCGCGCGTCGAGGGATTCGACTCGTCCGAACTCGACGAGCTCCTCACGGCGCGGGAGGTCGTGCGAATCGCGTTGCTGCGGTCCACGGTGTTCCTCATCGATGCCGAGGACGCCCGGTGGATCCGGCCCCTCGCCGAACCGATTCTGCGGCGCGAACTCACCGAGGCGCACATGCCGCGACTCGTGGATGCGGATCCGTCGCAGGTTCTCGCCGACGCCGCCCGACTTCTCACCGGCGGTGAACTCAGTGGTGCCGACCTGGGAAAGCAGCTGGCCGTTCGGCATCCGGCGGAGAACCCGTCCACACTCACCGGGATCGCCCGGTGCGGGCTGCCTCTGGTCCAGGTGCCGCCGCGTGGTCTCTGGCGGGGACGCGCGGCACCGACCTACCGGTTGTTCGACGAATGGGTCGGCCCGGGCGAGCCGGCGGTCGAGGGTGACGACGCGCGCGCGGACCTGATCCGCCTGTACCTCCGCGGCTTCGGTCCCGCCACCGTCAAGGCCATCCAGACGTGGTCCGGGCTCACCGGGCTGCGGCCGCTCGTCGAAAAGCTCGAAGCCGACTGGGAACTCGTCCGACTGGCCGGCCCGCACGGCGAGGTCCTCTACGACCTCGACGGACTCGGTTTCGCCGATCCGGACACACCCGCGCCGGCCCGCCTCGTGGCGCCCTTCGATCACGTCATCGGGGTCTCGGCCGACCGCGTCCGCGTCGCCGACCCGGAGTTGTTCCGCCGGACCGTGACACCCAACGGCCGCTCACCCGGTTTCGTCTTCGCCGACGGATTCCTCGCCGGCACATGGCATCTCGACGGTGAAGGCGGGGTGCGCGTCGAGATGCTGCGTGAGGTCACCAAGGCCGAGAAGCGTGAGATCGATGCCGAGGTCGAGAGGTTGCGCGAGTTCCTCAGGCCCCGGTACGCGGATTGCGTGACGTGATGCAGTACGGGCGCCCCATCGGGTCGACCATCGTCGTCCACTTCGGATACTGGCCGACCGCGCGGGCGCCCCATCCCTCGTGACGCGCCACTTCGTCGGGTACCGAATTCGTCGCGAGGTCGAGGTGCCCGGTCGCGGGTGTCGAGTCGTCGGTCGTCCCGGCCTCCCTGCGCTGCAACAGGATTCCGATCGTGATCGACGGATCTCGACGCAGCGCGACGAGTTCGGGTCGGGTGCCGGGCGGATTCAGCGGCCAACCGGTCAGGTTCGTCCAGAACGCGACCTCTGCGTCGAAGTCAGGGGCCGGGATGTCGATGCACAACTGGTCGATGATGCTGATGGCATCGCCGGGCCACCGGATCGGTCGCGACCGGGTGGTCTCGCCCTCCCACGGCACCAGGCAGAACACGAAGCCCGCCGGTGAACGGAGGACCAGGTGGGTGTCGGCATCGTGGATCATGGTCGCCCCGAGGCCGGCGGCCTCCTCGGCTGCCGCGTGCGGATCGTCGGTGTGGATGTCGAGGTGGACCCCGCCCGGGCCCTCATCGACCCGCTGCACACGCAGGTGCGGATCGCCGTGGAACGGTTCGAGGGAGGCGAATTCTCGGTGTTCGCCGCGCGGCGGCGACACCGTGCTGCCCGAGATCGCGCGCCAGAAGGTCACCTCGCCGCCGAACTCGTCGGCGGGGAAATCGAGGAATGCGCTGAGCCACCTGACCTGCACGCGGGAGAGTCTACGGTGCGAGTGCCGCTTGCACCCCGGAGACAACGCGGGCGTGCCCGCCGGAAACCTGCTGTGGTGATCCGCCACTAGACTCGGGCAGATGACTGCAGGACCGCTGGCGGCGGTGGGCAAGAAGTTCGCGAGATCGCGTGCCGAGCACGTCGCGGTGGTTCGACTCGACGGTCCGATCGGCGGCGCCGGCATGGGCAGGCACGGTCTGACGACCGACACGGTCGAACCGGTACTCAAGCGGGCGTTCGACACCGATCGGCTCAAGGCCGTGGTGGTCGTGGTCAATTCGCCCGGAGGTTCGCCCGCCCAGTCGGAGTACATCGCCGAGCGCATCCGACAGCTGTCCGCCGAGAAGGGCGTGCCGGTCCTGGCGTTCTGTGAGGACGTCGCGGCGTCCGGTGGCTACTGGATGGCCTGTGCGGCGGACGAGATCTACGCCGCGCACACCTCGATCGTCGGTTCCATCGGGGTGGTGTCCTCGGGTTTCGGCTTCTCGGCACTGCTCGACCGGTTCGGCGTGCAGCGTCGTCTCTACGCGACGGGGGAGAACAAGGCCCGGCTCGACACCTTCTCGCCGGAGGTGCCCGAGGACGTCGAATGGCTCAAGGGTCTCCAAGGGCAGCTGCACGAGGCTTTCATCGCGTGGGTGCGTCAGCGTCGTGGCAAGAAGCTGACAGCATCCGACGAGGAGCTGTTCAACGGCGATGTGTGGGTCGGGCACCGCGCCGCCGAACTCGGTCTGGTCGACGGCATCGGCGTGATGCGTTCGGTGGTGGCCGAGCGCTACCCCGACGCCGAGATCACGGTCATCGAGGCGCCCAAGCCTCTGCTGGCACGTCTGGTCGGCAACCAGATGTCGGTGTCGGGTCTCGCCGAGAGCGTCACGGCGGGTGTACTCGCCGCCTTCGACCGCGCCCCGGCGGTGCGGACCGCGTTTGTACACCGAGACTGAGGGGTAATACCAGACCCAGTTCGGGGGTTTTCCCCAAGGGTTTGTCCCCACGTTATCCACAGGTGTGTGCATGGAAAGAAAATGCACCACCCGTCGACCCCTGCAGTTTGGTGAATTTCCTGCGCGCACATTGGGTCGAACTAGTGACACCAGTCACATCGACAGGCCGGTTGGCCAGGGTTTTTCCACAGTTTCCACAGTCTCATCCCCAGGTTGACGGTGAGATGGGGACACCGGACAGGTGTCCGGTCTGTGCATGTGGATAAAACTATGATGATCAGCATAGGAGGCATTTAGGCAATCTGCGTGATGCTGAATGCGATGTTCATCGGGCTGCCGGAAACGTCCGTCAAGATGACCTGACACGCCTTGTGCCATGACTGTGCCACCATGGAAATCGTGACCATGGGCGACATCACGCAGGTGCCGGTGACCGATTTGCCGGACGACTTCACCGGGACGGCCGAGGCGGTGATCCTCGACGTCCGTGAACCCGAAGAATGGGCGAACGGGCACATCCGCGGCGCCGTCCACATCCCGATGGCCGAGATCCCCGGCCGGCTCGGCGAGATCGACCCGGATGCGGACCTCTATGTGGTGTGTCATTCGAGCGGCCGGTCGATGCGGGTTCTGCAGTACCTCGCACAGGTGGGATACGACGGCATCTGCGTCCGCGGCGGGATGCTCGCCTGGCAGGAGCACGGCAAGCCCGTCGAATTCGGCGGCGGGAACGGCCAGGGCAACGGTGGGGGCGACGCCGTCCGATGATCGACCTCTGTCCGAGGTGCCGCATCCAGGCGCCGCACCGTCCCGGGCGGGAGCACTGTCCTCGCTGTGGTGGCCCGCTGAGCGTCGTCGACGATGTCGCGCATGCGATGGCGGCGAAGGCACATCCGGCGGCGCCCGCGCCGACACGTCCCGCGGCACCCGCCCCGACACGCCGCGCTCCCGTGCCGACCGGCCGTTTCTACCGGGGTCGCAACGTCCGGTGGGTCGCTCGGCGTCCTCCCGAGGCCATTCCCATCCGTCGCGGGCCGTCGGGTTCGCGCGGCCCGCGGCTCATCCCGCGGTACGTGTACATCCCTACATGGGGTTTGCGCGACGAACCGGTGAAGCCGGACCCGACCCACGACCGGATCGAGACCTCGCGGGCACGCCTGCTGTTCGTGCTCGTCGTGGCGGGGACCGCACTCGCGGCCTCCGCGGTCATCCATCTGGTGCGCTACCTCCTACTGGCCGTCAACCGCACCCAGCCGCTGCCCGACCCGCTGATCGTGGTCTCCGACTGGCTGATCATCTTCGGAGGTGTCGCCGCCTTCCTCGCCTACGTCTGGGCGACCCTCGCGTTCATGCGCTGGGTGATGGACCTGCGGGCCGGTGCCTATGAGGACGCCCGCCTGCTCGACCCGAGACGGCCGGTGTGGGTCGGGGTGCTGGTGGGAGTGCCGCTGGTCAACCTGATCGGCGCGCCATTGGTGCTGGGCGAGGTCGCGGCCCTGCGTGTGGCCCATGACCCGTCCCTCGACGCGGAACGCGTCGGACGCCGGGTCCGCCGGCTGTGGGTCGCGTGGGTGATCGTCAACGTCACCGCGGTACTGGCACTGATCGCACGTGCCGTCGCGTGGGGTTCGGACTCGGTGCAGACCGGGGCCAACGCACTGGCCATGGTGATCATCAGCGCAGCCGTCTCGGCGGCCTTCGCCTTCTGGCTGACGCGCCGCGTGCCGGTGCTGTTCGACGCCGTCACGGCGGTTCCGGTCCCGAAGAGAAGGTGGGTGGCGGTCGGATGAACGCAGGTGTGAACGTGGGTGCGGTCGAGAAGGTGTCGCGTTCGGGAAAGCCGGCGGTGGTCGCACACCGCGGTGCCTCCGGGGACCGTCCGGAACACACGCTGGCCGCGTACGAACTCGCCCTCGCGCAGGGCGCGGACGGACTCGAGTGCGACGTCCGGCTGACCGCCGACCACGAGCTCGTCTGCGTGCACGACCGTACCGTCGACCGCACGTCGAACGGGTCCGGCATCGTCAGCGAGATGACCCTGGACCAGCTCCGCGAACTCGACTTCGGCAGTTGGCA
Organism: Gordonia ajococcus; assembly: GCF_012974285.1. Classification (NCBI taxonomy): domain Bacteria; kingdom Bacillati; phylum Actinomycetota; class Actinomycetes; order Mycobacteriales; family Gordoniaceae; genus Gordonia; species Gordonia ajococcus. Next base: position 172,845 of record NZ_CP052884.1, read on the forward strand.
TTCCGCCGGCGACCCCGCATCGATCCTGACTCTGCGTGAGCTGCTCACGCTCACCCTGGACTGGCGGCGGCCGGTCCGGTTGTTCATCGAGACCAAACATCCCGTGCGATTCGGCAGCCTCGTCGAGCAGAAGCTCCTCGAGATCCTGCACGAGTTCGGGGTCGCGACGCCGCCGTCGGCCGATCACAGTCGCGCGGTGGTCATCTCGTTCTCCTCCGCCGGGGTCTGGCGTATCCGCCGCCATGCCCCGATGCTCCCGACCATCCTGCTGGGCGACACCGCCCGGGTGCTCGGCGGAAGCGCGGCGACCGCCGTCGGGGCGACGGGGATCGGACCGTCGGTGATGACGTTGAGGCAGTACCCGGACCTCGTCGACCGGGCCGCCGCGGCCGGGCGCGTGACCTACTGCTGGACCGTCGACGAACTCGTGGACGTCCAGCTCTGCGCCGACCTGGGCGTGCGCTGGCTGGCCACGAACCATCCGGCCCGGGTGCGCGATTGGCTGGTGACCGTCGACTGACCGGTCTTCTCGCCGCCCCGGTCATCTGGGTGCTGAGGCCTGCTCATGAGAGAGTGGACCGATGGGCAAGAAGAGCAAGCGGGGCAGTGGACCCCGTCCGGGAAGCAATCGCGCCGAGCGGGTCGCCGCTCGTAAGGCTCGGCAGGCGGCGTCGATGGCACCGCCGCCGCGTCCCTTCGCAGGGTTGGCCGCCGAATGCGACTTCGTCGCGCTGCGGACGTTCGTCGCGTCGGCGACCGCACGACTCGAACTGGTCGAGCCCGCCGAGTCGCGCAACGACGTCTTCGTCGTGACGATCCTGCCCGGTGCCGGTCCCGCGCTCACGCGTGAATCAGGCGGCGCCACAGAAGGTTTGGTCGGTCTGCAGACCGAGCCGGATCGTCAGACGCCGGCCGTCGAGCTGGCCGCGGCCATCGCGTGGGCCGCTCACGCCGATGCGGGTGGCGAGTTCGATCTGGAGTCCGCCGACGAATCCCCCTCGCTCGACGAGGTGCTGAAGACCGACGCGACCCTGGACATCACCGTGCACCAGGACTTCTCGTGGTGGTTCCCGGAAGGCACCGAGGTGCCCGCGGAGATCGCGCCGATGTTCGAGCGCGCCAACGATTCCGTGCTGCCGACCGCACGCCTCGTCGTCGACAGCGGTTCGGGCGCCCCGTGGTGGGTCGACGCCGGGGAGCGGGCCCACCTGCGGTGGATCCGTCCGGAACCGGAGGACGACCTGATGGCGGCCATGGCCCGGCTCCACGCGGCCGGCCGACTGACGATGGGTGAGGGTTCGCGCTTCGCCGGGTCGTTCCGCACCCACGGCCTGCTGGTCCCGGTGTTCGACCTCGACAACGAGATGCACCACGAGGAGTGGCAGGCGGGTCTCAATCAGCTCGATCAGTGGCTGGGCGAGGCGCTCGCCGACACCTCGGAGCTGACGATCGCCGAGCGGAGCTCGCGCGACGGCATCCGCGGCCGCCAGGTGACGCTGCGCTAGACAGAGGCTGAGAAATACCTCGGCGGCGCGACTTCGAGTGAAGTCGCGCCGCCGAGTTCATGTCTGCCCGGTGGTGCCTAGATGTTGCCGCCGGCGACGGGAGGTGCGGTCGGGTCGTCGGCCGCGGGACCGTTGAACTCGCGCTCGACGAAGTTCTCCAGGTCGAACAGGTTGCCCTTGCAGCGCTCGGCGATGGTCTGCAGGGTCGTCATGATGGCGACCTCCTCGACCTGCTCCTTGATGAACCACTGCACGAACTGCTCGCCGAGGTAGTCCCCGGTGTCCCGTGCGGACTTCGCGAGGTCGACGACCTGCTGGGTGACCGTCTTCTCCTGCTCGAGGGCCAGATTGATCGGGGCCTTGTAATCCTCGAACTTGTTGTTGGGGGCCGGGATACCGGGGATCTCGACGTCCATGTCCCGGTCGAGGAAGTACTGCACGATCATCATCGCGTGGGTGCGTTCCTCGACTGCCTGGCGGTAGAAGAGCTTGGCCAGCTGTGGCATGTCGTGGTTGTCGTAGTACGTGGCGACCGCGATGTACTGCTGCGAGGCGTAGAACTCGTTGCCGATCTGGTCGTGCAGCAGCTGATGGAACTTGGTGAATTCGGTCATGTGCCCATGGTAGGTGCCGAAAAGTGGCTTCTACCAGCAAGTTCAGGCTAACTAAGGCTAGTCTGACCTGTCTTTGGGCAGGCTCGCCACCTCGTCACCCGGCGTCGACGAGCAACTCGTCGGGGATGGGCTGACCTGCACGCAGACGGCCGAAGAACTCCTCGGTCGTCTCGGTGACCGGCAGTGCCAGACCGTCATCGGTGTAAACGCTTTCACCCGTGGGTGTGGTGGTCGTCACCGGGTCACGGAGGGCGAACATCAGCGAGGCGAGGTTCCAGATGTGATCGCGCTCGTCGACGGTGAGCGAGTCGATCGCACCGCCGATGAAGCCGAACAGCCGGAACGGGTTGAGCAACACGGCCGGGCTCGTGGCGCGGGAGACCAATGCGGCCAGGAACTTCCGTTGATTGATCACGCGTTCGAGGTCGGCGCGGGGGAACGCGCGCGTCCGTACGAGCCCCAGTGCCTGGCGGCCGTTCAGGTGATGACAGCCCTTGGACAGTCTGAGTCCGGCCAGCGGGTCGTTGAGCGGCTGATCGATGCACATGTCGACACCGCCGACCGCGTCCACGAGCGTGTCGAAGCCGCCGAAGCCGATCTCGGCGTAGTGGTCGATGTGGATGCCGGTCAGGTTCTCGACGGTCTGCACCAGCAACGCCGGTCCGCCGATGTTGTACGACGCGTTGACTTTCAGGCTGCCGTGGCCGGGGATCTCGACGAAGAGGTCGCGCGGGATGCTGACGACCGTCGCCTTCCCGGTTCCGGGTGGATTGTGGACCAGCATGATCGTGTCGGTGCGGGAGCCGTCGGCGTCACCGGTGGACAGATTGGTGCGCTGCGCGTCGGAGAGGTCGGATCGATTGTCGGTGCCGACGATGAGCCAGTTGGTGCCGGGCGTGTCCGACGGCCGGCCGGCGTAGGCGGGCAGCGCGTCGATGCGGTCGAGTCTCGAGTCGTAGTAGAAGAGCAGTCCGATGCTGCCGAGCACGAACACGAGCAGCAGGATCAGCACGATCTTGCCGACCCGCACCGAACGGCGGCGGCGACGGCGTGGCGGCGTGGGGGCGGGCGGGGTGCCCGCCGGCGGAGCGGGCGGTCTCGTCGACGACCGACCGTGATCGACGCGCCGGTCGCTGCGCGGCGGCCGGTGTTCGCGCGACCGGTCGCCCACCGGGATCGGTTCGGGTTTCTGGGTGGGCGCGTACTGTCCGGGGCCCGCGCCGGCGGGAACGGCCGACCGCCTCGGTGGAGGACCCTGCGCCGGAATCCGCGGCATCGCCTGGGGATGTGCGGCGGGAGCCGGACCCTGCGGGTGAGGGCGTCCAGGTGCACCGGGCGGTGGTCCCTGACGTGGCGGTGTGCCTCCCGCCGGCCGCCCGGGCGGTACCTGAGGCCCCGGACGACCGCGCCGAATGATCGGCGGGTCCTGCTCGTTCATCCCAACCAATGTACGCATGCACGGCCGGCCGCCACGGATCCGACGCAGATCACAGGACTCGATCGGCACGCGTCGGGGTATCCGGGACGCCATGACCGACGATGTGGCCGCACGGCCCGACACCGAAACGGGTGATGACCAGCGCAGTCCGCTCCGGCGCGCGATCACCGGCAAGTTGCTGTTCCTGTTCATCCTCGGCGACGTGCTCGGCGCCGGGATCTATGCGCTCGTGGGGGAGATCGCCGGCGAGGTGGGCGGTGCCATCTGGGTGCCGCTCGTGGTGGCCCTCGTGATGGCGCTGTTGACGGCGGGGTCGTATGCGGAACTCGTCACCAAGTATCCGCACGCCGGCGGCGCCGCGGTCTTCGCGCAGCACGCCTACCGGTCGTCGCTGGTCTCGTTCCTGGTGGGGTTCTGCATGCTGGCCGCCGGGGTGACCAGCGCAGCCGGTCTCGCGCTGGCGTTCGCCGGGGACTACCTCAAGTCCTTCCTGGACGTGCCGACCACCGCCGCCGCGCTCGTCTTCCTGTTCGCGATCGCGGCACTCAACGCCCGTGGCATCAGCGAGTCGGTGCGGGCCAACGTCGTGATGACCGTGATCGAGGTGTCGGGTCTGGTGCTCGTCGTCGTCCTGGCCGGGATCGTCCTCGGGCGGGGAGACGGCGAAGCGCATCGCGTGCTCGAGTTCGACAGTTCGGCGACGCCCGCGCTCGCGGTGCTCAGCGGGGCCTTGCTCGCCTACTACTCCTTCGTGGGGTTCGAGACGTCGGCCAACGTCGCCGAGGAGGTTCGCGACGTGCGACGGGTCTACCCGAAGGCGCTGTTCGGCGCGCTGATCACCGCGGGCGTCGTGTACGTGATGGTGGGCCTCGCGGTCTCGGTGGTGGTGTCGCCGGACCAGCTCGCCGGCTCGTCCGGTCCGCTGCTCGAGGTGGTCTCGATCGCCGATGCCGGCGTACCCGATCGGCTGTTCTCGCTGATCGCTCTGATCGCCGTCGCCAACGGCGCGCTGCTCACGATGATCATGGCGTCTCGTCTGACGTTCGGGATGGCCCGCGACGGACTGCTGCCTGCCGCGCTGGCGAAGGTCCTGCCCGGTCGTCGCACCCCGTGGGCATCGATCATCGCCACGACGGCGATCGCGATGGTCCTGTCGGCGACCGGTTCGGTGGCGGCACTCGCCGAGACCGTCGTGCTGCTGTTGCTGTTCGTCTTCCTCAGCACCAACATCGCGGTCCTGGTGCTTCGGCGCGAGCGGGCCGACACCGATCATTTCCGGGCGTGGACGATCGTGCCGGTGCTGGCGATCGGGACGTGCATCGTCCTGCTGACGCAGCAGAGCGCGGAGACCTGGCTGCGCGCCGGCATCCTGATGGTCGTCGGGCTGGCGCTCTTCGGGCTGGCCCGGGCCACCGGATCCGGGGGCAAGCACTCGAAGGCTCGCGGGTGATCTGTCCCGGCGTCAGCCGACCCAGGACAGGTGGTCGCGTAGCAGCGCATAGCCGATGAAGGCGACGACGTCGATGACGCCGTGCGCCACGACAAGCGGCCACGCACGACCGGTGACCTGGTAGAACCGGCCGTAGACGACGCCCATCACCACGTTCCCGAGGCCGGCGCCGAACCCCTGATAGAGGTGGTAGCCACCGCGCAGGACGGCGCTCGCGGCGAGCGACCGGGCGTCCGAGACGCCGAGTTGCCGGAGCCGGGTGATGAAGTAGGCGACCACCACGATCTCCTCGGCGGCCGCGTTCCCGATCGCGATGAGGATGAGCACCGGCCATTCCCACCAGGTGTCGGCCTGGCTGGGGACGAGGCTCGCGTTGAGGCCGAATGCGCGGGCCACCGCGACCAGCACCAGCCCGGGTATCCCGATGACGGCGGCGAGGACGAGTCCGGTGGGGACGTCGCGTCGGGGCGTGAAGCGTCCGAGGCCGACTCGCGACAGTCCGAGCCCGCTCCGCCACAGCAGGTAGACGCCGAGCGCGCCGATGGCGAAGAGTCTCAGGACGCTCATCACCTGACGCGCGGCGTCGATGAGGGCGAGGTCGGAGCGGCTCGGGTTGAGGGCGACCGTCGTCTCGCCGATGCCCCCGGCGAGTTGGGCCTCGAGGAGTGCGAGCGCAGCCGACACCGCGGAGAAGGCGAACGTCAGGACGCCGACGATGACGAGTTCGGCGATCAGACCGCGACGCTCGACACGGTCGGTGACGACCGGGATGCCGTGGGGTGACGGCCGCAGGTACTCGCGCAGGGACATGCCGGTCAGCCTAGGACCCCTCGCTCCCCGGGGTACGAGCGAAGTCAGTCGGGCATGGAGTTCATGAACGGGCAGCCCGCGAGGTTGCGCAGCGCTCGGGACAGTTCGACGACGTCCGACACCGGGCGGGGGAAGGGCACGCGCACGTCGGAGTCGCCGTCGACGCCCTCGATGCGGAAGCGGATGCCGAACCGGTCGAGGCCGAGCGGGCGTACACGGCCCTGGCGCAGGTCGGTGGGCACCTTGCGTGCGAGCTGGCCGACGAGATCGGCATGGTCGAGGTCGAGGTGTTCCAGCCAACCCGCCTCGCATTCCCAGAACGGGTCGGGGTCGGCGTCGGCCAGTTCGGCGGCCGAGACCGACGATGCACCGGCGCCGGACGCGATCACCGCGGAACCGACCTGGAGGCGCAGCATCGACGCCCCGTGGCCGATGTCGAGGAGGCCGTCGTCGGGGTGCTCGCCCGCGATCTCGATGGCCAGGTCGCGTTCGAGGTCGCGGGGGACCGCGTGCAGGGTGCCGTTGAGCCAGATGACCGATCGGACCCGTTCACGCAGGTCGACGGGTGCCCAGTCGGTGACCTCGAGCATCGCGGGCGTCCCCTCGGCGTCGTCCACGGCGGCCATCGCCTCACCGTGGGTGGGGACGAGCACGAAGGCCTGGGATTCGAAGAGGTGGACGACGTGGATCGGTGTCGTGTCGGCGCCCTCGATGGCGAGGATGGCCGAGCCCACCCGGCGGCAAGCCGTCTGGATCATCTCGGCATCCGTCGGTCGGTCGGTCGTCGTACGCGTCATGTCTGTCTCTCCGGTCGGCGCGGGAGGCTGCGGTGGAGCCTTGGAAGGTAACCCTAACCTAAATACATGAGCCCTCTTCGTCAATGGGTCCTTGGGCTTCTCGTCCCCCGGGGAGCGCCCGGCCCGGAGTGGTCGCCCGCGTCCACTAGGCTCGTGTGGTGCCTGTGATCGCCTACTTCGGCCCGCCCGGAACCTTCACCGAGATGGCACTCGACGCGGTTCTCGCCGCCCACGACCCCGCCCTCGGGGGTCTCGACCTCTCGGGTGACGTCACCAAGGTGGATGCCTCGAGTCCGGCTGCCACCATCGCGATGATCCGTAGTGGCGAGGCCGACTACGGCTGTGTGCCCATCGAGAGCTCGCTCGAGGGATCGGTGCCGGCGACGATGGACGCCCTCGTGCCGCCGACGAGGTCGGGCGCCGGTGCACGTGTGCAGGCGTTCGCCGAGACCGTGGTCGACATCGCGTTCGCGATCGCCGCGGCCACACCCCTCGCCCCGGAGGACGTCCGAACCATCGCCGCATACCCGGTGGCGGCCGCCCAGGTGCGGCAGTCGGTGGCGAAGCTCTTCCCGAACGCCGAGTTCATCACGTCCGGGTCGAATGCCGCTGCCGCCATGGACGTCGCGTCCGGCAAGGCCGACGCCGCCGTCACGACCGGTCTCGCGGCGGGCCTGTCGGATCTGACGGTCATCGCCGACGGTGTCTGCGACGCGCGGGAGGCCACCACGCGGTTCCTCGTCCTCGGTCGTCCCGCGGTACCCACGCGGCGTACCGGCACCGACCGCACGTCGGTGATCCTCGACCTACCCAACGAGCCCGGCAGCCTGATGGCCGCCATGAACGAGTTCGCCTCCCGCGGAATCGATCTCACGCGTATCGAATCCCGGCCGCAGCGCGACGAGGCGGAGGGCCGGGCCATCGCCGGTCGCTACCGGTTCTTCCTCGACGCCGTGGGCCACATCGACGACGCGGCGGTCGCCGAAGCCCTTGCGGCACTCCATCGTCGGTGCGAGCGGGTCGTCTATCTCGGTTCGTGGCCCGCGGTGCGGACCACCGGGACGACGCCGCCCGACCACGCCGAGTCGCTGGCCTGGATCGATGCGATGCGACAGGGGGAGGTGTGATGGCGCGCCTGCATCTGGTCCGTCACGGCGAGACCACCGCGAACGTCATGCGCCGCCTCGACACCGCGCTCCCGGGCGCGGCGCTCACCGATTTCGGTGCGCGACAAGGCGTCCGGTTCGGACTCGAGAACCGTCCGGAGCAGGAGGCCGTGCTGGTCAGCTCGGAGGCCAGGCGTGCCCGGCAGACCGCGGAGTTGATCGGCTCGGTGTGGGAGGTCGCCACCGAGTCCGTCGAGGGCGTGCACGAGGTCCAGGCCGGCGAGCTCGAGGACCGCACCGACCGCGAGGCCCACGACGTCTTCCACGACGTCATGGAGAAGTGGCACGCCGGCGACCTCGACGTGCGCATCCCCGGCGGTGAGTCGCTCGCGATGGTCTACGAGCGCTACATCCCGACCGTCGAAGACCTCGCGCGTTCATACCTGACGGGAACCGACCCGCGGGACGTGTTCCTGGTCAGCCACGGTGCGGCGATCCGCCTCATCGCGGCGCGCCTGGCCGGCATCGACTCCCGCTTCGCCGCGGCGACGCACCTCGGGAACACCGGTTCGATCGAACTTGAGTACGTCGACGGCGTCTGGGTCTGCCATCGCTGGGGCGCGAAGACCGCGCCGTTCGAGCGAGTCGACGAGCCGCTGGTGGACGACCCGATGGGCTAGCCCTGCTCCCTACTTGAGGATCGCGTCGACCGTCTTCTTCAGTGCCGACGGCTGCGACGGACGACGCGGGGCCTTCTCCTTGAGACGCAACATCTCTTCGCCGATCTCCTGAAGGTCCTTGCGCCCGAGCGCCTCCCGCACCTTGGGGAACCACTCGTCCTCTTCCTCTTCGATGTGGTGTTCCACGTTCTCGATGAGCACGGTGGTCTTGGCGTCGAACCGCTCGGAGTCCGGTTTCAACGCGGCCAGCTCGACGACGAGCACGTCGGCGACGTGGTGCTCCTCGTAGGACTCCAGGATGTCGTCCTCGAGATCGGGGACACGCTTACGGATCTCGGGGTACATGCATTCGTTCTCGATGTAGGTGTGCACGGTCAGGGCCTCGATGATCTGGTCGACGATCTTGCCCTTGGTCTTGGTGGCGTTCGGACCCTGGGACTTGAAGTCGCGGAACAGCTTGCGGATCTCCTTGTGGTCGTCTTTCAAGATGACGATGGCATCAGTGGACATGCGGACTCCTGGATGTGGGCTGGACATCGGTGCCTCGGTATTCCGCATTCCGCGGGAGATGAAACATGCGGTGTGGGCCGGGATTCGGTGGGTCCCTAGCCCCACCCGTTGGCGTGCAGCCAGGCGTCGTCGATGCCGAAGTGGTGGGCGATCTCGTGCATGACGGTGACCGCGACCTCGCGCACCACCTCGTCGCGGGAGCTGCACATCGCCAGGATCGGGTCCCGGTAGATGGTGATCGTGTCCGGCAGGAACCCGCCGTATTCGTGATCGCGCAGGGTCAGCGCGACGCCCTGGTAGAGCCCGAGGATGCCGGGTTCCTCCGGGTTGTGCGGCTCGACGAGGATCACCACGTTGTTCATCGCGCCGGTGAGCTCCGACGGGATGGTGTCCAGTGCGTCGGAGACCAGCCCGTCGAACTCGTCGTCGGACATGGGAACGGCCATGCGTCAGCCCGCCGGGGCGGGGGCTTCGTCGGGGTTCGGCGCGATGCCCGGGGGAAGCGGCACCGGCGTGGGCAGCGCGCGGCCGGGCGGGGCCGCGGGCGGCGGGACGGGCGCCTTCCCGTTGATCAGCAGTGCGCCGCCCTTGGCGTCGCCGACGAGGGTCGCGAATCCGCCCCGCTTGTCGGGGAGACCAAGGTAGCAGACCACTTTGCGGCTCCCGGCCAGCCAGCTCGGCTCGCTGAGGACCGACCACTGCACGTTCAGCGTGGTCGCGTCGAGGGCGGGCGCGCCGCCGACGAAACGTTCCGCCTGCTTCGGGCAGATCGACGAGAGGTAGTTGTTCTGGGCGCCGGTCGCCGGCCACGGCTTGTTCGACATCCGGTCGCCGAAGCGGATCGCGAGGTCGACGATGCCGGTCGTCTGGAAGGCGTGCGGTTCGGCGCAGTTCACCGGGAAACCGGTGGGGGTGCGGTTCTCGGGGTCGATGCCGATGCAGGTTCCCTCGGGCCAAACGTAGGACTGGTTCTGGTCGGCGACGCGCCCGGAGAACTGCGCGGGCTGACCGTCGGCGCCGTTCTCCTGGATTCCGCATCGCAACTGGCGGGCGCCCTTGTCCCACTGGGCCTGCGACGGGTACATCATGCCGACCGAGAAGCGTCCCTGCGGATCCAGCCGACCCTCGAGGTACTGATCGACGGCGACCGGGCACTGTTCGTCGCGGATGGCGGCGAAGCGCTCGGGTCCCGGCCACAGTGCGTCCTCACCGAACTCGACGCCGGGGATGAGGGAGGTGTCGATGCCGCCGGCCACCTCGAAGCGGTGCTTCTGTGCACAGTCGACCGCTGTCGGCTGACCGGGGTTCCCCGCCGGCCAATCGAGGCAGTCCCCGGCGACCGACCGGGTGAAAGCGTTCTGGACGAGTCGTTCGCCCTCACCGATGTCGCTGCCGCCGACGCTGCCGGAGTCGTCGAAGACACCCATCGCGAAGGCGATACCGCCCGCGGCGAGTGCGCCGACGACGATCGCGGCGAGAACCACGAAGACGGGGTTGCGCGGGGCGCGTCGGGCGGGTCGTCCGGCGACCGGCTCGTCGTGCCGTTCGACCGGGTCGACGGCGGTGAAGTCGTCGTCGGTGAGGTCGCGGGCGTCGGGGCCGGGCTTGTCGCGGCCAGGGTCGGGCTCGTTCATCGGGATCCATCATGCCTGGTCGATCCGACCAGGCACACCCGCATCAGCCGATGCGGGGACGGGGGTCACGCGACGGACGCTGCCTACACTCGCGGGAGTGTCCGCCGATTCCCCTCAGTCCGCGCCCGGCCCGGGTCCGTCACCCGACCCGGAGGTCGTCGAACTGGCCACCCGGCTGTTCGACATGGCCCGTTCCGGCGACGCTGCCACGCTGGGCGGCTACGTCGACGCCGGCGTACCGGTGAACCTGCGCAATCAGTCCGGCGACTCGCTGCTCATGCTCGCGGCCTATCACGGGCATGCGTCGGCGGTCTCGGCTCTGCTGTCCCGCGGCGCCGATCCCGACCTCGCCAACGACCGGGGACAGACCCCACTGGCCGGGGCGGTGTTCAAGGGATTCGACGACGTGGTCCGGGTGCTCGTCGACGCCGGGGCCGATCCACAGGCCGGCACCCCCTCGGCGGCCGATGCCGCCGCGATGTTCGGCCGGGACGATCTGCGGGCGCTCTGGAGCTGACGGCCCGGCCCCGGCGGGCGTCTCGTCGATAGCGTGATCGGATTCGCATCGCACGCTCAAGTAGGGTTTGAAGGCGTGATCGACCTGAAGATTGTTCGTGACGACCCGGATCTGGTCCGTACTTCGCAGCGCACGCGCGGCGAGGACCCCGGCCTGGTGGATGCTCTGCTCGATGCCGATGCGGCCCGTCGTGCGGCCATCGTCGACGCCGACACGTTGCGATCCGAGCAGAAGGCTCTCGGCAAACAGGTCGGCAAGGCGCAGGGCGACGAGAAGCAGGCGCTGCTCGCCAAGGGCAAGGAGCTCGCCGAGCAGGTGAAGGCCGCGGTTGCGCGCCAGTCCGCGGCCGACGAGGCCGCCGCCGAGGCCCATCGTGCGATCTCCAACATCGTCGCCCCGGAGGCACCCGCCGGCGGCGAGGACGATTACGTGGTCCTCGAGCACGTGGGTAAACCCCGCGAGATCGAGAACCCGAAGGATCACCTCGAACTGGGCGAGTCACTCGGCCTGCTCGACATGGAGCGCGGCGCCAAGGTGTCGGGCTCGCGGTTCTACTTCCTCACCGGGCAGGGCGCCTTCCTGCAGTTGGGCCTGCTCAACATGGCCGCGCAGAAGGCGGCGGCCAACGGCTTCACGCTTATGGTCCCGCCCGTTCTGGTGCGTCCCGAGGTCATGGAGGGGACCGGCTTCCTCGGCTCGCACGCCGACGAGGTCTACCACCTCGACAAGGACGACGACCTGTACCTCGTCGGGACCTCGGAGGTGCCGCTCGCCGGCTACCACATGGACGAGATCCTCGACCTGTCCGACGGCCCGAAGCGGTACGCCGGCTGGTCGACGTGCTTCCGCCGGGAGGCCGGCAGCTACGGCAAGGACACCCGCGGAATCATCCGCGTGCACCAGTTCGACAAGGTCGAGGGCTTCATCTACTGCAAGCCCGAGGACGCCGAGGCCGAGCACCGGCGGCTGCTGGGCTGGGAGAAGGACATGCTGGCCGCGATCGACGTGCCGTACCGCGTCATCGATGTCGCCGGTGGCGACCTCGGGTCGTCGGCGTCGCGCAAGTTCGACTGTGAGGCATGGGTTCCCACGCAGAACACCTACCGGGAACTCACCTCGACGTCGAACTGCACCACCTTCCAGGCCCGCCGTCTCTCGATTCGCTACCGCGACGAGAACGGGAAGCCGCAGATCGCGGCGACGCTCAACGGCACGCTGGCCACCACGCGCTGGCTGGTGGCCATCCTGGAGAACCACCAGCAGCCCGATGGTTCGGTGAAGCTGCCCGCCGAGCTCGCGAAATACGTCGGTACCGACGTCCTCACCCCTCGCTGATCTGAGCCTGCGCCGTGACCAGCGGAATCGTCATCGCGGTGATCGGTGCGCTGGCGTTCGCCGCGGCCGCGGTTCTCCAGGCGCTCGGCGCCGAACAGGTCGCGCAGCGCGCCGCCATCCGGGAGGAACGTCGACGGTCCGCGGCGGCGCACCCGTCGTTGAAGTCCACCGCGCTGACGATGCTCACGGTCCCGTTCCTGATCGGATTCGTCTTCGACATCATCGGGTTCATCGCGACGATCGCGTCCGCCCGGCTGATCCCGCTGTTCCTGTCGCAGACGATCATCTCGGCGCGCCTGGTCGCCACTGCGCTCCTCGCCATGGTGGTGCTGAAAGTCGGCCTGACGCTGCGTGACTGGATCGCCGGTGCGGTCGTCGTGGCGTCGCTGATCCTGCTCGCGGCGTCGGCCGGTCGCGAGGGTGTGGAGCACACCGCGTGGATGCATTGGGCGGTCCTCGTCTCCGGTCCGGCGCTCTTCCTGATCGGTCTGATCGTGATGCGGCGCTTGAAGACCCACATCGCCACGGTCACCGGACTCATCGCCGGTGCGGTGTTCGGCGTGATGGCGGTGGCGTCCCGAATCCTCGACGGCCTCGACCCCCTCGACCTCACCGTGCTGTTCACCGACCCCGCCCTGTACGGGTTGCTGCTCAGCGGGATCGGCGGCTTCTACCTGTTCACCGTGGCGCTACAGACCGGCTCGGTGAACGGCGCCGCCGCGGCGCTCGTCGTCGGCCAGACGGTGCTGCCGGGTGCGGTCGGCATCGCCTTCCTCGGCGACGTCACGCGCGCGGGTTGGGGCCCGGCCGCGATCGTCGCCTTCGTCGCCGCCGTCGGCGGGGGAGTGGTACTCGCGTCGTCGGGAGCGGTGACGGCGGTCGAAACGGCCGACGCCACGAACGCGCCGCGGGGATACGGGCATCCGCCGCGGGTGGAGCACCGGGACTGACGGAATCGTGGCAGTGGAGCTGCGGGCGACGCGCCGGCAGCATTGTTCGGGACGTGAAGTGTTCAGCTGACGTTCGCCCGTCTGCCATTGTCTGGTCGGGCACGGCGCAATTAGCCTGACCTTCATGAGTGAGATCGCTCGGTCGCTCGGACCCGACGCCCTGGTGGCGTCCGGGGTTCGGCTGCTCACCCCGCCTGTTCGCGGGTTCTACGCTTTGCTCTTGCGAGCAGGCGTCCTCGTCATCGACGACTGACGCCGCACGTCCGGTCCGGCCGTCAGCCGTTCGACGGCTTCTTCGGTGCACCCTTCTTGGTCGGCGTCTTCTTGGCGGTTGTTTTTCTGGCAGCCGTTTTCTTGGCGGCCGTCTTCTTCGCCGGTGCCTTGGTGGCCCCCGCCCTGGTTGCCGTCTTGGTGGTCCCTGTCTTCTTGGGGGCGCTCTTCCGCGGGGCCGCTTTCCTGGCCGGCGCTTTCGCGGTGGCAGCCGGCGCGGCAGGCAGCGCATGCTGCTCGGTCGCCTCTTCGAAAGCTTCCTCGACAGCCTCGTCGACGACTTCGCGCACATGGTGCTCTGCCTTTTCTGCACGATGCTCGAGCTGACCGGTGGTGACCGCGTGGCCGATGCCGAGGGCAACGGCGACCGGCCAGTCGATGATCTCGACGGCGGCGAGCAGGCCGAGTGCGCCATAGAAGGCGAGCTTCTCCGGCGGCGGAACACCCACCCGTCCGACCACCGGAAGCTGAATCGAGAAGCTTTCGGCTTCTTCGACGAGCTTTGACACGTCGCGATGGGAATCCACGAAGGACTTCACCGATGTCAACATTTCCGACTCCAATCGGCTGTGCTCCATTGCTTGCCCAAGGGCTCTTCGGTTAGGCTTCCCTACATGACTGAGATCGCCCGGTCGTTTGACACCGACAGCCTCATCTCGACCGGTGTCCGGGTTCTGACCCCGCCCATCCGCGGGCTCTATGCCCTGCTGGTGCGTGCCGGTGTCCTCGTCATCGACGCCTGAACCCTGCTCATCGACGCCGCCTTCGGCGGCCGCTGACCCGAACGTCCCTCGGTACCACTCGCCGAGCTTCACGGTCACGGTCGGTGCAACCCTGGACACCGCCATCGCGGCGCCGGCGCCCACCGCTGCCTGACCCCATCCGATCGGCCCCAGCGGTCTACATCCGAACAACTGGCTCACACCCGGGGTGCTGATCACTCCGACCAGCACCGCGAAGGTTCCGATGCTGGTGGCGACGACCAGCGGCCCGTGCGATTCGGAGACGATCTCGGCGACCTGTGTCAGCACCAGACCGGCCAATCCCACTGTCGCCGCGCGCCTCTGCGTCCCGATCGGGCGAGCCAGAAGCCAGGCCAGGGTGGCACCTGTGACCGTCGAAACGCAGTGCGTGTAGGTCGCTCGCCACAGCGCGGCTTCGTCGAAGTCGGCCAGACCGCCGGCCACCTGGGGGCTCACGGCCAGGGCCGCGGCCGGGAAGGCGTCGGTGAGCATGTTGACAAGCAGGATCTGACGCGCGGACATCGCCGGACGTCCGGTCACCGCGCTGGTGATGAGGGAGAAGGTGACCTCGCCGAGATTGTGGCCGACCAGCATCGACACCGCGGCGTGCACGCGACGCCACAGCTGGTGCCCTTCGTCGATCGCAGTGATGAGCGCACCGATCTGGCCGTCGAGCAGCAGCACGTCCGCCGCCGTGCTCGCCGGGTCACTGCCGGTTGCGATCAGGCCGACGCCCACGGTCGCGGCACGGATGGCCGCGGCGTCGTTGGCGCCGTCGCCGACCATCGCACTCACCAGGTCGGCGGCCTCCAGCGCTTCCACCACCTGCACCTTGTGCTCGGGGGCCATGCGCGCGAAGACCTGGAAACGCTGCACGGCGTCGATACGTGCATCTGCGGTGAGCGAATCCCACACCGGCCCGGTCATCACGTCGTCGAGCGTCACCGGCAGGCCGAGATCTCGCGCAGCCACCGCGGCGGTGAGCGGGTGATCCCCGGTGATCAGCCGGACGCCGATGCCGCGCCGGCGGAGCTCTGCGAGCAGTGGGCGTGCGCTGGGGCGCGGCGTGTCGGCGATCCCGATCGCTCCGACCGGGATCAGGTCCCGGTCGCACAACGCCTCCAGCGCCGACTGGTCGTCGCGAGCGGCGGCGGCCTGCTCCGACGTCAGCTCACGCCCGGCCACCGCCAGCACCCGTAGGCCCGATGCGGCCATCTCCTCGATGAGTTCATCGAGTCCGTCGTCCACCACGGTCAGACGAGCGCTGAGGATCTCGGGAGCGCCCTTGATGGACAGCGTCGTACCGACCAGAGCGGCCGCGTAGGGGCGATCCGACTGGAACGGCAGGTGCGCGTCGGCGTCGTCCAGTGTCATCCCACGTTCCTGAGCGGCGACGTGTATCGCCTCGTCCGTGGCGTGCTCCACCTTCCCGACGGTGGCCTTGACGGTCCGGGCCGCCGCGGCCAGCACGTCGTCGTCGGCGACACCGCTCACGCCACGGTGCGCGACGACCCTCAGGTGGTTCTCCGAGAGGGTGCCGGTCTTGTCGAAGCAGACGATGTCCAACCGCGCAAAGGCTTCCACGGCGCGGGGATTGCGGACCAGCACGTCGTCGCTGGTCAGTTGTCTCGCAGTGGCGAGCTGGGCGAGCGTCACGACCAGGGGCAGGCCTTCAGGGACCGCGGCCGCCGCGATCGCTACGCCCGTGCCCGCGGACTGGCGCAGCGGGGTTCCCCGCAGCAGGCTCAACACGCCGACGGCGACGCCGCCGGCGATGCTCCACGGCAGTGCCCTCCCGGTGATGTGCGCGAGCTGGGCCTGGAGACCGACCTTGCGGGCCTTTCGGGCGGTCATCGCCGACGCCCGGTTCATCTGGGTGCCGGCGCCGACCGTGGTGACCACGGCCACGGCGCGACCGGCGACCATGGTCGTCCCGGCGTGCAACATGCCGGTCCGGTCGGCCAGCGGCGCACCCGGCGTCGGATCGGTGGCCTTGCTGACGGGTAGTGATTCGCCGGTGAGCGCCGACTCGTCCACCTCGGCCCCATCGGCGACGATGATCCGCGCGTCGGCCGGGATGACCTTGCCCGGACCCACCCTGATGAGGTCGCCGGGCTGCAGGTCCCCGGCCGGCACCCGCTCGACGTCGGCGTCGTCTGTGGCTCCGGTCACGCGATGGGCCAGCGGTTCCTGAGCGGCCAGCAGACCGCCGAGGACCTTCTCGGCGTGCAGGGATTGTTGGGTGGAGGTCGCCGTGTTCACCAGCAGCACACTCGCGACGAGGACGGCGTCGAACGGGGATCCCAGCAGCGCGGTGGCCAGGGCGCCGGTGGCCAGAATGGGGGTGATCGGTTCGTCGAGATCCTCCCGGAAGGCTTCGAAGTACTCTCCGACGATGCGCCACGTGGCTGCCAGCGGGCCGGTCACCGGGGCCAGGAACCCGGGGAAGCGGCGCTCGTCGGTGCCGGCGGTCTTCGTCGTCCGCGGCTCCGGTCGGGGCAGCAGCGCACGCACTTCCTCGACGGGGAGCGCGTGCCAGTCGTGACCCGGCTCGGGGTGCGGGAGTGGGTCATCGAAGACACCGTCGGCGAGGCGGTACCCCGACCACAGCGCGCCCACCGCGGTCATGTTCACCGAGGTCGGACCGTTGCCGACGACCTCGGGCAACAGCATGACGGCACCGATCACCGACGCGCTCGCCGACAGTTCGATGCCCTTGGTCGCCGACTTCTTGGCTGCGGGGACGGCGTGCAGGATTCGCCACACGGCGCGCAGGTCCGGCACCAGTAGATCCGCACCCCACGGCGGGATCGAATTGTCCTGCCACACACCGACAACCACCTCCGCAGGCAGCGTTGCCGATTCGGTCGAACCGGTGACGAGGAGCACCTGCCGGCCGTCGGCGTGCAATTGTGTGAGCGCCCTCGCCAGCTCCCGGTCGATCCCGTCGTCGGTGGGCAACAGGTCATCGAACCCCTGACCGAGGGAGCGCAGGCCGTCGTGGTCGAGCGAGATCACGCGTATCCCGACGCGCCGCGACTCGGTGACCACCGCCGACGCGAACGGGTCGCGCAGGGCGCTGATGAGGGCCTCGCCGTCACCACCTGCGCCGGGAATGTCCGACAGCTTGTGCCATCCGGGCGCGAGCAAGCCCTCGTGCAGGGCCTCCCGGGCCGCCGACCATGCCGTAGAGCGCACCTCCGGCGGCACCCCTTCGATGCGCGTCACCGTGAGCTCGTCGGTGAACAGCACGCGCGGATCGATGAGGACCGTGGTGACCGCCTCGAGGGAGCGCAGCGCATCCGGGCGCATCACCACGGTGCGGTGGTGGAGCATCAGGCCGCGACCGAGGGCGACGCCGAACGACTCCCGGATGCTGCGGACGGGTTTGGGGACCAGGGCGAGTGCCGCCGAACCGGCGGTCGCGGTCTTCCCGGAGGCGATGCCGGAGATCGCGGCGGCTCCGATCCCCGCGAGAGTCGAGCGGTCGGCGTAGGAATCGGCGGCACCGACCGACCGGTGGGCCGCTCTCGGGCTGACACCCACGAGCCCCGCGGACTTGCACGCCTGCCGGGTCAACTCGGGCTCGAAACGCTCCCAGTTGCGTCGGGCGTTGATCGTCTCGGCCACGAGCAACGCCTGCACGGCACTGTCGGCAAGCAGCGCGCCGGGCGACACGGTCAGCACACTCATGCCGGCGCTGAGAGCGGAGAAGAACACCTGCGCGGCGTCGGGTCCGAGGCGCGCTTCGACGCGGCGTCGGATCGAGGGGGAGTTCTGCGCCATCGACACCGGTGCGGCCAACGCAGACGTGACCCCGGTGACCCGCAAGGCGGCCGCCCCGGTTGCGAGGATCAGCCCCGTCCCGGCCGCGTAGGCGCTCAGCAGTCGCGCAGCAAGGGCAGTGTCGTCGCCGGGCAGGCTCGCCGACGGTCGCCGGGGGGCGTCCGGGGATGCGGCAACCCGACTCTCGGCCTGTTCGACGACCTCGACGAGTTCCTCGACGGTCGGTCCGTTCGACTCGACCGTCACCACGACCCGGGACAGGGCTTCGTTCAGGACCGCGTCCCGGACGCCGGGCGTGTTCAGCAGATCGGCCACGATGGTGGTGCCGATCGTGTGGGCTGCGGAGCCATCGAGACCCCGCACCTCGATCCACCGGTTGTCGCCGTGCGAACTGCTTCGACGCACCGGGGGACCAGCGAAGGATTCGGCGACCAAACCTGCGGCCGTGCGCGCCAGGCCCGCGACGCCGCGCGTGGTCCCGACCGCGGCCTCACCGCTGATCAGTGCGGCGGCGCCGATCGCGAAGTGGGTTATCTGCAGCGGGATGTGGAACAGACCCATCTATCGTGTCCCCGTCTTTCGCCGGTCGTGCCGCGGCGACCTCGCCCGCACCTCGCGGATCTGCGGGAAACGGCCGGCCACAGCGGCCGGGGGCTGGACATCGGCATCGGTCAAAGTCTACGTCTGGTCGCGCGACGCCGCGGTGACTACTGTTCGATCATGCTGATCGGTATTCTCGCCGCGGTGTTCGCCGCGCTGGCCTACGGCACGGCGTCGGTGCTGCAGGCCCGAGGCGCGCAGAGCGTCGACGACACCGGTGCCGGGCCGGGTGAGGCGCCGTCCCTGCGGTCGACCATCGCCGCCATGCTGACCGTGGCGTTCATCGCGGGAATGGCGTTGGACGGCATCGGCTTCCTCGGCAACCTCGTGGCCGCGCGGATGATCCCGCTGTTCCTTGCGCAGCCGATCGTCAGCGCCAACCTCGTCGTGACGGTGGTGCTGGCCACCATTGTGTTGAAAGCGCGACTGTCCCAGCGTGATTGGACCGCGATCGGTGTCGTCGTGGTGGCGCTCGTCCTGCTCGGGTTCGCTGCCGGTGACGAGGGACGCAAACACGAATGGTGGCTGCACTGGGCGGTTCTCGTCGCGGCCGTCGTCATCCTCGGGCTCGGCGCCGCGATCCTGCCGCGAATGCAGAGCCGGGTCGCGGTGCTGGCGGGTCTCTCCGGCGGCGTCCTGTTCGGCGTGCTCGCAGTCGCGGTCCGAGTGCTCGACGGTCTCGACCCCTTCGACCTCGGCGAACTCTTCACCGACCCGGCACTGTACGCGATCATCCTCAGCGGTCCAGGTGGTTTCTACATGTTCACCGTGGCCCTGCAGAAGGGTGCGGTGAGCGCGGCGTCGGCCTCCCTGGTGGTCGGCGAGACGGTGGTGCCGGGTGTGGTCGGCATCGTGGTCCTCGACGACACCGTCCGTGCCGGCTGGGGACCGGTCGCGGTGATCGCCTTCATCGCCGCAGTCGTCGGCGCGGTCGTGGTGGCGATGTCGCCGGTGGTGGAAGAGGTGGAGCGGGCAGGAGAGAACGCCCCCGTGGCTTGAAAACCGTCTCGCGAGCAATCCGTGCCCACCTTGCTCGGATCCCACCGCGAGCGAGGCAAACCGGGCATGATCACTGCTCATGCGCCAGATCTCGCGACCCCTCACCACGCTGATCGCCGTGATCGGGGTCGCGGCCTCCCTGTGTGTTCTCACGCCTACGGCGTCGCCGACCCCGCTCCCGGCGCCCGTCGCGGCACCGGCGCTGCTGCCGACGCAAGACCCGTTCTACGAGCCTCCACGCGACTACGAGAAGCGTGCCCCGGGCGCCATCCTGCGCACGCGTCAGGTCGGATTGGGATGGCGCGGAACTGATGTGCCGATCACCGCGACTCAGATCCTGTACCGGAGTACCAACAACTCCGGTCATCCGACTTCGACGGTGACCACGGTGATCTCACCGCCCGTCGTAGGCCCGGGCGCGCCGCGTCGGATGGTGTCGTACCACTCCTTCTACGACGCGTTGGGCGCGCAGTGCGATCCGTCGTACACGCTGCGGGGCGGCAACATGTCCGAGCGGCCCATCGATCTGGCCCTGATCACCGGACTGATGGCGGCCGGCTACACGGTCGCGGTCCCCGACTATGAGGGTCGCGGGTTGCGATGGACGATCGCGAGGGAATCCGGCTATGCCGCCCTGGACGGGCTCCGTGCCGCGCTCAGGCAGCTCCGTGCACCAGCCCGCACCCCGATCGCCTTGTACGGATACTCGGGCGGGTCGGTACCCACCGGCTTCGGCGCCGAACTGGCGCCCACCTATTCGCCGGAACTCAACATCGTCGGCGCGGCGGCGGGCGGGATTCCGGTGGATCCCGCACACAACCTCGGCTACGTCAACGGCAAACCCGAATGGACGGGAGTCATCCCCGCTTTGATGGCGGTCTATGCCGAGACCTACGACATCGACCTCGCGAGCTATCTGTCCCCGAAGGGCGAGCGAATTCTGCGCCAGGTCGCGGGGGAGTGCATCGAACAGTTCGCCGACGAATATCCGGGACTCACCGACCACCAACTCCTCAAACCATCGGTGGGTGGCGTGCTCGACGTACCCGGTGTGCGGCAGGCGATCTCGGAGAACGTGATGGGAACACTCGGCACCCCGCGGGTTCCGATGATGCTCGGCGTCGGCAATTCCGACGGCATCGGCGACGGTGTGATGATCGCCGCCGACGTCGCCGGTCTCGCCGAGAGCTACCGCAGTCGAGGTGTGCCGACGACCTTCACCGAATACCGCGGGCAGACGCACACGGCGGCATTCATCCCGTGGAGTGTCGAGGCCCTGACCTTCTTGAACGGCCGTTTCGCCGGACGTTAGGCGTCCGCGGACGGATTCTTGTTGGTGCCGCCGTCGGACACCTCGAAGTTCTTCCACTCGCCGTTGTCGTGGACCTGCATGACGGTGCCGAGGCTGTCATCGGGCGCGGCGACGGTCTTGAACCAGTCGTAGGCACTGGTTGCGTCATCGAAACCCTTTTCCTCGATGACTGTTTCGTCGGAATCCACCACGCGGTACTGAGCCATGATCTTCTCTCCTCATTGTCGGGTTCGACTTCGGCGGTTGTGCCGAAGCATCCTGGGCCGAGCGCAGGGTCGTGCTAGCCGAGCACCTCGAGCAGCGTCCGGCAGGCCTCCTCGCAGCGCCGGCACGCGTCCGCGCAGATCCTGCAGTGCTGGTGCATGTCCGCGTGCCGGTCACATTCCTCGGCACAGACACGGCATGCGGTTGCGCACGCTTCCAACGTCTCCCGCACCACCGTGACGTTGGCTTCGGTGCGTCGGAGGAGCACTCGCTCGGTGACCGAACACAGGTCGGCGCAGTCCAGATCGGCGCGGATGCACTCGACGAGCTGGTCGACGCCGCTCTCTCCGAGACATGCGTCCGCACATGAGGTGCAGGCCTGAGTGCACTCCGCACACGCTTCGATGCAGGCCGCGAGCGCGGCGTTGTCGATGTCGTCGTGTACAGGATGGGACTCGAGTATCTCGGTCACGATGGTCACTGGACTTCCTCCTGTGGATTGCACATGGAAATCGCGTACCCGGCGTCCATCGGAATGAAACCGCCGCCGATGGGTATCCGTCGGGACGTGGCCAGCTGCGACCGTCAGCAGTCCTCGGCGTCGTCGGTGTAGCGGTCTCCCCGCAACCGACGCAGATGAATGCGCCTGCGCAGACGAAAAACCGGACGCGCCAGGAGCTGGACCAGTTCCTCGCGGCCGATGGTGACCGTCAGATCGTTGTGGGTCATGGAACTCCCGCCTGTACGTCGGTGCGACCGCAGTGCAGCGTCGCCTCGACGTCCGGGCGGTGACCCGTCCCGCGGTCACATCCGGGACGGTTCAGTTCCCCAGACGCTCCGCGCGCAGTTCGTGACCCTTCGACGTCAGGCATCGCCCCGACGTCAGGTCCCACTGCCAGCCGTGGAGATTGCAGGTGAGCTTCTCGCCCTCGATCACTCCGAATTTGCCGAGATCGGCCTTCAGGTGCGGGCAGCGGCGCTGGATCTCCCAACCGTCCCTGGTGATCGACGCCGAGTCGTCGTGGGCCTCGGCGAACCAGCCGTCGGCGTAGGCGATGCGCTCGTCGGTCAGGCATTTGAAGAAGGTGTAGAGGAACTCGTTGTACCCGCCGATGCGCCACGTGGTGAAGCGCGTGGACAGGAAGATGGTGTTCACCCAGTCCGGCTCGTTGTCGCGGAGGACGGTGCGCACGAGTTCCGTGGCGATGCGGAAGCCGTAGCGGTACTTGCCTTCTCCTTCCTTCGGCTCCCGCACGATGCGGTTGGGGAAGTCGAGCACGACGGTCTCGGTGGCGTCGTTCGCGGGACCGCCGCCCGGGGTCATCACGAGGCCGACGGGATAGCCGATGCCGTCGCAGATGAGATCCGACTGGGCCATGATCGGCTCGAAGAGCTCGCGCAGTGCGCCGATCAGCGGCTCGCCCTCGGCCGGCGCCCAGGTGGCCTTGTCCGCGGCGATGACCGGCGCGAACTTCTCCTTCATCCGCTCGAGGTAGGCCCTCTTGTTCTCGCCGAAGACGTCGGCGGGTGCATAGGGGTGGGTGACCTCGTTCAGCGTCGAACCGCTGAAGTCGGCAACCGAACCCGACACCATCATCAGGCCGCGATGCTTCTCGCCGTCGTCGGTGCCGTGGATGCGCATCTGCTCCAGGAAGGTCTCCTGGTCCGGGAAGATCGAGGTGTCGTCTGCGGTTTCGCCCGAGCCGAAGTCGTTGAGATGGAACAGTTCTTCGTCGAGGAACATCGGCGGACCGGCGGACGGCACGACCCAGGTCGCGCCGACCTGCTCGATGTAGGAACGTGCACGGTCCATTCCGCGCTGACGTTTCTGAGATGCGAAGTTGGCCTTGGACTTCCGTGGGATGTCGTAGACCATCGGGTACCAGATGGCGCCCGAGTACTGGAGCAGGTGGACGTCGACGTGACCGAAGGCCTCGTCGATGACGTCGAGGTCGATCGGGCGGGCGTCGTTCATGTTGAAGCAGACGGTCTCGCCGTCGGAGACGACCAACCCGCTGTCGCCGATCGGCCCGTCGGCCGGGGCGCGCAGCGCGATGATCATCACGTCGAGCGAGCCCTTGTCGCCCGTCACCGTCGTCTTCACCGAGTCGGTGGTCTCGACGAACTTGGTGAAGCCGAGCTTCTCGAGTTCACGGCGCAGGTCCGGCACCGGGTAGTCGGGGAGCAGGACGGTCGCGTCCTTGTTGACGTTCTCGCGTAGGTTGCGCTCGTCGAAGTGGTCGCGGTGCAGATGAGAGACGTAGAGGTAGTCGCAGTCGCCGAGCGTCTTCCAGTCGAGCTCGGAGTTGTCGGGGAACGGCACCCATGAGGCGAAGTAGGTCGGGTTGACCCACGGGTCGCAGAGGATCGATCCGGCGGTGGTCTGGATGTGGAAACCGGCATGACCGATGCTGGTGATCTGCACGTAGGGGCCTCTCCTGGTGTGCGCGGGGCTGCCGCGGCGAGCACTTCAGGCCTCCAGGGTATCGAGCCGCCTTTTCCCGTGGCGTGGGCCATGAGTCCCGACGAGGCGCCCGCGTGACGGGTCTCACCACCTCCCGAGCCGGTTCAGGCGCCGCGGGCGAGGACCGGCAGCTTCGACGCGGCGAAGAGGGAGCGGACCAGCCTGCTGTCGTCGCGGGGCATGATCCCGGCACGCTGGACGGCGTCGATGAAGTCGTAGAGCGTCTCGCCCTCTTCCATCAGACCGTCGGCGTTGAAGTGGTACCGGTCCACCGCGGGTGCCTGGATGAACCGTCCGTCGCCGTAGATGGTCGGCGCCGACTCGTCGTAGGGATACATCCGCAACCCGCCGCTGAAGTGGCCGCTGCCGGTGTACCGGATGACCGTGCGCACGGTTCCGTCCGGCTGGACGTCGACGTAGACCTGGTCGGGGAGGGGGTCGTAGCGCCAGTCGGGGATGGCGTCGAAGAAGGCGAAGTTGTAGGTCACGAAGTCGTCGATGCCGACGATCGTGCGCCCGAAGGTCGTGACGTCGGTGTATCGGAGATCGGGTGCGTAGAGCTCGTCGTTCACGCTCATGTCGCGTACCAGGAAGCTCCACCAGTACTTCT
Organism: Gordonia ajococcus; assembly: GCF_012974285.1. NCBI lineage: Bacteria > Bacillati > Actinomycetota > Actinomycetes > Mycobacteriales > Gordoniaceae > Gordonia > Gordonia ajococcus. The sequence goes on from NZ_CP052884.1 coordinate 197,179, forward strand.
TGGCCCACGTCATGATCCATGACAGGTCGGTGCCGTGGACGTCGCTCAGGTGGACGAGTTTCTTGTCGAAGGCGTCGAACCACTCGATGGTCGACCGCTGCAGCTCCTGTTCGGAGATGGCCCGGATCGGGACGCCGCGGTTGGCGTCGAGGTATTCGGGTGCGGGCTTGGCGAGGCGTGGTCGGGCCAGCGCTTCCTGGAATGCTTGTTCATCGAACATGAATCGCATGATTCATGTTGAATCAGGTGATGTCAATGGAGACCACGCCGCGGGATGCGACGATGTTCAGATGAGTTCGGGGAAGCGGTGGCGCGGGCAGACGCTCGAGGACCGGTCCACCGACCGGCGCGAGCAGATGCTGGCCGTCGCCGAGACCCTGCTGGGAAACGGTGGCACCGGCGCCGTGACGATGCGGGCGGTCGTGCGCGAGGCCAACCTGAGTCCGCGGTACTTCTACGAGAGTTTCGAGTCGACCGAGCAGCTGGTCACCGCGGTGTACGACCGCGTCACCGAACAGCTCCTCGCCCAGATCGCCGGCATCGAGCGGCCCGCCGACCTCCGGGGGAGCGTGCGCGCGCTGCTGGAGGTCTTCCGCGAGTTCTTCCAGGACAACCCGGGCCGGGCCCGCATCCTGTTGCGCGAACCGCTCGCCGACGACGTCCTCCGCGCACATCGCGCGGCCACCGTTCCCGGATTCGTCGAAACCGTCCTGGGCATGGTCGCCGACGAGAACTCGCTCGCCCCCGAACGCGTCGCGGTGATCTCCTCGGCGCTCACCGGTGCCCTCGTGGCCCTCTACCTCGACCACATCGACGGCCGGCTCGCCCTGACGCCCGCACAGCTCTCCGACGCCGCCGTCGACCTGGTGTTCGCCGTCACCCGGATCGGTGCGACCGACGCCTGACCTGTACCGGGAGCGCGATCGCTAAGCTTTGCGGCATGGAACCCGTCTACGACGCCGTGATCACCACCGCGCGCCTGCTCTGGCTCGCCGAAGGTCTCAAGTTCAAGGTGTCGGGCGTCGAGCACGTCCCGGCCGAAGGGCCCGGCGTCGTCGCGATCAACCACACCGGCTACCTCGACTTCACCTACGCCGGCATCCCGGCACACCTGCAGGGTCGTCGCAAGGTGCGGTTCATGGCGAAGAAGGAGGTCTTCGACAACAAGATCTCCGGCCCGATCATGCGCTCGCTCAAGCACATTCCCGTCGACCGGACCGCGGGTGCGGACAGCTACCGGGCGGCGGTCGACTATCTCAAGCGCGGCGAACTGGTCGGCGTCTACCCGGAGGCGACGATCAGCCGCAGCTTCGAGCTCAAGGCGTTCAAGTCGGGTGCCGCGCGGATGGCACTCGAATCCGGTGCACCGATCATCCCGACCGTCATCTGGGGCGCCCAGCGCGTGTGGACCAAGGGGCATCCGAAGAGGCTCGGCCGCACCGGTTACCCGATCTCGATCGGGGTCTGCGAACCGCTCGAGCCCACCGGAGACCCCGACGCCCTCACCGCGAAGCTGCACGAGGTCATGAGTGCCAAGCTGCTCGAACTGCAGGACGCCTACGGCGAACACCCCAAGGGGGAGTTCTGGGTGCCCGCACGCCTCGGCGGGTCGGCGCCCACCCTCGAGGAGGCCAACCGCATGGACGCCGAGGAACAGGCCGAACGGGCCGCGAAGCGCGCTCAGCGCGACAACCCCTGACCGTTAACCTTGCAGGCATGAGCAGCGGGGCGCGTCGACACCGGGAGCCGGTCTACCGGACCCTGGAGATCATCGCGAACACGCTCGTCCGCGCCCAGGGTCTCGACCTGCATTTCACCGGGGTCCAGAACATCCCGGAGACCGGCGGTGCCGTGCTGTGCGTCAACCACACCGGGTACGTCGACTTCATCCCCGCCGCGCTCGGCGTCCAGCGTGCGGGCCGGCGCACGCGGTTCCTCATCAAGTCCGAGGTCATGGACGTCGCGATCATGCGATTCCTGGTCAACCACACGATGACGGTTCCGGTGGACCGATCCCGCGGTGCCGACGCCTACCGTGCGGCGCTCGGGCGCCTGCGTGACGGCCACATCGTCGCGGTCTACCCCGAGGCGACGATCAGCCGCAGCTTCGAGCTCAAGGAGTTCAAGAGCGGGGCGGTGCGGATGGCCGCCGAGGCCGGCGTCCCGGTCGTCCCGGCGATCGTGTGGGGCGCCCACCGGCAGTGGACCAAGGGCGGTGCGCGGAACATGGGTCGCAGCCGGCTACCGGTGCACGTTCGGTACGGTTTGCCGTTCACCGTCGACGCCGCCGGGGAGCCCGAACGCGAAACGTTGCGGTTGCGCGACACGATGGACTCCATGCTCCTCGAGGTCCAGGACGCCTACGGCCCGCATCCGGCGGGTGAGTTCTGGGTGCCGTCACGGCTCGGAGGCTCGGCCCCGACGCCGCAGGAGGCCGCCGTCATCGAAGCAGACGAAGCGCTTCTCAAGGCCGAGGCCCGCGCCCGCAAGGCCGCCCGACGACAACGCGAGACCGCACAACCCCGAGACAGAGGAAACAGATGACATTCGGTCCACCCACCCTGATCGCCAGCGACGTGGACGGAACGCTCATCGACGACGAGAACCGGGTGTCGTCGCGGACCGTGTCCGTGTTGTCGGCGGCCCGCGCGGCCGGTGTCGAGTTCGTGCTGGCGACCGGACGTCCGCCCCGGTGGATCGCCGAGATCACCGACCAGTTCGCCGGAACAGATGCGTTCGTCCGATATGCGGTGTGCGCCAACGGCGCCATCATCTACGACGCCGAGCACGACCGGGTGCTGTGGTCGGCCAATCTCGAACCAGACGTCCTGGGAAAGCTGGGGGAGATCGCCTACCAGCAGATCCCGGGATGCGGGATCGCCGCCGAACGTGCCGGCCGATCCGCGCACGACGCCGCGACGGCCCCGTTCGTCGCGAGTGCCGGCTACGAACACGCCTGGCTCAACCCGGACCACGTCGAGGTCGGCGACGACGAGGTCTTCAGCCAATCTGCGGTGAAGTTGCTCGTACGCAAACCGGATATGCCGAGCGGCGAGATGGCCGAACGGCTGCAGCCGTTCGTCGGCGACCTCGCCCAGGTCACGTTCTCCACCGACAACGGCCTCGTCGAACTGTCGGTGCCCGGTACGCACAAGGCGTCCGGACTCGCGCGCCTCTGTGAGGCCACCGGTCTGCCGGACAACGGACTGATCGCCTTCGGCGACATGCCCAATGACGTCGAGATGCTCAGCTGGGCGAGTCACGGTGTCGCCATGGGACACAGCCACCAGGCCGCGCTCGACGCCGCCGACGAGGTCACCGTCGGCAACAACGACGACGGCGTCGCCAGGGTCCTCGAACGCTGGTTCGCCTGAATCGTTCGGTTCGCGCTGGTCAGGCTGCCGGCGGTGCCGCCTCGGGGGCGGGTGCGGGTGCCTGTTCGGGGGCCGGTGCGGGTGCCTGATCGGGGGCGGGCGCGGGTGCCTGATCGGGTGCTCCCGGTTCGGCGGGCGGCGTCGACTCCGGTGCCGGTGCGGCAGCACCACCGGCGAGCGCACGGACCTGGGCGAGTGCCGCGTACCCGTGCACGCCGGGGCAGCTGGTGCTGTTGTAGTCGCGGTGGCCGGAGATCATCGGCAGGCTGGACTGTGTTCCGGCCGCGAACTTGGTGCCGGCGAATCCCTCTGACATCAGGGTCGCGGTGCCGGCGGGGTTGAGACCGGCTTTGCCGAGGCGCCAGCGCAGGAAGCGTCCGGCCGCGGCGACCGCCGCGGCGGTCGGCGGTACCTCCTCGAGATTGCCGATGAACGACAAGCCGACCGTGTCCTTGTTGAACCCCCCGGTGTGAGTGCCCTGCACGTTGCGGTCCAGTCCGCCGAACGCACCCTCGAAGATCTGTCCGTACTTGTCGACGAGCACGTTGTAGCCGATGTCGCACCAGTTGAGGCTCTGTGCGTGATACGCGTAGATGCCGCGCACGATCTCGATCGACTGCGCCGGGGTGTAGTCGTTGCTGCCGGCGGTGTGGTGCACGATCGCGCCCTTCAGCTGCGGGGAGTACACCGGCTGCGAGCAACGGATGCCCTCGTCGGCGCCCCACTGGGGACGCGCGACCACCTGCGGTCCGCCGGTCAGCGGGGAGAGCAGCGACGAACCCAGGGACAGCAGACCCTCCGGGCTGATCAGGGTCGCCTTCAGAGTGTTGAGAGCGGTCTCGGCCAGCTTCGTCACGACTTCGCTCGCCGAGCCGACGGCCAGCTGGGCCAGGTCGCCGCCCTGTGTCTCGGCGGCCGGAATTGCGAGACCGTCCTTGGACGCGGCGACCTGTACCTCACGCGCGTCGCCGACCCACACCGGTTCGGTGCCCGCCGGCTTGTCCGCGGTCGGTACACCGCCCTTCGAGATCTGCTCCAGGACCGTCCACGGGCTCCAGGTCCCGTCGGGTTGCCGCGCACGCAGCTTCAGGTCGACGTCGACGGGGCGGTCCCAGGTGAAGGCGACCATCTTGATGGGGTCCTCGCGCACGATGTGCGTCACCGCAGCGCCGACCTCGCGCCCGTCCCGCATGGTCGTGACCGCTGGCGGGGTGGTGCTCGTCGGGGCGGGGCCGGGGACCGACCTCGTCTTCGTCCGTGAGGGTGAGTCGGGGGAGGTGGTCGTCGCCTCCGGTGTCCTCGACCCGGAAGCGCTCGGTGCCGACGACTCGCCCGCGGTGGGCACGAGTCCCTTGGGCAGCGGGACCGTGAGGTCCGGCACGGGGAAGGCGTCGGGGTCGATCGGCGGGAGCTTCACGCCTGCGGCTCCGAGACCCGAGGACGCGACGTCGACGATGGCGGCCGGCAGTTCACGCAGCGGCACCTGCTCGATCTCGGTGTTCGCGATCTTCTGCTTGTTGTCCACGAGTCGGGTGTCACCGGCCGGTGGGCCGGCATTGCTCGCGATCACCGCGAACGGGCTCGCGACGACCGCCGCGGCGATGGCCGCGAGAGCGATCGAATGCTTCGGTCGGGGGTAGCGCACAGGGGATCTCCTCGCCCGGGTGTCCGGTCATCGGTGCGACGTGCGCAGCCTCGTGCGCCGGGCGGCGTCGAGGCGTGCTCGGTGTCGGCCGCCATCGTGGTGCGGATCGGAGCTCGGCGACACGACACACGCCGACGGCGGGGCACTCGTGACATTCTTGTTACCTCTGAGGCTGGTGTTACTGGTGATATGCATGAGGTCACGATCGCGGTCACAACTCGTGATCCGGTTGTGATCAGCTCGGCTTGGTGAACGCGAAGGAGGTTCACTAGTGTCACTTATGTCCCAATCGTCACATCAGTCACGGAAGTGCGGGAGTTGCGGTTTCGCTGGAACTCCCGGGGCTGTTGTCGTCGCGACCGAAGGATGTGTTCTGCAGTGAACAAAGCCCGATCCAGACGGCTCCTGCCGGGAAGGCCGGCGACCGGTTCCCGGCCCGCACGGACCCACGGAAAGTTGCTGACCTGGGCTGCGGCCGGGCTCGCGCCCGCACTGCTGGCCGGTGGACTCGTAGCTGCGGGTTCAACGGAATCGACCCCCGGGGTCGAACTCTCGGTCGGGTCGACGGTGACGCTGATCGGACATGGTCATGGCCACGGCCGCGGAATGGGGCAATGGGGTGCGTACGGCTACGCCCGTAAGGGCTGGTCGGCACAGCAGATCCTGCGCCACTTCTACGGTGGAACCACCGCGGGGAAGGTGGACAGGCCCGAGATCAACGTGGCCCTCACGGGTCAGAACTCGGTGAATGTGCATGCGGACGCCGGAATGCGCGTCGGAGGTCAGACGGTGGCTCCCGGACAGGCGGTCAGCCTGTCCGGGGGCACCGCCACCATCCGCAGCGGCTGCGGCGGTGGCACGATCCGCTCCGTTCCGGCATCGTTCGTCGAACCGCTGAGCATGCTGCCGAACCGGCCCGCGGCCGAGTTCCTCAAGTTCTGTGGTTCCGAGAAGGCTTACCGAGGTGCACTCGGCCTCGAAGGTGGACGTGTGGTCAACCGCATCCACATCGACGACTACGTCAAGGGCGTCATCCCGCGGGAGAGCCTGCCGGCCTGGGCCGACTCCGGCGGCGCCGCGGCTCTGCAGGCGCAGGCCGTCGCCGCGCGGACCTATGCGCTCGCCGCGATCGCCGGCGGCAAGAAGATCGACGACACCCAGAACTCCCAGGTCTACGGCGGCGTGGCCGGCGAGGACCGCCGGACGAATGTCGCGGCCGACGCGACCGCCGGCCAGATCCTGTTGCAGAACGGGCAGCCGGCGTTCACCGAGTTCTCCGCCTCGACGGGTGGCTTCTCGGCCGGCGGCCGGTTCCCGGCCGTGCCCGACGAGGGCGACACGGTCTCGCCCAACCACAATTGGACCGCGACCGTGTCGGCCGGCAGCATCGGCGCCGCCTTCGGCGTCGGGGCTCTCCGGAGCTTCGAGGTGGTCGAGGCCAACGGACTCGGAGCCGAACACGGCCGCGCTCTCAAGGTGCGCGCGGTGGGTTCCGGCGGGACCGCCGAGGTCACCGGCGAAGAGGCGCGCACCAAGCTGAAACTGAAGTCGTCCTGGTTCACGGTGCAGGGGCAACCGGCGCCGCGCGTCGTCAAGCCGCCCACCGGGCCTTCCGGGCCATCCCAGGGACTCGACTTCGGCAGCTTCGGCCAGTTCGTCGAGCAGATCATCCCCGGAACGTCACAGTTCCTCGAGCTCGCCACGTCGGCGATGGACGGCAAGGTGACCGACCTCGGCGGGATCACCGGACCGCTGGGACAGGCGATCGGACTCCCGACCCTGACCCCCGACGCCGCGGGCGTCACGCAGATCTTCGAGAAGGGCATGATGTTCTTCACGCCCGCGACGGGGCCACGCGCCCTCGCCGGCAAGGGTCTCGAGCGATTCCAGGAACGCGGCGGCATCCCGGTGCTGGGATTCCCGGCGGAAGACGAACTGCGCTAGGAGGTCTCCGGACCCGCCACGACGATCTGGGCCGCCACGTCGACCAGTTTGGTGTTGGTGTCCTGAGACAGGCGGGCGAGTAGTGCGAAGGCCTCGTTCGCGTCGAGCTTGTAGCGCTCCATGATCATGCCCTTGGCCTGACCGATGATGTCGCGCGAGCTGAGTGCTGCTCGAAGCTGCTGCTTCTCCTGGATGGCGCCGAACGCGGTGGCGGCGTGAGCGGCGAACAGCTCGCCGAGGAGTCGTGCTTCGGACGTGAACGCATGAGGTCGGGTGCTGTGCAGGTTCAGCGCGCCGAAGTCGTCACCATCCATGTAGAGGAAGAAGCACGCCATCGAGCGGATTCCGATGTCGGCTGCGGCGGCGGCGAACCGCGGCCAGCGCTCGTCGGTGTGCAAGTCGTCGATCCACACGGTCACGTCGTCGATCGCTGCGCGGATGCACGGACCCTCGCCGAGCCGGCGCTGCAGATCGTCGGCTTCACCGCCCAGGTCGCCCACGATCACGGGTGTCTCGATCACACCGCCGGACACCAGCGTGACCGACGCGTATTCGGCGCCGGGGATCGCATCGACCGCATACTTGGTCATCGCACGCACTGCAGTCTCGGTGTCGTCACTCTGTTTACGCATCTCGCCGGCGATGCGCGTCATCTGCGCTCCGAAATCCGCCAACTCGGTCACTCCTGCCTCCTAGTGAGACCGCGTTCCACGCGTCTCAGCTGGACCGACAGCTGAGCGCAGGAAAGAAAACACCCATTGTCGAGGTACTCATTATGCCGGATCGTATAACTCCGTGGAATCGACGAGTCCTTCTCGTTGCGCAACCGACCGTTCGGGTGACGATCGGAGAACATCGAGTCGGAAGCCGGCGTCCGAGTATGACGTCGAGGCGATCAGCGGCGATCTGGCGAGAGCTGCATGGACGTCGTCGCCGAACTGCGGATACTCCTCGACGCACCCGCCGGGCTGATCGCCCGGCTTCCCGCCGCACTCACCCCGGACGGCGAAGTGATCGCCGTTCACTGGCGGTGGCCAGCTCCCGGGCGGCGTAGGCGCTCGCACGCACCCCCAGGTTCGCTCCGTGCACGTTCTGGTGCCCGGGCCGGGCGTCGTAGCCGCGGGCGAACGTCGTCGCGGTGCCCGGCGGCCATCCGTCGAAGCCGTCCGGCGTGATGATGCCGACGAAAGCGTCGGCACCCGACCCGGCGGAGTCGTCGTCACAGGAGTCGAGCACGACGATGACCTGCACCGATACTCGAATTCCCGCGACCGCGGCGTCGAGTGCGGTGAGGCAAGAGGGGAGGAGTGCCCGCTCGTTGTGGGCGGGCACCACCGCCACGATGTCGGTGATGTCGGGCACCGCGGCACGCGGCGGTACCCGGCAACGGAACGCCGTCCCCCGTGGCTCGGCGAATCCTCAGGGTGGGTCCGTTACCCTGAGGACCCGTGGCAACCAGTAGCAGATATGACCTGATCGTCGTCGGCTCCGGATTCTTCGGTCTCACCGTCGCCGAGCGGGCGGCCACCCAGCTGGGCAAACGAGTCCTCGTGCTCGAACGGCGCAACCACATCGGTGGCAACGCGTACTCCGAGGCCGAGCCGACGACCGGTATCGAGGTCCACAAGTACGGCGCACACCTGTTCCACACCTCCAACGACCGGGTGTGGGAGTACGTGAACCAGTTCACCGACTTCACCAACTACCAGCACCGCGTCTTCGCGCTGCACAACGGTCAGGCCTACCAGTTCCCGATGGGGCTCGGCCTCATCAGCCAGTTCTTCGGCCGCTACTTCTCGCCCGACGAGGCGCGCAAGCTCATCGCCGAGCAGGCCGGCGAGATCGACACCGCCGACGCCAAGAACCTCGAGGAGAAGGCGATCAGCCTCATCGGGCGGCCGCTCTACGAGGCGTTCATCAAGCACTACACCGCCAAGCAGTGGCAGACCGATCCCACCGAACTGCCCGCGGGCAACATCACCCGCCTCCCGGTGCGGTACACCTTTGACAACCGGTACTTCAACGACAAGTACGAGGGCCTGCCGGTCGACGGGTACACCGCGTGGCTGGAGAACATGGCCGCCGACGAGCGCATCGAGGTGCGCCTGTCGACCGACTGGTTCGCCGTCCGCGACGAACTGCGCGCGCAGAACCCCGACGCGCCGGTCGTCTACACGGGGCCGCTGGACCGCTACTTCGAGTACTCCGCTGGCCGACTCGGTTGGCGCACACTCGATTTCGAGACCGAGGTGCTCGACACCGGCGACTTCCAGGGGACCCCGGTGATGAACTACAACGACGCCGACGTGCCGTACACCCGAATCCACGAATTCCGTCATTTCCATCCCGAACGGGACTCGTACCCCACGGACAAGACGGTCATCATGCGCGAGTTCAGCCGCTTCGCGAAGGATGACGACGAGCCGTACTACCCGATCAACACCGCCGAGGACCGGGCGATGCTGTCCGCCTACCGCGAGCTCGCCCGCACCGAGACCGCCGCCGCCAACGTCCTGTTCGGTGGTCGTCTCGGCACCTACCAGTACCTCGACATGCACATGGCGATCGCCAGCGCGCTCACCATGTTCGACAACACCCTGGCGCCGCATCTGCGAGACGGTGCGCCGCTGGTGGCCGACCCCGCAGGAGCCGAATAGATGACGGTGACCCCCGTGAACCAGTCCGAGATCCCCGAGGCGGGCACCGGGCCGTCGAAGGCGAAATCCCTTCTGCAGCGCGTCATCTTCCCGCGCCCGGGTGAGCCGCTCGACGTGCGGTCGCTGTACCTGCTCGAGTCGGACTCCAATCACCGGCGGGCGCACGCGCCGAGCCGGACGTCGGTGCTGCTCGGCGGCGAATCCGAGGTCAGCTTCGAGACCTACTTCAACGCCTTCGCGGCCGCCTACTGGCGACGCTGGAGCATCCTGGATTCGGTGGTGCTGCGCGTCGAGGTGGTCGGCACCGCTCGCGTCGACCTCTACCGCTCCAAGATCGACGGTTCGCGCATCGGCATCGGTGGCGACCTGATCGCCACCGACGAGAACGGCCGCGGTGTCGCCGAGTTCGAGCTCGACCTCGGCCCCTTCGAGGACGGTGGCTGGATCTGGTTCGACATCACCACCGACACCGACACCGAGATCGTCTCCGCCGGTTGGTTTTCGCCGATCGATGCACCGACCTCCGACGCCGACACCAAGCGGGTGACCGTCGGCATCCCGACCTTCAACCGTCCCACCGACGCGGTGAATGCGTTGGCCGCCTTGACCTCCGACCCGATGGTCGACGAGGTCATCGACGCGGTCATGATGCCCGACCAGGGCACCAAGAAGGTGGTCGACGAGCCCGGATACTCTGAGGCCGCAGCGGCTCTCGGAGATCGTCTCCACATCTTCGACCAGGGCAACCTGGGCGGTTCCGGCGGCTACGCGCGCATCATGTACGAGGCGCTGCGACTCACCGATTCGCCGTACATCCTCTACATGGACGACGACATCGCCATCGAGCCGGACTCGATCCTGCGCGCGCTCGCGATGTCGCGATTCGCGAAGTCCCCCATGCTCGTCGGCGGGCAGATGCTCAACCTGCAGGACCGCAGTCATCTGCACTGCATGGGTGAGGTGATCCGCCGCGACACCTTCATGTGGACCGCGGCGCCGTTCGTCGAGTACGACCACAACTTCTCCGAACACCCGCTGCGTGACCGGAAGAACTCGAAGAACCTGCATCGCCGGATCGATGTCGAGGGCAACGGCTGGTGGATGTGCATGATCCCCCGGGAGTGCGCCGAGACCGTCGGCCTGCCGATGCCGCTGTTCATCAAGTGGGACGACTGGGAGTTCGCGCTCCGCGCGGCTCGGGCCGGCTACCCGACGGCCACCATCCCGGGCATCGCGATCTGGCACATGGCGTGGAGCGACAAGGACGACGCCATCGACTGGCAGGCGTACTTCCACCTGCGCAACCGTCTCGTCGTCGCGTCGATCCACCATGACGGACCCATCAAGGGCATCCTGCGGTCGATGACCAAAGCGACCGCGAAACATCTTCTGTGCCTTGAGTATTCGACCGTCGCAATCCAGAACGAGGCGATCCGCGACTTCCTCGCCGGTCCAGAGCACATCCGCAGCCTGCTGCCGACCGCGCTGCCCAAGGTCGCGGCGATGCGCAAGGAGTACCCGGACGCGGTGGTGTTGCCGTCGGCGACCGAGCTGCCGCGGACGTCCGGCGAGGCGACGCATCTGGGTACGGCGATCCCCCTGAACCCGATCAGCAAGGTCAAGGCGCTGACCGCCGCGGTGGTCAACAACGCCCGGCCCGCCGACCCCCGGCATCATGAGGTGCCGCAGGCGAACTACCCGCCGATCGAGGCGCGCTGGTTCTCGCTCGGACGCGTCGACGGTGTCACCGTCACCACGGCCGACGGCCGGGGAGTGGTGTACCGGCAGCGTGATCGCGAGAAGATGATCGCTCTCGCACGTGAGCATTTCGCGCTGATCAAGGAGCTTCAGGAGAAGTTCGGCGACATGAAGCAGCAGTACCGTGCCGCACATCGTGAGTTGACCAGTAAGGAGAGCTGGGCGGTTGTCTTCGGAATCGAGTAGTCCCGAGGTGGAGGTCGACGAGTCGATGAAGCTCCCGGCCGACCACGCCCCCAGACCCCTCGCGGGTGAAGAGAAGGTCCTCGTCGCCATCCAGTCGGGCATCGGTTCCCGTCCGGGTGTGCGATCGGCGGCGCGTGGTCTGTCGCACTTCGGCGAGCACGCGCTGGGATGGCTGGCCATCTCCGGGGCCGGCTGGACGCTGGCGCGTGCCCGCGGCGACGTGCGCTCCCAGCAGCTGTGGATCGAAGCCGGCGTGGGTGCCTTCGGCGCGCATGCGGCGTCGGTGATCATCAAGCGCATCGTGCGCCGGCCGCGGCCGGCACATCCCGCGATCGACATCGGGGTGTCCACGCCGAGCAAGCTGAGCTTCCCGTCGTCGCACGCCACCTCGACCACCGCGGCCGCGATCCTCATCGGCCGGGCGGCGGGCTGGGACGCCAGGGTGCTGCCCGCCGCACTCGTGCCGCCGATGCTCCTGTCACGCCTGGTGCTCGGTGTTCACTACCCGACGGACGTCACCGCGGGCGCCGCGATCGGTGCCGCGGGCGCAGCGGCCGTCATCGCGGGCGATAAGGTGCTGCTCGAACCCACCCGGAATGCTCCGGCCTCAGGACGTGCCCGTCGCGCGGCGCGCGTCCTGACGCGGCTCGGCCTCACGGCCGCAGTGCCCGGCGGGCCGCTGCGACTCGCCGCGTCCCCCGTCATCGCGCGGGTGACACGACACAGGGAGAGTGCATGAGCGAGGAGCCGATCGAGCACGGGAAGGTCGCCGGGCCGCCGAAGAACCTGACCACCGGGCTGATCAAGGCGATCCGTCCGCGGCAGTGGGTGAAGAACGTCCTGGTGCTCGCCGCACCGCTGGCGGCCGGCAACATCACCGAGCTGTCGGTGCTGGCCGACGCCGGCATCGCCTTCATCGCGTTCTGCCTCGCCGCGTCGAGCATCTACCTGGTCAACGACGCCATGGATGTCGAGTCCGATCGCAATCACCCGACCAAGCGGTTCCGGCCGATCGCGGCCGGGGTGGTCCCGGTCCCGCTGGCCTACGCGCTCGCGTCGGTGCTGCTCGCCGGCTCGATCGGCGTCGCGTTCCTCGCGAACTGGCAGACCGCGGTCGTCATCGCGATCTATCTCGTCATCCAGCTCGGCTACTGCTTCGGTCTGAAGAACCAGGCAGTCATCGACATCTGCATCGTGTCGTCGGGCTTCCTGCTGCGCGCGATCGCCGGTGGCGTGGCCGCCGAGATCGAGCTCTCGCAGTGGTTCCTGCTGGTCATGGCCTTCGGTTCGCTGTTCATGGCCGCGGGTAAGCGGTACGCCGAACTGCAACTCGCCGAGCGCACCGGCGCCAAGATCCGCAAGGCGCTGCAGTACTACACCACGACCTACCTGCGCTTCGTCTGGACACTGTCGGCCACGGCCGTGGTCATCTTCTACGGACTCTGGGCGTTCGACAAGGGCGGTGACAACGGCCACGACAGCAACGTCGCCTACGCGGTGTCGATGGTGCCGTTCACGGTCGCGATCCTGCGCTACGCCGTCGACGTCGACGGTGGCGCGGCGGGCGAACCCGAGGAGATCGCCCTCGGCGACCGTGTACTGCAGCTGCTGGCCGTGGCCTGGTTAGTATGCGTGGGTGTCGCGGTCTATGCAGTCAATTGACGGTCTGCAGTCCACTGACGGTGTCCGGTCAGAAGGTGGAACCGACACCGTCGTAGATCCCCGCACCACGGATCGTCCGCAGTCGTCGGTGGGTCTCGGCCGGCGTCGTCTCGCCGCGGTCAGCTTCCTGATCGGCGCCGTCGCCGTCACGACGTTCTTCGCGATCGGCGCCTGGCAGCGCCGGTGGATCGCCGACGACGGCCTGATCGTGTTGCGTACCCTGCGCAACCTCTTCGCCGGCAACGGACCGGTGTTCAACGCGGGTGAGCGCGTGGAGGCCAACACCTCGACCGCGTGGACCTATCTGCTGTGGTTCTGGGCCTGGATCACCGACGGACAGCTCGAGTACGTCGCGCTCTGGGTGGCGCTGGTCTGCTCGGTCGCCGCCATCCCGATCGCCATGTACGGCAGCGCACGCCTCTACGGCAAGCGTCTGGGAGGTATCACCGGTGACGGTTGGACCCTGCTCCTCCCGTTCGGCGCCATCATCTACGTCGCCATCCCGCCGGCCCGCGACTTCGCGACGAGCGGCCTGGAGAACGGTCTCTGCATCTTCTGGGCCGCCGTGCTGTGGTGTCAGCTGGTGGCCTGGGCGAGGCGCGGTCCCCACACCGGACCCCGCGCAGCGGCGGCGACGCTCGCCCTGGCCTTCACCGCCGGCCTGGCGCCGCTGATCCGTCCCGAGCTCGCCGTGTTCGGCGGTCTCGTGCTGGTCCTGGTCTTCTTCGCGCCCCTGGGCTGGAAGATGCGCCTCGGCGTGGTCCTCGTCGCCGGCGCCCTACCGGTGGGCTACCAGATCTTCCGGATGGGCTACTACGCCCTGCTGGTCCCCAACCCCGCTGTGGCGAAGGACGCCAGCGGCGCCAAGTGGGAGCAGGGCTTCTCCTATCTGACCAACCTGTTCGGCCCCTACGTGCTGGTGCTGCCGGTCGTGATGGCCGTCGTCGCCGGGGTGATCCTGGTCGTCGGTGCCCGTCTGCGCGCGGACGCCAAGCGAAACGCGGACGCGGCCGACGAGACCCCGACCGTCTCCCTGGAGGCGGTGACGTGGCGCTCGCGTCTGGCCGCGTTGTCGGCTCGGCTGCAGTCGTCGACCGCGGTCGTGTCCGTCGTGGTGGTCGCCGGTCTCATCCTGGTCGTCTACTGGATACGTCAGGGCGGCGACTTCATGCACGGTCGGGTGCTGCTCGTGCCGCTCTTCGTGACGTTGCTGCCGCTGATGGTCGTGCCGCTCACGGTCCCCGCGCACCTCGGTGCCGTGTTCGGGCGTCGTGCCTCACAGAAGTCCGTCATCGACGACGATCCGGAACCCGTCACCGTGTCCGCGGCCGAACGCCGTCGCATCCGCGCCGGTCTGGCCGGCGCGGTCGCGATGGCCGGACTGTGGGTCACAGTCCTGATCTGGGGTATCAGCACGTACGCCAACGTGCTGCCCAACGCCGGCATCGACATCGGGCGCAGCGGCATCGTCGACGAACGTCGCTTCTATGTGACGAACATGGGCAACGAGAACCCGGTGACCGCCGAGGACTACCTCGCCTACCCGCGCATGAGTGCGATGGTCGAGAAGATCGACAAGTACCACGAGGACGGCGGCGTCATCCTGCCGTCGTTCAACTACGACGAGTGGTACGTCGCGCAACTTCCCGCCGTCATGCCGCAGGGCGCCAAGCGTCAGGTGACCGTCTACTTCCTCAACCTCGGCATGACGAGCATGAACGCGCCGCTCGACGTCCGCGTCATCGACCAGATGGGGCTGGCGTACCCGCTCGCCGCTCATACCGAGCGACTCGAGGACGGCCGCATCGGACACGACAAGATCCTGCCGAGCGAATGGGTCGTCGCCGAGGCCGGGGCGTACCCGCGCAAGCCGGTCCTGCCGGGATACCTCGACGAGGATCTCGTCCGTCAGGCGCAGGTGGCCCTCCAGTGCCCCGAGACCAAGGACCGGTTCGCCTCCTTCGAGGCGCCGTGGTCGTTCAGCCGCTTCAAGCACAACCTGAAGCAGGCGTTCACGTTCAACAGCTACCGGATTCAGCGCGAGCCGGAGTACGAGATCGCCCGGTGCGGTCTGGAGATGCCCCCGCCGGTCAACCCGGGATAGTCGGACATCCGTCTTCACGCGGGTGCGCGCGACCTTGGCACACGAACCCAAGTAAATGCACAGAGAACACGTGTTCTGTGCTGAGGACTTGCCACCGAACATCTCGGATCGGTAACGTCCCGGGCTCAGGGGCCGATAGTTCGTTCGTGACCGAGGTGTCCGGGAGTGCCGCGACACCGTCGGTGACGGGGTTGTGATCGCAATCACATGGTTTGTCACGCCGGGGGGCATCGCATAGGCTCGCCGACGGCGAATCGCATGCGAGATCGGCTCGGTAACCATCGTCGCGCCGGCACTGTGCCGGCGCCGAGAGATGTGAGACGCACTAGAACCGGACGGGACCGGCGGGATACGAGAATCCGCAGCTCGACCGGCTGAAGAGGGAGATTCTGTACATGCGTGAAGCTGCCACCCAGGCGAGCAGGCCAGCGCGCGGCCGGATCGGTAACCGGCTCATCGCCGCACTGGTCGCCGTGCTGACAGTTGTCGGGCTGACCGGAGTCGTCGCCGGACAGGCCAGCGCCCGCATCGGCGGGACGCAGGTCGGTAAGCAGGAGTTCTGGGTCAACGGCTGCGGGATGCCGAATGTGAAGGTCCGCGCGTGGAAGCGGCCCGGCAACTACAAGACCGTCATCATGCTCGACGGCATGCGCGCCCAGTACGACTACAGCGGCTGGGAGATCAACACCAACATCCAGGAGATGGTGAAGTCCGGCGTCAACGTCGTCGAGCCCATCGGTGGACCCGCCAGCTTCTACACGGACTGGGATGCGCCCAGCAATTTCAACGGTCAGCCCTACCGGTACCGCTGGAACTGCGTGATCACCAACACTCTGGTCCGCGAGCTCGACCGGCGCGGTTACCGCGTCGGGCCGTCGAAGCGCTACGCCATCATGGGCCTGTCGATGGGCGGTAATGCCGCCCTCGTGATCGGCGCGCAGAACCGTCAGAACTTCGACCGTGCCGGCTCCCTGTCGGGCTACAACTTCTTGAGCGCCCCCGGTATGCGTACCGCGCTGCGGCTGGCCATGTTCGACGTCGATCCCAAGCCGTGGAACATCGACGCGATGTGGGGCCCGCCGTGGAGCATCCGCTGGTTCCAGAACGATCCCTTCTGGAACATCGGCAACATGCGTGGCATGAAGCTCTTCGTCGGATCCGGCAACGGACTCTTCGGTCGGTACAACGCGCTGCCGAACGTCTTCGACGACCTGTTCAAGGGTTCGACGCTGGAGCTGCTGGCGTTCACCCAGTCGAAGGCCTTCGAGGCCGCCGCATTCGTCCAGGGCGTGCCGCTCATGACGTACTACGCCAACGGCACCCATGCCTGGGGTTACTGGCAGGACATGGTCTGGAACGCCAAGAACCGCGGATTCTTCCGCTGATCGGCACCGGTCCGGCCTGACACGGCCATCACGACGCCCCGTCCGGGAATCCCGGGCGGGGCGTCGTCGTGTCATGCAGAGCTCCCCGCGCCGTCGGTATCAACTGTCACACAAATCCCATGAGTCACAGCGTGGCGTTCGGACACCGGGCATCAATCCCGTGTAAGAAACTCCTGAGGCGTTTGGTATTGATGATGCAGTTGTGACTGACGGGGAATCGGTCAGGATGTGCGGACGCCGTTGTACTTGGGCGAAGGAGTTCTGGAGAGTGATGCGGCGAAACAGTGGTTCACGACCGTTCGGTGTCGGAGTGGCCTGGCGAACGGCGATGGCCGTCGTGGTGGCCATCGTGGCCGTGCTGACGCTTGTCGTCGGCCAGGGCCTCGCGGGCGCCGAGCCGGCCCCGGCCCCGGCTCCGGCTTCTCCGGCCGCACCTCCCACCTCGGCGGCGCCGGCACCCCCGGCCTCGCCCCGTGCGCCGGCTCCGGCTCCGGCGGCGGCCCCGGTCCCGCCCGGCAAGGTGACCAACACCTACTGGTACACCGACCGCCGGGTCGCCCTGTGGGTGTATTCGCCGTCGATGAACACCAACATCCAGGTGCAGATCCTCCTGGCGCGTGACTGGCACGCCAAGCCCAAGGAGAAGTTCCCCCAGCTGACGATGCTCGACGGTCTGCGTGCGCAGGACGACCAGAGCGGCTGGATCATCAACACCAAGATCGTCGACTTCTACAAGGACAAGAACGTCAACGTGATCCTGCCGATCGGCGGTGAGTCGAGCTTCTACACCGACTGGAAGGAACCCGACCGCGGCAAGAACTACAAGTGGGAGACGTTCCTGATGCGGGAACTGCCGCCCGTCCTCGAGAACGACTGGCGATCCACGGACGTCCGCGGCATCGAGGGTCTGTCGATGGGTGGTTCGGCGGCGATGATGCTCGCCGCACGTAACCCCGGGTTCTACAAGTTCGCGGCGTCGTTCTCCGGCATCCTGCAGTTCAGCTCCTTCGGCATGCCGCAGGCCATCCAGTTCGCGGTGCGCGACGGCGGCGGCTACGACTCGATGAAGATGTTCGGACCGCCCTCGGACCCGGCCTGGAAGGAACACGACCCGTACGTGCTGGCCGAGAAGTTGCAGGGCACGAGCCTGTACGTCTCCTCGGGCAACGGCATGGTCGGCCCGCACGACAAGCCGTCGGACATCCCGATGCTGGCGACCAACTACTCCGGCGTGGGCCTGGAGATGCTCAGCCGCGTCACGTCCCAGCAGTTCGCAATCCAGTTGAACCGCAAGGGAATTCCGGGTCAGGCGGTCTACCGTCCGTCCGGGACGCACACCTGGCCGTACTGGGAGTTCGAGATGATGCAGGCATGGCCGCAGGCTGCGGCTGCCCTCGGCCTCTCGCGTGATGCGGTCGCCTGCCGCGTCGACGGTGCATTCCGCAAGCTCTGGGACGCCAACAAGGGCGATCTGGGTGGCTGCCTGACCCCGTCCTACGGTGTGCCCGGTGGCAAGGCCCAGGACTTCGCCAACGGCCGCATCTTCACCGGTCCGAAGGGTCCGAAGATCGTCACCGGCGCCATCGGCGGTGCCTATGTGGCCGCGGGCGGCCCCGGGGGCCGTCTCGGCAAGCCGCTGAGCAACGAGGAGCCGACCCGCGACGGCAAGGGTCGGGTCAACTACTTCGAGCACGGCCGCATCACCTGGACGGCCAAGGACGGCAGCAAGGTTCTGAAGTGATGGGTTCTGAGGTGATGGGTTCTGGAGTGATCGGGGCCTCAAGTGCGGGTCGAACCTCGACCGCACGTGTGCACCTGCTGAGACTTCGCTGAGGAATCGAGGGGTTCGTGCAGGTCGCGCCCGTGAGCGGGATCGTCGGGGTGTGCGGGGACGGTAGCCTGACGGGGCGTGCGATGCAGTGTCCGACTGCGTCGCGTCCGGCTGGATAGAAGGTTCGACAGGAAGTGGCGATGACAACGAAGTGTGCTCGGCTGGTGCTGGCCGTGACGGGCCTCGCTCTCGCGCTCGGCTCGGTCTCGGCCTGTTCGGACGACTCGACGGCCAGTGCACCGATCACCAACAACCCGGTCACCACCACGTCGCTGTACTCGGCCGCGGGATCGTCCGCGAGTGCGCCGGGTTCGGCATCGGCCGAGTCGCCCAGCAAGGCCGTGTCAGACGCGCCGTCGGGCACCTCGAAGCTGCCCGAGACCGGACCCAACCCGAGCACCAAGGTCCCGGACAGCTTCCCCGGTCCCAGCGGAGCGCCGCTCGACGACAAGGCGCGTGCCTACCTCGGTGCGCTCAAGGCGGCGAACGTGACCTTCATGGGGGACAACGACAACTCCGTCGCGCTCACCATGGCGAAGTACGTCTGCGGCGCCCGGCAGAAGGGCACCGATCCGGGCATGGTGAAGGCTTTCGTCACCGCCTCGGTCGGGCCGGGCACCAAAACCGTCGAAGAGGCGAACATCAAGGCGGACAAGGTGATCCGCGCGGCAGAACAGCACTACTGCTGACGTGATGGCCAAACGCACCGCGGGCCGCGCTCGGCAGAGCCCCGCCCGGCGGTTGGGTAAGTTCTCCCTGTTGCTGCTCGCGCTCGCGGTCATCGCGATCGTGCTCATCGTCCTGCTCGTCCTGGTCTGGCTGAAGCCGGGACCGACGCCGCCGATCGGTCCCGGGAAGCCGTCGACTCCGACGAAGGAACGTCCCGAGGCGCAGCCCGCGGACTGTCCCGATGTGCTGACGGTGGTGATCCCCGGAACCTGGGAGTCGAGCGCCGGAGACGACCCGTACACGCCGACGGCCAATCCGAATTCGCTGATGTTGCGAATCTCACGGGGGCTGTCCGAGCAGTTCGATTCGTCGCGGACCGAGATCTACACGGTGCCGTACACCGCGCAGTTCCGGAATCCGACGAATCTCGCCGACCGTCAGGCCGATTACAACGTCTCGCGCACCCAGGGCTACAAGCGTGCGGCCGGAAAGATCATCAACACCAACAAACGCTGCCCGCTCACGAACTACGTGCTGATGGGGTTCAGTCAGGGGGCGGTGATCGCGGGCGATCTCGCCAGCAACATCGGCAACGGCCGGGGTGTGCTCGCCGACGGTGACCAGGATCTCGTTCTCGGGGTCGGGCTCATCGCCGACGGGCGTCGCCAGCCCGGCAAGCAGAACGACGTGGATCCCAGCCCCGACGGTGTCGGTGCCGAGATCGCGCTCGGCGGCATGGGCAACATCGTCCCGGGCATCACGATGACCGGTCCACGCGACGGGGGATTCGGCGATCTCGAGGACCGTGTGGAGTCCATATGTGCGCCAGGTGATCTCATCTGCGATTCGCCGACGGTCCTCAATCCGCTCGCCGCCGTGTCGAAGTTGGCGAACGTCGCGAACAACCCGATCCACGCCATGTACGCCACGCCACGGCACTGGGAGAACGACGGTCAGACCGCGACACAGTGGATGTACTCGTGGGCCAAGGGCCTCATCGACGACGCCCCGCGTCCGAAGCACAGCTGACCCCTCGGTGTCCCGCAGTCCGTCAACTTGCTGTAACCCTGCTGCCGACACCACCGATTCGTTTTGCGGGGCCGTCACGCTGCATTAACGTGTTGGGCTGGCCCGGCGTTCGTCCGGGCGATCGACACAGGAGATGCCACACGGCGTCCCTCGACGGCCGGAACACGAGGAGAGGACAGCGATGACGCAACCCCCGAACGATGCGGGTGGCAGCTCCTCCGGTCTGCGTCCATTCCGATTCGGTGCGGGTGGTGAGGGCAACAAGGACGAGGGTGGTGCCCGCAAGTTCGTCAAGCTGGCCCAGACCGCCGAGGAATACGGCTACGACACGTTCGCGGTGCCGGATCACCTGGGCAACCAGGTCGGTCCGCTGGCCGCGCTCGGTGCGCTGACTCAGGCCACCAGCACCATCCGCCTGGCGACCTCGGTGCTGGCCAACGGCTGGCGTCACCCGGCGTTGCTGGCCAAGGAGGCCACCACGATCGACGTGCTGAGCAAGGGGCGACTCGAACTCGGCATCGGCGCAGGCTGGATGAAGGAAGAATTCGACAAGGCGGGGATCGAGTTCGAGTCCCCGGGTGTCCGTATCCGTCGGCTCGGCGAGGCACTCGTCATCCTCGACGGGCTGATGCGCGGCGAGACCGTCGACTTCGACGGCGAGTTCTACAAGATCAAGGGCCTCGAGGGCAGCCCGCGACCCCGTCAGGGACCGCGGCCGCCGATCGCGGTCGGCGGTGGCGGACCCAAGATGCTGGCGCTCGCCGCCAAGCACGCCGACATCATCTCCGTCGCCCCGGGCACCACGCCCGACGGCAAGATGAAGTTGTCGGACATGACCATCGAGAAGACGGCCGAGCGCGTCGACCGCATCCGCCAGGCCGCGGGTGACCGTTTCGACGACATCGAGCTGAACTGGACCATCGCCGTCACCGTGATCACCGACGATCGCGTGGCAACCGCCGGGATGGCGCTGAAGGCCCTGGAGCAGGGCTATCCGCCGAACATCGCGCACGACACCGAGTTCACCGTCGACGACGTGCTGTCCTCGCCGTACATCGCGATCGGCAGTTTCGAGGAGATCGCGGATCAGATCCGTGAGGTCCGCCGCCGCACGACCATGTCCTACGTCGGGGTCTTCCCGACCCAGATGGACGCCTTTGCGCCCGTTCTGGCCCAGTTGAAGGGGGAGTAGGATGACCGTCTGTCTCGCCGGTGAACCGCGAGGTGGTGGGTCGTCAACCCGCGGGTGTGCGTCACCGAGCCGACGTACGCTTTTTCAAAGCTGAGCATGACGATCACAATTTTTTCGTTGGGTAACTGGACGTGCGCTACCGTATCCCGCGGTCGGCACAGGACGTGGATGGCAGAAACGCCGGGTGTTGTCGCCGAAGGACGTCACCGGGGAACTGCACTCGCGTGGGGGGAGTCCACGAGGGGGCCACAGGAGTAATGAATGCTGAAGACTGAACTCGAAGACTTTCTCGACGAAACGGGCAACATCTCGTTCACCGAGGAAGCGACGCTTGTCGACTACGTCGAGCAGAACGTACGCGAGCAGGCCGATACGCTGGCCTACCGGTTCATCGACTACAGCCGTGAGCGTGACGGTGAAGCCCAGGACCTGACCTGGGCGCAGTTCGGCAAGCGCCTGCGCGCTGTCGCCGCACGCCTGCAGCAGGTGACGAAGCCCGGCGATCGTGTCGCGATCCTCGCGCCCCAGTCGCTCGAGTACGTGATCGGCTTCTTCTCCGCGCTGTACGCCAGCACCGTCGCGGTGCCGCTGTTCTCGCCCGACGAGCCCGGCCACACCGATCGTCTGCACGCCGTCCTCGACGACTGCAAGCCGACCGCGATCCTCACCTCCACCAAGTCCGCCGAGGCGGTCCGCGACTTCTTCGCGCCGCTGCCGGCCAAGGAGCGCCCGCGCGTCATCGCCGTCGACGCGGTGCCTGACTCGGTGGGGTCGAGCTGGGTCGCCCCGGTCGCGGGCCAGGACCACAACAAGGACACCGTCGCGTACCTGCAGTACACGTCCGGTTCGACCCGCGTCCCCGCAGGCGTGGAGATCACCTACCAGGCGGTCGCCGCGAACGTCCTGCAGATCTCCGACACCATCCAGATCGACCGCAACGCGCGTGGCGTCACCTGGCTGCCGATGTTCCACGACATGGGTCTGCTGACCGTGATCCTGCCCGCGCTCGGCGGCCGCTACATCACGATCATGAGCCCGCAGGCGTTCGTCCGCCGGCCCGGCCGCTGGATCAAGGAACTCGCCGCGGCCGCCGACGGCGCGGAGACCTACGCCGCGGCCCCGAACTTCGCCTTCGAGCACGCCGCCGCGCGCGGTCTGCCCAAGGAGGGCGAGACCCTCGACCTGTCGAACGTCATCGGCCTGATCAACGGCTCGGAGCCGGTCACGGTCAGCTCGATGAAGAAGTTCAACGAGGCCTTCGCGCCCCACGGCCTGCCGAAGACCGCCATCAAACCCTGCTACGGCATGGCCGAGGCCACCCTCTTCGTCTCCGCGACCCAGCGCGACAACGAGGCGAAGGTCATCTACGTCGACCGTGACGATCTCAACGCGGGCAAGCTCACCGTCGTCGACGAGGGTGCGCCGAACGCGGTCGCCCAGGTGTCGTGCGGTCAGGTCGCGGTGAGCCAATGGGCCACCATCGTCGACCCGGAGACGGCGACGGAGCAGCCCGACGGACACGTCGGCGAGATCTGGCTGCACGGGCTCAACATCGGTGCCGGCTACTGGAACAAGCCGAAGGAGACCGAGGAGACCTTCCACAACAAGCTCGTCTCGCCGCTGGCGGAGAACAGCCATGCCGAGGGTGCCCCGGCCGACGCCCTGTGGATGCGGACCGGCGACTACGGTGTCTGGCTCGACGGCGAGCTCTACATCACCGGCCGCGTCAAGGACCTGGTCATCGTCGACGGACGCAACCACTACCCGCAGGACCTCGAGTACAGCGCCCAGGAAGCCAGCACCGCGCTGCGTCCGGGCTTCGTCGCCGCCTTCTCGGTACCGGCGAACCAGCTGCCCGCCGTGGTCTTCGAGTTCGCCGGCAGCGGCCTCACTCCCGACCCCGACGACGCCTCCGAGCAGCTGGTCATCGTCGCCGAGCGCGGCCCGGGTCGCAAGGCCGATCCGCAGGAGGTCGCCGACACCGTGCGTGCCGCCATCGCGCAGCGTCACGGCGTCATGGCGCGCGACGTCCTGCTGGTTCCCGCCGGCTCGATCCCGCGCACCTCGTCGGGCAAGATCGCCCGCCGGGCCACCCGCGCCGCCTACATCGACGGCAGCCTGCGCGGCGGCTACAAGCAGACGGCGTTCCCGGACGCGGCGGAATAGCGCGCCGGGCACCCGTTCACGGCCGCGGTGTCGGTGATCGTCCACAACAGTCACCCGGCACCCGGTTTCGGGTGCCGACGAGAGCAGTAGTCTGGAAACGATGTCTGAACTGAACACCGACGAGTCGCGCAGCACCGATCTGCCCGACGATTCGTCCCTCGAAACCCCCGGTTCGGTAGACGGAGCGACCGCCGACGCGAGCACTGCACCCTCGACCGGTCAGGCCACCCCCGGAGAGACCGCCGGTGACCTCACCGTCGATGAACTGCGTGACTGGCTGCGCGACTGGGTGTCGCAGTCGACCGGTGTGCCGGTCGGCCAGATCGACGTCGACCGGCCGATGGAAGAGCTGGGACTGTCCTCGCGCGATGCGGTGGCGCTCGCCGCCGACGTCGAGGACAAGACCGGGGTCATCCTGACCGCGACGGTGGTCTACAACCATCCGACGATCGCATCCCTGGCCCAGCGCATCATCGAGGGCGATCCCGACGAGGGCCTCGACGACACCGCCGACACGTTCTGGCGGCGTGATCGCAGCGCGGACGACGACATCGCGGTCGTCGGCTTGTCGACCCGTTTCCCCAAGTCCGGCACCACCCCGGAGTCGACCTGGGAGGCGCTCATCGGTGGCGTCGACGGCATCTCCGACCTGCCGGAGGGCCGCTGGACCGAGTTCACCTCCGATCCGCGTTTCGCCGAGATCCTGGAGTCGTCGAACATCAAGGGCGGCTACCTCGACGACGTGCGGTCGTTCGACGCCGACTTCTTCCAGATGAGTCCGCGTGAGGTCGAGATGGTCGACCCGCAGCAGCGGCTCGCCCTGGAACTCACCTGGGAGGCGCTCGAGCACGCGCACATCCCGCCGAGCGACCTCAAGGGTGCGCCGGTGGGAGTGTTCATCGGTACGTCGACCAACGACTATCAGCTGCTGGCGACCCTCGGCCTCGGTGAGGGCGCCGAGGACACCGCGGCCTACGCGCTGACCGGTACCTCCACGGCCATCGTCGCCAACCGCGTCTCCTACTTCTACGACTTCCGTGGACCGTCGATCGCGATCGACACCGCGTGTTCGTCGTCGCTCGTGGCGATCCACCAGGCGGTCCGCAGCCTGCGTACCGGCGAGTCCGACGTCGCCCTCGCCGGTGGCGTGAACATGCTGATCACGCCTGCTGCGACCCTCGGTTTCGACCGGATCGGCGCGCAGGCCAAGGACGGCCACATCAAGGCCTTCTCCGCCGACGCCGACGGCATGATCCGCGCCGAGGGCGGCGGTCTCGTCGTGCTCAAGCGGATGGCCGACGCCCGCCGCGACGGCGACGAGGCCCTCGCGGTCATCGCCGGTTCGGCCGTCAACTCCGACGGTCGATCGAACGGTCTGCCGGCCCCGAATCCCGAGGCCCAGGTCGAGGTGCTGCGCTCGGCCTACACCGACGCGTCGATCGATCCGCGCTCGGTGGACTATGTCGAGGCCCACGGCACCGGCACCATTCTGGGTGACCCGATCGAGGCGGACGCTCTCGGGCGCGTCGTCGGACGCGGCCGCGCCGCCGACAAGCCGATGCTCCTCGGTTCGGTCAAGACCAACTACGGCCACATGGAGTCGGCGGCCGGGGCCGGCGCGATCGCCAAGGTCGTGCTCGCGCTGAAGCACGGGGTCATTCCGGGTTCGCGCAACTACAGCGGCCCCAACCCGTACATCCAGTTCGACGCCAACAACCTCAAGGTGATCCCGGAGTCCACCGAGTGGCCCCGCTACTCGGGCCACGCCGTCGCCGGCGTCTCCGGCTTCGGCTTCGGCGGCACCAACGCGCACGTCGTCGTCCGCGAGGTGCTGCCGAGCGACCTGCAGCCGGAGGCGGCTCCGGTCGATGCCTCGGCTTCCGAACTCCCGGCCACCGAATCGTTGCCCGGGAACTCTTCGCTGGTTGAGCCGTCTTCTCCGCTGGTTGAGCCTGTCGAAACCGAGGACGAGTACCTGACCGAGGCGGAACGGGCCATCCTCGCCGCTCAGGCGTCGAACACCGAGCCGGCGGTCGAGGAGACCGCCGTCGATCCGGCCGAGGGTTTCGCACCGTGCGCGGTCGAGGGTTCGGTTGTGCCGCTGGTGATCTCCGGCTTCCTCCCGTCGCGGCGTCGCAAGACCGCGGCCGACCTGCTCGAGTGGCTCGAGTCCGACGAGGGGCGGGCGACCCCGCTCGCCGACATCGGTCGTGCCCTCGCACACCGCAACCACGGCCGCTCTCGGTCCGTCGTGATGGCCCGCTCGCACGAGGATGCCATCACCGGTGTCCGGGCGATCGCCGACGGCAAGGGCAATCCCCTCGTGTACTCGGCGGATTCGCCGGACGCCGCCTCGGCGGTCTGGCTGCTGTCGGGTTTCGGGTCACAGCACCGCAAGATGGCCAAGCAGCTCTACACCGAGAACCCGGTCTTCGCGAAGTACGTCGACCGCGTCGACGGGTACATCCAGAACGAACTGGGTTACTCGATCGCCGAGATGTTCCTCGACGACGAGCAGACCTACGGCATCGAGACCAGCCAGGTCGGCATCTACACCATCCAGGTCGCGCTGGCCGACACTCTCCGCCACCATGGTGCGGAACCCGGTGTGCTGGTGCCGCATTCGATGGGTGAGGCGTCGGCCTCCTACATCAGCGGCGGACTGTCGCTGGAGGACGCGACCCGCGTCATCTGCCAGCGTTCGCGCCTGATGGGCGAGGGCGAGTCGATGCTGCAAGGCGACGACATCCGCCTGATGGCGCTGGTCGAGTACAGCGCCGAGGACATCAACGACGTCCTCGTCGACTACCCCGACCTCGAGATCTGTGTCTACGCGGCACCGACGCACACCGTCATCGGCGGCCCGGAGGCGCAGGTCGACGCGATCGTCGAACGCGCCGAGGGCGAAGGCAAGCTCGGACGCAAGCTGGCCACGAAGGGCGCGAGCCACACCTCGCAGATGGACCCGATCCTGGGCGAGCTCGCCTACGAGCTCACCGGTATCGAGCCGCAGCGCCTCACCACCGGTTTCTACAGCTCGGTCGACCGCGAGGTGTTCTACCGTGCGGGACACGGGCCGGTCCACACCATCGACTACTTCCTCAAGGGTCTGCGCCACAGCGTGTGGTTCAGTCAGGCCATCTCGAAGGCCGTGGAGAACGGTCACCGCACCTTCCTGGAGCTGTCGCCGAATCCGGCGGTCCTGATCTCCGTTGCGGCCGTGACCTTCTCGGCCGGCCTGCACGACGCCGAGCTCATCGAGACGCTGCGTCGCAAGGAGGACGAGAGCTTCGGCCTGGTCAACGCGCTGATGAAGCTGTACGTGCACGGCCACCCGGTCGACGTCGCGTCGCTGTTCGGCACCGGCGACTATGCGGCGGTCCCGCGAACCCGCTTCGAGCGCAAGGAGTTCTGGCTCAAGGCGCAGATCTCCTCGGGCGGCTCGGCCGGCTCCGTCCCGGGTTCGCATGTCGCGCTGCCCGACGGACGCCACGCGTGGGAGGTCAACGCCGCAGCCGTCACCGACCTGCGTGCGCTGGTGCACGCCGCCGCCGCTCAGGTGCTGACCAACGCCTCCGTCGGTGCGGCGGTCTCGCACGGCGAGATGCCCACGACCGGCACCGTCACCACCACGCTGAGCCCGCATCCGGGCGGCGCGTCGGTGAGCGTGCACGTCAAGGCGGACAAGAACTTCCGTCTGCTCTTCGAAGCCGTCGTGACCGGCGACCTCGACGAGGCCGCGGGTTCGGTGTCCACCGCGCCGGCGGCGTCCACGGAGTCCGGTCCGGCCGGCTTCGCCGACGACAAGGTGGTCGTCGAGGACGAGGTCGTCGACGACATCGGCAACAGGTGGAATCCGGATTCCGGTGAGAGCGTGGGGGATCGCCTCGCGATCATCGTCGGCGAGTCGATGGGTTACGACCCCGAGGACCTGCCGCGCGAGATCCCGCTGATCGAGCTGGGCCTCGATTCGCTGATGGCCGTGCGGATCAAGAACCGCGTCGAGTACGAGTTCGACATCCCGCAGCTGCAGCTGCAGGCGATGCGCCAGGCGAACCTGGCCGATGTCCAGAAGTTCGTCGAGTTCGCGGTCACCCATCGCGACCAGCTCGACGACCTCGCCGAGAACGCTTCCGGCGGAGGTGAACTCGACACCGCAGCGCTCAACGCCTACATCGACGAGCAGAACGCCAAGGACGAGGCCCCCGTGCCGGCCACCGAGGAGTCCCCGGAACCGAAGCAAGAGGTCGCCGAGGACGTCGCGGACGTGGAGGTCGCGGTCGCGACCTCACCCGGCACCAATCCCGAACCGGTGAAGGCGCCCACCGACATCACCTCGCAGAAGGCGGTCGCGGAGGCCGCCGGTTCGGATGTCCCGCCGCGCGATGCGGCCGAGCGGCTGACGTTCGGCACCTACGCGGTCGTGACCAAGAAGTCCGCCGGCGGCATCTTCAACAAGCTGCCGGTGCTGTCGGAGGAACTGGCCCAGCAGCTGACCGATCGTCTCAACGAGCGGACCGGTGGCGACATCGACGTCGAGGACATCCTCGACTCGGAGACCATCGAGGAGATGTCGAACTACGTTCGCGATCACCTCGATGCCGGGGCGTCGACCGACGGATTCCTGCGCTACCTGCGTCTGGTTCCCGAGGGCAAGAAGGTCTACGACCCGTCCGCGGGCGACCCGACCCCGATCCTGCTCTTCCACCCCGCGGGCGGCAACACCTCGGCCTACGAGGCACTGCTCAAGCGCCTGCCCGACGACCAGCCGGTCATCGGTTTCGACCGCGGTGTCGAGGGAACCATCGAAGACCGTGTGCGCGAGTACATCCCGCGTCTGCGTGAACTCCAGCCGCACGGCCCGTACGTGCTCGTGGGCTGGTCGTTCGGCGGTGCCCTCGCCTACGGCGTCGCCCAGGTTCTCCGGGAAGCCGGTGAGGACGTGGCCTTCGTCGGTCTCATCGACGTCGTGCGTCCGCGTGAGGACATGACCGAGACGCCGGAGACCAAGCGGGCCCGCCTGGAACGGTGGAAGGACTTCGCGATCCGCAACTACGACCTCGACCCGGATGTGCCGATCCCGATGGAGCGGCTCGTCGAGACCGACGACGAGGGACAGTTCGCGATCATCATGGAGATGATGTCGATGTCGGGCACCAAGATCCCCGGCGGCATCATCGAACACCAGCGGACCTCGTTCATCGAGAACCGGGTGCTCAGCAACATCGCGCCGGAACCCTACGACGGCAAGGTCGTGCTGTACCGCGCGGACAAGATGCATGCGGGTGCGATCGAGCTGGAACCGCAGTGGGCCGAGATCGACGAGGACGGCCGGTGGGGTGAGGTCGTCGACGACCTGGAGATCATCCACATCGGCGGCGACCACCTGTCGATCGTCGACGAGCCCTACATCGCCAAGATCGGCGCAGATCTGGCCACGCGTCTCGGCGAGCTTGGTAAGAAGTAGTTTCAACGAGACATCGTGGTCGCGTAGAAAGTGAAGGACCGTGACTGACACCACCGCAGGCAAGCTCGCCGACCTCCGGCAGAAACTGAAGGCTGCTCGCGAACCGGGAGGGGAGAAGGCACTCGCCAAGCGTGCCGCGAAGGGGATCTGCTCCCCACGCGAACGTCTGGCGATGCTGTTCGACCCGGGGACGTTCGTCGAGATCGGCGCGCTCGCCAAGATGCCGGGTGCCGCGGAGAGCGGCTACGGCGACGGTGTGGTCACCGGCCACGGCCTCGTTCACGGTCGCCCCGTCGCTGCGTTCTCGCACGACCAGAACGTCTTCGGCGGCACCGTCGGCGAGATTTTCGGCCGCAAGGTGGCCTCGCTGATGGAGTGGGCGGGCAAGATCGGCTGCCCGATGGTCGGCATCAACGACTCGGCCGGCGCCCGTATCCAGGACGCGGTCACCTCGCTCGCCTGGTACGCCGAGATGGGTCGCCGCAACGACCTGCTCTCCGGTCTCGCCCCGCAGATCTCGGTCATCCTCGGCAAGTGTGCGGGCGGTGCCGTGTACACCCCCGCCAACACCGACATCCTCGTCGCCGTCGAGGACAAGTCGTACATGTTCGTCACCGGCCCTGATGTGCTCAAGCAGGTCAACGGCGAGGAGATCTCCGCCGAGGACCTGGGCAGCGCGCACAACCAGGCCCGCTGGGGCAACATCCACCACATCGCGCCCGACGAGAAGGGCGCCTTCGAGTGGGTCCGCGAGTACCTGCAGTACATGCCGTCGAGCGCGTATGAGGAACCGCCGGTGATCAATCCGGGCCTCGAGCCGGAGATCACCGAGTCGGACCTGTCGCTCAACGACTTCATGCCGGACAACGACAACGCCGGTTATGACATGAAGGACATCATCATCCGGCTGTTCGACGACGGTGCCTTCCACGAGGTGGGAGAACTGTTCGCGCCCAACATCATCACCGGGTACGCGCGCGTCGACGGCCGCTCGGTGGGCATCGTGGCCAACCAGCCGAGCGTCATGTCCGGTGTGCTGGACACCGATTCGTCGGAGAAGGCAACGCGTTTCGTCCGGATCTGCAACGCCTACAACATCCCGCTGGTCTTCCTGGTGGACACCCCGGGCATCCTCCCCGGCCTGGCCGAGGAGCAGAAGGGCACCATCCGGCGGTCCGGACGCTTCCTCTACGCCTACGTGGAGGCCGACGTACCCAAGGTCACCGTCGTGCTGCGCAAGGCCTACGGCGGCGCCTACGCGGTGATGGGCTCCAAGCACCTCGGTGCCGACATCAACTTCGCGTGGCCGACCGCCAAGATCGCCGTCATGGGCGCCGAATCGGCGGCCGCGGTGCTGACCCGTCGTCAGACCGAGGGACTCTCGGCCGCGGAGGCCGACAAGGTCCGCCGCGAGTTCATCGACTTCTACAACACGATGATGGCCACGCCCTACCTCGCGGCCGAACGCGGCTACGTCGACGCGGTCATCGAGCCCGCCGAGACCCGGCTGCAACTCCGGAAGGCCTTGGCGCAGTTGCGCGACAAGCAGGTCCTCAAGACCCCGCGCAAGCACTTACTGATGCCGATCTAGCGCAGGCCCACCCCTTTTCGGCAAACCCAGCACCTCTCGGGGTGCTGGGTTTGCCCATTTGTGGTGGATCTACGGACCCCTAGTTGCCGATCGCCCGCATCGGGCCCGGCGTCCAGAGCCCGTTGTGGGTCTCGGTGGACAGGGTCAGCTCGGCGTCGGTCTGCGGCAGGATCGGGGTGAGGGCCTGGAGCGAGCCCCAGTCCTTCGCCCAGTCGTTGCGCAGATACGACGGGTAGACGCGACCGCGCATCTCGTTCTCGATGATGCCCAGCGGACCACCGGCGTCGCCGGACATCCAGCGCTGCGAGTTCACCCGCTCGCCCTCACGGTCCGGGGAGATCCGCCAGGCCGGTGTCTCGAGGACGCCGTGCTTGACCTGAGCCGGCCGCTGGCACGGGAACGCGAGTCCGGCCTCCCAGTCGATGAGGACCGGATCCTCGCTGCCCACGAGCGAATCGAGCGTCTCCATCGACGAGACCCGCGGCGGCGTCACCGCGAGCCACTGATCGCGCAGCGGCGAGGTGTCCTCGGCGAGCACCCGGACGACCGTGGCGCCCGGAGGTGCCTGGTCCAGCGGGAAGCGCAGGTTGCGCCACTCGGGAGCGCCGCCGATGTCCAGCGGGACCATCTGGCCGGCGGGGGCGACCGTGCCGTCCGGCGCGACGCGGCCGAACTGCAGCCTGACCTTCTGGCCCGGCCGGACCACCGCGAGGTCGTCGATGTACTCGACGTAACCCGCGACGGACATGGTGATCAGCGGCTGGTCGTCGGAACGCTTCCCGGGCAGCTGATACCACTCGGAGGTGAGGCTGCCGGTTCCGGTGGGGGAGTTGTAGGTACCCAGCACCGGGGTCTTGGCCGGTGACAGTCCGAACGGCAGCTTCACCGTCGAACCGTTGACGCCCGCCTGAGCGGTGCGTCCGCCACTGGTGTCGCTCGACGCCGTGGTGTCGTCGGAGCTGCTGCTGCTGTCCTCGGTCGGATCGGACTGTGTGCGATCGACTTCGGCGGTCGACGTGCCGGCGGAGTCGTCGGACTCTGCCTCGGTGTCCTCGGAGAGGTCCGAGGCGACGCCGTTGGGATCGAAGCCCACCGCGCCGGCGCCCGTGAGTGCGGAACCGGGCGACGGGTTGTTCTGTCCGGCAACGCGTGCCGGAGCCAGTAGCCCGGCGGTCGGATCGCCCTCCACCAGCACGGCGTCGGCGAGCGCACACGGCTCACCCTTCAGGGCGTTCACGTTGGAACTGAGCCACGACCATGAATTGCGCTGCGTCCAGTCGGCTTTCGCGAACGAGACCAGGGTGAAGCCCAGCATGATGGTCGACACGACGATGATCGACGGGCTGCGCAGGCGCGCGAACAGCGACGTCGACGCACCCGCGCGGACGGTCTCGTCGACGTAGTCGTCGCGGAAGTGCTGCCACAGGCCCAGCAGCGTCAATGCGACGGCAACGGCGAGGATGCCGGTCCACAGCGGGATTCCCTTGACGTCGGGAACCGCGTCGCGCCAAGGGATTCCGTAGCTGCCGACGTACCACCACTGGTTGCGTCCGGAGAACGCCAGCGCGAGGACGTAGGCGCAGGCGGCGGCGAACAGCGTGCGGTTGCGGCGGCGCCGCATGATCGTCCGGTCCGCGCAGGCGGTGGCCACCGCGGCCAGCGCACCGCCGATTGCCGCATACACACCCATCTGGTGGGTCCACTTGGTCGGCAGGAACGCCATAAGGACCGCCGACCCGGCCACCATTGCGAGCAGGCGCCAGGTGGGCGCGGTGGCGATCCCGGGCAGCCGTCGGCGGTTGAGCAGCATGATCACCACGAGGATGAAGCAGGTGAACACGATCAGGACGCCGAATCGCCGCGCGATGCCGCCGTCGGCGGTCGGGTTCATCAGCATGTAGTAGCGCATCGGCTCTTCCCACCACTTGTTGGTGGGACCGACCTGGCCGTTGACCGACACCGCTTCCAGGATCGGTGCGAGCGGCTGGTCGGCGAAGATCTCGAACATCACTGCCAGACCGGCGGCCAGGATCGGGAGCAGCAGGGGCAGGACGCCGTCGCGCTTGCGGCGCACCACGAACCGCTTGAGCAGCGGGCGGATACCGGCGACGAGTGCGATCGCCGCGATGACGCCGGTGGGATGGATCGTCAGCGTGAACGCCGCCAAGATGATGGCGACGGTCAGCGGGAAGAACCGGCCGGTGGCGATGGCGCGTTCGACGCAGACCCACGTGAAGAGAGTGCCGAGCGCGATCAGCGGTTCGACGCGCAGGCCGTTGTTGTAGGGCATCCACACGGCGAGGAAGACCAGCGCGGCTGCCCAGATCGCGGGTGTTGATTCGCGGACCGCACGTCCCAGCCGGGGGATCGCGGCACGGGAGATCAGCCACCACGACGCCATGGCGAATCCGAAGGGCAGCAGGCGGAGCCACGGAGTGGCGGTGCTGATGTCCATCCAGACCGACAGGTACTGGTAGTGCCAGCCGAACGGATCCTGCGGCACACCGAAGTAGCGGTAGTAGTTGTCGAGATAGCCGGCCTCCCGGGCGATCCGGCCCACCGTCACCTGATATCCGTCGTCGGCGGTGTTACCGCCGACGAACAACCAGATCAGCAGGATGAGGGCAACGAACCCGTCGACCGGACGCACTCGCCACCAACCGGCCGGGAAGACCTTGTGGTGTCCACGCGCATCCCGGGCGTCGAGGACGGCGAGGGCGACGAGCGACAGGATGGTCGACGCCACGCCCAGCACCAGCAGCCAGAACTTGAGAGTCGTGGGGGTGGAGACGAATCGGGTGTCGATGGTCGACCGGAAGGACAGGCCCTCGGTGGACACATTCGACGGGAGCCCCGAGTAGACGCCGATGATCTGGGGCCGTGCGTTCGGGTCCTTGAGGTCGAACTCGTGGATCGCACCCTCGGCCTCGGGCACGCCCTGGATGGAGCCGCGACTGCCGTCGGTGTCGGCGTCGACGACGATGCGGCAGCCGGGGGCGTTCTGAGCCGCGGCACGAGGAGTGTTGAGCAGGACCACATTTCGTTGAACGACCTGCAGGTTGTCGGCGGTGGCCCGGATGAACAGGCCGACCTTTCCGGCTTCCGCACCCCCCTCGGGCACCGTGGACAGCAGGACGCCGCCGTCGCGCGGGAGCGACGCACCCAGCGCACAGGGGACGGAGACCTCCATCGACACCGGCACGAACGACACGCTCGGTGCCGCGACGTTGGCGACCGAACCCTGTTGCGGCCAGGCGAGCTCGGACTTCGTGTAGTCGACGGGCAGGAACGGGCTCAGCAGCGCCAGCAGGATGCCGAGTGCACCCGCCGCCATCGCGACGATGCGGGCCTTCCCGGCGTGACGCTCGGAGAAACTGTCCCGGCGTTCGGTCACAGGTGGGTCGTCGTGTTCCGTCTCGACGGGAACGTCAACGCGGTCAGTCATCTTCGGGCACCACCCTGATCGGGCCGGGTCGTGACCAACCCCAGTTGGTCGACGAACCGGTCATCACGTCCGCGGGCCGCGCCTGCGGCACCAGCGGGTTGAGTCGCTGCAGGTTGCCCCACTCGCGATACCAGTCGTTGTCGAGATATGTCGCCACCGTCGACGGCCGGGTCAGCGCCTCGACCGTCGTCAGCAGGCCGCCGTCCTCGGTGGCCATCCAGGTCTTGGACTGCGAGTTGGCAATCCACGACTCCGGCAGGATTCGCCAGTCGGGGATGTCGAACACACCCTCGTGGGCGGTCATCGGCCGCTGACACGGGAACCAGGCGCCGGCGGCGAAGTCGATGAGAACCGGATCGGTCGATCCGACCACCTGTTGCAGGGTCTCGAGGACCGGTGCACGCGGAGGCGTGATCGCCAGCCACTGGTCGGCGTCGAGGTTGTTGTCCTTGGCGACGATCCGCATCGCGGACGCGTCGGCGGGCACGCGGTCCATCGGGATGCGGAGGTTGCGCCACGGCCGGTTCGAACGTTCCGCGTCGATCGGGACCGCCGGTGCGCCGACCTGGACGAACTCGCCGTCGACCTCGCGACCGAACTCGACCTGGAGTGACTGTCCGAAGATCGGCACGCCGTCGCGATCGTAGGTGAACACGGCACCCGCGGCGGTGATGACGATCAGCGGCGAGGCAGCGCGGTCCGTCAGGCGGTACCACCCGGTGGTCAACGTGGCCTGTCCGTCGCTGGTCTCGTGACTGCCCATGACCGGGGTGGTCGCGGGGTCGAGGCCGTACGGGAGCGCGGCGGTGCTGCCGTTGACCCCGCGCGGGCCGACGCCGCCCGCGGTGCCGGGATTGGAGCCGTAGACGATGAAGGTCTTGGACAGGTCCGCCGAGGTGTTCATCGCGCCGGGCTTCTGGGCACCGGCCTGCGGTGTCAGATCGGGTTTCACGCCGTTCGGGCTGAAGCCGTGCGAGTCGCCCGCCAGCGTCTTGGACGCCGACTGGCCGGACGCCGGGGCGAGCGTCCCCTTGTTGGGGTCGGGTTCGACGAGAACGGCGTCGGCCATCGCACAGGTGTTGCCGCGCAGGGAGTCCAGGTTGGCCGACAGCACGGTGAACGTGTCGGCCCGGCTGACCGCGGCCTTGGCGAAGACCGCGAGTTCACAGGCGACGATGAGGACGGCGATCGCCGCGATCGGTGCCGAGGCGACCCCGATACGCCAGCCCGCGGGTGCGGCTCCCTTCTCGTGCGCCAGACCGGTCTCGTCGACGAAGTCCATGCGCAGGTGCTGCCAGATCGCGAACACCAGCGCGACGACGGCCAGCGCGAGCAGCACTGTGGAGACCTGCATGCCCGCGACGACCGGCGCCTTGTCGAACCAGGCGATGCCGAAGTCGTACGGCCAGGGCCACGCGTTCTTGCCGGCTGTCGCGGCGGCGCACGCCACCAGCAGTCCGGCGATCAGGATCGACAGGTTGCGCAGCGTTCGACGCGCGGCCTGGCCGATCGCGACACAGGCGACGGCGGCCAGTGCCGCGCCCAGACCGGCGAAGATGCCGAACTGGATCGTCCACTTGGTCGGGGTGAACGACAGCAGCAGGATCGTCAGCAGCGACGCACCCAGGACGCGCCACACCGCGCCGGGATCGATGCCATCGATTCGCTTGCGGCGCAACATGATCGCCAGCACGAGGAACATCGACACGGCGAACAGCAGCACCGGGATACGTCGTGCGAGCGCACCGTCGGTGTGGTTGACGGCCAGGAAGTAGTAGCGCAGCAGCTCCTGGTACCAGGCCAGCGTCGGCCCGACCGAATAGCGGATGCGGATCGCCTCGAACACCGTCGCGAGGGTCTGGTCGCGGAACACGACGATGACGACGAGCGCGCCGGCGCCGAGGACTGGTGCGAGTAGCGGCAGCAGGCCGTCCTCACGGCGTCGGCGGACGAGGATGCGCAGCATGGGTCGTGCGCTGGCGATCAACAGTGCCAGCGCGACCAGACCGTGCGGAGCCAGCGCCAGGGTCAGCAGCGCGGTGAGCGCGGCGAGTGCCGCGGGGAGTATGCGGCGCGTGGAGACCGTGACCTCCACCGCCCACCAGGTGAGCAGCGTGCCGAGCACGATGATGCCCTCGCTGCGCAGGCCCGAACACATCGGCAACCAGAACGCCAGGAACACCGCGGCGCCGGTCAGCATCGCCCACTGCGACCGCCGGACGGCGCGACCGAGACGAGGCAGCAGCACCCGGCTGAGGATGAACCACGCGGCGAGGCCGGCGATCAGCGACGGCAGGCGCATCCACAGGCCCGTGGTCGAGATCGTCGACCAGTAGGCGAGGAAGCTGTAGTACCAGTCGAACGGGGCTTCGGGAATGCCGTAGAAGCGGTAGTAGTCGGACAGGTAGCCCGCGTCCGCCGCGTTGCGGCCCATGTTGAGGATGTAGCCGTCATCGGGTGAGCCCGCGCCCAGGAAATGCCACACGACGAGCGTCAGGGTGACGCCGATGTCGGTGGGGGTGGGGCGGAGCGCCGAACGCAGACTCAGCCCGCGCCCGACTCGACGGTGATAGCCGTGGATTCGGTCCAGCCGGCCCACGGCGACCAGCGCGACGATCGCCGCGACGATCCCGACGATCATGACCAGCCACTTGATCACCGAGGGCGACGAGTCGAAGCGGTCGTCGATCTCGATCCGCACGTCGATGCCCGACGCCCGGACCTGCTCGGCGGTGAGGTCGGTGAAGACGCCGGCGATCTGCGGGTTCGACGAGGGTTCGGCCAGTCCGACGTCGCCGCCGCCGGCGGTCGCCGCACCCGGCGGCAGACCGACGAACTGGGCGCCCGTCGTGGTCGCGTCGGAGAAGATGCGCAGCTCGCTGCACGCGGACAGCGCGGAGCGTGGCGCCGATGCGAGGGTCTTGTTGCGGACCGTGACCGTGACGTTCGCGGCGTCGGCCACGACGAAGAGACCGTTCTCACGGGCCTTGGTGGCGTTCGCCGGCATCGTCGAGAGGACGTTGGTGGAGGCGTCGCCGGGGGTGGACGCGAGCACCGGGCACCCGACGGTGATCTGCAGATCACGCGCGGTCTGCGCGACCAGAGGTGCGGCGACCGATGCCGACTCCGGCTTCAGCTCCTGGCCCTGCGGCCATGTGATCGACGCCGTCGACGTGCTGACCGGCAGAAACGGGGTCAGGACACCGGCGACGACCGCGACCAGCCCGGCGACCGCGGCCACGATCGCCACAGTGCGGGAGGAGCGGTCGGAAGGATGCGCTGCAGGGGTATCGGCGCCGACGGCGGGCTCGTCTGTTTCGGACACTCCAGGCGACTTTGGCACAGGCGCATCGTAGTCAGCGATGCTGTGACAAACCCAAATCGTCCCGCTCCCTGAGTGGCCCCGGAGCTTGCGGAGCGGCGGCGTGGTGCTCCCTGAGTAGCCCCGGAGCTTGCGGAGGGGCGTATCGAAGGGTCAGGCGAACCGCGCGAGAATCGAGTGAACGGCCTGGGTGACGGTCATCCGGTCATAGGTCTGGACGAACTCGAAGGTGCGCTCCAGGTCGGGTCCGGCGTCGTGCTGGTCGCGAGCGGAGAGCAGGGCCGCGAAGTGCGGACCGAGAACCGCGACGTTCCATTCGTTGATCAGGTCGTCCTCGGGATCGAGGGGCGCGCGATGCACGTTGCCGTCGCGGACGTCGGGCAGTCCGACCCCGTAGACACCGGCCAGGCCGGTCTTCTCCGACATCTCCCGCCACCGCTTGGCGGTGCGTGGGGTGAAGTGTTCGGCGTACTGGAAGGTGCCCAGGACGATGGCGGCGCCGCCGATCGCAGCCTGGTGTTCCAGCGCCTTGCTCATCTCGATGAGCAGCCGCTTGTTGCCCATCCGCGGTTCGATCGAGCTCGAGGCGATCCGATACGGGGTCGACTTGTCCGGGTCTGGGGTCGTCCACACCGGCATCTCGGGCAGCGGCACGATGGTCCGCGACGCCAGTACGGACGGGTCGGACACCGGCGGGTACAGATCGCCGATACCGAACGCAGCACCCATCGTCTGAGCGGTCACGCGGGACTGCTCGTCGTCGACGCCCTCGGCGATCACCACGGCATGACTGCGCTCGGTGTGCGCGGCCAGCGCGTGCGCGAGTTGGGCGGAATCGGCGGTCGCCTGCTTGGCGAGCAGTTCGGCGCCGGTCACGATGATGTCGGGTTCGACGAGCGAGAGCAGGGTGGCGGCGTGCTCGCTGCGGACCAGGCCGTCGACGCAGATGATCTTGCCGGCGTCCCGCGCCCGGGCGACCCGGGCGAGGGTGCGTTGTGGGCTGCGCTCGACGGCATCCGGCAAGACCAC
The DNA here is from genome assembly GCF_012974285.1 of Gordonia ajococcus. NCBI lineage: Bacteria > Bacillati > Actinomycetota > Actinomycetes > Mycobacteriales > Gordoniaceae > Gordonia > Gordonia ajococcus. The sequence continues at coordinate 235,635 of NZ_CP052884.1, forward strand.
CATCACATGGCGCTCGAGCGTGCGCGTCGTCTCGTCGTCGAGATTGTCGATCAGTTCGAGGTCGAGATTGACCAGCAGCGGGAGGATCTTCGCCAGCGACTGTGCGCGCGGGTCGGCAGCCATCTTGCGTTTGCGTTCGTCCAGGACCGGATGTTCCTCGACGAGTCGCGCGGCCCGCTTGAGGGCGGCGGCGGTGGCGAGTCGGGTCCCGGCGGGGCCACGAAGCTGCAGTTCGACGGCGGCCAACGCTCCGTCCGACAGCCGGCAGACCGGCGCGAACTGCATGTGGAGCTCCAGATCGTTGAACAGCGTGAATGATCGTGTATCAGCCACACGTACCTCCCCGTCAGAGCGAGGACGCCCCGATTGATCCGGTCGGACGCGCTGTCTTCACATCCTGTTCACGGCAAAAGCCTGTGCTCAGAGTAACAAAGCGTCGGTTCCCGGACGTGCGGCGATCACCGCGTCACGTCGAGAGTCGTTCGTGCAACGTGATCGGTTCGAGGGAGGAGAAACCGCGGCCGCGAACTGGGTGGTGTGGGCATTCGCGACCGCGGTTTCGGTGAGGGCCGGGGGACGGCCCTCACCGGGCTAGCGGATTTCTCGGTCAGCGCGCGGCATCGGCGGCTTCCTTCTCGCCACTGGCGCCGGCGTGGGTCAGCTCCCCGGTGTAGCTCTCGAGGTGGGCGCGGACGAACCACTGGAACTTCTCGAGTTCGGCGGTCTGCCCGATCAGGATGTCCTCGGTGATCGGGTCGATCTCGCCGATCTTCTCGATCGCGTCCCGGTGCGAGGTGATGAAACCGTCGTAGACGAGGTCGAGGGCACCGAGGTGTGCCTGCGCGGTGTCCCGTCCGATCGAGTAGTCACTCCACGAGCGGTCGGTCTCGATCGCCTTGGCCGTGCCCCGCGGCGACGATCCGAGCGTCGCGATGCGCTCGGCGACGGTGTCGGCGTAACCGCGCACCAGTTCCACCTGCGGATCGATCATCTCGTGGACGCCGATGAAGTTCGCGCCGACCACGTTCCAGTGGATGTGCTTGAGAGTGAGGTGCAGGTCGTTCAGCGCGCTGAGGCGCTCCTGCAGGATTCCGGCCACCTCGTCTGCCGATTCCGTACTGAGTCCTGGTGCCGTGAATTTACTCATGAACACGACGCTAGGTCCCGATCGCGGCCTGTTCGAGCGTCACCGGGGATGAGTGACGCAACCGAGATTGGAGATCACGGTGCGGTAACGAAGGCGGGTCGCCAGGTTTCGACGGGGCCGTCCTGGGTATCAGCCGCGCGTCCCCGTCGTCCCTGGTCACGACGTGTCAGTACCCGCTGGAACGCATCGGTGCGGGGTCGTACAGACCCGACCGTCGTGCCTCTCCGAGGTCGATCTCGGCCGGTGGCGCCGGGATGATCTCGGTGAACCGCTGCAGGCCGCCCCAGTCGCGTCCCCAGTTGTTGCGCAGGTAGGTCGGCAGCAGGGTCGGACGCAGCATCGCCTCCGTGATGCCGAGCGGACCGCCCGCGGTGCCCGACATCCAGGTCTGGCTGTTCTTCCGGGTGGCCTCCGCGTCGGGCATGATCCGCCACTTGGGCACCTCGAGGACGCCGTTACGCACCTTCATCGGCTGCTGGCACGGGAAGACCAGGCCGGGCAGCCAGTCGATGAACACCGGATCGGTCCGGCCGACGACGTCGTCGAGTGTCGCCAGCTTGCCGACGCGCGGCGGCGTGATGGCCACCCACTCCGACGACGCCGCGGCCGTGTCCTCGACCAGGATGCGCACCACGGTGGACTGCGGCGGCGAATCGGCGAGCGGGAACCGCAGGTTGCGCCACGTCGGGACCTCGCCGATGTCGATGGGGAACATCTGGCCGGTCGGCACCACGCGGCCGTCGGCGCCGAGGCGACCGAACTGGGCGATCACCTTCTGGCCCGCGTGCACGACACCGATGCCGTCGACCGCCTCGACCGATCCGGCGACCGCCATGGTCAGCAGCGGTGCGTCGTCCGAGCGTGCGGGCAGCTGATACCAGTCCGTGGTCAGGGAGGCGGAGCCCGACGGCGCTCCGTAACTGCCGAGAACCGGTGTGGCGGAAGGGTTCAGACCGAACGGCAGGCGCACCGTCGACCCGTTGATGCCGCGTGCGCCCTGGCCGCCCTCGGTCCCGCCCTGCGCCGACGACGAGTTGGCGGACTCGTCCGCACCGGCGCCGGTCTGTGCGGTGTTCTGGGCGCTCGTGGTGGCGGAGTCGTTGTTCTCGGTGGCGTCCACCGACAGCTTGTCGGGGACGCCGTTGGGCGTGAAGCCGGTCGCATCCGGACCCGACAGTGCCTGCGACACACCGGGTGCGGGACGACCGTTCACCGCTGAAGGAGCGAGCAGGCCGGCCGTGGGGTCGGCCTCGACCAGGACGTCGTTGGCCAGGCCGCACGAATTGCCGGTCAGGGCACGAGCATTCGACTTCATCCAGGACCAGGAATCCCGCTGCTCGTAGGCGCCCTTCAGGAACGATGCGACCATGAACAACACCATCAGGCCCGAGATCACCGGCAGCGGTGAGAACTTGAGCTTCGAATACCAGTGGTCACCGCCGCGGGTACGGGTCTGTTCGTCGACGAAGTCGTCGCGGAAGTGGAACCACAGTCCGGCCAGGGCGGTGACGACCGCCGCGAGGAGGATGAACCACGCGACGTTGACCCCGCCGACGGCCGGCGGACGGTCCCACCACGGCACGCCGTAGCTGCCGACGAACCACCAGCCGTTGGTGCCGGCGAAGGAGATCCCGGTGATCGCGAGAACAGTGGCCGCGAAGAAGGTGCGGTTGCGGCGTGACCGCAGCACCGCCGGTGCCATCATCGCGCCCGCTGCGGCGGCGAGACCGGCGGCGATACCCGCATACACACCGAAGTGATGGGTCCACTTGGTCGGGGTGAACGCGATGAAGAACATCGTGCCCAGGGTGACCGCGACCAGACGCCAGATCGGAGCGCGCGCAACCCCGTTCGGATGCTCGCGACGCAGCAGGCGCAGCAGCACGACGAACAGGCACAGGATCATTGTGAGCACGCCGAAACGACGGGCCAGGGTGCCGTCCGCGGTGGGCAGGATCAGGTAGTAGTACCGGATCGGTTCCTGCCACCACTCGAGAGTAGGTCCGACGTCGGAGGCGACCTTGTTGCCGGCGATGAGCGCGCCGATCGGCTGGTCGAAGAAGATCTGGAAGAGGACCGCGGTGCCCGCCGCCAGGATCGGCGCGAGCATCGGCAGCAGGCCGTCGCGGTTTCTCCGGGACACCAGGGTCTTGACGATCGGCCGGATGCCGGCGAGGAGGGCGGCGACCGCCATCAGTCCGCCGGGCGCGAGGGCCAGCGTGAACGCCGCGGTCACCACCGCGATCGCGTATGGCAGCAGACGTCTGGTGGCGATGGCCCGTTCGACGCAGCACCAGGTGAGCAGCGCACCCACGGCTTCGGCGGGTTCGGGACGCAGACCGTTGTTGAACGGCAACCAGATCGCGAGGAACACGAAGGCGGCCGACCACACGGCGGGGGTGCTGTTGCGGACCGCGCGTCCCAGGCGCGGGATCACCTCGCGGCTGATGAGCCACCAGCCGAGGAGTCCGAGCAGGAAGGCCGGCAGGCGCATCCACGGCGTGGCGACGCTGACGTTCGTCATCCACGAGATGACCTGGAAATGCCAGCCGAACGGGTCCTGGGGGACGCCGAAGTACCGGAAGTAGTTGTCCGCGTAGCCGGCCTCGCTGGTGATGCGGCCGACCGTGAAGTTGTAACCGTCGTCGGAGGTGTTGGCACCGGCGAACCACCAGAAGGCGAGAATCGCGACGACTGCGACATCCGGAGGGCGGATCGTCCACCAGCCGGTCGGCAGGAATCGCTTGTGCGCGCGACCGTCCCGGCGGTCCAGGACGCCCAGTGCGATGAGCGAGAGGATCGTCATCACGATGCCGACGACGATCGCCGCGAGCTTGAGGGGCGTCGGCGAGCTGACGTAGCGGGTGTCGATGGTCGCGCGCAGCGACAGTCCGTCCCGGGACGCGTCGGCGGGCAGATCGCTGTAGATGCCGACGATCTGGGGGCGCATCTCGTGGTCGGGGATGGCGAACTCGTGCAGACCGCCGGTGGCGGCGTCGGGCGCGGGCAGGCCCTCGAAACGGCCGTCGACGCCCTCGCCGTCGGCGTGCATCACGATGCGGCAGTTCGGGTTGGCCTGCGCCGCCGCACGATCGGTGTTGAGAAGCACCACGTTGCGGTCGATCATCGTCAGCGTGTCGGCGGTGGCGCGGACGAAGAGACCGCGGGCGGAGTCGTCCTGGCCGCCCGCCGGCGTCGTCGAGAGAAGGACCCCGCCCTGCGCGGGTAACCGGGAGGCCAGCGAACACGGCACGGACATGTCCATGTCGATCGGGACGAAGGCCACCAGCGGCGCCGCCACATCCGACACGGAATCGCCTTGTGGCCATTTGAGTTCGGCGGTGGTCTGGTTGACCGGCAGGATCGGCGTGACGATGGCGAGCAGGAAGCCCAGCAGGCCCGTGACGACGGCGACGATCTTCGCGGTGCGGTTGGATTCACTCATCGGATTGGGGCTCCACCCTGATCGAGCCGGTGCGTGACCAGCCCCATTGCGTCGTCTGTGCGGTGTCGATCTGTGCATTCGGTGCACCGGGCACCAGCGGCGTCAGCTTCTCCAGCGCGCCCCAGTCGCGGGCCCAGTCGTCCTCGAGATAGGTCGACACGGCCCGTGCCGAGGTCGTCGCCTCCGAGATGCCCAGCAGGCCGCCGTCGACCCCGGCCTGCCAGGTCTTGGACTGCGAGTTGGTCAGCGGGTAGTCACCCAGGATCCGCCACTGCGGCACCTGCGCGACGCCGTGCGAGACACCCATCGGCTGCTGGCACGGGAAGTGTGAGGCCACCCCGAAGTCGATCAGGGTCGGCGCCGACGATCCGACGACCTCCTGCAGAGACTGCAGCTGCGGAGCGCGGGGCGGGGTGATCCCGATGAACTGCTGGTCGCCGAGGTTGTTGTCCTGCAACGACAGTCGCATCACGGTCGCCGCGGGCGGGGCCGCCGACATCGGTATACGCATGTTGCGCCACGGACGGTTCAGGATCACCGGTCCGGGATCGATGGGCAGCATGTCCGGGCCGACCTGTTCGAACGAGCCGTCCGGTCCCGGACGGCCGAACTGCACGACCATCTTCTGCCCGAAGTTCCGGACCCCGAAGGTGTCGATGGTCGAGACGGCGCCCGCGGTGCTGAACACGAGCAGCGGCGAGGCGGCACGGTCGGCGGGCAGGTCGTACCAGCCGGTCGTCAGACGCGCCTCCCCGTTGTAGCCGTGGCTGCCGAGCACCGGGGTGGTGGCGGGATCGAGTCCGAAGGGGAGTTTGGCGGTCGAACCGTTGACGGTCTCGGGTCCGCGACCACCGGTGGTGCCCGCACCGAGTCCGCCGGTGATGGCGAACGGGCGTGCCATGCTCGCCGAGACGTTCATCTGGCCCGGTCGCTGACTTCCGGGTTCGGGCTGGAGGTCATCCGGAATGCCGTTGGGGGAGAAGCCCACCGGGTTCTCGCCGCGCAACGCCGCGGTCGCCGACGCACCACCCGCGGGGGTGAGCATCCCGGTGTTCGGATCGAGTTCGACGAGCACCTCGTCGGCGAGGCCACACGGGTTGCCGCGCAGGGTGTTCAGGTTCTCGGCGAGCACCGTCGGCGCGGGATACCGGGTGACGGCCGCCTTCACGAACAACAGCATCTCGACGACGACGAGCAGGCCGGCGATCACCGCGATCGGGGAGGAGGCGAGGAACAGGCGACGTCGGTCTGCCCGGGTTTCGCCGGGACCGGTGTCGCTGTGTGCGAGTCCACGATTGGTGACGTAGTCGAGCCGGAGATGCTGCCACACCGCCAGCGCGGCGGCGAGTACGGCGAGGATCAGGAACAGCGTCGACGCGCCGTATCCGGCGATGACGGGCGCCCGGTCGAACCAGGAGATGCCGTATTCGTAAGCGAACGGCCACGAGTTGTAGCCGGCCATCGCCGCGGCCATCGCGAAGAGCAGACCCGAGACGAAGACGGTCAGGTTGCGAGCCGAACGCGCCGCCGACTGCACGACGGCGATGGTCGCGGCCGCGGAGATCGCGGCGGCGAGACCCGCGAGCACGCCGAACTGGATCGTCCACTTGGTCGGGGTGAACACGAACAGCAGCAGGGTGACGCCGACGGCCCCGACGAGACGCCACACCGGGCCGGGATCGATGCCGCGAATGCGGGTGCGCCGCAACATCACCGCGACCACCACGAACAGGCCGGCGAGCAGCAGGAGGAGCGGTACGCGTCTGGTGAGCGAACCGTCGTCGGTGACGACCGAGATGAAGTAGTACCGCAGGAACTCCTGGTGCCAGGAGATCACCGGACCGACGGTGTAGCGGAGTTTGATCGCCTCCAGCACAGTCGCGAGGGTCTGGTCCCGGAAGTCGACGACCAGGACGACCATCCCCGCGGCGACGATCGGCGCGACGAGCGCCGCGGTCGCCGTCCACCGCGAACCACCGAGTTCGTTGCGGCGGCGGAGCAGGATGTGCAGCAGGGCACGCGCCGCGACGAGCAGGATCGCGATACCGACGACACCGTGCGGCGCGAGCGCGAGGGTGAACCCGGCGAGCCCGGCGGCGAGTGCGGCGGGAAGCAGACGACGGGTGGAGATGGCGTGCTCGGCTGCCCACCAGGTCAACAGGGAGCCGAGGACGATGATGCCCTCACTGCGGAGTCCGCTGCAGAACGGCAACCAGAACGCGGTGAACGTCAGGGCGGCGGCCCACGTCGCCCATGCACTGCGGCGCACTGCCGGACCCAGGCGTGGCAGAAGCACCCGGCTGAGGACGAACCACGACACGAGGCCCGCGACCATCGCCGGGATGTGCATCCAGAGGATCGACGAGGAGATCGACGACCACACCGAGAGGAAGCTGTAGTACCAGTCGAACGGCGCCTCGGGGATGCCGTAGAAGCGGTAGTAGTTCGCCAGGTACCCGAATCCGTCGGCCGTGCGGCCCATGTTGAGGATGTAGCCGTCGTCGGGCGATCCGGCGCCGAGGAACAACCAGATCAGCAGGATGGCGGTGACGACCAGGTCGGTGGCCCGCGGCTTGAGCGAGTGCCACCAGGCACGGGTGCGCGCCCCGATCCGGCGGTGGTACCCGAGGATTCGGTCGAGTTGGGCGAGCGCGATGAGCGCCACGATCACCGAGATCACGGCGAGGACCATCACGACGATCTTCAGCACCGTCGGCGACGACTCGTAGCGGTTGTCGACGCGGATCGAGACCGACATCCCGTCGGCGGCCGCGGCGCGGACCCGCTCGGGGCTCAGGTTGCTGAAGATCCCGGCGACCTGCGGGCGCTTCTCCGGCGGGAGCACCGTCGAGTCGCCGAGACCGACGAACTGGGCGCCCGGCCCGCTCGGTGCGGAGAATATGTGCAGTTCACGGCAACGGTCGAGGTCGGCACGTGGCGCCGTGGCCGCGACACTGTTTCGGAACGTGACGGTGACGGCCTGATCGGTTCCGGTCACCCACAGCGACGAACCCTTCGACGTCGGTGCGCTCACGGGCATGGTCGCCAGGATCACGCCGGTCGGGGCACTCGCCAGCGTCGAACACGGTATCCGGGCGTCGAGAGTCTGCGGGGTCTGCGCGATCAGCGGCGCCATCACCGACGACGTCTCGGCGTTGAGCTCCTGACCCGCCGGCCAGGTGATGTCGGCGTCGGTGGCCTTCACCGGGAGCAAGGGCGTGAGTGCGCACAGCACCACGCCGAGGACACCCGCGACGATCGCGATCAGACGGGCGGTACGTGCGGAAACACGAGACGTCGGGGCTGTCACAGGCACGGTGTTTGATCGTATGCGACCGGCACCCGCTCACCTACCGCGCACCCTGACCTTGGACTGAAGTGTCCGCTCGTCGTCAGTATCTGATCGGCGCGGGACTCCACAGACCGCTGCGGGTCTGCGTACCGGTCTCGATGTCGGCGAGGGTGTCCACGCCGCCGTACGGTTCGTAGCGTTCCAGCGCGCCCCAGTCGCGACCGATGTCGGCCATCAGGTACGTCGGCAGGGCGGTCGCCTGCTGGGAGACCTCGATCCAGCCGAGCGGGCCGCCGCCGAAGCTGTTCTGCCACGCCGACACGGCTGCGGCGAGATCCGACCCCGGCTTGATGCGCCACTTGGGGATCTCGGCGACACCCACGTCGTGGGTGAAGGGCCGCTGGCAGGGGAACCCGAGCCCGGACGTCCAGTCCACGTGCACGGGGTCGGTGCTGCCGACGACGTCCTGCAAGGTGTCCATCTGCGGAACCCGGGGCGGGGTCAGCACGATGAAGCGGTCCTCGTTGAGGTTGTCGTCGGTGGCCACGATGCGGACCGCAGTGGTGTCGGCGGGCAGCTCGTCGGTGTTGTAGCGCAGGTTGCGCCAGGCCGGGCGGGGCCCGGGGTCGATGAGTTCGGTCTCACCGGCGGCGGTCAGGTCGGCGTCGGTGGTGTCCGGCCGGATCGGGTCGGCGGTGTATTCGAGCATCACGTTCGGGTTGTCGTACTCGCCGGCCACCGACATCGTCAGCAGCGGACGGTCACGCCAGTTCTTCGGGAGCGCGTACCAGCCGGAGGTGAGGCGGGCCGGAACCTGGTCGAACTTGGAGTAACTACCCATGACCGGCGTCGTCGCGGGGTCGAGGAAGAACGGTAGTGCCGCGGTGCTGCCGTTGACGCCGGGGTCGGGCAGTTCACCGCCTCCGGTGCCCCCCGGGTTGGAGTTCAGGATCTTCGGGTCCGCCCAGACGTTGCCGGACAGCACGCCCAGCGAGCCCTCGCTGGCGGTCGACGCCAGGTCCGTCGGTACACCGTTCGGGGAGAAGCCCGAGGTGGCGGGCGAGGCGCCGGGGGCGGGGGCCGGACCGCCGAGCGGGTTGGTCAGCGACGAGTCGACGGGACGCAGCATGTCGCGGTTGGGGTCGGACTCCACCCACACCTTGTCGGCCATCCCACATGGCTCACCGGCAACCGCCGCGAGGTTGGACCGCGGCACCGAATACGAGGAGCTCTGGTGGATGCCCGCGAAGATCGCGGTGATGATCTGGAAGAGGACGACGGCCATCGCGAGATAGGCGAGGGGTGCGGCGGCCACCGAGGCGAACAGTCGCCGGTACCAGCGTTGGTCGGACGTGTCGACGGGTGCCTTCGGATCCACGTCGGTGACATGCGGATCCGCGGAATGCGGGTCGGTGCCGGTGAAGGGTTCACGGAAGTGGAACCACAGCGCGACGAGGAGAAGTGCGAGCGACGCGTAGAGCAGGACGCTCCCGAGCATCAGGCCGCCGATCGTCACCTGCTGGATCCCCCAGGGCATTCCCCAGGAGGAGTAGTAGTAATAGGAATTCGGGCCGGTGAACGCCAGACCGCCGATGAACAGGACGAGCGCACAGAACAGGGTGCGATTGCGTCGTGAGTGCATCGACTGCTGACTCGCGGCGATCGCGGCGATGGCCGCCAGCGCGGCGGCGATACCGGCGAAGACACCGAAGTGATGGGTCCACTTGGTCGGTGTGAACATGAGGAACACCAGCGAGGCGAAGGTGATCGCGACGATGCGCCGAGTGGGTCCGATGGCGGTGCCGGGGATCCGGTTCTTGCGGATCAGGACCGCCGCGGACACCACGAGGCCGAGGATCATCGCGAGGACCGCGAAGCGTCGTGCGATCGACCCGTCGGCGGAGAAGGCGAACAGTGCCGAGTATCGCCCGAGCTCGTTGTACCAGTTCATCGACGGCCCGAGCGCGGTCTTCATGCTCGACGCCTCGGAGAACGAGCGCAGGGTCAGGTTCGAGAACACCACGAAGACCACGAAGCTGCCGGTGGCCAGGATCGGGGCGATCAACGCGACGAACGACCATCTCAGCGCGTGACGCGAGGTCGAGTCGCCGGTGATCACCCGGGCGCGCTTGATCAGCGCCATGATCATCGGTCGTGCACCGGCGATCAGCGCCGCGACCGCGAGCACACCGGTGGGACCGGCGGCGATGCTGAACGCGCCCACCAGACACGCCACCGCGGCCGGCAGCAGCCGACCGGTGGCGATGGCGCGTTCCACCGAACACCAGGTCAGCAGGGCGCCGAGGCAGATGATCGGCTCGGGACGCAGTCCGTTGTTGAACGGGAACCAGCAGGCGAGGAAGGCGAAGGCGGCGGTCCACGCGACCATCGGGCGGGTGACCGCGGCACGACCGAGCCGCGGGATCACCTCGTGGCTCACGATGAGCCACACCAGGATTCCACAGGCGAGCGCCGGAAGCCGCATCCACGGACTGGCCACCGAGACATGACTGAGCAACCCGAACACCTGGTAGTACCAGCCGAACGGCGCCTCCGGGGCGCCGTACCAGCGGAAGTAGTTGGCGGTGTAGTCGCTGTCCTGCGCGACCCTCGACATCGTCAGCAGATAGCCGTCGTCGGAGGTGTTGGGGCCGATCATGTGCCAGAGGATCAGCGCGCCGATCACCACATAGTCACGTGTGTTGAGGCGCCACCAGCGGGCCGGGAAGATGCGCCGGTGCCGACGACCGTCGGTCGAGTCGAGGACTGCCAGTGCGGCGAGCGAGAGCAGCGTCGAGCTGACACCGACGATGACGACGAGCAACTTCGAGATGGTCGGGGCGGTGTTGTACCGGGAGTCGACGGTGACATGCGCGTCGAGGCCGGCGACATCGGACGCCGGACCCGACAGGTCGGTGAAGAGACCGGTGACCTGCGGGCGCTGATCGGGCGAGTTCTTGAAGGCCTCTTTGTCCTCGGTGGTTCCCGCGAGCGGATCGCCCGCGTCGTCGGTCATGCCGACGAATTCGGCTGTCACCGCGCCGGAATCGGCGTGGACGACGATCTCGCGGCAGTCCTGCGTGCGGATGTCCTGGAGGCTCGCCGAGACCAGCGGGACGTTGCGGATGACGACCTCGACGCCCTGGCGGTCGGCCGGGACGTCGGCGGCACCGGTCTTGCGGATGAACAGGCCGCGCTCGGCGGACTTCTCCGCCTGCTTCGGTGTGGTCGAGAACAGTACCGAACCACCGGGCGGCAGGTCGTCGACCGCCGTGCACGGGATGGTGACGTCGAGGTCGACGGGGGTGTAGCCGATGAGTGGGGAGGCGACCGAACCGATCTGTCCGTTCTGCGGCCAGTTGATCTCCGCGGTCTTCTGTTCGACCGGCATCAGCGGCGTGGCCAGCGCGAGAAGGAACCCGAGCAGGCCCGTGACTATGGCGACGATCCTCGCTCGTCGAACGGTCTGCGCTGGCACAAAGAGAGATGGTAGCCGCTGAGGTGTCTCGCCCCGGTCGGCGAGGCGGCGGAGACTATGGTGAACCCATGTCCGACTCCACGTCCGATGCCGCCGGCGTCGAACCGTTGCCGATCCTGCTGCTCAACGGGCCGAACCTGAACACACTCGGCACCCGGGAGCCCGCGATCTACGGGTCCGAGACACTCGACGACGTCGTCGACCTCGCCGAACGGACGGCATCGGAACTCGGCTTCGGTCTGCGCGCCGCGCAGACCAACCACGAGGGACAGATGATCGACTGGATTCACGAATCGGTCGGGAAGATCAGTGGCATCGTCATCAACCCCGGCGGGTGGACCCACACGTCCGTGGCCCTCGCCGACGCCCTGGTCGTACCCGGCGTGCCGATCCTCGAGGTGCACATCAGCAACGTGCACCAGCGCGAGGCGTTCCGGCACCACTCCTACGTCTCGCCCATCGCGGCAGGCGTCATCGCGGGCTATGGCATCCGTGGATACGAGTTCGCGATCCGGAGACTCGCCGAGTTGGTCGACTGAACGTCTTATTGCAACCGGAGGGTTGCAAGTCGTGGGTCATGGTGCAACCATTGAGTTGCATCATTCGAAACGGCCCAGGAGGCGTCATGAGTGGGACCGATCCCCGATCCGCAAACGAAACGACAACCACCGCAATCGATGACGAACTCGATCGGATCGAGCGGGAGATCGCCATCGAGGCGACCGCCGAGCGCGTCTGGCAGCTCGTCAGTGAACCCGGCTGGTACATCAACGACAGCGTGATCACCGATCATCGAATCGAACGCGACGGAGATCTGTCGACCGTTCACGATCCGGTTCACGGCGCCTTCGTCTTTCGCACCGTGAAACTCGACGAACCGCGATACGCCGCCTTCCGGTGGCTGGCCGACGCATCCGATCCCGACTCGGAGTCGACGCTCGTCGAGTTCTGGATCACCGACTCCGGGTCCGGAGTGATCCTCAAGGTCGTCGAGTCGGGATTCGCCTCGCTGTCGGGTTCGGATGCGGATCGGCGGGCCAAGTTCGACGGCAACACCGAAGGCTGGAAGATCGAGCTCGAACTGGCACGCACTCACCTGACGAGCGGTTCTCGTGCCTGACGTCGCCCCGGTCGAGGTCTTCGGTGCTCTCGCCGACGAGAGTCGCTGGCACATCCTCGTCAGATTGGGAACCGAACCCGCGTCGGCGTCGACGCTCGCGACCGAGTTGCCGATCAGCCGTCAGGCGATAGCCAAACACCTCAAGGTCCTGACCGATGCGGGCCTGGTCACGGCGTCACGGGCCGGTCGTGAAATCCGTTACGAGGCGGTCGGTTCGGAGCTCTCGCGCCTCGCCCGGCACCTGGACACCATCGCGCGAGGATGGGATCGTCGTCTGGCAGGCATCAAGAAGGCTGCCGAGGGAGACTGACCCGTCAGAACGGCGGCGGGTCTGCCTGGTCGGTGAGGCGTTGCTTCTTGTTGCGGGCACGTTCGGCCCGCCGGCGTGCGTGTTTGTTGGCAAGCCGGTTGGTGGGCGGCGGGGCGTCGTCCCCGGTGATGACCCTGGGTGTGGGTGGTGCCTGGGGTGGCTGTTCGTAGCGGATGCGTCGCAGGTTGGGGAAGAAGTCCTCGAGGGTTTCGGCGTCACCGGGAATTACCACGCCGTCCGGGGTGCGGTATTCGGTGACCAGGTGGCCGTCGTCGTCGCGGTACTGGACATCGATCCAGTCGCCGAAGGTTTTGTGCAGATGCCCGAACCGGCATTTGGCGTTGAGGTTTTCACTGGAGGTGTCCCCGCCTTGGGTGGGGTTGGTGTGGTCGTACTCGGTGACGTGGTCGAGGTCGCTGTCGAATGACGAACCCGCGCAGCCGGGTTCGGTGCAATAGCCGTCGCGCACGCGCACGAAGTCGGCGCACGCGGTGGTGGGCCGGTACGGATCGGCGGATTGCGCACCGGGATAGACAACGACTACACCCGACGAAGCCGCCTCCGGCGAATCGGCCGAGTTCGACTCCGTCGACTCACCAGTCGCACCGGCGTCGGGTCGCGAACGCTCGGCCTGACGCGACTGTGCGTCGCCCTCGTCTTCACCGGCCGACGAGTCCGACTCTGCGGCAACACGTATGGGTGCCGTGCGGACAGGGGTGATGGGTTTGATGATCGCGTCGGGCCGGGCGGCGAGGTCGCGAATGTGTTCATCGGAGATGACGCCGTGACCGTCGACCCAGGCGATACCGGGCGCACCGTCGAGGGTGGCGGGGTCGGTGACGGCGTGGATCACGATCTCGGTACTCACCGACCGGACAACCTCAGCCGGGTCGGGGATGTCGGCGTCGCAGTCCTCCCGCTGGCACTGACACTCGAAAGCGGTGCCGGTCAACAGCGCGAACATGGCATCAGAGTTCCGCTGGTTCCGCGTGCGACCATCATGGGCGCAGACGGTGTCGGCCAACGCTTTCACCGCTTTCTCGGCGATGCGCACGTTTTCGGCGGCCATGACGCCGGTGATCTCGCCGGTGCCGTCGGCGAAGTTCTCCGTCCACATGCCGCGTTTGTCCAAGGCTTCGCGGCGGCGTTCCCGGACCGCGTCGGGGTCGTGACGGAAGACCAGGCGATCAACCATGTCGCGCAGTCGCACTGTGGTCCACGCGCCCGTGCGGCTGCGCAGGATGCGTTCGATCTCGGTGTCGAGGTCGGCCATGATCGTGTCGTCGGAGATCAGGTCGGTGCGGGAGACGACGGTCTGGATCAACTGGCGTGAGAGGATGCCGTCGCGCAGGGTGGTCAACACCTTCGGCAGCCGCTCGCGCAGCGCGAGTGCTTCGCCGACCCACCGATCAGCCTGGTAGCGCGTGATGGCGTCTTCGCGGCACACCCGGGTCACCATCTCGGTGTAACGGTCGATGAAAAACCCACCAGTGCCGTTGACGACGAGCTGGTCGTAGACGATGGCGATCGACTGGTAGCGACACCAGGCCAGGTAGGCCTCGCCGTGGCGGACCGACCGTATCCGTTCCATATGGGTTGCGGTGTCGGACGATTCGGGGTGGGCAGGATCGACCCCGGCGAAGAACTCGCCCGGTAGATCGGTCCACCTGTTCGACACGCTGCCCCCACAACGTCTACAGCCCAACCTGGATGGCTGAATCTGTTACCAACCAAGGTAGAACACCCCACCGACAAGAACAGATGTCCATCCACAGACGGCGTGACCACGGGGTTGTGCAGCAATCGGTTACGCCTGACTGACGTCGCGTGCGACCTCAGTCCGACGTGCGCTCCAGGACCTGATCGATCGCCCGAGCGGTCGCGGTGGCGTGCGGTGCGCGGATCACCGAGATGTGGTCGCCGTCGACGTCGACGAACTCGACCCGGCCCGAGGTGAAATGGCCCCACAATGCCGGATCGTCGGTGTTGGTACGGGCCCGGATGACCGTGATCGGACCGGAGTAGGGGCTCGGTCGGTGCCGTCGGATCATCTCGGTGCCGAGCCGGAAGAAGACCACCCACTGGACGGACGTGGACAACGGCACGAGTCCGGCGGTGAGCACCAGCACCTTGAGGGCGATCTCCTGCAGCGCACGCTGCAGAGGTGAGCCACCGGGCCTGCTGTCCTCATCGCCACCGGTCCGGTCGGGGAGGGTCTCCTTCGCGGCGGTGAGGGAGCGCAGTGAGCTGCGGACCCGCTGGATCAGGTTCGGGCGTTCGCCGGAGAGTCGCTGCGCCAGAACGGGATCGATCACGGAGTCGAGCACCGCCACGGTGTGGCAGGTCTCGCCCGCTTTGGTGAGGCGTGCAGCCACCTCGACCGCGATGAATCCGCCCAGCGAGTATCCGCCGACCTGGTACGGGCCGCGCGGCTGGACCGAGCGGATGTCGGTGATCGCGCGGCGTGCGGCAGCACGGACGGAATGGTCTGCGCGACCCCGCTTCTCGACGCCCCTGGACTGGATGGCGTAGACGGGACGGTCGCCGGAGAGTGCCCGGACGATGGGCGTCAGGCTCGTCGCGAGACTACCGGCGCCGGCCATGAGGAAGATCGGGTCGCCGGTGCCCTTCCGCAACGGGATCAGAGTGGCGCCCGAGGCGTTCTTCGACCGATCCTTCGCCGCGGCCTCGATCCGGGCGGCGAACCGAGCGATCGTCGGCGCCTCGGCGAGCATCGCGGTGTTCACGTCCAACTGGAGATGGTGTCCCACCTCGGCGAGCATCTTCGCGGCGGCGAGCGAGTCGCCCCCGAGTTCGACGAAATCCTCGTTGCGTCCGATGTTCTCGAGTCCCAGGATGTCGCACCAGACTTGGTGTAACGCAAACTCGGTCAGCCCACGAGGGGGTTCCGGAGCCGGCCGCGGAGGCGGCGGCGGTAGCTCCGCGCGGACTACCTTGCCGCGCTCATTGCGAGGTAGTTCGGACAGCACGATGATGTCCCGTGGGATCATCCACGGCGTCAACGACTTCCCGAGCTCGAGTCGGATCTCGGCCGGCGATGGCGACCATTTCGCCGGATCGACCGCGACGTGTGCGGTCAGGCGCCCCTCGTTCCGGTTCGCGGTGACCACCGCATCGACCGTCCAGGGCAGGGCGAGGAGTGCGGCCTCCACTTCCAGCGGCTCGACGAGGTAGCCGCGGACCTTGATGGCGTCGTCATCCCGTCCGAGCAGCGAGAGCTCGCCGTTCTCGCCGAGGCGGCCCAGGTCTCCGGTGCGGTAGCGCGTCCGACCATCGGGCAGCGAGGTGAATCGCCGGGCCGTCAGTTCCGGATTCGCGTGGTAGCCGCAAGCGATGTGTGCGGACTCGACGACGACCTCTCCGGTGACGCCCGCGGGCACGTCTGCGTCGTGCTCATCGACGATGCGGATGCGTTTGTCCGACGCGGGACTGCCGACCGGTATCGCGCCGGCCTCGACGTCCCGCTCGGGCGGGAAGAGGTTGAACGCGAGGTTTCCGACCTCCGACGCCCCTGCCCAGCAACAGAACTCGCCGCGTGGGAGGATCGTCCGGCGTGCGCGCAGGACGTCGTCCCCGTGAGCGGGTTCCCCGCAGGTGGACAACAGGCGTAGTGATCCGATGGCATCGTCGGCGGAGAGTTCGCCCAGCCATGAGCGCAGAAGTGACGGCGTGCAGTGTGCGGTTGTCGCGCCCGTCGCGGACAGCCAGTCCCGCAACCCGGTGGTGGTGCGGCGGCGGACATCCCAGAGCAGCATGGTCGCGCCGTTCAGCAGGCTCATCGCGAGCGCGTCCAACCCGCCGCCGAAGCTCAGCGGGAGCAGGACCGCAGCCCGATCGTCGGGGCCCAGACGCAAGAACCGACGTCCGTCACGCGCATGGTTCACCGGCATCCGCTGGGGCAGCACCACACCCTTGGGGGCGCCGGTGGAGCCGGAGGTGAACAGCAGCACCGCCGGGTCGTCGGGTCCCGGCTCGACGACCGTCCGCCCGCGGGCCTCGTCCCTGGTGGGAGCCGGTGCGGTCGACGGGGTCGACGGTTTGGCCCCGGACAGTCGCAGGATGTTCGCGCGTCGATCTTCGGGCAGGAACGGATCGAGCAGGACGAGACGTCGTCCCGAGCACCAGACCGCCAGCATCGAGATCACCGAGTCGATGTCGGACTCGATCTCGACGGGGACGGCCTCGCCGGGCTCGGTGCTCGCGACGATCCGGTCGGCGAGCAGCTCCACGCGGGACGCGGCCTCGGCGAAGGTGATCGACGCCTCGGGCGTGTGGACTGCGACGGCGTCGCCACGGCTCGCGGCGACGGCTCGCCATCGGGCGGCGACGGTGCTCGGCTCGGCGGGTTCCGATGACCCGGGTGTGGGAAACGGACTGGAATCCAGGTGCTTGTCGCCGTTCATGTCCTCGAACTTTCCCCCGTGCCCGCCACTTTGTGAGGTAAAGCTACCCTTTGTTTCGGCAGGCGACACGGTCACCCCGGGAGAACGTGGCAGGGCTAACAGTCGCGAGGCCATGGCTCAGTAGGGTGGAGACGGCCGCCCGTCGGATGGGGCCGGGGCTCGACGAGAGGTTGACGATGAAGTTCGACGAAGTGATTCTGGGACGTCGCAGCATTCGCGGTTTCACACCGGATCCCGTGCCCCGAGAACTGATCGAGGAAGTTCTCGCGCTGGCCATGCGGGCCCCGTCCTCGATGAACACCCAGCCCTGGAACTTCCATGTGATCACGGGCGAACCGCTGGATCGCATCCGTGCGGGAAACACCGAACGCAACCTGGCTGGTGTGCCGCACTCTCGCGAGTTCCGGACCGGGGCGGAACGGTTCACCGGCGTACATCGCGATCGTCAGGTCGGCGTGGCGAAGCAACTGTTCGCCGCGATGGGCATCACCCGCGACGACACGGAGATGCGGCAGGACTGGGTCCTGCGAGGATTCCGTCAGTTCGATGCGCCGGTCTGCGTGATCGTGACCTACGACCGGATCCTGGACGGCAGCGACGACACGCCCTTCGATTGCGGAGCGGTTTCCACCGCGTTGGTCAATGCCGCCTGGTCCCGCGGTCTGGGTGCAGTGATCAACAGTCAGGGCATCATGCAGTCGCCCGTCGTGCGAGAGCACGCCGGAATCCCGGACGATCAGGTCATCATGAAAAGCATCGCGCTGGGCTGGCCGGATGAGACCTTCCCCGCCAACGCAGTGGTCTCCGAGCGCAAGTCGGTCGAGGAAGCCGCACGGTTCGTGGGTTTCGGGGAATAGCTCAGAGCGCGAGCGCCGGCGGCTATTCAGAGCGCGAGCGCTCGGAGGGCCGCGTCGGCGACCCTGCCGCGATACAGCGGGCCGTGACCGGCGAGTAGCAGGTCGGCCTCGAGACCGGTGAACCGCTCGACACTGCGACGAGCGGTGGGCTCGTCGTGCTGGAACGGCGACGGAATGCACTGTGGGCCGGCGATCGCCGACACCTCATGACCGCTGACCAGTGCGTCGCCGGAGACCAGCGCCCGCCCGTCGTCGACCAGGTAGGCGCTGTGGCCGTCGGTGTGTCCGGGACTCGCCACCGGCACCGGCGAACCCGGCAGATCGAGCGGCTCCGGGAACGGTGCTGCCGCCGACAATCCCGACCGGCTCAACACCCCGAGGGGCAGGGTCTTCGCCAGCCACGTCCACAGGCCTGGACGGACTGCGAGCGGTGCGAGGTCCAGCGGCGTGGCCTGCTGGAGGTGATGGCGCAGTGCGTGATCGACCTCGACGGGATCCATGAACACGTCGAAGCCGTACCGCGACTGCAACTTCGCCAGCCCGCCGAGGTGGTCGACGTGCGCATGTGTCAGCAGTGCGCCGCGGATGTCCTCCGGACGCCGCCCGATCCGTTCGATCGACTCGACGACCTGACCGGCCTGCCCGGGGTAACCGCCGTCGATGAGGGTGAGCTCACCGTCCTGTTCCAGCAGTACCCAGTTCACGACGTCGGTGTGGACGAAATGCGTTGTCGACGAGTCGCCGTCGATCCGCGTGATCTCCATCGGCCGGGTGCGCAAGGGTCGACGCATCGGTCACCTCCGGACGACGAGGACGAACGGACCGATCTCGGTGACCTCGAACCTCGGGTCGTCGAAGACCGTGGGGTCGAAGGTGACGGTGTAGCGCTTCACGTTCGGATCGTTCGGGTAGACGTCCTCGGCGAGACGCAGCGTGTATCCGTCGGCGCTGTACCGGAAAAGGAAGACGTCGGGGGCCTTCCACGGCGACTCGTCGAGGTGCCGGACCAGCTGATCGGCGTCCTCCGACTTCGCCCACCGCGCGATGGCCGCGGCGCGCTTGTCGAACTCGGCCAGCGGATTCGCGTAGTGCGAGGTCAGTCCCTGGAAGCCCCAGTACGGGTAGATCGAGAGGAATCCGTAATCGGCGGTGAGGACGACGTTCTCGGTCTGTGGTCGGCCGGTCTGCGCGGCGATGCGCTTGTCGATCTCGGCGAAATACGATTCGGCGCCGGCCGGACGTGCATCCGCACGTTCTCCGTATCCGTCGGTGTCGGTGTACGCGGTGGTGATCTCCGTGCCGAGATGGCCCGGAATGCTCTGCGCCGCTGCGATCGCGGCGAGTACGGCCACCGCACCCACGACCACGCGTACGTCACCGAACCTGCGCACGGCCCAGTGGGCGATGTCGACGACACCGAAGACGCCCGCAGCGGCCAGCGCGCACACCAGGATCGGTTCGAGCCGGAAGGACAGCAGCGTGGTGCCCATCGCGGTCAACAGCATCGACAACAGGCAGAAGAGGTACACCGTGACGACGGTTGCGCCCATCGCCACCGCGACGGTGCGGGTTCGGAAGCGCAGCAGGATCCACAGGAGGCCGATCAGCGTGATCGCGCCGACGAGATTGACACCGAACATCGGCAGCGGGAACACCGAACCGCGCTCGGGAAGGTAGTGCTCGGCGGTCCCGCCGCTGGCCGGGGCGCTGGACAGGCGCTTCAGCAGATACGGCGCCCACACCAGTAGCGCGATGAGCCCGGCGATCACCCCGACCGACACAAGACGACCGATGACGGCGACCACGATCTCGCGCCGGTGTGCCTTGACCGTCGCGGCCGGCGTCGACTTGTTGGTCGCCGCCAGCCAGCCCTGTACGAGGAAGTAGCAGGCCAGCACAACCGCGGTCAGCGCGAACAACCCGGTGTAGAGGGTGTAGGTCGCAGCCGACACCCCGAGGAACACACCCGCGGCGACCACCGCGGGCCAACTCGTCGCGCCCCGCAACGGCCCGGCCGGTCCGTCGGCCGCACGCGTGCGGCCCCGCAGTGCGTAGGTGAGGACGATCATCATCGGCACACCGACGATCACGAGGATCGCGGCGTACGGTTCCGGCGAGGCGTACAGCAGCGCCATGGTTGTCACCGCGAGTCCCAGTGCCACACCACGATCCGCGCCGAACATCCGGTTGAACAGGACGACGCCGAGTGCGGCCGCCACCGCCATCGAGACGATGGCCCAGGGCTTGTAGGCCTCCCACCCGGGCTGGCCGAGTAGATTCGCGAACCGACCGCCCCACCAGAACCAGCCGGCCGGGTAGTACGGCGGCAGATCCGGGTAGGTCATGTCCGCAAGCCGAGGACTCGACGTCATCCGCGTCAGGTACTCGGTGCGGAACTCCTGGTCGACCGACAGGCCGAACAGGTAGAGACGCGTTGCCCCCAAGGGCATTCCGATGGTGACCGTCACGAACGCCGACATGGCCGCCGCCGACAGGACCGGGATCAATACCCGGCCCTTGCCGTAGCGGTACAGCAGCGCGACGACCACCAGCACCGCGATCGCGAGGACCTGACCGGCGGTCGTGAGCGACCGGGTCACGTTCGACGAGTTGAAGGCCGGCCAGTTGACGGTGTCGATCGCCTCGAGACCGACGAGCGACACCACCGCACCGACCACCACCGCCGTCAGCAGAAGCAGCGCCGCGTGGCCGTAGCGTTCCCCTGCTCCCTGAGGTGCGAGCGGAGCGAGCCTCGAAGGGTCGCCAGGTTTTTCAGCGGTCACAGAGGGCGTCATCACGTCGCAATCAGTCGGCGCGGGCAGTACTCAGATGGGCAGCTTGCGAAAGATCGGGCGCGGGATGTGGCGCAGGACCATCATGATGTAGCGGAAAGGTCCCGGGACCCAGACGATTTCCTTGCCCTTGGTGGCCGCCGCCACCGCGAGGCGTCCCACATCCTCCTTCTCGACGGTCAGCGGTGCTTCCTTCACATGCGCCGACAGTCGAGTGCGGACCTGTCCCGGACGGATCACGAGGACACGAGGGCCGAAGGGGCGCAACGCCTCACCGAGTCCGAGGTAGAAGCCGTCGAGGCCGGCCTTGGTGGAGCCGTAGACGAAGTTGCTGCGACGGACGCGCTCACCGGCGACGGAGCTCATCGCGATGATCTGGCCGTGGCCCTGGGCGCGCATCTTCTCGCCGAGCAGAACGCCGACGGAAACTGCTGCGGTGTAGTTGATCTCGGCCTCGGCGACCGCGAGTCCGTGATCCTGCCAGGCCTGCTCGTCGTCGCCCTGGATGCCGAACGCGACGATCGCCACGTCGACGTCGCCGTCGGCGAAGGCCTTCTCGATGACGTCGCGGTGGGTGTCGGTGGCGCGGGCGTCGAAGTCGATCACGGTGACCTCGGTGGCGCCGGCGTTCTTGGCCTTCTCCACCGCGGCCGCGGCGGTCGGATCACCCGGCAGGGTGGCGAGGATGACCCGCGCCGGGCCCTTGCTCAGGTACTCGGCGGTGATGGCGAGCCCGATCTCCGAGCTCCCGCCCAGGACCAGGATGGACTGTGGGACGCCGACGGCGTTCATCATCTTCGGCTTCTCGCTTTCGGTGGTCTGCGGCCGTGCCGCAGGGATGGGGAGGTCGGAACCGGTTGAGGGTCAGGCGAGTTCGAGGCGGCGGCCCATGTCGGACATGAACACCCGGTTGGGGTCGATACGACGACGCGTGGCGATCCACTCGTCGATGCGCGGGTACATCGCGTGGAAGTTCGCCGCCGACGTTCGCGAGTCCTTCGCGGTGTAGAGGCGTCCGCCCATCGCCATCACACGACGGTCCAGGTCGTTGAGGAACTCGGCGAGTCCGGCCTTGACCGGGAAGTCCAGGCAGACGTTCCAGCCCTTGAACGGGAAGCTGAGCGGGGCCTTGTTGCCGTCGCCGAACAGCTTGATCACGTTGAGGAAGCTGACGTGTCCCGACGCCTGGATGTGCTCGATGAGGTTGGTGAACTCGGCCTCGTTGCCCGTGGGCACGATGAACTGGTACTGGCAGAAACCACCGCCGCGGCCGTAGGCGTTGTTCCAGTCACCGAATACGTCGAGCATGTGGTAGAACTGCGCCAGATTCTTGACCTTGCCCTCGCTGGGCGGGCCGATCCGGTAGTACGCCTCGCCGACCGCGGAGAAGCTGAGCTTGTTGGCCAGCCCGCGCGGGAAGACGTCCGGGAACCGGACGAGCGGCTTGTTGTTGAACGACAACGGGTTGTCGCGGTACTTCTCCGGGAGTTCGTCGACGCGTGCGAGGTTGCCGCGCGAGAAGGTGCCGCGCCCGAGCTTCGGCGGTGCGCTGATGGTGTCGAACCAGCCCGACGCGTACTCGTAGCCGTCTTCGAAACCGTCCTGAAGGTGCAGGTCGAGCGTCTCCTGCAGCGATCCGGTGCGCGCGGTGTCGGCGATGAAGTAGGCACTCTCGGTGCGCTTCATCTGGATCTTCGCGCGCAGCACGATGCCGGTCAGGCCGATGCCGCCGACCGTCGCCCAGAACAGTTCGCCCGTCGGGTCGTCGCCGGAGCCGTCCGGGGTGAGCGTCAGGATGCGACCGTCGGCCACGAGCAGCTGCATCTCGACGACGTGGTTGCCGAAGCTGCCCTGGCTGTGGTGGTTCTTGCCGTGGATGTCGTGCGCGATCGCACCGCCCACGGTGACCTGGCGGGTGCCCGGGAGCACCGGCACCCAGAGGCCGTACGGAAGTGCGGCCTGCATGAGGGTGTCCAGGGACACGCCGGCGTCCAGGTCGACCGTCGCGGTTTCCGCGTCGATGGCATAGATCCTGGTCAGCGGGGTCATGTCGATCGTGAGACCGCCGCTGTTCTGGCCCGACTCGTTGTAGGAACGGCCGAGCCCACGGGCGATGACACCGCGCTTGAGGTAGTCCGGCTTGTCCGCGTTGTCGTCGGCGACGCGGGCCACCGCCTCGGCGATGACCTCGGGGTACGGCGTGGACAGGACGTGGCCCTCGATCGGGGTGGTGCGAGACCAGCCCACCAGCTTGCGGGTCGTGATCGGCAGCAACTCTTCAGTAGACATCGCTGAAGAGAGTACTCGGCCGCCGTGGGTCGACGATGAGAGACGACGTGCGAGGAGCGTCGCACCTCGGGTGTGGCTGTGGCGGCCGGCTATGGCACGGCGGCGAGTGCTTCGACTCCCAGCACCGCGGCCGCGGCGTTGCGGCCCGGGATGCCGCTCACCCCGCCGCCTCGTCGTGCGCCGGCGCCGCACAGCAGCAGTCGCGGGTGCCGGGTCTCGACGCCCCACGTGCCGACCTCCGACGCCGTCTCCGCCCACGGCCACCGCAACGACTGATGGAAGATGTTGCCGCCGGGCAGCCCGAGCATCTCCTCGAGGTCCTGGGGAGTCTTGGTCTCGATGCACGGGCGGCCGTCGAGGTCGTGGGCGATGACGTTCTGGATCGGTTCGGCGAGGAGTGCGTTGAGCGAGGCGAAGGTCGCGCCCACCGCGTGCTCGACGGCGCCCGGCTCGTCGAACACGTCGGGTGGCATGTGCAGGCCGAACAGCGTGAGCGTGTGTTTGCCGTCGAGTTCGGGTCCGAGGATGGACCGGTCGGAGAGGGTGTGGCAGTAGATCTCACACGGCGGCAGTTCCGGGACCTCGCCGCGCGCGGCCTGTCGCCAGGCCTCGTGGAGCTGGCTCGCGGTCTCGTTGATGTGAAAGGTGCCGGCGAACGCCGCCTCCGGTGACACCGATTCGTCGCGCAGCCGGGGGAGACGGTCGAGGAGGAGGTTGATCTTCAGCTGCGAGCCCCGGGGCTGCGCCTCACAGACGACCGGCTCGTCGAGCAGCGTGTTGAGGACCCGCGGAGCGCACGCCGCGTGGAGCGTCGAGCCGCGCACGGTGCGCGGGCCGTGGGCCGGGTCGGTGAGTTCGACCGTGCCGTCCGCGGGATCGACACCGGTCACAGTGATGCCGGTGCAGATCTCGGCACCCGCCGACGCGGCGGCCTGGTAGAGCGCACCCGACACCGCGCCCATGCCGCCGACCGGAACGTCCCAGTCGCCCGTCCCGCCACCGATCACGTGGTAGAGGAAGCAGATGTTCTGCCGCAGCGACGGGTCGTCGAGGTCGGCGAAGGTGCCGATCAGGCCGTCGGTGGCGGCGATGCCGCGCAGCAGGTCGTCGTCGAAGTACTGGCCGAGCAGGGTGCCGAGCGGCAGGGTGGTGAGCGCCTCCCACAGTTCGGCGTCGGAGGTGTCGGTGCCGACGGCGAGTTCGTGCATGTCGGCGGCGGTGCGCAGCGGCTCGGTCAGGGTCGGGAAGACGCGCTGCGCGATGGTCCCGACACGGCGGTAGAAGGACTGCCACGCCACGAAACCGGCGTTGGAGAATCCTACGGCGTCGGCTCCGACGCGGTCGGCGCGCAATACGCGGCGGAAGGATTCCGCGGTCGCCTCGTCGTCCTGTGTGTCGATGAGGATGCCGCGCGTCGGGTCGGAGGGCAACGGTGTGTACGAGGAGTAGCGGCGGCGGATCAGGGAGATGTCGAGGTCGAGGTCGACGATGATCTCGCGTGGCATCAGCGAGACCAGATAGGAGAACCGCGACAGCCGTGCCGCCAGGCCGGGGAACGGCATCGCCGATACGGTCGCCCCGCCGACGTGGTCGGAGCGCTCCAGGACGAGGACCCGGCGTCCGGCGCGCGCCAGGTACGCGGCGGCGGTCAGGCCGTTGTGTCCCGCGCCGATGATGACGTCGTCATAAGAAGCAACTGCGGTGCCCATCGATCCAGTGCCCATCGGTTAAAGGGTCTCAGATCGACGGACACCGCAGCGGGAGAATTTCGAGTCAGCTCAGGATGCGGGCCACGAACGGCGTCGAGTCCTTCATCGAGGCCAGGACCGCACTGGAGTGGTCGTCCTCGGGGTAGACGAACAGCTCGACCGGCTGGTTGTTGGCCTTCATCTGCGCGTACAGCGACAGCGCCGACGGTGCCGGAACGTCGACGTCACGCAGGCCCTGTCCGAGGAAGATCGGACGGTCGTAGCCCTTGTACGGCGTCGCCATGTACTCGTGCAGCGCCGGGCTCAGGCCGGGGATCGACAGGAGCGGTGCGCGGAACCAGGTCCGTACGTCGTCACCGGCGAGTGCCTTCTTGAGGATCGGGTAGCAGGTGGTGCGGCCCTCGGCCAGGCGTGCGATGCCCTTCGGCGTCATCACCTTGGTGATGTTCATGTCGGGACGGGTGTCGTCGAAACCGGCCAGGATGTACGCGGTGTAGGCGTTCAGGCCACCGGGCAGGTTGACCGGCGGAACGACCGGTCCCAAGTTCTGGTACAGGTATTCGAGGTTGGCCGGGATGCCGGTGGCGACGACGCCGCGGTAATCCAGACCCGATCCACGGCTGAACTCGGTGGCGTAACGAGCGCCGTTCAGCGCGGCGGCCGCACCCTGCGACTGTCCGATGATGGCCCAGCGCTTGGCCAGCGGCAGATCCATCTGATGCGACGCGACGACGATGTCGACGATCGCGTGCGCCGCGGTCACGCCGTTCAGGTAGGCCATCAGACCCGGAGTACCCAGCCCGACATAGTCGGCGGCGACCACCGCATATCCCTGGTTCAACCAGTGGCCGAGGTACTTCTGGTCCCGCTCGCTGCGCGGGAAGGCCGACGGAGTGCAGTCGTCGTTCATGCCGACGGTGCCGTGCGCCCAGGAGATGATCGGCCAACCGCCGGCGGGAGCCTTGCCCTTGGGCAGGAACACCGCGCCGGTGCCCGTTGCCATCTTGCCGTGCTGGTTCAGCGACGAGTACTGGATTCGGTAGGCCTTGCCGGCCGCCGGCAGGTTGAGTGACTCGGCCAGGGGGACCTGCGTGATGAGGGTGCCCGCCTTGGCCGGGATGGGACCGGCGTACTCGGTGGCATCCAGACCCGACCAGTTCGGCGTGCCCACGGAGACCTCGTCATCCGCATGCGCCGGGGCGGTCGATCCCAGCAGGACCATGCCGAGACCGGCGAGGACGGAGACGAGTGTTCGCATGGTGCGTGACACAGGGGATCTGGACGTGAGGGCAGACATGTTCAGAACAGTAAGGGGAGTCGCGCGTGGCGCACAGTGCGGGTCGGCGAGGATTCGTGCCGTTCGGGAGCGCTGATTCGTGCCACTCAGGGTTGCCACTTGGTCTCGGCGAGGCGTTCGAGGGGTGTGTCCGACCTATCCTGGTCAGGTGGACATCCCCTCGGTCGAGCTCAGCAACGGTTCCTCGATCCCCATGGTGGGACTCGGGACCTACAACATGCTCGGCCGGCCGTGCGTCGGTGCGGTCAGCACGGCGATCAAGGCGGGCTACCGGCTTCTCGACACCGCTCCTCGGTACAGCAACGAACTCAGTGTCGGGATGGGAGTGCACGGTTCGGGTGTCCGGCGTGACGAGGTGATCGTCCAGACCAAGCTCAGCGGTGGCGACCACGGATTCGACGAGGCGATCACCGCCGCCAAGGAGAGCGCGCGCCGACTCGGCGTCGGCTACCTCGACGTGTATCTCATCCACTGGCCGTGCCCGAGTCTCGGACGCATGGTCGACTCGTGGAAAGCGCTGCTCACGCTCGCCGACGAGGGTTACGTCCGCACGCCCGGCGTCTCGAACTTCAAACCGCATCAGCTGCAGACGCTCTTCGACGCGACCGGCCGGTGGCCGGTGCTCAACCAGATCCAGTGCTCGCCGGCGCTACCCCGGACCGAACTCCGGGAATTCATGGCCGACAAGGGGATTCATGCGCAAGCGTGGCATCCGACCGGCCGCAAGGAAGGTGTCCTCGGCGATCCGGTGGTCCTGCGTGCCGCCCGCAAGTACGGCAAGTCGCCCACTCAGATCGCCTTGCGGTGGGCCGTCCAGCACGGAATCAGCGTCGTGCCCAAGTCCTCGCACGCCGGCCGTCAGCTCGAGAACGCCGACCTCTTCGACTTCGCCCTCGACGACGCGGACCTGGCCGAGCTCGCCACGCTGGACCGCGGTGAACGTGCCGCTCGGGACTCGGACGTCGACGAGGAGTTCTGATCCCTGCTCGTGCCGCCCCATGCTGGTTGAGCCGACTCCGAGCGCAGCGAGGCGTCGCGTCGAAACCCGCCCGCCACCACAACCGCACCGCCCGGCTCAACCAGCATGGCGCGAGGTTTCGACGCGGTGGCTCGCTCCGCTCGCTACCGGCTCAACCAGCAAACCCGACCGCCGCTCGACATAGGAGCCGCGGCACGAAACTTCCACGACAAGCAACCCCATGCCGGTTGAGCCGACTCCGAGCGCAGCGAGGCGTCGCGTCGAAACCCGCCCGCCACCACAACCGCACCGCCCGGCTCAGCCAGCGTGGCGCGAGGTTTCGACGCGGTGGCTCGCTTCGCTCGCTACCGGCTCAACCAGCAGCTCCGACCGTCGCTCGACATGGGAGCCGCGGCACGAAACTTCCACGACAAGCAACCCCATGCCGGTTGAGCCGACTCCGAGCGCAGCGAGGCGTCGCGTCGAAACCCGCCCGCCACCACAACCGCACCGCCCGGCTCAGCCAGCGTGGCGCGAGGTTTCGACGCGGTGGCTCGCTTCGCTCGCTACCGGCTCAACCAGCAAACCCGACCGCCGCTCGACATGGGAGCCGCGGCACGAAACTTCCACGACAAGCAACCCCATGCTGGTTGAGCCGACTCCGAGCGCAGCGAGGCGTCGCGTCGAAACCCGCCCGCCACCACAACCGCACCGCCCGGCTCAGCCAGCGTGGCGCGAGGTTTCGACGCGGTGGCTCGCTTCGCTCGCTACCGGCTCAACCAGCAAACCCGACCGCCGCTCGACATGGGAGCCGCGGCACGAAACTTCCACGACAAGCAACCCCATGCCGGTTGAGCCGACTCCGAGCGCAGCGAGGCGTCGCGTCGAAACCCGCCCGCCACCACAACCGCACCGCCCGGCTCAACCAGCATGGCGCGAGGTTTCGACGCGGTGGCTCGCTCCGCTCGCTACCGGCTCAACCAGCAAACCCGACCGCCGCTCGACATAGGAGCCATGAGTAGGTGAGGAGCTTGCGACGAGCCGTACCCCTGCTCGTTGAGTAGGTGAGGAGCTTGCGACGAGCCGTATCGAAACGCCACCCCTCACCTCGTCCGCTAGGGTGTCAGCGTGTCTCGACCCGACCCCGGCAACGACGAACCCGCAGGTGACGTCCCTCACGATCACCACGAGGACTTCAAGACGCGTCATGCTCCGATGCCGATCGAGCTGCCCCTCGACGACGAAGAGGCGTCGACCGATGTCGACCTGAAGACGCAGCTGATCCGCTTCGTGGTCACCGGCGCGGGTTCGGCGGTTCTGGATTTCGCGCTCACACTGTTCCTGCAGTACGTCGTCGGTACTCCCGAGGCCGTCGCCAAGGCAGGCGGCTTCATCCTCGGAACCACCGTCGCTTACCTGATCAACCGGCGCTGGACCTTCCGCGCGGAGCCGAGCGCCGCCCGCTTCGTCGCGGTCGTGATCCTCTACCTGGTCACCTTCGTGGTCAACGTCGGTCTCTACAGCTGGTTGTCGTCGTTGTGGGAGGAGACCGCCCTCTACTCGGCGATCGCCTTCGTCATCGCGCAGGGCACGGCGACGGTCATCAACTTCGTGGTCCAACGGGTGGTCATCTTCAAGATCCGCTGATGCTGCCGGCCCTCGCAGGACGGGTGGCGAGTCCGGATTGATGTCGCATGCGAGCTCGCTCCGGCCGCACGACCTCGGCCAACGTCGGACAGACTGATTGATGTCGCACGCGACGTGATTCTGGACGGCGTCGAGGAGACGGGCGATCGAAAATCTCGTCCACCTCAGGGGCTTCCGAGGGCAATATGCCCTCGGATGGTGCTCACGGGGACGAGATTTTCTGCGGCGGAGCTAACTAGGGCCCTTGAGGTTGTCTTCGTGGTCCAGCGGACGGGCATCCTAGAGATCCGCTGATGCGGCTGCCGGCCGAGGGCGGGCGTAGATGTGTCGCACCGGTCAGCGAGTCCGGATCGAAGTCGCACGCGACCTCGCTCCGGCCGCACGACCTCGGCCGAAGTCGTACACACGGATCGATGTCGCACGCGACGTCGTTCCGGCGAGCGAACGCCGCACGTCACGCCCGCTGCGGGACCTCGGGCGGGATCGCGGCGAGAAGACTTCGCGTGTAATCGGTTTCGGGATCGTGCAGGATGCGCGACGCCGGGCCGGTCTCGACGACCCTGCCGTTCTGCATCACCGCAACGGTGTCGCTGATCTGCTCGACGACCGCGAGGTCGTGTGCGATGAAGAGGAACGTGAGGCCCTTCTCCTGTTGCAGCCCGGAGAGAAGGTCGAGGACACCGGCCTGCACGGAGACGTCGAGCGACGCGGTCGACTCGTCGAGGATGAGGATCTCCGGCTCGGAGGCCAGGGCTCGCGCGATGCAGACGCGTTGGCGCTGTCCGCCGGACATCTCGTGCGGGTAGCGACCGAGGAACGACGAGTCGAGGCTGACGTCGGCCAGCAACTGCTCTGCACGGCCGCGCATCTCGTCCCGTCCGGAGACCAATCCGTGCGCGCGGAGAGGTTCGGTGATCGACGAGGCCACTGTCATCCGCGGGTCCAGCGAAGCGGTCGGGTCCTGGAAGACCATCGCGACCCGGCGTCGGAGAAGCGCTTCGTCGGTGCCGCGGACGTCCACCGCCTCGATCTCGCGGCCGTCGACCGAGACCGTCACGCTGCCGGTCACCGTCGTCCCCTGACCGGACTCGATCAGGCCGGTGACGACCCCGGCGACCGTGGACTTTCCCGAACCCGACTCGCCGACGATGCCGAGAGTCCGACCGCGAGCCACCTGCAGGTCCACGCCGTCGATCGCATGCACCACGCTGCGGCCGGTCGGCCCGCGCACCACGTACTCGACGCCGAGTCCGTGAGCCTGCAGCACAGGTTTCTCGTCGGTCTGTTTCGTCAGAGCCGGACCGGTGTCGCGATTCTCGACCTTGCTCAACAACGGTCGCGAATCGAGGAGCTTCTTGCTGTAGGGGTCCTGCGGGTCGTCGAAGAGCGCTGCCACATCGCGGCTTTCGACGATCCGGCCTTCGCGCATGACCATGACCCGGTCGGCGATGCGGCCGATCACGCCGAGGTCGTGGCTGATCCACACGACGGCCATGCCCCGTTTGCGTTGCAGGTCGGCGACGAGATCGATGATCTGCGCCTGCGTGGTCACGTCGAGGGCGGTGGTGGCCTCGTCGGCGATGAGCAGTTCGGGGTCGCAGGCGAGTGCGATCGCGATCATCACCCGCTGGCGCTGGCCACCCGACAGTTGGTGCGGATATGCGCCCAAACGGCTTTCGGGGTCGGGGAGGTTCACATCGCGCAACAGCTGCAGCGCACGCTCGCGCGCCTCGGCGCGGTTGAGTCCGAGGTGCCGGCGTGGTCCCTCGACGAGTTGCTGCTCGATGGTGAGCAGCGGATTGAGACTCGACGACGGGTCCTGGAAGACGAAACCGACGCGCGTCCCGTGGAGGGCGCGAAGCGTCGACGGGGTGGCGCCGACGATCTCGGTACGGCCGAGAAGTGCCGACCCGCGCACGTAGGCACTGGGAGCGTCGAACAGGCCCGTCGCTGACAGCACACTCAATGACTTGCCCGAACCGCTGTCGCCGACGATGCCGAGCGTCTCGCCGCGCGCGACCGTGAAACTGATGCCGTGCACGATCTCTCGCGGTCCGACCCCGACGACGAGGTTCTCCACGTCCAGCACCGAATCGTCGGAGACGGCGCGTGCGGGCCTCGGTGTCACCGTCGCGACGGCGACAGACCTGCGGTCGTACCCCCGGTTGCGCAGCAGCGTGCGCTGTCGCGGATCGAGCACATCGCGCACCCCGTCGCCGACCAGGTTGAACGCGAACACGGTGAACAGGATCGCGAGTCCGGGGAACACGCCCATCCACCACGCGGTCGTGATGAACCCCTGCGCATCGAAGAGCATCCGGCCCCACGACGGGTCGGGCGGTTGCACACCGAGTCCCAGGAAGGACAGCGCCGCCTCCGACAGGATGGCGAACGCCAGGGAGATGGACGTCTGGACGATCACCGGACCCGAGATGTTCGGCAGCACATGGCTGAACAGGATGCGGGACGTGCGGACGCCCATCGTCCGCGCCGACTGTACGTACTGGGTCTGCCGCACCCGCAACGTGTCCGCACGTGCGACGCGGGCGAAGATCGGGATGTAGACGATGCCGATCGCGATCATCGCCGACGTGACGCCGGGCCCCAGGACCGCGACGATCGCGAGTGCCAGGAGGAGCACCGGGAAAGAGAAGACGACGTCGACGATGCGCATGAGGGCGGTGTCGAGCACACCGCCCGCGAAACCCGCGACCATTCCGAGGATCACGCCGACGGTGAGGGAGATGGCGACCGCGATCACGGCCACCCGCAAGCTCACCGACGCCGCGAGCACGACCCGGGAGAAGACGTCGCGACCGAGGTCGTCGGTCCCGAACAGGTGCGACCAGGTCGGTGCCTGCAGGGCGTTGGGCACGTCGATCTCGTTGGCGCCGTAGGGCGCGATCAGCGGGCCGAAGACGGCAGCGACGACGACGATCGCGATGATGACCAGCCCGGCGACGGACGCTCGGTTGCGGAGCAGCAACCGCCAGGCCGAATCCGTTGCGGTGCCCGGCTCCGCCGGGTCGACGGTGCTGGCGGAGGGGTCGAGAGGTTCGGGTGCGGTGAGGGTCATGACAACCGGATCCTCGGATCGATGACGGCGTAGAGGATGTCCACGACGAGATTCACGAACAGGAAGATCACCGCGATCAGCAGGATCGCGCCCTGCAGCACCGGATAGTCGCGAGCCGCGACCGAGTCGTAGACCAGCAGTCCCAGACCAGGCCAGGCGAAGACCACCTCGACGACGATGACACCACCGAGGAGTCCCGCCAACTGGATGCCGGAGATGGTGAGGACGGGCACCAGGGCGTTGCGTCCCATGTGGTCCAGCATGATCTTCTTCCTGCTCAGCCCCTTTGATTCCGCGGTGGTGACGAACGGCGTGTTCACGACCTCGAGCACCGAGGACCGGACGTAGCGCGTCATGATCGCGCCGGTGACGACCCCGACCGTGACGGCGGGCAGGACGAGATGCTCGAACCAGCCGAGCGGACCGTCGGCGAAGGGCTGGTAGCCCGCCGACGGCAGCCATCCCAGTGCGGTCGAGAAGAGACCGATCAGCAGGATGCCCATCCAGAAGTCGGGGACCGAGATGCCGAACTGGCTGATGACACGAATGACGTTGTCGGCCAGGCGGCCTTCGCGGAGAGCAGCCCACGAACCCAGTGGGATCGCGATGAGCAGCGCCACGACGATGGCGGCGAGTGCGAGGGTGATGGTCGCCGGTAACCGGTCGAACAGCATCGTCGTGACAGGTTCGCTGTTGCGGAAGCTGACACCGAGATCGCCGGTGAAGGCATTGCCGACGTAGGCGACGAGCTGGTTGGGCAGCGGCTGGTCCAGGCCGGACGCACTGCGCAGCGCCGCATACGATTCCGGTGTGTAGCGAGTGCCGAGCGCGATGCGGACCGGGTCGCCGGGCACGATCTGGATCAGGAAGAACACCGCGACGATCACCCCGAGCAGAACGGCGACCGTGTACGCGAGCCGGATGAGGATGAAGCGCAGCAGCGGGGAACGGATCGCGGTCACGTCAGCTCCTCTCCAGCCGGGCGGACCGGAACCGGACGGCTTTGTCGGACCGGACCGTGTACCCCTGGAGGTTCTTCGAAAACGCTTGCGTGGCAGAGGGGTTGTACAGGTACAGGTAACTCACGTCATCGGCTATCCGGCGGGCGGCGTCCGCGTAGACAGCCTTGCGGGCTGGGACGTCGAGCTCGGTACGTCCCCGGTCGAGCAGTGCGTCCACCTGAGGGTTCGAATACTTCTGCGCGTTCGACGTGCCCTTCGAATGATGCTGTGCGTAGTAGAAGTCGTCGGGATCGATGTTGCCGAGCCAGCCGAGCAGCAGGGCGTCGAAGTCGCCGGAGGCCTGGCGGTCGAGCCAGGCACCGAAGTCGAGTTGCTCGATCTTGACGGTGACGCCGATGTCCTCGAGGTTCGACGCGATGACCTGCGCGGCGGTCACGGTCTCGGGATACTCGGTGGTGACCATGAGCCGCATGTCCATCGACCCGATACCCGCCTGGCGCAACAGGTCTTTCGCCTTGTCGACGGCCTGAGCACGGTCGAGGCCCGCGGTGTAGCGGTCGTAGGGCGCGAACCACGGACTGGTCGACGGGATCGCGAGTTCGTTGGGTGTCGCGGTGCCGTACCCGACGACCTGCGCGATCGACCGGCGGTCGATGGCGTAGGCGACGGCCTGACGGACGCGGGTGTCCGCGAAGGGCTTGGCGTCGAAGTTCATCGTGATGTACCAGTAGTCGTTCGCCACCACGGTGCCCACCTCGAGCGTGTCGTCCCGCGACAAGATACTCAGCTGTTGTGCGGGAATCGCGTCCGTCCAGTCGATCTCGCCGGAGCGGAGTGCCGACACCGCCGTCGTCCCCAGGGAGATGAAGGTGTAGTTCACGCCGTCGATCGCGGGCGGACCGCCCCAGTAATCGGGGTTCGACTTCAGCACGATCGACGCGCCGGGGGAGCGGGAGACGAACGAGAACGGGCCGGTGCCCACGGGTTTTGTCGCAATCTCGCCGGATTGGACGTTGCGCCGGTTGACGATCGCCAGTCCTTTGAAGCCGCCGATGTTGGTCAGCAGGTTCGGGGTGGGTTCGCGGACCGTGAATCGTACGCGCCGGTCGTCGAGGGCGGTGATCGACTCGACGGCCTCGAGTTTCCAGGCGTTGGACAGTTCTTCGTCGAGGATGCGACGGAACGAGAACTCGACATCGGCGGCCGTCAGGGGATCGCCGTTGTGGAACGTGACCCCCGGTCGCAACAGGAACGTCCACTGTCGGGCGTCGGGGCTGACGTCCCAGCTCTGCGCGAGAGCCGGCTGCATCTGCAGGTTCTCGTCGGGTTCGACGAGGGTGTCGAAGACGTTCTCGAGGACCTCGAAGGTGAAGTACGAGCTGGATTTCTGCGGATCGAGCTGGTCGGGTTCGCCGGCGATGGCCACCCGCAGCGTGTTGGGCGAGACCGACGACCCGCCGCATGCGGCCAGTGCCGACGCGCCGAGGAGCGCGGTACCGGTGACCCCCGCGGCCTTGAAGAAGGTACGCCTGCTCAGGCGAGATGGACGATTCACCCGACCGACCCCCTGCGTCGACCACGAGGCCGACCCACCGGGTGAATCGGTCATCGCTGTCCTCCCACCCGGTGATCGTGAGTGTTCACTCGCTCGGTCACACCTGGGGTCTGCATTGTCCGTGTTCTGCAGTGTGCCTCAGCGGGAGGACCCGTGCAACCGCGCCGGTCCGGGGTTGACGAACTCAGGGTTCGCGGCGAATACGGTTGACGACCAATCGAATCAGCCGTTGACCTTCGCGATCACGTTGTCCGCGTACCAGTTCAGGTGATCGATCTTGGTCTGGAGTGGCTCGGTGTCCTGACCCATCACATAGGGCAGGCGGAAACCGACGATCACATCGGTGATTCCCTTGTCCTCCAGCCGTTTACAGCCATCAACGGTGTATGCGTCCATCGAGATCACGTGGATCTCGAACGGATCGTTGGTTTTGCCCTCGGCCTTGCGGATCTCGTTGATGCGGTCCAGGAGGCATCGAGTTCCTCCGGCGGGCCGCCGCCGTGCATCCAGCCGTCGCCGCGGATCACTGCGCGACGGAGCGCGGCATCGGCGTGACCGCCCACCAGCAGCGGGATCGGCTCGGTGGGGGCGGGCGTCATCTTGATCTTCGGGATGTCGTAGAACTCGCCGTGGAACTCGAAGTACTCGCCCGTGGTGAGTCCGCGGATGATGTCCATGCATTCGTCCATGCGCTTGCCGCGGCGACGGAAGTCGACGCCCATGAAGTCGTAGTCCTCGGGCCACGGACTCGTGCCGACGCCGAGCGCGAGGCGATTGCCGGTGAGGTACGCGACCGAACTCGCCTGCTTGGCGACCAGGGCCGGCGGCCGGACGGGGAGTTTGAGCACGAACGGGGTGAACCGGATGGTCGAGGTGACCGCGCCCAGTGCTGCGGCCTGGATGAAGGTCTCGATGAACGCCTTACCGTCGAGGAACTCGCGGTTGCCGTCGGGTGTGTATGGATACTTGGCGTCCGATTCCTCGGGGTAGGCGAGGGAGTCGGGAATGGTGAAGCCGGCGTAGCCCGCTTTCTCCGCGGCCTGCGCGAGCGGCGCGTAGTACGACGGATCGGTCATGGCCTCGGCGAAGGTGAACCGCATCTTGCTCCTCGGGACGTGCAGACGGAACTCTCCCCACAGTAGAACACGTTCTAATTCGGTGGCGAAGGTTTGCACTCCCGCGCAGTTCAGGAGGGTTGGACGCCGCGCTCCCGGAGTCCGTTGAGCGGATTGTTCTCCCGTGCACCCGGACCGGGGTGGACGCGGAGGTCGGCCAGTTCGACCCGCTCCCCGCAGGCCGAGCAATGCGGCTCGACGGTCATCGTGCTGCCGCAGCTGTGGGTGGACTCCACGGGTGGGCCGCCGTCGGTGGCCCACTTGTCGCCCCACTGCCGCAGTGCGGTGATCACCGTCCAGAGGTCGCGCCCCTTGTCGGTGAGCCGGTAGTCGTAGCGGACCGGATTGTCCTGATAGGGCTCTTTGGTCATCACCCCGTGGTCGACGAGGGTGTCCAATCGCTGGGTCAGGACGTTGCGTGCGATTCCGAGCCGCGTGGAGAACTCGTCGAATCGAGTCACGCCGAAGAGTGCGTCTCGAACGATCAGCAGCGTCCACCATTCGCCGACGATCTCCAGGCTCTGGGCGACCGAGCAGTTCATGTCGGTGAAAGAGGCGCGACGCATGACTCCGACGATAGTGGGTTGCGTGAAGCAACTCAACCTGCTTGCATGAGTTGCATGAAACAACTCAGCAGGCAGCGCGATGCTGTCGACGAATTGGCCGAAGAATTCGGGGCACTACGAGTCGGCCGCGGGAAGTGGGCGGCGACGATCGACCGGAGCTGGTGGGGATGGTCGGGCCCGTTCGGCGGTGCGATCGTCGCGCTGGCGGTGCGCGTCGCGGTAGATGCGGTCCCGGGGGCGTCGGTCCGGGCGGTGGACCTGCGGTTCGTCGGCAAACCGGCCGGCGGTGAGATTCTCCTGACGTCATCGGTGCGCGAGGTCGGACGTCACACGCGGATCGTCGACGTTGCCGTGACCCAGGGAGCCGCCGAGATCGGGGTCGCATCGGTGACGGCGGGACGGGTCGGCGAGGCCGATGACGGCGACATCGTCGACGTCGCGGAGCCGGTGCCGGGTCCGGAGGGGCTCGCGCAGTTCAGCATCCCGCCGGAGATCGTCCCCATGGGCGGTCACCTCGACCTTCGTCC
This sequence comes from Gordonia ajococcus, assembly GCF_012974285.1. Lineage (NCBI taxonomy): Bacteria > Bacillati > Actinomycetota > Actinomycetes > Mycobacteriales > Gordoniaceae > Gordonia > Gordonia ajococcus. The sequence goes on from NZ_CP052884.1 coordinate 272,201, forward strand.
GGTCGACGGTCCGCTGCCGCTCACCGGCGCGGACGAGGCGTGGATGCGCGCATGGATCGTCACGCGTACCCCCATGGCGCTCGACGCCGCGTACCTCGGTCTGCTGGCCGATTGTCTGCCGCCTGCGGTCTTCCCCACGTTGGCCGCGCCGCTCGCCATCCCGACCGTCGCATTCTCCATGCACATCACGGCGCCGCTTGACGACCCCGAACCCGCACCGGTCCTGGTGCACACCCGCAACATCTCGACCTCGGGCGGCTGGTCCGTCGACGACACCACCCTCCGTGACCGCGGCGGCCGGCTCCTCGCCTCCGCCCGCCAGAGTCGCCGCGTCGTCGGGTGGTCCGCCCGATGACCACCACACCGACCCAAATCGGCTCGCCCGCTGCGTCATCGACTCTCGCCCGGCCCGGGCTCACACTCCTCATCTTGTCCGGCGCCGCGTTCATGGCCAGCCTGGACGTGTTCATCGTCAACGTCGCCTTCGACGACATCAGTTCGGACTTCGACGGCTCGACCCTTTCCCAGATGTCCTGGATCCCCAACGCCTACGCGATTCTCTACGCGGCGCTGCTGGTTCCGGCGGGGCGGATCGTCGACCGTTACGGGCGTAAGGGCGGCTTTCTGTTCGGTCTCGCACTCTTCACGGTCGCGAGTGCGGCGTGCGCTGCGGCTCAGGGAGTTTGGTGGCTGATCGCGTTCCGTGCGCTGCAGGCCGTCGGTGCGGCGATCCTGACGCCGGTCAGTCTCGGGCTGGTGGTGTCGACGCTGCCGCCGGAGCGTCGTGCCCGTGGGGTGAAGATCTGGGCGGCGACCGGCGCGCTCGCCGCCGCGTTCGGCCCCGCGGTCGGTGGTGTCCTGGTCGAGGCGTCGTGGCGGTGGGTGTTCCTGGTGAACATCCCGGTGGGCATCGCGGCACTGGTCGCGGGTGCGATCATCCTCGTGCGCTCCCGAAACGACGCTGTGACAGCGTTTCCCGACGCGCTGGGGGCTGCGCTGCTGGTGGTCTCGGTGGGGGCGTTGACCCTGGGCCTGGTTCAGGGCAGCGATTGGGGATGGTCGGACCCCCGGATCACCGGCGCGTGGATCGTGGCGCTGATGGCGTTCGCCGGGTTCGTGTTGAGTTCACGACGCCACGCCGAACCGGTCATCGATCCGGCACTGCTCCGGATTCGCACGTTCTCCTCCGCCAACATCGCCATGCTGCTCTTCTCGATCCCGTTCGCCGGCGCTCTGCTCGCCAACATCCTGTGGTTGCAACAGGTCTGGGGATTCTCGGCGATCGCCACCGGGCTGGCCGTGTCCACCGGACCGCTTATGGTCCCGATCTTCGCCGCCGTCGCCGACCGCCTCAGCTCACGGGTCCCGGTGGGTGTCATCGTGGCCGCCGGGTGCGTCCTGTTCGCCGTCGGGATCGCGATGGTCGCGCTGTCGGTCGACGCCACCCCGGATTTCGCGACCGAGATGCTACCGGGCTGGCTCATCGGCGGCGTCGGCGTGGGATTCGCGCTGCCGTCGATCCTGTCTTCCGCGACCGCCGATCTGCCTGCACATCAGGCGGCCACCGGTAGTGCGGTCGTCAACATGAGCCGCCAGGTCGGAATGTCGTTGGGAGTCAGCCTGTTCGTCGCGATCGTCGGTACCGCGGTGATCTACGACGACGTGCGCGACGCCTTCGTGTCGGCGTGGTGGGCGCTGGCCGCGATCGGGGTGGTCGGCGGCGTGGTCGCGCTCGGCATGACCCCGCGTGCCGGGCGTTAGAAGAGTTGCGGCAGTTGGTCTCGGTATACGGGACCAACTGCCTCAACAATTCTGGGGGCGCCTCAGGGGCGCGTGAATCGCTCCCGCCGGCCCAGCCCCCGGAGTCGCACCCACTCGGCGAACCCCTTCGGATCACGTTGCTGCACAAGGAAGAACCAGCCGAAGCGGGCGTATTCCTGGGGGAGCAGCCTGCGCATGCCGGGCTGGCTCATCAGGTAGCCGCGGTTGCGGTAGGTGAAGTAACGCTTGACGTCGTTGTCCGGGTACTGGGTGTGCATGCGGCCGCCCAGGATCGGCCGGAACTCGGCGGACCCGTCCGGATGCAGGTAGCCGGCGCGCAGGCAGGTCCCGAACTTCACACCGGAACGCACCAGGCGCCGGTGCACCTCGACCTCGTCGCCGCGGAAGAAGAGCCGGAGGTCGGGGACGCCGACCTGCTCGAGGCACTCCGCCGAGAACAGAGCGCCATTGAACAGCGAGGCGATGCCGGGCAACAGATCGTCCTCTTGCGCTTCACCGTCGGCAACATTCGACCCGCTCGCTCCGCTCCCGGCGTCGGAAAAGAGCTCAGAACGCTTGCGGCGCCACACGAGTCCGCGGCGCAGCGGGAAGGCGAGGGTGTCGGGATCGTCGAGGTTGGCGACGACCGGTGACACCTCGTCGAGGTCGTGACGCTTCGCGCAGTCGAGCAGCGTCGAGAGCACCGCCGGCCCGTCGGGCCGCCCGTCGTCGTCGGCGCACCAGACCCAGTCGGCGCCGAGAGCGAGTGCGTGGAGCATACCCAGCGCGAAGCCGCCAGCGCCGCCGAGGTTGCGCTGCGAACCGAGATAGGTGGTGGGAACCGGCTGAGCCGCAACGAGTTCGGCGACCTCGGGTTCGTCGGCGTTGTCGACGACGATGAGGTGATCGACGGGCCGGTCCTGTCCGGACACCACGGCCAGGGATTCGGCGAGCAGTTCGACGCGGCGGTGGGTCACCACCACCGCGATCACCGTCTCCGGCCGGACCTGGGTCACTGAGCCGTGCCCTCGGCGTCGGCCTTGACCTGCGCGATCACCTCGCGGACGTGAGCCGCGGCCCCCGGGCCCTCGTAGGCGCCGACGACCTCTTCGATGCCGCCTTCCATGCGGACCTCGCCCTTGTCGATCCACAGCGCCCGATCGCAGAGCTGCGCGAGGAACTCGTTGGAGTGGCTGGCGAAGACCAGGATTCCGGAGCGTTCGACGAGCGACTGCAGACGACCGCGGGCCTTGCGCATGAAGTCGGCGTCGACTGCGCCGATGCCCTCGTCGAGGATGAGGATCTCCGGATCGATCGACGTCACGACACCCAGTGCGATGCGTACGCGCATACCCGTGGAGTAGGTCCGCAGCGGCATCTGCAGATAGTCGCCGAGCTCGGTGAACTCTGCGATGTCGTCGATCTTCTTCAGCATCTCCTTGCGGGTCATGCCGAGGAACATGCCGCGGATGATGATGTTCTCGTAGCCGGAGATCTCCGGGTCCATGCCGACGCCGAGATCGAAGACCGGAGCCACGCGGCCATGCACCCGGCACGCCCCACGGGTGGGTTCGTAGATGCCCGACAGCAGACGCAGCAGCGTCGACTTGCCGGCACCGTTGTGACCGACCAGCCCGATGCGGTCGCCGTGCTTGAGGTGCAGATTGATGTTCTTGAGCGCCTCGACGACCACCACGTTCGACGCGTTGGAGCCGATCACGCCGCCCGCCGCACCGAGCACCGACTTCTTCAGCGAACGCGTCTTGGCGTCGAAGATCGGGAAGTCGACGCACGCGTCCCACGTGTCGACGCGGACCCGGTTGTCCCCGAGGTTGTTGTTTCTGGCCATCAGTCTCGTCCCTACACCCAGTACGCCACGCGGGCGCGGTAGTTGCGCATCACCAGCATGCCCAGAATCCAGCCGACCGCGGTGCAGCCCAGCACAACGGCCCAGTGGTAGAACTCCACCGGCTCGCCGAGCAGCGGTCCGCGCGCGATCTCCAGGTAGTGGAACATCGGGTTCAGCTCGACGAGCTTCAACCGCGACGACGTCTCGCCCGTCGCGCTCCCCAGGCTGGACGTGGTCCAGATGATCGGCGTCATGAAGAACACCAGCTGGACCACCGTGGTGAGGAGCTGGCCGATGTCGCGGAACCGCGTCGACAGGATGCCGAAGACGATGGACACCCAGATCGCGTTGAGCACGTAGAGGCCGATGGCGGGGATCACCAGCAGCACGGTCCAGTCGAGGGGCGGCGGGAAGATCAGGAAGATCACGACGATGATCACCACGTTGTGCGCGAAGATGATCAACGCCCGCCACACGACGCGGTAGACGTGCACGCTGACCGGCGCCGGCAGCTGCTTGATCAGCCCCTCGTTCTTCGAGAAGACCTCCGCACCGTCGAGGATCGAGCTCTGGATGAAGTTCCAGAAGATGAACCCGAGCGCGACGTACGGCAGGAACACCTTGATGTCCATGCCGAACAGTTCGCCGTAGAGCAGTCCCATCGCGATCGCGGTGACGCCGGTCGCGATGACGATCCAGAGTGGTCCGAGCACCGAGCGGCGATACCGCTGCTTGATGTCCTGCCAACCCAGATGTAGCCACAGTTCGCGGCTGGCGAGACCGTCACGGAGGTCTTTGGCACCGCGCGCGAACGTGCGCGACTCAGAACTCTCGGGACGCGCGGGTATCGCGTCGTCGTCTAGTACCGCTGACACGAGGAGTCAGCGTACCCGCGATAGGAGTCGACCGGTTCAGAGGTACTGGCCTCAGAGGTATTGTCCGGGGCTGTTGCTGTGCGCTCCGCCGGGTGCGGGCATGCCCGGTGGCAGTGCGCCCTGTCGCATCTGCTCGAGCTGGGCGCGCGCGGCCATCTGCTGGGCGAACAGCGCCGTCTGGATGCCGTGGAACAGTCCTTCGAGCCAGCCGACGAGCTGGGCCTGCGCGATCCGGAGCTCGGCGTCCGACGGCGTCCCCTCGTCGGAGAACGGGAGCGCGAGCCGCTCGAGCTCTTCGCGCAGCTCGGGGGCGAGACCGTCCTCGAGTTCGCGGATGGACGACTGGTGGATCTCACGCAGCCGGTTCCGCGACGCGTCGTCGAGCGGAGCGGCACGCACCTCCTCGAGCAGCTGCTTGATCATCGTGCCGATGCGCATGACCTTGGCGGGCTGCTCGACCATGTCGGCGAGGCTCGACGACTCCGACGTCTCGTCGTCGGGTTTCGACTCGTCCACGCCTGCGCCCACGACGATCACGTCGTCGGAGCCGCCGGCGCCAAAGGGGCGGCCGGGCATCGAACCGGGTCCTGGGGTGCCATCCGTTGCCATGGTCTCCATTGTGCCCATTCGCCCCGACCGGGACCTCTCGGGCACGCCGATCGTTCGAGTCCCTGCACTTGACGGACGCGATGATCGGCCCGACGACGGGCGTCTATCCTCGTGCCATGCCTTTCGACGTCGCCTATGTGCGTGGATTGATTCCATCGCTGGGCGACGGCTGGATTCACCTCGACCCCCAGGCGGGGATGCAGGTCCCGGATTCGGTCGCCACCGCGGTGACCACCAGCTTCCGGCATCTGGCCGCGGCTCCCGGCGGGGTGTACCCGTCGGCCCGTGCCACCGCGGAGGTCACCGACAGCGCCCGCCGTGCGATCGCCGACCTCGTCGGTGGCGACGCCGCGGGAGTGGTCATCGGACCGTCGCGCTACTCCCTGCTGGCCTGCCTGGCCGAGGCCCTCTCACCGCACGCGTTCCTGCGCGGCGACGTGGTGGTGACCCGGCAGGACGACGAGCCGAACATCGTCCCGTGGGTACGGGCCGCCGAACGGTATGCCGGCCGCATCCGGTGGGCCGAGGTGGACGTGGAGACCGGCGCCCTGCCCGCGTGGCAGTTCGGCGACCTCATCACGCCCGAGACCGAGGTCGTCGCGGTGACCCTGGCCTCGTCGACGACCGGGGCGATCACGGACATCGGCGAGATCACGCCGCTGGTCCGCGGTGCGGGCGCGCTCTTCGTCGTCGACGCCACCAACGCCGCTCCCTACCTGTCCTTGGACATCCATGAGCTGGGCGCCGACGTGCTCGTGGTGTCCGCCGAGCGCTGGGGCGGTCCGCGGATGTCGGCGATGGTGTTCCGCGAACCCCACGTCATCGACCGCCTGCGACTGATGTCGATGGATCCCGGTGCCAAGGGCCCGGCCCGGCTCGAACCCGAACCGCATCAGGGGTCGATGCTGGCCGGTCTGGTGGCCTCGGTCGAACACATCGCCGGGCTGGACGAGGACGGTATCGGGAAACGCCGCCGGCGCCTGGTCACCTCGCTCGACGGCGTCTACGAGTACCTGCAACGGTTGACCTATTACCTGGTCACGACGTTGACCCAGCTCAACCACGTCAACGTGGTCGGCACGGAGGAGAACCGGGTGCCGCTGGTGAGCTTCACGGTCGACGGCGTCAGTGCCGACAAGGTGGTCCGCCGGCTCGCCGACAACGGCGTGTGCGCGCTCGCCGACGTCCCCAACCGAGCGCTGGTGCGGATGGGTGCCCCGGAGTTCGGGGGTGCTGTCACGGTGGGCCTCGCACCTTATTCGACGCCGTACGAGGTCGACCACCTGGTGCGGACGCTTGGTTCGCTCGCCTGAGCAGAGGACAGTCCGCTACGCACGGTATTCACTATTGCGCGTAGCAAATTAATGCCAGTGTAGGTTGTCCTGTTGTGTCGGGAAAGAAGGAAGATCGAGCCCCGGGTCCTCCGCGGTCACTCACCTCAGCCGAGGCCGAGAGCTGGCTCAACCTCGTCGACGGGGGGTGGGCGCTGTTCGCGCGCGTCAACGACGAGTTCGTGAAGCGTGGGCTGTCGCTGTCGGACCTCCGCATCCTGGAGGCGATCGAGTTGTCGCCGAAGCTGGGGGTCAGTGAGGTCGCAGACGCCGTGCACATGCGCGTGAGCACGGTGTCGCGCATGATCGCGCGGCTCAGTGAGGTCGGCGACGTCGAACGTCTCGAATCCAAGACCGACGGCCGGCATCGACTCGTCCAGCTGACCGACCGGGGCCGCCAGACCCTCGCCGCCCACGTCCACCTCCGCGACCGGGTCATCCGGAAGTTCGTCGTCGACGCGATGAGTCCCGAAGAGTTCGCCGCGCTGGGGACGGCCTTCCGCAAGATCAGGGCGGCGGTCGACGCCCCCGACGAGGAGTCCGCGCCGGGGGCGATCTGACCTATCCGACCGTCAGCAGCACCTTCCCGATGGCGTCACCGCTGTTGAGGTGGTCGTGTGCGGCAGCCGCGTCGGCGAGCGGGAAGGTGCGGTCGACGACCGGCTTGACCTTCCCGTCCTCGATCAACGGCCACGTGCGGGCCACCGTCGCCGCCACCACGTGGGCCTTGCCACCCTGACCGTGAACCGGGCGGGCGCGCAGCGTGGTGCCCATCACCGACAGGCGTTTGGCGAGCAGCAGGCCGATGGGGAGTTCGGCCTTCGTGCCGCCCTGCATCCCGATGATCACGAGACGACCGTCGGTGCTCAGTGCCTTGAGGTTCGACGACAGGTACTTGGCGCCGATGATGTCGAGGATGACGTCGGCGCCGCCGTTGTCCTTCAGGATTTGCGCGAAATCGTCACGCGTGTAGTCGATCAGGATCTCGGCGCCGTATTCGCGGCACCGGTCCAGCTTGGCCTGGGTGCGGGCGGTGACCGCGACCCGGGCGCCCATCGCATGCGCGACCTGCGTCGCGTGGGTGCCGATGCCGCTCGACCCGCCATGGACGAGGAGCAGTTCGCCCGTGCTCAGGTGCGCGGTGTCGAAGACATTCGACGACACGGTGCACGCGACCTCGGGCAGCGCGGCCGCCGACACGAGGTCGACGCCCCGCGGAACCTGCATGACCTGCTCGGCGGGAACCGCGACCTTCTCCGCGTAGCCGCCACCGGCCAGGAGTGCGCACACCTCGTCGCCCACCGCCCAGCCGGCCACCTGGTCACCCAGTGCGGAGATCCGGCCGGACACCTCGAGGCCGAGCGTCTCCGACGCACCGGGCGGCGGCGGGTAGTTGCCGGCCCGCTGGAGGATGTCGGCACGGTTGACACCGGCCGCCACCACGTCGATCACCACCTCACCGACAGCCGGTGACGGATCGGGTACGTCCTGCACGGACAGGTTCTCGGATTCGACGACGATGGCTTTCACCCTGTCGATGGTTCCACAGCGACGTGATCGTCCGCGGGAATCGGGTCGGGCCTGTCATGTTGCGCGGGAGAGCCTCACGTACTCTTTCCTCTCAGGGAAGCGTGGCAGAGCGGCCGAATGCACTCGCCTTGAAAGCGAGCGTGGGTAAAACCACCGGGGGTTCAAATCCCTCCGCTTCCGCCAAGAGGGCCGATGGGGCGGCGGATTATCATCTTCGCCGTGCAGTACTCGCGTTTCGTGGCCATCGGTGACAGTCAGACAGAGGGTCTGGGAGACCCTCACCCGGAGTGGGAGTTCCGCGGCTGGGCCGACCGCCTCGCCGAGCGGATGGCGGCGTTCAACCCGGATCTGCAGTACGCCAACCTGGCCATCCGCGGGAAACGCACGCGGCAGGTTCTCGAAGATCAACTCGAGCCGGCGCTGGCCCTGCGACCGGACCTCATCGCCGCACCGCTCGGCATGAACGACGTGATCGGCCGCTCCGACCTCACCCAGGTGCACGAAGACCTCGACACGATCTATCGCCGGCTCGCGGGCTCGGGCGCCACGGTCATCGTGTCGACCTTCCCGAACATCGTCCGCACCATCCCGTTCGCCGCCCGCAAGGAAGCCCGGCTGCTGGAGCTCAACGAGATGAATCGCGGGTTCGCCGCGACCTACGGCTTTCTCCTCGTCGACCTCCATGCTGCACCGGTGCTGACCGATCCGCGGTCGTGGTCGTCGGACCGCCTGCACGCCTCGCCGTTCGGACATGAGCGGTTCGCCGACGCTGCCGCGCACGCCCTCGGTCTGCCCGACAGCACCGCAGACTGGGGCAGCCCACTGCCACCCGCTCGGGCACCGCACCGGGTGGCCGCCCTGGCCGGTGACACCCGGTGGGCGGTGGAGTTCTTCACGCCATGGCTGATCCGCAAGTTCCGCGGGGTCTCCCTCGGCGACGGCCGTGAACCCAAACGGCCGTCACTGACCCCGATGAACGTTCGCGATGTCTGAGGGCGGGAGAGTGTGCGACACCGGCCTGACCGTTGCGTCGTTCAACGTCAACGGGATTCGGGCGGCACGGCGCCGCGGGTTCGACGACTGGCTGATCCGGCGGAACCCGGACGTGGCCGGCCTACAGGAACTGCGGTGCGGTGCCGACGACGTCGGGGAGTTCGCCGGTTACACCGCAGCGATCGACGTCGGCACGATCCCGGGACGAAACGGGGTGGCGATCCTGACGCGCACGGCACCTGCCGCGGTGCGCACCTGGCTGACCCATCCGCCGAAGGCACGCGGGCTGAACGCTTTCGCACACGAGGGGCGGTACGTCGAGGTCGATCTGGCCGACCGGCCGCTGACCGTCGCCAACATCTACCTACCCAAGGGAGGTCTGCCCGCGGAGTTGCAGCGGCCCGGCTCGATGCGGGAGAAGCCCGACGGTGGCGCCAAACATGCACGCAAGCAACGGTTCCTGGCGGGGTTCGCCCGCGAACTGCAGCGCAACCGGCTCGCGGCACAACGCGCCGGGCGGGATTTCCTGCTACTCGGTGACCTCAACGTCGCCCATCTCGAACACGACGTCACCAACTGGCGCGCCGCTCGCAAGATGGAGGGCTTCCTGCCCGAGGAGCGGGAGTGGTTCGGTGAGATCACCGGTCCGCGCCGCCTCGTCGACGTGGTGCGTGCGCTGCACGGCGACCGACCGGGGCCGCTGACCTGGTGGAGCTGGGCGGGGGAGTCCTTCGTCAAGGACGTCGGCTGGCGGATCGACCACCACCTCGCGACACCCGGACTCGCGCGTCGGGCGCAGCGGGTCGAGGTCGACAAGGAACCCGCGCCCGAACTGCGGCTGTCGGATCACGCGCCGCTCGTCGTCGAATACGCCGAGTGACTCTGCGAGGGCGGGGTCAGACGACGGTGAGCACCGCCTGCAGGTACTCCCACTCCATGTGGCCGTCGGTGAAGTAGCGGTCGGCGAGCTCGGCGATGGCGGTGTCGAGTTCGGCGACGCGGGTCGGGTCGTCGGCGATGTTCCGGTAGGTCACGATCGTCGGGCCGTAGTAAGCCTTGAAGAAGTCCCGGAACGCGGCGCCGTCGGAGAACTCGTCGATCTTCACCGTCGTGGTGGTGAACCGGTGATCGGTCACTCGGTCGCCGAAGAGGGAGCGCACGTGGTCGGTGCTGCCCCACAGCGGGCCGGGCTGCGCTCCGGGCGGCGGCGGTGGTGCGTACGGCTTCATCACGCCGAACAGCTCACCGATGAAACCCGTTGGCGTCCAGTTGATCAGACCGATCCGTCCGCCGGGTCGTACAACGCGGACGAGTTCGTCGGCGCACTTCTGGTGATTCGGCGCGAACATGACGCCGACGCAGGACGTCGCGATGTCGAAGTCGTCGTCGTCGAACGGGAGGTCCTCGGCATCGGCGGTGCGCCAGGTGATGCCCAGATCGCCGTGTCGCGATTCGCCGGTCTCCAGCAGCTCGGGCGTGAGGTCGGTCGCGACGACGTGTCCACCGGCCCGGGCCGCGGGCACCGCGACGTTGCCGGCCCCGGCCGCGACGTCGAGGACCTTCTCGCCGGACTTGATGTGCAGCGCGTCGACGAGTCGCCTGCCGAGCGGGGTGATCAGGTCGGCGACGGCGGGATAGTCGCCCGCCGCCCACAGTTTGCGATGGCGCGCCTTGATCTCGGCGTCGAACGGCGTGGGCTGGGTCGTGGTCATGATGTGTCCTCGTCGTGGTCGTGTCGATGTTCGTATCCGGACACCACGAGCTTCCGCCGTCGGGGCGACTTCCCTCTAGGCCAACATCTGTACCGACTCCGGTTCACATTCTGTACTGGTCATCGTGGTGCGGCGGGTGTGTACTTGGATTCATCGACGCAAGGGAGGATGCGATGACGTCGTATGGACAGTTCTGCCCGGTCGCCAAGGCCATGGAGCTCCTCGACGAGCGCTGGACGATCCTGATCGTTCGCGAAATGCTGCTGGGCAGTCGTCATTTCAACGAACTACGACGCGGCGTCCCGAAGATGTCGCCGGCGCTGCTCACCAAGCGGCTGCGCAATCTGGAGCGGGCCGGAGTCATCCGCCGGTCCGAGGTCGGTGGTCGTTCGGTGTACTCACTAACGGACATGGGTGAGGAACTGACCACGGTGGTGGAGGCGTTGAGTGCGTGGGGGATTCGCTGGGTCGGCGATCTCGGAGACGCCGATCTCGATCCGCACCTGCTGATGTGGGACATGCGCCGGACCGTCCCGGTCGATCAATGGCCGCGCCGTCGAACCGTGGTGCAGTTCATGTTTCGCGATGTGATCGGCAAGGCGCGCACCTGGTATCTGGTGGTCTCGGGGGACGACGCGCAGGTGTGTGACTTCGATCCCGGTTACGAGGTCGACGCCACCGTCGCGACCGATTTGAGAACCCTCACCGAGATCTGGCGCGGCGACATCGACTGGCGGTACGCGCTGAGCACCGATCGTGCCGAGATCACCGCCCCGGCGGAGGTCGCCCGAGAGGTGCCGGCGTGGATCGGACAGAGTGTGTCGGCTGCGATCCCGCGGCCGGCGTGACCTCGATACGGTCCTCGGCTGGCGCCTCGGACCTACTCGGCCGGCGGGATGTCAGCGCAATCCGACCGAGCGCATCAGGATCGGCCAGGACACGTGCAGCTCGTCCTTCCAGTACCCCCATTTGTGGGTTCCGCTGGGCCGCAGGTTGGTGGTGTAGGGGATGCCGAGCCGGGACAGGCGGTTGCTCATCTGCCCGGTGCAGGACCAGCTGCCGAACTCGCCGAATGATGCCCTGGACGGTCTCGCCGATCGGGTCGGCGACCAGGTTGTTGTACCGGCCGGGGACCCCGTTGCCCGACGACATGTAGATGGTCTTGCCGCGGAGCTTCTCCGCGTTCACATAGGGATCGTGCGCGCTCCACTCCGGATCGCCGAACGGGCCCCACATGTTGGTCGCATCGCCGCCGCCGCGGCTCACGTCCCACCGGGTGAGCAGCTGGTTCTGCGGGCTCGAGATGTTGGCGCAGTCGCTGTAACCCGCCACTCCGCTGTACAGCGCGGGCCGTCGGGTCGCGAGGGTCAGTGCCGCGACCCCGCCCATCGATGCCCCGGCGATGGCGTTGCGCCCGTTGCCGTCGAACTCATCGTCTATCAGCGGGGGCAGTTCCTCGGTCAGGAACGTCTCGTACATGTACTTCTTGCCGACACCGGGATCGACTGTGCGCCAATCGGTGTAATAACTGTGCGGATCGCCGACCGGCGTCACGACCGTCAGCTTCTCGCCGGCGGCCAGCTTCTGCAGATCCGTCATCGCGTACCAGCCCGACTCCTCGTCGTGGGCTTCGGCGCCCTCGAGCATGTACAGCGTGGGCCGTTTGGTGTCACCCGCCGGATGTTGCACGTCGACGGTGATCTCGCGGCCCATCGACGGCGACCAGACCTCGAGTCGCTCGCGGCCGTCGAACGCCGTCGTCGACACGATGCGCGCGGTGTCGTCGTCGGCGAGCGCCGACGGAACACCCGGGATGAGCGCAAGCGCGACGAGGGACGCTCCGACCGCACCCGCGGCCCCGGTCAGTGTTCGGCGTCGTTGCATGCGGCATCCCCTCGTCGGCGATCGGTCGACCTGTCGAGTATGGGGCAGATGTGACTGGAGGGACAGGTGTTGTGATCTGATCGCAACGAGCGAGGCAGGCGAAGAGGTTGGCCGCCTAGGCGACGTCGCGTCGCAGGGTCGTGAGCCGGCCGACGACGGCGAACGCCGCGATGTAGACCAGCATCACCACGGCCCCCGCCCACTGGGGGAGGAGATCCGAGGCGCCCTCGCCCATGCTGGCGAAGAAGGTCGTACCCACCAGGGCATCGGCAGCCGAACCGGGAAGGAACTTCGAGACCGACGTGGTGACGTCGAAGGAGCCCAGGGCGATCCGGGCGATCGGCTCGACGAGCTGGGTGAATGCCAGCAGGATGACGATCGCGGCCACCTGATTGGAGACCACCGCGCCGAAGGCGACGCCCATCGCCGTCCACAACACCATCACCAGCATCGACAGGGCGATGACCTCGATGGTCGAACCGTCGCCGAGGAAGGCGCCGTCGCCGAGGATGGCGAGGATCGGGGCGACGGTCGCCACGACCGCGAGCGTGCCGAGGATGCCGTACAGTGCACCGATCGGAATGCCCGCGATCAGCTTGGCCGACAATAGGATTCCGCGCCGTGGCTCGACCAGGAGGCTGGCGGTGATGGTCTTGTGGCGGAACTCGCCGGTCACCGCCAGGCTGCCGATGACCAGGGCGAACACGTAGCCGATCGGAGAGGTCAACGCGTAGATCGACCGCGCGAGATCACCGCCCGACAGCAGCACCGGACGGTTCATGGCGTCCTCCGCGGTCATCGAAAAGGCAAGGACCGCACCGATGAACGCCAGATAGCCGACCATGGCGATGAGCAGCACCCACCACATCCGGGTGGAGACGAACTTGCGGTACTCCGCGACCAGTGCCGCCTTCATCGCACAGCTCCCATCGACGGTGTGGGCGAACCGGTCAGGTGCAGGAACACGGTCTCGAGATCGGCACCGGCGTCGGTGAGTTCATGCAGTTCGATACCGGCGCCGAATGCGGCGGAGCCGACGGTCGCCGTGTCGACACCGTGCACGCGGAAGCCGCCGGGGGCGTCCTCGATCCGCCAGTCGCGCTCGCGTGCCAGGGCCACGAACGACGCGGGGCCCGGGGTGCGGACCCTGACCGCGTGGACGGCGAGGTCCTCGAACTCGGTGAGGGTCGACGCCCGGACGAGTCGACCGTTGCTGATGACCACCACATCGTCGACGGTGCTGCGCACCTCTGCCAGAACGTGACTCGAGAGGAGCACCGTCCGACCTTCGTGAGCCAGCGATCGGAAGAGTCCGCGTAGCCAGACGATGCCCTGGGGATCGAGGCCGTTCGCCGGTTCGTCGAGGATGATGACCCGGGGATCACCGAGCAATGCCGTTGCCAGGCCGAGGCGCTGACGCATACCCATCGAATAGCCGCCGACCCGGCGGTCCGCGGCCTCGGTGAGCCCGACGAAGTCCAGCACCTCCCGGCACCGCGCCGTCGACACCCCTACCTGTGGGGCCAGAGCCTTCAGATGCCACAGTCCCGTGCGGCCCGGGTGGAAGCTCGAGGCCTCCAGCGCCGCCCCGACTTCCTGTGCGGGCCGGCGGATCTGCCGATACGGGCGGTCGCCGATGAGGGCGCGTCCGGCCGTCGGTTCGACGAGACCCAGCAGCATCCGCAGGGTGGTCGTCTTGCCCGAACCGTTCGGGCCGAGGAAACCGGTCACGCGTCCCGCCGCGACCGTGAAGGACAGGTCGTCGACCGCGGCGACCGCACCGAAGCGCTTGGTCAGTCCGTCGATCGTGATGGCAGGAGAGTTCACCGTCGTGTCACAACCAATCGCGGCGTCGGAAGGAGATGTAGAGACTCAGCACGACAACAACTATCAAACAGATGCTCATGATGAAACCGAATGTGTTGAGATATCCCGGGAATGGCACATTCTGTCCGTAGAAGCCGGTGATGGCGGTCGGTACCGCGATGATCGCGGCCCATGCCGTGAGCTTCTTCATCACCGTGTTCAACCGCGCGTCGGCGAGCGTCAGGTTCGTCTCGAAGACGGTCGTGATCATGTCCCGCAACGACTCGGTCCACTCCGACGCGCGCAGGGCATGGTCGTACAGATCCGAGAAGTGCGGATCGAGTTCGGGCGGGGCGTTGTTCTCGAAGCGACGCCGCTGGATGCCGGCGATCACCTCGCGCATCGGTAGGACCACCCGCCGCAACACGACGAGGTCCTTGCGGAGATCGTAGGTGCGGCGCTGGAGTTCCCGCCCCGGGACGCGCTCGTCGAAGAGCAGCGCCTCGAGGTCCTCGATCTCGTCGTCGAGCCGCTGGACCGCGTCGAAATGTCCGTCGACGACGACGTCGAGCAGGCCGTGGACGAGTGCGCCCATGCCGTGTTGCATCGCGCTGCTCTCCGTCCAGCGCCGGACCACCTCGTCCATGTCGAACCCCGGCGTCGGGCGCACGGTGATCAGGGCGTTCCGCTTGACGAAGATCGAGATGCGGTGCAGGTCGAACATTCGCGCGTGACCGTTCATCGACGCGCGGAAGTCGGTCCCCGACACCCTCTCCGACACCTCGTCGGACGGCTCTGCATCGGCGTCGGACGAGGCGTCGCCGTCGTGCAGCGCGATCGCGTAGACCATCACGAACGTGTGGCCCGAGTACACCACCGTCTTGACCCGTTCGGCCGCCGCGACGGTGTCCTCGACCGCGAAGGGATCCAGATCGATCTCTGCGGCGACCCGCGACAGCGTCTCGTGGGAGGGGCATTCCAGGTCGGCCCAGATGAGGGTGTCGGGATCGCCGGAGTCGAGGCAGTCGGAGATCACGTCGAGGTCGAAGCCGTCGGGGTCGAATGCACCGACGGCCTCGCCGTTGCGCCAGATCTGGCCGCGTACCCGCTCGCTCGCAGAGTGTCCGGTACCGGCCGCGACGGAATCGGTCATGCGCACATCGTGTCATCCCGGACCACCGGTTGGCCTCCGGGGGAGATCATGGTCACCCAGGCGTGTCGGAGACCGCGGGTAGCATCGAAGCCGGTGTCTGCAGATACGGGGCGCGGACCGATTCTTCCAGTAAGGCGGCAGTGGCATGGTCGACAAGGGCCCGGAAGGGCAGGGCTCGAGAGGGCACCGGCGGATGCCCGCGCGCACGAGCGATCAGATCCGCGAGTGGTGCGACCGGTCGTCGGTGCCGGGTGAGCGGCGCGAGCTGTCCGACACCGCCGCACTGCTGGTGGCGGCGGGCTACCTGACACCCGGGGGCCGCGCGATCGTGGTGCGGAGGATCTCCACCGGCCGGCCGATGCCGACGGTCCCCGCCGGGTTCGGCGACCTGCGCCGCCTGCAGCGGGCGATCTTCCAGCTCGAACACCAGTTGTCCAGCCCGGTCGTGCCGAGCGTCGTCGGCGCGGTGCTGAGGAACCGGTTGAACGGGCTGCAACGGCGCCGCGACGACGCGCGCAAGTACATCGTGACCGCCAAGGGCGTCCTCGCCTCCGGGACGCGGGCGATCCGCCGCGAGCGCCGCGAGAACATCTATCTCGAGATCGAGGAACGCGAGCGGCTCTTCGCCGGGCTGTTGTGCACGCCGACACCCAACGTCAACTCCTCGGGCTACGTCCGGCGCGCGGGTACTGCGGCCATCGACCGCATCGCCGGCGTCGTCGGGCAGGTCGCCGCGAAGTCGGGCAATCCGCAGGCCGGGCAGTGGGCCGATCAGCTGTTCGCGACCGGACGCGACGTGCCGGGCGGGGCCCCGCGGGCGGCGAACTTCGTCGACGGCTACGAGACCCTCCTGTTCATCGCGGGGCACTACTACGACCGCATCGTCGGCAACCCCGCATGGCGCTCCGACCACTTCGAGGTACAGCGCACCCAGGTCAACCTGCACGCCGAGCTCGCCGAGATCGCCGCCGACGTGATCGCCCTGCGAGCCGTCCGCATCGACCTCGACCGCGCGAAACGCAACGGCGGTTTCGATCGCACCTTCGCGGCCCAGATCGACCAGCGCGAGACCACGCTCCGGCCGGTGTGGACCGAACTCATCGATCGTGTGCAGGCGCTCGGCGAGGTCGCCCACGTCGTCGAGTCGGCGGCCGACGAACTCCAGGTGCTCGCCGAATACAACAAGGCGATGACCCTGGACGACCGCATCGACGCGCTGATCGCGCGGTCGGGTGATCGGGAGATCTCGGTCGACAACGCCAAGCGTCTCACCGAACAGGTGCGCAGCGGCGAAGAGCAGCTTCGGATCTACCGAGATGTGTTACAGGGCAACATCGCCCGGATATCCCCGGCCGTGCCGCGGGAGCTACCGGCCCGCTACGAGCCGTCGTGACCAGGCCTTGAGGTAGTCCTTCTCCTCGGAGCTGAGGCGTCGAAGCGTGTGTTTCTCGACGTCGACGACCGCCATCTGCGTGCTCGCCACGCACGCCGGCCGGCTGTCCGGGTCGGCGGTCGCGCCCCGGATCTCATAGCCGATGGTGAAGTCGACCGACCGAAAGTTCTTGATCCACATACCGATTAGCAGCGGCGAGTCGTCGTGTCGGAGTTGGGCCTGATATCGGATGTCGACGTGGACTATCATCGCGCTGGTGATCAGAGGGGCGTACTCCTCGCCGGCGCTGAGAAGCCATGCGATGCGGGCCTCCTCCATGAGAGTCACCATGCGCGCGTGATTGATGTGTCCGAAGGCGTCCATGTCCGACCACCGGACCGGGATGTCGGCGACGAACGCGTACCCGTTGTCGTTCAGATCCCCGTCGTCGGGCTTGTCTTTCGGTGAGTTCTGCCCGCTCGGAGGTTTGTGCATCGTCGACTTTCGCTCGGGGACACCGTTTGTGTGGTGGTTGGTATCGGATCGGCCACTTTCGCGACGTCTCGACCTGCCGACCGGCAGGTAGTCTGACAGTCTAGATGTCGCCACGCGTCCAGATCGGTCGGCGCGGAGCACATGCATGGCGAACGAGGACTTCCGGTGCGGTCGGGGTTTGCCGGGTAGGGAGTTTGACATGAGATCGAGGCGCTTGATCGCGGGTCTTGCCAGTCTGGTGATGACGGCTGCGTTGACCCCCGTGGTGGCCCATGCAGCACCGCGGGCAGTCGAACCGAAACCTGTCGCCCGCATCGCCAAGGCCGTGAAGATGAGTGCCCTGCGCACCGACATCTGGGTGTTCTCGCCGGCCATGAACGACCGCATACGCGTGTCCGTGCTGACTCCCGCGGGTGCCACCTCTCCGCGGTCGACGGTGTACATGCTCGACGGCGCCGGTAACTACAAGGACGTCAGCGACTGGATCACCAAGGGACGTGCCGGCCGGTTCTTCGCCGACAAGAACGTCAACGTGGTGCTCCCCGCCGGGGCATCGGGGACCTTCTACACCGACTGGAAGCAGCGGGACGCGAAGCTCGGCAAACCGATGTGGGAGACGTTCCTGACCAAGGAGCTGCCACCGCTCGTCGACGAGAGGTTCAACGGCAACGGGCGTAACGCGATCATCGGCCTGTCCATGGGCGGGCAGGCAGCGTTCGCGCTCACCGTGCGGAACCCGGCGATGTACACCGGTGTCGCATCCCTCAGTGGTTGTCCGCCTGTGTCGGGCCCGTTCAACGAGGCGTATGTGCGCTCGACGGTCGGCCGGGACGGCGGCGACGCGACCAACATGTGGGGGCCCTTCGGCTCCGCCGGGTGGCGTGCGCACGATCCGAACCACCATCTGGACAAACTCCGCGGGAAGAACATCTTCATCGCCGCGGGTTCCGGTGCGGTCGGTCCGCTCGACCTGCAGCGCCGGATCGAACCCGAAGAAGGGTCTCGCGACGTCGTGACGGCGTCGTCGTCGGCTCTCGAGCTCGGCGCCTACCGTTGTTCGCTGGAGTTCGCGGTGACCCTGCGCGCCGCGGGCATCCCGTACACCGACGGCTTCCGCCTCATCGGCACCCACACCTGGGGTTACTGGGAACGCGACCTGGCCGTGGCGTGGCCGACGATCGCACGCGGTCTCTAGGCCCGCGGGCCGTCCCAGTTCTCGGCGAACCGCAGGAAGACGTCGTCCTCCTCGGCGTTGGTGACCGTCACCCGAACGCCGTCACCGTCGAACGGTCGGATCACCACACCGGCGTCGATGCCGGCACGCGCGAAGTCCATCGCCGCGGCACCCAGATCGAGCCAGACGAAGTTGGCCTGTGAGTCGGGTACCCGGTAGCCGGCGGCACGCAGACGTTCGGTGACGCGAGCACGTTCGGCGACCACGGCGTCGGTGCGGGCGAGGAGTTCGTCCCCGGCCTCGAGGCTCGCGATCGCGGCGGTCTGGGCGAGGCTGTTCACCGAGAACGGCACGTGGACCTTTCCCAGCGCGGTGATGACCTCGGGGTCGGCGATCGCGTAACCGATGCGGAGGCCGGCGAGGCCGTACGCCTTGGAGAAGGTGCGCAGGATCACCAGGTTGGGGAACTCCCGACGGAGTTCGAGTGCGTCGTAGGCCTGGTTCTCCGGCAGGCGCAGGTACTCGAAGTACGCCTCGTCGAGCACGACGAGGACATCCGACGGCACGTTCTGCAGGAACGTGCGGAGGTCGGCCTCCCCGACGACCGTGCCGGTGGGGTTGTTGGGGTTGCACACGAAGATGAGGCGGGTGCGTTCGGTGACAGCTGCGGCCATCGCCTCGAGGTCGTAGGTCAGGTCGTCGGTGAGCGGCACCTGAACCGGCGTCGCACCCGCGACGCGAGTGGCGAGGGGATATGTCTCGAACGAGCGCCACCCGAACACCACCTCGTCGCCGGGTCCGCTGGTGATGAGGATCAGGTTCTGGCAGAGGATGACCGATCCGCAGCCCACCCGGACCTCGTCCTCGGTGACGCCCAGCTTCTTGGACAGCGCGGCGGTGAGTTCGACGATCCCGTTGTCGGGATAGCGGTTGACTCCCGCCACCGCCGCGGCGATGGCCTCGATGACGCTGGGCAGAGGACCCTCGGGGACCTCGTTGCTCGCGAGCTTGACGGACCCGGGAAACGTCTTGCCCGGTACGTACACAGGAAGGTCGTCGAGATCGGGTCGGATTCGCAGGCTCACCAGACCAATGTAGGCCGCACCGCGGAACGGGCAAAAACCGGCTCTGACCAAACGGTTTGCTTGTGGACGCGAAGGGTGTGTAACCTTTCGTCCGGCAGTTCGAAAGGACTCCGCCAAGGAGGCGTGCCAGAGCGGCCGAATGGGACTCACTGCTAATGAGTTGTCTCGCTAAAACGGGACCGGAGGTTCAAATCCTCTCGCCTCCGCCACCGCAGTCGGCCGACGGCGGTACAACTGAATAACACGCGCCCGTAGCTCAACGGATAGAGCATCTGACTACGGATCAGAAGGTTTGGGGTTCGAATCCCTACGGGCGCACAGAGAATCCCCAGGTCGATATGGCCTGGGGATTTCTACATGTGGGCGATGGTAGGTGTCCACTCCGCTGACCCGACCGCCCATGGGCTAGGCACCTCACCCCGGCTGGGACTGCCTATCGTGCGGGCCGAACACCTTCGATGACATCGATGAAGACCGGCAACGGCATTCCCGCCAGCAGCGGGGTGCCGTTGATCCAGAACGCCGGCGTCGGGGGTATGAACAGACTCTTCGCGAGGCGGAGGTCGGACTCGATGTCGAGGTCGAAAGTGCCACCGCGCATATCGCTTCCGAACCGTTCGAGATCGGTGACCCCCGCTCGCCGGGCGAACGCCGTGAGTGACTCTTCGGTGAATTCGGGTTGCCGGTCTGCCGGGGCGCCCTCCATCACCACCCGTACGAATTCCCAGAACCGGTCCTGAGCGGCGGCCGCTCGGCCGGCACGCGCCGCGAGCCAGGATTGCGGCCCCGCCATCGGGGCGTCGCGCCACTCGACGCGGAGTATCCCGGTATCGACGTAGCGGTCGACCAGTGCCGGCTGGATCTCCCGGGTGAACACGATGCAGTACTCGCAGCGGAAGTCCTCGAAGACCACCATGGTGACGGGAGCGTCGGCGGCCCCGAAGACGAGCGGGTCGTCGTCGGTACGTCGGGGGACATCCCCGGCCGGACCCAGGTTGGTGTTCATCATCATCGTCGCCGCCGGTGCGGTGACCTCAGGGGCCGACGGTTCCTCCCAGGGTCGCGTCAGCGCCGCGGTGACCAGCGTTGCCACGAGCACGGCACCCAGCGCCACGGCCCATCGCGAGCGTCGGGTCGTGCGTCGTCGTGGTCGCCCACCGTCGGGGCCCGGGGTTCGGGTCGAATCGCCAGAAGAACTCACGTGCCCACTATGCCCGACAATCAACTAAGTTCCATAGTCGATTACTATCTGGCTTAGTAATCGACTCGAAGCGGAGGCATTGTTGACCGAGAAGCGTTCACCCGTGACGTTCTGGCTGGTGGCGGGCGTCATCGTCGCAACAGCCATCGCCCTGATCGCCTTTGTGGTGGTCATAGACTCCGACGACCCGCAACCTCCTGCGCGGGCCGGTACCGACAGCACCGGTGACTACCTCTACGACATCGGCCTCGAACGACGCGACCCACAGGATCCGCTGGCGTTGGGTCGGGTGGATGCTCCGGTCACCTTGATCGTGTTCACCGACTACCAGTGTCCGTTCTGCGCCAAGTGGTCGCACGACACGCTGCCCACGATGATCGAGCGTGCCGAGGCAGGAGAGCTGCGCATCGAGTTCCGTGACGTCAACGTCTTCGGCGAGGCGTCCACACGGGCCGCCCGGGCCGCGTATGCGGCTGCGCTGCAAGGGCGTTTCCTCGACTATCACCACGCCTTGTATCCGGAGGGTCGGCCGCGGAAGGGTGACGGGCTGTCCACGGAGGGCTTGATCGCGACGTCGGCGGAGCTGGGACTCGACGTCGACCGCTTCCGGTCGGACATGGAGTCTGCGGCGACCCGGAAGGCAATCGCGGAGAACGAAGAACTGGGGGCCGCCGCCGGCGCCTACTCGACCCCGTCGTTCATTCTCGGCGGACAGCCCATCGCGGGTGCCCAGCCGACCCAGGTGTTCGTCGACGCGCTCGACGAACTGACCACCGCGGAAGGCAACTAGCGTGGATGTGGGCTTGATCGCCGCCTTCGCCGGCGGCGTGCTCGCATTGCTGAGCCCCTGTGGCGCACTGCTGCTCCCGGCGTTCTTCGCATCCTCGGTGGGCGCGCGCGGGCGACTGGTCGTGCATGCCGCGATCTTCTACGCCGGACTCCTGATCACACTGTTGCCGGTGGGGATGGGTGTCGGAGCGCTGGCGTCGAGACTCACCGAGCACCGATCGACGATCATCGCCGTCGCCGCACTTCTCATCGTGATGCTGGGTGTGCTGCAGCTCTTCGGTCGAGGCTTCGACCTGGGCCGGTTGGTTCCGGGTATGTCCCGGGTACAGCAGCAGTCGATGGCACGCACCGGGCTGGTGAAGACGTTGTTGCTCGGTGCGGTCAGCGGGGTCACCGGGTTCTGCACCGGACCGATCCTCGGTGCCGTGATCACGATGGCCGCGTCCCGCGGAATCGGCGGGGCCGCACTGCTGCTCGCGGTGTACGCACTGGGGATGGTGGTGCCGCTGTTGATCCTCGCCGTGCTGTGGACACGAATCGGGGAGGCGGGGCGCGCACGACTTCGTGGACGCGAGGTGTCGCTCGGACGTCTGCGGTTGCACACCACCCACCTGATCGCCGGTGGCCTGCTGATCGCCGTCGGCGTCGTGTTCTGGCTCACCAATGGGTTCGTCGGGGCCCCGGAGCCGATCGGGATCGACGCCCAGGGCTGGCTACAGAACGCGGCGGGCATGCTGGCCACACCGATCGTCGACATCATCGCGATCGCGGTGCTGGCCACGGTGGTGCTCACCTGGTGGTGGCGTCGATCGAGTAGGGCGCGCGTGGTCGGTCGGCCCGACGCAACGGGCCTCGACGACGAACATCCGTCCGCACGATCAGTCGCGGCTGAGGAGGCCTGACCGACGACGGCCCGCACGCAGGTGGCTCACCGGATGCAGGCGTTGGCGGCCATCAGGTAGGAGGCGTAGATGCTTGCGGTGACCAGTGCCGAGAACACCATGAACGCGACGATCGCCGCAGTAGGGACCGCGCCCCGACGTGATCCGTCGGCGACCGCCACGAGCTGTCCGATCCGGTCGGGTCCACCGGCGTGCAGTGCACCCGGGACGTGGGTGCGGTGCCCGCCGAGTTTCAGGAGCGCAGTGGCGAGCGCCGGGGTGCTGACGGCGTGGCGGGCCGCGTTGTCGGCCGCGATCTCGAGATAGTGGGGCACCGCCTCGACGATCGAGTCGAGCAACGGCGACCATCGCAGTGGGGCACCGAGTGCGCCGACGACGAGTGCGATCAGGTGATGTCGCTGGCGCAGATGGGCGCTTTCGTGTTCCAGCACCGCCCTCAGCTCCACGCCGTCGAGGAGCTGGACGGCACCGCGAGAGATGATGATCCCGCCACGGCGACGGGGTAGCGCGAACACGACGGGCGTGGCGTCGTCGAGGACCCGGACGCGATGGCCGGCGATCTCCCCGGGGGTGGTCACGGCGGCGAAAGCGGCTGCGGTGGCGCGCGTGCTCATGGTCGAGCGGTACACATACCGGGCGCCCACCCAGCTTGCGGTGAGAACGATGACCACCGGTGCGAGGAGAAACAAGACGGTCGGTAGCGCCGTCTCGACGGTGCCGGTCGACCACGGGCTCGCGCTGGCAAGGCAGCGCTGGCACACCTCGGCCGCTCCGGACGGCAGGATCTGGGGGCCGCGGAGCACCCAGGCGAACATCGGTCCGATCGCGAGTAACGCGCCGGCCCACAGCGCGGCGCAGGCCATCAGCAGGCCGGTTGCCACACGCGGCGCCCGGGACAACGCGGGCGCGGCGCGACGTAGAGCGCGCGGACCCAGCCAACCTGCAGCGACGAACGCGGCCACCACCACCGCCACGGTGACCAGCATCAGCTCTGCTCCGGGGGGTCGTCGGCATGTTCGGTGACGTATCTGCGCAGCACCTCGATGTCGGTCGGCGAGAGCGCCTCGACGAAGTGCAGCATCGACGACGCGCGGTCTCCGCTGGTGGTCAGCGCATGCTGCATCAGCTGAGCCGCGTACTGGTCGCGGTCGTGCACCGCCCGGTGGCGCACCGATCCGCGCCGACGGCTGGCGGAGGTCATCCGCTTGCGCTCGAGATTACGCAGCACCGTCGCGATCGTGGTGTACGCGGGCTCACCGGGCAGCTTCTCGATGATCTCGCGAATGGATTGCGGGCCATCGGCCCAGAGGATGTTCATGACCTGCTGTTCGAGCGCACCCAGACGCGCGGGTTCGGGCGCCGGACGGTCGGCGGCACCGGAGCGTTTCGTGCTCATCGCGGCACGGCCGCAACCGGGTCGGACCCAGGAGCGTCGAACCTGATCCGGCACCCCTTCTGTTGCGCACGGAGTCGCTCGGTCAGCGCCACCGCCGACAATCCCACTGCCGCGACCGCCATCACGGGTTGCATGGGCGCGAACCAGGTCATCGCCCCCGAGGAGCCCAACGTCAGCACGACGAGTTTGTTGCAGACCGGACAGCCCACGGCGAACCAGGTCAAGAAGCCACCGGCCATCCCGAGACGCCCGGGACGGTCCGCGTCGGTCGCCGTTCCTGGGCTGCGAACGTAACTGGCCACCAGCAGTCCACCGAGGACCGCGCTGAGAACGAGCACCGGCGCGTTCCACCACTCGGGACCGATCGACCGGACGAAGACGGGGTTGGGGATGAGCGCTGTGGCGAGGGCGATGACCACGCCGATCACCGCGCCGGCGATCACCGCCACCACCATGTGCCGCACCGACCAGGCGGAGAGGCCCTGCTTCAGGATCGACGGCGCCTCGCGCAGGTAGCGCTGCATCGGCATCAGGAATCGCACATCGGCCAGTATGCCTCATCCTCGACTAGGCGTCGTAGTAGCCGACTAGACCCGATAGTCGACGGATCTGCCAGGTCGGACCGGCCCGGCTAACTCAGCACCACCAACTGCTGCGTCGCCCGCGTCATCGCCACATACCGGTCCACGGCGCCTTCGATCCCCTCGCCGAAGGACTCCGGATCGACGAGCACGACGAGATCGAACTCGAGCCCTTTGGCAAGGGTCGGGGTCAGCGACCGAACCCGGTCGGCATCGGCGACATCCGGAGCGCCGATGACGCAGACCAGTCCTTCGTCGTGCGCGGACAACCATTCGTCGACGATTCCGGCGAGTTCCGAGCGATCGCCGTGCCGGACGGGAATCCCCGTGCGGCGCACCGAGGTCGGGACGTTGGCGTCGGGCAGCGCGGTGCGGATGACCGGTTCCGCCTCGGTCATGATCTCCTCGGGGGTGCGGTAATTGATCGTCAACCCCGACATGGTGACGCCGTCGAAGCCGACCCGCTGCAATCTCTCCGACCACGACTCGGTGAATCCGTGGCGGGCCTGGGCGCGATCGCCGACCACCGTGAAGCTCTTCGACGGGCACCGGTGCAGGAGCATCTGCCACTGGGCATCGGTCAGTTCCTGCGCCTCGTCGACGACGATGTGCGCGAACGGACCGGCCAACCGGTCCGGGGTGTCGGTGTCGGCGACGACCCCGTCGTCGAGCGCGTTGCGCAGGTCCTCACCCCGGAGCATGGTCATGAGTCCCTCGCCGTCGTCGTGCACCTGCGCCGCGATGAGGTCCTCGACCACCTGGCTCATCCGCTCGTGCTCGGCGTCGACCGTCGCCCGCCGACGGCGTCTCCGCATGGCGGCTTCGGGGTCGCCGATCCGGCGTCGCGCCGCGTCGAGCAGCGGGAGGTCGGCGTCGGTCCACGCGTCCGGGCGATCGCGCTGCAGGGCACTCACCTGCTCGGGCGTCAGCCACGGCGCGCACCGGCGCAGGTACGCCGGCACCGACCAGAGGTCGCCGACGATTTCCGCCGGCCGCAGAACCGGCCATGCGCGGTTGAACGCGGACGTGAGCTCCGGGTTGGACGCGAGAGCACAACGCAGTGCTCCGAACGGGACGTCATCGTCATGCCGGGCAGCGATGATCGACACGAGTTCCTCCCACACCTCGTCGCGACCGTCGTTGTGCGGCGTCCCCGGCTCGGGCACATCGAATGCCTCCGCCCAGTCCGCTGCGGTGAGAGTGACCTCAGCCCAGGGGGTTTCGACGACGAGCGGCGTCGTCGGTGGTTGTTCGTAGAACGCCACGGCCGGCTCGATCGCCCCGACCATGCCCGCCGACGACTTCAGCCGTGCGACGTGAGCATCGGATTCCGTTGTCGCCGAAGCTCCTTCGACGACCAGATCGGACAGCGTGCACGTCTGTACGCTGCCCTCCCCGAGACTCGGCAACACGTCGGCGACGTAGGCGAGGTACGGGCGGTGCGGACCGACGACGAGGAGTCCGCCGCGATTCCCGGCGAGTCGGGGATCGGCGTACACGAGATACGCGGCCCGATGCAGCGCCACCACCGTCTTGCCCGTTCCGGGACCACCGTCGACGACCAGGGCCCCATGGGAACCGGCGCGGATGATCTCGTCCTGATCGGCAGCGATCGTACCCAGCACATCCCGCATCCGCGGCGAACGGACGGCCGCGAGATCGGCGATGAACGCCGACTGGTCGTCGAGTGCGGCGTGCCGGTCGAGGACCGCCGGGTCGTCGACGAACACCTCATCCCAGTAGTCGGTGATGCGGCCTCGGGTCCATCGGTAGCGGCGTCGGCTCACCAGGCCCGCGGGCTCACGCAGCGTGGCGGCGAAGAACGGAGCTGCCAGCGGGGTACGCCAGTCGACGAGCAACGTCGCACCGTCGGACCCCGTCAGGCCGAGGCGACCGATGTAGAGGACCTCGCCGTCGGTGCCGACGATACGACCCAGGCATGCCTCGAGGCTGAAGCGTTGCAGAGCGCGTACGCGGGAGAGCGTCTGGTGGATCTCCAGATCGCGATCCAGTGCTCGTCGTCCACCACCGCCTTCGGACCGTCGGAGGGCCTCGATCCGGGCGGTGGCGTCGTCGATGCTCTCGGTGAGACTCGCGGCGAGCATGGCCAGGTGGCGCTCGTCGTCCGCGATGAGTACGGGGTCGGCTTTGGCGGACAGCCTCCTCGGGAGGTCGAAGACGCTGCTGGGTTCGGGGACGAGCGGGGCGGGCGACACGGACAAAGCGGCTCCGATTGGGCGATGCGGGTGAGACTCTCGGCAGGTGGGAAGGCGATTCTGCACCCGGTGAGGGGGCTTGCCGCAAGGCCCCCTCCAGCGCTTATGGTGAAGAGGGCAGAACGATCGGCCCAGGCCCGGCTGTCACATGCCCATCTGCTGCACGCCTCCCATCTGTTGCACACCGTTGTCAGATATGTGAGAGTGTCTTCAGTTCACCTGGTGAACGATTTCGGTGGGGTCTGTCAGGGGGCTGCCGCCCCCGTGAACTGGGGGTAGGGGCGGCAGCACGGCCGGACCGGGACCCCATTCGTTCAATCGATTCCACAACGGGTTGCCCACCGCGCGACCAGCATTTCCGGACCGCGCGGGCTCACCGGCACAGAGACCCGCCGTAAGGTCGAAGACAGACAACACTTCGACCGGAGGCCGACGATGGGACAGCCGTACGGCGGACCGAACCGCGACGCCCGCGACCCGCGGGATCGTGGCAGCGATCCGTATGGGCACACACCCGGGCCGCAGCTGTACCCGCCGCTCGGATACGCCCCGGACGGCACCGCCCTGTTCCGGCCCGGCCAGCCCACCAACACCGAGCTGCGCATCGCCGAGCAGGCCGAGCGGGAAGAGGCGCGTGCCGCCGCCCGATCCGCGGCCGTATCGGACGACGAGTCACGCATCACGAAGGTCTCCACCTCGACGCTCATCGTGTGTCTCGGACTCGTCGTGCTGGTGGCCGTCGCGATAGTCGGGTTCAGCGGGATTTTTCGGAACGAACCCACCGAACTGCCCCTCGCCGACCCGCCGACCACCATCGACGTTCCGCTTCCGCGCACATTCGAACCACCGCAACTGACTCCCGACGATCCCGGCCGGCCCGTGCCCGGCGGACCCGACGAACGCGTCAATCCCCTGGACAAACCGGTGACCTACGACGTCGCCATCGACGGTCAGGCCACCATCCTCTACGTCGACGCGATGGGTCTGAGGTCGGAGTTCGCGCCATCCAATCCTTGGAGTGTCCAGTTCACCGGTGGGGACAATCCGTTGCGTCTCCTGGTGATCGCCGGGACCGGGAGCGGCGCCAAGTGTTCGATCAACGTCGACGGCAAAGTGGTGGTGGAGGACACGGTGACGGCGTCGTCGGCCCGACGCACCGCCTCGTGTATCGCGTGACCGGCGGAGATTCGCGCCGCCACGTCGTCCATCTGGTCGAGTGACCAGCACGTCCGATGTGTGATCGGCGGGTCGGCTCGCTACCGTAGTCGTGTGAGTTCTCCGCAGACAGCCCCCGAGGGTGAGCAGTCGTCCGCCGCCACGGACGAGTTCAAGACCGTGCTGACGTGGCGTGGCGAGGACACCGACCGACTCGAACAGGTCCGCCTGGTCGTCTCCGGCGCACGCGTGAAGGCCTATGGCCGGATCATCGCCGCCGCGACCGACGACCACGAGCCGTTCTCCGCGTCGTACGAGTTACAGACCACCGACACCGGCATCACCAGACGTCTCACGGTGCACCTCATCTGCGGCGACACGGGGGAGACCCAGTTCGGAATCACCCGCGACAACGAGGGCACCTGGCTCATCCGTCGCCCTGACGGAGAGATCATCCAATCGGACTTCGAGGGTGCCAAGGACGTCGACCTCGCGCTGTCGCCCATGTTCAACGCGCTCCCGTTGCGCCGCATGGGGATCACGCCGGCCGACGGCACCGTCGAGGTACCCGTCATGTACATGTACCTGCCCAGCGGTGAGGTGAAGCCGGCCACGATGTCCTACACCGCCACCGCGGACGGCGTCGACCTGGTGTCGCCGCTGGCCACCACGACCATCACCCTCGACGACAACGGCTTCGTCGCCGACTACCCGGGACTCGCCCGCCGGGTCTAGCCCACTCAGACCTTGCGGTAGGCCTAGCTGTACTGACCCGGGACGTTAGGTACGGGGTTCGGCGAGTCGGCGTGACATAGGGAAGACCTCCGAGTGAGGTGTGGAGCTGTCTAAGAACCGCTCCTCAACCCGGAGGTCTTCATGTCTCACCGTAATTCACCGTTGTCCCCGACTGGCCGGCTGCGTCTGGCTCGGTGTGTTGTCGAGGATGGGTGGCCGCTGCGGCGTGCCGCGGACCGTTTCAATGTCTCGGTGACCACGGCCAAACGGTGGGCCGACCGCTACCGCGACCACGGGCCCGCAGGGATGGTTGACCGCTCAAGCCGGCCCCGCTCATGCCCGCATCGCACCACCCGTCGCCGGGAACGCCGGGTGGTGGGGTTACGCGTGTCGCGCCGTTGGGGACCAGCTCGGATCGGGTTCCACCTGGGGTTGAACGTGTCCACAGTCCACCGCATCCTCACCCGGTACCAGTGTGTGCGGTTGTCGTGGACCGACCCGGCCACCGGAGCACCGGTGCGTGCACGACGACGTGAGGTTCGCCGGTATGAACGCGAAGCTGCCGGGGACTTGATCCACGTCGACATCAAGAAGCTGGGCAGGATCCCGACGGTGGTGGGCACCGCGTGCACGGCCGCGCCCGAGGCGGCCGCAATTCCAGTGCCCATCGCGATCCGTCCCGGCCCCGCACCGTGCATGGCCGCCCCAACCTGGGATACGCCTACCTGCACCACGCCGTCGATGATCACTCCCGATACGCCTATTCGGAGATCCTCGCTGATGAGAAGAAGGAAACCGCGACCGCGTTCATGACCCGTGCCTTGGCCCACTTTGCCTCGATCGGCGTCACGACCACACGGGTGATGACCGACAACGGGTCCTGTTACCGGTCCAGAATGTTCCGGAAACGATTGGCCGACAACGGGATCAAACACAAATGGACACGACCGTACCGGCCGCAAACCAACGGCAAGGTGGAACGATTCAACCGCACACTGCAAGAGGAATGGGCCTACGCCCGCCCCTACAACAGCGAGACCGAACGCGTGGCCGCCTTCGACGAGTTCCTGCGCATCTACAATCACGAACGCGGCCACACCGCACTCAGAGGCGACTCACCCGCCGACCGCGTACCCAACCTGGCGGGTCAGTACACCTAGCCCACCCACACCCGGCCCTGATGCGCCTGGCGGCGGAGTTCCTCCTGCCAACCCGGCTCGCCGATCGTCACTCCACTGATGGGCTCCGGGCTACCGTCGTGCAGTCGTTCGTACGCGGTGCGTGCTCGATGTCCGTCGTCGACCAGGACCTCGGCCGTCCCGTGATCACGCAACTCGTCGCGCGCGGCGATCAGACGGTCGATGGTCTCGCTGAGAACGTTGAGGACGGCGATGCTGTTGGCCTCGATCATCGCCCGCTGCAGCGCGGGTGCCGTTCCGGCGACCCGGGTGCCGTCGCGGAAGCTGCCGGCGGCCAGGCGTAGGGCGAGGTCGCTCTCGCCGGCGCCCACCGCGGCGGTCGCGGCCGCCGTCAGATGCGGCATGTGGGAGATCGCGGCGACGGCACGGTCGTGCGCATCGGGAGCCACGGGCACCACCAGCGACCCCGCCAGCCGTGCGATCGACGCAACGGCCAGCCAGTCGTCGGCGACGGTGTGATCGGTCGTGGTGACCGCCCACATCGCATCCCGGAACAGTGTCGGATCGGTTGCCGGCCACCCGGACCGACTGGTCCCCGCCATCGGATGCCCGCCGACGTAGCGCGCGCCGGGGTGTGCCCGCGCGATCACCTTCTCCACTTCCTGCTTGACGCTGATCACGTCGGTCAGCAGAGCGCCGGGTGCGTGTTCGGCGATGTCCGACACGATGGGTTCGATGGTCGTCACCGGGGTCGCCAGGACGATGACGGCTTCCGTCTCGGCCGCACGGCGCAAGGTGGCGACGAGATCCGTCGACGCCTGGTATCCGTCGGAGGTTGCTGCGTCGACGGTCGCCGACGACCGGTTGTAACCGAACGTCTCGTGCCCGGCGTCGTGCAGAACCCGCAACAGCGAGCCGCCGATCAGACCCAGGCCAAGCACGCACACCGGCGTCGAGGGCGCAGAACGCGAGGACGACGAGTCAGCAGTCACGCTGACAACGTTCCCATACCTCGATCTCCGCTCGTTCCGGGACTTGGGACTGCAGCTGATAGAGGCTACGGTTTGCTGCATGGCCGGTGCCGGATATGGGAAGTCGGGTTCGAACACGCAGGACGTGGAAGAGGACATCGACGGTTTCGCTGTTGCGGTGGTGCGCGACGAGAGCGGATGGAAAGTCACTGCGCTCAAGCCGTCGGCGCTCTCTGATCTCGAGGACGCCGAGCGACAACTTCGCGAGCTCCGTTCGGCCGGCGCCGTGTTCGGGCTGCTCGACGTCGACGACGAGTTCTTCGTCATCGTCCGGCCCGCGCCGTCGGGTGCGCGGCTGCTGCTCTCCGACGCGACCGCGGCGGTCGACTACGACGTCGCGGCCGACGTCCTCGACGCCCTGAACCTCGACGTGCCCGACATCGACCCGGACGAGCTCGACACCGTCGAACCGTGGGAAGAGGGCGACCTGGCGGTCCTGGCCGACCTGGGCCTGCCCGACGCGGTCATGAGCGTCATCGTCGGCGACACCGACCTCTACGCGGATGAACAGCTCGGCATGATCGCCGCCCGGCTCGGCTTCGCCGATGAACTGGGCAAGGTTCTCGACTCACTCGGCCACTGACCGGCGCCGGCGCACGATGAGTGCCCCCGCCTGGGAGAACATGGTGCGCGCGGCACTCGACGCCGCCTCGTCGTCGGGAACCGACGACGTCCCGATCGGTGCCGTGGTCTTCGACCCCGAGGGCGTCGAACTGGCGCGCGCGGCCAATCGTCGGGAAGCAGACGGCGATCCGACGGCGCACGCCGAGGTGCTCGCCCTGCGTGCCGCAGCCCGCGCCTTCGGTGACGGTTGGCGACTCCCCGGCTGCACGATCGCGGTGACGGTCGAACCGTGCACGATGTGTGCCGGCGCCATCACGCTGTCCCGCGTCGACGCGCTGGTGTTCGGCGCGTGGGAACCCAAGACCGGGGCCGTCGGGTCCCTGTGGGACGTCGTGCGAGACCCGCGACTCACCCACCGCCCCCAGGTGAAAGGCGGCGTCCTCGAGGCCGAGTGCCGCGCGCTGATGGTCGATTTCTTCGCGACACGGAGAGCGCGCTGAACACCACTCTCAGGGATGTGAGACGAAAAGATCGGTGAGATCGCAGGGTCGCGACCGGTGGTCGGTACCGCGCTGCTCTGGCAGATTGGAGATCGAGTCCCGACCCGATCCTCGAGGAGTAGCCATGTCCGACCCGGCCGACAAGGTCACCGCAGCATTCGACACCGCCAAGGCCAAGATCAACGAACTGGCCGAGAGTGGCAAGGTGCAGGAGGCACTGGGCACCGCCCGCGACAAGATCGACGAACTGGTCGAGAGCAAGCAGGTCCAGGATGCGCTGGGCACCGCGAAGGACAAGCTGGGCGAGCTCGCCGAGAACGAGAAGGTCCAGGAGGTCGTCACCACCGCCAAGGACAAGATCACCGAGGTGGCCCAGAAGTTCAACAGTCGTTGATCTGACGTCTGACCTGGAGTTCTGCACGGAGTCGCCGGTCTGTGGCACCGTGGAACGCAGGAGTCAGCTCCTGCATGGCGACGCTCGCGTCGAGCCACCGGCGCGGGTAGATCGCCGAGTTCTTCCACCTCGGCCGGCATCCGGCCGTGCCGAACCTCATCGAGGAGGCTTCATGGGAACCACTGACGACGCCAAGAACAAAGCCGAAGAGTTGAAGGGCCGCGGCAAGGAAGCCGCCGGCAGCCTCACCGACGATCAGGATCTGAAGAACGAGGGCAAGGGCGATCAGGCCCAGGCCCAGGGGAAGCAGAAGATCACCGAGGCCGCCGACGCCGTGAAGGGCAAGGTCGACGACGTCAAGGACAAGCTGACCGGCCACTGATTGCCCGCTGTACCCGGTTTGATCGCTCTGACCAGCTGATTTAAGACTCGCCGCCCCGCTGCGGTACAGTCTTTCGCGGTGGCGTGTCCGAGCGGCCGAAGGTGCAGCACTCGAAATGCTGTGTGCGGTAACCCCGTACCGAGGGTTCAAATCCCTCCGCCACCGCCAGAGATGGCCCCCGTCGTGTAGACGGGGGCCATCTTGCTTCTCGGATGCTGCTTCGTCAGCTGCCGGCGATGTCGTCCCGCAGCGTACGGAGGGCCTCTTCGGTCTCGGCGGCACGGTCGGCGCCGACTGCGGATTCCCACCGGACCCGGATCCGTTCGAACGCCGAGCTCCCGATCGCGATCGCCTCCCGGCCCCGGGTGGTGATCCTCAGGCTCTTGCGGCGCGCGTCGTCTGTGTCGGCAGCACGTTCGACGTAACCCAGGCCTTCGAGGGTCGTGATGGTCTTGGCGGCGGCCTGACGGGAGACGCCGAGGCGACGGGCCAGGGAGGCGGCGGTGCCCGCCCCGTCGTCGATGGCCTCCATGGCGAGCTCATTCGAGACCGTGAGCCCGGCGTGGCCGGCCGCGGTCAGCTCCTCGATGACCTCGCGCGTCATCGCATCGAAGGTCTCGACCAGCATTCGCGCGAACTGCGCACCATGGGAAACGTCCACGTCGGGAGATTACTGCTCACCCACCCTATTGACAACCCGGTTGTCAGGTTCTAGGTTATTGACAACCCGGTTGCCAATAAAACGGCTTGTCATGAGTGTGAATACCCGAAGTGTGGCCAGGGCCACGATCCCCGGCGTGGAACACCACGTAGCGCACGTGAACGGAACGACGCTGCACCATGTTTCGGCGGGAAGCGGTGGCTCGCCCATCCTCCTGGTTCATGGCTTCCCGGAATCATGGTGGACGTTCCACCGACTGATTCCGTTGCTGGCGAGGCGTCACCGGGTGTTCGCCGTCGATCTCCGTGGCTTCGGCGACTCCGCGGTCGCGGATGACGACCACGACAGCGCGACGGCGTCGGATGATCTGCGCCAACTCATCCGGCACCTCGATGTGGGCCCGATGCATGTTCTGGGACAGGATATTTCGGGTGGAGCGGTCTACCGGTTGGCAACGGAACATCCCGGTCTCGTGCGCAGTCTGATCGCGGTCGAGATGGGTCTGGCCGGGTTCGGCCTGGAGGGGCTCGGGGACGTGACCCGAGGCGGTTCGTGGCACATCGGTACGTTGGCCGCGCCGGGCATCGCCGACGTGCTCTTCGGCGGGCGCGAACGGGAAGTGCTGGAGCAGTGGGCGTTCCCGACGATGACAACCGTGCCGGGGGCGGTTGACGAAACGGACATCGCCGAGTTCGTGCGGGTCTTCGCCCGAGACGGGGGCTGGCGCGGGGCGGCGGGCCTGTATCGGTCCATGCTCGCCGAGGGAGAAGAGTTCCGCGACCGGGCCTCGGTGCCGTTGACCATGCCGATGCTCGCTGTCGGGACCTCCGGCGGAGCTTTCACCGCTCAGACGCTCGCTCAGATTTCGGGCGGACCTCTGTCCACGATCGAGTTCGAGGCGGTCGGACGTCACGTCGCGCTCGAGGCTCCGGATCGCCTCGCTGCAGCGATCGTCGACTTCCTGGACGGCGTCGACCGGAGTCTCGACGTTGACGCCCGTCATCGGGTCACCGATTCTGAGGTGGTGAGTGAATGGCGGATGCGACCCGACGACTGTGGCGCGTCGCCGGTCCCGGAGAGAGGTCAGGGGAGTCGGTGACCACTGCAGTCGTGGTCGGCGGTGGTCC
The DNA here is from genome assembly GCF_012974285.1 of Gordonia ajococcus. NCBI lineage: Bacteria > Bacillati > Actinomycetota > Actinomycetes > Mycobacteriales > Gordoniaceae > Gordonia > Gordonia ajococcus. The sequence goes on from NZ_CP052884.1 coordinate 306,603, forward strand.
CAACGGGCTCGCCGCCGCCCTTCACCTCGCCCGGTCCGGAGTGCAGGTTCAGGTGCTGGAGGCCGCGGACACGGTCGGGGGTGGCGCACGGTCCGGGGAGCTGACGGTGCCCGGCCTCATCCACGATCATTGTTCGGCGTTCCATCCTCTCGGGGTGGGGTCGCCGTTCTGGGCCGAGGTCGGACTCGAGAAGTACGGGCTGGTGTGGAAGTGGCCGGAGATCGACTGTGCCCACCCGCTCGACTCCGGTGAAGCCGGACTCCTGTACCAGTCGATCACCGAGACCGCCGCTGGTCTCGGCGTCGACGGGGCCCGCTGGCGGTCGATGTTCGGCGATCTGGCCGAACACTTCGACGACCTGGGTGAAGATCTCCTCGGGCCGATCGTCGGCATCCCCGGACACCCGATCCGGTTGGCCGCCTTCGGTCCTCGAGCCGTACTTCCGGCCACCGTGCTGGCCCGCTGGTTTCGCACCGAACGCGCACGGGCCCTCTACGGGGGGATCGCCGCGCACCTGTTCTCCCGCCTCGACCGGCCGCTGACCGCATCGCTCGGCCTGATGATCGCCGCGAGCGGGCACCGATACGGATGGCCGGTGGCAGAGGGCGGTTCCGGCGCCATCACCGCCGCGGTGTCGGCTGCGCTGCTCGAGGCCGGCGGCAAGATCGAGACCGGAGTCCGGGTCAGCTCCCGCGCCGACATCCCGCCCGCCGACCTCGTCCTCCTGGATCTGTCACCGTCACAGGTGCTTTCGATATACGGCGACGCCATGCCTGCGCGGATTCGCCGCTCCTACCGGAGATACCGCGTCGGCTCGTCCGCATTCAAGGTCGACTTCGCCGTCGACGGTGACATCCCGTGGACCAATCCGGAGTGTGTGCGGGCCGGAACCGTTCACCTCGGCGGCGGCTTCGGCGAGATCGCGTATACGGAGAAGCAACGTGCCGCCGGGGTCATGCCGTCGCGGCCGTTCGTCCTGCTCGGTCAGCAGTACGTCGCCGATCCCACCCGCAGTGCGGGCGGAATCAACCCGATCTATGCCTACGCCCACGTCCCCGGCGGTTTCGACGGCGACGCCACCGACCAGATCGTCTCGCAGATCGAGAGATTCGCGCCGGGCTTTCGTGATCGGATCGTCGCCACGGCGAGTACGGGGACCGAAGCCCTGCACCAGAAGAACGCCAACTTCGGGGCCGGTGACATCATCGGTGGCGCCAACGACGGCCTGCAGATGGTCCTGCGGCCTCGCCTCGCGATCGACCCGTACGCGATCGGTGTTCCGGGCGTGCACATCTGCTCGCAGGCCAGCCCGCCGGGCGCCGGTATCCACGGGCTGTGCGGGTATCACGCCGCCGAGTCGGCGCTGCGCTCACTCCGGTGACGGCCGAATCGCCACCTCCGTGGGAATCCCGCTGGGCAGCTGCGATTCTGGACGTGAGGTGGCGATTCCGGGTGCCGGTCAGTCACACGCGGTGGCAGCGGATGCCGCACGCAACGGAGCGATCTCCTTCTCGATGCGTTCGGTGATCGCCACCCGTCGGTCGAGTGCGTCCTGGCCCACCGGAAGATGCAGGGGCAGTGGATCGTCCGACGACACGATCCGGTGGATGAACGCGGCACCCTTGACCGGGTCGCCGAGCTGGGAATGGTTGGTCTCCTCGGCCCACTCGAGAGTCGCGTGTGCGGGCGTACCGTCGTATGCGGCAACCTGATTCGCCGGCAACTGTAGCGAGCTGGCATCGAGGAAATCGGTGCGGAACACGCCGGGTTCGACGACCGTGCTCTGGATTCCGAACGGCGCTAGTTCACCGGCGAGGGATTCGCTGATACCCGCGACCGCGAACTTGGTCGCCGAATAGAGTGCGACGCCGGGCTCGCCCTCGAAGCCGCCGCGCGACCCGATGTGGACGAGCTTGCCCCGGCCGGCCGCGCGCATCAGTGGTACGACCGCACGGGTGACGTTGAGGAGCCCGAAGACGTTGACGTCGAACACCGACCGCGCCTCGGCATCGGTGATCTCCTCCACGGCGCCGAGGAGGCCGCGTCCGGCATTGTTGACGAGGACGTCGACGGTTCCGAACCGCTCCATCACGGACGCGACTGCGGTCGCGACCTGGCCGATGTCGGTGACGTCGAGAGGTACCGGCAACACATCGGGGTGGTTGCGGACGTCGTCGGGGATGGAGTCGGTGCGTCGTGCGCAGACCGCGACGTGGTCGCCGGCCTGCAGGGCGGCTCGTGTGATCTCGAGGCCCAGTCCGCGGCCCGCTCCGGTGATCATCTAGACAGACATGTTCGTCTACTCACTTCCTGTTGGGGTGGTGGTGAATCGCCGTCGAGGCGATGACATCCATCGTCACGACCCGGCAGCCATCGGTGAAGAGAGAGTTCTTCCTGGGACAAACTGGGCCACCCTCACCCTTTGACGCAGGTCAGACGAGTCCGCAGGATGGGAACATGGCCGATCAACTCGAACCGTCACTCGCCGATTTCCTTCGCGCGGCCCGCGGTCGGCTGTCACCGGACGCCGCCGGGATAGCCGAGGTGGGACGTCGCAGGGTCAACGGCCTGCGTCGTGAGGAACTGGCGATGCTCGCCGGAGTGAGCGTCGACTACTACACGCGGCTGGAACAGGGGCGGAGCAAGAGTGCGTCGCTGGAGGTCCTCGACGCACTCGCCGACGCACTGCAACTCGACGACAGTGAACGCAACCACCTGCACACGATCGCCCGTCGCGAACCGACTCGCCGACGCCGTGCCGACAAGCCGCAGCGTCTCCACGCGTCGACGCTCGAACTGCTCGAGACCTTCGACGCCGCACTGCAACCAGCGTTCGTACTCGGGCGCCGCCTGGATGTGCTGGGCCACAACCGACTCGCCGGACTCCTGGTCGCCGATTTCGAGAACCGGCCTGCGGCAGAACGCAATCAGGCCCGATTCGTCTTTCTCGACCCCCACGCGCGCGACCTGTACGTCGACTGGGACGGCGTCGCCGCGGACACCGCTGCCATGTTGCGCATGGATGCGGGCAAGCATCCCGACGATCCGCGGCTCGGCGCTCTGGTGGGTGAACTGTCCATCCACAGCCCGGAATTCGTCAAGCTGTGGTCGCGCAACCGCGTGCATGAGCGGAGCGTCGGCACCAAGCGGTACCACCATCCGGTGGTGGGTGATCTGACGGTCTCCTACCAAGCCCTGAGCCCGGGCGACGATCCCGAGCAGACGATCTTCGTCTACCGGACCGAGCCGGAGTCCGCGTCCCGGCATGCGCTGCAGCTGTTGTCCCGGATCGCCGACGAACCGTCGGCGGCGACTGCGTCGGAGTCGACGGTCCCGCAGATCCCCGATGGGAACGCCTGAGCGGGCGCCGGGGGCGAGGTCAGCCGATCCCGATCGTGCGTCCCGATGGCGCGGTGCGCAGCGCCGACCCGACGGGAGAGAGTGCCACGGCGATGGTGCCGGTCACCACCAGATGTGACGGGACCTCGGCGTGCAGGGTACGGCGGTGCCGGGACAGGTCGACGATGGTGATGTCCATCATCGAGCCACCAGAACCTGCTCCGGGGAAAGCGATGTCGAGAATCGACGAGTGCAACGGGAGAGCCGCATCGATGGAGACGACGGCGCGCCCATGGGAGACGACCACCGAGGTCATCCGGGTCACCAGCGTCGGATGCCACTGCGACGGGTCGCACGAGGACTGGCACAAGGGGAGTCCCTCGGCGTCGAGGTAGAACGCGACCTTGCGCCTCAGGGATTCCTCACGCAGTGAGACCTCGCCGGCGAGGACGTCGTCGCCGGCGGCACAGAGCTCGGCTCCCCAAGTGGTTGCATCGAAGATCCTGGTCACAACTGACCCCTCTCGGCGAAGGCTGGTGTGCTCACAGTGTGACCGATTTCGGATCGTTCTGCATCGCGACGCGTCGGAAAGATATTGGACAGCAGTCGATTTGAGCATCCGAAGGCGGGGGAAGGCGCGCGCGGGACCCGGCGTCGATTCGACGCGCACGACGATCGGGCACGGGGGCCGCTGATCTCGGCGTGTGCATCCGATCATGACGTACGACTCCCGGTTGCGCACCTCGGACACGCCGCGGCCTGATCGCCCGCGTTCTCCCGTACACGAGGCGCGGCGATGCGCGGTGCGCCAACCGTTACATCGTTCAATGTTACGATCGGCGTCGACGGTCCCGCGACGAAAGGCTGACCCCTGTGACTGAACGTTCCCCCTGGGAGGACGACGACATCAGCGCTTTGCGTGAACTGGCGCGAAGCTTCTGCGAGAAAGAGATCAAGCCGAACACCGAGAAGTTCATCGAGCAGCACCATGTCGATCGCGACCTGTGGCTCAAGGCCGGTGAACTGGGGCTTCTGTGTATGTCCATCCCCGAGCAGTACGGCGGCGGCGGGGGCACGTTCGCGCACGAGGCGGTGCTCATCGAGGAGCAGGCCGGCGTGGCCGACAGCTCATGGGGCGTCAGCCTCCACAACGGCATCGTTGCGCATTACCTCCTCGCGTACGGATCCGAGGAGCAGAAGTCGACGTGGCTCCCCAAGATGGCCAGCGGGGAGGTCGTGGGCGCCATCGCCATGACGGAACCGGGTACCGGCTCCGACCTACAGAACGTCAAGACCAGGGCGATCCGCGACGGTGACGACTACGTCATCGACGGCTCGAAGACCTTCATCACCAACGGCGGCCAGGCCGACCTCATCATCGTCGTCGCCAAGACGGACTCGTCCGAGGGTGCCAAGGGCATCTCCCTGATCCTCGTCGAATCCAGCCGGCAGGGGTTCCGTCGCGGACGGGTCCTCGACAAGATCGGGCAGCGCGGACAGGACACATCGGAGCTGTTCTTCGACGGCGTCCGGGTGCCGACGTCGAACCTGCTCGGTGAGCAGGAAGGTCAGGGGTTCATCCAGCTGATGCAGCAGTTGCCACAGGAGCGGCTGATCATCGCGGTCGCCTCGGTGGCCGGCATGGAGAAGGCCGTCTCCGAGACGATCGCCTACACCAAGGAGCGCGAGGCATTCGGCCGGCCTGTCTTCAGTTTCCAGAACACCAAGTTCAAACTCGCCGAAGCGGCCACCGAGGCACGGATAGCGCGTGTCTTCGTCGACGACTGCATCGTGAAGCACATCGACGGAAAGCTCGACATCCCCACGGTCGCAATGGCGAAATGGTGGACGAGCGACCGGGCGATGGCGGTCGCCGACGAATGCCTCCAGCTGTTCGGCGGCTACGGATACATGAACGAGTACCCGATCGCCCGCCTGTGGGCGGACAACCGCGTGCAGAAGATCTACGCGGGAACCAACGAGATCATGAAGGAGATCATCGCCCGCACCCTGTGAGTCCGGGACCGGTCGCGCCGACGGCAGGCGGCCTCAGGCAGGATCAGTGCGGCCACCATCGGCGCGCCATGTCACTGTCGTCGGGACCTCGTCGTCCCACGGCTGGCGGGTGACGAGATCGGCGACCCGGACGTAGCCCTTCTCGAAGACGCCGATCGCCGGGTCGATCAGGCGGTACTCCTGCGTCTGACGATGAATCGGCTGGGCGTCGAGCAGGACGATCCGCACCTCGCCCGGCTCGAATCGGCAACGGCGCTGGAGTGATTCGATGAGCTGCTCGTTGGAGAGGTGGCCGTCGCCGAAGTTCCAGCCCATCGCGGTGCTGCAGATCCGTTCGCCGTCGGTGAGTACGTACTGTTCCTCGGGGGTTCCACTCATGGCGCGATGTGCGAGCGTGAAGAGTGCGCGGCCGTGACTGTTGGAGGAGCGGAACGCATATCCCATGTAGAGGGGGATCTGGGCGGCTTCGGGACTGCCGTAGAACCGTTCGAGTTGGGCCGCCGGCATCGACGCGATGGCCACGATGCCCGCTTCGATCTTCGCCGACGCCGACGGCTTGATGCACCACAGTCCGGTGTCCCAGTTGCCCGCGTAGTACCGCATGCCGGGCAGGAAGGACACCTTGCGCGGCATCAGGTTCCCGACGACCACCGTCGTCGCCGACACCGCGAACAGTAGTAGCGGCCACGGGGATTCGAGGTCGGTGAGCCCGATGCCCGGGTGGCCGACGAAGATCGCGAGGATGCCGAACATCATGAAGACGTTCCACTCCAGCGGGACTCCCATCGGGATCGACGACAGGATGCCGAAGTGGAAGACGAGCATGATCGCGGCGGCGATCCCGCCGACCCACCCGCCGTGCGAGAAGAACAGCACGATCGGGACGAGTCCTTCGACGGCCGTGGAGAAGTGGGCGATCCAACGGGACCGGCGTCCGGGTCGGAGGTCTTCGGGGAAGTCCTCGAAGAACTTGCGTTTGATCTTCGGCGACCGCCAGATCGGGTTGTTGGACATCATCGTCGCGATGACGAAGGGGAAATGCTTGTTCAGTTTCGACGTCGCCGCGCCGAGCCAGATGCACAGGAACAAGAGTTGGGCGCCGATGATCATGTCGACGCCGCCGAACAGGAACGTCACCGTCAGCGCGCCGTACACCTCGCCGCGTGCGGCCAGGAAGACCGTCTTGTCCCGGAGTCCGATCGCGGCGAGGAGTCCGAGGATCGTCCAGATCTGCCACGCGGGAAGGACGCCGACGGTGGTGTCGAGTTCGGGGACGGCGCCCGAACCGGGGCTGAACAGGGCGATCAGCACGACGACGATCAGCGCGCCGTAGAGCAGGACGTCGACGGGGGTCCTGGCGTCACCCGCGGTCAGTGGGATCCGGGGCCACGGGGGCTGACGGATCGTCCCGGGGCGCAACCAGTAGAGGATCGAGCCGAAGGGCGGGAAGAAGCGGTTGTTCAGCGGGCCGAACCCGCAGCCGAAACCCACCACCTCGAAGAGCGTCGTGTAGAGCACGACCTTCTGGAAGACGATCGGCTCGTTGTACCAGGCGGTGACGTCGAGGAAGCCGTCGATGCCCGGCGTCGTGATGACGATCGCCCAGCCGATCAGGATGAAGGCGAGGATCTTGCCGACATAGAACAGGTGCAGTGCCACCGGGGTCCCGAACCCGACCTCGGCCCAGTGCCGCGCCATCGGTCGGATCTTCTCCGCGCGCGTGCCCTGGCTCCAGGTCGGGAAGTCGATGTCGGGAGTGGTCTGTTTCAGGAATCCCATCGTTGCCGAACGTAACAAACCAAGCGATTGCTTGGGGCGAGATCGGTGGTGTGGCCTGGCTGTGGCCGACATCCTCGCGTGGTAGATGCCAGTCGCGAACAGGCCACGTAAGCGTCGCCGAGTGGTTCACTGGAAGCATGATGTTCGTCGCCGGGGCCGTCTTCGTGGTGGTGGTCGTGGTGGCTCTCGTCCTGCTGATGTCGTTGGCCGTCGGCGCGTTCTCGGCGATGTTCACCGGGATGAGAGACGACCGCGCGCGGCGTCGAGCCGAGCGGAACGACTCCCCGGTCGAGGCGTCGCACGTCGCTGTTCGACCGTCGACCGATGCACTGGGCGAACTCGCCGACGAGCTGCGGTTGGCCCAGGCCACGCGGTGGGCGTCGTGTCAGTCGGTACAGCGCCGAATCGAGGGGCAGTGGACCCGCAGCCCGGCGGGTGGCGCGAACGACTACCTCGTCCTTGCTCTCGATCTCTGGCACAACCGGAGTCCGGGCAACTCCGATCCGGACGAGGCGGGCCAGGCGGAACCTCGCGACCGGCTCGGGGACTGGACCGAACTCGCACAACTCAACAAGGATCGCATCGGGAAGATCGTCTGGACCACGGCGCTCGTCGCCGACAGCGTCAGCCGTTATCCGGCGTGGAAGCTGGACTTCTTCGACCGGCATTCCGTGCGCGTCGACCTGGTCGGAGAGGCCACCGCGATCACGACCGCAGCGGCCGGGCTGCGCGACCAGCTGGCCATCCTCGGTGACGCGCCCGCGGGACATCTCGGCGTCGACGACGAGGTGATCGCGACGTTCGCGGAGAAGTCGAGGCTGCTGTCCGGTCGGCTTGACGGCCTCGTCGCGCGGGTCGAGGCATTCGCCGAGTACGAGCAGATCGTCGCCCGCATCCAACAGCGTCAGGACAAGCAGTCCTGGCTCGAGCGGGTCAGTGCCATAGACGAATTCGAGCACGTGGTCGACGCGGAACGGGACCGCGCGGAGAGTGACCGCGTGCGCAACCTCGCCGACGAGTCCGGTGTTCTGGCCGCGATCTACCTGGACGAGATCGCGCCGCTGGCGAAGTCGCTGAAACAAAGTGATGCCGCGTAGCGCGTCACCTGCTCCCTGAGGAGTGCCCGGAGCTTGCGGAGCGCACGTCACGAAGGGGCCAGCATCACCTGGAACAGCACTTCCGCGCGGATCTCGAAACCCAGTTGCTCGTACAGGCGGATGGCGTTCACGTTGGTCGCGTCCGCGTGAAGTATCGGGGTGGCGCCACGCTGTCGAATGCCGTGGGCGAGGGCGAGAACCAGTCGTGACGCAAGTCCTTCGCCGCGGTGCGCGGGATCGGTGCAGACCGCGCTGATCTCGGTGTAACCCGGTAGGGCGAGTCGTTCGCCACCCATCGCGACGAGCCGCCCACCGCGCCGGATGCCGAGGTAGGTGCCCATCTCAATGGTGCGCGGACGGAACGGTCCGGGACGTGTGCGCCGGACGAGGTCGATCATCTCCGGTACGTCGCCCGCGGCCAGGGGGACCGCCTCGGCGTCGGGTTCCGCGGACACGCCTGCGTCGATCATCTGCACCCCGGGTCGACGCATGGTCGTCTGCCATTCCGCCGGTGGGGCGTCGGCGACGACGGGGATGAAGAGAGAACCGCCGGGGCCGACCAGTCGGGCGGCGTCGGCCCAGTCGCCGGGGGTCGGGTCGTCCGGCAGGGCCGCCATCGGGCAGACATCGGGGTGGTACCGCAGCGCGGTGCCGACACGTTCGGCGAACCGCGCATGGGGGCCGGTGAGGGCAGCACGTGCCGGGTTGCCGAGCTGCCGGTGGCCGGAACGCTCTGTACCGCTCATGGATTCGTCGACGCTTCCGACCACACGACGACGATACCCGGCCGTGCGCCGACCACGATGACCGCGAGCGCTCGGGATGTAAACGCACACGCGGGAACCGGACTCGCCGGACATCCGGCTGCTCGCCGCCTTACGATCGGAGCGACCGAACAGTGCTGGTCACGACGATCTGCCGTGCGTCGACGGCGAGATCCAGGGCCGAAGGAGCCGCGCTTGACCACGAGTGACAGTTCCCCCGGCGCTGACCGGGAAGCGGCCCGAGACCTCGCGTTGATGCTCGTGCTGACGTTCGCGACCGGCGTCGTCGACGCCGGCGGTTTCCTCGGTCTCGACACCGTGTTCCTGGGGAACATGACCGGGAACGTCCTGATCCTCGGGATGGGTGCTGCCGGCGCCGACGGACTGCCGGTGTTCTCCGTGGCGCTCGCCCTCGTCGCGTTCATCCTCGGCGCCGGGTTGGCGAGCCTGTTCCTACGGTCGGATCGGCGTGGGTGGAGTCCGCGGTTGACCGCTGTGCTTGCGGTGTCGGCGTCGCTGGTCGCCGGTACCGCGGTCATCATCTGGGCACAGTCGACGGAGCATGTGGCAGCGATGTTCGCCGTCGGGATGACCGCGTGCGCGATGGGCATGCAGGCTGCGGCCGCACGCAGTATCGGTGTCGCTGACGTGACGACCGTCGTCGTGACGTCGACGATCACCGCATGGGCGATCGACATGTTCGCACGGCCCGGTCGCGCGACGATCGTGAACCGTCGATCCGCGGCCATCGTGTCAATCCTGTTGGGCGCCTTGGTCGGAGCGCTGCTGGTCAAGGTCGCGCTGTGGTCGGTGTTCGCGGTCGCCGCGGTCATCAGCGCGGTCGTCGTGGTGTGCGGATACGTGCTTGCGTCGGCAGGTGCTGGTGAGCAGGCGGGCGTCTGATCAGGTTGCGTTCTGTCCCGGGTCGCGGGCATAAACGCAACCTGATCCCGGCGGAGTGCCTCCGCAGGTGGGCTGATCCGAACTCTCGGAAGTCAGGACGCGGAGTGATCGACCACCGCGATCGGGTGTCGCGCCGCGTGATGGGCGGCGCGGGTCACCGAGGTGGTCCAGACCGGGAAGGCGGTACCGGCGCGCGGTCGGGTGATCACCAAAAGTGACGCCTGCGGCACGGCTTCGGCGAGCGAGCGATGGGGATCGCCGTTGACGAGCTGAACGTTGACGGGGCAGTCCGGGTACTGCCGCCGCCACGGGTCCAGGAGGGTGTCGGCGCGCGCGTACGCATCGGAGATCTGTTCTGGCGCAGCGTCGTCGGGTATCGCGCAGATGATGGTCACCCGCTGGCCGATGTCGCGTGCCCGCTCGAAGGCGGTCTTGATGGCCTGATCCGACGGCGCGTCGACGTCGACCGCCACGACGACCGGGCCGTCGAAGCACACATTGCCGAAAGGCACGGTGACGACGGGGCATTTCGACCGTGCGGTGAGAATCGCACTGACGCTTCCGGAGGTGAGTCGTTCCAGCCAGTTCGCGCGGTGGTGCCCCAGGACCAGCAGGTCCACGTGCTCCGACACCTGCAGCAGCAACGGGACCGGGAGCTCTGGCCTGACGAGCGTGTCCACCCGTAGCTGCAAATGGTCGGCGCGAAGGGAATTCGCGACCGCGTCCGCCCGGGCGAGCGCGGCATCGCGAATGTTCTCGATGTCGAACTCGGCCAGGCCCTGTGCGGCGCCCGCAGGAGCGTATCCGTGGACGAGCAGCAGCCGCCCGCCGCGACGGACGGCAGCCGCCGCACCCCATCGTGCGGCGGCTTCCGACTCCTGGCTGTGGTCGAGCCCGACCGCGATCGTCTTCATCGCGGACTGGTGTCCTCTGTGGTCAGTGCGGCCGCGGCGGCCTCGGCCCGGCGCTCCTCATCGCTGCTCATCGTCTTGAGGGCGACCTCCTTGATGAAACAGATGGCGACGAGGCTGAGCGCCGCCATGATTCCGGCGACCAGGAAGATGCGGGCCGTGCCATCACCGTACGCGCCGCGGACGATATCGGCGATCGGGCCGGGCAACTCGTTCAGGTTCGACAAGCCGGCCTGCGAGCCGCCGGTCTGCCCGGCGTTGATGCCGACTGCACTCAGCCCCTGCGCGATGAGGTCGGAGACATGGCTGGACAGGACCGCACCCAGCACCGACACACCCGACGCGCCGCCGAGCGAACGGAAGAACGTGACGGTCGAGGTGGCCGCACCCAGGTTCGCGGGGCTGACGTTGTTCTGGACCGCCAGCACCAGGTTCTGCATCGTCATACCCATACCGATACCGAGGACGAACAGGTACACACCCAGAATCCTCATGTCGGTGTGCGCGTCGATCGTGGCCAGCAGTCCGAAGCCGACCGTCATCAGCGCCGCACCGGCGACGAGGTAGACCTTCCAGCGTCCGAAGCGGGTGATCATCTGTCCGGAGATGGTCGCCGAGACCATCGAGCCGATGATCATCGGGAGTGTGAGCAGGCCCGCCGCGGTCGGCGAGTAGCCGCGGGCGACCTGGAAGTACTGACCCAGGAACACCGCACCACCGAAGAGGGCGACACCGACGGCGACGCTTGCCAGCGTGGCCAGCGTCGTCGTGCGATCGCGGAACAGATGCAACGGGATGATGGGGCTGCTCACCCGCGACTCGACGAACACCGCGGCCGCCAGCAGCACCAGCCCCAGCGCGACGAGTGCGTAGGACGCCGCCGACGCCCAGTCGAAGCTCTTCCCGGCGAGGGTCACCCAGATCAGCAGAATGCTGACACCCGCGGCGATGAGGACAGCGCCGCCGTAGTCGATGCTGACCTTCTTGCGGATCACGGGGAGGTTCAGCGTGCGCTGGATGACCAGCAGTGCCGCGACGGCGAGCGGCACGCAGACGTAGAAGGTCCAGCGCCAGCCGAGCCAACTGGTGTCGACTATCAGCCCGCCGATCAGCGGACCTGCAACCGTGGCGACCGACATCACCGCGGCCATCGAACCCTGGTAGCGACCGCGCTCACGCGGGCTGAACATGGTTGCCACCACGATGACGACCAACGCCTGCAAACCGCCCAGACCCAGACCCTGGATCACACGGAACCCGATGAGCATGTCGACGGACTGCGAGGTCCCGGCGAGGACGGATCCGATGGTGAACAGGGCCAGTGACATCTGCACCAGCAGCTTCTTGCTCACCAGATCCGCGAACTTGCCCCAGATCGGGGTGGTGGCGGTCGACGCCAGGAGGGTCGCGACGACCACCCAGGTGTACTGGTTCTGTGTGCCGTGCAGATCGGTGATGATCGTCGGCAGTGCATTGGAGACGATGGTCGAGGACAGGAAGGCGACGAACATCCCCAGCAGGAGGCCGACCAGTGCCTCGATTCGCTGGCGATGGGTCATCGGGATGTCCTCGACCTCCACCGGCCCGGCGGCGGGTGCGCTCATACTCTGATACCTCCGCGGTACGCGTCCGCGTGCTGCCGGCGATGTTCGCGCACGTGGACGGCAAATTGTTGAAAGCTGCAACTAAAGGCAGACGTGAAGGTTGTAACACGCAACTAAGCGGGATTGTTCCTGCTGTGTTCGACGCCTCAGTCGCGGGGCATTTGTTCTGACGACGAGGATCGCCGACTCCGAGCGGGTCGGTTCGACGCTCCTCGACGCGAGCGCGCAGGTCGACGATTACGCGTTGGGCGGCGCGGTGTGGGTACTGGCGTCGTCGAGCCGATCGGCGAGAGGCATCACCGAGGACTGGACCGAATCCGACCGGGCATCGGCGGTCGGGAGCGGGGCTACCAGGAGATCTCGATCTCGATCTCGGATTCCTTCTCGCCGCGCTCGAACTCGACCTTGAGCTTGACCTGCGGGGGGACGTCGATTCGCACGGTCTTGTTGTTGGCGACGAACGACACCTCATTGTGCCGGGCGATCGCATCGGCGAGGTCGCGAAGCCGCTGGGCCGCTTCTTCGCGGGTCAGCGTGGTCTTGGTCTTGTGCTCGAACAGTTCGTCGCCCATGCGTTTCATCTGAGCCGATGACACGCCGGCGGTCAAGGTTCAGAGGTTCAAAAGACGGGAATCTCCAGCGGTCGCGGCGATCTCCCGACCACTGGCGGCGTCGGTGCGTTCGTACTGTGCGGCTGCAGCCCGGGTGCTCTGCTCGAGGTCCGCGAGCTTCTGCAACAGGTCTCTGGTGAATCGGTCCGAGCGGTCCACGAACTCGTCGAAGCCCGCGGACGCCATGGTCGACCAGCCGCGACCGCACGAGGCCACCGCCGCATCGCTGCTCTTGAGATGGGTCTCCGCAAGGTCGGCGGTCGTCGTGATGGTTCGGGCGGAGTGCCACAGAACTTCGGGATCGACCTCTGACTCGTGAGCAGACATACCGGCACCCCCGTGCGTTGAAGTATGTTTCTGGTGCAGGTAGCAGGCTACCCGCAGAGCCGGTCGGGGGTTACGTGATGCGTGCGGGATGGGTTGCGGTGGTACTCGCGGCCGTTCTGTGTGGAGGGGGGTGCTCCGCGGTGGACGAAGCGACGTTCGGACCGTCGGACGACGTGTCCGCGGCGAGAGTGGCGGAGTTGAACGGGCAGCTTCGCGGGCTACCGAGCCTGGAAGCGACCCTGGATGATTTCCGCGCCATGCGGGAGGCGATCGTCGAGCAGGTCGAGGTGATCGCGCCCGGCGTGAGGTTCGAATCGACCAATCCGCCGGACAACCTGTTCCCGGACTACCGGAACCCCTGCTCGGGCGAGTGGCTGGAGACCGACGGCAGGACCGTCCAGCTCGACCGTCGGACATCCCCGGTGCCGATCAGCGAAGAGCAGTGGCCCCGAGCCGTGGAGATCGTGCGTTCTGCCGCTGCCGCGGCGGGGTTGACGAACGAGACGTGGACACGAAATCAGCCGGGTGACCGAGAGGTCCGGTTCTCCGACGACGAGAACGGTTCCGTCAAGTTCGGCACCTTCGAGGCAGCGCTACTGTCGATCCGGACGCCGTGCAGGCTCCCCGCCGGCCCCGCGGAAGCGGTGACTCCGCCGGCCGCGGACGGATCGAACGCCTCGTCGCCGGGCTGACTCCACGGATCTTGCCCGAATCGACGCCTGGGACACCGGCGCGCTCGACACGATGGCCGACTCCCTCGCGAAACGCGTGACGACCGTCGGCGAGATCGAGGGTGCGCTACGGACAGCCGGCGAGCTGCCGGGCTGGTTCGGCGATGCGGCCGACGCCGCCCGACAGCTGTACGCGGTCACGGTCGATGACCTCCGCGACGAAGCCGCAGTCCTCGGTGCGGCCCGGCAGCTCGCCGTCGAGACCTCCTCGGCGGTCAAACACCTCCAAGGCCGACTCGCCGGTCTACGGGTGCAGGCCGCGGATGCGTCGATGACCATCCACGACGACGGGTCCGTGACCGCCGCACCGACACCCGACCCGGAGGACGACGAAGCGCGGGAGGACCTGCGGAAGGCACTGGAGACCGCGGTGAAGGCACTCATCACCCAGGCAACCGATGTCGACGCCGATGCCGCGCGGGTGTTCGACGCCATCCGCGACGGCAAGATCACCGCGAACGATGCCGGGAGCATGGAAGAGGCGACGAAGGCGGGGGCTGGACAGGGCGGGCTCACCCCTCTCGAACCGCCGGCGGGCAAGTCGCCCGACGAGGTGAATGCCTACTGGGACGCGCTGGCTCCCGAGCAACAGCAGGAGCTGTTACGCGACCGACCGGATCTGCTGGGCAACGTCGACGGCATCCCGTCGCCGATCAGACATGCTGCGAACGTCGCCCGGCTCGACGACGTGCTGAGACAGCTCGAGGATCGTCGGGATCAGCTCACGAGGCAGATCAGGTTCGGCGGCCTCTTCACCAACGAGGACGCCGAACTCGAACAGGTCGGGAAGAAGATCCGGGATGTGCAGACGCTGCAGGAGTTGATGGCCGACAACGAGTGGAGCCCGTCGAATCTGAATGGTCGGATGCTGCTGGTGATGGACATGTTCTCCGGGGAGCAGGGCAAGGCGGCGATCTCCATCGGCAATCCCGATGATGCCGACCATGTCTCGGTCACGACGCCGGGACTGAACACGAACATCCGGAACAGCTTCGGATCCATGCTGGGTGAGTCGGCAGCTCTGCGCGACGAAACGCTCGACGAGCTCCAGCGCGCCGGACGCGGACACGAGAGGGTCGCCACCGTCTCGTGGCTCGATTTCGAACCGCCGGACTCCGACGGCAGCCGTCCGTCCGGATGGTCGTGGCTGGAAGTGGCGCAACAGGATCGGGCGAGCGACGGTGCGCCGGAACTGGCGAACTTCTACCGTGCGATCGATGCGACGTCGAACAAGGCGGACCCGCACATCGTCGCACTCGGGCACTCCTACGGGTCGCTGACGCAAGGACTGGCGCTGCAGACCCCCGGCGGACATCCGGTCGACGATGCCGTTTTCTACGGCTCTCCGGGATTCGAGGCGAACGACGAACCCGAGCTGGGGCTCGAGGACGGTCACGGGTTCGTCATGCAGGGCGAGAGCGACAGCATCTCGTACGGTCAGTCCCTCGGGCCCGTCGGCCCCAACGGTCCGCGGCCAACCTCGACCGACCTCGTGCAACTCGAAGTCGACGATCGAACCACCGCCGACGGTGTGGAGCGGCAAGGCGCGTTCGGGCATGCCGACTATCCCCGCGACGGGAACAACGGTGAGCTACGCGTGTCCGGCTATCTGATGGCCCGGATACTGGCCGGCCTATCCGCCGAATGACCGCAGCGGACGCAGGAACTCGCCGCTGACCTGCACGGCGGGCGCCGACGACCCGCCGCCGACGACGAGCGTCGCGAAGGCGAGGTCGCCGACGATACCGGCGAACCACCCGTGTGGGTTCTTGTTGTCACCGTACTCGGCGGTGCCGGTCTTGCCGCCCAGGTCGGGGATGTCCTGCAACGCGGTGGCGGTACCGCGGGTCACGGTGTCGCGCATCATGCTTCGCAGTGCACGGACCACGTCGTCGGGAATCTGTTCGGGTTCGGTGTCGCCGGTGGTGCGCTGTCCCTCGACCAGCGTGGGCGTGACGGTCTCACCCCGCGCGAGACTCGCTTCGGCCAGCGCCAGACCGAACGGGCTGACGGTCACCGTGCCCTGACCGATTCCGTTCTCCACGCGCAGGGCAGGGGTGTCGGCCACGGGCACTCGTCCGGTGACGGTGGTCAGGCCCGGGACCGTGTAGTCGGGGCCGATGCCGAATCGGCGGGCCATCGTGGTCAACCCGTCGGCGGGGAGTCTGTTCGCGAGAGCTCCCATGGTCGTGTTGCACGAGCGGGAGAAAGCTGTTGGCAGCGCGACGGTTCCGAGGTCGAAGTCGTCCTCGTTGGGGATGGTTCGTCCCTCGATCGTCGTGCGCCCGGGACAGGGAACCTGCGACGTCGGCTGCACCACCCCGGCGGCCAATGCCGCTGCGGTGGTGATGGTCTTGAAGGTCGATCCCGGCGGGTACAAGCCGGTGAGGGAGACCGCGCCGGACCTGTCGGCGGCGTCGTTCTGGGCGACGGCGACGATCCCGCCGGTCGACGGGGAGATGGCGACGATCATCGCGGGACGTCGTTCACCGTCGACGGCGCGTTGTGCCCGGGTCTGGATGTCTCGGTCGATGGAGGTGCGTATCGGCGGCGTGGTGCCCGGTTGCGCGGAGTCCACGAGATGCGTTGGAGTGCCGTCGTTGTCGACGATCTGGATCGACCAGCCGGCCGTGGCGTCGATCGCGCCACGCCAGATGTCCTCGAGTCCCGACATCGCGGGCGAATGGAGGTCCCTGGTGGCACTGAGGAGCGCACCCTGCTCGGTGTTCGTCACGCCGGCGGTCGACTCGACGCTGCGCCGGACACGTTCGAGATCTGCTTCACGCAGCCTGATCACGGTCTGACGCGGGGCGTTGTTGCCGTCGAAGAGCTTGCGGATCCCGGCCGCCGTCATCGACGGTTCGACCGGTCGCAGCGCACGGGCCAACGTCTCGGCCGAAGCGAGTTGTGCCCGTTCGAGACTGATCAACGTCACCGGCTGCCACGTCATCAGCGGGCGCGCATTGGTATCGAGAACCGGTGTGCGGTAGGCGCGGTCGTCGCTGTACGAGAAGGACTGTCCCGCGCGGAGTTGCCGGTGCATGACCGATGGTTGCCACCGGACGCGCCAGCCCGAATCCGTCTCGGCGAGAACGACCGACGTCTGGTAGGCCGTATTGGTGTTTCGGATCTGCCACTGATGGTCGAGCGTTCCGGTGACCTTCTTGTCGTCGACGAGGTCGGCGGCGACCGACAGTTTCGGGGTGGAGCCCATACCGTCGAAGATCGACCGGATCGTCGTGCGAGCCGTCGTCGGGTCGTCGGTGAGCCCGGCGGCCGCGTCGACATCTCCTCGCTGCAGTGCGTCCGCGAACGACTGCAACGTGTCCTCCGGCGAGTCCTTCGACAGGAAACACCCCGACAACGTGCCGACCAGCACCGCGAGAACACTCAGGATCACCAACAACCGACGCATGTGGCCAGACAACCGACCCGAGCCTCCCCACGCAAGGTCACGACGCGCGATGACGCCATAGCGAAACGCTATCGGGGCAGGTTGCCGCGCTACTCAGCGGGAGTGCGGAGCTCCGTGACGACCGTCCGGGCGACCTCACCGATGGCCCGGTCCACGTGCGGCAGTGCGGGCTCAGACCGTGCACTCGACGTGAAGACCGCGACGGCGACCGGCAACTCACCGGGGAACTCGACGACGCCGATCTCGTTGCGGATCGCGACCAGGGTGCCCGTCTTGCCCGCAACGGTGACCCGTCGGAACGGAAATCCAGACGCGAGGCGCGAGGTGAACACTTGACGACGCATGGTGTCCCTGATGAACGCACACATCTCGTTCGACGCCGCGTGGTCGGTCCAGACCGCGGACAGCAGCGTCGTGCAGTCCCGAGGCGTGGACGAACTGGAGTACGCGGCGTCGTAGGCGCTGACCGACGTGTCGTCATCCGGGTCTGCGAGCGCGGCGAAAGCCTCTGCCACCGTGCTTGTCCCGGTTTCCCGCTGGAGACGCTGGTGTAGCTCTGCGACTCCGCCGACGATCCGGGTGTTCGCGACACCGAGCGTTGCAAGGTCCTCGCGTACGCGGTCGAGTCCGATCTCGTCGAGGATGACGTCGGCGGCGACGTTGTCGGAGACGGTCATCATCGAGGTGGCGAGGTCTCGCCGGCTCAGTGTGATCGGATCGCGCAACGCGGCCAGTCCGGTCGGACCCTGTGCCCATTGTGTCGGGTCGACCGTCACCGACGAGGTCAGGTCGATGTCACCGCGATCTGCGCTGCGGCACAACGAGATCAGTAGAGCGAGCTTGTACACCGAGGCCAGGACGACCGGAGCGTCGGCGTCGAAGGAGTATCCGATCCGTGGGGAGCCGATCGTCGTCGCATGTATCCAGCCGGAACAGCCGGCGTCGGCGAGGGTCTCCGTGACGTCGCGGTCGACCCGCTTCCGCACGTGTAGGGGCAGCTCAGCTGGTTCTGGGTTCACCCGGCGGCCTTGCTGATCTTCCACAGTGCTGCCGTTGACACGTCCGCGACCTCGGCGAGTGCGGATTCCCGGTAGACGACCCGGAGTCGCAGCGCCGTGGCGTCGCGCCCGATGGGGAGACACCGAACGCCGTCGAGCGACGCGAGACGTTCCGGGTCAACGGTCAGGCCGACGGCTCCGCCACCGGCGACCGCGGCCACCAGGTGCTCGGAGGACGAGACGGCCAGGATTCTTGGATCGAGTCCGGACTCGCGGAGGCGGTCGATCAGCTGGTCATGAGCCGGCGGATTCGCGGCGCGCGGCGGGTGGCAGAAGTCCAGGCCCGCAAGGTGGCGCAACCGGGGACGTGCTGCGGTGGTGACCGGATGACGGGCCGGCACGACGACGTGGCGTCGGAACACGACGACCGGGCCGGTGGTGAGAGTGCCGGTGACGCAGGGCGCGTCGACGATGGCCAGGTCGAGCGTGCCCGCCGACACCTGCTCGATCAGACTCACCGCCGCGGCACTCACCATCTCCTGACCGGACGACACGTCGCCGAGGCGTTGTGCGACAGCGGCGACGGCCGCGCTCCCCGCGAGAGGTACTGCACCCCAACGCAGTACCTCAGAACCCTCGTGAAGGCGTCGGGCTTCGCCCAGGAACCGCGCCGCGTCGTCGATGAGGAGTCGTGCCCGGGGTAACAGGTCGCGACCGGCGTCGGTGAGTTCCGCACCGCGGGAGGTGCGCCGGATGAGCTGAACCCCGAGTTCCCTCTCCAGGCGGCGCAGCCCCTGCGACACCGGTGGCTGCGTCATCTCCAACCGGGCGGCCGCGTCCCCGAAGTGGCCCTCCTCGGCGACGGCGACGAAGAACCGCAGGTGCCTGACGAGATCCACGGCTTCCAGGATGGCACGGCATCGTCGACCTGCTCCACAAACCCACCACGGATGGAGATTTCCACCCCCTCGCAGGGGGGTGGAAATGCTGAAAAGGGGTGGGTTTGCGGGTCAGCGCAGGAACGTCGCGGCCGTGTCGGCGAGGTCGAGCAGCGGTTGCGGGAAGATGCCGAGCACGACGGTGGCCAGCGTGCAGACCGCGATGCCTGTGGTGGTGAGGATGCTGGGCTTCACGACGTGCGGTGCCTCGCCGGCGGGGACGTCGTCGAAGAACATGGCGACGATGATGCGGATGTAGACGTAGGCGGCGATCGCGCTGCTGATCACACCGATCACCACCAGAACGCCGCTACCGCTGCCGGCGGCCGCGGCGAAGACGTCGAACTTGGCGATGAAGCCGCTCGTCAGCGGGATGCCGGCGAAGGACAGCAGGTAGACCGCGAACATGGCGCCGACCAAGGGATACCGTCGGCCCAGACCCGACCACTGGGTGAGATCGGTCGCCTCACGCCCGGACAGATGAGGATTGCGGACGGTCGCGGCGGTGCCGTGGACCGCGGCCGTGCGCGCCGACGTGCTCGTGTCCGCGTCGGGTTCGCGGATCACCGCCACGGTCGCGAAGGCGCCGAGGGTCGTGAAGGCGTAGGCGGCCAGATAGAAGAGCGTCGCGCCGAGCCCGGCATCGTCGAAGGCGATCAGGCCGAGCAAGATGAACCCGGTGTGTGCGATCGACGAGTAGGCGAGCATCCGCTTGATGTCGTTCTGGGTCACGGCCATCACCGAGGCGATGACCATCGACGCGATCGCCACCGCCCACAGTGCGGGCTCCCACTGATCGCGTAGCGCCCCGAAACCGACGTAGAAGACACGGAGGAGCGCACCGAACGCGGCGACCTTGGTGGCCGATGCCATGAATGCGGTGACCGGGGTCGGGGCTCCCTGATACACATCTGGAATCCACGAATGGAACGGCACCGCACCGACTTTGAACAACAACCCGACCGCGAGCATCGCCAGACCGATCAGCGCCAGCGTCGTGTCGCCACCGGTACCGGCGACGTCGGTGATCGACGCACCGATCGTCGACAGGTTCAACGAGCCGGTCGCCCCGTAGAC
Source organism: Gordonia ajococcus (assembly GCF_012974285.1). Classification (NCBI taxonomy): domain Bacteria; kingdom Bacillati; phylum Actinomycetota; class Actinomycetes; order Mycobacteriales; family Gordoniaceae; genus Gordonia; species Gordonia ajococcus. Next base: position 327,113 of record NZ_CP052884.1, read on the forward strand.
GAATGCTGCACCGAACAGGAAGAAGGCCGACGAGAAGGCGCCCAGCAGGAAGTACTTCAGAGATGCTTCCTGCGAGATCAGCCGACGACGCCGAGCCAGCCCGCACAACAGGTAGAGCGGCAGCGAGAAGACCTCCAGCGCGATGAACATGGTGAGCAGATCACCGCACGCCGGGAACAGCATCATGCCGCCGACCGCCAGCAGTGCCAGCGGGAACACCTCGGTCGTCACCGCCCCGGCACGAGTCGCCTCGAACTCGGCGTCGGTGTTCGGGACCGAGGCGCCGGACGGGGTGAACATGTCCGCGTCGACGCCCCCGCCGTTGAATCCTGCTCTGCCGGACTGATCGTCGGTGACCGCGGCGCCGGCCAGGGTACGCATGGTGACCGGCGCGACGACCCGCTCGAGCCGACGTTCGGCGATGAACCCGACCGCGATGATCGCGATGATCAGCAGGAGTCCCTGCAGATACAGGGTCGGGCGGTCCAGAACGACGGCCCCCGACATCGCGAACTGTCCGTTCGAGCCGTCCGCTGTCTGTGCGGCCGTCACGGTGGCGAGCGCAGCGAGCGCGACGACGAGTCCGCCCAGCGAAAGCCCGAGTTGCAGTGGGTACCTCAGCCTGCGCGGAGCGAAGGCCTCTACCAGGACCCCGATGACACCTGCGCCGAACACGATCAACATGGGCGACAGGGCCGCGTACTCGACGCTCGGGGTCTCGATCGCGGCCAGCGGCGTCGAACTCAGCGCAACGACGGACGGACTCATCGGTGGGCCTCCGCATCGGTGGTGGGGCCCTCAGGCCGGTCGCGGGCCGGGATCGGGACCGGGTCCGCCACCGCGGGTGCGGGATCGGTGACCCCGACCGTGGTGAGCGTGCTCTGCACCGCGGGATCGATCAGGTCGATCATCGGCTTGGGATAGACCCCCAGGGCGATGAGCAGCGCGAGGAGCGGTACGACGACGGCCAGCTCGCGGCCGGCGAGGTCGCGTATCGACGACACCCGCACGTCGTCGGGCTTCGGGGGGCCGCCCATCATGCGCTGATAGGTCCACAGGATGTAGATCGCGGAGAGCACCAGCGCGGATGATGCGAGGACCGCCGCCACCGGGTAGCGCGTGAATGTGCCGATGAGGACCAGGAACTCGCTGATGAACGGGGCGAGGCCGGGTAGCGACAGGGTTGCCAGGCCCGCGACGAGGAAGGTGCCGGCGAGGACGGGGGCGACCTTCTGGACCCCGCCGTAGTCGGCGATCAGCCGACTGCCGCGGCGCGACACCAGGAACCCGGCGATGAGGAACAGGGCGGCGGTGGAGAGTCCGTGGTTGACCATGTACAGCGCCGAACCGGTCTGTCCCTGATCGGTCATCACGAAGATGCCCAGGATGATGAAACCGAAGTGCGAGATGGAGGTGTAGGCGATCAGGCGCATGACGTCGGTCTGGCCGATGGCCAGGATCGCACCGTAGACGATGCTGACGACCGCGAGTCCGCAGATCAGCGGCGCGAAGTACCGGCTCGCATCCGGGAACAGTTGCAGGCAGAACCGCAGCATCGCGAAGGTCCCGACCTTGTCGATGACGGCCATCATGAGCACCGCCGACGTCGGGGTGGCCGCGACCGCAGCATCGGGAAGCCACGAATGCAGAGGCCACAGCGGGGCCTTCACCGCGAACGCGAACATGAAACCGAGGAACAGCAACTTCGCGAGGCCGGTGGTGTCGTCGATCTGGCCGCTCGACACCGCGGCCACGATGTCGCCGAGCGCGAAAGTCCCGCCGCCATCAGCCCCGACGCTGTTCTGTGCGGAGACGACGTACACGCCGATCACGGCGGCGAGCAGGAGCAGACCGCCGAACAGGTTGTACAACAGGAACTTCACCGCCGCGCCGGAGCGGTTGGGTCCGGTGCCGAAGCCGCCGATGAGGAAGTACATCGGGATGAGCATGGCCTCGAAGAAGATGTAGAAGAGCAGGATGTCCAGCGCGACAAAGCTCATCAGCACCATCGCCTCGGTGGCGAGGAACAGTGCGAGGTAGATGTGCGGACCCTTCTGGGCGCGTCCGCCCGAATGGTCCAGCGACCCGGCGGATTCGGCGTCGTGCCAGCCGGCGAGCAGGAGCAGGGGCAGGAGTGCGGCCGTCAACAGGATCAGGACCAGGCCGATCCCGTCGAGCCCCAACGCGTATCGGGTTCCCAGCGCCGGAATCCAGCTCACGTCTTCGGTGAACTGGTATCGCTCACCGGCCGGATCGAATCCGATCGCGAGGCCGACGGCCACGACGAGGACTCCGAGCGTGATGGCGAAGGCGAACCATCGAGCCGCCGCGGGACGGCTAGCGGGTATCGCGAGAACGAGGGCCGCGCCCACCGCGGGTGCGAACCAGAGGATCGTCAGCCAGGGGATGTTCACAGCACGTTCACCGCCATCACGAGCGCGACGATCAGGGTCGTCCCGGCGAACATCGACAGCGCGTAGGACCGCACATAACCGTTCTGCCACCTGCGTATTCGACGCGACGTGCGGGTCACGGCAACGCCGACGCCACTCGTCAGACCGTCGACGCCGTCGGACTCCACGGCGACCAGGCCGGCGGTGACGCGCTGTCCGGGACGCATCAGCAGCTCTTCGTTGATCGTGTCGCCGTACAGATCATGCCGTGCCGCGACCGTCAGCACCGACACGTCCTCGGGTGCGAGGACGAGCACCGGCCGGGTGGCGTACTGCCGGTAGGCGATCGCGACGCCGACCGCGACGACGACGAGGATGATCGCGGTCATCGCCCACACCGGGATCAGATGATGGGCCGTGTGTTCGCCGACGACCGGTTCCAGCCAGTGCTCGAGCGACCCGCCGATCGCGAGCAGCCCGCCGGAGGCCACCGAACCCAGTGCGATCAGAACCATCGGTCCGGTCATCACCCTGGGCGACTCGTGCGGATGCGGGACAGCGGCATCCGTGCCGTCGTGCCACCGCTTCTCCCCGAAGAACGTCAGGAGCATCACGCGGGTCATGTAGAACGCGGTGATACCCGCCCCGAGAAGCGCTGCACCACCGAGGATCAGCCCCTTCGCGCCGCCTTCCCCGAACGCGGCCTCGATGATGTGGTCCTTGGAGTAGAAGCCCGCGAACGGCGGGACTCCGATGATCGCGAGATAGCCGACGCCGAAGGTGACGAAGGTGATCGGCATGAGCTTGCGGAGTCCGCCGTAGCGTCGCATGTCGGTCTCGTCGTTCATCCCGTGCATCACCGATCCGGCACCGAGGAACAGGCCGGCCTTGAAGAAGCCGTGCGTGAGAAGGTGCAGGATGGCGAACGCATAGCCGGCCGGACCGAGTCCGGCGGCCAGGACCATGTACCCGATCTGGCTCATCGTCGACGCCGCGAGCGCCTTCTTGATGTCGTCCTTGGCGCAGCCGATGATCGCACCGAACAACAGCGTCACCGATCCGACCACCACGACACCGACCTGTGCGACGGGTGCCAGGTCGAAGATCGGACCCGAGCGCACGATCAGATACACGCCGGCGGTCACCATCGTCGCCGCGTGGATCAGCGCGGACACCGGGGTCGGACCTTCCATCGCGTCGCCGAGCCACGACTGCAGCGGTACCTGAGCAGACTTGCCGCACGCCGCGAGCAGGAGCACGAAACCCAGTGCGGTGAGGGTTCCTTCGCCGGCCTGGGGAGCGCCGTCGAAGACCGCGGTGAACGCGACCGATCCGAAGGTGGCGAACATGATCATCAGTGCGACGGCGAGTCCGATGTCGCCGACGCGGTTGACCACGAAGGCCTTCTTCGCCGCGGTCGCCGCGGTCGGCTTGTACTGCCAGAAGCCGATCAGCAGATACGACGCCAGGCCCACACCCTCCCAGCCGAGATACAGGCCGAGATAGTTGTCGGCGAGGACGAGGACGAGCATCGCCGCGAGAAACAGGTTGAGGTAGCCGAAGAATCGTCGGCGGTCGGGGTCGTCGGACATGTAGCCGATCGAGTAGACGTGGATCAGCGACCCGACACCGGTGATCAGGAGGACGAAGCACATGGACAGCTGATCGAGGCGGAAACCGAAGTCCACCTGTAAGTCTCCGACCGGCACCCAGCGGAACAGTGTGTCGGTCACCCCGCGGTCGTCGGCCGGGCGGGACACCATCCCGGCGAACATCACCAGTCCGACCACGAACGACGCGATCGCCGCGGCGGTACCGAGCAGATGACCCCAGCGATCGGTGGCACGACCGCCGAGGAGAAGGATCACCGCACCGGCGAGCGGGAGCGCGGGGACCAACCAGAGCAGTGACGCGGTCAGTTCGGCGTTCACCAATCCTCCTCTACCGCTTGAGCAGATCCGCGTCGTCGACCGACGCCGAGCGGCGCGATCGGAAGATGGTCATGATGATGGCGAGCCCGACGACCACCTCGGCTGCGGCGACCACCATCGTGAAGAAGGCGATCACCTGCCCGTCGAAGGACTGGTTCATCCGAGCGAACGTGACGAAGGCGAGATTGGCGGCGTTGAGCATCAGCTCGATGCACATGAACACGACGATCGCGTTGCGTCGCAGCAGGACCCCGGCAGCGCCGATGGTGAACAGCAGTGCCGAGAGGTAGAGGTAGTTCTCCGGGTTCATGCGCGCCCCCGGGGATTCTGGCCCTCGGGATTCTTCGGACCCTTCGAGTTCTTCTGCCGCAACGTGCGTGCGGCCAGGATGGCGTTCACCGAGAGGTCGGAGGGACTCCCGTCGGGGAGTCGCGCCGGGACGTCGACCGCGTTGTGGCGGGCGTAGACACCGGGACTCGGCAGGGGCGTGAGGTTGACGCCGCTACGGAACCGGGCCTGCGACAGCTCTTTCTGGGTCAGGCGCGGACCGAACCGCTCCCGGTGGGCCAAGACCATCGCGCCGAGGGTGGCGGCGATGAGCAGGGCGCCGGTCAGTTCGAAGGCCCACAGATAACGGACGAAGATCAGTTCGGCGATCGCCTCGATGCCGTAGTTGCTGTCAGTATCAAGTGCGCCGGGCGCGGTCGCGCCGGTGGTGACCGCGATGGTTGCGTTGCCGATCCCCGCGATCAGGAGCACACCGAAGCCGAGTCCGACGAGGGACGCGGCCACGCGCTGCCCTCGCAGGGTCTCTTTGAGTGAGTCCGATGAATCGACGCCGATGAGCATGAGCACGAACAGGAACAGCATCATCACCGCGCCGGTGTAGACGACCACCTGCACGACCCCGAGCAACAGTGCGCCCTGGGCCACGTAGAAGACCGCGAGAACGATCATCGTGGTGGCCAGGAAGATCGCCGAATACACGGCCTTGGTGGCGAACACGACACCCAGTGCGCCGACCACCGCGACGACGCCGAGTACCCAGAACTGCACGGCCTCCGCGGTCGAGGTGCGGACCAGTTCGTCGGCGAGAAGCGTCGTCATCGATCCGGGCGTCATGGCCGCGGCTCCCGTGCACCCTCGCGCACAGTCGGAGTCGGCAACGGGGTCAGCCGGCCGTCGGAGGTGATCTCACCCCGGTAGTAGTTCTCCTCGGTCGATCCCGGTGCCATGGCGTGCGGCGGCGGTTCGACGCCCGGTTGCAGCGGCGCCAGCAGCCGGTCCTTCTCGTAGATGAGGTCGGCGCGGTTGTCGTCGGCGAGTTCGTAGTCGTTGGTCATCGTGAGCGCACGCGTCGGACACGCCTCGATGCAGAGTCCGCAGCCGATACACCGCAGATAGTTGATCTGGTAGACCCGCCCGTATCGCTCACCGGGCGAATACCGCTCGTCTGGTGTGTTGTCGGCCCCCTCGACATAGATGGCGTCGGCCGGACACGCCCAGGCGCACAACTCACACCCGATGCACTTCTCCAGTCCGTCGGGGTGCCGATTGAGTTGGTGCCGACCGTGATAGCGAGGTGCGGTCGGTCGTTTCTCCTCGGGATACTGTTCGGTGATGCTCGGCTGGAACATGCCACCGAAGGTGACGCGTAATCCACTGACGGGCTTGAGGAAATCAGGCATCGGTGGTCTCCCTGCTCGGCGTCTGATCGGCGGGAAGGGGCAGATCGGGATCGGTGCGGACCGGCTGCGATCTCGAGTCCGGTGCGGGCATCGGCGGGATCGGGAACCCGCCGGCCATGGCGTCGAATGCTGCCGGACGTTCGGGTTCGGCGGCCGTCTCCGGCACCTCCGGTACCCGCATCATCCGCCAGATCGCATAGGCGATGAGGCCGGTCACCACGAGACCGGCGCCCGCCGAGATGAGGGCCCGGATGAGTTCGGCGTTGTCGCCGCCGACGAAGGCGCGGATGATCGCCACGACCATCACCCAGGCGAGCGAGATCGGGATGAGCACCTTCCAGCCCAGGTTCATGAACTGGTCGTACCGCAACCGCGGCAGGCTGGTTCGGAGCCAGATGAACACGAACAGGAACGCCCAGACCTTGATGGTGAACCAGAGGACGGGCCACCATCCGGAGTTCGCCCAGTCGAAGGCACTCAGCGGCCACGGGGCCTGCCAGCCGCCCAGGAACATCGTGGTGGCGAGGGCCGAGACCGTCACCATGTTGATGTACTCGGCAAGCATGAACATGGCGAACTTCAGCGACGAGTACTCGGTGTGGAAGCCGCCCACCAGCTCGCCCTCGGCCTCGGGCAGGTCGAACGGGGCGCGGTTGGTCTCGCCGACCATCGAGATCGCGTAGATCACGAAGGACGGGAGCAGCAGCAGGAAGTACCAGTGGTGTTCCTGCGCCGCGACGATCCCGGACGTCGACATCGTCCCGGCGTCGAGGAACACCGCCGCGAACGTGAGTCCCATCGCGATCTCGTAGGAGATCACCTGGGCGGTGGACCGCAGCCCGCCGAGCAGTGGATAGGTGGAGCCCGACGACCAGCCGGCTAGCACGATGCCGTAGACGCCGACCGATGTGACGGCGAGGACATAGAGCACCCCGACGGGCAGATCGGTGAGCTGCAAGGGGGTTTCGTGGCCGAACACCGAGACCATCGGTCCGAACGGGATCACCGCGAACGCCATGACCGCCGGTACGACCGCGATGATCGGTGCGAGGAGGTAGATCACCTTGTCCACGCCGGTCGGGATGATGCCCTCCTTCAGCGCGAGTTTCACGCCGTCGGCCAGGCTCTGGAGAATCCCGCGGGGTCCGACGCGGTTGGGTCCGATCCGGGTTTGCATGCGCGCCATGATCTTGCGTTCGAGCAGGATCGCGACCAGCGGGTTGACGACCAGGAAGGCGAACACGGCGACGGCCTTGACGACGATGAGCCAGATGGGGTCGTGGCCGAAATCGGTGAGGTCGGGGTAGTCGATGGCGAGCGTGAGCGTGTTCATCGGACGCCTCCGGCTGTGTTCATCGGGACGCCTCCGGCGACGTCGGCCGCCGAGGCAGGCGACAAGGCGACGAGATCGCCCGCCTGTGCCCGCAGGTCCGCGTGGACACGCGATCCGGGCGAGTAGAGCGGGACCCAGACCACCCGGTCGGGCATGTCGGCGTATTCGACGGGCAGCGCGATCTCCCCGTCGGCGGTGCTGACCCGGACCCGCCCGCCGACCGCGACACCGGCTTCGGCGGCGGTCCTCGCCGACATGCGCGCGACCGGTGGACGCGCGGTCCCGGCGAGGTGCGGTTCACCGTCCTGCAGACGACCGAGATCGAGCAGCATGTGCCAGGTCGCCAGCACGGCCTGACCGGATTCGGGTGCGCGCAGCGGACGTTCATGAGCGACGACGGGCGAGCGGTCACCCGACCACGCCCCGATCCGGCGCAGGTCCAGGTGGATGGTCTGAGGCCCGTCGCAGCGCAGTTCGACGCCGAGACGCCGGGCCAGGGCGTCCAGGACCCGGTGTTCGGGGATGTGCCCCGACTCGGTGAGCGCGGCGGTGAAGCTGCGCGGCCTGCCTTCCCAGTCGACGAAGGTACCTTCCTTCTCGGCCACCGCCGCGACCGGGAACACCACATCGGCGTGCGGCGTCACCGTCGAAAGTCGCTGTTCGAGACTCACGACGAACGGTGCGGCGGTGAGGGCTTCGTTCGCGGCCGCCGGGTCGGGGAGATCCTCGAGGTCGACACCGGCGACGACCAGTGACAGTCCGTGATACCGGGCCGCGTCGAGGATGCCGGTGGTGTCCCGACCGGGATGCGTCGGGATGCCGGGCCCCCAGACAGCCGACACCGATTCGCGTGCACTGCGGTCCGTGATCGGTCGACCGCCCGGCAGCAGCCCGGCCATGGCGCCGACCTCGAGTGCACCGCGTTCGCCGGCCCGTCGGGGAATCCAGGCGATGCGGGCGCCGGTGCGGTCCGCGAGATCGGCAGCCGCCCGCAACCCACCCGGAGCGGCGGCGAGCCGCTCACCGGCGACGATCACCGATCCGGGCTCGCGGAGATGGTCGGCGACCTCGGCCGAGGTGAGGATCTCCGCCTCGGCACCGGGCTTCGTGGCGAACAGTCGCGCGTCGAGCTTCTGTGCTCCGCGGCTCGCGTACGGCGCCACGGTGGCCACCCGCAGCCGGTCGGTCCGCACCGCCCGGCGCAGCCGGAGGAAGACGATCGGGGATTCCTCCTCGGGTTCGACACCGACGAGGAGTACCGCCGGGGCGGCGGACAGGTCGTCGTAGGTGGTCTCGAGCCCGCGCCCCGCGACCCGGCTCGCGAGGAAGGACGCCTCCTCGGTGCTGTGGACGCGTGCACGGAAGTCGATGTCGTCGGACTTCAGGACCGTGCGGGCGAAACGTGAGTAGGCGTAGGCGTCCTCGACGGTGAGACGTCCGCCGGTCAGGACACCCACGTTTCCGATGGTCGCCGAGAGCCCCTCCGCAGCAACACGGATCGCGTCGGCCCACGACGCCTCCCGAAGTTCGCCGTGCCGGTCGCGGATCAGGGGAGAGGTCAGACGGTCGGCCGCGGTCGCATACGCGAACGCCCATCGCCCCTTGTCGCAGTTCCACTCGGAATTGACCTCGGGGTCGTCGCCGGCGAGGCGGCGGAGCACCTGGCCGCGCCGGTGATCGGTGCGCTGGGCGCATCCGCTCGCACAGTGCTCGCAGACGCTCGGTGTCGAGACCAGGTCGAAAGGCCTTGCACGGAACCGGTACTGCGCACCGGTCAGCGCGCCGACCGGGCAGATCTGCACGGTGTTGCCGGAGAAGTACGAGTCGAACGGTTGGTCCTCGTAGATGCTGACCTGTTGCAGCGCACCGCGATCCGCCAGCTCGATGAGCGGGTCGCCCGCGATCTGTATCGAGAACCGCGTGCACCGGGCGCACAGCACACATCGTTCGCGGTCGAGCAGGACCTCGGACGACAGCGGGACCGGCTTGGTGAACGTGCGCTTGACGCCGTCGAACCGGGACTCGCTGCGGCCGGCCGACATGGCCTGGTTCTGCAGTGGGCACTCGCCGCCCTTGTCGCACACCGGGCAGTCGAGCGGATGGTTGATCAGCAGCAGTTCCATCACGCCCCGCTGGGCATCGGCGGCGATCTGGGAACTGAGCTGCGTCCGGACGACCATCCCGTCGGTGGCCGTTGTCGTGCACGACGCCAGCGGCTTTCGCTGACCCTCGACCTCGACGAGGCACTGGCGGCAGGCGCCGACCGGGTCGAGCAGCGGGTGGTCGCAGAAGCGGGGGATGGTGATGCCGATCTGTTCGGCGGCGCGGATCAGCAAGGTGCCCTTCGGAACCCGGACCTCGTGCCCGTCGATGGTGATCCCGACGAGGTCTGCCCCGGTCGTCGGATCGCTACCGTGTGTGAGGGTCATCGGACACCTCCCGTCGGGTTGCCACCCGGCGAGTCGAAGACGGTCGACAGCGAGTGGTCGAATGGACAACCGTGGTCGAGATGAGCGAGGTACTCCTCACGGAAGTACTTCAGCGAGGACACGATCGGGCTGCCCGCGCCGTCGCCGAGCGCGCAGAACGACTTTCCGACGACGCTGTTGGTGACGTCGGCGAGGGTGTCGAGATCGGCGGTGGTGCCGCCCTCGTGCTCGAGCCGGTGAAGTAGTTGCACCAGCCAGTACGTGCCCTCGCGGCACGGTGTGCACTTTCCGCACGACTCGTGCGCGTAGAACTCGGTCCAGCGCAGGACCGCGCCGACGACACATGTCGTCTCGTCGAAGATCTGAAGAGCCTTGGTGCCCAGCATGGAGCCCGCGGCACCGACTCCCTCGTAGTCGAGGGGGACGTCGAGGTGCTCCGGCGTGAGGAGCGGCGTCGACGACCCGCCCGGGGTCCAGAACTTGAGTTCGTGTCCGGCGCGTACGCCGCCGGCGCGTTCGAGGAGCTGCCGCAGGGTGATACCGAGCGGTGCCTCGTACTGGCCCGGATGCGTGACATGGCCGGACAGCGAGTACAGGGTGAAACCGGGGGACTTCTCGGTACCCATCGAGCGGAACCAGTCGACGCCGTTACGCATGATGGACGGCACGCTCGCAATGGATTCCACGTTGTTGACCACGGTCGGACTGGCGTACAGACCGGCGACCGCCGGGAACGGCGGGCGCAGGCGTGGTTGGCCGCGACGGCCTTCGAGCGAGTCGAGGAGAGCCGTCTCCTCACCGCAGATGTAGGCGCCGGCGCCGGCGTGCACGACGAGCTCCAGGTCGAAGCCCGATCCCAGGATGTCGGTGCCGAGATAGCCGGCGGCGTATGCCTCGTCGACCGCGGTGCGAAGCCGCCGCAGAACCGAGGCGACCTCCCCGCGGACGTAGATGAACGCATGATGCGCGCGGATGGCATACGCCGCGATGATCACCCCCTCGATCAGGGTGTGCGGCGTCGCGAGCATGAGCGGCATGTCCTTGCAGGTGCCGGGTTCGGATTCGTCGGCGTTGACCACGAGGTAGTGCGGAATCGACGGTTCGGCGTCGGGAGATTCTTCTTGGGGGATGAACGACCACTTCATCCCGACCGGGAATCCGGCACCCCCGCGTCCCCGGAGGCCGGAGGCCTTGACCATCTCGATGACGTCGGCGGGCGGGGTGTCGAGCGCGGTACGCAGGCCGCGGTAGCCGTTGTGGCGCAGATGATTCGCCAGGGACCAGGACTCGGGCTCGTCCCAGTGGCGGGACAGGACCGGGGTTTCCGGCGGATCGGGTTCGGGTGGTTCGGGGGTTTCGACGCGGCTCCTCGCTGCGCTCGGTGCCGGCTCAACCGGCGGGGGTGGCTTCGTTGCGCTCGGTGCCGGCTCAACCGGCGGGGGTGGCGTTGCGGGCCCGGCGCCGGCGAGCTCGAGTTCGGTCTGGCGGAACGAGCGCACCCTCCCGGTGCCGCGGGCGGGTTCGACGCCGACACCGGCACGGAGGTCCTCGACGAGTTCGATCGTCGACTCCGGTGTCTGGTTGTCGAAGAACTCCCAGTTCACCATCACCACGGGCGCGAAGTCGCAGGCGGCGTTGCATTCGACGTGTTCGACCGTGATGCGGGCGTCCGAGGTGGTGTCCCCGGGCTGGACACCGAGGTGGTCGCAGACCGCGCGGAGGATCTCGTCGCCGCCGAGGGTGGCGCACAACGTGTTGGTGCACACGCCGACGAGGTATTCGCCGGTCGGCGAACGGCGGTACATCGAGTAGAAGGTCGCGACCGAGGCCACCTGTGCCGCAGTCAGATCGAGCTGACCCGCACAGAATTCGATCCCCGCCCGGGTGATGTGACCGTCCTCGGACTGCACCAGGTGGAGCAGGGGCAGAAGCGCCGACCGCGCCTGCGGGTAGCGCGCGATGATCGGCGCCGCCTGCTCGGCGAGGCGTTCGGCGACCTCGGTCGGGTATGCCGACGGGCCATCGAAGGTGATGGTCGGCGCCGGGGTGCACTGTGCGGGCGCGCCGTCTTCGGTCGGCGGGGAGGTGGACAGGTCCACGAATACGGGATCGGTCATCGGTCCACGCCTCCCATCACCGGGTCGATACTGGCCACCGCGGTGATCACGTCGGCGACCATGCCGCCTTCGCACATCGCCGCCACCGCTTGCAGATTCGTGAACGACGGATCGCGGAAGTGGACGCGATAGGGTCGGGTGCCGCCATCGCTGACCAGGTGGACACCGAGTTCACCGCGGGGGGACTCGACCGCGATGTAGCACTGCCCGGCCGGCACCCGCATACCCTCGGTGACCAACTTGAAGTGATGGATCAGCGCCTCCATCGAGGTACCCATGATCCGGGCGATGTGCTCGGGTGAGTTGCCGAGACCGTCGGGGCCGAGCGCGAGATCCGCCGGCCAGGCCAACTTCCGGTCGGCGACCATCACCGGGCCGGGACGGAGCCGCTCGAGACACTGCTCGACGATGCGGATCGACTCGCGCATCTCCTTGACGCGGATGAGATAGCGTCCGTACGAGTCACACGTGTCGGCGGTGATGACGTCGAAGTCGTAGGTCTCGTAGCCGCAGTACGGCTGCGACCTTCGCAGATCGTGTGGATAGCCGGTCGACCGCAAGACCGGTCCGGTGATGCCGAGCGCCATGCAGCCGGTCAGATCCAGGTATCCGACGTTCTGCGTCCGTGCCTTCCAGATGTAGTTGTCGTTCAGCAGATCTCCGAGCTCGTCCAGGCGTCCCGGAAGTTCTGCGAGGACCTTGGCGACCTGTTCGGGTCCATCATGCGGCAGGTCCTGGGCCACCCCGCCGGGGCGGATGTAGGCATGGTTCATGCGCAGACCGGTGATGAGTTCGAAGAGGTCTAGGATCAGTTCGCGCTCCCGGAACCCGAGGAACATGGCGGTGACGGCGCCGAGTTCCATACCCCCGGTCGCCAGTGCCACGAGGTGGCTGCTGATTCGGTTCAATTCCATCAGCATGACGCGGATGACGGTGGCACGCTCCGGGATGTCGTCGGTGATCCCGAGGAGCTTCTCGACGCCGAGGCAGTATGCGGTCTCGTTGAAGAACGGCGACAAGTAGTCCATCCGGGTGACGAACGTGACGCCCTGCATCCAGTTCCGGTACTCGAGATTCTTCTCGATCCCGGTGTGCAGGTACCCGATTCCGCAGCGTGCCTCGGTGACCGTCTCGCCCTCGATCTCCAGGATGAGGCGCAGGACGCCGTGCGTCGACGGGTGCTGGGGTCCCATGTTGACGACGATGCGTTCGTCGCCGGGTTGCTGTTCGGCGCGAGTGCGGACGTCGGAGACGATGGAATCCCAGTCCTGCCCCGAGACGGTGTAGGTGCGCGGCGGTGTCTCCCCGCGTGCGGAGGAGGATCGGGGTTTCGACGATCCGGTGGCTGTGTCGGGCATCAGCTGTACGACCTCCTCCGGTCTGGTGGGTCGACGCGGGTTCCCTTGTACTCGATGGGTACTCCGCCGAGCGGGTAGTCCTTGCGCTGTGGATGTCCCTCCCAGTCATCGGGCATCTCGATGCGCGTCAGCGATCGGTGGCCGTCGAAGACGATGCCGAAGAAGTCGTAGGTCTCGCGTTCGTGCCAGTCGTTGGTGGGGTAGATGTCGCAGAGGCTCGGGATGTGTGGATCGGCGTCGGGCGCCGACACCTCGAGACGCACGCGGCGGTTGTGGGTCAGCGAGGCCAGGGGATAGACGGCGTGCAGTTCACGGTCGGTGTCACCGGGGTAGTGGACTCCGTTGACCCCCAGGCACAGCTCGAACCGCAGCCCGGGTGCGTTGCGGAGGGTGAGTGCGACCGAGGGCAGATGTTCCCGCGCGACGTGGACGGTCATCTCGTCGCGGAAGACGACCACCTTCTCGACGGCGGCGTCGTAGGTGTCGCCGAGTTCGGCTGCCAGGACGTCGGCGATCTCGTCGAAGTAGCTGCCGTAGGGGCGAGTCGAACCGGGCGGCAGGGTGATCGGATCGATCAGTCCTCCGTATCCGGAGGTGTCGCCCGTGCCGGGTGCGCCGAACAGTCCATGGCGGACGCCGATGACCTCGGGGTCGGGTGGCTTGAGGTCTCGGGGATGGGGGTCGGGCATGCCGAGTTCGGTCATCGCAGCAACCCCTTCATCTCGATGGTCGGAGTCGACTGCAACGCAGCACGTTCCGCGGCCCAGATGGCCTCCTCGCGGTTCACCCCGAGCGGCATCTCCTGGATCTTCTCGTGCAGCTTGAGGATTGCGTTCAGCAGCATCTCGGGACGGGGCGGACAACCGGGGAGGTAGATGTCCACGGGTACGACGTGGTCGACACCCTGGACGATCGCGTAGTTGTTGAACATCCCGCCGGACGATGCACAGACCCCCATCGCCAGAACCCATTTCGGTTCGACCATCTGGTCGTAGATCTGCCGGAGGACCGGCGCCATCTTCTGACTCACGCGACCGGCGACGATCATCAGGTCCGCCTGCCGCGGCGATGCGCGGAAGGCCTCCATGCCGAACCGTGCGAGGTCGTACCGGCCCGACGTGGTGGACATCATCTCGATTGCGCAGCAGGCGAGCCCGAAGGTGGCCGGCCACAGCGACCCCTTGCGCATGAAGCCGGCGAGATCCTCGACGGTGCTCAGCAGGAAACCGCTGGGGAGTCGTTCCTCGAGTCCCATGACTGACCTCCTTGCAGACGCTTGACCGGGTGAAAAGTCCTCAGTCCCAGCTCAGTCCGCCGCGGCGCCATTCATAGGCGTAGGCGACCGAGACGTTGACGATGAACAAGAGCATGGCCGCGAGGCCGAACCAGCCGAAGGAGTCGAAGGCGACGGCCCAGGGGTAGAGGAAGACGATCTCGATGTCGAAGATGATGAACAGCATCGCGGTGAGGTAGTACTTGACCGGCACTCGCTGGATCGGGCCGGTGAAGGTGGGGCCGGCGCCTCCGCGACGGGAGGCGGGAGTCAGGAGACTCTGTCCCACCGGTTCGATGCCGCACTCGTACGCCTCGAGTTTGGCGCGGTTGTACCGTTTCGGACCGATCGCGACGCCGATGAAGACGCTGAAAACGGCAAACGCCACGCCGATTGCCCCGAGGATCATGATCGGGACGTAGGCGTTCAAAGCGTGGACTCCTCCTCGCTCCGGTCGGCCGGAAACACCTGGTGGGCGGCTCCGGCTCGGCGATTGTCCTGCCCGTGTCAGGGGTTCGGTCGGAACCTCCGGACGCGGTTGTGAGCTACACCACAAGCCTAGGTGTTCGTCCCGCGGGAGTCACCTGTTTCAGACGTTTCGGCGTTTCTCGACCATCTGGACGAAGGCCTGTGGAAGCCCCAGAGGGTCGACCGGAAGTGGCGCGACGGCATCGGCCCGCGACCATTCGGCGAGCCAGCGGTCGTCGGCGCGGCCGAGCAGCACCAGGACGGGAGGGCTCGGGTCGAGTTCGTCCTTCATCTGCTTGGCGATCCCCATCCCGCCTGCCGGGGAAGCCTCGCCGTCGGCGATCACCGCGTCGACCACGCCGGCGTCGAGCTGGGCGAACACCATTGGAGCCGTGGCGACTTCGATGAAGCTGAGTTCGGGGATGCTCTGGGACGGCCGGGTGCCGAGTGCACCGATGACCTGGGCCCGGGTCTCGCAATCGTCGGAATAGACCAGCACGCGCAGCGACCGGGCAGCCTGGGTGGGGGTCACGCGTGCGATGCTACCGCCGTTCGACGCCGGGTTCGGGTGACTTGGCCCGCGCGTCGGCCGTCGGTGCCGTGCGGGCGGGGGTCCGGAACGGCCGGAGGGGCAGCTCAGTGTTCGGTCGAGAACCCGACGCGCCGCCGGTGGACCTCGAGCGCGAAGGTGACGAGCTGGTCGATGAGGTCGGGGTAGGACACTCCGGTGGCCTCCCACAGCTTCGGGTACATCGAGCCGGGCGTGAACCCCGGGATGGTGTTGACCTCGTTGAGCAGCCACCCTCGCCCGGCTGCCTCGTAGAAGAAGTCCACCCGCGCCATGCCGGTGCATCGCATCGCCGTGAACGTCCGGGCGGCGAGCTCCCTGACCTCGGCGATCGCGTCGTCCGGCAGTACCGCGGGGATGACGAGCCGGGCGGCGCCGGTGACGTACTTGTCCTCGTAGTCGTAGAACTCGCTGCCGGGTTCGATCTCACCGGGCACCGAGGTCTCGGGGGCCGTGTCGCCGAGGACGGCGACCTCGATCTCGCGACCGGTGATGTTCTCCTCGATGATCACCACGTCGTCGTAGCGAAGGGCCAGGTTGATGGCGGAGTCCAACTCGCGCTCGTCGTGCGCCTTGGTGATGCCGACCGACGACCCGAGGTTCGCAGGCTTCACGAACACCGGGAGTCCGAGCTCGTCGACGGCCCGCGAGACGATGGTGTCCGGGTCGTCGACGCCGTCGCGGAACTCGACCCAGCGGCACTGCGGGATGCCGGCCTGCGCAGCGACGATCTTCGCCATCGCCTTGTCCATGCACAGCGCAGACGAGAGCACCCCGGCGCCGACGTACGGCAGCTTGAACAGCTCGAGCATCCCCTGGATGGTGCCGTCCTCGCCGTGCGGACCATGCAGCAGCGGCAGCACGACGGTGATCGCCTCGTCGGCGTGGCCGCGGAGTTCGGCCAGCGGCTCGACGACGGTGCCCGCCACCTCCAGGACGTCGGGGAGCTCGGTGCCGTCGGCGATCGCGGCGATCGCCTTGTCGTTCCGCAGCCAGGTGCCGTCCTTGGCGATGCCGATGGGGACCAGGTCGTATTTCGCCCGGTCGGCGGCGGCGAGCACGTGCGCGGCCGTGACCCGTGACACATCGTGTTCGGCGGAGACCCCGCCGTAGAGGACGACCAGACGCAGGAGCCGCGAAGACATGCATGTCACGATACGGCCCCGGGCCACCGAGTTCTCGGGGTGGAGTGGCCGGTTGTGGATTTCGACACGGCTCCTCGCTCCGCTCGGTGCCGGCTCAACCGGCGGAGGTACGCGCCTGCTCCGCTCGGTGCCGGCTCAACCGGCGGAGGTACGCGCCTGCTCCGCTCGGTGCCGGCTCAACCGGCGGAGGTACGCGCCTGCTCCGCTCGGTGCCGGCTCAACCGGCGGAGGTACGCGCCTGCTCCGCTCGGTGCCGGCTCAACCCCTCTGCCGGCCGAGCCGCGACGACCGAGCGCAGCGAGGACGCCGCGTGTCGAGGTCAGCACCGAGGCGGCTCGGGGAATCGGACACCGCCCGTCGGCTAGCGTGAGGTCGTGCATTTCTTGGCGAGTGAGATCGCGGCTTCGGTCGGTGGCGAGTTGATCGGTGCCGACGTGCAGATCGACGGGGCGAGCATCGACTCGCGCAGCGTCCGGCCGGGGCAGCTGTTCGTGCCGATCGTCGCCGAACGCGACGGCCACGACTTCATCCCGGCGGCCCTCGAAAGCGGCGCGGCGGCCTACTTCACCTCGCAGGACGAGGCCACCCGCGGCACCGCCATCAGGGTCCCGGACACCGCGCTCGCGCTCGCCGACCTCGGTCGCGCGGTCCGCCGCCGCATTCCCGACCGCGTCGTCGGGATCACCGGGTCGGTCGGCAAGACCTCGACCAAGGACCTCCTCGCCGGCGTGCTGCAGACCACCTATCGGACCGCGGCGAGTGAGAAATCCTTCAACAACGAGCTGGGACTCCCGCTGACGCTCGCCGGCGCCGCCGACGACGTCGAGGCCGTCGTCCTCGAGATGGGTGCCCGCGGGATCGGCCACATCGACCTGCTGTGCTCCATCGCGAGGCCGACCGTCGGCGTCATCACCCGCGTGGAAGGCGTGCATCTGGAACTCTTCGGGGACATCGAGTCGGTGGCCCGCGCGAAGGGGGAGCTGGTCGAGTCCCTTCCGGCCGACGGGATCGCCGTTCTGAACGCCGACCACCGTTATGTGGCGGCGATGGCGGACCGCACCTCGGCCCGGGTGTTGCGGTACGGCCTGTCGCCCGATGCCGACGTATACGCCTCGGACATCGTCGTCGACGACGAGCTGCGGGCATCCTTCCGTCTGCACACGCCGTGGGGTTCCACCGACGTGCGACTGGGGGCGCGGGGTGAGCACCAGGTTCCCAATGCGCTCGCGGCGGCCGCCGCCGGGGGCGGCCTCGGAGTGGCGATCGAGGACATCGCGAGTGGTCTGTCGGCAGCTGGATTGTCCGGTCTGCGAATGGAACTCGCCAGGACCTCGGACGGCGCGACGGTGCTGAACGACGCCTACAACGCGAACCCGACGTCGATGTCGGCGGCGCTGAAGTCGCTCGCCGCGCTACCGGCGGGACGACGCGTCGCGGTCCTCGGCACGATGGCCGAACTCGGTGCGGATTCGCCCGGGCAGCACCTCGCGATCGCGCTGGAGGCACGCGAGCTCGGCATCGAGGTCATCGCGGTCGACGAACCGAACTACGGCGACACCGCGCGCCACACCTCCGGCGTCGACGAGGCGGTTGCCGCGCTCGGCGACCTCGCCGGGGGAGATGCGGTGCTGGTCAAGGGGAGTCGCGTCGCCGCTCTGGAGCGGGTGGCCCAAGCACTGCTGCGCTGAGAGCCGCCTCAGCCGTCGCTCACACGTGGTCCCAGGATCCCGACGCCTCGTTCTCGGCGGCGGCACGGGCGCGATACTCGCTCGGGCCGAGCCCGAGTTCGGCTCGGAAGCGGTTGCGCATAGTGGGACTCGACGGGAAGCCGGAGATCCGCGCCACCTCGGAAACCGCCAAGTCGGGACGTGTTCGGAGGAGCTCGCAGGCGGTCTTCAGCCTACGGTCGGCGATGCGCGCGGCCAGCGAGTCCTCGGTGTCCTCGTAGTGCCGGTACAGCTGACGACGGCTGATGTGCAGGTAGCGGGCGATCGTGTTCGGCGTGAACGACGGGTCGCGGTGATGACGCTCGATGAGGTCGGAGACCGCTTCCCGCACGAAGAGCGCGTTGTCGGTGATCTGCCGATTGTCGTAGTCGAGCTGTCCGAGCGCAGCGCGTACCAGTTCGATGGCGGCCATCTCGGTGTCCGGATCTGGCTCGGAGACGCCGACCGCGGTGTCCGACGCGAACTGCAGGATGAACGACGCGGTGGCGCGTGCCAACAGTGTGTGAGAGGCCACCGGCCGGCGTGCTCGTTCGGCGATACGGCGCTGGTTCCCCAGGAGTTCGAGCGGGATCACCAGCCCGGCCGGGTCATTGATCTCGAAGGTCCGCTCGAGATACGGCGACGCGTTGCTGACGAAGGCCAGTTGACCAGGCCCGTACGCGAAGTCGCGCGACCCCTGCCGGATGATGTGCCGGCCCTCCAGGGTGTGCACCCCGATCACGAGGTCCTCGGAGGGCTGCTCGTCGATGAGGCGCGGGTTCCGAGAAACCTGCAGCGGGGTGTGGAGGCTGCAGAATGTGCCGATCATCGACAGCTGACGAACGTACATCAGCGAGTCGAAGGAGTCGGGGTCGTCGGTGTGCACCTCGACGTGCTGCCCGTAGTGGCGCATACCCTCGGGGCCGCTGAGCCGGATCGGTTCGGGTTGGATGATGCTGCGGTGGATGCCGACTCGGCGCTCCCACGTTTCGATCATCTGCGGCGGCAGTGGAGGAGGCGAGCCGTTGTCGCGGAACAACTCGGTCATCGCCGGCTCCCCGGTGCGGGATCGCCCTGGCCGGGACGGGGCGATCGCCGGTGTGTGTGCGTCCGGGTCATACCGACCCACCCGAAGTGCTGCGGTCCCACGCCGGCAGGACCAGCAAGGACGTCAGGAAGAAGCAGATCGCACCGATGAACGTCCCGACATTCGCCAGGATTGCGTCGACGGTCACGCCGGCCTCGGAGATGTAGGAGCCGACGGCCGCTACCCTGAACGCGATGCAGCCCAGGAGATTGATCTGGACCGACCACCAGGAACGAGCTCCGGGATCGAAGAAGCGGTGTGCATGCCGGTATCCGCGGACCGCGAGGAAGCCGCTGAGGAGGAAGGCGATGGACCCGCCCGCATCGGGCGCCCAGACCAGATCGCGTTGTGACACAACGGCGTGTGCGGTCAAGGCGGCGGTGGTGCTCACGTTGAACAGTACCGTGCCGAGCGATTGGGTTGCCGCCGAGAGCCAGTCGGCCCGCACCATGACGCCGTTTCCGTAGTCGACGCGCGTGGTCACGGGGCCGCTCAGCAAGAGCTGCATGAGGCCTGCGGCGGTGAAGAACCAGGCACCGACGAAGTAGCAGACGTTGACGGTCGCCGCCCCTGCCCAGGAGCCGAAACCGGGTGCGGAGCCCAGCGCGAACAACGCCGAACCGATCATGAAGCCCCAGCACTGTTTGTTCAGTGTCGGGATGAAGATCTCGCTGCGCCTGGGGGATGACGCGGCAATGCTCATTTTCTACCTGTCTGTGTATGCGACGATGCGTCCCCGGCCTGGAAGGGGATGCCAGGCCGGGGACAGGAGATCCGAATCGCCGAGGGGCTCGGCGATCAGTGGTGGAAGTGCGACCGATCGCCCTCGACAGGCATCGGGCCCTCGAGACGATCGAGGAACTCGACCTCGGTCTGGATGTCCGCGATCAGGGCGCGGGCGAGGTCGTGGCTGAGGCCGGCACGGACCACGATGCGCTGGACGGTCAGGTCGGCGAGATCGTCGGCCATCGGGTAGGCGGGGACCAGCCAACCCTTCATGCGCAGGCGATCCGACAGGTCGTACAGGTTCCAGTTGTCGGTGTGACCGGACTTCAGGCGCCACGCGAACACCGGGATGGTGTCACCTTTGCTGACGAGTTCGAAGGCGTCGATCTCGGCGATCTGCGACGACAGCCACTGCGCGACGTCGAGCGAACCCTGCTGCACCTGGCGGTAGCCCTCACGGCCGAGACGCAGGAACTGGTAGTACTGCAGCAGCACCTGGGCGCCGGGACGAGAGAAGTTCAGCGCCAGGGTGGGCATGTCGCCACCGAGGTAGCTGCAGTGGAAGACCATGCTCTCCGGCAGTGCCTCGGTGTCGCGCCACACGATCCAGCCGACGCCGGGATAGACGAGACCGAACTTGTGGCCGGAGGTGTTGATCGAGACGACGCGCTCGACGCGGAAGTCCCACTCGAGGTCGGGCTGGCAGAACGGTGCGATCATCGCACCCGACGCGCCGTCGACGTGGATCTTCACGTCCAGGCCGGTGTCGGCCTGGATCTGGTCGAGCTTGGCGGCGATCTGCTTCACCGGCTCGTACATGCCGGTGTAGGTCTGACCCATGATCGCGACGACACCGATGGTGTTCTCGTCGACGTACTTCTCGAGCTCGTGGCCGTCGAGGACCATGTGCTCCGGGCTGATCGGCACCCAGCGCGGCTCGACCTCGAAGTAGTTGCAGAACTTCTCCCAGCACACCTGGACAGCGGTGGAGAGCACCAGGTTCGGCTTCTCGATCGACTTGCCCTCGGCCTTGCGGCGGGCCTGCCAGTGGCGCTTGAGAGCCAGGCCGCCGAGCATGCAGGCCTCCGACGAACCGATGGTCGAGGTGCCGATGGCCTGGTCGACGTCCGGGTTGTGCCACAGGTCGGCGAGGATCTTCCAGCAGCGGTCCTCGATGGCCGCCGTCTGCGGGTACTCGTCCTTGTCGATCATGTTCTTGTCGACGGTCTCGGAGTACAGCTTCTTCGCCTCGCCGTCCATCCAGGTCGAGACGAAGGTCGCGAGGTTCAGGCGGGCGTTGCCGTCGAGCATCGCCTCGTCGTGGACGATCTGGTAGGCGGTCTCCGGCAGCAGCATGTCGTCGGCCAGTGAGAACTTCGGCAGATCGGTGGCCTCACCCGGGCGGGTGAAGACGGTACGCAGATTGAGGTTGTCGCCGATGTTCGTGTTCGTGCGGGCATGTGAAGTCGATTTGCGTGTCATGTATTCCTCCTGGTGTTCAGATGCTAAGGCGCTCAATACCGGAAATGGGGCGGTTGAAGCGATCTACTCGAGGTAGACGACAGTCACGGGGGCTTGCCTGTCACGACCTCCCTAGACTTCCACCGGCGGATACAGACGGTCCATCGTGTACTGGCGGTTTCGGCGGGCGGCCCACGACGAGATGAGCAGGCAGGCCACCGTGATACCGCTGAGGACGCCGATGGCGAGCCACAATCGGTAGTCGATGCCGCCGACCGTGAGTTGTCGGAGGCCCTCCACGGTGTAGGTCATCGGGTCCACGTAGTGGATGTACTGGAACGGTGTGGCCGTGGTCGGCACAGGGTAGATACCGCCCGCGGAGACCAGCTGGATCATCAGGAATGCCAGTGTCACAACACGTCCGACTGCCACGTCGAACACGGCGTTGAACATCTGGATCATCGCCATGAAGGTGGCGACGACGAGCAACAGGTACAAGAATATGGATATCGGGTACTCGGCTCGCAGTCCGACGGCGAAGGTGACCACCGAGTACAGGATGGTCGCCTGGATGAAGCCGATGGCGAACGCGGGTGCGTACGAGGCCAATACGACGCGCAGAGACGAGAAGCCCTGCACGATCGGGCGGGACTGCAAGGGCGTCAACAACATCCACGTGATGATGCCGCCGACGAACAATGCCAGGGACATGAAGAAGGGGGCGAAACCCGTTCCGAAGGTCGGTGCCTCGTGTGTGTAGTCCTCCTGCAACTCGACGGGCTGCGCCAGCGTCGAGGCGATCTCCTTCTTCTGCTCGCTGCTCCAGGACGGGATGGCCTTGACGCCCTCGTCCAGACCCGATGCCAGTTCGGCCGAGCCCGCGGCCAACTGCTCGGTGCCGGCGGCGAGTTGGTCGGCGCCCGCGCTCAGCTCACCGAGACCGGTGCTGAGTTCGGCGGAACCGCTCTTCAATTCGTCGGCGGCGCCGCGTGCGGCGATGATGTCGTTGCGCAAGCCGCCGTCCTCGACCAGGGTGAGACCGAGTCGGAGGGGGCTGTTCGGGTTGCCGAGCTGCTGAGAGAGCAGAGTGGCATCGCTGTTCAGCTGGGTGAGCTGGTTGTTCGCATCCGGTCCGAGACCGTTGGTGCGCAGGAACTGCCGCGCCGGGTTGAGGGCTTCGGCGAGACCACGCATCGCAGGGTCCGAGGAGGCGCCGAGCCGGGCGATGACCGACTCCAGTCCCTTGCTGGCCTGCGATTGCTGATTCGCCGCGGTGGTGAGTTCGTTCGACGCGGCTCCGGCGTTGCGGGCCAGGCGATCTGCGGCCGCGTTCACCTCCGCGGCGGTGAGGCCGGTCTGATCTCCGTTGCCGATCGCCGCGAGCAGCGGGTCGGTCGCGCGGAGCAGTGCGGAGTCGAGTTCGCCGAGACCGCCGGCGAGTTCGGCGGCGCCGTTCTTCGCGGTCACCAGGTTGGTGGCGATCTCCTGAGCACCCGTGTTGGCGGTCTTCAGGCCGGCGGCCAGTTCGTTCGCGCCGTCCGCCGCGGTGGTCAGCTTGCCCGCGACGGTTCCCACGTCGTTGAGGACGATGTCGAAGGTCTGGGCCCCGACCTGTGCACTGACCTTGTTGACGACCTGCTGCGCGGCGTCCTGGCCGATGATCGTCGCCAGGTAGTTGTTGGCGTCGTTGTAGGTGAACACCAGCGGCGCCGAGCGCGGCTTGTCGCTCGTGGGTGACGCGATCGCCGAACTGAAGTCGGCGGGCAGGGTGATCGAGAAGTAGTACTTGCCGTGCGCGACACCGTCGGCCGCCTCGGCAGCGGACACCTCGTGCAGATCGAGCTGCTTGGACTCGATCAGCCCCGCGGCGACCTGGGCGCCGGCGTCGAGCTTCTGTCCCTCGACGACCGCGCCGGTGTCCTCGTTCACGAGGGCGACCGGGATCTTGTCGGCGGCGGCGAACGGATTCCAGAACGCCCACAGGTACATCGCGCCGTACAGGAGCGGCATGAGCATGATGACCACGAGCGCCAGCCGGGGCATCCGTCCCCGGTAGTAGCGCTTGATGTCGCTGCCCGGCGAGAATGCGGCAAACATGTTCTCTACGTCCGATCTTCGTGCTCGAGGCCGACGAACTGGCCATCTGTGAGGTTGTGGACACCGATGACGTCACGGACACCGCCGGCCGGGGACACGGCGTTGATGTCGGCGGTGATCACGGTCTGGGTGCGGCCCAGGTCCACGAGACGGTCCATCAGGTGAAGCTGGTTCTGGCTTCGCGTCAGGTTGTCCACCCCGCCGACGACCAGCAGCGGCGGACGTCGCAGGTTGCCCACCGCGATACGGAAGAGGGCAGCGGTCAGTTCGGGGAGTTCTTCGACGAACGACTCCATCGCCGGCAGGGGGTACGGGCCGAAGACGGGTCGGCAGATGCGCTCGAGGTCTTCCTCGAGCGCGGGCGTGACCCACTTGTACCAAGGTGCCGACCACCGGATCTGCTCGGTGATGACGTCGCTGACGCGAATGGTCTGTTCGATGTCGTCGACCTCGTCGATCCATGCCACGGCAGCGTTCTTGAACAGATGGTGGGCGTCGTTCGAGCGGTCGAAGGCGACCAACTCGCCTTTCGTCGGGCGCATGCGACCCGCCAGCGTGAGCAACAGTGCGGTTCGGCCGCGGCCCTCCGGCCCGGCGAGGACGGTGACTCCGCCGGTGCGGACCCGGAGGTCGACCGGACCGCAGATGTGGCCCCAGGAAGCATCCACGGAGAGTTCGCGGGCTTCGATCAGGGTTGCGTCCGAGGGGGTGCCGCCAGGCTCCGGGGCGTCACGCATCGCTGCCGCCCGATCCGAAGACCACATCGTCCAACTTTCTCTTGGGGGTCGGTACAACCGACTTGCCTGCCGTACCGCCGGAAGGCAGTACGACAGGCAGGGGTTGAATCAGAGGTTCTTGAAGATCCGCTCGGCGTCGCCCTCGGTCAGTGGGTCCGTGCCGTTGATCAGTCCTTCGGACGGCCGGTCGAATACCCGCACATTTTGGATGATTGTGCGACCGTGAACCGCCACTTTGCTGGACATGAAAGGGAACTTAGCCCAGGGATATCCGGCATTTTCAATGCGACTGCGCAGGCTGTCGTGGAGGATCATGGCACGAAATTCACCTGGCGCCCTGTAACGCCGCCGAGGTTCGGATATCACTGCCCCGCCACCTCCTGCGAACAGCACGTTTGGGGTGATCGGGGGAATCCTCATGATGTGACCGGAATCGTATGGGTTGCGCTTTTGTTGCTCACTTTCCCCGGGAAGAGAAAGGCCATCTGTGAGTCATCTCCCAAGACGGCACGATATTAATGTTACTCGCGGGTATCGGTAAACCGGCGGCCAACTTCTCGTCGACTCAACGTCATCAGAGTGCCTCATGGGATCATCGGACGGATATTTATGGCACATATTGAGCACTCGGGAGATTCGTCGCCGAAGGCCGATCGGATTGGGCTGTCAGAATCTCTTTTCATGACAGATCTCACCCATGGGCATGCCGTGGCGCTCGCCACTGTGCCGAATCTCCGGGACCTCGGTGGTTGGTCGGCTGCCGACGGACGCCGGGTGCGCGCCGGCCTGGTGTTCCGGTCCACCGAGCTGCACCGTCTGGCCGGGGATGACCTGGCGAAGTTCGACGAGTTGGGGATCACAGCCGTCTACGACTTCCGTACCGCTGCAGAGCGGGACGCTGCACCCGACCCGGACCTGCCGGGCGTCACCGACACCCACCTCGACGTCCTGGCCGACTCGTCGACCGCCATGCCGGCCCGTCTCAACGAAGTGTTCGCCGACCCGGCGATGGTCGCCCAGGCCAACAAAGCCCTCGGCGGTGGGCAGGCCGAAGCGATGATGGCGGGTACCTATCGGCAGATCGTGAACCTACCGAGTGCCCGTACGTCCTACCGGAAGTTCTTCGAGGCCCTGGCCGAGCCGGCCGGACCCGGGGCGGCACTGTTCCACTGCACGACCGGCAAGGACCGCACCGGCTGGGGCGCCGCGACGTTCCTCACGGTGCTCGGCGTCGGTCGCGACGAGGTGTTCGAGGACTACCTGCTCACCAACGACGAACTGATCCCGGCACTGCATCCGGTCTTCGCGTCATTCGAGAAGGCCGGCGGTGATCCGGACATCCTGTCGGCGATTCTCGGCGTCCGGCGGCAGTACCTCGAGGATGCGTTCGACGAGATGACCGCCGAGTACGGCGACGTCGAGGGCTACTTCCGCGACGGGCTGGGCCTGGATCCCGCTGTCCCGGAGACACTTCGGACGCGTTATCTGGACCAGTGACACCGATGCCGGGCCGGCGCCGCGATCAGATGTGTTTCGCGGCGTTGGTCCGGATGACCTCACGCAGATAGACGGCCAGCCCGGGTGCCTGTTCGTCGTAGTGCGCGGTGAAGCGCGGGTCGGCGACGTACATGTCGGCGAGTCCGACGTGCATCTCGTGCGAGCAGTCGTAGAACCGCCCGATCTGGGCACGGTGTTCCTCGGCGAGCGCGTCGGCTTCGGCAGATCCGAGTGTCAGTCCCTGGAGCATCGCGTCGGCAAGGCGCCGTTCGAGGTCATCGGTCTCGGCCTTGATGTTGCGCCAGTCCTCCTTCGAGAACCGGGCGACGCGTTTCCGGCTCTCCTGCCACGCATCGGTCTCGCCCCACCGTTGTTCGGCCTCCGCGCTGTACTCTTCGCCGCGCCAGTCGTCGCCGAAGATCTCTCGCTGCTCGGCCGCGGACAGTTGGATTCCGCGTTTCTTCGTGGTCATCATCTCCTCCACCGCTACGACCATCCGGTGCAAGCGATCGATCCGGTCGGTGAGCAGCGCGTGCTGCGTCCGGAGCTGATGCAGTTCGTCCGCATCGGGATCGTCGAGCAGGGTCGCTATCCGCTCGAGTGAGAAGCCCAGTTCGCGGTAGGTCAGGACACGGTAGAGCCGTTCGACGTCGACGTCGGCGTCGTCGTAGACGCGGTATCCGGCCGTCGTGCGGCGCGACGGTGTCACCAGCCCGATCTGGTCGTAGTGGTGCAGCGTGCGCACGCTGACCCCGACCATCCCCGCGACGGCGCCCACGGTCAGGCCCGGGGAATCATCGCGCTGCGGGTGACGCTTCTCTTCACTCACATGGGCAACCTTGGGGTCTGACGTCGCGTGAGGGTCAAGCCGTCCGGCGAGTGGGGCGGGTCAGGGCGCGAAACCGATGACGGTGGTGTCCTTCTGACAGGCGGCGAGCACGCCCTGCAACTGCGACGGTCCGCATGTCCAGCCGGAGACCGACTGCTGAGTGCCGCTGACGATCTTGGGGCCGTACTCGCCGCCGATCGACTTCGCCTGGCCGCAATCGACGTCGCCGGCGAGGATCAGAACACGTAGTGCGCCGTCCGGCCCGGGGATGGTGCCGCAGGTGGCGCCGGGGCCGCTGCGGGTGGAGTCGTCCGCGTCGGCGCGCGGTGTGACGGATTCGGCACGGGTCGATGCGGGCTTGCGGCCGGCGACGACGGGGGCCGAGGTCGACGGAGCGTCGGCTGGTTGTTCCGCTGACGCCTGCGCACCGGTCCCGGCGGTGTCGGTGACGTCCTGCTCCTCGCCGCACGCGGACAGCGTGAACAGGGCCAATGACAGGCCGAGAGCGGTGGTGGCGAGCCTGGTCCCGGAGGAGATGGCGCGGCGCGTTCTGCACGACATGGTCCCCACCGTATCGAATCGGCGGAACATCGAACCGCGGCGTCCTCGTGGCGTCCGACGGGCCCGACGATCGCGCCGCCGGTTTGGGCGGAGGGCGCCGACCTGGGAGGATGCACCGGTGAGCAGTACCGGAACCGAAGTCACCGACCCCGCCTACACCGTCGGAACCACCCTCCCCGGCACCCGGGGCCGTACCGGGGTGATCGCCACCGCGCACGGCGAGATCCAGACCCCCGCCTTCATCCCGGTGGGTACCAAGGCGACCGTGAAGACCGTCCTGCCCGAGTCGGTCGCCGCGCTGGGCGCGCAGGCGGTCCTCGCGAATGCCTACCACCTCTACCTGCAGCCGGGTCCCGAGATCATCGATCAGTCCGGCGGGCTCGGTGCCTTCATGAACTGGCGGGGTCCGACCTACACCGACAGCGGCGGATTTCAGGTCATGTCGCTCGGCGCCGGCTTCAAGAAGGTCATCGCCATGGAGGTCAGCAACCCCGACGACGAGCTGACCGCCAACGGCAAGGAACGGCTCTCGCGCGTCGATGACGACGGCGTGACGTTCAAGTCGCACCTCGACGGCTCGGCCCATCGCTTCACTCCCGAGGTGTCGATGCAGATCCAGCACCAGCTCGGTGCAGACATCATCTTCGCCTTCGATGAGCTCACCACCCTGATGAACACCCGTGCGTACCAGGAGAGCTCGCTCGAGCGCACCCGACTCTGGGCCCTCCGCTGCCTGGTCGAGCACAACCGCCTGAGCGTCGAACGCGCGCACCGTCCCCAGCAGTCGTTGTGGGGCGTGATCCAGGGAGCCCAGTACGAGGACCTGCGGCGCAAGGCTTCACGCGATCTCGTCGCCCTGAGTGAGGCCGATCGTGACGCGGGCGGAAAGGGATTCGGCGGCTACGGCATCGGCGGCGCGCTCGAGAAGCACAACCTCGGCACGATCGTCGGCTGGGTCAACGACGAACTGCCGGAGGATGCGCCGAAGCATCTGCTGGGCATCAGCGAGCCCGACGACATCTTCACCGCGATCGAGAACGGCGTCGACACCTTCGACTGCGTGTCGCCCACGCGCGTCGCCCGAAACGGCGCGATCTACTCGCTCGACGGCCGGTACAACGTGACGAATGCCAAGTATCGCAATGACTTCCGGCAGCTCGACCCCGAGATCGACAACTACACTTCGCAGTACAGCCGGGCCTACCTCCACCACCTGTTCAAGGCGAAGGAGGGGCTTGGTCCGACGCTCGCGACCCTGCACAACGTGTCGTTCATCGTCACACTCGTCGACCGTGCACGTCAGGCGATCGAGAACGGCACCTACGTCGAGTACCGGGACGAATTCCTGCGTCGCTACTACGGGTCGATGCGAGATTGACCCTGTCCGCGGGAGCGCGGTGGGTCACGTCGGGGAACCGTGCGTGACAGTTGTTCGTTGTGTTCCCATCGCAAGCAGTTGCGAACCACCCCGAAGACTCGGCACCCTGTAGGGGTATTCGAGTACCAGCGAGAGAGACGATGAGACGCGCAAAGCGCCGAAAACGCCGACGACACCCGTCCGCACCCAGTTCCGAACCGAGTTCGGAACGAGCAGCCCCCTGCGAGATCTTCCCCGACGCCCCGGGCGTCGATCCTGATCGGATGGCGACATGCTGACCGTTCTCGGAATCCTCCTGGGAATCCTGGTGGTCCTCGCGATCACGGCCGTGACCGGCTACTTCGTGGCCCAGGAATTCGGCTTCATGGCGGTCGACCGCTCCCGCCTGAAAGCCCGTGCCGAATCCGGTGACGCCGCCGCGAAACGCGCACTCTCCGTCACCCGGCGCACGTCGTTCATGCTGTCCGGAGCCCAGCTCGGCATCACCGTCACCGGCCTGCTCGTCGGTTACGTCGCCGAACCCCTGATCGGTTCCGGGGTCGGTGACCTGCTGAACAACGTCGGCATCCCGGTGGGTGTCGGTGTCGCGATCGGCACGGTCATCGCGATCCTGTTCTCCACGGTCGTGCAGATGGTGTTCGGCGAGCTGTTTCCCAAGAACCTGGCGATCGCCCGGCCGGAACCGGTCGCGCTGTGGCTCGCCCGGTCGACCACGATCTATCTGACCGTCTTCGGCTGGTTGATCGCGTTGTTCGACAAGGCCTCGAATCTGCTGCTGCGCGCCCTGCGGATCGAGCCGGTCCACGACGTCGAGCACTCGGCGTCGGTCCGCGACCTCGAACACATCGTCGCCGAGTCGCGTGATGCCGGCGAGCTGCCCGAGGACCTGTCCGTGCTGCTCGACCGCGTTCTCGAGTTTCCCACGCGCACAGCCGAACATGCGATGATCCCGCGGCCGCACACCGACCTGGTCGATGCCGGGCTGCCCGCGTCGGAGGTGCTCGATCGGATGAGTACCGGACACACGCGGTACCCGGTGACCGCCGGTACCGACGACGAGGTGCGCGGAGTGGTTCATCTCCACGATCTGCTTGAGTGGTCGTACGCGCTGAAGAAGGAACCCGCCCGGGCCGACCCGTCGGCCACCGCAGGTGATCTGTGCCGCCGGGCCGTCGTGGTCCCGTCGACGCTGCCGCTGCCGGAGGTGCTGGAGAACCTCTCCACCGCAGACGAGGAGATGGCCATCGTCATCGACGAGTACGGCGGTTTCGCCGGCGTGGTGACCGCCGAGGACATCGCCGAGGAACTGGTCGGCGAGATCGACGACGAACACGATCCCGAGAGCATCGCAACGATCGAGGAGACCGCCGACGGCTGGCGCGTCCGGGGCGACGCCCACGTCGACGAGGTCTCCCGCGCGATCGGTTGGGAACTGCCCGAGGGCGATTACGAGACGATCGCCGGACTGGTGATCGCGGAGTTCGTGGGTCTCCCCGCGGTCGGGGAGACGGTGGCGATCAGCATCGACCCCGATCCGGCCGCGCTGTTCGACGACGGTGACGCGCCGCCTCGTGTGGTGCGCGTGCAGGTCCTCGAGGTGGAGAAGCATGTGCCGGCCCTGGTGTCGGTGTCGCGCGGGGCCGAAGTGGGCTCCGACGCAGCAGGATCGGATGCCGGACGGGAGGCCGACAATGGATAACCCGTGGATCGTCGCGGTGATCACCGTCGTGCTCATCGCGGCCAGCGCCTTCTTCGTCGCCGTCGAGTTCGCGTTGATCGCTGCCCGACGCCACCGGCTGGAGGACGAGGCCGCGACGAGCGGCAGCGCCCGGGCGGCCCTCCGCAGCGCGTCGGAGCTGTCCGTGTTGCTCGCGGGTTCGCAGCTCGGCATCACCGTCTGCACACTCGCGTTGGGCTCGGTCACGAAACCTGCTGTGCACCATTGGCTCACGCCGCTGTTCGAGAGCTGGGGCCTGCCCTACTGGTCCGCCGACGTCGTCGGCTTCGTGGTGGCGCTCATCTTCGTGACCTTCCTGCACCTGGTGGTCGGCGAGATGGCGCCGAAGTCGTGGGCGATCGCGCACCCGGAGCGGTCGGCGATCGTGCTGGCCCTGCCGATGCGTGCGTTCATGTGGGTGACGCGGCCGGTCATCGTGCAGCTCAACCATCTCGCGAACTGGTGCCTGCGGCGCGTGGGTGTCGAACCCGTGGATCAGGTCGCCACCGGCCAGGACAGTGACGCGTTGCGCCATCTGGTCGAGCACTCGGCGACGGTCGGGACACTCGACGAGCGCTATCACGCGCACCTGACCAGCGCGCTTGAACTCGAGTCGCTGTCCCTCGCGGACGTCGTCACGCCCAATGACATCCTGGCGGCGGTGCCGCCGACCGCGAGCGCTGACGAGATCCAGACGGTCGGACGGGTTTCCGGCCACCTGCGTCTGCTGGTTCGTGACGCCGACGGTGGCCCGGTGCACGGCGTCGTGCATGTGCGCGACAGCCTGCGCGCCGAGCCGGGTGCCACGGCCGCCGACCTCATGCGCCCGGTGTTGCGGATCGAATCCGCACAACCGGTCTACGAGGCTCTCGCCGCCATGCGTGAGAGGCGGGCCCACCTCGCCCTGGTGACGGACTCGGGGCGGGCCATCGGACTGATCACCCTCAACGACCTGCTGCAGAGGTTGCTGGCGACGACGGCGTAGCACTCAGGCAGTGGAGGCCCACTCTGTCGGGCCCAGCAGCCAGGGTTCGCGGGGGAGAGCCTCGGGGACGAAGCGGGCCGCCAGCGTCGGGAGG
Source organism: Gordonia ajococcus (assembly GCF_012974285.1). Lineage (NCBI taxonomy): Bacteria > Bacillati > Actinomycetota > Actinomycetes > Mycobacteriales > Gordoniaceae > Gordonia > Gordonia ajococcus. The sequence goes on from NZ_CP052884.1 coordinate 358,691, forward strand.
TCGACGGCTTCGCCGCGTCCGGCGAGACCCAGCGACTGCGCGAGGTGCGAGAGCACGGTGGCTGCCGAGACTCCGGCCGCCGCCAGGTCGGTGAGGGTGACCGCGCCGTCTCGCTTGGAGAGTCGGACGCCGGCGGGGTTGAGCACCATCGGCACGTGTGCGTAGGTCGGTGGCGTCTCGCCGAGCAGTGTCGCGAGGTAGGCCTGACGCGGAGCCGACGACAGCAGGTCGTCGCCGCGGACCACCTGGTCGACACCCTGCGCGGCGTCGTCGACCACGACGGCCAGGTTGTAGGCTGGAGTGCCGTCGTTGCGCTGGATCACGAAGTCGTCGACCATGCCGGTGAAGGTGCCGTGGAGCAGGTCGGTGACCGTGAACTCGGTGGTGTCGGCCAGGATGCGGATCGCGGGCGGCCGTCCGGCGGCGATCTTCTCGGCGCGCTCGGCGTCGGTCAGATGGCGGCAGGTACCGGGGTAGGCGCCGTGCGGCGCGTGGGGAGCGGACGGCGCCTCGAGGATCTCGCGACGCGTGCAGAAGCATTCGAAGGTTCGACCGGCGTCGCGGAGCCGGGCGATGATGTCGCGGTAGATGTCGCGTCGCGCGGTCTGGTAGACGACCGGGATCTCCCAGTCGATACCGAGCGAGGCGAGGTCGGCGAGTTGCCGGGCGTCGGCGCCGGCGACGGCGCGGTCGAGATCTTCCATGCGGATGAGGAAACGGCGACCCGTCGTATGGGCGAACAACCAGGCCAGCATGGCCGTTCGGAGGTTGCCGACGTGGAGGTCGCCCGACGGGGACGGTGCGTACCGGCCCGCTGCGTGCTGTGTCGACATCGCGTCGAGGTTACCGCCTCGGCTCGACGAGCCGCGATGAGAACCGGCGCCGCCGACGGTCTGCCCCTGCGGTGCGTCCCGACGGGCGCGCCGGACCCGACGGTTGTCCCGGAGTTCCGGGCGGATCGTTGCCAGCGCCCGGAGGTGTGAGGAACAGTGAAGCCATGGATCTTCCGGTCATGCCGCCCGTAGCCCCGATGCTGGCCAAGGCGGTCACCGCCGTACCGCCACAGCCCGACGGCGAGACGGTCTGGTCGTATGAACCCAAGTGGGATGGTTTCCGCGCCCTGATCTTCCGCGACGGCGACGAGGTGGCGATCGGTTCTCGCGGCGGGAAGGACCTCGCCCGCTACTTTCCGGAGATCGTGGCGGCGGCGAAGGCGGAGTTGCCCGACCGGGTCGTCCTGGACGGCGAGATCGGGGTACCCGCACTGATCGGTGACACGCACCGTCTCGACTGGGATTCCCTCGCGCAGCGCATTCATCCCGCCGAGTCGCGGGTCAGCATGCTCGCCGAGAAGACGCCCGCCATCTTCATCGGTTTCGACGCACTCGCCCTGGAGTCGACCGCGGTGAACGGGGAACCGTTCGCGGTCCGTCGAGAGGCGTTGTTGCGCGCGGTCGGGCCCGGTGGACGGGACCGGCGGATGCACGTCAGCCGGGTCACCGCCGATCCCGCCGTTGCCGAGGACTGGTTCTCCGCTTTCGAGGGGGCCGGCCTGGACGGGGTCGTGGCCAAACGGCTCGACGGGGTGTACGTCGAGAACAAACGCGAGATGCTGAAGGTCAAACACAAGCGGACCGCGGACTGCGTGATCTTCGGCTATCGGATTCACAAGTCGGGCAGGGGGATCGGCTCGATGCTTCTCGGGCTCTACGGCGACGACGGCGAGTTGCGCATGGTCGGCGGTGCGGGGGCGTTCTCCGATGCCAAACGTGTTGAGCTGCAGGAGATGTTCGAGCCGATGCGGCTCGACCCGGGGAAGCCGGCGCCGGGTGAACTCACCCGGTGGCGGTCGGAGAAGTCGGGGGAGTGGATCCCTATCCGCCCCGAACTGGTCGCGGAGTTCGCCTACGACCAGATGGAGAACCAGCGCTTCCGGCACACCGTGAAGTTCCTGCGCTGGCGGCCGGACCGAGACCCCCAGAGCTGCGGCTATGACCAGCTCGAGGTTCCGCTCACCTACGACCTGCACGACGTCCTGGAAGGGGAATGACCATGGCATCACGTTCTCCCGCTGAAGAACTCGACGTCGCCGGAGTCGCTGTGCGGCTCAGCAACCCGGACAAGATCTATTTCCCCGAACTCGGCGAGAACGGTGGCCGCAAGCGGGATCTCGTGGGGTACTACCGGACCGTCGCACTCGGCGTCGACGACAGCGGCGACGGACCGCTCATGCGCGCGACCCGAGACCGGCCGACGTTCCTGCAACGATTCCCCGACGGCGTCGAGGGGGAGGAGATCTATCAGAAGCACATCGCCAAGAAGCGTCCGGAACACGTGCAGTCCACGCCGATCGTGTTCCCGTCCAAGCGGACCGGGGACGCCATCCGTCCCACGGTGCCCGCGGATCTGGTGTGGGCGGCCAATCTCGGCACCGTCACCTTCCACACCTGGCCGACCCTGCATCCGGACAACGACCATCCCGATCAGCTCCGCATCGACCTCGACCCGCAACCCGGCACGACGTTCGACGATGTGCGGCGCGTGGCGATCGACGGCTTGCGGCCGCTGCTCGACGAACTCGGCTTCACCGGCTTCGTGAAGACCTCCGGTGGCCGGGGAATTCACGTGTACGTCCCCATCGAACCCCGGTGGGACTTCATCGCCACCAGGCGCTGTGTCATCGCGCTCGCACGTGAACTCGAACGCCGGGACGCGGACCACGTCACCACGTCATGGTGGAAAGAGGAACGGGGGGAACGGATCTTCATCGACTTCAACCAGAACGCCCGTGACCGCACGATGGCCTCGCCCTACTCGGTACGACGCAGTGCGACCGGACGCGTGTCGACGCCGGTGACGTGGGCCGAACTCGAAGACGTCGATCCCGACGACTGCACCATGGCGACGGTCCCGAACCTGCTCGAGGACCGCGGTGATCCGTGGGTCGACATCGCCGATCACCGCCGTGGCATCGAGAAGTTGCTCGAGATGGTGCAGACGGATGACGCAAACGGCCTCGGTGACATGCCTTATCCGCCCAGCTACCCGAAGATGCCGGGCGAGCCGCCACGCGTGCAGCCCAGCAAGAAGGTCGCGGAGCACTGGGACGAGAAGGGCAACCGACGCTCCGACGCGTGAGTCGCTGCAGACGCGTATGACGTTGTGCCCGGTTTCCGGGTTCAACGTCATACGGAAGGTTCTCCGGTCAGCGGCGCAGCGCCTCCGCCGCCCACTCGGCGAAGGTCTGCCACTCGATTTCGGGGAACCGGCGATGCAGCCCGGGGATGTCCACCTCGTACCTGCGGTCACCGAGGAAGGCGAACATCGCGCTCAGGTCGGCTGACGGGATGCGTTCGGGGTCATAGGATTCCGCACTCACGGTGGTGCCCAGCACGTCGCCTACGGCCCGCGCCATCTCGGCGGGCGTCAGCTCGTCGGAGGCGATGTCGATGCGTTCACCGGCATGCGCACCCGGGTCCTGGAACAGCGTCGCCACGAAACGACCGAGGTCGCGACGTGAGAGTTGTTGCAGCGGTTTGTCGGCGGGCATCGCGATCGGCATGACCCCGGCGGCGAGGGCGTCGGCACCGGCGAGCAGGTTGTCGTAGAAGTAGGCCGGCCCCACGATCGTGTGCGGGATGCCGGTGCCGGCGAGCATTTTCTCCACCTCGAACTTGGAGTCGAAGTGAGGGACACCGGTGTCGCGGTCGGCGGAGGCCACCGACGAGAAGACGAGATAGGGGAGCGAGGCCGCGGTCGCCGCCTCGATCAGCGCGGTGCCCTGGGCGACCTCGGCGTCGACGCCGGACTCGAAGGGCGTCGTCAGCGCGAAGGCGCCCGCCGCGCCGGTGAACGCATCGGTGAGGCCTACGCCGCTGACGATGTCACCGACGGCGAGTTCCACGCCGCGATCGGCGAGCACCGCCGCTTTCGACGACACGGCGTCGCGGACGAGTGCGCGCACTGCGACACCGGCCTCGAGCAGCGCGTCGAGCACCGCGCCGCCCTGACCGCCGGTGGCTCCGATGACGACGACGGGAGAGGAATCGGACATGCCCCCGACCCTAGTGCGGTTCGCGTGACCGGCAAGCGGGTTTGGGTGTGGGCGTGCCCGGCGGCTATCATCTCGTCGTTGGAGGATTCGCCTAGTGGCCTATGGCGCTCGCCTGGAACGCGGGTTGGGTTAACAGCCCTCAGGGGTTCGAATCCCCTATCCTCCGCCACCGAAGGTCCGTGGTGCACTCCCGCAAGGGGGTCGCACCGCGGACCTTCGTCGTATCTCCGGTTCGTAACCCGCCAGGACCTGCGCGGATGTGCCCGCCGCGACGTCGCGAAGACCCGGTGTCGCCCAGCCGTGAACCCTCGCTACACTGGACGACGGATCCCGCGCGGCGTGCATCCTGTGAACTCCCCCAGGGCCGGAAGGCAGCAAGGGTCAACGGGCTCTCTCGGGTGCGCGGGGTCCCCTATATCCCCGATTCATTTTTCCAGGTCTGTGTCGTCGGACACCCGCGCCGGCGTCCAGCGCGAGAGGTCCAACGTTGAATTTCCACTCGATGAGTGCCGACCAACTACGTGACACCCAGGCGGACCTGAAGAAGCGCTACGACGAGCTGGCCGCCCTGGGTCTCGAGCTCGATCTCACGCGCGGCAAGCCGGCTCCCGAACAGCTGGATCTGTCCAACGCGCTGCTGTCCCTGCCCGGCGACGACTACCGCGACGGCAACGGCACCGACACCCGCAACTACGGCGGCCTCGTCGGATTGCCCGAGCTGCGCGAGATCTTCGGTGAGCTGCTCGCCGTCGACCCGAAGAACCTGATCGCGTTCGGCAACTCCAGCCTCGAACTCATGCACGACCTCACGGTCTTCGGCCTGCTGCACGGCACCGTCGATTCCGACGAGCCGTGGGGCCGCCAGAAGATCAAGTTCCTGTGCCCGGCCCCCGGATACGACCGGCACTTCGCGATCACCGAGAGCTTCGGCATCGAGATGATCCCGGTGCCGATGCTCCCGGACGGTCCAGATGTCCGGCTCTGCGCCGAGCTCGTCGCCAACGACCCGAGCATCAAGGGTCTGTGGGCGGTGCCCACCTACTCCAACCCGACCGGCGTCACGTTCTCCGAAGAGGTGACACGCGGCCTGCTCGCGATGCCGGCCGCCCCCGACTTCCGTATCTACTGGGACAACGCCTACGCGGTTCACACCCTGGTCGATGCCGCGCCGACGCAGCTGCCTGTCCTCGAGATGGCCGCCGAGGCCGGGCACCCCAATCGCGTGTACGTCCTCGGCTCGACGTCGAAGATCACGTTCGCGGGTGGCGGCGTGTCGTTCTTCGGGTCGTCGGACGAGAACATCGCCTGGTTCAGCAAGTACCTCGGCTTCAAGACCATCGGTCCGGACAAGGTCAACCAGCTGCGTCACCTCAAGTTCTTCGGTGACGCCGACGGCGTGCGCGCCCACATGGCCCGCCACCGCGAGATCCTGGCGCCGAAGTTCAAGCTGGTGCTCGACATCCTCGAGGATCGGCTGGCCGAGTCGAAGGTCGCTTCGTGGTCGGAGCCCGAGGGCGGCTACTTCATCAGCCTCGACGTCGTCGACGGCGCGGCCCGACGCACCATCGAACTGGCGAAACAAGCCGGGATCGCCCTGACCGGTGCCGGATCCGCGTTCCCCTACAAGACCGATCCGCACGACCGGAACATCCGTCTGGCGCCGACCTTCCCGAACACCGACGACCTGCGGGCCGCGATGGACGGGGTCGCGACGTGCGTGCTCCTCGCGTCGGCCGAGACCCTGCTGGCGGAGCGCAACTGAGCCACTCGTCTCGCCGACACGCCGCATCGAAACGCCCACGCAGCGTTAGATAGCTCTCATTCGGCGGTGAGTGAACCGGTATGCGCCGATCCATATGCCACTCTTGTAAATCGTGAATCTGCCCAGGCCGGTTCTTCTCGCATCCGGTTTCGCCATCGTCGGGGTCATCGCTCTGGCACTCCAGGATGTCGTCGTGCCCTGGGGAGCCCAGTTCTGGGGTCTGCTCAACAATCAGATCGACCTGGCCGTGTATCGGCAGGGAGCTCAAGCCGTCACCGAGGGTGCCAGCCTCTACGACGTCAAGATGATCGGCGACCTCGACTACACGTACTCGCCGTTCTCGGCGTTGCTCTTCACACCTCTCGCGTGGATCTCGTTCGACGTGGCGCGATGGCTGTGGACCGCGGGCATCGTGGTCGCCCTCTACCTCGTCGTCATGCTGAGCTTCCGCAGCCTGGGCCGGCCGGTCACGTGGCCGCTGCGCGTGATCGCGATGGCGCTGGTCGCGGTGGCGATGCTGCTCGAACCCGTCCGGACGACCATCTGGTACGGCCAGATCAACGTCTTCCTGATGCTGCTGATCCTGGCGGACCTCACCCGTCCCGACACCAGCAAGACGAAGGGCATCGGCACCGGTATCGCCGCGGGTATCAAACTGACGCCGCTGATCTTCGCCGGTTACTACGCGGTGCAACGCAATTGGCGAGCGTTCTTCGGGGTCATCGGCGGATTCGCCATGACGGTGGCGATCGGCTTCATCGCGCTTCCGCGTGACTCGTGGGCCTACTGGACCGGCAAGCTGTTCCAGTCCGACCGTGTCGGCTCGGCGCAGCTGCGCGGCAATCAGTCGATCCGCGGGATGCTCGCGAACCACCTCGACACCGACGATCCGTCGACTCTCCTGTGGGCCGCACTGGTCGTGATCGCCCTCGTCGCCGGTTTCGCGGTCGCCGCCTACGCTCATCGCCGAGGGCAGGAACTGGTGGCGATCAGCATCGTCGGCATGACCGCATGTGTGGTCTCGCCGATGTCGTGGGGTCACCACTGGGTCTGGTTCGTGCCGATCGTGGTGGCCGGCGTCCACCTGGCTCTCGACACACGACGCACCCAGGTCGAACGTGGCCTGGCGGCGGCGTCCGCCACGGCCGTCGTGCTGCTGGCGTTCGCGTGGCCGACGCATGTTCCGGGGCTCCTGCCCGACGCCTACTACACGGGTCTCTACGTGAAGACGCGGGTCACCTGGCTCAACTGGTTCACCGTCAGCCCGTATCTGTGGGCTTATCTCGGGATTCTGATCGCGACGGTCGTCGCCCTCCGGTTCTTCGGTTCCCGTTCGGCCACCGAGTCCGACCCGGCTGCAGTCATCGCTCCCGGGGTCGCGGTAGCGGTCATCGCCGATGGCGGATTGCCCACCGATCAGGCCGACGGTGGCAGCTCCCGGGCCGTCGAACCGTCCGTGCGAACCCACGCCGACCACGTGGATCTGTCCGACGAGATGGTCGATGACCTGGTCGGAACCGCCGGTGAGCTGATGGGTGATGCACCCGAGACAGGGGCATCGCCCGCAGTGTGAGGCAGGCGCATCCGATGTCACGGGTCGCCGGTACTCTCGACGCGTGGCTCTGTATCGCACCTATCGCCCGGCTACCTTCGCCGACGTCGTGGGGCAGGAGCACGTCACCGATCCGTTGAGCCGTGCCCTCGACTCCGGACGCATCAACCACGCGTACCTCTTCTCTGGTCCGCGCGGCTGTGGCAAGACGTCGTCGGCGCGAATCCTGGCGCGGTCGTTGAACTGTGCCGAAGGCCCTACCTCGCGGCCCTGCGGCACGTGCTCGTCGTGCGTGGCGCTCGCTCCCGGTGGACCAGGCAACCTCGACGTCATCGAACTCGACGCGGCCAGCCACGGCGGCGTCGACGACACCCGCGAGTTGCGTGACCGCGCGTTCTACGCGCCGGCCGAGTCGCGTTATCGCGTGTTCATCGTCGACGAGGCACACATGGTGACCAACGCCGGCTTCAACGCACTGCTCAAGATCGTCGAGGAGCCGCCGGAGCATCTCATCTTCGTGTTCGCGACGACCGAGCCGGAGAAGGTGCTGCCGACGATCCGCTCGCGCACGCACCACTACCCGTTCCGTCTGCTCGCCCCGCCGGTCATGCGCGGTCTGCTGGAGAAGATCTGCGAGCGCGAGGGTGTGACGGTCGCACCCGAGGTCTACCCACTGGTCATCCGTGCCGGTGGGGGTTCGCCGCGTGACTCGCTGTCGATCCTCGATCAGCTCCTCGCCGGCGCCGACGACCAGGGCGTCGCCTACGAGCGTGCACTCGCGCTGCTCGGTGTCACCGACATCGCCCTCATCGACACCGCCGTCGACGCATTGGCGTCGGCCGACGGCGCGGCGTTGTTCGGGGCCGTCGAGAAGGTCGTCGACGCGGGTCACGATCCCCGCCGTTTCGCGGTCGACCTCCTCGAACGACTCCGCGACCTGATCCTGCTGCAGGCCGTTCCCGATGCTGCCGACCGTGGGCTCGTCGAGGCGCCGGGCGATCAGCTCGCACGCATGCAGAGTCAGATCGAGACGCTCGGTCCCGCCTCGTTGACGCGCTTCGCCGAGATCGTGCACGACGCCCTCGGCGAGATGCGCGGCACCACGTCGCCGCGCCTCCTCCTCGAGGTGATGTGCGCGCGCATGTTGCTGCCCGCGGTGTCGAACGACGACGCCGCTCTGCTGCAGCGGCTCGAGCGTCTGGAATCGGGGATCGGTTCGACGTCGATCCCGGTGCCGGCGAAACCCGCTGAGCCAGAACCGGAACCGAAGTTCGTGCGCCCGTCGCAGCGTAAGGCGATGGAAGAGGCGAAGGCGGCCGAAGAGGCCCGTCGCGCCGCGGCGGAGGAAGCCGAGGCCGATGTCGCCGTCGTGGCACCGACACCCTCGCCCCCGGCGCCGATGCCGACACCGCCGACACCAACCGCGCCGGAGCCTGTCGCGCCGGCGCCCGAGCCCGTGGCCGCTGAGCCCGTCGCCGCTGAAACCGCGGCCGCTGACCAGGTTTCCGAGACACCTGTGGTCGAGGAGTCGGTCGTTGCGGATCCAGTCGCGCTGATGGCCGACGTCGAGGACACCACCGACGACGCGGACATGCTCGAGGAGCTGAGTGTCGAGGAGCCTGCGCTCGACGCCCTCCCCGACCCGGATGCGCTCGATCTCGGGGACCTCGAATCCGCAGACACCGAAGCTTTAGACACCGAAGCTCCGGACACCGACGCTCCGGACACCGAAGCCGTAGACACCGAAGCTTTAGACACCGAAGCTCCGGACACCGAAGCTCCGGACGTCCAGGCGCCGACGCTCGATCTCCCCGTCGCCGCAGTCGAGTCGCCGGTCGAGGCAGAGGCAACAGCGCCGCCGGCGCCGGAACCCGTGCGGACCGACGTCACCCCCTCAGTCCGGAACGGCGGCACCCCGACGGCGCCGGAGCCACCGTCGCGCGCACGGGGGGCCGAACCGGCCACGGAACCCGCCCCCGAGCCGGGGCAGTCGGCCCCCTTCGACGACATCCCGTTGCCGGACGAGCCGGTCGACGAGTACTCGGTCCCGCCGCCCGACGCGATGCCGGTGCGGGCGAAGGCGCCTGAACCGAAACCGGAACCGGAGCCCGAACCTGCTCCCTCCGGTGGACTCGACGCCGACGCCGTCCGCACGCGGTACCCGGAGATCCGGGCAGCGGTCCGCGAGCGTTCCAAGAGTCTCGAGCCGATGTTGTCGGCGGCAGTCATCGCCGATCTCGAGGGCGCCACGGTGGTCCTGGCGCATCCGGTGGAGGTGCTCGTCGGCCGACTCTCGGCACCCCATGCGGTGACGATCATCCGCGAGGCGCTTTCCGAGGTCTTCGGCACACCGCTCGACGTGCGCACCGTGCATCAGGCCCCGGGCACTGCAGTCGCGCCGTCGGTGGCCGGCGGCGGGCAGCCGACGAAACCGCAGGCCAAGCCCCGGCAGTCGTACTCGCGGCCGAGTCGTGCCCGGGACCAGTTCGTGGCCACGGCCCCCGCGCCCGAGCCGGTGGCCGAACCGGAGGAGCCCGAGCCGCCACGCGCGGACGAGGACATCCCCGACGAGGAGCGGGCCGAGATGGTCGCCGATGCGAGGACGGGAGCGCCCGAACAGCGCCTGGATCCCGACCTGGTGGCCCTCGAGCTGCTCAAGTCGGAACTCGGGGCACGGCCGATCGAGTGACCGTCGTGATCACGGGCTGGTAGAACGCAGACATGCGATTGCGATCGGTTCTACGTCTGGTCATGACGCCGGCTGCGGCGACGGTGGCTCTCATGCTGTCGATGGCCGGTGCCGAAGCGGCACCCAACGGATCGCCGTCGACGCCACGGCAGACCGTCGACCAACAGGCGCGTTCCCTCGGACTGGTGGACGTGAAGACCGTCGTCGCGGACGCGGTGCTGGATCTGCGGTACGCGACCACCGACAACTTCGTCGGTGAGCAGCTGTACCCGCGCAACGCCCGCTGTCTGGTCCATGAGTCGATGGCTCCGGGCCTGCGGACCGCGGCCCAGAGGCTGCGGGCCCGTGGCGAGACCCTGGTGTTCTGGGACTGCTATCGGCCGCATTCGGTGCAGCAGCGCATGTTCCGGAAAGTGCCCGATCCGGCGTGGGTCGCGGCACCCGGCCCCTATTCGACCAGCCACGAATCCGGGCGCTCGGTCGACGTCACGCTGGCGGTCCGCAACCCGAGCTGTCCGGCTCCGCGTAAGGTCGGCGACCTCTGCCGTATCGACATGGGCACCGACTTCGACTCGTTCACTCCACGCGCGACCGCATTTGCGACGCAAGGGGTTTCGGTGTCTGCGCAGGCCGCGCGGGCTGGGCTGCGCCGGGCGATGGCCGCCGGGGGACTGAGCGTCTACTCCGGCGAATGGTGGCACTTCGACGGACCGGGCGCGGACGTCCGCCGGCCGATCATCGACGTCCCCCTCACCTGAGACCTTCGAACGACGAAACCCCGCCGGTGGTCCGACGGGGTTTCGTTTGGTCGAAGGGACTCAGGCGTCCCACCACGGCCGCAGCGGGACCTGGTGTCCACCGTGGTCGTCGAGCTTGGTCGCCAGCACGTGGTGGAGCTGGATGATGTTGCGGTTGAAGCCGATCCGGCAGCCCGCCATGTACAGGCCCCACAGGCGGGCGGTGCCCTCACCGACCTCGGCGACAGCCTCGTCCCAGTGCTCGACGAGGTTGGCGTTCCAGTCCCGGAGGGTCATCGCGTAGTGCTCGCGGAAGTTCTCCTCGTGGATGACCTCCATGCCGCCGATGTCCTGGAGCTTGGAGATGATCTTGCCCGACCCGGTGAGTTCGCCGTCGGGGAACACATAGCGGTCGATGAACGAACCCGCCCTGCTGCGGCTGGCGTTGTCGGGCCGGGTGATGCAGTGGTTCAACAGCATTCCGCCCGGACGCAGCTTGTCACGCATGAAACCGAAGTAGGCCGGGTAGTTGCTGACACCGATGTGCTCGGTCAGACCGATCGACGACACCGCGTCGAAGCCGGACTCGGTGACGTCGCGGTAATCGCTGTGGCGCACCTCGGCCAGGTCGGTGAGGCCCTCGTCGACGATGGCCTTCTGCGCCCACTCGGCCTGCTCGGCCGACAGCGTGGCGCCGATGGCGTGAACGCCGCGCTTGGCGGCGTAGCGGACCATTCCGCCCCAGCCGCACCCGATGTCGAGCAGCCGGTCGCCCGGCTTGAGGCGCAGCTTCTCGAAGATGAGGCGATACTTGTTGTCCTGCGCAATCTCCAGCGACGCGTCGTGGTCGGGGTAGACCGCACACGTGTAGGTCATCGAGGGGCCGAGGACCCACTCGTAGAAGGCGTTCGACACGTCGTAGTGGTAGTGGATGACCTCGGCGTCACGAGCCTTGCTGTGCCGCAGGCCTTCGGCGAAGCGACGCCAGCGCGGCACGGCCTCCTGCGGGGGCGGGGCGATCGGCTTGAAGTGCTCGATACCGAGCGATCGTGCGATCTGCGCCAGGACCAGCGGCGAGGGGCGGTGGAAGTCCAGGTCGCTCGCGAGAGCCTTGAGTGCGGGGTAGGGGTCGCCGGGATGCGCGCCGACGAGTTCGAGGTCGCCGGCGATGTAGGCGCGGGCCAGGCCGAGGTCACCGGGTGCGGTGACGAGGTAGGTGGTGCCGCGCGGCGTCTTCAGGTTGAGGCCGTACTGGGCGTCTGCCGGGCCGGCGCTGCTGCCGTCGTATGCCGAGATCCGAATCGACAGGTTGCCGCCGAGGAGGGTCTCGAAGATCTCGGACAAGGACATTTTCCAGGTGTGGGGATCCGCACCGGCGGGTGCGCTGTCTTTGAATGTCGTCATTGGCGTTTCACCGCTTTCGAATAGAGGTCCAGAAGACGGCCGCGGGGGTCGTACCGCTTCTTCAGGAGCCGATAACTCTCACCGCCGTAGAGTTCGTCGAACTCGTCCGGCTCGTAGAAACTTTCCGAGTACAGCGATTTGTGGCCGTCGAGTTCGGCGACCTTGCGTTCGATGATCTTGTTGGTGTGCCCGGGATCGCCCGGGGTGACCGGCACGGCCGACCAGAAGCCGACGTTGACGTAGGTGCGTTGCGGTTCGAGCGGGTACAGCGGCCACGGGCGGACCGGGTCCGAGCCGGGCAGGGCGGGTTCGCGGAGACGCAGCGGGCACAACCAGATCGGCTCGATCGGGATGTTGTCCAGGAACCACTCGACGTACTCGGTGGTGCGCTCGATCGGCACCTCGATGTCCTGCACGACGCGTTCACCCGGCGGAAGTCCCTTGCGCGCGTTGAGCCGGTCGCCGATGTCGTAGCGCTGGTCGAGCGCGATCAGCTTCCAGTAGAAGCTGCTGCGCAGGTAGCGCTTCGGCCACCAGCGGCGGATCTTCGGGTTCTGCGCACCGAAAGCGCGCGAGCACCAGAACCAGTCGGTGTCCCAGCGCCACAGGTAGTCGTGGATGGTGAGACGGTCGGTGGTCTTGCTCTGGACGGAGCGGTAGTAGATGTCCATCCCGGTGTAGTCGCTGACCGCGCCCTCCTCGTCGGTCTGGCGTCCGACTGTGAGGTAGGACTCGTTGGCGGAGAACACGACTCCGTCGAGGTAGTCGACGTGCTCGCCGTCGTATGTCTTGTCGGTGACGATCGTCTCCATCGTCGACTGCAGCTCGGCGACGGAGGTGAACCGCACGTGGCGCAGCGCGACGTAGGGCTTCACCGGTTCCAGCTCGATGCGCAGTTGGACCGAATAGCCCAGCGTGCCATAGGAGTTCGGGAAGCCGAAGAACAGATCGGCATGTTCGTTGGTGGGTGTGGCGGTGATGATCTCACCGTCACCGGTCAGGATGTCGATCTCCGACACCGACTCGTGCGGGAGTCCGGAACGGAAGGAGGTGCTCTCGATGCCGAGGCCGGTCACCGCGCCGCCGAGGGTGATCGTCTTGAGTTGGGGGACCACCAGGGGCGCCAGACCATAGGGCAGGGTCGCCGCGACGAGGTTTTCGTAGGTGCACATCCCGGCGACGTCGGCGGTTCGGGCGTCGGGGTCGACCGAGATCACCCGGTCGAGTCCGGAGACGTCCAGTCCGGGATGTGGATTGGCTGCGCGTTTGCGGAAGAGGTTGGACGTCTTCTTCGCAAGGCGCACGGTCGCGTTCGGAGGAATGGCACGATAGCTGGCCAGTAGGGTGGACACCCCCTGGTCAAATGCCTGTCCCCCCATCTCCAGCCCAGAGCTCACCCGGTTAGCCTAGGACTTGATCAGTTCGCCCGCCAATCGTTTCGTCCTGAGGAGTGTCCATCGTGGGTCAGGTTTCCGCATCACAATCGATCGACATCACCGCCGCTCCGGACGCCGTCATCGGGGCGCTCGCCGATTACGACGACGTGCGTCCGGCGATCCTCCCGGCGCAGTACCGCGACTACAAGGTCATCAGCGGCGGTAACGGCGACGGCACCGTCGTGCACTGGATTCTCCAGGCCACCTCGAAGCGGCAGCGCGACGTGCAGGCGACCGTCAGCGTCACCCCGGACACCGTCACCGAGCGCGACGCCAACTCCACCATGGTGACGACCTACAAGGTCGCCCCGTCGGGCAGCGGTTCGCGCGTCACGACCACCACCACCTGGAACGGTGCCGGCGGCATCGGCGGCTTCTTCGAGAAGACCTTCGCGCCCAAGGGACTCAACCGCATTCAGGCCGAGGTGCTCGGCAACCTCAAGAAGCGCCTCGAGAACTGACAGCGCAGAGAACTGACAGGCGCAGAGAACTGACCCCGCGCAGGAGGGGCCGGGCCCGACCCTCGCCGCTTCCGATCAGGGACGGCGTCGACTCGACGCGGGTGGTCTTGCGGTCGGGGCCCGAATCCACCGTCGGCGAAGCGCTCCTCGCGTCCCCGAGTCTCGCGGGCCTCGGCGCCGCGGAACTGCGGGCGCGCGCCGCCGCGGGTGAGATCGTCGACGCCGGCGGCCAACCCGTCGACCTCGACGCGCCGTCGCGGGTGAACGTCTCGCTCTACCTGTACCGCGATCTCCCCGACGAGGTCCCGATCCCCTTCGACGTCCCGGTGCTCTACCGCGACGACAACATCGTCGTCGTGGACAAGCCGCACTTCCTGGCGACCATGCCGCGGGGTCGTCACGTGACGCAGACCGCTCTGGTGCGACTCCGGCGCGAGTTGGACAGCGACACGATCTCGCCGGCCCACCGTCTCGACCGCCTCACCGCCGGCATCCTGCTCTTCACCTTGCGACCAGAGGTCCGGGCTGCTTACCAGGACCTCTTCGCGTCGAGGCAGGCGCGCAAGGAGTATCGCGCGCTCGCGCCGGTCGACGAGGCGCTCTCCGGCACCGTCACCGTGCGCGACCGTATCGAGAAAACGGCCGGTGACCTGCGGGCGCGCGTCGTCGACGGTCCGGTCAACGCCATCAGCGACATCACCCTCGTCGAACAGACCGACCGGGGTGGCGTGTACCGGTTGGTGCCGCACACGGGACGTACCCATCAGCTGCGGCTGCACATGTCCTCGCTGGGCGTCCCCATCGTCGACGATCCGCTGTATCCCGATGTCCGCCCGGAGCTGGCGGAACGACCCGACCACGGGGACTTCACGTCCCCGCTGCGGCTGGTCGCGCACGTCCTGGAGTTCACCGATCCGCTCGACGGCACGCCGCGCCGGTTCGAGAGCCGACGCTCGGTGTGGTCGGACTGACCTCGATACCCCCGAAATCCGGCCCCGAAATCCGCGCCCGAAATCCGCCCTTCAGCAGGACGCCGGCGACATATCGTCCGTGCCGGACTTCCAGAGGGCGCATCTCGGGGGGCGCTTTCGGTGGATGGCTACGGGTGCACGTGAGCATCTACCCTGGCCACCGTGACGATTCGAGCGTCGTATGAGCGACACCCCGACCTGGGATGTGAAGCCGTCGTCTTCATCGACGACGAGTCGCTGGCCTGTTTCCAGATCCAGCGCGATCTCACCGGCGGACCGCGCGCCGACGAACACTGCGTCACGACCGGGGCGAGCGCGCCCGTCTACGGCGGCATCGTCGAGTGGCGGCGCGTGGACGACCGTTTCGAGTTCTCGCTGACCCGCCGGGCAAGCCGACTGTTCGGGGACGAGGTGCTGTCCTTCGAGATCAGCCCGGTCGACGAGGTGACCGTCGACGACATCGCCGCGCATGTCGATCGATTGTTGCGCTGACCCGGGGGCTACCCTGGACGGCGTGACGCAACCATTCGATCCCAGCGCATTGTTCGGCGGCGGCCAGGGCGGCGAGAACCCGATGGCGGGACTGCTGGCCCAGGCGCAGCAGATGCAGGAGAAGCTCCTGTCCGCACAGAACGAGATCGCCGCGGCGGAGATCGTCGGAAGCGCGGGCAACGGCCTGGTCACCGTGACCGGCAACGGCACCGGTGAGGTGACCGCGGTGTCCATCGACCCCAAGGTCGTCGACCCCGAAGACGTGGAGACCCTGCAGGATCTGTTGCTGGGCGCGCTCGCCGACCTGTCGCAGAAGCGTGAGCAGCTCACCACGGAGAAGATGGGTCCGCTGGCCGGAGGCCTCGGCGGCGGTATCCCCGGGCTCGGCGGCTGATCGCGCCCGCCGCGCGATCCTCCCCACGACACCAGAGAACCCGGGCACACGATGTATGAAGGACCGATCCAGGATCTGATCGACGAACTGGCCAAGCAGCCGGGTCTCGGTCCGAAAGGTGCGCAGCGGATCGCCTTCCACCTGCTCGCCGGGGAGAAGTCCGACATCGACCGACTGATCGCCGCACTCGGACGCGTCCGCGACGACGTCGTCTTCTGCGCCGAATGCGGCAACGTGTCGGCGAATCGCCTGTGCCGGATCTGCTCGGATTCCCGACGCGACGCCACCAAGATCTGTGTCGTCGAAGAACCCAAGGACGTCCACGCGATCGAGCGGACCAAGGAGTTCACCGGTCGCTACCACGTGCTCGGCGGTGCGCTCGACCCGTTGTCCGGGATCGGACCCGACCAGCTGCGCATTCGTGAGCTGCTGCGGCGGCTCGCCAATCAGGAGGACGGAGTCGACGTCAGCGAGGTGATCGTCGCGACCGACCCCAACACCGAGGGCGAGGCGACCGCCACCTACCTGCAGCGCATGCTCAAAGACTTCCCCGGGCTGTCGGTGACACGGCTGGCGTCGGGTCTGCCGATGGGCGGCGATCTCGAGTTCGCCGACGAACTGACGCTCGGCCGGGCGCTGTCCGGTCGCCGGATTCTGGCCTGAGGACCGCCGCCGGATTCTGGCCTGAGGACCGCACGCGGGGCGTGTTGCGTGACCCCGGCTAAGGTCGGGAGGTGATATCGCTGAAGCGGGGGCGTCAACGAATCCGGGTGATCGCGGCGGGGATGGCCGCGATCGCCGCCATCGGCCTGCTGGACACGGCACGGGCCGTGCCTTCCGCCGGGGCTGCGGTACCCGAGCTGGAATGGACCTCATGTCCCGCCGTTCACGGTGTTCCGTCGAGCGTCCGGTGTGCCGCGGTCGAGGTCCCGCTGGATCACGCCCAGCCGAACGGGCCCACGATCGAGCTCCTGGTGAGTCGCGTCCCAGCCCGCGATCCGGCGCAACGCCGCGGTGTCCTGATGGGGAATCCGGGAGGCCCCGGCGGCGACGGGATCGCGATGTTCAGCCAGTTGCATCCGCCGGCCGAGGTGCGCGACCAATGGGATCTCGTCGCCGTGCAACCGCGCGGCCTGGTGTCGGGCACGCCGCTGAAGTGCGCTCCGCTCACCGGCGCGGAATCCGAAATCCTCACCGCCGCAGGAAAACTCAATCGCGAGCGGTGTGCGCGGCGGACGCCCGGTCTGGGGGCGACCCTGACGACGGAGAACACCGCGCGTGACATCGAGGTGGTTCGCCGCCGGCTGGGCGAGACCAAGATCAGTCTGTACGGGGTCTCGTACGGGACATTGCTCTTCGCGACCTACGCCACGCTGTTCCCCCAGCGGGTGGACCGCATGGTCCTCGATTCCGGATTCGATCCGGGCGTCGTGTGGAACAGCCTGCTCGATGTACAGACCCCCGGCTACAAGGCCCGTGTCCACGCCATGATGGCGTGGATCGCCCGCCACGACCACGTCTACCATCTGGGAACCACTCCGCTCGCCGTGTACCGGAAGTGGAGCAATCGCGTCAGCGCCGAGGCGGGTGTCCCGCCGTCGCTGGTCGCGCCGCCGGCGCAGGTCGGGGACGTTCCGCCGGGGCTCCGCGCCATCGCCGAACAGTACATCGCCGGAACCGACCTGACCGCGGATGCGCGTGCACGGTTCGAGAACTTCGTCGCGACGCTGCTGACACCTGGTTCGGTGCAAGCGAATTCGGGACTTCTGGTCTTGACGCGGGCGTTCGCGCCCGATCGGAACTTCTGGCCGGTCATCGCGATGTTGACGGCCGGCGCCCCCGGGGAGTTCGCCAAGCCCTCGCCCGCGGTCCTCGAAGCGGCGACGGTCTCACAGGACATGCAGGCGGCCGTCCTGTGCAACGAGAACCAGGTGCCCGCGGATCCGTCGATGAGCCTTTCGGCGTTCATCACCGGCTACGTCACCGCCGACCCGTTCGAGGCGCCGGGACTCGTCTACCGTTCGGGGATGGCCTGTGCCGGAGCACCCCCGGTCGCCCGTCCGATCCGGATCAGGGATCGGGGACTCGCCGTACGGCCGTTGCAGATCCAGAGCGTCGGGGACCCGCAGACGCCGTACCGCGGAAGTCTGGTCATGCAACGCCGGATGGGCAGCCACCTGATCACCGTCGGCGGAGGCGACCACGCCCAGCTCGGCCGCGGGAATCGGCCACTCGACGCCGCGATCGCCGGATACCTGAGGACCGGACGGACGGCGGTGACCCGGGTTCCGGAGGCGCCGATCACGGCGTCGCTGACCCGGTTCCCGCCGAGCCTGACCGTGGGCGCGACGGCTTGGTGACGGTACCCGACCGCGTCGCGCCCGAGGTCGGCGCGCGTCTCGCCGAGCTCGCTGCGGGTCTCGACTCGGGGATCGTCGCGATAGACGGGCCGTCGGGCGCCGGGAAGTCGACGGTCGCGGATCTGCTGGTCGCCCGGTTGCGCGACCGCGGGGTCGGCGTGACGCTGGTGCGCACCGACGACTTCGCGACCTGGGACGACCCGGTCGCGTGGTGGCCCGAGCTGGAGGCCGATGTCCTGCATTCCTTCGTCCGACGCCGCGACTACCGCTACCGTCCTCGGGTCTGGCGCGACGGCCGTGCGACGCCGGGCCCGCAGGTGTGGATCGAATGGCAGCCACTACTGATCATCGAAGGCGTCTCGTCGGCGCGGCGTCGCATCGCCGACCGACTGACTCGTGCCCTGTGGCTCGACGGCGGAACCGAGGCGGAGCGCCTGGAGCGGGCCGTCGCGCGGGACGGCGAGGAGTCGCGGGCACACCTGCGGCAGTGGCAGGAGTTCGAACGAGGCTGGTTCGCCGTCGACCGCACCCGCGAACGGTGCGTCGTACTGGACTGACCGGCCGGTCGCGGCTCGCGGTTACTGTCGGATATGGACACTCGACGGCGGTTCCGCGATCTCGCGGAACTCGATGCGCACCTGATCGACTGTCGCGCATGCCCGCGGCTCGTCGAGTGGCGTGAACAGGTGGCCCGGGAGAAGCGTCGCGCGTTCTCCGACCAGGAGTACTGGGGACGTCCGGTGCCCGGCCTCGGACCGGCCGACGCGCGGTTGCTGATCGTCGGACTCGCACCTGCCGCACACGGCGGCAACCGCACCGGCCGGATGTTCACCGGCGACCAGAGCGGCGATTTCCTGTTCTCCGCAATGTATCTCGCCGGCCTGGTGAGTCAACCGCATTCGGCGGCGATGGATGACGGGCTGGAGCTGTTCGGTACGCGGATCACCGCACCCGTGCATTGCGCTCCGCCGCAGAACAAACCGACCGTAGAGGAACGGGACCGGTGTTCGTACTGGTTGCACGGCGAGCTCGAACTGCTCTCTCCGACAGTGCGTTCGGTGATCACGCTCGGCGTTTTCGGTTGGCAGTCGGCACTGCGCACATTCGGTGCGCTCGGCTGGACGGTGCCACGTCCGGCACCGAAGTTCGGGCACGGGGCGTCGACGATCCTGACCCGCGGCGACGCGACACTCGAGGTGTTCGGGTGCTACCACGTGAGCCAGCACAACACCTTCACCGGGCGGCTGACCGTCGACATGCTCGTCGAGGTGTTGCAGCGGGCGGCAAAGTCGGCGGGGATCGCTCTGGGGCAGTGAGCTTGTTCTCCTACCGTCGCCGCCCGGCGGCGAGGCGCTCCTTGCGCAGCCGGCTGACCTCGGGGAGGTCTAGCGGCGCAAGCGATTCGACGCCCATCGCGGTTGCGAGGAGGTAATCGGCGAGCTCCGGGTTGCGGGCCAGCGCCGGACCGTGCATGTAGGTGCCGATCACGCTGCCCTGCACGACGCCCTCGGTGCCGTCGCCGACGCCGTTGCCGACGCCGTGTTTGACCCGACCGAGAGGTGCGGCGTCTGAGCCCAGTGTGCTTCCGCCGCGGTGGTTCTCGAATCCGGTGAGCGGCTGGGTGAGCGCAGCCAGAGTCGGTTCGGTGATCAGCTCACCGATGCTGCGTTTCGCCTGCGGCGCCGTCGTCAGGTCGAACAGCGAGATGCCGTCGACGCGTTCGCCCGCCGAGGTCTCGTACCAGTGGCCGAGTACCTGGATGGCGGCACAGATCGCCAGGACCGGGCGGCCCGCCGCGGCGGCCTGCTGCAGGCCGGGATAGCGGGCCAGGTGCCGGGTCGCCAGGCGCTGGGCGTAATCCTCGGCGCCACCGAGGGTGTAGATGTCCAGCGAATCGGGAACCGGGTCGTCGAGCGTGATGTGCACGACTTCGGCGTCGATGCCGCGCATGATCGCGCGGCGCTTGAGGACGAGGGCGTTGCCGCTGTCGCCGTAGGTGCCCATGACGTCGGGCAGGACCAGCCCGATGCGCAGCGTCGACTCGCTCACTGTTCGGCCCTCCGTGCACGTTCCGCACGTTCCATGGCGATCCCCAGATCGCGGAACGCGGTGTAGTTGGCGAGCACTTCGACCCGCCCCGGTGGGCACGAGGCGATCGCGGCCATCGGATCGGGGATCGTGGTGTGCTCGGCGCCCGCGTAGAGCAGACGCACCGACAGGTCGGCGGCCCGCTCGCCGGCGGCCACCACCTGCATCGTCTCGAACGTCTCGAACCGCACGTCCCACAGCCAGGAGAGATCCTCGCCGTCGGGAACCTGGCCGTTCACCGCGATCACCAGGCCGTCGGCGTCCTGGTCGATCATCGACAAGGCCTCCTGCCAGCCCGCCGGGTTCTTCGCGAGAAGTGTTCGGACGGAATGGTTTCCGATCTGGTGGATGCCGTAGCGCCCGGCGACCTCGCCGACGGTTCCGACCGCGGCGGCGGCCTTGCCCGGGTCGGCTCCCATCGCGACGGCGGCCGCCACCGCCTGCGTCGCGTTGCCACGATTGGCCCGGCCGGGGACGGCGAGGGTCATGGGGGCGGAGAAACCGTCGGGCCCGTAGATGTTCTCGTCGTCGAACCACCAGTCGGGCGTGGGCCGACGGAAGTTCTCGTCGCCGGTCGACTGCCAGCCCTCACCGGACCGCACGATCGGTTCGCCGGTGCGGGGACAGCTCACCGAGTCGCCGACCCAGCCGGCGCCGGCGGCCACCCACACCACGTCGGGGGCGTCGAAGGCAGCGGAGGTCACCAGCACGTCGTCGCAGTTGGCGATGACCGTGGTCGAGGGATGGCGGGCGATGCCCTCGCGGAGCCGTCGTTCGATCATGTTGATCTCGCCGACCCGGTCGAGCTGGTCGCGCGACAGGTTCAGCAGGACCAGCACCTCGGGGTCCACCGCATCGCTGACGTGGGGCACGTGGAGTTCGTCGACCTCGAGTGCACACAGCGGCGCGGTGCGGCTGAGCGTGAGGGTGGCGATGATGCCGGCGTCCATGTTGGCGCCGTCGGCCTGAGTGGCGACCTCGCCGAGTTCGGCCATCGCCGCGGCGGTCATCCGCGTGGTCGTCGACTTGCCGTTGGTGCCGGTGATGATCGCGGTGTGCTTGCCGGCCGCGAGACGACGCATGATGTCGGGATCGATCTTGGCGGCGACGAGTCCGCCGATCATCGAACCCTTGCCGCGTCCCGCGGTACGCGATGCCCAGCGGGCGGCCGCAGCCGCGACCAGCGCGACCGAGGTGCGGGCGGGCACGCGGTTGCTCCGGGGAGATACGGATCCGGCGGACGATGGACGGTCGGGCATGGTCACGAGTGTTCCACAGGGTCGATCTTCGGGTTGCTCGTGCCGACCGGCGACCAGCAAGTAGGCTCTGCGACTGTGAGCCGCGACACTTATCTGCGTTTGTCCCTGCCCGCACGAATCCAGCGTGGCGTGCTGCTGGCCGCGGGGAGGATTCCCGGCGCCGCACTGTCGGCGCTCGGGCGGCGGGCGTCGGTCAACTCCGATGGCGAGCGGGTTGCGCCCGAGCTCGCCGCGATCGGCTGGGCGAATCAACACGTTCCCGGCTTGGATCCGTTCCAGGGTGAGGTCGCCCGGTCGCGTTCGGCGACCGACGAGAGTGGTGCGTCGATGGCCGAGAACCTGCCGCCCATGGCGGTGGAGGAAGACCTCGTCATCGACGGTCCCGCCGGTCCGATCCCGGCCACGCGGTACCGGTCGTCGACCGAGTCGGGCGGGCTGCTCGTCTACTTCCACGGCGGCGGATTCGTCACCGGCAGCCGCATCAGCCACGACACCTTCGTGCGCCGTCTCGCCCACGGCACGGGACTCGACGTCCTGTCGGTCGAGTACCGGCTCGCGCCGGAGCATCCGTTTCCCGGTGGGGTGGAGGACGCGGTGGCGGCCTGGCACTTCGCCGTCGACGTTGCTCCCCGGTGGGGGCTCGATCCGCGGCGCATCGTCGTCGCCGGTGACAGTGCGGGCGGGAACCTGGCCACCGTGGTGGCCCGGCTGGTCCGGGACGAACCGGTGACGCCGGTCTTCCAGCTGCTCATCTACCCCGTCACCGATCTCTCCGCGCAGACCCCGTCGCGACGTGAGTTCGCGACCGGGTTCTTCCTGACCACGGACGGTATCGAGTGGTTCAACGACCACTACGTCCCCGACCTCGAACAGCGCAGCGACCCGCGCTGTTCGCCACTGCTCGCCGACGACCTCGGCGGACTGCCGCCGGCACATGTCATCGTCGCCGGCTTCGACCCGTTGCGCGACGAGGGCCTCGCCTACGCGAAACGGCTCGAGGAAGCAGGGGTCCCCGTCACGCTGCGGCGGGAGGGTTCGATGATCCACGGGTTCGTCAACATGACCCTGATCAGCCCGGGCGCCCGCGCGGCGGTGGACCGGATGTGTGCGGAGGTCCGGCGAGCACTCGACGGGGCTCCGCCGGCGGATCAGCAGTCGATCGCCGGCTGACGTCCGGGCGCGATCGCCCCGACGCACGCGTGGTCGGCATCGCCTTCCGATGCAGTGCGCGTGACCGTGGCCACGGCTGGTGCTCGGTGACGCCTGCGCGACCGCGGGCGCGCCATCACGCCGACCGCGCAACCGCTGACGACGATCACCGCTCCGACGATCTCGCCGACCGTCGGAACCTCGCCGAGGAAGGCGAAGGATGCGCTGATGCCGACGACGGGCACGAGCAGCGACATCGGCGACACCCTGCTGGCGTCGTTGCGGCTCAGGAGCATGGTCCACAGGCCGGCGCCGACGAGGGTGCCGAAGACGGCCAGGTAGACGAGTCCGCCGAGCGCACGTAGCCCTGTCTCGGTGCCGATCGCCATCAGTGAGTCGAAGCCCGCGGCCGGGCCTTCGATGATCAGGCTCGCCAGGTACAGCGGCGGGGTCGCGACGACGGCCATCCACAGTGTCATGCGGAACGAGTCGTCGGGCTGGGCCAGGCGCCCGCCGATGTTGCCGATCGCCCAGCTGAGGCCACCCAGGATGGTGAGACCGATGGGGAGGAGGGCGGCCACACCGATATCGCTGCCGGTGGCGCGGTCGACGGCGATCAGGCCCATGCCGCCGACGGCGACCAGAAGGCCCACGACCTGGGCGAACGTCATCCGCTCACGCAGGAACAGCACCCCCAGGATCACCGTGAAGGGCGCCGATGTCTGCAGCACCAGCGAGGCGAGCCCGGCCGGCATACCCAGGGTCATCGCCAGGAACAGGAACATGAACTGCACGGTTCCGAAGCCCGCCACGTAGACCAGGAACCACTTGAGGCGGACCTTCGGGAACCGGACGAACAGGGCGACCGGGATCGCCATGACCGCGAAACGGAGCGCAGCCAGGAAGAACGGCGGAAAGTGCTCGAGACTGAGGTGGATCGCGACGAAATTTAGTCCCCACAAGAACACGACGCCGAGGGCGAGCAACCGGTCACGAGTGGACATGCACACCATCGTCCGAGGCGTGGTGATGAAGGACAATCGAATTTAAACGGATGGATTGTTCAGATCTACTGAACAATCCATCCGGGGGTCGAGCTCAGCCCGTCACTTCTGAGCGGCTGCGACCTTCGCCCGGACGTCGTCCATGTCGAGCGCCTCGACCGCGCCGATCAGTTCCTCGAGCTGTGCAGCGGGCAGCGCGCCCGGCTGGTTGAACACGAGGATGCCGTCGCGGAACGCCATCAGCGTCGGAATCGATTGAATGCCAAGGCTTCCGGCGAGCTGCTGCTGTGCCTCGGTGTCGATCTTGCCGAAGAAGATGTCGGAATGGGCTTCCGACGCCTTCTCGAAGACCGGGGCGAACATGCGGCACGGTCCACACCAGCTCGCCCAGAAGTCGAGCAGGACGATGCCGTCCTTGGAGATGGTGTCTTCGAAGGTTTCGATGGTTACGTCTTGTGATGCCATGGTCACAACAACCGTTTCGGTGGTGGAGACATTCCACAGGGTGGTTCGGTCGAGTATCGGTACCTTTGGCGCATGGAGGTCCGCCGGCTGCGGTTGCTGCGTGAGTTTGCCGATCGTGAGTCGATCGGTGCGGTCGCCGACGCGATGCACATGACGCCGTCGGCGGTCTCGCAGCAACTCAAGGTCCTCGCCGACGAGGCCGGCGTGCCGCTGTTCGAACCCGACGGGCGGCGCATCCGGCTGACCGAGGCGGGCCGCGCGCTGGTGCTGCGGGCCGACGAGGTGATCGCCGCCGTCGAGCGGGCCCAGGAAGAGATGGCGTCGTATCGGTCGGGCCGGGCTCGCGTGCGGCTGGCGATGTTCCCGTCGGGCTCGACGCTGCTGTTGCCGACCGTCCTCGATCGCGCCACCGAGTCCGGGATCGAGGTGCACGCCTTTCACCTCGACGTCGGATACCCGGGTGCAGCTCCGGCTCTTGCGGACTTCGACATCGTCGTGACCCACCGGGACGAACGGGCACCCGCCGTCAACCGGTCTCGGGTGCGGGTCGCCGAGCTGATGCGTGAACCGGTCGACGTCATCGTCCCCGTCGACAGTCCGCTCGCCGAGGATAGCGCCCCTTGGGGTGGTGGACTTCGGACCGGCGTGAGCCACGCGTTGTGATCAACGAGTCGTGGTGAATGTTAGGCGATTTGGCGTGTTTCGTCGACTGTTTCGGTGGCTTGATGTTTGGCGGCGATGACTTTGCGAAGTTCGGCCATGCTGATGTCGGAGAGGTAGCGGCGGGTGACTTGCCACTCGTCGTGGGCCTCGATCACGACCGCGGTCGCCAACCGCAGGAACGCGGCGGGGTTGGGGAAGATCTCGACGACATCGGCACGGCGTTTGATCTCCTTGTTGAGCCGTTCGATGGGGTTGTTGGACCAGATCTTCTGCCAGTGCGCGCGTGGGAACGCGGTGAACGCGAGCACGTCGGGTTTGGCATCGGCCATCATCGCCGCCACCTTCGGGAACGACGATTCCAGGGTGTCGGCGACCTGGTCCCACTGCGCGGCGACCTCGGCGGGCTCGGTGTGAGCGAAGATGGTCTTGACCGCCGCGGTCACCACGGGTGCCTGTTTTGCTGACACCGCACCGTGCAGGTTCCGCATGAAGTGAACCCGGCATCGCTGCCACGATGAGCCGGTGAACTGTTGGGCCACAGCGGCTTTCAATCCGGCGTGGGCATCGGAGATGACCAGATGCACCCCAGACAGACCCCGCGCTTTGAGGGAGGCGAGGAATTCACGCCAGAACTCGAAGGACTCCGAG
Source organism: Gordonia ajococcus (assembly GCF_012974285.1). NCBI lineage: Bacteria > Bacillati > Actinomycetota > Actinomycetes > Mycobacteriales > Gordoniaceae > Gordonia > Gordonia ajococcus. The sequence goes on from NZ_CP052884.1 coordinate 384,279, forward strand.
TCGCCGACTGCGGTACCCAACACTTCACGGGTGCCGTCGATCGACACTCCCGTCGCCACGACCAACGCTTGCGACACCACGTGGGCACCGACGCGAACCTTGCAGAAAGTGGCATCGGCGAACACGTACGGGAACTCGGTGTGGGTCAGCGAGCGCTCGCGGAACGCGGCCACTTCCTGGTCGAGGCCGGCGCAGATGCGGGAGACTTCGGACTTGGAGATGCCCGAGGACACGCCGAGGGCGTTGACGAGGTCATCGACCGAGCGCGTGGACACGCCGTGGACGTAGGCCTCCATCACCACTGCGTGCAGTGCTTTGTCGATGCGTCTGCGTCGTTCGAGCAGGCTCGGGAAGAACGACCCGGATCGTAGCTTGGGGATCTTGACCTCGACATCACCCGAGGTCGTTGACACGGTCTTGGTGCGGTGGCCGTTACGGTGAGTCGAGCGTTCCGCGGAACGCTCATAGCGGCCGGCACCGATTTTCTCGCTGGCCTCGGCCTCGATCAGGGCTTGTAGGCCCGCTCGGATCAACTCGGCGAACACCGCGCCGGAATCAGCGGCCGTAAGTGCATCGAGCTGGGCGAGCAAGGCAGAATGATCGTGGGTCATCGCGTCGTGTGTCCTTCTGTTGAGTCACTGGGTAGGTAACTCACTGACCACTACGCGATGGCCCGCCTCAACAGGGGCACCGACACGCAACGTGACGGCCTCACCCCAGCCCCGAAACCCCACCACACCAGGGGACTCACCCTCGCCGAGGCCGACGAGGTGGCGGTGTCCGAGCTCGCCGAACACGATTGGATCAGCGTCGAGGGTTTCCCGGTCGACGATGTGCTGCAGTCGATCTCGGCGGTGACCGGTGTCGCGCCCCGGGTGACGCAACGCATGCTGGACTTCACCACCATCGAGGCGCTCGTCGCCGGAGGTCATGGGATCGCGTTGATGCCGCGGTTCGCGGTTCGTCACCCGGGCGTGAAGCGGCTGGAACTCAAGGGAGTTCGGGCGGCACGGGTGTACGAGGCCTTGGTGCGGCCGCGCGCCCGAACCGCGGTCGCGCAGGTCGTCGAACTTCTGATGGCCGCGGGCGCCGAACACGGTCAGTGATCGACAAAGGCCGGTGGCCCACGCTTCTCGCGTGAGCCACCGGCCTTCGTCCGTGCTCTCGGGGTCAGACGCCCAGGCTCTTGCCGACGATGTCCTTCATGATCTCGGTGGTGCCACCGAAGATCGTCTGGATGCGGGCATCGGTGTAGGCGCGGGCCACGCGGTACTCGTTCATGTAGCCGTAGCCGCCGTGCAGCTGGAGGCAGCTGTCGATGACGCGCTTGGCGAGCTCGGTGCACCACCACTTGTTCTTGGAGGCGTCGACGGCGTTCAGCTCACCGTCGAGCACGCCCTGCAGGCAGCGGTCGATGTAGACCTCGGCGATGTCCAGCTCGGTGGCCATCTCGGCGAGCGTGAAGCGGTTCGCCTGGAAGGTGCCGATGGGACGGCCGAATGCCTTGCGGTCCTTGGTGTACTGCAGGGTCTCGTCGAAGATGGCGCGGGCGCCGGCGATCGCACCGATGCCGATCGACAGACGCTCGGAGGGCAGGTTCTGCATGAGGTGGTAGAAGCCCATGCCTTCCTGGCCGAGTAGGTTCTCGACCGGGACGCGCACGTTGTTGAAGTGCAGCTCGGCGGTGTCCTGCGCCTTGAGGCCCATCTTGTCGAGCTTGCGACCGCGCTCGAAGCCTTCCATGCCGCGCTCGACGACGAGGAGCGAGAACGCCTTGTGGCCGGCCTCGGGGTCCGGGTTGGTGCGGCACACCACGACCACGAGGTCGGAGTTGATGCCCGACGAGATGAAGGTCTTGTTGCCGTTGAGGACGTAGTGGTCGCCGTCCAGCTTCGCCGAGGTCTTGATGCCGGCGAGGTCGGAACCGGCGCCCGGCTCGGTCATCGCGACGGCGAGAATCGTCTCACCGGTGGCGATACCCGGCATCCAGCGCTTCTTCTGCTCGTCGTTGGCCAGGTGGACGAAGTACGGTGCGACGACGTCGTTCTGGAGGCTGAGGCCGGGAGCTGCGCCGTCGAACTTGGCGAACTCCTCGACGACGACCGCATTGAAGCGGAAGTCGTCCATCGCGCCACCGCCGCCGTACTCCTCCGGGATGTTGAAGCCCAGGAGGCCTGCGTCGCCGGCCTTCTTGAAGATCTCACGGTCGACCTGACCGGCCTTGGTCCATTCGTCGTTGTAGGGGAGGCACTCGCGGATCAGGAACTGACGCGCGGTTTCCCGCAGGGCCTCGTGTTCGGCTTCGAAGATGGTGCGTTTCATGGCTTTTCTCCCTTTCGTGAGTCTGCGATGGATGTGTCAGTCGTCGTTCGTGCCCTGCGCGCCGACGACCCGCAGCGCGATCAGGGCGTAGGACGCCGCGACCTCGGCGGGTGTCCGCGCACCGGACGGGCGGTACCAGGTGGTCACCGCCTGGCAGGCGCCGAACAGGTAGCGCAGGACGTCCTTGACGTCCTGGTCGAACCGGAACTCGCCCGATTCCAGGCCCGCCTGGATGACGTCGGCGAGCATGGTCTCGGTCTCGGTCCGCATCGCGATGTAGGGCTCGCGGCGCGGGTCCTCCGGGTCGAGATGACGGAACTCGCTTGCGACACTGGCCAGCTCGAGGTCGCTGGTCATGTGCAGGACGATGGACTCGATCGCGTTCGACAGCTTCTCGCTCGGCGTACGTCCCTCCTCGATGGCTGCTCCGACCCAGGCGAGGACCGAGGTCATCGCCGCTTCGAGCAACTCCACGAGGATGCCGAGTTTGTTGTCGTGGTGGTAGTAGAGCGTCGGCAGGGAGACCCCGGCCCGCGAGGCGATGTCGCGGATCGAGGTCCCGTGAAACCCGCGCTCGTAGAACGCGTGCTTCGCCGCGACGAGGGTCGACGGCAGCGGCACGGGTTCGCGCCGCCGCCAGTCGTGTCCCTCGGTGTCGATCGTGAACCGTTTGGCAGCAGCGGTTTTGGCTGCCTCAGACACGTTCGATGATGGTGGCGTTGGCCATGCCGGCGCCTTCGCACATGGTCTGCAGGCCGTAGCGGCCGCCGGTTGCCTCCAGGTGGTTGACCAGGGTGCCCAGCAGGCGGGTGCCCGACGAACCGAGTGCGTGACCCAGGGCGATGGCACCGCCGCGCGGGTTCAGCTTGGCGGGATCGGCGCCGAACTCCTGGGCCCAGGCCATCGGGACCGACGCGAACGCCTCGTTGACCTCGTAGGCGTCGATGTCCTCGATGGACAGCCCCGAACGCTGGAGGATCTTGTGGGTGGCCGGGATGGGTGCGGTCAGCATGAAGATCGGGTCGTCGCCGGCGACCGAGAACGAGTGGAAACGGGCGCGCGGGGTCAGGCCCAGCTTCGACGCCATCGTGTCGCTCATGATGAGGGCACCGGATGCGCCGTCGGTGAGCGGCGAGGAGTTGCCCGGGGTGATGTGCCAGTTGATCTCCGGGAACCGCTTGGCCAGATCCTCGTTGTAGAACGACGACTTGAGCCCGGTCAGTCCCTCGGCGGTGGTGGAGGCGCGCACGGTCTCGTCGACCTTGTGCGTGAACGTCTCACCCGCGGCGTTGACCACGTCGATGGGCAGGATCTCGCGATCGAAGAAGCCATCGGCAGCGGCGGCAGCGGCGCGCTGGTGGGACTGCGCGGCGAAGGTGTCGAGTGCCTCGCGGTCGAACTTCCACTTCGCGGCCACCAGTTCGGCCGAAATACCCTGGTTGACAAGGCCTTCCGGGTAACGGGCCTCGATGCTCGGACCGTACGGGCTGCGGCCGGCGGTGGAGAAGCCCATGGGCACGCGGCTCATCGACTCGACGCCGGCGGCGATGACGACGTCGTAGGCGCCGGCGATGATGCCCTGTGCGGCGAAGTGGGCGGCCTGCTGGCTCGATCCGCACTGGCGGTCGACGGTGGTCGCCGGGACGGACTCCGGGAAACCGGCCGACAGCAGTGCGGTACGCGAGATGTTGAGCGCCTGCTCGCCCGCCTGGCCGACGCAGCCGCCGATCACGTCGTCGACGATGGCCGGGTCGATGTCGTTGCGCTCGACGAGCGAGCGCAGCACGTGGGCGAGCAGTTCGACCGGCTTGGTCTCCGACAGGGCGCCACCGGGCTTGCCCTTTCCGGATGCGAGGCGGACTACGTCGACGATGACGGCTTCGGGCATGAAGGTTTCCTCTCGAGCATGTGGTGTCGCGGACGTGACCGAGCACCGCATGGCGCCGGTTACTTTATCTAACGATCGTTATACCGGTCTAGCACGTGCCTGTCCGCTGAATCAACAAGGCGCCGGGGATTCGAGAGGTTCAGGCGCCCTCGCCCGAGTGGATTCGGGCGAGGGCGTTGTCGCGTCAGGGTGTCAGATGGCGCCCTTGTCCGCGTCACCAGCGGGAACGGCGCTGAACGTCTTCACGTCGAGCGGGCCGGCCAGCAGCGGGCCGATCTTCTTGCCGAGTTCGGTCAGCGCCGGTGCGCTGCCGTGCGTCGACAGTGCCTCGAACGACTCCCAGCGTTCGATCATCACGAGATCGGTCGAGTCGCCCGTCGCCTCGTGCAGTGCGTACTTCCCGCAGCCGGGTTCGCCGTGCACCTGGGGGATGGCGGCCAGAACAGCATCGCGGACGGCCTGCTCCTCGCCGGCCTTGGGCGAGATGGTGGCGACGACGATCACTTCGGACATGGGTGAGTCTCCTATGGATGGGGGTGGGGATGGGGGTAGGTCGTGACGTTAGGGGAGTGTCGCAGGTTCGCGTGGCGGTTTCGCCGAGCTCGCATTCGATGCCCCATGTCGCGTCGCCGGACCGCACGACGGCACTCCCGGGACCTGCCGAGGTGAGCCGAACGGGCCGCCGTCGGGAAATGAGACCGAGAACACAGTCGAGGGTTCGATGTGACTACGCGTGATGTCGGATTTGGACGGCGGCGAGAGTCTGGGGTCGGAGTGAACCCGCAGGCCAGGTGCTGCGGCCGCTGAAAAACCGTGCGGCCAAGGCGGTTCGAACGTGTGCGCGGTCCTATCTACTCGACGGTCAGTTTCGGGGCCCGAATCTTGTGGCACGTGACTTATCAGGCTTGCCCGGCAGGATCCCGGCTCCCTATGCTTCGTGCGTTCGGTCACATTTCGTGGCCGGGGGGAGTGTCGGAGCGCAGTTGACGGGGGTGTCGTGAGCACTGCGAGCATCGGGGTCGCGCGTTCGGGTCCCGTCACCTATGTGCTCGGATCGGTCCGCACGTTCGGCCGACTGATCCGGATGACGACGCGGTCGTCGGCGATTGCCGTTGCCGAGATCGATGACCGGCCGATTCCCCCTGCGCGAGAGTCTCGTTCAGGGCTGGTTCTTCGTGTCGGTCTCACTCTGGCCGGCGATCCTCATCTCCATCCCGATGGGGGTCGTGATCGCGGTCCAGATCGGCAGCGTCGCGTCCAACGTCGGCGCCAATTCGATGGCCGGCGCCGTCGGCGGTATGGGGGTCATGCAGCAGATCGCGCCGCTGGCCACGGCACTGCTCGTCGGCGGAGCCGGCGGTTCCGCCATCGCCTCGGACCTGGGCGCCAGGACGATTCGCGACGAGATCGACGCCCTGCGCACCATGGGCATCGACCCTCACCAGCGTCTCGTCGCACCACGCCTCGTGGCGATGTCGGTGGTGGCGCCGGCGCTCTCGGTGCTCGTGATCTTGATGAGCATTCTCTCCAGCTTTGCCGTTGCCGCCCTGGGTCAGGGCGTCGCACCCGGCTCGTACCGGTTGTCGTTCGGCAGCTTCGCGTCGATCACTGACCTGCTGATCTGCCTCGGCAAGGCGGTGGTCTTCGGTTTCGTCGTGGCGGCCATCGCCTGCCACCGCGGGCTGGAGGCGAAGGGCGGGCCCAAGGGTGTCGCCGACAGCGTGAATGCCGCAGTCGTGCTGGGCATCCTGGCCTGCGTCGTCATCAACCTCGCGCTGACCCAGCTGACCATGATGTTCGTTCCCATTCGATTCCTCTGACGGGTACAAGTGATGCCGCGAAGAAGTGTTGGGTCGAGGTGACTGATAGTCGCTGAGCACCGAGATCAACGAACCCGCCGTGTACCGGCGTCGCGGGTTCGGCTGGACGCGCTCGATCGAGCGCGCGTGGGAACCGGTCGACGCTCTGGGACGCCAGTTCCATTTCGTGTGGATGGCGCTGCGCGGTGTCGGGCATGCGCTGGCCAAACACCGTCGTCAGACCACCGAGATCTTCACCGGCCTCGCCTGGGGCAACGGACGCGCGGTCATCGTCGGTGGCGGTGTGGCACCGGTTCTCGCGCTCATGGGTGTCGTCTCCGGCGCGATGATCGGCAATCATCGGCTTCGAGGTTCTCGACATGCTCGGTGTCGGTCCGCTCGCCGGGGCCATGTCGGCGCTGGCCAACCCCCGTGAGCTCGCGCCGTTGATCGCCGCGGTCGGATTCGCCGCACAGGCCGGGTGCCGGATCACCGCAGAGGTCGGCGCGATGCGGATCTCCGAGGAGATCGATGCCCTCGAGGCGCAGGCGATCGATCCGGTGCCGTATGTGGTGTCGACGCGCGTGATCGCCTCGGTGCTGACCGTGATCCCCGCGTACCTGATCGCGCTCGCGCTCGGCTTCGCGACCACCAAACTCACGGTCACCGCGGTGCAAGGTCAGGCGACCGGCGCCTATCAGCACTACTTCGACATGTTCGTGCAGCCTGTCGACCTCGTGTACTCGCTGATCAAGGTTGCGGTGTTCGTCGTGGTGGTCACCCTCGTGCACGCGTACCAGGGCTTCTACGCGTCGGGCGGGCCCGAGGGCGTCGGCGTGGCATCGGGCCGGGCGATCCGCGCCAGCCTCGTCGCGATCACCGTCTGCGACATGGTCCTCACCCTGCTGATGTGGGGTCTCGAATCGTCAATCGATTTCGCGGGGTGAGGAGCATGAGCTCGCATCGTGAACCCAGCATCCGCGGATACCGCATCCGTGGTCTCGTCGTCCTCGCGCTTGTTGCGGTCCTCGCGGTCGTGGTGTGGCAGAAGGTCACGCCGGCTCCCGCCGACGGCGTGCGATTCGCCCTGGTGGTCTCCGACCTCGGCGACGGTGTGGGAGAAGCGACACCCGTCCGGCTGCACGGGCTCACGGTCGGCGAGGTCGTCGACCATCGTCCGCACGGGCCGGGTCGTCAGCTGATCACCCTCTCGGTCGATGACGAGCGGTTCGGCGAACTGTCCGACGAGCTCGACGTCCGGTTCATCTCGGGCACCGTGTTCGGTTCGACGGCAGTCGAACTGGTTCCCACCGGGTCCGGTGACCCGTTGCGTCCCGCGGAGGTTCTCGATCTCGGCAACGGGGCGTCCGACGACACCATCACGACGATCATGCGGGACTCGGGACGACTGATGATCGACGTCGTCAATCGTGACCTCGCGACCTCACTCGACGCCGGTGCCGAGCTCACCGCCGCGTCGGCGCCGCTGATGGCATCCGGATTGGTGATGCTGCGGACCATGCAGCGCAAGATGAACCTGTCGATGGGTGAGTTGCTGCCCAAGATCGCCAATGCCTCCGAGGGAGCCGCGGTGTTCACCCCGTCGGCCATCGGCATCCTGAACTCGCTGGCCTCGGTCGAGGATCTCGACGATCCGGCTCAGGTCGAACTGGCCAACGGCACGGTCGTCGAGGTCTCGAACCTGGTCTTCTCGTTCGCCGGGCGTCTCGTGGGCGCGCTCGCCCCGATGGCCGGTCTCATGGACGTGATGCTCGGCCTGATCGTCCCGCTCAACCAAGGGCTGCAAGGCATCACGCCGGCCAAGGTCGAGCGCCTGCTCGACGGCGCCGACGGGGCACTGCATCGTCGTGGCGACCGCGTCGACCTCGACACCGAGATCCTCCTGCAGGGATTCCCGGCATTCGGACAACCCCTGGCCGCACTGGCGAAGACCACGGAAGCACCGACGGAGAGGGAACAGCGGTGAAGAGTCCACGCCAAGCCGCCATCCGGCTCGCCATCCTCGGTGTTGCCGCCGCGCTCATCATCACCCTGATCGTGCAGGCCATCCAGCGTCCCGTGGCCGGCCAGACCGTGGACTACCGTGCCACGTTCGGCGACGTCTTCGGTCTGACCCAGAACGCCGACGTCCGTCTGCGCGGTGTCCAGATCGGCAAGGTGACCGGGATCGACCTGACCGACGACGCCCGTGCGGAGGTCTCCTTCCACATCCAGGACGAACACCGACTGCGTACCTCGGACAAGCTGTCCATCCGATTCCAGAACCTGACCGGGCAGCGCTACATCGAGCTCATCCGGGGCGAGGAGGCCGCGCCGGCGGTAGCCGACGGCGCACTCGTCACCAACACCGCGGACTCCTTCGACATCACCACGGTGTTCAACGGCCTGCGCCCGCTGCTCAGCGCGGCCGATCCCGAGGTCTACAACCGTCTCGCGACCAACCTGGTCGCACTCATCGACGGTGGGAGCAGCGACATGACGCCGGTGCTCAAGGACGTCTCGCTGCTCACCTCCTACGCCAGTGACCGGACCGCGGTGATGGAGACGATCGTCGGGAACCTGGAACGGATCTCGAAGGAGATCAACGGCCGCTCGGCGAATCTCGCCGCGATCCTCAAGGTCTTCCACTCGATCTTCATCCCCATCGCCACCCGTATGGAGGAGTTCCTGTCCCTGATGGGCAAGGGCTCGATCGAACTCTCCGAGATCCTGCGGGTCACCGATGCCCTCTCGCTGATGGGCCTCGGGGCGACCGGCACCACCGATGATGTGACGCAGAAGATCTCCGAGGTCATCCCGGACACCACCGCGGCGGTGAAGTCGCTGTCGATGTTGCCGGGCGTGCTCGAGGGGCTGAATCAGCTCATCCCGAAGGCGAATCCGGCGTCGTCGTGCAGCAACGGGACCTTCTCGATGCCCGTTGCCGCGACGGTGCTCATGAACGGCCGAGCCCTCACGGTGTGCAAGGGGGACCGATGAGCGACACCAGGAGCAAGACCCTGATCGGCTCGGAGTATGCGTCGAGCAGATCCCAGATGTGGTGGGCGGCCATCAGTATCGCCGTCGTCGCGATCGTCATCGCGACGACGGGCATCCTGTACCTCAAGCCACCGGGCAACCAGACCTTCCATCTGCAGCTCAGCGAGTCGGGTAACCTCCGCGCGGGTGACACCGTTCGCGTGGCCGGCATCCCGGTCGGCAAGGTCCTCGGGCTCACTCTCGAAGACGACCACGTCGACGTCGAGTTCACCGTGAAGAACGATGTCTTCGTGGGGGATACGACGTCGGTGAGCGTGCGGATGCTGACCCCGGTCGGCGGTCTGTACCTCGCGATGATGCCCTCGGGTACCAACCCACTGCGTGAACCGATCCCACAGTCGCGGGCGGCGGTGCCGTTCCTCGTCAACGACCTCGTCAAGAGCGCGGTCGAGGTGACCGACGAGATCGACACCAGGGCACTACGAGATGCGATGTCCGCGTCGTCGGATGCCCTCGCCGGCGCACCCGGATCGGTGCGCAGCACGGTGACCAACATGCAGCGCATCATCGAACTGTTCGCGGAGCAGAAGAACCAGATCACCGACCTGCTGTCGCTGTCCAACGAATACGTGGGCGCGGTGCTCGACAACAAGGCGCTGATCACCGAAGTGATCCGGGCGTATGCGGTCCTCGGGCCGTCGACGATGGCGTCGGCGACCGAGACCAAGATCTTCGCGGACTCGACCTCGGTCCTCGTCGGCGTCGTCTTCGACTTCCTCTCGGGTCCCTACCAGCAGAAGATCGAGCCGCTGCTCGGGCCGGTGGTCGAGGCCAGGAACCTGAGCAAGGAGATGGAGGACTGGTCCACACAGGTCGTCGACCAGTTGCGCGCCACGCTGCTCAGCCTCGGCGAGCTCGCCGGTCCGGAGGGCAAGGCCCTCGTCGACCAGAGCGGCCTCACCACCGAACTCCCCGACGTCTGCCTGCCCGTTCCCGGACGGATCTGCTGATGACCACACCGCAACAGCCGCAGAAGATCTCGCCGGCCAGACGTCGCACGCTGGCCGTCTTCACGATCGTCGTCACCGTCGTCGCCGTCTGCAGTGTCGCCTTCACCCGCACCGACAGCGGTTCGGACAACGGCATCTGCGCGGCCTTCCAGAATTCATTCGGTCTGTACCCGGGTGCGGCAGTGACCATTCGCGGTATCCAGATCGGAACCGTCGAATCGGTGACCCCGCGCGGCACGCAGGTGCAGGTCGACATGACGATCGACGACCGTACCCTCGGCCGTGACGTCGGTGCGGCGATCGTGAACTCCTCGATCCTCACCGATCGTCGCGTCGAGCTCGTCAACACCGAAGTCCCCGATGGCGGAACCGAATTCGACGGCACCTGCATCCCGGAGTCACGTACCGCCGAGCCCACCAGCGTGCCGGACGCGTTGAACTCGTTCTCTCCCGGTTCTTCAAGGACATCACCACGGCCGACGAGTCGGGCCGCCTCCCACTCCAGGCGCTGCTCGAGGGCGCCGACCGTGAGATGGGCGGACTCGGACCGACGATCAACCGGCAGCTGCGTGAACTCGGCAACCTGATGGAGTCCCCGGACACCTTCATGAGGGAGTTCGGCACCCTGATCGAGAACAGCGCGGAGCTCACCGAGTTCGTCGATGCCGACTGGGACAACGTGTCCACCACCATCAAGACGCTGGGTCCCGGCCTGGCACTGATCGAGTACATGCTGGGTCTGGTGAAGACCATCGTCGAGAAGCTCGCCGATGCACTGGATCCGCTGGATCGGCTCTTCAACGAGAACTTCCCGTTGATCATGGATGTGCTCAACGCGTCGGTGCCGATCGTCAGCATGGTGCGTACCCAGGCGGAGGAATCGCCGGAGATCCTCGGGAAGATCCCGGGAATCCTCACGATGCTCCACCGCATGATCGAAAGTCCGGGGCGTGGTGTCGGCGTCGACTACCGCGCACCCAAGGCCGCGGTGAAGAGCGCCGACGCGGGAGCGTTGTGTGCAGCGCTCAAGAAGATCCCCGGTAGCCGGTGCGAGGTGACGTCGAAGACGATCACCGTCCCGTTGCCGCAGTTGTTGCTGAACGACCTGGGAGGCCACCGATGACCCACGGCTTCGCCTCGTCGCGTCGTCGCCTGACCTCATGGGTCGGCGTTCTCCTCGCCGCGGTGATCGTCTGTGCCGGTTGCTCGTTCAACCCCAGCAACTACGTCATGCCGGGAACCGGTGTGGGCGGTCCGACCTACCGGCTCCACCTCGAGTTCAGTTCGCTGCTGAGTCTTCCCGCCGGTGCCGAGGTACGAAGCAACGGCGCGAAGGTCGGTTCGATGAGGTCGATCACGCTCACCGACGAGGCTGCGGTCGCGCACATCGACGTCAGCGAGGATGTCGAGCTGCCGCGCGGTACGCGCGCCGAGCTGCGGCAGACGTCGATGCTCGGCGACATCTACATCGCTCTCATCCCGCCGGTCGAGATGGGGCCGGAGCTCCTCGGTGACGGTGACGTGGTCGCCCTCGACGACACCGATCCGGGTCCGCAGATCGAGGACGTGCTGGCGCGCATGGCCGACTTCGTCAACGCCGGGAGCGTCACCCGTCTCCAGGACGCCATCGCCGAGCTGAACAAGACCCTGCCCTCGGATGTCGCGGAGCTGCGTGGTCTGTCCGAATTCGGTTCTGCGGCAGTACGTGAGTCGGCAGACAACCTGGACTCTCTCGGACGGAGCATCGAGGCGGCCGACGAGCTGAGCAGTCGACTGGATGCGATGCGCGACGACCTGGGATTCATCTTCTCCGATCATGCCCGCACCCGGCTGGAGCGCGTCCCGCAGTTCATGAGCGCGGTTCTCAACGTGGTGATCGACGTGAACACCCTGACGACCGGTCTCGAATGGCTGATCCCGCGGTTGCCTCACGTCCGGGAGAATCTCGAACTGATCGCCCCGCTCATCCGGGAACCCTCGGCGAGCCCGCATCAGCTGAACGGCAATGCGGCCACCGTGACGTCGTTCACGAAGAACAAACTGGTTCCGTTCCTGTTGGGGCCCAACGTCAACGTGAAGCAGGTCAGCATGGCCGAGCAGGATGTGAGCGCGAACGCCTTCCTGCTGTTGAAGATGGTGGGGGCGGTCCGATGAGTCGAATCCCCGGATGGCTCTCGGCGGGCGCCCTGATCATGACGACGGTCCTCGGCGTCGGATACCTCCTCATCGGGGTGCTGGCCGTCGATCCGATCGAGAAGCGCACGAGCATCACCGTCGACCTGACCGACTCGTCCGGACTGAAGAGTGGTTCCGACGTGGTGTACCGCGGCGTGAACATCGGCACGGTCGACGAGGTGACCGGTCGGACCGGCGGGGTTCGTGTTGCGCTGACCTACGCTGCCGACCAACGGGTTCCGGTCGCGACGGACCTGAAGATCGAGCAGCTGTCGTCGCTGGGTGAGCCCGTCTTCGCCTTCATGCCCAACACGGACAGTGGACCGTGGCTGGAGGACGGCGCGCACCTGACGCAGACTGTCGAGGTGCCGACGTCGGTGGCGCAGCTCCTCGGTGACACCTCGGCGATGCTCGAACAAGTCGAACCCGAGCGGGTGACGAGCCTGCTCGACACGCTCTCGCAATCGGTCACCGGAGTGGAGTCCGCGGTCACCCCGGCGGTGCGTCGCGGTGCCGACCTCCTGTTGATGACGCTGCCGTCGCGGCAGGGGCATCTCGATGCGCTGATCGATCACATGACCGAGATCCTCTCCAAGACAGACGAACTGAAGCCGGCGATGATGGCTGCTCCGCCTCAGCTCGATGCGTTCGGCGAGTCCCTCGGCGTGTCCTTTGCGGACATGGGTGTGCCGGGGTCGGGAAGGGGGCACAGAACCGGCGTCTGGGCGTCAGGCGCGGGTGAAGCCGGGCACGAGGTGGGCTTCGAGCATCCGGCGGAGTTGCGGCACGGTCACGTCCGCCAGTTCGAGGCGCCCCACCAGGATCATCTCGGTGTAGGACAACCAGGCGCAGGCCTGCGTGATGTCCAGGTCTTCGCGGAACTCACCCTTCGCCACGCCCTCCTCGAGGACGGATTGCCAGAGTTCCTCGGTCAAATCGGTTGCGAGATGCGAGGAGTCGAGCAGGCGCGTACCCAGCAGAGCGGTGTCGCTGGAGATCAAGGAACGCAGGATCGGGTCACGCCGTCCCCGGTCCACCAGTTCGATCATCCCGACCGTCAGCTTGCCGGCGTAGGAGGGCTCGTCGCGGATGATCTCGCGGATCTTCTCGATCAGGGTTCGCGCACGTTTCCCGATGAGGGACAGCACGATCTCGTAGCGGTCCTCGAAGTAGCGGTAGATCGTCGCCCGTGACACCCCGGTCTCACGCGCGATGTCGTCGATCGTCGTTCGGTCCAGCCCATAGTGCTCGATGTGTCGGGCGGCGGCGTCGAGGATCTGATCGCGTGCTTCGGCCCTGTCGGTGCTCAACCGTCGCTGTCGTCTGGCTCTCGGCAAGATCCCTCGCATACTCGAATGACGTTCTTGCACACTAACCGGTGGTCACGGTGGGTCCGACAGGAGGCAGGGTGCGAGACGTGGCACGCATACCTTTACGGCTCGAGGAGCTCCTCAGAGACGGACGTCGGCGCTCGGTTGCCCGTCGACCGTCGTGCGTTCCGCGCGGGACCGGCGAGCTTCGCGCTCGAGCGCCGCGGTGAACTGGTCGGCGGCCCACTTCAGCGCCTCTTTGTCCTGGGGGAGCGTGGTCTGCTCGTAACCGGTCAGCAGGTAGAGCGCCCAGTTCGCGTATCGGTGGGCGGCGACGCGGTCGTCGAGGAGTTCGAGGGCCGCGTCGTAGCGAGCTCTGTCGGCGGCTTCCTGGACCTTGCAGACCTCCGGATCCATCGCGGCCCACGTTCGGATCGCGGACTCCGCGTCGTGAGGGAGGCCGAGGGCACTCTGGACGAGATCGTCGACGCGGCGTGACATGTCCGGTTCGGTCCGGGCGGCCGCCAACTCGGCCTCGGTGCGCGAGTCGTACCAGTGCGTGATGACCTGGCTGGTGTAGTCCGACCAGTTCTTGAAGAAGTGGTAGAAGGAACCGCTGGTGACCCCGAGCCGCTTGCAGACCTCGGCGAGCTTGAGTGCGCTGTAGCCCGAATCCGCGAGAACGGCGAGGCCCGTCTCCAGATACAACTCTCGCGTCGTGGTGGCTGCCATGTCGCTACCGTATTCCACGCCGAGCTGATCGGTCGTATGGGTCAGATGTCCGGTTTCGTCGATCCGACGCCGAGCGGATACGCCGATGGGCCGGGACCGGAGACGAAACGCTTGCCTCGGGTCCCGGCCCATCAGCCGGATTCTGTCTTCGACGAGGGTCTGCGACCTACGGTGCCCAGGTCCGCGGCGCTGCCTCGTCCTCGGCCGGCGGCGTCGAGGTGACGCGGTACGCGCGGTTGACCGCGGACACCACGGCACGCAGGCTGGCGGTGGTGATCGACGATGCCACGCCGACACCCCAGACGGTTTCGCCGTTGACCTCGGTCTCGACGTACGCGGCGGCGCTGGCGTCGCCGCCGGCGGTCAGGGCGTGCTCGCTGTAGTCCAGGACCCGGACCTCATAGCCGACGGTGCCCAGGGCATCGACGAAGGCGGCCAGCGGCCCGTTGCCCGCACCGGTGATCTCGCGCTCGTTGCCCTCGACCTTCACGACCGCGGTGATGTGGTCCTCGCCGCCGTCGACCTCGGCCGCGTCGACCTTCTGCCGGATGCGCTCCAGCGGCCAGACCGGGTGCAGGTAGTTCTGCGCGAAGACGTCCCACATCTCCTTGGGATTGACCTCGCCGCCCTCGCCGTCGGTGATCTTCTGGATCTCGCGGCTGAACTCGATCTGCAGGCGACGCGGCAGGTTCATGCCGTGGTCGGCCTTCATGATGTAGGCGACGCCGCCCTTGCCGGACTGGCTGTTCACGCGGATGACGGCCTCGTAGCTGCGGCCGACGTCCTTGGGGTCGATCGGCAGATACGGTACGGCCCAGACGATGTCGTCGACGTCGGAGTCGGCGTCGTCGGCGTCGAACTTCATCTGGTCGAGGCCCTTGTTGATGGCGTCCTGGTGGCTTCCGGAGAAGG
This sequence comes from Gordonia ajococcus, assembly GCF_012974285.1. Lineage (NCBI taxonomy): Bacteria > Bacillati > Actinomycetota > Actinomycetes > Mycobacteriales > Gordoniaceae > Gordonia > Gordonia ajococcus. Next base: position 399,427 of record NZ_CP052884.1, read on the forward strand.
CGGTGAACACCAGATCACCACCGTAGGGGTGGCGCTCGGGGACGTTGAGCTGGTTGCAGTACTCGACGGTGCGACGGATCTCGTCGATGTCGGAGAAGCTGATCTGCGGGTCGACGCCCCGGCTGAACATGTTCATGCCCAGGGTCACCAGGCACACGTTCCCGGTGCGCTCACCGTTGCCGAACAGGCAGCCCTCGATGCGGTCGGCGCCGGCCTGGTAGCCCAGTTCGGCTGCGGCGACACCGGTTCCGCGGTCGTTGTGGGGGTGCAGGCTCAGGATGATCGAGTCGCGGCGAGCCAGGTTGCGGTGCATCCACTCGATCGAGTCGGCGTAGACGTTCGGCGTGGCCATCTCGACGGTCGCCGGCAGGTTGATGATCATCGGCCGCTCGGGGGTGGGGGCGATGACCTCGGTGACCGCGTCGACGACCTCTTTGGCGAAGCTCAGCTCGGTGCCCGTGTAGGACTCCGGCGAGTACTCGTAACGCCAGTTGGTGTCGGGATACTGCTTCTCGACCTCCAGCACCTTGTGGGCGGCGTCGGTGGCGATCTTGATGATCGCGGGCTTGTCGGCGCGGAAGACCACACGACGCTGCAGCACCGAGGTGGAGTTGTAGAAGTGCACGATGACGTTCGCCGCACCGCGGCAGGCCTCGAAGGTGCGCTCGATCAGTTCCTCGCGGCACTGGGTCAGCACCTGGATGCTGACGTCGTCGGGGATCGCGTTGTCCTCGATGATCTCGCGGACGAAGTCGTAATCGGTCTGGCTGGCCGACGGGAACCCGACCTCGATCTCCTTGTAGCCCATCCGGACCAGGAGGTCGAACATGCGACGCTTGCGCGCCGGGCTCATTGGATCGATCAGGGCCTGGTTTCCGTCACGCAGGTCGACCGCGCACCACAGCGGCGCCTTGGTGATGACCTTGTCGGGCCAGGTACGGTCCGGCAGCGAGATCGTCTCGACCTCGTCGGCGAACTGACGATAGCGATGAACCGGCATCGCGGAGTTGCGCTGCGGATTCCATACGGGCTGGTCGGCGGGAATCGGGCCGGACGGCTCGACGATTCGGCTCGCGCCGGAGGTGAAGGTGTCTGCTGGTGCCATGGTTGGTCATTCTCCGTGTCTGGAAGGAAAGTGACCGGCGCGTGATTGGGCCCCGCGACGGAGGGCCGGTCGTGTCAGACCCCGCCGCGGCAACCGAGAAGGAGTGCACGCTGCATGCGCACGACTGTACTCCTCGGCGTTGACGAGACCAAAGCCGCAGGTGTGGGCGTTTTTCGTGTCCCCCTCTTCGGGGGTGCCGCGGGTCCGACACACCCGTCAGGCTATGATATGCATCACGCACGGCGCTGAGAGTGACGGAAATCATTCCAGCGGCCGAAGGGTGTACGGGCTCCGTGCCCGGTCTTCGACAGAGCCGCTCGACCGCGACTCTGCCGCCTGCACAGAAGGACGACGTCAAGTGACCACGATCCCCGCCGATCCACCACGCGCAGACCTACCGCCCGAACCCCACACCCCGCCTGCGTCGAAGCCCACCAGTCTTCGACGTGTCGCCGCCGCCAGCTCGATCGGCACGACCATCGAGTTCTACGACTTCTTCATCTACGGGACCGCGGCAGCGCTGGTCTTCCCGACGGTGTTCTTCCCGGCGGCCGACGAGGTCACGGGCACGATCGCGTCCTTCGCGACCTTCGCCGTGGCGTTCTTCGCCCGGCCGGTCGGGGCGATGCTCTTCGGGCACTTCGGTGACCGGATCGGCCGCAAGCGCACGCTGGTGTGGACCCTGCTCATCATGGGCCTCGCGACCGTGGCGATGGGACTCCTCCCGGGGTACGAGTCCGGCGTCTTCGGGTTCGCCGAATCGGGGATCGGCATCGGAGCACCCATCGCTCTGGTCGTCCTGCGATTCCTCCAGGGCTTCGCCGTCGGTGGTGAATGGGCCGGCGCGACGCTGCTGACGGCCGAATACGCACCGGCGGGCAAGCGTGGGCTGTACGCGATGTTCCCGCAGCTCGGCCCGGCGTTCGCGTTCTTCCTGTCGAGCCTGACCTTCTTGATCGCCTCGCTGACCCTCGGCGAGACCAGCTCGGCCTTCCTCGACTACGGCTGGCGGATCCCGTTCATCCTGTCGTTCGCCCTCGTCGCCGTCGGCCTCTGGGTTCGGCTCGCGGTCGCGGAGACACCCGTGTTCCGAGATGTGCAGCGTCGCAAGGCACTCGAGGCCGCGGCGTCGGATGGCCCGGCGTCGAACGAACCCGCTCTGCCGTTCCTCGATGCCTTTCGTCACCAGTGGAAAGAGATCCTCATCGCCGGCGGTGCGCTGGCGAGCCTGTTCTCGCTCTTCTACATGGGCACCGCATTCCTCACGAACTACGGCACCAAGAGCCTCGACCTGTCACGCACCTTCGTGTTGAGTGCGGGAATGATCGCCGCGATCGTGTTCGGATTGTCCACCGCCGCGTCGGCCATGTGGTCCGATCGGGTGGGTCGTCGCCGGGTCATCCTGACCTCGTGCGCCATCGCCGTCCCGTGGGCGCTGGTCCTGTTCCCGATCCTCGAGATCGGCGGCGGATTCGCCTTCGTCATCGGCCTGACCGGCACCCTGCTCATCTTCGGAATCGCCTACGGCCCTGCGGGTGCGCTGCTTCCCGAACTGTTCGAGGCGCGCTACCGCTACACCGGTGCGGGGATGGGTTACAACCTCGCCGGCATCTTCGGCGGAGCCATCCCGCCGCTGATCGCCGCGCCACTGATCGCCGGCCCCGGGGCGATCTGGGTGGGTGTCCTGCTCGCCGGCCTGTCGGCGATCAGCGTGGTCTGCACGATCCTGATCGTGGAGACCAAGGACAAGGCCATGCGAGCCGCGACGGAATCGCCCGAGGAGGAACCCTCGCTGGTCGGCTGAACGTGTTCGGGCCGAGACTGATTCGCGGTCCGCAGAACGACGACGTCCCCGTCACGATCACCGATCGCGGCGGGGACGTCGCCGTGAGGGGGCAGATGCCTCACTGGTCACATCTCGAGACCGGTGAATGCCGGGTGGCCCCACCGGCCGGCGAACGCGACCTCGTCGAGCGGGAGTCGGGTCCGGGGACGTTCGTCGCGCTCGCGGATGTCCTCGGGCAACGATGCGGGGTCCTCGACGAGGGCGCCGATCCCCAGCAGGACGAGGGCCCGTATGCCGGCCGGGATGTCGAAGGCGGTGGTCGCGGCCGCGGCGTCGAAGCCGGCCATCGGATGACCGTTGAAGCCGAGCGCCTCGGCCTGCAGGATCATCTGCGACACCGCGAGGCCGACGTCGACGGCCGCATACGTATGTTCCTTCGGATCGTCGGGGCGGTCCGTTGTGCACACCAGGACCAGGGCCGCCGACCGCGGCGCCCATCCGGCGTTGCCGCGGATCAGCACACCGCTGAGGGCCTCGAAGGTCTCGTCACCGCGGCGGCCGACGAGAAACCGGACCGGCTGCATGCGACCCCAGGTGGGTGCCCACCGCCCGGCGTCGACGATGGTCGTGAGGTCCGCCACGGAAATGGTGGCGGCGGGGTCGTAACCTCGCGCGCTCCACCGCCCGTCGATCAGTTCGTGCACTCGGTCGAGGGTAGCGGCGCGGCGACCGCGTCTTCGTCGGTGCCGGTCTGCGCGCCGGCACCCGCGGGAGTGACGGGTTCGCGCATGGCGAAGAACAGCCCGATGCCCAGGAGTGTCAGTGCGATTCCGATGGCGAGCGATGCGGCGTGTATGCCCTCGACGTAGGCCTGGCGGGCCGCGGTCGCGAGACCGTCTCCCTGAGTCCCCATCTCGAGCGCGCGATGCAGCGTCTCGCCGAGGGTGTCGCCGAACGACCATCCGTCGCGATGCCCGCGGAACACGAGCGTCGCGAGTGAACCGAACAGGGCGAGGCCGAGGGCATTGCCGAGTTCGAAGCTGGTCTCCGAGATACCCGACGCCGAGCCCGACCGTTCCGGTGGAACCGCGCCGACGACCACGACCGACACCAGACTGAACTGGATGCCGTAACCGATACCGGCGATCGAGGTGAAGACGAGGTAGACCCAGATCGGCGACGACGTGGTCAGTGCGAGCAGGCCGAAGTTGCCGACGGCGGCCAGCACGATCGAGCCGAGGAAGGCTGTGCGCATGCCGACCATCGATGCGATACGGGAAGCGCCGACCGAGAACACGGCGACCGCAACCGCCATCGGGAGGCCGGCCACCGCGGCGGCCAGGACGTCGTGACCCATCACCGACTGCAGGTAGACGCCGGTCAGATACGACATCCCGCCGAGCGCCATCATGCCGACGAGGGCGACGGTGATCGCGCCGACGTACTGCGCGTTCCGGAACAGCTTCAGGTCGAGCAGCGGGGCTGCGGAGTGGCGTTGCTGGACCACGAAGCCGACGAGCAGTGCCGCGCCCACGAGCCCGATGACGATGACGCCCGGATCGACACCGTCGCTCGCCAGGGTTTTCACCGCGTAGACGACGGGCAGGATGCCGGCCATCGACAACACGACGCCGAGCACGTCGAACCGTGCGGCCGACGGGGCCTTGTACTCGGGGATCAGGCGGGGGCCGAGAACGAGGAGTGCGGCCAGTACCGGCACGTTGATCAGGAAGGCCGAACCCCACCAGAAGTGGTGCAGCAGAACGCCGCCGATGACCGGACCGACGGCAGCGCCGCCGGCGAAGGCGGCGGTCCAGACGCCGATGGCGCGCCCCCGCTCACGATCATCGGAGAACATGTTGGCGATCAACGAGAGACTCGACGGCATCAGCGTCGCCCCGCCGACACCCATGAGGGCGCGCGCGGCGATCAGGATGCCGGCGGTCGGCGCGAACGCGGCCAGGATCGATGCCCCGCCGAACACGGCGGCGCCGGCGAGCAGGATTCGACGGCGGCCGACCCGATCGCCGAGGTTGCCCATGGTGATCAGCAGTCCGGCGATCAGGAAGCCGTAGATGTCGAGGATCCACAGCTGCTCGGCGGCCGACGGTGCGAGCGCGTCGGTGATCGACGGGATCGCGAGGTAGAGGACGGAGACGTCCATCGACACCAGGAACACCGGGAGCGTGAGCACCGCGAGTCCCAACCAGGTACGTCGGTCGGCGGCGCCCGGGGGCTGCTGCCGATTCGACGGGTCGAGGCGGGTGGACACGATGGTTCTCCTTGGGGGGGTTTCGACACGGTGCGTCGCTACGCTCCGTACCGGCTCAACCGGCGGGGGCGCGGTGCGTCGCTGCGCTCCGTACCGGCTCAACCGGCGGGGGCGCGGTGCGTCGCTGCGCTCCGTACCGGCTCAACCGGCGGGGGTGCGTACGGTGTACGCGAGACAGGGTACGGGGATGAGTACGCTGTACGCAATCCGTTTGTTCCCGAGCCCGGCCAGGAGGAATCGCAGGTGACGTCCGACACCACCAAGCTGTCGCCGGCGACCATCGTCGACGCCGCGATCCGGGTCGCGGATGCCAACGGACTCACCGGCCTCTCGATGCGGCGGGTCGCCGACGAACTCGGGGTCGGCGCGATGTCGCTGTACCGGCATGTGGCCGACAAGGACGCGCTGCTGCAGGCGATGGCCGAGGAAGTGGGTCAGCGCTACCCCTACCCGGTCGAGACCGCGCCGTCGTGGCGCGAGCGTGTCCGGGTCGCCGTCGACGTCGACTGGGAGCTCTATCAGCGGCACCCCTGGCTGGTGCTCGCCTACGCATCGCCGAGACTCAGTTACGGCGAGGCATCCCTGGAGTGTCTCGACTGGTTGTCCGCCGGCTTCCTCGAACTCGGTGCCGGCATCGAACGTGCCACCGACATGGCGCTGACCGTGTGGAGCTTCATCCACGGCGTCGCACTGATGGCCGTCGGCGACCGATTGCTCAGCGACCAGGGGCAGGAGACGTCGCTGCCCTCGGCTCGCCTGGCCGACGTGTTCGCGGGGAGATCCGACGCCCCGGTGCCTCCGCACCTCGCTCGTCTCGCCGGGCGCGCCGACGCCGCACACCTGCTGGACCCGAGGGCCCGTCTGGACGCCGGAATCGGTTATCTCTGCGCAGGTTTCGAGGCCTCCGCCCGCTGAACCCGGTCAGCCCCGGGGCGTACGGTCACACGGCATGCGGAAACACGGTCAGCATGTGGGCGCCGAACCACGAACTGCCGATCACGATCGGCACGACGATGAGCCCGGCGACCACCGGCCGTGTCCGTGCGAGAGCCATCGCGAGCGGGATGAGCAGAACGAAGGCCGGCAGCAGGAGACGCGGCCGGCTCATCATCAAGCCGCTCGACAACACGATCTGGGCGACGAGCAACGAGCCGAACAGCAACACCGGCCAGGGCAACCGCGCCCAGACCGCCACACCGAGCATCACGAGCGTGCTCAGGACGATCCACGATGTCGCGGTGGTGGCGACCTCGGCGGAATGGACCAGCTGCTCGTTGACGAAGTTGAATGCGGCGACACCCCAGTCGAATTCGGTGTCCCAGCCCTCGGTCTGGATGCGGAACCAGCCCGTCGGTGAACCGGTGTGCGCCCACACGACGCCCAGGTAGGCGAGGTAGCCGAGCGGGCTGATGACGACGGCGGCGGCGGCGCGCACCCGCGCTGCCGGCGTGACGTCGGCGCTGTTCCGGCTGGTCCACAGAAAGACGATCGCGGCGACGATCACGACACCGATGAGGACCGCCGCCGTCGGACGGCAGAGACCGCAGAGTCCGGCCATGATGCCGGCGAGCAACCAGCGCCGCTCCAGGATTCCGATGAGTGCCCACGTCGCGAGGGCGCAGAACATCGCCTCGGTGTAGGCCATGTTGAGCACGATCGACATCGGGGTGGCGGCGAACAGCACCACCAGAAAGAGTCCGGTCGCGCGCTCGGGTGCGGGACCCACCGGGGAGCGTCTCGACATGAGCCGCGCGCAGACCGTGCCCAGCCGTGCCGCGCCGACCGCGGCGATGCATCCGAGAACGAGATTCAGGGTCAGAGCCGCACCGAACGGCGTCAGCCCGGGCAGCTTCGCCAGCCACCCGACCAGATACGGATAGCCGGGAAAGAAGGCGTAGGCGGTGTCGGACGTGTGGACACCGCGCGCATCGGTCAGGCTCGCGGGAACGCCGTCGTATCCGTGGGTGGCGATCGCGAGCATCCACTGCCCGTCCCACACCGTGAGGGCCTTGCCGAGGGTGGTGTCCCGCAGGTCCGCGAATCGCGCGAGGGTGAGGATGCCGATCGCGCGAATGACGAGGTATACGACGAGGGCGTCGAGACACCAGCGATGCCGGCGCGCCCAGCCCGCGAACGGGGGTCTCGGGTCGGCGGCGCGTCGTGCCGCCACCGGGTCCGCCGACCCATCGGGAGGGATGGGCCGGCTGTCGGCGCGGTCTCCGCCCGTCACCGAATCGGGGTCGGGACGACGGCCCGGCTCGTCGACGTCGGTTGGGATGGCCACCCGAAGAATCCTAGGTCGTCGGCGGCGAGCACAGGCGGCGCGCGGTGTGCGTCGGATCACATCGAGCAGGTGACCAGGTCAGAGCGTCGCACAGCTGCCCGGTAAGGTTGTCCGAGCAAGCTGACGTCTATCGAACCGGCGCACGAGCCGGCGGGAGGTAACTCGACGTGGCCCTCGTGGTGCAGAAGTACGGCGGATCCTCGGTCGCAACGGCCGAACGCATCCGTCGCGTTGCCGAGCGCATCGTCGAGACGAAGAAACAGGGCAACGACGTCGTTGTCGTCGTCTCGGCGATGGGCGACACCACCGACGAACTACTCGACCTCGCCCAGCAGGTCAATCCGGCGCCGCCGGCGAGGGAGATGGACATGCTCCTCACCTCGGGCGAGCGCATCTCCAACGCACTCGTGGCGATGGCCATCAGTTCCCTTGGCGCACACGCACAGTCGTTCACCGGCTCGCAGGCCGGCGTGATCACGACGAGCAGCCACGGCAAGGCCAAGATCATCGACGTCACGCCGGGCCGGGTCCGCAGCGCACTCGACGACGGCAAGATCGTGCTGGTCGCCGGGTTCCAGGGTGTTTCGCAGGACACCAAGGACATCACCACGCTCGGCCGCGGCGGTTCCGACACCACCGCCGTCGCGCTGGCGGCGGCCCTCAACGCCGACGTCTGCGAGATCTACACCGACGTCGACGGCGTGTACTCCGCCGACCCGCGCATCGTCCCCGACGCCCGCCGCCTCGACAAGGTCTCCTTCGAGGAGATGCTCGAGCTCGCGGCCTGTGGCGCGAAGGTCCTGATGCTGCGGTGCGTGGAGTACGCCCGCCGGTACAACGTTCCCGTTCACGTGCGCTCGTCGTACTCGACCAAACCCGGCACCGTGGTGACCGGATCGATGGAGGACATTCCCGTGGAAGAAGCCATTCTCACCGGCGTCGCACACGATCGCAGCGAGGCCAAGATCACCGTCGTGGGTCTCGACGACAAGCCGGGCTACGCCGCCAAGGTGTTCCGGGCCGTCGCCGACGCCGAGATCAACATCGACATGGTGTTGCAGAACGTCTCGAAGGTCGACACCGGCAAGACCGACATCACCTTCACCCTGCCGCGCGAGCTCGGCCCGCTGGGCGTCGAGAAGCTCACCAAGCTGCAGCAGGAGATCGGGTTCACCGATCTGCTGTACGACGATCACATCGGCAAGGTCTCGCTCGTCGGTGCCGGCATGAAGTCGCACCCGGGCGTCACCGCGACCTTCTGTGAGGCGCTCAGCGAGGCCGGCGTGAACATCGAACTGATCTCCACCTCGGAGATCCGTATCTCGGTGCTGTGCCGCGACACCGAACTCGACGACGCCGTGCGCGCCCTGCATGCGGCCTTCGATCTCGGCGGCGAAGAAGAAGCCGTCGTCTACGCCGGAACGGGCCGATAACCGTGGGTGCACGTATCGGAGTCGTCGGCGCGACCGGTCAGGTCGGCGCCGTCATGCGAACCCTGCTGGCGGAGCGCAACTTCCCGGCCGACGAGGTGCGCTTCTTCGCCTCGCCCCGGTCGGCGGGCAAGAAACTTCCCTGGGGCGACGGGGAGATCGTGGTGGAGGATGCGGCGACCGCAGACCCCGCCGGTCTCGACATCGCCCTGTTCTCCGCGGGTGCCACGATGTCCCGTGAGCAGGCACCGCGTTTCGCTGCTGCCGGCGTCACGGTGATCGACAACTCGTCGGCGTGGCGCAAGGATCCCGATGTGCCGCTGGTGGTCTCGGAGGTCAACGGCGAACTGGCGAAGAACCCGCCCAAGGGCATCATCGCCAACCCCAACTGCACCACGATGGCCGCGATGCCGGTGCTCAAGCCGCTGCACGACGAAGCCGGACTGCAGCGCCTCATCATCTCCAGCTATCAGGCGGTCTCCGGCAGCGGTCTGGCCGGTGTCGAGGAACTCGCCACCCAGGTGCGCGCGGTGGCCGGCGAGGCCGAGAAGCTCGTCCACGACGGCTCGGCCGTGAACTTCCCGGCACCGAACAAGTACGTCGCGCCCATCGCATTCAACGTTGTGGCACTTGCGGGTTCGCTCGTCGACGACGGCTCCGGCGAGACCGACGAGGATCAGAAGCTGCGCAACGAATCGCGCAAGATCCTCGGTCTGCCGGAACTTCTCGTGAGTGGCACCTGTGTGCGAGTGCCGGTCTTCACCGGACACTCGCTGTCGATCAACGCCGAATTCGCGAACCCGTTGTCGGTGGCCCGTGCCCAGGAGATCCTCGGCGCCGCAGCCGGTGTGGAGCTGGCCGACGTGCCGACGCCGCTCGCGGCCGCCGGCAAGGACGTCTCGCTCGTGGGTCGCATCCGTCAGGACCCGGGTGCCCCCGAAGGTCGCGGTCTCGCATTGTTCGTCTCGGGTGACAACCTGCGAAAAGGCGCTGCCCTCAACACGATTCAGATCGCCGAACTGCTGGTCTGAGCGGCCTTCGAGGCTCGCTCCGCTCACGCCTCAGGCGACGAAGGGGCGACGGCCGCTGCCGCCTCGGTGATGATCTCGCGCATCGACGCCTCCGCGGCCTTCGGGTCGCGGAGGCGTATTGCTCGTGCCACGTCGTCGTGCAGTGCGATCGCGGCCGGGTTGGGCGACGTCGGCATCATTCCGTGATGGGTGCGTCCGGCGAGCACCTCGCCGACGACGTCGGCCAGGGATCGGAACATCTCGTTGCCGCTCGCCTCCAGCAAGGTGCGGTGAAAGACCTTGTCGGCCAGTAGGTATGACTCCAGGTCGCCGGTGCGGCCGTGAACAGACATGTCCGACACCGCGGCTGCGAGGATGCGGCACTGTTGTTCGTTCGCGCGTTCGGCGGCCAGCGCGGCCGCCACGGGCTCGAATCCGCGTCGTAGTTCCGACAGGGTGGCGAGGAAGTCCGACCGGTCCGCGCCGTCGAGACGCCACCGGATCAGCCGCGGGTCGAAGACACTCCAGCGCGTCCGTGGCTGGATGGTGATGCCGACGCGACGTCGTGACTCGACGAGTCCCATCGATTCGAGGACCTTGATCACCTCGCGGGCCACGGTTCGGGATACCCCATGGTCGGTGCAGATGGCGTCGAGCGTCAGGACGCTGCCGGCGGGGTGCGCTCCCGAGACGATGCGCCGACCGATGGCGGCGAGGATCTCGTCGTGGCGCTCGGTGGTCCCACGTGTGCTCTGACTCACTTTTTCATCTTCTCATTAGCGGCCGCGACCGCCAATCAGCGTACTTATTGTTTTCGAGACTTGCATAAGTATGACTATTGCGGCAGTCTCCGTGATCATCAGCACAGCGATGTGGAGGAGTTGGCATGAGATCACCGGTGGTCGTCATGGGGGTCTCGGGGTCGGGTAAGTCGACGGTGGGAGCCGCCTTGGCGCAGCGTCTGCGTGTGCCGTTCGCTGATGCCGACGACTTCCACTCGGCGGAGAACATCGCCAAGATGTCCGCCGGGCAACCGCTCGACGACGACGACCGCCGACCCTGGCTCGAGTCCATCGGCGTCTGGCTGGCCGAGCACGGTGACGGCGGCGTGATGAGCTGCTCGGCGCTCAAGCTCGAGTACCGCGACCGTCTTCGCGGACATGAGCCGTCGGTGCTCTTCGCGCACCTGGCCGGCTCGGTCGAGGTCATCGCGCGCCGGCAGGCATCGCGTCCGGGCCACTTCATGCCGTCGGCGCTCCTCGCCTCCCAGTTCGACACTCTCGAACCCCTGACCTCCGATGAACGCGGACTGACCGTCGACGTCGACCAGAGCGTGGACGCCATCGTCGACGAACTCGTTGCCTCACTCCCCAACGGCGAGGAGAACTGAACATGTTGTCCATAAGCACGATTCTTGCCGCCGGTGCGGATCTGCCCGAGCCCGTCGCGGCGGGCTGGCAACTCGTCGTCGCGGCGCTGGCCGGCATCGCCGTCATCGTCGTCGCGATCACGGTCGCCAAGGTGCATCCGTTCCTCGCCCTGGTCGGTGGCGGCGCCACCGTCGGCATCGTCGCGGGGGAGTCGATCCCGACTGTCCTGGAATCATTCACCACCGGATTCGGTTCGACCGCAGCCGGTGTCGGCATCCTCATCGCACTCGGCGCGATGTTCGCGAAACTCCTGGCCGACTCCGGCGGAGCGGACGAGATCGTGGACACGATTGTCGGGCACGCCTCGCCGCGGATGCTGCCGTGGGCGATGGCCCTCGTCGGCGCCATCATCGGACTGCCGATGTTCTTCGAGATCGGTCTCGTGCTCCTGATGCCGGTGATCTATCTCGTCGCCCGGCGGTCCGGTCTGGGCCTGATCCCCATCGGCATCCCCGCGCTCGCCGGCCTCTCGGCCATGCATGGCTTCGTTCCGCCGCATCCGGGCCCGCTCGTCGCGATCGACGCCCTCGGTGCCGACCTCGGCCTGACGCTCGCTCTCGGTGTGGGCGTCGCCATCCCGACGATCATCGTCTCGGGTCCGCTGTTCGCCACCGTCGCCGGGAAGTGGGTGACGGTCGAGGCGCCGCACACCTTCGACATCGACCCTGATGACGGTCCGACGACCAAGCGGCCGTCCTTCGGGATCACCATGTTCAGCGTCTTGCTGCCCGTCGTCCTGATGCTGGGCAAGGCGCTCGCCGAGATCTTCATCTCCGACGAAGACCAACCCGTGCGGAGGATTCTCGACATCCTCGGTACCCCGCTGATCGCACTGCTGATCGCCGTCATCGTCGCGATGTTCACGCTGGGCCGCGGCTCGGGGATGGACCGCGAGACGATCTCGAAGTGCGCCGGTGCGGCATTGCCCGCCATCGCCGGCATCCTGTTGATCGTCTCCGCCGGTGGCGGTTTCAAGCAGGTCCTCGTCGACACCGGCATCGGCACGCTGCTGGCGGACTGGGCCACCGGCGCGAACATTCCGGTACTGGTCCTCGCCTGGGTCCTTGCCGCGCTGATCCGTCTGGCCACCGGGTCGGCGACCGTCGCGACCATCACCGCGTCCTCGCTGATGCTCGGCCTCGTGGACGGATTGAGCTCGGGCGAGGTCTCCCTGGTTGTCCTCGCGATCGGTGCCGGCTCGGTCTTCCTGTCCCACGTCAACGACGCCGGTTTCTGGTTGGTGAAGGAGTACTTCGGCATGACCGTCGGCCAGACCTTCAAGACCTGGTCGATGATGGAGACCCTTCTCTCGGTCAGCGGCCTGGTCGTCGTGCTGGCGCTGGGGCTGGTGATCTGACGGAGCCGACCGCGCCGCTCGGAAAAGCGCCCCGGTGAACCGCCCCTGGAATGCGCCCTCAGCAGCCGGGTCGTCGACATATTGTCGTCGAATGCCTCTGGAGGGCGGATCCCCGGGGCGGTTCTGCGGTAGCTTGGTGGGGCCTGCGCGGCGACCTTCGTCGGCCGCGACGGGATGCCGGTCGCGCTGTGCACGCAGTTCGTGGCGACCTCGCCGCCGGCGTGGCGGCGCCGACCGTTGTTCTGTTCGATCCCCGTACGGCGCAACCGTTGGCGTCGAGGCAACTGACCAAAGGTGGACTGCTCGGCGGGGTCTACGGCTACCTCGACTACCGCGACCGGGTCGTCGTCGCAGATGGGTCCGGGTCGATTCTGCGTGTCGCACACCGAAAGACGGTCACCGGCTGGCAAGTCCAGGTCGATGACCGCGTCGATGTCTCGGCCCACATCCCGACCGGCGACACGATCACCGGTCTCGCACCGGATTTCGACGGACGCGTCTGGTTTGCGACGACCCGCGGCGTCGTGGGGACGGTGGATGAGGACAAGCGCGTTCACTCGACGCGACTGCCGCGGGGCGAGGAACTCGGCAACGGACTGTCGATCCGACGATCGGGGGCGTCGATCCTGACGACGCACGCCCTGTACGAGATGCGCGCGGAACGCGGTGCCGCGCCGCGGATCGTGTGGCGTCGATCGTACGACCGCGGCCCTGCACGCAAACCCGGCCAGCTGACCTGGGGATCGGGGACCACCCCCACGTACTTCGGCCCGGGCGGTGACGGCTGGGTGGCGATCGTCGACAACGCGGACCGGCCGGACCTCCGGGTGTTCCGCAGTGACGACGGGTCCGAGGTGTGCCGGATCCGGGCCTTCGACCGTTCGGGGCCGGGTACCGAGAACTCACCGATGGCCTGGGGCAACTCTGTCGTCATCCCCAGCACGTACGGATACCAGTATCCGCCGATGGCGGTGACCGGTCCGGCGGTTCCCGCGGACGCCCCCTTCACCGGTGGCGCGACCCGAATCGACGTCGACGAGAACGGGTGCCGGCGCGTGTGGGAGAACTCCGACCGGATCGCGACGCTGCCGAGGCTCTCGCGCGCGGACGGCCTCATCCATGCGCTCGGCTACGGTCCGTGGGCTCCGAGCCGGCCGCAACAGCTCGGTCCGGTCGCTTACGTCGCGACGGATTTCGCGACCGGACTCCGTGTCGAGATCCGACAAGTCGGGAATGCGCCCGCCGACGAACCGCTCGAACTCACCGGCACCATCACCGCGGACGGAGCTCTGTGGCAGGCGACGGTCGGGCGGATGCTCAAGATCGTGCCGGCCGGCCGCTGACGGTCGCGGACGGCCAGGTCACCGAGGTGTCGTGATCAAGGGTCACTCACAACACGCCCCGGAAGCCGACCCGGTCACCTGACTCCACTTACTGTGGGGTAGGTTACTCGCCCATGAAGCTGAAGTCGGGTATGAGCATCGGGTCACGCCGCAGGTCACGCCTGCGAACGGCCGCGATAGCGGGGGTGGCGGCCGCATGCGCGGCCGCGTTGATCAGTCCGGCGTCGGACGCGAGTGCGGCCGACTTCTACACGCCGCCGTCGTCCTTCGCCACCGAGCCCGGCTCGGTGATCCGGAGCCAGGAGATCCCGCTGCTCCTGCAGATCCCCGGCGCGCCCGGACAGTGGCCGGGCACGGCCCGCAAGGTCATGTACACCTCGACCTACCAGGACGGCACCCCCGCGGCCGTGACCGGAACCGTCGTCGAGCCGACCGCGCCGTGGCGTGGGAAGGGGCCGCGGCCGACCGTCGTCGTCGGCCCGGGCACCATCGGCCAAGGTGACCAGTGCGCGGCGTCGAAGATGATGACCCTGCCGGTGTCGATCGACATCACCAAACCCAGTATCGGCGTCAACTACACCGCGCCGGAGACGTACTACATGCTGCTCAACGGCGTTCGGGTGTTCGTCACCGACTACATCGGCATGGGCACCCCGGGTATCCACACCTACGTCAACCGGTCCGAGACCGGCCACGCCATGCTCGACGGTGCCCGCGCGGCGTTGCGCGCCTCCGGGGCCCCGGCCGATGCGCCGGTCGGGTTCGCCGGGTACTCGCAGGGCGGGGGCGCCGCTGCGTCCGCCGCCGAACTCGCCGCGACCTACGCGCCCGAACTGAACGTCCGTGCCAGTTACGCCGGTGCGCCGCCGGCCGACCTGGAGAAGGTCATCCCGGCCATCGACGGCAGCACCATCGCCGGGGCCATCGGATTCGCCATCAACGGCCTCACCCAGCGGTACCCGGAGGTCGCCGACGTGGTGCACAGGGAGACCAACGCGTCCGGAAAGGCTGCGCTGCGGCAGATCTCGACGAGCTGCATCGGTGACATCATCCCGGCGTACGGATTCCAGCGGACGCAGAACTGGACACGCACCGGCGAGACGCTCTCCGCGGTCATCGCGCGATCGCCCGGAGTGCAGAAGGTCGTCGGCGAACAGCGCATCGGCCGCCTCAAGCCGAACGCGCCGGTGTTCCTCGAGGGCGGCCTCCACGACGACGTGATCCCATACGGCCAGGTCGCGCAGCTCGCCGCGGACTGGCGCGCACAGGGCGCCGACGTCCGGTTCGTGACGAACCCGACGCCGCCGATCCTGACCAAGTCGATCGTCAACCACGTTGTCCCCATGCTGGGCACCTTCCTGCCCGGTATGGAGTTCGTCCTCGGCGAGTTCCAGAAGTAGACCCGGGGAGCAGAACCACTCGAACCGCAGACAGGGCCCGCCGGCCCTTCGAGACGCGTCCTCCGCAAGCTCCGGACGCTCCTCAGGGGGCGGGGGCGCGGGCCCTGTCGTCTCGGGACGCTCCTCAGGGGGCGGGGGGCGCGCCTGTCTCGGGACGCTCCTCAGGGGGTGCCGGGGCGCGGGCCCTGTCTGTCTCCGGACGCTCCTCAGGGGGCGGGACGCGGGCCCTGTCTGTCTCCGGACGCTCCTCAGGGGCCCGGGACCTGTCGGTACCCGACGCCCGGATGGCAGGATCGAGGAATGAACGATCCGCACGGGCCGGGGGGAGGTGCGAACGGGGATCCCCATGATCGAGACCCCGAACGCATCCCGAGCCAGGCAGAACTCGACGCCGAGGACCTCGCCGAGCTGGAACGGTCGTCGCGTGACCACGACCAGGCCTCGCTCTATCCGCCGCGGCCGGCCGATCCGGGCCGCCCGCCGGTGGCGCTGGTCCTCCACGCCCGCGTGGTCTGGTGGGCCGCGGCGGTCATCGGGTCGATCCTGGCGGTCTACGGCTTCTTCAACCTCAGCACCATCACCGACGACCTGCGGCTCCGTCTGCTCGAGGGGGTCGTGTCCGACCCGGCCAACTCCGCCCCCGAGGACCAGATCGATACACTGGCCGGCTTCTTCCCGCCGTTCATGCTGGTGATGATCGTGGTGGTGCTGGTGATCGAGTATCTGCTCCTGGTGGCAGCGGCCACCCACCACAGCCGTCATTGCCGCAACTTCTTCCTCGCCGCGGTGGTGGTTCATCTCCTCTGTATCCCCGTCGGCGTCGACCTGCTCTTCCGTTATCCGGACATCACGTCCACGATGGTCGTCCTCAGCTACGTGCAGTTCGCCCTGCTGGTGATCGCCGCGCTCTTCACGCTGCGTCGGTCGGTGAACACGTGGCTGCCCGAATCCACGAGGATGAAGCCGACCCGTATGCTGCGCGGCCGCTGAACGTCGGCGCCGTCACGCCCGCGCCGACTTTGTCAGGCCCGCCACCTGCCGGTTTGGTCGGAATGATCCCGGGTACTGGTCTGTTGGACAGAACGTTGGTTCTACGGCCGACCCTGTCTGATCGCGACTCACCCGAAGACCCGAACTCAGGAGGATCTCCGATGGCAATCGAGCCGGTGTACACCATTTCGTCCAAGGCGTCCGGTGGTGGACGTGACGGTGAGGTGGTTTCGGCGACGGGTCGGATCGACCTCTCCCTCCGGCCGCCGAAGGAAATGGGTGGCAGCGGCGACGGCAGCAATCCGGAAGAACTCTTCTCGGCCGGGTACGCGGCATGTTTTCTGGGTGCCCTCCGCGCCACGTCGAAGGCGGCCGGTAGCCCGGTGCCCGACGAGTCCACCGTCTAATTCGAGGGGTCACACGGCGGCAACCGGTCCCCGTTCGTTTTCCCTCCCAGCGGGACGTCTCTACCCACCGGGGCATCGAGACCGGCTCCGGAGCAGCGCAGATATGACAAGAAAGGAAGTTCTTGATCATGACCACCACTCCCATCACCAGCACTCTCACCGAAGAGCAGCAGTCCGTGGCCGGAAAGGCCCTGCAGGACACCCTCGTCGACCTGATCGACCTCAGTCTGATCGCGAAGCAGGCCCACTGGAACGTCGTGGGCAAGCAGTTCCGATCGGTGCACCTCGATCTCGACGAACTGGTCACCGTGGCGCGTGAGTTCACCGACTCGGCGGCCGAGCGTGCCACCGCGATCGGCGTCAGTCCCGACGGGCGCGCCGAAACCGTGGCGAAGACCGCGAACACCAAGGGATTCGGCGAAGGCTGGACCAAGGACTCGGATGTCGTCGACGCCATCGTCGCCAACCTCAAGGCGGTCGTCGCGGGACTCCGCGAGCGCATCGACGCCACCGAGGAGGCCGACCCGGTGACCCAGGATCTGCTCATCTCGTTCGCGTCGAAACTCGAACAGCTGCACTGGATGTGGCAGGCACAGGTCGCCTGACCAGCAGAACACCCCGTTGATCGGGGCCTCTCACAGCGACGAACCCCGCCGGTCTCACCGGCGGGGTTCGTCGTATTCCGATGTCGTCGTGGATGTTCGGAAGGCTCGGGATCCATGGTCGGCGTCAGTCGCCGGCCGGTTCGGTGGCCTTCTTCTCGATGGTCTTCTTCTCGACGACGTTCTTCGCGGCGGACTCGTGGTCGGTGGTCGTGGTGTCGGTGCCTGCTGTGTTCGTGACGGCGACGTGTGAGCCGGCGTCGTCGTCGACCGCGTAGGAATCGCGGAAGGAGACACGAGGAGTCGACGCCGAGTGGTAAAGGGCGATGCCGGCGAAGACGAGTGCGGCCAGCCCGAAGATCGCGGACGCGGCGATCGTGACGACGTGGACGGCCGTGGCGTACACCCCGTCGATCGGACCGGTCGCGACGGCGCCCGCCGCGGCGAGGGCCGCGCCCAGCAGGGCCCAGACCGCCGAGCGAATCCACGGCGCCACCACCGAGGCGTAGAAGAGGCGCTGGTAGATGGTGAGCGAGAACTCGTCCACTGCGGCCAGACGAACCTCGTCAGCGCCTGCGAGGTCGCGCAGTTCGCGTGCCAGTGCCGTCTGTCTCTGGAGGGTCGCGGACTCCCGTTCCCGGTACCGCACGAACGCGGCGGCACCGAACGCCGACGCGAGAAGACCCAACCCGACCATGACTCCCCAATAGTCCACGGCACACACGCTACAACGCCGTCCGTCACCGCTCGTGAACCAGGTCACATGGTGGGACGGTCGGCACCGGTCACAGCGGTGCGGTCGAGTACCGGTGCGCGCGAGGAGTCGATGGGACCGGTCATCGCTGATACGTTGGGCGACCGTCTAGCCATCGCGGTCACGAAACGTCCGACCCCTCGGGTCGAGCGGAACCGAGAACGGGAGGAATGCACGGGTGACGATCAGATTGATCGGCGCGACGATCGTGTGCGTGATGCTCGGGCTGTTCATCAGCGCATCTGCGGGGCAAGCGGGAACGAACGACGTCGTCGCGTTCGCTGACCCACAACCGGGGGTCGCCGTCCTGTCCGGCGCGGAACCCGAGGCGGTCCTCGTCAGCCGCGAGTTGTACTCCCGATCCGCCGAGGCGATCCTGCTCGCACCGGGTGCACTCGCCGACCCCGAGACACGGAATCGCGTCGGGGAGACCGCAGGTGACAAGCACGTGCCGGTGCTCACCGTGACCCCGCAGACGGCGGACGACGTCGACGACGAGCTGGGGCGTCTCGGTGCGCAACGGGTGGTGCGACTCGGCGAGGTCGAAGGGCTCGAGGGTCGTCGGCCCGCGATCGATCTCGGGGACCTGCGAGGCAACCGGCCGCGAGACGGGGACGAACCGATCGTGATGGTCTCCCGGGACACCCCTGTCGATGCCACGCTGACCGCTCGTTCCGGAGCGCGCGTCGTCGAGGTGCCGTTCCCCGACCCGCGCGCGAACACGCCTGCCGTGGCCGCTCTGACCGGTGCTTCGTCGCAGACCCCGATCCGAGCGGTCGGAGCCGGCTTCGGCGACACCGAGGACTTCGCGGCACGGGTCGACCAGGCGCGGCGAACGCCGGAACTCCCCGGCGGTGGACAGGTCGTGTTCCCGGGCAGGCGGATGGTCGCGCTCTACGGTTCCCCCGACGCGCCGGCCCTGGGTCCGCTCGGC
Organism: Gordonia ajococcus; assembly: GCF_012974285.1. Lineage (NCBI taxonomy): Bacteria > Bacillati > Actinomycetota > Actinomycetes > Mycobacteriales > Gordoniaceae > Gordonia > Gordonia ajococcus. The sequence goes on from NZ_CP052884.1 coordinate 418,531, forward strand.
CGGCAGGGGATCGAGGCGTCGATCGAACGCGTCCGGCGTCTCGCGGCCGACTATCAGCGGGTCAGTGCCGAGCCGGTCGTCCCCGCGTTCGAGATCATCGCGACCGTCGCATCGTCGGAACCGGGCGAGGGCTCCAACTACACGAGCATGATCGACCCCGCGACGTTGCGGCCGTGGGTCGAGGCGGCCGGACGTGCCGGTGTCTACGTGACTCTCGACCTCCAGCCCGGACGTATGGACTTCCTGACCCAGGCCCAGAAGTATGCGGAGCTCCTGGCCCTGCCGCATGTCGGGCTGGCGCTCGACCCGGAGTGGCGCCTCAAGCCGGATCAGGTACACCTGAAGCAGATCGGGTCCGTCGAGGCCGCCGAGGTGAATCGCACCTCGGCGTGGCTCGCGGGAATGGTGCGTGAGCGAGGACTGCCACAGAAGCTCTTCGTGCTGCACCAGTTCGACGCCGGCATGCTCGGTCAGCGGAAGAACATCGTCACCGACCGAGAGGAACTCCAGGTGGTCCTGCACGCCGACGGGCACGGGACACCGCCGGTCAAGATGGAGACCTGGCGCAGATTGCTCGGTGATCTTCCCGCGGGGGTGTGGATGGGCTGGAAGAATTTCTACACGGAGGACAAGCCGACGTTCTCGCCGGCGACGACCATGGCGGTCGCGCCGACACCCTGGTTCGTCTCGTACCAGTAGCGCGCCGGGAGGCCTGCCACCTCCGGGCTCCGACCGGCGCCCGGGACACGCGACCCCGCGCCACGAGGTTCCAGAACGCGACGGGACGCACCCGACAGGGAGGAACCCCGGTGACCACGACTCCGGCCGACCCGCAGTCCCAGCGGCATCCCGTCCCGACCGCCGCCGATCTGGCCGCGTGTCCGACACCGGGGGAGCGATCCGACCCGCTGGCGATCCTCGCCAGACAGTCGCTGAACAGGGTGCCCGAACTCATCCCCGTCCGGCACGCGCGGATGGCGGCGACGCCGTTCACGTTCTATCGCGGCGCGGCGGCAGTCATGGCCGACGATCTCTCGCGAACCCCGGACACCGGAATCATCACGCAGCTCTGCGGGGATGCCCACCTGAGCAATCTGGGCCTGTTCTTCAGTCCGGAGCGTCGAATGGTCTTCGACCTGAACGATTTCGACGAGACCCACATCGGTCCCTTCGAATGGGACGTGAAACGGCTGGCGGCGAGTTTCACGATCGCAGGTCGCAACAACGGATTCGACGACACGACCAACCGGACGATCGCCAAGACCGTGGCGAAGACCTACCGTCGGACGATCAAACGCAGTGTCTCGCTGACCACTCTCGAATGTTGGTACGCCGGAATCGATGTCGACTCTCTGGTCGCGGAACTGGGAGACCGGCTGGACACCTCGGTGACGGAGCGGACGCAGAAGGCGCTACGCAAGGCCCGGCACCGGAACAGTGCCCAGGCCCTGGCCAAACTCTGCGAGATCGACCCGGACGGCACGGCACACATCCGCAGCGATCCGCCGCTGCTGGTGCCACTGAAAGAGCGCTTCTCCAGTGAGAACGCCGCCGTGGTCGAGGAACGTGTCCGAGAGCGGGTCGACAACTACCGGGCGACACTGCCGTTGCATGTGCAGGCGTTGCTCGCCCAGTTCTCGCTCGTCGACATCGCCTTCAAGGTCGTCGGAGTGGGGAGCGTCGGGACCCGGGCGTGGATCGTGCTGATGATGGGCAAGAACCTCGAGGATCCGCTCTTCCTCCAGGTGAAGGAGGCTCAGCGGTCGGTCCTCGCCGATTACGTCCCGACCTCGGGATTCGACAACCAGGGCCAGCGCGTCGTCGAGGGCCAGCGTCTCCTGCAGGCGGCGAGCGACCTCTTTCTGGGCTGGTCGACGGGGCTCGACGAGAACGGCGAGCGACGTGACTTCTACGTGCGCCAGCTCCGCGACGGGAAGGGGTCGGTCGTCGTCGAGGCGCTCGAACCCGACGCGATGAAACTCTATGCGCGCCTGTGCGGGACGGCGCTCGCCCAGGCGCACGCCAGGACGTCGACTCGCTTCGACATCGCACGATATCTCTCCGAGACAAAGGGTTTCGCGGATGCCGTGGCGGAGTTCTCGATCGCCTACGCAGATCTCAACGACGCCGATCATACCCAGATGACGGCGGCGATCAGCCGCGGCGAGCTGAGTGTGCACGACCTCACCGCGGCGGGAAAGAGCTGACGCACCGGGCTGTGGTACACAGACGACGGAGCGAACCGACCGCCGAGAACCGACAGGGAGATGTGTGCATGGATGACGCGACATTGCGAGATCGGGTGCGGGAGTTGATGCCTCGTGCGAAGTCGGATCTGGCGGAGATGGTGCGGTTCCGCTCGGTTCACGACCCGCAGCAGTTCCCGGTGGAGGAATGCGACGGCATGGTCGAATGGCTGTTGGGAACGTTCCGCGAGCTGGGTGTCGAGGATGTCGCCGCGCATGTGACCAGTGACGGGTCCAAGGCGGTCACCGGGCAGATCCCCGGTCCGGAAGGTGCGCCGACCGTCCTGCTGTACTTCCATCACGACGTGCAACCGCCCCTCGGTGAGAACGAATGGGATTCGCCGGTGTGGGAGCTGACGGAACGGGACGGTCGCTGGTACGGACGCGGTGCCGCCGACTGCAAGGGCAACATCGCCGTGCACCTCACCGCGCTGCGTGCCCTCGCCGGCGACCTCGGTGTGACCGTGAAGATCATCGGCGAGGGCTCGGAGGAACAGGGGACGGGTGGGCTCGAGCATTTCGCGGTCGAGCATCCCGACCTGTTGCGTGCCGACACCATCCTGATCGCCGACTCCGGCAACTTCGCTGTCGGCAGACCGAGTCTCACGACGACGTTGCGCGGCATCGCCAACATCGACGTCACGGTCGAAACCCTGGGATCGGCAATGCATTCCGGCATGTTCGGTGGGGCCGCGCCGGATGCGCTGGCCGCCCTCATCGCGATGCTCGCCACTCTGCGCGACGAGCACGGCAACACCACCATCACCGGTCTCGACGCCGATGCCGAGTGGCCTGGCGTTTCCTACCCGCCCGAACAGTTCCGTTCTGATGCAACGGTGCTCGAGGGCGTCGAGCTCGTGGGATCCGGATCGGTGTCGGACATGGTGTGGGCGCGTCCCGCCGCGACCGTGCTCGGCATCGACTGCCCGCCGGTGGTCGGGTCCTCCGCGGCGGTCCAGCCACGCGCCCGGGCGCGCATCAACCTGCGCGTGCCGCCGGGAATGGACCCCACCTACGCCCAGGACGCGCTCATCGAACACCTCCGGGCGGCCACCCCATGGAATGCCCGGGTGTCCTTCGAGCGTGAGGCGGTGGGATCGCCGTTCGTCGGCTCGACATCCGGTCCGGCCTACGAGGCGCTCACCGACGCGCTCGCGGCCGCCTACGGCGGCGAGGAGGTGCTGATCCAGGGGCAGGGTGGATCGATCCCGCTGTGCAACGTCCTGCAGAGCACCTTCCCCGACGCCGAGATCATGCTCTTCGGTGTCGAGGAGCCGCGGTGCCTGATCCACGCCCCCAACGAGAGCGTCGATCCGACCGAGATCGAGCGGATCGCGCTCGCCGAGGCCCTGTTCCTACGTGACTACGCGTCCCGCGCGGCCCGGGCCGGCCGGGATTCGGCCAACGCCGGGCCAGGCGGCGCCTAGCGCGGGTCCGATAGCTCGCGAAGGTGGACGGCTGACCCAGTTCCTGAGCGAAGTGGATAGGGAAAGTTCGCGTGTCGCAGCACAATCCCGAGACGAAGACCCATGAAATTGGGACCAAAGGCCCAAGACCGGGAACACCCCCGTCGGTAATGTCTGATGCCGGGTGGGAGAACTCTCGTGGAAGGAACAAGGTGGGCCCAGGTCCCATTGGTCGTGACGGGCAAGTGATGAACATTGCGCCGGAACATGTTTCGCGTAGCGAACAGGTTTCCCGTGTCGGAGTGTCGGACTTGCGAACGAGTGAGCGGTATTTGCGCGCCGCGGTCACCGACCTCATCGAGCGTAATTTCCGCGACCCGGATTTCAGTGTCGAGGTCGTGGCGCGGCACCTGCATGTGAGTCGCCGGCACCTCTATCGGGTTCTCGCCGGCAGTCCCACGTCGCTGGCCGAGATGATCGCCGACCGCCGTCTCGACTGGGCCCGTGGCCTGCTGACGGGCCCGGGGAATCCGAAACTCGAAGCGGTGGCACATGCTTCGGGCTTCGCCTCGACGGCGACGATGCGGAACAGATTCCGCGCCAAGTACGGGCTCACCCCTGACGAATTCCGGCGCGCCGCAACGGTTGCCGACGCGGAAGCCAGCTGATGCATTTCGGCGCAAGCACTTTGGTGCTTGCGCTGAAATGGTTTCGATCGTCGTGTTCAGTGGCGGTTCGCGATCACAGTATGCAAAGCGGCGAGTAGTCACTGCGTCCACCGGTCGTCGGTGAGACGAGGAACGTGCACGGGTTGAACCCCACCTTCTCTATCTCCTTGGTCAGCCGACGCAGTTCGGAGTCGGACACGACCTTGTCGCGCGAGAGCAGGAATCCCGAGGCGCGAGTGGGTCACCGACGATCGCGTACTTGTACGGACCGTTCGGGTTCTCGCCGTCCTCGATGTAGGCGATGATGTAGTTCGGCGCCCCGTTGGGGTTGATGCTGGCGGGTGTCTGCGGGAACCGCACACTCAACTGGGCATTCGTCTTGGTGTCCACCACGGTGGCGCGCCCGATCACGCCGCCCCGCATGCCGGTGGGTCCGGTGCACTGGTTGTCGACACCGATGGTCTTCTCATCGATCCGGGTGTAGAACGCGCGCAGGTCACGCCCCAGAACGAGGGGACGGTCGCCAGCTGCCACCATTTGCCGAGGTAACGGTCGACGTCGACGTAGGCCACCGGGGCCAGGGGCGCGGCCTGCGCCGGACCGGTCCCGATGACGAAACCGATACCACGACGATGCCGGCGACAAGGGCTGCAAGGGTGTGTGTGACGCGCATGGTGTTCCTTTCGTGGGCCGATCGTCTACGTCGAGTCCCGATCGGCTGTCTGAAGAGTGTTCAGACCGCACGCGGTCACGGATGGGTCATGGGCACCCGGCAGGCCATGTCGGCGGGCATCATCGCTGGTGAAACGAAAGATCACATGTTGTAGACGTTGTTCGGGTTCCAGGTGGAGACCGCCCAGATGACGATGAGGTCGAGGACGATGATCAGGATCGCCCAGGCCGGGTAGTAGGGCAGCCACAGGAACTGCGCGATGATCGACAGTGACGCGATGACGATGGCGGCGATGCGCGCCCAGTCCGCACCGACCGCGAGTCCGCCGGCGACGAGGATGCCGACGATGCCGAGGATCATGTGAATCCAGCCCCACGCGGTGAGGTCGAATTCGAAGACGTAGTCGCGGCCTACGACGAAGAGTTCGTCGTTGGCGATCGCCGAGATGCCCTGGAAGACCGAGACCAGGCCTGCGACGAAGAGCAGGGCGGCGGCGACGATCGAGATCCCGAAGGCGAAGCCCTGTTTGGCCGACGAGTTCGCCTGCTGGTCGGGGGTGGCGCTCATGGTGGCGTCCTTTCATGGTGGGGAACGCCGGCGTCCAGAGATCCTGGCGCGACGGCGCGGTGGCGTTGTTGCGGGTGGACCTTAACCAAGGATGGGACATCCGACCCGTGTCCCACAGCGTTTCGCTCAGTTCCGGCACATCTTTGAGCAGGCGATTTAGTACTCGGCGGGGGTCGGGTATAAGCTATCGCAGGCTACACACGGGGTGTGGCGCAGCTTGGTAGCGCGCTTCGTTCGGGACGAAGAGGTCGTGGGTTCGAATCCCGCCACCCCGACAGAGATCGGCCACGGTCGATCACAGAGATGTGTTGGTTGAGACACAGCAGTGAAACCCCGGTCGGCAGAGATGCGGCCGGGGTTTCCTCGTCTTCGCCGGTGACCTCGCAGTGGAGAGCGCGGGCTCAGATCTTCTGCTCGGAAGAGACACGATCGCCGAGGTGAGCGAGGATCTCGGGGTCGGCGCTGACGAACCGGTCGACCTCTTCGCCGCCGTCACAGCGCAACAGACTCACGGTGACATCCTCGGGACCGCGGCGGACGACCCGCCAGCAAGCACCGGAGTCCTCCCAGCGCCGCAGATCGTCGAGGGTCATGACGCAACGGGCTCCTTCGCTCAGCAACCCAGCTGCCGGGCCAGGTCGAGCAGATCGGTGGCGTGGAAATCGTTGTCCGGCGAACCGGAGTCGTCCTTGGGTTCGCCACCCCATTCGGCCGGTCGCTCGACGAACGCGGTACGCAGGCCGAAGGAGCGGGCGGCGTCGAGGTCCGACTGATGCGTCGCGACCATCATCACCTCGTCCGGTCGGACCTCGAGGAGTTCGGCGAGGCCGCAGTACGTCTCGCGCGCGGGTTTGTAGTGACGCCAGAGGTCGGAACCCCCGATGACGTCCCACCCGAAGCCGTTGTGTCGTGCCATGTCGGTCAGCAACGCCACGGTCCCGTTGCTGAGAGCGCACACGATGCGGTCCCGCTTGAGGCGCCGGATGCCTTCGGCGGCGTCGGGCCAGCCGGGGATGGTCCGCCACGCACGCACCAGCGCGCGGCTCTGTTCGGCGTCGAGAGTCACGCCGAAGGCCCCTGCGACCTCCCGGAGGGTCTCGGTCTGCAGGTCGTCGAGACGACGCCAGGGGAGCTCTCCGGCCTCGACACGCGCGAGGATCGGCGAGTAGCGGCGACGCCACTCACGCGCGAAGTCGGCGGAGTCGACCTCGGGGACGATCAGCGCCACGGCACCGGAGATCCCGGTGAACCAATCGGTGACCGTACCGAAGGTGTCGAACGCCAGGACCTTCACGCCGAGCGCGTTCACGAGTCGATCGACCCCCGGTGTGTTCGGGGGACGCTCACAGGGACTCGCGTGCCAGCTGCGGCAGCGACTGGTCGGCGTCGTAATCGGCGTCGCCGTGCGAGACCGGCGTCAGGGTGATGAGGCTGGCCTCCGGGCGGCAGCAGAAGCGGACGGGCGCGTACGGGGATGTGCCGAGGCCGGCGCTCACGTGCAGCTTCATCGACGACCCCCAGTTCGACGGTCCCTTCACCCGGGAACGGTCGATGTGGCAGTTGGTGACGAGCGCCCCGAAGAACGGCAGGCACAGTTGCCCGCCGTGGGTGTGGCCGGCCATCACGAGGTCGTAGCCGTCGGCGGCGAAGCGGTCGAGGACCCGCGGCTCGGGCGAATGCGTGAGGCCGAGGCGCAGGTGCGCCAGCGGGTTGGGGCGCCCGGCAATGGTCTCGTAGCGGTCCCGCTCGATGTGCGGATCGTCGACTCCGGCCGCGACCACCCGCACCCCGCTGACCTCGAGCTCACGCACGGTGTGTGTGGCGTCGAGCCAGCCGCGTTCGGTGAACGCCGCCCGCAGGTCCTGCCACGGAAGCGGTTCACCATACGTGCGCTGGTGATCCTTCTTGAAGTACTTGAACGGATTCTTCGCCTTGGGGCCGAAGTAGTCGTTGGAACCGAAGACGAACAGACCCGGACGCGACAGGAGGCCGCCGAGGGACTGGATCACCGCGGGCACCGCCTGCGGGTGCGCGAGATTGTCGCCGGTGTTGACCACCAGATCTGGTTCCAGCGCCTCGAGCTCGGAGATCCACGCCTGCTTGAGCCGCTGGTTGGGCATCATGTGCAGGTCGCTGATGTGCAGGACCCGCAGGGGAGAGGCGCCGGGTTCGAGGACCGACAGCGTCGTGTGGCGCAGGGCGAAGGCGTTGCGCTCGATGACCGTCGAGTAGACGAGGCCGGCCGCGGCGAGTCCCGCGGCACCGATCAGTGCGCGCGAACCGACCCCGGAACCGGGTGAACCGAGGCGTGAACGGCCGAGGCGTGCGAAGTCGAGTTCGGAGTGTTGCATCTGTTCAGAATACGCATCACCGAGCGCATGCCCACCCGTTCCCGGCCCCGGGCTCAGCCGGGTAGCTGGATCACGACCGGGCCGACACCGGGAACCACCACGGTGGTCTCGGTGGGACCGTTGCCGCCGTCACCGCCACCGGCGCGACGACCGTTGCTGACGTAGATGGTGACCGTGCTGCCGGGCATCGCGGAATCCGAGGGTGCGGTGAACACGACCGTGCCCTTGGGGCGGCCGCTGTCGACCTCGAGCTCGTTGACCTTGAACCCGGCCCGTTGCAGGCGTGAGGTCGCCTCACTGGCGGTCAGTCCGCTGACCTGCGGGATTCGTCCGCGGTCACTGCCGTTCCAGTATTCGCGGTCGATCGGAGGGAGCCGGACCGGACCGAACTTGGTCGCGACCGGTTTCACCGCCTGGAACCATGTCCGCGCGGGTTCCATACCGCCGAACACGTTGCCTTCGTAGCAGGACCGAAGCGGACTGGTGCACACACCCTGCGGGTTGGGGCCATCGCTGTAGACGTACGCGGCGCCGGCGATCTGGTTGGTGAATCCGACGAACGCCGACGACCGGTATGCCTCGGTCGTGCCGGTCTTACCCGACATCGGAAGCGTCCAGCCGACCGAACCCGCGGCGCCCGCGGCGGTACCCGCACCCACGTCGTCCTTGCTCATGGTGACGGCGAGGGTGTCGGCGAGACCCTTGTCGACGACCTGTTCGCAGCCCGGAGCGTTGAACGGGACCGTGGTGAGGGCACGCTGCCCGTCGGGCCCGATCACCGGGTTGCCGTACTGATCGCGCTTCACCCGGCTGATCGACTTGATCGGGTTGGGCGGGCACCAGACGCCGCCGGAGGCGATCGTCGCGGCGACGTTGGCGAGCTCGAGCGCGTTGATGGGCAGCGGCCCTAGCGTGAACGAACCGAAGTTCCCGTCCTTGACGTACTGGGCAATGCTCTTCTCGCCGTTTCCCGACGAGCCGGGGACGGTGTAGGAACGCAGGCCGAGGCGGACGGCCATGTCGACGGCCGGCTTCACGCCGACCTGCTGCAGCAGCTTGACGAAAGCGGTGTTCGGCGATTGGGCGAGCGCATCGGTCACCGACATCGCCGCGGGGTAGCGGCCGGCGTTCTTCACGCAGTAGGCGTTGGCCGGACACCCGTTCACCCCGCCGCTGTTACCCATGCCCTCCACGGCGACGAAACCGGGCACCGGGATCGTCGACCCGGCGCCGAGACCCTTCTCCAAGGCCGCAGCCACGGTGAAGATCTTGAACACCGAGCCCGCGCCGTCGCCGACCATCGAGAACGGTTGCGGCTGCATCGTCTCGCCGGCATTCAGGTTCAGTCCGTAGCGGCGACTCGACGCCATGGACAGCACGTCGTGGGACTTGTCCCCGGGACGGATGGTGCTGATGACATCCGCGACACCGTCGGCGGTGGGACTCGCCTGGGTCTTTGCCGCACGGTCCGTTGAGCGCTGCACGTCGGGGTCGAGGGTGGTCTGGATGATGTACCCGCCTCGCAGCACGGAGTTGCGCGACATCCCGTTCTCGGCGAGGAACTGCAACGCGTAGTCGCAGAAGAAGCCCTTGTCGTCGGCGGCGATGCAGCCCTGAGTGGGCGTCCGCGGACGCGGGAGCACGCCCAGCGGCTTCTCCTTGGCCGCCATCAGCTCGGCGCGTCGTTCGGGGAAGTTGTCGATCATCGTGTCGAGTACGAGGTTCCGGCGCGTCAGCGTGTCCTCGGCGTTGCTGTAGGGGTTGAGCGCCGAACTCGACTGCACCATGCCCGCGAGCATGGCCGCCTGCTCTACCTGCAGGTCCTTCGCCGGGATCCCGAAGTAGGTCTGCGCGGCCGCCTCGATGCCGTAGGCGTTGTTGCCGAACGGGACGACGTTCAGATAGCGGGTGACGATCTGCTTCTTCGCCTCCTGCTTGGCGGCGGCGTCGTCGAGACCCTTGTCGCGCTTGGCCTCGTCGATGAGGGTCTGTTCGAGCGTGAGGGCCATGCGCACCTCGCGCAGCTTGCGCGCCGGGGTCGTCTCGACCGCGGCCTGGCGGTCGGCCTCGGTGCGGGCGAGCACGAGCAGTTGATAGTTCTTGATGTACTGCTGATCGAGCGTCGACGCACCCTGCTGGACCTCGCCCGACGACGAGTTCTTCAGCGCGGCGCGGATGGTGCCCTTCCAGTCGACGCCGTCGTGCTCGAGGAAGCGCCGGTCCTCGACGGAGATGATCGCGCGGATCATGTCGGGCGAGATGTCGTTGTATCCGACCTGGTAGCGGTACTGGTCGAACAGCACCGCGATCGGCTTTCCGTTGGCGTCGGTCATCGTGGTGACCTCCGGCAAGGTGCCGTTCAGGAGTTCGGAGGAGACGTTCTCGACTGCCGCGGCCGCCCGGTTGGAGACGACTCCGACCCCACTGGCCACCGGATACATCAGGCCCGCGACGAGAACCCCGGCCAGCAGGCTCGCCCAGGCCAGTGACCACAGTTTCTTCGACATCACCCCGACAGGATACGTGCGATCGGTCCGAACATCGCCCAGCCTCGCCCCCGAGATCCGACGGGACCGTTGTGCCTGGACACGATCCCGGCGTGCTCGAAGAACGGCCCGACCGCGCGTCAGTGCAACCGTCCGATCGGATGAGTTTGCACGGTGGTCCCACTTTGTTGCGCTCCAGGGGTTGCGCACCCATGCACAGATCCCTAGATTGAGTGCAGAATGTGACTCACTTAACAGTTTGCTGTAAATGTGGTCTGAGCAGCGAGTTGAGCCCCGGCTTCGGGGACATGCGGAACACGATGAGTAGGGGTGGCGGATGGCGACAGCGGCAGTTTCTACCGGAGAAGATCGCTTGGCCTGGGTGGCCAGAGCACGATGCCGAGGCGGAGACCCGGACGATCTGTTCGTGAGAGGAGCAGCCCAGCGCAAGGCCGCCACGATCTGCCGGCACTGCCCGGTACAGCTCGAATGCGGTGCCGATGCCCTCGACAATCGCGTCGAGTTCGGTGTGTGGGGTGGCCTGACCGAGCGTCAGCGTCGCGCACTCCTGCGCCAGCATCCCGAGGTCACCTCGTGGTCGGCGTTCTTCGAAGCCCAGCGCCGGCGTCAGCGCGCCGACGCGGTCTGACCCACCAAGACACATCAGCAAACGCAATTCGGCTCGACCGACGGAAGCCGGCCGAGCCGATTGTCATCAGTCGGTGGTGAAAGCGCTCAGCCCCGTCCGGTGATCTGCTCCGCGACTGCGCGCAGTGCGGTCACGTCCGCGACCTCGAACGGCAACGCCGGGACCCCGACGATCGGGACCCGCGGATGGGCCGCCGTGAATCTCTGCAGCAGATGGAGTTCGCGCTTCGCGGTGGCGGCCCGGTCGGCGTGGATCTGTAGCACCCCGCGAGTCAGGTCGTCGGTGACCGACTCGAGTGCCACCAGCGCCGCCTCCTCGTGGATCGAGGTCAGGTTCGGGTGGGTCCGGTTGAGGATCAGACCCGCGAGCGGCATCGTCTCCTCCGACAGCCGGTCGACGAAGAATGCGGCCTCACGCAGCGCGTCGGCCTCGGCCGCGGCGACCACCGCGAACTGGGTGCCCGGCTGCTTCAGCAGTTCATAGGTCTTCAGCGCGCGGTCCTGGAAACCGCCGAACATCGAGTCCAGGGACTGCACGAACGTCGCGACGTCGCGCAGCATGTCGCCGCCGATGATGGTGGAGACGCCCCGCATCGCCAGGCTCATCGCCCCGGTCACCATTCGGCCGACACCGCGTCCGCCGCCGACCAGCACCTTCATCAGCCGACCCGACAGGAACGAGCCGAGACGCTGCGGCGCGTCGAGGAAGTCGAGGGCGTTCCGGGACGGTGGCGTGTCCACGACGATGAGGTCCCAGTGCTCCTGCTCGAGCAGCTTGCCGAGCTTCTCCATCGCCATGTACTCCTGCGTGCCGGAGAACGACGACGCGACCGTCTGATAGAAGGCGTTCTCCATGATCGCCTCGGCGCGTTCGGGACTGGAGTACTCGAGCACCATCTCGTCGAAGGTGCGCCGCATGTCGAGCATCATCGCGTCGAGCGTGCCCTTGCCATCGATCGGAACCGGCTGCGGCTCGTTGGTGAGCTGCGACATCCCGAGTGACTGTGCGAGCCGCTTGGCCGGGTCGATGGTGAGGACCGCGACGGTGCGGCCCTGCTCGGCTGCGTACATCGCCATGGCGGCCGCGGTGGTGGTCTTGCCGACGCCGCCGGCACCACAACAGATGACGACGCGGGTCGCGGGGTCGGTCAGCACCGCCCCCATCTTGAGGTCGAGTGGCATCACGCACCCGCTTTCTGGAGAAGGTTGGCCAGCTCGTAGATGGAACCGAGGTCGATGCCGTCGCCGAGGGACGGCAGTTCGAGGGTCGGCAGTTCGACCTCGTCGAGCTGGGCCTTCGCGATCTGCTGTGCCTGCAGGCGGGTCGCATGTTCGATGGTCTCGGTGAGCAGCCCGGACAGATCACCGTCGGCGAGCTTCACGCCGGCGGCGCTCAGGTTCTCCTCGATCCGCGAGGCATCGATCTGTCCCTCGGCGATCTCGTCGATCGTGTCGGCGGGCAGGTGCGGTGCACTGACCCGGTTGATGATCAGGCTGCCGAGGTTGAGGTTCTTGCCGCGCAGCTCCTCGATCGCCTCGATGGTCTCCTGGATCGGCATCGCCTCCAGCAACGTCACCAGGTGGACGACGGTCTCCTCGGAATGCAGCAGGCGGACGACACCCTCGCTCTGGTTACGGATCGGACCGGTCTTGGCGAGGTCGGCCATCGCCTGGGTGACGTCAAGGAAATTGCCGATCCGGCCGGTCGGCGGTGCGTCGACGACCACCGCGTCGTAGACGCGCTCGCCCTGCTTGTCGGTGTGGATGATGCGCTCTTTGATCTTGCCGGTGAGCAGCACGTCGCGCAGACCCGGTGCCACCGTGGTCACGAAGTCGATGGCGCCGATGCGCTTCATCGCCCGGCCGGCGAAGCCGAGGTTGTAGAACATGTCGAGGTATTCGAGCAGTGCGTGCTCGATGTCGACGGCGAGCGCCGACACCTCGCCCCCGCCTTCGGCAGTCGCGATCCTGGTGTCGGTCGGCGGCAGCGGCGGTATGTCGAAGAGCTGCGCAATGCCCTGCCGGCCCTCGGTCTCCACCAGGAGAACCTTCTTGCCGTCGGCGGCGAGTGCGAGCGCGAGCGCCGCCGCGATGGTCGTCTTACCGGTCCCGCCCTTACCCGAGACGAAGTGCAACCGGGCGCGCGATGCCGCGTCCGGCCACTCGTTCGCGTCCGCAACGGAAGAGTTGTCTGTCACGCCGGAATCGAGACCTTCCCCCGCCCCGGAACGTGAGCCCTGTTCATTGGCCACCGCAACACCTTATCCATTGATCGTCGGCAGATAGGGTGAGTCCATGACTGAAGTGACCGCGTGGGAGTACGTGACGGTGCCGCTGCTGACGCACGCAACCAAACAAATCCTCGATCAGTGGGGCGCCGACGGCTGGGAACTGGTGTCGGTGCTGCCCGGCCCGACCGGTGAGCAGCACGTGGCCTACATGAAGCGACCGAAGGGCTGAGCATGGCTGCAACCTGGACAGATCGACTCGCCGAGCTCGGCATCGCGCTACCCGACGTGGTGCCTCCGGTGGCCAGCTACACCCCGGCCGTGCGGACCGGCAACCTCGTCTACACCTCGGGACAGCTCCCGATCGTCAACGGCGAACTCTCGGTGCACGGCAAGGTGCACGACGGTGCCGAGGGCGTCGTGCGTCCGGATGAGGCCACCGATGCGGCGCGCGCCTGCGCGCTGAACGCGCTCGCCGCGGTGCACGCACTGGTCGGTATCGACTCGGTGGTGCGCATTGTCAAGGTGGTCGGTTTCGTCGCGTCGGCCCCTGGCTTCACCGGTCAGCCGAAGGTCATCAACGGTGCGTCGGATCTGCTGGGCGAGATCTTCGGCGACGCGGGAGTTCACGCTCGTTCGGCCGTCGGTGTCGCCGAACTGCCGCTCGGTGCACCCGTCGAGGTGGAGCTGATCGTCGAAGTGGCCTGACGTCTCTTTGGACGTCGCGCTGCTGGTCGTCGCGGCCGCAGCCGCCGGATGGGTCGACGCCGTGGTCGGCGGCGGTGGATTGGTGTTGATCCCCGCGATGCTGATCGCGCAGCCCGGCCTGCCGACGGCGACGGCACTCGGCACCAACAAACTCGCCGCGGTCTTCGGCACCGCATCGGCAGCCTGGCGCTATGTGCGGCACGTGCGCGTCGATCTACGACGGCTCGTCCCGGTGTTCCTCGCCGCGCTCGTGTTCTCGGCTCTCGGTGCGCTGGTGGCGATCTCGTTGCCGACGGAGATCTTCACGCCGATCGTGCTGGTGATGCTCGTCGGCGTGGGACTCTTCGTCGCGCTGAATCCCGGGTTCGGCGGCGACACGTCGTCGGGCCCGCGGTCTCGCCTGTCGACGATCGCCGGCCTGGTGATCGCCGGTGTCGTCGTCGCGTTCTACGACGGGGTGATGGGTCCCGGAACCGGGGCCTTCCTCATCATCAGCCTCACCGCTCTCGTCGGGACGACGTTCTTGGAGAGTTCGGCGATGGCAAAGGTCATCAACACCGGTACCAACCTCGGGGCGCTGACCGTGTTCGGGCTCCAGGGAAATGTGCTGTGGCTCTTGGGTCTCGGACTCGCAGTCGCCAATATCGTCGGCGCCCAGATCGGCTCGCACATGGCCATCGGGCGCGGTAGTTCGTTCGTGCGGTGGGTGCTCCTGGCCGTCGTCGTGGTGATGGTGGGGAAGCTGGGGTACGACCTGATCACCGACTGATCCACGTGCGCAGGCGAAAAGGCGTGGCGGTGCCGGGCCGGAACGGGAGATGCGGTGGGGGTGAACGCCCCCACCGAATCCGCCGCCGACTCGACGCGCGTCGCGATCCAGCGTCGCACCGTCGTCCTGCTGTGCCTGGTTCAGGTGCTGGGCGGCGTCTCGATGGGCGGTGCCCTGGCGCTGGGCGCGATTCTCGGTGAGGAGCTGTCCGGGACCGAATCGCTGGCCGGGTTGCCGGCCACGGTGTTGACACTCGGCGCGGCAGCAGCCGGGCTACCGCTCGCGGCGCTGGCGTCGGCGCGCGGTCGGCGACCCGCGCTCGCCACCGGGCTGATAGTCGCTGCCACCGGCGCGCTGATCGTGGCCTTCGCTGGGGACCGCGGCTGGTTCCTGCTGATGCTCGCGGGGATGATCGCGCTCGGATCGGGGACGGAAGTCAGCCTTCAGGCCCGGTTCGCGGCGACGGACCTGGCCGCGCCGGAGACACGGGGTCGCGACCTGTCGCTCGTGGTCTGGATGACGATGGTCGGCGCCGTCGTCGGTCCCGCGCTGGTTCCGCTCGGGGCGCCGGTCGCGGGTTGGGTCGGGATGGCGGACATGGCGGGGCCGTTCCTGTTGGGCGCCGTCGGGTGCCTGTGTGCGGCAGCCGTGCTCCTCGTCGGTCTGCGGCCCGACCCGCTCGTGGAAGCGAATCGTGGAGTTTCCGAATCGACATCGAGACCATCTCTGGCGGAGGGGCTTTCGGCGATCATGCAATCACCCGCCGCCCGAGCGGCGTTGGCGGCGGTCGTCTCGGTGCATGCAGTGATGGTCGGGGTCATGGTGCTGACGCCCGTTCACCTGCACCACGGCGGCGTGTCGGTGACGCTTGTCGGACTCTCGATCAGCGCCCACATCGCCGGGATGTTCGCGCTCTCACCGCTGATGGGCATCCTCGCCGACCGCGCTGGAAGAGTGCCGGTCATCCTCACCGGTCAGGCCGTTCTCGTCGTCAGTTGCATCGTCGGGTTCGTGTTCGTCGACTCCCAGGCCGGACTCGTCGCCGCACTGGTCCTACTCGGCATCGGGTGGTCGGCGTCCACGGTCGCGGCGTCGACCCTGCTGACCGACGCCGTAGAGGTCATCAGACATGCTGCGGCACAGGGTGTCTCGGACACCTCGATGAGTCTCGCCGGAGCCGGGGCGGGTGCGCTGGCCGGGGTCGTGGTGGGTGCGTTCGGATACGCCACCCTCGTACTCGGTGCCGGGACGATCGCGGTGGTCACCGCCGTGTACGTGGTGGTCGACGGTGCGCGCGGGCGCCGGCAGGCCGCGATGGCCTACAGTCCGATCATCGGCCTTGCAGGGGAGGGATCAGCGTGTCACAGCAACTCGTCGGACGAACGGGTGTCGTGACACTGGCGATCCCCGGGGGAGAGACTCTCGGCGAGATCGAACTGCCTTTCGGCGGAGGGACAGAGCGGTTCCTGGCGCGCGCCACGGAACCGCTCACGAGACACCCCGGTGCTGGTGATCGCCGAACTGCCCGGCCGGGTCGTCGACGTCGAACGCTGGACAACGCTCCCCGGGCTCTGACCTGCATCGCCGGTGCATGTGAATGGATGATCGGCGCCGGCAGCGAGATGAGGCAGTATGTGCTGCAACGATGCGATGATTTGCGATCGGCAACCTTGATGTGACGACACGAAACAATGCAAGACGCACCTGACGCGAGGAGAAGAGCATGCTCGGTTACTACGTCCCGGAACCCGACGAGGCGATGCTCATCTCGGGTGCGAAGGCCCATGAGGGCGACGCACCGTTCGTCGTGATCGTCGGCCACGGCAAATGGGTGATGCCCTTCTTCCGCAAGGTCCGGTTCCTGTCGATGGCATTGCACGAGGCCTCGATCCGTGAGGTCTGCGTGACCACGCAGGGCATCCAGCTCAACGTCCGCGCAGTGATCGCGCACAAGGTCGGCAACGACGTCGTGTCGATCGTCAACGCCGGCCAGCGATTCATCTCCGAGCAGGAGAACGAGATGAATCAGCTGACCGGACAGATCTTCTCCGGCCATCTCCGATCGATCGTCGGTTCCATGACGGTGGAGCAGATCATCCGCGAACGCGACACCCTCGCCCGGCAGGTGCTCGAGGCCTCGAAGAGGGAGATGGGATCGATCGGCCTGGTGGTCGACTCGTTCCAGATCCAGTCGATCGACGACATGGACTCCGGCTACATCAACGCGCTTGCCGCACCGAACATCGCGAAGGTGCAGCGCGAGGCCGCTGTGGAACGTGCTCGGGCCGACCAGGAATCGGCGAAGGCGCAGCAGGAGTCCCTGCGCAACCAGGCCGACTACGAGCGGGAGACCGCGATCAAGCGCGCGGCCATCAAGGCCGAGACCGACAAGGCCAACGCCGAGGCCGCCCAGGCCGGCCCGCTCGCCCAGGCGAGGGTCAACCAGGAAGTCATCCGCGAGCAGTCGGTGCTGGCGCAGGCGCAGGCCGAACTGCGTGAGCAGGAACTGATCTCGGAGGTCGTGAAGCCGGCCGAGGCCGAGGCGCGTCGCCGCGCGATCATCGCCGAGGCCGAGGCCGAGGCGAAGGCCGTGGAGATCCAGTCGGCCGCCGCCGCGCAGCACAACCGGATCGCGCTCGACCAGCAGCTCATCGAGGCGCTGCCGACCCTCGTGGGTGAAGTCGCCAAGGGGCTCAGCACCGCCAACCTCACGGTGTACAACGGCGCCGAGGGCGTCAACGAGATCATGACCGGCGTCATCACCCAGGGCGCCGCGCTCCTGCGCAGTCTGCAGGATCAGGTCGCGCCGACCGTGCTCGACGAGGCGTCGGACCAGTCCGTGAACGGCACCCCGGTCAGTGGGGTCTGAGGAACAGATGACCTTCTCCGAACAGCCCCTCCGTGACCACGCCGTACCGCCGAGCTGGCACAGCCGATTCGCCTTCTTCGACGCCTACGGCCCGCCGGCGGATCCGCCGTCCCGAGAGGCGATGAAACACTTGCCCTTCGGGCAACGGGTGCGCATCACCTTCAATCCACTGGCGTTCTTCTTCGGGCCGATCTACTTCGCGGTTAAGGGCATGTGGCGCAAAGGCCTGATGCTGTTCGGGCTGACGCTGGTCTTCAATGCGCTGCTCCTGGCCCTGAACGTCCCGAGCAGCTTCGACATGGCCATCGCGTGTGGTGTCGGTGCGCTGTACGCGACGACCGCGAACTACGCGTGGTACCTGCATGTCCGGAATGACAACCGTTCGTGGAACATCTTCGAGGGCACGACTCGCAGCAAGGGCTGAGTCGGGATCGGCTCACGGTGGCCGGATGGCCGAGCCGGGTGACCGGGGCCGTCGTCAGTCGATAGGCTCGGACACCATGAGCACCCCGAACGATGACGCCGCCGTCCACCCCGCCTACGGGGTGCTCCGAGAGGTAACCCCCTTCGCGTCGGTCCTGCTGTGCGACAACTCCGGGATGATGGAGCTCGACGGGACCAACACCTACGTGTTGCGCGCACCGGGCAGTGACGAGTGCGTCGTCGTCGATCCCGGTCCACCGAAGTACAAGCACCATGCCCGACGTCTTGCGGAGCTCCCCGTCGCGCTCACCCTGATCACGCACCGGCACTTCGACCACACCGGCGGTGTGGCCCGTCTGCACAAGCGGACGGGTGCACCCGTGCGCGCCCGTCTGGAGAAGTTCTGCCGGAATGCCGATCCCCTGCGCGACCGCGAGGTCATCGAGGTCGCCGGCCTGCGGATCACGGTGCTGCACACGCCCGGACACACCGGGGACTCGGTGAGTTTCCTCGTCGAGCACGAGGACCGGCGTGCGGTGCTCACCGGCGACACCATCCTGGGCAGCGGCACGACCGTGCTCGACCCAAGCGACGGCGGGCTGCGGGACTATCTCAACTCGCTGAACCGGCTCATCGTCGAAGGTGAAGGCGCGGCGCTGCTTCCGGCACATGGCCCCGACCATCCGGATCTCGTGCCGGTCGCCCGGTTCTACAAGACTCATCGCGAGGAGCGGATCGATCAGATCGTCGCCGCCCTCGACGCCATGGGCGTCTCTCCGCACGAGGCCAAGCCGATGAAGGTCGTGCGCCGCGTCTACTCCGACGTCGACAAGAAGCTGTGGCCGGCGGCGCGGATGTCGGTGAAGGCGCAGCTGGAGTACCTGCGCGAGGCCTGAGGCCGAAAGCAAGAGCCGCTCGCTCCCGAAGGAACGAGCGGCTCTTGTGGTTCGTCAGCGTGCGCGACGCGCCAGGCGCTCGGAGTCGGCGATCAGGACGCTCTTGCCCTCGAGGCGCAGCCAGCCGCGCTGGGCGAAGTCGGCGAGTGCCTTGTTCACGGTCTCGCGCGAGGCGCCGACCAGCTGGGCGATCTCTTCCTGGGTCAGGTCATGGGTGACGCGCAGGGCGCCGCCCTCCTGGGTGCCGAAACGCTGCGCGAGCTGCAGGAGCTGCTTCGCGACGCGACCGGGCACGTCGGTGAAGATCAGGTCGGCGAGGTTGTTGTTGGTGCGGCGCAGACGACGGGCCAGCACGCGGAGCAGCTGCTCGGCGATCTCGGGACGATCCTTGATCCACGCGCGCAGGGCGTCACGGTCCATCGACACCGCGCGGACCTCGGTCACCGTCGTCGCCGACGAGGTACGGGGGCCCGGGTCGAAGATGGAGAGCTCACCGAACATGTCCGACGGTCCCATGATCGTCAGCAGGTTCTCTCGGCCGTCGGGTGAACGTCGGCCGACCTTCACCTTGCCGGACATGATGATGTAGAGCCGGTCACCGGGCTCGCCTTCATGGAAGATCACGTGTCCACGAGGGAAATCCACGGGCTGAAGCTGCTTGGTCAGCGCCGCGACGGCAGAGGGCTCGACGCCCTGAAATATGCCTGCCCGCGCCAGTACTTCTTCCACCTAGGGAACCTTTCTCGAAATCTTTGCTACAGCCACGTTGTGAGATCGCGCCCTTGGATACGCTACCCCGCGCACGAGCATATGTGTTGAATGGGTCACTGACGGTGCAATGAGTGTGTGTCTGACCGACGAGATGCCCGGGTTCGGCGATCAGCGGCCGCGATCGGCCGGAGAACACCGCAAAGGACGCGTCCGGGCGGACCGGACGGCGAGTGGGGGGCGGTGGATCAGCTGGCTCGCTTTGGCGAGGCGGCGTGATCGGCGGTCGCCGGTTCGTGGCCGGGGAAGCGGTGGGGCCGAAGTTCGTGGAGTGCGGCGGGTGCGGGATCGCGAGGCGGCTTACCGGCGTTCTGGGACCCCGTGCGGTCGATGAATTCGTCGACGTCGTCGTTGGAGACGGACACGCGGTCGATCCGGGCCTGCACCTTGTCCATGCCCATGGCGAAGAGCATGAGTACCGCCGGGAACAGCAGTGCTGCGAGACCATGCATGGGGACAAGTAAACACAATCGGCCGCGCAGAATCCTCATCGGATGGGACGACGTCACTGACTTGTTACCTGACCGTAGGTTGTGTCCCTCATCCCGGCCCGTCGAGCCACGTAGCTCACACCGGCGCCGTGATGAGGTCCCTGACCTGGGGTGATGCTGCCGGACCCACGGTTCGGCGCGACCGTCGTGGGCCGTGATGAGCGGAGTTCGCCCAGCACATCGCTAACCTGAATCACGTGAGCGCACGGAAGGCTGCGTCGGTGGGTCAGGCCCCGGCACGCAAGCAGGAGACCCCCCTCGGGTTGGTCCGACGCGCGCGACGGATGAACCGCACCCTCAAGATCGCGTTTCCGCACGTCTACTGCGAACTCGACTTCACCAACCCACTCGAGCTGTCGGTGGCCACGATCCTGTCGGCGCAGTGCACCGACGTGCGGGTCAACCAGACCACCCCGGCGCTGTTCGCGAAGTACCGCACCGCCCGCGACTACGCCGAGGCCGACCGCACCGAACTCGAGGAGATGATCCGCTCCACCGGCTTCTACCGGAACAAGGCGAATGCGATCATCGGACTCGGCCAGGCCCTCGTCGAGCGCTACGACGGCGAGGTCCCCAACAACCTGAAGGACCTGGTGTCGCTACCCGGCTTCGGCCGCAAGACGGCCAACGTCGTCCTGGGCAATGCGTTCGGGATCCCCGGCATCACCGTCGACACGCACTTCGGTCGACTCGTCCGGCGCTGGCAGTGGACCGAGGAAGAGGACCCGGTGAAGGTCGAGCACGCCGTCGGCGAGCTGATCGAGCGCAGGGAGTGGACCGACCTGTCACACCGCGTGATCTTCCACGGCCGTCGTGTGTGCCATGCCCGCAAACCGGCCTGTGGCGTGTGCATCCTCGCCAAGGACTGCCCCGCGGTGGGCACGGGTCCGATGGACAAGGCCGAGGCCGCCGCGCTGGTCAAGGGTCCGGAGACCGACCACCTGCTCCGACTGGCGGGACTCGCCGCGCCGTGAACGACAACACCCCCGCACCGGCGACTCCTCAGCCCGCCGATTCCTCTCCGAGCCTCATGCCACCGGCCTCCCGCTTCCCGGCCGCAGCGCGCTGGACCCTCGTCTTCGTCATCGTGATGGTCGCGCTCATCGTCGCGATCTGGCCCCGCGGTGAGGCCCCGTCGCCGACCACCGGCGCACCGCCGTCGGTCAGCGGTGTCCGGCCCTTGGACGCGCCGGTCGACGAGGCGCGCGTGGCGAAGGCACGCACCGACGCGGCGCTCGCCGACTGCCCGGTCACCGGACTGCCGGAGAGCCCGGGTTCGGTCCTGGCCGGGATCGTCGAACCGTGTCTGGGGACCGGCGCGCCGTACGACATCGGCGCAGCCACCGCGGGCAAGCCCCTCGTCATCAACGTGTGGGCGCAATGGTGCGGACCCTGCAAGACCGAGTTGCCCTACTTCGAGGAATTCGCGGCCCGCGCCGGCGACCGCGTCACGGTGCTGGCACTCCATGCCAAGGAGGGCGGGACCAACCCGTTCTTCCCGCTGACACTGCTCACCGAGATCGGAGTTCGCTTGCCGTCCGTGCTCGATCCCGACGGCCGGGTGGCCGCCGCCATCACCGCGCCGCGAGTCTTCCCGTCGACCGTCTTCCTGCGTCCCGACGGCTCGATCGCCAAGGTGTATCCCGGGGTGTTCGACAGTCCGCAGGAGATCGCCGACGCGGTCGAGGAGTACCTGGACGTGACGGTATGAACGATCACCCGCACGTCGGCCCGCTCGTCCATCACGACGAGATCCCGCCGTGGTTGCATCCGCTGACCAGCGACGTCGCCGCCGTCTCCGAGAGCGTCAACAATCGTGGTGGGGACCGCACGCGATGGGCCCAGTTGTTCATCCGTGATCGTCGCGCGGCTGCGGTCCTCGTGCTGTTCTCCGGTTCCTGGGAGGCCGCCGACGACCATCCCGGCGGCGTTCCGGCCGACGCCGAGGTGCTGCTGACCGAACGCGCGTCGACGCTTCGTCAGCACAGCGGGCAGGTCGCGTTCCCCGGTGGTGCCGCCGATCCGGGTGACGACTTCCCGGTCGGCACCGCACTGCGCGAGGCCCGCGAGGAGACGGGACTCGATGCATCGGGCGTGCACATCCTGGCCAGCCTGCCGACCTTTCCGGTTCCACCGTCGGGCTTCGACGTGGTGCCGGTCATCGGCTGGTGGCACGAGCCGAGTGAGGTCCGCGTCGTCGACCCGGGCGAGACCGCCCGCGTCGACCGCATCAACCTGCGTGAGCTCCTCGCACCCGAGAACCGCTTCCAGGTGCGTCGCTCGGTGATGGGTGGTCGCCTCTATCAGGGGCCGGCCTTCTTCGTCGACGGTCTGCTGGTCTGGGGTTTCACCGGCGGACTCATCGCGGCCATCAGCGAGGCATCCGGGTGGGACAGGCCCTGGGACAAGAACGACATCCGGCCGCTCGACGAGATGATCGAACGCGCCGGCAACCGTCAGGAATCGGGATTCAGCGCCGTCCATCCGCGCGGGATGGTCGACCCGGACACCCATGGCGAACCGGGTGCGGGCTGATGACGGGCTCCACCTGGGTCGATGTCATCGTCATCGTCATCGCGCTCCTCGCGGCGATCAGCGGTTACCGATCCGGTGCCGTCGCCTCAGCGCTGGCGTTCATCGGCGTTGCGCTGGGTGCGGTGGCCGGGTTGTTGCTGGCCCCACATCTGATCGAGCGGTTCGACGACCTGCAGGTTCGTGTACTCGTCGGGATCCTCGTCCTCGTCGTGCTGGTGGTCATCGGTGAGGTGGCCGGCACGGTGCTGGGTCGCGCCGCACGTGGCGGCATCCGGTCGCCTGGGCTGCGGGCCATCGACAGCGGCGTCGGTTCGATACTCCAGGTGGTGGCCGTTCTCCTCGCGGCGGGATTGCTCGCGATCCCCTTGCGCGGTTCCGCCGACCCGGCGATCGCCGGCGCGGTGCGCGACTCCAAGATCCTGACCGGCGTCGAGGTGCTGTCGCCGCAGTGGGTCAACGATCTGCCCGGCGATTTCAAGGCCCTCCTCGACAGTTCGGGGCTGCCCAAGTTCCCGTTCGTGAGCTCGCCGTCGACCAACGTCGACCCTCCTGACCCGGCACTGGCCGGCCTACCTGTGGTCCGCCAGGCAAGGCCGAGCGTCGTCAAGATCGAAGGTGTCGCACCCAGTTGCCGTCAGGCCCTCGAGGGCAGCGGCTTCGTCGTCTCACCCGAGCGTGTGATGACCAATGCCCACGTCGTGGCCGGGACCGAGCGTCTGGAGGTGGAGACCTCGACCGGGGCCCGGTTGCCCGCGAAGGCCGTCCTCTTCGACAGCGACAACGACATCGCCGTCCTCGATGTCCCGGGCCTGCGGGCCCCCGCCCTGAAGTTCGCCTCACGGCCCGCATCGACCGGCGACGACGCCATCGCGCTCGGCTTCCCGGAGGCCGGCCCGTTCTACATCAGTCCGCTGCGGGTGCGGTCGGCGTTCATGCACACCGGTGACGACATCTACCGGACCGGCCAGGTCACGCGTGAGGTCTATGCGGTCCGCGGTTCGATCCGGCAGGGCAATTCCGGTGGGCCGTTGCTGAACTCAGACGGTGAGGTGCTCGGCGTCGTGTTCGGTGCGGCGGAGAACGCGGCCGACGAGACCGGCTTCGTGCTCACCGCCCGTCAGGTGCGTGCCGACTTCGACGAATCCGAGCGGCGAAGCGATCGGGTGAGTACCAAGAGGTGCGTGCTGGCCTGATCCGCCGGGCTTTCTTCGCGGCGACGTCGTTGGTCGCTTCCGGTTTCGTACGGAGGAAGTCGAGGATCGCCTCGGTCACCGCCGCGGGCTGTTCCTGGTGCACGAAGTGTCCGCTGCCCTCGAGCTGCCGGTAGGTCTGGTGCGCCGCCCACCGATGGCCGTCGGCCATGGCGTCGTTCAGTATGTACGGGTCGTCGCGGCCGCGTAGCGCGAGTACCGGCAGATGCAGCCGCTGGTCCATGAGCTCCATGAAACGCATTCCGTCGGGCCGGAACTGGGAGCGGAACGCCCAGCGCCGGTACTCCAGACTGCAATGCGCGACATACGGGATCAGCATCGCCGACCGGTTCAGTTCGACCGTCTGCGCGTAGTCGGGTTCGGCGCGCCAGGCCGGCGACGACCGCTTTGCGAAGTAGTCGGCGATGAACGCCGCGTCGTCCCGCGTGACCTGCCGCTCACCGAGGCGCGGGATCTGGTTGCGCAGGAAGGGCTTCAGGAATTGTGATCGCTGTGCCCGGTCACGTAGCGCGCGCCGGCGCAGTGCCCGCGGGTGAGGCGAGGCGAGGACGACGATCCGGTCGACGACGCGGGGATGCAGGGTCGCTGTCGCCCAGCAGACCAGGCCGCCGTCGGAGTGCCCGATAAGGGTCGCACTGGTGTGTCCGAGAGCTCGGACGAGACCGTTGGTGTCGCCGGCCAGGGTCCAGCCGTCGTAGCCGCGCGGTGGCTTGTCGGTGTCGCCATAGCCGCGCAGGTCGACTGCGACGGCCCGGAAGCCGGCCGCGCCGAGTGCTCTCAGCTGATGTCGCCAGCTCCACCAGAACTCGCCGAAGCCGTGCAGCAGCAGTATGAGCGGCCGGTCGCCGGTGGGGAGCCCAGCCGGTTCGACTGCGTGGAACCGGACACCGTTGGCGCGGACGTCGAGGTGCTCCCAGTCGCCGGGCAGACGAACGCTCGAGGGGTCAGGTGCCTCGCTCAATGCTCAGCCCTCGCGGGCGGGAGGAATCCTCGGATGCGCCGGGGCCTGCGAATGGTCGGAGCCGCGGTTGGGCAGCACGGAGGAAAGCTCGTTGACGGACTCCATCGTCTTCTTCGGGCCACGGACCTTCTTGAAGAAGATGTACCCGACGAGGGTTGCGACGCAGGTGACCACGACCAGGATCAGGAAGACGATGAGGAACGCCAGCCAGCGCCACACGAACTCGTCGAGCAGTTCGGCCAGGAAGAAAAAGAAGAAGAAGCTGGAGTACAGCGCCATCACGCCGGCGACGATCAGCAGACCCGTTCCCGCGCCCGCCTTCTTGGCCTCACCGACGAGTTCCGCCTTGGCCAGGGCGACTTCGGACCGGAACAGCGTCGAGACACTCGCGGTGGCGTCCTTGACCAGGCTCCCGATACTCGGCTCACCGTTCGGGCCGGCGTTCGCGTCGGACAGTGGGATCGAGGGGACGGAGTCCCGGGGGATCGACGGGACGGAGTCCCGGCCCGCTTCGGGCAGGCCGTGCTCGTTGGGGCTCACAGAATCCTCCGTTGTTCGGCTGATGCCATATGTTGCCATGCGTGGGCTCGCGAGGTGGCGGCCCACCCGGCGAGGCGTCGATGAAGTGGCCCGGAACGCGCGATGCGCCACCGGTGAGGCGTTCACCGGTGGCGCATCGACGCTGTCCGTTCCCTCGTGGAGTGAGCGTCTCGAAGGATCAGGCCTTCTTCGCCCGGATCGCCTCGAAGACCGCAGGATCGACGAGCGTCGAGGTGTCGCCGAGCTCGCGGCCCTCGGCGACATCCTTGAGCAGGCGACGCATGATCTTGCCCGATCGCGTCTTGGGCAGCTCCGGCACGACGTTGATCTCGCGCGGCTTGGCGATCGGGGAGATCTCCACCGACACCTGCTGGCGCAGCTCGGCGATCAGCTCGTCGCCGGTGTTCTCGACGCCCTCCCGGAGGATGACGAAGGCGACGATGCCCTGTCCGGTGGTCTCGTCGGCGGCGCCGATGACCGCGGCCTCGGCCACGCCGGAGTGGCCGACGAGGGCCGACTCGACCTCTGCGGTCGAGATGCGGTGGCCGGACACGTTCATCACGTCGTCCACGCGGCCGAGGACCCAGAGGGCGTGGTCCTCGTCGTAGCGGGCACCGTCACCGGCGAAGTACCAGCCCTGGTCGGCGAATCGGGACCAGTAGGTCTCGCGGAAACGCTCCTCGTCACCCCAGATGCCGCGCAGCATCGCCGGCCACGGCTGATCGAGGACGAGGTAGCCCTGCTCGCCTGCGCTGACGGGCTTGCCCGCGTCGTCGACGATGTTCGCGCTGATGCCGGGCAGCGGTTTCATCGCCGAGCCGGGCTTGGTCTCGGTCACACCGGGCAGCGGCGAGATCATGATCGCGCCGGTCTCGGTCTGCCACCAGGTGTCGACGATCGGTGCCTTGCCGCCCCCGATGACCTGGCGGAACCACTTCCACGCCTCGGGATTGATCGGCTCGCCGACGCTGCCGAGGAGGCGGATCGACGACAGATCGTGGGCTTCGGGGATCTGCTGGCCCCACTTCATGAACGTGCGGATCAGGGTCGGGGCGATGTAGTAGATGGTGACGCCGTACTTCTCGATGATCTCGAAGTGGCGGTGCTCGTTGGGCGAGTTGGGGGTGCCCTCGTAGACGACCTCGGTGGCGCCGTTGGAGAGCGGGCCGTAGACGAGGTACGAGTGGCCGGTCACCCAGCCGATGTCGGCGCCACACCAGAAGACGTCCCGGCTTTCCTTGTGGTCGAAGACGTAGTGGAAGGTGTAGCTCACCTGGGTCAGGTAGCCGCCGGAGGAGTGGACGATGCCCTTGGGCTTGCCGGTGGTGCCCGAGGTGTAGAGCAGGAACAGCGGATGCTCGGAGTCGAACGCCTCCGGCTCGTGGACGTCGGACTGCTGGTCGACGGTGTCCTCCCACCACACGTCGCGGCCCTCGACCCAGTTCAGGTCGGGGTCGTGGTCGGTGCGACGGACGACGAGGACCTTCTCGACCGACTTCGCGGCGTCGACGCCGGTGCCCAGCGCCTCGTCGACGTGGGTCTTGAGGGGAGCGGGCTCACCGCGGCGGTACTGGCCGTCGGTGGTGATGACGAGCTTGGCCTCGGCGTCGTCGACGCGGGAGCGCAACGCGCCCGACGAGAAGCCGGCGAACACCACCGAGTGGGTGAGTCCGAGACGCGCACACGCGAGCATCGAGATCAGGGCCTCGGGAACCATCGGCATGTAGATGGCGACGCGGTCGCCGGCCTCCAGGCCGATCGAGGCGAAGTAGTTCGCGGCCTTGCTGACCTCGGCCAGCAGCTGGCTGTAGGTGAGGTCGCGGGTGTCGCCGGGTTCGCCGACCCAGTGGATGGCGACACGATCACCCTTACCTGCGGCGACGTGCCGGTCCACGCAGTTGACCGAGACATTGAGCTTGCCGCCGACGAACCACTTGGCGAACGGGGCGTCCGACCAGTCGAGGGTGTCGGTGAAGTCGGTGGCCCAATCGAGACGGCGTGCCTGTTCCGCCCAGAACTCGAGTCGGTCGGCGTCTGCACGGGCGTAGATCTCGGCGGAGGCATTGGCCTGCGCGGCGAACTCCTCGGACGGCGGGTACGCCTGGACGGTGGTGGAAGACATCGGTGAAATGAGCCTTTCGCTTCTCGACGGCGGGTCAACCCACAGTAAAAGGTGACCCGGCGGGATGACGGATCGCTGGTGTGAGCGTAGTCACGTCACGTTGCAACCGGGTACCGGTGCTCCGCCGAGCGTGATCGATTCGCGATGAGCGGCGGCTCCGCCGCGATGAGCGGTCGCCGTGATTGTGCAGAAGCGTCGGTGTGGCCCGTGAGGACCGCCCACGGGAATGGGTTAGGACAATTGTCCGAAACCGTCACTAACAATAGGCGCGCTGATGGTTCGGCGCGGCCACTCGATGTGGTTTCGGTTTTGTCGGTCGGTTGAACCACTTCCGTCGCGGGCCGAGCGTCATGGCCTCGGGACTCCGGAACCGGGTCCCGGGAACAGGCGATGTGTTCGCGCAACTATCGTCGGGGCGTGACCAACGATCCTCTGGCTCCGCTACTGGACCTTCCTGGTGTGGCCGATGCGGCCGACCGGGCGCGTGACGCGTTGTCCGCGGTCCACCGGCACCCCGCCAACCTGCGTGGATGGGACAAGACGGCCACCGAGGCGTCGTGGCGCGCCGGTCGTTCGTCGGCCGCGATCGACGGGGGAAGTGTCGAACTCCGACGCGACGGGGACTTCGACGATCCGATTCTCGCCGGCGCGATGCGTGTGTCCCAGGCGCTCGACGGGGAATCCCTCGAGATCCTGACCGGCGTGGTCCGACGCGCCCCTGCTCAGGCGCTTGCGCGGCTACACACTCTGGCGGCGGCTGACCTGGTCGAGGATCCCGATCAGCTCGGCCGACCGCGCGCTGAGACGGATGTTGCAGAACGTCTCGACCTGTTGGGGCAGTTGATAACCGGTGCGACATCTGTGCCGGCGCCGGTGCTCACCGCGGTGGTGCACGGCGAGCTTCTCGGGCTCGAGCCGTTCCCCACGGCCAACGGCGTGGTCGCACGTGCCGCGTCGAGGCTGGTCGGTGCGGCGACCGGACTCGACCCCCACTGTCTGGGCGTCCCGGAGGTCACCTGGTTCAAGCGGGTGGCGGAGTATCGGTCGCTGTCCGCGGCGTTCGCCTCAGGCAGTCCGGACGGACTGCGGGACTGGCTCGTGTTCTGCTGCGAGGCGCTCGAAGCCGGTGCGGCGGAGGCGAAGTCGATTGCAGATGCGGCCCGGGCGGGGTAATCCGTTCCGATCCCGGACAGCACTGCGGGCGGCCTCCCTGTCGTTACCGACGAGGTTGCCGCCCGCGTAGCACGGACTCAAGTTACCAAGCGTGCTTGGTGGGTTGTGGTCACCGCCTCGGCGAGGGAACGCGAGTCAGGCCGCCCGAACCGTCCACGTGCTGCCATCTCAGGGCCGTTCTCCCCGGGCTGTCTACCGTCGGGGGAAAGCTGTGGCGCATCAAGTGTGGCGATCGTTTCTCCTGGTCGCGATTTCGCAGGCGCACAACGCTTTTGCCTCTATGCGGCGTGCTCCGCGTGGGTACTTGCCGCCCGTGCTGGGAAGTGCTCGGCGTGGGGGCTCGGTCCTTCTCTTCCGGATCGGGCTTGGCCTTCCGAACTTCCGTACCACTGTTGTACACCGTGATCGCGGTCACATCAAGTGATCGGTGTCCAAATGTTGATCGACCTCTCCGGATCGGCAGGAAGCGCTGCGGGGCAGCGCATTCGGAGCTCCGATGGCCGCACTCGACGCTCTGTGCGTGTTCGGGCAGCGCGTCGTGCGGGAGTCCTCGACCTGCCGGCGGGGGGCTGGTTCGTCATGACCATCAGGGCTGCGGAGGCCGCTCGCGACGCCAGTCGGCGTCGTGGTGCGTCCGCAATTCACCGACTGCAATCTTCCTTGGGGAAATGCGATCGTAGCCGTGGCCTGTATTGCCATCGCGGGGCCCGACCGAGCAGAACGGACATTTGCGAAATGGGATTGTTGTACTTGCAAAGAATCCGAATCCGTGTGTATAGTCGTCGGTACCCGGTTCTGATACCGGCGCCTTTCAGCCCGACCCCCCGGGGCTGAAACGCGACAACCCCGGCCTCCTCCCCCCCTGGCCGGGGTTGTCTTCTATCTTGGGGTCGGCAGCCCGAGATCAGTTGTACCCCGCCCGTCTGTGACGCTGTGGATTCGATCCACAGCATGCTCGGTATCTCCACAGGTGCAGCCGACGCCGGCTGACGGTGCCTTCTCCGCGTCATCATCGACGCATGCCCGATGACCTGCTCGTTCTCGTCGACCCGGACCTGCACGACGACGTCGCGCGCTGCGCGGCGGCCGCCGGTTACCGAACAGTGTTCGGTCGGGCCGACGACTGTCGCCGGGAGTGGCTCACCACCCGGGCGGTGGTTGCCGATCCGGCCGCGATCGCGGTCCTCTCCCTCATTCATCCGCCGCGTCGCGACGGACTGATCCTGGTGAGCGCCGACGAGCCGCACACTGACACCTGGCGATTGGCGATGGACCTCGGCGCGACCGACGCGGCCGCGTTGCCGTCCGACGAGAGTCGCCTGGTCAGGGCGTTGACGGAGGTGCGCGTGCCACGACGCCGGCCTGCCGGGGTCGTGGCGGTCATCGGCGCGCACGGCGGTGCAGGTGCGTCGACGCTGGCCGCCGCGGTGGCTCTCACCAGCGTCGGGCGGGGAGCCCCCACCCTGCTGCTCGATCTCGACGAGGTCGCGCCGGGCGCGGACCTCCTGCTCGGGATCGAGCAGCGTCCGGGACTGCGCTGGCAGGACCTCACCCTCGACGGCGGGGTCGTCGGTGGAACGGCACTGCACCACGCCCTCCCCCGTGCGGAGAGCGGTCTCGCGGTGTTGACCTCCGAGCGTCTCCCGACCCACGGACCGGGAGCGGATGCGGTTGCCGCGGTCATCGACGCAGGTCAGACCCATGGAGATCTGGTAGTGCTCGATCTTCCTCGCGCCGATACCCCCGTCGTCCGCACGGCGATCGCGTCGGCGGATCTCGTCGTGCTGGTCTCGGCGCCCTCGGTCGGTGGTTGCGCCGCGGCGCGGCGTGTCGTCGGCCGTCTCATCGGTGACGAGGTCGCCGTCGAACTGGTGATCCGAGGTCCGTCGCCGGGCGGGTTACGCCCCGCCCAGGTCGCCGACGCGATCGGTGTGCCGCTGATCGCTGCATTCCGGCCGGACCCGCGTCTCCCGGTCCGACTCGAGGGCGGACCGCTGCGTGTTCGACCCCGCAGCCCGCTCGGTCGTGCCGCCCGCGCCGTCCACACGAGAGTCGCCGGGCAGGGGAGGGCGGCGTGACACCGGAACGCACCGACGACGACCTGCTCGAACGCGTCCGGTCTCGCCTGGCCGCGGACGCCGCCGACCCGAGTCCCGCGGTCATCGCCGAGGCGATTCGCGCCGAAGCCGGCGGCGTACTCGGCGACACCGACCTGCTCGCGGCACTCCGCTTCCTCCAGACCGAACTCACCGGCGCCGGCAAACTCGAGGCCCTCCTCGCTGAACCCGACATCGCGGACATCCTCGTCGCCGGACCCGACGACGTGTGGGTCGACCGTGGCCGTGGACTCGAGACGACGACGATCCGTTTTCCCGACGAGGCATCGGTCCGCCGTCTGGCGGGGCGTCTCGCGTTGAGTGCCGGGCGTCGCCTCGACGACGCCCAACCGTGGGTCGACGGGCAGTTGTCGAATGTCGGCCGCCGCGGATACACAGTCCGTCTACACGCGATCATCCCGCCGCTCGCCGCCGACGGGACCTGTATCTCGCTGAGGGTGTTGCGGTCGGCATCGAAGGACCTGCCGAGTCTGATCGACAGCGGCACGATCCCGGCGGAGGTGGTCGGGATGATCGGGGAGATCTTGCGTCACCGCTTCTCGTTTCTGGTCATCGGCGGTACGGGATCCGGTAAGACGACGCTGCTCAACGCCTTGATCGGTGCGATGGATCCCCGTGAGCGCGTCGTGTGTGTCGAAGACGCCCTCGAACTCGCGCCTCGGCACCCTCAAGTGGTGCGGCTGGTGGCGCGCGCGGCGAATGTCGAGGGGGTGGGTGAGGTTCCGGTGCGGGCACTCGTCCGGCAGGCGCTCCGGATGCGACCCGACCGGATCGTCGTGGGGGAGGTGCGCGGCGGCGAGGTCATCGACTTGCTCACCGCACTCAACACCGGACACGACGGCAGCGCCGGTACGGTGCACGCGAACTCGACTTCTGAGGTACCCGCGCGGATGGAAGCCCTTGCCGCACTGGGTGGGATGGGCCGGGACGCGCTGCACAGCCAGTTGGGGGCAGCCCTGCAGATGGTGCTCGGCGTCTCGCGCAGGGCCGACGGGTCGCGCGGGCTGGTCGAGATCGGCGTCGTACGGCGAGCCCCTGACGGACGGATCGACATTGTTCCGATCTGGTTGCGCGACAGCGGTTTCACCGATCATCGGTACCTCTTCGACGCGATGCTCGCGAGTCATCGCCGACTCGACGACGACAACAACCACGAGCTCGGGGACGAGTCCGCGTCGCGGCGGCTGTCGGCATGATGTCGATTCCACCGCTGACCCCGCTGCTGGCCGCCCTCGGGTTCGGTGTCCTGCTGTGGTCACCACCGCCCGCTGGTCGGCGTCTGCGGGTGGTCGTCGGGCGATCCCGCACCGCCCGGTCGTCGAACCCGGCGGTGCTGCTCGCCGTAGGTGCACCGGCCGCGGTCGTGGTGGTCGGTGGGTTACCGGCTGCGGTCGCGGCTGCGATCGTGGTGGCCGTCGTGGTGTGGATTCGACGACGCCGGCTGGCGGAGAAGAAGTTCGATCGTCAGCTCGACGATCTGCTGCTGGCGCTGTCTCTGATGATCGCGGAGCTCTCCGTCGGAGCACCTCCGGTCCACGCCTGCGAGGTCGCCGCCGCCGAACTACGCCGGCGCACGGTCGGCGACCCTCGGGGCTGTTCGGAGATCGCCGACGGGCTCGAGGCGATGGCGTCTCGCGCGTCGCTCGGCGGGTCGGCGATCGAGGGAGGGGAGCCGGATCCGGAAACGACGCCGGGTTCGGAGGTCGGTTCGGGGGCTGCGTCGTGGCGTCGGATCGGAGTCGCCTGGCAGACCGCGGAACAGTACGGCCTGCCGATGGTCGACATGCTGGCCGCGTTGCGATCCGACCTCCGGTCACGCCGGGGATTCGCCGACCGCACACGTGCGGGTTTGTCGGGACCCCGCGCGACCGCCATGGTGCTGGCCGGGCTGCCCCTGCTCGGGATCGCATTGGGTCAGGCGACCGGCGCGGGTCCGATCCAGGTGCTCCTCGGCGGTGGTCTCGGCGGCATCCTGCTGGTGGCCGGGACGGTCTTGGCCGCGGCCGGAGTCGCTTGGTCCGAACGGATCACCGGAAAGGTGCTGGCTCGGTGACCGCAGTGGCAGTCGCAGTGGCGTCGCTGGCTGCAGGGCTGATGATCTGGCCCGGACCGCGCTGGAGGCTGTACCGCGTCATCGACCCACCGCCGGGCCCCGACCGCTCCCCGCGGTGGTTGGGTGCCGGTCCGCCGCGCGAGGACCCCTTCGCCGTGGCGTCCGCCCTCGACCTCTTCGCCGTATGCCTGCGCGCCGGACTGCCGGTGGGAGTCGCGGCCGCCGTCGTCGCCGGTCGTGCCCCGCCGTCGCTCGCTCGGCCACTCACGCGCGTCGCCGACCTCCTCCAGCTCGGCGCCGATCCGGACGCGGCATGGTCGGCGTTGCTCGACGCCGATCCCGCCCCGAAGGCCTCGGGCGACGACCATCTCGATGCCCTCGCCGCCCTGGCCAGGCGATCGGCTCGAGCCGGTTCATCGCTGGCGGGCGGACTCGCGGAACTGGCCGACGACGTTCGACGCCGCGCGCACGACGATGCTCTGGCCGCGGCGGAACGAGCGGGCGTCGCGATCAGCGGCCCGCTCGGATTGTGCTTCCTGCCGGCGTTCATCTGTCTCGGGATCGTGCCGGTGGTGGTGGGTCTGGCGTCGACGGTCCTGGGCGCGTTCTGACGTCGTCGAGCAAACCCACCATTTTTCGACAGATCCTCTACCTCCGATGGGGGTGGATATTCCATCCGTGGTGGGTTTGCGCGCAGAGCGCTCACATCTGTCGGTGCCCGCGAGCACACTGGGGACATGGCGGACAACGGACATCGACATCACGCGATCGACTACGTCGAGCTGACGGTCACCGACATGACGGCGGCGCGCAGGTTCTACGGCGATGCATTCGGCTGGGACTTCAACGATTACGGCCCCGGTTACGCGGGAATCGTCGGACCGGGCGGGGCCGGTTCGCCTGAGGTAGGTGGTCTCGCGCTCGGCGATTCGGCGCCCGCCCGAGGCGGCCCGCTGGTTCTTCTGTATTCCGAGGACCTCGACGCCACGTTGGAGAAGGTGCGTGCGGCGGGTGGCGAAATCGTCAACGGTCCGTACGACTTTCCGGGCGGCCGCCGTTTCCACTTCACCGACCCGAGCGGCAACGAGCTGGGTGTCTGGTCGTCGGCCTGATCGTCCGTTCGGGCGAGATGCGTTCCGCCGTCGAGCAAACCCACCATTCTCCGGCAGATCCACCACCCCCCAGGGGTCGTGAGTCGCTCCATTCGTGGTGGGTTTGCGGGAGTCGGAAATCGGTGGATCCGATTGGACGTCTGATGCGTCCAAGTAGGTGCAGGGCCGGATGGCCGCCCGACTCGACAGGAGAACTCATGAACCACAATCTTTCTCGGATCTTCGACCGTGCCGGTGCGCACGCCACGCGCCTCATCACCGACGAGGACGGCATGTCCACGGCGGAATACGCCATCGGAACGATCGCTGCAGCGGCGTTCGGAGCGATCCTTTACACGGTGATCACCGGCGACAACATCGTCAGTGCGTTGACCGGCATCATCGGGAAGGCGCTCAACACCTCGGTGGGCTGATGCGCCTGCGTGAGTCGAGGATTCGTCTGGTTCGAATCGGTCGGGACGAGTCCGGGATGGCGACCGTCGAGGCGGCGTACGCGATC
This sequence comes from Gordonia ajococcus, assembly GCF_012974285.1. Taxonomy (NCBI): domain Bacteria; kingdom Bacillati; phylum Actinomycetota; class Actinomycetes; order Mycobacteriales; family Gordoniaceae; genus Gordonia; species Gordonia ajococcus. The sequence goes on from NZ_CP052884.1 coordinate 453,051, forward strand.
GCCGCGCTCGTGGTCGCGGTGCTGCTGGCCGTCGGTGCGATCGGTGGCGTGACGGCTCAGATCCGGTGCACCGACGCCGCGCGCGAGGCAGCACGGTTGACTGCGGCAGGCGACGATTCGGCGGGTCAGGTCGCGAAGCGCATGGCGGGGGAGGGAGCGGTGGTGGCAGTTTCGGTCCAGGGTGAGCGGGTCGTCGCTCGGGTGCGCACCTCCGTGGCGTTGCTGCCCGGGCTGGTGGTGTCGGCGCAGGCCGTCGCCGCGAAGGAACCGCGGGGGGAGGATCAGGTGGTCTTCGCACCGGGCGTCGAACCATGAGAGCCGTCGGCGGGGTGGCGTCCGACGACCAGGGCAATGCGACGGTGCTGGGCGCGTTCGCGATCGCCGCTCTAGCAGCGGTTCTGATCATGGTGATCTACGTCGGTGCCGCCGTGCTCGCCCGTCACCGTGCCCAGGCGGCCGCTGACCTGTCCGCTCTGGCGGCGGCCGCTGATCACGTCGCGGGGGAGTCCGACCCGTGCGCGGCTGCCCGCACACTGGCTGCAACGCAACGTCCGTCCGCCGAGGTGGTCTCGTGCCGCATCGACGGCGAGGACGTGCTGGTGTCGGTCCGTGTCCCGGTCGATCTGGGCAGGTTCGGGATGCGATCGGCCGGTGCTTCCGCGCGGGCCGGGCCGGTCGGGTAGCAGCCTGGGGCTAGCTCCGACTGTCCTCGTCGACGACAATCCGCTTCGGATAGACCCGCACCGATTGCATGGGGGCGAACCACAATTGGTGGAAGTGCACATCGGTGTCGCCGCGGTAGGCGAGCTCGAAGGCATCGGTCCCGGTGTTCACGGGGATCCACGGCCGCACCGCCCGGACGAACGACGACCAGTGGATCAGTTCGCCCTCGGTCAAGAACCCGCCCGCGGACGCCCAGGTTTCACCGGACTGTGCGTCGGAGGAGGCGAGATACACCTCACCGAGCGAGGGCGTGATCCGCGGGCCGATCATCGCGGTCTGCAGATACCACTGGGCGGTGGTCACCACAGGGGTGAAGCCGCCGGAGCGGGCCGCGCACCACCCGTAGTGAAGGTCGAGGGCGTCGAGTGCCGCCTCCTCGGAGAAGAACACATCGCTTTCACCGATCGAGGACGGCAGGTTGTCGGTGTTCTGGGTTGGACGCGCCAGCAGGAAGAAGGCGCGCGACGGCCGGGTCACCAGCCGCCTCATTCCGATCCCCCCGTCGGATGCCTCGTCATGCATGAGCCAAGTATTGCCGAGACAACAGGTCGAGGACGGCTACTGCGCCATCTTTGTCCAGCGGATCATTACCGTTGCCACACTTGGGGCTCTGCACACAAGACGGGCATCCGCTCTCGCATCCGCAGCTCGCGACCGCGTCCCGGGTGGCGTTGATCCAGGTGAGGAAGGCGGAGTGCCCCCGCTCAGCAAAGCCCGCCCCACCCATGTACCCGTCGTAGACGAAGACCGTCGGCAATCCGGTGTCGGGATGGAGGTCGGTGGACACGCCGCCGATGTCCCAGCGGTCGCAGGTCGCCACGAGTGGGAGCAGGCCGATGGCGGCGTGCTCGGCCGCATGCAGCGAGCCGGGGAGTCGTGTCTCGTCGATCCCGGCCTCGGCCAGCACCTCCGGCGTGAGTGTGTACATGACCGCCCGGGTGTGCAGGGTCTGCTCGGGCATGTCGAGCTCGACGGCGTCGAGCACCTCACCGGTCCGCAGCGTACGGAGGTACCCGACCACCTGATGCGTGACGTCGACCTCCACGAAGGCAACGGTCAAGGGGCCGAACCGTCGGCTCTCCAGGGTCGAGGTGATCGAGATGTCGGTGGTCTCGCGCGCCGACGTGGTCCAGTCGGGGTCCTCCGGATGGGCCAGGGCCAGACCGTCATCGAGGTCGAGTTCGTCGACGAGGTACGTCTCGCCCTGATGGATGTGCACCGCCCCGGGATGCACCGTCGACATCGCGCGCCCGGTGTCGACGGTGCCCAGGACCTGCGAGGTCGTGGTGTCGACGATCAGGACCTGTCCGCCGATGCCGCCCCGGATGTCGACCTCGGCGTGTGGTTCGACGCCGGCGGCGACGTACCAGCCCGACTTGCGTTTGCGCAGCAGTCCTTCGGCCGCCAGCTCCTCGGCCACCGGCCGAGCGTCCCACGCGTCGATCTCGGTCTCCGACAATGGCTTCTCCGCGGCGGCACATAGCAGGTGCGGCCCGAGGATGTACGGGTTGGCCGGATCGGTGACGGTGGCCTCGACCGGCTTGCCGAGAAGTGAGTCGGGATGGTGCACGAGGTAGGTGTCGAGTGGATCGTCGCGGGCGACCAGCACCACCAGCGAATCCCCGGACTCGCGTTGCCGCCCGGCACGACCCGCCTGTTGCCAGAACGACGCGACCGTGCCCGGGTAGCCGCTGACGATCACCGCGTCCAATCCGCTGATGTCGACACCCAATTCGAGTGCGTTGGTGGTCGCGACACCGAGGAGGTCACCGTCGGAGATCGCCTTCTCGAGCTTGCGCCGGTCGTCGGCGAGATAGCCTGCCCGGTAGGCCCCGACCCTCGATTCGAGTTCGGGTGCACTCTGCGACAACAGGTTCCGCGCCGACAGCGCGGTGAGTTCGACGCCGCGCCGGCTGCGTGCGAAACACAGTGTCCGCGCTCCCTCGATGACGAAATCGGCCAGCAGGCGGGCAGATTCGGCACCCGCGGAGCGTCGAACCGGTGCACCGTTCTCGCCGGTGACCACCGGCAGGAAGTCGGGTTCCCACAATGCGACGGTGCGCTCACCGCGGGGCGAACTGTCCTCGGTCACGGCGACAGCGGGCTCACCGATCAAGCGGCCCAACGCCTCCGCGGGTTGTGCGACCGTCGCGCTGGCGCCGATCACCGTCGGATCGGCGCCGGCCGCGCGGGCGATCCGGAGGAGCCGTCGCATCACGAGCGCGGTGTGCGAGCCGAAGACGCCACGGTAGTGATGGCATTCGTCGACGACGATGAAACGGAGATTCCGGAAGAACTGACGCCACCGGGCGTGATGGGAGAGGATGCCGATGTGCAGCATGTCGGGGTTGGTGAAGATCCAGCGTGAGTGCACGCGCGCCCACTGCCGGATCTCGGGGTCGGTGTCCCCGTCGTAGGCGCAGGGCTGCAGGTGCCCGAACTCGGGCCGTCCGGCGATGACCGACGACACCGCCCGGATCTGGTCCGCGCCCAGTGCTTTCGTCGGAGCCAGATATAGCGCTGTCGAATTCCTGTCATTCAGCAGAGTCGAAAGAATCGGCATTTGGTAAGACAGCGATTTACCCGATGCGGTGCCGGTGCAAATGGCAACGTGATTTCCACGAAATGCTTCGTCGGCGGCTCGGGCCTGATGAGTCCAGACACGTTCGATGCCGTTCTCCGTGTAGGCGTCGAGCAGAGCTTTCGGTACCCACTCCGGCCAGTCGGCGAAAGCCGCAGGGCGCGACGGGATTACCGACAGATGGGTGAGTGGGGAATGGTCGGGGTCGGCGCCCGCGAGGGACCTCGCGAGGAGGTCTGTCCCGAATGTGGAGTACTGCATTTTATGGAGGAAACTCTTCGAATTGGTGTCGCCGCGGGAGGTCTGGGGAGGTCGGGATGTTACCGACGGATGTCGTAGTGCTGAAGTTTGGCGAGGTTTTTGCTCATCTTGGTTGATGCGACTATCGCAACTGGGCCGGACATGATTGACTGGGTGCGGCCGCAGCTTTCGCAACCCGTCGAGGCGGGCGACAAGCGTGTTGCAGCCGTGGTACTGAGGTTAGTTTGGCGGATCGAAGCAGATCTTCGCGGGGCTCTTTGAGGTATGGCGGTCAACCGGCCACGACGTGATGACCCATCGCGTCGCGACAGTTGATATGTAAAGGATTGCAAGACATGGCACAGGGAACTGTGAAGTGGTTCAACGCGGAAAAGGGCTTCGGCTTCATCGCGCCTGACGAGGGCTCCGACGACGTGTTCGTCCACTACTCCGAGATCCAGGGATCCGGTTTCCGCACCCTCGAGGAGAACCAGCGGGTGGAGTTCGAGGTCGGCCAGGGCACCAAGGGCCCCCAGGCCACCGGCGTTCGCGCGGTCTGAGACCACCTGCGCAACTGCACACGCAGATTGCCGACAACCGCTCCCGTCTCGATCAGTCGAGGCGGGAGCGGTTTGTTGTCTGGGGCCGGGTAGGGCGCTGACGCGAACCGCCGCCGGAAAGGCCGGTTTCCGAGACCCCGACCACCTAATCTCGATCTGTGGGCCAGTTGTCGTTTTTCTCCGCGGAGACCGAGGAGCCCGCGTACTCCGATCTCGCGGGTCTGCTCGCGGCGCACGGTCAGGCCGTCCGTTCGGATTCCGGTACGCGGGTCTCGATCGTCGTCCGCGATCGCTGGCGCGCGGAGCAGATCGTCGAAGAGATGCGGGCCTCCGGTCTCGAGGCCGAGGTCACCGCGTCGGACGAGGGCACCGCGTCGGACGAGGGCACTCCGCTGGCTCGCACCGCGTCGTGTCATGAGCTCGACGCGCTCCACGAGGCATGGTCGGCCGGGGCGGTCAAGGCGATGCCCGCCGGCTGGATCCCGTCGTACCGGGCGTTGCGATTGTGGGTGATCGCCTCCGGACACTCCGATGCCGGTCGCTACCAGCTCGGCCTGGACCCGCATGCTCCTGACACCCACGCGGCCCTCGCGACGGCTCTGATGAGGGTCGGAATCGCACCCACTCTGGTCGGTACCCGTGGCCATTCACCTGCACTTCGCATCGCCGGGCACCGTCGTCTCGTCCGTCTGCACGAGTACGTGGGTCCGCCGCCCAATGCCGCCGCCGTGCCGGATTGGCCACCTGCGGACATACATTAGCGATCTCGTCGACAATTCCCTGAACTGGGAAAACGCTGGCTGGAAACGCGGTATGGGTCACATCTGACGACGCGACACGGAATTCAGATGTGCAAACGGCGCTATACATAAGGTACAAACCCATCGAACACACCTGTATCGACACACAGGAAGTTCTCCACCCAGTCAACCGAAGGACGCCCCGGTGGCCGAGACCAGCACTGCATCCCGCTCCAGTGGGGGAATCCGACGACTCGTGATCGTCGAGTCCCCTACCAAGGCGCGCAAGATCGCCGGTTACCTCGGCTCCAACTACGTCGTGGAGTCGTCCCGCGGCCACATCCGCGACCTGCCGCGCGGCGCCGCCGACGTGCCCGCCAAGTACAAGGGACAGCCCTGGGCGCGCCTCGGAGTGAACGTCGACGACAACTTCGAACCGCTGTACGTCGTCTCGCCGGACAAGAAGACCACCGTCAGCGAGCTGAAGTCGCTGATGAAGGACGTCGACGAGCTCTACCTCGCCACGGACGGTGACCGTGAGGGGGAGGCCATTGCCTGGCACCTCCTCGAGACGCTCAAGCCGAAGATCCCGGTCAAGCGGATGGTGTTCCACGAGATCACCGAGCCCGCCATCCGGGCGGCCGCCGAGAATCCCCGTGACCTCGACATCGACCTGGTCGACGCCCAGGAGACCCGCCGCATCCTCGACCGCCTCTACGGCTACGAGGTGTCGCCGGTCCTGTGGAAGAAGGTCATGCCGAAGCTGTCGGCCGGCCGCGTGCAGTCCGTCGCGACGCGCATCATCGTCGAACGTGAACGTGAGCGCATGGCGTTCGTGTCCGCCGAGTACTGGGACATCTCCGCGACGATGGACGCGGGCGCCGATGCCAGCCCTTCGACGTTCAAGGCGCGACTGGTCAACGTCGACGCGGCGCGCGTCGCCACCGGCCGTGACTTCGAGGCGACCGGTGAGCTGAGGAAGTCCGACGGCGTCGTCGTCCTCGACGCCGACCGCGCCGAGAGCCTGGCGGCAGGCCTGCGCGGCGCCGCCATGACGGTGACGTCGGTCGAGGAGAAGCCCTACACGCGTCGTCCGTATGCGCCGTTCATGACGTCGACGCTGCAGCAGGAGGCCGGCCGCAAGCTGCGGTTCACCTCCGACCGCACCATGCGCATCGCGCAGCGACTGTACGAGAACGGCTTCATCACCTACATGCGTACCGACTCGACGAGCCTGAGCGAGTCGGCGATCAACGCCGCCCGTGCCCAGGCCCGTGAGCTGTACGGCGACAATTTCGTCCACCCGACGCCGCGTCAGTACACCCGCAAGGTCAAGAACGCGCAGGAGGCCCACGAGGCGATCCGTCCCGCGGGCGAGACCTTCCGTACCCCCGGACAGGTCGCCGGACAGCTCGAGGCCGACGAGTTCCGTCTCTACGAGCTCATCTGGCAGCGCACCGTCGCCTCGCAGATGGCCGACGCCAAGGGCACCACGCTGAGCCTGCGGATCGCGGGTACGGCGTCCTCCGGAGAGCGTGCGACCTTCGCCGCGTCGGGCCGCACCATCACGTTCCCCGGCTTCCTGTCGGCCTACGTCGAGACCGTCGACGAGCAGACCGGCGGCCAGGCCGACGACGCCGAGAACCGGCTGCCGCAGCTGACCGAGGGACAGTCGCTCACCGCGATCGAGCTCACCGCCGACGGCCACTCGACCAACCCGCCCGCCCGGTTCACCGAGGCGTCGCTGGTCAAGGTGCTCGAAGAGCTGGGCATCGGCCGTCCGTCGACCTATGCCTCGATCATCGGCACCATCCAGGACCGCGGCTACGTCGTGAAGAAGGGCAACGCCCTCGTCCCGTCGTGGATCGCCTTCGCGGTGGTCGGGTTGCTCGAGGCGTACTTCGAGAGCCTCGTCGACTACGACTTCACCGCGACCCTCGAGGACGACCTCGACCAGATCGCCACCGGCAACGAGAACCGCACGAAATGGCTGTCGGAGTTCTACTTCGGAGACGAGCGGTCCGGTGACGCCGAAGCACGCTCCGCGCACTCGGCCATCGCCCAGTACGGCGGACTCAAGAAGCTCGTCGGCGTCAATCTCGAGGAGATCGACGCACGACAGGTCAACTCGATCCGGCTCTTCGACGACGAGGAGGGCCGTCCGATCTACGTGCGCGTCGGCCGCTTCGGTCCGTATCTCGAGCGCGACGTCAACGCGAACAAGAAGACCGACGCCGACGCGGAACCCGATCTGCAGCGCGCCAACCTGCCCGCCGACATCACCCCCGACGAGCTGACCCTGGCCGTCGCGGAGAAGCTGTTCGCGACGCCCCAGGAGGGTCGCACACTGGGCGTCGACCCGGTGACCGGCCACGAGATCGTCGCCAAGGAGGGGCGCTTCGGCCCCTACGTGACCGAGATCCTGCCGTCCGACGAGGATGACGACGACGGCGAGGCCCCGATCACCATCCCCGCGGGCCCGACACCGCGCGACGGCGGGTCCCCCGGAGCAGGCGGCAGCGATGCCGGCGACGCCGATGTCGTCCCGCTGGACTCCCCGGGCGGCGGCACCACCACGAAGACCAAACCGGCAGCGAAGAAGGTCGCCAAGAAGGCGGCGAAGAAGGCCGGTCCCAAGCCGCGCACCGGTTCGCTGTTCAAGTCGATGGACATCTCGACGGTCACCCTCGACGAGGCGCTGAAGCTGTTGTCGCTGCCGCGGGTCGTCGGCGTCGACCCGGAGTCCGGTGACGAGATCACCGCACAGAACGGTCGCTATGGGCCGTACCTCAAGAAGGGGTCCGATTCGCGGTCTCTCGGAAGCGAGGAACAACTCTTCGAGATCACCCTCGACGAGGCGCTCAAAATCTACTCCGAGCCCAAGCGTCGTGGACGGCAGGCCGCCGCGCCGCCGCTGCGCGAGCTGGGCAAGGACGACGAGGTCAGCGGCAAGCCGATGGTCATCAAGGACGGTCGCTTCGGCCCGTACGTGACCGACGGCGAGACCAACGCCAGCCTGCGCAAGGGCGACGAGGTCGACTCGATCACGCCTGAACGTGCGATGGAGCTCCTCGCCGATCGGCGTGCCCGTGGCCCGGCCAAGAAGGCGGCGAAGAAGGCTGCCAAGAAGGCACCGGCCAAGAAGGCTGCGAAGAAGACAGCCGCCAAGAAGACCACCGCCAAGAAGACCACCGCGAAGAAGGCTGCCGCGAAGAAGACGACAGCCAAGAAGACCGCTGCCAAGAAAGCCGAGCCGTCGGAGGACTGAAGCCGGCCCCCTTGTGACATCCCTCCGTAAGCTCCGAGGCGTCTCAGGGAGCGCGGGGCGGGCTACCCGAGGACGGTGTCGAGGTCAGTCCCTGCGGTAGGGCGCCATGTGTGGTCGTGCGAGGAGGGTCTCGATCCCTCGTCCGCGCAGCTCGACGCCCTCACCGATCTCCCAGTGTTCGGCTTCCTCGTGCGAGGCGAGGAACACCGCGCGGGCCGAACCGAGGACGCGGGTCGGTTCGTCTTTGGCGAGTTCGGTCAGCCGGGCGGCCTCGTTCACCGGGTCGCCGATGACGGTGTATTCGAGGCGCTGTTCGGCGCCGATGTGACCGGCAATCGCTTTACCCGCGGAGACGCCGATTCCGATGTCGGTGTCGCCGAGGGTCTCGTAGAGCTCGGCGCGCAACTCACGTGCGGAGGCCAATGCGCGCCCGGCGAAGTCGTCGAGGTCGAGCGGAGCGCCGAAGATGGCGAGGGCCGCATCACCCTGGAACTTGTTGACGAAGCCGCCGTGACGTCCGACGACAGCGACGACCACTCGGAAGAACTCGTTGAGCAGTTCGACGATCTCGCGCGGCGGACGGTTCACGGCCAGGCGCGTCGAGCCGACGATGTCGACGAACAGGACGCCGACGTAGCGTTCCTCGCCGCCGAGTTCGGTGCCGGTCTCGATGGCGCGTCGTGCGACGTCCTCGCCGACGTAGCGGCCGAACAGGTTGCGTAGTTCCTGGCGTTCGCGCAGGTCGGCGACCATGTCGTTGAAGCCTGCCTGCAGTAGACCGAGGTCGCTGCCGTCGTAGATCTTCACCGCGACGTTCAGGTCGCCGTCGCTGACCTTCGACTGCGCCCGACGCAGCTGTTTGATCGGGTCGTTGATCGCGGCGACCACTCGCACGATCGCGATGACGCTGAACGCGAGCGCCGACACCGCCATCCACAGGATCGGACGTTCCAGCCCGGTGGAGTCGGCTTCGATGATCCCGAGGCGGTGCAGCACGATCATCCCGATGATCACGACCATCGGCGCCACCACGCTGATCACCCAGAACGCCGTGATCCGGGTGGTCACGCTCGGCGCGATCGCGTGGTCGGGGTTGTTGGCCATCGCCGCGACGGTGATCGGCCGCAGCACCTTTTCGGCCTGCATGTAGCTCAGCGCGCACGTGACCATGGCACCGATGGCGCTCGCGATCGCGACGATGAAGGCGTTCTTGGACGACACCGTCAGATTGACCAGGGTGAACAGCGTGCCACCCACGACCCACAGCGCGGCGTTGACGACCGTCAGCAGGGTGGGCAGGGCGAGAGCGCGGCGTCGGGCGGCCTCGTTGTCGAGTCGCGTGCGTCTGCGATGCCACACGAGGACCGGCAGCGACAGCTGGATACTCGCGTAACCTCCGATGACCATCGCGATCAACAGGTAGCCCGCGAAGATCGCCTGATTCAGCGCGGTGATCTCGTCGAGACTGATCGAGTCCTGGAGTGGCATCCCGAAGCGGAGGAATGCGAAGGTGAACAGCGCGCCGACGAGGTTGGCACGGAGCATGTCGAGCGCGAGAATCGGCCACGGCGTATGAACCAGCCATCGGCCAAGGTGCAGGACCTTGGACCATCGCGACCGCTGTTCCACCACGGAGACTACGGTAGCTGGCTGCTTGCAATCGTTAAACACGGTTCCGCCCCGTTGGCGTGTCCGAACTGCGGTTTAGGGTGTCGTTGTGACCAATGTCTTTGATCGGCTGACCGGCCAAGAGGCGATCGCGGCCGATCTACGTGCCGCCGCCCGGGCCGCGCGGGTCCTCGCACAGGGGCTCGACGCGGGCAGCACCGAAGGTCTGTTCCTCCCCGACGACGAGATCCCGGGTGTCGATGCGGGATGGTCACGCGCGTCGATGACGCATTCCTGGCTCTTCACCGGACCGCCGGGGAGCGGCCGTTCGGTGGCCGCGACCTGTTTCGCGGCCGCACTGCAGTGCCAGACCCCCGACTCCGCGAACGTCGGCTGCGGCGAATGCCGCGCCTGCGTGACGGTCATGGCCAAGACCCACGCCGACGTCCGACACGTCGTGCCCGAAGGCCTGAGTCTCGCGGTCGGCGCGATGCGCGACATCGTGCAGGCCGCCGCACGACGCCCCGGAACCGGTCGCTGGCAGATCGTCATCGTCGAGGACGCCGACCGTCTCACCGAGCAGGCAGCGAATGCGCTCCTGAAGGTCGTCGAGGAGCCGCCACCGCGCACGGTGTTCCTGTTGTGTGCGCCGTCGGTGGACCCCGAGGACATCTCGGTGACCCTGCGGTCGCGATGCCGGCATGTCGCGCTGGTGACGCCGACGACCGCCGACATCGAACGCGTCCTCGTCGAACGCGACGGACTCGACCCGGAGCAGGCCCACTGGGCGGCGTCGGTCTGCGGCGGTCACATCGGTCGCGCCCGACGCCTCGCCACCGACCCCGACGCTCGTTCCCAGCGCGAGAAGGCGCTGGCGCTGGCACGGGCGGCGTCCCGGGATTCCACCGCCTACGCCGCGGCAGAGGAGTTGGTGCGGTCGGCGGAGGCCGCTGCCAAGGCGATCAGTGCCGAACTCGACGGGGCCGAGACCGAGCAGATGAAGACTGCGCTCGGCGCCGGCGGAACCGGCAAGGGAACCGCCCGGATGCCCCGCGGCAGCGCCGGCGCGCTGAAGGAACTGGAGAAGCGTCAGAAGTCGCGGGCCACGCGCGTCGGACGCGATGTCCTCGACCGTGCCCTCGTCGACCTCGCCGCGCTGTTTCGTGACGCGCTCGTCGTCGGGGTCTGGGCAAAGGTGACCGCGATGCACCCCGACAAGTCCGACGACATCTCGATACCCCTGGCCGGCTATGCCCGGCCCGAGCAGTTGCTGTCGTGCGTCGAGGCCGTTCTCGACTGCCGGGAGGCGCTGGACATGAACGTGAAGCCCAAGTTCGCGGTCGACGACATGGTCGCCAGGATCGGGTTGGCGCTCAAACGCAGGGTTGACGCCTGACGCGGTTCGGCGAGCGCCACCTCGATGTCTTGTCTGCTCGTCTCGGCGATGCCGTACGTGACCAGCAGCGTGGTGACCCATCAAGGAGATCGATGAGGAGAACCCCGTTCTGAAGAAGTGGCCGGCCCTATCATGGGTGGACGGTCGCGGGCCGTGCAGTCGATGAGCAAGGGAGCAGGCGATGTCCGACTTCATCCGCAAGATCAAGGAAGAGGCCAAAGCCGTCTCGGCCGCCATCGACCAGGAACTGACGGTCCTCGAAGGGGTTCCGGGGTACGACCCGCTGGCGGATGAGAAGGACGTGGAAGCCGCCGCCGACGAGCCCACCGCCGCCGACGAGGCCGAGGGCGAGCCGAGCAGGTAGACATGACGCACCGGCCGCCGGGTGGGGTCTCCCGCCCGGCGGCCGTCGTGCGTCATGGGCCCGGCTTCACTTCTGGACGAACCGCAGCAGGGCCTCGTTGACCTCGACGGCGTGCGTCCACAGCAGTCCGTGGGGAGCATCCTCGATCTCGACGTACTCAGCCGCCGGCACGGCTTCGTGGAAGCGGCGGCCGGTGGCGTCGATCGGCAGGATGTTGTCCGCGGTGCCGTGCACATGGGGTGCACGCGGTCGGGATGGACAAGGTGCGCGACGCGCCGGAAAGGCTACGGGCCGCCGAGACTTGCCGCGCAACTGTCGATCCTGGCGGAGGGGGCCCAGACGACCGCCGCGATCGCCGGCACCGCACAGGCTGCCGACGACGCGCGGAGTGCCGCCGAAATCCTGATCGATCAGGCTCTCGAATAAGTTGTCACTTGTTCGGAGGAATGGTCCGCCAAGCAATTAGTGGGTCATTTGAACCAATTGTTGAGGCATTCTGGTCGATTGATCTATCCGGAACGAATTTGGGCCATGATCGGTGATTGTTGAAACGGTATCCCGCCGAATCTCTAATTCGGTCTGCTAATGTTCCCGAGTAATCAACCCGTTGGAGAGTGCCTTCGGCACATGTTGACGCGCAACGGATCAGGGGCTGGGAAGGGTATGTGGATGCGATTCACGAAGGTGGCGACAGTAGGAATCGGGGTGGCGGCTGCGGCTGCGATGGGGTTCTCCGGATCGGGAGAGGCATCGGCAGCGCTGCTTCTGTCGTCGTCGTACCCTCACACACAATCCCTCAGTAATGGCACGGTGGCCGTGAAGGTGACCAACAAGACGTCGAAGACGGCGACGTGCTGGCTGTCCGTCCACAAGGCGAGCGACGAGACCGAACTCAAGATGCGCGCCACCGCCGTCAACGCGATCATCGCCACCGGCATCGAGTCCGGGCTGCTCGACAGCGCTCGTGAGGATGCAGCCGAAGGTGCGCTCAAGGTCGTGTGGAACGGCAAGAGCATCGCCGAGGACGGCTCGTCGACCGGACAGTGGGCCTCGGGTCGGACCGACACGTCGTATGCGATCTACCAGGAGTGCACGACCCCCGATCCGATCCTCGGGTTGACGATCAACGGCCTCGCGCAGGTCTACACCGTGACCGGAACCGGCAAGTCTCCTGACTCGCCTGACGATTCGGGCAACGGCAGCCTCGCAGGTCTGTTCGGCGGACTCCTCGGATAGTTCCTCGGACGGTGGGGGATCGGCGGGCCGAGACCTCTTGACCCCCGGCGTCAATGTCACATCGCTGCTCTGGGTGCATTGCTGTGCCCGCACGAAATCAGACACTCAATTCCCCGACGTTGTCGATCTTGTCGGGGTGTGCCTACGACACGTGTTGTAGGGCAATGAATCACGTGTCCGAAAGGGAACAGATGCGGTTTTCGCGGATGGCGCTGGCCGGAATCGGAGTGGCGGCTGGAGCCGCGGTGGCATTCACCGGGAGCGGAGAGGCTTCGGCGGCGCTGCTCCTGCCTTCGTGCAGGTCTACAAGGTGACCGGAACCGGTAAGGCTCCCGATAACCCGGGTGGTGGCGGCACTGGTGGTGGTGACACCGGTGGTGGCGACTCGGGCAACGGAAGCCTGGGAAATCTGTTCGGGTCGAGCTGATCCACTGGCCGGTTGGGGATCAGGCGGCCTCGCGGCCCGTCGAATCCCCACCGGCCGAGCTTGTTTCGGCGGAGTCCGACTTCTCCCGGTCCGTCCCGGCGTCCGATGAGTCGTCACCGCCGGTCGGTGAACCGGAGTCCCCGGCTCCGCTGTCTCCGGAGTCCGGTTTCTCCGAACCCGAGCCCGAACCCGAATCCTCAGAGTCAGGCGCTTCGGTGCCGCCGGGGCGGTCGTCGGCATCTCCGCTGCCGGGCTCGCCCTCGCCGCGGCCATCTGCGGGCGTCCGATCGTCGGTGGGGACGTCCTCGGCCGGCGGAACGATCCCCCCCGGCACGAACCCGCCGGATCTCGGCGGGTCACCCGGCTTCTCCGCGCCCGTCGCCACCTCGGACGGAACGGTGACGGTGTAACCATCGCCCGGTCGGTCCTGCTTGACCGAATCCACTGCTGTCACCGGCACCGCTGCGGTGTCGGGGTTCGGTGCCTGGGTCGGGTAGTAGGCCTCGGCGAGTTCGTCCCAACGAGCGAGGTCGTCCTTGTCGTAGGTGATCCCGAGCCGGTCGTGGACGGCAGCCACCAACAGCGCCAGGGGATGCGCGGCGTCGTAGACCAGGTATGTCGTGTTGCCGCTCTTGTACTCCTTCGGGTCACCCAGTCGTTCGACGTCGCCGTACGTGTGCGGTCCGGTGCCCGAGTGGATGGTGAGGAAGCCGGCCGCATTGACGATGAGCGACGCGACGGGCCGGTACGACACCCACTGGAAGTTGCTGACCGGGTCGCCGACGATGATCACCGACACGACCTCGACCTTGCCGGTGGCCTCCGGGTCGCGTGCGCCGTTCGCCTCGATCCCGGCCGCCTCGACGATCGGCTTGAGCCACGGCATGGCGTCGAGCCAGGCCTTGATGCCCCAGGGGCTCCGCGGGTCGGAGACCAGGACGACCATGTCCTTGCCCGGGACGAAGAAGTCGTCGTCGTAGGCCCGTGGGTTCTCGGCGGCATCGCCGAGTACGTCGGCGCCCTGCGAATAGCCGGTGTAGACGACGAACGGGCGGTCCTCGCCCATCTCGGCGAACGCGGCCATCACGGCCAGGTTCTGGTTCATCGCATGCTCTTTGGACTCGTCGTAGCCGGGCGAGAACGGAGCGATGGTGTTCGAGCGGCCGGCGATGACGGGTCCGAAGGACTCGGTGTAGTTGACGATGAGGGCCTGGCGGTTGCCGGCGTACGGGAGATTGCGCGGCATCAGCATGGTGTCGTCGGTCCCGGGTGTGACGACCATGATGGTGTCGTCGGGCAGGTCGGCGAAGATGTCGCTCGTGTTGTCGTGTTGGGTGGCTTCGCGGACGACGCCGCGGTCGATGAGGGATTCGACCACGGCGGTGACGTTCGTCGAGGCGACGGCGATCGGCACGACGGTGGCGAGAGACAATGCGCTGATCGTCAGCGAGGTGGCTGTCGCTCGCGACGGTTTACGAGGTGTTATGGCAGTCCGCGCCGGTTGAGACCGGTGCTTTCGTCCGCGACGTGCCCCCAATTGACCTCCTACAGTCGCATGGAGTGTAAGGAGCAGTGGGCTCGGAGTCTGTCATCCGAACGGATTAACGGGGCATACCTGGCACCGAATTATCTTTGCATCGCTAAGGGTTTAGCGGGCGGAAGATTCACTTGAAGGGCGGAAGAGGCTTCGGGTGTGCCTTCGGTAGTGGCGTGAGGGAGTGAATCCGTCGATGCGGGGAAGCGTCGTACGAGGGTCGAATCGTACGATCCTGGTGGAGCCGCCCAGGGGAATCGAACCCCTGACCTATTCATTACGAGTGAATTGCTCTACCGACTGAGCTAGGGCGGCGTGCTACGCGAGGCAGCGCAGACGAGTCTAGCGAGTCGATCGCCCGCAACAAAAACCGGCCCAGCTGTGCTGCCCCGCGCGTCGCCGCGCAGAATCGGCACCTGCGCGAAGAAGCGCCAGTTACAGCTGACGAACGGGCGTTGACCTGGAGATTCTGTGGCGGGTCGGGACTCAGAACGGGTAGTCGGAGCCGCACACCACCGGCACACGGTGGTCGGGGTCGAGCGCATTGCGGACGAGTGCGGCGACGGTCGGGGAGTAGGCCATGCCGACGTGACCGATCTTCGACGCCGGGCACACGTCCTGGACCAAGATGTTGACGACGTTCGGACCAGGTGTCATCAGCGTGACCTGGTACGGCGTCGAGATCTCGTCGTACCTGGTTGCGAAGTTGACGTAGTCGATCGACGGGTGCCGCGGGCCCCAGTAGCTCTGGCCGGGCGCCCGCGCCGGGAGTCGGTCGGTGATCGAGCCGACGCGGGAGAACCCCTGGTGTGATGCCGACAGCGCGATGATGGTGTCCACCTGCGCGGCGCGGCCGGGGAGTTGGGTCACGAGCTGGGCGATCGCTCCGCCCTGGCTGTGGCCGATGAGGTCGACCTTGGAGGCGCCGGTGGCGGCGAGGACCTTGTCGATGAACGGCGCGACCTGACGCGCGGATCGCTCCTTGTTGCCGAGGCCGCCGGTGGTGCCACTCCACGACGCCTGACCGTAGGTCGTGCTGAAGACGCAATACCCGGCGTTGGCGAGGGTCGGGGCGAGGTAGGCCCAGTTCGCGCTCTGGTTCATCGCGGTGGCATGCAGCAGGACGATAGGGTCGCGCCCTTCTCGATCCCGGCAGCCGAACCGGTTGCTGCCGGCCGGCGACTCGGTTGCCGGACCCAGGTAGTGCGCGGCGATCGCCTCGTCGGGATTCGTGGTGACCGGGAAGGGCGCGGCCTGCGCGGCGCCCGGGACGAGCAGCACGCAGGCCGCGGCAAGCGCGGTCGCGGCGGCGGCGAGGCCTGATCGGAGACGGCTCATGGGAGCATTGTCGCCCACGACCGTCGGCGCGACAGGCACTCTCGGACCTACGCGAGAATTTCGGCCATCTGCGTCAGGCGGATGCTGTTGCCCGACGGGTCCCGGAAGCCCGCGTCGATCCCGTATGGCCGCTCTTCGGGCTTCTCGGTGAATTCGACGCCGCGGGCGGACAATGCCTCGTAATCGGCCCGGCAGTCGTCGGTGGTGAGGAAGACGGTCCCCGCGAAACCCTTGGACATCAGGCTGTGGATCTCACCGGAAATCTCGGCCTCGAAGGCAGGCGGACCGGGGATGTCCATCAGCACGATGGAGACGTCGTCCTGTCCGGGCGGGCCGACGGTGAGCCAGCGGAACCCGCCCATTTCCGGGAGCGAGACGTCCGAGCGGACCTCCATCCCGACCTTCGTCGTCCAGAATTCCAGGGCCTCGTCCTGGTCATGGACCCACAGCTGAGCGCTGGCGATACGAATCATGGTGTGCACCTTTCGAATTGGTTCGTGGTCGGGCGTGTTCTCCCGGTGGTGGAACCAAAGTTACGGCCGCGCGGGTGCGGCGGTCTTCTTCCCGTGTGCTGTCTTCGGAAGCTGCTCGGCCGGCGCTGCGGACGGTTCCGGACGTTCGACGCGACTCGACGGTCCGGGCCGCGAGTAGACCCGCAACACACACGCGGGTACGTGAGCATAGGTGGCCGCGGGTGGGAACGAATCACGGTACGCGGTCGGCGTCTTGCCGAATGCGCGCGTGAAGCTCGTGGTGAACGATCCGACGCTCGACAGTCCCACCGACATGCAGATGTCGGCCACTGTGCGATCCGTCGACCGCAACATCGCTGCGGCCCGCTCGAGTCGCCGGGTCTGCAGGTAGGAATGCGGGGATTGGCCGAATGCGGCGGTGAACGCGCGCGAGAAGTGTGCGCGGGACAGCTTTGCCGCGGCGGCCATGTCGTCGACGGTCAGCGGTTCGGCGAACCGGACGTCGGCGAGATCCTTGGCGCGCAGCAGGTGGCGCGCCGGATGTGCGCTGGACATGGATTGATTATGCCGATCCCGCGATGACCCCGCGCCCTGTTCGACCGTCGGCTAGGTGACATCGCGACGGAGGAATTCGACGCCGCGCGGGGACAGTTCGTAGCCCACCTCGAGGCTCTCGGTCAGCCCGAGTTTCTTCAGCTTGGTGACGTCGTTCTTGAAACCCGCTCGGTCCCTGCCGAGTTCGACCGCGAGTTCGGTGGACACGACGCCGGGCCGGCGGGCGATGATCGCGAGGGTGTCCCGTGTCCAGGGTCCGTGTTCGGAGCGAGTGTCCATTCGATCGAGCCGCGAACGGATCTCCGCGACAGCGTCGTCGGAGAGATCGTCGTCGGCGCGCAGTGCGATCCGGGGATCCTCCCCGATGCAACGCAGTCCGATCCGGTAGGTCGGATTATCGGTGTTGACGCACAGCGTCGCCCGTATCGCATCGGCGTCCTCGTAGCCTGCCCGGCGGGCGTCCTCCGTGCTGAGCTGCGCGGGATCGACTCGCTCGAGGGACGTCACCTCGATGACGTGTGTCAGGGCGATGAAGCTCGATCCGGGACGGATGCGGGGACGCCCCCAGCGACGGAAGGCGAGGTCGACGGAACCGTCGGCGACCCCGCGCGCCACTGCAGCTGTGAGAAGCACGCCTCCGACCGTAGCGAGCGCGTTGGGGTCGCGCTGAGAGTCGGGATGAGTGCCTGTCGTGCCTGTGGATGACACCTGAGATGTTGCTGAGAGCTGTTGTAGGGTGACCCGAGATCAGCGACGGCAGTGCCGGCGCCACGGGGGGATCTTCCTTTGGTGTCGTGTCGTCGCGTGCACAACTGACAACGACGATCACCAGCCGGGGGGAGGGGGTCTCATGGTGCTGCAGCGTCCGCAGTCTTTGTGGTTCCCCGACGTTGCCGCCTGGCCGTCCTCCGGTGCCACGCCGGCGGTCGATCTGGCCGCTCACCTGGCTCGATTCCGATCCGTCGACGCAGTTCAGAGCGATGCCGGCGGCACGGCCGTGGCGGTGCTCGGCGCTCCGGCCACTTCTGTCGGGCGATCGGTGACGAGGGGTGAAACCCCCGTGGCCGCGGTTCCCGAGAAGCCCTCTTCCGATCTCGACTCCTTCCTCGCCGAGGCCGAGAGATCGGTCCGCGCGAAGCGAAAGGCCGTGTCCGGCATCGCTCCCGGGTGGCGCCGATTACTGGGTTCGGGACCGCGGATCGCGGGTGCGGCAGCTGCAGTTCTTGTGATTCTGACCACAGGCGTTGTCGCAATCTCGATGACTGGTGCCGACTCCGGGCGCTCCGCTGTGGCTGTGGAAACCTCCGAATCCGCCTCGCCGACCGAGGGGCCGACGACGTCGGCGGTCGCCCGCAACCCGGCGTGTGCGCAGCGTCCCGTCGGGTCGGGGACGACGGTGTCGAACGACGACGAGAAGGGCGACCAGGAGTCCGGTCCGGGCGCGATCCGCGCGTTCAACCACGCCTACTACGTACTGCGCTCGGCGAAAGCCGCACGCGCGGTTGCCGCCCCGGGTGCCGTCGCCTCCGAGTACGTCATGCAGCAGTACATCGATCAACGCCCGATCGGCACGCGGCACTGTCTGAAGATCACCGAACGGGCTCCCGGTGAGTACTCCGTCGTGCTCACCGAGTTGCAGCCCGACGCGGCGCCCATCACCTATCGCCAGGTCATCCGCACGTCGACGACGGGCGGCAAGACGTTCATCCAGTCCATCAGGTCCGTCGAATGAGTTCACGCGCAGCGTCATCGGGAGTCGCGCAGAAAGGTTGTACCGAGATGTCTCAGAGTCGTGGTCGGCATCGTAGGCGTCGGAGGCCGAGTGGTCCGGTTCTGTCGGTGACGTCTGCTGTTGTGGCGGTGTCGATCACGGCTGGTGCGGGTGCGGCGTTTGCTGTTCCGGAGCAGGGTGGTACCGATCCGTCGGATTCGGTGCCGGGTCAGGGTGGTACGAGTCCGTCTGATGTTGCGCCGGGTGCTCCGGCTCCGGGTGACACGGTGGTGCAGCCTGTGGTGGTGCCGGGTCCGGGTTCGGTTCCGGGTCCGCCGGTGGAGGCTCCGTATCGTTCGTACGACGATGCGAGTTCGTGGAGTTATGAGCGGCCGTATTCGCCGGTGATCACCAATCCTGTTGTGCCGCAGGTTGCTCCGCCGGTGCGTCCGATTGCGCCGCCGCCGGACAAGATTCGTGCGGGCAACTTCGTGACCGATATTCCTGAGGGTCTGTCGGACAAGGATGTGAACTCGATCAATGCGTGGTCGGCGTATGGCGAGGCGAAGATTGCTCAGGGTTTGATCTCGGTGGGTGTGCCGGAGGACGAGGCGAGTCGTCGGGCAGCTGCGACGATCATCGGTGTCATGGCCGGCGGTACGGCAGGTGCTGTCGCGCTGGGTATTCCGTCGGCGGTGGTTGGTGCTGTTGGTGGGGCTGGGGTCGGTGCGATCGCTGGTCTGGGAGTCAGCTGGATCACTACCGCTGGTGCAACGGCTTTCTTTGATGTGCCTGTCGGCGCTGGAATCGGTGCTGCAGTTGGCGGGATCGGGGCTGGCGCAGCCGGTGCAGCGCTCGGCTTCGCGATCGGTGGCACCGCTGGTGGTCTCCTCGCTTACTCCCTCGGGGCTGGTGATCCGGGTGCCAACCCGGATGAGCCGTGGAGGCAGAACCGCCCTCGGCATGCGGCGCCTGAGGTAAAAGAAGAGAATCAGTTTGAGTTTCACCTCTCGCCGGCCGAAGCGCGTCGCTCTGGCCTTCCGGCTGTTGACTATGTCGTCAACAGCCGCGGGGATGTGAATCTCAAGGTTGGGGCATCGGCGGTGAAATGGTCTGCTGCGCAGGCCAGGTCGCCCTATTCGGTCTTTGGCGAGGGCGCAGAGAAGTCCGTCCGGGACTGGACCAGGGCGCAATCGGACGGCTTGAAGAACGCCATCCCCGGCAGTGAAGTCCTCTGGCCGACGGAGAATGAATAGTCCTATGACGAGCGCTAGAGCGACAGCCCCACACCCAGTCCGTCGAACACATGCAAGTGTTCAGCACACGATCGAGTTCACCCCGCGGATGGGTCGCGCCGGAGAGAAGAGCATGCGACGGACAAGTGGAGGATTGAGATGAGAAGACTGTTCATCGGATTGATTGCTGGAGTTAGCGTGATCGTGTCCACCGGCATAGGGGCGGGTGGTGCGGCCGCTGCGCCCATCCCGAACATCGCGCTCTACGGCCATAATCTCGCGACAATGGGAGACCATTCCCTGTGCCGTGGCACTGTCAACCTCGCGATTCACACTCCACAGAACAAGCGCGGCGTGGTTCGTGTGACTGCACGGTCACTCGGATTCGGTGGTGACGGCGCCAGCTGGAAACGAAATCCAAAGTGCCGAGTACTATTCCAGACGACTTACACCAGTCTTCGGGGCTATGCACTGCACAAATGGGTGCCAGCAACGTTCGGTCCCCGTCCCGGTGAGAAGACAGAATGGGATGTCCCGACCGGATCGGGTCCGGCGACCATCGGTATCACGACGTACGCGGTGAACAATCCGGTCAGGACACCCACAGGTGGTCTCGTGGGTTTCCACATGCTTGTCCCGTAGAAGTACTCGTGTGTCAGATGACGAGCCTGCATGAACTCGCTTGACCACGGCAACCAGCCGCGAACTCCGTACCCTGATCGACGATGACTGGCCTGATACAGCCGCGCGACGGCGACCCGCAATCTTGGGATGAGCGGGCCGTCGTCGTTTGTGGAACCGCGGGCGGGGTCGGCACGTCTGTCGTGTCGGCCCTCCTCGCCGAACATCGCGCCGCGTCGACCCTCGGCCTGCTGTCGTGGTGGGTCGACGCGTCCGGCAACGACTGCGACATCGAGCTCCGACTCCGCGGAACTGGCAACGAAGAGCTGCTGCGCACCGCGTCGGGCACTGGTCTCTGGCTGCCTCCCGAGGAGGCGGCAGTCACCGACGCTGTGGTGGAGGTATGGCGGCAGGGCGCGGTGCCGGTCGTCGACGCCGGGGCGCACCCGCTCACGCTGCTGCCCGAACTCGCCGAAGACGACCTCCCGAACCTCACGCCGGTGCTCGTGATCAGCCCACGACCCGACCTGCTCAACCGGGCACGGGTCATCTTCACCGAATGGGACCGCGCGGGGGTGCTCGAGCGCACCGTCGTCGTGATCGGGTCCCAGCTTCCGGTGCCACAGCAGAAAGGCCTCGCGGACATGCTGGTCGGGGTCGTCTCCGGGGCGGTCGGCACGGTGATCGGCCTCGACTACGACCCGGTCATCGGCGCCGGGACCGCACTGGACCAGGACGCTCGACGCGGGTTTCTGCCTGCGACGGCCGAGGCGATCGCGAAACTGGCCGCAGCGACGTCGAACCAGCGCTGACAACGTTTCCACAGTGCGGGCTGAGTGCCGGAATCCGGCACTGAGCCCGCACTCTGTGTCAGCACCCCTTTCGCATCCGCGGTCCAGCAGGCAGCATGGGGGAGTATGACCGGCTCAACACGCAGTCCGCTGTCCCGTGCCCAGGCAACCGAAGCCGTACCCGATCCCTGGCGGGTGATCGGGTACAAGCTCCAGGCGGCCTATCGCACCGGTTCGATGGTGCGAGGTCTCGAGTTCATCACCAAGATCGTCGACGCGGCCGAGGCGGCGAACCACCACCCCGACATCGATCTGCGCTACGGCTCAGTGCATCTCGTTCTCACAACGCACAGTGCCCACCAGCTGACCGAGGCCGACGTCGCACTGGCGAACCGCATCGCGGGCATCGCGATCGAGATGGGCCTCGAGACGTTCCCCGAGCCCGCCGGCCAGTTCGACGTGGGGATCGACGCGCAGGACATCGAGGCCATCCGACCGTTCTGGAGGGCGGTGCTCGGCTATTCCGACGCGGTGGGTGACGAGTCCGTCGATCTGATCGATCCTGCCGGACGTCTGCCTGCCGTCTGGTTCCAGCAGATGGATTCCCCACGACCGGAACGCAACCGGGTGCACTTCGATCTGTGGGTGCCCCACGACGAGGTACACGAACGCCTGCAGGCAGCGATCACCGCGGGTGGCCAGCTACTGACCGATGAGTACGCGCCCGCGTGGTGGGTTCTCGCCGACACCGAAGGCAACGAGATCTGCCTGTGTACCTGGCAGGAACGGACCGACTGACGGTCAGTCGGGGTACATCGTCTGGGTGAACGCCATCCGGTCGCCTCGATAGAGTGAGCGGCGGAATTCGATGGGAACGCCCTGTCGTCGTACGACTGGCGCTTGAGCACGAACATCGGCGTACGCGCATCGACGTGTAGCAATGCCGCTTCGCGCGCGTCGGGAAGAGTGGTCTCCATCGTGTCCTCCGTTCTGCCGAAATTGATTCCGCGTCTCGCAAATTCGGCGTACAGAGATGACGACACCTCGAAGTTCGGCTCGAGATCGGGATACCGGTGGGCCGGTAGACGGGTCGTGTCGAGTCCTATCCGCACGCCGGCGGTGGTGATGATCCTGCCGTCGAGCAAGAGTTCTCGGAGTGCTTGACGAATGGTCTCGCGGGACACCGAGAATGCTTCGGCGAGTTCACGTTCCGCAGGGAACGGATCGCCCTCGACGAGATCTTCCAGCAGTCCTTCGAGCCGTGATCGAACCACCTGGTGCTTCAGAACACGCGGCCGCTCGAACAGATCCATGCTGCCGAAGATCAAGACTTGGTCTAGACCAAATGGAAGCCGAGTGTTCATCTGGAGTTCGGAGGAACCACCCGAATTGGGCTATACCAAAGGTGAGAGTTGTGCGCATGCAGACTTCAGGCAGCATCCGCATACCGAACTCGGAGGTCATCGACTCGACTGTCCCCCAGTACATCACCGGTCCCGTTCAGCTGGTCGTCTTCGACATGGCCGGTACCACCGTCGTCGACGACGGTCTCGTCACCCAGGCCTTCGAGGCAGCCGCCACCGCGGTCGGCGTCCCCGAGGCGGGAGAGACACGTGAACGCGCCCGCAAGTACGTGCTCGACACCATGGGGCAATCGAAGATCGCGGTCTTTCGTGCCCTCTTCGGCGCCGAGGGTGCAGCCGAAACCGCCAACGAAGAGTTCGAACGCGCCTACGGAGAACTGATCACCCGCGGAGTCGAACCCGTGGCGGGGGCTTCCGAAGTACTCGCCGGTCTTCGCGCTCGGGGCATCGCGACCGCCTTCACCACCGGGTTCAGTCCCGCGACGCAACAGCGAATCCTCAGAACTCTGGGATGGACCGAGGCCGTGGACCACGTCCTGGCACCTACCGCGGGCCTGCGCGGCCGGCCATACCCGGATCTCGTACTCGCCGCGGCCCTGACCGCACAGGTCGACGACCTGGCCAACGTGATCGTCGTCGGCGACACCTCCAGTGATATCGAGACCGCCCGTCGTGCGCGCGTCGGCCTTTCGGTCGGGGTCCTCACGGGCGCACACGACGAGGCCACCCTCCGTGCGGCCGGTGCCGACGCCGTGCTCGCCTCGGTCGCAGACCTCCCCGCGCTGATCCCCGACTCCTGAGCACTCCCTTCCCCAGAATCGCGTCACCCCATGATGATTCGCCGGCTCCTCGACGTCGACATCCGCACGTCCACGGTCCTCGGCGTCGTCGGTGCCGGCGGTATCGGTCTCCTGCTGTCCGAGTCGATCCGCACGCTCGGTCT
The DNA here is from genome assembly GCF_012974285.1 of Gordonia ajococcus. Lineage (NCBI taxonomy): Bacteria > Bacillati > Actinomycetota > Actinomycetes > Mycobacteriales > Gordoniaceae > Gordonia > Gordonia ajococcus. The sequence continues at coordinate 476,759 of NZ_CP052884.1, forward strand.
CGAGGTCGTCTGGGCGATCGTGATCGTCATCTTCGTCATTGTGTTCGCCATCGAAAGGTTGCCGGGATGGATACGTTCGAAACAGGTCTGACCCGTGCGGCCGTGTGGCGGGGCGATCGGATCGACATCGTCGAGATGCCGCTGCCCGCACCGGGGCGAGGAGAGATCGTCGTCAGAATCCGACTGGCGACGGTCTGCGGCAGTGATCTGCACACCGTCAGTGGGCGTAGACAGTCGCCGTGCCCGTCGGTCCTCGGGCACGAAGCGGTCGGCGAGGTCGTCGCAGTCGGCGCGGGCGCACCCGCGCGGGTGGGCGACCGGGTCGTGTGGTCGGTCACGGTCGCGTGCGGTGAATGCGACCGCTGCGGGCGCGGGATCACCGCCAAGTGCCGGCGAGTACGGAAAGTCGGTCACGAGTCCTTCGACAGTGACTGGACGTTGTCGGGAGGCTATGCCACACACATCGTGCTGCCTTCGGGTACCGCGGTGGTCAGGGTTCCGGAGCATCTCGGCGACGCGGTGGCCGCTCCGGCCGCCTGTGCGACGGCCACGGTCATGGCCGCGGTCGAGCGCGCCGGCGACATGTCGGGCCGCAGGGTGTTGATCGGGGGTGCCGGCATGCTGGGTACGACCGCCGCGGCGGTGTGCACCGACCGCGGGGCCCACGCGATGATCGTCGACCCCGACCGGGTCCGACTCGGACAAGCGGTCAGCTTCGGAGCTCTGCTCGACGACGGCGAGATGGTCGATGCAGTACTCGATTTCACCGGTGCCGCGTCGTTCATCCGGGAAAGCCTTCCGCGGCTGGCGATCTCCGGGGCGCTTGTTCTCGCCGGGTCCGTCGCCCCGGGGCCGTTGCTGGAAGTCGATCCGGAGCAGATCGTCCGACGCTGGTGGACGATCACCGGCATCCACAACTATGAGCCACGCCATCTGCGGGAGGCTGTCGCCTTTCTCGGCCGCACGGTGGACCGTCATCCTTGGTCGGAACTGGTGACCGATCCGCTACCACTCGAACAGATCGAGACCGCGGTGCGGTCGGCCCCCGGCCGCAAGCTACGCGTCGCCGTCGCGCCGTAGACCCCGAAACCGATGGGAAACGAGAGGATCTGAATCGATGCGCGTGATCATCGTCGGAGCCGGAATCACCGGAACCGCGCACGCCTGGATGGCCGTCGAACGAGGTCACGACGTCGTTCACCTCGACCGTGAGCTGGAGGCGCGGGGCGCGACGGTCCGCAACTTCGGTCTGGTGTGGGTGTCGGGCCGGTCGGCGCCCGAACTGGAGACACGCTGCGGTCGCGCGTGCTCTGGGAGGAGATCGGGGCACTGGTTCCGGCTGTCGGATTTCGCGCCAATGGGTCGATCACATTGCTGCGCAACGCTGCCGAAGTGGCAGTCGCAGAGGAGGTCGTCGCCCGCGAGGATGCGGACCGCCGCGGCTTCCACCTCCTCACGAGAGCCCAGGTCGCCGAGGTCAATCCCGCCCTTCAAGGCGAATACCTTGCCGGACTGCACTGTACGAGCGATGCCGCGGTCGAGTCACGACAGGCGATGCCGGCTCTCCGAGCGCATCTCGCGCGTTCGGGGCGGTATACATTCGTGCCGGGTGTGGAGGCTCGCGACATCTACGGGACCTCTGTGCGTGACGACGCCGGCACGGTTCACGGCGGTGACTGTGTCCTGTTGTGCCCCGGGGCAAATCACCGCGGTCTTCTGCACGAGGTGTTCGGCGAACTCCCGATCCGCCGGGTGCGGCTGCAGATGATGCAGACGTCCCCGCTCGGGCAGCGGCTGACGACCTCCATCGCCGACGGCGACAGTCTGCGTTACTATCCGGGGTTCGCCGGGACGGCGCTGGACGAACTGCGGCGAACCGAGCCGCAACGACCGATCGCAGCCGAGCAGGGCATGCAGTTGCTGTGTGTTCAGCGGCTCCACGGCGGGCTGACCATCGGGGACACCCATGAGTACGAGGAGCCGTTCGCGTTCGACATCGACGAGGACCCCTACGCGCATCTGGTGGCGGTGACGGAGGGCCTGCTGGGCAGGGCCCTACCGCAAATTCAACGACGCTGGGCCGGTGTCTACAGCCAGTGCACCGAACCCGACCGCATCGTGTGCCGGGAGTCGATCGCCGACGGAGTCTGGGCCGTCACCGGCCCCGGCGGGCGGGGGATGACGCTGGGGCCCGCCATCGCGGAAGAATCTGCGGGACTGATGGGCTGGTAGCGGCCTGGCGCCGCGGTGAGCGGCGCCAGGCGCAACCTTCGATCAGGAGCAGAGACCCTCGTCCTGCGCGGCCTTGGCGACCGCGGCCGCGACCGCCGGTGCGACCCGGTCGTCGAGCGGGCTGGGCACGATGCGATCGGCGCGCAGGTCTTCGGCGGCGACCGAGAAGATCGCTTCTGCCGCAGCGATCTTCATGCCCTCACTGATCCGGCGGGCGCCGGCGTCGAGTGCGCCCTTGAAGACGCCCGGGAAGGCGAGCACGTTGTTGATCTGATTCGGGAAGTCACTGCGTCCGGTCGCGACGACGGCCGCGTACTTGGCGGCGGCCTCGGGGTGGATCTCGGGATCGGGGTTCGACAGTGCGAACACGATCGCGTCGTCGTTCATCGACGCGATGATCTCCTCGGGGATGAGGCCGGCCGAGACGCCGATGAAGACGTCCGCGCCCTCGAGGGCCTCCACGGCGCCGCCGGTCAGACCACGCGGGTTGGTGCGGCTCGCCAGATCGGCCTTCGACTCGTTCAGGCCGTCGCGTCCCTCCGAGACGATGCCCTTCGAGTCGAGCACGATGACGTCCGAGACGCCCACGGCCAGGAGGATGTTGGCACATGCGACGCCCGCGGCGCCGGCGCCGGAGATCACCACGCGCAGGCTGGTGATGTCGCGGCCGAGGTGCGTCGTCGCGCCCTTCAGGGCGGCGAGTACGACGATGGCGGTGCCGTGCTGGTCGTCGTGCATGACCGGGCAGTCGAGGGCCTCGATCACGCGGCGCTCGATCTCGAAGCAGCGTGGCGCCGAGATGTCCTCGAGGTTGACCGCGCCGAAGCTCGGACGCAGACGGATCAGGGTCTCGACGATCTCGTCGGGATCCTTGGTGTCGAGGACGATCGGGATCGAGTTCAGCCCGGCGAAGCTACGGAACAGTGCGGACTTGCCCTCCATGACCGGCAGCGACGCACGCGGGCCGATGTCACCGAGACCGAGCACAGCCGATCCGTCGCTCACCACGGCCACCAGACGGTCGGTCCAGGTGTACTTGTTCACCAGGGTGGCGTCGGTGTCGATCGCGCGTGACACCTGGGCGACGCCCGGGGTGTAGGCGATCGACAGGTCGCGCTGAGTGTCGATCGGCGAGCGCAACTCGACGGACAGCTTGCCGCCGGCGTGCGCCAAGAAGATCTCGTCATCGGTGATCGGCAGATCGGCAATGGCCGGTTCGGTGATCGGGGTGTCGCCCATACGTGTGTCCCCCATACGTGTCTCCTCCGTGCTCGTCACGGTCGGGTCCTCCTGAATGCCGCGAAACGCGGGTTGCATCGTCTCGCCGGCCACGTTGCCCGCGAGCTGTCGAGATCCGCATCGACGCGAGCGGGTGGCTCAGCGGACGCGATCAGGGCTCGTGAGCGAGGGTGACGCTCGTTACGGCCGCATCAAGTGTCTCACCGATGAGGACCGTCATGGAAGTCGGGTCTGCCCTGGTGACGGCGCCATCAGGCATTGGTAAGGTACAACTTGTGTCTATGTCGCATGCCTCCGCGGAATCCGCTGCTGAGCGGGTATATGCCGAGGTCAAAGAGCAAATTCTCACAAACGAGATCGCTGGCGGTGAGCTGATCAGCGAGGGTGAGATCGCTTCGAGGTGCTCCGTGAGCCGCACTCCCGTGCGTGAGGCATTCCTGCGGCTCGAGACCGAGGGGTGGATGCGGCTCTACCCGAAGCGAGGAGCGCTCGTGGTACCGATCGGAGACCGCGAGAAGCGCGACGTCGTCGACGCCCGACGTCTCCTCGAAGGTCACGCGGTCCGCGCGGTCACCTCCCGGCCCGCCGCCGCGGCCGAGCTGGCCGCGCGACTGCGAGCCAACCTCGAGGCGCACCGGCGAGCCGACACGACCGACGTCGCCGAGTTCTCGCGGCTCGACGCCGAGTTCCACCAGCTGATCGCCGCTGCCGGCGACAACCCGCTCCTCGCCGACTTCTACACGACGCTGGGCGAGCGGCATCGCCGCATGACGATCGCCTCGGTGCACCGCGACGCCGGGGTGGCCGCCCGCATCATCACCGACCACCTCGGCCTCCTCGGCGCCATCGAGTCCGCCGACGCCGACCGTTTCGAACACCTCTTGGCGGGGCACCTCGCCGGTGTCCATGACCTCCCGGGAGAACCCGCATGACCGACAACCGCCGCCGCTTCGGATGGCCCGCGGTCTCGCTGGCCGTCTTCGCGACCGCGTGGGGCGGTAACGAGTTCACCCCGCTGCTCGTCATGTACCGCCAGATCAGCGGTCTTTCGCCGGTCGTCGTCGACGCCCTGCTGTTCGCATATGTCTTCGGCATCGTCCCCGCACTGCTGATCGGCGGACCGCTGTCGGATCGGTTCGGACGTCGTCCCCTGATGCTGCCGGCGCCGGTGTTCGCGGCGCTGGGCTCGGTGTTGCTGGCCGCGGGGTCGCAGTCGGTGGAGTTGCTGACCGTGGGACGCATCTGCAGCGGCGTCGCGCTCGGTCTGTCGATGGCGGTCGGCGGCAGCTGGATCAAGGAACTGTCCGACCGCGACGGTGCGCGAGCCGGGATCGGCGCCGGACGTGCGGCGATGAGCCTGACCGCCGGCTTCGGAATCGGCGCGGGTGTCGCCGGCGTGCTCGCCCAGTGGGGCCCGTGGCCGCACGTGCTGCCGTACCTGGTGAACATCGCCGTCGCGGTGTGCGCGGGAGCTCTTCTGACTGTCGTCCCCGAGACGCGTTTCCCCAGCCTGTCGCCCGGCCGCCTGCGCGACGACCTGCGTATCCCGGCCGCCGGTCACCGACGGTTCATGTTCGTGGTCCTGCCGGTCGCGCCGTGGGTCTTCGGTGCCGCCGCGACGGCGTACGCGATCATCCCGGCGCTCATGTCGGCACGGACCTCCGGGGCGCCGATCGCCTTCGCCGCCCTGTGCTGCGTCCTCGGACTCGGCGCCGGGTTCGGCATCCAGTCGGTGGGTCGGCGCATCGATGTGCCGGGCAGTTCGCGCGGCGTGGTCGTCGCGCTCACGACCCTCGTCGCGGGCATGCTCGTCGCCGCCGTGGCGGCACACGTGCTGACCGTGTGGCTGTCACTGGTCGCCGCAACCCTGCTCGGCTGCGGCTACGGGATGGCCCTGATCGCCGGCCTGCTCGAGGTGCAGCGCATCGCCGGTCCGGACGACCTCGCCGGTCTGACCGCGGTGTTCTACAGCGTGACCTACCTCGGCTTCGCCGTCCCCGCGGTCCTGGCCTGGATCACCGGGACCTGGACGTCGATCACCTACACGGAGATGTTCGTGTTCGGTGCGGTCGCAGCCCTGGTCTGCCTCGCCGTCGCGGCGTCCGGGCACTCGAAGCATCGCCCGGAGGTCCTCCCGGTGTCCGACGGGCAACCGATGCCCGACGAGAGCGTCGTCACCGGACAGTCGCACTGATACGGCGCCGGGTACCCTGCTGAGTGTTTGGTCGGGGCCCGGCAGGGAGTGGAAACGGGTCTCAACCGCGGGGTGACAGGCGAGTGTGGAAAGGCGCGGGGTGATGGTGCTGGCTGCGTGGGTCGTGATCGTGTCCGCGCTCGTGCTGATCCTGCCTGGTGCATTCGTAGGACGCCGGATGAACCTGTCGTGGCCGGTGGCGCTCGCGGCGGGACCGGCCATCACGTTCGCGCTGGTCTCGATCCTCACCGTGCTGTACTCCGCGGTCGGCTTCGTGTGGAACCCGATCTCGGCGCTCGTGGGGCTGGTTCTCGCTCTCGCGGTGGCGTGGGCGTATTCCCGCCTGCTGCGCACCGGCGTCGCACGACGGTTTGTGCCGGTGCCTGCGGATACGAGCGAACCAGGAGTCGGGCGTACCGCGATGCTGCGCGTGGTCGCCGGTCTCGGTCTCGGCGGACTCATCATCGCGATCACCTGCATCCGGCCGGTGGCCAAGACCGCGTTCGCGGGACTCGACAACATCTCGCAGGTGTGGGACTCGTTGTGGCACGCCAGTTCTCTGCGGTGGATCCACGAGACCGGGATCGGTTCGGCCCTGCGCATGGGCGAGCTGATGAACTACGACACCCACGGGTTCAACTATTACCCGAACACGTGGCATGCCCTGGGCGCCTTGCTGTTCCCGTTGACCGGCGCGAATCCGGTCGAGTTGTACAACACGTATTCGCCTGCGGTACTGGCGGTCACGGTGCCGCTGGGTGTGGCGTCACTGGCCTACTGGTTCGCCCGACACCGCTACGACGTCGACACCTCCGCTCTCATCGCGGGTACCGCCGCCGCCGTCGCCGCGCTGTTCCCGTCACTGCCGTACGTCGAAGTGCAGCTGACGTCGGTGCCGAATGCGGTTGGCGTGAGTCTTGCTCCGGTCGCGGCGGTACTGGTTCTCAGCGTGGTCCGCGACCGGTCTCGTGTGCTACCGGCCGCCCTGGCGGTGGCCGGTGTGACGGCCACGCATCCCTCCGGTCTGATCCTCGTCGGTGTCATCGTGGGACTGTGGTGGCTGTGTGAGGGCCTCTGGCGACCGGCGGTGAGCCGTGTGGGTGATCTCGCGACCCTCGCGGTCACGGCCGTCCTCACGCTGATCCTGATCTTCCCGGTGGTCCTCGGCACGATCCGCGTCGCGGACACCAACGAACTCCCGTTCTTCGACTTCCGTGAAGAAGGGATCGGAATACTCGACGGCCTGGCGCAGGGTGCGTTCAACGGCACGATCCCGCTGAATCTCGATCACTTCCCGGTCTGGCCGCTGATCATCGTGACCGTCCTCGGCCTCGGGGTCCTGGCCTGGTTGCGGTGCTGGGCCGGACTCGCGGCGTGGCTGGTCTTCGCGCTCGTGACGGCGAACTCGGTGGTGTCACTCGGCCCGCTGTCCTACCCGCTCGGCGCCATCGGGGGCTACTTCTACAACTCGCCGCACCGACTCACCTTCGTGGTCGCCATCTTCTCGGCGGCGGCCGCAGGTGTCGCGATCGGCGTGTCCGTGGTCGCCCTCATCGGCGTCATCGGGCGGCGGTTCGGGCCGTCGGACGAGACCTCCACCACGGGCACGAACCGCGCCGGTTGGGTGGTCGCGACCACGTACGTGGTGTTGCTGGCCCTGATCGCCGGCGCCGCGGTGGTCCGCTACTCGCCGAACGCGCAGATCGCGTCGAAGGAACGGGGCGGCAAGTACATCGGCCCTGACGACCTCGCCGCCTACGCATGGCTCGCCTCGCAACCCGACGCCCAGGACGTGCTCGTCCTCAACAACCTCGACCAGGGCACCGGTTGGATGTACCCGGTCACCGGCGTCACCCCGATGTTCCCGTTCTACCGCGCCAACGAGTTCTCCGATCGGCAGCGCGACGTCTTCTGGGGTGTCGCGAAGATCGGCGCCGACCCCGCGATCGACCAGATCGTCCGGGACATGAACGTGCACTACGTGATCGACTCCCCGACGAGCTACTGGGAGTTCCAGCGCGGCCGGCCCGATCCCGAGAACGGCCACCAGGGCGACCCGTTCCTGGAACTGCGCGAGAACGGGGCCCCCGGTCTGACCGAGGTGTTCCGGCAGGGCGAGGCCGTCGTCTACCGCGTCAACGACCTGGTGTACCCGCCTGCGCCGGTGGAGGGTGTGCCGGCTGTGGGCGTCCCGCCGGCCGAGGCGCCGCCCGTCGGCTGACCCGGGACGAGGTCGTATGTGGTCCGGCGTCCTCGGCTTTGGTGCGAGGCCTGCTCGTCGCGCCGCCCTTCGCGAGCATCGGGCTTTCTGCTTCAGACCGGTATGACGTTGTGCCCGGATTCCGGGCACAACGTCATACCGATGCCATCTCAGGCGCGCGGGTATGCGGCGGCGAGCATTATCGAGGCGAGGGTGGCTTCGGCGTCGGAGGCGTTGCGTAGGTCGATGATCTGGCGCAGCTGAAGGCGCGACTGATCGCCGGACGCCTCGTCGGGCCCGTGGATCTCGGTGCGCACCTGTTCAAGGTGCTCGGCGAACCGTCGGGGTATGTCGGGTCGCCGGTTCACACGTTCGGGGTTGGGTGGTGCGCCGGGTTCGGCGTTGAGTTGCCAGGTGCAACGGCCTTCGTCGGGTCCTTCCCGCACCATGCGGGTGGTGTATTGGCCGGGCTGGTCGCCGACCATGCGGTTGTGTTTCGGGCATGCGGGTGCGAGGTCGGTGATGTCGGTGAGGCCACCGAGACCCCAGTCGAGTTGCGCGTGGTGCATTTCCACGTGTGCGGCGGATAGGTCGCAGTCGGGTGTGGAGCAGACCTCGCCGTCGGGTCGGGCGAAGGACACGAGTCGTTGTTCGCGGGTGGCCAGGCGTTTGCCGCGTCCGAAGTAGAGCGGGACGGCGGTGGCGTCTTTGAACACGGCCAGCCAGGGTTGGGCGTCGGCGGCCATGTCGATGAGGTCGGGGATGGGGATCAGCGTGCCGGTGGCGGTGGTGGCGAACCCGGCTTCGCGGATCAGATCGTTGAGGTCGGCTTTGACGATCACCTGTATCGGCAACCCGCGGTGACTCTTGCCGAGCAGGCCGTCCTCGAACACAGCCTTCAGCAAGGCGTCGAACGCGTCGTGGTTGCGCTGCGCATCGCTGCGATCATCACGTGCGGCAGCGGCTTCGACCATCTCGGGGTCGGCATTCTCGATCGACCCGTGCGGTGATTCGGGGTCGTCGGGGTTGTTCATGCCGGGTTTGGCCCAGACCGCGAGCAGCATGGTGATCCGCGCGAGGAGTTCGGGTGTGAGGTCGGCGGACATCTTGGCGGTGCCGTCGGCGCGTTGCCGGTTGACCGACAGTTTGCGACGGCGTTTGCGGTCGGTGTCGTCGGCGAGTGTTCCGTCGGGGTCGAGGTGGGCCAACAGGCGGGCGCCGAGGGCGGTGATGTCGGCGGGGGTGTGGTCGACGGCGATTTCGGCCATCTGTCGTTCGGCGGCGAGTTTCACGTCGTGGTCGACGGCGTGCGGGATCTGGTCGAGCACGTCGAGTACCGCCCGGATGTGGGAGGTGTTGATCTTGCCGTCGGCCAATGCCTCTGCCAGAGCGGGGCGTTCGGGTTCGAGTGGTTCGCCGGTCGGGCTGAGGTGGGTGGCGGTCGCGTGGCGTTGTTTGGTGCGGCGCATGGGGTCGGCCATGCGCAGGCGGTGGGTCATGAACTGGGTGATGCTGCGGTGCCCGGTTTTGTGGGGCAGGTCGCGGTCGGCGATCTCGACGATCTGCCGGTCGCCGGCGAAAGTGAGTCGGGCGATGGCGCGTTCGGTGTCGGCGGCGACGTCGACGAGCTCGGCATCGGAGCATTGTGTCAGGTCGACGGTCTGCAGTTCGGTGGTGATCCGGTGTAGTTCTTGCACGAGTTCGGAGGCGCGGGTCGACGGCACGACGTCGGAGTTCGAGATCTCGATCAAGACGGTCACCCCCCCCGATGCCGTTGTTACGAATGTATGTTCGAGCGTACGCCTGAATATCAAGGCGTGCAACGATTGTCGATGGAGTTCGTGTGCAAATCTTCTGTCGGTATGCACTGATATAGTGCTGACCCACGTCGGTCCGATGGACCACATCCCTCGGAGATCAGGGCCCGAGGCTGGCAACGGGGTTAGCGTCGAGTCATGCAGCCGTGGATGTGTGTCTTCTGCGCGAACGAGTACGCGCCCGACGCGGACCTTCCCGAGGTCTGTCCGATCTGCGACGACGACCGGCAGTGGATTCCGACAAGCGGACAACAGTGGACCCGACTCGACGAGGACGCCGACAATGCGCTCGACGTCGCCGAGGTCGAGCCGGGCCTCACCCGACTTTCGCTGAGGCCGTCGGTCGGCATCGGCCAGCAGGGATTCCTGGTGGCCACTTCGCAGGGAAACATCCTCTGGGAACCACCGGGTTTCGTCGGTCCCTCTCTCGTCGACCGGCTGGTGGAATGCGGCGGCGTCGCAGCCATCACGGCCAGTCATCCGCACCTCTACGGCGCCAGTGTGTCTCTCAGTCACCGGTTCGGTGGGGTGCCGGTCTACTACAACGATCTCGATCGTCGATGGCTGACCCGGCCGGATCCTGTCGTCGAGTTCTGGTCCGGCGACGCCGAGATCCTCAACGGGGTGCGAATCATCCAGTGCGGCGGGCATTTTCCGGGTAGCGCGGTCCTGCACCTGCCGGGTGCCGCCGACGGTCGGGGAGCGTTGCTGACCGGCGACACGATCAAAGGCGTCATGCAGCCGGGGATGGTGACCTTCATGCGCAGCTACCCGAACATGATCCCGTTGTCGCCCAGACTCGTTCGTCAGATCGCCGACCGGGTCACGGCACTACCCTTCGATCGACTGTACGACGCGTTCGGCGTCGTCGTCGACGAGAACGCACGCGAGGTCGTCGAGACGTCGGCCCGCCGCTACATCGGGTGGGCCACCGACGAGACCGTCGATCCCGACGATCCGTACGCCGATCGGTGACGGCTCAGGCGTCCGGATAGCCCGTCGGGTTTCCCGACTGCCAGCGCCAGGTGTCGGCGCACATGTCGTCGATCGTCTTGGTGGCGTGCCAGTTCAGGTCGGCGTTCGCGCGGGTGGGATCGGCGTACGACGCGGCGATGTCACCGGGCCGGCGCGGTGCGATCTCGTACGGAATCGGCTTGCCGCTCGCCTTTTCGAAAGCGTGCACGACTTCGAGGACCGAAACGCCTTGTCCGGTTCCGAGGTTCCACGTCGACATGCCGGTATGACCAGTGCTGATGCGGTCCAGTGCGGCGACGTGCCCGGCCGCGAGGTCGTCGACGTGGATGTAGTCGCGAACGCCGGTGCCGTCCGGGGTGTCGTAGTCGTCGCCGAAGACCGACAACTTCTCGCGCCGGCCGACGGCGACCTGCGCGACGAATGGCATCAGATTGTTCGGGATGCCCGACGGGTCCTCACCGATCTGACCGCTCGGGTGCGCACCCACCGGGTTGAAGTAGCGCAGCGCCGCGATCCGCCAGGCGTCGGAACTGGCCGCGACGTCGCGCAGCACCTGCTCGATCATCACCTTGGTCCAGCCGTACGGGTTGGTCGCCGACGTCGGGAGGTCCTCGGTCATCGGCAACTCGGGGTCGGCGCCGTAGACGGTCGCCGACGACGAGAAGACCAGCGTGTGCACGTTGTGGCGTTCCATCGCCCGCAACAGCGAGAACGTCGTGCCGAGGTTGTTCTGGTAGTAGTCCAGCGGCTTGGCCACCGACTCACCGACCGCCTTGTACCCGGCGAAGTGGATCACCGCGTCGACGTCCTCGTGGGCGAAGAAGTGCTCGGTCTTGTCCACGTCCGCGAGGTCGAAGGCGTGTACCGGGATGGAACGACCGCTCAAGGCCTCGAGCCGACCGACGACCGTGGGCTTGGCATTGCTGAAGTCGTCGACGATGACGACGTCATGTCCGGCGGAGACCAGCTGGATCACGGTGTGCGAGCCGATGTAGCCCGCGCCGCCGCTCACGAGTACGCGCATGTGAACACCGTAGGGGGCGGAACTGCGAGAACGCCAAACGACCGGCCGCGAACTAGCCCGTCACCCGCTCGGTGGCGGCGTATTTCTGTTCGACGGCGTCTTTGGCGGGTTGCCACCAGCTGGTGTTGTCGCGGTACCAGTCGATGGTGGCGGCCAGGCCGGCGCGGAAGTCGACGTAGTTGGGTTGCCAGCCGAGTTCGGTGCGCAGGCGGGTGGAGTCGATGGCGTAGCGGCGGTCGTGGCCGGGGCGGTCGGTGACGAAGTCGAAGGCATCCTTCGGCTGGCCGAGGAGTTCGAGGATGGTTTCCACGACGGTGCGGTTGTCGACCTCGCCGTCGGCGCCGATCAGATACGTTTCGCCGATCCGACCCTGGTCGATGATGGTCCACACCGCGTCGTTGTGGTCGTCGACGTGGATCCAGTCGCGCACGTTGCGGCCGTCGCCGTAGAGCTTGGGACGTACCCCGCAGAGCACGTTGGTGATCTGGCGGGGGATGAACTTCTCGATGTGCTGGTACGGGCCGTAGTTGTTGGAGCAGTTGGAGATGGTGGCGGCCACGCCGAAGGAGCGCACCCAGGCGCGCACGAGCAGGTCGGAGCCGGCTTTGGTCGCCGAGTACGGGCTCGAGGGGTTGTAGGCGGTGGCTTCGGTGAAGCGGGCCGGGTCGTCGAGGTCGAGGTCGCCGTAGACCTCGTCGGTGCTGATGTGGTGATAGCGCACCTGATGGGCGCGGACGGCTTCGAGCAGGGTGTAGGTGCCCACCAGGTTGGTGTGCACGAACGCCGAGGGGTCGGCCAGGGAGTTGTCGTTGTGGGATTCGGCGGCGAAGTGCACCACCAGATCGGCCTCGCCGACCAGGTGGTGGACCAGGGCGGCATCGGCGATGTCGCCCTCGATCAGCTCGACCCGGTCGGCGACCGAGGTCAGGGTCTCGGGGTTGGCGGCGTAGGTGAGTTTGTCCAGCACCCGGATCGAACACTCGGGGCGGGTGGCCAGCGTGCGCAGCACGAAGTTGGCGCCGATGAAACCGGCACCGCCGGTCACGAGAACACGCACGTCGATCCTTCCGCCTGAGGTATTCGTCGACGCAACTCTACCGAGATCGGCACCCCGACCCGAGGTGACGAGCTTGCCACGCGGATGGGGACCGGCCAGGGCCCCGGGTGTGCGCGCAGTGAGCCGGAGCGTCGGGCACTAGGCTGTGGCGCATGCGAGGGATCATTCTGGCCGGCGGTACGGGCTCGCGCCTGCACCCGATCACGCAGGGTGTGAGCAAACAGCTCGTCCCGGTCTACGACAAGCCGATGATCTACTACCCGCTCTCCACGCTGATGCTCGCCGGTATCCGCGACATCCTCGTCATCACCACCCCGCACGACGCGCCCGCCTTCCAGGGACTGCTCGGCAACGGCGACCAGTTCGGTATCAACCTCACCTACAAGACCCAACCCTCGCCCGACGGCCTCGCCCAGGCCTTCACCCTTGGCGCCGACCACATCGGCGACGAGTCGGTCGCACTCGTGCTCGGCGACAACATCTTCTACGGACCCGGTCTCGGCAGCCGGCTGCAGGGTTTCGAGAACGTCGACGGCGGAGCGGTCTTCGCCTACTGGGTGTCCAATCCGGAGGCCTACGGTGTCGTCGACTTCGACGCCGACGGGACCGCGATCTCGCTGGAAGAGAAGCCGGCACAACCGAAGTCGAACTTCGCGGTGCCCGGCCTGTACTTCTACGACAACGAGGTGGTCGAGATCGCCCGCAACCTGAAACCCAGCGCACGCGGCGAATACGAGATCACCGACATCAACGCCCACTACCTCGAACGCGGCAAACTGTCGGTGACGGTCCTGCCGCGTGGGACCGCCTGGCTCGACACCGGAACCTTCGACAGCCTCCTCGACGCCGGCAATTTCGTGCGCACGGTCGAACAACGCCAAGGCCTCAAGATCGCTGTGCCCGAAGAGATCGCGTGGCGTCGTGGATTGCTCGACGACGACGAGCTCCGTTCTCGCGCGGAGAAACTCCGCAAGTCCGGTTACGGTGACTACCTGCTCGAACTCCTGCAGCGGGGCAAGGGATTCTGAGGATACATCCGATGCGAAAGGCTCATCCATGAAGGTGCGACCGCTCACGATCGACGGCGCGTGGGAACTCACCCCGGTCCAGCACGGCGACGCACGGGGACTGTTCGCCGAGGCGTTCAAGGGGGACCTGCTGGCCGAGGTGATCGGGCACCGCTTCGACCTCGCGCAGGTCAATCTGTCGGTATCTGCCGCTGGTGTGCTGCGCGGTGTGCATTTCGCCGATGTTCCTCCGGGACAGGCGAAGTACGTCACCTGCGCGTCGGGTGCCATCCTCGACGTCATCGTCGACATCCGCGTCGGCTCCCCGACCTTCGGCACCTACGACACCGTCCTGCTCGACGACGTCGACCGTCGGGCGGTTTACCTGTCGGAAGGGCTAGGGCACGCGTTCTGCGCGCTGGCCGACAACTCGACCGTCACCTACCTCTGCTCCACCGGCTACAACCCGTCTGGCGAACACGGCATCAACCCACTCGACCCCGACCTCGCCATCGACTGGCCGACCACCGCGCGGGATGGTACGCCGCTGGAGTACGAACTCTCCGAGAAGGACACCGCCGCACCCGGATTGCACGAAGCCGCGGCGTCGGGACTGCTCCCGCGCCACGACGACGTGACCGCCTACCTGCGTTCGCTGGCGGACTGAGCGCCGCGGACTCGGGACGACCGCCCGCTCAGCCGGCGGTCGAGCGGCGGAATGCGGTGACCGCCCAGAAGTAGCCGACGATCAGGAACACCACGCACCAGCCGAGTGCCCACGGCCAGCGATCGCTGATGTCGAGTCCCATGAGCAGGCCGCGCAGCGTGTCGGCGATCGGGCTGAAGGGCTGATACTCGGCAAACTGCCGCACCCCGTTCGGCATGCTGTCGGTCGGCACGAGCCCGCTGCCCAGGTAGGGCAGGAACAGCAGCGGCAGGGGCATGTTGCTGGCGCTCTCCGGATTCGGTGCGACGACGCCCATGGCGACGGCGATCCACACCAGGCCGGCCGTCAGCAGGAGCAACAGGCCGCCCGCGAGCAGCCAGTCGAGAGCGTTTGCCTCCGAACGGAAACCGAGTGCAAAGGCGGCGGCGAGCAGGAACAGCACCGCGACGACACCCTGGATCAGGGCACCGACGAAGTGACCGGCGAGGATCGCCGTCGGCGGGGTGGCCAACGAGCGCAGACGATTGATGATGCCCTCGGTGACGTCCTGGTTGACCGAGACCGCCACCGCCACAGTGAGGAACGACGGCACGAAGAGCAGCAGCCCCGGCAGCAGGTAGTTGATGTACTTCCCGTCGAGCGGGCCGTCGGCGGCCAGTGCGCTCTCGATCGCCCCGCCGAAGAAGAAGGTCATCATCAGCAGGATGACGACGGGCATCGCGATCGTGGAGAACATCATCGTGGGGTATCGCCGGAGCCGAACGAGGTTGCGGCGAACCATGACCGAGGAATCGGAGAGCGTGAAGGCGAGGGTGGTGGACATCGGATCTCCTAGAGGGTGGCGGCCGACCGGCCGGTGATGGTGAGGAACACGTCGTCGAGATCCGGGGTGTGCACCGAGATGCCGGTGGCCTCGATGCCCGCGGCGTCGAGGGTCGACAGGACGTCGCGGATCGCTCCGATCCCGCCGCCGGAGGGAACAGCGAGGCTGTTCTCCTCCTGCCCGTCGACCGACGACGAGAACGCGCGGCGGGCGCGCTCGCGGTCGTCGGCGTCGGCGAAACCGATCCGGATGTGACCTCCGGGCACGAGCTGTTTGAGTTCGGCGGCGGTGCCCTCCGCGACGATCCGGCCGCGATCGAGGACGGCGATGCGGTCGGCGAGATGGTCGGCCTCTTCCAGGTACTGCGTGGTGAGGAAGATGGTCGTGCCCCGGGCGACGAGTCCGCGGACGGTCTCCCACACGGTCCGGCGAGAGCGGGGATCGAGGCCGGTCGTCGGTTCGTCGAGGAAGATGATCGACGGTTCGCCGACGAGGGTCATCGCGAGGTCGAGGCGGCGGGTCATCCCGCCGGAGTACTCGGCGACGCGGCGGTCGGCGGCGTCGACGAGGTCGAAGTCGGTGAGTAGCTTCTCCACTCGCTCGTGGGCCTGGTGTTTCGGCAGATGCCGGAGCCGGGCGACCATCGTGAGGTTCTCGCGTCCGGTGAGCAGCGTGTCGACGGCAGCGAACTGGCCGGTCAGACCGATCCGGGCGCAGATCGCATCGCGGTCGGAGGCGGGATCGAGTCCCGCGATCCGTATCTCGCCCGAGTCCGGCTGTGCGAGCGTGGACAGGATCTTGACCGTGGTGGTCTTTCCTGACCCGTTGGGGCCGAGTAGGGCGAACACGCTGCCGGCGGGCACCGAGATGTCGATACCGTCGAGAACCGTGTTGTCTCCGAAGGCCTTTCGAAGACCGGAGACACTGATGGCGGGTTGATCGGACATTGCTGTTCCTTTCCGTACGAATAAGGACATGCGCATATATGCATGTATTGATAGACGAGCGCCCGATGGGGCGTCGCCGGGATGTTCTGGGGGAGTGGTCGGTTACGGTGAGGCGTTACACGTCGAGGTCTTCGACGTCGGGTGCCAGTGCGGCCGCGGTGCGCTCGAAGAACCTCTCGGGCACGAGTTTTCGCAGTCCCTCGATGTCGTCGACGATCTCGACGGTGTAGTCGCCCCAGTCGGGGAGTTCGGCACTGAACAGGCTGCGGACGCTGGGGATGCCGGTGAGGTCCTTGAGCCAGTTGCCGGTCTTCTGCATGCGGGTCACGCCGTAGTTGTTCCAGTCCACGAAGTGGATCGACAGCACGATCTTGCCGGTGCGTCCCTCGTAGGCGGTGAGTTTGGTTGCGTTGCCGGTGTTCTCGTCGTACTCGGTCTCCTCGGCGAGGGGTCGACCGAAGAACCGTTTCCGACGCACGCCGTCGGGTCCGTCCCGGAGCACGATCTCGTCGTACCCGGCGTCGCGATAGTCCGCGGCCCGCACATACGCGCGGAGTGCCTCGACGACGGCGCCGGAGAGGTTACCGCCCGACACCTGCTGAGCGCGTTCGAGGACGGCGATGTCGTCGTCGGAGACGTAGATGGTCTTGTTGGGCATGAACCCACTATAAGTAGACGTATACGTAGACGCAAGGGGTGCGTCGAACTCGGATCTTCCGGCGACTTATGCCCGATCAGTCCTCGGGGGCCGCGTCCTGACCGGGCCTGTTCTGGTTCTCGGCGTTCTGCAGCGCGACGGCGCGCGCGAGCCGTGCGTACTTCACCTCGAGGTCGCGGAACCGCAGGTACGTCGACACCGTGGTGAACGCGAAGGCGATGACCAGCAGGAACAGCACGAGGTCGAGGCCGCGCTGGATGCCGATCTTGTTGGCGACCCAGGTGACGTCGTCCTGGCGCAGCATCGCGTAGAGGCCGAAACCCACGAACGCGACGAACAGGATCTTCACACCGGCCGACGATCGGGCGGTGCCGCGGTTGACGACGAAGAAGCCGACCAGTGCGAGCAGGCCGATGATCGCGAGGATCTGGAACCAGATCATCGACTCCTCACTTCCTCATCCGGGTGTGGAACAGGCCGTCGGCGACGATGTTGACCCCGTTGATCAGCGACTGTCCCTTCGCGCGTGAGTATTCGGTGTAGAGGATCGTGACCGGTTGCTCGGCAACCCGCCACTTGTGGTGATCGATGAGCGCGATGAACTCCGACGCGTGACTCATCCCGCTCATCAGGAGGTCGAGATCGTCCGCGACCCTCTTGTTGAAGACGCGAAGTCCGTTGTGCGCGTCGGACAATCCGAGCCGTCGCGTGCGGGGGCTCAGGAAGACGATGGTGCGCAACGCCATCCGGCGCAGCAGCGGGACCGACTCGCTGCGTCCCTCGGCGAACCGGGTGCCGACGATGATGTCGACCGGTTCGGTCCGCAGGCGGGCGACCATCGCCGACACGTCGTCGACCTGATGCTGTCCGTCGGCGTCGAAGGTGACGAAGAAGCGGGCGCCGGGCTGCTTGCGCGCGTATTCGACGCCGGTCTGGATGGCCGCTCCCTGCCCGAGGTTCACCGGGTGGCGCACGAGGTGGACGCCGGCGGCCCTGATCTCCTCGGCCGAGTTGTCCGACGAGCCGTCGTCGACGCAGACGATGTTGGGGAAGGTCTCGCGGGCCTTTGCCGCGACCTCCCGGATCACCTGCCCCTCGTTGAAGACGGGTACCACCAGCCAGACGTCGGCATTGGTGATGGGTTCGGCCATGGTGAACAACCCTAACCCGGCCGGTCGCGGTACTCCCATTCCGCGGCCTCGGAGAGGAACCGCCCGGCTCGGCCCGGCTAGTCTGGTCGGATGCCGATCGACGTGATGATGCCCTTCTACGGCGACGTCGCGCAGTTCCGCGAGGCCGTGACCAGCGTGCTCGATCAGAGTGACCCGGACCTGCGGCTCGTGGTGGTCGACGACTGTTATCCCGACCCGACGCCGCGCGAATGGCTGGCCTCGCTGAACGACGCGCGCGTGCGCTACCTGCGCAACGACACCAACCTCGGCGTCAACGGGAACTTCCGACGCTGCGTCGAGCTCGTGACCGCCGACTGGTTCGTCGTCATGGGCTGCGACGACGTGATGCACGCCGACTACCTCGCGACCGTCCGCACGTTGACCCGGCATCACCCGGAAGCGTCGGTCATCGCGCCGGGCGTCGACGTCATCGACGAGAACGGTCGGACGGTGCGTCCGCTGGGGGACCGGATGAAGAGCGTCCTGGCCCCCTCGAACGCGACGGTGCTGTCCGGTGAACGCCTAGCGACCAGCCTGTACCACGGCAATTGGACGTACTTTCCGTCGTTGCTGTGGCGGACCGCCGCGGTGCGGGAGGTCGGGTTCCGGCCCGGGCTGGAGATCGTCCTCGACCTCGCGCTTCTCGTCGACCTCGCCGCCGACGACGGATCACTCGTCTACGACCCCGAAGTCGTCTTCTCCTACCGCCGCCACAGTGGGTCGGTGAGTTCGGTGCAAGCCGTCGACGGACGTCGCTTCGACGAGGAGAACCGCTTCTTCGCCGCCGAGGCGGAACGGTGCGCGGCTCGCGGTTGGCCAAGAGCGGCCAGGGCAGCGCGCTTACACGCGACGTCGCGGCTCAATCGCCTGCAAGCGCGGGTGGGGGCGGCGGCAGGCAAGGTTTCGACGGGGCTCAACCGGCGATAGGCCGCCGCAGCACCCCGACCATGTGCACGACGAGCCCCACCAGCGGGCCGACGACGAGCGCGACGCACGTTCTGACCTCGACGTCGGCCGGGATCAGCAGCAACCCGACGGCGACGAGGGTGGCGACCCACCAGCCCGTGGCGTACCAGCGGTGGGCACCTGCGGCGATCGCGGCCGCACCGGTGACGGTCAACAGGGCGAGGCAGGTGGCGCCGGCGGTGAGCAATGCGACGACGATGCCGTCGAGGTCGAAGTCGGCGCCGAAGACCGACCGGAGCAGCCAGGGCCCGACCAGCCACGCGGCCACGATCCCAACCCCGCCGACGATGCCGACGATGCCGAGCGGGGCGGCCAGCGCCGCGAGCCGTCGGTCACGGTGATCGACGAAGCGCGAGATCAGCACGCCCTGGAAGCTGTTGAGCGGCACCAGCAGCGGTGCACGCGTGAGGGTCACCGCCAGAATCAGTGCGCCGATCACCCGGGCCTCGTCGGCGCCGGGGGTACCGCGCAGGTTGGCGGTCAGGTTGATCAGCACGGGGAAGCCCATGACGAGAACGGCACTCGCGGTGGCGGCGGCCATCGCGGTGAGGGTGTTGGTCGTGAGCCGGCGCGGGGGTACGTCTCCGCCGATCCCGACCGCGCGTCGGGCAGCGGGGGACCCGACCAGCAGCAGGCACCACGACACCGAACCGATGACGGTGACGATCAGGAAGGCCGTCGTGCCCCAGCCGGCGGCCACCGCGATGACGGCACCGGCCAGGCGGATCAGTGCGTCGACCGACAGCAGCACCGCGAACGACGACCAGCTCAGCATCCCGGACAGCGCGCCGCACAAGTGCGCGTACACCGCGAAGCTCGCCACCCCGATCGCCAGCAATGCCACCGACAGCCGGCGTTCGTCGGTGAACACCGCGCCGCTCCACAGCGGTGACGTCGCGGCCACCAGTACGGCGAGACCGGCGCCGATCCCGATGTTCACGACCAGCGGCCGCGACCGGGCCGCACCACCGGATGCGGCGCGCACCGCGCGCGTCGTCTCCTGCAGCTGACCGTTCTGTGCACCGGTGACGAGACCGTAGGCCGCCCAGAACACCGCGAAGACGCCGTACCCGATCGCACCGAGGTGACGTGCGGCAAGCAGCAGCACCAGATAGCCCGACGCGGCGGCGATGAGCGTCGCGACGGTGACGCGTCCCAGCGAACGCGCGTCGGTGTCGATTTCTCCGGCCGCGCCGGAAGGCGTCTCCGGCGTCGGTGCCGGCACGTCCGTCATCGGATCCTCAGGACGGACTGGGGAACGGCGGCAGTTCCGGGGTGAACAGCCAGGCGTCCCACAGGTCCTTGAGCGGCATCGACGAGTGGTTGGCGGCGAGCGCCATGAAGTCTTCGGTCGTCACCGACCCGTAGCGGTACTTCTCGGTCCAGCGCTGCAGAAGCGCGAAGAAGTCGCCGTCGCCGATTCTCAGCCGCAAGGCGTGCAGGGTGAGGGCACCGCGTTTGTAGACCCAGTCGTCGAACATCTTGCGCGGGGTCGGGTCGGCCAGCGGCACCCGCACCGGGTTCGCATCGAGCTTCTCGTAGTAGTGGCGTGCCCATTCGTCGGCACTGCGACCGCCCGACCGCTGGCTCCACAGCCATTCGGCGTAGCAGGCGAATCCCTCGTGCAGCCAGATGTCGCGCCAGCGTGCCGCGGTCACCGAATTGCCGAACCACTGGTGGGCGAGCTCGTGGGCGATGAGACGGTCGGCGTCCCGGCTGCCGTCGCAGTGGTTCGCGCCGAACGTCGAGAAGGTCTGTGCCTCGATGGGGATTTCGAGCTCGTCGTCGGTGACGACGACGGTGTACTGCGGGAACGGATACGGTCCGAACATCTCGACGAACACCGAGATCATCTCCGTCTGCGGGCCGAAATCGATCCCGAAGTTCTCCTCGAGGCGGGACGGGATGAGGCCGATCACGGGAAAAGGCTTGCTGGTCAACGAAATCTGCTTGTACTGGCCGATCTGGATGGACGCGAGGTAGGTCGGCATCGGCTCCACCTGCTGATAGACCCAGGTGGTCTGCGCAGCGCGGACCCGCTTGGACTCCAGTACGCCGTTGGCGAGTGCGTGGTACGGGCTGTCGGTGGTGATCGAGATCCGGTACGGCGCTTTGGCACTCGGATGGTCGTCGCACGGGAACCACGACGCCGCGCCGTTGGGTTGGTTGGCGCAGAGTGAGCCGTCGGTCAGTTCTTCCCAGCCGACCTCACCCCAGGGGCCACGGATCGGCCGGGGGTTGCCGTGATAGCGGACGGTGATCGTCATCGCCCCGCCGGGTGGCACCGGGGTGTCGGGGGTGATGGTCAGCTTGTGGCGTCGATGGCTGTACCGGGCGCGCTTGTCGTTCACCGAGACCCGCTGTACCGACATCGAGCTGGCGAGATCGAGTGTGAAGCGACTGAGTTCCCGATGTGACGTCGCGGTCAGGACCGCGGTGCCCTCGAGACGGTTGCTCGACACCTTGTACTCGAGTTCGAGGTCGTAGCGCG
Source organism: Gordonia ajococcus (assembly GCF_012974285.1). NCBI lineage: Bacteria > Bacillati > Actinomycetota > Actinomycetes > Mycobacteriales > Gordoniaceae > Gordonia > Gordonia ajococcus. Next base: position 498,228 of record NZ_CP052884.1, read on the forward strand.
AGATCCGGAAGCCGAGATTTCCGTTGTCCGGCAGGTAGGGATCGAGGACGTCGGACGGTGCACCCAGGAAGGGCTCCCCGGCGTGCCCCCGTGACCCAGGGCCAGACTTTCCCGGCACTCTCGACTCCTACTCCGTTCTGCCGTATGGCATGTTCGCCCGCCTGCTGCCGGCCGCGTCATCGGGCGCCGACGATGCGGTTCCTTTGGTCACGGTGCGGTTACGGTTGATGACTCGATTTCGGCGTATCACCCGCGACGAGGTCTCGTCGTCGCGGACACTGTGAGAGTACCTGGCGGCGGGGAACCAGGCCCGTCCGACGATGCGAGGAGCAGCATTATGACCGGATTCGGCAGTGTCGCGCAGTTTCTCGCGCGACTGATACTCGGCATCATCTTCATCGCCCACGGCTGGCAGAAGCTGGTGACACAGGGGATGGACGCCACCAAGGTGGCCTTTGGTCCGGCCGGCATGGACGTGCCCTATCCGGATCTGGCCGCGTACTACGCGACCTGGGTGGAACTGGTCGGCGGCATCCTGTTGATCCTGGGCCTCCTGCTGCCCATCGTCGCCACGTTGCTGATCGCGGAGATGATCGGCGGGATCGTCTTCGTTCATTGGGATGCGGGATTCTGGAACACCGACGGTGGTTACGAATGGCCGCTGGCCTTGATCGCCGGACTGCTGGCGGTGGGATTCACCTCGGCCGGACGCGCAGCCGCGGACAGCTACCTCCTGCGGCGACGCCGCCGACGGACCGAGGTGGTCTGAGACGTCGACGATAGACAGGATCGCCACTTCCGTGCAGCTGCGCCGGCCCGAACAGCACGGCTGGGCGGGAGTGGCGAGATTCTGCGATCCGTCAGGCGATCGCGAAGCCGTCGATGGTGGCCGAGCTCCGTGACGCCGTGTCCGTGTCGGCCAGTTCGGCCACCAGACGCGAGATCACGGTCCGTTCCTCGTCGGCGTGGTGGAGCCCCACCCCGTCGATGACGCCGGGGGTGAGGATCGCCAGGGGGTCGGTGTCGTGCCGGTGGATCACCGCGGCACCGAGAAGGCGCTGTGCCTGACCGGGATCGACGTCCCAGAGGGCATCGGCGGTCATGAGGTAGAGGCGGATGGCCGGCGGATAATCGTGGAGGTTCACGAGTGCCCAGGCCCAGTGTTTGGCGACGTCGACGGTGTCGGCCTCCCCGCGACCGTGGGTCCGCACGTACTTGCCGTGCAACTCGCTGCAGAGGTAGTTGGCGTCCATCCACAACTGCAGCTGGGACATGCATCGGACGCAGTCGTGCAGATTGGACAGGTACTTCGTCGAGTACGGTCCTTCGCGTCGTGCTCTGACCTCGCGGAGCACGGAGAACGCGGCCAGCGCGTGCTCGTATTCGCCCGCGGCGAGGAGGGCTTCGGCCTCGGCCTGCAATTCCTCGATCATCTTCGACATTCTCGCCGATCCCACGGACGGTCACCGGCGCTTTGCCCGAACTGGGACCACCCGAGGTCACGTGTACCGGACAAGTCCGCGGAACTCTGGCACACGCCCCGTTCGGCTGGCATCGTGGCAAGGGTGAAGGACGATATCGGCAGCACCCCGGAAGGCTCCGACGGCGAGTTCAGCCTCGACCAGGACGACCAGCTCCAGCCGGAGGACACCCTGGTCGACCGCGGCGTCGACGACGTCCTCGACGAGGGCTACTCGCCACCCGACTACCCGCCCAAGGCGGCGATCCACGGACTCACGGTCCGCGAGCAGGCGGAGGGGGAGACCCTCGACGAGCGGCTGGCCGAGGAGGAGCCCGACGTCGGTGCGGTCGATCCGCTCGACGAGATCACTGCCGACGAGCACGCCCGAACCGATTGGCGTGCGCACGATTCCGATCGCAGCGACGAGTTCGACGAAGGTGACGAGGTCGGTGACCGGCGGGCCGGCCGGCTGATCGCTCCGGACGAGGGATCGGGGATCGACACGGAGGCCGAAGCAGTGGCTGCGGATGCGGGTATCGACGGCGCCGCGGCCTCGGCCGAGGAGGCCGCGGTGCACTACATCTCGGATCAGGAGTAGTTCGGCTACTCGGCCGGCGGAGCTTCCCCGAACTGCGCGAGTGTGGCGACGATCTTGTCGCGGATCGCGCTGTCGTCGAGTCCGAGACCGGTGAGCGCACCGGCCACCGGATCGTCGGCGAACAGCCCGAGCAACAGGTGTTCGGTGCCGACGTAGTTGTGACCGAGGTCGACGGCGATGCCGACGGTCGCCTCCAGGACCGCCTTGGCGGCGGCGCCGTAGGGCACGACGGACGATGCCTCGGCATACGGGACGTCCCGCGGCGCCGGGACGAGTTGTGCCACGGCATCGGCGAACGCATCGGGGTCGACGCCGAACTCCCGCAGCACGACGAAGACGAGGGCCTGCGGCTCGGCGGTCATGGCAGCTGCCACGTGGGCGGGGGTCACGTACTCGGCTCGATCGGCGGCCGCCGCACCGTTGGCCGCCATCAGGACGTTCGCCGCGCGGGGCGTGAACCGCGAGAACGGGTTCGACTCGCCGGCCAGGCCGCCGTCGGTGCCGCCGGCGGCCGACACCCGGTCGACGAACCGCTTCTGGGCGGCCTGCTTGCTGACGCCCATGCTGGCCCCGATCGCAGTCCACGAAGCGCCCGAGCGGCGCGCCTGGTCGACGAAATGGCCGATCAGACTGTCGGCGACCTCGTCGAGATGAGCCGCGGCCAGTACCGCGTCGGACAGCTGGTCGAGGGGGTCGTCGTGCACCTTGCGGATCGCTGCGATGAGGTCGTCCAGCCGAATGGGAACAGCGTTCTTCGTCATGCGTCAACCGTAGGTTGACGGCCGAACTTCGTCAACCCTTGGTTGACGATCGATCATTCGGCGAATCGGGGGCAAGGCCGGCCATCGTTGACACGGATGCAAACCGTCGTGACGATGGATGCGGAGATCCGCCGAAGACGCCGCCGCACTCCACCGCCTTTGCCACGGGAGGTTTTCCAGTGAGCATCACCGAACCCACCGTCCGCCCGGACCCGAGATCAGATCCCGAGTCTCCGGTTGCCCGGCCTCCGGGTATCGCCACGGCGGACGGTCCCGACACCGTCCGACGGTTTCTCGAGGTGCGGTCGCTGACCGATGCTCTCGCCGAACGACTCTCACCCGAGGACCAGACGCCGCAGTCGATGACCGAGGCGAGTCCCGCGAAATGGCATCGGGCGCACGTCACCTGGTTCTTCGAGGAGTTCATCCTCCGTCGGAACCCGGACTACGTCGTGTACGACGAGACCTTCCGGTACCTGTTCAACAGCTACTACGAAACGGTGGGAGAACGACATCCGCGCCCCGATCGCGGTCTCGTCACGCGACCGGGCGTACGCGACGTGACGCGTTATCGCGAGCACGTCGACGCGGCGATGGTCGAGGCTCTCGAGGCCGGGCGATTCGACGACGCGGCGCTCGAATTGCTCGAGCTCGGCTGCAACCACGAACAGCAGCACCAGGAGTTGCTGCTGATGGACATCAAGCACCTGTTCTCGACGCATGCGTTCGGACCGGTCTACGTCGACCGGGATCCCGACGTGCCCGGGCGGTCCGCGCCGCTCGGCTGGCGGGAGTTCTCCGGTGGGGTGCACGAGATCGGCGCTGTCGGAAGTGGATTCTCCTACGACAACGAGGGCCCCCGCCACCGGGTCCACCTCGAGGACTTCGCGGTGTCCGATCGGCTGGTGACCAACGCCGACTGGCTGGAGTTCATGGCCGACGACGGATATCGGCGTCACGAGTACTGGCTCTCCGACGGGTGGGCGAAGATCCACGAAACCGGTTGGCAGGCACCGAGTTACTGGCGTGAAGAGGACGGCCGGTGGACCACCTTCACCCTGTCCGGACGCCGCCCCGTCGTGCCCGACGAGCCGGTGACCCACGTGTCCTTCTACGAAGCCGACGCCTACGCCCGCTGGGCCGGCGCCCGACTGCCCACCGAATTCGAATGGGAGGTCGCGGCCGGAACACTCGGCGACGCGCGGGGCGGGCTTCTCGATCCCGGCCGATGTCACCCCGGCCGGGCAGGCTCCGCGATGGTCGGTGACGTGTGGGAGTGGACGGCGAGCGCGTATCTGCCCTACCCGGGATTCGTCCCGGCGAACGGGGCCGTCGGTGAGTACAACGGAAAGTTCATGTCCGACCAGCACGTCCTGCGTGGCGCGAGCGCGGTGACGCCGCCGGGGCATGAGCGGATCACCTACCGCAATTTCTTTCCCGCTGCGTCGCGGTGGGTGTTCTCGGGACTGCGGCTCGCTCGATGACTCCCGAGCGCGAGGCGCAGCCCAGGACATCCGAGCGCGACGACACGCGTACCGAAGTCGACGAGGCGACGACAGGACTTGCCGCGGACGCGCTTTCGGGTCTGTGGCAGGACCCGCCGACGCTGCCGACCAAGTGGCTCTACGATGAGCGCGGAAGCCGACTCTTCGATGAGATCACCCGGCTTCCCGAGTACTATCCGACGCGTCGCGAGACCGCGATCCTGCGTGAGCATTCGGCCGACATCGTGGCGGCCACGGATGCCGAGGTGATGGTCGAATTGGGTTCGGGCACCTCCACCAAGACCAGGTTGCTGCTCGACGCGTTCAGTGCCGCCACCCCCGACTCCGAGCAGTTCACCTACATTCCCGTGGATGTCAGCTCCGAGATGCTCACGACCACAGCCGATGTGCTGGCCGCCGACTATCCGGGCGTCGAGGTCGTCCCGTTGGTCGCGGACTTCACCGAACCCGACCTCCATCTCCCCGACGCCGACGGCGCCCGCCTCGCGGTGTTCCTCGGTGGCACCATCGGGAACTTCGATCCCGAGGCGCGGCGCGAGTTCTATCAGGGTCTGGCGAAGGCGCTCTCGCCCGGCGACTTCTTCCTGCTCGGTACCGACCTCGTCAAGGACACCGGCCGACTCGTGGCCGCCTATGACGACAAGGCGGGCGTCACAGCCGATTTCAACCGCAACCTCATCGAGGTCCTGCGGACGGGACTGGATGCCCGCGGACTGTATGCGGACGACTTCGAACACATCGCGCGCTGGAACCCGGGCGAACATCGCATCGAGATGTGGTTGCGTGCCCGGCGGGACATCGACGCCTACTTCGGCGTCCTCGGACGTTCGTGGAAGCTGGCCGCCGGCACCGAGATCCACACCGAGATCAGCACCAAATTCGAACCGCAGGCGCTGCGTGTCGAACTCGAGGAGGCCGGATTCGACGTCGCGTCGGCGTGGACGGATCCGGCCGGCGATTTCCAGCTCACGCTGGGTCGTCGCTGAGGAAAGCCGACGCCGCGTATGCGGAGTGGGTGGTGGAACATGCCGTACCCGGGAAAGTGCCATTTCTGAACTCGCTGAAGAAATCCACCGAGAAGATTACAGTAGAAGAACTGTAGGCATTTCCCGTCCTGAAACAGCGAACGGGACACAGGGCGGTTGTGCCTGTCGGGGAGGCTGTTTCGTCAGAGTCCGCGAGTGTCGAAGGGGAAATGTCATGGCAGGGCGAGCTGATCTTCGGGTACGGATTGTTCTATGTTTTTCCGCGATCATCGCCGCAGTCGGCCTTCAGGTTGCTGCACCGGCAAACGCCACGATCAGTCGGGTGGATATCGATCCAGCCGGCTCGGGGGAACTCTATCGCGTCGGATGTGAGTACGAAGCCGAGGCCTTCTACTGGCCGCCTTATCGCATCAAGGTCTACTTCGAGGTCCGCGATGTGGGCAACAAGGGACCATGGCGAGCACTCCAGACAGCAGAGCAGGGCGATACCTGGGCCACTGCCATGTGGACACCACAGCGAGTGGGGGTCTTTCAGATCCGCGCGAGGCAGGATGGGTCCGTCAAGCACACCGAACTGCTCCGTGTCGCCGGCCGAGGAACTGTCATCGACAACCTGAGCGACGGCGTCTGCTTGCACGTGCCCTACTGACGCGACACGCGTTTGCCGGAGCGTAGGAGTCGTGCTCCGCGATCGCTGATTCGGCAGGCGATTCCCAGCGCGCCTGCACGCGGCGATGAGAGAGGGCCCGACCGGTTCATACCGAGTCCGCATCTGCCGCGTTGTCGCCGAGCAGTTGGCGCACCCGAGGGATCACTCGGGTGCCATAGAGTTCGATGCTGCGCATCTGCTCGGCATGGCCCAGGGTGCCGTGGGAGTACTTCATGTCGAAACGACTCAGCCCGAGCGCCTTCGACGTCGAGGCGATCTTGCGTGCGACGGTCTCCGGCGACCCGACGAACAGCGCACCGTCGGGGCCCGTCGACCGCTCGAAGTCGATCCGGGTGGGCGGCGGCCATCCCCGTTCGCGTCCGATCCGCGCCACGTACCCGCGGTAGTGCGGCCACAACTCGTCGCGTGCCTGTGCGTCGGTGTCGGCGACATGGCCCGGGCAGTGCACGCCGACCGGAAGTACGTCCTGCTCCATCTCGGCGAGCGCACGGTGGTAGAGGTCGACGTAGGGGCGGAAGCGCACCGGGTCACCGCCGATGATGGCGAGCATCAGCGGAAGCCCGTACGACGCTGCGCGTACCACGGATTCGGGGCTGCCGCCCACCGCGATCCAGGTGGGCAGCGGCGGGCTCTCGAGCTGCGGGTACACCGGCTGAGCACGCAAGGGGCCCCGCGTCGAGCCGGACCAGGTGACCGGCTTGCCGGTGCGCAGTTCGGCGAAGAGCGCGAGCTTGTCGGTGAACAGTTCCTCGTAGTCGGAGAGGTCGTAATCGAAGAGCGGGAACGACTCGGTGAACGAACCGCGGCCGAGGATCACCTCGGCACGGCCCGAGGAAAGCGCGTCGACGGTCGAGAACCGCTGGAACACGCGGATGGGATCGTCCGAGCTCAGCACGGTCACGGCCGAGCCGAGGCGGATGCGGCTGGTGCGGGCGGCGATGGCGCCGAGCACCACCTCGGGTGCGGATACGGAGTAGTCGGAGCGGTGATGCTCACCGACACCGAGGAAGTCGACGCCGACCTCGTCGGCCAGGATCGCCTGCTCGAGTACGTCCCGCAGGGTCTGTGCGTCCGATCGCGGAGTGCCATCGGGCTCGGCGGTGATGTCGCCGAAGGTGTCCAAGCCCAACTCGAGTTCATGCGTGGCCGTGTGTGATTCCATCTCGTCTCTCTTTTGTCGGTTCGTGGCACAACTTCGTATAAGTGGCAAATGGTGCATGCCTGGGGGACGTGCTACTACTTCTCACGGCCACTTTGGCCTGACAGCGCGATGCCGAGGGTATGGCTGTGACATGCTTCTATTCGTCAGGGGACCATTCGGCATGGTCCTTTTCTTCTAGAAACGGGAGACCTTCAATGTGGGACTCATTCTGGGATTTCATCTGGTACACAGTCGTCATCTTCGCGTTCGTCGCGTACCTGATCGTCCTGTGGCACATCATCACCGATCTGTTCCGTGACAAGAAGGCATCGGGCTGGCAGAAGGCCGCCTGGGTGGTCTTCCTGATCATCTTCCCGTACATTACGGCCATCGTGTACCTGCTCGCGAAGGGCAAGGGCATGGCCGAGCGTCAGCGCGAGGCCTACACGGAGGCCAAGCAGGCCTCCGACGAGTACATCAAGTCGGTTGCGGGAACCTCTCCGACCCAGCAGATCACCGAGGCGAAGGCTCTCCTGGACTCCGGTGCCATCACCCCGCAGGAGTTCGAACACCTCAAGTCGAAGGCACTCGGCGGAGCTGCCTGAGTCACCATGCGGTCGGTGAAAATGGCCTGACGACGACCTGGAGCCGCGGTGATCGGATACCTCTGTAAACGCATCGCGGCCTGGGCTGTCCTCGTCTTCATCGCAACCAATCTGACCTACTTCCTGGCCACTTGGTTTCTCGACCCCCGATCCAACTACGCGATCCGGCGACCTCCGTTGCCGGAGAGCGTCGTCGACGCCACGCTGTCCTCCCACAACCTCAACGACAAGACCCCGCTGGTCGAACGTTGGTGGAACTGGCTGACGGGCGTGGTGTTGCACTGGGATTGGGGGTCGACTCCCGTGGGCGAGAGCGTCAACGCCGAGATCGGCTTCCGCCTGGTCTCCTCGGTGCAGCTCCTGGCCGCCGCCACCATCATCTCCACCCTTCTCGGCATAGCCCTGGGCGTCTACACCGCCCTCCGGCAGTACAAGCTCGCCGACCGTGCCTGGCAGTTCATCTCGATCGCGATGATCAACCTGCCGGTTCCCGTTGTCGGCCTGGGGATCGTGCTGGCCGCCATCTCACTCAACCAATCCCTCGGCCACAGCGTGGTATTCGTCTCCGGGGCGTCCAGCGTGGGTGTCGAGGGGTTCATCCCGGTGCTGCTGGATCGCATTCAACACCTCATCCTGCCGACCATCACCCTGGTCGTGATCCAGTATGCGGGACTGCATCTCCTGCAGCGGTCGATGGTGCTCGACACCATCAACGCCGACTACGTACGAACCGCACGTGCCAAGGGACTCACCCGCGGCGTGGCGGTTCGACGACATGCGTTGCGCACGGCCATCATCCCGGTGGCCGTCGGTATCGCCTTCGCGATCCCGGCGGTGTTCACCGGCGCGGTCCTCACCGAGACCATCTTCGGCTGGGAGGGGATGGGCCGGTACTTCGTCACCTCGATCAACACCAACGACATCCACGGTGTCGTCGCGGTCGCCGCATTCGGTGCGCTGGCGACCGCGGTCGGTGCGATCCTCGCCGACCTCGCCGTCGTCTATCTCGATCCGAGAGTGCGGGTGAGCTGAGATGGCGATGATGCCACCCGAACCGCGCGGACCGCAGTCCGGGCACCTCGATGCCACCGCCCCGATCATGGGCGAGACCGGCGGTCTCCTCGACGAGTCGGACACCGCGTCGGCGCCGCTGGCGAGGCGTCGTGCCGGCCGGGTCGTGATCTTCGCCAAACGATACGCGCGCAACCGTTCCGCGGTGCTGGGCCTGGTCATGTTCGTCCTGCTCGTCTTCTTCGCTGTGTTCGGCGGGCTGTTCACCGCCTACACCTACACCGACACCGATTTCCTGGCCATCGGCTTCCCGCCGTCGACGCAAGGAGCAGAGGGCGCCCACTGGTTCGGCACCAACGACGCCGGCAACGACCTGTATGCGCAAGTGGTGCACGGACTCCAGCGCTCGCTGACGATCGCGCTGACCGTGTCGATCGGGACGACCGCGATCGCCGCGTTCCTCGGCGGGATCGCGGCCTATTTCGGCGGTTGGGTACAGCGCGTCATCCTGGGTGTCGTCTACCTGCTGCTCGTGGTGCCCACGTTCCTCATCCTCGCCCTGGTCTCGAACAGCACCGGTGGCGACTGGCGGTGGCTGATCGTCGTGCTCATCGCATTCGGCTGGATGATGCTCGCGCGCGTGATCCACTCGCTGGCGGTGACCATCCGGGAGCGCGACTACGTCACCGCGGCAAAGTATCTGGGGGTGTCCCCGCCGGCGATCATCCTGCGGCACATCCTGCCCAACATCGCGTCGTTGCTGGTGATCAACTTCGCACTCGGCGTGGTGGCGGCCGTGCTCGCCGAGACGGGTCTGTCGTTCCTCGGATTCGGGGTCAAGATCCCCGACGTCACCCTGGGCTCGCTCCTGCAGGCGGGTGCCGGGACCCTCGCCGCGTCACCGTGGCTGTTCTGGTTCCCCGCCGCCGTGCTGGCGCTCCTGACGGTGTCGATGGCGCTCATCGCCGACGGTCTGCGCGACGCCTTCGACCCGACGTCGAGTGGAGGTACCCGCCGATGACGAGCCGGTCCGACGCGGTGCTGACGGTCCGTGACCTGAGAGTGGATTTCGGCAGCGAGGCCGGGATCGTCGACGCCGTCCGCGGTCTCGACCTCGACCTGCGACCCGGCCGAACCACGGCCATCGTCGGCGAATCGGGATCGGGGAAATCGGTGTCGGCACTGGCGGTTCTGGGACTGCTGCCGGACTCCGCGCACGTCAGCGGATCGGTCGTCCTACGGGACCGGGAGCTGATCGGGTTGTCGGACAAGCAGATGTCGGCGGTCCGGGGTTCGGAGATCGCGATGGTCTTCCAGGACCCGTTGTCGTCGCTGACCCCGGTGTTCACGGTGGGTGCGCAGATCTCCGAGGCGCTGCGGGCGCACCAGTCGGTCACCGCCAAGGCGGCCTGGGCGCGGTCGGTCGAGCTGCTCGACCTGGTCGGCATCGCTGATCCGGGACGCCGCGCGAAGGCTTTTCCGCACGAGTTGTCCGGCGGGATGCGTCAGCGTGTGATGATCGCGATGGCGATCGCCAACGACCCGTCGGTGATCATCGCCGACGAACCGACCACCGCCCTGGACGTGACCATCCAGGCCCAGATCCTCGACCTGCTCGCCACCGCGCGCCGGGAGACCGGTGCCGCGATGCTGTTGATCACGCACGATCTCGGCGTCGTCGCGGGCCATGCCGACGACGTCGTGGTCATGTATGCCGGCCGGTCGGTGGAGACCGCCGACGTCGACACGCTCTTCGGCGGGCCGCGCATGCCGTACACCATCGGGTTGCTGGGGGCCGTGCCGCGCGTGGACCGGCGGACCGACGCGTTGATCCCGATCCCGGGGTCGCCACCGGTCCTCATCGACGTACAGGACCGATGTCAGTTCATGCCACGGTGTCCCGTCGCGCTCGACGACTGCGGTCGGACCGAGCCGGCCCTGGCGGAGCTGAGCGGCGACCACCGGGTGGCCTGCGTCCGCGCGCGGGAGATCGATGCCGACGGCCGGATCGACGGTGAGCCGGTGTTCCCGCTGCCCGACGTGCCGGTGACATCGGTGGCCGCAATCGAGCGGGTCGAGCGGCCGACCGTCCTCGACGTGGTGGACATGACGAAGGTCTTCCCGCTGACCAGCGGTTTCCTCAAGCGGCGAGTGGGATCGGTGCGGGCGGTCAACGGCATCAGCTTCGACATCCGACGCGGCGAGTCGATGGCACTCGTCGGGGAATCGGGTAGTGGCAAGTCGACGACCCTGCTGGAGATCATGGACTTCGCGCAGCCGAAGGGTGTCGTGCGGATCGGCGGGGTGGATCCGGCGGCGGTCCGCGCGCGGGAGGCGCGCGCGCTGCGGCAGCGGGCGTCGATCGTCTTCCAGGATCCGTCGGACGCGCTCGACCCGAGGTTCACCGCCTTCGACCTCATCGCCGAACCGCTTCGGGCACTGGGAATCCCGAAGGCGGAGGCGGAGGAGAAGGTGACGCGCCTGATGCGACGGGTCGGGCTCGACCCTGTTCACGCCGACCGTTTCCCCGCCGCCTTCTCCGGCGGTCAGAGACAACGGATCGCCATCGCGCGGGCACTGGCCACCGACCCCGACTTGATCATCCTCGACGAACCGCTGTCGGCACTCGACGTCTCGGTGCAGGCGGACGTCGTCAATCTGATCCGGCGACTGCAGGCCGACGGTGATGTCGCCTATCTGGTTGTCGCACACGATCTCTCCGTGGTGCGACATCTCGCCGACCGCACCGCGGTGATGTACCTGGGGGCGATCGTGGAGGCCGGACCCACCGAGGCGGTCTTCGCCGAACCCGCCCATCCCTACACCCGAGCGCTGCTGTCGGCGGTGCCGATTCCCGACCCGCGCGTCGAACGCGAACGGCGGCGGATCGTCCTGACCGGCGAACAACCGAGCGCGACAGACGAGATCGTCGGGTGCAGCTTCACGAGTCGTTGTCCGTTGCACGCGCAGCTCGACGACGAACGTCGCGAGCGGTGCCGCACCGTCGTTCCCCGGCTACGGCCGGCGGACCACGATGGTGTTGTTCGCGGCGACCACCGAGCGGCATGCCACTTCCTGGAGGTGGAGCAGTGAGGCGCTGGTCGCGGTTCATCACCGCGGTGCTCCTGACCATCGCCTGCGTGACCGGTTGCGGCGCAGCGGTCGACAGCGGTGCGGTGAAGACCGAGGGTGCCTCGCTCAATCCGCAACCCCGGGAGAACCTCGAGGACGGCGGCAGCCTCACGACGGCCATCACCGAGGTGTCGCCCCAGTGGAACACCTTCCACGCAGATGCCAGCGCCTACACGTTGAGTCTGTGGCGCTGGTACAACCCGGTACTGGCCTACTTCTCGCCCGACGGACGGTACTCGCCGAACCCCGACTACCTCACCGGAGTCCGTACCGAGACCGTCGGCCGGAACACGGTGGTCACCTACACGATCAACCCGAAGGCGTTCTTCAACGACGGCACGCCGATCGATTACCGCGCCTTCGTCGAGACGTGGCGCACCAGTCGGGGTGTCGACGACCGCTACATCGTCAGTTCCACCGACGGGTACAGCCAGATCGCCTCGGTCACCCGCGGTGTCGACGACCGCGAGGTCATCGTGCGCTTCGACGGCGTCTACGCCTGGCCCGACGGCTTGTTCAACGTCGTGCTCCATCCGAAGGCCACCTCGCCCGAGGTGTACAACGAAGGCTATGTACGGCAACCGCATCCGGAATGGGGTGCAGGACCGTACACGGTCTCCTCGTATGACGCCGACAACGGGACCGTCGTCTTCGAACGCAATCCGAAGTGGTGGGGGAGGCCCGGAAAACTCGACCGGCGGATCTTCCGGCAGATGGAGTCGCAGGCGGCGCTCAATGCTTTCCAGAACGGCGAGATCGACGCGACCGGGGTGGCGGCCAAGGACGCGCGTGCACGGGTGCTCACGATGAACGGCATCGACATCCGGACCGCTGCGTCGCCGCAGCAGGCGCTGCTCGTACTGAATCTCGATGCGCCGATACTGTCCGACCGCGTCGTCCGAGAGGCGGTGTTCGCCGCGATCGACCGGCAGACCCTGGCGCGCATCCGGTTCACCGGTTTGAACTACACCGAGGAACTCCCCGGTTCGCTGTCGTTGTACCCCTTCCAGCCGGGGTATGAGGACAACCTCGCGGGGGTGGTGTCCTACGACCCGGGCAAGGCGGCGGCGCTGCTGGAGGAAGCCGGGTGGCGTGAGGGCGGGGACGGCATCCGCGAGAAGAACGGCAAACGGCTGTCGCTGGTGTTGCCCAACGTCGGCGACGACGCAACCGGCGCCAACCTGTCACGGGCGCTCCAGGCGATCCTGGGCAAGGTCGGCGTCGATCTCGTGGTGCAACAACGTCCCTCGTCGGACTTCTCCGCCGTCGTGGTGAACAAGGAGTTCGACCTGTTCATGATGGGCTTCTCCTCGAGCGATCCGTTCGGCATGGCCTACTTCTGCCAGGTGTGGTGCAGCGACTCGCAGTTCAACCCCGCCGGGGCCGGCACTCCCCAACTCGATGCACAGATCAGGGCGATGACACGGATCGGCGACCCGATGGCCCAGATCGCGGCCGGGAACAAGGTCGAGCGCGAGGCATTCGCCCAGTACTCGAACCTCCCGCTCTTCAACGGTCCGGCGATGGTCGCGGTGAAAGAAGATCTCGCCAATTACGGTGCGGGACAGTTCTACGTCGGTCCGATCGAGGACATCGGCTGGGAGAAGTAGGGTCGCCCATCGACCTCGACGGTGGCGGGCGACGCTTCAGCGGTTGGGGCCCACCCGCCACAGCGGGTTCACCGGGCCGTGGCCGGCGCCGAGCGGATAAGCTGCGGCGAGTCCGCGGGTGACCCACTCCTTCGCGAACGCGACGGCGTCGGGCACCGAGTACCCGTGTGCCAGAGCGCAGGTGATCGCGGCGGCGAGGGTGTCGCCGGCCCCGTGGTCGTGGGTCGTGTCGATGCGCTCGTGGTTGAGCTCGATGAACTCCGCACCGTCGTAGAGCAGGTCGGGGGAGTGGTCGCTGGAGCGCAGGTGTCCACCCTTGACCAGGGCCCAGGCGGGCCCGAGATCGAACAATGCTTTTGCCGCATCACGCTGGGAATCGGTGTCGACGACGTCGACCCCGGTGATGAGCCGGACCTCGTCGAGGTTCGGGGTCACCACCGTCGCGAGAGGGAACAGCTTGTCGCGCAGAGTGTCCAGGGCGGAATCCGCGAGTAGCTGGTTCCCGTGCATCGAAGCACATACCGGGTCGACGACGAGCGGTGTCGACGTGTCGCGACCGATACCGCTGTCTGTGCACTGGGCGACGACCGCGTCGATGATCGGCGCCGACGCCAGCATGCCGGTCTTGGCGGCGCCGATCCCGATGTCGTCGGCGACCGTGCGGATCTGGGCGGACACGGTCTCCGGTGCGATCTCCTGAAAGCCGCTGACGCCCAGTGAATTCTGCACGGTCACCGCGGTCACCGCGACGCAACCGTGCAGGCCGAGCAGCGCGAAGGTGCGCATGTCGGCCTGGATGCCGGCGCCGCCACCGGAATCCGATCCGGCGATGGTCATCACGCGGACCGGCGTCTCACCCGGTGCCGCGACGGGCAGCAATTCGAGGTCCCCGTGGCCTTGCGGTGGCTGGCCGGTCACGCGGAACCGCCTCGACTGGCCTCGAGGGGCAGGTACACGCGGTTGCCGCCCTCGGCGAACTCGGCCGACTTCGCGGCCATGCCCTCGGCGATCTTGCGGTCGATGTCCTCGGCGGTCACCAGGTTGTTCTCCTCCGCGTAGGCGCGCACGTCGGCGGAGATCCGCATCGAGCAGAACTTGGGACCACACATCGAGCAGAAGTGAGCTGTCTTCGCGGGTTCGGCCGGCAGGGTCTCGTCGTGGTACTCGCGGGCGGTGTCCGGGTCGAGGGCGAGGTTGAACTGGTCGATCCAGCGGAACTCGAAGCGCGCCTTGCTCAATGCGTCATCACGTTCCTGTGCCCGGGGATGCCCCTTCGCGAGGTCTGCGGAGTGGGCCGCGATCTTGTACGTGATGACGCCGACCTTCACGTCGTCGCGGTCGGGCAGCCCGAGATGCTCCTTGGGCGTCACGTAACAGAGCATCGCCGTTCCCGCCTGGGCGATCATCGCCGCACCGATCGCGGAGGTGATGTGGTCGTAGGCGGGTGCGATGTCGGTGGCCAGGGGACCCAGTGTGTAGAAGGGTGCCTCTTCGCAGAGTTCTTCCTCCAGGCGCACGTTCTCGGCGATCTTGTGCATCGGGATGTGTCCGGGTCCCTCGATCATCACCTGCACGCCATGGGATTTGGCGATGGTGGTGAGTTCGCCGAGGGTGCGCAGTTCGGCGAACTGGGCTTCGTCGTTGGCGTCCGCGATCGACCCCGGCCGTAGTCCGTCGCCGAGGGAGAAGGTGATGTCGTAGCGGCGGAAGATCTCGCACAGTTCGTCGAAGTGCGTGTACAGGAACGACTCCTCGTGGTGAGCCAGACACCAGGCGGCCATGATCGAACCGCCTCGGGAGACGATTCCGGTGACCCGCCGGGCGGTCAGCGGCACGTAGCGGAGCAGGACCCCGGCGTGCACCGTCATGTAGTCGACTCCCTGCTCTGCCTGCTCGATCACGGTGTCGCGGTAGATCTCCCACGTCAAGGCGACCGGATCGCCGTTCACCTTCTCGAGTGCCTGATAGATGGGCACGGTGCCGACCGGTACGGGGGAGTTGCGCAGGATCCACTCGCGCGTGGTGTGGATGTCGGCGCCGGTCGAGAGGTCCATGATCGTGTCGGCGCCCCAACGCGTGGCCCACACCATCTTCTCGACCTCGTCGGCGATCGAGCTGCGCACCGCCGAATTCCCGATGTTCGCATTGATTTTCACCGCGAACCGCTTGCCGATGATCATCGGCTCCGATTCGGGGTGACGATGGTTGGCCGGGATCACCGCGCGACCGATGGCCACCTCGGAGCGGACGAGTTCGGCGTCGACGCCCTCACGCGCGGCGATGAACCGCATCTCGTCGGTGATGATCCCCGCTCGTGCCCACGCGAGCTGGGTGCTCGCGCCGTCGATCGGTTCCGGGCGGTGCCACGAGTCGCGGGTCTTCGGCAGTCCGCGCTCCACATCGATCTCGGTTTCGGTGTCCGTGTACGGACCCGAGGTGTCGTAGACGTCGAGGTGTTCGCCGTTGGTGAGGTGGATCCGACGCTGCGGT
The DNA here is from genome assembly GCF_012974285.1 of Gordonia ajococcus. Taxonomy (NCBI): domain Bacteria; kingdom Bacillati; phylum Actinomycetota; class Actinomycetes; order Mycobacteriales; family Gordoniaceae; genus Gordonia; species Gordonia ajococcus. The sequence continues at coordinate 514,199 of NZ_CP052884.1, forward strand.
ACGCGGAGATGATCGACGGCGAGGTAGTGCTTGGAACTGCCCTCGATCGGTCCCGTGGTCAGTCCGCCGTCTTCGAAGGTTGCAGTGGTGGGTGTGGTGGATACACGTGTGCCCATGATGGTCTCCCTACGCCGGCATTACCCGGACAGGTTCGAGCGGTCGGCGACCGCCCGTCGCCATCTCAGCCCTCGGTCATCGTGAGAGCCCCCGCGGTGTGTAGTTGTGTTGCGCTCGCCACCATACAACGTCCGCGGAGCAGCCACCCGATGCCAGGCAGATCGAGACCCTTTCTCAGCAGTTACGGATCCGTAAGGTAGGGTGTGACCCTAGTCACAGGGGGCCGAACGTCAAGAAGTGGCGTGATGCCGGTGACCCGCAGACGGTGACGACATGAGGAGGTGTAGGTGCTACGCAAGAACCGGCATCGACCGCCGCAATCGGCGAGGTCCATCCTGCAGCAGATCGCTCAGGTGGTGCACAATCCCGACCGCGAACGGTTCGAACTCTGGGTTGCGGGCGATCTCGTCGGCGTACTCGGCTATTCGATGGAGACCGTCGACGGCCAGACGACCATCACCGTTCTGCACACCGTGCTCTACGACGAGTACACCGGCCACGGGCTTGCGACGCGTCTCACCCGGACGGTCATCCATTTCGCCCGTGAACACAACGCGCGGATCCGGCCGGTGTGTTCGTTCACCAAGGACTACCTCGACCATCACCCGGGAATCGTGGAGCTCGCGCCCGTGTGAGGTTTCGACAGGCTCAACCAGCGGGAAGGGCGGCTCAACCAGCGGGAAGGGCGGCTCAACCGGCTCATCCCGCCAGCAGCGTCGTACGCAGGACCTTCTTGTCGATCTTGCCGACGGCGGTGACGGGCAGGGACCGCACGATGCGGACCACGTCGGGGAGCTTGAACGACGCGAGGCCGCGGTCGGCGAGGAACGTGCGGAGCGCGGCCAGTTCGAGCGGCTGGGCCGGCGGATGGTCGTGGGAGAGCACGACCGCGGCGCAGATCTTCTCACCTAGCGCATCGTCGGGCAGCCCGACCACCGCGACCTGTCGCACCGACGGGTGTGCGAGCAGGTTCTCCTCGACGTCGTCGGCAGCGACGTTCTCGCCGGCCCGGACGACGGTGTCCTTGATGCGGCCGGTCACCGACAGGTGTCCGGAGGGCAGGCGGGTCACCTTGTCCCCCGATCGGTAGAAGCCGTCGGGGGTGAAGGACTTCTCGTTGTGGGCGTCCGCCCGGTAGTACCCGCGGATCGTGTACGGGCCGCGCACCAGCAGTTCGCCCTCTTCGCCGTCGGGAACGTCGGCGCCCTGGTCGTCGACGACGCGCACCTCGTCGAACTCGGACATCGGTGAACCCTGCACCTCGTGGACGAGATCGCGCGGTTCGTCCGGCCGGGTGTAGCAGATGAGCCCCTCGGCCATGCCGAACACCTGCTGGACCACGTCGCCGAGCGCCTCGTCGAGCGCGACGGCGTCGGGGTGGGCCAGCTTGGCGCCGCCGACCTGGAGGAGTCGCAGGGAGCTGATGTCCGCGGGTTCCCACTCGGTCGCCGCGCACCACAGCTGCGCGAGGGCGGGGACCAGCGCGGTCACCGTGACGCGGTGGCGTTCGATGAGGTCGAAGGTGTGGTCGGGGCTGGGGTTGTCGGTGAAGACGACGTGGCCGCCGACGCCGAGGACGCCGAGGATGCCCGGGCAGCACAGCGGGAAGTTGTGGGCCGCGGGCAGCGCGACCAGGTACGTGTCGTCGGCCGTCAGGTTCGCGACGTCGCTCGACAGTCGCGCATTGAGGTCGTAGTCGTCGTGGGTGCGCGCGATCAGTTTGGGCAGACCGGTGGTGCCGCCCGAGACCAGGAACAGCGCCGGGAGACCGGGATCCGGCGGGGACGGGAGGTCGACCGCGGCGGGGTCCGTATCCGGTGCGGCCCGGAACGGACCGGGATCGCCGGAGATGAACACGTGCTCGACGTCCGGGACGCGGGATTGCAGCTCGGTGGCGAGATCCCGGAAGTCGAAGCCGCGCCGTCCGTCCTCGCCGATGTAGGCGACGGCCCCGGCGCCGGCCGCGAGGTGGGCGATCTCGGTGATCCGGTGGGCGGGCAGGGTCATCACCGGGGCGATGCCCGCGCGGAGCAGACCGAACAGGTTCACGACGAAGTCGAGGGAGTTGTTCTGCTGCAGGACGACGCGTTGTCCGGGCCGGAGTCCGGCCTCGACGAAACCTGCCGCACGACGCAGCGAGGCGGCACGCAGGTCGGAGTAGCTGAGCGTCCGCGGTCCGTCGGTCGACGCATCGGTGACGGCCGGCGCCTCGGGGATGCGATCGGCACTGGCGTCGAAGCTCGCGAACAGCGGGAGGCCGCGGAACAGTCCGGCGTCCCGGTAGCGCTCGGCCTGGACGTCGGCGTACGGGGTGAAACCGTCGAGCAGGTCGGTCACTCGGTCCAGATGCGTCTGCATGGGACCCATTCAAACACAGGCAGGATAGGGTAACCTTACCGATCGGTCGCTGATGTGAGCCACGCCATCGATCGTAGAGTTGTTTGCTTAGGCTGTCCTAATATCTCTAAGATCACTGGCGCTGCCGCCCACGACCGGAGGACAAGGACATGTCGCTGACGACCGATTCGCGAACCCCGACGCTCGACGCTGCGGGGCCCGGTCCGGCGACGCCGGTCAGCGACTCCGCTGCCGCCGAGATCTCGGCGGCCTGGGCGGGTTCGGGCGAGTTCGGCGACCACGTCGTCTACGAGCGCAACCGTCGCTGGACTTTCGCCGCGGGCGTCCGTGCGCGTGTGATCGTCACGCGCAGCGAGGTCATCGTCGACGACCGGGGGCGCCGGACGACCACTGCGTGGCACGGCGACCCGGCAGATGCTCTCGCCGCGGCGACGGAATCCCTGTCGATCGCCGACTGGCGTCTCTACGGCTGGGTCGGTTTCGACTTCTGCGCGCCGTACCACGGCATCCTCGACCGTGTTCCCGACGACACGGTCCTCGCGCATCTGATCGTTCCCGAGTTCGAGGCCTTCGTCGACGCGGATGGCGTGGACACCGGCACCGCCGATCCCGATCGAGCACGTCGTCTCCTCGAGATCGCCCTCACGGCAAGCGCTCCCGGCGAGTCGCGCCCGGTCGATGTGCGAGTCGACTCGGAGGACTACCGCAGTCGCGTCGCCACCGCCGTCGCCGAGATCGCCGCCGGACGCTATCAGAAGGTCATCCTCTCCCGCGTCGTCGACATCCCGTTCCCGGTCGACATCCCCGCCACCTACGCGCGGGGTCGCGCGGACAACACCCCGGCGCGTTCGTATCTGCTGTCGCTCGGTGATCTCGCGGCCGCCGGATTCAGTCCCGAGCTCGTGGTCGCGGTGCACGGCGACCGGACGGTGGTGACCGAACCTCTCGCGGGTACAAGGGCTTTCGGAATCTCGACCGAGCGTGATGCCGCCGCCCGCGCCGAGCTTCTGGGTGACGCCAAAGAGGTCGCCGAGCACGCGATGTCGGTTCGTGCCTGCTTCGACGAGATCGCGTCGATCTCGGCCGCGAGCACGACTGCGGTGAGCGAGTTCATGGAGGTGCGTGAGCGGGGCAGCGTCCAGCACCTGGCCTCCACCGTGAAGGGCACTCTCGCTGACGGCGAAACATCTTGGCGCGCACTCGAAGTCGTTTTCCCATCGATCACCGCTTCGGGGGTTCCGAAGACCCCGGCCGTCGAGGCCATCGACCGGCTCGAGTCCCGGCGTCGCGGCCCGTATTCCGGTGCGATACTCGTCGCGTCGTCGTCGGGGGAGCTCGAGGCGACCCTCGCACTGCGTACCGTCTTCGCGACCGGGGGCAAAGCGTGGCTGCGCGCCGGTGCCGGCATCGTCGCGCAGTCGACACCTGAGCGCGAGTTCGAGGAGACCTGTGAGAAATTGGGCAGCGTCGCGCCCTATGTCATCCCACGCTGACCACCCGTTACATCCGACCCAACACCATCGTCACCTCAGGAGTGATCACATGTCCGACAACATCACCGAAGCGCTACAAGGAATCCTCGCCGAGGACCTCGACCTCGCGCTCGGCGACGTCACCCGCGAGTCGAGGCTGATCGACGACCTGGGGCTCGACTCGGTGGCATTCGCCATCGGTGTCGTGGCGATCGAGGAGCGTCTCGGCGTGAAGCTCACCGAACGTGAACTCGTCGAATCCACGACGGTCGGAGATCTCGAAGACCTGGTCCGCTCGAAGGCCGGAACACCGGCCTAGGGGGTGTGGGGGATGAGTGTGGACACCGGAGTGCAGACGTTCGAAGAGTTGCTCGACGACGCGTTCGACGAGAAGGTCACCGCGTGGACGGCGCAGGCCGAGAGGGATCATCGATTTCCCCGTCCGTTGCTCGAACATCTCGGCGAGGCAGGGGTTTTCACCCGGAAGTGGGAGGATCGCAAGCTCACCGACCTCCATGACCACTTCGCCTTGGGCCGTCGTCTCGGATCGCTGGGCTCGGCCGCGATCGGCGTCGGTGTCAGCCTGCACGATTCGGCGATCGCCATCCTCCGACGCTTCGGCCGCAACGACTTCCTGAAAGATCTCGCGTACCGGGCGATGACCACCGACGCCGTCCTGTGCATCGGCGCCTCGGAGGAGCAGGGCGGGTCGGACCTGCAGAACTCGGAGACGCGGATCTTCGGCGAGAACGGCGGATACCGCGTCGTGGGGAACAAGAAGTTCGTCTCGCTGTCGCCGATCGCCGACTACATGTTCGTCGTGTGTCGTGGCGTCGAGGACGGCCCCGACGCCGGAGGCAACGTCGCGCTCGCCGCGGTGCCGGTCGACCAGGTCCGCGTCGGCGCGCCGTATCAGAAGCTGGGTGCCGGACCGCTCGACACCGCCCCGGTCGCCATCGACACGTGGATCCCCGAGGAGGCGCTGATCGCCCGCCCGGGCACGGGTCTGGCGATCATCAGCTGGGGCCTTGCACACGAACGCTATTCGGTCGCCGCGCAGATCGCGGCCGCCTGTGAGGTGATGCTCGGCGTGACGCTCGCCCGCATGATGGAGCGTACCCAGTTCGGCAAGAAGCTCTACGACCATCAGGCACTCCGCCTGCGTCTTGCGGACCTGCAGGCCCGCGTGGATGTGCTGAGCTACTCGCTCGACGGCGTCGCCGCCGGGGGCAGGATCAACCTCCGGACCGCGGCGGCACTCAAGGCGACCGCGGCGAACCTGGGCGAAGAGGTCGCCTCGGAATGCCTGCACATCTTCGGCGGTATCGGTTACCTCGAGACCGAGACCCCGATCGGACGCTGGTGGCGCGACATGAAACTCGCGCGCGTCGGTGGCGGTACCGACGAGGTGCTGTGGGAACTGGTCGCCGCGGCCATGAAACCCGACACCGAGCGTTACCAGCAGCACTTCTCCGGTTCTCTCACCCAGGCGCCCTGAGCGTCCTTCATCCAGGCGGTCATCGATGAACAGCACAGTCACTTCCCCGGCCGACGCTCGCGTCACCGAGCTCGCACCCCCGGACCACACCTACCTGCACATGGACACCGACAGCCGGCCCATGCACTGGTCGATGATCCTCGAACTCGAGACGGGTGGAACGCTTCTCGGCCTCGACGAGGTCCGTGCCCGGGTGCGTGAACGGGGCCGGCTGTTCGAGATCTTCCGGCTGGGTGTCAAGAACGGCCGCTGGCGCAAGCCCGAGGTGGTGCTCGCCGACGAGAACTGGGATGCGGGCGAACACGTCTCGGAACTCGGCTTCACCGATCGCGAGCACCTGCAGCGTCGTGTCTCCAAGCTCCTGGAGACGCCGTTGCCGCGTCCGCGTCCGTTCTGGGACATCACGCTGTTCACACCCTCTGCGGGCGCCGAGGGCGTGCGTCAGTGGGTGTTGCTCCGCGTGCATCACAGCATCTCCGACGGCATCGCCGGTGCGGCCTTCGCGGCATTGCTCGCCGACGGTGAGCGCGAGGACCTCGCCGAGTTCGAGCGGTTCGCCACGAGTCCCCGGTTCCACATCAGCGGTATCGACCCGGAGAAGCTGGGCGAGGCCAAGGCGGCGTTCAACGATCAGCACGCCGCCGGTGGTGGCAAGAAGCGCGCCTGGCCGAGCCTGACGAAGTCGGGGCGTCGTGAACATGCGCTGTTCGGCACGTCGACCCGCGCTCTTCGTAAAGCGGCCAAGGCCAACGGTTCCAGCGTGCACGAGTTCGTCCTCGGGGCCATCGGCCGGGCCCTCAGCCTCGATCCGCCGGCGTCGCCGCCGGCGGAGGTCCTCCGCGTGACGCTTCCGGTGACCCTCGACGAGGAGTTCCGGCACACCGGCAACGCGGTGTCCGTGGCGCTGCTCAACCTGCCCGGCAACGAGACCGACCTGTCGCAGCAGATCGAACGGGCTCGTGGTGAGCTGGCCACGATCGCGCAACGGCGGCCCGAACTCTATCTCGCAGCGGCGGACGACCTCCCGCGCGCGCCGCTGTGGGGCCTGCAGCGCGCCATCGTGAACGCCTCGATGGCGCACATGCACCCGGACATCCACATCGGCATCAACCCCGGCTTCTCGAGGGTGCGGTCGGTGCTGGGCAGGTCGATCGTGAGCCTCACCCCGCTGTCGCCGCTGGCCGGCTACTCCTTCTCGGTGACGGTCCTCATCCTCGGCACCACGACGAGTTTCGGCATCGTCACCGATGCGGAGGCACTGCCCGACTACGCGGAGAAGTTCGTCACGACATTCGACAAGGTGCTGAACGAGGCCCTAACGCCCGAGTGACAGTGAAGCTAGCTTAGGCTTGCCTAGTAATCCCGGTGGAAATCGGGAACGATGCAGTACGTGGTGACGCCGATCGAGCGCGCGGCCACGCCAGACGAGTGAACACGCCATACCGAAGAAAACACGGAGAACACCATGCAGAACGACGTCGGCTACCAGGACCCGGGATACGTGGGTGACACCCACGAGCCGGAAGCCGGTTCGGAGAAGCGCTCGGGCGGGGTCAGCATTCCGACGGTGCTGGCATCGGCGGGTGTCGCGGCGGTGATCTCGGCGATCGTCGTCACCATCGGCGTGGTCGGCATCGTGGTCAGCGAACGCAACGACACGGCGTCGGCGGCGCAGCCGACCGTCGTGAACCTGGGTTCCGCACAGGCACCCCAGCAGCAGGGCCTGGTGGGTCCGGCCGCCACCCAGCAGCCGGCCGCCGCGCCCGGGCAGCCCGCCCCGGCGGCAGCACCCGCACCCGCTGCGACGGAGAACGTGCCCGAGAGCGGTGGCACGGTCGGTGCGGGCCCCGACGCCGCCGCGCCCGCGCCGGCACCCGCGCCGGGCACTTCTGCCGCGCCCCCGCAGCAGCAGGCCGCCGCGGCCCCGACGGCGCTGACGCCAGGCCAGCTCAACACCAAGGTCAAGATCGTCATGAACTCTCGCGGCAACCGTGCCGCTCGCGCCGCCGAACTCCAGGGCGGCGAGCGTGCCCTGCGTCAGATCGACGCGGTCGCCCAGGCGATCACCACCTACGGAAATGTCGGCCTCAGCTACCAGATGGTCGGTCCGGTGCAGATCAGCGGCAACAAGATGACCGCCCCCCTGCAGATCAGCGTCGTCGGACGGGGCAGCCAGAACCGTGCGATGACCTGGGTGTGGAGCGGTGACAAGTGGAAGCTGTCGAACAGCAGCGTCTGCCTCATCGCCAGCTTCGTCCTGCTGCCCTGCTCGCTCTGAGACCCTCACCGTTCGTCGACACCTACTGTTCTGGAGATCTGACGTGACCTCACGACTTCGTTTCGGCGCGCTCATCACGGGTGTGTTCATGTTCGCGGGCCTGCTGGCCGGCTGTTCGAGTTCGGACGACTCGGCCGGTGGGTCGGTGCAACTGAACCTGCCCGACGGTCGGTCGGTGACCATCCCGGAGACGCCGAAGCGGATCGTGACCCTGGGCGACCAGTGGACCGACGTGGCGCTCTCGTTCGGTGTCACCCCGGTCGGCTACTACGACTACTCCAAGTCGGCGACGGGAGAACTGCAGCCGTGGTACGGCCAGAAGCTCGCCGACTCGACGTTCATCGACCCGACCAAGGGCGATGACGCCACGACCATCGCCAAGCTCGACCCGGATCTGATCTTCGCACCCGGCTTCGCCTCGAACAGCCCGGAATTCGAACAGATCGCGAAGCTCGCGCCGACGGTCAACTCCATCAGCGGCCAGGAGATCGACCCCTGGCAGGACATGGTGACGGTCATGGGCACCGTCTTGCACCAACCGGACAAGGCGACCGAGATCATCGACGACACCAACGCGAAGGTCGCCGCCGTCGGCAAGGAGTTCCCCGGTCTCGCCGGCAAGACCTACGCGCTGGCCTTCATGTACGGAAACGACCAGCTGTCGGTACTCGGTGATCCGAACGACGGTGCGGCGAAGCTCTTCAGCGAACTGAAGATGGAGATGGCGCCGAAGCTGGTCGCCGAGTACCAGCGCACCCGCAATCCCCGCTTCGGCCTCAGCACCGAGAACATCCCGATGCTCGACGCCGACGTCCTCGTCGTCGCCACCGCGACGCCGGAGCAGGCCGAAACCCTCCGCAAGCTACCGGGTTACAAGAATCTGAAGGCCGTGAAGAACAACGCGGTCACCTTCATGTCGCAGTCGCAGATCACCGGTCTCAACGCGCCGTCGCCGAATTCGGTTCCGTACGTGCTGGACCTGCTCAAGCCGAGCTTCGGGGCCGCGACGAGCTGATCCCTCGAGCGAAATGGCCCGTCCCGCTGTGCGGGGCGGGCCGTTGTCGTCTCGCTCAGCATTCATAGCTCGAGCGTGCGATCGGAATGCTCCCTGAGGTGCTCCTCGCACCCACATAGGAACTAAACCTGGGGCACTTCATTCCAGCGTTTCCGTCACGGTCGATCCTTCCCGCCAAGCTCGCTGCTCGGCGTGTCAGGCCAACCCGGACCCACCGTTATTCAGACAGTCCCCACCTGGTCGAGCGCATACGGGCCGAAGCGCACGTCGGCTCGGGCCGTGGAGGTCGGCAGGTCACGGCGGTGATCGAAAGCAGTGACCGCGAGGCGGACGGCGACCGTACCCCGCCACCCGAGGAGAGGCCGTCCAGCACGTGAAGTCCGGTGCAGGGGCTTTCGGTCCGCAGAGGGGCACGACAAGAGAAGAGGTCTGGCGGCAAGCAGGGCGCTGATCGGGTGTTCGGACGTCGACGACAGTTCGGGATCGGTGACCGATGCCCCTGTCCGATAGCGAGCGGGCGGACCTGCTCCTGATGCGCGAGGAGGAACGGCTGGCGCGCGACTTGTACCGGCGGTCCCATCAGGCGTGGGGTGTGCCGATCTTCGGCAACATTTCCGACGGCGAGCAGCGTCATCACGACGCGATCGGGCGACTACTGAAGCGATACAGTGTGCCCGGAGTCGCCGTCGATCGACCCTCGTCGAACGCCTCGACCGATCTTTCTGTCCAGAGCGGTCCGTTGCCCGGTCCTGCGGCCCGCCGGATCTACACTCACCGGACCTGAAGAGGAGAACCGTGCCTCGTAGCGTCCTCGTCGTCGACGACGAACCCCATATCCGTCGCGTCCTGCGTGGCTATCTCGAGGCGGACGGCTACGACGTCATCGAAGCCGCGACAGGCTCGCAAGCATTGACCCTGGTGCAGTCCCGCTGTCCCGATCTGGTGCTGCTCGACATCCGCCTTCCCGACCTCGACGGTCTCGAGGTACTGCGCAGCATCCGCGGATTCTCCGACGTGTACGTCGTGCTGGTCACCGCGCGCGCCGAAGAGGTCGACAAGCTGGTGGGTCTGGCGGTCGGCGCCGACGACTACATAACCAAGCCGTTCGCACCCCGAGAAGTCGCCGCCCGCGTCCGTGCCGTCCTACGCCGCGCCCGAGGCGCCCCGGACGCACCCTCCCGAGTATCGGCCTCCGGTCTCACCGTTGATCCCGACACCAGGGAAGTGACAGTCGACGGCACACCCGTGAAACTGTCCGCGCTCGAGTTCGACCTGCTCCTGGCGATGGCACGGTCCCCCGGCCGTGTGTACTCACGCAGGCAACTACTCGAGAAAGTGTGGGGTGGAGACTTCTTCGGTGACGAGCGGGTCGTGGACGTGCACATCCGCAGCATCCGCCGGGCGATCGGCGACGACGCCGCCGACCCCCGCTTCATCGGGACCGTCCGCGGAGTCGGCTACAAGTTCGTGGCCACGGCCGGGGCCGACCGGTGAACCGCGGTCTCCGGCTCCCGATGCCGAGCTTGACGATGCGACTGTTCGCTTCCCATGTGCTGGTGGCGGTGGTCGGAGCACTGGTCACGTTCGCCGTCGTCCGTGTCGCGGCGCCGGCGGTGTTCGAAGAACGCGCCACCGGCCCCGGCAGCGGCCGCAACCGCACGAACGGGTCTTCTCCGTTACGGGAGGTCGTGGCCGATGCGGTCACGACGGCGTTGCTGCTCGGTGTGCTCGCCGGAGTGATCACCGCCGCCGCGCTGGGGCTGCTGGCGTCCCGACGCCTGCTGCGGTCGCTGAGGTCGGTGCGCTCGGGCACTCAGGCGATCGCCACCGGCGACTACCGGTACCGCATCCCGGTGCCGCCGGAGGCTGAACTTGCTGCGGTCGCCGCCGACGTCAACGATCTCGCCGTCCGCCTCGCCGACACAGAAGCCCGGCGGGTCCGGCTGCTGTCGGAGGTGGCGCATGAGATGCGCACCCCGTTGACCGTGATCGATGGCTACGCCGAGGGTGTCCTCGACGGTGTCTTCGACGCGGCAGAGCTGGTCCAGATCGAAACCGAGGTCGGCCGGTTGCGCCGGCTCGCCGATGATCTGTCCACCCTGTCCCGGGCGGAGGAAGGTCGTTTGGACCTGCACCCGGCCGACATCGATCTGTCCGACCTCGTCGTACAGGTCACCGGTCGGATGCGCCCCCAATTCGACGATGCCGGCCTGACCGTGACCGTGCACCCGCCGCCCCGGCCGGTGATGGTGTGTGCCGATGCAGACCGGATCACGCAGGTGCTGATCAATCTGCTCGGCAACGCCCTCGCCGCGACCGAGGTCGGCGGCGTGAACATCGACATCACCGCGGATCGAGACGTCGCCACGGTCACCGTCACCGATACCGGTGAGGGACTCGACCCGGACGATGTGGAACGGATCTTCGAACGCTTCTACCGGGTACCGTCCAGGCGCCGGGGCGAGCACGATCTCGGCTCCGGCATCGGCTTGACCATCAGCCGGGATATCGCCCGCGCCCACGGCGGCGACCTTTCGGCCGACTCTCCCGGCCGCGGTCACGGAGCACGGTTCACCCTGCAGTTGCCCACTCGAAGCGACCACCCGATCCGACGCTGACACAACCCGGTCTTCCGCAACGAGGGAAACCTGCACCGGGGTTGCCCCGAGCGGACCGGCCCGCGAGCCGTACATTCCGCGACGTGCGCCGGGTGGCTGCACCCGCCAGCGGACCGATCGCCCGGAGACCGTGCATTATTCCGCGTGCTTCTGCCCTTGGCCCTGCCCGTGCTTCTGCCCCTTGCCCTGCCCGTGCTTCTGCCCTTGGCCCGGCGAGTGTCCGCCGGCCGGCTCCTCGCCGGTCAGGGCCGCCCGGAAGGCCTCCAGGTGGTGCTCGGAACCGGTGCGCAGCTTGCCGTACACGCGGTCGATCGCGTCCTCGTCACTGACCTCGATCGCGGTCGTCAACTCGGTGATGTCGGCGGCCTCGAGTTCAGCCCCGACCGCGTACGCCTGCTCGACCGAGGCCAGGCCGCGGGCGAGCCAACCGTCGTAGGCGCTCTGCAGCTGCGGGTCGGAGTAGGTTCCCGCCGCGAGCCCGGCCGACGGGTCGCTCACACCGTACCGGCCGAGCAGAGTGCCGACGGCATCGTAGTGACGCTGTTCGCTGGTGGAGATGCGCTCGAAGATCTGGGCTCCCCACTGCTGTGCGAACTGTTGGTACAGGTCTCGTGCCAGGCGTTCCTCCTCCCGCATCATCACCAGGTCGGACTGCTCCTGGGAGGACAGCGCACCCCCAGCACTCTCGTCCGGTTCCTGTGCTGACGCGACGGCCGCCCCGAATCCAGCGACTGCGATCGTCGCTCCTGCCGCGAGTGCTGTCACTGTTCTTCGCCAGTTGTTCATCACCGGCACCACCTTTCTCCACCTTTCTCTCCCCACCGAGTTAACTCACCATGAGTGAAGGGACCCCGTCCCGAAGTGTGAAGCTTGTGTGAGAGCAACCCAGCGCTGGTCTTCCGGCGGCATCACCGGGCGGAAGGGCCGAGTGTCACCGCCCGCGTACGACGCCGCACCGCTCTGCCGGCCCGGGCCGGACCTGCACTCGGGGATGGGTGGACATGCTCAGCCCGGGGTTCGGGAAACCGTCGACACCCCGGCGAACGTGTCGTCGAGCGCCGGTGCCGCGGGTCGGCCGACGTCGACTGATTGGCCGCCCACTGGCGTCACCGGCCGGCGATCCAGCTCTCACGCCCGGGCCTAACGGCCCTTGTGCAGCCCCCGCCTTCGAGCGCACTGTGGCCACAGTGGGGGGCGAACACCTTGTTGGAGGAGGGAGTTTCCGTATGACGGTGGTGACCGGGAGCTCCGATACCTCAGCAGAATCGGCCCCCACCTCGCTCCTGCTCGAACGGATCAGGCGGGGAATCATCGGTGAGGGCGAGATCTTGGACGGCCCCTACGGTCGACGCCGGATCACCTACGCCGACTACACCGCCTCGGGACGGTCACTGGACTTCCTCGAGGACTTCATCCGCAGACAAGTGCTCCCGCGCTACGCCAACACTCACACCGAAAGTTCCGGCACAGGACTGCAGACCTCACTGTTGCGGCAGGACGCACGCCAACTCATTCACGACGCCGTCGGCGGCACCGAGAACGATCTGGTGATCTTCTGCGGGTCCGGAGCGACGGGGGCGGTGAACAAGCTGGTCGGAATCCTCGAACTCCGTGTCCCGTCCGGGCTGGCGGCACGCTACGGCTGGGACGAGCAGATCGCCGACTCGCCACGCCCCGTGGTGTTCGTCGGCCCCTACGAACACCATTCCAACGAGTTGCCGTGGCGTGAGTCAATCGCTGACCTGGTGGTGATCGACGAAGACGCTGACGGTCACATCGACGTGGAGCAACTCAAGCAGCAACTGATCGAGCACTCGGACCGGCCGCTGCGCATCGGTAGCTTCTCGGCCGCCTCCAATGTCACCGGCGTTCTGTCGGACACCGACCGGATCGCCGCCCTACTCCACGAGCACGACGCGTTGTCCTTCTGGGACTATGCGGCCGCCGGACCGTATGTCCCGATCCGGATGCGGGAGAGCACTCCCGGGCGCGGCGACTACAAGGATGCGATCTTCCTCTCGCCACACAAGTTCGTCGGCGGTCCCCAGACCCCGGGGGTGCTGGTGATCCGCCGCGAATTGGTGCGTAACACCGTGCCCACCGTGCCGGGTGGGGGCACGGTGGCCTTCGTGGACCCGATCGGCCACCGCTACCTCGACGATCCCGTGGCCCGGGAAGAGGGAGGCACCCCGGCGATCATCGAGTCGATCCGCGCCGGCCTGGTCTTCGCCCTCAAGGACGCCGTGGGGACCGACCTCATCGAGCAGCGAGAACGACGTCTGTGGTGCCACGCCCTGGACCGGTGGCACCGCCATCCGAGTATCGAGATTCTCGGCCCCCCTGATGCGCGACGGCTGTCCATCGTGTCCTTCCGCCTCAGATCGGGCACCGATCGTTACCTGCACCACAACTACGTCGTGGCGCTGCTCAACGATCTGTTCGGGGTCCAGGCCCGCGGTGGCTGTTCCTGTGCCGGCCCGTACGGGCATCGGCTCCTGGGCATCGACCCGCACCAGTCGCGCGCCTTCCGAGACGAGATCGCGCTGGGCTGCGAGGGCATCAAACCCGGCTGGACCCGCATCAACTTCAACTACTTCATTTCCGACACTGTGCGGGACTACCTGATCGAGGCCGTGGAGCTGCTGGCCCGGTACGGCCATCGGCTCCTCACGGACTACACCTTCAGCCCCGATACTGGCCTGTGGCACCACCGTGGAGAAGTTCGTCAGCCGCCATTGCGGCTGACCGACCTGTTCTACGACACCGCGGGCATCCTGCACTACCCGACCGAACGCGAAACCCTCGACGAGGCCGCACTGGTCGACCACCTGCGCGAGGCCCGCACGCTGCTCGAGGCCCGCCCGGAAAAGGTCCCCGACGGCCCGACTCGTCTCCCCGCGCACTTCGAAGCGCTGCGCTGGTTCCCCCTGCCCCCGCAGTGCTTGACCTCCAGACACGAGAACCCCGGCACCGACGGCACCCCGCATTGACCACCATCAGGCCACGACAACGAACAGTGGGAGGCAGGCACAGCATGGGCTACGGCAAGGATGTCCAACAGGAACTTCGCGCACCCGCCCGGGCATTGCGCCAGGCGATCCCGCAGATCTACGAGAGCTTCGGACAACTCTACGCAGCGTCCCTGACCGCCGGGGCGCTCGACGCCAAGACCAAGGAACTGATCAGCTTGGCGATCGCTGTGAGCACGCAATGCGATGGCTGCATTGCCGCACATGCGCGTGGCGCGGCCATACAGGGCAGCACACCGCAGGAAGCGGCCGAAGCCATCGGCGTCGCGATCATGATGGCCGGTGGGCCGGCCACCGTATACGGGCCCCGCGCCTTTGCCGCGTTCAACGAATTCCACGCTGAACGGGCCTCCAGCAGCGAGAACGCCGCACCCGGACCGTAAACGATGGCATGGAACGCGTTCCCGCGATCTCTCCCACCCGAGATGACCACGATGGCCAAACACCGTAGGTCGACCTCCGGCCATCGTGCGGGGGCTGCGCCGCTGTTCGTCTGGTGCGAGCCCCACCGAACATCAGAGGGCCGACGCCACCGCCGAGGCGGCCGAGGTGTTTAGCGGCGGGGGTACGTCAGTGCTCGATGACGTCGCCGGCCGCGGGCCGGCATTGGCGGTGCTGGCCCATCCGGACGACGAAAGCTTCGGGTTGGGTGCCGTACTAGCCGCACTGACCGCAGCCGGGACCGTCGTGCGGGTGGTGTGCCTGACCTACGGTGAAGCGAGCACCCTCGGAGCCGTCGCGGACCTTGCGACCGTGCGCCGTGACGAGCTGACCGCCGCCGCCGAACGCCTGGGCGTCAGCGACATCGTGCTCCACGACTTTCCCGACGGTCATCTGCGCGAGATCGCGCCCGCTGCCCTTGACGAGGTCGTGCAAGACAACCTCGGTGATGCGGCCACGCTCGTCGTGTTCGAACCGGGCGGCGTCACCGGACACCCCGATCACCAGGCCGCGACCGCCACAGCTCATCGCGTCGCCGACCGTCATCAGCTGATGGTGCTCGAGTGGGGCGTCGCCCCCGCCGTCGCCGCGAAGCTCAACGCCGAGTTCGACACCACGTTCGTCGCCCTCGACGGCGACGGGACCGTGGACATCGCCGTCGACCGCGCCATACAGCGGGCTGCAATCAACTGTCACGAAAGCCAAGCCAGCAACAACTCGGTCCTCGCCCGCCGCCTGGAACTCGAAGGCAACGACGAACGGATCCGTCTCCGCCCTCCCGCGCGTTCCGCGGACACCACGGCCTGATGGACAGCTCATGAACCAGCATTTCGCAGCGGCCCGGATATGCCCTCGGGTGCTGCTCATGTGGACGAAGTTTTCGGCAGCTCTCGAAGAGCCGGCGACGTCATCTCGCCAGCCCTTCGAGGCTCGTCGCTTGCGCTCCTCGCACCTCAGGGAGCGAGGGGAAATTCGTCGTGTGCGCTCCTCGCACCTCAGGGAGCGAGGGGAAATTCGTCGCTTGCGCTCCTCGCACCTCAGGGAGCGAGGGGGAATTCGTCGCTTGCGCTCCTCGCACCTCAGGGAGCGAGGGGCGTTGCTCGCTGAGTCCTAGCCGACGACGTCGTCGGTGTCGTCGATCCCGAAGCTGGTGAAAGCGGTGTCCTTCGGCAGCCGGTACACCTCGCGACCCATGACGGCGTTGAGGATTCGGGCGTTGCGGACCGCGCCGATGTCGAGGTTGGGCGCCGAGACGCCGATGGCGTGCTCCTCGGCGTTCGCCACGAACACCCGGTTGGTCAGGGCGGATTCGGTTTCGACCTGATGATTCGCGCCGATGACGAGACGACCGCGCGAATCCCGGTGCAGCTGAGACTCGATGGGGGCCAGGAAGTCCGACTTGCGGGCCTGGTAGCCCGTGCAGGCGATGACCATGTCGGTGGTGTGCGCGAGTGGGGTGCCGGTGTCGAGGTGGCGTCCGCGGACCTTCAGTGTGCCGTCGGCGAGGGTGTCGATGCCCTCGACCTCGGTCGAGATGCGCAGCTGGACGGGGTTGAGCTTCTCGCGCAGCTGGCGCTGGTACAGCAGTTCGTGCACCCGCTCGAGCGTGTCGGTCGATACGCCCTTGTGGAACTGCCAGTGCTGCGGGCGGATCCGATCGCGAGCCGCCTCCGGAAGGCTGTGGAAGTAGTCCATGTACGCCGGGGTGGTCATCTCGAGGGAGAGCTTGGTAAAGTCCAGCGGCGCGAACCAGGGGGTACGGGTCCACCAGCGGACCGAGGGTCCGCCACGGAGATTCGCCTCGAGGAGGTCGACCACGATCTCCGCGCCCGACTGTCCCGATCCGATGACGGTCACCGAGTCGGCGGCATGAGCCTTGTCCTGGTGGCACAGGTAGTCCGAGCTGTGCACGACCGCCGAGGACTCCGACGACAATGATTCCGGCACAAACGGTTCGGTGCCGACGCCCACGACGACGTGGCGGGCGATCACGGTCGACGTCGCGCCGCCGGAGACGATGGAGACGCGGAAGGCGTCGGCCTCGTCATCCCAGGTGACCTCGGTGACGGTGGTGCCCCAGCGCAGGGAGTCGAGCCGCTCGATACACCAGAGCAGGTAGGCCTCGTACTCGACGCGGGTGGGGTAGAAGCTCTCCCGCACCAGGAACCGGTACATCCGGTCGGTGTCGGCCATGTAGTTCAGGAACGACAGAGGGTGCGTCGGATCGACCAGGGTCACCAGGTCCGACAGAAAACCCACCTGCAGTCGGGCCTCGTCGAACATCAGTCCTGGATGCCACCGGAACTCGTCGCGCGAGTCCACGACGAGCACGTCGAGGTCCTCGACGGTCGACGCCAGCGCGGCGAGCCCCA
Organism: Gordonia ajococcus; assembly: GCF_012974285.1. Classification (NCBI taxonomy): domain Bacteria; kingdom Bacillati; phylum Actinomycetota; class Actinomycetes; order Mycobacteriales; family Gordoniaceae; genus Gordonia; species Gordonia ajococcus. Next base: position 531,397 of record NZ_CP052884.1, read on the forward strand.
GATTGAACGGGCCGCAGCCGACCGCCAGGACATCTACATTCTCAACTCGGGTCATTCCGACACCCTCACCATTTCTTCACTGTGGGCCTGGTCGCTGGACGCCGAGGCGTTCTCGGATTCCACTTCGATTGCGAGACGCAGGAGTTCGTCGAACAGGTCGTCGATGTCGCTCTCCGAGGTCTCCGGGTTCAGAAGTGTCAGTTTCAGGCAGGTCCGGGGTTCGTCCTCGCCGGGCACCCGTACCTGGGTGCGCCCGATGAGCGCCTTGCCATCGGCGATGAGGCGACGTCGCAATTCGCCGTTGACCGCGTCGAGGTCGGCGCAGCGATAGCGGAAGACGATGGTGGTCAGCGTGACCGGTGCGATGAGTTCGAGCTGCAACTCCGTGGCCACCCGTTGTTCGGCGTACACCGCGAGGTCGTTGCACCGCTCGAGCATCCCGCCGAGTTCGCGGCGTCCGTAGGCCATCAGCGTGGCCGCGACCTTGAGCACGTCGGGCCGGCGGGTGGTCTGCAGGGTCTGACCGAGCAGGCCGCTGTAACCGGCCTCGACGTCGTCGTCGGGGTTGAGATAGGCGACCGAACGGTTCAGCGACACGAACCGGTTGGCATCAGAGAGCAGCATGAGGCTGGCGGCGGCCGGCTGCCAGCCGACCTTGTGCAGGTCGAGGGTGACCGAGTCCGCCCGGTCGACGCCGGTGAGCAGTCCGGACAGACGATCGGAGAACAGCGTGCCGAATCCGTATGCGGCGTCGACGTGCAGCCAGATCTCGTGACGCTCGGCGATGTCGGCGATCTCGGGCAGCGGGTCCACGGTGCCGAAGTCGGTGGTACCGGCCGTCGCCACGATCGCGAGCGGGGTGACATCGCCGGCCTGCCGGATCGCGGCCTCGAGTGCTTCCGGGACGATCCGGTGATGGGAGTCGACCTCGACCGGGATGACCGCGGATTCGCCGAGACCCAGTGCGGCGCATGCGCGGTGCACGGAGAAGTGGGCGACGCGAGAGCAGAACACCACGGGTCGGCGCAGCGCGCCCACACCGTCGTGCCGGACGTCGATGCCACGGCGTGCGGCGGTGTGATCGCGGGCGATCATGAGGGCCAGCAGGTTCGAGATCGATCCGCCCGGGCTGAAGACGCCACCGGCCTGCTCGCCGAATCCCGCCATGCGGGCGAGTGAGCGAACGGTCCAGGTCTCCAGGGCGAGCGTTGCGGGTCCCGAGTCATAGGTGTCCAGCGAGGCGTTGGTGGCGCTCGCGAGTGCATCCGCGGCCACCGCGACGGACAGAGGTGCTGGCTGCAGATGAGCTGCGGTCAGCGGATGGGTGAGATCGAGACCGTACTCGGCCACCAGGCGCGCGAGTCGTGACAGGGCCTCGGACTCGCCGATCCCGGAATCGGGGATTCCGGGGCCACCCAGGGATTCGGTGACCGCGGCGAGCACCGACACCGGATCCCCGGCGGGCAGTGGCGCGCCGTGGTGGTGAGCCGTGACCGACTCGGCCGCCTCGGCCAGACCGCGGCCGATGTCCGCCCATCCCGTTCCCGGCCGGGCAAAACGGGAAGCCCCCCACGCGGACACGCGGTCTTCGGTCACTGAGTTCCCCCTGGACTTTCGATGGTGGTGTGATCATGCGCTCGGTCTCCGTGCGCGTGTCGGTCCGTCACGCCGGGACCCGTCTCTCGAGATCCGCGAGTAGTTCGGCGACCGTCGAGCCCAGAGCGGACGGGATGAGGTCGACGAGTGCGGTCAACACGCCGGTGGCGCGCGTGGCGACGTGGTCGGGAACGATTCCGGGCTGGTGATCGACCTCGACGTGGGTGGCGTGGTCGTCGGTCTCGAAGGCGATCGACAACGGATAGTTGGCGATTCCGTTGAACACCGAACGGCAGGTGGCCGGAGGGCCGTCGGGTCGGGCGACGCCGCGCAGCGGCGCGGGACGCACCGAAGCCATGATCTCCATGACCGGGAACCGGCCGCCCCGCTGGCGAAGTGCAGTGAGGATCGGGCCGAAGTCGGTGCCGGAGTGTTCCATCGCCCGGTAGATCACCGACGCGGCATCGCGCAGGGCCCGCTCGACGGTCGCGGTCGGGTCGACGCGGAAACGCATCGGGATGATGTTGCCGCAGTAGCCGATACGCTGCGGTGGCTGTGTGCGGCGCCGGTTGTCGGCCGGGACCACGAGCACATGGTCGGGTGAACCGGTCAGCGCGAACGCGGCCAGCGAGCACACTCCGATGAGCAGCGCGTTGGGTGTAGCGCCGACGATCTGTGCGACCCGGTCGAACGCGGCGAGCGATTCGTCGGCGACCGCGGCGGCCACCTTGATGCCCTCCCGATCGTCCATCGGGGAGAGCCAGCTCTCCGCGGCGCTCTCGGCGGGCAGTTCGCCGGAGAGCGGGTGGCGCACATCGTCGGCCGCCCAGGTGTCGAGAGCGTGGCGTACCGCGGCGTCGGTGGTCTCGGCCGCAGTGGCGGCATCCGGGGTGGCGGGCCGGGCCTCTGCGTGCACGTCCCCGATCCACTCGCCGGACACGAGCGTGCCGAGCAGCGAAGGCCATGAGGTGTCGTCGACCGCGAGATGGTGAACCACCAGGATCATGCTCACCCGCCCGTCACCTCCCGAGACACGCAGGCGTAACGGCACCTCGGTGAACAGGTCGAATGGGGTGCGGGTCAACCGCGTGGCCATGGTGTCGCTCTCCGTCGAGCCGACCGCGGCGTCGTCGAGACCCCAGGTCCAGACCGAACGGGTTGCGGCCCACCGTCCTTCTCGACGGACCTTCACACGGTGGGGTACTCCGGCTTCGACCTCGACGATCGAACTGAGAACCTCGAAGCGTTCGACGAGTAGTTCCGCTGCGGCGACCACGGATTCGACGGTTCGATCGCCGTCGAACTCGATGACCAAACCGATGTTGTGCGATACCGATTCCGGATCGAGCTCGTAGATCTTCCACATTCGACGTTCGGCGATGCCGAACTGCCCGAAGGAATCCGGGTTCTGTGCGCTCGGGTCGGGGCGGGCCTCGCCCGCAGCGGCGTCGCCGGACTCCGCAATCCGCCGGCGGAGCAGTGTGAGTCGCGCTTCGGTCAATGTGGGCACGGTTCTCCCTCGGTCGAAGTGGCGGTCGAAGTGACGGTGGGGTCGTCCGCGCGCAGGACATCCCAGTCGCGGGCCACCGGGATCAATCGGCCGTCCGCCCACAGTGGGGCCTGGTCCTGGAAGTGCTCGGAATCCGGGTCGCCGCTGACGCCGAGTGGCACCACCCAGAGGCTCGCCCGCGGGTCGGCGAGGTCCCAGACATAGCGGGCCGCGGAGCCGGTGATGCACACGTGGGTGCCGACCGCGGACGCATTGGCGAAGACACACTCCGAATCCCCGGCGAGGGGCAGCGGAGTGGGTCGCAGCGCCGCAAACAGCTCCGGATGTCGAGGTGACGCACCGACGAGATCGAAACCGTGGATCGGGGCGAGCACGTGCACGCTGCCCCAGCTCGGGACGTGCCCGATCGCCTCGACGCGGGTGACGACGGCGTCGAGCGCGTCGAGCGCGACCCCGCCGATGTCTATCCCGATCACCGCGGAGTTGGCGATCACCGTGGTGATGGCGGTGGCGAGGCGCGGCTCCGGGACGAACCACGGCTGGAACACCGCGGGGAAGCCGTGCGGACCCCGCAGCGGCGCGAGGACGTCGGTGCGCGCGACTCCGAGCACCAGCTGACTGCGGAACTCGGCGAACAGGAAGGCGTCGGTGCTGTCGGCGCCCATGGTGCGGTCCCAGGCGAGGATGCGTTGCCGGATGTCCTCGGCGGCCGGGGTGTTGCCCACCACCCGGGTGAGGAGTCGCTGGACCACCTCCGCCTGGTCGAGGCGGATGTCGCGGTGGATGTTTCCGCAGTCGTCCGCGCTGACCGCGTCGAGTTCGTCGAGACGAGCGGTGATGCGGTCGGCGCGGAACGCCTCCACGCACTCGGTGGTGATCGGTTGCAGCGCAGGGACCGTGGACATCCGTTGATTCGCGGTCACGCTGACACCGCCGTCGGCCACGGTCGCGTCGAAATCGGGGTCGCCCAGTGAACCCGGTTCGTAGCCCTGCCACTGGTAGCGCTCGTCCCAGCCGGGAACCGGTAGCCAGTAGTTCTCCGGAGCCCGGACGGGTACCCGTCCGGCCACGTGGGTGACGGTCGTTCCGTCGGCGTGCGCGACGACGGCACGGTTCACCGGCTCGACCCAGGACGACAGCGCGGCTTCGACGTCGGCGATCGATCGGGCGAACAGCAGGTCGAGCGGGGCGTCGAAGGTGACGTCCGTCGAGAGCAGCGGCGAACGCAGGCTGATCGCGAACGGCTCATCCGGACCACCGAACACGACGGTGCCATTGTGTGTGGTGATCACCTCGACCGCAACGGGTTCGGAGTCGCGGACGCCGATCTGCTCGGTGTGCACGGTGGCCGTCGCCCGGTTTCCGCCGGGCACCTCGACGAGCAGTCTGCCCGTCTCGTCGCGGGTGAGTCGCTCGACGTAGAGGTCCTGGTAGTCGGCCATCGCGTTGGTGATGCCCCAGGCGATCTCCTCGCCCTGAGCGAAGTGCGGGATCCCGGCGACGCCCGCGAAGGCGAAACCGGCCACGTCGAAGGACTGTGCCGGGTCGGTCGAGGCGAGGTGGAACTGCTGGTAGATGCCGGGCAGTTCGAGGAATCGGTGCGGGTCACCGGCGACGATCGGGGACCCGGTGGTACTGCGGGCCGCGGAGACACCCCACGCGTTGCTGCCCGACATGGGATCACCCAGGTCGACGGTTTCCCCGATCGGGGATTCGGCGACCGGCGTGGGCCGGGTGAGATCAAGGATCTCGCGAAGGAATGCCTCATCGGGAATCCTCGGCACGGTCGGGTCGTTCTCGCTGCCCTCGAAGGCCCAGAACCGCAGTGCATCCGGTCCGGTGGTGCGGCAGGCGTGGAGCCGGAACAGTTTCGTGGTGAACCGGCCGAACAGCACGTGGTGCATGATGAAGACCGAGATCGGGGTCCACGGCTGCCAGGGCTCCGGATGATGGTCGAGCGCTGCGAGTTCCGGTGCCGGAGGAACGCCATCGGCGTCCGACAGGGTGCTGTTCACGCCGTCGGCGTAGGCGCGCAGCAGGTTTCGGGTGCGCTCCGAGGAGGCGTGGTACATCCGTTCGGCGACCGCATCCAGGCGTGCCCGCCGGGCGAAGGTGTCCCACTCCACGCAGGACTCGCCGAAGACCTCGGCGGTGCGGCCCTCGGCGCGCAGTCGCATGAACTCGATCTGCCACCGGCGGTCCTGACCGCAGGCACGGCCCTGTCCGAAGAGCGCCCCGGCCGGAGTGGCGGCCAGCACGTGCGGGATGCCGTGGGTGTCGCGCAGGATCTCCGCGACAGGAGATTCGGCCGACGGGGTCGTGGTGGTCATCGGGGCCCCCGATCGGCGACGGGGTTGGCGAGCAGATGTCCGGCGTCGATGAGTGATGCGTAGGAGTCCTCGATGTCGACCATCCGCTTGTTGTTGCGCAGCTGCAGGCCGTTCATGTGGACCGCACCGAAATGTGGCGTGAACAGATCCCATTTCGCGAACTTGTCATCGAGATCGGGATGGGCGGCGACGAACTCGCGCAGGCTCTCGGCCACCAGGTCCCAGAACTGCCCATCGGTGACGAGCCGGTCGGTGTGGAGGATGCCCGCCAGTGGGCGCAGGAAGTCGTCGAAGATGTCCGAGAGCACGCCGAGGTTGCGGATCTCGTCGGGTTCGGCGGTGAGCACGCGAGCGCAGTTCTCCGGGAAGCCCTCCGGATCGCCGAAGACCGACACCTCCTCGCCGATGTCCTTGAGGATCGCGCGGACCGGGATCCCGTTGTCGAGGACCAGGATCAGGTTCTCGCCATGAGGGGAGAACTTCAGCTCGTACCGGTACAGCAGGTAGGCGATCGGATGGAGGTACGTCCGCAGGTAGCGTCGAATCCACTCGGCGGCGGGAATCCCCGACCGTGCGATGAGCGCACCGACAAGGGAGTCGCCGTGGTGGTCGACGTGCAGGAGCGCCGCCATGGTGGCGAGCTGTTCGTCGCTGCGCACGAGCGAGACCGGACTCTCGCGCCACAGCGCCGAGAGGATCTTGCGGTACTCCGATCCCGGCTGGGTGATCTGGGTGAAGGTGGGGCTGCGGTAGCCGATGGCCGCGACCTCGAAGATCATCTCGAATCCGATGGCGGCCAGGTACGGGTCGTCGGCCACGAGTCCGCGGACCCAGTTGTTGATCAGCGGGGTGGTGCGCATGTAATCCGCCGACATGCCCCGGGTGAAGCCCATGTTCACGATCGACAGGGCACCCTTGACGTAGTGGCGGGTGGGGCTGGTCGAGTTGAAGACCGTACGGATCGACTGCTGCGCCTGGTACAGGTCGGGGCTCTCACCCACGAACACGATGCGCCGGTCGGCGAGATCGGCGGAGTAGAGCTTGCGGACCTTCTCGGTCCACTGCCACGGGTGCACCGGCAGGTAGTGGTAAGCGTCGGGTTCACAACCGCATTCGCGTAGGACGGCGTCGAAGTCCGCCAGCGTCTCGACGCCGAGTTCGTCGACCAGCATGGCGTCGTAGTCGACGCCGCTGACCGTCGCCACGTCACAGTCCTCACGGCGGGCAGCGACCCAGGCGAGCCGGAAGTGATTGCCGACCTCGGGTGCGTAACGCTCGATGTCCTCGGCGCTGAAGCCGAGGCGCCCGGCGTTCGCCACGATGCAGGGATGACCCTCGGTCATCGTCTTCTCGATGGTCTGGAAGTCGGCGTACGCGAGATCGGTTGCCGTGACGCGCCGTTCGTCGGGCCGGTCGGCGCTGATGGCGAGGGTGTTGATGAATTCCTCGAGGTAGTCCGGCAGCGCCTGAGGGCCGATGCCGAGCAGCGGTGCGAGGTCGACGACCAAGGCGATGGCGTCGACGGGCAGTTCCTCGCCACGTCGCACACGACGCAACGACGACTCCTCGATCGCCCAGTTCTCCAGGGCGAGGACCTCGGCGCGGAAACGGTATTCGGTGTCGCCGTCGGCGGAGACGACGACGTAGTTGCCCGGTCCGGTCTCGACGGGACTCAGGGCGCGTTCGTGAGAGAACTCGGCCAGTATCTTCCTGGCGATCCTGCGGTGATACGTCTCCCGATGGGACACGGTGCCCGGCAGTGCGGTTCGCGGATGGCGGATCTGTTCGACGGTCAACGGATCACGCTCCCAGGTCCGTCACCTCGACCGCGCCGACGCTGGTGCCGCCGGCGGTGACGCGGAGGAAGTCGTCGCGCGTGCAGTAGCTCAGATGAGCGGTCTTGTCGCCGACCGGATAGTCGCCGTCGACCTGGAATCCGACACTGGCGTTGAGGCGGTGGACCGCGGTGTTGCGCACGTCCGGTTCGACGACCACTCGCGCGGCGCCGACCTCGAGGATCGCCGTCCGCATGATGTGCAGCATCACCGCGCCGGTGAATCCGGGCAGGGCCTGCTCGGCGTGGGCGACGAGCAGGTGCATCCCGATGTCGCCCTCGGCATGGACGTAACCGCTTGCGGGGTCGGCGAGTTCGCTGGTCTGCGGATCGTACAGTTCGAACAGGAACTGCGGTCGGCCGTCGTGGTAGCCCAGACGCATGCCGTAGGGCGTGCCGGTGGTCGCTGCCGCGGTCTCCCGGATCATCTTCTCCACGTCCGCGACCGAGCTCTCCAGCATGTCCCAGTACTTGGCCTTGGGATGGGTGAGCCATCCGTGGACCGTGACGGCGTGCGACAGGTCGTCGAGATCGACCGAGTGCAGGTCGTACGCGGGTGCCGATGAAGTGGTCATGATGCCTTTGCTGTCGTGAAGTCTGCGGTCGTGGTGGGTACCGGGGCTGCCGGCTGCGCGTCAGGTCCCGGCCAGCTCGGCGTCCACCTGGTCGTCGGTCAGGGCCACGACGCCGAGGAGGATCTCGGCGACGCGCGTGACGCGCGGGCCTTCGAGGGCGGTGAGCCGTTCGGCGAGGCCTGCGATGGTCCGGTGACCGAAGATGTCGGCGACCGACAGGCGCGGGGCGTCGAGCCAGGTGCGCGACAGCGCCACGAGGCGGGTGGCCTGCACCGAGTCGCCGCCGAGCGAGATGAAGTCCTCGGTGACACCGATCGGTCGGACCGGCAGTACGTCGGAGAAGATCACGGCGAGCGCCTCCTCGAGCGGAGTACGCGGTGCGACGACCGCCGGGCCGGTGTCCGACGGGTCGATGAGGGTTGCCAGTGCCTTGCGATCGTACTTCCCGTTCGCCGTGAGGGGCAGAGCATCCAGCACGGCGATCGAACGCGGGATCATGTGTGGCGGCAGCGTTTCGGAGAGTCCGGCGAGGATCTCGTCCTCGTCGATCCGTGTCCCGGCAGGGACGACGGCGGCACGCAGGTCGCGGCCGTCGGACCAGGCGACCGCCGAACCGACCTCGTCGAGCCCGAGCAGTCCGGCTTCGACCTCGCCGAGCTCCACACGGTAGCCGCGCACCTTCACCATGTGGTCGGCGCGGCCGAGGAAGTCGAGGAATCCGCCGGGCAGATAGCGGGCGAGATCACCGGTCCGATACCACGTCTCGCCGTCGTGGCGGACGAAGCGATCCGCCGTGCGCTCGGGATCGCCGCGATAGCCGTCGGCGACGCCGGCACCGCCGATCCACAGTTCACCGGGGACGAGGTCGGGACGATCACGGCCGGTCTCGTCGACGACCCGGCACCGGACGCCGCGCAGCGGAACGCCATAGGGCACGAACGCCATCCCGGCGGGCACGTCGTCCGCATCGCAGATCGTGGAGTGGATCGCGGTCTCGGTGGTGCCGCCCAGGCCGGCGACCCGGCAGTCGGGCAGCTGTGCGGCGACCCGGTCGAGCAGCGACACCTCGACCTTGTCACCGCCCATGATGATCACCCGCATCGACGCGGGCAGCGAACCGATGTCGAGGATCATGCCGAGGATCGACGGCACGCAGTTGAGTACGGACACCGAGTGTTCGGTGAGAAGTCGCACCCAGTCGTCGATCTTGATGCGCTCGTCGTCACCGGGCACCACCACGGCGCCGCCGACGGCCAGCAGTCCGAAGATGTCGAAGACGGAGAGGTCGAACTCGAGCGAGGAGACCTGGAGACTGCGGTCACGCTCGTCGAGCGAGTAGCGGTCGACGAGGTCGGTGAGGGTGGCCACCGCGGCACGATGCGGGACCTGGACGCCCTTGGGCAGTCCCGTCGATCCGGAGGTGAAGAGGATGTAGGCCAACGCCTCGCCGGACACCTCCGCGGGCTCGGCCGGTGCCGCGGTTCGGGCATGTGCGATGTCTATCACGGCAGGTCCGTCGCCGTCCGCCCAGGCGCCGACATCGGCGGTGAGCACGGCGCGTGGTCCGGCGATGGAGACGATCCGGTCCCGGCGGGCCTCCGGTTGCGTCGGCGCGACCGGTACGTAGGCGGCGCCGACGGCGAGCACGGCGAGTGCGGCGACGACCTGGTCGCCGCCCTTGGGCAGGTGGACGACCACGGTGTCCCCGGTGCGGACGCCCGCCGCGGTGAGTGCGCCGGCCACACGGAGTGCGTCGTCGGTGAGCTCGCCGTGCGTCCAGGTGCGGTCGTCGGTGATGACCGCCGGATACGCGGACCGCTGCGCCGCGCGGCCCAGGATCGTGCCGTGCAGGGTGCCGTCGAAGACATCGGTGGCAGGGAGCGGGTGCTCGACCGAACGACGTTGTGTACGAACCTCATCGGCGACCGGATCGGGCGCGGCCAGGTCCCACTCGCCGTCGACGAGGAGGCCGAGGAGACGGACGTAGTAGTCGAACATCGCGCGGGCGGTGGTCTCGTCGAGATCGGACACCCGGACGTCCCAGTTCAGGAGAAGGCCGCCGGCGATCTCGGTGACCTGTGCGTCGAGCAGTACCTGGGGACCCTGTGAGACGATCCACGCGGGGTCTCCGAGTACGTCGGTGGACTGCGCGGAGAAGAGATCGCCGAGCCCTAGCGCGCTGGTGAACACGACCGGCGAGACGACGGATTCGCCTCGTGCACGCCCGAGTTCGCGGAGGACGTCGAGGCCGTTCATCGAACCGTGGGCGGCGGCGTCGTGCATCGCCGAACGTATCTGGCGTGCGCGCTCGGCCAGCGTCGCCGGTTCGCTCAGGTCGACGTCGACGAGGATCGAGGACGTGAAGTCGCCGACCACGCGTTCGACATCGGGATGGATCTGCGGACGATCGAACAGCGGAACAGTCAGCAGGAACCGGGAATTCGCGGAATGCGTGCCCACGGCCTCGGCGAAGACCGCCGCCACCGCAGCCGCGGGGGTGACGCCCCGGCGGTGGGCGTGTTCCTCGAGTCGCTTCCACTCGGAGGCGGAGACCGAATGGTGCAGGCGGACACTGCGCGGCTCCGTCTCGCCGCGGGCGGCGCGATCGTCGAGTGGGAGTTCGGGCGGTCCGGGCAGGTGGGGGATGCGCTCCCGCCACCATGCGAGGTCCTCGTCGCGGATATCACGGGACGTCCGGTCGGCCGTGATCGTCGCGAAGGTGACCCCGAGTTCCGGCAGGGTCTCCCCGCGGTAGAGACGACTGAAGTCGTCGACCAAGACGCGGTAGCTCATGGCGTCGGCCGCGATCATGTCGACGTCGAGGTGTACGCGGGTGGAACCGCCCGGCAGCAGGCTCAGTTCCGCTCGGATGACCGCACCCTCCTCGACCGGGAGGGCTCGATGCGTTCCGTGTGAACGCTTCTCGGCGAGGATCGCATCGACCATCTCGGCCGATTGGCTGCGCAGGTCGTGGACGGCGATGGCCTCGGGATGGGCGGGTCCGACGACCTGGGTGCCGTCGGGGAGTACGCGGACCCGCAGCATCGGATGGCGCTCCAGCAGTTCGCCCATGGCGGTGGTGAAGCGGTCCGGATCGATGTCGTGACCGTCGAATTCGATGTAGAGGTGCGCGGCGACGTTGCCGAACGCATGGCTGTCGGAGCGGCCGATCCAATACGCGTGCTGCATCGGCGCCAACGGGAAAGGTGCTGTGGGGTCGACGTTCTCCGGGGACTCGTCGGTGTCTGCGGTGGTCGCGGGACTTCCGATGAGTGCGGTCCAGGCGTCGAGTGTGGGTGCGGCGGCCAGGCGGGCGAAGTCGATGTCGATGCCGCGTTTGCGCCAGGTGCCGGCCAGTCGCATCATGCGCAGGGAGTCGAGTCCCTGGGCGATGAGGTCCTGGGTGGGGTCGAGGGACTCCGGTGTCACGCCGAGAGCGCCGGCGACCTCGGCACGGATGACGGCAGGGTCGGCGAGATCGGTGATGGTGGATGTCATCTCGGAGTTCGTGGCCATCAGCCGAAGTGCCTCTCGCGGTTCGGGAGCGTCGTCTAATCGTGTACGTCAATTTAGGGTAGGGTATACTAACTAGTCGCCGCGACCAACGTCCGCCGGCGACAAAACTTAGGTTAGCCTAAGTTATTGAACGTCATGTCGCCAGATGATCTGAATCACGCTTCGGTGAGCAATGGACCACCCCTGTGCGTTACAAAGATTAGGCTAACCTACCCAAGGGTGGTGAGTTGAGTTCGGTCGCCGCGACCCACGCGATTCGCGCGCTCCGGCGCAGTGGACGCCATTCGCCAGATGAACGAGATAGCCGACGTCGCGGTCGGCGAGAACGGGGAACGAACATGTCGCAGAGCAGCGTGGTCTTGGAGGAGGCCGGCTCCACCAATACCCTCGCAGCAACTGTCCGAGAGGCGATGTCGGCGGGGAACACCACGCTGTCCGTGCTCGACTCCGACACCGGCGAGTGGGTCACCGCGCCCTGGCGCGAGGTCCACGCACGCGCCGAGCAGATCGCGATGCAGCTACTCGCCGACAGTGAGCTGCACGAGCCGCTCGCTGTCGGACTCATCGGCGATCCCACCGTCGACCTGATCGCCGCGATCCAGGGTGCGTGGCTCGTCGGAGTGCCGGTGAGCATTCTGCCCGGACCCATCCGTGGAGCCGACGAGGACCGGTGGGCGCAGACCACCTACTCGCGGTTCGTCTCGATCGGCGTCGGCACAGTCCTGGGAAGCGGCTCCCAGCTCGACCTGCTCTCGAAGGTCGATGGTCACCTCAGGATCGCGCGGGTCGCCGAGTTCGGTGTCGCTGCCGACACCACCGACTTCGTCGCCCGCAACGTCAACAGCAACACCGTCGCTGTCCTGCAGGGCACCGCCGGGTCGACCGGTGACCCCAAGACCGCGGTGCTCCCGGCGTCGGCCGTGTACTCCAACGCGATCGAACTCGTGAGCCGCCTCGGGCTGCACCGCACCCGCGACACGGGGTTCAGTTGGCTCCCGCTGTACCACGACATGGGCCTGATGTTTCTGCTCGCCGGCATGACCACCGGCATCTCCACCTATGTGGTGCCGAACACCGCGTTCGCCGCCGCGCCGTTCAAGTGGATGCAGTGGCTGACCGAGACGAAGGCCACCGTGACGGCCGCCCCGAACTTCGCCTACGACATCCTCGGTCGCTACGGGAAGCTCCTGCGCGACGTCGACCTGTCGAACCTCCGCGTCGCGATCAGCGGCGGCGAGCCGATCGACGCCGACGCATTCGACAAGTTCCTGGAGGCGACCGCGCCGTTCGGTTTCGATCGCTCGGCGGCGGCACCCGCCTACGGCATGGCCGAATCCGCTTGTGCCGTGACGATGCCCGCAGTCGGCGAGGGCGCACATTACGACGAGGTGACCGTGACTCCGCCCGGCGGCGGCGAGCCCATTCGACGCCGGTACGCGATCCTCGGAAAGCCGCTGGGCGGCATGCAGATTCGGATCGTCGAACCGAATATTGACGTTCCCGCCATCGACGGTCGTTCCGTGGGCCACGTGGAGATCCGTGGTGCCTCGATGATGCGCGGCTATCTCGGCAGCGCCGATCTCGGTGCGGGGGAATGGTTCTCCACAGGTGACCTCGGTTACCTGATCGACGACCGCCTGGTCATCTGTGGACGGGCCAAAGAGGTCATCATCGTCGCCGGACGCAACCTGTTCCCGATCGAGATCGAGCGCGCGGCCGCCGAGGCCGCCGGCGTTCGGCGTGGCGGCGTGGTCGCGATGGCGCGGGGCGAAGGGTCGTCGCGTCCGGGCCTGGTGATCGTCGCCGAGTACAAGGGTTCGGACCCGGAAAAGGCTCGTGCCGAGGTCATGTCGGAGGTCGCATCGGCATGCGGGATCATGCCGGCGGAGGTGATCTTCGTGGCCCCGGATTCGGTTCCACGTACCACCTCGGGCAAGATCCGTCGCCTCGAAACCCGCCAGATGGTCGAGGACGGGACGCTCGGATCGGTCGAGCGACAGTGAGCCAGGTGGTGACAAGAGGTCGTGGATGGCAGGGCGCCGTCCTCAAGCTGCTGGGCGGCGACGACTTCCGGCTCACCGTGACCGGCTCCGAGGTGGTGACCGATCACTATGTGCGCCTGACGTTCACCGGCGGAGGGCTGCTCGCGAAGAGGGCACCGCACCCCACGATGTGGATTCGGCTGTGGTTCGACGACGCGGGAAGACTCCATCAGCGGGGATACACCGTCGTCGATGCCGACCCCGTCGCCGACACGTTCGGGATCGAGTTCGCGATCCACGACGGCATCGCCGCCCGCTGGGCGCAGCAGGCGCAGCCCGGGGACACGATCAACGCGACCGTGATGGGTTCGAGGTTCGCGATGCCCGCAGACGGGATCCGCGGCTGGATCATCGCCGGCGACCCGGCCTCACTGCCGGCGATCAACTCGCTGCTCGACGCCATCGAGGCATCCGATCGCCCGGAGATGCCTGCCACGATCTGGTTGGAGTACCAGCATGAGAGCGACAGGTCCCAGCCGCTGCGTGCTCGTGCGCACGACACCGTCCACTGGATCGCGCGTGAGGACGAGGGCGCCGCACTCGTCCACGCCGTGCGCGCCTCGGCGTTCGCGGCGGACGACCACTTCGGCTGGGTCGCACTGGACTCCGTCAGCACCCGCGCGGTCTCGGCGACGCTGAGGAACGAGTACGGCATCCCGAAGAAGTCGGTGAAGGCACAGGCCTACTGGATTCCGGGAAAGTCGTTCGTCTGAGGTTCTTCCTGCCCGACGCACCGATCCTCTCGGTTCCGTGGTCGCACCGCACGATCGCTTCCGCTGCCAACATCATTCACTCCTTCGGGGGATACTTCGCCTCAAGGAGCCTGAATAGCATTCATCGGCAGGGGACTTGGTCCAAGGTGAATGCTCAGGAGGCACAGACGTTGAAGCACTCCCGGATGTGGATCGGCGTCGTCAAAGCCGTTGGCGGTGGAGCGTTGGTTGTGTGCGCGGCTGCTCTCGGTGCCGGAGTTGCGGGTGCAGACACCCCCGATGGGGGAGCTGAGACGTCGGTCTCGGCGTCGGGAACGGGGGCTGAGTTCTCATCTGCCGGAGCGCCCTCGGACACGGGACATCCGTCGATCCCGATGGATTCCGACTCGAATTCCGCTGACACAGAGGCTGATTCCGGGAACCTCGTCTCTGGGGACGACTCGAGCCCCGAGGAGGGCGGTGAGTCCCGTTCGGTTGTAAGTGGGGGCCCGGAGTCGGTCGACGCCCTGCCCGAGCCGGCCTCTTCGGGCATCCCAGAAGATCCAGAACCGGTGGGCGCCGATAAGCGTCCGGTTCGGTGGACGCCGTGGGACGAGCAGGCTGCTACGGGAACGGACTCCGACATCCCTGCACCCGAGATCCCGGAAGCGGGAACATCGAGTGGACCTGTGGACCAGGAGTTGCACGGCACCGGCGCACCTCCGATCACCTCGGTTGCACCGGTTGCACCGGTTGCACCGGTTGTCCGCGCACCAACCGTTGAACACACAGGGCAGTTGCGCGTTCGGGGCCTACCTTTGGTATCCGGCCGAGCAGGCAGGGCCGACGCTGCGCCGATGATCTCCGCAGAAGAATCTCAGCCGCTTCCGGCAGGAGAACCGCTGCCCTTGCCGCCGGTGGGATCGGCCGAGTTTGCGTCCGCGTACCTGGCGTATGTGAGGCAACGTGATCCGGAGGGCATCTTCTTTCCATTCATCACCGCAGAACAAGTCACCGCACCTGCGACCTACCTCTACTATGACGAAACTGGGCAACTGGTTGAATCGCCGAACTTCCCACCGTATGCGTCCGGAGTGCTCGAGGGTCTCGCCGGCTACGATTCTGAACATCTCGTCTATGCGAACGCCTACGACACTCCCGTTGCGGTTCTCGTCACGGCGTCGACCACCAGCGAGGTCGAGACAGTGTGGATCGAGGTGCTCCAGCCGGGCGAATCGATTCTCATCCAGAAGACTTCGGGGGGCTTCACACAAGTGAGTGTGTCCGCGCCCCGGAGCGGTTCGACGATGTACAACCTCGGGACCGGCGCCATATGGTTCGACGCGGACGGCGAGGTCACGGGGAGTGTGCGCTCGATTCCAACCGCCATCACTATCGCCGGGCCAACTGCTGGCGACATGTTCGGCGGGCTCAACCCTGGTGCCGGAACTGGATCGCCGATCCGCACTTACTCGTCGCGATCGTCAACCGTTACCCAGTACAACGCGTTCCTGTCGAGCACTGCTTACCGGACATTCGTCGACTGGGCTTCGATCGCGGTCGGCATCCTCGGCGGTACCGACTTGGGCCGCGCGAACCTCTTTCTGACGAGTATCGGGTTGACCATGGGCGCCGTTGACGGCAAGCCGATCAAGGTGATCGCCGGACTGGTGGGAGAAGCCGCCAGCCGGTTCTCCGAGAGCATGGCCAAGCGTGGGAGTGGTGTCGGTTACCTGGCGGGTGTCACCGTGGCGACCTACGCATATGTGTTCGAGCAGGCCTCCGCGATCGACAGCAAGTACGTGCCAGAGACGATCGACTACGCGAAGAAGAACCCGGGGGTCGTGTTCCAGGAACTCGGCAAGGCCACAGTCCAGGTTGCGGCCAAGGTTTCTTCCATCGCTCTCAGTCCGCTGCGCAGCATATTTCGGTGGTGAGGTCGTGATCTCAGCCGAGCTCGAACACCACCGGGGCATGGTCGCTGGCGCCCTTGCGTTTTCGCGCGTCACGGTCGACATGTGCGCCCATGACGCGCGTGTCGAGCGCGGGTGAACAGAACGCGTAGTCGATACGCATCCCCTCGTTGCGCGGGAAACGTAATTGGGTGTAGTCCCAGAACGTGTAACCCGGGGCGTAGGGGAGTGCGGAGTCGACCAGGCCGCCATCCAGGAAGCGCTGCACCGCAGCACGTTCCGGCGGCGTGACGTGGGTGCGTCCCTCGAAGTACTCGCGGTCCCAGACGTCGTCGTCGGTCTGCGCCACGTTCCAGTCGCCGGCCAGCATCATCTCGGCGGCCGGATCGTGTGCCAACCGGAGCGCGATGTGGTCACCGAGGGCGTCGAGCCAGCGGAGTTTGTACTCGTAGTGCGGGTCCTCGGGCGTTCGGCCGTTGGGGACGTACAGACTCCAGACGCGAATCCCGGCGCACACCGCGGAGATCGCCCGGGCCTCTCGGATCGGTTGGTTGTCGACCGGATAGGTGGGCACCCCGTCGAACGCGATCTCCACCCCGTCGAGTCCGACTCGCGACGCTATCGCCACCCCGTTGTAGGCGCCCTGCCCGACATGGGCGACGTCGTACCCGGACGCGAGGAAACTCATCAGCGGGAACGCGTCGTCGTGGCATTTCGTCTCCTGCATCGCCAGGACGTCGACGTCGGCCTGTTCCATCCATTCGACGATCGACTCCGAACGCGCTCGGATGGAGTTGACGTTCCAGGTGGCGATCCGCATCAGCCCTCCCTGCGGTTGTCGAGTTCGGCGACCGCCACACCCGCGGCGTCCCAGCGGGCCCGGACGGCGGAGGACCGGGAAGGGGCGGCCGACAGGATCAGCGCGAATGTCTTTCCGGCGTCACGATAGTGGTCGCGATAGAAGCCGATCGAGTCGGCGAACCACTCGAAGGCGGCGTCATCCTGCTCGAGCAGCCGGTCAGCCCTCGTGACGTGGCTGACGATGATCGACGGCGTTCGGCCGCCGGCGTCGGGTGCGTCGAGGTCGCGCATGCAGTCGTCGAAGGCATCGCGGTTGCGGCCGAAGTGATCCGGGAAGTCCCACACGCGGGCGAACGCGGTGAACAGCGCACCGGTCGTGGTCGCCGCAGTACCGCTGACGGTACGCAGACGGGTGTCGGGGCCCAGGTCGGGCAGCTCAGGCTCGATCGTGAGCCCGACCGCCGAGCCTTCTCTTCCGGCGTCGTCGAGGAATCGGCGGAGGCGAGCACCGAGACCGTCGCGTGCGGTCATGACGGTCCTCGGATCAGGATGAACGAGCGGTAGTGATCGGCGGTGTACCAGGCGGTCCCGTCGTTCCCGGTGACGATCCGTTCGGCATCTCGGCTGCGGCCGGGCTCCTTCGGGTTGACGTCCCATTCCCGGTAGGCGATGCGGCGTCCGTCGGCATCGGTGGACGGCAGCCGACGCTCGTTGTTACGGAAGGTGAGCCCGCCCTTCGTGCCCGGGGCCCGTGCGGCTTCCGGCCATTCGCCGGCGTCGATGAGCGCGAGCGTGCGGGTGACGTGCGCGGGGACCGCGGCCGGCGCACGCGTCTTCGGCGCGGTGGACCCGGACGTTGTGGTGCCCGACCTGGGAGTGGTCGTGGCGGCGGGCGTTCGAGTGATCGAACTCGACTGCGAGACGGTGCCGGCGGTCGCGGAGTCGTCGGCGCCGGAATCGCTGCCGCCGTCGACGAACCAGGTCACCGCGAAGACCAGCGCGATCACCACGAAGGCCACCGTGGTGATCGCGGCCTGCCGACGACGTTGTGCGACGGTCGGTGTCGAGCCTGTGCGGCGTGGCATCAGTGCTCCTGCGGGGCGGGGGCAGGGACGGGAACGTCGGGGGTGGGCAGGTCGCCGGCGGGGATGGCAGGGGTGACGTAGCGGTAGCTGTGGTGCAGACCGAAGCCGAGCCGGCGGTACCAGGCGCCGGCGAGGCGGTTGGTCGTCTCGACCTGCAAGTAGGCGCGGCCGGCGTCGTGCTCGGCACCCCATGCCACCAGTTCGGCGAGGACCTGCGACGACAACCTGCTTCGGCGTCGTTCCGGATCGGTCCACAGTGCCGACAGTCCCAGCCATCGGAGGCCGTCCGGTGATTCGGTGACCACGCCCCGACCGATCGCGATGGCCTCGGTCGACCCGTCGGCGTGGATCGCGGCGAAGGCTCGGGGACCGTCGCCGGCGGTCACCACCTCGCGTACCGCGTGGGCGTCGTGGCCGGAGCGGTGCCCGGAGTAGGCCGACACCCAGTCCACATCAGGATCGTCGGCGAGACGGACGGTGCCGGAACGGGACCCGGCCAGACGAGTCGCCAGCGCCGGGAGGTCGGCGGTGAGCATCTGCACCTCGACGTCGTCGACGCCACCGACGGTCGACGCCGTCAGCAATCGCTCCGGAAGCGCGAGGAGGGGCGGCAACCCCCGGTCGGCGTACCACTGTGCGATCCGCCCGAGCGTGGTCGCGTCGGGGTGTGCCGAACGGTCCAGTGGGACCGCGGAATTCGCGCGGCGACTGAACCCGTGTCCGGCGCGGACGAACCATCCCGCGATCCACGCCGTCTCCACACCCGGCCACGAGCGTGCGGCCACACCCTCCAGAGTGCGGATCTCGCTGTTGCGCACCGGCCTGGCCGACAGCAGCCGCACCGAGGTGACGGAGCTCGCCGGAACCGACACCACCTCGCCGTCGCGCTCCAGGCGAATCGGGTCGGCGTCGTCGATCAGGATGCCGGTGACATCCGATTGCGCCGCACCGGGATTGCCGCGCCAATCGGCGGGGGTCGACTGACCGAGCAGATAGCGCACGACGACTCGGTCGCCGATCACGGCGCCCGACTTCGTCGTGTGCAGCTGGGACACTGTCGTCCGTTGTGGCCTGGTCAGAATCGGTCAGTCGTCGTCATCGTCGTCGTGCCCGAACGGGTCGGCGACGGCGCCCGGCAGCCAGGTCAGTCCGGGTACACCCCACTTGTTGCGCTTGATGGCCTTCTTCGCGGCCCGCGCGTTGCGGCCGACGAGGACGTCGACGTAGAGGAAGCCGTCGAGGTGTCCCACTTCGTGCTGCAGCATCCGTGCGAAGAAGCCGTTGCCCTCGATGACGACCTCGGCGCCGGTCCGGTCGACGCCCGTGACGCGTGCCCAGTCGGCGCGGCCGGTGGGGAACTGCTCGCCCGGCACGGACAGGCAGCCCTCGTCGTTGTCGTCGGGATCGGGCATGGTCTCCGGGATCTCGGAGGTCTCCAGGACCGGGTTGATCACCTCGCCGCGACGACGGGTGGCCATGCGGTCGCCGTCAGGGCAGTCGTAGACGAACATGCGGGACCCGACACCGACCTGGTTGGCCGCCAGCCCGACGCCGTGGGCGGCGTCCATGGTCTCGAACATGTCGTCGAGGAGGGTGATGACGTCTTGCGACGGACGGCCGTCCGCGTCGAGCGGAACCGGGGAGGTGGGCTGGTGCAGCACCGGCTCGCCCACGATGCAGATCGGGAGAATCGCCATGTCGATCACCCTATAGCTGCTCAGGGCGCCGGAACGACGCCGGGTACGGCGTCGCGGACGGCGTCACCCAGCGGGCCCGGGATGCCCGGGAACAGGGTCGACTGCCAATCGAAGCCATCGACGGGATCGGTGACGACCTGCCCGGCGCAACCGCCCCGGAGCGACGTCACCACCCGGGCGATGATCGTCGGGTCCCGCATCTCGATGGCGTGGTCGAATCCGGTGTTGGCCAGGGGCACCGGCGAGTAGGCGCGACACTGCGCCGTGCCGTCGAGCCGGCCGTCGGTCCACTCCCCGTCGCTCTGGACGACCGAATAGCGGGTCGGGCCGGGAGCATCCGGACCCTCGTTGAGTCGTGTGACGGCGTCGGCGTACATGCAGGTGTCGTAGCCTCCGTCGCGCGGTTGCGAACATCCGCCGGGAGAGCCGTACTGGGCGGTGCCGATCGCCACGTACTCGTCGACCACCCGGGCGCCACCGAGGAACTTCAGATAATGACGCGCACCGAGGCCGCCGGCGCTGTGGGCGACGATGCCGACCGAATCGGCGCCCGCCGTGAGCGGGTCGACGACGTCCCTGATCAACCGGGCGTCGGAGGCCACGTCGCGGCCGCTCGCGTGGGCGTAGACGACCCGGTGCCCGGCCGAGCGGATGGCGTCGGCGAGCGGCCGGAAGGTCTCCTCGTTCTGGCGCTCGTCGGCGTAGAGCTGGTGGCCCGGAACGATCACCACGAGAGGCTCACCCGACGCGGCCGGCGCGGCCACCGCCGGTGCGGCGAGAGCCGTGCCCGCAGCGATGCCGACGCCGGCGAACAACGCGGTCAGGCCGCGCGACAGTCCTGAGATCATCCGATTCCCCCCGGATCGACGTGTACGTGGTGAGGCGAGGCTAACAGCGACGGCTCACACGTGGCCCCGGTCGAGCGTGCGTCGTGGCGAGTCACAGCGCGATGGGACGTCGAGACCGTGGTTAGATTGTCTGCGAACCACACCGTTGTGATTCGTCGCCGTGTCCTCCGAGGTCCGAATCGGGAAACCCGGGTCGGGTCGGTCCGCCGGCCCGGCGCACGTCAGCGACGGTGTGAGGGTCATCAGGTTTATCGGTGAGGGAGTGAGATGGACGGCGCAGCTGCGCGTAGCCAGAACGACGGCGATCAACCCACCCCCGACAACGGAGTCCAGCTCGATCCGCACGAGCTCGGTGCGGACGGACTGACGCGCCGGGAACACGACATCCTGGCCTTCGAACGGCAGTGGTGGAAGTACGCCGGCGCCAAGGAAGAGGCCATCAAGGAACTCTTCGGACTCTCGGCGACCCGGTACTACCAGGTGCTCAACGCGCTGGTCGACCGCCCGGAAGCGCTCGCCGCGGATCCGATGCTCGTCAAGCGACTCCGGCGGCTGAGGGCGTCGCGCCAGAAGGCCCGCGCCGCGCGCCGTCTGGGCTTCGAGATCACCTGAGACGCTGACCCCGGTCAGCCATCCGAGGTGCGTTAAGGTCGTCGGTGATGAATGCAGACCGTGAGCCCAATCGCCTCCCGCTGCGCGCGGGGGCGATGATGCTCTTCGCAGTGGCCGTCGTCTTCATCGGGCTCGGCTGGCATTCCGCGGCGACCTCGGGAAGCGAACCGGAGGCCGAGACGACCGCGACCGCCACCTCGACGCCCACCTCCGCGACCCCGTCGTCGACCTCCGCGTCGGCGTCGGCGAAGCGTGTGTGCGTGATCAACGCCGGCCAGGTGTCCGGACTCGCCTCGGATGTGACCGACCTGCTGAAGGAGAAGGGCTACACCATGGCCCAGCCCGGCAACTACACCGCGGGTGGCTTCAGCGAGAACACGATCTTCTACGACGAGGACTCCGACAAGGCGCAGGCCGATCAGCTGGCGGACGCGCTCGGCGGCACCGTCTCCGTCGAGGAACGTCCCAGCTCGTTCACCCGGTGCCGGGGCGGGTTGCCGGTGATCGTGGTGACCGCGGTCAGTGGATCGTGACGTACGCCGCCGGACTATCGTCGAAGCATTCAGAAAATTCAACAGCGCGCCTGTAGTCGTCGCGCACCGTTGGGCCGACGCCCAGTGAACCGCCCCAGCCGGGCGCAATCCCGGTGACAGTGATCAAGGAGTGACATGTCCGGACGTTCGAAACTCGCCGCGTCGCGCGCCCTCGCCGCGTTGGCTTCCGCGGGACTGATCGGGGTTGCCCTGGCCGGTTGCAGCCCCGACCAGAATCCCACGGATGTCCCCGGCACGACGCCGCCCGTGGTCACCGACAAGCCGCTGCCTCCGGGTGCTGCGGACGACGTCGACGGCGAGCCCACCGGCCAGACCGCCGTCGCCGAGATCAAGGACACGTCCGGCAAGGTCGTCGGCGAGGCCACCTTCTCGGCCGAGTCCGAGAGCGATGGTCCGGTCACCGTCAGCGTGCGCGTCACCGACGGCGATCTGCCGGCGGGCTTCCACGGCATGCATATCCACGAGAACGGTGTGTGCGACGCCGGTTCCGGTGGGGCGCAGGCCTTCACCTCGGCCGGCGGCCACCTGCAGGTCGACGGGAACACCAGCCACCCCTCGAGCGGTGACCTGGTCTCGATCAACATCCTCGAGGACCACACGGGCCGTACCGTCACCACGACGGACGCGGTGAAGCTCCAGCAGGTCTTCGGCAAGGCCATCATGATCCACGAGAAGGCCGACAACTTCGGCAACATCCCGGCCGACAAGTACCCGGGTGGACCGAAGGAAGACACCCTGAAGACCGGTGACGCCGGCTCCCGCATCGCCTGCGGCGTCATCGAAGAGAAGAGCTAGGCACCGCGATCCGACAGCGATCGCGGCCGTCCATGACACCGATCGAGTTCGACGGGTCGCCGTCCCCCACGCTGGGGGTCGAGTGGGAATTCGCGCTGACCGACAAGGTCACCGGCGATCTGTCGAACTCGGCGGCGGCGCTCTTCGCCGCGGTCGAGGAGCATCACCCGGAACGTCTGGGGAAGATCCACAAGGAGCTGCTCCGCAACACCGTCGAGCTGGTGACCGGCATCTGCCGGACGACCGGTGAGGCGGTCGCGGACCTCACCGACACACTCGGCATCGTGCGGGTACTGACCGAAGGGCTCGGCGTCGACCTCTACGGCGCGGGCACCCATCCGTTCGCCGAGTACTCGACCCAACTGCTGACCGAAGGGCACCGGTACGCCGAGCTCATCGAGCGCACCCAGTGGTGGGGTCGGCAGATGCTCATCTGGGGCGTCCACGTCCACGTCGGGATCAGCCACCGCGACAAGGTGCTCCCGATCCTCGACGCCCTGCTGAACTACTATCCGCATCTGCTGGCGCTGTCCTCGTCGTCGCCGATGTGGGCCGGCCAGGACACCGGCTACGCCAGCAACCGCGCGATGATGTTCCAGCAGCTCCCGACCGCGGGGCTGCCGTTCCAGTTCAAGACCTGGGAGCAGTTCGAGGCCTTCGTCGCCGATCAGAAGACGACCGGGATCATCGACCACCTCAACGAGATCCGCTGGGACATCCGCCCGTCGCCGCATCTCGGCACCATCGAGGTGCGGGTCTGCGACGGCATGACCAACCTCGGTGAGCTCTCGGCGATCGTCGCGCTGATCCACTGCCTCGTCGTCGATCTCGACCGCCGGTTCTCCGCGGGCGAGACGCTGCCGACGATGGCGCCCTGGCTGGTTCAGGAGAACAAGTGGCGGGCAGCGCGTTACGGCCTCGAGGCCATCGTCATCCTCGACGCGGACTGCACCGAGAGACTCGTCACCGAGGATCTCCACGACCTGCTCGAACGCCTACAGCCGATCGCGCGCGACCTCGACTGCGTCGACGAACTCGCCGGGATCGAGAACATCATCGCGCAGGGCGCCAGCTATCAGCGGCAGCGCGCGGTGTACCGCGACACCCACTCGATGCGCGACGTCGTCGCATCGGTGGTCGCCGAGCTGGACTGACCGTACGTCAACCGGCGCTCAGGGCCTGCCGGTTGAGCCACCGCGTCGAAACCGCGCCTTGTTGGTTGAGCCGGTAGCGAGCGGAGCGAGCCACCGCGTCGAAGCCTAGCCATGCTGGTTGAGCCGGTAGCGAGCGGAGCGAGCCACCGCGTCGAAACCTCGTGCCTTGCTGGTTGAGCCGGTAGCGAGCAAAGCGAGCCACCGCGTCGAAACCTCGTGCCTTGTTGGTTCAACCGGTCGGTGGGTGTGGTGGCGGCCGGGTTTCGACGCGACGCCTCGCTGCGCTCGGTGTCGGCTCAACCGGCAGTGGGGTCGTGTGTCGGCTCAACCGGCGGTGGGGTTGTGTGTCGGCTCAACGGGGTTTCGACGCGACGCCTCGCTGCGCACGGTGTCGGCTCAACCGGCGGTGGGGTTGTGTGTCGGCTCAACCGGCAGTGGGGTTGCCTACTCAGGGAGCGGGAGCTAATCCCGGTCGGGTGCCTCCATGTCCCGCTCCTCCATGAGGCCGTCGCGGGCACGCTGCTCCTGATACGCCAGGCGTCCGATCCGGTGTGCGACCACGGGTGCGGTGATCAGCGCGAAGAGTCCGGCCAGGATGAGCATTCCACTGTCGACACTGTCGCCGAGTCGCACGACGGCGCCGATCAGGACCAGCAGCAGGCCGAAGGTCTGCGGTTTGGTGGCCGCATGCATTCGGCTCAGCGTGTCCGGGAACCGGACCAGGCCGATGGCCGCGGTGACCGCAAGGAGGCAGCCGACGAGAATCAGCGTCGCGCTGACGATGTCCACAATCATTTCTTCACCGTCATGTCTGGTCATCCCGCACACGGAAGCGTGCGATCGACACCGATCCCACGAAGCTGACCAACGACAGCGCGACGATGGCCGGCACGACGGTCGAGTCCCGGCTGTAGGCCGCCCACACGCCGAGGCCACACATGCACAGGGCGATCAGTACGTCGAGCGCGACCAGGCGGTCGAGTGTGGTCGGACCCCGCAGGATCGCGACCGTCGTCAGGACCGCGGCGAGCAACAGCATCGCCGCCACGATCGTCCACACCACGCTCATGACCCCCCTCGATCCGACCGGCCCGTGGTCCGGTCAGGTTCTTCGGCCGGTCGGGCGCCGTCGACCGGCTCGATGGGCCGCACGTGATGGAAGTCCTCGTCGATGCCGTGGTACGGGCTGGGATGCCATTCGCTGTCGCGCTCGAAGGCCTTGATGAACATGCGCTCGACATACGCCACCTGGTCGTAGAAGGCGCGCACCTTCTTCTCCGAGCGGACGTCGAAGACATGGACGTACAGCATGCGCCGCCGGTGATCGATCTCGAGCACCATCGTGCCCGGCACGAGGTTCAGGTAGTCGACGGCGAGCGTGAGAACCATGTCCGACTTGATCGCCACCCGGACTCGCACGACCGCGCCGAGCGGCGGACGGCCGGGACGCAGGGCCATCCAGCCGATCTGCACACTCGAGACGAAGAAGTCGACGATCATCCGGACGAGGAGCCGCGCCACCGACAACGGATGGATACGGCCCTCGACGGGCACGCGGGGCAGCGGCAGCACGGTGAGCACCGCGATCGCCAGGACGACACCGCCGATGACGTTCGCCCAGGAGACGGTGCCCCACAACAAGACCCACACGAAGGTCAGCCAGGCGATGGTCCACAGCCGGACCCCGACCTCGCGGCCGTCGCCGCCGAGCCACTTGGGCAGGCTCGTGTGATTGCGCAGCCACACCAGGGCACTGACGAAGTGCCAGAAGACGAACAGCAGCGACACCCGCCAGGTGTTGATCACCAGCGACAGGACGGGTCCCTTGGTGGAGACCACGGGTGCGCGCCGCTTCGGCTCCCCTGCACGCTCGTGCTCGTGGCCGGTCTGCTTGCCGGTGGGCTGTTTCCCGGTCGTCATCGTGATCCACCTCCGCCCAACACGGCCTCGATATACACGCCGCGGTGGACGACGTCGGTGGCGGCGCTGTCGGTGAAGTCGAAGATGGGGCCGGCCCACACCGTGAGGACGAGGCCGGCGACGACCATCGCGAGCGTGGGGAGCACCATCATCGCCGGCATGCGGCCGACGTCCTCACGGTCGGAGAAGGCGCCGTCGTCGCGTTCGTCGATGAGCGCGGACGGTCCCTGGTCGGCCAGTTCGCCCTCAGGGGCGTCGGCGCGGGGCCGCCAGAATCCCTTGGTCCAGATGCGGGCCACCACGTACAGCGTGAGGAGGCTGGTGACGACCGAGCCGGCCACCAGGATCCAGGCCAGCACCGAGCCGTTCTGCGCGCCGGCCTCGAGGAGGGCGACCTTGCCGATGAACCCGGAGAACGGCGGGATACCGCCCAGGTTGAGGGCCGGGACCAGGAACAGGATGGCGAGGACGGGGCTGGCGATGAGGCCGCCGAGACGGCGCAGTGACGCCGAACCCGCCTGACGTTCGATCAGCCCCACCACCAGGAACAACGTGGTCTGGACGAGAATGTGGTGGGCGACGTAGTAGATCGCCGCCGACATACCGAGTTCCGAGGACAGGGCGACACCGAAGACCATGTAGCCGATGTGGCTGACGAGGGTGAACGACAACAGACGTTTGATGTCGGACTGTGCGATCGCACCGAAGATGCCCACGATCATCGTCAGCAGTCCCGCGACCATCAGCACCGTGTCCATCGACCCGCCGGGGAACAACAGTGTGTGGGCGCGGACGATCGCGTACACACCGACCTTGGTGAGCAGGCCCGCGAACACCGCGGTGACCGGCGCCGGTGCGGTCGGGTAGGAGTCGGGCAGCCACGTCGACAGCGGGAACACCGCGGCCTTGATGCCGAAGGCCACGAGCAGCACGGCGTAGAGCGCGTTGCGGGTGCCGCTGGAGACGTCGTCGAGACGGACGGCCATCTCCGCGAGGTTCAGCGTGCCGGTCGTGGCGTACGCGAAGGCGATGCCGGCCAGGAAGATCAGCGACGACACCATCGACACCATCACGTACGACGCGCCGGCTCGCACGCGCTCCTCACTGGCACCGAGCGTCAGCAGCACGAAACTCGCGGTGAGGAGCACCTCGAAGGACACGTACAGGTTGAACAGGTCGCCGGCGAGGAAGGCGTTGCAGACACCCGCGGTGAGGATGAGATAGGTCGGCAGGAAGATCGACGTCGGCTGTTGCGCCGTGCCGTCCCGGATGCCCTGACCGATCGCGTACACGACGACGCAGAGCAGCACGATCGTCGAGACGACGAGCATCAGGGCGGCCAGTTGATCGACGACCAGCGTGATCCCGAGAGGACCGTTGGGGTAACCCTTGTCGCCCCAACCGCCGATCGCGACGGCGAAGGTGCCGTGCCGGTCGGTCAGGTAGAGCAGCAGACACGACGTGATGAACGCCACCGAGATCGCCACGATGGCGACCACGCGCTGGAACCGGGGGCTCCGGCCCAGCAGCAGCGACAGCGCGGCGGCGCCCAGGGGCACCAGCGTCGGCAGGGCGATCAGGACGGGAATCCAGGACGGCTGCGGAGTCATCGGTCACCCCCTTCGGAGCTGTGTGCTGCGTCGTCGGCGGCGATCTTCTCACCGGAGCTGCCGATGACATTCGGCTCGCCCGAGTCGTCGTCGGGCACCTTGTCGCCCACGACGTCCGGGTCGTCCTCGGTGTCGTCGGAACCGATCTCGTCGATGACGTCCGAGTCGGTCGGCATGATGTCGGTCTCATGCAGGGCGGAGTGCCGCTCGGCGACCTCCTCGGGGGTGAGCGGGTTGCCCGCGTCGTCGAAGTAGTCGCCGGTCACGGTGTCGGACAAGGTGACCGGGTCGTCGCTGCGGTCGCGGTCGGGGGCGGTGTCGAGCGTGCCGGTCTTGATCTTGACGTCCTCGACGTCGTCCTCGACGTCGTCGTCGTCTCGGTTGATCACGAACAGCCGGTACACGAGCGCGAGCACGAACGCCGCCACACCCATGGTGATGACGATCGCGGTCAGGACCATCCCCTGTGCGAGCGGGTCGGCGTCGGTTGCACGGTTCTCCGACGACCGGCCCAGGATCGGCGGATTGCCCATCCCGCCGGACACCACGATGATCATCAGGTTCAGCGCGTTGCCGCACAGGAGCAGGCCGAACAGCATCCGGACCAGGCTGCGTTCCATCAGCAGGTACACACCGCAGGCGGCCATGAATCCGACGACCAGCAGGAGCGGGAGGTTGGTGCTCATCGCGCCACCTGCCCCTTCCCGGTCGGTACGTTCTCGGCTGTCGGTTCGTCCGATTCGGCCGGGACCGTCTCCGACGAGGTCCGGGACCGGACCGTGGTGCGGGCCACCGTCGTCTCGACGTCGAGACGCGCACCGAGACTGCGCAGCACGTCGAGCACGAGGCCGATCACGATGAGGTAGATGCCGAGGTCGAAGAACAGCGCGGTGACCAGTTTGATGTCGCCGAGGACGGGGACGGTGATCTCGAAGACGGCCGACGAGAGCGCCGGGGCCCCGAGGAACATCGAGGTGATCGCGGTGGTGGCGGAGATCGCCAGACCCGCGCCCAGGATGCGGCCCGGTTCGATCGGCAGGGCCTCACCGAGCTCGTAGCGTCCGCCGGCGAGGTACCGCAGGACGAGTGCGAGTCCCGCCGTGAGTCCGCCGGCGAACCCACCGCCCGGCGAGTTGTGGCCGGCGTAGAAGAAGTAGACCGAGAGCACCACCATCGTCGGGAACAGCAGACGTGTCGTCGCCTCCAGCACCATCGAACGGTGCCGCGGGTCGCGCAGACCCGACCCGAGCAGCCACGTCGTGCGGTCGGGTGGGATCGGATCGTCGTCGTCCGAATCGTCGCCACTGATGCCCGCCTGCAGCCGGATGGCGTCGGCGACGCGTGGTGCCGCGCCGAAGCGTCGGTTGCGGAACACCATCGAGGCGACGCCGGTCGCCGCGACGATCAGCACCGACACCTCGCCGATCGTGTCCCAGGCGCGGATGTCGACCAGGAGCACGTTCACCGCGTTCGCGCCGTGCCCGTACTCGTAGGCGGCTTCGGGGAGGTCGACGTGCAGGGGCTCGGTCGAGCGCGCGGAGGCCGCGTACAGACCGATCACCACGAGCATGGCGCCGAATGCGAGACCGATCAGCGCGCGGAGGGGCTTGAAGCCCGTGGCATGCCGCTTCTCCGGCTCGGCGGGCAGCTTGCGCAGCACGAGCACGAAGATGACCAGCGTCAGGGTCTCCACCAGGAACTGGGTGAGTGCGAGGTCGGGGGCGCCGTAGAGCGCGAACAGCATGCCGCAGCCGTAGCCGGTGATGCCGACCAACAGTGTCGCGGCGAGACGATTGCGCAGGACGACCGCGGCGAGCGCCGAGGCGATCATGATTCCGCCGATGACGACCTGGACCGCGGTGGCGCTGTAGTCGACCTGCAGCCGGTCGCGCGCGCCGAGGAACAGGACGATCGTCGGCAGCAGGATCGCCGTGCACAGGATGACGCCCTGGGTGATGGGCAGTGAACCGCGCTGGGTGTTGCGGGTCAGCAGCAGCGAGATGGTGTCGGCCGAGCGCAGCGCAGCGTCGTAGATGCGGTCGGCGTTGAGCAGGGGCCGGAACCCGAAGACGCGGTCGCGGATTCGGCGGATGCCGAGGAAGGCGATCACACCGCCCACGATGACGATGATCGAGAAGATCACCGGGAGGCCGAATCCATGCCACAGGGCGAGGTGTTCGATCTCGTGGCCGTAGCTGTTCAGGGTCTCGGCGTAGGGCTCGAAGAGATCGCCGATCGGTCCGCTGACGAGTCCGGCCACCACTCCGGCGACCGCGAGGACGACCGGGGAGAGGTAGAAGGCCCATGAGGGTGCGTGCATCTTCGCCACTGCCGGGCTGGGCGTGTGCCGCACCTTGCGGCCGAAGGCTCCCCACAGGAAACGGAGCGTGTACGCGCAGGTGATGATCGAGCCGACGAGCAGCACTATGTCGACGGTGTGGGCCTGCCAGGGGGCGAGGGCGCCGGTGTCCCAGACCGACGCGAAGGCGGTTTCCTTGCCGATGAAACCGAAGGTGAAGGGGATGCCGGCCATGCTGGCGCCGGCGACCGCGGCGGTGATGGCGAGCACGGGTAGCCGATGACCGAGCCGCGCGAGTTTACGTATGTCGCGGGTACCGGTGGCGTGGTCGATGATGCCGACGACCATGAACAGCGAGGCCTTGAACATGGCGTGCGCGACGAGCATGGCGAGTCCGGCCATGGCCACGTTGGCGTCGCCGATGCCGACGAGCACGGCCATGAACCCGAGCTGTGACACCGTGCCGAAGGCCAGGATGAGCTTGAGGTCGAGTTCACGCAGCGACCGCCAGCTGCCGAGGACCATCGTGAACGCGCCCAGTCCGACGACGGCGACCTGCCAGCTGGCGGTGACCGAGAAGGCCGGTGCGAGGCGCGCGATCAGGTAGATGCCGGCCTTCACCATCGCCGCGGCGTGCAGGTACGCGCTGACCGGGGTGGGGGCGGCCATGGCGCCCGGGAGCCAGAAGTGGAACGGGGCGATGGCCGATTTGCTGAGTGCGCCGATGAGCAGCAGGACGATCGCGACGTCGACGTAGACGCCGGTCGGCGGGGTCGCGATGATCTCCGAGAGCAGGTAGGTCCCGGACCGTTCGCCCAGCATGATGATGCCGACGAGCATGGCCAGGCCGCCGAAGGTGGTGACCAGCAGCGCCTGGGTGGCCGACCGTCGGGCTGTCGCGCGGACGCCGTAGAAGCCGACCAGCATGAACGACAGCACGGTCGTGAGCTCCCAGAACACATAGAGCACGAGCATGTTGTCGGAGACGACCAGACCGAACATGGCACCGGCGAAGGCGACCATCTCGCCGCCGAACAGTGCGACGCGGGGACGGGCGTCGTCGAAGTAGTGGGCGCAGTAGCAGAGCACGAGGGCGCCGACGCCGAGGATCAGCACGGACAGGATCGCCGCGAGGGTGTCGAACCGGGTGACGATGTCCATCTGCAGCGACGGAACCCAGCTCACCGTCTCCACGACGGCGCGGTCGGCTTCCGGGTCGGGCCAGTGGGAGATCACCCAGATCAGGGCGCCGAGCGGCGCGAGTGCGAGGATGTAAAAGCCCCGGGTGCCGATCCAGTGGATGACTGCGGGCGCTATCAGTACGCACACTGCCAACGCAGTCAACACGGATATCAAAAGGGCACTCCGTCTTTCTCCCGGCGGGGTGTCACGGGCGAACGCCCGCGGGAACTACTTTACCGTTGCCCGTATGTTCCGGTTCGACTGGCTCTGGCGTCTCCTTGTGGTACTGGCTTCGATCGTGGTGGTCGCGGGCTCCCTGGCCGGGTGCGGTGAGGAGGAGCAAGCCGGTCCCGAGGGTGTCCCGCTGCCGTCGGATTTTCCCGTCACGCAGGTGCCGCTGATCGACGGGCACGTGCTCTCGGCGAGCGGTACACGCGCCGACGGCTGGGAGGTCACCGTCCAGGGCCCGGCGAATGCCGGCAACCAGCTCGACGCGGCGGCGAAGAAGCTCACCGACGCCGGCTACACCGAATCGCACCGTTCCACCGAAGGTGGTCAGTCGGTCGCCGTGTTGTCCGCGTTCAAGGGCGGATCGACCTTCTGGGTCCAGATCGGCGCATCACCCCAGGCAGCCGGTGGTGGTTCATCGGTGTTCTACCTGGTGAACGCGGAATAATCCGGCGCATCAGCCCCCGCTGCGGCGGGGGCTTTTTCGTGGCCGGAGCTGCGAGACAAATGACAGAACATGTCAGGTGTTGACCTAACGCCTTTCGGTTACTAGTCTCTCCTGTGACCCGCTTCACAACGCTGCGTCACCGTGTTGTCCGCCCTGGACTCCGGGGCGCACATCCACTCATCGAGGAGCTGTTCCATGACGACGACCGAACAGGCGGCCGACCCGCTCGCCACCATCGCCGACCGCGACCGAGTCTTCATCGGAGGCCGCTGGGTCGAATCGAGCGGCAATGACTGGATCGACGTGGTCGACTCGTACTCCGAGCGCACCGCGGCCCGCGTCCGTGCCGCCACCGCCGAGGACATGGCGCGTGCCGTCGACGTGGCCCGGGCATCGTTCGACGGCGGTGAGTGGGCGCGCAAATCGCCTGCGGAACGCGCCGACGTGATCGACACCATCGCCGACCGCCTCGAGGCACGGGTCCCCGAACTGACGACACTCGGCATCGTCGAGGTCGGCGTCACCGCGCCCGTCAGCGCGATGACCCAGCAGATGGTGCTCGGCCTGTACCGCGCGGTGGCCGCCGAGGCGCGCAAGGTGAACGTCGTCAAGGAGCCGACCGGCGTCGTCGCCGCGATCATCCCCTGGAACGGACCCATCGGCAGCATCGCCTTCAAGGTCATCCCGGCCCTGGCCGCCGGCTGCTCGGTCGTCCTCAAGACCTCGCCCGAGGCGCCGCTGTCGCCGTCGGTGTTCGCCGACGTGGTCGCCGAAATCGTCGAGGAGGGGGTGATCCCCGAGGGCGTCCTCAGCGTGCTCGTCGCCGACCGTGAGGTCTCCGAGTCGCTCGTGGTCAACCCGAAGGTCGTCGAGCACTGCCAGCAGGTCCTGGCCGACTTCAAGGTGCCCCGCTACGTGGTGATCCGGCAGGACCCGCTGCCCCGGCTCCCAAGTGGAAAGATCGCCAAGACGGTGATCCGGGACGAGTACAAGGACGTGGACACTCGCTTCGATCGCGTGCGCTGAGGGGTGCGCGTGCGTTAGACGGGATACGCGCTGGGTGTGAGACGGCCGAGGTTGCGGAGGGACATCCGCACCTCGGTCGTTTTGCTTGTCGGCCTGGCTCGACGCCACGGACGACGAGGCTGTCTCGATTTTTTCCGCCTCGCGGACAGATGACACAGTTTGTCCGTTGTAACATCGCTTGAGGGAGGTGCACACACGTGGCACGCAGAAAGACGGGCAACGTCCTGAGCGAGGACGTCGATGAGGCCCGTAAACAGATCATGGTCGCTGCGGAGAAGGTTTTCCAGCGATACGGCGTATCGAAGACGACGATGGACGACATCGGTCGCGAGGCCGGCGTGTCCCGGCCGACCGTCTACCGCTACTTCGGCGACCGCGACACCCTCATCTCGGCCATCATCGAACGGCGCTCGCGGATGCTGTTCGCCAAGGCGCGGAAGTTCCTGCTGGAGAAGGAGTCCTTCGCCGACCAGCTCGTCGAGGGTCTGATCTTCCTGGTCGATCGCGGACGTCGGGATCCGTTGATCCGCATCCTCGTCAGTCCCGAGCACATGCAGATGGCCGAGCCCCTGGTCGGCGCCTCGGGTCTCGCCGCGCGGTTGACCGCGGAGATGTGGGACCCCGTCATCGAACGGGCGATGGAGCGCGGCGAGATTCGCCGGGACGTCGACAAGGAGAAGATGGCCGAGTGGATCGCGCTCGTCCAGTTCATCCTCGTCGGGCGTCTGGACTTCGACCGTCCGGATGACCCCGAACACCGGGACATGTTGCGTAACTTCGTTCTTCCGGCGTTCCTGCCGAGCGCGGTCCCGGCCGCCACCGCCAAGTCATAGTCCGAACCGCAAAGCGCCCTCGAAATCCGCCCTCCACAGACTGCCCGACGACGCCACGTCGGCGCGGCTACAGAGGGTGGTTCCAGGGGCGGTTTCGGTGGCTACGGCGAACTCTCGGAGTAGACCTCGTCGATGACCGAGGCGTACTTTTCGGCGACTGCGCGTCGTTTGAGTTTCATGGTCGGTGTCAGTTCGTCGGAATCCGGTAGCCACTCGTCGGCGAGCAGCCGATAGTGCTTGACCTGCTCGACCCGCGACAGCTGACCATTGGCACGCTCGACTGCTTCGGCGATCACGGCCTGCAGGGCAGGATCCGCGACCAGTGTCGCCGGGGAGCCGTCGGCGAGTCCGTGCGCGGCCGCGTAGGTGTCCGCGGCGTCCGGATCCAGGACGATCAGTGCGACGTTGTACGGGCGCCGGTCGCCGAAGACACACGCCTGGCCGATGAGCGGCGATGCGCTCTTGAGTTTGCCCTCGATGTTCACCGGCGACATGTTCTTACCGGCGGCGTTGATGATGAGTTCCTTCTTGCGGAACATGCGAACAGACCGTCCTCGACGGCGTTCCGGACCACCGGGATTCGGTGCTCGACGACGACGAGCAGCCCGCGAACGACTGCATGATGGTCTGCGTCTCGCGCAGCTGCTCGGCGCGGCTGGTTCTGGATCTCTGACCCGAAAGGACCGTCCGAGCGCGCCCATCGTCAGCCCGCTGCGACCTCGTCCGCGGCCGGGAGGTCGTGATCCCGGATGATGCCGTGCAGGAAGCTCCGCATCATCGCCTCGAACAGCTGCTTCTGGGTCAGTTCGTTCTTCGACAACGCCTCGGCGAGAAGCGGTTGCGAATCGGCCGACACGTTGGGGAAGATCGCCGAGCGCGGTCGCGGCGGCCGCATCGCCTCCATGAGTACCGCGCCGATGGACAGCGTCTCCATGCCGTCGAGGATGCGGACATGCAGGTCGACGGGGACTCCTGACTCCAGCAGGAACTCGGCGGTGTCCTCGTAGGTGGCGGTGAACAGGTCGCGGGGCAGGTGCTGCAGCAGAACCGGTGCGGCATTGCGATGACGGAGGATCGACTGCCGGAAGTTCAGGGCCAGGTTCACGAAGAACTCCGGCCAGTCCGGTCCGGGTTTCATCCGGGGCCGGCGCACCGCGGTGCCGGCGATGTACCGGGCGACCTCGGTGAGGATCTCGTTCTTGTCGTCGAAGTGGTGGTACAACGACGGCGCGCGGACCCCGAGATGCTTGGCGAGTTTGGGGAGGCTGAAGGCGTCGAGCCCTTCGGAGTCGATGATCTCGATCGATGCCATCACGGCGGCATCGCGACTGATCAACGGCTTGGACGGCCGTGCCATTGTTCCCCTCTCAGCGCGTCACAAAGTGCGGCACACCTTATGCGCGCCCGCATCTGACCTAACCACAGTAGTTTCTGCGTGACCGATCGTCCATGTGGTGGGGGCGATTCTCTCCGGTCAGTCCAGGCGGCGCTCGGCGTACGCCCTGAGCTCCTCCACCTGGACCGGGTCGAGGGAGGGGCGGACCCGTCGCCGGGCCTCGGTGACATCGTCGGCGGTGACCGCGGCGGCGTTGATGTCCCGGCGCATCGCCGACAGGGCGGCTTCGCGCAGGAGCGCCGAACAATCTGCGGCGGAATAGCCGTCGAGGTCGGCCGCGAGTTCGTCGAGGTCGATGTCGTCGAGCGGGACGTCGCGGCCGCTGGCGCGCAGGATGTCACCGCGGGCGGCGGCATCCGGCGGCGGTACGAAGACCAGTCGTTCGAGGCGTCCGGGCCGCAGCAGAGCGGGATCGATGAGATCGGGCCGGTTGGTGGCGCCGAGCACGACCACGTCCTGCAGCGGTTCGACCCCGTCGAGTTCGGTGAGCAGCGAGGCCACCACGCGGTCGCCGACCCCGGAGTCGGTGGACTGTCCGCGGCGGGGAGCGAGGGCGTCGACCTCGTCGAGGAAGATCAGCGACGGCGCCGATTCCCGTGCGCGGGCGAAGAGGTCACGGACCGCCTTCTCCGACGAGCCGACCCACTTGTCCATCAGCTCAGCACCTTTGACGGTGTGCACCGACAACTGGCCGGACGCGGCGAGCGCCCGCACGACGAAGGTCTTGCCGCAGCCGGGCGGGCCGAAGAGCAGCACACCGCGCGGCGGGTCGACGCCGAGACGGGCGAAGGTGTCGGGGTGCTGCAACGGCCACAGCACGGCCTCGGTCAGGGCCTGCTTGGTCTCGACCATGTCGCCGACGTCGGCGAGCGTGATCGAACCCAGGGCCACCTCGGGTGAATCCGACCGTGAGACCGGGCGGATCACGTCGAGCGCGCCCAC
The DNA here is from genome assembly GCF_012974285.1 of Gordonia ajococcus. Classification (NCBI taxonomy): domain Bacteria; kingdom Bacillati; phylum Actinomycetota; class Actinomycetes; order Mycobacteriales; family Gordoniaceae; genus Gordonia; species Gordonia ajococcus. The sequence continues at coordinate 566,835 of NZ_CP052884.1, forward strand.
CAGGTCCTCGGTGCGGAGTGCCGGTTCGGACCTGGTGTTGCTGGCACGGGTGGCGGCGCGCAGCGCGGCCTCCCGGGTGAGCGCGGCGAGGTCGCCGGCGACGAAGCCGGGCGTGCGTGCGGCCACCGAGTCGAGGTCCAGGTCGCCCTCGGTCGGAACCGTCGACAGGATCGCCGACATCAGCCGCGCCCGCGTCGCGGCGTCGGGTAGGCCGATGATCAGTTCGCGGTCGCACAACGACGGATCGCGAAGGCGCGAGTCGAGGCGGACCGGCTCGGCCGTGGTCGCGACGAGTGCGATGCGACCGTCGGCGATGCCCGACCGCAACTCGTCGAGGATGAGGGTGGCGACCGGCTCGGGTTCGGACGGCAACAGGGCGTCGACGTCGGTGATGAGCAGGACCCCACCGGTCGCGCGGGCCTGGGCGACGGCGTCGGAGACCGTGCGCAGGCGGGTGTTGGGTTCGGTCGCGCCGGTCGTCGGGCCGTCGACGGTGACGAGTGTGCGTTTCGCGCAGACCGACCGCACCACTGTCGCCTTGCCGCCGCCGGCCGGCCCGGTCACCAGGACACCGAGGCGGGGTGCGGCTCCCAGGGTGCGCAGCACGTCGGGCTCGTCGAGCGTGATCGCCAGCCATTCGGTGAGCTTGGTGATCTGGGAATCGACGCCGACCAGCTCGGACACCGGCCGGACCGGGACGTCCGGCTCCTCCACCGGGAGGCGGCCGACGCCGGCCGCGGTCGCCGGGGCGGGTGCGCTGACCTGCGCCTCGGGCACGATGCCGAGTGCGCCCGGAAGACGCGGTGAACCGGTGCGGTCGCCGAGCGGGGGTACCACGCCGGCGGTCGTCGACCACAACACCGCGGTGTTGGTCTGGACGCTGACGGGGGAGCCGGGATCGGTGCCGGTGACCGTGAGCAGTTCGGTGGTCCAGGTGATGCCGACGGACCGGGCCAGGGCGCGCGTCGCCTCGGTGGCGGCGAGTTCGGGGCCGAGGTCGCGCGGCAGCAACGACACCGCGTCGCCGACCGACAGCACCTTGCCGAGCAGCGCGCGCCGGAGCGTGGACTCGGTGATCGACTGGGTGGCCAGTACCGAACCGTTCACGATCACCCGGCTCGCCCCGTGCACGACCACCGGTGCCAGCACCACCGAGGCGTTCTCTCTGACCCCGGCGTTGGAGAAGAGGATCTCGTCGAGCAGCGCGATCCCGGTCGGCGACGCCGCGCCGGTCGCCGCGACCACCGCGGCGGTCACGCGGGCGCCGGTGATCGACACGGCGTCCCATTCCCGCAGCGACAGCGCGGTCAGCACCTCGGGATGGACCCGGATGATGCCGCGCCGGGCCTCGGCCGCGGAGGTGTTGAGCCGCGCGGTCAGCGTCAGGGACACCTGTGAGCTCACTCGGTCTCGCTTTCGGCTTCGGCGGCCACCGGTCCAGCGCCGGCGGTCGCGGCGTTCCGGTCCGCGGTGTCGTCCTCGGTCGGGCGATCAGCGGGCTGGTGATCAGTGGGCTGGTGAGCAATGGCCGGGGTGCCGGTCGGACGGTTGAGGCCGAGCCGGCGCTGCGACTTGAGGACGGGGCGTCGTCGACGGCCGTCGGGCTCGGTCTTCGACGCCTTCCGCTGTGCGCGACGTTCGGCGGGCCTCTCCTCCCAGTACTCCGGTCGGGAGGCGACCCAGCGCCGTGAGCGCCACGCGAACGGGATGTGGATCGCGTAACCGAGGATCGCGATCATCATCAGCACGTACGGGTAGGTCAGCAGGAGTGCCGCGCCGACCGCGACGAGGACGAGGAGACCGGCGACCGCGCGGGGCGGGATCGACGCGGTCTTCAGCGACGCGGTCGGGACCCGGCTGACGGCGAGGAAGGCCACCAGGACCAGCCAGCCGCCGACGGCGGGAAGCGACGTCCACCAGCCCTCACCGAACTGCTGGGCGAGACCGATCGGCAGCAGCGCGGCGATGGCGGCCGCGGGCGCCGGAACGCCGACGAAGAAGTCCCTGGTGTAGCCGGGTGCCTCCTCGTCGTCGAGCAGGGTGTTGAAGCGGGCCAGGCGCAGCACGACCGCGCAGCAGTAGACGAGCGCCAGCGCCCAACCGAGATCCTGGCCCTCGAGCAGGTGGAAGTAGACGATCATCGCCGGCACCACGCCGAAGTTGATCGCGTCGGCCAGGGAGTCGATCTCGGCGCCGATCCGGCTGGTCGCGCCCATGAGCCGGGCGACCCGTCCGTCGATGCCGTCGAGGAAGGCCGCGGCCACGAGCAGACCCATGGCGGCGTCGATGTCACCGGTGGTCGCCGCGCGCATCGCCGTCAGTCCGGCGCAGATCGCGAGGATCGTCAGCGACGACGGGATGATGATGCGCCCGGCCTGCGCCTCTCGGCGGACGCGACGCCGCTCGGGTTCCCGTGGCGCCGCCGGTGTCGGGGCGTGGGCCTGCGCCTGGCGTCGTGCCGACCGCGCGGTGGGGTTGCGGGTCGTGGAGGGTCGGGTCGGTCGGCGGATCCCGGGGCCACCGGCCCGGAGTCCGGAGTGGCCGTCGGAGGAGTTCGCTGCTGGGGGGTTCACGGGCGGGCCGGGTCAGAGATCCAGGTAGGCGAACGGGGTCTCGCCGCCGACGGCGCGCTGACCCACCGAGACGCGGGGAGTGGTGCCCTCGGGGAAGTAGACGTCGACCCGGGAGCCGAAGCGGATCAGCCCGTAGGTGTCGCCGAGACGCAGCGTGTCGCCGACCTCCGGATCGCAGACGATCCGGCGTGCGACGAGTCCGGCGATCTGGACGACCGCCAGGTCCGGCCCCGCCCCTCCGCCGGTCGCCGTGGTGCGGATGGTCATCGTGGTGCGCTCGTTGTCGCGGCTGGCCTCGGGCAGGTCCGCGGAGAGGAATGCTCCGGGCGTGTGGGTCACCGCGGTGACCGTACCGGCGATGGGCACACGCTGCACGTGGACGTCGAAGATCGACAGGAAGGTCGAGACGCGGGGCAGCGGCTCGGTGCCCAGGCCCGATTCGGCGGGCGGCACCGCCTCGTCGACCAGCGCGATCGTGCCGTCGGCGGGGGCGACGACCACGCCCGGCTCGGTCGGCGGGATACGGCCGGGGTGGCGGAAGAAGGCGGCACAGGCGCCGGCGGTGAGGGCCGCGGGGCGAGCGATCCAGCGGTGGCGGCGCCCGAGGAGCGCGACCGCCGCGGGAGCGGCGACGAACGGGATACCCGCCGGATGGATCGGTGGGATGGTCTCGCGGGCCAGGTCTAGGAAATGGGCGACACGGCCGGTGTTGCCCTCGTCCGGACGCGGACGTCTGGCCACGATCTACCTCCTGTTGTGCCCGGTGTGGGGCGACTCGATGAAACCTCGTGCACCACGGTGGGTGCGACTCCGGTCCAGCTTAGAGCTCAGCGCAGGACGAGCACGTCGACCGGAGATCCGGCGGCCAGGCCGTCGGTCTCGGTGGGCACGTCGATGAGCGCATCGGCCTCGGCGAGGAACCGCAGGTGATGGGACGCGGGCGGCCCGATCGGATCGACGACGACGCCCGATCCGCCCTCGTCCGTCCGAAGGACTCCGCGCAGGAATTGCCTCTTGCCCTGCGGTGAGCGGATGTCGGCGCCCAGGCGCGCGGTCACACGAGGCCGGTGCGGCGGCAACCCCGTCGCGGTGCGGAGGGCGGGCCGGATGAAGACCTCGAAGGACACCAGGGCGCTGACCGGGTTGCCCGGCAGTGTGATGATCGGCACGGTGGGTCCGGCCGTCCCGTCGGACCCGGCGGACGCGACGTGGTGACCGCACCCCTGCGGCATGCCCGGTTGCATCGCGACCTTGACGAACTCGACGGAACCGGTGGCCGACAGCGCGTCCTTCACGACCTCGAAGGCGCCCGCACTCACACCCCCGGACGTGATGATCAGGTCGGCCTCGCCGGCGACCTCGTCGAGACGCGCGAGGAAGTCGCCGGTGTCGTCCGGCACGAAGTGCACATGCCGGCCGAGCGCGCCGGCCTCGATGGCCGCGGCGGTGAGCATCGCCCCGTTCGATTCGTAGATCTGGCCGTGCTGCAACGGGTTTCCGGGTTCGACGAGTTCCGAACCGGTGGACAGGACCTCGACGCGCAGCGGGCGCGCGACGGTGACCTCGACGATCCCGAGCGCGGCGAGCAGCCCGACCTGCGGCGCGCCGATCACGGTGCCGGCGGGCAGTGCCCGTGCTCCCCGCCCGATGTCGGACCCCGCGCGCCGGATGTGTTTGCCGGACTCGACCGGTGCCGTGAAGGTGACCGTCTCGGCGGCCGCGACCGGGCCGATCACCGCGTCGGTCAGTTCCACCGGCACCACCGCGTCGGCGCCGGCCGGCAACGGGGCGCCGGTCATGATCCGGTGCGCGGTGCCGGGCGCGAGCGTGAGGGTGTCGGTGCGCCCGGCCGGGATGTCCGCGGCGACGGGCAGTGTGACGGGGGAGTCGGGGCCGGCGGAGGCGAGATCCGCGGCGAGGACGGCGAATCCGTCCATCGCGGAGTTGTCGAAGCCGGGCAGCGACAGTGGTGCGTCGACGTCGGCGAGCGTTGCCCGGCCCAGTGCCTCCGGGACGGGCAGCCGGACGGGGACGGGTGGGCCGAACAGCGCCGCGACGACGGCCTGATGCTCTGCGACGGTACGCATGCGCTCAGGATGCCAGGTGGGCGGTCGCGTCTCGCCGCGGTCCCCGATTCGCGGGATGCCTGCACTGCGTCGCCGGGGACCGCGGACTACATTCGTGCCCATGGCATTGGGTCTGCTTCTCGACATCGACGGGGTGATGGTCACCTCGTGGAAGGCTCTGCCCGGCGCGGTGGAGGCCGTCTCCCGACTCGCCGACCGCAAGATCCCGCGGATGTTCCTGACCAACACCACCTCGCGCTCGCGCAACGAGATCGCGGAACTGCTGAACGACTGCGGTTTCTTCGTCGACGGCGGCGAGATCCTGACCGCCGCGAAGCTGACCTCCGAGTATGTGGCGTCGACCTTCCCGGGAAAGCGGGTGTGGGTTCTCAACCAGGGGCCGATCGCGGAGGACATGACCGGCGTCGAACTCACCGACGACCCGTCGGACGCGGAGGTCGTGGTTCTCGGTGGGGCCGGGCCCGTGTTCACCCACCACGCGCTGTCGAAGGTGCTCGAGATGCTGCTCGACGGCGTGCCGGTCATCGCCATGCACCGTTCGATGACGTGGTCGACGGCCGACGGGCTGTCGATCGACACCGGCGTGTACCTCGAGGGCCTCGAGAAGGCATCGGGCAAGAAGATCAAGGCGATCGGCAAACCGTCGCCACTCGGGTTCCGGGCCGCCACCGACATGTTAGGGCTGGAGCCCAACCAGGTGGTGATGGTCGGGGACGACATGCACAACGACGTCCTGGGCGCGCAGGCGTCGGCGCTGATCGGTGTGCTGGTACGCACCGGCAAGTTCCGCGAGGAGGCGCTGAACGCGCTGCAGCGTGACGAGTTCGGGCCCTACCCGGACCACGTCATCGACTCGGTGGCCGACCTCCCCGAGCTGATCGACAAGATCAGCCGAACCTGATGGCCCTCAGACGCGGTCGAGCTTGCTCTCCGCGGCGCGCTTGATCTTGCCGAGGGTCTCGGCCATGCCGAGCTTGAGTTCGGCCTCGAAGGACTCGGTGCCGCCCATGACCTTGTCCACGAGGACCGACGACACCTTGGTGGTGGTGCCGTTCAGCTCACGACGTTCGGTCACGGTGACGCCCGACCCGTTCGGGGTGATGGTGTAGCTCCACACGGTGCGGTTCTCGGCCACGCGGAACGCGATCTCCTGGTTCGGCGTGAAGCGCACGACCTTGGAGGTGGTCGGCCACACCAGCGGTCCCCGGCGGTTGATGTTGATGGTCTTCGTCCCCAACCCGACGGTGCCGCCGCGGATGATCATCTTCTTGCACTGCGGGCTCCACTCGCCCATACGCTGGAGATCGGAGATCACCGACCACACCTGTGCGGGAGTGGCGTCGATGTCGATGGACTCTTCGATGAGTGATGCGGTCATGGTCGCCAACAGTATGGGCTTGTAGGCGCACCGTCAATACGTTGTTGGCGGACCGTCAACAAGCGCGATCGGTGCGACGGAGGGGCTCAGACCAGCAGTGTGATGCCGATGACGGCGCCGATGCCGACGAATACGGCAGCGGTGATCCACCCGGCGGGGTGCTCGTCGTTCTCGAGGAGCAGCGTGCCCAGCTTGCCGGGGGTCAGCCAGTCGATGAGCACGAACGACCACATCATCACGGCGATCGTCAGGACGACGTAGGCGGCGGTGTAGAGGAGCGCGCGCCACAGTGCGAGGAGTTCGGTGTCGACGACCGAACAGGCGAGCACGATGGCCAGTCCGATCACCATCGACGTGGTGAGGATGACCGCGTTGCGGTTGTGGTCGACCCACACCAGCTGCCGCAGACGGCCGGGGGTCACCAGATCGAGCGCCACGAATCCGACGACGAGCAAGGCGATCCCGACAAGGCTGAACGACGCCCCGGCGGCCAGATTGTCACGCAGCAGTTCCATCCGAGTCCCTCTCGCTCATCGACGCTCGCTGAGAACACTATCGGTGGGCGATGCGGAAAGGCCGTCCGACACGTGTCTGCGCAGGGCGGATCGCCCTCGCTCCCTGAGGCAGCGATTGAAGTGCCTCAGGGAGCGAGGAGGGGTGTCAGCCGACGCTGAGCATGTCGTAGGAACCGAGGTCCTTCGACAGCTTGGTGACGTGCGCGTCCGCGTCACCGAGGGTGTGGCTGATCGCGGTGAGGCGGCTCACGTAGTGCGCGATCGGGTATTCGGCGGTCATGCCGATGCCGCCGTGCATCTGGATGGCCTCCTGGCCGATGAGGCGTGCCGAGCGAACGGTCTGCAGCTTCACCCGCGAGGCGATGGCCGCGTCGGCGATGCCGTCGGCGAGTGCGGTCGTCGCGTACAGCACCAGGCTGCGCGCGAGTTCGAGCTGGACGTACATGTCCGCGGCGCGATGGGTGAGCGCCTGGAAGGTCGCCAGCGGAACGCCGAACTGCTTGCGCGACTTGAGGTATTCGACGGTCAGCTCGAGGCTGCGTTCCATCGCGCCGAGGGCTTCGGCGCACAGCGCGGTCTGGATGCCGATCTCCGCGTTGGCGATGAGCTCCGACGCGTCGCCGCTGCCGAGGCGCGTTCCCTTCGCGTCGTTGAAGGTGATCTCGGCGCCGCGTCGACGATCGTGCGTGCGGTAGGGGGTGCGGGTGACGCCCTCGGCGTCGGCGTCGATGAGGAACAGGCCCACCTCGTCGCCGGCGCGCGCCGAGACGATCAGCTTGTGCGCTGCGTCGCCGTGTCCGACAAGGGATTTGGTGCCGTTGAGCACGCCGTCGGCGGTGGCAGTGGTGGCCACCGCGGCCACTGGCCAGCGGTCGCCGGGCTCGTTGTGGGCGAAGGCCATGAGCAGTTCGCCGGAGGCGAGGCCCTGACGCAGCTCGCCGCGGGTCGCGTCGTCGGCGGCCTCGAGGAGCGAGCCCGGGACGAGCACCGAGTCCAGGTAGGGCTCGGGTGCCAGGGCGCGACCGAGTTCGGTCATCACGCTGGTGAACTCGACCGGTCCGGCGTCCATGCCGCCCTCGGACTCGGGAAAGGTCAGGCCCAGGATGCCGATCTCCGCGAGCGACTTCCACACCTTCTCGCTCCAGCCGAGATCGGTGTCGGTCACCTTGCGGAGGGTCTCCACGTCGTAGGTCTTGGTGAGGACCTCGCGCACGGTGTCGCGCAACATCCCCTGTTCTTCGGAAAGCTCGAAATCCATTGTCGTCCTTGGTCTGTGAAGTCGAAAGTGAGGTCAGCGGGGCCGGCGGTCAGAGACCGAGGACCGCCTTGTCGATGATCTGGCGCTGGACCTCGGAGGAACCGCCGTAGATCGAGACCTTGCGGTAGTTCAGGTAGGTCGGGGCGGCGAGCTGGGCCCACTCGGGAGAGGTGACCGCTGCGCTGCCGTTCGCGGCGTCGACGTCGACCCCGGCGACCGGGAGCGAGTCCGGTCCGGCGATGTCGGCGATGAGTTCCATGGCGGCCTGCTGCAGCTGGCTTCCCTTGAGCTTCAGCAGCGACGACGCCGGGTTCGGCTTGCCGTCGGCCGACGACGCGGCGACGCGGAGCTGGGTGATCTCGAGGGCGAGCAGCTCGTTCTCCAGTTCGGCCAGGCGGGTGGCGAACAGCGGGTCGTCGAGCAGCGTGCCGTTGGCGGTCCGGACCTCCCTGGACAGTTCCTTGGCGCGCGCCAGCTTCGACTTCGTGTAGCCGACCCGGGCGATGCCGTTGCGCTCGTTGCCGAGCAGGAACTTGGCCTGCGTCCAGCCGCTGTTCTCCTCGCCGACCATGTTCTCGACGGGCACGCGGACGTCGTTGAAGAAGACCTCGTTGACCTCATAGCTGCCGTCGATGAGCTGGATGGGGCGCAGCTCGATGCCGGGGGTGTCCATCGGGATCAGGAACATGCTGATGCCGGCCTGCTTCTTGACATCCGGGTTGGTCCGGGCGAGCAGGAAGATCCAGTCGGCGTACTGACCGAGCGTCGTCCAGGTCTTCTGACCGTTGATGACGTAGTGGTCGCCGTCGAGGACCGCGCGGGTCTTCAGCGAGGCGAGGTCGGAGCCGGCCTCGGGTTCGGAGAACCCCTGGCACCACCAGATGTCGAGGTTGGCGGTCTGGGGGAGGAACTTCTCCTTCATCTCCTGCGACCCGAACTGCGCGATGACCGGACCGATCATGCTGACGTTGAACGGCAGCGGGTCGGGGACGAACGCCAGGCTCATCTCCTCGCGGTAGATGTGGTGCTGGATCGGCGTCCAGTCCTTGCCGCCCCACTCGATCGGCCAGCTCGGAGTCAGCACGCCGTGCTCGTTGAGGACGCGCGAGGCGGTGACGATGTCGTCGGGGTAGTTGAGGTTGCCCTCTTCGTTCCGCTTGCGGATGTCCTCGGGGACCTTCGCGAAGATGCTGCGCAGTTCCTCGCGGAACGCCTCTTCCTCCGGACTGAACTTCAGGTGCATGGGTTCTTCTCTACTCCTGTCGGGGGTTGCCGGGTGTTCGGCGACACCGGTCGCGGACCGCCTACCTGGAAAGACCGGGAAGACCGCCGCTGACTAAGCGCTTGCTTAGTGATATGTTGCACTATGCCGCGCCGCGTGGGCGGTGTCAATCGGCAAGGTTGGCGCATGGTCGCCGAGCTAATTCGAGGAGGCGTACATGGTCTCGTCGACCGAACCGACGACCCGGGTGCAACCGGTCGCGGCCCGGCAACGACTCCTGCTCGCCGCCGTCGAGGCGTTCGCGGCGAAGGGCTTCAACGCCACGACGACCCGGGACATCGCCAACGGGGCGCAGATGAGTTCGGCCGCCGTCTACGTGCACTTCCGCTCCAAGGAGGAGCTCCTCTTCGAGCTCTCCGACGCCGGGCATCGAAGCATCCTCGACATGATCGACGAGGTCGATGATCCGGCGTCGTCGCCGGGTGACCGGCTGGCGACGGTCATCGGTGCGTTCACCGAGCATCATGCGCGCGAGCACGTCCGCGCTCGCGTCGTGAACTACGAACTGGCCTCGCTCGCGCCCGATCACCTCGAGACGGTCATGGAGCTGCGACGGGAGATCACCCGCCGGGTGCGGGCGATCGTCGATGCGGGTATCGAGAACGGCGACTTCGATGCTGCCGATTCGCAGGCCACCACCAACGCCATGCTGTCGATGGGTATCGACCTCGCGCGGTGGTATCGCGCCGAGAACTCGCTCCCGCCCGAGGAGATGGGGAAGTTCTACGCGCGGCTGGCCACCCGGATGGTGGGTCTGCGGGACCGGGACTAGCTGTACTGGCCCGTCGGTCAGGGTTCGCCGGCCGCCACCGGTTGTCGTGGGCCGGTGTCGCCGATCGTGGCGATGGCGCGGTCGGCTCTCGTGGCGGCACGACGCATGAGGAGGGCGAGTACCGCGCCGAACAGTGCGACCACCAGGACGTAGCCGACATAGCCGATGATCGTCGCGCGAAGACCGATGTGGGACAGGACAACCCCCGCGATCACCGCCGGCACGCTGAACGCGAGGTAGCTCGCGACGAACACCGACGAGAAGACCTGCCCGCGCTGGGCGGGCGGTGTCGCGGCGGTGATGTTGTCCATCGCGCTGAGGAAGGTCGCCGCCCATCCGGAACCGGCCACGATAGAACCGAGGATGTAGAGCGGCAGGGCCTCGGTCAGCACGCCGGACAGCGAGATCAGCACGCCCGCGGCGAGGGTCGGGTAGCCGACGGCCTGCTTGACCGTCGACGGCCGTCCCGTGATGACCAGGGACGTGATGGTCGCGCTGGCGAAGAACGTGAAGAGGATGAGTCCGGCCGCACCGTGGTTGGTGACGCCGAAGACCCGTGCGACAACGGATGATCCGAGCGACAGGTACAGCCCGCCGAGGGACCAGGTGGCCACCAGGGTGGGCACCGCGGCGAAGAACACGGGACGTACCTCACGGGGCACGCGAACCTGGGGGGCGAGGGTGACCGCGAGGTGGCGGCGTGAGCGGAATCCCTCGCGCTCGCGCGTCTCGGGGATGATGAGCAGAGCGGCGAGAAGCATCGCGAAGAAGCCGAGAATGATCTCGTAGACCAGGATTCGCGGCGCGGGCGCGTACTCGACGAGCAGGCCGGTGACACCGACGCCGGCGGCGAGCCCGAACGCCGGTGCGGCGCCGATGATCGTCGAGCCGAGGCGAGCGGTGGGCTGGAGGTCGACGGTGGTCGCGGTGAGGGTGCCCATCGCCGCGCCGGTGGCCAGGCCCTGGAGTGCGCGGGCGGCGAGAAGCGTGCCCACGTCCTGGGCCGCGACGAACAGCACCATGCTGGCGATCAGCAAGACGAGCGCGACGGCGAGCACCGGGCGTCGGCCGATGTGATCCGACAGCGATCCGACCGTCAGCAGGCTCATCAGCATCGTGACCACGTACACCGCGAAGACCAGGGTCAGCGTCAGCGACGAGAACCCCCAGAGCTCCTGGTAGATCGGGTAGAGCGGCGACGGCGCGGCGGAGGCGAAGAGGACCATCACGTAGGTGGCCGCGATCAGCCAGAACGCGCGGTGGGGATGTAGCGGTGCCATCTCGTCTCCTTAACGCAAACGCAGTTGCATTAAGCACGACGATAGGCAGGGATCGCTTCCAAAAGCAATTCGATTTGCAATAATGGTCGCATGGCTATGGGAAGCACAACGTCGCAGTCGGACTCCGCGGATGCGGCGCCGCGCGCGAGGCGGCCCGGTGGCCGGAGTGCGCGGGTGCAGTCGGCGGTCTATGCCGCGGTCGGCCAGCTCGTCGGCGCCGGACAACGCGACACGATGACCATTCCCGAGGTCGCCGACCTCGCCGGGGTCAACCCGACCAGCATCTACCGCAGGTGGGGGTCGATCGACGTGCTCCTGGGTGAGGTGGCGGTCGCCGCCCTGACGCAGGGCGAACCGCTTCCCGACACCGGGGTGCTGCGCGAGGACGTCGCGGAGTGGGCGCGCGTCATAGCCGCCGACATCGGCCGACCCAAGCGCCGGGCGTACCTGCGGGCGATGGTCGCGGCCCGCGACGACGTCGTCGAGGTGTGCCCGTGCTGGGAGATCCGCCGTGAGCAGGCGGAGGAGATGATCGCGCGGGCCCGCGCGCGTGGCGAGTCGGCGCCGTCGGTGCGGCAGCTGCTCGACCACGTGATCGCGCCGCTCTACCACCACGCGGTGTTCGGCCTGGCCGTCGACGATGCGTATGTCGCCGAGTTGATCGACGATGTCGTCTCGATGTTCTCCAGCCGCCCCGGAGACCCGCTTCCGGGCGATAGGGTCCGGGCATGAAGAAGGTTCACGCGTTCCGAGACGACGCACTCGGTGATCTGGACGCGGTCGGCATCGCCGCGGCAATCGCCTCCCGGGAGATCTCGGCAGCCGAGGCGGTCGAAGCGGCCCTCGCCAGGATCGACGCGGTCAATCCGCAGCTGAACGCGATCGCCTTCGACGACCGCGAACGGGCCCGGAAGCGTGCCGTCGACAACGACTTCCCGCTCGGGTCGTTCGGCGGCGTGCCGTCGATCATCAAGAACAACACCGACTTCGCGGGTCTCCCCACGTGTCATGGGTCGGCGGCGGTCGCTCCGAACCCGGCCGTGGCGAACGAGGCCTTCACCAACCAGTTCCTGGCGACGGGCGTCAACTTCGTCGGCGCGTCGAACATGCCGGCCTTCGGGCTGACCGCCACGACGGAGTATGTCGACCGCGAGCCGACGCGCAATCCGTGGGACACCGACCACTCCGCCGGCGGCTCGTCGGGTGGGTCCGCTGCGCTCGTGGCCGCGGGTGCCCTGCCGATCGCGCATGCCAACGACGGTGGCGGTTCGATCCGAATCCCCGCTGCCGCATGCGGTCTGGTCGGTCTCAAACCGACTCGGGGTCGCACCGCGTCGGCGAAACAGACCGAGGACGCCCCGATCGATCTCGTGTGCAACGGGATCGTGAGCCGTTCGGTGCGCGACACCGCCCGCTTCCTCGACGACTCCCAGGGTTTCCGTCCCGCGCCCGGCCTGCCGCCGGTGGGTCTCGTCGAGGGGCCCGGTACCAAGCGTCTGCGGATCGCACTGATCACCGAACCGATCACCGGCCAGCTGCTCGATCGCGACACCCAACGGTGCGTCACCGATGTCGCCGAGCTCGTCGAATCCCTCGGTCACCGAACGGAAATGGTGCCGTTGCCCGTCGATCGCGCCTACATCCGGCAGTTCATCGACTACTGGTCGCTGTTGGCGTTCGCGCTGGACCGTACCGGTAAGCGACTGCACGACAAGGGGTTCGACCGCAAGAAGCTGGACACGTTCACGCGCGGCCTGTCGCGGAACGCGCTGCGCCACTTCTATCGCATGCCGTCGTCGATCCGCGGACTCCGTCGCTCCACGGCCGCTTTCCGCTCGCTGCACGACCAGTTCGACGTGATCTTGTCGCCGACTCTCGCGCACCTACCTCCGGAGATCGGATACCTCGACCCGGGTGTCGATTTCGCCGAGGCGATGGATCGTCTGACCCGGTACGTCGCGTTCACGCCCGCCAACAACACGTCGGGAACCCCGGCCATCAGTCTGCCGCTGGGGCAGTCGACGTCGGGGCTGCCGGTCGGAATCCAGTTCTCGGCCGACCTCGGCGATGAGCGCACGCTGTTGGAGTTGGCGTTCGAGCTCGAGGCGGCCCGCCCGTTCGCGCGGATTCAGGACGCCTGAGCGTCGGTATCGCCCTCCGCTGACAAACCCACCCCTAATCGGCAAAATCACCACCTGGAAGGGTGGTGATTCTGCCGAAAAGGGGTGGGTCTGCCGGAAAGGCTAGTGCTGCACTGCCTTCTCCGCGCCGATGCCGGTGAGCGAGCGAACCTCCATCTCCGCATTGCGCTCGGGGGTGCCGGTGTCCGCCGGGCTGGTCAGCGTGCCGATGATGCCGAGGACGAAGGCGAGCGGGATCGAGACGATGCCGGGGTTGGCCAGCGGGAACCAGGCGAAGTCGGCGCCGGGGATCATCGCGGTCGACGAACCGGAGACGGCCGGCGAGAAGACGATCAGCACGATCGTGGAGATCAGGCCGCCGTACATGCTCCACAGGGCGCCGCGGGTGTTGAACCGCTTCCAGTAGAGCGAGTACACGATCGTCGGCAGGTTCGCCGCCGCGGCGATGGCGAAGGCCAGTGCCACGAGGAAGGCGATGTTCTGACCGTTGGCCAGGATGCCCAGGACGATGCCGAGGATGCCGAGCACGACGACGGTGTAGCGCGAGACGCGGACCTGGTCGTCCTCACTCACCCTGTTGCGCTTGATGACCGACGCGTAGATGTCGTGGGCGAAGGACGCCGACGCGGTGATCGCCAGACCGGCGACGACGGCGAGGATCGTGGCGAAGGCGACCGCCGAGATGATGCCGAGCAGCACCACGCCGCCGATCTCGAACGCCAGCAGCGGTGCCGCCGCATTCTGTCCGCCGGCGGCGGCGAGGATCTTGTCCGGACCGACCAGAGCGGCTGCGCCGTAACCCAGGACCAAGGTGAACAGGTAGAAGGCGCCGATGAGCGCGATCGCCCAGACCACCGACTTACGAGCCTCTTTCGCGGTCGGCACGGTGTAGAAACGCATCAGCACGTGCGGCAGGCCCGCGGTGCCGAGGACCAGCGCGATGGCCAGCGACAGGAAGTTGATCTTCGATTCCAGCGAACCGCCGTACTGGGCGCCGGGCGCGAGAACGTCACGGGCGGCCACCTTTTCGCTCGCCGAGCCGGAGATGGCGTCCTGGGCCGAGCCGAGGATCGAGGACAGGTTCATGCCGAATTTGGCGAGGACGATGAAGGTCATGATCGCCGCACCGCTGATGAGCAGTACCGCCTTGATGATCTGCACCCAGGTGGTGCCCTTCATGCCGCCGATGAGGACGTAGACGATCATCAGCGCCCCGACCACGGCGATCACGATCGACTGGCCCACGCGGCCCTCGATGTCGAGGAGCAGGGCGACGAGGCCACCGGCACCGGCCATCTGGGCGAGCAGGTAGAACAGCGAGACCGCCAAGGTCGAGATGGCCGCCGCGAGACGGACCGGCCGCTGCTTCAGGCGGAAACTGAGGACGTCGGCCATGGTGAACTTGCCGGTGTTGCGCAGCAATTCGGCGACGAGCAGCAGAGCCACCAGCCAGGCGACGAGGAAGCCGATGGAGTAGAGGAAGCCGTCGTAGCCGTAGACCGCGATGGCACCGGCGATACCAAGGAAGCTGGCGGCCGACAGGTAGTCGCCGGCGATGGCGATCCCGTTCTGCGGTCCGGAGAAGCCACGGCCGCCGGTGAAGAAGTCCGCGGCGGAGTTGTTGTTCTTGCTCGCCCGGATGACGATGTACATCGTGATCGCCACGAACGCGGCGAAGATCGCGATGTTGGCGGCCGGACTGCCGACAGTGGCGGCGAGCGTGGTGGTGTGTACGGAGGTGTTCACAGCGACGGTCCGCCTTCCATCTCGTTGCGGATGGCCTCGGCGCGCGGGTCGAGTTCGCGGTTCGCGAAGCGCACGTACAGGCCGGTGATGACGAACGTGGTCACGAACTGCAGCAGGCCGAGGATCAGGCCGACATTGATGTTGCCCCAGACCTGGATCGACATGAAGTCATGCGCGAAGGCGCCGAGGAGCACGTAGACCGCGTACCAGATCAGGAAGAACGCGGTCATCGGGAAGATGAACTTGCGCAGCCGTGCCTTCAGTTCCTGGAACTGAGGGCTGTTCTGCATCTCGATGAACTGCTCGCCCGTCGGCGCATGCGGTGGTGCCGCTGCTGGTTGGTCGATGTTCGACACACTGTCCTCCAAGGTGATGGTGCCACGGTGGTGGAGCCCCACGGTGATGGCTCTTCGGGGAACAGCCTGATTGAGGCCCAGATCACACCGCAATCGGGTGTCGTGGGTCACACGCCGAAGGTCGTCGTCTGTGCGACGGACGGTCGATCGGATCCGACGAACGGTGAACGGTCAGACGTCGCGTCGGTCCGTCTGCCGATCGGCGGGAGGCGTGTCGACGGTCCGACCGGGTAGACGGTCCACGCCCATCCCGACGCGTTCGGGAACGTGCATGCGTGCGAACGTCCGGGCGAGGTCGCCGGGCAGCCGTCGTCGGGTGGCGAGGCTGACCAGCACCATCGTGCCGAAAGCGAGCGGCACGGTGACCGCGCCCGGATAACCGGCCAGCGCGGCCGCCCATCCGCCGAGGACGTCGTCGTCGATCACCCCGGCGATGGCGAGCGACGCCGCCGAACCCGACGACAACCCGCCGACGACCAGACCGGCGATCGCACCGGTTGCGGTGAGACCTCGCCACCAGATCCCCAGCACGAGCAACGGACACAGCGTCGACGCCGCGACCGCGAACACCAGCCCGACGGTCCGGGACAGTTCGAGGGATCCCGCCGCCAGCGAGAGGGCGATCGGGATCGCCCCGCCGATGACCGCTGCGATGCGGAAGTCGCGGACGCGTCCGCGGAGGACGTCAGTCGCCAGCGCGCCGGCCACGGACACCAACAGGCCCGACGACGTGGCGAGGAAGGCTGCGATGGCGCCGGCTGCCACCAGGGCCGCGAGGATCTGTCCGGCCAGACCGCCGACCGCCGCGCTCGGAAGGAGCAGGACCGCGGCGTCGGAGGTGCCGGTGATCAGCAGTTCGGGTACATAGAGGCGCGCGAACACCCCGAGCAGGACGGGGAACAGATAGAACAGCGACAGCAGGGCGATCGCCGCGAGCGCCGTTCGGCGGGCCGTGCGGCCGTCCGGGTTGGTGTAGAAGCGCACCAGCACGTGCGGCAGACCCATCACGCCGAGGAAGGTCGCGAGGATCAGAGACAGCACCTGGAACAGCGGATGGCGGTCGCCGAAACCACCGCCGGGGGTGACCCAATCGTCGCCGTGCACCGGGGCGCCCGCGACCACCGGGGTGGCCGCCCCGGCATCGAGTTCGATCACCGAGCCGGCGGAGATGACGTGACCGCCCGGGGCCGGGATCGGCGCGTCGACCACGGGAGCGCCGTCGAGTGTGCCGGTGACGCGCACGCCTTTGGTCTCGGCGACGGTGACCGACACGTCGGTCGTGACGTCGACGGTGGTGGCGGTCGTGACCCGGGGTGGCGCGGGCTCACCCACGCGTGCCGGATCATTGGCGAATACCCCGATGAGCACCAGGGCGGGGATCGCGATCGCGGTCAGCTTGAGCCAGTACTGGAATGCCTGCACGAAGGTGATCGATCGCATCCCGCCACCGACGACGTTCACGATCACGATGAGCCCGACGCCGACCGCGCCGGTCCACACCGGCGCGCCGAGCAGGATGTTGAGAGTGAGTCCCGCGCCCTGGAACTGGGGGATGAGGTACAGCACGCAGACGACGACCACGACCACCATCGCGGTCTTGCGCACGGTGGTGGAGGAGAGCCGGAACTCGGCGAAGTCGGGCACGGTGTAGGCGCCGGAACGACGCAACGGTGCAGCGACGAACAGCAAAAGTCCGAGGTATCCGGCGGTGAAACCCACGGGGTACCACAGCGCGTCGGCCCCGTACTTCGCGACGAGACCGGCCACACCGAGAAACGATGCCGCCGAGAGGTATTCACCCGATACGGCAGCGGCGTTCCAGCGTGGGCCGACGGTGCGTGAGGCCACCAGGAAATCCGAGGTGGTCCGGGAGAGCCGGCCGCCCCACGCCCCGACCGCGATCGTCGCGATCGCCGCGGCGAACAGTCCCACCGCGGTCAGCACGTCGACGCCGGTCACGGCCCGCCCGGATCGCCGGGGTCGTCGTCGACGAGGTTCATGAAGTCGCGTTCGGCGTGTTCGGCCAGTCGCACGTACAGGAGTCCGGTCAGGTACAGCACGGGATAGGCGAGGAGTCCGAGCACGATCCAGGTGATCCGGATACCGAAGATCGTCGTCTCGGCCAAGCTCGGGAACAGTACGGCGAGGAGGGGGATCGCCACCACGACGACGAGGAGGCTCCCGCCGAGGCGCAACGCCAGCCCGAGCTGAGCCCGCATCAGCCCGCGCACCAGCGCGTCGCCGACCTCGGTCTGCTCCTGGACCTCCACGCGGGTGCGGACCATCCGGGCGCCGCGCCGCGACGCGAGGACCACCCGTTCACGCTGCGGAGGGTTCTCAGACATCGCCGCGACCGGTGGGGGAGCGGTACTGGCGCAACGGGTCTCGGATGAGCCGGTCCTTCAGGTCGCGGACTTGACGACGGCTGACCGGCAGTTCCACCGCCTCCGATGCCCCGTTCGCGCGGATGCTGACGAGTGTGCCGCTGCCGCTGCTCCGCAGTCCGGTGACCATGGGCAAGGCCACCAGGTAGGAACGGTGGACACGTGCGAATCCCTTGTCCTGCCAGCGTGATTCGAGGGTCGACAGCGGGATTCGGACCAGGTGGGCGCCGGACTCGGCGTGGAGCCGGGCGTAATCGCCGACCGCCTCGACCCAGGAGATCGAATCACGCCGGACCAGCGAGGTCACCCCACTCATCTCGACCGGGATCACGTCGTCGGAGCCGGTGCGCGGCTCACCCTGGGTGGCGGGGGTGGGAGTCGTCTCGGCGGGCTGCGTACGGGCGTCGAGGCCGGCGCGGACGCGTGCGATCGCCTGGGCGAGTCGTTCCTCGCGGAGCGGTTTCAGCAGATAGTCGATGGCGCCGACCTCGAAGGCGTCGACCGCCTTGTCCTCGTGAGCGGTGACGAACACGATCACCGGGGGCTGGGCGTACTTGGCGAGGACGCCGGCGAGTTCGAGTCCCGACAGTCCCGACATGTTGATGTCGAGGAAGATCGCGTCGACCCGGCGGGAGTTGAGTTCGCGGAGCGCGCCGGTCGCATCCGTCGCGGTGTGGACCTCGGCGACATCATCCTGCCGGTCCAGGAGGTAACGGAGTTCGTCGAGAGCCGGGGATTCGTCGTCGACGGCGAGCACCACCAGCCCGGACATCCATCACCTCCCGACCGACTGCGCCTGACGTCCGACGACGGACACGAGGATCGTACCGCGTGGTCCGCATCACAGATCGGAACCGCCTGCAACGTCTGGCGGCGACTCGCTCGAGAACCGGCGAACGGTCTGCTAGGCGCGGATGCCGGCCCGGAACTTCGGTACCCGCATGCCCACCTTGGTGCCCGCGCCGACGGCCGTCTCGACCACCAGTCCGTAGTCGTTGCCGAAGGCGGCGCGGAGACGGTGATCGACGTTGGTGAGCCCGACATGGGCGCCCTCGCTGTGGTCCAACGCGTCGAGCGCACCGCTGCGCAGGAGTTCGGGGTCCATGCCGACGCCGTCGTCCTCGACGGTGATGACGCAGTCGGTGCCCTCGTCGGCCGCGGTGATCTTGATGGTGCCGCCGCCCTTCGACGCGAGTCCGTGACGGACCGCGTTCTCCACCAGCGGCTGGAGTGCGAGGAACGGTACGACGACGTTCAGGACCTCCGGCGCGACATGAAGTTTCACGTCGAGTGAGTTGCCGAACCGGGCCCGTTCGAGGGTGAGGTAGCGGTCGATGTTGCGCAGTTCGTCTGCCAGGACGGTGTATTCGCCGCTCGCGCGGAACGAGTAGCGGGTGAAGTCGGCGAAGTCGAGCACGAGTTCACGGGCGCGGTCGGGGTCGGTGCGGACGAACGAGGCGATCGTGTTGAGGGCGTTGTAGATGAAGTGCGGGCTGATCTGCGCGCGAAGAGCGAGCACCTCGGCCCGGTCGAGGCGGGCGCGGGACGCGTCGAGCTCGGCCAACTCGATCTGGCTCGACACGTAGCGGGCAACCTCGGCGACGGCACCGAGCATGCCCGGACCCGGACGACGGGTCGTGGCGACGACGAGGACACCCACGTTGACGTCGCTGGCGACGAGTGGCTGCGCGATGAGGGCTCGCACCGGTGACTCCGCGCCGCACGGGTCGGACACCAGGACACGACGCTGATCGCCGGTGGCCGACGCGGCGGCACGGGCGGCCTCGCGCAGCATGTCGGCATCCCAGATCGCATCGTCGTCCGGGTCGTGGGCGAGACGACGCGGCTCGTCGTCGAACAGGGCGACGGCCTCTGCCGAGGTCAGCGTGCGCAGGTGGGGGAGAGCTTCGCGCGCCGAGTCCTCGGAGAGCCCGGTGCGCAGCGATCGCGCCGCCAGCGACGCCGTGTGCAGCGCCATGTGCACCGCGCGTTCGGTGGGTGTGGTGACCTGGCGGCGCGTCCGGACCAGCACGACGAGGCCGAGAACCATGATCAGCAGCAGGATCGACCCGACGATCGCGACTTCGCTCGACATGGCGCCTCAGCTCCGGATGCCGGTCGCGGTGCCGCGCGAGGCCGCGGTGGTCGACACGGCGAGGTCGATGAGGCGGTAGCGGTCGGCGTGCCACTTCTCCGGCGGCAGGTGGCCGTGGATGTCGAGTTCGGTGACGCCGTGTGCCGTCGCCAGCAACAGTGCGGCGTGGTGCCGGGCCGCATCTCGCTCGGCGTCGGGGCCGATGACGCGGCCCACCAGGTTCATCAGGCCGTCCTGGGCTCGGGCGGCCGCCGGGATGGCGGGGGCGCCCGCCGGGGTCGCGAACATGAGGCGATACAGGTGCGGGCGTCCGACGCCGAGGTCGGACAGGGCGCGCAGAGCGGTGCGGAGTGCGTCCTCGGGGTCGAGTCCGGCGTCGGCGACGATGGCGTCGAGCCCGCCGGCGACGACCTCCCACGCCTGGCTCGCCAGCGCGGCGAGCAGTGCGTCCTTGTCGGCGAAGTGCCGGTAGGGGGCCGACCGTGAAACGCCCGCGCCGTTGCCGACCTCGCGCAGCGTGACCGCTTCTGGGCCTCCGGTGTCGAGGAGCGCTGCGGCGGCATCGAGGAGCGCCCGGCGCGTCTGGGCCGCGCTCTCGGCTCGGGTGGGCATGCCCACACCATAGTTGACATCGTCAACCGAAAGGGCTTGTCTTGGGTTGACAATGTCAACTGAAATGAGAGCCGCGATGGACTCGACGCAGATCGACTCGAACCCCTGGACGCTCGTGATGACCGGGGCGACCCGCGGTATCGGGCGCGTCGCCGCACGGCACGTCCTGGCGGAAGCGCCCGATTGCCATCTCGTCCTCCTCGCCCGCGGCGGCGGGCCGACCGGATTCGCCGACGACTTCGGTGACGTCGGCGGCCGACTGACCATCGTCGACGCCGACCTCGCCGACGTGCGCAGCACGCGTTCGGCCGCTGCGGCCATCGGACGGCTGCTCGACGATGCGACGCTGCCGCCGCTCCGCGGCCTCGCCGGCAATGCCGACATCCAGTTCGTCGACGACCAGCACACGACTGCGGACGGTCTCGAGGCGACGTTCGCGGTGAACGTGCTCGCCGACCATGTGCTGATCGGCGATCTGGCCGACCGCTTCACCCGCGGCTCACGGATCACGATCACCGTGAGCGACACGCATTTCGGGGATCTGCGGCACAACCTCGGGATGGTCCCCGCGCCGCGGTGGATGTCCCCGGCGCAACTGGCGCGGCCGGGCGCCTTCGGCGGCGCGCCCCCCGCGTCCGGGCGAACCGCGTACTCGACGAGCAAGCTCGCGGCCGTCCACCTCGTCCACGAGTGGTCGCGCCGATTGCCCGACGGCGTCGAGATCGTCTCCTACAACCCGGCTTACGTGCCGGGGACGGATCTGACACGGGACGCCGGGGTGGTGGAGCGCTTCGCGAACCGCCGGATGCTTCCGGTCTTCGCGCTCATGGGACTTCTCGATCGGGTGCCGGTCGCGGGACGGCGTCTCGGCGATGCAATCCTCGGCACGTCGTCCGCGGAATCGGGGGCCTACCTCGACCGTGGACGAGTCGCCGCATCATCGGCCGAGAGTTACGACCGGGCAAGGGAACTCGAACTGTGGGAGTTCCTCGAGGCGAAGCGCGTCACGCTCGGCAACGTTCAGTAGGTGGCCCACTCGCCCTGTGCGTACCGCAGGATGCGCGGGTCCATCAGAGTCGACGGCGGAAGGTCGAGTGGTTGCCGATCGAGGGGGAAGACAGTGGCTGCCGTCAACTGTTCCGCACTCAGGAAACGTAGTGGTCCAGGCGCGTTCACCGTCGGGCTGAGGGGTCCTCGGGTGCTCGCGAGGTGAAAACCCCAGTCGCCGAAGGCCGGGACGTCGACGTGGTACGGCGTCGCCGGAAGTCCGGCCTCGCGCATGGTGGAGGCGATGCACCAGAACGACTTCGGTGCGAAGTACGGCGAGCCCGCCTGCACCACGACGCGGCCGTTGTCGGCCAGGTGCGCTCGGACGAGGGCGTAGAACTCGGTGGAGTACAGCTTCGCGGTGGCGGAGTCGTCCGGATCGGGCATGTCGACGATGATCACGTCGAAGCGACGGTCGGTCTGGCGCAACCAGGTGAACGCGTCGGCGGTCACCACCTGTGCCCGTCGGTCGGTCATCGATCCCTGGTTGAGGGATGTCAGGCGCGGGTCTGTCCGGGCGAGGCGGATCATCTCCGGGTCGAGTTCGACGAGCGTCACGTCCCGCGCATCGGGGTATCGGAGTACCTCGCGCAGCGCGAGGCCGTCCCCGCCGCCGAGTACGAGCACCGACGAGTGCGCACCCGACATCGCCGGATGGACGAGCGTCTCGTGATAGCGGTGCTCGTCGATCGAGGAGAACTGCAGGTCGCCGTTGAGGTAGAGGCGGGTGTCGGGGCCTGCGCCGGTGGACTTCTCGGTGATCACGATGTCCTGGTAGGCGCTGCGGGCGGCCGCGACGATCGGGTCGCGGTAGAGCGCCTGCCGCGCCGTCACCTCGAACCGGGCCGACAACAGCAGGCCGGCCACGAGCGCCGCGACCACCGCCAGCGCTCCGGCGGACAGCAGGACGAGGTGGCTGCGGCTCAACGACTTCCGGAAGATGACGAAGACCAGGAAGCAACCGGCGGCAGCATTGACCAGTCCCACCACGAGCGCGCCCCGCAACTGGCCGAACAACGGCAACAACAGGAACGGGAAGCAGAGGCCGCCGATCAGCGCGCCGATGTAGTCGACGGCGAACATGTCCGCGACCGCGGCGCCCGGTTCTTGCCGTCGAATCCCTTGGAGCAGGACCATCAGCAACGGGATCTCCGCCCCGATGAGGACTCCCAGGATGAAGGCGACGACGATGAGGGCCGGGGTGTAGAGCTCCAGGTAGGCGAAAGCGGCGTAGAGCGCCATCACCGACAGGCCGCCCAGGAGCGCCAGCAACAGTTCGATGACCGCGAACGCGGTGACCGAATGGGGTTGCAGTGGCTTCGCGGCGAGTGAGCCGACACCCATCGCGAAGACCATCACCGCGAGGACGATCGACGCTTGTGTCGCGGTGTTGCCGATCAGGAAGGAACCCAGGGAGACCAGCGCCAGTTCGTACACCAGACCGCAGGCGGCGCAGACGAACACCACGGCCAGCAGCGCGGACCGGGCGAAGCGTGGTCGCGCGGAGAGCGGTTCGGTCGTGGTGTCCGTGAGTGTCACAGGAAGACGGTCGTCACAGGATGGAAGCGGCGATGATGATGGCCACCCCGATGTGCGCGATGCCCTGCACCCACACCGCCGGATGACTTTCCGGCTGCACGAGTATCTCGCCGAGCTTGCCGGGGGTGAGCGCGTCGATGACCAGGAAGGTCACCCCCATCACGACCAGGCCGATCGCCGAGTAGACCACCGTGTAGGTGAGGCCCTCGAGAAGGCGGCCCTCGCTGGCGACGATGGCAGCCGTGACGATGATCGCGACCGCGAAGAGGTTGGAGCCGACGAGGATTCCGGCGTTGCGATTGCGCTCGGCCCAGAGCTGTTGGCGCAGCTTCCCCGGCGTCAGCAGGTCGACGATCGCGAAGGACACGATCATCAGGATCACGCCGACACCGGCGTAGGCACCGGCGGCGTAGGCGTTCTCGGTCATGTCAGCGAGCATGGTCGTCTCCGTGGGTTCGGGCCGTGGTTTCGGTCTGCGGGGGATCGGTCGCGAAAACCGGGGTCGGGTGAGTCATTTGCCGCCACCTCCACTGCCGCCGCCGCGATTGCTGCTCCCGCTGCCGGAATAGCCCGGCATCGGAACCCAGAAGGCACCGACATAGTTGTGGTACCGGTTGTAGCCCGACCGGTAGTCGCGGCTCAGCATCACACGGGTCTGGTTGGCGGCGTACGGGAAGAGTGCGACCAGGTAGTCGGGGTACTGGAGGAACTGGGTGCCCGCGACATTGCCCGTTCCGGAGGCGCCGGCGCGCTGGTCGGTGGGGCGCTCGGCGTCGCGGATCTCCGCGGCCACCTCGGCGGGCGTGCCCTCGGCCACGTAGGCGTCCACATCCCCTTCGTCGAGGCCGGTGTTGCGCTCGTAGTTCTGCGCGATGTGATCGCGTGCCGAACCGCCCAGTCCGTCGCCGCGCAGGGCTCGGGCGCCGCACGCGCCGAGCAACGCGAAAATCGTGATCACCACGATGACGCCGATGATGATGTTGCGGATCCGGTTGAGACGGCGGCGCGGATCGGGCGCCGGTTCGTCCGGGGACGGGGGTGGGTGGTTGCCGGGTGGCGGGTAGGTCATGCGGTTGCCGCCCCGCGGTGGATCACGCTGGTCGTGATGACCACCTCACCGGCCTGCGGGTAGGTGTGCCAGGTGTGCCACGAGATCGAGTCCGCCGACAGGTCGGAGACGATGGCGGTCACCGCGTGGGGATCGCCGGGAAAGACACCCATCACGCTCGGATTCCCCGCCGCCATCTGTTCGGTGACGCGGACGCCGAGTTGCTCGACGAGCGCGGCCAATCGGTCGTCGTCGGCCCGTTCGATCCGGGAGCTGAAGAGGTAGCCGCTGTCCTGGAGGCTCTTCGGCAGGGCCGAGGTCACCTCGGGCAGACATGCGACGGTCTCGCAGATGCGTTGCGCGCCGTCGTCGACGACGACCTGATGGCTGGCACCGAGCAGGCGGACCGACACCGTGATGCCGTCGATCTCCCCGTCCTCCCGGGCCAGGGGCTCCTGGAGCGGGGCGTCGAGCGAGAAGCCGAGCTGAGCGGCACTCGTGTCGGCGTACGCGACGGGGAGTCGAGTGACGGACGCACTGAGTTCGCCGGGCTGTTCTGACATGTGTCTCGCAGTCCTTCGTCGCTCAGGTGGTCTGATCGGTGGGGTTGCTGGGGAAGATCCGGTAATCAGCCCGGGTGAGGAGTTCGCCGCGCGCGCATTCCCACCCGCTGCCGTAGTCCTCGAAGGACAAGCGGTCCTCGCCGGCCTGATAGTCGTGGTAGGCCATCCGGCCGGACGTCGCGACCCCGGTCGTGCCCGCCGAGGTGAACCGGGCGTTGCCGGCCTCCTCGGAGTGATAGCGACGGCCGTCGACCTCGACCGTGTCGGGCCCGGGTTCGGAGACGACGCCGGACAGTTCGTGCCACAGCACTACCTCCAGGTCGGGATCGTCCTCGACCGAGATCCACGCCTTGGTGCCGAGCCCGGTGTCGAGGAAGTTCTCGGTCCAGGTGTAGCCGTCCTGGGTCAGCCGCAGCGTGCCGCGGACCGCGTAGGTCTCTCCGCGCAGCTCGACGAGGTCACCGGGCTTGAGTTGTCGCGGGTCGCCGTAGACCGAGTCGTCGTCGGCCGAGGAGAACGGGTCCCCGGGCCGGTAGGTGCGGTTGCGCAGGGCATCGGCCTCGGCCTGCCGGGCCCGGCGGTTGCCCAGAAAGTTGAAGATGACGACCACCGCGATGATCGCGAGCAGTGCCACGACGATGATCAGCAGGAACTCCACTCCGCCGACCCTATCCGGATCCCGGGAGACCGTCAGCCCGCTTCGGCGAGCCGAATGACGCCGCTACCACTCCGCCCGCGCGTCGACGCCGCGCAGGAGCTCGATGACCGGGGCGAACTGCTCGAGCACCGGTTCGAGGACCGTGAGGTAACTGATCCCGGTGGTCTCGCGGAGTTCGACGAGCCGGTCGGCGATGTCGGCGGCGGTGCCGATGAGGATCGACGGCAGATCGAGAAACTGCGGACTCATCGACAGCTCCCACTTCTCGATGTTCTTCGCGGCGACGCCGGTCGCGTCGTCGGTGACCTCGACGATCTGCATCAGCAGGTTCCACTCGATGGTCCCGGCGCGGTCGCCGGCCGCGGCCCGGGCGAATGCGACGCGTTCGGCGAAGTCGTCCGCCGACAGCGGCTCGAGGTCGCCGTCGCGACCCGTGCGTGCCGCGGTGAACCCGACGATGTCGGCGTGCTCGGCGGCCATCCGGAGCACGCGGTCGCCGTTCCCCCCGAGGAGCAGCGGTACGCGCTCCTGCACCGGACGCGGGGTGTGGTCGGGGTCGGTCAGCAGCGACATCGTCCGCGCCACGGTGTCGCCCAGATGGTCGACCCGGCGACCCGCCGGCAGGAATTCGATTCCCGCCGACT
This sequence comes from Gordonia ajococcus, assembly GCF_012974285.1. NCBI lineage: Bacteria > Bacillati > Actinomycetota > Actinomycetes > Mycobacteriales > Gordoniaceae > Gordonia > Gordonia ajococcus. The sequence continues at coordinate 592,813 of NZ_CP052884.1, forward strand.
CGAACTCCTCCTTGACGTAGCCGGTGCCCAATCCGAGCTCGACGCGACCGTGGGACAGCTGGTCGACGGTCGCGACGTCGCGGGCGAGCAGCGTGGGGTTGGTGAACGCGGCGTTGAGGACGAAAGGGCCCACTCGGAGGCGCTCGGTCGCGGCGGCAGCCGTCGCGAGTGCAGGCCAGGGGCTCGGGATGCCCAGGTGATCGGGGACCAGCAGGACATCGAAGCCGAGCTCCTCGACGTGCTGCGCTCGTCGCTGCCACGACGCGCCGCTGTCCACCGCGAGCATGTTGACCCCGAACCGGAACGCCCTGGACGCGAGAGACATGTCCACAACCTAACCGGGGCCGCGACGGCCGGCCGGGTGAATGCGGTGGCGTCGGGCCCGCCGCAACCTTGCACTCGGCAGGGGCGAGTGCTAAAACGGACGTTGGCACTCGCGAGCTGTGAGTGCCAGGTCGGGACGGTGAGATCGGTACCGAATGACACACCGGTCGTCCGTCGCGGGCACCGAGTCCGGCCATACGAACCTAGTGTCACCCCCTTCGGAGGATCACTTACCCATGGCCAAGCAAATCGCGTTCGACGAAGAGGCCCGTCGCGGCCTCGAGCGGGGCCTCAACAGCCTCGCCGACGCCGTCAAGGTGACGTTGGGACCCAAGGGTCGCAACGTCGTTCTGGAGAAGAAGTGGGGCGCCCCCACGATCACCAACGATGGTGTTTCCATCGCCAAGGAGATCGAGCTGGAGGATCCCTACGAGAAGATCGGCGCCGAGCTGGTCAAGGAAGTCGCCAAGAAGACCGACGACGTCGCGGGCGACGGCACCACCACCGCCACCGTGCTGGCCCAGGCTCTCGTCCGTGAGGGTCTGCGCAACGTCGCTGCCGGCGCCAACCCGCTGGGTCTGAAGCGCGGCATCGAGAAGGCCGTCGAGGCCGTCACCGAGTCGCTGCTGAAGAGCGCCAAGGAGGTCGAGACCAAGGAGCAGATCGCTGCCACCGCCGGTATCTCGGCCGGCGACCCCTCGATCGGCGAGCTCATCGCCGAGGCGATGGACAAGGTCGGCAAGGAAGGCGTCATCACGGTCGAGGAGTCCAACACCTTCGGCCTGCAGCTCGAGCTCACCGAGGGCATGCGCTTCGACAAGGGCTACATCTCGGGCTACTTCGTCACCGACGCCGACCGTCAGGAAGCCGTCCTCGACGACCCGTACATCCTGCTGGTCTCGGGCAAGGTCTCGACCATCAAGGACCTGCTGCCGCTGCTGGAGAAGGTCATCCAGGCCGGCAAGCCGCTGCTGATCATCGCCGAGGACGTCGAGGGCGAAGCCCTCTCGACCCTGGTCGTCAACAAGCTCAAGGGCACCTTCAAGTCCGTCGCCGTCAAGGCTCCGGGCTTCGGTGACCGCCGCAAGGCCATGCTGGCCGACATCGCCATCCTCACCGGTGGCGAGGTCATCAGCGAAGAGGTCGGTCTCTCGCTGGAGAGCGCCGGCGTCGAGCTGCTCGGTACCGCTCGCAAGGTCGTCGTCACCAAGGACGAGACCACCATCGTCGAGGGCGCGGGCGACCCCGACGCCATCGCCGGTCGCGTGGCCCAGATCCGTGGCGAGATCGAGAACAGCGACTCCGACTACGACCGTGAGAAGCTGCAGGAGCGTCTGGCCAAGCTGGCCGGCGGTGTTGCGGTCATCAAGGCCGGCGCGGCCACCGAGGTCGAGCTCAAGGAGCGCAAGCACCGCATCGAGGACGCCGTGCGCAACGCCAAGGCTGCCGTCGAAGAGGGCATCGTCGCCGGTGGTGGCGTGGCCCTGCTGCAGTCGGAGCCGGCCATCGACGCACTCTCGCTCGAGGGTGACGAGGCCACCGGCGCCAACATCGTCCGCGTCGCTCTCTCGGCTCCGGCCAAGCAGATCGCCGTCAACGCCGGCCTCGAGCCGGGCGTCGTCGCCGACAAGGTCCTGAACTCGCCCACCGGCACCGGCCTCAACGCCGCCACCGGTGAGTACGAGGACCTGCTGGCCGCCGGCATCAACGACCCGGTGAAGGTCACCCGCTCGGCGCTGCAGAACGCAGCCTCGATCGCGGCTCTGTTCCTCACCACCGAGGCCGTCGTCGCCGACAAGCCCGAGAAGAACGCTGCTCCGGCGATGCCGGGTGGCGACGAGATGGGCGGCATGGGCTTCTGAGCCTGAGCTCTCCACCTCGGAGCGACACGCTCTGACATCTCAACGGGACCGGCCCACTCCTTCGGGAGTGGGCCGGTTCTGTTGTCTCTCAACCGCTTTCTCCAAACCTGCCGGGAGCGCCCGGAATGCGGCGCGGTCGAAGGGAGTTGAAGACGGCATGGCCTCTCCCATCACAGTCGACATCTGGTCCGACATCGCGTGTCCCTGGTGCTTCATCGGGAAGCGGCGCTTCGAGGCGGGTCTAGCCGAGTTCGCGGGCCGCGACGACGTCGAGGTGACCTATCGCAGCTTCGAACTCGCCCCCGACACGCCCGTCGACTTCGAGGGCTCGGAGATCGACTTCCTCGTGCGGCACAAGGGGATGCCCGCCGCGCAGGTCGAGGGGATGCTCGAGCAGGTCCGCGGGATCGCGGCCGACGCCGGGCTCGACTACGACTTCGACCGCCTCCAGCACACCAAGACCCTGAAGGCCCACGAGGCGCTGCACTTCGCGCGAGCCCACGGGCGCCAGCTCGAGCTGGCGGAACGACTGTTCCAGGCGTACTTCGAGCAGGGCCGGCACGTCGGCCGTCCCGCCGAGATCGCGGACCTGGCCGCCGAGGTCGGGCTGGACCGCGACGCGGTGCTGGCCGCTCTGGAGTCCGGTGACCATGCCGACGCGGTCGCCGCGGACATCGAGCAGGCGCGGGCCTACGGGATCAGCGGCGTTCCGTTCTACGTCTTCAACGGCAAGTACGGGGTGTCCGGCGCTCAGCCCGCCGAGACCTTCACCCAGGTCCTGGAAAAGGTCCACGCGGACTGATCGTGTGTGGACCGCCGGGCTCCGCGGGTAAGGCTGCGTGATGCAGACGTTCCTGCCGTACCCGGACTTCCGGCGATCCGCCGAGGCCCTCGACCCCACGCGGCTCGGCAAGCAGCGCGTGGAGACACTACAGATCCTGCGTGCACTCGAGCTGTACGACTACGGCTGGGGCAACCATCCCGCGGTCACCATGTGGCGTGGGCACACTCCCGCCCTCGTCTCCTACGGCCTCGCCTTCGTCGACGTCTGGCTACGTGGGGGACGCGCGGACACCACGGCCGCGATGATCGCCGAGTTCGCTCCGGAGGCGGTGGGCGTGTCCCAGTCGGATCTCGCCGACGCCGGTCTCATGCCTCCGTGGCTGGGCGACGATCGTCTTCATCGCAGCCACCGTTCGGCGTTTTCTGCGCAAGGACCCGGACTTCTACGTCGCCGAATTCGGCGACGTCCCCGATAACCTCCCGTACTTCTGGCCGGGACCTCCCGCGACGGTTCCCGACCTGGACGACCGGGGCCGAACGGTATGGATCATCCGGGCTTCGTCGACGGAGCAGTACGACGAATTCCGCCGCCGCGACATCGTCGGTCTCGGCGCGGAGTCCGGCATCGACTCCGATGCCGCGATGGCGACCTCAGATGGTCTGCGCGCCCTGCTCAAGGAGTGCAGCCCGGGACGACGGCCGGGCAAGGACCTCCGCGTCCTCGCGTCTTTCGTCGACGACCTGACCCCCGGTGACGAGGTGGCGGTCGTCGATCCCGACGACCCCGAGATCCTTCGGCTCGGGGAGATCGAGGGTGACTACGAATTCACGAGGCGGGGAAAGACTCTCGCACCGCATCGGCGGCGCGTCCGGTGGACCGGCACATTGGCACGTGCGTCCGTGTTGCCTCCCGCACTCCTGCAGAACCCGCGGACGATGTTCCCGGTGCCGGTCGAGACCGAATAGACAGGCCGGACCGGGAAGCGTGGTCCGTTTGGGTGAATTCGGCGGCTTGTCATAGCGAACCGGCGATTGCAGAACGCTATTACGTGGTGGTCGACCCTCCAATTCGTGTCCCGTCCCCGACATAAAGCGGACGCATCCGACGATGTTGAGTATCGTCCGACGTATCCGGATCGATTCCTATTCGTTCGTATTCCGTTGTCGAGACCGAGGCGCGGTTGAAGTCAGTTGAAGGGACACTGATGTCTGCTGTTGGCGGTGACCGCCACCGACGCCTGACCGTTGCGCTGGTCTCTGTCTTGACAACCGTTGCCGCCCTTGCCATCCCGTCGACGGCTTCGGCTGATGACGGGGTGCATGCGGCCCGTGTCGAGCGGCTGGCCGACGCCGTCGCGCAAGGTCGTGTCCTCGACCTCGCCGTACATTCGGCATCGATGAGACGTGACGTCCCGGTCCGCGTGCTGGTCCCTGCGGACAGGTCGAAACCGCGACCCACGCTCTATTTGCTGAATGGCGCCGGTGGCGGCGAGGGAAACGGGCATTGGTTCGAGCAGACCGATATCGTCGACTTCGTCGATGACAAGAATGTCAACGTCGTCGTCCCCATGCGCGGTGCGTACAGCTATTACACCGATTGGGTGAATGTGGACCCGGTCCTCGGCCGCAACAAATGGACGACTTTCCTGACCAAGGAACTCCCGCCGGTCATCGACGGCGAACTCAACACCACCGGGGTCAACGCCATCGCGGGTATCTCGATGGCGGGAACCTCGGCGCTGAGCCTTGCCGAAGCCGCTCCCGATCTCTACACCGCGGTCGCGTCGTACAGCGGCTGCGCGGAAACGAGCACCGACGTCGGCCGGCTGGCGATCCAGGCGGTGGTCGAACTCCGCGGTGGCGGTGACGTGACCAACATCTGGGGGCCGATCGGGTCGCCGGCGTGGCGAGAGCACGATCCGGTGGTCAATGCCGGCAAGCTCCGCGGGAAGTCGATCTACATCAGCTCGGGTACCGGCCTGCCCGGCCCGCACGACCGGCTCACCGGTGCGGGGATCGGCGGCGACACCGTCATCTACGCCGATCAGATCGCGGTGGGCGGTGTCATCGAGGCGGCGACGCATCACTGCACGCGCAACCTCGAGCGCCGGCTCGATCAACTCGGCATCCCGGCAACGATCGACTACGAACCCGGGACGCACTCCTGGCCGTACTGGCAGGACCAACTGGCCAAGTCGTGGCCGACGCTCGACCGCGCGCTGAGTCGTTGACCGCGGCGTGATCGGCCGCCGGTCGCCCGCTTTCCGCGCCGATCTGCCACGATGAGTCGCGTGACGACACCCGGTGCACCGAGCCCGATCGGCAGCCTCCCGAATCTGCGTGACCTGGGCGGCTGGCGGACCGGCGACGGGCGAGTGGTGCGCTCCGGGACGCTGTTCCGGTCGACGGACTTCTCCTCACTCGCCGACTCCGACCTCGCCGCGCTCGCGGGCCTCGGGCTCCGGACCGTGTACGACCTCCGGTCGGTGCATGAGCGGGAGGCCATCCCGGACCCGGCACTGCCCGGCGCCACCGGGATCGGCCTCGATGTGCTCGCCGATGCCCAGATGTCGATTCCGGCCAACATCGGTGCCGTGCTCGCCGATCCGGTGGCGGTCGCCCAGGCCGGTCAGATGCTGGCCGGCGGCAAGGCGCGCGAGATGATCTCCGGTACCTACCGCGAGATGATCACCCTGCCCAGTGCCATCGAGGCCTATTCGGAGTTCTACCGCGGACTGCTCGGCGACGCGCCCAGTCCGATCCTCTTCCACTGCACGACCGGCAAGGATCGCACCGGCTGGGCCGCAGCCGCGTTCCTGACGCTCGTCGGGGTGGGCGAAGAGGACGTCTATCGTGACTACCTGCTGACCAACGAGCGGCTCATCCCGGCGCTGAAGCACATCTTCGACGGCTTCGCGGCAGCAGGCGGCGACCCGCAGCTCCTGGTGGGCGTACTCGGCGTCGATGCGGGATATCTGGATGCCGCGTTCGACGAGGTGCACAGCAGGTTCGGCGGTATCGAAGGGTACTTCGTCGAGGCGCTCGGGATCGGTCCGGGCGAGCAGGAGAAGATCCGCGAGCGGTTCCTCGTCGAAAGCTGACCGGGCACTCTGGCGTGCCGAGCTATGTATAGTTGCATAGACCACTCGGGCCCAGATGAAGGAGCAGGTCATGGCGCCGCATTCCGCCGAATCCGTCATCTCCGGATCGGATGCGCGCGGTCCGCGTGAACGGATGATCGTCCATGCCGCGGACCTGATCGGACGTGATGGTGTCGCCGCGACCTCGATCGGCGACGTGATCACCGCGAGCGCGGCGCCCCGCGGGTCCATCTACCATCACTTTCCCGGTGGCAAGACACAACTCATGACCGAGGCCGTCCGCTACGCAGGCGATTTCATCGCCGAACGACTCGCGCGCCGGGCGACGCTCACACCGGCCGAGACGGTCCGCGAGATCGGCGACGTCTGGCGGCGGATGCTGGTCAACACCGATTATCAGTTCGGCTGCCCGGTCATCGCGGGCGGTCTGGCGCGACGCGGTGAACCCGAGGTCGCCGATGCCGCGGCCGAGATCCTCCGCCGCTGGGCCGATCTCATCACCGCCCGGCTCGTCGTCGACGGCGTGGACAGCGAACGCGCCGACTCGCTGGCCAATCTCGTCGTCGCCGCCATCGAGGGTGCCGTCGCGCTCTGCCAGACTCAGCGCAGCGTCGAGCCGCTCGACCGCGTCATCACCGAACTGGCCGCTCTCTGCGACGCCGCGGTCTATCGGCAGTGACGCCGGCCGGCGCCGCCTGAGGCTTCGAACCCGCAGGACCTGGTCCTGGTCATCTGTTCACCGTTGGTTTGGGAAGGGCTCCGTAGTAGGTTCACGGTGGCGCTACCGCGGTGGTATACGCCGTGAGAACGACGCTGGGCCGAGTTCGGGAGGAGATACGATGACGCCGGTCTTCCGGCACGAGCTGGGCTCGGACTTCGACCGCCTCCATCCCAACGTCGCATGGCGTTACGGCATCGATTCCACCTCCGGTGTCGCGCAGATCTGTCACGGGATGTACGAGTCGGTGTACGTGTCCTCGGCGCTCCCCCCGCCGGCTCTCTGGCACTACGCCAAACGGAATGCGCTGCCGTCCAAGACCAGCCGGATGGTTCCGTTCACCCAGGCCTACTACTGCTACACCGACGAGCTGGAGCGGGAATCCCTGGCTGTACTGCGGACCTTCCAGTACACGACCGGTCCGCGCAAGCTCAACTCGCTGCTCGTCGCGGGACGCACCGGGCTCGTCGACTACTTCGGCGACGGACCCGAGTTCCTGTATCCGATCGAGCCCTCGGTGACCCCGGGCGGCGAAATGCTTCTCGAGAGCGGACCGATGCGCTGGCTGGGACGCGGGCCGAAGGTGGGTATGCGCGGACTGTTCACCGCGCAGATGAAGTACATCGAGGGCTGGGACGAGAAGCGCGAACGCTTTCGCTGCGACATGACGGTCCGCAACCCCGTCATCGGCGAGATCATGCATTTCCGCGGTTGGTTCACCGCCGTGGACCAGGCGTGCACGCTCCGCGACATCCCCGACGAGGCGTGGCCGGTGAACCTGGTCGACCGCGAGAGCTGAGTCTCCGCCGCCGGCCGGACCGTGTTTTGGTCAACCGACCAGGATCGGGGCCCGTCGGCCGACGGTTCGTTGTGTGGCCGTGACCGTCGGGCGGTAGGTTCACCCCATGGCTGTCTCCGCGAACATCGAATTCCACGTCGCCGCCCCGGTCTCGGTGGTGATGGAAGTGCTCATGGACATCGAGTCCCTCCCCGATTGGTCGGGCCCGCACAAGGAGGCCGAGGTCCTCGACGAGCACGACGACGGCAAACCGAGGACCGTGCGCATGGTGGTCACCGCCGCCGGGATCTCCGACGAGCAGACGTGCACCTACGAGTGGACCGAGACGACCTGCGAATGGCACCTGGTCAAGTCGAATCAGCTCAGTGAACAGCACGGCAAGTACACCGTCACCGAAACCGACACCGGCGCGCACGTGCACTTCGACCTGGGCGTGGATCTCAAGATCAAACTTCCGGGACTGATCGTCAAACGAGCACAGAAGATGGCCGTCGACACCGCACGTAAGGGGCTCTCCGCCGAAGTCGAGAAGCGCGCCGCCGGCTGAACGATCAGGGTCGTGCCCCGGGGGTCGTCATCCGGACGATGTCGCTCCGACGATCCCCTCGGGTGGTCCGCACCGGCCCCGGGTACCCTGGGATCGTCATCTGCCCAGCCGTCGCGTCATGGAGGCCAAATCCTTTGAATATCAACAAATTTGCTGTGCGGGCACTGGTCCTTCTCGCCGGCGGAGCCGGTTGTGTCGCATTCGCCGGATTGTCCGGTGAAGGTGTCGCGTCGGCTGTTACGTGCTCGGCGTCCAACGGGACTCAGATCGAACGGGTCGTGGGTGCCAGCGGATGTGGCGCCAAGGCCGGGTTGGGCAGCCGCGCGATCGCCGAGGACCGCAGCGGCAACGGCACCGCCATCTCCGTGTCGGACAACGGCGGCAACGCATCGTCCTACAACCTGCAGCCCGGGTCGTCGGCGCTCGCGGGTGCCAACTCGCGCGGCGTGGCGTATTCGGTGACCACCGGCCCCAAGGCGTTGTCCATCGCGCAGGCGCGACGCGGCGGCACCACGGTGGCGGTCGGCGGGTGGGGCGGGCAGGCCTACGCCGGACCCGACGGGGCGCAGTGCAGCGGCGGTTTCGCGGCGGGCTTCGACTCGATCACCGGAAAGGCTTGCCTGCATTCGGGTTCCATCGATCTGCGGAACTGACCGGGTGAGCGGCCCACTGATCTGAGACGAAAACACCCGACGCGGCGCGTCGTTCACCGGCGCGTCGGGTGTTGTCCGCCCAGGCGTCCTATCGTGGGATCGTGACCGATCTCCACGACGCAGACCCCCACATCGGTCCGGACTTCAGTGTCCTGAACGGCCGGGAGGCACTTCAGCAGCTCGTCGACCTGCACGACGTCACGCAGTTCACGGTCAACGACGACGATGACGACGACCCGGTCCTGCTGACGCTGCCCCACCGCAACGTCGTCGACACCTGGCGCCAGGACTATCCGTACTCCGAGCGCATGAGCCGGCGCGAGTACGAGGTCACCAAACGTCGTCTGCAGATCGAACTGCTCAAACTGCAGAAGTGGTCCAAGCAGACCGGGCAGCGGCACCTGCTGGTCTTCGAGGGCCGCGACGCCGCCGGCAAGGGTGGCACCATCAAACGCTTCAACGAACACCTCAACCCGCGCGGTGCGCGCGTGGTCGCGCTGGAGAAGCCCAGCGAGCGCGAGGCGACCGAGTGGTACTTCCAGCGTTACGTCCAGCATCTGCCCGCCGGCGGCGAGATGGTCTTCTTCGATCGCTCCTGGTACAACCGCGCCGGTGTCGAACGGGTGATGGGTTTTTGCAGCCCGCCGCAGTACACCCAGTTCATGTCGCAGGTCCCGGCCTTCGAGAAGATGCTCGTCGACGACGGCATCAACCTGGTGAAGTTCTGGTTCTCGGTGACCCCGCTCGAGCAGCGCACGCGGTTCGCCATCCGCCAGATCGACCCGGTTCGGCAGTGGAAGCTCTCGCCGATGGACCTCGCGTCGTTGGACAAGTGGGATGCCTACACCGAGGCCAAGGAGGCGATGTTCGCCGCCACCGACACCGACCACGCGCCGTGGACGGTGGTGAAGTCCAACGACAAGAAGCGGGCACGCATCAACGCGATGCGGCACGTGCTCAGCCTGTTCGAGTACGACGGCAAGAACCGCGAGTTCGTCGGCCGGCCCGACCCACTGATCGTCGGACGTGCCGCCGACGTCGTGGGGGAGTAGCCGTCGGGCGCAGGAGTGGGGGATCGGTAGCCTCGTGGGGTGCGTAGCTTTCTCAGTGCCCTGATGACGCTCGTCGCGATGGCTGCGACCGTGCTCGCGGTCCCCGCTCTCTGGCTCGATCTGCGCATCGTCGACCAGGACGGATTCGTCTCCACCGTGGCGCCGATGGCCGAGGACCAGAAGGTGAAGGACTACCTCGCCGACGAGATAGCCGCCCAGGCCACGGCCCGGACCGATCTCCCGATCGCGGGTGCACTGGTGCGTCCACTGGCCGGCAGATACACCGACAGCGAGCAGTTCCGGCTCGACTTCGCCGACGTCGTCGGTCAGCAGCACGCCTGGCTGTTCACCGAACCCGCCCCGGGCGAGGACACCTCCGTCATGCAGCTCGACATCACCGCGATGATCAACCGGGCGCTCAACCTGACCGGTACCCCGAACGAGATCTCGGGACCGGTCGTCGTCGAATTGACCAATGGTGCATCGGGTCTCGAGGCCGGTAGATATGCCGAGGTGGGGAAGCAGATCACCTTCCTCGCCCGGGTGGCGGCAGCGGTGGCGGTCATCGCCGGGCTCATCGCTCTGTTGCTGGCCAGACGGCGCAGCACCGTGTTCGCCTGGCTCGGCCTCGGGGCCGTCGCGGCCGGGGTCGCCAGCTGGGCCATCGGAATGTTCTTCGCCGACCGCGCCAAGCATGAGGTCTCCGGTGCCGAATCGTCGGGTCGGCAGGTCGCGGAACTGATCATCGACGGCGCCTACTCCGACCTCACCCACGTCGCGCTCATCGTCGGCGGTGTGGGGGTTGCGATGTTCGTCGTCGGACTCCTGGGCCGGGTGATCTTCGCCGGCCGGCGCTGAGCGAGTCGCTCCCTGAGGTGCGAGCGAAGCGATCGTCCAGCGCTCCCTGAGGTGCGAGCGAAGCGAGCCACGAAGGGCTCAGTGCCCGGCGAACGCCTCGGCGAGCCACCAGGATCCGCCGTCATTCGTGATCTTGGCGTCGATGACCAGCGGACCGGACGGTTCGGGTGATTCGAGTGATGCGACCCAGCGTCGTACGTCGTCGAGGTCGTCGAACCCGGTGACCGTCACGCCGGTGGCGCCATGGCCGCGGGCGATGGCGGCGATGTCGACCTCGGGAAACGTCACCGTGGTCATGTCGGCGTCGCCGAAGTGGTGTACTTCGGCGCCGTAGGCGGAGTCGTTGTAGACGATCACCACGAGTGGGAGTGCCAGGCGCACAGCGGTTTCCAGTTCGGAGATCGCCATCAGGAAGCCGCCGTCGCCGGTTCCGAGAACCGGGAGCCGACCGGGCTGGGCGATCGCCGCGCCGATCGCGGTGCCCAACCCGAGGCCGATCGACTGGAATGCCTGGGTGAAGCAGAAGCCGAACTCGTCGGGAACCGAGAGGTGCGTCGACGGGTAGCCCATGAAGTTGCCCGAATCGATCGAGAGAATCCGATCGATGGGCAGGATCTCGTCCACCGCGATGGTCAGGGAGCGCGGGTCGATCCGTCCCTCGACGGGTTCGGCGGTGACCGGTACGTCCTGCCACCGCGCGGACCTGGCGATCCGCCCGGCGACCTCGGGGGTGCGGTATCCGCTGTGCGTCAGCGGATCACCGGAAAGGGCGACGAGCACATCGGCAGCCGTGGCGGCACAATCTCCCACCACGCCGATGTCGACGGGACGGTGCGCACCGATCGCCTCGACCTCGACGTCGACCTGGGCCACGACGGTCTGATCGCCGATGAGGCGGCCGTGACGCATCGTCCACATGTTGAGCGCGCAACCCCACCCGACGATGAGGTCGGCGTCGGAGATGAGTTCGGCGACCGTCGGCGACGAGAAACCGCCGGAGATGCCCAGCGCGAACGGATTTCCGGCGAAGAGCCCGTTGGCGACGGCTGAGGTCGCGAGCAGCGCGCCGCCGGCCTCGGCGAGCGCGGTGATCTGCGGTCCGGCCTCGCGGCCGCCCCGACCCGCGACGAAGACCGGTCGACGGGACGCGCGGATGGCCGCGGCGAGGGTCTCGACCGACGTGGTGTCGGGCCGGACCCGCGGCGTCGCAACCGATGCGACGACCGGCCCGGTGATCTCGGCAGGAGCCGCGGCCACGTCGATCGCGACGTTCAGGACGACGGTCCGGCGCTGGGTCACCGCGGTGCGGTAGGCGCGGGTCACGTCGGCGACCACCGTGTCCGGTCCGTGGACGCGGTCGCTGACCGCGCCGACGCTCGTCGCCAGTGCGTCCTGGTCGATCCGGAAGTTCGACCGCAGCGCAGCCGCCGGGGCGTCGGCGGTCAGGACGATCATCGGGGTGCGACTCTTGGCCGCCTCGCCGATGCCGGTGACCGCGTTCGTCAGTCCGCAGCCCTGGTGCACGGTCAGCACACCCACCCGGCCCGACATACGCGAGTAGGCGTCGGCCATGGATGCCGCACCGCCTTCGTGACGAGCCGCGGTGAACCCGACCCCACCGGCGCGCAACGCATTCGTCATCACGAAGTTGCCGCTGCCGACGACCCCGAAGGCGTGACCGACGCCCAGGTCGGCGAGAACCCGGCCCACGACGTCGGCGACCGTGGGGCCGTACGTTGCTGCAGTGCCGGTCACACCGATCAGCTCTCGACGATCGCCAGGACCCGCGACGGGCTACCGGTACCACCGACGATCGGGAGCGGGCTGACGACGATCACGGCGCCGGTCGCCGGCAGCGAACCGAGGTTGCGGAGCGAGGTCAGGCCGTACTTGTCGTTGCCGAGGAAGTGGTAGTGGACGGGGAAGGCCGGATCGAAACCACCCGCGAGACCGGCGTCGACGCCGACGGTCTCGACGCCGAGCCCGGCGATCTGCCGCTGCGTGGCCAGCCACTGCGCGCACTCGACCGAGACGCCGGGGGTGTGCGAGCCGGTCTCGTCGACGTTGAGGAACTCGGCCTCCGATCCGCCGCGCGACTCCCAACCGGTGCGCAGCAGGAGCCAGGCGCCCGGCAGCAGCTCGCCGTGATCGGCCTCCCACGCCTCGACGTCGGTGACCTCGAGCAGGTAGTCGGGGTTGTCGGCGACCTGGGCGGTCAAGTCGAGGACCGCGGCCGGCCCGATCAGCCGCTGCACCGGGATCTGGGAGACGTCGTCACCGTCGCGACCACTGATCCAGTGGATCGGCGCGTCGAGGTGGGTGCCGATGTGCTCCCCGGTGTGGATGTTGTTGTGCCGCCAGTACGGTCCGGGTTCGTTGTAGGCGCTGACCTCTTCGAGACTGAAGTCGATCAGGTTCACGAACGGGGCCGGCAACCGCAGGGCCGGAGTCGAACTCGACAGCGGGGTGGTCAGGTCGATCACCTGCAGGGATCCGTCGGCGAGGCCGGTGAGGAAACCAGAGAGTGCGGTGGCGCTCACTTGCGGGCGCCCCGCCAGTTCATACCCCAGCCGTATGCCTCGTCGATCTTGTCCTGAGCACCGCGGATGTAACGCACCTCGCGGTTGATCACCAGTTCGCCGCCGCGGTTCTCGAGCAGCGCGATCGCGCAGGAGATCGCGGACTGGTCGGCCTCGTCGAGACGGACCTCGATCTCCGGGCCACTGGCCGGGGAGAACGTGACGACGCCGTTGGCGCTCGCCCAGTTGGGGGTGCCCTCGTAGATGTAGGCGAAGATCAGGATTCGACGGATCCGGTTGGTGGCGGAGAGGTCGATGTACATGTTCTCGCCGCCGGCGCCGCGCCGGTCGTCACCGTCCAGGCGGATGATCGGTTGTCCGTCGCGGGGTGCCTGGAATGAGTTGCCGAGGGCCTGGACGATTCCCTTGCTTCCGTCGGTGAACTCCCACAGGCAGGCGAGGTCGAGGTCGATGCCCTTGGCCTTGCGGAACAGGCCGCCGCCGGAGGAGTTCGCGGTCCAGCTGAGGTTGACGCGGACCTGACCGGTGGTCGCGCCCTGCTTGCTCAGGGAGATACTCGGCGCCGACTTGGTCAGGGTGATCTTGGAGAGCGACACCGGCTGGGCGGGCGGCTGCTGACCATAGGCGGGGGTCGGAGCCGGTGCCTGCTGGCCGTAGCCCGGTGCGGGCGGAGTCGATGGGGGCTGCGCAGGCGGTTGCGGCGGTTGGGCTTTCGGGCGCTTGGTGTAGTCGATCCCCATCTCGTTCCTCATCTCGTCGTGCTGACATCGTCGTCGGTGCCGGCGATCTGCTGCCCAGGGTAGTGGAGAGTCGACGGCGTCAGCAGCCGCGTGCAGGAGCCTGGGCCCGGGCGCTCCGGCCGAATGTCGAGGCGATGACCAGCGTGCCCTCCGCTGTCCGGCCGTCCGGCGTCGGTGCGGACGGGTGTGGTGTGCCTCCCGGCGTCGGTGAGAGAGTTCTGGAACGAACCGGCGGGTGGTCGTGCGCTTGTCGCACCTCATGCATCAGGACTCGGGAGCCAGCTTCCGCCACAGGAACTCGAAGGCGAGTGCGGTCTTGAATGCGGCCTGCTTGTTGTCCGCGGCACCGCCGTGACCGCCCTCGATGTTCTCGTAGTACATCACCTCGTGGCCCGTCTCCTCCAGCCGCGCAACCAGTTTGCGGGCGTGGCCGGGATGGACGCGGTCGTCCCGGGTGGACGTCGTCACGAGGATCGGCGGGTACGAGGCATCCGCATCGATGTTCTGATAAGGCGAGAACGGCTGCATGAACTCCCACTGCTCGGGATCGTCGGGGTCGCCGTACTCGGCAACCCATGACGCGCCTGCGAGCAACAGGTGGTAGCGCTTCATGTCGATCAGCGGGACCTGGCACACCAACGCGCCGAAGAGCTCCGGGTAGCGGGTGAGCATGACGCCCATGAGGAGTCCACCGTTGGAACCCCCCTGTGCGCCGAGCTGTTCCGGGGTGGTGAGTCCGCTGTCGACGAGAGCCCCGGCGACGGCGGCGAAATCCTCGTACACCAGGTGGCGTCCGGCCTTCTGGGCCTGCGTGTGCCACGAGGGTCCGTACTCGCCGCCGCCGCGGATGTTCGCGATCACGTAGGTGCCACCGCGTTCGATCCAGTTCTTGCCGGAGATCGACAGGTAGTTCGGGGTGAGCGAGTTCTCGAAACCGCCGTAGCCGTACAGCAAGGTGGGGCCGGTGGTCACGTCCCGGCGGCGGATCACGAAGTAAGGGATCTGGGTCCCGTCCTCCGATGTCGCGAAATACTGTTCGGCGATCACCGATTCGGAGTCGAAGAACGTCGGGCTGCGCTTGATGACCCGAGGACTGGTGCCGTCGCTGTGCAGCAGACTCGGCGGATCGGTGAACGAGGCCGCCATCCAGAACACCTCGTCGCTCTCGTCGGGATCGGTGTCGAGAACCGACACGGTGGCGAGGTCCGGGAGGCCCGGGAAGTCGACGACCTCCCAGCTGCCGAGCTCGCGCACCTCGACCCGGGTGTGCACATCGTGCAACGTCACGATGATGAGATGTGAACGCGTGTAGGCATAGTCGACGAGGCTCGTGTGCGCGTCCGGGATGAACAGCACCGCGGCCTCGCGGCCGCCGGCACGGTAGTCGTCGTAGTCGAACGCGAGCAGGGTGCCCGGCGCGTGGGTCGTACCGGCGACCTCCCATTCCGACCTCGTCATCACCAGCAGCCAGTTCATCCGCACCCCGGCGTGAGCGTCGGTCGGGACGTCGACCAGTTCCGGTTCGCCGTCGCGCAGTTCGAACAACAGGGAGTTGAAGAAGTCCGTCGAACGCGAGACGAAGTGCCGCTCGAACCCGGGAGTGTCGTCGTAGGTCGCGTGCACCGACACGTCGCTCTTCTCGCCGGCGAAGACCGTGATGGCGTCCTCGAGCGGCGCACCCCGCGACCAGCGCTTGGCCACGCGGGGATAGCCGGAGTCGGTCAGCGAGCCCACACCGTCCGGCTGTTCCCCGAAATCTGTTCCCACGTAGACGGTGTCGCGGTCGATCCAGCGCACATTCGACTTGTTCTCCGGCAACGTGAAGCCATCGGTGATCCACTGCCGCGACGGGATGTCGAACTCGCGGATCACGCTGGCGTCGGCACCACCCCGGGACAGCGACACCAGCGCGCGCTCGTACTCGGGCCGGAGCACCGTCGCGCCCGACCACACCCAGTTCTCGTCCTCGGTGCGAGCGAGTTCGTCGATGTCGAGAATGATCTCCCATTCGGGCGCGTCGGTCACGTAGGACTCCAGCGTCGTCCGTCGCCAGAGCCCGCGAGGATTCGCCGCATCGCGCCAGAAGTTGTAGAGGAACTCGCCGCGACGCCGGACGAACGGGATGCGGTCGTCCGTGTCGAGGATCGCCAGGGCCGACGCCTCCATGTCGCGGAAGCGGTTCGACGACGAGAGCGTCTCTACGGTGGGTTCGTTGTGGGAGCGCACCCACGTCAACGCCTCGTCGCCGGTGACGTCCTCGAGCCAGAGGTAGGGATCGTCGATGCTGGTGGAGATGGCGTCGGCCTGCTCGGTCATGGCGTCAAACTTACGCGGGCCGGGTGCCGGTCGCGGGTGTTGCGGGGCCCGCCCGCGGTACGTCTGTGCCTCGCTCGGCCGAAATCGTGCCGATGAACTGGGGAATCGCGACCTGGCGACGCACCACGCGGTATCTTCTCTGCGCGAGGATGAGGAGATCCGCATGCCCACTTTCGATTCGGCCCCCGTCCGGCGCCATGGCCGTGTTCGCGGCCGCTTCTCAGGCAGTTTCCCGCGACGACATGCTCCCCGATGGGGGCGGGTGCCGTTGGCGGTCTGTTCGGCGCTCTCGGTGGTGGCCCTCGTCGCCGCGTGTGACAGCGGGTCCTCCGGTACCGGCTCCCCGCCGACCGAACCGTCGGGGTCGTCGGCGTTGGTGAACCCGAACGCCGTCGTCGCGAGGCCGTTGCCGGCCGACGCGGTGGACAAGGCCGTCGGGCAGCTCGACGGGCTCGTCGAGTCGCTGATGTCGTCGACCGGATTGCCGGGTCTGGCGGTGGCGGTGGTGTCGGGCGGTGAGACCAAGTATGCGAAGGGATTCGGGGTCAAGGACGTGACCACGGGGCAGAAGGTCGATCCCGACACCGTCTTTCAGCTCGCGTCGGTGTCCAAATCCGTCGGGTCGACGGTGGTCGGCGCGGCGGTCACCGACAAGACCGTGGCCTGGGACATGCCCATCGTCGACGGGCTGCCCTGGTTCGCGCTCTCCGATCCGTACGTCACCCGCACGGTGACCGTCGGGGACATGTACTCGCACCGATCCGGACTGCCGGACCACGCCGGCGACAAACTCGAGGACGTGGGTTATTCGCGGACCGAGGTTCTCCAGCGGCTCCGCTTCATGCCTCTCGACCCGTTCCGGATCAGCTACGCCTACACCAACTTCGGTGTGACCACCGGCGGTGAGGCGGTTGCCGCGAAGGCGGGCAAGGACTGGCCGACGCTGTCGCAGGATCTCATCTACGGACCACTGGGCATGACCAGCACCAGTTCCCGCTACGCGGATTTCGAGAAGCGGACCGACCGTGCCGTCGGGCACATCAAGATCGACGGCAAGTGGGCCAAGACCACCATCCCTCGTGACCCGGACGCCCAGACACCGGCCGGTGGGGTCAGCTCGACGGTCAACGACATGGCCACCTGGCTGAAGATGGTTCTGGCGCAGGGCAAGCACGACGGCGCGGAGATCGTCGCCCCGGACGCACTGCTGCCCGCGGTGTCGCCGCAGGTCGTGTCGAGTCCGCCGGCGAACCCGGACACGCGTGCCGGCTTCTACGGCTACGGCTTCAACGTGGGCGTGACGGCCGACGCCCGCACCCAGTTCAGCCACGCCGGCGCGTTCGCGTCCGGTGCAGGCACCGTGTTCGCGATGCTGCCATCTGCGGACACGGCGATCGTCGTGCTGTCCAACGCCGCACCCATCGGCGCGGTGGACGCGCTGGCCGCCGAGTTCATGGACCTCGTGCAGTTCGGCGAGATCCGCAGCGACTGGCGCGAGCTCTATGCCAAGGTCTATGCGCCCCTCAGCGTGCCGAACGGCGAGCTCGTCGGAAAGCAGCGTCCGGCGAATACCACGCCGTCACAGCCGATGCCGACGTTCGTGGGCACCTACGCGAACGCTGTGTACGGACCGGCCGAGGTCGTCGAACGGGACGGCAAGCTGTTCCTCGAAATGGGTCCGGGCGGCGTCCGCAAGCACGAACTCG
This sequence comes from Gordonia ajococcus, assembly GCF_012974285.1. NCBI lineage: Bacteria > Bacillati > Actinomycetota > Actinomycetes > Mycobacteriales > Gordoniaceae > Gordonia > Gordonia ajococcus. The sequence continues at coordinate 610,812 of NZ_CP052884.1, forward strand.
CCCATTGGGACCGCAACACCTTCACCTTCACCCTGCACGACGAGAACGCCGAGATCGGCACGATCTCGCAGGTGACCTTCGACGGTCCGAAGATGACGGTCGAGTACTACGACGACGAGGAGAGCGACGGGGTCTTCCTGCGGAGGTGAGACGGGTTCGACCGTGCAACAGCTGTCGCGGATCGGTTCGACCGGCGACACGATCTGCGACAGCTGCCGTGAGCGTCAACTCGTCGGCGATGCGGTGGCGAGCGGGTCGGGAACCTCGCCCGTGCGGATCGGGCACCGCGTGTGCGAGTAGATCGTCGGCATGCAGAGGTTGCAGTGGATGCACCGCGACTTCGTCGACGGGTCCGCGGCGATCCGCAGCGGCAGATCGGGTTCTCGCAGGACCGCGCGGCCCATCGCCATGAACTCGAAGCCCTCGGCCATCGCCATGTCCATCGACGCCCGGTCGGTGATGCCGCCGAGCAGGATCATGGGCAGGTCGACCGCCTTGCGCAGCTCGCGGGCGAGCGGCAGCAGATAGCCGTCGTGGTATTGGTAGCGCTTGAGGAAGACCGGTGCGAAAGTCTTGAGCCCGTATTTCATTGCGCCGGAGAAGGCGTCGGCGAACTCCTTGCGCGGGGCGTCCCCGTGGAACAGGTACATCGGGTTGAGCAGCGAGCTGCCCGCGGTGGGTTCGATGGCGTCGAGATGGCCGTCGGACTCCAGCAGCTGCGCCACCTGACATGCCTCGTCGACGTTGAAGCTGCTCAGCTTGGCGCGCCCCTTCGCCCGTGCCTCCGGAGACCGCTCGATGTCGGGCTTGCCCACGCCGTCGTAGGTGTTGAGCTTCACCCAGATCGCGGCCTCGTTCCCGACCTCCTCACGCACGCTCTCGACGACCTCGCGGGCGATGCGTGCGCGGTTGACCAGGCTCCCGCCGTAGCCGTCGCGACGATGGTTGAGCAGGGGAGACAGGAAGCTGGAGATGAGATAGTTGTGCCCGCAGTGGATCTCGAGCCCGTCGAAGCCGGAGTCGACGGCGATGCGGGCGGCCCGCCGGAACTTGATCCGCAACTCGGCGATGTCCTCGACAGATGCCTTGTGGGTCAACGACATCCCCATCGGTGCGGGGATGCGGCCCGGACCCCACGCCTTCGCGCGGTTGGACACCGAGTTGGCCACCGCGCCGGCATGGCCGAGCTGGGCGGCGGCGAGTGCGCCCTCGGAGTGGATGGCGTCGGTCAGCTTGCGCAGACCGGGCATCGCCTCGGGACGCATCCAGATCTGGTGACGGTCGGTGCGACCTTCCGGCGAGACGGCGCAGTAGGCGACGGTGCTCATCGAGACACCGCCGGCCGCGACCTCGCGGTGGAACTCGATCAGTTCGTCGGTGACGAGGGCGTCGGGCGTCATGCCCTCGAAGGTGGCGCATTTGATCAGTCGGTTCCGCAGGGTGAGCGGGCCGAGCTGCGCTGGGCTGAACGGTCCGGCGTCGGGGCTGTCCACGTCGGTTCCTCTCAATCGGTGTCGGTTTGGGTGGGCTGGCTTTCTGCTCCCTGAGGAAGCCCGGAGCTTGCGGAGGGCTGTCACGAAGGGGGCGCCGACAGCCCCGCGGTGACGAACTCCGCGAGGGCGGCGACGGCTTTGGCGTCGAGCGGCTCGGTGCTGCCGAAGCGCAGGAGGATCAGCTGGAAGGCGAGTGCCCAGCGTCGGCGTGCCGCGCCGGCGGGCAGTCCGGGGATGGCGTCCAGCAGGATGTCGGCGAACGGATCGAGGCCGAACCACCGGGCGGTCCAGCCGACCGTCGGGTGGTTGAGGACGAACCGTGACAGCAGCCGCAGGTGCAGGTGACCGGTCGGATCGCCTTGGAGCTCGACGAACGGTGCGAGCAGCACGTCGACGACGTGACGCACCGAGTCGGTCTCGGGATCGATCGACGCCAGGGCGTCGGCCCAGCACGGCGCCAGCCGGGATTCGAGCAGGGCGATCGTCAGGTCGTCCTTGGTTCCGAAGTGGTAGTGCACGGCCGCCGGGTTGGCGTCGGCGGCGGCGCAGATCGCGCGGACGGACACCTTGTCGTAGCCGTCGGCCAGGAAGAGCCGTTCGGCGACGGCGAGCAGGGTCTCGCGGGTACCGGCCGATCCGGCCCCGGGTGCCGCCGCATCGGTGGTCTGGGTCACAGTGGGATGAAACCACAGATCAAACAGCGTTTCAAACAGTGATTGAACCCGTCGCGGTGTTACCGGCGAGTAGTGGGGACGGACTGCGACGGACCATCGACGGGACGTAGGGTGGCAGGCGTGGCTGAACACTTTCAAACAGTTGTATTGGGTGCAGGTCCAGGTGGGTACGTAGCCGCGATCCGGGCGGCTCAGCTGGGCATGAAAACCGCCGTCATCGAGGAGAAGTACTGGGGCGGTGTGTGTCTCAACGTCGGATGTATCCCGTCCAAGGCGTTGCTCCGTAATGCCGAACTCGCGCACATCTTCAATCACCAGGCCAAGACCTTCGGCATGAGTGGCGACGTGTCCTTCGACTTCGGCGCGGCGTTCGACCGCAGCCGCAAGGTCTCGGACGGCATCGTCAAAGGCGTCCACTACCTGATGAAGAAGAACAAGATCACCGAGATCGACGGTTATGGCGTGTTCACCGATGCCAAGACCATCAAGGTCGGCGATCGGGAGATCACCTTCGACAACGTCATCATCGACACCGGCTCGACCGTGAAGCTGCTTCCGGGCGTCGAACTGTCGGAGAACGTGGTCACCTACGAGACCCAGATCCTCACCCGTGAGCTGCCCGAGTCCATCGTCATCGTCGGCGCGGGTGCGATCGGCATGGAGTTCGGCTACGTGCTCGCCAACTACGGTGTCGACGTCACCATCGTCGAGTTCCTCGACCGCGTCCTGCCCAACGAGGACGCCGACTCGTCGAAGGCCGTCGCCAAGGAATACAAGAAGCTCGGCGTCAAGCTGCTGACCTCCACCAAGGTGCAGTCGGTCACCGACAACGGCGACAGCGTCACCGTCACCTACAAGGACGCGAAGGACAAGGACGGCGAGCTGACCGTCGACAAGGTCCTCATGTCCGTCGGCTTCGCCCCGCGCGTCGAGGGTTTCGGTCTGGAGAAGACCGGCGTCGAGCTCACCGACCGCGGCGCCATCGCGATCGACGACTACATGCGCACCAACGTCGACGGCATCTATGCCATCGGTGACGTCACCGCCAAGCTGCAGCTCGCCCACGTCGCCGAGGCGCAGGGCGTCGTCGCCGCCGAGACCATCGCCGGTGCCGAGACGATGACCCTGGGTGACTACCGTTTCCTCCCGCGAGCCACCTTCTGCCAGCCGCAGGTCGCCTCCTTCGGACTCACCGAGGCGCAGGCCGAGGACGAGGGGTACAACGTGAAGGCCACCACGTTCCCGTTCACCGCCAACGGAAAGGCACAGGGGCTCGGCGAGACCACCGGCTTCGCGAAGCTGGTCACCAACGCCGACACCGACGAACTTCTCGGCGGACACCTGGTGGGCGACGGCGTTTCCGAACTTCTCCCCGAGCTGACGCTGGCCCACAAGTGGGATCTCACCGCCAAGGAGCTCGCACGCAACGTGCACACGCATCCGACGATGTCAGAGGCGCTGCAGGAGACGTTCCACGGCGCGATCGGGCACATGATCAATCTGTGAGCCGCGCGTCGGGTTGGTCGGCCACGGCGCGATCGGGCACATGATCTACCACTGGCCACCGACAACGGCTGCTGCCGGTCCCATCCCGAAAGGGGCGGGCCGGCAGCAGCCGTTGTGGTCTGTGCTGTGGGCGAGGATCGGGCGGGTGACTATTCCCCGGTCCGAGCCCCGCTGTTCTGGGTCTCGCTGTTCTGCGTCTCCGCGGCCTTCTCGAGCTCCTCGAGGATCTGCAACGACAGGAAGGTCATCGGCCCGTCGTCCTCGAACTTGTCACTGACGTTGCCGGCGAGTCCGCCCTCGACTGCCAGGCGGCCGCACAGGTCGAGCTTGAGTTGCGGCGAACCCTCGCTGAAGTCCAGATCGGCGAGGTCGACCCACACGATGTTCGGGCGGGTGGTCGATTCGTAGACGAAACGCTTGTTCGTCAGATCCGTGACCGTCTGCCAGATGGTCTGCGACGCATCCGGTTTGCCCGGGTCCGGGATGCGGAAGGGTTGCGCGGCGTTACGGATGACGCTGAAGATCGCGGCGATGGCCTCGAGCTGGGTGTCCGGCTGGGCGAGACGTTCGACGTAGTACGACGCGCCGGCGAATCGATCGGCGGCGAGGGTGGAACCCGGCAGGGGTTTGTCGCCGCCGAGTCCACGGATCTCCTTGACCAGCTCGAGCTGCTTGTCGAAGGTCGGTGAATTGGTCATCACGCGGTAGGAGGGATCGTGGTAGACCTTCGGATGGCCGTCGATGTACTCGATGATCGCCGAGTCGCCGGTGGCGTCGTCGAGCGCCAGGTGGATGGTGGGCGGGGTGCCGCCGGTCGGGTCGTCCATCTGCACCACCTGGACGTCGGTTTCCTCCACCCACGCGACGGCGTCGGCGACCGTGGCGAAGTTGTCGAGGAAGTACTGCAACCAGATGGCCTGGCTGAGCGCGGTGCGCGACCCGTCGTAGGTGCCATAGGTGGATTCGGCCACCCAGAGCACATGTCCCGCCAGACCGGCTTCGTTGAGCCCATCGACCGAGATGATATCGACCGAGATGATGTCGAAGGCCGCCGCGATCACACTGCCGTACTTCGACGTCCAGGTCAGCTCACCCTCGACGCCGTCGTCGCGCTTCACGCCGCGTGGTTGCTTCCACAGGTTGGTCATCAGATCCTTGTGGAAATCCATGTTCCGGCCGACCAGCACCGAACCGTTGGCGTCGGGCCAGATCACTCGTGTGCACATGCGTTGTCACTGCCTAACTCATCGCGATGGGGATCGGTCTCCGCACAGACGGAGTCCGTCGCCGGTGAGCATACTCATGAGGATCTCGAATGTTCTGCCGCACAGTGAAGTCGGCGCATTCTTGACGCTGGGTCGGCAGGCGCCGGCACCCCGGCGCGGACTGTTCCGGTCCGCCCGGGAAGGGATCGCGCACCGGCGGCGACCGGGCTTCCCCGATCACCCGATTGCAGCCGACTCGAGGGCGGCAATTTCGTGACACAACAAGCGGTTCGGGCGGCAAATTTGAGCAGGTGCGGATTGCTCTGACACCGATTGCGGAACGCCTGGACAGATCGGTACGGGACACAGAAGCGGATGACGTGGGAGTTCGCCGCGATTCCGGCGTCCACCATCGAATTCGCACGTTCCAAAAGGTCCGCGCAGGCCTCTCCGGGATCGAATTGCGAATGCCCGGGAAGATCGGAATTCACGGTATAACCAAACGTTATGAGCACAACCATCCTGCACAATGCTCGTCTGATCGACGGGACCGGAGCCGACCCGATCGCCGACGCGGTTGTCGTGATCGACGACGGCAAGATCACCTACGCCGGTGCGGCTGCTGGTGCCCCGCAGATCGACGAGTCGGCGAAGCCGGTGAAGGTGGATGTCGGGGGCAACACCGTCACTCCCGGATTCTTCGACTGCCATGTGCATCTCTCGCTGCCGGGCACCAAGGGCTCACCGATCTCCGCAGCGATGGTCCCGCCGTCGTACCGCTACTTCGAGCTCATCGACCGCCTCAAGACCACGATCGGCGCCGGTGTCACCACCGTGCGTGACCTCATGGGCGTCGACGTCGGCGTTCGGGACGCGGTCGCCCACGGTCTCGTCGCCGGTCCGCGACTCCTGGTCGCCGACAAGATGCTCAGCCAGACCGGTGGCCACGCCGACTTCCACATCGCGTCCGGCCTCGACGGCACCGGCCTGATCGGCGGTCTCCTCGTGGACACCGTCGACGAGGCGCGCCGCGAGGTCCGCAAGCTGTTGCGCAGCGGTGTCGACGTCGTCAAGGTCGCCTCCAGCGGCGGTGTCTCCTCTCCCAGCGACGACCCGGACTGGCTGGGTGCCCGCACCGAGATCGTCGCCGCCCTCGTCGAAGAGGCCCACAACTACGGCGGTCGCAAGGTCGCGGCTCACGCCATCGGACTCGCCGGGATCCAGGCCGCCGTCCAGGGTGGCGCGCATTCGATCGAACACGGCTACGCCCTCACCGACGAACTGCGCGCCGAGATGGTCGAGCGCGGTCAGTACCTGGTGCCCACCCTCATCGAGACCCTCAAGCCCGACACCGCGACCCCGCAGGCGGTCGCCAAATCCGAGAAGTGGCACAACCTGGCACACGAGTCCATCGCGGCGTCGATCGAGGCCGGCATCAAGGTCGCCGTGGGCACCGACGCCGGTCTGGTCCCCGACCACGGGGCGACCCTCGGCGAGCTCGGCTGCCTGGTGAAGTTCGGTGGCATGACCCCGATGCAGGCCATCGTCGCCGGCACCCGCACCTCCGCCGAGCTCTGCGACGTCGCCGACACCCTCGGCACCCTGGAGCCGGGCAAGCTCGCCGACGTGGTCGTCGTCAAGGGCGATCCGCTCGCCGCCATCGATTCGCTGGCCGACCACGACAACATCCTCCTGGTCCTCAAGGAGGGCAAGACCGCCTCCAACCGCGGCGGATACGCACTCTGATCGATCGCGGGGAGTGAACTCGTGGAAGCGCTGAATCGCTTCCTGTGACGCATCGACGAGAGCCGGTGACCAGTTCGGTCACCGGCTCTCGTCGTATCCCGGCACTCTTTTCACGGCCGGCGGTTCGGAATGGCCGATGAATTCTTCGCACACATATCCCGTCCTTTTCCGGAATTCGGCGAGAAACGGACCTAGGAAGTGCGGACTACGCTCGGAGCGGTGAGTGTCGTCGAACGTGTCCGCGAGTGGGAGTTGCCGTGGCCGCTCGACGTTCGGGGCACTGTCGGTCATCTTCGACGGGGAGCCGGTGACCCCACGTTCGTCTACGGCAGCGACGGGTCGATCTGGCGCGCTGTACAGACCCCCGACGGCCCGGGCACCGAGACCCTGCGAATCGACGGTTCCCGAGTGCTGGGACGTGCATGGGGTCCGGGAGCCGACTGGCTGCTCGAGCAGTTGCCGGACTTCCTCGGTGCCTCCGACGACCCGCAGGCGATGACCGTGCACGACGACGTGGTCGCCGGACTCGTCCGGCGGTCGGTGGGCCTGCGCATCGGCCGGACCGACCGGGTGTGGGAGGCGCTCGTACCGGCGATCCTCGAGCAGAAGGTGGTCGGCGCCGAGGCCTTCCGCGCGTGGCGATATCTGGTGCGCCGCTTCGGCGAACCGGCGCCCGGTCCGGTACCCGACACGATGCGTGTGCCGCCGCCGCGGGCCGCGTGGGCCGACATCCCGTCGTGGGAGTGGCACCGGAGCGGCATCGAACCGGTGCGCATGCGCACGATCCGCGGCGCGACCGTGATGGACGTGGAGCGCCACCACGACCGGCTCCGGCTCCTACGGGGCGTGGGGCGCTGGACCGAGGCGGAGACGCGTGCGCGTGCGGTCGGCGACACCGACGCGGTGTCGGTCGGTGACTATCACATCCCGACACTGGTGGGCATGACCCTCATCGGCGAACCGGTCGACGACGCGGGCATGCTCGAACTGCTGGAACCCTATGCCGGACAACGGCGTCGGATCATCCGGATGGTCGAGCTGCACGGCGTCCGCCGAGAGCGGCGCGGACCGCGGATGACGGTGCGCGACTACCGGTCCTTCTGACCCGGAGCGTCAGCGTGATGCATCCGAGGGTGACGAGGGTCAGCGCGATCGCGCCGCAGTAGAGGAGTCCTCCGGTGGGACCCCACGGCGGCATGAACGCGAGTTCCTGTCCGGTGCCGAAGGTTCCGTTGAGGAAGGGCATGTACTGCTGCAGCGTATAACCGTCGGGCACCAGGCTGATCGCGTTCTCGATGACGTACGCCCAACCTAGCAGTGCCCCAACGGTTCCCGCGGGGTGGCCGATGATCGCGGCGAGTCCGATGCCGATCCCGACCGCGAACACCGCGAAGACCGGCACCGCGATCAGGAAGCGGACCCCCTCCGCCGAACCGATGTCGACCCCGCTGTAGACCTTCGGGAAGAAGGTGGGCAGCATCGCCATGACCAGCGCGACCAGTGCCGCGCTACACAGGGCGGCGCCAGTGCCGTAGGCGATCCACCGGGAGACCAGACCGGTCCAGCGCCGCGGGTAGAGGTGGCGGGCGAGCTCTCCCAGCGCACCGCGCTCCGCGGTCGCCTGGGCGTAGGCGGCGACCACGGCCCAGATCATCACGGTGAAGGTGATGACCCAGTAGACCGAATTGGTCGTGGTGACCGAGGTGACCTGGATGCTGCCCGAGATCGACGCGAACCGTTCGGCGACGGTGGCGACGCCGAAAGTGATGACGAGGGGCAGAAGTACCGCTCCCGGGATCAGCCCGTAGAGCAGAATGCTGCGTGCACCGCCGACACGGGTGAGCTCGGCGCGGGTGCCGCGACGGATCTGGCCCACCACGGCCGCGAGTGTGGTGGTCATGGGGTGACTCCTGCGGATGTCAGGCCGGCCGCCGCGGCGAGGTATGCCTCCTCGAGATCCGCATGCCCACCGATGAATTCGGTCAGCGGCGCATCGGCGGTGACATGACCGGAATCCAGGACGACGACGCGGTCGGCGGTGCGGGCCACCTCGTCGAGGTGGTGAGAGGCGATGAGCAGGCGGCGGCCGTCGTCGGCGAGGTCCCGGAGAAGGCCTCGGAGCCAACGGATGCCGTCGATGTCGAGACCGTTGACCGGCTCGTCGAGGATGAGCGTCCGGGCGTCGCCCAGGAGCGCGGTCGCGATCCCGAGCCGCTGCCGCATGCCCAGGGAGTAGTCGACGACCCGGCGGTCGGCGACGTCGGAGAGTCCGACGAGGTCGAGGACCTCGGCCACCCGGCCGGTCGGGATCCCGCCGGCCCGGGCGAGCCAGGTCAGGTGGCGCCGGGCGGTGTGTCCGGGATGGGCGCCGTCGGTGCCCAGGTGCATACCGATCACCGTCGATGGTGTGGCGAGTTCGGCGAATCGCTTGCCGTCGAAGAGGATTCGTCCCGCAGAGGGCGGGATCACACCGCAGATGGTCCGCAGTAGCGTGGTCTTTCCGGTGCCGTTGCGGCCGAGCAGATAGACGAGCTCACCGTCGTCGACGTGAGTGGTGATCCCATCGAGAACGGCCTGCCCGCCCACTCGGACGGACAGGCCGTTGATGTCGAGCACGCCGATCAGCTGTTGCAGTAGATGTTCAGGCCGACGGTCTTGACGCCCTGGCACAGCGAGCTCGCCGCGAGCTTCCAGTTGCCGTCGAGCTTCTTGAACTCGATCGTCATGCGGATCGTGGGACGGCCGGCCGAGCCGCTGTTGAGCGTGGCGGTGACACTGTTGCCCTTCTGGACCAGGGGGCCGGTCACGTCGTTCCAGCCACGAGGCGCACGGAAGAGGCCGAGTGAGTACACGGTCTTCGGGACGATCACGGCGTTCATGCCGCCCTCGACGTTGGCTGCCTTGGCCTGATCCGACGCCGGCGTCTCGACCAGGAACTCGACGATGTCGTTGAGATCGGCGAGCGTGGGACGGTCGGCGGTGACCTTGAAGTTCGGCGGGAAGGTCTTGGCGGCCGAGGCGCCGCCGGTGGCCGATACGAGCCCGATGACGGCCACGAGCGTCGCGAGCGCGGCGATGGTCATCCTCCGGATGAGCTGCATGACGTGGTTCTCCTGTGTCCGGCGGTGGTCGTTCGCCAACGCCTTTGGAGTAACTTAATCCTCAAAATTGATTGAGGCAAGCCTTACCTATGTACGTGTCTCAGGGGAGGGCTGCGCCGCGTCGCACCGGGGCCAGTCGCAGCACGATCTCGCAGTTGCCGCCGGACGGATCCGGGGCGACGCTGACGGCATACTGCGAACTGAGTGCGGGGGAATTCGCGGCAAGTGCCTGCTCGATGACCCCGCGAGCGATTCCGCGGGCGACCTCGGGGTGCGTGCGGGCGATGTCCTGCAACGGGCACGAGCACAGTCGTAGTTCGTGGGAACCGAAGGCGCTCACCATGTTCGACACCTGGAAGCCCAGTTCGCCGAGGGTTTGGGCGGCGACGGTCACGGGGTCGGGCAGATCGGCGGCAGGCACGGGGTGCGCATGCTGTTCGGCCCAGAGGCGACCGGCCTCGGCGCCGGCGTGCTCGCGAGCCGCCGTCGTGCTGCCGAGCTGTCCGAGGAGATGGCCCAGCAGCGCGCCGGTGGGCGCCTGCCGGACCATCCGATAACCGACGCGGGGACGTCCGACGCCTGCGGTCGGGACCGTCGTGGTCTCGACCCGCCCCTCCTCGACAAGTTTGGCGAGGTGGAAGCGGGCCGTGGTGACATGCAGGTCGAGGCGTGCCGAGATCTCTCCGGCGACCATCGGCGCGGCCGATTCGGTGAGCAGGGCGATGATCTTGTCGCGCTGCTTGGTCGCCATGGGTTCCTCTCGATCTCGACGCGCACCGCGCGCGCCGACGCGGAGTTCAGTTCGCAGTCGGATTCTCCAACACCACCAGTGTGACCACTGCATCGGTCCGCGCTTCGAGGGCGTGCGGGATGTCGGCGTTCACGTGGATCGCGACGCCCGCCTCGAGGCGCGTCGTGTCGTCACCCACGGTGAAGTCGATCTCGCCGCTCTGACCGATGACCAGGATCGGCCGGCCCGCGCGATGGTCGGGCATCGTCTGCCCGGCGAGGAAGGACAGACGCACGACGTTGGCACCGTCGTTGCGAGAGAGCACCGAGAGGTCGGGACGGTCGCCGGCCTTGCCGGTGTTCTCGGCAAGGCCGGTGATCACGGTGGTGTCGCTCATGCCGCGACCTCCGGCTTCGCCGCGATGATCTCGATGGCAGCCAGATGCGACTTGTACTTGGTGAAGGTCGAACGCATCGCGAGCACGCGTTTGCGGGCGTCGGCGTCGCGGATGACGTTGCCGACGAACTTAAGTGCGCGGCCGAGGCCCTCGTCGGCGATCACGCGGCGCGGTTCCAGCAGCGCCATCTCGGCGAACTTGACGGTGGTGACCTCGAAGCCGGCGTCGGTCAGCAGCTTTCGCCACTCTGCCTCGGTGAGTGGTCGCGCGTTGACTTTGATCGACCGTGCCAGGGACTTGCGGATCTCGGTCTTGTCCTCGTCGGGAAGGGTGTCGGGATTGATCGCCAGCTCGTGGATCGCGTGGCGGCCGCCGGGGCGCAGCACGCGGAACGCCTCCCCGACGATCTCGGCCTTGTTGCGGTCGGACTGCATCGTCAGCATCGCCTCGCCGACGGCGACGTCGGTGCTCGCGTCGTCGAGTCCGGTGGCCGATGCGTCCCCGGCGACGACCCGACCGCGATCGCCGATGACATCCTTGGTGAGGACGACGGCATCCGGATCGTCGTCGACGCCGACGTAACTGCGTGGCGATCGCTCGAGGATCGACGTGGCGGTCTTGCCCAGGCCGGGGGCGATCTCGAGTACGTCGGCGCCGTTGATGCGGGCGTCGTCGAGCAGGCTCTCGGTGAGCTCCCGTCCACCGGGACGCAGCACTCGCTTGCCGAGCCGGGCGAGCAGCCAATGTCCCGGCATGTCCTCGGTCTTACGCCGCCCGAACGGCAGCTGATCGGCGGACGAAGTTTCGTTAGTCATACCTAACCTCCCTATTTCGAGGAGGACATTACTGTAAATCTCCTGCGGGCATAACCGGCCCCGGCTTCAGGCCCAGCACGTACTGTCCGTGGCCGGTGATGGTCTGCTCGACGTCCACCAGTCCGGCCGCACGCAGGCGGTCGGCGATGGTGTGCTCATCGAAGATGTGAAAGCCGGTCAGGGCGACGACCCGTTGAACCCCGGGAAGTGACGTCAGTTCGGTCGCCACGGACGTGAACACGACGATCTCGCCGCCCGGCCTGGTGACCCGTACCAGTTCGTCGACGACGCGGAGGGGATCGGGGATGAGATAGAGGGCGGCCAGGCAGGTGACGACGTCGAAGGTGTTGTCGCCGAACGGGATCGCGTGCGCATCGGCGCGGAGGAACGCGGCACGGTCGACGGCGTTGGTGCGGGCCGCCCGCGCGAGCATCGCTGCCGAGAAGTCGATTCCGATGCAGCGGCCGTCGCCGGTCAGGCCGTCGGCGATCACGCGTGTGTAATTGCCTGGGCCACAGGCAACGTCGAGGACGAGTCGGTCGCCGGGGCGGGACAGGTATGCGCGCAGTGCGCGGTCGTAGTCCTCGGTGGCGCGCCCACCGAGACTGAACAACCGGGTGAAGGTCGGTCGCCACAGGTTCTCGTAGATCTCGGCGAATGCGGCGTTGCGCATCAGGCGCTGGCTGATCGACTCCATCGCTTCGCCGATGTCAGGTATGACGATCGCGCTGGATGCGGAGCGTGTGGATCGTCGTGGCCAGGCTGTCGTACTGGCCGACGAGCAGCGTGAACTCGATCAGCTTGCGGTCGTCGAGGTGCCGCGACAGTGCGGCCCAGGCGATGTCGGAGACGTCCTTGTCGGCGACCAGCTCGTCGACGGCGCGCAGGATGGCCCGCTCGCGGTCGCCCCAACCGGCGTCCGGGCCCTCGAGGATGCGCTCGAACTCGACGTCACCGATGCCCGCCCGGCGCCCGAGTCTGCGGTGATGGTCGAGCTCGTACTCACAACCACGCAGATGTGCGACGCGGATGATGATCATCTCGGAGTCCTTGCGTGGCAACGTCCCGAACGGCATCAACCGGCCGCTGAAATGCAGCCAGCCGCGGAACAGGCCCTTCGCCCGGCCGAGCGTCGAGAAGATGTGCGCGTCGTCGACTCCGATGACGCGGGCGGCCCCGCGCGCGAAGACGAAATTGAAACCTCCGAGTTCTCGGAGACCACCCGGTGTGACTCGCGGTGCGCTCATGGGGCCACGGTAGACTACGTCCACTATGACGAACAGCACACGGACGTTCAGAAGTGTCGAAGAACTGAAGGCCGCGATCGGCGAAGACCTCGGGTCGGGCGAGTGGCTGGAGATCACCCAGGAGCGTATCGACGCGTTCGCCGACGCCACCGGTGACCACCAGTGGATTCACACCGATCCCGAGCGCGCCAAGTCGGGGCCGTTCGGCACCACGATCGCGCACGGGTATCTGACGGTCTCCCTGCTGCCGATGATCGCCGGCCAGATCTTCTCCGTCGAGGGTCCCAAGCTCGTCCTCAACTACGGCATGAACAAGCTGCGCTTTCCGAACCCGGTGAAGGTCGGCGCCCGCATCCGGTCCAACGCCGTCATCACCTCGATCGAGGAGACCCCCAAAGGCGTGAACATGGTCGTGACCAACACGGTCGAGATCGAGGGTGAGTCCAAGCCGGCCTGTGTCGCCGAGAACCTGCGCGTGCTCGTCTACTGATCCTCGTCTGTTCGATTCGGACTCTCGCGGCGCCCGGCCTCATCCGGCCGGGCGCCGCGGGCATTCGTCGACCGCCGGCCGTCCGGCGAGTCGCATGTTCAGCCACTCGAGCGCGACCGGGAATCCCAAGAGCGCGCCGGTGATGTGTTCGCCGAAGATCTCGCGGTATGCGGCGGTCGCCCCGTATCCAGCACTGCTGGCGGTAGAGCGCTCGGGCGCCCGCTGCGGGAATCCACCACTCGTGGGTTCCGTGGTAGATCAGCAAGGGGGCCAACGATTTACGGTCGGCCATCGCGGTGATCCGGTAGATGCGTTCGGCCACCGGCGAGTGGAACGGGTCCGGGTCGCGCGACAGCAACTGCATCGGCAGGAATGTCCCCCCTGCCAGGGCCTCGGGGATGACGCAGACGTTCTTCAGCGGTGACGTGGCCAGCCAACGCGCGGGCCGGTTGGCCATCGCCAGGATCTCGGTGCGTTCGCGTGCGATGCCGAAGGTCGCGGCGTGGAACAGCCCGGTGGCCAGGTTGGCGTTCATGCTGCCGACCAGCATCCGGAAGTCGGCGGGAACCCCACCGAGTGCGGCGCCGACGATCCGGTCGGACAGTTCGGGTGCGTACTCGCCGACCAGCTTCGACGCGCCGTGCGTCGCGATCGCCCCGCCCGAGTAGCCGGCCATCGCGATCCGGCTGTGCCGCAGGATGTCCGGGCGTAGCGTCAGACCCGCGCGGATCGCGTCGAGGACGACGTGCCCCGCCAGAACGGGCTCGGCGTAGGCCATCCGCGGCCCCTGATGGGCGGGGATGAGGACCGCGTGACCGTCGTACAAGGCGAGCTGAGTGGTCGGCGGGATCAGGTCGGTGGGGTTCGTCGCGATCGAGAAGCCATGTGCCAACGTGTATCCCGGTGTACAGGCGGCTCCGAGTGAGTCGATCGGCAGGTTGTTGACCAGCAGGGGCCGTGGCCCACGGACCGCTCGTGCCGGAATCAGCAGCGTTGCCGTACCGAAGATCGGGGCGCCGACCGCGTCGGTGGTGGCGAACTTGACGAGGGTCGCCGACCGCAACGGGATGGTGACCACCGGGCTCGCGGAGGCGGTGACGTCGCGGACCGCGATCACCTGGCCTGGTTCCAGTGCCGACAGATCGGGCGGCCACCGGTCGAAGAACGGGTCGCCGGTCGGTGACGGCAACAGCGCCTCACGTAATCCCAGTGTGCGGTGGTCGAATCCGGATGCGCGCGCTCGTGGTGGGACCTCGCGGAGGCGGGGGATCGGGGGAGGTGGCACGGCCGAGTCGACGGCCTCGGCGACCGGTGGCGGGACAGGCATCATGTTCGGCGGTTCGCCGGATGCTGACCCCGGGGCCACCGTCCGCCAGGCAGCCACGAGCCCCAGGGTGATGCACACGATCAGCGCGCGCCGGCTGGTCCGGTGTCGTAGGCGATTCGCCGGTGCCGCCATCGGGTGCCTCCGCAGCTCGCGAGTGTGTCGCCTCGCTGCGGTCGAGACTAGGACAAGCGACCAGATGTCGATGCCCGCCACCCGCATGGACATTTCTTCGATACTCAACCGTGATCGCGGCCAGGGGATTTCTGCCTGAATCTGTTTGTCCCCTGCCGAAGTCCCCGCGGGCGTTTAGCATGACGGAATTCGGACCGGAATGGCGAGTTGGGCTGACCATCGGGGGTGAGCTGACCCGGGATCGCCGGTGTGGCAGGAGTGTTGGCGATGCGCTCGAAGTTCAGGTGGCGATCACGGACGCTGTGTGTGGCGGCGGCCGTCGGCGTCGCGACCGTTGGCCTGCTCGGTGGCGTGTGGGGACCGGGGCTCGGCCCGGTGGCCCGGGCCGAGCCACCGAACCTGACCGCCGTACCGTCGGCCATCCCGGGCGAGATCGACGCGGTGGTGCCCGCCCCGCCGGTCAAGAAGCTCAACCGCATCCCGCAGCGGTCGAAGATCGAGGGCGGTTCCAAGGAACTGCAGGAACTGCGTGAGGCGGTCATGCCGTCGCCGGTGGGCGATCGCTTCTTCGATCACTGGCCCGCCGACCTCGCCGCACTCGAGCCCGGCGACCTGATCGCGACTAGAGACGTGACGCAGGTGGCCGGCTTCCTCGTCACCGTGCCGCTGCGGTCGGCCCGGCAGATCAAGTTCCGCACCACCGACGCCACCGGCGGCCCGCTGTTCGGCACGGCGACCCTGTTCGTCCCGCAGAAGGCGTGGAGGGGTCCGGGGCCGCGGCCGATCCTCGTCAACAACACACCGATCGTCGCGCTGGGGACGACCTGTACACCGGGTTACACGTTCTCCCACGGGTACAACAAGGACACCAACAACACCGACCTGTTCCCGCCGCTGACCCAGCTGGCGCTCGATCGTGGTTATGCGGTGATCGTGCCCGACCACACGGGCGCCCGGATGGCCTATGCCGAACCGTATGTCGGCGCGCATGTCGTCCTCGATTCCGTCCGTGCCGCGGCGAGACTCGATCCGATCGAGTTCGGTCGTGGCCCGATCGCCATGCACGGATACTCCGGTGGTGCGATCGCCACCAACGGGGCCGCGAAACTCGCCTCCACCTACGCCCCCGATCAGGCCGGACGCTTCGTCGGCGCGGCCATCGGCGGTGTTCCGGCGGATTACCGGGTCCTGGCCGGGGCGATGAACGCCAACCTCGCATCCGGGGTTTTCCACTCCGCGATGCTGGGTGTGGCGCGGGAGCGTCCGGAGATCCTGGGGATGTCGAACCATGTCGCACGGTGGCTCGCGACCTCCGGGCTGCGCGACCTCTGCACCGGCGAGATGGGCATCCTGGGTTTCTCCCATCTGCCGACGCAGCTGCTCTCGCTCGACGCCGACCCGTTCCATTCACCGGTCGCCGACCACATCTTCGACGTCACGTCGATGTCGGGGTACCGGGCGACCATGCCCCTGTTCATCTATCAGGGGACCTACGAATGGTGGCTTCCCGCGACCCAGGCGCGTGCCCTGTTCGCCGAGCAGTGCGAACTCGGTGCGACCGCGATCTACCGCGAGTATCCGGGTGAGCACATCACGACGGTGTTCGAGGCCTTTCCCGATGTGGCCACCTGGCTCGACCGTCGATTGCAGGGAATCCCCGCCACCAACGAGTGTCGCTGATCCTCACCGTGTCTCGGTGATCGCCATGTACGGCGACACCGTGGAGGAGTGTTCGTTGACGCGCAGTGTGGCGCCCAGGGCGGGGAAGGCCCGCTGTGCGCACTGGGTTCGTTCGCAGACGCGGCAGCCCGCACCGATCGGGGTCACGTGTGCCTGCGGTCCGATCTC
The DNA here is from genome assembly GCF_012974285.1 of Gordonia ajococcus. Lineage (NCBI taxonomy): Bacteria > Bacillati > Actinomycetota > Actinomycetes > Mycobacteriales > Gordoniaceae > Gordonia > Gordonia ajococcus. The sequence continues at coordinate 627,523 of NZ_CP052884.1, forward strand.
GAGGCCGTCGGAGTAGATCACCCGACCGGCATGGCGGAGTTCGCATCCCATGCCGATCGCGAAGGTCTTGCCGGGTTGCCCGTACCGCGCGGCGCGGCGTTCGACCGTGCGCGCCACCCAGAAGTAGTTGCGGCCGTCGGGCATCTCGGCGATCTGGGTGAGGATCTTGCCCGGCGAGGCGAAGGTCTCGTAGACATTCCACAGCGGGCAGGTGCCGCCGCTGGAGGAAAAGTGGAAACCGGTGGCGGACTGTCGTTTCGACATGTTCCCGGCGCGGTCGACACGGACGAACGACCACGGTATCCCGCGGAGGTTGGGGCGTTGCAGCGTCGAGAGCCGGTGGCAGATCGTCTCGTAGGACACCGCGTAGAACGCTGAGAGCCGTTCGATGTCGTAGCGGAAATCTTCTGCCGCGCCGTGGAACTGGCTGTAGGGGAGCACGACTGCCGCGGCGAAGTAGTTCGCCAGGCCGAGCAGCGCCAGTGAGCGCGCGTCCTCACTGGCGAAGTTTCCCTGGTCGACGAGTTCGTCGAGGAGATCGTGGTACTCGAGGTAGCAGAGCTCGCTGGCGAGCTTGAAGGTCCGCTGTCCGGCGGAGAGGGCGGCCGAGAACTCCAGGCGGCGCTCCTCGGAGTTCAGCCGGTGGAGGGTGTAGTCGCCGAGGTCGACGCGGCGCACGATGCTGATCCCGTGCACGTTCTCGATGCGGTTCATGATCTCGCGCCGGATGTCCGCCGAGTGCATGCGCATGCGGTTCGTCATCTCCTCGGCGGCGATGTCGAGCTCATGGATGTAGTTGCGGCGCTGATAGAAGTAGTCGCGCACTTCCTCGTGTGGTGCGCTGATCGTGCCCCGCATGCTGCGGTCGCCGCGTTCGTCGGTGGCCGCGGCGAGCTGGTCGGTCGCGATCCGGTAGCGCCGGTGCAGATTGACCATCGCCTGCGCGATCTCCGGATGCGAGGCGACCATCGTGCTGATCTGCTGGGCGTCGTGCGCGCCCGGACCGGCCTCGATGTCGTCGTCGAGCAGCACCTCGCGCAGTTCGGCGACCAGCCGGAGATCGTCCTGGGAGTCGAAGAACCCGGCGTCGACGCCGAACGCCTCGGTGATCTTGCGCAACACCGACGTCGTCAGCGGCCGGGCGTCGTGCTCGATCTGATTGAGATACGACGCGGAGATCGACAGCGTCTGCGCGAGGGCCACCTGCGAGAGTCCGCGCTCGGATCGCAACTGACGCAGCCGGGAGCCGACGTAGGTCCTGCTCACTCGCCACCTCCAGGACAGGGGATGCCAGATCGATGATCCCCTTCAGGGTACGGTGACCGCGTGCGCTCACCCCGCGGCCGACACCGCAGCCCGCGGCCGGTGGCGTCGGCCGTGTTCGCGCTGGTGGCCGCGGTGATCGCGATCGCCGGATGTTCGAACGGGTCGGCCGAAGCACCCGCTCCTCGCACGCCTGCCGACCTGCTGCTCCAGCCATCCGACCTACCGCCGGGATTCACCGCCGAATCGCTGTCCGTCAGTGACCTCGTCGCGGGAAACCGGGCGGGCATCGACGCCGCGCGCACCGCCCGGGTGACCCCCGGGTTCTGCACCCCGACCGCTGACGCGGAATTGAACGGGGAGCTGACCGCGGACAGCTCGGCGGTCCTCGCCGCGCGTGGTGGCACGGGGGTACTCGTCGAGCTGGTCACCGAGGCGAGGCGCGACATCGACGCCGACCGGCTCTCCACGACCGGTCGCTGCTCGCGCACGACCACCGAGATCACCGTCGGAAATCTCGCCGGGAGCCGTGTCGTCACCGAGTACACGGAGATGGCGCCGCCCGAGGTGGACGGCGGCCTCGGCACCGGCGAGCAGATGCTGCTGACGCGGTCCGAGGTCACCACGACGCTGCCCGACGGTGGTGTCCGCCGCCAGATCGGCTTCGCCGGATATGCCGCCCTGGACCGTCCGACGTCGGGGCCGGTGACCGTCCAGCTGACGGTGTCGGGCGCGACCACGCCGGCCTCCGATCCGCCGACCGAACCGACCGAACCCGTCGACGCCGCGACCTTCGTGAGAGTCTTCGACGCCGCCGTCGGTCGCGTCACCGCACCCTGATCGAGGCGGTCGAAGCGCGCGTCGGGCCGTCTGCGCGGTGTGAAAGTGGTCACTATTGCCGCGCCGGCGCCGGATGTCGGACCCCCGACGGCTCGCAGAGAAGTCACGGAGTCTGCTGTACTCGGGAGTAGGAAATCCCAGTACGCGCGTACTTTTTTCGGGGATCCACGAAGGCTTTCACATGTCAAGATTTGCAAACTTTGCAACGCGGCGTCAAAAAATAACCCGGATTTACAGTCCGCGAGGGTTGGACCTGCGTGTTTGTCCTGTGGCACCCTTGCTGCAGGCACCTCAGACGGAAGCCCAAGAGTTCGCAAAGTCCGGCCGACACCGCCGCCGGACTCGCGAGTACAACGCTCTCGGGAACCACGTCGGATGTCTGTCAGCACTCCAGGCCTCGGCGGCGCGCCGGGCCGGTCGTCCCGATCCGACCCGGTCGAGACGAGCAGGACAACGAAAGCGAAGTAGCCAATGAGCAACGTCGGAAAGCCCCGCACCGCCGCGGAAATCCAGCAGGACTGGGACACCAATCCCCGCTGGAAGGGCATCAAGCGCGACTACACCGCCGAGCAGGTCGCTCAGCTCCAGGGTTCGGTCGTCGAGGAGCACACCCTCGCCCGCCGTGGCGCCGAGATCCTGTGGGAAGGCGTGACCAAGGGTGATGGCAGCTACATCAACGCTCTGGGTGCCCTCACCGGTAACCAGGCCGTGCAGCAGGTCCGCGCCGGCCTGAAGGCCGTGTACCTGTCGGGCTGGCAGGTCGCCGGTGACGCCAACCTGTCCGGCCACACCTACCCCGACCAGTCGCTGTACCCGGCGAACTCGGTTCCGAACGTTGTTCGTCGCATCAACAACGCGCTTCTCCGCGCCGACGAGATCGCCCGCGTCGAGGGTGACGACTCGGTCGACAACTGGGTCGTCCCGATCGTCGCCGACGGTGAGGCCGGCTTCGGTGGCGCGCTCAACGTCTACGAGCTGCAGAAGGCCATGATCGCCGCGGGTGCCGCCGGTACCCACTGGGAGGATCAGCTCGCCTCGGAGAAGAAGTGCGGCCACCTCGGTGGCAAGGTGCTCATCCCGACCCAGCAGCACATCCGCACCCTGAACTCGGCCCGCCTGGCCGCCGACGTCGCCGGTGTCCCCACCGTCGTCATCGCGCGTACCGACGCCGAGGCCGCGACCCTCATCACCTCCGATGTGGACGACCGCGACAAGCAGTTCGTCACCGGTGAGCGCACCGCCGAGGGCTACTACCACGTGAAGAACGGCATCGAGCCGTGCATCGAGCGTGCGAAGTCCTACGCTCCCTATGCCGACATGATCTGGATGGAGACCGGTACCCCCGATCTCGAGCTGGCCCGCAAGTTCGCCGAGGCAGTCAAGTCGGAGTTCCCCGACCAGCTGCTCTCCTACAACTGCAGCCCGTCGTTCAACTGGAGCAAGCACCTCGACGACAGCACCATCGCCAAGTTCCAGAACGAGCTGGGCGCCATGGGCTTCACCTTCCAGTTCATCACGCTGGCCGGCTTCCACTCGCTCAACTACGGCATGTTCGACCTGGCCTACGGTTACGCCCGCGAGCAGATGACCGCCTTCGTCGACCTGCAGAACCGTGAGTTCAAGGCAGCCGACGAGCGTGGATTCACCGCCGTCAAGCACCAGCGTGAGGTCGGCGCCGGCTACTTCGACAGCATCGCCACCACCGTCGACCCGAACACCTCGACCGCAGCTCTCAAGGGCTCGACCGAAGAGGGCCAGTTCCACTAGGAGCCATTCCGCCTCCCCGGAATCTCGGCGAACCAGTCAGGCGGTCCGCGGCTTTCGCTGCGGACCGCCTGTTGGTCTATCCAGGGCTTGGTTCGTACCCCGGGAGTTACCCATGTTCGTGCGAGATCAGTTGTTACCAGAACTTTCCCGTGAGGATTCGACATGACAAGCGAGAAGGTCTGCCGAGTCGGCGTCGTCGGCGCCGGACAGATGGGTGCGGGTATCGCCGAGGTGTGTGCCCGGGCCCAGGCCGACGTGCTGGTGTACGAATCGACTCGCGACCTCGTCGCGGCGGGCCGTGCCCGCATCCTGAGTTCGCTCGATCGGGGAGTGTCGAGCGGCAAACTGACCGAACGCGAACGCGACCAGGCGGTGGACCGCCTCACGTTCACCTCGGACCTGGGCGATTTCGCCGACCGGCAGCTCGTCTGTGAGGCCGTCGTCGAGGACGAGGCGGTCAAGACCGCGATCTTCACCCAGCTCGACAAGATCGTCGTCGACCCGCATGCGGTGCTCGCGTCGAACACCTCCTCGATCGCGATCATGAAACTGGGCATGGCAACTCAGAACGCCGCCCGCGTGATCGGTCTCCACTTCTTCAATCCCGTACCCGTGCTCCCTCTGGTCGAGCTCGTCACCACGCTGATGACAGCTCCCGAGGTGACCGCACGGGCCGAATCCTTCGCACACGACGTACTCGGCAAACAGGTGATCCGTTCCGCCGATCGGTCGGGCTTCGTCGTCAACGCGCTGCTCGTTCCCTATCTGCTCTCCGCGATCCGCATGGTGGAGAGCGGTTTCTCGACGGTCGAGGCCATCGACAAGGCGATGGTGCTCGGCTGCGCTCATCCGATGGGGCCGCTGAAGCTCGCCGACCTGGTGGGTCTCGACACCGTCAAGGCGATAGCCGACAAGATGTACGAGGAGTTCGAGGAGCCGCTCTACTCGCCGCCGCCACTGCTTCTGCGGATGGTCGAGGCCGGTCGTCTCGGCAAGAAGGCCGGGCACGGTTTCTACGAATACGAGCGGCCCCTCGTCGGGAAAAGGTGACGTGGACCACAGGTGTTAGCAGAATGCTTGCAATTGCTAGCACAGCGTGGATACTGGAGTTCGGAAACACCAATACCGATGGTGCCGCGGTTTCTCATCTCGCGCGGTGACGAGCCGGAAGATCGTGGCGGCTTGCGACACCGACCATCGCGTCGAATCGACGACAACCCGACATGCGCCCGGCAACGACGCCGAGACCAGCGAGACCGCATGTGCTGCAGCGCGATTGGTGACCGACAGAAGGAGTGTCCTCGTGACCACCACCCGCAATTACGCCCCCCTCTATGCCGCAGTCGGCGCCGGCGACTATGCGTTCGCGCAGGTCACCGAGAAGCTCACCGAGCTCCGTGAGCGCACCGAGGCCGCTGCCGAGACCGCGCAGACGCGTCTCGAAGCCCGCTACAGCGAGACCAAGGCCCTGATCACCGATCTGCCCGAAACCGCACAGACCCGCTTCGACGAGGCCAAGACCCGCATCGAGTCGCTCTCGGAGGAAGTCCCGACCGAGATCGAGGAGATCCGCGGCAAGCTGACCGCCGACGAGCTGAAGAAGCTCGCCGACCCGTACGTCGAGAAGGCCACCGACTTCTACAACACGCTCGCCGAGCGTGGCGAGGCCACCCTCGAGCGCCTGCGCAAGAAGCCGGTCGTCCAGGAGAACCTGTCTCGCGTCGAGAAGGTCTACAACGACGCGGTCGACCTCACCGAAGACGCCCTCGGCGTCGTGTCCTCGCAGACCCGCCTCGTGGGTGAGCGCGCCGCCAAGCTGGCCGGCCGCGTGAGCGAAGAGGTCGAGGACGTCGCCGTCGCCATCGAAGAGGCCGGCAGCGACATCAAGGAGCAGGCCGACGACGCGGCCAAGGAGATCGACGGCGCCGCAGGCACTGTCGAGGCCAAGACCCGCACCGCCAAGGCATCGCCGGCCAAGAAGGTCGAGGCTGCCAAGGACGAGTCGGTGCCGCCGGTCAAGAAGGTGCCCGCCAAGAAGTCGCCCGCCAAGAAGGCTCCGGCCAAGAAGGCGACCACCGCGAAGTAAGCAGTCGCACAACTCGATACGACGCCCCCGCTGGGTTCAGCGGGGGCGTCGTCGTGTTCGCGCTCGGTTGTTTGTTTCGCGCTGCGCGGATTCCCTCTCGCTCGGCAGATCCAATAAGCGGGAAGGAAGCTGCAACGGCGGGAGGGAAACGTCCGCGCGGGAAGAGTTCCGCGTGAGCAGGGATCCGATCGGACCGCCGGTGCGTCAAAGGAGAGTGATGCTCTTTCCCGTTGACCACTACGGTCTCGTCCGACGCGGCGCTGCACTCGATGCGGCGTTCTCCGACAACCAGCTCGCCGCCGCCGTCAAAGGCGGCGATCTGCTGCGCCTCATCCCCGGCGTCTTCGTCCGGTCATCTCCGGCCTTCGGCGGACGCGAGGGCGCTCAGCGTCTTCATCGACTCAAATCCATTGCCGTCGCGACCACCGGTACGCCGAGGCGCCGCGCCTGCCGTTGGGCCACGCGTCGGCGGCGGCAGTTCATGGCCTACCGCTTCTCAAGCCGGACATCGAGTACGTCCATGTCATCAATCGAAAGAAGTCGGGCGGTTCGGTCCTCGGGCATCGGCACGTTCATGCGGCGACTGTGGACGACGTCGAACTCGTCGAGGTCGACGGCATGCTGGTGACATCACTCGAGCGCACCGCGGTCGATGTCGCCGCGGCGGGGAGTTTCGCCCAGGCGCTGACAGCGTTCGACCAGGCGCTGCGTGCCGGCGCGGATCGCGACCGGATCGCACAGATCCTTGCGGGTCGTCGGCGACAGGGTATCCGCAACGCGCGGCGTGCGCTGTCGCTGGCGAGCGGATTGTCCGAAAGCGTCGGCGAGTCCTGGAGTCGTGCGCAGATGATCGAGGCGGGTCTGCCGGGAGAAGCGTCGCGAGGACGAACTCAGGGCGCTCGGTGTGATGGTCGTGCGCTGGACCTGGTCGGTTCTCGAGGAGGGCTCACTTCCCGATCTGCTGCGCCCGTGGCTCGGCCGTTTGGATCTGATACCGGGAACAGGGATTCCTGCGTAGCGAATTTGCTTGCGCGCCTTGGATTCCTCGCCGCTTATTGGATCTGAGCAGCGGAAGGGAGGTGGCAGAGCGGGAAGGAAGCGGGCCCGCGGGAGGCGGAACGGGCAGCGAGGGGATCAGTCCGACGCCGCGACTCGTTTCTTCTCGGCCTCGACGTCGAAGTCCGCCTTCGGCCAGTCGAGATCGAGTCCGGCGAGTGCGGTGGTGAGCAACTCGCAGACAGCCAGTCGGGCAAACCATTTGCGGTTCGCCGGGATCACGAACCAGGGCGCCGAGTCCTTGTCGGTGAGGTCGAAGATATCCTGGTAGGCCTCGAGGTAGGCGTCCCAATGGGCGCGTTCGTCGACGTCGCCGGGGTGGTACTTCCAGTACTTGTCCGGCCGGTCGAGGCGCTCGGCGAGGCGGGCCTTCTGCTCGTCCTTGGACACCACCAGACAACATTTGATGATCGTGGTGCCGTTGTCGACCAGTTCGGACTCGAACTGGTTGATGATGTGGTAACGCTTCTCCCACTCCGACTTCGGGGCGAGGTTGTGCACCCGGACGGGTAGCACGTCCTCGTAGTGTGACCGGTCGAAGATCCCGATCCGACCCGCGGGTGGCAGCGCCTTGTTGATCCGCCACAGGAAATCGTGCTGCAACTCTTCCGGGGTCGGCTTACCGAATCCCTTGATGGACAACCCCTGCGGGTCGAGGAGGCCGCCCACGTGCCGGACGATGCCACCCTTGCCCGCGGTGTCCATCCCCTGCAGCACGAGCAACACCGACCGGTGATCACCGGTGCGGCCGTTGGCGTACAACAGCTCCTGCAGAGCGGCCAGCGTCTGACCGCGCTCGGCGAGAAGCTCTGCCCCGGAATCCTTGTCACCGTCGAATCCGGGCGTGGAGTCGGCGTCGAAGGAGGCGATCGGCCCGATCGTCCGGGCGCGGAGTGCCTCCACGGCAGGTGCCGTCCAGCCCTTGCTCATGACAGGTCCTCTCGTGACGGGATTCGATCGTCGACGTCCACCTGGTGTGATGGTGGGAACAGTGGTCCGCCGCCGAACGCAGCACGATGCGAATCCGGCGGTGTCCCATCGTTGTTCACGATGCCGTAGCGGGTGCCCAGTTCGGCGGTGACGAGGGTGTGGCCGTTGTGTGCGGCGAGATCCGGGTCCCGGGCGAGTCGGGAGATGACCCGGCCCACGAACTCCGGGTCCTCGGCTCGCTGCAGCGAGAAACCGGCGAACTCGTCGATGCCGAGCGACAACAGCAACTCGGTGCGGATGAGGCCGAGCCACAACGAGATCGCGGCGACGCCCGTGTCCTTCAGCTCGACGGCCATGTCGGCGGCCATCTTGTCCAGTGCGGTCTTGCTCATCCCGTAGAGCACCGAATGGAGGTGGCCGCGGGACCCGAAGGACGAGATGTTCGTGATCAGACCCCGTCCCGCCTCGGTCATCAGGCGTGCCGCATGAACCGACGAGACGTAGTGCGCGCGTAGGCCCACGCCGATCAGGGTGTCCCAGTCGTCGACCGGGCGTTTCCAGAACGGGTCGGAGAACCCGCCGAATCCCTTGGGCGCTGCCCAGGCGTTGTTGACGAGGAGGTCGAGTTGCCCACTCGAAGGCGATCTCGTCGAAGGCCGCGGCCACCGCGGCGTCGTCGGTGTGATCGCAGCGCAGGGCGAGGGCGCCGTCGGGTCCGGTGCCGTGGCGGGAGGTGACGTACGTGGTCCAGCCGTCGTCGACGAGTGCACGGGCGATGCCGTGACCGACGCCCCGGCTGCCCCCGGTCACCAGCGCCACCCGGCTCACAACCCCCCTCCCGCGTCGGACGGTGCCTCGCGCGCGGGTTCGGTCAGCGGTGGGGGAGCGGCGAGGAAGGCATCCCGCGACCCGTCGACGGAGGCAACGCCCACGATCGCGCTCCACACCATCATCGTCAGGTAGTCGACGACCTGGTCGGCGTCGAGCGTGCGGCTGGTCATCCACCAGTCGACGACGTGCTGGATACCGCCGACGAGGGCGTGCGACCACAGTTCCGCACCCGTGGTGTCCGCGCCCCGGTCGGCCATGCGCATCACGATGCTGCTCATGACCAGCTGCGACACCAGGCGAACCGAGTCGGCCGGAGCGGGCGACGACGTGGGCGAGCTGGCGAGCGCGAAGCGGTACAGATTGGGTTCATCGTCGACCGCGTGGACGTACACGCCGATGATCGTGTGGGTGAGGGTGTACTCGTCGACGTCGTCGGAGATCGCCTCGGTCAGGCGCGGCCAGATCGTCGTCTCGAAGAAGCGCACGGTGGTCGCCACCCCGACGTCGCTCTTGTCGGTGAAGTACCGGTAGAGGACGGTTTTGGACACCCCGATGTGCGCGGCGATCTCGTCCATCCCGACGTCGGCACCCAGCTCGCGGATCGCGGCGATGACGCCGTCGGTGAGCTCGGTGCGGCGTGCGAGCTTGTGCTTCTCCCAGCGCTGCTTGCGGCCGTCGGGTTTGGCGCCGGTGTCGGTGACGGTGGTCAGTACCTGTTCGAGGCCACGCGTCACGTTGGCCGCAGCCGCCATCGCTGCACGCGCGGCAGCTGCGGGATTCGGGCGGTTGGCCATCACGACGCCAGCGTAGTCGGTTGATGGGTGACACTGGTGCCATGGCATCGACAGTCATCGAAGGAGCCGCGGGACAACCCGAGGGTGTGCCGAAGGCGCCGTCCGCCCCTGGATTCGGTGGGGACAACCCGGGCGACGCCGGCAGGCGCAGGGACCTCCGCAAGATGAAGGCGGTCGCGACCGGCTTCCTGATCTTCGCGGCGGTGGTCTACCTCTTCACCCGCTACCTCGAGCACCGGGACGGTACCGACGTCGCCGCATGGGTCGGTTATGTGCAGGCGGCGTCCGAGGCCGGCATGGTCGGCGCGCTGGCCGACTGGTTCGCGGTGACGGCCCTCTTCCGGCATCCGCTCGGCATCCCGATCCCGCACACCGCGCTGATCCGCAAGAAGAAGGACGACATCGGCGACCAGCTCGGCGGCTTCATCGAAGAGAACTTCATGACGCCCGAGGTGGTGGTGTACCGCGCTCAGCAGATCGACCTGCCGCGGCGGTTCTCGACGTGGGTCGCCGACTCGCGCAATGCCCCGCGGATCTCCGGTGAAGCGGCTCGTGCGGTCCAGCTCGCGTCGGAGATGCTGCGCGACGAGGACGTCGAACAGCTCATCCAGGCGGCTCTCAAGTGGGTGGCCGAACCGCAGTGGGCGCCCCCGACCGGCCGGATCCTGGAACAGCTCATCGCCGAGGACCGTCTCGAACCGGTCTTCCAGATGCTGTGCGATCGCGCCCACGAGTGGGCGATCGGCAGCCAGGACCTCATCGACCGCGTGGTCGACCGCGACGGGCCGCAGTGGACGCCGAAGTTCGTCAACACGCTCGTCGGCGACAAGATCCATCGGGAGCTCGTCGACTTCACCTACAAGGTGCGCTCCGACCCCGACCACGAACTGCGTCGGGCCATGCACGAGTTCGTCGAGAAGTTCGCCGACGACCTGCAGCACGATCCCGAGATGATCGCGAAGTTCGAGAACATCAAGATGGAGTTGGTGGGACGTGACGAGGTCACCGGTGCCGCGTCGACCGCATGGAAGACCGGCAAGGCCGTCATCGAGCAGATGCTCGACGACCCCAACAGCACGCTGCGAAATACCTTGTCGGACTCGATCATCCAGTTGGCCACGAGAATTCGCGATGACCGTCCGCTGCAGGAGAAGATGAACGGCTGGGTGGCGCGGGTCGCTCATCACATCGCCGCCAACTATTCGCAGGAGATCATCGCGGTCATCACCGAGACCGTGCGCGGCTGGGACGCCGACGACACGAGCCGCAAGATCGAACTCCAGGTGGGCCGCGATCTGCAGTTCATCCGCATCAACGGCACCGTTGTCGGTGCGCTCGCCGGTCTGGCCATCCACACCACGTCGGTGCTGATCTTCCACTGACACGGGATTAGCTGTGTGCTTGCACGTGCTAGCACCGACGCCGATACTGGGAAAGCGTGCGTGGCCGGGTGCGGCAGTGGGTATCCGGTCGGGGCGCCGCGATGATCGACCCCTGGAACGGAGCGTGATGAAGCGCGAGAAGGACGAGGCTTCCGTCGACGCCGTCGTGGACGGCCGGGCCGAGTCCGGCGACCACGTGTCCGAGGACGGCCCGACGGCGATGGCGGTCGAGGCCGTGGAAGCAGTGGAGGCGGTGGCGACCGCCGCCCAGGACGCGGTGACGAATGTGGCCCAGGACATCGGCGCCTTCATCCGGTCCCAGCGTGTGGCCGCCAAGGTCTCGCTGCGGCAGCTCGCCGAACGCGCCGGCGTCAGCAATCCGTACCTCAGTCAGATCGAACGGGGACTGCGGAAACCGTCCGCCGACGTCCTCGCCCAGATCGCCAAGGGTCTGCGGGTGTCCGCGGAAGTGTTGTACGTCCGCGCAGGAATTCTCGAAGAACGCCCCGCGAGCCCGGTCCGTGATGCTCTGATCGCAGATGACTCGATCAACGAGCGTCAGAAACAGATGTTGCTGGAAATCTACGAATCCTTCCGGAAGGAGAATTCGATCTCCCCGACAGACCATGAGTAGCTGAGTCATCAGCTACTGGTGGGCCCGAAGCATCGCCGAGTCCTGAGAAGCCGAGTTCCGAGAAAACTGAGGCAGGAGTAGCTGAATGAGCGAGAACCCGTTGACGACAGCCGTGGGACAGGTGGCCGCGTTGCTGGCCGAGGTTCGTGAGCGTGGCGAGGCGGCGAGCGAACAGGCCCAGTCGAAGCTTGCGGAGACTGTCGGGACAACTCAGTCGAAGCTTGCGGAGACTGTCGGGACAACTCAGTCGAAGCTTGCGGAGACTGTCGGGACAACTCAGTCGAAGCTTGCGGAGACTGTCGAATCCACTCAGGCGAAGATCGCTGGTTCCCGGGACGAGGCGCAGGCGAGGATCGACGAGGCGCGCGCGACCGCGCTGGCCCTTTTCGAGGAGGCCAAGACGAAGCTGTCGACCCTGCCGGTCGAACTGCCCGCCGAGATCGAGGAACTGCGTGCCCGGTTCTCGCCGGATGAACTGCGCAAGGTCGCCGAGGCCTATCTCGCCGTCGCGGCCGGTCTCCTGACGTCGCTGTCGGAGAGGCGTGACGAGGCCGTCGAGAAGCTCAAGGCGCAGCCGGTCGTCGGGGAGAATCTGCCGAAGCTCGAGAAGGTCTACAGCGACGCGGTCGGTCTCACCGAGGACGCGCTGGGAACGATCTCCGAGCAGACGCGCGCCGTCGGCGAACGGGCGCTCCGGCTGGCCGGGTTGGCCGACGACGGCGGACCCGACGGGACGATTCGCGACGCCAGCGCGGACGCGCCGGTGCGCGCGGTTGCCGCGCCGGCCCCGGCGACGAAGGCGCCCGCCGAGACAGCACCGGCGGAGAAAGCGGCGGCGAAGAAGGTCCCGGCCAAGAAGGCTCCGGTCAAGAAGGCGCCGGCGGAGAAGGCGGCCGCGGCGAAGGCGCCGGTTAAGAAGGCGCCGGCGAAGAAGGCCGCAGCCAAGAAGGCACCGGCGAAGAAGGCTCCGGCCAAGACCGCACCGGCGAAGAAGGCCGCGGCGGTGAAGGGTGCCGCCGAACGCGCCGCGGCCAAGAAGGCGCCGGCCCGTAAGGCCACCCCCACCAAGGCGGCCACGAAGAAGACGCCTGCGGCGAAGAAGGCGGCCACGGCGAAAAAGACCGCAGCCAAGAAGGCGCCCGCCAAGAAAGCGCCCGCCAAGAAAGCGCCTGCCAAGAAAGCTGCTCCCAGCGCCGACTGACCCGTGCGCGCACATTCCGGCCGCGCGCGCCGTCGTAGGCTGCTGCGGCAATCGAGGCGCACGGGACTAGAGTGTTCGGCGTGGACTTCTTCGGCGTGTTGGCCTATGGCCAGAGTCTGATCATGTTGGCCCTGACCGTGGTAGCGGGGGTCGCGGCGGTCGTCGCGCTGATCCACGCGGCCATTCAGCGTCCCGACGCGTTCCCGGCGGTCGACCGGCAGAGCAAGGTGATCTGGGTGGCGATCCTGGCCGGCGCCTCCCTGTTCATCTGGTTCTTCGGGGCGGTGAGCTTTCTGGGCATCATCGGCGTGGTCGCGATGCTCGTGTACCTGGTCGATGTGCGCAAGCGTGTCGACGACATTCAGGGCAAGTCCTGGTTCAGCAAAAAGGCCTGATGCATCGTGGCGGAGTATCGGATCAATGACCTCGCCGAGGCGTCGGGGGTCAGCGTTCGCAACATCCGGGTCTATCAGGATCGCGGACTGCTTCCGCCGCCCAGCATCCGCGGCCGTGCAGGCTGGTATTCCGACCAGCATCTGGTCCGGCTGAACCTCATCTCCCGCATGCTCGAACGCGGGTACACCTTCGCGACCATCAGCGAGCTTTTGCACGCGGCCCACCACGGCATGCGTGTCGAGCAGATCCTGCGGGGATCGCCGAAGGGCGGTCGGTTCCGCAACTTCAAACGCGCGGCGACCATCACCATCACCGAGTTGCGCAAAACCCTCAACGCCTCGGATCGCTCCATCGCCCTCAGCCAGAAACTGGGTCTGCTCGCCAAGGACGGCGCGCACTACGCCATCCGGAACCCCGAGTTGCTCGAGGGCGCGGAGATCCTGGTGAAGAGCGGCATCGACATCGACGTCCTCCTCGACCGCTGGGTGCGGGTCCAGGAAGACCTCGAGGACGTCGCGACCAGCTTCGTCTCGATCATCACCGACAAGTACTTCGACGAGAACCTTCCTGACCTGGGTGAAGCCGGCGTGAGCGAGATGGCCGACCTCATCCAGACCGTTCGTCCGATGGCGCACGAGATCGTCGAGACGACCTTCCGCAAGGCGCTCGACGAACAGATCTCCAAGGCCATCGGGCAGGCGGCGACCTACTTCGACGCGGCGACCGCGGACGACGAACCGGACACCGCGACGCCGGGTTCCACCGGTGACCAGCCGGGCCTCGGCTATGAGACAACCGATATTGGTACATTGAACTCCGACACGGGGACGCTGAACGCGGCGTCCCCGCCCGGGGTCTCCATCGCGGACGATCCCGACCGAGGTTGAGGGGTGCCGGTGAACACGAAGTCGTTGAAGAGGGTCGGTGGAATCGCGGCCGCGATCGGTGCGGCAGCAGTCGGAGTCGGTGTCGGCACTGTCCTCGCCGGGATCGCCCGTGACGCGCTGCGCGCCGAACTCGCGGTCGACGACGGTCCCGACGACCTGCTCACCGCACCCGACTCCCCGCCCCGGCGGCTGCCGGTCCGCAGCTCCGACGGCACCCTCCTCAACGCGGAGGTCTACGGGGTCGACGACGCGGACGACGAGGGCGACGTCATCGTGATGGTCCACGGATGGACCTGCAACACCGCCTACTGGTACCCCCAGATCAATCACCTCACCTCGTCCGAGGGCGGCAGGCGACGGGTCGTCGTCTACGACCAGCGTGGCCACGGACTCAGTGAACGTGGTCGCCGCCGTCCGACCGTGGCGATGCTCGGACAAGATCTCGACGCCGTGCTCGAGGCGACCGTTCCGGCTGGGCGTCGCGCAATCCTGGTGGGGCACAGCATGGGTGGGATGACCATTATGTCGTGGGCGGACCAGTATCGCGAGAAGGTCGGCACGCGTGTCTCCGCCGTGGTGCTCGTCTCGACCGCTGCCAACGCGGTCATGGAGAACCACGCCCTCGTGCCGGTCGATCTGCCAGCGTATGCGCGGCCCTTCGCGCCTCTGGTGTCCAAAGCGATCACCTCGGTGCCGGTGCCGATCCCCAAAACCTCGTACGGCGTTCGGTTTTCGCACTACATCGCCCTGGGGCCCAACGCACGTAAGGCGCATGTCGACTTCGTCGACGAGATGATCGGCGCGTGCCCGCCGCGCGCACGCGCCGGCTGGGGATCGGCGATGGGCAAACTCGATGTGACGGCCGGGCTGGCCGCTCTCTCGGTGCCCACCACCGTCGTCGTCGGGACCGAGGACCGGCTGACCCCGCGCAAGCACGCCGAGCAGATGGCAGAGGTGCTGCGGCGCAACGGTTCCCTCCGGGAACTCGTCGTCTACGAGGGCGTCGGGCACATGTCGAGTATCGAGGCCGCCGAGCGGTTCAACGAGATGCTCGACGAACTGGTCACCGAGGTCTCGCGTACCGAGCAGCGGGTCAGCTGAGCCCGCACTCCCGGACCGTCGTCACAGCGCGCAGTTCACGAAGACCGGTTCCGGTCGAAGAGTGACACCGAAGGCGTCGAACACACCATCGCGGACCTCGCGCGCCAGCGTCAGTAGCTGCTCGGTGGTGGCCGAACCGCGATTGGTCAGTGCCAGAGTGTGTTTCGTCGACAGGCGAACCGCGGCATCCGCCCCCGGGTAACCGCGGACGAAGCCCGCCCGCTCGATCAGCCAGCCCGCCGACAACTTGATCGCGGTGGGGGAGCCGTCGGGCGTGCTCGGTTGCGGACCGGCCGGATAGGACGGGATCGCGACGTCGTCGCCGACCCGTCCCGCGATCCGTTCGAGCACGGCCGGGGCTTCCTCCCCGGGGATGATCGGATTGGTGAAGAACGATCCCGCGCTCCAGGTGTCGAAGTCGTCGGGGTCGAGGACCATCCCCTTGCCACGACGTAGACCGAGAACCGCCTCGCGCGCGGTCACGGCGTCGACTCGTTCGCCGGGTTCCACGCCCACCTTCGTCGCCAGCTCGCGATAGCGGATCGGCTGACTCGCGCGGTCGTCGTTGAGCCAGAACGACACCGCGACGACCACGAAGTCGTGGCGGTGCTTGAGATTGCTGGTGCGGTAGCCGAGCCCGAGTTCGGTGGGCGAGACCCAGCGCAGGGTGCCGGACCGGCGGTCGAGAACCTGGACCGACCGCAGGATGTCGGCGACCTCGACGCCGTAGGCCCCGACGTTCTGAACCGGGGTCGCACCGGCGGCGCCCGGAATCCCCGACAAGCACTCCAGCCCGCCGAAACCCGCCTCAACGGTCGCGGCGACCAGATCGTCCCAGCCCACCCCCGCGTCGGCGACCACATGGGGACGGCCCGACTCGCGGCCCGATCCGAACTCGATGCCGCTGCTCGCGAGCACCACGGCGGTGCCGTCGAAGCCGGCGTCGCCGATCACGAGATTGGACCCGCCACCGATGACGAGCACGGGTTCGGACTGCTCGTCGAGCTCCAGGATGGTCTTGACGATGCTGCGCGTGTCGGAGCAGCGCACGATCTCACGGGCGGGGCCGCCGAGACGCAGGGTGGTCAGCTCGGCGAGGGGCGCGCTCAGCGGCGTCTGCGTGTCGGTCACGCGTTAAACGTTAACCGGCGAACGGTAGCGTTCTCTCCATGGCGAGCAAGCTGCAGCACTTGGACTCCTACCCGTTCTCCACCGAACGGCTCTGGGCGATCTTCACCACAGAGCAGTACTGGCACGATCTGGTGGAGCGGATGAACGCCGGTCACGGCCACGTGGAGAAGGTGACCATCGCGGGCGACACCGTGACGGTCGAGATGAACCAGGGCATTCCTGCGGAGAAGCTCCCGTCGGCGGTCACCAAGATCATGCCCGGCGACCTCCGGATTCCGCGGAGGAACACATATCGGCTGGTCGGAGACCGAATCGTGGCCGAGATGCACGCAACGGTCGAGGGCGCGCCGGTGCCGGTGAACGTGTACGGGACCATCACCACGTCGGGCGATCCGGCGACCAGCGACTGCGAGGCCGAGGTGTCGGTGAACCTGCCGATGTTCGGTGGGAAGATCGAGAAGGCCGTGGTCAGCGAGCTGGTCGGCCTGCTGGAGCACGAGCGTGGCCACACCGTCGATTGGGATTCGGAAAATCGGCTGACGTAGCCTGGTCGTCATGGCACGACGGCTCAGCTACTCCGCTCGCTACACCCATCCCGCGGAGAAGCTCTACCAAGCGCAGAGCATCAAGCAGTACTGGGACGACATGATGGCGGGATTCCAGATGATCTCGCCGCACTGCGAGGTCGCCTCCTTCTCCGCCGACGAGACCGGCGTCCGGGTCGTCCTGAAGCAGCACATCGGACGCGACCAGCTGCCCCCGCTCGCGCAGACGGTGATGATGAAAGACATGGTCATCACGCGTGAGGAGACCCTCGGTCCGTTCGATCCGGACAACACCAAGGGCACCTACAACGCGTCCATCCCCGCCGGTCCCGGCAGCCTCAACGGCTGGCAGGAACTGTTCCCGACCGAGGAGGGCTGCACGATCCGCCGGACCAGCGAGGCGAAGGTCTTCGTCCCGTTCGTCAACGGCAAGCTCGAGCAGATGATCCTCATCAACCTCGTCGATCTGTTCCGCGCCGAGGCCGAATACGCCAAGGACTGGATCGACAAGAACTTGTGAGTCGTCTGGCCGCTCCGATCGGCCGGGGTGACGCGCGGGACCACCAACATCAACCGCCTGCGTCGGGTGGATCGGTGGATGGCGCATGAACCGGCAGTGATCGCGGCGCTGGATGTCGACCGTCCGCTGGTCGTCGACCTCGGGTACGGAGCACGCCCCGACGCGACCGTCGAGATGGCGGGTCGGCTGCGCCGCGTCGCCCCGGATCTGCAGATGGTGGGACTCGAGATCGACCCGGCACGTGTCGTCGAACCGCGCGACGGTGTCCGGTTCGCCGTCGGCGGTTTCGAGATGGCGGGTCTGCGTCCCCGCGTGGTGCGCGCCTTCAACGTCCTGCGGCAATACGACGAGGCCGAGGTCGAGGCGGCGTGGTCGAGGCTGCGTGCGGCCCTGTCGCCGGGTGGCGTGATCGTGGAGGGAACCTGCGACGAGATCGGCCGGCGGTGCGCCTGGGTGCTGCTCGACCACGCAGGCCCGGTGAGCTTGACGCTCTGCTGGGCGCCCGAACACTCCGATCGCCCGTCCGACCTCGCCGAACGACTGCCCAAGTCGCTCATCCACCGCAACGTGCCGGGCGAGAAGATCCATGAACTGCTGACGCTCGCGGACCAGTGCTGGGACATCGCCGCCCCAATGGCTCCGTACGGACCGCGGGTGCGCTGGCGCCATGCGCAGGACCTGCTGCGTGAGCGTGGCGTGGACTGCGTGGTCACGCGCCGCCGGATGTCGGACAACGTGCTGACCGTTCCGTGGTCAGTGGTCGCCCCGTCGGAGTAACCCCGAGGGAACCTGTCGGCACAGCGGGTGTCGGGCATTACTGTGGCGGCTATGCGTGTGGCGATGGCCCAGATCAGCTCGACCGACGATCCGAGCGAGAACCTGGCGACCCTGCGTGCGGCGACGCAGGAGGCGGCATCGCGCGGGGCGCGGCTGGTGGTGTTCCCGGAGGCGACGATGTGCCGGTTCGGCGTGCCGCTGAAGCCGGTGGCGGAGGAAATCGACGGGTCGTGGGCACGCGGGGTGTCGGAGGTCGCGGCGTCGGCCGGTGTGACCGTGGTGGCCGGGATGTTCACCCCTTCGGATGACGGTCGCGTGTTCAACACGGTCCTCGTCGCGCATCCCGACGGGTCGCGCCTCGGCTACGACAAACTGCACCTCTACGACGCCTTCGGTTTTCACGAGTCCAAGACCGTCGCGCCCGGTGCGGAGCCGGTGACCTTCGAGGTCGACGGGGTCACCGTGGGAGTTGCGACCTGCTACGACATCAGGTTTCCCGCCCTGTTCACGACCCTGGCACGACGCGGCGCACAGGTCATCGTGGTGCCCACGTCCTGGGGTGCCGGGCCCGGCAAGATCCACCAGTGGGAGGTGCTCGCCACGGCTCGCGCGCTGGATTCCACGACCTTCGTCGTCGCGGTGGGACAGGCCCTTCCGCCGGATGAGGC
The DNA here is from genome assembly GCF_012974285.1 of Gordonia ajococcus. Lineage (NCBI taxonomy): Bacteria > Bacillati > Actinomycetota > Actinomycetes > Mycobacteriales > Gordoniaceae > Gordonia > Gordonia ajococcus. The sequence goes on from NZ_CP052884.1 coordinate 646,332, forward strand.
GGTCGCCGGATCCGGGGTCCCGACCGGGATCGGACACAGCCAAATCACAGACCCCTTCGGTACGGTGGTCGCCGCGTACCCGGAGACGGTCTGTGTCGATGTTCACGACCTCGACCTGGAACTGGTCGAGAAGGCTCGTATGCAACTGGCGGTCCTAGCCAACGAGCGAGCTTTGCCGGTCGGCGATGCGGTGCACAGCGAGTTGACACCCGCCGGCGAACGGCTCCGAGAGTCCGACGACCGAGGACGGAACCCATGAGCGACGACAACAAGACTCCCGGTGATGACCCCCGAGACGCGGGCACACCCTCCGGAGACGAACCGGTGACCACCGGCGACGAGTGGCGTCCGGTGTCCGGTGACGGTCCGGCCGAGTCGAACGCCGGGCCGGTCGTCCCCGAGACGGGGGAGACCGAACAGTTCCCGACGACACCGGTCGCCCCGGGGGCACACGCGTATTCGAACGTCCCGCCGTCCGAGGCGGATACCACCGGCCTGGGTGGCGGACCGGGCACGCCGGGCACCGCGCGGTTCCCGCCCGGTGAGACCCCCTACGGGGATGAGTCGAGTGCACCCCTAGAGACGCCTGGCAGCGGCCCGGTGATCACCTCGCCGCGGAAGAATCGCAGCACCGGGAAGATCGTGGCGCTGAGCCTCGTCGCCGTGCTGCTCCTGGCCGTGATCGGCGCGGTCGGCAGCGAACTCTATCTGCGCAACAAGGTCACGAACTGCCTCGAGGACTCGTTCAGCGGCCTCACCGGTGTAGCCACCTCGGTGTCCCTGAGTCGCAAACCGATCATCATGCAGGGCACCGGCGACATCCCGTACGTGCAGGTCGACACCAAGGACGGCTCCGACGCCAACGGAGTACGTCTGCACATGCGCGCCGACGGCATCTCCGGCGACAACACCAGTACCGACATCCGCACCCTCAACGGCCACGGCTTCATCCCGTACGAGCGGATCGTCGAGCTCAGCAAGGAGAGTGCGCCTCCGGGTGCCGGTGGCCAGAGCACCGGCAACGGTGCGAGCCCGGTCGGTTCGGTCGAGGAGATCACCGGCAACGCGGCCGAGGGCACCTTCGAGGTACAGGCCGGGTTCCCGGTCATGTTCTTCTCCGTGCCGGTCTCGGCGACCATCAAGCCGGTCCTCCAGGACGGCCGGGTCGACTTCCAGGTCGTCAAGGCCAGCGCGCTGGTGTTCGGCATCCCGCCGGACTTCGCACAGCAGATCGTCGACCAGGTCACCACGTCGGCGCTCGGACCGTTCTTCGACGAGGTCCAGGTCGATCAGTTGACGGTCACCGACACCGGGCTCGAGTTCGCGATCAGCGGTTCCGACGTCCAGCTCACCAACGAGATGACCGGAAACCAGGAGTCGGGCGGCTGCTCGGCCTGACCGGGCCGTCGGTCACCGCTCGGCGTCCGCGGGGGGATCGACACGGTGGACCCACACCGTGGGCCCGTCGGTGAGCGTGTATTCGGCGCGGACAACCGACTTCCACCGCCGGGTGTAGACCGCGGACATCACGGGGTCGGCCGTACCCGCGGTCACCGGCAGGCCCTGCCGTCGCCCCTTCTCCACGATGGCGTCGACGAGGCGGGACAGTACCCCGCTGCGCCGGTGATCCGGGTGGACGAGGCCGAAGATGATGCCGATCGACTCGTCGGCGACGGAGGCCTCGGCATTCGCGCGCCTGAATTCGGTGAAACGTTCGACGAATCCGTCCAGGGTCCGGACGTAGTACCGATTCCGCTCTTTGAGATCGGCGTCGACGATGCCGTTCGCCCGGCCCGGCTCCGAAATCGCGGCGAGCGCGATCAATCTCCCCGATTCATCGAAAACTCCGTACATGCCCGCAAGATTCTCGGCGAACAGGACCTCGCCGTACCACCGGTAGGCGTGGGCCGGAGCCTCCTCGCCGAGAACCCATCGATAGGCCGGAACCTCGCGGAGTCCGGTTTCGAGCAGGTCCAGTGCGTCTTCCCGATCGGACTCCGTCAACAGCCGAGCTCCGTTCACAGATGCCAGGATGCCTTTCGTCACCGCTACATATCAGCACAGCGACACCACGCCGGCACGCTTCCGCCGCGTCCGGGCGGTGCGGCTGAAATCGATCTGTAGACTTCACAACCGCCTGACGACCTCTACGGTGTGAGGCAGCATTATGTCGGCGCCGACATCCGACGCCGATTCTCGTCCTGTTCCGTTTCCAGTTCGGAGTGGTCTCGCCCGATGCCCGTCACCCCATCGTTCAACAGAGATGAGGTGCGCGCGCTTCTCGGTCTCGTGGGCACCGCGCTCAGGTCGTCACCGTGGGCGGTGGCCGGTTTCGTGGTCTTTCAGCTCGCGAGCGTGTTCACCTCGCTCGCGCAGCCGGCCCTCAACGCCGCGATCATCGATGACGGAATCCTGCGCGGCGACGTGGGGACGATCAAGTTCGTGGGCCTCATCATGGTCGCGGTCGCGGTGGTCAATCTCGTGGTCGCCATCGGCGCGACCTACTTCGCTTCCCATGTGTCGGCGGTGGCCGCACGCGATCTGCGCAGTCGGCTCAACGGCCGTATCGGAGCCCTCACGAACCAGCAGGTTGCCCGCCTGGGACTGTCCAGCCTGTTGACCAGGTCCACCGGGGACGTGGGGCAGATCCAAGGCTTCCTGTTCATCGGTCTCACGATCGTCGTGACCGCGCCGCTCATGCTGTTCGGTGCACTGGTCCTGTCGCTCTCGCAGGCGTGGCAGATGGCTCCGGTGATCCTCGTCGCCGGTCTGCTCCTGGTCGCGCTGATCGGCACGCTGGTGCGGCGCCTCCTCCCGTGGGCCGCCCTCATGCAACGCCGTCTCGACGTCGTGAACCGGGTACTCCGGGAGCAGCTGCGTGGGATCGCGGTGATCCGGACCTTCCGTCGTGAGGACCGTGAGCGTGCCCGATTCGCCGCGGAGAACGACGAACTCACCCACGTGGCACTGCGGCTGGGACGAACGCAGGTTCTGATGCTCCCGACCGTCACGGCCGTGTCCAACCTCGCGGCGGTGGCAGTGGCCGCGCTGGGCGCCGTCTACGTCGACCGTGGTCAGATGCAGATCGGCCAGATCACGGCCGCCGTCGGCTATCTCGGCCAGATCCTGCTGGCCGTGTCGATGCTGACGGTGATCGCCGGTGTCATCCCGCGAGCGGTCACCAGCGCAGGCCGTATCGGCGAGGTGCTCGACACCGAGGTGCTCGAATCCGGTGACGCCGACCCCGCCACGCCATCCCCGGCACCCGCCCTGGTCTTCGAATCGGTGTCCGTCGGGTACCCGGGCGCCGAAGCACCCGCAATCGACGGGATCTCGTTGACCTGCGCGGCCGGTTCGGTGACCGGTGTTCTCGGCGGGACCGGGAGCGGCAAGTCGACGCTGCTCTCGCTGCCCTTGCGTTTCGCCGACCCCGATGCGGGCGTGGTGCGCTGGGACGGAGCGGACGTGACCGGCTTGGCCCCGGCGTGGGTACGCGCGCGTTCGGCGTTCACCGGGCAGGGCGCCGCGCTGGTCACCGGCACGATTGCCGAGAACCTGCGGCTCGGGCGTCCGGACGCCACCGACGCCGAACTGTGGGAGGCGCTCGAGGTGGCAGCGGCCGACGACTTCGTCGCCGCCCGGCAGGGTGGATTGGCCGCTTCGGTCGCGCAGGAAGGACGCAACTTCTCCGGGGGTCAGCGTCAGCGACTGGCGTTGGCCCGCGCTGTCCTGCGACGTCCGTCGCTGTACGTGCTGGACGACCCGTTCAGTGCGCTTGACGTCGACACCGAGCAGCGAATCATCGCCAATCTGCGGCTCGCCCATCCGGAGTCGACCATCTTGATCGCGGCGCAACGGGTTTCGTCGGTGCGGCACGCCGATGTCATCGGGGTGCTCGAGGACGGCCGTCTGGTCGCGGTCGGGACGGACGAGACGCTGCGCACCGACAGCGAGATCTACCGCGAGATCGCCCACGCGCAGGCGGTGACCAATGCCTGACGGCAGCAGGCGCGACGGCTCGTTGCGGTGGCTGATGCGACAGTTGCATCTGAGCCGCGGTCGGGCGGCCACGATTTCTCTCTTCGCGATCACGGCCTCGCTGGGAGGAGTCGTCGGGCCGATCCTCTTCGGCGCGATCACAAACGTGATCGTCGACGGAACGACCGGGGCCGGGATGGACTGGAACCGACTCTGGTCGCTGCTCGGCGCGCAGGCCGTGATCTATGTGGTCGTCGCCTGCCTGACCTTCACGCAGGGACAGTTGTTGACCATCGCGGTGCAGCGATCCGTGGCGGGGCTGCGCACTCGCATCGAGGACAAGGTCCACCGGCTCCCGTTGCGCTACTTCGAGTCCAACAATCGCGGAGTGCTGGTCAGCAAGCTCACCGCACACACCGACAACTCCGCCACCGTCATCGCGCCCGTGCTGGTGACGGTCCCCACGAACGTGCTGACCCTGGTCGTGGTGACGATCGTGCTGTTCGTCATCTCGCCGCTGCTGGCCGTGGTCGCACTCGCCGCCGCGCCGGTGTCGGCGGCCGCTTCGGTCGTGATCGCGCGCAAGGTCCGACCGTTCCTGGAGACCAGGTGGACCACCACGGCAGCGCTCACCGGACACATCGAGGAGGAACTCAGCGCCCGTCGCATGTTGCAGGCGTACAACGCCGAGCCCCTCGCCAGACGCCGCTTCGACGACCTCAACGAGAGGTTGTTCGGTTCGACGCGTTCAGCACAGTGGACCGCCGGCACCCTCGCACCGGTGCTCGGCGCGATCAATGCCGTCGTCTTCCTGATCCTGGCGGTCCTCGGCGGCATCATGGTCGTCGATGGAACCCTGAGTCTCGGCGCAGCTCAGGTGGCCGTGATCTTCGCGCAGCAGCTGTCGTCCGCGGTGCGCGAACTGGCCGGATTCGTGACCAAGGTGCAGTCGGGCACGGTGTCGGCGAGCAAAGTGCGCGAAGTGCTCGACGAGCCGGAGGACGCCGCGCCCGAAACCGACGAGCCAGAGCCTTCGGCGCGGCATCGCCGGCCCCCGGAGATCGTCTTCGACGACGTCGGCTTCGCATACGACGAGGGCTCGCCGGTTCTGGACTCGGTGAGCTTCCGCATGGCTCCGGGCACGACCACGGCGATCGTGGGGTCGACCGGGGCCGGCAAGACGACCCTCACGAACCTGCTGCAGGCCTTCTACCGCCCGACCTCCGGTTCGATACTGATCGACGGCGAGGACTCCGCAGAGCTCGGTCCGCATCGTGTTCGCAACGGGATGGCGGTGGTGACGCAGGACCCGTGGCTGTTCACCGGAACCGTCCGCGAGAACATCGCATACGGCACGTCAGGTGACGACGCGGTGGCCAAGGCGGTTCACGACGGCCACCTGGATCAGATCCTGGCGGCCCTGCCGCGGGGTATCGACACCGAGATCGGCCAGGAGTCGGAGAACCTCAGCGCGGGTGAGAAGCAGCTCGTGACCGTTGCTCGTGCCATCGCGGCATCTCCACGGATACTCATCCTCGACGAGGCGACCAGCGCCGCCGATCCGCGCACCGAATTGCTCGTCCAGCGGGCGCTGCAACGCCTGCGCGCCGGTACGACGACCCTGCTGATCACCCACCGGATGGCGACCGCCGCGCTTGCCGATCAGATCGTCGTCCTCGAGGGCGGCACGATCGTCGAGGCCGGAACCCACGACGAATTGGCAGCCGCCGGCGGCGTCTACGCGCGCCGCTGCGGCGTCGACCTGGAATCCCGGGCCGAGATGAATCGGTAGAGGTCAACGACCATCATCCGGGCGTAATGGTCTCATTTTCGGAACCCATTCATTGATGCGTTCCACTCGATTCGAACGCTTGACCCACTTTGAAGGATCGTGGAACGGAAATTCGCGGATCGGGAAAGTTACGGTTCGGAAGGTTATGGCCGCGGTCAGTCGAATTCGTGGTAAAGGGCGCACGTCGCCAATGGCACACAATTGTGGATTTCGACCGGAAACGTTGCAGCGACGTTGCTAACCGCCGTTCTACCGCCAGGTTTACGGACATGCGTCCAACTAAAATCGATTGTTCGATTAAAGAGGGGCTGTTGACCTGCGCTTTCCGTCGGGATGGATGGCGGAGAAAAGAATATTCGTGACAAGAACCGCGAAGTAATGAAGACATTGCCGAGGCGGATATGTAATCTCTGTCTCAAGCCGTCGCACTGGTGGGAGCAGGCGGTCATATTCCAATCATCTCACCACGGATGGAGGAGAATCATGGCTGATTCAATTGGAGACTCGATCAACGACAGCATCACCGAAACGATCACGGGCGCGATCCTCGAAGCGTTCACCGGTTCGCTCGACGGCGGCACCGAGCCGACGACGTAGATCGACAGACTTTCGAATCGCCTCACAGCCTCGGCTGTGGGGCGATTCGCGTTGGGTGGTCGAAGCGCCGGCGTCGCAGAAGCGTCCGGGGGACCGAATGATCCGCGGTGCGTGTCCGCCGGGCGGCCCGACGCGATACGGTCCATCTGACACGACCCATGCTCGCCCGAGGCCGATCGGGATTCGACGAGGAGGAATGCATGAACCAGCGACTGCGTAGAGGCGGCGCCGCGATCGCGGTCGCGCTGGGCATCGGGCTCACGCTGTCGGCCACCGGTACGACAGGCGTTGCGGCGGCGGCACCGAGTCTCGTGACCGCGGGTTCGCCCACCGAAAGGGTCACCGACATCGTCGTGCACTCCGATGCGATGAACAAAGACATCCCGCTGACGGTCATCAAACCCGCCGACGCGTCCAAGCCGCGTGGGGTTCTCTACCTGCTGAACGGCGCCGGCGGCGGCGAGGATGGTGCCAACTGGCTGGCGAAGACCGACATCGTCGAGTTCACAAAGAACAAGAACCTCTACGTCGTCATCCCCAATCAGGGCCAGTTCAGCTACTACACCGACTGGGAGAAGCCCGACCCCGAGCTCGGCGTCCACAAGTGGTCGACCTTCCTCGGCAAGGAATTGCCGCCCGTCTTCGACGCGCACTTCAACACCTCCGGACGCAACGCGATCGGCGGCATCTCCTCATCCGGTACGTCGGTGCTGAATCTCGCGATCGAGCATCCGGATCTGTACGAGGCCGTCGGCTCCTACAGCGGTTGCCCGACCACCGCGGACCCGTTCGGGCAGAACAGCATCCGTCTCGTGGTCGAGGTGCGTGGCGGCGGCGACGCCAGGAACATGTGGGGGCCGTACAACGGGCCCGGATGGCGCAAGCACGATCCCGTCATCAACGCCCACAAGCTGCGTGGCACCAAGCTCTACATCTCCAACGCGACCGGGCTGCCCGGTCCGTATGACAGCCCGGCGTACGTCAAGAAGCAGGACACCCTCGCCGACCAGATCGTGGTCGGTGGCGTCATCGAGGGCAGCACCATGGCCTGCACCCTGCAGCTGGTGAACCGCCTGCGGCAGTTGAACATCCCCGCGACGGTCGACCTGCCGTCCGTCGGCACCCATTCCTGGGGATACTGGCAGGACCAGCTTCACCGCTCCTGGTCGTTCTACGAACGCGCGCTTCGCTGACCCTTCGAGGCTCGCTTCGCTCGCACCTCAGGGGGCGAGGTTAGTTGAAGATCACCGTCTTTCGGCCGTGCACCAGGACCCGGTCCTCGAGGTGCCAGCGCAGTCCGCGGGACAGTACGAGCGTCTCGATGTCGCGTCCCTGACGCACCATGTCGGTCACCGAGTCGCTGTGATCGACACGGATCACGTCCTGTTCGATGATCGGACCCGCGTCGAGGTCTGCGGTGACGTAATGGCATGTCGCGCCGATCAGTTTGACGCCCCGGGCGAAAGCCTGGTGATACGGGCGGGCGCCGATGAAGCTCGGCAGGAAGCTGTGGTGGATGTTGATCGCGCGGCCGGCCCAGGCATCGCACAGCTGCGGCGGCAGGATCTGCATGAACCGGGCCAGGACCACCGCGTCCGGCTGGTAACCGTCGACGATCCGGGCGAGTTCGGCGAAGGCCTCCGCTTTTCGCTCTCCCCCGAACGGGACGTGATGGAACGGGATTTCGAAACGGGTCGCCAACTCCTCGAGTTGGGGATGATTGCCGACGACGGCCCTGATGGTCGCCGGCAACTCGCCTCGATGTGCACGTCCGAGAAGGTCGATGAGACAGTGGGTTTCCTTGCTTACCAGGAGAACCACGGACTTGGCCTCACGTGTGTCGGTGAGGCGCCACTCGGTCTCGGGGCCGAGCTCGGCGGCGACCTCCGCGGCGAAGCGTGCGCGTAGTTCCTCGGCACTGAACGAGACCGTGTCGGCACGGATGGCCTGGCGGGTGAAGAACCAGCCGGTGTCGGGGTCGGAGTGGTACCCGGCCTCGGTGATCCAGCCGCCGATCTCGGTCAGGAAGGTCGAGATCCGGGCGACGATGCCCGTGCGGTCGGGGCAGCCGAGCGTCAGCACGTAGCGGTGCTCGGTCTGGTCGGTGGGGGTCGTCTGTCCGCTCGTCACGACCCTCAGTGTGCCAAGCTCGTCGATGTGACGAACACGGACCTGCGGCGTAGCGACGTCGCCGCCATCATCGACCACACGCTTCTCAAGCCCGAGGCCACCCGCGCCGACGCGGAGGCCGCCGTTGCCGAGGCCGCCCGCCTGGGTGTGTTCGCGGTGTGCCTGTCGCCGTCGATGCTGCCGATCGACACGGGCTCCCAGCGGACCTGTGTGGTTGCCGGCTTCCCGTCGGGAAAGCACCACTCGCTGGTCAAGGCCGCCGAGGCGCGTCTCGCGGTGGACTCCGGGGCGGATGAGGTCGACATGGTGATCGATGTCGGCGCCGCGGTCGACGGCCGGTTCGACGAGGTCTTCGCCGATGTGCTGACCGTGCGTGAGGCGGTGGGGGATTCGACGCTGCTGAAGGTGATCATCGAGTCCGCGGTCCTGCTGCAGCTCGCCGGCCCGGACACGGTGACCGAGGTGTGCCGCCGTGCCGAGCGGGCGGGTGCGGGCATGGTGAAGACCTCGACCGGTTTCCACCCCGCCGGTGGGGCGAGCGTCGAGGCGGTCCGCCTCATGCGTGCCGCGGTCGGCGACCGTGTCGGGGTCAAGGCGAGCGGAGGCATCCGGACGGCGGAATTCGCCGCCGAGCTCATCGCCGCCGGCGCGACCCGGTTGGGCCTGTCCTCGTCCGCGACCGTGCTCGACGGCTTCCCGGAGTGATCGGCGCGGGGCGGGTCACGCGACTGGCGCGAGTTTCTGTTGCACGTCGGCCATCACCAGATCGGCGTTGATCGCCGCGCCGGCCGAGACCCCTTCACCCATCGCGACGGTCACCACCGCGTTGAGCGTGGTGTTGTTGCCGGCCGCCCAGACACCGGGAATCGCGGTCGCACCCATCGGGCCGGTCTCGACGACCGCGCCCATCGGGGTCTGCGCAAGCGTGCCGCCGAGCCGTTCGTAGAGATCTCCGCGCACCACGAACCTCGGTGCGACGACGACGGCGTCAGCGTCGAGGACGGTGCCGTCGGACAACTCGACACCGTCGAGGCGGGCGATCGCGTCACCGGTGTCCGTCACGTCGTCGCGGATCCGTAGGCGTTCGACGGCCGTGTCGATCACCGTGATCCCGGCCGCGCCGAGGTTCGCGCGCTCCTGCTCACCCAGCGCCTCGGCGCTGTGGGCGACGACGGTGACGGCGTCGCTGAGCTGTCCGAACAGGAGAGCCTGGTGGGCGGACATCGGGCTCGTCGCCAGCACCACGATTCGGGACCCGCGCACCTCGTAGCCGTGGCAGTAGGGGCAGTGGAGGGCATCGTGTCCCAACAGTTCGGCGACGCCGGGGATGTCGGGGAGTTCGTCGACGAGACCGGTCGCCAACAAGAGGCGTCGCGCCCGTACGGTGTCGCCCGACTCGAGGGCCAGGACGAACCGATCGCCGTCCCGGCGGGCGTCGACGACCGTGTCGGGGCGGATCTCGCCGCCGTACCCGCGGACCTCGGCACGTCCTCGCGCCAGGAGTTCGAGCGGCGGGATGCCCTCCTGGCCGAGAACGTTGTGGGCACCGTCGGCCGGGGCGTTGCGGGGTTCACCGCCGTCGATGACGACGACGGAACGCAGCGAACGGGCGAGTGTGGTCGCCGCGCTCAGTCCTGCGGATCCGCCGCCGATGATCGCGACGTCGTGATCAACAGTGGCGGAGCCGGTTTCGGTGGAGGTCGAGTCGGTGGTGGAGTTCATGAGTCCTCGCTCGGGTGTCGGTGGTCAGGTGCCGTAAGGGTGTTCAGGCGGCCGGCCTTGCGACCCACAACAGGCGTCCGGCTCTCAGCGTGAGGTCGGCGCGCTTGTGCAGAGATGCGGGGTCGGCGGGGGCGATGAGGCAATCGAGTGATGCCAGATCCGAGCCGGAGAGGTCGTCGGCCAGTCGATGCCGGAACTGGCTGAACCAGTGAACCGCGTACCGGGCGACGCTCTCGCTCGGCCCGGTACGTGCCACGTGGATCGTGTCCCGGTGCAGCACGTCGTAGCCCGCGGCGCCGAGGGTGTCGGTCCAGTCCACGATGGCCTCCCATCCGGCGCCGGAAGCGGCGGCGTGGCATCGGGCCTCGAGTGTGCCCAGCGCGGTGTCGGCGTCGGGAGCGAACCGGGGCAGGCCCGCCATCTCCACGATCGCGACGACGCCGTCCGGGGCCAGGGCGGCGGCCGCCTGACGCAACAGTGCGGCGGGGTCGGCGACGTGATGCAGCGACATGGCGGCCCAGATCACGTCCGGGGAGTCCAGCGGCGGAAGTCCGTCGTCGAGGTCGGCGACCAGGGTGGTGGTTCTCGACTCGAATCCGCCGGCGCGGGCCCGTTCGTCCACGCGGGCGATCATCTCCGGAGAGCTGTCGACCGCGACGACCTCCGCCCCGGCGAAGTCCCGGGCCAGAGCCTCGGTCCCGGTGCCGGTCCCGGCGCCGAGGTCGACGATCCGCTGCGGAGTCCGGCCGAGGGATCGGGTGATCGCCGCTGCCGCGTCGTCGAGGTAACCGCCGACGAGTTCGGCGTCGAGGTCGAGGGCCGACGCGAGATGTGCGTGCTCATGGGAATGGGTCATGGGATCGACGGTAGCGCGACCATGCGCTAGAGGCATACCATCTTGCCTATGACGCAAGAACTCGACGCGGTCGTCCGCCAGCGCATCCGTGGCCTGCGGCTGGCCAAGGGCTGGACCCTCGACGCCCTGGCTGCGCGGTGCTACCTCTCCCCGTCGACGCTGAGCCGTATCGAGACCGGACATCGGCGGGTCGCGCTGGACCAGCTGGTCCCGATCGCCCGAGCGCTGGGTACGACGCTGGATCAGCTCGTGGAGCCCGCCGACGACACGGACGTCGTGATCCGCCCGCAGCCGCACACAGTCGAGGGGATGACGATGTGGCTGCTCTCGCGCGAGAACAGCCCCCAGGGGGTGACCGTCGCGAAGATGCGCTTCGAACGTGAAGAACCGCTCGACGACCTGAGGGTTCACCCCGGTCGGGAATGGTTCACGGTGCTCTCGGGCACGGTGCGGCTTCGGCTCGGCGACCGCACGATCATCGTCCCGGAAGGTGATGCCGCGGAGTTCTCGACCATGATCCCGCACGCGATCTGTGCCCACGACGGTCCGGTGGAGGTGCTCTCGATCATGGATCACGCGGGCGAACGCGCCCACATGCCGTCCGTGGCAACGGTCGCCGAGGAGCCGGCCTGAGCCACGCGGCTCACCCGGTCGATCACGTGCGGTCGGTAGTGTTGAGCGCGTGATGACTTCTCAGGCCCCGGTGAACCGACGTGCTGTGCTCGCCGCGGCCGGGGTCGGAGTACTCGGGGTCGCGATCGCGGCGTGTACGGGTTCCGACGCCGGCTCGGGCGGCGACAAGCCGGCCGAACCCAAGGCCCGGCTGACCTTCACCCCGCCGCTCGACGGTGAGGCGCCCAGCCCGATCGCCGAGATCTCCGTGCAGGCCGCGGACGGCACGCTCAACCCCGATGTGAAGCTGACGAATCCGCGCGGGCGAGTGGTGAACGGCCGGCTGTCGGAGGACCGGACGAGCTACACCATCGCCGAGCCCCTGGGCTATGGCACCGAATACACCTGGAGCGGAACAGCTCTCGGAACCGACGGCAAGACCGTGCCGGTGGCGGGGAGCTTCACCACGCTCGAGCCGTCGAGTCAGCTGAACGTCGTGGTCAACATCGGCGACGGTCAGGAGGTCGGCATCGCGGCGCCGATCATCCTGAAGTTCAACGGGACCGTCGAGGACAAGGAAGAGGTGGAGCGGGCCCTCACCGTCACCACCACGCCGCCCACCGAGGGGTCGTGGGCCTGGCTCGGCGAGGACAACGGATCTCGCGTGCACTGGCGTCCCCGCGAGTACTGGGCCCCCGGCACCAAGGTGCACATGGACGCGAAGCTGTACGGCCTCGACCACGGCGGCGGCGCCTATGGAGCGGCCGACGTGACCAGTGATTTCTCGATCGGGCGCGCACAGGTGGTGCAGGCCGTGGAGTCCTCGCACCGCATCGTCGTGATCCGGGACGGCGCCGAACTGATGTCCCTGCCCTGCAGCTACGGCGGTGGCGACCTCGACCGCAACGTCACCCGGTCGGGGATCCATGTGGTCACCGAGAAGTACGACGAGTTCTTCATGAGCAACCCGGCGGCCGGCTACTTCAACATCCGGGAACGCTGGGCCGTGCGCATCTCCAACAACGGCGAGTTCATCCACGCCAACCCCGCGACGGTCAACGTCCAGGGCACGGCCAACGTCACCAACGGCTGCATCAACCTGTCCGAGGCCGACGCCGAGCGGTATTTCAACACCGCCGTCTACGGTGACCCCGTGGAGGTCTCGGGAACGCGCATCCAGTTGTCGGAGGCCGACGGTGACATCTACGACTGGATCTTCGACTGGGAGACGTGGCAGGGCATGTCGGCGATCAAGGGTGAGGTGACGGAGTCGTCGGTGCCGGCGACGCCGAGCGGCGCCCCGACCACCAACGTTCCCGCTCCGCGCTAGCTGTAATGACCAGGGACGTTGTGGACGGTGTGGCGCCAGTGAATAGGTGAGGACCTCCGGTATCGGTGTGGTTACCACAACACACGCCGCTACCAAGAGGTCCTCATGTCCCACGCTAATGCCTTACTGACCCCAAAGGGGCGTCTGAAACTCGCTTCGGTGATCATCGATGAGGGCTGGTCGATCCGCCGAGCCGCCGAACGGTTCCAGTGCTCGCCCACCACAGCCAAGAAATGGGCCGACCGCTATCGGGACGGCGGGCCCGCGGCGATGGCTGATCGATCCAGCCGACCCCACCGCAGCCCCAATCGGACCCCCACACGCTGCGAACGGCGAATCATCAACCTGCGCTTCACCCGCCGCTGGGGACCACACCGCATCGCCTACCACCTCCAACTGCCCTGCAGCACCGTCGGAGCGGTGTTACGCCGGTATCAGATGCCGCTGCTACGGCATCTCGACCACAACACGGGCCTGGTCGTCCGCCGGCCTCGACCACGCCGTTACGAGCATCCAGAGCCCGGCGACATGATCCACGTCGATATCAAGAAACTCGGCCGGATCCCCAACGGCGGCGGACACCGCAAACTCGGACGCACGATCGGTAACCGCAACAACAAGAAGAACGGTCGCGGCTACGCCTTCGTTCATCACGCCGTTGATGACCACACCCGACTGGCCTACTCCGAGATCCTCGGCGACGAACGTAAAGAGACCGCCGCCGGATTCTGGTCGCGTGCGAACGACCTACTTCAACAGTCACGGAGTCACCGTCAAACAGGTACTCACCGACAACGGATCCTGCTACCGCTCACACCTTTTCAAGCAAACCCTGGGTCCCGAGATCACGCACAAACGTACCCGTCCGTACCGACCACAAACCAATGGCAAAGTCGAACGATTCAACCGGACGCTGAACCAGGAATGGGCCTACGCCCAGACCTACCTGTCAGACGAGGCCCGCGCCCAGACCTACCAGGACTGGGTTCATCACTACAATCACCACAGACCCCACACAGGCATCGACGGCAAATCACCCATCGAGCGACTCGCCGTCCACAACCTCCCTGGGAAGAACAGCTAGCCCCCCGGAGCGAACGCTAGCCCGTCTTGATGTTGCGCCGCGCCGACGCCTGGTCACGCGGCTTGAGCACGATCTGGTCGAGGTTCACGTGCGGCGGGCGGGAAGCCACGAAGCCGATGACCTCGGCGGTCAGCGGGGTGAGGCCCTCGTAGACGGCGTCGGCGCGTTCCTGATCGCCGGCGAATCGCACGAGCGAGAAGTCGGTCTCGACCATGCCCGGCGCGATCTCGGTGAGACGCACCGGCTTGCCGAGGAGTTCGCCGCGTAGGGTGCGGTGGGTGATCGCCTGAGCGTGTTTGGCCGAGGTGTAGCCGGCACCGTTGTCGTAGGCCTCCAGCGCGGCGACGGAGGTGATGGCGACGATCAGTCCGTCCCCGGACGCGATGAGCGCGGGGATGAGGGCCTTGGTGATCCGCAGGCTGCCCAGGACGTTGGTCTCCCACATCCAGCGCCAGTCGTCGAGGTTCGCGGTGGAAACCGGGTCGAGGCCCTTGGCGCCACCGGCGTTGTTCACGAGTACGTGCACGCGGTCGAGGTCCTCGACGAAGGCCGCCACCGAATCCTCGTCGGTGACGTCGAGCTGCTTGCCGGTGCCGCCGATCTCGGCGGCGAGTGCCTCGACGCGGTCGACGCGCCGCGCGCCGAGCACCACGTGGTAGCCCTGCTTCGCGAGTTGACGAGCGGTGGCGGCGCCGATCCCCGAACTCGCGCCGGTGACGACGGCGATCGGTCGCTCATCAGAGGTCTGTGCGGTGGCGTCGGTGCTGGTGTCAGGGCTCATGCGCCCACCTTACGACGCACTGCGACATCCCCGCCGACGCGTCGGTGTGCGCTCGCGCACTGCTACATTCGTCCCATGCGTGGGGGAGTGATCCCGGCGGCGCTGCAACTGACGTCCACTCCGGCGGCCGCGGTCTTGCATGCGATCCGGGTCAGCGGGCCGGTGACCCGGGATCAGCTCGCCGCGACGACGGGCCTGTCCGCGGCGACGATCAACCGCCAGGTCCATGCGCTGGCGGCACACGGCCTGATCGCCGAGCGACCCGATCTTGCGGGTCCGAAAACCATTGGCCGCCCGAAGAATCCGCTCACCATCGACCGGGACTCGCTGTGCGTCGCGGGGATGCACATCGGTGCCCGGCGCACCGTGCTGGTCATCGCCGATCTCGGTGGGCGCACGCTGCACAGTCATGTCGTACTCACCCCGTCCGGTGACCAGCAGGAGGCGATCGGGCAACTGTGCGCGCAGCTCGCCGAGCTCGCCGGCCGGTTCAGCGGACGACGTCTGCTGTGGGGCGGGGTGGCCGTCGGCGGCGCGGTCGACGTCGAGACGGGTGTGGTGGATCACCGTGTTCTCCGGTGGCATCAGCTCCCGGTGGGCGCAACCCTTGCGGCCCGCCTCGACACCCCGGTGTCGGTGTGTGAACACGTGGAGGCGATGGCCGCCGCGGAACTGTTGCTGGCCGGACCGCGGGACGGGTCCGGGACCGGCCTGTTCTTCTACGCCCGCGAGACCGCAGGTATGGCAATGACTCTCGAAGGCCGCGTACACATCCCTGAACGAGGCGCCGGGACCATTGCGCACCTACCCGTGTCCGCGCCGGTGCTGGCTCCCGGACTCACCCGCGTCCGGCTGCAGAACGTCATCGGTGACGACGCGGCGCTGGCCGCCGCGCAGCGCCTCGGCATCGATCCGGATTCGTCCCGCATCGTCGACGAACGCGCGCGGGTCCTCGGGGAGGCGGTCGCGTTGATCCGTGACGTGATCAACCCGGACACGATCGTCGTCGCCGGTGACGCGTTCTCGGCGCACCCGCGGGGCCTCGCGCCGGTACAGGCGGCCTTCGACGAGGCATCGACCATCGAGTGGTCGCTGGAGATCGCGCCGTCGAGATTCGGTGTGCACGTTCAGGAGAGCGCCGCGGTCGTGGTGGCGCTGAGTGTCATCTACGCCGATCCGATCGCCGCCGTCGCCACACTCTGAACCGCCGTCGGTTCGCGGACACCGACCGCCACGTGTGCCGAGCCGGGGGTGATCACCTACGGTGGGGGGCATGACCCTGCCCCGCGATGTGTCCGCCCGGCTCGAGGTGCGCATCGACGACCCGACCGAACTCGAGATGCAGATCACGGTCGCGAAGCTGCCCGGCCTGCAGTTGCAGGAGGAACTCAAGATCGAGCTGGACGGCGAGGCCGTCGCCGCGGAGGAGCTCGTCGCCGACCACGGGTCGCGGATCCACCGGATGCAGCTCGACCGCGGACTGCTGACGATCGACTACACCGCCGAGATCCTCACTCCCGCGGACCCGCTCCCGGTGGAGAGCACCGACCGGTCGCGGTACCTGCGGCCCAGTCGGTATGCGGAGTGCGACAAGTTCTTCGGGTTCGTCGCCGGGCAGTTCGACCTGTCGCTGCCCGAGGGGGAACTCCTGGATCAGGTGGTGACCTTCGTCCAGAAACGGCTCAGCTACATTCCCGGGACGAGCGACCCCATCGACGGTGCCGTCGACACCCTGCTCGCCGGGGCCGGGGTGTGCCGGGACTACGCACACCTTGTCGTCGCACTCCTCAGAGCGCTGAACATCCCGGCCCGGCTCGTCGCCGTGTACGCGCCGGGATGCTCCCCGATGGATTTCCACGCCGTCGCGGAGGCGATCATCGACGGTCGATGGGTGGTCGTCGACGCCACGCGGCTCGCCCCCCGGCAGTCGTTCGTCCGCATCGCCACCGGACGCGACGCCGCGGACACCGCCTTCCTCGACAACCACCGCGGCACGATCACCCTCAACTCCTATGCGGTGACCGCCACGGTCCGCGGTGAGCTGCCCTACGACGACGCGACGACCCGCATCACCATCGGCTGAACCGGATCAAGCGCCGAGAACGCCTCGCCGCGCGGTGGCCACGTGATCGAGAACGGCGGCGACGTCGTCGGTGTCCCCGATCCGGAATCCGGCGGCCGTATCCCCGTCGCCGACCTTGATACCGATGTCACCGGCGTCGGGACGCAGGTGCGCGAACGCCTTCTCATCGGTCACGTCGTCGCCCAGGTAGATGACGACGTCGCAGTCGAGACGCTCCCGCAGGGTGTCGAGTGCATGTCCCTTGCTGGTTTCGATGACCGCGAGTTCGAGCACGCTCTTGCCCTCGGTGGGATGTACGCCGTCCCAGGCGCCGGGGCCGGATCGTGCGCATTCGAGTGCAGTCACGGCGTCATCCGGGTCCGCGTTGCGGACGTGCAGCACGGTGCTCGCGGGTTTGGTCTCGACCGTCGAGCCGGGGAATCGTGCTGCGATGCCGCGCAATTCGTCGATGAGCCGGACGAGCAGTGCGCGTGCCTCGTCGGTCACCTCGACCGCGAAACCGGTGTCGAACTCGCTGCCGTGACTCCCGACCAGCGTCACCGGTGCCGACAGGCCGGACAGCGCTGCGAGGACGGCGAGCTCACGACCGGAGATGACCGCGACCTCGGTGTCGGCGAGCGCAGCGGCCGCCTCCAGGGCGATGACCGACGCGGGATCGGGTACCGCGTCCTCCGGACGCGACACGATCGGCGACACGCATCCGTCGTAGTCGGAAGCGACGAGCAGCCGCCGTGCGCGCGCCGCCTCCTCGAGGGCCTCGCGTAGCGCCGCGGGAATCCCGGTGTCGCTCATACGTTGTCGACGACCCCGTCCGACGCCTCGGCGGCCTCGGCGTCCGAGTCCACCAGGTGTACACCGCGGTTCGGTTCCAGTTCGGTCTCCGAGTTCTCGCCGAGAGTACCCAGGAAGCTGCGGGCCCATTTGTCGACGTCGTGGGCGAGTACCTGTCGGCGCAGCGCCCGCATGCGGCGTCGTCCCTCGTGTTCGCTCTGGTTCACCGCTGCCTCGATGGCGTCCTTCACTCCGTCGAGGTCATACGGGTTGGCCTGGTACGCCGACCGCAATTCGGCTGCGGCACCGGTGAACTCGCTGAGCACCAGGGCGCCGCCGAGGTCACTGCGGCAGGCCACGTACTCCTTGGCCACGAGGTTCATGCCGTCGCGCAGGGGTGTCACCAGCATTACATCGGCGGCCACGAAGAAGGCGATGAGCTCATCGCGCGGCACCGGTCGGTGGAGATACTGGACGACCGGCCGGCTCACCGTGCTGCTGTGGTTGCCGTTGATGTTGCCGACCAGTTGCTCGATTCCCGCGCGCATCCGCTTGTAGCTCTCGACGCGTTCCCGACTGGGGGTGGCGAGCTGGATCATCACCGTTTCGGACGGGTCGAGCCGTTCCTCGTCCAGCAACTCCGAGATCGCCTTGAGGCGGACGTCGATGCCCTTGGTGTAGTCGAGTCGGTCGACGCCGAGCATGATCGTTCTGGGGTTGCCCAGTTCCTTGCGGATCTCGGCGGCCCGATCACGGATCTTCTTGGTCTTCGCCAGTGCGGCGAGTTCGCCGGAGTCGATCGAGATCGGGAACGCACCCACGCGCACGGTGCGGAAGCCGGCCTGGACGACGCCGAAGCGCGACCGGACACCGACGGTGCCCTTGCTGGTGGCCTGGCCGGCCAGCCGGCGCGCGAGGAAGAGGAAGTTCTGAGCTCCACCGGGCAGGTGGAAACCGATCAGGTCGGCGCCCAGGAGGCCCTCGACGATCTCGGTGCGCCACGGCATCTGCATGAACAGTTCCACCGGCGGGAACGGGATGTGTAGGAAGAAGCCGATCTTCACGTCGGGCCGCAGCATGCGCAGCATCTTCGGGACGAGCTGCAGCTGATAGTCCTGCACCCACACGACCGCACCCTCGCCGGCCGCCTTCGACGCGGCCTCGGCGAACCGCCGGTTGACCTCGACATAGGTGTTCCACCACTCGCGGTGGTACTCGGGTTTGACGATGACGTCGTGGTAGAGCGGCCACAGTGCGCCGTTGGAGAAGCCCTCGTAGTACTCGGCGATCTCCCGGGTGGACAGCGGCACCGCGTGGATGTCGATGCCCTCGATGTCCGGGGGATTGTCGTCGGAATCGGGGATACCCGACCATCCGACCCACGCACCGGTGTTGGCTCGCAGAATCGGTTCGAGAGCGGTCACCAGGCCGCCGGGACTCCGCTTCCAGTTGACCGTGCCGTCGGGCAGGACCTCCTTGTCGACGGGCAGACGGTTGGCGACGACGACGAACTCTGCGCCGTCGTGCGGAGCAACCCGGTTGGGCCCCTCCCCGTACTCGCGGTCTCGGGCGGCGTCGTGCCCGGTTCCAGCCGGTCGCGGCGTCACCTGATCAGGCGTTCTCGCCCGGCGCGATCCCCAGCATGGCGAGCAGCATCCGGCATTCGTCGGCGTCGGTGGCGTAGGCGGCCACGACGCGACGCGCCGAATTGGCGGTCTCGTCGGCTACCGGTTCCAGTTCTTCGTCGGCGATGTCGGTGGTCTTCGCGGGCATGTGAGTCCCCTCGTAGTGCGTGCGGTGTCGCGGTGTGGCCTGGGGCCGTACGGGCTCGAGCGGCCGGTGGGTGGCGCGCCCGATTCGCCATTCTACCCGGGGGATGAGGGTGCTCAGAACCGCCGCGGTGGTGGGGGCCACCGGCGGTTCTGGCGGATCGCCCGCCCCTCGCGGGCCTCGCGCTGGGCGAGGAGGCGGCGCCGCAGGCTCCAGTCGGGCCGCGGGGGCAGCTGTGGCCGGCGCAGCGACCGGGCGACGAACTCGCCGAGGGTGACGCCCGCGGCGAGGGCGCATCCGATGGCGAGGGCGTTCGCGATCCAGGTGAAACCGCTGAGCGTCTGTTCGCTGAGGATGCCGTACAGGCCGCGGTAGACGGCCAGACCCGGCAGGAGCGGGGTGATGCCGGCGACCGCGACGACCAGCGGCGGCGTCAGCGCGCGGCGGGCCATCAGGCCGCCGACGAGTCCGACGAATGCAGCGGCGAGACCGTTGGCGATCACGTCGCCGATGGAGGTGAAGGTCGCCGAGGCCGCGACCGCGGTACCGATGAGGCCGCCGAGGAAGGCGACCCCGAGCGCGCGTGTCTCGGCATAGCTGGCCAGTGCGTAGGCGCAGGCCGCGAAGGCGCCCGCAGCCACCCGAATCGGCAGTTCCACCGCTTCGAAGCTGGTGGTCGTGGTGATCGTCGGCAGGAAGATGCCGCCCGCCTCGAGCAGCCGGATGGCCACACCGACACCGGCGATGATGCCGCCGGTCATGAGGAGGAGTTCGAAGAACCGGGCGACGCCGGTGATCGGGGCGCCGGTGATGGCGTCCTGCACCGAACCGACGAGCGACAGCCCCGAGAGCAGGACGACGATGCCGGCGGCGATGACCTGTGACGGTGTTATCTCCACACCGAGCCGGTCGGCCGCGCCGAAGACGAGGGCCGCCGGGACCACGGCGATGAATCCGCCGACGAGCTGCTGAAAGAAGACGGGCGTACCGATCCGGTTGAGGTTCCGGTTGATCACCACGATCGCGACCGTGGTGAGGAACGCCAGGGCGGCGACCAGGTACTGGCCGCCGAGCAGGACGGAGATCCCCGACGCCATCGCGCCCCACGCGACCGTCGCGACCCAGTGCGGGTACGGATGTGGCGCGGTGATGATCTCGTCGACCATCCGGTGCGCGGTCGACGGGGTGATGCCGGAGTCGCGGATGCGCCGGACGAGCCGGTCCACCTGGGCGAGCCGGGTGAAGTCCATCGAGCGGTAGTAGACCTGCTCCATCGTGGTGATCGGCGGGAGGGTGGCGCCTCGCCGGGCGCTGACGACGATCGTGTTGTACGTCACGTCGACGTCGACGTCGTCGAGGCCGTAAACGCCTGCGACGAACTTGATCTGGGTCTGGGTGTCGATTGCGCCGGTGCCCGAGTCGAGCAGGACGGCGCCGATCTTGGTGGCGAGGTCGAGCACCTCGGTGATCGCCGCGACGTCGAACGGTTCGATCGGTTTGCGCGGCGACACCATGATGCTGCCGGGTTCGATCGTGTCGATCGTCGCCTGCCGGGTACCGGTGAGCCGACGAAGCGCGCGGCCGAGGAACTCGCGCACCCATGCCTCCTTGGATCGGTCGGACCTTCGCGGTCGGTCGGAGTCGACGATGGTCGACGACTGCCGTTCCGATCTTGACACCGAATCGATCTCGTCGGCGAACCACCAGCACACGGCGGTACCGACACTGCGGTACCCGGACACGGCGGATCTCATGCGGGGCCGCCAGTTCGCCGGCGCACTCTAGGATCGTGGCATGTCCTCAGTGCAGATCAACGGTCCCCGTAACGGTCACACCCGAAGTGCGACAGTGGCCCCCGGTAGTCTCGTCTTCACCGCGGGTGCCGCACCCATCGACGAGGACGGCGCCACCGTCGCCCCCGGCGACGTCAGCGAACAGGCCCGGCAGTGCATGGCGAACCTGGAGACCGCACTCGCCGAGGCAGGCGCGTCGCTGACCGACGTCGCGAAGGTCACCGTCTTCGTCGCCGAACACCTGCAAGCCGATCTGGTGGTCGCGTGGGATGCGGTGACCGCGGCTTTCGGCGACCACAAGCCGGCCGGCAGCCTGCTGGGTGTCTCGGTACTGGCCTACGACGACCAGTTGGTGGAGATCGAGGCGGTCGCCGCGATCCCGGCCTGACCGGGTCCGATGGGGCGGGCACGGGCGCGGTGGATATACTCGCGCACGCACGCCTCCTTAGCTCAGTGGTAGAGCACTCGCCTTGTAAGCGAGCGGTCGTCAGTTCAATCCTGACAGGGGGCTCCACGAGGTGGCGGGCTCGAACGCCCGCCACCTCTCGTGTCACCAGATGACGGCGAGACCGGCTGCGAGCAGCGACAACGCGCCCACGGCCCAGAACAGTGCACGCGGCACCGGTTCACCGGTGCGCTTCTGTCGCGCGCTGCCGATGCCGAGGATCGCACCGAGGGCGACGAGGATGACCAGCTTGATGCCGATCTTCGGGTAATTCAGGTCGATCCCGGCGGGCCACGGCGCGGCGAGCGCGAGTCCGGTGATGAACGACAGCAGTACGCCGTAGTCCATGACGCGGGTGAACCGGAACTCACGGGTGACCGCCTGGGAGACCCAGGTTCCGAAGGTCACCGCGAAGCCGACGATGTGCAGCAGAATTACGACGTTGCGTAGTACATCCATGGTCTGCACTTTACCCAGCCGAGGTGCGCATTCCGGCCACCCGTGGTTCCTCTTGCAGGGCACGATGTACAGATGGAGCACGACGAACCCGGTATCTCCGCCGTAGCCGAGACGACGTCGGCGTCCCCGGTCGCGGATCCGCTTGCTCGTACCGCACTGGGTACCTACCGCGGGGTCGCCACCGACCGCGCCGACGTCTGGCGCGGTATCCGATATGCGCGGCCCCCTCTGGACGACCTGAGATGGCGTCGTGCCCGGCCGCTGATCCCCGACGGCGACGCCGACGCCGTCATCGACGCCCAGATGTTCGGCGCCGTGTGCCCGCAGGAACTCAACCCGGCCGTCCGGCTCGGCCCGGACGTCGTGATGGACGAGGACTGTCTGTTCCTCAACGTGTGGACACCGCCGGGGGCGTCGGAACATGCGCACGACGCCGTCGCACTGCCGGTCATGGTCTGGCTGCACGGCGGAGCGTACGTGCTGGGTTCCGGTAGCCAGCCGTACTACGACGGCGCGGCGCTCGCCGCCACCGGCGACGTGGTGATCGTGACCCTGAACTACCGGCTCGGCGTGCTCGGGTTCGCCGACCTGTCGTCGATCGATCCCCGCTTCGAGTCGAACGTCGGCCTCAGCGACGTACTCACGGCGCTGGCCTGGGTGCGCGACCACATCTCCGCATTCGGCGGCGATCCGGACAAGGTGACCCTGTTCGGTGAGTCGGCGGGCGCCGGGCTCGTCACCGCGCTGTTGACGATGCCCGCGGCGGAGGGACTGTTCGGCCGCGCGATCGCGCAGAGTTCGCCGGTGACGTCGATGTACGGTGCCGGCCGGGCCGCCCGCGTCGCGCAGATGCTGCTCGAGACCGCCGGTGTCGAGGACCCGGGCGACACGGCGGGGGTGGTGGAACGGCTCGAATCCCTCGACGGCGCAAGGTGTTCGACGCTGACCACGGAACTGTTCGCCAAGGTTCCCACCGAATCGCCCGGCACCATCGCCTTCGCCCCGGTGGTCGACGGCGACCTGCTGCCCGAACATCCCCTCGACGTCTACCGTGATGGTCGGGCGCTGCCCGTACCTCTGATCATCGGGACCAACCGTGACGAGGCGAACCTCTTCAAATACATGAAGTCGCCGCTCATGCCGATCACGACCGAGGAGATCGAGCGGATGTTCGCCGGCATGCGCGAGGAGTACCCCGAGGTGGTGTTGCCCGAACGCGCACAGGTGCTTTCGGCGTACTCGGGTCTGCGTCCCAAGGTCACCGGTCTCGGGGTGGCGCGCGACGTCGCGTTCCGCATGCCCACGCTGTGGCTCGCGGACGCCCATGCACACCGGGCGCCCGTCTATGTCTACCGATATGACTGGACCACCCGGATGTTCCGGTTGTTGGGTCTCGGCGCCGCCCATGCCACCGAGGTGCCCTATGTATGGGGGAATCTCGGTTCGGGTCCGCGGGACATCACGTTCCTGCTCGGCGGACGCAGACACGGAGAAGCCGTGTCGGAGAGACTCATGCGCCGGTGGACGTCGTTCGCGCACGGTCGCGCACCCGACGCCGGCCCGCTCGGTGACGACTGGCCGACCTACGACACCGGTCGACGACCGGTGTTGCGCATCGACGCCGAGGACCGGGTGGTCCAGAATCTCGACGGCGACCTGTGGGAGGCGTGGGGCGAGGAAGTGCTCGGCTTCCGCTGACCACCTCAGTCGCAGTCGCCCCGGATGTCGGCGTGGGGCAGATAGGTCTCCCGCTGCGCCTCGGTCATGGGAGTCGTGCTGTCGCATACCCATTCGCGGGCCTCGGGCACGGCCAGCGTGTGCACGTAGACGTTGCCGGTGGTGTCGCCGCCGGCGATGATCTCGTCGTCCGCCGGGAGCCGGACCGGGACCTGCCAGGTCGTGGTGGTGTCGGTGGAGTTGAGCAGCGACCCCACCGACTGCCGATCACTCAGCGTGCCGTCGTCGGCGAGCGCGAAGCTGATCAGCTCGTGCGTGGCGGTGCCCACCGCGATCCGGTTGGGCGACATGGACAGCGTGTTGGCGTACATGTCCTCGTGCCGGTCGATCAGTTCGGCCTCACCGTCGGTGTCCGTTGCCGGCAGCCGCCAGGTGGACAGATCGCGGGCGGCCACGACCAGGACCTCGCCGTCGTCGTCGAAGGCCGCTTGCGTGACGGGTGCGTCGTCGGCGATCACCGTCACCGGGTTGGTGTCCCGAGTGGTCAGGTCGTAGAGGTACACGCGCTTGTCGTCGGAGGTCACCGCCAGGCGGGTGCCGTCGGGGCTGAAGGCGACGCTGCGGATGAGGTCGGCCGGACCGCGCAGGGGAGCGCCGATGCGGGTCGGCGAGGTGGGGTCGCTGGTGTCCCACAGGGCGATCGTGGTGTCGGTGTCGCCGGTCGCGAGGACGTTGCCGGTGGGCGCGAACCCGACCGGGAACGAGTAGCGCGTCGCGACCGGCAGTCTGGCTGCGGCACGGGGTGCGTCCGGGTTGCCGATGTCCCACAGTTCGACGAGACCGCCGTTGTTGTTGGCCGTCGCCGCGAGGGTTCCGCGTTCGTTCACCGAGACGCGCGGGTGATCGTTGACCCGCCGCTGGACGGGAGTGCGGGAACGCAGGGACATCTCCGCGCCGTCCAGGGTCCAGACGTTGAGGGTGGTGTCCGAGCCGACGGTCGCGAGGATGCGCTGCGCCGGGTCGGTGGCCACCCCGCTGATCGTGCCGCCCCGGTCGGGGACCGAACGGTCGGGCAACGACCAGACGTCGATAGTGCCGTCGGACCGTCCGGACACGAGGCGGTCACCGGTCGGGTCGAAGGCGGCCGAGAAGGTGCGCACGGAACCCTGCTCGGAGGCGGTCTGCAGCGCCCACTGGGCCGTGGGCGAACTGCGATTCGTCGTGTTCCACACCCGGACCGTGCCGTCGGCGCGTGCCGAGGCGACCTGCGAACCCGTCGGATCGAAAGCGACCGACCAGGAGCCGGCGGTGGCAGTCGGGAGTGCCGTGCTCAGCGGCCGGGGGGACAGCGGCTGTGTCACGTCCCAGAGTTGGGCGTTCGGGCTGTCGCCGGTGACGGCCAGTGAGCGACTGTCCGGGCTGAAGGCGACGGCGTGCGTGATGCTGGGGAACCCGGTGATGGGTCCGCCGACGGGCGCGGGCCGCTCGCCGGTGGTCCACAGACGCACGACGCGGTCGTCCCCGCCGCTGGCGAGCAGCCGTCCGTCGGGGCTGAAGGACAGCGTTCGCGCGGCGGCACGGTGACCCCGGATCACCGCGGTCTCGCGCAGTGTCCCGGTCGGCGACACCGCGAACACCGTGATGGAACCGTCGTCGGACGAGGCGGCGAGTGTGCGGCCGTCGGCGGAGAAGCGGGCCATGTAGACGGTGCCGCGGCGCAGCGGCACCGTCACCCGCAGCACCGGCCGGGCGGGATCGGAGAGGTCCCAGATCCGGACCGAACCGTCACCGCTGGAGGTGGCCAGGAGCGGTCGCGTTGGGTGGAAGCCGGTGGAGGTGACGTAGTTGCCGAACCCGTGCAGGGTGGCCACCGCGCGGTACCGCGGAGTGCTGTCGGTGCTCTCCCACACCCGGACCGTGCGGTCGCCGCTCGCCGAGGCGAGGTAGCGGCCCGACCGGTCGAACGCCAGGTCGTACACGGGGCCGGTGTGACCGGTGATCTGTGTGGCGAGCGGGCTGGTGGCCGCGCCGCGCAGGCGCCCGGCCACCGTCGGATCGTCGGGGTAGAGCTGATGCGCGACGAGGAGGAGCCGCGCCGCCAACGACGGATTCGAGTACTCCATGCTGTCGATGTGGGACAGCAGGGCCGCGCGTTCCGCGGCGTTTCGCTGTTGTCGCAGGTCGTGTGCCTGTCGGAAGCCGATGACCGCAGTGATCGACGCCGCGATCGCAAGGACCGCGATCACCGAGACCGCACCCACCTGCAGCAGTCGGCGCCGACGCTGCGCCGCGACCGCGGAGTCGAGGAACTCGTCGTTGTCCCTGCTCAACAGGTGGACGTAGTTGCTGCGCAGGGCTTCGCGGTGACGCTTGGCGTCGTCGAGTCGCGAACCGGTGTAGAGGAACGAGCGGCTCCGGCCGTTGTCCACCCACGACTGGGTGTCGGCGTCGAGCTGCTGCCACCACACGTGGGTGTCGGAGTCGTCGGCGATCCACGCCGCCAGGCGCGGCCACGCGGTCAGCACCACGTCGTGCACCAGCATCACCGACTCGGCGGACACGGTCAGCAGCCGGGCCTGCGCGAACTCGTCGATGACGGTCGAGACCTCGGGTGGGAAGCGGCTGCTGACGGTCGAGGTCGACAGCGGCACCCGCAGCGCGATCCCGGCCGGACCCACATGTACGAGCGACAACAGGACCGCGCGGGCGAGGTCGCGGTGTTCGGGGGCGATGGCCTCCCACGCGGCTTCCGCGGTGTCGGCGACCGCGCGGGCGATGCCACCGGTCGCGCGATAGCCGGAGAGGGTCATGCGGTTGCCGGACCGTCGTGCCCAGGTCGCCTGGAGGACGTGGGCCAGCAGAGGCAGCCTCCCGGCGCGGTCGCCGACCGTCGACGCCTCGTACAGGTCGGTGATCATCACATCGGCCAGGCCTGCCTCGATACGTCCACCGGCCAGCCGGACCGGGGCGGTGATGACCTCGCGGAGCTGGGTGCGCGTCATCTCCGAGACGATCACGCAGCGGTTCTGCCACGCGTCGGCGAGGAACGGGTGTTCCACGCACTGGCTGAAGAAGTCCGCGCGGACCCCCACCACCACGACGGTGTCGGCCGCGAGTTCCTCGACCTCGCGCATCGTGGCCGATCGCAGCTCGTCCGCAAGGGAGAAGACGTTCTCGAACTGGTCGATGACGATGACCGCGTCGGTCTCACCGTCGACCGGCGGCGCGATGGTGAGCCCGTCCGGGGTGACCTCCGCGAGACGTGGTGTCGAGATCCGCGGGTCACGGGCCAGTCCGGCACGCAGCAGCGACGACTTGCCCGAGCCCGACACACCCGTGACGACGACGAGCCGGGAAGAGGGCGACAGCATCGAGGGCCCGGACCCGGCGGTGATGATCGTGTCCACGAGGATGCCGACGAGGTCGTCGCGGCCGAAGTACAGCTCGCTGTCGGCGGCGGTGAGCGTGGCCAGTCCGGCATAGGGTCGGGCGTGGCGGGCCGGCGGCGCCGGGGTTTCGGGAGCCTCCTGATTCAGGTGACGGTGCCATAGTTCTCGCCACTGGGGAATCGTGAGGGCATCGGCGACGCCCGCGGCCACCGCCCGGGACGTCAGCCAGACCAGGAGTGGTTCGACGGTCGCGAAGTCGCGGGGCAGATGCCGCCCGTTGCGCCAGTCGCTGATGCGCTGCGCGGAGACCTTGGCCCGGGCCGCCGATGCCCGAAGGGTGGGGCGACCCGCTTGCACGAACAGGCGCGCGAGCGCTTCACCGAAATCCACTCACCCGACTCCACGCTCCGACTGCACGATTGATCGACCGACCCATTCTGCGACAGGCGGGACGGGGGCGCCAGCGTCGGAGGACGTGGCGACGGACACGTCGGCCACGAGCGACCAGGTCATCTGACCTGAACACGTCCGGATCCGGATTCGTCCGTGTCCGGTCCGGATAGTCCGTTCGCGTCCTGACCTGGATATTCGCGCCCGATTCCGGACGGCGGCTGTACTCGGCTCGCGCGGTGGGGTCTCCTTGGTGAGCGTTCCCGACCGGGGGTCGGGAGCGTAAGGATGCGTCGGTCGCAGGACACACGGAGGTGTTCTCAGGCACTGCCCGTCGGGGGCTGTGTGTCGTCCGGCCCACGCAACCGGGCGGGTGCCGGGGTACCGGGTCGATGGGGGTCGGCCGGTCTCCGGCACCCGCTTCCCCTCTTCTTCCCGGCTCCCTCTTTTCATCTGCTTCCTCGGCTCGGCAGATCACTAGGATCGCGGCATGCCAGTGCGACCCCGCATCACCGACGCCCAGCGCCGTTCCCGTCTGATGCGTCGCATGCATCTCGACGCCGCGTCGCGAGCGCCGTCCGCCGTCGACGCCGCGAGGACGATGGTCGGCCTCCACTCGACCACGCCGTCGACGGTGTATCTGTCCGCCTGGGCGCGCGTCGACGGTCTCGCCCGCGCCGACATCGACACTGCGCTGTACGGGGACCGGACCCTCGTCAGACATCTCGCGATGCGCCGAACACTCTTCGCCTTCCCCCGAGATCTCCTGGCCGAGTCGATCGGTGCGCTCGGTCCCCGCATCTCTGCCTCCGAGCGCACCAATATGCTCCGCGATCTCCGGCGCACTCCCGAGGTCGACGACCCGGAGGGCTGGATCGAGACCGCGCGGGACGCGGTCCTCGCCGAGCTCGCCGGCGGCGAGTCCCTGACGTCGACCGAACTCCGCGGCCGACTGCCCGCCCTGGACGGGTCGATCATCTTCGGCGAGGGCAAGTCGTGGGCCGGCAAGAGTCATTTCGGGCCGCGGGTGCTCAACATGCTCGACGCCTCGGGCGACATCGTCCGTGGACCCAACCGCCTCGACTGGCATCTGTCCCGGCCGGCGTGGACGTCGATGAAGGTGTGGCTCGGCGAGACCCCGGACGTGCCGAGTGTGCACGACGGGCACAAAGCCCTCATCGAACGCTGGCTGCGCACGTACGGCCCGGGCACCGAGACCGACATCGTGTGGTGGCTGGGTTCCACCAAGACCGCGGTGCGTGCCGCGCTCGCCGACCTCGGCACCGTAGAGGTCGACCTGGATGGCGGCGTCGGTCATGTGTTGCCCGACGACCTTCCCGGCGACAGTGACAGCGACAACGGGGACGGGGACGACGAGGACTGCGAACCGCAGGCGGTGCTGCTGCCCGAACTCGATCCCACGACGATGGGCTTCAAGGAGCGCGATTTCTATCTCGGCGATCACGGACCCGCGGTCTTCGACTCGGTGGGCAACGGCGGCCAGACCGCGTGGTGGGACGGGCGGATCGTCGGCGGCTGGTATCGCCGGGATGACAACTCGATCGCGATCCACCCGCTCGAACCCCTGCCGGCCGAGGCCCGGAGGAAACTCGACGCGCGGGCCGCGGAGCTGGCGGCGTGGCTCGGCGAGGCACCCATGAAGATCGGGTACGCCGCGCCGTACATGCGACAGCGATGAGTTGAGCTCCGCGCCGCGGTCTGCCTCTGCGGGACCATCCGCATCGATCGAAAGGGCACCGCGATGAGCGATCAACTTCCACCCGTGGCCGACCACGACACCTGGACCGCCGCGCTGGCCGAACTGCGCGCCAGGGAGAAGGCGGCCACCCGTGAACTGGACGCGATCGCCGCGCAGCGCCGTCGCCTGCCGATGGTCGAGATGCCGGACTACACCCTGACCGGACCCGACGGGCCGATCCGTCTCGTCGACGTCTTCGACGGGAGGTCGCAGCTGATCGTCTACAACCACATGTGGAATCCCGGCGCGACCTACCAGTGCCCCGGATGCACCGGGTACACGGCGCAGTTCAGCCGACTGGACTTCCTCGCCGACTACGACGCCCGGTTCGTGATCATCACCCACGGCCCGATCGAGGAAGCTTTGGCCTACAAGAAGCGCGTCGGCAACCGCATGGACTGGTACTCCTCGGCAGGGACGACCTTCTCCGCCGACGTCGACGCCGCGCCGGGTGAGGGTTTCGCGATCAACGTCTTCCTACGAGACGGCGACACGGTGTACCGCACCTGGCACACCGCGGGTCGTGGGACCGAACAGCTCGGGTTCACCTTCGGTCTTCTCGACGTGCTGCCGTGGGGGCGCCAGGAGGAGTGGCAGGACTCGCCCGCCGGGTGGCCCCAGGTTCCCACCTACTCCCGATGGCGCGACTCCGAGGCCATCGCTGCTGCCTACGGCGACCCCACGGCTTGAGGATCGCCGATAAGCCGCAGGTCGAGGCTCACAGGAACCTCCCAGTGTCCGGCCAGTGAGGCCCCAGGCGACTTTGGAACAGTAGACGTGTGACCAGACCGGCCGAGAACGACGCCGCGCGCGGCGCGAAGGTCCTCGTCGTCGACGACGAGGAGAACATCCGTCAGCTGCTGTCGGTGTCGCTGAAGTTCCAGGGATACGACGTCGAGACCGCCGCCGACGGACCGGCGGCGATCGACCGATGTCGCAGCAGGAAACCCGACATCCTGATCCTCGACGTCATGATGCCGGGCATGGACGGTTTCGGTCTGTTGCGTCGTCTCCGCGCGGACGGGATAGAGGCCCCCGCCTTGTTCCTGTCGGCTCGGGACTCGGTCGAGGACAAGGTCAACGGGCTGACGATCGGCGGCGACGACTACGTCACCAAGCCGTTCAGCCTCGAGGAGGTCGTCGCCCGATTGCAGGTGCTCCTGCGGCGCAGCGGATTCGGCGAGGAGCAGCAGGCCTCGTCGCGGATCACCTTCGCCGACCTCGAGCTCGACGACGAGACCCACGAGGTCTTCAAGGCGGGCAAACCGGTCCAGCTCTCGCCGACCGAGTTCACCCTGCTGCGGTATTTCATGGTCAACGCGGGGACGGTGCTGTCCAAACCCCGCATCCTCGATCATGTCTGGAACTACGACTTCGGCGGTGAGGTGAACGTCGTCGAGTCCTATGTCTCTTACCTGCGTCGCAAACTCGACAACGGCGAGAAGCGTCTCATCCACACCCTGCGCGGTGTCGGCTATGTGATGCGCGAGCCGCGCGGCTGATGTCCGCACCCGTTCCGACGCCGCAGCCGCGCAAGCGCGGTGTGCCACTGCGGTTCTCCCTGGTCGCACTCACGCTCGCCCTGGTGGTCGTCGGGCTGTTGGCCTCCGGGGTGGCGGTCACCTCGTCGATGCGCCAGGACCTCATCTCCCGCGCCGACGAAGGACTGGTCAACGCCACCCGCACCTGGGCTGAGCCACGATCTCCGGCCGACGAACCGCGCTCCGGCCCGCCGGGGCCGCGTCGTCCGCCGTCGCCGTACTACGTGGAGTCGATTCTCCGAGGGCCGGGCGGTATCTCGGCGGTCAGCGTCTACAACCAGTTCGACCACGCCCCGGATCTCGACCGGCTCACCGGCGACAACGCCGGTCCGGTGACCGTCGGATCGGTGGATCCGCACGGTCCCCAGTGGCGGGTGATCAAGCGCAGCAACCGGTTCGGTACGTCGATCGTGGCCACCCCGATGTCGGACATCGATGCCACCGTGAGCCGGCTGATCTGGCTGCAGTTCGCCATCGGCGCCGTGGTCGTGGTGCTCATCGGCGTGCTCAGTTATCTGTTGGTGCGGACCAGTCTTCGTCCCCTGCGCAGGGTCGAGGAGACAGCTCAGGCGATCGCCGCGGGCGACCTCACGCGCCGAGTTCCGCCGGCCGCACCCAACACCGAGGTCGGCAGTCTGTCGGATTCGCTGAACACGATGCTCGGCCAGATCCAGCAGGCCTTCGTCACCACTGCTGCCTTCGAGCGGCAGGCCCGTGCCTCCGAAGAGGAGATGCGACGCTTCATCGCCGACGCCAGCCACGAGCTGCGCACGCCGCTGACCTCCATCAAGGGATTCGCCGAACTCTATTCGCAGGGCGGTGTTCCCGATGTCACCGATGCCATGCGGCGCATCGACGACGAGGCGGGCCGGATGAACCTGCTCGTCGAGGACCTGCTGATGCTGGCTCGTCTCGACGCGCAGCGTCCCCTCGCCACGGCACCGGTCGACCTGTTGAGCCTGGCCGCTGACGCCGTGCAGTCCGCACGGGTGGCCGCCCCGGATCGGGACATCCGGCTCGAGGTGACGACCGGCGACCAGCCGCCCGTCGTATCCGGCGACGCGCCGAAGCTTTTGCAGGTGCTGCGCAACCTCATCGGCAACGCGGTCAACCACACCCCGGACGACGCGTCGATCACGGTCGGGGTGGCGGTCGAGGCAGATCCTGACGGCGGATCGGAGGTGGTGCTGACGGTCGCCGACACCGGACCGGGACTGGTCCCGGAAGACGCCGACCACGTCTTCGAGCGGTTCTACCGCGGTGACCAGTCACGCCACCGGGGTTCGGGCGGCGGAAGCGGCCTGGGCCTGTCCATCGTCGCCGCCCTCGTGGAGGCGCACGGGGGTCGGGTCGGCGTCGAATCGACGCCGGGTGAGGGCGCGACCTTCTGGGTGCGGCTGCCGCTCCTCGCAGAATGATCTGCTCCCTGAGTAGCCCCGGAGCTTGCGGAGGGGCGTATCGAAGGGTCAGATGAGGCGCCGCAACCGGGCGAACTCGGCGACATCGGCGCGGAAGCGGTCGAGCGTGACGAGGGTGTACATGCCGTCGATCTGGCGGGTCGCCCACAGCTGATGGATGCGTCGGAGGTCGGACTGTCGTGACTTCCAGCCGATTCCGTCGATCACCGCCAGGACCAGCTGCGTCGGGAGGCGCACCTCGGCCATCTCCTCGATCTCGCGGACGGCGTCGGTGAGCTTCGATCCGGTGGAGTCGAAACCCTTTGCGGCCACGACGATGTCGGCAGAGTTCGGATCGCCGACGATCAGGTCGGCCGGTGCGGTGCGTCCGTTGCGTCCGGCGAACCGGGAGCGCGTCGTGTAATCCAGACCGAGGTCGCGGGCGATGTCCTCGATCTCGTCCTCGATCCGCCGGCCCGACGCCCCGGCGCGGGTCGCGGTCGCGCGGGTTCCCGCGCGGGCCACGAGGATGTCGGCGAAGGTGTAGGTGCGTTCCATCTGGGTCCGCAACATCCGCACCAGATCGAACTCCGCGTCGAGCCAGGTCACCAGTTCGACGGGCTGGGTGCGCGCCAGTCCGTGCCAGCCGCTGGTGTCGAAACGATCGCGCAACGCATTCTTGAGCTTCTCCTGCGACAGCCCGACCGCCAGCCCGAGCACCGGGACGTCGTTGGGGTTGTCGCGCACCCAGGCGGCGAGTCCGGTGATGTCGGTGTCGAGGAGCCCGCCGAGACGTCCGGTGGCCTCGACGATCCGCTCGGCCTCCGGCGTGGCGGCGGTGGGGTCGACGTGAGAGGTCAACCGTCCCAACGATTTCAGATAATCGTCGAAGTCAACTGCAGTGCTCATGTGCTCGGCGTCAGTCCCGTCCGATGAACAGGAACTCGCTGACGTCTCGACGAGTCGCCGCGGCGTGCGTGCCGAAGCTGTACTTGTGATCGATCGCGATCACCTCGACCGACGGCTTGACCTTGCCCAGCAGATCGACGATCCGGTCCTTGCCCGGCAACGCATTCGACGAATAGGAGAGCACGATCGCGCCCGCGTCCTCGAAGTGTTCGAACGTGCGCAGCAGGGCATCCTCGATGGTTCGCTTGTAGGCGAACGGCGTGAAGCGCTTGGGCAGCTTCTTGGTCTTGGTGTTCTCCATGATGGTCATCCCGCGCCAGTACGCGGAGAGCCCTTCGAGGAAGTGATAACGCTTGATGTAGTCGTTGTCGTCGGCGGGCGGCGCATACGGAGGGTCGAGGTAGACGAGGTCCGGTGGCGCCGACCACGGCAGGTCGAGGTCGAAGATGTCGCCCTGGACACTTCGACTGCTGCAGCCGTTGCTGAACACGGTGGCGTTGTAGTCGGCGGCGGCACGTAGCCGGAAGTGGTCGCGCAGCGACATCGTGAGATCGCGGCGTCCGTCCGCGTACCGCGTGGAGTCGGTGAACGTGAAGACCCCGCGGGGTTGCTTGCGTGCGGCGGAGAGGACCAGCGCGGACACGGCGAGGTCGCGACGGTAGCCGCGCAGCGCGTCGATGTGCGACCACGCCGAGTCCAGGAACTCGCGGTCCTCGGCGGTGAAGTACAGACCGTCGAAGGTGCGGGAGATGTAGTCGCGGTCGTCGGCGGCCGGCCCGCAGATCTGCTCCACGAGTTCCGGTTCGAGGCGGACACTCGAGTTCGCCACCGAGGCACGCGTGATGATGTGCGGGAAGTGCAGGAAGTCGTTGCTGAGGACCTCGAAGCCCTGCGCCTTCAACAGGTAGGACACGACGCCCGAGCCGGAGAAGGCGTCGACGGCCGTCGACCCGCCGATCTCGGCGAAGGTGCGTTCGAGGTGGGGGAGCAGCCGGTACTTCGACCCCATGTACCGCAGCCGCGGGAACCGTTGTGCGCGGGCGAGGACGTCACTGGATCCGACTGCGCTGGATCGAACGCGGCGTCCCGGTCGGGAGGATTCTGGCCCACTCACACCGAAAAGAATGTCATGGACCCCCGACAGGCCCGTGGACAACACGGCTGCGCCCCGTCGCCGGACCCCACAACATCTAGACTCGGGCCATGGCATCGGTCTTCAGCATGATCATCAACGGCGACATCCCTGGTCGTTTCGTCTGGAAGGACGGCGAAGCCGTCGCATTCCTGACCATCGAACCCGTCACCCCCGGCCACGTCCTGGTGGTGCCCCGCAACGAGGTCGACCACTGGGAACAGATCGACGGCTCGCTGTTCGCCCATCTCAGCGGGGTCGCCCAGAAGGTCGGCCAGGCCGTCAAGAACGCCTTCGACGCGCCGCGAATCGGTCTGCTCATCGCCGGTCTCGAGGTTCCCCACGTGCACATCCACGTCTTTCAGGGACTGTCGCTGGAGACCTTCGACCTCGCCAACGCGAACAAGAACGCCAGCCCCGAGGACCTCGACGCCGCGGCCGAGAAGATCCGCGCGAGCCTGCGCTCGCTGGGCTACGGCGAGTACGTCGCCGACTGACCCTTCGATACGCCCCTCCGCACGCTCCGGGGCTACTCAGGGAGCAAGGCACAAAGTCCTCTGCTGCGCCGAAACGGTACGGAGGCGGCGGGGGCTGAGTACGGTCGATGCCGGAGGCAGTCATGACCGAGTACATGCGCAACAGCGACGCTTTCACCTGGTCGATGGAGTCCGACCCGCGTCTGCGATCGACGGTGGTGACGCTCATCCTGTTGGACCGCCCGCCCGACTGGGATGCGATGCGCAGTCGGTTCGAGACCATCAGTGCGGAACTGCCGATGTTCCGCGAGCGCGTCGTGTACTCGCCGCTGTCGGCGCCGCCGCGGTGGGTTCCGTATCCGGATTTCGACCTCGACTTCCACATGCGCCGGGTCCGGGCCCCCGCGCCGGGCACCTTCGACACCGTGCTCGAGATGGCGCGGCTCGCGGCCATGGAGGACTTCGATCGTGCTCGCCCGTTGTGGAAGGCGACGCTGGTCGATGGGCTTGCCGACGGCGGCGCCGCGGTCGTCTGCAAGTTCCATCACGCTCTCACCGATGGTGTCGGCGCGATCGAGATCGCGATGCGGCTGTTCGACCTGACCGAGGAACCGGAACAGCCGACTGCCGCACCCCACGCCCCGGCGTCGTCGTCGAACGAGGAAACGTGGTGGCGGGACTACGTGGATTCGTTGCGATTCGATGCCGAACGCGCGTCGAACACCGTCACCGACCTGGTCAGATCCGCACCGTCGTTGGCGTACAACGCCATTCGTCATCCCGTCGCGACGGCCGGCGCGGCGGTCGAGACCGCCGCATCGGTGTACCGCACGGTTCGTCCGGTCAACGAGACGGGATCGCCGCTGATGACCGACCGGTCATTGGTCCGGCATCTCGCCGTCCACGAGGTTCCGCTGCGGCAACTACGCGACGCCGGGCATCGTGGCGGTGGTTCACTCAACGACGCCTTCGTCGCCGGCGTCCTCGGCGGGCTCCGTCTGTACCACGAGAAGCACGGCGCCGAGGTCGGCGACCTCCACCTGTGCATGCCGGTGAGTCTGCGGACCGAGGAGGACGCCCCCGGTGGCAACCGGATCACCCTGATGAGATTCGATGTGCCTGGCGCCGAAGTCGATCCGGCACGGCGGATCGCGCAGATCCACCGCCGGACCGCACGTGTCCGCAACGAGCGCTCGCTGCCGTACACCCAGCTCATCGCCGGTGCGATGAACTTGATGCCGCGCTGGTACATCGGGTCGGTCCTGCGCCACGTCGACTTCCTGTGCAGCGACGTTCCCGGTATCCCGGTGCCGGTCTACGTCGGTGGCGCTCGGCTGCGAGCTCAGTACGCCTTCGGCCCCACCATCGGGGCAGCGGTCAACGTCACCCTCCTCACCTACGTCGACACCTGCGAACTGGGCATCGACGTGGACACCGGTGCAATCGAGGACGTCGACATCTTCCACGCATGCCTCGCGGACGGATTCGACGAGGTGCTCGCGCTGGGCCGGTGACCAGGGGACCGTCGGACCCGCGACTCACACCGTCCGGTGGATCAGCAACGGCAGCACCGCGTTTGCACCGGCCTCGCGGAGCGCTGCGGCGGCCAGGGTGATCGGCCAACCGGAGCTGTTGGCATCCACGACGAGCATCACGTTCTGGCCGGCGACCTCGGGCGGATCGCCGAGGTGATCGCGCCAATACGCGGCTTCGACCGCGCCGGTCGCATCGGCCGGCGGATCGCCCAGACGGACGGGGAAGGTCCCGCCGCCGCGTTTCCCGACCGTGCGCAGGTGTTCGGCCAGCGTCTCGGCCAGGTTCGTGCCGGTCAGGCGCAGTGACACGATGACATCGGCGCGGACCCCCGTCTCGCGCACCCACGCCGCCAGCGTCGCGACCGCTGCGTCGCCGAGTTCGCCGAGTGCGCGTTCGTCGCCGCTGCGGGCGGCGGCCAGTACCTCCGCCCATTCGGGCGCATCGGCGTGGGCCAGGACGCGGCCTGGCTGGGCGAGGAGGTCGGCGGGAATCCTTCCGCGACGGCCGAATTCGCCGCCCGGCCACATCTTCCTCGGATCGAGGGTCGAGGCCTTGCGGCGCAGCGTCGACGTGACGGTGCGGACGACCTCGGTGTCCGCGGTGTCGGGTAGTCCCTCACTCAGCGCACCTCGGCACACCGAACAGCGGCCACAGTCGGCGGCCTGCGGGTCGTCGAGCGATTCGGTCAGCAGGCGCATCAGGCAGGTGCGTCCGGCGATGTAGGCGCGCATGATGTCGGCCTCGCGGCGGCGGACGGCGAGCACGCCGTCGTAGTGGGCGGCGTCGTAGGTCCAGGGTTTGCCGGTGGCGACCCAGCCGTCCGGGGTGCGATCGGTGACGCCGTCGACGGCGAGTTGCTTGAGCATCAACTCGATTCGCGTGCGGCGGAAGCGCGTGGCCGCCTCGAGTTGGATGACCGACTGCGGTTCGTCGGCGGCCTCAAGGACGGCCAGGAGGTCACGCATCTTGTCGGGATCGGGGATCGTGGCGGTGGCGAAGTGTTCCCAGATCCGGTCGTCGGTCTGCGACGCCAGGAGCATCACCACGGCGTCGTCCAGCGCGCGCCCGGCACGGCCGACCTGCTGGTAGTAGGAGACCGGCGACGGCGGTGAACCGACGTGCACGACGAAGCCGAGGTCGGGTTTGTCGTAGCCCATCCCCAGGGCAGAGGTCGCCACCAGTGCCTTGACCTTGTTGTGCAGCAATGCATCTTCGAGTTCGTGCCGGCGGCCGGCATCGAGCTGTCCGGTGTAGGCCGCGACCTCTACCGAGTCCCCGTGCACCGCCCGGATGGCTTCGACGAGCCGGTCGGCGTCGGCGACGGTGAGGACGTAGACGATGCCCGAACCCGGGAGATGGGGGAGGGCCTGCGCCACCCAGCCGTACCGCTGCACGGGCGAGAGCCCGTCGAGAACGTTGAGGTGCAACGACTTTCGGGCGAGTGGTCCGCGGAGGACGAGCGTCGGTGCGTCGGAACCGGAGTCGAGCTGCGTGGCGACGTCCTCGGTGACGCGGGCGTTGGCGGTGGCGGTGGTCGCCAGGACCGGCGTCGTCGGGTTGACCGAGCGCAGCACGTCGGCCACGCGGCGGTAGTCGGGCCGGAAGTCGTGACCCCAGTCCGAGACCGCGTGCGCCTCGTCGATCACCAGCAGCCCGAGGTTGCCGGCCAGGGCGTCGAGCACACGACGTCCGAAACCGGGATTCGCGAGGCGTTCCGGGGAGACGAGCAGGACGTCGAGCTCGCCCGCCCGCAGTTGTGCCTCGATCGCCGACCACTCGTCGACGTTCGACGAGTTCAGCGTCGCCGCGGAAAGACCGCCGCGAGCCGCCGCGGCTACCTGATCGCGCATGAGTGACAGCAGCGGGGACACGATGAGCGTCGGTCCGCCGCCGCCGGCACGGATGATCGCGGTGGCCGACCAGTAGACGGCCGATTTACCCCATCCGGTCGCCTGGACCACCAGGACCCGCGCGCCGGGAGTGCCGGGCTCACCGCCGGCCAGCGCGGTCACCGCTCGCAGCTGGTCCTCGCGCAGCCGGGCGCCCTCACCGGCCAGGCTGGTGATCACGCGGTTGGCGGCGGTCAGCTGGTCTGGGGCGAGGGTTGCAGCCATGAGCCCAATGTAGTGGCGACACCCGACAGCAGGGATCGTCGGTTCACAGGAACCTGACAGCAGGGTTCCAGACGGGTTCGAGGGTGCGAGCCGATCGTCATCCCCATGATCCTCCAAGCACCGCCGGGCGCAACGGCGCCGGTGTACACCCTCGCCGACAGTTCGGTGTCGACCCCGGTCCTCGACATCGTCGTTCCCGTCCACGACGAACAGGCCGACGTCGCATCCTCGGTGCGCCGGCTCGCCGCCCATCTGCAGCAGCACGTGCCGTATCCGGCTCGCATCACCGTTGCCGACAACGCCAGCACCGACGACACCCTCGCGATCGCCGTCGGCCTCGTCGACGAACTCGAGGGCGTCCGCGTCGTCCATCTCGACGAGAAGGGTCGTGGTCGTGCGCTGAACGCGGTGTGGCAGCGCAGCGACGCCGAGATCGTCGCGTACTGCGACGTGGATCTCTCCACCGACCTCAATGCGCTGATGCCGCTCATCGCCCCGCTCGTGTCGAAACACTCGGACATCGCGATCGGCACCCGGTTGAACCGGTCATCGCGAGTCGTGCGGGGACCGAAGCGAGAGTTCATCTCCCGCTCGTACAACCTCATCCTCCGAACGGCGATGGGCGCCAGGTTCTCCGATGCACAGTGCGGATTCAAAGCCATGCGCACCGACATCGCCCGCGAGCTGCTGCCGTTCGTCGTCGACACCGGCTGGTTCTTCGACACCGAACTCCTCGTCCTCGCCGAACAGATCGGGCTGCGCATCGCCGAGGTCCCGGTCGACTGGGTCGACGACCCGGACAGCACCGTCGACATCGTGCCCACCGCAATCGCCGACCTGAAGGGCTGTGCGCGAGTCGGTCTCGCGCTCGCGATGGGACGGTTGCCGATCGCCGCACTGCGCGCCTCCATCGGTCGCGACCGGGCCGCCGGACCCCAGATCGACGGTGTGCCCAAGGGTCTGGTCGGCCAGCTCGCGCGGTTCTGCGTAGTCGGGGTGGCCTCGACGATCGCCTTCGCGGTGCTGTTCCTGGCGCTGCATTCGTTCCTGGGAGCGCAGGTCTCGAACCTGGTCGCCCTCGCGATCACCGCTGTGCTCAACACCGCGGCCAACCGTCGGTTCAGCTTCGGGGTCCGCGGTCGTGACAGTGCCCTGCGACACCAGCTCTTCGGGCTCGGGGTGTTCCTGTTCGGCTGGCTGGTCACCGCAGGCTCGTTGCTGTTGCTGCACACTGTCGCGCCGGAGGCGACCAAACACATCGAACTGATCGTCTTGGTGATCGCGAACCTGGTGGCCACGCTCACCCGGTTCGTCGGTCTCCGCTGGGTGTTCCGCAAGGCGCCCGGACATGGGGCGGAGGTGGCCGCGTGACGACCTCGACCATCGGCCCGCCGGTGAACCACGCCGAGCCGAACCGGACGTCCGGTAGCTCGAAGAAGATTCTGCGGGAACGCCTCTCGCTGGCCGCACTGCTGATCGGTACCGGAGTCCTCTATCTCTGGAACCTCTCGATCAACGGTTGGGCGAACTCCTTCTACTCGGCGGCGATCCAGGCCGGTTCGGAGTCCTGGAAGGCCTGGTTCTTCGGTTCGTCCGACCTGGCGAACTCGATCACCGTCGACAAACCTCCCGCCTCGCTGTGGATTCCGGGCATCAGTGCGCGGATCTTCGGCGTCAACTCGTGGTCCATCCTGGTGCCCGAGGCCCTGATGGGCGTGGCATCGGTCGCCCTGTTGTACCTGATCACACGGAAGTACTTCGGTCACCGGGCCGGAATCCTCGCCGGCGCGGTGCTGGCACTGACTCCGGTTGCGGCGCTGATGTTCCGCTTCGACAATCCCGAGGCGCTGCTGATCCTGCTGATGATCGCGGCCGTCTGGTCGCTGATGAAGGCGGTCGACGACGGTCGCTGGCGGTGGCTGATCCTCACGGGCGTGTTCGTCGGATTCGGATTCCTCACCAAGCAGTTGCAGGTGACCCTCATCGTGCCCGCGCTGTCGGTCACCTATCTCG
Source organism: Gordonia ajococcus (assembly GCF_012974285.1). NCBI lineage: Bacteria > Bacillati > Actinomycetota > Actinomycetes > Mycobacteriales > Gordoniaceae > Gordonia > Gordonia ajococcus. Next base: position 686,868 of record NZ_CP052884.1, read on the forward strand.
CCTTCGGTCCCGGTGGCTGGCCTCGTCGCCTGGGCCAGTTGTTCGCCGCCCTAGGCGCGATGATCGTCAGTGCCGGCTGGTGGATTCTCGCCGTCGAGCTCTGGCCCGCGTCGTCGCGGCCGTACATCGGTGGGTCACAGAACAACTCGATCCTCGAACTGACGCTGGGTTACAACGGTCTCGGCAGGCTCAACGGTGACGAGACCGGGGCGGTGGTTCCCGGTCGTGGTCACGGCATGGGCGCACTGGAGGGCATGGGCGGCCCCGGCGGCGGGCCCGGTGGTGGCCGCGGCGGCGCATGGGGCGAGACCGGCTGGCTGCGGATGTTCGAACCCGCGCAGGGCGGTCAGATCGCGTGGCTGATCCCGGCGGGTCTCGTGCTCGCGATGGTGGCTCTCGTGCTCATCGGCAAGGCCCGGCGCACCGATCCGCGCCGCGCGTATCTCTCGGTCTGGGGTCTGTGGCTGCTGGTCACGATGGGTGTCTTCAGCTTCATGGCCGGCATCTTCCACCAGTACTACACGGCGGCTCTGGCGCCGGCGGTGGCAGCGGTCGTCGCGGCCGGCGGTGCCGTCTGCTGGTCGCATCGGGACCGCCTGTGGGTGCGCCTCGCACTGGGTGTCTCGGTGGCGATCACCGCGATCTGGGGCTTCGTACTGCTCGACCGGACGCCCGACTTGGTTCCGTGGCTGCGGTACGCGGTCCTCATCGTCGGACTCCTGGCCGCGGTCGCCATGGTGTTCGCCCGGATACGGGGTGTCGCCGCGGCAGCGTTGAGCGGCGCGGTCATCGCGGGTCTGGCCGGGCCGGTCGCGTACACCATCGACACGGTCACGGCCGAGAAGAGCGGGTCGATCATCACCGCCGGTCCGGCGGTCGCGGGCGGGTTCGGCCCGGGTGGTCGCGGTGGCCCGGGCATGCCCGGCGGAGGGTTCATGGAGTTCGGCCCGGGCGGTCCGGGCCAGGGCTTCCCCGGTGGCGGCCCGGGCATGCCCGGCGCCCGCGGCGGCGACGGGCCGGGTGGACTCCTGCGCGGTTCCAGACCGACGCAGGCCGTCGTCGACAAGCTCGTCGCCGACGCCGACGACTACACGTGGGTCGCCGCCGCGGTCGGCTCGCAGTCCGCCTCGGGCTACCAGCTCGAGACCGGCCACTCGGTGATGCCGATCGGCGGGTTCAACGGCAGCGATCCGTCGCCGACTCTCGCCGAGTTCCAGAAGCTGGTCGCCGCCAGGGAGATCCACTACTTCATCGCCGGCGGTGGGCCGGGCGCCGGCGCTCCCGGGATGGCCGGCGGCTCGTCGCAGCCGTCGTCGCAGATCAGCGCGTGGGTTCAGGACAACTTCACTGCAGTCACCGTCGACGGCACCACGATGTACGACCTGACCCAGCCGGCGAGCTGAGCAGTCCATGGTGCGTTTTCGCGGCGGCATACGCCGACGGTTTAGAGTCATGGTCGTGCGCGTACTCGTGATCGGCTCGGGCGGCCGCGAACATGCCCTTCTCATCGGCCTCAAGAACGATCCGTCGGTCACCGACCTGCATGTCGCTCCCGGCAACGCCGGCACCTCGGCGATCGCCACCAACCACGCCGTCGATGTGGTCTCGGGTGAAGCGGTCGTGGCCCTGGCGCAGAAGCTGGACGCCGACCTCGTGGTCATCGGACCGGAGGTGCCACTCGTCCTCGGCGTCGCCGACGCCCTGCGCGAGGCCGGCATCGCGACCTTCGGTCCGAGCGCCCGGGCCGCGCAGATCGAGGGTTCCAAGGCCTTCGCCAAGGACGTGATGGCTGCCGCCGGCGTCAAGACCGCGCATGCGGAGATCGTCGACAACCCGGCCCATCTCGACGCCGCCCTCGACCGTTTCGGGCCCACCTGGGTCGTCAAGGACGACGGTCTGGCCGCCGGCAAGGGTGTCGTCGTCACACCCGACCGGGACGTCGCCCGCGACCACGCCGCCGAATGCCTGGAGAGCGGACACCCCGTTCTGCTGGAGAGTTTCCTCGACGGACCCGAGGTCTCGCTGTTCTGCCTCGTCGACGGCGAGACCGTGGTCCCGCTGCTGCCCGCGCAGGACCACAAGCGTGTCGGCGACAACGACGCCGGACCCAACACCGGTGGCATGGGCGCCTACACGCCGCTGCCGTGGCTGCCCGCCGAGATGACCGAGCGCATCGTCGACGAGGTCGTCAAACCCGTTGCGGCCGAGATGGTCAAGCGCGGTATCCCGTTCTCGGGCCTCCTGTACGCCGGTCTCGCGATCGGGAAGGACGGTCCCGCGGTCGTCGAATTCAACTGTCGCTTCGGTGATCCCGAGACCCAGGCGGTCCTCGCACTGCTGAAGTCGCCGCTCGGTGCGGCACTCAACGCGACCGCCACCGGGACGCTCGCCGACCTCCCGCCGCTGGAATGGCGCGACGGCGCCGCGGTCACGGTGGTCGTCGCCGCCGAGAACTACCCCGGCAAGCCGCGTACCGGTGACATCATCACCGGCGCCGACGCCGAGGGGGTGCTGCACGCGGGCACCGCTCGCAATGCCGACGGCGCGATCGTCTCCGCCGGTGGCCGCGTGCTCGCCGTCGTCGGTACCGGCGCCGACCTCGCCGAGGCCCGCACCCAGGCCTACGCCCGCATCGAGAAGATCAAGCTGCCGGGCTCGCACTTCCGCACCGACATCGGGCGCAACGCTCTCGAAGGTCGCATCAGCATCTAGACACTGGTCCGCTCACGTTCTCCGTTCCCGCTCACCCGATTGATTCGCGTGAGCGGGAGCGGAACGAGTGAGCGAAACGCTCTCATACCGCGAGATTGCGGCCCAGGAACTCGATCTGCTCGGGCAGCACGCTGCGCCAGTACCGGTTGGTGTGACCGCCGGCAGCGGTGCCGAAGGCGGCCGGCGGGTGCAGACCCGCGGCCCACTGGCGGGTGTAGGTGTAGAACTGATCGCTCGAACCGATGTTGATCAGCAGCGGGATCTTCGCAAAGCTCGGTTGCGCGCCGAACAGCGAGTTGGCCTGGTAATCGTCGAGGCTGTCGAAGGCGCGCGGCGGGAAGTTGCGCGGGTCGGCCCACATCGCGGGCGAGCTGACGGCCACGGCCGCGACGCGCGGGGCGCCGACCATCGACGCCAGGCGCAGCGCGCCGTATCCGCCCATGGACCAGCCGAAGAGTCCGATGCGGTCGGTGGACAGGTTGAGCTTCGGGTCGTTCGCGAGCATCGGCAGGAACTCGTCGAGGATCATCGCCCCACCATCGGTGCCGTCGGTCCGGCGATGGTAATAGTTGCGACCCACGTCGGCTGCGGCCAGCGCGAACGGGGTGTTGCCGTTGTCCACGTACTGCTGCATGACGGTCTGCATCTCGAGCTTCGGCCCGAAGATGGACTTCTCGTTGGTGTTCAACGCGTGCAGCACCACGACGACCGGGAGCTTGCCGGTCACCCCGTTGGGCCGGGCCACCGCCCAGCGGGTGTCCCGACCGCCCATGCGGACGGATCTGAAGCTTCCGGTGATCAGTGGGGGACCGCTCGTGACCGGCGGCGGCGACGTCTCGACGGGGAGTTCGTCGTCGGCGGCCCGGCCTTCGAGGTTGCGCGGCTGCACCGAAGTCGAGGGCGCCTTGCCCGAGCAGGCGGCGATCCCGATGGCTGCCGCCCCGACCCCTGCGGCGAGTACGGCTCGACGGCCCACGCGCGGCAGGTCGCGGTCGGCAGCATCGGAGAAACGGGATCGCACGCTGGTCATCGAATCAACAGGGTAATCGTGGACCCCGGGCTCGACGCAACGTCGAGTCGGCCGACTCGCCGACGCTGTGAGATATCTGTCCCTGACTTGACGTTCAGTCGAGTGAGGCGATGGCCTTCTGTAACAGTTCGGCGGCTCCGGCGGCCACGTCGGGGAGGCCGGGGGCGTCGGTCACCGCGACCATGATGTCGGGATTCATCGCCTCGACGATGATCGTCCCGGCGTGGTCGGTGTCGTCGCGCACCACGACGTTGCAGGGCAGCAGCAGGCCGATCTGACGCTCGACGCCGAGCGCCCGATGGGCGAACTGCGGATTGCAGGCTCCGAGGATGAGGTAGTTCTCCATGTCCTCGTCGAGCTTCTTCTTGAGGGTCGCCTTCACGTCGATCTCGGTGAGCACACCGAAACCCACATCGCTCAGCGCTTCTCTCGTGCGGGCGACGGCGTCGTCGAAGCTGGTCTGCAGGGTCGTCCGGTATCCGAGTTTCATGATCGCTCCTCTCGTACTCCTCGCGCCCGATCAGGCGAGCGCCAGGAACAGCTTTTCCAGTTGGTCGATGGTCATCGGTTCCGAGTCCTGCGATTGTTCGCCGGTCATGCATTCCCGAAGGCCCGTCGCGACGATCTTGAAACCGGCCCGATCGAGCGCACTCGACACCGCGGCGAGCTGGGTCACGACATCCTTGCATTCGCGTCCCTGTTCGATCATCGAGATCACGCCGGCAAGCTGGCCGTGAGCCCGCCGCAACCGGTTGAGCACGACGCCGATCGATTCTTCGTCGCCGACCATGGCGACCTCCTACTGTTCTTGCACGTGTGCAACTGCTATGACAAGAGGCAAGTATACCCCTTGGGGTATCAGTTCCGGTCTGCCAGTTCGCAGCGGTAGTCGATCGGCCGGCCGCGCCGGTCGAAGTTCACCCTGGCCATGGAACGACCGTCGGTCACATCACAGATCGGTGAGCGTCCGCCGTCTGTCCCGGTGCGCCAGCTGATGTGCCAGCCGCGCCGTGCGGCCATCCCGTGGATGGCGACCCGATGATCGTTCACCGCAAGGGAACCCATGATCCTCGGCAGTCCGGTGGCGAAGTCGGCGAAGGTCGGCTCGGGAAGGGTGAGGTCGTCGAGAAGAAAAACGCCGCGATCGTCGCCGTCGAGACGAACCGTGCAATACGGACTCATTCCCGTGCTGCCGACGGCCGCCGCCGCGATGACGTCGATGACCCGGTCGGCCGGATCGTCGGCTCGGTCGCGAGACGGACCGGGTGGCAGCGTCACTCGCGGAGAGGTGAAATCGTCGATGCCCAGTCGCGCACCGGCCTCGCGCAGTCTCGACGCGAGCCCGGTCTCGTCGCCGAGCGGGTGAGCCCAGCCCCAGACGATCGCCGACGGTTCAACCACGGCGACCAGCGACGCCCGGCACCGGACGACCGTCACCTCACCGTCCGATCCGGAACCGGCGTCGTCGGAGGTGAACACGACCACCCGGTTGTCCTCGTCGCACCGTACATCGAAGGCGCCCAGCCTCTCACGGAGGAAGTCGACGAACGCGGACTGTCTCAGCGAGGTGTAGAGCGCCGCATAATCGGCGACAGCGTGGAGGCCGTCGAACTGCATGGCATCACGGTAGACGCGGTCGGGCGCGGACCGATCCTCTCGTCCGACGACCGACTGACGTGGACCGTGAACAGTGCATTCAGCACGGGCGTCGTCGTCTTATACGGGAATTCGCCTGTGGTCGTGCCGCTTTGGTCAAAAGCAATACGGCGGTACGGACGCCTTTGGCAGCATGAACCACATGATGACGTCGGCAGCGACACCGAAGGGTGCGCGACGGCGGTCCCGTTTGATCGAGGCCGCCGGTGAGCTGCTGCTCGAAGGCGGCTTCGACGCCGTACGTCATCGTGCGGTGGCCGAGCGCGCCCAGCTGCCGCTGGCGTCGACGACGTACTACTTCGCCTCGCTCGACGACCTGATGGCCGAGGCCGCGGCCAGTCTGTGCAGCCACGACGCGTCCGCAGTCTCCGAGCGCTGCAACGCACTTCCGCGCCGACGCCGCGGGAGGACCGCGACCGCGTCCGCGCTCGCCGAGGTCATCGTCGGCGTGGACACGACGATCCAGCAGCTGTCGGCCCGCTACGAGATGATCGCGCTGTCGGCGCGCTACCCGATGTTGCGTGAGGTGGTGAGCGACCGGTGGCGGACGTTGTCGCTGTGCCACCTCGATGTGCTCGCCAAATCCGGCCGGGTCGCCGATCCAGCCCACATCGCCCAGCTGATCGGGATCGAGGACGGTGCCATCGTCGGTGCACTCGGACGCAACGGTGTCCGGCCCATGGACGCGGTGCGCGACGCCCTGCTCGAGGTGGTCGACGTCCTCGCGCCGCGGGCGTGACGGCATGCAAGGAAACGGATCGGATGTCCGGGGGAGCCGATGAGTAGACACAGCACCCGCGCAGGCCTTGTCGCCGCGCTCATGTGCCTGATCGCCGGGGTGGCGATGCTCGTCGCCCCCGGCGCACACGCCGCGCCCGCCGGTCGCGTCGACGCGGGTGTTCCGCTGTCGTCCGCGGTGTACGGCACCGGATGCACCTATCCGGTGACGATTCCCGTGAACTCGTCGGGTTGGGTGTCGTTCTGGGAGGTCAAACCCGGTCTGCCGGCACGTTTCATCGGCCGCGATCTCCCGTCGGGTGCCCTCGCCTCGGTCACCTGGGTTCCCCGTCGTATCGGTGACAAGTACCTCTATGCCGTACAGAACGGCAAGGCCTCGCCGCCCACGCTGGTGAAAGTGCGTCAGGGCTACGGGTCCAACGGAACGTGTTTCGCGTTCTGAGCGCCGGGGACGGTGGAATTCGGGATCCGTCCGCGACCGACCTACACTGATCGGGTGTCGAAGCCTGCCATCGCCAACGTCCTGGCCAGCCGCTATGCCTCCACCGACCTCGCCGAGCTGTGGTCGGCCACCACCAAGATCGCACTCGAACGGCGCCTGTGGATCGCGGTACTGAAGGCACAGCGCGACCTCGGGATCGACGTCCCGGCCGATGCCATCGCCGACTACGAGCGCGTCGTCGACCAGGTGGATCTCGCCTCGATCGCCGATCGTGAGCGCGTCACGCGCCACGACGTGAAGGCCCGCATCGAGGAGTTCAACGCCCTCGCGGGTCACGAACAGATCCACAAGGGCATGACCAGCCGCGACCTCACCGAGAACGTCGAGCAGCTGCAGATCCTGCGTTCTCTCGAACACGTGCACTCCCACGGTGTCGCGGTCCTGGCCCGCATCGTCGAACGTGCCGCTCAGTATTCGTCGGTCGTCATGGCCGGCCGCAGCCACAACGTCGCCGCTCAGGCGACGACCCTAGGCAAGCGGTTCGCCTCGGCCGCAGACGAACTGATGATCGCCCTCACCCGCCTGCGTGAGCTGATCGACCGATACCCGTTGCGCGGTATCAAGGGCCCGATGGGCACCTCGCAGGACATGCTCGACCTGCTCGGCGGTGACGCCACCAAGCTCGCCGATCTCGAGTCCCGGGTCGCCGATCACCTCGGTTTCGCCCGGTCCTTCACCTCGGTCGGCCAGATCTACCCGCGGTCGCTCGACCACGATGTCGTGTCCGCGCTGGTCCAGGTCGCTGCCGCGCCGTCGTCGCTGGCGCACACCATCCGACTCATGGCCGGCCACGAGCTGGTGACCGAGGGCTTCCAACCCGGTCAGGTCGGCAGCTCGGCGATGCCGCACAAGATGAACACCCGCAGTTGCGAGCGTGTCAACGGCCTCGCGGTGGTCCTGCGCGGTTATGGCTCGATGGCCGCCGAACTCGCCGGTGCCCAGTGGAACGAGGGTGACGTGTTCTGCTCGGTCGTCCGCCGCGTCGCGCTGCCGGATGCCTTCTTCGCCATCGACGGCCTGATGGAGACCTTCCTGACCGTCCTCGCCGAGTTCGGTGCGTACCCCGCGGTCATCGCCAACGAGCTCGACCGTTACCTGCCGTTCCTCGCGACGACCAAGGTGCTGATGGCCGCGGTGCGCGCGGGCGTCGGTCGCGAGACCGCCCACGAGGCGATCAAGGAGAACGCCGTCGCGGTGGCGCTGGCGATGCGCGAGGAGGGGCGTGAGCCCGATCTGCTCGACCGCCTCGCCGCCGATGACCGCATCCCGCTCGACCGGGCTCAGCTCGACGAGCTGCTCGCCGACAAGTCGGTCTTCGTCGGTGCTGCCGAGCAGCAGGTCGCCGACGTCATCGCGGCCGCGGAGAAGATCATCGGCCAGTACCCGGAGGCCGCGGCATACGCGCCTGCGCCGATCCTGTAGCGCACCGACCTCCGGGCGACGCCGCTGACTACGCGGGCTGGTTCTTCCGCTTGGAGATGTCGACGCGGAACTCGTCCTCACCCTCGGGCGGAACGTAGTTGAAGTCGAACGGGTCGCGGTTGAGGATCACGCGGAGAATCAGGTAGAAGTGCGCGAACCCGAGCGCGATCGAGGCGAAGCCGAGAAGCTGGGTGGGCAGCCACGGGTAGTCGCTGTTGACGGCGATCCAGCCGGGAAGGGCTGCGAAACCGTAGGCGGCGGCCATGGTGATCGGCATGATCGGCAGCAACAGTAGCGCCCGCACGCCCGTGAAGTACGACCGAAGCCGGTAACCGAGGGCGACTGCGAGGGTGACGCCGAGCGGGTTGCATGCTTCCCACCACCACGGCAGCTCTCTGACCAACACCAGCGGATGATTGCCGTAGTAGTGGTAGAGGCCCATCGACAGGAGGATCTCCTCGAAGATGATCGCCGCCACCACGAGGCCGCCGAATGCGAACCAGATGTGCTTGGTCGGCGGCTTCTTGGCGAGCGTCGCGTACTCGAATGCACCGAGGGCCGCATAGCCGAACCACGCCGCGACGATCCACCACGGCATCTGGCGACCCATCAGGGTGAAGGCGTGGCCGAGGAATTCGGTGTCGCTCCACGGGAAGTAGACCGCACCCATGATGTCCAGGAAGACCTCGGTGAACACCACCAGAGGAGCGCTGATGGCCAGCATGAGGGGCACGATGTCGCGGGTCCGGCGGTAGAAGGCGACGCCCATCGCCACGCCGGAGAGCCCGAGCAGTGTCATCAGGATCGTGGCGATCACGTTGTTGCCGACGAGGTAGGGCTCGTAGAGGGGCTTCATCGGGAGGTTGAAGTGGTCGTCCATGCTCGTCTCGGACAACCGGTTGTTGTCCTGTTTGGTGATGATGAGGGACACCACCACGAACAGGGTGGCCGCACCGAATGCGACCCACCTGGCTGACCATCGCTTCTTCCCCTGGATCCCCTCGGCGGGATCCGTCGTCAACGCAGACACCGGCGTCACTCCTTCAGGTTCATCTCTCCTGGAACTCCTCACGTGCCGCGCACGTCAGTGGCGGCATGGAAGCCGGCACGTAGGGGACAGGGTTGACCCTTACTTGCCAGATCGTGGTCCGCGTCGACGAAGCGCCACAGCCCCGGATGTGTGATCCATGCCACGGTTCAAAGTATTTGTTATCTAGACTATTTGTCAATCAATAGTTGATCGACATAATTCGAAAATCGAGGCAGACTGTCAGGACGGGTCGCCGTGTCCGAGTCGCCAGTCCGGGAGTGCGACGTCGCGTACCCGTCGCTTGAGTTCGGGTGCGTCGGGGAAACCGCCGTCGCGCTTGCGCTCCCAGATCTGCTTCCCGTCGACGTCGATGTGGAACACGCCCCCGGTTCCCGGGATCAGGGTCACCGAGCCGAGTTCGGTGCCGAAGGTGTTCAGCAACTCAGAGGCCATCCACGACGCCCGCAGCAGCCAGTTGCACTGGGTGCAGTAGGTGATGGTGATGTGTGGTGCGCTCATCGGTCAAGAATGTCAGAGGCTGCCGCCCCCGGCGGACCGGTGACCCTCTAGGGTCGAGTCCATGCGTCCTGAACTGCAGTCCTACCGGCATCTGGCGTCGGGGAAGGTCCGGGAGATCTATGAGATCGACGCCGACACCCTGCTGTTGGTGGCCACCGACCGGATCTCGGCCTACGACCACATCCTGAGCCCCGCGATTCCCGACAAGGGGCGCATCCTGACCGCGATGAGCTTCTTCTGGTTCGACGAGCTCGGCGTCCCCAATCATCTCGCCGGTGGTCCCACCGACGAGCGCATCCCGGGCGAGGTCGTCGGCCGCTCGATGGTCGTGCGTCGGCTCCCGATGGTCCAGGTCGAGTGCGTCGCGCGTGGCTACCTGACCGGGTCGGGACTGCTCGACTACCAGGCGACCGGCGCGGTGTGCGGCGTCGAGCTGCCCGCGGGCCTGACCGAGGCCGGCAAGCTGCCGGAGCCGATCTTCACCCCGGCCACCAAGGCCGAGCAGGGTGAGCACGACGAGAACATCAGCTTCGAACGGGTCGTCGAGCAGGAGGGGGCCGAGTTGGCCGAGGCGCTGCGGTCGGCGACCCTCGACATCTACGGACGCGGCGCGGCGGTGGCCGCTGAACGCGGGATCATCCTCGCGGACACCAAGTTCGAGTTCGGACGCGGCCCCGACGGTGAACTCGTACTCGCCGACGAGGTCCTGACGCCCGACTCGTCCCGGTACTGGGAGGCCGCGACCTACGAGGCGGGCAAGGTGCAGCCCAGTTTCGACAAGCAGATCGTTCGCAACTGGCTCACCAGTGCCGAATCCGGTTGGGACAAGGCATCCGACGAGGCTCCGCCGACCCTGCCCGGCGATGTCGTCGAACGTACGCGGCAGCGGTACATCGAAGCCTACGAATGGATCACGCAGAAGTCCTTCGCCGACTGGCCCACCGCGGAGGTGGTTTCGTGATCGACGAGCGCGAGACCCCGACACCCCCGGTCGCGAAGAAGGTCCCGGCGGAGCGCACCCATCACGGCGACACCTTCGTCGACGACTACGAATGGTTGCGCGACAAGGACGACCCGGAGGTCACCGCCTACCTCGAGGCGCAGAACGCGTTCACCGAGGCGCACACCGGCCATCTGTCGGATCTGCGCAAGCAGATCTTCGACGAGATCAAGAGCCGCACCAAGGAAACCGACATGTCGGTGCCGGTCCGGCGCGGACGCTACTGGTATTTCGCCCGCACCCACGAGGGCAAGCAGTATTCGACGTCGTGCCGGTGCCCGATCGCCGCGGACGACGACTGGACCCCGCCGAAGGTCGACGACGGTGTGGAACTACCCGGTGAGGAGATCCTGCTCGACAGCAACGTCGAAGCCGAGGGACACGACTTCTTCAGCCTGGGCGCACTGACCGTCAGCGACGACGGGAACTGGCTGGCCTACAGCACCGACGTCGTCGGTGACGAGCGATATACGCTGCGCATCAAGGATCTTCGCACCGGTGAGGTCCTCGACGACGTGGTCACGGACACGTCGGGCAGCGCGGTGTGGTCGGCCGACGCCCGCCACGTCTTCTACTCGACGGTCGACGCGGCGTGGCGTCCGGACACGGTGTGGCGCCACGACATCGGTGCCGGCACCGAGGACGTCAAGGTCTTCCACGAACCAGACGAGCGGTTCTGGGTCGGCATGGGCACCACCCGCAGCGACAAGTACGTCGTCATCGGTGTCGGCTCCAAGATCACCTCGGAGAGCTACATTCTCGAGGCCGACGACCCGACGGGTGAATTCCGCAGTGTCGCACCGCGGGTGGACGGCGTCGAGTACAGCGTCGAACATGCCGTCATCGGTGGCGACGACTATTTCGTGATCGTGCACAACGAGGTCGTGGACGGTCAGAAGGCGGAGAACTTCGCCGTCGACATCGCGCCGGTCGACAACCCGTCGGACCGGCGTCCGCTGATCGCACACGACCCGGCCCGCCGAGTCGAGGACCTCGACGCCTTCGCCGACTACCTGGTGCTGTCGTACCGGCGAGAGGCGTTGCCGCGTCTGGCCATCGCCGATCTTCGTCAGATCGAGGGCATCCCCGCCGAATCGGATTTCCACGAGGTCGAATTCGAGCAGGAGCTGAGTACGGCCGGACTCGGTGGAAACCCCGAGTGGTGGTCGCCGAAGCTGCGCATCGGATACGGCAGTTTCATCGAACCCGCGGAGCTGTTCGAACTCGACGTCGCGACCGGCGAACGCACGTTGCTCAAGCGGCAGCCGGTGCTCGGCGGCTACGACCCCGCCGATTACGTTCAGTCCCGCGAGTGGGCGGTCGCCGACGACGGCACCCGGATTCCGCTGTCGGTGGTGCGCCGCAAGGAGACCGACGCCGCCAAGCCCGCTCCGTTGCTGCTGTACGGGTACGGCTCCTACGAGGCGAGCATCGACCCGTACTTCTCGGTGGCCCGTCTGTCCATGCTCGATCGCGGCATGGTCTTCGTCCTCGCCCACATCCGCGGCGGCGGCGAGATGGGACGCTACTGGTACGAGAACGGCAAGGAACTCAGCAAGAAGAACACCTTCAACGATTTCGTCGCGGCGGGACGGCATCTCGTCGAAACGGGGTGGACGACGCCGCAGCAGATGGTCGCCGAGGGTGGTTCGGCCGGTGGTCTCCTGGTGGGCGCGGTCGCCAACCTCGCGCCGGAACTGTTCAACGGGATCCTGGCGTCGGTGCCGTTCGTCGACGCCCTGAACTCGATCCTCGACCCGTCGCTGCCGCTGACGGTCATCGAATGGGACGAGTGGGGCGACCCGTTGCACGACCCGAAGGTCTACGAGTACATGAAGACCTACACGCCCTACGAGAATGTCGACGCGAAACCGTATCCGCCGATCCTCGCGCTGACGTCGCTCAACGACACCCGGGTGCTCTACGTCGAGGCGGCGAAATGGGTTGCGCGACTTCAAGAGAATTCGACGTCGGACAATCCGATCCTGCTGAAGACGGAGATGACGGCCGGTCACGGCGGCGTGAGCGGACGCTACAAGCAGTGGGAGGAAGTCGCCTTCGAGCTGGCGTGGATCCTGCAGCAGTCGGGTGCGTTGGAACGGTCCGGAGACTGACCCCGTGACCGGAAGAGCCCCACCGACCCGCAAGTCGGTGGGGCTCTTCCGGTCAGGTCGCCCGATCAGTGCATCATGATCGGTCCGCGGTCCAGATCCTCTTCGGTCAGGGGTGACGCGATCTTCTTGCGGGGCAGGAAGAACGCCGGGATCAACGTGAGCACGATCAGCACGACCGACACCACGAAGGTGTTGGAGAACACGTCGGCCGCGGTGTCGAAGAACGACTCCGGCAGCGGGTTCGGGACTCCCGGCGGCAGCGGCTTGTCGGAGGTGTTCGCCATGATCGCGAGACCCGCCTCCGGCTTGTTCGCGAGACTGCTGGCGAGGATCACCGAGATCACCGCGGTGCCGATCGAGGTGGCCGCCTGCTGGATGACATTCATCAGCGTCGAACCGTCGGGCACCTGCGCATTGTTCAGGGTGGCGAGCGCCGCCGACATGATCGGCATCATCGTCATACCCATGCCGAGACCCTGCACGAACAGCGAACCGCAGATCAGCCAGTACGAGGTGGTTGCACCGAGCATGGTGAAGGTCGCCATGCCGACGAGGATCAGCACGATGCCGCCCAGCACGAACTTGCCCGGGCCCATCTTGTCGGTGAGCTTTCCGGCGATCGGCATGGTCAGCATGGCGCCGATGCCCTGCGGTGCCAGGAGGAGACCGGCCGCCAGGGTGGATTCGCCGCGGACGCCGATGAAGTACTGCGGGAACAGCAGTGCGGCACCGAAGAACGCGATCATGAACAGCACCATGGTCAGCACCGCGATGCTCAGCGTGCGGTTCTTGAAGAGCTTCAGATCCAGGAGCGGGTTCTTCTTGCGCAGCGCGTGGGCGATGAACGCGACGATCAGGATCGCGCCGATGATCGTCGGGATCAGCACCTGCCCGCTGACGAAGGTCCGGTGCTCCGCGCTCGAGGAGATGCCGAACAGGAACAGCGCCAGGCCCGGCGACAGGAGCAGCAGACCGACGACGTCGATCGACGAGCGCGTGGTCTCCGCGTCGTCGCGAAGGACGATCCAGGAGAAGATCAGGGCGCCGATTCCGATGGGGACATTGATCAGGAAGATCCAGTGCCAGCTCAGCTGCTCGATGAGGACGCCGCCGAGGATGGGGCCCGAGATCGGGCCGAGCAGCATCGGGATGCCGAGGACTGCCATGACCGAGCCCACTCGTTCCGGGCCGGCGGCCTTGGTCAGCATCATCATGCCGACGGGCATCAGCATGCCGCCGCCGAGACCCTGGATCACGCGGAACGCGACCAGCGCACCGATGTTCGGGGCCAGCGCACACAGCACGGAACCGAGGGTGAACAGCACCAGTGAGACGAGATAGACCTTCTTGGTGCCGAAACGCGATGCCGCCCAGCTCGACAGCGGGATGACCGCGGCCAGGGCAAGGGTGTAACCGGTCGCGGTCCATGCCGCACCGGCGGCGTCGGTGTTGAACTCCTGCTGGAAGGTGTTCTGTGCGACGGCCACGACGGTGACATCGAGAATCGACATGATCGCGCCGAGCACGACCACACCGGCGACCATCAGGACGTTGCGGTCCAGCTTGGTGTCCGGCGGACCTTCGTGGAGGTGGCCTCCGGTGGATGATGTCATGCGTGTTCCTATCGGTCGGTCGAGAGACGGCCCTGCGCAAGGGCGGTCTCGATCTACTACGTGCGGGCGACGAGCGGGTGTCGGGAGTTGTTCGCGGTCAACGGGCGAGGAGATTGCCGTGGGGGCGGCCCCGGGTGGGGGTCACGACGCCTCCTGCCTGGTCGGGACCGTCAGGCAGAAGTGGTCGACGGCGTCGTCGACGATGGGTCGCAGCGCCGAACACAGGTTGTCCCGGAGTTCGGCGGGCAGGCCGGCCACGAACCGTCGTACGGTGTCGTGCTGCAGCGCCAGGTGTGTCTCGAGGTAGCGCACGCCGTCGTCGGTGAGCGAGACCCGCTTGATCCGACGGTCCGCCGAGTCCTCACGACGGTCGGCGAAGCCGCTGCAGACCAGCTTGTCGACCGTCCGGCCCGCGGCCGCGAGGGACAGCTGAACCTGCTCGGCGATGGCGTTGACCGGCATCGGACCGTCATGGCTGCCGAGCGCGCAGAGCACCCTCAGCTGCGAGAAGGTGATGTCGGTGGCGGCGAGACTCTCCATTGTCTCGGGCCGGCCGAGGTCGAGGAGCCGATCGAGGAATGCGACGAGGGCCGCCGAAGCGGACTCGATCGATGCAGAATCGATCGGGTCGGCGGCGCCGTAGGCGCACGAGGTTTCCTCAGACACCGGAAAATGCTAACTCCGATGCAACTATTGCGGAAACGCAATAGGTGTGAAATGGCACATATGCTGCGAGATGGTGTGAGCCCCGTCTCACGCTGCGTGGTGCACTTCCGTCGAGGACGTCTAATCTCTCCCCATGGGCAACATCAAAGACATCCCGGTCACCTCTCTCGACGGCTCCGACGTCTCGCTGAAGGACTTCGGTGGGCCGCTGCTGATCGTCAACGTCGCCAGCAAGTGCGGCCTCACCCCGCAGTACGAAGGTCTCGAGCAGCTCGCCAAGTCCTACGGCGACAAGGGGCTGACCGTCGTGGGCGTCCCGTGCAACCAGTTCATGGGCCAGGAGCCCGGCACCGCCGAAGAGATCGCGACCTTCTGCTCGACCACCTACGGGGTCACGTTCCCGCTGCTCGAGAAGACCGACGTGAACGGCGACGGGCGCCATCCGCTGTACGCCGAGCTGACCCGGCACGCCGACGCCGACGGAGAGGCCGGCGACATCCAGTGGAACTTCGAGAAGTTCCTCGTCAACGCCGACGGTGAGGTCGTCAACCGTTTCCGTCCGCGTACCGAGCCGACCGACCCCACCGTCGTCGCCGCGATCGAATCCGTGCTCTGAGCCGATTTGGGGCACCCGGTAAGCTGACCAGGCGAGAACTGATCAGTAGACATTGAGGAGCGGTGCCATGGCGCGAGTGGTGGTCGACGTGATGCCCAAAGCCGAGATTCTCGACCCGCAGGGGCAGGCCATCGTCGGCGCACTGGGTCGGCTCGGATTCACCGGGATCGGCGACGTCCGTCAGGGCAAGCGCTTCGAACTCGAGGTCGACGACACCGTCGACGACGTGACCCTGGAGCGGATCGCCGAAGAGTTGTTGACCAACACGGTCATCGAGAACTTCAACGTCTCTCGGGTCGCGGAGTAGGCGGCATGACAGCTCGGATCGGTGTCATCACCTTCCCCGGCACCCTCGACGACGTCGACGCCGCGCGCGCGGTCCGGCTCGCGGGTGCCGAACCCATTGCGCTGTGGCATGGCGACGCCGACCTGAAGGGCGTCGACGCGGTCATCGTGCCCGGCGGCTTCTCCTACGGCGACTACCTCCGTGCCGGCGCCATCGCGCGTTTCGCGCCGGTGATGGGCTCGGTCGTCGACGCGGCCGGCAAGGGTATGCCGGTTCTCGGTATCTGCAACGGATTCCAAGTGCTGTGCGAGGCCGGCCTGCTGCCGGGCGCGCTCACCCGCAATGAGGGCCTGCATTTCATCTGCCGCGACGAGTGGCTGCGCGTCGAGAACAACACCACCGCATGGACGACCCGGTTCGAGCGGGGCGCGGAGATCCTCATCCCGCTGAAGTCCGGCGAAGGTCGGTATGTGGCGTCGGAGCGCAAGCTCGAAGAGCTCGAGGGTGAGGGCCTGATCGTGTTCACCTACCCGGAGCGCAATCCGAACGGGTCGGCACTCGACATCGCCGGGATCTCCAGCCCCAACGGGCGGATCGTCGGGCTCATGCCGCATCCCGAGCACGCGACCGAACCGCTCACCGGCCCCAGCGACGACGGTCTCGGCCTGTTCTACTCGGTGATCGACTCGGTGCTCGCCTCGGTATGACCGGACCGAGGATCCCGACCAGCGCCTCGGCGTCCGGGCTCGGCGGGTTCATCGACGCGTCGCCGTCGCCCTTCCACGTCTGCGCCACCGTCGCCCGCGAGCTCGAGAATGCGGGGTACACACGGCTTTTCGAGGATCAGGCGTGGCCGTCCGCGGTCAGTGCGGCGTCGTCGAAGTCCTATGTGATCCGCGGTGGCTCCCTCATCGCGTGGGAAACGGGTGGAGGTCCGGCGTTTCGTATCGTCGGCGGGCACACCGACAGTCCCAACCTCCGGCTGAAACAGCATCCCGACCGTTCATCGGCCGGCGCGGCGATGATCGCGCTCGAACCCTACGGGGGCGCGTGGCTCAACTCTTGGCTCGACCGTGATCTCGGACTGTCCGGGCGACTCGCCTATCGGGCGGGAGATCGCGTGGCGCACACGCTCGTCCACGTGACCGAAGCAGTGGTACGGGTGCCGCAGCTGGCAATCCACCTGTCGGAGGACCGGAAAGGCGTCTCGCCCGATCCGCAGCGGCACGTCGACGGACTCTGGGGCCTCGACGACGGCGCCCCCGACGTCCTCGGCTGGGTCGCCGAATATGCGGGGATCGACCCCGGCACACTGCTGGGCTGGGAACTGATGACCCACGACATCGCGCCCTCGGCGCTGATCGGTACGGCGGAGAATCTGCTCAGCGCACCGCGTTTGGACAATCAGGGCACCTGTTACGCGGGACTGCGGGCGCTGCTCGACGGCTCGTCGTCGACGAATACCCGCATGCTGGCGCTGTTCGACCACGAAGAGGTCGGCAGCGGCTCCGAGCGCGGTGCCGCATCGGACTTCCTGGCCTCGGTGTGCGAGCGGATCGTGTTAGCGCGCGGCGGTTCTCGCTCCGACTATCTGCAGGCGATGGCGGCGAGCGTGTGCCTGTCCGGAGACATGGCCCACGCGACGCACCCGAACTATCCCGAGCGACATGAGCCCGGCCATCGGATCTCGATCGGCGGCGGTCCGGTGCTCAAGGTGAACCAGAATCTCCGCTACGCCTCGGATGCTCTGGGGGAGGCCGTCTTCGCGATGGCCTGCGACGACGCCGGCGTACCGATGCAGCGCTACGTCCATCGGGCGGATCTGCCCTGCGGTTCGACGATCGGACCGATCACCGCGACCCGCACGGGACTGGCGACGATCGACGTCGGGGCTCCACAGCTCGCGATGCACTCCGCGCGCGAACTGATGGGTGCCGCCGACGTGCCGATGTATTCCGCTGCGCTACAGGCGTTTTTAGCCCAGCAGTAGTTCGGGTCAGTAGGAACGCGCGAACCCGAGTACGTTGTTCACGTACTCCATCGAGTTGTTGTACCGCAGGATCGCGGTGGTCAGCGACGCCGGGTTGCGCAGGTCCAGGTGGTCGTCGCACAGGTAGCGCGCAGTGGTCAGCGCGGCGTCGAAGATGTTCTGCGGGTCCGACTTTCCGTCACCGTTGCCGTCGGCCGCGTAGGCCTTCCAGGTCGACGGCAGGAATTGCATGGGGCCGACCGCGCGGTCGTAGGCCGCGTCGCGGTCGAGCTCACCGCCGTCGGTGTCGCTGATGACCTCGTTGCCGGCGAGCGTGCCGTTGAGGACGGGACCGAAGATGGCGCTGCGCAGCACGCCGTCGGGATTGACGTTGCCCTGGTCGGCGTGATGGGACTCGACCTTGCCGATGCCGGCGATGACCTTCCAGTCGATCCCGCAGCGCGGGCTGGTGTCGGCGATGGTCGTCGCGGCCCTCTTGTAGGCGTCATAGTTGGTCGCGGGGACTGCGCCGGAGGTGACGCTCGCCGGTCGGATGACCGGGGCGGGTGCCGGCTTCGGTACGGGGGCGACCGGGTGGACTTTCACGGCGGGGGTGAGCGCCGGAGCCGCGGTGGCCGTCACGCCCTTGGCGGGGATGCTGGGCTCCGGGGCGGCTGTCGGGTGGGACAGCTCGGCTCCTGCGGTTGCCGCGCCCGCCAGGACCCCGACGGGGAGGAGGGCTGTGGCCCACAGCGGTGTGCGTGTTTTCTTCCGTGGCTTGGAATGCTTACCCAAAACTGTGACCTCGCGTGTACTGCTGATGGTTCGTGCTTTCGGAACCGAGCCGACCGTACACGTGGTCGTGAGCAAAGCGTTATCTGTCCGTGACCAACCTAGGTCTGGACAGTTGGACGACTGTGTGTCTTCGCAGGTAGCCGCGGGCGCACTCGTGTGGATGTGAGACGGCCCACACGAGCCTCAATTCGGACGCAGAACGGACATCGTGGCGCCCTCGCTGAGGACGATGTAACCCTCGATGACTTTGATCAGCCCGGGGGAGCCGACGCCCTGTTCCCAGGCCACGGTGTTCTCCGGCGTCAGGGCGGTCAGCTGTCCCTGATTCGAGAGGATCATGGTGGTGTCCGTCGACCCGATGCAGGCGGGGTTGGCCAGGATGGGTTGCTCCGGACCGGGCGGCGGACCGCTGCCGATGTGCTTGCCGTCCGCGAGCGCGTACGTCGTCCGCGAACCGTCGAGGCGCCCGAAGTTGACCAGTGAGCCGCAGGCGATGGCCCCCGACTTGGAGAGTTCCCGGTCGCTGATCCGCCACAGAGCGCCCTGTCGGGCCGGGTCGCGGACCTCGTACTCTCCACGGTCGGCGAAGATGCGGTTGGACGCGGTCAGCAACGCAAGCGTCGACGGACCGGACTCCACCTGCAGGCCTTCTGAGTCGCTGACGGGGTCCGCGTCGACGCGTCCGTTGACGGTGGCGTAGCTGGTGACCCGCTCGGCGTTGTGGTCCTGGTGCTCGACGGTCACGCCCGTCGGATAGAGGGCGATGTTGCACTGGTCGCAGGCGATGCGGTTGTCGCCGTTCGTCGGGTTCACCAGGTACTGGCTGGCGTCCGCGGTCTTGACGACGACGATGTCGCCGGTGACCTCGATGTCGACGACCGGCGCGGCGAAGGTTCGTGCCCAGATGGTGTTCCCGGCCGGGGTGTTCAGCGAGACCTGGTGGCCGACGCGGTTGACGCGCAGGAAGTTGTTGCCGAGTCCGACGACCTTCTTGGTGTCCAGGTACTCGGAGGTCTGCGTCGGGTGTCCCGCGTCGTCGACGAGATAGAAGCCGTCGTCGAGCGGCGTGCCGAGTTGGACGGCGCAGCCCACCTGCCCGGCCTCGTTGACGGCGCAGTCGCCTTGGCCGGCGTTGATGGGTGAGTCCCAGAGCATACGACCGTTGCGTCGGTCCACCATCGTGAACGAGCGGCCCAGGCCGGAGGGGTAGGCGATGAGCCAGCCCTCGTCCGAGGTGTCGACGACCTGGATGGTGACCTCGTCGCGATAGTCGGGCAGATCCTCGTGGCCGACGATGGTCCAGGCGATGGACGGCGCCCGGTGGTAGTCGCGCAGTTCCCCATATGCGTACTCGGTGTCGTCCACCTGGTACTTGCCACCGGAGAGCACCACGCCGACGGTGACGAGCATCGCTGCGCAGAGGATCAGTACGACGGTCCCGATACCGAACGGCAGGCGCGCGGAAAGCGCCCGGGCGCGGGAGCGTGAGGACATGGGTAAGAGTGAACCATGGCGTTCTGTCGTCACACGCGGTGGACTTGTCCTCGTGGACTTTTTGCAGGACGTACTCGTGACCCTCACCGTCGTCTCCACTGGACTCAGCGTTGGTGTGCTGGCGGGCTTCGGTTACTCCGTCATACCCGGCCTGACCCGCGCCGGCGCCGACGTCGCCGTCCCGGCGATGCAACGAATGAACACTGCCATTCTGAATCCCCTGTTCGCGGTCATCTTCGGTGGCGGTGTGGTGTTCGGCGCTCTGAGTACGTGGGCGGCCTGGAATGACGGCTTGCGCTGGTGGGTCCTCGGCGCGACTCTTCTCGCTCTGCTCGGTGTCGTCATCACCTTGACCGTCAACGTGCCGGCCAACAACCGCCTCGACGCCGCCGCCGACGCGCGTGGCGACGAGGCTGCCCGCGTGTGGACCGAGTTCACGTCGGTCTGGGTCCCGTGGAACATCGTCCGGTCGGTGTTGACGACCGCCGCCGTGGTGGTGCTCGTCGTCGGGTTGCTCGTGGGTCGGTGACAACCCAGGTCAGAAAGGTGGCGGCTCCTTCTGGTCGGCGAGGCGTTGTTTCTTGTTGCGGGCACGTTCGGCCCGCCGGCGTGCGTGTTTGCGCGCAAGCCGGTTGGTGGGCGACCGGGCGTCCTCGCCGGTGATCACTCGGGGTGTGGGTGGTGCCTGGGGTGGTTGTTCGTAGCGGATACGCCGCAGGTTGGGGAAGAGGTCTTCCAGGGTTTCGGCGCCACCGGGGATGGTGAAACCCTCCGGAGTGCGGTATTCGGTGACGAGGTGGCCGTCGTCGTCGCGGTATTGGGCATCGATCCAGTCGCCGAAGGTCTTGTGCAGGTGCCCGAACCGGCATTTGGCGTTGAGGTTCTCACTCGACGTCGCCCCGCCCTGGGTGGGGTTGGTGCGGTCGTACTCGGTGACGTGGTCGAGGTCGCTGTCGAAGGCTGAACTCGGGCAGCCGGGTTCGGTGCAGTAGCCGTCACGCACCCGCACGAACTCGGCGCACGCGGTGGTCGGGCGGTACGGATCGGCCGCCTGCGCACCCGGATAGACGAAGACGACCTCGGTCGACGGGGCGTCGGTTGCGTCGTCGGCGACAACACGGGCCGGTGGGGTGCGGACCGGGGTGACCGGCTTGATGGTCGCATCGGGCCGGTCGGCGAGGTCACGGACGTGCTCGTCGGAGATCACGCCGTGGCCGTCGACCCAGCCGATACCAGGGGCGCCGTCAAGGGTGGCCGGGTCGGTGACGACGTGGATGATGAGCTCGGTGCTCACCGAGCGGACGACCTCGGCAGGGTCCGGGACCTCGGCGTCGCAATCCTCGCGCCCACACTGACACTCGAAGACGGTGCCGGTCAACAGGGCGAACATGGCATCGGAGTTGCGTTGGTTGCGTTTGCGTCCGTCATGCGCGCAGACGGTGTCGGCGAGGGCTTTCACCGCCTTCTCCGCGATGCGGACGTTCTCAGCAGCCATCACCCCGGTGATCTCGCCGGTACCGTCGGCGAAGTTGTCGATCCACACGCCCCGCTTGTCCAAGGCTTCGCGACGACGCTCCCGCACCGCGTCAGGATCGTGCCGGAACACCAAGCGGTCGACCATGTCCCGCAGTGTGGGTTTCGACCACGCCCCCTTACGGTTGCGCAGGATGTGTTCGATCTCGGTGTCGAGGTCGGCGATCACGGCGTCATCGGAGATGAGGTCGGTACGGGTGATGACGGTCTGGATCAACTCCCGCGACAGGATGCCGTCACGCAGGGTGGTCGCTACTTTCGGTAGCCGGTCGCGCAGGGCGAGTGCTTCGCCGACCCACTGATCAGCTCGGTAGCGGGTGATGGCATCTTCGCGGCACACCCGGGTGACCATCTCGGTGTAGCGATCGATGAAGAACCCGCCATCGCTGTTGACGACGAGTTGGTCGTAGATGGTGGCGATCGATTGGTAGCGGCTCCACGCCAGGTGGGCTTCGCCGTGGCGGATCGACCGCAACCGTTCCATATGGGTTGCGGTGTCGGAGCGTTCGGGGTGGGCAGGATCGACCCCGGCGTGGAACTCGTCCGGTAGATCGGTCCATGCACCCGACACGCTGCCCCCACAACGTCTACAGCCCAACCTGGATGGCTGAATCTGTTACCTACCAATGTAGATCAACCCGCCGACAGGTTCGGATCGTCATCCACAGGTGCGTGGCTAATTGGCTGTGCGCAGTCGGTTACGTCCCGAACGAAGTCGCACGCGACATCAACCCGGCGATACGAACTCGATCGAGCTTGCGTCCCCGGATCGAGGTCGCGTGCGACATCGGACCGTAGCCTCAGAACAACTGGCCGAGGTAGAACTGCGCTCCCTGGTCGTCGGTGCACCGCGCGGAGATACCGTACGGCGCGGTGCGGGGTTCCTCGAGGACGCTGCCACCAGCGGCGCGGACACGTGCGACCGCACCCTCGACATCGTCGATCACCCACATCGGGACCGCCACGGAAGTGTCGGCGCCACCGGCGATCCCGACCTGGGGTCGCACATCGTCGACCTCCCAGCCGTCGTCGATGCGACCGCCGTGGAACGTCCAGCCGAGCACTGATCCGTAGAAGTCCCGGTAGCGCGCGCTGTCCGGCGTGAGCACGGTCAGGTAGCTCATCGCGCCGATGCCGCGGGGATGTTGGGCAGGCCGCACGTCGCCGGGTTCGGTGGCGTACACCGCGAATCGCACGCCCTGGGCGTCGACGGCGTCGACGATCCGGTGCCCGTCGGGACTCGACCCGAATTCGCCCTGTCCGCCGGCTGCGACGATGCGCGCATGGGCCGCCTCGAGATCGTCGACGGCGTAGGCGCAGAACACCGTCGGGTCGCCGTCTGTCTCGAAGATGCCCAGCCGGTGACCGATATTGGTCACACGACGCCCCTCGGGATCGAACTCCCAACCGAGGACCTCGCCGTAGAACCGGCGCGCGCGTGCGGCGTCCGGGGTGTTCAGGGACATGTAGCCGATGTCGCCCTGATGGATGCGGTTGGACAACTGTGTCTTCGACGGTCCGGTCAGCATCCAGCGGTGACCGAACGGGTCGACGATGACCCCGGTCCGCGTGCCGTGCGCCTCGTAGGGTTCACGGGTGACGGAGGCGCCGGCCCGGGCGGTCGTCGCGATGGCTGTGTCGGTGTCGTCGACCGCGACCATCAGACTCACCGACACGTGACCGGGGGCAGGCGCCCGCAGTCCCAGATCCGGGAACTCGGCGGCGAGATAGATGACACCGCCGCCGATCTCGAGCTCGGCGTGACCGATGACGCCGTCGTCCATGACGATCGGCTGCCCACGCAGCCGCGCGCCGAGATTGGCGATGTACCAGTCGATGGCGGCCTGCGGCTCCGCCACGGTGAGGTAGGGAAGTGCGCCGGGGCGTTCGACGATCGCGTCGGATGTGATGGCGGTATCGGTGGTGGTCAGTTCGTCGAATTGTGTTGCGGTGGCCATGATGACTCCTTGCGGTAGGTTCGCCCCGCGTTCGAGGCGGTCGCGCAACGAGGCGGCGAAACCGCGGTCGGGTTCGACGGGATCGTCGAAGCCGGGAGTGTCGGCTGCGCGCAGTACGTGCAGCGGATCCCGTGCCTCACCGAAGCGTGTGCTGTTCCGGGTGCTCATGCGTGACCTCCTCTCCCGCTGCTCTGGGGTTGTGTTTCGGGGTAGGCCGCGCGGAAGGCGCGCTTCGCGCGGGTGAGAAGCGCCTCGGTGGCACCGACCGTGCGACCGAGGATCTCCGCGCATTCGCCGACCGGTAGGTCGTCGACGTAGCGCAATGTGAGGACTGCGCGGTGGATCGGCGTCAGTTGCCTCAGCGTGTGATGGGCGACCATGCGGTCGAGTTCGGTGTCCCACGGGTCGTCCCCGTGGTCGGGGACGTCGTCGACCGGTTCCGGTGTGCGTTGAGCCCGCCGCCAGTGATCGGCGAGCTTGTGCCGCGCGATCCCGATGAGCCAGGGAGTCGTCGGTTCGGTGCCCCGGTGCCGGCGAACGGAGTCCATGGCGGCCAGGAAGGTCTCCGACGTCACGTCCTCGGCGGTTCGGCGATCCGCGCAGCGCCGGACGACGAATCCATACACCGCCGGCAGTGCCTGGTCGTACACCGCCAGCAGTCCCGCTGGTCCGGAAGAATCGGTGTGGTCGCTGCTCACGTATTCATCGTCGTGCGGGGGCCCCGGAATCCGACGCCCTTCAGCGAAGTTTCTTCTCCGACTCTTCCGCGGTGAACGTCGCGATCTCCGCCGCCACCGCATGCGGTTGGTCCAGCGACACGAACGTTCGGGCGTCGGCGATCTCGACGAACCGCGCACCCTCGCCGTCGGCTCCGGTGAAGACCGAGGCGAACCGCCGGCCGTGTTCCAGGGTGAAACACCGATCGTCACGGCCCCACACGAAGCGGACGGGCAGGTCGACCCGCGACATGCGTGCGGTCACGGTGGCGAGCTCCGCGGGGCTGATCTCGCGCAGGAACGCTCTGAAGTCGTCGCGGATGCGGACGTCGTCTTGCAGGGGAACGAACACGGAGGCGGTGAGGTCGGGATCGGGATCGTTGAGCAGCAGGCCGACGCCGAGCGGGGAATGCCGGAGGGTCGTGAGCCGCATCGAATCGACCAGGGGCTTCAGCAACAACCGGTGTCGCATCAATGCGAAGAACAGCCGAAACGGTTGCGGCGGAAACAGATCGAAGGCATCGCAGTTGGTGAACACGACGCGGCTCACGAAGCGGGGATCCTCGTCGAGCGCGAACTGGGTGACCGCGCCGCCGGTGTCGTTGGCCACCAGGGTCGCCGACGACAGGTCGAAGTGTCCGACGAACTCGCGGAGCAGCCGGCTCGCCCCGCGCGGCGAACGATCCGCGTCCGGCCCCCACGGGATCCGGTGCGAACCGAGCGGCATCAACGGGACGAAGCAACGGTGGCCGCGTTCGGCGAGGAGCTCGGCCACCGGTTCCCACAGACGATGGTCGACGACGGCGCCGTGCATGAAGACGATCGGCGGAAGTGCGGTGTCGGCGGGTCCGTACGTGGCGTACTCGATCACACCGGACGGGAGTTCGACGGTCGGCAGCAAGTTTGCCATGGCGAGGTCCGCTTCTCGTAGACTCGGATAACTTACGAACACTGAGTACGAAAGTTACGTGCAGACTGTATGAAAGTCAACCGTCGGACCCAGGCCGAACGCACCGCGGCCACCCGCGCGGCGCTCATCGCCGCAGGTCGCAAGCTCTTCGGTGAACGCGGTTTCGCCGACGTGGGCACCCAGGAGATCGTCGACGCGGCGGGCGTGACCCGTGGTGCGCTCTACCACCAGTTCGGAGACAAGAAGGGCCTGTTCACGGCCGTCTACGACGCGGTGGAACAGGATGTGGTCGCACAGATCGCCGAAGCCGCCGGCGCTCTCGCCGCCGAGGACCCGATCGCCGCGCTCAAGACGGGCATGCGGCTCTTCCTCGAACTCTGCACCGAGCCCTCGGTACACCGGATCACCCTCGTCGAGGCACCGTCCGTCCTCGGCTGGGCGCAATGGCGCGCGCGAGGTGAAGAGTTCGGTTTCGCCCTCGTCGAGGGGTTGATCCAGGCCGCGATCGCGGCCGGTCAGGCCGTCGATCAGCCGACCCGACCCCTCGCCCACGTCGCGATCGGTGCGCTCGACGAGGCCGCCCTGTACGTCGCTGCGGCGCAGGACCGGGACGCAGCGACCGCGGAGGTCGCCGCGGTCCTCGACCGCATCGTCGACTCGTTCCGGACCTAGCTGCCGGCCACCAGCTCGGCACACCGTTCCCCGACGAGCATCACGGTCAGGTTCGGGTTCACCGTGGTGTGCTCGGGGAAGACCGACGCGTCGGCGACGCGCAGGCCCGCCACGCCCTTGACCCGCAGTTCGGGGTCGAGCGGCGACATCTCGTCGTCCGGCGGTCCCATCCGTACCGTGCCCACCGGGTGGTAGACGGTGTTGTGGGTGCGACGGATGTAGTCGGCCAGTTCCTCGTCACCGGTGGTGTCCGGTCCCGGATACAGTTCGCGCGCAACCCATTCTCGCAGCGGTGCGGCGGAAGCGATCTCGCGCGCCTTGCGCAGGCCTGCGGTCATGATCCGCATGTCGTAACCCTCGGGGTCGGTGAAGTACCGCGGGTCGACGCGCGGCTTGTCCCGGAAATCACGGGAGCGCAGCTTCACCGTGCCCCGCGATCGCGCATGGGTGACATTCGGGGTGAGGCAGAAGGTGTTCTCACTGGTCGGGTACCCCTGGCGCAGGGTGTGCATGTCGAAGGGCACGCTGCCGTAATGCATCATGAGGTCCGGCCGATCCAGATCATCGTCGACGGTCGTGAAGATGCCGGCCTCCCACCACTGGGTCGACTCCTGTGTCATGGGCTTTTTCGTCTCGAATCCGATGACGCCCTCGGGATGGTCCTGGAGGTGTTCGCCGACGCCGGGGGAGTCGACGAAGACGTCGAGTTCGTGCTGACGAAGATCATCGGCCGGCCCGATCCCCGAGAGCATCAGCAGTTTCGGGGTGTCGATGGCCCCCGCCGACACGATCACCTCGCGTCCGGCGTCGATCCTGGTCGTCCGGCCGAACGCGTTGTCGGTGATGTCGACGCCGACGGCCCGGAGCTCGCCGTCGATCTTCTCGATGACGATCCGCTTGGCCCAGGATCCGGTACGGATCGTGAGATTCGGCCGATCGAGGTGCGGGTGCAGATAACTCACCGACGACGACGCCCTGATTCCGTCGGGACGTCGGTTGATCTGAAAGAAGTTGGCGCCGTTGACGACCGTCTTCCCGCTGTTGAACTCGGTCCGCGGGATGCCGACGGCCTCACAGGCATCGAGCACGGCGACACCGCACGGGTCGTTCGGCGGCACCGTCATGATGTGGACGGGTCCGCTGCGGCCGTGATGGTCGCCGGGGGCGTCGTTGGTCTCGATCCGAGGGAAGAGTCGATACAGCTCCTCCGAACCCCAGCCTGCACAACCGAAGTCGCGCTCCCAGGAGTCGAGGTCCTCTCGCGGTGCCCAGAACGCGATGCAGCTGTTGTGGGAACTGCAGCCGCCCAGCACCTTTGCGCGGGCGTGCCGCATGAAGTCGTTGCCGTTGCGCTGCGGCTCGATGGGATAGTCCCAGTCGTACCCGGATTCGAGCAGCTCCATCCAACGGTCGAGTCGCAGGATCGCGTCGTCCCCGACATCGGACGGGCCGGCTTCCAGCAGGCACACCGTGACCGACGGGTCCTCGGACAACCGGGACGCCACCGCGGCGCCCGCCGAACCGCCGCCGACGACCACGTAGTCGTAGGTCTCCGTGCCGTGCGACTCGCTCACTGCGGCCCCTTCCGGTTCTCGAACCAGCCGGTCACACCCGGCCGGAGATTCTCGTAGACGTGCTTGGCCTCGCGGTACTCGGCCAGACCCGACGGTCCGAGCTCACGTCCGAAGCCGGACTGGCCGTAGCCGCCCCACTCCGCCTCGGGTAGGTAGGGGCCGAAGTCGTTGACCCACACCGTTCCTGCCCGTATGCGTCCGGCGATGCGGCGGGCGCGGGCGGCGTCGGCCGACCACACCGCCCCGGCGAGACCGTAGACGGTGTCGTTGGCCAACCTCACCGCCTCGTCCTCGGTGGTGAAGGTCTCGACGGTCACGGTGGGGCCGAAGGCCTCGTCGTGCACACAGGCCATCGAACGGTCGGCGCCGTCGATGACGGTGGGCAGGTAGAACCAGCCGTCGTCGAGGCTGCCCGACCCCTGGTCGCCGGTCGCGAAGGCGCCGCCGGTGCGGATGATCGCGCCGTCGGCTCGGGCCTGTTCGACGTAGGCGTGCACCTTGTCGCGATGCGCCTCGGAGATCAGCGGTCCGGTCTCGGTGCCCTCGGAGTACGGCAGTCCCAGACGGATCTGCTCGGCGCGCCGGACCAGTTCGTCGACGAACCGGTCGTGCGCCGACTCCTCGACGACGAGTCGTGCGCCCGCGGAACACACCTGACCCGAGTGCAAGAACGCCGCGTTGAGTGCGTTGTCCACCGCGGCGGCGAGCAGATCGTCGGTGGCGCAGGCGTCCGCGAACACGACGTTCGGGTTCTTGCCGCCGAGTTCGAGGGCCACCTTCTTCACCGTCGCCGCGGCCTCGCGCGCGATGACCCGCCCCGTCACCAGTCCGCCGGTGAAGGAGACCAGGTCGACGTCGGGATGCGACGACAGCGGCGCTCCCGCATCCGCTCCGGCGCCGAGTACGAGGTTCGCAACCCCGGCCGGAAGGCCGAGGCCGTCAAGCACTTCCAGCAGGAGGATCGAGGTGTGCGGCGTCAGCTCGGCGGGTTTGAGGACGAAGGTGTTGCCGGCCGCCAGGGCGGGCGCCACCTTCCACGCCGCCTGCAGCAGCGGATAGTTCCACGGCGTGATGAGGCCGCAGACGCCGACCGGTTCGTAGACGATCCGCGAATCGGCATCGGGCGACCCGGTGTCGACGACACGACCGGCGTCCTGCGCGGCCAGCTTTCCGAAATACCGGAAGCAGTTGGCGATGTCGGTCATGTCGATATCCGACTCATACGGACGTTTGCCCGTGTCGAGGGTCTCGGCTCGGACGAATTCGTCTCGGCGCGCATCGATCTGATCGGCGACGCGGAGGAGGAGATCGCCCCGCTCGGCGGCCGGGGTGGCGCTCCACTCCCCGATATCGAAGGCGCGCCGGGCAGCTGCGATCGCCGCCTCGGTGTCGTCCGCGGACGCCTCGGCGACCACACCCACCATGGAATTGTCGGCCGGGCAGCGTATCTCGCGGGTCTTGCCGGATCTCGCGGCGCACCACCGGCCGTCGATGTAGAGAGTCTCGCTCATGGAGCAGGCGCTCCTTCCGGATCGCTGTCGGGTATGTCCGCCTCTGCGACCGTACCGGCGTTCGGGAATCCGGTGCCGGCGACGGTGTCCGGGAGGTCGGCGGCAGGGTCGTGGTGATCGGCGGCCGAGTCACGTAGATGGAGATAACCCAGATGTCGTTCGTACTGATCGAGAATGTCGCCGATGATCTGTTCACGGTTGTACCCCGACAACGAATATCCCTGTGAACCCTCGGTCAGGTATACCTCGCACCGGAAGTACCGGTCGTCGGAACGCTGGCTGCGAACCGCATACGTGGGCGTCGGTGCGGACACCGGCCACACGCAGTACTCGAAGGCCGGGACGTCGGCGAGTTCGACGATGAGGCGAGGCGACGGCAAACCCTCGTTGACCTCCGACTCGTCGACCGTCGCCGTGACGCCCTCCCGACCGAACTGTTCCGCGACCTCGTGCATCGCCGGGACAACCGTCGCCGTGATGTACCTGCGGGTGGCGACCCGACCGGGGAACCGGAGTGTTCCGACCAGGCGTTGGCGCCAGCTGCCGTGTTCGGTCGGCCCGCGTCCGACCGCGATCACCTTCGGCAGCGTCGTACGGAAGCTGTCGAGTTTGTACGACTCGTTGCGTACCGCACGCAGTAGTGACACCCCGATCAGGCCGAGGACGAAGGAGAAGGGCAGGCCCATGATGACGGTCGCGGCCTGCAAGGTCAGGATCGATCCGTCGCCACCTCCGGCGAACAGCATCGACAGGGTCAGCAGGCCGATGGCGACCGACCAGAAGATGCGAAGGGAGCGTTGGCAATCGGCCATCGGGTCGGTGAGGCGGCTGGTGAAGTTGCCCATCACCAGCGAACCCGAGTCGGCGCTGGTCACATAGAACAGCAGGCCGGTGATGGTCGCGACACCGATCAGCAGCGTTGCCCCCGGGTACTGCTCGAGCAGCGAGTAGAAGCCGGCCTCCGGGGTCGAGGCGGTGGTCTCGGCGAACTCCTGATCACCGCGGGCGACAGCCAGGGCGCTGTTCCCGAAGATCGAGATCCAGATGAGGATGAAGCTGAACGGGACCACGAGGACGCCGAAGATGAACTGCCGCAACGTCCGTCCGCGGGAGATACGCGCCAGGAACAGTCCCACGAACGGCGCCCAGGCCACCCACCAGGCCCAGAAGAACAGCGTCCAGCCGTCGACGAAGGCCCGAGCGTCCTGTCCCGGCGCGGGATTCACCTGATCCCACGCGAAGGTGTCGAGGGTGCGGTCGGCGAACGTCGACACGTAGTCGCCCGCGTTCTGGACCAGACCGTTGAGCAGGAAGCCCGCGTCCTTGGCGACCGTGATGTAGACGAGCATCACGATCGCGAGGATCACGTTGATCTCGGACAACCGCCGAATACCCTTGTCCACACCGGACGTCGCCGATGCGGTGGCGATGACCACCGACAGGGCGATGAGCCCGATCTGGGCGGCCTTGCCCTGCTCGATGCCGAAGATCTCGTTGAGGCCGAAGTTGAGCTGTACGACGCCGATTCCCAGCGAGGTCGCGATGCCGAAGATGGTGCCGAGCACGGCCGCGACGTCGATCGCGTCGCCCCATCGTCCCTCGACGCGCTTGCCGAAGATCGGGTACAGGGCCGCGCGGATGGTCAGCGGCAGGTTGTGCCGGAACGCGAAATAGGCCAGGGCACCGCCCATCAGCGCGTACATCGCCCAGCCGGTGATCCCGTAGTGGAAGACCGTCCACGTCACGGCTTCCCGTGCCGCGAAGTTGCTCTCCGGGACGCCGGTCGGCGGGGTGAGGAAATGGGTGACCGGCTCGGCGACCGAGAAGAACATCAGGTCGATACCGATGCCTGCGGCGAACAGCATCGACGTCCAGGTGAACAAGCTGTACTCGGGACGGGACTCTTCCGGCCCGAGGCGGTACCGCCCGTACTTGCTGACACCGAGGAACACGACGAGACCGACGATCGCGGTGGCGAGGATGAAGTACCACCAGCCGAACCAGCGGGTGATGAAATCGCGGACGTCGTTGATGACGGTCTCCGCCGCAGCCGGTGCGGCCAGCGCCCAGATCGCGAAGGCGAGCACGATGGCGGCCGACGCGACGAAGACGGTCAGGTTGACCGAACTCGGACGTCGTGACGGTTCCCCGGTGTCCGGGGAGGCGGGAGTGGACGGGACTGCAGGTCTTTCGCCGGCACTCATGACCTGTGACGCTAGCCTCTCCTGATCGGGGCGGTCGGGTGAATTGCCCGACTCGGTCGTGACCGATGAATTCGGCGCCCTCGTCCGGTCAGGATTGGTATGGCAACCGCAACGATCGGCTCAATGATACTGTCCAGCGACGACCCCGCACGACTCGCGCACTGGTACGCGACGGCGTTCGAGGCGAAGGTCGAGTCCACCGGCGACGGCGGGCCCGGCTACGACGTCGTCGAACTCGACGGCTTCTACCTCATGTTCGACAAACGCGACGATGTGTCCGGCCCCAACGGCGACGGCGCCCGCTCGATCCTGAACGTGGAGGTCGACGACCCGCGCGCGACCGCTGCGCGCCTGGACTCGCTCGGCGCCGAGTGGATCAGTCCCCTCGAGGAACGCGACGGCAACTTCCTCGGGACGGCCACCGATCCCGACGGCAACTGGATCCAGATCGTCTGGTTCTCCGACGCGGAGGAGATCGCGCTGGGGCCGCCCGCGTCGACGTGCAGCACTTTCGCGGTCCGCGACCTCGACGAGGCCGAGCGCTTCTATCGGGACGTCCTCGGAATGCGGGTGCTGCGCTATCCGATGGGTGTGGCCGGTGTCCGGGTGAGCCGTCAGACGACGGTGATGGTGTACCCGAAGGACGATCACCGGTCGGGGGGGTTCACCGTGCTGAACATCGCCGTCGACGACCTCGCGAAGACGGTCGACGACCTCGTCGGCAAGGGGGTCGAGATCCTGCGCTACGACGGTTTCGAGCACGACGAGCGGGGCATCGTGCGGGGTGGTGACGGGGAGCCGGACATCGCCTGGTTCACCGACCCGTCGGGCAATATTCTCTCGGTCTTGTCGGTCTGAGCCCGGTTCTTCCTCATATCGGGTGATATCGGGTGATCCGGCGGCCCGTTCGCTCTCGGCGTAGCGGACCGGGAACACCGCCCCGGCCTGCGCAGTTGTACAGTGCACATCCCCGCCGTCGCGGTCAATCCGTGCAGTCTGCACGGGCGTTAACTGCAGGTACACCCGAGACGACCTCTAGAGTAGAAGCAGGCTGGTCGTCGCCTACCCGCACCGCGTTGTCCCGACCGGACACACGAGGTGGTTCTCGCGGCGGCCGGGGCGCTAGCAATGTGAGGGAGAACAATGTTCGAACGGTTCACCGACCGCGCGCGACGGGTTGTGGTTCTGGCCCAAGAAGAAGCGCGGATGCTCAACCACAATTACATCGGTACCGAGCACATCCTCCTCGGCCTCATCCACGAGGGCGAGGGCGTGGCTGCCAAGGCGCTCGAGTCGCTCGGGATCTCTCTGGAAGGTGTCCGCAGTCAGGTCGAGGAGATCATCGGCCAGGGCCAGCAGGCGCCGTCCGGGCACATCCCGTTCACCCCGCGTGCCAAGAAGGTGCTGGAGCTCTCGCTGCGCGAGGCCCTGCAGCTCGGCCACAACTACATCGGTACCGAGCACATCCTGCTCGGCCTCATCCGCGAGGGTGAGGGTGTCGCCGCGCAGGTCCTGGTCAAGCTCGGCGCCGACCTCAACCGGGTCCGCCAGCAGGTCATCCAGCTCCTGAGCGGCTACCAGGGCAAGGAACCGCAGGAGGCGGGCACCGGCGGTCGCAGCAGCGAGTCCGGCACCCCGTCCACCTCGCTGGTCCTCGACCAGTTCGGTCGCAACCTGACCGCTGCCGCCGCCGAGGGCAAACTCGACCCGGTCATCGGCCGGGAAAAGGAAATCGAGCGGGTCATGCAGGTCCTGAGCCGCCGCACCAAGAACAACCCTGTTCTCATCGGCGAGCCCGGCGTCGGCAAGACCGCCGTCGTCGAGGGCCTCGCGCAGGCAATCGTCAACGGCCAGGTCCCCGAGACGCTCAAGGACAAGCAGCTCTACACCCTCGACCTCGGTTCGCTGGTCGCGGGCAGCCGCTACCGCGGTGACTTCGAGGAACGCCTGAAGAAGGTCCTCAAGGAGATCAACACCCGCGGCGACATCATCCTGTTCATCGACGAGCTGCACACGCTCGTCGGCGCAGGTGCCGCCGAGGGTGCGATCGACGCCGCCAGCATCCTCAAGCCGAAGCTGGCCCGCGGCGAGCTGCAGACCATCGGTGCGACGACCCTCGACGAGTACCGCAAGTACATCGAGAAGGACGCCGCTCTCGAGCGTCGCTTCCAGCCGGTCCAGGTCGGTGAGCCGTCGGTCGAGCACACCATCGAGATCCTCAAGGGTCTGCGTGACCGCTACGAGTCGCATCACCGCGTCTCGATCACCGACGGTGCGCTCGTCGCCGCCGCCACGCTGGCCGATCGCTACATCAACGACCGGTTCCTGCCGGACAAGGCGATCGACCTCATCGACGAGGCCGGTGCACGCATGCGCATCCGCCGGATGACCGCGCCGCCAGACCTGCGCGAGTTCGACGAACGCATCGCCGACGCGCGCAAGGAGAAGGAGAGCGCGATCGACGCGCAGGACTTCGAGAAGGCCGCCAGCCTCCGCGACAAGGAGAAGCAGCTGGTCGCCGAGCGTGCCGAGCGGGAGAAGCAGTGGCGCAGCGGCGACATGGACGTCGTGGCCGAGGTCGACGACGAGCAGATCGCCGAGGTCCTGGGCAACTGGACCGGTATCCCGGTGTTCAAGCTCACCGAGGAGGAGACCACGCGTCTGCTCCGCATGGAGGAGGAGCTGCACAAGCGGATCATCGGCCAGGAGGACGCCGTCAAGGCGGTCTCGAAGGCGATCCGACGCACCCGCGCCGGCCTGAAGGATCCGAAGCGTCCGTCGGGCTCGTTCATCTTCGCCGGCCCGTCCGGTGTCGGTAAGACCGAGCTCTCCAAGGCACTGGCCAACTTCCTGTTCGGCGAGGACGACGCGCTCATCCAGATCGACATGGGCGAGTTCCACGACCGGTTCACCGCGTCGCGTCTGTTCGGTGCCCCTCCCGGCTACGTCGGTTACGAGGAGGGCGGCCAGCTCACCGAGAAGGTGCGCCGCAAGCCGTTCTCGGTAGTGCTGTTCGACGAGATCGAGAAGGCCCACTCGGAGATCTACAACACCCTGCTGCAGGTCCTCGAGGACGGCCGTCTCACCGACGGTCAGGGTCGTACGGTCGACTTCAAGAACACCGTGCTGATCTTCACCTCGAACCTCGGTACGAGCGACATCTCCAAGGCCGTGGGCATGGGCTTCTCGTCGAAGGACGACACCAAGTCCGGCTACGAGCGGATGAAGCAGAAGGTCAACGACGAGCTCAAGAAGCACTTCCGGCCCGAGTTCCTCAACCGTATCGACGACATCGTCGTGTTCCACCAGCTCACGCGTGACGAGATCATCCAGATGGTCGACCTCATGCTGACGCGCGTGGAAGCTGCGCTGAAGAACAAGGACATGTCCCTCGAGGTCACCGACCGCGCGAAGTCGCTGCTGGCCAAGCGCGGTTTCGATCCGGTGCTCGGTGCGCGTCCGCTGCGTCGCACCATCCAGCGCGAGATCGAGGACCAGCTCTCGGAGAAGATCCTGTTCGGCGACATCGCCCCCGGACAGATCGTCCTGGTCGACGTCGAGGGTTGGGACGGCGAAGGCGACGGCGAGGACGCCAAGTTCACCTTCACCGGTTCGGAGAAGCCGCGTGCGGTTCCGGATGCACCGGTCGAGCTGTCCAAGGCAGGCGACGGCGGTTCGGACGCGAGCTGACCTCAGCTGATCTGACACAGACGGCGGCGTCACCCGAAAGGGTGGCGCCGCCGTTTTGTATCGGCCGCCTGCATCGTCGGTGACGGCTCTCGATAGCATCACCCGTGTGACGAGCGATACATCAAAGGCCGGCCGGAAGGCCACCCAGGCCGAACCCACCATCACCGTCGAGCGCGACGGCGACATCGCGATCTTCTGGCTCAACCGCCCCGATCGTCTCAACGCCTTCATGGTGCAGATGGGCGAGGAGCTCCGAGCGGCATTCGACGAGACCGACGCCGACGACTCCGTGCGCGCCGTGGTGCTCACCGGTACCGGTCGGGCGTTCTGCGCCGGCGCCGACCTGGAGGAAGGCGGGTCCACCTTCGACGCATCCTCGGAGGTCGCCGGCGACGAGGTCCCGGCGGACGAGGGCGGCAAACTGACGATGCGCATGTTCGCCTCGCTGAAGCCGATCGTCGCCGCGATCAACGGCCCGTCGGCCGGTGTCGGCGTCACCATGACCCTGCCCGCCGACGTCCGGATCGCTTCCGAAGATGCCAAATTCGGCTTCGTCTTCGCCGCCCGCGGCCTCGTTCCGGAGGCGGCGTCGAGCTGGTTCCTCCCGCGACTCGTCGGCCTGCCGACCGCTCTGCAGTGGACGATCGGCGCCAAGATGGTGCAGGTCGACGAGGCGCACGAGCGCGGACTGATCCAGCAGGTCGTGCCGAAGGACAAGGTCCTCGAGACCGCGATCGCCGTGGCGCGCGAGATGACCGCGGGCAGCGCCCCCGTCTCGGCCGCACTGACCCGCCAGCTGTTGTGGCGGATGGCCGGGGCGCCCAGCCCGCTCGACGCCCATCACGCCGATTCGAAGGCGATCTTCTATCGTGGCCAGTCCGGCGACGTCTACGAGGGCGTCATGTCGTTCCTGGAGAAGCGGTCGGCGACATACCCGAACACGGTGTCGGAGGACCTCCCCGACATCTTCTGAGATCGGCCCGGCAGGCCGCGAACACACTGTGTTCAGCACGTGAACATCGGCGAACACACGGCTTGAACGGTGGCAGGCTCCGCTGACCGCGGTTATCGTGGCGGACAGCAGACCAGAAGAGAACTGAAAGGAGGTGGCGCAGATGTCGATCGGTATGGCGGTGTTCGTTCGCGAGTGGCGGATGACCGACCTCGGCTGCCGGTACGGGCTACCAGCCCGAACCCGGTCCGGACCAATCACATCCAGCGTCACCAGTTCCTGAGGTCGTGAACCTCGATGGTCGGCGCGCTCACTCGCCCACGCATCGAGGAGTATCCATGACCATCTTCGTCACGAATGCGGGATTACAGATCCTCGCGCGCGTCACCTGGCGGCGCGCTGCCGTCCTGCTGACCACCGAGGTCGCGCGCAACGTCGAGGGCACCCCCCTGGTGCGCGTGGTCCATTCGCCGACGGTGTCACTGCCCATCCACAAGGTGGTGGCCATCAAGCGGGACGCCTACCGTCCGTACGCAGGCAAGACGATGGATTCCTACGCCTCCAACGCGACGATCCTCCGTCGTGACCAGTGGATCTGCGCCTACTGTGACGGTCCCGCCGACACGGTGGACCACATCCTGCCGGTATCCCAGGGAGGGCCCAGCACTTTCGGCAACCAGGTCGCGGCGTGCAAGTCCTGTAACGGTTTCAAGGCCGACCGGACTCCCCGGAAGGCGGGAATGGCGTTGCGGCACGCCCCCTTCGTCTACGACCCGTGGGCGGCGGACCAGAAAGAGGTCTGGGAGATGTTCACGTTGCATCCCAAGACCGACTGACGGCCCAGAGGGGTTCAGTCCAGAAGGTTCAGGTGGGCAGGGGTTCGGCGCCGCGTTCCTTCAGGAGCATCGACATCTGACCGATTTCGTTGCCCTGGTCGCCGAGCATGTTCAGGGCGAGTTGCTTTGTCGCCGGTGCGGAACGGTCGTCGTTGTACGCCGCCTGAGCCATCTCGAGACCGCCGCGGTGGTGCCGGATCATCAACTGCAGGAACAGTTTCTCGGCCTCATCGCCACGCAGTGTGGCGAGTCGGCCGAGTTCGTCGGTGCTCGCCATGCCCGGCATGGGTGGGGTGTCGGGCGTCGCCGCCGACGGCTGGCCGTGTGAATGCGAATCGTCGTGGGGCATCCATGACATCGGCGAGTCCGAGGTCAGCGGCAGCCCGAAGAACTGCAGCCAACCGCGCATCGTGGCGCTCTCCGCGGACTGGGCGACGACGAGCTGGTCGGCCAGTCCGCGGATCGTCGGGTCCACATCGGGGGCGGCGAGAATCGTCCGGGCCATCAGCAGTGCCTGATCGTGGTGCGCCGACATGTCCTGTGCGAAGCCGATGTCGGCAGCACTCATCGTCGTCACGTCGTCCTGCGAACCAGGTGACCACACCGAACCCACGACGATTCCGATCGCCACGAGCAGTATCGCCAGCGAGGTCAGTCCGGCGATCTGCGGCCACGCGGGTCGCTGTCTGCCGGTGCGCCTGTCGGTGTGCCGTTCGGTCATCCGAGGAACGAATCCTGATCCGGCGGCGGGGTGTAGACCCGGCTGCTCAACTCGAGCGCGTAGAAACCGCCGTCGGAGCAGGTGGTGAAGATCCTGTTGCCGCGGAACTCCGGCGGGGAGAAGCACCAGTCGGTGGCCATGTCACCACCCACGACCATGCCGATCCGCGGACCGATCATCTCGTTCAGCTTGGCTCGCCCGTTCGCGAGAGACATTCCGAGGCTGAGGAATTCGATCCCCGGGGCGCCGATGATCGAGCCCAGCACGTGCGGCGAGTTGGGCCGGCCGAGCGCGGTGGCGCCCTTCTGTGCCGGCGGGTTGTAGTAGGCGATCTCCTTGATCGCGGAAAGGTCGCGGATGTCGAACACACGGATGCCGGATGACTCCCACGCACAGGCCAATGCCGTCGGATCCTTCGGACGGTCGACCGCGCAGTAGTGCGGGTTGCTGCCGAACAACGAACCGCCCATGGACGACCGGAACTGGGTGTCCTGATGCTCGGGCAGGTTGATCTCGAGCTTGAGTTGTGCGGCGTACCGCGGTGTGTTGACCCGGGAGACGTCGAAGATCTTCACGCCGCCCGAACCGCCCTCATCGGCGGTGATGACGTGCGGTGTACCCCGATAGGTGACCGGGATCGAGTGCTGGTTGAGCTGGCCGTCGGGCCACAGATACGCAGCCACATGCGGGACCTGCGGGTAGGGTGCACGCCGTTGGACGGCGCTGATGTCGAGGACCGTGACACCCGCCATGTTCGACAGGTACATGCGGTTGCCGTCGGGCGTGATGCCGAAACCATGCCCCAGGAAGCTGTGCAGACCCTGCCAGATCACCCGCGGATTGCGCGGGTCGGAGACGTCGATTGCACTCAGGTGCCCCGGAGCGACCCCCGACGCCCAGTACGTCCGGCCGTCGGGCGACCAGCCACCCTCGTGCGAGGTGAACGGGATGGGGTAGGCGATGCCGCCGCCGCGGGCGTTGAGCAGCTTGGGACGGGTGCAGTCGGAGATGTCGTAGACCGCGAAGAAGCCGGCACCCCACAGAAGCGGAACCCCGGTCGCGGCGAGCAACTTGCGCTTCTTGTTGACCTTCAGGGTCTCCCAGGTGCCACCGCGCATCGCGGTGTCGGTGAGCGAGCCCACCACTCGCGGCTTCCGGGGATCGGAGGCATCGATGACCTGGACGCCCGGCTGAGGCATGAAGTTGTTGCCGGGGAACAGGCTTCCGGTGTAGCTGCAGTGCTCGAACGACGCCGACACGATGCCGCCGCCCGCGGCGGTCACGTTGCCGAGTTTCGTCAGGTTGCAGTGGTAGCCACGCATGCTGCGACCGGACAACCGGTCCTCGGCGCTGACGTCGCCCTGCAGGCCGGGCTCCGGTCGTGAGCCCGGACCGCAATCGGCCTTCGGTACCGAGCTTTCGGAGATGTCCGGGAACCAGTGGTTCGCGGCGGTCGCCGGTGCGGACACCAGCATCGTCGACACGAGCAGCGCCCCGGCGACGAGGCAGGCGACCGCGTGCAGTCGCCGCCGCATCGTGTGAATACCCCATCGATCTGGCGTCATCGCCCCTCCGATCGTGACCTGAGTCACGCTAACCCGGTGAGGTGAGACGACGGGGCACATTCGTCGAAAGACGCACGTCGGCCGACCGAACGACTCCGGGACAGCCGGGGAACATTCCCGACCCGCTCCCGCTCCAAGTACACGAACGCAGCAGACAGCCCGCACCGGCGGGCACGACGAAAGGAACACCATGAGCACCCAGATCCCCGCAGACGGAATCGTGGTCGACACCGACGATGACGGCTACGCCGAGTCGATCGCCTACGACACCAACGACGACTGCGTGATCGACCTGATCGAGGCCGACAGCGACGGTGACGGCTGCACCGACATCGCGGTCGCCGACACCGACTGCGACGGCATCTTCGACACCGCGGTCGACGATCAGGGCAACGTCGAGGTCGGCGACTTCGGCAGCATCGACGGAAGCGACGCCGTCTGAACCAGGCTCAGTCGATGGCGGGTTCGGGCCCCACCCGCGATCGGCTCCTCCGGTCGGCGACGAAGGCGAGGAATGCGGCGGCCAGGCATGCGGCCGCGCCGACACCCAACCCCACCCGCGGATTGGTGGCCTCGATGATCGCGCCGATGAGCGGACCGCCGATCGGCGTCGACCCCATGAAAGCCACTGACCACAGCGCCATGACCCGTCCTCGCATCCGGGGTTCGGAGTTGAGCTGGAGAGTGGCGTTGCCGGTCGACATGAACGTCACGCTGAGCCAACCCACCAGGAACAGCGCGCAGATGGCGGTGATCAGGTCCGGTGCCAGCGCCGCCGCGGCGATCGTGATGCCGAATCCGAACGCGGCCAGCGTGAGCGGCCGCAGTCCGATGGTGCCGCGCGCCGCGACGACGAGCCCCCCGACGACCGCGCCGACCCCCATGGCCGACGTCATGAAACCGAGAGCCTGTGGCCCACCGTTGAAGACGAAGTCGGCGGCAGCCGTCAGGGTGACCGGGAAGTTGTATGCCAGGGTGCCGACCAGGGCCATGGTGGCGAGGGGAATCCACAGCGACGGGATGCCGCGGACATAGCGGATGCCCTCGCGCAGCTGTCCTTTCGCGCGGGGGACGGGGGTCTCCTGGGTGATCTTCGTGCCGTCGAGCGCGATGAGCGAGACGACCACCGCCAGGAAACTGACCGCGTTGATCGCGAAACACCAACCCGCACCGACGAGTGTGAGGATGACGCCGGCGACGGCCGGACCGACCGCGCGAGCGGCGTTGACCATCACCGAGTTCAACGTGACCGCGTTGCGGATCAGCGATTTCCCGACGATCTGATGAATGAATGCCTGCCGCGCAGGCTGTTCGAAGGCGTGTCCGAGGCCGAGCAGCACCGCGAGGATCGCCACGTGCCACACCGCCACCACCGCGGCGAGCGTGAGTGCGGCGAGCACCGCTGCCAGCAGGCCCATCATCGCCTGGAGGACCGTCAGCAATCGCCGACGGTCGACGCGGTCGGCGATGACACCGGCATAGGGTCCGATCAGGAGAACCGGCAGAGCCTGCAGCGCGACGATCAGGCCGAGGACCGACGCCGATCCACTCAACGTCAGCACCAGCCAGGCCTGGGCGGTCGCCTGCATCCAGGAACCGGTCATCGACACGGACATGCCGGCGAAGAAGATCCGGTAGTTGGGGACGTGCAGCGAAGCGAAAACGCTGTCGCGTGAATCAGATGAGTCTGATGAGTCCGACGAGTCGCGGTCGCTGATCTCGGGAGCGCGGTCGTCGGTCATCGACATCCATGCTAGGCCCGAAGGAAGTCGTCGATGGCATCCATCAGCGCGAGGGGCTGTTCGAGTGGGATGTGATGGCCGGCCCCGGCGAGTTCGACGACGCGCGCCGGTTGGTCGAGGCCGGCGGTGACGATGTCGATCATCGCGGGGGTCACGACCCCGTGCTCCCCGTAGACGACGCCGAGTCGGCAATCGCTCGGCGGGTGCGGCGGGAGATCGGTCAATTCGTCGGCGAACCCGCGATCGAACTTCCATCGCCATCCGTCGTCGTCGCGGACCGCCGACTGCCGGGCGACATGGTCCTTGGCGTAGTCGAGGCTCGCGTGGTCGGGCACGAGGCGGAACCGTTCGAGCGCTGCGTCGAGCGAGGGATAGTGCTTGCTGCGTCGAGGGATGCCTCCCTCGGGCTGGTGGCGCTGGATCTCGTCCAGCATCTCGGCGTCGAGGATGCGCGAGTCGACGAGCACGAGGTCGGTGATCAGGTCGGGGTGGGCGATCGACGTCCGGATGCCGACGAGGCCGCCGAGACTGTGTCCCACGAGGACCGCGTGGTCGCCCGCGTGTGCGGCATGGGCGACGGCGGTGACCTCGTCGGCTCAGGTGTCCAGGGTGTAGGTGTCGCGCCAGTCGCTGTCGCCGTGGCCGGACAGATCGAGGGCGACGACGCGACGTTCTCCTGCATACCGCGGCGCGATGTGGTCCCACCAGCCGGCGTGGGCCGCACCGCCGTGGACCAGGAGGAGGCCGGGTGAGCCGGGTTCACCCCAACAGCGGTAGGTGATGCGCGCACCATGGACGGTGACCGACGAGTGCTCGGGTTTCGTCGCGACGGCCGTGCGGAACCACTCCGGTGCCTCGGAGGTGACGTTCGTGCTCATCGACACAGCCTCTCACGCATACGGTGAGATGAATGCACACATTCAGACACCTGCAGTAGTGTCGCCGATGTCGAACGAAGTGCGAGAGACAAGGACGGATTGGCGATGGCACAAACGGTGATCGTGTCGGGCGGTACGGGCGGATTGGGTTCCGCGGTCACGAAGAAGCTGCTCGACGACGGTTGGCGTGTGGTGGTGCCGTGGGTCGTCGAGGCCGAACTGTCGCGTCTTCCCGAGTCCGGTCGGCTCGTCACCCTCCGTGCCGATCTGTTCGACGAGTCGTCGGTGGCAGAGGTCGTCGCGACCGCCGCGGGGGAGTCCTCGGCGCCGGTGACCGCGGTGGTCAACCTGGTCGGCGGGTTCGCCATGGGGGAGCGCGTGGACGTGACGCCGGTCGAGGAGTTCGAGCGGCTGCTCCGCCTCAATTTGCGGTCGCTGTATCTGC
Source organism: Gordonia ajococcus (assembly GCF_012974285.1). Lineage (NCBI taxonomy): Bacteria > Bacillati > Actinomycetota > Actinomycetes > Mycobacteriales > Gordoniaceae > Gordonia > Gordonia ajococcus. The sequence continues at coordinate 728,937 of NZ_CP052884.1, forward strand.
TGTCCGCGGCGGCGATCCCGAAGCTGATCGAGGCGGGTGGCGGATCGATCGTGGGAGTGTCGGCGAAGGCCGCATTCGCGCCGTTCTCCGGTGCTGCGGGTTACATCACTTCGAAGGCTGCCGTCTGGGCGTTCATCAGTGCCCTCGCCGCCGAGTACAAGGACGACGCCATCCGGGCCAACGCGATCCTGCCGTCGGTGATCGACACCCCGGGTAACCGGGAGAGCCAACCGGATTCCTCCCGCAAGGGCTGGGTGTCCCCGGAGACGATCGCCGAAACCGTCGCCTTCCTGGTCTCCGACGCCTCCGCCGCGGTCACGGGAGCGCAGGTTCCGGTGCCGGGCGTCGGCTGACAGCCGGATCATCCCTCACGTCGGTAGGCGATGCGACCGCGGATCATCGTGCAGTGCAACGCCTCCCGGCCGGTCTGCAGTGCTGACTCGAGCGTGTCGTCGAGCAGGACGAGGTCGGCCGGTTCGCCGGTGCGGACCGTTCGCGGCGCTGCGCCCACGGCGCTCAGCGGCGTCAGGTAGCGATCCAACGCCGTCACGCGGTCGAGCTTCTCGTCGGCACCGACCGTGCGGCCGTCCGGGGTGAGACGGTTTGCGGCCGCCGCGATCACTTCCCACGGGTCGACGGGGCCGTACGGTGCGTCACTCGACATCGCAAGCGGCACACCTCGTTCGAGGAGGGAAGCGCACCGGTAGAGGTCGGGGACGTCCGAGGCGTCGAGGCGATCCAGATAGTCGTCACCGCGTGCCGCGATGAATCCCGGTTGGGTGACGACGGCGATCTGCGTGTGGCTCAACTCGTCGACGGTCTCGGCAGCGATGATCGCACCGTGTTCGATCCGATCGTCCGGCCGACGGCCGACCTCGTCGAAGGCGGCGAGGAGCAGCAGGAGGGCTTCCCGGGTCACGCAGTGCGCGGCGACCCCGCGTCCCCGCGAATGCGCGGCGCGGATCCGCTCGCACAGGCTGGGGAAGTCGGGGAGGTCGGAATCGGCCAGCACGATCTTGAACGGGCCGACGGTCACCGTCGGTGGGAGGTCGGGGGTCGCATCGAGTGGGACTCCCAGTAGGTGAAGTCGTTGTGGCACAGCCCCGTTCATATGTGATGAGACGAGTGCGTCGACGGACTCCGTCGACACTTCCGGCGTGGCGTCGGTGACGCCGGTGATGCCGAGTCGGGCCAGTTCGGAACCGACCTGCGACAGGTCGGGTGGACGGGAGTGGCCCATCCGCTCACGAAGCCAGTCGTCGGCGCGCCACACGCGTCCGGTCGGTGCGCCGGAGTCGTCCCGCTCGACACCGGGATGTTCGGCGGTCCGCAACCCGACGGCCTCGGCCGCTGCGGTGTTGAGGAACCACACCGCGCCGCTGCGGTGCTGGATGCGGACCGGTCGGCGGGAGTGGAGGCGATCGAGGGTGGTGCAATCGAGCAGCCCGGCAACGGTTTCCACGTATCCGACGCCACGGACCCAGCCGGCGGGGTCGAGATCGGGGGCGCGGTCCAAGGTGGCGGCGAGATCGTCGGAGCTCGTCACCAGCGGCGGACCGCACTGCACCGACGCCGAGGCCGCCGCGAGCGCGTGGAGGTGGATGTGATGGTCGTGAAGGCCGGGGATGAGCGCTCCGCCGTCGCCGTCGATGATCTCGAATCCTCCGGGCGCGTCGCCTGCGAGATCCACTCCGACCGCTGTGATCACACCGCGGTCGACGGCGACGTCGCGGACTCCCGCGGGGAGGGTCACACGGCGGAACAGTGTCGCGCTCACCGGATGATCCCCAGTTCGGTCAGCACCGAGTTCGTGTCCCGCCCCGACGGTGCGGCGTCGGCACTGGAACCGGCCCGTGCCCGGGGCGGATCGAGTGGGACTGTGCCGGAATCGGTGTCGACCACCCACTGATCGCCGTCGCGGTACGCGGGTGGCGGCGGTGGTCCGCCGAGGGTCGACGCGACCGTGGCGCGCATCGACAGGTCCCACAGGGTGCCGCGACCGGGACCGGGTTCACACATCGCGAGCGCGGCGGCGGTCAGCCCGGACAGCGGGTCGGCGATCGCGTCGCCCACGAACATCAGGCCTGCGTCGTCTTCGGTGACCAGTCCCGCCGACGCGGCGACGTCGTCGCCGAAGCCGATGCGGTCGGAGTCGCGCCCGGCGGCGGTGATGGAGATCCAGGTGGTTCCGGAGGCGACGAAATCCTCGGCGCGCAGGCCGAATCCGCGCAAAGCCCGTGGTCGGGACGCTTCGATCACGATGTCGGCGGCCGCGACGAGTCTTTTCAGCGCGCCGCGTTCGGCGTGGACCGTCGGATCGAGGACAACCGACGCGTGCCCTCCATGCAGCAACCGGTAGAAGTCTTGGTCTCCGCGCCGAGCGCCGTCCGGACGTTGCGGTGTCTCGATCTTCACCACTCGCGCTCCGGCGAGACCCAGCAGGTGTGCGCACAGCGGGCCGGCCCACAGGGCACTGAAGTCGACGACGAGCAGGCCGTCGACCGAACGCGGAACGCCATTCGGACGCAACGCGTCACGTGCCTGGTCGGCGATCTCGTCGCCGTGAGCGACACCGCCGCCGGCGATCCCCAACAAGGTGGCGCGTGTGTCGAAATCCGCTCGGGTGTGCTGGGACGTCCACTCGGCGACCGCCGGCCAGACGCTGTCCTCGGTCACCTCGCGTTCGATCAGCGCACCCAGCAGTAGTGGGTCGTCGGGGCGGGCGGAACTCACCGCGACCCAACCGTCGTCGGCGGGCAGGAGGCGCCCTGATCCGCCCGGGGTGAGATCGCCTTGCCGAGAGTGCCCGGTCAGTGCGGCGCGCTCGGCGAACAGGGCAGCGCCGTCGATGTCGGCGGCGCCGTTGCTCGCCTCCCGAATCCAGTCGCCGAGTTCCCGCGCGAGTGTCGCTGCCCGACCCGGCGGGATGAGAGGTGGACCGTCGGATCGGCCGGTGAGATGCGGGATACCGCTGGCGGCCCAGTCGCGCACCGGATCATGGGACGCATGGCTGGACACGGACGAAATGCTACCGTCCGCACGTAAAGCTCAGGAGGTTCACCGCCATGCAGATCCGTCGTATCTCGATCGCCGACCTGGCCGCAGCACCGGTCATCGGAGGTGGGGACCTGCTCGGCGACGGTGCAGCCGTGGCGTCGCCGGTCGCGCTGGTGGACCTCGACACCGTGGACGACGTGACCGACGACGACCTGGTCCGGGCGGCCGACCGTGCCTCGGCATCGGACGTCATCCTGGTGGGGACGTCCACCAGGATGATGGACGACGAACTGTTCCCTCTGCTGGATGGCCTCGATCTCACGTATGGCCCACCCGGCACCGACCATCGCGCGGTGATCGGCGTCGACGACGTGGAGGTGGCAATCCGGAACTTCACCGACGCGGTCTCGCGATGTCCGCAGGCCTCGCTCGTCGCCGCGCAGGTGGTGCGCGCAGCCGAACCGCTCGATCCCGTCCCTGCCATCGACGTCGAATCCCTGGGCTACTCGACACTGCAGGGCGGCGACGAATTCGGCCGATGGCTGGAGGAGCGTCGCGCCAAGGGGCGCCCGCTTCCGCCGCCCGCCGTCGACGCGGTGCTGCTCGACCGCGACGGTGACACCCTGCGCATCACCCTCAACCGGCCCGAACGCCGCAACGCCTACGGCACCGCGCTGCGCGACGCGTTCGTCGACGCGTTGCGCCTGGCAATACTCGACGACTCGATCGATCACGTCGTCGTCGACGGGGCGGGCAGTGCGTTCTGTGCCGGTGGCGACCTGGACGAGTTCGGACACATGCCCGACGCGTCGACGGCCCACCTGATCCGCACCCGCGGGGGAGCGGGACGACTCGTGGCCGTGCTCGCCGACCGCGTCGAGGTCCGCCTGCACGGTCACTGTGTGGGCGCCGGCATCGAGATCCCCGCCTTCGCAGGCCGCGTCGTCGCCGCCCCGGACACCCGTATCCGTCTGCCCGAGGTGTCGATGGGCCTCATCCCGGGAGCCGGCGGCACCGTCAGCGTGCCCCGGCGCATCGGACGGTGGCGGGCATTGCACCTGTTCGTCACCGGTGCCGAGATCGACGCCGAGCAGGCACTGGGCTGGGGGTTGGTCGACGAGATCGGGGCTGAGTCTGGAGCGTTCCGCGGAACGCTCGCGAAGTCGTGACCTGCGAAACTGTCGGTAGTCGGCGGTAGCTTGTTCGTATATCTGTTCGAACTGGCTGGGAGGTCGGGATGTCTATTACCGCGTTGCGTGGCGAGGGCGTGTCGTCGTTGTTCGACGGTGCGGATCCGGCGTCGTTGTCGGACGAGGTACTCGAGGGGCGGGTGCTCGGCTATGCCGCGCAGATCACCGCGATGACCGCTGAATTCCTCGACCATGTGGCGGAGTTGGATCAGCGGGATTCGTGGCGGGGTCCGGGGATTCATTCGCTGGGGCATTGGTTGTCGTGGCGGGCGGGGCTTTCGCAGCGCACGGCGCAGGAGCAGATCCGCGTGGCCAGGGCGCTGCGTGAACTTCCAGCGGTCCGGCAGATGTTCGGTGAGGGCCGGTTGACGTACTCGAAGGTGCGTGCGTTGACGCGGGTGGCAACCCCGCTTCGTGAGAAGGAACTGGTGAATGTGGCGTTGTCGTGCACGGCGTCGCAGTTGGAGCGGGTTGTGCGGGCGATGCGGCAGATCGACAGCTCGGCCGGCGGTGATGGGGAGCAGCAGCCCGTGGAGTCACGGGGTAGTTGCGAGTGGAACTTCGACGGCACGTTGTCGGTGTCGATGAGACTGGCGCCGTTGGACGGTGCCCGGTTCTTGGCGGGTGTGGTGCGGGCCGAGTACGAGAGGACTCGCACGGTAGGTGATCCGGATCTGCCGGTGTCGGGGAGCGTTCCGCGGAACGCTTCGGACGATCGGCTGGAGACCGTGGGTGCTGCGGATTCGGAGATCAATCCGGCGAACCGGCCGGATCTATGGCGCAACGTGCCGTCGAACCTGGCGCCGGCGGTGGTCGCGATGGCTGATGCGGTCCACGAAGGGATCGGCATGCCGGAGTTGGCGCCCGGTGCGGAGATCCTGGTGCATGCGGGTGAGGGGGTGAGGCCTCACCTGGATGACGGACCCGCGCTGGCGGAGGGGGAGCTGGCGGAAGCGGCGTGTGGGGCGTCGGTGCGGGAAGCGTTGTCGAAGAAGGTGTCTGGTCGACCCGGTAAGCGTGCGTTGTTGGGGTTGGGGCGTAAGCAGCGGACGCCGTCCAAAGCGATGATCCGGGCGCTGTTTCTACGGGATCGGTGCTGCCAGACGCCGGGGTGCGGGCGCACGCGGCATTTGCATGCGCATCACGTCGTGTTCTGGTCCAACGATGGCGAGACCGAGCTCGACAACCTGATTCTGTTGTGCGGGACGTGTCACCGGGCGTTGCACAGAGGTGAGTTCGCGATCAAAGCGCATGGGGGACAGCGGTTCACGTTCTACATGCCGGATGGTTCGGAGATAGGCGTGAGTCCAGATACCAAAGCGCCGGGCGGGTGGACGCCTGACGAACGGATCGCTGCGGATGCCACGGTGCCGGTGGGTGGCGGCAAACTCGACATCGGGTACGCCACCGAGGTGATCTATGCCGTCTGGGAGTGGAAGGAACGCCAGCGTATGGCGACTGCTGCATCTGCGGCTGCGTGACCGGGTGAGTTCATTACGCGACCGTCATTCCAGTTAACACCCGCGTCACATGACCCTTGCTATCGTCAAAACACGACTTCGGTCGCGTTATGAGGATGGACGAGAGGAGGGGTGTGGACATGACCGATGCCGGTTCCGGGCGGGTCTGGGGCACGATCCCGCCTACGCGTCTTCCCGGGGGCCTCCGCAAGAAACCGCTGCAGGAGCGATCCAAGGCGGCGATCAGGAACGTCCTCGACGTTGCGGCTCAGATCGTCCTCGAACAGGGCGTCGACGCCCTTGTCGGATCGCCGACGCTGCTGCTCGAACGATCGGGCTTCAGTAAGGGTTCCTTTTATGCGTTCTTCGAGACCCCCGACAGCGTTCTCGATGAGCTGGCACTCCAGTGCATGCTGGACTCGCGGGAGGAGCAGGCGAAACTCTTCTCCGACCCGGGCTTCGGGACCTGGACGGAGTTCGTCGACGCCCTCGTCGACCAGTACTGCGATTGGTTCCGCATACCGCTCGTTCGTGCCATCTGGGTCGGTCAGCGCTTCACCGCCAATACCCGCCTGCGCGACCGCATCTGGATCGAGGAGATGGCGGTCATGCTCCACGCGGAGTTGTCCGGTTACGAAGGGTGCTTCGAGAATCTCACGCTCACGCAGTGTGAAGTCGTCGTCGAAGTACTGGAACGCTTGGGGCAGGTCGCATTCCGTGACGATCCAGACGGATCTGAGTCGGTGATTGACGAGATGCGAACTCTAGTCCACGGCTATCTGGCCGTCTGTCAATAACTTACAAGAACCCACGTGTGTCTGCGCGTGGGTTCTTGCGTGTTCGCAGTCGGCTGGCATGGTTCCGGCAATTTGACGAGACATTTTGTATGCGAACACTTTTCGATGTTCCTTGGTCAATGCGACACGCGACGCTCACCTCCCTGGAAGCTGTTACTCCCGTGTCACCCCGATTTACGTATCGGACACAAATGAGAACGCATACTCAAGTCGCGACTGAAGTCGCGTTTGGAACCCCGGGCCGATCCCGCCGACGACGTCGCGACCGGCTACCGCGCGAATCGATTCGCGCGCAGAGATTTCACGGACCAGACAACTTCGGACCAAGGAACACGACATGACCATCGAACAGATCAAGGTGCCGCAGGCGGCCGCCGCTACGGCACCTGCGGCGCCGCAGCGCCTACGCGGCGATATGGGCGTCGGCGAGCTCGTGATGAGCGTGCTCGCCTTCTCGGCGCCGCTGACCACGGTTGCCGGCTTCATCCCGGTTCTCCTGCTCTTCAGCGGGTCGAGCGCGCCGGCAATCTATCTCGCAGTGACGGCGCTGCTGCTCGTCTTCTCGGTCGGATTCGTCGCGATGGGCCGGACAGTGCCCAATCCCGGTGGCTTCTACGCCTTCATCACCGCGGGGCTCGGACGATCCGCCGGACTGGGTAGCGCGCTCCTCGCGACGGCCGGTTACATGGCCATCGGGTTCTTCGCGCCGTCGATGTTCGCGATCACTGCCAAGGGCTTCCTCGAGCCACTCGGATTCCCGGAGATCCCCTGGTACGTCTACGGGCTGGGCATCATCGCGGTGACCACCGCTCTCGCCTACCGGCGCATCGACCTGTCCGCCAAGGTCCTGACACTGGTGATGGGGCTCGAGGTCATCGCGGTCGTCGTCTTCGACGTCGCATCGTTCGTCAACGGCGGACCAGCCGACGGCGGTGGCGCAGGATTCACGCTGCCGGCGATCTCCGACAACGCTCTCGGACTCGCGGTCCTGTTCGTACTGGGCAACTTCCTCGGATTCGAGGCAACGGTGATCTACCGCGAAGAGGCCAAGGACGCGGAGAAGACCATCCCGCGCGCGATGTTCATCGCAGTGGCCGGCATCGGCGTGTTCTACGCACTCGCCGCTTGGGCCTACCTGGCCTTCCTCGGTGATGACAAGGCGCAGGCGGCGGCTGAGGCGGACACGGCTGGACTGTTCAACTCCGCCATGCTCACCCTCACCGGGCGCGTCGTCTCCGACATCATCACGGTGCTGCTCATCACGTCGATCCTCGCCTCGATGCTCTCGATCCAGAACGCCTCGGCTCGCTATCTGTTCTCGCTGGGTACCGACGGTGTGCTTCCCGAGAAACTCGGTCGCGTCCACCCGAGTCATCGCTCGCCCTTCATGGCCGCTTCGTTCGTCGGCGCCGTGTGGACGGTACTGCTCGTTGCCTTTGCGGTGATCGGTACCAGCCCGGACAGCCTCTACGCGAAGGCCGCCGGCGCCGGGAACCTCGCGATCATCCTCGTCATGTTCCTTGCGAGCCTGGCAGTGGTGGCCTACTTCTACAAGCGCCGCGCCGTGACCACGCTGTCGAAGTGGAAGACCGTGGTCGCCCCGGTCGTCGCGTCTGTCGGGCTTGGCATCGTCGCCTACCTCGCAGTCGCCAACTACTCCGATCTCCTGGGTGACACCGGCACGGTAACCACCGTCTTCCTGGCGATCACCTTCGGCATCCCGATCGTCGGCTTCCTGTACGCGCGGGTGCTGCGCGGCCAGAAGCCCGACGTCTACCAGCGCATCGGACGCCAAGAGTTCTGAGAACGACTCCCGATCCAGGTCTGCCGCCGGGTCGTGAATGCCCGGCCCGGTGGCGGCCAACCCCTCAACCCCGAAAGGCCGAGCCATGAACGTGATCATCCTGTACGGCACCGAATCCGGAAATGCCGAGATGGTGGCCGACGACGTCGCAGAATTCCTAGGCGGCAACGACTTCGACGCGACCGTGACCGCCATGGACGACTTCGACGTCACCGGATTCGACGACCTGACCGCCGGTGACACGCGCCTGCTGCTCATCACCTCGACCTACGGCGAGGGCGGTCTGCCCGCTACCGCGGAACCGCTGCACTCCGAACTCTCCGGTTTCCGCCCGGACCTGACCGGGATCGAGTTCCTGGCCTTCGGTCTCGGGGACAGCACTTACGAGACCTACAACAACGCCGTCGACGTGCTCTCGGCAACCTTCACCGATCTCGGCGCCCGACTTGTCGGGGAGATCGGGCGCCACGATGCCGCGTCGGGTGAGGACCCCTCGGAGATCGCCACCGACTGGGCGCGTGTAGCACTGGTCGAATCTGCCGCTCTCGCAGTCTGATCCACTGATCGCGCGCGAATGCCTTGCGCCAACGACCGCCCACCAAACGCGACTCCGGTCGCTTCCCGACGAAGGAGCTCAACCATGACCGTCACGATCGAACCGGCCGCCTCGTTCGACGATCCCGCTCTGCCCCCGGAGTCCGAGCTGCTGCCGTGGGACGACCAGGAGTTCCGGGACAACCCGTACCCCTGGTACGAGAAGGTGCGTGCGGAGAGCCCGGTCTATCAGGTCTCCGACGGGACGTACCTCGTCTTCCGGCACGCCGACATCGTGCGGTGGGGCAAGGACCCGTGCATGAGCGTCGCAGACCCCGACATGGGTGCCTGGGAGGCCTTTGCCTACACGATGCTATTCAAGGATCCGCCGGAGCACACCGCGCTCCGTCGTCGTACGGCCAAGTGGTTCACCCCGAAGCTCATCAAGCGGTGGGCTGAGCACACCGCCGACGTCGTGCGCGAGACGCTCGACGCGGCGACTCCGGGTGAGGTCATCGAGGCGCACCTCGAACTGGCCGTGAAGCCGACGCACGTCACGATGTGCCGCATCCTGGGTTTTCCGGAGCATGATGTGAAGCCGGTTCCGGAATCGATGATCACGGCCATGGATGCTCTTGTCGCCGAACCGCATCCGGACTCCGATGCCGCTGCCGCGCAGGCGTTCGCCTACCTCGAGGGTCGGGTGCGTGAGATGATCGCCGAGAAGCGACGCAACCCCGGCACCGGACTTGCCGACGAACTCATCGCCGCCCAGGATCGGGGTGAGCTCACCGAGCTGAACGTGCTTCAGACCCTCATGCTGCTATTCGGTTCCGGCGGGCACAACCCCGGATTCACCGGAGCCATCGGCCTCGAGTTCTTCGCCCAGCGGCCCGACATCCTCGAGACCTACCGCAACCAGCCCGAGGAGCGGTCGATGATCATCGAGGAGCTCATCCGACTCAACCCGGCCGAGATGTCGTTCCCGCGCATCACGACCGCCGACATCGAGATCAGCGGCGTGCAGATTTCGGCCGGCAGCACGATCCGCTTCATGATCGGTTCGGCCAACCGCGATCCCGAGGTGTTCGAGCGCCCTGACGAGTTCGACCACACCCGTCCGCTCGCGGCGAAACACCTCTCGTTCAGCATCGGACCGCATGCCTGTGCCGGACAACTTCTTTCGCGGGTGGAACTCGAGACGATGTTCACCACCGTCGCCGAGCGGTGCGAGCGCATCGAACTCGCCGGTGAGCCGGTCACCTACCACACCGACCGCGGGCGCAACTACCGCTCGCTGCCGATTCGCCTGCACTGAACCGAGAGAGCCTGACATGACGAAAACCGTTGCAGGACAGAATACTCGACACGCCGAAGTCGCCATCGTCGGTGCAGGTCCGTCGGGTTGCTATACCGCCATCGCGTTGCGGCGGCTGATGCCCGACGCGGCGATCACCGTCTTCGACCGGCGCATGACACCGTTCGGCCTGCTCCGCTACGGCGTTGCCGCCGACCATCAGGGCATGAAGAACGTCGCCCGGCAGTTCGACCGGGTCTTCGCTTCGCCGGGTGTGCGGTTCGTCGGCAACACCGGCATCGGTCGTGACCTGTCCCTGACCGACCTCCATGCCGCCTTCGACGCGGTCGTCGTCGCTACCGGGTTGCCGAACGATCGGCCCATCGGGATAGCGGTCCACCCTGACGCCAGGGTCCTGGGTGCGGGGGAGTTGCTGCGCTTCATCAACGCCGATCCGGACAGCGTCCTTCGCGGCGCCGACGCCGATTCGTGCAGGCCGCTGGGCGAATCGGTGGTCGTCGTCGGCGCGGGCAACGTCGCGATGGACGTCGCTCGACTCCTGTCCAAGACGGCGGAGGACCTTGTCGGTAGCGATGTCGACGACGAGGCCCGAGCCGCGCTCGAAGCGGAGAACCTCCGGCGCATCGACATCGTCGCGCGCGGTCCTCGCGATCGGGTGCGGTGGGACGCCGCCATGCTCCGCGAACTCTGCGAGCTGCCGGGCGTGGGTGTGTCGATCGACGGTGAGCAGGTGGCGGGTGATGGTGAACCGCGGGTGGCCGTGAACGTCCACTTCGCGGTCGATACCCGCGCGGTGGATCACCGCGACGGCCGGGCGGTCCTGGCGGGGACACATTCTGCGTCGAACACCGAGGTCGAGTTCGTCGCGGACACCGTGATCACCGCGATCGGGTTCGTGGCGGAGAGCGACGCTCCTGTCGACCCGGTGATCAGCACGCAGATCTTCCGGGTCGGAGGTGCGCAGAGCGGAGTGCTCGGGAACCTGGCCCAGAATCGAGCTGCCGCGAAGAACGCTGCCGCACAGGTTGCAGATGCGCTTTCCGTCAGGTGCATCAGCAAGCCGGGCCTGGCCGGCGTCGAGCACCTCCTGCCTGCGAGGGTCGTCGACTTTGCCGACTGGCGGATCATCGACGATGCTGAGGTCGCACGTGCCCGGCCCGGGCGGTGCCGGACCAAGTTCAACTCCCGAGAGGAGATGATCGACGTGGTTCGGTCCAGCGACGGGGTACTTGTCTAACTCAGTTCGTTCATTTTCCCCATTGGGCGGCCCCTTTCTGATTACGATCACTCGTGAGCTGCGGCCGACGCCGCCCGATTCCGCGTGAGCGCGTTCGCAGCGATCGTCGAATCGGTGAGGGGTCAGCGACAATGTCCGACGCAGTTCTCGTGGAGCGCCGGGGGCGCATCCTCGTCATCACGATCAACCGGCCGCAGGCGCGGAACGCCATCAATTACGAGGTGAGTCAGTCGCTCGCCGACGCGATGGACGAACTCGACGACAGTCCGGAGCTGTCGGTCGCCATTCTGACCGGTGCGGGTGGGAACTTCTGTGCCGGAATGGATCTCAAGGCCTTCGCGGCGGGCGAGTCGGTGGCCATCGAAGGGCGCGGGCTGGGCTTCACGCAGAAGCCGCCGGCCAAGCCGGTCATCGCGGCCGTCGAGGGGTTCGCGCTCGCCGGCGGAACCGAACTCGTTCTCGCCACCGACCTCGTCGTCGCGTCGAAGTCGGCGAAGTTCGGCATTCCGGAGGTCAAGCGCGGCCTCGTCGCGGGCGCCGGCGGACTTCTGCGCCTGCCCAGGAAGATTCCCTATCAGAAGGCCCTCGAGCTGGCGCTCACCGGCGACAACTTCACCGCCGAGCAGGCCGCGGACTGGGGCTTCGTGAACGTCCTCACCGATGAGGGCGGTGCGCTCGACGGTGCTCTCGCCCTTGCCGAGCGCATCACCGAGAACGGCCCGCTGGCCGTCGCCGTCACCAAGCGGATCATCGCCGAGTCGGAATCGTGGAGCGACGACGAGAAGTGGGACCGTCAGGGCGAATTGCTGGCGCCGGTCTTCACCTCGAAGGACGCGATCGAGGGTGCCCGCGCGTTCGCGGAGAAGCGCAAGCCCGAATGGACCGGCGCCTGAGGGTCGTCCGCAGTCAGGGCCCGCTGTCAATCTGACCATGAGATCGATGTGAGGAGAACAGATGTCGTTTGAGGGTGAAGTCGTACTGGTGACGGGCGGTGCCGGTGGACTCGGCGCGGCGACGGTGCGGCGCCTGCACGCCGCCGGTGCGTCGGTCGTGATCGCCGACCTGGCCGACCGGCCGGCGAAGGAACTCGCGGAAGAACTGGGCGAGCGGGCGGTCTACGCGCGCACCGACGTGCTCGACGACGATTCGGTGGACGCCGCGCTCGAGCAGGCGAGCGAACTCGGTGTCCTGCGTTATGCGGTCATCGCACACGGCGGTTTCGGTGTGGCACAGCGGATCGTCAATCGCGACGGATCGCCCGCAGAGATGAAGGGGTTCGTCAAGACCCTCAATCTGTATCTCACCGGAACCTACAACGTCCTGCGTCTCACCGCGGCGAAGCTCGCGGCCGGTGAGCCCAAGGAGTCCGGTGAGCGCGGTGCGATCGTGATGACCAGTTCGATCGCCGGTTACGAGGGTCAGATCGGGCAGACCGCCTACGCCGCCGCCAAGGCCGGCGTCATGGGTCTCACCCTGTCGGGCGCGCGCGATCTCGGCTCGGTTGCGGTGCGCCTGAACACCATCGCTCCCGGAACGATGCGCACGCCGATCATGGAATCGATGGGGGAGGAGGCGCTCACCAAGTTCGCCGCGGGTGTGCCCTACCCCAAGCGACTCGGTCTCCCCGACGAATTCGCGGCGCTGGCGCAGCATCTGCTGGAGAACGGCTACATCAACGGGGAGATCGTGCGCCTAGACGGGGCGCAGCGGTTCCAGCCGCGCTGATCACAAACGCCTAACGACGACCGTCTCGGCTTGGGACGTCCCGCCGATCTCGGTTACCTTTGTTACGTCTGAGAACATTGTTAACAAAAGGGGCTACTGGTGCGTTCCTCGTGGAAGAGGCGACTGAGTGTCGTCGCGTGTGCCGTCGCGGTGGCGGCGACCGGATGGGCACCGGCGGCGCTTGCCGCACCGGCGCCCGACCCGAATCGCGCCCGGATCGACACCGTCATCCACGATTCGGCCCACCAGACGACGCTGATCGTCTACTCGGCTGCGATGCGCCGACTGGTCCCGGTGAACGTTCTGCGCCCCAACAACCAGACCAAGCCGCGTCCGACGCTCTACCTCCTCAACGGGGCCGGTGGCGGCGAGGACTCGGCGACCTGGGCGGCGAAGACGCAGTACGCGAAGTTCTTCCGCGACAAGCAGGTCAATGTGGTGACGCCCATCGGCGGTGCGTTCTCGTACTACACGGACTGGCAGCGTGACGACCCGGTCCTCGGCCGCAACAAATGGACGACGTTCCTGACCCGAGAACTTCCCCCGTTGGTGGACAAGGAATTCAACACCACGAGGAAGAACGCGATCGCCGGGATCTCGATGGCCGGTACATCGGTGCTGAACCTCGCCATCGCCGCACCCAGGCTCTACAAGTCGGTCGCCGCCTACAGCGGTTGCGCCCGCACCAGTGACCCGCTGGGGCAGACGTACATTCGGATGGTCGTCGCCGACCGCGGCATGGGCAACGTCGACAACATGTGGGGCCCGATCGGTTCGGCGGGATGGCGCAAGAACGACCCGTACGTCAATGCCGCGAAGTTGCGCGGAACCAAGGTCTACATGACCAGTGGCACCGGACTTCCCGGGTGGTACGACCGTCTCGAGGCCCCGCTGGTCGCCGGGGATCCCTTCACGCTTGCCAGCCAGGTGGTCGTCGGTGGGGTCATCGAAGCCGCGGTCAACGAGTGCACCAAGCAGATGGCGCAGCGCATGCGCGCGCTGAAGGTCCCGCACAAGGTTCTGTTCCGTCCCGACGGCACGCATTCCTGGGGTTACTGGGAGCGCGACCTCAAGACCACCTGGCCGATGATCGCCAACGACCTGAAGTGAGCGAACCCGATCGACTGTGGGCCGATGACCTCGAGGCCGGACAGGTCTTCCGGTTCGGCACGCACCACGTGACCGAAGAAGAACTGCTCGACTTCGCGCGGACCTGGGACCCACAGGACTTCCACACGGACAAGGCCGCGGCCGAGGCCGGCGCCTACGGCGGGCTCATCGCGAGCGGACTGCACACGATGTCGATCTACCAGAAGCTCGCCGTCACCTCGGTCCTGTATCGCTGGAAGGTCATCGCGGGCAAGCGTCTTGCCGATGTCGTCTTCCTGCGGCCGGTGCGTCCCGGCGATACGTTGACGGGTTCGCTGACCATCGACGCCGTCGAATTCGACGACCGCGACCGGGCGCTCGTCACGTCCACCTCGGAACTCGTCAATGTGGCCGGCAAGCCGGTGATGCGGACCGTCGTCGAGGCATATGTGCATGCCCGGCCGAAAGCCGCACCCTGAGAGGTCCGTGTCGGGCTCAGCTCAGTTGGCGCGGTCCTTGAGCAGCAGCCGGACCGTGAGCTCGAGGCGATTGGTGACGTCGGTGGCCGACGCGCGGCGGGTCAGCCACTGCACGAGGTTCGACATCCACACATCCGAGAGCACGCGGGCGATCGCGAGATCCTCTTCCGTGGGCTCGCCCACGCCGACGATGGCGCCGGCGAGGAGCCGGTCGATGATGCCGGCGACCTGATCGACCTCGGCGGTCGCCGACGCGTCGGCGAACATGAAGGCGCGGGTCATCGCCTCGGTGAGCAGTGGGTCGCGCTGCATCGCGAAGGTGATCATGTCCAGGACGTGGCGCAGACGGTCGATTGCGGTGTCGCCCCGCAGCTGTGAGCGATCGACCTTCGATTCGACGCGTTCGAACTCGCGCGCCAGTGCGGTGACCAGCAGGTGGACCTTGGACGGGAAGTAGCGGTAGAGCGTGCCGACCGCGACGTCGGCCTTGTCGGCGACGGTGCGCATCTGGACGGCGTCGTAACCGCCCTTGGAGGCAAGTGCGAGCGTCGCGTCGAGGATGCGGCGGCGGCGTTCGCGCTGCGCGGTGGAACCGGCTTCGGGCGACGCGGCAGGGGTTGCGGCCCCCGCTGGGGCGTCGACCGCGGCGTTGCCTGGTGCAGAGCGGGCCATGTGTGTACGGACATCCTCACGTGATCGGCGACCGGGGAGGCGGGGGATTCACGGGTGGCTACCCGATCACCTCCACCCATGGCATATTAGAACAGGTTCTAATTATTCCTCACAACTCGACATACAGAGGATCACTCGTGACTATCGCCACGTCTCCCGAACAACAAGCCGTATGCCACAGTATCGAGTCCTGGGCGCGCGCCGCGAAGGTGACCGAACTCGTCCGTTCCGACCTCGACAAGCCGCGCGACCAGTGGACACGGCTGTTCGGTCAGCTCGCGGAGTTCGGTGTGTTCGCGGCCGCGGTGCCGGAGGCGTCCGGTGGCCTCGGGGCGGGATTCGTCGACGTCGCGGCGATGGTCGAGCAGTGTGGCATCGAATTGGTCCCGGGGCCCGTCGTCCCGACGGTGACCGCTGCTCTCGCGCTCGCCACCAGCGCCGATGCCCGGGCGCAGGCGCTCCTCGACCAGGTTCTCGAAGGTGCGGTACCCGTCGTGACGCCGGTCGCGAGCCACGCCGGCGGGGCGGCCGCACCGCTGTCCGACGCCCTCGACCTCGGGCTCGTCGGCGGCTACTCCGAGGGTGTCGCGGTCCTCGCGGCGCTCGACGTCCCCGGTCGCGACGGTCGCTGGTGGATCCTCCCGCCGAACGTCGGCAGCGCCGACATCGCGCCGGAGGCCCCGCTCGACGGCACCACCTCGGTGGCCCGCGTGCGGCTGACCGGTGTCACCGCCGACGATCTCGTCGAACTGCCCGATGCGCCCCTCGTCGAGGGACTGCTGTCGGCGACCCTTGCTGCGTATCAGAGCGGCGTCACCCGCTGGACCCTCGACACCGCGGTCGACTACGCCAAGGTCCGCACACAGTTCGGTGCGCCGATCGGATCGTTCCAGGCGATCAAGCACATCTGTGCCGAGATGCTCTGCCGCAGCGAAGAGGTCACGGCCGTCGCATGGGACGTGGCCGGTGCGGTCGACGAGGTGCTCAACGCCTCCTCCGACGAACTCGCCTCTGCGCGAGAACAACTCGAGATCAGCCGGCTCGCCGCCGACGTCGTGGTGGCCCAGGCGCCGGCTGCCACGGCCAAGGACTGCATCCAGGTGCTCGGCGGGATCGGGTTCACCTTCGAACACGACGCGCATCTCTACCTGCGGTCCGCACTCGCCGCGCAGGCGGCTCTGGACCACGCGCACGATGCCGCCACCGCGCTCGCCGACCGCGGGCTCGCCGGTGCACGCCGGCGCTTCGCCCTCGACCTGTCGCAGGTCGAGGACAAGCGGAACGAGGTCCGCGAGACGGTCGCACGCATCGCGGCGGCCGACGCCGACGACCAGCGGCGCGTCCTCGCCGAGACCGGTTACCTCACCCCGCACTGGCCGGCGCCGTACGGACTCGGTGCCGATGCGGCCCTGCAGTTGCTCATCGACACCGAACTCGACGCGGCCGGCGTCGTCCGGCCCGACCTCGTCATCGGCGCCTGGGCGATTCCGACGATCCTGTCCCACGGCACCGACGCGCAGCGCGAACGCTTCGTCGCCCCGACCCTCGCCGGCGAGATCGTCTGGTGCCAGCTGTTCAGCGAACCGGAGGCCGGTTCCGACCTCGCCGCGCTGCGTACCAAGGCGGAGCGCGTCGACGGCGGCTGGAAGCTGTCCGGTCAGAAGATCTGGACCTCGCAGGCGCACAACGCGCAGTGGGCCATCTGTCTGGCGCGCACCGACGCCGAGGCCCCCAAGAACAAGGGGATCACCTACTTCCTCGTCGACATGTCCTCGCCGGGCATCGACATCCGGCCGCTCCGCGAGCTGACCGGTCGCGCCAACTTCAACGAGGTCTTCCTCGACGACGTCGTCGTGCCCGACGACTGCGTGGTCGGCGAGGTGAACAACGGCTGGCGGTTGGCCCGCACGACCCTCGCGAACGAACGCGTGGCGATGGGCGGGTCCGGGCTCGGCAAGGAGATGGAGTCGCTGCTGCGTCAGGTGCAGGGCATGACGCGCGACCTCTCCGACGCCGAACGGGTGGCACTCGGCAGCCAGTTCGCCGACGCACATGTCGGTCGGGTCCTCGACGCCCGTGCCGCCACCCAGCAGCTCGCCGGACTCGACCCGGGTGCGCTGTCCAGCGTCCGCAAATTGATCGGTGTGCAGCACCGCCAGTCGGTGCCCGATCTCGCCCTGCGGCTCCTCGGCGTGCAGGGCCTGGCGGCCACCGATGCGTCCGACGCGGTGCTGCAGAACCGCTGTCTGTCGATCGCCGGTGGAACGACCCAGATCCTCAAGACCGCGGCGGCGGAACGCATTCTCGGTTTGCCGCGCGGCTGACCGGTCCAGGCTGCGCGAAACCGCAGATAAAGCCGGATCTCTACCCCCGGATGCGCCGACTCTGATACAACTAGAACAAGTTCTAGTTCTGTAGTTCGCGCACGGTGAGGAGACGCAGGGTGGACTTTGCCCTGGACGGCACGGCGATCGCGGTTCGCGACGTCGCGGAGGACGTGTTCGCACGACGACAACCCGACTGGGAGTCGACCTTCGGCAGGCGGGATTCCGGCGAGTCGGGAGCAGGTGAGGCGGGAGCAGGTGATCAGGTCGGCGGCTTCGATGCCGAGACCTGGCAGGCGCTCGTCGACGCCGGGTTGCTCGCGTTGCCGTTACCGGCCGACCACGACGGTGACGAGGTCGACGAGGCGGGACTGCTGCCGCTGTTCCGCCGGATGGGGCGCGCCGCCGCGGTGACCCCGGCGCTCGGCACCCTGACCGCCGCGCTCGTCCTCGCCCGGGCTGCCGGCGACGGTGGGGACGTGTGGTCGCGCTGGGCCGAGTCCCTGACCGCCGGACGCTGGGCTGCCATCGCGATCGGCGAACACGGCGACCCGCTGACACCGACGCCCCAGACGAGCGTCCGGGGCGGGCGACTCAACGGCACCAAGGTCGGGGTCCTGCACGCCGAGGGTGCCTCGGTCCTCCTCGTCACGTCCGACGCCGGCGTCGTGGCCGTGCCCCCGACGGCCGACGGTGTCACTCTCACCCGTACCCCGTCATCTAGCGGGTGGGGCGAGTACACGATCAGCTTCGACGACGTCGCCGTCGACGATGCCGATGTCATCAGTCGTGAGTTGGCGGTCCTGCGCGATCGCTATCGGCTCGCGCTGTGCGCCTACGCCGACGGTCTGGTCGCTGGGGCCACCCGGCTCACCGCCGACCACGTCTCGACGCGCGAACAGTTCGGCAAGCCGATCGCGCTGTTCCAGGCCGTCGGTCAGCAGCTCGCCGACATCTACGTCGTCGGTCGGTCGATGGAGCTGTCGACCACCGCCGCTGCCTGGCGTCTCTCCGAAGGCCTGGACGCCGCAACCGATCTCGGCGTCGCCGCCTACTGGCTCGCCGAGGAGATCCCGCCGACCCTGCGGACGATGACCCATCTGCACGGCGGTATCGGCGTGGACATCACCTATCCGCTGCACCGGTACTTCTCCGTCGCCAAGGACCTCGCCCGCCTGGTGGGTGGGGCCGCGGTGCGGCTCGACGAACTCGCCGACATCACCGAGGGCGCTGCCCCGGCCGACCGAGCACAGGGGTGAGCATGTTCATCGATCTGACGCCCGAGCAGCGCGCGCTGCGCGAGGAACTCCGGGAGTATTTCGCCGACCTGGTGACCCCGGAAGAAGCGAAGGTCATGCTGACCGAGCGGCACGGACCCACATACCGCAAGGTCATCAAGCGGATGGGCGACGACGGCTGGCTCGGTGTGGGTTGGCCGAAGGAGTTCGGCGGCAAGGGCTTCGGGGAGATCGAACAGCAGATCTTCACCAACGAGGCCGTCCGCGCCGACGTCCCGCTGCCGTCGGTCACCCTGCAGACCGTCGGCCCGACCCTGCAGGTCCACGGCACCGAGGAGCAGAAGCGCAAGTTCCTGCCCGCGATCCTGGCCGGCGATGTGCACTTCGCCATCGGCTACACCGAACCCGAGGCAGGCACCGACCTGGCGTCGCTGAGCACCACCGCCGTGCTCGACGGCGACCACTATATGGTCAACGGCCAGAAGATCTTCACCACCGGTGGCCACGACGCCGACTACATCTGGCTGGCCGTGCGCACCGACAAGGACGCGCCCAAGCACAAGGGCATCTCGATCCTCATCGTGGACACCACGGATCCCGGATTCAGCTGGACGCCGATCATCACCGCCGACGGCGCCCACCACGTGAATGCCACGTACTACCAGGACGTGAAGGTCCCGGTGTCGATGCGCGTGGGTGAGGAGGGCGACGGCTGGAAGCTGATCACCACGCAGCTCAACCACGAACGCGTCATGCTCGGACCGGCCGGGCGCATCGACGGCCTGGCGGCTCGACTCCGCGCCTGGACTCAGCGTCCGGGTCCCGACGGCACCGTGATCGCGAAGCATCCCGACGTGCGGCGTGCCCTGGCCACCATCGACGCCTACGGCCGGATCAACGAACTGCTCAACTGGCAGGTCGCCTCCACCGGTGAGGCGATCTCCATGGCCGACGCCGCCGCGACGAAGGTGTTCTCCACCGAACGCATCCAGTCGGTGTGCCGGATGGCCAACGAGATCATCGGCCGCTACGGCGATTTCACCGATCCCGAGACCGCCGCCCTGGTGGACTGGCTCGACGTCCAGCAGAAGCGTCACGTCGTCATCACCTTCGGCGGCGGGGTCAACGAGGTCATGCGCGACATGATCGCCACCGCCGGTCTCGGACTCCCGAGGGCGAAGCGTTGAGCGCCCCCGAGCTGACCGGGGACGAGGCGATCCGCGCTGCGGCGCAGGGGATCATGGACGACGGTGCGAGCGCACCGGTTCGTGGGCGCGACCCGATCAATCAGCCGATGATCAACAATTGGGTCGAGGCGATGGGCGACGAGAACCCCATCTACGTCGACGACGCCGCGGCGCGTGCTGCGGGGCATCCGGGTGTGGTGGCACCGCCGGCCATGGCCCAGGTGTGGACGATGCGCGGACTACACGGGGTCCGCACCGACGACGATCCGCTGGGTCGCGCGACGCAACTCTTCGACGACGCGGGTTTCACCTCGGTCGTCGCGACCAACTGCGACACCGTCTATCACCGCTACACCCGACCGGGTGAGGAGGTGTCACTCTCGGCCGAGCTCGTCGAGGTCGTCGGTCCCAAGAACACCGCACTCGGGGAGGGCTGGTTCTTCACCACCCGCAACGTGTGGTCGGTGCCGGACGACAACGGTGCCGACGAGATCGTCGCGGAGATGCGCTTCCGCATCCTCAAGTTCCGTCCGGCCGCCAAGGCCGCTGCACCCGAGACTGATTCGTCGGCTCCCGATGACCTCGACGCGGCGAAACTCCTCAAGCCGAGCGTCTCGCGCGACACGGCCTTCTTCTGGGAAGGGGTGTCCGCACACGAACTGCGCATCCAGCGCGACGGCGACGGTGCGCTGCGCCATCCGCCGGTCCCGGCCACCTGGAAGCCGCGGGAGGCCGACGGATCGGTGCCCGAGACCGACTACGTCGTCGCGTCGGGAACCGGAACCGTGTACAGCTACGTGGTGCACCGGGCGCCGAAGGTCCCCGGCCGGCAGTTGCCGTTCGTCGTCGCCCTTGTCGAACTCGACGAGGGTGTCCGGATGCTGGGCGAACTGCGCGGCGTCGCACCGGAGGACGTCGCGATCGGAATGCCGGTGCGGGTGACCTTCCTGGACTTCCCCGCGCGAGACGAGGCGGGAACACCGGCATGGACGCTGTATGCCTGGGAACCGGCGAGCGAAGGGGGAGAAGCGTGACCAGTGTTGCCACGTCGACGGTGAGCGTCGGAACGGCCTTGCCGCCGTTGGTCATCGACGCGACCCCGACCTTCGTCGTCGCGTCTGCCATCGCCACCCGCGACTTCCAGGACGTGCACCACGACCGAGACCTGGCGCAGGCCAAGGGCTCCAAGGACATCTTCGTCAACATCCTGACCGACACCGGCCTGGTCGAACGGTTCGTCACCGACTGGGCCGGTCCCACCGCCCGAATCCGTTCGATCGCATTGAAACTGGGTGTGCCGTGGTACGCCTACGATTCGGTCACCTTCACCGGGGAGGTCACCGAGATCGCGGACGACGGCCTGCTGACGGTCGCCGTCACCGGGACCAATTCGCTCGGCAAGCACGTCATCTCGACCGTGACCCTCACCATCGGTGAAGGCTCCTCGACGACGAATCAACACGCGACGACGCAAGGGGAGGGGCACTGATGGGCGGGCTGTCCGGACAGGCGGCGATCGCCGGCATCGGGGCCACCGAGTTCTCCAAGGACTCCGGCCGGAGCGAGCTGCGGCTCGCGGCCGAGGCGGTGTCGGCGGCGATCGCCGACGCGGGTCTCACACCGGCCGACGTCGACGGTCTCGTCACGTTCACCATGGACACCAACAGCGAGATCTCGGTGGCCCGTGCCGTCGGAATCCCGGAGCTGACCTACTTCTCCCGGATCCATTACGGCGGCGGCGCCGCATGCGCGACCGTCCAGCAGGCCGCGATGGCGGTGGCGACCGGAGTCGCCGACGTCGTCGTCGCCTACCGCGCATTCAACGAACGGTCGGGACTGCGGTTCGGACAGGTGAATTCGGCGGTCGCCAACCAGGAGAACTCCTCCGGTACCGAGAACGCCTTCAGCTATCCGCACGGGTTGTCGACGCCGGCGGCATTCGTCGCGATGATCGCCCAGCGATACATGCACGACTACGGCGCCACCAGTGCGGATTTCGGCCGGATCGCCGTCGTCGACCGCAAACACGCCGCGGTCAATCCCGACGCCTTCTTCTACGAGAAGCCGATCACTCTCGAGGATCATCAGAACTCGCGGTACATCGCCGAGCCGTTGCATCTGCTCGACTGCTGTCAGGAGTCCGATGGCGGTGTCGCACTGGTGATCGTGTCGGCCGAGCGTGCCAAGGATCTGCCGAACCGGCCCGCCGTGATCTCCGCGGCGGCGGCCGGCTCCGCGGCGGACCAGTACATCATGACCAGCTACTACCGCGACGAGCTGGCGTCGTTGCCCGAGATGGGACTCGTCGGACGCCAGCTCTGGTCGCAGTCCGGCCTCGGTCCCGAAGACATGGACATGGCCGTCCTCTACGACCACTTCACGCCGTACACGCTGCTCCAGCTCGAAGAGCTGGGCTTCTGCGGACGCGGTGAGGCCAAGGACCTCGTTCGTGAGCCCGGGGCCCTGGAGGTGGGTGGCCGGCTGCCGCTCAACACCCACGGCGGCCAGCTCGGCGAGGCCTACATCCACGGCATGAACGGCATCGCCGAAGCCGTCCGTCAGCTCCGGGGCACCTCGGTCAATCAGGTCGACGGCGCCGAGAAGGTCGTCGTCACCGCTGGAACCGGCGTCCCCACAAGTGGATTGGTGCTGACCGCATGAGCGCCGATCCGAGCACCGAATCACGACTACTTCCGCAACAAGGAGCGCGCACGATGAAGTTCAACCTCGCCGATGTCTTCGAGACGGTCGCTGACTCGGTGCCCGAGCGGATCGCGCTCAGCTACCAGGGTCGCCAGATCAGCTACGCCGAACTCGACCGGCTCTCCAACCAGGTGGCACACCTGTTCGCGGGCGCCGGGATCGGCGCCTTCGACAACGTGGCCCTGTTCCTCAAGAACAGCGTCGAGCACGTCACCAGCCTGCTCGGTCTGCTGAAGGTCCGCGCCGTGCCGGTCAACATCAACTACCGGTACACCAACGCCGAACTCCAGTACATCTTCGACAACTCCGATTCGCGTGCGATCGTCGTCGAACTCCCCGAGCATCAGCGCAGCGTCGCCGCGCTGCTCACCGAGACACCCACTGTCCGAACGGTGTTTGTGATCGGTGACGTTCTCGAAGAACTGACCGCGGCCGCCGCCGACCTGCCCGACGGCCGCACGGTGGAGATCGTGTCCTTCGCCGACGCGGAGTCCAAGCCGGACAACCGGGACTTCGAACCGCGCAACGGCGAAGAGCTGTACCTGCTCTACACCGGTGGCACCACGGGCTACCCGAAGGGCGTCATGTGGCAGCACGACGACTTCTTCCGCAAGCCGCTCTCCGGTGGTAATCCCTACGGTGATCCCCGCAAGGACCTCGAGGAGATCGGCACCGCGGTCAAGGATTTCCCGTCCATCGCCTTCCTGCTGGCGGCACCGCTCATGCACGGTGCGGCGTCGTACTCGCTGTTCACGTTCTTCACCCTCGGCGGTCGCCTGGTCATCCAGCGCGACTTCGACCCGGCGGCCATCGTCACCGAGGTGGAGAAGGAGAAGGTCAACATCGTCCTCATCGTCGGCGACGCCATGGGCATGCCGCTGGTGGAGGAACTGGAGAAGCGCAAGGACGAGGTGGATCTGTCCTCGATGTTCTCCATCACCTCAGGTGGCGCCATCTGGTCGCAGCACGTGCGCGATCGCATGCTCGCCGTGAAGCCGGATCTGGTGCTGCGCGACAACTTCGGTGCGTCGGAGTCGGGCAACGACGGCGAGATCATGATGGACGACAACGGCAACCTGAAGGTGCCGCCGACCGATCGCATGATGGTCGTCGACGAGCGGCTCAACAAGATCGAGCCGGGGTCGGGCGACGTCGGCTACATCGCGCGCATCGGCAATGTGCCCCTCGGCTACTACAAGGACGAGGAGAAGACCGCGAAGACCTTCCCGACACTGCCGGATGGCACCCGGATCTCGATCCTGGGGGACATGGGAACCGTCGAGGCCGACGGCTCGATCGTCTTCCTGGGTCGCGGCTCGCAGTGCATCAACACCGGTGGCGAGAAGGTCTACGCCGAAGAGGTCGAGGCCACGCTGCACGCGCATCCGGCGATCGCCGACGCGCTCGTGGTCCCGGTTCCCGACGAGAAGTACGGCCAGCGGGTCGCCGCGGTGATCGCGCTGGCGGAGGGTGCCGACGAACCGTCGCTCGAGGCGATCCAGGATCACTGCCGCGAAACCCTCGCCCGCTACAAGGTCCCGCGCACCGTGGTCTTCGTCGACGAGGTGAAGCGCACGCCGGCGGGCAAGGCCGACTACCGCTGGGCCAAGGCGGAGGCGGCCAAGGAGAGCACCCCGGTCTGAACCCGCTTCGCTCGCACCTCAGGGAGCGGGAGGGTCTCAGGTGAGCTGCAGGCTCGCCCACAGCGCGAGCACCGCGACGCCCAGCGTCGCGGGGACGGTGATCGCGCCGAGCCGCAGGTACTCGCGTGAGGTCGGGGCGGCGACGTCACGGTGCATGATCTCTCGCCACAGCAGGTTGGCCAGTGATCCGAAGTAGGCCAGGTTCGGTCCGATGTTCACGCCGAGGAGCATCGCCAGGACCAGGCCGGGATCGTGTGCCACCAGCGGGATCAGCAGCAGCGTCGCCGGGAGGTTGTTGACCAGGTTCGCGAGGACAGCGGCGAGTACGGCGACCGCCAGGATGCCGAGCAGCGTCGCCGACGACGGGATGAGTCCGCCGATCCAGTCGCCGAGCGGGCCGTCGCGTACCGGGAGGATGACGACGCCGAGCGTGGCGACGAACCCCAGGAACGGGATGTTCACCGCGGTGATCGTGGTGCGCAGCGTGGCCACCGGGGAGCGGAACAGCGCGGGCAGCGTGAACAACACGGCGCCCACCCCGGCGACCGCGGCGAGCGGCACTCCGAACGGTTCGGCCACGACGAACGCGACGAGCAGCACGGCCAGCCCCATCAGCAGCACCGTCGGGCGCCGGGACTGCGGTGGGGGTTCGCGGCGTGCAGCTTCGGGTGTGGGACTACGCAACTCGCCGGCGAAGTACCACCGGAAGATCAGGTATTCGACGACGATCGCCGCGACCCACGGGGCCAGCATCACCCCGGTGAAACCGAGGAAGCCGAGACCGGTGGCCGAGAACGCCAGCAGGTTCGTCAGGTTGGAGACCGGTAGCAGGGTCGACGCGGTGTTGGCCAGATGAGCGCTGGAGAACGCGATCGGCGTGACCCGCGCACCGATGTGCCTGGCGGTCGCGACGGCGACCGGCGTCAGCAACACGATCGTCGTATCGAGGCTGAGGATGGCCGTGGTCACCGCCGCGGCGACGAAGACGATGCGCAGCAGACGATGTGGTGAGGATCGACTCCAACCGGCGAGCACTGTCCCGACCCAGGTGAAGACGCCTTCTCGGGCACAGACATCCGCGATCACGAGCATCGCGGCGAGGAAACCGATGGTCGGGGCCATGGTGGTGACCTCGGCGGCCGCGGCGCTGAGGTCCGTCAGGCCGAGCAGGATGAGCAGTGCCGCCACCGGTGCGGCCACCACGACCGCCGGGACACGCTGCGCGCCAAGGGTTGCGATGATCACCACCACGAGGGCCGCGATGCCGGTGAGGCAGCCGGCGATGCTGTCCACGGTGAGCACCGGAGACAGGTTACGCGATCAGTCGCGGGCGAACGTGTCGTCGAGATCGGGACCGCGGTCGCCGGTGCGGTCGATGATGACGGGGCCTTCGACGACGCGGCGTGGCGTCAGCCAGAGCAGGATCGCGGAGCTCACGAGCATGATGCCGCCGAGGATCAGCGACGCCTGCTCGAACGGTTCGTCGAAGGCGGCCTGGCTGCCGTCGGCGATCTTCTGGGCGAGTTCCGCCGACTGCGCGGAGAGCTTGTCGACGACGACCGTGGCCTCGGCGAGGGACCGCTCGATGAGCGTGCCCGCCTGCTCGGCCTGCGCGATGGTGGCCTGCCCGCCTGTGGGATCACCCGCGGCAATCTGCTGTTGTCCGGCCGCGGTGAGCTGTTCGCGGGCGAGATCGGCCGTGGGGCCGATCCTCGACTCGTATCCGGCGGCGACCATGGACCCGGCGATCGCGATGCCGATGGCCGCCCCGATCTCGCGTGCGGTGTCGTTGATCGCCGATCCGACGCCCTGATTGTCGAGCGGGGTGTTCGACATGATGGCGGTGGTGGCCGGCGCCGAGGCGAGACCGATCCCGATCGCGATCACCGCCAGGATCGCGGCCAGCGTCCAATAGTCGTCCGCGCGGATCAGACCCAGCGCCACCAGGCCGGCACCCGACAACAGCGCGCCGCCCGCGATCACGAACTTGAGCGAATCCAGACGCACCGCCAGCCAATTCGACAGCAGCGAGAACACGCCGACACCGGCGACGAACGGCATCAGTGCAACCGCGGACTGAAGCGGCGAATAGCCGAACACCAGCTGCAGCAGCTGCAGGACCAGGTAGAACATGCCGAACGAGGCCAGGAACTGCACCGCCACCGACAGCGAACCCGACCCGAATGCACGGTTGCCGAGCAGCCGGACGTCGAAGAGCGGTGAGGCTGAACGCAGTTCGACGACCACGAACAGCGCGGCGAGGAGAATGCCGCCCACCAGGCACGCCAGGACGAGCGGATCGGCCCACCCGCGGTGTGGGGCTTCCAGGAGGCCGAACACGACACCGGCGATCGCGAGGACCGAGCACAGGGTGCCGGGGATGTCGAACCGTCCGGGATCGCTGTCCTTCGACGTCCCGATCGTGAAGCACAGGAGTGCGGCGACGGCCGACGAGGCGGCGAAGGTGATGAAGATCGAATGCCAGTGGAAGAACTCGAGGAGCACTCCGGTCACGAGGAAGCCGGCGATCGCGCCGCCGCCGGCGATGGCCGACCAGATGCTGATCCCGACAGCTCGCTGGCCGTCGGGCATGCCGGACGTGATGAGGGACAACGTCGTCGGCATGATCAGCGCGGCCGCCGCCCCCGCCAGACATCGCGTCACGATCAGCTCTGTCGGCCCGTCGACCCAGATCGCGGCCAGGGATGCCAGGCCGAACAGGATGAGTCCCACGATGAGGACCTCGCGCCGTCCGAACCGGTCACCGATCGCGCCGGCCGGCAACAGCAACGCGGCGAGGGCGAGTGTGTATCCGTCGACGATCCAGGTCATCTCGGCCGAGTCGGCGCCGGTGTCGATGGCGATGTCGGGGAGGGCGGTGTTGAGAGCCGCCATCGCGGCGACCACCATGCTCACCGACAGGCAGGCGACGAGGACGAGCCAGGCGGAGCGTGCGTCCATCCGGATGAAGTTCGGCAATCTCATGTTCCGCCCCCGATTTCAGTGTCTGGCTCGTAGGATTGCACGGTTGCCGATTTCCGTGTTGCGGTTTCGTTATCGCGACACGCGTGGGGTGAACCACCGCAACGTGGGTAACTTGTGACACATTTATCACTGCAGTACCTGAGGCTGTAAAGGTCGATGTTGGCCCCGGACAATCGAAAGTGGTGACAGGTCATGGCCTCACCCCACATCGCGTCGAACTCCGTCGCGTCCGCCGCTGCAGTACCCAGTACCGGCGCGACCCCGATCGCTTCCACGAACACCACCGATGTCTCGCCTGCGCGCCTCCACGTCTGGCGTGTGCTGTCGATGCTGGCGGCGCTCATCGGCGTCATCGTGACGCTCGTCGTCATCGCGTCGTCGGCGGTGTGACCGCCGACGACGCGTGACGGGGTCACTACCCGGCGTGCTTCTCGATGGCAGCGCCTACCCGCGGCAGTGCCGCGACCACATGATTCTTGGCCTTCCCGCGCAGCGAGTTGTAGGCCTTCGCCAGTGCAGGCTTGGCCGAATCGGCCTGGCCGTCGGTGACCGCCAGCAGTGCCTCGGCGGCAGGGTCGCCGTGGGCCGAGAGATGATCGCCGAAGGCGACACCGGCCGGCTTCGTATCCCAGAATGGCGCGAGTGCCGTCAGGAAGTCCTCGGCCAGTTGATCCGTGGCGCTGCGCACCACGCCCGGCTTCACCTTCTGCACCGCCGCGTAGGCGGTCTTCACAGCGGCGCCGCTCAGTCCCGACTGGTCGGCCACCTCGGCATCGATGACACCGACCAGGTCGGTCACCAGTGCGCTGCGGTTGTCGGCAAGTAGGGGCGTCAGCGAATCGCTCATGCGGTCTCCTCGTGGATATGCGACGTGGTACACGCGGACCGACTCCCGGTCCGCGTGTAGAGCGTACTGAAGGCCGGTGACCGCCCGGTGACTCAGTTACGCGCGCACACCACATTGGCGAGGGCCTTCGCGCCCTCCCGTTCGACGACGCTTGCGGTGGCCAGGAGTCGGGCGCCGTCGTCCCAGACCTCGACCTCGAGGGTTTCGCCGGGGAAGACCACGCCGGCGAACGACGCCGAGAACTCCGCGATGGCCGCGACGTCCCCGTCGAGCAGCTCGTCGGCGATGGCCCGCGCGACCGTGCCGTAGGTGCACAGGCCGTGCAGGATCGGGCGCGGAAAACCGGCACGCGAGGCGAACTCGGGGTCGGAATGCAGCGGATTGCGGTCTCCGCACAGGCGATAGATCAGCGCCTGGTTGGGCAGCGTCGGGATGCGCAGGCGGTGGTCGGGTTCGCGGTCGGGGTACTCGACCTTCTCCGACCGGCCGCGCTCACCGCCGAAGCCGCCCTCGCCCTTGGCGAAGATCGACGACCGCGCGGTCCACAGCGTCTGGCCGGCGTCGTCGGTGGTCACGGACTCCTGGACGATGACGGCGGCCGAACCCTTGTCCTGGACCTCGGCGATCCGGGTCCGGGTGGTCGCCTTCCCGGCCGGCGGCAGCGGGCGATGTGCCGTGACCTTCTGGCTCCCGTGGACGACCTTGGCGAGGTCGATGTCGACGCCGGGGAAGGAGACCTTCGGCGGCTCGGTGGTGTGGAAGCCGGCCGCGACGGTCGCGAACGTCGGCAACACCTTGGGTGCCGAATCATGGACGTACGCCAGCGACTTGGTGTCCATCGGGTCGGTCGCGGCGCCCACCGCGAGGTGATAGAGCGCGACATCCGACGCCGACCACTCGAACGAGACCTCGGGCAGCTCCGCCCCGACGGCGACGGCGGGATCGATCGGCATGGTTCAGGCTCCTGTCTGTTGTGCGGGGGCGGCGGCCGCCTTGGCCGCGATGTCACTGGCGGCGAGGTATCCGAAGACGATCGCCGGGCCGATGGTGGCACCGGGACCGGCGTAGGTGTGGCCCATGACGGGTGCGCTCGTGTTGCCGGCGGCGTACAGGCCGTCGATGACCGAACCGTCGGCGCGGAGTGCGCGGCCCGAGGCGTCGGCGTTGATGCCGCCCTTGGTGCCGAGGTCGCCGGGGACCATCTTCACCGCGTAGAACGGGCCCTTGCTGACCTCGCCGAGGCTCGGGTTGGGTTTGTTGGTGATGTCGCCGTAGTAGTGGTCGTAACCGCTTGCGCCACGGCCGAAGTCCTCGTCCACACCGGCGCGGGCGAAACCGTTGAAGCGTTCGGTCGTCTCGACGAGGGACTCGGCGGGGACGCCGATCTTCTCCGCGAGGGACGCGATGCTGTCGGCCTTCACCACGACACCCGACTCGAACCACTTTTTCGGCAGCGGCTGGCGCGCATTGATCCCGGCGAAGAGGTAGCGGTTACGGCAACGCTGATCGAAGATCAGCCACGACGGCACGTTCTCGCCCGGACCCTCGCCGTGACCGAACTCGCCGCCGTACATCCGGTGCACCGCTTCGACATACGGCAGCGACTCGTTCATGTAGCGCTTGCCGCGCGTGTTCACGATGAAGGTGCCGGGCACCGACCGCTCCGACAACGCGAACCACGGGCCGCGGGGCAGCGGGATCGTCGGACCCCACCAGGCGTCGTCCATCAGGGAGACCGCGGCACCGATCTTGAGTCCGGCGTTGATGCCGTCGCCGGTGTTGCTCGGTGCGCCGGTGGTCCATTCGGAGCCGATCGGCTCCCGCTGGTACTTCTTGCGCATCTCCTCGTTGTGCTCGAAGCCGCCGCAGGCGAGGATCACGCCGTGACGTGCGCGGATCTCGAACCGCTTGCCCTCGGATTCGGCGATCACACCGACCACCCGGCCGTCCTCCGTGATGAGGTCCGCGAGGCCGGTGTTCAGGCGCAGCGGGACCCCGGCCTCGCGCACGCCGATGAGGAGTTCGGCGGCCAGCGCCGCACCCATCGCGATGAGCTTCTTGCCGCGGCTGCGCGCCCAGAAGAACCGGCTGCCGACCTTGGCCATGCGCAGCGGCCCACGCCAGTGACGCAGGCCGGTGTTGAGCCAGCGGTAGTCGGACTGCAGAACGACCATGTTCAGCGGCGCCTTGGTGTACTGCGGATGCAGCGTCTTCAGGTCATCGCCGAGCCGGCGCGCGTCGAACGGCCGCGGTTCGATCGACCGGCCGCCGAGACGTCCACCCGGTGCCTCGGGGTAGTAGTCCGAGTAGTTCTTCACCCACTCGAGGTCGAGGGGTGCGTGCTCGAGGAGAAAGTCGAGGGCTTCGGGTCCGCGATCGATGTAGGCGTCGATGCGGTCCGCCGGTGCGTGCTCGCCGATGATCGCGTGCACGTACTCGCGCGCCTTCTCCGGCGTATCGCTGACGCCGTCGCGCCGCAGCACCGAGTTGTTCGGGATCCACACGCCGCCGCCGGACCGCGAGGTCGAACCGCCCCAGTAGGGCGACTTCTCGATCAGGACGGTGTTCAGGCCCTTGCGGGCCGCGGTGATCGCGGCGGCCAGACCTGCACCACCTGCGCCGACGACGACCACGTCGTAGATCTCGGGTTCGGTGCTGGTCTGTTGTGGATCGGTCGAGCCGGCCATGGGGTCCCCTTCGTGCGCGCAGCTGGAACGTGTTCTACCTGAATTAGAACACGTTACAGAAATGGGGCGCCAGGGGTGGGCGGGTGCAGTGTGTGACCGGCGATCACGTCCCACGGATCCGCACCGTCGTCGAGGATCTCGCGCGCGAGGGACTCCGCCCAGTCCTGACCGGTGCCATATCGGTCCGACCAGGTCCACAGTCCGGTGGTGAACCGCCCCAGGCTGTGCTCCGAGGTGAAGCCGATCGCGCCGTGGATCTGGTGTCCGGCGGACGCCACCTCGGTGGCGTACCGCGAGGTCACGACCTTCGCCGCCGCGACGGCAGTGTGGACCCGCGCCGGGTCTCCCGACGTGGACTCCACCGCGGCTCGCGCAGCGGTCTCCATGAGTGTGGTCTGCGCGGCCATCTCGGCCAGCCGCTGCTGGATGGCCTGGAATTTCGCCAGGGGACGCCCGAACTGGGTGCGCTCGGAGGCGTATCGGACCGTGTGCTCGCGGACCGCGCGGGCGGCCGCGGCCAGGGCGACGGTGTAGGCGAGCGCACCGCGCCGGCGCAGGTCCTCGACGCCGACGGGGGAGGGCGCGGAGAACGTCGCCGCGGCATCGCGAAAGACGATGTCGCCGTACGACACTCCCTGGAGGTCGGTTCCGGGTTCGATCTCGACGCCGGCGGCGTCGCGGGCGATGACGGCGACCAGCGGGCCGTCGGGTCCGGCCGCGAGGGCCACGATCACATCGCTGCCGTCGGTAAGTGTCACTCCGGTTGCCTTGCCCGACACCAGGATTCGATCCCCGTCGGCGCGGACGTCGGCGTCGTCGATCACTGCGACCGTCGCCGTCGAGTCGCCGAGTGGATGTCCGACGCCGCCGGCCAGCCACGACGCGAGCAGCGCGTGTTCGAGATAGGGAGTCACCGCCCCGGCTTCGGTGAGGGTCTCCAGGACAGCCAGTGCATCACCGAGCTCACCACCGTGCCCGCCCGCGTCCTCCGGGACGTCGACGCCGGTGAACCCGGCCTCGACGACGGCGGCCCACACGGCCGCGTCGGGTGCGGCGACCGGTGTTTGTGTGTCGGCCGGGATGCGGAGGAGCATCGCGGCGATGGTCGCCTTGAGGTCGTCGGCGAGGTCGGTCACCGAATCCCCAATCCGCGCGCGACGATCCCGCGCAGGATCTCGTTGGTCCCGCCGCGAAGCGTGAACGCCGGTGTGTGCAGAACGGATTGGGCCAGAAGTCGTTCGAGGTGTGTGCCGCCTTCGCGGCGCGGCACGATGCCGGAGGCGTCGCGGATGGCCGTCACCAGATCGCCCTCGAACGTCGAGCCGAGATCCTTGACCATGGCGGCGAGTACATCCGGTTTCCCTCCGTCCGACAGCTCGCGCGCCACCTGCCGCGACATCTGGCGCAATGCCCACGCCTCCGCCGTCAGCCGGCCCAGCGTCACCCGCTGGTTCGGGGTGGCTCCGTGGTCTCGCAGATGATCGCTCCACGCGCGCAGCAGCGGCAGTGTGCTGAGGTAGCGCTCCGGTCCGGATCGCTCGAAGGCCAATTCGCTCATCACCTGCTGCCAGCCGCGTCCGCGACGGCCGAGCAGTGCCGACGAATCCACGACCGCATCGTGGAAGACCACTTCGTTGAAGTGTGCCTGCCCGTCGATGCTCCGGATCGGCCGGACCTCGATGTCCGGATGGGGCAGGTCGACGACGAGCTGCGACAGTCCCTGCTGCCGGTCGTCGGGCGTGCCGTCCGTGCGGGCGAGCAGAACCATCGCGTGGGCCATGTGGGCACCGGTGGTCCACACCTTGGTGCCGCTGATCGTCCACGAATCACCGTTGTCGGTGGCTCGTGTCCGGACGCCGGCGAGGTCGGAACCCGCATCGGGTTCGCTCATGCCGATCGCGAAGTAGACGGTGCCCGCCGAGATCCCCGGGATGTAGCGGCGTCGTTGCTCCTCGGTCCCGTTGGCCAGGATGCCGGGCGCCATCTGCCGGTCGGCGATCCAGTGCGCGGCGACCGGGGCGCCGTGCGCCAGCATCTCCTCGGTGACGACGAACCGCTCGACGGGAGTGCGTCCCCGGCCGCCGTACTCGGTCGGCATCGTCATACCCAACCAGCCGCGTTCGCCGAGCCGGCGGCTGAAGGCGGGGTCGAAACCCGTCATCCAGCTGTCGACGTCGGGAGTGAATGCACCCGAATCGATCTCGGCGCGCAGGAACTCGCGGACCTCGGCGCGCAATGGGGAGAGCTGAGCGTCGGTCACGACCGGCCGGGCCCCCGCGACGACCAGTTCTGGCCTTTGCGCGCCATCGACCACATCTGGGTGCCGCGTTCGATCTCGATCGCCGAATCCCAGGTCACCGCGGGCGGACCCAGCTCCAGTCGCACGCTCGACATGACCTTGCGGGTCAGTTCCGGGTCGCGGGCCGCGGGACCGATGAGGCCGTCCACGATCGCGGGGATCTCCTCGACCGGGGCCGCGGCGTAGGCGAGTCCTCGAGCGACGGCTTCGTGGCCGGTGAGCGCTTGACCGCAGGCTGCGAGCGCGATCGTGTCGGCGCGTCCCACCGCGCGGTTGAGCAAGGTCAGGTGACCGCCGCCGGGATGGATGCCGCGGGCAAGGAATCCGCTGTCCAGAACCGCGTCGGGGGTGGTGACGAGCAGGTCGACCGCCAAGGCCAGGTTGAGGCCCGCACCGACGGCACCTCCCACGACGACCCCAACGGTGGGGACCGGAAGGGAACCGACACGAACGAAGGCGGCGTACACGGCCGACAACTGCTTCACCGACTCCGGCGCCGCCGGATCGGCCGAGGCGCCCGCGAGGATTCGGGTGTCCGCGCCGCTGCAGAAATAGGAACCCGTGGCGTCGACGACCACCGCGCCGATGGTCTCGTCGTCGACCACCCGATCGCAGAACCGCTCGATCGCCGCGGCCATCTCGAGGGTGATCGCATTCTTGCGGCGCGGGTTGTCGAGCGTCAACCGGCCGATGCCGCCGTCGAACGAGGTGAGCACGGCGGCGTCGGCGGTGGGGCTCTCGGGATTCGGGGCGTCGGGACTCATGGGGAGAACGGTAGTCGTCCGCGGGGCGCTCGCGTAGGTGCCACGCGAATTGCGCACGGGACTCCTGCGCGAGTGGAACATGTTCTAAACTAGAACACGTTCACATTGGGAAGGTGAGGGCACAATGGCGGTTGACCA
The DNA here is from genome assembly GCF_012974285.1 of Gordonia ajococcus. Taxonomy (NCBI): domain Bacteria; kingdom Bacillati; phylum Actinomycetota; class Actinomycetes; order Mycobacteriales; family Gordoniaceae; genus Gordonia; species Gordonia ajococcus. Next base: position 763,054 of record NZ_CP052884.1, read on the forward strand.
GCAGGTTCGCGAACAGATCGCTGCTGAGCTCTGGGAGTCGGAGGCCTCCGCGACGGCCATCGACCGTCCCACGGACTCCCATCCGGACCTCGACGTGGTCGATGCCTACGAGATCCAGCTGATCAACATCCGCAAGCGTCTCGACGCCGGCGCGAAGGTCGCCGGGCACAAGGTCGGCCTCGCATCAGAGGCGATGCAGAAGATGATGGGCGTCGACGAGCCCGATTACGGCCACCTCCTCGACGAGATGCAGTACTTCGAGGAGACTCCCATCGACGCGAAGAAGCTGTGCTTCCCGCGGGTCGAGGTGGAGGTCGGATTCATCCTGGGCGAGGACCTCCCCGGCGAGGGATGCACCAACGAGGACGTCATCGCCGCGGTCGAGTGGGTGGTGCCCTCGATCGAGCTCATCGACTCCCGGATCAAGGACTGGAAGATCACGCTGTGCGACACCATCGCCGACAACGCCTCGTCGTGCGGCTGGATTCTCGGGCAACAGCGAGTCCCGATCAGCGAGATCGACACCGGGGACATCGATGCGGTCCTGCATCGTAACGGGGAGATCGTGGCGAAGGGCAATTCATCTGCGGTGCTGGGACATCCGCTCAACGCGGTGTCGTGGCTGGCACGCAAGGTCGACAGCTTCGGTGTCCGGCTCCGCAAGGGGGACGTGATCCTGCCCGGCACGGCGACGCGGGCGATCGACATCTCCTCGGGTGATCACTTCGTGGCCGAGTTCGCCGGTCTCGGCTCGGTCACCCTCGACTTCACCTGACATACAACAGACTTCACCAACAAGAGGAGGGTCCACGTGGCGGCGAAACTGACCGCGGCGATCATCGGATCGGGCAACATCGGCACCGATCTGATGTACAAGCTGGAGCGTTCGGAGGTCATCGAACCCCGTTGGATGGTCGGCATCGACCCCGAGTCGGAGGGCATGAAACGTGCCGCCGACCACGGGCTCATCACGATGAGCGGCGGCGCGGACGAACTCCTCGGATCGCAGGACAAGCCCGACCTGATCTTCGAGGCCACGTCGGCGTACGTGCACCGTGAGTACGCACCCAAGTACGAGGCGGCCGGCATCACCGCGGTCGACCTCACCCCGGCGGCCGTCGGGCCGGCCGTGGTCCCGCCGGCAAACCTGCGCGAACACCTCGACGCCCCGAACACCAACATGATCACCTGCGGCGGGCAGGCGACGATCCCGATGGTGCACGCCGTCTCGTCGGTCGTGCCGGTGCCCTATGCGGAGATCGTGGCATCCGTGGCCTCGGTCTCGGCCGGTCCGGGCACGCGCGCCAACATCGACGAGTTCACCGCCACCACGTCGGCCGGTGTCGAGACGATCGGCGGAGCGAAGCGTGGCAAGGCGATCATCATCCTGAACCCGGCCGATCCGCCGATGATCATGCGCGACACCATCTTCTGCGCCATCCCCGAGGATGCCGACACCGATGCGATCGCGGAGTCGATCCACCGTCGGGAGAAGGAGATCCAGGCCTACGTGCCCGGCTATCGCCTGCTGCAGGACCCACAGTTCGACCCGCCGAGCGTCCTGAACGGCGGCTTCGCGCGCGTGTCGATCTTCGTGGAGGTCGAGGGGGCGGGCGACTTCCTGCCGCCCTACGCCGGAAACCTGGACATCATGACCGCCGCCGCGACCAAGGTCGGCGAAGAACTCGCAAAGAAGAAGTTGGGAGTCCCCGCATGAGCACCAACGTGGTCACCACCCCGCGCGACCCGAAGCTGATGGCCAACGCGCGCAAGTACTCCGACACCCTCGACATCCGCATCACGGACTCCTCGCTGCGCGACGGCAGTCATCACAAGCGTCACCAGTTCACCGAGGAGGAGGTGCGCGCGATCGTCGGTGCGCTCGACGAGGCCGGTGTGCCGGTCATCGAGGTGACCCACGGTGACGGACTCGGCGGCTCGTCGTTCAACTACGGGTTCTCCAAGACCCCGGAGCAACAGCTGATCAAGGCGGCCGCGGAGACCGCGAAGCGCGCCAAGATCGCCTTCCTGATGCTGCCCGGCCTGGGCACGAAGGACGACATCCGGGCCGCGCAGGACAACGGCGGCCAGATCTGCCGCATCGCCACCCACTGCACCGAGGCCGACGTCTCCATCCAGCACTTCGGTCTCGCACGCGATCTCGGACTCGAGACCGTCGGCTTCCTGATGATGAGCCACAGCCAGCCGCCGGAGGTCATCGCCAAGCAGGCTCGCATCATGGCCGACGCCGGATGCCAGTGCGTCTACGTCGTGGACTCCGCGGGTGCGCTCGTGCTCGAGGACGTCACCGTGCGGGTGGAGGCACTGGTCGCCGAACTCGGCGACGACGCCCAGGTCGGGTTCCACGGTCACGAGAACCTCGACATCGCGGTCGCCAACTCGGTCAACGCGATTCGTGCCGGCGCCCAGCAGATCGACGGGTCGATCCGACGCTTCGGAGCCGGCGCGGGCAACACGCCCACCGAGGCCTTCGTCGGGGTGTGCGACAAGCTCGGGATCACCACCGGCGTCGACTTCATGAAGATCGCCGACGCCGCGCAGGACGTGGTTCGCCCGGCGATGCCGTCGGAGTGCCTGGTGGACCGCCCGGCGATGATGATGGGATACGCCGGCTGCTACAGCTCGTTCCTCAAGCATGCCGAGGGCCATGCCGAACGCTACGGCGTCTCGGCGGCAGAGATCCTGCTCGAGGCCGGCGCGCGCAAACTCGTCGGCGGCCAGGAGGATCAGCTCATCGACATCGCGCTCGAGCTGAAGAAGAAGCAAGACGCCAATGCCGGTGTCTGAGAACGCCGAAGGTTCCGGCTTCGACCCGAAGCGGTACGGCCCGTGGGCGGTGATCGCCGGCGGATCCGAGGGCGTGGGTGCGTCGTTCGCCCACCAGCTCGCCGACGCCGGGATCAACGTCGTACTGGTCGCGCGCAAGCCCGGACCCCTGGAGGAGACGGCTGAGGAGGTCCGGGCCCGCGGTGTGCAGGCGCTGACCCTGTCGGCCGATCTCACCGATCCGTCGGTCATCGACGAGATCATCTCCGTCACCGACGATCTCGATGTAGGCCTGTTCATCTACAACGCCGGTGCCAACACATATGGCAACGACTTCGTCGAGGGCGATCTCGAGAAGTTCCAGACCGTCATCGATCTCAACATCACCGCCCAGCTGGCGCTCGTGCACCACTTCGGTGCGCGGTTGCGGGCGAGGGGGAGCGGCGGGTTGTTGCTCGTCGGTTCGATGAGCGGCTACCTCGGCGGCAAGCATCTCTCGATCTACGGTGCGGTGAAGGCCTTCGGGCGCGTGTTCGCCGAGTCGCTCTGGCTCGAGCTGCGTGACCACGGCGTCGACGTTCTCGAGCTCGTGCTCGGCGTGACGCGCACGCCGGCCATGGAGCGGGCCGGGATGAATCTCGGTGGGCCGCTGAAGGCGAGCGAGCCCGAGGACGTCGCGCGCGAAGGACTCGAACATCTCGCCGACGGCCCGGTGTGGGTGGCCGGCGGCAACGCGCGTCGAGTGGAGAAGATCAACGGTCCCGACCGGCGCAGCCTGATCCTGGCCCAGCACGAGGCGATGCTGAAACTGTTCCCGCAGAAGGCAGCCGCCTCCGCGGCGCCGACGCGGAGCTGAGAGTGCGCCTCGGCATCACCAGCCCGATCGTCACGCGTCTGCCCGGTGTCGCCGGGGAATGGGAGGCGACGGCGGGGATCGCCGAACTCGCCGAGATCGCTGCCGCCGCGGACGAACTGGGTTCGAGTACCTGAGCTGCAGCGAACACGTGGCCGTGCCCGCCGAGATCGCCGCGCAGCGTGGTGGAACCTACTGGGACCCGTTGTCCACCTTCGGGTTTCTCGCCGGCCGAACCCGGAACATTCGATTCCTCACCCAGGTGCTGGTCCTCGGCTACCATCATCCCCTGGCCATCGCCAAACGGTACGGAACCCTGGACGCCGTCAGTGGTGGCCGCGTCACTCTCGGTGTCGGAGTCGGTTCGCTGCGTGAGGAGTTCGAGCTGCTCGGCGTCGAGTTCGACGGCCGCGGAGATCGCGCCGACGACGCGTTACGCGCTCTCCGGGCGTCGCTGTCGGCATCCGAGCCGGAGTATGAGGGCACCTATTACCGGTTCGGAGGACTGATCGTCGAACCGTGTGCGGTGCAAGAGCGTCTGCCGATCTGGGTGGGCGGGCGAACGCAGCGGTCGCTCCGCCGGGCAATCGATCTGGGCGACGGTTGGGTTCCGTTCGGGCTGAGTCGATCCCGGCTCCGGGAGATGCTCGGATCGGTCGAGGTGCCGGACCGCTTCGAGATCGTTCTCGGTGCCGGGCCGCTCGATCCGGAGGACGCCGACGGCACCGCCGCCGAACTGGAGAAGACCCGCGCGGCCGGGGCGACGATCGTCGGCGTGACGATCCGGGCGTCGTCGGCCGACCACTACGTCAGCCAACTGCGATGTCTCGCTCAGCTGGCCGGACGGGAGGGATGATCACAGTGACGGCCGAACAGCGACTGATGCGGCTCGAGGACACCGTCCGGCTCCTCGCCGACGAACGGGAGATAACGCGACTCGTCACCGCCTATGGGCCACTCGTCGACAGCGGGGACGCCGACGCGGTGGCCGCACTGTGGACACCGGACGGCATCTACGACGTCGACGGCCTCTTCATGCACGGCCGCGACGACATCGTCGCGATGGTCCGTTCCGATGCCCATCAGGGACTCATCGCCCGTGGATGCACGCACCTCCAGGGCGCGGTCCACGTGAACGTCGAAGGCGACGAGGCGATCGCCGCGAGTCACTCACTCCTGGTCATCGCCGGTGACAAGGGTTTTCGCGTCGTCCGCGCGACCGCGCACCACTGGAGGTTCGTGCGCACCGGTGCGTGCTGGAAGGTCGCACGTCGAACGAGTCGTGCTCTCGACGGGACGCCGGACGCGCACCGACTTCTCAACCACGGGGTGCACGGGACCGACGTCGGGGACCGCAACGTGCCCTGAGCGCTCAGGAACGCCCGATGTGTGACAGGAAGTCGCGCGCGGCGCCGGCGGTGGGCTGTGGACCCGACAACCACACCGCGCGCAACGGACGCTCGAGGTGGAGATCGTCGACCGGGATGCGGATCAGCCGGCGGTCGAGGTCGTCGGCGACCGACAGATTGCTGAGGACCGCCGGGCCGGCACCCGCGATGACCGCCGCGCGAACAGATGCTGTCGTCGACAATTCCAGCACCGGTGCGGTGACCTCGCGCGAGGGTCCCAGCGCTCGCGTCAGCGCGCGTTCGAAGAACTCGCGTGTGCCCGAACCCTCTTCGCGCGTCACCAGCGCGGTGTGGGTGAGGTCGGCGGCCACGATGCGACGGCGGACGCGTGTCCACGGATGACCGGGCGGCACGACGACGACCAGCTCGTCACGGGCGATCGTCCGGCTTCTGAGCCCCGGTGCCACGCGGGGTCCTTCGACGAACCCGAGTTCGACCTCGCCGTCGCGCACCAGCGTGCAGACCTGGTCGGAGTTGGCTGCGGTGAACGACACCTTGGGTGCGGGGTCGTGCTGGGCCGCGAACGACACGAGCCATCGCGGAAGGAGATGCTCGGCGACGGTGAGACTCGCGGCCAGCCGCAGCTGATCGCGTCGTTCCAGGCGCAGCGCGGAGAGCCCGGCATCGAATTCGCCTGCCAGTGTGAGCAATCGGTCCGCCCACTCGGCGACGAGCCGCCCGGCCTGAGTCGGTACCGATCCGCGCGGCGTTCGAGTCAGTAGTCCGACGCCGAGCTGGGTCTCCAACGCACGGATGCGTGCCGACACCGCCTGCTGGGTGATACCGAGCTCCGACGCCGCGGCATTGAGGCTGCCGGTGCCGACGACCCTCTGCAGGGTCTCCAGCGATGCGAGGTCGGGCATCCGGGGACTGAGCACCATCGCCCGAGGGTACAACCGTTCGTGGTACCCCGGCTACAAGCCAGGTTTGTACCCTGTCAACGATTCGGGTACTACCGGCCGTCGGGCATCGCCGGGATCGTGGTGGACATGATCACGATGACCGCGTCGGCGACCGGCGCACCCGTCCGGACCACCTGGTTCCCGCCCAACTGGTTCGCGGCCGTGATGGGTACGGGGGTCATCGCGATCGCCGCGCACGGTCTCCCGTGGCAGCCGGCCGGTCTGAGTGCCGTGGCCGTCGGGTTCTGGCTGCTGGCCGGCATCGTCTTCGGAAGCGTGGTCGCGGCCACGATCGGCCACTGGAGAGCCGACCCGGACATCGCTCGCGGCCACCACGAGCACCACATCGTCGCGCATTTCTACGGAGCGGTGCCGATGGCGATCATGACCGTGGGGACCAGCACCCTCGTGGTGGGCGCCGGGATCGTCGGCCGGGACCTCGCCCTCGGCGTCGACGTCGTGTGCTGGATCGTCGGCACGGCCGGCGGCGTGGTCACCGCGCTGGTCATCCCGTATCGCCACCTGATCCTCGGTCGCGCCGGCGTCGACGACGCCTTCGGCGGCTGGTTGATGCCGGTCGTGCCGCCGATGGTGTCGGCGTCGGCCGCGGCGATCCTGTCGGGTCAGCTCGACCCCGGGTGGACGCGGGACCTGGTACTCGGCGTCGGATGCGCGATGTTCGGTCTGGCGGTGCTCGCCGCCACGCCCATCCTGGTCACGCTCCTCCGGCGGTTCCGCACCGGGGACCACGGCGCCGCACACATGGTGCCGACCTGGTGGATCGTGCTGGGCCCGCTCGGGCAGTCGGTCACGGCGGCCTGCCTGCTCGCGCACGCGGCGCAGCACGCAGTGCCCGCACCGGTCGCGGGTGCCATGCACGAGTTCGCGGTCGCTTACGGTCTGGCCGTCTGGGTGGCGGCAACGGCGTGGATCGGTGTCGCCACCCGGATCACCGTCCGCACGGCGCGCGCGGGGATGCCGTTCGCGATGACCTGGTGGTCGTTCACCTTCCCGGTGGGTACCTACGTGACCGGCTCTTCCGCGCTGCTGCTCACCCTGGGCTGGACGGTGTTCGAGATCGCGGCGATCGCCGGGTTCTCGGTGCTGGTGGCCGCCTGGTTCGTCGTCGCCGCCCGGACCGCCCGAGGCGTCGTCTCCGGCGAACTCCTCCGCCTGCCGGCATAGTCCCGCGATCCGGGCGCTGTGTTGCGAGGCGGGTTGACGTTGCGAGGCGGGTTGACGTTGCGAGGCGGGTTGACGTTGCGAGGACGGTTGACGCCTGCCGGGTACGACAGGATCATCGGAGACGCACCACCGGAAGGTCGCGCCCGGACACACCTGTGCCGAGCACCCAGCTACCGGAAGGAGTCCCCATGGCAGCCGTACAACCGTGGACCGAAGGAGAAGCGAACGACGCCGACGTCGTCGAGCAGACGATGCCGGCCGAGCCCGCCGACGAGGAGGCTCCCGCCGACTCCGAGTCCGAGTCCGAAGGGCCGGACATCGCCCTGGAAGCCAACGTCGCGGACGTCGTGGAACAAGCCACCGATGTCGGCCCCGACGACTCCGACGAATACCCGCCGGGCGATCGGTAGAGAACACACGCACAGACGCGCATCACCTCTACCGATCGCGCCGTGTCACATCCCGGCCGGCGGGTGTCCCAAGCAGATCAGCGCGCCCAGTGGGTCCTTGATGGCCGCGAGCGTCCCGTACGGAGTGTCCTCACCGGGCATCAGGATCTCACCGCCGAGGGATTCGACCTGCTTGACCGTCGCCGCCACGTCGTCGACGGTGATGTAGATCTGCCAGAACGACGGCACCTCGTCGGGAAAGAGCGTGGAGGCGTCCATGATCCCCGCGTAGGACTCCTCGCCGTAGAAGATCTGCCCGTAATGGTCGGGGCCCACGGCGTCGGGGTCGCCGCCGGTGCCGACCTCCTCGATCCGCGCCCCGAGCACGGTGCGATAGAAGTCGAGCGACTTGGCGTAATCCTTGGACTGGCACTCGAACCAGTAGGGGGTGCCGTGATCACCGAACTCGGAATATCCCTTGTGCTGCTTCGGTTGCCAGAAGCCGATGACCGCTCCGGCGGAATCGGTCGCCACCATCATCGTGCCCTCCTCGCCGACCGGCATCGGTGGGACCATGATGCTGCCGCCGGCCTGTTCGACGGCGTTCGCGGTGGCGTTCGCGTCCTCGGTGTGCAGGTACACCGACCAGATGTTCGGCGGTCCGGCCTCCTCCATCGCAGGACTCAATCCGGCGACCGGCTTCCCGTTCTTGGTGAAGTTCCGATATCCGCCGAACTCCTCGGTGGGTTCCTCGGTCTCCCACCCGAAGATCTCACCGTAGAACTGTTCGGCCTTCTCGGTGTCGCTGCTCATGAGGTCGAACCAGATCGGCGCCCCGGACGGGGCTGCGTACTCGGCCATGTTCTCGTGTCCCTTCGTTTGTCATGCGGAGTGTTGTTGAACGACTGAGGTGGAGACTCTCAGCGTCGCGCAAACTCATCGCTGCGACAGCGGGTTCGGGCGCTGACGGGAGATCGATACCGGGGCGTGATTTCGACACGGCTCCTCGCTGCGCTCGGTGCCGGCTCAATCAGCGGGGGAACGGCTCGTCGCACCTCCTCGCCTACTCAATCAGCGGGGGTGGCGCTCCTCTGCCGGCCGAGTAGCGCCGACCGAGCGCAGCGAGGACGCCGCGTATCGAGGTCGCTCGGTGCCGGCTCAATCAGCGGGGGTGGCGCTCCTCTGCCGGCCGCGTATCGAGGTCCCTCGCCTACTCGATCGCCGGGTCGGGGGAGATGGCAACCTGGGTGGCATGACGACAGAATCGGGCATCGTCGCCAGACTTCGCGTTCTGGTGTGGCCTGCCGCCCTCGTCGGTGGACTCCTCCTGGTGCTGTTCGCACAGGTGGAGTGGGGAAGCACCGACGAGGGCGTGCAACCGTCCATCACCGGGCTCGGACGGGTGACCGTCCCGGGGGCGAGCGATGAGGACGTGGCCTTCTTCTTCGAGGACGACACCGACCGGCCCGGTCTGAGCGTGGTCGTCCTCGGTGCGGTCGTCGCAGTGGTCGCCGCGTTGGGGTGGTGGCGCGCACGTCTCCGTCCGGCGGCGATCGGTGTGATCGGCCTGGCCTCGGTCATCGCCGCGGCCGTCGGGATCCGGACGTTGGGTGATCCGGCCGCGCACCTGTTCTCCGACCGGGTCACCGAGGCCCTCGACCTCGAACTCCCGACGATGCAGCCCGGTTACGGACTGATCGGCACCGTGGTGGTCGCGGTGCTCTTGTTCGTCGTCGTGGGGTTCGCGGTGGTGACCTCGGTGTGGCCCGGACGGTCGCCTGATGCCGACCGGGTCAGCCGAAACGACGAATCGTCTTGATGGGTCCCATGTCCTTGACCTTGGTGAAGCCGATGGGTTTGCCGGTGGTGTAGGCGTTGAACAGGCGGCCGCCGCCGGCGTAGATGCCGACGTGTCCGGCGTCGCGGCCGAAGATGATGATGTCGCCGGGGGCAAGGGCGTTGAACGGGATCGCGTTGCCGACCCTCGCCTGTTGCTGGCTGGTCCGGGGCAGTTTGACGCCTGCGGTGTAGAACGCCCACTGCACCAGTCCGGAGCAGTCCCAGGAGTGCGGTCCGGTGCCACCCCAGCGGTACGGCTTGCCGATCTGGGTCATCGACGCGGCGAGCGCGGTCAAGCCGGTGGGGGTGGGCACGGGGAGGTAGATCGGCACCGATCCCGTCGAATCGCTGGAGCCGGAACTGGACCCCGCTGCCGCGGCCTTTCCGGCATCAGCGAACGGCGAGCCGGCGAACGGTGCCGCGACAGCCAACGCGGCGGAAAGAGCAACAGCACAGGTGACCCGCGTACAGCGGGTTCGCAAATCGGACATGATGATCAGATTGGCCGACCGGATGCCCGCGTGTCGCCGATAGTTCTCGACGTGTGATGAAGGTGTGACCGTTGTGATGCGTGGGGTCGGTGTTAATCAATGTTCCACACGAGGCTCACAATGGCATGTCACCAATATCCGTCGGGATCGGTCGTAGGCGATTCGGCGGGAATGATTCCCTCTGCGACGCCGTGATCGATACTCGCCGACAATCGGACGCAGGTCGGCATCATCGCACCCGGGAGCAGAGGTCCGTTCCCGTCGTCGCCGCCGGCACGCATCTGTTCGAGGCCGAGGCATCGACTCCGGGCGTCGGCGTTCCACTGCACGCTCGTGTGAAACGAGCTGGTTTTCTTGACCAGCACGCACGCGTGGCAGGCGCGGCATTCGATCTCGCGCATGCCGCCCTGCAGGTAGTGCTCGCGATCGCGCTGTGTTGCCGCATGGACCCGGGCCGCCCGGTCGGGATCGTCGCCGAAATCAGGCGCCTTGGCCCAGTGTGCTCGTGCTGCGGCCCGGGTCATCGTCAGACCTGCGCCTTCTCCGAGGAGTCCGCGGCGCCGTCCGGCGATGTCTCGTTCCCTGCCTTGTCGGACTCGGCCTTCTCGGCTTCCTGACGCCGGAGGTTCTCCTGGATCTCGGCGTTCCAGCTCTCGAGCGCCTTCGAGGTGTCGATCTCGTACTCGAACCGGCCGGTCATCTCATCGGTGATGTCGGCCTTGTCGACGTAGAACTGCTCGTACCAGCGTCGGAGCTGATACACCGGGCCGTCTTCCTCGACGAGGAGCGGGTTGTCGATGCGGGTCTTGTTCTTCCAGATCTCCACATCCTGCAGGAAGCCGACCTCGACGCCGGAGCTGATCTTGGTCGCCATCTTCGTCGCCTGCTCGGCGGTGAGTCCCTCGGGAACCTTCGCCATCACGCCGTACATCAGGACGAAAGAGTTCTCGTCGATCGGATAATGGCAATTCGTCAGAATCGTCTCGACGGCGTAACCGCCGTAGTACTGGACCATCGGGTTCAGCATGTAAGACGGTCCGTAATAGGCGGCGATCGATTCGAGTCGGCTGTCGCCGTAGTTGGTGCCGAGCGTGACATCAGGGCGCCCATGCGAATTCATGTACTGGGCGGCGATCTCGCCCTCGAAGACATTCTTGAAATAGTCCGGCAAAGCGAAATGCACGTAGTAGAAGTGCGCCATGTCGACGACGTTGTCGATGATCTCGCGGCAGTTGGAGCCCTCGATGACGATCCGGTTCCACGTCCAGTCGGTCCACTCCTCGGAGCCGAACTCGGCCAGCTCGGGGATGATGACCTCGTCCGGCGGCGGGTTGCCCTCGGGGTCGTTGTAGACGAAGACCTGACCGTTGCGGACCATCGACGGCCACGACCGGGTCTTGGCCAGCTTGGGGTTGCGCTTGGCATACGGCACGCCGGCGCAGCGGCCGTTACCCTTCCACAGCCAACCGTGGAACGGGCACGCGACGTTGTCGCCGGACAGCTTGCCCTGCGAGAGGTCACCGCCCATGTGACGGCAGAATGCGTCGAGGATGTTCAGCTCGCCCTTGGTGTCGACCCATACGACGAGTTTGGTGCCGAAGACCTGGACGGAGTGGGGTTTGCCGTCGTCGTACTCGCTCTTCAGGCCCAGACAATGCCACCCGCGGGCGAACCGGGTGGGCGGCGCGCCGGTGTCGATCTCCCGGATACCCACCTCGGTGTCGGGTGCAGATGACATATGCCCTCTCCTGTCTGTGACTGGTGTCGCATCGAACCTCTGCTCCCAATACTAGAACACGTTTCAAAAACTTTGGACGGATCGTCCCCCAGATCGGCGATAGGTGCTGCACATGGGCATAAAGTCCCGGTGCTCGACAGAAATGAGAACGTGTTCTAATCTCAAACTCGAAGAGTAAGCGGCCGGTGCGTCCGGCCGAGGGAGAGACAGGTAGGAGCAGGCGAGATGCCAGCACAACGGAGCGAAGCCGCCGAGCAGGTCCTGGAGAAGATCAACGCACTGCTCCCGGAGATCGAACAGCGTGCACAGGCCACCGAGGATCTGCGTCGAATCCCCGACGAGACCGTGTCCAGCCTCGAGACGGCCGGCTTCTTCAGGCTGATGCAGCCCGAGCAGTGGGGTGGATACCAGGTCGATCCGGTGACCTTCTACGAGGCCGTGCGACGCATCGCCTCGGCATGCGGGTCGACGGGTTGGGTGTCGGGCATCATCGGCATCCACAACTGGCACCTGGCGCTCTTCGACCAGCAGGCGCAGGAAGATGTCTGGGGCAAGGACACCAACGTCCGCATCTCGTCGTCGTACGCGCCGATGGGTATGGGTGAGGTCGTCGACGGCGGCTACAAGGTCAACGGGTCGTGGGCCTGGTCGTCGGGCTGCGACACCGCCGACTGGGTGTTCGTCGGCGGTCCGGTCATCAAGAACGGCAAGCCGGTCGACTTCGTCAGCTTCCTGATCCCGCGCGAGGACTACACGATCAAGGACGTGTGGAACGTCGTCGGTCTGCGCGGCACCGGGTCCAACACCATCGAGGTCAAGGACGTCTTCGTGCCCCGCCACCGCATGCTCAGCATGCGCACGATGTCGATGGGGCAGAGCCCGGGCCTCGAGCAGAACACCGCGCCGGTATACAAGATGCCCTGGGGCACAATCCATCCGAGTACCATCGCGACGCCGATCGTCGGTATGGCCTACGGCGCCTACCATGCTCACGTCGAACATCAGGGCAAGCGTGTCCGCGCCGCCTACGCCGGGGAGAAGGCCAAGGACGATCCGTTCGCCAAGGTCCGGATCGCCGAGGCCGCCAGCGACATCGACGCCGCATGGCGACAGCTGTCGGGCAACCTGCAGGCCGAATACGACCTGATCCTCGCCGGTGAGGAGATCCCGATGGAACTGCGTCTGTCGGCCCGTCGCGACCAGGTGCGCGCCACCGGTCGGGCGATCTCCGCCATCGACCGTCTCTTCGAGAACTCGGGCGCCCATGCGCTGGAGAACGGGACCCCGATCCAGCGCTTCTGGCGCGACGCCCACGCCGGCCGCGTGCACGCCGCCAATGACCCGGAACGCGCCTACGTCGCATACGGCAACGGCGAGTTCGGGATTCCCATCGGCGACACGATGGTCTAGGTGACCCTTCGAGACGCTCGCAAGCTCGCTCCTCAGGGAGCGGGAAGCGCTCGCAAGCTCGCTCCTCAGGGAGCAAAAGGAGTGAAGATGAGTGACAGTCCGATCCGTTCATTGGGATACATGAGGATCGAGGCGACCGACGTCGAGGCGTGGCGCACCTATGGTCTCAAGGTCCTCGGCATGATCGAGGGCTCGGGACTCACCGAGGGCGCGCTCTACCTGCGGATGGACGATTTCCCCGCGCGCCTGGTCATCGTGCCCGCCGAACACGACCGCCTGTCCTGTGCAGGTTGGGAGGTCGCGAATGCCGCTGCGCTACAGGAGGTCCGCGACCGACTGGCCGCTGCGCACGTCGTCTTCCGCGAAGGCAAGGACGAGGAGATCGCCGATCGTCGCGTCGCCGAGATGATCGTGTTCGACGATCCCGCCGGCAACACCCTCGAGGTGTTCCACGGGGCCGCGCTCGAGCACCGTCGCATCGTCAGCCCGTACGGCCACCGTTTCGTCACCGAGGAGCAGGGGCTCGGCCACGTCGTCCTCACCTGTGAGGACGACAAGGCGGCTCTCGAGTTCTACCGAGACGTATTGGGATTCAAGCTCCGCGACTCGATGCGCCTGCCCCCGCAGGTCGTCGGACGCGAAGAGGGCGACGAGGTGCCGTGGCTGCGCTTCCTCGGCTGTAACCCGCGTCATCACTCCTTGGCGTTCCTGCCGATCCCCAACAGCACCGGCATCGTCCACCTGATGGTGGAGGTCGAGAACTCCGACGACGTGGGGCTCTGCCTCGACCGCGCATTGCGCAAGAAGGTGCCGATGTCGGCGACGCTCGGCCGGCACGTCAACGACCTGATGCTCTCCTTCTACATGAAGACGCCGGGCGGTTTCGACGTCGAGTTCGGTTGCGAGGGAAGAACGGTCAACGACGACGAGTGGATCGCACGCGAGAGCACCGCGGTCAGTCTCTGGGGGCATGACTTCAGCGTCGGGTTCAAGAACTGACATGGCCCACACGCCATACGGGTCGGCGGAGTTCGACTCCCGGCAGTTCCGTACCGCGATGGGGCAGTTCTGCACCGGTGTCACGGTCATCACGACACTCGACGACGACGGCAAACCGGTCGGGTTCGCCTGCCAGTCCTTCGCTGCGCTGTCCCTCGACCCGCCACTCGTGCTGTTCTGCCCGATGAAGACCTCGCGGAGCTGGAAGGTCATCGAACGAACCGGCAAGTTCTGCGTCAACGTGCTGTCCAACCGGCAGCAGGACGTGAGCGCGGCCTTCGGCGCCCCGGGTGACGACAAGTTCGCCAACATCATCTGGGACCCGTCACCGGCCGGTCTGCCGGTCATCCGGCATGGACTGACCTGGGTCGAGTGCGACGTCGAACGGGTGACCGACGGCGGCGATCACCACATCGTCATCGGCCGTGCGCTCACGCTCGGAGAGGTGTTGCAGGACAAGCCGTTGCTCTTCTACCGGGGCGGCTACCTGTCGACAGAGCATCCGCGGGTGACACCGGCTCAGGCCGAACTCGAGAACTTCCTCACGTGGACGGGCGGAGACACCTGGCTATGAGCTCGCGAGAGATCGCAGTACCGAAGGACATCACGAAACCCCTCACCGATTCGATCGCCGAGGCCGAGAGACTGATCGCCTCCGCGGAGTTCGCGGAGACGGAGCAGGATCTCGCCGAGGGCTACGATTACCTCGCGGGCAGCATCGCCGCGATCATCCAGCTGGTCCGCGGCCGGTCCCTGTCGCATCCGAACTTCGTGACCTCGACCGGACCGTCGACCAAGATGGGCTTGGACAACCCGGACACGCTCTATTACCACGCGGATGTCGAGCCGACCGGAACCTATCTGGTCCGCGGACGTCGGGGTACCACAACCGATCTCAGCTTCCAGGTCCTGCGCGGCGACTACACGCCGTCCGCGGTGCCCGGCGGGGAGGACGCCTTCGACGACCGTCGCCTGACCATCGCCGACGACGGCACGTTCGAGCTGACCTTCGGTCCGGTGATTCCCGACCCGCCCGACAACTATTTCGCCCTCGGTGAGGGGGCGTCGATGCTGGCGGTCCGCGAAGTGTATTCCGACTGGACCGAGCGCAAGGGCTCGATCACGATCGAACGTGTCGACACGGTCGGGACCGCGCCGGAAGAGGCCGATCTCGCCCGCGTCGCACGCCGGTACGCGACCGCGGGAAAGATGCTGACCGCTCGCATCAACACCTGGTTCAATTTTCCCAAGTGGTTCTACCTCGACGAACCGGTCAACACCTTCACGCCGCCCCGCCAGACCCCGGGCGGGTTGAGCACTCAGTTCTCGTCGGTGGGCCACTACCGGTTGGGTCCCGACGAGGCGATGGTGATCTCCATCCCGAAATCCGATGCGCCCTATCAGGGATTCCAGCTCGGCAGTATGTGGTACATCTCGCTCGACTACGTCAACCACCAGACGAGCCTCAATTCCGCACAGGCGCAGGTCGATCCGGACGGCGTGATCCGGATGGTCGTGTCCCACCGCGATCCCGGTGTCGCCAACTGGATCGAGACGACCGGCCGTCAGCAGGGCATCCTCCAGTTCCGCTGGCAGCGCAGCGACTCGCCGATCGGACCGGAGCTCGGACCGAGCGCGACGGTCGTCGGCATCGACGAGGTGGCCGCGCACCTGCCGCACCTCGAACACAACAAGATCGATCAGGCCGGATGGTCCGAGCGGATCGCGGCACGGCAACGCGCATTTGCCGAGAGGATGCTGGGATGAGTGCTGGAGCGGGCCTTCTCGACGGCAAGGTGGTCGTCGTCTCGGGTGTGGGTCCGGGGCTGGGGCGTTCGATCTGTCATCGCGCCGCGGCCGAGGGTGCGCGTGTGGTGCTCGCCGCACGTACCGAATCACGGTTGAAAGAGGTCGCCGCGGAGATCGATGCCGCGGGAGGCACGAGCCTCGTCGTTCCCACCGACATCACCGACGACACCGCCGTCGACAACCTGGTGGCCACCACGCTCGCCGAGTTCGGCCGGGCGGACGTCCTGGTCAACAACGCTTTCGCCCTGCCGTCGATGAAACCGCTGGGCCGCACGGACTTCGACCAGATCACCAACAGCATCGAGGTGACGGTCGTCGGGACGCTGCGGGTGATCAAGTCGTTCACCGATGCGCTCGCCGAGTCGGACGGGTCGATCGTGAACATCAACTCGATGGTCATCCGGCACTCGGAACCGCGGTACGGCAGCTACAAGATCGCCAAGTCGGCCCTGCTCGCCATGTCGCAGACGCTGGCGTCGGAGCTGGGGGAGCGGGGTGTTCGCATCAATTCGGTGGCGCCGGGCTACATCTGGGACGACCAGCTCAAGTGGTACTTCGGCGAGGTTGCCAAGAAGTACGGGATCACCCCCGAGCAGGTCTACGAGCAAACCGCGTCGAAATCCGATCTCAAACGACTGCCCGAGCCGGACGAGATCGCCGATGCCGTTGTGTTTCTCGCCTCGCCGATGGCGCGGGCGATCACCGGGCACACCCTGGACGTGAATTGCGGTGAATACCATGACTAGTGCGCAGCGGACCGACGTCGGGACCATCGAAGACCTGCACGCGTCGGCCACCCGTGCGACCGGTCTCGAGGACTTCGGCGACACCGATTACCTCGAGCCGCTGGGGATCCTGCTCGACTCCTACCGTTCCGAGGCCGGCCTCACCGAGCTGGGCAGCAAGATGTTCCGCTTCTTCCTGAAGGGGGCGCTCGTCGCACGCCTGCTGAGCGAGGCGTCGTGGAAGGCGAACCCGGAACACGCCGACGTCGAGATCACCCGGCCGATCTTCGTGACCGGCCTCCCGCGTACGGGAACGACTGCCCTGCACCGGCTCCTGGCCGCGGACCCGGATCACCAGGGGCTCGAGATGTGGCTCGCGGAGTTCCCGCAGCCGCGGCCTCCCCGCGACACGTGGGCCGACAACCCCGTGTACCAACAGATCCAGGCCGGTTTCGAGCAGCACCACGTCGAGAACCCGGAGTTCATGGGCCTGCACTACATGGACGCGGGCGAGGTCGAGGAATGCTGGCAGCTCTTGCGGCAGAGCGTCACCTCGATCTCCTACGAGTCGCTCGCCCACATCCCGACCTACTCGCGCTGGCTCGCCCAGCAGGACTGGACGCCGGCGTACCTGCGCCATCGCAAGAACCTGCAGCTGATCGGCCTCAACGACCCGGGCAAGCGGTGGGTGCTCAAGAACCCGAGCCACCTGTTCGCGCTCGACGCACTGATGGCCGCCTACCCGGATGCGCTGGTGATCCAGACCCATCGCGCGCCCAGCACCATCATCGCGTCGATGTGCAGTCTCGCCGAGCACGCCACCCCCGGCTGGTCGACGACCTTCATCGGCGACCAGATCGGCCGCGACCAGCTCGAACTGTGGTCACGGGGGCTGCGTGAGTTCTCCCGCGCCCGTGCGAAATACGATCCCGCACAGTTCCTCGACATTGACTTCGCCGACCTCCGCTCGGACCCGATGGGCACCGTCGAACGCGTCTACGCGGCTCTCGACACCCCCATGTCCGACGCGGCCCGCGTCGCGGTGACCGCACTCGACGAGGAGAGCAAAGCCGGGGCCCGGAAACCGCAGCACCGCTACCAGCTCGCCGACTACGGGCTCGACGAGGCGATGGTCGAGGCGGCGTTCGGCGAGTAGCGGACCGTTCCCGCGGGCGAATGCCGCGCGCGGGAGACCGGACCCGATCTACAGTGCAACCCATGGCCGCACCGGAGAGTCGGAAGTCGGAAGAAGGTCTGAGCCGGCTGATCGCGTTCGCGGACGCGGTGGTGGCAATCGCGCTGACGCTGCTGGTGCTCCCGTTGGTCGACATCGCGAATGACCTGCCGGAGGAGACCTCGATCGGCGAGGTGGTGTCGGATCACTCCCTCGAGCTGACGAGCTTCTTCGTCAGCTTCGTGGTCATCTGGATCCTCTGGCGCCAACACCATCAGACGATGGAGTACTTCCGCGCCTACGACCGGGTTCTGGTCAACCTCACCTTCGTCTGGCTGCTCACCATCGTGGTCCTGCCGTTCGCCACGGCGATGGTCGACGACAGCCGGGTGGAGTGGGCGACCGTGCTCTACATCGGCGTACTCGCGATCTCGGTGGCCGCGCTCGTCGGGATCGGGCAGTGGGGGCACCGCCATCGGGATCTGCTCGTCGACGACGAGGCCACCGATCGCTGGACGAGGTCGTCGGGTGGCTGGGGAACCCTGCTGGCGCTCGCGATCGCATTGGCCATCGCGCTCGTGTACCCGAAGAGCGGGAACTGGCCGCTCCTGTTGCTCGTCCTCACCGACCCCATCGAGAGGTTGCTGTCGCGCGTGCGCAACCCCGACTGAGAGCCGTTACCGAAGGCCCGCTGCCGCCTCGGCGACCGCGGTGTGCGGCGCACCCAGCAGTTGTGACGACGCCTGGGCGCGCTTGAAGTACAGCTGGATGTCGTGCTCCCAGGTGATGCCGATGCCGCCGTGCAACTGGATGGCCTCGCCGGCAATACGCCGGTAGGCATCCGAGCAGTACACGTGAGCGGCGAGTGCGAGTTCCGCCGCGTCAGGATCCTCGACGGCGACCGCGGCCACCGCTGCGCGTGAGATGGAGCGTGCGGTCTCGACGAGCACGTACATGTCGGCCATGCGGTGCTTGAGCGCCTGGAACGAGCCGATGGTGCGTCCGAACTGCTTGCGGGACTTGGTGTACTCGACGGTGAGGTCGAGCGCGCGCTGGGCGCCGCCGACCTGCTCGGCCGAGAGCAACGCCCAACCGAGCGTCCGCAGACTGTCGGCCAGGTCCGACGGCGTCGGGATCACGGTGGACGCGACCTCGTCGAACCGCACCGAGGACAACGCGCGCGTCGGATCGAGAAGAGTCAACGGCGACACCGTGACACCGGCGGCATCAGCCGCGACGGAATGGAGGGTGACGTGCTCACCCGGTCCCGACGCCAGCACGAGGAGCGTGTCCGCGGATTCGGCATCGACGACGAAGTGCGCGGTGCCCGACAGCAATCCGGCGTCGGCGTGCACGCCCGGGGTGTTCCATCCGCGTTCACCGGCCCAGCACAACGCGGCCGTCTGCTCACCTGAGGCCAGTGCGGGAAGGAGGTGTGACGCGATGTCGTCGTCCTGCGCCAACAGGATCGCGCCGGTCGCCAGCACCGACGACCCGAAGGCGGGCACCGGACTGAGCGCCGCACCGAGTTCCTCCAGCACGGCGGCCAGTTCGATCCACGACGCCCCGGCACCGCCGGCGTCCTCCGGTATGGGAAGCGCCGCCACACCGATCTCGGTGCACAGCGTCTGCCACAGTCCGGCGTCGATGCGTTCGGCCGAGGCCATCGCGGTCCGGACCGCCCCGGAGTCTCCCCGGCGACGGAGCAGATCACGGACGGCTTCGGCCAGCGCTTCGCGTTCCTCGGCCGAGATCGACAGGGCGGCGGTCACAGTGTCTCCAGGATGCGTCGACGATGGACGGCGGGCGAACCCCAGGCGGACAGGAGTGCTCGCGTCTTGGTGATGTACAGGGAGATGTCGTGTTCGGCGGTGTAACCGATCGCCCCGAGTACCTGAAGGGAGCGCCGGGCCGACAGGTGGGCGGCGTCGGCGGCCGCGACCTTCGCCGCCGACACATCCCGCGACACATTCGTTTCCTCGGGTACCTGACCGTCGATTCCCAGTGCCGCGGCATGGACCAGGGGACGGGCCATCTCGAGGGCGATGGCGACATCGGCCAGGTGGTGCTTCACCGCCTGGAAGGAGCCGATCGGCCGGCCGAACTGCTTGCGGGACTGTGCATACTCGCTCGCGAGGCCGAGCATCGCCTGACCGAGACCGAGGAGTTCGGCCGCGGTGGCCAGTGCCCCCGCGTCGACGGCGTCCGACGGGTCGACCCCCGACGCCAGGGTCTTGTCCGGTGCGACCCGCGACAGCGTGCGGGTGGTGTCCACGGACGGCTCGGTGCTCAGCACGGTGGCCGTCGAGAGGACACCGTCGGAGACGACGTAGACGTCGGCGGACTCGACGTCGGGCGCGAGCGGTTGCAGCGGGGCGATGGCGCAGGTCGCCAGCCGGCCCTCGGCGAGACCGTTGAGCGGTCCGGTCACGTCCGCGTCACGCAGCAGGATCGGGAGGACGGCAACGCTTTCCACGATAGGACCGGGTGCGCAATGGCGTCCGAGCTGCTCCACCGCGACGACCATCTCGACGGCGCCGGCGCTGCTGCCGCCGTGGGCTTCGTCGATGAGCAGGCCGCTGATCCCGGCGTCGGCGAGCTGTGAGTAGACCTTGGTGACCGCCTTGCGGTCACCGGCCGCCCAGGCGCGCGCCGCGGCGGGCATGTCCGCCTTGCCGAGCATGGCGTCGACGGTGGCGGCGAGGTCCGAGTGGATGTCGGAGAGTTGGAAGTCCATGGGGTATCAGCGATCTCCACGAGGAAGGCCGAGGAGTCGCTCGGCGATGACATTGCGTTGGATCTCGTTGGTGCCGGCGTAGATCGGGCCGGACAGGGAGAACAGGTAACCGTCCATCCAGGCGTCGTCGAGTTCGGCGTCCGGTCCCTGCAGGTCGAGGGCGGTCTCGTGGGCGGCGATGTCCCACTGCGACCAGAAGACCTTGTTGATCGAGGACTCCATGCCGAGTTGTCCACCGGCGGACAGGCGGCTGACGGTGTGCCAGGTCGACAGCTCGTAGGCCCGCGCCCCGATCCAGGCGTCGGCGACCCGCGCGTCGGTGTTGGCCGTCGAGGGCACCTCGTCCCGCTTCGACCGCCACAGTTCGACGAGGCGGTCGGTGGTGGCGAGGAAACGACCGGGAGCACGCAACGAGAGTCCGCGTTCGTTGGCCGCGGTGCTCATCGCCACCCGCCAGCCGTTGTTCACCTCGCCGATGACGCCGGACTCGCCTGGGTTCGCCGGGTCGTCGGGCACGAAGACGTTCTCCAGGAACAGTTCTGCGAAACCGGCCTCGCCGTCGAGCTGCGCGATCGGTCGGACCGTGACGCCCTCGGCACGCAGGTCGAACATGAAGTAGGTGAGACCCTTGTGCCGCTGGGCCTCCTTGTCGGTGCGGAACAGGCCGAAGGCGCGGTCGGCGAAACTCGACCGGGAACTCCACGTCTTCTGGCCGTTCAGCAGCCAGCCGCCGTCGGTGCGCACCGCCGTCGACCGGAGCGAAGCGAGGTCGCTGCCCGCCTCCGGTTCGCTCCACGCCTGGCCCCAGATGTCGTCGGCGCGGGCCATGCGCGGCATGATGCGTTCCAGCTGAGCGGGATTCGCGTGTTCGAAGAGCGTCGGGGCGAGGAGGAAGATGCCGTTCTGGCTGACCCGGCCGGGCGCACCCGACCGGTAGTACTCTTCCTCGAAGATCACCCAGTGGAGGAGGGGGGCGTCGCGGCCGCCGAATTCCTCGGGCCAGCTGACGACCGACATGCGGTCGGCTGCCATCGTGCGTTCCCATTCGCGGTGGGCTTCGAACCCCTCCGCGGTGTCCATGGACGGAAGCGGTTCGCGCGGAACGTGTTCGGTCAGCCAGGCGCGGACCTCGGACCGGAACTGCTGGGCCGTGTCGTCGAACAGAAGGTCCATGTCAGCTACCCGATCCCGACGCCGCGTTCGCCGTCGATCCCGCGGCCTTCATCGACTTGGCGTCCATCCCGCCGAGCGAGTCACCGCCCGACGCCTCGGCATTGGCCGAGTGTGCGAAGTGGTGCCAGCCGAAGACCGAGTCCATCGAATTGCGCAGTCCCATCTGGTCCTCGCAGATGTTGACGGCCTTCTTGCTGAGGAACAGGCCCTGCATCGGCATCGCGACGGCCTTCTCGGCGATCTCGTTCACCTTGGCCTCGAGCTGATCCCGCGGCGTCACGTGATTGACCATGCCCCAGTCGGCGGCCTGCGTGGCGGTGAAGCGCTCACCGGTGAAGAGGATCTCCTTCGCGCGGCGGGTGCCGAGAGCGTAGGCGTGAGCGAAGTACTCGACGCCCGGGATACCCATGCGCGCAACCGGATCGGAGAAGAACGCGTCGTCGGAGGCGACGATGAAATCACAGATCCAGGCCAGCATCAGGCCACCTGCTATGCACGCCCCGTGGACCTGGGCGATGAGGGGCTTGGGGATGTCGCGCCAGCGGCGGCACATCCCCATGTACACCTCCATCTCGCGGGCGAGACGCTGATCGGCACCGGTCTTGTCGGTGTGATCCCAGTGGAGCACGGCGGCGTTCTCGTAGTAGGTGTCGAAGTCGCGCTCGGGGGTGCCGATGTCGTGCCCGGCCGAGAAGTGTTTGCCGTTGGCACGCAGGACGATCACCTTCACGGCCGTGTCCTCGACGGCCTTGCGGAAGGCGGCGTCGAGCGAATACGTCATGACCGAGTTCTGTGCGTTGCGGTACTCGGGACGATTCAGGGTCACGTACGCGACGGCACCTTCGGGACCGCCGACCTCATAGGCGACCGGAGTGGTGTCCGGGCCGAGGTCATCGGGTCCGAGTGCGGGCGGGATGGCGGCATCACTCATGTCCACGAGCGTAACCTAGCAAGTGCTTGGTTGGTAGTGGGGGATGCCGCGATGCACCCACGGCGTCAGGGAATGACGATGGTCCCGCTGCAACTGGTCGACGGCACGCTCCACAGTGCGTTGCGGTTCACCGCGCTGAACGTGACGTTGACGCGTCCCTTGCCGATCTGCGACACCGGGATGACGAAGTTGTGGACCCCCTGGTAGGGCGGGCGGACCTGGGTGTTGCTGAGCTTCGTCCCGTGCTTGCCGGCGGACGGGTTGTGCCAGTCCATGCGCAACGACGACTGGTAGCCACCGGGGAAGTAGCTCGGGAAGTCGGCCGCGATGTAGGCGTTCCCGGCGTAGGTGCCGACGATGGCGCGTCGGACCATGAACGGGAGATCGACGATGTTCGGACTGGGTCCGATGCAGGTGGAGACCGGGAACTCGCGGGACGCCGCGGCCTCGCCCGTGCCGGCGAGCCCGAGGCCCGCGGCGGCGGCCAGCGCCAGGGCTGTCGCGGACAACCTGGTGAGCGTCTTCGTCCTTGCCATGTTCGGTCTCCTCGCGTGTCGTCTGCGGCCGGTCGTTCGATCCGGCTCCCGCCGATTGTCGCGAAACGACCGGATTCTCGTTCCGTTCTGCCCGAATCGGAGTCGGTCGATGGGGCGACCTCCGAATGTGGTCGAGTGGGCGACTATCCACACGTAGACTAAGTGCGGCAGTGCGGGACATCCGGAGCGTCAGGCCCCGGAGTGGTGGACGGAGGTCGAGTGGTATCCGATGACAGACCTGTGGGTGCGGCGATAGTCGGCACCGGTTGGGGCCTTCTCACTCACGCGCCGGCGATGCGGGACGTCGGGATCGACGTCCGCTGGCTGGTCGGCCGTGATCGGGAACGTACGGACGAGCGGGCGGCAGCGGCCGGGGTGCACCGCGCCACCGTCGACCTCGACGAAGTGCTCGACGACCCCGCTGTGGACCTGGTCGTGGTGGCAACCCCTCCGGACACTCACGCCCCGCTCGTGGTCCGGGCGGCCGAAGCCGGACGGCACGTGATGTGCGAGAAGCCTTTTGCGCACTCGCTCGACGATGCGAAGCGGATGCGTGACGCCGTGCGTGCGGCCGGGGTGCTCGGCGTGGTCGGCCATGAGTTCCGTTTCCTCGGCGACCGGATCGCGACGCGCGAGGCGGTCGGATCGGGGCTGATCGGTGCACCGAAGCTGTTCACCCACACCCGGTTGAGCAGCACTCTCGCCGGGGTCGGCGCCACCGTCCCGGGGTGGTTCGGTGAGCGGGCCGCGTTCGGTGGTTGGCTCAACGCAGAGGTGCAACACCTCATCGACGAGATCCGCGGGCTGCTCGGGGAGTTGGCCTCTGTGACGGTTCTCGAGCAGCAGGTGACCGAACGGAACTGGGATGTCGGGGACACGTTCGCGGCGCAGTTCGTGACCTGTGCCGGGGCCGTCGGGACAATCCTCAGCTCCGTGGGGACCGCGGGTTCCGGCCTGAGCGTTCAGCGGATCAGCGGAACAAAGGGCTGCGTATGGACCGACCCGGACGGGTCGATCGTCGTCGATGACGGTTCGGGCCGGCGGGTCCTGGCCGCTGCGGCACCCCGCGCCGCTGCGACCACCGATCCCACGATCACCGATCTGGTGTCGACCAACACGCTGTCCCGTGCCCTCTCCGGCGCCTCGGGGATGCTCCGCGAACCGACGCGCGTGATGTACGAGGCTGTGCGGCAGCGGATTCTGTCCGGTGGCGACGACCCTGCCGCGGCCGGGCCGGCGACGTTCGACGACGGGGTCGCCAACACGGCGGTGCACATGGCGATGCTCCGTTCGATGCGCTCCGGTGGGACCGAACGCATCGAGCCGGTCTGATCCTCGACCGGCCGGCACCGCCGGCCGGTCGTCAGGCCGTGAGATGTCCGTTGTACCAGCCGACGAAGTCGGTCGCCGACGATGATCCGGGGAGATCCTTCGGGTGGATGCAATTGACCGGGCACACGCTCACGCACGATGCGTCGTTGCAGCAGGGTCTGGTGATCAGGTGGGGCATCTGAAGGCTCGTTCTAGGCGTCGCCGACGGACTGTCGCATCGCGGTCAGAGCGGCGCGGAGCTGTTCGACGTCTTGATCGGTGCCGCCGTGCATGCCGAACTCGTCGGCGGTGAGAGCGCTGGTGACCGCGCGCGCGGCGTCGCGTCCCTTGTCGGTGATGGTCACGCAGGTGGCGCGGCGGTCGGTCGGGTGGGGGCTCCGCTCCAGCAGGTCCCTGGACTCGAGGCGGTCGGTGGCGAGGGTCGCGGTGGTCGCGTGGACCAGGAGGTTGCGTGCGAGCGCGGAGATCAGGCGGGTGCCGGTCTCGGACAGGAGAAGTGTCATGAGCAGGAGGTAGTCCGTCATGTTGAGGCCATGTGCCTTCAGCTTCACGTCCACCGCATCGGCGACGATCCGTTGGTAACGCAACAGCGACGTCAGGGTCAGGAAACGCCTCTCATCGCCGTCGAGGGCCTGCTGATCCCAGAAATGGGCAGCCCAATCGACCGGGTCGGAGATGACGTCGGGGGTTCTGTCGTCGATCGACATGGAGCCTCCTCGGCGATCGGGGTGACGCGCGGGACCTGCCGTGAGGCAGGAGGAGCGCGGGGATGGACCACGGAACTTCTCTAGTTATAAATAATAGAGACGTAGTGTACATCACGATCGGGCCGAATCGGGTCGTGAGACTCAGTGGAGATGCGCCGAAATCCCACGTGCCGCGTCACGGGTGGCCTCGGCCAGTTCGCGTAGTTCGTCGGCGCGAAGCGCGGTGTTGGGGCAGGTCACGATCGCCGCGGTGACGTGATCGGCGGCGTCGAAGACGGGTGCGCCGACGGTGACCACGGGCACCTCGGCGCCGGCGGCAGCGAACGCGTCCAGTTCGTCGGGGAGATAATCGATGACCGACAGTTCGGTCAGCAGGTCGTCGACCCGGGCCCGCAGGCTGTCGGAGACGGTGTCCAGCGAGCCGAGCGCATCGATGATCGCCCCGTGGTCGGCGGTCATCCGTTCGATCGAGTATCCGCGTTCGGCCACGGCGTCGAGGGCAAGCCGGAGGCGGGTGCGGCTCGACTCGGGCGCGCGCGCGATCCAGGCCGCCTGCGCCTGCGCGGAATCCCAGGCGATGAACTCCCGGCTGATGGGTGGGCGCAGGCGGATGCGGGCGCCGTCGCGCAACCACGGATGCAGTCCGGCGTCGGGCGTGAGATGCGGCGGAAAGGCGTGCGCGGCGAGGGTCACGACGTCGGGTGCGGTGCGGCGCGCGACGAAGCACGGGACATCGAACCGTGCGCACAGCTCCCGCACCGTGAGCGTGGCCCACCGCAAGAGATGGTCGGCGCCGCCCAGGTTGCGGGCGAGCATGGCGAAGGCCGGGCCGATGGCGAAGGTGCCGGCCGCTTGATCCCGGATAAGCCAGCCGTGTTCGACGAGTTCGGAGACGATGGCGTGGGCGGTCGCGCGCGACAATGAGGTGCGGCGCACGATCTCGGCGAGGGTGAGGGCGGGCTGGTTCGCCTCCGCGAGCAGTTCGACGATCGCAACCACGCGTGCGGTCGGTGGCGACCCGGCGCGTGCCGGTTGACGCGCCTCGGAGAAGTCGCCTACCGTCGATGTCACATTATCAACACTTAGTGTCGAATATTCGACATGTCAAGGGGGTTGCGCACTGTGGCGAGCACGACCGACACGCCCGACCGGATGGAACGTCACGGGTACGAGTTGTCCCACCTGGCCGCGTTGGAGGCCGAGGCGGTCCACATCATCCGGGAGGTTGCGGCCACCTTCGAGCGCCCGGCCCTGCTGTTCTCGGGCGGCAAGGACTCGGTGGTGATGTTCCACCTCGCACGCAAGGCGTTCTGGCCGGCGCCGGTCCCGTTCCCGCTCATGCATGTCGACACCGGACACAACTTCGACGAGGTGATCCGGTTCCGTGATCGCGTGGTCGCCGAGACCGGCGTCCGGCTGATCGTCAGCTCCGTGCAGGACGACATCGACGCCGGACGGGTCGTCGAGCAGACCGGGCCGGGCGCGAGCCGGAACCGCCTGCAGACCACGGCGCTGCTGCGCGGGATCACCGAGAACCGCTTCGACGCCGTATTCGGTGGAGCTCGGCGCGACGAGGAGAAGGCTCGCGCGAAGGAACGGGTCTTCAGCTTCCGAGACGAGTTCGGCGCGTGGAACCCGCGCGATCAACGCCCCGAACTCTGGCGTCTGTACAACGGTCGTCATTCGAAAGGCGAACACATCCGGGTGTTCCCGCTGTCGAACTGGACCGAGCTGGACATCTGGCAGTACATCGCCGAAGAGAACATCGATCTGCCGTCGATCTACTACGCCCACCGGCGGGAGGTGATCCCCCGGGACGGCATGCTGCTGGCGAGAACACGCTTCCTGCAAGAACTTCCGGGGGAGGAGGTGCGGACCGAGACCGTGCGGTTCCGCACCGTCGGCGACGCCACCTGCACCGGTTGCGTCCTGTCGACGGCCGACGACGTCGGCAAGGTGATCGAGGAGATCGAGGTGACCCGGCTGACCGAGCGCGGGGCCACGCGCGCCGACGACCGGATCTCCGAGTCGGGCATGGAGGATCGCAAGAAGGAGGGCTACTTCTGATGCACGGGGTCGATGCCGGCAGGGGCGTTCCAGACGTCAGGGGCGCCACCGAGATGTTGCGGCTCGCCACCGCGGGATCGGTCGACGACGGGAAGTCGACGCTGATCGGCCGGCTGCTCTACGACTCGAAGGCGATCTTCACCGATCAGCTCGAATCGATCGAGCGGACCAGTGCGGAACGGGGTGACGAATACGCCGACCTCGCCCTCCTGACCGACGGACTGCGCGCCGAACGGGAACAGGGCATCACGATCGATGTCGCATACCGGTATTTCGCCACGCCCAAGCGGAAATTCATCATCGCCGACACCCCGGGTCACGTTCAGTACACGCGCAACATGGTGACCGGCGCGTCGACGGCCGACCTCGCGCTGATCCTCGTCGATGCGCGTAAGGGAGTGCTGGAACAGACTCGGCGGCATGCGTTTCTCTCCTCGTTGCTCGGGATCCCGCACCTGACGGTCTGCGTCAACAAGATGGACCTCGTGGACTGGTCTCAGGAACGGTTCGACGAGATCTGTGCGGACTTCGCGGATTTCGCGACCAAGCTCAACGTCGTGGACCTCACCTTCATCCCGATGTCGGCGTTGCGCGGCGACAACGTCGTCGAGCAGTCGGCGGCGATGCCGTGGTACGGGGGCAGGCCGCTGCTCGACCATCTCGAACATGTCTACATCGCGTCGGACCGCAATCTCATCGACGCGCGACTGCCGGTGCAGTACGTGATCCGTCCGCAACGCAGCGACGGTGCCGACCATCGTGCCTATGCGGGCACGGTGGCGGGCGGTGTCTTCGCCAAGGGCGACGAGGTCGTGGTCCTGCCGAGCGGTTTCAGCACGACGATCACCGAGATCTGGGGTCCGGGCGGAGCCGCCGTCGACGAGGCGTTCTCGTCGATGGCGGTGTCGGTGGAACTGGCCGACGAGATCGACATCGTGCGTGGCGACATGCTGGCCCGGCCCAACAACCGGCCGTACGTCGGGCGCGAGATCGATGCGATGGTCTGCTGGTTCGACGACGACACCGAGCTCCGCGGACACAGCCGTTATCAGCTCCTGTGTGGAACGCGGCTGACCCGCGCGCAGATCACCGGGCTCAACTACCGGCTGGACGTCAACTCGCTGCATCGCGACGAGGACGCCGAGGTCTTGTCGCTCAACGAGATCGGGCGGGTGACCCTGCACACCCAGGAGCCGGTCATGTTCGACTCCTATCGCCGCAACCGTGACACCGGGAGTTTCATCCTCATCGACGAGGTCACCAACCGAACCGTCGGCGCGGGCATGATCACCGCGCCGGTCAGCCACGACAGCCACGTCGTGTGGCAGTCCGGCAAGGTCGCCCGCGAGCACCGGGCGCATCGCGGTGCCACCATCTGGCTGACCGGGCTGTCGGGGTCGGGGAAGTCGTCCCTCGCCGTCGAACTCGAGCGACGGTTCGTCGCCGAGGGCCGACCCGCCTACCTGATGGACGGGGACAACCTGCGCCACGGACTCAACTCCGATCTGGGTTTCTCCGATGACGACCGGCGCGAGAACATCCGCCGGACGAGTGAGGTGGCGGCCCTGTTCGCCGATTCGGGTGCGGTTGCGATCGTCTCGCTGATCAGTCCCTTCGCCGAGGAACGGCAGCGCGCTCGGGAGATCCACGCACAGCGACGCCTGCCGTTCTACGAGATCTTCGTCGACACCCCGCT
The DNA here is from genome assembly GCF_012974285.1 of Gordonia ajococcus. Lineage (NCBI taxonomy): Bacteria > Bacillati > Actinomycetota > Actinomycetes > Mycobacteriales > Gordoniaceae > Gordonia > Gordonia ajococcus. Next base: position 791,943 of record NZ_CP052884.1, read on the forward strand.
CGAGGAATGTGAGCGCCGGGACCCGAAGGGGCTGTACGGCAAGGCCCGTAGGGGCGAGATCAGTCAGTTCACCGGCATCGACTCGCCCTACGAACGGCCGACGCACGCCGAACTCGTCATCACCCCCGAGGACGGCGCGCCTGCCGACGTCGCCGAGATGGTCCTCCGTAACCTGGGACTGTGACGCCCTGGTTCGCCCGCGATGCCGGTGGGTATGTCATGACCGGACACCGGGGCGCCGGTGGACCAGCCCAACCGCCAGAGAGGGACACAGCGTGACCGACGATCGAGCACTCGCAGGCGAACTGGCCACCGCGGCAGGGGAACTCCTGTTGGACATCCGCCGGACCAGTGGGCTGACCGGCAAGGAACTGGGCCGGGCCGGAGATGCACGGTCCAACGAGTTCCTCCTGCGACGCCTCGCGGAGGCCCGGCCGGACGACGCGGTGCTGTCGGAGGAATCGGCCGACGACAAGTCCCGGCTGCACGCCGACCGGGTCTGGATAGTCGATCCGGTCGACGGCACGCGTGAGTACGGGACGTACGAGCCGGGTGCCGGCCGCGCGGACTGGGCCGTGCACGTGGCGTTGTGGTCGGCGACCGGCGGATTGATCGCCGGGGCCGTGGCGCTCCCGGCTCTCGGGGTCACCTACCTCGACGACGAGACCGAGGTCGAACCGACGTCGGGACTGGCGTCGCGACCACGCAGCGACGTGCCCCGCGTCGTGGTGAGCAGTTCACGGCCGCCGGCTTTCGCCGACGAGGTCGCGGCGGCGGTCGCGGGGGAAGTGCTGCCGATGGGATCGGCGGGAGCGAAGGCGATGGCGGTGGTCCGCGGTGAGGCCGACGCCTACGTGCACGCGGGCGGCCAGTACGAGTGGGATTCCGCGGCGCCGGTGGCCGTCGCCCGGGCGAAGGGGCTGTGGTGCGGACGCATCGACGGTTCGGCGCTCGTCTACAACAACGACGACACGTATCTGCCCGACCTGGTGATCTGCCGTCCCGAGTTCACCGAGGCGATCCTCACCGTCACGACCGAGGGGGCCGGCGGCTGATCGCCGGCGCGTACTCGGAAAGTGATCACGAGTTCCCACGGTTCGTGGTGTGATTCGTAGGTGATCCCGGCCGGGGATCGTTACGATCGCGGATTCTGCATCCACATTCGCGGAGGTCGGGACGTGTTCGCACCGGCCTGAGTGATCGGGGACCAGTCGGACGGTGCAGTTATCGCACGTCACGGCCCCAGAAATGCCTAAGGGACAAAATTGCCCCTAAATTCCCGTTTATCTATAGACAAACAGTCTATTGCGAGAGTAAAACTGTTGTGTCAGCGATCACAGTCACCTTCCCGAGGGCGTCACATCTCAGCGAGGGAGCTGCCTTCCCCGGGGGAAGCCGATCACAGGCGTCACACTGTGCGAAGCCGTGAAGGAGCAGTCGTGCCCACACCCACCGATCCCATCAAGGGCTCCTCGGAGCCCGGCCGTTACTGGACGAGTACCAATCCCGGCGAGGCCTGCCCAGAGGTCATGTCACCGATGTGCTGGAGCCTGTGGGGCCCGGCGACCGAGCAGGGGCTGTTGTATCCGATGTACTCGTTCGGAGTGATCCCACGGAGCAAGCTCGTGGTGTCCGACGATCCGAATGAACTGGGCGTCAGCTGCTTCTACGGGCGTCAGGCGTTGAACGTGGACGTCATCAAGAAGACGATGGCGGCGGTGCCGGGACTCAGTGCCGACGACTTCGAGCGAGATCTCATGGGTTCGGTGCGACCCGACGCGCCGAAGTTCTCCGGCAGTCCGGGCCGCGTCCCGGTGATCGCCGCGAAGGCGCCGGTCGCGCTCATGCGGACGCGGAAGCGTCTGGAACGTCTCTACGAGGAGATGTACGCCGACTGGCTGGCGACGGTCGTCGACGGCGAGCCGAGCCAGACCCCGATCGAGCGTCTGGTGCAGACCCGTGCTGACTTCGAACGGGTCTTCAGCGTGCACTGCGTGTGGCGCTTCATCTTCCAGGGAGCCCAGAGTGCGGTGACCGGGGCGGCCGAGAAGCTCGGCGAACCGGGACTCGTCGACCAGTTGCTCTCCGGCGTGGGCGATCTCAACGAAGCCAGGATGGCCGATGACCTGTGGCGGCTCGGGCGCGGCGAGATCGGCGAGGCGGAGTTCTTGTCCTCGTGGGGATACCACGGCCCCAACGAGGGCAATCTGTTCGCCACGGTGTGGCGTGAGGACCCTCGAGCGGTGCGATCACTCGCCGCGTCACTCGCGCAGCGCGCCGAACGGCCGGCCGCGCGAGCGTCGGCCACGCAGCAGGTCGGGTCCGCGGCCGAGGCGCGGCTGCTCGCGGCGACCCCGGCTCTGCAGCGACCCGTCACGCGGTGGCTCGTCCGCAAGATGCGTGACGTCATCCGATCACTGCAGGTCGGAAAGGCCGCCTACCTCATCGCGATCGACCGCGCCCGCGCCGCCGCCCGGACCTTCGGCCGCCAGCAGGTCGACCTCGGCGCGCTCCGGGAGGTCGACGACGTCTTCTTCCTCACGGTCGAGGAATGTGAGGATCTCGCCGCGGGCCGCCTGTCCGACGCCCAGCGGATCGTCGACACCCGTCGAGCCACGCGCGAGGGCTACAAGGCGATGGTCCTTCCGGTCGCGTTCTACGGCATGCCCGAGCCGGAGCGGATCGACGACGACGCCGATGACGTTGGCGCGGTTGAACTCTCGGGTGCTGCCAGTGGCGGTGGGGTCGTCGAGGGCCGCGCTCGGGTCCTGTCGGACCCGTCCGAGGACATCGAGCTCGACGACGGCGACATCCTCGTGTGCCGCTTCACCGATCCGAGCTGGGCGCCACTGATGGCGATGGCCGAGGCCCTGGTCATCGACATCGGGGGATCGGCCAGTCACGGCGCGGTCGTCGCCCGCGAGCTCGGGGTTCCCTACGTGATCGGAACCGAGAGCGGAACCCGGAGAATCGGCGAGGGTGACCGGATCCTGGTCGACGGTGAACGCAATCTGGTCAAGGTCACCGAGCGTGCTCGCGATGGCAAGGCGGTCGCCGCCGGCTGACCGGAGAACCCGCCCCACGCCGGGGCATCACGCCCGTCCGCGAGGCAGACGCACACTCGCCGAAGCCGCTCGTCATACATCCCGATTCTCATCCAGCCGTGCTCGAACAGTCCCAGCGCACGACCAGTTGTCGATGCCCATTCCCGGAAAGGTGACCATGACAGCCACGACCGCCCTGAGGTCGGTTGCGCCGGTGAGCCCGGCGCTGCCGGTCGACTCGCCGACGCACGAGGAGAAGCGCGCCGGACGGCGGCGTCGCGTGCGAAACCCGTTGACGCCCATCGTGAAGTATCTACGGCGCGCACCGCGTGAGAGCCTGGCGACGCTGGGGCGGCCGGTCGAGCAGCCGACGAGGACCTACCGGGCCGAGTTCTCCGACATCTCCGGACTGCGGATCAACGGCGACGTGCGCACCAAGGGGGTGCGGATCGGGAAGATCACCGACACGCGCATCGTCCGCGTCGACGGGCGCAGCGTGGCCGAGGTCGACTTCACCCTCGACGAGTCGTATCGGCTGACGGAGAACTCGCGTCTGACCGTGAAGTACCAGAATCTCACGGGCGCAAGATATGTCGACGTCGCCTTCGGGCCGGCCGGACGGCCGGTGGACACGGTCCCGCTCAGCCACACGACGGGCTCCTTCGACATCACCGAACTGTTCAACGGCCTGCAGCCGGTACTCGCGACGATGCGCACCGACGAGGTCAACGAGTTCACCGACAACGCGTTGGCCATCCTGCAGGGAGACGGCAGCGGACTGGCGCCGATGCTCGACAACGTGGCGAAACTGTCCCGGTTCGCGACGGACCGTGAACGGTTGATCTCCACGCTCACCGCCAACCTGGCCCGGATCGCCGACACCATGGGAGGCCGGACCCCGGAGGTCATGGAGTTCCTTCACTCGGTCAAGATCCCGGTCGCCAAGGGAATGACCGTTCTGGAGGAGTTCTACAAGACGGATCGCTACGGACCCGCCTTCACCGAGCCGATCGACCGGCTGATGGGCAACCTCGGACTGCGGCCCGGGCTCGACGTCGACAAGCTGCTCACCGATGCGTTCAGCTCGATTCCGCAAGCCGCCGAGGCGCTCCGGATGATCCCGGTGGCGGTTGCCGGTCTCCAGGTCCCGGCCGGCATCGATCACTCCGGACGCAGTTGTGCGAACGGGCTCGCGGATCTGCCGTCCGATGTCGAGCTGCTGCTCGACGGAAGCGAGGTCGTCGTATGCGCGGCAGGATGACACCGGCCATGCTGGGACGTTTGACCAAGCGGGTCGGGCGGGAGGTCATGATCGGGGCGGCGCTGCTGGTCGCGGTGATCGTCGTCGCCGCCGTGATCGTCGTCGTCTACGTCAATCCCCCGGGGAAGAAGCAGTTCACCTTCCTCACCGATGACGTGTCGTCGGTGGCGGTCGGGCAGGACGTGCGCGTCGCCGGGCTCAACGTCGGCAAGGTGACCGGCCTCGAACTCGGCGCCAACGAGGTCCGGGTGACCGCCGAGGTGGATGAGGAGATCTTCATCGGGGATCGCTCCCGTGTCGAGGTCCGGATGTTGACACCGGTCGGCGGCTACGCCGCGACGCTCATTCCGCTGGGGGATGTTCCACTGGGGGACAACTGGATTCAGTCCAGTGCGGTCAGCGTTCCCTACAGCATCGGGGACGTGATCCAAGAGGTGCCGACGGTCACCGACAACGTCGACGCCACGGACATCGACGGCAATCTCGGTCAGGTTGCCGATGCCCTGGACGGGCAGTCGCCGTCCTTGCGGGACATGGTCGACGGAATGCGGAGCGTCACCGGTGTCATCGCCCGCCAGCGATCACAGGTCGACGCGATCGCGGCGCTGAGCACCGAGTACCTCGAGGTGTTCGAGGCCAACCGGGCATTCATCTTCGATCTGCTGCGACAGACCGACATCGTGCTCTCGACCTACAACAACACTCACGTGGGGTTCAACGAGGCGTATGCGCGGCTCGGACGGATTCTGATGTCGATCCAACCGCTCGAGGCCTACTACCTGGATCACAGCGATCAGGTCGTCGCGGCGATCAATCAGTTCCGGCAGATCGCCGAGACCGCGCAAAACACGATGGGACCGGGCGTCGACAAGCTGACCGCGCTGCGAGATCAGCTGGCGGGCTGGCTCGGTCCCGAGGGGATCAAGGAACTCAAAGGCGGGACCGTGCTCGCCTCCGATATCTGTATCCCGGTCGCCGGGAGGAAGTGCTGATGATGCGACGTCCGAACCTGGGAATCATCGGGGTCGTGGCAGCTCTCGCGCTGTCCGGCTGTGCCGGCACCGCGCTGGCCGCCGATGAACTCCCGCCCACCACCGGGGAATTCTGCGCCGAGATGCCGGATGTCACCGGTCTGTACGCCGACAATCCGGTCACACAGATGGGATACCGCATCGGCCGGGTCGCCGCGGTGCAGCCACGTGGCGACCGCGTCCTGGTCACCTTCGAGATCGACACGCCCCGTGCGATTCCCGCGGATGTGAAGGCGGTGATCCGGTCCAAGTCGCTGCTGGCCGACCGGAGTCTGGAGCTCGTGGGGAACTATGCCTCGGGTCCTCGGCTCACCGGGGACCGATGCATCGCCCTCACCAACAGTTACACGCCCAAGACGATTTCGGAGATATCCGCTTCCGCAGCGGATTTCGTCGACGACCTGGCCCCCGCAGGTGAGGGCCAGAATGTCCGGGGAGCCGTGACCGGACTCGCCGACGCGCTCCGCGGGGTGGGGCCGCACGCCCGCGACGTCATGACGAATGCGGCGGAGGCGGCGCAGAACCCGGACAAGGTGATCGCCGACATCGGCAGTGTCATCTCCGACATGGCACCGCTGAGCGAGGATGCGCTGAAGAACTGGGGTGCGATCGAGTCCATCCTCACCCAGGCGCCGAACATCCTCGAGGTCGGCACCGAACTCTGGACCGGTGCGACGGAACTGACCAAGGGCGTCGCCTGGACCGTGGCGACCCTGTACGACATCGAGCGGAACTACGGTGGTGACATCTGGCCGGTCGTGCATGGTCCGGTGACCCAGGCGATCTCCCTGGCGGCCGCTCGCGCGCCGGACATCTCGTCGCTGGTCTCGACCATCCCCGCGGTTGCGCAGGCGGTGCGCCAGCAGACACACGGCCAGGGGCGCGGATTCTCGGTCCGCTACACACCGCCCACGGTTCGCGTGTCCGACGTCTCCCCGGAATTGTGCGCTCAGGCGAACAGGCTGCGACCCAACACCTGTAAAAGACGTGGTGCGGTCAGCGAGTTCCGGGGTGACGCATTGTTGGACATGGTCCTGCTGGGGGGTCGGTCATGAGACGGAGTGCATGGTTCCCTCGCCTGGGTCGGCGGACGATCCGCCGGGGCGTGCCGGTGGCGATTCCGGCGACGATCATGACGATCGTGCTCGCGGGGTGCGCGATCGGTCCCGACGACCTGCCGTCGGTACGTCCCGGAACGGGCGACGGCTACGAGGTGTCGGTCCGATTCGCCAGTGTCCTGTCGCTGCCGAACGGTGCCGACGTCGTCGCCGATGGACAGCGTATCGGCGAGGTGACCGGGCCCGAGCTGACCGACGACTACGTGGAGGTCGCGGCGCGAATCCGCAAGGGCACGCGCATTCCTGCTGACACCGATGCCGTCATCCGGCAGAACACCCTTCTCGGTGACACCTACATCGCCTTCGTCCCGCCGGCGGGCGGCGGAGACGACGGTTCGACCGGTGCCCGGGGGTATCTCGAGCCGGGGTCGGTCATCGGCGTGGAACGCACGGTGTCGCCACCCCCGCTCGAGGACACACTGGCGGTACTGGCCAACTTCGTCAACGGCGGAACCATCACCCAGATCCAGGACGCGATGGCGCGTATCAACAACGTGATGCCCAAGCGCCCGGATCTGCGCCGGCTCGCGACGGTCACGTCGGTGGATCTGCGAGACCTGGGACGCAACACCGGTGAAATCGATCGTTTCCTGGCCGGCATGAACGCTTCGGCCGCGGCGATCGGTGAGCGCCATGACGAGCTGACCAAGATCTTCGGCGCCGAGGCGGCGACCTACTGGCGGCGTGATGCCGACAGCTTCCTGGTCCACATCGCCTATCTGCTGCCCTCGATCGGCAGCATCTTCGAGGGCGGGATCTGGCTGGTGCCGATGCTTCTCTCGCGGCCACGTCCGACGGCGTCCGTGGGATCGTGGACGATGGACCGCGATTGGCGATCAAGACCTCGGACTTCCTCCGTAATGTGTTGCTTCCGTTCGCATCCAACCCATCGGTCGATGTGACGTCGGTGACGGCACGAGGTGGCGGTGAACAGCTGATCGGCGATGTGGAGAACCTCTTGCGGATGCTGGGAGCGGTGCGATGAAGAAGTCGATGCTGTCGATTGCCGGGATGCTCGTGATCGGTGTTCTGGCCTTCGTCTACATGGGGACCCTCGGGCTCCCGGTCAGCCGGGAGAGCGACGACCGGAGGGCCACCATGGAGGTCTCGGACGGCAACGGTCTCGTCCCCGGAGCACGAGTGCTGTTGCGCGGCGTCGAGATCGGCACCGTGGCATCGGTCCGTCCGTCTGCGCGTGGCGTCACGATCGGTATGAAATACCGTCCGGAGTATCAGATCCCCACCGAGAGCACGTTCCGGATCGAGACCCTGTCGGCGCTCGGTGAGCCCTACGTGGCGGTCACCCCGGCGGTGGCGCCCGGCCCGTACATCGCCGAGGATGCGGTGATCGGCCGGTCGCAGGTCGATGATCCGTCCACGTTCAAGGATCTGTCCGAGCGTGTCACCCGACTGCTGGAACAGGTCGACCCCAAGAGCGTGGGAAAGATCTTCGAGACCCTCGACGTGGCGTTGCCCGGTCCGTGCACGGATGGCGGGGTGTGCACCGATGACGAACAGTACGTGCTGGGCAGTATCAACCGCGCCGGTGAGCGTCTGGCCTCGACGATCGGTGGTCAGGCCGACAATCTCACCACGCTGCTCAGCGCCCTGCAGCCGCTGCTCATGAGGAGCGGAGAGATCCCGGCCGCGTTCCGCGGGGCTGCCCCGGCCGCCGAGGGGTTCGGCCGGAATCTCGGTGTCCTCCAGGACGCGCTGAAGTTCGCGGTGTTCCGCGGCGGGCCGCTGGCCACCGGAATCGAGGATGGTGCCGGACCGTTCCTGATGGAACTCCAGAAGTTCCTGGACAACACCGCCGCAGATCTCAAGGTGATCGGCGACAACCTCCTGCCGACGGTCAGCGCCGGCGCCGGCGCGTTGCGCACGGTCGACCCGAGCGCGGTGCTCGGCCGTGCGCTGGGCGCGGTCCGGAACGGGTCGCTCCAAGTCGAAGTGGGGGTGCCCGGGTCCTGATACACGACCTGCCGGAAGAACTCGGCAGATGACAGCAGCCAGCCACACGAACGGATGAGAAATGGTGCGGACCATGGAAAACGACCCAGAACGCAGGGACGACACGAAGGGCGAGGACGGCACAGCGAGCACGACGACGTCGGGTATCGCAGTGCTGGAGAAAGGATCGGAACCGGCGACCTCTGCCGGCGGTGCTCGCGGCTCCGGTACGGAAGTGCCGGGCGACGCCGCGGGGGACCGGGCGCGCGGGCATCAGGTGTCCCTGCGGTCGGTGATCGTCGGCGGCGTGATCCTCGCCCTGGTCGCGGCCCTTGCCTTCGTCAGCTGGCAGTTGCACTCGCGCAGTGAGGAATTGGCCGCGACGCAGGCGGCTGCGACGGCGGAATCGCAGGCCGAGAAGGTTGCTCTGGACTATGCGAAGGGTGCCGCCGCGATCGACTTCAAGGACCTGCCGGCCTGGCGATCCCGACTGACCGAGGGGACCTCGGAGGAGATGGCCGCCCGATTGACCCAGGCAGCCACGTCGATGGAGCAGATCGTCACACCGTTGCAGTGGACGTCGACGGCGGAGCCGATAGCCGCGGTCACCACGTCGGTCGACGGCGACGTGTACTCCGTGGACTGTTTCGTCGGCGTCACCACGAAGAACACCCAGGCTCCCGACGGTATCCAGTCGACTGCGACATACAAGCTGCGACTGGACAAGTCGAAGGACTGGAAGATCATCGACATCTCCGGAGTCAATGCCGAACTGCCGACCGGAGGCCGATGAATCGGTGACGGAATGATCTGGGACCGGTGTGATCGGCGTCGATGACAGCGGACGGCGGCGTGGTGCATCATCGGATCCATGAGTAGCCAACGTCGTCAATCCATGAGCCCCACCACTCGGCGACGTTCGTCGGACCTGCAGGCCCTGATCGTGGTCGCGGCCGAGGAGGAGTTCAGTCACCTCGGCTACAAGGGTGCGACGATGGCGGCCATCGCCAGTCGTGCCGGCGTCACCAGGTCGGTCCTCACTCGGCATTTCGCCACCAAGGCCGATCTTTTCGCGGAGGTGATGACCAAGCCGCTGCTGCAGTTCGCCGACAGTTGGACCAGCCGCTGGGCCGATCGTCTAGCCGAGGAACCGCCCGAACTGGAGCTCGTATACGAGTTCATCTCCGACCTGTTCGAGAACAGCCGCAATCACACCGGTGTCCTCCGACTGTTGATGTTCTCCGGCGAACAGCTGGAACCGGAAGTGCGCAAGCAGGTTTGGGAGACGATCGATGAGGGCATGAGCGCGGTGCTGGAGATCGCGGTGCGCACCATCGCCGCGCACGGGTATCCGGCGGAGCATGCCGACATCACGGTGCGAGCGCTCATCAGCATGGTGATGGGCTACGTCAGTATGGACTCCTCGGTACTGGGTTCGATAGACGCTGACGACGAAGTCGTTGTGCGACACATGTCTTCGCTGATCATGCACGGAATCTCGCTCGGCGCGGACGCCGGCCGGGACCCCGCCGAATAAGGTACAAAGTTGTCCCTTGACTGTTGGGGTGATCGTTGCCACACTAGGTGTGTCGTTGAAGCCCAATAGATTTAGGAATCCCCCTCATGGCCAATGTCACATCAGACTGGGATCCGCTGTCCGAGGCGAACCTTGCAGACCCTTTCGCGGTCCAGAAGGAAATGCGCGGCAAGTGCCCGGTTGCCTGGACCGAGCAGTTCGGCGGCGCGTGGGCGGTCTTCAAACACGCCGACATCGAACAGGTTGCCGGCGATCCGGAAACCTTCAGTGCAGCAGAGGTGTTCGTCGTTCCGGACAGGACCGGGGGAGTCTTTCCATGGCTTCCGGTCCAGTCCGATCCGCCCCAGCACGCCGACTACCGTGCCCTGGTCGCTCCCTTCTTCCGGATGGAGAAGACCAAGGCTGAGCCCGGCGGCGACGATCTGATGTCGGCGCTGATGGAGGCCGACATCGACGGACGGCCGCTGACCAATGAGGAGATCTTCAGCACCTTCATACTGCTGATCGTCGGCGGTTCGAGACCACCGCCGACGTCACGAGCGCCACGCTGGCGCATCTGGCCGAGAATCACGAGCTACGAGAGCAGTTGCGCGCCAACCCCAAACTGATCACCAAGGCGGTCGGCGAGTTCGCGCGTGTCTTCGCCCCCACGCAGGCCACCGCGCGTACGGCGACTCGGGACGTGGAGATCGGGGGTCGGACGATCTGCGCCGGCGAGCGCGTACTGCAGATGTGGGCGTCGGGAAGCCGGGACGAGGACGTCTTCGCCGACGCCGATTCCGTCGACATCGATCGGCCGGGCAAGACCCAGCTGACCAGCTTCGGTTCCGGAAATCACCGGTGTCTCGGGGAAGGTCTGGCGCGCATCGAGATACGTGCGATCCTCAGTACCTGGCTGGAGCGCATCGACACCTTCAAGGTCGACGGGACCCCCGAGCGCGGCACCTGGCCCACCCAGGGCTGGCATTCGATGCCGATGAGCTTCACCGCGCGCAGCTGATCCGCGGGTCGGCCGCAGACACCGCTGGTCGGTGCGCCATGAACATCAGTGCGTCAGGAACACCTTCACGACGACGATGGCGGTTGCCAGCACGGTGACCGCGGTTGCCCCGATCAGCGTTGCGCGGTTGGGTCTTTCGTTGTTCAGGCGGTCGATGACGAAGACGGTTCCGCCGATGCGCAGCAGGATCACGATCTCGGCGGCGAGCTGGGCGGTGCGCGGTTCGAGCCAGCCGACCCATGCCGCCGCCAGGATGAGACACGGCACCGACGCCGACGAGAGGATCGGCACCGAATCCCGAAGGTGGTGCAGCACCGTCGTCTTCGTGGGGTGGACGGTGCCGTCGTGGACCCGTCGCGCCACCGCCTCGGCGAAGACATGTGCGATGAAGGTCGACGCGGCTGTGCCGAGCACGATCAGGATGCCGACGAAATCGTCCTTGAGGTGCAGCGGGATCAGCGCCGCCAGGATCAGGATGTTGCCGTAGATGTACGCGCTGATGCGGGGCGCGGCGTGTTCGCGGTCCAGTGGACGGCCGCGGGAGAACAACGGGCCGTGCAGGAGGGACCACGGTCGGACACTCATGGTCAACGAACGTATCAGCGTGTGGGCACGAGCTCACCGACAACATCGGCGACCTTGTCGTCGAGACGGCTGAGGCAGACCGTCGCCGCGACGGTGGCGACCTGATCGGCGTTGGACTTCACCCCGAGTGCCGCCACGGCGGCCGCACGCCCATCGTCTTCGAGTGCCCGGAAGTCGCGGCAGCTCAGGGCCTTGGCGGTGGAACTCTGGACGGCGCTCGACGGTGCTCCCGAGGTGGCCGGTTCTCTTGTGGGCTGCCCCGTGTCTCCGGTGGTCTGCTCGGTGCCGGCGGTCTGTTTCGCGGTGGTCGCGGACGGTGCGGGTTCGGCGTCGTCGGACGAGCATCCGGCCAGCGACAGGGTCAGGGCGAGGGCGCCGGCGAGCAGGCCGGATCGGATCAAGCGGGTGCAGGACATGAGCATGGGGAACCTCTCTGGGGAAAAGAGCGGAAGTGGCCGGACGGGCGAGGGCCGCTAGCGCCTCAAACCCGACAGCACGCCGGAGATGGCGGACCGGATGTCGTCGAGTTCGATACGCATCAGATCGTCTGCGGACAACGAGGCGAGGTCGCCGGCCGTGCTGAGCCGGAACTCGCGCTCCTCCTCGGCGGCCTCGACGATGTTGCGGATGAATCGGCCGTTGCCGGCCAGATCTGTGGCCCGACGCGTGCCGCCATCGTGGTCGCGGACATCGTGGTAGAGCGGCGCGCACGCCTGCTCCAGTTCGGCGACCGCCTCCGGGGTGAGGACCGAATCGCGTTTGCGCGCGATGAACTCGCCGATCTGCGCGAGCTCTCGAGGGGTGTACGAGTCGAATCGGACCCGACGTGCGAAACGCGACGCGAGGCCGTCGTTGGCAGCGAGAAACCGGTCGATCTCCGAGTCGTAGCCCGCGATGATCACGACCAGACGATCCCGGTCGTCCTCCATCCGCGCCAGCAGCGTGTCCACGGCCTCGCGACCGAACGCGTCGCCACCCGACAAACCCTTCTGGATCAGGGTGTACGCCTCGTCGATGAACAGGACGCCGTCCATGGCCGAGTCGATGAGCGCCGACGTCTTGATGGCGGTGGAGCCGAGGTGTTCGCCGACCAGGTCGCGCCGGGTCGCCTCGACCACCTTGTCGGACTTGATGAAGCCGAGCCCGCAGTAGATCTTGGCGACGATCCGGGCGACGGTCGTCTTGCCGGTACCGGGCGGCCCGGTGAAGGCCAGGTGCAGGCTGCGCGCCGAGGTCGAGAGTCCGCGGTCGGCGCGGACCCGGGCGAGGGTGGCCGCCGACTGCAGCTTGGCGACCTGCTGCTTGACCGACTCGAGTCCGATCTGTTGTTCCAGTTCGCGCTGGGCATCGGTCACCAGCTCGTTCTCGACACCGTCGGCTCCAACCGGCGACACCGTGGTCTGATTGCGGTCCGGCACCGAGGCGGGGTCCCAGCGGTCGGTGCGCGCGGCGATCTCCTCGGGCGTCGTGCGGAGGACGCGGATCGTCGGGGACCGCATGGCCTGCGCCGCCGCGGTGTGCGCCGGATTGCGCGCGTAGACCTGCTCGAGCATGGCCTTGGCCTTCTCCTCGTGACCCTGCTCGCGAAGCGCCAGGCCGTAGGCGTACATCGCGCTGACCGAACAGCCCGCGACCGGACCGTCGATGGCGTTCTGCAGGCGACGCATGCCCTCGCCGAGCATCCCCAGGTGCACGCACGCTGATCCGGCCATGAAGTCGGCCACAGACTGCATGACCGTGTCGCCCCACCGGTCCGAGCGGGTGAGGGCGGTCAGCACATCGGGCCATCGTTGTGTTCGGTAGTGGAGGTGAGCGCGGACGAACTCCACGATCGGCAACCGATGGGCGGGCGGGATCTCGTCGAGCGCCTCCTCGGCGCCCGAGTAGTCGGCACCGCGGATCAGACTGGACGCAAATGCGGCAGTGGCGTCGACGGCGGTGATCGCCGGGTAGTCGATGTGCAGTCCGGTGTCCCAGCGACCTGCGATGGTGCCCGGGGGAAGGCCGAGCCGACGCTGTTCGGCGCCGATCGTCGCTCGTGCCCGATACAGTCCCAGCAGGACCTCGTCGCTCCTGTCCCCGCAGGCGAGGCGGCCGATCCAGGCGTCACCGAGCGAGGGATCCCACTCGGTGGCGCGGGTGAACGCCTTGGCGGCCTGTGCGGGGTTGTTGATCGGCTCCTGACCGTCGACGGGGATGTTCAAGGACAGGACGCCCAGCTCGAAGAGTGCCCTCGCCTTGCGGACATCGGCCATCTCGTCCCCCTGTGTCAACGTCGTGCCCGGCGCGTCGCCGGCGTGCCTGCACCCCCGTGCACGTCCCGCGCCCTGCACGGCTCGAGTGAACAGACTATCCCGAGACCGGGCCGGTCCCGGCCACAGATCTCCCAGGGGGAGAGGGCACGCCGAACGCCTGAGGTCCGCCCCGTCGCCTCCGACGGCCCGGGCCCGCCTAGACTTGTCTCCGTGAGTGCCCAGGTGGATACCGTCTCAGCCGCTTCCTCGACCCCGGATCATCCGCAACCGTTCCGCGAACTCGGTCTCAAGGACGACGAGTACGCGCGAATCCGCGAGATCCTGGGCCGTCGGCCCACCGACGCCGAGCTCGCCATGTACTCGGTGATGTGGTCCGAGCACTGCAGCTACAAGTCGTCGAAGGTCCACCTCCGGTACTTCGGCGAGACCACCACCGAGGAGATGCGCGCCAACATGCTCGCCGGTATCGGTGAGAATGCCGGCGTCGTCGACGTGGGCGACGGGTGGGCGGTGACCTTCAAGGTCGAGTCGCACAACCATCCCAGCTATGTGGAGCCCTACCAGGGTGCGGCGACCGGTGTGGGCGGCATCGTCCGCGACATCATGGCGATGGGTGCGCGGCCGATCGCGGTCATGGACCAGCTGCGGTTCGGTCCCGCCGACGCCCCCGACACCCGCCGCGTCGTCGACGGCGTGGTGCGCGGTGTCGGCGGCTACGGCAACTCGCTCGGACTGCCCAACATCGGCGGCGAGACCGTCTTCGACGCCAGCTACGCGGGCAACCCGTTGGTCAACGCCCTGTGCGCGGGCGTGCTGCGAACCGAAGACCTTCACCTGGCGTTCGCATCGGGCACCGGCAACAAGATCATCCTGTTCGGTGCGCGCACCGGACTCGACGGCATCGGCGGCGTGTCCGTGCTCGCGTCGGAGACCTTCGACGATGCCGAGGGTGGCGGTCCGAGCCGTAAGAAGCTGCCGAGCGTTCAGGTGGGCGATCCGTTCACCGAGAAGGTGCTCATCGAGTGCTGCCTCGAGCTCTACCACGCCGGACTCGTGGTGGGCATCCAGGACCTCGGCGGCGCGGGATTGTCCTGCGCCACCAGCGAACTCGCCGCAGCGGGGGACGGCGGCATGCACATCGAGCTGGAGCAGGTGCCGGTGCGTGCCGAGGGCATGACCCCGGCCGAGGTGCTCTCCAGCGAGTCGCAGGAACGCATGTGCGCCGTCGTCGCCCCGGAGAATGTCGACGCCTTCCTCGCCGTGTGCAAGAAGTGGGACGTGCTGGCCACCGTGATCGGTGAGGTCACCGACGGTGACCATCTGGTCATCACCTGGCACGGCGAGACCGTGGTGGACGTGCCGCCGCGCACCGTCGCCCACGAGGGCCCGGTCTACGAGCGCCCGGTGGCACGTCCGGACTGGCAGGACACCGTGATCGCGTCGACCACGGAGCCGCTGCAGCGTCCGGACACGCCGGATCAGCTGCGCGAGACGCTGCTGAAGATGCTCGCCAGCCCGGCGCTGTGCAGCCGCAAGTTCATCACCGACCAGTACGACCGCTATGTCCGCGGCAACACCGTCCTGGCCGAGAACGCCGACTCCGGCATGATCCGCATCGACGAGAAGACCGGACGCGGAATCGCTCTGGCGACCGACGCGTCGGGTCGCTACACCTTCCTCGACCCGTATCGAGGTGCGCAGCTCGCGCTGGCAGAGGCCTACCGCAACGTCGCCGTCTCGGGCGCGACCCCCAAGGCGGTCACCAACTGCCTCAACTTCGGTTCGCCCGAGGACCCGGCGGTGATGTGGCAGTTCCAGCAGGCGGTCCGTGGACTCGCCGACGGCTGCGCACAGCTGGGCATCCCGGTCACCGGCGGCAACGTGAGCTTCTACAACCAGACCGGCGCGACGGCGATCCTCCCGACGCCGGTGATCGGTGTCCTCGGTGTGATCGACGACGTCCATCGCCGCATCCCGGCGGGCTTCGGCACCGAACCGGGGGAGACGCTGATCCTGCTCGGCGAGACGCGCGACGAGTTCGACGGCTCCATCTGGGCGCAGGTCGCCTACGACCACCTCGGTGGTGTGCCCCCGCAGGTCGATCTCGAACGCGAACGGCTGCTGTCGGAGATCCTGACCGCCGCCTCGCGCGACGGACTGATCTCGGCCGCACATGATCTCAGCGAGGGCGGCCTCATCCAGACCGTCGTCGAGGCGGCCCTCGCCGGCGAGACCGGTTGCCGAATCCTGCTGCCCGAGGATGCCGACCCCTTCGTCTGGCTGTTCTCCGAATCCTCCGGACGCGTGCTGGTCGCCGTGCCGCGTACCGAGGAGTCGCGCTTCGCCGCGATGCTCGACGCCCGCGGTATGCCGTGGACGCGCATCGGCGTGGTCGATCAGGGCAGCGACGAGGTCGAGGTCCAGGACTACTTCTCGGTGCCGCTGACCGAGCTGCGCGAGGTGCGCGAGGCGACGTTGCCTCGCCTCTTCGGCGACACCCCGTAGTAGCCCCGATCGTTGTCACACGCAACGTTCTCGCCTGCGGGAACGTTGCGTGTACATCGTTGGAAGCAATCTGATTTCCGGAACCGCCCAACAGGCTGAGGGTCGGTTACGCTCCTGGGGTTCTCAGAGAGAGTCGAAAGGGCGCAGATGAGCTATCCCTATGATCCGAACCAGCCGCCGAACTACGGCCAGGGTGGTTACGGACAGCCGTACGGCGCATACGTGGGTGGCCCGCCGCCCGGACCCGAGCCGGACAACAACCTCGTGTGGGCGATCCTGACCACGGTCCTGTGCTGCCTGCCGTTGGGCATCGTGGCGATCGTCAAGTCCACGTCGGTCAGCAAACTGTGGGCTGCAGGAGATTTCGCAGGTGCCCAGAAAGCCGCCGATGATGCCAAGAAATGGGCGATGTGGGGTGCGATCGCCGGTGTTGTCGGTTCGATCCTGATCGTCGTGGCCTATGTCCTCTTCTTTGTCGTCCTCTTCGGCACAGCAGCGACCACGTCCACGTACTGAGCGGTTCGAAAGGGCAGTTCTCTCACGGGTGTCGGCCCTCTCGAATCATCGGGTCCTCGGTCCGGCGGCAGTTGTCGCCGCGACCGGGATCTGCTGTGGCGCAGTGCTGTTGGGCGACCCCACCACACCTGGCGGGGTACTACCGATGTGTCCGACGAAGCTGGTGTTCAACGTGACCTGCCCGGGTTGCGGCTCGCAGCGTGCGCTCTACTCGCTCCTGCATGGCGACCTGTCCGCGGCCCTGCACTACAACGCGGCCGGGGTGGCCGCGATCGGATTGCTGCTCTTCGCCTTTGGTGCGTATTGTCTGCGGCTCTGGACCGGACGAAGGATTCGCAGCTGGCAGAACATGCGCTATTCCGCCGTCGTCGTGCTCGTCGTGGTGCTCATCTGGTTCGTCGTCCGGAACATTCCGGTGGAACCATTCTGGTCCCTACACGTCTGACCGGCCGGCTGATCCGGTGCGTCGGAACCAGCGGATCAGCCGCGACCCGGTGCCCGCCGGGGTGGCGTCGAGATCGAGTGCGGCGAGCCCCTCCGGGTCGTCGGTGGTGATCTGGTCGACCCGTAGCTCCAAGAGCCGCTTGATCTCCGGGACGGCGCGCGGTCCGATGCGGGTGACGGTGTAGCCGTCGACGAGCCGGTCGTGTCGATGGAATGCGCCGACGAGGTCGTGGCCGCGCCGGTCCGCGGCGAGGATCAGCCGGTTCTCGAGGTAGATCATCTCGGCGTCCGGTGATGCGGACAGGGCGCGCGCGACGAAGCCGTCGAATTCCCCGGACCGGATCGCGGCGTCGGCGGCACCGTGGTGGCAGGGGTCGTAGCCGACGCGGATTCCGGGGGCGACCGACGTCAGGCGGGCCACGGCGGCCGCATCGCCGCACGACAGGATGAAGTGCGACGCCAACGGCTCGACGCTCCGCGCGAAGGTGTCCACCGCCCGTGGATCGAGCGCGGCGTCGTCTTCTTTGAAATCGAGCTGGAGGATCGACGTCGGCGCGATGTCGACCGTCGAGAACAATTCGGTCAGGTCCTCGAGGAGCAGGACCGGCTCCCGGAGCGCCTTTCCCTGGTTGTCGCGCAAGGACAGTCCGCGAAGGTAGGCGGCGGGCAGTGCCGAGATGACCCCGGTGCCGGTGGTGGCGTGGTCGACGACGCGGTCGTGGAGGATCGCGAAGCCCCGGTCGGCGTGGATGACCAGGTCCACCTCGATGCTCGCGCCGTGCCGCATGCCCTCGACGATGCGGGTGGCGGTGAAGGCCGGATCGTCGGCGCGTCGACGCCCGCGGTGCCACTTGAGCATGGTCCGGTGCCCGTCGAAGTCGATGTACAGGGGTGCCGAGGAGGGATCGGGAGCAGGTGTGCTGATCTGGGACATCGTCTTCCGAGCCTAGTCTCGGTAGGGTCTGGCACGTGGCGGCGTTCTCGATGCCCCGGTGGGTCGGTGTTGTGACGGCGGCCGAGTCGACCGGATTCCTCATCCCGGTGGCCGGGTTCGCGATCTCCGGCACCGCCGGGCTCTCGCCCGGATGGGCCTGGTTGCTCATGGTCGCCTGCGGGGCCGGCGAGGGCGCGCTTCTCGGATTCGGTCAGGCGGTCGCCCTTCGCGGTACGTCGTGGCAGGTCCCGCCGGCGCGATGGGTCCCGGCGACCGCGGTCGGCGGGATGCTCGCGTGGTCGTTGGGGATGGCGCCGTCGAGTCTCGTCGATCTGGGAGTGGACATCGACTTCGGGAATCCCCTCACCTGGTTCCTGTTCGGTGCGGGCGCCGCGGTACTGCTGACCAGCATCCCCTCGGCGCAGTACGTCGTCCTGCGGAACCGGCTTCCCGGCGCGTGGAAGTGGATACCGGTGAATGCGGCCGCCTGGACGGTGGGGCTGGTCTTCACCTTCCTGCCCGGCCCGTTCATCGACGAGTCCACCCCCGCCGTGGCGATGGCGGCCGCCTTCGTCCTGGCCGGCGTCTGCATGGCCGCGATCGTCGCGGTGGTCACCGGCCTCTGGTGGCGGTCACGACCCGTTCTCACCGAACGCGCCTTGCGGACTTGAAACGTGTTCTAGTTTGAGGGGCATGGCTCTGCGCGTGGTCGAGTGGTCGACCGGAACCGTCGGAAGACATGCGATCGCCGGGATCGACGCCCATCCCGACCTCGAACTGGTCGGGGTGTGGGTCTCGAATCCGGAGAAGGTCGGAAAGGACGCCGGCGAACTGGCGGACCTCGGACGCGACCTCGGCGTCGCCGCGACCGACGACCGGGACGCGCTGATCGCCCCGAGGCCCGACTGCATCGTGCACACCGCGATGACCGACGACCGCGTGATGGAGTCGATCGAGGACCTGATCTTCTTCGTGGAGAGCGGGATCAACGTGGTGTCGAGCGGCCCGGTGGTGCTGCAGTTCCCACAGGGCATCCTGCCGGACGGGTTGCTGGAGCGGATCGCCGCGGCCGGCGCATCCGGCGGTGCCAGTCTTCACGTCAACGGTATCGATCCCGGTTTCGCCAATGATGTACTGCCGCTGTCGATGACGAGCCTCTCGCAGCGCATCGACGAGGTGCGGTGCCAGGAGATCGCCGACTACTCGACGTACTACCAGCCGGTCGTCATGCGGGACCTCTTCGGATTCGGGAAGCCCATGGACACCACGCCGTTGTTGCTGTCACCCGGAATCCTTTCGATGGGATGGGGCAGTGTGGTGCGGCAGATCGCGGCCGGACTCGACCTCACCCTCGACGAGCCGCTCGTCGAACGGGTCGAGCGGGTCGAGGCGGACCGCGACTACTCGACGGTGTCGGTGGAGATCCCGAAGGGCACGATGGCGGCGTTGCGGTTCGAAGTCGCCGGGCAGGTCAATGGCGTGGATCGTGTTGTGCTGGAGCACTACACGCGCACACACGCGGACCAGTGCCCTGATTGGCCGACCCCGCACGAGGGCGACGGCTGCTACCGGATCGCCATCTCCGGCGAACCGGAGATGACCGTCGAGTTCGGCCATCACGGTGAGAACGGCGACCACAACGTGTCGGGGATGATCGTCACGGCCATGCGGCTGGTGAATTCGGTTGCCGCCGTGGTCGATGCGAAGCCCGGGTTGGTGACCGCCCTCGACCTGCCGCTCATCACCGGACGGGGTCTGGTCGCCGAATAGGTTGCGCTGTCACACTTCCCACGTGTGGACGGGTTCACCCTCGTGCATGTGCGTCACATAGTCGGACAGCATGCCGGTCAGTGCCTCTGCCCGGCTCTCGCCGGCTTTCTCCCGGGCGGCGACGGCCTCGCGCTGCCACACCGATCCGGTCCGGCGGGTGACGCAACGTCCCTCGATCACCGACAGGTACCTCTTGCGCGCCTTGTCGGAGACACCGTAAGCGCGAAGGCCCTTCTCGGCGAGGGTCAGCAGGCGACGGAGCACGAGTTCGTCCGGGCGCACCCAGCCCACATCGGGCCAATAGAGTTGCGCCTCCATGCCGAAACGGGCGCCGGACTGCAGGTTCTCCGCGGCCGCGTTGAACGACATCTGCGACCACAGTGGCCGGTCGGACTCCACGAGCCCGCGCACGACCCCGTAGTAGAAGGCGGCGTTGGCCATCGTGTCGACGACCGTGGGCCCGGCGGGCAGCACCCGGTTCTCGACGCGCAGATGCGCCTGACCCTCGTGGATGTCGTACACCGGCCGGTTCCAGCGGTACACGGTGCCGTTGTGCAGCCGCAGCTCGTCGAGAGTGGGGATGCGACCCGCGTCGAGCTCGGCGAGCGGGTCGACGTCGGTCGACACCGGCAGCAGTGCGGGAAAGTACCGGGTGTTCTCCTCGAAGAGATCGAAGATGGTGTTGATCCAGCGTTCGCCGAACCACACGCGTGGCCGGACCCCCTGGTTCTTCAGCTCCAGCGGCCGGGTGTCGGTGGCCTGTTCGAAGACCGGGATGCGGCTCTCGTGCCACAGTGCGGTCTCGGCAAGGAAAGGGGAGTTGCCGGCCAGCGCAACCTGCACCCCGGCGATCGCCTGGGCGGCGTTCCAGTGTGCGGCGAAATCCTCCGGGGCCACCCGCAGATGCAGCTGCAGTGAGGTGCACGCGGCCTCGGGCAGGATCGAATCGGTGGAGGTGTGCAGACGCTCGGTGTGATGGCCGTCGCCCAGCGGTACGCCGCTGATGTCGATCTCGATGTCCTCGCCGCGCGCGTTGAAGATCTGCTCGTTGAGCAGGTCGTAGCGGGGGTTGGCCGAGATCCAGTGGTGGGCGAAGTGTTCGGACTTCAGGGTCGGGAGCATCCCGATCATGACGAGGTGGTTGTTCGTGCGGGCGGCGCGTTCCTCCGCACGGTTGAGCGACGTCCGCAACGCCTGCTCCAGCGAGATCGTGTCATCGATGGTGAAAGGTCGGGGCGAGACGTTGATCTCGATGTTGAACTGTCCGAGTTCGGTCTGATAGTCGGGGTCGGCGATCGCCTCGAGGACGGTGGCGTTGGCCATGGCCGGACGCATCTGCTCGTCGATGAGATTGAGTTCGACCTCCATACCGAGCAGCGGCTTCGGTGGGCGCCCCTGGTCGGTGAACAACCCGTCGGCCAGCATCCGCGCGATCGCGTCGGTCCCCCGACTGACCTGACGGCGGAACCTCACGCGATCCTCGCCGGTGAACTCCTGTTTGGTCACTTCCGCGCCCATGCGTCACATACTGCCCCAATCCGGGCGTCGTGAACCTTGTTGCAAGATGACTGGCGTGCCCCCGCGTAAGAGATCCGACCCGGCCGAGGTCCGTGCCGCAGTACTCGCGGTGGCGGACTGGCTCGCCGACGAGGCGTCACCCGCACCGCCGCGGCCCGCCCTCGCCGCTGCCGTCCGCCTCACCGCCCGCACGCTCGAACACCTCGCCCCGGGCAACTCGGTCGAGGTCAGGGTCCCGCCGTTCGTGGCGGTGCAGTGCATCGAGGGACCGCGGCACACGAGAGGGACGCCACCCAACGTCGTGGAGACCTCGCCGCGCACCTGGCTGCTGCTGGTGACCGGGCTGCTGACGTACGACGCGGCACTGGCCGCCGGTCGGGTCGACGCCTCGGGACACCGCGCCGAGCTGATAGCCGAGCTGTTGCCCCTGATCCCGCTCGGACCCGGTGGCCGGCGAGAGGATTGATCGGGCGAGTGTGATCGGTCACTCCCGGAGCCCGACGTGGAATTACGCCCCGTCCCACACCGCTGCAAGATTCGCACTGCGAGGCAACCGGCACGTAAACTCCCAGTTGTCTCCCAACCCATTGACGTGTAGTCCGATTCGCAGCCCAGGGGAGCTAGTCGATGACTGATCATCCGATCGCCAACGTGAACCTGCTCGCTCCCACCCCGGCGGGCGGATGCGCTGCGACCGGTGCCTGCGCGCCCGGCCCGGCTCCGTCGGACCAGCCCGAGAACGAGCCACGCGAGGAATGCGGCGTCTTCGGTGTCTGGGCGCCCGGCGAGGATGTCGCCAAACTCACCTACTACGGCCTCTACGCGCTGCAGCATCGCGGACAGGAAGCCGCGGGTATCGCGGTCGGCGACGGCAGCCAGGTCGTCGTCTTCAAAGACCTGGGACTCGTCAGCCAGGTGTTCGACGAACAGACACTCGGTGCGATGAGCGGCCACGTCGCCATCGGGCACTGTCGGTACTCCACCACGGGCTCCACCACCTGGGAGAACTCGCAGCCGATCTTCCGCACCACCGATGCCGGGACCGGCGTCGCGCTGGGGCACAACGGAAACCTCGTCAACACCGCCGACCTGGCCGCCCGCGCCCGGGAGAAGGGCATCAAGAGCTCTGCGGCGACATCGGACTCCGACGTCGTGGGCGCCCTCCTGGCGCACGGTGCCGCCGACAGCTCGATCGAGCAGGCCGCGATGGAACTGCTGCCCACCCTCAAGGGCGCGTTCTGCCTGACCTTCATGGACGAGCACACCCTCTACGCGGCGCGCGACCCGCACGGCGTGCGGCCGCTCTCGCTGGGCCGCCTCGACCGGGGCTGGGTGGTCGCCTCGGAGACCGCCGCCCTCGACATCGTCGGCGCCTCGTTCGTCCGCGACATCGAGCCCGGTGAGCTGCTGGCCATCGACGCCGACGGTGTCCGGACCAAGCGCTTCGCCGAGCCGACACCCCGCGGCTGCGTCTTCGAGTACGTCTACCTGGCCCGCCCGGACTCGAACATCCACGGGCGTTCGGTGCACTCCACCCGCGTGGAGATCGGCCGCCGGCTGGCGAAGGAACATCCCGCCGAGGGCGACCTGGTCATCCCGGTGCCGGAGTCGGGTGTGCCCGCGGCCGTCGGCTTCGCCCAGGGCTCCGGCATCCCCTACGGGCAGGGCCTGATGAAGAACGCCTACGTGGGCCGCACCTTCATCCAGCCGTCGCAGACCATCCGTCAGCTCGGCATCCGCCTCAAGCTCAATCCGCTGCGTGAGGTCATCCGCGGCAAACGCCTCGTCGTCGTCGACGACTCGATCGTGCGCGGCAACACCCAGCGCGCCCTCATCCGGATGCTGCGCGAGGCCGGTGCCGCCGAGGTGCACGTGCGGATCGCCTCCAGCCCGGTGCGCTGGCCGTGCTTCTACGGCATCGACTTCGCCTCTCCGGCCGAACTCATCGCCAACGGCATGGAGTCCGAGGAGGGCATGGTCGAGGGAGTGCGCCAGGCCATCGGCGCCGACTCGCTCGGCTACATCAGCATCGATGAGATGATCGGCGCGACCGAGCAGCCCGCCTCGTCGCTCTGCGCGGCCTGCTTCGACGGCAACTACCCGATCGAACTGCCCGAGGAGACCTCCATGGGCAAGGCGGTCCTCGAGCAGATGCTTGCCTCCGCTGCCCACGACGGGACGGTCGACCCGTTGACCAAGCCCAACGACAACGTCAGCGCAGTGATGCGTCCCTGAATTCGGGGGCCGGGCACTCCGGTACCGTGTGATCGTCGGCGAACACGCCGAGAACGACTTTTGACCAAGGGGTGCTTGCGGAGATGACGGAGCGGGATGCGGCTGCCGACGAGAAGACCGGCGGTACTCCGCAGGCCTCGTACGCGGCGGCCGGAGTCGACATCGACGCCGGTGAGCGGGCTGTTGAGCTCATCACACCGCACGCCAAGCGGGCTTCGCGCCCCGAGGTCCTCGGCGGACTCGGCGGATTCTCCGGCCTGTTCGCGCTGAAGGGCAACTATCACGAACCGGTCCTCGCCGCCGCCAGCGACGGGGTGGGCACCAAACTCGCGGTCGCGCAGGCCATCGACAAGCACGACACCGTCGGACGTGACCTCGTCGCCATGTGCGTCGACGACCTCGTCGTCTGCGGTGCCGAACCGCTGTTCCTCCAGGATTACATCGCCGTGGGCAAGGTCGTCCCGGAGACCGTCGCGGAGATCGTCGCCGGCATCGCCGACGGCTGCGTGGAGGCGGGGTGCGCGCTGCTCGGCGGCGAGACGGCCGAGCATCCCGGGC
The DNA here is from genome assembly GCF_012974285.1 of Gordonia ajococcus. Taxonomy (NCBI): domain Bacteria; kingdom Bacillati; phylum Actinomycetota; class Actinomycetes; order Mycobacteriales; family Gordoniaceae; genus Gordonia; species Gordonia ajococcus. Next base: position 816,204 of record NZ_CP052884.1, read on the forward strand.
TCATGCAGGACAACCACTACGACCTCTCGGCCACTGCGGTCGGTGTCGTGGAAGCCGACAAGGTCCTCACGCCGGACAGCGTCCGGGCCGGCGACGTCGTCATCGCCATGGGGTCGTCGGGCCTGCATTCCAACGGATACTCCCTCGCCCGCAAGGTGTTGCTCGAGTGGGGCCACATGGATCTGTTCGGCCACGTCGAGGAATTCGGTCGCTCGCTCGGCGAGGAACTGCTCGAGCCGACCCGGATCTACGCCCGCGACTGCCTGGCGCTGATCGCCGAGGCCGACGTGCGCACCTTCGCGCACATCACCGGCGGCGGACTCGCGGAGAACCTGGCGCGCGTCATCCCTCAGGGCCTCGTGGCCGAGTTGGAGCGCAACACGTGGACCCCCGCCCCGATCTTCGCCCTCATCGCGCAACGCGGACGCGTCGAGCAGCTCGAGATGGAGCGCACCTTCAACATGGGTGTCGGCATGGTCGCGGTCGTCGCCCCGGAGGACACCGACCGCGCACAGGCGGTTCTGACGGCGCGGCACGTCGACAACTGGGTGCTGGGCACGATCAAGCGTTCCAACGAACCCAAGAACACCGAGGCCGGCGCGCGCGTCTCGCTGGTCGGCGAGCACCCGCGCTTCTGAGAGTCGCGGACTCGCAACATCTCTCGCACGACAACGCCAAAGCGGCGGGACCTTCCGGTTCCCGCCGCTTCTGGTTTGTCGTGGGTTCGTCGGCGCGCATCACCCCCACGCCGAGGGCAGCACACAGCAGCGATGCGCATCGTCGGTTGTCACCGCGACGAGCACCGCTGTCTGGCTCCAGAACGACCCCGCACGCACCAGACGGCCGCACTTCACATGCGGCCGTCTGATACGTACGAAATCATCAACCCGCGTTACCGCGGGTCCGCTGAGCGGAGAGGTCGTGCGTGGGGTGGGGTCGGGTGCCGCTGATGAGGACGGCATCCACGAGTGGCGCGCCTCAGGCGCGTCGCCACTCGTCCTCGTCCACCCACTCATCCACCGGATCCGGACGATCTACCGAGCTGGTCTGCCCGGACAGCTCGCGCTGCAGGCTTTCGAGATCGGTGTTCGGAGTGGAGTACTTCAGCTGACGAGCAACCTTCGTCTGCTTTGCCTTTGCCCGGCCGCGGCCCATTCGGGACCCCCTCGCAAAATGACGGGGCGGCCAACGATTTGGCGGCCCCGTTCTCTTGAAGAAATTCTGTCGTGCTGACCAGTCTAGCGCGCCTCTAGGATTTGTGTGCCTCGCCCTGCCTCGCCACGCCGCGGCGTGTGTCCGTCCTGGTCACGACGCGTAGTGCCTCACGTCGCACCTTGGCGGGCAGATCGTCGTGCTCGAGGAGCCCGCGGATCGCCTCGGGATCGCCGTCGGCGAGGAGATGCCGGACACGCACGCCGTGGTCCGGACGGTGGATGACGGTCACGGAATCGCCGGCCGCCACCGTTCCCGGCTGCAGAACCCGCAGGTAGGCGCCGAAATCGGCCTGTTCCATGAACCGCTTTACCCACCTGGGCTCGCCCGCCCAGACCGCGAAGGTGCGGCACGGGACGCGCGGAATGGTGGTCTCGAGGACGAGACCGTCCTCACCCACCTGCCACCGCTCGCCGACGAAGGCGTCGGTGACGATCCCATCGATGCGGAGGTTCTCGCCGAACCAGCCGTAAGCAAGGTCACGTCCGAGTTCGCCGGCCCAGCGTCGTGCGTCGCGTTCGGCGTATGCGTAGACCGCCTGGTCGACGCCACCGTGGTACTTGCGGTTGCGCTGGTGGTCGGCGGCGAGCCCCAACTCGTGCACTTCGGCGCGGCCGGTCAGCGGACGCTTGTCGATGGCGGACGGGCCGATGCCGTCGAGGACGACGTCCTGGCCGGCCGCGCAGACGGCCAGAACGGTACCGGTGCCCACGCGCCTCAGAGGCCGGGGCCGGTGGCGCCGCTGCGCAACCGCTCGACGGCGGCGCGGCCGGCCTGCACGTGTTCGTCCTCTCGGATGGAGTCGGGGTCGATACGCGCACTGACCGGTTCCTCGGCCCCGATCATGAGCTCGGTGTCGGCGCCGACGTTGCGCTTGACGAGCGCGAGCGCGATGGGACCCCACTCGTAATGGTCGATGACGGTGCCCAGACGTCCGACGGTCCGGCCGCCCGCGGTGACCGGGTCGCCGGTCGTCGGGCGCCGATCCGAGCTGCCGTCGAGGTGCAGCAGCACCAGGCGTCGCGGGGACTTGCCGAGATTGTGGACACGGGCGACCGTCTCCTGGCCGCGGTAGCACCCCTTGTCGAGGTGGACGGCGCCCTGTTCGGCCGGGCCGCCGATCCAGTCGACCTCGTGCGGGATCGTCCGTTCGTCGGTGTCGGCGCCGAGGCGGGGGCGACGGGCGGCGACGCGCAGCGCGTCGTATGCCCAGCTGCCGGCCATCCGGGCGCCCGCCTCGGTCAGCGCGTCCCACCAGCGGAGCAGGACGAATTCGGGCACGACGAGGTCGACCACGGGCAGATCGCGGTGCTCGCCGAGCGGCGGCATGCGTCGCCAGAAACCCAGCGGCTCGTCCTCGTGATGCGTCTCGGGCAGGCTGCCCGCCTGGTAGACCTCAGCGTCGGCGTCGATCTCGAGGAGCTCGGCGACCGGGCCGGTCACCGCGCCGGGACCGACGAGGGTGAGGACCTTCATGTCGGTCCGTGTGGCCGGCTCGGCTTTGGCCCAGAACACCATCTTGGTGAGGAAGGTGATCAGCGCCTCGCCCCGTGCGCCCTCGGTGTCGATCCAGGTGACGCCGTCGATGTCGGTCAGGACGAAGTGCTCCTCCACGCGGCCGTTCGCGTCGAGGGAGAGGTTCTCCGCGCTCCGGCGGTCGGGGAGTTTGGCGATGTGCTGGCTCGAGATGGTGTGCAACCAGCTCAGGCGTTCGTCGCCCGGGATCTCGATGACCGAACGGTCGGAGCGGTCGACGATGATCACCCCGGTGGCGGCGGTTCGCTGCTCGCCGAGTGGATCACCGAAGTGCCACGGGGTCTCCGACGAGTGGAACTCGCCGGGGCCGGGGACCGCCCCGCCCTCGGAATGCCTGGTCAGGATGGGTGAACGGCTCACGGGTCGATTCTACGGGTCTGCTGGGCGCCAGGTGTGTGGAGCAGGGTGCGGGCCCTCGTGGGAGCCTCATACCCATGTCGGATTCGATCCTGCTCACTCTCGACGGCACCCAACACGATGCCGAAGCACCTTTTCTCCATGCCGACGACCTCGCCGTGGTCCGCGGCGACGGCGTCTTCGAGACCCTGCTCATCCGCGCCGGCCGGCCGCGTGGTGTCCGCCTGCACCTCGAACGTCTCGCCCGCAGCGCGACGGCGATGGAGCTACCGGCGCCCGATCTCGACCAATGGCGCGGCGCCATCGACAGGGCGGCCGAGCTGTGGAGCGAGGAGCACGGGACGTCGGACGAGGCCCTGGTGCGGCTGGTCTACACCCGCGGGCGTGAACACGGATATGCCCCGACGGCCTATCTGACCGTGGAAGCGGTGCCCGAACGTGTCGCTTCCGCACGGGCCGACGGTGTCTCGGTGATCACCCTCGAGCGTGGCTTCTCCATCGACCTGGCCGCCAAGGCGCCGTGGCAGCTGCTCGGTGCGAAGACCCTGAGCTATGCCACCAACATGGCCGCCCTGCGTCACGCGGCCTCCGAGGGTTACGACGACGTCATCTTCGTCAGCAGCGAGGGAGCGGTTCTCGAGGGCCCGCGGTCGACCGTGGTGGCGGTGTACGGGGACACGCTGGTGACCCCGCCGACGGAGATCGGCATCCTCGCCTCGACGACCGCTCGCGCGGTCTTCGACCTCGCGGACGCGGAGGGCTGGAAGACGAAGATCGAGATCCTGCGCCCGGAGGATCTCGTGGCGGCCGACTCGGTCTGGCTCGTCAGCAGTGTGACCCTCGCGGCCCGGGTCACTCACCTCAACCGGTACGTGATGCCGGTGCCGACCGACGCCGACAGATTCTCCGGTTTGGTGGACCGCGCCATTGCCGTGGAAGACAATTGATCCCGGTCACTCATATCTGATCCCGGGCCCGGGTCACACCGGGTCCCGGGTGAGAGCGAATGCACCAGGAGCGGCGGCACGATGGGACCTTTGGCGCTTGAAAGAGGCCGATGACCAGGCGTAACGTCGCGATCAGTGCCTACTACCGGAAGTAGTAGGAGACTTCGGCACCTGCCGGCTGAGCCGGTGACCTGATTCGAGGCAGATATGGACGCTCTGGACGTCTCCAGATGGCAATTCGGTATCACGACCGTCTACCACTTCATCCTGGTGCCGCTGACCATCGGCCTCGCGCCGATGATCGCGGTGATGCAGACGGTTTGGCATGTGACCGGCAACGAACAGTGGCTTCGCGCGACGAAGTTCTTCGGCAAACTCTTCCTGATCAACTTCGCGTTGGGCGTCGCGACCGGCATCGTGCAGGAGTTCCAGTTCGGCATGAACTGGAGCGAGTACAGCCGATTCGTCGCGGACGTCTTCGGCGCCCCGCTCGCGATGGAGGGGCTCGTCGCGTTCTTCCTCGAGTCCACCTTCATCGGACTCTGGATTTTCGGCTGGGACCGGTTGCCGCGTAGGGTCCACCTGGCGTGCATCTGGCTGGCCTCGGCGGGAGTCATCGCCTCGGCGTACTTCATCATCGCGGCGAACTCGTTCATGCAACACCCGGTGGGCGTCGTGTGGGACGAGACGCGGGACCGGCCGAGGATGAACGACTTCTGGGCGGTGATCACGAACAGCACGACGCTGGCGGCGTTCCCGCACGTGATCGCCGGTGCTTTCCTCACCGCAGGCACCTTCGTCGCCGCCATCGGTTGCTGGTGGATGGCCCGGAACATGTGGCGCGCAAAGAAACTCCGTGAGGCCATCGAGACCGGTGACACCTCGGAGATGCCCAAGACGACCTCGCCGAGTCACATCGACGCCACGCCCGAGGATCTCGAACTCGACGCCCGCCGCTTCTGGCGGCCGGTCACCCGGTTGGCTCTCTGGGTCGTGATGGTCTCCGGCGTCGGTCTGTTCATCACCGGCGACATCCAGTCGCAGATCATGTTCAACCAGCAGCCGATGAAAATGGCTGCGGCGGAATCACTGTGCGAGACCCAGACCGGTGCCGGGTTCTCCGTGCTGGCCATCGGACGACAGAACAACTGCGACAACATCGAACACGTCATCGAGATTCCGAAGATGCTGTCGTTCCTGGCCGATCACAGTTTCGACAGCACCCTGCAGGGCGTCGAGGAGCTGCAACAGCAGTACACCGAGGCGCTCGCAGGACAACCGGGTGTGCCCGCAGGACAGAACTTCGCCCCGAACCTGTTCGTCACCTACTGGAGTTTCCGGGCGATGATCACCTGGGCTCTCGGGTCGGTCGTGGTGGCGCTCGGGGGGCTGTGGCTCACGCGTCGCAAGCGAGTCGTGGAATCCCGCAAGTTCGGCACTCTCGCGCTGTGGATGATCCCGACACCGTTCTTGGCCAACAGTTCCGGCTGGATCTTCACCGAGATGGGACGTCAGCCGTGGGTCGTCGCACCCAACTGGGAGAACGACCTCGACCCGCTGCGGATCAACATGCTCGTCCAGAACGGTGTTTCGAACCACACGTCGGCGACGGTGTGGGTGACGCTGATCGGCTTCACCCTGCTCTACGGCGCGCTGGGTGTCGTGTGGTTCATGCTCCAGCGGCGATACGTCATCGAGGGGCCGGCGACCTACGACTCCAGGCCGCCGGGATATTCCGACCCAGACGCCGACAGCGATGAGCCCAAACAGCTCTCGTTCGCGTACTGACGGCCACGTAACCATAGGAGAGACCAGTGGGACTTCCGGAGTTCTGGTTCCTGATCATCGCGATGCTGTTCGTGGGCTACTTCGTCCTCGAGGGGTTCGACTACGGCGTCGGCATGCTGATGCCCTTCCTGGGCCGCAGCCACACCGGCGGCGATGCACGGGTGGCGCCCGATGAACCGGCCGCCGATCCCGACACCCGTCGGCGGGTGCTGCTCAACACGATCGGCCCCGTCTGGGACGGCAACGAGGTGTGGCTGATCACCGCCGGCGGAGCGTTGTTCGCCGCATTCGGCGGTTGGTACGCCACCATGTTCTCCGCCTTCTATTTCGCGTTGTTCCTGATCCTGATCGGCCTCATCACGCGCGTCTGCGCCATCGAGTGGCGCGGCAAGATCGACAACCCGAGATGGCGGATGTGGTGCGACGTCGGGATCGGACTCGGCTCGTGGATCCCGGCCATCGTGTGGGGCATCGCCTTCGCCAATGTCGTCCGCGGTCTGCCGATCGACGCCGACGCGCAGTACACGGGTGGATTCCTCGATTTGTTCAACCCGTACGCCCTGCTGGGCGGCCTGACCACGCTGCTGGCCTTTCTGACGCACGGCGCCGTCTTCCTGTCGTTGAAGACCGACGGCGCGCTCCGCGAGGATTCGATGCGTTACGCGTCGCGGTTGTCGATCCCGACGCTGGTCGTCGCGGGGGCGTTCCTGCTGTGGACACAGTTCGCCTACGGCAGTGCGTGGACCTGGATTCCGGTGCTGATCGCGGCGGTCGCCGCCCTGGTGATGGTGGGTGCCACGCAGGTGCGCAAGGAGGGCCTGGCGTTTGCCGCCACCTCGATCGCCATCGTGGGCACCGTGGCGGCCCTGTTCGGGTCGCTCTACCCCGAGGTGCTGCCGTCGACGCTCAACCCGGCATATGACCTGACCATCGACAACACGTCCTCGAGTCACTACACCCTCGTCGTCATGACCTGGGCCGCGGCTCTGGTCACACCTGTCGTGATCGCGTACCAGGCCTGGACCTACTGGGTGTTCCGCAAGCGTCTGTCCGTGGAGATCATGCCCAAGCCGTCGGGGTTGCGATCTTTGCGCGCCTTCGGCGAGTGACGCCGCAGGAACCGTCGGCGGACACGCGGCGGCGGGCCCGGCCGCCCGTCGATCCGCGCCTGCTGCGGTACTCGCCGACCACGCAGCGCTACGTCCTGGTCACGGCGGTGTTCGCAATCGCCGAGGTCATCGCGATCATCGTCGCGGCGGCGATGGCGGCCTCGATCCTGTCGGAGCTGATCGTCCTCCCGGATCTGCGGTCGTTCGATGCGCAATGGGCGCATCTGGCGGTCCTGATCGCGGCCATGGCGGCGCGCGCCGGAATGGCCTACGGGCACGACCGGTACGCGCACCGCGCGGCCCAACAGGCGATCGCGGAGCTGCGCGCCGAGGCACTCGACGTGCTCACCGATCCGCGTCGTACCTCGCCGCGCACGCTGCTGACCCTGCGCGAGCAGGCGGCCACCGTGTTGTTGCGGGGACTCGACGCGCTCGGGCCGTACCTCTCCGGCTATCTGCCCGCGCTCGTGACCGCGGTGATCCTCACCCCCACTGTGACCGTGGTGATCGCCTTCGCCGACTGGCCCTCGGCGCTGATCATCCTGATCACCTTGCCACTCATCCCGATCTTCATGATCCTGGTGGGCCTCATGACCAGGGATCGCACCAGCCGCAAGCTGGCGACGATGAGCAGGCTGACGGCGCAGTTGCTCGATCTCATCGCGGGTCTGCCCACGCTGCGGGCGTTGAACCGCGCCGAGGCCCCGACCGCCCAGGTCGCCGAACTCGGCGAGTCGCACCGGCGTTCCACGATGAGCTCGCTACGGGTGGCCTTCCTGTCCGGCGCGGTTCTCGAACTGCTCGCGACGCTGTGCGTGGCCTTGGTCGCGGTGGGCATCGGCCTGCGTCTGGTGTTCGGCGAGATGTCCCTCTACGCAGGTGTTTTCGCACTGATTCTGGCGCCGGAGGCCTATCTTCCACTGCGTCGCGTCGGCGCACAGTTCCACAACTCCACCGACGGTCTGACCGCTGCGGGTCAGGTCTTGGAGCTGATCGACTCGCCCAAGGGGTCCGCGACGATGCCGGTCACCGGTGGCCGGGGCGTCACGGTCGCGGGCGCGCCGATCACGATCCTCGACCTCGGGGTGCACGGTCGCGACGGCTGGGCTCCGGAGTCCCTGCGGGCGACGATCCAGCCCGGCTCGCTCACCCTGTTCACCGGCCCGAACGGGTCGGGCAAATCGACCACGCTGGCCGCGATCATGGGTCTGCTGGCACCGGACGACGGTTCGGTACTCATCGGGTCCATCCCCGTCGATCACGCCGATCCCGAGTCCCTGCACGAACAGATCGCGTGGCTCCCTCAGCAGCCCGTCGTCGTGCCGGGCACGGTCGGCGAGAACGTGGAACTCTTCGGGGTGCTGGACCGCGACGCCGCCGAACGAGCGGCCGTGGCAAGCGGTTTCGACTCCGTGGTGCTCGAACTGCCGAAACGGCTCGACACCCGGCTCGGTGCGGGCGGCGTCGGCCTCTCCGCCGGACAGCGACAGCGTCTCGCCCTCACCCGCGTCCTGGCGTCGCCGGCCCCGCTGCTGCTGCTCGACGAGCCGACCGCCCATCTCGACGAGGACTCCGAACGTGCGGTGCTCACCGCGCTCCGGGAGCGAGCGCGCGCCGGGGACACGGTCGTCGTGGTGGCCCATCGCGGCGTCGCACGTGAGTTCGCCGACCAGGTGGTCGAATTCGACGGAGGTGTGCCATGCGCGACGACCCACTGATCCGGGCGCTGGGATTCCTCGGGCTGCGCCGGGGTGCGGTCACCAAGGCCCTGCTGCTCGGCGTCGGCGGTTCGCTCTCGGCACTCGGTCTCGCGGCCCTGTCGGCGTGGCTGATCACCCGTGCCTGGCAGATGCCGCCGGTGCTGTACCTGTCGGTCGCGATCACCGCCGTTCGCGCACTGGGCATCTCTCGTGGTCTGTTCCGCTACCTCGAACGTCTCGCCACCCACGACCTCGCCCTGCGCGCGATGACGGCCGCCCGCGAACGGGTGTACACCGCCCTCGCGACCGGTTCACCGGCCTACTCGGTCAGGCTCCGGCGCGGAGATCTGTTGACCCGCACCGGCGATGACATCGACGAGATCGGCAATGCCCTCATCCGCGGTCTGATCCCCATCGGTGTGGGCGTGACGACGGCGGTGGCCGCGGTCGTCGTGATGGCGTTGGTGTCGCTGCCCGCCGCGGGGGTGCTCGCGGTCGCTCTCGTCATCAGCGGCGGTGTCGCCCCGTGGCTCGCGGCGCGCGGTGCAGCCTCCGCGCTCCGGGACGGCTCGCGCGCTGCCACGGAGTCGGCGGAGGCCACGACGACGGCGCTGTGGCACGCATCAGAACTCGTCGTCGCGCGTCGTCGCGGTGCGTTGCTCGCCACCGCCGCGGACGCCGACCGTCGGCACCTCGCGGCCACCGACCGCGGTCGACGACTGGAGGCGGCGGCCGCCGCGGCCACCCCGCTCGCAATGGGAGCGTCGTTGGTGGCGGCGTGTGTGATCGCCATCCAGTTGGCCTCGCAGACAACCGGTTCGCTCGCGGACGTGGCCTCCGGGGAGGGGCTCACCCCGATGATCCTCGGCGTCCTGGTCCTCCTGCCGCTGTCGGCCTTCGAGTCGACCGCGCCGCTGACCGAGGCCGGACTCCAGATCGAACGCAGTCGCCAGAGCGCGGCGCGGGTCATGGCGCTCGTCGACGGCGCCCATGCCGATCCGACGGGGTCCGAACCCTCCGGCGCGGACGTGGCGGTACACCGCGGGATGGTCGAGGTATCTGCCGACGGATTGCGATGGGGGCGCGCGCAACGGAACGTTCTCGGACCCGCTGGCGGCCTCGACCTCGATCTGCGACCGGGGTCGCGGCTGGCCGTGGTCGGACCCAGCGGCGTAGGGAAATCCACGTTGCTGCTCACCATCGGGGGCCTGCTCAACCCGGTGGACGGGAACGTCACCTGTGTCGACGTGTCGAGCCGTTCGCCGGTCGGGCTTCGTTCGGCCGGTTGCTATTTCGCGGAGGAGGCGCACATCTTCTCGACGTCGGTCCGCGAGAACCTGCGGGTTGCGCGGGGTGACGCCACCGACGAAGAGATTCTCGACGCGTTGACGACGGTCGGCCTCGACGGTTGGGTCGCGCGGCTTCCGGACGGTCTGGACACCACACTGTCCGGCGGGGCGGAAGCTGTCAGCGGCGGCGAGCGCCGGCGCCTGCTGTTGGCTCGCGCGCTGCTCCACCCGGCTCCGATGGTCCTGCTCGACGAACCGACCGAACACCTCTCGGCCGACGACGCCACCGGCTTGCTCCGCCGGCTCCTCGGTGTCGAAGACGATCTCTTCGGTCCCGATCGCATCGTGGTGGTCGTGACGCACCAGCTTCCGGCGGATGTCGGTGGAGCGCAGGTGGTGGAGTTGGCTCCGGCGGTCTCCACGCGCTGACCGAAGTCAGAACGGTGGCGGGTCTGCCTGGTCGGTGAGGCGTTGTTTCTTGTTGCGGGCGCGTTCGGCCCGCCGGCGTGCGTGTTTCCGCGCGAGCCGGTTGTCGGTGGAGGGGGCGTCGTCCCCGGTGATGACTCGGGGTGTGGGTGGTGCCTGGGGTGGTTGTTCGTAGCGGATGCGTCGCAGGTTGGGGAAGAGGTCTTCGAGGGTTTCGGCGTCACCGAGGATGGTGAAGCCTTCGGGGGTGCGGTATTCGGTGACCAGGTGGCCGTCGTCGTCGCGGTACTGGGCATCGATCCAGTCGCCGAAGGTTTTGTGCAGGTGCCCGAACCGGCATTTGGCGTTGAGGTTCTCACTCGACGTCGCACCACCCTGGGTGGGGTTGGTGCGGTCGTACTCGGTGACGTGGTCGAGGTCGCTGTCGAAGGCTGAACACGCGCAGCCGGGTTCGGTGCAGTAGCCGTCACGGACTCGCACGAAGTCGGCGCAGGCGGTGGTGGGTCGGTACGGATCGGCGGATTGCGCACCGGGGTAGACGATCACGGCATCGGTCGACGGAGCACTGCTCGGGTTTGGTTCGACGGGAGTGTCTGACGCGTTTGTCGTGGGTCGTTCTGCGGCAACACCTATGGGTGGGGTACGGACTGGGGTGATGGGTTTGATGGTGGCGTCGGGCCGGTTGGCGAGGTCGCGAATGTGTTCGTCGGAGATGACGCCGTGGCCGTTGACCCAGGCGATACCGGGGGCACCGTCGAGGGTGGCGGGGTCGGTGACGGCGTGGATGACGATCTCGGTGCTCACCGAGCGGACAACCTCGGCCGGGTCGGGGATGTCGGCGTCGCAGTCCTCCCGCTGGCACTGACACTCGAAGACGGTGCCGGTCAACAGTGCGAACATGGCATCAGAGTTCCGTTGGTTCCGGGTGCGACCATCCTGGGCGCAGACGGTGTCGGCCAACGCTTTCACTGCTTTCTCGGCGATGCGCACGTTTTCGGCGGCCATGACGCCGGTGATCTCGCCGGTGCCGTCGGCGAAGTTCTCCGTCCACATGCCGCGTTTGTCCAAGGCTTCGCGGCGACGTTCCCGCACCGCGTCGGGGTCGTGACGGAAGACCAGGCGATCGACCATGTCGCGCAGTCGCACCGTGGTCCACGCGCCCTTGCGGCTGCGCAGGATGTGTTCGATCTCGGTGTCGAGGTCGGCGATGGTGTCGTCGTCGGTGATGAGGTCGGTGCGGGAGACGACGGTCTGGATCAACTGGCGTGAGAGGATGCCGTCGCGCAGGGTGGTTAGTACTTTGGGTAGCCGGTCGCGCAGCGCGAGTGCTTCGCCGACCCACTGATCGGCCTGGTAGCGGGTGATGGCGTCTTCGCGGCACACTCGGGTGACCATCTCGGTGTAGCGGTCGATGAAGAACCCGCCGCGGCTGTTGAGGACGAGTTGGTCGTAGACGGTGGCGATCGACTGGTAGCGACACCAGGCCAGGAAGGCTTCGCCGTGGCGGATCGACCGCATCCGTTCCATATGGGTTGCGGTGTCGGACGATTCGGGATGGGCAGGATCGACCCCGGCGAGAAACTCGGCCGGTAGATCGGTCCACTTGTCTGACACGCTGCCCCCACAACGTCTACAGCCCAACCTGGATGGTCGAATCTGTCACCAACCAAGGTAGAACACCCCACCGACAAGAACAGATCTCCATCCACAGGTGCGGTGACAGAGGCTGTGCAGCCCCGGGCACAACGGAATCGGGGCCGGACGCATGGCGTCCGGCCCCGGATCTCCTGTGAGAGGGGAGGGTCTAGCTGCTCGCGACCTCGTAACCCATCGGCAGCATCGTCGACTTGTGCTCGAGGAAGGACTCCAAGCCCTCGCGGCCGTTCTCGCGGCCGATGCCGGAGTTCTTGTAACCACCGAACGGTGACTCGGGATCGATTGCGTACCAATTGATCCCGAAGGTTCCCGTCCGGATCTTGGTGGAGATCTCGATACCGCGCTCGACGTCGTCGGTCCACACCGTGCCGGCGAGTCCGTAGCTGGAGTCGTTGGCGATGGCGATGGCCTCGTCGACGTCGTCGTAGGCGATCACCGACAGGACGGGACCGAAGATCTCTTCCTGGGCGATGGCCATGTCGTTGGTGACACCCGTGAAGATCGTCGGGGTGAGGAAGTATCCCGAGTCGAGTCCGGCGGGACGTTCACTCTCGAGAGCCGGTGTCGCACCGGCCTTCTTGCCGAGTTCGATGTACTCCTCGACCTTCTGGCGCTGCTTCTCGGTGATCAGCGGGCCGAGCTGGGCCTCCGGGTCGGAGGGCAGGCCGACCTTCATGGCCTTCGCCGCATCGACCATCGCCGCCACGATCTCGTCCTGGCGGCTGCGCGGCACCAGGATTCGGGTCTGCGCCACACAGGCCTGGCCGGTGTTGAACAGGCCGAGGAAGGTGAGCATGAAGGCGTTCGCGGCGATGTCGACGTCGTCGAGCACGATGGCCGCGGACTTGCCGCCCAGCTCCAGCGAGCAGCGCTTCAGGGTCTCGGCGCACGCGGCGCCGATGGCCTTGCCCGCGGCGGTCGACCCGGTGAAGGTGATCTTGTCGACGTCGGGATGTGCGACGAGTGCCTGGCCGGTCTCGGTGCCGCCGGTGACGACCGAGATGGCGTCGGCGGGCACGCCGGCCTCGATGAAGAGCTGGGCCACGTAGTTACCGGTGAGCGGCGTCTCCGGGGCGGGCTTGAGTACCACCGAACAGCCGGCGGCGAGCGCCGCGCCCATCTTGTTGCAGGTGATGAACAGCGGGACGTTCCAGGCGCAGATCGCGCCGACGACGCCCACCGGCTCGCGGGTGATGCGTGTGGTGCCGAACAGGCCGGTCCGATATTCCTCCCACTGGTAGTCGCGGGCGGCGTTGGCATATGCGCGCAGGACGCCGGTGCCGGGCAGCTGCTGCAGGGTGCTGATGGCGCTGGGCGGCGCACCCATCTCGGCGGACACCAGGGCGGTGATCTCGTCCCCACGCTCGTCGATGAGGTCGGCGACCTTGGCGATGATGTCGGCGCGCTGTGCCGGGGGCGTTGAACTCCAGACGCCGGAGTCGAAGGCCGCGCGGGCCGCCCGTACGGCGGCGTCGACGTCGGTCGCGTCGGCGTTCGGCACCGATCCGACACGTTCGCCGGTGGCGGGGGAGAAGACCTCGAGGGTCTCGCTGGAATGCGGGTCGACCCATCGGCCGCCGATGAGCAACTGGGGCTGATCCCCGCCGCCGGTGGGTGGTGCGGTGTGGGACTCCACGGTCTCGGTCATTACGCGTGTGCTCCTCAGGAGGACGGGGCCTTGCCGGTCAGCAGCGGATTCAGGCCGCGCGGGCAAGTGTGAACTACGGCACACGCAATACTAGAACACGTTCTAACTTTGGCGCCAGGGGCGTCGCGGAATCAGCCCCGTCCGAACGCGGCGCGGGCCTCGAGGCCCTCCATGACGTCGTCGAGGACGTCCAGCTGTCCGGACGGATCGACGGCCTCGAGGAGTCGTTGCTGATCGTGCGGTTCGATCTGGAGCCGGTTGGCCCAGCGGTACACGGGTGAGAGGTCGGCCGTGAGCGGATCGGCGTCGATGATGTCGAGTGCGGCGAAGATCGTGTCGACGTCCTTGCCCGCGGCCTCGAAGGTCTGGCGCATGACCGCGCGGAGGCGCTGGTCGATCGAATGCAGGCGTTCGAGATCGGCGTCGGTGGGGGAGGGCTCGGGTAGCACCTCGACACGTGCCAGCGGATAAGGATCGTCGGGCAGCCATTCGACGACCCGGAAACGATGGGTGCCGCTGCCGGACAGCAGGGCCCGGCCGTCCGGGTGCCGTTCGGTGACGTCGGCGCGCGCCATCGTGCCGACCCCGCGACGCACCTCGCCGCCGCCGACCTCGGAGCCGCGGGCGATCAACACGACGCCGAAACGTACGGTCGATCGCCCGTCGGACTCCTCGATGTGGTCGGTCAGCATCTGCCGGTAGCGCGGCTCGAAGACTCGCAGCGGCAGCTCGCCGCCCGGCAGCAATGCGGTGCCGAGCGGAAAGATCGGCGAGACGAATCGCTCGCCGGCCGGAATGGACGGGCTCAGAGGGCCACTCCGTCAGGCCTTGGGGCGCGCGTCGAGGACGACCTCGAACTCGAGCAGGTCGGCACCCGAGGCGACGGGCTTGGCCCGCTCGCCGGCATGCGCCTCACGGGCCGGGCCGGATGCCCACGCCTGGAAATCCTCCTCGGACTCCCACTGCGTCACCACGAAGTAGCGGTCGTCACCCTTGACCGGACGGAGCAGCTGGAACCCGAGGAAGCCCTTGGACCCGTCGACGGAATGGGCGCGGTTGGCGAACCGCTTCTCCAGCTCGGGCCCGGCGCCGTCGGGAACGGTGATTGCATTGATCTTCACAACAGACATGCGTCCACCATAGGCGTTGTGGTTGCGGCCGTGACGGTGTTGCCCGGCTCCGAGGGGTGGTTCGGGCGGCTACAGTTTCGGCCATGCTCGACATCCAGGCGATCGGCGAGATCGGGCTCCGCGACCACGGCGGGCCGAGGGTCGCGGAGGACGCACGCGGTTCGCTCGACGTCGATACGCCGACGCGGCCGATCGTGCTGTTGCACGGGCTGATGGGGCGGGGTCGCACGTGGCGGAGGCAGGTGCCGTGGTTGCGTCGTTACGGCCGGGTGTTCACCTACGACGCCGCCTTCCACACCGGGGCCGACGTCGAAGAGCCTGGCAGCGCAACAGAACTCGCGACCGAACGGTTCGTAGCCGACCTCGCCGAGATCCTCACCTGGATCGACCGCGGGCCGGCGGTCCTCATCGGGCACTCGATGGGGGCGCTCCACGCCTGGTGCGCGGCGTCCGAGTACCCGGAGCTCGTCACGGCGCTCGTGGTCGAGGACATGGCCCCCGACTTCCGTGGCCGGACCACCACCAACTGGACGCCGTGGTTCGAGTCGTGGCCCGAGCGTTTCGATTCCGTCGACGAGGCGGTCGCGATGTTCGGCCCGGTTGCCGGCCGGTACTTCTACGAGGCCTTCGACGACGGCCGGCTGCACGGCCGGATCCCGTTGTGGCGCGCGATCGCCGACGAGTGGGGGGTCCGCGACTTCTGGTCGCAGTGGCAGGCGGTCGCGGTGCCGTCGCTGGTCATCGAAGCCGAGTACACGGTGACACCGCCCGGCCAGATGCGTCGCATGTGCGAGGTCAACGAGCACGCGCAGTATCTGCGCGTCGACGGTGCCGGACACCTCGTCCACGACGATGCGCCGCACGTGTATCGCGGTGCGGTGGAGGCGTTTCTGTCGGGGCTCGACACCTGACCCGCCATATGGGTCGGGGCGCACACGATGGCTCGTGCGCGCCCCGAGAGGTGGATGAGGATCAGGCGGGATCGGCGGGTGCAATCGGTGCGCCGTTGAGTCGACGCCAGCAGTGCACCAGGAACAGCTGGGCGACCGGGGCGGCGACGATCAGTCCGACGTAGCAGACGAGTACGCCGACGAGGTTGATGGCGTAGGTGACGAGCAACGTGATGATCGAGTCGCCGACCTTCGACTTGGTCAGCTCGAACGACGTCTTCATCGCGTTGATGGGCGAGAGGCTCTTGTCGATGGTCGCGACCACCGAGAACATCAGGAAGAACATCGCGATGATGCCGGGGATGATGCACAGTGCGTAGCCGATCGCGGTGATGATGCCGACCAGGATCGCGGTGCCGACGACCGGCCCGAATCGGATCGGGGTCAGGAACGACTTCGCGGTCACCGGTTCGCCGTTGGCAACGCGCACCGCGCCCGAGATGATGCTCGCCTGGATGTAGAGGAGGCCCACGATGAACACGGCGTACACGAGCGCGAGCAGGACCGAACCACCGAAGCCCAGCGACGTTTCCTCGTAGTAGAAACCGTTGCCGTAGTCGACCCTCTCGGTGGTGCCGAAGAGTGCCACCGCCGAGAATCCCACCGCGATGAGTGCAGCACCGAGCAAGAACACCGCGAGACCAGGCAGGATCATCGCGCCCACGTTGTTCTTGAACTTGTTGAAGGCCCAGGAGAACGCCTCGCCCACATCGACCTTGGTGCCGGGGACGCCCGGACCACCGGGGTAGGCGCCCATTTCCCCGTACTGCGGTACGCCCGGGGGCGGCGGGGGCGGTGCCTGGCCGTACTGCGGCTGGCCGTACTCGGGCTGCTGGCCGTACTGAGGCGGTTGCTGCCCGTACCCGGGCTGCTGCCCGTACTGGGGCGGGGGCGGGGGCTGCTGACCGTACTGCGGAGGCTGGCCCGGCTGGTTCGGGTCCGACGGCGGGACAGGAGGATACGGCGGCTGACTCATGGATCGGGACATTAGCAACGATTCGGGTGTAGCGGGAGACTATGCCCGAACGATCAAATGACTGGTCATCGATGTTGGCACGAATTATGGGCGCTCGTGGGCGAGCTGTCTTCTCGGCGTCGCCCGGTGTTTCCCGACCTGCGGTGACGCCGGTGGTCGGGCGGACTCAGCACTCGCCCGCCAGACAGTAACGGCCGTCGGCGGTGATCTCGACGAGACCGTCGAGAGGAGGGAGTCGAGGGCGCGGTCGCGCTGTGCGGTGTCGCTCGTCCACACCACGTCGAGCTTCGCCCGCTCCACCGCACCGGTGGTGCCGCGCAGTACATCCAGCAGCAGGCCACGGACCTGACGGTCGGTGCCGGCGAACTTCTGGGTCTTCCGCGGTGGGCCGGTGTGAGCGGGCCGGCCGAGTCGGACCCAGGTGCAGTCGACCAGAGGACAGTTGTCGCACTTGGGGTTCCGGGCCGTGCACACCAGCGCGCCGAGTTCCATGAGTGCCGCCGAGAACCGCGGTGCGCTGGCTGCGTAGCCGGTGGCGGCGGAGCGGGGGAGGAGCACCTCGGCGTCGTCGAGGTCGCGGCGCGACGGGTTGCCCGGCTGCTCGCGACCGTGCACCGCCCGCGCGATCACCCGGCGGACGTTGGTGTCGACGACGGGAACGGCCTGACCGTAGGCGAAGCAGGCGACCGCCCGTGCGGTGTAGTCACCGATTCCGGGGAGGGTCAGCATCGTCTCGACGTCCTCGGGCACCCGGTCGTCGTGATCGCTCGCGAGGACCTTCGAGCACTCGTGGAGGCGTAGCGCGCGTCGGGGATAGCCGAGTTTGCCCCAGGCACGGAGAACCTCGCCGGCGGATTCGGCGGCCATCGCCGACGGCACCGGCCATCGCTCGACCCAGGCCCGCCACGGCTCCAGGACGCGGGACACCGGGGTCTGCTGGAGCATGATCTCGCTGACGAGGATCTGCCACCCGGTACAGGCCGGATCCCGCCACGGCAGGTCGCGCTCGTGGGTATCGAACCAACCGATCAATCGCTCGGGTGGCACACTATTGAGCATGATCGGAAAGACACCACGTGAGGCCTGGCGCATTCTGCGCGATGGAAACGACCGTTTTGTGGCCGGAGAATCTCAACATCCGAGCCAGGGTATCGAGGATCGAACACGTCTCGCCGACGGGCAGTACCCGCACGTGGTGCTGTTCGGCTGCGCGGACTCCCGCCTGGCCGCCGAGATCATCTTCGACCAGGGACTCGGCGACATGTTCGTGGTCCGCACCGCCGGTCACGTCATCGACTCGGCGGTGATGGGCTCGCTCGAGTACGCCGTCGAGATTCTCGACGTCCCGCTGATCGTCCTCCTCGGCCACGACAGCTGTGGCGCGGTGAAGGCGACCCTCGACGCCCTCGACGACCTCCAGATCCCCGGCGGCTACATCCGCGACGTCGTCGAACGCGTCACGCCGAGCATTCTGGCCGGACGCAGTGAGGGCCTGACCCGGGTCGACGAGTTCGAGGCCCGTCACGTCGTCGAGACCGGACGCCTGCTCATGCAGCGCAGCCGGATCATCGCCGACCGCATCAGCACCGGCAACCTGGCGATCGTCGGCTTGACGTACAAGCTGAGCGAGGGCCGGGTGAGCCTCCAGGGCGTCTTCGGCGACATCGGCGAGCATCCCCGGGCCGAAGCGGTGCCCGAGAGCGCCTGACCCTCCGAGCGGCCCCGAGCCTGAAGGCGAACTCTAGACTTTGCCTGTTCGGGGCCGCTTTTCGGCCGCGACACGCCGCACGTGATCAACCGGAAGTCAAGACCCGGCCGTTAGCGTTGTGGGCGTGATCGAACCCCAGGGCCCGCTGCCACCCGAGATCTACTGGCGACGACGCGTTGTCGCCGGGGGTGGTGCGCTGGTCATCGTGGGGCTGGTCGTCGCCCTCATCGTGTGGATGACCTCCGGTGGAGACGCTCCGCAGAACACTGCGGCCACCTCGTCCGCGTCGAGCAGTGCGGCTCCGTCCTCGGAGTCGGCACCGCCGTCGTCCGAACCGCCCGCCGCCGGCGACGCCGGTGCCGGTGGTGCTCCGGGCGGCAATGCTCCCGCGGGTGGAGGAGCGCCGGGCGGTGCGCCCGCATCGGCGTCCTCACCTCCGGAATCGGCGAGTCCGGCCGGCGCACCGGGAGGTCCCGCGGGCCCCAACCTCTGTCCGGATCAGGCGATCTCGGTGGTCCTCTACACCGACAAGCCGACATACACGATCGGTCAGCAACCGGTCTTCACGATCGTCACCACCAATGCCGGGCTGTCCGAATGCACCCGCGACGTGGGCAAGTCGGTCCAGAACGTCATCGTCCGGACTCTCGACGGATCGCGCACCCTGTGGTCGGCGCGGGACTGTTCACCGCTGGACACGGTGAACAACGTGGTTCTCAAGCCCGCACAGCAGGTCAAGGACACCATCACCTGGTCGGGTACCACCAGTAGCCCCGGCTGTGAGCGCCCGCGGACTCAGGTGCCCGCCGGTTCGTACTCGGCCATCGGCAAGATCGGGGAGCGCGAGTCGTTCCCGATCACCTTCAACGTGGTCGCCCCGGCGCAAGAGCCCTGATCGTTTCGTTCTCGTCGGGCCGCTAGTTTTACTGACCCGGGACGTTAGGTACGGGGTTCGGCGAGTCGGCGTGACATAGGGAAGACCTCCGAGTGAGGTGTGGAGCTGTCTAAGAACCGCTCCTCAACCCGGAGGTCTTCATGTCTCACCGTAATTCACCGTTGTCCCCGACTGGCCGGCTGCGTGGGTGAGTCCCCTGGTGTGGTGGGGTTTCGGGGCTGGGGTGAGGCCGTCACGTTGCGTGTCGGTGCCCCTGTTGAGGCGGGCCATCGCGTAGTGGTCAGTGAGTTACCTACCCAGTGACTCAACAGAAGGACACACGACGCGATGACCCACGATCATTCTGCCTTGCTCGCCCAGCTCGATGCACTTACGGCCGCTGATTCCGGCGCGGTGTTCGCCGAGTTGATCCGAGCGGGCCTACAAGCCCTGATCGAGGCCGAGGCCAGCGAGAAAATCGGTGCCGGCCGCTATGAGCGTTCCGCGGAACGCTCGACTCACCGTAACGGCCACCGCACCAAGACCGTGTCAACGACCTCGGGTGATGTCGAGGTCAAGATCCCCAAGCTACGATCCGGGTCGTTCTTCCCGAGCCTGCTCGAACGACGCAGACGCATCGACAAAGCACTGCACGCAGTGGTGATGGAGGCCTACGTCCACGGCGTGTCCACGCGCTCGGTCGATGACCTCGTCAACGCCCTCGGCGTGTCCTCGGGCATCTCCAAGTCCGAAGTCTCCCGCATCTGCGCCGGCCTCGACCAGGAAGTGGCCGCGTTCCGCGAGCGCTCGCTGACCCACACCGAGTTCCCGTACGTGTTCGCCGATGCCACTTTCTGCAAGGTTCGCGTCGGTGCCCACGTGGTGTCGCAAGCGTTGGTCGTGGCGACGGGAGTGTCGATCGACGGCACCCGTGAAGTGTTGGGTACCGCAGTCGGCGACTCGGAGTCCTTCGAGTTCTGGCGTGAATTCCTCGCCTCCCTCAAAGCGCGGGGTCTGTCTGGGGTGCATCTGGTCATCTCCGATGCCCACGCCGGATTGAAAGCCGCTGTGGCCCAACAGTTCACCGGCTCATCGTGGCAGCGATGCCGGGTTCACTTCATGCGGAACCTGCACGGTGCGGTGTCAGCAAAACAGGCACCCGTGGTGACCGCGGCGGTCAAGACCATCTTCGCTCACACCGAGCCCGCCGAGGTCGCCGCGCAGTGGGACCAGGTCGCCGACACCCTGGAATCGTCGTTCCCGAAGGTGGCGGCGATGATGGCCGATGCCAAACCCGACGTGCTCGCGTTCACCGCGTTCCCACACGCGCACTGGCAGAAGATCTGGTCCAACAATCCCATCGAACGGCTCAACAAGGAGATCAAACGCCGTGCCGATGTCGTCGAGATCTTCCCCAACCCCGCCGCGTTCCTGCGGTTGGCGACCGCGGTCGTGATCGAGGCCCACGACGAGTGGCAAGTCACCCGCCGCTACCTCTCCGACATCAGCATGGCCGAACTTCGCAAAGTCATCGCCGCCAAACATCAAGCCACCGAAACAGTCGACGAAACACGCCAAATCGCCTAACATTCACCACGACTCGTTGATCACAACGCGTGGCTCACGCCGGTCCGAAGTCCACCACCCCAAGGGGCGCTATCGGCTGCGTCTGGCTCGGTGTGTTGTCGAGGATGGGTGGCCGCTGCGGCGTGCCGCGGACCGTTTCAATGTCTCGGTGACCACGCGCCGAACGGTGGGCCGACCGCTACCGCGACCACGGGCCCGCAGGGATGGTTGACCGCTCAAGCCGGCCCCGCTCATGCCCGCATCGCACCACCCGTCGCCGGGAACGCCGGGTGGTGGGGTTACGCGTGTCGCGCCGTTGGAGACCAGCTCGGATCGCGTTCCACCTGGGGTTGAACGTGTCCACAATCCACCGCATCCTCACCCGGTACCAGTGTGTGCGGTTGTCGTGGACCGACCCGGCCACCGGAGCACCGGTGCGTGCACGACGACGTGAGGTTCGCCGGTATGAACGCGAAGCTGCCGGGGACTTGATCCACGTCGACATCAAGAAGCTGGGCAGGATCCCCGACGGTGGCGGGCACCGCGTGCACGGCCGCACCCGAGGCGGCCGCAATTCCAGTGCCCATCGCGATCCGTCCCGGCCCCGCACCGTGCATGGCCGCCCCAACCTGGGATACGCCTACCTGCACCACGCCGTCGACGATCACTCCCGATACGCCTATTCGGAGATCCTCGCTGATGAGAAGAAGGAAACCGCGACCGCGTTCATGACGCGTGCCGTGGCCCACTTTGCCTCGATCGGCGTCACGACCACACGGGTGATGACCGACAACGGGTCCTGTTACCGGTCCAGAATGTTCCGGAAACGATTGGCCGACAACGGGATCAAACACAAATGGACACGACCGTACCGGCCGCAAACCAACGGCAAGGTGGAACGATTCAACCGCACACTGCAAGAGGAATGGGCCTACGCCCGCCCCTACAACAGCGAGACCGAACGCGTGGCCGCCTTCGACGAGTTCCTGCGCATCTACAATCCCGAACGCAGCCACACCGCACTCAGAGGCGACTCACCCGCCGACCGCGTACCCAACCTGGCGGGTCAGTACAGCTAGTCGTAGCGCTCGATGCTCGTCTCCGCGAGGCGGGACAGTCCCTCGCGGATGTGCCTCGCCCAGATGCTCCCGATGCCCTCGACGGCCTGCAGGTCGGCCGACGTGCTGGCAAGCAGCGCCTGCAGGGTGCCGAAGCTGCGAACGAGCCGGTCCACGTGCGCGAACTGCAACCGTGAGATGCGGGCGAGCAGCCGGTAGCCGCGCGGACTCATGGCGTTGTCCTGGGCCTCGATGGTCGTCGGGTAGCCGAAGGCGCCGGCGAGCTGGGTGAGGTCGAGCAGATCGGCGTCGCTGAGTCCCTCGATGACCTCGAGGGCTTGGCGTACATCCTCGGCGGTGGCCGGTTCGGGGCTGGCGAAGTAGTCGCGGACGAGGAGTTCGCGCATCGTGTCGTTGTCGCTGATGAGCTCCTCGAGCTGCA
Organism: Gordonia ajococcus; assembly: GCF_012974285.1. NCBI lineage: Bacteria > Bacillati > Actinomycetota > Actinomycetes > Mycobacteriales > Gordoniaceae > Gordonia > Gordonia ajococcus. The sequence continues at coordinate 838,576 of NZ_CP052884.1, forward strand.
GGCTCACCTGCCGGCCGTTGGTGCCGAGTTCGAGGACGTACTCTTCGATCTCCACCGACACGCGCCGCACCATCTCCATGCGCTGTGCGGTCGACATGGCGTCGCGCAGCAGCACGTAGTCCTCGATCTCGGCTCGCGACAGCGCGGCGATGACCTCGTCGAGGCGTGCCTTGTACCGCTCCAGGGTCGCCAGGGCGACGTTCGCGCGCGAGAGGATGGGGTCGGGGCTCTCCACGACGCGGCGGGCGCCGTCGACGTAGACGCTGACGATCGACATCGAGGCACTGACCGAGATCACCGGATGGCCGGTCTGGATCGCGGTGCGTTCGGCGTTGCGGTGCCGGGTACCCGACTCCTCGGTGGGGATCGACGGATCCGGCACGAGCTGGACGTTGGCGCGCACGATGCGCTTGCCGTCGGTCGACAGCACCACCGCCCCGTCCATCTTCGCCAGTTCGCGCAGCCGCGTCGGGGCGAATTCGACGTCGAGGTGGAAGCCGCCGTCGCAGATCTTCTCCACGTCTGAGTCGTGCCCGAGCACGATCAGGGCGCCGGTGCCGCCACGCAGGATCCGTTCCAGGCCGTCGCGCAGCGGGGTGCCCGGCGCGACGCGCGCCAGGGTCTCGCGCGTGAGCTCGGACTTCACCGCATCGGTCAGCACTGTTTCCCCTTCGGCAGCCGAGTCTCCCCGGGACGGGCGACTCGCGTCTGCGCGGGTCGTCGACGGTGACTAGGGTACCGGGATGTGAAGAGCAGCAGTTTTGTGGTGCCCGACGAGCTCGACGTGCTCGAGCGTCATCCGAAGACGGCCAAGCCCGGTGAGGTCATGCGACCACACAACCTGATGTGCTTCGGCTGCGGCGCGGAATCCCCGCACGGTCTGCACCTCGAGATGTACGCCGGCGAGGGCTTCACCGTGGAGGCGAAGATGCCTGTCGAGCAGTGGATGGAGGGTGGGCCGGGCGTGATCCACGGCGGCATCCTCTCCAGTGCGCTGGACGACGTCATGGGTATGACGCCGCGACTCCTCGGCCCGCCCGGGGTGACCGTCCACCTCCAGGTTGATTTCTTGCAGCCGATCCCGGTGGGCAAGACGCTTCATATCCGCGCGGAGATCCTGGGCCGGCAGCGGCGCAAGATCTACACCGAAGGTGTTGCGCACCTGGGTGATCCGGGGCGGCCGGTGGCGCGCGCGAACGGTGTGTTCGTGACCGTCGACGTCCGGGAGCACTTCGCCGAGCACGTCGAGAACAGTGCGAAGGCGGCGGAGTATCTGGGCGGCAAACCGCAGCTCTGACGAGGGGTCAGAACGGCGCGTCCACCGGGTCGGAGTCGCGCAGGTGAACGGCGTCGCCGAGGTTGGCGACCCGGAGGATGCGAATGCCCTTCGGGAGTTCCTCGTCGGTGGCCGCGGGGATGATCGCCTCCCGGAAACCGAGTCGCTTGGCCTCCGCCAGGCGGCGAGCGACCGCGGAGACCCGACGGATCTCGCCGCCGAGACCGACCTCCCCGATGACGACGGTCGACTGGGGGACCGGTCGCTGGGTCAGGGTCGAATAGACCGAGAGCGCGATCGCGAGATCGGCGGCGGGTTCGGTCACACGCATGCCGCCGACCGTCGAGAGGTAGACCTCGGACTTCGCCAGTTCCTTGCGGCCGGCGCGTGCCTGGAGGACGGCGAGGACCATCGCCACCCGGTTGAAGTCCAGACCTGACACCGCCCGACGGGGGTTGGACATCTCGGTGCCGTTGGCGAGTGCCTGGACCTCGCCGACAAGCGCGCGTTTGCCGTCCATCGTCACCATGGTGACGCTGCCGCTCACATCCGAATCCCGTTGGTGCAGAAAGATTCCCGACGGATCGGGAACCTGGTGGATGCCGTCGTCGCGCTGTTCGAAGCAGCCGACCTCGTCGGCGGCGCCGAAGCGGTTCTTCACGCCCCGGACCATGCGCAGCGTCGAGTGCTTGTCGCCCTCGAAGGCGAGTACGACATCGACGAGGTGCTCGAGTGAGCGGGGACCGGCGACCGCGCCCTCCTTGGTCACGTGGCCCACCAGGATCACCGCGATGCCCCGGTTCTTCGCCAGCGAGACCAGCGCGGTGGTGACGGCACGGATCTGCGTGACGCCACCGGTGACGCCGTCGGCGCCGGAGGCCACGACGGTCTGGACCGAGTCGATGATCATCAGCGTCGGCCGCACGGTGTCGGCGTGGCCGAGGATGGTCGCGAGATCGGTCTCGGCGGCGAGGTAGACGTTGGGGTGCACCGCGCCGGTGCGCTCGGCCCGCATCCGGACCTGTCCGGCCGACTCCTCGCCGGTGATGTACAGCGCGACGCGATCCTTGGCGGCCCAGTGTTTGACGGCTTCGAGCAGCAGCGTCGACTTGCCCACACCGGGTTCTCCGGCGAGCAGGATGACCGACCCCGGGACGACGCCGCGCCCGAGGACGCGGTCGAGCTCACCGATACCGGTCGGCACCGCCGCCGACGACTCTGCGTCGACCTCGGTGATGCGCAGAGCCGGGCTCGACGGTGCCACCGCGGCGGTCGTCCGCGAGGACGTGGGCACGGCGGCGACCTCGTCGATCGATCCCCACTCGCCGCATTCGGGGCAGCGTCCGACCCATTTGGCGACCTGGTGACCGCAACCGGCGCAGCGATACGAGGATTTGGGTTTTGCCACCCGGTCAGCCTAGGCGGGCGCACCGACAAAACAGACGAGGCCCGGCGGATGCCAGGCCTCGTCGTGTGTGTTCCGGGGAGGGGTCAGTGCCCGCCGCCCTCTTCGTTTCCGGTCTCCGGAGCGCCGCCTTCGCCCTCGCCGCCTTCGCCCTCGCCGTGGCCCTGGTTGTAGAACGTCGGCTCCGCGTTGCGGGCGACGTCCTGGCGCTCGAGCTTCGCGCCGGCATCGACCGGGGTCTGCACGGTGGTCTCACCGGCGGGGACCCACGAGCCGTTGCTCTCGCGCTTCTCGAAGACGAACGTCAGTTCGGTGGTCAGTCCGCTGGCGACGGTGTCACCGGCGTTGGTCAGCTCGGCGGTGATCTTCTTCTCGCCGTCACGCGTGGCGCCGACGGGTGTGCCGCCGCGCAGGGCCTGGCCCGGCGGGATGACGCGATCGGCGGAGTCGCTGCCCTCGACGAACTCGATCGACCCCTTCTCGGGCTTGATCTCCTTCAGGCGGTAGTAGACCGTCGGGTCGGAGTTCGCGACGACGAACGCGATCTCGAAGGGCCCGCCGTTGCCGAAGACGGTCGGTGCGTCCTTCTCCGGGTAGACGATCTGCACGTCCCGCAGCTGCAGCGAGTCGATGTTGACGTTCGCGCCGTTGACGGCGGGCAGCTGGTTGGCGGTCTGCGAGATCTGTCCCGCACCGCAACCGGTGGTGCCCAGGGCAACGGCGATGCCGATCGTGGCTACTGCGGTGGCCAGACGAGATGGCCGAACCGCCGACCGCCGTGCGGATAGTGGAAGCACTGACACCCGATCCTCCCAGGTCAAACGAAGTCGAATTGCAGCGCGCGAAACCCTGCACTACGCAGCGTAGTGGGGGCCGTGCGGAAAAGTCCGCCCGGGTGCCCGATTCGTGTCCGCACGGGCGTGTCCACCGGGTCGGCGAAGGGGTCCGGACGGCTGCCCCGGGCCAGGTGTTGCGTGATGCCCAACACGCTGCTACGGCACCCCTTGCCACCTCGCAAGAGGCGGCACTGAAACCGGTTCACCGCGTTGACCTGCACCGTTGGGTGGGGCCCCCGGAACGCCCCGTGCTAGACTGGGTTCACTCGAAAGGGGCAAGGAACATTGAATTTCAAAGTTGGCGACACCGTCGTTTACCCCCATCACGGTGCTGCTCGGGTCGAAGACATCGTTACCCGGACCATCAAGGGTGAGCAGATCGAATACCTTGTTCTCAAGGTTGCCGACGGTGACATGACCGTTCAGATTCCCTCGACGAAGCTGGAATACGTGGGCGTCCGCGACGTGGTCGGGCAGGAGGGTCTCGACCAGGTCTTCCAGGTGCTGCGGGCCCCGCACACCGAAGAGCCGACCAACTGGGCACGGCGCTTCAAGGCGAACCAGGAGAAGCTCATCTCGGGCGACATCATCAAGGTCGCCGAGATCGTGCGCGACCTGTGGCGTCGTGAGCAGGACCGCGGACTGTCGGCCGGTGAGAAGCGGATGCTGACCCGTGCCCGTCGGGTCCTCGTGGACGAACTGTCGCTCGCGCAGAACACCGATGACGAGAAGGCGACCAGCATTCTGGACGAGGTCCTCGCTGCCGCCTCCTGACGTCGGGTCGTGCCTGGCTCAGGAACCCAATTGACCACCACGCCGGGTGATTCCGGCGCAAGAGTCTGCGTCATCATCCCGGCTGCCGGGTCGGGAACCCGACTCGGCGAGCCGGTTCCCAAGGCTTTCGTCGACCTGTGCGGCGTCACGATCATCGAGCGTTGCGTCGACAACATCCCCGACTCGCTCGGGGCGTCGATCGTCGTCGTGGTACCGGCCGACCTCGTGGAGCGTGCTCGAGAGCTGCTCCCCGGGGTCGTCGTCGTGTCGGGTGGCGCCCACCGGTCCGACTCGGTGCGCGCGGGTATCGCCGCGGCGGACGCTGCGCAGATACTCCTCGTCCATGACGCGGCGCGGCCGCTCACACCCGCTCATGTCTTCACGAGCGTCGTGCAAGCCGTGGCCGCCGGTCACCCAGCCGTGGTGCCCGGGTTGCCCGTCGTCGACACCCTCAAGCAGGTCGCGCCGGACGCGAACGGCCTCGAACTCGTGACCCGGACCGTCGACCGCGAGGAACTCCGCGCCGTGCAGACCCCGCAGGGTTTCACCCGCGAGGCGTTGCTGCGGGCACACGCCGACGACTCCGGTCTCGCGACCGACGACGCCGGCCTCGCCGAACGCTGCGGAATCCCCGTTCACGTCGTCCCGGGAGACCCTCTCGCCATGAAGATCACCACACCGTGGGACCTCCGTATCGTCCGGAGCGTCGTCGGCGAACCTGCATCCGGCCCCGAGGCCCGACGATGAGGGTCGGGATCGGTACCGACGCGCATCGGGTCGACTCCTCGGCCGAATGCTGGATGGTCGGCCTGCGCTTTCCCGACGAGCCCGGTTGTGAGGGCCATTCCGACGGCGACGTCGGCGCTCACGCACTGTGTGACGCGGTGCTCTCGGCCGCCGGACTCGGCGACGTCGGCTCGGTGTTCGGCACCGGACGGCCCGAATGGGAGGGCGTCTCGGGAGTCGCGATGCTCACCCATGTGGCCGAGCTGATCGCCGCCGAAGGGTTTCGCGTCGTGAACGCCGCCGTCCAGGTGATCGGCAACCGTCCCAAGATCGGTCCGCGTCGTGCGGAGGCGCAGGAAGTGCTGTCGGCGGCCGTCGGCGGACCCGTGTCCGTGTCGGCGACGACCACCGATGGTCTCGGCATGACCGGTCGGGGCGAGGGGATCGCCGCGGTCGCCACCGCGCTTCTCGACGACGTCTAGTTCGGTTCGTCGACCGCAGCGCGGGGAGTTGGCTCAGCGTGACGCCGCGTCCAGCAAGATCTCGCAGGCACGGTCGACGGCATCGGCCGGCGGCGTGAGTTCTCGGCCGAGACGCGCGGCCGCGGCGGCCACCGCCGGATCGGTGAGCAGGTCGAGGTCGGACGGACCGAAACGTGCCAGCTTGTTTCCGGAGCCGGCGCCTGCCCGCCGAAGGGCTGCCGCCCACATCGGCTGATCCGCACTGAGCCAGGCGATCACCGACGGGATACCCGCCCGGGTCGCCGCCGCAGTGGTGCCGGCGCCCCCGTGGTGCACCGCGCCGCGACACCGGGGCAACAGGGCCTCGTGGTCGACCGGTTGGTCGAGGTGTAGAAGCCGCTCACGTCGGGGGAGTTCGTGATCGGTGTGCCCGATGACCCGCAGCCCGCGATCGAGGAGAGTGGTGACGATTCCTCCGATCTGTTCGGCGGTGATCTTCATGCTGCCGAAGCCGACGTAGACGGGTTCCTCGCCGGCGGTCGCCCACTCGACCGCATGTGAGGTGGCGTCGTCGCCGTTCAGGAGTGCGGCACGAGTGTCCTTGTCCGGCAACAGGAATCCGACGAGCGGACGTTGCGGCCCCCAGTCGCTCTCCAGTCCGGGGAAGAGGGCGGCATCGTAGGCCTGGACCTCCGGTCTGCCCTGACGCCGAAGTCGGCTTCCCAGTGGGCCTTTCGCCGGCGGGAGGTCGAGTTCGCTTCGCAGTCGGCGATCCGCCGAGCGCGTGGTCATCCAGTACGTCTGGTCGGCCAGCCACCACAACGCCCGGGAGACCGGGCGCGGGTTGCTTCGGTATCCGACGTCCACTCCCGCATTGGGCCGCAAGGGGCAGTAGTGCAACGGCGCGAACGGGATCCCGCGGCTCTCGGCGATCGCATCGGCGCGGTCCTGTGCCAGCGGTCCGGTCACGAGAATGTCCGAGACATCCGCGAGTTCACTCATCACCTGCTCCGAGGTGGCGCGACCGTGGTCGGCGACCTCGCGTAGGGCCGCGAGTCGCACCTTCGGGTTCTTCGACTTCAGTCGCTGCTTGACCAGCGGACTGGCCAACAACTCGCCCGTCGAGGGCGCGAGCACCCGGGTGTCCAGGCCGGTGGCGGCCGTCAGCTCGACCAGATCCTCGGGGACCGCGAACCGGACCTCGTGCCTGCGCCGGGCGAGTTCGGCGCCGACGGCCACCGCCGGCTGGATGTCGCCGCGGCTGCCGTGAACAGTGAACGAAACCCTCATGCGCCCCAACCGGTTCCGTGCAGTCCCCAGGCTGCGAGCTCGTCGGTCAGCAGACCGCGCATCGCTGAGGCGTCGGGGATGCGCACCGGGTCGAGCGAGCTGACACTCAACATCACGTGGTCGCCGTTGATCCCGAGCCATCCGCTGATACCGCCCTTGCGGTCGCGCAGTTGGGTCACGTCCTCGGTCACGGTGACGGCCCGGATCGCCATCGTGGCGCGGGTGCCGGTGCCGAGCGTGACGAACTCGTCGGGCATCGGACCGAGGTTCGACGCCAGACACAGCGGGGTAGAGGCGTTGGCCGCGAGGCGTCGGGCGATGGAGTCGTTCACTGCCTGCAGGATGACCGCGCTGTTGGCCACCGCGCTGGACTTCTCCGCCAGACGGCCGTAGGCCTCTTTGCAGGCGACGCGGACATCGGTCAAGTCCTCGTACCGGCCGGGCGCAACCTCGACGAAAGCCGTCGCACCCGAGGTCGCGTTGGCGCGTCGGTCGCCATCCGTACGGGTGGAGACCGGCAGCGACACCGGAACCACGTCGCCGTCGGAAACCCGGCCGCAGCGTTTCAGGATGCCGACCATCAATGCTGCGAACAGACTGTTGTCCGTGCCACCGCGCGACGTCGCCGCTGCCGCGTAGTCGGCGTGCGGGATGAGCACGGTCGCGTTCGGCGTGGCTTCGGCCCCGGTCAGGTCGGTGTCGGGGGCGGGGTTGTCTGTCACCCGGGCGGGTGACTCCGGTGATCCCCCCCGGCTCTCGCGCCACACGCGGTAGGCGGTCGTGCCCGCGGTGCGGAGCAGGTCCACTGCGTCGAACACGTCGTCGGCGATCCCGGGCGTGGTTCCGGGGAGATAGGGGGTGACGTTGACCGCCTCGACGATCGCGGAGGTACCCGCACCGCCGTCGGCGATGACGTGAGCGATCGTCAGCGATACCACGACCGAGGCATCGTCGACGGTACGGGCGACGGACAGCCGCCAGGCGGGACCGTTCACGATGTCGAGCGGGTCGAGAGCCCGGGCGCGACCCCACGCCTCTTCTCCGCCGGCCGGCAGGGGCTCGGTGTCGATGGCGAAGTCGCCTGCGTCGTGCGTGTAGCGCCAGTAGGCCCGTCCCGGCCCGCGGTGACTCCCGACCAGCCGGCCGAGACGTCCACGACGCAGTCGCTCGGCCACCGACGCGATGGCGTCGACGTCGATCGTGCCGGGGAACCGCCAGAGCGTCTGCGTGACGACGGGAAGATCGAGCACGACGTCCATCTTCACGAAGAGGTCGTCGTCGGGTGTGAGCCGATCCACAGGGACGTCCCGGCTGACCCGGGTGGACCGGCCGAAGGGTGCGAGTTTCATGTCTGCAGCTGCCGTTCGTGCATGCAAAAAGTCGGTGATCGATGTAGACGATGGTCCAGAAATCACGGTCATCGGTCCCGGCGGCTGCGGTGCGGCGCACGGCCGTACAGGCCGACAGGACACCGCAACCCTACCCGAGGCCCTCGGGTTCTCCGGGTCCACGGCGGCTCGGTGTCGAATCACCCCGAGCGGGCGATACGTCCCTGATTTTCGCTGATCGCCCGGGAGTTTTTTCGTTTGTCCAACTATCAATTCGCCGCGAAGCAGGTTACTGTCGTCATCACTGTGAGGTGCGCCTAACTTCGGTGGCCTTCAGCATCTTGTTGCCATCGGGTCATTCCATTGATCCTTTCGCAGAATCCGGAGGACGCGACGACATGACGGGTGCCGCCCGCCGTACATCAGATCGCCGCGTGGCATCGCAGACCACCGCTCTCATCGCCATACTGGCGGCTGCGCTGACGGCCTTTGCCGGTCTGGCGCAGGCGGGCGGGGCGAATGCGGCGCCGACTCGTTCGACCATCGAGCGCGTCGTGGCGGAAGGCCCGCACTCCCACGGTGTGTACGTCTACTCCGCAGCCATGCAGAAGACCGTCAAGGTGCAGGTCGTGACACCTGAGGCATCGGCTGGGCCCCGCCCGTCGCTGTACCTGCTGGGTGGTCTGGGTGAGGAGAACCCGGAGAAGAGCATCTGGACTCTGAAGACCGACGTCGCGGGCTTCTACGCCGACAAGAACGTCAACGTCGTCATGCCCATCGCGGGCAACGGCAGTCTCTACACCGACTGGCAGCGCGACGATCCTGTGCTCGGTCGCTACAAATGGGAGACATTTCTCACGCGCGAGTTGCCCCCGCTGATCGACGAACGCTTCGACGGCAACGGTGCACGTGGTCTCGCCGGACTGTCCATGGGGGCCGGCGCCGCGCTGGTCCTCGCCGTCCGGAACCCCGGTTTCTACGACACGGTCGCCGCCTACAGCGGGTGCTTCACGACCACCGGACCTGCTGGTCAGGCATACCCGCGAGGCATCGTGACCGCCTTCGGTGGCAACCCCGACAACATGTGGGGGCCGCCGTCCGACCCCGCCTGGGCCGCGCACGACGTTCTCTTGCGGGCCGCCGGTCTGAGAGGCACCGAGGTCTACGTCTCCACCGGGACCGGACGGCCTGGCAAGTACGACGCTCCCGGTTATCCTGGCAACGACGATCCGACCGATCGTCAGGTCGTGGGTGGTGCGATCGAGCTCGGCGCGCTGTGGTGTACGCAGCAGCTGCAGGCCCGACTCGGACAGTTGAAGATTCCCGCCACCATCCGATATGTCGATCCCGGCACGCACTCGTGGCCGTACTGGGTGGACCAGCAGCGCCAGTCCTGGCCCACGATTGCCCGCGGATTGGGTTTGTGACCGTGCGCGGATCGTTTACGGACGGATGAGGAGGTGGGTCTCCGACGGCTGTCGCCGGCGGAACTGACCGGTACTCGATGCGCCGGGGCGGCTTCAGGGGAGGAGCCGAGCTGGACCATCAGGGGTCCAGAACGTGTGACAACACGAGAGGTTGTGATGGAATACACCGAACTGACTGACTACTCGATGCCCGGCGGAACCGTCACCGCCTGGGAGCCCGCGGTTGACGCGTCCGAGTGGCAGAGCGATTCGCGACAACTGTCGTACATGCACCTCGAGCACGCCCGACGGGCGGTTCGTGAGGGCTCCGACTGGTACAGCCAGTGGATCGGGACCGCTTTCCGGATTCAGCGTCCGCTCGATCGTGATGCGTTCTCGCGCACGCTCGTTGCGTGGTACCGCAGGCATGAGGCGTTCCGGACCTCGGTGCGCGTCCACGACGCCGGGCACCCGCAGGGCGACCTGACCCGCATCACCGTCGCCGCCGACACGATCGCGGTGCGTGAGCGGGCCTTCGGGTCCGATCTGGAACCCGCCGAGGTCTCCGAACTCGTCACCGAGTACTTCAACACCACCGTCACCCCGCTGACGTGGCCGCACTGCCTTGCGGTGACGGTCGAGACGCCCGGCGACGACGAGGGTTTCCTCGTCGTGTTCGCCGCCGATCACACGGTGATGGACGCCTACACCCAGGTGTTCGCGATCCGCGAACTGACCGCGCTGTACCTCGCCGAGGTCACCGGCGAGCCGCACGGACTCGCGGCGTTCGGCAGCTACCTGGACTTCAGTGACGCGGAGCGTCGTCTCGGTGAGCAGATCGACGCCAACAACGCCGCGGTGAGCCAGTGGCGCACCTTCTTCGACGACACCACCACCGCCGTACAGCCGGAGTCGATCCCGCGGTTCCCGCAGTTCGACGTCCCCGCCGATGCACCGCGCACCATCGCGGCTCAGCGGACCCCGGAGGAGGGCTTCCAGGCCACCCTGTCGCACTGGCTGCTCGACGCCGCCGACACCAAGCGGTTCGACGCGATCTGCAAGGCGGCCGGGTCGTCGATGACCGCCGGCATCTACACCGCGCTGTCGATGACGTCGGCGGCCCTGACCGGTTCCGCGGATCTCCGTTTCATCAGTCCGATCCACACCCGCAACGCGATCGAGTGGGGCGAGGCGGTGGGCTGGTTCGTCGGGATCATCCCGGTGGCCGTCCGCCCGGGCCGGCCGCTGAAGTTCACCGACGCGCTGACCGCCGTCGCGGCCACCGCGGCCCAGTACAAGGATGTGGGCGCTGCCCCGTTCGCGCCGGTCGCCGAGCTGATCGGTGGGGACGTGACACCTCCGGGATTCGTGGTGTCCCACATCGACCTTCGACACGCGGAGGGCTCGACCGAGTGGGAGCCGCGTGCGGCACGGGTGCTGCGCAGCGCGACCCGCGACGCCGACGAGGTCTACTTCTGGATCAACCGCATCCCCACCGGCGTCAACGTGTCCGCCCGTTTCCCGGCCGCGAACGCACCTGCTGTCGAGGTCTTCCTGTCCACGTTCCATGCGACGCTGAAGGATATAGTCGCCGAGGGCGATTGCGAGTATTCCTACCGTGCGGGTGCGGTGGACGGACCCACCGGTATCGACCGCGCGGTCCTGTCCGCCGGAAGCCCGACAGGGGTCCTCGGCAGCTGATGTCGGGAACGCTGCAGTCACGCGACATCCCTCCCCGGTTCAGCGATTCCGGGTCGCTGGTCGCTCGGCTCCGCCCACACCTGACCGGTGGGCGGGCCGTCGAGTGGGAGCTGCGCGATCCGGACCGTGTTGCGAAAGCAGCGCAACGCTGGGGCGACGGGGTGTCGTTCCTGCAATCCGACCATCTGGCGACGATGGCGGCCAAACGCCGGGAGGGCGAGGCGCACCACGGATTCATCGTGGCCGCAACACGATTCGATACTCCCTTGGTGCCCGATGCCATGTCGGCCGCGCTGACCGACTTCGTTCGGCGCCATGAGGAGTTGCGCGCGCACTATCGCTCGGGTCCGGCAGGGCACGAGCGATGGGTGTCGCCACCGGACGAGGTCGAGATCGTCACCGCGGACCGTGAATCCGTCCACGTGCACGACGCCGAACTCGGTGACTGGGTGGGCGGCCGGGCCGCCGAGACCGCTTGGTCCGATCTGGTTCCGGGTTCGTGGTGGGGCGCGACCTGCGACGACGACGGGTTCACGTTCTTCGCCTCGACGGATCATGTCCGGGGCGACGGATATTCGTTGGTCCTCGCGATGTTCGAGATCGTCGAGCTGTACCGGGGCCACTGTGCCGGCGAGCCCGCGGAGCTGGCGGCGGCCGGCTCCTTCGGGGACGCGATACTGGCGGAACGCCGGATCGCGGCGTCACTCGACCCCGCCGACGATCGTGTCGCGGTCTGGCGGGACGCACTGGTGCACAACGACGGTCGTACGCCGAGCTGTCCGCTCGACCTCGGGCTGACCGACGGGCTGCCGAAGCCGTCGGTCACGGCCCAGACAGTGCTGCTCGACGCCGAGACCCTCGCCCGCTGCGATGCCCGGATCGCCGCGACCGACGGCAGCTTCTCCGGGCTCATCTACGCGGCGCTCGCGGAGTGGCACCGCCGAATGACCGGTCGTGACCGGTTCTTCGTGTCGACCGTGCTGGCCACCCGTGCGCCGGAGCACTTCTGGACGCAGGGCTGGCTGTGCAACTTCGCGCCGATCGCCGTCGAGGTACCGAACATCGGAGACGTCGATTTCGACGACCTGGTGCGCGCGGCCGCCCAGAGCGTTCGACTCGCCCGCGGCGCGGCCGAGATCCCCGCGCACGCGGTGCTCGCGCAACTCGCCGGAGAGGGCGTCTTCCGCGGACTCGACGGAAGTCCGTACATGGTGTCCTACACCGACCTCCGCCGCCTGCCGATCGGTGACGACCCGGTTCTGAACGGGACACAGCTGTTGACCGGACTCGGTCCCACGCGCAACGCCAACCTCTGGTTCACGCGGACGGCGACGGGACTCGACGTGGTGTCGCAGATCCCCGACAACGACGTGGCGCGAACGTCGATCCTCGAGCAGTTCGCGACCCTGCGCGAAATCCTGGCCGGGTACGCGGATGCGGCCGGGTACGCGACGGAATCGGTTGTGCGATGAAGCTCTCGAGTTCCGAATCGTGGGCGGTCGAGCCGGGAGAACTGGTGTGCTGGCGTGCCGTACCGGGCGGGGCGGCCGCTCGGTCGAGCGTACCGGTGTCGGAGAACGAGCGATTCCACCTCGCGTCGATCGCCGCGGGGCAGCCGGGCTGGATGGCGCTCACCCTGGATTTCCCGGAACAAATCGATCTCGACCAGATCTGCGAGGCCGTCGGGACGATGATCGCCCGCCACGACGCGCTCCGCAGTCACTACGTGCAGACCGGTGACGTCGTCACCCGCCTGTTGCATCCGGGCGTCGACGTCAAAGAAGAGTTCCGGCAGGCGGACGACGGGCTCTCGGCATCGGCATTCGCCTCGCGACTGGCCGGGTACATCGGCGCGACCTGCAATCCCTTCGAACCGATGCCGCACTTCCTCGCGGCGGTGACCCGCCCCGGCGGCACGACGCTGGTGTGCGCCTTCGACCACTGCTACGTCGACGCGCGATCACTGGCCGTCGTGTCGACCGAGATCTGCGAGCTGCTCGCCGGTCGCGCGCCGGCACCGGCGGAGTCCGGCCTCGACGCACTCCGGATCGTCGCGGAAGCCGAGGCATCGGTGACCGCCGACGATCCCCGCCTGAGCGGCTGGGAGCAGTTCCTCGCCGCGACCGGTTGGACGGTTCCCGAATTCCCGCTCGACCTCGGGGTCGCCGCCGGGGAGAGCCTCCCCGTCCACACGATGGTCCGGACGCTGATGTCCGGCGACGACGCCGCGACGTTCAGCTCGACGGTCCACCGGCGCGGGGCCCGTACCTATCCGGCCGTGCTCACCTGTGCCGGCATGGCCATCAACGCCGCCGGCGGACCCGATGAGGTGGCCACCGTGGTGCCCACCGGGGCCGGGGCGGGGCCGGGCTGCGTGAGTTGGTCGGTGGGCAACGCGCCGATGCTGATCAGCGCGACCGGCGACCTGTACGCGGCCATGTACCGGAACACGCGACGCCTCGCGGCGGCGCTCCCGCTGGCGGAGATCGGACTGACGCCGGTATACGCGGCCTTCGGCGATCGCCTGCGCCCCGGCCGAAGTGACGTCTTCATGATGTCCTACGTCGACTACACGCGGCTGCCCATGCCGCGTGGCGACGTCGTCGTCCGGCAGATATCGAGTCAGAAGCCGACCGACACCGCCCAGTGGTGGTTCTGGCGTGACCGCGACGGCATCCACGTCCGGGTGCGGTACCCGCACACCGACCGGGCCGTGGCGGTCCTCACCGACACACTCGACACGATGCAAGCGCTGGTCGGCACCGTCCTCGAGCCGGTTCTCGCCGCCGACGCGGGCTGATGGCATTCCGGCTGCGGAACGGGTCTGGTCCGGCCACTCGGGCGGTCGGTGGCCCGTCCGTGGTCCGGTAGGATGGCCGGTCGTGACCCTGCGCCTTTATGACACCAGCTCCCGAGAGGTGCGCGACTTCGTGCCGCTGCGCCCAGGCCAGGCATCGGTGTACCTGTGCGGCGCGACGGTGCAGGGTGTTCCCCATATCGGCCACGTCCGCAGCGGTATCGCCTTCGACATCCTGCGCCGCTGGTTGAGCCACCAGGGCCTCGACGTGCTGTTCGTCCGCAACGTCACCGACATCGACGACAAGATCCTCCGCAAGGCCGCCGACGCGGGCCGTCCCTGGTGGGAGTGGGCCGCCACGCACGAGCGCGCCTTCGACGACGCCTACCGCGCGCTCGGCGTCCTGCCGCCGTCGGCAGAACCGCGGGCGACCGGGTTCGTGACCCAGATGGTCGAGTACATGCAGCGCCTGATCGAGCGTGGCCACGCCTACGTCGCCGACGGCAACGTCTACTTCGACGTCCGAAGCCTCCCCGACTACGGTGCACTGTCCGGGCACAAGCTCGACGACGTGCACCAGGGCGAGAGCGCGGGCACCGGCAAGCGCGATCACCGCGACTTCACGCTGTGGAAGGCGGCCAAGCCCGATGAGCCGTCGTGGCCGACCCCCTGGGGTCCCGGACGCCCCGGCTGGCATCTGGAGTGCTCGGCGATGGCCACCAGCCTGCTGGGGGCAGAGTTCGACATCCACTGCGGCGGAATGGATCTGGTGTTCCCGCACCACGAGAACGAGATCGCCCAGGCGCACGGCGCCGGAGACCCGTTCGCGCGGTACTGGCTGCACAACGGCTGGGTCACCATGGGTGGCGAGAAGATGAGCAAGTCGCTGGGCAACGTGGTGTCGATCCCCGCGATGCTGCAGCGCGTCCGTGCCGTCGAACTGCGGTACTACCTCGGCAGTGCGCACTACCGGTCGATGCTGGAGTACTCGCCGGGTGCGCTCACCGAGGCGGCCGCCGGTTACCGGCGGGTGGAGTCCTTCGTCGAACGTGTCGCCGCCCGCGTGGGCGATGTGGCCGTCGGCGACATCGACCCCGATTTCGGTGACGCGCTCGACGACGATCTCGGCGTCCCGGCGGCTCTCGCGGTCGTGCACAACGTCGTCCGTCAGGGCAACACCGCACTCGAATCGGGTGACGGGGCGGCCGCGCTGGCCGCCGCATCGTCGGTGCGGGGCATGATGGGGATCCTCGGCGTCGACCCGCTCGACGATCAGTGGGCCGGTGCGGCCGACGACTCGGCCGCCACCTCTGCACTGGACGTGCTGGTGCGCGCCGAACTGCAACGGCGCGCCGACGCGCGTTCCGCCAAGGACTGGGCGACCGCGGATGCGGTCCGGGATCGTCTGGCCGAGGCCGGCATCGAGGTGACCGACACCCCTGATGGTGCACAGTGGGCATTGAAGGGTGAGGCGTGATGGCAGGAAATTCCAAGCGTAAGGGTGCGATCCGCAAGTCGGGCACCAAGAAGGGGCAGGTCGTCGGGTCCGGCGGCCAGCGGCGACGCGGTCTCGAGGCCCGGGGCGCCACCCCGAAGGCGGTCGACCGCCCGTACCACCCCGCTCACAAGCGGGCGAAGGCCGCGGCGAAGTCGGGCACCGGCCGGGGCGGCGTGCGCGGGAAGGACGAGGGTCCCGAGTACGTGCTCGGCCGCAACCCCGTCGTCGAGTGCCTGCGTGCGGGCGTGCCCGCGACGGCGCTCTACATCGCCACCAACTCCGAACCAGACGAGCGTGTCGCCGAGGCGGTCAAGATCGCCGGCGATCAGGCGATCTCCATCCTCGAGGTCGGCAAGCCGGAGCTGGACCGGTTGTCCACCAACGGAATGCATCAGGGCATCGCCCTGCAGGTGCCGGAGTACGAGTACACCCATCCGGACGATCTGATGGCCGACGCCAAGGCCAGCGGCACCCCGCCGCTGCTGTTGGCGCTCGACAACATCACCGACCCGCGCAACCTGGGTGCGGTGATCCGCTCGGTGGCCGCCTTCGGCGGGCACGGCGTGGTGATCCCGGCGCGACGCAGCGCGAGCGTGACCGCGGTGGCCTGGCGGACCAGCGCCGGTGCCGCCGCACGACTCCCGGTCGCGCGTGCCACCAACCTCACCCGGACGCTCAAGGACTGGGCCGACTCCGGGGCCCAGCTCGTGGGTCTGGACGCCGGCGGCGACGTGACCCTCGACGACTACGACGGCACCGGTCCGACGGTGATCGTCGTGGGATCGGAGGGCAAGGGCCTGTCGCGCCTCGTGCGCGAGAGCTGCGACTCGATCCTGTCGATCCCCATGGCCGGGGAGGTCGAGAGCCTCAACGCGTCGGTCGCGGCGGGCGTCGTGCTCGCCGAATTCGCACGCCAGCGCCGGCGGTAGTCCGCGCGCCGGTTCACGACCGGGTGAGACCGATCTCGACACCGGCCTGCGCGAGTGCTTCGCGAACCGCACGGGCGTGGCCGACCGCGCCCTGGGTGTCGCCGTGCAGACAGATCGAATCGGCGTCGACCGCGACCACCGTGCCGTCGATCGCCGTCAGGCGTCCGGTGGTGGTCATCTCGACGACCTGCCGTGCGATCTCCGCGCTGTCGGAGAGGACGGCCCCACGCTCGGTGCGCGGAACGAGTGTCCCCGTGGGGGTGTAGGCGCGGTCGGCGAAGGCCTCGGTGATGACCCGCAGCCCGGCGCGTTCGGCACGGGCCAGAATCTCCGAGTTCGGTAGCCCCATCATCGCCAGACCCGGGTTCACGTCGCGCACCGCAGCGACCACCGCGTCGGCCTGTTGCTCGTGGTGGACGACCGTGTTGTACAGCGCGCCATGGGGTTTCACGTAGGTCACCGACCCGCCGACGGATCGGGCGAGGGCGTCGAGCGCGCCGATCTGATAGACGAGATCGGCGATCAGGTCCGGCGTCGACATCTCCATGAACCGGCGGCCGAAGCCGGCGCGGTCGGGATAGGAGACCTGCGCGCCGATGCGGACACCGGCGGCCACGGCCGCCCGGCACGTCGCCAGCAGGTCTGCGGGAGTTCCCGCGTGGAAACCGCACGCGATGTTGGCGCTGGTCACGATGGTCAGCATCGTCTCGTCGTCGCCGACTCCCTCGCCGAGGTCGGCGTTGAGATCGATGCGAGCGCGTGCCGGTTCGACGGTGGCCTTGTCGGAGCGGGCCTTGTCGGCGGTCATGGGCCACATTCTAGATCTGCGCCGGTTGAGCAGACGTAACAGGCGATTCGTCTACGGTGGGGGTATGGCACTGCTCGACACCAAGGTCACCACGGTCAACGGCGTCGTCGGTGGCGCACGGGGAAGGCGGCTGCGCCGCGGCACGATCAGCTGGCGAGGCATTCCGTTCGCCGCGCCCCCGGTGGCCCACCGCCGGTTTTGCGCACCCGAACCGGCCCACGACTGGCCCGGCGTGCGTGACTGCACCAAACTCGCCAAGGCCGCCATCCAGGAGAAGCGGTTCACCGCCGTCGCGCCGGGGAAGTTCGCGCCGATGGCCGAGGACTGCCTCACGCTCAACGTCTTCTCACCCGACGTCGCGTCGTCGAGGCCGCGGCCGGTGATGGTCTTCATCCACGGCGGCGCCTTCATCCTCGGCACCGCCGCGACCCCGCTCTACGACGGCGCCTTCCTGGCCCGTGCCCAGGACGTCGTCGTCGTGACGATCCAATACCGTTTCGGTCCCTTCGGTTTCCTCGATCTCTCGCAGTTCGCCACTGACGACCGGCCGTTCGACACCAACGCGGGTCTGCGCGACCAGATCGCCGCGCTGCGATGGGTGCAGGACAACATCGCCGCGTTCGGCGGTGACCCCGACAACGTGACCGTCTTCGGCGAGAGCGCCGGTGGGTCGTCGGTGCTCGCCCTGCTGTCCGCTCCGGAGGCCACCGGCCTGTTCCATCACGCCATCGCGCAGAGTCCCGCCCCGGAACTCGTGGTCGAGCAGGACGCCGCGACCGTCTACGCCGACGAGTTCGTCCGGATCCTCCGCGATCCGCAACGTCGGAACACCTCGATGGAGCGGACCGAGGACCCCCTCGACCCGGCCGAGGCGCAACGCCTTCTCACCACCCCCAATCCCGCATTGCTGCTCGAAGCGGGCAATCGTCTCATGCGGTTCGCGACCAAGTCCTCGGGCGGGTCCATCCCGTTCGCGCCCGTCGTCGACGGTGATCTGCTGCCGCGCTCGCCGCTCGCTGCGGCCGCCGACGGCCTGACGCTGCCGGTGCCGCTGGTGATCGGCAGCAACAAGGACGAGGGGAGACTCTTCGCGAAACTCTGGAACGTCCTGCCCGATTCCGAACGCATGCTGATGCGGGTGGAGGACGAGGAGGTCCGCCGCGAGATCGCCGCCCACTACTCCAACGGCGACCGCGATCGGATCCGCCTGGCCGGTGACTCGATCTTCTGGGCGCCGATGAGTGCCTTCGCCGACGGGCACAGCAAGGTCGCGCCGACCTACGTGTACCGCTATGACTATCGGACCAAGGTCCTGGACGCGACGGGCTTCGGCGCGACCCACGCGACGGAACTGTTCACCGTGTTCGGTGCCTACCGCGCGCCGATGGGCGCGGGACTCGCGATCGCGGACTGGCCGGGCACGCGTCGTGTCACCGACAGCGTGCAGGGCCGCTGGGCTGCTTTCGCCCGCACCGGCGACCCCGGTCTCGGCTGGCCGGCCTACACGACCGCCGAGCGGAAGGTCCTGGTCATCAACGACCCGGACCGCGTCGTCACCGATCCCGACACCCTGCGGCGCCAGGCCTGGAACCGGGTGCACGCACCATCGCAGGCCTGACCGCCGACGCGACCGGTCACTCCGTTAGCCACTCGGTGGGCGGATCGGCCGCGAGGAACGACAGCACCAGTGGGTTGAACGTTTCGGGTGCCTCCACCGGGAGGATGTGGGTCCCCGGCAGCACCGCGAGCCGAGCGTGCGGCAGCGTTCGGACGATCTCCAGCGCGTGCTCCATGCGTACCAGCCCACGATCGGCGACCACCAGCAGCACCGATGCCGGTACGTCGGCGAAATCGGCCACCGCATAGTCGGGTTCGGAGGCGAGCATCCGGATCGTCTTGTCGTAGACGACGGTGAAGTGCTCGGGACCATCGGGGGATATCTCGTCGTGGTGGGTACGCAGGTACTCGACAGTCACCGGATTGCGGTCCATCACCAGTTGGACGAATCGGTCGATCCGGCGACCACCGGGATTGAGGTAACCGCCGACGGCCACCACGCGGTTCACCAGATCGGGACGGTCCCGCGCGATGACGAGTGCGACGGCCGCACTGTCGCCCCAGCCGACGAGATTCGCCGGACGTCCGACGACCGTTTCGAGATAGGCGATCGGTGCGTGCGGCGATGGACGCACAGGTGAAATCGCTGTCGGTGTCGGGACTGTGCCCGTGACCGGGCCGTTCGGGCATGAACAGCAACAGCCCGGCATCGAGGAAATCGGGGACCTGCGCGCCCCAGGACGCCGCCGAGGCGAAGATGCCGTGCAGGAGCACGGTTGGGGCGCCCTGAGGGTTGCCTTCGATGAAGTGCCACAGCGTCGTCCCGGCGACATCCACATACACGCCGCCGTCGATCTCGTCGCCGACGTGAACTGGGCGCATGCTGGTCCTCGGGTCGGGTGTTCTCGGGTGTTCTCGGGTGCTCTGAGGCCATCGTCGCAGACATCGGTGCGGCCCCGTGGAACGTTCGCGACTCGCAACGACATCGGTGCTCAGATCGGGCGAAAAGGTATCGAAACGGACTCCCTGCGTTAGCTTCTGTACTCAGGGGTGGTGTGATGTGAGTGGTTGGGGTCACGTGAGGAGAAGCGAGTTGCACGTGTCCTGCGTAAGTCGCTGGAAACATGCGGTGGGCGTCGGGTTGGCGGGCCTGCTGATCGCGGGTAGCGCCTCGGTGGGGGTCCTCTCTGCGCCACCCGCGGCCGCCGCGTCCGGTGACCCGCCACCGCCGTTGAGTCTTCGATATCTCGGCTCGTCGTCGACGATCGCTTTTCCAGGACAACAGGGAGAGGTCAGCCTCTCGCTCGCCGTGCCGCCGAACCTCACCCCCACCGAGATCCGCGGGACCGCCCAGTTCCCGTCGTTCGTCACCTGTGGGAATGTCGATGTGCTGCAAGGTGATCGACTCATCTCGCGGACGCCGATCGACCCGGCGGTGAATTCGCCGATCGCCCTGCCCCTTCGAGGCGTGCGCCTCGACCGGAATTCCGCCGACATCGTCCTGCGCACCTACCTGCGCACGGCCGGTTCCTGTGACTTCGACGCCGACAACCGATTCCGGATCGTCAACGCGGTCGTGGCCTACGGCGGACGCGAGGCGACACCGGCGAGAGTCGCCGGATTCCTGCCCCCGATCCTGCGCGCCCTGACCATCTACGTCCCCGAGGATGTGAAACCCGCGGAAGGTGCCGCGGCCGTGCAACTCGCGACCGCGGTGGTCGCGAACTACGGTTCGGCGGCCGTCGACATCCGGACCGCGTCGCTGCCCCGGAACGAGACCAGGCCGGCCGCTGCCGTCGGCCCGCTCGAACGGCAGGTCGTCATCAGTACCGATGCGCCGGCCGGCCGGCCTGAGCCTCGGACCGGGAGCAGGATGGCCGGTGTTGCGAATCGGCGGCAACCCCGAGGAGCTGGCGACGCAGGTGCAGTTCCTCACCTCGGAGCTGTCGAGCATCGCGATCAGTTCGGCCGCCGTGGCCGGAGCACCGTTTGCCGCACCGCAACTCGCGCCGGCGGTCAACACACTGGCCGACCTGGGTGTCAGCGATCAACTGGTCACCGCCGCCGCGGGATGGCCGTCGATCTCCTTCGGGATCGACCAGCGAGACTGGGACGACCTTCCGAGGACGTCCGAGTCCAGTTGTCGGGCACCTACACCCCGCTCGGCGGTCAGATCGCGGTGACCGTCGGGCCGCGGGTGATCGCCTCCGTGCCGGCGGACCCGTCCGGCAGGTACAACACGTGGGTCGACATCCCGCCGGATCTCCTGGCGCGGTTCACCGAGGTCACGGTGACCTACAACCATCCCGACGTCGGCGAAGGATGCGGCACCGGGACACGGACTTCCCTCAGCCTCGCCTCGACCGGTGAGGTCCGATCCGAGAGCGCCGACCCGCCGCGGCCGTCCGGCTTCGCCTCCCTCCCGCAGGCACTCATGCCCCGTACAGCGCTGGCCTGGACCGACGGCGGCGTCGACGACGTCCGCCGCGCGGTGGTGCTGATGACCGGACTGCAACGGCTGTCGGCGGTCCGACTCGGCATCGACGTCATGCCGGTCGCCGACGCCATGTCCTCGAACGGTCCGATAGTGATCGTCGCCGCCGACGGGCAGGGGGTACCCGAGTTGCCGCTGCCCGTCGAGGCGACCGGGGGCACGCTCTCGGTACTGGGGGCCGACGGCGAACGCTCGAACGTCGTCCTCAACCCGGCCGTACGTTTCGGCTCGCTGCAGGTCGCGCGGCAGGACGGACGGTCGGTCCTGCTGGCGACGTCCACCGGGACCGCGGCCGACCTCGATGCCCTACTGACCTGGCTGGACGCCGACCCCGACCGGTGGCCGTCACTCGCGGGCGATGCCGTCCTGCAGGTGGCCGGTCAGCAGCCGGTCGTCGTGGTCGCCGACCAGGTGGCACCGGATCGATCCGAGTCGTCGACCGGGACCTCGTGGGTCACCGTCGCGGTCGCCGCGGTGGGCGTCGTGGTGGCGACGGCACTGGCGACTTTCCTGCTGCGGCGCCGGCGGCGGACCTCCTCCGGGGGCTGAGCGCGCATGGCCCTGACCGCCTCACAGGTCGTCGCCATGGCGACACTCTCCCGTCCCGAGACGCCGCTGTTCGGCGATCACCCATGGCGGGTCATCGCGTTCCGGTGGGTGCTGCTGGTGACGTGCACGGTGCTCGGCTTCTGGAACACCATCGCGGCGGTGATCGACGAACTGCGGGCCCAGACACTCATCCTGTACGTGCCCGTGCCCGTGCCCGTGCCCGTGCTCGTGGTCCTGAGCCTGATCGCCGTCGTCGGGGTCTCGTGGCGCGACTTCGACGAGCCACCCATCCACGACCGGCAGACCGACGTGATCGTCGGAATCGTGGTGATCGTCCTGGCGGTGGCCGGCAAGCTTCTCGTCACGCCGCGCTACGGCCGGGCCTATCTGACGTCGCACATGGATCTGCTGGCGCTGTGGATGTTCGTGCTCGGAGCGTCGATCCTGCTGTTCGGTCTGCGGCCGGTCTCCCGCTACAAGTGGGCCTGGCTGGTGTTCCTGCTCATCTTCCCCATCCCGGTGCGGGGGTTGGTGCTGGCGCTTGGCGGCACCTCGATGGCCGCCGGGTTCGCCCTCGTGCTGATGGCCGTCGCCGCCACGGTCGTCGCGGTGGGACGTACCTGGCGGCGCAAGGCGGTCGCGGCGCTCATCGCCGGTGCGGTGGGCCTTCTCGCACTGCTGGTGCTCAACGCCCTCGAGGCGCCGCGCAATGTGCTCGTCCCCGGACCGGCTCTGATCGCGGCCGTCGCGACCTCCGGGATCATGCTGGTCAGTTACCGGCGACGCGGCGGGCGGAGATGGTCACCGCCGGTGCGAGGGGAGGTCAAGGATCCGACGGTCGGCTTCGTCGGGCGGCCCGTGCTGGTGGTGGTCCTCGCGGCCATCCTGCTGGCATTCATCCCCACCCCGCCGGTGGGCAGTACCTGGCAGAGCAACACATACCCGCAGCTCGAGATCGGCGGGCAGCTCAACATCCCACCGGGCTGGCGTCAGGAATCGGTTCGCGTCTACGGCTGGGTGTCCCGCCTGTACGGTCCCGGTGCGGTCCTCACCCGCCAGGTGCTCGTCCAGAGCCGGGGGACACGGGCATTCGACAAATTCGCCCGACCCCGCCGCGTCGTCGTCGACAGCGTCGACAGCCGGCGACCGCTCGCGCTCGAGGTGTATCCCGACATCTTCCGCTACGACCTGTCCGACGAACGCTCGAACGAACCCGTCGACGTGGCGTTGCCGTTCGGGGTTCGCGGAAAAATGTGGAGCGTGGTCGACGATGCGAGATACCTGACGTACACGGTGGTCTCGTGGTGGTGGAACAACGGGCGCCGCACGCAACAGGTGATGATCTGGGCCGTCGACGATCACGAGCCGGCGGCGTACTTCCCGGAACCGCGGATCACCCTCCTGGAAAACCTCACCTCGCTCATGACGATCCTGTTGCGCGGCAACGCGGTTCTCCTCGACACCGACCCGCAGTACAAGGATCGCGATCTCCTGGTGGGGCTCGCCGGCGGGCTGGTGCGGTCACAACTCGTCGAGGTCGCGAGGGCCGAGCCGTGACCATCGACGAACGCGACGCCGACGCGCCGGGGGGTGGCGCGCAGCACGCGGCCCCGGCGGCCGGTCGCCGAACTGCTCGCCGACGAGGACTACCGTGCGGAAGCGCTCCGCGACGCCGTCGACCGGTTGCGCGAGGCCGATGCGGACATGTCGGCATCGGTGGCGTTCAACCGGATTCAGAAGATCATCGGGTTCACGCTGCTCGGCGTCATCGCCGTGCTGATGGTCTTCTTCCCGGTGGGCACCTGCGCGGCGCTGGTGTCGACGGCGACCGTCGCCTACGTCGTCACTCTCGCCGATCGGCTGGTGATCTTCCGGCGGGGACCGGTGAACGGGGCAATCCGGGTCAGCGACGAGCAGGCCCGGTCGATCCCCGACGAGGAACTTCCCCGCTACACGGTCCTCGTCCCCGCATACGGTGAGCCCGAAGTGGTCGGCGACCTCGTCGCCGCCATGGAGACCATCGAGTACCCCCGCGAGAAGCTCCAGGTCCTCCTGCTGCTCGAGGAGGACGACGAGCCGACGATCGAAGCCGCACGCGGGGTCGAGGCGAATGGCCTTGTCACCGTGGTCCTCACACCGCCGGCACAACCGCGAACCAAACCCAAGGCGTGCAATTTCGGCATGCACTTCGCGACCGGTGACATCGTCACCATCTTCGACGCCGAGGACAAACCCGATCCCCTGCAACTGCGTCGTGCGGTCTACGTGCTGAACAACTCCGACGACGAGTCGGTCGTGTGCGTCCAGGGCAAGCTCAGCTTCCACAACGTCCGCGACAACATGCTCACCGAGTGGTTCACCGCGGACTACGGGATCTGGTTCGGCTTCCTGCTGCCCGGGATGATGGTGAGTCGGGCGCCGATTCCGTTGGGCGGCACGTCGAATCACTTCAAACGCGATGTGCTCGACCGGATCGGGGCGTGGGAGCCCTTCAACGTCACCGAGGACGCCGACCTCGGGTGCGGATCGCCGACCACGGTTACCGCACGGTCGTGCTGGACTCGATCACGCTGGAAGAGGCCAACGTCGACGCCATCAACTGGGTGCGCCAGCGATCCCGTTGGTACAAGGGCTGCATGCAGACCTGGCTCGTGCACATGCGTCACCCGGTCAAGCTGTGGCACATCCTCGGACCCGTTGCGTTCGTCCGCTTCACGCTGCTCATCGCGGGCACGCCGGTGATCGCGTGCGTCAACATGGTGTTCTGGCTGATCCTCGCGCTGTGGATCGCGGGGCAGCCGCTGATCGTCGTCGACCTCTTCCCGGGACCCATCTACTACCTCGCGCTCGTCTCGATGCTGCTGGGCAACGGTGCGGCGATATACATGAACCTGATCGCGATCCGGGAGGACGACCGGAGCGAACTGCTGTTCTCGGCGTTGCTGATCCCGCTGTACTGGCTGATGATGAGCGTCGCGGCCATCAAGGGCATGTGGCAGATCCTGGTCAATCCGTCGTACTGGGAGAAGACCTTCCACGGCCTGTCGACCAGCCATCAGGAATCCGCGGCGGACGATCCCGGTGAGCAGGGCGCACACGGCACGAGTGGGGAAGAGCCCGGAGGCGCCACGTGAACCGGCGGCTTCGGGTCGGGGTCCTGATCTTCCTGGCCGCCTGGTTGCCGTATCTGGTCGTCGGGGTGTACCTGGCGACCGAGGTGCATCTCTTCTTCGGTGACGCGTTGTCCAGGGTCCAGTCGGCGCAGAGCGTGTTGTTCAGCCGGACACCGCGTCTGTCGGCCATCGGCTTCGTCTTCACCCCGCTGACCGCGGTGGTGCAACTGCCCCTCGTCGCGTTGAGCCCGTGGTGGCCGGAGATGACCACCCACGCGCTGTCGGCGGTGATCATGTCGTCGATGTTCATGGCCGGTTCGGTCGTCCAGGTCTCGGGTATCGCTCGCGATCGGGGTCTCGATCCGGTTGTCGCCGCGGTCTTCACGATCTGTTACGCAGCGAATCCGATGGTCGTGCTGTACGGCGCCAACGGGATGAGCGAGGCGCCGTACCTGTTCTTTCTCGCCTGGGCGTCGCGCCGCCTGATCCGCTGGGTCTCCACCGATGACGTACACGAGCTTGTCGTCGCGGGAATCGCGCTCGCACTGTCCTACCTCACCCGCTACGACGGCGGGGCGGCCGCGCTGGCCGCCGGATGCGTCGTCGGATGGGTCACCTACCGCCGCCGCGACGGGCGAAAACGTCTGTCGCGAAGCCTCGTCGACATCACCCTCGTCGTCGCCCCGAGCGCGCTGGCCTTCCTCGCCTGGGCGGCGACCGGCTGGCTGATCACCGGGAACGCGTTCGCACAGTTCACCTCCGAGTACGGCAACGCCGCCATCATCGCGCAATCCGGCGGCAGCGGATCGTCGACGACGAGCGAAGCCATCTGGTTCTCCATCACCGAGTTGGCCATTCTCGCGCCGCTGTTGCCGATCCTCGTCGTGGGGCTGATCGGCGTGCGTGCGCGGCGCCACCGGCTGTCACCCCTGTTGCCGGGGCTCATGATCGTGGCGGTACTGGCCTTCCAGGTCTTCGGCTACGCGCGGGGTTCGACCTTCGGCTTCCTGCGGTTCTACATGACGGTGATCCTCCTGGCCGCCATCGTGGCGTTGATGTCGGTACCGCTGCGCCGGCCGATCCCGATGCGTCGCGCGGGCGCCCACGCGGACCCGGCGCCTGTGCGGCCCTACGCATCGCGGTGGGGGGTACACGATCGCGTGCACGGTGGCCATCGTGGTGATGGCGTCGGCGCTGCCCGTGACCGCGATGGGGATGACGTCACCGAAGTACGCCCCGCAGGAGTTCGCGCTGGGATCGGTGGTGAACCCGCAACCGCAGTCGGTTCAGCAGAAATACCTCGTACGAGCAACGCGTGGTCCGCTCGTTCTCCACCGAACGTGCTCTGGCCGAGTACCTCGACGGGCTTGCCCTACCGGACGGTTCGGTCCTGTGTGACACCGTCTACGGATTCGCGGTGGTCGTGCAGTCCGAGCGGCCGCGACAGTTCGTCATCCCGTCGGACCGGGACTTCGCCCAACGGCTCAACGCTCCCGCGGACCTCGGTGTCAGGTACTTCCTCACCGTTCCGGTCGAGGGTCGAGGTGTGGCCGATGCGATCAACCAGCGTTATCCGACCATGTACGAGAACGGTGCCCAGATCGGGGCGCTCGTCCTCGAGGCGCGCAACGACGGTGCGGACCTGCCGGATTGGCGTGTCTATCAGATCATGAGATGACGACGATCAGCGCGCATGGTCGCGGACGACCTTCCACGCGGGATCGTGTGGGCCGATGTCGTAGGTGCATTCCGAGGTGCGGGGGTCGGGTACATACGACCACAGCAGTGCGCCCGCGGTTCCGGCGTCGCGCTGGCGGGTGATGATGGCGTCGAGCTGCCGCGCCCGGGTGGACAGCGGCAGGCACGATCCGGCTTCGACGCCGATCTCGTTGACCACCAGTGGTTTTCCGAGCTGACGCGACTGGGTGATGCGTGTGGGCAGATTGCTGCCGCGCGGTCCGGAGTGCGTGCCGGAGCTGTAGTCGTGGAAGTCGAGGACATCGATCCCGCTCGACCCGGCGACCTCCGCATAGGCGTCCCCGGCGATTCCGCACTGGTCGCCACCCACCAGTCCGGAGAAGATCGGTCGTGCGTCGTCGAAGGAACGGAGGTGCGCACCGGCCTGATCGAAGAAGCCTCGCAGCACCGCGGTGGCGTCGTCGGGGCACACCCGGTTCCGCCAGTCGCAGGCGGTGCCGCAGCTGCTGGCCTCCGGTTCGCCGACCAGTTCCCAGCCGATGATCGACGGTTCGTCATGCCACCGGGTCACGGCCGTCTGCACCCACTCGGCATAGGTCTGGTGACTTCGCGACTTCTGGGTGCGCCAGCCGTTCACATAGAAGCCACGGTCCTTGAACCGGCCGTCCTCGCAGTCTCCCGATCCGCCCGTGAGCACCGGCAACACCAGCTGCCGATGACGGGAGGCGGCCGCGAAGACCCGGTCGAGCGGTCCGAAATCCATAAGCCCACTGCGCTTGTCGACGACAAAGGACGAATACAGGTTGAAACGGGTGAGCGCGCGCGGCGGCAGTTGCGCGAAATAGTCGTCGAGATCGACCTCCGCGCCACAACCGGTGTTGACCGACCAGTCCGTGCCGAGCTGGTAGGCGTTGAAACCGACGGGCCACCACGGCTTCCCGTCGAGGGCGAGGCCGGTGGGCGTGGCGCGGACTCGGTGGGATTGGGTGGACTCCGGTGGACCGGCCAGCGGGGTGAGGGCGCAGCCGGTCATGCAGATCAGTCCGCCGAGCACGACGACGAGGGCGGCGGCGAGCATCCGCATCGTGCGCCGGTGTCTCACACAGCTGCAGGCTACTCGTCGCCTAGGGTGGCGTCATGAGGAGTACGTCGATGGCACAAACGAGGGCGCGGATCTTCGCTTCTGCCTGCGCCGGTGGTGTCGGCGTCGCGATCGTCCTCGGCGGATGTGGTTCGACCGAACCCGCCGGTACCGGTGCCCCGATCAGCGCCACCCCGAGCAGTACGACGCCGGGCAGTGTCACGCCCAGCGGTGTCACGGCGGGGGCGGCCACGACGACCCACGGGGCGAGCGACTCGCCGACCACTCCGACGGTGGTCTACCGGGCACCCTTCATCGAACGCGTCGAATGGACCGACACCGAGGTCGGTCCCAGCCTCTCGGTGTTCCCGACCACTTCCGGGCGGTACACGCAGGACCCCACGGCCATGGCCGCGGCGTGGCGGGAGGTCGTCGGACTCGACGCCGGCGCCGACACCCCCGGCATGCAGGCGCAGTTCGAGTGCCACTGGCGCTTCGCGCGGATCGTCGAACCCGAGAAACCGAGCTGGAACCTCGAACCGGGACGCCCCGTCGTCACCGAAGAGGACATGATCGGCGCCCGCTGCAATCCGGGGTTCGCCGAGGAGTACTGACGCCAGGAGTACTAGCGCCCAGGAGTACTAGCGCGTGGCGTGCACGCGGCGTGAGCCGATGAAGCGGCACACGACGTAGATCACGAACGAGATGATCGTGACGAACACCGAGACCGGGAGTTTCGGCGCGAGTGACATCAGCAACCCGCCGACCGCGGCGATCTCGGCGAAGACGACCGACAGCACCAGAGCCCGAGCCGGATTCGCGGTCACCCGCGCCGCCGCCGCACCCGGGGTGATCAGCAGCGACATCACCAGCAGCGCGCCGATGATCTGGACACCCTGGGCCGCCGCGAGTCCCATGATGACCGCGAAGACGACGGACAGCGTCCGGACGGGCACGCCATGCGCCTGCGCGACCCGCGGATCGGTGGATGCGAACAGGAGCGGTCGATAGATCACCGCCAGCACCGCGACGACCACGGCGGTGGTGATCGCGATCGCCACGAGACCGTCGATCCCGACGCTGACGACCTGTCCGGTCAGCAGCGCGAAACCGGTACCGATGCGGCCGTAGAGGGCGAGGAACAGGACACCGATTCCGAGGCCGAACGCCATCACGACACCGATCACGGAGTCGCGTTCGCGGGCCTTGTTGCCGAGGAACCCGAATACCGCGGCCGCGATCACCGCACCGATGACACCACCGAGATTGACACTGAAGCCGATCAGCAGAGCGGCCGCCGCACCCGTCACGGACAACTCGCTGCAGCCGTGGACCGCGAACGACATCTGCCGCGCCACGATCAGCGGTCCCAGCAGCCCGCCGAGCAGTCCGAGCAACATCATCGCGAGCAGCGCCTGCTGCATGAAGTCGTAGCCGAGCAGGTTCACGGTTTCGGAGAAGTCCCAGAGGTCGCTGAACCGACGTTCGACGGCCAGCGAGGTCACGCTCATGCGGACTGGCTTCCGGCGTCGGCGATGTCGACGCAGTGGTGTGCGTCCTCGCCGCCGATCACGATGAGTCGACCATTGACCCGGAGCACCTCGACGTCGCTGCCGTACAGCTCGCTGAGCGTCTCGGTGGTCATCACCTCGTCGGGGGTGCCGATGCGGAACCGCCCGCCGACCAGGTAGAGCACACGATCGACGTAGGGGAGGATCGGGTTGATCTCATGCGTGACGAACACGACCGCGGTCCCGGCCTGACGTCGACGCTGGTCGATGAGGTCGACCACGACCTGCTGATTGGTGGGATCCAGGCTCGCCAGCGGCTCGTCGCACAAGAGGAGGGCGGGATCGCTGACGACGGCCTGGGCCACGCGCAGTCGCTGCTGTTCGCCGCCGGAGAGGACGCCGAGCGGTGCGTCGGCGTAGGGGAGCGAATCCACCGCGGCGAGCGCCCGGTCGACGAGTTCGCGCCTGCGCGACCGGCCGCGCAGGCCGAGACCCCACCGGCTGCCGTCGACGCCGAAACCGACCAGGTCCCGGCCGCGGATCGCCATGGGGTCGGCGTCATCGGCGTGTTGCTGCGGGATGTAGCCGATCGCGCCGGTGGTCGCGACGGCGCCGCTGTCGAGAGGGTACTGACGCAGCAGGACACGAAGTAAGGACGTCTTGCCGGAGCCGTTGGGACCGAGCACGGCGACGAACTCACCCGGGCGGATCGTCAGGTCGAGGTCGTCCCAGAGCACGCGGTCGCCGAAGCCGAGTCGCGCACCCGAGAACGTCACCACCGGGTCGGTGCCCACCGTCATCGCGGTCACCTCTTCTCGGTGTCGAGGGCTGCCGCGAGCGCGTCGATCTGTGCGCGCTGCCAGGCGAGGTAGTCGGTGACGCCGTCCGGGAGGGTCTCGGTGAACTCGACAACCGGCACCTTCGAGGATTTCGCGACGTCGAGCATCGCCTGGGTTACCGGGTCGATGGCCTGGACGTTGTAGATCAGGACGGCGACGCCGCGGGATGCAAGGAGATCCTGCATGGCGGCGCGGTCCGCGGCGGACGGCGACTGACCCTCCTCGACGGCCTGGGTGAACCCGGCGGGAGCCGCGTCGGCCAGGCCGGCCTCGGTGAGCAGGTAACCCGCGAGCGGCTCCGTCTGGGCGACCTTCGTGCCGTCGTGCGCCTTGCGGATGCCGGCGAGCTCGGTCCGCAGACCGTCGATGCCGGAGGTGAAGGTCTCGGCGTTCGCACGGTAGGTCCCGGCGTTCTCCGGGTCCTGCTCGGACAGCGCATCGGCGATCTTGCCGGCGACCTCCGCGACCACCGGCAGGTCGTAGAAGACGTGCTCGTTCTCGGTGCCGTGGTCGTGACCTGCGTCGCCATGGTCGGTGTGGTCGCTGGCATCGTGCTCGTCGCTGCCGGCGAGTTCGAATGCATCGACGACGGTCGCGTCCGAGGACTTCGCGGCCTGCTCCATGTAGGCGTCGTAGTGACCGCCGTTCATCACGAGGATGTCGGCGTCGGCGACCGTCGCGGTGTCGGCGGCGGACGGCTCGAACTCATGGGGATCGCCATCGGTGCTGGTGTACAGGGCGGTGACGGTGGCCTTGTCGCCGGCGACCGCGGAGGCGACCGAGCCCCAGACGTTGGTCGACGTCACCACGGTCGGGGTGCCGTCTCCGTTCCCGGAGTCGCTCGAGCAACCGGTGAGCACCAGCGCGGCGGCGGACAGAACTCCGGCCGCGGCCAGAAGCGATTTCCTCATGACACCCTTTTTCGCAAATGACAATCGTTACCGAAAACAGTGTAGGGGATCGTCGGGCCGGACGCGAAGCCGCGGGACTGCTCGGGTGAGCGCTGGTGGAAGCGGAGGGCGCGCGTCACCGTCGACGCCATTTCTCTAAGGTGGAGGCCATGACCTCCAGCCCGTTGCCGCGGCGTGTCGCGCTGATCTCCGTGCACACCTCGCCGTTGGCGCAGCCGGGCACCGGTGACGCGGGTGGGATGAACGTCTACGTGTGGCAGACCGCGATCCGGCTGGCGCGGCGCGGTATCGAGGTCGAGATCTTCACCCGGGCGACGTCGTCGTCCGATGCGCACTCGGTCGCGGCCGCTCCGGGCGTGACCGTCCGTAACGTGGTCGCCGGACCGTTCGAGGGCCTCGACAAACGCGACCTCCCCGCTCAGTTGTGTGCCTTCACCGCGGGGGTGTTGCGGGCCGAGGCGGCGCAGGCGCCCGGCCACTACGACGTGATCCACTCGCATTACTGGCTGTCGGGACAGGTCGGCTGGCTCGCGCGCGACCGATGGGGTGTGCCGCTGGTGCACACCGCCCACACCCTGGCCGCCGTGAAGAACGCCGCACTGGCCGAGGGCGACACCGCCGAACCGCAGCTGCGGGTCATCGGCGAGCAGCAGGTGGTCGGCGAGGCCGATCGGCTGGTCGCGAACACCGAAACCGAAGCGGTGGAACTTCTCTCGATGTACGACGCCGACGCCGACCGCATCGACGTGGTGACGCCGGGCGCCGACCTCGAGTGCTATACCCCCGGATCGTCGGCGGAAGCCAGATCGATCCTCGGCCTCGACCCCGACGAGACGATCGTGACATTCGTGGGACGAATCCAGCCGCTCAAGGCGCCCGACCTCCTGGTCTCGGCGATCGCGCCCCTGATCAAGGATGCGTCCGCGTCCGGGCGACAGCTGCGGCTCCTGATCGTCGGCGGGCCTTCGGGTTCCGGGCTTCAGCGGCCGACCGCGCTGATGGATCAGGTCGCCGAACTCGGGATCTCCGAGTCCGTCACCTTCCTCCCGCCGCAGCCGTCGGACCGCTTGGTCCAGGTGTACCGCGCGTCAGATGTGGTCGCGGTGCCGAGCCATTCCGAGAGTTTCGGGCTCGTGGCCATCGAGGCGCAGGCCTGTGGGACGCCGGTCATCGCCGCCAACGTGGGAGGTCTTGGCGTCGCCGTCGACGACGGCCGCACCGGCGTGCTGGTCAACGGTCACGCGGTCGGTGACTGGACGAATGCGCTGGAAAAGCTTCTCGCGCAACCCGATCGGCTGGCTGAACTCGGCCGCAACGCCCGTCGGCACGCCGAGAGGTTCTCCTGGGAGCACACGGTTGACCAGCTGATCGAGAGCTACCGCCACGCAATGCACTCCTTCGCCGCCCAGTCGGATGCCGCCCACGCAGAGGCCGAACAGGCGGCGGCGCAAGGCCCGGGTGGGCCCGCACGAGTACGCCGGCGCTGGCGTCGGCGGCGTAACCGGGTGACCGTCTGAACGGTCTCGCCGAACCCCGTTCCCCAGCTGAGAGGATGTCGTGAGTCGCACCGAGGTCGTCGACCTGCTCGAAAAGACACTGACCGAGAACGAGATCGCCTACTCGCGGAAGAGCGGCGGTGGCGCCGACGTCGACCACGTCATCCTGGAACTGCCGGGTGAGCAGAAACTCAAGACGACGGTGCTGCTCACCGCCAGTGAGCACGGGGTCAGGGTCGAGGCCTTCGTGTGTCGCCGGCCGGACGAGAACCACACCGGCGTCTACAGATACCTCCTCAAGCGCAACCGTCGGCTGTACGGCGTCGCCTACACCATCGACAACACCGGGGACATCTACCTGGTCGGCCGGATCTCGGCCGACGCGCTCGGCTCGGATGAACTCGACCGCGTCCTCGGGCAGGTCCTCGAGGCGGCCGACGGTGACTTCAACACCCTGCTCGAACTCGGGTTCCTCACCTCGATCCAGCGCGAATGGGCGTGGCGCGTCTCGCGTGGCGAATCCCTGCGCAACCTCCTGGCTTTCGAGCACCTCATCGACAAGGACGCGCTACCCGAGGCCGGCGCTCCGCTCGAAGGGCGTTATGTCCCAGGCGAATCCGTGGTCGAGGGGGCTCAGACCTCCAGCGACCAGGAGGATTCCGGCGCCTGAGGAATCCTCCTGGCCACCTCGGGTAACCGGATTTCCACTGTGGAGTTGTCAAGGAACGGATGCGGTCCCGGCTGGTGGCCGGGTGCCTCTGCTGGTTGAGTAGGTGAGGAGCTTGCGACGAGCCGTATCGAAACCCGCTGCGCGTGAGTCTGTTTTGTCAGGCGGCGATGTCGTCTAGGCGCATGATGCGGCGGTTGTAGGCGGGTAGCGGTCGGCGCTGAGGGTCGATGTCGGCGGGTGGGATGAGCCAGGGGTGGCGGTCGTAGCCGAGGAGGATGTCCCAGCCGTTGTGGTGGACTTGGGTGTGGCAGCGTTGACAGAGCAGGCAGCCGTTGTCGAGGTCGGTGTCACCGTCGGCGGTCCAGTGCTGGATGTGATGGACCTGTGTATGGGATGGCGGCGCACCGCATTTGATGCAGGTCTGGTCGCGGATGATGATCGCTTTGCGTAGGTGGGCTGGGAAGAGTCGTCGTTCGCGGCCCATCTGCAGTGGCACGGTCTCGCCGTCGATGATGATCTCGGTGAGGGTCCCGTCGCAGGACAGTTGTTTGGCGATGGCGTGGGTGACCGGTCCGGTCCAGGGTAGGAATGCTGGGTTGCCGCCGTCGGCGGGGATGGTCAACGCCACTTGGGTTCTGGGGGTGCCGATGGTGTCCATCGCCGCACCTGCGGCAGCTTGATCTAACAGCACCTCCAGTGCGTCCGCGCGGATCTGGGCGGCCGAGCGTCGATCGGGCGACCCGTCGGGTTCGGGCTGGGGGAGCTGCGTTCGTCGATCATCGCGATGAACTTCTCGCCCACGAGTTGCGTCACGTTGGCATGGATTTCGACTCGACTGTCATCGGTCGTGTGGTGGGAGAGGGTGTCGAGGGTGCGGTCGTCGCTGGCTGGGATGCCGCCCTGATCGTCAGCGATGGTGTTGCCGATGGTCTGGGCGTGTTTCTGTATTTCGGTGGGTGTGGCGCCGGACAGGGCCTGGGTGAGGAGCTCGGTCTCGTAGATGGCGTGGTCGCCGTCGGAGAGCTGTGTGGGGGAGCGTTTCTTGATGGTCGACATTCCGCGCACCATGGCGTCGACGACCTCGGCGGAGAGACGTCCGTCGGCCGCGCAGGCCTCGACCTTGCCCAATGTGTCCATCGCGTCGGCGATGCGGGTGGTGCGTGTTGATACTGCGGGGGCGAATCCCATCTCGATCAGCAGCTTCTTGGTGGTGGAACCAGCCTTTCTGCAACGCGTAGATCATCGAGTTTTTCTGCATGCGTTGCGATCTGGTGGTCGGCGACGTTGCGTATCAACCGCCAGGTGTCGAGTTGTTCGAGAGTTGTTCGGCCGGTGGGGTCGTCGGTGGGTGGGGTGATCTCGATGAGCTGGTCGAGAAGTGTGGTGAGCTCCGCCATGACTCCAATGTACTCGAACATGCGTTCGATGGCCAGGCTTCTCCACAACCGATTGGTTGGCGAAACCATGCTTGTGTCAGGGTGTTTCGCATTCGTGAAGGATGCTCGCGCCACTGGTGAACACCAGTCGCACGAGGTGCACGAGTCGCGGAATTCCGGGCGAAGTTGGCGCCGTGATGGCGGGGGCAGGCGGCAATGTCGAGAGATCGGCACCGGCCTGACTGTGGAGGCTGTGGTGGCCGGGTGGTTCTCATGGTGCCGTCCGGAACTCTCGGCCGCGCGACTCGTCCCGAAATACTCGACGCCGCGGAGGTGATTCGGGAAGACTGGGCGATGAAAGAGGTCCAGGTCACATCGTATTAACGAGTGTTGATACGATGCGCAGGCGAAACCCACCCACCACTGGAGGTGCCATGAGCTTCACGAGTCCTTTCCCCGACGTCGAGATCCCCGATGTGAGTGTCTTCGACTACCTGTTCGGGTCGATCGCCGACGAGGACCGCGAACGGATTGCCCTGGTGGACCCGAAGTCGGGTACGACGACCACCTACGGTCAGCTCGTCGGGCAGATCGAGGCCGCCGCCGGGGCCCTCGCGTCGCGCGGAATCGGGGTCGGGGACGTGGTGGGCATCCTGTCGCCGAATATTCCGGCGTTCGCGACGGTGTTCCACGGCATCCTGCGGGCCGGCGCGACGGCGACGACGATCAACGCACTGTTCACCGCGCCCGAGATCGCCAAGCAGTTGCGGGATTCGGGTGCGAAGATGCTGGTCACGATATCGCCGATGTTCGAACAGGCCAAGGCGGCCGCCGACGAGGTCGGGCTGCCCGCGGAGAACCTGATCGTCCTCGACGGTGAGGGGCAGGAGGCCTCGGGTCACCCGAACGCGGTGGATCTGCTGGGTGCGAATCTCCCCGCCCCGGATGTCTCCTTCGACCCGAAGACCCATGTCGCGGTGCTGCCGTACAGCTCGGGGACGACCGGAAATCCCAAGGGCGTTGCACTGTCTCACCGCAACCTCGTGGCCAACGTCGCCCAGCTGCGTCCGCTGCAGGGCATGACCGCCGACGACGTGGTGATCGCGGTGTTGCCGTTCTTCCACATCTACGGCATGACGGTGTTGCTCAACGCGGCTCTGGCCGCCCGCGGATCGCTGGTCATCATGCCGCGTTTCGACCTCGTCGAGTTCCTGGAGAACATCCAGAACCACAAGGTGACGATGGCCTACATCGCGCCGCCGGTGGCGGTGGCGCTGGCCAAGCACCCGATCGTCGACAACTACGATCTGTCCTCGCTGCACACGATGATGTCGGGGGCGGCCCCGTTGGATGACGAGCTCGGTCAGGCGGTGGCGAAGCGTCTGGATCTGCACATGTTGCAGGGCTACGGGATGAGCGAGCTCTCCCCGGTGTCCCACACCATCCCGTTCGACACCCAGGCGACGCTGGGGCGTGAGGATCCGCCGTTGTCGTCGACCGGCTGGCCGGTGCCGAACACGGTGAACAAGATCGTCGATCCGGCCACCGGCGAGGACCTCCCGCTGCCGCAGGAAGGGCTCTCGGAACCCGGCGAGCTGTGGGTGAAGGGCCCGAATGTGATGCTCGGTTACCTCAACAACGAGCAGGCCACCGCGGACACGATCGATGCCGAGGGGTTTTTGCACACCGGTGATCTGGCGCAGGTCGATCCGACGGGGTGTGTCTACATCGTCGATCGGCTCAAGGAGCTCATCAAGTACAAGGGTTATCAGGTGCCGCCGGCGGAGTTGGAGGCGTTGTTGTTGACCCATGAGGGGGTCGCCGATGTTGCGGTGATCGGGGTGATCGATGCGGAGTCGGGGGAGGAGATCCCCAAGGCGTTCGTGGTGCGGCAGCCGGATGCGCAGCTCACCGCTGATGAGGTGATGGGGTTCGTGGCGTCGAAGGTGGCTCCGCACAAGAAGGTTCGTGCGGTGGAGTTCATCGAGGCGATCCCGAAGTCGTCGTCGGGCAAGATCCTGCGCAAAGACCTGCGCAAGTAGAGGCCCAGGCCTCGCTCGGGCGACCGATTAGGTCTGCTGCCGTCCCGCCGATAGTGTTGCTCACTGCAACGCGGGGTGGAGCAGCTCGGTAGCTCGCTGGGCTCATAACCCAGAGGTCGCAGGTTCAAATCCTGTCCCCGCTACGAGAACACCGACCCCCACCCGGGTGATCACATCACCGGGTGGGGGTCGGTGTATTCGGCCCGGTCCGCGTTGGCCGCGAGGACGGTCATTTCATCTGATGCGGCGGAACCTCGTCGTAGCTGACGGCATGGCCGCCGGACCGCTTGTGCCACCAGTACGTCAGCGCCCACAGGACCACGCCGAGCAACAGGAGCCAGCCGGCGATCACATACTGTTCGGGGTCACGGCCGGTGAACGGCAGGGTGAGGTAGCCGCACGTGATCGCGCCGACCACCGCGACGGGTGTGGAGGTCCGGAAGTGCTTGTGCTCCACCTTGTCCCGCCGCAGGACGAGGACCGATACGTTGACCACGGTGAACACCGCCAGCAACAGCAGCGCGGTGGTGCCACCGAGCAGTCCCACGACCGAACTATTCGGATCGGAGCTCACATAGGTGAGTAGTAGCAGGGCGATGACCGTGGTGAAGAGGACGGCCGCGAACGGCGTC
The DNA here is from genome assembly GCF_012974285.1 of Gordonia ajococcus. NCBI lineage: Bacteria > Bacillati > Actinomycetota > Actinomycetes > Mycobacteriales > Gordoniaceae > Gordonia > Gordonia ajococcus. The sequence continues at coordinate 875,780 of NZ_CP052884.1, forward strand.
CGGCGACCCGGGTGCACGTACGACAGGACCTTGGGCAGCACGCCTCGTTTGGCCATGCCGTAGAGCAACCGGCTGGCCATCATCATGTTGATCAGTGCGGTGTTGGCGACGGCGAACATCGAGATCCACGGCAGCAGGTCCGACATCGGGAAGTCCGGTGCCGCTGCCTGCACGACGTCGACGAGCGGCGTCTCGCTCTCGGCCAGCACGCCCACCGGCACGATCGCCACCGCGCAGATCGCGATGAGGACGTAGACGAGTGCGGTGATGCCGAGGCCGCTCAGCATCACCTTCGGGAAGATACGGGTCGGCTCCTTGCACTCCTCGGCCATGTTGACCGAATCCTCGAAACCGACGAGCGCGAAGAAGGCCAGCGAGGTCGCCGCGGTGACGGCGACGAAGGCGGTCTTGTCATCGGGACTCTCGAAGGCCACCACCGCATCCCAGTGTTCGGCGTTGCCGCCGACGATGAACCAGTACCCGATGAACAGCACGAGCAGCAGACCGGAGAGCTCCACCAGCGTCAGCACCACGTTGGTGCCGACGCCCTCGGCGACGCCGCGGAAGTTGATGAACATGACGAGCAGCAGGAAGCCGATGGCCACCGCGTACAGGGCCGGATTCGTGGCGTCGGGGGTGTCGCCGCTGAACGCGGTCAGCATGTTGACCGCGAAGGCACGAGACGCCGTCGTCGCCGATGTGATGCCCGAGCACATCACCGTGAACAGGACGATGAAGGTGACGAAGTGGATACCGAAGGCCTTGTGCACGTACAGCGCTGCGCCTGCGGCCTCCGGATACTTCGTCACGAGCTCGAGATACGAGAACGCGGTGAGCGTCGCGACGGTGAAGGCGATGAGGAAAGGTAGCCACGCCGCGCCCCCGACCTCGCCGGCCACCTGTCCGGTCAGCGCGTAGATGCCGGTGCCCAGGATGTCGCCGATGATGAACAGGAGCAGCAGCTTCGGACCGAGTACGCGTTTGAGTTCGGGCTGCTGTTCGGCATTCTTGCCGGTCTCCCCGGCATTTGTGCTGGCAGTCATGGGATCACGCTAGCCCTCGGATACCAGGGCCGCCGAGCGAATTGCGCCGGTCACCGCCGATTCGTCGGACGGGCCGATCCGGGGGTGGGAGGGGTCGGGGCGACGGGAGAGGGCGGGGTCGGGGGCGGTGGGAAGTGGGCCCAGCGCGTCTGTGCGAAACTATCGCCCATGAGCAACGGCACCCTGATCCTGATGCGTCACGGCGAGAGCGAATGGAATGCGTCCAACCAGTTCACCGGATGGGTGGACGTGGCGCTCACGGACAAGGGAAAGGCCGAGGCCGAGCGGGCCGGCGAACTGCTCGTCGAGCATGACCTCCTGCCCGACGTCCTGTACACCTCGGTTCTGCGACGCGCGATCTCGACGGCGCAGATCGCCCTCGACCGCGCCGACCGCCACTGGATTCCGGTGGTCCGCGACTGGCGTCTCAACGAGCGTCACTACGGTGCGCTCCAGGGCCTGAACAAGGCCGACACCCTGGAGAAGTACGGCCAGGAGCAGTTCATGCTGTGGCGTCGCAGCTACGACACCCCGCCGCCGGCCATCGAGCCCGACGCGAAGTACAGCCAGGTCGGCGATCCGCGGTACGCCGACCTCGACCAGGTGCCGCTGACCGAGTGCCTCAAGGACGTCGTGGCGCGCATGATCCCGTACTTCACCGAGACGATCGCCGCCGATCTCCGGGCGGGCAAGACCGTGCTCATCGCCGCACACGGCAACTCGCTGCGGGCGCTCGTGAAGTACCTCGACGACATCTCCGACGAGGACATCGCGGGCCTGAACATCCCGACCGGCAACCCGCTGCGCTACGACCTCGACGAGAACCTCAAGCCGCTGAATCCGGGTGGCACCTACCTGGACCCCGAGGCGGCTGCCGCCGGCGCGGCTGCCGTCGCGGCCCAGGGTCAGAAGTAGGCCTTCACGGCGGCGCGCCCGCCGTCCGGGAGGCCGTGCGAGGAGCGTGTAACATAATCGCCATAGCTTCTTTGGTGTGACCCGCGCTACATTAGACGCTATGGCGGATGTGGGCACCCTGCGGATCGATCATTCCCCCGCTCAGGAAAGGTATGAGGCGGTTCTCGTCTCTGATTCCTTCGGCGAGGACGAGGTCGTCGGCTATCTCGACTATGTCTCCGAGTACTACCAGGTCGTGCTGACCCACACCGTGATCCGTGAGCAGTACAGCGGGCATGGCTATGCGGGACAACTCGTTCGGTTCGTCCTCGAGGACATCCGGGCGAGCGGCAAGCAGGTGGTCCCGGTGTGTTCGTACGTTCAGCGTTTCATCGAGCGCCACCCGGAGTTCGCGGACATGGCGGTCCCGGTCCCGCAGTGACCTCGCGCCGGCGGCGGGGTCATCACCCGTCGACGGTCATCCGCGCCGACCGCCACCTCTTCGGCCAACGGCGCGTGAACAGCTGCCGAACAGCTGCGACCTATGTGCGACCGGAGTTGGTTCGGCCGTAAGCTGAGCGGGTGGCCGCCGCAATCTCAGCCGCGACGATCGCGTTCGTACTCGCGCTCATCCTCGGAGTCATGCTGGGCCGTCGACTCGACGCACCCCGGCGGTCCCGACGCCTCGCGCTCCGCTCATCGTCCAGCCGGGGACGTGCACCCGCGGAATTCCAGTGCTCTCCAGACGCTGCCCTGCCGGTTCCGGCCACCGACCGCGCGCTGGTGCCGCGGGCCGTGTCGGCATCCGCCGAGATCCGCGATTCCGACGTCGCGTCGACGACCGCCGACGGCCGCATGACCAAGGCCGGCCTGTTGAGCATGGTGGTCCGCCATTCGTCGACCGCCGTCGCGGTGGTCGACGAGTTCCGGGATGTCGTGATGTTCAACCAGCGGGCCGTCGAACTGGGCATCGTCCGCGAGATGCTGCTCGCCGACCCCGTCTGGGATGCGGTCAAGGACGTCCTCGACTCCCACGTCGATCACCACTTCGAGTTCAACCCGCCCACCTCGACCCTCGGCTTCGTCTCCACCGGCCGCACCCCGCGACCCATCGTCGAACACGTGCGGTGCCTCGCCAAGGTGGTGGCACAGGACGACGAGCGCTACGCCGTGGTCTACGGCCTCGACGACACCGAACACAAGCGTCTGGAGGCCACCCGGCGCGACTTCGTGGCGAACGTGTCGCACGAACTCAAGACGCCGGTCGGAGCCATCGGATTGCTGGCCGAGGCCCTCCTGGAATCAGCCGACGACGTCGAGTCGGTCCGGCACTTCGGGCAACGGGTGGTCGGGGAGACCAAACGCATGGGCAGGCTGGTGAGCGAGCTGCTGGCCCTGTCCCGCCTGCAGGAGGGCGACACCCCCGAGTTCACCCCGGTCGGTGTCGACGAACTGATCGACGACGCCCTCTCGGCGGCGACGCTGACGGCGGAGGCGGCGGCGATCGAACTGCGGTCCGACGACCCGATCGGCGCGACGATCCGCGGCGACCGGCTCCTGCTGCTGACCGCTCTCAACAACCTGATCACCAACGCCATCGCCTATTCGCCTCCGGACACCGTCGTCTCGATCAGCCGCCGCATCATCAAGATCGACGGCCGGCCCATGGTGGCGATCGCCGTGACCGACCGGGGCATCGGCATCGCGCGCGCCGACCAGCAGCGTGTCTTCGAACGGTTCTTCCGCGTCGACCAGGCGAGGTCGCGGATGACCGGTGGTACCGGACTGGGCCTGGCCATCGTCAAACACGTGGCCGCCAATCACGGCGGCACGATCAACCTGTGGAGCGAACCCGGTACGGGCTCCACCTTCACGCTGTGCATCCCCGAGGACCTCTCCGACATGGACTGGTCCACCGAGGATGGGGGGTCCAGGTGAGTCCCCACCATCTGCCGATCCGATCGGCCACCCCTGCGGTGACGACAACGAAGGAATCTGAGAGTTGACCCACGTGCTGATCGTCGAGGACGAGGAATCGCTGGCTGATCCGCTGGCGTTCCTACTGCGCAAGGAAGGGTTCGAGGCCAGCATCGTCAACGACGGTGCGCAGGCGCTGCCGACCTTCGACCGCGTGAGCCCCGACATCGTGCTCCTCGACCTGATGCTGCCCGGGATGTCGGGGACAGAGATCTGCAAGGCCCTACGGGCCCGGTCGAATGTGCCGGTGATCATGGTGACAGCCCGCGACACCGAGATCGACAAGGTCGTCGGCCTGGAACTCGGTGCCGACGACTACGTGACCAAGCCGTACTCGGCACGGGAACTCATCGCCCGCATCCGGGCGGTCCTGCGACGCGGGGGCGACACCGCCGAGGAGGACCTCGATCTCGGTGTCCTCGAGGCGGGCCCGGTCCGGATGGACGTCGAGCGTCATACCGTCGCGGTCAACGGTGAATCGATCACCATGCCGCTCAAGGAATTCGATCTCCTCGAATACCTTCTGCGCAATGCCGGCCGTGTGCTGACGCGCGGGCAGCTGATCGATCGCGTCTGGGGTGCCGACTACGTCGGCGACACCAAGACCCTGGACGTGCACGTGAAGCGCCTGCGCTCCAAGATCGAGCCGGACCCGGCCAACCCGAAACACCTCATCACCGTTCGCGGACTCGGATACAAACTGGAGGCCTGAGCCGGGTGCGCGGGGTGTCCCCGCGCACCCGTGTCACTCCGGCGGCTGCAGCTCGTATTTGACGTCGGTCTCGCGACGCGCGGTCGCGGCTGTTGTTGCCGGGTGAACGGCGATGAGCCCCAACCCGTTCCGGCGCCGGCATGCGGCCGCGAGGGCCTCGTAGGCGGCGGCGCCGATGAGCTCGGTCAGCTCGGGCGCATAGGACTCCCAGACCTGCTTCGCGCCGACGTGTGCGTCGGGCGATCCCGAGCAGTACCACTTGAGATCGTGCCCGCCCTCGCCCCAGCCACGGCGGTCGAACTCGGTGATCGTGGTCTGCAACACCTGGGTGCCGTCGGGACGTTCCACCCAGTCCTGCTCACGGCGCACCGGCAGCTGCCAGCACACGTCGGGCTTGACGGTGAGCGGCTCGAGGCCCTTGCGCAAGGCCATCGAGTGCAGTGCACAACCCACGCCGCCGGCGAAGCCCGGACGGTTCAGGAAGATGCACGCGCCCTTGTGAAGTCGCGTCTTCAGCGCGGGCTCGTCATCGAGGTCACCCTCCTCGAGGTAGCCCTTGGGGCCGAGTGGGTTCTTGCCGGAACCCTTGTTGTGGAACTGCCAGTCCTCGGGGGTGAGCATCGAGACGCCGTGGGCGAGACGTTTGCGGTCGTCGGAGTCGGACAGGTAGGCGCCGTGGCTACAGCAGCCGTCGGTCTCGCGTCCGGGCAGGATGCCCTGGCAGGCCGGGGTGCCGAAGACGCACGTCCAGTGCGACAGCAGCCAGGTCAGGTCGGCTCTGATGTGGTGTTCGGGATCGGCCGGATCGACGAATTCGTACCATTCGCGCGGAAAGTCGAGTTCGACCTCCGGGGCGGGGGTGATTCGTGGCGCGGACGGCGAGATGGCGGTCACGACCACAACGGTAGCCGGGATCGTGCCGCCACGACGCCTGCACTACCGTTGACGCGTGCGCTTAGGAGTTCTGGATGTGGGTAGCAACACTGTCCACCTCCTGGTGGTCGACGCCCATCGGGGCGGTCACCCGACCCCCATGAGTTCGACCAAGGCGGTTCTACGGCTGGCCGAACAGATCGACGACGACGGCCGGATGAGTGACAAGGCCGTGGCGAAGCTGATCGACTCGGTTGAGGAGTTCACCCACATCGCGGCCACCTCCGGATGCGAGCAGATGATGGCCTTCGCGACGTCGGCCGTCCGGGACGCCACCAACTCCGACGATCTGCTCGACGAGGTCGAGAGGTGCACCGGTGTGCGCATCGCGGTCCTGTCCGGCCGTGACGAGGCGCGGCTCACCTCACTTGCCGTCCGCCGCTGGCGCGGGTGGAGCGCGGGACGCATCCTCGCCCTCGACATCGGCGGCGGGTCCCTGGAGATGTCCAACGGCGTCGACGAGGAGCCCGATGTCGCGCTGTCGCTGCCCCTGGGCGCCGGCCGGCTGACGCGTGAGTGGCTGCCGGACGATCCACCGGACCGGCGTCGGATCGGTGTCCTGAGGGACTGGCTCGACGCGGAGTTGCGTGGACCGGCCAAGGAACTCCTCGGGCCCGGTTCACCAGACCTCTGTGTGGGCACCTCGAAGACCTTCCGCAGCCTCGCCCGACTCACCGGGGCCGCGCCGTCGAGCGCGGGACCCCGCGTTCGTCGCGAACTGACCACAGGTGGCCTTCGTCAGCTGATCTCCTTCATCTCCCGGATGACCCGCTCCGACCGCGCCGAGCTCGAAGGCGTCAGCGCCGATCGTGCCGGTCAGCTGGTTGCGGGGGCGCTCGTGGCGGAGGCGGCTATGCGGGCCTTCCAAGTCGATACACTGGAAATCTGTCCGTGGGCTCTGCGGGAGGGCGTCATCCTGCGTCGACTTGACGCGGAACCGGCCGACTCGTTCGAGCCCTCACAGACGACTGGCGCCCGTGGCGGCGTCGGCTGATCCGGTCTGCGATGCCCACGGGTGCGCGGGATGGGGGAGAAGGTCGACGGTGTGGTCCACGAGCGCCGAGAGTTACCCAAGCGGATGCGCTCGACCGGCATCCGGTGACGTTCGAGGACGGAGAGCCACTTCATGTCGAAGGATTCGGAACCCGAATCTCGACCCATTTCGGTATCGGAACTACTCGCCCGGTCGCAGGCGGCCGGCGGTACGACGCCGACCCGGCGTGACGGTCGGGGACGGCGGCGTGCGGGTCGCGACGGCTCGGTCTCGGTTTCCGAACTGACCGGAGAGATCCCGAAGATCAACGACGCGTCCGCACCGCAGGCCGACGAGAAGATCGCGCCCGCAGACAAGGGTGCGTCCGCGGAGGCCCGGGAGGCCGAGGCTCCGACGGTCGAGGCCCCGGAGGCCGAGCCCACCGAGGCGACCACCACCGAGGCCGAGGCCACCGAGACCACCGAGGCCGAGGCCACCGAGACCGCGACCCCGGCTGCGCCCGAATCCGCCGCGCCCGACGCGTCCGAGGCGAAGCCGACCGAGGCGAAGGCCTCGGAGCCGAAGGACACCGGGACCTCCGCCGACAAGACCGCATCCGGGCCCGCGACCCGCGGATGGAGCCCCACGGGCCGGTCGGGGACCGAGACCCCGGGCGGTCCGTTCCCACGGTCGGGGAATCCCGTTGCGCGTCGCGCCGCCGACGACCGCCCGGTCGCCGATCGGCCGCGCCCGGACCGGCCGTTCGCGCCGGGAGGTCGCACCGCCAGCGGGATGCCCGGCTTCGGCGCGACGCCGCCGGCCACCCGTGACTTCAGCTCGGACGCCGTGGCCCGCCGCATGAGTCCGCCGCGCGATTCGGAGCCCGTCGACGAGGAGTCGGCGAACGCGGTCACCGGGATCATCCCGATGGTGGACGGGGCCGATGGCGGCACCGACGAAGGTCTCGTCGTCGTCGAATCCGATGATGTGGTGACCCACGACCTGACCGAGGTCGACTCCGGTTCCGGACCGCGTGAGCGCGGTGACAGCGGGTTCTCCGACGTCATGGACTTCGACGCCTACCGCAACTTCGCCGACGTGGAAGGCGACGCCGGCCCCGGTGCACAGCCGACCGGTACGAGCAGGCTCAAAGGCGCCAAGGCGCTCGGCGGGCTCGCACGCAAGCTCTTCGGCCGGAAGGGGGCCGTCGGTTCCGGGACCCAGGCCGGCACGTCGGCGGCCGAGGACACCGGCACGCGGTCCGTTCCGGGTGGCCGTGCGCGAGCCGCCGCGGCACGGGCACGCCGTGACGACGACAACCCGACCGAGATCATCGAGCCCATCGCGCCCCCGGAAGACGACTCCACGCGCGAGGACACCGCGCGGGACGAGACCCGGCCGGAGGAGACCCGACCCGAGGAAACAGAGGCCTGGCAGGCGTCGGCCCAGTGGTACGACACCGAGGCGTGGTCGGCGCCGGTCGTGGACGAAGAGGACAACCAGCAGGACGAGACGACCCCCGAACCGGCCGAGGGCTCCGAGGCGGTGGTCCTGTCCAAGCACGAGACCGCACGCGTGGAGGAGACCACTGATCTCGACGAGACCCCCGACGTCGTCGCCGACGGGTCGTCGGAGGAGACCGCCGCCATCTCGGCGGGCGCCGCGGACTCCGAGCAGGGCAAGGTCGAGAAGCCCGCGGTCGCCGGCAGCGAGGTCGGCGAACCGGAGGCTGGGGAGGAGCGGTCACCGGCCCTCGCCTGGCTCCTGATCCTCGGTCAGGCAGTCGTGGGTCTGCTGGTCGGCATCGGTCTGTTCTGGGGATTCACCGAGCTGTGGCGCTGGAACCCGTACTTCGCGCTGGTCCTCGCGGTGCTGGTGATCTTCGGGATCGTCACGCTCTCGCACGTCGTGCGGCGCACCAAGGACCTGGCGACGACGCTGCTCGCATTGGGCGTCGGGCTGTTGGTGACCATCGGTCCACTTGTGTTGCTGGCAACGTGACGTCGTCCGAGCCACCCCTTCTCCCCAGACCAGAGATACCCATCGGTCTGTCCACCGCCTCGGTCTACCCGCAGAACACCGAGGCGGCCTTCGCCTACGCGGCGGATCTCGGTTACGACGGGGTCGAGCTGATGGTCTGGGGCGACCCGGTCAGCCAGGACATTCGCCGCGTCGGATATCTGTCGGACCACTACCAGGTCCCGGTGTTGTCGATCCATGCCCCGTGCCTGCTGATCTCACAGCGCGTCTGGGGCCGGGACCCGGTGGTGAAACTGGCCCGATCGGTGCAGGCGGCCGAGGATCTGGGTGCCCCGACCGTGGTGGTGCACCCACCGTTCCGCTGGCAGCGCGGCTATGTGTCGGCCTTCGACGACCTCGTCGGCGAGCTCGAGGACGACAGCGGGGTCGCGATAGCCGTGGAGAACATGTTCCCGATGCGTGCCGACCGTTTCTTCGGATCACGTGAACCATCCGTGCGACGACTCCAGAAGCGGGGCGGTGGGCCCGGTCTCGCCGCGTCCGCATTCGGCAAGTCGATCGATCCCACCGACGACGGATACGCGAACTACACCCTCGACCTCTCGCACACCGCGACGGCCGGGGTGGACGCCCTCGATCTCCTCGATCGCATGGGACGCAACCTCAACCACCTCCATCTCGCCGACGGGCACGGTGCGGCGACCGACGAACACCTCATCCCCGGCGACGGTGGACAACCGTGTGCCGAGGTGTGCCGCCGGATCGCGGCGAGCGACTTCGCCGGTGCCGTGGTGCTGGAGGTCAGCACCGGCAGCGCCCGGACCAAGCCCGAGCGCGGTGCACTCCTGGCCCGTTCGCTAGATTTTGCGCGGCAGCATCTCAAACGGGAGCTGCACCCCGAGAGCGCCGGCCGGCGCAACAACTGACGCCGGAGATCGTCGCGTTGCGGTCTTCGCCGGCGTCGGGGTCGGCACGACGAAAGCGGGGACCATGACCAGCAAGATCACCGAGGTGCAGATCCTGACCGAGGTGGACCGCGGTGGTCCCGACGCCATCACGCTGCGTGCGCACATCGACGAGACCTTCACCATCGGACCCAAGGTGCACGGCGGCACCCTGCAGATGGTCGTGGCGAAGGCGGCGCGCACCGCACTCACCGCACTCACCGCCCTCACCCCGTCCGACGACCCGAAAGTCGCGGATGCGTCCGCCGCGATGATCCCGGTCGCCATCGCCAGTGACTACCTGACCGCCCCGGACGCCGCGGACATCGATTTCGCGATCACCGTGCGCAAACGCGGCCGGACCGTGACGGTCCTGCACGTCGACGCGGTCCAGCAGGGTCGTACGGTCGTCTCCTCGTCGGTGACGATGGCGCGTCCCGACTCCGGGACCCCGCACCACTCCGGTCCGAACGTGCTCGACGGCACGCCAGTCGAACCGCCGTCGACCGGCATCCCCCTCGACGGTTCGCCGATCGCCGAGGTCAACCACCTCGGCGCGGCGATCGACCTGGTCCTCGACCCGGAGACGTTCCCGATCGTCCGCGGTGAGACCGGTGAGCCGCTCGTGCGCGGGTGGATCCGTCCGAAGGACGTCGATCCCGACGAATACTTCTCGGTCCTCGTCTGCGACATCTCGCCGCCGGTGGTCATGAATCTCGCGTTGTTCGGTTGGGCGCCGACCGTGCAGCTGACCACCTATGTCCGACGGCATCCGGCGCCCGGGTGGCTGCGCTTCGCCGCGACGAGTACCGAGGTCGGGCCCGGAATGTTCGAGGAGGATCATCTCGTGGTGGACTCGACCGGGACGGTTGTCGCCCAGTCCCGCCAATTGGCACTCATTCCCGCAGGAAGGTAGACATTCGTGACCGAACGCATCGCCATCATCGGTGGAGGCAAGATCGGGGAGGCGCTCCTGGCCGGCCTGATCGGCGCCGGAACCCCGACGAAGGATCTCGTCGTCGCGGAGAAACTCGAATCCCGGGCGTCCGAGATCGCCGACGAGTACGGGGTCCTGGTCACCGACGTGAAGACGGCCGCCGAATCCGCGCACTACGTCTTCCTGGCCATCAAGCCGGACGACGTCGACTCGGTGCTCCACATCCTCGCCTCGGCGGAGGACAACGCCGAGAGCGAACGCGTCACCGTGACCCTGGTGGCCGGCATCCCGCTGGAGCGCTACGAAAGCGCCCTACAGGCCGGTTCGCCGGTCATCCGTGTCATGCCCAACACCCCGATGCTGGTCAACGAGGCCATGTCCGCGGTCGCTGCCGGCCGCTACGTCGGCGAGGAGCAACTCCAGGCGGTCGTCAGACTCCTCAAGACCGTGGGGCGGGTGGCCGTGGTACCGGAGAAGCAGATGGACGCGGTCACCGCCGTGTCCGGGTCCGGACCCGCCTACGTCTTCCTGCTCGCCGAGGCGATGATCGACGCCGGTGTCGGGCTCGGACTCACCCGCGCCCAGGCGTCCGAGATGGCCATCCAGACCATCCGCGGTGCGGGGGTCCTGCTCAGCGATTCGGGTATGTCACCCGTCGACCTGCGGGCCGCGGTGACCTCTCCGGGCGGGACCACCGCCGAGGCGATCCGCGAGTTCGAGGCGAACGGTCTACGGCACGCCGTCTACCAGGCGACTCGCGCGTGCGCGGCCGCCAGCGCACGAGGCGGACGTCGAGTGGAAGTCGAGGGTTTGGCGTCGGGACACGCGGTTTCCGACACCCCATGAGTAGTGGTCGACAGGCAGCTAAACCCCAGCATGTTGGGGTCGAGTCACAGAAATCTCAGGAATCACGGCCCCTCACGTCGCTTTTTTCACATCTGCCACGCTAAGCTGCTTTAAGCACGTGCGTGTCTGATGTCCGCAGGAGGGGAAGCCTGCGGCCGCGACGCGTGCACCGGAGGTATGAGTGATCAATGGCACCTGCAGACACTCCTGGTGACAGGACGGCCTCGGTGAGCAACGCGACCTCTGGGTCGCAGTTCCTCACCGTCGCCGAGGTTGCGTCGCTGATGCGCGTTTCGAAGATGACCGTCTACCGTCTCGTCCACAACGGCGAACTGCCTGCGGTTCGGGTCGGACGCTCGTTCCGTGTGCACGCGAAAGCGGTGCACGACTACCTGGAGACGTCGTACTTCGACGCCGGATAGGTTCGGTCTCGGCTGACGCGCCGATCAGCAGTTTCACACAGCACTCCCGAGGGTGGCCCCGTCGCCGCCCCGGGAGTGTTGTGTCTGGAGCGGCTGTTCGCCTGTGCCGGCAGCCGGTTTCGCGCCGTCATTTCGGACACCGCGATTTCCTGATCCGACACACGGCCCGGTAGGCTCAGTGGTCGCGTACCTGGATGTACCGGTGAGCTCCTCGACCCGGGTCGTCGACGCCAGTCGACGATCACTGACGAAGCCGATCGAGTGCAGGCCAGGGTCGGTCAAGTTCATCAGTGTCAATCGTGAGGAAGCGCCCCGATGGGTTCAGTGATCAAGAAGCGCCGCAAGCGCATGTCGAAGAAGAAGCACCGCAAGCTGCTGCGTCGAACCCGGGTGCAGCGCCGCAAACTCGGCAAATAAGCACTCGCATGGCACCAGGACCCGCCTCGGCGGGTCCTTTTGCTGTTGCAGACCCGCCTCGGCGGGTCCTTTTGCTGTTGCAGACCCGCCTCGGCGGGTCCTTGTGGTGTCCGGGGCTGTTGCCGCTGGGGTCTTTTGTCACACGAATGATGTGGTTTCGGGGTCGTTCGTCACCGATGACGCCGATCTCCGCCCCTCGGCGGGCTGAAACGGGTTGATGCCGTTAGCCTCGACGCCATGGCCGAATCCTCCGCAGTGCTACCTCGGGTCGTCCTGGTCACGGGAGCGTCGACTTTCCTGGGCGGGTATCTGGTCGCGCGGCTCGCAGCCAACCCACAGATCGAACGTGTGCTGGCCGTCGACTCCCGGGTGCCGCGCAAGGACCTGCTGCGCCGGATGGGGCGGGCGGAGTTCCTGCGCCTGGACATCCGGCGTCCCACGATCGCGAAGGCCCTGGCGTCGTATGGGGTCGACACGGTGGTGCACGCCGCCACGTCGATCGCCGACACCGCGCCGCACTCGGCGGCGATCAAGGAATTCAACGTTCTCGGCGCGATGCAGGTCTGCGCCGCCTGTCAGCGGACGCCGTCGGTGAAGCGTCTCGTGCTGCGGTCCACGGCGATGGTCTACGGGGCCAGTGCACACGACCCGTCGCACTTCTCGGAGGAGACCCGCGCGCGCCGCGAGCCCAAGCGCGGCTATGGCCGCGACCTCCTGGACGTGGAGGGCTACGTGCGCGGTCTCGGGCGCCGGCGCCAGGACATCGACATCACGATCGTGCGTCCGCAGGCGATGTTGGGTCCGCGGATCACCACGCGTATGGGTTCGTATCTGTCGGCGCCGGTGGTGCCGACGGTCCTCGGCTACCAGCCGCGTCTGCAGTTCCTGCACGAGGAGGATGCGCTCGCGGCGATGGAGCATGTCACCCTGGCGGGCAAGCCGGGCACGTTCAATCTCGCGGGCGAGGGCGTGGTGACGCTGACGCAGGCGATCCGTCGGCTCGGGCACATCGAACTACCGGTCCCGAGCGGTCTCCTCGCGCCGATCTCCGGCGTCTTCCAGGATCCGCGTTCGGCGAAGCTGCGTTCGTCGCAGACCGAATTCCTGACCTATGGCCGGGTGCTGGACACCACCAGGATGCGCACCGAACTGGGTTTCGTGCCGCGGTACACGACCATGGAAACCCTCGATGACTTCGTCGAACGCAGCGGCGTGACACCGGTGATCGGGTCCGACGCGTGGCGTGCGTTCGATCAGCGAGTCGTGTCTGCCGCACATCAACTCCAGTGAAATGCGAGACGAGATTTGTACGACGAGTTCCGGTCAAGGTGCGCAACGTCACTGCTACCTCTAGACTGGGTCATCAGACCCACACTGCGCGCAGGGGCAGCCACTCCACCGCGGGCGAGGGTGAGGACTTCGGGAACATGCCGGCGATCACGCGGGGAAGATCGTGGCCGTTCCCAGGTCCCGTTTCATGTCATCGACAACGCGGCGCTGCGTCTGTAGATCCGAAGGAATGGCCTGTGACGGAACGATTGCCAGTAGTTCAGGCAGCCCCGGTTCAAACCGTCGAGCGGGGGTTCGCCGACACACGGACGATCCTAGGAACAGGAACAAGGGGTGAGCGCCTTGGCAGGTAGCGGAGCGACAGATGCACGTACCGCGAAAGTCATACAGCTCTATGCGTCATCGTCGGGACCAGACGCCACCGCGGATCGCCGCGGTGCACGTGATTCCGGCCGTCGCCGACATCCGAGCCAGCAGACGCCCGAGCGGCGTGTGAAACACGGTGTCACGCAGGGAGATTCGACGGGCCTCGGTCATCCCAACACCGATGGATTCGGACGTCCGCCCGCGCGGGTGACCCCGATCAGCAGCGAGATCGCCCTGTCGGACGAGGCGCTCGGTGTCGAACACCGAGGGCCGTCGAAGTCGAGCCCGCTGTTCAGTCTCGGTGGCATTCGGAACGCCGTCGCCGACACCTTGACCTCCACCGCCGGCTTCATCCGCGAGCGGATGACAGGCGAGTACGAGGTCGACGAGTTCGGATTCGATCCCCATTTCACCGAATCGGTGTGGTTTCCGGCAGTTCGGCAGGTCTATGAGAAGTGGTTCCGCGTCGAAGTGACCGGAATCGAGAACCTGCCCCTCGAGGGCGGTGCGCTCCTCGTCGCCAACCACGCCGGCACCATCCCGGTCGACGCGATCATCACCTCGCTCGCCGTCCGCGACAACCATCCCGACCATCGGTACCTGCGTGTCCTCGCCGCCGACATGGCCTTCGACTCGCCGGGCATCAGTGAGGTCGCGCGCCGGATCGGTGCGACGCTCGCCTGCAACAGCGACGCCGACCGGTTGCTGCGTGCCGGGGAGCTCACCGCCGTCTGGCCGGAGGGGTTCAAGGGCATCGGCAAACTCTACAAGGACCGCTACAAGCTGCAGCGGTTCGGCCGGGGCGGCTTCGTGACCACCGCACTGCGCAACGCGGCGCCGATCATCCCGGTGTCGATCGTGGGCTCGGAGGAGATCTATCCGATGCTCGCCGACCTCAAGCCGCTCGCCAAGGTGCTCGGCCTTCCGTACTTCCCGATCACGCCGCTGTTCCCGTTGCTGGGCCCGCTGGGCATGGTGCCGTTGCCGTCGAAGTGGCACATCCACTTCGGCCGCCCGATCGAGACCGGTTCCTACGACGAATCGTCGGCCGACGACCCGATGGTGGTCTTCGACCTCACCGACCATGTCCGCGAGGAGATCCAGCAGACCCTGTTCCGGATGCTGAGCCGGCGGGGGAGTGTCTACTTCGGCTGACGGGATCCCCGTGCGGCTGATACTCATGAGGCATGCGTGCAGTCGTGTGTCGAGCCGGTGAGCTGACCGTCCAAGACGTCCCCATGCCCGTTCCGGAGACCGGACAGGTGCTCCTGCGGGTCCTGCGGGCGGGGATCTGCGGGTCTGACCTCCATGCCCGCGTGCACTGCGACGCGACCGCGGACGTGTCCGACGAGGTCGGCTATGGCGCGTTCATGCGTTCGGACCAGTCGGTGGTGTTGGGCCACGAATTCGCCGGCGAGGTGGTGTCCTACGGGCCCGGATGCCGCAAGCGGTGGGCGCCGGGGACGCCGGTGGTGTCGGTGCCGATGATCCGGCACGGCGACGAGGCGCATCTGACCGGGCTGACGGCGTCGGCTTCGGGCGCCTACGCGCAGTTCGTGCTGGTGTCCGAGGACATGACTTTTGAGATTCCCCACGGCCTGTCGGTCGAACTCGCGGCCCTCACCGAACCCCTGGCCGTCGCCCATCACGCGGTCCGCCGCGGCGAGGTCGGCCGGCGCGACGTGGCCGTGGTGATCGGCTGCGGACCCATCGGGCTCGCGGTCGTCGCGATGCTCAAGGCGTCGGGCGTGCGCACCGTGATCGCGAGCGATCTGTCCGCGGGGCGCCGGGCCCTGGCCGGGCGCGTCGGCGCCGACATCGTCATCGATCCGGCCGTGGAGTCACCGTTCGACCGGTGTGCGCGCGAGGGCAAATACGTCACCGCGGCGCAGGACCTGCTGGGCACCGCCTTCGATGCGATGCACACTCTGCGTCGAATCCCGTTGGCGCCGTGGGACTCCCTGTTCCGAATCGCCGATCGGCTCGGCGCGACGCCGAAGGGGCCGGTGATCTTCGAATGCGTGGGCACTCCGGGCATGATCGAGCACGTCGTGTCGAATGCCCCGTTCCGCTCACGTGTCGTCGTGGTCGGTGTGTGCATGGAACCGGACACGTTCCGCCCGGCGATGGCGCTCAACAAGGAGATCGAGCTGCGGTTCGTGTTCGTCTACGATCCGGCCGAATTCCACGAGACCCTGCAGATGATCGCCGAGGGCAAGGTCGACGTCGGGCCGATGATCACCGCGACCGTCGGGCTCGAGGGGGTGGCGCCGGCGTTCGACGCGCTCGGCGCGGCCGCTCACCATGCGAAGGTGCTGATCGACCCGATGAGTGAGATCGACTCGCTCTGACGAGGTTTCAGAGGGTGAGGTCGAGCGCGGCGCGGACGATCGAGTCGGTGTCGATGCCGTGGAGGCGGTACACGTCCTCGAGCGAGCCGACCTGACCGAATCGCCTGACGCCGAGCGCCGCGCCGGGCACGTTGTTGACACCCGTCAGGAAGGCCAGCGTGTGCGGGTGCCCGTCGAGGACGGTGACCATCGGTGCCGCGCGGCCGGCCGGGAACACCTGGTCGAGAATCCACGACGGTCCGTCGGCGAGTCCGCGGCGGGCCTGCAGTGCCTCGAAGATCAGTCCGGGACTCGTCACGCACACGACGTCGGCGGCCACACCCTGTGCACCCAGTCGGTCGGCGGCGGCGAGGGTCTCGGTGATCACCGCCCCCATCCCGACCAGTGTGACCTGTGGGGATTCGCTCCGGCGCAACAGGTATCCGCCGGCGACCACCTGGCGTCGACGACGTTCGCGGGCCGCCGCGTCGGTGGGGACCGCGGCGAGTCGCTGATCGACCGGGCGGGTGGACAGGCGCAGATAAGACGAGGTCCCGTCCGGACGTCCGAGCTTTCCGATGCACGACAACAGCGTCCATTCGACGTCGACCGCGAAGGCGGGTTCGTAGCTGACGCAGCCGGGTTGCTCCAGGCCGATCGATGGCGTCGTGATCGATTGGTGCGCTCCGCCTTCCGCGGCCAGGGTGACGCCGGACGGCGTGCCCACCAGGATCGACTGCCCGCCGGCGTAGATCCCGTACGACCAGGGCTCGAGGGTGCGTTCCACGAACGGGTCGTAGAGCACGCCGATCGGGAACAGCGGTTCGCCCCAACGACTCCAGGTGGCGCCGAGCTCGCCGATCAGGCCCGCCAGATTCGTCTCGGCGATACCGAGTTCCATGTGCTGGCCGGTCGGGCGTTCCCGCCAGTGCATGATCGTCTCCGCGTCGTCGGCGAACCAGTCGCGCCGCTCGTCCGGCGACCACACCCCGACCTTGTTCAACCAGCCGGCCAGGTTGGTCGTCGAACTGACGTCGGGGCTCACCGTGACCACCCGGGCCGACGCCTCGGGAGCCTCGCGGGACAGGGCCAACAGCGTACGGCCCAGTGCCGCTTGCGTCGTCGACGTTCCCGACGGTGTCTTTCCGGTGTCGACCGGAACGGCGGGCGGTGTGGTGAGCGGAACGGGCCGGCGCCGGAGTCGCTCGGCCACCTGTGCGCACAGCAGGGCCTCGTCGGTGCCCTCGTCGAACCGGCCCCACGGGTGTGCCGGGTCGAGCCCCAGTGATGCCGCCAGCTCGTCGTACTGATCGACGGTGAGCAGTGAGGAATGGTTCTGCGGGTGGCCTTCGATCGGCAGGCCGTTGCCCTTGATGGTGTAGGCGAGGATGACCGTCGGACGGGTGTCGACGATCTGCGCGTAGGCGCCCATCAGGGCATCGAGGTCGTGTCCGCCGAGATTGCGGATCGCCTTCAGGAGCGTCTCGTCGTCGACGTCGGCGATCAGCGTCGCGACGGCATTCGCGTCGGGACCCGATCCGGGCAGACGTACACGGACCTCGTCGGCGTCGCATCGCAACAGCCGCTGATACTCCGGATTCGGCATGTCGAGGATGCGCGCGCGCAGCGCCGTCCCACCCGGGCGGTCGAACAGTTCCTCCAGCAGCCGGCCGAATTTCACCATGATCACCTGCCATCCGGCGGCGGCGAACATGGCCTCGAGGCGCCCGGCGGCGATGTTGGGGACCACCCGGTCCAGCGACTGGCGGTTGAGGTCGACGATCCAGACGATCTCACCGAGCTCGGCCACCGAGGGGTCGAGGATCGCCTCCCAGACCGCGCCCTCGTCGAGTTCGGCATCACCGACGAGCGAGTACTGCCGGGCGAGCACGGTGGGTGAACGGCGGTCGGCGGCAACCGCATCGGGGCCACCGATCGTCGTGTCGAGATAGCGGCGGGCCACTGCGCCCCAGATCGGTGCGGTCGCACCGATTCCCACCGATCCGGTCGAATAGTCCACTGCATCGGGATCTTTGGTGCGGCTCGGATACGACTGCAGTCCACCGAACTCCCGCAGCGTCGTCAGGTACGACTCGTCGAGCCCACCGAGCAGATAGTTGATGCCGTGCAGGACCGGTGACGCATGCGGTTTCACCGAGACCCGGTCGCCCGGCCGCAACTGGGAGAACCACAGCGAGGTCATGATCGACACCATCGAGGCACACGACGCCTGGTGTCCACCGACCTTGAGTCCAGACGGATTCGGCCGAACCCGGTTGGCGTGGTGGATCATCGACGTCGCGAGCCACAACACGCGCTGCTCGAGCGTGCGGAGCGTGTCGGGTGTCCCGGTCTCGACTGCGCTGCTTCGGAGATCGGTGAGGGTCTCGTCGGTCATGGGGGTCCTCTCCGGGGTGGGGGTCTCTCCGGGTGCGGTCACCGGCGCCGCGACGAGGCTCGGTCAGCGGTGCCGCAGCAATCGTGCGGCGGCCGCGGCACCGCCACCGGCGGCTCCCAGCACGATGGCGGTACCGGCACCGTACTTCGCCGCCTTGCGCGCTGTCCGGAAGTCGTACATCTCCCATCCGCGGACCTTTGCGACGTCGCGCAGGTCGGTGTCGGGATTGATGGCGACGGCCTTGCCCACCAGCGACAGCATCGGGACGTCGTTGTGTGAATCCGAGTAAGCGGTACAGCGTTTGAGGTTCAGGCCCTCGCGGATGGCGAGTGCGCGCACCGCGTGGGCCTTGCCGGGCCCGTGCAGGATGTCGCCGACGAGGCGTCCGGTGAACACGCCGTCGACGCTCTCGGCGACCGTGCCCAGCGCACCCGTGAGTCCGAGTCGGCCGGCGATGGTCTGCGCGAGCTCGACGGGTGTCGCGGTGACCAGCCACACCTGCTGGCCGGCGTCGAGATGTCGCTGTGCGAGAGCGCGTGTGCCGGGCCAGATCTTGTCGGCGATGTAGTCGTCGAAGATCTCCTCGCCGAGTTCGGCGAGCTCGGAGGTCTGCCGGCCGGCGATGAACGACAGCGCCTTGTCCCGGCCCTCGGCGACGTCGCGGGCGTTCTCCTTGCCGGTGATCCGGAACTTCGCCTGGGTCCACGCGAATTCCATGATGTCGCTGTACGTGAAGTACTTCCGTGCGGCGAGACCGCGGGCGAAGTGCACGATCGACGCGCCTTGGACGAGGGTGTTGTCGACGTCGAAGAAGGCGGCCGCGGTCAGGTCCCGCGGGGTCTCGGTGGGCTCGACGTCGGACGGTTCGCGCAGCCGGAGCGAATCGACGGCGGCCTTCGCGCTCGCCTCGCCGGCGAGGGTCTGGCGGAGCTCGTGCGCGGTCTGGCGGAATCGGCCGGTGGCCGCGGAGGCACGCTGCGAGATCCACGTGGTGACCCGGTTGGACTCGTCGTCGGTGAGGTCGTGGAGTTCGGCGTCCTCGTCGAAGTCGTCGTCGAAATCGATGCGCGCGGCCTGCGACTCCCAGTCGTCACCGGTGTCGAGCGGGGTGGCGGCGAAGCTCTCGTCACCCAGGGCATCCGGTCCGGTGGTGTCGTGCGCAGGACCATCTGGTGTGTTGTCGGGTTGCTCGTCTCCCGGGCTCGGGGTCTTGCCCACTGCCCACCTCCCACGCTTGGCGCCAGCACTGCCTGCGCGGACCAGCCTAGCCGGACCGCCCCTCGTCGCCGGTGAGGTGGATGCCCGGCGTCTCAGGTCCTCGGGGAACCGCCGGAAATCGCCTCGAGGCGAGCGTGGCCGGCCCCTCGGAGGCGTCTCACACGGACCAGTCGGACAGCGTGCAGTCGTGTGGGTACGGCCGGGCGTGGGCGATCGGGGTCGCGTCGTGGGCGACAGGCAGCGCTGGGAGGATGGTCGGCATGACCGTCGAACTGCTGACCCGTGAGGGATGCCAGATGTGTGCGACTGCTCGTCGCGATCTGACGCGGATCTGTGGCGAGCTCGGAGTGGAGTTCACCGAGGTCGACGTCGACCGCGCCGCGGCCGACGGCCGCCCCGAGATCCGTGCGGAATTCGGGGACCGGCTGCCGGTGGTGTTGCTCGACGGCGACGAGCACAGCTACTGGGAGGTCGACGAGCCCCGACTACGCGCCGACCTCACCCGTCAGGGCTGAACCGGCCGGTCCGGCGACGATCCGCCATCGCGTAGAAACGATGATGTCTAACACAGCCCGGCGAATCATGAGGGTCCATGTGAAGAGTTTCACAGGGGGTTGTATCCTCGATGGGTCGTGGTGTGTGAAGGGGAGTGGAGGTGAGCGTGGGCGCCGATCGTCAGAAGCCGGGCGACGCCGAGCCTCCCGCGTCCGCACTGCCACCGCCGGCCCCGGAGGTCGCAACGGACATTCCGGCGCCCACAGTGGCCCGGCTGGCCACCTATCTGCACGTCCTGCGCTCGTTCAGTCAGCGCGGCATCCTGGTGGCCTCCAGCGGGGAACTGGCCACCGCGGCCGGCGTGAACCCGGCCATCCTCCGCAAGGACCTCTCCTACGTCGCCGCGAACGGTGTGCGCGGCGTCGGATATGACGTCGGTCGTCTCACCGCACGGATCTCGATGACCTTGCACACGGACAGCATCCACACGGTCGCCCTCGCCGGTGCGGGGCAGCTCGGACGTGCCCTGCTCGCCCACACCGGCTTCGGTCGTGGGTTCCGCGTGGCGGCGATGTTCGACGCCGATCCGGCCCTCGCGGGCACATCGTTCGAGGTCGGCGGGCCGCGGATCGCCCCGCTCACCGAGATCGCGTCGGTCTGCGCCGAGGTCGAGCCCGCGGTGGAGATCGGTGTCGTGGCCACCGCCGACGAGGACGCCCGAAGTGCCTTCGATGCCTTCGTCGGCGCCGGGATCCGGCAGGTGCTCAACGTCACCCCGGTGGCCCTGACGACGGAGGCGGATGTCGTCGTCAGACAAGTTGATCTAGCCTTGGAACTACAGGTGTTGGCGTTCCAGGCATCCCGTGGCACGACACAGGCCCCACGGAACGACCTCAAGATCTCCTCACGCAGCGACGTCGGTGCGCCTCGCGAGGTGAAGGCGGCCGATGGGCGCCGCGGAAACGCAATGGGTGAAGAAACGGTGACAGCGTGAGTGTTCTGTTGTTCGGGGTGTCGCACCGCAGTGCGCCGGTCGAGGTGCTCGAGCGGTTGGCGGTCTCCGACCACGACCGTCCGAAGCTGGTCGACGAGCTGCTCTCGTCACGGGCGATCTCCGAGGCCATGGTGGTGTCGACGTGCAACCGCGTCGAGATCTACGCGGTCGTCGACGCGTTCCACCCGGCTCTCGAGGCGGTCGGCGAGGTCCTCGGCGACCACTCGGGCATGACCGTCAACGACATGACCCGGCACGCCTACGTGCGTTACTCCGAGGCCGCTGTCGAGCACCTCTTCACGGTGGCTGCGGGCCTGGACTCGCTCGTCGTCGGCGAGCAGCAGATCCTCGGCCAGATCCGCAACGCCTACCTGAGCGCGGACGCCAACGACTCGGCCGGACGTGTCCTGCACGAACTGGCCCAGCAGGCGCTGCGGGTGGGCAAGCGGGTGCACACCGAGACCGGCATCGACCGTGCCGGCGCGTCGGTGGTGTCGGTGGCCCTGCATCGCGCCAAGTCGCTGCTGACCGATCCCGCGACCGGGGCGCACCGCCTGCGCACCGCGGTGGTCGTCGGTGCGGGCGCCATGGGTGGTCTCGCGACCGCCCAGCTGGCCCGTGAGGGCGTCACCGAGATGTCCGTGGTGAACCGCACGGTCGAGAATGCGCGCCACCTGGCCGACAACATCGCCGCCAACCACGGCATCACCGTGCACGGCGTGGGCCTCGACCAGTTGCCGGCCGCCATGGCCGCCGCCGACGTCGTGGTGAGCTGTACCGGTTCGGTCGGCTCCGTGGTCAGTGTGGGTGCCGTGCATTCGGCTCTCGCCGAGCGAAACCTCCGCGGGGATACCACGCCGATGGTGATCTGCGACCTCGGGCTGCCACGCAACGTCGATCCGGCCGCGGCCCGCCTGCCCGGTGTGCACGTCGTCGACATCGAGGGTCTGCGCGGCGACTCGGAGACCCAGGCCGCCGAGAACGACACGCTCGCGGCCCGGTCGATCGTCGCCGCCGAGCTCGCCGACTACCTGACCCATCAGCGTCAGGCCGAGGTCACGCCGACCGTCGCAGCGCTCCGTCAGCGCGCCGCCGACGTCGTCGAGGCCGAGATCCTGCGTCTCGAGACCCGGCTCCCGAACCTCGAGAACAATCAGCGCGACGAGGTCGCCAAGACCGTCCGACGCGTCGTCGACAAGCTCCTGCACGCACCGACGGTGCGTGTGAAGCAGCTGGCGTCGACTCCCAACGGTGACCACTACGCGGAGGCGCTGCGCGAATTGTTCGAGCTCAAACCAGGTGCTGCAGAGTCGGTCTCGGCGCCCGATCGGCTGGGGACCACGGACTCGGCCGGCGAGCAGGGTGACCGATGAGCGAAACTCGAACCGCGCCGATCCGGGTCGGTACGCGGGGTTCCCTGCTGGCCACCACCCAGGCCCAGACCATCGCCGACGGGCTGACCGACGCCGGGCACCCGGCCGAGCTGGTGATCATCAAGACCGCCGGTGACGCGTCGGCCGCACCGGTCGCCGAGATCGGCGTCGGGGTCTTCACCACCGCCATCCGCGTCGCACTCCGCAACGACGAGGTCGACGTCGCGGTGCACTCCTACAAGGACCTCCCGACCGCTCCCGAGGACGACCTCACGATCGCGGCCGTCCCGACCCGCGTGGACCCGCGAGATGCGCTGGTCAGCCGGGACGGGCTGGTGCTCGGGGAGCTACCGCCGGGGTCGGTGGTCGGCACCTCGGCGCCCCGCCGGGCGGCACAGCTTAAAGCATTGGGTCTCGGTTTGGAAATCCGCCCCCTAAGAGGCAACCTAGATTCTCGGTTGGGCAAAGTCGCCAGCGGCGAACTCGACGCAGTCGTGGTCGCCCGCGCCGGCCTCGTGCGGATCGGACGGACCGAAGTGGTCTCCGAAGCGCTCGATCCGGTCGTCATGCTGCCGGCTCCGGCGCAGGGTGCTCTCGCTGTGGAGTGCCGCTCAGACGATGCCGAACTGGTGAGAATACTCGCCGAGTTGGACGACCCGTCCACCCGGGCGGCCATCGAGGCCGAACGGTCGGTGCTCGCGGCTCTCGAAGCCGGATGTACCGCACCGGTCGGAGCGATCGCCGAGGTGGTCGAGTCGATCGACGAGGACGGGCGCATCTTCGCCGAACTGTCGCTGCGTGCGGCGGTGGCGGCCGAGGACGGATCCGATGTGATCCGCGCTTCGGTGGTGGGCCCGGTCGATCGGGCCGTCCAACTGGGTAATGATCTCGCCGCCGAACTGCTGGAGCTGGGAGCGGGCGAACTCGTCAACTCTCCCTAGCAGAGAACGAACTGCAGCCCTCCACGCGAGGGCAGGAGAGTGCGAACCCATGAGCCGTACGAAGAAGGCAAATCCCGGACGGATCCTGTTCGTGGGGTCGGGTCCAGGTGATCCCGATCTGCTCACCGTGCGGGCGCGCACCGTGATCATCAATGCGACCACGGCCTACATCGATCCCGATGTGCCGGCTGCCGTGGTGTCGCTGATCGGCAGCGCACACCGCGAAGAACCCGCACCGAACACCCGCCGGTCGGCCAAGAAGGCAGACAAGGCGGACGAGAAAGCCGATACCGACGCCGCCGGCACCGCGTCGTCCGACGGCACCACCGCCGCGGCCGCACCCGAGGCCGGCCAGTCCGACGAGGAGTCGGTGGTTCGTCCGGCGCTGGGCGACCCGACCGAGGTCGCCAAGACCCTCGTGGCCGCCGCTCGCAACGGTGACGACGTGGTCCGCGTCGTCGCCGGCGATCCGCTGACCACCGATTCGGTGCTCGCCGAGGTCAACGCCGTGGCCCGGCACTCGGTCACCTTCGAGGTGCTGCCCGGCCTGCCCGCCGCCTCGGTCGTCCCGAGCTACGCCGGCATGCCGCTGGGTTCGACCCACACCGAGGCCGACGTGCGCGGCGAGGTCGACTGGGCCGCCCTGGCCGCCGCCCCGGGCCCGCTGGTCCTGCACGCCACCTCCGGCCACCTGGCCGAGACGGCGAGCGCGCTGACCGAGCACGGGATGGCGCCGCAGACCCCTGCGGCCATCACCATCAACGGCACCACCTGCGCTCAGCGCACCATCGAGGCCACCCTCGCCACCCTCAACGAGCAGGGCAACGCACTGACCGGACCGCTGGTCGTGACCGTCGGCAAGGTCGTCGGTTCGCGTGGCAAGCTCTCGTGGTGGGAGTCGCGTTCCCTCTACGGCTGGACCGTGTTGGTGCCGCGCACCAAGGATCAGGCCGGTGACATGAGCGACCGCCTCGTCAGCCACGGCGCCATGCCCAAGGAAGTGCCCACGATCGCAGTCGAGCCGCCGCGCAGTCCCGCGCAGATGGAGCGCGCGGTCAAGGGACTCGTCGACGGTCGCTACCAGTGGGTGGTGTTCACCTCCACCAACTCGGTCCGCGCCGTGTGGGAGAAGTTCGCCGAGTTCGGACTCGACGCCCGTGCGTTCTCCGGTGTGAAGATCGCCTGCGTCGGCGAGGCCACCGCGGACAAGGTGCGTTCCTTCGGTATCAACCCCGAACTCGTGCCGTCGGGTGAGCAGAGCTCGCTGGGCCTGCTCGAAGAGTTCCCGCCCTACGACGACGTGTTCGATCCGGTCAACCGAATCCTGTTGCCGCGCGCCGACATCGCCACCGAGACCCTCTCCGAGGGGCTGCGCGACCGCGGCTGGGAGATCGACGACGTGACCGCGTACCGCACCGTGCGCGCCGCACCGCCGCCCGCCGAGACCCGCGAGATGATCAAGACTGGCGGCTTCGACGCGGTCTGCTTCACCTCGAGCTCGACGGTCCGCAACCTCGTCGGCATCGCCGGAAAGCCGCACGCGCGCACCATCGTTGCGTGCATCGGCCCCAAGACCGCCGAGACCGCAACGGAATTCGGTCTGCGCGTGGACGTCCAGCCGGAGAACGCCTCGGTCCTCGAACTGGTCGACGCGCTCGCCGAGCACGCCGCCCGGCTCCGTGCCGAGGGCGCACTGCCCCCGCCGCGCAAGAAGTCCCGTCGATCGCGTTCGTGACCGCCCTGCTCCCTGAGGTGTGAGGAGCGATAGCCGCCGGGCTGAGTGAGCGACGAAGGAGTGAATCGAAGTCGACGAGCCTCGAAGGGCCCGGGAGACGAAGGAGACGACATGCCGCCCGTGATCCGTCCCCGCCGGTTGCGCACCACGCCGGCGATGCGTCGGCTGGTCGCCGAGACCACCCTCGCGCCAAGGCAACTCGTATTGCCGATGTTCGTCGCCGACGGCATCGACGAGCCGAAGCCGATCTCGTCGATGCCCGGCGTCGTGCAGCACACGTTGGACTCGCTGCGCGCCGCCGCGGCGGAGGCGGTCGAGGCCGGCGTCGGCGGTCTGATGCTGTTCGGCGTGCCCCGTCCGGAGGACAAGGACGCGGCCGGCTCGTGTGCCGACGCCGAGGACGGAGTCCTCAACCGGGCACTGCGCGCGCTGACCGACGACCTCGGTGACTCGACGGTCCTCATGGCCGACACCTGCCTCGACGAGTTCACCGACCACGGGCACTGCGGCGTGCTCGACGGCCGTGGACGCGTCGACAACGACGTGACCCTCGACCGCTACGTGTCGATGTCGCTGGCGCAGGCCCGCGCCGGGGCCCAGCTCCTCGGGCCGAGCGGGATGATGGACGGCCAGGTCGCCACCATCCGCGACGCACTCGACGCCGAGGGCTTCACCGACACCGGGATCCTGGCCTATTCCGCCAAGTACGCGTCGGCCTTCTACGGGCCGTTCCGGGAGGCGGTCGGCTCGTCGTTGCAGGGCGACCGACGCACCTATCAGCAGGACGCGGCCAATCGGATCGAGTCGCTGCGGGAGGTGCGCCTCGATCTCGAGGAGGGCGCCGACATGGTGATGGTCAAGCCCGCGATGAGCTATCTCGACATCGTGCTCGATGTCGCCGAGATGAGCGACGTCCCCGTCGCCGCCTATCAGATCAGCGGTGAGTACGCGATGATCACGGCCGCCGCGGAGCGGGGCTGGATCGACCGCGACGCCGCGATCCTGGAGTCGCTGACCTCGATCCGCCGTGCCGGAGCGTCGGTCATCCTGACCTACTGGGCCACCGAGGTCGCGAACCGGCTGTCCTGACCCTTCCGCACGGGACCTCGCCGGACGTGTGCGCGGGCCGGTGACGCGTCCCACTAGGCTGGTGCCATGTCCGCACCGTTCGACCCGATGCGCGCCTCGTCAGAGTCCGACGCGGAGCTGCGCCCGAGGATCCCGGATTCGATCTCGATCGCCGTCGAACTGTGGGCGGTGGTCGTCGTCGGACAGGTCGTCGCGCTGTTCGCGCAGACGGGCACCTTCGTCGACCTCGTCCGTGATCAGGTCCGCGACAACCCGCCGAACGGCGTCTCCGAGGACCAGCTGCAGTTCATGACGTCGTCGGGTTTCGTCATCGGGATCCTCGTCGCGATGTCGGTGTTCCTGACCGCGATCACCGCGCTGGTCGTGTGGTTCACGCGCAAGGGTTACAACTGGGCCCGCATCGTGCTGGGTGCGATGGGTGTCTACATCGTCGTCAACCTGGTCTTCTCCCTGTTCGGCGACACCGACCCGGCGTGGGCGATGGTGCCCCTGGTCATCAGCGGCGTCGCCGCACTCGGCGCGACCGTGCTGTTGATGCGCGCCGACTCCGAGAAGTACTGCCGGCGCATGGCGGAAGAGCGCAAGCCCCGGCCGGTGCCGCCGCCCGCACCGCCGTATCCGTACGGCCAGAACCCCTACGGCCAGAACCCGTACGGCCAGAACCCGTACGGCCAGAACCCGTATGGCCAGAACCCGTACGGCCAGTACCCCTACGGCCAGAACCCGTCACAGCCGGGGATACAGCCCGGTGACACACCGTATGGTGACAGTTCACCCGAGGCCGCCGCCCGCGGCGGGTCATCCGAGGCCGGCGGCGCCGGAACACCCGACCTCCGCAAGCCCGAGAGCCCAAACCCCGAGAACACCGACTCCGACAGCGAAGGACCGAAGAAGCAGTGACAAGTCCCGACCCGGCGAAGCGTCCGAAACTCGTCGTCTGGGCCTACCGGTGCTGGGTGGTGTCGGGAGCGCTCCTGGCCCTTCTCGGTGTCCTCGTCGTGGTGCTGTCCGCGGTCGACGACTCCGGGTCGATGGCCTCGGCGATGCTCGGCATACTCGTCCTGCTCGTCGGTGTCGCCTACATCCTGCTCGGCAGCAAGGCGTTCACCGGTGATGCCCGGTGGCGGTCGTCCCTGTCGGCGCTGACGCTCGTCGTCGTTGCCATGCTGCTGTTCCTCAGCGTCGGCCTCGGATCGCCGGTGTTCGCCCTGGCACTGCTGGCCGCCATCATCGGTCTCTTCGGGTCGCTGCTGGCCTACCGGCCGGACTCGGAGACCTGGTACACGGGCAAGGCGCCCGAACCCAAGAAGCAGCGCACACAGCGCAAGAAGAAGCCGTGACCGACGAGGCGCCAGACCCGGTCGACGGAACCGAACCCGGCGAATCCGATCCGGGAACGGATCCGGGTGAGGTCCTGTTCTACGAACCCGGCGGGAGCAGGTGGGTGGTCCTCATCGGTCCCGCGCTCGTCCTCGCGGTCCTCGTCATGGAGATCGTCGGACCTGGACAGGTGCACTGGCCGGTCCTGATCATCTTCCTCGTGATCCTGTTCGGTTTCTCGCTCGTCCAGGTGACCGCGGCGCGACGACACGTCAGCGTCGAACTCACGGAGACGACGCTGCGTCAGGGCGCGGTGACGACCCCGCTCGCCGACATCGAGGAGATCTACCCGCCCAACAACTCGCCGACGCCCGAGGACTGGGAGAGTGCTCCGGCGCTCGGTGAACTCCACGGTGTGCCGCGACGCCGGAAAGGTGTGGGGGTGCGGCTGACCTCCGGGAAACTCGCGCAGGCCTGGGCCCGGGACGTCGAGGTGTTCCGCAGTGAACTCGCGCAGGCCCACGCCGCCGTGCGGATGGGGCTACCGCCCTCTGGCCGGAAAGCGGACGCCGGCGAGCCCGAGTCCGGAAGATCCGAGGAGAAGGATCAGGACACCACCGAGTGACGTCCCTTTCGGCTGTCGCGGTAGGCGCGTCGACGCAGGTCACCCAGCCATGACGGCGCGAACTCGACCCCGTCGGGACGGTGGAGGATCGGATCGAAGTCGATGTCGAGCCCGGTCAGCACGTGGTCGAGTTCGATCCGGGCCAGGGGAACGAATCGCCTGCACCCGGCTTCGAGGATGATCACGACCGGCCGCTTGGTGCGCAGGCACGCGGCGAGATCCTCGACATCCAGACCGGACGGCCCGGTCGGCTCGATGATGCGGGCACGAATCCAGTACAGCTCGCCGTCGTATCGGTAGGGCGTGAGGCTCGAGACGGCGGTCGGGGCCCAGTGCGTGGCCGGGAGCGGGACGGGGAGGCGGCCGGACAGCGGTGCCGGTCCGGCCAGCAACAGGTCCCATGCGCCGGACGCGGCGTGGCCGGTGCCCTTCGCCGGCGTCGGGGCGTCGGCCGGGACGTTCGTCGGGGCCGAGGCGGGGAACCGCACGGCCACGCCGACGATGTCGGGCAGGCCGCCCGGGGTGCCGATTCCCTTCGACAGACGGACCGTGACCGGCCCGGAGCGGAAGGGCAGCGGGTGGTCCCCGGAGACCGACGCCTGGCCCCCGCACAGCAGACCGTCGGGATGGAACACCCGCGCGTGCCGCAGCGCACCGAGCCAGCGGAACGGCGTCGTGATGAGGTCGGGCAGGTCGGTCATGGCACCTCCGTAGATCGGGCGACACCGCCGTCGGCACGGCAGGCCGCGAACGCTCGGGGAGTCCGCGGCCTGCCGCACCGGCGACGGGTCTCTATCCGGTCGGATCGGGATCGACGACGTCCTTGATCTTGCCCATGACACCCTTCTCAGTGCCGAACTTCGGCTTCTGCGGGGTCCCCATGGCGCCATCGTAGGTCGCATAGAGCTTCGGATCCGGCGGCGGGCCGGATTGGCGGTCGCCGAGGGGCTGCGGATCGGCGAGGAACTTGAACTCGTGCTTCCCGTCAGGGGTGGGACCGCTCGCCCAGCCGCCCTTGTCCGAGTCCGCACCGTCCGACAGATGCCACAGCGTGCTCGCGTGCTCGCTGAACTCCTCGTCGAACAGGTCGTCGGGGGCGATGGTGCCCTCGAGGCCGTCCGCCTTGAGTTCCTCGATGGCCTTCAGCCACAGGTTCTGGTGATAGGTGTCGCGGGCCAGGTTGAACCGCAGCATGTCCTTCACGCCCGGGTCGTCGGTCATGTGCCACAGTCGCGCGGTCTGGACGCGACCCTGCGCCTCGGCCGTGACGTTCGCGTGGAAGTCGGCGAGCAGGTTGCCGCTGTGCACGATGTAGCCCGCGTTCCACGGCACGCCGTTGCTGTCGGCGAGGCGCGGGCCGCCACCGGAGAAGACGGCCTGGGTGGGATCGCTGCCGCCGAGGACCGCGGCGACCACAGGATCGCCGAGGGCGTTGGCGGTGGAGTCGGTCACCGGAGCGCCCTCGAGGAGGCGGGCGACCATCGTGGCGATCATCTCCACGTGACCGATCTCCTCGGTCGCGATGTCCATGATCAGGTCTTTGTACTTGCCCTTCATGCGGCAGTTCCAGCCCTGCATGAGGTACTGCATCGTCACGGTCATCTCGCCGAAGGCGCCGCCGAGCAGCTCCTGCAGCTTGCGCGCGTAAACGGGGTCGGGCTTCTCGGGTTTGACGTCGAACTGCATGTAATCGGTGTGGCGGAACATGATTCCCCTGACAGTCGTGTTGGGTGGGCGGCGAGCCAGCGAGAGGCGTCGACGACGACGGGCTTTCTGCGGGCAGTGTTGATCGCAGTGGCCGCGCGAAGCAGCGAACCCCTGTCGGCGACGAGTGTGCTCTGTTCCCAGGACGATTCGCGTCCACGTCCTGGGCCGAGTCGACCCAGCGGCGCAGTGCGAGACCGTCCGGGTCACGTCGCGGCGGGTGTTTTCACAGCGGCGTCGGGAGCAGTGTGCCCGGGTTGTGACAATTCAAACCCGAACATCGAAGAAACCGCGCCCGGCCTGTGCGGGTACAGGCCGGACGCGGTGGGGTCGGATCGATGCCGGGTCGCGCAGGTGGTCGGGTCAGCCGTTCTCGAGCATCGGCGCACGCAGCAGTTCCTCGGGGACGCCGAAGGCGTCGACCAGCGAACGTGCGTGCGGGCGCAGTTCCTGACACAGCTCGTTCACACCGCGCCGGACCGCCTTGGCCCGCTCCACCGAGATGTGCCGGTGCATCATGAACCAGGACAGGTCGGCTTCGAGCGCGGAGTACACGAACAGGTCGCACACCTTGCCCAACAGTTCTGCAGCAGAACGTGAATCACAGTTCTCGATCGCCTCGACGAACGCTTCGAGCACCACCCGCTCGATGTGCGCGTGCCCGACCTTCAGCAGGTGGTCCTGCGCGTTGTTGAAGACGTCGAAGGCGTCGTTCTCGTCGTCGAGCGCACGTCGCAACCGCTGCGCACACGTGCGCACCAGGTGGTCCTCGCGGTTGCGAAACAACCGGATCTGCGTGCTCCGGTCGGTGAGCGCCGACTTCTCGGTGTCCTCGTCGGAGCTATCGAGCAGCGTCTGCACCACCTGGCGGACGGCGGTCTTCTCGGCGACCACGTCGCGCGCCATCCCGGCGATGAAACGGACCCATCCGCCCGCCGAAAGGCCCTGCACGTCATCGGAATACGACGACAGCAGTTCCTTGGCGATGAGCTGCATCATGATCGTGTTGTCACCCTCGAAGGTGGTGAACACATCGATGTCGCCGCGGATGATCGAAAGCTGGTTCTCGTCCAGGTATCCCGCGCCGCCGCAGGCCTCGCGGCTGACGTTGATCGAATGTGAGGCGTGCCAGGTCGCGTAGGCCTTGAGGCCTGCGGCCTGTCCTTCCAGCTGGCGTTGCCGGCCGGCGTCGGAATCGTCCGGCGCCACCGACTGGACCTCGTGCAGTTCGGCCACGATCTCGTTCTGGGTGAACGCGATGGCGTACGACTTCGCGATCAGGGGCAACAGCTTTCGCTGGTGGCCCAGGTAGTCCATGACGGTGATCTCGTCGGTGGCGTCGGGCGCCTCGAACTGCTTGCGGATCAGGCCGTAACGGGTGGCGAGGGTCAATGCCTTGCGGCCCGCCGCACCCGCGGTTGCGGCCACGCTCACGCGTCCACGGATGAGGGTGCCGAGCATCGTGAAGAAGCGACGGTTGATGTTCTCGATCGGCGAGCTGTAGCTGCCGTCCTCGGCCACGTCGGCGTAGCGGTTGAGCAGGTTCTCCGCCGGGACCCGCACGTTGTCGAACATGATGCGGCCGTTGTCGACACCGTCGAGACCGCCCTTGTGGCCGCAGTCGCTGGTGGTGATGCCGGGCAGATCGTTGCCGTCCTCGTCGCGGATCGGCACGACGAAGCAGTGCACGCCACGTCCCTCGGGCTCCTCGTCGGGACCGCCGGTGATCAGCTGGGCGAAGACCGCGGCGAAGCGGGCGTGTTCGGCCGCCCCGCCGATGTAGTCCTTGCGCGACGACGGGGTGGGGGAGTGGATGACGAATTCGCGGGCGTCGCGGTCGTAGGTGGCCGTGGTCTCGATGGCCTGCACGTTGGAGCCGTGACCGGTCTCGGTCATCGCGAAGCAGCCCAGGATGTCCATGTTGATGATGCCCGGTACGTACTTGTCGTGGTGGCGCTTGGTGCCCAGGTTCTCCACGGCACCGCCGAACAGCCCCCACTGCACGCCGGCCTTCACCATCAGCGACAGGTCGGCATATCCGAGCATCTCGATGGCGGTGATGGAGGCGCCGATGTCGCCGGTGCCGCCGTGGTCGGACGCGAAGCCGGCCGCAGCAAAGCCCTGCGACGCGAGTTCGCGCATCACCTCGAGGGTGTGGGCGCGTGCCTCCTCCAGCGTGCGGGAGGGGTCGGGCAGCAGATCGGCTCGGTTGGAGTTCTCGCGGACCGTTTCCCGGGTGGCACGCCAGCGTCCGTCGAGGACGAACCGGAGGTTGTCGACGAGCAACGCCCGTTCGTCGGCCGACAGTTCGTCGTCGGCGGAGACTTCGGCCGGGGCGACCGGATCATCGACGGTTGGTTCCTTGGCGATCGGAGTGGGTCGCGACGGGGTGGGACTCTCAGTGGGAGTTGCCATGGATCCACCGTACGTAGTGCACCGGGCTCCGTCCCACATTTTGTGGTGCCCGCTATCCGCGCGGTGCGTGCACCGATCCGGTCACGGTGTCGGGCTCGAACCCCCTCTTCGGAGGGTGCAGGCGTTTCGATGTGATCAGTACCCTAGATCGCCGTCGCACGTACGGGCCGTCACAACCTCGGGCCCGGTCGCACGGTCGCGAGAAAACGGAGGAACGATGTCGGTCTCCACGCCCGATGCATTTGCGACGGGCACGGGCCCGTCGACCACGGAATGGGGCGGGGCCAACCGCTCCGAACTGAGCCCGCTGCGCTTCCTGGAGCGTTCGGCGGCGGTCTTCCCCGACCGCGCGGCGATCCTCTACGGGCAGCGTCGACTCACCTACGCCGAGTTCGCCGACCACGTGCAGCGCCTCGCTCGCGTCCTTGCCACGAAGATCCACTCGGGGGACCGCGTGGCCTACCTGGCCCCCAACATCCCGGAGATGCTGATCGCGCACTACGCGGTGCCGCTCGCCGGGGGCGTCCTCGTCGCACTCAACTCGCGGCTCGCCGGACCCGAGTTGGTCTACATCCTCCAGCACTCCGGGGCCAAGGCCCTCTACTTCGACGCGGAGTTCCGCGACACCGTCTCTGCGATCATCGGGCAGGTGCCCGAGGTCGAGACGGTCGTCGAGATCGCCGACCCCGAGTTCGGTGTGACCCCCGGTCCCGTCGTCGACGCCGGCATCGACGGCCTCGTCTCCTACGACGACCACCTGACCGCCGCCGACGACCTCGATCCGGCGCCGATCGCCTGGACGGTCGACGATGAAAACGCGATCATCTCGATCAACTACACGTCGGGAACCACCGGTAAACCCAAGGGCGTCATGTACACCCACCGGGGTGCCTACCTGAACTCCTTCGGGGAGACCTTCCACAACCAGTTCACCGGGTCGTCGCGCTACCTGTGGACGTTGCCGATGTTCCACTGCAACGGCTGGTGCACGCCGTGGGCGGTGACCCACGCCGGTGCCACCCACGTCTGTCTGCGGGCCGTCCGCGCGGACGCCATCTGGGACGCCATCGACGATCTCGGCGTCACCCACATGTGTGGTGCGCCGACGGTCTGCACCACCATCGTCGGCTCGCCGCGGGCGCATCTTCTGAACCGTCCGCTGCACATCACCACCGCGGGTGCGCCGCCGTCGCCGACCGTGATCGGTGCCCTCGAGGCGATCGGCGTGACCGTGGTCCACGTGTACGGCCTCACCGAGGTGTACGGCCCGTACACCATCTGTGAGCATCAAGAAGCCTGGAGCGCACTGGAACCCGCCGACCGCGCTGCGAAGCTCGCCCGCCAGGGCGTGGGGATGGTGCAGGCCGAGACGGCCCGCGTGGTGGTGCCCGAGCAGGTGCCGCTGGTCGATGTACCCGCCGACGGCGAGACCATGGGCGAGATCGTGCTGCGCGGCAACAACGTGATGGCCGGATACTTCCGCGACGCGGACGAGACCCGAAAGGCCTTCGCGGGCGGCTGGTTCCACACCGGCGACCTCGGCGTCATGCATCCCGACGGTTACATCCAGCTCCGCGACCGCGCCAAGGACATCATCATCTCGGGCGGTGAGAACATCTCCACCATCGAGGTCGAGCAGGCGCTGGTGAGTCACGACGCCGTCGTCGACGTCGCGGTGATCGGTGTACCGGACGAGAAGTGGGGAGAGCGACCGCGTGCCTACGTCCTGTTGCAGCCGGGTGCGACGCTGACCGGCGAGGAGCTCATCGAGCACGGTCGTCGACTGCTCGCCGGCTACAAGGTGCCGCGCGACATCATCTTCGCCGACGAACTCCCCCGTACCCCCACCGGCAAGGTCCTGAAGGGCGAGCTGCGTGACCGTGCCCGCGCCGAATAGGGCGTCGCAGCAACCCAATCCGAGTCGAAAATCGGCCACTGCTCGGGACCTCGCGGGCAAACGGTCGCGTCTCGGGCCGCGTCGTGGATTCCGGGCGGACGCCGGCCTCGACGTGAGCCCGCGGCCGACCGGTGCATTCGGGCGCCGGGAACATCGTTCGGCCGGCTACTGATTCGGGTGGTGCGCCCGTGCGGGCGCTCATGTGGTGATACTTGACCCATGTCAGTTGCCGATGTCGACAGCGCGGGTTTCCGCATGCGCGTCGTCGCCGAGTCGATCCGGCTGTTCAGCGAACACGGCTACGAGTCGACGACGGTCGAGCAGATCGCGTCGGCCGCCGGGATGTCCCGTCGCACCTTCTTCCGGCAGTTCGGGTCCAAGGAGGACGTGATCTTCGCCGATCACGAGTCCCTGCTGGGTCAGGTCGACGACACCCTGGCGTCGTACGTCGGGGATCCCTGGTCGGCGGTGTGTGCTGCGGCCGAGGTGGTGTTCCGGCACTTCGAACGGGACCGCGATCTGGCCGTCCGGCGCGCCCAGGTGGTGCAGGAGGTCCCGGCGCTGCGTGATCGCGAGCTCGTCACCACCTACCGCTACCAGGGCGCCTTCGAGGAGTTCCTGCGTCGGCGACTGCCCGACGAGCCGCCGGTGCACATCGTGGCCTACGTCGCGGCGATCACCGGCACCCACAACTATCTGCTCCGGCAGATGATCCGCGGTGACGCCGACGCGACCCTCGAACGCCTGCGCCGCGAGCTCGCCCGGATCGCGGTGGCACTCGGTGCCCGAGGCTCGGTGGGCGGTGCCGTGGGCGATCCCGAGTTGCTGCAGCAGCAGGTCACCGTCGTGACCTATCCGGCCGGGACGTCGCCGGACGAGGTGGCCCGTCGTGTGGCCGATGAGCTGCGAAAACCCTGAGCATCTGGGGCAGGTTCGGGACAACGCCGGACCCGGCGAGGAGAATCGATGACGTGGGTGGCATTCCCGCTGTGTCGCGGCGCGTTGACATGGCACTGAGTGCCGTGATGCACTGGTAAGTAACCACCAATTTGGCACCCCGTGCCGTGAGGAGTTGTCATGGGTTTCGGAAATCCCGACTTCGACGTCTTCCAGCTTCCGGAGGAGCATGTCGCTCTGCGTGAGGCGATCCGCGCGCTCTCCGAGAAGGAGATCGAGCCGCACGCCGCCGACGTCGACGAGAACTCGCGCTTCCCGCAGGAGGCCCTCGACGCGCTGAACGCATCGGGCTTCAACGCCATCCACGTCCCCGAGCAGTTCGGCGGCCAGGGCGGCGACTCGATCGCAGCCTGCATCGTCATCGAAGAGGTCGCCCGCGTGTGTGCCTCGTCGTCGCTGATCCCCGCCGTCAACAAGCTCGGCACCATGGGCCTGATCCTCAACGGCTCGGACGAGCTGAAGCAGCAGGTGCTGCCCGGCATCGCCTCCGGCGAGGCCATGGCCTCGTACGCGCTGAGTGAGCGCGAGGCCGGTTCCGACGCCGCCGGCATGAAGACCCGCGCCCGCAAGGACGGCAACAACTGGGTTCTCAACGGCTCCAAGTGCTGGATCACCAACGGCGGCAAGTCGACCTGGTACACCGTCATGGCGGTGACCGACCCGGAGAAGAAGGTCAACGGCATCTCCGCGTTCATGGTCCACAAGGACGACCCCGGCTTCACCGTCGGCCCGCTGGAGAAGAAGCTCGGCATCAAGGGTTCGCCCACCGCGGAGCTGTACTTCGAGGACTGCACCATCCCGCTCGACCGCATCATCGGCGACGAGGGCACCGGCTTCAAGACCGCCCTGCAGACCCTCGACCACACCCGCCCGACCATCGGCGCCCAGGCCGTCGGCATCGCGCAGGGTGCGCTCGACAAGGCCATCGAATACGTCAAGGACCGCAAGCAGTTCGGCAAGCCGATCAGCTCGTTCCAGGGCGTCGAGTTCATGATCGCCGACATGGCGATGAAGGTCGAGGCCGCGCGCCTCATGGTCTACACCTCGGCCGCCCGCGCCGAGCGTGGCGAGAAGAACCTCGGCTTCATCAGCTCGGCGTCGAAGTGCTTCGCCTCCGACGTCGCCATGGAGGTCACCACCGACGCCGTCCAGCTCTTCGGCGGCGCCGGCTACACCCGCGACTTCCCGGTCGAGCGCATGATGCGCGACGCCAAGATCACCCAGATCTACGAGGGCACCAACCAGATCCAGCGCGTCGTCATGAGCCGCGCGCTGCTGCGCTGATCACCCACACCGCTGGTTGAGCCGCGTCGAAACCAACGCGATTCGCCCCGTCGGCTTGTGCCGGCGGGGCGTTTTCGTTCCCGCGGAGCCGTTTCCCTCCCGCTGATTAGATCCGACAAGCGGAAGGGAAACAGGTTGGGCGGGAGGGAAACCTGCACGCGGAGAGTGGTCGCGGCTTGGCTCACACCGCGGCGAGACTCACGGCCGGGGTGTACTTTTCCCGCCGAATACGACGCGGCGGAATGCGCCGGCGCTTGAGTGCCTTGACCCCCGCCTCGACCATCGCGGGTGGGCCGCAGAGATAGGCGGCGTGATTCCGGCAGGACGGAAGGTCCTCCATCATCGCGTCACCGACGTATCCGGTTCGCCCGGGCCACTGTTCGCGACTCAGGCACGGGATGTACCGGACAGCGGGATAGGTGGTCGCAAGTCCTTCCCAGAAGTCGACGTCATAGAGCTCGGCCCGGGTGCGGACGCCGTGGTAGACGTGGATCTCACGTTCGGGGTCGTCCTGAAGCGCTGCCCGGGCGATGGCCTTCAGCGGAGCCAGGCCGGTCCCGCCGACCAGCAGGACCAACCCGACGCCGGACTCCTCCGGCTCGTAGCAGAAATCGCCCCACGGGCCGGACATTCGTGACCGGGTCGCCGACGTCCAGAGACTCGAAGATCCAGCCCTCCGTCGCCAACCCGCCGGGCTGTCGCCGGATGTGGAACTCGAGCTTGTCGGGTTCGCTCGGCGGATTGGCCATCGAATACGGCCGTGTCTCAACGGTTCCCGGCACCGTCAGCTCGACGTACTGGCCGGCCGTGAACTCCAGCGGCTCGTCGAAGAGTACCGTCACCGACACGGTGTCGTCGGCAATCGAAGTGACGGCACCGACGGTTCCGGCGATGTCGCGCAACACATGTCGTGGTGAGCCCGTTTCTTCGGCCGGCGGGTCGATGACGACGTCGGAGGCGGGCGTGGTCTGGCAGGAGAGCACGAAACCCTGTTCCTGCTCGGCGATCGACAGCACCGTGTCCGGGGCCGGTGGGTGGTCGACGGTTCCGCGCACGACGCGCACCTTGCAGGTGCCGCAGGTTCCCTGGTTGCACGAGTTCGGGACCCACACCCCGTTGCGCAGGAACGCATCGAGCATCTTCTGGTCCGGTCCGCACTGCACCGACGACTTCCCGGCCTCGACCGTGAAGGTGTCTGAGCTGCACATGATGATCACACCTCCCAGGTGGTGTGCAGCGAGGTCGGGCCGCGGAAGCCCCAGCCCCAGAACTCGACGTCGGAGCCGGTGTCGCGCTCGAGGTTGGGGATTGCCTCGAGCAGTTCTTCGAGCCCGATCCGGCAGACCTGATTGGCGAAGTAGATACCCGCACATGCGTGGTTGCCGGCGCCGAATGCCAGGTGCCGCAGCGGGGGTCGGGTGAGGTCGAATTCCGAGGGGGCGTCGTAGACGGCGTGGTCGTGGTTGGCCGAGCCGTAGGACATCAGCACCACTGATCCCTCGGGGAGTTCGACCCCGGCCACCTCCACGTCCTTCGTGCTGATGCGGGCGGTCGCCGACCAGATCGGCGAGGTCCACCGCATGCCCTCCGAGATGGCGCGGGGGATCAGGGCGGGCTCGTCGATGACTCGCTCGAGCTGGTCCGGTGGATTGAACAGCCCGACGAGCGTCGAGCCCATCGCGTGCCCGGGCTCCTGCATGGCGCCGAGGAGATAGACGTAGAGGGTCGGGTAGATGTACTCGCGGTCGCGGGTCTGACCTTCGGGCATGCCGTCGTGCAGCCAGTGGGAGATCGCGCTGTCGTCGGGGTTGACGATCCAGTTGTCGAGCAGGGGGTCGACGATGGAGCGGATCTCCTCCTTGGCGGCATCGGCCTCGGCGAATCCCTCGGGGTTGGTGAACGCGCCGTTCTCGTCGACGCCCGCATTGGTGAACGAGTTCGACAGCTTGTGGAACCATTCGCGCAGCTTGTCCGAGCTGACCGAGTGCAGTCCGAGCAGGTCGCCGAGAGCGCGGACGCTGACGGGCTCGCAGTACTGGGCGATGAGTTCGGCACGCCCGGTGTCCTCGAACTCGCTCAGGTAGCGGCGCGCGATCGGGCGGACCAGATCGTCGATCCAGCGGTCGACCTCCTGTGGCTGCAGGGCGGGATCGACCATGGAACGGAGGTCGTCGTGGATCGGTCCGTTGACACCGATGACGGCAGGGTGGCCGAATGTGCGTCCGCCGGCCTTGGTGATGACGGCCTCGAAGTCGGGGCTGGTGGCGATCGAGCGGCAGATGTCGGCCGTGGTGGCACGCAGACCAGTGATTGGGAGGCGGCACACCGGGCCATCGAGCAGGTGTACTTCCCGCATGAGCTGACCGCGCTGTCGTCGCCCGACCACCTCGAGCTGAATCTGCAGACCGTCGACCTGGGCCCGGTCACAATCGGCCGGCTGAACTGGGGAACCGAGGTGTCGATCGCCTGCGACTACCCCGACGCCTACGAGATCAACATCCCCGTCAGTGGCGTCCTGGAGTCACGCGCCGGGTCGGTCCGCACGACGTCGGAGGCCGGGCAGGCCACCGTGTTCGCCGCCGACCGGCCGTCCCTCATCACCCGATGGTCTGCCGACTGCCAGGTCGTCGGGGTGAAGTTCGACGCCGAATACCTCGAGCGTGAGGCCGATCGGGTCCGGGCCGCCCCACTTCGCTCGAGACTTCTCCTCCCGGACCAGATCGACCTCAGCGGGCCCGACGAGAAGTCGTGGTTCGCGCTCGTCCGCGCGCTCACAGCGCAGCTTCGGGAACCGGCCGACCTGCTTGCGAACCCCCTCGTCGGTCCGCAACTCGCCAGTGCGGTCAGCAGCGCGTTTATCCTGGCGGTCTCACCGGAGGAGGCCGGTACCGGCCTGCGACCGCGGATGGTGAAGCGGGTCCTCGACGCGTTGCACGACGATCCGGCTCGCGACTGGCGGCTGGCAGACATGGCCGAGGTCGACGGATCGAGCCTGCGGCGACTGCAGGAGGGTTTCGCCGAGCATGTCGGCGCCACCCCCACGGAGACGCTGCGCGACATTCGTCTGAGTCGGGCACGCGCCGACCTGACGTCGTCGGATGATTCCGGAACTGTCGCCGAAGTCGCTGCGCGGTGGGGATTCTCGAGTGCGAGCAGGTTCGCTGCCGCTTACCGGAAGAGGTATGGGATCGCGCCGTCGGAGCATCGTCGTCGGTGAGCCGGACGCCCAGTTCGGCACGAATCCCGTTCCCGCGGAGCCGTTTCCCTCCCGCTTATTGGATCCGCTGACTGCCAGCCTGGTCGTGAGACAGAAGGTCGGTGTCGGTGGGGAGACGGTACGTCGGTGGGCCGTGCAGCGCAGGTCGATGCCGGCGCCCGCTCCGGGACCACCTCGAAGGAGTCCGCCGAGATCAAGCGACTCAAGGCGGAGAACAAGCTGTTGCGAGAGGACGTTGCCATTCTGAAAGCGGCGACAACTTTCTTCGCGGGGGAACTCGACCCCCGCAACCGACGATCGTGACGTTCATAGATCAGATGCGCGCCAACGGTTTTGCGGTCGAGTCGATCTGCCGGGTTCTGCGCGAGCAGGGCTGCATGATTGCCGCACGAACCTACCGGGCATGGCGCACTCGCGCTCCCGCCACTCGTACCGTCTCCGATGCCCACGTCGTCGATGCGGTGCGCAACGTAGTCTGGCGCACCGATGACGACGGCCGGCGGAAGATGACTCCGGAGGGCCTCTATGGGCGGGTTAAGATGCACGCCCATAGACACCCGACAACACTGCCTGGGGTGTCCTATGGCGCGGTCGATCGAGCGATGAAGGTGTTAGGCCACAATGGAATTCGAAGGCCCAAGGGAGTTCGGACGACGGTCAGGTCCGCCGATGGTGTACGCGCGGAGGATCTGGTGAACCGACAGTTCAGTGCCGCCGAACCGAACCGGGTCTGGGTGACCGATTTCACGTACTGCCGGACATGGGCTGGGTGGGTGTACGTGGTGTTCATCATCGACGTGTTCTCCCGTCGAATCGTGGCGTGGTACGCATCGACATCGAAGACGGTGGAGCTGGTGACGGTCCCGCTTCGGATGGCACTGTGGCAGCGGAAACGAGAGGGACATCCGGTGAAAGCTGCTGAGCTGATACATCATTCAGATGCCGGAAGTCAGGGCGGATTCAACTGGTCGTCGCAACACCATGATCGTGGAGGTGTTCGCGGTGGCTACGGCGGACTGGAGTTGGAAGACCAGCGATGTGGCGGTAGGTGTTCGTCGGCAGTGGCGTGCTGATCGTGCACTTCGGCCGGCGATGCGATCGCCGGGGCGGCCGGAGCCGTCGCGGCAGGTGCAACGTGAGTTTTGGCGGGTGGTCGCGACGGGGGTGAGCACGGCGCAGGCATCGATCGCTGTCGGTGTGTCGGTGCCGGTGGGTACACGCTGGTTCCGCCACGCTGGCGGCATGAGGCCGCTGAGTCTGGATGAGCCTTCGGGCCGCTATCTATCGTTCGCCGAACGGGAAGAGATCGCGCTGCTACGCGCCCAGGATCGTGGGGTGCGTGAGATCGCACGGCGGATCGGGCGCAGTCCGGCCACGATCTCGCGTGAGCTACGGCGCAACGCCGCAACCAGGAGCGGGAAGCTCGAGTATCGGGCGTTGGTGGCGCAGTGGAAAGCCCAGCAGGCCGCCAAGCGCCCAAAAACAGCGAAGCTCGTGGCCCACGTCGAGTTGCGGGAGTACGTACAGCACCGCCTGGCCGGCGTTGTCCGCCGTCCCGATGGCACGATCGCTGCGGGCCCCACGCCACCACCGTGGAAGGGGCTTAACAAACCGCACCGTGCCGACCGGCGGTGGTCGCTGGCGTGGAGTCCAGAGCAGATCTCCCAGCGTTTGAAGGTCGACTTCCCCGATGATGAATCCATGCGTATCAGTCACGAGGCGATCTACCAGTCCCTGTTCATCGAGGGCCGCGGCGCGCTCAAACGTGAGCTGGTGGCGTGCCTGCGCACCGGACGTGCACTGAGGGAGCCGCGGGCCCGCTCGCGCAACAAGCCGCAGGGTCACGTCACCTCCGACGTCGTGTTCAGTCAGCGCCCTGCCGAGGCCGAGGACCGTGCCGTCCCCGGGCACTGGGAGGGTGATCTGATTATCGGAACTGGGAGATCGGCGATCGGCACTATCGTTGAACGTCGTAGTCGTGCAACACTTCTGGTGCATCTGCCACGCCAGAAGGGCTGGGGTGAGCAGCCGCCTGTGAAGAACGGGCCCGCACTCGGTGGCTACGGTGCCATCGCGATGAATGCAGGACTGACAGCGTCGATGGCCGTGCTGCCGCAGCAGTTGCGCAAAACGTTGACGTGGGATCGCGGCAAGGAACTGTCTGCTCACGCCCAGTTCGCGATGGACACCGGAACGCAGGTGTTCTTCGCCGATCCGCACTCACCGTGGCAGCGACCGTCGAACGAGAACACCAATGGTGTTCTGCGTCAATATTTTCCTAAGGGAACTGATCTGTCGCGGTGGTCAGCTGAGGACCTCGAGGCTATCGCCTACACCCTCAACAGCCGTCCTAGAAAAGTCCTCAACTGGAAGACCCCCGCCGAAGTCTTTGGCGAACAACTACACTCGGTACAACAACCCGGTGTTGCATCGACCGATTGAACGCGCCCAGTACACATCGGCTACACTGACCGAGCGGTTGCGGCTCGAAGACATCGCCGCGTCGATCGGGTCGGGCGGGGACGCCTACGACAACGCTCTGGCCGAGTCGGTAAGCGGGTTGTACAAGACCGACTGCATCCGGACCACGATCTTCCACTCCAGCCCGTACAAGACCGTCTCCGACGTCGAGTTCGCGACCGCTGGTTGGGTCGACTGGTACAACAACAGCAGGCTGCACTCGAGTATCGGCCAGATCCCCCGACCGAGTTCGAAACGCTCCACTACTCTGGCCTCGGCCCCGAGGACCAGCCCACAATGGAGGCGGCACAAAACCTGGGGTGATTCATCTTGTTGGTGTGCAGCACTTCGGCGAGGTAGTCGGCGACATCGGCCGCGCCGGTGATGTCGTGGCGGGCAGCGATTTGGACCTTCTCGGCGGTGATGCCGATGAGCAGGATGGATTCGGTGGGCACGAATCCGATCAGGCCGGGGATCGCGGCGATGAGGTCGGGGGTGGTGATGATGGGGTGCATGGTCGCTCCTTTGGGTCTGCGGGTTCGCTTTGCTACCGGAGGACTTTGGCTGGAGACCGCGAACACCAACGAGGCAAGCGACAATTGTTTTCGGGGCGCTCGCCCTGTAACCGCCTGCGGCGAAATGAATTTCGCGCCTTGGTGGCGCGGGTGGAAGCCATGGGCTCGGAAGTGCAAAGCGAACCGGGGTCAGGGCTGTTCACCGTGCGGCGTAGCCGCTTCCGATCAGGTGACGGCGCAGCCGGCAGTCTCACTGCCGCACTGACGAACAGCCAGCAAGGCGGCTCGACGCAACCACACCGGCCGCAACCCCGCAGTCGGGGATC
The DNA here is from genome assembly GCF_012974285.1 of Gordonia ajococcus. Classification (NCBI taxonomy): domain Bacteria; kingdom Bacillati; phylum Actinomycetota; class Actinomycetes; order Mycobacteriales; family Gordoniaceae; genus Gordonia; species Gordonia ajococcus. Next base: position 918,807 of record NZ_CP052884.1, read on the forward strand.
TCAATGCGGGAATGCAAACTGACATGCGGAGCGCGGCGAGGCTGCCGTGCGCTGGTGTAGCGACTCAGCTGGCGGCCGCTGCTGTCCCAGCATGAACACGATGACCACGTGCAGCAATTCAAGGTCGTCGGCCGCGTACCGCGGCAGCTTTGGCGTGCTGGGGAGCGTGATATGTCTTGCGTCGTCACGGCGCAGTCGATGATCGCGGGGCACTTGTCCTTGGCTTCATCGACAGGCGGTGTTGTCGTGCGACCATTGGTCGTGGCTGCACTCGTCTAGCCATGCTCTTAGCGGACCCTGGATACGATCTCAGCCGAACTGGATACGACGAGTTTGCCCTAGTCCCAGACACTTTGACGCGGTCAGACATCGCCTTCCCCGGCAACGATCAACTCGTCCAGACATGCCTGGCATCCTGTCCAGCAGGAACCCTTCGTGCCATCAACTCGGTACTCACCCGGAATGGGAAGGCACGGCACTCGCAATCTCTTGGCGCTTCTCCAGGTCTATGGGCCGATGCGGCGTCAGTCTGTCCGCGTGAAGTTGGTGAAGAAGTCATCGATTGTTGATACGTCGGCATACTGTCGGAAATGAGCGACGTCGACCTTGACGAAGACACCGCTAGAGGTGAAATACGTTTGAGCATCTAGCGATCCAGCGGCCGCAATGTGCAATAGACGATCCGACTCGTGGTCAATCCAGGCAGTGAGGCGCATGGGAGTGTGGAGAGGGACCGGCCGGCGATATTCGACGGTCAGGGTGCGGGTCACCGCGGGGGTCCGCGCGATCCACAGGGTGAAACCCATGATGTCGTCGCAGGCGGCCGAGATCGCGCCACCGTGTGCCAACCCTGGCGCGCCGACGTGTTTCTCGTCGAAGGTGTGATCGGCGTACACCCGCTCGCCGCTCCGGTGGACCTCAAGTTGAAGTCCGTGGGGGTTTTCGCTTCCGCAGCCCATGCACTGGGACGAGTGCGCCGGCAGTCTTGCTTCTGAGGTCATCTTCTGATCGTTGTCCTTACTGAGCCGCCACCTACTCAAACAGGGTGCGGGGGTCGATGAGGTGTGGGAGCTGGTCCCGACACGGTCTTTCTATAAATACTATGGGTAATACTGGCAGTACCTGGTACTGTCCATCACGCGCACCGGCATTGAGTGGCGCAAACCACGTGTACGAGGGAAGGAGAGGTCCATCACCACTAGGACCGACGCCAACCGTTTCCTGGACGGCGCCGCCACTTTCGGTAGCACCCTCGGCTTGGCTGGCCAGGCCCTGCGGTGGGTAGCGGTAGACATTGCTACGGGACGGTTTCCGTTTCGCGAAGCCGTATCGCAGACCTGGTTCGTTATTGTCGTGACGACTCTGCCCGCGATTCTGGTAGCTGTGCCATTCGGTGTCATCGTGTCGGTACAGGTGGGAAGCCTCACTCAGCAAGTTGGGGCCACGTCAATTGCTGGCGCGGCTGGGGGCCTCGGGATCATTCAACAGGGAGCGCCGATCGTTACCGCCCTTCTACTCGGGGGCGCGGCCGGATCAGCGATTGCCTCTGATTTGGGCGCTCGAACGATTCGCGAAGAAATTGCCGCCATGGAGACACTCGGACTCAACCCCACCAGGCGCGTCGTAGCACCTCGGTTCGTATCTGTGTTGATCACCGCGCCGATGCTCTGCATGCTGATCGTCTTCACCGGGCTGCTGGCGGGCTACGCAATCAGCGTCGATGTCCAAGGCATCACACCCGGCAGCTATGTCGCGTCGTTCGCGTCGTTCGCATCGGTAACCGACATCGTTGTCGCTCTATGCAAATCACTTGTGTTCGGACTTGTCGTGGTGACGATTGCCTGTCACCGCGGGCTGTCGACGAAGGGCGGCCCTAAAGGCGTCGCAACCTCGGTGAATGCCACCGTAGTACTGGGTGTCGTCGCGTGCTTCGTGATCAATGTCTTTATCACGCAACTAACAACCATGTTCGTCCCCCAAACCATTGGATGAGAAACGCCTCGTGACCACCGTTCCCTCCCGGAGGTTCTCCGCCGCCACCCGTCCGGTCGGTGCCGTGATCGCGCCCGTTGCACAAGTACCTGAACGCTTGGGGCACGTCGCGACCTTTGTGATCGCCGCGGTCCTCGGCATCCGCCATGTCATCGCCACCTACCGACGCCAAACCCTGCTCTACATACAAGAATTCGCCTGGGGTAGAGGTGCAGTCTTGGTCGGTGGTGGAACGGCCATCGTCCTCGCCATCCTCGGCATCGCCGTCGGCGCCTCAATCGGTATCCAGGGTTACGCCTCGCTGGACCTCGTAGGGATGGGTTCACTGACTGGATTCATCTCTTCCTACGCCAACACCCGAGAGCTTGCACCAATGATCGCTGCGATCGGGTTCGCAGCGCAAGCCGGCTGCCGGTTGACAGCTGAGATAGGCTCGATGCGCATTTCCGAGGAGATCGACGCTCTCGAGGCTATGGCGGTACGTCCCATTCCCTTCGTCGTCAGCACTCGCGTAGTGGCGTCGATCACGACCGTGATTCCTTTGTACATCATCGCGCTTATTCTCGGATTCGCGGCCGCTAAACTCGTCGTCACACAGGTACACGGCCAATCCGGCGGCACTTATGATTTCTATTTCGACCAGTTCCTCAAACCTCAGGACCTTATCTTCTCGCTCATCAAAGTTCTTGTATTTGTCGTTTCCGTAGTGATTATCCATAGCTATCAGGGCTACTTCGCCACAGGCGGAGCTGAGGGGGTAGGCCGGGCGTCCGGCCGAGCGATCCGCACGAGCCTCATCGTCATCGTCGTGGAGGACATGATTCTGACACTTCTGATGTGGGGACTCGATTCCGGCGTACGGATTTCTGGGTAGGGGGGTTCAGTGGCTGTCTTTCATGATCCGTCCGGGCGCGAACCATCGCACGGGAACCTAGTCCTTCGGGGGGTCGCCCTCTTAATCCTCGGCGCGATAGCTGCCTACTTACTGATAAGTGACGCTAACGGTGACTTCAGCGATCACACGTCGTTGACCATCAACACCGACGCGATAGGCGACGGATTGAAGGGGGGATCGGAGGTGAAGTACCTTGGGTTCACCGTGGGCGAGGTCTCGAGCATCTCGGTTCGAGACCGTGGCGCGACGGTCAGAATCAACTTCACCGGTTCCGGCAACGATCTAGATCTCCGGCAGGGCATGACGGTGAATTACACCTCGGCAAACGCACTGGGACCGACGGCACTGGAGATCGTGGATCCTGGACACGGACCGCCCATCGGTTCCGGCGGGAGTGTCTACGTAAGCAGGTTGCAGTCTGAACAGACCTCGGTGTCAACACTTGTTAGGAAGATCTCCACGCTGGTCGAGGCACTGGACCAGCCCTCATTTGAAGCGGTGGTGAGGTTCATCGTCGAGGATTCGCAGGCAATGGCTGATAGCGGAAAACTCGTATTCCAGATCGCGAAGCTCACGCGGGATGTCCAGAAACGGCCGGTCGGGGAGGACCTAGAAATTGCAGCCAATCTGTCCACCGGAGTCGCCGACTTCATGACGCCGTTCGTCCCTGGCGTCTTGAAGAACGTCGATATCGCTGACTTTTTCGCCACTCAACAAAACATCGATCGCACGAAAAGCAATCTCGGCGACACGGGAAAGGTTCTGTTCGGTGCACTCGGCGGACTGCTCGACAAGAATTACCCGGCCCTGAGTTCGCTGTTAGACGTCGGCCTTGACCTAGCGCGGCCCGTCGCCAGATCCGCCTCGGGGCTCGTTCGCACGGTGTACACGATCCCGCAGATCCTCGATGGCATCGACAAAGCCTTGCCGAAATTCGGCGACCGAGTCCAGCTCCAGCTAGCACTGGTGGTCCAGACCTCACCTGCTCTACAAAGCGCATTGAGAATGGGGGGGCCCACGGGATGACTCTGAGGTCTCTGACACCCACAATCATTAAGATCACCGCGTTCACCGCTGTCATCGGCGTCCTTACATATGTCATCATCGCGATTCTGCAGCCGACCAACGAAGGATCCTCCAGTTCGCAGCGTTCCGCGGTTTTTGCCGACGCTTCCGGACTCAAGCCCCGCGACGGGGTACGACTCGCTGGAGTGAAGGTGGGATATGTAACGGCTGTCGACCTGAAGGGATCAACAGCGATCGTCCGTTTCCAACTGGACGACGGCGTCTCGATTACCCCCGCGACGACTGCCGCCGTCCGTTACCAAAACCTGCTGGGGCAGCGGTATGTGGAGCTCATCAATGCCGGACAAGGCGCCGACCAGGAGTCGATCACACAGGTGGCACTCAACAAGACCGTCCCGTCGTTCGACGTATCGACACTATTCAACAGTTTCAAACCAGTATTCGATACATTGAATACGGCCGAGATCAATGAGCTTCAGTCGAACCTGCTACGGGTCGCCCAGGGGGACGGTCGAGGTATCGCACCAGTCATGAAGCAAGTCGCGAACATCACCGAGTACGGGAACCAGCGTTCAGAGATCATCACCAACATTGTGACGAGCCTGGGACAGGTGTCTGATCAGTTGATGGGGCGCTCCGCCGAACTGGTCGAGTTGATAGACAAATTGGGGTCAATCGTCGATGCGTTCAGCCGCGTGAGCGATCGCCTGAGGGCCTCGCTGCGGGAGGTCAACCGTTCGATGGCGAAGACTGTGCTCTCCGGTGAGCAGATCGAGTCGACCTACGACACCAGCTTCGCGGCCATTTATCAGAGATTGGTGCGGGAGCCAGGGGATACAGAAAGCTTACTGAACGGTGCCGTTCTCCTGAAGCCACTCCTGGACGCCCTGGAAGCTACATCCAAAGCGACACCTTCGTCCTCGGCGGCAGGGTGCGCCCGAGGAGTGCTCGACCTACCGAGAACAGCGCAGATCGCCCTGATGGGTCAACGACTGGTGGTGTGCCAGTGACCCGCTTCTTCGATAAGCGTCCGCATCACCGCCCGCAGCGTCGGCGCGACCTCATCCTGGCGGGAGTCGTTACGATGGTCACGGTGGCCGGCCTCGTCGTGGCGGGTGCTGTGTACATCTCACCGCCCGGACAAACTATCTACAGTGCCAAGTTAGTCAATACCGGCGGATTGGAAGCCGGCGACCAGGTACGTATCGCCGGGATCAGGAAAGGCAAGGTCGCGTCAGTCGACCTGACCGGAACGTTCATCACCGTGCGATTCCGGCTGGATGACTCGATTGCCGTTCGGTCGGACGCGACGGCGAACGTCCGTCTCATCACCCCTATCGGTGGACGTGTATTGGACCTCGACCCAGGTTCAGGCCCGTCGGCCCTCGACGGTGCAATCCCACTGGAGCAGACAAGCAGCACCTACGACATTTCCAGCACGCTTGAGACAACCACACCGGTGTTCCGTGACGTGCGTGGTGTTGATCTACGGCGCACAGCGGCGCTGCTACAGAATGCTTTCTCCGACGGAAACACCAATATCCCTGATGCCCTGCAAAACGCGAGCAGCCTGATGGACCTACTGCAACGTCAGTACGCACAACTCGACAAGACGATGACGTTGTCCGATGAGTACGTCGCCGCCCTCGCAAACCGCAAGCAGGTACTCGTGGACTTCCTCCGCCAGCTCAGCTTCCTTGCCCGCACCCTTGGACCAGACATCGCCAACGTCCAGAACGGATTCGATTATCTGCGCCGTCTTTTCAAGCTACTGACCCGACCGCTTGTCGCGTACCGCGACGGAATAGAACCATCGGTACAACAGTTCAAGACCCTTCTGAACAAGGTGTCGGCCCAGATGCCCGCCTACGCAAACGCGCTGACCCAGGTCGATCAGATCACCAGACGACTGAGCATTCTTCTCGACGCTCCAGAGGTCGGTCCAGCGAGTCCTGAACCGACTGTCCGCGTCTGCATCCCGAGTGGTGATCAAAAATGCTGACAGAGCGGATGCGTCAGCATCTGATCCCGATCGCCACCATCGTCACACTGGCAGTAGTGATCGCGGCCGTAGGAATCAACTATGCGACAGCCGACGACGACACGCGGCCACTATGTGCGGAGTTTTCCGACGCATCAGGTCTGTACGAAGGCAACTCCGTCGCGATGCTCGGCAAGAAGGTGGGCAGGGTCGTAGGCATTCACGAGGAGGGCCAGAGGGGCGTGCGTGTCGACATGCGGATCGACAAGACCGTGCCGCTTCCCGCGGATGTGGGGGCCACCCTGGTGTCCACCTCGATTGTCACCGAAAGGCAAATCGAGTTCACCCAGCCCTATCGCGGCGGAGAGCATTACGAGTCGGCCAAGTGCATACCACTGAACAAAACCAGGACTCCACTGGGGATTAGTCAAACGCTCGACGCGATCAGCACTCTTTCTGATGAACTCGTCAAGGACGGCGGACGTAACACCGATGCGATTCTCCAGGCGCTCACGCTCGTCTCCAAGAACATGGAGGGAACCCAGGGCGATATCTCTGGCATTCTCAAGGACTCGGCCACGCTGATCAACGATCCGACCCGGCGTGATGGTCAGATACGCAGAATTGTAGCCAACCTCGCGACCTTAACCGGTGTTGCCACCGAGAACAGTGCTGAGGTGACCCAACTGTTCGACAACTTCGTCGGCGCAATCGAGGTGATTGTTGCTTTCGGTCAAACATTCGGCGCCGCAACAGAGTACGCAGGTACCTTCGTCCCCATCCTGTCGCGATTGGCGTCCGACTTCGGTCCACCGATCTTCGCAATTGGTGATGCTGCGGTTCCACTCCTCGCGCAAGTAGGCAAGCAAGAGAACATCCTGGCGACCGTCGCCGCTCGAACGGCTGACCTCATCGTCAAGCATCCGGATGCGAAGTCGATCCTGCGGGCATTCGCCGTGTCTGTCCCACTGCAGACCCTAAGAACGGCGTGTGCCTCTCCCCCCGTCAACGGCGTCTGCAGGACGGGTAACGAAGTGGCGACGATCGCTAACTTGATCGGAGGGCAATCTCAATGATGACCTACGGCTACCTTCGCCGTGTCACGGCCGCGATCGTGACGCTGTTCGCAGCGACCATCGCCCTCGCCGCCTGCAGCATCAACGCCGACAATCCGCCGACCATCGGCGGATCATCCGCCCGAGACGGTTACTACATCGAGATCGAGTTCACGAGTGCTCTGAACTTGCCTGCCCGTGCCAAAGTCCTCTCTCGAGGGATTGACGTCGGTGCCGTCACCAGCGTCACGTACGACGGAGGCCACGCGCTGGTTGCCGCCCGAATTGATAAAGACGCCCAACTGCCGGAAGATTCGCGCGCGGAACTCCGCCAAGACACTCTCCTGGGCGAGATTTATGTGGCCATCCTTCCCCCCGCACAGCAGTCCACCCAAGCCTTGCTGCACGCGGGATCGGTAATACCTCTCTCACGCACCGAACCGGCTGCCAACGTCGAGGACGTGATGCGGGGTATGGCTAATGTACTGGGCGGGGGTGAACTCGATAAAATCCATACCGCGATATCGACACTGAACTCGACCTTTCCGAGTGACCCCGCCCAATTCGATACGCTTTACCGCACGACGTTGCGCACCGTGTCTGAGGTGTCCGCCAACACCGACAAACTCGACGTAGTCCTGCAGTCGGCCGATCGCACGCTGAAAGTGATCCTGGCCGACCCGTCAGGTACTGACCGAATGCTGACCAAGGGGGGAGTGAACTTCTATGGTCTGGGCTACTCGCTAATTGACGTCGCGCTACTTATCGCCAACCTGCGCGACTTCGCAGTATCTGCCGGCCGTATCGTCGACCCTGAGTATTCCCGCATCAAGGAAACGGTAGGAGCGATCGCGCCGGTAATCGCGTCCATCGCGTACTCGGACATCTACTCCAAGGATGTTTCTGACAAGGCGACGCGTGTAATACGCGAGAAGCTCATCCCATTCGTCAGCTCGCCAGATATCAACGTTTCCGACGTGTCTATCGACGGCCAAGATCTAGCGCGACGTGATGCCGGGTCGTTCATTAACGTATTGCGAGCGATCGGAATGATGCCATGATCCGCAGCACCGTCGTATCCCTGGTTGCCCTTGTCGTCGTCTTCCTCGTCGGAGCAACATACCTGACCATCGACGTGGCACGGGTAAACCCGTTCCGCTCCGACTACACGATCTCGGCCATACTCGAGAGCTCGGGCGGCCTGCTCGACACATCGCCGGTGATGCTAGAGGGGGTGCCGGTGGGCAAGGTGACATCTATTCGCGTCACAGATAATCAGCTCGCCGTCGACATGTCCATCGACTCCGGCTATAAGATTCCTCGCGGCAGTGTCATGACGATCCAGAACCTCTCGGTCGCGGGAGAGCAATACATCAACTTCATCCCACCGGGTACCACCACCAGTGAGTACTTGCGTAGTGGGGACCTAGTGTCCGCCAGTGCCATCCACGTGTCCCAATCCGTTCCCCAGGTGCTCCCGAAATTGTCGGCAGTGGCCGATGCGCTCGATCCAGCATCGATTGAGTCCATCAACGAAACGATCTCGGCTGCAGTCGACGGCCGGCAAAAGGACCTCGACACGATCGGAGACATGATGCACCGCCTCGTGGACTTCGTCGGTGACGACGGTGCGGTCCGTACCACTGCGGACAATGCCGAGTTCCTCCTGGGCCTTATGTCGAACGTGGGCGGTGTGCTCAGTACCGCGTCGGTCCGGACCCCGGATGCCGTCGACGGTTTGGCGAGAATCCAACGTGCGTTCATCGTTTTCACCTCTACGTCCTACGACAAATGGCCGCCGATCCTGAAGCTAGTGGAAAAGCTCAGCGGTTACATCCAGATACTTCAGCCCGACATTGTCGCCATCACCCGCGCGGTCAAACCGGCGACGGCGAAAGTCGCAGACACATATATCGACTTCGGATCGATCGGTGATCTTCTGGCTCGAACATTCCCCGCGTCCCATCGGGGGCAGGCGCAGATCCCGATCGCCGTCACACCATCACCTCGCTGACGCCCGATGTCTACCCCCCTACCCCAGCATTTACAGAAGGCAGCAAATGACGGCACACGACAACGGATCAGAATCCGAGGACAGCGGCACCGAAAATGAGCTGACTGCGGCTTCCGATAAGGCAGATCGCGGCGACGCCACTAGTGCTGCAGAATCTGCGACGTCACAGGACGTTTCCGCCTCGGACGAGGCAAGCCCCCCGACGTCCGTCGCCGAGCAGCGCTGGGGATCAGCACGCCTCCAGGTGGTGGCCGTCGGTGCTCTCGTGGTAGTACTCGCGGTGCTGGCCGGGCTCTTTGCTTACCTCTACATTGACATGCGGCAAGCAAAGACGTCCCTGGAGGACGCTGCCACACAACGAGCGCAGGCAGCGCAGGCAGCATCGGACTACACCACAAAGTCGCTCACGTACAGCTACCAAAACACCGACGCATTCTTTACCGAAGTGAAAGAGAATGCCAGCGATGCGTTGGTCAAGCGATACGACGATGTCGAACCCACCTTGACCCAAATCATGGAACAGGCCAAGGTCCAAGCGTCGGGACGCGTACTGGCGACCAGCGTCACCGGCAGCGCCAGCGAGAACCGGGGGGAATACACGGTGCTGGTCTTCGCCACCCAGAAGACCCAGAATGTTCAGAACCCTCAGCCGAGCGAACTCCCCACACTGTTGAAAGTCGTCGTGCTGAAGACCGATAACGGCTGGCAGATCCAGGATTACGGACCTGCTGAATGATCCAGCGTCCGCCGCGAAAGGAGAGTTAGATGAAAAGCACCATGCAGGAGGTGCCGATGACAGTGTCATCGATACTGCGCCACGTCGCAACCAATCACACTGTTAGGCAGGTGATTACCTATTCCGTGAACGGCTCTGCCCGGTATGCGACCTACGGCGATCTTGAAGAGCGATGCGCACGTCTGGCGAATGCTCTGCGTCGGGTCGGCGTGGTCGGCGACGACCGCGTGGCAACGATGCTGTGGAACAACCAGGAGCACCTCGAAGCGTACGCTGCGGTACCCGCGATGGGCGCGGTGCTGCATACGCTGAACATCCGGTTGTCACCGGCTCAGCTGCAGTTCATCGCGAACCACGCCGAAGACAAGGTCATTATCGTGGACGGGTCGCTGGTTCCGTTGTTGGCGGCGGTCCTACCGGGCTTGGCGACGGTTCGGGTTGTGTTCGTTACCGGCGACGGCGACACCTCCCCGCTCGACGGGCACGGCGTGACCGTGATGCGATATCATGACGCGCTCGCAGCGGAATCCCCAGTGTTCTCTTGGGTCGATCCCGACGAGCGGTCGGCTGCGGGTATGTGTTATACGAGCGGCACTACAGGCGATCCCAAGGGGGTCGTCTACAGTCATCGCTCGGTGTTTCTGCACTCCATGGCAGCGTGTACCGGTAACGCTCTGGCGATCGCAGAAGCCGATCGTGTACTTCCCGTCGTGCCGATGTTTCATGCCAGCGCCTGGGGTCTGCCCTACGCGTCGCTGATGGCCGGCGCGGACTTGCTGATGCCTGATCGATACCTTCAAGCAGCGCCGCTCGCTGACATGATCCAACAACATCGCCCCACGAAGGCAGGAGCAGTACCGACAATCTGGAACGATCTTCTTCAGTACGGTATCGCGAATCCGGGTGTCGACTTGTCATCGATCGACCTTGTCGCCTGTGGTGGAGCTCCCGTCCCGCAGTCGTTGATCGAGGGGTTTGCGGACCGCTTCGGCGTACAGATTATTCAGGCGTGGGGTATGACTGAGACGTCCCCGCTTGCAGCGGTAGGTCGGCCTCCCGCCGGGATCAGCCCCACAAAGGAAATGTCTTACCGCAAGCGACAGGGACGGGCAATTTGCGGGGTGGAGATGCGCCTCATCGACGAGGGCGGCCTGCCTGTTCCCCGTGACGACAAGTCCGTCGGTGAACTCGAAGTGCGGGGTCCGTGGGTCACAGGCAGCTACTACCGACTCGAGGACACCGAGAGGTTTCGGGATGGCTGGTTGCGGACCGGCGACGTGGGACACATCAGTCCGGACGGGTATCTGACGCTGACCGACCGGTCCAAGGACGTCATCAAGTCCGGGGGCGAATGGATCTCGTCAGTGGAGCTCGAGAACTGGATCATGTCGCACCCGGATGTCGCCGAGGCCGCGGTTGTCGCGATGCCCGACCCCCGATGGCAGGAGACAGCGCTCGCTGTTGTGGTTCCGGCACCGGGTCGCGAAGTGTCGGCTGACACGCTCCACGAGTGGTGCCTAAGAAATTGCCCGGAGGAGATCCCGCACTGGTGGATCCCGAAGAACTGGACGTTCGTGGAGCAGATACCACGGACGAGCGTGGGCAAGTTCGACAAGAAGGTGTTGCGCGCGAAGCATGAGCAGGGCGAGCTGTCGGTTGTATCGAACTAGCGCCGCACGGGGTCGGCTTCGCGTCCGCACTGGCCGAGATAGGACACCGCCGAGGTAAGGCACAGATGTGCCCACCGAACGTCCTCAGCGTTCGGTGGGCACGTATTTGTTGGAGCGATGCGTCTGCCCGATGGCCCCGGTGGGACAGACAGCACCGTCACTGGGAATTGCGCGGCCATTCATCTCTCACTCATCGTTCGTTGGGCGCCGTTTTATCGAGCGTCGTAGAGTTTGCGAGGTGGACATCGCAGCCAGCGCTCCACATTCGCAGTCATCAGCACACAACATCGAAGGGGGCACCATCATGGCCGAGGCTATCGTGGGCGCAATCATTACCGACATCGTCGGCGAACTGGTCACCGGATCGATCGAGTCCGGATCAGACGAAGCTACCGCTTGAGCGCTTCACAGAAGAACACACCGCCCCGTGGCTTCTGCCGCGGGGCGGTCTTTTGGTGCGCGGGGGGTGTCGTAGAGTTTGCGAGGTGGACATCGCAGCCAGCGCTCCACATTCGCAGTCATCAGCACACAACATCGAAGGGGGCACCATCATGGCCGAGGCTATCGTGGGCGCAATCATTACCGACATCGTCGGCGAACTGGTCACCGGATCGATCGAGTCCGGATCAGACGAAGCTACCGCTTGAGCGCTTCACAGAAGAACACACCGCCCCGTGGCTTCTGCCGCGGGGCGGTCTTTTGGTGCGCGGGGGCTCGAAACGTATGTCGCAACACGTACTCGACGAGGCCACACCGATGAGCCATGTCCGCACACTCACCGTCCGACTCACCTCCTAAACCAACCCCACACCCACAGCCGAAGCGCATGACTTGTCCTGGACGAAGTAGCGGTCGGCGTCACGACTGGGCGCCATCGCCCCCGCCGGCACCAGTGACGGCGCTCATTGAAACTGCCCAGTCCTGCTAACTGAAACTGCTCACTTGTGTGGCACCGCCAACAGGGCGGGCCTTCCTCGATGCTGATGGTCTCTGACCACACATCAGCCTTCGAGGGAGACCCGCTCGTTCATGCTCACACAAGGAGAATCCGTGGAAGCACATGCCCTGCGAAAGCAGGGATGGACGATCTCGGCGATTGCCCGGCACCTGGGCTGCAACCGTCGCACGATCCGCAACTATCTCAACGAGACGACCACGCCGGGAGTCCGGGCCAAACCCCAGGTCGATCCGTTCGGCGAGTTTGTCGACTACGTGACCGCGCGGCTGATGGAGGATCCGCATCTGTGGGCGCGCACGTTGTGCGACGAACTCGAGGACCTCGGCTACCGGCAGTCATATCAAACGTTGACCCGGCAGATCCGGGCGCGCGACTTGCGTCCGGTATGCACCGACTGTGCAACCGCGACCGACCGGGCCAATACGGTGATCGAGCATCCGCCGGGCGCCGAAACCCAGTGGGACTGGTGTCAACGGCGGCCGGAAACTGACCCCTTATCGACAGTCCCGGATCTTGTGAGCCAAATTAACAACAGATTGCAACGTTTGCACATGGATCGGTCGGATTCGCCCATACACACTTAAGGGGAACCTCATACGTGCAAGGAGGTGGCCATGGCCACGATCACATACACCACCCACGACGGAGACGACTACAAAGTCGATCTCGTGGAGGGAAAGTCGCTCATGCAGACCGCCGTCGACGAAGCGATCCCCGGCATCGACGGTGATTGTGGTGGCGAAGCGGCCTGCGGTACGTGTCACGTCATTGTCGACCCGGCGTGGATCAAGACCGTCGGGCACAGCGGCGAGGGCGAGGAAGAGATGCTGAGCATGCATCCGGAACGGGAAGAGACCTCGCGGCTGTCCTGCCAGATGATCGCGACTGAGGAGTGGGACGGCCTGACTGTTCGCCTCCCAGAATTCCAACTCTGACCCGCAACGACGAAGGAATGCAATCATGAGCATCGCAACCACCGTCGCCGAGAAGGCGCAATCAATGATCCCGATCGACCTTCAGATCCGAGGCGCGCATGTCTATGACAAGACCCGCCGAATCGTCACAAGGACCGACGGCCAGAAGATCTTCACCGAGACCCCGATCCCGCCGGTGGACGAGGTCGATCTCGCCGAAATCGACCTGAGCAACCCGTTCCTGTATCGCCAGGGTATGTGGCGCTCGTACTTCGAGCGTGTCCGCAACGAGGCGCCGGTGCACTTCCGTTCGGAGAGCCCGTTCGGTCCGTTCTGGTCGGTCACGCGACACGCCGACATCATCGCGGTCGACAAGAATCACGAGGCGTTCTCCGCCGAACCGTTCATCATCATCGGCAGGCCCCCGCGTTTCATGGACATCGCGATGTTCATCGCGATGGATCCACCCCGGCACGACAAGCAACGCGCCGCAGTGCAGGGCGTGGTGGCTCCGAAGAACCTTCGCGAGATGGAGGGGCTCATCCGCGCGCGCGTCCGCGAAGTCCTCGACGGCCTCCCACTCAACGAGCCGTTTGACTGGGTCCAGACTGTGTCGATCGAACTCACTGCACGCATGCTCGCGACGCTACTTGACTTCCCTTACGAGAAGCGGCACAAGCTGGTCGAATGGTCCGACCTCGCGACCTCGATGGAGCAGGCCAACGGCGGCCCCTCGGACAACGACAAGGTCTTCCGTGAGATGGTCGCGATGGCGCAAGGCCTGAGTTCGCTGTGGCGGGACAAGGCGGCACGTACCGTGGCTGGCGAAGAGCCTGGCTTCGACCTCATCACCATGCTGCAGAGCAACGAGGACACCAAGAACCTCCTCGACGATCGCCCCATGGAGTTCCTCGGCAACCTCGTGCTGCTGATCGTCGGCGGCAACGACACGACCCGCAACTCCATGAGCGGCGGAGTGCTGGCCCTCAACGAATACCCCGAGCAGTTCGAGAAGCTCAAGGCCAACCCCGACCTCATCCCCAACGCGGTGTCGGAGATCATCCGCTGGCAGACCCCTCTTGCCTACATGCGCAGGGTCGCCAAGAAGGACGTCATGCTCGGCGGCCAGTTCATCCGCAAGGGTGACAAGGTGGTGATGTGGTACGCCTCGGGCAACCGAGACGAGCGCGTCTTCGAGCGTCCAGACGAGCTCATCATCGACCGGGCCAACGCCCGCAACCACATCGCGTTCGGTTTCGGTGTACACCGCTGCATGGGCAACCGGCTCGCCGAGCTCCAGCTACGCATCCTGTGGGAGGAGCTCCTCCCTCGCTTCGACAACATCGAGGTGGTGGGTGAGCCGGAGTACGTGCAATCGAACTTTGTCCGTGGGATCAGCAAGATGATGGTTCGCCTGACCCCCAAGGGGGAAATGTGACGGCTGATCAGGTCGTCATCCTCGGCGCGAGCCACGCCGGCGTCCAACTCGCGGGCGCTCTCCGAAAGGAGAAATGGGCCGGGGATGTCTTGCTGATCGGCGACGAGGGCAGGCTCCCCTACCAGCGTCCGCCGCTGTCCAAGGCATACCTGGCAGGTGCATCACAGCTTGATGACTGCGCGATCCGCGGACGTCAGTTCTACGACAAGCAGCGGATCGAGCTCGTGGACGGAACGGCGACGGCGATCAACCGTTCCGCGCACACCGTCACCCTCAGCAGTGGAGACGTGGTGTCTTACGCCATGCTGGCACTGTGCACCGGCGCGCGCGCCCGCACGCTGACCGTTCCGGGCGCCGAGTTGACGGGCGTCCACTACTTGCGCACTGCCACCGACGTCGAGGCCATCCGTGCCGCGGTGGTGCCAGGTTGCCGGGCCGTCATCGTCGGCGGCGGCTATATCGGCCTGGAGACGGCCGCCTCACTTCGAGCTCTGGGTGTGAACGTCACTGTTCTCGAGGCTGCGGAACGCGTGCTCGAGCGGGTGACCGCGCCGGTGGTCTCGAGGTTTTTCGACCGTATCCACCGGACCGAGGGTGTCGATGTTCGCACCAGCGCGTTGGTCGAGGGTTTTCGCGGGGAGGGGCGAGTCGAAGAGGTGGTCCTCGCCGACGGTGAGACCCTGGCCGCGGACCTCGTCATCGTCGGTGTCGGCATCATTCCCAACACGGATCTCGCGGTCGCCGCGGGCCTCGAGGTTGACGACGGAGTCATCGTCGACGACCATGCACGCACCAGCGACCCCGACATCGTCGCCGCCGGCGACTGCGTCAACCAACGGATCGCACGGTACGACAGGCGCGTCCGCCTCGAATGTGTGGCGGCCGCCACCGAGCAGGCCAAGGTCGCGGCAGCGACCATCTGCGGCAACGAAGCCGGTCTCACCGCGCTGCCTTGGTTCTGGTCCGATCAATACGATCTGAAGCTGCAGATCGCCGGGCTCAACACCGGGTACGACGAGGTACTGGTCAGCGGTGACCCTGACCACGACCGTGACTTCACCTGTTACTACTTCAACGACGGCGAGCTGATCGCCGCGGACTGCGTCAACAGACCCAAGGATTTCATGAACGCGAAGCGTACGATCGCACAGCGTTCGTCGCTCGACAGGTCCGAACTGATCGGAGCCACACCATGACCACATCACCCGCGGCAGCGGAAAGGCCGGCGGCGGCGCTCACAGCATCGACCTTCCTCGACATCCATCACGCGACCGTGCAGGCCTTCACCCAAGACGCGGTCGGCGACGCGGACACCGATCGCGAGAAGGCGCGGCGCCTCTTCGCCGCAGTCCGAGACCAGATCCGTTACGACCCCTACACCGTCTCTGACAAGCCCGATCATTACCGGGCCAGCCATGTCATCGAGTCCGGACGTGGGTACTGCGTACCCAAAGCGGTCGTACTGACAGCCGCGTTCCGCGCTGCAAACATACCGGCCCGGCTCGGCTTCGCCGATGTACGCAATCATCTGCAGACCGACGCGCTGCGCGAACTCATGGGAACCGACGTCTTCGTATATCACGGATACAGCCACGTCTACATCGAGGGGCGCTGGTTGAAAGCTACACCCGCGTTCAACATTGAATTGTGCACTCGATTCGGGGTCCCACCTATCGACTTCACCGGCGATCGCGACGCGTTGTTTCACGCGCACGCGGCGGACGGCTCCGCGCACATGGAGTACGTGCACGAACGCGGCGTCTACAACGACTTGCCCCTCGAGGAAATCCTGGCGGGCCTGCGGCATGCCTACGGCCCTCTGATCTTCTCGGGACGGCCAGCTCCGTCCGACGCATTCCGCGCATAGTGTGCGCTCCGGCGGGCTACCGCCGCAGGTCACTGCCCGCTCGAACACCCGTGCCACCACCTGTCGGCCAGATCCCGTCGCCACAGTGTCCACCACCACTAGGGAGACCATGACAATGTCCGAGTCGTTGCTCGACACCTATCCACACCGGATGGGCGGCCATTGCGGCTCCAGCGCGATGCGCGACTTGATGGAGTGGGCGGGACTAGGCTTCGACGGGCCACCGAACGAGGGTCTGGTGTTCGCTCTGGGCGGAGCACTCTCGCTCACGTATGTTCGCACCGACGCCCTCGTGCCGCCGTTGTATCTGGTAGGACGTGGTCCTGACTTCGAGATGGACCTCCCCCGCCGTCTCGGCGCTACGGTGGAGGTCCGGTCCACCGACGATCCCCAGCTAGGGTGGGATCTCGTCCGCGACGAACTCGACCGCGGCCGGCCCGCGCTCGTGTGGGCCGAAATTGCTGAATTGCCCTACCTGCGCGTTCAGTTGCGCATGAGTCGCCACGATATCGTCATAGTGGGCTACGACAGCGACGCAGAAATCGCTTACGTCGCAGACAACGATCGCGTCGAAATTCAACAGGTTCCCTTCGACGCGCTGGCGCGAGCCCGACGCTCGATGACCTTCCCCGAGCCGACCCGACATACGCTCTTCCGCATTGACTGGCCCGAGGCGCTACCGTCAATCGCCGTCGTGGCTGCGGAGGCGTTCGCGCAATCTGCGGCATGCATGCGCGCGCCCGCAGGATCCACGATCGCCGGCCCTGTCGAACACTCTGGGACACACGGAATAGACGCAGCCCTAGCACTATCCTCTGACGTGATGCTCTGGCATGAGCTGCCCACCGACGTGCTCGAAGTCCACCTATTCAGTCTCGGTGCATTCATCGAGAAGGCAGGTACGGGTGGTGGCCTGTTCCGACGACTACTCGCGTGTGGCTGCGACGACATCGCCCGCCTGACAGGCGACGCTGCAACCAGCGACCTCGCCAGAGATGCTCACCGAGCGGCTGCAGCATGGACAGCAGTCGCTCAGGCGGCCGTACACAAGGGCTCAACCGCTGCTACCCGGCTCGACCACGTCATCGAGGCCGCGGCAGTCCTAACTGACACTGAGTCGAGCCTCGCCACCTCACTGGACTCCGCCGCCAGATCCCTAAGGTCCGCCGTTTAGAAGAACGGAACTATCAATGTGTCGGCGACCCCAATCGGATCTCGGTGACCCGTCGGGGAATCGGATACTCCACGATGAGAACAGTTATGAGTGGTGTGAGGTTCCCCCGCATAGTGGAGCGTGGTTACGCGACCAACACGCGCTAGGGAGTGCTCATCTTTGATCACACACGGGTACATATCGCCTTCACCGCAGGTCAGATAGGTGATGTCTGAAGTCCAGACCGCATTGGCGTGTCCCCCGTGTGACGAGGCTCAAGAAGCTTCCCCAGATGTGCTCACTGAACTCCCCACCCGTGGGCGGCTCCTACTGTAGCGTCCGTCGGGTTGGTGTGGTGGCGGTGCGCTGGTTTTGGGTGCGGGCGTGGTTGGTCGCGTAGGCGGTAGGAATCGCCGTCGAGTTTGATGACGACTGAGCGGTGCAGGAGCCGGTCGAGCATGGCGGCGGCGACGGTGGTGTCGCCGAGGACTTCACCCCATTCGGCGACCGATCGGTTGGTGGTGATCACGATCGAGGTCTTCAAATACCGTTGCGCCACAACCTGAAACAGGGCGAGGCTGCTTCGGCGGGCAACGGCAGGTAGCCCAGTTCGTCAATCACCAAAAGAGTTGGGCCGGCGAAGAACCGCATGGTGGTGGCCCACCGGCCCTCGATCGCAGCTTTGTGGCAGCGGGCGGCCAGATCAGCGGCGGTAGTCACGTAGGTGCGGTAGCCGGCATGCGCCGCAGCGTGGGCCAACCCGACGGCGAGGTGAGTTTTTCCGGTGCCCGGCGGCCCGACGAGCAACACGTTGGTCGCCGACTCGAGATAGGCGCAGGTGCCCAGTTCGCGGACCAGAGCCGCGTCCACGCCGGGAGCGGCGTCGTAGTCGAACGAGTCCAGCGTCGCGGTGGTGGGCAGGCACGCGAACCGTAGGCGGCCGGCCAGTCGGCGGGCGTCGGTGGCGTCGACCTCGATCGCCAACAGATGCTCCAGGGCCTGCGTCATCGTCCAGGCTTCGTCGGTGGCGGTTTGCAGCACCCCAGGAAGCCTGGGCAGCCGCATCGAGCTTGAGGGTGGCCAGATGACCGCGCAGTTGTTGATCCACCGAGACCGCTGCTGGCGATTGCGGCTCGGTGGGAGAGGCAGTGGAGGTGTTCTTCGTGGTCATGGCAGAGTGTTCCTGTTCTGTGCGGCACGTTCGTAGACGGCGAGATCGATCACCGGGGCCGTTGCATCGGTGGTGGTGGCGTGACCAGAGATTTTGTCGCGCAATGCTTGTGCGGCGGCGCGTGCGGCTTCTCCGGGCGGGATTCGTTCCTTGCGGCGATGCGGACGCCCACCGCCTGAAGCGGGCCGAGCACTAGGGTTTCCAGCGCTATGACGTGACCGTGGTCACGGACCTGGGCGCCCGAACCCGGGGCGGCCAGCCGGTGGCGGGCGATCACGATCCCGGAGGCGGTAGCGATGTCGATATGGTCGTCGCCGAGCGCTTCTCGCCCGGTGACCTCACTCATCGCGATCTCCGGCGGTACCGAGTACTGGTTGCCCCGCCAGGCGACCAACGCCTGCCGGGAGACCTGCCGGGTTTCGGCTGACGGGGCTCAAGAAACTTCCCCAGGTGTGCTCACTGAAATTCCCCACCCGTGGGCGGCTCCTACTGTAGCGTCCGTCGGGTTGGTGCGGTGGCGGTGCGCTGGTTTTGGGTGCGGGCGTGGTGGTCGCGTAGCCGGTAGGAATCGCCGTCGAGTTTGAGCACGACGGAGCGGTGTAGCAGTCGGTCGAGCATGGCGGCGGCGACGGTGGTGTCGCCGAGGACTTCACCCCATTCGGCGACTGACCGGTTGGTGGTGATCACGATGCTTGTCTTCAAATATCGTTGTGCCACAACTTGAAACAGCGCTGACGCGGCTTCGGCCGGTAGCGGCAGGTATCCGAGTTCGTCGATCACCAGCAGGGTGGGACCGGCGAAGAATCGCATGCAGGTGGCCCAGCGGCCCTCGATGGCGGCTTTGTGGCAGCGGGCGGCCAGATCCGCGGCGGTGGTCACATACGTGCGGTAGCCGGCGTGCACCGCGGCATGCGCCAGCCCGACGGCGAGGTGGGTTTTGCCGGTGCCGGGCGGTCCGATGAGCAGCACGTTGGTGGCCGATTCGAGGTAGGCGCAAGTGCCCAGTTCGCGGATCAATGCTCGGTCGACTCCGGGGGCGGCGTCGTAGTCAAACCCGTCCAGGGTGGCGGGGGTGGGCAGGCAGGCGAACCGCAGCCGCCCGGCCAGGCGGCGGGCCTCGGTGGCATCGACCTCGATGCCGAGGAGGTGCTCGAGGGTGTAGGTCATCGTCCACTCCTGCTCGGCGGCGGTCTGCAGCACCTGCGGTAGGGCTTGCGCGGCGGAGTCGAGTTTGAGTGCGGCGAGATGCCCACGTAGCTGCTGATACACCGAGACCGCCGATTGTGACTGCGGTGCATCACTGTTCGGATTGGAGGTGGTGGTGGTTTCGTCGGTCTTGTTGGTCATGGGAGTTGGGTCCTGTTCTGTGCGGCGCGTTCGTACACGCTCAGATCGATCACCGACGCCTCGGTCGGTGTGGCGGGGTGGGCGGTTGCGCGGCGCAGCGCTTCTGCAGCTTGTCGGGCGGTCTGGCCGGGTGGGATGCGTTCCTTGCGGCGATGCGGTCGGCGACTCGATGAGGCGCCGGCCTGGGCCAGGGTGTCCAAGGCGACGACATGGCCGTGGTCACGCACTTGGGCTCCCGAGCCGGCAGTGGCCAGGCGGTGGCGGGCGATCACGATGCCCGAGTCGGTGGCGATGTCGATATGCCCGTCACCGAGACGCTCACTGACGTGCACGTCGCTCATCGCCAACTCCGGGGCACCGAGTACTGGTTGCCCTTCCATGCCGCCAGCGCCTGGCGAGACACTTTCCGCACCTCGGTGACCGTCGTCGGGTACGGAGCTGCTGGCGGGGCGCTCAGGGGTTCGCGTTTGGCGATGGTGGCCACGTTCGAGCGCCCATCTTTGGTTCGGCGCACCCGAACATCCGAGCGGGTCCGGCAGAACGTGTCGCAACTGGTCTGGGCTTGCTCGACGGTCAGCTCGTCAGGAAGTGTGCGCCACCAGCGTTGCGCGGCAATGTGATTGGACTTCTCCACCACACCCTTGCGGTTCCCGCGCCGGGGTGGGCACACGGCCACCGAGACGCCGTAATGCTTGGCGACGCCGGCGAACTCGGCGGTCAACGCGCCGGTTGCCGGGTGACACACCGTGGCCATCCGGTCGAACCGCCACGACTTGGTGACCCCACCCAAGCGGCGGGTGATGCGGTCGATACCGGCGATCACCTGCGGGCGGGTCATATCCGGTGCCAGATAGCCACGCCACCGCCCCGAATGCGACAGTGACCCGACCAGCAGGAATGCGGTCGAACCCCAACCCCACTGCGCTGGAGGATTCGGCAACTCCACCCAATCCCATTGTGTCTCTTCACCCGGCGGGTGTTCGATGATCGCATTCGCCCGTTCGGTGACCTGCGCGCAGTCCGCACACTTCGGTCGCAGACCGCGAGTCCGGATCTGGCGGGTCAGGGTCTGATACGACTGGGTGTAGCCGAGGTCCTCGAGTTCATCGCACAACGTGCGTGACCACAGATGCGGGTCCTCGTCGAGTCGGGCCCGGACATAGTCGAGGTAGGGGTCGAACGGATCAACCGCCGGCCTCTTGCGCTGGCCCGGGGTGCGCTCACCGTTGAGGTAGGCCCGGATCGTCTTTCTATCGTGGCCGGTGTGGCGGGCGATCGCCGAGATCGTCCACCCCCGGTTGTGCAGTGCATGTACTTCCACATCGTTCTCCCGTGTCAACATGAAAGCGGGCCTCCCGAGGTTGCTGGTGAGTGGTCAGAGACCATCAGCATCACGGGAGGCCCGCCTACTCTGGCGGAGCCACACGGGTGGGGAATTCAGATGAGCATCACTGGGGAATTTCGATGAGCGCCGTCACGGTCAGGATCGCCGGATACGGGGCTGCTGGCGGCGCGGTCAGGGGTTCACGGGCGGCGGCCGTGATCACCGATGCCCGCCCATCGGCGGTCGGCCGTATCCGCGCATCCGAACGGGTGCGGCAGAACGTGTCCAGGCCGGTTTGCGCGGCCTCCACCGTTGTCTCGTCAGGAAGAGTGCGCCACCAGCGTTGTGCTGCAGTGTGATTGGACTTCTCCACCACACCTTTGCGGTTGCCGCGTCGGGGCGGGCACACTGCGACTGACACCCCGTAGTATTTGGCGACCGCGGCGAACTCGGCGGTCACCTCGCCGCTGGCCGGGTGACAGACGGTGGCCATCCGGTCAAACCGCCACGACTTCGTCACGCCACCGAGTCGGCGGGTGATGCGATCGAGTCCGCGATCACCTGCGGGCGGGTCATATCCGGGGCCAGGTAGCCACGCCACATCCCTGAATGTGCCAACGACCCGACAAGTAGGAAAGCTGTCTTCACGGAAGGGGCCGACGGCATGGGCTACCGGGAGGTTGCAGTGGAAGAGATCAGAGAAGTCCTGCGGTTGTGGTTGGGCCTTGCGGTGGGGTTACCGGCGCCGGGTCTGCGCACGATCGCCGCGCGTGCGGGTGTCGATAGGAAGACGGTGCGACGCTACATCGCGGCGGCGCAGGCGGCGGGGTTGACGCGCGATGTCGGTGCGTCGGCACTGACCGATGAGTTGCTCGGTGCGGTGGTGGCCGGGGTGCGTCCGGCGCGGCCGAATGGTCATGGCCAGGCGTGGGAAGCGTTGGTGCCGTTCAGCGAACAGATCACGCAGTGGGTGAGGGGAGGAACGCCGGAGAATCCAGAACCGTTGACGGTGACGAAGATTCACATCCTGCTGGCCCGTCAGGGGTGTGTGGTCCCGTATCGGACGCTGGTGCGGTTCGCGACCGAGTGCTGTGGGTATCGCCGCACCACGACCACGGTGCGGGTGGCCGATGGGGATCCCGGGGTGGAGTGCCAGATCGACTTCGGCTACCTCGGGATGCTCGATGATGCGGCAACAGGTAAGCGCCGCAAAGTGTTCGCGCTGGTGTTCACCGCCGTGTACTCGGGGGTGTCAGATGGTCTGTGTAAGTCCAAGTGCTCATCAGTGAGAGGAAGATCTATGAGCATGGCGTTAGACGACAAGCAGCAAGCTCACGACGACGAACCGTTGCCTGAGCTGGCCGAGCCCTGCTCGACCGCGGAAGTCGCCGAGGCATTACACGCCTCGGGCATGGTCGATGAGTTGCTCGCCCAGTTCGATACCGGACAGGTCCAGATCACCGGCGAGGGCTGAAGCGCCCCGGGTTTGATGGAGGCAATCAAAACCCGGAAGGATGACCAGTATGGTCGCACCACGGAAATACCCCGACGAGCTACGCGAACGCGCCACTCGCATGGCCATCGATGCCCGCAAGGACCCCGCCGTTCGGGCCGGCGCCCTCAAGCGCATTGCCGACCAGCTCGGCGTCCACCCCGAGGCACTGCGGACCTGGGTCAAACGCGCCGAAACCGACGAAGGCCTACGGCCGGGCACCACCAGCGACGACGCCGCCCGCATCGCCGAACTCGAACGCGAGAACCGCGAGCTGCGTCGCGCGAACACGATCTTGAAGCAGGCCTCGGTTTTCTTCGCGACGGAGTTGGACCGTCCACACAGATGAAGGTCGAGTTCATCGACCGTCACAAGCACGAGCACGGCGTCCAGCCGATCTGCGAGGCGTTGGAACAGACCGACGCGGCGATCGCGCCGAGCACCTACTACGCCGCCACGGCACGTCCCGAAGCGAGACGCACGATCCGGGATCGGGAGCTGACCGAACAGATCACCACGATCCACGCCGAGAACTACGGCGTGTACGGCGTCCGCAAGGTCCATGCCGAACTGAAGCGGCAGCAGGTGCCGGTGGCGCGTTGCACCGTGGAACGATTGATGAGAAAGGCAGGCTTGAAAGGTATTGTGCGGGCGAAGGGTCCACGCACCACCCGACCGAAGGCTGAGACCGAACGACCCGCGGATCTGGTCGAGCGCAGGTTCGTCGCCGACGCCCCGAACGAGCTGTGGGTTGCCGACATCACCTACGTCAAGACATTCTCCGGTTGGGTCTATGCAGCCTTCGTCATCGACGTGTTCTCCCGGATGGTTGTCGGCTGGCAGGTCGCGACCTCCTTGTATACCGACCTGGCTCTCGACGCGCTGGAGATGGCGATCTGGCGACGCACCCACGGCGGGGCGGATCTGTCGGGGCTGGTCCACCATTCCGACCGCGGCGTGCAGTACCGTGCGGTTCGGTACACCGAGCGACTCGCCGACGCGGAAGCGGTGGCTTCCGTTGGCTCACGGGGTGATTCGTACGATAATGCGATGGCGGAGGCCTACAACAGTTTGTTCAAGGCCGAGTTGATCCGCAACAAGGTGGCCCTGGCAGGGAATCGACGATGTCGAGATCGCTGTCGCTGAGTATGTCGATTGGTTCAATCAGCGACGGCTCCATGGCGAGATCGGGCATGTTCCGCCGGCGGAGTTCGAGGAACTCCATTGGCAGGCCCACGGCGACAACCTTCATCGGATTCTGTTACAGGAAACCAGCTAACCGACTCTCCACAAAACTCGGGGCTTGACAGGCGGATTGATCCCGGGCCTGATCAAGCTGGCCCTCGAACGCGGTTTGAAGGCCGAGCTGACCGATCACCTCGGCTATGAGAAGGGTGATCCGGCCGGTCTGGAGTTGCCCAACGCCCGCAACGGTTCGAGCCCGAAAACGGTGGCCTCTGAGGCCGGGCCGGTCGAGCTGAACATTCCTCGTGACCGTGACGGGACGTTCACCCCGCGGCTGGTCCCGAAGGGCTCCCGCCGGCTTGGCGGTCTCGATGACATCATCATCTCGCTGTACGCCGGCGGCATGACGTTGCGCGATATCCAACACCATTTGGCCTCCACGATCGGCACCGATCTCTCGCACGAGACGATCTCCAAGATCTGCGACGAGGTCCTTGATGCGGTCGATGAATGGCAGAACCGGCCGCTGGAGCCGTTGTATCCCGTCATCTACCTCGACGCGCTGGTGGTGAAGGTCAAAGACGGTGCCCATGTTCGAAACAAGCACGCCCACATCGCTATTGGCGTCGACATGGCCGGCGTCAAGCATGTGCTGGGAATCTGGATACAGGCCGAAGAAGGCGCCAAGTTCTGGGCCGGGGTGGGTGCGAATCTGGCCAACCGCGGCGTCAAGGACGTGCTGATCGTGTGCTGTGATGGGCTCACCGGATTGCCCGAGGCAATCGAGGCGACCTGGCCGCTGGCCACGGTGCAAACCTGTGTGGTGCATCTGATCCGCAACTCGATGCGGTTCGTGAACTACAAAGACCGCAAAGACGTGGCCCGGGCGATCAAACCGATCTACACCGCCCCCGATGCCGAGACCGCTCGGCGTGAGTGGGAGGCTTTCCGGGACTCAGAGCTGGGGGTCAAGTATCCGAGTGCGGCATTGGCATTCGACCGCGCGTGGTGAAGCGCCCCGGGTTTGATGGAGGCAATCAAAACCCGGAAGGATGACCAGTATGGTCGCACCACGGAAATACCCCGACGAGCTACGCGAACGCGCCACTCGCATGGCCATCGATGCCCGCAAGGACCCCGCCGTTCGGGCCGGCGCCCTCAAGCGCATTGCCGACCAGCTCGGCGTCCACCCCGAGGCACTGCGGACCTGGGTCAAACGCGCCGAAACCGACGAAGGCCTACGGCCGGGCACCACCAGCGACGACGCCGCCCGCATCGCCGAACTCGAACGCGAGAACCGCGAGCTGCGTCGCGCGAACACGATCTTGAAGCAGGCCTCGGTTTCTTCGCGACGGAGTTGGACCGTCCACACAGATGAAGGTCGAGTTCATCGACCGTCACAAGCACGAGCACGGCGTCCAGCCGATCTGCGAGGCGTTGGAACAGACCGACGCGGCGATCGCGCCGAGCACCTACTACGCCGCCACGGCACGTCCCGAAGCGAGACGCACGATCCGGGATCGGGAGCTGACCGAACAGATCACCACGATCCACGCCGAGAACTACGGCGTGTACGGCGTCCGCAAGGTCCATGCCGAACTGAAGCGGCAGCAGGTGCCGGTGGCGCGTTGCACCGTGGAACGATTGATGAGAAAGGCAGGCTTGAAAGGTATTGTGCGGGCGAAGGGTCCACGCACCACCCGACCGAAGGCTGAGACCGAACGACCCGCGGATCTGGTCGAGCGCAGGTTCGTCGCCGACGCCCCGAACGAGCTGTGGGTTGCCGACATCACCTACGTCAAGACATTCTCCGGTTGGGTCTATGCAGCCTTCGTCATCGACGTGTTCTCCCGGATGGTTGTCGGCTGGCAGGTCGCGACCTCCTTGTATACCGACCTGGCTCTCGACGCGCTGGAGATGGCGATCTGGCGACGCACCCACGGCGGGGCGGATCTGTCGGGGCTGGTCCACCATTCCGACCGCGGCGTGCAGTACCGTGCGGTTCGGTACACCGAGCGACTCGCCGACGCGGAAGCGGTGGCTTCCGTTGGCTCACGGGGTGATTCGTACGATAATGCGATGGCGGAGGCCTACAACAGTTTGTTCAAGGCCGAGTTGATCCGCAACAAGGGGCCCTGGCAGGGAATCGACGATGTCGAGATCGCTGTCGCTGAGTATGTCGATTGGTTCAATCAGCGACGGCTCCATGGCGAGATCGGGCATGTTCCGCCGGCGGAGTTCGAGGAACTCCATTGGCAGGCCCACGGCGACAACCTTCATCGGATTCTGTTACAGGAAACCAGCTAACCGACTCTCCACAAAACTCGGGGCTTGACATGGGATCGGTTCATCCCGTTCCTGGCATTCCCTCCCGGGCTGCGCAAAGTCATCTACACCACCAACTCGATCGAGTCATTGAACTACCAACTGCGCAAGGTCATCAAGAACCGCGGCCATTTCCCCAACGACATCGCGGTCCGCAAACTGTTGTGGCTGGCCATCTGCGACATCGAAGACAAACGAGCCGCTCAACGACTCAAAGAACGCGGGACCAGGCGGTCACAGCCCCGTAAGGCCCTCGGGCGACTGGTCGAGGGCCAGGTCGTCACCAACTGGAAACAGGCCCTCGGACAACTCGCACTGGCCTACCCCGACCGGATCGAACCCCACCTCAGCTAAACCCCACAGACCACAAGAAAATGAGAAATTGTCAAGACCTGTGGATCGGGGTGTTTCAGGCGACCTCCGTTCCGGTGCGCTCGTCACCGTTTGAAGGCGGTTGCGGTGGGGTGATGTCGGTGGGCCGTTCGAGCAGTTTGCCTTTGTGGAAGACCGCGCCGGCACGGACCAGGGCGACCAGATGCGGGGCGTTGACGGCCCGCCAGCGGGCTTGTGCGGCGTCTATCAGCTTGTAGGCCATGGCAATCCCGGCCGCGCGTGATCCAGGCCCCTTTGGTGACCTTGGTCCGAAGTCGCACCGTGGCGAAAGTGCTTTCGATCGGGTTGGTCGTGCGCAGGTGAATCCAATGCTCGGCCGGGTACTTGTAGAACTCAAGCAGGGTGTCAAGGTCGTCGGTGATCTTGGCGACGGCCTTGGGGTATTTGGCGCCGAAGTCGACCTCGAATGCCTTGACCGCGACCTGTGCCTTGTCGATGTCCTCGGCGTTGTAGATATCCTTGATCGCCGCCAACGCCGACGGATGTGCCGACTTAGGCAGTGCGGCAAGGACATTGGCCTGCTTGTGAAACCAGCACCGCTGCTCACGGGTCGCTGGGAACACTTCGCGGACCGCCTTCCAGAACCCGAGGGCGCCATCGCCCACGGCCAGCACCGGGGCAGTCATCCCGCGGCGTTTGCAGTCGCGTAGCAGGTCGGTCCACGACTCGGTGGACTCCCGATACCCGTCGGTGATCGCCACCAGCTCCTTGCGGCCATCAGTACGCACGCCAATCATCACCAGCAGGCACAGTTTGGTCTGCTCCAGGCGCACCTTGAGGTGGATGCCGTCGACCCACAGGTAGACGTAGTCGGTACCGGACAGATCACGGCGCCCGAACGCCGCGGCTTCGTCCTGCCACTGCGCGGTCAGCCGGGTGATCGTCGAGGCCGACAACCCCGCACCCGAGCCGAGGAACTGCTCCAACGCCGCAGTGAAGTCGCCGCTGGACAGCCCATGCAGGTACAGCAGCGGCAACACCTCACTCATCTGCGGAGACTTACGTGCCCACGCCGGCAGGATCGCCGAGGAAAACCGCTGCCGCACACCGGTATCGGGGTCCACGCGGCGGTCGTTGACCCGCGGCGCCTTCACCTTGACCGCGCCGGCCGCGGTCAGCACCTCACGCGGCTGGTGGTAGCCGTTGCGGACCACCAACCGATGGCCGTCCTCATCGAGCTGGTCGGCGAACTGGGCCACGTAGGCGGCGACCTCGGCTTTGAGTGCTGCAGCCAGCATCTGCCGGGCGCCGTCGCGGACGATCTCGTCCAATAACGACCGACCGGCACCGCCGGTGCTTTCAGTGGCCTCGGTGGCATCGTGAACTACGGTGAGCATGGGCGTACCTTCCCGAACCAGCGCGCCAACGCCGGCTCATGATCGGACCTTCGGATATTCAGATCATCCTCGGGAAGGTGCGCCCACTTTCAACGCCCCCTCACCGAGGGTCATCCACAGGTTCTGATCATTGCTCCAAGAAAATCAGGAGTCACGTTCTTACACAGACATCTTGACAAGCTCCGGGTTCGTCACCGACACCGCCCGAGTCGCCACACCAACCGACAAGCCGCGGGTAGAACGCACCATCCACTACGTGCAGAACAACTTTTGGGCCGGTGAGCGATTCTCGAGCCTGCCCGATGCCCAGGCCGCCGCGGTGGCGTGGTGCCAGAGCACCGCGGGGCTGCGGATTCACGGCACCACCGCCGCCGCGCCAGCGGTGCTGTTCGACACAGACGAGCGCGCCCACCTGTTACCGATACCGGCCGACTACGACGTACCGATCTTCAAAACTGTCAAGGTGCACAGAGACTTTCACGCCTCGGTCGGCAAAGCACTGTACTCACTGCCCGAATGAAGCGCCCCGGGTTTGATGGAGGCAATCAAAACCCGGAAGGATGACCAGTATGGTCGCACCACGGAAATACCCCGACGAGCTACGCGAACGCGCCACTCGCATGGCCATCGATGCCCGCAAGGACCCCGCCGTTCGGGCCGGCGCCCTCAAGCGCATTGCCGACCAGCTCGGCGTCCACCCCGAGGCACTGCGGACCTGGGTCAAACGCGCCGAAACCGACGAAGGCCTACGGCCGGGCACCACCAGCGACGACGCCGCCCGCATCGCCGAACTCGAACGCGAGAACCGCGAGCTGCGTCGCGCGAACACGATCTTGAAGCAGGCCTCGGTTTTCTTCGCGACGGAGTTGGACCGTCCACACAGATGAAGGTCGAGTTCATCGACCGTCACAAGCACGAGCACGGCGTCCAGCCGATCTGCGAGGCGTTGGAACAGACCGACGCGGCGATCGCGCCGAGCACCTACTACGCCGCCACGGCACGTCCCGAAGCGAGACGCACGATCCGGGATCGGGAGCTGACCGAACAGATCACCACGATCCACGCCGAGAACTACGGCGTGTACGGCGTCCGCAAGGTCCATGCCGAACTGAAGCGGCAGCAGGTGCCGGTGGCGCGTTGCACCGTGGAACGATTGATGAGAAAGGCAGGCTTGAAAGGTATTGTGCGGGCGAAGGGTCCACGCACCACCCGACCGAAGGCTGAGACCGAACGACCCGCGGATCTGGTCGAGCGCAGGTTCGTCGCCGACGCCCCGAACGAGCTGTGGGTTGCCGACATCACCTACGTCAAGACATTCTCCGGTTGGGTCTATGCAGCCTTCGTCATCGACGTGTTCTCCCGGATGGTTGTCGGCTGGCAGGTCGCGACCTCCTTGTATACCGACCTGGCTCTCGACGCGCTGGAGATGGCGATCTGGCGACGCACCCACGGCGGGGCGGATCTGTCGGGGCTGGTCCACCATTCCGACCGCGGCGTGCAGTACCGTGCGGTTCGGTACACCGAGCGACTCGCCGACGCGGAAGCGGTGGCTTCCGTTGGCTCACGGGGTGATTCGTACGATAATGCGATGGCGGAGGCCTACAACAGTTTGTTCAAGGCCGAGTTGATCCGCAACAAGGGGCCCTGGCAGGGAATCGACGATGTCGAGATCGCTGTCGCTGAGTATGTCGATTGGTTCAATCAGCGACGGCTCCATGGCGAGATCGGGCATGTTCCGCCGGCGGAGTTCGAGGAACTCCATTGGCAGGCCCACGGCGACAACCTTCATCGGATTCTGTTACAGGAAACCAGCTAACCGACTCTCCACAAAACTCGGGGCTTGACAGAAACCTGGATCGGCTCGACACTGGACGTTCGCCTGGACAGCGAAGCGGTGAAGTTCTATCACCGCGGCGAGTTGGTCAAGCAACACCCGGCGCCAGCCCGCCGGTGGGCAGAGCACCGACCCCAACGACTACCCCGCAGACAAGGCCGCCTACGCGCTGCGCAACATCAGCAAGCTGCAGGCCACCTGCGAGCATCACGGCCCCCATATCGGGCTCTACGCGGCCCGTATCGTCGACGACCCGCGCCCGTGGTCTCGGGTGCGGGCGGTGTACACCCTGCTCGGCCTGGTGCGCACCTACGGGCCCGGACCTGTCGATGCTGCCTGTGCCACCGCCCTGGAGTTCGATGTCATCGCCGTGCCCAAGATCGCCTCGATGCTTGAGCAGGCCACCGAGAACACCACCCGGACATGCCCGTGGCCGCCGGGTCGGAATCGTCTCGCTTTGCCCGCGACCCCTCCGAATACGCAACCAACAGAACACAGTTGACACTTGTTCCTAACCCCGACAACACCATTCAGGAGTGAACCGATGACCCGAACCACCAACAGTGTGCCCGAACCTGTCGGCGCCGACATGCTCGGCCTGCTCAAAACCCTCAAACTCGGAGCCCTCGCCGACACCCTGCCCCAACGCGCAGCCCTGGCCCGCCAACACAAAACCTCGCACCTGACGTTCCTGCAACAATTGCTCGCCGATGAAGTCTCACGGCGTGAATCCAGCTCCGCCGCCCGACGATCAGCCAAGGCAGGTCTCGACCCCAGCATGCGGATCGACAACTGGCGCGCGGCAGACGATCTACTCTACGACCGCCCCCTGCTCGAGGACCTCACCACCCTGCGGTTCATCGACGCCGGCCACTCCGCGATCCTGCTCGGCCCCGTCGGAGTCGGCAAAACACACCTAGCAAACGCGTTGGGCCACATGGCCATCGGCCGACGCAAAACAGTGCTGTTCGCGCGAGCGGACAAACTGTTCCACCGACTCAAAGCCGCCCGCCTCGACAACAGCGTCGACGCCGAACTCCGCCGCATCACCGCCGTCGACATCCTGAATCACCCCAGGTTTGATGCCGCTTCCTTCTGAGTCAGGAAGGATGGGCACATGCCTAAGAAAATCGATCCGGAGGTCCGTTCGAGGGCCTTGCGGTTGCTGGAGGCCCACGGCGGCGAGTACACGTCGTTGACTGCCGCGGCCGAAGCGATCGCCAAGCAGGTCGGTGTCGGCGGGGAGACGGTACGTCGATGGGCCGTACAAGCCCAGATCGATGCCGGCGCCCGCTCCGGGACCACTACGAAGGAGTCCGCCGAGATCAAGCGCCTCAAGGCCGAGAACAAGCAGTTACGAGAAGACGTTGCCATTCTGAAAGCAGCGACAACTTTCTTCGCGGGGGAACTCGACCCCCGCAACCGATGATCGTGGCGTTCATAGATCAGATGCGCGCCAACGGGTTTGCGGTCGAGTCGATCTGCCGGGTCCTGCGTGGGCAGGGCTGCCAGATTGCCGCACGAACCTACCGGGCATGGCGATCACGCACGCCTGCCGCACGGACGGTCTCTGATGCCCACGTCGTCGATGCGGTGCGCACTGTCGTCTGGCGCACCGGTGACGACGGCCGGCGGAAGATGACTCCCGAGGGCCTCTACGGGCGGGTGAAGATGCGCGCCCATCTGCATCGCACAACTCTGCCTGGGGTGTCCTATGGTGCCGTTGATCGAGCGATGAAAGTGTTAGGCCACCAAGGAATTCGACGGTCGAAGGGAGTCCGAACGACCGTCAGATCCGCTGATGGTGTCCGCGCGGAGGATCTGTTGAACCGACAGTTCAGTGCTGCCGAACCGAACCGGGTTTGGGTGACCGATTTCACCTACTGCCGGACCTGGGCTGGGTGGGTGTATGTGGTGTTCATCATCGACGTGTTCTCCCGTCGAATCGTGGCATGGCATGCCTCGACATCGAAGTCGGTGGAGTTGGTGACAGTCCCGCTTCGGATGGCACTGTGGCAGCGCAATCGGGAAGGGCATCCGGTGAAAGCTGCTGAGCTTATTCATCATTCGGATGCCGGAAGTCAGTACACATCGGTTACACTGACTGAGCGTCTGCGACTCGAAGACATCGCAGCGTCGATCGGATCGGTCGGGGACGCCTACGACAACGCGCTGGCCGAGTCGGTGAACGGCTTGTACAAGACCGAGTGCATCCGGACCACGATCTTCCACTCCGGCCCGTACCGGACGATCTCCGACGTCGAGTTCGCGACCGCTGGTTGGGTCGACTGGTACAACAACAGCAGGTTGCACTCGAGTATTGGCCAGATTCCCCCGACCGAGTTCGAAACGCTCCACTACGCTGGCCTCGGCCCCGAGGACCAGCCCACATTGGAGGCGGCACAAAACCTGGGGTGATTCATCCTGATCATCGACGACTTCGCACTCAGAGCGCTCGACGCGACCGAAACCAACGACTTCTACGAACTCATCGTCGAACGCCACCAGCAGACCAAGACCACCATCGTCACATCCAACCGAGAACCCGCCGAATGGCTCACCATGACCGCCGACGCGCTACTGGCCCAATCGGCCATCGACCGACTCACCTCACGCGCGCACACCCTCGTCATCGAAGGCCCCTCCTACCGCCAACGACACCGACCCGGACTTGACCGACCCAACCCCGCAGAGCATCCTCAATAACGCGCCAAGGTGGTCCCATCCTCGTGGCAATCCAGGCGGTCCCATAGCAGTGGCAAATGACATACGGTGATCGAGCATCCGCCGGGCGCCGAAACCCAGGGGGACTGGGTGGAGCTGCCTGATCCTCCTGCCGAATGGGGGTGGGCGTGAACATCGTCACGGCCGAGTCAACGGACAAAATGAAGGACCACCAGCGCGACGCGCCGGTGGTCCCATAACTGGCAATCCAGGTGGTCCCATCCCTATGGCAAACAATCAGCCCAGGTGGTCCCTTCACGGTGGCAAATGACACCGTATTGGCCCGGTCGGTCGCGGTTGCACAGTCGGTGCATACCGGACGCAAGTCGCGCGCCCGGATCTGCCGGGTCAACGTTTGATATGACTGCCGGTAGCCGAGGTCCTCGAGTTCGTCGCACAACGTGCGCGCCCACAGATGCGGATCCTCCATCAGCCGCGCGGTCACGTAGTCGACAAACTCGCCGAACGGATCGACCTGGGGTTTGGCCCGGACTCCCGGCGTGGTCGTCTCGTTGAGATAGTTGCGGATCGTGCGACGGTTGCAGCCCAGGTGCCGGGCAATCGCCGAGATCGTCCATCCCTGCTTTCGCAGGGCATGTGCTTCCACGGATTCTCCTTGTGTGAGCATGAACGAGCGGGTCTCCCTCGAAGGCTGATGTGTGGTCAGAGACCATCAGCATCGAGGAAGGCCCGCCCTTGTAGGCGGTGCCACACAAGTGAGCAGTTTCAGTTAGCAGGACTGGGCAGTTTCAATGAGCGCCGTCACGCAGCGGAGTCGAGTTTGAGTACAGCGAGGTGCCCACGTAGTTGCTGGTACACCGAGATCGACGATTGTGACTGCGGTGCAGCACTGTTCGAGTCGTCAGCAGCTGTCGCACTGGTGGTGGTCATGGGAGTTGGGTCCTGTTCTGTGCGGCGCGTCGTACACGCTCAGATCGATCACCGACGCCTCTGTCGGCGTGGCGGGATGTGTGGTTGTGGTGTTGCGGCGCAGCGCTTCTGCGGCGTTTCGTGCGGTCTCGCCGGGCGGGATGCGTTCCTTGCGGCGATGCGGCCGGCGACTGGAGGAGGCGCCGGCTTGGGTCAGGGTGTCCAAGGCGACGACATGGCCGTGGTCACGCACCTGCGCTCCCGATCCGGCAGTGGCGAGGCGGTGGCGGGCGATCACGATGCCCGCATCGGTGGCGATGTCGATATGCCCGTCGCCCAGTCGCTCACTGACGTGCACTTCGCTCATCCGTGCCGGCGCGGTCTTCCACAAAGGCAAACTGCTCGAACGGCCCACCGACATCACCCCACCGCAACCGCCTTCAAACGGTGACGAGCGCACCGGAACGGAGGTCGCCTGAAACACCCCGATCCACAGGTCTTGACAATTTCTCCACATCGCCGTGGAGTCACCCATACCGTCTAGCGTTGTACGGACGCAATTCGTCTATCACGAGCGACCGTGCCGCGTCATGCCCTATGCCGATCCTTACCTGTTGACGGGATGGTCGGGAAGTTCAGGGACCGACGCTTGTCAGATCCCCATGGGTCCGTCCGCGTGTCTTTTGCGATGGTCCCGGGGCGCGCCGGAAGCGGTCGATGTCACCCGGCCACCAGCTTGCAGTGCCCAGCAGCACCGCTAGTGCCGGGACTACTAAGGTCCGCACCAGGAACGTGTCGAGCAGCAAACCGACACCGATGATGAACCCGATTTGCACCATCACATCGATGGAGCCGACCATCAGCCCGAACATGCTGGCTGCGAAGATCAACCCGGCCGAGGTGATCACCGAACCGGTGTAGGCGACGGTACGCATTACTCCGACCCGCACGCTCGCTCTCGTCTCCTCTCTCAGGCGTGAGACCAGCAGCATGTTGTAGTCAGCGCCCACCGCCACCAAGACGATGAACGACACCAGTGGAGCTGGCCAGGCGATCCCGGCACCGAGGATGTGTTGAAGTACGAGCACACCGATACCAAGAGCCGCCATATAGTTCAAGACGACGGTTGCAAGGAGATAGACCGGTGCAACGACGGCCCGCAACAACAGCATCAGGATCAGACCCACGATGAGAAGTGTGGCTATGCCAAGCAGTTTGAAATCGTACGACAACAACCGCTGGACGTCGGCATTGATCGCAGGAAAGCCCGCGACCGAAGCACGTCCGCCCTCCAGAGTGGTGTTCGGCATCGCGTTCTCGGCGACGCTAGACAGCTCGTTCGCCAGCGTCATTGCATCGGCAGAGTATGGGTCGTAGGAGGTCTGTACCGCATAGCGCACGGTTTTCCCGTCGGGCGAGATGAACTGTCGAGCGACCTGACTGAACTGCTGGTCCTTGAACGCATCCGCGGGGAGATAGAAGCCGGTTGCCGAATCAGAATCGCCGATCTCGCGGGCGGGAGCCCGAAGCTGTGCGGCGACCTGTGCTAGTCCACCGAGTAGCTGAACGTTGCTGTCCACCAAAGCCCCGACTCCGTTCGACAACTGACGTGCGCCGTCGGCGAGTGCGCCGACGCCGGACTCGAGTTGCGAGACCCTGTTCCCGAGGTCCTGTCCACCGATGGTCTGTAGTGCAGAATTCAGCGTTTGAAGAGAACGCTGCAGCTGTGCCATGTCGGTAGAGCCTGGCGCACTCACGCGGCCGAGTTGCGCGGCAAAGTTAGCCACCCTCGCGAGCGACTGATCATCCGCGAGTGCCCGGATGTCGGCCGTTTGCGCGCGCAGTGCCGAGCACTGCGCGATCTGCTGACACCACGGAGCTTCCAATGCGGACAACGCTGGCGCGACCGCGTCTGCCGCAGACTGGGCCCGACGTGCGAGTTGAGACAGCTCAGGCGCTCGCTGGGAGAACTGTCGAAGCGTTGGGGCGGCGCTCGCGAGTTGGTTCACCAACGGCCGGTACTCATCGAGTTGTGGGCCAAATGACGACACCTCGTCTAGCAACCCCGACAGCGGAGCGAGATTGGATGAGATCTGGTCTTCTAGCAGTGCCAGGCCTCCGGCGAGCTGCTCTGATCCGGTCTTCAGGACGGCCAGATCACCCTTGCGGGCCTGTACATCTCCGGTCTCCTCGGTGATCTTGGTACCGATCTGATCGTTCTGCCAAGACAATTGCGCCTGCTGCAGCTTCTCACCGGTTGGCCGCGTCACGCCAATGACCCTGGTCACGCCGGGAATCTGCGCGACGCGGGATGCCAACTGGTCGAGGTCGGCAAGGCCTTGAGCCGTGCGCATGTCGTTCTCGGACTCCACCACCAAGAATTCCGAGATAATGATGTCTTTCGGAAAGTGGCGGTTGAGCAGCGCGTAGCCTTCGTTGCTCCCTGTGTCAGTTGGCTGCCCCTCTCGATCGTCGTAGGTGATCTGAATTGTTGCGGCGACCAGGGCGAGGCCAATCAACGCGACTACACTGATCGCGAGCAGAGGGACCGGCCGCCGGATAACCATGACTCCGACTCTTCTCCAGTAATCCCGCGTCAGGTCACGGCGGGGAAGGCCGGCCCCTCTCTTGGCAGCGAAGGAGAGCACGGGGGGCAACAATGTCACCGTCGCCAAGAATGCGAATGCTATGGCGATTGCGCAGGCCGGCCCCAAAGTGTTGAACACACTGAGCTTGGCGAAGGCCATAGCCAGGAAGGCTAGGGCCACAGTGCCCGCCGATGCGAGAACCACGCGGCCGATAGTTGCATTCGCGTGGGCAATAGCGGCATCAGGAGAGTTGCCTGCTCGAATACCCTCATGATAGCGGCTGATGAGGAACACCGAATAGTCAACTCCGGCACCGAAGATGATGACGGTCATGAACATCGAGGTGAACTGGGATACCGGCATGCCCAGCTCGCCTAGTCCAGATAGAACTCCGCGACCCACGGCCAAACTCATGCCCACGACAAGCAGCGGCATCAGCGCGGTGAACACCGAACGGTAGACGACGAGGAGGATCACGGCGATCAGCAGCACGGTGGCGACAGTGATCAGGACCAGATCCGACTCGCCCACGGCGAGTTGGTCGCTAAAGGTCGCGGGTGGGCCTGTCACACGGACTCTCGTCTCAGTGTCGCGAAAGATTCTCTCCGCGGTGTCGCGTACCGCTGCGACCGCCTCCGCGGTATCGGGTCCCCCGAGTGTGCCGGTCACTCCCACGGGCAGATACCAGGCTTGCTTGTCTTTGCTGAGAGCCTGACTCGCAGTGAGGGGATCGCTCAGCAGGTCTCGGACGGCGATGACGTGCTTGTCGTCCGCCCGCAGGGTGTCGACAAGCACGTGGTATCGATCGCGGGTGTTGTCGGACAGGCCTGCACTGTTCTCCATCACAACGAATACGGTGGTCTTGGCGCCGCGCTCGTCGAAAGAGGCGCCCATACGGTCCAAGGTCTGAAAAGACGGGACTCCGGCCGGGATCGGATCCACAGATTGTTCCCGTACCACTGACTCCAGTTGAGGAAAGAGAAGGCCTAAGCCGATAGCGGCACCGAGCCAAACCAGCGTCACAATCCCTTTGCGGCGGAGGGTAAACCATGCAACCCGCTCAAGGGTCGGACTGTATTCGCCGAGTTTCTCGCCCCCTCTCGACGAGCGGGTTCGAATGGGAGACGAACTCACCATGTGCAATATCCTCTCGACCTGAAGTGGGCGACCCAATCGTTCGGATCCGTCTGGCGAACGTCCGTGCGGTGGATGATTGTCACTTGTGGTGCTCGGCCATGTCTTCGACCTCCTCGAGAGTGGTGGGCAGGTGGTATGGGGGGGTGCTCTTACCTGAGATGCGGTATCGGCCCCAGAAGTCGGGATCCCCGACGACACACTCCGCTCGGCCCTCGGGGGTCGTAAATACAGCGATCGCGCGGGCGCCTTCCAGGAGCTCGTCGAGCTCATCATTCTTCTGAATCCGGCCATACCAGGTGTAGAGGCCGTTCAGCGGCTGGAAATAGCCTTTGATCTTCGCTTCGACATGGATCTCCGTCCCGCGGCACACCAGGGTCCCTTCGCCGGAGTAGTCGAGGTCATGGTCGTCGTACATGAGTCCTACCTTCTTCGCACTGAGCATTGACAAGTAACGCGGCTCGTGGATACTAGCAGTACCAGATACTACAAGTAATGGGTACTGGGCGGGGTGCTGGGCGTCGGACCCAACTCCCAGCCTTGAACGACCGAGGAGACGACATGACCGTGCAGAATGTCCAGATCAAGCCCGACTTTTCGACGGAAGGCATGGCTCGGGTGAACGGACGCAAGCCCGTCGACATGGAACGATCGGCGGGTCGATTGTTGCGGTCTTCCGCAGAGAAGTTCTACGACGCGGAGATCGACATCGACTGGGAGTCGCCCTGGGAGGAAGGCAAGTACTTTCTGCCAGAGCACCGGGTGTCGCTATACGGCACCAAACTGTGGAACAAGATGACCGAGGAGCAGCGTCGCGAGCTGGGACGCCACGAGATCGTGAGCATCCTCAGCTTCGGCATCTACGCAGAGAACCTCTTGAGTTCGGCGCTCCTGCGCATGTCGGCAAAGGGGGCCCTAACCGATCAGAAGTCCCTATACGCGCTAACAGAAATCGGCGATGAGTCCCGCCATTCCACTATGTTCGCACGCCTTATTAACAAAACAGGCGTGCCCCCTTACAAGCTCCCTAAGGGCTTCTTGAGCTTCGCAAAGATCCTGCATTTCGTCCCCCTCGGACCGTCGGTGTCCGGAGCCACGCTGCTGATCGAGGAAATCCTGGACCGCGCCCAGCGCGAGGCGATGAACGACCCCGGTATGCAGCCTCAGCTTCGCCAGCTCATGAAGATCCATGTCCTCGAGGAAGCCCGTCACATTACCTTTGCGCGACTGGAGATGATCGAAGGCATGCAGCGTCGACGTAAGGCGACGCGCGCTTGGCACCGAGGAGTGCTTGCCGTCATCGCGAACCTGGCGTACCCGCTGCTCATAAATCCGAAAGTGTACCCCGCAGTGGGAATTAGCCGCTGGCGTGGCGTATGGGCACAACAAACCAGCCCAAACTATCGGACCAACCTGCAGTTCATGTCGGAGCCCATGATTCGGTTCTTCCATGAGGCGGGAATGCTGGAAGGCAAATTCACAATGGCCATGTGGCGCGCGACGCGGAGCCTTCCCGACGATCTCCGCTGATCTCCGTTCACGCGGCCGAGACGTCGCGGTCGACATCAGTTAGACCTGTGCGGAGCATTCTCGATGGCTTCGCGATCACCTCCGCCTCAACAGATCACCTGCTGCCACTGTGCGCAGGATGTGTTGTGCCAACGAACCCACGAGGGAGAAAGCATAAACATGGCATCATCAACTACCCGGCGCGCCTCGCGCGCCGCCGCCACAACTGACTCAACCGACGACCCGATTTCGACCAAGATTCTGATCATCGGAAGCGGGTTCTCTGGTCTCGGGATGGCCGCACAGCTAAGACGTCGCGGGTACAGCGACTTTCTAATCCTGGAGAAGGCAAGCTCCGTCGGTGGAACCTGGCGCGACAACACCTATCCGGGCTGTGCATGTGACGTCCCGTCGCTGATGTACTCGTACTCATTCGAGAGTCGAGGTAGCTGGTCGAAGGTGTGGTCGTCACAACCAGAAATTGAGCGGTATCTACAAGACGTGGCGGACAAGCGCGGCGTGACACAAAAGATTCATTTCGGTCAGAAGTTGGTTTCCGGATACTGGAGCGAGTCAGAGTCGCGGTGGCACCTGCGTACTGAGTCCGGACGTGAGTACATTGCTCAGTTCGTAGTCTCAGGAGTCGGTGCGCTGCATATCCCCAATTTTCCCGAAATTTCGGGGATTGAGGACTTTAAAGGCGAAGCGTTTCACTCCGCACAGTGGGATCATTCGGTGGATCTGGAGGGCAAGCGTGTCGCCGTGATCGGCACTGGTGCCAGCGCTATCCAGTTTGTGCCGTTCGTGCAGAAGGAGGCCATGTCCCTCAAGGTCTTCCAGCGAACCCCTGCCTGGGTCCTACCCCGCAAGAATTTCACCGTTCCGCCGGCCCTGCGGACTCTTCTGAGCAGACTCCCGATTGCACGTCGTATCGCCAGGTGGTCGGTGTACTGGGGTGCGGAGAGCCTAGCCTTCGGCCTCAACGGTCACTCCAACCTTATGCGGCCAATCGAACGGGTCGCTCGGTGGAACATTGAACGCTCCATCTCTGATCCGGTACTACGCAAGAAACTGACCCCCTCATATCGCATCGGCTGTAAGCGAATTCTGGGGTCAAACGACTATTACCCTGCACTTGCGGCGCCCAACACCACTGTCATCAGCGATCGGATTGAGAGGGTCACCGCTGATTCCATCGTCACCTCAGACGGCGTCGAGCACCCCATTGACGTAATTATTTATGCGACCGGTTTTCACGTGACTGATGGTTTCGATCAGCTCGCCCTGAAAGGTGCCACTGGCGAGGATCTCCCGTCCCACTGGCATCAGACGGGGATTAACACGCACCTGGGCATCACGACCGAGGGTTTTCCCAACCTGTTTTTCCTCCTCGGACCCAACACGGGCCTCGGCCACAACTCAGTGGTGTTCATGATCGAGCAACAGATCAAATACATCATGAAGGCTATCGACACAGTAGAAAGCCGAGGCGCTGAGAAGGTCGACGTACGCCCGTCCGTGCAAGAACGGTTCAACACCGACATCCAGCGGAAGCTGGCCAAGGGAGTGTGGACCAACGGCGGCTGCACGAGTTGGTATCTCGACTCGCAGGGCGTCAACCGGACCGTGTGGCCGGGCTTCACATGGCAGTACTGGCGCGCCACAAAAGATTTCGACCCCGCTGAGTACGACATCGCCTGAGCCCGAACGCACGGAGAGACACGATTCGTAGAAATGATGAGACGACATGAGTAATTCTGACCGGCATGATTACACAGGCAAGGTGGCAGTGATCACCGGTGCCGCGTCAGGGATCGGGCGGTCTTTGGCACTCCAGTTGGCGGAGCGAGGTGCCGCACTGGCACTGTCCGACATTGATGAGATGCACTTGAAGGAGACTGCAGAACTTTGCCGCACCACGTATGGGGCGACGGTAACCGCCGCCGTACTAGACGTTGCGGACCGCAGTGCGTTTCAGGACTATGCCGACGGAGTGCGGTCAGAGTCGGGCCACGTCGACATGGTGTTCAACAACGCCGGCGTGGCCTTGGGCGTCGACGTGGTCGACATGACCTGGGAAGACTTCGACTGGCTCATGGGCATCAACTTTGGCGGAGTCGTTAACGGGTCGAAGGCGTTTCTGCCTCACCTGATCGCGTCCGGGGACGGACATCTCGTTAACACGTCGAGCGTCTTCGGCTTGATCGGAATCCCCAGCCAGAGCGCATACAATGCCGCGAAATTCGGCGTCAGAGGCTTCACCGAGGCGCTCCGACAGGAGATGAAAATCAGTCGATACCCGGTCACAGTGACGTGTGTGCACCCGGGGGGTGTAAAAACCAACATCGTCAACAATGCCCGAGGCGTCTCCGCCATGGGGGCAGACACCGCGACTGTCGCCTCGTTGTTCGACAGGATCGCACGAAGCACCCCGGATAAAGCAGCGGCGACAATCCTCAAAGGTATGGACAAGAAGAAGGCACGAGTGTTGATCGGTGCGGACGCCCGCGGTTTCGACTTCGTGGCACGGGTGATCGGTCCCCGCTACCAGGACATCGCGGCGCCACTGACACGGGCGGGTTACGCGGTCGCACGTAGACAGGGGATCCTCAAGTGACCGTCGAACCCGATGCACGTCCGGCTGCCGCAGCCCGCTCACGCACCTTGACCGTCTCAGAAGTGACCCAGGAAACGAAAGACTCCGTCACCATTTCGTTCGAGATCCCCGATGCCATGGTCGAGGAGTTCAAGCATGTCCCAGGGCAATTCATCACCGTGAAGATCCCATCTGATCGGACCGATCATGTCGCACGATGCTACTCGTTGAGCAGCTCGCCTCACGTCGAGGACTTCCGTCTCGAGATCGGGATCAAGCGGACGGAGAACGGTTACGCATCGAACTGGCTGTGCGACAACGCGATCCCGGGAATGGAGTTGACCGTCCTCCCGCCGTCAGGGCACTTCACGGCTAAGAATCTCGACGTCGATTTTCTTTTCTTTGCAGGAGGAAGTGGGATCACTCCGGTCTTGTCGCTGATTAAGTCGGCCCTTGTGTGCGG
This sequence comes from Gordonia ajococcus, assembly GCF_012974285.1. Taxonomy (NCBI): domain Bacteria; kingdom Bacillati; phylum Actinomycetota; class Actinomycetes; order Mycobacteriales; family Gordoniaceae; genus Gordonia; species Gordonia ajococcus. The sequence continues at coordinate 960,798 of NZ_CP052884.1, forward strand.
CGGGGGCGAAGTCACACTGTTCTACGCGAATCGCGATGCCGAGTCGATCATGTACGAGGGCCAACTGGCGCAGATCACCTCCGAGTTCCCCGAGCGTTTCACGGTCTTCCACTGGTTGGAGTCGGCTATGGGGATTCCGGCACCTGAGGATGTCGAATCCGCCATACGTGAGCACCGCGGTGCACAGATCTACACCTGTGGTCCGGCGCCGTTCATGGATCTGGTGCAGAAGTCGGCGGAGGCCTGCGGTGTCGAGCACTCCTCGGTACATCGAGAAGTCTTTCAGTCACTGACCGGAGATCCGTTCGACATAGCCACGATGCGTCAGCTCAGTGACGACGATGGTGTGGCGACCGCCACAGTCTATCTGAATGGGCAGTCCATCACGACTGAGTGGCCGCGCAACACTCCGTTGCTCGACGTGCTATTGGCCCAAGGTCACAATGCCCCGTACTCCTGCCGAGAAGGGGCCTGCAGCGCGTGCGTATGCAAGCTGGTCGAGGGTGATGTAGAGATGGCACAAAACCACATCCTCGTTGAAGATGACATTGCCGACGGTGAACGGCTTGCGTGTCAGGCACTTCCGCTGACGGATGCAGTCACGGTGAGCTTCGATGACCTCTGAGATAGCGAGCGAGTCGCGAGTGTCGCGGCACCTAGAGGTCCTCTCCTCCGACGGAACCAGGTTATTCGCCCAGGAATTCGGCCCGGGCCGGGATGCTCCACTGCTGGTCTTTAGTCACGGCTGGGCCTGTCAGGGGCGTTTCTGGCGGCCACAGATCGAGCAGTTCGCGGCGACGCATAGGGTAGTGGTCTACGACCAACGCGGACACGGGTGGAGCGACCGGGGCCGGGCACCGTTCTCGGCGAGACTTCTGGCCGATGACTTGGAGGCCGTAGTTCGGGCGGTCGCCACTCCCACCGACAAGGCTGTCGTGGTCGGACACAGCATGGGAGGTATGTCCATCATGAGCTGGGCAGCTGAGTACCCAGCCTCGGTGTCGGAGCTGGCCCGCGGAGTAGTACTGGCAAGCACCGGGCCATCACAGTTGGTGGATCGGTCAACGTTGCTCAAAGTTCCCCGACAGCTACGACCGAGACTTGAACGGGCCTTCGCGGCTAGTCTTGCGGTCGCGGGACCCGAGGTGCGGGACACGCGTTTGTCTCGCCGCCTGATTCGTTACGGAACCCTGGGCCCGGGCGCGACTGTCGAGGTAGTCGATGAGTGCGCCGACATCGTGTTGCGATGCCCACCACAGGTGCGGGGGATGTGGGGTGCCGTTTTGGCGACAATCGACGTCAGCAGGGGGGTTGACTCGCTGACAGTGCCGGCGGCGGTCATCGTGGGCGATGCCGACAGACTGACCCCGGCGGCCCATTCGGTGGATCTCGCAGCGCGACTGGGTCGGCGGGGCGTTCTATTCGAATTCACTCTTCTCGACAAGGTCGGTCACATGTCCAACCTAGAGGCCGTTGGAGACTTCAATTCAGCTGTGGCCAGGTTAGACAGATCCGCCTGAAGCTCGTCTCATTCACCAATGTCACGGCCACGCGGGCGCCACGTGCTCACTGGCGCGACGAGTCGTCCATCCTGATAACGTAGGAGGCCATGTCTGTAGTCCGTCGAATCTCCGCGGCCCCGGTGAAAGTGCAGCGTCGTGTGCGCGACGCACGAAGCACGCGTTGGGACGACCACCGCGCTGTCGTTAAGGCTGAACTCGTCGACGCCGCTATACGCGCGATCGAAAAGTTCGGCGATGCCGTGAGCATGGACGATATTGCGGAAGAGGCAGGTGCGTCGAAACCTAAGCTCTACCGCCATTTCGGTGACAGAGCTGGGCTCTATTCCGCCGTGGCAGCACGTCTGGGTTCGATGATGTGGGAGTCAGCGCAGTCAACTCTGCTCTCCGGACAGGAAGACAGCTCCGTTGACGAGCTTTTCCGTTCAGCGATCTCTGCATACGTATCCTTGGTCGACGACCATCCAGCGGTCGTCCGTTTCCTCATGACGAAACACATGTTCCAGTACTCTGAGTCCGGCGAGGGAGGGCCCGCAGATCAGTTGAGATCGGCAATGGAGATCATTTCTGACGAGTTCGCTCGTGGCCTCCGAGAGGTCGGCGGCGACGAGTCCCTCGTCGCCGTAGCAGTGGCCTCTATCCTAGGGGCTGGTCTATCAGCGACCCAGTGGTGGATCGATCAGGGTCGGCAGAATGGAATGAGCAGGGACTTGTTTGCCGCGCACCTGCGCCAGACCTCGTGGGGGATTATTGACGGCGCTGCGGCCACGGTGGGCGTTCGCTTTCATAGAGACAGGCCCTTCGGAGACCCTGCATTCGCCACTCGCGTCGACCCCGTCTAATCACCTCGCGCGAGTGGTCCGCCCTGTTGTCACGCACGCGGCACGACAGCTCACTCAAACGATGTGTATCCCACAAGTCCTGACTGCGGTGTGTCGAAAGGACCCTGACCCCGGGTGTTGGACACGCTGAATCCCGCAAGATTGGCGGGGGAAGCGAGATGATCGACACCGATGGCAAGGAAGAATTATCCCGACGAGTTCAAACGGGACGCGGTAGAGCTGTACCGAGACACCGAGGGCACAACGATCACGCAGATTGCCGATGAACTCGGCATCTTGTCCATGGCCATGAGAAAGTCCCCACTGGTGGCCAGGTCGAGGTCCCCGCTGGTGGCCAGATAAAAGTCCCCACCCTGTGTTCGTCGTGTCGACCCGGAACTGAAGGCCCAGGCGATGACGGTGAAGGTGCCAACCGATCACCATCACCGCCCGGGAGTTCCATTGAAGTCTGCGAAGGACCGTATGGACATCATTTCTGCTTACCGAGAACTCGGAAGCTGGGCCTTGACCCCGGATGGTGGACACGGGATTTGGATTAGGCAGCTTCTGACAGCGTAGCGAATGTGTGGTGTTTTCGTAGCTGGCCGGGCTGGAATAGCGCAGCGGGAGTGCCGTCGTCGGAGGTTGTAGCGGACCAGCCAGCGGAACACGTCGCGGCGGCAGGTAGCAGCGTCGGGCCACTGGCTGCGGTCCTGCAGGATCTCGCGTTTGAGGCTGGCGTTGAACGATTCGGCGAGCGCGTTATCGGCACTTGACCCCACCGCGCCCATAGACTGGACAACGCCCAGAGCTGCGCAGAGTATCGCGAAATCCTTTGAAGTGTACTGGGCGCGTTCAATCGGTCGATGCAACACCGGGTTGTTGTACCGAGTGTAGTTGTTCGCCAAAGACTTCGGCGGGGGTCTTCCAGTTGAGGACTTTTCTAGGACGGCTGTTGAGGGTGTAGGCGATAGCCTCGAGGTCCTCCGAGTGAGGTGTGGAGCTGTCTAAGAACCGCTCCTCAACCCGGAGGTCTTCATGTCTCACCGTAATTCACCGTTGTCCCCGACTGGCCGGCTGCGTCTGGCGAGCTTGTCAAGATGTTTGTGTAAGAACGTGACTCCTGGGTTTCGTGTGGTTGCTGTGGGGGACTAGTTGAGGTGGGGTTCGATGCGGTCGGGGTAGGCCAGGGCGAGTTGCCCGAGGGCCTGTTTCCAGTTCGTCACGACTTGCCCCTCGACGAGTCGTCCGGGGGCTTTGCGGGTGGCGGCGGGCTTGCCGCGTTCCTTCTCTCGTTGCCGGGCGCGTTTGTCCTCGATGTCGCAGATGGCCAGCCACAGGAGTTTGCGGACTGCGACGTCGTTGGGGAAGTGGCCGCGGTTCTTGATCACCTTGCGGAGCTGGTAGTTCAGCGACTCGATCGAGTTGGTGGTGTAGATGACCTTGCGGAGCTCGGGAGGAAACGCCAAGAACGGAATGAACCGGTCCCAGGCACGGTCGAAAGCCATTGCCGCACTCGGGTATTTGACGCCCAGTTCCGAGTCACGGAAGGCCTCCCATTCGTGGCGGGCAGTATCGGCGTCGGGGGCGGTGTAGATCGGTTTGATCGCCCGGGCGACGTCTTTGCGGTCCTTGTAGTTCACGAATCGCATTGAGTTGCGGATCAGATGCACCACGCAGGTCTGGACCGTGGCCAGTGGCCAGGTCGCCTCGATTGCCTCGGGGAATCCAGTCAGTCCGTCGCAGCACACGATGAGCACGTCACGCACGCCGCGGTTGGCCAGATTCGCACATACCCCGGCCCAGAACTTCGCGCCTTCCTCGGCCTGAATCCAGATTCCCAGCACATGTTTGACGCCGGTCATGTCCACGCCAATAGCGATGTGGGCGTGTCTGTTTCGGACGTGTGCGCCGTCTTTGACCTTCACCACCAGGGCGTCGAGGTAGATGACGGGATACAACGCTTCCAGCGGCCGGTTCTGCCATTCATCGACCGCATCGAGGACCTCGTCGCAGATCTTGGAGATCGTTTCGTGGGACAGATCGGTGCCGATCGTCGAGGCCAGATGATGCTGGATGTCGCGTAACGTCATGCCGCCGGCATAGAGCGAGATGATCATGTCATCGAGCCCCCCGAGCCGGCGGGAGCCCTTCGGCACCAGACGTGGGGTGAAGGTGCCGGCACGGTCACGAGGGGACGTTCAGCTCGACCGGCCCGGCCTCGGACTGCACCGTTTTCGGGCTCGACCCGTTCCGCGAGTTCGGCAACTCCCTCCCGGCCGGGTCGCCCTTCTCATAGCCGAGGTGATCGGTCAGTTCGGCCTTGAGACCGCGTTCGAGGGCGAGTTTGATCAGACCCGGGATCAGGCCGCCGTCGCCAGTGATCTGGACCTGGCCGGTATCGATCTGGGCCAACAGCTCATCGACCATGCCCGAGGCCTGCAGCGCTTCGGCCACCTCCGCAGTCGAACGCGGCTCGGCCAGCTCAGGCAACTGCCGGTCGCCGTTGTCGTGCTGCTTGTCGTCTAGGGCCATGCTCATAGATCTTCCTCTCACTGATGAGTACTTGGACTTACACAGACCATCTGACACCCCCGCTCGCGTGTCGCTCACGCAGCCTTCGCCTCAACCACGAATCGTGCGGCCGCCGTCGCTCAGTCGCTGTCTGGACTGTTGGGCAGGGGAAGGTCGCGGCGCTCTCGGCGTTCTCGGACTCGCACGTGGTCGAGCTGGGCATGAGCACGTGGCGCCCCGAGCTCGTCCAGTCGACTCGCCGCTGATGTCAGAAACGCAGCTTCGCCACACGACGGCTCCAAGACGCTGTCAAGAGGATCACGGACTGCCCAACGAGAGACGAAGTCGGCGAGCGCCGGCGGTGTGAAGAACGCACCACGGGCCTTCCGCAGCGCGAGAGTGTCCTTAACCTCGGTGGCGGCGGTCTGCACAACTCGAGTCACGCTACTGACCCTTCGTGTAGTGCGTCTGCAAGGATCGCGGCAGCACACTCGCTGACAGACGTGCCTCGACTCGACGCTTCCGCCGCGAGTTGCTCGGCGAGCCCGACGGGCACCCGAACCAACACAGCCTTGCGCTCACCGCGCCAGTGGCGCCGACGCTCCGACGCAGACCCCTCATGTTTCGATTGCACCCGAAAGTTGTATCAACTTCCGCCGACACCTTTCGTGAGGCGCGCTCGCAACGAGCAATCTACGCGGCAACCGGTGAGTTCGTTGGCGGAGCGACGGGCTGGGGGGTCCACAACCGTCCATCTCGAATAAGTGCCCACACGACGTCGACGAGACGTCGGGCTAGCTGTACTAACCACGGACGTTAGGTACGGCGTGGCGGGATGACATGACGAAGACCTCCGAGGAAGTGCGAACTGCCTAGGTAAGCACTGCTCAACTCGGAGGTCTTCGTGTCCCACCGTAACGCCCCACTGACCGAACTGGGTCGCCTACGTCTTGCTCGATGTGTGGTGGAGGATGGTTGGTCGATTTGCCGTGCCGCTGAACGCTTTCAGGTCGCCCCGACCACCGCCCAACGCTGGGTCCGCCGCTACCGCGAACACGGGCCGGCCGGGATGGTCGATCGCAGCAGCCGTCCGCATTGCAGCCCCAATCGCACACCGACCCGCACCGAACGACGCATCATCAAAGTCCGCGTCCTACGCCGCTGGGGACCAGCCCGCATCGCCTACCTGCTCGGTCTGAACCCTTCCACTGTGCACCGGGTGCTGTCCCGCTACGGCCTGGCTCGTTTGCGCTGGCTGGACCGTCCGACCGGGCGCGTGATCCGCCGTATTACCGCTGATCAGCCGGGTGAGTTGGTGCATGTCGACGTCAAGAAACTGGGCAAGATCCCTGCCGGCGGTGGCTGGCGCAAACTCGGCCGCACCGCCGGACGCCGTAACAGCCGAGCCGACAAGAGCAGCGGCAAGCAGAACAAGTACCGCACCCCCGTGCGCGGCTATCACTTCCTGCACACCGCCATCGATGCCCACTCACGGTTGGCGTACTCGGAGATCCTGACCGATGAACGCAAAGAGACCGCCGCTCAGTTCTGGCTGCGCGCCCAGCAGTGGTTTGCCGAGTGCGGGATCGAGGTGCGGAAAGTGTTGACCGACAACGGTTCCTGCTACAAGTCGCATGTATTCTCCGGTGCGCTCGGGCCATCGATCATCCACCGTCGAACCCGGCCGTATCGGCCGCAAACCAACGGCAAGGTCGAACGGTTTCACCGCACCCTGGCCGACGAATGGGCCTACGACCGGCTCTACACCAGCGACACCGAACGCTGCGCACAGTTCCCGATCTGGCTGCATCACTACAATCACCACCGCGGTCACACAGCACTCGGAGGACAACCACCAGCCAGCCGCGTACCCAACCTCTCGGGTCAGTACAGCTAGCGCGATGAGCGCGTGGACGTGGGAACGTTTCTCGCGTCGTTTGCGCTGGTAGAACTCCCGAGATGGGCCGTCGCGTTGGGAGCTGTTAAGCGCGGCCATGTAGAACACCTTCCGTAGCCCTCGGTGGTAGCGCTGGGGTCTGCGCAAGGTGCCACGACGGTTTCCGGAGTCGTGCGGTACTGGAGCAAGACCGGCGTAGGCGGCGAGTTTGGCGGCCGAGCCGAACGAAGTGAGGTCGCCACCGGTGATCGCGACTACTTCGGCGCCGCTTCGGGTGCCGATGCCTGGCACGGATTCGAGAATCCGTGCGTGACGGTGGCGGCGGAACACCTCGGTGATCTGTTTGTCCAGCTCGGCAATCTGACGAGTGAGCGCCATCAGGGAGGCCGCTGCCTGCTGCAGCAGCAGTGCCGTGGTCGCCTCGCCAGGCAGGGTGACGGTCTGCGCGGCCACCGCGACACGCGCCTTGGTGATCATCTTCGGGATCGTCGGGCGGCGGACGCCGTGACCGCGGAGGTGATCGTAAATCTCCTCGTCGGAGGCCACAGCGATCGCCGCCGGTGTGGCGAAGCGGGTGAGGAACGCCAGACCGGTCAGTGTCGAGTAGTCGAAACACCGTTCTAGTGCAGGGAAGATGCGGGTCAGTAGACCGCGCAGGCGGTTGATGCCTCGGGTACGTTCAGCGACGAGCTCGTTGCGATGTCCGGTCAGCAGATCGAGTTCGATCGCGACGTCGTCGGGCACGGTAATCGTCGCGAGATCGCCACGTAGGCGGACTGTCTGGGCGATCACGACCGCGTCGCGGGCATCGGTCTTACCTTCGCCGGCGAAGGCGCCGGTCATGCTGTGCACGACCCGGCCGGGCACATAGCGGATGTGCTGGCGCCGTGCGGCCAGCACACCCCGCAGCAGCGCGGACTCCGGTGCAGTCATGTCGATCGCCCACACCACCAATTTCATGTCAGCGACCCGGTCTACGAGCGCTTCGATCGCCGGCTGATCGTTGGGAAGCCGCCGGGACCACAGCACCGTTCCCACCTCGTCGACCGCGGCGGCGTGGTGCTCATGTCGACCGACATCGATTCCTACCCAGACGGTTTCGTCCATACTGCCCCTTCCGTATGCGTCTGGCTCGTCAGGGTGGTTTCGCCGGCACACCTTTACACAGCGACACGCTCGCGAACACATCTCAATCAGCGGCCGAAACAACCCGTCACGGCCCAGGGTGGCCTTCCCCGCCGAGCCACCAAGGGCAATAGGTAATTGTCGAGCCACGCCCCGAACCGCGGACGAGCGTCCGAGGCGACCGCCCCGGACGTACTCCAACGTAAAGGTGATTGTGCGGGAGCGACGCGGGTTCGGTAGGGCTTGGTGTCGCGGCAGCTCTAGTAGTTGCAGTTTTTGTCCGCCATGCTCTTCACATGGCTTTTCACCTGGGGAGATTGGCTTAGGTTTGTGCTAATGCCTCTCATCATTGCCGGAGTTACCGCGATTGTTGCGACCCGGAACGCCAAAAAGACACCGCACGAACGTTTGAAGAATCTGGTTGATATTCACAAGAACATGCCTGCAGATCTAGATTCGAGAAATGCTCCGTCGCCGACCGCAGCGCTTGCGGGTTGGCGAACCGCTGTTCGAGATCGGTGCGTTCCTTGATCGTGGCGCGGACCTGCTTGAGCAGTCGCTGCAACTCTTCGGCGTCTTCGGCCATGCGATCCCCTCCACTGCGCCCGATCAGGTCAACTGTTCCGGGGCGATGATGCCCCCCGGGTGTGACAGTGCGACCCGCATTGCAGCGCCCCTCGACCCCGCGATTTTAGTGCGCCGTGGCCCTCACACTGCTCACTCCGAACGGCAGTGACGGGCGGCGGCTGGCCGGTACGGTTCCGGCATGGCAGCCCAACGTCGACGCCCAGTGCCGAGATGAGCAAGGCCCGTCGCTCACCGTGGCTTGACGACCGCGCGGCCCTGCTCGTCAAACTGCTCGCTGACCGACACGGACTGACCGTCAGCGAGGACGTCGCCCGCCAGGACATCTCCGACGACGTGGACCACGTAGCTCGCCTCATGCGCATCGGCCGCCAAGCTGCCAAGGTCTACCTGACCGACGACGCGATCATCACCACCCCCGACCGGATCGCCGCGGCAGTCGCCGAGCACCAGGGCGCCAGCATCGTCGCGGCCGCGGGCCGAGAAGGTATCGCCGACGTCGGCCGCCCGGGCCTCGTCGACCTCGATACCGAACGCCGCCGGCGCCGCTGACACCGAACTGCTCGACGAATGCACCAGGAGCTGCCGTGACCACTGAACCGATCGATCTGGACGCCTTCACCGGGTGGGTGCCGTTCGCCACGCTGCCCACCGCCGACGTCCCCACCGAGCCCGGCGTCTACGTCATCGTGCGACCGACCGACGATCCCCCCGCATTCCTCGACGCCTCCCCCGCCGGCCACTTCAAGGGCAAAGACCCCACCGAGCCCGTCGCCGATCTGCAGGCGCTGTGGGTGCCCGGCACCCGCATCGTCTACATCGGTAAGGCCAATGCGGGTAGCGCCGGACGCCGCGGGCTGCGTAAACGGCTCGACGAATTCCGCCGGTTCGGCGCCGGTGAACCGGTCGGCCACTCCGGGGGCCGACGGATATGGCAGCTGGCCGACCACGCCGGCCTCCTCGTCGGATGGCGCGTCACCGACGACGCCGAGGCGGCCGCGACCGAAACAGACATGATCGTCCGGTTCCGCGCCCACCACGGAATGCGCCCATTCGCCAACATGCGCAACTGAATTCGATGACCCGGGGCCGATGACCGAATCGCCTCAAGGCTCCTGCGTGTCGAACTGCTCAACCCCGACGAACGCCGCGAGGTCCGTCACATCCCGATGCACGTCGAACGCACGCAGCAGCCCGATGTAGTGCTGCTTGTCCAGATCCCAGTCGTACTGCTCCACGGTGGGGTCTTGGGCCGCGGCGAACACGAGGTCAGCGAGAAGCCTTGTTGTGCGGCCGTTTCCGTCAACGAAGGGGTGTATGCGAACCGTCTCGGCATGGACCGCGATCCCCAACTGGCGGGGAGTCCAGTCGTCGGTGTGCTCCCACCGCCAGGCAATGGAGTCGAGCGTGTTGCGCAACTCGACGGCGATGAGTTCGGGAGCGACCCCGATGTTGAGTTCGAGCTGACGCGCCCGCCCCACTGCCAGATCGGCCCGAATAACTGCGTGTGGAGATCACGGATGAAGTAGTCGCCGAGAAGCTCGTCGAGCGGCAACGAACCGTCCAATCAGGGAGGGACTGTCTCGATAACGTGTGTAGCTGCGGTCTCGGGTCGGGGTAGCTAGTGTTGTGCAGCTGGTGTCCGTACGAGGATGCCATCCAAAGTCGGGCAGATTCTGATTTGGCAGCCGAGTCGGGATGTGTGGTCTACGCCATCACAGAATTCCAGCATTGACACCTCTTGGTCGCTGCTGGGCGGCAGTTTGTCCAACCAGTCTGCATCGACGTGCACATGGCATGTCGCGCATGCGCACTCCCCGCCGCAGTCCCCGTCGATGCCTGGCACGTTGTTATTGACGGCGATTTCCATCAGTGACATGCCGTCTTCGGCGTCAACGCAGCGGCTCGTACCGGTGTAGTCGATGTAGGTGATCTTCGGCATTTCGATTCCTTTATCAGTGGGTTAGAGGGAGGTTGGGGATGTTGCGCGGGTGGGGGCTTTGACCGCCGCCGCAAGGGCTGTGAGGGGGAGGCTCTCGTCGGCGAGTTGCGTCGGGTCTACCTCTGCGCGTTCGGCGATAAGGGTTTTCGACGCCATGAATTCGCGCGGCCGGTTGATTGCATCGACGGCCAGCAGTTTCCCGGCGCGCAGGTAGAAGGCTGCAAACGATGCTGAGGCCGGATCACCCCGGATGATCACGTCGTCGTAGCCTTCGTTGACGCCGGCCGTCTGTAGTTTGATGTTGTACTGGTCTGACCAGAACCAGGGGACTTGACGGAACGGCTCGTCTCTGCCGAGGATCGCTGCGGCGGCCGTTTTGGCCTGTTCGATGGCGTTGTGCACCGACTCGAGGTGAATTGGTCGGCCGTATATGGGGCTCGGGTACTGGGTGCAGTCACCAGCTGCGTAGATGCTAGGTGCGCTTGTCTGGCAACTGTGCGCCAGCCTGGCCGGCACCGACCACCACAACGGCTTCGGTCACGCAGGTGTGGATCATCAGGCGTTGATGCGCACGGGCAGCGATTCGTAGCCCTTGACGAACGGTGAGAGCACGCGGGTCGGTTCTTGAAGAACTTGGATCTGCAGTGGGTCCGGCCACCGTTTGAGGATTTCTTCCCACAGGATGTTGAGCTGTAGTTCGGCGAGTCTGTTGCCGACGCAGCGGTGGATGCCGAACCCGAAGGACAAGTGCTGGCGGGGCTTGGCGCGATCGATGATGAATGTGTCGGGATTGTCGATGGCCTCGGGGTCCCGGTTGCCGGACACGTACCACATCACGACTTTGTCGCCCTGGCGGATGTGCTTGCCGCCGAACTCGATGTCTTCCAGTGCGGTACGACGCATGTGCGAAAGAGGTGTTTGCCACCGGATGATCTCCGACACCATAGAGCTGATCAACGCCGGGTTGGCGGACAGTTTGCGGTATTCGTCGGGAAATTCGTTCAGGGCCAACACACCGCCCGTCATCGAGTTGCGGGTGGTGTCGTTGCCGCCGACGATCAGCAGCACGACGTTTCCCAGATATTCCTCGGGCGCCATGTGTCGTGTTGACTCCGAATGGGCCATCATCGAGATGAGATCGTTCTTGGGTTCGGCATTCACGCGCTGGTTCCACAGCTCGGTGAAATACGTCGCGCACTCCATCAGCTCGGCCATGCGCTGTTCTTCAGAATCGATGATCCCGCCACCGGGCAACGCCGTGGTGACGTCCGACCAGCGCGTCAACTTGGCGCGGTCGTCCCAGGGAAAATCGAACAGCGTCGCCAGCATCTTGGTGGTCAAGTCGATCGACACCCGATGCACCCAGTCGAACTCTTCATTGATCGGCAATCCGTCGAGGAGGTCCGCGGTGCGCTGGCGAATCACCGATTCCATGGTGGCAAGGTTTTCGGGCGCCACGATGGGGCTCACGGTCTTTCGCTGGACATCGTGTTTCGGTGGATCCATGGCGATGAACATGGGAAGCGATGCTGCGGCGTTGTCGTCCATGATGGTGATGCCGCCACTTTTAGCCTCCGACGAGAACACCTTCGGGTTGGTCTCGACTGCCATGATGTCGCGGTACTTGGTCACCGACCAGTAGGGGCCGAACATGCTGCTCTTGCAGTAGTGAACCGGATCCTCTTCGCGCAGGCGTTTGAAATAGGGATGCCAGGTGTTGTCCCGGAACAGCACGGGATTGCTCACATCGATGTCCTCCAAGGCCATCCCGTACGCTGCGTTCGTCGCGTCGCTGGCGGCAACCGTCATTTCGGTCATGTTGGTCCCTTCTCAACCTGGTGCTCTACAGAAAAATGGGCGCATGAGCGGAAACATATCTCGCCCCAACCGTTTTGCGCGCCGAGCCGTTCCACCTCGACGTGCACCCCGCGCGGCCTAATGTGACCCTCAACACGATCAAGAGTGATAGGTGGCGAGGCCGACGACAAGTGGCCCGCGGGCCACGTCATGACCCCTGCGGGCCACGTCTGGAAGAGGCCGGATGCGGACGTGAGCCGCACCGGACGTTCGAGCTACCGCCGATCGGCGAAGTTCCTGCCGGGCAATCCGGTGCACACGCAGACGGGCTGGAGCCGATTCGTCATGCTGCGCCGGACGTTGCGAATCGAGATTGCGATGGTGACTGCCGCCCCTTTCGTTCCCATGATCGATCACGCCAGCGTGGGCCAGTGGGCTGCGTGCCGTTGGCGGCGCCGACAACTGGCCGACGAGGCCCGCGGAAAGTTGTCCGGACTACCAGCGCGGAGCGGGGGGCGGGTCTGGTTGCGGCGCGGTGATGAGCGGAACACGGAAGGTCGCGACGAGCCCACCACCAGCGCGAGCGGCGAAATTCACCCGACCGCCCATTGCGTCGGTGATCTGCTGCACAATCCACAGTCCCAGACCGGCGGTGCCGCGCTGACCGCCGGCACTGACGTACTTTGCTGTCAGCTCTCCCAGATCCTCGTCGGGGATTCCGGGGCCACGGTCGGCGACGGCGATGACGAGGTCGTTGCCGTGTCGACTGCACGTGACGTCGACCGGGGCGCCGCGGCCGTGGCGGGCCGCGTTTTCGAGCAGGTTGGTCAGCACCCGACGCAATCCCTGGGCGTTGATCGCGACAGCACTCAGGTCGGCGGTCATCGCAAGCTGTAGGCGTGGCGCAGTGAGGCCTACCGCATCGGCTGCTGCGGTGACGATATCCGCGACGTCGACTTGGCGTACCCTGCCCCCAGAAAAGGTGGGGCGTCGGCTCAGCGCGACGTCGGAGAGTGCGTCGAGCATGTCGACGACATGGCGGGTGTGCCGGCTGGCCAGCTGCAGGCTGGTGCTGCGGTCGGCGTCCGTCATCGGTGAGATGCCGGCCAGTGCATCGAGCAGTGCCTCCAGCGAGGCGATGGGGGTGCGGAACTCGTGCACCAGCACCTGCAGCCCGTCCTGTTGGGACTGGTAAGAGGTGAGCAGCCGTGAGCGCAGATCGCGTTCCTCCTCGGCCGCGGCGTGCTGGGTCTCGGCTTCGACCAGAGCGCGCAGTCTGGAGCGGTGTTCGCGCTCCGCCAAAGTGGACAGGCCCGCGGTGAGAACCGCCGCGAACAACAGATACAGCGCCCACCAGCTGGCCTGGGCCCAAGGGCTGAGCGCCGTTGCTGGCGTCGATGAAGAGGGCACGATCACAGCGGTGTACGCCAGACCCAAAAGCGTCGATAACAGCAGAGTCTCGATGAATGACAGCCGGGCCGCCGATGCGATAACGACCAGGGGAAGTACCGCCACCACCGGGCTATGCGGTCCACCGGTGACGGCGATCCAGGCAAGGGTGATGGCACTGTCAGCCAGGGCGACCGCCCAGGAGTACCGGGTGCGGCGCGCCTCGAATTTCGGGTTGGCCAACAGCACCATTGCGTACACCGTCGCCGCAATCAGAATGCCCACAGCCGCGGGCACGTGCTGGCGAACCCAGGCGGGTCCCACAAGCACCAGCACCCCGACTGACGCCACTACCGCCATCCGGACTGCCACCACAACGCGGGCCAGTCCGTATTCGTCACCGTCGACAAATGCGGTGACCCGGTTATGCAGTCTCATCGACCTTATCCTGGGGTGCGGCTAACATCGTAACAATGAAGCCTAGCGGCGGCCGGAAGGGGATCGTCGTGGCTATCGTCGATGACCACGAACTGTTTGCGCAGGGACTAGCCTTGCTGCTCACCCGCGAATGGGGGGACGTCTTCACCGTGGGGGGCCAAACCAGCTATGTCGAGGAGGCGGCGAACCTCGTCGCGGACTGCGCCGCTGACGTCGCGATCGTTGATCTGACCATGCCCCCGCTGGGAGGACTGGCTGCGATCCGCCACATCAAGGGCCGTAGCCCCACGACCCGGATCCTCGCGCTGTCGGGCACCGATGATCTCGACCTGGCCGAAGAAGCGTTGCGTGCCGGAGCCGACGGCTTCCTGCCCAAGACCGCACGGCCCGAAGCGCTGGCAGGTCCTCTGTGGACGATCGCCGAAGGCATGCGGGTTGTCGATGGCGCCGTCCTCGATGACCTCCTGACCCAGACCCGCCGACCCCCAAGTGAAGTGCTAGAGCATTTGTCCGATCAGGACCTGAAGTTGTGGACGTTGCTGGCGGCAGGGCTGGAGAACGCGGAGATGGCCGACCGATTGCTGGTCTCGGAACGAACCGCCAAGCGCATGGTGGCCACGCTGCTAAATAAGCTTGGCGTAAGTAACCGGATCAGCGCTGCTGCCTTGGCGGGCAAGTTCGGGTTGCTAGACATCAGCGATGTCCAGGCTCGGCGCCTGGCCCGTTCGCCCTAACTTTAGTTGCGTTAGTGAGCGACGCGAATCTGGTCGCATGCAGCTGACTCTGGAAGCCAAGTAGCGTGACGCCGCCATTGCTGCGGCTCAAGGCCAGCGGGATCGGCGAGAGTCTTCCGTATCTGTGACACCTGCCTGCCAGTCGCGCGGCACTCCCCCGGGCGGCGGGGACCCTCTCCCTGCCTGCTTGGCCCTGGCGTCGCCCGTGCGGCGGCGCCGTGCAAGGCTGCGCGAGGCGTGCTCGATCTGCGTGGCACTCGTGGGCCACTGATGGCACGGGTGGCCCTGGTGTGTGCGCCACGTCGTTGTGATGATGGGCACACAACATTCAACATGTGAGGAATCAATAGTGAAGACGAAGGCTGCGGTTCTGTGGGGCCAGAACGAGAAGTGGCAGGTGGAGCAGATCGACTTGGATCCGCCCGGTGAGGGCGAGGTGCTCGTCAAGTTGGCCGCCAGCGGTCTATGCCACTCCGACGAGCACCTCGTTACTGGCGACCTTCCCTTTCCATACCCTCTGGTGGGCGGGCATGAGGGCGCTGGCGTTGTCGAAGCGGTGGGACCCAATGTCGCCGATATCGCCGAGGGCGATCATGTCGTGATGATGTTCTTGCCCGCTTGCGGGCGATGCTCCTACTGTGCCCGCGGCATCGGGAACCTCTGCGACTCCGGCGCCGCGGTGATGCTGGGACCGCAACTCGACGGAACCTACCGTTTTCACGCGCGGGGCGAAGACGTCGGTCAAATGTGTTTGCTCGGAACGTTTTCGGAGTACACCGTCGTTCCTGCCGCGTCGGTGGTCAAGATCGATGACGATATTCCCCTGCATACCGCTGCATTGGTGGGGTGCGGGGTAACCACCGGTTTCGGCAGTGCAGTGCGTACCGGCGAGGTGCGGGCGGGAGACGCCGTCGTGGTCATCGGGGCCGGCGGCATCGGCATGAACGCGATCCAGGGAGCGCGCATCGCCGGTGCCCGCATGATTATGGTGGTGGACCCTGTTGAGTTCAAGCGCGCCAAGTCTTATGAGTTCGGTGCCACGCATACCGCCTCATCGATCGATGAGGCGTGGAACGCGATCAGCGACTTGACCCGCGGCAGGCTTGCCGATGTCTGCATCGTCACCACCGGTGTCGCTGAGGGCGCCGAGGTGGGCCCAGAACTGAGTCTCATCGGTAAGCGGGGTCGTGTCGTGGTCACCGCGATCGGACACCCGGAGGAAACCACTATCACGACAAACCTTCTTGAGCTGACTTTGTATGAAAAGCAGATCCGTGGATCGCTATTCGGCTCATCCAACGGCCAGCACGATATTCCGCGGTTGCTGGAGCTCTACGCTCTCGGCCAATTGAAGCTCGATGAGCTCATTACCACCGAGTACGACCTGGAGGACATCAATCAGGGTTATGAGGACATGCGGTCGGGCAGAAATATCCGCGGCGTCATCCGCTATTGAGTGGGCCTTCGGACGGTCACCTAGCCGTTCGCGAGACGAGGATTCGGGAATGGTTCGCGCGCTGAGCCCGGGAAACGTAGCGGCTCCAGGAGACTCGTGCGCAACACATGGACACCGCTGGCGAAGAGTCGGTGACCAAGACCTGCCGTATCGACGTCTTTTTCCGGGGAACGTAGTCGGACAATCCCGGCCGTGACCATGTTAGACCCGAGGCCGGTGAGTCATCACCGGACACTGCACAGAGCGCCCACCTACAACAAACATGCAGGCAAACAAAGGAATTGTGATGACCACGCTATCAATCGACATACCTGAGACGCTGCAAACGTTTTTGCGTGGTGCGTCGGCGAGCATCGTCATCGGGGCGGACAAGCTTGGGGCCGCCGACGGAGCCGAGGCTGTGACCACCGATCCGGCGACCGGCGCCGTATTGGCCACCATCGCAGCGGGTGGTCCGATCGACGTGGCGCGGGCGGTCGACGCGGCGAGCGAGGCATTTGAACACTGGCGTCGCCTGAGCCCGGCCGCCCGCGGCCGGATACTGCTCGACGTCGCCGACGCGATCGAGGCGCATGCCGAGGAACTCGCCACTCTCGAGACGCTCGACAACGGCAAACCGCTGACGGAATCGTTGTACATCGATATCGGATTGGTCAGTCAAATCTGGCGCTACTTCGGTGGCTGGACAACCAAACTTGGCGGCCAGACCCTGCCCGTCTCACCACCGGTGGGCGAGGCACTGGTGTATACGCAACGGGAACCGCTGGGCGTCATCGGCGCGATCGTGCCGTGGAACTTTCCGCTGCTGATCGCGTCGTGGAAGGTGGCGCCCGCCCTGGCCGCCGGCAACACGGTCGTGCTCAAGCCGTCAGAGCACACCTCGCTGACCGCATTGCGGCTGATCGAGATCGCTCTCGAGGCAGGACTACCTCCGGGTGTGCTCAACATGGTCACCGGGCTCGGTTCTTCCGCCGGCCAGGCCCTCATCGAAGACCCCCGGGTGGCCAAAGTGTCGTTCACCGGCTCGACGGAAACCGGTCGCCGGATAATCACCGCCAGCGCACCCAGCATCAAGAAACTCACCCTGGAACTGGGTGGCAAATCAGCCAACATTGTCTTCCCGGATGCCGACCTCAAAGCCGCGGCCCAGGGGGCACTGGCCGCCATCTTCCTCAACCAAGGGCAGGTGTGTTGTGCAGGGTCGCGCCTGTTCGTTCACCGCGACGTGCGTGACGAACTGCTCGCCGAGCTGGAGACCGCGACCCGGGCGATCGAGCTCGGTCACGGCCTCGATGACAGCACCGAGATGGGGCCCCTGGTCTCAGCCACCCAGCGCGACCGCGTTGAAGGTTTCCTGCGCGCCGGCACCCAGGAAGGCGCCACCCTGCTCTGCGGCGGCCAGCGACCCGGCGGCGCACTGAGTCACGGCCACTTCTTGACGCCGGCCATCTTCACCGACGTCGACGACGCCATGACGATCGCCACCGAGGAGATCTTCGGGCCGGTGCTGTCGGTGTTGACCTTCGACGACGAAGCCGAGGCGGTGCGCCGGGCCAATGCCAGCGCGTACGGACTGGCAGCGGGGGTGTGGACCGACGACCTCAAACGCGCGCACCGAGTGGCCAGGGAGCTTCAGGCTGGCACTGTGTGGGTCAACTTGTACAACGTCTTGGACCCCGCGGCACCGTTCGGTGGCTACAAGGCGTCCGGATACGGGCGCGATCTTGGCGAGGAGTCCCTGCTCGGCTTTACCCAAACCAAGTCCGTGTGGATCGGCTTGGACTAGCCCGGATCTTCCAGCTTTGGCGATCAACGACACGAAAGGATCACCGCCATGGGCGTTTTCACTGACGAGGCAGAGGTGCACAAATACATCGGCGGGGTGTTCGAGAAGGGCCTAGCAGATCCCGACATCGGGCCCAAGCTGTCCGCCTCGGGTGTTGTGCTGCAAATCAACTACACCGATCCCGAGGCGATTGTGACGGTGGACCTTCCCAACGCGACAGTGCTCGCCGGCGCCACCGACATCACACCCGATGTCGAGTTGTTCATGTCGGCAGACACCGGCAACCGATTCTGGCAGGGCAAAGTGAACCTGTCGCTGGCCATGGCCAAGGGACAGGTCCGCGCCAAGGGCCCGGTGCAGAAAGTCATCAAGCTCGTCCCCACCGCCAAACTGCTCTTTCCCACCTACACCGCGATGCTGGCCGCCGACGGCCGCAGCGACCTCGAACTGTGAACGTCGACATGGCTTGTGGCGGGCGGAATCGCTGATGCACTCCACCATGCAGGCCGCTCCGCTGTCGGTCGCCTCGATCCTGGCGCATGCTAGCGGCGTACACGGCGCCAAGCAGGTGATCAGCGCCACCGAACAGGGCCTTCGCGCTGCAAACTACCTGCAGATCGGCCAGCGGTCGGCCCAACTGGCCTTGGGCGCTGCGACGTCTCGGTGTGACCGGCGACGACCGCGTCGCCACGTTCCAGTGGAACAACCAGGAACACCTGGAAGCCTATTGCGTGGTACCCGCCATGGGTGCTGTCCTGCACACGATCAATATCCGACTCTCGGCCGATCAAATCCGCTACGTGGTCAACCACGCCGAAGACACGGTCATCATCGTCGACGCGTCCCTGACGCCACTGCTGGCCCCGCTGTTGGCGGATGCGCCCTCGGTGCGGGCGGTGGTGGTCACTGGCGGCGGCGATGCTGTCGAGCTGCTGCGCGGCAACGGGCCCGAAGTAGCCCATTACGACGAGCTGCTCGCCGCTGAGGGTGACGAGTTCCCTTGGCCTACAGTCGAAGAAACCTTCGCAGCGGCAATGTGTTACACCAGCGGCACCACCGGCGACCCCAAAGGGGTGGTGTACAGCCACCGATCCTTATACCTGCATTCGATGGCCGCATGCACCACAAACGGGCTGGGCGTCGGCGAGGGCGATCGCGTCTTCCCGATCGTGCCGATGTTCCACGCCAACGCATGGGGGCTGCCCTACGCAGCGCTGATGGCAGGGGCCGACCTGCTGATGCCCGACCGATTCCTGCAGGCCGACGCGATCAGCCGGATGGTGCACGAGCAGCGCCCGACCATAGCGGGCGCCGTACCGACAATCTGGAATGACGTCCTCTCCCATACGGGACGCGTCGGCACCTGCGACTTCTCATCGCTGCGGCTGGTGGTCTGTGGCGGCTCCGCGGTGCCGCGCGCCTTGATAGAGGCATTCGAGGAGCGCCTGGGCGTCACGGTGTTGCAGGCCTGGGGAATGACCGAAACCTCGCCGCTGGCCGCCATCGCACGCCCGTCGGCAACGGCACCGCCCGAGCGGGCACAGGAGATGCGAACGACCCAAGGCCGCCCCGTGTGCGGAGTCCAGATGCGTCTCGTCGCCGATGACGGTTCAGTGCTGCCGCACGACGGTCAAGCGGTGGGGGAACTGGAAGTCCGCGGGCCCTGGGTAACAGGCGCGTACTACCAGGGTGCCGACGACGACAACTTCCACGACGGCTGGTTGCGCACTGGGGATGTCGGGCGCATCGACGCCGACGGCTTTCTGACTTTGACCGACCGTGCCAAGGATGTCATCAAATCCGGCGGCGAATGGATTTCATCGGTGCAACTAGAGAACATCCTGACCGGGCACCCAGCCGTGTTCGAGGCGGCGGTAATCGGCGTGCCCGACCCAAAATGGCAGGAACGCCCCCTCGCTGCGGTCGTGCTGCAGGATGGACTCCACATTGCGCCCCAAGAGATCAAATCCTGGCTGGCCCAACAGGTTCCACGATGGTGGCTTCCCGAACAGTGGACGTTCATCGAGCAGATTCCCCGCACCAGTGTAGGGAAGTTCGACAAGAAGCTGCTGCGCGCCTACCATGCGGACGGCAAGCTCAGCATCACCACGGTGCGGTGACTGCTAACTGCAGCGTTGACGCGCGACCATTTTCGTCCCCCTTTGCAGGATGACTACGATGATCTGGCAATTGCGCAGCATCCATCGCCGTTAGGCCGCTGACACAGCCACGCCCGGCGATCACCGCGTCAGCGACAGCGACGCGCCGTCAACATCGCCTGATCGTTGGCGGGGCTGTGGATGCGACCGTCGACGCCGGAGAGATCCCGCCGGCCCGGCACCGGCGCCGGCTGCTGACACCGCGGCGCCAGACCCCGGTGTGATCCCGATCGAGCACGCCTCACCGTGACCGACGGCGCGCATCCGCTGTCGCCCGCCCCGACCAAGCGAAAGGACCGACCGTGATGGCCACCGGCAGGGGGCTGTTCCCGGCAAGACCTCTGCCGGGCCCGCGCCGTCGAGCCGGCCGTACGCCACCAGCAGCGCCGAACTCAACCACCCCTATGTGCCAGGTGAGTCGGCCGCCGATCAGAAGCAGGCGGCCGAAGGGTGGCGCTGGATTCTGCTGACTGCGGCGGCGGTAGCCGGCGTCCTGGGCTACACGAAGGTCTGGCCCGCCGCCCAACAGTTCCTGATCCGGCCGTCCCCGGCTCGCGACTACCTGCTGCCTGCGTCACCAGACCCGGTGTACGTCATCGCCGGAGCAGGTGTCGGCTGGTTCTGGGTCCTGTTCATCGCCGCCCCGATCGCCCTCGCGACCCTGGCCGCGCTGTGGTGGGCGGCGCTGAGCTTGACGAACCGCCGGGCGCGCTCCGGGCACATGGGGCAGAAGCAGGGGTGCTTCGACGACGAGGGGCCGTCGCGACGTCGACACCCCCGGATGCCAGTGGCGCCCGGGGGTGTTGAGGTCTGGGGTTTGGTGTCGGGAACTACGGGATTTGGACGTAGTAGGAGACGCCTTTGTTCAGGTTGGGGTGGGTGGTGAAGGACATGAGGTTGATGCCCTCTCCGACTCCGCGAAGGTTCACGCGGACCGGTGCTTGCGGTCGCGGGCCGAGGTCCATCGGTATGATTTTCTCGCGGTACTGGATGCCTGACCAGTAACCGATCGCGACGTTGATTTTGCAGGAGGGGTTGCGTCCCCAGGCGGGTTGGTTGCCGGTGAATCCGCGTGAGGTGAGGGAGATGGTGGCCTGGCCTCGTTTGGCGGGGTTGGTGTCGATTCCGACGTGGATGGCTCCGTGGCAGAAGGCGTTGTTTCCCATGACCCAGATGTCGTCTCCGAGGACGCCGAGTCGTGGTGCCGGGGCTGCCGATGCCGTCAAGGGAACTGCCAGTAGCAGTGTCGACAGTGCGGCGACGGTGACCAGAGCCCGAGTGGTGATCGTCTTCATTGTCATGTGTCGCCACACTACTGTAGGTGCCCGACGTCGATGGTCTTGCGAGCAGCAACTTGCGCGGGTGCTGTGACCCTTTGCGCTGTAACCTTTTTGGATCACGCCGTGATTGTGCTTGTGTCCGAGCTGTCTGGCGGTTGTCGAGCGGCATTACTCGGATGGGTGGGGATTGGAAACGGGTCTATTGGGGAGGCAGGGGGATTCGACGGTATGGGTACATCTGAGGTCCGATGTGTTGTTCCTGCGGCGGAGGTCGGCCATACGACGGTGTTTGAGTTTCCTTATCGGACCGGCGGAACCGTGGTAAGGTCCACGTTGCGTATTCGCTGGGAAGACGACCCGTCGGCGGGGCTGTGCACGGCGTGGTGGGCGTCGTTCAGTCGCCCGCCGTGGCGACTCGACGGCGATCTTCCGGGGCTGGTTCCGGTGGAGGCCTTAGCGGAAACTGTGGCCGGCGAGCATCGAGCGGCAGAGGAACCGACGGGATTACTCACCGGCTGAGGACGCGGATCTGAGTCGAGATCTGACAGGTCTAGCTGTACTGACCCGCCAGGTTGGGTACGCGGTCGGCGGGTGAGTCGCCTCTGAGTGCGGTGTGGCTGCGTTCGTGATTGTAGATGCGCAGGAACTCGTCGAAGGCGGCCACGCGTTCGGTCTCGCTGTTGTAGGGGCGGGCGTAGGCCCATTCCTCTTGCAGTGTGCGGTTGAATCGTTCCACCTTGCCGTTGGTTTGCGGCCGGTACGGTCGTGTCCATTTGTGTTTGATCCCGTTGTCGGCCAATCGTTTCCGGAACATTCTGGACCGGTAACAGGACCCGTTGTCGGTCATCACCCGTGTGGTCGTGACGCCGATCGAGGCAAAGTGGGCCACGGCACGCGTCATGAACGCGGTCGCGGTTTCCTTCTTCTCATCAGCGAGGATCTCCGAATAGGCGTATCGGGAGTGATCATCGACGGCGTGGTGCAGGTAGGCGTATCCCAGGTTGGGGCGGCCATGCACGGTGCGGGGCCGGGACGGATCGCGATGGGCACTGGAATTGCGGCCGCCTCGGGCGCGGCCGTGCACGCGGTGCCCACCACCGTCGGGGATCCTGCCCAGCTTCTTGATGTCGACGTGGATCAAGTCCCCGGCAGCTTCGCGTTCATACCGGCGAACCTCACGTCGTCGTGCACGCACCGGTGCTCCGGTGGCCGGGTCGGTCCACGACAACCGCACACACTGGTACCGGGTGAGGATGCGGTGGACTGTGGACACGTTCAACCCCAGGTGGAACCCGATCCGAGCTGGTCCCCAACGGCGCGACACGCGTAACCCCACCACCCGTCGTTCCCGGCGACGGGTGGTGCGATGCGGGCATGAGCGGGGCCGGCTTGAGCGGTCAACCATCCCTGCGGGCCCGTGGTCGCGGTAGCGGTCGGCCCACCGTTTGGCCGTGGTCACCGAGACATTGAAACGGTCCGCGGCACGCCGCAGCGGCCACCCATCCTCGACAACACACCGAGCCAGACGCAGCCGGCCAGTCGGGGACAACGGTGAATTACGGTGAGACATGAAGACCTCCGGGTTGAGGAGCGGTTCTTAGACAGCTCCACACCTCACTCGGAGGTCTTCCCTATGTCACGCCGACTCGCCGAACCCCGTACCTAACGTCCCGGGTCAGTACATCTAGCGGTCGATGTAGAGGCGTGCTGCGTGGCGTTTGGCGGCGGCTTGGTGTTCTTCGGCAGCGCGGAGCGATGCGAGGGCTTCGGTGATGCTAGCGATCGCTTCGGCGGGCGTGGTCGGTGCGCCGAGGTGTCGACGGCAAGATCGTCGCGTTGGGCGAGGTCACGGTAATCGCGCTCGATGTCGAGCGCCTGGCGTTGCAGAGCGATGATGGGGTCGTAGAGCTGGTCGATAGCCTGATCGAGCGTGTTCCCGGGGTCGTTCACGACATTCTCTCCTTCGTCCAGGTATGCATTGCCACAGTCAGTTAGGTGCGATAGGCGTGGGCACGGTGGTCGATTCTGACGACAACGATGGTGTGGTTCGGGTCGTCGATGCGGAGCAGGACGCGGTAGTCGCCGCGTCGGGCGCTGTGGAGGCCGGCGAGGTCGTTGCGCAGCGGCTTGCTGAGCCGGTGTGGGTTACCAGCGAGAGGTCCGGAGATGAATTCGATGACGGCGTGGACGATCCGGGATGGAAGGCGTTGAAGGTCGCGGCGAGCTGGGGATGCGACCTCGACCCGGTACGGGGCGGGCGAGTCTGTCGGAGCGTCGCTCATTTCGGCGGCATGCCGTGTTCGGCGCGCAGGTCGTCGATGGAGACGGTGTGGCCGGCGGCGTACTCGGCGTCGGCGGTAGCGACGTCGTCGCGGACACCGGCACGTGAGAGCCAGTAGATCGTCTCGTGCAGCGATTCGAGATCGTCGGCCGACATCAGTACCGCGGCGGGTTTGCCGTGCTTGGTGATCGTGATGATGTCGTGCGTGGTTTCGGCGCTGTCGACCAGCGCGGAGAGCTTGTCCTTGGCTTCACCCAGTGGCACTGTCGTCATGCCGTCCAGTGTAGCCGTTAAACTGGCCTGGCGATAGCCAGACTTTTAGACGATAATAGTAATTATGACATTTCCGCAGGTGGGGTGTCATGCCATGCCTTCGCTTCCGCCCAGCGGCGGCCCTGGCCTCAGTGTCAGATGACATCACATCGGAGACTTTTGTCGCCCAGTTGAGACCCGATGACGGCTACCTAAGATTACGAACCCGCCGACCTTGCAGACCAAACGCGCCGACTCCTGCGTCACATCGACTGTCAACCAGATTCGATTGGCGCTACCGACAGACATCTCGGTCATCGCCAGCGGCGGCGGCTGCTCCTACCTTCTGCAGGAGTTCGGCAAAGCGATCTGGAACGTCGCCGCCGCGGAGGCTGGCGCGCCCGTCGCGCTTCCGTGGTCACCACCGATACGTCGAGCGGGACCCGAAATGATATCATCACCAGATGACGAAGCCATCTTTCCGTCAATGGTTGTGGTACAACCTGGGTGGTCGACTACCCGACGACATGCAGGATTGGGTTCTTCATGACCTAACAGGACCAGGGGC
This sequence comes from Gordonia ajococcus, assembly GCF_012974285.1. NCBI lineage: Bacteria > Bacillati > Actinomycetota > Actinomycetes > Mycobacteriales > Gordoniaceae > Gordonia > Gordonia ajococcus. Next base: position 985,342 of record NZ_CP052884.1, read on the forward strand.
CGACGCAAGATACTTAATGCGTTGGACAATTCCTGTCCTCCCCTTACTTCTATTGTTCTTGTTAGTGCCAGGACCCCTATGGGTATCTATCCTTATGATGATATACATACTCATACCGCTGATTTACTTCACAATCGCCCTGGACTATGTGTATCGCCGGTTTCGCATGCAGGAGCATGGACTCGATCCCATGCTGATAAGTCGGACTCACCGCGGCGCTCGCAAAGAGCGCGAAGAGTACAAACGCGACTATGGGCACGAGTAGCAAGAATACCTACAAACCAACTGAGGCGCCGCCGATAAAGTCGGCGGAAATTTCATTCTTTGAGCTTGATGTCGAAGTCGCACCCGCCATATTGAAGGAGTTTGGCGAGTTGCTCCGCCGCATCCGCCATTGCGTGCTCCACATCTCTCGACTCAGGTCGCAGACTGCTCCAGAGTCCCCATCGGTCACGCTTGGTTCACACGTGCACGCGCAATATGGTGACCACCCATACGGCTGGGACTCTTCCCAGGCCAGCAGAGCCGGTGGGCCGGGACAACGCTGTGCGGCGGTAGGTCGCTCCACTACACCCTGCTGGTGTATCGCGCGGCTCAGCCGGTGATCTGTCGGCAGTCGCGGCATCCCCTCCTACCGACCGGCGATGCAGACATACAGGCGGCGTGGTTGGCACAGCCAGCAGCAGGTCTATTCGGGTTTGGCCTGCTCACCGGTCTTGATCTTGACCGTACGCCGCCGGTCGGCGGCGGCCTCCAGACGGGTGTGGGCCTGGGTGCGGTAGGCGGGATCGCGTGGTCGTGGTCAGCTCGTATGGCGGCGGTCATTGGTTTCCGTCGGGGTTGTGGCGTAGGAAGGTTGCGAAGTCGCGGCGGCAGTGGTCGCGCGGGTGTCCTTGGGTGTATCGGTCGGGTTCGCGCAGCTTGGCAGGGCGCAGCGGGGAAACAACTTCGCCAGCGGTGGTCATGGTGTCATCTGTTTGGAGTAGTCCGGCCGGGGGACAGTTGGTCACGACCGCGAGAGGACGAACCGTTCCATTTGCTCCGAGCCACTACGCCCTAATTACATAGGTAACGATCGGAATCTGAGGTGGCGGTCGAACGACCCGAGGAATGGATGGCTGGGGGAATCGAGAATCGTCGTCGTTTCAGCCGATGGCGGAAACTGGTCGAACAATCGCAGAAACGTTCCAGTTGAGATATGAAGGCTATCTGGTTCGTGTGTCGACTCCACGTTGACGCTCTCGGCGGGCCTGGGTATCAGGGTGCCTGGCCCAGGCCTAATTGTACTGACCCGGGACGTTAGGTACGGGGTTCGGCGGGTCGGCGTGACATAGGGAAGACCTCCGAGTGAGGTGTGGAGCTGTCTAAGAACCGCTCCTCAACCCGGAGGTCTTCATGTCTCACCGTAATTCACCGTTGTCCCCGACTGGCCGGCTGCGTCTGGCTCGGTGTGTTGTCGAGGATGGGTGGCCGCTGCGGCGTGCCGCGGACCGTTTCAATGTCTCGGTGACCACGGCCAAACGGTGGGCCGACCGCTACCGCGACCACGGGCCCGCAGGGATGGTTGACCGCTCAAGCCGGCCCCGGTCGTGCCCGCATCGCACCACCCGTCGCCGGGAACGCCGGGTGGTGGGGTTACGCGTGTCGCGTCGCTGGTGACCGGCTCGGATCGGGTTCCACCTGGGGTTGAACGTGTCCACAGTCCACCGCATCCTCACCCGGTACCAGTGTGTGCGGTTGTCGTGGACCGACCCGGCCACCGGAGCACCGGTGCGTGCACGACGACGTGAGGTTCGCCGGTATGAACGCGACGCTGCCGGGGACTTGATCCACGTCGACATCAAGAAACTCGGCAGAATCCCCGACGGTGGCGGACACCGCATCCACGGCCGCGCCCGAGGCGGCCGCAATTCCAGTGCCCATCGCGATCCGTCCCGGCCCCGCACCGTGCATGGCCGCCCCAACCTGGGATACGCCTACCTGCACCACGCCGTCGATGATCACTCCCGATACGCCTATTCGGAGATCCTCGCTGATGAGAAGAAGGAAACCGCGACCGCGTTCATGACGCGTGCCTTGGCCCACTTTGCCTCGATCGGCGTCACGACCACACGGGTGATGACCGACAACGGGTCCTGTTACCGGTCCAGAATGTTCCGGAAACGATTGGCCGACAACGGGATCAAGCACAATTGGACACGACCGTACCGGCCGCAAGCCAACGGCAAGGTGGAACGATTCAACCGCACACTGCAAGAGGAATGGGCCTACGCCCGCCCTTACAACACAGCAAACACTCTCGTATATACCCGAGGGGGTATATGATGACTTTGTCCGCCACCAACTTTCGATCGATAAGGTGACCCGATGACAACCGCAGACACTCCCGCCCGGACCGTGAGCTCGATGCCCCGGATCGGCGAGCTGGCACCCGCATTCACCGCGGTGACCACCCAGGGGGACATCAGCTTCCCCAGCGACTACCAAGGCAAGTGGGTGATCTTCTTCTCCCACCCGGCCGACTTCACCCCTGTGTGTACCAGCGAATTCATCACTTTCGCCTCGATGCAGGATGAGTTCCGCAGGTACAACACCGAACTCGTCGGACTGTCCGTCGACGGCCTCTACAGCCACATTGCCTGGCTGCGCACCATCAAGGACAAGATCACCTTCAATGGCATGAGCAACGTCGAGGTGACGTTCCCGCTCATCGAGGACATCTCGATGGAGGTGGCCCGTAAGTACGGCATGATCATGCCGGGTGAAGACTCCACCAAGGCCGTGCGCGCGGTCTTCGTCGTCGACCCCGCTGGGATCATCCGCACGATCATCTACTACCCGCTGAGTATGGGCCGCAACTTCGACGAACTGCTCCGCGTGATCAAGGCCTTGCAGACCGCCGACGCGTTCGAGGTGGCCACGCCCGCCGATTGGCGTCCCGGCGACCGGGTGATCGTTCCGACCGCTGGTTCGTGCGGGGTCGCGGCGGACCGGATGGCAGGCACTGATGAGGCCGTCGAGTGTGAGGACTGGTTCTTCTGCACCAAGGCGATCCGCGAAGAGGACGTTGAGAAGGCCATCCGCGCCAAATAACTCATTCCGCGGTGTGCGGATCATCCCGATCCCTACACCACGACCTCCCCCCGGTCCCGGTGGAACGAATCTCGGTCAGCTCTTGCTGGCGTCGGAGCCACGCAGCTCGTCGAGTTCGTGCCGAATTCGGGTGACCTCCTCTTCGAGATCCTGCAGGTAGTCCGCCAGTTCCTCGGCGTCGGCCCGCCGGCGCCGGCGCCGGCCGTATTGCTCGTCTGGCGCGTAGTACGCCGGTGGGGGCGGTGGCGGCGCATACGCACCCGGGGGCGGGTAGGGGTAGCCATGGTAATGCCAGGGGCCGTGTCCGCACCAGCAACTCATCAGAGATCCCTTCTCTGCTTCTTCGGGATTTCTTCGGGATGCATTTCCCTGCTTCCAGGTGTATTCCGGCACGGTCGCGCCCGATAGGGCCAAACGGCCCTCGGGCACACCTTCGAGCCGGCGCGGCCCGGCGGGAAATCCTGCCCGGCCTCGACGCGCCCTGCAGTCCTGGATGTGGTGGCCCGAGCAGAAGCGGGCTCGGTTCCGTTCACACCACCAACGTGATGGCCCACAGTGCCACGAGCCCCAGTCCGAAGCTGGTGGAGTGAACGATCTTCTCCCGCGGAAGGGGGGAGGTCGTGATTTCCGGCAGCAGATCGGCCATAGCGATGTAAAGGAAGTTACCTGCGGCGAACGGCACTAGCACCGCGATGTCGATCCGCCCGGAGACGCCGTAAGCGAGCAGACCGCCCACAGGGAAGGTCAGCGCCGAGGCCACGTTGTAGAGCAGGGCATGACGAACGCTCCATCCGCTGTGGACGAGGATTCCGAAGTCTCCGAGTTCCTGGGGTATCTCGTGGGCGGCCGCGACCAACCAGGTGACCACTCCGAGCCGGATGTCGACGACGAAGGCGCTGCCTACGGCCACTCCGCCGATGAGGTTGTGCAGCCCGTCGGCGGCAAGGATCATGTAACCGAGCGGGCGGTGTTCCCCGACCGGGCGGTGACAGTGGTGCCAGTGCAGGAACTGTTCGAGCACGTGGAAGGCGAACACCCCAGCCGCCACCGATGTGTAGACGGCCAGCCCGTTACCGAGCACCTCGACCGATTCGGGCAGCATGTGGAACAGGGCACCACCGAGCAGCGCCCCTGCTGCCACTGCCACTAGCGGTAGCACCACCCGGGAGTACATCTGCTCCGGCAGGAGCAGGGACACGCCGCCCACCAACGCCACCGCGCTCATCGCCAGCCCGGATAGCACGATCCATCCCAGCACCGACATGGCCAAACTCTATCGGCCCCCTCGGTCGGGAACGCGATGTCCGGGCTTCTGCCTCCCAAGTGCCGCGACCCACATTCTCGTTCCAAGCCGGGTGTCAAACCCGCATGAGAGACGACCTGCGCAATCACCTAGGCACGGAGAGTCTAGTTCTCATCTGTTTCGACCAGCTATGCCCGACAGTAGGTCTCGTTCAAATGGCAGTAGCTCCCGACTGTGAGCGATCGGGTCACGCAAACGTTCGAATCGAAGCAGCCCGGAGGGTCGCAAAACACCGTCGCTGGATTCAGGTGCAGCCTTGTCACTGGTGACGTAATACTTTGTCCTGCAATCACTTTAGCCCGATAGCGGACTTGTCAAGTTCTGCTTAACGTAAGCGTCGTGCACCTCTTGACTTCGGGGTCGTACTGCCCCACGCTTGCAGCGTGGCAACCGCTCATCTCGTCGACCCTGCGAACAAGTCCCCGGAGTCGAGATCCACACCGCCCAGTAAGAGACACAACCGGGCGGGGCCACGTTTTTCGCCTTTCACGCACGGTCACGCTTTCGCGCTCGGCCACGTACGGCCCAACTCGAAGCAGTAGAGCGCAGAGAGAGCCGGACACCGCACCACAGCTGTCAACGGCGGCCGAAAACTGACCCCTTATCGACGGTTGAAATTTGACCCCCTTTTGGTGTGGTTACTGGTCGGCGTTGACGAGTTGTCGTCGGGTCTTGGTGCGGTAGGAGTCGCCGTCGATGGTGATGACCTCGGCGTGGTGGACGAGGCGGTCGATGAGTGCGGCGGCAACGACATCGTCGGCGAAGACTTCGCCCCAGCGGCCGAATGGCATGTTCGAGGTGATCAGGATCGAGCCTTGTTCGTAGCGGCTGGCGATGAGTTGGAAGAACAGGTTGGGCGGTATCGGAGTCGAACGGCAGGTAGCCGATCTCGTCGATGATGATCAGCCGGTAGCGGCGGAGCCGTTTGAGTTCGGAGACCAGGCGGCCGGTGGTGTGTGCCTCGGTCAGGCGGGTGGCCCATCCGGTGGCGGTGTCGAAGAGCACAGGGTAGGCGTTGTGCGCGGCTTTGATCCCGAGCGCGATCGCGAGGTGGGTTTTACCCACTCCAGGTGGTCCGAGAAGGATCACGTTGTCGCTCTTGGCGATCCAGGTGCTGGTGGCCAGATGGGCGATAACATCGCGACGCAATCCTGGAAGGTGGTCGAAGTTGAAGTCCTCGAGTGTCTTGACCGCGGGGAAGCGAGCGCCACTGATCCGCAGCACGGTGCCGTTGGCTTCGCGTTCACTGACCTGGCGGTCAAGGATCGCTGCGAGGTACTCCTCGTGGGTCCAGTTGTCGGTGCGGGCCCGCTCGGCCAACTCGGCCCAGCAGCGGCGGATCGCTGGCATCTTCAACGCCCGCGCCGCGAACTCGATCTGCTTACCTGTGTGATTGTCGGACATGGTATTTCACCTTTCAGCGATAGTGGACGGGGTGGGTGGTTGAGCACCTGACGGGGTAGCAAAGTGCACCCCGAACAGGTCGTCGTAGTCTGGTAGCGCCCGGATCGGTACCTCGTGGCCGTCGGGGTGGGCGCGGATGCGGGCGGCGTTTCGGGCCCGGTTGGCGAGGTCTTGGCGGCGGTAGTCGCGGCGCAGTTCTTTGGCTGCCCGCACGTGCTGAGGGTCGGCGATGGTGACGTGGTTGGCCCAGCTGCGAGCGTGGTCGGCGACGGTGACCTCGCCGCACTGGATGCGCACCTGCTGCAGGTCGGCGGTGATGTCGACGAAGCGACCGATCACCGACGGGTGCACCGAATAGTCATTGCCGGCCACACGTACGTAGTAGTCGCGACCGAGTCGCACCCGGCTACTCAACCCGATATGAGGTGCGGTCGGGGGAAGCCCGGCCATCTGCTCGAGGTCCTCGGCGAGCGCATCACACGGGCGTCGATCACCGATCGCGCGCACCACTCGGGTGTTGGCATGATCGGCCAGCCACCGATCGAACTGGGCGGTGAAATCGTCCGGTGAGGCGAACTGGCGGCCCGGCAGGAACGAGGTCTCGAAGAATCGGTTGTTGCGTTCGACCATGCCCTTGTACTCGGGGTCTCGCGGTGGCGCCAGCTCCAGCCGAGTGCCCAAGGTGCCCACGAATCCTGCGGCCAGCGCGGTGGGTGTGCCCTTGGGGCCGATCGCGGCTTCGCGGTCCCACACCAGCTTGCGGGTCACCGCGCCCAGTTGCGACAGCAGCAGCCACATCCCCGTCAGGATGTCTCCGCCCTGGCGCGACGGGATCATCACCGCCGACCGGTATCGGGAGAACGCCAATGTCATCACCAACACCGGTAACATGGCGAATTGATTGTGGCCCACTGGGATTCGGTAGTCCGGGAACCACAGATCCCACTGCGAACAGCCGCCGGGCTCATAGATCACCCGATCGGCCGGATCTACCCCACGAAACTCCGGGCGAATCACCCGGACCCGGTCTTTGAGGACAGTCAACGATCTCGTCCACCCGATCCGCTCCGCGATCACCGTCGCCGGCATCGTCGGATACTCCCGCAACAACGCCCGGATCTGCGGTTCGAACGCATCGACCACCGAGCCCTTCGCCGGTCGCGAGTACTTCGGCGCGGTGTCTGAGGCCAACGCCGCCCGCACCGTGTTACGGGCCACCCCCAACCGGCGCGCGATCTCCTTGATCGGCACACCCTCACTGCGATGCAAACGGCGGATCTCCGCCCACTGCTCCACTGAAATCACCCTCCTAACAAGACGGGGGTCAAAATTCACCCGTCGTCAGGGGGTCAGTTTTCAGGCGCCGTCAACAACGGTCACGAGGGACGTTCAGCTCGACCGGCCCGGCCTCGGACTGCACCGTTTTCGCGCTCGACCCGTTCCGCGAGTTCGGCAACTCCCTCCCGGCCGGGTCGCCCTTCTCATAGCCGAGGTGATCGGTCAGTTCGGCCTTGAGACCGCGTTCGAGGGCGAGTTTGATCAGACCCGGGATCAGGCCGCCGTCGCCAGTGATCTGGACCTGGCCGGTATCGATCTGGGCCAACAGCTCATCGACCATGCCCGAGGCCTGCAGCGCTTCGGCCACCTCCGCAGTCGAACGCGGCTCGGCCAGCTCAGGCAACTGCCGGTCGCCGTTGTCGTGCTGCTTGTCGTCTAGGGCCATGCTCATAGATCTTCCTCTCACTGATGAGCACTTGGACTTACACAGACCATCTGACACCCCCAGTCTGGCTCGGTGTGTTGATCGAGGATGGGTGGCCGCTGCGGCGTGCCGCGGACCGTTTCAATGTCTCGGTGACCACGGCCAAACGGTGGGCCGACCGCTACCGCGACCACGGGCCCGCAGGGATGGTTGACCGCTCAAGCCGGCCCCGCTCATGCCCGCATCGCACCACCCGTCGCCGGGAACGACGGGTGGTGGGGTTACGCGTGTCGCGCCGTTGGGGACCAGCTCGGATCGGGTTCCACCTGGGGTTGAACGTGTCCACAGTCCACCGCATCCTCACCTGGTACCAGTGTGTGCGGTTGTCGTGGACCGACCCGGCCACCGGAGCACCGGTGCGTGCACGACGACGTGAGGTTCGCCGGTATGAACGCGAAGCTGCCGGGGACTTGATCCACGTCGACATCAAGAAGCTGGGCAGGATCCCCGACGGTGGTGGGCACCGCGTGCACGGCCGCGCCCGAGGCGGCCGCAATTCCAGTGCCCATCGCGATCCGTCCCGGCCCCGCACCGTGCATGGCCGCCCCAACCTGGGATACGCCTACCTGCACCACGCCGTCGATGATCACTCCCGATACGCCTATTCGGAGATCCTCGCTGATGAGAAGAAGGAAACCGCGACCGCGTTCATGACGCGTGCCTTGGCCCACTTTGCCTCGATCGGCGTCACGACCACACGGGTGATGACCGACAACGGGTCCTGTTACCGGTCCAGAATGTTCCGGAAACGATTGGCCGACAACGGGATCAAACACAAATGGACACGACCGTACCGGCCGCAAACCAACGGCAAGGTGGAACGATTCAACCGCACACTGCAATAGGAATGGGCCTACGCCCGCCCCTACAACAGCGAGACCGAACGCGTGGCCGCCTTCGACGAGTTCCTGCGCATCTACAATCACGAACGCGGCCACACCGCACTCAGAGGCGACTCACCCGCCGACCGCGTACCCAACCTGGCGGGTCAGTACATCTAGCCGTCGACACCCTCGGCGCCCCCACCACACCCGCCGAAGCCATCGCCAGCATCACCGAAGCCCTCGCAACCCTCCGCGACACGCTCCGCGCAGCCGAAGAACACCAAGCCGCCGCCAAACGCCACGCAGCACGCCTCTATCTCGACCGCTAGACCTGTCAGATCCTCGACTCAGGCCCACGCCCTTCAGTCGGTGAGCGATCCCGTCGGTTCCTCTGCCGCTCGATGCCCGCCGGCACCCCCGCGGTCACCCGCACACTTACCGTCAGGTACCGTCGGCCGGTGCCTTTGCACGTACCTGTGCGGCTCACCGCGTGATTAGTTGAGAGCACCGATCACCTGCTACGCATCCGAAGCGACCGGGACGATCGAGCAACAGGTCTTCTTCTCTGCTGTTGGCGAGTTCGCGAAAGTGGATTTGGCGCACTTCCAGCGATATGCAGATTCGTCCATTGTTGACAGCTTCTTTGTCAATTTTCTACGCCAGGACTGACAACATCAGGGGCTGCCGATTGTCGACGTTGTTGACCCGCACGGGTGTGTCGGAAGTGCGACGGAGAGCAGCCGACCCAACGTGTGAACGCGTGGGAGAAGCTCGCAACATCGCAGTACCCCAGTTCGGCAGCGATTTGACCAACTCCTACTCCGGGATCCAAGAGACGGACGATGGCACGCTCCCTCATGAACTCCTGCCGCAGGCGACGCAATGTGGTGCCTTCGGCCTGGAGGTGGCGCTTGAGCGTACTCACTGAGATCGCTAGCTCTCTGGCGATCTGATTGCCGTCGATTCGAGCAGGGCCTGTCTCGAACTGAGCGCGGACGAGCTGCGTATATGGGCTATTGTGCCGCTGGTTGAAAATACGTCGCATTTCAGCGATACCGACCCGGTAGGCAACGGGGTCTGAGAAGCGGCACACCTCATGGAGCACGTGAGCCGGAATCTGCACGAACGATCCCGGTGCATCAAAGACAAGCCGGTGCGCGACGTCCCCTTCGTTTGGCGGCGCGGTCGGTGCTGGGCAGGTCAGGTGTAATTCCACCGATGGGACAGCACCGGCAAGTATCTCCACCAGGCGTAGTACGGCCAGGCCCCCGTAGGTGACGGCGAAGCAGTCAGTACCGGCGCTGTCGGTGCGCCCAGCAAGAGTGATGGTCAGACCAGTGTCGCCATGGTGAAAATCTGCGCTCAGCGCGGTTGTGATCAAGGGCAGGAATCGAAGCAGCTCAACGATTTCAGCGACAGACCCAGCGCTGACCAGCGGCAGGCTCAGTGGGCCGAAAGAAGTTAGCTGGGCGTGTTTGGCGAACGCGACACCCAGCCGAAACCCGTCGCGGGGTCCCATATTTGGGTAGACCTCACGAAACCACCGCACCGGCACTTGCGCCTCTCGCTGTATTAGTGATCTGAGGTCGACCTGCTCCCTGATCATGATTCGGCTGAACGCTCGGGTCTCCTCCTCCCCCAGCGCACCGCAGTCGAGAAGCTGCGCGAACGCCAAGGGGGGCACCCCAGGTTCAACAGGAGGGATCACAGTGAGCCAATTTAGCAACTCATTGCGACGTTGGGCCATGGATTGGGTGAACCCGATGCGTCCAGACTCGAGGAAGCACTCACGATCAAGGAGGCGGCCATGGCCACGATCACCCATATCACCCCATATCACCCATAACGGAGACAACTGTCCCGCCACGCTGACGCCTGGCAAGTCATTGATGCAAACCGCAGTGGACGAGGCGGTTCCGGGAATCGGCGGGGATTGCGGCGGTGAGGCGGCCTGCGGTACCTGCCATGTCATTGGCCGGGTTTGTCGGAGGCTCTCGAACCTGGGAAGGATAGAGAGCATGGCAGCACCTCGGAAGTACAGCGTTGAGCTGAAGGAGCGGGCAACGCGGATGGCGGTGGAAGCCCGTCAGGACTCGGCTACGCGGCCGGGTGCGCTCAAACGGATCGCTGAGCAACTCGGCGTGCATCCTGAAGCGCTGCGGACGTGGGTCAAGCAGGCCGAGGTCGATGGTGGCGTGCGGCCGGGTACCACAAGCAGCGACGCCGAACGCATCGCGCAGCTGGAACGGGAGAACCGTGAGCTGCGGCGAGCGAACACGATTTTGAAGCAGACTGTCATTTGCCACTGCTATGGGACCGCCTGGATTGCCACGAGGATGGGACCACCTTGGCGCGTTATTGAGGATGCTCTGCGGGGTTGGGTCGGTCAAGTCCGGGTCGGTGTCGTTGGCGGTAGGAGGGGCCTTCGATGACGAGGGTGTGCGCGCGTGAGGTGAGTCGGTCGATGGCCGATTGGGCCAGTAGCGCGTCGGCGGTCATGGTGAGCCATACGGCGGGTTCTCGGTTGGATGTGACGATGGAGGAGGACCCTGACCCCGGGTGTTGGACACGCTGAATCCCGCAAGATTGGCGGGGGAAGCGAGATGATCGACACCGATGGCAAGGAAGAGTTATCCCGACGAGTTCAAACGGGACGCGGTAGAGCTGTACCGAGACACCGAGGGCGCAACGATCACGCAGATTGCCGATGAACTCGGCATCTCTGGGGTGACGCTGTCGGCGTGGTGTAAGAGCGCTGGTGTGCCGATCCGGCACCGCAACCCGACTGCGGCGGGTGCAGCCCCAGCGGGTGTCGAGAGCCCTGACCAGGAGCTGGCCCGGCTACGGGCCGAGAACCAGGCGTTGCGGGCTGACAAGACTCGGTTGGCCACCGAGCGTGACATCCTGCGGTCGGCGGCCAAATATTTCGCCGGGGAGACGAACTGGTGAGCCGCTTTCAGTTCGTCGCCGACCACTGCGACGCCTACCCGGTGAAGTGGCTATGCGCGATCGTCGTTTTATGCCTGGCTGGCCGGCGCCGACGGCCGAGCTGCCCGCATCGCCGCTGACCAGGAGCTGGAAGCCCGGATCCGCACCGTGCACGACGAAGACAACACCTACGGGGCGCCGCGGATCACCGCTGAACTCAACGACGGTGCTCCCGAAGGTGAGCGGGTCAACCACAAGCGGGTGGCCCGGGTGATGCGCAGCGCCGGGATCGCCGGCTACCGGCGGCGACGGCGGGTCAAGACCACCACGCCGGATCCAGCGAACCAGAAGGTCCCGGACTTGCTGAAACGGGATTTCACCGCCGCGGCACCGAACGTTAAGTATGTCGGCGACATCACCTATCTGCCGTTGGCCACCGGGTCGAATCTGTATCTGGCGACGGTGATCGACTGCTTCTCCGGCCGGGTCGCGGGGTGGGCGATCGCCGATCATATGCGCACCGAACTGGTCGAAGACGCCCTCAAAGCCGCTGCGGCGCTGCGCAAGGGCCTGACCGGTGCAGTGTTCCACGGTGTTGCATCGACCGATTGAACGCGCCCAGTACACTTCAAAGGATTTCGCGATACTCTGCGCAGCTCTGGGCGTTGTCCAGTCTATGGGCGCGGTGGGGTCAAGTGCCGATAACGCGCTCGCCGAATCGTTCAACGCCAGCCTCAAACGCGAGATCCTGCAGGACCGCAGCCAGTGGCCCGACGCTGCTACCTGCCGCCGCGACGTGTTCCGCTGGCTGGTCCGCTACAACCTCCGACGACGGCACTCCCGCTGCGCCTATTCCAGCCCGGCCAGCTACGAAAACACCTACACATTCGCTACGCTGTCAGAAGCTGCCTAATCCAAATCCCGTGTCCACCATCCGGGGTCAAGGCCCCTCCTCCCACGCGCTCTCCCACAGGGTCACGATCGCCGGGTACGGCGTGCCCCATTTCTCAGCGAATTCCTCCCATCGCAGCCGGGCCTCAGCGGCGGTCGGCGCGGTGTAGATCGGTTTGAGATCGGCGCTGATCTTGTCCCAGTACTTGCGGGAGGCGTACTTGAAGGTGTTCCGGATCAGATGGATGATGCACGTCTGTACCGTGGCCAACGGGAACGCGGCAACACACTGTCGGGCAACCCTTTCAAGCCGTCACAGACCACGAAGAAGATGTCGCGGACACCCCGGTTCTTGAGGTCGGTGAGCACCGCCAGCCAGAACCTGGCCGACTCGCCGCCACCGTCGCCGGCCCACATGCCGAGGATGTCTTTGTGCCCGTCGAGATCAACACCGATCGCGGCGTAGATCGGCCGGTTACGCACCTGCCCGTCACCGATCTTGACCATGATCGCGTCGATGAACACCGCCGCATACACCTTCTCCAGCGGGCGTGCCCACCAACTCACCATCTCCTTGATGACCCGATCCGTGATTCGGGAGACGGTGTCTTTCGACACCGACGCACCGTAGACATCGGCGAAATGCGCTGAGATCTCCCCGGTCGTCAGCCCCTTGGCGTACAGCGACAGCACCACCTGATCCACATCGGTGACGCGACGTTTGCTCTTACCCACTATCACCGGGTCGAAGGTGCCGTTGCGGTCGCGGGGCACCTCGATCGGCACCTGCCCACACGCGTCGGTCAGCACCCGTTTCGTGCGCGTGCCGTTGCGTGAATTGCCGGTGTTGAGGCCGGCCACGTCATGTTTGTCGTAGCCAAGATGTTCGGTCATCTCCTCATCGAGCGCGGCTTCAAGCACGCTCTTGGTCAATGCCTTGAGCAGCCCGTCAGGACCGGTCAAAGCCACTCCCTGCGCGCGTGAGCTACGGACCAGATCGCTCACCAAGGCCTGCTCGGCCTTCGAGAGCTCACGCACCGCATCCGCGGTGGTGACATCGTGTTCTCGACCAGTCTGAACTGGCCCTGCCACCGGGGCATCCACGCCCTCGATTGTGTCGGTCATCGTCGTTATTCCTCCTGCCCCACGCCGGGGGCGATCAAAACCACTTACACCGAATCAGCGACAGTCCCGGCTGGCAGTCAGCGGAACCAATAAGCGGGAGGGAACCGGTCGGGCGGGAGGGGGACCGCCCCGCGGGGAAGTGGTTACGCGTACGCCGGCCGGAACACCAGCCGCGCGCCCTGGGCGCGGGCGGCGTCGCGGAAGTTCTTCATCGCGCGTTCCATGTGGAAGCCGTTGGTGACGATGAGTGCGCCGGTCCCGCCCATCCGTTTCAGCATCGCCACCGTGTTCTGGGCGTTCTGCACCGTCGAGGTCGACGCGACCTCGTTGACCATCTGCCACACCGGGATTCCGCGTCGGATCAGTCCGATGTTCATGAACTGGGCCTCGGCGATGGGCAGCCAGTGGGTGTCGCCGCCGGAGGCGATGATCCGATTGAACGGATGCTTCTTCGCGAGATTTGCCGCGACGTTGAGTCGTTGGGTCATGATCTGCGGTGTCTGGCCGAGGGTGCCGAACTTGGCGCCCAGCACGACGATGTAGCGGGTCGGCGGGCTCTCCCATAGGAACACGCTGTTGGGGGTCCCGAGCTCGGAGCTGCCGAAGTCGACACTGCCGAAATCCAAACTGGTGGCGGCTGATTCGACCTTCGCCGTGCTGGGATCGCCCGTGGTGGTGACGGCGACACCGGCCGTCGTCACAGCCGCGGCCACGGCGATCGCGGGCACCATTCTTCTCAGACGCATGCCCTCGGAGTCTAGGGACACGCAGGTGCGGACGGGTGTCAATCCAGTAACAACTGAATCACCAGTCACACACGTAACGCCTCACATTGCAGTCGAACTACCCCTCGACCGCCAGGTCACGTGAGCGCGATGTACTTCACCGAGAGATACTCGTCGATGCCCTCGCTGCCGCCCTCGCTGCCGATGCCCGACTGTTTGATCCCACCGAACGGTGCTGCCGCGTCAGAGATCACGCCACGGTTCACCCCGACCATGCCCGAGTCGAGGCGGCTCGCGACGCGCATGCAGCGTTCCAGGTCGCGACTGTAGAAGTACGACGCCAGGCCGTACTCGGTGGAGTTGGCGGCGGCGATCGCGTCGTCCTCGTCGTCGAAGGTGCTGATCACCGCGACCGGGCCGAAGATCTCTTCCCGCGTCACCGGGGCGTAGGGGTCTACGTTGTCGAGAACCGTTGCCGGATAGAAGAACCCGCGACCGCCAGGACGTTCTCCGCCCAGCCGCACGCGGGCGCCTTCGTTCACGGCCTGCTCGACGGCGGCCGCGACCTTGTCCCGCTGGTCGGCGTTGACGAGCGGTCCGAGTGTCACGCCCTCCTTGTAGCCGGGGCCCATCCTGACGTCCGACATCTTCTCCACGAGTTTCGAGGTGAACTCCTCGGCCACACCGGATTGCACGAGGAAACGGTTGGCCGCGGTGCAGGCTTCGCCGCCGTTACGCATCTTGGCCGCGAATGCACCCTCGACCGCGGCGTCGACGTCGGCGTCGTCGAACACCAGGAACGGTGCGTTGCCACCGAGTTCCATCGAGGTGCGCTGCACCCGTTCGGCGGCCTGCCCGAGCAGATTGCGGCCCACCGGCGTCGAGCCGGTGAAGCTGATCTTGCGAATCCGGTCGTCGGTGATCAGCGCGGTGGACACCTCGCCGCTCGAACTCGTCGGAAGGACCGACAGCACGCCGGGCGGCAGTCCCGCCTCGGCGAAGGCCTCGGCCAGGGCCAGCATCGTCAGCGGCGTCTCCCGCGGGGGCTTGACGATCATGACATTGCCGGCAGCCAGCGCCGGACCGATCTTGCGCGTGCCCATCGCGAGCGGGAAGTTCCACGGCGTGATCGCCAGACACGGCCCGACCGGCTGATGCGCGACGAGGATTCTTCCGTTGCCGGCCGGGGCCTGCGTGAACCGGCCGCCTATCCGGACCGCCTCCTCGGCGAACCAGCGCAGGAACTCGTTTCCGTACTTCGTCTCCGCGCGGCTGTCGGGGAGGGCGCGGCCGAGTTCCAGGGTCATCAGCATCGCGATGTCGTCGGCCCGGTCGGTGAGCAACTCGAAGGTGCGTCGCAGGATCTCGCCCCGCTCGCGGGCGGGGGTCGCGGCCCAGTCCTCGGCCGCCGCGACTGCGTGATCGAGGGCGGAGCGGGCATCCTCGACGCCGGCGTCGGCCACCGATGTCAGCGACTCCTCGGTGGCCGGGTCGTACACCTCGAAGGTGGCGCCATCGGCGGCCGGCGTCGAGTGGCCGTTGATCCACAGGCCGGCCGGCACCCCGTCGAGAATCGCCTGCGGGTCGAGCACGTCCTTCTCACTGACTTCGCTGGAGCTCATGTCGTTTCACGTCCTCCGTGTCGTGGCCGGGCCGATTTTCACGCTACCGGCACCGGCAGGGTTGCCGACCGCCTTCGCGCGGACGCACGATGGCTGGGTGGACGCACGAAACCGACGCCGGTGGTTCGGCACCGCGATCCGCGGCCTCGGACTGCTCGCGGTGGCCGCGACCCTGGCGACCGGATGCTCGGGCGACGACGCCGCGGGAAGCACAGGGCGAGCTCAGGCACCCGCCGCGGCACAGACCGCCGACGACGGCAGCACCCGCTACGTCAACCTCGGAGACAGCTTCAGTGCGGGCACCGGTGTCCGTCCGCTGGTGGAGGATTCGCCGATCTACTGCCAGCGCTCGTCGAAGAACTTCGCGCACATCGTGGCCGCGGAAGAGAACCTCGCGCTGACCGACGTCAGCTGCGCCGGCGCCGAGACCGCCGACTTCCGCGCGGCCCAGCACGAGGGGGTGCCACCGCAACTCGACGCGCTCGGCATGGACACCGATGTCGTCACGGTGATGATCGGGGGCAACGACAAACGGACCTACGGGCGGGCGATCGAGCTGTGCAGCCAGGCGGCGGACACGAATCCACTGGGCTCGCCCTGCACGGATCGCTACGGGCAGTCACTGATCGAGCCGGTCGGAAAGGACATCTATCCGGCGATCCGTGCGGCACTGCGCGACGTGAAGGTCAAGGCTTTGGGCGCGAAGATCCTGCTCGTCGGCTACCCGTGGCTGATGCCGCCGACCATCGGTTGCTACCCCGAGATGAAGCTCGCCGTCGGCGATGTCCCGATGATCCGCAGGCTCCAGACCGAACTCAACGACTACGGTCGACGCGCCGCCGAGGACGAAGGTGTCCGGTTCGTCGACATGCTGCCGGTCTCCGTGGGGCACGACGCCTGTGCGGGGCCACAACGTTGGATCGAACCGATGACGGCGCAAGGGCCCGCTCGTGTCCACCCCAACGAGCGGGGTCAGGAGGCCATCGCCGAACAGGTCCGCAAGGCGCTCGCGAACTGAGCCGAAACGTACCCTTCGGACACCCCCGCGTGACCCGGAGCACCCTCTCACCAGCGGCGATTTGGGTCACTCGGTGCCATTTGGAACACTGTAGGCCGTGACCCCTTCCGCTGATGGCCCCATCGTCGAGCATGCAGACACTTCCGCCGCGCTGTTCGCCCGCGCTGCCGAGGTCATCCCGGGCGGCGTCAACTCTCCGGTCCGCGCCTTCTCCGCGGTCGGCGGGACCCCGCGCTTCATCGCGAGCGCCCAAGGGTGCCGCCTGACCGACGCCGACGGCGCGACCTACGTCGACCTCGTCAGCTCGTGGGGTCCGATGATCCTCGGTCACGCTCATCCTGCCGTCGTCGAGGCCGTGCAGCGCGCAGCCTCCGGTGGCCTGTCGTTCGGTGCGCCCACCGAGGGCGAGATCGAACTGGCCGAGGAGATCATCGGCCGCGTCGACCCCGTGCAGCGGGTGCGACTGGTGAACTCGGGCACCGAGGCCACCATGTCGGCGATCCGGCTCGCACGCGGATTCACCGGCCGCTCCAAGATCATCAAGTTCGCCGGCTGCTACCACGGCCACGTCGACGCGTTGCTCGCCGCCGCCGGGTCGGGTGTGGCAACGCTGGGCCTGCCGACCAGCCCGGGTGTCACCGGTGCGTCGGCACACGACACCCTCGTGCTCCCGTACAACGACCTCAAGGCCGTCGCGAAGGCCTTCGAGGAGTTCGGCGACGACATCGCCGCGGTCATCACCGAGGCCGCCGCGGGCAACATGGGTGCGGTCGCGCCGGTCGACGGTTTCAATGCCGGGCTGCGCGAACTCACCAGCCGCCACGGCGCCCTGCTGATCATGGACGAGGTGATGACCGGGTTCCGCGTGAGCCCGAGCGGCTGGTACGGCCTCGAAGGCGTCGCGGGCGACCTCTACACCTTCGGCAAGGTGATGAGCGGTGGCCTGCCCGCGGCGGCGTTCGGCGGTCGCGCCGACGTCATGGAACGCCTCGCGCCGACCGGCCCGGTCTATCAGGCGGGCACGCTGTCGGGTAATCCGGTCGCGGTGGCCGCCGGCCTCGCGACCCTGCGTCACGCCGACCACGAGGTCTACAACAAGCTCGACGCCAACGCCGACCGTCTCGCCGGGCTGCTCACCGAGGCGCTCACCGCGGCCGGTGTGGGCCATCGGGTGCAGAAGGCGGGCAACCTGCTGAGTGTGTTCTTCACTACCGCCCCGGAGATCCCGATCTTCGACTACGCGAGCGTGAATGCCACGCAGACCTGGCGATTCGCCCCGTTCTTCCACGCTCTGCTCGAACGAGGGGTGTACGCACCGCCGAGTGCCTTCGAGGCATGGTTTGTGTCCGCCGCACTCGACGAGGATGCTTTCTCGCAGATCGCCGACGCGCTGCCCGCGGCAGCGCAGGCAGCCGCTACCGCAGCCACCCCGGGGGACAACGCCTGATGCACACGATCGTCCACATGATGCGCCACGGAGAGGTCGACAACCCGGAGGGCATCCTCTACGGTCGCCTCCCCGGATTCCGGCTCTCCGGCGCCGGCCGCTCACAGGCGCAGACAGTCGCCGACACCCTCGCCGACCACGACGTCAAGGCCGTCTTCGCCTCGCCGCTGCAGCGCGCGCAGGAGACCGCGACCCCCATCGCCTCGGCCCACGGCCTGTCCATCCAGACCAACGACGACCTCATCGAGGCCGACAACGTCTTCGAGGGACTCAAGGTCTCCGTCGGCGACGGCGCGCTGAGCAAGCCGAGGCACTGGCCCAAGCTGCGTGACCCGTTCACCCCGTCGTGGGGCGAGCCGTACATCCAGCTCGCGCACCGCATGCTGGCGGCGGCCAACCGAGCCCGCGACGCCGCACGCGGCCACGAAGCGGTGTGCGTCAGCCACCAGTTGCCCGTGTACACGCTGCGTCGTTTCCTCGAAGGCCAGCGCCTGTGGCACGACCCGCGCCGCCGGCAGTGCTCGCTGGCCTCGCTGACCAGCCTCATCTACGACGACGACGCCCTCGTCGACATCATCTACTCCGAGCCGGCCGGTGCCTCCGACCCGCTGGCCACCGGTGCGTGAAACAAAGGTGGAGAAGTAGTGCGCAAGTTCCTTCTGCCGGCAGTGCTGTCGGCCCTGATCCTGCTGATCAGCGGCTGCAGCACGGGTGACGACGCGGTCGCGCAGGGGAACACCTTCCAGTTCGTCTCGCCCGGCGGACAGACGGTCATCACCTACGAACCCGCCGATCGCAAACCGATCGCCGGCCTCGAGGGTGAGGATCTGGTCAGCGGTCAGCCGCTGGCGCTGTCCGACGTACGGTTCGCCGACAAGGTCGTGGTGATCAACGTCTGGGGTTCGTGGTGCGGACCCTGCCGCGGAGAGGCCGACGACCTCGAACGTGTCTACGAGGACAATCGTGACGACGGCGTCGAATTCCTGGGCATCAACCTGCGCGACGACCGCGACTCCGCGAAGGACTTCGTGATCGACCGGAAGGTCGGGTTCCCATCGATCTACGACTTCCCGGGCCTGTCGCTGGCGGCACTGACCACCCCGACCTCGGTGGTCCCGACGACGATCGTCCTCGACCGACAGCATCGGCCCGCCGCGGTCTTCCTCAAGGCGGTCTCCGACAAGGAACTCGACGAGGTCGTCAAGCGAGTCGCCGCGGAACCGGCGGGTTCGGCCTGATGACGTCCTCGACCGTTCTCGCCTCGTCCATCGGCGACACCTTCGCCGACACGGTGACCAGCGGGCCGCTCCTGCTTGCACTCGCGGCTTGTCTGCTGGCCGGACTCGTCTCCTTCGCCTCGCCGTGCGTGGTGCCGCTCGTCCCCGGCTATCTGTCGTATCTCGCGGGACTGGTCGGCGCCGAGGCCCCGGCGGTGAAGGTGGGGGAGGGCTCCAAGAACGGGCGTTCGAGGGTCGCGCTGGCCGCCGGTCTGTTCGTACTCGGCTTCACCGTCGTCTTCGTCGCGGCCACCGCGACCGTCCTCGGCGTGACCAGTACTTTCGTCCTGAATCGTGAACTGCTGCAACGCATCGGCGGCGTGGTCACCATCGCCATGGGCCTCGTGTTCATCGGCCTCATCCCGGCTCTCCAGCGTGAGGTCCGGTTCGAGCCGGTACGGGTCTCCAACATCGTCGGCGCACCTCTGCTCGGCGCGGTCTTCGCGCTCGGCTGGACGCCGTGCCTCGGCCCGACCCTGGCTTCGGTGATCGCGACGGTCAGCGGTACCGAGGGCGCGACCGCGGCCAAGGGCGTGACCCTGATCGTCGCCTACTGCCTGGGCCTCGGCCTGCCGTTCGTCGTGCTGGCGTTCTCCTCGGCGTGGGCACTGCGCAGCCTCGGCTGGCTGCGCCGCAATGCCCGAACCATCCAGGTCGTCGGCGGCGTCCTGCTCATCGCCGTGGGCGTCGCCCTGCTCGCCGGCTGGTGGGACCAGTTCATCGTCTGGGTTCAGGTCCGCTTCGTCACCGACACCCAACTACCGATCTGAGCGTGTTGCAGCCATGACCGACGTCACCGACCGTACCCAGGTGGACACCCCCGAAACCGGCGCGCCGAAGCCGCACTGGACCAAGCGCCGGGTGCTCTGGCCGCTGCGCAATCTGTGGCGGTCGCTGACGTCGATGCGCACCGCGCTGCTGCTGCTGTTCCTGCTCGCCCTGGCCGCCATCCCCGGCGCGCTCCTCCCGCAGCGCGACCTGAACGAGCAGAAGACGCTCGAGTACATCGCCGAACGCGGCACGCTCGGCACCTGGATGGACCGGCTGCAACTGTTCGACGTCTTCTCCAGCGCCTGGTTCACCGCGATCTACGTGCTGCTGTTCGTCTCGCTCGTCGGCTGCCTGACGCCGCGCATGATCGAGCACTTCTACAGCCTGCGCGCCAAACCCGTCGGCACGCCGCGCAACCTGTCACGGTTGCCCCGGCACGTCACGCACACCGTCGACGGCACGCCGGACGAGATCGCCGATCGCATCAACGGCCGGCTCCGCGGCTGGCGGCGCGAGGTCGTCGTCCGCGAACCGAGCAAGGCCTATCCCGAGGGTTGCGTCGAGGTGTCCGCGGAGAAGGGTTACCTCCGCGAGTTCGGCAACCTCGTCTTCCACTTCGCGCTGCTGGCGCTCCTGGTGTCGATCGCGGCCGGCAAGATGTTCGGCTACGAGGGCACGCGAATCCTCGTCGCCGACGGCGAGCAGGGCATGTGCAACACCTCGACCGCCGTCTACGACTCCTTCCGCGCCGGCAATCTGGTCGACGGCACCGACCTGTCGCCGTTCTGCTTCCGCGTCGACGACTTCTCGGCGACCTTCCTGCCCAGCGGACAGCCCGACATGTACGACGCGACGATCCGCTATGCCGAGGGCACCAAGGTCGGTTCCCCGGACACCTGGACCAGCACCTCGGTCCGCGTCAACGAGCCGCTGCGCGTCGCCGGTGACCGGGTCTACGTGCTGGGCAACGGCTTCGCCCCGACGTTCAGCGTGACCTTCCCCAACGGGGAGAAGCGCACCCAGACCGTCCCGTTCGTCCCCGACCAGCTGCAGACGATGCTGTCCTCCGGTGCGGTCCGCTTCGACACCCCGGCCGGGTTGTACCCCGACGCCGACGAACGTCGGAAGAACCAGATCGCGCTCGAAGGCCTGTTCGCACCGAGTGCGCTCTACCACGGGACCCTGCTGACGTCGCTGTCCCCGGAGCCCGACGATCCGGCCGTCGCGATCCGCATCTACAAGGGTGACACCGGCCTCGACACCGGCAAGCCGCAGAACGTCTACTCGCTCGATCAGGACCTGGTCGAACAGGGCCGGCTCCAGCGGCAGGCGCAGGTGAACCTGAGTGTCGGCCAGAGCCACACCATCGCCGACGGAACCACCGTGACCTTCGACGGTTACCAGCGGTGGGTGTCGGTGCAGGTGTCCCATGATCCGGCGCAGCTCTGGGTGCTGGTCAGCGCGATCGTGATGCTCGGCGGGTTGCTGGTGTCGCTGCTCATCCGGCGACGCCGGATCTGGGCGCGGCTGGTCCCGGCGCCGATCAGCACCGGTCCGGGCGCCGCCGACCCCGCCGCCGTTGATCCTCCCGACGGGAAACGACGTACTGTAGTAGAGATTGCCGGGCTGGCCCGTACGGACCAGGCCGGCTGGGGCGATGGTTTCGAGGACCAGGCGACGGCCCTCGTCGCCGACGAGGCGGACGCTTCCACCTCGCGGCGCACGACCCGGCGGCTCTAGGCCACCGGCGAAAGGAACTCTCATGAACAACGGCACCGGTCCGGTGGACGAGACTCTGGCTCGCTATTCCGATCTGCTGTTCGGCACCGCGATCACCGTGTACGTGGTGGCGGCCTTCCTGTTCTTCGGCGCGCTGGCGGCCGTTCGCGGCCGCAAGCTCGAGGAGCGGGAGCTCGTCGCCGCCGGTGCCGGCTCCGCTGCGTCGGGTTCGGCCGGCGCCGGCGACGTCCGGGTGCCGGGTCGTGTCGCCGCTCCGCAGAAGCGGACGTTCGGGGACAAGCTCGGCAACATGGGTCTGCCGGTCGTGTATGTCGGCCTGATCGCCCACATCGCGTCGCTCGTGCTGCGCGCCATGGCGACCGACCGCGTGCCGTGGGGCAACATGTACGAGTTCGTCTCGATGACCTGCGCCGCAGGCGTCGTCGCCGCACTGATCATCCTGCGCAAGCCCGAACACCGGGCTCTGCTGTCGTTCGTTCTGCTCCCGATCGTCCTGCTGATGTTCATCGCCGGTCGCTGGCTGTACACCCAGGCCGCCCCGGTCGTGCCGGCCCTCAAGTCGTACTGGCTGGCCGTCCACGTGTCGATCATCTCGGTGTCCTCGGGCATCCTCATGGTCTCCGGTGTCGCAAGCATCCTGTACCTGATGAAGATGCGCTGGGCGTCGAATCCGGCCGACGACGTCGCGTCCCCGGCCCGGTCCGGATGGGGTGGCGCGCTGCGACGCATCGTCGACCACATCCCGGCCGCGGAGAACCTGGACCGGCTCGCCTACAAGACCGTCGTCGTCGGCTTCCCACTCTTCGGTCTCGGCGTGATCTGCGGTGCCATCTGGGCCGAGGCCGCCTGGGGCCGGTTCTGGGGCTGGGACCCCAAGGAGACGGTGTCGTTCATCGCGTGGGTGATCTACGCGGCCTACCTGCACGCCCGCGCGACCGCGGGCTGGCGCAACACCGCCGCGGCCTGGATCAACGTCGCCGGCTTCGTGGCGATGCTGTTCAACCTGTTCATCATCAATCTGGTCGTGTCGGGCCTGCACTCCTACGCCGGGCTCTGAACCCTTCGAGACTTGCGTGTCGGGCCTGTACTCCTAGGTAGAGGGGGGTCGACGCGGCGCCTCGCTTCGCTCGGTGCCGGCTCAGCCGGCGGGGGTGGTGTCGGCGCTCTGGGCCTGCTCAGCCGGCGGGGGTGGTGTCGGCGCTCCGGGCCGGCTCAGCCGGGCAGGGGTGGTATCGGCCCTCGGTGCCGGCTCAGCCGGCGGGGGTGGTGTCGGCGCTCGGTGCCGGCTCAGCCGGCGGGGGTGGTGTCGGCGGTCTGGGCCTGCTCGTCACTCCCCGGTCCCTCCAACTGCTTCGCGAGAGCCTGCGCCTTCACCAGCTTGAGCAGGTCGATGAGCGCGTCGATCGTCTCTGGGCACAGTGACCCGAGATCGATACCGGCCAGGTGGCTGCCGGTGACCTCGAGCATCTCGACATAGTTCTGCTGCTGTTTGACGCGCTCGAGATCCTCGTCGGGGTTGGAGAGGAAATAGGTGACGCTCACGTCGAAAGCGCGGGAGATGGCCTCGACGGTGCGGAACGACGGCGTACGTGCCTTGCCGGTGCGGAGCTGCGAGATGTACGCGTCCGACAGTGAGTAACCCAACCGGTTCGCCTTCTCGGCGATCTTCTTGCCGGTGTAGCGGACCCCGTTCTCGTCACGGCTGTTCTCGAACAGGTAACCGATCTTGTCGGCGAAGCTCAGGTCGTCATCGGTCGACGCCCCTTGCGGAGATCGTCCGGGGTTCAACGGCGCCTTCTCTCGGATCATCCATCGTGGAGTCGATGATGAGAGGGACATTACCCTACCCTTGGGTATGTTCTGGTGAGACCCTGAATCGCGTCTCACGATTTCGTATACGAACTCTGGCCCGACGACACGTGTCAGAGTTCGTCGGCCTCGCCGCCGTTGGTGCCGCGCGTGCGATTGTCCAGGTCACGGAGGAAATCGGGGTCGTCATCGGGGCCGACCGGCCCACGGGTGCGACGGCGGTGACCGCCGGAAGGGGAGGCCGTGCCGCCGTCGGATTGCGGTCCGAACGCCCGCCACATCAGGAAACCGATGGCGAGCAAACCGAGAACGGCGAACAGATATGTCATGACAACCTCCCGTCACCAGCGTACGTCAGTTCGCGCGGCGGCCGGTGAGGGTCGCTCGTTGGGTTGACCACCGGGTGGGCAGGGACTGTGGCGCCGGCCCTGGACTAGTGGGTGCGACGATTGAGCAGCGCCACCACGTCCTCTTCGCGGAAGCGTCGGTGGCCGCCCGGGGTGCGGATGGAGCCGAGGATGCCCGAGCTGGCCCAGCGTGCGACTGTCTTGGGATTGACGTTGAACATCGCGGCCACCTGACCCGGGGTCAGGGTGTGCTGGCTGGCGAGTCCCGGGGTGATGTAGGTGGACGCGGTTGTTTCGATGCTGGTCACGTTTCCCCCTGAAACGATGGTGCCCTGTCGGTGCGCCGCGGTTTGGCGAATCGGCCCGGCACTTGATGGACGCGTACTCCATGAATACACGCAAATCGCCCAGGTACTCGAACCGTCAGTGGCAGGTAAAGAGCGGGCAAAGGCCCACGACCTGCAGGTCATCAGAGGGCGACAAGTATCCTGTGGGGGTGAGTGAAGCGCAAGACCCTGCCCCCGATACCCCTCAGCCAAGCGGTCGTCCCGCCACCCTGGCGCTTGCCCTGTTCGGCTACACCGTCGCGCGCATGTTGCTCGTCGTCGTGATCGCGGCCGTCATCCTCTTCGGCGGAAAGCTCGTGGGCGTCGATGTGCCGTTCCTCGTCGCCGCCGTCTTCGGCGTGCTGATCGCGCTCCCGCTGGGCATGTACCTGTTCAAGTCGCTCCGCCTGAAGGTCAACAGCGAGATCTCGGCGATCGAGGCCGATCGTCGGGCACGCCACGACGACCTCCAGTCGCGGCTGCGCGGGGACAAGTGAGGTCGCCGGCCAAAGGGACGCTCGCGTGAGGCCGACGCGGGTCGTCGACCATCGGGAAGACCGCGACTGGGCGCAGAACGCGGTGCGGCTCATCGAGGCCGACGCCCGCCGAAGTGCCGACACGCACCTGCTGCGGGTCCCACTGCCGGCGTGGTCACGATGGTCCGGACCCGACGGTGAGGCCGGCGTCGACCTGTACCTGAAGGACGAGTCGACGCATCCGACCGGATCGCTCAAGCACCGCCTGGCGCGGTCGCTGTTCCTCTACGCGATCTGCAACGGCTGGGTCACCGAGGGCACGCCCGTGATCGAGGCGTCGTCGGGCTCGACGGCGGTGAGCGAGGCCTACTTCGCGGAGCTGATCGGGGTGCCGTTCATCGCGGTGATGACGTCGAGTACGTCGCCGGCGAAGACCGCGCTGATCGAACGACACGGTGGCCGATGCCATTTCGTCGAGCGCCCGGGTGAGGTCTACACCGAGGCGTTGCGTCTCGAGCGCGAGCTGGGCGGACACTTCATCGACCAGTTCACGATGGCCGAACGTGCCACCGACTGGCGTGGGAACAACAACATCGCCGAGTCGATCTTCGCGCAGATGGCCGACGAGGAGCACCCCATCCCGACCTGGATCGTCGTGGGTGCCGGTACCGGCGGCACGTCGGCGACGCTCGGACGCTACGTGCGGTACCGGCGGCACGACACCTGGCTCGCGGTTGTCGACCCGGAGAACTCGGTGTTTCTGCCGGCGTACGAGACCGGCGACGGAACGCTGACCGGCGAGGTGGGTTCGCGGATCGAGGGGATCGGCCGTCCGCGTGTCGAGCCGTCGTTCATCTCGCAGGTGATCGACCGGATGATCGGTGTCCCCGACGAGGCCTCCATCGCCACCGCGCACCGGGTGTCGGACATGCTGGGTCGCCGCGTCGGCGGATCCACCGGCACCAACATGTGGGGTGCGTTCTCGCTTGTCGCGGAGATGGCCGCCGAACGCCGGGCGGGCAGCGTCGTGACACTGCTGTGCGATCCGGGTGACCGCTACGCCAACACCTACTTCGACGAGAACTGGCTCGCCGCACAGTCTTTCGATCTCGACCCGGCGAACGCGATCCTCGACGAGTTCTTCGCGACCGGTCGCTGGACGGCCTGATCCTTAGGCCGTACTAACTCGGTGGGCTACCATCCGGGGGTGCCGACCGAAACCGTGCGTCCACTCGTCGAGGCCGTCGACCTGGTGCGTGAGTACCAGATGGGTGAGGAACGTGTCCGCGCCCTCGACGGACTGAATCTGAACATCGACGGAGGGCAGTTCGCGTCCATCGTCGGCCCCTCCGGCGCGGGCAAGTCCACGCTGCTGCACATCCTCGGCGCTCTCGACACGCCGACATCGGGCCGGATTTCCATCGACGGAGTCGATCTCGTCTCACTCGACGACACCGCCGCGTCGGCCTTCCGGCGTCATCGCGTCGGATTCGTCTTCCAGTTCTTCAATCTCGTCCCGACCATGTCGGCGTGGGAGAACGTCGCGCTGCCGCGACTGCTCGACAACCAGTCGCTGCGCAAGGCGAAGCCGCGCGCCGTCGAACTCCTCGAGCAGGTCGGACTCGGCGACCGGGTCGACCATCGGCCGTCGGAGTTGTCGGGCGGACAGATGCAGCGCGTCGCCACCGCGCGGTCGCTCATCATGGACCCGACGATCCTGCTCGCCGACGAACCCACCGGAAACCTCGACTCCAAGACCGGGGAATCGGTGCTGCAGTTGCTCGCCGACGTCGCGCACGCCGCGCCGGACCGCCTGGTGGTCATGGTGACCCATGACCCGAAGGCGGCCGCGTTCGCCGACACCACGATCACGGTGCGCGACGGAAAGATCGCGGAGTGAGCGACACCCCGCCGGTTGGGCAGCCGCGGCGTGTCGAAGCCCTTCTCGCCGGCTTCACCCGTATCCGCTTGCTCAACATTCGGGAGATCCGCACCCACCGGCTGCGGTTGTTCACCTCGCTCGCGGTGGTGATCGTCTCGTCGGCCCTGCTCGTAGCGGTCCTGGGGACCTTCGGTTCGACGTCGGAGTCGGTGCGCGCGTTCAACAATGCGATCTCCGGTTCGGCCGATCTCGAGGTCGCCGCGATCGCCGACAGCGGCGTCGACCAGTCGCTGGCCGGTCAGATCCGCCGCGAGGTCGACGGTGCGAAGGCCGTCGTCCCGATGATCCGCGGGTCGGTCGTGGTCGATGATTCGTCGATACCGCTCATCGGCTCGGATCAGCGGGTGACCTCGCTGTCGGGGAGTCTGCGTTCCGCCGTCCAACAGGAGAACTCCGGCACGATCGACTTCGACCGGCTGCGATCCGGGGTGTTCGTCGGACCGGGACTCGGTCTCGAGGCCGGTCAGAAGCTGACCGTCAACGGCGTCGACGTCGAGGTCCTGGAAGTAATCGACAACGAGCAGGCGGCCGGACTCAACAACGGCCGCTTCATGTTCGCCTACCTCGACCTCGCGCAGCGACTCGTCGGTCTGGAGGGTCGGCTCGATTCGATCCTCATCGTCACCGAGCCGGGGATCGACGTCGGATCGGTGCGATCGCAGGTCGAGGAGATCGTCGGCGGCCGCGCGGTGGTGGTCGATCCGGACTTCCGCGCCAAGCAGGCCGAGGTCGCCAGCTCGGTGACGCGCGATGCGACTCTCCTGGTCTCGCTGGTCTCGCTGGTGATCGCCGCGTTCCTGGTCTTCAACACGATGAACATGGCGGTGGCGTCGCGGCGCGGTTCGCTGGCGATGATCCGGGCATTGGGCGCCAAGCGATCCCACCTGGTCGGCGACATGCTGGGCGAGGCCGCGCTGATGGGTCTGGTCGGCGGCGTCGTCGGTGTCCCGTTCGGAATCCTCGCCGGCCGCGCCGTGATCGCGAGCCTGCCCGATCCGCCGCCCGACACCGTGGGCACGGTCATCAACTATCACCTGCCGTCGTATGCGCCGGTGGTCGCGGTCCTCGCGTGTGTGATCGCCTGTGTCGCAGCCACATCGCTGGCGGCGCGGTCGGTGTTCGCGGTGTCGCCGGTGGAGGCGATGGCGCCCGTCGAGGTGTCCGACGCGTCGAAGCGTCGCGGGCCGGTGGTCGTGATCACCGCGATCCTGGGTGTTGCGGGGGTGATCGCGTCCTGGGTCATCGTGGCGACGGTGCCCGGCCGGCCCGCGATCCTCGCCGGCGTCGTGTTTCTCGTCGGCTCACTGCTCGTGTGCTTCGCGCTGTCGAATCCGTTGACGTGGCTCGTGGTTCGAGTCGCACGCTGGTTCCGCGGGCCGGGGCAGCTGGCATCGGTGAACACCGAACGCGCGCCGCGTCGTGCGTGGGCGACGCTGATGACGGTCGCGGTGGCGATCGCGGTGGGTATGGGAATATCCGGCGCGCTGGACAACCTCGTGTCGTCGATGTCGAAATCGCTGGAAGGCCTGGGAGATCCGGACTTCTACGTCTCGTCCTCGTCGGCGGCGAGTCTGCCGCTCGGCCCGATCTTGCCTCCGTCGATCCGCGGCGAGGTCGCGAAAGTGCCGGGCGTCACCGAGGTCGTCGGTGGCCAGTGGGCGGCGGTCAACATCGGCGAGAGTCGCGCGAATGTGCAGGGGCTGGAGCCCGGGTCGCGGGCGCCGTTCATGCGGAAGGCGACGCCGGAGGCGGTGGCGCAGGTGCTCGCCGGTGACGGCATCCTGTTGTCGAATGTGCTTGCGCGCGTGCTCGATGTCGGTACCGGTGACACCGTGACGCTGGCGACGCCGACCGGGCCGCATGACGTGGTCGTCCGCGACACCGTCGACTACGTGTCCGTGGACTCCGGGGTGGCCGCCCTGTCGCAGCGACAGCTCGGGGAGTGGTTCGGTCGCGAAGGCGACACGTATCTGCAGGTGATCACCGCGCCCGACGCCGATCCGGAGCAGGTGCAGAAGTCCCTCGAGGCGCTCGTCGCCGATGTGCCGACGACCGGCAACAAACCGATCAGCGTCTACACCGGTGCCGAAGCGCTCGCCGCGACCCAGGCGACGGTCCAGCAGGCGGGTTCGTTCACGGTGGCCATCCAGTGGATCGTGGCCGGTGCCGCGGCCATCGCGTTGCTGAACACGCTGCTGCTGTCGGTCATCGAGCGTCGTCGTGAACTCGGGGTGCTGCGCGCGATGGGTGCATCCCGGAAGTTCATCTCACGCATGGTGCTCGCCGAGGCCGCCGCGGTCGCGGTGGTGGGCGCGCTGGTCGGCGTGATCCTCGGTGCGATGATGCACCTGCTGAGCGACCGAATCCTCAGCGTGACAACATCGTTGACCGTGATCTACTCGCCGCGTCCGTCGGCGGCGTTGTTCGTCGGGATCGCGGTGGCGTTGTGCCTGGTGGGTGCGTTCCTGCCGGCAGTGCGTGCGGCGCGGATGAACATCAGCGAGTCGATTCTGAACGAGTAGCGGCGGTACCCCTCCCGATTTCTCGAGGCAGTTTGATCCGGCAGGCGGATCAAACTGCCTCAATGTTTCGGGGGGGGTGACACCCGCATCGCGTCAACAATTCTTGACGAATAGCACGGTGTCAACATAACCTGACACCATGCACGACGACCAGAAGACCGAGACGCCGGACCGCGCCCAGGGCGCTGACCTCGCAGGAGATGCCGCGAGCAGCGACCCGGCGAAGGGCCTGGCGGCGGTGCGGGCCCTGCGCACGCTGGCCGACCGGCTCGAAGAAGTGCAGGTCGCCAATGCTCGCGCCAACGGCTGGAGCTGGCAGTCGATCGCAGAAGTACTGCAGATCAGCCGGCAGGCCGTGCATCAGAAGCACTCGCAACGTGAGGTCCGCGAGAACGGGCCTGAAGGAGAGAACAATGTTCGAACGAATCACTCGTGACGACAAGATGCTGCTGGCTTTCGCCACGCAGGAGGCCGCCGACCTCGGACATCGGCGGCTGGGCAACGACCATCTGATGCTGGGCATGCTCTGCAATGCCCGGAGTCCGCTGTTCACCATCCTGGCCGATCAGGGACTCACCCTGGCATCGGCGCGGGAGGTGGTGCGCAAGTATCACGACGAGCACGCCGACACGACGGACGCCGACGAGGAGTCGGCCCGTCAACGGTATGAGGAAGACCGAGAAGCCCTGCGCAGCATCGGGATCGACCTCGACAAGGTACGCGAGGCGGTCCGCGGACGCTTCGGTGAGGACGTGTCCGAGGGCTGGGGTGACCGCCCCGGACGCAGCGCCGGTCGCAAGGGGCGTCCCGACGGAGGTCGTGGACGGGGCCGAGGACATGGCCGCCGGCACGGACACGGTCATGGTCATGGTCCGCACCGTGCTCGAGGACCCCGCCCCGATTGCGGCCCAGAAGGTTTCGGCCCAGAAGGTTTCGGTGGTTTCGGACCCGAGGGTCCGGGTGGATTCGGACCCGGCGGCTTCGGTCCGGGTCCGTTCGGAACCGGCGGACCGTTCGCCGGTGACGAGGGCCCCTGGGAGCCCGGTCGTGGACGCCGCGGACCGCGCGGACGGGGTAGCCGCCCGCGGTTCGCCTCGGAAACCCGCGCGGTGTTCTCCCGGGCGGTCGAGATCGCCCGCGAACGCGGAGACCGTCACCTCCGCGGCGAGTACCTGCTGCTCGGCATCATCGACACCGCCGACGACGCGTCGCGGGCGCTGATCGAATCGGCTACCACCGCAGACGAACTCAAGGCCGCCGTGTGGGCGAGCCTGCCCGAGGTCGACGCCGAGGTCTGAGCCCCGGACACGAAACACCATGACGACAAAGCCCGCCTCTGAGAACAGAATTCGGGGGCGGGCCCTGTCGCGAGGATCGTCAGGTCAGCGCCAACGCCACCGCGGTGACGACGGCCCAGCCGAGCATCGCCTTGCCGGTGGTCCCGATCGACGGGATGAGTCCCGGGCCCTGTGCGCCGGTGCGGACCGGCTTGTACGCCTGCCACAGCAGCGGGAACGTCAGCAGTTCGACGAGCGCCCACGGGGTCGCGAAGGCCAGCGCCGCGCTCATCATGAGCGGGGTCAGCAGCAGTACGGCGAACAGGGTTCGGGTGCGGGCGTCGCCGAGTCGGACGGCGAGGGTGATCTTGCCGCTCTCGGTGTCGGTGGGGATGTCGCGCAGGTTGTTGACGACCAGCACGCTGCTGGAGACCGCGCCGACGCCCACTGCGCAGGCCAGGCCGACGAGGTCGACCCGGTCCGACGTCACGAACTGCGTTCCGAGGACCGCGACCAGGCCGAAGAACACGAACACCGCGACCTCGCCCCAGCCGGCGTAACCGTAGGGTCGTTTGCCGCCGGTGTAGAACCAGGCACCCGCGATGCAGACCGCGCCCACCACGACCAGCCACCAGGCCGTCGCGATCGCCAGCACGAGACCGCACACCGCGCCGATACCGAAGCAGATGAACGCCGCCGCCTTCACCGAACCCGGTGACGCCAGACCCGCGCCGACGAGGCGCAACGGACCGACACGGTCGTCGTCGGTGCCGCGCACGCCGTCGGAGTAGTCGTTCGCGAAATTGACGCCGATGATGAACGCCACCGCCACGACCAGCGCGAGTACGGCCTTCCACCACGAGATCCCGCCCCACCCCGAGGTGCCGTGCAGCGCCGCTCCGACACCGGCGACCACTGGGGCCACGGCGTTGGGGAGAGTCCGGGGGCGTGCGCCCTGAATCCACTGCGATGCGGTTGCCACGGATCGATCCTGCCACGACCCCGGATGTCCGCCGCCAGGTGTCGCGGATCGTTGCACCGTCCGCCACGACACGCGACATCTGCATTCGGCCGCATACGGCCGGAACCGCATCGGACCACCACACGGATCGCGACGCTCTCGGTCGGTCCGTCGGCGATCCTGTCGGGATCGGCGGCGGCCTGGTGGCACGGCATCGTCGACGACCGGCCCGAGACGATCACCGTCACCGCTCCTCGCGGACGGCACGGTCCACCGGTGAAGGGGGTACGGATTCTCAACCGGTCCCTCGCTGATGCGGATGTCCTCATCCGCGGCGACCTGCGGGTCACGGGGATCGCGCTGTCGGCACTCGAAGGGGGCGTCGAACTCGGTGCCGAGGTCATCGACTCGGTCCTGCAGCAGCGTCGGACCACCGGCTGGACCGTTCTCAACTCCACCTGGGCCGATCTGACGGAACGGGCCGACCACGTCGCGTCGTCGATCCGTCAGGCGCTGAGCGTCGCGGCCTGACTGCAGATGTCGCGAATCGTGTTGCAGCCCGCCACCATACGCGACACCTACGGCGAGAAACGACGCCGTAGCGCGCGCCGGTCGGGTTTGCCCGGTCCGCGCAGCGGCAGCTCGTCGACCTCGATGACCTCCCGCGGCGCCGCGTACCGGCCGAGTCGCTCGGCGACCGACCCGCGAATCCGGTTGACGTCGACCGGATCTCCGCGTCGTGCGACGACCACCGCGACGACCTTCTCGCCGAGACGGTCGTCGGGGAGTCCGACGACCACGCATTCGGCGACCGTCGGGTCCTCGGCGATCACCGCCTCGACGACCTGCGGCACCACGGTGAGTCCGCCGGTGAGGATCGCCTCGTCGGCACGCCCGACGATCGACAGGACACCGTCGTCGAGGCGTCCGAGGTCATCGGTGCGGAACCAGCCGGCCTCGGCGAAAGCGGGATGATCCGGCAGGTTGCGGTAGCCGTGCGCCACCATCGGACCACCGAGGACGACGCGCCCCACACCGTCCGGCGACGGCTCATCGATGCGGATCACCACGCCGTCGAGCGGGACGCCGTCGTAGACGCAACCACCGGCGGTCTCACTCATCCCGTAGGTGCGGACGATGGGGAGTCCCGCGTCGACGGCGCGGCGCAACAGGGGAGCGGGGGTCGCCGCACCGCCGACGAGCAACCCGTCGGCGGAGCGGAGCGCGGCGGTGGCACGCGGCGAGTCGAGGACCTTGATCAGCTGCGTCGGCACGAGTGACGTGTAGCGGCGCGGCCCGTCGAGCCGGTCCAGAGCTTCGGCGAAACCCTCGGCGTCGAAGCCCGCGGTCAGGTCGAGCACGGTGGGTGTGAATCCGGAGGCGAAGGCGCGCAACAGGACCTGCAGCCCCGCGATGTGATGCGGGGCGAGGGCGAGGAGCCAGTTGCCCGGGCCACCGAGGCGATCCGCGGTCGCCCGCGCCGATGCGGACAGCGTCGCCGGGGTGTGCTGCGCCCCCTTGGGGACACCGGTCGAACCCGAGGTGGAGACCACCAGCGAGACCTCGTCGGCGATCGGCTCACCGACGGCGAGGGCGGCCCGGAGAAGCGCTGTCTCCCGGGCGTCGTCGGAGGTGGGCACGATCGCGGTCGAACCGTCGAGCACGGCGAGCAGCTCATCGCGCCGGGCGACGACCTCTGGTCGAGCGGGAAGATGAAGGGTACGAAGGGTTTTCAGGACAGGTTCCGGTTCGGGTCGGTGCTGTCCGCGTCGGGTCCGTCGAACGGCCAACCGGACGACTCCAGGTGACGGCGGACGCGGGCGATGTCGTCCTCGTGCGCGAGTTCGTGGGTGACCTTCGTGATCGCGACCGCGGCGTCGATCCTGGAGATCGGCTCGGGCGGCGGCGACTGCCGGACCAGCCGCGACGACACTTCCTGCACCTCGTCCTCGCTGAGCTGACGCCGCAGGAGAGCGACGAGGGGGATGTAGTCGCCTTGCGGCACACCGTCGGGGTAACCGGCACGCAGCCATTCGATGATGCGGTAGAGCAACTGTGGGTGGTCCACGCTCGTCACCCCCTTTCCTCCGACGGGACTCGGCTGGGTCCTCTCGATGCGGCGATGCCGCTGGGTCCTCTCGATGCGGCGACGCGAGCGCGGCCGCTCAGCGCGATTGTAGGTTTCGGCCCGGACCCCGGCAGTCCTCGGCGCGTGCGGGTCGCCGGGTTCACGTTCGGCTGGACACCAACGGCCAGCCGAACGCGGCCAGACGCCCCGCGACCTGGTTGATCTCCTCCGGGGTCGGCGGTTCGTTGGTGACCCGGGTGATGGCGTCGCTGATCTGCTGCTCGGTCACCGGCTCCCGGGGTCCGTACTCCTTGACGAGCCGGAACGCCACCGCGGTGACCTCCTCATCGGTCAGAACACGCGTGAGGAGCGCCATCAGCGGCGGGAAGTCGGTGCGCGAGACACCTTGGGGATAGCCCTTGCGAATCCAGTTGATCACGGATTCGAAGAGGGGGATCTCAGTGCTCATGGTTGATCGCGTCTCCGGCTCGTGCACATCTGTGGTCACCGTTTACCCAGGTGGGCATCACTTGTAACCAAATGGGAAGAGCTTGATTCCGGTGTGGAAGTAGATGGTCTGACGGGTGATCCACAACAGTGCGGTGAGGATGACCAGTAGGACGACGGCGAAGATCGGGTAGCTGAGCACGCGCAACGCCGGCCTGCCCCTGACGAGCGAGCCGTCGACGACCTCGTCGGAACCCTGCTCGTGACATCGCAGGCCGAACGCGAACAGTGCGGGCAGACCGGCGCCGAAGAGCAGGCCGATGATCAGCACCTTGCCGATCGCCTCGACGATGTCCATCTCCGCTGGGTCCTTTCGTGTGTTCGCGCGTGGTCGTTGTGATGCCGGCGGTCAGGCCGAGCGCGCAGGGGTGTCGGGGGTGGTTCCGGGATCGGTCGACAGGTCCGCGGGCAGCACCGATCCGGTGGTCTCGTCCCAGTCGTCGTTGACGTTGCCGGCGTCGACCTTGTTCTGCTGGGCGCGCCAGTACATGTAGGCCGAGCCGGCGATGAGCAGACCGAAGATCGCCACCGCTCCCGCCACGTCGCCGAGCAGGTGAGCGATGTAGAACGACGCCGCGCCGACGAGCCCCGCCGCCGGCAGGGTGGTGAGCCACGCCACGGCCATCCGGCCGGCGACGCTCCAGCGGACCTGCGCACCGCGCTTGCCGATACCGGAGCCGAGGATCGAACCGGTGGCCACCTGTGTGGTGGACAGCGCCATCCCGGCCGCGCTGGAGGTCAGGATGATCGCGGCCGACGAGGCCTCGGCGGCCATGCCCTGCGGGGAGCTGATCTCCACCAGGCCTTTTCCGAGGGTCCGGATGATGCGCCAGCCACCGAGGTAGGTTCCGATCGCGATGGCGGCGGCGCAACTCGCCACGACCCAGAGCGGCAGGCCGTGACTCACGGTCGAGGCGTCGAGGTGTCCGGTGACGATCAGCGCCATCGCGATCACACCCATGGTCTTTTGTGCGTCTCCGGTGCCGTGGGCGAGGGAGACCAGTGAGGCGCTGGCGATCTGGCCGTACAGGAAGCCCTGTTCCTTGCGGCTCTCCGCGAGACGACGCGTGATGGTGAAGACGAGCCAGGTCCCGCACGCGGCGACGACACAGGCGATCACCGGGGCCAGCAGCGCGGGCACGATGATCTTGCCGAACACACCGTGCCAGTTCACGCCCGAGAGGCCGATGGCCGCGATCCCGGAACCGATGAGCCCGCCGAACAGCGCGTGCGAGGAACTCGACGGGAGGCCGAAGAGCCAGGTGAAGAGGTTCCAGAGGATGCCGCCGATGAGTCCGGCGAAGATGATCAACAGCGCGGTCGCGGGAGTGAGGCCGGTCACGATCTCGCCGGCGTCGGCGCCGGAGGTCTGCTGGATGTTCAGGACGTCTTTGGTGATGGTGGCGGCGACCTCGACCGAGAGGAAGGCGCCGACGAGATTGAGGACGGCGGAGAGCCCGACGGCTGTCTTGGGTTTCAGCGCACCGGTGGCGATCGAGGTTGCCATGGCGTTGCCGGTGTCGTGGAAACCGTTGGTGAAATCGAAGCCGAGGGCCGTGATCACCAACAGCACCAGGATCAGCATCTCGCCGCTCATGGTTTTCATGATGAGGGCTCGGCTCCGAATTTCCCAAACGTTCCGGCGCGGTTCGGCCGGTATTCGCTGTGTCGTCGGTGTGTCGGGCTAGGTCACCGCACTTCAGTGCAGGTGTGGTGGGTATCGCTCCGGGGAGCGATGGAACGTTCGGCTGATCATGGTCCAACGGGTGGTTGCTGTGGAAGAATCCGACGCCATGACATCGATGAAGCTGGGCATGCCGATCAACTACGCAGGCGCCTTCCGCGAGACCATCAACAACCTCGCCGACTTCGAGGCCGCGGGCGTGGAACGCATCGCGGTCCCGGAGGCCTACAGCTTCGACGCCGTCTCCCAGCTCGGTTACATCGCCGCGAAGACCGAGACGATGGAACTGCAGACCGCGATCCTGCCGATGTACTCGCGCACCCCCACCAATCTCGCGATGACCGCGGCCGGTCTCGACTACATCAGTGGCGGCCGTGCGGTACTCGGTATCGGCGCCTCCGGACCGCAGGTCATCGAGGGCTTCCACGGCGTGAAGTACGACTACCCGCTGGGCCGGGCCCGCGAGCACGCAGAGATCTGCCGCATGGTCTGGCGTCGCGAGAAGCTCGATTACCAGGGCAAGCACTACACGCTTCCGCTCGACGAGGAGCACGGCGGTTCCGGACTCGGCAAGTCGCTCAAGATCATCAACCATCCCGTCCGCGACAACATCCCGCTCCTGCTGGCCGCCATCGGCCCCAAGAACATCGAGCTGGCCGCGGAGATGTTCGACGAGCTGCAGCCGATCCTGTTCCACCCGGAGCACATCGACGCCGCGTTCGGTGAGTCGCTCGCCGCCGGCAGGGCCAAGCGCGACCCGTCTCTGGGCGACCTCGGCATCGTCGTCCAGGCCACCGCCCGGATCTCCGACGATCCGGAGCAGATCAACAACTCGAGGGAACTCGTCCGCCATCACGCCGCGCTGTACATCGGCGGCATGGGCGCGCGGGACAAGAACTTCTACAACCAGCTCGCCATCCGGTACGGCTATGCCGACGAGGCGAAGCTCATCCAGGACCTCTACCTCGACGGCAAGAAGGTCGAGGCGGCCGCGGCGGTCCCCGACGACCTGGTGAGCGCCATGTCGCTCATCGGGTCCAGGGCCCAGGTCGCCGAGCGCGTGGCCGCGTTCCGCGAGGCGGGCGTCACCTGCATCCTCGCCTCGCCGACCGCGCCGACCCACGCCGAGCGGGTCGCCGAGGTGGAGGCGTTGCGCGACATCTTCAACGGCTGATCGCAGGTTCCCTCGAGGGACTCAGTCACACCCGAGTACGGCGGCCTTTCCGAGGCCGCCGTACTGGTATGCGTACACCGCACCCCAGAGCACGGGGTTGGGGCTGTAGTCACGTGGTACCGCGTGCATGACGACGTCGCCGTCGAAGCACTGGCCGAAGATGAACCGGGCCCGCACCAGGTGATAGCTCCAGCTGACGACGATGACCTCGCGCCAGTCGTGGCGACGTGCCATCTCCTGGACGAACATCGCCTCGCCGCGGGTCGTGGAGGGATGGGGTTCGAAGCAGGTGACGGTGATGTCCGGGGTGCTCGCCGAGCACACGCGCGGCATCATCGAATCCTGCTCGGTGTAGGGACGATACGGGTCGGAGATCAGCACGTGGTCGGCATAACCCCTGCGTGCCAACTCGATTCCGTAGTCCTCGCGTCCGTCGTGTTCGCCGCCCAGTACGACGATGGCGTCGACCTCGCGCAGCGGATCATCGTGGGTCCGCGTGAACAGCTGGTAGCCGACGGTGCCGCCGACGACCGTGACGACGAGGAAGATGCAGAACAGTAGTCGGACAACACGTCTCACCGTGGCACACGCGTCCTGACGGAGAGCGGCGCGGGATGTTCGGCCGGCCGGGTGTGCCGGACGAGGTCGTCGGCTCCGGAACTCCGTAGCGCCACGATGAGGAACACCAGCATCAGCGACAGGTCGGTCACCGAGACCGGGATGGACACGGTGCTGAAGTCGAGCTGCATACCCAGGACGAAGAAAGCGATGAAGCAACCGCCGTACAGGGCGATCTCGGACCGGGAGGACCGCAGGCAGCGGTAGGCGAGGTAGCAGGCGTAGATCATGATCGCGGTGAACACGATTCCGACGAGGAGTCCACCGCGATAGACCGACAGCAGCGGCGCGTTGGCCACGTAGTTGATGGTGAACGCCTTCTCCGGATCCTTGAATTCGGCGATGCCCCAACCGTGTCCGAACAACCAGTGCCCGCTCATCTTCTCGGGGAACTCGCGCAGCGCGTCGGTGCGTGCGGTCGACCCGGTGTCGCTCTCGCCGAAGGACGAGAAGATCCGGCGCCGCGACGCGGGGATCGCCGACAGCAGGGCCATCCCGCCCGCGAGTGTCCCGATGATCGCGGTGCGTCCGCGGGTCGACATGGTGTGGAAGGCGAGCATCAGGAGGAGCGCCAGGACGACGGAGAAGATCGCCGCGCGACTCAGGGTCATCGCGACGGCCGCGAACAGGAGCAGCGCGAGAACCCAGCGCCGGCGGCCCTCGAAGACCAGCAGGCTGATCATCAGCGCCGCCAGGAAGCCGATGCCCGCGGCGTTCGGGTCGATGTAGGTGCCCGACAACCGAGCCGTCACCGAGGCGCCGTCGAAGACGAACCGGCCCGCCGACGACGCGTCATATCCGAAGGGGGACAGCAGATCGAAGGTCCGTGCGGACTTGTCGATCGTCAGCATTGCGAGGCCCGTCGCCGCCGACACGACCGATGCCACGACGAAGACCCTGCCGAAGGTCCTCAGTTGATCGGCGCGCAGCCGCAACAGCGCGACGACGAGGAGGATCGCACCCGACCACTTCGCGTACTCGACGATGTCGTCGACCTTGTGCAGGGTGGCCACCACCGACAGGCCGGCGACGCCGACGAAGGCGATGAGTGCGTACTCGAGCGGCGTACAGCTCACCGTGTCGCGGGGGTGGAGAACGGTGGCGAGCAGCACGGCCATGGTGAGGGTGAAGATCAATGGCACGGGCGTACCGGGGACGTACCCGGCGGGAAGCACGGCGACGACGACGGCGAGTGCCCACCACAACCACGTCGGATGTTGCAGTCCCACATATGCTCCCGCGATCAACGCGATTCCCAGAAAGGCCGCGGTGACGACGGACTCGCCGGCGAGGAGGCAGCCGAAGGTGCCGACCGCCACCGCGGTCACGATCGCAAGTGAACGAACAATCCCCACCGGGGCATCATGACACGATCCGGCGGTGGGCATCGGGTGAGATCTCGACCGAAACGTAAGTGGGCCACGACGAGTCAGAGATCACAGCTCTCGAAGCGCGCGACCGGCCGACAGTGGTTAGAGTTGGCGCGTCGGGGAAAGGCACCAGGTTTCGAACAATCCGCCGTGGAAATGTTTCACAGACATTTCCACGGTTGATCACTCGATCCCTCGGTCTTGCTCCGCCATCGCCGGAAGGAGCAGGTCTCGTGCCATTCAACGAATATGTCCGCACCGCGGTCCGCTATTGGTGGGCCGTCGTGGCGAGCGTTCTCGTCGGCGGACTGGTCGGATTCGGCTACGGCATGTACTTCACGTCCGTCGACTACGTGTCGACGGCCCGCCTCTTCGTCACCGCCGAGGGCGGCACCTCGGTGGGCGAGTCGTACCAGAACAACCTCTTCGCCGAGGGGCGCGTCAACTCGTATGCCCAGATCGCGACCAGTGAGCAGGTGGCCACCCGCGCCTCCCAGGCGCTGGAGGGGGCCATCGGCCCCGCTGACCTGCAATCGCAGACGACGGCGCTACCCGTCGAGGACACCGTCATCCTCACCATCTCGGTATCGGGACCGAGTCCGCAACGGGCCCAGTCGTATGCGTCCGCCGTCGCCCAGCAGACCGTCGAGGTCGTGCAGGAACTCGAGACGTCACGACGCGGCGGGACCTCGGCGGCCTCCGCGGTCCTCTACGACGAACCGGGTCTGCCGGCACCCGCCGGGGCGCCCTGGATGCTCTGGACCGGGATCGGTGTCGGCGCCGGACTCGTCGTCGGTGTCGTGGTCGCGCTGCTGCTCGGGTGGCGGCGTCGCGGAACCGTCGTCGACGAGGCCACCGCCGTCGATTCGACCCACCATCCCGTACTCGCGGTGCTGTCGCCCCACCCGGTGTCAGTCGAGGCGATCGGTGGCGGCGAGTCCGTCGATCCCGACGCGGATGCCCTTCGCGGACTGCACAATCTGATCCGCTTCCTCGGTGGACGGCGCAACGAGCAGGACCGGGCACCGCGGGTGATCGGATTCACCGGCGTCGGGCCTGAGGCCCGGGCAGCCGACATCGCCGCCCGCTTCGCCTCGACCGTGGCCGCCACGGGGAACACCGTCCTGCTCGTCGACGGCGACCTGTCCGGCGGTGGCCTGACCGCGGGTGCCGAGATCTCCGCGGATCACGGACTGTCCACCGTGCTGACCGGGAGTGCCGGCAGCGTCGACCCGTACGTCCGCCACGGTGCGCTCACCATCCTCCCCGCCGGCCCGGTGCCGCCGGAATCCGGTGCCCTCGTGAGCAGTCCGGTCATGGGATCGGTGCTCGACGAACTGCGCGAGCGCTTCGACTACATCGTCATCGCCTGCCCGCCCATGAGGCCGGAGAAGCCGG
This sequence comes from Gordonia ajococcus, assembly GCF_012974285.1. Taxonomy (NCBI): domain Bacteria; kingdom Bacillati; phylum Actinomycetota; class Actinomycetes; order Mycobacteriales; family Gordoniaceae; genus Gordonia; species Gordonia ajococcus. The sequence goes on from NZ_CP052884.1 coordinate 1,025,751, forward strand.
GATCGACCCAGCGGGGTACGTCGTCGGATTCGATCGTGTACTCGGCTCTTGCCGACGCGATGGTCGTGGTGGTGCGAAGCGGCACGGCGACCCGAAAGGCGCTGAGCGACAGTGTCGCCGCCATCGAGCTCGTCGGATCGGTGATCGGTACGGTACTCGTCGGCGGCAAGCGGGGGCCGATGTCGTCGCCGGATTCGTCCGTCACGGAGTCCGGTGCCGACGAGCAACCGGTCGACGACGCGGTGTACGCCGACGATACTGTCCCCGACGAGAACATCGAGTCCGCTCCGGACAGCGCGACCGGGACGATCCGCGCCACGATCGGCCACTCCTCACCCAACGGTTCCGGCCCGGCCGCGGCGGCCGGTGTCCCGTCGGACGGGCGGGGTCGTTGACGCGGGCGTCGACCCGCGGGCGGTTCGCCGCCTCCCTGATGGCGACGGTGCTCGTGATGAGTGGCTGTGGCACAACAGTGTTCACCGATGGGCCCGAATCGGACCCGGCGGTCCCGCTCGTTCTCCAGCCACCGCCCGACCTGGTCACTCCCTACCCGGAACCGGTCGTCCGGGGTGCCGCCGACACCGGGCGACCCGGAGCGGTGCTCGAGGTCGAGGACCCGCCCCGCGGACCGATTCCGGTGATCACCGAACTCGGTGCGATCGTCAAACGGGTCGAGTACCGGTCGACGTCGGGTCTCGACCGGTCGCCGACGGTGGTCTCGGGGATCGTCGTGACCCCGAAGGGCGAACCGCCGCCCGGTGGCTGGACGACGATCGCCTTCGGGCACGGCACCACCGGTGTCCTCGACGACTGCGGTCCTTCGGAGTACGTCAACCTGATCGGCAGCGACGAGATCATCGCAGCACTGGTGCTCAACGGTTTCGCCGTCGCGATGAGCGACTACGAGGGCCTCGGCATGCGGGACGTCGATCACCCGTTCCTCGACGCGCGCACCTACGGCTACAACATGATCGACGCGGTGCGTGCCGCCCGTGCGGTCTTCCCCGGGCTGGGCGACACCTGGATCTCCTACGGCGTCTCGCTCGGTGGGATGGCGTCGTGGGCGGCGGGCGAACTCGCACCGACCTACGGCGGGGGACTCGACCTCCTGGGCACCGTGGCCCTGGTGCCGGTGTCGGACATGACCGGACTGGTCGAACGAGCCGAGAAGGGCACGCTCACCGCCGATCAGGTCCCGATGATGGCCTACCTGATCGATTCGCTCGCACGCGTGCTGCCCGACGAGTTCGACCGCGACGACTACCGCTCGGAGTTCCTGCGGAAGAACTGGTCCGAGGTACTCCGCTGCATCCCGATCGACGTCCAGCAGACCCAGCGGGTGCTGAACTCCATCGGCGTCGAGGATGTCGCACCGCACACCCCGGAGGCGGCGGCACGACTCCGCGACCACCTCGCCGCCACATCGCTCCCGGTGGGCAGGGCCACTGCGCCGATGCTCATCATGTACGGCACCGAGGACCCACTCATCGCCGCTCCGTGGACCGAGCGGGCGATCCGCCGGTCCTGCGCCGCCGGGTCGCCCATCCAGGCCATGCGCCGGATCGGGGAGACCCATGCCCAGCTCGACTCCGGACAATCGGTGGCCTGGATGAAGTCCCTGGAGTCCGGGTGGAAGCCGCCGCAGAACTGCGGGGACCGCCCATGAGGTCACCGTCGACCCGCCGACCGGCGGACTATCTGGCGATCGTGCGCCGCAACCTCGTCGTGCTCGTGGCGACGGTGATCGCGGCCGCTGCCGTCGGCGTCGGTGCGTACGCCCTGATGCCGAAAACCTATGAGGCGCACTCGAGCGCACTGATCATCGCGCCGGGGCCGGCCAGCGTCGGCGCCGAACGCGCCAGCGACCTCGCCGGTCAGCTGCGGTCGGCATCGTATGTGCAGCTCGCGGTGTCGGACCAGGTGCTGTCGCGGGTGGCCCGTGCGGACGACGCCGGGCTGCTCGGTGACGCCGTCACCCCGGACGGTCTCCGCGAGCGGCTGACCGTCGGCTCGCCTCTCGACAGTGCCGTCCTCGACGTCGTGGCCACCGGCCCGACGGCGGAGGCCGCCGCCCACCTCGCGAATTCGGTGGTCGACGTCCTCCGGGTGCTGGTGACCGAACTCGAGTGGAGCGACGGCCCGGTCGCGGGACCGCTGCACGAGATCGACGTGATCGACGTCGCCTCGGTGCCGGATGCACCTGTGCTGCCCGAGTTCTGGGGCACGATCACGACCGCTGTGCTCCTCGGCCTGCTAATGGGTCTGGTGCTCGTGATCGGCGTGGAGGTCGCGCGCGACCGGGTCGTGGATCCGCGGGAGGCGCGGGTCCCGCGTACGTCAGACGCCGCACATCGGGGTGCGCCTATCGTGGGCGCGATCGGAGGGGGAGCGTGATGGGGAGACGATCGAGCGGGCGCATCAGGATGACGTCGGTGCTGGTGGCCGCGGTGATTGCCGTCGCCGGCTGTTCATCCGACGCCGACGAACAGGCCACTCCGACGACCGGTGCGGGAGGCGTCGAGTATCGCGTCAACACCGACGGAGCTGGACCCGGCGCGTTGCGGGCAGCCGAGACGATGCCGTTGCTCGACCGCCGGGTGCGGGCGAATTCGCAACTGGCGCTGCGCGTCAAGTACGTGTCGACCGACGGCCGGACCGGCGAGGAGACCGAGACGTGGGGAGCGTTCTTCGCTCCCAAGGGTCCGGCGCCGGAAGGCGGCCGGCCGGTCATCGTCCTGCCGCACGGCACGAGCGGTGTACTCGGCGAATGCGGTGTCACGCTCAAGTCCGATCTGGGTGACCTGGCGGTCACCGCCGCGAGCTGGCTCCAGCTGGGCTACGTCGTCGTCGTCCCGGATTACCAGGGCCTCGGCGATCCGGACGAGCAGCGTCCGACCCATCCGTACCTCGATGCGCGCACCTCCGGCCGTAACGTGATCGATGCGGTCCGGGCGGCCCGATATCTCGTGCCGGAGACCGGGACCCGGTGGGGAGCCCTGGGTGGCTCACAGGGCGGGCAGGCGGCGTGGGCCGCCAACGCGCTGGCCGAGACGTACGGAAGTGAACTCGATCTCGTGGGTGTCGCCGCGCTGTCGCCGGCTGCCGACGTCTCCGGGCTCGCCGACCTCGCGGCCTCCGGCGCCATGACCGTCGAACAGTACGGGCTGTACAACTGGCTGCTGCTGGCACTGAACGCCGAGAACTCGGAGCTGGACCTGCGCCGGTTCGTCGGGCCCGAGGTCGTCGCGTCCTGGGATGAGTTGTCGCAGTGTTCGGCGTCCCGTGGGGCACAGCGAGCCGAGGTGCTCGAGTCGCTGAGCGCCGACGAATTCCGACCGACATCGCCCGAGGCCGTGACCGAGCTGCGGGAACTGTTGCGCGAACGCGCTGTTCCCGACCTGCCCGCAGCGGCGCCGACCATCGTGATCTACGGCGGCAAGGACGAACTGATCCGGTCGGAGTGGACCGCGGCGGCCGTGCGGCGCAGTTGCGCACGCGGCGACATCGTCCACACCCAGTTCCAACCCGCGGCCGACCACGGCGGCATCGACGGCCGCCAGGTGGTGGGCTGGCTGACCGCCCGATTCGACGACGAACCGAGCTACAACCGATGCGCAGAGATCGAGAGAGCCGGATGACCGAGAACCTGGAACGGCGGGGAATCCCCGCCGTTGATGTCCCCGCAACCGAGAAGACACCGAACGCCGGTCGGATCCGCGGGAGGCGCGGGTCCCGCGTACGTCAGACGCCGCACATCGGGGTGCGCCTATCGTGGGCGCGATCGGAGGGGGAGCGTGATGGGGAGACGATCGAGCGGGCGCATCAGGATGACGTCGGTGCTGGTGGCCGCGGTGATTGCCGTCGCCGGCTGTTCATCCGACGCCGACGAACAGGCCACTCCGACGACCGGTGCGGGAGGCGTCGAGTATCGCGTCAACACCGACGGAGCTGGACCCGGCGCGTTGCGGGCAGCCGAGACGATGCCGTTGCTCGACCGCCGGGTGCGGGCGAATTCGCAACTGGCGCTGCGCGTCAAGTACGTGTCGACCGACGGCCGGACCGGCGAGGAGACCGAGACGTGGGGAGCGTTCTTCGCTCCCAAGGGTCCGGCGCCGGAAGGCGGCCGGCCGGTCATCGTCCTGCCGCACGGCACGAGCGGTGTACTCGGCGAATGCGGTGTCACGCTCAAGTCCGATCTGGGTGACCTGGCGGTCACCGCCGCGAGCTGGCTCCAGCTGGGCTACGTCGTCGTCGTCCCGGATTACCAGGGCCTCGGCGATCCGGACGAGCAGCGTCCGACCCATCCGTACCTCGATGCGCGCACCTCCGGCCGTAACGTGATCGATGCGGTCCGGGCGGCCCGATATCTCGTGCCGGAGACCGGGACCCGGTGGGGAGCCCTGGGTGGCTCACAGGGCGGGCAGGCGGCGTGGGCCGCCAACGCGCTGGCCGAGACGTACGGAAGTGAACTCGATCTCGTGGGTGTCGCCGCGCTGTCGCCGGCTGCCGACGTCTCCGGGCTCGCCGACCTCGCGGCCTCCGGCGCCATGACCGTCGAACAGTACGGGCTGTACAACTGGCTGCTGCTGGCACTGAACGCCGAGAACTCGGAGCTGGACCTGCGCCGGTTCGTCGGGCCCGAGGTCGTCGCGTCCTGGGATGAGTTGTCGCAGTGTTCGGCGTCCCGTGGGGCACAGCGAGCCGAGGTGCTCGAGTCGCTGAGCGCCGACGAATTCCGACCGACATCGCCCGAGGCCGTGACCGAGCTGCGGGAACTGTTGCGCGAACGCGCTGTTCCCGACCTGCCCGCAGCGGCGCCGACCATCGTGATCTACGGCGGCAAGGACGAACTGATCCGGTCGGAGTGGACCGCGGCGGCCGTGCGGCGCAGTTGCGCACGCGGCGACATCGTCCACACCCAGTTCCAACCCGCGGCCGACCACGGCGGCATCGACGGCCGCCAGGTGGTGGGCTGGCTGACCGCCCGATTCGACGACGAACCGAGCTACAACCGATGCGCAGAGATCGAGAGAGCCGGATGACCGAGAACCTGGAACGGCGGGGAATCCCCGCCGTTGATGTCCCCGCAACCGAGAAGACACCGAACGCCGGTCGGATCCGTGGCCTCGACGGCCCGCGGGGAATCGCGTGCTGGGCGGTGTTGATCGTCCATGTCGCCGTGCAGAATTCGCCGGACACGATGGCCAGTGGCGGACTCCAGCTGCTGGGTCAGGCCCTGATCTTCTTCTTCGCGCTGTCCGGCTTCCTGCTCTACCTCCCGTACGTGAAGGGCCTGGTGAGCGGCCGCGAGTCCCCGCCCGATGTCCGCTCCTACGCGACGCATCGTCTGCTGCGGGTGTTCCCCGCGTACCTGCTGATCTTCCTCATCACCAACTACGTTCTCCAGGCTTGCTTCGTCGTGAACGAGTTCGTCGTGAGTGAGACCGGCAAGGACACCGGGACGGGCATGATCACCGACCCGGTGATGCTCCTGACCAACCTGACCCTGACGCAGACCTACTTCCCGCAGTACCTGCAGACAGGCATCAGCCCATCGTGGTCGCTGACACTGGAATTCGGCTTCTACCTGTCGTTGCCGCTGTTCGGGATGGCCATGTGGTGGCTACGGCGGCGGTTCGGAACGCATGCCGCGATCCTCGTGGTGACACCACCGGTGATCCTGATCGTGGTCGGGACGATCGGCAAGATGGTCGCGAGCCGGGTCGCCGAGGCCCGGGGCATCACCGCGGTGACCGAGCAGAACTGGGGACCCAACGCCGTCGCCGTGATCCTGCGGAGCTTCTTCGCAGCCGCCGACAACTTCGCGTTCGGCATGCTCGCCGTCGCGGCGTTCGTCGCGGTCGGCACCGGCCACATCTCGGTTCGGGGCGCCCGGCGTCTGCGTATCGCGTCGGCGGTGGCGCTCGTACCGTCGATGCTGATCATGCTGGTGCTGATCGCGGCCGGCTCGTCGTATCAGTCGACCTTCACAGCGCTGTCCTCGGCGCTGCTCATCCTGATCATCGTGCTGCCGCTCGCCGCGGGACAGGAGGGCAGGCTCGCCACCGCGCTCGACTGGAAGCCGCTCGACTACAGCGGACGGATCTCGCTGAGCATCTACCTCTGGCATTTCCCGCTGATGATCGTGATCGGCAGACTCGGACTGCTGCAGGGTGATTCGGTGACGGGTCTCATCGTCAACGTCCTGCTCGTCGGATCGGTCAGCCTCGTGTTCGCGAGCATCACCTATCGATACATCGAGCAGCCCGCCATGGTGGTGGCCAGGAGGATGCGTCGGCGATGACCGGCTTCGTCCGCCGGCATCCCCTCCTCATCGCGGCACCGCTCGCGCTGGTGACGCACACGATCATGCTGGTCATGGTGATCTCGGGTGTCCGTCTCGTCAACGTAGTCCGGGACCCCGCGGACGGCCCGGTGCCGTTCGCGATCGTCGAGGGCCCCGGGAAGGTGGTGTCGGCCGAATACACCGGCTCGCTGCCGATCTCGGCACGTCTCGACGACGCCCGCGCGATCCGGGTGACCTATTGGTCCACGGATGCGAACTCGGGAGAACCCACCGTCGTCAGTGGACTGGTGGTCACCGGTCCGGAACCCGACGCCGGTCAGACGAGGCCGGTCGTGGCGTTCGCGCACGGCACCACCGGCATCGACGAGCCGTGCGCACCCTCCGTCGCCGCCGGGATGTACGGTCTCGGCGAACTCGCACACGGGCTCGTCAAGGCGGGTTTCGTGGTGGCACTGCCCGATTACCAGGGCCTCGGGAGTCCGGGAGTGCACCCGTATCTCGACGCCCGGACCGCGGGTATGAACGTGATCGATTCCGTCCGGGCGCTGCGGGCGGTGGTGCCCTACGCCTCCGAGGAGTGGGTCGCCTACGGCGGATCCCAGGGTGGCGGAGCCGTTCTGGCCGCCGCGATGGCGGCACCCGAGTACGGCCGAGGTCTGACGATGCTCGGTGCGGCCGCGATGGTCCCGGCCGCGGACATCGCCGATGTGGTCGAGAAGTCCCGGAACGGCACGATCACCGGTGACCAGCAGCTCATGCTGCAGTGGATCGTCGAGGCGTGGTCACGTCGCGACCCGGCGGTACGGCTCGACGACTACCGGCGAGGGGCGGCGGTGGCGACGTGGGACACGTTGTCCGCCTGTACGGGACCGGCAGTCGCCGGCCGGGCGCAGGCGGCCGAGTCGCTGGCGCCGCGCGACATCGGACCCGGCACGCCGGAGTCCGCGTACAGGTTGTCGGAGGTCCTCGCCGGATATGCCGTACCGGTGGCCCCGACACCGGTGCCGATGTACGTCCTCTACGGCGGCCGCGACACCTTCATCGATGCGGAGTGGACTGCGAGGTTCGTCGAACGCGCCTGTGCCGCCGGCAACTCGGTGACCGTCGACTACCAAGCCGACCGCGGGCACCCAGATGTGGACGCGGCCGCACTGCTGCCGTGGATCTCGGCCCGCTTCGCCGGGGAACCGGCATCGTCGACCTGCGCGGAGAGGTGAACGCCATGCACGAACCCACGACGGGTCAGTCGATCTCGGAGTCCGACGTGCGAATCCACGGGGACGCGCCGGCCAGGGCCCAGCGGATCATCCGCACGAAAGACGCGGTGAAACGTCTACTCGCCGCGGGGACCGCCGTCGAACCGGCCGATCGTTACTCGGTGGTCGCGGTTCTCGGGCAGTCGAATGCGCATGGTGCCGGAATGGCCGGGGTCGATGCGCTTCCCACCCAGCCGGATCGTCGGGTCCACCAGTGGCCGGGATGCGGCCGGCGGCGCGGGCGGATACTGCAGGCCGAGGACCCGCTGCTCCACGAGATCCCCGGTGCCGGGGCCGGATTCGCGACGACGTTCGGTTCCCTGCTGGCCGACCACACCGGTGAGGCAGTGCTGCTGGTCCCGTCGGCTCGCGGCGACACGTCGTTCCATCAGAAGAACGGGTACAGCTGGGACCCGGCGAACCGGTCCGTGCGCGTCAATCTGTACGACCTCGCCGTCCGGCAGATCGGCAACGCTCTCACCGCCGCGGGCGCCGGTTCACGACTCGCGGCGATCCTCTGGCATCAGGGCGAGAGCGATGTCCCGCTGACGCCACCCGACGTCTATCAGGACCGGCTCGACACGTTGATCCGCGGTCTCCGTGACCATTTCGGGGTGGTGCCGTTCATCCTCGGCCAGATGGTGCCCGAGGAGATCGCCACGGGACATCCGCGGTACCCGGGTATCGCGGATGTCCACGCGACCACACCCGACCGGCACGCGGCATGTGCCCACGTACCGGGGCCGGAGGGCATGCACAACCCGGGGGAGACCATCCATTACAGCGCTGCCGGACAGCGCGAGCTGGGACGCGCGATGTTCGAGGCCTATCGGGATCTTGCCGGCCCTTCCCGCAACGAGTGATCGCCACTTCGGTCTCCGAATCGCGGGGTGGAGAACGCAATTCCGGGCCGAAGTGGCGACCGTTCCGGGCGGCGGGTGCCCGGGGCTCAGTACGCTCCGTCCTTCGCGACGACTGCTCGTGCGGTGCGCCACAAGATGGTCAGGTCCTGCATGATGGTCCAGTTCTCCACATAGGAGAGGTCCAGCCGGACCGACTCCTCCCACGACAGGTCCGAGCGCCCGGACACCTGCCACAGTCCCGTCATCCCGGGTTTGACGAGCATCCGCCGTGCGACGCGACCGTCGTACTTCGCGACCTCGTCGGGCAACGGCGGACGCGGACCCACGAGGCTCATCTGGCCCGTGAGAACGTTGAACAACTGGGGGAGTTCGTCGAGGCTGAAGGCGCGGATCACCCTGCCGACCCGGGTGACCCGCGGATCGTCGCGGACCTTGAACAGCAGGCCCGCGCCGTCGTCACGGTCGCCGAGCCGGTCCCTCATGCGGTCGGCGCCGGCGATCATGGACCGGAACTTCCACATGCGGAAGTTCCTGTTGCCCAGCCCGACCCGGTCGGCCCGATAGAAGACCGGGAAGCCGGAGTCGACGACCACCGCGACCGCAACCGCCAGGAACACGGGTGCCAGTGCCAGCAGGAGAACCGCTGCGCCACAGCGATCGAGAGCGGCCTTGCGGAACCGAGTGGCCGATTCGTAACGCGGGTGATCGATGTGCAGCAGTGGCAGCCCGGCGACCGGACGCACCATCATCCGGGGACCGGTCACATCCGTGACACCTGGTGCGACCACCATGTCGACGTCGAGTCCGTGCAGATTCCACGACAGGTCCTGCATCGCCTGATGCCCCAGGGCGTCAGCCGAGGTGACCGCAACGGTGGTCGCCCCCGACGCCCCGACGGCGGCGAGGACGTCGTCGAAATCTCCGAGGACCGGGATCGCCACCCCGTCGACGTCGATGTCGGTGTCCGTACCACGATGCCCGGGCGGTAGGCACGCGCCGACGACCTGGTATCCCAGTGGGGCGGCGGCCGCCAGTCGCCGGACGGTCGGCCGCACCGACTCCACACCGCCGACCATCAGTACCGACTCACGGTGCCGCCCGGAGACCCGTGCCCGTGCGAGGAGACGGCGGAAGATGTTCCGGCTCAGCAACAGTCCGATGGTTCCCATCGGCAGGGCCAGCGCCAGGTAACCGCGGGCGATGTTCAGTCCGCCCAGGAGATCGACGATCGCCAGTCCGCCGAACACCGCGAAGCATGCGGTGACGACGCGGCTGTACTCCTGCGGACCGGATCCCAGGATCCGGCGGTCGTAGGTCTGGAAGGCGGCGATCGCGACCATCCAGACGGCGACCAGGACCGCGGACACCAGGATCGACGGGAGGTGGACCGCCGCGGCCGAGTGGAGGGCACCGCTGGGACCGAACCGGAGTCGTTGCGCCAGTGCCACCGACGCGACCACCACGACCAGATCGGTGTACCGGAGGGCTCTCGTGTACCTCGGGACCCAGGACCGTGAGCGGAACTGCCGGCGACGCACCGACATCAGGCGTCGGGCTCCGCCGGGGAATCCGGAACCGGGATCTCCCGGGACCGTGTCGCGGGCCGAGGTCATGCGATTGCCGCTCGCCGGGGTTGGTCCGCGCCGAGGAGGGCGAGGTCGTGCCGGACCATGGCCTCGACCACCTCGGTGAATCCGGTCCTGGGCCGCCAGCCGAACTCATCGCGGATCCTGCGTGGATCGCCCACCAGATCGACGCCGTCCGCCGGCCGGACGAACGACGGATCGGTCGTCACGAGGTGTTCCCACTCCGGAATCCCGGCCACCTCGAAGGCGGTGGCGACGAACTCACCGACACTGTGGGATTCGCCGGTCGCCACCACGTAGTCGTCGTTGGCCCGGTTCACGGCGAGGGTGATCATCGCGGACACATGATCGCCCGCCCACCCCCAGTCCCGGCGTGCATCGAGGTTGCCCAGGACGAGTGGTTCGGTGCTGCCGACCGCGATCGCCGCGACTCCGGCGGTGATCTTCCGGGTCACGAAACGAGTGGAACGCAGCGGGGACTCGTGTGGATAGAGGATGGCGTTGGCGACCTGCAATCCCTTCGACCTCGCCACCCCGGCCATGGTGTGGCCGTACGCTTTCGCCGCCCCGTAGGGAGACGCCGGCGCGATCGGCGTGGTCTCGTCCTGGGGCGTGATCGTGGATCCCGCGAAGATCTCGGCGCTGGAGGCGTTGACGACATGGACACGGTGTCCGAGGTCGGTGAGTGCGGACGCCGCCTCGAGGATCGCGACGGTCGACATCGCGGTCACCCGGGCGGTCGTCAGCGGATCGTGCCAGCTCTCCGACACCGAGGACACGGCGCCGAGGTGGAAGATGTGGTCGGGTGCGTGGTCGGTGATCACGCGGCGCGTCGATTCCGGGTCGGCGAGGTCGACCGGACTCATTACCACATTGCCACCGGACGAGCGACCCACCGCTCGGCCCGGTCGTACGACGGCGACGACATCCCAACCCAGCGTGACCAATTCCTCGATCAGCAGGTGCCCGTCCTGCCCGTTCGCGCCGGTGACAAGGGCACGTGGCGGGGTCATGCGACCTTGCCGGCCAGCTTCTTCGACTCGGTGTCGAGATCGGCCTCGACCATCATCGTGATCAGCTCGGCGAAACCGACCTCGGGCTTCCAGCCGAGGAGCTCACGTGCCTTGGTGCTGTCGCCGATGAGGAGATCGACCTCGGCGGGACGGAAGAAGCGGGGATCGATGCGGACCAGATGATCCCACCGGTCGATGCCCACGACCCCGAACGCGACGTCGAGCAACTCCCGGATGGAATGGGTCTCGCCGGTCGAGATGACGTAGTCGTCGGCGATGTCCTGCTGGAGCATCAACCACATCGCGCGGACGTAGTCACCGGCGAATCCCCAGTCGCGCTGCGCATCGAGGTTCCCGAGGGCGATGGAGTCGTCGATGCCGAGGGCGATGCGGGCGACCGCCTGGGTGACCTTGCGGGTGACGAACTCGGGGCCGCGACGCGGCGACTCGTGGTTGAACAGGATTCCGGAACTTGCGTGCATCCCGTAGGACTCGCGGTAGTTGATCGTCATGTAGTGGCCGAAGACCTTGCTCACGCCGTAGGGCGAGCGCGGCCACAGCAGCGTGGACTCGCGCTGGGGGACCTCCTGCACCTTCCCGAACATCTCGGAGCTGGACGCCTGGTAGTAGCGGATGTCCTTGCCCGTCGTATCCTGATGGAGCCGAACCGCTTCCAGCATGTTCAGTACGCCCGTACCGGTCACATCGCTCGTGAGTCGGGCGTTCTGCCACGAGTAGGCGACGAAGGAGACCGCGCCGAGGTTGTACACCTCATCCGGATTCGCGTAGGTCATGGCCCGCATCAGGCTGGACAGATCGAGCAGATTGCCGCTCACGATGTCGACGTACGGATGTGATTCGGCGAGGCGGGCTGCCTTCGGATTGTTCTGTCCCCGAACGAGTCCCACGACCCGATAACCCTTCGCATGCAGGAGTTCGGCGAGGTAGAGGCCGTCCTGCCCGGTGATACCGGTGATCAACGCAGATTTCATCGACAATTTCTCCCAGCGCGAGGTGAACGACATCGATGTCGTGTCACCGACTTTCGAACACGCACTGATTCCCCGACCAGAGCATGTAAAACCTGCGAACACAGCCGGTTCGGAATCCGCCACCCATATGGGTCCCCGAACTTGGCGGTACTCTCTGCGCCATGACAATACGATCATCCGGGCAATTCCGCCTTTCGAGAACCCACTTCCTCTCCGCCTTTGTGGTGAGCATCTCTCTGGTGCTCGGACTCGTCATCGGCGGGAGCGTGTCGGGTTCGGCGAAAGCGGCTCCCGACACCTCGAGCTGGTTCGGTTCCGGGAGTGCGGCCGGCCCCACCGATGCGGCGGTGCCCGTCACCACGGCCGGATTCGGCTTCGCCGGCGGCGCGGGTCTGCTGTGGCTTAACGATTCCGACCTCGGTCGTGAGCTGGACGCGGTCAAGCGGACCAAGGCGACCTGGCTGCGTGTGACGATCGACTGGAATGCGATCGAGACGACCAGGAACTCCTACAACTGGTCCACCCCCGACCGGATCATCAACGCCGCACGGGCCCGCGGTCTCAAGGTCCTGGCCAATGTGGTGTCGTCGCCGCCGTGGTCGCGTCCGGTGGGGTCCTTCTTCACCGCCCCGCCCACCGAGAACGCCGATCTGGCCGCCTTCCTGAAGAAGTTCATCGCCCGCTACGGCAGCAAGGTCACCAACTACCAGATTTGGAACGAGCCGAACCTGCCCATCTTCTTCGGGTGGACCGTCGACGCCGCGCGATACACCTCCCTGTTGAAGGCCGCCTACAGCGCCATCAAGTCGACGCAGTGGGGCTCCACCGTCATCGCCGCAGGTCTGGCCCGTTCCGGCGGCTGGAACTCGCCGCCGAACTTCGTCACGGCCATGTACAACGCCGGTGCCAAGGGCAGCTTCGACGCCCTTGCGATGCACCCGTACGTGTTCCCCGGCGGCCTGTACGCCAATCCGGAGAACGCCGTCACCGACGTCCCGGCGGTACGCAACCTGATGATCGCGCGCGGCGACGGTGCGAAGAAGATCTGGTTCACCGAGCTCGGCGCTCCGACCGGCACCGCAGCCGACGCCGTCTCGGAATGGGAACAGGCGAAGCAGATCACGGACGTCATGAGCTTCGCCGTCTCCGCCGGATTCGTGGGCCCCACATTCATCTACAGCATCCGTGACAACGGGCCCGACCCGGCTGATCGTGAACAGAACTTCGGTGCCGTCTACAAACACGACTGGACCCCGAAATACGCTGCAGGCGTGCTGGGAGCGGCCTGACCCGCCGCCTGAAGGAGGCACGATCTCGCGCCCGCTCCGCGTTGGCAAGCTCACATACACCGAGCACGCCGCCCGGAGTGGGCGTTTCCACATTACGATTCTTCTCGAGCGGGCATCGGGGTCCGCACGAGTGCGTGCACTCGTAATCAGTCGGGGGAGAAGTGGTTCTGTGGTGCACATGATGGATGCTGGGATCGTCGTGGACAAAGTGCCGAGAGTGGCCATCGCTCACGACTATCTGACTCAGCGGGGCGGGGCGGAACGGGTCGTGTTGTCCCTCAGCAGGGCATTTCCGGATGCCCCGATCTACACGCTGTTGTACGAGCCGGATCAGACCTACGACGAGTTCCGCGGCAAGACGATCATCACCTCACCCGTGAATCGTGTTGCGGCACTGCGGACCGATCACCGCTCCGCGCTGCCCGTGTTGCCGTTCGCCGCGTCGCGGATGCGGATCGACGCCGACGTCGTGGTGGTGAGTTCGAGCGGCTGGGCGCACGGCTTCGACACCACCGGCTACCGGCTCGTCTACTGCTATTCGCCTGCTCGCTGGCTTTACCAGACCGATGTCTACCTCGGCGAATCATCCAGTGCGATCAAGAGACTCGCGATCAGGATGCTCGGCCCCGCACTCCGTCGCTGGGACCGCGCCGCCGCACTGGGCTGTGACCGCTATCTGGCGATATCGAGTGCGGTCCGCGACCGCATCGCGGCGACGTACGGTCTCGATTCCACGGTGGTCTCGGCTCCGGTGATCCCGCCCCCGGCACCGTCCGGGACGGCAGATGCGCCCGCGGGTGTACCGGTACGCCCGTACCACCTGTGTATCTCACGCCTGTTGGCGTACAAGAACGTCGACGCGGTGATCGATGCCTTCCGGGGTACCGACGAGCACCTGGTGGTCGTGGGCCGCGGACCCGAGGCGGACCGCCTGCGCGCGACCGCGCCCGACAACGTGACGATGCTGTGCGACCTGACCGACGCCGAGATGGGGTGGCTGTACGAGCACTGCACCGCCGTGATCGCCGCCAGCTACGAGGACTACGGTCTCACGCCACTCGAGGGCGGTATGCGGGGCAAACCCTGCGCCGTACTGCGCTGGGGCGGCTTCCTCGACACCATCGCGGAGGGCGTGAACGGCGTGTTCTTCGACGCACCCGACCCGATGAGCATCCGGGCCGCCGTCGCCGAGATCGCCACGCGCGACTGGGATGCCGAACAGATCAAGGCACACGTCGCCCATTTCGGCGAGGAGACATTCATCAAGGAGATCAGGAACCTCGTGTCCGAGGCCGTGGTCACGAGGGGAGCGGAGCGCACGTGAGTACCGAGATGACGACACCGCCGGCGGCCGGACCCGCCGGTCCGACCGTCCCGCAGCGCGCGGATTTCCATCCGCGGTACACCTTCACCGAGATCTCGACGATCGCGAAGGCCAGGAACCGGGTCGGAATCCTGCTGTACAACACCATCGTCACCCACCTCCCGTCGCACACCATCCGGCAGGCGTTCCTTCGTGCGTTCGGCGCGAAGATCGGCAAGGACACGTCGATCCTGCGCGGGTGCCAGGTCTTCGACATCGACCAGATCCGCATCGGGGAGGCCTGCTCCATCGGTTTCCGCGTGCTGTTCGACGCGCGGTCGGGCATCTGCATCGGCGACAACGTGGTGATCGCCAGCGACACCCAGATCATCGCCGGTAAACACGACCCGGCGAGTCCGGAGTTCGCGGCCGTCCTCGAACCGGTCCACATCGGCGACTACGCCTGGATCGCCAGCCGCGCCACCATCGTCAGCGGGGTCAGCATCGGCCGAGGCGCCGTGGTCGCCGCCTGCGCGCTCGTCAGCAAGGACGTCGCCGACCTCGACATCGTCGGCGGTGTTCCGGCCACGACGATCTCCCGGCGGCCCGAGTCGGCGTTGCGGTACCGGCCCAAGTACCGGCCGCTCTTCTACTGATGACGGGGCAGTCGACGCCGGGGACGATCGGGCAACCCGGGACGTCCGGGCTGGACGGGCTGGACGGGGCCCGCGTCATCTATGTCGCCGCCGAGCGGAGCGCGGGCGGGGTCGGGGCGTACTCCGAGGTGTTCGCGGACATGCTGCGGCGGCGGCTCACCGACTTCCACGAGGTCCGGCACCCGCGGCCGGGTACCGACACGGTCACCGACCTGCGCGCGCGACGCCGCGAGATCATCGAACTCATCGACGCCGCAGATGGTCGTCCGGTCGTCGTGCACGGTGAGTTCTCCGGCGGATCGGTCGAATCCTTCTGGCCGACTGCCGGACTCGAACGGATTCGACGCGGCGTCCTGGTCAGTGCGACCGTGCACGATCCGCCTGGTCTCGTGTGGTGGCCGGGACGTGTCGCGTTCCTCGAGCGGCGCAGATTCCTCAACCACGCAGTACATTTCCCGCTCCGGCCGCTATCGCGTGCGATCGAGCGGAGAGTGGTCGGAGCCCGGACACTGTTCGCGATGAGCCACGCCGGGGCGCGGTCGTTGCTGCGCGCCTACCCGGACACCACGGTGCGGCATGCACACATGCCCGTCTGGAGCCGCGGTGAGGTCGTTGCCGCACCGGATCGCCCGAAAGCGGTCGGACTGTTCGGGTTGGTCTATCGCGGAAAGGGTTTCGAGCATGTCGAACGGCTTCGGGGTGTCCTTCCCGACGACATCGCGATCCGGATCGCCGGCCGCGGCACCGAAGCCCTACCCGGCCTCGACGGGGTCGAGATCCTCGGCGGGGTCGACGACGCGGATCTTCCCGCGTACTTCTCCTCCGTCCGAGCGCTCGTCGTGCCCTACGGCACGCGGAGCCTCTACGGTGAGGCGTTCCCCGGATCGAGCGTCGTCTCCGACGCGATCGCACACCTCACTCCGGTCGTGTGTACCGGCCACGGTGCGCTCGGCGAGCTCCGGACCGAGGGAGGTGTCCTCGTCGTCGAGGAGGGCGGACGGACGCACGAGGAAACAGTGGACGCGTTGGCCTCGGCCGCGGCGGAACTCGTCACGTCGCGAGATCGGCTGTCCGCGATGGGGGAGGCGCTGAAGGAGATGCGCGAGGTGCGTGAACCCGACGAGGTCGTCAGAACCTACCTCGACACCTGGGCGAGGGCGTTGTGCCGGGCCTGAGCGGCGCCGCCGAGACCGGTGTGGCCGGCACCGATGAGGCGGCGTCGGCGGTCGACAGCCGACGCCACGTCGTCAAGGCGCTCGCGGCCGCCGGCTGGACCTACGGCGGACGAGCGGCCGGTCTCGGCTGGACCGTCGCTCTCACCTTCCACCTCGGCATCGGCGCCTACGGGCAGTACGCGATGGCCTTCGCACTCGGTGCGATCATCGCGGCCCCACTGGACAATCCGTTCGCGGTGCGTGCCATCCGCGAGGCGGAGGATGCCTTCGCAGCCGAGCGCGTGACCCGGGTCCTGTTGGGGCTCGGTCTGATGGTGGTGGGCGCGCTGTGTCTCGGCGCACCGTATCTGGTGTGGTTCGCACTGTCCGTCGCCGGCGGCGAGATCGTGTTCAATGCGGTCAAGAGCCGCGCACTCCGCGACGGCCACCCCGATCGGGTGATGCGATTCGACACCACACGGCAGTTCGTCAGCATCGCACTCGCGATCGGCTATCTGCAGTTCGCGCCGTCGGCCGACCTCGAGACGGCGAGTTTCTGTTATCTCGCACCGTATGTCGTCATCGCCCTCCATGCCGCGACGTTTGCGCCGCGTACCAGACCGGGGGTCCCCGGCTCGGCGCGCCTCATCGCGATCCTGTTCGGTGAGCATCTCGCGAATGCGCTCTACATGCAGGGCGACATCCTGTTGCTGGGGGCGGTGACGGATTCCGATGTCGCTGGATACTTCGCTATCGCCGCCACGGTCGGATGGGCGGCGGGCCAGGTCGGGATGTCGCTTGCCGGGACCTATCACGAGCAGCTGCGTGCGGCCGATGGCGCGGTGGCGGCGGGGCCGCCGGTGAAGCACGTCGTGATCATGGCGGCGGCGACATCGGCGCTCGTGATGGTGTCCGGGTTCGTGATGCTGGCAACCCCGTACTCACATGAGCTCGCCTGGGCGCTGGTGGTGATCTCGCTGTTCGTCGGGTTGCGCGTGATGAACAACGTGCTGACGACGGTGCTCTACGTGCAGCGTCGTGACGTCGTGCGCAGCGCCGCGGCCGCCGTCCTGGTCCCGGTGAAGCTCGGATCGGTCTGCGCGCTGGCGGTTTTCGGTGCGGTCGGGGCGGCGATCGCATCGGTGGTGACCGACGCGATCCTGTTCGCGATCTATGTTCGGTCGGTGCGGCCCGCGAGGCTCGTCACCCGAGAAGAGGAAACCGCATGACAGGGGTGATCGCATGACGACTGTGACCTTCATGATGGCCAAGGACATCGAACACGACCACGGCGGCGACGTCGCGCTGGCCAGGGTGATCTTCGACATCGCGGCAGAGTCGTTCGACCTGCGTGCGGTGTGTCTGTCCAACCATCTCACCACCGGTGACGCTCCGCGGATCTCGGCCGACGGCAGGGTGATCCGGGTGCCGAAGCCGCCCGTACTGCTCCCGGCGCTCATCGGCAGCAGTCTGCGGACCCGGCGCAGTGTCTGCCACGTCCGTTTCGACACCGACGACCTTGTCCGGACCGTCGACGATCTCGACAGCGACGTCTTCCTCGCCGAGCATTCGTACATGGCCGAGTCCTATCTGCGCTCGACACAGGTCGGTCGCAGCGAGCTGGTGATCAACACGGTCAACTCCGAATCACTGGTGTGGCGACTCACGCGCGGACTCCCGGGAACGGTGGAGGCGAGGCGCATCCTGTCCGATGAGCTCCGGGTGGCCCGCGCTGCGTCGGCGATCGGCACCTACGACCTCGAGGAAGCACAGTTCTACCGGAAGCGCGGGTGCCCGAGTGCTCGCTGGATCGATCTCACCCTGCCGCCCGCGACCCGCGCGGGTGGCGGCCTCGAGATCCCGCGGCTCGTGTACATGGGTACCCGGGACTGGCCACCGAATCAGGAAGGCTTCTTGGAGATCCTGCGACTGTGGCCGCGCATCTCGGACGGTATCCCGGATGCCGAGCTGTGCATCGTCGGCGCTCCCAAGCCGGGCGCGACACCACCGCCGTTGCCCGAGGGCGTCCGGGACGTCGGATTCGTGGAGGACCTCGACGCTTTCCTGGGTACCTGTCGCGCCCTCGTCGCACCCATCAGGACCGGCGGCGGTGTCCGGGTGAAACTGCTCGACGCCGCCAGCCGTGGATTGCCCGTCGTGGGCACCACCGCCGCGATCGGGTCACTCGAACCGGTTTTCGGGCTGACCGCCTACGACGATCCCGACGAATTCGTCGAACGTGCGCGTGCATTCCTCCTGGACGTCGATCTGGCGAGAAAAGAGGGCACACGGATTTTCGAGGCGAATGCCGAACGCTGGGAGCAGCGCATTCCGCACCAGGCTGTGGAAGCGCTGCTGAGTCGAGGACCGGTTCCGGTCGACCATTGACGAGCCGGGCCATGCGATGTCGTCTGCGCGGACCACGGGCATCTGCCCGATATTCGCAACACTTCGCGGTTCATACGAGAACGTGAATTGCGCAAAATGACGAAATCCATTTCGATCTTTTCGGTGATTGTCGACCGGGGAATTCGGCGGTATTCATGCGGTGGCCGATTCGATGTGGGTGCCCCCGAGTTGTGAGGCGTCAAGCCGTCCCATAGGCTCTTGGGTATCCGCGCGGCGCAGAACGGCATTCGTCCAGGACACACCGGTGTGACCGTTGTCATTCTGGTGGTCGTGAGCTCGGACGATGCCACCGGAGAACGAAATCGGCGAAGACGTCTCGGGGTCGGGCGGTTGCTGGAGAAGACGGTGCCGACGGAACCCGGAGAGCCGGTGTGGTTGACAGCAGTCGGACGTGACGAGGACGGCGCATGGTGAGTGGTGAGGCAGGGCGTTGAACTTCACCGTGTTGAATTTCGGCATGTTGAATCCGTTGGCGATGAATTGTGTCGCGACGCCGCTGTTTCCCGGAATCACGCCCATTCGCTCCACGTCTTTCTCGCGATTCGGTTACCCCTTCGAGGGGTCCGGATTTGCTGATTTGTTTTCGCGCATTCGTCGAGACGGGATCTCGGTGATGGCGCCGCTTCGCAGGCCGGGGGGATCAGACGGTCGGCACGCCCCATGAGGTCCGGGTCCCACGGACCTGGTGAGCGCCGGACGGGCCGACCATGAACGCCCCGACCCCGCCGCCGGTGACTCCGACTGTCGGAATCGCGCGACGATTCCGGCTCAGTGCTGCACAACGAGCGCTGTGGTTCGCCCAACAGACGGCCATGGACGTGCCGATCAACGTCGCGCAGTACGTGGAGATCGACGGACCCATCGACATCGACCTCTTCCTGCGCGTCACCGGGGACGTGGTGCGTCGCGCCCAGTTCCTCCAGGTGAGGTTCGAGGACACCGACGACGGGCTGGTGGGTGTGTACGACCCGTCGTTGCACTACTGGGCCGACGTGATCGATCTCCGGGACCGTCCCGACCCGCGTGCCGCCGCCGAGGCGATCATGCGCGAGGACTGTGCGCGACCACTGGACCCTCGGGTGGATCGCACGGCCCGCGGCTGCCTGTTCCGGCTCGCCGAGCAGAAGTTCATCGTGTACAACCGCGGTCACCACCTGCTCACGGACGGCATGGGCGGCAAGGACCGCATGGTCGAGGCCATCGCCGCCTACCATGCCGCGGTCACCGGCGGCACACCTCCGCCCGCCAAACCGGTGGACCTCGATCTGCCCGCGCGTGCCGACGACGAGTACCGCGCATCGCGTCGCTTCGACACCGACCGCGCGTACTGGCGTCAGTCCATGGCCGGAGTGGGGATCCCCGCGACGCTCGCGCATCGACGCGGCCGGCCCGAGGCACTCTCGCGACGAGTCGCGGCGCCGCTGGACACGGAGACGATGGATCTTCTCCGCCGCGCTGCCGAGGCGAACTCGACGATCCTGCCGAATGTCATCGTCGGCGCGTTCTCGGCCTACCTGTGCCGGGCCGCCGCCGAGGGCGACGAGGTGATCTTCCAGTTCCCGGTCGCCGCCCGCACCATCGCGGCGCTCCGGTCGACACCGCTGCCGGTGGCCAACATCGTTCCCCTGCGGACCGGGGTCGCGGGGCATGGATCGGTCGCCGAAGCGTTGTCCGGCAGCCAGGCGGCGCTCCTCGGTGCACTGCGGCATCAGCGTTATCGTGGCGAGGACATCTGGGCCGACGTCGCCGCCGACGAGACCAGCGGCAGGGTCCGGCGGGCCGCGGCGCAGGAGCGGTCGGGCCCGATGCTCAACCTGATGCTCTTCCAGCGCGAATTCCCCTGTGGGGAGGCGCACGGCACCTTTCACATCCTCACCGTCGGCCCCGCCGAGGACCTGGCCGTCAACATCGTCCCGGTCGCCGGTGAGGACCGGGACTCGGTGCTCATGATCGGCGTCGAGGCCAACCCCAACCGCTACGACGAGGCCGAGGTGGCCGAGCATCATCGGCAGTTCGTCGCCATGCTGCGCACCTTCGCCGACGCCCTGCTGCAGGCACCGGACACCCGCATCGACGATCTCCCGCTGGCGAATCCGGTGACGGTGGTCCGCGGCGCGATCCCCGAACCCGGGCCGGCGACCGTCCCGGAGGCGCTCGCGAGCGCGGCCGCGCGTCACGCGCATTCGCCGGTGTTCGACGAGCCGCGTACCCGTCCACTCACCTTCGGGCAATTGCACGTGCGCGCAACGGATCTCGCTGACCGCCTCCGAACCGTCGGCGTGGTTCCGGGATCCACGGTGGCCCTTGCGCTGCCGCCGGGCGTCGACCGGCTGACCGCGTGGTGGGCGATCGGGGTGAGCGGTGCCGCGGTCCTCCTGCTCGATCCGCTCGCCCCGCGGGCGGCCGTCGCGTCGTTGCCGGAGGCCACTCGTCCCGAGGTCGTCATCGCCGCGCGGTCCGAGGATGCCCCGGCATCCGAGTCCGCTCCGCGCGTGCTGACCCTCGCCGAACTCGGTGGGCTCGAGGCTTCCGGGGCGGCGGCCCGCAGGCCCGCACCGAATGACATCGCCGCATATCTCGCGATCACCGGAGCGACTTCTGAGCTCACCACCCTCGCCGTGCCCCAACGTGCGCTGGCCGCCCTGATCGCGACCGGCGTGTTCGACGCCGCCGCAACCGATCTCGAACACGGCCGGCTGTTCTTCGGCGCCCCCTCGGCGTCGTCGGCGGCCCATCTCGAGATCATCGCGGCAGCCGCGCACGGTCTGCGGCTCGTCGTGCCCGGCGCGGACGCCGTGCCCGCCACGCACGTGATCGCGACACCGGGAGATGTTCCGCGCCTGAGCGTGCAGGGACCGGTGACCTCGCTCGTGGTGGTGGGGGAGGACATCGCACCGGCCGCCCTGGTGCGCCTGGCCTTCGGCCGCGAGGTATCGGCACCGTACTGTCCGCGCGGTGCATTCGGCCCGGTGACGGTCAACCGCCGGATCGCCCGGGACGCCGCCGTCGACCACCGTTTGCCCAGCGGGACACCGCGTCCCGGTGCCGGACTCGCCGTCTTGGACCCGTCGCTGCGTCCGGTTCCGGCCGGGGTGACGGGTGATGTCTACGTGACCGGCCCGCAGGTGGCCACGGTCATCGCCGGAGATCCGGTGCACACCGCATGCACCTTCGTGGCGTGCCCGTGGGAGCGGGGAGCACGAATGCTCCACACCGGCGACCGCGGCCACTTCGATCCGGGCACAGGCTCGTTGGTGATCGACCATCACGAATATGACGTGGTGACCCTCGACGGGGTGCGCATCGACCTCGCCGCGCTCGACCGGGCGGCCGGGCAGGTCGCCGGCGTCGGGTACGCGGTCTCGGTGGTGGCGGCGGGCGGCCTCGATGTGGGCGTCGTGTGCGATTCCGACGAGGTCGACCGGCAACGCGTTCGGGCCGCGGTCCGGCGACGCGTCGACGACGAGGTGCCGGCCTCGACCCGGCCCCGTCGTGTGGTCGTCCTCGACGAGTTGCCGACCGACGTGACCGGAAACCTCGACCGGCGTGCGGCAGCCGAATCGATCGCGGCCGCACCCGAGGCGCAGACGGCGTATCGTCCGCCGTCGACGGCCACCGAGGTGGCGGTGGCCGAAGCGGTGACCGAGGTACTCGGCGTACCGCGTCCGTCGATGGACGACGAGCTCGTCCGATTGGGCGCCACCTCACTGGGATTCATGCAGCTCGCCACCCACCTCGGCAGCACCCTGCGCGTGGTGGTCAACATGCGCGACCTCGCCTCGGTGACGACACTTGCCGAGCTCGCCGCGGTCATCGAGGCCGCTGTCCCGAGGCGGACGACGTCCACCGACGGCGTCGTCGCCTATCGGCCGACCCGAGCCCAGCAGGAGATCTGGCTGCTCAACCGCGCCGACCCTCATGCGACCGTGTACCACCTGCCTGTGCGGCTCACGCTCGCCGAACAGATCTCCGCCGACGCCGTACGGATGGCGCTGATCGACGTGGCCACCCGGCACGAAGCCCTACGGACCGTGTACCCGGAGGTCGACGGGGAGCCCGTCGCGCAGGTTCGCGACCAGGACGAATCGGCTGCTGCCGCACCGGTCACCAGCGCGACCCTGGACGCCTCCGGCGTCGACCACGCGGTCTCGGCGCCGTTCGACCTGCGGACCGAGGTTCCCTGGCGAGCGGTGCTCGACGAGACCGGCGACGCCGTCGAACTGGTTCTCGTCGCCCACCACATCGCCGTCGACGAGTGGTCGCTGCACATCGTGCTGGAGGATTTCGCCCACGCGGTGCGTGCGCGTGCCGCCGGCGCAGGACCCGTCTGGGAGACCGAGGCCGTCTCGTTCAGTGCGGTCCTGGATGCGCGAGCCGCCGGCTCGACGACCGCGTCAACGCCTGCGGCGGAGGTCTTCTGGACCCGATTCCGGCGGGATGCACCGGATCGGCTCGCCTTGCCCGAACCCGCGGCGAGCACTGCGGCGGGGTCCGGACTCACCGCCGGACCGGCGGTCCACACGTGTCGGCGGATCGGGCGCGCGGTCACCGATGCCGCCGCCGCGCAAGCGCGAGAGTGCGGCACCACCGTCAACACGCTTCTGTGCGTGGCCCTCTCGGCAACCCTCGGTGAGTTCACCGACTCCGACGACGTCGTGATGTCGATGCCGGTGTCCGGGCGGTTCACCAGCGAGGAACTCCGCCCGGTCGGCATGTTCGTCGAGACGGTGCCGGTACGGGTGACCGGTGCCCGCGAGACCTCGGTCGCCGATGCGCTCGCGGTCGTCGGGGGAGACCTCGGCACCGCCGTCGCGCTGGCCGACGCCGCGCCGACCGGACTGTCCGACGTCATCTTCGCGTATCACGCGACCGCACCCGATCTCGTCGCATCGGCGGTGTTCACCGACGGTGCGACGCTGCGTACCCGCGACGCCCGAACCGCGTTGGAGTTCACCCTGATCGACGACGGGGACGGGCTGTCCGTCACCCTGACGATCGCCGAGAACCGCGTGGACGTACCGGTGGCCGCGCGACTGCTCGACAGGTTCGTGGAGGCCGTCGCGGCCCTGGCCGCCGCGGCGCCGGATCAGACCGTCGCCGAGTGTCTGTCGCCGGGCCCGGTCACCGAGCCGGGCAGCAGCCGGACCGCCGGCGTCGCTCCCGTCGGTGTCGATCCCATTCGGGCGCTCCTGCGCCACGCCGTCACACACCCCGAGGCGACCGCGGTCATCGTCGGCGACGAGACGCTCGACTACCGCGGTCTCGTCGACCGGGCTCGTGCCCTCGCGACGCGCCTCGTGTCGTTCGGGGTGCGGCCCGGCGATCGCGTGGCCCTGCTCATGGATCGTCGCGCCGACACCGTGGTGGCGATCGTCGCGACCCTGCTGGCCGACGCGGTCTACGTCCCGATCGACCCCGATCACCCGCAGGCGCGGATCGACCTGATCCTGGCCGGGACCGCCCCGGCCGCGGTCATCGACAGCCGCCTCGAGGTGACGGAAGGTCTGGGTCGTCAACGCGCGCAGCCGATGCCGGGTGCCGCCTATGTCATCCACACCTCCGGCTCCACCGGCCTGCCGAAAGCCGTGGTGGTGACCCGGCAGAACGTGGCCGCACTCCTGGGGGCAGGACTCGATCTCGTCGAGGCCTCCTCACGGGACGTCTGGGCCTGGGTGCACTCCTACGCGTTCGACTTCTCGGTCTGGGAGATCCTCGGTGCGCTTGCCTCCGGCGGCAGCGTCGTCGTGGTGGACCGTGCGACCGTGCGGGATCCCCGAGCTCTCGCCGAGACGATCGTACGGCACGGGATCACCATCCTCTCGCAGACCCCGACCGCGTTCAGCGGAATCGTCGACCTGGCAACAACTCCCGCCCCGCCGGAACTGCCGTCACTGCGGGCCGTGGTCTTCGGTGGCGAGACCCTCGCACCGAAGACGTTGCGCGCGTGGGCCGCCGAACATCCCGGTACCCGACTGGTCAACATGTACGGCATCACCGAGACGACCGTCGTCCTCACCGCCACCGACGTCGACCTCGACGACGAGCGCAGCATCATCGGCACGCCGTTCGACGGCGTCGGATGGATGGTTCTCGATCGGCGCCTGCGACCGGTGCCGACCGGCGCGGCCGGCGAGCTGTATCTCGTCGGCGAGCAGGTCGCGCTCGGCTACCTCAACGCTCTCGGCCTGACCGCGACACGGTTCGTCGCGGATCCGTCGGGGACCGGCCGGCGGATGTACCGGACCGGCGACCGGGTCCGTGAGGTGGCGCCGGGCCGACTCGCCTACCTCGGCCGCAACGACGACCAGGTCCAGATCCGTGGCCACCGTGTGGAACTCGGCGAGATCGTCTCCACCCTCCGTGGGATCCCCGGCATCGGCGATGCGCGCGTCCTGGTACGACCGGGCCGTCGCGCAGGCGACGAACAGTTGCTGGCGTTCGTGACCGAGGACGGCCTCGCCGACTTCGACGTCCTCGACGACCTCGACGAGGCGTCGATCCTGGCCGGCTGCGCCACCCGATTGCCGGGGCACGCCGTGCCGTCCCGGGTCGCGATCGTCGACGGTTGGCCGATGACCAGCACCGGGAAGATCGACCGAGACAAGCTCTTCGCGGTGATCAGCGACACCGCTCCGCCGGTCGGACGGGCACTCGGCCCGATCGAGGAGACGGTGGCGTCGGCGATCCGCGCGGTCGTCGGGGAGGACGTGGGTCACCTCGGCGCCGACACGAACTTCTTCGCCGCGGGCGGTACGTCGCTCTCGGCGGCACGCCTGGCCGCCACGCTCGCCGGGATGGGGTACCGCGTCGAGGTGGCCGACATCTTCGAGTACCCCACCGTCGCGGAACTCGCTGCCCGGCTCGCCACACCGGGGACGTCGACCGCCCCGCCGCGGTTGTCCCTGTTGTCGGACGACCGCGAGATTCCTGGAGACCTCCCGCTCACGCCCGAGCAGATGGACGTGTGGTTGCGGTGGCGGACCGAACCGGAGTTCACCGGCTACCTCCTGCCACTGGCGTTGCCGATCGACGCGACACCCGGGGACCTACGTCGTGCACTGGCCGCGATCGTGACCCGGCACGACGCACTGTGCACCGGATTCCCGATGCGCGGCGGGGTCCCGGTGCAACATCGGTGGGACGACGCCGATGTCCTCGATCACCTCGAACGGCAACTCGGTCCCGATGCCCCGGAAGTGTCGGCGTGGGACGCCTCGGTGTCGGAGCCGTCGGTGTCGGACATCTCCGGGCCGGACATCTCCGGTCCGGATGCGACCACCGTCCTCGCGTCGATGGCCACGCCCATCGACCTCGCCTCCGCGCTTCCCTGGCGGGTCCGGATCGTCCGGATCGACGGGGCCACCTGGCTTCTCGGCGTGATCCACCACATCGCCGCCGATGGTGAGTCCTTCGCGATCCTCGCCGGCGAACTCGACACCGCACTCGCCGGTGCGACGCTGCCGACGAGCGGAACGGACTATCGGCGGTACTCGGTCTGGCGGGACGAGACGCTCGAGTCGAGGCGGGCAGAGCTCACCGCGTTCTGGCGGGACGCGTTCGCCCGGCCGGTGGAACAGCTCCGGCTCCCCGAGGTGAACCTGCAGGCGGAAACCGTTGCGCCGGCGGCGGAGACGATCGTGCACCGCGCGCACGCGCATCTCGACGCGACCGTCACCGCGTCGCTCGAGGCGCTGACCGTCGCCCGGGCGTCGACCCCGTTCATCGCGGCCCACACGGCACTCGCCGCGGTACTGGCCAGGCAGTCGGGCGCACGGATGGTGACCATCGGCACCGCCCTGTCGGGTCGTCTGGACCCGGGTCTTGTCGGTGTGCCGGGGCTGTTCGCCCGCGCGGTGCCGCTGCACACGCCGATCGACCCGGAACTCACCTTCGTCGAACTCCTGTCGCGGGTGACGACGGTGGATCTCGGTGCCTTCGCCCATGCCGATCTGCCGCTCACCGAGATCTCCGAGATCGCCGACCCCGGTCGTGCCGGCGCCGGAACCCCGTTGTTCGAGGTGTCGTTCGGCGCGGTGCCGGACGCGATCGTGGAGTGGGTGGAGGCCGAGTTCCCGACCGGGTCGGCCGACAGTGCCGCCGCCGGGGTTCTGGGGATCCCGCTCTTCGGCATCGACGTCTCGATGTACCGGCACGGCGGTGCCCTGCACCTGACGATGTCCTGCACCGATTCGGTCGCGACCGCGGGCCGACTGGAGGCCCTGTGCGAGCTGGTCGTCGAGACGTTGCGACGCGGCGTGCTCGCGCCCGACGAGCCGGTCGTGTCGCTGATGAGCGCGGACGGTGAGGACGCGACGCGCCCGGAGTTCGAGCCGGAGGCCTTCGACGCGCTGCTCACGTCGTACGGTTCCGCGTCCCCGTCCGACATCGCGATCGTCGACTCGCGACATCGCATACCGGGATTCGGGGCCGAGATCACCGAGGCCGACTTCGACCGGCTGTCCACACATCTGGCGCGGCTACTGGTCGAACAGGGGGTCGGCGCGGGCGACGTGGTCGTCGAACTGCTCCCGAGATCGGCGTTCGGCATGGTCGCGACTGCCGCGATCGCCCGCGCGGGAGCGGCTTTCGTCAACATCGACCCCGCCGACCCGGTCGAGCGTCGGAACCTGATCCTCGGTCGGTGCCGTCCGTCGGTGGTGCTCACCCTCTCCGGGATCGACACGGCCGGGATCGGCACCGCGGTCGTCGCGCTCGACGACCTGTTCGCCGAGCTGCCCGCGGTGGTGCCACCCTTCGCCGACACGGAACGTATGCGGGCGGTGACACCGGACGACGTCGCCTACGTGACCTTCACCTCCGGAACGACGGGTGTGCCGAAAGGCGTCGCCGTCACCCATCGCGGTCTGGCCGGGTGGGCTCGTGACACCGTCTCACGGCTGCGTCTGAGCGCTGCTGACCGTGTGATGCACACGTACGCAACGGGTTTCGATGCACACCTGATGGGCGTCCTGCCGCCGCGGATCGCCGGTGCGACGGTGGTCATGTGCCCGCCCGATGTCATCGCGGCGGACGAACTCGCCGACCTGGTCCAGGACGCCGGTGTGACCGTCCTGCTCACCACCCCGTCGGTGCTGGCGACCCTGCGCCCCGGCGACCTACCGCACGTCCGGCACGTCGCGGTCGGCGGTGAACCGCTCGGGGCCGGTCTGATCCGTGAGTGGACCCGCGGCCGCACCCTCAGCAACGAATACGGGCCGACCGAGGCGACGGTCGCGGTGAGCAGTGCGCGGTACACCGACCCCGTCCTCGGCGCCGTGCACATCGGACGGCCACTCGACGGCGTGACCATGCACGTCCTCGACCCCATGCTGCGTCCGGTTCCGGACCACACCGTCGGAGAGCTCTACCTCTCCGGGAACTGCCTGGCACGTGGGTATCTCGACGATCCGCGGACGACCGCGGCCGCTTTCGTCGCCGGTCGGTCCGGCACGCGCATGTACCGGACCGGAGATCTGGTCCATCGCCGCGGCGACGGGACCTTCGTGATCCACGGCCGCACCGACGACCAGGTCAAGATCCGTGGAGTCCGTCTCGAACCCGCAGAGATCGATGCGGCCCTGTCCCGGCTGCCCGGTGTCGCGACCTCGGTGACCGCGGCCCGCGCCACCGCGGCCGGCGAGAAAGTCCTGGTCTCCTGGGTCGTCGGCGAGCCCGATGCCGTCCTGCGCACCGACGACCTCGCATCTCGGCTCGCGCATGTGTTGCCGCGCACCATGATTCCCGGTTCTTTCATCGAGGTCGAGGAATTGCCGATCGGCCGCAACGGTAAGATCGACGTCGCATCGCTGCCCGCACCGGACTTCGGTGCCGCCGGTGCGGTCACCGCTCGCCGCGCATTGTCGGGGGAGACCGAACTGCTCATCGCATCGGTCTGGGCGGAGGTCCTCGACCGTCCCGCCGACAGCTTCGACGCGGACTCGGATTTCTTCGCCGACGGCGGCACCTCGCTGTCGGCGACACAGGTCACCTCGAGGCTGTCCACCTCCGCCGGCGTCGATGTCGCCGCACGCCTGCTGTTCGAGACGCGGACCATCGGCGAGTTGGCCCGCAGCGTCGACGCCCTGGCCTCACAGTCGTCCGACACCGTCGCCGCACTGTTGCCGACGCCGGCGCGGCTTCCCGTACCCGATCCCTTGCCGCTGGCTTATCCGCAGCGCCGCATGTGGATTCACCACCACTTCGATCCGACCTCGACCGCCTACCACGTACCGGTGGTGATGCGGATCCGTGGTCGTGTCGACGTCGCCCGGCTGCGCAAGGCCGTCGACGAGGTCGTGGGCGCTCACGCGGTGCTCCGCACCGTCTACCCGGACTCGCCGACCGGACCGGTGCAGCGCCAGATCGAACACCGCAGCCCGGTGCTGGCGCACCGCCTCGTCGAGGTCGGTGACGATGACATCGGCACCGTGCTTCGCCAGCAGGTGACGGAATACCTGCGTGCGCCATTCGATCTCGAGAACGAACCCGGATTCCGTGCGACGGTCTTCGAGGCGGACACGTCCGAGGACACCACGGCCGACGCCCCCGAGCTGTACCTCGCGGCCGTCCTCCACCACATCGCCATCGACGGCTGGTCGATCCGCGTGCTGCTCGCCGATCTGATGCGGGCATACGAGGGTGAGCGACTGGCGGTGGCCGCCTACGAGGCCTTCACCTACGCCGACTTCGCCCAGTGGCAGATGGCGCGACTCGGTGACCCGTCCGATCGGGAGAGCCTCTACGCGCGTCAGATCAGCTACTGGACAGCGACTCTCGCCGACGTTCCGGAACCGCTACGGTTACCCGGCCACCGCGAGCACGATGCCACAGCCGGCACCGGTCGGATCACCGCGTCGGTGCCGGCACTCGCGATCCATCAGACCGCGAGGACGTTGTCGGCCACGGTCTTCCAGGTCGCGCACGCAGCTCTCTCGGCGACCCTCGGTCAGCTGACCGGCCACTGGGACATGGTGATCGGTGTCCCGGTCCACGGACGATCGGCCCCCGAATGGGAGCCGGTGGTCGGCATGTTCGTCAACACCGTCGCGCTCCGCACCCGACTCCGGCCGGACACACCGGTCCGAGACGCCGTCGAGCAGGTCCGCGACGTCGCGCTGGCCGCGCTGGCGCACAGCGACGTCCCCTATGAGGACGTCGTGCGGGCGGTCCGGCCCGCGGCCCGGAACGGCGACGATCCGCTGATCTCCGTGCTGCTCGTCAGCCAGGACGTCGTCCCCGAGGCGTCCGGTGAGATCGCCCTGGGCGGCGCGGTGGCCTCCCTCATCACCGAGGCCACCGCCACGGTCGATGCGAAGTACGACATCGAGGTGGTCCTCGCGGAGAGCGACGGCGAACTACAGGTCACGCTGGTGCATTCCGGGCAGATCCCGGACGGTGTGGCACACGCGTTGCTCGACGAGTACACGGCGGTGTTGCGCGGTGTGGGCGAGGTCGGGAAACCGTTCCCGCTCGTCGCGGTGACTGCCGGGCCCGACGGGGTCGCGGTGGCCGCACCCGACCACGGAATCGCCGAATCCGGCGACCGCACAGTCGAACTCGATGACCCCGCGCCCGGTACCGCCGATCTCGTCTCGCGAGTCGGAACGATCATGGCCGAGCTGCTCGAGGTCCCGGAGGGCTCGGTCGCGGAGTCTGCCGACTTCTTCGCTCTCGGCGGTACCTCGCTGTCGGCCACCAGGGTGACCTCCGCGCTGGGGCGCCACCTCGGCATCCGCGTGCCCACCCGTCTGCTGTTCGAGCATCCGACACCCGCCGCGCTCGCCGCCGCGGTGTCCGCGCTGGCCGACGCCGATCCGAACCACCCCGTCGATGCGGCCGAGGAGACCTTCGACCCCGCGGACGCGCTGTCGGAGGAGATCCCGTTGGCGCCGACGCAGCGCCGTATGTGGGTCGGGGCCCAGATGCTCGGGCAGGTCCCGATCTACTCGGTACCGGTCGTGGTCGGGATCCCGGCCGGGGTGACGAGCGCGGCCGTCACCGCTGCACTGGACGCACTCGTCGACCGGCACACGGCACTGCGGACCCGCTACCTGGCCACGCCCGACGGGCCGCGGCAGCGGGTCGTCGACGGATGGCGGCCGCTGGTACGGCATCTGAATGCCTCCGCGCTCACCGGCACCGCCATCGCCGACGAGTTCTCCGAACCCTTCGATCTCGCCGGGGATCCGCCGGTGCGGGTGTGGCTGCTGTCGGAGCGCAGCGTCGGAGACGCCGAAACCCCCAGCGTCGGGGACGCACCGCTCGCGGTGGTGCTCGTCGCCCACCACATCGCGATGGACGGCGAATCCGCGGCCATCGTCGAACGCGAACTCACCGCGCTTCTGACCGGGGAGGCCCTCGACCGGCAGCCGGCGGGCTTCGACGTTCTCGCGCGCCGGATGGTCGCCGAGGAACGGAACTCACGCGCCGAACTGATGCATTACTGGCGGGAGGCCCTCGACGGATACAGCGGGGAACTCGACCTCGCCGAGCATCGTCCGTCCACCCGCGACCTGCGCACCTCGGTGATCGAGTTCGCGGTCGACGACGCGCTCGCCCAATCCATCTCGTCGACGGCCCGCCGCGCACAGGCGAGTGACTTCCATCTCCTGCACGCCGCGACCGCGCTCGCGCTCGCGGCCCAGACCGGTGTCGACGACATCGCGGTGGCGACACCGGCCTCCATGCGCCGTGACGGGGACAGCGCCGGAACGGTGGGCATGCTGATCTCGACGGTTGTCCTCCGGACGCGGCTGACCGCCGGGATGACGGTCGGCGGGTTCATCGAAACCGTTCGCGACGCCGACCTCGCCGCGCTGGACCATGCGGCCATCGCCTTCGACGACGTCGTCGCACTCGTCGATCCACCGCGCGTTCCCGGGCGCCACCCCCTCGTGCAGGTGGCCTTCTCGGTGGTCGAGGCCACCGGCGTCGGCCCGGGCCCCGCCGGTTTGCCGTCGGCGCCCGGTGCGGATGCGCCGCCGGATCCCCGTGCGGATGCGCCACGCACCGCGATGGATTCGCACAGCGAGTTCGACGTGCACATCGTCGCCGTCCGTTCCGGCAACAGCTGGCGACTGCAACTTCATCACGCACGGGATCTCTTCGACGACAGCGTGATCCGCGGGCTCGGCGAGCGACTGATGGCCGCCGTCGCGGCGGTGACCGGCGACCCGGCGCGTCGTCTCGCCGCGATCGAACCCCTCACCGCGGCGGAACGCGAATTCGTCAGCCGCCGTGCACGTGTCCCCGCGCCCACCGGGACCGAACCACTGCTCGCCGACCTGTTCGCCGAAGCGGTTGCGTCGCACGGTGATCGTCCGGCGATCGCCGACGGCACGCGCACCCTCACCCATCTCGAGTTCGACGCGTGGGTGTCGGAGACGGCGCGTGCCCTCCGCGCACGCGGCCTCGGGGCGGGCGACGCGGTCGCGGTGGTCGTCCCGCGCTCCATCGAATCGGTGGTCGCCATCTGGGCGGTGAGCCGCATCGGCGGGGTCTGCGTCCCCGTCGACGTCACCTATCCCGCGGCCCGGATCGACCACGTGGTCGCCGGGGCACACGCGACGGCCATCGGTCGCGGTGACATCCCCGAACAACCGACGGGACCGGTTGCCTCGGAACCGATCACACGCGTCTCGCCGGACTCGCTGGCCTACGTCATCACGACGTCGGGCACCACCGGCACGCCGAATGTCGTCGGCGTCACCCATCGGGGCGTGCATCGCGT
Organism: Gordonia ajococcus; assembly: GCF_012974285.1. Lineage (NCBI taxonomy): Bacteria > Bacillati > Actinomycetota > Actinomycetes > Mycobacteriales > Gordoniaceae > Gordonia > Gordonia ajococcus. The sequence goes on from NZ_CP052884.1 coordinate 1,058,308, forward strand.
GGCCGCGCTCGGAGACGTGCAGTCCGGCGACCGGGTGGGGATGGCGATCAGCCCGGGCTTCGACGCGACGTTCCACGACATGCTGCTGCCGCTGGCCTCGGGCGCGACGCTCGTGGTCGTTCCCCCCGAGGTCGTCGGTGGACGCGAACTCGCCGAGTTCCTCGACCGCACCCGGGTCAGCGTGTTCACCGCGACGCCGTCGGTGATGCGGACGATGCGACCGGAATCGATCACGGCGCTGCGGCTGGTCTACATCGGCGGCGAGGCGCTGCCGGCCGACCTCGCGGCGGCCTGGTCGGAGCGGGCGCAGGTTCTGAACATCTACGGCCCGACCGAGACGACGGTGACGGTGTCCACCAGTGCCTACCGTCCGGGCGAGCCGGTGCGGCTGGGGCACCCGCGCCCCGGGATCGGCGCCGAGGTCCTCGACACCCGGCTTCGACACGTGCCGCCCGGCGTGGTCGGCGAGCTCTACGTGAGCGGAACCGGGGTCGCCCGTGGTTATCTCGGGGATCGAGCGCTGACCGCCGCGACCTTCGTCGCCGGGAACGACGGGCGTCGCCGCTACCGGACCGGCGACCTCGTGCGGTGGGATCGCGAGACCGGCGAACTGATCTACGTCGGTCGCGCCGACCGCCAGATGAAGATCCGCGGCCAGCGCGTCGAGCCCGCCGAGATCGACGCCGTCCTGGTGGGAGCCGGGGCCCGGCGCTCCGTCACAGTGCTGCGGCCCGGTCCGGCCGGTCCCGCCCTGGTGTCCTATGTGGTCTCGTCGGTGCCCGCCGACCGGCTCGCCGACACCTGCCGCGCGCTCCTGCCGCGGCACATGGTGCCCAGCCGGATCGTCGAGATGGCCGAGCTGCCCCTGAGTGGTGCGGGCAAGCTCGATCAGCGGCGTCTGCCCGAGCCGGTGTGGTCGGAATCGACCCGGGAGCCCGAGACGCCCACGGAGTCGACGGTCCGCGACGCGTTCCGGGCGGTGCTGGACGAGCACGGCGTCGGCATGGACGACGACTTCTTCGGGATGGGTGGCAATTCCCTCGCCCTTGTGCAGCTGCGCGACGAACTGACCCGCCGCACCGGGATCACCGTCGACGTCGCGGACCTGTTCACGCACCGCACGCCGGCCGAGGTCGCCCGCGTCGTCGGCGCCGTCTCCTCGGGCGGGGGCACCGGGGTCGACCAGCGCGTGGTGCCGCTCTCGCGGGTGGGAGCCCCCGCGCCCGACGCCCCCGACCCCGCTGCCCCGGGGTCCCACGGCCCGCTCGTGTGGTGTGTGCACACCGCCACGGGGATCGTCGAACCGTTCCGCGCCTTCGGCGCATCGCTGGACTCGGCCGTGGCGTACGGCCTGCAACTGCCCGAACTGGTCGTCGCCGCCCGTGCCATGCCCGCGACCCTGCCGGAGATCGCGGCCCTGCACGTCGCCGCCGTCCGGAGCCGTCAGCCGGCCGGCCCGTACCACCTGGTCGGCTGGTCACTGGGAGGGGTCATCGCACACGAGATGGCCCGTCAGCTGGTGGCGGCCGGGGAGCAGGTCGCCGTCCTGATGGTCCTCGACTCCCGGACCCCCGACGACCTGCAGGGCGTCACCGACGACGAGCTGCTCGGCGCGGACCACCCACTCCGCGCCGTGGCCGAACGACACGACCCGCAGGCAGTTCGGCGGTTCGAGGACCGGTCACGCACGCTGGCGGCCGCGCTGCGGTCCTACGAATTGGGTCCGGTGCCCGTCGGTAAGGTCATCTACGTTGCCGCCGAGGACAATCCGGACATCCAGAGCTGGGGACGGGCGGTCCGGCACGATGCCGGGACCGCGGTGCCGGAGGTGGACGTGATGCCCGCCGGTGTGACACATGCGCAACTGGGCGATCCCGACGTGATGCGTCGGCTGGCCAGGAGAATCGAGGAGGAATGGTGACCGGATCCGACCGGGACGCGACGTCGACGGGGCTGTCGATCCTGTTCGTCTGCACGGGCAACATCTGCCGCTCGCCGATCGGCGAACGCGTGCTGACCGGTCTGGCCGACCGCATGCGGGCCGCCGGCACGGAACTCGCCGTGACCGCGAGCAGTGCCGGCACCGGCGCACTCAACGGTCAGCCGATCCACCCGCATTCGGCCGCGGTTCTCACCGAACACGGTTACGACGCCTCGGGTTTCGAGTCCCGATACCTGCGTCCGCCGATGCTGGTGCAGGCCGACCTCGTGTTGTGCATGAGCCGCGACCACCGCGCCGCGGCCCAGCAGATGGCGCCCGCGCGCTGGAAGCGGGTGTTCACCCTCACCGAGTTCGCCGCGCTGTCGGAGACCGGCACCCCGGACGAGAACGGCACACTCGCAGCAATCATGGCGGGACGGGGGCGCGTCGATCCCAACTCCTCGCTCCTCGACATCGTCGACCCGATGGGCCGTCCGCGTGAGGACTTCGATCGTGTCTTCGCCGAGATCGAGCCGAAGGTCGAGACCGTCGCCGGATGGCTGGCGGCACAACAGGTCACCGAGACGACAGGGGAGAGCCGATGATCCGCCGCATCGCCGGAAACCGGGCGGTCCAGATCGTCGCCGTGATCGTGGTGCTCGCCGGCGCGCTCGTCGCCTGGCTCGCGTACTCGGCGCTGAAGGTCAAGGGCGATCTGGAGTCGGTCCGGACCGACGCCTCGAAGGCCCGGACCCTGATGCTCGACGGCGATCAGGCCGGAGCCGCGCAGGCCGCCGCGGCTGCTGCCGACAGTGCGCAGGCCGCGTCCGATCGGTCCCACGGCATCATCTGGTCCGCGGTGGCCGCGATCCCGGGGATCGGGTCTCCCCTCGAGTCGGTGCAACAGATGAGCGACGCCGTCGAGGCGCTCTCCGCCGACGTCCTCCTCCCGGCCGCGGACCTCGCCGGCGTGCTGAACCCGGATCGGCTCCGGACGGGGAACACCGTCAACCTGAAGCTGCTGCGGGAGGCACAGCCGGAACTCAGCAAGGTCGCCGCCCGCTCGACCGAGGTGGCCGGCGAGGTGGCGGCGATCGACCCGAGCTGGCTCGGCGTGGTCGCCGACGCGAGAACCCAACTCGCCGAACAGGTCGACGCAGCCGAGTCCACCCTGGTCGCCACCGACATCGCCGCGAAGCTCATCCCGCCGATGCTGGGTTCGTCGGGGCCGCGCAACTACTTCCTGGCCTTCCAGACGCCGTCGGAAGCCCGCGGAACCGGCGGCCTGGTCGGCGGTTTCGGCCTGCTCAACGCGACCGGGGGGCGCGTGACGGTTCCGGAGCTGGGGGCCAACTCGGAGTTCCGCGACCCGGCGACGCCGAAGATCAACCTGGGGCCGGAGTACGACTCGGTCTATTCGTATTACAAGCCCTACACCGACTTCCGCAACGGAAACCTCAGCGCGCACTTCCCCGACGCCGCGAAGATCTGGCTGGCCAACTGGCGCGCCCAGACCGGCCAGCAGCTCGACGGCGCCATCGCACTCGACCCGATCGCGCTGAAATACGTGCTCGAGGTCGTCGGAGCGGTGACACTGCCCGGTGGGGAGAAGATCACCGCCGACAACGTCGTGCCCATCACGCTGTCGACCTCGTATCAGCGGTTCGCCGATGACAACGAGGCGCGAAAGGCGTACCTACAGTCCATCTCCGAGGCCGTCGTCAAGAAGCTGATCACCTCGGGCGGCAGCACGCGCGGCCTGCTCGAGGCGCTCGGACGCGGCGTCCACGAACGCCGGATCATGGTCTACAGCACCACGCCCGCCGAACAGGAGATCCTCGAGACGACCAAACTCGGTCACCAGATCTCCGACACCGACGCGCCGTACCTGCAGGTGGCCATCGGCAATGCGTCGGGCAGCAAGCTCGACTACTACCTGCGTCGCGAGATCGACTACACCTCAGGCGATTGCAGCGGGGACACCCGAGAGAGCACGATCACCGTCACCCTGACCAACACCCTCGACCAGACCGGGCTCACCGACTACGTCGCCGGTGGCCTCGGCACGGAACTGGCGGTGCAGAAGGGCACCAACCTCGCCAACGTGGAGTTCCTCGCCACCAAGGGCGCGGTCCTCAAGGAGATGACTCTCGGCGACGCCGGTGCCTTCTACGTCGAACAGACCCTGCACGGCCGGCCGTACTACTCGACCCGGGTCGGCGTGGCACCGGGACAGAGCACCACGATCACGTTGAAGATCGACGAGCCGACCTCCGCGGCGGGCGAGGCCGTCGTCCCGGTTCAGCCGCTGGTCGACGACCCGACCGTCACGGTCGACGTGCCCGCGTGCGGGTCGCGGAAGTGACCGTGCCCGCGTGCGGGTCGCCTCAGTAGTAGTACGGGAAGTCGTCCCAGCGGGGATCGCGCTTCTCCAGGAACGCGTCCCGGCCTTCCACGGCCTCGTCGGTCATGTAGGCCAGGCGCGTCGCCTCACCGGCGAACACCTGCTGTCCCATGAGCCCGTCATCGGTGAGGTTGAACGCGAACTTCAGCATGCGCTGAGCGGTGGGTGACTTGCCGTTGATTTTGCGGGCCCACTCGATGGCGGTGTTCTCCAGCTCGGTGTGCGGCGCGACGCGGTTGACCGCGCCCATCCGGTGCATGGTCTCCGCATCGTAGGCCTCGCCGAGGAAGAAGATCTCCCGGGCGAACTTCTGGCCGACCTGCTTGGCGAGGTAGGCGCTGCCGTATCCGGCGTCGAAGGAGCCCACGTCGGCGTCGGTCTGCTTGAACCGGGCGTGTTCGGCGGAGGCGAGGGTCAGGTCGCACACCACGTGCAGCGAGTGGCCGCCGCCCGCCGCCCACCCGTTGACCACTGCGATGACCACCTTCGGCATGGTCCGGATGAGCCGCTGGACCTCGAGGATGTGGAGCCGTCCGCCCTCGGCCTTCACCCGCGCCTCGTCGACCGAGCCGGCGCCGGCGCCCACGACGTCGGTGTCGTGGCTGGTGGCGTACTGGTAGCCCGAACGGCCGCGGATGCGCTGGTCGCCGCCGCTGCAGAAAGCCCAGCCGCCGTCCTTGGGGCTCGGGCCGTTGCCGGTCAGCAGGATCGTGCCGATGTCGGGCGAGCGGCGCGCGTGGTCGAGTACCCGGTAGAGCTCGTCGACGGTGTGCGGGCGGAAGGCATTGCGGACCTCCGGCCGGTCGAAAGCCACTCGCACGATGCCGTTCTCGCGGCCCTCACCGACATGCCGGTGGTAGGTGATGTCGGTGAGGTCGGTGAATCCGGGCACCTCGGCCCACTGGGCCGGATCGAACGGCTGGTCGGTGGTCTGGGTGTCGTCGGCGCTCATGCGCTCAGACTAGTGACCGCGGACGGCCGTGGTCGCGGCGGTCCGGAGGAGCCGGAACCCGGTGGAGTGGAACAAATGTCCTGTTGAGTACCGCTTGGTCGCGGACCATATATGATGCGAATTTTCAGTAAATTACCAGTTCGGGGTGCTTTGCTTTACCTATGAACACGTGGGGGTGGATTCTCGTCGTCGTGGCCGTGTGGTGCGCAGTGGCCGCGGTCGTCGCCGTCATCGTGGGGCGGGCGGTGAAGATGCGGGACGAAAAAGAGCGTGGGCCACGCGGCGTCCCCGACTTCGTTCCCGGCCAGGCACGGGACCTGGCCCGACACGGGACGTGCGTCGATCTGGATGCGCACCGTCGTTTCGATCGGCACCGTCCGGACCCCGGCGGGGAGCACCGGTCCGGCCACTGAACCGGTCTTCGTATACGGTTGACCGGTGAGTGAAGTCAACGACCATGCCGTAGAGACCGTTAACGACCATGCCGTAGAGACCGTCGAGGAAGACCCGCACGAGGGCGGGTTCCGCGCCCACATCGACGTCAGCACCGATCGTGGCGGTTCACGGTACGGCGAGTTCAGCGAACAGGTACGCCTGCTGATGGACAATGCGCGCTACGCCTGCCCCGACGACGAACTGGTCGACGACCTCATCGAGCACCTCACCGCCGTCAACGAGCGCCTCGCGAAGGTCCGCATCGACGAATGGCATTCGCCGGCCGGCACCCGGATCGACCTGCCGTCCCGCGGCAACATCACCCTCCCGCCCTACGAGGTCGTCGAGGTCACCGAGACCGGCGTGATCGCCGACCTCGTCTTCCGCGACTTCCACCTCGGCGGCAACAACGCCGCGCACGGCGGGCACATCGCCGTCGCCTTCGACGACATCGGCGGCTTCGCCTCGGCCGTCGCCGTGCAGCACATCAGCCGCACCGCCTACCTGAACGTGCAGTACCGCTCGATCACCCCGCTGAACACGACCCTGCGCGTACACGCCTGGGCGGAGCGGGTCGAGGGCCGCAAGGTCTTCCTCAAGGGCACCATGCACGACGGTGACCGCCTGTGCGCCGAGATGGACGCGCTGTTCATCAAGCTCAATCCCGGCCAGGCCTAGACGGTCGGCCGGCCTGGCCGGTCAGGCGCGGCTGATCAGACCTCGAGGCGCCGGCTGCGTACCGCCGGCGAATCCGATCGGGACACCCGCAAGGCGATGGTGACGGCCTCGTCGTCGGCGACCGGACACAACTCGTCCATCTCGCGACGCAGGCCCGCGAGAAGGTCGCCGTGGTTGTCCGACAGCGTGTGCGCCGTCGCGTCGTCGAGGGCGTACAGGAAGGCCGGCGTCATGGGGTGCACGGTATAGCCGAGTTGCTCGGCGGCCACCCACAGCTGTTCGACGACGAGCCCGGCTCGCATGTAGTCCGCCCGGGTACGCCCGCTCTGGACCAGGAGCAGGATTCCCGACGCCGAGGCGACCCGCGCCGCGGCGTCCGCCCCCAGCGCCGCGCCGCCGCCCCACTCGTCGAGCAGGGACATCACGTCGCCCCGCCGGAGCACGTCGAGCATCCCGGCCATCGCCGGCGGCAGATCGAGAGACGCGATGTCGATCCCGGCACCGGCCGCGGGGTCGGCGGTGAGTTCGGCGAACATCTCGCGGTGCAGCGCGGGGGTCAGGAAGCGCGCCCGGTCGGAGCGATCCGAGATCGTCGCGAAGGTCGCGATCCGCGTGCGGTCGGACAGGGGCACGAGTCGGGTGGTCTCGGTGTCGGCCACAGCGGTGAGTCGGAGCAGGTCCTCGTCGCCGAGCGGTGAGCCGTCGCCGGGTCCACGCCGGGTGCTCCGCGCGAGCAGCGCCTGAAGGTCGCTTTCGTACTCGGGCGCGTGCACTCCCGCACCGAGGCCTTTGAGCCGGACACGTCCGAGAACCGTCTGGTCGTCCTCGACGATCTCGATGTCGTCGAGCACACCGCGACTGGCCGCGGCGACACGGGCGTTGTGCAGGGCGGCACCGACCGCGACCGCGGAGGCGCGGTGCTCGACGTCGAGCGTCGAGGTGCGGTCCCGGTCGAGGGCGATGGTCACGGTGTCGTCGTCGACGCTGATCCGCCACGGCTGCTGGTTGCCCGCCGACGGGGCTCGCGCCGCGGCGTGCGTGATGAGATCGAGGTCGGACATCTCGTCGACCGGGATCTCGTTGTGCGCGAGCGATTCGGCGGTACCTGCGTCCGTGCCGCCGGCACCGTCGAGGGGATCGCTGAGGCCGTCGAGCCAGGTGTCGCGGTCGAAGCGCACGCGCCCGGACGGCAGCGGACGGCCCTGGACGAGGCGGCGGACCGCGGCGGCGACGGTCGCACCGCCGAGCAGCACGTCGCCGGCCAGTTGCGGCCAGGCCGTGACCGTGTGCCCGAGTTCGATCGCCGACGCCGCCATCGGCGCGGTGACCCTCGCCGGTTCGAGGACCTTGACGGCCAGGGGGGTGAGATGTGCCCGGTCCAGACCCACCAGGTCCTCGATGCGGAGATCCCCGGCCAGACCATGGAACAGCGGGCGCTCCGGTTCGAGATCGAATCGCTCCACGTCGAGGGTTCCGCCGTCACTCGTCTCCATCAGCACCGGAATACCCAGTTCGCGGCAACGATGCCGTACCAGCACCTTTACGTCGAATGAATCACATTCTTCGACGACGAGGTCGAGGCCGTCGAGGAATTCGTCGATGTTCTCGTTGGTTATGCCCTCTGTGAACACCGAAGTCGTCAGGTACGGGTCGATTTCGGAAATACGTCGGGAAGCCACGATGGCCTTATTTGTATCGATATCCAGCAATGTTGCCGGAATTCGATTCATATTCGTCAATTCGAGGTCGTCGAAATCCGCCAGACGTAATTCGCCGGCCAGTCCCTCGAGGGCCAGGGTGAGGGCGATGGCGTGGCCGACGCTCAATCCGACGATCCCGATGCGCAGCTTGGCGGCGGCGTCGAGATCGGCCGCGGTCAGCTTATGCCTGTTACGGTCCAGCCGCAGCCGACGATAAGAGATCGGACCGGGGATCTTCACCAGCGATTTGCGCCACGGAAAGTACGCGAATCGACATTCTTCATCCCGGACCGAGGGGTCGACCGGAGGCAGGATCTCGTCGAGTGCACGTCGGGTCTGGGTGGTCATGTCTGTCACGTCGATCGCGTCGTCGTCCAGGAGAGAAACGGGGACTTCGGACTCCGAGTAGACGTTGGCCGCAGTGGCCGGCGTGTAGTGCATACCTCATGGTGGCTTACCCGACTCGGCGTCGCCAACCGGGGCTATATGTGCGGATTTTGGACGAGAAGAACGGTTCTGCACCAGCATAAAATTGCCGCTGTGGCAACATAACACGCGGGGTCGGGGGAGATCTCGCAACGAATTCCTTATTTATGGAAGGCGCAATACTGCGATGAAAACGATGAAAACCGCCAGTGAAGTGGTACAGACCGGCATGCTTCGGGCCACCGCCCCGGAGGCCGGTACGGAGTACACGGTGATCGCGGCCAGTCCGCGACGGGAGCGGCTCCTGTGGGACAAGTACCTCGCCGGGGCCGCCGCGTCGTACGACCGGCACGGCTGTGCGGCCGCACTCGATTACGACGAGGTCTCCTCAGGTGCGGGAACGGCCCTGTTCTTCGCCGTGCTCGACGAGTCCGATCAGGTCCGCGGCGGCCTGCGCGTCCAGCCGCGGTTCAGCGCGGCGGCGCAGTCGCACGCGCTCGTCGAGTGGGCCGGACAGCCCGGTCAGGTGCAGTTGGTGAACGCCATCGAAGAGCGGCTTGCGGGCGGGATCGTCGAGGTCAAGACGGCCTGGGTGGATGAGCGATCACCCATCGCCAGGTCTGTGGCCGGGCAGCTGTCACGGTTGGGGCTGGTCATCATGGAGATGTCGGGCACCGATCACATGATGGCCACTGCGGCCGATCACGTGCTGCGGCGCTGGCAGTCGGGCGGCGGCCGCGTCGACGAGTCGGTGCCGCCGACGCCGTTCCCCGACGAGCGCTACCGGACCCGACTCATGTGGTGGGATCGGGCCCGCCTCCAGGAACACACCACCGAGGAGACCTGGCGCCGGATGCGGATGGAAGCCGATATCCTGCAGTCGCCGCGACATGCTCAGCGTCTCCCGGGCCGGGTGTCCATCTCCAGCAAGTCGGCCGGACGCTGGTAGAAGACCTCGTACAGGCTTGCCGCCGGCGGCGATGCCGGTGGGTCCTCGGCGGCGTGGGCGCTCAGCGTGCCGTCGTTCCACACGACCGGATCGATCGTGTCGATGACGGTGGTGTCCCGGCCGCTCTCCTTGGCCCGGTACACGCATTCGTCGGCGCGGCCCAGCAGGTTCCCGATCACGTCGTCGGTGGAGCCGGCATCGCCGTTGCGCGAGGACACCAGCGGTGCACAGACGCCCCCGACACTGACCGTCACCGGAGCCGTGGCGGCCACCGCGGCCCGGAGACGTTCGGCGCAGAGCCACAGCTCGTTCTCGTCGTGGACCACGTGGAACAGCAGGAACTCCTCGCCGCCGTAGCGGCACACCTCGGAACCGACAGGGGCGTGTTCGCGGATGGCGGCGGACGCGGACAGTAGGACGCCGTCGCCGGCGAGGTGCCCGTACTCGTCGTTGATCCGTTTGAAGTGGTCGACGTCGAGAAGCAGGATGCCGATCCGTCCGGTGGACGAGCGTGCGGCGGACAACAGTTGCGACGCGCGGATGAGGAATCCGCGGCGGTTGAGCAGTCCGGTCAGGGGATCGATCCCGCAGAGACGGGTCTGTTGGTCGAGTACGGCCTCCATCGACTTGCGGAGGGCCACCACGAGGAACACGGGCACCACGATGATCCCGAACATGGACCCGAAGCTGATCAGGAACGCCGGCCCCGACGTCGTGGTGACGCCGAGGACGACCACCGCGCAGAGGGTCGCGATCGCCAGATGCGACAGGATGAGCCGGGTCGACGCGGTGATCGCGCCGATGGCGGGAATGGCCGCGACGATCGCGAGCACGAGGGCCGAGGAGCGGGGGTCGGCGAGGATCAAGGATGTGCCACCGATGCCGACGATGCCGAGGCCGCCCAGGACCGCGAACTCCGGATCGGTCAGCCGGCGACGGAGCATCGTGACGGTGAACACCAGCGCGATGAACGACCAGATGACCATCAGGATGATCATCTTTCCGGGCTTCAGGGTGTCGGGTGCGAGGACGCTGATGATGGGCAGCGGGAGCACGCCACCGGTACTGATCAGCGTTGCCATGGACCGCGCATCGTAGCGGCGCATCATGTTTCTGATCAAGGCCATACGCCGGGACCGCTTTCCGTCGTTTCGGCCGAGCGAGCGACCACGGGTTCTCCGAACTCGGTGATTTACGGGATCAAAATCATAACCCGAACTAACGAATCCTGAGTGGCGTTGCACACAGGACTGGCTCCCACCTTAGCAGCCGTTTTCTAGCCTTTCTAATTGTTTGCGGGGTGTGATCAAAAGAGAATGCGGCCCGCGGCACCCCCGAATCCGATGGAGGTCAATCGACAACGAGAGTCGCCGGATACAGAAGGCGCAGATTTCCACCGTCACGACACGGATCATGCGCTGCATCGACGATTGCCGTGGCGCCACTTCCTCTGAGTCCGCGGATCATATCCGATGTATTGCACCGGTTTCGGGTCGGGGTTGTCCTGTACAGGACGAGCCGGTCTGCGGTTAAAATCCTGCCGAGGAACGTGGCGTTCGGGCCGCGGCGGGGGGATCGGACGACAGTAGATGATGCAGTGTTGAGTCGCGGCGCAACGGTGATCGCCGTCGAGGTCGACCCTTACCACCGTGCCGTCGTCGCCTACGGGCACGGCGCCGTCGTGTCCATCGCCGAATCGTTCGTCGCCCAGGTCCTGATGCCGATCAGTCCACGTGCGCGGTTCGAACGCAGGTCGGATCTGCAGTGGCTGATAACTCTCTCGGCCACCGATGGCGGCCATGACGCGCTCATCGACGCGGCACGGCGCAAACTCGGTGCGCACACCGTCAGCGACGGAGATCGCAGCGGATTCCTCGACGTCTGCATGGGCGTCGCCGTCGGCGCCGACCTCGACGGGGTCTCGGACGAGGCCGATCTGGTGCGTCACGCCGACGCCGCCCTGTGCGTCGCCCTCACCCGCCGGGTGCATGTCGAGTTCGCGCACCCGAGTATGGTGCGGCAGATCAGCGCGGAGGTCGACCTCACGGCATGGCTCACCCGGTCCGTCGAGCGGGACTTCTCGGTCTTCTACCAACCGATCGTCGCAATGCCCGACCGTCGGGTGGTCGGCTATGAGTCGCTACTGCGTTGGCACACCGAATCCGGAGTGCTTGCCCCAGATGCGTTTCTCGCGGTGGCCGAAGGCATCTCGCTGCTCGCGCCGATCGGCCGGCATGCCATCGGGGAAGCCATCCGGGATCTCGCCGCGGACATCTCCCGGATGACCGGTGACGAGGGTTTCGTCTCGCTCAACCTGTCCTGCCAGCAGCTGTCCGACGACGGCCTCGTCGCCTACATCGACGGTCTGATCCGCGACTACCGCGTCGATCCGGCCCGGGTCTGGATCGAGGTCCGCGAGGATCAGGTGATCCGCCTCGAGACCTCGGCGGCCCGGACCGTCAACGCGCTGCACGACCTCGGGTGCACCATCTGCGTCGACGACCTCGGCGCCGGCTTCTCCGCCCTTCGTTATGTGCGGGACCTGCCGGTCGACGTCCTGAAGGTCGATCGCACGCTGATCGACCAGCTGGTCCACAGTCATTCCGATCGTGCTGTGGTGCGGGCGATCTCGGAGATGGCGGCGGCCACCGGTCTGCGGATGGTGGCGGAGGGCATCGAGAGCGACGACGTGCTGGAGGTCCTCACCGAGTTCGGCTTCGACTACGCGCAGGGCTTCTTCTTCGGCCGTCCGGAACCGCTGTCCACGTGGACCGGCCGATAGTCCGGTAACGGACCGCCGGTGACACACCCGGACGGCCGGTGCGCCGTTGTCCGGCGAACCGACCGTCCGGTGCGATCTCCCCGATGATGCTCGGGGACATGGGTTTCGGGTTAGGTGACAGTTCCGGTCTCGATGGCCTGCGGACTGTTGTGGCTCTCCACCTCGATGCGACGCGGCTTGGCCTTCTCGGCCACCGGGATGGTCACGGTGAGCACGCCGTTGTCGTAGCGCGCGGAGATGCCGGCACTGTCGATGGAGTCACCGAGGGTGACCTGGCGGCGGTAGGTGCCGGAGAACCGTTCGCTGGCCAGCCACTGGACACCCTCGTCGGACGGGGCACTTCGCTGCGCGGACAACGTGAGTACGCCGTTGTCGACACTCACGTCGATCGAGCCAGGGTCCGCGCCCGGCAGGTCGGCGACGAGCATGTAGTGGTCGTCGACCTTGTAGAGGTCCAAGGGCATGAACTTGGGTGTACGCGCGGTTCCGGCCGCCGAACCGGTCAGCATGCCCCGGGCCCAGGCATCCATGTCGGAGAAGGGATCGAAACGCAGCACAGCAGTTCACCTCCTGTCTCACAAGGCTGCTCGCCACTCGGCAGGCGAGCAGCTCAACGCTGTACTGACACCGAAGATAGCACCGGTTCGCGCACTCGTCTAGCACTCTCGGGTAGAGAGTGCCAGACGATGTGCGAACCGGTGCTCGAGCGGCCGGTTCAGCCGAGTTCGGTTGCCTCGATGGTGAATCCGGCGTCGCGCAGGCGGTCGATGAGTGCATCGCCCATCGCTGCCGCGGTCGTGAGAACCCCGGTGCGGGACGGTAGCCGATCGCGGTCGAGCGCCAGCGCCAGGGCGCTCTCGGCGAGCATCACCGCGGTCGCCTTGTATCCCGGGTCGCCCTGGGCGCGCATCTGCGATCGGTAGCGACGGCCGGTGGTCGTCCGCGTGAACGTCTCGACCACGAAATATCCACTGTTGCGGGACTTCTCGCTGGGGCCGTCGCCCGGCTTGGGCAGGACGCGGTCGAGGAGGCGGCGGGTGGGGCCGAAGCTCATCGCCCCCATGAAGACGCCGGTGCCGACCGCGACCGCGCCGGCCGCCAGCGTCGACACGGCCGGGACGCCGCCGACGTTCATCGTCTCCGCGTAATGGAAGTTCGTGCCGTAGGCGTTGTCCAGCAGCGCATTCGAACGACGAACGATCCGGGTGTTGTGTGCCGCCATGAAGAACGGGGCGAGGGTGCCGCGCAGCGAGGGGTCGACCTTCTTGGCGCTGATGATCGACAGGTCGCTCGGTTCGTCGGACATGCTGACCCGCGGGACCTCGCCGGGACCGCCGGACAGGGCCTGCGGGTTGAGCATCAGGCGCCGGGCCTGCGAGTTCCTGGCCTCGTCGGCGATGACCCGCATCGAGTCGATGGTGCCGCCGGACAGGCCGCCGCGCATCGACTTCACCACCAGGGTGGTGTCGGTCATCTCGCCCGCCCCGTCCTCGGCGACCTTCTTGTAGAGCGCGTAGGTGGTGAGGTCGGACGGGACGGAGTCGAATCCGCAGGAGTGGACGATGCGTGCACCCGAGGCGACGGCGGTGTCGTGCGCCTTGTCGATGGAGTAGCGGACGAAGGGGACCTCGCCGGTGAGGTCGACGTAGTCGGTCCCGGCGGTCGCGGCCGCGACCACGAGTGCCTCGCCGTATTTCAGGTAGGGGCCGACCGTGGTGCAGATGACCTGCGTGCGGGCCACCATCGCATCGAGCGCGGCCGGCGAGTTGGAGTCGGCGACGATCAGGGGCCAGTCGTGCGCCCGGAGCGGCAGTCGTTCGCGCACCTTGGCGAGCTTGGACTCGTTGCGGCCGGCGAGCGCGACCTTGGTGCCGATCGGAGCGTGGTCGGCGAGATACCGGGCGGTGATCTCGCCGACGAAGCCGGTGGCGCCGTAGACGACGACGTCGAACTCGCGGCCGTGCGAACCGGCGGCGGGCCGGTTCTCGTTGCTGGATGTCTCGGTGGTGGATTCCCCGCTCATCTCTCTGACCTTACGTGGGACGCGGGTCACATGTGACCGGGGAGTCAGATCCTTGTTCCGCCGCCGCGCCGGGACGCGGCCCGTGCCGCGAACGGCGCCACGAAGAGCATGAGGAGCACCCGCAGGATCTGGGCCGCGACGACGAAGGCCACGTTGCCGCCCGCGCCGGTGGCCGCTGCCAGGACGGCGTAGATGCCGCCGGGGGTGGTCGCGAGATAGCAGTCGAACATGGACTCCCCGGTCCATGCCGACAGTGCAACGCCGAGCAGCGCGCAACCGACACCGATGGCCAGGATGAGGACGAGCGCATAGGGCAGAACGCGTCCGATCTCTCGAAGACGCTCCATGGTGAAGCCGAGTCCCGCCTGCCAGCCGATCAGCGCGTAGGCCACGGTGAGCAGGATCGGAGAGACCGCGGCGTCGCCGGCGATACCGGTGAGCTCGGCGGCCGCCGAGAACGCGAGCGGACCGAGCAGCCCGGCGGCCGGGAGGTGCAGTAGTCGTCCGACGGGGATGCCGACTCCCAGGCACACCCCGAGCAGCAACAGACCCCACGCCTGATCGGTCCACGACGCCGGGAGGATCTCCACGGCGCCTTCGCCTGCTCCGAAGACGAGGGACGCGACGAGCGGGATGGTGACGGTGACGAGCGCGACCCGTAGGTACTGGATGACCGCGACCATCCGTTCGTCGCCGCCGAACTCGCGGGTGAGGGCGACCAGCCCGGAGGCGCCGCCCGCCACGAGCGCGAGCGAACCGGTGAGCGGGTCGACGTCGCGATGCAGTCCGAGCAGAGCACCGCAGACGATCGAGATGGCCAGGGTTGCGACGCCGATCACCAGCACCGGGAACCACGACGAGCCGAGTCCGCTCACCGTCTCTGGATCGGCCACCGTGCCGATGTAGACGCCGAGCACGCCCTGCGACGACACGAACGCCCAGCGTGGCACGATCGGGGCGTCGGGATCGTCCGTGGAGGTGCGGCGTCGCGGCGCCCGCCCGGCGATGGCCAGCAGGCCGGCGACGACGAGACCGGCGAACAGGGCCGCCGCGTCGACGTCGAAGATGTCGAGGATCAGCGTCGCGGCCGCGGTCAGAACGGCCAGCAGTGTCCAGCGACGCATTGGAACCACAGTAGGGCAGCACCCCGGCGGGCGCCGCGCGAGGGCGAGGCGGGGTCAGGCAGGTACTGCGGTGCCCAGGCTCAGGGCCCCATGCGGTTTCGGGACTCCCGGTTGATAGAAGGAGTCGACGTTGCCGAGCGTGAAGCCCGCCGCCGTCAGTTCGTCTCGTACGTCACGGGTCAGGTGACAGCCGCCGACGAGGCGCTTCTGGATCGGCTCGAGGCGGTGCTGCCAGCGGCGCACCTTCTCGTCGGGCGCGAGACCGTGTTCGAGGAAGCCGAGGGTGCCGCCCGGACGCAGGACGCGGCGGATCTCGGTGAGGGCTGCGCGCAGGTCGGGGATCGTGCACAGCGTGAACGTCGACAACGCGGCGTCGAAGGAGTCGTCGTCGAACGGCAGTACCTGGCCGTCGAGCCCGGAGCGCTCGATGGGCACGGACGACCCCGCGACCCGGTCGGCGGCCATCCGCCAGCCGACATCGGAGGGTTCGACCGCAGCGACCTCGGTGATCGTGTCGGGATAGAGGCCGACATTGAGACCCGAGCCGAAGCCGACTTCGAGCGTCCGCCCGCTCAGCGGGGCGCAGGCGCGTTGCCGCAGTGGTGTCAGGGCGGTCATCCCGCATGCCAGGTGAACCAGATGCGGGACGACGCGGTCGTCATATAACCCCACGCGACCAGGGTAACGCCGCTCCCGGCGCATCGCCCGGAGTTCGAGTCCCTAGGCTTGAGGAATGAATCGACCGGGTCCGAATCCATCGACGCTGCAGGCGCGGGTCATCGTCGACGAGTTGATCCGGGGTGGCGTGCGGGAAGCCGTGCTGTGCCCGGGGTCCCGGAACGCGCCGCTGGCCTTCGCGCTGCACGCCGCCGACGTCGCGGGCCGGCTGCGGCTGCACGTCCGCATCGACGAACGATCGGCGGGTTACCTGGCACTGGGACTGGCGGTGTCGTCGAAGGAGCCGGTGCCGATCGTCATGACGAGCGGCACCGCCGTGGCGAACATGGGGCCGGCGGTCTTCGAGGCCAACTACGCCCGCGTGCCGCTCGTGGTGATCAGCGCCAATCGGCCCTATGAGCTGCTCGGATCGGGCGCCAACCAGACCGTCGAGCAGTTCGGCATCTTCGGCACCCAGGTGCGTGCCGCGATCAGCCTCGGCCTCGCCGAGCAGGACCTGGACACCAACAGCCAGTGGCGGTCGGCCGTCGGACGCGTGCTCGCCGCCGCGCGCGGTGCACGTACCGGAAACGCCGGCCCGGTCCAGTTCGACATCCCGCTGCGTGAGCCCCTCGTGCCCGATCCGGACGAGGTCGGTGACGATGACCTGGGCTCGTTCGCCGGACGACCCGGCGGACTGCCCTGGACGCAGGCGCCGGTCGGCAAGCTCGACGTCCCGCTGTCCATCGACCTGTCGCTGGACACCGTGGTGGTGTCCGGTCACGGTTCCGGTGAACATCCCGCGCTCGCCGGTGTGCCGACGGTCGCCGAACCGACCGCCCCGCATCCGGCGACCCCGCTGCATCCCCTCGCCCTCGACTCGGTGCGTCCCCGCCAGGCGATCATCTGCGGTCGTCCGACCCTGCACCGCGGGGTCTCCCGGCTGCTCGCCGACCCCGAGGTCCGGGTCTACGCGCTGACCACCGGCCCGCGGTGGCCCGACGTCTCGGGCAACGTCTATGCGACCGGTACCCGCATCGAGGTGGCCGGTGAACCACGGGAGGACTGGCTCAAGGAGTGCGCCGCGGTGCAGGAGCGGGTGGTCGGGGCGGTCGCCGCGGAACTCGACGAACCGGGTCCGACCACCGGCCTCCACGTCGCCCGTGCCGTCAGCGACGCGATGGCGCCGGGCGACCAACTCGTCGTCGGCGCGTCGAATCCGATCCGCGACATCGCGCTGGCCGGGCGGGTCGCCGAGGGCGTGCGCGTCCTGTCCAACCGTGGCGTCGCCGGCATCGACGGGACCAACTCGACGGCCATCGGCGCCGCACTGGCCCTCGACCACGAACGTCCCGGGGCTCGCACCATCGCCCTCATGGGTGACCTCACCTTCGTCCACGACGCCACCGGTCTGGTCATCGGGCCGGGGGAGCCGCGGCCCGACTCGCTGCGGATCGTCGTCGCGAACGACGACGGCGGTGGGATCTTCGGTCTGCTCGAGCAAGGCGACCCGCGCTACAACACCGGGCAGTACGCCGGCGCCTACGAGCGTGTCTTCGGAACCCCGCATCACACCGACATCGCGTCGATGTGCGCGGGATTCCGCATCCCACACCGGCGGGTCGGCGTCGACGAACTGCGCGCCGTACTGGCCGAGGAACCGGCGGCGGGCGGAATAGAGGTGATCGAGGTCGCCACCGATCGCGATCGGCTGCGATCGGTGCACGCGGCGATCGCCGCCCGGCTGCGGTAGTCCCGCGACGGCGGTCCCGTCGCGACCGACGCCGCCGGTTACCCTGAACGGCATGAATCCGGTGATCCAGCGGCGCGTGCAGCTCGGGCTGCTCGTCGTCGGTCTGACCATCACCGCGATGGCGCTGTCGCTGATCGCCGGCTGTTTCAAGAACGACTCGGCGATCGAGGCCAGCAAGGCCACCGTGATGGCCGAGGTGGTCTCGGTGGACGCACTGCACGCCGCCGTCGACTTCCAAACCCCCGACGGCTCGTTCCACAGTCCGCGCTTCGGTCTGCTGTATCCCACCGAGCTCAGCGAGGGACAGCGCATCAGCGTCGAATATGCCGCGTACAACCCGGATCTCGCGCGACCGACCGGGCGTACCGCGATGCTCTCGATCATCCCGGGGCTGTCGGTGGCCGTCGTCGGGTGGCTGGTCGTCGGCCTGCTGATGGTCGGGGTTGCGGAGTTCAGCCGACGCCTGGCTCGCCGGAATGCGGAGAAGTCCGGCGGTGACGATTCGGCCGGTGCCGATTCGGGCAGTGACGATTCGGCCGATGCCGACCTGGTCGGCGAGAACGCGGACTCGGCGGCTGCCGCCGAGGACCCGGTTGTCGACGTTGTCGAGGACCCCGGTCCGGGCGCGACCGACGCGGAGTCCCTCAGCCCGCGATGACCGTGGTGGTTCCTCCGGAGACCACGAGTGCCTCGTCGTCGCGCAGGAAGTGCAGCGGATGGTCGGCGAACTCCTGACGCGTCCGGTCGATCGGTCCGCGCCCTCCGACGGTTCCCTCCGCATGCGGTACGACCGTGACGTCGATCAGTTCCAGGCCGGTGGTCGAGGCCAGGGGGGCCGCCTCGGCCGGGTTGTCGAGTAGCGCGAGCGGCGCGATGTCGGGACCGGTGACGGCCGCGCCGGCACTGACCCCGATGTAGGGCAGACCGAGCCGGACCGCTGCGACGAGAGGACGGTCGGCCCCGGCGTGGCGGAGAGCACCCAGGAGATGGAAGACATTGCCGCCCGCGACGAACACCGCGTCGACCTCGCCGAGCGCGCGGGTGAACGTGGCCGCCGGGATGAGTTCCGGATCGATGTCGACGACCTCGAATCCCTGCTCGCGCAGGGAACCGCGGTCGAGGTCGAGCCAGGCCTGGTCGGGATAGATCGACGACGCGGTCGGGATGAAGCCGATGCGCGCACCGGTGCCGACGCGCGGCACGAGGAAGTCGTGCACCGGGGTCAGCCATCGGCTCAGCAGGAGTAGGTCGGTGTCGGGCACACGTCCACTGTGCATCACGCCCGGGATTCGGGTCGTCGGGTGTTCACCGGGTGTTGCGGGACGTGTCACGCACTGCGTCACTGCCCGTCAGGTCGACGGGTCAGGGTCGGGGCATGCGCGTCGCGATCGTCGCCGAGAGCTTCCTCCCGCAGATGAACGGGGTGGTCAACTCCGTCCTGCGGGTCGTCGAGCATCTGGAATCCACCGGCCACGAGGTGGTCGTCATCGCCCCGGACACACCGCGGAGATGTTCTTCTGCGCCGCGGATCGTGGGGCGGCGGACCGCGGTGCACCTGGTGCCGTCGGTGCGGGTTCCGCGGGTGACGTCGCTGCCGGTCGGGGTTCCGATGCCGCTGCTGTACCGGGTGCTGCGCGACTTCGGGCCCGACGTCGTGCACCTGGCCTCCCCGTTCGTGGTGGGCGCGGCGGGCGCGGTCGCCGCGCGCGCGCTGGGCGTGCCGGTGGTCGCGGTCTTCCAGACCGATGTGGCCGGGTTCGCGGCGTCGTACCGGCTGGGTGCGGTGGAGAAGGCGGCCTGGCGATACACCCGCCTGTTGCACGAGATGTGCGATCTGACGCTGGCGCCGTCGAGCGAGACGATGACCGCCCTCGCCGTGCGCGGCGTGCCGCGGCTCCGGAAGTGGGGGCGCGGCGTCGACCTCGACCTGTTCGCGCCGGACCGTCGGGACGAGGCTCTGCGCGCGCAGTGGCGGCAGGACCGCGACCACGCGCTGGTGTGCGGATTCGTGGGTCGGCTGGCGCCGGAGAAGCATGTCGAACGGTTGGCCGGGCTGTCCGGGGACCCGCGGGTGCGGTTGGTGATCGTCGGCGACGGTCCCGAACGCGCTCGCCTCGAACGCTTGATGCCGGATGCGGTGTTCACCGGCGAGCTCCGCGGCGACGCGCTGGCCCGGGCGTACGCCTCGTTCGACGTCTTCGTGCACGCGGGCGAACACGAGACGTTCTGTCAGACGATCCAGGAGGCGATGGCCAGCGGCCTGCCGGTCATCGCCCCCGCTGCCGGCGGACCGTGCGATCTGGTGACGCCGTTCCGCACCGGGTACCTGCTCGAGGTCGCGCGATTCGAGGCCGCCCTGCCGGCAATCGTCGACTCGCTGCACGACGATGCGGTGCGGGCCGCGTTCGGTCGGGCGGCACTCCAGGCGGTGCGGTCACGGACCTGGCCGTCTGTGTGCGCCGAGCTGGTGGGGCACTACCGGTCGGTGACCGGGGCGGGTGCCGCGGCCGAGTTCGACCGGCCCGCCTGATCGCCGGGACACCGGTCGCGGTGGCGGCGTGCGGCGTACCTCACGCTCGTCGTGGCGCCGGCGCGCGGTAGCGTGAGCGGCATGGCATCGACGGGCGCGAACCCACCTCAGCGAGCAAGTCTGGAGAAGGATCCGGCCGAGGTCGCGGCCATGTTCGACGGCGTCGCCCGACGCTACGACATCACCAACACGGTGCTGTCCTTCGGGCAGGATCGCGGGTGGCGCAAGAAGACACGCAAGGCGCTCGACCTGCGTCCGGGTGACATCGTGCTCGACCTCGCGGCCGGGACCGCGGTGTCGACGGTCGAACTGGCGTCGTCGGGTGCCCACTGTGTGGCCGCCGACTTCTCACTCGGCATGCTCAAGGCCGGCGCCCACCGCGACGTGCCCAAGGTCGCGGCCGACGCGCTCTCGCTCCCGTTCGCCGACGACTCCTTCGACGCGGCCACCATCTCCTTCGGGCTGCGCAACGTCAACGATGTCCCGACTGCGCTCGCCGAGCTGCGTCGTGTGCTGAAACCCGGTGGGCGACTGGTGGTCTGCGAGTTCTCCACGCCGACGTTCAAGCCGTTCCGCACCGTGTACATGGAGTACCTGATGAAGGCGCTGCCGGCGGTGGCGACGAAGGTGTCGAGCAGCCCGGACGCGTATGTCTACCTGGCCGAATCGATCCGGGCCTGGCCCGACCAGTTCGCGCTGGGCGACCTGATCCGCGACGCCGGCTTCGACCAGGTGCGCTGGCAGAACATGACCGGCGGGATCGCGGCGATCCACTCCGCCCGGGCCTGACGTCCCCGACGCCACTTCGAAAACGACGTCGCATGCGACCTCGATCCGGTCCGGCGACGTCAGCTGGCGTCGCAGATCCCGAATCGGTGTCGCATGCGACTTCGGTTGTGGGGCAACGAGGTAGGAGTGCGTGCAGTCCGATCGGTGGGTAGCGAGCTGGCGAGGAACCCTTCGCTACCGTGGTAGCGAGCTTGCGTGCGGTCTTTCTGTTCCTTGAGTAGCGAGCTTGCGAGCAACTCTCCGCTCTCTGAGGCGAGTTTGCGAGGAACCTTCCGCTCCTTGGGTAGCGAGTTTGCGAGCGGTCTTTCTGTTCCTTGAGTAGCGAGCTTGCGAGCGTATCGAAAGGCCCCTCTACCAGACACCACCGACAAGTCCGGAAATGAATCTGATCCTCGATACTCGTTGCGAGGCAGCCGAATTGCGCCTACAGTCGAGTTATCGAACACGTATTCGAGTCGACGTCTCCAGGGGGTGACCACATGACCGATCACGCACTGCGCGATGACACCACCACACCGCCACCCTCGGGTCCCGCCGTGTTGGTCGGCCAGATCCACACCCTCATCGATCAGCTGCAGACAGTGAACCTGACCGGGTGTTCGGATGCCGAACTGGTCGATGTCGCGGTAGAGACCGAACGGGCGATCGCGCGACTGACTTTCGCCGGCGATCGTCAGATCGTGGAAGCCACCGAACGTGATCTGCCGCGCAAGACCGGGCATCGCAGCATCATCCAGTTCATGACCCACCGCCTGCGGATGGCCAATCCCGGTAAACGTCTCGAACAAACCCGGGCCACCGCATCGTTTCCTGATCTGACCACCGGTGAACCCCTCGCACCCGCACATCCGGCGCTGGCCGAGGCGTTCGCCGCCGGGCGAGTCGGGTCCGCGCACGTGCACGCGGTGCTCGACGTGCTCGACCAGATTCCGCACGCCGTCGCCCATGATGTGCAGGTCGCGGCCGAACAGCAGATGGCCGAGATCGCGGTCGAGCACACCCCGGCCGACATCACCCACCTCGGCGCCCGACTCCTGGGCCATCTCGACCCGGACGGCACCCTCGCCGATGATGCGGATCGGCAACGTCGCCGCAACTTCTGGCTCAACCGGCAACGTGCCGACGGGACCGCGAAACTCAACGGCACCCTCACCCCCGAGTTGGTGGCGCGGTTGGAGATGATGCTGGCCGTGTGGGCGAAACCCGGCATGAACAACCCGCATGATGCTGAATCCCCGTGCGGGTCGATCGAGGACGCCGACCCCGACCAGCTGGCAGCCGCGGCCGAGCGTGATGACCGCAGCCCGGCGCAGTTGAACCATGACGCGTTCAACGCGCTACTCAAAGCAGTGTTCGACGACGGCATGCTCGGCACCAGTCACCGCGGACTGCCGGAGCAGTTGATCGTCAAAGCTGACCTCAATGATCTGATCCGTGAAGCCGGGGTGGCGACGACGGCGACCGGCACGTTGATCCCGATCCCGGATCTGATCAAGCTGGCCGCTGATGCGCAACCGTGGTTGGCGGTGTTCGAAGATGCCACCGCGGTCCCGTTGTACTTCGGACAAGGCAAACGATTGGCCACTCGCGAACAACGCCTGGTGTCCTTCGCCCGGCCCGACGGCGAATCGTGCTCCACTCCCGATTGCCGCGTACCCGCCGCCCACGTGGAAATGCATCACGCCCAAATCGATTGGGGTGACGGCGGATTCACTGACATCACCAACCTCACTCCCGCCTGCACCCGACACCACCACATGGTCGGTAACCAACCCGGCCAATACACCACCCGCATGGTCCGCGAAGGACCCGATGAAGGCCGCTGTACCTGGCAGCTGAACGTCGAACCCGGTGCCCCTCCGAATCCGGAGCGGATCAATCGGCGACCTGATCTACCGCGCCGGTTCGCCGAACATTTGAAACAGGTACGCGAGGAGATCCACGGACCCGACCCGGCGTCCGGCGATGAAACACGCCTCGAGATCCGCGAAGTCATCGGCCACCAATCCGAGGCGCCCGTAAACCGGGGTCTGTCTCTCAAGGACCTGTCGCCCATCGAACTGCGATGCGCCGCACTCCTCGGACTCAACAAGATCTGAACCCCTCCAGCGCGGTGACTCTCCGAGCTCGGAGAACCGCAGGGTCAGGAGCCGGTGGCCTGCCGCGCGTCCTCGGCGATCAGGTCGTGCGGGACCGGGCAGCCGGTAGGCGCGGACTGTGCTGCGCCGGAACCCTTCTCGGGATTCGACGCGCCGGGGACGGGGCAACCGGCCCCGAAGGGGCCGAGTTCCTCGAGGCGATAACCGTTGGGGTAGCTGCGGATCTGCTTCGTCTGACGGCCGAACAGCGGCTCGGTCCGCGGCGGGAAGAACAGCCGGATCGCGAGACCGCGGGCCTTCAGTCCACCACGCACCAGAATACGTTCGACGAGGGTCGGCTTCGGGTACTTGAACGCGTTGAGCAGGCGATCGTCCATGAGCGCGAACGACATCCGGCGTACGACCGCGCGGGAGAGCAGCTTGTAGGGCATGAAGGTGCCGAGCAGGTCGAGGGTCGAGTCCGCGACGGCCAGGGCGTCGGGGCTGAACGCGAAGTTGGCCGTCTCGTAGTCCTCGTAGAACTGCTTGAAGCCCTCGTAGGTCTCCGGGATGTCCTTGATGCCCATCAGCTGACCGAGCCGGCGATAGTAGTTCGTGAGGCCCCGGATCTCGTGGCTGGTGAGCTTGCGCCACTCGTAGGCGTTGACCCACTCCACCGGGCACACCACGAAGGTCGCCAGCACGTAGAGGAAGTCGCCGTTGGAGATGTCGTACATGCCGTGCATCTGGTTGATGCGCCGGATGCCGGCGCGTCCCAGTGGACTGTCGCGCCGTGCTCGATCGGGGCGTCGAGAAGGAGGACCGTGTCGTCGTAGCGCTTCTGCGTCGACTCGGTGAACTGGCTCGTCTTGTACAGCAGGTCGCCGATCGACGGCACCGCGTAGGTGCGGAACAGGGCGAAGCTCAGCGCCTGGGTGATTCCCCAGGGGAACTCCTGGGTGCCGAGTGCCCGTGCGATCGACGTCGGGTCGTTGTCGGCGTCCATCCGATCGATGTCGCCACGCAGGTGATAGCGCTGCGTCACCCGGTTCTGGACGGCGTGCTTGGCGCGGGTGGCGAGAGTGGATGCAGTGGGCATCGTGCATCTCCTGGGTCGGCGGTGGTCTCGATTGTTGCATGTGTGTGGCCGAGGCCACACAGGTTGGAACATTACCGCCTCTATGTCTCATTGGGTGTGCCGGGGTGGTGAGACGTCGCAATTTTTCCCGCGTGCACGTTTCGGTCCGGTCGGCGACCGCTTCCCGGCCGCTGACCGGATTCGATCGGCGGCTGGGAAACGACGCCGCGGGACTGCGCCCGCCGGCCGCGTATCGAGGTTCAGGCGAACGGCGGCCGCGGATCGATGCGGCTGGAGATGCGACCGACGGTCCGCCAGGCGCGGGCGACGAGGTCGGCGTCCTCGTCGGTGATCAGATTGCCCATGACGCGGACGACCAGTGACATCAGCTGCGGTGAGCGGATGCCCGGACGGCCGAGCGTGGGCACCGTCTGCGGCATCGTCAGGAGTCCGGCGAGGCGTCGGGCGGCGGAGAACGCCAGCCCGTAGTGGCCGACGAGGATGTCGCGCCAGCGGTCGGTGTAGTCGTCGGCACCGAGGAGTTCGACGGCCAGCCGGGCGGTTTCCATCGCGTAGTCGATGCCCTCGCCGTTGAGCGGGTTGACGCAGGCGGCGGCGTCGCCGATCAGCATCCAGTTGCGGCCCGCGACCCCGGTCACCGCGCCACCCATCGGCAGCAGGGCCGAGGCGATACGGACCGGCGGTCCGCCCAGTGCCCATTCGTCCTGCACCATGGCGGCGTAGTGCTCGAGGATCGGTCGAAGTGCCATGTGCGCCGGTCGTTTCGAGGTCGCGAGCGCGCCCACTCCGACGTTGACCAGTCCGCCGCCCGCGGCGCCCAGGGGGAACACCCATCCGTAGCCGGGGAGGAGTTCGCCCTCGGGGCCGCGCAGCTCCAGATGCGAACCCATCCAATGGGAGTCGGCACGTGCCGATGGCGCGTACGCGCGCGCCGCGACGCCGTAGGCCGTGTCCCGATGCCATTCGCGGCCAAGGGCTTTGCCCAATCCCGACCGCACGCCGTCGGCGACGATGAGGTCACCCACCCGCACGGTGTGGGTGTCGCCGCCGGCGGAGAACGTCACCGCGCCGACCCGGTCGCCGTCCATCGTCACGTCGATTGCCTTGGCGCCCTCCACCATTCGGACGCCGGTGCGCACCGCGTGGGCACGGATCGCGTCGTCGAACTCGGTGCGGGCGACCGCGCTGCCGTAGGCGGGGAAGCGTCCCGAGGGCCAGCGGACCTGCTGACGCGCGCCCCACCCGTTGAGGAGCAGGCCGTCGATGCGCGGCCGGTCGGCCACCAGAGAGCCGAGGCCCAGGGCGTCGAGCTCGGCGACGGCGCGCGGGGTGAGTCCGTCGCCGCACGTCTTGTCGCGCGGGAACACCGCGGCGTCGACCAGGACGACGTCGCGTCCGGCCGCGGCGGCATGCGCGGCGGCCGCCGACCCGCCCGGTCCCGCGCCGACCACCAACACGTCCGCGTGGTCGGGGAAGGGGGCAGCGTCCTGGGGCGTCGTCTTCTCAGGGCTCACCCGAACAGTATGTCCGTAGCCCCGACCGGATAGGCTCGGCAGGCAGGTGGGGCGACGAGGACACTCGGGCATCCGCCACCACGAATTTGCCGGATCAGACGAGATGGGGCGGCCTAGCTGTGAAGTCCACATTCGCCGGGTTGGACCTGGTATCGGATGAGTTCGCCGAAACGGTGCGCTCCTCGTTGCAGAAGGTCGAGGACCTGCTGCTGAGCGAGCTCTCGTCCGGGGACGACGTCATGACGGAGGCGGCGACCCACCTGGCCAAGGCCGGTGGCAAGCGGTTCCGGCCGATGTTCGCCATTCTCGCCTCGCAGTTCGGGCCGCGTCCCGACTCGCAGGACGTCATCACGTCGGCGACCGTCGTCGAGATGATTCACCTCGCGACGCTGTACCACGACGACGTCATGGACGAGGCCTCGATGCGCCGCGGCGCCCCGAGCGCCAACGCCCGCTGGACGAACTCCATCGCGATTCTCTCCGGCGACTTCCTGTTCGCCCGCGCCTCCCGCCTGGTGTCGACGCTGGGCCCCGAGGCCGTGCGCATCATCGCCGAGACCTTCGCCGAACTCGTCACCGGCCAGATGCGGGAGACCGTCGGGGTCAAACCCGGCGCCGACCCCATCGACCACTACCTGCAGGTGGTGTGGGAGAAGACGGGTTCGCTGATCGCCGCCGCCGCACGCTTCGGCGCGATGGCCTCCGGGGCGACCGCGGACGACATCGAGCGGCTGTCCCGGATCGGCGACATCGTCGGCGTGGCCTTCCAGGTCTCCGACGACATCATCGACATCAGTTCGGTCTCGGTCGAGTCGGGGAAGACCCCGGGCACCGACCTGCGCGAGGGTGTCCACACCCTGCCCGTCCTCTACGCGCTCACCGGCGACGACGCCACGTCGGCGCGGCTGCGTGAACTGCTCGTCGGTGCCGCGGGCGGATCACGCCCGCTCACCGACGACGCCGAGGTCGCCGAGGCACTCGAGTTGCTCGGCTCGTCGGCCGGTATGGCCGCCGCGCGGGCCAAGCTGCAGAGCTTCGCCGACGAGGCCCACACCATGCTCGCGGAGCTGCCGGAGACGCCGGCACACAAGGCGTTGTCGTCGTTGGTGGACTACACCGTCGAGCGGGTCGGGTAGGGGCTTCGACGCGGTGCCTCGCTGCGCTCGGTACCGGCTCAGCCGGCAGGGGGCTCAACTGGCAGGTGGGCTCAGCCGGCAGTTCCTGCTGGCCGAGTAGCGACGACCGAGCGAAGCGAGGACGCCGCGTATCGAGGTCACTGCCCGTTGCGGGCCATCTCCTGCAGACGCCGGATGCGTTCGGCGGTCGGCGGATGGGTGGAGAACATCTTCGCCATGCGGTCGCCGGCGCGGAACGGGCTCTCGATCATCATGTGTGACTGCGCGGCGATGTCGGGCTGCGGCGGCAGCGGGGCGGCCTGGACCCCGCCGGAGATCTTCGCCAGCGCGGAGGCGAGAGCCAGCGGGTCGCCGGTCAGTTCGGCGCCTGATTCATCGGCCTGGAACTCGCGTGAACGTGACACCGCCATCTTCACCAGGGTGGCCGAGATCGGTCCCAGGAAGGCGATGAGGAGCATCGCGAGCGGATTGGGCCCGCTGTCGCGGCCGCCGAAAGCACCCATGAACATCGCGAAGTTGGCCAGGCCGCTGATGACGGCGGCCATCGCGCCCGCGATCGAGCTGATCAGGATGTCGCGGTTGTAGACGTGCGACAGCTCGTGACCGAGCACGGCACGCAGCTCGCGCTCGTCGAGCAGCTGCAGGATGCCCGTCGTGCAGCACACGGCGGCGTTCTTGGGGTTGCGGCCCGTCGCGAAGGCGTTGGGGTTCTCGGTGGGCGAGATGTAGAGCGCAGGCATCGGCTGGTGGGCCGAGGTCGCCAGCTCACGCACGATGCGATAGATGACGGGCGCCTGCAGCTCGGTGACGGGCTGGGCGTGCATCGCCTTCAGCGCCATCTTGGCGCTGTTGAAGTACACGTAGGCGTTCATGCCCACGGCGAGGACAACCGAGCCCCAGAGGATCAGGGGGCTCTGGAACAGCGCACCGATTCCGACGATGATCGCCGACATCACACCCAACAGGGCTGCGGTCTTCAATCCGTTGAAATGCATCGCGGGTCCTCGTCTGTCGCGCGCCGACCGGTGGATGAAAGGCGCCTCGTTCATTCAAACGACGCAACGTCCGTTTGGGTTTCCGGCGGACCCGGTGCGATCTTGCACACACATCGCAAGCGGCCGGGCGTCGTGGGCTCGGTGGGGTGAACGGCGACATCCCCGCCCGGCACGGATGGCGGGCGGGGACGTCGTCGAGGTCAGCGGTAGTTGACGAACTGCAGGGCGATGCCGAAATCCTCGCCCTTGAGCAGCGCGATCACGGCCTGCAGGTCGTCGCGCTTCTTGCTGGAGACGCGCAGCTCGTCGCCCTGGATTTGAGCCTTGACGCCTTTCGGGCCCTCGTCACGGATCTTCTTGGAGATCTTCTTCGCGTGCTCGGAGTCGATGCCCTGGACCAGCTTTCCGCTGATCTTGAAGGTCTTGCCCGATCCGACGACCTCGCCGGCGTCGAACGCCTTCAGCGAGATGTCACGGCGGATCAGCTTCTCCTTGAACACCTCGAGACCGGCCTGCGCGCGCTCTTCGGCGTCGGAGGTGATCACGATCGTCTCCTCGCCGGACCACTCGATACCGGTGTTGGTACCGCGGAAGTCGTAGCGCTGCGACAGCTCCTTGGCAGCCTGGTTGAGGGCGTTGTCGACTTCCTGGCGGTCGACCTTGCTCACCACGTCGAACGATGAATCAGCCATGTCCGACAGGTTATGCCATTGCCGCCGCGGGATCGGTGACAGCCCGCAGATACCCGTCCCTGACCAGCCGGTTTGCATGCGGACGTATGGTTCGTTGTATTCTTCACCGCGTTGTTCGAACGACCGTCACGGCGGCCGTGGGAGCAGCACGGCAGGTTGCCCGAGCGGCCAAAGGGAGCGGATTGTAAATCCGTCGCGCAAGCTACATAGGTTCGAATCCTATACCTGCCACGGCGTGGTCGATGTTCACGAAAACTGCCCGACAGACGGTCTCTGACCAGCGATTTGTCTAGCACGGACGTGAGTGTGTAACCTCGTTAAGGCTCTCGGACAGAAATGCCCGGGGCACGCCCCCTTAGCTCAGTCGGCAGAGCGTTTCCATGGTAAGGAAAAGGTCGACGGTTCGATTCCGTCAGGGGGCTCGCTGGACGAGAAGTCCGCGGGGCGGTGTAGCTCAGCTGGTTAGAGCGCACGACTCATAATCGTGAGGTCGAGGGATCGAGTCCCTCCACCGCTACACATCGGGTCCGACCGGAACCGAGCGCAAGGGTCGCCAGCCCTGAGGGAACTGCCGAACCCGACCACGTACCACCCGAAAGAAGGCAATCAAGTGGCCTCCTCAACAGATGTTCGCCCCAAGATCACCTTGGCCTGCGAGGTGTGCAAGCACCGTAACTACATCACCAAGAAGAACCGCCGCAACGATCCCGATCGCCTCGAGATCAAGAAGTTCTGCCCGAACTGCGGCAAGCATCAGGCGCACAAGGAATCGCGCTAGACAACGCCTGTCGGCGATTCCGGTACAAGAACCAGCACACGGGCTGCCTCTGCGAAGAGGCGGCTCGTTTTGCTTGTTACCGGGTAGGGGGTCGCCCGGTCACGAGGTGCTTCGCACAACTAAATAGACTCAATCGAGACAACACGCGCAGCGCGGCGCGGGTGGGTCGTCGACAAGCGGCCCACGTAGTCCGGTCCGGGCCCTCCCGGATCGGTCATGCGAAGGGAGTAGTAGTCAATGTCAGACGCGAGTGGAACAGACCTCCAGGAGCGGATAGCCGAGTCGAGGAACGGCGGCGCCAAGCTCACCCCCGAGGAGATCGCCGCGCACACCCAGTCGCTTGTCGGCTTCCACTACACCGTCGACGACTACTACGAGATCGGCCGCGAAGAGGTGCGTAAGCACGCCATGGCTGTGCAGGACGCGCACCCGACCCACTGGAGTGAGAAGGGTGCCCGCGAATTCGGGCACGAGACCCTGATCGCCGCGCCCACATACGTCTCGGTCCTCGGCATCATCGCGCAGCGCAAGCTGTTCGAGGACGTGATCACCGGCTACGACATGTGGCAGATCATGCAGACCGATCAGCGCCTCGTCTACCACCAGCCGATGAAGGTCGGGGACCGCCTGATCTGCGACGTCTCGCTCGAGTCGTTCCGTCACGTCAGCAGCCCCGAGATGATCGACCTGATGGTCACCAAGAACGTCATCTGGAACCAGCACGACGAGCCGGTCATGACCACCTGGACGTCGCTGGCCGCTCGTCCCGGCATGGACGTCGATCCCGAGCTCGAGGCCTCGCTCGACCACGTGATGATGAAGATCGACGCGATCGGGGAACCCGGGCACACCGTCGAGCCCAAGGCCGGTCGGTATGACCTGCCCGACCCGACCCAGTCGCCCGGCGCCTACGCCGCGGTGAACTTCGACACTCTCTCCGTCGGGCAGGAACTCACGCCCAAGCGGTACTTCCTCACGCGCGGCAACCTGTCCAACTACGCCGGTGTCGCCGGCGACCCGAACCCGATCCACTTCTCCGACCATGTGATCAACGCGGCCGGGATGGACGACGTCGTCGCCCACGGCATGCAGACGATGGGCCTCGGTGCCAGCTTCGTCTCCGAGTTCATCGGTGATCCGGCCGCCTTCTGCGAGTACAACGTGCGTTTCACCAGTCCGGTGTACGTCCCGGCCGACGACAGCGCCGCCGTCGACTTCACCGGCAAGGTCAAGTCCCTGGACCCGGAGACCCGGCGCGGCACGATCGCGATCACCGCGAAACAGGGCGACCGCCGGATCTTCGGCCGCGCCACGGTGGTCGTTCAGTTCAACTGACGCTTCCCGACACCGACGGGGCCGACCGAACCGCGTTCGCATGCGACATGGTTCAGGCGGTGCGACGTGGATCGAGTCGTGCATCCGGGTCGATGTCGCGTGCGACTTCGTGTCCTCGGTTCAGGGCGTCTGGGTGTCGATCCGGCGCAGCCGGCCCGGCTTTCGACACCCCGGGACGTGAGCGTCTTTGCAGGTCGCGGCGCGATGTCAGCCATGTCGGTGGTGGTGTCTCGGGGGCTCGCCGGGTGTCGCGGGGCCCGCGGCGTGTACGGTCGTCGAGGGAGCAGATGGAGCGCGTTTTGGGTCCACAGCCCCGGTGATCTACACTGAAGTGTCTGATTGATTCAGGCTTGCGCGCTACCCATAGGGTGGCGCGTTGGTTTTGTCGGCGATGAATCGCAGGCGCCGGTCGCGAGACCGGGATTCGATCGGATGGCAGCGGAACCACCTCGGTGGGGAAGTCGCAAAGGGGCGTAGCTCAATTGGCAGAGCAGCGGTCTCCAAAACCGCAGGTTGCAGGTTCAAGTCCTGTCGCCCCTGCCCTGGTGAAGGGCACACGTTGACGAGAGGACCGCGAAGTTGAGCAAGCGAGACCGGGCTGCCCGCGCCAAAGAAGCCGCCGAGGGTTCTGCGGCCGATTCGGCAGCGGCTGAGCTCGACGGTCGCGACGAGGCAACTGGCGGTGCAGCGGCCGACGAGACGTCGACCGGCGCCGCCAAGGAGCTGCGTCCGTCCGGCAAGCGCTCGGCTCGTGGACGTCGCTCGTCGACCGGTGTATCCGGAACCGACGGAGACGCCGACTCCGACACGGGGTCGTCGGTAGCCGTCAAGGAACGCAAGAAGAAGAAAAAGGCGTCTGCTGAGGACAGTCGGAATCCGTTCGTTCGGATCTGGTTGTTCCTCACGCAGGTCGTCGCCGAGCTGAAGAAGGTCATCTGGCCGACGCGGCGCGAGATGATCACGTACACGATCGTCGTGCTCGTGTTCGTCATCGTGATGACCGCGTTCATCTCCGGCCTCGACCTGGCCTTTGCCAAGGGCGTCCTCTGGTTGTTCGGCTGACCCACGCGGTGGGTGGCCGGGCGAGCGGGAGCCGACCGGAGATGAACCATAAGGAGCGTGGGCTGCAGTGAGCACCCCGGAGAACGAACTCGCATCGACCGACGCCGTCGACGTGGCTGACACCGACGTCGACGCGGCCGTGACCGACGAGGTCGACGAGGCTGCAGTCGACGAGGCCGGTGACACCGACGTCGAGGCGGCCGCCGAGGGCGACGACGCTCCCGCGACCGACGTCGCCTCTGAGGACGCGTCCGCCGAAGAAGCGCCTGAAGAAGAGGTCGATCCGGTCGAGGAGCTGCGCAAGCAACTGCGCCGCGCGCCCGGCGACTGGTACGTGATCCACAGCTACGCCGGCTACGAGAACAAGGTCAAGGCCAACCTCGAGACCCGCGTGCAGAACCTCGACGTCGGTGACTACATCTTCCAGGTCGAGGTCCCGACCGAAGAGGTCACCGAGATCAAGAACGGTCAGCCCAAGAAAGTCAACCGCAAGGTGCTTCCGGGCTACATCCTCGTTCGCATGGAACTCAACGACGAGTCGTGGGGCGCCGTTCGCAACACCCCGGGTGTCACCGGTTTCGTCGGGATGACCAGCAAGCCATCGCCGCTGTCTCTCAACGAGGTGCTGCAGTTCCTCATGCCGCGTGTGGAGGCCAAGAAGCCCGCCGCCAAGGGTGGGGCCGCCGAGGGCGTCGAAGCCGCAGCTGCCGCCGCGTCGAACGTCATCGAGGTCGACTTCGAGGTCGGCGAATCGGTCACCGTCATGGACGGCCCGTTCGCGACGCTGCCCGCGTCGATCAGCGAGGTCAACGCCGAGCAGCGCAAGGTCAAGGTGCTCGTGTCGATCTTCGGTCGCGAGACACCGGTCGAGCTCGGGTTCAATCAGGTCGAGAAGATCTGACCCTTCGAGGCTCGCTTCGCTCGCACCTCAGGGAGCGGGGAAAGCAGCTTCGCTCGCACCTCAGGGAGCGGGGAGCAGGTTAAACACAAGACTTCTACGTCTCCAGCGGGCGTGGATTCGCAAGGAAACAAGCAAGGAACAGAAGATGCCTCCCAAGAAGAAGAAGCTCGCCGGGATCATCAAGCTCCAGATCCAGGCAGGCCAGGCCAACCCGGCCCCGCCCGTGGGTCCGGCGCTCGGTCAGCACGGCGTGAACATCATGGAGTTCTGCAAGGCCTACAACGCGGCGACCGAGTCGCAGCGCGGCAACGTCATCCCGGTGGAGATCTTCGTGTACGAAGATCGCTCCTTCGACTTCAAGTTGAAGACCCCGCCGGCTGCGAAGCTGCTCCTGAAGGCCGCAGGTCTCCAGAAGGGCTCCGGCGAGCCCCACACCAACAAGGTCGGCAAGGTGAGCATGGACCAGGTCCGTGAGATCGCCAAGACCAAGTCCGAGGACCTGAACGCCAACGACATCGACCAGGCCGCGAAGATCATCGCCGGTACTGCTCGGTCCATGGGCATCACGGTCGAGGGCTGATCTCGATACGTCCTCGGCTAGCGCCTCGGACTACTCGATCAGCAGGACCGGCAGGTCCGCTGATCAGCAAACAGAACCCCGTGGGAGGGCCGGCTCGGCCCGCACCACACACCCCGCCGTTTCAGTGCGGAGAAGGAACAGAGCAATGAGCAAGAAGAGCAAGGCCTACGCGGCCGCGGCCGAGAAGGTCGACAAGTCCAAGCTGTACAGCCCGCTGGAGGCTGTGGAGCTGGCCAAGGAAACCTCGTCGAAGAACACCGACGCGACCGTCGAGGTCGCGATCCGGCTGGGCGTCGACCCCCGTAAGGCAGACCAGATGGTTCGAGGCACCGTCAACCTGCCGCACGGCACGGGTAAGACCGCCCGCGTGATCGTGTTCGCCGCCGGCGACAAGGCCGCCGAGGCCACCGCCGCCGGTGCCGACGAGGTCGGCGCCGAGGACCTGATCGAGCGCATCCAGGGTGGTTGGCTGGACTTCGACGCCGCGATCGCCACCCCGGATCAGATGGCCAAGGTCGGCCGCATCGCGCGTGTCCTCGGACCGCGTGGCCTGATGCCGAACCCGAAGACGGGCACCGTGACCACCGACGTCACCAAGGCCGTCAACGACATCAAGGGCGGCAAGATCAACTTCCGCGTCGACAAGGCAGCCAACCTGCACTTCGTCATCGGCAAGGCCTCGTTCGACCCGGCCAAGCTGGCCGAGAACTACGGCGCCGCGTACGACGAGATCATGCGTGCGAAGCCGTCGGCAGCCAAGGGCCGCTACATCAAGAAGGTCACCGTCTCCACCACCACGGGTCCGGGCATCCCGGTCGACCCGCAGGTGAGCCGCAACTTCGCCGAAGCGCCGCAGGCCTGATCCGGTAGTAGGCGCTCTCGCGTAGACAGAGACCACGAGGGGTCCGGCAAATCACTGCCGGGCCCCTCGTGTTCTGTCTCCCCGTTCTTTTCCTCGGAGGTCATTGGCTCGTGGTGAGAATCCCTGCCGGAACCCGTCGTCGTGGTGGTGCGGTGACCGCCGCGCTGCTGACGATGTTGCTTGTGTTCGTCGGCTGTGGTGCCGACGATGGCCGGAACGACGTCGCGGTGGGGTCGGGGACGCCGTCGAAGATCGTGTCGCTCAGTCCGACGACCACCGAGATGCTGTTCGCCGTCGGTGCGGGTGATCAGGTGGTCGCCGTCGACGACCAGTCCGACTATCCCGCCGAGGCCCCGCGTACCACACTGTCCGGGTACACCCCGAACCTCGAGGCGATCCTCGCCTACGACCCCGATCTCGTCGTCCTGACCGACGACAACAACGACATCATCGCCGGTCTGGACCGGGTGGGCGTCGAGGTGCTGCGGCTCCCCGCGGCGAAGAACCTCGACGAGACGTACGCACAGATCCAGCAGATCGGCGAGGCCACCGGCCACGCCGAGAAGGCCGATCAGCTCGTCGCGTCGATGCGAGACGAGATCGAGCGGACCGTCCGGACCGTCCCGCTGCGCGAGGTGCCGCTGACCTACTTCCACGAGCTCGACGACACGTATTACACCGTCACCGACGACACCTACCTCGGCCAGATCTACGGGCTTCTCGGCCTGCGGTCGATCGCATCCGGGCAGAACGGCTATCCGCAGCTGTCGACCGAGTACATCCTGGAGAGCGATCCCGAGATCATCTTCCTGGCGGATTCCCAGTGCTGCGCGGTCACACCGGAGAAGGTCGCCGCGCGTGCCGGCTGGAGCGACCTGCGTGCCGTCGTGAACGGGCAGGTCCACGTCCTCGACGAGGACATCGCGAGCCGATGGGGTCCGCGCGTCGTCGACCTGGTCCGGGACGTTGCCCAGATCGTTTCCGGCGTCGACGGACAACCCTCGAACTGAGATGGTGAGCCGTCGGGTCGGGGTCATCTGCGGGGCCGTCGCGGTGCTGCTGGGCGCATGTCTGCTCGCAGTCCTCGTCGGCCCGGCCGGACTGACACCGAAGGGCGTTCTGCTCGACCTTCTCGACCGCCTCCCGCTCGTCGACGTCGAGTCCGGGCTCACCCGGCGTCAGCAGACGATCCTCTGGGAGGTGCGGATGCCGCGGGTGGCACTGGGCGCGCTGGTCGGTGCGATGCTCGCCGTCGCCGGTGCCGCCTATCAGGGCGTCTTCCGCAATCCGCTCGCCGACCCGTATCTCCTCGGCGTGTCCAGCGGCGCCGGGCTGGGCGCGACCGTCGCGATCGTCCTCGGCGGCGCGGCCGGCACGATCGGCCTGCCGCCCGCGGCGTTCGTCGGCGGCATCGTGGCCGTCGCAGCGACGTATGCGCTGGGCCGCACCGTCGGCGGTGGCCGCACCGAGGTGGTCATCATCCTCGCCGGCGTCGCGGTCGCGGCCTTCGCGAACGCCATCCAGACCTTCCTCATGCAGCAGCACGACGACACGCTGCGGCAGGTCTACAACTGGATGCTCGGGCGCCTGGCCACCGACGGCTGGTCCGAGGTCATCACCGTACTGCCGTACGTCGTCGCGTGTGTCGCCGTCATCGTGCTGTTCGGGCGCACACTCGACGTCATGGCGGTCGGCGACATCGAGGCGTCGAGTCTGGGGATCAGACCCGAACGGGCGCGACTGCTGCTCGTCTGCGTGGCGACCCTGGGGACCGCGGCCGTGGTGTCGGTGAGCGGGTTGATCGGGTTCGTGGGCATCGTGATCCCGCATGCGGTCCGGCTTCTCGTCGGACCCGGACATCGACTACTGCTGCCGCTGTCGTTGCTGGTGGGCGCGGCGTTCCTGGTGCTCGCGGACGTGGTCGCTCGGACGGCCATGTCGCCGTCCGAGCTGCCGATCGGTGTGGTCACCGCGGCCATCGGCGCGCCGTTCTTCCTCGTCGTCCTCCGGCGCAGCGGTCGGAGTCCGCAATGACCGCCTCGATCACCTGCCGTGGTGTCTGCGCATCCCGTGGGGGAGTGGAGGTCCTGCACGACGTGGACCTCGAGATCGGCTCGGGCGCCTGGGTTTCCCTGGTCGGCCCCAACGGTTCGGGCAAGACGACGCTGCTCCACGCACTCGCCGGTCTGGTGGCCTCGACCGGACGGATCGACGTCGCGGGCGTCGACCCCGGTCGCGCCCGTCGCCGCGAGACAGCCCGCGCCGTGGCGTTGATGCCGCAGCGGCCGATCGTGCCGGAGGGCACGTCGGTGCGCGAGCTCATCGGTCTGGGCCGCACCCCGCACATCGCCCGGTTCAGTGGTGAAACCCGTTCGGACCGTGAGGTGGTCGACGACGTCATCGAGTGCCTCGACCTCCAGGAGTTCGCGAACCGGTCCGCGTCCGCGCTGTCGGGTGGTGAGCTGCAGCGGGTCGTGCTCGCGCGGGCGCTGGCCCAGCAACCGCGTGTGCTGCTCCTCGACGAACCGACCAGCGCCCTCGACATCGGCCATCAGCAGCAGGTCCTCGACCTCGTCGACTCCATGCGGCGGGCCAGCGAGCTGACCG
Source organism: Gordonia ajococcus (assembly GCF_012974285.1). Classification (NCBI taxonomy): domain Bacteria; kingdom Bacillati; phylum Actinomycetota; class Actinomycetes; order Mycobacteriales; family Gordoniaceae; genus Gordonia; species Gordonia ajococcus. Next base: position 1,095,070 of record NZ_CP052884.1, read on the forward strand.
TCATCGCCGCGATGCACGACCTGACGTCCGCGGCTCAGTACGGGCAACGACTCATGCTCCTCGACCGGGGACGCATCGTCGCCGACGGTCCGCCCGCCGAGGTGCTCACCGCCGAACGCCTGCGGGATGTCTACGCCGCGAAGGTGGAGGTGCTCGACCGTCGTGACGGCCCGGCCGTGCTGCCGGTTCGGGATTCGGGAACATCGCGATGAAGGTCACGCTAATGGGCACGGGCGCCGCCGACGGTTGGCCGAATGCGTTCTGCCACTGCGTCTCCTGTGATGATGCGCGCCGTCTCCGCGACTTCCGTGCCCAGACCGCGGCACTCGTCGACGACGTGCTGATGCTCGACTTCGGGCCGGACGCGCCCGGCGCGGCGGTCCGCCACGGATGTTCGCTCGCCGGGGTGCGACATGTCCTGGTCACTCATGCACATGCCGATCACCTTGCGCCGCAATCATTGTTGTTCCGGTCATGGGTCGAGCGCTCCGGCGATCTGGAGGTCATCGGGCCGGCTGATGCCCTCGACTCCTGTCGAGCGTGGGTGGGTCCCGGCGACCCGGTGCGGTTCACTCCCGTCGTCGCCGGTGATCAGGTGCGGGTCGGGGAGTATGACGTGCGAGTGCTTCCCGCACGCCACAAGGTCTTTCGCGACGGTGATGCGGTCCTCTACGACGTCACCGGCCCCGACGGCACGCGGTTGCTCTGGGCGAGTGACACCGGCGTCTGGCCGGGTGAGTGGTTCGGGGCGGTCGCGGGCGTCGCATTCGACGCGGTCTTCCTCGAGGAGACCTTCGGCGATCGCGAGGACCTCTCCGACGGTCATCTGGGGTTGACCGGTTTCGCGACGATGGTCGAGGCCATGCGGAAGGTCGGTGCCGTCGTCGACTCCACCGACGTCGTGGCAGTTCACCTGGGACACCACAATCCGCCGGTCGGCACGCTGCGCGAGCGGCTTCGAGGTCTGGGTGCGCGCGCGGGACGAGACGGGGAGGTGCTCGACATGGGTGGACCGGTGCGGCGTCGGGTCTTCGTCACCGGCGGAGCGAGGTCGGGGAAGTCTCGGTACGCCGAAGGCCTGCTGGCCGGCGTCGACGACGTCGTCTATGTCGCTGCGGGCGGTCCGCGCACCGGCGATCCCGAATGGGAGCGCCGTGTCGAAAGCCACCGCCGGCGCCGGCCGGCGTCGTGGACGACGGTCGAGGACACCGACGTCGCCGGTGTCCTGCGGTCGGCGGCTCAGCCGGTCCTCGTCGACTGCCTCGGTACCTGGCTGACCGCCCGGATCGATCACCACAATGCCTGGGAGAAGGGCGATCTGGACACCATGCGAGCCGATGTCGACGATCTCCTGGACGCTTGGCGGACCTGTGCGGTCCCGGTCGTCGCGGTCAGCAACGAGGTCGGCAGCGGTGTCGTCCCGGCCACCGCGTCGGGCCGGTTGTTCCGCGACGAGCTCGGCCGTCTGAACGCCGGAATCGCCGACCTCGCCGACGAGGTGGTTCTCATGGTCGCCGGGCAGCCGGTCACCATCCGCTGAACCGCCCGCAGCATCGCCACTTCCGGGATGGGGTGACGGCTCAGTTCAGCCAGTCGTTGCCGCCGAGACCCAGCTGCCGGACGTCGAGGGTGGGGGTGATCCCCGACGCGGGGACGAGATCATGTGCCTCGAGGACCGACCGCAAGGTCTCGGCCGCGTCGATGTTGAGCGGACTCGACACCCACATCGCATAGGGAAGGTTCACAAAGCGGTTCTCGCGCACGGCCTTCAGGTTGCGGCCGGCCGGATTCGTGCGCAGCGCCTCGATCTTCGGCTCGACGGACTGGCCGGGATAGTCGACGAAGACGATCAGATCGGGGTCGGCCGTGGTGATCCGCTCCCAGCTGACCGCGGTCCAGGTGTCCTGGACGTCCTCGGTGGCGTTCCGCGCGCCCGCGGCGTCGATGATGCCCTGCGGTCCGCCGAAAGCGCCCGACGAGAAGATGGTGTCGGAGACGCTGTCGAAGACGAAGACCGTCGGCTTCTCCGTCGGTTGCGGTGCGCTGCGGAGGCTTTCGAGGCGGTCGGCGATCTCGTCGGCCGCCTTCGCCCCTTGCTCGGGATTGCCGGTGATGGTGCCGATGTTGCGCAGGTCGGTGTCGAGCGCGACCCATGGATCCATCGTGCCCCGCGGTGCCTGACCGTCGGCCTGACGGCATGCCTCCGAGAGCTGGTACACGTCGATGCCGTGCGAGGCCAGGATCTCCGGGGTGATCCCGCGGGACTCACTCATGCCGTAGTTGTATCCGGCGTACAGGACCTCAGGTTTGGCCCCCGACGATGTTCTCGAGCGTGGGCGGTTCGGTGGCTACCTCGTCGAGCGTGTCGACCTGCGGGCCGTATTCGAGTCGGAGAACGTCCTTGTCGCGCGCGAGCGCGCTGACGGCGACCATCTTGTCGCGTGCGCCGGCCGCCAGCGCGATCGCGATCATCCCGCCGTCGTTGGCGAACAGCCGATCGAGAGGCTGGTCGAAAGTGACCTCGGCGCCGCAGTTGGTGACGGTCACGGTGTCGGATGCGGTGGCGTCGGACTCGGTGCCGCAGCCTGCGGCCACCCCTAGGAGAACGGTTACGGCGGCGAGTGTGGGTGCGACTCGGGTGATGGTGCGGTTCATCGGTTTTCCTTGCTGGTGTGGGCCTGCTGCGCAGTGATGGGAGAGTTCAACAGGAGATGCGGGAGACCGGTCTCGGGGTGCGACACGACGGTGCCGGACACATCGAAGACCGAGGTAAGCAGATCGGGTGTCAACACCTCGACCGGCGGGCCGTGCGCGGTGATGCCGCCGTCGAAAACGACAGCGACGGAGTCGAAATGGCGGAGGACGAGGTCCAGGTCGTGCATGGCGGCGATGACCGTGGCGTCGAGGTCGTCGAGGATCTGCATCAACCGCAGCCGCCAGGCCGCGTCGAGATGGTTCGTCGGCTCGTCGAGAACGACGATCGGCGTCTGCTGGGCGATCGCGCGGGCGAGCACGACTCGATGCCGTTCGCCGCCCGACAGATGCATACACGACCGGCGTTCCCAACCGCCCAGTCCCACCTGCTCCAAAGCGGACCGGATGATCTCGTGGTCGTCGGAATTGCCTGTGGACCAGGCAGACCGGTACGGCGTGCGTCCGAGGCCGACCGCTTCGGCGACCGTGAGTTCGGACGACGGATGTTCATCCTGACCGACGACCGCGATCGACAGCGCACGACGCCGCGCGGGAAGACGATCGAGATCGTCGCCGGCCAACCGGATACGCCCGGTCGCCGGTCTCTCGAGACCGCACAGGGTCCGGAGCAACGTGCTCTTCCCCGCCCCGTTCGGGCCGACGATGGCGAGGCGGGTTCCGGCCGGGACGTCGAGGTCCACCTCGCGCAGGATCGTGCGGCCCCCACGACGACAGCTGACGGCGCTCGCGCACAGGGTCATCGAACGTGTGCCGGAGCTCATCAGGACCCGCCGCCGAACACGTACTGGCGTCGTCCCATCAAGAACAGGAAGATGGGTGCGCCGATCAGTCCGGTCACGATGCCCAGCGGCATCTCGCGTGGTGAGGCCGCCACTCGTGAGATGACATCGACCCACACGAGGAACAGGGCACCGCCGCAGACCGCGACGGGGATCATCGCCCGGTGCGTCGCGCCGACCAGCAGGCGAGCGGCGTGGGGGACGATCAATCCCACGAATCCGATTCCGCCCGCGACCGCGACCAGGACTCCGACGAGAATGCCCTGGACCGCGAACAACGCGTTCCGCATGGCACGCACGGGAACCCCGAGGGACGTCGCGGTGGCCGTGCCGGCCGCGTAGGCGTCGAGCCAGGAGTGGATCGCCAGCATCGCGAACACCGTGAGGGCGACGACGACGCCGGCGATCTGGACTTTCGCCCAGGTCGCGCCGGCGACGCTGCCCAGCATCCAGAACATCACGTTGTCGGCGGCATGCGGGTCCGCGGACGTGAACACCAGCAACGAGGACAGCGCCATGAACGCCGACGACAGCACCACCCCGGAGAGGATCAGGCGCAAGGCGGTCAGTCCGCCCTGCGCCCGGGCCACCGCGTACACGGTGACCGACGCCACGAGTGCGCCGACCAGGGCGCCGCCGGACAACGCCCAGACGCCGAGGGCGGCAAACGAACCGAGCGTGATGACGGCCGTGGCGCCGACCGCGGCTCCGGCGGACACGCCCAGAAGGTACGGCTCGGCGAGCGGATTGCGGACAAGGGCCTGCATGACTGCACCGGCGAGGGCCAGACCGGCGCCGACGATCGCCGCGAGAACCGAACGCGGCAAACGTAGATCCCAGACGATGACGGAGTGCGCGGCGTCGAGCTCGTCACCCCGGAGACGCCCGGCGACGGTACGCCAGACATCACCGATGGGTATGGTCTCGGCGCCGAAAGCGGTGGCGACAGTAATGCTCACCAGGGTGAGAACGAGAAGGATCAGGGCAAGAGGCATCGACGGAAGTCGCCCTACCGACGTGTCGGTGGCGATCATCGTCGTGCCGTCAGGAGGACGGGGCACGGGTGGTACTGCCTTCGGTCTGGGCATCTGTGCGCGAGATACCGGGTGGACTCGACGAGAACGGCAGGTATTCGGACTCGGGTTCGTCCGAACCCGACGCCTTCCCGGGTTGCCCCAGTGGCTTGATGTCGGGTCCGTCCCCCATACCGCTGCGCGCCAGTCCTGGATTCGCACCAGGTTCCCTGGCACCCGCTTGTGCAGGTGCGACCGATCTCTCCGGTGAGGTTAGCAATACGGACACCGAGGCCCCACCGTCGCGTAGCCGGGCGAGTGTTGCCCGGAGGTCGTAGGCTGGGGCCGGCAGAGCAACGACCACACGCGAATCGAACCGAGGCGGACGGTGATCCGATGGACGGACGGCCCACGAAACTGGCCATCATCGGCGCGGGCGCGGTGGGCACCGCGATCGCCTACTCAGCACTGATCCGGGGGGTCGCGCGGACCGTCGCCCTGCTGGACATCAAGGCGACGAAGGTCACCGCGGAAGTGCTCGACCTGTCGCACGGTCTCGAGTTCGTGCCCCGTGCCGACATCATCGGCTCCGACGACGTGTCGGTGTGCGCCGGCGCCGACGTCGTCGTGTTCACGGCCGGCGCCAAGCAGAAGCCGGGTCAGTCGCGTCTCGAATTGGCCGAGGCGACAATAGGTTTGACACGATCGATTCTGCCCGGTGTGCTCGAGGTCGCGCCGAATGCGATCTACCTCATGGTGACCAACCCGGTCGACGTCGTCACCTACGCCGCCCAGCGGGTCACCGGCCTGCCGTCGAATCGGCTGTTCGGTTCCGGAACCGTTCTCGACTCGTCGCGCTTGCGGTTCCTCATCGCGCAGCACTGCGGTGTGGCGGTCCAGAGTGTGCATTCCTATATCGTCGGCGAACACGGCGACAGCGAGATCCCGCTGTGGTCTTCGGCGACGATCGGCGGGGTGCCGCTGACATCCTGGAAGGCCTTGCCCGGCCGACCGGCCATGGACTCCGTTGCCCGCGAACGCATTCGGTCTGAGGTCGTGCACGCCGCCTACGCGATCATCGAAGGCAAGGGTGCGACCAACTACGCCATCGGCCTCGCCGCCACCCGGATCGTCGAAGCTGTGCTCGGCGACGAACACCGGGTGCTGCCCGTCTCGACGGTCGCCTCCGGGTTCCCCGGGCTCGAGGACGTATGTCTGTCCCTGCCGACGGTCGTCGACCGCGGTGGTGCGCAGACGCGACTCGAGGTGCCGCTGTCGCCGGACGAGGAGGCGGGTCTGCTCGCATCGGCCGAGACCCTGCGCGGGATGCAGGCGCGATTCGGGTTGTAGCGCGCTCCTTCGGTCCCGTGACGACCTTGCATGGCGCACTGTCCATCGGCCGGACCAATCCCGCGACACAACGCGGATACCGACGACGCTGCCGGGTTAGCTTTGCCTGGTCACATCGGTCTAGGGAGAGTTCGACGATGAGTGCTTCGCGAAAGATGGTTCTGGGGTTCGTCGCTGCGGCGTCGATGGCAGTCGCGCCGCTGATGGTCGCGGCACCCGCGTCGGCCGCGACCGACTACGCCAACTGCACGGCACTCAACGCCGACTACCCGCACGGCGTCGGCGAGCCCGGTGCCGTCGATTCGACCTCCAGCACCCCGGTCACGAACTTCACCGTCGACCAGGCCCTCTACGACGCCAACGACGAGAGCGATCGCGACAAGGACGGCATCGCCTGCGAGAAGCAGTGACCGCGATTCCACTCCGGTGACGTGTTCACCCCGCGTCGTGTTCGGCGAGACCCGCGCGACATCGCCCGCTGGTTGTCCGCGGGCGGAGCTCCCGACCCTGGCCTTTCCGGCCCGTCGGCGGCCCGATGGAACCGATCGGGCCGCTGGATAGTCTGAAATACATGCGCGACGACAAGCTGCTCACCCGGATCTCCGCCCTCCTGCGACAGGCGGAGAACACCGACAACGAGCACGAAGCCGAGACGTTCATGCAGGCCGCACAGCGTCTGGCCACGGCGTCGTCGATCGATCTCGCCGTGGCCCGCGCGCACGATCCGGCCGCCCGCAAGAAGGCCACCCCCATCTCGCGGCAGATCAAGATCGGCGAGCCGGGCAAGCGCGGCCTGCGCACCTACGTGCAACTGTTCGTGGCCATCACCGCGGCCAACGACGTGACCGTCGACGTCGCGAGCAACTCGACCTTCGTCCTCGCCTACGGCTACGAGGCCGACATCGACGCCTGCGAGGCGCTCTACACGTCGCTGATCATCCAGATGGTCGCCGCCAGCGACGCCTACCTGAGGTCGGGGGCGTACAAGGGCGAGACATTCGCGCGGGTCGTCACGAAGGGCAGCGGATGGCGTGCCCGCCGGGTGATCGAGGAGAAACCGCTGTCGCCCATCACGGCGCGACTCAACTTCCAATCGGCCTTCGCCGAACGCATCGGCAAGCGGCTCACCGAGGCGCGCGACGCCGCCCGCGAAGAAGCCCTCGCCGCCGAGCGGAGGTCCGGTGAGCCCGAACGTTCGACGGCGCTGGCGTTGCTCAACAAGGAACTCGAGGTCACCGACTTCTACAAGACCGAGTCCACCGCACGCGGCACGTGGCGACCGTCGAGTGCATCGGCCGGCTACTCCGAGGCCGCACGGAAGGCGGGCGACCGCGCGGGGCGTCGGGCCAAGATCGGTGCCGACCGCGAATTCGGCGGTGCCCGAGGGGCTCTGGAGGCCTGACGGCGCTCGACCCCTCGCCGATCGAGGGTGCTGCGGCCAGGGATCCGTCCGACAGGTGGGCTTCGCCCGGAGTTCACCGCACGTTAGTCGGTGTCGATAGCGTGATCACCTGACCGCATCACGGCTTGACCAAGGGGGAATCCGTGGAATTCAGGCACCTGGTTTCGTTCCTCGCGATTAGCCGAGGAACTCCACTTCGGCCGGGCCGCTGCCCGTCTCCACCTCACCCAGCCGTCATTGAGCGCCCAGCTCCAGAAACTGGAACGGTCGTTGGGCGTGCAGCTCGTGCAGCGCACCTCGCACGAGGTCAAACTCACCTCGGCCGGTGAGGCCTTCGAGTCCCACGCCCGGCTCATCGTCCTGCAGATGGAGAAAGCGGCCACCAGCGCCAAGTCCACCGCCGAGGGGCTGTCCGGGTCGCTGAACGTCGGATACAACCTGCCGGCCGGACACCACGTCCTGCCGACGGTGATGACGCGGATGAGCAAGGACTATCCGGACATCTCGATCTCGCTGTGGGAGAAGCGGACCGGACCGCAACTGGCGGCACTGTCGGACGGCACGCTCGACGTCGCCCTGGCGTACGGGCGTCCGCACACCCGACAGTTCCGGTCGCGTCGGTTGCTCGCCGACATCCCCATCGTGGCGATCGTCGGCCGCGGCCATCGGTGGGCCGGGCGGTCCGGGGTGCGCTTCGCCGAACTCGCCGCCGAGCAGTGTTTGCTGTTCCAGCGCGAACAGACCCCCGCGATGTACGACTCGATCGTGAGGGCAGCGGCCGAGGCGGGTATCGAGATAACCCTCGCCGGCACAGCGGACGATCCGGGCGCGGCTGCCTACATGGTGGCGGCCAAACCGTTGGTCGGTTTCGCGTCGCTGCCGCGTGCGGTGGCCGTGGGACGGGGTGTCCCGGGGCCGGGACCCGTCGCGGTGAAGCTGTTCGACCCGATCCCGGTCATCGACCTGTACGCCGTGTGGCGTGCCGACGACACCAGCCCGGTGGTCGCTCGCTTTCTCGACTGCCTGGGCGACGAGGCCGACTCCCGGCGTCTGGTCGGCTGACGCGGGCGACTCGCGTGCTCGTCGGGATGACGCGAATGCGGGCACCTCGAGCAAGACCCGACGCCTACTTCAGTCCGGAGCGCACGAACGCGTTGACGACGTGGCGTTGCATGAGCAGGTACAGGACGAACACCGGGAGGCAGGTCATCCCGGCAAGGGCCATCATCGCGCCCCAGTTGGTGCCCTCGGCCGTCATGAAACTCCGCAGGCCGATCTGCACGACCGAACCCGCCCGCTGCAGGATCATCGCGAGCCAGAAGTACTCATTCCACGCATTGATGAACAGGAGGATTCCGAGCGCCGCCAGCGCCGGCCGCAGGTTGGGCACGACCACGGTCCACAGGATCGACCACGACCCCCGGCCGTCCAACTCGGCGGCCGTCACCAGCTCCTTGGGGAAGGACTCCAGGTGCTGGCGCAGCATGAGCACGGCGAGAGCCGAGCACATCGTCGGCATCACCACGCCGGCCAGCGTGTTGAGCAGACCGAGCTGCTGAAGCAGAACGTAGTTCGGCAGCATCGTGACCTGGAAGGGCACCAGCCAGGTGCCGACGAAACCGAGGTAGAGCAGTCCCTTGAAACGGAATTCGAAGACGGCGAATCCGTAGGCCGCGAGCAACGCGACGAGTAGTTGCGCGACCATCGAGCCGGTGGCGACCGCGCAGGTGTTGAGCAGCAGACGGACTACATCGGTCTGCGCCCCCGCGTCGGCGAAGTTCTGGAATGACAGCGGCCACGGCAGCGGGGCCAGCGAGTACTGGTCCTCGGGTCGTCGCAGCGCGGTCGCGACCATCCAGTAGATCGGGAACCCGCAGGCCACCGCGATGGTGGCGAGGACGAGGTGACCGCGTATCCGTGCACCGCGGGTGACGCCGCGGGCGCGTGACTCGCGGGCGGGAACCGCACCCACCGCTGTCGCGGCGTCACGCGTGGTGGCGGCGCCGGTCAGGTCGTGGGTCCGCAGGTCACTTGTCGTCATGGAAGGTCACCCGTTCCGATAGGCGGACCAGCCCGGCGGCGAGCAGTCCGAACAGGACGAAGACGACGATGCCCATCGCCGCACTCATGCCGGCATCGAAGGTCTGGAAGCCGTACTCCCACAACAGGTAGTACACGTTGGTGGTGGCACCGGACGGACCACCCTGGGTGAGGGTGTCGATCAGTGGGAAGGTCCACTGCGCGCTCAGGAGCACGGTGAGCAGCGCCAGGAGCACGAGGGACGGAGAGAGCAGCGGCAGCGTTATCCACCGGTCGATCTGCGCGTTCGTGGCACCGTCCACGCGGGCGGCCTCGTGGTAGTCGGGGTTGATGCCGGCGATGCCGGCCGTGACGACCAGGACGGCGAAGCCGACGACATGCCACCCGGTGATCACGATGATCGCGAGCTGCGCCGTCCGGGTGTCGTTGATCCAGTTGACCTCGAGACCGAGGACGCGATTGATGGCACCGTCCTCCGGTTCGGCCAGCCACCGCCAGGCCGCCGCCGATGCCACGGGCGCGACGAGGAACGGTGCAAAGATGACGCTCTGGTAGATCACCCGCATCCGGCCGGTGACGCTGCGGCTCGCAAACGCGATCACGACCGGGGCCAGTACCGCGAAGGGCAACAGTCCCACGATGACCTCCACTGTGTGCCAAAGGGATTCACCGACCTCGGGGAGTTCGGTGAGCCGCCGGTAGTTGTCCCCGCCGACCCCGACCATCGGGTTGTCCGGCAGCAGGTTCCACGAGTGGAACGACAGCTGCACGGCCTGCGCCAGTGGCCGGTACGTCCAGATCACCAGCAACGCGACCGCCGGGGCGAGATACATGTACGGTGTCGCGCGGCGGAGGATGCGCCCACGCGATGGTCGTCGTACCCGGGTGGGCGCGGCAGCGGGCACATCCCGGGGCGTCGTACCGGACGGAGAGGGGTTGCCGAGAGGAATCAGCACGGGTCAGTCCTGACGTGCCGGCTCACGCAGTGCCGCCAGCGTCTGTGATTCGTCGGCGTCGTACACCGTCTCGGTCGGGGTGGCCTCGACCGCGGTCGCGACGACGGTGCCGTCCACGACGTCGATGCGACTGAAGCCGTATCCGATGTGCCCCCGATGCCGCCCCACCGGGGCGAGGGTGTCGAGACGGTAGGCGAGTGCCGGCCCGACCCACACCGGGATCCCCGCCAGTGAACCGCCTCCGGTGAGATGCGAGTGCCCGCAGACGATCATCCGCACATCGGATCCGGCAAGGGCCTCTGCCAGCCGGTCGGCCTCGCGCAGGCGCAGCAGGTCGATCGGCGCGATCGCCGATCGCAACGGCGGATGGTGAAGCGCCAGCACCGTGGTGCCCGACGGTGCGGGCGTTGCCACCTCGTCGCGCAACCAGGCCAGCTGCTCGGGTTCAAGCCATCCGTCATGCCGGCGCGGACGGGTGCTGTCCAAGGTGATCACCCGGGTTCCGCGCAATAGATGCACGGTGTCGTGCGGCGCATCGGGATCACCCGGCTGGTCGAACAATCCGATCCGGAATGCTTCTCGTGCATCGTGATTGCCCATCGCGTAGATCACCTGTGCGCCGATCGACCCGGCCGCGGGCTCGACGAGGTCGCGCAACCTGCGGTAGGCCCGGACGTCCCCGTTGTCGGTGAGATCACCCGACAACAGCAGCGCATCCACGCGCCTGCCGGAGGCGACGATCCGCTCGAGCACCTCGCCGAGGTTGCGGGCGCTGTCCACGACGCCCCGCAGCAACTGTCCCGGGGGCACGATGTGGGTGTCGGTCAGCTGCAAGATGGTGCAGTCCGTCGTACTCATCGAGCCGGCATCAATCGGGTCGACTGGCGCTGCGCCTCGCTCAGCGCGGCCTGTGGGTCGGCACCCTGGTAGACGACCTTCTCGACGGCTGTCATCAGGTTGCTCTGGATCTGCTTGTAGCTGTTGCCCGGCATCGACCGCCAGGGTTCGAGTCGTTGCAGCTGATCCAGATTCGGATCGATCAGCCCGCGGTTCTCGCGTGCCCATTCGCTCAGGTGAGCCGGGTCGTCGACGAGGCCGGTACGGAGCGGCAGGTATCCGATGCCCTTGGCGATCGTCGTGAACGCGTCGTTGCCGGTCAGATAGCGGATCAGCTCCCACGCCGCCCGCTGCTTGGCTGGGTCCTTGGCGAAGATGTACAGTGCCACACCGGAATTGGTGGGTACCGTGGGATGTTGGCCGAAGGCCGGCATCGGTGCCGCGCGTAGTTCCCACTTGTCTTTCGCGCCCCCGAGGAACGTCGCCTGCATGGAACTGCTCTCCAGGATCATGCCCATGTCGCCACGCGTGAATGCCTCGTAACCCTGCTTCTGCGTGAATGCCGGTGTGCCACCGGACTTCACGAGCTGCTGGGCCATCGTGGTGACCGCGATCGCGGCGGGGTCGGCGAATGACAAGGTGGTGCGGTCCGGGGAGATGACCTGTCCGCCGGCGGAACGGATCAGGCTCTGATAGCCCCAGTCGGTGGCCGATTTGGTCAGGCAGTCGATGTAGACGCCGCCCTTGCCGGTCCGGGCGGCGATCGCACGGGCTGCTCCGGCGACCTCGTCCCACGTGGCGGGAGGCTTGTCGGGGTCGAGGCCGGCGCGGCGGAACAGGTCGGCGTTGTAATAGAACACCGGGGTCGACATCACGAACGGAATTCCGAAGGTGACGCCGTCGGACACACCGAGCGTTCGCACGCTCGACGCGTAGGGGTGGCGCTCGGAGAAGTGCGCTTCGACGGCGTCGGTGCCGAACAGTGCCGAGAGTGGCTGGGCGCCGAGCTGGTCGACGACGAAACCGAAATCGCCGAAGCCCAGCTGTGCGACGTCGGGGGCCGAGCCGGCCACCGACTGGTTCTGCACGCTCGAGATGGCGTCGCGGGCGGGGTTGGGGCTGTTGCCCTGCGGTTTCTGGGCCTTGACGGTGATGTTGGGGTGTTTCTTGCTGAAATCGGCGATCAGTGTGTTGAAGGTGTCGGTCCATGCACCGGCCAGACCGTAGTTGTAGCTCTCGAAGACGATCGTGACCTTCTGGGCCGGATCGAGTTCGGGCACCGCGACGGCGGTTCCCTCCCCGGCGGTCGAACCCATGCTGCAGGCGGACAGTACGACGGCGGTGGTGGTGAGTGCGGCGACGATCGCCACTGCTCTGCGACGCAGGGACCTGCGACTCATGATGCTGCTCCTTGTCGGATGAGGGTGTTCTCGCGGGTGGTGGAGGTGTCCGGCTTCCACTGCAGACGCCGGCCGCTGGACCGGTCGAAGAGATGGATGTCGCCGGCAGCGACGGACAGGCGGATGTGGTCGCCCGCGCGCGCCGTCGGGCGTCGGACGCGGGCCTGCAATGTCGTGGTGTGGGCGCGCAGGTGCAGGACCTCGTCACTGCCGACGTTCTCGACGGTGAGGACCTCCGCGGCGATCTGGCCGCGCGGGTCGAGCACCATCCGTTCCGGCCGGATTCCGGCGGTGACCTCGTGCGGGGCATATCCGCCGGCCGGCGTGGGCAGGTCGATCGGTAGGTGAATCCCGGGTGCGCGCACCACCATCCGGTCGTTCTCGGAGGCCACCACGGCGTCGAACAGGCACATCGGCGGGGCGCCGAGGAACGCGGCCACGAAGGTCGACGCGGGTTGGTCGTACAGCTCGTCGGGCGCGCCGACCTGCTCGACGTGGCCCGAGTCGAGCAACACGATGCGCGTCGCCATCGACATGGCCTCGATCTGGTCATGGGTGACGTACAGGAACGTGGCGCCGATGCGATCGTGCAGGTCGACGAGTTCGGTCCTGGTGGCCGAACGCAGCCGGGCATCGAGATTCGACAGCGGTTCGTCCATCAGATAAGCGCCCGGTTCCTGCACCATCGCACGGGCGAGGGCCACGCGCTGGCGTTGTCCGCCCGACAGGGCTGCCGGGCGGCGTGCGAGCAGTTCCGTGAGTGCGAGCGACGACGCCACCCGCTCGACCCGTCCGGTGATCTCAGCGCGCCGGACAGACCGGGCCCGCAGCGGGAACGCGACGTTCTTGGCGACAGTGAGATGCGGATACAGGGCGTAGCTCTGGAACACCATCGCGAGACGCCGGTCTCGGGGCGGCAGATCGGTGACGTCGTGGCCGTCGATCCGGATCTCACCCGCGGTCGGCTCGGCGAGACCGGCGATCATCCGCAGGAGCGTGGACTTGCCGCATCCGCTGGGGCCGAGGAAGACGATGAACTCGCCGTCGGCGACGTCGAGGTCTATCGAGTTCAGCGCTCGTGTGGACCCGTAATCCTTGGTGAGTCCGGAAAGCTCGATCCGGCTCACGACGAGATCGCCTCCGGCAGCGACCGATCCGGGCGGTCATCTGGATGGTGTCGTGCGGTTCCTGCGGTCATGGTGTCCCCTCCGGTTCACGATCTGCGCAGACACAGTGTCGGGCGCGGACGGTGACGAGGGGGGATGGATAGGCAGCGCCTATCGTGCGAGAGCGGGCGGCCCGGAGCTCACACCGGCGGGCGGTACCAGGAGGCGGTCGGCACGGTGAACGGTGTAGGCGTTCCCGCCCACCGCTGAACCCGGCGTCCCACGCGGCCCTCGTCGGTGACCACGGCATGCACGACGATGGCGGTCACGACCAGGATCGCGGCGAAGACGAACAGCCAGCCGATCGCGACGAAGACGATGCCGAGCGTGCCGAAGTAGCGGATGGTGCTCGACGCCAGCGTGGGCAGCGCGACGCGGCTCCCGGCCAGCAGCACCGTGATCAGCAGGCCCGTGCCCACGCCGTTGAGCACCAGGAGGCGGAGCGGGACCTGGGTGGAGACCAGCAGTCGCGGGATCACGGTGAACGTGGCGGACCAGATCATGACCGTCACCACGAAGATCAGCACGATGCCGAGCAGCCCGCTGCCCCCGAGATAGATGCCGAAGAGCGATTCGGCCCGCAATCCCGTCGACAATCCTTGCGCGGTCACGGCGGCCGGGATGAGGAACAACACGACCACCCAACGCCAGAACGCTCGCCATGGCAGTTTGGTGACACCCCAGATCGAGACATACATTCGGCCGAGTGCACGTGACAGGGAGGTGGCGCCGGCGATGGTCATCAGTGCGCCGATGACCCCGAAGGTGGCGAAGGACTGCGGGTCGTCGACCGACGTGTGGTCGAGGCGGCTCACCGGGATGCCGAGTTCGGTCAGCGCGTCGTCGACGACGTCCGTGCCCGGCAGGGTGAGCACCAGGATGACGATGGGCAGGATCGAGGTGAACGCCTGCGCGGCGAGGGTCATCGCCCGGTCGGTCACGTCACCGCGGGCGATGTCGGTGAGGATGCGCAGGCTGAGCGTCGCACCAGGGAGTCGGAGCACGCGTTCGGCGAACGCGCGCACGTCGGGACGGCGCATGAAGACTCCCATCGGGTACAGCGGACCCTCATCATCATTGGTGATGCCGTGAGCCCCCGTGACACCGGGCGTGCCCGGTACTACGACGCCGAGCGACTCGTGTTCCGGCTTTTCGACACCGCGTCGTCGTCGCGCACCGTGCAGCTGGCCGGGACCGAACTCACCTTGCCGGCCGAGGCCCGGTTCGCCTCGATCGAGGCGGTGCGTGACTACGTGCGGCGGGTCTTGGAGCTGCCGAGCGTACGATCGCGGTTCCCGCGCGCCGCCGAGCCCGTGTCGGTACGCGAGCGCCGAGGTCAGAGCTCGGCGCACTACGCCCGGTCGACGACGGTGTCCGGAAACGAACTCGTGCGCGCCGAGATCGCGATCCCGTCGTCGGCCGAGGGGCGGTGGGCATTACGGGAGCTGGTCGTTCTGCACGAACTCGCCCATCATCTCGACGACTCCAGGGGCCCGGGACACGGACGAGGCTTCGTGCTCACCTTCATCGAACTCGTGGGTATGGTCCTCGGGCCCGAGGCGGCGTTCGTCTTCCGCGTCGTCCTCGCCGACTCGGGGATCGGCTGATCGGGTTCAGTGGCCGGTGATCGCCTTGGCCGAATGGCCGATCGTCGCATCGCCCCCGGCCATGATCCGCATGAACTCGCGCTGTTCGGCCATCCCACGCTCCGCGGCCCGTTCCCGTCCTCCCGGTCGCTGGGCGGCGATCGAACGGATGATGTTGACGGGGAACCGGATCGCCGGATACCACGGCAGGACGAACGGCAGTCCCAGGGTGTGCATCGCACCTCGTCCGAGGAACGCGCTGGTGATCGAGAGATGTTGCGAGCGCGCGATCTTGCGCCGCAGACCCGCGAACCGGCGATAGTCCCACTGGAGTGGGTCGTCGGCCATCGGAACCGAGAGCTGCCTGGTCGTCTCATCCGGGGTCGAGAGGACGTACGAGGTTTGGTGGAGCACACGGATCGCGTCGCGAAAATCCCTGGGCAGGAACTCGTCCTGGACGCCGAGAAGCCAACCGGTGTACCGCGTGAGGTGTGCGACGGCGTCGTACTCGCCGGGCCGATTGACGAGTCCCATCATCACCGCTCCGAGGCTGGGCGAGACGAGCGCCCCGATCAGCGTCGCGGCCATGTCGGTCTGGTTGATGGGAAGTCCCCAGGCGTCGGAATCCCAGTCCGGGAGGGCGGCGACGTGGCGTCGGACGAATGCATGGATCAGCCGGACGTGCAGCGTCGATCGATAGCCGACTCCCTGTGGCAGCAAACCGTTCTCGGTGATGACGTCGGTGGCCCACTGGGTGGTCTCGGCGAAGCGCTTGTTCGAACCCTTCTCCAATGCGCCGGTGCGCAACAGGGTCTGGTTGAAGCCGGAGAACTGGTAGCCGCCCAGCAACGCGACGTCACGTGCGACGTACAGGCCGTCGGCGCCGCCGCTGCGCATGATCCGGGCACCCTCTTCGATCAGGTCCCGGTCGACCCAGTCCGGGGTCTTCTCGTAGACCTCGAAGAACTCGCGGAGCGGAGCCGGGGCGTCGGTCACCGAAGCGATGCCGTTCTCCAGCGCCTGCTCGAACAGCGGACGCGCCTGCGTCATCCCGGCCGTGTGCATCCACTCGACCAGGCGATCGGCCGGTTCGTCGCCGACGGTGAGGAGCTCGCCGATGTGGCGGAAGAGTTCTCGGTCGGGTTTACGCAGGCCCAGCAGAAGGCCGACGGCCCACAGGCCGGTCGGGATCTTGCACGGACCCGATGGGTGTCGCGTCGGGATCGTCGTCGCGGTGGGGAGCGGTGCAGGGGGGATCGGCGCGGCGGGGCCCGGGGGCGCCTGCGGTGCGGTGGAGGCGACCCGTGAGGTGGTCATCGGACGTGCACTCCGATCGGAGACGTTTCGAACAGGGCTGTCATCGAAACGTAGGTCTCCGGCGCCGCAGAGTCAATGGGACGGATGAAAATATTCGTCCCAAATGGCTGGTCGCAGGATCGGGATGTCAGACGGTGGCGGCGTCCTCCAGGTCGGAACGCAACCCCTCACCGGCGAGCAACGTGAGGTAACTCGGATGCGCGGGGTCGAGGACCAGGCGCTGCTTGCGGCCGCGTGCCTTGATCAGGTCGGGCACGACGGTGAGGTAGCGCGGCAGGCTGGCCGCGTAGACGTCTACGCGCAGACGGTGGCCGGGTTGCAGTACCGCGTCGGTGGGGACGAGGTCGACATCGATGCGGACCGGTTCGTCGGCCGGGACCGGCAGTTTGTGCTTGTGGGACAGGTAGTGGTGCGCCGACAGCAGGCTGCCGTCGGTGGTGTACGTCGACTTGCTGCGGTCCAGGGCGCGATTCGACGCCGACAGTGCGCCGTTGGTGAGTACGGTCGACGTGCCGTCGGGCGCAACGTCGTTCACGGTCACCGCCCAGATCGCCTCGTGCGCGGTGGTCGCGACGTTGAGTCGCAGGTTCATCGCACCGCTGACCGGGGTCGCCTCGAGAACCGGTGCCGTCGTGAACGACAGCGCACCCCGCTCCTGGAAACGAGCGTCCTTGGCGTAGTCGGCGCCGAGGACCATCGTTGCGCCGGCAGTCACCTGGGTCATGTCGCGCGACCGCAGTCCGCGGGTGTCGGGACGGATGTGCAGCGATGAGACACCTTGTGCGGGAGTCGAACCCAGCGTTCCGTCATGAACGGCGTGATCGGCGGTGGACGAGGTGTCCGGCGTCAGGTAGAGCCGGGTCGGCGCCACGCCGGGCCGCGGGAAGTTCTGTCCGGCCGTCCACGCGCCGCCCTGCTGCAGCATGGTGACCGGACCGTAGAACTCCACTCCGTTGCGGTGCCCCTTGAGCCAACGGTCGAACCAGGCGCGTTCGAGGACGTCGAGTCGCGGCGGCGCGAACTTGCCGCCGTAGCCCGAGCCGACGTCGAGGTGATAGCCGTCGCCGACGATCATCTGCTTGCGGCCCGGTTCCATCTTCAGTCGTTCGTAGACACCGGTGGCGCTGCGACCGAACAGGTCGTGCCATGCGCCGACCGTGAACGTGGGGGCCTCGATGCGGTCGACGATCGGGTCGCGTTCGTCGAAATACGGGTCGTCGAAGATGCGTGGGTCGCGCGCGGTGAGGAAACCCCAGAGCAGCGAGGGGATATCGGTGGCCGGCGACTTCACCCGGTCGATGGCCCACCGCAGAGCGTGGCCGCTGACGATGTCACGAACGATGTTGGCGGGGTTGGGAACCCACTTGAGCATGTTGACCGCCGACAACCACACCGGGATGAACGCCGACGGCATCCCGCCGGTGATGTAGATGTCACGCACGATGTCGTCGCAGCCCTCGACCGCGAAGACCGCCTTCAGCTGTGGCGGTCGCTTGTCCGCGGCCTGCAGCGAGTTGATCGCCGAATAGGACCAGCCGGCCAGGCCGACGGTTCCGTCACACCATTCCTGCTCGGCGACCCAGTCGATGATCTCCAGCGAGTCCTGCTGCTCACGCGGGCCGAGGATCTGCCACTTGCCGTGGCTGGCTCCGGTACCGCGTACGTCGACGACGACCTGTACGTAGCCGCTGCGCACCAGGTTGCGGTTGATGCCGAAGACGTCGAAGACCCCGCCGGACAGCGTCTGGGTGAGTGTCGTGAGGCCCTCGAGTGCGGTGCCGCTGGCGTCGATCGACGCCGACGCCGTGTGCAGGGCTTTGCCGAGCACAGGAGCGTGCAGTGCCTGATCGACGAAGTCGATGGCGGCCCGGTTGTACGGGTTGATGTTGATGATCGCGGGGTAGGGCGTGAGAACCGTCTGACCGAACCGGTTGGCCGGGCGGATCACCGTGGCACGCAGGACGGCACCGTCGCTCATGGTGATCGAGACGTCACGATCGATGACGACGCGCGGGTACAGCTGCTTGCCGTCGACCTGTTCACGCCAGCGGATGGCGTCGGCGCCACCCGTGGGGTCGCCGAGGGGGAGGGTGCCGAAGTGGGGCGCTTCGGTGATGCGCCGCGAGGGAAGTGGCGAGGGAACCGGGCGCGCGCGTCGTTCCGCGGGATCCAGCTGATACGTCATGGTGCATCACCCTGCCTGGGGTGGGGTGCCACACCGTGTGTGCTGCTGGTCGAGATGGCCGGGTGGACACCGACGCCCCGTCGTGTCGGTCGTGGGCGCCAGGCGGATCCGACTGCTTGGGATCCGGTGTGTTCCAGGTCACCTCACACGTTCGCTGAAGAATAGCTCAGCTTCGGTATCGGATGGCTAACCGGGTGGCGTCGGTTTGACCATCGGGGGATCTACGAACGATCACGTTCGGGCAGCGACAGGTCGATCGCGGCGGCGGCCTCGAGGACCATCCAGGCCGACAGCTGCACCGACAGGTCACGTTCGGGGACCTCCGACGGCGTCACGGCACCCGCGACGAACTGGGCTTTCTTGCCGGAAGCCGTTGGTACGACGGCCCTGCGGCGCCAGTCGCTGGGGAAGACCACGTGCCCGCGGATCTCCGTGCGATTGGCCCAGGCCGCGTCGGCGCTCGAGGTCACGATCCGGGCTGCCCGGGCGCGCAGTTCATCCGATCCGCCGACCTCGGGCAGATCGGTGGCGACGAGCGCCAGATAGCGGGCGAGCACCCCGTGGAACAGGCCGCCGTCGCCGCCTCCGCCGCCGTTGATCACCCCGTCGGTGCACGAGTGCTTCTCGACGGCCCCGAGAAGCCGGGCCAGACGGTCCAGGTGACGCTGTTCACCGGTCTCGCGGAAGACCTCGAGTTCGGCGCCGAGTACGACGCCCTGGCAGTAGGTGTACGTGCCGGTCTCGGCCTTCAGCGAACCGTCGGGCTGCTTCTTCAGGCCGTCGATGACCAGGTGGGTCTTCGGGTCGATGAGGTTGGCGTCCATCCAGTCGCACATCGCGACGGCGCGTTCGACGTGGCCGGTGCGGGCGACCAGGATCGCGGCGGGGCCGTTTGCGGGGGCGTTGAAGAACTGATCGGTGGTGCGCCACGGGATTCCGCCGCCGTCCTCGGGGACCCAGGCGTCGAGCATCCGTCGGGTCAGGGTCTCCAGGCCCCGCCGGTGGTCGAGGTCGAGGTGGCGGTCGGCTCGTTCGATCGCCAGGCCGAGCCAGGCCATGTCGTCGTAGTAGTTGTTGGTCCACCGCCCGAGGTTGCGGACCTTGATCCCGCGCAGTACCCGGTTGGCGTCGTCGGCGATGTGCGGATCGAAGGAGCGGTCACCCTCGACACGGTGGATCGCGGCGTCGACGAGAAGGTCGACGAGATGCGCATGCCACCAGTAGTGCCAGGATCCGAGGTGCGCCGCGACGAATCCGATCGGCCAGGCGACGGCCGCCGTGCGCGTCGCCGGCAACCCGAACGCGCGCTGCAGGTGGCGTGCCGCGATGGCGTCCATGGCGGCCTGCGCGCGCTCATTGGGGTCGTGCACCTCGGTCGATTTGGATTGTTGCCCCACGACCACGTAACCTAATCGTCGATGTGATGCACACCCGTGCGTCGTATCGGTTCAACCAGAGACCGTTGGTCGTCGGGAACTCCCGAACGAAGGCGCGACGAAGTCGCCGGCCCACGCAGGATGAACGAGGAATGTTGTCCCACACATTACGTGTGTGCGTCTTCACCCCCGTGCCTGCGCGCCGGGGCGTTTGTCATTTCCGCCTCCACGGCCCGTCGCTCAGTTGAACCCGACCAACTCAAGTGACGAGGAGAGGAGGCGAAGTATGGCCAAGTCCGAAAAGGTCGCCGCTGTTGCGGAGATCGCAGAGCAGTTCAAGGGCTCCACGGCGACGGTTATCACGGAATACCGTGGTCTGTCCGTCACCCAGATCTCCCAGCTGCGACGTTCCCTCGGTGAGGGTGCAACCTACTCCGTCGCCAAGAACACCCTGGTGAAGCGTGCCGCTGCTGAAGCGGGCGTGGAAGGGCTCGACGAGCTGTTCACCGGTCCGACCGCGATTGCCTTCATCGAAGGTGAGCCGGTTGTGGCCGCGAAGGCGATCAAGACGTTCGCCAAGGACAACAAGGCTCTGGTCATCAAGGGCGGGTACATGGACGGCCGCGCGCTGTCCATTGCCGAGATCGAGCAGATCGCCGACCTTGAGACCCGTGAGGTCTTGCTGGCCAAGCTCGCCGGTGCCATGAAGGGCAACTTGGCTAAGGCAGCCGGCCTGTTCAACCAGCCGGCATCGCAGGTCGCGCGTCTCGCAGCGGCCCTGCAGGAGAAGAAGAACGAAGCCGGCGAATAACTCGCCGCACCAAGCCGATCCCCGAACCGTACGGGGATGCACACCAACCCCGTACGGGGACTTACAGGAAGGACGCCACCATGGCGAAGCTCACCGCTGACGAGCTCATCGATCAGTTCAAGGAACTGACCCTGCTGGAGCTCAGCGATTTCGTGAAGAAGTTCGAAGAGGTCTTCGAGGTCACCGCGGCCGCTCCGGTCGCCGTTGCCGCTGCCGGTGCACCGGCTGCCGGTGGCGCCGAGGCTGCTGCCGAGCAGGACGAGTTCGACGTCATCCTCGAGGGTGCCGGCGACAAGAAGATCCAGGTCATCAAGGTCGTCCGCGAGGTCGTCTCGGGTCTGGGCCTGAAGGAAGCCAAGGACCTCGTCGAGGGTGCTCCGAAGGCTCTCCTGGAGAAGGTCGACAAGGACGCCGCCGAGGCTGCCAAGGCCAAGCTCGAAGAGGCCGGCGCCAAGGTCTCCGTCAAGTAAGCGGAGCGCACTTGCGCATCGAGGCCGTCAAGTAAGACTCTTCTTACGCGACTCACGAGCCCGGGACAGCATTGCTGTCCCGGGCTCGTTGCTGTGTTGGCCTGACTCCCAGACTTCATTTCGACGTTGCGACCTCGATCGAAGTCGCAACGTCGAAATGAAGTCTGGGAGTCGAGCGCTCAGGCGGCAGTGAGCCCCAACTTCATGAGCCAGGGTCTGAGGAGGCCGACCAGCTCTTCGCGTTCGAGTTCGGCCCACGTCCAGCGGACCACCATGATGCCCATGGCCCGGAGGGCATCCTCGCGCCGCTTCTCGCGGATCAATGCCTCGCGCGGGGTTTCTCCGGGGCGCAGACCGTATTTCTGCATCCCGTCGAACTCACCGACGAGCCGACCCTCCCAGTCGAAGTCCGCCCGCGCCTCGCCCTGTGATGTCTGGAACGTGTGCTGGAGACGGGGAAGAGGGAGCCCGGCTGCAATCATCTGGGCGCGGCTCCACGACTCCCCGACGCCCTCTGAGGACGCGTCGGCGAGCGAAAGGGCTCGTCGTGCGGTGCTGGTCCCGGGTCGCCGTAGACGCGCGTCGAGGATGGCCGTCATGACGGATGAATCGGCCTTCATCGCCAGTGCTCGGTCGAAGGCCACCAGTGCTTGCGCGAAGTTGCCGTTCGTGGCGATGTCGACCGCAGTGCGCTCGAGCGTGGTCACCTCGATCCCGTCGACCATCTTGATGTCGCCGGATGTCAGCGGGCCGTTGTGTACGTGCCGATGGCCGCGGACGAAACCGCCCGCGGTGGACTTCTTGGTGAGATGGACAGCCTCGCGGTCGGGGTGGAGTAGTTCGAGCCCGAGGACGGCTGCCGCCGAATCATGGCTCAGCGTCGCCTTGCCGCGATCACGTGCCGAGGTCGCCACTGCGATGGACTGCAGCCGATGGATCGCGGTGGAATCGGCAGCGTCGGGATCGGCCTCCAAGTAGACCCCGGGGGCCAACCGGATCAAGTCCCCGCTGTCCACCGCCGCCGCGACGGTGTCGTCGCTGATGCCGACCCGCAGCGTCGATTCGCGCCGTATGAGTCCGTATCGATCGGTCGGGAACCATGTCATGGGGATTGGACGCACGACGCGTCATCTCCGTTCAATGCGTCCCCGAAACGGACACTCCCGGAGTGACCTGGGACTCTGCGTCGGGCGTCACAACGGGGTCGGTGTCCGACTTTCCTCACCACTTAACATCAGCTAATGTCATCGACGCGGCGTGGTTACCTGCCGGTAGCTTCCGCCGCTGCCAACGCTGAGGGTGCCGGTCGCTCTGTGAGCGGTCGCTGGTCGGTTACAGTGACCCCAACCACAAATGCCACCGGTTGGTGTGCGGTCACACCGTGGCCGCCTTCGGGGGCAGCGATCGTCTGGAGGAAGTTGTGGGTGTTGAGGTCAGTGTCGAGGGGCTCACGAAGTCGTTTGGTTCGCAGAATATTTGGCGTGATGTCACGCTGACCCTCCCGGAGGGTGAGGTGTCTGCGCTGCTCGGTCCGTCGGGTACCGGTAAGTCGGTGTTCTTGAAGACGTTGATCGGGTTGCTGCATCCCGAGCAGGGGTCGGTGATCGTCGATGGCACCGATATCACGCAGTGTTCGGCCAAAGAGCTCTATGAGATCCGCAAGCTGTTCGGTGTGCTGTTCCAGGATGGTGCCCTGTTCGGTTCGATGTCGTTGTTCGACAACATCGCGTTCCCGCTTCGTGAGCACACGAAGAAGAAGGAGAACGAGGTCCGCGACATCGTGATGGAGAAGATCGATCTGGTCGGTCTGACCGGTGCCGAGGACAAGCTTCCCGGTGAGATCTCCGGTGGTATGCGCAAGCGTGCCGGTCTGGCGCGCGCGTTGGTGCTCGATCCGCAGATCATTTTGTGTGACGAGCCGGATTCGGGTCTGGATCCGGTGCGTACCGCCTACATCAGCCAGTTGTTGATCGACATCAACGCCCAGATCGATGCGACGATCCTGATCGTGACGCACAACATCAACATCGCGCGCACGATCCCGGACAACATCGGCATGTTGTTCCGGAAGGAGCTGGTGATGTTCGGTCCGCGTGAGCAGTTGCTGACCTCGGAGCAGCCGGTGGTCAAGCAGTTCCTCTCCGGTGACCGGTTCGGTCCGATCGGTATGTCGGAGGAGAAGGACGAGGCCGTCCAGAAGCAGGAAGAGGCCATGCAGGCCGCGGGTATCTCCGGTGGTGGTACCAAGGAGGACTTCACCGAGATCATCCCGCAGGTCCAGCCCAATCCGGGTATGCCCGAACGCAAGGCGGTCGCCCGTCACCGTGAGCGCGTGCATGCGATGCTGCCCGGCCTGCCGCAGAACGCGCAGGAGGCCATCCGTCGCAGCCAGGAGCAGGAAGACCAGATCCGCGAGGAGAGCCGCGCCCACGCCGAGGATGTGGCGAACGGACGCCACAGCGGGGACAACGAGTGGACGAGCGCTTCCTCGGGGAACCTGGCCGTCGCCGACGCCAAGACCGACGTGATCGACTACGGCGGCAGCGATGCGCCGACAGAGCAGTGGCAGACGCCCGGTGGCGGCGACGCACTGACCAAGCCCAGTCATCGTGCTTCAGACGCAAACGAAGGGCGGACGATCCAGGGATGACCAATGCCACCACGCGTGGCGTCGACCGAATCGCGCAGGCCGGAACGGGCGCCCTAGCCCAGACCGGCAATATCGTTCAGCTCTTCGTCGATGTTGCACGCCAGACCTTTGTGCGCCCGTTTCAGTGGCGGGAGTTCATCCAGCAGGCGTGGTTCATCGCCAGTGTGACGATCCTGCCCACCGCCCTGATCGCGATTCCGTTCGGCGCGATCGTCTCCTTGCAGACGGGTTCGCTGATCAAACAACTCGGCGCCGAGTCGTACACCGGTGCGGCCAGCGTGTTGGTGGTCATCCAGCAGGGGTCACCACTCGTGACCTCGCTCCTCATCGCGGGTGCGGCCGGGTCGGCGGTTGCCGCCGACCTCGGTTCGCGCACCATCCGCGAGGAGATCGACGCGATGGAAGTGTTGGGCATCAACCCCATCCAGCGACTCGTGGTCCCGCGTGTGCTGGCCATGGTCCTGGTCGCGATACTGCTCAACGGTCTGGTCGCCGTCATCGGCATCGGTGGTGGTTACTTCTTCAACGTGGTGATGCAGGGCGGCACCCCGGGCGCCTACCTGGCGTCGTTCGGTGCCCTCGCCCAGCTGCCCGACCTCTGGGTGTCGACGCTGAAGGCCGCGGTCTTCGGTGTCCTCGCCGGCGTCGTCGCCGCCTACAAGGGCCTCAATCCCAAGGGCGGCCCGAAGGGTGTGGGTGACGCCGTCAACCAGAGCGTCGTCATCACATTCCTTCTGCTGTTTCTCGCCAATCTGATCATCACTGCGGTCTACCTGCAGATCGTCCCACCGAAGGGGAGCTAGTCGTGACCGATGGTGGCGGCGGCGTGACGATCGCCAAGAGCAGGCCCGAGTACTACATGTACGAGGCCCGCAAACAGCTGGGCAGACCACTCAAGGTGCTCGACGGCGCCGGTGAGCAGATGTCGTTCTACGGCCGCACGCTCGCGTGGATGCCGAAGACGCTGGTGCACTACACCCGTGAGGTCCTGCGCCTACTCGCCGAAGTTGCCTTCGGCTCGGGCGGACTCGCGGTGATCGGCGGCACCATCGGCGTGATGGTGCTGATGTCGGGCTTCACCGGCGTCGTCGTCGGCCTTCAGGGTTAT
This sequence comes from Gordonia ajococcus, assembly GCF_012974285.1. Classification (NCBI taxonomy): domain Bacteria; kingdom Bacillati; phylum Actinomycetota; class Actinomycetes; order Mycobacteriales; family Gordoniaceae; genus Gordonia; species Gordonia ajococcus. Next base: position 1,120,231 of record NZ_CP052884.1, read on the forward strand.
GCGGCACTCGACCAGATCGGGTCGCAGGCACTGACCGGCTTCCTGTCGGCCTATGTCAACACCCGTGAGGTGGCGCCTCTGGTGGCGGGCCTCGCCCTGTCCGCGACCGTCGGCTGTGGCTTCACCGCCCAGCTCGGCGCCATGCGCATCTCGGAGGAGATCGACGCCCTCGAGACGATGGCCGTGCCGTCGATCCCGTTCCTCGTGTCGACGCGCGTGATCGCCGGGTTCATCGCGGTCATCCCGCTGTACGTGCTCGGTCTGCTGTCGGCGTACCTGGCGTCTCGGGTGGTCACGACGGTCTTCAATGGACAGTCAGGCGGTTCCTACGACCACTACTTCAACCTGTTCCTGCCGCCGGCCGACGTGCTCTGGTCGTTCGGCAAGGTGCTGGTCTTCGCCTTCGTGATCATCCTGGTGCACTGCTACTACGGCTACTACGCATCGGGTGGACCCGCAGGTGTGGGCGTGGCCGTCGGTCACGCGGTCCGCTCGGCACTGGTCCTCATCGCGATCCTCGACTTCTTCCTGGGACTCGCGATCTGGGGCACCACGACGACGGTCAGAGTGGGAGGTTAGCGGTGTCGGTCCTGCGTAGAAGGCTGCTCGGCCTGGTCTTCTTTCTCGTGGTCGCACTGTTCCTCACCGCGACCATCACCAAGTTCAACAAGACGTTCCAGGACTTCACCGACGTCACCCTGATGACCGACTCCACCGGCAACGCGCTGCCCGCGAACGCCGACGTGAAGGCGCGCGGCATGGTCGTCGGCGAGGTCCGTGAGGTGAAGCCGGCGCCCGACGGGTCGGTCGAGGTCATCCTCGGCCTCGACCCGAACAAGGCGAAGGAACTGTCGGACAAGACCACCGCGCGGATCCTGCCGAAGACGCTCTTCGGCGAGCGGTACGTGGCGCTGCAGGTCCCCGAGGACAACACCGGACCGACGCTGACCAACGGCGCGACCATCGAGACCGATCGCAGCGGCAACGCACTCGAGGTCCAGGAGTTGTTCGACAAGCTGCTTCCGGTCCTCGACGCCATCCCGCCGCAGGATCTCAACGCCACGCTGACCGCGCTGTCGAAGGCGTTGTCGGGCCGCGGTGAGCAGCTCGGCACGACGCTCGAAGAGCTCGACCAGATCTTCGTCGAGGTCAACAAGAACCTGCCCGACCTCGAGGGCACCCTCGAGGGCCTGGCGACCTTCTCGCAGACCTACTCGCAGGCGCTGCCCGACGTCGTCGACGCGCTGGACTCGTTCCGGACGACGTCGAACACCATCGTCGAACGGCAGGCAGATCTGCGGACGCTCATCGCGACCCTCGGTGTGGCATCCGACGACCTCACCGGCTGGCTGCGCCAGAACCGCACCGACCTGATCGACCTCGCTGTCGACTCGGAAGAGTTGCTCGTCGGACTCGCGAAGCAGTCGCCGACCTTCGTCTGCACGTTCCGCAACTTCGTGGGTCTGATCCCCGAGTCACGCAGAATCGTGGGCGAGGGCACCAAGAACCCGGGTGTGCGGGTGAACCTGCAGTTCATCAATCCTCGTGGCCGCTATCTACCGAACCAGGACGAACCCCGCTTCATGGATCTCGACCCACCCGCCGTCTGCTACGAGCCCCCCACCGACGGTCGCCCGTTCCCGCAGTATCCGGGTGGCAGTCTCGCCGACGGCAGCTACCAGCCGCCGTCACGCAACGCCGGTCCGCGCAACGTTCAGAAGCTGCCGCAGCCGCAGTTCAGCGGCGTGCCTGCCGGTACCGCATCGGTCCGGTCCAACCCGTTCGACGATCCGGACTACCGCAAGCAGCTGCAGGTCATCTACGGCGCCACGAGCGGCCGTTCGCCGGAGTCGGTGCCGACCTGGGTGACCATGATCGCCGGCGGTTCCCTCCAGGGAGCGCAGGTCGAGATCAAATGAGGTCGATAATCGCGCCCCTGGTCAAGCTGATCATCTTCGCGGTCGTCACCGTCGTGACGACCAGCCTGCTCGCGATCACCATCGCGAACGCCGGCGGCGGCGGAGACGCGAAGTTCAAGGCCGTCTTCGACGACGCCACCCTGCTGAACTCCGGCGACGACGTCCGCATCGCCGGCGTGCGAGTGGGACAGGTGGAGAAAGTCGAGGTCTACGACCGCAACCGGGCGATGGTCTCGTTCAACCTCGACCGCGACCGGTTGCCCGACGGGACCCAGCTCTACATCCGCTATCGCAACCTCACCGGCCTGCGGTATCTGGCGCTCGAACGCGGCGCCGGCGACCCGGCCCGGACCGTGTCGCAGGGTCACACGTTCGGGTTGGACGAGGACGACGACTCCACCCACCCGCCGGTCAACCTCACCGAGTTGTTCAACGGGTTCCGGCCGCTGTTCCAACAGCTGTCGGCCGACGACGTCAACAAGCTGACCTCCGAGATCATCGCGGTCTTCGACGGTCAGGGCGGCTCGATCACGCGGCTGGTCAGCGACACCGCGGACCTGACGAACGCGATCGCCGACAAGGACAAGGTGATCGGTGAGCTGATCGGCAACCTCACCAAGGTCCTCGACACGGTCAACCGCAACGACGAGCAGTTCACCAGCCTCCTCGACAACACCGAGAAGTTGGTGACCGGGCTTGCCGCGCAACGCGGTTCGGTAGGATCGGCGATCAGTTCCGTGTCGAATCTGACCTCGGTGACCGCGAACATCCTCGGTGCGACGCGCCCGTCGATCCAGGGCGACATCGCCGGACTGAAGTCGCTGTCCGACGAGATCAACAAGCGCAACGAGGACATCGAGGAGACGCTGACCAACCTCCCGGTCAAGCTGCGCAAGGTCGGCCGGGCCGCGACCTTCGGTTCCTGGTTCCAGTTCTATCTGTGCGGTATCGACGTCGTCGCCGGCAACGGCAAGTCGACGCTGCTGACACAGCCGCTGGTGCCGCTGCCCGACATCAATCACGTGCTCTACACCAGTGCGGCCACCCGTTGCTGGGCTGACGAGAAGCCAGGGGGGTGACCACGATGGCAGACGAGAACAACCGCGCCGACGACAACGGCGACGACGACGCCGCGAAGCAGCCGGCGCAGCACCCGCATCGCCGCTTCGGCGGACGACGCAGCCCGGTCAGCATCGGCGCCATCGGTGTCCTGATCCTCCTGATGCTCGGACTCAGTGCCTTCTACCTGACCGAGGTTCCGCTGCTGGGCGCCGGCGCCCGCTACACCGCGCAGTTCACCGAGGCCGCCGGACTCAGGGCGGGTAATGAGGTGCGCGTGGCAGGCGTCAAGGTCGGCGAGGTCGAGAGCGTGAAGCTCAACGGCGACCGCGTCGACGTCAGCTTCAAGGTGGAGAACACCTGGATCGGCGACCAGACACAGGCATCGATCCAGATCAAGACGATCCTGGGGCAGAAGTACCTGGGACTGAACCCGCGTGGCAGTGAACCGGCCGACCCCGACGTTCCGCTCACCGACACGGTCTCGCCCTACGACGTCATCGAGGCGTTCTCGGGTGCGGCGCAGCAGATCGAGGACTTCGACAACGATCAGCTGGCCGAGTCGATGCGCGTGCTGTCGGATGCCTTCTCCGGTACGGCCGGCAACACCGGACCCGCGCTCGACGGTCTCGCGCGGTTGTCCAACACGATCGCCAGCCGCGACCAGGAGGTGCAGAAGCTCCTCGCCGCGACCAAGGACACCTCGAAGCTCCTGGCCGATCGCAACGAGGAGTTCGTGCGCCTGATCGGCGGCGCGGGCCAGCTGCTCGACGAGTTGAACAACCGGCAGCAGTCCATCTCCGCTCTGCTGGCCAGCACGACGAGCCTCGGCGACTCGCTTACCGGCATCGTGCGCGACAACGAGGAGCAGATCGGCCCGGCGCTCGACGCGCTGAAGGGCGTGAACGAGCTGCTGCAGCGTCAGAACCAGAACATCCGCGACACGATCAAGAACATGGCGCCGTTCTACCGCCTGTACGCCAACGTCCTCGGCAACGGCCGTTGGTTCGATCAGGTCGTGGTGAACCTACTGCCGCCGGCGCTGCCGCAGCAGAACACCACACGGCCGCCGAACAAGATGGCGATGGAAAACAACGGCGGAACGGGGGCAGGCTGATGACCGCACCAGACCTGACACAGATCTCCGGCCCCGGCCGCTGGTTCACCCCGCGGCACATCGTCGCGCTCATCCTCGGGCTGATTCTCGCGCTCGTCGTCGCGGGCGCCCTGTGGTGGGTGTTCTCCGCGATCGGGACCACCAAGATCACCGCGACGTTCAAACGTTCGGTCGGCATCTATTCCGGTTCCGACGTCCGCATCCTCGGCGTGGCCGTGGGCAAGGTCGATTCGGTGACGCCGCAGGGTGAGACGGTGAAGGTGACCATGACGGTCGACCGCGGCATCACGCTGCCCGAGAACGTCCGTGCCGTGCAGATGATCCCATCGGTCGTCGCCGACCGTTTCGTGCAACTGACCCCGGCCTACTCGGGAGGCCCGAAGGCCGGTCGCGACATCACCCTGAACGAGGACCAGACCATGGTCCCGGTCGAGGTCGACGAGCTCTACGCCAGCGTCAAGGAACTGTCGGACGCCCTCGGGCCCGACGGCGCGAACAAGACCGACGGCACCGGACGCCAGGGCGCGGTGAGTGAACTCGTCGCGACGGGCGCCGAGAACCTCGCCGGCAACGGCGAGAAGCTCGGAAAGGCCATCGAGAACCTGTCGAAGGCCTCCACGACGCTGAGCGATTCGCGGAACAACCTCTTCGACACCGTCAAGGGCCTCAACACCTTCGTCGGCGCGCTGCGCGAGAACGACGCCCAGGTGCGGCAGTTCAACACCCAGATGGCGTCGTTCAACAGGTTCCTCGCGGGTGAGCGCGAACAACTCGCAGCCGCGCTGAACAAGTTGTCGATCGCGCTCGGGGATGTGGCCGGCTTCCTGGCCGACAACCGTGAGCAGATCGGGGAGACGGTCAAGGACCTGCAGCCGACCACGCAAGCGCTGCTCGATGAGAAGAACAACCTCAAAGAGGTCCTGACGGTCCTGCCGGTGGCCATGAACAACCTGATCAACGCCTACGACGCGGAGTCGGGAACGCTGGCCCTGCGTCTGACGATCCCGGAGCTGCAGGACCTGATCGGCGCGCAGTGCCGCCTGCTCGATCTGGGCGCGCTGATGCCGGGCAACCCGCAGTTCACGCAGTTCAGCAACACTCTGCGCCCGCTGATCAACCAATGTGAGGCCATCGGCAAGCAGATCACCGACGGGGTGCTCGAGCCGGTGTTACCGGTGCTGCCCTTCGGCATCATGAGCAACAACAAGCTGCAGAAGGCACCGGTTCCGGGCACGGTTCCGGGCAACCCCGACCCGCAGATCAACACGCCTGCACCGTCGGCGACGAAGACCCCGTCGACGAAGCCGTCACCGAGCTCGAGTGCCCCGCGACCCCGGGGAGGCAACTGATGAACCGACGCTCCGTGCGGACCACCCTGGCCGGCGCCGCGCTCTCGCTGACCGTGATGGTGTCGGGCTGTATGTCCGGCGGCATCCAGTCGATCCCGCTGCCCGGCGGCGTCGACACCGGGAGCAGCCCGCGCACATACAAGATCCAGTTCGACGACGTGCTCGACCTGGTGCCGCAGTCGATGGTCAAACGCGACGGCATCCCCGTCGGGCGCGTCACCAAGGTCGAGGTGCCGAACGACGCCTGGTTCGCGCAGGTCACCGTCGAGGTCCAGAACGACGTCGACCTGTCCGACGAGGCGCAGGCCAGCGTCCAACAGACCTCGCTTCTCGGTGAGAAGTTCGTGTCGCTGAGCGATCCGGACAACAGCGCGAACGCGCCGCGGCAGAATCCCGCCGAGCCGATCCCGGTGGACCGCACGCGTACCGCGACCGACATCGAGCAGGTTCTCGGAGCCCTGGCGTTGCTGCTGACCGGCGGTGGCATCAACCAGCTGCAGCCGATCGTCTCGGAGCTGAACAAGACGCTCGGCGGCCGTACCGACGAGGTGCGCAGCCTGATCGATCAGACGGAGAAACTCATCGCGGGGCTCAATCGTCAGCGCGACGACATCGTCGCCGCGATCGACGGTCTCGCGGATCTGTCCGCACGGACCGAGAAGCAGACCGCACAGATCGACCGCATCCTCAAGCAGCTCCCCGAGGGCATCGAGGTGCTCGAGGAACAGCGACCGCAGTTCGTCGACCTGCTGACCAAGCTCGATCAGCTCGGTCAGGTCGGTACCGATGTGCTGGGCAAGTCCCGCACGGCGCTGATCAACGATCTCAAGGCGCTGCGGCCGATCCTGAGCGAGCTGACCAAGGCCGCACCGGACCTGATCACCGCGGCGCCGCTGATGCTGACGCTCCCGTTCCCGGACTGGGTCCTCCCGGGCTTCCACGGTGACTCGGCCAATCTGTTCATGACGCTGGACCTGCGCATCCTCAACCAGCTCGAGGCCCTCGGCGTCGGGCAGGGGACACCGAAGTACTCGCCGCCGGCCCGCGTGAAGGTGCCGGTCAATCCGCGCAACCCGTACTACAACGGCAACGGGCCGCGGTACGGCTGGCCGACGATCACGCTGCTCCCGCCGGCCCCGAACTCACGGCCGGGACCCAACACCCCACCGTCGGGTGGCACCTACCCGGCCTCGGCGCCCGTACCGGCGGCGCCCGGCCAGGGGGTTCTCGACGGCCCGCTCGCGGCCATGGGTCTGGCCCCCAAGTCCCAGGCCCCTGAGTCACCGACAGGAGCAGGACGATGATCGGCAAGCTCGTCAAGATCCAGCTGATCGCCTTCGTCATCGTCGGCCTCGTCGCACTGGCCTACGTCGGCGCGAAGTACGCACGGCTGGACAAGCTGGTCGGCGTCGGCATGTACACCGTCACCGCCGAGCTGCCCGCCTCCGGCGGCATCTTCACCAACGCCGAGGTCACCTACCTGGGTGTGCCGGTCGGCCGGGTCGGTGCGCTCGACCTCACCCAGGAGGGTGTCGACGTCAAGCTCGAGCTCGACTCGGGCGGACCGAAGATCCCGGCGTCGGCGGTGGCCGTGGTGGCATCGCGTTCGGCGATCGGTGAGCAGTACGTCGACCTGCAGCCGACCTCGGCGTCGGGGCCCTATCTCGAGAACGGCTCGACCATCCGGGAATCGCGGTTGCCCGAGCCGCTCGAGGACGTGGTCAAGTCCGCGGTCGACTTCACCTCGTCGATCCCGGTCGACGACCTGCACACCGTCATCACCGAACTGGGTAACGCATTCAACGGCCAGGGGGAGAACCTCACCCGGCTCGTCGATTCCCTCGGCAAGCTCTCGCGGGCCGGCGTCGACAACCTGAGCGAGGTGGTCGGGCTGATCCAGGATTCGAACGTCGTCCTGGCGACACAGGCCGACCAGTCCGACGCAATCCTCAGCTGGTCGCGCAACCTCGACCTGATCACCGCGACCCTGGCGTCGTCGGATCCGGATCTGCGCCGGCTGCTGACCACCGGCACCTTGTCGGCGACGCAGATCTCCGAGTTGATCCAGAAGAACGGCAACGACATCTCCAAGGTGGTGAAGGATCTCGCCGAGGTGGCGCGCACGATCGAGCCGGTCACCTACACGACGTCGATGACGTTCGCGATGCTGTCGGCACTGTCTGCGGGCAGTCACTCGCCGGCTCCCGGTGACGGTCAGATCCACTTCGGTATCGTCCTGGAGACCAACAACCCGGCCTCGTGTACCCGCGGTTACGAGGGGACCCAGGAGATCATCGCGGAGATGAAGCGCAAGAACCCGAACTTCGACGTCCACTACGACGAGTTCCCGTTCAACACCGAGGCCCGATGCAAGGTGCCGTTCGGGAACCCGACGGGTGTGCGCGGCGCCGACCGTGCGCAGTACGCCAACCCGGCGTACCCGCAGCCGTGGGACAACACGCCGAAGAAGGACCCGGACAAGCTGAACCTCAACCCGCTCGCCATGCAGCTCAGTGCGCTGCTCGGCGTGCGGCCCAAGTAACGACGCGCGGCCTGCCGAGCCCGACGCCCCGCCCAGCGCGGGCCGATCGGGACTTAGGCTGTGCTCAGGAGCGATCTATACAGTGTCTTCTGCTATGACTGGCACCTCGACAATCACCGGCCCCGAGACCCCGGATTCCTCGGGTTCGACGACGACCCGCGTGGGACTACTCGCGCTGTCCGTGGTCGCGGTGATCGCGGCACTCGTGTGCGTGGCGGTCTTCGGTGTCCAGGCCATGGGTGCGTACGCCACCAAGGACGCGCGCGACGAGGCGACCCAGGCAGCCGAGCAGGCCGTCCTGAACATCACCACGATCGACCCGGCGAACATCGACGACTTCCGTCAGCGCGCGGAGGGTTCGCTTACCGGCAAGGCCAAGCAAGAGGTCCTCGGCGACGCGACGGACGGCGATGAGAAGGCCGGCGACGAGAAGGCCGGCGAGACCGGCAACGTCCTCGACGTGCTCGCCGAGGCGGGGGAGAACACCGCGAAGCTCAGTGCGCGGCTGCTGCGCAGTGCGCCGAGCGAGGTCGACGACGAGGGTGGCAAGGCGAAGGTCCTCGTCTACGTCCTCACGACTCTCCAGCGCGCCGGGGAGCCGAACGTCGACCAGACGCGCGGCTTCCAGGTCAGCATGACCCGTGAGGGAGACACCTGGAAGGCCGAGAACGTCGCCGGTCTCGAGGGCATCGAGTACGCCGACGCCGGCCAGGCGCCCGCGACGGGAGGCGGAAACTGATGGCACCGACCCCGAACCAGCCCCCGCGCAAGCGACGTCCGACGCCGAAGGTCGCCGGACACACCCGTGCCGCGCGTTCGGACGCCGACGAGCTGGCCACCGAATCCGGTGTGTCCCTGTCGAAGTCCGACGACGCGGAAGTCTCCGTGCCCGCTGAGGAGCGAGGAGCGGAGACGCCGGGCCTCGAAGGGGCCGAACCCACCCCGCCCACGACCAGGACCCGCCCGGTGTCGCGGGTTTCGACCCTGCGTCCCAGCGGAACGCAGACAGGCGCGGACGGTCCGTCGTCGACCGGTTCTGGGCCGTCTCGGCCGGCCCCCGAGCGGGGACCGGCGAAGAAGCGCAATCCGCTGCTGTTGACCGCGATGCTGGCCGGGGTGGCCGTGCTGCTCGGCGTCGCCGCGGTGATCCTGGCCTTCCGGCCGGGTCTCGGGGAGAACCGGGCGTTCGTCGATCAGAGCGCCACCACCGAGCTCATCGGCCAGTCGCAGGAGCAGATCTGCGCGGTGTGGGGACACGAGCACACCGACCTCGACGGCTGGGCGAAACGCGCCCAGAACGCGCTCACCGGAGATGCGCGCAAGGAATTCGACGAGTCGCTGAAGACCCAGCGCGACCTGATCACCCAGACCAAGTCGGGAGCCGAATGCCGGGTCGACGCGGTCGGCGTCACCAACCTGTCCGGCGCAGGCGACGGCGCGCGTGCGACGGTCATCGCGAACCTCATCATCAGCGAGACACAGAACAGCATCGCCACCAACAGTCTCGCCCCGCGTGTCCAGTTCGCGATGGTCAAGGAGGGGGATACGTGGCGGATCCAGGGCGTCGAGCCCTTCTGATCGCCGCGTGAGCGCCAGGTGGACGGGTGACTCGCGGGACAAGTTGGCGAAATTGGCGCGTACCGCTTGACGTTTGGGCGTTGTCGGGCCAGGCTGTGACCAGCGGTCGACGTGCAGGCAGCCACCCGTGCGAAATCGCTTCTTGACGGGCTTGACAAAGTACGTCTATTTTCTGCTACAGTTGGACGTTGCGCTGGCTGCCTCCTGTCCATCTACCGATCCTTCTACGGCCACTCTTAGCTGTGTGTGCTGCGGTGATCGCCGATCTCAGGGTGTCACCAGCGAACGGCCCATCAAGCCACCGCACATCTAGGTTGTGAATAACGTCGTGTTGGAAGGACGCATCTTGGCAGTCAACCGCCAGTCCACCTCAACAATCCCCGGCGCGCCGCATCGCGCGTCGTTTGCAAAGATCAGCGAGCCGCTGGAGGTTCCCGGCCTCCTCGACCTCCAACTCGATTCCTTCGAATGGCTCGTCGGGTCCCCGGAGTGGCGCGCCAAGGCGATCGCCCGCGGAGACGAGAACCCGACGGGCGGGCTGGAGGACATCCTCCACGAGCTGTCCCCGATCGAGGACTTCTCCGGGTCGATGTCCCTTTCGTTCTCCGAGCCGCACTTCGACGAGGTCAAGGCCTCTGTCGAGGAGTGCAAGGACAAGGACATGACCTACGCGGCGCCGCTGTTCGTCACCGCTGAGTTCATCAACAACAACACCGGTGAGATCAAGTCGCAGACCGTCTTCATGGGCGACTTCCCGATCATGACCGACAAGGGCAGCTTCATCATCAACGGCACCGAGCGTGTCGTGGTGAGCCAGCTGGTCCGCAGCCCCGGCGTCTACTTCGACGCCGCGATCGACAAGGCCACCGAGAAGACCCTGCACACCGTCAAGGTGATCCCGGGTCGCGGTGCGTGGCTGGAGTTCGACGTCGACAAGCGCGACACCGTGGGTGTGCGTATCGACCGCAAGCGCCGTCAGCCGGTCACCGTGCTGCTCAAGGCCCTCGGTTTCACCACCGAGGAGATCTCCGAGCGCTTCGGCTTCTCCGAGATCATGATGTCGACCCTGGAGAAGGACAACACCGCCAACCAGGACGAGGCGCTCCTCGAGGTCTACCGCAAGCTGCGTCCGGGTGAGCCGCCGACCAAGGAGTCCGCGGAGAACCTCCTGGAGAACCTGTTCTTCAAGGACAAGCGCTACGACCTCGCTCGCGTGGGCCGTTACAAGGTCAACAAGAAGCTGGGCCTGACGGCCAACCCGATGATCGGCGAGTCGACCCTGACCCGCGAGGACATCATCGCGACCGTCGAGTACCTGGTGCGTCTGCACGAGGCCGATCCGCACACGGTCACCTACATGACCGTGCCCGGTGGCGTCGAGGTGCCCGTCGAGGTCGACGACATCGACCACTTCGGCAACCGTCGTCTGCGTACCGTCGGCGAGCTGATCCAGAACCAGATCCGCGTGGGCCTCTCGCGTATGGAGCGTGTCGTGCGTGAGCGCATGACCACCCAGGACGTCGAGGCGATCACCCCGCAGACCCTGATCAACATCCGTCCCGTCGTGGCGGCGATCAAGGAGTTCTTCGGAACCAGCCAGCTGTCGCAGTTCATGGACCAGAACAACCCGCTGTCGGGTCTCACCCACAAGCGTCGTCTGTCGGCGCTCGGCCCGGGTGGTCTGAGCCGTGAGCGTGCCGGCCTCGAGGTGCGCGACGTCCACCCGTCGCACTACGGCCGTATGTGCCCGATCGAGACCCCTGAGGGTCCGAACATCGGTCTGATCGGTTCGCTCTCGGTGTACGCGCGGGTCAACCCGTTCGGCTTCATCGAGACCCCGTACCGCAAGGTCGTCGACGGTGTCGTCACCGACGAGATCGAGTACATGACCGCCGACGAGGAGGATCGCTTCCTCATCGGTCAGGCCAACACCAACTTCGACGGCAGCGGCCGTATCACCGACGAGCGTGTGCTGGTGCGCAAGAAGGGCTCCGAGGTGGAGTTCGTGGGCGCCACCGATGTCGAGTACCTCGACGTCTCGCCGCGTCAGATGGTGTCGGTCGCGACCGCGATGATCCCGTTCCTCGAGCACGACGACGCGAACCGCGCCCTGATGGGTGCGAACATGCAGCGTCAGGCCGTGCCGCTGGTGCGCAACGAGTCGCCGCTGGTCGGCACCGGCATGGAGCTCCGTGCCGCCGTCGACGCCGGTGACGTCATCGTGTCGTCCAAGACCGGTGTGGTGGAGGAGGTCTCGGCCGACTACATCACCGTCATGTCCGACGAGGGCACGCGTGACACCTACCGGATGCGCAAGTTCGCGCGTTCGAACCACGGCACCTGCGCCAACCAGCGTCCGATAGTGGACGAGGGCCAGCGCGTGGAGGCCGGTCAGGTCCTCGCCGACGGGCCGTGCACCGAGAACGGTGAGATGGCGCTCGGCAAGAACCTGCTCGTGGCGATCATGCCGTGGGAGGGTCACAACTACGAGGACGCGATCATCCTGAGCCAGCGTCTCGTCGAAGAGGACGTGCTCACCTCGATCCACATCGAGGAGCACGAGATCGACGCCCGCGACACCAAGCTCGGTGCCGAGGAGATCACCCGGGACATCCCGAACGTCTCCGACGAGGTCCTCGCCGACCTCGACGAGCGCGGCATCGTGCGCATCGGTGCGGAGGTCCGCGACGGCGACATCCTGGTCGGCAAGGTCACCCCGAAGGGCGAAACCGAGCTGACCCCGGAGGAGCGCCTGCTGCGTGCCATCTTCGGTGAGAAGGCCCGTGAGGTCCGCGACACCTCGCTGAAGGTGCCCCACGGCGAGACCGGCAAGGTCATCGGCGTGCGCGTGTTCAGCCGCGACGACGACGACGATCTCGCGCCCGGCGTCAACGAGCTGGTCCGCGTGTACGTCGCCCAGAAGCGCAAGATCCAGGACGGCGACAAGCTCGCCGGTCGCCACGGCAACAAGGGCGTCATCGGCAAGATCCTCCCGCAGGAGGACATGCCGTTCCTGCCCGACGGGACCCCGGTCGACATCATCCTGAACACCCACGGTGTGCCGCGTCGTATGAACATCGGCCAGATCCTGGAGACCCACCTCGGGTGGATCGCCAAGGCCGGCTGGAACATCAACGTGGCCGAGGGCGTGCCGGAGTGGGCGTCGAACCTCCCCGAGGACATGTACTCGGCGGAGCCCGACACCAACACCGCCACCCCGGTGTTCGACGGTGCGCGTGAGGAGGAGCTGACCGGACTGCTGTCCTCGACGCTCCCCAACCGCGACGGCGAGGTGATGGTCAACGGCGACGGCAAGGCGACGCTGTTCGACGGTCGCTCCGGCGAGCCGTTCCCGTACCCCGTGTCGGTCGGCTACATGTACATCATCAAGCTGCACCACCTGGTCGACGACAAGATCCACGCCCGTTCGACCGGTCCGTACTCGATGATCACCCAGCAGCCGCTCGGTGGTAAGGCGCAGTTCGGTGGTCAGCGCTTCGGTGAGATGGAGTGCTGGGCGATGCAGGCCTATGGTGCCGCCTACACCCTGCAGGAGCTGCTCACCATCAAGTCGGACGACGTGGTGGGCCGCGTGAAGGTCTACGAGGCGATCGTCAAGGGCGAGAACATCCCGGAGCCGGGTATCCCCGAGTCGTTCAAGGTGCTGCTGAAGGAACTTCAGTCGCTCTGCCTGAACGTCGAGGTCCTCAGCTCCGACGGTGCCGCCATCGAGATGCACGACACCGACGACGAGGACCTGGAGCGCGCTGCGGCCAACCTCGGAATCAACTTGTCGCGCAACGAGTCGGCCACGGTCGACGACCTCGCCAACTGATCCTCACCAACCCGGGCCGGCCGCCGGTTCGTTCGCCACGACCGGCGGCCCGACCCACTGACAACAGAGCTCTGGAAAGGTAACAAGTGCTCGACGTCAACTTTTTCGACGAACTCAAGATCGGCCTTGCGACGGCCGACGATATTCACAACTGGTCGTACGGTGAGGTCAAGAAGCCGGAGACGATCAACTACCGCACGCTGAAGCCCGAGAAGGACGGCCTGTTCTGCGAGAAGATCTTCGGACCGACTCGCGACTGGGAGTGCTACTGCGGCAAGTACAAGCGTGTCCGCTTCAAGGGCATCATCTGTGAGCGCTGCGGCGTCGAGGTGACCAAGGCCAAGGTGCGCCGTGAGCGCATGGGCCACATCGAGCTGGCCGCACCGGTCACGCACATCTGGTACTTCAAGGGTGTGCCGAGCCGCCTGGGCTACCTGCTCGACCTGGCGCCGAAGGATCTCGAGAAGATCATCTACTTCGCCGCCTACGTCATCACCGCGGTCGACGACGAACTCCGTCACAACGAGCTCTCCACGCTCGAAGCCGAGATGGAGGTCGAGAAGAAGGCCGTCGCCGATCAGCGCGACGCCGACCTGAACGAGCGCCAGCAGAAGCTCGAGCAGGATCTCGCCGAGCTCGAGGCCGAGGGCGCCAAGGCCGACGTGCGCCGCAAGGTGCGCGACGGCGCCGAGCGCGAGATGCGTCGTATGCGCGACTCCGCGCAGCGTGAGCTCGACGGTCTCGAAGAGATCTGGGACAAGTTCGTCAAGCTCTCACCGGGCGACCTCATCATCGACGAGAAGCTCTACCGCCAGCTCGAAGAGCGCTACGGCGAGTACTTCCAGGGTTCGATGGGTGCCGAGGCGATCAAGAAGCTCCTCGAGACCTTCGACATCGACGCCGAGGCCGAGTCCCTGCGCGAGACCATCCGCAGCGGCAAGGGCCAGAAGAAGCTTCGTGCTCTCAAGCGCCTCAAGGTCGTCGCCGCGTTCCAGCAGTCGGGCAACTCGCCGCTGGGCATGGTCCTCGACGCCGTGCCGGTGATCCCGCCGGAACTGCGTCCGATGGTTCAGCTCGACGGTGGCCGCTTCGCGACCTCCGACCTGAACGACCTGTACCGCCGCGTCATCAACCGCAACAACCGCCTCAAGCGTCTGATCGACCTCGGTGCTCCCGAGATCATCGTGAACAACGAGAAGCGGATGCTGCAGGAGTCGGTCGACGCCCTGTTCGACAACGGTCGTCGTGGCCGTCCGGTCACCGGACCGGGCAACCGCCCGCTGAAGTCGCTGAGCGATCTGCTCAAGGGCAAGCAGGGTCGTTTCCGTCAGAACCTGCTCGGCAAGCGCGTCGACTACTCGGGCCGTTCGGTCATCGTCGTCGGTCCTCAGCTCAAGCTGCACCAGTGTGGTCTGCCGAAGCTGATGGCTCTCGAGCTGTTCAAGCCGTTCGTGATGAAGCGTCTGGTCGACCTGAACCAGGCCCAGAACATCAAGTCGGCCAAGCGCATGGTCGAGCGTCAGCGCCCCGCGGTGTGGGACGTCCTCGAAGAGGTCATCTCCGAGCACCCGGTGCTGCTGAACCGTGCACCGACGCTGCACCGCCTCGGCATCCAGGCCTTCGAGCCGCAGCTGGTGGAGGGCAAGGCCATCCAGCTGCACCCGCTGGTGTGTGAGGCCTTCAACGCCGACTTCGACGGTGACCAGATGGCCGTGCACCTTCCGCTGAGCGCGGAGGCGCAGGCCGAGGCCCGCATCCTGATGCTGTCGTCGAACAACATCCTGTCGCCGGCATCGGGTCGCCCGCTCGCCATGCCGCGTCTGGACATGGTGACCGGTCTGTACTTCCTGACCTCCCTCAAGGAGGGCGCGGCAGGCGAGTACACCCCGGCAACCGCCGACGACGTCGAGCGCGGTGTCTACTCGAGCCCCGCCGAGGCCATCATGGCCGTCGACCGTGGACAGCTCACCGTTCAGTCGCGCATCAAGGTGCGCCTGACCGGGCAGCGTCCGCAGGCCGAGGTCGAGGCCGAGCTGTTCCCCGAGGGATGGCGTTTCGGTCAGCCGTGGACCACCATCACCACGCTGGGCCGCGTGCTCTTCAACGAGCTGCTGCCGATCGAGTACCCGTTCGTCGACGAGCAGATGCCGAAGAAGCGTCAGGCCGCGATCATCAACGATCTCGCCGAGCGCTACCCGATGATCGTGGTCGCCCAGACCGTCGACAAGCTCAAGGACGTCGGCTTCTACTGGGCCACCCGTTCGGGCGTCACCGTGTCGATGGCCGACGTGCTCGTGCCGCCGCAGAAGGCGGAGATCCTCGACCGTTACGAGGAGCGTGCCGACGGCTTGGAGCGCAAGTTCCAGCGCGGTGCCCTCACGCCGGATGAGCGTCGCGACGCACTGGTGGAGATCTGGAAGCAGGCCACCGAAGAAGTCGGTAAGGCCATGGAGGACTTCTACCCCGAGGACAACCCGATCATCATGATCCCGAAGTCGGGTGCCACCGGTAACCTGACGCAGGTTCGTAACCTGTCGGGCATGAAGGGTCTGGTGACGAACCCGAAGGGTGAGTTCATCCCGCGTCCGATCAAGTCCTCGTTCCGCGAGGGCCTGACCGTCGCCGAGTACTTCATCAACACGCACGGTGCCCGTAAGGGTCTGGCGGACACGGCTCTCCGTACCGCCGACTCGGGTTACCTGACCCGTCGTCTGGTCGACGTGTCGCAGGACGTCATCGTTCGCGAGACCGACTGTGGCACCGAGCGCGGCATCAACGTGCCGCTGGGTGAGAAGCAGCCCGACGGCTCGATCATCCGCGACGCGCACGTCGAGACCTCGGCCTACGCACGCACCCTGGCCGCCGATGCGGTCGACGCCGACGGCAACGTCATCGTCGAGCGCGGCCACGACCTCGGCGACCCCGCCATCGAGGCTCTCCTCGCTGCCGGCATCGCGCAGGTCAAGGTTCGTTCGGTCCTCACCTGTGCCACCGGCACCGGTGTGTGTGCGCACTGCTACGGCCGTTCGATGGCCACCGGCAAGCTCGTCGACATCGGTGAGGCCGTGGGTATCATCGCGGCCCAGTCGATCGGTGAGCCCGGTACCCAGCTGACGATGCGTACGTTCCACCAGGGTGGCGTCGGTGACGACATCACCGGTGGTCTGCCGCGTGTCCAGGAGCTCTTCGAGGCCCGCGTCCCCAAGGGCGTCGCGCCGATCGCGGAGGTCTCCGGCCGGGTGCGTCTCGAGGACGACGACCGCTTCTACAAGATCACGATCATCCCGGACGACGGTTCCGAAGAGGTCGTCATCGACAAGATCTCGAAGCGTCAGCGTCTGCGCGTGTTCAAGCACGAAGACGGTTCCGAGCGGCTCCTCGCCGACGGTGACCACGTCGAGGTCGGCCAGCAGCTCATGGAGGGCTCGGCCAACCCGCACGAGGTCCTGCGTGTCATGGGTCCCCGTCAGGTGCAGATCCACCTGGTCAACGAGGTCCAGGAGGTCTACCGCAGCCAGGGTGTGTCGATCCACGACAAGCACATCGAGACGATCGTTCGTCAGATGCTGCGTCGCGTGACGATCATCGACCACGGTGCGACCGAGTTCCTGCCCGGTTCGCTCGTCGAGCGTGCCGAGTTCGAGGCGGCCAACCGTCAGGTGGTCACCGAGGGTGGCGAGCCCGCCGCCGGACGTCCGGTGCTCATGGGTATCACCAAGGCCTCGCTCGCGACCGAGTCGTGGCTGTCGGCGGCGTCGTTCCAGGAGACCACGCGTGTCCTGACCGACGCGGCGATCAACAGCCGCAGCGACAAGCTGATCGGTCTCAAGGAGAACGTGATCATCGGTAAGCTGATCCCGGCCGGTACCGGTATCAACCGCTACCGCAACATCCAGGTTCAGCCGACCGAAGAGGCACGTGCCGCGGCCTACGCGGTGCCGTCGTACGACGACACCTACTACAGCCCGGACGGCACCTTCGGTGCTCCGGCCGGCGCTGCGGTGCCGCTGGACGACTACGGTTTCTCCAACGAATATCGGTAAGCCGTACTGAGCTGAAAAGCCCTCGCACTCGTTGAGTGCGAGGGCTTTTCGCTTGTCTTCGAGCCTCAGCGCACAGGGAGTGTGGTGACGGTGCGTGTCGCGAGCAACAGGTCGTAGTAATCGCCACCCGGATAGTAGGTCGCGGTCACCGAGCCGGTGACCATGTCCGACGACCATCCGGTGGCCAATGCGCGGATGACCCGACCGTTGCGGGGTCGCGGCGTGCCGACCTCTGACAGTTCGCCGATCAGGTCGGTGGAGTCGCCCTCGGCGTCGATGTGGATGCCGGTGACCAGCCGCGAGCCGAGAAACTCCTGCCGTGTCGTCCGCTCGAGGACGGCGACCCCGGACCCGAAGGAGTTGGACACCGACGGCTGCGATGCGATCACCCGGATGGGGAGCCGGTCAGCGCCGAGAGATGATGCGGCAGAAGCGAAGTGGCCACCGAAGAAGGAGTTGACGGGGTCGAACAGCATCAGCCCGGCCAGGCGCCGGAAGGCGACCGGGTCCGCGCGTCGGAGTGCGTCGGCTGC
Source organism: Gordonia ajococcus (assembly GCF_012974285.1). Lineage (NCBI taxonomy): Bacteria > Bacillati > Actinomycetota > Actinomycetes > Mycobacteriales > Gordoniaceae > Gordonia > Gordonia ajococcus. The sequence continues at coordinate 1,138,206 of NZ_CP052884.1, forward strand.
CACGACGACGAATTCGCCGCCGGCCGAGTGGCCCGCGAAGACCATCCGGTACGGCATCGTCACATCGGGACGGTGGGCGGCTTCCCGGGCTCGGATGAGGCTCGTCGCGAGCGGGCTGCCGGCTTCCCGGCCCGACCCGAAAACCCCGCCGATGGTCCGGGCGAACGCCGCATTGTCGGCGATGTTGAAGGCGACGGCGCACCCGCCGAGGTTGATCGAGTCCAGCGTCGGGCTCACCACGAGGAAACCGGCGTCGGCGTAGGCGCGAGCCACGGCGCCGAGATTGGCCGCGGTCCGGGAGAAGCCGTGCTGCAACCAGACGAGCGCCGTGGGCCGGCCGGGCGGGAAGTACCAGCGGGCGGCGACCCGGATGGGCTTGCCCGCACATTCGGTCGCGACGGAGGACGACGAAACGACCACCGGTGGGCGGGCGGCCGGTGCGGCCAGAACCGCCGATGGCGTCACACCGAAGAACATGGCGATCGCAGCGAGGGTCGCGACCCACGGCCGGCGGAATCTTCGTCTCGACATCCGCCCAGTCTAGGGTCGGGCGGATGCCGGGAACGGGGATCTCCGGGGAGTTCAGGCGCGGGGCTGGTTGGTGTCCCGGTCGTCGGTGTCCCGGTCGTCGGGGCCGGATTCCATGAGCTCGTTCGGGTCCTCGATGTGGACGTCGTGGTCGTCACCGAGGCGCCGGGCCACCTCGCGCAGCAGTTCCCGTGCGGCGTCGTCCATCACGCGGACATGGGTGAGGTCGAGGATGACCTCGTCGGTCGAAAATCCTTCGCACGCACGGCTTGCGATGATCTCCGCGCCTGCGAAGCGGACGTCGCCCTGGAGTTCGACGACGGTCGCACCGTCGCGTTCGTGTACCGACCGAAGCGCGGGCATTCCCGACGGTGCCACGTGCATCATGTGCAATTCCATGTCGCGGGAAAGTCTTTCGAAGACGGCGACGCCACGCACGCTGTTGCCCTGCTCGTCGAGCCGCGGCGACCACACCGCAACCCCGACCTGGCCCGGAAGCACTCCCAGGATCGCCCCGCTCACACCGCTTTTCGCGGGAATCCCGACCGTCGCCATCCAGCTGCCGCTACCGTCGTACATGCCGCAGGTGGCCATCACCGACAGCAGGTGCCGGGTGATCCAGCCGTCGAGGAGGCGTTCGTCGTCCGTGGTCGACAGTCCGCCGTTGGCGAGGACCGATCCCATGACGGCGAGATCGCGGCAGCTGACCTTGATCGCGCACTGTGCGGCGTAGCCGTCGACGACCTCGTCGGGTTCGTAGTCGAGCTTGCCCGCGGAACGCAGCAGATACGCCAGTGCGGTGTTGTGGTCGTCGGAGGCGAGTTCGGCGGAGTGAACCTCCCGGTCCACGGACAGTTCTCGCCCGGCGAGCGTGCCCATCAGGTCGACGATGCGGTCGACCCGTTCGGTGGCGCCGTCGCCGTCGAGCATCCCGTGAACGGCGATGGCACCGGCGTTGATGAGGGCGTTGCGGGGTCGTCCGGTCTCGGCTTCGAGCGAGATCTCGTTGAAGGCGTCGCCGGACGGTTCGGTGTCGACGCGGTCGAGGACGCCATCGAGCCCCCGGTCCCGCAGTGCGAGTGCGTAAGCGGGCAGTTTCGCGATCGACTGCATGGAGAACTCGTGGTCGGCGTCGCCGGCGGTGTAGACGGTTCCGTCGACGGTGGTCAGAGCGATCCCGAAGGACGACGGGTCCGCCCGCTCGAGTTCGCGGTTTCCGGACATGACGTCCCCGGCGTCGTCATCGCGGCAGTCGCGGAGAACCTCGTGGAGATAGTCGTCGATGGGGGATCGCATATCCCACCGTAGCCGCGACCCTCGGTGGTGCTGCGTTCAGTTGTCGCGATACGGCAGGTACTGCGCCGACCACTGATTCCCGTCGGGGTCGGTGAAGTACACGAAATGACCCCACGGCTGCACGTCGACGTCACTGGCGTCGACGCCGGCGGCGAGCAGCTGTTCGCGGGCGGCGTCGATGTCGGTGACGCAGATGATGATCGGGCCGGTGGACCCGGGCGCCTTGTCGGTCAGGCCCTTGCCGAAGGCGATCGAGCAGTTCGAACCGGGAGGGGTCATCTGGACGAAGGGATCTCCTCGCTCACGGTGTGGTCGTGATCGGGGTTGAATCCGATCGACTCGTAGAACGCCTTGTGCGGTCGACGTCCGTGACGGGCAGGGTGACGACTTCGAGTGTCCAGTTCATGCTTCCTCCTGATGTCCTGGGTCGTGCGGTCTGAGACAACCATCCCAGGAATCGAGGACGGTTTCGGTCCTCGTTTGTCGTGGTGTGTGAATCGGCCGGAAAATCGTCCATCTGAGCGCGATCCAAGGGCATATTGCCCCTCGGTGGCGCTCAGATGGACGCGGTTCCCCGACGGCGAGGGTCGTTGTCCCGCCTGATGCGGTGCCGGTCGCTTCGGGTGACGGCCCGAACATCCTCGAGTACCCCGTCCCAGTGGTAGAGAACGTCGTCGTAGGTCAACCGCATCGTCATCCATCGGTCGATCATCGTCATGCGGTCGCGGCGGCGATCGTTGCGAAAGGTCTCCACATCCGAGTGGTAGGCCCTGCCGTCGCATTCGATCAGCAGTGCTCCGACTCGGAGGTCCGCGTGTTCATGTGTGCCGATGCCGGGTTGGACCTCTACCTCGAAACCGGCCGCGATCAGGCGCAACCGGGCGATCGATTCGGTTCCGGATTGGGAGCGGGCATCGCACCGACCGAACATGGCCGTCACCGCCCTGGCCACGCGACCCATCTCGGCCTGGATGTCGGGGATGGTCAAGTCGGTCGAGTTGAGGACGGAGTCGACGGTCGCAACCCATTCCTCGGCAGTGAGACATCGTGCCGCGCAACCGAGTGCGATCGGGATCGAGTCGACCGCGGTGACCACCGGTAGTGGTTGGCCGTAGCCCTGACACCATCGGAAGGGTCCGCTGGGACGAGGTCTGCCCTTCATGTGCTTACTCAGAGGACATGGGTCTCGGTGTACCCGGGTGGAACCCAGATTTCGCTCGATCCGTGCGTCTGGTGAAAGCGCAGCGCGCCGACGCACGACAACGCGCCCCCCGCCGCCACCGCTGCGACCACTCGGGGGTCGGCGGTCGCTGACCGTACCCACCCGTGAGCCACCGGGATCAGGGTTCCCGACCGTCGAGCGCGCGTGATGTCGTCGGGCGACCAGTCCATCGCCGCCAGTTCCTTGAGCGTGTACACGCCAGAATCCGAGGTCATGACGACTTGGACGCATGCGGAGGTCGATCGGTTTCCGGAGTTGGGGAATTCGCGTCCATCTGGCGGTCCCGCAAGGGCAGATTGCCCTTCGAAGTGCCTCAGATGGACGAGTTTTCGCGCTGCTGGCTCGGCGGAACGGTCTCAGACCGACGAGAACCGCACCGCCGCCCGAACCTGGGCGGCGAGCGCACGACCGGCGCCGAGCGGCCAGCGGTGCATGACGTATTCGGCGGCCTGGTCGACGCTCAGCTGCCGGCTCGAGTTGCCGGCCCGCACCCAGAACTCGGGTAGCGCGTTGTTCTTCATGCCACGCAGGTACACCGGCCTCGGCGACGGAGTGCACTCCACCCGGCACACCAGGACGTCGGTCGGGCTCGCGGAGGCTTCGGCGTCGCCGGCGGGTCGCGCGACCTGCTCGAACGAGATGCCCACCTCCGCGGCGGTGCTCTGGCCCAGCGTGGCGGTCAGCAGGTCCCGCAGAAACAGTTCGAACCGGTCGGCGTCGGGATGGCGGAGCGTCGTGAAGTCGGCGTCGAGGCCCAGGGGAGTGCCGTCGTCGACTCCGATCAGCAGGTTCCCGCCGTCGGAGTTGAGGAATGCGGCCACCGTCTTCACGATCACCGTCTCCATCGCGACGTCCCGCTGCTTGGTGTGCAGGTTCACGCGGGCGGTCGACTTGAACTCGACCCGCTCGGATTCCCCGGATGCGAGCAGTTCGGCGACCGGGATGCCGGTCGGGACCTGCAGCCGTGCCGCGACCATCGCGTAGGCGCCGACCGCCACGATCGAACTCGCCAATCCCAGCACGATGGTGACGGGGTGCCACACGTTCATGCGATGGTCGATCGCCCCGGCGATGAACAATCCGACGGCCGTACCGAGGATCGACAGCACCATGCAGGTGGTGGTGTTCAGTCGTGCCCGGTGACGCAGCAGCCATTTCGCGACGGAACCGAAGAACCAGGCCACGATCAGCACCAGCACCAGCGCGGTGGCGGTCGCCCACACCGGAATGGCGAATTCCAGCGATCCGATGCTTCCGCGATCGTTTTCGGCCAGGGGGATCAGGTCAGCTCGCACACCGGACAGTATGACGAATCGGACATGGGTTCGGGCCACCCGGACGCACAGCGAAATCCCGGTCGCGTGCGACCGGGATTCGGCGTGCGAGTGGACTCGTCAGATCAGACCGCGTCGCCGCCGTCGACGCTGCCGAAGTCGCCTACCTCGACATTGCCCTCGTCGTCGACGGCGGTGTCGAAGGTGCCGTCGCCATCGGTGTCGGCGACCGCGAGGTCGGTGTAGCCGTCGCCGTCGGTGTCGGCCTCGATGACGTCGATCTCGCCGTCGGAGTCGGTGTCGTAGGCGACGGAGTCGGCGTGGCCGTCACCGTCGGTGTCGAGGACGGCGTCGGTGGTGCCGTCGCCGTCGACGTCGGCCAGTGCGGCGTCGATGGTGCCGTCGCCGTCGGTGTCGACGAGTACTGCGTCTTCGGGGATCTCGGTGCTCATGGTGTTTCCTTCCAGGGATGGTGTGGCTTGTGGTTTTTCGTGCTCTGGTTACTTGGAGATGGACCGGGCGGAGTTTGTTCCCTGGGAGGAGTCGACTTGTCGTCGATCATCCGATCAGATGACCCGGTGCCCGCCGGTGAACACGTCGATGATCGTAATTGCGCGGCGAGCGGTCCACGCATAATTCAAGTGGCTGAAACAACCGACAGCAGAGCGCGATTCGTTAGCATCGCGCACTTGGATCTGTCGCTCACGCGAAGGAATGTCCAGCCGAATGTAAACCGTCGTTGCAGTGGTCGTGCGACGGTGAGGTCATGCGGATACTCGGACGTCGTGTTCAGGTCGGGATCGCGGCCGCAGGTCTCGTTGCAGCGGTCACCGGGATTGCCGGGGCAGGTGTTGCGGCAGGCGTCTAACCCGCCAGGGGCCCTGCGGGATTCGCGCGCATACTCCAGGCGGCTCCCCACCCCGTGGCCGGCGAAGTCGTCCTCGGTCGTGCCGACAATGAGTACTCGGTCGGCTATGGCACCGCGCGGCCGGCGACGCTTTCACTCAATTCCCTGTGCGCGAACACCATCAGCGACATCACCTGGTCCACGTGGGGTGGCCCCGAGGCGAATGGCCGGGGAGTGCTGTGCGCACCGGCGGGGTCACCCGAAAGCGGTGGGCCTGTGACCCTCACCGCCACCGACCGCGGCACCTGCGCGGGGCGCATCGCCTACCGGCAACTGTGGATCGACGGCAAGCCCACCTGGAAGGTGTGCTGAACCGGGAAGAAGGCCCCTACCGCAGATCCGCGAGCAACTCAGCCAGGATCGACCGTGCCCGCGAGATCCGGCTGCGTACGGTCTGTAAACCGATGCCCTGGGCCTCGGCGATCTCCGAGTAGCTCAGCTCGCCGTAGACCCGCAGCACGAAAGTGGCGCGGTACGCGTCCGGGACCTGCGCCAACGCCTCCTGGATACGGTCGGAGACGACGACCTGCTGCGCGACGTCCACCGAACTCATCGGGTCGTGGTCGTCGATGTCGTCGGCGTCGGATCGTTTACGGATACGCGCGAGCGCCGCATTCGACCCGATCCGGTACAGCCACGTCGACACCTGTGCGTCGCCCCGGAAGCCGCCGATCGCGCGCCAGGCGGCGACCAATGCGTCCTGAAGGGCGTCCTCGGCGTCGTGCTGGTTGCCGGTGATGCGTAAACAGATGGCCCACAGCCGATCCCGGTGCTGCTCGACAAGCGCGGTGAAGGCCTGCTGGTCGCCGGCGCGCGCACGTTCGAGAAGGTCTGTGCCCGACTCGGATTCGTCGATCAACGTACACACCCGCTCATCGTGGGGCGCAGACCTGTGGATGGCCTGGGACGTTCGGGCAGTGCATGTCCAGAAGTCTCCATCCTCAGAAGTCGTCACCGAGGGATGAGTCGTCGAAAGTCGTATCCCCGAATGACTCGCCGCCGTCGTCGTCGTCGCCGAAGACGTCCGGGGTGTCGAAAGTGTCCTCGAAGTCCCCACCGGGACCGTCACCGAGATCGTCGCCGAATCCCGCGAGTTCGGTGTCGCCGGAGAGGGAATCGTCGGATTCCTCGGACAGTGGGTCCGGGCCGGGCACGGCGGTGAGGTCCTCGGACAGTTCGTGCGACGGGTCGAAGGCGGTCTCGACCGCCGAATCCCAGGTCGCGGCCGGTACGGCCAGCTCACTCGGCGGATCGCTCTCGCGCAGCCAGGAGTCGAAGTCGTCCCCGTCGAGGGGGTCGTCCCAACCGGTGTTGCTGTCGGTCATCGTCGTCGGCTCCTGCTCGGATCTGCGACGCGCACGACGCCGGCCCGGATACCGTCATCCGGTCGACTGTCAGGGCGTCGACGGTGGTGGAGAATTCTCGTCACGTGACTAGGAGTGTCGGCGACGCGGGAATGTTCCCGGCGGTGACGACACGGTGGACTATCACGAGGCAATGTCCGTGAACTGGAGGACCGATCGCGTGGAGCAACGCATGACCGTGCGGGGACGCGTGGAGCAGTTGCTCGACGAGGTCACCCCGCTCGCGCCCGACGCCACGGTGATCGGTTCCCTGCGTGCGCAGCTGGCGAACCCGCTCACGGTCGCGCTCGTGGGACGCGTCAGCGCCGGCAAGTCGACGCTGCTGAACGCGCTCGTCGGCGACCGCGTCGCGCCCACCGACCGCGCCGAGTGCACCAAGGTCGCCGCTCTCTACACCGAGGGCAACCCGCAGCGCGTCGAGGTCGTCGGCCTCGACGGCACCGTCACCGAGATCCCCGGAACCATGCGCGGCGATCTGGGCCGGCGTCCCGACGACATCGACCACGCGGTCGTCCACACCCCGTCACGCCTGCTCCGCGAACGGTTCCGGGTCATCGACACCCCGGGTCTGTCCGGGTTCACCGACACCGCCGAGATCGCCACCCGCCGGGTGTTCTCCGGGGAGAGCCGCCTCCCGCGACCCGACGTCATCCTGTTCCTGCTCGACGACGCCGCGGGCCCCAAGGCCGACGAGGTGGCGTTCCTCTCCGACGCCGGGGCGTCGGCGCAGAACACGATCCTGGTGATCTCGCACGCCGACCTCATCGCCGCCGACAACCCGATGCTCAAGGCCCAGGAGATCGCCCGACGGGTCTGGCGACGGTTCCCGGCGATCGCGGGTGCGGTGGTCGCGGTGTCGGGACTCATGGCCGAGGCCGGGGTCTGCGGGGTGACCGAACGTGAGACCGCGCAGATCTCCCGCCGAGGAGCCCTCGAATCGTGGGAGCTGCTCAGCATCCTCGACGGCGCGGCCCCGCCGCCACCGGGTCTCGACGTCGACCTGCTCGGCCGGCTGGAGGAACTGGTCGGAACGTACGCGATGGACGCCGGCGCCGACGTCGCCGGCCAGGGTGCGCGTGCGTATTGCGAATGGCTGCGCCGGGTCTCGGGTATCGACGAACTCCGCCTCGCGATCGGCCGGCGCTTCCTCGCGGTCGGCGACATCCTCAAGGCCCGCACGGTGCTGGCCGAACTGCGCGAGGCGGCGTACCGCAGCGCACGCCGCGACGCCTTCCTGGAGGCGATCGAGGAGGCCGAGACCGCTCCCGAGCTGCACCGGGTGCGCGAGGTCGCCGCGCTCGAGGCACTCGCCCGCTGGCAACCGGACAGCGAGCTGATCGGCGAGCTGAACCTGGTCGTCGCGAGTCGCGATGTGCGCGTGCTGTTGTCGCTGCCGCCAAATGCCGCACCGCCCCAGATCGCCGACGCCGCACGGGAACGCGCCACCGACTGCCGCACCCGCCGTGCCTTCGCCGCGACGTCGGCCGAACGAGAGGCGTTGCTGGTACTCGAACAGACCTATCAGCTGGTGCGCCGCGGACGGTGGACCCATTGAGCCGGCCGGCAGTGAGACGAGGAGTGGCCCGATGAGTCTGGAGAAGACACCCGCCAAGCCCGCCGCTCCCACCCCCGACGCCGTGCTGCGGACGGCGGTGGACATGCTGCGCAAACACGGCGAGGACGCCATCGCCGACCGTACTCTGCGCGTGAAGGACCGGCCCGCCCCGCAGGGGACCGTCGTGGTGATCGGCGAGGTCAGCCGGGGCAAGAGCTCGCTGGTCAACAGCCTCGTCGGCGTGAGCGGACTGGCGCCGGTCGACACCGAGATCACCACCTCGGTCTACGTCCGGTTCACCCCCGCGACCGAGGATCTGCCCGCCGGTTCGGCACTCGTCGAGTTTCCCGGTGCGGCACACCGCATCCCGGTCGCCGACCTCGCCTCCTGGGTCACCGTCGGCGGCCGGCACGCGGCGGGCGTCCCCGCCGAACGCCTCGCCCTCGACGCCGCGGTCGATTCCGTTCTCGTGCCGCCGGTCTCGGCCCGCGTGGCCGTCGACTCCGCGCTGCTGCCGGGCGTCACCATCGTCGACACCCCGGGCGTCGGGTCGCTGGTCCCCGAACACGTCGAGGCGGCGGTCAGCGCGGCCCGCGGCGCGTCGGTGCTCGTGATGGTGTGCGACGCCACCGCACCGCTGTCGGCCCCCGAACTCGCCTTCCTCGGAAGCGTCAGCGAGGAGGTCGCCTCGGTGGTCCTGGTGGTCACCAAGATCGACGTGGTGATGCGGCAGTGGCGCACCATCGTCGCCGAGAACCGAAAACTCATCGGCGCCAACGCACCTCGCTTCGCGCACATCCCGATCATCGGTATCTCCAACCGCATCGCCGAACAGGCGGCCGCCATCACCGACCCCGACCGCCGCGAACGCGCCTTCGCGGCGTCGGGCATCGGCGAGCTCGTCGACGCCCTCACACCGCTGGTGGCCGAGGGCGCCGCGTCGCCGGAACGCAATGCGCTGCAACTGACCTTCGCCGGACTCGACGACGTCCGCAAGCGCCTCGTCCTGGAGATGAAGGCCGCCACCGCGACCCCCGCCGAACGCGCCGACATCGAAGCCGAACGGGATCGCCTGCAGCGACTCAAGGATCGACGACGCGAGTGGCGCGCACGGCTCAACCAGGACATCACCGCCGCGTCGTTGCAGACCGACGACCTGATGCGCGACCGCTTCGACAAACTCCTCGGCCAGTGGTCGACGCGGATCGACAAGCTGCGCTTCTACGAGCCGCACCGCGCCGGACAGGAACTGATCGGGCAGATGACCGTCGACCTCGAGGCCGCCGCGCGCGAGGTGAGCGCGTTCTTCGTCGCCGCGATCGAGCGCATCGCCGACACCCTCTTCGCCGATGCCACCATCTCCGGTGAACTCGTCGACCGGATCTCCGGCAACGTCGCCGACCTCAAGCTGCGTGAGCAGGAGAAGATCTCGCCCTGGAAGAACATGGTCGACCCGGTGCTGCTGTCGATCGTCGCCGCCGGCGGCCCGCTGGCCATCATCCCGGTGGTCAACGTGGTGGCCGTGCCCGTGTGGGCGGGTGTGGTGGTCGGGTTCCGGGCGTCGAAGGTCGGTAAGGAAAACCACCGCAAGTGGCTGATCAAGGCGGTCAACGACATGAAGGCCGACGTGCGGTCTCAGCTGCAGTCGATCAAATCCGAGGCGAGCGCCGACCTGCAGATCGCTTACGACGAACTGCTCGAACGACTCCTGGCCGAGTCGACGAAGATCATCAACGACGCCGCGGTCGAGGCCAAGAAGTCGGCCGCCGAGCGGGAGAAGACGGCCGCCGATCTGCGCAACCAGATCGTGGCCGTCGACAACGTCCGCAAGTCGATCGCCCGAGTTCTCCGGGCGCCCACCGGATGAACGCCGGTTTCGTGTGCAACGATGTGCCCCGGGGCGGATGGCGGGAGGTGTTCAGGTGACACAGGAGAGCCGCAGGCGACTCTGTATCGACTTCGGTACCAGCAACACTGCGGCCGCATACCGCGTCGGGCTGGCCGAGCCGGTCATCGTGCCGCTGGGCCCGGGCGGCCCGGCCATGCCGTCGGCGGTCTTCGCCGGCGACGGCGGGATCGTGGTCGGACACGACGCCGCGCTGCGCCGGGTGCAGGCCCCGGACGCCTACGAGGACTCCCCGAAGTCGCGGATCGACGAGGGCGAGATCGAACTCGGCGACCGGTTCTGGCCGATCGAGGACCTCATCGGCGCCGTGCTGCGTCACGTACACCGGACCGCGCTGCGCCACAGTGGTCTCGCGGCTTTCGACTCGATCATCCTGACCCATCCCGACAAGTGGAGCGAACGACGCAAGGGTGTGCTCCGACGCGCCGCCGAGCGCGCCGGCATCTCCGCTGACCGTCTGCGTATCGCCTCCGAATCACTCGCTGCCGCTTGGTATTACGTCTACCGCGGCCATGACGTCACCGGCGACGAGCGCATGTGCGTCTTCGACTTCGGTGCCGGCACCTGTGACGTCGCCGTCCTCATCCGCGCCGGGGCCGACGGCTTCACGGTCACCGGGTCCGGCGGCGACAACAACCTCGGTGGCCGCGATCTCGACGCCCGCATGACGCGCTGGGTTCTCGAGGAAGCGGCCGAACTGGACCCCGAACTCCCGGCCCGACTCCGCGCCCCGGCCGCCGCCATCGCGCTGGCCGACCACGTCCGCTCGGCCAAGGAAGCCCTGTCCGACACCGCGCAGGCCGTCATCGAACTGCCCGGCACCCGGCACACGCTGTTGCTGACCCGCCGCGAGTTCGAGTCGATGATCGCGCCGTTCGTGGAGCGGGCGGTCGAACTCACCCGGGACGCCATCGCCCGCGCCGACGCCGCCGGCACCGGCCCGAAGGGACCGGTCATCGTCTACGTCACCGGCGGCACCAGCAGCATCCCGATGCTGCAGTCGGCCTTGTCGTCGGTGGGACGCGTCGCCCGGATCGGCGACCCGAAGGTCGTCGTCGCCCAGGGCGGCCTGCTGCGCTCGACCAACGTCGTGCCCGGCGCCGAGACGGGGAAGGTCGGAGCCCGACAGCACCGGGCCCAGCCGTACGAGCCGCGCCCGAACGACCAGCCGTCGGCGACCGCGGTGGACGCCTCGGCACGCCGGATCGCCTTCCCCGCACTGCCGCCCGGCTCGGTGATCAGCGGCGTCCTCGCCCGCACCGGCCAGATGGTGCGGGCCGGCGAACCGCTCGCGACGCTCGAATCGGCGTCCGGCCGGCTGACGGTCGACGCCCCGGCGGCGGGCGTACTGCACGGACTCGATCTGCGTCCCGGGGTCGTCGGCCAACCCGGCGTCGTCTTCGGTGCGGTCGGTCCGGCCGATCTCCGCCCCGAGCAGTGGGCGCAGCTTCACCGCGCGCCGGCCGGGGTGTCCGCGGCCCCACCGGTCGCGCCGCCCCAGCCGGTCCACGCGCCATCCCGACCGCCGTACCCGCCCCCGCCCCCGCAGCCCGGTTATCGTCCGATGGAACTCGCTGGGGCACAGCCGGTTACGGCGTCCTCGTCGGGTGTCGACACCTACGGCCTGGCGGGACTGATCGTGGGCATCCTCGGGTTCCCGATCTGTCTCGGCACCATCGTCGGCATGGCACTGACCGTCATCGGCATCAACCGGACGGAGGGCCGCCGCGATGCCCTGCTGATGGCGGCGCTCGGCGTCAACATCCTCGGCACCATCGCCTGGGTCGGGTTTCTCATCTGGATCCTCGTCAGCGGCTGAGGGAACCCGCGCCGGTACAGGACTTTCCGCCCGACACCGGTGACCTTCGACTACGGTGTCGGTATCGGCGCCACAGCGACGATGAGAGGTGCCGGAGAGGAAGGGCTGACCGTGACCACCTCGGAGTCTTTGTCGCACCACCGGCCGGACGCCATGCGACGGCGGGTCGGTTACTCGGTGAGCATCGTCGTGAACTCCGTTCTGCTGGTTGCGATTCTCGGGGTGCCCGGGTGGGATGTGCTTCCCTTCCTCACCGATGATTTCCGTCAGGTCCTCGGCTGGGTGGTCGCCGGGCTGATCGCCGGGGTGGTCGCCAATGCGATCTACGTCGTCGCCGACCCGCCGGCGGTCAAGACCCTCGGTGATCTGGTCATCGACGCGCTCGGACTGGTCGCCCTGATCCGGCTCTGGCAGGTTTTCCCATTCGACTTCGGGGACAGCACCTTCCCGTGGTCGACGATCGTCCGCGTCGTGCTCATCGTGGGTATGGCCGGCACCGCGGTGGCGATGATCGTCCTCATCGTCCAGACGGTTCTACGGAGGAGATGAAGATGGCAGATGCAGGAACCGACCCGTCCGCACTGATCGTCGTCGCCGTCGACGGCTCGGAGTGTGCGCTGGCCGCGGTCCGGTGGGCGGTGGGTGCCGCCGGGCGCGAGAAGCGGCACCTGCGGGTGCTGTCCGCGGTGGGGATGGTGCCGGGGGCCTATGCGCCGATGGTGATGATGACCTCGCCGGCGGTGGTCGAGGCCATGCAGGCCGAGGCATCTCGTGCCGTCGACGCGGCGATGGCCCTGGCGAAGGAGATCGACCCGGACGTGTCGGTCGACGGCAAGATCGTCGGCGGCTCACCGATGCTCGCCCTGCGGCACGCGTCCAGCGAGGCGCACCAGCTCGTCGTGGGGCGTCGAGGGCTCGGCGGGGTCCGGGGCCTGTTGCTGGGCTCGGTCAGCGCCGACGCCGCCGCGCACGCCGAATGTCCGGTGGTGGTCGTCGGTGGCGAACCGCCCACGACGGGGCCCGTCGTCGTCGGCGTCGACGGTTCGTCGACGTCGACCGCCGCGATCGAGCATGCCTTCCGTCAGGCCGACCTGTTGCAGACGTCGTTGCTCGCGGTGCACGCGTTCGGCGGTTTCTCCGGTGCGGCCTTCTACGGCCGCCAGGAAGAGCAGATCATCCGTCAGCTTCGCGACGAGGCCATGGAACTGCTGGGCGAACAGCTGGCCGGATATCCCGAGGACTACCCGGACGTGCAGATCGAACGCCGCGTGGAGATCGGGTCACCGGCGGACGAGATCGTCGACGCCGCGGAGTCGGCGCAACTGGTGGTCGTCGGGACGCGGGGTCGTGGTGGCTTCCGGGGGCTGCTGCTCGGATCGACGAGCCGGGCGGTCCTGCAGGTCGCGTCGTGTCCGGTGATGGTGACGCACCACAAGCCCTGAGCCGCGATCAGGGACTCGTCGTCTCGCCGGTCACGGGATCGGCCGGTGACGTGCTGGCCAGCGCGAAGTAGGTCTGCTCCTCCTGCGAGAAGTGGAGACGCAGCAGCGCATGCAGTCCGTACAGGGTCGCGATGACGTCGATGCGCTGGTCGTCGGTCACCCGGCCATATCGATCCGCGCGCAGACGATGAGCATGCACCCGGCGGCCCAGGCGGTCGATCTCGGCGTGCATGCGACTCATGGTCACCGTGGCTTCGCTGCTGCCCAGAGGTTTGGCCAGTGCCGGGTAGAGCAAGTCCTCCTCGGCATGCTCGTGGGGCAGGATCGTGGTCGTCAGCAGGTCGTCGACCTCGCGTAACCCGTTGAGCTCGGCCACCTCGTCGGTGGTCTCGGGATGGTGTGCGGAGTACAGGTCGACGAGCCGTTGAGCGGTGATCGTCAGCAGTGCGAGTTTCTCCCGCAGCGCATCGTGTTCGGCGGCGAACCGGTGCAGCAGCACATCGGTCGACTGGTCGATCTTGATGTCGGTCTGTGGTGCCCGGAGCGCGCGCAGCGCGTTGAGGATGACCGCGACGTCGATGGCCTCCTGGAGCAGGGCACCCGCGGTGGGCGGCAGGAATCCGAACGCCGCCACGATCATCGCGGCGAGGGACAGGCCCATCCCGACCCCGGCGCTCTGGAGCGCGATACGGCGGGAACGGCGGGCGATCTCCATCGCGGTGGCGAGCGGCTCGATGCTGTCGGTGGTGAGGATGACGTCGGCGGCCGCCGCACTGGCCGTCGACCCGCGTGCGCCCAGCGCGACCCCCACGGTCGCGCCGGCCAGGGCCGGGGCGTCGTTGACCCCGTCGCCGACCATCACCGTGGACGCCGCCGCCCGTTCCTCCCGGACGTGGGCGACCTTGTCGGCGGGACTCTGGTCGGGGAACACCTCGTCGATGCCGAGCAGGGTGCCGATCTCCACGGCGGTGGCCGGATGGTCGCCGGTGAGCAGCACGATCCGCTCGATCCCGGCGCTGCGGAGGCGGCGTAGTGTCCGCGGTGCGTCCGGGCGGATGGGGTCACTCATCGCGATGGCACCGGACGGCCGGCCGTCGACCTCGATCCAGGCGACGGCGGCACCGTCGAGTTCGCTGCCGCGCGCGACGGCCCGCGCCCAGTCGCCGTCCGGGGTGCTCCGCGCGCCCACCTCGACGGCGCGGCCGTCGACCAGGCCCGAGACGCCCCGTCCCGCACTTTCCTGCACGTCGGTCGGGACGGTCAGTTCGAGACCGCGACGGTTCGCCTCGCCGACGATGGCGGTCGCGAAGACGTGCGGCGACAGCTGTTCCAGCGACGCGGCCAGTCGGAGGAGTTCGACGGGGTCGTCGCCGGGGGCCGCGGTCACCGCGACCTGCTCCGGCCGGCCCGTGGTGAGGGTGCCGGTCTTGTCGACCATCAGCGTGTGGGCGCGCCCGAGGCTCTCCAGTGCTCCGCCGTCGCGGATGATGACGCCCATCCGGGAGGCCCGCGACAGGCCGGCCACGATCGCGATCGGCGCGGCCAGCAGCAGGGGACACGGCGTGGCCACGACGAGGACGGCCACCGCCCGGGTCATCGAACCGCTGACCAGCCAACTGATGCCCGCGACGCCCAGCGCGAGCGGAACGAACCAGACGGCGAGACGGTCGGCGATCCGGACGACCGGCGCGCGGTCGGCCGCGGCGTCGCCCGCCATTCGCACGATCCCCGCGAACGTGCTCTCCGCGGCAACCGAACGTGCGGTCAGCTCGAAGGTGCCGCCGGCGTTGACCGCGCCGGAGCGGACGCCGTCTCCTCGTCCACGGGTCCGCGGGAGAGGTTCGCCGGTGAGGACGGACTCGTCGAGCACCGCGTCGTCGTGCAGCCACCCGTCGGCGGGAACGATCTCGCCGTTGCCCACCGACAGGACGTCCCCGGGCCGCACGTCGTCGACGGCGATGACCGTGATCTGGGCACCGTCGCGGCGGCGGGCGAGGGACGGGGACCGGTCGATGAGGGCGCTGAGATCCTTGCGTGCGCGGCGGGAGGCGGACGCGTCGAGCAGCCGGCCGGTCGCGAGCATCACGCCGATCAGCGCTCCGGCCGCATATTCGCCGACGATCAGCGTCCCGGCGAGGGCGAGGGACGCGATGATGTCGACCCCGAAGTTCTGGCGCCGGAGGCCGGCGACGACCCACCACAGCGACGGGATGAGCGCGATGACGGTGCCGGCGATCCACAGCCAGTCAGCGGGCCGGTCCGACCCCGCCACCCAGAACGCCCCGCCGACGACGAACGCGGTGACGGTCGCCGCCAGCAGGAGCGCCTCGGCCGAGGGTTTGGCCGGCAGGCGCATGCGAGTGCTCAAGTGTCTCAGGAGCTTTCGATCTTGATCTGCTTTCCGGGGTTGCTCGGTGCGGTCAGTGGCACCGTGACGGTGAGTATCCCGTCGCGGTAGCCGGCCTTCACGTCGTCCTCGACGAAGCCCTTCGGCAGGGACATCGACCGGGTGAACTCACCGTAGGAGAACTCGGAGCGGCCGTCGTGGCTGCTGCGTTCGGTGCGCTGCGCGGTGATCGTCATGATCCCGTTGAGGATGGTCACGTTGATGTCCTTGGCGGGATCGATGCCAGGGAGTTCGGCGCGCACGACGTACTTGTCGTCGGCGAGCTCCTCTTCCACCCGGATCAGGTGGCCGCTGGGGCGGAGCATCCCGACGGCGGGGATGGTCGAGAAGAGGTCGGCGATGTCGGGCAGGAGGGAGCGGGTCGTGTGGTGTGCTGGTGTGGCCATGATGGTCCTCCGTCGTCGCGAGTGAATGGGGACACCACCATTGAACGCTCGGGCGCACCCCCGGCAGGAGGGTCGAAGGACATCTACCCGACCTCTTGGCCGAGCGGGCCGTTGTGAGCCCGGAGCGCGGGTGAACGGGGATACCATGACGGCGTCGTCCAGCTGAGAGATCGGGGTTTCGACATGCACACCGTGGTCGCGTACGGGAGCGCTCATGGAGCCACCGAGGGAATCGCACAACGGATCGCCGACGGGTTGCGGAACGGCGGGGACTCGGTGGAGTTCTGGCCGCTGCAGAGCGACCGGAGCCCGGACCGCGCCGACCGGCTCGTGATCGGCAGCGCCATTCACAACGGGCAATGGCTGCCGGACGCCGAGCAGGTCGCCGAGTCGGTGGCGAAGGACTCCGCAAGCCCGGTGTGGGCGTTCTCGGTCTCCTCGGTCGGCGCGACCTCGACCTTCCTGTCACCGCGGGTCGCACGCTTCCTGCGTCCACGCACTCCGCTGCCGCGCGCGGTCGCCGCGATCGAGGCGAGCGGGGCCCTGCGATCCCATCGTGCGTTCGCCGGTGCCATAGCGCCGGGTGACTGGCCGGGATTCGGCCGGATCATGTTCCGGCTCATGGGTGGGAAGTACGGTGACGCCCGTGACTGGGACGACGTGGATCGGTGGACCCGGGAGATTCTCGACGCCGGCTGAACAGCCCCGCCTCATCCGCCGTGCCTCATCCGCTCACCGGTCGCCACCACTCACGCTGATCCGGGACGGGGCCGCCACCGGCCAGGAGCGAATCCCGCGTCCGGTCGCCGACCACGTGATAGTGGATCGAATCCCGTTCGGCGACCACCATCAGCGGCCACCACAGGGCGTTGACGTAGTCGACGGCGCTGTCGTACCCGTCCCAGTCGTAGATGCCGCGGTAGCGATTGTCGCCGTCGGCGGTCATCCACAGCTTCGACACGAATCCGTCGAAGCCCGCGAACAGGACGGTGTTGCACACGCTCTCCACCCGGAAGATCCGGTGCGCCAGCCGGTTGCCGTCGACCCACCGCAGCCGGAAGCAGACGACGAGGCTGACCGGCTCGGTGACCGGATGGTTGTCGCGACGCGTCTCGCGGTAGACCGCGGCGGTGGTCCCGTCGGCGAAGGCGACGACGCGCCCGAGGTTCGGCGGCGGCTGGTGGAGTCGCCGCCCGATCAGGGACCGCAGAACCTCGGCGAAGCATCGCCCGAAGGCGATCAGCGCCCGCGGCCACGGTGTGGGATGCGGAGTGGCCATCTCAGGTGCGAGTCGAGTCTCGGAAGTTCACCATGTTTCCCCGGCTTCCGTCGGACGGTTCCGTCCCAGTCATTCGACCCCGCCGACCCGCCGCGGCTCAAGTGCCGAACGGCCTCCGGTCGGTAGAAGAAGGTCGGAACACACCTCGTGTCGACCTCGTCGAACCGAAGACATGGACTTTGGTCACTTCCGCCGTCGCCGTTGGTCACTAGGGGAAGGCCCGAGGAAAGACCATCGTGGGTATATGACGCATGTGCTGACCTTCTCGGAGCTCGGATTCGATCAGTTGTCACTGGTGGGGGGCAAGGGTGCGAACCTGGGCGAACTCGTCACCGCGGGACTCCCGGTGCCGGACGGATTCGCGCTGACCGCGGAATCGTTCGCGGTCTCGATGGAACACGGCGGGGTTCGGGCCGAGTTGCTCGCCACCCATCGGGAGGCGCTGTCGGCCGTCGGCGACGACGCACGCATGGCCGACCTGAGCAACCGGATGGCGGAGATGGTGACCAAGGCGGGTATCGCGCCGCAGATCGCCGCCGAGGCGCTCGCTGCATACCGGCGGCTGGCCGACGGCGGCTCCGACGTCAACGTAGCGGTACGGTCGTCGGCGATCGGCGAGGACGGCAAGGACGCCTCCTTCGCGGGGATGAACGCCACGTTCACCAACATCGGCGGTCCGGACGATCTGCTGGTCGCGATCGTGCGGTGCTGGGCATCGCTGTTCTCACCCCGCGTGATCACCTATCGCGCGGAGAAGGGCCTGACCTCCGAGCCCCTGATGGCTGTCGTCGTGCAGAAGATGGTGGCGTCGGCGACCGCGGGCATCGTCTTCACCGCCGACCCGGTCACCGGGAACCTCGATCATCTGGTCGTCGAGGCCGTCGAAGGACTCGGCGAGGCCGTGGTGTCCGGCGCGGTCACCCCCGACACCTTCCTGGTGTCGAGAACAGACTGTTCGATACTGCAGACCAGTCTGGGCAACCAGGAGTTCCGGATCGTGCGCGGTGACGACGGCCATGATCGCCGTGAACCGGTGGCGGCCGGCCGGTCCGAGCCGGTCATCGATCCGGCGACCGTGCAGGCCATCGCGCGGATGGCGTTGCAGGCCGAACAGCACTACGGGCGCCCGCAGGACATGGAATGGGCCGTCGATCCCGAAGGTCACATCTGGATCGTCCAGTCGCGGCCCATCACCACGCTGTCCGATGAGCAGACCACGACGGGCGGCGCCGATACGCAGGGGTCGGTGGCGCCACCCCGCGCGAAGGTGCTGGTGCACGGCCTCGCGGCCGCCCCCGGGATCGCCACCGGACAGGTCCGCATCCTGCATTCACCGCGCGACGGGCACCAACTCGTGGACGGCGAGGTGCTGGTGGCCCCGATGACCGACCCCGACTGGTTGCCGACCATCCGGCGCGCGTCGGCGGTGGTGACCGATCGGGGTGGCATCACCTGTCACGCCGCCATCGTCGCCCGTGAGGTCGGCGTGCCGTGCATCGTGGGAACACGCACCGGGACAACCGATCTGCAGCAGGGTGCGACGGTGACCGTCGACGGCGGCTCCGGTGAGGTCACCGCCGGCCGGACGGCGCGGCCCGCTGTCGCAAAGACGACGGAAGCCTCGGCGCCGCAACCGCGTTCGGATGTGATCACTGCGACCAAGATCTACGTGAACCTGGCCTCCGCCACGCATGCCGCGGAGGTCGGGGCGACCGACGTCGACGGCGTGGGCCTGCTGCGCGCCGAGTTCATGCTGACCGAGGCGCTGTCGGGCCGTCATCCGCGGGCGGTCATCGCCGCCGGCGAGTCGGACGCCTTCGTCTCGGCGATGGCCGACACGTTGTCCTCCATCGCCGGACCGTTCGGGTCCCGGCCGGTGGTGTACCGGACGACCGATCTGCGCAGCAACGAGTTCCGTGGCCTCGACGGTGGTGCGGAGTTCGAGCCGGAGGAACGCAATCCGATGATCGGTTTCCGCGGCTGTTACCGATACGTCCGCGAGCCGGAGGTCTTCCGGCTCGAGCTCGAGGCGCTCGCACGGGCCCGCGAGAGCCACCCGAACCTGCATCTGATGCTGCCTTTCGTGCGGACCCGCTGGGAGCTCGAACGCTGCCTGGAGCTGATCGACGAGAGCCCTCTCGGTGATCACCGCGGGCTGCATCGCTGGGTGATGGCCGAGGTTCCCTCGGTGATCTACTGGCTGCCGGAGTACGTCGACGCGGGCATCGACGGGGTGTCGATCGGCAGCAACGACCTCACCCAGCTGATGCTCGGCGTCGACCGTGACTCCGAATCGTGCGCCGAACTGTTCGACGGCAGCGACCCGGCGGTCCTCGACGCCATCGCCCAGATCATCTCGACGGCCCGCCGCTGCGGGATCACCTCGTCGTTGTGCGGGCAGGCTCCGTCCACCAACCCGGCATTCGCGGAACTGCTCGTGAAGATGGGGATCACCTCGGTGTCGGTGAACCCCGACGCCGTCGCCGCGACACGGCTGCACGTCGCTCGAGCCGAACGGCGCCTGCTCGTCGACGCGGTGCTCCACGAACGGCTCGGGGACTCCTAGTCGCCCGCCCCGGTGGTCACGCCGACGACACCGGGGATGTCTGCCCGTACAGCCGATCGACATCCTGTGCCCGGCACGGCTCGGTACCCGGGGTGAGCATCGCCGCGGCACCGGCCGCGGTGCCGTACCGCACGGCGTCGACGATCGGCCATCCCCGCGTGAGGGCGACCGCGATGGCGGCGACCATGGCGTCGCCCGAACCCACCCCGGTCCCCACGCCTGCCGGCACCGGCACCCCGGCGACATCGTGATCCTCGTCGGCGGTCACCACCAGCGCGCCCTGCGCGCCCAGCGACACCACGACGACCTCACTGATGTGGTGACGGATCAGGTCCCGGGCGGCCGCGACCTGCGCGGCACGATCGGGTAGTGGGGCGCCGGTCAGGTCGCGTAGTTCCCGCACACTGGGTTTGACGAGATAGGCGCCGGTCACCCAGGGCAGCGCGGCGCCGTTGGTGTCGACGACGAGGAGGCACCCGTGATGAGCGGCGATGCGCGACACCGCGCCGAAGAAACCCGGTGAACACCCCGGCGGGAGGCTGCCGCTGACCACCAGCATCGAGGCCGCCGAGGCATTCTCGTAGATGACCTTCAGGCACCGCAGCTCCTCGTCGGCCTCGAGGTGGGGACCGGGCAGTACGAACCGGTAGCACTCGCCGCTGTGCTCGTCGACGATCACCAGTGACTCGCGGGTGGGTTCGGCCACCGGTACCGGGCATGCCTCGAGGGGGTCGGCGGCGAGCAGCGACTCCACCCGCTGCCCCGTGTACCCGCCGGTCGTGAAGACCGCGGTGGCGGTGACGCCGAGCCGCGTCGCCGCGCGAGCGACGTTGATACCACCCCCGCCGGGGTCGTAACGCGGATGGCCACAACGCATCTTGGAGCTCGGCAGCAAGCGCGGGACGGTCGAGTGGATGTCCAGCGTGGGATTCATCGTGACGGTCAGTATGTGCGGCACGTGAATCACCTCCGGGAAGGGTATGCGGTCGCCAGATGGCCTCCGATCCAAATCTCCTCCGGTCCGGGCCGTCCCGTAAGGGCATTTCGACTCATGCCGTGGTGTCCGGCACCGGGGAGGAGTTCGGGGCTCCTCGACGCGGGCGGGCTGACCTGCGCTCACACCCGTCGAATCGGGGCACTGCGACCCTTTCGGGCACACCCGATCCGGTGCATTGTGGAAGGACCCCCGACGAAGGGAGGAGCGTCGATGAAAGCGATCGAACGCGCCGCGATTCGGGTGCACATCCTGGGTATCGCATTGCAGCCGGGCACGCAGGACCGAGTCCTCGAGGAGCTGGTGCGCCGCGGCTACCGGGTGCAGCCGAGCGACCTACATCTGGTTCTCGACGAACTCATCGGACGCGGCCTCCTCGCCGCCCAGGACGAGATGATCGGATACCAGAAGCGCCGCACCTACGAGACGACACCTGCCGGACGGATGTCCTGGGCCGAGGAATGTCGCGCACTGAGCAAACTCACCCACGAGGTGTTCGGAACCCGCCTACCGCCGTTGCCTCCGCACGTCGGCATCGACGATTCGCAGGCCTGGTTGTCCGGAGCCGACCTCGAGGACGTGGACGATCAGTGAGCGGAGCGGGCATCCGCCTGCCCTCGGCGCCGCGCCCACCGGTACAGTTCGTCGGCACCCCAGACCACGACGGGCATGGGTAGCAGCCACACCAGGAGATCCGCCGGCGGTGTCGTCGTGCCGAAGAGGTCCTGACACGCCGGCACCGTGACCACCACCACGACGAAGGTGAGCTCGAAGGCGAAGCCCCACAACAACAGCCGATTGCTGAACACGCCGATCGAACTCAGCGGTGCGCGTTGGCACCGTGAGGCCATCGCGGTGCCGAACTGGCAGGCGACGATGCCGAGGAAGGTCATGGTCGTGGCCAGTTCCCACGTCGAGTGGAGGGGGCCGCTGTCCACCGGGTCGCCGAAGTGCCAGCCACCCCGCCACAACGTGCCGAGGAACAGGGCCACCACCAGGATCGTCGACACCCCGCCGAGGAGTCCCCACGACCGAAACAGAAGTTCCCGGTCCACGACGTTCTGGGTCCGGCGGCGCGGTGCCCGGTTCATCAGACCGGGTTCGGCCTTCTCGCGACCCAGGGCCAGGGCGGGAAGTGTCTCCGTGCCCAGGTCGATGGCGAGGATCTGCATGACCGTCAACGGAAGTGGGATGTTGCCGCCGGACAGGGCGTACATCAGGAACGGCACGACCTCCGGGGTGGCGTGCGCGAAGATGTACACGATGAACTTGCGGACGTTGTCGTAGACACGACGACCCGCGGCCACCGCGGTGACGATGGTGGCGAAGTTGTCGTCGGTCAGCACCATCGTCGCCGCCTCCCGGGCCACGTCGGTGCCGTTGCGTCCCATCGCGACACCGATGTCCGACCTGCGCAGCGCGGGTGCGTCGTTGACCCCGTCCCCGGTCATCGCCACCACCTCGCCCAGATCGCGCAGCGCGTCGGTGATCCGCAGTTTGGCCTCGGGGGAGGTGCGGGCGAAGACCAGTTCGGTGCGGCGCTCCAGGAGCCGGTCGAGTTCGGTCTCGGGCATCGCATCCAGATCGGGTCCGCTGATCACCTCGAGTCCGTGATGGGAGCCGATGCCCACACCCTCGGCGATCCCCCGTGCGGTGAGGGCATGGTCGCCGGTCACGACCATGATGCGGATGCCCGCGCGATGGCAGACGTCGATGGCCTCACGGACACCCGTGCGGGGAGGGTCCATCATCGCCACGATGCCGTCGAGCGTCAGATCACGTTCGGCGCCGGCACGGTCGATGGTGCCCACCTGTGCCGGGCCGACGGACTTCGACGCCACGGCGAGCAGCCGCAGACCCTGACCGGCCCAGCGGGCGATGAGCGCGTGGAGTTCCGCACGGTCCGTGGCGGTCAGCGCTCGATCGGCGAGGTGTGTGCACAGCTCGAGGACCTCCTCCGGTGCGCCCTTGACGTTGACCCGTCCGCCGTCGGCGGTCGGCACGACCGTGGACATCCGCCGCAGTGCCGGATCGAAGGCGAACGTCCGGCGCACTGCGGCCGGCCCGCCCGTGGTGCGGGAGGCCGTGGAATCGCCGGCACGGGGCGGGGTGACCCCGAGACCGGACGCCGCCCGGAGCAGCGCCAGCTCGGTGGGGTCGCCGAACTCGGTGATCGTCCCGGACTCGTCGACATCGATGGTCGCCGAACAGCAATCGGTCATCACCTGTGCCACATGTCGGAGCGAGGCCGACGGGGTTCCGTCGAGGGGGAGTCCGACGACGCCGGCCGGTGTCCAGATCTGCGTGACCGTCATCCGATTCTGTGTCAGGGTGCCCGTCTTGTCGGTGCAGATCACCGTCGTCGACCCGAGTGTCTCCACCGCCGAGATCCGTTTGACCAGCGAACCGTTGCGCGCGAGGATGCGAACGCCCAGCGCCAGGGCGAGGGTGATGGTGGGCAGCAGTCCCTCGGGGACGTTGGCCACCAGCAACCCGATCGCGAAGTTGACCGAATCGCGCAGCGAGAGGCCGGCCAGCGCCGTGCCGAGCGGGATGAAGGCGAGTCCCATCGCGACGGCCACGGCGGCGATCAGCCACGCCACCCGTTTCACCTGCCGCTCCAGCGGACTCTCGTCGTGACCGATCCGCTGCGACAGCGAGGCGATGTGCCCGAGTTCGGTGTGCATCCCGGTGGCGAACACCACCGCGCGGCCGTCCCCGCCCACGACATTCGTTCCGCTGAACACGATGTCGGTCGCCTCGACGATCGGCCCGGTGCCGGCGGCGGCCTGCGTCTGCAGGTGCACGGGAACCGACTCACCGGTCAGCGTGGACAGATCGACCTCGACGGAACCGCCGATGAGTCGCGCATCGGCCGATACCCGGTCGCCTTCGGCGAGGTGGATGACGTCACCGGGCACCAGTTCGGAGGCCGGGATCTCCTCCTCCGGCCCCTCCCGGATCACGCGGGCCGTCACCGGGATGATGTCGGCCAGCGCCTCCACCGCCCGTTCGGCATGGCGTTCCTGGACGAAGGCGAAGGCCGCGTTGATCACGATCACCACGACGATCGCCACGGACAGCGGCTGCGAGCCGCTGATCCACGCCAGCAGCGCGGCCACCCACAGCAACAGCGCGAGGGGGTGGGTCAGCTGGCGGAGCAACTGACCGAACCAGCGGCTCCCGCGGGTTCTGGTGAGTGTGTTGGGTCCGTGGATCAGGCGTCGCCGCTCGACCTCCCGCAGGGACAACCCGTTCGGGGACGATCCGAGGTCGCGCAGCAGCTGCTGGATGTCTTCCTGGGGATCGACTTCCATCTCGTCGGGCACGGTCATCGTGGCCGGCCCTCAGCGGTGGCTGTCGATGTCGAACTCCAGCCACTCGGCCTCCCACCGTCGCATGCGATGCCGGTCGGCGGCCGCCCGGACCAGAAGGACCAGCCCCCACCAGCCCAGGGTGGTCAGCATGACGACACCGAGTCCGGCCATGATGCCCTCCACGACGGCGTCGGTGGTGGTGGTGCGCGGCGGGTCCGCCGGCTTGTCCTCGTCGTCGAGCCAGATGATGCGGACCCGGCCGACGCGGTCGTGCCGTTCGGTGTCCACCGCGGCGGTGGCGCGCGAGCCGTCGGGCCGCCGCCAGGCGACGATGGTCGAATCGTCGTCCGGCTTGGGCATCGTGACGACGGTGGCACTCACCGAATGTCGCGGTCCCTGGACCTCGACGGCGGCCTTGTGGGTGGCATACGTGTTGCCGCCAATGGTCAGTGCGACGAGTAGGCCCGCCAGGGCCGACACCCAGAGCGCCAGCAGCACAAGTGTTTCCACCCGGTCCGTCGGACGGACGAGCCGGTTGGACGAGGCGTGCATCAGCCGCCAGCTGTGCAACTCACGGGAGAGGAACCGCAACATCGCGGGCTCCTGTCGAGTCGGTCGGTTCGTCCCCGCCCTGATCGAGCCGGAAGGGTGGGTACTCGTCTCGCATCAGCGCCGCATACGCCCACACCCGGTACTGCCACCGGTTGATGCCCATCGCGAAGTCGAACAGTCCGCGCGGGTACGCGCCGGTGAAGAGCAGCGCGACTGCGGCGAAGAACGCCACGAGCGCCAGCACCGGCGCGATGGTCACCCGGCCGTCGTCGCCCTGGGCCACATATCCGACGGCCAGCGGGCCGCCCAGCCACCCGCCGGCGAGTACCGCGAGGATGAGGTAGTGGGGGATTGCCAGCAGCCACCACTTCACCAGCACGAGGCCACGGGACAACCGCTCGGGGTACACGACATCGAAGTCGGCGGGATAGTCGGTTCGACGCAGCGCGAACGGCGGATACCGGTCGGTGGCGAACGCGGAGTGCGTGTAGAAGGCGACGCGCCAGTTCCACCGGATGACCCCGACGTTGAAGTCGAACAGGCCACGCGGATAGCGACCGGTGAACAGGATCGCGAAGCCGGCCACGACGGTGCAGAAGAAGAACGCGATGTCCAGCGCGATCAGTATCAGGAAGTGCGGTATCGCCAGCAACCATTTGATCAGCCACAGCCACCGCGACAGCGGTTCGTCGAGATGTCCGGTCAACGTCACTGCGTGCATCGTCTCGAGTCCTCCCGTCGAAGCCTCTGAATCGAGTGAAACCCGCCGGGCGCGGGAAAGGAAGGGTCTTCGGTGAAGTGTCGGGGGGCCGATGTGCCGACCGAGTCTGGGTAAAAAGGCCCATTGCGCTGCGCATCGGTATCCGAAATGACCGAATTCCGCAGTTTTCAGTCATTCGACTCACGGTTTGTCCGAATCCTCGCTATTGTGATCGTGCGCTTCGTTAACGGCATCGAAGGGGGTGTCGAAGCGTAGGGGGTCAACACCGGGGTGGGAATTCCATTTCGGAGCATCAGTGGTCTACATGTGTGGAGGGCTCAGTTGACCAGGACTCTGTCGGCGCGCGCGTCCAAGCGAAGCGTCCGCAAATTTCTCGAACCGTCGGCAATCGCCGAGGCCATCGCCATCGAGCAGCACATCGTGCTGCCCGGATATCAGGCGCTGACCCACTATTCGTCGACCTTCGGACTGACCGAACATCTGGTCCGTGAGATCGACGACGCGGCGCGACGCCACCAGGCGATCGTCGCCCAATTGCAGCGGATGCATGCCGATGCGCTTGCCGCGGAGACGGTTTCGTCCGCTCAGCAAGAGGTGTTGGCTGCACTGGGGCTCCTCGAGCCCGGCTCGGGCGAGGCTGCCGATGCCACGCCGCCGCGCCCGGTGCAGGTGTGCCACCTCATCCAGTCGTATCCGGGCCGGGCGGGGGAACCCACCTCGCGGGCCGTCGTCTCGCTCGCTTTCCTGCTCGTCGCGGTTCATGCGCTCACCGATCCGACGAACTGTGGAACAGCTTCTCCCGCACTGAATCTGGTTCCGCCGCCGCTGCATCGTGACCGTGCGCTGCTGGAGAAGGTGCTCACCCACACGGTGGCCGCATTCGACGCATCGTCGCTCTCGGCGCTGACCGGGTTCATCGCCGAGGCGGGTGAGTCGTTCGCCGGCTGGTCGACCGAGACGAACCGCGGGTTGTCGGTGCTGCGCTACAACCCGCATTCGCTGCGCACGTCGTGCCGGAGCGTGGGACTCGGCGAGATCGACGTCCGTATCGCTGTCTGACTTCGGCGACCGACTGCGGTGACTGACTGCGGCGACTGATCGCCGGTCCGTGGTTACCCTGGCGGGGTGACCACGTCGGTTTCGCAACGCTATCGGTGGCTGTTGCACGTCGACCTCGACCAGTTCCAGGTGTCGGTCGAGCGGCTGCGCAGTCCGGAGCTCGTCGGTGTCCCGGTCATCGTCGGCGGCAACGGCGATCCGACCGAGGCCCGCAAGGTGGTGACCTGCGCGTCGTATGAGGCGCGGGATGTCGGCGTGCGGGCCGGGATGCCGCTGCGTGCTGCCTACCGCAAGCTGCCCGACGCGGTGTATCTGCCGCTGGACATGGGTGCGTACGACGCCGCGTCGGCCGACGTCATGGATGTGCTGCGCGGGACCGGTCATCCCGTCGAGGTGTGGGGCTGGGATGAGGCGTACCTCGGTGTCAGTGCGCGGGGTGCCGAGGTCGACCCGTTCGACGATGCCGCCATCGTCGACTTCGCCGAACGGGTACGGCAGGAGATCCTCGAACGGTGCGGTCTGACCAGCTGCGTTGGTATCAGCGACAACAAGCAGCGCGCGAAGATGGCCACCGGTTTCGCCAAGCGGCCGCCCGGAGCCACACCCGACGACGGCGTCGGCGCGCCACGCGTGTTCCTGCTCGACGACCGCAACTGGCTGGACCTGATGGGTCAGAGGCCGACTCGCGACCTGTGGAGCGTCGGGCCGAAGACCTCGGCCAAACTCGCTGCCAACGGTGTGGAGACCGTCAACGACCTCATCGCGACACCACGCGACGACCTGATCGCCACCTTCGGTCCGCACCAGGGCAATTGGCTGTACGTCCTGTGCCGGGGCGGCGGCGACTCGACGATCACCGCCGAACCGTGGCTCGCCCGTTCGCACTCCAAGTCGCGGACCTTCGCCACCGACATCGCAGATCCGTCCGAGATGCGCACCGCCGCTGCCGAACTGCTGCGTGAGCTGCTCGACCAGGTCGTCGCCGAAGAACGCCTACCGTTCCGCGTCGCGGTGACCGTCCGCACCACGACCTTCTACACGCGCACCAAGTCCCGGAAACTCCCCGCGCCGAGCCTCGACTTCGATCAGCTCGAAGCCGTGGTCGCCGACCTGCTCACCAAGTTCGACATCGACCGCCCGGTCCGCCTCCTCGGCGTGCGCCTGGACCTGGTGACCGACGAGGAGGACGCGCCGGTGGCGTGACCTCGATACGCGGCGTCCTCGCTGCGCTCGGTCGTCGCTACTCGGCCAGCAGGGGGGGGTACCCGGCCAGCGTGGGCAGCTACCGGTCAGCGGGGGCTGCTCGGTCAGCGGGGGCTGCTCGGCCAGCGGGGGCTGCTCGGCCAGCAGGAGTCACCCCTGCGCAATCACTAGCGGCACAAGCTGTTCCGCGGCCGTCCAGGCGCCGTGGTGGCCGATCATCTTCGACTCCATCGTCTCGCTCGTGGAGCGTGTCAGCGTCACCGAGTCCCGCGCCACCGCGACCACGTCCCCGATCCGACGCGCCACGGCGTCAGTCACCTCGGGTCCGAACCACCCCTCGTCGATGGTCTGCTCCCGCGTGACGACGTGCGCCGCGTCGCCGAGATACCCCGACCATGCCTTCAGGACGTCATCGGCAGCACCGGACGTCGCGTACACGTGCCGCGCACGCGCCTCACCGGCCACGGCGTCGACACCGTCGAGAAGTTCTGGCGCGGTGTCGATGTCGATGGCGCGGTCGGCGGTGATCATCCCGTGGTCGGCGGTGACGAGCAGTGTTGTCCCGGAGGGCAACTCGGCGGCGAGATCGGCCACGAGCCGATCGACCATCCGGAGCTTCTCCAGCCACTCCGGAGAACCAGGACCGTGGATGTGTCCCGCGGTGTCCAACTCGCTGTAGTAGGCGTACACGAACCGGCGATGACGACTGTGTCCGCGCACGGCGGCCAAGACGCCGTCGCGCACCCCGTCGGGGGTCACCGCCGGCACGTACTGGCCGGGCGCGCGGAACGCTGCCAGGGTCAGACCCGTGCCGCGGAACTCCCCGGGCATCACGTACGTCACCCGAGCGCCCTCATCCGCAAGCGCTTCCAGGCTTCCCGGGTGCGTCCGCACCAGAGCCGGGGGATAGGTGACCAGCGCCGAGGGGCCGTGCGCGTCGTCGAGACTCCAGCGCAGCGAGTTCAGCACCCGGCGTGATCCCCGTGTCCGACAGTCGTCGTCGGGCCGGAAGCTGTATCCGATGATCCCGTGCACGCCGCACGCCGCCCCGACCGTCAGACTCAGGATGCTGGTCGCCGTGGTCGCCGGGAATCCGGCACGCAGCGTGGTCGCGGTCAGCTCGCGCAGCGTCGGCGCGGAATCCGCGTACTCCTCCAGCAGCGTCGCCCCGAGCCCGTCGATGAGCAACACCACCACCGAATCGCCAGGTGGCACAACCAGGTCCGACGATGCGGACATTCCCAGCGCAGAGGACACCGCGGGCAGGACGTCGGCGAGTGTGTGCGGGTACCGGTCCCAATCCGCGGGGGTCAGTTCGACGCTCACCGCACCCCCGACCCCGCCGGACCGAACACGTAGTGACCCGACCGCAGGAACCGCACCGACCGTCGCGCCTCACCTTCGAGGAGCAACGGCGACATCGCGTCCCGCAGCGCGATCCGCCACCGCGCCGCGTCGAGCGGATGACTCACCCGCATCGCTTCGACGTCCCGCGGCAACGCCACCACCACGGTGGCGTCCGGGGCCACCCGCTCGTGATGGGCGACCGGACGCGACCGGTCGGAATCGTCGATCACCGGCACCGCACCGTCGGCGATCAGCGCCTCCACACTCCCGACACCATCGACGGCCTCGGGCAGCCCGTCCTCGAGCGCCCACGACACCAGCACCCGGTCGGAGTCGGCGTCGCCGCCCAGCTCGTCGCCCATCTCGCCGTAGAAGTCCTCGTAGTAGTGGACCGGCAGCGCGCCCAGCTTCGTGATGTTGAAATACGCGTTCCGCGCGACCAGCGGATCGAAGGTCCACCTGATCGTCGTCAGTCCACGCGCCAGCGCCCACTTCCGCTGATGCATCTTCAGCAGGTAGCCCACATGGTGGCCGCGTCCGCGTCGGGAGACCCCGGTGATGTGACTGTGCAGGGCCTCGCCGGCCGGCGCCGACAGGAACGCTACACTTCCGCCTGCCAGGTGATCGCCGATAAAAGCGCCGGACACGTAGTTGCCCGAATGCGACAACGCCCGCAGCATGTCGATGCCCACCGGGCGTCTCGTCGGGTCCGGCCGCCACACGTCGTCGAAGATCCGCATCAGTTCTTCGAGTTCGTCGGGCGAGGACAGCTCGCGGACCTCGACCGTGCGTACCTCGACAGGAGCCGGTGAAAGCGACATGCTGTCGATTCTTTCACCGCGCACCGACGAGTTGGCCGGGTTGGGTGAGTCGGTTGCGCGGGGACCCACTCCTTAGGATGGGGCCATGTCACGCACCGTCCGCACGCCCGACGTGTTCACACGCGTCGCCGCGGCCGGTGTGGTGCCCGCCGTCGCGATCGCCGCGCACGGTGCCGCCGGCGGCCAGATGCCCAGCTCAGGTGGCCTGGTGCTCACCGCGGCGATCGGCGTGGTCGCGGCGATGCTCCTGCAACCGGCGACCCGAGGCCGACGCCTCGCCCCGGCCACCGCGTCGGCCGTCGGCATCCTGACCGCCGCGCAGGTCGCGGGTCACTGGTCGCTCGCCGCCGACGCCGCACACGCCGGCCACGACGCCCCGGCGTTGCCGATGCTGTTGACGCACCTCGTCGCGATCCCGCTCAGCGCCGTGCTGATCGTCGTCGGCGCGCAGATGCTGGCCGTCATCGGGTCGGTCATCGCGTCGCTGATGCCGCCCGCCGCATTGCTCGCGCCCGGTGCACGCCCGGTCTTCTGGACGCAACGCGGTGTTCTCGCCGCTCCGCCCGTCGGCGGGACCGGCGTTCGTGGACCTCCGCTCGGCTTCTGACCCGCGCCACCACACCGAACCCTCGACGGTTCGGTGCTGTCGTGCGCAACGCCAGACTTCCGAACTCTTGAGAAAGAACCCAGATGAAGAACCTTGTCCTGACGCGGGCCACGACCGCTCGCCGCCTCGTCCTGCCCGCCGCCGCTGCCGCAGTCGTCGGTGTCGCCTCCCTGACCGGGGCGGGAGCGGCGTCGGCGCACGTCACCGCCAACGCCCCGACCGTCACCCAGGGTGGGTACGGCGTCGTCACGCTGGTCGTCCCCAACGAGTCCGACGCGGCTCCGACGACGTCACTGCGCGTGACCCTGCCCGGCCTGAAGTCGGCGCGCCCGGAGGTGATGAGCGGCTGGAAGTCGGTCGTCACCAAGAAGGACGATCTGGTCACCGAGATCACCTGGACCGCCGAACCCGGTTCGCCCGGGGTCCCGGTCGGCCAGTTCGGGCAGTTCCGCTTCTCCGGCGGCCCCTTCCCCGAGCAGGAGACCGTCACCCTCCCGACGCTGCAGACCTATGCCGACGGCGAGAAGTCCGACTGGAATCAGCCGACCCCGGCCGACGGCACCGAGCCCGAGAAGCCCGCACCGACCATCACCCTCGCGGCGGGCGGCGACGGACACGGCGCACACCATGTCGCAGCGCCCGAGGCCGGCACCGACGCGCCCGAGTCGCAGGCGACGAAGACCGCCCAGGCCGACTCCGCAGCCCGGTGGCTCGGCGGCATCGGACTGGTCGTCGGCGCGCTGGGCACCGTCTTCGGTGTCGCGGCGCTGATGGTTGCCCGACGCAATGGACGTGGCAATGCGTAAGCGCGCACTCCCGCTCAGCCGTTCGGTCCTGTTGACCTTGGCCGTGCTCGCCTGCCTGGGTCTGGTCGGCACCTGGTCGGCGCCCGCCGCGTCGGCGCATTCGCGTCTGGTGTCCTCCGACCCCGCCGACGGCGCGAGCCTCTCCGCTGGTCCGCCGACCGTCACCCTCACCTTCAACGAGGGAATCCAGTCGGCGTACGCGGTGCTCAACGTCGTCGGACCCGACGATCATTTCTGGCAGTCCGGTGACCCCAAGGTCGACGGCAGCGTTGTGAGCGTCGGCGTGCGTGAACTCGGCCCGACCGGGAAGTACACGATCAACTACCGGGTCACCTCCGCCGACGGACACGTCATCAGCGGGCAGCGCAGCTTCGAGCTGACGGTCGCCGGCACTGGTGAACCGGGTCCGCTCGCCGATGCCTCCGCTGACCAGTCCGATGACGGAATCCCGGTGTGGTACTTCATCGTCGGTGCCGTCGTGGTACTGGTCGTGGGTCTCGGTGTCGTGTTCTGGCTGACGCGCCGCCCCAAGACGCGGAGCTGACGCGTGAGGGTCGTGGCCGGTGTCCCGGCCCTGTTCGCCGGACTGCTGGTGAGCTGGTTGCTCGCCCGCCCCGACGGACCGGACACGGTGGCGATTCCCGCGACCCTCGCGCTCGGCGTCTGCGTCGTGGTTCTCGGCCTCGGCCTGTTGCCGACGGTCGACGCCGAGCCGTCGTCGAGACTGATCGGTGCACTCGCGGGCGTCTGGGTGGTGGCGACGCTGATCAGCGCCTGGGTGCGCACCGCCGATCGGTCCGGCGCGGACGTGCTCGACGTGAGTGCCGGCGACTTCGGTGAAGTCCTCAACTCCGGCGCCTCCGAGATGGTCGCGCTGGTCGCGGGTCTACTCATCGTCGTCTGGGCGGTGCTCGATCTGCTGACCGCGGTCGAGATCCCGGTCCTCGTGGTCGGGGTGCTCGCGGCGGTCGGGGTGCTGGCCACCGCGATCGCCGGGCACGCCGGCAACGACGCCTTCGGCCCCTTTCTCGTCGGCGCCCACGCGCTGGCCGCCGCTTGGTGGTGCGGTCTGCTCGTCGCGATGGTGATCGCGGTCCGCGGCCGGTCCGGGTGGGCGCGCAGTCTGCCGGTGTTCTCACAGCGTGCGCCGTGGGCCGTCGGCGTGATCGCGGTGACCGGCGTGGTTGCCGCACTGACGGAGATCGACGGCCTGTCAGCCCTGTTCACCACCGGTTACGGTCGGATTCTGCTGGCGAAGGTCGTCATCCTGGCGGCGCTGGTGGGCGTCGCCCTCTGGCATCGACGACGATGGGTGCCCGCCGCCGAACGCCACCGACTGACCGAGGCCGCGTCGATCCGCAACGCCGTCGTCGAACTGGTGCTGATGGCCGTCGTGCTGGGCCTCGCTGCGGGGCTCTCGGCGACCGCGCCCTGACCTCTGGCTGCCTGATCCGAAAGTAGCGACCCGACCCCTCGCTGCCTGAGGTGCGAGGAGCGCGAGCGACGAGCCACGAAGGCCTGGTGAGGTCGACCCCCTACTTCAACGCCCGCGCCTGATCCCAGATCGCGAGCAGTTCGTCGATGATGTCGGTGGCCATGTGGAGGGTGCTGAGATGGCTTTCGCCGGGCAGTTCGAACAGCTTGGCGTCGGGAAGCAACGACACCATGTGCTCACCGTGGGCGTAGGGAATGATGTGGTCGTGGTCGCCGTGCCACCAGCGCACGGGGACCTGGATGTCGGAGACGCGGAAGCCCCAGTCCTTGGCGAACACGACGACGTCGGCGAACGGCGCCTCCATCGCACGTCGGCCGCCGTGGAGCAGGTCGTCGAGGAACATCGCCCGGAACTCGGGCCGTTGCAGCAGTTCGCGGTCGGCGGCGGGGGACAGCCGTCCGTAGACGCTGATGGCCGGTTCGGCGACAGGCCGTGCGAAACGGAGCGCGACACTGAGGACCTGCCCGATCTGCGACCCCGCGACACCGACCGCCGGCGCCAGGAACGAGCCGAGTTTCATCGCGCCGCCGGGGATGCGGTCGGGGCCCACGGTCGGTGCGACACCGCCGAGAATGCCGACCGCGACCACCCGGCCGGGCATGGCGTGAGCCACACCGAGCGCGTACGGTCCGCCGCCGGAGAGTCCGATGATCGCGAACTCGTCGATGCCGAGTGCTTCGAGTACGTCGGCGAGGTCGGGCGCGAAGGCGGAGATGTTGTCGTACCGGTACGGCGTCGACGACCCGACACCCGGCCGGTCCAGTCCGATCAGACGAACCCCCCGTTCAGCGGCGAATCCGCGGGCTTCGACGGGGATCTGCCGCCGCGCTCCGGGTGTGCCGTGGAGCCAGATGATGGCTCGTCCGGTGGCTGATCCGTATTCGGCGAATCCGATGCGACGATCACCGTCGGCCACGGCGATCGACCCCTCGATCTTCGGACGGGCGATGTCGATCATGTGACCAGCATCTCACGTAGCTTTGTAAACGTGATTCCCGAGTTTCTCAACGGTGCCGCCAGAGCGGTCCGCCACGTCTTCAAGCCGTACCCGGCGACGGACATTCCCAAAGGTCAGATGCTCGACCTGCCCGGTCGCGGCCGCGCTTACGTCACCGATTCGGGACCCCGCGACGCGCCGGCGGTGTTCCTGCTGCATTCGGTGCTGACTACCGGACTGCTGTGCTGGTATCCGACGATCCCGGCGATCAACGACCGCTACCGGGTGATCACCCTCGACGCCCGCTGGCACGGTCGCGGTATCGAGTCGGAGAACTTCGATCTTCGTGACTGCGCCGACGACGTGGTCGCTGTCGCCGACGTCCTCGGCATCGACCGGTTCGTCGCCGCTGGCTTCTCGATGGGCGGCGGCATCGCCCAGCTGGTGTGGCGTCGTCATCCCGAGCGGGTGTCGGGCCTGGTGCTCTGTTCGACGGGACCGTTCTTCAGCACCCGCGACCCCCGGCACCAGAGGTCATCGGAAAGGACCGGTCGCATTCTCGTGCCGCTCTACCGGATGCTTCCGCGCATTTCCGACAAGAGCCTCGACAAGACGACGTCGCACACGTCCGTCTGGGCGCTGCGGCAGTTCTTCTCGACGCCGCTGTCACATCTCGGCGAATTCGGGAACGGATTGGGGCGATTCGACTCCCGCGGTTGGCTCGACGAGATCGACGTCCCGACCGCCGTCGTGGTGTCCACCCGCGACCGCGTCGTCGAACCCGAACGTCAGCAACTGCTGCTCGACGGCATCCCCGGGTCGCAGCGCTTCGAGGTCGACGGTGGTCACGCCTGCTGCGTCCTCGGTGCCCGGTTCTTCATCCCGCCGTTCACGGACGCGCTCGACGCGGTGACCACGCACGCGGCGGTGAGACCGAGCAAGCGGCGGTGAGGGTTTCGCCGACAGCCCCCGCCGGCTGAGCGGGGGCATCACGCCACCATCGGTCGCAACGCTACACCTGTCGTTAGCCCCGCAAAGTTGTTTCGCCGTGCAGAACTGGTCACGCGGTTTGTCGTCATTGGTCCGTGCGGAGGCTCGACTTCTGCGCGCCGCAGTGCGGCGCCGAACCGGACATACTGAATTACCCTGCTCTTGGCAAGATTTCAGGTCAAGAAGGTTCTGAATCCGGGCTGCCGTCCTCGACGGGCTACAGTCCTCCGCGCTGCGAGACTCTCGGCGACCGCGCCGTAGTCGCCGGACCCGTTCCCGCCCATCGATGCTGGTCGGGAACGGAACCGATTGAGCCGCCGGTGTTTTCACTGTGGAGTTGTCAAGGTACGGATGCGGTCCCGGTTGATGTTCGGTGAACGCCGGGTGCGGAAGGTGCTGCGCGAGAGTGTGTGTCAGGCGGCGATGTCGTCGAGTCGCATGGTGCGGCGGTTGTAGGCGGGTAGGGGTCGGCGCTGGGGGTCGATGTCGGCGGGTGGGATCAGCCACGGGTGGCGGTCGAAGCCCAGCACGATGTCCCAGCCGTTGTGGTGGACCTGGGTGTGGCACCGTTGACAGAGCAGGCAGCCGTTGTCGAGGTCGGTGTCACCGTCGTCGGTCCAGTGCAGGATGTGGTGGATCTGTGTGTGTGAGGGCGGTGCACCGCATTTGATGCAGGTCTGGTCGCGGACGATGATCGCTTTGCGCAGATGTGGTGGGAACAGGCGCTTTTCGCGGCCCATGGCCAGGGGTACGGTCTCGCCGTCGATGATGATCTCGGTGAGGGTCCCGTCGCAGGACAACTGTTTCGCAGTCGCTTGGGTGACCGACCCGGTCCAGGGCAGGAATGCGGGATCGCCGCCGTCGGCGGGGATGGTCAGCACTGTCTGGTTTCGCGGGCTGCCGATGGTGTCGATGGTGGCTCCGATGGCTGCTTGATCGAGCAGTACTTCGAGTGCGTCTGCTCGTCGTTGGGTGGCCGAGCGTGGGTCGGGGGAGCCGTCGGGTTCGGGGCGCGGTGTGCTGCGTTCGTCGACCATGGCGATGAATTTCTCGCCCACGACTTGTGTCACGGTGGCGTGGATCTCGACGCGACTGTCGTCGGTCGTGTGGTGGGAGAGCGTGTCCAGGGATCGGTCGTCGCTGGCGGGGATGCCGTCCTCGGAGGCGTCGGCGATGGTGTTGCCGATCATTTGGGCGTGCTTCTGGATGTCGGCAGGGGTGGCCCCGGACAGGGCCTGGGTGAGGAGTTCGGTTTGGTAGATGGTTCGGTCGTCGTCGGAAAGTGATGTGGGGGAGCGTTTCTCGATCGTGGACATCCCGCGGACGATGGCGTCGACGACTTCACCCGCGAGGCGGCCGTCAGCTGCGCAGGTTTCGATCTTGTCCAGCGTGCTGAGGTGGTCGGCGATGCGGGCGGTACGAGTGGCTGCTGCGGGTGGGAGTCCCATCTCGATCAACAGGTTTTTGGTGGTGGAGCCGGCTTTGGCGGCGACGCCGAGCTCATCGAGTTGTGCTGTGAACGAGGCGATGCGGTGATCGGCGAGGTTGCGCAGCTGTATCCATCGGCGCAGCTGTGAGTACGTGTGGTCGCCGGTGGGGTCGTCGGTGGGTGGGGTGATCTCGACGAGTTGATCGAGGATTGCGTCGAGTGGAGTCGTGTCGGTGTCGATCATGACGGCAGCCATCCCTCTTCTGAGGTGTACAAGCGGTTGAGTGGGACCGTCGTTGACTGCTGCTCTGGAATGAATTCTTCGTGTGTCTTCAGTTCTACATCGGGGGTCTGACAAGAACTGTGGACGGGTTGCACCTACGGTTTTGATCGATGAGGTGGTCGAGAGGTGTGGTGAGCTCCGCCACGACTCCAAGGTACACGAACGCATGTGGCACTCTTGACGGTTCTGTGGGTGCTTTCCGGTGCGCCTAAAGGGCGCAACGCCCTGTCTCACATAAGGTTTGGTTTGCGAAGACTAAACCGAGGAGCAGGGCGTTGCGTGGTACCAGACTACTGCAGAAGTTACTGAAGATCGAGCACCTGGTGGTGCTCGACGTTGCCTTTGAAGACGATGATGACGGCCGGCTATTAGTTGTCTCGGTGCGTGCACATCGCGCACAAAGCTCGCGGTGCCCGCACTGCCGACGGCGCCGGCCGGGCTATGACCGTGGGACCCAACCCCGGCGTTGGCGGCATCTCGACCTGGGCGGAACACGCTGCTACCTGCAGGGATATGTTCACCGCGTGGACTGCGCACACCATGGCGTGGTCACTGAGCACGTGCCATGGGCACGGCCCGCCGCCAAGATGACCCGAGCCTTCGACGACACGGTCGCCTGGCTTGCTGCGCACAGCCCGGCCTCAGCGGTGTGTGAGTACATGCGGGTCTCGTGGCGTACGGTACAGCGCATCATCGCTCGTGTCGTCGCCGATCACACCGGACGCACCGATCGGCTGAATGGCTTGCGCAGGATCGGGATCGATGAGATCGCCTATCGGAAGGGCCGACGCTATATGACGGTGATCATCGATCACGACACCGGAAGATTGGTGTGGGCACGCGAGGGGGCAACCAAGAAGACTCTTCGCCAGTTCTTCGACGAGCTCGGCGTCACACGCAGCGCAGAGCTGACCCACGTGAGTGCCGACGCAGGTCAATACATCGAAACTGTTGTCGCAGAACGTGTTCCCGACGCTATCCGATGCATGGATCCGTTTCATGTCGTCCAGTGGGCGACGCGGGCCGTGGACCGGTGCCGCAGCCGAGTCCTCCACCGTGTCCGCGGACTCTCGAACACCGATCGTCGGCATCTGAGATGGGCGTTGTTGAAGAACCCCGAAAACCTCACGCCAGCTCAACAGCGGACATGCGAGCTGGTCGTCAAACGCGCCAATAGCGAACTCGCCCGCGCCTACCAGCTGAAAGAGGAACTCCGCCACATCGTCACCGGGACCCATTCTGGTGCGTGGCGACGGCTCGAACTCTGGCTGCATCGGGCAGAACACAGTCGAATCATCGAATTCGTCGGTCTATCAAAATCGGTACGACAGCAGCAGGTCCAGATCTACAACTCGGTTGTCGTGGGCTTATCGAACGCCCGGGCCGAAGCCACCAACACCCACCTGAGAGCGCTGACCAAACGAGCCTACGGATTTCACTCCCCAGAAGCTCTCACAGCCATGGCCACCCTCACCCGAGGCGGTGCATGTCCCGTTCTGCCGCACCAATAGTGGCCCACGAAAACGTCAAGAGGACCACGCATGTTCGAGTGCCAGGTTTCTCCACAGTCGACGTCTCGTGTGATGTATCGGGTCTTCGATGACAGTTCTGCATCAGGACTTCGGTGACAGTTTGTGCATCAGGACTTCGGTGACGATTTGCGTGAGTTCGTTCGCGGACCGCAGGTTGTCCGTTACCGACGTGCTTGATGCCCGGGCTGGGTCGGATGTGCTCAGTGAGTACTTCGCCCTCGGTGTTGGCCACGATGATCGTGTCGGCCTCGGCGAAGACCAGTACCTGCTCGAAGGCATGGCGCACATCAACCATGTAGATGACTGACTCGAATGAGAATGTGCCTAAGTTGTTTATCCGTCGCACTACGGCGCCTTCGGGCACGTGCACGGGTTCTTGCGGCTCGGGGACCGAGCGCGTTGGGAGTTGATCAAACAGGGGCGCAATGGATTTGGGATCGGGGCGTGGTGGATCGGCTTTCTGTGTAGTGCACCATGCAGTCAGTGGTGTGACCCGCCCGGGGAGGCCCTGGTGTGGCCGCTCGGTGTTGTAGACGTGGTCGAAACGCGTCGACCTGGGCTTGAAGTTCGGCGACGTTGTCGGCCAGTGGCTGCTTGTCCAGATATCGGAACAGTGTCTGGTGGAAGCGTTGTTCTTTCCTTCTTGCGTCCGCCGGCCAGCACGTACTCGGTGCCATCGAACTGCCAGCATGCGTTCGGAGCGGGATAGACAAATCGTCGCCACGCGCAGCGGGGCTTCTTCTTCGGCTCACGGCGCGCCACGCCCGCCTCTCGGAAGATTCGCGCCAGCGACGCTGTGGATGGGACCTCATCCAGCCCCATCGACCGCATCTTGTCGTGCACGCTGATTGGTCCGTGATCAAGCCCGGATGCCTCCAGCGCTGCCCGCACCGCCAGGGCCTGCGCCTTGACCTCATCACTCAACATCGATGGACTCGACTTCGGGCGGCGAGTCCGCGGTTCCAGCACCGCCGACGGATCCTCGGTCCTCGCGCGTTTACGCAACTCGTAGAACGATTATCGGGAAATTCCATGCTCGGCGCAGAACGTCGAGACCGCTCCACGCGGCGCATC
Organism: Gordonia ajococcus; assembly: GCF_012974285.1. Classification (NCBI taxonomy): domain Bacteria; kingdom Bacillati; phylum Actinomycetota; class Actinomycetes; order Mycobacteriales; family Gordoniaceae; genus Gordonia; species Gordonia ajococcus. The sequence goes on from NZ_CP052884.1 coordinate 1,177,324, forward strand.
GTCACGCCACTGAGAGATCGCCAGCCGAACTACAGGATCGCTGGGTCCATTGACAGCCACCGAAAACAGCCTCGGTGGGAAAGTGTCACCACCAAGACCCCCAACACTGTCACCGATGTCTTGATGCAGAACTGTCACCGATGTCCTGGGAGATAACAACAGTCGACGTCTCGGTCAAACCAGCGGTATGACGACGTCTTTCGCAATGCGAAAGCAACTCGCAACACTGACGCACCGGTCTGCGACCTTCAACTTGTGGTTCCTCCGGGACGCACGACAGGTGATCTGTCGGAGTCGCTTGTTAGTCTCGCGTCCTCATCTGACAGAGCGGATACGGGGGATGTCCCAATCCGAAGGGAGTTCAGGGTGGCAATTCCTGTCGACCCGCAATTCTATGTGGGGCTTCTCGCTGCGCTCGTCCCGGCGTTCTCTGCGCTGGGGGCCTTGTACATTCGGCAGAAGCAACGCCGATCGCACTATGAACAGGTAGAGCAACTGATGGCGTTGCTGCCTGATGACGATGTCGATCCCGCCGTTGCGTCGCTCAAGCAGCGTTATCGCTGGGCCGAGGCTCTCCGTCGATTCGACATGATCACGCTGCCCCGTCCTCAGCGCGGGCGCGCATTTGTGTTCTCCACTATTGGCTGGGGTAGCGCCTTGATCGGTAGCGCCTATTTTGTCAGCGCTCTCGTACCCGGCGTGCTGACGGCTTCGTCGCGGGTACTGGCGGTCCTGTTCGCGCTGGGGATGCTTATCTGGGCCTGGCTCGCGTTGCTCACAGCCCACGATTTCCGGCAACCGGTGTACCGCCTCGCCGGCCTTCCTTTGCCCGCGTACTCCCCACATGCCACGCAGATTCGACGGATACGGGCAGATTACGGACTCTCCACGTCGCTCGACGACGCCGCCGAAGAGGTGACCCGAAAGCGGATTGAGCGAGGTCGTCGAGCTCGTCGGTGGTACACCCGCAGGCGCTACGAATTTCGTTCGGTGGCACTGGTTTTGAGAAGGCCTGTCGCAGTACGCGCGTTCCGCGTGAGTCGGCAGGCTTCCGCCAGAGGGGCACGATAGGCACGCTCGGTCAGACGAACCTGCAGCGCGTCAAGAGTGGCCGTCGTGACGCTTGAACCTACGCCTGGACTTCGAAGGCCTTGAGAACCGTCGTCGTCCAGATCTCCTGTCCGGCGGGACTCGGGTTGACGGTGTCCTTCAGCAGCGGCGCCAGCGACGCGTTGTCGGTGGGGAAGGCGGAGTAGACATCGATCACCTGGATGCCCTCGGCGTCCATGGCCGACGCGAAGCCGGCGGTCACTTCACCGGTGTTCTTGTCCTGCGCCGGGCTCTGCTTGATCGCGACGAGGTCGGCGTTCGGGTATTCCTTGCGGAGCTGAGCGATGAGCGGCTGCAGCTGTTCGGCGAGCGCGGTCTTCGGATCCTGCGTATGTCCGAAATTGAGCATGATGAGATCCGGCGAGGCATCCGCGGGAATCATCTTGTCGAGATTTTCGAGCGCGTAGTTCGCGTCTTTTCCGGAAGCGCTGCCATTCCAGAATCCGATCGGGCCGTTCGGGCCGTCGCCGAGTCCGACCATTGCGCCGTAATCGTTGGTCGTGGTGTTCCAGAATTTGGTGGCCATCGGCCGCTGGAGGGTCTGGCTGATCGCGGTGCCGACCTTGGGTGCCCAGCCGTCGCGGGCGGCACCGGTCGAATCGCCGAGCAGCACAATTGTTCTCGGCTCAGCCGCATGTGCCTTGGCATCTTCCATGAAGGCAAGGGTGGCGGGCTGCTCGAGCGGGGTCGAGCTGGTCGGGGTCATTGCCGCCGCCGCGTCCGACGTCGGAGCGGTTCGATTACCCGACACGATGAGACCGACAACGAGCACCACGGCACACACGACCATGACGATCCAAGCCCAGATCGGCGCAGAACCTGCAATGCGCTTTACGGCATTGAACATGTAACAAGTCTCCCAACCCGCGTTTCTCGTCTAGCGACTTTGTCACCATAGCGGCCATTTACCGGCCACGCGCGAGGCGTCGGGCTCGTTTGTTTCAACAATTACTCGGTGCGGGCAATCCCGCAACTCGGTCGCGGACCCAGGTCGCCATAGCGGGACCAGGGTTGACGATATGCCCCTGCTGTTCTTGCCGGACACTCAGTACCCGATCCCCGGCCTCGCATGCGCGTCGAAGTGTGTCTTCCATCACATCGAGAGGGATGACGTTGTCGGCCGCGCCGTACACCGCCAGGATCGGCACCTTCGTCGCAGTGCGGGGGAGGGTATAGGCCGCGAGGCGTGCGTGCAGGGTCTGGGCGGCTGCCGGCGTCACGGCGCCCAGCGAGGTATCCGCGGGCACCGACAGCAACGACACCGCGGTGCGGTCATCGCCGCACACCGGCACCGCGGAGCTGTTCAGCGCGGAGAGGTGGTCGCCGGATTTCACCGCCGGGTCGGCCTGCGAGACCCCGTGCACCACCAGCGGATACAGGTGCTGCTGGGCGCGCGTGAGGGTGTTCTCCTGTGCGCGCGTCGCGAAGTACCGGGGATCGAGCAGTGGCGCGACGGCCACGACGCCCAGTAGTTCGCCACTTCCGCCGCCGTAGCCGGCGAACTCCTCGGCGGTCGACCAGACCGCCGCGCCACCCTGCGAGCGGCCTGCGGCCAGCCAGCGCGGACTGATACCGAGACCTGCGGACTGGGCCGCGCGGGCCGCGTCGATGACGTTGAATGCGGCGGTGCGCGGTTCGAGATACGGGTGCGGCGCCTGACGACCGGTACGCGTGCCGAGTCCCTGGTAATCGGTGGTGACCACGGCATATCCCGCGTCGAGGAAATCCTGGACCGCGGTCAGATCACCGAACATGTCCGCCTGGTCCGACGGCGCGCAGTCGGGGGTGATGCCGGTGGTTCCGTGCGCATAGGCGATCAGCGGCCAGCCGCCGGCCGGGGGAGTAAAATCGGGAACGAAAACCGCCCCGCTCACCGAGGTCGTCGACCCGTCGACGCCGGAAGTGGACCGATAGACCAGTCGTTTGGCGACGGTGCCGTATGGCAATGACCAGGAGTCGGGAGCGTCGTCCGTCCGAACAATCTCCCCGCGCTGCTCGACCGCCTCCGCGCTCAGCACGACGCTCGTCGACGACGCCGTCGAACTCGGCGTTCCGGCCGTCGAATCGCCCCCCGACGTCGACGCGCATGCCGAGATCCCCATCCCGAAAACGGACACGACGGCGACACATACGCCGACGTACCGCACTCGCCCCCACCTGGAATTCACCCGAGAACGGTAACCCGTCGATTCGGGCGGTTTGCGTCGACGTATTCGTTGAATGATTCTGGGTGGGTGGAGTTATCCGTCGGGGTTCGGAGAACAGGTGTGTCATCGGCTGATGGGCCGGTGCTGGTCGACGTCGATCAGGCACGGGTGCCGAGTTCTCGACGCCACGCTGAACCTCCTGCGCCGCAGCATAACCCGCTGGCCGTGTCCGCGCCGGGCGACGACGAGGTCTACGAATACCTCGGTCCCCAGATGCGTTGGATTCAGCTGGTTCTGGCAGCTGCGTTCGTGCTGGTCGCCGTCTCACTCGTCGCATTCGCGACGACCCACCCGTGGCTCACGCCGGTTCTCGTCATTCTGCTCGCGAATGTGATCGGGAACACATTTTCATTGTTGACCGGCATGAACAAACGGCGGGTGACATGGTCGTCGCATCAGGAGCGCGTGACTTCCTGGAATCCGCCCGACGGCCGATATCCCAGCGTGGACGTCTTTCTGCCCACCTGTGGTGAAAGTCTGGAAATCCTGCGCAACACCTATGAGCATGTCGTCGCGATGAACTGGCCCGGGAAGCTGTTCGTCTACGTCCTCGACGACGCGGCGCGCGAGGAAGTTCACGATCTTGCAGCATCTTTCGGTTTCGACTATGTGGTCCGCCCGGACCGCGGGCACCTCCGTAAGGCCGGCAATCTGCGACATGCCTGTCGGATCAGCCACGGGGAATTGATCGTCATCTTCGACGCCGATTTCTGTCCCCGCCCCGATTTTCTCGGCCATCTGGTCCCCTATTTGGACGACCCTCAGGTTGCGATCGTGCAGAGTCCGCAATGCTTCGCCACCACCGAGTCGATGAACTGGATTCAGCGCACCGCCGGCGCGACGCAGGAATTCTTCTATCGCTGGGTGCTGCCGTCGCGGGATCGGATCGGCGCGGCCAACTGCGTCGGGACGTCGGCGATCTACCGGCGCAGCGCGATCGAGCGGGTCGGTGGTTTCGCGGCGATCGAGCACAGTGAGGATCTGCACACCGGACGTCACCTGCAGCAGGCCGGTTACACGATCCGCTATGTGCCGGTGGTGTTGTCGCGCGGGCTGTGCCCGTCGGATCTCGCGGGCTTCCTCAACCAGCAGTACCGCTGGTGTCAGGGGACGTTGACGGGCGTGCGCGCGCTCCCCGGACTGCAAACACCGCATTTCCCTTCGCTCCCTGAGGAGGCCCGGAGCTTGCGGAGGGCCGTCTCGAAGGGCACTTTCAGGCAACGCATCGCCCGATGGGCCGGCGTCCTCTACTACATCACCACCGCGATGAACGTCTTCCTGCTGTTCCTGCCGGGCGTGATCATGGCGGTCTTCTATCCCGAGGATGTGCGGCCCGCGCAGCTGGTCCCGTTCCTGCTCGGCCTGTGGGTGTATGTGGTGCTGTTCCCGCTGGTGTCGCGTACCCGCTGGCGTTTCGAGGTGCTCCGTATCCAGATGGCCTACAGCTATGCGCATGCGGTGGCGATCTGGCACAAGATCATCGGCCGTGAGATCGGCTGGGTGCCGACGGGCGTGATCGGCCAGTCGAACTCGCTGGCCCGCTCCATCTCCTGGCTCGGCGCCACGGTGCTCGGGGCGTCGTTGGTCGCGTTCTGGGTGTCCATCGTCTGGGACGTGATGGAGTACGGGCTGGCCCAGTTCTGGATGATGGTCGGGCTGATGCTGGCGTACACGTATCTGGCGTTGCCGCTGTTCGTCGAGTTCGTCAAGATCCTGATGCCGCGGCGTCGTAGCAGTGTCGCGGAGGCCGACCCGCAGGACTTCGCGGACACCGAACCGGGGGAGACCGCCTCATGACGCCGGTCGGTCCCGAACCCGACAACGCCCGCCCAGCAGCCCATCCCAAGCGCCCCGCCCCGACCAACTGGAATCGCATCTCGGTGTGGGAGGTCGTCGGCTACACGCTGGTGATTGTGTTCATCGCGGCGCTGGCGCTGGGCTGGTTCGACCTCATGCTCCCGTGGGACACGAAATGATCGGCCGGGCGAGCTGATGACCTACGAAGCCCCGACCAAGCCGATGCGCGCGCTGCCCGCGGTGCCCGACGAGGCGCCCACCGTGCCGATGCGGGTGGCGCCCACGACCTTCTTCGACGACATCGCCGGCCTGCGCGGTATCGCGGTGCTGCTGGTGGTGCTGTTCCATTCGCACGTTCCGTACCTGACCGGCGGTTTCGTCGGTGTGGACGTCTTCTTCGTGATCTCCGGATTCCTGATCACCGGCCTGCTGGTCCGCGAGTACGAGCGGCACGAGCGGATCTCGTTGCGCGGCTTCTTCGCCCGCCGTGCCCGTCGCATCATCCCGCCGGCCGCCCTGGTGATCGTGGTGTCGATCATCGGCGCCGCGATCTTCATGCCGCTGCTCAAGGTGTTCAAACAGGCCCTCGATCTGCTCGCCGCAGCAGCGCAACTGGCGAACTGGCACTTCATCCAGCAGAACGCCGACTACCTGGCCGGCGCAATCGACGGCAGTCTGGCGACGCACTTCTGGTCGCTCGCGATCGAGGCCCAGCTCTACTTCGTCTGGCCGTTCCTGGTGATCGGTGCCGGCGCGCTCGCGACCCGGACGCGGTTGCGTAAACGCCTGTCGGTCCGCTGGTCGGTCGGCATCGGGGTGCTGCTGGTCAGCGTGGCGTCGCTGGTGTGGGCGATCGTGCTGACGCCGACCGATCCCGCGACCGCCTACATGGCCACCTACACCCGCGCCTGGCAGTTCGGCGTGGGCGGCCTGGTGGCCATCGGGATGCCGGTGCTGGCGCGGTTCGGTGCTCTGCGCGCGGGTGGTCCTGTTGCCCTGGTCCTGGGTTGGGCCGGTCTGGCCGGCATCGTCGTCGCGGCGTTCATCGTGAACGCCCACACGCCGTATCCCGGTACCGCGGCGCTGCTCCCGACCGCGGGTGCCGCGCTGGTCATCGCCTCCGGCTGTGCCGTCGGGACGGGTTCGGTGTTCGTCGGGCGCCTGTTGGCGACGCCGCCGCTGAAGTTCCTCGGCCGGGTGTCGTATGCCTGGTACCTCTGGCATTGGCCGGCGATCGTGCTGTTCGAGGCGGTCGTCGGGTCGTCGAGCTGGCCGGTGCTGCTGGCCGTGTCGGCGGGTTCGCTGGTGCTCGCAACCATTTCGACCCTGCTGTTCGAGGAACCGCTGCTGCGCAACCGCGAGCTCAAACGCAATGACTCGGCGTCGATCTCGCTGGGTCTGACCGGCGTCGTCGCAGCGTTGGCGGTCACGATGACCGCCGGTGTGATCACCGTCCAGGTGGCCAGCCGCGACACCGTCGCGAACGCATCGCTGACGTATCAGTCGGTGTTCGGCACCGACAGCGGTGAGCAGTCCGGCCCGGTGACACCCAATCCGTTCCAGGCGTTCGACGACAGGCCACAGCCGTTCGAGTGTCTGATCCCGGTGGGGGACACCGCACCACGCGAGAACTGCGTCTTCGGTCCGGCCAACGGCATCCCGGTGGTGCTCTTCGGCGACAGTCATGCCGACCAGTGGGCGGAGTCGATCCGCAACATCGGCGCCGACCACGGCTGGCGGATTCACCAGTTCACCAAGGCTGCCTGCCCGGCCCAGCACCTGCGGCCGCAGTCCGGCGTCCCGGACCCGTATGTGAAGGCGGACTGCCAGGAGTGGCGCGAGGAGACGCTGAAGCGCATCGCCGAGGTGGGGCCGCGGATCATCTTCGTCTCGTCGCTGTCGACCTATGTCCCGGATCGTGTGGTCGCCGAGGCCGCGTGGACGCACACGATGATCCAGTTGCGGAACACCGGCGCCAAGCTCGTGTACATCGCAGACACTCCCTACCCGGGTTTCCAGGTCGCTGACTGCATCTCCGGATCGATGGACGACTGGACCAAGTGCGAGTTCAACTTCGACGACTACCCACGCATCGAACCGATCATCGACGCCGTGTCACGACGCGAATATCGGGATGTCACGACGCTGAGCGTCAACGACCTGCTGTGTGAGGGCAACTCGTGCTTCGCCGCGCACAACAAGATCCTCTTCTACCGCGACGACTCCCACCTGACAGCCACCGCCGCGCGGGTCCTCGAGCCGGCGCTGCGCGCGCAGCTGGACAAAAAGAGGTTCGATTACAACGCGCGGTGAGCGCCTCTCGCTCCCTTCGCTCCCACCCGCCGGTTGAGTAGGGGAGGAGCGAAGCGACGACCCGCTCCCGCCGGTTGAGTAGGGGAGGAGCGCAGCGACGAGCCCCCTCCCGCCGGTTGAGTAGGGGAGGAGCGAAGCGACGAGCCGTATCGAAATCGCGTCCCTCGCTCCCTGAGGTGCGACGAGCGTTAGCGAGGAGTCTCGAAGGGTAGGTGACCGGACGACTCAAACTCCAGCCCCACACCACCCACCTACTCCTCGTACCGCCGACGTTCTCGGGTGCGCGTGAAAGTGATTGCTGCGATTCCTACACCGAGGATCACGAGGATATCCGACTCCGTGAAGCCGCGATTGATGTTGATCGAGATCAACACCCGTCCTTCAACCGGCCCGTTCCACATGAACCACGCTACGGATGCTGCTACGAGCACCGCAGCCGCCCTGTAGGTGGGCCGTGCGAGGCACCACGCTCCTGTAACAAACAGCAGGTTCAGCAGTACCAACGCATAGAACACAGAAGGATCGACGGGTTGGTCAGGCATCGCACCAGTATCCCTGTCCCGATTCCTCCTGCAACCCGACGGTCCAACAACGTGCAGACGTACTAGGTAGGACGACCGCTGCTCATCCATTGAGCAAGCTCGTCGCGAAAACTCTTGGTGCTGGCCAGCGTCGAGTTGAACCTCCAGTCGCGTTCCTTGTCCATCTGGAACCATAGGAAACCCAGTACATCTGGATGGTTTTCGATAACACGGAAGAAGTCTGCGATCCACTGCGCTTTGAGATTCGGAGTGGCGCCGTCAGCGGATCCGACCTCGGTGACGAGAATGGGCCGGCCCGGGCTGATCCGGCTCAGTGCCTTGAGGCTGTTAGAGAAGAGCTTGTCGGCGGATTGCCACTGGTGGCCAGGAGACTGGCCCCAGTTGTAACCGTCCAAACCGAGGTAGTCCACGACACCATCTCCTGGATAACAGTCGGTGAAATCACGAGTCCCCTCGGTGATTGCGTTCGGAGCCCATACGAAGCGGACGTGCGGTGCTTCACTACTAACGATCGAGTGCATCCTCGACCATGCCTTTCGGTAGTCCGCCGCCGTGTTGGTGTTGACTCCGACTGACCAGGGGTACCAGGTCCCGTTCATCTCCTGGGCAAACCTCAGCAGGAGTGGATGCGGCCAAGCGGCGAGCTGTGTTGCCCAACGAGACAGGTCTGAGTCGTGTTGACCAGTAGAAATGGCCGCGAGCGAATACCCAGGCTGATTGCGCCCCGCGTCAGGGCGCCACGGTTCGAGAGACAGGATCGGTGTCGATCCGCTGCCACGGACAAGATCTAGGGCTGCGACTGGGAGCAAATCCTGGGTAGCAGCGAATAGGTGTACGAAACTTGGCTTTGACCCGGCGAGGGTCGCTAGTCGCTCGATCGAAGCGAACGTCGACCGACTTGTACCAGCGACACCTGGTACGAACGCGCCCCAGGAACGGCTACTTTCTAGCGGCTCCTGCTCCCCATTGTGGTCTGCGCTGCACGAAGCGGCGCCCGCAATCGCCGCCGCCATAGTTGCCATGAGAAACGCGCGGCGCGGGAGTCTTGCACCCAACTCGCTCGGCATCGCGATCTCAACCACCTAGTCATTCTTAACTGTCGCCAAGCTTCATCCGGAACCGGGGGATGTCGCTACATGTAGCCAACGGGTCGTTCACGATACAGAAACCAATAGTCAACGCTATTGGAAAATTGAGACCAAATGTGTCTCCTGCGTGTCCGATTTCCGGTATTTGATACCCGTAGTGGCCATGTAGAGAAGATTAAGGCTCTGGCGTCATAGTTGCCCGCTGCTCAGGCTTGTCATGCGAGGAGAGCTCAACGCTGCCACGAGGTAGCGTCGGGGCCGCATGGTGACATACGTCACATTGTGTTTTAATGTGGCTTAACGTGGTGAAACCATTGTGGCACTAAGGGATTCAATGGCGATCTCGACCGTATTGCGCAGGATGTGGGCCGTACTATGACGCAGTGGCAGCAGTCGGAGCCGAGGTGGTGGCTCCTCTTTGCTAGCAGGATGTTCATGCAAAATAGTAACCGAAGTGTCATCCGACCGGACCACTCGCGTTCAAGTTGTACATATGACCGCACTGAAATACGCTCGCTAACATCCGCGAAGCCAATTGCGGGCGGACGTCGTCGACGTTCTGGTGGTTGGGCGCAGGGGCCGATCGCCGCCTTCGAGTTCATCTTTTTGTTTTGGGAGGTTGGCAGTGGCCCATCGTCCGGCCTATGACTCATTGGGACGGAGTTCGGAGCGCACCCCCCTGCGACTGCGGTTCGCAAGCAGCGCGCGGGAGCGTTCACGCTCCTGGATTCACGGATACGTCATCCGGCTAGCATGGACCGATGCAGTGATCGTCCTCGCAGCAGTGGGCACAGCACAATTCGCGCGATTCGGTGCAGAGGACGCGCTCGCACCAAACGGAGCCGCACAGGCTCCGGCCGCATATGTCTCGTTCGCTCTTGCGGTTGGTTGGCTGCTGTCGTTGCGGGCCTTCCAGACGCTAGACCGCAGAATTGTGGGCTCAGGGTCTCAGGAGTATAGCCGGGTCATAACCGCATGCCTGGCGTTGTTCGGCGTGCTCGCCATGGTTGACCTACTGTTCCGCCTAAATATTGCCCGTGGATTCATTGCTATAGCGCTGCCTGTAGGCACGGTGGGTCTGCTGGTGTCGCGCTGGCTGTGGCGACAGCGGTTAGGGCATCAACGTCTGAGGTCAGAGAACGTGGAACGTGTGCTTGTTGTTGGTAGCGAGGCGTCCGCGGTCCCCATGATTGAGCGGTTCCTCCGCCAACCCAGTCTCGGGTATCGGGTGGTAGGCATCTGCCTCCCCAGCAAGCCGGCCCGTCGCCAGTTCGTAACAGTTGGCGATAATGCGATCCCCGTTCGTGGGACATTTGATGATGTCTGCGAATCAGTTCTTAACTCAGAGGCAACGACTGTCGCTGTGACTTCAGCCGAGGCGCTTGGGCACGATGCAATGCAGGCCCTGTCATGGGACCTTGAAGGACTGGACGTTGACATGGTGGTGTCGCCGGGCGTCACGGATGTCGCCGGCCCACGCGTCATGGTTCGCCCCGTCGCGGGCTTGCCGCTGCTCCATATTGACAAGCCACGGTACGAGGGTGCTAACCGATTTCGTAAGGCCCTCGTCGATAGGGTTGGAGCGGCCTTGATTCTGGCCGTACTCGCACCGGTGCTTCTTGTCGTCGCTATAGCGATTAAACTCGACTCTACGGGACCGGTCTTCTATCGTGCGACTCGGATCGGAATCAATAATACGCCATTTGCGATGTGGAAGTTTCGATCGATGATCGAGAACGCGGACAACCTCAAAGACAACCTGCGGGCCATGAACGAGGGTTCCGGTGTGTTGTTCAAGATGCGGGATGACCCCCGAATCACGAAGGTTGGGGCCACAATTAGGCGTTACAGTCTCGACGAGTTGCCGCAGCTATTTAATGTCCTTACCGGAACAATGAGTCTTGTTGGCCCGAGGCCTCCGCTCCCGGATGAGGTCGAGCGCTACGACGGGCGGGTTGCTCGAAGGATGCTCGTCAAGCCTGGAATGACAGGCTTGTGGCAGGTGTCAGGCCGATCGGACTTGTCGTGGGAAGAGTCTGTGCGACTTGACCTTTCATATGTCGAGAACTGGTCGATTATGCAGGATGCATTGATCCTATGGAAGACTGTGAAGGCGGTCGTAGCCAAAGATGGCGCCTACTAGCGCCTAAGCACTCCATCCGGTGACTCGAGGCATTGATGGTGATGCCGTTCTCATTCACAAACTTTGAGACTACGCGTAGCCCGAATTGTGTAGCACGCGTAAGACATTCACGACAGGAGAGATATGAAGAAGGCGCTGATCACGGGCATCACAGGGCAGGACGGTTCGTACCTTGCCGAATTGTTGCTGGCAAAGGGCTACGAGGTACATGGCCTCATCCGACGCTCATCGACCTTCAACACGTCTCGAATTGACCATTTATACGTGGATCCTCACAACCCTGAGGCGAAGCTATTCCTGCATTACGGCGACCTATCCGATGGCGCCAGGCTAGTAACGCTCGTCGCCTCCATCGACCCTGACGAGGTCTACAACTTGGCGGCTCAGTCGCACGTGAGAGTAAGCTTCGACGAACCCGAACACACCGGCAACACAACCGGTATCGGCTCAATCCGCCTTTTGGAGGCGGTCCGGTTGGCAGGAGTGGACTGTCGCTTCTACCAGGCGTCCAGTTCCGAGATGTTCGGCGCGTCACCGCCGCCTCAGAACGAAGACACACCGTTCTATCCACGATCGCCGTACGGTGCCGCGAAGGTCTACTCCTACTGGGTGACCCGCAACTATCGCGAAGCGTACGGAATGTACGCGGTCAACGGCATTCTGTTCAACCACGAATCGCCCAGACGCGGAGAAACCTTTGTTACTAGGAAGATCACCCGGGCGGCTGCCCGGATCAAGGCAGGCGTCGAACAGTATCTCTACATGGGCAACCTAGATGCGGTACGAGACTGGGGTTATGCACCTGAGTACGTCGAAGGCATGTGGAGAATGCTCCAGGCCGACGAGCCTGATGACTATGTTTTAGCGACAGGCGGCAACTACACAGTGCGGGACTTCTTGGTCACCGCGTTCGAACATGCCGGGTTGAACTGGGAAGAGCACGTCCGATTTGACGATCGTTACCTCAGGCCAACCGAAGTCGACGCCTTGGTCGGAGACGCTTCAAAGGCTCATCGTCTCCTTGGCTGGAAGCCGGAGGTTATGACTCCTGATCTTGCACGAATTATGGTCGACGCGGATATTGCTGCGCTTGAGTGCGAGGGGCGTCCGTGGATCGATACGCCGACACTGGAAGCTTGGGCATCGTGATGAGCGACAATACTGGCACTCTCCGACCGCGGGACCCGCTTGACAGAGATCAAGTCACGTATATCGCGGGCCACCGTGGCTTGGTAGGGTCTGCGATCTGGAGGCTCTTCGAGAAAGAGGGATTTACCCGGTTGATCGGTCGAACTAGTCGTGAGCTCGACCTAACGAAGCGGGATGAGGTCTTCGCCTTCTTCGAATCGACGCGACCGCGCATCGTTGTCGTCGCGGCGGCGAAGGTGGGTGGAATATTGGCTAATAGCACCTATCCGGTCGACTTCATCTCGCAGAACTTGCAGATTCAAACAAACGTTCTTGACGCAGCTGTAGCCTATGACGTGCCACGGTTGCTATTCCTGGGATCCTCGTGTATCTATCCAAAATTCGCGCCCCAGCCGATCAAGGAGGACTCCCTCCTCACTGGTCACCTCGAACCGACCAATGACGCATATGCGATCGCGAAGATCGCCGGCATTATTCACGTCCAATCGGTCCGCCGCCAATACGGTTACCCATGGATTTCGGCTATGCCCACAAATTTGTACGGACCTGGCGATAACTTTTCCCCCACCGGTTCACATGTACTTCCCGCTCTCATCATGCGATATGACGCAGCAAAGCAGGACGATGCCGACTACGTGGTGAACTGGGGTAGTGGCAACCCTCGGCGAGAGCTTCTGCATGTAGACGACATGGCCTCCGCCTGTCTCCACTTGCTCGATAGCTACGACGCCCCTGAACAGGTCAATGTTGGAACTGGGCAGGATCACACGCTCCAGGAAATCGCTGCACTAGTAGCAGAACAGGTGGGCTTCAGCGGTGAGACCCGATGGGACACTACGAAACCGGACGGAACTCCGCGCAAGCTTCTCGACATCTCCAAGTTGAGCTCTACTGGGTGGGCTCCCTCCTACTCGCTCGAGGACGGGATTGCCCAGACCATTGACTGGTACAGGCAGAATGTGAACTCCTTACGTGTCTAGTGGAGTTGAGGCCGGAAGGGTCCCGGGAATGGTGCAACCGGTTGCCGTTCGCCCGGCGTGGTCCAACGCAGTCGTGGGAAGGCGGACATCAGTGTTCGTCCGTCTGTCGCTGCTCATCCTGGTACTCGCTAGCACTGCAGTCAGCATACGACTGGGATCCACGCAGTGGTATGTGTTCGCGGTTGCTGCGTTGACGGTAGTGATTCTAAGTGACCGGCCCTTACTCCGGCAGACCCCGGTCAGCTACCGTGCCATCGGGGCTCTAGCCCTATTCGGGTTCTTCGGCTGCTTGTATGGGCGCTTTATCGAAGAACAAAATGCAAATTCGCTGGCGCTCTTCTTTCCACTGCTAATTGTCGCCGCGGATTCGCTTGCATCAAGGGCGATCGATGTCTCGCGTGTACTCCCAATCTTAAAGACGTGCGTGTACGCATATTGTATTTCCGCACTCGCGACTCTGGTATTGGGCTTGCCAATTGTGCCCGAACACTATTTCCGACACCAGTCTAGCTTCTACCTATTTCTCGGCCTGGCTATCGGTGTACTCGGGAAAGACTATATCCTATTAATAGTCTCTGTCGCGACATCGATAATCTGCGTACTGAATTACCCGGCACTCACGTTCGTGTACGTTGCAGCCACTGTCTTGCCGGTGTTGCTCACACACTTCGTTGATCGAAAGACCATGCGGTGGCTGATCGCATCTTACGTGGTGCTCGCAGCTGTCCTCTACACATTGAAAGACTACTTGGAGCGCTTGGGCGGCCTGTACTACCAAGCGACTGGAAAGATCGACAATACTCGAACTCGCGAGATACTGTACGACGTCGGAATGAACCGTCTATCCGAGAGTCCGTATTGGGGGTCATTCTTCGTCGATGACATTTCGATTGACTCTCCACTGGGTATTACTGGTCCGGTTCTGCGTGTTCCGCTTCATAATGACTATTTGCAGTTGGCGGTTGGCGGTGGCGTATTCTGGGTCGCAGGTTTTGTAATCGCGATCGTAGTATTCCTGGCCAGCCGACTTCTTTCCCTAGCGGACTTGCCGAGATCGAATGATCAAAGAATTAGCATGACAGTTGCGGTTGCGACTTGCACAGCAATTCTCACTACCGCGATCTACAATCCAATGCTAATTGCATCGCAGAACGCAATTGTGCTAGCTCTCCTACTCGTAGTGATAGCCAATCTCCGCGACACGAGCGCGCGAGTGCCGAAAGACACTTATAGCAACCGTGCTTTCGTCTCGGGCGATAAGCCGACCACGACTGAGAGGCGGTCGGGATGGTTCACTGCAGTCCGATGAGCTATCCACCCTATGAGGCCAACTCCCAAAGCGGTATGCTGCTCGCCAGGGTGAATGTGCCGATCTTGGGGATCGGTAACGAGCCAGCCTTTAGATTTCGGGTACCCACCGCTAACCCTTATCAGACACGAGGTGCTTTGTGACACGTTTTACTAATGGCGACGCTCGCGCACTGTACGGCGATGGAATCGCAGGGGTGAAGACCGCAATCCGCAACGGTTGGTGGCTGATGGCGATCCTCTCACTCGCGGGCGGCGTTAGCGCGTTGGCGCTCTCCTGGGTACAGGTTCCCCAATACGAGTCGACCACAACGCTTTACGTCACGGCCGGCGGGGAAGGGACTGCCCAAGCTGCGTACCAAGGTTCGATGGCTTCGCAAAACCGGATTGCTTCGTACGCCGATCTTGTGACATCCGAGGCCGTACTGGCGTCGGCGCTGGAGACGGCTGGGTTATCACTCCCGGTAGACAAAGTCCGGTCAGCTGTTACCGCTGACACCGAGCCAGATAAAGTCCTGTTAAATATTGCTGTCAGGGATACAGATCCGATCACCGCCGCTCGTTTGGCGAATGGCATCGCAACCTCGATGACTTCCTACGTTGATTCTCTCGAGCGTCCGGCGGATGGAGGCCCGCCGCTTGCGAAGGTCACGGTTGTAACACCGGCCGAAGCATCGACTGACCCTGTGTCTCCACGCACCGGTCGTAACGTGATCTTCGGGCTATGTGTGGGCGCAATTTTGGGCTGCTGTGGTGTGGCGTTCAGGCAGCGACTGGACAATTCGGTGCGATCCCAGGACGATCTTGCTGACAACATTGCGGCACCCACCCTCGGCAACATTCCCCATTCGCGTGAAGTGGGAGACGGCGCTGCTATAGATTTCGCCGTTGGTTCCACGCCTGCTTCTGAGTCCTATCGCAGACTACGGACGAATCTGGCGTTTGTAGACGTGGATAATCCTGTACGGCGGATTGTAGTGGCCAGTGGTGGACCTGGAGAAGGAAAAACATCCACTGCTTTGAACCTTGCCGCAGCTATCGCAGAGTCGGGCAAGCGGGTCGTGATTGTTGACGGAGACCTTCGGAAACCAACTATGGATACGCGATTAGGCGTCAACCGGCGTATCGGCTTCACTAACGTTTTGCGAGGAGAGGTCGAGCTGGCAGACGTTATTCAGTCCACTGGCATCAGCGGTCTGGATATCTTGGCTAGCGGACAGGCCCCGCCCAACCCTGCCGAATTGCTGGGTACTCGTAAGGCCGCGGAGACCGTCAATCGGTTGAGCGATATTTATGACTTCGTCATAGTCGATTCGCCGCCGTTGCTCTACGTGACTGACGCGGCACTAATTGCGCAGTATGTCGATGGTGTGCTGTTCGTCGCTCGGGCGGGCGTGACTAAGCGGCGAGCAGTGGTCGAGGCGGCGAGCCAATTGGAGATGGCGCAAGCGCGCGTCATTGGGGCGGTGCTAAATGGTTCCTCTTCGGCTAGTGATGTGTACCGTGGCGGCTACTACGGCACATATCAAAGCACAGAGGTCCAGGTAGCTTCACCGCAAACCGATCGCCGCCGACTGGACGAGTCCGTGAATAGCTCATCGTAAACTGCGAAACGCAGCGTGTTGTGCGCGTGCTACGACATGCAGAAGGCTGCGGACACATGACTTGCTTAGGCCTCGCTGATCTCGCTTCAACTGTCGAAGACTCCCTTACCGGTGGCCGTCCGGCTTGTCCTCGCGATAATTCACTACGAAGCAAACGAGGGTATCTGAATGTCTGACAAAGTCATCGTAGTGAGTCAGGTTCCTCCACCGGTTCATGGCTCGACAATCATGACACAGCTCTTCCTCAAGAGTCTGCGTCGCATTGGCTACAGTCCTCGGCTGATCGACCGTCGGTATAGTCGAGATGTCAGCGAGGTCGGGACGATTACTCTGAGAAAAATTCTTGCTGGTCCAGTACTCGTTTTGAGATACGCTTGGGGATTACTGCTTGAGCGTCCTCGGCTGAGTGTTCTGTTCCTCACCAATCGCCCTGCTTCGTTTCTTTCCGATTTTGCGATCACAGTCGTTACTGCGGTGTTCCGCGTGCCAATTGTTCTTTATATCCACACATCTGGTTATACGAAGCTCGCGAGTCGTGGTCGATTATGGGACTCTGCGGTGCGTTTTGTGTTTCGTCAGGCCCGAGTAACCGTTTGCCTGGGTCCAAGCCTCAGTCGGGACGTAGATTCGTTCACTATTCAGAATCCTGAGTTTATTTCGAACTATGTCGAGGCACCTAGTAGTTTTGAGCGTACCGACAGTAACAGGGTTGTGTTTCTCTCGAACCTTCTACCCGAGAAGGGGGCTTTAACGTTTATCAAGATCGCGTCAAGGATAGCGGAAGACTATCCAGATTACTGTTTTGAGCTGGCGGGCCACGCTGGCTCGGAAGGCTACATGGTGGACGTGCGACGCGCAATAGATGAAACGGCGCTGGATACACGGCTGTCTTATGTCGGTTCGGTGGATGGCGAAGCGAAGTGGGCGTTTCTCGCGAATGCTCGCGCGCTGGTATTTCCCTCGACTTACCAGTTTGAAGCTCAACCTTTGACTATCCTTGAAGCTCTCGAAGTAGCGACGCCGGTCGTCGCGTTCGATGTAGGGGGAATCCGAGACCTCGCATCCACGGGTTCTGCTCTGCGGCTAGCTGAGCCCGGTGATCTAGATTCCCTAGAGAAGTTGCTTCGTCAAGTCTTGGATGGTGCCAATCTCGAAGAGCAGGAGATAGACGACCCGAAGCCGGGTGCCGAGAGATTTGACCGAGACTGGGAGATAGTAATTCAGCAGGCACTGTCTGGGCGCTAAAGACCTACTGACACGCTTTCTCCCGTGGTGAACTCGCTAACCGTCAGGCGGACGGGTGTAGAGGCAAGACGCTGCGCTTGGGTCATCAGTGTCGCTGCGACAAGCTTCAAGAGGGATCGCCTAGAGGAATACTCCTCGACGGCTTGGTGACCGTACCTCTCCGAGAAATTGCTGATGTCATCCGGTTGACCGCGTCGGGGCAGAGTAGTGGTGATGTGTCTAGATCGCGCGGTTCGCCGGCGCTGGCATCCGTCGGGGGATTTGCGAGAATGCCAGTCATGACTCGCCCCTGCGGTAAGTGTGGGGAAAGATTGGACGCTTTGTCGGCCGCTACGACGGCGGCTTTGCAAATTGACGCTAAACGTCTACTGTGACTTCCCGATCGACAGTTTGGCTGTGAGTGCCACGATGCGTACATCGTTCCTGACGGCCGGGATAAGTTGATAGCTCATAACGCATGTGGCTAAGGAGAGTAGTAGCGAGGCCGTGATTTTCACGATGGGATCAAGTTCGGTTGCCGAGAGTGCAAATCCTGGTATTGCCGCCGGCAAGGCGAACAACGTGAGAGCTCGCAGTGGTTCAACGAGAAACCGGCGCCACGAAAAGTTTGATGCGCGACATGCGGCGATGGTTGCTGCAGGCCAAACGAGAGCCCAGGCCAGGGTATTCATCACGGCGACGCCCTGAATGCCCCAGACTAGTCCAGCAACTGAAAGCGCTGCGATCCCCGGTTGCGACCACAAACTAAATTTTAAACCTTGACTGGTTGCGCCCTGAGCGATGAACTGCCACTGTACCGTCTGTGCTAGAGCGCGGAAAGCAGCTCCGATTGCAAGTACCTGTAACAATTGACCCGCTACGAGCCATCCATTCCCGAGTAGTAACACGACGAACTCGGTCGAAACGGAACTCAAAACGAAGAATCCCGTGCCAATGGTGTAGGCAACTACCAGTTGAGCTCGCGCCAAATACGCACGCATCCTGTCCGGAACGTCTCTCAACTGCGCCAGGACTGGAATGGCGACTCGCTGCAACTGATCGACAACGCTGTTCACGGGCATCACTGCAAGTTGCTGGGCTCGGTCGTACGCGCCAACCTCAGCAGGCGATGTATCAAGTGCAATCGCTGGGACGAGCAGTTGTCGAGACGCGTGCTGGAGTATACCGATACCGAAGGCTTGTACGCCGATCTTCAGCAGGTGCCGAACTTCAGCTTGGTTACCAGGCCGGGTCGGCCACCAGCGTGCGAGCAAAGCCACCAGCACTGTCTGTAGTACTACCGGCGCTAGCGCCTGTACGGCGATAGCTACGTAATCGCGTGTAGCCAGCGCATAAACGATCGCTATGGCCGTTCCAAGAACTGTACTTACAACCTCAATCACCGCCAGGGTCGTGAACTGGAGCTGACGCATCATTTGAACACGGAACTGCGATTGAAAGCCCATGAGGAAGGGCACAGCAGCAAGCCAGTACATCACTGTCTCTATTTGCGAGGCATCAAATAACGACGCTATCGTGGACGCGCCGATCACAAGAAGCATTGCGCAGACAGCACCTATGAATGAACTGACGTAGAGTAGCGCCGACGCAGCTTGATGTGATAGATCTCTCGCCTGCATCGCGGCAGCAGGCAGGCCCAACGCAACGATCGCTGTTACGAACATGTTGATAGCGGTCACGACAGCAACGAATCCGAAAACCTCAGGCGCGAAGATGCGGGCGAAAATTACGATCGTAACGGTGCGGATCAGGAGGTTAATGATCTGGGATGACGCCGTGACAAGACCACCCCTTGCGCCAGCTGCAGCCAGATTTGTCATCGGGTAGGTGTCTCCGAGTATTGGTCGCTAGTTAGGACAACAACCGCCTCGTGGCGAGCGACGATGTCCTGCCAGCTCTGGCGGTTATCAAGGTAGGGGCTGATGCTTCGAAGTGTGTCGCAGACGGGTACGGTGCCCCCGAGAGCGTGGGCGCCCGACCAATCTCACGGGTCTTCCCACGCAACGAAGTGTCTCTCAATGCTAATGGAAGGCCCGATCTTTTGGGGGTACGCCATAGCCCGGTCTGCACCGCCCGTGCTGCGATACAAAGGAAGTCGGGCATACTGATTTGCATGCGTGGACGTCTGGGCTGGTTCGTTGGTGTACTCGGTATAGGCGCTGCACTGATGTTAATTGCCGGCACGGCAGTCTACCTCGATAACTCGCGCCGGGTTGTGTCGGAAGCGTCGGACCCGTCGCGATCCACGTTCGCGCGCCCTGCTGCCCAGAAGCAGTTCGAGCGTGTCTCTCCATCCCGGGGGAGGGTCAAGCCGGTAGTAGCATTTGTTGGTGACTCCTTTGTGTCTGGGAAACCCGTCGACGGTGGCGATAGCGGTGAGGAACTCGTAGAGGAAATTGCTGATACCGCGTCGTGGACGCTGATGTACAGGGCTAGCCCTGCCGTCGGGTACGCGCATGGCACACTTGGTGAATCTCCATCGATCGTAGATCTCTTAGACGAGTCAACGCTCAGTTCACTGTCTCCAGATCTTGTGATCATCCACGCGGGGTGGAACGACCGAGAACGGCTAGAGCGCGAGACCGTAGTGGGCGTACAGAACTCGATCGAGTTCGTCCGGGCAAAGGCGCCGGGAATCCCGATCGTAGTTGTTGGACCCCTTTGGGGGAGGGGAACGATGCCAACTGAATTGCTTAGGGTGTACCGCAGTGTTGCGGGGGTTGCCCTCCACGCAGCGGGGGTGCATTTCGTTACCACCTACGATCTCTCGTTTCGCTCGCACCCTGTGAGCGGTCGTCCTGTCGGAGAGGGCAGGGACGAAGTCGCTCAATGGATTGTGCGCTCAATGAGTAACGTGGGCCTAGTGTGAAGTACTGCTCAGATCCGAATCGAAACCAAGGGAAAGATGCGAATGAGCGACGTCACAACTGCGGAAGTCGCGGGTGTTCCACTTCAAGTGACCTCCGAACATGAGGCCGTCAAAACCATAATTGGACTTGCGTTGAACCATTCCCCGACTCCGGTTCGGTTCTGTAATGCGCATACGATTGCTTCCGCGGACGCAAACGAAACTTACCGCTCGTCGTTGCAGTCGCGCGGGATAAACTTCCCCGACGGAACTCCGGTTGTGTGGGCGATGCGAAGAGTGTCTGGTGCTGGCATGGCTGAGCGCGTGAGAGGGCCATCAGTCTTCAACCATGTTCTTGATGGGGGTCGGGAGTACAACATTCGGCATGCTTTTGTTGGCACTACTTCCGATACGCTAAATCAGCTAAGGACCCGTATTGAGCTTGAGTATCCTGGAGTAGCAGTCGTGGCGGTTCATGCTCCGCCATATAGCGACTATTCCCCCGATTTTGTGTCTTCTATCGCCGATAATCTTCGGGATGCTGAATTTGACATACTCTGGGTTGGGCTGGGTGGGTCTAAACAGGATATGGCTGCAGATTATCTCAGTGATGAGCTCGGTGTCCCGGCGCTAGCAGTTGGAGCAGCATTCGATTTTGTGGCTGGGACACAGCCGGAAGCCCCTGTTTTCATGCGAGACCACGGGATGGAGTGGTTGTTTAGGTTTCTTTGCGAACCAAAGCGGCTCTGGCGACGCTACACCGTCGGGGCTGTGTCGTTCGCTCAAGCGGTACGGGGGTCGAGGCGGGATTCTGCTAAGCATCACGGAGGGGCGGCGGGGAAGCTATCTTTCCACAAGACTCTCTCGGCCGACCTGGCGAGAATTTCGGGCACTGTTACGCCTGTCGGCTTCTTTAGGGCGCTGCTGCAGGACCGGCGGTTTACGGCTGTCGTGCTCTATCGCATCTCAGAAATCTGTCATTCTCGATCGAAATTTGTATCTAACCTGATTCAGCGATTGAATCTCAAGATTACGGGTGCGGATATTCATCCTTCCGCCTCTTTGGGTTGCGGCGTTCTACTCTTGGATCCTGACGGAGTGACTATCGCTGATCAGACTGTGGTCGGCGATTTTGTCACAATCGGCTCAAAGGTGCGAGTGGGGGCACAGGCGATCCCGTCGATCCCGTCCCACAAAGATCTTCCGTCAGTAATCGGAGCGTGCGTGACGATCGCTGCTGGATCGACTGTCTTACGTGGCGTGACTATCGGCGACCATGAGATTGTTGTGACCGAGTCGCGGACGTATGGAGATGGGCAACGTTGACTTTAATCGCTTGTCGTCGGTGCGACCATTAGTCTGCTTTCGACCCGGATATTCGGAGCACCCTTTTCGTGACTAGAGCGTCAGGGCGGCGGGCTAGTTTCGTACTGGGCGAGACCTACGCAACGGAAGAATTGGGGAAGTATGATCGGCTGGTTGGACCCTAGTATCGGGTCGGAGAATACTGGCGACCAGATTATCGCCGACGCAGTCCGTACCGAGCTGACTGACGCGGGACTGGCGTTTCAGCGCTTTTCAACGAGGCGGAAATGGACCCGTGAGGAGTGTGATGCTGCCGCGCAGTGTTCGATGTTCATTGTCGGCGGAACAAATCTCATCAACGGTAACTACCCCTGGTACCGGCAATGGAAGTTCGACGCGAACGCTTTCCGATTGTTGCGCCGAAAGACGGTTGGTCTCGGCATTGGATGGTGGCAATACCAGCCTCGCACCAACCGTTTATCGCGATTCCTCTGGCGTGAAATCCTGGGGCACGGCGTAAATAGTTGTCGCGATGAATATACGTCGCTGAAGCTGGACGAATTGCGTATACGTGCGTTAAATACATCGTGTGTGACGATGTGGCGACTGCCTGAGGTCCTCAATCAAAAGGCGAGATCCTCCCGAGTGGTGGTTACCTTGACTGACTATAATCGTCACTTTGAGTCGGACTACGCTCTTCTGCGCTACGCGATAGAAAATTACCATGAGGTTTACTTGTGGCCTCAGGGTGTGAAAGATGAAGAATACTGCCGCAGGATGAAGTTCGATAGCCTGCAATTCGGCGATGTATCTCTCGCTTGGTTTGATGAAGCACTTGACAGTGGTGAGTTTGACTATATCGGTACCCGACTGCACGCAGGGATTCGTGCCCATCAAAAGCGGGCGAATTCGTTGATTGTGGCGGTTGATAACCGTGCGTTGGAGATATCGCGGGACACAGGACTCCCAGTTGTCACTCGGGACGAGGTTATTGCTGACTCGGGGGTGCTAGAGGTCCCCCACGATGTCAACTTGACTTTGCCGGCAGATGCGATATCGGAGTGGAAGGATCAGTTTCTGTCGACTGTTCTTAGGTAGTCCGGGTGTGGTCGTTCGGTCCCGATAAGGTAGGGCCTAGAGGCCGGGGCGTAGAGAATGCGTCCACGGGTCAATGAAACCTAGAGGGAAGCAAGGCTTCATGATTTCAAAAACAATCTTCTGTGAACTCGTGCCTCACAGGTCACGGTTGCATGTCCTGCTCCCGATGAGTAGGGGGACTAGGAGCAGCGAAACTGTCATAGTGATGCCGAACCGAGTCCCAGGACGCGACCTCGAGGACTTTGTATCAGGCTTAGATCGTGCTACCGCTATCCGATTGACCACGGATAGGCCTGTCCCATTTCCGGGGCGGGTTTCCCTTAAGGTGTTTTTGCGCACCGTACGTGCAGTGGTGTCAGAAGCGCGAGACGCTTCTCAACCTTGTGTCATAGTTTTCACTGCCATCGACGACTACACTCCGCTGTTGCCTTTATTGCTGATATTCCGACGCCGTCTTGGGCGGCATGCGTCTCGGATTATCTTTGTTCGCTATAGGGTTCCCGAGGCCTCGTCGAGTATGTCTCTAAAGCAGCGTCTTCGCGCTCTTTGGGTGTCGACAATTACATCGCTCTTCTCCGCTGAGACCTGGGTGTTCGACGAGCGCTTCCGTAGGGCTAATCACATGGTGATCCCCGATCCATGGACAGGCCCCTTTGGGCAGGAGGGTGGCGACACTGCTCGGCTCAGTCTCGGGTTGTCTGATGCGCCGATCGTTGGTCTAGTGGGTATGCAGAACCACCGGAAAGGGTTTGATGTCGCTGCGGATTCGATCGCGCAACTGGCGCTGAAGGATGGGGAGTTTCAGGTAGTAATCGTTGGCGACGTCGATCCATCACTGGCATGCAAGCTCGGCGAATTGGAGAGTCGTCTCGGATCGAGACTGACTCATATTACTGATTATGTGTCGGATTCCGTTTTAGCGCAGTTGATGGCGTCGTTCTCTGTCACCTTGCTCCCGTATAGTGCGGCGTTTACCTCGACGAGCGGCGTACTATCGAGATCTGTGGCTTCTGGTACTCCGGTTATTGCTAGTGATCACGGGCTAATTGCTCATCGTGTCGAAACTTGGGGGTTGGGAATGACTTTTCGGTACCCTGATTCGAACGCGCTACAGGTGTGTCTTGAAGCTGCTTTCCGTGGTGAGATTCGGCTGTCCAGTCGTGCACAGAGTTTTGTTTCCGGATGTACGGCTACCGCGTTAGAGGCGCGTGTTGTTGAGCTCCTGTCGGACTAGAACCGGGAAGCTGGTTCGGGGCCGGCCACGACCGAGGGTCATTCGGCATGAAGCGTCGCGGCAGCACTGAGGAAGCTGCCCGCTCTAAGCCGTTCCATCCAACCCCAGCGCTGGACGTTCTGTCACTGCACCGTCTTGCTGCGGTCCTACCGCTAAGGGTGGACGAGACAGAGCGCGAGCACGGCGGCGCAGCCGCCTAGACCAGTGTTATGTGCAGGTGAAGAGTACATCTGCTGCATACGCTACAAATGGCTCATCGAGGCCTGATTTCTCTGCCCCGTTCGTGGATTGGCGTCGCACGTGCAGATATCGAGTCGTCCGGTAGCGACTGAACCTGAAACTCGTACCCGCAGAAAGTGTCGTAGACGTTCAGACTGTCCCGCGCTCCAGACGTTCGATCGAACACTCGGCCGCGAAGAGGAGGTCCGGACTCGCTCAAGGGTGAACCATCAGAGCCCGATTACTCAAGTAGTCCACGAATGGAAATGCGAGGCTAGGCACCCACTCGCGCTGATCGGCCATACGAGGGCCAGGTGTCATTTGCCACCGTGAAGGGACCACCTGGGCTGATTGTTTGCCATAGGGATGGGACCACCTGGATTGCCAGTTATGGGACCACCGGCGCGTCGCGCTGGTGGTCCTTCATTTTGTCCGTTGACTCGGCCGTGACGATGTTCACGGAAGGGGCCGACGGCATGGGCTACGGGGAGGTTGCAGTGGAAGAGATCAGAGAAGTCCTGCGGTTGTGGTTGGGCCTTGCGGTGGGGTTACCGGCGCCGGGTCTGCGCACGATCGCCGCGCGTGACGGCGCTCATCGAAATTCCCCAGTGATGCTCATCTGAATTCCCCACCCGTGTGGCTCCGCCAGAGTAGGCGGGCCTCCCGTGATGCTGATGGTCTCTGACCACTCACCAGCAACCTCGGGAGGCCCGCTTTCATGTTGACACGGGAGAACGATGTGGAAGTACATGCACTGCACAACCGGGGGTGGACGATCTCGGCGATCGCCCGCCATACCGGCCACGATAGAAAGACGATCCGGGCCTACCTCAACGGTGAGCGCACCCCGGGCCAGCGCAAGAGGCCGGCGGTTGATCCGTTCGACCCCTACCTCGACTATGTCCGGGCCCGACTCGACGAGGACCCGCATCTGTGGTCACGCACGTTGTGCGATGAACTCGAGGACCTCGGCTACACCCAGTCGTATCAGACCCTGACCCGCCAGATCCGGACTCGCGGTCTGCGACCGAAGTGTGCGGACTGCGCGCAGGTCACCGAACGGGCGAATGCGATCATCGAACACCCGCCGGGTGAAGAGACACAATGGGATTGGGTGGAGTTGCCGAATCCTCCAGCGCAGTGGGGTTGGGGTTCGACCGCATTCCTGCTGGTCGGGTCACTGTCGCATTCGGGGCGGTGGCGTGGCTATCTGGCACCGGATATGACCCGCCCGCAGGTGATCGCCGGTATCGACCGCATCACCCGCCGCTTGGGTGGGGTCACCAAGTCGTGGCGGTTCGACCGGATGGCCACGGTGTGTCACCCGGCAACCGGCGCGTTGACCGCCGAGTTCGCCGGCGTCGCCAAGCATTACGGCGTCTCGGTGGCCGTGTGCCCACCCCGGCGCGGGAACCGCAAGGGTGTGGTGGAGAAGTCCAATCACATTGCCGCGCAACGCTGGTGGCGCACACTTCCTGACGAGCTGACCGTCGAGCAAGCCCAGACCAGTTGCGACACGTTCTGCCGGACCCGCTCGGATGTTCGGGTGCGCCGAACCAAAGATGGGCGCTCGAACGTGGCCACCATCGCCAAACGCGAACCCCTGAGCGCCCCGCCAGCAGCTCCGTACCCGACGACGGTCACCGAGGTGCGGAAAGTGTCTCGCCAGGCGCTGGTGGCATGGAAGGGCAACCAGTACTCGGTGCCCCCGGAGTTGGCGATGAGCGACGTGCACGTCAGTGAGCGTCTCGGTGACGGGCATATCGACATCGCCACCGACTCGGGCATCGTGATCGCCCGCCACCGCCTGGCCACTGCCGGCTCGGGAGCCCAAGTGCGTGACCACGGCCATGTCGTCGCCTTGGACACCCTGGCCCAGGCCGGCGCCTCATCGAGTCGCCGACCGCATCGCCGCAAGGAACGCATCCCACCCGGCCAGACCGCCCGACAAGCTGCAGAAGCGCTGCGCCGCGCAACCGCCCACCCCGCCACACCGACCGAGGCGTCGGTGATCGATCTGAGCGTGTACGAACGCGCCGCACAGAACAGGACCCAACTCCCATGACCAACAAGACCGACGAAACCACCACCACCTCCAATCCGAACAGTGATGCACCGCAGTCACAATCGGCGGTCTCGGTGTATCAGCAGCTACGTGGGCATCTCGCCGCACTCAAACTCGACTCCGCCGCGCAAGCCCTACCGCAGGTGCTGCAGACCGCCGCCGAGCAGGAGTGGACGATGACCTACACCCTCGAGCACCTCCTCGGCATCGAGGTCGATGCCACCGAGGCCCGCCGCCTGGCCGGGCGGCTGCGGTTCGCCTGCCTGCCCACCCCCGCCACCCTGGACGGGTTTGACTACGACGCCGCCCCCGGAGTCGACCGAGCATTGATCCGCGAACTGGGCACTTGCGCCTACCTCGAATCGGCCACCAACGTGCTGCTCATCGGACCGCCCGGCACCGGCAAAACCCACCTCGCCGTCGGGCTGGCGCATGCCGCGGTGCACGCCGGCTACCGCACGTATGTGACCACCGCCGCGGATCTGGCCGCCCGCTGCCACAAAGCCGCCATCGAGGGCCGCTGGGCCACCTGCATGCGATTCTTCGCCGGTCCCACCCTGCTGGTGATCGACGAACTCGGATACCTGCCGCTACCGGCCGAAGCCGCGTCAGCGCTGTTTCAAGTTGTGGCACAACGATATTTGAAGACAAGCATCGTGATCACCACCAACCGGTCAGTCGCCGAATGGGGTGAAGTCCTCGGCGACACCACCGTCGCCGCCGCCATGCTCGACCGACTGCTACACCGCTCCGTCGTGCTCAAACTCGACGGCGATTCCTACCGGCTACGCGACCACCACGCCCGCACCCAAAACCAGCGCACCGCCACCGCACCAACCCGACGGACGCTACAGTAGGAGCCGCCCACGGGTGGGGAATTTCAGTGAGCACACCTGGGGAAGTTTCTTGAGCCCCGTCACGCGTGCGGGTGTCGATAGGAAGACGGTGCGACGCTCTACATCGCGGCGGCGCAGGCGGCGGGGTTGACGCGCGATGTCGGTGCGTCGGCACTGACCGATGAGTTGCTCGGTGCGGTGGTGGCCGGGGTGCGTCCGGCGCGGCCGAATGGTCATGGCCAGGCGTGGGAAGCGTTGGTGCCGTTCAGCGAACAGATCACGCAGTGGGTGAGGGGAGGAACGCCGGAGAATCCAGAACCGTTGACGGTGACGAAGATTCACATCCTGCTGGCCCGTCAGGTGTGTGTGGTCCGTATCGGACGCTGGTGCGGTTCGCGACCGAGTGCTGTGGGTATCGCCGCACCACGACCACGGTGCGGGTGGCCGATGGGGATCCCGGGGTGGAGTGCCAGATCGACTTCGGCTACCTCGGGATGCTCGATGATGCGGCAACAGGTAAGCGCCGCAAAGTGTTCGCGCTGGTGTTCACCGCCGTGTACTCGCGGCACACGTTCGTGTGGCTCTCACACACCCAAACCCTGTCAACGATCCTCGAGGGCTGTTCAGCGGCGTGGGAGTTCTTCGGCGGCGTGTTCGCTGTGATCATTCCGGACAACATGAAACCTGTTGTCACCCAAGCAGACACCCTCAATCCGAGGTTGTCTCGGGGCTGGTTGGGGGTGTCAGATGGTCTGTGTAAGTCCAAGTGCTCATCAGTGAGAGGAAGATCTATGAGCATGGCCTTAGACGACAAGCGGCACGACAACGGCGACCGGCAGTTGCCTGAGCTGGCCGAGCCGCGTTCGACTGCGGAGGTGGCCGAAGCGCTGCAGGCCTCGGGCATGGTCGATGAGCTGTTGGCCCAGATCGATACCGGCCAGGTCCAGATCACTGGCGACGGCGGCCTGATCCCCGGGTCTGATCAAACTCGCCCTCGAACGCGGTCTCAAGGCCGAACTGACCGATCACCTCGGCTGTGAGAAGGGCGACCCGGCCGGGAGGGAGTTGCCGAACTCGCGGAACGGGTCGAGCCCGAAAACGGTGCAGTCCGAGGCCGGGCCGGTCGAGCTGTCAACGGCGGCCGAAAACTGACCCCTTATCGACGGTTGAAATTTGACCCCCTTTTGGTGTGGTTACTGGTCGGCGTTGACGAGTTGTCGTCGGGTCTTGGTGCGGTAGGAGTCGCCGTCGATGGTGATGACCTCGGCGTGGTGGACGAGGCGGTCGATGAGTGCGGCGGCAACGACATCGTCGGCGAAGACTTCGCCCCAGCGGCCGAATGGCATGTTCGAGGTGATCAGGATCGAGCCTTGTTCGTAGCGGCTGGCGATGAGTTGGAAGAACAGGTTGGCGGTATCGGAGTCGAACGGCAGGTAGCCGATCTCGTCGATGATGATCAGCCGGTAGCGGCGGAGCCGTTTGAGTTCGGAGGCCAGGCGGCCGGTGGTGTGTGCCTCGGTCAGGCGGGTGGCCCATCCGGTGGCGGTGTCGAAGAGCACAGGGTAGGCGTTGTGCGCGGCTTTGATCCCGAGCGCGATCGCGAGGTGGGTTTTACCCACTCCAGGTGGTCCGAGAAGGATCACGTTGTCGCTCGTGGCGATCCAGGTGCTGGTGGCCAGATGGGCGATAACATCGCGACGCAATCCTGGAAGGTGGTCGAAGTTGAAGTCCTCGAGTGTCTTGACCGCGGGGAAGCGAGCGCCACTGATCCGCAGCACGGTGCCGTTGGCTTCGCGTTCACTGACCTGGCGGTCAAGGATCGCTGCGAGGTACTGCTCGTGGGTCCAGTTGTCGGTGCGGGCCCGCTCGGCCAACTCGGCCCAGCAGCGGCGGATCGCTGGCATCTTCAACGCCCGCGCCGCGAACTCGATCTGCTTACCTGTGTGATTGTCGGACATGGTATTTCACCTTTCAGCGATAGTGGACGGGGTGGGTGGTTGAGCACCTGACGGGGTAGCAAAGTGCACCCCGAACAGGTCGTCGTAGTCTGGTAGCGCCCGGATCGGTACCTCGTGGCCGTCGGGGTGGGCGCGGATGCGGGCGGCGTTTCGGGCCCGGTTGGCGAGGTCTTGGCGGCGGTAGTTGAATCACCCCAGGTTTGATGCCGCTTCCTTCTGAGTCAGGAAGGATGGGCACATGCCTAAGAAAATCGATCCGGAGGTCCGTTCGAGGGCCTTGCGGTTGCTGGAGGCCCACGGCGGCGAGTACACGTCGTTGACTGCCGCGGCCGAAGCGATCGCCAAGCAGGTCGGTGTCGGCGGGGAGACGGTACGTCGATGGGCCGTACAAGCCCAGATCGATGCCGGCGCCCGCTCCGGGACCACTACGAAGGAGTCCGCCGAGATCAAGCGCCTCAAGGCCGAGAACAAGCAGTTACGAGAAGACGTTGCCATTCTGAAAGCAGCGACAACTTTCTTCGCGGGGGAACTCGACCCCCGCAACCGATGATCGTGGCGTTCATAGATCAGATGCGCGCCAACGGGTTTGCGGTCGAGTCGATCTGCCGGGTCCTGCGTGGGCAGGGCTGCCAGATTGCCGCACGAACCTACCGGGCATGGCGATCACGCACGCCTGCCGCACGGACGGTCTCTGATGCCCACGTCGTCGATGCGGTGCGCACTGTCGTCTGGCGCACCGGTGACGACGGCCGGCGGAAGATGACTCCCGAGGGCCTCTACGGGCGGGTGAAGATGCGCGCCCATCTGCATCGCACAACTCTGCCTGGGGTGTCCTATGGTGCCGTTGATCGAGCGATGAAAGTGTTAGGCCACCAAGGAATTCGACGGTCGAAGGGAGTCCGAACGACCGTCAGATCCGCTGATGGTGTCCGCGCGGAGGATCTGTTGAACCGACAGTTCAGTGCTGCCGAACCGAACCGGGTTTGGGTGACCGATTTCACCTACTGCCGGACCTGGGCTGGGTGGGTGTATGTGGTGTTCATCATCGACGTGTTCTCCCGTCGAATCGTGGCATGGCATGCCTCGACATCGAAGTCGGTGGAGTTGGTGACAGTCCCGCTTCGGATGGCACTGTGGCAGCGCAATCGGGAAGGGCATCCGGTGAAAGCTGCTGAGCTTATTCATCATTCGGATGCCGGAAGTCAGTACACATCGGTTACACTGACTGAGCGTCTGCGACTCGAAGACATCGCAGCGTCGATCGGATCGGTCGGGGACGCCTACGACAACGCGCTGGCCGAGTCGGTGAACGGCTTGTACAAGACCGAGTGCATCCGGACCACGATCTTCCACTCCGGCCCGTACCGGACGATCTCCGACGTCGAGTTCGCGACCGCTGGTTGGGTCGACTGGTACAACAACAGCAGGTTGCACTCGAGTATTGGCCAGATTCCCCCGACCGAGTTCGAAACGCTCCACTACGCTGGCCTCGGCCACCGAGGACCAGCCCACATTGGAGGCGGCACAAAACCTGGGGTGATTCAAGTCGCGGCGCAGTTCTTTGGCTGCCCGCACGTGCTGAGGGTCGGCGATGGTGACGTGGTTGGCCCAGCTGCGAGCGTGGTCGGCGACGGTGACCTCGCCGCACTGGATGCGCACCTGCTGCAGGTCGGCGGTGATGTCGACGAAGCGACCGATCACCGACGGGTGCACCGAATAGTCATTGCCGGCCACACGACGTAGTAGTCGCGACCGAGTCGCACCCGGCTACTCAACCCGATATGAGGTGCGGTCGGGGGAAGCCCGGCCATCTGCTCGAGGTCCTCGGCGCGCGCATCACACGGGCGTCGATCACCGATCGCGCGCACCACTCGGGTGTTGGCATGATCGGCCAGCCACCGATCGAACTGGGCGGTGAAATCGTCCGGTGAGGCGAACTGGCGGCCCGGCAGGAACGAGGTCTCGAAGAATCGGTTGTTGCCTTCGACCATGCCCTTGTACTCGGGGTCTCGCGGTGGCGCCAGCTCCAGCCGAGTGCCCAAGGTGCCCACGAATCCTGCGGCCAGCGCGGTGGGTGTGCCCTTGGGGCCGATCGCGGCTTCGCGGTCCCACACCAGCTTGCGGGTCACCGCGCCCAGTTGCGACAGCAGCAGCCACATCCCCGTCAGGATGTCTCCGCCCTGGCGCGACGGGATCATCACCGCCGACCGGTATCGGGAGAACGCCAATGTCATCACCAACACCGGTAACATGGCGAATTGATTGTGGCCCACTGGGATTCGGTAGTCCGGGAACCACAGATCCCACTGCGAACAGCCTCCGGGCTCATAGATCACCCGATCGGCCGGATCTACCCCACGAAACTCCGGGCGAATCACCCGGACCCGGTCTTTGAGGACAGTCAACGATCTCGTCCACCCGATCCGCTCCGCGATCACCGTCGCCGGCATCGTCGGATACTCCCGCAACAACGCCCGGATCTGCGGTTCGAACGCATCGACCGCCGAGCCCTTCGCCGGTCGCGAGTACTTCGGCGCGGTGTCTGAGGCCAACGCCGCCCGTACCGTGTTACGGGCCACCCCCAACCGGCGCGCGATCTCCTTGATCGGCACACCCTCACTGCGATGTAAACGGCGGATCTCCGCCCACTGCTCCACTGAAATCACCCTCCTAACAAGACGGGGGTCAAAATTCACCCGTCGTCAGGGGGTCAGTTTTCAGGCGCCGTCAACAACTATCGCTGCCGATGCGCCGAAAGTGGTGTGGGCATTGGACTTCCAGTTCGATTCCACCGTCGACGGCAAGAAGGTCAAGATCGCTTCAATGGTCGACGAGCACACACGGATGTCGCTGCTGAACATCGTCGACCGGTCCATCCCGGCCGATCGGTTGATCGACAAGTTGGAGAAGACATTCGCGATCTGGGGTGGCCCGCCGGTGGTGCTGCGCATGGATAACGGCCCTGAGTTCGTCTCAGAAGCCCTCCAAGGGTTCTGCGCAGGGTCGGTGGGGATCTGCTACATTCCGCTCGGCACACCGTGGAACAACGGGTTCATCGAGTCGTTCAACAATCGGTTGCGTGGTGAGTGTCTGAACCGCATCTGCTGGCCCACACTGCTGGACGTGCGGGTGGTCATCGAAGACTTCGAAGACGACCACAACAGCCGCCCACCGGCACTCAGCGCTGGCCTACCGAACCCCGGCCGAGTACGCAGCCCGATGCACCCACCGACCATCACTCCGTGGGCTGCGAGATCGACTGACGATCCCAACAAGGAACTGGCTCCAGAACTGCCTGGATCGGTGACCGGGACCTGCCACTCGCAGCTATCACCACAACGAGCCGACTATGGAGGAGCCTAGATCGAAAAGCACTTTGCCGGTCGCCCTTGCGCCTTCTCGAACCGCTTCCAGCGGATGCTCTCTGATGTACTGGAAAGTCTCGTCGGTGGAATCGGGGTCGATGTATGACGCCTGCTCGGCGACGTAGCTCCACGTGGTCACCGCGGCCCCGGCCAAGAACACGATGCCGCTCGCCCGTTTGACAACCGGGTTCTGGGCGTACTTGACCGCGTTGGCGGCCGCGGAGGCGGAGATCGCATTCCCCAGGCTTTGTCCGAGCAGTCCAGCGCTCGCACCGAGGTTGCCCGAATAACCTGCAACGAAAGCTGCCACCGCAGTCAGGGCTTTGTTCACGCGTTGGAACCCTGTCAACGCCGTGATGTTCGTCCAGAAGCTCACCACATCACTGAAGCTTTGGCTTCGCAGAAGGGCGTTCAGTGATTTGATGGGCTCGAGGTCCACGCCATAGTCAGCGACAGGAGATTTCACCGGAGAGGTGGGGTCCGTGCCCAGCTCCCCGAGGATCATTGCCGGGTCGGTGTGAGTGGTGGCACCCGTGTAGTAGGAGAATGTCACCGACTGGCCGGGTGCGAGATCGCCGATTTGGTAGACGATGCCAATCGCGTCGTCTGCTGTGGTGGTCGTGCCCGCGGCCTGGTCGAGTCCGGTGAACGCATACGGGTCGGTGTTGCGGAAGCCACCCGAATAGACCTCTGCGCGCGGGTCAGACGAGAAGAGATACACAACGGCCTGCTCGCCAGTGAGACTCTGATGAGCATCGTCGGGGAGGCTCGCTGCGGTGACGAGCGCGTAGCCCTGGCCGGAGTGCTGCCCACCGACAGTGTTGATCGTCGTATTGGCCCCACCGACGTCACGCGAGTTGTCCGGATCGAAGGACCGCATGTAGGTCACGTCGGTCAGGGTTTCGTCGGAGGTGTTGGTCAGGGTCACCGTGGTGAGGTACCCCTTGTCGGCGGAGCCGAACGAATAGTCATGCCTGACCTTCAGGACGTCATTGGCCGTACCCTGTGCGGTCGCCGAGAGTTTATCGCCGGTTGAGGTGTCGGCCACCGAGGTGTCGGTCAGGGTGCCTTGACTCCCGGTCAATCCGCTGAAGCTTCCACGCTCGGATCCGTTGTAGCCAATCGACCATCGTTCTTCGGGGGTGTCCGGCAAAAAGAAGTCGATCGGCGCGTCGACACCGTTTTCGAAGCCGTCCAGGTCGCTGACGAACCCGACGCCACTGCGCGGTGGATGGAAGTCTTCGGGCTTCGTTCCAATCGTGCCGATCGAACCCACCGTGTGCACGCCAAGTTCTATGTAGTCGCCACCCAGGTATACCTGGCCATCGGCGCTGTGACTGCGAGTCCTCGACGAAGCGGCGGCAGCGGTTGTGGTTGCCATGGCCAGGCTGAGCGGGGCGCCTCGGGACGACAACGCGACCGCCGCGGTCGTCAGTATCGGGCCTGCTGGTGCTGCCGAACCCGTGGTCGAACCGGATACGAACGCCGCTGCAAACGGTGTTGTGTTACCGATTGTGACTGGGACACCAACCGGTTCACCGAGGGAGTCAGTTGGTCGCGACGCGGGGTCGTCCGTTCGGGGTGCGGACAACACGAAACCAGGCGTCGGAGATGGCTTTGGTGGATGTGAATCGGGGAGCGATTCGGTTGGTAGTCGGGTGAGCGGCGATGTCGGCAACAGAGCGGAATAAGCGGTCGGTGCGTCGGGCGCCCTCGACGTGTCGGGAACGGGCGGCGGACTCGGCTCGATCGACGGCAGCGGTTCTGCGGCGTCCGACACCGGTGGTTCCTCGACGCTGTCAGCGTCGCCATTCGGTGACTCCTGCCAGGTGTCAGTGGGCGGTGTCGGTTCTACTGTTTCGGAGGAGGTGCCCGAGTCAGCGGGATCTGTGTCCGAAGTCGGATCGGCTGTGGCGGTGGTCTGCGGGTCGGCTTCTGAGGTCACGGGTGCCTCGTAGCCGGAGGTCGGCGCGTCGTCGGCTTGTGCTGTGCCGGCGCCGGCGGTGGAGCCGACAAGCGCGGCCGCTCCGATCCCCAGGGTCAAGGCGCCGGC
Organism: Gordonia ajococcus; assembly: GCF_012974285.1. NCBI lineage: Bacteria > Bacillati > Actinomycetota > Actinomycetes > Mycobacteriales > Gordoniaceae > Gordonia > Gordonia ajococcus. Next base: position 1,211,791 of record NZ_CP052884.1, read on the forward strand.
CCCGAGCCACGCATGTGGATCGGGGCGACTCGCTTGCTTGCGGTGCTTGCCTCGACGTTGCTTCGAACTTTTTCGCTGGGAAAGGCTCATGCGCGATGCTCCATGTTCGAGGGTTGGGGCCCATTGTTCGGTGAACCGAGTATTACCATGCACTACAGTGCGATTCATTCCGGAAGGTAGCTATTGGTTCGGTCGGACTACGAATTCGGCATGAGGGACGGCGTGAACCGTATCGTGCAACCGTTGCTTCGATTCGCTAAGTGACTAAGGGCGTTCGCACCGACGGCCGTCGACGATTCGTGCCCCGGTAACCCTTGGGCCCTCCAGTCCAGTCACCCCGGTCATCGCCTCCGGCGACTGTCGGTCGCCGATCTGTTCCTGGTGGCGGGGAGTTTCTCGCGCGCCATACCTCCAGCACGGGGGTCGCGGTCTCATGCTGTCGCGCTCTGGCGTCGGGTGTCGAAGAGGTTTCCAAGGTGCTGGGCGACTGTTCTTGAGCGGCAGCACGTTTGATGTATCTTCACCCGGCACGTCACTGCCCGCGCACGAATGGGGCGGCAAGAGACGTGTCGATTCGATGGACCAACCGCGGCGATTTCCATGCCGCCGTCGGGACTCAGCTCGGAGCTGGGTGCGTTCGGGTCGTCGTAGATCGCATGCAGGTGGCGCTACTCCGCACCCTCCGCGACCTTTCGTCGACCCGCGTCGGTGAGGGCGAAATACTTGCGGCGCCGATCGGAGCCCGGGCCTGGCTGGGTGGGCGCCACAATGTCGTCGCTGAAGAGGTCGCCAAGGGTTCGCGAAATCTCATCGAGGCGAACATCGATGCCGCCCTTGGTGATCCGTGCCTGCAGTTCGGTCGGCGTGACAGTGCCCTCGGCGATGAGGCCTTCTAGGACGAGCGCTCGGATCTGACCGCGGCGCGTCGTGTCGCCGGGGGTGCGCGCGGTGCCGAGTTGTTCGAGCCGAACGGTCATGAGCTCATTGATCGCCCACAAGGCTCCGGCGAGGTAGGCCTGACGCTCCTTCCCGAGCAGAGCCTTCTCCGGGGTGTTGATCACGTGGCCGTCGACTTCGAGTTGTTCGCGCGCCCCGGCGACCGCGGCTTGGGCAGGCCGAATATCGTCCTCCGGTCCGGCGGCAATCAGGCGGCCGAGGTCGTAGACCAAGCCGATCGCCGGCCGCAGGTCGGGCTCGTTGATCTGGTCTCGAGCGCGTTCCGCGAGGTCGTCGAGAAGTGACACGAGGGAAGCGGCAACCGCTGAAGGCATTGACACAACCTAACACAGGCTCAACTATTGTCAACTATTGTCATCGGTTTGTGTGCACGACGCGCTCGTCAAAGGAGAAGGTCCACAGGCCCGGCTCGTATTCCCCGTCGTTGGTGTTGCCGGCTGGTGCGGCCCAGAAACGATCTGGCAGGTCGGCGTACGGTCCGGCGAACACCGCCTCTGCCCGGTGCCCGGCCGGCGCCTGGGGCGCGTCGATCGGCGACACGGTGTCCGGCCAGCGAGCGGGGCCGTTGGCGATCACCACGAACGCCTGGCTCCGGCGACAGAGAGACGCAGTGGTGCCGATCAGGGAGGCTGTCTTCGGGCTCATCGCGGGTACCAACAGGAGGTTCACTCCGATGGCCGCCAACTGGGCTGCCACCGCGTCGTCCATACCGTCCCGGCAGATCAGCACACACAGCGTCCACCGCTCGCTGACGAAGACACGGATCTCGGTGCCGACTCGCACTCGTTCCACCGCATCACCGATGTACGCGGGGTGCAGTTTCCGAGGCGTCGACACCGAATGATCCGGGCTGAAACCCGCCGTGTGGATCACGAGTCTGCCGTCGTTGGTCATGAATCCGTCATCGTCGGGGCCGCTTCCGACGCCGGTGCACGTCACCGTGGGTCGCGGCTCGGCCGTCTCGCGTCGGGCGCGTTCGAGCAGGGCGGTGTGGACCGCTTCGGTGAGCGTGTACTCCGGCAGGACAAGGATGTCGGCGCCGCGTCGTGCGGCCTGCGTGCTCAATCGGGCGATCCGGTCGGCCTGCGCGGCGGCGTCTTTGGGGCCCAGGTTCGCAAAGGTGCGGCGGGGCTCGTCGCCGAACGCGATGTCGAAGTCGGTGAGGTCACGGTTGGGTTGACCGACCGCGACCGTCAATCGCCCTGATGCACCCACCGGACTCAACCGGTTCCAGCTGTCGAAATCGATGATGTAGGTATACGGTGCGGCGTCGGCGATCCGAAGGTTCCGCGTCTGCGCCAGGTCGCGGTCGGGAAGGTTGTCCGGCCTGGTGTTGGCCGCGTGGGGCGCCAGCCAGCGTCGGGGATCGCGACGACAGACCGGGTACGGCTCGCCAGGGGTCAGGACCACTTCGCCCCGAGCCCGGAACCAGTGCACGTAGGTGTCGCCGGCGAGCTCGTCGATGCTCTCGGCGATACCCCGCGCCACCGCGAGGAGATGCAACCGGGGTGGTAACGACCCGTTTGGGATGGCTTCCCGAGTGGCGAACGCGCGGAGCGCGTTTCGCGTCGCGCGCGACATGATCGACAGCCGCACGACGGTTTCCGGGGCGTCCCCCAGGAGGTCGCGCAGGCCCGGCTCGGCGGTCACCATCGCGGCGAGTGCCCCCACGTGCATCGCAGCTATCGTGTCGAAGGGTTCGCCTGGGGCGAGGCCCGCCCACTCGTCGGTGGACGCCGGAGTCTCCGCGCAGTACCGCAGCAACTCGGCGGACACGGCGAGCCACGTCGCGTCGAGGTCGGGCATCTCGACGACACGGTCGATCATCGCCGCAAACGATGCGGTGTCGTCGGGTGACATCCGTACGGCCTCCGTGGGGATCAGGCGGGAACTCTGCGCGTGTTGTGTCCGGCCATGTTCTCCCCGGCAGCGAGTTCCGCACAGTGTAGCGACGATCGGTGACAGGCGGCGCAATTCTGTTGCGCGGCTTCACCCGCCGGTGATGTCCCGACGGGGTGGTGCGTCCTCGCGCGGGATGGCCTGCTGCGCGGTGCTCGTCGGATGCCGATGGGATGCGCGGCGGTGTCCCGACCGACTGGTGCCGGGCGCAACGCCTTCATGGGTATCGAACCGGCGCGCCCGAGACCGGACGTCTGCGCGCCGCGGGGTTTGCCGGGCGGGTGACGGGGCGGCTGCCGGCGCGACCCGTGTCGGCAGCCACCGCGGTGCTGCCCACCGCGGAGTCGGAGCATCTGCGAGACAGGGTCCCGCAGATGGTCTGTGGGGGAGAGGGGAGGTGGCGCCGCAACGCGCAGGCCGCCGCGAGGACGGTCGCGGGATTGGAGTGCCCCCACCAGGGCTCGAACCTGGGACCTGCGGATTAAAAGTCCGTAGCTCTACCAACTGAGCTATAGGGGCGTACCCGGCGAGCCGGGCGTCGATGAGTTTACAGCCTGCCCCGACGCACTCGACGGGGCCCTCCACGCGTGTCGCCGGGTGATCGCGACGCTGGCCGAGCGGGCCCGCGCACGCGTCGCCGGAGAGTGTCCAAAACAGCGTTTTCTGCCCCTGACCTCACGATTTGTGGTTTGCTCGAAACCTGTCATAAGCTATGCGAGCTCCCAGCGGAGAAGCGAGACCGGCCCCCTTCGTCTAGCGGCCTAGGACGCCGCCCTTTCAAGGCGGTAGCGCGGGTTCGAATCCCGTAGGGGGTACGCCTGGACGGCACTCGGCAACGAGGGTCGGACAGCACAATTGAACAAGGCCCTGTGGCGCAGTTGGTTAGCGCGCCGCCCTGTCACGGCGGAGGTCGCGGGTTCGAGTCCCGTCAGGGTCGCCAAGGTTTCGGTATCCACCGACACCGTCTGGCCAGGTAGCTCAGTTGGTACGAGCGTCCGCCTGAAAAGCGGAAGGTCGTCGGTTCGATCCCGACTCTGGCCACCACGATCAAAAACCTCCCGGTTCACCCGGGAGGTTTTTTCGTGTTCCGGCATCGGGGCCGGGGTGGGTGCCCACGGCGTGGGTCACTGGCCGATGGGGGGCCGGCTGTCGGTGCGGGTTCTCGGTGGTCTATCTGCCCAGTCCGTGATGGAGTCCGGCGACGTCCTCCCGGCTGACGGCGCTGCCTACGGTTGGTCCATCCGGGACGAGCCGCGTGGCCATCCAGCCGTTCTCCAACTATAGTTGTGTTACTCTAACTTTCGTTGGAGAAGGGGTTGGTCATGCAGCTCAACAAGCCGTTCGCCACGGTGACGCCGACCCTGGACGGCGACGTGCTCGCGGTTCTGGCGAGCGCTGATGTCACGTTCACGATCAGCCAGGTCCAGCGCATCCTCGGCACCGCATCAGGCGAAGGCATCCGCAAGGTCCTCAACCGGCTCAGCGCACAGGGCGTGGTGCTGCACGATGAAGTGGGTCGGACCCATACCTACCGCCTCAACACCGAGCATCTCGCGGCCCAGCCGATCATGGCGCTGTCGCGGCTGAACTCGACGTTCCTGCATCGCCTCGAACAGCATCTCACCGAGTGGGAGGGGTCGCTCCGGTACGCCGCGGTGTTCGGGTCGGCGGCGACCGGGCGGATGAGGCTGGACAGCGACATCGACGTGTTCCTGGTGCGCGCCACCGACTCTGAGGACGACGGGTGGGACCAGCGGGTCACCGAGCTCGCTCGTCTGGTCACCGCGTGGACTGGCAACGACGGCCGGATCATCGAGTACACGGAGGACGAGTTGCGCGCCGCGGTCGCCGCCGGTGAGCCTCTGCTCGACGACGTGTCGAAACAGGGCCTGACCGTTGCGGGGACACGGGCCTGGTTCACCGCGCAGCTGCGCCCGGCGAGGAGGTCCTGATGGCGGGACAGCGGAACTGTGACGCCGCGGTCACGGCCGGGCGAATGGCCAAGGCGACCGAGTTCTTCGCGGCCGCCGACCATCTCGGACCGGAGATGCCCAACGCAGCCGGGGACCTCTACGTGGATGCAGGTATCGCAGCCTCGGACGTGATCTGCTGCGTGCGGCTCGGCGTGCACTCCAACACCGGGAACCACAGCGAGGCCGTCGCGTTGCTCAAGCGGGCAGACAGGGGATCCGAGCGGTATCTGAACATCCTCCTCAACCTGAAGAACAAAGCGGCCTACACGCATCAGAACCTCGCCGCCGCGGAGTTGACGAAGATGAGCCGCGCGGCGGAGCACCTGCTCGAGGCAGCCAAGAAGGCCGTGGCCGCCCGCGGGTAGTTCGCTGTTCGTGTCGTGGGCGCGCGGGTGCGGACCCGCATGGCGACGCGGAGAGCTGGGATCTGGCTGGGACGAGGGGAATTGCCGCGCGGTAGGGGTTGTCACCGGTCGGAGCGGATCGCGGTGAGGCGCGCATCGAGCGCCGCGGCCACCGCGTCGAGCTCGCCGTCGAACAGGTCGGCATAGGTGTGGGCGGTCACCGTGATCGACGCGTGCCCCATCGCCACCTGCAGCAGACGCAGATCCGCGCCGGCCGCGCGGGCCAGACTCGCATAGGTGTGGCGCAGATCGTGCACCCGCAGTGCCGGGTAGCCCAGCGCGGTGACCTGCTCACGCCACCGCACCGCGCGCACCCAGTTCTCCCGGCTCAGCCGCGCCCCGCGCGGTGAGGTGACCGCCGGGGCGGTGCGGGCACGTCCACCGATCCGGGCGGCCAGCACCGCCACCACGGACCCCGGGATGGGCACGGTCCGCAGCCCGGCGCGGCTCTTCGGGGTGCCGGTCACCAGTCGCCCGCCGACCTGGGTCATCGACCGCCGCACCGAGATCCGGCGGCGGACCAGATCGACGTCGGCCACGTTCAGCCCGGTCAGCTCACCCCAGCGCAGCCCGGTGTAGGCCAGGATGCGCACGATGTCACCCTGCGCGCCGCACCGCCCGGCGAGCTCGTCGACCTCGGCGTGGGTGAGGTAGAGGTGCTCGGCCGGCACCAGCGGCGGAAACACCGTCACCTCGGCCGGGTTCTTCACCAGCAGACCCTCGAGCACGGCGTGCGCCAGGATCATCCGCAGCAGCGAATGCCGCCACCTTTTGGTGCGCGGCGCACAGTCCATCGCGTTCACCCACGTCTGGATCGACGCCCGGTCCACCCGGGTCACCGGCCACGCCCCGAACTGCGGCTGCACGTACAGCCGCCAGTTGTCCTCGAAACCCCGCCGGACCTTCGGGGTCACGTCCTGGCGGGTGGCCAGCCAGGACGCATAGACCGCGGCGACGGTGAACGCGTCGCCGCGATGCGGGTCGAACACCACACCCCGGTTGCGGGCGGCGATCACCTCGGCCTCGAAGGCCTGCGCCTCGCGCCGCGTGCCGAACGTCTTGCTCCGGGTCCGCCGGTCGGGCAGCCGCCACTGCACCCGCCAGCGCAGCTCACCCGACCCCGTCCGGTACTTGGTGATGCTCATCGGCGCCGACGAGCTCGTCGCAGCCGGTGCGGCCGCGGGGGTGTCGTCGCCGGTGCGCCGACAGTGTCCACGGCGGTGCCTCCCTCGGGGTCGGATGCGGGGTCGGGGGGTCGGGGGCACACCTCGCCCGCGGCGGGTGCGGCAGTGCCCGGCCCGTCGACGTCGTCGACAATGAGACGCGCCCGGCGGCCGTCCGGTTCCCATCACCGGAAGGCGGCACCCCGGCCGGGGAGGGATCTCCCACGGACGCCGCCTCGTACACGGCACAGACCCGTCGCCGTTTTTCACCGGCCGGAAGGTCCGGGTGGCCACATACTTCTCTGCATGAGAAATCGCGCCACGTCGGTGCTCATCCGCAGCGTCTACGGGACCGCGGCCGTCGAGTGGTTCCTGATCCTGGCGATCGGCACGATCCTCATCACCCGGCTGTACCTGCACCTGACCGGCTACCCGCAGATCGGTGGCGGCACCCTGCACATCGCCCACGCCCTGTGGGGTGGTGCGCTGATGATGCTGGCGCTGATCACCGGCTGGCTGTTCCTGGGCGCCACCGCGCGGGTGACGGCGGTGGTGTTGGGCGGCATCGGTTTCGGGCTGTTCCTCGACGAGGTCGGCAAGTTCGTCACCCGCGACAACGACTACTTCTACGGGCCGTCGGCGGAGATCATGTACGTCCTCGTCGTGCTGGTGTTGCTGATCAGCCGCATCGTCCGCGACTTCACCCCGCCGACCGGTGCCGAAGCCCTCGCCAACGCGGCCTCGATCGCCGCCGACGGCGTCGCCCACGGCCTGCCGGAGCGTCGTCGGCGACAGGCCGAGGAATTCCTCGAGATGGCCGCCGCCAAGGGCTTCGACGCCGCCACCGTCGACCAGGTGCGCGGCCTGCTCGACTCGAGCAAGGGCACACCGGACCGGCTGATGATCCTGCGGGACCGGGCCGTCGGCCTGATCCCCGACTTCTTCCGCAGTCCGCGCTGGGTGCCGGTCGTCGGCTGGAGCCTGGTGGCCTTCTCCACGGTCACCGTCGTCATCGGCGCGCTCAGCTTCGTGTTCACCAAGGACCGCTTCGACGACATCGACATCTACATCGAACTCGCCGACAACCGCATCGCCACCTGGATTCTGTTCCTCAGCGGCATCGCGACGCTGGCGCTGGCGTTGCCCGCCATGCTGGCCCGCCGGCGGGGGATGGCCGGGATCTGGCCGCTGCGCACCCTGCGCATCGCGTCGCTGGTGTTCATGCTGAGCAACGCCCTCGTCGACTTCGCGCTCGAAGGCTTCGGCGCGGTGCTCAACCTCGGCATCGGCCTGTTCGCACTGAGCGTGGTCAGCTATCACCTCGGGCAGGCGGTCACGGCGTCGGACGGGAAACGTGATCAACTGAGGGTGTGACTCACCTCGAACGGGCCGTGGCGGCCGAGCGCGTCGAACGGTTCGCACCCCGCAGGGTCGACGTCCCGGGCGCGCGGCCGGCATCCGTGGTGCTGACGGTGGCCGAGAAAGACGGCAGGCAGGGGATCTGGCTGTGCAAACGGCCCCCGACCATGCGGCGCCACGCCGCCCAGTTCGCGCTGCCCGGCGGCCGGCTGGACCCGGGGGAGGACCACATCACCGCGGGACTGCGCGAGCTCGACGAGGAACTCGGGGTGCAGCTGCCGCCCAGCTCGGTGCTGGGCACCCTCGACGACTACCCGACGCGCTCGGGCTTCGTGATCACCCCCATCGTCTGCTGGGCCGAGGACTACCAGGAGCCCACGCCGAACCCCGCCGAGGTGGCGCAGCTGTTCTTCGTGACGTTCGCGGAACTCGCCGTGCAGCCCCGGTTCCTGACGATCCCGCAGTCGGAGCGCCCGGTGATCCAGCTGCCCATCGTCGAGGCGCTGGTGCACGCGCCCACCGCGGCGGTGATCTACCAGTTCGCCGAAGTCGTGCTGCGCGACCGCCACACCCGCGTCGACGAGTTCGAGCAGCCGGTATTCGCCTGGAAATAGACCCCTTCTGGGCCTTGTGACCGAATCGTACGGTCGTCCCACCGGATTGTGTCGTTCTCAGATACGTTCTGCGACAAGAATTTCCACCGATCAGACGACACGGATTCGGCTGGCGGGTCACTCGCCGGTTGGGCATGATTGCGGGCGTGACAGATGCCAACTCGTCGAACGCGGCGAACCCGCCCGTCGACGGCCGCTCACCGGACCGGGCTCCGGCAGCGACCCCGCAACCGCCGGCGACCGAGCCGGCGAAGGTCGTGTACCGCTACGAGTACAACGACCCCTACGCGCCCATGTCCACGCGCAAGCAGGTGCTGCTGGGCTGCGCGATCTCCCTCGTCGTGATCGCCTTCATGGTGGCCGCACTTCTCATCGGGCGCGGATAGTCCGCTCACAGCGCCGGGACCGGGGGCCGGGATCGGTTCCGGTGACTCACCGTTGACGTCCTAGGCGGGCACGACGCCGCGCCTCACGCGTTCAGGATCATGGGCGGTAGCGGTCGACCATGCCCGTCAGCCACTCGACACCCACGGGGTTGGCGCTGTGCACCCGCACGACCTCGGGCCATACCTCGTGCTCGCACATCCACAACACCACCGGACGCGTCGTGTCGTCGCCGCCGAGGTCGTGATCGAGAGACGGCTCCGTCACGGCATGATCGGTCAGCATGCCGATCGCCTCCGCGCTCGTCTTCGCCCACGCCCAACCGTCGGGAGGCGTGCGCAGATCATCGACCCACAGCTTCATGGCGGTCCATCCTCTCAGATGGCTGGTGCCGGCCGCTCGGCGTCGCGCGAGTGGGAGCCATCGACCCCGCCGGCGGTGGACGCTGCGCAAAATGGGGGCCGCAAACTCGACTTCCGCCATCGGGTGATGTGTCTCACACGAGAAAGTCGGCCCCGGGGAATAAAACCGGACCGAGGTCCGTTTACGGTGGCGATGGGTCGACCAGGCCCACGCGAACCAACCACCTCGCTCGTCTGGAAGGACGCAATCATGACCGCAGCCACCACCGTCAAGGCCCCGATCCCCGCCGGCACCTGGAACATCGACGCCGTCCACTCGGCCGTCGGCTTCTCCGTCAAGCACCTCATGGTCAGCAAGGTGCGCGGCACCTTCGACACCTTCTCCGGCACCATCACCGTCGCCGAGGACGGCACCCCGGCCGTGCAGGCCGAGATCGACGTGACCTCGATCAACACCAACAACGAGCAGCGCGACGGCCACATCAAGTCGGCCGACTTCTTCGACGCCGAGCAGTTCCCCACGGCCACCTTCGTCTCCACCGGCGTGCGCGCCAAGGGCGACGACTACATCCTCGACGGCGACTTCACCCTCAAGGGCGTCACCAAGCCGGTCAGCCTCGAGCTCGAGTACAACGGCACCAACCCGGGCATGGGCCAGGGCGTCGTCGCCGGATTCGACGCCAAGACCGTCATCAACCGCAAGGACTTCGGCATCGACATCGAGATGCCCCTCGAGGGTGGCGGCGTCGTCGTCGGCGACAAGATCACCATCACCCTCGAGATCGAGGCTCTCCAGGCCTGATCTCCCGCACACCCCCGACCGGACTCGACACCCCTGAGTCCGGACGGTGCACGGACCGGCATCCACGCATCCCCCGCGTGGGTGCCGGTCTGTTCTCACCCGCCCGGTCGACAAGGGACTTTTGATGTGTCCTCGGTTACACACGCTTCGGTAGGCTGCCAGTATCGCCTTCAGGCAGGAGAAGCCCATGGGACGCAGGCGCCGCACCCGCCGTGGCGTGCCGTGGACGCGACTGAGACACCGCACCTCCGGGATGCTGTGGGGACTGCCCACGGTTCCGAGCCCCAAGACGTGGGCTCGCGTCGGCCCGGAGATGCGGGCCCGCATCGCCCGCCACGCGACCGTCACGGCGATGACCGGTGTCGTCGCCAGTAACGCGCTGATCGGCGTCGAGACCTTCCTCCTCGTCCAGCTGGCCTTCAACGGCGGGCAACTCACCTTCGCCGAAACGCTCGGCGCCCCCAACTTCCCGGCCGTCGTCGGCGCGATCATCACCGGCCTGCTGGTCAACCTGCTGCTCGGACTGCTGGTCTTCCGACCCCAGCTGCACTGGTTCATCAGCTGCCGGCCCGCCGACCATGCGCGTCGACGCTCGGTGCAACGCATACCCGGATTCCAGCTGCTCGTCACCGTGGTCGCGTGGTTCGGCGCCGCGCTGTTCTATGTGCTCGTCGCCGACGACCTCACCGTCGCGACCGTCGCCGGCGTCGCGGTGGCGTTCAGCCTCGCCGGCATGTCGAGTGCCTGCCTGACCTATCTGTTCGTCGAACGCGCCGCCCGACCGCTGGCCATCGTCGTCCTCGAGGACTTCCCGGCCAACCACGTCATGAACGGCGTCCGGATCCGGCTGCTCGCGGTGTGGGCGGTGAGTTCGGCGGTGCCGATGATCGGGCTGCTGACCGTCAACGCCGGCCGCTTCACCGGGATGCTGCCCGAGGTCTACGGCGCCGTCGACTGGACCACCGTCGTGCTCACCATCGTCGGACTCCTCGCCGGGGCCCGCGTCATCGTCCTGGTCGGACAGGCCATCACCGACCCGCTGACCGAGATGCGCCAAGCCGTCCACCGCGTCGACCACGGCGACTACAACGCCCGCGTCCCCGTCTACGACTCGTCGGAACTCGGTGTGCTGCAACACGGATTCAACGTGATGGTGCAGGGACTCGCCGAACGCGACCGGATGCGGGAGATCTTCGCCCGCCACGTCGGCGACACCGTCGCCGAACTCGCCATCAGCGACGGCGTCGGCATGCACGGCACCAACACCGAGGTGGGCGTCCTGTTCGTCGACATCGTCGGCTCGACGCGGCTGTCCCAGGACCGTAGTCCCGACGACGTCGCCGAACTGCTCAACGCGTTCTTCAGCATCGTCTTCGACGTCGTCGACCAGCACTCCGGCTTCGTCAACAAATTCGAGGGCGACGCCGCGCTCGCCGTCTTCGGGACGCCCGTCGAACTCGACGACCCGGCCGGGCACGCGCTCGCCGCCGCCCGCGACCTCGCCGACCGCCTCGCCAAGAGCCTCGACATCCGGTGGGGGATCGGCGTCTCCTTCGGCGAGGTCTTCGCCGGCAACATCGGCGCCGAACGACGCTACGAATACACCGTCATCGGCGACCCGGTGAACGAATCCGCCCGCCTGTCCGACATGGCCAAGACCGGTCGCGTCCCCGCCCTGGCCAGCGGCGCCGCCCTCGACGCGGCCGGCGCGGAAGCCGACGAATGGGAACTCCTCGGCAGCCGCATCATGCGCGGCCGAACCCAGCCCACCGAGTTCTACGCCCCCACCGACCTCGTCGAACGACTCGGCTCGTCGCGCAACCTGATCGCCGAACTGCTTCGCCCGGCACGACGCATCGTCGGCGCCAGTCCACTGCGGCTGACGACGTTCTTCGGCGGGTGAGCACCGGAACGTCGGGACTGTCTGCTCGAGATGACTCGCCGTGTTCTGTTGGTTGAGCCGGTAGTGAGCGAAGCGAGTCACCGCGTCCTGCGGGTCGAGCGGAGCGAGCCACCGCGTCCTGCGGGTTGAGCCGGTAGCGAGCGAAGCGAGCCACGCGTCCTGCAGGTTGAGCCGGTAGCGAGCGAAGCGAGCCACCGCGTCGAAACCCCCCGGCCGCTCGAGACGGATCGTTGACGCCGTCCTACGTCGTCAATAGCGTGGGCCGCAGGATCGCGGTGACGACGCCGGGGCCACACACCACCCAGGGGGTTGCGATGAACGATTGGACGTCAGCGAACATTCCGGATCAGACAGGCCGCACCGTCGTGGTGACCGGCGCCAACAGCGGCCTCGGGGCCGAGACGGCCAAAGCGCTCGTCGCCGCCGGCGCGCACGTCATCCTGGCCTGCCGCAACACCACCAAGGCCGACGCCGTCGCGTCGAAGCTGGGACCCAACGCGACGGTCGCCGAACTCGACCTCGCCGACCTCGCCTCGGTCCGCTCCTTCGCATCGAGCTTCACCGGCGCCGACGTCCTCATCAACAACGCCGGACTCATGGCCGTACCGCTGCGGCGCACCGCCGACGGCTTCGAGATGCAGATCGGCACCAACCACCTCGGTCACTTCGCCCTCACCGCGCTGCTGCTGCCGAAGATCACCGACCGCGTCGTCACCGTGTCGTCGGGCGTGCACCAGATCGGGAGGATCCAACTCGACGACCTGAACTGGGAACAGCGCCGCTACCGCCGCTGGCAGGCCTACGGCGACTCCAAACTGGCCAATCTCATGTTCGGGCTCGAGCTCGCCAAACGACTCAAGGACGCCGGCTCGTCGAAGCAGTCGTTCATCGCCCACCCCGGTTATGCCGCAACGGAATTGCAGGGCCGCAGCGAGAACTTCACCGACGTCGTGGCGAAGCTGGGCAACAAGCTGCCGATCGCGCAGTCCGCCGCCGACGGGGCGTTGCCGCAGCTGTACGCCGCCACCATGTCGGGACTCGAATCCGGCACGTACTTCGGGCCGACCAAATTCTTCGGCCTCCACGGCGCGCCCGGACGGAACAAGTACAAGAAGGTCGCCGACGACGAGTCGTTCCGTGCGCGGCTCTGGGCCGAATCCGAACGTCTCACCGGGGAGAAGTTCGACGTGTCGGCGGGGTGAGTGCCGCAGCTCCTCACATACAGTGCGGGCTCAGTGCTGGAAACCAGCACTCAGCCCGCATTGTGCTACGTCCCCGGCCGGTGAATCACTCGACCGAGAACGCGATGCTGTTCGATGCGCCCGAGATCAGGTCGGTGACGCGGATGGTGAAGTTGCCGCCGCCCTTGAAGAAGTAGGACTTCACCGCGGTGCAGTCCTGCGTCTTGTACAGCGCCGCTTCCTTGGGCACCTTCGGTCCGGCGAGGCGGACCTCCATGCGGCACTCGTTGCCGTCGACGATGGGGCCGGAGGCGATGATCGAGTTCCAGCGCACGCCGAGGCGTGAGTTCTTCGCGAAGGTGCCCGGCGTCGTCTCCTTGGCGCCCTTCGGGTTGTAGGCCCAGACGTTGATCGACTTCACGCCGTTCGGCGCGCCCGCGCGGCCGAGCTTGCCGTAGTGGGTGACCTTGTCGCCCGACGACCCCAGCGCGGCGCTTCCGGAGTCCAGGCTGCCGCTGGCGCTGCCGAACAGGTCGTCGACCGGGTTGGCCGTCGCCGGGGCGATCGGGATCAGCATGGCGGCAGCAACCAACAAACCGGCGACACCGGAGCGCTTCATCGAGTTTCCCCCTCGTGATTTATAACGAAACGATTTAAGCATCGTCGCCGCAACTGTGCTGTGTCCCACTTCACACCCCGGGGCGCGGGTGTTCTCTGGGGGCAACAGGCCGATCGCGCAGCGAGCGATACGGCGGCCGAGGGGCGGACCGTCCGACGATGTGAGTGTGCGGGTCGCGGACGAGTAGAGTTCCGCGGGTTCACCACCCCGATCCAGAGGAGTCCGCGGTGCGGAAGTCCGCGCAGACCGCCCCCGACGCGGTGTCACCGGCCACCATCTCGCCGGCCGACCGCCAGTCCGTCCTGCTGACGCTGCGCTCACCGAGTCGGCTGCGCACCGAGGTCCTCGCCGGACTCGTCGTCGCGCTGGCCCTGATCCCCGAGGCGATCTCGTTCTCGATCATCGCCGGCGTCGACCCGCGGGTCGGCCTGTTCGCGTCGTTCACGATGGCGGTGACCATCGCGATCGTCGGCGGACGACCCGCGATGATCTCGGCCGCGACCGGTGCGGTCGCGCTGGTCGTCGCACCGCTCGTCGAGAGTCACGGCCTGCAGTACCTGATCGCCGCGGTGCTGCTCGGGGGCATCTTCCAGGTCCTGCTGGGTGCGCTCGGGGTCGCCAAGCTGATGCGATTCATCCCGCGCAGTGTGATGGTCGGCTTCGTCAACGCGCTGGCCATCCTCATCTTCTCCGCGCAGGTGCCGCATCTGCTGGGCGTGCCGTGGCTGGTGTACCCGATGGTGACCGCCGGTATCGCGATCATCGTCTGGTTCCCGCGCCTGACGACCGTGGTGCCGGCGCCGCTGGTCGCCATCGTGCTGCTGACCGCGGTCACCCTGATCGCGAGCCTGAACGTGCCGAATGTCGGTGACGAGGGCGAACTCCCGGACAGCCTGCCGACGCTGCTGGTGCCCGACGTGCCGTTCACCTGGGAGACCGTCACCGTCATCGCGCCGTACGGTCTGGCCATGGCCGTCGTCGGTCTCCTCGAGTCGCTGATGACCGCGAAACTCGTCGACGACATCACCGACACCCACTCCAACAAGTCCCGCGAAGCCGTCGGGCAGGGAGCCGCCAATCTGGTCACCGGCCTCTTCGGCGGCATGGGCGGCTGCGCGATGATCGGCCAGACGATGATCAACGTCAAGGAATCCCGTGCACGCACCCGGATCTCGACGTTCCTGGCCGGCGTCTTCCTGCTGATACTCGTCGTCGGACTGGGCGATGTGGTCGCCAAGATCCCGATGGCCGCGCTCGTCGCCGTGATGATCATGGTGTCGGTCGGCACCTTCGACTGGCACAGCATCAACCCGAAGACGTTGCGCCGCATGCCGAAGTCGGAAACCGTCGTGATGCTGGCGACGGTCGCGGTGACGGTCGCGACGTCGAATCTGGCGTACGGCGTCGTCGTCGGCGTGCTGACCGCGTCGGTGCTGTTCGCCCGTCGCGTCGCGCATATGACGGAGGTGGTCGAGGTCGCCGGACCCGACGCCGACACGCGCGTCTACAAGGTCCGGGGCGAACTGTTCTTCGCCTCGAGCAACGACCTCGTCTACCAGTTCGATTACACCGCCGGCGAGTCCCACATCGTCATCGACCTCAGCGACTCGCACGTCTGGGACGCGTCGTCGGTGGCGACCCTCGACGCGATCACCACCAAGTACGAGGCCAAGGGCAAGGACGTCACGATCGTCGGGCTCAACGACGCCAGCGCCGAACGGCACGGCCGGTTGAGCGGGCACCTCGGCGGGGAGTAGCCCGGTGCCGTGCCGGTTCCGACTGCTGGCTGAGCCGGTACCGAGCGCAGCGAGGCACCCTACTGCTGGCCGAGCCGGTTCCTCGCGCAGCGAGGCGCCCTACTGCTGGCTGAGCCGGTTCCTCGCGCAGCGAGGCACCGCGTCGAAGCCACCCGCAAGCGGAGGCACCCTACTGCTGGCTGAGCCGGTTCCTCGCGCAGCGAGGCACCGCGTCGAAGCCATCCCGCAAGCGGAGGCACCCTACTGCTGGCTGAGCCGGTACCGAGCGGAGCGAGGCACCGCGTCGAAGCCACCCCGCAAGCGAAGGCACCCTACTGCTGGCTGAGCCGGTTCCTCGCGCACCGAGGCACCCCCTCCGCTGGCTGAGCCGGTTCCTCGCGCAGCGAGGCACCGCGTCGAAGCCCACCCCGCAAGCCGACGTCGAACCCGCTGGGGATCGAGTTACTACCTGTGGATACGACAGTGCCGCAGGCCTCGCCATCGTCCACAGTCGATTCATGTCCGGCTTCGTCTACATCCTCGAGTGCGCCGACGGCAGTCTGTACGTCGGCAGCACGCGCAACGTCGAGCACCGCGTCAACCAGCACATGAGTGGGAAAGGTTCGAGGTACACGCGCTCACGGCTTCCTGTTCGTCTCGTCTATCAAAGAGAGTTCCCGCATATCGGTGAGGCGCATGCGGCCGAACGCCGCTTGCACGGTTGGTCGCGTGCAAAGCGTCGTGCGCTCGTCGAAGGGCGAATGGAATTGCTGCCCGGCCTCGCGATGAAGGGTGGGCAGCGGAGACTCATGATCGACCCGTGAGGGTGGCGGTGCGGGGGCTTCGACGCGGTGCCTCGCTGCGCTCGGTACCGGCTCAGCCAGCGGTGGGGGCCCGGCTCAGCCAGCGGTGGGGGTCCCGACTCAGCGGCAGTGGGGGTGGCGGTGCGGGGGCTTCGACGCGGTGCCTCGCTGCGCTCGGTACCGGCTCAGCCGGCAGCCGTCATCCGTCAGCCGCCGGGCATCGGGGCAGCGATCGAACCCCAAATGCTCGAACGTGCGTTCGATACGGGTGTATGGTGGCGACATGTCCATCGGTATCCAGGGCTCGTTGTTCGCCGAGGTCGCCGCAGAACCGGCGCTCGGCGACCTGTCGACTTCGTTGACGCGGCGTCCGCTCACCGACGGTGCGTGGGTGGACCTGTGCCCGGGGTGGATCGGCGGGCCGGACGAACTCTTCGACCGCCTCCGCGAGAACGTCCCCTGGCGGGCCGAACGGCGTCAGATGTACGACCGCGTCGTCGACGTCCCGCGGCTGGTGTCGATCTACCAGAAGGACGATCCGTTCCCGGACGGGTTGATCACCGACATGCGTGCGGCGTTGAGCCGCCACTACCGGGACGAGCTGCCCGAGGGGTTCGCGACCGCCGGCATCAGCCTCTACCGCGACGGCAACGACTCGGTCGCCTGGCACGGTGACCGCATCGGCCGGGCGTCGACCCACGACACGATGGTCGCGATCGTCTCCCTGGGAGCCCCGCGGCCACTGATGTTGCGCCCGCGGGGCGGTGGCAAGTCGCTGAAGTTCACGCTGTCGTCGGGCGACCTGCTGGTCATGGGCGGCAGCTGCCAGCGCACCTGGGAACACGCGGTACCCAAGGTGCGCGGCGTCGGCGCCCGGATCAGCATCCAGCTGCGGCCGCCCGGGGTGTGGTGAGCGAGCCAGTCCTGGGCGCCGAGCGGTGGTCGGGTGGTTGCTCGTTTCGACGCGGTGGCTCGCTGGCGCTCGCTACCGGCTCAACGAGCGGGGGTGGTGGCTCGCTGGCGCTCGCTACCGGCTCAACGAGCGGGGGTGGTGGCTCGTTTCGACGCGGTGGCTCGCTGGCGCTCGCTACCGGCTCAACGAGCGGGGGTGGTGGCTCGTTTCGACGCGGTGGCTCGCTGGCGCTCGCTACCGGCTCAACGAGCGGGGGGCGGTGGCTCGCTACCGGCTCGACGAGCGGGGTCGCGAGCTCAGCCGGCGTTCGAGATCGGCGTGATCGGCAACCGCAGGGCGGCGGGTGCGTACTCGGGGACCGTGGGACGGACCGGCGGCACCGGGGCGACCGGCTCATACGACGCACCGAGCTCCGGCCGCGGATCGGCCTCACCGGCGTTGGGCCACATGGCGAGTGCGCGTTCGGCCTGCGCGGTGATCGTCAGCGACGGATTCACGCCGAGGTTCGCCGACACCGTCGAACCGTCGACGATGTGCAGGCCCGGGTGGTTGAACACACGGTGATACGGGTCCACGACGCCGTCGGCGGCGGACCGTCCGATCGAGCAACCGCCCAGGAAATGCGCGGTCATCGGGATGTTCAGCCAGTCGACGATGGAACCGCCGGCGTCGCCGTCGATCTCGTCGGCCATCTTGCGGACCGCCTCGTGGCCGACGGGGATCCAGGTCGGCGGGGGCTCGCCGGCACCCTGCTTGCTGCGCAACATCGGTCCGAAACGTCCTCGGCGGGCGAACAATTCGAGGGAGTTGTCGGCGGTCTGCATCACCAGCGCGATGATCGTGCGTTCCGACCAGCGTCGCACCGACAGGCCCCGCAACGTGACGAGCGGGTGCTTGATCATCTCGACCAGAGCCGCCAGCGGACGAGGCAGACGGCTGTCGCCATCGATCAGCATCGCCTGCAACAGTCCGATCAGGTTGCTGCCCTTGCCATAACGCACCGGCTCGATGGGCGTGTTCGTTCGGGTGGAACGACGACGTGATCGCCACACCCTCGGTGTAGTCGACCTTCAGGTCGGTGGCGGTCGCGGCCAGGACGGCCTCGGAGTTGGTGCGGACCACCTTGCCCAGACGCGACGACAGCCCGGGAAGGGTTCCGCTCTGCTGCATGTCCAGCAGAAGCTTGTTGGTGCCGTAGGTGCCGGCGGCGAAGACGACGTGGTCGGCGGTGAACGACCGGCGACCACGACGCGACCGGCGTCGACCCGTCCGATGCGCCCCGACCGTGTGCCCGCCTCCGGAACGCGGGCGGACGGTGTCGACGGTGGTCAGCGGAATGACCGTCGCTCCCGCCTGCTCGGCGAGATACAGGTAGTTCTTGACCAGCGTGTTCTTCGCGCCGACCGGGCAGCCGGTCATGCAGGCGCCGCAGTCGGTGCAGCCGGTACGGGCCGGGCCGGCACCGCCGAAGTACGGGTCCTCGACGGTCTTGCCCGGCTCACCGAAGAAGACGCCGACAGGGGTGTGGACGAACGTGTCGCCGACGCCCATGTCCTCGGCGACCTTGCGGATCACCCGGTCGGCCGGCGTCACCTTCGGGTAGGTGGTCACGCCGAGCATGCGTGACGCCTGGTCGTAGTAGGGGTCGAGTTCGGCGGCCCAGTCGGTGATCCGGCCCCAGTGCGGGTCGTCGAAGAAGGCGGGGAGCGGCCGGTAGAGCGTGTTCGCGTAGTTGAGCGAGCCTCCGCCCACACCCGCACCGGCCATGACCAGCACGTCGCGCAGGAGATGCATGCGCTGCACGCCGAACATACCGAGTGCCGGTGCCCACACGTAATCCCGGAGGCGCCAACTGGTCTTGGGGAGGTCGGCGTCGGTGAAACGACGACCCGACTCGATGACCGCGACGCGATAACCCTTCTCCGTCAACCGGAGTGCGGCCACCGAACCGCCGAATCCGGAACCGATGACGATGGCGTCGTAGTGGTCGGCGTCATGACGAACGGCGTCACGAACACGGGAGCGCGTCACTGGGCGAGGGTCCTCTCGGGATCGGTGTCGATTGCGGTGGTCTCAACGGCTTCGGAGACGGCCGGGACGGCGTCGTCGAAGCGGTGGTCGGCGGCCTCGAAGGACGCCATCTGCCGACGGAAGTCACTGGTGAACTTGGGCCACATCACCGAGTTGCGTCCGGTGGAGTCGAGGTACCAGCTCGAGCAACCGCCCGAATTCCACACCGTGCGTTCGAGTTCGGGGTCCAGGTCGGCGTTGTAGGAGTCCTGCGCGGCCTGGGTGACCTCGAAGGTCGAGTGTCCGGACCGGGTGACCTCGGCGATCGTCTTCGACATGTAGTACGCCTGCGGTTCGAGCATCAGCACGATCGAGCTGTGGCCCAGATTGGTGTTGGGGCCGTACAGGAAGAACAGATTCGGGAAGCCGTGGACCTCCACGCCGCGGTATGCGCGCGGCGAGCCCTGCCACGTCTCCGCCAGGGTGCGTCCGTCGCGCCCGGTGACGACCTTCGCGATGGGCGGTTCGGTGGGGGTGAATCCGGTGGCGAAGATGACGGTGTCGACCTCGTGCTCGCGGCCCTGATCGTCGACGGCGCCGTTCGCGGTGAGGCGGGTGATGGCGCCGGTCACGGTGGCGTTGTCCCGCTGCAGGGCGGGGAACCACTTGTTGGTCAACAGCATCCGCTTGCAGCCGATGGTGTAGTCGGGGGTGAGGCGCTTGCGCAGGGCACGGTCGCGGACCTGGACGCGGAGCTGTGCCAGGGCAAGGGTTTTCGCGATCGGCAGCAGCTTGGGGTTGCGCGCCATCATCAGCACGTAGGCCTCGCGGTAGGCCCACACCATCCGTCGGACCAGGCGATGGACGCCGGGGACGCGCTTGTAGACGGCGCGTTCCATCGGGCCGATGTTGCGGTCGAGGCGTGGCACGACCCAGGCGGGGGTGCGCTGGAAGACGGTGAGATGTCCGACGGTGTCGACGATCTCGGGCACGATCTGGATCGCCGACGCGCCGGTGCCGACGATCGCGACCTTACGTCCGCGCAGGTCGTGGGTGTGGTCCCAGTGGGCGGAGTGGAACATCGTGCCGGTGAACCCGTCGGCGCCCGGCACCTCGGGTAGTCCCGGCTCGGACAGCGCGCCCGGCGCGGCGACGAGGAAGCGGGTGCGGATCCGGCCGGTGGTCGTGTCGACGACCCACTCCTGCGCGGCACCGTCCCAGCGGGCCGCGGTCAGCGCGCAGTCGTAGCGGATCTGGTCCTCATAATCGGCGGCGACGGAACGCAAATAGTTGTGGATCTCGTGGCGTCGACCGTAGGTGTGCGACCAGTCCGGGTTCGGGGCGAACGACAGCGAGTACAGCGAGGTCGGGACGTCGCAGGCGGCACCCGGGTAGTCGTTCTCGCGCCAGACCCCGCCGGCGCCGCCGGCGCGCTCGATGGCGAGCGTCTGCAGCCCGGGATGGTCCTTGCGCAGCCGGTGAAGTGCGGCGAGGCCGCCGAATCCGACGCCGACGACGAGAACGTCGACGCGTTCGGGGAGCGAACTGAGTTCAGTCATGGGTCAACAGGTCCTTCCAGACGGGCAGAAGACGGTCGAGGTAGTCGCGGTCGGCGGCGGGGGATCGCAGGATGCGCGACACCGCGAGGCCGCGTGCGAGTTCGATGGACAGTTCGAGTTCCTGCGGGGTGTACCGGTCGCCGAACAGCTCGGCGCAACCCAAGGCGAGGGCGTCGGAGACCCGCTGTTCGAGCGGGATGAGGGCGGTGCGCAGGCCGACGTCACAGCGGGCGGCCACCCAGAGCTCCAGGGCGGCGTCGAACAGCGGTCCGCTGAACGCCTCGATCAGGACTTCGAGTCCCTCCTCACCCGTACGCGGGCGGGACAGGACCTCCTCGAGACGACGGTCGACGAGGTGTGCGACGGCCGCGACCACCAGCGATTCCCGGGTGGGGAAGTGGTGCAGCAGTGCGCCGCGGGAGACGCCTGCGCGCCGGTTGACCTCCTGGGTGGTGGTGGCCGCGTAGCCGACCTCGACCAGCGCTTCGACCGCGGCGTCGAGGACCCGGGTGCGGGTCGCCGCGGTGCGTTCGGCCTGGGTTCGCCGACGCGGAGTGCTGGTGGGCTCGGTCACAGTGGTGAGCGTAACACACAAACAGTCCGGACTGCTCGTAAGTGGGTGGGGGGTTTCGACGCGGCGCCTCGCTGCGCTCGGTGCCGGCTCAACCGGCGGAGGGGGCGGGTGTCTCGCGTCGTGAGGTGCCGGTTCAACCGGCGGAGGGGGTTTCGACGCGGCGCCTCGCTGCGCTCGGTGCCGGCTCAACCGGCGGAGGGGGCGGTGCCGGCTCAACCGGCGGAGGGGGTTTCGACGCAGCGCCTCGCTGCGCTCGGTGCCGGCTCAACCGGCGGAGGGGGCGGTGCCGGCTCAACCGGCGGAGGGGGCGGTGCCGGCTCAACCGGCGCAGGCAGCGAAAAGTCTAGTGATAAATAACTGATTCTCAGATATAGTTGTCAGGAGTTCGCGACCGGACGGTCACCGTCCCCCTGAGCTCGGGCCGGGAGTCGGTATGTGTGCCCGACTCCCGGCCCGATACCCCGGTCTCAGGCCGAGGCCGGCGAACTGTGCACGAATCGGGTGCGGATCGCCTCGAGGTCGGCGTCGTCGAGTTCGAGGCCGCGGGTCAGGTAACCGTCGAGACCGCCGTAGGAGTCGTCGGCCGCTTCGTACGCGACATCGAGATACCTGCTGTCGCAGGAGAAGGCGGGCTCGTAGGCGGGCACACGTTCGGAGCCGAGGTTCTCGAGGATCGAATCCAGGGTGGCCTGTCTGCTGGTGACCGCATAGGTGTCGGTCAGCAGGTAGTCCTCCAGCATCACCTCGCGGTCGACGCCGGCGATGTGGTGGAGGAGTACGGCGGCCCAGCCGGTCCGGTCTTTGCCGGCGGCGCAATGGAACAGCTGGGGGCCGTCGGTACGCGCGATCGTCCGCAGCAGGCTGGCGAAGCCCGCCCGGCAGGCCGGGTCCGTCACGAAGGTCTGATAGTTCACCAGCATCGCCTGGTAGGTCTGTGCCGCGGTCATCAGCGAGGAGACCTCGGACTCGGGGATGCCGGGAACCGGGTGGTGGTGCCACCGGGCGCCGCGGATCTCGACGTTCGGATGCCTGGCGACCTCGTTGGGTTGGCGCAGATCGTGGATGGCGGTCAGGCCGAACGTGGCCATGGTGGCCAGATCGTCGGCGTCGAGTTCGAGGCGGTTGGAACGGAACAGGACCCCGCGCCGTAACCGGCCACCGGCCGCGGCGTAGCCGTCGCCGGTCCCCGCGAGGTCGCGGAAGTTGTCGGCGGAGAGCAGCCGGGGGAGTGCGGCGACGGCTTCGGGTGTCGGAGTTGCCTGGTGCGTCGTCGGTGTGAACCGTCCTTCGTCTGGGGGTCGAGGTCGTCCGCGAGAACGCCGGCGAGTTCTGTCCACTGGGACAGGGGTGCATCGCTGGAATCGCTGAGTACGTGCAGGGCCAGGTGATCGGCGCCGGCGTCGCGCTGCTGCCTCATCCGCTCCCTGATCTGGTCCGGGTCGGGGCCGGCGACCAGTGCGTCGACGAGCCGGTCGCTGCCCCCGCCGGAGAAATCCCCGTCGTCGAATCCCATGGCTCGCAGATTCTTCTGGTATCCCGGAAGGTGCAGGTAGTTCCCGAGATTGGCCCGTCCGAGACGGCGGCGATCGGCCGCGTCGCCGGTGGTGACGACCTTGACCTCGGTGGCCAGCGTCGCGGTCGATCCGAGCCATTCGCGCTGGCGGGCGGTGCGTTCGGGGGTCACGAGCTGGGTGATCGCCCCGTGGGTGCGTCGACCGGCGAGCTCGAGCATCTTGGGACCGTTCGCGCCGATCATGCACGGGATCGGCTGCGGTCGACTCGCCTCGAGAGTGTCAAGGTAATTCTCGAGCAGGGACAACGGATTACGGTAACTGCCTGGCGGCGCCATCGACGGATGGCTGACGCCGACGCCCAACACCATCCGGTTCGTGGGGTCGTCCCACGTGCGGGCGAGGTCGGCGGCCGCCAGGTCCCAGATGCTCAATACCGCGGTGGCGGTGACGATCTCGGTGGTGGCCGCGGTGATCTCGGTGAGGGCGGAGAGGTCCCCTCGTACGTCGGCGAGCCACAGCGTCTGGAATGACGCGCGTTCGGCGCATCGCCCGGTGTCGGCCGCTCCGCTACGCCGCGCGCGGCCGAGACTGGTGAATACTCCGGTGGAACCGACTCTCGCAGAAGACATGCCATTACTCTAGTACTAGACTAATGGCTTTACCGGTGTCGTTTTCAGGCGTCCCCGGCCGAGTGGCGCATCGCGGTCAGTGCGGCACGGAGCTGTTCGACGTCCTGGATGGTGCTGCCTTTCATCCCGAAGTCGATGGCCGTCAGGGCGCGGGTGGCCTCGTCGACCTTCGTGCGGCCCGCCTTGGTGATCGTGACACAGGTCGCGCGCCGGTCCGTCGGATGGGGGCTGCGCTCGAGGAGGTCACGCGCCTCGAGGCGGTCGGTGGCCAGGGTGGCCGTGGTCGCGTGGACGAGGAGGTTGCGGGCCAGGCTCGAGATCAGGCGGGTGCCGGTCTCCGACAGCTGCAACGTCATCAGCAGCAGATAGTCGGTCATGTTCAGGCCGTGGGCCTTGAGCTCGGAATCGACGGAATCGGCGACGATGCGCTGGTAACGCAACAGGGACGTCATGGCGAGAAAGCGCTGCTCGTCGCCGTCGAGTCCCTGTTGCTCCCAGTAGTGTTTGGCCCAATCGACCGGATCGGTGATGTCAGGCATTCTCTTTGCGCGTGCCACGTGTTCCCCTCAACCGATATGCGGTGATCCTGTAGAATGAGATTGCTCAATTGTATATAACTCTATGGATGCACCGTAGGGGAACGCCGATCGCCTACAGTGTGACCTTCACCGCGTCGACCTTCACCGCGTGACGCGATCGCATCGCCTTCTTGTCCAGCTTCCCCACGGCTGTGCGCGGTAGGGAGTCGGTCAGATGGATTTCCTTGGGAATCTTGTAACCGGCCAGGAGGGCTCGACCACGGGTCGCGATGTCGGCGGGGTCCGGCGGCTTCGCACTGTCGGCCGGCACGATGAGTGCGACCAGCCGCTCGCCCATCGCCTCGTCGGGAATCCCGAAGCAGGCGACGTCGGCAACCTCGGGCAGGGTGCAGAGCGCCTGCTCGACCTCCGCCGGATAGATGTTGACTCCGCCCGACACCACCATGTCCGACAACCGGTCGGTGATCCAGACGTAACCGTCGGCATCCATGCGACCGATCTCGCCGAGGGTGAACTCGTTGCCGCTACGCACGCCGGAGGTGTAGCTGATCCCGTGCCCCGAGGTGTCCCGGAACCACAGGGGCCCTTCGGTACCGGGTGGTGCGGGATTGCCGTGCTCGTCGGCGATGTAGGCCTCGAACGGAGGCACCGCCCGTCCCACCGAGCCGGGGCGGTCGAGCCAGTCCTGTGCGCTGATCATGCAGGTGGTGCCGACCTCGCTGGCGCCGTAGCTGTAATGACCAGGGACGTTGTGGACGGTGTGGCGCCAGTGAATAGGTGAGGACCTCCGGTATCGGTGTGGTTACCACAACACACGCCGCTACCAAGAGGTCCTCATGTCCCACGCTAATGCCTTACTGACCCCAAAGGGGCGTCTGAAACTCGCTTCGGTGCTCATCGATGAGGGCTGGTCGATCCGCCGAGCCGCCGAACGGTTCCAGTGCTCGCCCACCACAGCCAAGAAATGGGCCGACCGCTATCGGGACGGCGGGCCCGCGGCGATGGCTGATCGATCCAGCCGACCCCACCGCAGCCCCAATCGGACCCCCACACGCTGCGAACGGCGAATCATCAACCTGCGCTTCACCCGCCGCTGGGGACCACACCGCATCGCCTACCACCTCCAACTGCCCTGCAGCACCGTCGGAGCGGTGTTACGCCGGTATCAGATGCCGCTGCTACGGCATCTCGACCACAACACGGGCTTGGTCGTCCGCCGGCCTCGACCACGCCGTTACGAGCATCCAGAGCCCGGCGACATGATCCACGTCGATATCAAGAAACTCGGCCGGATCCCCAACGGCGGCGGACACCGCAAACTCGGACGCACGATCGGTAACCGCAACAACAAGAAGAACGGTCGCGGCTACGCCTTCGTTCATCACGCCGTTGATGACCACACCCGACTGGCCTACTCCGAGATCCTCGGCGACGAACGTAAAGAGACCGCCGCCGGATTCTGGTCGCGTGCGAACGACCTACTTCAACAGTCACGGAGTCACCGTCAAACAGGTACTCACCGACAACGGATCCTGCTACCGCTCACACCTTTTCAAGCAAACCCTGGGTCCCGAGATCACGCACAAACGTACCCGTCCGTACCGACCACAAACCAATGGCAAAGTCGAACGATTCAACCGGACGCTGAACCAGGAATGGGCCTACGCCCAGACCTACCTGTCAGACGAGGCCCGCGCCCAGACCTACCAGGACTGGGTTCATCACTACAATCACCACAGACCCGGCGGATTCAACTGGTCGTCGCAACACCATGATCATGGAGGTGTTCGCGGTGGCTACGGCGGACTGGAGTTGGAAGACCAGCGATGTGGCGGTAGGTGTTCGTCGGCAGTGGCGTGCTGATCGTGCACTTCGGCCGGCGATGCGATCGCCGGGGCGGCCGGAGCCGTCGCGGCAGGTGCAACGTGAGTTTTGGCGGGTGGTCGCGACGGGGGTGAGCACGGCGCAGGCATCGATCGCTGTCGGTGTGTCGGTGCCGGTGGGTACACGCTGGTTCCGCCACGCTGGCGGCATGAGGCCGCTGAGTCTGGATGAGCCTTCGGGCCGCTATCTATCGTTCGCCGAACGGGAAGAGATCGCGCTGCTACGCGCCCAGGATCGTGGGGTGCGTGAGATCGCACGGCGGATCGGGCGCAGTCCGGCCACGATCTCACGTAGAGCTACGGCGCAACGCCGCAACCAGGAGCGGGAAGCTCGAGTATCGGGCGTTGGTGGCGCAGTGGAAAGCCCAGCAGGCCGCCAAGCGCCCAAAAACAGCGAAGCTCGTGGCCCACGTCGAGTTGCGGGCTCGGCCGCCTGGTCAACGAGCCGCGCACACTGCTCGACGCGCTTCTGGGATTGGACTACGCGCCCCGCTATCTGCTCGGCGCGCTGGACAAGGCATTCGAGGTGGACCGGTGAACACGCGCGCCCTGCACCCGCTCGACGAGACCCTGATGCATCAGGTGCCGTGGCCGTTCGGGTTCGCCGGCACCTCCGACCCGCGGTTCTACGACCGGTACTGGTTTGCCGGCGTCGATCCCGCCGGGGACGCCGGGTTCATCTCCGGCATGGCCCTGTACAAGAACATCGGGGTCTGCGACGGGTACGGAGCGGTCCAGCGCGGCGGTCGTCAGTTCAACTCGCGATGGTCGCGGCCGCTGACCACCGCGACCGCGCAGTCCGCCGTCGGTGACCTCGCGGTGGAGATCCTCGAGCCGTATCGCACGGTGCGGGTCGCGTGGTCCGGTGACAGCACCCCACTGGCCGCCGACCTGGTGTTCACCTCCGGATTCGACCCGTACACCGAAGAGCATTACCTCGACGCGAGTACCGGTCGGGTCACCCAGGAGATCACCCGCTACAACCAGATCGGCCGCTGGGACGGATGGCTGTCGATCGACGGTGCCCGCATCAGCGTCGACGACTGGTGGGCGGTGCGCGATCATTCGTGGGGCGTGCGTCCGGGGGTCGGCGGTATCGACCGTTCGGTGGCCGATCCGGCGGCCCGTAGCTCGGCGCCGATGATGCACACGGTGCTGTACGCGGCGACCGCCGACTTCTGTGTCTGTGTGTCCAGACGAGAGAACCAGCGCGGCACGGTGACCTACCTCGACGGCGAGGTCATCGGCGTCGACGGCCGGCACTCGACTGTCGTGATCGCCGATGTGACAACGGAGTTCGTGCCGGGGACGAGAACCTATCGGTCGGTGCGGATCGAGGTGGAGACCGATGCCGGTGCCCGCCACGAGATCGTGGCCACTCCGCTGCTGGAGCCGTGGGCCTATGCCGGCACCGGGTACGACGGAGGTTACCGGGACGGCCGCGGCCTCGGGGTGCCGCGCGGCGACCTCGTCGAACACGAGTCTACGAGCTGGTTCCACCCGAAGCCGTACTGCTCGACGGTGATCCAACCCCGAGCGGCCACCGCGAACAGTTCGCGAAGATCGTCGTCGACGGTGTCACCACCACCGGATACTGCACGGTCATGGCGCGCGGCTCGCTGCCGCATCGCGGGATCAGCTGATGGGAGAAGTGAAGATGCAGCCGGACGAAGCAGCCGCCCGCGAGGAGATCCGGGATCTCGCCGCCCGCTACAACCTCTACGGCGACACCGGCCGCACCGAACAGGAAGCCCGACTGTTCACCGCCGACGGCACCCTCGAGTTCGTCGACCTCGACGCCGCACCACGCAGGTACACCGGGCACGAGGACATCCAGGGATTCTTCGAGGGCGTGAAGTCGGCCTGGCTGGCGGAGATCCGCGACACCGGTGTCAGTGCCCGCGTATTCCACCACCTGACAACCCATGTCATCGACATGACGGGGCCGCGCACCGCACGCGGTACCGCCTATGTGGCGCTGATCAGGCACTTCGGGCTGGCGGAATGGGGCCGGTACACCGACGAATACACGCTCACCGACAGCGGCTGGCGCTTCTCGTACCGACGGGTCACCCGCGAGGGCGAGGTCGGCCCGGACGGAGATGTGCGCGGTGAGGTCCATGGCTGAGGCGGAACGGCGGACGGTCCGCGGTACGGGGTGTCGTTGCTCCGGGTCCACCCCGCGTTGTGGCGAGATGTCGCGATCGAAGCCGAGCGCGCCGGGTACGAATCGATCTGGATGTCGGACCATCTCATGCTGCCCGAGGAGGTGGATCGCGAGAAGTACCCCGACGGCGAGCTCCCGATCTCCTCGCATTCGCCGATCTTCGACGTCATGGTTCACCTCGCTGCACTGGCGGCGGTCACCACCACGCTGAGGTTGGGCACCTACGTGTACCAACCCGCGCTGCGTCATCCGTTCGTGGCGGCACGCGCGGTGGCGACGCTGGACGTGGTGTCCGGAGGTCGCGTCGAACTGGGCGTCGGCGCCGGGTGGTCGGAGGCCGAATGGGACCTCGTCGGAGTCGATTTCGCGCGGCGAGGCGAACTGCTGGACGAAACCCTGGATGTGCTCGACGGCCTCTGGACCCAGAAGAGTTTCGCCTACCAGGGTGCGCACCACGAATTCCCGAGCGTCGGCTTCGAGCCCAAGCCGGTCCAGCAGCCGCGACCGCCGCTGCACATCGGCGGCGAGTCGGCCCCGGCGTTGCGGCGGGCCGTGGCCCGGGGTGACGGGTGGATCGGTATGCACCACACTCCGGCGTCCGTGGCCGCCCCGCTCGCCAGACTGCGTGCCGCAGAGCGGGATTCCGGCCGGTCGCGGCCGCTGCAGACCACCGTCGCCGCGCATCAGGGCGAGGTCGACGCCGAGGGCTGGTCCGCGAGCGGGATCGACCGTGTCATCGTCGCGCCGTGGAGCCGGTCCGGTGAGGCGATCGACGGTCTCCGGCGGTTTGCGCGGGAGCACATCCGGCCGCGTAGCGAGTAGCGGCAGGCCGGACGCCGATGGCGCGTCGACCGCTCAGTGACTGATGAGATCGTGGCTGCGAAGGTGGCCGGTCTCGTTGACGGACTGCACGGCCCATGCCCCGTCGTGGTGGCGAACCCGGGTCACCGAGGCGTGAGCGGCGAAGAAGAAGACGTCCCGTTCGACCCCCAGTAGGGAGGCGAGGAACGTGCTGATCGCACCGCCGTGGCTCACCGCTGCGACGGTCTGCCCGGAATGCTCCTCGGCGATCGCAGTGAGTGCACCGCGGAGCCGGTCGCGCACGGACGCCCCGTCTTCGGCTTGCTCGCCGTGCATCTCGATCTCCCGCAGGTCGTTCCGGATCTGCGTCGTCAGAGGTGCTGCGGCCAGGGCGGCGACGGCGTCCGCGGTCGACACCGCGCGGGTCAACCGACTCGAGTAGACGGCCGTCAGCGGCTCGTCCGCGAGGAGTTCGCCGGTCAGCCGCGCCTGCCTGGACCCGATCGCGGAGAGCCCCGGCCCGGCCGCACCGCCGGCTTCCAGATCATCGGGATCGAAGGACTGCTGCGCATGGCGGACCAGGATCACCTCGGTCCACGGCCGGTCGATCAGCATCTCCCGCCGAAGCCGGGACCGCTCCTGGTGCAGGATGTTCGTATCGTATTCAGGCCGGTCGCCTGCTGTCATGTGTCCTTCTCCCGAATTGTCGATGGATCGACCAGCGGCGATGTCGTGGCAGCCGGCGGCGAGTCGACGAACTCATCTATGGATGGAATATCCAGTATCAGACTATCGTGGCGACGGGCAGACGCGGCGGTGTGTCGGTGCCGCGGTCAGTGCGTAGGTTGGACATCATGCGATTCGGACTCTTCATTCCCCAGGGCTGGCGGCTTGATCTCGTGGGTATCGACCCGGCGAACCAGTGGGAGGTCATGTCGTCGGTGGCGAACCGCGCCGAGTCCGCCGGCTGGGACTCGGTCTGGGTCTACGACCACTTCCACACCGTCCCGCTGCCGACCGACGAGGCCACGCACGAGGCCTGGACGCTGGTGTCGGCGCTGGCCGCGACCACCGGTCGCGTCGACATCGGACAGATGTGCACCGCGATGAGCTACCGCAACCCCATGTACCTGGCGAAGGTCGCCGCCACCGCCGACCTCATCTCCGGAGGGCGCGTGCAGATGGGCATCGGCGGCGGTTGGTACGAACACGAGTGGCGCGCCTACGGATACGGATTTCCCTCGGCAGGAGAGCGACTCGCCCGGCTCGACGAGGGCGTGCAGATCATGAAGCAGGCGTGGGAGACCGGCCGCGCGACCCTCGACGGCAAGCACTACACCGTCAACGACGCCATCTGCCGGCCGCAGCCGACTGCCGGGAAGCTGCCGCTGTGGATCGCCGGCGGTGGAGAGAAGAAGACGCTCCGGATCGCGGCGCACTATGCCGACTACACCAACTTCGACGGCACCCCCGAAGGGTTCGCCCACAAATCGTCGGTGCTCCGACAGCATTGCGCCGACCTCGGACGCGACTTCGATTCGATCGTCCGGTCGTCGAACTACAACGTCATGCTCGGTGCGACCGACGCCGACGTGGAGCGCAAGCTCGCCGACCTCGAGACGCGGCTCGCGAAGATCGTCGGACCCGACGCGGCGTCGGGCAGCATGGGGGCGTTCCGCGGGATGCCCGCGGTCGGGACGCCGGACAAGGTCGCGGAGAACCTGCGTGGGCTCGAGGAAGCCGGGATGTCCTACGGGATCTTCTACTTCCCGAACATCGCCCACGACCGTGAGGATCTCGAACTCTTCGAGCAGCAGGTGGTGCCCGCGCTGCGCTGAGTGGATCTGAGGCAGCGGGATTGCTGGTTGAGCCGGTGGCGAGCGGAGCGACCCACCGCGTCGAAACCTCGCGCCATGCTGGTTGAGCGGGTCGGTGGGTGTGATGGCGGGCGGGTTTCGACGCGACGCCTCGCTGTGCTCGGTGTCGGCTCAACCGGCATGGGGTGTGGCGGCGGGCGGGTTTCGACGCGACGCCTCGCTGTGCTCGGTGTCGGCTCAACCGGCGTGGGGTTGGGCGCGGGTTTCGACGCGACGCCTCGCTGTGCTCGGTGTCGGCTCAACCGGCATGGGGTGTGGCGGCGGGCGGGTTTCGACGCGACGCCTCGCTGTGCTCGGTGTCGGCTCAACCGGCGTGGGGTTGGGCGCGGG
This sequence comes from Gordonia ajococcus, assembly GCF_012974285.1. Classification (NCBI taxonomy): domain Bacteria; kingdom Bacillati; phylum Actinomycetota; class Actinomycetes; order Mycobacteriales; family Gordoniaceae; genus Gordonia; species Gordonia ajococcus. The sequence goes on from NZ_CP052884.1 coordinate 1,242,746, forward strand.
TTTCGACGCGACGCCTCGCTTCGCTCGGTGTCGGCTCAACCGGCGTGGGGTTGGGCGCGGGTTTCGACGCGACGCCTCGCTTCGCTCGGTGTCGGCTCAACCGGCGTGGGGTTGGGCGCGGGTTTCGACGCGACGCCTCGCTTCGCTCGGTGTCGGCTGAACCGGCATGGGGGCGGAGCTCAGAGGTTTCGCAACCGTTCCGCGGCTTCGGCGATAACGTCGTCGCGTTTGGCGAAGGCGAAGCGTACGAGGTGGTGCCAGGGTTCACGGTCGTCGGCGAAGACGCTGACCGGGACCGCGGCGACGCCGATCCGTTCCGGCAACGACCGGCAGAACTCGATGCCGTCGTCGATGCCGAGGGGGCGGGGATCGGCGCAGACGAAATAGGTTGCCTCGCTGCGATGTACGTCGAAGCCGGCGTCGAGTAGCGCGTCGGTGATCATATCCCGCTTCTCCTGCAGCGCGGCGGCCGATCCACGGACCCAACCGATCTCGTTGTCGAGTGCGTGCGCGACGGCCGGTTGGAACGGTCCGGAACCGACGTAGGACATGTACTGCTTGGCCGTCTTGGCCGCGGCGACCAGTTCAGGTGGTCCACTGATCCAGCCGACCTTCCAGCCCGTGCAGTTGAAAGTCTTACCGGCGCTGGAGATCCGGAGCGTACGCTCGCGCATCTCGGGCAGGGTCGCCAGCGGGGTGTGGGTGCGTCCGTCGAAGAGCAGGTGTTCGTACACCTCGTCGGTCACCGCGATGACGTCGAATTCGATGCACAGGCGGGCGATTTCGGCGAGGTCGTCCTCGGAGAGCACGGTGCCCGTCGGATTGTGCGGCGTGTTCAGCATGAACACGGCACTCTTCGGGCCGAAGGCGTCCGCGAGACGTTCGCGGTCGAGGCGGAAACCGTCGCCGTCGGGGACGAGCGGTACGACGCGTCGGACACCACCGGCCATCGCGACGGTCGCGGCGTAGGCGTCGTAGTACGGCTCGATCATGATGACCTCGTCGCCCGGCTCGATGATCCCGACGATGGCACCCGCGACCGCTTCCGTCGCGCCGACCGTGATCAGAACCTCGCGGTCGGGGTCGTAGTCGAGGTCGTAGTGCTCGCGCTGGTGGCGCGCGACCGCATGCCGCAGTTCCAGGACCCCGATCCCGGGCGGGTACTGGTTGTGGCCGTCGGTGATGGCGCGCCGGGCGGCTTCGAGCATCGCTTCCGGACCGTCGGTGTCGGGGAAACCCTGCCCCAGGTTGATGGCGTCGTGCTCGACGGCCAGCGCCGACATCTCGGCGAAGATCGTGGTCATGAACGGCCGCAGACGGGTCGCGGTCCTGCTCTCGAATGACATGCGTCCAGGGTGGCACATCGCCGGGCCGTGCAGCGTCCGGACCGCGTTTGACCTGCCTGATTCCCGGGCTTTGCAACGTCATTGCAGCGTACGATCCTCGCATGACAGCGCCGGCGAAGGTTCGAACGTCTGGTCGCGTGCGACCCGCGGGCATCATCGCGATCGTGGCGTGCGCCGCGCTGGTGGTGCTGGGCGGATGTTCGTCGGTCGAGCGTGTGACGAACAACGTCTCCAAGCCGTCGGATGTGGCGATCGGTCAATGTGTGCAGGTCAGGACGGCCGGCGGCGACGATGCAACGGTCGAGGCGACGAAGTCGGATTGCGACGCCGACGCGATGACCTTCATCGCGTCGCAGATCGTGTCCGGCGAGTGCGGCGAGTTCGAGAACTACCTGACCTTCCCCGAGACCTCCGACCGTCTGTGTCTGATGCCGAACTTCGCTCAGAGTGAGTGCTACTCGATCCCGCAGTCCGCGGGTGGGTCGCTGGTCGACTTCAAGGAGGTCGACTGCGACGCCGACGCCGGCCCCGACTCCGTGATCTATCGCGTCGAGACCACCGGCGACGGCTCGCTCGAATGCGCCGAAGGCCAGGTCAAGGCCACCTACGAGAAGCCGGAACCGCGCGTCTACTGCCTGGCGTCGCTGTCCGGCGCCTGACCCTCATCGCCCCTCGACCGGGCCACCGCCGCATCGTTCCGGGGTGGTCCGGTTGAGCGACGCCGGGACACGTTGTGGTCGCCGCACACGATCTGGAGGTGACAGACTTGGACAACCTGCCGAGAAGGATGAGGAGGGGCGATGCCGCGGAACCCCGGGGAGCACTTCGCCGGATACACGATCATCCGACTCATCGGTCGGGGCGGAATGGGCGAGATCTATCTGGCCCGACACCCGCACCTGCCGCGCAACGAGGCGCTGAAGGTCCTGCCTGCCGAACTCAGCCGTGACCCGATGTACCGGCAGCGGTTCGTCAAGGAGGCCGAACACGCCTCGAGTGTCGTGCATCCGTCGATCGTCACCATCTTCAACTCCGGTGAGTACGACGGTCATCTGTGGATCGCGATGGAGTTCATCGACGGCATCGACGCCCTCAAACTGTTGCGGAAGACTCCGCAGGGACTCGATCCGCAGACCGTCATCGCCATCGTCCGGTCCGTCGGCGCCGCCCTCGACCGTGCCCACGCCACCGGCCTGCTGCACCGCGACGTCAAACCCGCCAACATCCTGCTCCAGGGCCTCGACAGTCCAGAACCGCGAGTGTTGCTCGCGGACTTCGGGATTGCCAAGTCGGAACAGGACGTCAGCCATCTGACGTCGACCAACGTCTTCCTCGGCACCGTGGCCTACGCGGCGCCGGAGCAACTGCTCGGCGACACCGTCGACGGCCGCGCCGACCAGTACGCGCTCGCCGCCACCGTCTTCGAACTCCTCACCGGCCGGCCACCGTTCCAGGGCTCCGGCACGGCGTCGATCATCGCCCACCATCTGCAGTCGATGCCGCCACGACTGTCGAGCCTGCGTCCCGGGATCTCGCCCGCGGCCGACGCGGTGTTCAGTCGCGCACTGGCCAAGGAACCCGAACGCCGCTATCGCTCGTGCCGTGAGTTCGGCGTCGAACTCGAACGAGCACTCACCACACCGGACCCGCCGAAGCTGTCCAAGGGGCCGCCGCTGCCAGCCCCCGGTTCGACGCCCGGACCGGGAATCGGTGCTCCGTATCAGCGGCCGGGGAGCCATGGGCCGCAGCAATCGCCTCGGGCCGCGCAGCCGCCCTACGGGGGTCAACCGTCGTATGCCGGGGCTTCGCCCGGCACCGGGTCGCCGGGGTATTCGCCCGGACAACCGCCACCGGGTTCGTATCCCGGCGGCTACCAGGGGTATCCGTCGCAACCCGGATACCCGACGCCGCCGCCCGGGAAGAAGGGGTCGGGGGTACTGATCGCGCTCGGTGCGCTCGCGCTCGTGCTGGTCCTCGCCATCGTCGGTGGCATCGTCTACGTGGCGACCAAGGTGTCGAGCCCACCCGAGGCGTCGGGGACATCGACGACGAACGCAGCCGGCCCCACGGAGTCCGCCGGGACCACCCCGGGCCAGAGTCCCGCGGCCCGCACCACCGACACCACGCCACTGTCGGTCACCGGACCCGACGACGTGCAACTCGGCGAATGCGTCAGCATCGCCATGCAGGCGGGGTCGTCGACGACGGTGCTGGCGTCGAAGGTCGACTGCGACTCGTCGGGCATGAACTTCTACACCGCGTCGATCATCCCCGCATCCACGTCCTGTGCCAGCGAACAGAATTCGACGCTGACCTTCCCGAACAGCACCCGGAAGCTGTGCCTCACACCGAATTTCTACCAGGGGCTCTGCTATCTGATCCCGAAGGAGGGCGGGTCGCTGTCGGACTATCGCGAGGTTCCGTGCACGAGTGCGCCCGCGTTGCGGACGGTACTCGCGCGCGTCAGCACACGGGCCACCTCGTCGGTCACCTGCGCCACGGGCGAAGCCCGCTGGACGTTCTTCCAGCCGGAGTCGATCGGATATTGCCTCGTCGAGATCTGACGGGGGACAGGGGCGTGGTCGACCCCGGCGGGTCTCGCCGCCGGGGTCGGGGCCTGACTCAGTCCGCGGAGGTGGTGTCCCCGATGGTCGGGCCGAGGAGGTCGTCGGCGTCGGTGATGCGGTACGCGTAACCCTGCTCGGCGAGGAACCGCTGCCGGTGTGCGGCGTAATCGGCGTCGAGGGTGTCGCGGGACACCACCGAGTAGAAGTGGGCTTGTCCGCCATCGTGTTTCGGTCGCAGCAGGCGACCGAGGCGCTGGGCCTCTTCCTGGCGTGACCCGAAGGTGCCCGACACCTGGACGGCTACCGACGCCTCCGGGAGGTCGATGGAGAAGTTCGCCACCTTGGACACGACGAGCGTCTGCAACTCGCCGGAACGGAAGCGGTCGAACAGGATCTCGCGCTCCTTGTTCTTCGTCGACCCCTGGATGACCGGGCAGTCGAGTTCGCGGCCGAGCTCCTCCAGCTGGTCGATATAGGCGCCGATCACCAGCGTCGGCGCCCCCTGGTGCTTGTTCAGGATCGCCTTCACCACGTTGACCTTGGTGTGCGCGGTGGAGCAGAGCTTGTACTTCTCCTCTGGCTCGGCGACCGCGTACTGCAGGCGCTCCTCGTCGGTGAGCGTCACGCGGACCTCGATGCACTCGGCGGGTGCGATCCAGCCCTGGGCCTCGATGTCCTTCCACGGGGCGTCGTAACGCTTGGGGCCGATGAGGGAGAAGACGTCATCTTCGCGGCCGTCCTCGCGGACCAGGGTCGCGGTGAGGCCGAGGCGTCGGCGCGACTGCAGGTCGGCGGTCATGCGGAAGACCGGGGCGGGCAGCAGGTGCACCTCGTCGTAGATGATCAGGCCCCAGTCGCGGGAGTCGAAGAGGTCGAGATTCCTGTACTCGCCCTTCGACTTTCGCGTCATCACCTGATAGGTCGCAATGGTGACCGGACGGATCTCCTTGCGCTCGCCGGAGTACTCGCCGATCTCCTCCTCGGTCAGCGTGGTGCGGGCGATCAGCTCGCGCTTCCACTGCCGGCCGGCGACGGTGTTGGTCACCAGGATCAGTGTGGTGGCGCCGGCCTTGGCCATCGCGGCCGCGCCGACCATCGTCTTGCCCGCACCACACGGCAGCACGACCACACCGGAGCCGCCGGCCCAGAACGAGTCGGCCGCCATCTCCTGATAGTCGCGCAGGTGCCAGTCGTCCTGGGCGAGGGCGATGGGATGCGCCTCGCCGTCGACATAACCCGCGAGGTCCTCGGCCGGCCAGCCGACCTTCAGCAGCACCTGCTTGAGGCGGCCGCGCTCGGACGGATGGACGATGACGGTGTCGTCGTCGATCTGCGCACCCAGCATCGGGGCGACCTTCTTGTTGCGCATGACCTCGAGCAGCACCGCACGGTCGAGGCTGACGAGGGTCAGTCCGTGCGCCGGGTGCTTCACCAGCTGCAGGCGGCCGAAGCGGCCCATCGTGTCGACGACGTCCATCAGCAGCGGCTGCGGCACGGCATAGCGCGAGTAGGTGACCAGCGCGTCGACGACCTGTTCGGCGTCGTGACCCGCGGCGCGCGCATTCCACAGGGCGAGAGGCGTGACCCGGTAGGTGTGCACGTGCTCGGGGGCACGTTCGAGCTCGGCGAAGGGTGCGATCGCCGCACGGGCCGCCGGCGCGTCGGGGTGGTCGACCTCGAGCAGCAGCGTTTTGTCGGATTGCACGATCAGGGGTCCATCGGTCACCCGCTCCATTGTCCAGATGGGAGCACCGATTGTCAGCGACGGGCCTCTTTGTGGGTCAGAACACGGGGATGCCGAGCCGTCGGCGCACCCGCAGGTCGACGATGTTCAGCCGGAAAATACCCCGCAGAAGCGGTGCCACGACCGGGTCGACGACGCGCATCGCGGCGAGAATCGACTGGTAGCGGCGGGCGTCGTCCTCGGTCCAGGTCCAGCCCATCATCGCGCGGAACTCCGGGGGGAGGCCTGCGTTGATGGCGTAGGTGAGGAAACCGCCGAGGGTCTTGTGGGCGACGGTGCCCACGACGCCGGCGCGGAACTCGAGGAACGAGAGGTCGGCGAGATTGCGTAGTTCCTGGCGCACCGGCTCGTCGATCCGCAGTTCGGCCAGCTGGCTGTTCCAGTAGACGAGGAGCTCGTCGTAGGTGGCCGGCCACTTGTCGCGGGGGACGTTGAGCGCGGTGCCGAGCGGATGCGCCTCGGTGAGGACCATCTGCTTCTCGGCCTCGGTGAGCGGTCCGTAGATCAGTTCGTACTGGTCGATGAAGTACTTGAGCAGGCACACCGCGACCCACAGCTGCAGACGCGAATCGTTGGCGCTGTAGCGGACGGGGCTGGTCTCGGTGGAGTAGACCTGGTCGTGGACACGGCCGACGAACTCGTGGATGTAGGCATTGTCCTCGTCGCTGCCCATCAGCGCGACGGCCAGGAAGGTGCCGGTGGTGCGGGCCCGTTTGGTCGGGCGCTTGATGGCGTTGCCCCGCGGGACGCGGCTCTCGTGGACGCCGTACCCGACCTTCGGGTTGGACAGCTGCATGATCACGTTCGCGACGGAGAGCGTCGGACCGATGACGGTGACGAGGTCGGCGGGGCGTGTCACCGGACGCCGGCGTCGTGACGGCGGTTTGATCCTCGATACCAGGTCGTGCTGGTAGGTGTCCGGGACGTCGGCGGTAGCGTCGGCGAGAGGGCGCACAGCGGTCATGACGGGCCAACTTTCCTCGGCTGAGTACCCGTGAGCCTACCAAGATTCTGAGACGGATGTCACAGGTCGTTCCATTGGGCGGCCGGACGGCTGAGAAATTCGTCCCCCTGAAGGGTGTCCGGGGGCAATATGCCCTCGGGTGGTGCTCAGGGGGACGAGAATTTCGCCGGACCGGCGCAGACTAGGCGTCGAGCAGCTCGACGCTGGTGAGGCGGTGCAGGGAGAACCGCTGCTCGGTGTCGTTGCCGTCTTCGACGGCCACCAGTTGGCCGGCGCCGAGGACCTTCGGGGTCACGACGTGGCGGCTGGCCGACCCCTGGGCGTCGACATATCCGACGCGGAGACGCCGGTGGGCGCGCAGTGCGAGCTGGATCAGCGCGGTGGCCGACTCGCCGCCGCCGGTCGCCCGCACGGGTGTCGAGGTCGAGGTGGTGCGTACCGGGGTGGCCGCCGCGGCGCGGTCGGTCGAGCGGATCCGTCCGACCACCGAACGCAGCTGTTCCGCCGACGGCGCGCTGCGGCGCGGCTGGCTCTGGCGACGTGCCCGCGACACGGTGACGCGACTGCCGCGTTCGCGGAGGTCGACGACGGCGCCCGACGAATCCTCGCCTGCCGGAGCGAATCCCGCGGCGCGCAGCTGATCGATCACCTCGCGCACCTCCGACGGCGAGATCGCCACGGTCGGGGCGAGCGCCCGCAGCGCAAGGGGTTCGGCGGCCGGACTGCGCAGCACCGCGGCCAGGACCGTCGAGTCCTCGCAGCGGATGAAGGCCGACGCGACGCCGACCCGCAACTGTCCGTGCTTACGGGCGACGTCCTCGATCAGATACGAAAGAGATTGTGGCACCGGAGTTCTCGAATGGGTGGTGAACATCGACAGCAGCTCGTTGCTGCTGCGTCCGGCGTCGAGCGCGCGGCGCACGCTCTCCGGGGTGATCCGGTACACCGACGCCGCGCCACCGGATTCGAGGTCGGCGACGAGTTCGACCTGCTCGGCGAGTTCCGGTGTCATCGGGCCCGGCACGGTGAGCGTGAGGTCGGCCTGGGTGAGGAAGTGGTCCACCGGCTCGGGCAGTACGGCCCGCATCGCCGCCAGGACCGCGGCGTCGGCGTCGGCGGGATCGGCGTCGGCCGGCGGTTCGACGGTGTAGGCCCGGCCGACGGTGGTCAGCGCATCGTGCGCGACGAGGCCGATTTCGCGTGCCTCACGCAGGGTTTCGGCGACGAGGCGTCGGCTGAAGCGTCGGATCTGGCGCGGCCGATGCCAGTGCAGGTTCGCCAGCACGGCGTCGGGCGACACCGCGACCGCCGGATCGGCGTGGGCGAGCGTCGACAGGATGAGCTGCCGCTGGATGGGGGCGTAGGCGTCGTGGAGTTCGGCGGACAGGGTGGCCATCGCGTTGCCGTCGCGGTCGGGGTCGCCGACCTGCCAGGCGCGGCGGGGCATGTGCAGCCAGGCGTCGGCCAGGGACAGCCACTGGCGTTCGCGCGGCTGGTGCATCCAGGTGTCCGCGGTGGAGGTCGGGGCGAAGGCCTGCTCGCCGGAGTCGTTGGGCGGCGGAGGTTCCGGGAACCCGGCGTCGATGATCCGGAGGTAACCGGCGAGTTCGATCAGGAAGGCGACGCTCCCGGTCTCGATGCCGGTGAGCTTGGCGAGGCGTCGGAGTTCGCGGACGCCCAGCGCTCCGGACCGCAGGACCGCGGCGGGGGTGGCGCCGAGGACGTTGATCAGCGAGGTGAGGTGGCGGATGAGTTCGAGTGCCTCGCCGCCCGCCGCGGCGTCGACCGCCTTGGCCGGGAAGCGGGGCTTGAGACCCGGTTCGTGCAACGGAGGGGGAGTGAGATCATCGGTGCGCCAGGCTGGTTCGTCGCGGATCACCGCTCCGACCATGGGTGGGAGTTCGACGGTCTGATTGTCGACGCGGGCCAGTAGTCCCGACGAGATCAGCTGTGCGACCGGCGTGGACGGGTCGGCGTCGGGGGCCGCGTCGCGGCTGCGACCCAGGGCCGGACCGCGAGCGAGGGTCTCCAGGAGCTCTCTCGGTCGCTCGTCGAGATCGGCGATCATCGCGGCGATCTCCTCGCCGGTCCGCCCCGCCATCGGGCCGGTGAGATGCGATGACCGCCACGGCATCGCGGACTCCACGTGCTCGCCGGCGCAGAGAGAGGTCTTGTCGCCCCAGAGGATCGCGCGGCGTCGGAGAAGGTCGATGCGCGCCCGGACGGCATCGGCGTCGGCGCGCCCGGACAGCGCCTTGACGATCTTGGTGACCGATGGGCGCTTGGTCTTCGCGGTACTACGGCTGCCCAGCGCGATCGCCTGCTCCAGGACCGTCACTGCCAGGACGTCGAGATCCTCCCCGGCCAGCGCCAACGACGCCGCCGAGAGAGCACGCTGCGCCAGGACCCGGGTGCCCTGCGGAGTTGGGGAGGCGAGGTCGGGGCGTTCGATCAGCAGTTCGGTGAGCTCGTCGTCGGAACGCGCGGCCAACTCATCGGCCAGGCCGGCGTGCTGGTCATCCGAACTCATTCGATCGAGCTTACCGGGTGGGGCATCCGGCACTGTTCTGGCTGTGGGCGGTGGTAACGCCTCGCTACGCTCGGTGGCGGGCGGGGTTTCGACGCGACGCCTCGCTACGCTCGGTGTCGGCTCAACCGGCATGACGCGACGCGTCGGGCGTACTCAGACGTCGCCGCGGCGGAGCATCCGACCCCGCGGGGTCTCGAAGTCGACCCGCTGTCCGCGAACCCAGGTCCCCGTGACCACCCCGGCCAACGCGCGGCCGTCGTACGGGCTCACCGGATTCTTGTGGTGGAGCCGGTTGACGTCGACGATATGGGCGGATTCTGGCTCGAAGATCGCGAAGTCGGCATCGCAGCCGAGGGCGATGCGGCCCTTGGTCGGCAGGCCGGCGAGATCCGCGGGCTTCGACGCCATCCACTCGATGACCTGCGGAAGGTCGATGCCGCGTTTCTTGGCCTCCGACCAGATGAGCGACAGCCCGAGCTGCAGTGACGCGACGCCGCCCCACGCGACGCCGAAGTCGCCGTTCTCGGGGTCCTTGAGATCGATGGTCGACGGCGAGTGGTCGGAGACGATGCAGTCGATCGTGCCGTCGAGCAGTCCCTCCCAGAGCAACTCGCGGTTGCCGGCCTCGCGGATGGGCGGACAGCACTTGAAGGCCGTCGCGCCGTTGGGCACCTCCTCGGCCAGCAGGGTGAGGTAGTGCGGGCAGGTCTCGACCGTGATCTTCACCCCGTCGTTCTTCGCGCTGGCCAGCATCGGCAGGGCGTCCGACGAGGACAGGTGGAGCACGTGTGCACGCACGCCCGTCCATCGCGCACGCTCGATGACCTCGGCGATCGCCAGGTTCTCGGCGCCCCGCGGCCGCGACGCGAGGAAGCGGGCGTAGTCGTCGCCTTCCGGTGACGGGGCGTTGTCGATGGCGCGGGAGTCCTCGGCGTGGACGATCATCAGCGAGTCGAACTCGGCGAGCTTCGCCATGTCGGCTTCCATCTCGTCGGCCGTCAGGTGCGGGAACTCGTCGACCCCCGAGTGCAGCAGGAAGCACTTGAAGCCGAACACGCCCGCGTCGTGCAGTCCGCGTAGGTCGTCTTCGTTGCCGGGGATGGCGCCGCCCCAGAAACCGACGTCGATGTGCGTCTTGCCCTGCGCGGCTGCGCGCTTCTCGGCCAGCGCGTCGACGTTCACGGTGGGCGGGATCGAGTTGAGCGGCATGTCGATGAGCGTGGTGACGCCGCCGGCGGCCGCCGCACGGGTGGCCGAGTCGAAGCCCTCCCATTCGGTGCGGCCGGGCTCGTTGACGTGCACATGGGTGTCCACCAGTCCGGGGATCATCACCTGGTCGTCGGCCAGCTCGATGACCTCGCGGCCGGCCAGTCCGCTCCCGAGCGGTTCGATGGCGACGACACGCCCGCCGCGGATGCCGATCTCCCGCGCCACGATACCGGCCGTCGTCAGCGTCTGGCGGCCCCGCACGACCAGGTCGAACGGCGCTTCGGTCACGTCGGAGGCGGAATCGGAGAGAGGGGTCGGGGCACCGGTTTCTGCGGTCATGGGGCGGGACTCCTTGGGTGGTCGCCGTGTCCGGGGGTCGGTCCAGAGACTAACCCAGCAGATTCCTCATCGTGGAATCTTGCGATGCTATTTCGGAAACGCGGCTCGCGAGTAGTGCTGGGCGGTGCTATTGACAACGCCCCTGACGATGCGGATAACCTTCACGCACGCGGAACACTAATTCCACATCACGGAAACTTCGCGAGTGTACGAGCGCGGTCATCGACCGTCCGACCGAAAGTGCAGAGATGAGCACTGAACCGTTCACGATCCAGCGCGACGAGGCGACGTCGACGACGTCCCGGACCGGCATCCCCGTCGCCGAGGACGCGCACGGTGTGACCGGAACCGTCCCGGCCGGGCTGAGTCCCAAGCTGTACAACGACGACCTGGCGCCCACCAGCCGCGTCGGCCGACGCTGGAGCAGCTACAACATCTTCACGTTGTGGGCCAACGACGTTCACAGCCTCGGCAACTACGCGTTCGCGATCGGCCTCTTCGCGCTCGGACTGGGCGGCTGGCAGATCCTGACGGCGCTGGTGCTCGGCGGCGTCTTCCTCTTCCTGCTTCTGAACCTCTCCGGTTTCATGGGCGAGAAGACCGGTGTGCCGTTCCCGGTCATGAGCCGAATCTCGTTCGGCATCCGCGGCGCGCAGATCCCGGCCCTCATCCGCGGTGGAGTCGCCATCGCGTGGTTCGGCATCCAGACCTACCTCGCGTCCGTCGTCCTCCGGATCATGCTGGTCGCGCTGTTCCCGGGTGCGGCCGATCTGGACACCAACCGGTTCCTCGGGCTCTCGACCCTCGGCTGGATCTCCTTCGTGTCGTTGTGGGTCATCCAGGTGATCATCGTCAGCTACGGCATGGAGATGATCCGTCGCTACGAGGCCTTCGCCGGTCCGGTCATCCTGATCACGATGGTCGCGCTGGCCATCTGGATGCTGAGCAACGCCGACTGGAGCATCGCGTGGTCGACGCCCGACTCGCTCACCGGTGTCGACATGTGGCTCAAGATCATCGGCGGCGCCAGCCTGTGGGTCGCCATCTACGGCACCTTCGTCCTGAACTTCTGCGATTTCACCCGCAACGCCGAATCGCGAAAGGCGATCGTGCGCGGCAACTTCTGGGGCATCCCGCTCAACATGCTGCTGTTCGGCGGCATCGTGGTCGTCCTGGCCGGCGCCCAGTTCCGGATCGACGGCCGCGTCATCGAGTCGCCGTCGGACATCGTCCAGACCGTGCCCAACACCTTCCTGCTGGTGCTGGCCTGCCTGGCGCTGTTGATCCTGACCGTGGCGGTCAACCTGATGGCCAACTTCGTCGCCCCGATCTACGCGCTGTCCAACCTGTTTCCGCGCCACCTCGACTTCCGGCGTGCAGCATTCGTCGCGGCGGTCATCGGCCTGGTCATCCTGCCGTGGAATCTCTACAACTCGCCCGCGGTGATCAACTACTTCCTCGGTGGACTCGGTGCGCTCCTCGGGCCGCTGTTCGGCATCGTCATGGCCGACTACTGGCTCGTCCGACGCTCGCGGATCGACGTCCCCGCGTTGTTCAGCGAAGCCCCGGATGCCGCTTACCATTACCGCAACGGCGTGAACATGCGGGCCATCGTCGCCCTGGTCCCGACGGCCGCCATCGCCCTGGTGATGGCCTTCGTCTCGGCTTTCGAGGTGGTCTCGGAGTTCTCCTGGTTCATCGGTGCCGGTCTCGGCGCGGTCGTCTACCTGCTGGTGGCCGACCGCCGGGGACCGTTCGCCGAGGTGTCGGGTGAGCCGATCTCCGTCCCCAGCACCCACTGACAACCCCGGAGGAAGATCCGATGCGCATCCTCGTCGCCAACGTCAACACGACCGAGTCGATGACCGAGGCCATCGCCTCCTCGGCACGCTCGGTCGCCTCGCCCGGCACCGAGATCGTCGGCATCACACCACGGTTCGGTGCCGACTCGTGCGAGGGCAACTTCGAGTCCTACCTCGCCGCGATCGCGGTGATGGACGCGATCCTCGCCTACCCCGAGCCGTATGACGCCGTCATCCAGGCCGGGTACGGCGAACACGGACGCGAGGGACTGCAGGAACTCCTCGAGGTCCCGGTCGTCGACATCACCGAGGCCGCGGCGTCGACGGCGATGTATCTGGGTCACCGGTTCTCGGTCGTGACGACGCTGGACCGCACGGTCCCGCTGATCGAGGACCGGCTCAAGCTCGCCGGACTCGACCAGCGCTGCGCATCGGTCCGGGCCTCGGGTCTCGGTGTGCTGGAACTCGAGTCGGATCCGGAACGGGCGGTCAAGGCGATCGTCGAACAGTCCCGGCAGGCGGTTGCCGACGACCACGCCGAGGTGATCTGCCTCGGCTGCGGCGGGATGGCCGAACTCGAGGAACAGGTCCGCGCCGCGACCGGCGTGCCGATCGTCGACGGTGTGCGCTCGGCCGTCACGATCGCCGAAGGTCTTGTCCGGATGGGACTCTCGACGTCGAAGGTCCGGACCTACGCCAAGCCGCGGGAGAAGAAGATCACCGGCTGGCCGTTCACGATCTGATCGACGGGTATCCGTTCCGTCCGAGGGGCGTCCGGAGATGAGGCCCGCACAACGGCTAGTTCTGTGCGGTTGTCCGAGACCACCGCGGGTCCCGACCGGTCAAGCCGGCGAGCCGGTCGGCGAGGGGTGCATCGTCGGGCACCTCGACCACCGGTCCGAACATGCCGTCGCGCTCGTCCTGCGGTTGCGGTGGGAAGTGGAAGTCGAAGACGACCTAAAGGATCTCATCGGGCACATCGAACGAGATGCCCGCGGCGCGCGCGATATCCCAGCCGTGTAGCACCAGTTCCGATAGTGCCACCATCCCCATGATCTCGGCGGGCAACTCGACACCGCCGGCCTGGGTCATCCCCTCCCAGGCGGCATCATCGTCCCACGAATCCGCGAGGTCGTGCACGTGACGTTGCATATCGTCCCGCCACTCCGACGGCAGTTGGGTCTGCTGGTTCTGCGTCGGGTCTGGCGGCGTCGACGTCAGCGGGCCGAACTCTTTGCGTGCCGCAGCCGAGAACGCCTGCGACAGGCCGTCAACATGGGTCAGCAGGGCGGCGAGGTTCAGGTCGCGACACGGGGTCGGACGGGCCAGTTCCGTATCGGCGATCGTGGCAGTCATGGCGACCACGTGATCGGCAGCTGCCGATATCGATCGCGCCTTGGGGTTGTCGGTGGACATGCGCTCCCTCTCGTCGTCTCCGGGTACTCACCGGGACTGACCGACCAACAGCGGACTTCTCATCGGCCGGCGACGTCGTGCGGCCTCGGCGTAGCCGGCCTTCGGGCAGAACGCGCGACGTTGACGTGGTGCTCCAGGCGTGCACCCAAATGCGCCACCGCAGTCATCCCGGGTTCACGGGGACGTGTCGGCTGAGGAAATCGAGCTGGTCGGAGACGTTGCGCTCGAAGTCGTCGCCGACGTAGATGTCGAAGTGGCCGGCGTCGTAGAGCTTGATCTCGCTGCGTGGCGCCTGGGCTGCGTACCTCAGGGTCGGTCGAGGTGGCGCCACGCTGTCGCGCTCGCAGATGGCGAAGAAGATCGGGCAGGTCACGTTGCGTGCCTGCCGGCCCGGGAAGTGGCGCACGATGTCGAGACCGAACCGTGCGGCCACCTCCTCGGGAATGTCGCTGCCCTCCGGGATGAGCGCGGTGATGCCGGCGATGCTGTCCGGGGTGGACATCAGCGACGTCGATCCGGGCGGACCGTAGGTCGGGATCATGACCGGAGGCCGGCCGAACCTGGCCCCGATGGCATCGCGTAGAGCGCGGCCGGTGATCTTGATCGAGCTCAGTGTCGGGATCGCCCACGCAGAGGCGATGCCGTCGGTGAACGGGCATTGCGCGATCACGGCGGCGACACGAGTGTCGCGAGCGGCGGTGATGATCACGTGGCCGCCGGCGAAGGATGTTCCCCACAACACGACTCGGTCGGGGTCGACGCCGTCGAGGGTGCGCGCGTACGCGACGGCCGATTCCCAGTCCTGCAGTTGCTCGTTGATGTCGAGCAGTTGGCGTGGCTCGCCCGAACTCCCACCGAAATGGCGGTAGTCGAAGACCAGGCATGCGTAGTCCATCGCGGTGAAGCGGTCGGCGAAGGCGTCGAGGCGCATCTCCTTGACGCCGCCCAGCCCGTGAGCCATCACGATGACCGGCCGTGATGTGCCCTCCTGCCGGGGCGGGGTCGGCTGATAGAGCCATGCCGCGCAGAAGCCTTCACCGGAAGGGACGTGGATGTCGGTTCGGGTCATGATCGAGAGTGTATGGAACACGTCTCGCCGGAGTGCCTGTGTCAGAGCACGATCTGCCGATTCACGTCCTTGTAGAGCAGGTACCGGAAATTCGACGGTCCACCGGCGTAGCAGGCCTGCGGGCAGAAGGCGCGCAGCGACATGTAGTCCCCGGCCTGCACCTCGACCCAGTCCTCGTTGAGGCGGTAGACGGCCTTGCCCTCCAGGACGTACAGCCCGTGCTCCATCACGTGGGTCTCGGCGAACGGGATCGACCCGCCCGGCTTGAAGGTGACGACGTTGACGTGCATGTCGTACGCGAGATCCTGTGGATCCAGCATCCGCGTGGTGCTCCACGCGTCGGTGTCGGGCATGGGGGAGGGCTCGATGTCGCGTTCGTTGCCGAACTTCGGCGCCGGCGTGTGACCCGCAATCGGCTGGTAGCGCTTGCGGATCCAGTGGAAGGACGTGGGGGCGTCGCCGGCGTTGTGCGCCGACCACTCGGTGCCCGCCGGCAGGAAGCCGAAACCGCCCTCGGTCAGTACGTGCTCCTCACCCGCGACCGTGACGGTCAGCGCGCCGGCGGTGACGAAGAGAAATCCCTCGACCTCCGGCTGTGGTTCCGGCGCCGGCGATCCGCCACCGGGGGCGACCTCGACAATCGCCTGGGAGAAGGTCTGCGCGCCACCGGGAACCGGGCTGTTGATCACCCAGGCGCGGGTGTCGGTCCACTCGGGGAAGACCGACGTGACGATGTCGCGGAGCACGCCACGCGGGATCACCGTGTAGGCCTCGGTGACCACCGCGCGGTCGGAGAGCAGATCGGTCTGCGGCGGAAGTCCGCCGGCGGGTGTGTAGTACGGCGACGCGGTCATCGAGAAATCCTTCGAGTCGGAAATGGTCATGGTGGGCTTGGGGTTCGGTTCAGGCACCCGAGACCGGTGGTCGGTGCAGGGCGAGGTCGCGAACCTTCGAGATGGGCAGGTCGGTCGCGGACTCGACCTCGTCGACGGTCAACGCACCGCACACCTCGCCGCGCCGGATGAAGCCGGCGAGCGCGCGAGCCGTCGCCGGTTCGTCGAGCACCGACGAGGAGATCTGGTGCGCGTAGTTGCGTAACCGCGTTGCGGCGGAATCGAATCCGTCGCGGTAGAAGGCATACGTCGCCAGGAACCTGGTGACCAGCTGGGCCGGATGGAGATCCCAGCCCTGGTAGATACCGCGCTCGAGGTGACGGCGGACCAGACGTGAGTGCAACGCCCAGCCGGCCTCGACGGTCTCGCGGTCGCCGACCGGGAGGATGTTCGTCGATCCGTCCGACAGGCGCACACCGGTGCCGGCCGCGGCGAGCTGCATGACGGCCTTCGCGTGGTCGGCCGCCGGATGTTCCATCGACTGATAGGCGGCGGCGATACCGAGGGACGCCGAATAGTCGTAGGTCCCGTAGTGCAGCGAAGTCACCCGACCATTGCCGGCGTGGATCATCTTGGCGACGGCGGCCGTGCCGTCGACCCCCATGACCGCCTGCGGGGTCTCCACCTGGATCTCGAACCCGATGCGTCCGTGGGGGAGCCCGTGGACCCGTTCGAGCTCGTGGGCGACGGTCACCATCGCGGCCACCTGGTCGACCGAGGTGACTTTCGGCAGGGTCAGCGTCAACCCGGCGGGTAGGTCGCCCGTCTCTGCCAAGCCGGAGACGAACAGGTCGAGGGTGCGCAGTCCGCGGGCCCGGACGTCGGCCTCGAAGCACTTGAAACGGATGCCGATGAACGGCGGGGAGGTGGCGCCGGCGTCGCGGACTGCCGCGACGGCAGCCGCCACGGCCTCGTCCTCCTCGTCATCGGAGCGGACGCCGTAGCCGTCCTCGAAGTCGATGCGCAGATCCTCGATCGGCTCGGTACGCAGCTTGTTCTCCACGAGGTCCGCGAGTTCGGTTGCGGCCGAGTCGGTCCCGGCGTCGGTCGCGCGGGCGATCGCCGCGAGTCCGCCGTGATCTGCGGCGGTGTTCAGTGCCGCACGTCCCCACTCCTGCGAGAGGTCCGCTGAGAAGCGGTCGGCAGGGACGTAAACCGTGTGGACCGGCTGACGGCTTCCGTCCTCGCCCGGATACCGGTCGGACAGCAGAGCGTCCGCGGGGGCGAGGGCTGCCTCGACCTGGGCGAGAAAGGCCGCACCGAGGCGACCGGACTGCACGCTCATGAAGACCCTTCGTCGATTCGATGGAAAAGTAATTCCGCAGAGTGGAGTTTAGCTGAATATCTCCACGTCGGCAGCTTCATGTTCGCGTGGACTCTGATTGTGGTTTCACATGATGGAACGTAAAGTTGCGCCGGACTACGGAGGTGGCGATGGCGGGGAACTCGGGCGGTGTCCAGTCGGTCGAGCGCGCGTTCGAGCTGCTCGAACTCATCGGACGCGCCGGCGGCGAGTGTTCCCTGAGCCATCTGTCGGCAGAGTCGCCGCTGCCGCCGCCGACCATCCACCGGCTGCTGCGGACCCTCGTCGGCATCGGATACGTCCGGCAACTGCCCAATCGCTCGTATGCTCTGGGTCCCCGGCTCATCCGACTCGGTGAGGTGGCCAACCGCCAGCTCGGGGCAGTGGCCGCACCCGTGCTCACGTCCCTGGTCGCCGAGCTGAGCGAGACCGCGAGCCTCGCCGTACTCGACGGCGACATGGTCATCTACGTCGCCCAGGTCCCGTCACCGCACAGCATGCGCACCAACAACGAGGTCGGGCGTCGGGTGACGATGCACAACACCGCCGTCGGCAAGGCGGTCCTCGCCGAACTCGACGACGCACGAATCCTGAAACACGTCACCCAGGCCGGTCTCACCGCCGCCACCGAGCGGAGCATCACGTCGTTGTCCGGCGTGTTCGCCGCTGTCGAGCAGGTGCGGGCGGAGGGCGTCGCCACCGACGAACAGGAGTACGAGGTCGGGGTCTGCGGCATCGCCGTCGCGGTGCCCGGTGCCCCGACACCCATGG
Source organism: Gordonia ajococcus (assembly GCF_012974285.1). NCBI lineage: Bacteria > Bacillati > Actinomycetota > Actinomycetes > Mycobacteriales > Gordoniaceae > Gordonia > Gordonia ajococcus. The sequence continues at coordinate 1,260,699 of NZ_CP052884.1, forward strand.
CGGTCGGCATCTCCGGGCCGGTCGCCCGATTCGACGAGGACCTGCGCGCCCGCGCGGTCGGGGCCCTTCGAGCGGCGGCCGGGATCATCTCCGAGGCGCTCATCGGCGCGCGGGAGTCGTAGACCAGGCGCTCCGCCTCAGATCGTCAGCTTCGTCGGCGTCGTGCGATTGGCCGATTCGCCGCTCGAGCCGTCACCGATCTGCCCGTCGTTGTTGAAGCCCCAGCACCAGACCGAACCGGAAGCCATCGCGCACGACGTACCGTTGCCGGTCGAGATCGAGGTGACATCCGTCAGACTGCTGACCTCGCGGGGGATCTTCACCGAGCCTCCGCCGGAGCCGAGCTGGCTGCGGTCGTCGTCGCCCCAGCAGTACGCCTTCTTGTCGGCGACCGCGCAGGTGGTTCCCCAGTCGGTGGAGATGGCCGACGCCTTGGAGATGCCGTTCACCTTGGTCGGTGTGTTCCGCGGTTCGGCGGTGCCGTTGCCGATCTGTCCGTAGGCGTTCGCGCCCCAGCAGTACGCATCTCCGCCGCCGGCGATCGCACACGCCGTCTGGTAGTAGGTGCTGGTGTTGGTGCTCGGGTCGTTGTCGTCGTCGGGATCGGACTCGTGGTAGCCGCCGAGGGTGATGTCGGCGACGTCGCTCAGGCCGCCGATCTTCACCGGCGCCGACCGCTCGGTGGTGCTGCCGTCGCCGATCTGCCCGTTGTCGTTGTTGCCCCAGCAGAACGCCGACCCGTCGGACACGGCACAGGTGGTGCCGTAGGCGGTGGTGATGTCGGTGACGACGCCGAGGCCGGGGACCTTGGTGGGGACCGAGACGGGGTCGGTGCCGCCGGTGCCCAGCTGGCCGTACTCGTTGTTGCCCCAGCAGTAGGCGTCGGTGCCCGCGACCGCGCAGCTGGTGCCCCAGCCGGTGCTGACCGCCTTGACGTCGGAGATCGTGCCGATCTTCGTCGCGGCGTCGACCGTGTTGCCGTCGGAGTCGTTGCCGACCTCGCCGTAGTGGTTGTTGCCCCAGCACCACGCCGCGCCGGCGGCGACCGCACAGGCCGTGCCCACGTACTTGTTGTCGCCGGTGAGGTAGCCGCCGACGGAGACCGATGTCGCGTCGGTGACCCCGCCGACCGTGGCCGGCCGACTGTGCGGAGTGGTCGTCCCGTCGCCGAGCTGTCCGGTGGTGTTGTCGCCCCAGCAGTTCACGGCGCCGTTGACGATCGCGCAGCTGGTGCCGAAGTTGGTGCTCACCAACGGTTGTGCCACGGTGGCCTTCTCCGGGTCGTCGACGGTGCTGCCGAGGAGGACCAGGCCGGCGATCGCACCGATGACAACCACCAGCACGGCGCCGAGGACGCCGGCGATGATCAAGCCGGTGCGCTTCTTCTTCGGCGGGGTGGCTGGTGCGCCCGGGTATCCCGCCTGCGCGGCGGCCGGCGGCTGCGTGCCGTAAAGCGGCTGCGGCCCAGACATGTTCGGCCCAGACATATTCGGCCCAGACATATTCGACCCGGAGATGTTCGGGCCGGCCATGCCGGGACCGGAGGGATGGTTCATCAACGGCTGTGGACCCGACGGTCCGGTCATCGTCGGCTGCGGCGGCGGGGTGTACTGGCCGTAGGTCTGGCCGTACGGTTGCTGCGGTGCCGACGGTGCGCCGGTGCTGCCGCCGACGAGGGTCGGCGGGGGAACCGCTGCGGCCGCGATCGTATTGCCCTGCGCCGCAGGTGCTTCGATCGCCGATGTCAGTGCGGCGGCGAAGCTGCGGCAGTCGGGATACCGGGCCGCCGGGTCCTTGGCGAGTGCACGCTGGAAGACCGGGTCGAGCTGTGCGAGGTCGCCGCGTAGCTGGCCGATGTGGGGGACCGGGCGCTGGATGTGGCCGAGCATCACCGACGGCGAGGACTGGCCGACGAACGGCGGCTGCCCGGCGAGGAGGGCGTAGGCGGTGCAGGCCAGCGAGTACTGGTCGGAACGTGCTGTGGCGTCGGCACCTTCGAGGGTTTCCGGTGCCGAGAACGCGACGGTCCCGATGAACGAGTGGGTGCCGGTGAGGTTGGCCGAGCCGGCGAGCTTGGCGATACCGAAGTCGAGCACGAGTGCACGATCGATCTGGCCGGTCGCGGGGTCGCGGGTCACGAGGATGTTGGCGGGCTTGATGTCCCGGTGCACCACCTGGTGCCGGTGGGCGTAGTCGAGGGCGTCGGCGACCTGGGTGACGACCGTCGAGACCTCGGCCGGCTTCAACCGCTCCTCGGTGAGGTCCTTCCCCTCCACGTAGCTCATCGAGAACCACGGCGAACCGTCCTCGATGCCGTACTGGTGGATCGTGATGATGCTGCGGTGGTCGAGCTTCGCGGTGGTACGTGCCTCGTTGGTGAAGCGCTGGTTGAACCCGGGCTGCGCACTGACCGCCGTCGAGATGACCTTCAACGCCTCCCGCCGCTCGAGTTGCAGGTTCTCGACGAGATACACCTCGCCCATGCCACCGGCACCGAGCTGGGAGATCACGCGGTAGCCGGCGATGTGGGTGCCCGGACTCAACGGCACGGCGACACCTCTTTCTGACGATGAACTCGGACTCCTGGCGGACGTACGCTGGGACGATACCGAAGGCACCTCCGTCTGGGGCACCCTTCAACCGGATGACCCCCGGCTGTACGCGACCGTGCCTAGTACGCGACCTGAGTGGGTGTCAGGCGGTCGTCGGTGTTGCCGACGCCGAGCTGACCGGTCGCGTTGAAACCCCAGCAATAGACATACGACGACGCGAGGGCGCACGTCGTTCGTTCGCCCGCCGAGATCGCGGTGACATCGGACAATCCGTTGAGCCGGGTGGGATTCGGACGGTCGGTGAGGGTGCCGTAGCCGACCGATCCCCAGGCGTTGGCGCCCCAGCAGTAGCCGGCGGCGCCGGCGATCGCACAGGTCGTGTGCCCCGTTCCGGTGCTGATGCCGGTCACGCCGTCGACGCCGGACACCTGCGTCGCGGTGGTGCGCGACTCCTTCGTGCCGTCGCCCAGCTGCCCGAAAGCGTTGTTGCCCCAGCAATATGCGCTGCCGCCGGCGATGGCGCAGGCGGCCTGGGCGCCGGCCGACACCGACGTCGCGGCGTCGAGGTCGGCCACCCGGGTGGGCTTCGACTGGTTGTAGGTGGTGCCGTCGCCGACCTGACCGTTGTCGTTGAGGCCCCAGCAGTAGGCGTCGCCGCCCGCGACCGCGCACGTGAAGTTGACGCCGACACTGATCGAGGTCACGTCCTCGAGTCCGGCGACGCGCACCGGGCGGTACTGGTTGGCCGTCGAACCGTCACCCAATTGGTCGAAATCGTTGGTGCCCCAACAGTAGGCGAGTCCCGCGGAGATCGCGCAGGTCGCCCAGTTGGCGGTCGAGATCGCGGTGACGTCGGTGAGATCGGCCACCCGCGTGGGCTTCCACCGACTGGTCGTGGTGCCGTCACCGATCTGCCCGTAGTCGTTGTTGCCCCAGCAGTAGGCGACGCCGGCGGCGATCGCGCAGCTGTCGGGACCGCCGGTGGTGATGGAGGTGACGCCGGACAGGTCGGCGACGCGCGTGGGTTTCCAGCGGTTGGTCGTGGTGCCGTCGCCGAGCTGCCCGGCCTGGTTGTCGCCCCAGCAGTAGGCGGTGCCGTCGCGGATCGAACAGGTGGTGCCCAGGCCCGCGCTGAGCGGGACCTCGGACGCCTCGGCGGCCTGCGGGCCCGACGCAGCGCCGCCGTCGTCATCACCACCTTGGGTGACCAGTGCGACGGCCGCGACCGCCGCCAGCACCGCGACGATCGCAGCCGCACCGGCGATCCACGGCCATCGGCGTCGACGACCCGGCGGCGCGGCCTGCGTGGGGGCCGAGTGCGCGGGGAGCGGGGGAGTGAAGCCGGGCGACGACCGGTGCTGTGTCTCGGAAGGAGGCTGCCGCCCGGACGGGCTCTGCGCGTACAGCGGGGGACTCTGTTGGGGCGGACTCTGCTGGGACGGACCCGGATACCGCGGCTGCTGGGCGGGCGGCGGCAAGGTCTCCGGTGCCAGTGGCGGGACGAAGTGAGTCGCCGAGGTGCCGGATCGGGCGTCGGGTCCCGACCGGCCGAGCGCCGCACGCAGGTCCGCGGCGAAATCGCGGCACGTGGGGTAGCGGTCCAGCGGGCCGCGGGCCAGGGCACGGTCGAAGACCGGGTCGAGCGCGGCGAGGTCGGGGCGATACCGGCTGATCCGTTCCGGCGGCGACGTCAGCTTCGCGACGATGTGCCGGGTCTGGGTGTCGGCGTCGAACGGGGTGGTTCCGGAGAGCAGCTCGTAGGCGGTGCAGGCGAGCGCGTACTGATCCGACGCCGGGCCCGCGGGCTTGCCGTCGAGGATCTCCGGGGCCGCATAGACCAGCGTGCCGACGAACGACGACGGTGCGGTCAGCGTGGTGGCGGTGGCGAGTTTCGCGATCCCGAAGTCGAGGACGACTACCCGGTCGAGGGCGCCGTCCATCGCCCGCCTGGTGACGAGGATGTTGCCCGGCTTGATGTCGCGGTGCACGACACCGTGCGCGTGGGCGTAATCGAGGGCGTCGGCGACGCGGTCGACGACCGTGAGGATCTCGTCGGGCCGGAACGAACTACGACGCAGGTCCTGTCCGTCGAGGTAGGTCATCGTGAACCACGGGTCGTCGTCGGTGACGCCGTAGTGATAGATGGTGACGATGTTGGGGTGGTCGAGGGCAGCAGCGGTCTGGGCCTCCCGGCTGAACCGACGGACGAACTCCTCGTCGACGGTCTCGGCGATCGAGATGACCTTGAGCGCCTCACGCCGCCGCAGTTGGGGGTTCTCCACCAGGTAGACGGTCCCCATGCCGCCCGTGCCCAGGCGGCTGATCACCCGGTAGCCGGCGACCTGTTCAGGGTGGTGGGCCATCAGCGCCTCCTGGTGGCGTGACCGGTGATGCGACGACGATAGCCCCGCTCCGGCCGCCATGCCCCGGACACGGCACTTCTTCATTCGAATGGCGTGGCACAATGCTCCCGTGGCAAACAACAGTGGTGAGAAGGCCGGCAAGAAGCGCTACGTCGACAACGGCTGGCCCCAGGATGACAACGGTGACGCCGCCGACCATGCGGTCTCCGAACTCGCGACGCACATCTCGGGTGCACTGTCCCCGTTCGGTGAAGTCGAGTTCCCGCTCCCGGTCGACGATCTGCCCTTCGTGCAGTCGAAGACGGTCGTCAACCGCTGATACCGATGCCGACCACCGGAGATGACGGCGGCGGGTCGGTCTTTTCGGGTGAGGGTGCCGACGCCGGTCGCCTGACGCACATCGACGACGCCGGGACGGCGCGCATGGTCGACGTGGGACACAAGGCCCCGACGAAGCGTCGTGCGATCGCCAGCGGCACCTTTCACACCACGGCCGAGGTGATCGGTCTGCTCAGTGAGTCGAAGCTGCCCAAGGGCGATGTTCTCGCGACCGCGCGCATCGCCGGGATCATGGCGGCCAAACGCACCGACGAGCTGATCCCGCTCTGCCATCAGCTGGCGTTGTCGTCGGTGGAGGTCGACTTCACCATCGGCACCGACTCCATCGACGTGACCGCGACCGTCGCCACGTCCGGCCAGACGGGCGTCGAGATGGAGGCACTGACCGCGGTGGCCGTCACCGGGTTGACGCTGCACGACATGGTCAAGGCCGTGGACAAGCGGGCGCGCATGGACGGGATCCGCCTGCTCGAGAAGACCGGCGGCAAATCCGGCGACTGGTACCGGGACGACCCGGCCGATGGCTGAGAACACGCCGCCCGACCCCGCACGACGACGCGTCGCGCAGATCGTCGTCGCGTCGACGCGCGCGAGTACCGGGATCTACCCGGACCGCACCGGTCCGATCATCGAGGGCTGGCTCGTCGAGCAGGGTTTCCGCGTCGCCGAACGCGATGTGGTGGCCGACGGGCCGCCCGTGGGCGCCGCGATCCGTGCCGCCGTGTACGCCGGCGTCGACCTCGTGATCACCACCGGCGGAACAGGTCTCTCACCCACCGACCGCACCCCCGAGGAGACGCGACCGCTGCTCGACGTCGAGATCCCCGGCCTGGCCGACGCCATCCGTGCGGCCGGACTGCCCACGGTCCCGACCGCCGTGCTCTCACGCGGCCTCGCCGGCGTCGCCGGGACGACACTGGTGGTGAACCTGCCCGGCTCGACCGGGGGCGTACGGGACGGCCTGACCGTCCTCACGGACGTCGTGCACCACGCACTCGATCAGATCCGCGGCGGGGATCACTGATCGTCCCGCGACAGGACAGGATTCGCGAATGACCGTAGTCGTACACACCGCGGTGTCGGAGGAGCCGATCGGGCTCGCCGACCACGAGGCGATGGTCGCCGACGCCGCCGACGGGAAGGCCGGCGCGATCGTCGGCTTCGTGGGCGCGGTCCGCGACCACGACGGCGGCCGGAACGTCGCCGCTCTCGACTATTCCGCCCATCCGACGGCGTCCAGGGTGCTGACCGAGGTCGTCGAGGAGGTCTCGTCGGTCGACGGTGTGCGCGCGGTCGCGGTCTCGCACCGCGTCGGAGAACTCGAGATCGGGGATGTCGCCTTCGTGGTGACCGTGGCCGCCGACCATCGCCGCGCCGCATTCGAGACGTGCGCGCGGCTCGTCGACGAGGTGAAGGCGCGTCTGCCGGTCTGGAAGCACCAGTACTACGACGACGGCACCGAGGAGTGGATCAACTCGGCCTAGCCCTTCGAGGCTCGTCGCTATCGCTCCTCGCACCTCAGGGAGCAGGAGATGGCTCGTCGCTATCGCTCTTCGCACCTCAGGGAGCGTGAAGAATTGGAAAAGGGCCCCGCACGGATCGCTCATCGTGCGGGGCCCTTTGTCTGTGGCCCTCTGCGTTGCTCCGAATCGGTGTCCGGGCTACCTGCAGATCAGGGGTTGGGCAGCAGGTGCTTGTTGTCGTTGAAGAGCTTGATCTGTTCGGGACTCAGCGAGACACCGCTGCTCTTGGCGGCGTTCCAGAGGTTCTTGACCTCGGGGCTCACACCGGAGTCGGTGAGGACCTGGTTGGCGACGTCGTCGGTGGTCTTGGCCTCAGGGGCCTTGACGAGGCTGAAGCTGCCGTTGCCGTCCTGGAGCTGCTTGACGATCGGGGCCGGGACATCGCTCGGCGCGGTGCGCGGGGTGTGACCCGAGAGGCCGACGCCGCAGGTGGGCCATGCGCCCTTGCCCTGCGAAGCGAGCACGCGCTCGGCGACGACGATCTGCTCCTCGCGGGTGGCCTGCTCGGCGGTCGGGGCGAACTCGCCGCCGCCGTGGCCGCTCCAGGTGCTCGGCGAGAACTGCAGGCCGCCGTGGTAGCCGTTGCCGGTGTTGATGGCCCAGTTACCGCCGGACTCACACTGGGCGACCTTGTTCCATTCGGCGTCGGTCGCGGCGTTCGCGGTACCGGTGCCCATGAGGGCGGCTCCGCCACCGAGGACGGCGCCGGTGAGGGCGACCTTGGTGATGGTCTTGGTGGTCGAGCTGGTCGTCTGCTTGCGGTGACGTCCGGTCATAGATCGATTCCTCTCTCCACGCGCCTACGAAGTCAGCTGTCGGGTTCGAGCGAGAGGTTGCTCGGCCCCAGTGCGTCCCCGTGAATGTTAATCACGGTTCTGCGCCTGGGACTTAACCCCGAGGACACCTGGTGTGGTGCCCGGTCTCAGGGGATGAGGTTGGGTCCCCCGTCCTCGCTCCTAGATTCGTTCGGTCGTTCCCACCGGCGGAGCGAGGCTCGGCGCGGCCGGCAGGACGTATGTTCTGTTTCCTTACCGTGACCTTCGAGAAGGTCGCTTCGTACAGTACGTCGTTCGATGGAGTGATTCACCTGCTAGTTCGCAACTGATTTTCGCGCCAGATCCTGGTCTCCCGACCCACTTTCGGCGTCATCCCAGTTCATCGGGCCGGATGCGCTCCCGTGGCCTGCTCGTTACCACTCCGTTATGTGACAAAGGTCACATGCCCGAAGTGGTATCAACCACCGGCAAACGGCGGGAGGACGTCCAGTGTCGAGCAGATGCCGAGCGGCTGTGAACGGTCAGTGAGCGCGATCTCGTCGCGGAGGTAGGAGCAACGCTCGAGAACCGTCGCCAATCCGGGGTTGCCGGCGGACAGTGTCGACTCGAGGTCTCCGAGGGTGGTCGCCGGGTCGATGTCGACGACCCGCGACTCGGTGCCGGCGGCGGCGCGCGCGGCGGCGAAGAAGCGGACGGTGAGGTTCATCGGAACCCGAGCCTATCCACCGATGGCGGACATGGGCCGCGACGGCTGCTGGAAGCCGGCGGCGTTCACCTCGTGCCCGGGCGCCTTCTGCCACATGTCGGTGCGCCACAGCGCCGCCACGGCCGCGTCGACCTCGTCGTCGGGCAGGGTTCGCAGGGTGGTGCGCAGATCTGTTTCCGAGGACGCGAACAGGCAGTTGCGCAGCGAGCCGTCGGCGGTCAGCCGGGTGCGGTCGCAGTCGCCGCAGAACGGGCGGGTGACCGACGCGATCACCCCGACCTTTGCCGGGCCCCGGGACGTCCGATGGCCGTCGACGAGCCACGTGGCCGCCGGCGCGCTGCCGCGCGGTGCCGGATCGGGCAGCAGGGTGAACCGTGTGCGCAGGGTCGCCAGGATCTCGTCGGCGGTCACCATCCGGGATCGCTGCCAGGCGTGATCGGCGTCGAGTGGCATCTGTTCGATGATGCGCAGCTCGTAGCCGTGCTCCAGGCAGTAGGCGAGGAGATCCGGTACGGCGTCGAGGTCGGCGCGGTCGGGGATCACGGCGTTGACCTTGACGGGGTCGAGTCCCGCGCGTCTGGCGGCCGCCAGACCCGTCAGCACGTCGTCGAGCCGGTCGCGTCGGGTGATCTCGGCGAATCGTTCCCGGTCGACGGTGTCGAGGGAGATGTTGATGCGGTTGAGGCCGGCCGCCACGAGCCCGTCGATCCGCCGGGAGAGTCCGAGACCGTTGGTGGTCATCGCGATCTCCGGGCGTTGCGGCAGTGCGGAGACGGCACCGATGATCTGCTCGAGGTCGCCCCGCAGCAGCGGCTCGCCGCCGGTGAACCGGATGCGTTCGATCCCCAGGTCGCGGACCGCGACGGTCAGCACCCGGATCAGCTCGTCAGCGCTCAGCACCGCCTCGGTCGGCATCCAGTCGAGGCCCTCGGCGGGCATGCAATAGGTACAGCGCAGGTTGCACCGGTCGGTCACCGAGACGCGAAGGTCCTTCGCCACCCGCCCGAACGTGTCACGCAGGGGGCCCTGCGTGGGAGCGTCGGCGGATGCCCCGGCCGAGTGCGGCCGTGGCATCGGAATCCCGAGGCCGACCGTGCTCATGCTGACCTGCGGATCACGTGGCGTTCGGACCCTTGCGGGCTTCGAGAGCGCGGAAGGTGCTGGCGTGGAACACGAGTGGCTCGACACCGGGATCGGCACGCAGGGTGTTGATCTCCAGCAGCACCACGGTGTGGTCGCCCGCCTGGATCTCGTTGTGGATGCTGCACGACAGGTGGGCGGCCGCATCGGGGACGAACACCGCCCCGGCGTCGGTGCTCAGCGGCGTGATGCCGTCGAACCGGCGCTCCGCCGGACCGGCGAGCTGCTTGCAGACGTCGGTCTGGTCGCCGGCGAAGACACTGACCCCGATGGCCGGCGCGGTACGGATCTGCGGCCACGTCGTCGACGTGTTCTGGACGCACACCGACACCAGCGGCGGGTCGAGGGAGACGGTCGTGAAGGAACTCGCCGCCATTCCGATCAGCGTGGTCGAATCTCCCTCACCCCGTAGGCAACACACCGCCACGACGCCGCTCGGGAAGCAGCTGAACGCCTCCCGGAGGGCCTTGGCGTCGGAGACGGGGGCAAGGTCTGGAGTGGTGTCGATGGTCGCTGTCACGGTCCTCACCTGGCTCGGCGTCCGGCACGGAGTGCGTACACCAGGCCGAGGAGAAAACCCAGAGGTGCGCACATGGTCAGCAGGTAGACGAAGGTCGGGGCGGTGTCGCCGTCGGTGAGGAGCGGGGTCACGAACAGCGCCACGAGAGCGATGAGTCCGATCGCGAAGATCACCATGGCCACCTGCAGCAACCGTGGGGACGTCGTCTTCTGCATGCCATCCACGGTAGTGCACTCGTCGGCAGACGACGCCGAGTGATGGGTGGAACGGGGTGCGCGGAGGTAATGGTGTGACCGGCGGTGGGGTGTTGGCTACCATGGGGCAGCAGGCGCCTTGCATCCGTCTGGGCCCTTACGGACTTCCCGGGGGCTGTAGAGATGGGTCACGGCGTCTTTTGTTGTGACAGGCAGATCTTTGACGAGATCACGACGTACAGATGAGGGTGAGCACAGTGCCGACCGGCAAGGTGAAGTGGTACGACGCGGACAAGGGCTTCGGCTTCCTCGCGCAGGAGGACGGCGAGGACGTCTATGTCCGTGCGTCTGCCCTGCCCGACGGGGTGGAGGCCCTCAAACCCGGGCAGCGCGTGGAGTTCGGCATGGCCGCCGGTCGCCGCGGGCCGCAGGCGCTGAGCGTCAAGGTCCTCGAACCCGCGCCGAGCGTGTCCAAGAACGTGCGCGAGGCCGCTCGTAAGGACGTCAAGCGGCACACCCCCGACGAACTTCACGGCATGGTCGCAGATCTGATCACCCTGCTCGAGGGCAAGGTGCAGCCGGACCTGCGCAAGGGGCGCTACCCCGATCGCAAGACCGCGCAGCGGATCTCCGAGGTCGTGCGCGCGGTGGCCCGCGAACTCGAGCACTGAGTTCGACGAGCCGCCCGTTCCTCAGCCGAGGTACTTCTGGAACTCCTGCGGTGCGGTCTCTGCTGCCAGCACGCCGCGCGGGATGATCTCGTCGTTCCGCGTCAGCCTGGCCGACGCCGGGTAGACGGTGATCCCCAGCAGGACGTATTCCGGTGCTGTCTTCAACGTGACCGTGTAGGTCTCGCCCGACGCCTGGGGTTGCTCGTCCTCGACGAGTCCCCTCGGCGTCCAGTAGACGGCGGCCAGGTTCCACGGACCCTGCGAGATGTCACCGGAGACCGACAGCATCACCGTGTCGCCGACCGCCACCGGAACCCGGGGCGCCTCGCGCTGCGACGTGCCGAGCGGCGGGTCGCATTCGTCGAGCATCAGGTCGCACCAGCGCACCGGTTCGACGGTGTAGAGGTTCTTCCCGACGGCGATGTGCAGGTAGGGCTTGTCGTCGTGCGTGGAGTTGCGAGTCAACAGGAACACCGAGGTGCCGACCACCGCGACGAACGCGACCACCACGATCGCGATGATCGCGAGTGCCTTCTTCTCTCCACTGCTGATCACTGTCTGCGATGTCCTGTCTGGTCGGGGGCCTGGCGGTCACCGTGGGGCCGGTCACCGGAGTTCGGGAAGGGTGCCGTCGACGGCATCCGCGTGGTGGACGGCCGCTGGGTGTGCGGCCGGGTCGGCGCCGATCCCGGGCTGGTCCGGCGGGACTGCGCGGCGTCGTCCGCGCCGGCCGCCCGGAACGCGACGGTCGGTGCGGCATGGTCGGGGCGTCGACCACCCAGACCGGGCACCAGCGACGAACCGCGGGTCGTCAGCACCGTCTGGAGCAGCCCGAGGCCCAGTAGCACCGAGACGACGGTGAACCCGATCCACAGGGTCGGGGGCAGCAGCACACCCAGCGACGCGCCGAACACCCACGACAGCTGCAGAACCGTCTCCGAGCGGCCGAACGCCGATGCGCGCGACTCGTCGGGCAGGTCGTCCTGGATCGATGAGTCGAGGCACACCTTGCCGATTGCACTGGTGCCCGAGGCGACGAGCGCGGCGACAGCGGCCGCGGCGATGTTGCCGAAGACGGCCGCGAGGACCGCGACGACGAAGCAGGCGGCGGTCGACCACACGATGATGTTCGGCGGATTCTTCAGTTCCAGCCTGGTGCCGACGCCGTTGCCGATCATGTTGCCCACGCCCGCCGCGGCACCGACCGCGCCGAGCAGCAGCAACTGCGTCCAGTCCGACGCATCGCCCTGCTGGGACTTGGCGTAGAACGCCACGAACAGCGTCAGGAAGCCGGTGAGGATCCGGATGGTGCCGTTGCCCCAGAGGCCGGCCACGACGGTGCGGCCCAGCGGCTGACGCATCTTGGCGGCCAGCATCTTCGCACCCTCGCGAGCGCTGGTCGGCTCGTGTTCGGGGGTGCTCGAACGGGCCGGTTCACCGTGGTAGGTCAGGGTCGTGGGGATCTCGCCCTCGGTCGACTCGACCCACGACGGGATGCGCATGCACAGGTACGCCCCGGCCGCGGCGACGATCGCCAGCCACACCATGGCTCCCGGCAGATGCAGCGGCAGCAATTTGCCGAGCAGCATCTCGACGAGCGCGGCGAACGCACCGCCGACGATGGTGCCGCCGATCAGTCCGAACGTGGTCAGGCGGGAGTTGACGCGCGGCAGGTCGATGGTCGGTGGCACCACGCGCGGGGTGACCGCCGATTTGAGCACGCCGAAGGATTTCGACAGGACCAGCAACCCCAGAGCGCAGGGATAGAGCACCCACGGGTCGTATTCGAGTTGCTGGGTGGCGTCGTTCCACTGGACGTTGGTCATGATCAGCAGGGCCAGCACGACGCGCAGGCCGAAGGTCGTGGCCATCGCGATGCGACGTCCGCGCTGGAGCCGGTCGAGCAGCGGACCGATCAGGGGAGCGATGAGCGCGAACGGGGCGATCGTCAGCGCCAGATACAGCGCGACGTTGGTCTTGGATTCACCCGATGCGGCGGCGAAGAACAGGGTGTTGGCCAGCGCGACGGCCATCGCGGCGTCGGCGGCGAAGTTCGCGATCACCGGGAGGGTGAGCGCGGTGAGGCCGGACTGGTCGGCACCGTCGGCGGTCGCGGCCTGATGGATCTTGCCGATGCCCTTGCTCGTCAGCTCGCGGCTGCGCATCGCGGCGACGCGCATCACGGTGAGCTTCTCGGGCGTTCGGGGCCCGTGCTCGGTGGGCATCGCGCGGGTCGCCGTCTCGTCGTGGAACGGCTGACCTCGATCGTCGAGCGGCGGTAGATGCGGATTGTGTGTGGGCGGGGGCAGGTAAGCGTTGCGGCCGGGGCCCGGGCCGGGCGGCGGTCCCCAGCCGGGTGCCGGCCGGCCTGCCCTCATCTGGCGGGTCTCGTCGGCCGGGTAGTTCGCCGACCCGGGGTGCTGCGCGGCACGTCGGCCGCGATCATCGGTCGGCGGTTGAGGCTGGCTCGCCGGACCCCTGGGGGCCCCGCGCCCATCGTCGTGTCGGGAACTCCGTGGGATCACGCACACGATTGTTCCTCATATCGTGCCGGTGCCGCTTGAAGCGGGTCGTTGTGTGGCACACGTCGGCGATATTGCACACTGGAACCGTGACTGACGTAAGTGAGGGCGGACGACTGCTGGCTGCCGTCGACATCGCACGAGCCGCGCTGGTCGACGACGGACAGCAGCCCGGGGCACATCGGCGCAGCGTGGCCGAGGGCGAGTGGGCTGCCGCACACTATTTCGACGCCGAGCTCGCAGGCTATCGCGGGTGGCAGTGGTGTGTCGTGCTGGCCGGATCGCCGGGCAGCGACGAGATCACCCTCAGTGAGGTCGTGCTGCTGCCGGGCGACGGTTCGCTCCTTGCGCCCCCGTGGGTGCCGTGGGCCGAGCGCGTCTCGTCCGGCGATCTCGCGCCCGGCGATCTGCTGGCCGCCGAGCCCGACGACCCGCGTCTGGTGCCCAATCAGATCGACACCGGCGACGAGTTCCGCTTTGACTCCGAGTCCGAGGACCCTGACGACATCGGCCAGGTGGCCGGCGAGGTCGGCCTCGGCCGCCGCCGGCTGCTGAGCTACGACGGCCGCGCCGACGCCGCGCAGCGCTGGTACGACGGCGACTTCGGTCCGTCGTCGGAGATGGCGCAGGCGGCCCCGTTCTCGTGCTGCACCTGTGGTTTCTACGTGCCGCTCGCGGGCGCGTTGCGCGCCGGGTTCGGTGCCTGCACCAACGAGTACGCGGCCGATGGTCGGGTGGTCTCCGCCGAGTACGGCTGCGGCGCACACTCCGACGTCCAGGCTCCGAAGGGTGACGGTTCACCCGCGTACGACGCCTACGACGACGGTGCCCTCGAGATCATCTCGATCACCCGGGACGCCGAACCGGCGAACTCCTGAGCGACACGCCCTCACCCATGAGCGCCGATCCGTTCGGCACCGCCGCGCTGCGGTCGTCGACGCTCGACGGGTGGGTGGCCTCGCCGACACGCCTCGCCGAGGATGCCGCCGCCGAGGCTGATCTGGTGACGGTCGGATACCGCGACCGTCTGCTCACCGAACTGGCGGCCAACGCCGCCGACGCCGCGGCTGCGGCGGGGGTCGTCGGCGAGCTCTCGATCTGGGTGGATGGTGACGAGCTGCATGTCGCGAACACCGGTGAGCCGCTGACTGTCGAAGGCGTCCGGTCGCTCGCCGCGCTGCGGGTGTCGGCGAAGACACCCACCGGCGGTCAGATCGGACGGTTCGGCGTCGGATTCACCGCCACCGCAACGGTCGCGGACCGTGTGGAGGTCCGTTCGCGCACCGGATCGATCGTCTTCGACCGTGCCCAGACCGTGGAAGCCGTTCGGGAAGCCGGGCTTTCGGGTGACACCGTTCCGGTCCTGCGGCTCGTGTGGCCGTCGGAGGTCAGGCCGGGGGCGGGGGCGGGTTCAAACACCGAGGGTTTCGACACCGAGGTGGTCCTGAGCCTGCGTGAGCCCTCCGGTCCGCTGATCGAGGCGATGCTGGCCCAGGCTCCCGATCTCGTGGTCGAACTTGCTGCACTGCAACGGATCACCGTCGGCGGTGTGGAGATCGAGGCCGAGCGGTCCGCCGGGCCAGGGGTCGCCGACGACGAGGCCTCGTCGGCGATCGTCACGGTGTCCGTAAGCGGCGCCGGGTCGTCGTCGACGCAGCGCTGGCTGGAGGTCACGCGTGGCGGTACACGCTGGCTCGTCGATGCCGACGGCGGTCGCACACCCGATCACGATGTCCTGCGCGCACCCACGCCCACCGACATCGAACTGAGCCTGCCGTGTCGGTGTATCACCGACCTCGCGCTCACCCCGGACCGTCGGCACCTGCACCCCCGGGCCGAGATCCGTTACGCCGCAGCCGGTTACGTCGACCTGCTGCTACTCCTCGACCCGGTGCGTCGACTGCAACTCGTCCCGGAACTGCACCTCGCCCGGAATCGCGACGACGTCAGGCTGATAGAGGCGGTGCGTGAGCAGCTCCGCGACACGGCGTGGTTGCCGGGTGCCGACGGCGAGGCGTTGTTGCCCTCGCGTTCCGTCGTCCTCATCGGGCTCACCGATCGCCTGGCCGAGATCCTCGCCGAACACTTCGCCGACCTCGTGCATCCCGACATCTCTCTCGCGCAACACCTTCCGACGATGGGTCGGCTGGGGGTCGAGGAGTTGGGGCTGGCGGCGCTGGCCGAGCGACTCGGCGGTCTGCAGCATGAACCGTCCTGGTGGCACGACCTGTACGAGGCGCTCGCGCCGCTCGTGTCCACGGGACGCGAGGTCGAGGAACTGGGTGCGCTGCCGCTTCCGCGGTCGGACGGCCGGATGTCGGTCGGGGTTCGCGGCCTTTTCGTCAGCGATCGCATCGCGACCCCGATGCGGTGGATTCCCACCGTCCACACCGACGCCCGCCACTCGCTGCTGGAACGTCTGGGCGTGCAGGAACTTTCCGTCACCGATGCGCTGGCCGACCCGGCGCTGCGGGTGCTGATCGAGGACATCGACCCCGAGGGCGCCGGTGACGACGGGTTGGCCGCCGAGATCTGTGCGGTACTGCGCGCCGACCCGGACGCGGCGGTACCGACGTGGCTGGCCACCCTGCCGCTGCTCGACACGGACGGCGAACTCCGTCCCGCCGATGAACTCCTGCTTCCCGACAGTCCGCTCCTCTCGGTCCTCGTCGACGATCATCCGTTCGGCGTCGTCGACGACGAGGTCGTCTCCGAGTGTGGCGCAGGCGAACTGCGACGGCTTGGCGTCGGGTGGGGTTTCCTCACCGTCGACGACGAGCTGCCGGTCGCTCCCGACCACGACCTCCCCGATGAGGAGGACTGGTGGGACACGCTGCCCGACGCGCCCGAAAGGCTCACCGCGGTACGCGATCTCGACCTGATCGACGACCGGTCCTGGTCCGAGGCGCTGACCATGATGGCGACAGACGAGGACATCGCGCCGCTGCTCGCCGACCGGGACGGGTACACCTCCTGGTGGTTGCGTCGGCACGCCGAGGTCGACGGGTTGCTGCTGGGGGAGTACCGCGCACCGTCGGACGAGATCCTCGCCGGGATCATCGACCCCCTCGACCATCCGCACGCCGACGCGCTGGTCGGTGCGCTCGCACGCCTGGAACCCGACACCGCCGTCGATGCCGACCTCCTGCTGACCCGCCTCGGCGATCCGGAGCGGGACATCTCCGCCGGTGCCGCGGTGATGGTGCACGCCGCCGTGGTCGCGGCGTGCCGTCGCGGCGTCATCGATCCCGCGGATGTCGAGGTGCCCGAACGGGTTCGGACGATCGCCGGCATCGTCACCGAACGCGCGGTCGTCGTCGACCAGCCGTGGTTCCTCCAGGCCGTGCCGGACCTGGAGGCGGTTCTCGCCGGACCGACGATCACTCCCGCCGACGCCGAGGTCCTGGCGACGCTGCTCGACCTGCCGCTCGGTTCCGAGGAGTACACCGCGACCGTCCGCGACCCCGGCGACACCGCGACCTGGGCCCACCCCGAGGCGGTGCGTTTCGGTGCCGAACGCGGGGTCGAGGTACCGCGTGGCCAGGTGCGGTTGCATGACGAGTTGTGGATCTCGTTGCGCTCTGCGGATTCCCAGCGAGACATCCGCGTGCGCTGGTGGGTTGAGGACGGGGTCACGCATCTAGAACGCCGCGCCAGCTCCACATCCTGAAGCCGGACCGATGTCGCACGCAACTCCTGCTCCCTGAGGTGCGAGGAGCGATAGCGACGAGCCTCGAAGGGCTGGCGACTCACCAACGCACCAGATGTAGCCATTCGTATCGATCAGCGATACCTATTGCGACATCAGAGTTTTCGACAACCACTCACCAGGCCTTCGAGGCTCGTCGCTTACGCTCCTCACACCTCAGGCAGCGATGGGGTAAGCGCGCGTTCGGATCTGGCAGCCAGCAGTAGGTTTCGGTCAGCGAAACCTATTGCCGGCCCGCGTCGATCCCCGCGGTGAGGATGCTCGCGAGCTGGCGGTATGCGGCGGCGTCGTCGAGGCCGGTGGCGGCCCAGACCTCGCGGCGCTGGATGCGACTCATCATCGAGGCGGCGAGGTCGGCGGCGAAGGCGGCGTCGATGTTGCGGAAGTCGCCCGCGGCGACACCGTCGGCGATCAGCTTCTGTACCCGGGTCGCGGCCGCGGCGGTGTTGAGTTCGTAGAGCGAGCGGGTCGGGGTGAAGGCGTCGAGGTCTCGCATGAACGCCTCCGACGCCGGTGACAGCGCCTCACCGACGGCGACCAGGTATGCGATGACCCGCTCGCGTGGGCTGTTCGACGCCGCGACCCGCGCTTCGACCTGCTCGGTCGCGGTGCGGAAGAAGTGGGTGACGGTGGCCGTGACCAGCTGTTCCTTGCTCGCCGCGAGGGTGTAGAGCGTCGACTTGGAGCACCTGAGCTCGGCGGCGATGTCGGCGATCGAGAGGTGGGCGAAACCGTCGCGCAGGATCAGCTCGAGCAGGGCGTCGAACAGGGCGGCACGACGCCGCGTCGCGAACCCCTCGCGTGGCATACGACTCCTCCCGACTGCGTCGGCTGTACCTGCCGCTCCCGGAATAGTACTGTGCAGAGGACTTGAGTACTAGTTTGATTACCTGAGCTCCCTGACATGGAGGTACCGATGCCGGTCGACCGTCTGCTCCCCAATGACGAGGCTCGCGACCTGATCGCGCTGGTCCGCGACATCGCCGACAAGCGGATGAAGCCGATCGTCGACCAGCACGAGAAGGATCGGCAGTACCCGGAGGGGCTGTTCGCCGAACTGGGTGAGGCCGGCCTCCTCGGCCTGCCGTACCCGACCGAGTGGGACGGCGGCGGTCAGCCGTACGAGGTCTACCTGCAGGTGCTCGAAGAACTCGGCGCGCGCTGGGCGTCGGTCGCGGTGGCCGTCAGCGTCCACGGCCTCGCGTGCCATCCGCTGTTCAACTTCGGTACCGAGGAGCAGAAGCAGCGCTGGCTCCCGGATCTGTTGAACGGCAAGCTGATCGGCGCCTACAGCCTGAGTGAGCCGCAGGCCGGGTCCGACGCCGCGGCGCTCGCGTGCCGCGCCACCCCCACCGAGGGTGGTTACACCGTGACCGGCTCCAAGGCATGGATCACCCACGGCGGTATCGCCGACGTCTACAACGTCTTCGCGCGGACCGGCGAAGGATCGAAGGGCATCTCCTGCCTCTTCGTCGCCCGCGACACCGAGGGTCTGACCTTCGGCAAGCCCGAGGACAAGATGGGTCTGCACGCGGTCCCGACCACCGGGGCGTCGTACGACAACGCGTTCATCGACGAGGATCGTCGTCTCGGTGCCGAGGGACAGGGCCTGCAGATCGCGTTCTCCGCGTTGGACTCCGGGCGGCTCGGCATCGCGGCCGTGGCGACCGGGCTGGCGCAGGCGGCTCTCGATGCGGCGGTGGATTACGCGCAGGAGCGAGCCGCGTTCGGCCGCAAGATCATCGACCATCAGGGTTTGTCGTTCGTGCTGGCCGACATGGCCGCCGCCGTCGACTCGGCGCGTGCCACCTACCTCGACGCGGCGCGTCGTCGTGATGCGGGAATGGAGTACTCGCGGGCGGCGGCCACCGCGAAGCTCGTCGCGACCGACGCCGCAATGAAGGTCACCACCGATGCGGTCCAGGTCTTCGGCGGCTACGGCTACACCCGCGACTTCCCGGTCGAGCGCTACATGCGCGAGGCGAAGATCACGCAGATCTTCGAGGGCACCAACCAGATCCAGCGTCTCGTGATCGGGCGTGCGCTCGCGAAGTGACGTCCCGGCGAACCCCGGACCCGCTGCAGGATCGCGACCTCCCGCCGCGCACCGACCCACCCCACGCCGGTTGAGCCGACACCGACCGAAGCGAGGCGTCGTGTCGAAACCGGACACAACCAGCAGATGGGCGTGCGTCACGGCCGATCAGCGCTTCTGGGTCGGGCTCGTGATCATGCGAGCGGCCGGGGCCGCCTGGGCGCCTGCTCATCGGTCGAGGTAGTAGAAGGCGCGGCCGTCGAGCCGACGGAAACGCGGTCCACCGAGCTTGATGAGCAGCTTGAGGATGCCGGGGATGCGGGCGAACACCGCCTGGCGGTCGGCGTCGGACAGGCCCTTGACCATCATCGGGCTCATCCTCAGCATCTCGCCCAGGCCCGACTGCTTGCCCATCTTGGCCTCGAACTCCTCCCAGTCGTGCATCGTCATCCGACGCTGCACGATGGCGATCGCGTCGGTCTCCTCGTGGGTGAGGTGATCGCCGAGGATCGGCTGGGCGCGGACGAGTGCGTCGACCAACTCGGAACGGGTCTGCTCGTTCGCGTGGGCGGCCATCGTCGTGAACCCGGCGTGGCATTCCTCGAGGATCGGGTCGATCTGGTCGTGTTCGGCATCCATCGCCTCGAGGACGCGCTTCTCGGCGTCGTCGCAGCGCTCCTCGAGCAGCGGCCACAGCTCGACGTCCTCGCCGTTGTGATGGTGATGAAGTGCCGTGGCGAACATCGTCCAACGGTCGGCGAGAGCGCGCCAGGTGCCGGCGTCGTCGAGCTTGGTGCGGGGCACGGTCGCGGCGAAGTCGGCGAGGTCGCGTCGGAACGCGTGGTGGAGGACGTACATCATGAACGGGTCGATCGGCCCGTCGGGCGCGGCGGCCTGACCGGGGAGGCGGAGCTGGATCGGGAACGTGGTGGCGGCGGGGTGGGTCGTCATCGGGTGGGTCCTCATCTGGTGTGTGGGGTTCGGGCTGACGGTGACCACTGTCGGTCTCGCCTCTTGTGGCGCACTTGAAGACGGCTTGAGCGTCGGGTTTCGGCAGGTCACGACGTGCGCGGCGTCGGTCGGTCGAACGATCGCGGCGTCGGGTTAGGGTCGGTGCAGTCAGAGTCGGTCGCGCTACCGGCACGCCGGAGGAGAGGAAGGTCGGACCGATGTTCCTGTCGCCGACGACGATCGACGAGAACGTGTGGGACTGGGTCGTGCGGAATCGCGCCGAGCCGTGGAACACGATCGCCGAGTTCGTCACGCTTCTCGGCAACACCCTGATCCTGACCACACTCACCGTCCTGGCGGTGATCGGCCTGGCGGCCGCCGGTCGGCGCGTCGACGCCGTGTACCTCGGCGTCGGAACCCTCCTCGGTTACGCACTGATGCAGGGACTCAAATTCGGGTTCGCGCGCAACCGGCCGCCGATCGAGGACCGGTTGCTGAACATCGACTCGTTCTCCTATCCGTCGGGCCACGCGATGATGACGATGATCGTGTTCGGTCTGTGCGCGGTGGTGGCGTACCGCTGCTTCGCGTGGGTGCGCGGGCATCGGTGGATTCTTCTGCTCGCACCGCTGCTGTCGATTCTCGTGGGGCTCACCCGAATTGAGCTCGGCGTGCACTGGACGACAGATGTGGTGTCCGGCTGGATCTTCGGGGTGCTGTGGGTCGCGCTGTGCACCTGGGTGCTCGCACGGTACGAAACGCGGAGGCGTGCAGACGTTCCCACCGCCGGCGCGAGCTGACCCGGGAAATCGTCCGGGCAGGGGATAGTTCGGACGCGTGCGATTGGGATTGACTGTGAAGATGTCGCATCCGGGTCCGCCGTCCGATGGGGATGCCGACGCGCCCCGGCCATCCGATGAGTCGCCGACGTCCATCCAACCTGCGCGTCCCACGGTGGGACCCGGGGTCTCGCTGAACAAGGACAGTCGCCCGGACCCGCACGCGACGACGCCCTCCGGCGCCGGGCCGGCGCAACCCGACCCGTACGCGTCGACGCAGTTCGGCCAGAGTCCCCATCCGCCCACCGGCATCGCGCCCCCGATGGGACCGCCCGGGTATCCACCGCCCGGCTACCAACCGCCGGGATACCCACCACCCGGCTGGCAGCCGCCGGGGTATCCACCTCCCGGATATCCACCGCCCGGTTGGCAGCCGCCACCTTCGCGCCGGTCGAACACCAAGGCGTATGTCATCACCGGGATCGCATTGGCATGCGTGCTCGCCCTCGTCGTGGGTGGCGTCGTGTGGTGGAAGACGACGCAGTCCGCGGAGGAGCCCGACCTGCTCGCCGGACAGTTGACGGGGTCGTATCCCACGGCGCCGAGTGCGGTGTGGACCGTCGAGTCGGGATCGTTCGGGGCGGACTCGTATGTGTCACCGCTGACGATGGAATCGTCATACGAGACCCTGGGCGCGGTACACGACGACCAGACACTCGTGACCCTGCTCCGAGCGGACCGCGGGAGCTCGTCCTCCGGACACCGTGTGCTGGGGATCGATGTCGCATCGGGAAAACGGTGGATGTTCGACGAGCCGGTGTCGTCGTGTTCCGACGCGATCGTCGATCACACCATTGCGTGTCTCGGCAACGCGGGCGCTCACTTCATCGACACGCGAACCGGACGCTCGGCCGGCAGTGTGCCGGTCCCGGGGTCGGCCTTCGGCATCGCGTTCAACGGCAGCGCGGCATTCGTGCGGCAGTTCGGTGGCGGGCAAGGCCAGATGACGCTGATCAAGCTGACGCCACAGGGCACCGAGTGGCAGAAGACGGTGACCCTTCCCGAGGCATTACCGAGCGGGGACTCGTCGCAGTTCACGGCGACTGACAAGTTCGTCGCAAGCGCTGACGGCGTCATCGGGGTGGTGTCGGCCGACGACGGACGTGTGGTCTATACGAGCCCCGGTCGGACCGGCATCGGACGCCTCGCGGACGGCTCGCTGATGTTGTTGAGCGGCAGCATGAACGGTGGGCAGCCGCAGAACGGGCCGGTCGTGCACCTGCGCGCCGACGGCACCACTGCAGAGTTCCCGGGCGTCTACCTGGCGGTCGCATCTGTCGCGACACCCGGCCAGCGTGACCGGGTGCTGGCCGGTGGCGCGTACGTCGATCTCCGCGACGGCGAGACCGCATGGTCGATTCCCGACTTCACCAACGGCATCGTCACGGGGTTCGTCGCCGATGACCGTGAGTTCGTCTACCTGCACAGTGGGCAAGTCGTGTCGCTGGACGCCGACAGTGGCCGCCCGCGCTGGACTGCCCCGGCGGGTGCGTATGGAGGACGGACGGGTGAAGGGGTCACCGACGGTGAACGCGTCATCGTGCCGTCCCGTGACAACGGTGTCGTCGCCATCGATCTGGCGACCGGGTCCACGGTGTGGTCGATGCCGCCCGCCGCGATCGGGAACGTTGTCGCGCAGGACGACACCTACGTCGACCCGGCACGCACCTTCGCCATCGGCGACCGTCTGGTCACGCTGACCTCGACCACGATCACGGGATTCGCCCCGACGGGTCCGCGCGCGATCGTCCCGGGCACCACCCGGGCGAGCGACCGCGGCTCCGGCGGTGGGGGAACGGAGTACGTGACACCGTGCGGGTCGCCGCCGGTCTTCACCCCGCAGTCGTTCCGCACCGCCACCGGTGGCCTCGTCGTCACGATGAGGGTCACCGCGAAGTGTCCCGGCGGGGACGTCCTGTTCGGTCCGCAGACCCGGATCACCATCTCCGATGGCGGGGGTCTGGTTGCGTCGGGCATCTTCGACTTCCAGCGATCCCCGCTCGCCGTCCCGGCGCCCGATGGTGGTGGCGCCCTCGATCTCGAGCTGACCTACCCGCCGGGCAGTTTCTTCCGGTTGCCCGACACGCTGAACGGAAGCGGACCGAGTTCGGGTTCTGCCGGTGGCTCCGGCTCCGGCTCCGGCTCGGGTTCGGCTGGGGGACAGTATCTCGTCGACTGTGACAAGGGCCCGACGCCGGGGCCGCCACCTTCGGTTGCCACGCCGGGCTCGGGCATGCCGGCGGCATCGTCGGTCGCCACGGGCGCCGCGTTCCCGGCCGGCACGGATGTGACCGCGACCAGCGTCGACGCCCTTCGCCTGCAAGCCGACGCCGACCGCGCCTTCATCCTCGCCAACCTGAACAACCGCTGGGTTGCCCAGCTCAGCTCAAAACGTCCGGGTCTGGTGGCCGACGGTCGTACCTGGGACGATCAGGCCATCCTCGACGAATTCCTCGCACTTCGTCTGCGGTTCAACGATGTTCGGTTGCTGTGGAGTGATGAGTGGCCGGTGTTCTCGTACCAGGGCTGGTGGGTGACGGTCGCGGCGGCGACGTTCCCCGGCCCGGTGGAGGCGAACAGCTGGTGCCGAACCCAGGGCTTCGACCCCGACCACTGCTTCGCCAAACTCGTGAGCACCACGGCCGGACCGGACGGCTCGACGCTGTACTGGAAGTAGCCACCGGGAAGGCGCCTCCGCGATACGGTCGGGGAATGGATTTCTCTCCGTCACCACGGTCCGCCGACCTCACCGAGCGAGTGCGGGCGTTCGTCACCAACGAGATCGAACCCGTCGAATCCCGGATCCACCAGGACATCAAGGAACGTCGCGAGGGGGACGGCGATCCGTGGACGCCGTCGCCGATCATCGCCGAACTGCAGGCGAAAGCACGTTCCGAGGGTCTGTGGAATCTCTTCCTCCCGGCTGCCCACGCCGGCCGCTACGCCGCCAACTTCGGGACCGACGGGGGAGAGGGCCTGTCCAACGTCGACTACGCCCCGATCGCCGAGGCGATGGGATCGTCGGCGCTGTCGCCGGTCATCTTCAACTGCAACGCCCCCGACACCGGAAACATGGAAGTTCTGCTGCGGTACGGCTCCGAGGAGCAGCGGGAGCGCTGGCTGGAACCGCTGCTGCGGGCCGACATCCGCAGCGCCTTCTGCATGACCGAACCCGCCGTCGCCTCCTCGGATGCCACCAACATGGCCGCGTCGGCTGTTCTCGACGGTGACGATGTGGTCATCAACGGCACCAAGTGGTTCTCCACCGGTGTCGGGCACCCCGACTGCAAGGTCCTGATCTTCATGGGCGTCACCGACGCCGAGGCCGACCGCAAGTCGCGCCACACCATGGTCCTCATCCCGATCGACACGCCCGGCGTCACGATCGACCGGATGCTCACCACCATGGGCTATTTCGACGAGCCGTTCGGCCACGGCGAGGTGTCCTTCACCGACGTCCGGGTCCCGGCGTCGAACATCCTCCTGGGACCGGGTCGCGCCTTCGAGATCGCCCAGGGTCGTCTCGGCCCGGGACGTGTGCATCACTGCATGCGAGCGATCGGCCTGGCCGAACGCGCACTGGAACTCGGTGTCCGCCGGGCACTCTCGCGGGAGGCGTTCGGTAAGCAACTGGCCCGGCTCGGTGGCAACAGCGAACGGATCGCCGACGCCCGCATCGCGATCAACCGCTCACGACTGCTGGTCCACCACGCGGCCTGGCTGCTCGATCAGGGCATGTCGCGGGAGGCGTTGTCCGCGGTCAGCGAGATCAAGGTCGAGGTCCCGAACATGGCCCTGTCCGTCATCGACATGGCCATCCAGCTCCACGGCGGTGCTGGCCTGACCGACGATTTCCCGCTCGCACAGGCCTGGGTCGGTGCACGTTCGCTGCGCCTGGCCGACGGTCCGGATGAGGTGCACCGCAACGTCGTTGCCCGCCTGGAACTCGGTAAGTACCGCTGACCGCGTCCGTCCACAAACATTCACGATCGAGAAGGGTGACTTCCCACGATGGCTGACCAGGTGACCGAGGCGCGCGAGGTGCGGGACGAGGACGCGTTCGACGTCGAGGCGGTGGCCTCGTGGCTGCGGACCGCGGCGCCGGACGTCGAGGGACTCGACGCGGTGCCCGAGGTGCGGCAATTCGCGGGTGGCGCTTCCAATCTCACCTACCTGCTGCGGTACCCGACGCGGGACCTGATCCTGCGCCGGGCCCCGCGCGGTACCAAGGCGCGCGGCGCGCATGACATGCGCCGCGAGTACCGCATCCAGTCCGAACTCTCCGGGGTGATCCGGTACATCGCACCGATGATCGCCTTCTGCGACGACGATTCGGTCCTCGGCGCCGACTTCTACGTCATGGGTCGCATCGACGGCGTCATCCCGCGCAAGGAGTGGCCCGCCGACGTCCCGCTCGACGGCGATCAGGCACGGCAACTCTGCTTCAACTTCATCGACACGCTCGTCGAGGTGCATTCGGTCGACCCGGCGAAGACCGGGCTCGGCGACCTCGGGAAGGGACTCGGCTACGTCCGGCGCCAGGTCGACGGCTGGACCGCCCGGTTCCGCAACGCGCACACCGACGACGTGCCCGATTTCGAGGCGGCGATGGCGTGGCTGGCCGACAACCAGCCCGACGATGTGGCGAACTGCATCATCCACAACGACTTCAAGCTCGACAACGTGGTGCTCGACAAGGATGACCCGACGAAGGTCATCGGCATCCTGGACTGGGAAATGGCCACGCTGGGTGATCCGCTGATGGATGTCGCGGGGTCGATGGCGTACTGGATCCAGGCCGACGATCCCGACGACCTACAGCTCATGCGCCGCGTCCCGACGAACCTGCCGGGGATGATCACGCGTGCGGAGTTCGTCGAACGATACTGCGAGCGTATGGGTTTCGAGATGTCGCCGGAGCGGTGGCGGTGGTACGAGGCGTTCGGACTCTTCCGGGCCGTCGTCATCGCGCAACAGATCTACTACCGCTACTACCACGGGCAGACCACCAACAAGGAGTTCGAACGGCTGGGTTTCGCGGTGGGCATCATCGGCAAACGACTGAACGAGATCGTCGCCGGCTGACCGGCCGGGACGACCCGCCGTAGCGGGCCTCTACAGTGAACTGGTGACGGCCTCGCCGCGTTCGATCGCGCCCCTGTACCTCGCGGGTTTCACCACGGCATTCGGCGCGCACGGCGTCGCGACGGTTCTCGGTTCCGAAAGCGACGACATCGGACTGTCGCTGCTGGGCCTGGGCCTGGTGCTCGCGTTGTACGACCTAGCCGAGGTAGTTCTCAAACCGCTGTTCGGGGCTCTGAGCGATCGCATCGGGGCCAAACCGGTGATCCTCGGCGGGCTGATCGCCTTCGCGGTGGCGTCGTTGATCGGCGTGGCGACCGCGACGCCGCTGGCTCTTGCGCTCGCCCGGCTCGGGCAGGGCGCCGCGGCGTCCGCGTTCTCGCCCGCTTCGTCGGCGGCGGTGGCCCGCCTGGCGGGACGAGAACGATTGGGGCACTACTTCGGTCGGTACGGCGCGTGGAAGAGCGTGGGCTATGTGTTCGGCCCCCTGCTCGGCGTCGGACTCGTGTACCTGGGCGGGATTCGGTCGCTGTACGCGGCACTCGCGGTCCTCGGTCTCGCCGCCGCCGTCTGGGTGGCCGTCGCATTGCCCGCGCCGCCCGTGCTGCCCCGGCAGCGATACACCCTCGCCGACCTGGCCCGTCAGACGACCGAACGCGGCTTCCTCATCCCCACGATGCTGCTCGCGACCACGACCGCGATTCTCGGTGTCGCCGTGGGCTTCCTACCGCTACTGGCCTCGCGCGAGGGTCTGCCGTCGTTCGTCGGCGCGGCGGCGGTCGCGGTTCTCGCCCTGGTGTCCGCCGTCGTCCAGCCGATGGTCGGGCGGTATCGGGACGAAGGCCGGGTGACCATCCGAACCGGAGCCCTGGCCGGGATGGCCGTCGGCGCGGCCGCACTGATACTCGTCGCGTTCGTGCCCCACGCCGCGACATTGCTCGTCGCAGCCGCGGCGATCGGGATGACGGTCGGCGGTGTCACGCCGTTGGCCTTCGCCCACCTCGCCGAGTCGACGCCCGACGAGCGGATGGGTCGCACGATGGGCAACGCCGAACTCGGCCGCGAGGTCGGCGACGCCGGGGGACCGCTGATGGTCGGGGCCATCGCCACCTTCGCGACCCTGCCCATCGCGCTGCTCGCCCTCGCGGTGGTGGCCCTAGGCATCGGGGCAACCGGGCGACAAGCCCTGCGCCCGGTCGACGACCCGGCCTAGGTCCTCTTCGTGAGCTGATCTTGGATGGCCTTCCCGTGGGCGTCGGGTCGGTTGATCAGAGGGTTCCCCGTGGTTGCGCCTCGGGCATCGTGGGTACGGCGCTGTCGGCGCGGCGCCAGCGGACTGTCCATGCGCCGGGTGCCCGTCCCGGATTCGCTCGCGTCGACACCGTGCGCTCTGGTAGTCATATATGAAACCTGATTGGGGGCCTGGGTGAGTGCAGCGACGATCCTGCTGATCGTTCTCGGGGCGTTGGTGGTGCTCGGCGTGCTCGGGCTCATCGCGTTGTTCGTCCTGCATGGGCTGGCCGGCAACCCTGGCCGGTTCGCGGTGCGGGAGCTCGCGCTCGACGAGGTCGACGACTACATCGATCGCCGGGCGTCGTTCGCGATCACCTTGCAGGAGACGACGCCGCTGTCGCGCCGCGAGGTGTGGGAGCGGCTCACCGAGGCCGAGTACCTCTCGAGCCTGCCGTTCCTCACCGGGCCGCGATGGATCACTGCCGAGGCGGGGGCTGTTGCCGTCGGCTTGCGGCGGACGATGTCGGGCACCATCCTGTCGGTCGAGGAGCGGCTCGCCGCGGTCACCGAGCACGAGCAACTCGTCCTGGTGGGCACGGGGATCTCGCTGCCGTTCGCGATCAAGAACTTCGCCGAGCGATTCACCATCACCGACGGCGCACGGCTCGACACCGCCACGGTGACGTGGGAGATCGCCGGGTCGCCGCGGTGGGTCGGCTGGTTGCCGTGGCGGTGGGGTGTGCCGTTCATCCGGCCAGTGCTCGGATTTGTCCTGCGTCACGTCCTCCGGCTCAAGCCGTTCCGGCGTCCGAGCGCAGGGGAGAACCGCAGCGGCGCGTCGGGAATCGCGGACCCGATCTAGTCCAGACCCTCCTGCGCACCGCGGGCGCCTCGGCGGACGCCGGCCCGCTGGACCAGCACGATCGTGGTGCCGAGAAGGCCGACGCCGAGCCCGACGAGACAGATCCGGAGTGCGTTGCCGCCGCCCACATCGTTGACCGCGACGACCACCGTCGCCACCAGCCAGGCCACCATCCCGACCACGATCACCGGCTCGGGAGCACGCAGCACGCGCGGTAGTTCGGGGACGTCGACTGTATCGGCCATGAGACAAAGGGTAGCTTTCCACAGGTGCCCAAAGATGTCCCGAGTGAGGCCCGCGACCTGACACCCGCCGACACCTCGACCGCGGAGGCGACCGAAGCGGCCGACGCAGGTGTTGCCGGCCCGGCAACGGTCGGTACCGGCCCCGCCACCACCGCAGGCCCTGCGTCCACGACGCCCAACGGTCGACTCGACCGTTTCTTCAAGATCTCCGAGCGCGGATCGACGATCAACCGCGAGTTCCGCGGCGGCCTGGTCACGTTCTTCACGATGGCCTACATCGTGGTGCTCAACCCGATCATCATCGGCGGCATCCCCGGCGGCGACAAGAACGCCGACGTGCTCGGCAACGTGCTGCCGCTGGCGCAGGTCGCCGCGGTCACCGCACTGGTAGCGGGCGTGATGTCGATCCTGTTCGGTCTCGTCGCCAACTATCCGTTCGCGATCGCCGCCGGTCTCGGGATCAACAGTCTTCTCGCGGTGTCGATCGCGCCCGAGGTGACGTGGCCGGAGGCGATGGGTCTCGTCGTGGTCGACGGCATCATCATCGTGCTGCTGGCGGTGACGGGATTCCGCACGGCGGTGTTCAACGCGGTGCCGGCCGAGCTCAAGGCGGCCATCGCCGCCGGCATCGGCGCGTTCATCGCGTTCATCGGTTTCGTCGACGCCGGCTTCGTCAGACGCATCCCGGACGCCGCCGGAACCACGGTTCCGGTCCAGCTGGGCAGCGACAACTCGATCGCCACCATCCCGACGCTGATCTTCGCCCTCGGCGTCCTGATCATGGGTGTCCTGGTGGTACGGAAGGTCCCGGGCGGTCTGCTGATCGGGGTCGCGATCACCACCGTCCTGTCGGTCGTGCTCGAGCGCATCTTCGACTACGGCTCCAGCATGGACAACCCGTCGGGCTGGGGCCTCACCGTGCCCGACATCCCCACCGCGCTGGGCGGATTGCCCGACCTCAGCCTCGTCGGAGATGTCGACCTGTTCGGCGCGTTCACCCGCATCGGTGTGCTGGCCGCGTCGGTGTTCGTGTTCGCTCTCGTCCTGTCCAACTTCTTCGATGCGATGGGGACGATGACCGGCCTCGGCAAGGAGGCCGGCCTGGCCGACGAGAAGGGCAACCTCCCCGGCATCGGCCGTGCGCTGGTGGTCGAGGGGACCGGCGCCATCGCCGGCGGTGCCGCGTCGGCGTCGTCGAACACGGTCTTCGTCGAGTCGGCGTCGGGCATCGCCGAAGGTGCCCGCACCGGCCTGGCCAATGTGGTCACCGGCGTGCTGTTCCTGGTCGCGATGTTCCTGACGCCGATCTACGAGGTGATCCCGCTCGAGGCGGTGGCGCCGGCCCTCGTGGTGGTCGGTGCGATGATGATCGGCCAGCTGACGGCCGTCGACTTCCGTCGCTTCGACTTCGCGTTGCCGGCCTTCCTGACCGTCGTGTCGATGCCGTTCACGTACTCGATCGCCAACGGCATCGGGATCGGCTTCATCAGCTGGGTGGTCATGGCCACCGCGGCCGGCAAGGCCCGCACGGTTCATCCGCTGCTGTGGCTGGTGGCCGCGGTCTTCGTCGCCTACTTCGCGCGTGGACCGATCTCCGACCTCATCAGCTAACGCCTGTAGTCAAATTTTGCGACCGGTTTGTCATCCACCCGGGTCAATTTGCTTTGCTTAGAGATCTGGAGGTCGTTAGCTGTCCTACTCTGGGGTAATGCATTCACCGTATGGTTACGGAAGTCTATCCGGCGACCTGTCCCTCGCCGTCGTACGTCTCGCGCGACGCCTGAGGGGGCGGCGCGAGAACAAGCTGGTCTCGCTGACGCAGCTCTCCGCCCTCTACACGCTCCATCACGAAGGTCCGATGACCCCTGGTGCCCTCGCCGCGGCTGAGCGGGTGCGCCCGCCGTCGATGACGAGGGTGATCGCGTCGCTGTCGGATCTGGGCATGATCAAGCGCGAACCTCATCCGACTGACGGGCGTCAGGCCATCGTGACGCTCTCGCAGGACGGGGTGGAGGTCATCAAGGAAGAGCTGGCGGCCCGCGAGGCCTGGCTGAGCGACCGGCTGCGCGAACTGTCGCCGGACGAACGGGACGCCCTGCGCGAGGGTGTGATCATCTTCAACAAGATCCTCGGTAAGCCGGACACCGACGTGCCGCACACCCGGGCGGTCTGACGCGGTCATTGCCCGCTCCAGAATGAGTCCCGGAGCTTGCGGGGTCAGAAGAACGTGCCGGAGAACGGTGCCCGATCGGTGGTGAAGGCCTGGTCCAGAGCTCGAAGCGTTGTCGGGGAGTCGACGCTGAGCCGGCCGGCCGCCGCGAAGGCCGACGGTCGTATGCCGCCGAGGTAGATGCTCGACAGCACCGAGGTGTCCATTTTCACTGTGGGCGTTGCGGTTTCGGCCGCCGGTGCGACGATCGCGTCGCCGCCGCGCGCGGACACCGTGAAAACCCCTCCGTGACCACGGAACTCGTCGGTGACCTCGATGACGGCATCGAGGTCGGCGGCGTACTTCCGCGATCCCAACGCGGCCGGGATGTCGAGGATGCGTAGCCACATCTCGTCGCGCAGGCCGGTGATCGACACATCTCGCGCGTTGATCAGCTTGTGCCGCAACGGGTCGTCGACCGGGATGGTGGCGGTCAGTGACGGGATCAGGTCGAGGTTGGTCAGTACCCGCCACAGGTCGGAGTGGGCGTCGTCGGTGACCGCGAAGACCTCGTTCACCTCGCCCCGCACGCCACCGTTCTCGTTCTTGTAGATGCGGTAACTGGCGTAGCCGTCGTCGTGCAGCAGGTAATGCAGTCCGCTCGCGGGCAGCGGACGCTCCGACGGCCGGTCGGCGAGGATCGGTGCCCACCAGGCGGGGGTCCGGGTGAGCGCGCCGGGGGTGGTGAGCGTCCAGCGTGCATGGAGATCGGGTACGGCAGCGGCGATCTCGTCGACGTCGGCGAAGCGCACGGTCGCGTCCTTCGGCTGATCGCCGCGCATCGGTGCATGCCCGGGCGTGATGGACACGGTGTTGGAGAAGCACGCCGGACCGAACCCGAAGCGTTCGTAGATGGTGCCCTCACTCGCGGTCAGGATCGCGAACGTGTAGTTCTCGGCCTCCCACTGCCCGAACATCTCGGTCAGCATCGTGCGCAGGATTCCACGACGACGATGCGTCGACGCCACGGACACCCACGACAGTCCGGCGGCGTCGGCCACACCGGCGCCGGGTAACGACATCGACATCCGGTAGAACATCGACACCCCGACGAGCGGCTTCGACGGGAGGCCGGTGTCGCGCACCAGGACGATGTCGTCGTCGGCGACCTTGCCGCGAAGGTCGGCGCGCTCGTCGTCGGGCAGTGGATTGCGCATGGCGAACGCACGGGCATCGGTGGTGATGATGTCGTCCCAGTCGGCGTCGGTGGCGCGCTGGAGGGACAGACGTGACGTCGGGGTCGAGACGCTGTTGGTCACGGGCTCAACATTTCCACATCGGCGAGGCCGGGGTACTCATCGGGTGTTCGAACGGGTGTCGCAGGTCACGTACGGCCCGGGTGGCACACTGTTCCGGTGCCCGGGCTCGCAGTGGAAGTGATCGACATCGACGACCCGCAGGATCCCCGGGTCGAGGACTTCCGTGACCTCAACTCGGTGGACCGCCGACCCGACCTCCCGGTTCTGCCCGGCGGACGCCCCGGACGCGGTCTGGTCATCGCCGAAGGCGTGCTCGTCGCGCAGCGCATGATCGCCTCGAGGTTCTCCGCCCACGCCTTTCTCGGCGTCGACAAGCGTCTGAAGGAACTCGACGACGATCTGCGCGACCCGTCGCTGTCGGGTGTCCCGTTCTTCCGGGCCTCGGCCGAGGTGATGGCGGAGATCGTCGGCTTCCACCTCAACCGCGGCGTCCTCGCCGTCTCGCGACGCCCCGAGGTGCTCTCGGTGCCGGACATCGTCGAGACCGCGCGCACCGTGGCGATCCTCGAAGGCGTCAACGATCACGAGAACATCGGCTCGATCTTCCGCAACGCCGCCGGCCTCGGCGTCGACGCCGTCCTGTTCGGTCAGGGCTGCGCCGACCCGTTGTACCGGCGTTGCGTTCGCGTCTCGATGGGTCATGCCCTGCTGGTGCCGTTCGCCAAGTTCGACGAGTGGCCCCGTGGTCTCGACGAACTGCGTTCCCGCGACTTCCGTCTCGTCTCGATGACCCCGGACCCCGACGCGGTGACGCTCGCCGAGGCGGTCGACGCCGAGAAGATCGGATTCCTGGTGGGCGCCGAAGGGCCCGGCCTCACCGCGTCGGCGATGGCGTCGACGGATGTGAAGGCCCGCATCCCGATGAGTCGCGGAACCGACTCGCTCAACGTTGCGACAGCCGCGGCCGTCGCGTTCTACGAGCGTGTCCGGTCGGGCACGATGGGGGAGTGAACACTCCCGAACCGTTCGATCGGAATGGCGAGCCCACTCCGTGGGTGGGGCACACCGAGCCCACGCCCTGGGCGCTCGGCATCGGCGTATCCGCCGTCTGCGCACTCTTCGGGGCGTTCGTGCTCGTCGGGATCTACGAACTGATCGGCGGCATCCTGAAGTTCCTCGGCATCGCCGCGGTGCTCGTCGTCGCCGGTGGCCTCGGCTGGACCCTCTGGGAGTTCCGCTACCGCCTCGTATGGCGCTGGATCGTCTGGGGCCTGCTCATCGGCTTCCTGGCCGGGGTGACGTCGTCGATCGCGTTGCTGATCATGGGTCGTTAGCTCTGCCACCGCGCGGACAACATCTGGCCCAAGCCTCACCTACCAGACACCACCGACAGGGCCGAGCCGATGAGTGGACGTCAAGATTCGGTGCGGACCAGCGCATTCCCGTGTACAGTCGAACATGTATTCGATCAGTGTTCTCCGGGGGTGACCGTCTTGGCAGACAGCGCACGGCCCGCCGCCGCGGTCCCGCCTTCCGGAGCTGCCGCGCTCGTCGATCAAATCCATTCGCTCATCGACCAGTTGCAGACGGTGAACCTGACGCAGTGTTCGGATGCCGAACTCGTCGATCTCGCCGCCGAGACCGAAAGGGCCATGGCGCGACTGAGTTTTGCCGGGGACCGTCAGGTCGTCGAAGCCACCGAACGTGACCTACCGCGTAAGACCGGTCATCGCAGTGTCATCCAGTTCATGACCCATCGCCTCCGGATCGCCGAACCCATGCGTCGCCGCGACCAGATGTCGGCCACCGCAACCTTTTCCAGCCCGACCGGTGAACCGCTCCCACCCCAGCACCCCACCCTGGCCGAGGCCTTTGCCGACGGGCATGTCGGCCCCGCCCATGTTCGTGCGGTCATCGATGTCCTCGACCAGATTCCGCACGCCGTCGACCACGACGTGAAGATCGCCGCCGAAGTTCAGATGACCGAGATCGCCGTCGACCACACGCCGGCCGACATCACCGCCCTGGGATCCCGACTGCTGGCCCACCTCGACCCCGACGGCACCCTCACCGACGATTCGGATCGCCAGCGCCGCCGGAATCTGTGGGTCGACCGGCAGCGTGCCGACGGCACGGCCAAACTCACCGGCACCCTGACACCCGAACTGCTTGCCCGGGTCACCATGCTGCTCGCCGTCTGGGCCAAACCCGGCATGAACAACCCCGACGACCCTGAATCACCCCATGGCTCGATCGACGACGCCGACCCCGACGTGGTCGCCGCAGCCGCCGAGCGGGATGACCGCACCCCGGCCCAGCTCAACCACGACGCCTTCAACGCACTGCTGAAAGCTGTGTTCGAGGACGGTCTACTGGGTAAGAGCCACCGCGGACTACCCGTGCAGATGATCTTCAAGGCCGATCTGAACGATCTGATCCGTGAAGCCGGCTTCGCCACCACCGCGACCGGCACCCTGATCCCGATCAAAGATCTCGTCAACCTGGCCGCCGACGCCCAACCATGGCTGGCGGTGTTCAAGGACGCCACCGCCGTCCCGCTCTACTTCGGACGCGGCAAGCGCCTGGCCACCCGCGAACAGCGCCTGGTGTCCTTCGCCCGCCCCGACGGCGAAAACTGCTCCACACCCGACTGCGACCTCTCCGCCGCACACGTGGAAATGCATCACGCCCAACTCGATTGGGGCCTCGGCGGACTCACCGACATCACCGACCTCGCACCCGCATGTCCGAAACACAACCGCATGGTCGGAGAGCAACCCGGCCAGTACACCACCCGGATGGTCCGTGAAGGATCCGATGAAGGCCGCTGCGTCTGGCGGCTCAACGCCGAGCCCGGGGCACCACCCAACCCCGAACGCATCAACCGGCGACCCGACATACCCCGCCGGTTCATCGAACACCTCCAACAGGTACGTAACGAGATCCACGGACCCGCAACGGCGTCCGGCGATGAAGCACGCCTTGTGGTGCGCAGAGTCATCGACCACCGGCCACGGGTCGTCCCGCCGAGCCGCGAACTGCGCGCGGATCCCCGGTCGCTCATCGAAACACACCTCGCCGAACTACTCAGCCGCCTCTGACCTGAGCCCAGATCCCCGAAGTCGAGACACTCGAAGTCATCCACGGGCTCGGGCACGAGGAGCGGTCAGAAGCCGAAATACTCCCGGATGCTTCCGCGCTTGCGCGGACGGCCCTCTGGCGGTGCGGCGCGTTCCCCGGCGTGGGCGGCGGTGGCTCGGCGATAGTTCTCGAAATCGGCGGCGGTCGGCTCGTACTCCGCCGGGTGGAGCGCGAAGCCGGTGACGGTGATGTCGGCCGGGTCGAGGTCGGTCGGGGCGAGCGGATGGGTGTAGCGGAATCCGAGCCAGGACCGGTTGGCCTCCTCGGCGAGCTGGGCCGGATGGAATGGCAGCGCCATCCCCTGGTTGGGGACACCTTCGGCGTAGGAGAGCGGGTATTCGCCTCCCCAGAACGGCTTCTCGAAGGTGAACGGGAGTCCGTGGTCCTCATGGATCGTCACCGGGTCGGCGGAGAACGAGCGTCGGAGTGACCCCGATTCCCAGCGCGCGAACGCCCCGAACGACGTGTCGGGTTCGGTGTAGAGCAGCGTCGTCACCGCGCTCGGGCGGATCGCGGCCAGCGTCCGGGTCAGCGTCGAGGGGACGGCCGTCTCGAACAGCGAGCATGAGATGACCGCGAGCGAACCGTAGAACCCCGCGTAGACGTGGTGATCCTTCGCGGCGGCTGCGGTCGCCAGGTCGGTGTCGACGAGCGGGACGAGAACGCTGTCGCCGTAGATCTTCGACGCGAGTTGCTGGGCGTGCTGATGATCGTGCCGCGGTGCGCGCACGACGCTGCGTAGGTCGTCGGCCGGGTCGGAAGAGTCGATGAACCAGACGGTGGCCGCGCGTGCCGACATATGTCAGCTGTTCCCGTTGCTGCGTACGCCGAGCAGGACGTCCTCCCACGCGGGCACGGCGGGCTTGCGTGGCTTCTTCTTGCGCGGACGTTCGGCGTGAGCGGGTCCGGGCTCGCGTGTCGCAGGGCCCTCCGGCGAGTCGGTGTCGTGGTCGGTCGCCGACGCGGTGTCCGCTTCGGCATCGGTGCTGTCGCGCCCGGGTGTGTCCGCCGGGGATGACGCCGAAGCGGCGTCCGGTTCCATGGTTGTGGTCTTGACAGGCGCCTGCGCAACGGGGGCGGCGATCGGGGTGACCGGTGCCGGGGGCGCGTGGGCGGTGGTCTCCTCGTCGAACCCGAAATCGAGAGGAACGGTGCCGTTGTCCTCCCGCACCGCACGACGTTCCTGGCGCGCGCGCTGGGCACCGATCAGCGAGTTGGCGTCGAGCGTGACTTCTTCACGCCCGTCCGATGTGGTCTCGACGGCGATCTCCGGAGTGGCGACCGGCATGAGTCGACGCCGCGGTGCGATGGTCTCGGGGTGTGTCAGCTCGTCGGCGAGATCGTCGAGCGGATCGACGGTGCCGCCGTGCGTGCCGGGCTGATAACGCCAGTGCGCGAGGTTGTCGGTGCGTCCGACGCTCCACGCGACCTGCACGACCCAGTAGCCGCTGTCGTCCTTCCAGGCGTCCCAGTCGGCGTCGGCCGGGTTGTGGCCGTATGCGACGAGCCCCTCCGCCACGGATTCGGCAAGGGTCGCAACCGCCGGCCCGTCGTGCCGGATCGGGTGAGCTGCGCCGGCGAGCTCGGTGGCGCGGGAGCGTTCGAGCAGTACCGGGTGGGCGAAACGTTCGA
Organism: Gordonia ajococcus; assembly: GCF_012974285.1. Taxonomy (NCBI): domain Bacteria; kingdom Bacillati; phylum Actinomycetota; class Actinomycetes; order Mycobacteriales; family Gordoniaceae; genus Gordonia; species Gordonia ajococcus. The sequence goes on from NZ_CP052884.1 coordinate 1,297,142, forward strand.
TCTTGTCGACACCCACCCCGGCCGCGGCGGCGACCTCGGCGACGGACGCACCCGCGCGGATTCGTGCCTGGATCTCTCGTGGCCTCAATGCACTTTCCATCTCGATCTCGATCTGTCCCAGCCTGGTGATGTCGCCGCGGGCCGCGGCGCGAAGGCGTTCATCGGAGGCGATCCGGAATTTCTCACCCGATTGAGGGTCTTGGCAGATGACGTGGGAACCGTCGGTTTCCACTCCGACGACGCGGAGCTCACGCATCTGCTCCTCCTCCGGTGGGTGCACGCATTGGGGCCACATTAACTCACCGATCTGCCGATTCACTGTGGGACACGCGGTAAAACCGCAGTTCAGAACGCGTGGGGTCCGTGCGACACCAGCGATGGGTGCGTCGTATGTGGTCTGTGTTGTCCAGGCTACCCGCTGGCCTGAACGCCACCGGCGCGTCGACCCGAAGGTACGGACGCGCCGGTGACGGTGTAGGTCTTCGCCGTGCTCAGAGACGCTCGACGATGTAATCGATGCACTTGGTGAGCTTGGTGACGTCCTCGGGCTCGATGGCCGGGAACATACCGATACGCAGCTGGTTGCGTCCCAGCTTGCGGTAGGGCTCGGTGTCGACGACACCGTTGGCGCGCAGGGTCTTGGCGATCGCGGCGGCGTCGACGTCATCGTTGAAGTCGATGGTGCCGACGACCTGGCTGCGGTTGGCGGGCTCGGCGACGAACGGCGTCGCGAACTCACTGGCCTCGGCCCACTGGTAGAGACGCGAGCTGGAGTCGGCGGTGCGCGAGACACACCAGTCGAGGCCGCCGTTGTTGTTCATCCACTCGATCTGGTTGGCGAACAGGAGCAGCGAGCCGACGGCCGGGGTGTTGTAGGTCTGATTCTTGCTGCTGTTGTCGACGGCGGTCGGCAGCGACAGGAACTCCGGGCACCAGCGATCGGTCTCGGCGATCTTCGCGATGCGGGCGAGTGCACGCGGGCTCATCAGTGCCACCCACAGGCCGCCGTCGGAGGCGAAGCACTTCTGCGGTGCGAAGTAGTAGACGTCCGCGTCGGCGATGTTCACGGGGAGACCGCCGGCGCCGGAGGTGGCGTCGATGGCGATGAGCGCGTCGTCGGACTCTGCAGGTCGCAGGACCGGCACGGCGACACCGGTCGAGGTCTCGTTGTGGGCCCAGCCGATGAGGTCGACGCCGCCGAAGTCGTCGGCGGTCAGTGCGGCCGGGTCGGGGGCGGTGCCGGGGTCGGTGGAGATGACCGCGGGCGAGTCCAGGAACGGCGCCTTCTTGGCGACGGTCGCGAACTTCGACGAGAATTCGCCGTAGGTGAGATGCAGCGAGCGCTGCTTGATCAGACCGAAGGCGGCGGCGTCCCAGAAGGCGGTGGTGCCACCGTTGGAGATGACGACCTCGTAGCCCTCCGGCAGCGAGAACAGATCGGCCAGACCCTCACGGATCGAGCCGACCACGTTCTTGACCGGTGCCTGGCGGTGACTGGTGCCGAACACCGAAGCGCCGGTGTCGACGAGGGACTGCAACTGCTCGGGGCGTACCTTCGACGGTCCGCAACCGAAGCGGCCGTCCGACGGCAGCAGGTCGGCGGGCAGGGTGATGGGTGCGGTTGCGGTATCGCTCATGGGCTCGATTCTAGGGTTGTGGCGGACACCACCTTCTTGGCGCCTCGGCTTTTTCCGTTCCGACCGCGCGCAGAATCGCCATTTTCGGGCAGAAGCGCTATGCATACGCTCGAGTCGACCGTGGACCGTCGCCAGCTCGGGGTGCCGGTCACGTTCAAGTACCGCAACGGCGGACACAACTGGTACGCCTGGTGCCGAGACGGATGCGAATGCGCGCGAGGTCGAGCGGGCGCTCGAATCGAGTCAGCCGGTCGCCGGTCACCAGCCATCGACCTGGCGTCTGCCGTGGGGCCCGCGCTGACCGTCTGAGCTTTCCGCATAATCCCACCTCTGGCCAGAGTCGTCGGCTCTGGCGAGGTCTGAGGAAGGCTTGGAAATCCCTGCTCGCCGAACAGCTTCGGTGTCAGGGTTGCGATCCGATTGACCCGTCGGGCAGCGTTGCAGTGAAACTGAACTCTCTGTGGCCGGCGATTCTGCGGCCAGGTGAAGATCTCGCGGTGGTGTGGTCTACAGCCCGGGCTTGACCACGTCGCCCCACCCCTCGACGTCTTCGGGGCGTCGCGGGGCGGGACCGGTGTAGATGGCGGCGGGACGGACCAGCTTGCCCAGACGCTTCTGCTCCAGGATGTGGGCGCACCAGCCGGCGGTGCGGCCGCAGGTGAACATCGCGGGCATCATGTGCGTCGGAACCTCGGCGAAGTCGAGGATGACCGCGGCCCAGAACTCGACATTCGTCTCGATCGCCCGGTCGGGGCGTCGTTCGCGAAGCTCGGTGAGAGCAGCCTGCTCGAGCGCGGCGGCGACCTCGAAACGCGGGACCCCGAGTTCTTGGGCGGTGCGTCGGAGCACGCGGGCGCGCGGATCCTCGGCGCGGTACACGCGGTGCCCGAAGCCCATCAGCTTCTCCTTGCGGTCGAGGATGCCCTTCACCAATCCTCGTGCGTCACCGGTCTTCTCGACCTCTTCGATCATCGGCAGCACGCGGGCCGGCGCGCCGCCGTGCAGGGGTCCGGACATGGCACCGATGGCACCCGACAGCGACGCCGCGACGTCGGCGCCGGTGGAGGCGATCACGCGTGCGGTGAACGTCGACGCATTCATGCCGTGCTCGGCCGCGCTCACCCAGTAGGCGTCGATGGCGGCCACGTGCTTGGGGTCGGGATCGCCCTTCCAACGGGTCATGAACCGTTCGGTCACGGTCGAGCATTCGTCGATGACGTGCTGCGGGACGGCGGGCTGATGGATGCCGCGGGCCGACTGCGCGACATACGACAACGCCATCACCGAGGCGCGTGCGAGATTTTCCCGCGCGGTGGCGTCGTCGATGTCGAGGAGCGGTTCGTAACCCCAGATCGGGGCCAGCATGGCGAGCGCCGCCTGGACGTCGACGCGCACGTCGCCGGTGTGGATGGGTAGCGGAAACGGCTCGGCCGGCGGCAGTCCGTCGCCGAACTTTCCGTCGACGAGAAGGGCCCAGACGTCGGCGAAGGTCACCTTGTTCTCGACGAGATCCTCGATGTCGACGCCGCGATAGCGCAGGTTGCCGCCGTTCTTGTCGGGCTCCGCGATATCGGTGGTGAACGCCACCACGCCTTCGAGACCTGGAACGAAATCGTCGGGAACCGCGTTGGCCATGACAACCACCTCACTGAGACAACTGTGTCCTGAAATCGCATGCGTCGATCAGATCGAACTGTAGATCAGCACCACCCTCCGCGTGTACCAGGGAGTAACTGAGTTGTCGGAGTAAATTCAGCCGAGTGTTGGAGAAACCGCTCGAATCGATCGATCTGCCGAACATGCGCGTCGGCTACGGCGGGGGTATTCCGCCCAACATCGGCGAGGGCGATCGTGCGGCCGGCGCCGACGGCATCCGTGAGAACCTCGACCCGAGCTGGCTCCGCGGCGACCCGCCGTGGCTCGACCTGTTCAGTGTCTGGCTGAAAGAAGCGCTCGACGCCCGGATCGCGGAACCGAATGCGATGGTCCTCGGCACCGTCGACGCCGACGGCCGGCCGTCGACCCGGACCGTGCTGTGCAAGGGCGTCGACGCCAACGGCGTAGTGTTCTTCTCCGGCTACGAGTCGGACAAGGGCCAGCACATGGCCGCGAATCCCCATGCATCGGTGACCTTCCCGTGGATCGCCCTGGAGCGCCAGGTCCATTTCCGCGGGCCGGTCGAACACCTCAGTACCGAAGAGACGCAGGCCTATTGGGAGATCCGACCGCGGGGATCACAGTTGTCGGCCGCCGCGTCGGAACAGTCCCGGCCGATCGGCAGCCGCCTCGAACTCGAGCAGAAGGCCGCCGAGTTGGCCGAGCAGTACGGCGGGTTCGACGCCGGCGACGAGATCCCCGTCCCGTCGAACTGGGGCGGCTACCGCATCGTTCCGGTGGAGGTCGAGTTCTGGCAGGGGCGGGCGAACCGCCTGCACAACCGGGTGCGCCTCACCCACGTCGACCACGAATGGCGCGTCGAGCGGCTGCAGCCCTGAACCTGCGACCCGGCGGATCCGCCGGGTCCGACACCGGCGCAACCTCCCGATCGTGCGTCCACCGCAGGGCGTCCGGTGTCTCGGCGGTCCGTATCAGAAGCGCCACACTGCGCGGACCACTGCCTTGCGGATCTCCTCGACCACCAGAACCGACGACGCGACGACAACGGCGTAGAGCCACTCGGTGGCGGTGAGGGAGGTGGTGTCGAACAGGTCCTGGAGGAAGCCCACGTTGACGACCGCCACGTGCAGCACGATCACCGCCACCAGGGAGATCCAGATCGCTTGATTGGTCAGGGTCTGCAGGGAGAACACCGACCCACGATCCGAACGCACGTTGAGCAGGTTGAACACCTGGTAGAAGACGAAGGTCGTGAAACCCAGCGTGCCCGCGAAGAGCGGGTCGCGGGCGCTGCCGGGGAAGATGTCGTCGGCGAACACCAGGGTCAGGATGGTGCCGACGGTCATGACGATGGCGAGTGTGAGGATGCGGAGCACGCGATTACGGCTGAGCAGTCGTTCGCCGGGCGATCTCGGCTTCTGCTTCATCGTGCCGGGCTCGGTGGCGTCGACACCGAGTGCGAGCGCCGGAGGGCCGTCCATGATGATGTTGACCCACAGGATCTGCAGCGCGGTGAACGGTGCGCCCCCGGCGATTCCCGTGATACCCGCGGTGAGGAAGATGAGGACGAAGCCCCACGCCGTGGTGAGCTGGAACTTCACGAACTTGACGATGTTGGCGTAGATTCCGCGACCGTCGCGCACCGCGGAGACGATGGTCGCGAAGTTGTCGTCGGTGAGGATCATCTTCGCTGCACCCTTGGAGACGTCGGTGCCGGTGATACCCATGGCGATGCCGATGTCGGCCTGCTTGAGGGCGGGTGCGTCGTTGACGCCGTCGCCGGTCATCGCGACCACCTCGCCATTCGCCTGCAAAGCCTCGACATAACGGATCTTGTGTTCCGGTGCCACCCGGGCGAGAACCCCGAAATGGGCTGCGCGTGCTCGCAACTCGTCGTCGCTGATGTCGTCGATGGTGCCGCCGGAGAGCGGTTCGCCCTCGATGCCGAGGTCGGTGGCGATCGCCGACGCGGTGGTGAGGTGATCGCCGGTGATCATGTGAACGCCGATCCCGGCCTCGTGGGCGGTCGCGATGGCTTCGCGTGCTTCCGGTCGAGGAGGGTCGAGGATGCCGACCACCGCGTATATCGCGAGGTTGTCGACGGCGTCGAAAAGCGAGGACTCGTCGGGTAGTTCGGCCAACGTGGTCCCGGCGATCATGAGGGTGCGCAGCCCTTCGTGGGCGAGCTCGTCGACAGCCGTCGCGATCAGGTCGCGATCTTCGTCGGTGATCGCGCGGTCGCCCTCGGAGGTACGCACCATCGTCGCCCGACTCATCAACACACCCGAGGCGCCCTTGGCATAGCACCGGTACGGGCCGGTGCCCGGCAGGCTGCTCTCGTGGTAGGTCGCCATGAACTTGTAGTCGGAGTCGAACGGCACCTCGGCGAGACGCGGATGATTCGCCCGGGCGCCGACCACATCTATGCCGCCCTTCTCGGCGAGCACGACCAGCGCACCCTCGGTCGGGTCACCCACCAGCACACCGTCGTCGACCGACGCATCGTTGCACAGCGACATCGCCAGGAGGGCCCGGCGGAAATCGGGAAGTGCATCCTCGCTGTCGGAGAGGATCTTGCCGTCGGGCGAGTAGCCGCCGCCGGTCACCCGGTAGATGTGACCGGCCACGACCAGCTTTCGGACGGTCATCTCGTTGAGGGTCAGCGTTCCTGTCTTGTCGGTTGCGATATGGGTTGTACTGCCCAGGGTCTCGACGGCCGCCAGTTGTTTGATGATCGCTCCGCGCTTGGCCAGCCGCGACGCGCCGAGGGCGAGCGTGAATGCGACGACTGCGGTCAATCCCTCCGGGATGGTCGCCACCGCCAGCGATACGGCGGTCAACAGCAGGTCCGACCACGACTCCCCGCGAAGCAGACCGAGGAGGAAGACAATGCTCACCACGACGATCGCGATGACGGTCAGCAGCGTCGCAAGCTGGTCGATTCGTCGCTGCAAGGGAGTCTTGTCGACGCCGGCCGTGCCCAGAAGCGAAGCAATGGTGCCGATCTCGGTCGACATGCCGGTTCCGGTCACCACCATCGTCGCCCGGCCGCGGGTGACCTCGGTGTTCATGAATGCCATGTTGGTTCGGTCGCCGATCGGAAGGTTCGGATCGGCGAGGGGATCGGCGGTCTTGGTGACCGGCTGCGATTCCCCGGTCAGAGCCGACTCCGCGATCTGCAGCCGGGCCGCCTGCACGATCCGGCCATCGGCCGGGACGGCGTCGCCGGCCTCGAGCAGGACGATGTCGCCGGGCACGAGCTCGGTGCGTTCGACGTACCGCTCCTGACCGTCTCGTCGAACCCGTGACGAGTCCACCGACATGCTCCGCAGCGCGCGCAGACTCTCTTCGGCTCGCGACTCCTGAACGTAATTGATCACGGTGTTGAACGTGATCACCGCGAGGATCACCACCGGCGTCTCCCACTCGCGCGACACCCCGGCGCTGACGGCTGCCGCCGCCACGAGCACCAACGTCATCTTGTCCGCGAGCAGACGCAGCACCTTGCGCCAGGCCGGTTCGCGGGCTTCCTTGCGCAAGCGGTTCTCGCCGTATTCGGAGCGACGTTCGGCGACCTCGGCGTCGGTGAGCCCGACCGTGATGTCGGTTGCCAATCCGTCGGCGAGAGCCTCCGCCGTCCACGTGTGGGGGTGTTCGGTGGTCGTCGTCATGCGGACTTTCCCGGGTCACTCGGCCCCGTGAGCGGGGGCGCGGTCATGGACAGGTGCTGACACCTCGACAGTAATGGGCGTCCGGGCCGGCGTCGGTCTACTCGTGTGCGGGCGGTCCTAGGATGGCGAGAATGCGCCGCCACCTCGCCGATACGACGCCGCTGCGCACTCTCGCTTTCCGGCGCCTGTGGCTCGCGAACATCGTCACCGTCGTCGGAGCCCAGCTCACGATCGTCGCGGTGCCCGCACAGATCTACGAGGTCACCGGCAGCTCCGCCTACGTCGGCCTGACCGGCGTGTTCGGATTGGTCCCGCTGGTGGTGTTCGGGCTGTGGGGCGGTGCACTCGCCGACGTCGTCGACCGTCGAACACTGCTGATCACCACCACCGTCGGTCTCATCGTGTGCAGTGCGCTGTTCTGGGTGCAGGCTGCAGCCGGCGGCGGCAACGTGTGGATCCTGTTGGTGCTGTTCGCCGTTCAACAGGCGTTCCTCGCGGTCAACCAGCCGACGCGGACGGCGGTGCTGCCACGACTGCTCGACGCCAAGGATCTCCCGGCGGCGTTGTCGCTGAACATGACGGTCATGCAGGCGGGTGCCATCGCCGGCCCGCTCGTCGGTGGAGCGCTGATCCCGATCCTGGGCTACTCGTGGCTCTACTTCGTCGACACCCTGTTCCTGTTGCCGACGCTGATCGCGGTCGTCATGTTGCCGTCGCTGCGTCCGGAGAGCGACGCGGCGCCCAAGGTCGCCGGGCTGCGCTCGGTGATCGAAGGGCTCCGGTACCTGACCGGCCACAAGATCCTGATGGCGTCGTTTCTCGTCGACCTCATCGCCATGATCTTCGGCATGCCCAGGGCGCTGTTCCCGCAGATGGCACACGAGAACTTCGGCGGACCGGAGGGCGGCGGCATGGCGTTCGCCCTGTTGTTCACGGCGATCTCCGCGGGGGCAGTGGTCGGCGGTATCTTCTCGGGCTGGGTCGCGCGCGTCGAACGGCAGGGCCTGGCCGTGATCGTCTGCATCATCATCTGGGGTCTGGCGATCACCGGAACCGGCATCGCGGTGTCCTTCGCCGACGGCACGGCGATGCCGATGCTCGTCGTCGCGGTGGTGCTGCTGATGATCGGCGGTGCCGCCGACATGGCGTCGGCCGCCTTCCGTCAGACGATCCTGCTGGCGGCGGCCAACGACGAGGTCCGCGGGCGCCTGCAGGGCGTGTTCATCGTGGTGGTCGCGGGTGGCCCCCGGATCGGCGACGTGGCGCACGGCACCGCGGCCGCATCGATCGGGGTCGCGGCTGCCACGGCCTTCGGCGGTGTCGCCGTGGTGATCGCGACAATCATTGCGGCCCTCTTGATCCCGGCTTTCGTGCAGTACCGGGCCGGTCAGCGGACCTGAGCCGTTCGACGCCTGGCCAGCGGTTACGGTGATTCGGTGTCACCATGGACGCCATGACCGCCGCCTCCACCGGCTTCCAGGTGCCGATCATCGACATCTCGCCCTACATCCGCAACGGTGATGCCGCCGATCGGGCCGTGGTCGCGGCGAAGGTCGACGACGCCGCCGGTTCGGTCGGGTTCATGCAGATCGTCGGGCATGGGATCCCGCCGGCGGTCATCGACGAGTTCACCGCGGTCATGGACGACTTCTTCGCCCTTCCGCTCGAGGAGAAGAAGGCGTACCGAACGCCGCCGGAGATCAATCGCGGCTACGCGCCACCGAAGTCGGAGTCGTTGTCCCTGTCGCTGGGCGTCGAGTCCGCGGACCGCATGAACGACTTCTTCGAGGCGTTCAACGTCGGGGTCGAAGCACGCGAGTACCCCGAACTCGCTCTTCCCGGCGACCACTACGCCGACAACACGTGGCCGGCCGTCGACCACTTCGAGGCGGCCGTCTCGACCTTTTTCGTCGAGGCACGACGGGTCGCACACACCCTGACCCGCATCTTCGCCGATGCCCTCGACCTTCCCGCCGACTTCTTCGAAGGATTCACCGATCACTCGCTCGACGTCCTGCGGATGAACAACTACGCGCTCCCGCCCGGAGAGATCGAACTCGAGGGAGAACTGACCGGGATGGGGGAGCACACCGACTACGGCATCGTCACCGTCCTGTGGGCGGACCAGGTGAAGGGCCTGCAGGTCCTCGACCACCACGGCCGATGGCACGACGTGAGTCCCGTCGACGGTGCACTGCTGGTCAACATCGGCGACCTCATGGCCCGCTGGACCAACGAACGTTGGATGTCGACGCTACACCGGGTCAAGGCGCCGATCGTCGACGGCGCGATCGAGCGTCGACGCTCCGCCGCGTACTTCCACGACGGCAACATCGACGCGATGATCGCGACCCTGCCGTCGTGCGTCGGGGCGGGAAGCCGATACTCGCCGATCACCGTCGGGGAGCACATCGGCGCCAAACTCGCCGGATCACGCGCCGGCCGGCCGAACCCGTATGCCCAGCGGGAGGCGGAGCGGGTGCGTCATGCGATGCGACGGGGACAGGGACGGCAGTAGTCGGGCCGGGCAGAGACCAGACGACGGTTCCCGCTCACCCGGACAGGTGAGCGGGAACCGCCCCCGACGTCGTCGTGAAGTCTCAGTCCGAGGTCAGCACTGTCGGATACGTCGCGCGCCGAGCGGCGGTGACGGGGCAGTAGTGCATCGGGTTGTCGCGCTGGTCCAGCGGTGGCAGGTTGCGCCTGGGTGTGTGCGCGATCGGCGCGTCCTTCGCGACCCTGCCGTTCACGCGGTCCCACGCGTCGCGCGGACGCGGGTGGCGCAGAAAGCGTTTCGGCAGCAGCCTGTGCATGACGAGGTTGATTCCCTTGCCCAGGAGGCGGAATCGACGCTCGTCGTCGTCGGTCCACTCGAGGCCGAGGATCTCGCGGATCGGCTCGTCGTAGAAGCCGGTCGTCAGCCACATGAACATCTTCTGGTTCTGCGGGACGAGGTAGCGGTCCCAGACCGACTTGGGGATGAAGCTCAGGAACGGGGGCGGCGGCAGCTGGGTGATGTCGAGGACCGTGCGTACCGACACGTGGTCGCGTAGGACGTTGCGGCACATGTAGTCCCAGTACTCGAGAAAGTCCTCGTAGGTCTCCGGGACGGGGCGCATCGAGACGCCGTACTGGGCGTACCAGGCCTTGGACTCCTCGAACAGCTGGCGCTTCTGGTCCTCGGTGAGGAACGGGCCGAACCGCTCGCACAGGCGGACGTTGCCGTACCAGAACGTCGCGTGCGCCCAGTAGAAGACGTCGGGGTCGAGCGCGTGATAGCGCGACCCGTCCTCCATCGTCCCCTTGACGGTGCGGTGATAGTCCCGGACCTCGAGGCCGGTCTTCGTGCCGGGGATCACGGAGTCGAAGACGACGCCGCTGATCGGGTAGAGCGACCGCATCAGGCGCTGCCAGCGTTCTCCGAAGAAGTCGGAGTGGTCCCAGACGGCGGCGCCGAGCTTGGGGTGCATGTTCTGGATCGAACCGGCCCACAGGCTCTGGAACATGCCGGTCCAGGTACCCCAGATCTGCCAGGTCAGCGAGTCCGGACCGAGGGGCTCGTACTCGTGGGCGGGTTTGACTCCCTCGGCATCGGTCTCGTAGCCGTCCTCGGAGAACTGGCTGCCGGGAGAACGCCCGGCGTCGGCCGGGCAGCTCTGCTCGGCCGACGCGTCGTCGGTGGCGTGAACGGGACAGGTGGTCTGTTCGTCGTTCAGTACCTCAGTCATGAGACAGAACCCTAGGTTCGTCTCAGTGGTGTGTCAACCGTCACGTCTTAGTCGGGGTTCTCGTGAGTCACCGCCTGGTAGCCGCGTGCACCGGCACGGTCGACGGCCGCACGGACCAGTCCGAAGACCAGTCCCTGAAGCGCCGCGGCAGTGAGCACCTCGACATTGCTGCGCTCCAGATCCTTCGGATCGGGCGCTTCGGCGTCGTCGGAGATCCGTTTCCAGATCTGGCCGAACACGGCTCCCGCGGCGATGCCGCCGAGCACGCTCGTCGCCAGTGACAGTGGTTTGTAGAACGCCTTGGACACGGCAGTCATGTCGAATTCCTCCTGGGTCGGGTGTTCAGCGGCGACGCTTGATGACGACGACGGTCCCGATGGCGACCAGCACGGCCACCGCGACACCGATCAATGCGGTGCGGTTCTCCTCGGCCTTCACCTTCGCGGTGTACGCCGTTTCCGCCGCGGCGGCGTTCATTCGTGCCGGGACATCGAGCTTCGCCGCCAGCGCATCGACGGTCTCGGCGAGTTCCTCGCGCTGCTGCTCCACCGGCGGCGGGTCGGTCGGGTTCCGATCGGGCTGCGTGTCACTCATCTACAGGTGCTCCTTCACGGTTGCGACGTCGCGCTGGACGCTCTCGACGGTGTGCTCGGGGGCGGGCGGGACGGCCGACTTCGCACGCTGCGCACCGAACGCCGCCGCTGCGCCGCCGATCGCCAGGAGCACGACTCCGACGATCACCGCGGCCAGCCACGCCGGCACGACATTCGCCAGTCCCAGGACCGCAGCGGCGACCAGCGTTCCGAGGCCGAACAGCACCAGCAGGGTGCCCGCGCCGGAAATCCCCGCGCCGACACCGATCCGGGTCCCCTTCCCCTTCATCTCGGCCACTGCATTCTGCAGCTCGGTCTTGACCAGGGTCGTCGTCTGACTCTGGAGCCGTTCGACGAGCTGCACGGTCGACAGATCGTTCACAGACGGATCGCTCACGGTGGTACCTCCACATCGGGGACGTCCTACGCGTTCCCGACCGGCACCGGTCCCAAACGTCGGCGCCGTCTGAATCGGATCTCCGATCAGCGCCGTCTGAAACGGATCTCCGATCCGGGCACGAGCTGTGCGGCGAGATCGGCCGACGTGTCGGTCAGCACGGCCACCACGGGATAACCGCCGGTGACCGGATGGTCGGGGAGGAACAGCACCGGGCGACCGCTCGGTGGCACCTGTACCGATCCGTGAGCGACTCCCTCCGAACGCAACTCGCCCGCGTTCTCCCGATGCGTCAGCAGCGGATACGACGAACCCGCGGCGCGGTCGATGCGGACACCGACGCGATTGCTGTCGGCGCCGACCACCCAGGTCCCCGATCTCAGGTCGGCAGCCGCGTGCAGCAGATCGGCACGCGGACCTTCGTCCACCTCGAGAACCACGACGCGCGGATGCTCGGTGTTCGCCGGCGCCGACTGGACGGACGGCCACTCGCCGGCGGCCCGGCCCACCCGCACCCGCACATTCGCGGTGAGAACCGGCGGCCCCAACCCCGACAACGTGTCGGTCGACCGCGACCCCAGGACCGGCTCGACGTCGAACCCGCCGCGCACCGCTAGGTAGTTGCGCAGACCCCACACCGGTGGGTCGACGGCCAGTTCGTCACCCTCGCGCAGGACGACGGTCGCGGCGAGACCGACCGGAACCCCGTTGTGGCGCACCGAGGTGTCGGCACCCGTCACCACCGCCAGTACGTCGCCTTCGACACGGATACGCAAGCCGCCCAGGGTCGTCTCGATCGTGGCGGCCGATTCGTCGTTGCCGACAAGGCGATTGGCCAAGGTCAGCGAGCCGCGATCCGCACCACCGGAAGCGGGTACGCCGAGATGCGCGTATCCGTGGCGGCCGAGGTCCTGAAAGGTCGCGAGCGGGCCGGTCGCGAGCACGGTGACGGCGGTCATCCGGTTGTGCTCATGTCGTCCCTGCCCATTCCCCCCCGCTTGTCCTGACGTCGACGAACCGCACCAGGTGTCCGGTCGCGAACAGTGCGGGCGGGTCGACCTTCTCGTCCCACAGTCGAACATCGGTGCGGCCCAACAGCTGCCAGCCGCCCGGACTCTCCTTCGGGTAGACGGCGCTGTACCCGGCGGCGATCGCGACGGCACCTTCGGGGACACGGGTGCGCGCCTCGGCGCGCCGGCCCACGGCGTCGAACGGATGCGGTGTCGGCTCGTCGGCGACCAGGTAGCCGAACCCGGGTGCGAACCCCATGAACTGCACACGCCAGCGGGTACTGCAGTGCAGGCTGATCACCTCGTCGGCCGAGATGCCCAGGGCGTCAGCAACATCCGCGAGATCGTCGCCGTCGTAGTGCACCGGGACGAGGATCTCGTCAGCCCGTCCGACGCCCTGGTGGACACCGGCACGTCGACGACGCAACGCGCGCCGCACACCCAGTTCGTCGACGCCGCGGCCCGGTCGGGCCTGCACCAGCAGCGTGTGGGCGCTCGGTACCAGATCGATGACCCCGGGCAGCTCTCCGCGGTCCACGGCATCACGCAGGGCGATCGTTGCGTCGAGCACTGCGGCCGACGGGGACTCGTAGGCCGAGAAGTCGAGCACCACCGCATCGGGACCCGCCGGCAACTCGTGCATGCACCGAATCTACCGCCGAGAGGGTGGCAGACTGGGCCACACAGACGAAAGGGACCCATGAGAGAGATCGTTGTCTGCGGGGAAGCGCTCGTCGACGTGGTGCAGCAGGAACAGGCACCCGGCGCGACGCTGGCGCCACTGCAGCCGGCGCTCGGCGGGGGACCGTTCAATGTCGCGATCACATTGGGACGCTTGGGGAGTGCAGTCTCATTGCTGTCGGCGGTGTCCACCGACAACTACGGCGAGGCCATCGTCGGCTCGCTGCAGGGCGCCGGGGTCGGCACCGCGATGCTGCAGCGCCGACGGGAACCGACGTCGCTCGCGCTGGCCACCATCGCGGACAACGGTTCCGCGCAGTACTCGTTCTATGTGGAAGGCACCGCGGATCGCACTGTCGCCGACCCGGGTTCACTCGCACCGACCGTCGCCGCGGCGACCTTCGGGACGCTCTCGCTGGTGCTCGAACCCGGCGCCACGGTCTACGAGAACCTGATGCGGCGCTGCCACGCCGAACGCCGACTCGTCGTGCTGGACCCGAACATTCGCTCGGTCCTCATCCCCGACGCAGACGCCTACCGGCGGCGTTTCCGCAGTTGGATGCCGTCCGTCGACGTGGTGAAACTGTCCGACGAGGATGCGGCATGGCTCGGTGAAGGGGCGGCCGGGAGCGCTGTGAAGGACTGGCTCGCCGACGGTGTCGCAGCGGTGATCACCACCGCGGGCGCGTCCGGAATCACCGTGACCACGACCGAAGACGAGGTCACCGTGCCCGCCCGGAACGTCGACGTCGTCGACACGATCGGCGCCGGCGACAGCGTCCTGGGAGGCCTCGTCCACCAGCTCGACCGACTGGGTGCGCTGTCGCCGGATTCGGTTCGCTCACTGACCGCCGATCAGTGGCGTGAGGTCGCCGAATTCGCAGCTCACGTGGCTGCCGTCACCGTCTCGAGGCGTGGCGCCGACCCTCCGTGGGCAGGCGAGCTGAGAAGAGACTAGTTTGTACCTGTGTGTCCTACCCGGACACTGTCAAAACTCTGATCTGAATAAGGGGTTCGTGTGTCTGCTGAAACAGTCCCAGCCGACCAGGCGTCCGACACGGCCTCAGCGACCTTCACCTACCCCGGTGGACAGCTGGAGCTCCCGATCCTGAAGGCCACCGAGGGCACTGACTCGGTTGCGCTCGGCAAGTTCCTTGCCGAGACAAACCTGACCACTTTCGACGGTGGTTTCGTGAACACGGCGTCGACCAAGTCGGCGATCACCTACATCGACGGCGACGCCGGCATCCTGCGGTACCGCGGCATCCCGATCGAGCAGCTCGCGGAGAAGTCGACCTTCATCGAGGTGAGCTACCTCCTCATCTACGGAGAGCTCCCGACCCCGTCGCAGCTCGAGGACTTCACCACCAAGATCCAGCGGCACACCCTGCTGCACGAGGATCTCAAGCGCTTCTTCGACGGCTTCCCCCGCAACGCGCATCCGATGCCGGTGCTGTCGAGTGCGGTCAACGCGCTGTCGGCGTACTACCAGGACTCTCTCGATCCCAAGGACGACGAGCAGGTCGAGCTGTCGACGATCCGCCTCCTGGCGAAGCTGCCGACCATCGCCGCCTACGCCTACAAGAAGTCGGCCGGCCAGCCGTTCCTGTACCCGGACAACTCGCTGAGCCTCGTCGAGAACTTCCTGCGCATGACCTTCGGCTTCCCGGCCGAGCCCTACGAGGTCAACCCGGACGTCGCCAAGGCACTCGACATGCTGTTCATCCTGCATGCCGATCACGAGCAGAACTGCTCGACCTCGACGGTGCGCCTCGTCGGCTCGTCTCAGGCCAACCTCTTCACCTCGATCTCCGGCGGCATCAACGCCCTCTGGGGTCCGCTGCACGGTGGCGCCAATCAGGCGGTGCTCGAGATGCTCGACGCCATCCGCGCCGAGGGTGGCGACACCAAGGACTTCATGAAGCGGGTGAAGAACAAGGAAGCCGGCGTCAAGCTGATGGGCTTCGGTCACCGCGTCTACAAGAACTACGATCCGCGCGCCGCGATCGTGAAGAAGACCGCCGACTCGATCCTGGAAACCCTCGGCGTGCAGGACGACCTGCTCGACATCGCGAAGGGTCTCGAAGAGGTCGCTCTGTCCGACGACTACTTCATCGAGCGCAAGCTGTACCCGAACGTGGATTTCTACACCGGCGTCATCTACCGTGCGATGGGCTTCCCGACGCGGATGTTCACCGTGCTGTTCGCGTTGGGCCGCCTGCCGGGCTGGATCGCGCACTGGCGTGAGATGCACGAGGACCCGACCACCAAGATCGGCCGTCCGCGTCAGCTCTACACCGGCTACACCGAGCGCGACTACGTGCAGATGGGCGATCGCTGAGCGACGCTTCGGCGCCGACCACCCGGAACAACGACTGACCGCCCGACTCAAAGGAGAGTCCTGTGACCAGCACTGAGAAGCCCGAAGTCGAGTTCCAGGCGGGTCCTCCGCCGGCCGACCTCTCCATCGCCGACCTCATCGTCGGTGACGGTGCCGAGGCCGTCCGCGGGGGTGTCGTCGACGTCCACTACGTGGGTGTCGACTACGAGACCGGCGAAGAGTTCGACTCCTCGTGGGATCGCGGCCAGTCGGCCAACTTCCCGCTGGACCGGCTGATCCCGGGCTGGCAGGAAGGCATCCCCGGCATGAAGGTCGGCGGCCGCCGTCAGCTGACGGTTCCGCCCGAGCTGGCCTACGGACCGGCCGGGGCGGGGCACCGCCTCTCGGGACGGACCCTCGTGTTCGTCATCGACCTGCTCGGAGTGGGCTGACGTCCACCAACCTGGTGTGGCTCAGGCGCGATCTGCGCCTGAGTGACCTACCAGCGCTAGCTGCAGCCAGAGGGACCGATTCGTCGGTCCTTCTGTGCTTTGTGGTGGATCCCCGGCTGGAGAAGTCGTCGGGGGAGCGACGCCTCGCGTTCCTCTTCGATTCGCTCCGCGAGGTCGACGCCAAGCTCGACGGCAGACTCCTCGTCGTCCGCGGTCGGCCGGAGGAGGAGATCCCGCGGCTGGCCCGGGCCGTCGGCGCCGGGTCCGTACACATCTCCGGGGACTTCTCGCCGTTCGGTCGACGCCGTGACGAGGCGGTCGACGAGGCGCTGGGCGACACCCCGCTCGAGGCCACGGGTTCGCCGTACCTCGTCTCGCCCGGCCGGGTCACCAAGGACGACGGCGAGCCGTACAAGGTCTTCACCCCGTACTTTCGCCGGTGGCGCGATCACGGCTGGCGAAAGCCGGCCGATTCGTCGGTCCCGGATTCAGCGGTTCTCGACCCGTCGGACGTGACGAAGTCGGGCCGGATCAGAATCCCGAAGGCGCCGACGAGGCTGTCGTTTCCGGCCGGAGAGGATGCCGCGCTCGCCCGGTGGGCCGAGTTCGTCGAGGACGATCTCGCCGACTACGACACCGGACGCAACGACCCCGCCGCCGACGTGACCAGCCGGATGTCGGCGTACCTGAAGTACGGCAACATCCACCCGCGCACCCTGGCCGCCGATCTGACGCGTCCTGCTCCCCGAGGTGCGAAGGAGCGCAGCGACGACGCCGGTTCTGCTCCCCGAGGTGCGAAGGAGCGTAGCGACGGAGCCTCGAGGGGCGCGCAGGCCTACCTCCGCGAGCTCGCCTTCCGCGACTTCTACGCCGACGTCCTCTATCACTGGCCACACAGCTTGTGGCACAACTGGAATCGCCAGTTCGACGGCATCGCTCTGGACACCGACGAGAAGGCTTACGAGCGCTTCGAGGCGTGGAAGGCCGGACGCACCGGTTTCCCGCTCGTAGACGCCGGGATGCGACAGTTGGCCGAGATCGGCTGGATGCACAACCGGGTCCGGATGGTCACCGCGTCGTTCCTCGTGAAGGATCTCCACCTGCCGTGGTGGTGGGGTGCGAAGTGGTTCCTCGAGCAGCTCGTCGACGGCGACATGGCGTCGAACAATCACGGCTGGCAATGGGCTGCGGGTACGGGAACCGATGCGGCCCCGTACTTTCGGGTGTTCAATCCCGAGGCGCAGGCCAAGAAGTTCGACCCTGAGGGTGAGTACATCCGGCGCTGGGTCGGGGACACCGACGCCGACGACTATCCCGACCCGATCGTCGACCACAAGGCCGAGCGGGAAGAAGCCCTGCGCAGGTTCGGCCAGATCTGAACGGAGCCTGTGGTTTCGACGCGGTGCCTCGCTTCGCTCGGGGCCGGCTCAACCGGCGGGGATTTCGACGCGGTGCCTCGCTTCGCTCGGGACCGGCTCAACCGGCGGGGGGTCTGCCGGTTGAGCGTGTCGAAACCCCTACCGCGCCAGCTTCAGCACCTCGCCCCATCCGAGGCGCGACCCCGTGCGCAGGATCGACCGCTGGTAGATCCGTGCCGCGACCCAGGTGGCGAGCGCGCAGACGACGGCCATGATCAGTAACGTGAGCACGATCTGCAGGGTGTCGGTGTCGCCGCTCGCGATCCGCATCGGCATGAGCGCCGCGCTGAACGGCGGAATCCAGCTGAGCACCTTGATCAGGGTCGAATCCAGCGCCTGCACACCGAAGATCCCGGCGTACATCACCGCCATGGCGAGAACCGTCAGGGGAAAAGACGCCGAGCTGAGCTCTTCCTGGCGTGACACGATGGCGCCGGTCGCGGCGTAGAGGGACGCGAAGAACAGGAAGCCGAGCACGAACCAGGCGATGACGGCCGCGAACATCCCGACCGCCGCGCCGGGAAGCGTCAGAATGCCGGTGGCGGTCCCGGCGATCAGCGCCGTCGCACCGAGCAGCACGACCTGTGCCAGAGCGACCGTTCCGATGCCGATGATCTTGCCCCACAACAGATGCAGTGGCTTGATCGTCGCCAGGAGCAGTTCGACGACACGAGACGTCTTCTCCTCCACGACGCCGACCGCGACCATCGTGCCGCCCATCATGATCGCGGTGATCAGCAGCACCACACCCACGAGGGCGATGACGAGGCGCTCGCCCTCGTCCGGGTGAGTCGGCTCGAGTTGTGTCACCGAGATGTCCACGGCGGGAAGCGAGGCCGCGTCGACGCCGCGGGCCGTCAGTGCGTCGGCGAGGCCTGCCTGCGACACCGCTGTCCGGATGGGGCCTTCGACGGCCGGGTCGGCGCCGTCCTTGCTCAGGATCACGTAGGAGCCCGGGGTCTCTCCTGGTACGAGTGCCGCCGCCACGTCACCGTCGGCGACCCGGGACCGTGCCTGTTCGACGGTGTCCACCGGCTCGGTGGCGATGGTGGTGCCGGCCGAATCACCGATCGCGACAATCGATTCGGTGACCGCCGCCGGTTGTCCGACGACGGCGACCTTCTCGACGTCCTCCCCGCCGGCGAGCAGGTTGATGACGATGGCGCCGGCGATGATGACGACCATCAGCAGCACCGTGCTGACGACGAAGGACCTGGTCTTGGCGCGAGTGGTGATCTCACGCTCGGCGACGAGTCGAATCGCCTGGGCGGCCGATGCCTTGGGGGAGGGGCGGGTTGTCGTGTCGGGGGCGTGGTGCAGTGCGGTCATGTCGAAACCACCTCTCGGAACAAGTCGGTGAGGGAGGGGGTGGACGTCGTGAAGCGGTGAACCGGGCCGTGGTCGAGTGCGGCGGACAGGATCTGCTGGTCGTCGGCGACGTCCGGGTCGACGAGGAGGCGGGTCGTCTCGCCGTAGTCGACACCGCGGACGCCGGGGAGCGCGTCGGCCCACGCGACATCGGATCGGGGGCCGGTGACCTCGAGGGTGATGCCGTCGCGGGAACGCAGCGCGTCGACGGTGCCCAGCGCCCGCATCTCGCCGCGCGCGACGATGCCGACGCGATCGCAGAGGCGCTGGACGAGATCGAGCTGGTGGGAGGAGAAAATCACCGGGATGCCCTCGGCCGCCTTCTCTTTGAGCACATCACTCATGACGTCGACGGCAACCGGGTCGAGCCCGGAGAACGGCTCGTCGAGCACCAGCACCTCGGGATCGTGGACCAACGCGGCGGCGAGTTGGACGCGCTGCTGGTTGCCGAGGCTGAGGTCGGCGACGTTGTCGTCGTACCGGGCGCCGACGCCGAGCCGATCGGTCCAGCGCCGCACCGATTCCTCGGCGTCCGCGGTGTTCATGCCGTGGAGCCTCGCGAGGAAGGTGAGTTGTTCGCCGACCTTCATCTTCGGGTACAGGCCGCGTTCTTCGGGCATGTAGCCGATCCGCCGGCGCAGATCGAGATCGATGGGGCGATCGCCGAGCCGGACCTCGCCGGCGTCGGCGGACAACACCCCGAGAATGATGCGCATCGTGGTCGACTTGCCCGCGCCGTTGCTGCCGACGAAACCGAAGATCTCGCCGGGTTCGACGTGGAAAGTCATGTCGCGCAGGGCGACCAGGTCCCCGTAGCGCTTGTGGAGACCGTCGACGATGAGAGGTGCGTTCATGCTTCGCGTTCCTTCCTGCCGGTGGTGGTCTTGTCTGTGGGTATCCGCGGTCCGTCGATGAGATCTTCCGGGTCGGGGTCGCCCATCCACCAGGCGATGAGCATGGTGGGCACGCAGATCGAGGAGAGGACGAGCGAGATGAGCAGGATGGCGCTGCCGTAGACCCACTGGCCCGGGACCTCGTCGCGCATGCTGATCGCGATGAGGACGAAGTAGGGGATGAACATCACCGCATAGAGCACGAAGAATCCGAACGAACGTGCCGAGTTGCGTTGTGCGAGCTGTATTTCGTCGAGCGTGGAGACGGGCGCGTCGGCGACGGACCCGGTCACGATGCGCAGTGCCGTCAGGATCGAGATGACCGAGACGAGTCCGATGCCGAACGGGAGTAGGAACCAACCCGAGGACAGGAACGCGAGAGACGAACTGCCGATGATGACAACGAGCGCGACGATCAGTGCGACAACCAGTCGTCGGTACGCGCGCTGATTGCGCCACGACGGCAGGCGATGTGCGTGCTTGGCATTGAACTCCTCGTGACGGCGTCCCCGCCAGTCCTCATAACGGCGCCAGAGCTCGGGTTTGACCTCCTCTGGGAACGCCGAGTTCGGGTCGTTCATCATTCACCTCCGGTGTCGTTGGTGGGCGAGCCGTTCGATGCCGGTCGCGTATCGCGCCGGTAGAGCTCGGCTGACATGGCGCCGAACGGCGTACGGCTGAACACGGCTTCGACGGGCAGGTCGAAGACATCGCAGATGCGGAACGCGAGGTCGAGGCTCGGGTAGTTGTCGCCCCGCTCGAGCGCGCCGACCGATTGCACGTTGATGCCGACGAGGTTCGCCAGCTCGGCTCGCGACATCTGTCGTTCCGCACGCAAGACGCCGATGCGGTTGTAGATGGGGAGCTTTTCCCCACGGCGTATTGGGCTCACCTCACCAAGTGTTGGGAAAACGCAACAATTTGTCAACGTCTTCGGACGACGACGGGTTTGTCGCCGGATGGTGGTGAGGTCAGCGGGAGACGACTCCGAGCAGGTCAGCGGCCACGCGCGCGGCTTCCCGGCCGGCCCGGTTGGCGCCGATCGTCGACGCCGACGGCCCGTAACCGATCAGCTGAATCCGCGGGTCCGCCTCGACGACCGTCGCGAGACGGCCGGTCATCGTGATCCCGCCACCCGGCGCGCGCAGCCTCAACGGCGCGAGATGATCCAGCGAACTGCGGAACCCGGTGTTCCAGAAGATCACGTCGAGATCGAGGTGTTCGCCGCCCTGCGGACCGCAGTCCCAGCAGACGCCGGTCTCGGTGATGCGCGTGAACATGGGGCGCCACTTCAGGATTCCGTCGCGCTGTGCGGCGGCGATCGCCGGGGTGCGTGCCAGCCCGGTCACTGAGACAACCGACGTCGGGGGGAGTCCGGCGCGGACACGACGCTCGACGCGGGCCACGGCCTCGCGGCCCTGCTCGGGAGTGAACGGTTGGGAGTTGAAGACGGGTTCGCGCCGCGAGCACCAGAACGTCTCGACGTCCGGTGCCTGCCGGGCGATCTCGATCAACAGCTGGATCGCCGAGATCCCCGCACCCACGACGAGGACCCGTTGGCCGGCGAATTCCTGCGGCGACCGGTAGTCGTGGGTGTGGAGCTGGCGGCCCCGGAAATCAGGCGCGCCGGGGATGTGCGGGATGAACGGGCGGTCCCACGTCCCGGTGGCGTTGATGATGACATTCGCGGTCACGGTGCGTCCGTCGGCCAGCTCGACGTGGAAGCCCTCGCCCCGAAGATTCGTGTCACCGCGTCGAACCGAACGCACATGCACCGGCCGACGGACGTGGAGGCCGAACTTCTCCTCGTAGCGGCCGAAGTAGTCGGGGACCGCGGTGGCTGCGGGCAGCTGATCGCAATCGAGGCCGAGCGCCTCGACGATGCCCCAGCCGGGCAGGTCGTGGACCCGGTTGGCGGTGGCCAGGGTCAGCGTCGGCCACCGGAACTGCCAGGCCCCGCCGGGTCCCGGCGCGTGGTCGAGCACCTGGTACCGATCGCCGAGGCCGAAGCGGTGCAGGAAGTAGGCCGCCGACAGCGCCGCCTGGCCGCCGCCGATGACCACGACATCCGAGTGCTCCTCGACGTCGACGGGGTCCGAGACGGACGTGTCCATCTGAGATGTGCTGCTCTGCGTCGTGCTGCTCGGCGTGGTGTTCTGCACCTGACCACCCTGTCACGGCTCGGCTCGACGGTGCGATCGGTAGGCTTGGCGCCCATGATTCACTCCACCACCGAGGGCGCCGTTGTCACCATCGAGCTGGACCGTGTCGACAAGCGCAATGCGCTGAACGAGAAGATGCTCAGCGGGCTCGCCGACGCCTTCGGCGCCGCGGTCGACGCCGGTGCGCGGGCCATCGTGGTGACCGGACGCGGCTCGGTGTTCAGCGCGGGAGCCGACCTGTCCGGGCCGGTCTACGACTCCGGTTTCCTCGACAAGCTGGTGTCGACGCTGCACAAGATCGAGCAGACGCCGGTACCGGTCATCGCCGCGCTCAACGGTTCCGCGATCGGTGGTGGACTCCAGCTGGCGATGGCCGCTGATCTCCGGGTGATGGCCCCAGACGCGATTGCGGCCATTCCGGCGGCCAAACTCGGTGTCGCCGTGGACGAATGGACCATCCGCCGGCTGGTGTCGCTGGTCGGTGCCGGGCAGGCGCGAGGAATGCTCATCGGCTGCGACCCACTGAACGCCGACCGAGCGCACACCCTCGGATTCGCCAATCGCATCGGCGATCTCGCCGACGCCCAGCACTGGGCGGCCACCATCGCCGACCTCGCGCCGCTCACCCTGCAGCACTACAAGCTGGTCCTCAACGGTGACGGCGCCCGCGACACCGCACCCGAGGATCGGGTTGCCGCGATGATGCGCGCCTGGCAGAGCGACGACATGGCCGAGGGTCGCGCCGCGCGAACCGAGAAGCGGCCTCCGCGGTTCGTGGGTCACTGAGGGTCGTCGGTTTCACGCGGCCGAAAGCGCCCCCGAAATAGACCCCGCCTGAGCCCACGGACGACATATCGTCTTCGGTGAATTCAGGCGGTCGCTGCAACAGGATCGGTTGGGTGTGAGTGTAGGAGTTCGTCGAGTTTTTCGGCGGGTGTGAGGAATCCGTGGCGTTTGCGGGGCCGGTTGTTGAGTTCGGCGGCGACGTTGTCGAGGATGCCTGGCCCGTGGAATGACAGGTCGGTGCCTTTCGGGAAGTATTGGCGTAGTAGTCCGTTGGTGTTTTCGTTGGTGCCGCGTTGCCATGGGCTGTAGGGATCGGCGAAGTAGATCGGCAGTCCGGTGGCGGCGGTGATGGCAGTGTGCAGCGCCATCTCCGATCCGCGGTCCCAGGTCAACGACCGGCGCAGGATCTCTGGGATCTTGGGCACGGCCTCGGTCATGGCCGCGGCCACCGTGGCGGCGGTGTGATCACCGGGCAGATGCAGCAGCATCACGAACCCGGTGCTGCGTTCGACCAGCGTGCCGATCGCTGAGGTGCCGTGCGCGCCGAGGATCAGATCGCCTTCCCAGTGACCGGGGATGGCGCGGTCGGCGGCTTCGGCGGGGCGTTCGCTGATCGAGACCGCGTCCTTGATCGAGCCACCGCCCGGGGTTGGCGGCCCTGGGGTTTGCGGCGCAGTCGCCCGGTGCGTAATCCCTTCTTGACCTCGTCTTTCAAGCTGCCCTTGGCTTGGACGTAGAGGGCGAGGTAGATCGTTTCGTGGGACACCCGCATCTCCGGATCGTCAGGAAATTCGATGCGCAAGCGTCCGCTGATCTGCTCGGGACTGGTGAACTGGCGCAACTGTCGGACCACCTCAGCGTAGAGTCTGCTGCCCGCCACCAGTTTGGGTTGTTTGGGTCGGCGTCGACGGCGGGCGGCGACCTTCTCACCCTGACGGGCGCGGTAGCGGCCGCCGAGCTGCCCGCGGGCGATCTCCCGGGTGATCGTCGATCGAGCCCGCCCCAACAGCCCCGCGATCTGCGCAGGCCGGTAGCGGGCCTCGAGAAGCTCCTCGATATGACATCGGTCCAGGAAACTGAGCCGGCCGCGACCGGTGCTCACCACTGCTTCCAACTGCGGATTCTGTGTTCGGGGATGCACTCCACCAGCTTTGGTGAACCAATCCTGGCCAGTGCGTTTCGACACGCCGGCGTGACGCGCGGCCGCCGCGACACTCACTCCGCGCGCCAACTCCGCCCAGAAAGCCTCGTGAACCTGTTGCGGCCACATTCCCTGAGGCCGTCCCGGACGTGCCGAGGGCAGCGACCGCCCGCTAGCAGTCATCCACGCATACCCGGTGCACCCTGACACCCCAGCGGCCTTCGCCGCAGCCACGACCGAGGCACCCGCCTCGACCGCATCAAAGAAGCCCTCGCGCACTCCATCACTCACACGCACACCACTTGCAGCCACAGCCACCTCCATCAAGGTGTTGCAGTGACCACTTGAGCCCAGGTTCGGTGACACCCCACGGGGTGCATTTCGGGGGCGGTTTTCGGGAGCGGCTCAGTGATCCCGCCCCGGTCCGTCTCTCAGTTCCGGTGAATGGGCCCGGCGCCCTCGAAGAGGGGTGCGGCCGGCGCGCCATGCCGTTCGGCAATGAGTTGGGCGGCAACGGCGACCGCGACCTCGGCGGGAGTGTGCCCACCGAGGTCCAGTCCGAGCGGTGACCGCAGCCGCGCGAGCTGTTCGTCGTCGACACCCTCTTCGCGAAGGCGACGGTTGCGGTCGGCGGCTGTGCGACGGGAGCCGAGCGCACCGATGAAGCCGAAGGTCGGTGACCGGAGTGCGGTGCGCAGCGTCGGCACATCGAACTTGGTGTCGTGGGTCATCACGCACAGTGCGGTGGTCGAGCCGATCTGCCGATCCCGTATCTGTTCGGCGAGATAGCGATCGGGCCAGCCGACGATCACCTCGTCGGCGTCGGGAAACCTTTCCGGGGTGGCGAACACCGGACGGGCATCGACGACGGTGACGCGCATCCCTAGTGTCGAGCCCAGTGCGCTCAGCGCGCGTACGAAGTCGTTGGCGCCCACCAGAATGAGACGCGCTGCCGGGGCGAAGGTCTGGACGAAGGTGCGCGGCCGGTCGCCGGTCGGGGCGGCCGGATCGGTGACTTCGCAGTCGTCGACGCCGATCACGCCGGAGCGTCCGGTGGCGAGCATGTCGGCGACGTCGCGGTCGAGGCGTCGCCACGGCGGTTGCGAGGTCTCGGTTGCGAGGTACCACTCCGGGTCAGCGGTGAGGGTGGTGGCGACGGCGATCGGCTTCTCGGCGGCCACCGCGTCGGCGAGGCGTCGAAGCTGACCGAGCCGTTCCGGCGTCGGCTCGATCCGTTCGACGACGACGTCGATCTGACCGCCACAGGTCAGGCCGGGTGCTGGATCGCGCGGGTCCTCGATGCCGAACTGTTCGACGACCGCGATCCCGTCGGACAGGACCTGCTGCGCGGTGTGGACCAGGGCGCCTTCGACGCAGCCGCCGGACACCGAGCCGAAGACCGCGCTCTCGGCTGTCACGACCATCGCCGCACCGACCTCACGCGGAGCGGAACCGGCGGTCGCGACCACCCGGCACAGCGCGACCGGACGCGCGTCTGCGCCGCCGAGGACGCCGAGCAGGTCGGGCAGGATGTCGCGCATGTGTTCCAGTTGACCAGATCACCGTCGCCCGGGCCACCGGTGCCTGATGACGACGGAACAGATGTCGCGGATCGCGGCGGTGGTCGACACGATCGGCGACATCGACGTAGAGGCCGCCCGCTAGTCGCCCAGCACCCGTCGCAGGTAGTCGTTGGCGAACACACGTGACGGGTCGAACCTGTCGCGCACCGCACGGAATTCGTCGAATCGGGGGTAGACGGAGCGCAGGTACTCGGCGTCGCGAGTGTGCATCTTGCCCCAGTGGGGTCGTCCGCCGAAGCCGGTGAGGATCGACTCGACGTCGGCGAAGTAGGCGGCGGCGTCGGCCGGGTCGTCGCGGTGGTAGCGGTGCACGGCGATGTACCCGCTGCGGCGTCCGGTGGCGGTGGAGAGCATCAGGTCGTCGGCCGCCGCGGCACGGATCTCGATGGGGAAGCTCACGCGGTACTCGCGGCGGTCGAGCAGCGCCCGGATCTCCCGTAGTGCCTCGGGGACGTTCTCGAGCGGGATGGCGTACTCCATCTCGCGGAAGCGCACATCCCGGTCGGAGACGAAGATCCTGGTCGACGTGTCGGTGAGCTCGCGCGACGACAGGCTGCGCCCGGCCACCGCGTTGATGGCGGGGACCAGACGGGGTGCGCGGACGCCGACCTCGCACAGCAGCCGGAAGAGCTTGTTGCTCAACAACTCATCGTCGACATAGCGGCGGAACCGCGGCGGCCCGGTGATCGGTGCATCGGTGCCCAGCCGCGTATTCGTCTTCACAAGCGCACAATTGGTGTGCGGGAACATGTAGAACTCGTGGTGGTCGGACTCGGCGACGCGGTCGAGGAAGCCGGCGATCGCATCGTCGGCGGAAGCAGGTCCCTCGACGGCGTGCAGCCGGAAGTTGTCGACGCAGTCGAGCGTGATCTCGACGAGTACCCCGAGTGCGCCGAGACCCAGTGCGACGGCGGGTAAGTCCGGGTCATCGGGGCCGACAGTGACGATCTCGCCTCTGCCGTTCACGAGTTTGACGCCGGCGATCTGCGTGCTGATGCCGCCGAACCCCAGCCCGGTGCCGTGGGTGCCGGTGGAGATCGCGCCCGCGATGGTCTGCCGGTCCACGTCGCCGAGGTTGGCCATCGCCAGGCCCCGAGGCGCCAGCAATGCGGGGATCTCGTGCAGGTGGGTGCCCGCATGCAGCGTCACCCGGCGGCCATCGGCGCCGGCCAGGCCCCGCAGACCGGAGAGCTCGAGTTGGACGTCGTCGGCCACGGCGATGGTGGAGAAGCTGTGTCCGGCACCGACGGTCTTGACCGTGCCGCCCCGCCCGGCGGTCTCCCGCACGATGTCGGCGATCGTGGCCACGCTCGTCGGACGCACCACCCGGCTCGGTGAGCACGACGCGGTGCCACCCCAGTTCTGCCAGCTGTGTCCGGTGGCAGTAGATGTCCCGCTCACAGAAAGCATTTCCCTTCGCCTCGGTAGGTCGGCACGACCTCACTCACCACCGCATGACCCGCGCCGTCCCGATCGATGATCGCGACGTGCCGGGCACGCTCGCAGACCTCCCCGGACTTGGTGTGCCGGAACCATACCCGGTCGCCGATCGCCATCGTGGCGGCGGCCTCACCGCGGAGCGGGGTCTGCACCTCGCCGGCGGCCTCGGTGCCGACGAACTCGAGCCCACTGGGCCACACCGGTTTCGGGAGACGATCGGGTGCGGGCGGTCCCGAGGCGATCCAGCCGCCACCGGCGCAGGTGACGATGTCGCGGGCGGGGCGCCGGACGACGTCGAGTCCGAAGGACAGTGCGGGTGCGGGCCGGAACCGGGCGTATCCGTCGAAGAGGTGGCCACCGAAAAGGCCACTGCCCGCGGCGATGTCGGTGACCGATCGATCGCCGGCCGTCGCCTCCAGGGATCCGGTGCCGCCGCCGTTGACGAATTCCAGTTCGGCGATCTGCCGCAGCTCGCCGATGATCTTCCCGCGCCGGCGGCGCAGTTCGGCCATCGACCGGCGCTGCATCGCCCCGACCACCCGGTTGACGACGGCCTTCCCGGGAACCGCATCGGCGACCCCGGCCACCTGCGCCTCGTACGACATCACGCCGACCAGGTGGAAACCGTTTCGCGACTCGATGATCCGGGCGAGCTCGACGGCATCGCGACGGGAATGCACCGGTGAACGCCGAACCCCGATGTGCACGCGACCACCGAAAAGCCGGTACGACGCGTCGAGGTCGATGGCCACCCGGATCGGCCGTCGCGATGCGGGTGGCGCGACCGCATCGATGATGTCCAGCTGGTCGACCGAGTCGACGAGCAGACTCACCCGGCTCGTCGCCACCTCGTCGGCCACGAAGGCGGCCAACGCTTCCCGGCGGACGCTCGGATAACCGAGCAGGATGTCCTCGATCGCCGTCGACGTCGCCAGCCAGTGCGCCTCGGCGAGGTCGTAGGCGAGCACACCGTGGAAACCGGTGCGGGTGGCGAGGTCCGAGATCACCGAACGCACGCGGAGGGACTTGCTGGCGATCCGGATGGGGACACCGGCCGAGCGTCGCAGCAGGTCGGCGGCATTGTGCTCCAGAGCTGCCCGGTCGAGGGCGAGGACCGGGGCGTCGAGCCCGGACCCGGAGACCGCCTGATCGATTGCCGCCCAGTACTGCTCGGGATCTCTCACCCACAGATCGTCGACCTCGACCGCCGAGGATCTGTCGGCCGAACCGTCAGTCGAAGGTGACATAGTTGACGAGCTGGTCGGCGACGGCGGTGATGATCGAGTCGACCACCTTGTCGTCGCCGGTGCTCAGGTAGATCAGCGTGATCGAGTTGGTCGCGGCGATGATGAACGGGCCGATTTCCTCCGTCGGCCGGTTCCACGTCAGACCGGTGAGTTCGGCCGTCTCGTGCAGACCGAACGACGCAACCCGGTAGAGCTGCTCGTACATGACCTTGCCGACCTGCTGCAGTTCCGGATGGTTGTGCGCGTAGATACCGAGCGCGATCGTCGCCTGCATGCGGCCGGGATCGGCTTTGAGGAGGTCGACGAAGGCATGGAACTGGCGAACGATGTTCGCTTTGAGTGCGTCGACGTCGGGATTCGGTCCGAAGTCGGCGGCGGGCATGACCGAATGCAGCATCCGCTCGATGTCGACGGGGACGGCCTGCTCCATCACCGCGCAGAGGAGCGCCGTGCGGCTCTCGAACGCGTAGTGGAAACTCGCGAGAGGCATTCCGGCGTGAGCGCAGATCCGGCGGGTGGTGGCACCCTCGACACCGTGATCGGCGATCACCCGGTAGGCCGACTCGATGAGCGCGCTTCGACGCTGTTCGACGGACATCCGTGGCACGACGGTCAACCCCTTGGCCCACATGCGCCTGCGCATGTGCGATGGACAATGTTCGCCGCAGCCTATCAGTGCCGCTGATCGCGTTTGCGCGGTTCACCGCCGAATATGTGTCGATCCCGGCCCCGGCTCACAATCCGAATCCGGCCGTGTGAGGTTCGGTGCCGGCGTCGTCGCGCTTCACGTCGTACCCCCGCCGATCGGATTACTGTGTGGACGTGACCTCGAACCCCGGAAGAACCGGCTCCGACGCGACCTCGCGGGTCCTCGGGCGGGTGACATCGGCGGGGGCGATGATGGCCGACGCGGTGGCCGGACGGCTCGCCGCCGGCGGTCTCGGCCCGGCACGCGCGCTCGGCGCCACCCGCGAGGAGATCATGCCGCATGTCCGCACGTCACCGAACCTGCGCGACGGGGTCTTCGACAACCCCGAACCGCCCGAGGCGTCCGTCGCCGCGGACCTCCAGGTGCTCGCCGACATGGCACGCCGCCCGGGACGGCCGCGACGGCCGGTGATGCTCACCGTCCCGACCTTCGACGCCCCTGCGCACCTCTCGGCCACCTGGCTCGGACATGCGACGGCGATCGTCGACATCGACGGAGCGCGCATCATCACCGACCCCGTACTCAGCCGCCGTTGTTCCCCGAGTCAGCTCGTCGGTCCGGCACGCATGCACGCGGCGCCGCTGGCGGCGCGAGAGTTGCCGCCGATCGACGTCGTGGTCATCAGCCACGACCACTACGACCACCTCGACATGGACACGGTCACCACCATCGCCGCCACCCAGCCGGACGCGGTCTTCGTCACGACCATCGGCGTCGCCGCACATCTGACGTCCTGGGGTATCGCCGAGGGCCGGATCCGGCAGGCTGATTGGTGGGACGAGGTGGTCGTCGCGACGCGCGGCGGTGAGCTGCGGTTCACCTGCGGTCCGGCGCGCCACTTCTCGGGTCGGCGGCTGGTCCGCAACCTGACTCAGTGGGGGAGCTGGGCGATCGCCGGGCACACGCACCGGGTCTTCTTCTCCGGCGACACCGGGCACACCGAACGCTTCGAGGACGTCGGTGCGCGACTCGGTCCCTTCGACCTCACGCTGATCGCCGTCGGCGCCTACGACGTGCTGTGGCCCGACGTCCACGTCGACCCCGAGGAGGCGCTGTCGGTGCACCGGATGGTGTCGCCCGGCGCGGGAGCCGATTCGGTGATGATCCCGATCCACTGGGGAACCTTCAATCTCGCACGCCATCCGTGGGGCGAGCCGATCGCGCGGTTGCAGGCAGCCTCACACCACGGCGACCCGACTGTGCTCGTGCCGCAACCCGGTGGTTCGATCGACATCGAACACCGCACCGGAACGGGTGTGGCGCACTCGAGTTGGTGGGAGGTTTCGGCGTGAGCACCACGGCGGAGACGATCGAGCCCGGCCTGACCGCGGCAGAGGTGGCGCAGCGGGTCGCCGACGGCAAGGTCAACTCCATGCCCGACCGTTCGGGTCGCAGCGTCGCGGACATCGTGCGCGCCAACGTGTTCACCCGCATCAACGCCATCCTCGGCGTGCTCTTCGCCATCGTCGCGTTCACCGGATCACTCATCAACGGACTGTTCGGCCTGCTGATCATCGCGAACTCGACGATCGGCATCGTCCAGGAGGTGCGCGCCAAACGCACCCTCGACAAGCTGGCCATCGTGGGCCAGACCCGGCCCCGGGTGCGGCGCGACGGCGAGGTCGCCGAGGTGTCGCCCGACGAGGTCGTCCTCGACGACATCATCGAGATCGGCGCCGGCGATCAGATCGTCGTCGACGGGGAGGTGATCGAGGCGATCGCACTCGACGTCGACGAGTCGCTGCTCACCGGTGAGGCCGACCCCATCGACAAGGACCCGGGTGCGCGGGTCCTCTCCGGCAGTTTCGTGGTCGCCGGCGGCGGTGCCTACCGCGCGACCAAGGTCGGGGCCGACGCCTACGCCGCGCAACTCGCCGCCGAGGCGTCGAAGTTCACCCTCGTCTCCTCCGAACTGCGGTCGGGGATCGACCAGATCCTGCGGGTGATCACCTGGCTGCTGATCCCCGCCGGCCTCCTCACCATCGTCAATCAGCTGTTCATCAGCGACAACGGTCTCAAGCAGGCGTTGCTGGGGATGGTCGCCGCTCTGGTGCCGATGGTCCCCGAAGGTCTGGTGCTGATGACCTCGATCGCCTTCGCGGTGGGCGTCGTGCGGCTCGGTCAGCGGCAGTGCCTGGTCAACGAACTCCCGGCGATCGAAGGGCTTGCCCGGGTCAACGTGGTGTGCGCCGACAAGACCGGCACCCTCACCGAGAACGGCATGCGGTTGTCCGAACTGAGGCTCGTGGGTGACGTGCCGGAAACCCGGGCCGGGGAGGTGCTGGCCGCGCTGGCGGCCCACGACCCGCGGCCCAACGCCAGCATGATCGCGGTCGCCGAGGCCTACCCGACGCCGCCCGCGTGGACCGTGTCGGCCATCAAACCGTTTACCTCGGCCACCAAGTGGAGCGGCATGTCGTTCGACGGCCCGGCCGGCGACGACGCGGGCAACTGGCTGATCGGCGCACCCGACGTGCTGCTCGATCCCAGCGGGCCGACCGCACAGCTCGCCTCCGACATCGGTGCCACCGGGCTGCGTGTCCTGCTGCTCGCGCGCACCGACGTCCCCGTCGACATCGAACCCGCCGGCGGCGCGGTCGCCCCCGGCACCGTGACCCCGGTCGCGCTCGTCGTGCTCGAACAGCGGGTCCGGCCCGACGCGCGCGGCACCATCGAATACTTCGAACAGCAGCACGTCGCGGTCAAGGTGATCTCCGGCGACAACGCCCGCTCGGTCGGCGCGGTCGCCGAATCACTGGGCCTCGGGACCGCTGACACCTCGGTCGATGCGCGCCGGCTGCCGGACGACACCGACGAACTGGCCGATGTCGTCGAGCACGGCGTCACGTTCGGCCGGGTCCGGCCCGATCAGAAGCGCGCGATGGTCAAGGCGCTGCAGGCACGGGACAACACCGTCGCGATGACCGGCGACGGTGTCAACGACGTGCTCGCACTCAAAGACGCCGACATCGGTGTCGCGATGGGGTCGGGCAGCTCGGCCGCCCGATCGGTGGCCCAGATCGTGTTGCTGGACAACAAGTTCGCGACCCTGCCGTATGTGGTGGGCGAGGGCCGCCGCGTCATCGGCAACATCGAACGCGTGTCCAACCTGTTCCTCACCAAGACGGTGTACGCGGTGCTCCTGGCGCTGTTCGTGGGCGTCGGCGGTGTGCTGGGCAAGCTGTTCGACTCCGATCCGCTGAGCTACCCGTTCCAGCCGATCCACGTGACGATCTCGGCGTGGTTCACGATCGGCATTCCCGCGTTCGTGCTGTCGCTGGCCCCGAACAACGAACGCGCCCGACGCGGCTTCGTCCGCCGTGTGCTGCTGCAGGCGGTCCCGAACGGCATCATCGTCGGCCTGTGCACCTTCGTCACCTATCTGATCGTCAACCCCGGCGGGCCGGGGGTGGAGGTCGGCGGTGACGCCGTCGAGCTGTCGCCGGCGCAGACGCAGGCCGCGACCGCGTCGCTCATGACGCTCATCGCGATCGCGGTCTACGTTCTCGCGGTGGTGGCCCGGCCCTACACCTGGTGGAAGGTCGTCCTGCTCGGCGTCTCGGCCGGAGCCTACGTGCTGATCTTCGCGTGGCCGTTCACCCAGGACCTCTTCCGTCTCGACTCGTCCAACGCGACGATGAACTCGGTTGCGCTCGTCTCGGCGGCGATCGGGATCGTGTGCGTGGAGGCCGTTTCGCGGGTGGTGCCGCGGTGGATCGCGACTCACGGTTCGCCCGCGGAACACTCGGTGGAGGTCGACGCGGCGGCCGCGTGACCACGCCGTGCAGGCGGCTAAACTCTGCGGCGTATGGCCGGAAGAAGTTCGGCTCGTCGACACACAGGAGACGTCATGGATCTCAAGGGACTCGTCAACAAGGCACGCGACACGCTGCGCAAGAACCCGAACCTGATCGAGAAGGGCGGCGACGCCATCGACAAGGCCACCAAGAACAAGTACGCCGGCCAGGTCGACAAGGCCCAGGACGCCGTCCGCAAGGCCGTCGGCGCGCCGGAGCAGGGCGCCCCGCGTCAGACCCCGCCCTCCAACCCAGGGGAGCCGTTGCCGGGCCAGCAGAGCCCGCAGCCCCGGAACCCGCAAAACCCGCAGTAGGTACCAGGTCACCCGCCGGCGCGCGGGTGGCGCCGATACCCCGATACAGTCGGGTGACCGTCGAAGAAGAACCGCCACGACAGGTCGGCCGCACGTCGTACGCCGACGCGCGGTCCGGCGGTCACCGGCAGCTCCGGGAGCGGTCCGCGGCGGTATGTGTCGAGAGTCACAGGCGTGGCCGGATCGGTGAGATCGGTGCCGAGGTCGGCCATCGTGATCCCGAGCGCGCGGCAGAGGTTTCCCGGCCCGCTCGCGAGCCGATCGTCGGACACCGGCGTCGAGCGCGCGGCGCCGCGTCGGGCACGTGCCAGTTCGACCCCGTCGACCACCTCCCCGGCCCGCAGCAGGACCGCCGCCGCCGGGCCGGGTCCCTGCACCACGATGTTGGCGCAGTGATGGCCGTGGATGCGGTAGACGTACAGCCGTCCCGGCGGGCCGTACATGATCTCCGAACGGGCGGTCCGCGTGTAGGCATGCGATGCGGGATCGTCCGGGCCCGCATAGGCCTCCACCTCGGTGAGCTGGATCGTCACGCCGTGGCCGGTCAGGTGGACGCCGAGTAGCCCGCGGGCCTGTTCGGCCACCGGCGCGGGAGGATCGGACGCGCGGACACTAGGCTCTGGGACCATGGCGAAGACGAGTGACTCCATCGAGGTTGAACTGTCTCCGGAAGATACCTGGGCCGCCGCGTCGGACCTGGGGCGGTACTCGGAGTGGCTGCTGATCCACGAGACCTGGCGCAGCCCGATCCCCGCCGCCGGAGAGCTGCGCACGGGCATCGAGATCGCCTCGATCGTCAGGGTCAAGGGCACGCGGGTGCGCTTCGACTGGGTCATCGAGAAGTTCGACCCGGTGTCGCACGTACGCCTCAAGGGAAGCGGGAAAGGCGGGGTGAAGGCGAAGCTCGATCTCGGCATCATTCCCACTTCGCGCGGATCGGAAGTAACCTTCACTGTTGATCTGGGTGGGTTGCCGCTGATCGGGCCCGTGGGGAAGACCGCGGTCCTGGCGGTATCGGGGGATCTGCGAAAGTCGCTGCAGCAATTCCGAGAGGTGTTCGGCTGACCCGCGCGTGACGTCGCGCGGGCCTCATCGGGCGCCGCGCCGACGCGGTGACGGGTGACAGCGATGCGTCAGACGGTGGAGGACACCGCCGTACGAGGGGAACGAGAGTAACTATGGGGCGTCACAGCTCAGATGCCGACCGCGGCGGAAACGACTGGTCCAGGGCTGCTGCGAGCAGCGGGGGAGCCGCGGGCGGCAACAGCCGGTCCGACGACGATTTCGGCTTCGAGCACCGGGAGGCCGGCAGCGGCCGGCGCGGTGGCTGGCTCTGGGCGATCGTTGCCCTCGTCGCGGTCGTCGTGCTGGTCACCGGCGTGATCATCTGGCAGGCCGGCTCCGGCGGGTGCGGTGACCGGACCCGGGTGGCGGTCGCCTCCGACGCCGCGATGACCGGACCCCTCCGCGAGGTGGCGCGTCAGGCGTCCGCGGATTCCTGCTACGACTACGACGTCCAGACCGCGGCCGGTGCCGACGTGCCCGGTCTGCTCACGCAGGGCGCCGCCGCCCCCGACCTCTGGGTCGCCGACTCGCAGGTGCAGGCACGTCGTGTCACGACGCAGGTCCGCCGCGACCTCGACCTGGTATCGCCGTCGACCGCCTCCACCCCGGCCGTCGTCGCCGGTGAGAACGTCCCTGAACTGCAGACGTGGGTCGACGTCATGAAGCTGCCCGACCTGAGGACCGGCAGTCCGGTCGACACCAGCACCGGCGACGCCCCGATCATCGGTGCGCTCGCGGCCGTCGACGCCGGCGAACTCCCGGAGGAGAAGTTCACCGAGGCCATGACGATCCTGGCCATCCAGCAGAACAACGCACGCCTCGTCAACGACAACGAGGGCACCCGACTCAACCTGGCGAACACCTCCGGTGTGCCGGTGGTGACGACCGAGCAGCAGTACGAGCTCTTCATGCGCACGCATCAGGGGTCGAAGCTGAAGTCCACCATTCCCGCCTCGGGCACCGTGATGCTCGACTACCCCCTGGTGAACACCGCGTCCGCGGCTCGCCAGCAGGTGGCCGACGACGCCGGTACCGCACTCGTCGCGGCACTGAACACGGATGCGGGCCGCAAGGCGCTGACCGAGGCGGGCTACCGCGACGCCGACGGTAACGGGGTCGGCGAGCCGGTCAAGAAACTTCAGCTGCGCGATCCGTCGGCGGTCGACAAGGCACTGCGCCAGTGGCAGGTGCTCGGTGTACCGATCCGCACCCTCGTCGTCCAGGACACCTCGGGTTCGATGGAGACGCCCGCCGGCGGCACCACCCGCGCGGGTCTGCTGATCGATGCGTCGAAGACGGGCCTGAAGCTGTTCCCCAACAACACGATGATCGGTGGCTGGGCGTTCAGCGTCGACAAGGGCGGTGAAGGTCAGGACTGGGTGGAGATGGCACCCATCCGGCGACTCGACGCGCGGTCGGGCAGTGGGACGCACCGTGATGCGCTCGGTAAAGCGGTCGAGGAGGGTCTGTCGGATCTGGGTGGCGGTACGGGCCTCTACGACACCACACTCGCGGCGTTCAAGAAGGTGCAGGACACCTATGACCCGAACTACTCCAACAGCGTCATCATCATGACCGACGGCCAGAACGAGGATCCGAACAGCATCGGCCTCGACGAACTGCTGGCCGAGCTGAAGCGACTCGAGGATCCGGCGCGACCCGTGCTGGTCCTGACCATCGGCATCTCCGACGACGCGGACTCCAACGCGCTCAAGCAGATCGCCGAGGCCACCGGCGGCACCACCTACATCGCCGAGAACGCCGCCGACATCCGGACCGTCTTCGTCGACGCCATCCAGGCGCGCGTCGCCGCGGCCGGTCGCTGACCGCGCCTGGCCGGTTCAGCGATGTGCGAGCACGATGCCGACGGGGATGCTGCTCGCGAGGACGAAAATCGTTGCCAGATAGGCGCCGCCGGCCAGGGGGAAGTCTCTGGCAAGGCTGCGGCCTGCCCAGGCGGTGAGCGCGAGAACGGGGAACAGGATCAGGGACCCGGCATCGACGACATAGGGCAGCTCGGCGAGTGATCCCCCGATCACCAGGCCGTTGGCCACCACCCAGCCGGTCAGCTGCAGATGCTGGACACCCGGCGGCACCGGTTCGCGGGTGTGTTGCTGGGCGGCGCCGATGACCGCGAGCGCCACCCCGCAGACCAGCACCAGGTAGGCCGCCAGCCAGCTGCCCTTGGTCAGATCCAGCGGCCGCGCCACCGCCGCGACCAGGCCGCCGACCACCACGCAGGCTGTACCGAGGCAGGTGAAGCGGTCGATGCTGATCTGCCCGCCCCGGACGGTGAGGTCCGATTGCCCGGCGGTCACGGGGCGTCACCAGCGGTCACAGCGGCGACGCAGTGGTCGCCGCCCGCGAAGGGCAGCAGGACAGTGGTGTCGGGATCCTTCCCGCAGCTGCGCAGCACGCCGCGGATCAGGCCGCGGTGGACCGCGCAGGTGATCTGCGGGTCGGCCTGCGCGAGCTCCAGGAATGGGCAGTGGCGCAGGGCGATCCGGATGTGTTCGTCTGTGGCGGCCGGGACCGGCTCGGGGGCGAAACCGGCGTCGGCGAAGGCAGCCAGCAGTACCGGCACCGGGTCGTGCCCGCTGTCGCCGAGTTCCTGACCCCACTTTTCCCCGGCCCGGGTGGCCCGCTCGGCGGCATCCGGGACGTCACCGAGGGCGGCCATCAGCGATCTCGCCAGGGCGAGATAGTTGCGTGGGCCGGCCGGATCCATGCGCCGGCGCGTACGGTAGACCGCTCGTGGCCGGCCCCGTCCCGCAGGCGGGGCGGTGTCGCGTTCTACGACGCCATCGGCCACCAGCGCGTCGAGGTGGAAGCGTGCGGTGGTCGGTGGCACATCGGCCGCGCTCGCGAGCTCGGTCAGCGTCGCACCATCGGGAGCGTCGCGTAGCAGTGTCGTCAACGTGGTGCGCAGGCTCATTCCAACGGGTTCTCCTGCGGAGGTAAGGATGCGACGAGTGGGGCGTCGGCCGCGATGGCCCCGAGCTTGGCCGCTCCGCCTGGCGATCCGAGCGGCAAGTCCATGCCTGGCAGCGTCTCGGTGAAGAAGTCGGCGTTGTCGGTCAGGTAACCGGCGTACTCCTCGGGTAGGTCGTCCTCGTAGAAGATGGCCTCGACTGGACACACCGGCTCGCAGGCGCCGCAGTCCACACATTCATCGGGGTGGATGTAGAGGCTGCGACCGCCTTCGTAGATGCAGTCCACCGGACATTCCTCGACGCAGGCACGATCCATCACGTCCACACACGGCAGGCTGATGACGTAGGTCATGATCGCAGCTCAGTTGTCGCCGAGCAGCTGCTGCGCCGACTCGGGCGCTGTCGCCGGGTTGTGGGTCGCCGCCGGTGCGTCGGGGGAGGCGGGCTCCACGTCGGCGGTCTTGCCGATACGAATCCGGTAGTCGCGGGGTTCACGGACGAGATACTCCCAGGAGTACGCCCCGGCGCGAACGTCCTCGAACTGACCGTGCAGCGGGATGGGGTCGTGGTCGTTGACCAGGATCAGCGCTTCACCGACGGACAGATCGTCGAAGATGCCGAAGATCTTGGGATGCCGTTGCGGCTTGGGGATCTCCCGGACGTCGAGTTCGATATCGGCCATGTCCGAAGCACCTTCCTATTAAACACGAATTAAGGTTGTGAAAATTAAAGCACGTCCGTCCGGCCGCCGCATCCCCGCTGGCAGCCACGCCCATTCGGCGGCTGATGTCCGCGGCGGCGCGCCGGGAGCGATAGCGTCTGGGGTGCATCCTCACCGACGGGAAGGCCAGAGAATTGTCGGACGGACGAGGTGCGCGCCTTCGACGAGGACGGGTGGTGGTTGTGCCGATCGACCCGGTTGATCAGGTTCGTGACCGCTGCTACGCGCTGCGTGAGTGCGCCGGGCTGAGTGAGCGACGAAGGAGCGCTTCGAAGTCGATGAGCCTCGAAGGGTCCACCTGATGCGGTACGAATACCCCTGCGAGATCGTCACCTTCGTGGTGTCCCCGAAGCATGCGTACTTCGGACGGCCCAAGGACGGTCCCGCCGATGAGGTCGAGACCCACACACCCGACACGGTGGAGATCGTCGCCGACAAGGGCATTCGAGGCGATCGCTTCTTCGGCGTGAAGGCCCACACCGAAGCCGCGGTGACCTTCCTTGCCCTCGAGGCCTGGACCGCGGCGGCCGGTGACGTGGACCCCGTATCGGCCCGACGCAACGTCGTGGTCCGCGGTGTCGAACTGGACCCGTTGCGCGGGAGGGAGTTCGAGCTCGACACCGGTTCCGGCCCGATCCGCTTCCGTGGTGGGCGTCCCGCACATCCGTGTTCGTGGATGGACACCGTCGCCGGCGAGGGCGTGCGCAAGGCGCTCATCGGGCGTGGCGGACTCCGGGCGCAGCCGTTGACGTCGGGGACCCTGCACATCGGTCCCGCGACGATCATCACCGACGTCGAACTCGACGCCGCCCGCGCCGCCGCCCAGGTGAGGCGAGCCCAGCCGATGTGATGATGGGTGCTTTCGAGCTCGGGTGCGCGGCCGAGCGGAAAAGGCACCGTCTGCGGTGGCTCACTTCTCACACTGTGGAGTTGTCAAGGTACGGATGCGGTCCCGGCGGGTGTCGGGTGCGGAAGGTTCTGCGCGAGAGTCTGTGTCAGGCGGCGATGTCGTCGAGTCGCATGGTGCGTCGGTTGTGGGCGGGTAGGGCGCGGCCCTGGGGGTCGATGTCGGCGGGTGGGATGAGCCAGGGGTGGCGGTCGAAGCCGATCATGATGTCCCAGCCGTTGTGGTGGACCTGTGTGTGGCAGCGTTGGCAGAGCAGGCAGCCGTTGTCGAGCTCGGTGTCACCGTCGTCGGTCCAGTGTTGGATGTGGTGGATCTGTGTGTGTGATGGCGGCGCACCGCATTTGATGCAGGTCTCGTCGCGCAGGATGATCGCTTTGCGTAGGTGGGCGGGGAAGAGTCGTCGTTCGCGGCCCATCTCGAGTGGCACGGTCTCGCCGTCGATGATGATCTCGGTGAGGGTCCCGTCGCAGGACAGTTGTTTCGCGGTGGCGTGGGTGACCGGGCCGGTCCAGGGCAGGAATGCGGGATTGCCGCTGTCGGCGGGGATGGTCAGCACTGTCTGGGTTCGCGGGCTGCCGATGGTGTCGATGGCGGCTCCGACGGCGGCTTGGTCGAGCAGTGTCTCGAGGGCGTCGGCGCGTCGTTGTTCGGGGGAGCGTCGGTCGTCGGCGCCGGGTTCGGGGCGCGGTGTGCTGCGTTCGTCGATCATGGCGATGAGTTTCTCGCCCACGACTTGTGTGACGTTGGCGCGGATGTCGATGCGGTTGTCGTCGGTGAGGCTGTGCGACAGCGTGTCCAGGGATCGGTCGTCGCTGGCGGGGATGCCGTCGTCGGTGGTGTCGGCGATGGTGTTGCCGATCATTTGGGCGTGCTTCTGGATGTC
Source organism: Gordonia ajococcus (assembly GCF_012974285.1). Taxonomy (NCBI): domain Bacteria; kingdom Bacillati; phylum Actinomycetota; class Actinomycetes; order Mycobacteriales; family Gordoniaceae; genus Gordonia; species Gordonia ajococcus. The sequence continues at coordinate 1,336,615 of NZ_CP052884.1, forward strand.
GGTGGGTGTGGCGCCGGACAGGGCCTGGGTGAGGAGTTCGGTTTGGTAGATGGTTCGGTCGTCGTCGGAAAGTGATGTGGGGGAGCGTTTCTCGATCGTGGACATCCCGCGGACGATGGCGTCGACGACTTCACCCGCGAGGCGGCCGTCAGCTGCGCAGGTTTCGATCTTGTCCAGCGTGCCGAGGTGGTCGGCGATGCGGGCGGTACGAGTGGCTGCTGCGGGTGGGAGTCCGATCTCGATCAACAGGTTTTTGGTGGTGGAGCCGGCTTTTGCGGCGACGCCGAGCTCATCGAGTTGTGCTGTGAAGGAGGCGATGCGGTGATCGGCGAGGTTGCGCAGCAGTATCCATCGGCGCAGCTGTGAGTACGTGTGGACGCCGGTGGGGTCGTCGGTGGGTGGGGTGATCTCGACGAGTTGATCGAGGATTGCGTCGAGTGGAGTCGTGTCGGTGTCGATCATGACGGCAGCCATCCCTCTTCTGAGGTGTACAAGCGGTTGAGTGGGACCGTCGTTGACTGCTGCTCTGGAGTGAATTCTTCGTGCGTCTTCAGTTCTACATCGGGGGTCTGACAAGAACTGCACACCGACCAAGTCGACCGCGCGAATCGGTGAGATGGTCGAGAACCGTGGTCAATTCCGCCATGACCCTGCTTGACCCACTTTACTCGAACATATGTTCAACTACCATGTTTCTCCACATCCGGGTGTTCGGTCAACACGACGGTTTGGTCAGGGTCTTTCCCGGGCCGGCGATGCGCAGCCGGTCGCCGTCCGGTGTGCACGTCACCGGCTGGGACGGCAACAACGCGATCCCGGGTCCTGAACCTGGGTCCGCCCGGCCTCTACCCCGCCAGCGCGCGCAGGAAGAACCCGAGGTTCGCCGGCTTCTCGGCGAGGCGACGGACGAAGTATCCGTACCACTCGGTGCCGTACGGGATGTACACTCGCACTCGAGCTCCCGCGGCGGCGAGCCGACGTTGCTCGTCGCTGCGGATGCCGTAGAGCATCTGGTGCTCCCAGGTGTCGGGAGCCCGATCGAACTCCTTCGCCAGAATCGACGCGGCCTCGATCATCGTCGGATCGTGGCTGGCGACCATCGGATAGCCGTTGCCCTTCATCAGGATTCGAAGGCAGCGGAGGTACGCCTCGTCGACCTGACCACGGTCGGGGTAGGCGACCGACGGTGGTTCGGCATAGGCGCCCTTGCACAACCGGATTCGCGCACCCGACTCCGCGAACTCGGCGCAGTCGTCCTCGGTGCGCCGGAGATATGCCTGCAGGACGGTCCCGACGTCGGGGAAGTCGCGCCGCAGCGAGCGCACCACGGCCAATCGCTCGTCGACGGTCGAGTGGTCCTCGGCGTCGACGGTGACCGACGCACCCGCGGACCGCGCCGCCTCCGCGATCGTCCGTGCGTTCTCTTCGGCGATCTTGGCGCCGTGCTCGGGCAGTCTCTGGCCGAGTGCGGTCAGTTTCAGTGACACCTCCAGCGAACCGGGTGGCACCGGAGCCAGGCGCGGCATCGCCTGCAGCAGAGCCACATAAGCGGCGACGGTGGCGTCGGCATGCGACTCGTCGACGGTGTCCTCGCCGAGGAAGTCGATGGTCACGGCGAGTCCGTCGTCGAGTTCACGTCTGATCGCGGTGAGCACGTCGTCGAGTGATTCGCCGGGTACGAACCGCCGCACGACCTTCTCGGTCGTCGACCATCGCTGTGAGGCCTGTTTGATCCGTTCGCTGCGCGCCGCGGCGATGATCGTCGGCCGCAAGACGCTGTCGAAGAGCGTGCTCACCTCAGACCCCCGTGAAGTCGGTGCTCATGTGCGGGTATCGGTAAGTCGTCGGTGGTGTGAAGGTCTCCTTGATCGTGCGGGTCGACGTCCAGCGCAGCAGGTTCTCCTTCGACCCCGCCTTGTCGTTGGTGCCCGAGGCGCGCCCGCCGCCGAACGGCTGCTGGCCGACGACGGCGCCGGTCGGCTTGTCGTTGATGTAGAAGTTGCCGGCGGCGTTACGGAGCCGATCCGAGGCGAGGGCGACCGCCGAGACGTCGGTCGCCATGACCGCACCGGTGAGCGCATACCGCGCCGTCGTGTCGACCAGATCGAGAATCGTCTCGTAGTCGGCGTCGTCGTAGACGTACACCGACAGGATCGGTCCGAAGTACTCGGTGGAGAACGCCTCGTCCCGCGGGTCGTCGGACAGCAGCACGGTCGGGCGCACGAAGTATCCGACCGTGTCATCGCAGGCGCCACCGACCGCGACGGTGAGCGACGGTGTGGACTTGGCGCGTCGCAGCGCGGTGACCTGCTTGTCGAAGGCACGACGGTCGATGAGCGCACCACCGAAGTTCGACAGGTCGCGCACGTCGCCGAAACCGAGTTCGGCGGCCTCGCTGAGGAAGTCGTCGCCCATCTTGTCCCACACCGACCGGGCGATGTAGGCACGCGAGGCGGCCGAGCACTTCTGGCCCTGATACTCGAAGGCGCCGCGGATCAATGCCGTCCGGAGCGCCCGCGGTTCGGCGGAGGAATGCGCGACGACGAAGTCCTTACCGCCGGTCTCGCCGACGAGCCGCGGGTAGTTCCGGTACTTGCCGATGTTGCCGCCGACCTCCCGCCACAGGTGCTGGAAGGTCGTGGTCGAGCCGGTGAAGTGGATGCCGGCCAGGTTCTCGTCCGCGAGAACCACATCCGACACGGCCCGGCCGTCGCCGTGGACGAGGTTGATCACTCCGGGTGGCAGTCCCGCGGCCTCGAGGAGTGCCATCGTGTACTGGGCCGAATACGCCTGTGTGGGAGAGGGCTTCCACACCACGGTGTTGCCCATCAGCATCGGTGCGGTCGGCAGGTTCGCGGCGATGGCGGTGAAGTTGAACGGGGTGACCGCGTAGACGAATCCGTCGAGCGGACGGTGGTCGAGCCGGTTCCAGACACCCGGCGACGACACCGGCTGCTCGGCGAGGATCTCCCGGGCGAAGGCGACGTTGAACCGCCAGAAGTCGACGAGCTCGCAGGGAGCGTCGATCTCGGCCTGCTGCACCGACTTCGACTGGCCGAGCATCGTCGCGGCGGCGACCCGTTCGCGCCACGGACCCGACAGCAGTTCGGCCGCGCGCAGGATCACCGCGGCGCGGTCGTCGAAGCTGGTGTGGGCCCACTCGTCCTTCGCGGCCATCGCGGCGTCGGCGGCGGCGCGGGCGTCGTCGTGCGTGGCGTTGGTGAGGAAGCCGAGCACCTCTCGGTGGGCGTGCGGCTGCACGACGTCGATCGGTTCGCCGTGTCCGAGGTGCAGGTGCCCGCCGATGATGTGCGGCAGCTCGCGGCGGCCCGCCATGGACTGGCTGGTGAGTTCATTGATGATGCGGGTGCGTTCGGGCGATCCGGGTGCGTAGGTGTGGACCGGCTCGTTGGCCGGTCGAGGGGGAGTGGTGATGGCGTCCATGACGTCAGTTCACCTGGGGAGCAGGTTCCCGCGATATGGCCGATCGGCAAACTGATCGGTCGTAGCCTTGTTCTTGTGGACAAATCGGCGGGTGTGGCGCTGGGGCATCTGATCCTGGCCCTCGATCGGACGGTGGCGACGCTGATCACCGCGCCGCAAGGACTCGACGTGCCGGTGCGAAGCCTGGCGATGATCGACATCGACGACGTCCACTTCGGCCTCGGCCAGGCCGCGCGGTCGGCTGACGTGTTCCTGCTGGTCGGCCTGTCCGACGAGGTGAGCACTGAACTGCTGGGCGGTCTCGGGATGCACCGTCCGGTGGCCGTCATGAGCAAGACGTCGTCGGCGACACTCACCGATCTCGCCGATCGGCTCGGAATCGCGGTCGTGGCCATCGACCCACACGCTCGGTGGGAGCGCATCTACAACCTCGTGGCGCGCGTCCTCGACACCGCGCGGCGTTCGCCGGACGACGGCGAGTCGATGGAGTCGGGTACCACCGGCGACCTCTTCGAAATCGCGGCCGAGGTCGCCCGGCGCACCGGCGGCCTGGTCAGCATCGAGGACGAGCGCTCGCACGTGCTGGCCTACAGCTCGGCAGGAGACGAGGCCGATGAGCTCCGGCGGTTGTCGATCCTCGGACGCGAGGGTCCGCCGGAGATGCTCGCCTGGCTCCGGCAGTGGGGGGTGATGGACGCGCTGCGCCGGTCGTCGCGGGTGGTGGCGGTCGACGCACGCACCGACCTCGGGCTGCGAGAACGCCGGGCGGTCGCGATCCGGGCCCCCGGGACGGCTGAGTTCCTGGGGGTCGTCTGGCTGCAGCGCGGTACCCGGCCCTTCGCCGCCGACACCGACGAAGTCCTCACCGGTGCCGCCGCAGTGGCCGCCCGGGTGATCGCCCGGCGTCGAACGGCCGGAACCGAACACGACGAATCGGTTCGTCGGCTCCTCGGCGCGCGTGGCGACATCATCGACGTCGATGCCCTGGCCGCCCAACTGGGCATCGAATCCTCCGTCGCGGTGGTGCTCGTCGGGTTCGCGACGACTGGGTCGGCCGTAGACGCTCCGGTCCCATTGGCAGAGAACGGCACTCGCATCTCCGCGCTCACCCTGCACGCCAGCGCGTTCAGTCCGTTGTCGGTGACCGCGACCATCGGCGACCGCGCCTACGTGGTGCTGCCCGGCGTGACCGGTGACGCCGCGGTCGAGTGGGCGCGGGTGTCGGTCGATGCGACGGACCGGCAGTTCGGCGTCCACATCCGGGCGGTGGTCGCGGGACCGGACAACCTCGCCGCGGTACCGGAACTGCGCACCCAGATCGACCGCGTGCTCGACGCGGCCTCCCTCGAAGGTGAACTGATCGACGATGTCACGACCGTCGGCGGTTCGCGCACCGGTGTCCTGCTCGGCGAGATCGTGGCGCTCCTCGCCGAGAACCCCGACCTGGTGGACCCGCGGGTCTCCGAACTCGCCGACCTCGACGACCGCACCGGCAGCGAGTTCACCGTGTCCCTGCGCGCCTACCTGGACCGCTTCGGCGACGTCCGTTCCGCCGCCGGGGATCTCCACGTCCACCCGAACACGCTGCGCTACCGCATCCGCCGGATCGAGGCCCTGACCGGGATGGACCTCGAGGATCCCGCCACGCGGCTCGTCGTGGCGTTGTCCTTGCGGGTGCGGTAGCGGTCACCCCAGAAATCCCGCCCTGAAAACCGCCCCCGAAATCCACCCCACACAGCGGATCCGGCGACATAGTGTCGTCGGATCCGCTGTGGAGGGCGTACTTCGGGGGCGCTTTCCGGTGGTGGTGCGTTCGCGAGATCTCAGAGGATGGTGAGCATCTCGTTGTACGTGGGCAGCGGCCACAGATCGTCGGCGACGATGCTCTCGAGCGTGTCGGCGACCTCGCGCACCGCGGCCATCGCCGGGATCAGCGTCTCGAGTGCGTACTTCGACTCCTCGTAGGTGCTCTCGCCGTGCATGCCGGCGATGCCCTCGTCGAGGGTGACCACCGCGGCCTGCAGTTTGCCGATCAGTCCGGTGATCTCCACGAGAAGTGTTGTGGGAGCTTCGATCCCGGCCATCTTCAACGACGCCGCGGTGCCGGCCAGTTCGCCCTGGTAGCGGATCGCGGCGGGCATGATCATCGTCTTGGCGATCTCCGCGGTCTCCTTGGCCTCGACGAGGATGGTGAGCCCGTAGTACTCGAAGATGACGTCCTCGCGGGCCTCGAGTTCGCGGGCCGACAGGACGCCGTACTTCTCGAAGATCTCGACGACCTCGGGCGCGGTGTACTCGGTGACGGCGTCGACGGTGGTTCGGAGGTTCTTGAGGCCGCGGGCGGCGGCCTCCTCCTGCCATTCGTCGGAGTAGCCGTTGCCGTTGAAGATTACCGCGCCGTGGCTGTTGATGATCTCCTGCAACACCTTCTGCACGGCGTCGTTGAGTTCGGCGCCGTCGGCGAGCAACCTCTCCAGTTCGGTGGAGATGAAGTCGATGGAATCGGCCAGGATGGTGTTGATCGCGACCATCGGATCGGAGATCGACTGGTTGGAACCCGGTGCGCGGTACTCGAATCGGTTGCCGGTGAAGGCGAACGGGCTGGTGCGGTTGCGGTCGCCCGGGTCGGCCTTCAGCGGGGGCAGGGTGTCGACGCCGAGCTCGAGGACGCCGGCCGCCTTGGAGCCGGTGGCGCCGCCCTTGGCGATCTGCTCGAAGACGTCCATCAACTGCTCGCCGAGGAAGATCGAGATGATCGCCGGCGGAGCCTCGTTCGCGCCCAGGCGGTGATCGTTCGACGCCGATGCGACCGCGGCTCGCAGCAGGCCGCCGTAGGTGTGGACGGCGCGGATGATGGCACCGCAGAAGGTGAGGAACTGCATGTTCTCGTGCGGGGTGTCTCCGGGGTTGAGCAGGTTGCCCTGGTTGGAGTTGCCGAGTGAGAAGTTGACGTGTTTGCCGGAGCCGTTGACCCCGGAGAAGGGCTTCTCGTGCAGGAGGCACTTCATCCCGTACTTCTCGGCGACTGCCTTCATCGTGGTCATCATGAGCTGTTGGTGATCGTGTGCGAGCACGGATCGTTCGAAGACCGGCGCGATCTCGAACTGGCCGGGGGCGACCTCGTTGTGGCGGGTCTTGGCCGGGATGCCCTGCTTGAACAGCTCGCGGTCGAGTTCGATCATGAACGACAGCACCCGCTCGGGGATGGCGCCGAAGTAGTGGTCGTCGAACTCCTGACCCTTCGACGGTGGGGCGCCGAACAGCGTGCGGTTGGACGTCATCAGGTCGGGACGCGCGTAGAAGAAGTGCTCGTCGATCAGGAAGTACTCCTGCTCGGCGCCGGCGTAGGAGACGACGGTGTCGACGTTCTCGTGGCCGAAGAGCTTCAGCAGGCGCATCGCCTGCTTGCTCATCGCCTGCTGGCTGCGGAGTAGCGGGGTCTTCTTGTCCAGTGCCTCACCGGTCCACGAGATGAAGATCGTGGGGATGCACAGCGTGTTGCCGTTCGGGTTCTCCAGGATGTACGCGGGGCTCGTCACGTCCCAGCCGGTGTAACCGCGGGCCTCGAAGGTGCCCCGCAGGCCGCCGTTGGGGAAGCTCGACGCGTCGGGTTCACCCTGCAGCAGGGTCTTTCCGGCGAACTCGGCGAGCGACGCGCCGCTCGAATCCGGTTCGAGGAACGAGTCGTGCTTCTCCGCGGTGAAACCCGTCAGCGGGTAGAAGACGTGGGCGTAGTGGGTGGCGCCCTTCTCGATGGCCCAGTCCTTCATCGCCACCGCGACGTAGTCGGCGAGCGTCGGATCGAGCGCGCAGCCGGTGTCGATGGTCGCCGCGACCGCCTTGAAGACATGCTTCGGCAGGCGCTTCTTCATGACCGACAAGCCGAACACGTTGCGTCCGAAAGTATCTGCCAACGGTTCGGTGAATCCGGGTGCCGACACCTCGTAGGTCGTCACGGCCTTGATGGCCTGACGGCGGGACATGCTGCCACTCATGGTTACTCCTGGAGTTTCTCGTCGACCTCGGCGAATGTCGGCACGACGACGTCGCTGGTGTTGCCGCGTTTGCGAGCGACTTGACGCTATGAGCTGGGTGTATGCGCTCCGTTGCCCCCGTGTGACGCTGAGGAAAACTGATGGCACAGCAGGGATTCGTCCGTTCGGACCACCCGGATCACCGCAGTGCGGCGTCGTCACCCATCACGGCACCCTCACGCCGCGGGTCGGCGCCGCCGATCCATCCGGCCTCGTGGCGCATGATCGCGCTGAGACCGCTGGACTGTTCGTCGACGGACACCTCTTCTCCGCGTTCGCGGAGGCCCCGCACCAACGGATCGTGCGCGCCGTCGTCGGTGGTGTCGACCAGTGGATGTTCGCCACCGACGTTCGACGTCGGGGTGTTGGCCGAGCCGAAGTCGATCATCGACACCGCCTGCTGCGGGTTGAGTCCCCAGTCCAGCATCCCGACAAGGGTCTTGACGACGAACTGGATGATGACCGATCCGCCCGGGGAACCCAACGCGGCGATCACCTGTGCGGGTGCGCCCCCGGTACCCGGTTGCATCACCAGGGTCGGGGCCATCGACGACCGTGGACGCTTCCCCGGCGACACCCGATTGGCGAGCAGGGCCCCGTCGTCGCGCGGTTCGGCCGAGAAGTCGGTGAGCTGGTTGTTCAGCAGGAAGCCGTCGACCATGTGGAAACTGCCGAAGGCCGATTCGATGGTCGTCGTCATCGACGCGACGTTGCCGTATCGGTCGGCGACGGTGATATGGCTGGTGCCGTACTCGGTACCGGGATGCGAACCCAGCGGGACCGGCCCGAGATCGCCGGCCGGGGCTTCGCCGAGCGAGGCGTCGGGGCGGATCAGTCCGGCCCGGGTCTTCAGATACCCCGGGTCGAGGATGGTGTCGACGCCGCGTCCCGGCAGCGGGACGAAATCCGGGTCGGCGACGTATTTGTCGCGGTCGGCGTAGGCGAGACGTTCGGCCTCGGTGATCAGGTGTACCGCAGTGGGATTCGGCCGACCGCCGTCCGCGGCCGATGGTGTGGAACCGTCGAGTTCGGTGGGCGGCATCGACGGCAGGTCGAAGTTCTCCAGGATGCCCAGCGCGGAGGCGACGGCGATCCCGCCCGACGACGGTCCCGGCATCGCCACGATCTGGCGGCCCCGGTATTCCGTCACGATGGGGTCCCGCGCGATGGCCCGGTAGTTGCGCAGGTCGTCGACGGTCATCAGGCTGGGCGTCATGCCGCCGGCGGTGGTGCCCGCCTCGGCGACGATCGCCTGCGCGAGCGGTCCGTCGTACATCGCGTCGGCGCCGTCGGTGGCCAGCACCCCAAGGGTTTTCGCGTAGGCGGGGTTGGCCAGGTTGGTGCCCGCCGGTTTCGCTGCGCCCTCACCGGTCAGGAAGTGGTCGCGGGCGTCGACGTCGGCCTCGAGGTCCGCCGCCGCGGCCGCGATCGCCCCGGACAGACGCGGGCTGATCTCGAAACCACTGTCCGCCAAGGAGATCGCGGGGGTGAACAGATCACGCCAGGCATGTTTGCCGTACTCGCCGTGGACCATGCCGAGCATCCGCATCACGCCGGGAATGCCGATCGACCGGCCCGATGCCCGTGCGCTGGGCACCGGTGGTGCCGGGTCGGTGGGGGAGATCCGGATCAGGTAGGTCTCAGTGGCGGCTGCGGGAGCCGTCTCGCGACCGTCGAAGGCGCGCACCGTCTTCGACGCGGCGTCGTAGTAGACGGTGAAGGCGCCGCCGCCGATCCCCGAGGACTGGGGTTCGACGAGACCGAGCACCATCTGTGCGGCGACCAGCGCGTCGGCTGCGGTACCGCCGTCGTGCAGGACGTCGCACGCCGCGCGGGTGGCGAGCGGATTGGCGGTGGCCGCGGCGTACGTTGCGGTGACGACCGGTTTCATCCCGCTCCGGTAACCCGAGGCGATCTCGGGTTTCGTCGCGATGTCGGTGGGGGCGGCCGAGACACTCTCGGCGCCGATCAGATCGCCGTTCGGGATCTCCGTGCAGGTGACCGGCGCGGCGGCCGGACCGTCGGAGCCGTTTCCGCACGACGCGAGGACCAGCATGCAGGAGACCCCGAACACCGCGAAGCGGACGACCCGACGCCCGGAATGAGGACTTCCCCGACGGCGTCTCATGGACTCAGCGTACGGTCATCGCGCAGGACGGACGGAACGAACGGCGATGCCCACACCGATGACGGCGAGGCAGGCGAAACCGAACGAGAGCAGACGTGCCGAACCGACCGCGTCGGACCCGATGCTGACGAGCAGACCCGCGGCCGCCGAGCCGATGGTGTTGGCGACCATCTGCACGGAGTTGACCCCTGCCGAGGCGCGGGCGGCCTCCGCCTGATCGGTGGTGATGCCCATCGCGGCGGTCGCGATGTGAGGGAAGGCCATGCCGATACCCATGCCGGCGACGACCAGAGATGCGTACCACCCGGCCACCGCGATCGGCGCGCTCGACGACTGCAGCAGGCCGTATCCGGCCATACCTGCGGCGAGGAAGGCCGGACCGGCGATGCGGGCGGCCGCCGCGGACCGGCCGTGCGCCCACGTGCTGCTGGCGATCTGCGCGACGGTCCACCCCGACGACAGCGCCGCGGGCATGAGCCCGGCGGCCAACGGTGTCAGGCCGCCGACCTGCTGACCGAACAGCGGGAGGAATGCCTCGGCGGTCGACCCGATCGCCAGCACCGCTATCGACAGATAGATCCACTTGAGGGGATTGCCCACCGAATAGGTGAGACGGGGGAGCAGGCCGGTGGTCCCGCGTCGATCCACGACCACGAACCCGACCAGGGCGAGGAGGGCGACTCCGCCGAGTACCACGATCACCGACGTCGAACCGGCGACGCCGGCGACCGAGACCGCCCCGGCGGCGGCGGTCACCGCGGCCAGCGATGCCCACGGCAACGGGTGCCGTTCGCCCGAGCCGCGACCGCGTGGCAACACCCGCGCGGCGATGGCAGCGATGACCAGGGTGAACACCGTCAGGAACCAGAAGGAGCCGCGCCACAACCCTACCTCGGCGAACAGGCCGCCGAGCGCCGGGCCGAGGAGGTTCCCGACTCCCCACATGGCCGAGATGAGCGCCACCGCGCGCCCCCAGATCCGCTGTGGCAGCGCGATCTGTACGACCGCCAGCGCCAACCCGGTGAGCAGGCCGCCACCGAGCCCCTGGATCAGCCTGCCGGCCAACAGGATCGGCATGGTCGGGGTGAGGGCGCAGATCAGTGAACCCGCGGCGAAGGCGGAGAACCCGATCAGGTAGGCGCCGCGCGCGCCGAACTGTGCCAGCGCGCGTGTCACCAGCATCGACGCCACCACGGACGCGATCAGGAAGATCGTGACGACCCAGGCGTAGAACTCGTCGCCGCCGATGTCGGCGATGGTGCTGGGCAGTGACGCCGCGGTCAGGAAGGTGTTGATCGCGAAGACGAGGATGCCGCCGGCGAACACCGACACCGCCGCGCGGTGTTCACGGGCGAGGAGTTCGGACCATCCGCCCGGTGACGTCGACATCGTGCTGCAGGAATAGCCGACCCCGCGGCGGAAGGTCAAGTCGGTTATCCGTGTCCCGCACCTGGAAGTGGTTGCGACCGCATAGTGTCGGTCGGAAGCGGCGCCGGAGACACCGGGCCGGACACGCGAGAACGGGGTAGAGCGTGGGAGTGGTACGTCATCAGGTCGTCGTCGATGCACCTCGCGAGCGGGTCTTCGACTATGTCGACGGATATCAGAACGTTCCCGAGTATCTGATCGGTGTCACGCACTTCGATCCGACAACAGATCAGACCCGCGGACTCGGGTCGGTCTTCGACGTGAGGGTCGACCTCGGGCCGAAGAAGATCAAGGCGGTCGTGGAGTGCACCCGGTACGTCGAGAACGAGTTGATCGAGCTCCGGGCGATCGACGGTTTCGAGGCCGACACCACGTGGCGCTTCGCCGACGACGGGAACGGCACCGATCTCCAGCTCGAGATCAACTACACGCTGCCCGGCGGGATCGCCGGCCGTGTGCTGGGAGGCATCATCGGCCCGTTCGCGGCGCAAGCGGTCAGACACATCGAGGCCACGATCGCGAAGAAGGTGGTCGCGCGGGGCTGACCCTTTTCAGGTTTTCTCCTCGGTGTCGGTGTCGGTGTCGGTGTGCGCGACGATTCGGTTCGGCAGGTGCCGTGAGAAGAGCAACGCCAGCACGAGCAGGACGAACACGATGAACAGGGCCTGCTGGATCGCGGCGATCTGCGCGTCGGCGTAGGCGTCGGACACCGCCTGCGCCGAGGCTTCCGAGCCGCCGGTGTCGAGCACCATGGTGCGTGCCTGATCCGCCGAGATTATGGGCACTCCGCTGTCGTCGACCGTCGAGACGATCTGCTGTTGCTCGCTGGCGGGGAGCGAATCGGTGTCGTCGACCGCGGAGACGAAACCCGACGACAACAGGAGGAGGAACACCGAACCAGCGACCGCGGTCCCGAATGACGAGCCGAGATTCTGGAACGTGCCCTGCAGGCCGCCGACCTCGGAGGTGTCCTTCTCCCCGACCGCGGACATGTTGACGTTTCCGAGTTGGGAGGCCAGGAGGCCGAAACCCGCTCCGACAACGAACATCCCGATGGCGAAGGTCATGCTGCGCAGGTCGACCCCCACCCCGGCGATCACGAAGAGGACGCCGACCGCCATGGTGAGCTGCCCGCCGCGGGCGATGAACCGGGCCGAACGTCGTGCGGTGAGCCACGAACCGAGGACCGAGAACAGCACGAGACCCACCGACAGCGGCAGGATCTTCACACCGGTCTGCAGGGCGTCGCGACCCAGCATCGTCTGCAGATAGACCGGCACCACGAAGAAGAGGGCGGCGATCGCGAAGTACTGCGCGAGGAACCCGCCCAGTCCGCTGCGCAACGCGGGTATCCGCAACAGTTCGACGCGGAGAAGTGGTTGCCGGCCGGAACTGGCAAGTGCGCGTTGTCGATCGACGAACAACCAGAGGACGACGACGCCGAGCAGCAACAGGTAGGCGACCGGGGACACGCCCAACGGGGCGATCTCCGAGCCGTTGATCTCCGGCGGATGCTGCGGTTTCAGCCACCCCCACGTCTTCGACTGCAGCACACCGTAGACGATGAGCGACAGGCCGCCGGCGGACGCGAGGACGCTCACCGGATCGATCCGCACGTCGCGATCGCGTTCGACGTCGTGGATCAGTCCCGCCGCGAACAGGACGATCACCATGACGACGGTTTCGGCGACGAAGACATAACGCCATGAGGCGTAGGTGGTCATCAGGCCGCCGAGCAACGGGCCGACGGCGGCGGCGAGTCCGGTCACGGCACCGAGGATCGAGAAGGCGGCGACGCGGGCCTTGCCGGTGTAGTTGATCGCGGCCAGAGAGGCGATCGCGGGGATGACGAGCACGGCCCCGAGTCCCTCGACCAGTGACCAGCCCACCATCAGGACGGCCAGGTTGGGACTCAATGCGGTGGTGAGCGAACCGATCCCGTAGATGACGGCGCCGATCTTGAAGGCCCGCACCCGGCCCATGAGGTCGCCGAGTTTGCCGCCGGTCAACATGAACGCCGCCATCGTCAAGGCGTAGAAGGTGATCGCGGCCTGCATGCCGGTGATCGACGTGCCGAGATCCGCGGCCACGACCGAGATCGACACGTTCATGACGGTGCTGTCGAGCACCATCACGAACTGCGACACCGCCAGGATGATGATGACCGACCACGAACGCATCGCGGAACTCCCCTCGGCTGGAAGTGATCTCCGCCGATTGTCCCAGCCGGACGCCGTCAGCGTGGGTGATCGAGCATCGGGACGAGGAATCGTCTCGCGATGTCGGCCAGTTGCGCGTCGTCGGTGATGTCGACGACACGACTCGGCACGGTGAGGAACGACGCCGAGATGCGCACCATCATCTCAGCCACGAGTTCGATGTCGAGATCGTCGGAGATGGTGCCCGACAACTGTTCTCGTCGTAGCTGTGCGGCCACGAACTTCTGCACGACGGACAGTAGGAGGCCGTCGTCGCCGATCATCGATTCGATGAGCATGCTCGACTCGGAGTCGGCCATGCCGCTGATCAGGGGATTGCCGGCGACCGCGCGCAGAGATCCGACAAATCCGACGACCACCCGCTCGGCGGCCGTCTGTGCGGCCGGGATGTCGGCGCGGAACTGTTCGAAGTAGCGCCGGAACTCGCGCAGCACCACCTCGTCGACCAAGGCGTCTTTGGTGGCGAACTTGCGGTAGAGGGTCACTCGCGTGACGCCCGCGTTCTTGGCGACCTTCTCCATCGGGGTCCGCTGGATGCCGAGGCGACAGAAGAGGTCGAAGGCGGCGTCGAGGAGACGTTCGGCGGTCGGATCGGACTCGGTGTCCGTCGGGTTCACCGACCCGAGGAAAGCGCGGTGGATCACCGAACTCGACGACGAGCCGACCGGCATCATGCCCGGTTCCGGGATGTCTGCGGCGGACGACGGCATCGGTGATTCCCCTTTCTGTGGCGATCGATCCGCCCGGATCAACGATCCCAAATCCGGGGATTTCGGTGTGTCTTGGATCACCCGTTGGTACAGAGGATACAAGGATACGAAGTTTGTCACATTGATACATCGGAACGGATGGGACGGGGTCATGGAAGATCTGAACAGGCGGAAGCTGCTCAAGGCCGGAGGAGTGGTCGGCGCCGCGGGTGCGGTGGCCGCGGTGGCCCCGGCGACGCCCTGGACGTGGTCACCCGCGAACTCTGTACCGGGCCGCGGTGCGGGCACCGACCCGCGGCAGCTGTGGGACGACGAGGCCGACCCGGTGATAGCGAAGGTCATCGACAGCGGTCAGGCGCCGAAGGTCAACAAGCTGTTGCGTACCTGGCACAAGAACTCGCAACCGCTGCCCGCCGGGCTGCCGTCGGAACTGCGCGACGTCATGGAGCACGCGCGACAGCTGCCGTCCTGGACCGATCAGTCCAAACTGGCCACGGCGGTGAAGTTCAACCAGAAGCGCGTTACGTACCTCGGGATCATCTACGGCTTCGCCAGCGGGATGATGAGCACCCTGATCCCGCGGGAGGCGCGGGCGGTCTACTACTCCAAGGGTGGTTGGGACCTCAAGGACCGCATCTCCAAGACAGCCAAACTCGGCTACGACATCGGCTCGCTCAACGCCTATCAGCCCGGCGGCGAGATGATCGTGACCTGTCTCAAGACCCGCATGGCACATGCCGGTGTCCGGCACCTGCTGCCCCAGTCACCGCACTGGGTGCACTCCGCGTCGGAGAACGTGCCGATCAGTCAGGCCGACATCATGGTGACGTGGCACAGCCTGCCGACGACGGTCATGCGCAACTTCCGCAAGTGGCAGGTGCCGATCGCTGCCGACGAATCGGCGGGCTTCCTGCATTCGTGGCAGATCACCGCCCACGTGCTGGGGGTCAAGGACGAGTACATCCCGGCGTCGTGGAACGCCGCCGAATCACAGGCGAAGCAGGTGCTCGACCCGATCATCGAGCCGACACCGGAGGGTCGCAAGCTCGCCGACATGCTGCTCGACCTCGGGATGAACCTGGACCTGACCCTGCTCTCGCGAGGAGTTCTGGGGGCGCTGACCCGGTTCATGCTCGGCGACAAGGCCGCCGACGGGCTGCACATCCCGCGTGAACCCGTGTGGACTCCGCTGCTGGAGACGGCGTGGACCCCGTATGTACTGGTCCGTGAAGGCCTGCTGAACGTCGGCATGCCACGCGAGGCCTATTGGATGATCGACGAATTCCTCCGGCAGTTCGTACTCTTCTACATGTCGGAACTGCGGATGCCGATCAACATCGAGATCCCGGTGTTCAACAACCCGAAGTACAAGTAGTCCGGTCACCCAGACTGGCCGACCTCGACCACGCGGCGGTCATCCCCTCTCATCCGCCGTCGAGGCCTCGACCGTCGGGGTTTCGGCCACTGCCGCCCGGTCCTGCTTCTTCTCTCGCCGCTTCGGCAGCAGGGGGAGGCGGGGCCGGGCGGTCAGCCATTTGCTGAACGGAAGACGCAGCAGGATGTCGACGAGCAACAGCGAGCTGACGAGAACGACCGCGATGAGGATCAGCGAACGCATGATCGCGCTGTGCGGGAACCATTCGAAGAGCCCGCCGAGGAAGCCGACGCGTCCGAGGATGTCGAGGATGAGTGGGTGAACGGCGAACACGCCGAACGCGCGCAGGGTCGCTTGCGAAACGAACTTCGCGGCGGCCGGCCGGCCGGCCGCGCGGCGGTCGTCCCAGACGAGACCGATCAGCCACAGCAGCGCGAACCCGCCCACGAGCCACGGCAGCGACACCGGATTCCAGGCGGTGTTCGCCTTCCACGGGACGTTGCCGGGCGAGGTCGCCAGGAGGTAGCCGGCGACGGTGAACGCCGCGCAGCCCGCGGCGACGAGCACCACGGTGGCCATGTGCTCACGCAACCACTTGTCCACCGCCTGCTGATGCTGCGCCGCGAGTACACCCATGGCGACGAACAGTGCGTACATCGGCAGCGTCTTCCACAGGTGCTGGTAGGCGAGGTCCCAGGCCGCCCCGGACGGACGCGGCAGGTACTGGTAGACGACGAACATCATGATCTGGATGACCGCGCCACCGGACAGCAGAAGCCACGGACGGTTCCGGCCGCGTTCGAAGATCCACGTGATGAGCGGGAAGAACAGATAGATCTGCATCGAGATCAGCAGGAAGTACAGCTGGTACTTCCCCTCGCCGACGAGCAGATCGTGCGCGAGTCCGGAGACCCACTCGCCGGCCGGTGGGAAGGGGTTGTCCCGGATGATCACGTGGTCGGTGATCGCGTAGATGACCGTCCACGCGAGGTAGGGCCCGATCACCAGGCCGAAGCGACGCCGCCAGAACTGCACCGGCGACATCTCGCGTCCCTGCATGCTCAGGACGAGGACGTAGAGCGTCACCGCGACGAAGCCGTAGCGGGTGAGGTGACAGAGGGTGCCGACCAGGTTGGCGCCGCGGATCTCGTCGGGTCCGCCGTTGATCGCGTTGACGCTGTGTGCGACGACCACGAAGGTGAACAGGACCACGCGGACGAAGTCGGCGGTGTGTGCGCGCGAGCGGGAGCCCCTGACCGGGGCCGTCGTCGACGGTGTCGCCGGAGTGGTCGGTCCCGAGTGGGCAGCCGTGCCGGTCTCGCTGTCGGCGGTGCGCGCCGAGCCCGCTGCGTGCACCAAAGCAAAGACCTCCCCGTTGACCAAACTGTTACCCGAACGAAGTGTACGGGCCGAATCTGGCAGGAACCTCAACGTCGGGGTGCATGAAGTGGCGACAATCACAGCCCGAATTGCCCGGTTCGCGCTTCCTGTCGACTATAGCGGCGATCGGAATCGGGTGCCGTGTGGAGATGGTGCGGTAGGCGTCGAGTGCTGACGTACACTGCCGTGTGGCGCTCGCGCGGGTCTCGCCCGTCGGCGGGTCGCTGCGCCTTCGTAGCTCAGGGGATAGAGCAACCCTCTCCTAAAGGGTAGGTCGTAGGTTCGAATCCTACCGAGGGCACCACCTGCCGTTTCATAGCTCGAAACCGCGCTGACCGCGGGTCCGAGCTATGACACGGCGGCGGACTTCGCGAAGCGACGGCGGTACACGAGCGGCGAGACGCCCACGGACGCCGCGAAGTGGTGCCGCAGCAGTGTCGCCGAGGTGAATCCGACCAACCGCGCGACCTCTTCGACGGGCGCGTCGGTGGATTCCAGCAGGTTCTTCGCGGCGAGGACGCGATGCTCGGTGAGCCATCGCCGCGGTGACACCCCGACCTCGTCGACGAATCTGCGCGCGAATGTCCGGCCGGACATGTGCATCCGTTCCGCCATGTCGTCGACGCTGATGTCACTGTCGAGGTGCTCGAGGAGCCAACTGAGCAGAGCGCCGAAACCCTCGTCGGAGCAGGAGGGCATCGGGGCGTCGACGAACTGTCGCTGACCGCCGTCACGGTGCGGCGAGACGACCATGCGGCGGGCGATCCGGTTCGCGACGCCCGGTCCCCAGGCCTCGCGTACGAGATGCAACGACGCGTCGATCCCGGCCGCGGTGCCGGCGCTGGTGGTGATGGGACCGTCGTCGACGAAGAGGACGTCGGTGTCGACCGTCGCCTTCGGGAACTGTCGCGACAATTCGTCGCCGTAGCGCCAGTGCGTGGTGCAGCGGCGACCGTCGAGCAGGCCGGCCGCGCCGGCGACGAAGGCGCCCGAGCACACGGTGAGCACGCGGCCGCCGTTGTCGACGACCGCGCGCACGGTGTCCAGGATCTCCGCGGGATAGTCGCCGTCGACCTTTCCGCCCGGGATGGCCACGAGGTCGACGTCGCGGCACTCGTCGAGGGTGTGCGAGACCTGGAGTGAGACTCCGTTGCCGACGCGCAGCGGGACCGACGGATCGGGGGAAGCGACCCGGAAGTCGAATGCGGGAACGCCGTCGTCGGTGCGGTCGAGGCCGAACACCTCGTGGATCACGCCGAACTCGAAGAGCGCGACGTTGCCGTGGAGGAGGACCCCGACCGTTGTCAGCATGACGTCAGTATGGCAGAAAATTTGTGGACATTGTCATTTGCGCCACTGTTGGCTGAAATCAAGTGCGCAGAAAATTACTGCCATGATCATCGCACTCATCGTTCTCGCCGTCCTGGCCGTGGTCGCCGCGGCGACCTTGGTGTACGTCACCCGCCGCACGCCGACCGGTCGCCGCACTCCGCTTCAGCGCTTCGCCGACTGGTGGACGCGCGATCCGCAGCGTCCCTACGGCCCCGACACCGATCGGGTCGCGGCCGAACTGAGCATTCTCACGCGTCGCTACGACCGTCTCGTCTGAAACGGGCTGCGATACCGTAGCGGGCGTGAGCTCTCAGACCGTTCTCGTCACCGGCGCGACCAGCGGCATCGGCGCCGAAGTCGCCCGCCAGTTCGTCGCCCGCGGGCATCGGGTCTACGGCACGACCCGTAACCCCGACGCCGTGCGGCACCCGATCGCCGGTGTCACCTACGTCCGCCTGGACAACGCCGACTATGACTCCGCCACCGCCTGTGCCGACCTCGTCGGTCCGGTCGACATCCTCGTCAACAACGCCGGCGAATCGCAGGCCGGCGCGCTCGAGGACACCTCGATGCAGGCCATCGAGGATCTGTTCCGCGTCAACGTGTTCGGGCCGATCGCGCTCACGAAGGCGGTTCTTCCGGGGATGCGGGAGCGGCGTCGGGGCACGGTGGTCATGGTCGGCTCGATGCTGTCGAGTTTCCCGGTCGCGTTCCGTTCCAACTACGCGGCGACCAAGTCGGCGTTGAAGGCGTTCGCGCTGGCCACCCGTCGTGAGGTCGCGCCGTACGGGATTCGCATGATCTCGGTGGAGCCGGGCACCATCGCCACCGGGATCGGTGATCGTCGGTCCATCCACGTCGGCGAGAACTCGCCGTACCGTGCCGAATACGAGACCCTCGCCGCGGCCACCCGCCGCAACGAGGACGCCGGGATCGGCGCACAGGACATGGCCACCCAGATCGTCGACGCGGCGCTCGCCGAACACCCGAAGCCGTTCTACGCCAGAGGAAACCAGGCGGGAATCGTGTTCTTCCTGCGCCGGCTCGCGCCGCGCCAGCTGATCCTGGACATGACCGCCCGGAAGCACGGCCTCCCCAAGGTGAAGATCTGACCGTGCGAATCACGCTGCGGGTCATCGGGATCGGGCCCGGCGGTCCACGCCAGGTCACACTGCAGGCCATCGACGCCATGGCCGACGTCGACGCCTTCCTCGCCCTCGAGAAGGGAACGGCCAAGAGCGGGTTGCTCGACGCGCGCCGGGTGATCCTCGATGCGCATGCGCGCGCGGGCTATACGCTCGTCGAGATCCCCGATCCGCCGCGTGATCGCACCCCGGCCGACTACGACGCCGAGGTCCGGCGCTGGCATGCGGCTCGCGCGGACCTGATCGCCGCCGCACTGCGGAACGAGGTCGGCGACGGCGGGGTCGCGGCCTTCCTGGTGTGGGGCGATCCGGCGCTCTACGACAGCACACTGCGCATCGTCGACGACCTGGCCGCCCGCGACGACCTCGAGCTCTCGATCGAGGTGATTCCCGGCGTGACCAGCGCCAGCGCACTCACCGCCGCACACGGCATCGTCGCCAACCGCGTCGGCGAACCGATCCACATCACCACCGGTCGCCGCCTCGCCGAGACACCCGCCGGCGCCGATGCCAACCAGATCGTCATGCTCGACGGCGATCTGGCCTTCCGTCACACGGCTAACCCGGACGACCACATCTGGTGGGGCGCCTACGTCGGCACCGCCGACGAGATCCTCATCAGCGGACGGGTGGGCGACGTGACCGACCGGATCGTCGAAGCTCGTGCCGAGGCGCGTGAACGCATCGGCTGGATCATGGACATCTACCTGCTGCGCAAGGCTTCCCGCCCCGCATGATCGCAGAACTGAAGTCTGAGGAACCTTCCACTTCCAGACTTCATTCCGAAGTTGCGACTTCGATCGAGGTCGCAACGTCGAAATGAGTTCTGGGAGTGAAGGAACGACCAGAAAGACCCGCCACCTTTCTGACCGACATCACAGGTCCTCTCGCGCCACCAGCTCCACCGTGACGAGCATGGCGATCGAACTGACGGCGAGCAGCGCGATGAGTACGAACAACTGCATCGCCGCGGCGGCCCACACCGACGCGCCGCCGAGCACCATGCCGACGAAGGCGCCCGGGATCGTCACCAGCCCGACGGCCCGGGTCTGATCGAGTCCGGGTATGAGAGCGGTCGCCGACGCCGGGGCGCAGATCTCGAACCGAGCGTCGCGGGGGAGAAGACCCAGCGAAAGTGCGGCCTCGACTTCACCGTGACGTGTGGTCAGCTCGTCGTGTGCGCGCCGACCGGCGAGGGAGGTGGTGACCATCGCGCCGCCGAGCAAGATGCCGGCGGTGGGGATGACCGCGATACCGCGGGCGGGCAGCACACCGACCACGACCAGCACGAGCACGATGACGATCGTCGGTGCCGCGACCGGGCCCAGGCACCGCGCGACGGTGACGAAGTCGGATTGTTTCGGACGAATGCGCCGCGCCGACGTCCAGGCCGCCGCCGCCGCCATGACCACGACGAACAGCGCGGACGCCCACAGATGCGGAATCACCACCGCCAGTACGCCCGCCAACGCGGCCAGTTGCACGACGGCCCGCAGGGTCGCCACCAAAGTGTCGGTGGCCAAACCGCTTCGGCGGTTCACCAGCACCGCGACGAGAGCGAGCACACCGATGGCGATCGCGAGGACCGGTCCGATCCGGACGACGGCGTCGCCGATTCCGTTCACACCGGCCAGTTCACCAGATCTGCTGCAGGGCCGCGAGCATGTCCTCGCGGATCTCGCGGCGGCAGATCACGAAGTCGGGCATGTAGGGGTGGCGATTGTTGTAGACGATCTCCGACCCGTCCAGGCGACTGCAGTGCAGCCCGGCCGCCAGTGCGACCCCGACCGGGGCCGCGTTGTCCCACTCATACTGGCCGCCGGCATGGACGTAGGCGTCGGCATCACCGCGGACGACGGCCATCGCCTTCGCGCCGGCCGACCCGACCGGAACCATCTGCAGGCCGAGCCGGTTGGACACGTAGCTCGTCTCGTACGAGCCGCCCCACCGCGAGGTCACCATGCGACGGGTCAGTTCGGCGCCCGGCTTCTCGACGGTGTCGGCGCGGAACAGTTCACCGGTAGCGGGCAGCGAGACCGCCGCCTCGGTGACGGTTCCGTTATCCGTCAACGCCACGTGCACAGCCCAGTCCGCGCTGCCCGCGGCGAATTCTCTTGTGCCGTCGAGCGGGTCGATGATCCACACGCGCCGGGCCGTCGCGCGGTCGCCGACGTCGGCGGCCTCCTCGGACAGAACAGCGTCGCGCGGACGGTGTTTGCGCAGGACGGTGGAGATCCACGCCTGCGCGAGAGCATCGCCGACATCGCCGAGCATGCTGCCGGCCAACAGGTCGCCATGACGAATCCCGAGGAGGATCTCCCCGGCTCCCTGGGCGATCCGGGCGGCCAGCTCGGCGTCGGAAAGTCGGGAAGTCATCCCTTTACTAGAGCACACTGGTGGCATGCCCGAGCTCCCTGAGGTGGCCGCCATCGCCGACTATGTCGACGGACGTGCAGCCGGACTCCCGATCCGGCGAGTCGATGTCGCGTCCTTGTCCGTGCTCAAGACGGCCGATCCGCCGTACACCGCGCTCACCGACCGGATCGTCGATTCGGTCGGTCGCGTGGGCAAGTACCTGGTCATCCGGACCATCCCGGGTTCGGAGGCGACGGCGCAGGAGCCGACGCTGGCGCTGGTCATCCACCTGTCGCGCGCCGGCTGGGTGCGATGGAGTGAGGACCTCTCACCCAAGCCGCTGCGCCCGGGCGGGAAGTCGCCGATCGCGCTGCGGGTGCACTGCGGTCTCCCCGGTGAGGGATTCGACGTCACCGAGGCCGGAACCCAGAAGCGTCTGGCGGTATGGCTCGTCCGCGACCTCACCGAGATCGACCGCGTCGCCGGACTCGGCCCCGACGCACTGGAACTGACCGGGGAGCAGTTCGCCGAGATCCTCGCCGGCACCACCGGGCGCGTCAAGAACGTGCTCACCGACCAGCACACCATCGCCGGGATCGGGAACGCCTACTCCGACGAGATCCTGCACACCGCGCGACTGTCGCCGTTCGCGTCGTCGAAAACTCTCAAACCCGACCAGGTGAGCGCACTCTACGACGCGATGCGCGCCGTGTTGACCGACGCCACGACTCGCCTCGAGGGGCAGACCGTCGCCCGGCTGAAGTCGGAGAAGCGCACCGGCCTCCGCGTCCACGCGCGCACCGGACTGCCGTGCCCGGTCTGCGGCGACACGGTCCGTGAGGTGTCCTTCGCCGACCGCTCCTTCCAGTACTGCCCGACCTGCCAGACCGGTGGCAAGGTGCTCGCCGACCGCCGGATGTCGCGGCTGCTGAAATGAGCGATGGTGCACGCGCTCGTCGTCGACGATGACATCAGAGCAGCCGAGACCGTCCGCCGGATACTCGTCAGTGACGGGTGGGCGGTCACCCTGGCCTTCGACGGTCCGGAAGGGCTGTGGCGGGCCACCGAGGGAAGCTACGACGTGATCATGCTCGACATCATGATGCCGGGGATGAACGGGTACCGCGTGCTCCAGAGCCTTCGTGAGCGCGGGATCTGGACCCCGGTCCTGATGCTGAGCGCGAAGGACGGTGAGTACGACCAGGCGGAGGCGCTCGACTGCGGCGCGGACGACTATCTGGTGAAGCCGTTCTCGGTCGTCGTGCTCAAGGCGCGGCTGCGGGCGCTTCTGCGTCGTGGTGCCCCGGAGCGTCCCGCGACCCTGCGCGTCGGAGACCTCTTCCTCGACCCGGCCGAACACCTCGTGCGTCGCGGCGACACCCCGATCACCCTGACACCACGCGAGTACGCGGTGCTCGAATGCCTCATCCGCCACGCCGGAACCGTCGTCTCGAAAACCGCCATCCTGCACTCGGTCTGGGACGAGAACTACGAGGGTGACCCCAACATCATCGAGGTGTACATCGGGTACCTGCGCAAGAGGATCGATCAGCCGTTCGGCGTGCACAGCATCGAGACCGTCCGCGGGGTGGGTTACCGCATCGGTTGACGAGGCGGCATCGCGAGTGCCGTGCTGACCTCGCCGTCGCCCATACCCTCCGGGAGACGACGAGCCGTCGGGAGAGAGATGACGAAGGTGACGCCGTGCGCGAACCCGGCCGGCGGGTCCTGCACGTACACCGAACCGCCGTGCGCACGGACGATCTCGCGGACGATGGACAGCCCGAGACCGGAGCCGCTGCGGTTGCGGCGATCGACATCGAGTCGGGTGAAGCGGTCGAAGATGATGTCGCGACGATCCCGCGGGATGCCCGGGCCGTCGTCGGTCACCGCGATCGACGCGATCCCGCCGGCCGGGTCGAAGTACATGTCGAACCGGACCGTCGACGCCGCGTAACGCACCGCGTTCTCGGCGAGGTTGCGGAGCGCGCGCGACAGTTTCTCCGGATCGCCCGACGTCCTGATCGGGATGATCGTGGTCGCGACTGCGGCGAGCCCCAGTGACCGGAGGCGCCACGCCTCGGCGGCGACGATGTCGTCGAGGTCGACGTCCCGGATGTGCAGCGGCACACCGTGTTCGTCGGAGCGTGCGAGCAACAGCAGATCGTCGACCATGTTCTGGAGCCGGCGGGCTTCGGGAAGAAGCAAGGTGCGGAGTGTCTGCACGTCGATCGGGGAGTCGGTGTCGTCGGCGAGGTCGAGGAGGCCGACCACTGTGGTCAACGGACTACGCATCTCGTGTGAAGCATCCCCGACGAATCGCAGCTGCGCCGCACGGCTTTGTTCGAGACGTTCGAGCATCGAGTTCATGGTCGTGGCCAGACGCGTCACCTCGTCGTCGGTGGACGGGACCGGCACGCGACGCGACAGATCCGACGCGGTGATGGCGGTGACCTGCTCGGTGATCCGCCCGACCGGGCGCAGCGCACGACCCACGAAGAACCAGATGGCGACCGCGGACAGGAGAACCAGGATCGGGAGTCCGACCGCGAGCACCAGCGCCGTGTTGATCAGACTCTGCCGGTACGCGTCCGCCGACACCGCGACGATCACGGTGTACGAGGCTCCGTCGTGCGAGGTGGCGGTGACGGTCGCGCAGAACTCCACGTCGCTGCCGGGGATCAGCCGGCCCTTCACCTGCGACGACGTCCACAGTGCCGGACGCTCCGTCGTCACCGCGTCGGCCGACGCGCCCGGTGAGGACGCCACCACGTCGCCGGTCCCGTCGATCACCTGCACGATGTCGGCCCCGGAACCCATCCCGAGCGACTCGGGGGAGATCGCCGAGATCCCGCCCTCTCGGATCTCTGCGGCGATCTCGTAAGCCCGGTAGCTCGTCTCGTCGTACATCGTCCGGCTGTCCGCGCGATTCAGCATGAACAGCATCACCGCGGCGCCGATGAGCAGAGCGATGGTGACGAGGAGGGTACCGACGATCGTGGACCGGATGCGGACTCCCTGACTCCGGCGTAGAAGAGCGGGGGGCCGGGGGAGCGCGGGGCGACCGGAGGCATGCGTGGAAAACCGGACATCGCGACTCCTCGCCGGTGCCTACCGAGACGACACCTGCTGATCACTCAGCCTAGGTCGTCATGCGTCCGCTCCGACAGTGTTCGAACGGTGTACTGCTTCAGCGGTTCTTCAGGTTCGGCGACGCAGAGTTGTTCCCATGACCTTGACCGCAGACCTCAGGCACCGGGCAACCGCCACCGGCAACGTGCGCGTCGCGACTCAGACGGTTGCCGAATACATTGTGGAACAACTGATCTCGGCGTCAATGACCCTCGGGTTCGGTGTGCACGGAGCCAACATCGAAGACCTCTACGACGCGGCGACGCGTGCGCCGGGGATGACGGCGGTCGTCGCCAAACACGAGTTCGCCGCCGGTGCGATGGCCGACGGCACCGCTCGGATGAGCGGCCGGCCCGGCGTCGTCATGACCACCTCGGGTGGTGGCGCGATGAACGTCGTCCCAGCGCTCGCCGAGGCGTACGACAGCCGGGTCCCGGTGCTCGCACTGATCGGTACCGCGCCGTCGACGCTGGTCGGCCGCGGGCCTTCCAGGACATGCTCGCGCCGCCGGACACCGTCGACATCGCCGGAGTCCTGTCGGCCGTCACGGGTTCGTGTTCGGTCGTCGGGCACGCCGACGAGGTGCCCGCTGCGCTCGCCACGGCCTTCGCCACCCTTCACCGAGGTCTGCCGGCCGCTGTCCTGCTGCCCAAGGACGTCCAGTCCGCGCCGGGCCCCGAACTGCGGCAACTGCATCCCGGGGAGTGGGTGCAGCACGGAATCGGCGTACCGGGGCCGACGCTGTTCGCCGTCGCCGACGAACTGTGCGCTCTCGCGGAATCCGATGCCCGGCTGCTCATCTGGGTGGGTGACGAGGCCTCCCGCGCGAAGGCCGGTCGACCGGTCGAAGCTCTCGCCGACGCGCTCGGTGCGGTGGTCGTCGCGGCTCCCGGCGGCCGTGACCTCCTCAGGGACGCCGACGGTTTCGCGGGCGTCACCGGTGTGATGGGACATCCGTCGGCGCATCGGGCCATCGCCGATGCGGACGCGTGCCTCGTGCTCGGGTGTCGCATGACGATGACCGATCGCGCCGGACTCGACGAGGCACTCGGACGACTCCGGTTGATCCACCTCGGCGCCGAACCGCCGCGGATGCCCGGCGACGTCGACCATGTGCCGTGTACCGACCTCGCCGCCGCGATCTCGCGACTGGCCGGTGGGGTCCGGCGACGACTCGGCCACGATCGCCCGCGCGAAGCGGTCTCCGTGACCCACCTGATCGTGCCGCCCGGCCGAGCGGGCCTGGACATGCGCACCGCGGTCGAGGAGATCGGGCGTGCGTTGCCGCCGGACACCCCCGTGTTCGCCGACGCCGGCAATGCCGGCGCCGCCGCGATCCACCACCTCCCGTGCGGCCACGGCAGATTCGTGGTGGCGCTGGGCATGGGCGGCATGGGATACGCGATCGCGGCCGGGATCGGCAACGCCATCGACTCGGCCGCCTGCGAGAAGCCGAAACGAACCGTGGTGATCGCGGGAGACGGCGCATTCTTCATGCACGGCATGGAGATCCACACCGCCGTCGAACACTCCGCGCCGGTCACCCTCGTCCTGCTCAACAACAACGCACACGCGATGTGAATCAGCCGGGAATGACTCTTCTTCCCGAACACGCCCAGTGTCAACAGGTTTCAACCCAGTGACCTGGCCGGCGGATTGGCCGCCATGTTCGACGGGCTGGTCGTCGCCCGCGCATCCGACGCCGCATCTGTACGCGCGGCAGCCACCGAGCTGCTGTCGCAATCCGGTCCGAACTGTCTCGTCGTCGACGTCGATCCCGACGAGATACCCCCGTTCGCCCCGCTCATCCCGAAAGGACAGTCATGACAGTGCTACAACCCGCCCTCTCCGACCTCGGCGAGGATGCCGCGACCCTCGCCGGTCTCGTCCGCATCGAAACCCATCCGCGGCCGGTCGCGACCCCGCTCGTGCTCGACAAGCTGCGGTCGGTGTATCCCCACGACCAGATCTACGGTGAGTTCTGCCCGGTGCAGGGCTACGTCGACGCCCCGCCCCGCGAGGTGTTCGACTGGCTCGCACACACCCGGCCGCTGGAGAATGGAGCTACAGCCTCCGCGGATTCACCGAGACCGAGGAGCCGGGATTGTGGGTCGCGCAGGACCGGTTGGGAGCCGACACCGCAATCTACGTCCGCACGGTCGCCTCGCCCGAGTCGATGACCGTCGACTATCACTGCGCGTGGGACCAGGGCCGTCACCTCTGGATGATCTACCTGATGCGGTCGTCGACGCCCAGGTGGTCTTCGACAAGCCCGGTTCCGTTGTCCTGTGGGTGAATTGCCATCACCCGTTCTACGACGAGAACCCCTTCCCGGAGACCGCTCCGCCCGAACGGCCGGTGTGGGTGGGGGACTTCTGGGACACCTTCGCCCCCGGCCATCAGATCGAACTCGACAACCTCACCGCCATCGCCGAATACCGGCACCGCAACGGCCTCCCGCTCACCCCAGAATGGATGCGATCATGACATCGAACCCCGTCAGCCTCATCGACCTCGCCACCTACCTTCCCGAGAAGGTCGTTCCCGCAGCGTATTACGCGCAGTTCGCCGAGGACGACACCCTGGCGGACAACGTGATGTTCCGCGCACCGGCATTCCGTCATCATGCTGCCGAGGGGGAGACGTCGGCAGACATGATGATCTCGGCCACGCGTGAGCTGTTCGAGCGGCACGGCGACGATTTCCTCGACGACGTCGACGTGGTCCTCACCCACAGTCAGCTGCCCGAGGTGCCCGTGCGCGGTTGCGGAGGGGAGGTGGCCCACCGTCTCGGCATGAGACCTTCGACTGTCCTCGATGTACACAACGGCGGTTGTGCGGCGTTCATCCACATGATCGATGTCGCCGCGGCGTTGCTGCGGGCCGGCGGAGGCCGCAAGGCGTTGCTCGGGTTGGCGCAGAACAGTGCAGGTCAGGTGTTCGCCCAGGAACAGGTCCGCGGCAAGGCGCAGGCCGCCATCCCGGGAGACGGTGCGGCGGTGGCCGTGCTGACCGTCGACGACGTGGATGCGAGCCCGGTCCTCGGCCTGCGTTGTCACTCGTTCGGGCAGTACTCCGGCGACATGACCGGGGTCTCCGACCCGCCCCGCAAGTACTGGGAGGCCGGACCGGGCCAGGTGCACATCGGGTTCACCCTCCAAGATCGCGAAGGTGCTCGCCCGGGGCAACCGGATGGTGCCCGAAGTCGCCATCGAGGTGGCCGACGAGATCGGCATCTCGCCGTCGGATCTCGACTGGTTCGTCACCAATCAACCCAGCCGGATCATCCTGCGCAATTGGCGTGAGGCGCTCGAACTGTCGGACAGCCATCACCCGGACACGTTCGACGAATGCGGCAACCTGTTCGCCGTGGCCATCCCGGTCACGCTTGACGCCGCCATCTCCGACGGTCGCATCGGCGAGGGCGACATCGTGATGATGGCTGCGTTCGCGCACGCCGGCGACTTCTCCGCGGCCGCCGCGCTGAGATGGGGAGGACGGCCATGAGTCCGCCGCTCGCCGGCGGCGCGTCCTGGCCACGCATCCGACTGGACCTCAACGAATCGGCCTACCCGCCGCTGACCTCGGTCGCGGCGGCGCTGCAGAACGAGATCGTCGACACCCATCGGTACCCCGACTTCCTGCCCGATCGCACGCGCGGACAGATCGCCTGCCACCTCGGTGTCGTACCCGAGCGGGTCACCGTGGGCGCGGGGGCGGCCGGAGTCGCCCTGGCAGCCTTGCAGTGCGCGGCCCGCCAGGCGGCAGAGGCCGGCGTCGCCACGCCGGCGCTGCTCACCTCGACGCCCACCTTCGACGGCTATCCGATCCTCGCGCGGATGGTCGGGATGCGCTTCGACGCAGTCGACCTCGCCGACGACGGCGCAGTCGACCTCGATCGCCTGCTCGCGGCGATCACCCCGGAGACGGTGGTGGTCGTGATCTGCTCGCCGCACAACCCGACGGGCTCGGTGGTGGACGCGGGCGACCTCAACCGGTTCCTCGGAGCGGTGCCGCCGCACGTGATCACCATCGTCGACGAGGCGTATGTGGAGTTCGGCGAGACCACGCCGGACCTGCATCGGCTGATCCGGAACCCCCGCGTAGTGGTGCTGCGGACCTTCTCCAAGGCGTACGGTCTGGCCGCACTCCGCGTCGGGTACGGAATCGGCCCCACCGAACTGATCACCGACCTGCGCGCACACGAGGTGCCCTTCGCCGTCGGCCGGGCCGCGATGGCGGCCGTCCCGGTCGCGCTCGACGCGGAACTCGAGCTGGCGCAACGAGTCCGGTCGATGAGGGGGGGAGCGGGACCGGATGGTGGACATGCTCGCGCACATGGGCTTCCGGGTGCTGCCCAGCCACGCCAACTTCGTCTTCTTCCCCGGTGCGGAGGGCGTGTCGGTCGGCCGGATGCTGTGCGGGCTCGGGGTTGCGGTGAAGGCGTGCGGCACGGCGGGAACCCGTATCGCCGTGGGCGACCGTTCCAGCCGATCAGGTCATCCGCGCCCTGCGACTCACCTCCAGGTCCGCGTAGCCGGCGGTGGTGCCGGTAGGTTCGGGTCCATGACCGCGACGACACGGCAGAAGATCCTCATCACGGGTGCGAGTTCGGGACTCGGCGAGGGCATGGCCCGCAGATTCGCCGCCCAGGGGCGTTCGCTGGCACTCGCCGCGCGACGCCTCGACAAACTCGAGGCGCTGGCCGCCGAACTGCGACCCTCGGCGGCACAGGTCGCGATCGCCCGACTCGACGTCACCGACCTCGACGCGGTGCCGGTCGCCTTCCGCGCGCTGGCCGGCGAACTCGGCGGCCTCGATCGCGTCATCGTGAACGCCGGGCTCGGCAAGGGGGCGCCGATCGGCACGGGTAAGGCGGCGGCCAACCTCGAGACCGTACAGACCAATCTCGTCGGCGCGCTCGCGCAGGCCGAGGCCGCGCTGGAGATCTTCCGCGAGCAGAACGCCGGCCACCTCGTCCTGGTCAGCTCGATCTCCGGGGTCCGGGGCATGCCCAAGGCGCAGGCGGCGTACTCGGCGTCGAAGGCCGGTCTGACCGCGCTGGGGCAGGGACTGCAGGCCGAGTTCGCGGGCTCACCGATCAGGGTGTCGGTCGTGGCGCCCGGCTACATCGAGACCGACATCAACCGTGGCGTGAAGACCTCGCTGATGGTCGACACCGACAAGGGCGTCGACGCCATGGTCGCGGCGATCGAGGCCGAGAAGAACTGGGCCCGGTACCCGCGTGGCCGTGGACGCCGATCGCCGCGGCGCTCAAGTACCTGCCGGCGTCGATCAGTCGACGGATGGTCTGAGGCGGAGCGGCTACTTCCAGTAGTCCTCGTCGAACACCTCGTCGGGGATCTCGTCACCGGGTTCGACGCCGAGCTTCTCGAGCCGGCCCATGATCGCGGCGGCGGTGGCCACGAAGGTCACGAGATCCTCGGATTCGACGGATCTTTCGGCGGGATCGCCACCGAGGAACTCGTAGAGGGCCGGCGGTACGCAGGCGCCCATGTCGAGCGAGCGTGTGCCGGTGGCGGTCCGCCAGGCATCGAAGCTCGCGACGTCGACGGCTTCGGCGACCTCGCCCGTGCGGACGGCTGCGAGCACGTCGTCGATGGTTGCCAACTCACCCGAAGATCCGCTGGACGCGTCGAATCCGAGCACCGTCTCGGCGTCGATGGATTCGTCCTCGGCGAGCGTGAAGTAGACGACCCCACGCCAGTCCGAGGCCAGCGCCTCGATGTCGGTCCGGCCGAAGATGTCTCCCAGCAACTCGCTGACCTGGTCACGACGACGGCTCCCCAACATCTGAAATGCGCCCGACGCCACGCTCTGTCCCTGCTTGTTCGCCACAGACCGTCACCTTACGCAGGTCAGTCGTCGATGCCGAGCACGACCACGCGGCCCGTCGACGGCGACAGGTACACCGTCGCCCGCCAGTCACCCGACGAGAACGCGTCGTCCAGGTGCTGCCCGCCGACGAACTCGCCGACCGGGACGAAGCCGCGCAGTTCGGCGGCCACCCGGTCGGGCGCGGCCACCGGTTCCGCGTGATACTCATCGGCCCAGGCGGTTGCGCGCTCGGGCCCGACGTCGACGACGGCGTCGAACCAGTAGGCGGTGGGACCGGGTACCCGCTCGGAGGACCCGGGGGCGGACCCGAGGGTTCCCGCTGCCCAGCAGTCGACGATGCCGTCGGTGAGCAGCGGAAAACGACGGGCCACCGGCTCGATGTTCCGGCTGGGACCGGCCGTCACGACCTTCACCGCCGCGGGAGCGGACATCGACGTGCCCGGCGCGCGATCGACGGGATCGTCGGGGGTGCAACCGGTGACGCCCACGAGAGCCAGTGTGACGACCGCGAATCCGGCTGCGGGGCGTCGAATCCGGTGTGGCAGCATCCCGCCACGCTAGCTTCCCGCGATCCCGTTTCCCATCCGCTGATCGGATCCGATCAGCGCGAAGGAACCGGCACTGCGGGAAGGGAACGCGCTCGCGGGAGCTCCGACCTCAGACCGCTCGACCCCGATGGCTGCGGTACCACGCGACCAGCTCGTTCGTCGACGAATCGTCGTCGCTCGCGGGCGCATCGGCCTGGGTGATGGTGCCCAGGAGTGCCTTCGCCTGGGTCTTGCCGAGTTCGACGCCCCACTGGTCGAAGGGGTTGATCCCCCAGATGACACCTTCGACGAACACCTGGTGTTCGTACAGCGCGATCAGCTGGCCGATCACCGACGGGGTCAGTCGGGGAGCGAGGATCGACGTGCTGGGGCGGTTGCCCGGCATCACCTTGTGCGCCAGCACATGTGCGGGTACGCCCTCCGCGGCGATCTCGTCGGCCGTCTTGCCGAACGCGAGCACCTTGGTCTGCGCGAAGTAGTTGCTCATCAGCAGGTCGTGCATCGAACCCGATCCGTCGGGACCGGCGGGCAGGTCGTCGGTGGGTTCGGCGAAGCCGATGAAGTCGGCCGGCACGATCCGCGTGCCCTGATGCAGCAGCTGATAGAACGCGTGCTGGCCGTTGGTTCCCGGCTCGCCCCAGAAGATCTCGCCGGTGTCGGTGGTGACGTGGTGTCCGCTCGCGGTCACCGACTTGCCGTTGGACTCCATGGTGAGCTGCTGCAGGTAGGCGGCGAAGCGTGCCATGTCGTTGCTGTAGGGGAGGACCGCCCGGGTGTCGATGTCCCAGAAGTTGTTGTACCAGAGGCCGATCAGGCCCAGGATGACCGGCGCATTCTGCTCGAGCGGCTGGGTGCGGAAGTGTTCGTCGACGATGTGGAAGCCGTCGAGGAACTCGGCGAAACGCTCCTTGCCGATCGCCGCCATCACCGACAGTCCGATCGCCGAGTCCACGGAATAGCGTCCGCCGACCCAGTCCCAGAAGCCGAACATGTGGGAGGTGTCGATCCCGAACCTCGCCACCTCGTCGGCATTGGTGCTCACGGCGACGAAATGCTTTGCCACCGCCTCGGACCCGGCATCGAGGGCCTCGAGCAGCCAGCTCCGTGCGGCGGCGGCGTTGGTCAGCGTCTCGAGGGTGGTGAAGGTCTTCGACGCGATGATGAACAGCGTGGTCTCGGGGTCGAGCCCGTCGAGGGTGCCGACCATGTCGGCCGGATCGACGTTGGAGACGAAGTGGCAGCGGATCCCGGCGTCGACGTAGTGGCGGAGAGCCTGGTACACCATGACCGGCCCCAGGTCCGACCCGCCGATGCCGATGTTCACGACGTCGGTGATGCGTTTTCCGGTGTGGCCCTTCCACTCTCCGCTGCGAAGACGGTCGGTGAACTCGCCCATCCGGGTGAGGACCTCGTGCACGTCGGCCACCACGTCCTGCCCGTCGACGGTCAGGGTGGCGTCGGCCGGGAGCCGAAGGGCGGTGTGCAGGACGGCCCGGTCCTCGGAGGTGTTGATGTGCGCGCCGGCGAACATGTCGTCGCGGCTCTCCTCGAGTCCGACCTCGCGGGTCAGGCTCATCAGCAGTTCGAGTGTCTCCCGCGTCACCCGATGCTTGGAGTAGTCGATGTGGAGATCGCCGACGTCGACGGTCAGATCGCGGCCGCGCGCAGGATCGAGCGCGAACACCTCGCGCAGATGAAGTGCGTACACATGCGGTTGGTGTGCGGCGAGAGCCTGCCAGGACTGCGTTGCGGTGATGTCGCCGTGGTCGGTGCCGGTGAAGTCGCTCCCGGTTGCCTGCGTGCTCATGACACCCAACCCTATGTGTTCGGCGTCCCCACCGCGACGCTCGTCACAGCCGTCGGCACAACTTCACGATCGCGGTCAGCGTCCGAGCGGACCCCGCCCGAGCCGGAGCAGGAGCATCGCGAGGGTGTGACCTTCTTTGCCGAGATCGGCGAAACGATCGAGGACCTTCACCTCGCGGCTGTGCACGAGTCGCGGACCGCCCGACGCCATCCGCGCGGCGCCGATCTTCTTCGAGACCGCCGAGCGTCGTTTGACCGCACCGAGGATGACGGCGTCGAGCCGGTCGATCTCCAGACGCAGTTCGTCGATGTCGTCCGGCAGGTCATCGACGTCGGAGGTGAGCTGGTACTTCTCGAGATCGATCGTGTTCTCGAAGGACGTCCCCGTCGATTGCTGGGGTTCGTCGGATCCGGAGCTCGGGCTGCGATCGGTCACGGCCTGATTTTGCCACGTCGCACCGATCCGACCTGCAGGTACCCGAGCGGACCCGACACCCCCCGATGTGCTCGCGGTCGCCACATGGAGACTGGAGCGCATGCTCAATGCGCGCATGATGTCGATGATCGCGGTGGCCCTGATCGCCGGACAGCTGATCATCCGGGGGTGGCTCGTCGCGACCGGGAACTTCTACTGGGACGATCTGGTGCTGATCGCCCGGGCCTCGTCGAACCCGATCCTCTCCTGGGAGTACCTCGGGCACAGTCACGACGGCCATTTCATGCCGGCGGCCTTCCTGCTGTCCGGAGTGGCCACGTGGCTGGCGCCGGTCAACTGGGTGGCCCCGGCCCTGACGCTGATCGTGCTGCAGGCCATCGCGTCGATCGCGGTGTGGCGGATGATCCGCGTCATCGCGCCCGCGGCCCGGGCCGGCGCGCTGGTGGCGCTGGCGTTCTATCTGTTCAGTCCGATGACGGTGCCCGCCTTCGCGTGGTGGGCGGCGGGCCTCAACACCCTGCCGATGCAGGCGGCGCTGGCCTGGATCGTCGCCGACGCCGTGGGACTCGCACGCGGTGACGTCGACCCGGCCCGACGCCGCGCCGTGTGGATCCGGTCGACGGTGGTCTTCGTGGTCGCACTGGCCTTCTTCGAGAAGTCGCTGTTCATCCTCCCGATCGCATTCGTGGCCGCGGTCCTGGCGAACGGCAGTGGGCGACGCTCGCTGACGTCGACCCTGCGCGCCGGCCGCGAGCTGTGGGCGTCGCTCGCGGTGATCACCGCGATCTGGACCGTCGTGTACTTCGTCACCGCCGATCCGACCGCGGGCAACCACTCGGTCGAACAGACCGCCCGGCTGGTGTGGCGTTCGGTGAACCACGCCATCGTGCCGTCGCTGGTCGGTGGCCCGTGGGAGTGGGACCGGTGGACGCCGAGCCCGCCCACCGGGTTCCCCGCGACGTGGATGATCGTCGCCGGCTGGGTGGTCCTGGCCGCGGTCGCCGGGTGGGCGGTGACCCGGGCGCGCGGGGCGGTGCCGATCGTGGCCTTCGCGGCGCTGTACGCGGTCGCTGCGCAGATTCCGGTGATGTGGAATCGGTCGAGCCCGGAGACCGCGCTCGAGCTCGCCCAGCACATGCGGTATCTCCCCGACACCGCGCTCGTGTTCGCCATCGCGATCGCGCTGCTGGTCGGCGTCCGGCCGACGAATGCCCGGCCGACCGATGCGCAGCCGGACCGCCACGCTGCCGAGGAGACGTCGCCGACGGTGCTCCTCCTGCCCGCTGTCGGTGCGCTGGCCATGGTGTCGGCGCTCGTCTCGCTCGTGTCGTTCTCGGCGTCGTGGCGTGACAACCCGACCGGCGACTACCTCGACGCGGCGGTCGCCACCCTGCACGACAACGCCGACGCGACGCTGCTGGATCAGTCCGTCCCGCTGGAGATCCTGCAGCCGGTCGTCTACCCGGACAACCAGATCAGCCGCATCTTCGGTCGAGTCGACCCGCGGCCGGTCTTCGGCACGAGTACCGACCGCCTCCTCGTCCTGGACACCGCGGGCAACGCAGTGCCCGGCGGGGTGACCCAACGCCGGCTCGTCACCGCCGGAAAGGGCAGCTGCGCCCGGCCCGAGATCTCCGGACCGTCACGTCTGGAACTCGACGGCCCGCTGTTCCGCTGGCCGTGGACGGTCGCCCTCAGTTATTGCGCCACCCGCGACGGCGAGATCGAGATGAAGCTCGACGGCGGCCGGGCGGTGCGCGTACCGGTCCGGTCGGGGCTCGGCTCGATCTACGTCCGCCTCGACGGCGGCGGCGACGCGATCTCGGTGCGTCCGGTGACCGCGGGGCTGCGACTCCACACCGGCGCCGGCCGGGTCGGCGAAGCGGTCGAGGCGCGCTTCGCCGGCGGCTGACCTACTCGTAGAAGTACGCGGTGACGTTGTCGGTCTGTCCCTCGGAGTCGATCAGCGAACGCAGCGCCGACGCGGTCTCCGGCTCGTTGACGAAGTAGACGACCTTCACGTCCCCTGCGGCCTTCACCTGCTCGCCGATCTGCTTCTTGAGGACCGCGGTCCCCTCCCAGCTCGGGTCGAAGCTGCCGGCACTGATGTGCTCTTTGTAACCGGGACCGAAGGTGACGTGCAGGTTGCCATCGGTGCCGATGCCGTCGAAGAGATACTCACCGCGCTTCACCGCGTAGTAGCTGGGCAGACCGGTGATGCCGGCGCCGTAGCGCGCCTGCTCGGGGCTCTTGTTCCCGGTGCGGACGTAGACGACCTCGGTGTTGGTCTGCTTCTCGTTGTCGTCGATGAGTTTGTTGAGGTCGGCCTCGGTGGTGTCGAGGAACGCCAGGTAGGTGTATGCCGAACGCGGACCGATCGACGAGTTCGCCGGCAGGTTGGTCGCGGTGCATCGCGTCGTGGCGGTGCGGCCGAAGTCGACGCGCACGACCGGCTTGCACTCGCCGCCCAGTGCGCCCGCGGGGCGGCCGCCGACGGCGAAGTTCAGGGTCATGCCGTAGTTGAAGTGACCCGTGACGTCGTCGGCCCACGGGATGCCGGAGACGGAGAAGTCGTAGGCGCAGGCCACGGTGGTGCACTCGCCGACCAGTCGCGGGGTGACCACCGGTTGCTTGGCCCACAGGCCCGGCGCCGGCGCCGACACCAGATCGCCGACGAGGGCACGCTGATTGGCGAACACCTTCTGGGCCTGGTCGGCGGGCTGCAGGCTCACCGAGGTGTCGATGTCGTAGGTCGCCGAGCCCTGCTTGGACTGACCCTTGACGTTGGTGACGTTCTTGGTCTCCGGATCGAAGGTGACCTCCCAGCCGCCGATCTTCACCTTGTTGTCGCCGATGAACTCGATGGGCGGGTCGCTCGTCGGCCACCGGCGGGCGTCGGGCGTGCCCTTGTTCGGGGTGGGGAGCTCGGCGCCGAGCTGCGGTTCGGAATCGGATTCCACGTTGCCGATGTCGCCGGCGAGGTTGTCCGGGCCGAGGATGGTGCCGAAGCGCGGGAGGCTGGTGAAGCGGGTCGACGCCCACTTGTTGTCCAGCGGCGCCATGTCGAGGTTCAGCTTCTCGTCGGCGACGAGCAGCTCGTTCCACAGGGCGTTGGGCGCGCTGATGAAGGGGTTGTTGCTGATCTGGCGGTACTCACCCTGCTCGGATCCGAGCGACACCGTGCCCTCGGCGGTGTTCGACGTCGTCACGATGAGGTCGCTGAACTCGACCGTGCCCTCGCCGCGGGCGTCCTCGTACTTGTAGGCGACCTTGCCGGTGTACTTGGCCGCGGGGCTCGTCGCCATCTTGAAGAGCACCTCGTCGAGGCTCTTCTGGCCGCGGAACGCGGCGGTGGGTTCGACCGTGCCCGCACTGCTGAACGGCACGAACGACAGGATCAGGGCCACGGCGAGTGCCAGTGCTCCGACGACCATCACGATGGCGGCGGGGACAATGGACGGTCTCTTCATGGTCGCCTCTTTCGGTCGACGAGGCATGGATCCGCATCGACGGGCGCCCCGAGCCAGTGATACCGGGTCATCGTAGCCGCGGGAACAGGCGTCTCGGGTGTCAACGCACGGGGCGGTCGAGCGATCGGACGACGGGCGTTCGGGCACATGGCCTGCGGAGAGGTGTCGGTGCGGGCGGGTAGCCTGGACTACCGATGAACAGCTCTTCTTCTGCCCCTCTCCTCGCCGGTCGTACGTCTTCCTCCTCCTCGGGGACGGCTGCCGCCGACGACCGTGTCGCGCGCCTGCTCGAGGGCCTCAATCCACAGCAGCGCGCGGCGGTGCTCCACGCGGGCTCACCGCTGCTGATCGTGGCGGGTGCGGGGTCGGGCAAGACCTCGGTGCTGACCCGCCGAATCGCCTACCTGCTGGCGGCGCGCGACGTCACGCCCGGGCAGATCCTGGCCATCACCTTCACCAACAAGGCCGCCGCCGAGATGCGCGAGCGGGTGATCGACCTCGTCGGCCCGCGGGCGGCCTACATGTGGGTGTCGACCTTCCACTCCACGTGCGTTCGCATCCTGCGGGCACAGTCGGGGCTGCTGGAGTCGATGAACTCCAACTTCTCCATCTACGACGCCGACGACTCGAAGCGGTTGCTGGGCATGATCATCCGCGACCTCGATCTGGACCCGAAGAAGTTCAGTCCGCGTGGCGTCTCGGTGGCCATCTCGAACTTCAAGAACGAGCTGATCTCGCCCGACGGGGCGGCGGCCGCGGTCAACGAGGACGACCTCGCCGCGGCGACGATCGCCCGCATCTTCGCGGAGTACCAGCGCCGGCTGCGGGCGGCGAATGCGTTCGACTTCGACGATCTCATCGGCGAGACCGTCGCGCTGCTGCAGCGGCACCCGCAGGTGGCCGAATACTACCGGCGCCGGTTCCGCCACGTCCTCGTCGACGAGTACCAGGACACCAACCACGCCCAGTACGTACTCATCCGCGAACTGGTGGGCGAGCAGACCACGGCGAGCGGACTCGAACCGTCGGAGCTGTGCGTCGTGGGTGACGCCGACCAGTCGATCTACGCCTTCCGCGGTGCCACGATCCGCAACATCGAAGAGTTCGAGCGCGACTTCACCAACGCCGAAACCGTTCTGCTCGAACAGAACTACCGCTCGACGCAGACCATCCTGTCGGCGGCCAACGCGGTCATCGCGCGCAACACCAACCGCCGCGAGAAGAAGCTGTGGACCGACTCCGGCGACGGCGAGCTCATCGTCGGCTACGTCGCCGACTCCGATCGCGAGGAGTCGACGTTCATCGCCAAGGAGATCGAGGAAATCACCGACTACTCGATCGGCGGCAGTTCGAGCCACAAGTACTCCGACATCGCGGTTTTCTACCGCACCAACACCGGCTCACGTGCGATCGAGGAGGTGTTCGTCCGCCACGGCATCCCGTACAAGGTGGTCGGCGGCACCAAGTTCTATGAGCGCAAGGAAGTCCGGGACGTGGTCGCCTACCTGAGGGTGATCGCCAACCCGGATGACTCGGTGAGCCTGCGACGCATTCTCAACACCCCCCGTCGCGGCATCGGCGATCGCGCCGAGGCCTGTGTCGCCGTGCATTCGGAGAACACCGGACGGAGTTTCTACGAGTCGCTGATCGACGCCTCCGAGGGCAAGGTCGCGTTGCTGAACACGCGCGCGGTCAAGCAGATCGGTGGCTTCGTCGAACTCATCGAGGGTCTGCGCGCCGACTTCCTCACACATTTCGGCGACTCCGACACCGAGGACGCCGACACCGCTTTCCTCGACGCCACCGAGGAGTCCACCGACATCGGTGAACTCGTCGACGCCATCGTCGAACGAACCGGTTACCGTGCCGAGCTGGAGGCGTCGAACGATCCCCAGGACGGCGCACGGCTCGACAACATCAACGAACTCGTCGCCGTCGCACGGGAATTCAGTGCCGACGCCGCCCAGATCGACCTGGAGGCCGACGAGGATCCGTCCATCGAGAGCGATCGCGAGGGCGAGCCGGAACCCGGTTCTCTCGCAGCGTTCCTCGAACGTGTCTCGCTGGTCGCCGACGCCGACCAGGTGCCCGACGAGGGTGACGGCGTCGTCACGATGATGACGCTGCACACCGCGAAGGGTCTCGAGTTCCCGGTCGTGTTCGTGACCGGTTGGGAGGACGGGCATTTCCCGCACATGCGCGCTCTCGGCGATCCGGCCGAACTGAGTGAGGAGCGTCGTCTCGCCTACGTCGGCATCACGCGCGCCAAGCAGCGTCTGTATCTGACCAGGTCGGTGACCCGCGCATCGTGGGGGCAGCCGGTGTCGAATCCGGAATCCCGCTTCCTGCAAGAGATCCCGCAGCATCTGATCGACTGGCGACGCACCGAGCCGCGTCGTTCGGCGCGTGGCTTCGGCGGGTCGTCGGGCGGGGTGTTCGGTCGCGACGGCTCGTTCTCGGGCTCGGGTTCGGGTGGTTCGTCGTTCGGTCGTGGGCGGTCGTCGTACTCCTCCGACCCCGCGCGCGGACGGAACAAGCAGGTGCACTTCGACATCGGCGATCGGCACAACCATCCCAAGTACGGCATGGGCAAGGTCGTGGCCAAGGAGGGGAGTGGCGCCACCGAACGTGTCACCATCGACTACGGCGGCAGCTCCGGACGCGTCACCCTGCTGACCGCGGGCGGAATCCCGGGGGAGAAGCTCTAGGAAGTAGTGCGGCGGCCCTTCGAGGCTCGTCGCTAACGCTCCTCGCACCTCAGGGAGCGAGAATGGGCGTGCGCTATCGCTACTGAGGGGGCGAGAATGGGCGTGCGCTATCGCTACTGAGGGGGCGAGAATGGGCGTGCGCTATCGCTACTGAGGGGGCGAGAATGGGCGTGCGCTATCGCTACTGAGGGAGCGAGAATGGGCGTGCGCTATCGCTACTGAGGCAGCGAGAACGGGCGTGCGCCTCAGACGGGCAGCTGTCGGAGAAAATCTAGCCGGTGTAGCCGGAGAGCTTGACGCCCTTGGCGGCGAGCCACGGCATCGGGTCGATCTTGGTGTTGCCGTTCTTCCACACCTCGAAGTGGAGGTGCGGGCCGAACGAGAAGCCCTCGTTGCCGACGAGCGCGATGACATCGCCCGCGGTGACGTGCTGGCCTTCGCTGACGAGGACGCCCGACGAGGACATGTGGCCGTACATGGTGACCGTGCCGTCGTCGGCGCGGATCTGGACCCAGTGGCCGTATCCGGAGGCCGGTTCGGCCTTGATGACGACGCCGTCGGTCGCCGCGTGGATGGGCGTCCCGAGCGGGGCGGCCATGTCGATGCCGCCGTGCATGGTGCCCCAGCGCATCGCGAAGGCGGAGGTGAAGTCGTACTTGCCGAGCGGGATCGGCGAGGCGAAGAGCGGGCGACGAGCCAGGGCCTCGCGCTGCGCCTCGTCGGCGGCCATCTTGGCGCCGACGCCGAGCTGACCGGTGAAGACGTTCATCTGGTCGGTCACCGGCGATGCCGTGGCGACTCCCGGACCGAGGTCGACGGGGGCAGCGGCGTCGTTGACCGCTGCTGCGTTCACCGGCGCCGTCGCGGGCGCGTCCTCGGTGGCACCGACCTGAGAGACGGCGGCGACGGCTGCGCCCGCTGCCATGGCGATCAGAGCGGCGCGACCGCCCTTGAGGGCGTTCGGCGGTGCCGCGATGCGATGCTTGCCGCCACGACGGACGCGCTGGCCGGCCGGGTTCGTGCGGAACGGGCGGAGTGCGGAGTCCGTGTCGGACTCGTCATCGATGAGGATGTCCAGTTCGGCGCCATCGACGTCGAACGGCTCGTCGTGTTCGTACTGATCGAACTCGTGCTCGGGGATCAGGATGTCCTGAGTGATCTCCGAGTGGGTCGGGCGGTAGTAGCCCGTCCAGGACGAGGGAGTCCAAGTGGTCTCGTCGGACGGTGTCCGGGTGGCGGAGGAAGACGAGTCGGAGGTGTCGTAACCGAAGTCGTAGTCGCTGAGGTCGTAGTCCGTGTCCTCGTCGACGACGGGGATGATGGTGGTCATCTCTTCTGCTCTGATGTCCTCGACCAACCCGCCCGATCGGACGCGGCTCGATCCGCGTGAGACTCCGGGTCCCGCCAAATCGTCCACCTCATCTCTTCGCTGCCGCGGATCCGAAATCATCGTCCGTAATCCTTTTGTGACCAATCTCCGAAGCCGACGGTAACGAAATGATTGCGGCAAGTCCAACCCTAGAAAGCCGCTAACCGGAAATTTGTGAGCTGAGTCACAAGACTTTTCCAACTTCGTCAGATCGTCGAATTGCTGGTTTGCCGACCTGCATGAGGTGGCTCGCCGGCATCGTCGCCGCGATCGATTCAACACTGTGTGCGAAAGGCGTGCCCCGTCGGGTCTGGGGGACGGCAGATGTGCCAGGTGAGACGTATCGCGACGTACCCGGGAGTAAGTTCGGACCGAGCGAGTGATCTGTCGCACAAGGGCAGGGTGCGCGCGAAAGGGCGATCCAGTACGGGTTTAGAGTCCGATATGGCCCGCGTTACACCCTTAAGCGGGCAAATCTACGAGATGGTGAGCTGAATGGATCTCTTCGAATACCAGGCGAAGGAACTGTTCGCCAAGCACGGGGTTCCCACCACACCCGGTCGGGTGACCGATGATGCCGCCGACGCG
Source organism: Gordonia ajococcus (assembly GCF_012974285.1). NCBI lineage: Bacteria > Bacillati > Actinomycetota > Actinomycetes > Mycobacteriales > Gordoniaceae > Gordonia > Gordonia ajococcus. Next base: position 1,378,081 of record NZ_CP052884.1, read on the forward strand.
CGGGCGATCGCCAAGGAAATCGGCAAGCCCGTGATGATCAAGGCGCAGGTCAAGACCGGCGGACGTGGCAAGGCCGGCGGCGTGAAGTACGCCGCGACCCCGGACGACGCGCAGTCCCACGCCTCCAACATCCTTGGTCTCGACATCAAGGGTCACATCGTCAAGAAGTTGCTGGTCGCCGAGGCCAGTGACATCGCGGAGGAGTACTACATCTCTTTCCTCCTCGATCGTGCCAACCGCACCTACCTGGCCATGTGCTCGGTCGAGGGCGGCATGGAGATCGAAGAGGTCGCCGCGACCAAGCCCGAGCGTCTCGCCAAGGTCGCCGTCGACGCCGTGAAGGGTGTCGACCTGGAGACCGCCCGCTCCATCGCCGAGCAGGGCCACCTGCCTGCCGAGGTCCTCGACGCAGCCGCGGTCACCATCGCGAAGCTGTGGGAGGTCTTCGTCAAGGAAGACGCTCTCCTCGTCGAGGTCAACCCCCTCGTCCGCACCCCTGACGATCAGATCCTGGCCCTCGACGGCAAGGTCACCCTCGACGCCAACGCCGACTTCCGTCAGCCCGGCCACGAGGAGTTCGAGGACCGCGACGCCACCGATCCCCTGGAGCTCAAGGCCAAGGAGAACGACCTCAACTACGTCAAGCTCGACGGCGAGGTCGGCATCATCGGCAACGGTGCGGGTCTGGTCATGTCGACCCTCGACGTCGTCGCCTACGCCGGTGAGAAGCACAACGGCGTGAAGCCGGCCAACTTCCTCGACATCGGTGGCGGTGCCTCCGCGGAGGTCATGGCTGCCGGCCTGGACGTCATTCTCAACGACGAACAGGTCAAGAGCGTCTTCGTGAACGTCTTCGGCGGCATCACCGCCTGCGACGCGGTCGCCAACGGCATCGTCGGAGCACTCGAGAAGCTGGGTTCGGAGGCCAACAAGCCTCTCGTCGTCCGCCTCGACGGCAACAAGGTCGAGGAGGGCCGCAAGATCCTGGCCGATGCGAACCACCCGCTGGTCACGCTCGCCGAAACCATGGACTCGGGTGCCGACAAGGCCGCCGAGCTGGCGAGCAAGTAAGGGAGCCCGGAAAATGTCGATCTTTCTGAACAAAGACAACAAGGTCATCGTCCAGGGCATCACCGGCGGTGAGGGCACCAAGCACACCGCTCTGATGCTCAAGGCCGGCACCAACGTCGTCGGCGGCGTGAACGCGCGCAAGGCCGGCACCACGGTGTCGCACGTCGACGCCGACGGCAACAACATCGAACTGCCGGTGTTCGCCTCCGTCGAAGAGGCCATCAAGGAGACCGGGGCCGACACCTCGATCGCCTTCGTGCCGCCGAAGTTCTCCAAGGACGCCATCATCGAGGCGATCGACGCGGAGATCCCGCTGCTGGTCGTCATCACCGAGGGCATCCCGGTGCAGGACAGCGCCTACGCGTGGGCCTACAACGTGGAGAAGGGCGCCAAGACCCGCATCATCGGCCCGAACTGCCCCGGCATCATCACCCCGGGTGAGGCACTGGTCGGCATCACGCCGAACAACATCACCGGCAAGGGGCCGATCGGTCTGGTCTCCAAGTCGGGCACCCTGACCTACCAGATGATGTACGAGCTGCGCGACCTCGGCTTCTCGACCGCCATCGGCATCGGCGGCGACCCGGTCATCGGTACCACCCACATCGACGCCATCGAGGCGTTCGAGAAGGATCCCGAGACCAAGCTGATCGTGATGATCGGCGAGATCGGTGGCGACGCCGAGGAGCGTGCCGCCGACTACATCAAGGCCAACGTCTCCAAGCCGGTCGTCGGCTACGTCGCCGGCTTCACCGCGCCGGAGGGCAAGACCATGGGTCACGCCGGTGCGATCGTGTCCGGTAGCTCCGGCACCGCACAGGCGAAGAAGGAGGCCCTCGAGGCCGCGGGTGTGAAGGTCGGCAAGACGCCGTCCGAGACCGCCGCGCTGGCACGGGAGCTCTACGAGGCCCTGTAAGTCGTCTCGACACGAAGAACCCGAGCGGGAGTCATCCCGCTCGGGTTTTTTCGTGCGCTCGGATCGGGGTTACTACTCGCAGGCGACGCCGTCGCCGTCGCGGTCGAGCTTGGCGCGGTAGCCGGGCTGTCCGGCGTACAGCGGGGCGGCCCCCGCCGCTCGTGCCGCCGAGCAGTTCGCGTAGTACGCCGAGGGTGCGTCGGGGGTCGGTGCCTCGGGGGCGTAGAGCCGCGGCGGTGTGTAGGTCGCCTCGGGGAGGGGAGTCGCGGTGGAGGTGCGCGTCTCGGTGCGTTCGGTGGTGGCCGGCGCCGGAACGGTTGCCCCGCAGCCGACCAGCACGCGGGTGATCGCGTCCTTCTCGGCCTGGGTCACCCAGAGCCGGTAGGCGACCTTCACCTCGACCTGGCGGGCCACGTAGGTACACCGGTAGCCCTTCTCGGGCGGCAGCCAGGTGGCGGCGTCGCCGTCGCCCTTCTTCTGGTTCGTCGGACCGTCGACGGCCTGTAGGTTGCGTGGATCGTTGGCGAAGTCGGCGCGCTGCTGCGGGGAGAGTTGCTGCGCACCTTTCTGCCACGCGTCGGAGAGCGCGACGACGTGATCGATCTGAACTGCCGAGGACGTGTCCTGGCCGCGGACGAACCGGATCGTCGTGCCGGTGTACGGGTCATCGAGCGTGCCCGACAGGACGGCACATCCGTTGGACCCCGGCTTGAGTGTGATGTCGGTCAGGTCGCGGCGCAGGATGTCGTTGCGGGTGTCGCAACCATTGTGTCCGCCGTCGACGGTGACGTCATCGGACCAGGCCTGCCCGAACAGGTCGCGGTCGTACCCGGTCTTGGGTGCGCGTCCCTTGACGGCCAGGGTGTTCAGCGTCTCGAGGGCGTTGTCCGCGGCCGGTACCGAGGCCACGGTGATCACGGGCGAGGGGGTCGGCAGGGGCTCCTCGGTGGTCGCGACGGCCGAGGTCGTCTCGGGCGTCGGTGGTGTCGCGGCCACCGGTTCGGTGAGCCCGCAGCCGGCGGCGGCGAGTGCGAAGGCCGCGACGGGGCCGGCCGCGATCAGCCATCGAGCCTGCGGTGTCGAGCGTGGGACGGATTCGGGCATCGTCGAACAAACCTCTCATAGGACCACTCATCATCATGACGCGCACTTGTCTCGACGGGCCTCGAGCTCCATATCGATTGTGGAACGGCGCCGTTACACGACCCGCGACGTGACACGATTGCGACGGTCCGCGCCGATCCCCGCGTGCGATAATTCGGCGGTGAACCCAGAGCCGCGGGGCGGTGCGACATCCCAATTGATGAGGGAGTCGCTGCATTTCGCCGGCGTCGTCGTCGACGTCGCCGAGCGTCTGCCCGTCGCGGGCGGAGTCATCGGTGCGGTACGCACCAGGGCGCAGCAGTTCGTCGGCGACACCAGCGTGTGGGTCGCCACGACGACGCGGACGATTCTCGGTGCGGTGATCCGCGAGGTCGTCGGGGTCCTCACCGAGGAGGTCGACCTGACCGATCTCGTGTTGCGCAACGTCGACCTGCGCCGGCTCATCGCCGAGGTCCTCGCGGTCATCGATCTCGACGCGGTGATCGAGACCGTCGACCTCGATCGTGCTGTCGCGCAGGTGGATCTGATGAAGGCCATCGATCTGGTGGACCTCGACGAGGTGATCGGGAAGGTCGACCTCGACTCCGTGGCCGCCAAACTCGACATCGACGCCGTCCTCGACCGCGTCGATCTCGTCGGACTGGCCGAGGAGATCATCGACGGTGTCGATCTCCCCGACATCATCCGGGAGGCCAGCACGTCGGTCACCGCCGATGTGATGACCGACGTCCGGAGCACCAGCGAACGCGCCGACGACGCGGTCGCCAACGCGGTCAACCGATTCCTGCGCCGGCGCGCCGCCGAGACCGTGGACGAACACGTACACGGACGGGACGGTGGGGGCGGATGACGGCCGAACCCACACCGGACCACCCGGTGGTGCATCGTGCGCACGCCGTGCAGGACCGGGACAAGAACGCCGGGATCGTGAGTCGCGGTATCGCGGCCTTCCTCGACCTGCTCGTGGTCTGGACGATCCTGGGTGCGTGCTACATGGGTCTCGCGCTGATGAAGTTCGTCATCTCAGTCAGCGAGTTCGACTTCCCCGAGGTCAATCTGTTCTTCACCACAACGGGTTTCGTGGTCACCTCGGTGCTGTATCTGGCCACGTGCTGGGAGGTGTCCGGCCGCACGCTGGGCTCGGTCGTGATGGGCTTGCGGGTGGTCAACGGCAAGGGTGTGCGCGTCCGGCCCTCGGTCGCGGTGCTGCGGGCGCTGCTGTGCACGTTCTTCGCCATCGGTCTGGCGTGGGTGATCGTCGACCGTCGGCGTCGCTCGGTCGCCGACATCGTCTTCCGCACCCGGGTCATCTACTCTCGCTGACCGCTTTCAGCTGTGCCAGGCCCTTCTCGAAGTCCTTGCCGAGCATCTTGTCGAAGAAGCCGAACAGGCCGCCGACGCGGCTGAACAGGGTCTGCTTGCCGACCATCACCCAGGTGACCCGGGTGGCCTCGCCCTGGGGGACGAGTTCGAAGGTGACGGTGTTGGTGGCCTTCATCGGCTTCTCGAAGTCGAGTCGGACCTCGACCTCGCGCGGTGCGTCGACGCGGGTGATCTCCATGGCGCCGCGCCCGGCCTTCTTGTTGCCGGACCACGCATACTCCGCGCCGACACCGGACTCCGCGCCGGAGTATTCGCGATGCAGGTCGGGATCGACCCCCTCCCACGGGGACCAGTGGACCCACTGCCGAAAGTCGATCAGGTACGGCAGGATCGCGGCAGGCTGGGCGTCGACGACGGTCGAACGGGTGAAGGTGAAGGTGTCGGCCATGATGTCTCCTGAGAGCGAGGTCGGGTTGTCGAGAAGTATGACACCGGCGGTGAGCGGAATTCATCGCTTCTCTCCCGGGGCGTGATGCACGAGCGGGATACGGTGTGAGGCATGGGTGAACGGGCACGGCTGTCGGCCGTGGACTTGCGGGACATGATCGTCGACGACGGGTCGTGGGAGTCGTTGGACACCTCGATCGTCCGTCCGGCGGTCACCTCCGACGGCGACGACCGTGCCTATGCCGCCGACCTCGCGCGGGCCCGCGAGCGCAGCGGTTCCGACGAATCTGTGATCACGGGGACCGGGCTGATCGGCGGCCGTCGTGCGGCGATCGTCCTCAGCGAGTTCGGTTTTCTCGGTGGGTCCATCGGCCGCGACGCCGGATCACGCATCGTCGACGCGGTCGGCCGGGCCACCCGTGAAGGGCTGCCTCTGATCGCGTTGCCCGCATCGGGCGGCACCCGCATGCAGGAGGGGACCGCGGCGTTCCTCCAGATGGTCGCGATCACCGGGGCCGTCACCGCGCACAAGGCGGCCGGGCTCCCCTACCTCGTCTACCTGCGGCATCCCACGACCGGTGGGGTTTTCGCCTCCTGGGGGTCCCTCGGCCACGTCACCTGGGCGCAACCCGGTGCCCTCGTCGGGTTTCTCGGGCCCCGCGTCTACGAGGGGCTCTACGGCGAACCGTTCCCCGATGGTGTGCAGACGGCCGAGAACCTCGTCCGCACAACGGTCGTCGACGATGTGGTGGAGCCGGAGGCCCTGGCCGGACGTCTGTCGTCGGTGCTGCGGCTGCTGGCGCTGCATGAGAGCCCGAAGCAGTCGAACACGGTTGATGCGCCGCGCCCGACCCCGGGCCAGGTCGTCGATGCCGAAGACGCCTGGGCGAGTGTCCTCGCCACCCGTGAGCCGAGGCGGGCGGGACTCATCGAGTTCCTTGCCCGGGGTGACTCGGCGGCGCTCTCCGATGCGGGTCCACTTCGCTTCGCGCTGAGCAGTTTCGGTGGCCACGTGGCGCTGGTCGTCGGCTACGACCGGCTGTCCCAGGAGAACGGTGAACTGCCCGGTCCCCGACATCTACGGGAGGCGCGTCGGGCGATCATGGCCGCCGGAGACCTCTCGATCCCGATCGTCACCATCATCGACACGCCAGGTGCGGAACTGTCGGTGGTCGCCGAGGAGGGTGGGCTGGCCGCCCAGATCGCGCGCTGCACAGTCGAATTGATCAAGGTTCCGGTACCGACTGTCTCGGTGATGCTCGGCCAGGGCGCCGGCGGAGCGGCACTGGCGCTGTTTCCGGCGGATTTGCGCGTCGCACGTGCCGACGCGTGGCTGTCGCCGTTACCACCGGAAGGAGCCAGCCTGATCGTCCATCGCGACCTCGATCATGCCGACGAGATGGCCGCGCGCCAGGGCATTCTCGCCGGACGACTCGCAGCGCAGGGGATGGTCGACGTCATCGTCGACACCGACTCCGATGCGGACGCGCTGGCCGGGATCCGCGAGGCGATCGGCCGGTATCTCGCGAGTTCGCCGACGCCGGATCCGCGAGCGCGCACCCGGGTACCCGCGGCGGACGTGCGATGACCAGGCGCATCGTCGCGGTCGGAGCGGTGCTCACCGACGACGAGGGTCGGGTCCTTCTCATCCAGCGGCGGAACCCGCCGCAGGCCGGGAAGTGGACGGTGCCGGGCGGAAAGGTCGAGCCCGGCGAGTCGATCGAAGCCGCCGTCGTCCGGGAGATGGTGGAGGAAACCGGATTTCGCATCGAAGTGGGGGAGTTGCTGTGGACGGTCGACATCCCCGGCCCCGACGACGTCGTGTTCGAAGTCCATGACTTCTCCGCGCGGATCGTCTCCGGGACACTGTGTGCCGGAGACGACGCCGCTGACGCCGGATGGTTCACCGCCGACGAGCTGGCCGAGTTGCCGGTGACGCGGGGACTGGTCAGCCACCTCCGCAAGCACGGGGTGCTGGGGTAGGGAACCTTGCACAGGCTGTGGACTGAACCAACGGCCTCAACTCCCTCGGAGGTAATCTTCTTGGCCTCGGATGGGGTGAGGGGGAGACTTGTCTGTTGAAGTGGATCCGGACAGCCCGAGAGTGGCGTCGGGGACGCTGGCTCAGCTTTCTGGAGAGGTCGATTCGGCTCCCTTCCTGGGCGCTGCCGAAGTTGCGGCGCAACTGGTGGGGAGCAGTGTGGGGTCTGCACTCGGTGAGTCGAATACGGCGAGTACCGGCGCCAAGCAGGTGGTCAAGGCGAGGTATGACCAGTTCGCGAGTCTCCTGTCGCTGTCGGCGGACACCTACAGCGACTCTGACGCGGAGGCCGCAGCTCGCATCGCGGGTGTTCCCGACATCAACTCCGCGACAAGCGGTAGGTGAGTGTGGCCACTCCCAGTGACGTTCTGAGTTGGAACGTCGACTCCCTGCGAGAGTTGTCCACACGGGCCGCTGCGATCGCCGATGCAATGGTCGGAACGTCAAAGACAATGCGAGACACGATCTATGATCTGGCCTGGACAGGCGGTGGGCGACAAGCTGCTGAAGACCGGGCCGAACGAGAAAGAGAGCAGATCGGCGCGGACTGGGAACGGAACAGACCGACGAACCTCGGAGACCCGGACAATCCCCCCACCGTTGTCATGGTGCGATAGTGTCGCGCCGATGAAGCATCGTGCGCTACTGGCGGATTCCAGGTTTTGGCAGGCAGCCACCGTGGCCGTACCGGTCTCGGTGGTATTCGCCATTTTCGTCTTCATGATTCTGGCCGGGATCACGGACCGACTGAATCCGGAGTGGTCGTTGTCACTGGGAGTGGTGATAGGCATTGCAGGGGTGGTCCTTCTGGCGATCGCTGTCGGCCTATGGTGGCGCCGAACGCCGAGGTGTGCGGGAGCAGCTCTGGGTGTCTTGGCCGCGAGTGTGGTGGTCGCGTATGTCGCGTTGGTGACACTGTGGTGACGAACCCGTCGACGAGGTATCGACGTGAGGACTGGTTCGGACCGGAATCATTCTGCGCGGTGGTGATCGGTCTGTTCCTTATGTCCTTGCCCTACACCGGATTGGCCCCGCGGGAAGCGGTGTGGTTGATCGTCACGCCACCACTCGTGGGTACAGCCCTCGTCGCGCTGAGCGCGACGCCGGTTCGAGGTACGCGTACCGTTCGACGCGTCGGAACCGGCCTCCTCGCGGCGGGTGCCGGAGCCATCATCTCGATACCCGCCCTTGTGGCCGGGGCTGCACTGGGATCGGCCATCGCGTGAACAGCGACGCGCACCGGATGGCGGCGTGGGTGACCACGGCCGGTGGTGCCCGTTGCCCATCGTGTGGAAGATGGGGGACATGACCGAACTCCTTCCCCTGGATCCCGACCAGCTGCTCACGACGACGCGATCGGTGCGCAAACGCCTCGACTACGACCGCCCCGTCCCCCTCGACGTGGTCAAGGAGGCCCTCGAGGTCGCATTGCAGGCGCCGACCGGGAGCAACAGCCAGACCTGGCACTGGATCGTGCTCACCGACCCTGAGCTCAAGCAGAAGGTCGCGGACTACTACGCGCAGTCCTTCTCCCACTACTACGCCGCCCAGCAGCCGCGCGACGAGACCGGCAAGCGGGTCGCGTCGAGCGCGCAATACCTCGCCGACACGATGGGTCAGGTTCCGGTGCTGGTCATTGGTGCCATCTACACCGGCGGTGACCTGCCCGAGGGCAACCAGGCCGGCGTCTGGGGTTCGCTGCTGCCCGGCGCCTGGAGCCTGCAGCTGGCCCTGCGTGCCCGCGGCCTGGGCTCGGCGTGGACCACGCTGCACCTCGCCCACGAAAAGGAGATCGCCGAATTGCTCGGCATCCCGGCGGGCATCCACCAGGGCGTCCTGCTGCCGGTGGCCTACTACACGGGCACCGACTTCAAGCCGGCTCCGCGCAAGCCCCTCGACTCGGTGCTTCACATCGACGGCTGGTGAGTAGAGTGCGGATCACCATGTCCGCCACGAGTGACACACCACCCGTCGAGGCGGGGGACGACCCCCGCCCGCCGACGCGTCGCACCCAGGCCAAGGCGGCCCGCCGCGCCGAGCTGCTCACCGCGGCGGCCCGGCAGATGGCCGAACGCGGATTCGCCGGGGTGCGTCTCGAGGACATCGGGCGCGCGGTCGGGGTGAGCGGGCCCGCCATGTACCGGCACTTCTCGTCCAAGACCGAACTACTGGACGAGATGCTCGTCGACATCAGTCAACGGCTGCACGACGGGGGCGCCGAGGTCGTCGACCGCGGTGGACCGCCGTCCCAGACGTTGTTGGCGCTCATCGGTTTTCACATCGACGTGCTCGTCACGAAACCCGACCTGATCGTGGTCCAGGACCGGGATCTGTCGTCGACGACACCCGAGGCCAATCATCGGGTCCGACTGCTGCAGCGGCGATATGTCGAACGCTGGGTCGACGTCGTGATCGCCGTCTACGAGGGGGAGGGCCGCACCATGGACCGGGCCGAGGCCCGCGTCCGCGTGCACGCGACGTTCGGCCTGCTGAACTCCTCACCGCGGTTGCCCGACTACGACGAGACGCAACTGCGGCGTCTGCTCACCGCGATGGCCTTGGCCGCGCTCGGCTGCCGGGTCTGATCAGCGGAGCTCGCGGCGCAACACCTTGCCGGTCGCGCTGCGCGGGAGAGCGCCGACGATCTCGATCTCGCGCGGATACTTGTATGCGGCCATCCGTTTGCGGCAGAACTCGATGAGTTCGGTCGCGCTGACCTCCGCGCCCGGTTGCAGGGCGACATAGGCACGCGTCGACTCGCCACGGTAGTCGTCGGGGATTCCGACCACCGCCGTCTCGCGTACCGCCGGGTGTGATTGCAGCACCTGTTCTATCTCGAACGGCCAGATCTTGTACCCGGACGCGTTGATCAGGTCGTTGCTGCGGTCGATGACGTAGAACCAACCGTCGGCGTCCATGAATCCCACGTCGCCGGTGCGCATCTCGCCGTTCATCAGTGCCGAGCCGCCATCGTCCACCTGACCCCAGTAGCCGGCGGCGATCTGTGGTCCGGCCGTGACGATCTCACCGAACGTCCCCGGTGGCACCGGGTCCCCGTTCTCGTCGACGACCCGGGCCGTCGTGTCGAAGATCGGCAGACCCACCGAGAGAGCACCGGTTTCGGGGTCGACCGGCGCGAGGACACCGGGCGGGACCATGTGTGTCGGCGACGTCGACTCGGTCTGGCCGTACACGTTGTGGATCATCCCGCCGAGACGTTCGGCGACCCGATCGGCGACCTCGGGTGGTACCGGTGCGCCACCCGAATAACGGAGGCGGAGTGAGCTGAACGCCTCGGGCGACGCGTCGGGGTGATCGGCGAGCGCGATGTACGCGGTGATCGCGGCGACGGAGAAGGCCGGACGCCAGACGCGCACGGCGTCGAGGACCAGACCGGCGTCGAAACGGTGGGTGAGGATGACTGGCGATCGCAGGGACAGCGCCAGCATCACCGAGCCCACCAGCCCGGTGACGTGGAAGACCGGCGACATGCACAGGATCGGTTCGCCGGACTCCAGACCGGTCCAGTCGCGATATGCCTGCGCGCTGAACGCGAGATTGCGGTGCATCAGCTTGGCTCCCTTGGGCGGACCGGTGGTGCCCGACGTCGGAGCCAGTACGGCGACGTCGTCCGGTGCGGGCACGTGCCGACTCACCTCGCGCGAACCCGTGGCGATCAGGTCGAGGAGTTCGACGGTCCCGGCGGCGGCCGGTACCCGGGACACCTCGAACACGCGCCGGATATCGTCGTTGCCGGCGAAGTCGAGCGGGGAGACGGTGATGACGAGTCCGATGGACCCGGTCACCGCGATCTCATCGGCCACCTCCGCATGCAGGTTGTCGAGGACGAGCAGCGCGCTCGGCGTGAAATCGTCCAGCGCCCTACGGAACTCGGAACGCTTGTACATCGGACTGATGAGCGCGGCGACGCCACCCGTCTTCCAGGCCGCGAGAAGCCCGAGGACGATCGACGGTCCGTTCTGCACGGCGATGCCCAACCGGTCGCCGGTCGCGAAACCGTGTGCCTGTAGAGCGTGCGCGAGGGCGTCGGATGCGGCGTCGAGGTCGGCCCAGCTGAGGGTCGCGCCGAAGTAGCGGATCGCCGGACCGTCCGGCGCCGCCGCGAGGGCCGCGTCGAACATGTCGAGCGGGGACCCGAATTCGACATCGAGGTGCTCGGACAGTCCGGACGGGTAGTGGGCCAGCCAGGGACGGCTCTCGTAGGCGTTCATGCGTAGGTGCGTTCGGCGTGACGCGCGGGAAGCGACAGGTTGTGGACCACGAGACGAGTCTACGAAAAACAGGCGGCTCCCCATAAGCTGTTCAGCGTGGTCGAACAACCGGTGACCGACAGCGGCGCCGCCGTGCGCGAGTTGCGCAAGCAGGCGGGCGTGACGCTGCGCGGACTGGCGGCCGGTATCGGGGTGAGCGTCGGGACGATGAGTGCCATCGAGAACGGCAAGGTCGGGCTCACCGTCGACCGCCTGCGCGAGATCGCGCAGTGCCTGGACGTGCCCGTCGCCCGTTTCCTCGAGCCACCGGGATCGGCGAACACCGCCCCCGAGGGAGACCCGGCGGACTGGCGTGTGTTCACACCGCTGACGCTCGACCCGGTGCTGGAGTCGGCGATCGACGTCTTCGAGGAACTCGGCTACCACGGCGCGACGATGCGACTGATCGCCGCCGGAGCCGACATCAGCGTCGCCGGGATCTACCACCACTACCCGAGCAAACAGCATCTGCTCGTGGCACTGGTCAACATTGCACACGCTGACCTGGCGCAACGCCTCGACGCGGCCGGTGACGGCGTCGACGCGGTGACGGCCTTCGCGAACATGGTGGAGGCGCTGACCCTGTTCCACGTCGAGCGACGCGCGCTGGCGCTGGTCCTGGCGACCGAGCTGCGCCGCCTCGAGGAACCCAATCGGACGCACCTGCAGGCGTCGATGGCGCAGATCGAGGGGCGCCTCCTCGATACGGCTCGACGCGCCGCCGACCTCGGCTCGTTCCGGTCCGGGGACCTGTCGGTGGCGACCAAGGCCATCGTCACGATGTGCATGGCCGTTCCGACCTGGACCGACGACGCCGACGCGGTGCAGGGCCGTCGTATCGCCCGTCAGTACGCGAGTCTCGCGCTCGACATGGTGGGCTTCCACTCCGGCCACTAGGTGTCCCCAACTCGTCGTCGTGCATGCCGGGAGACACGCCCCGGTGGGTGAATGTTCAGTGTTCCTGAACTCACCGTCTGTACTGGGCTTTCCCTCTCTTCATTGACAAACCCTGAGACATCACGGGTTTCGCCTCTTGACGGCGGTGTGATCGGGTGCGATGCTCGTCACAATGAACTTCCCGAGCGATCGCTCGAAAAGTTCAGTCCGCAACTTTCAGTTCGCGACCCGGAACCCCCGGTTCCGCTCAGGTTCGAATCAAAGGAGATGAGATGACCGAGATCGCTGCGCCGTCCATGGGAGACCTGCTGGGTGCCGACACCCCGTCGAACTGGGGCAAGTGGGGACCCGACGACGAGGTGGGCGCGCTGAACTACCTCGATGCGAGCGAGGTGCTGCGCGGTGTCGGGCACATCAAGTCGGGTGAGACCTTCACCCTGCAGATCGAGATGGGCCGCAAGGAGAGCCCCGGCGACCCGCTGTGGCCGGGCCGCGAGGGCATCAACCGCACCAACATCCTCGACGAGTCGTCGTGGGACGGTGAAGGCGCGCCGCAGTTCCCCGGTGGTCTGCACTACGCCGACGACACCGCGAACATCTTTCTGCAGGGCTCCACGCAGTACGACGCCCTCGGTCACGTCTGGTACGACGGCAAGCTCTACAACGGCTACGACGCCCGCAGCACCGTCGACGCGCTGGACAAGGCGTCCGTCCTGCCGATCGCCGAGAAGGGTGTCGTCGGCCGTGGCGTGCTGATCGACATGGCCCGCTACCGCGGCAAGAAGTACCTGGAGAAGGGTGAGACCTTCGACCACAACGACCTCGAAGCCGCCGCTGCCGCACAGGGTGTCACCATCGAGCCGCACGACGTCCTGATCATCCGCACCGGATGGCTGACCTACTGGTACGAGCTGAACAACCCGGAGGAGTTCTACGACGGCTTCTGCGAGCCCGGCCTGACCTACTCCCGTGAGCTGGTGCAGTGGTTCCAGGACAAGGAGATCCCGAACCTGGTCACCGACACCATCGCCAACGAGGTCACCACCGATCCGGAATCCGGTGTGGCACTTCCTCTTCACAACGCCCTCATGCGCAACCTGGGTGTCGTGTTCACCGAGATCGTCTGGCTCGAGGAGCTCGCCGAGGCGTGCGCGGCCGACAACCGCTGGAGCTTCCTCTACGTCGCGGCTCCGCTCAAGGTCGTCAGCGGCACCGGTGCGCCGGTGAACCCCGTCGTCATCCGTTGAGCAACAACCTGAGTCATTCGCTGAAAGAGGAACGTCAGACATGAGTGTCTACGACGAGAAGGTGTGGCTGCGCCACTACCGCGAGCAGGATCTCGCGCCGCGGACCATCGAATTCGACACCGCGCTGGACATGTTCGCGGCCACGGTCGCGCGCAACCCGGAAGCCGGCCTGATCCGCTACTTCGACGGATCGATCACGGCCGGTGAGCTCGACGAGCTCACCGACGCGTTCGCCGTCGGCATCCTGGATCTCGGGTTCACTCCGGGCGACCGTGCAGTGGTCTATGCCCAGAACATCCCGCAGTTCGTCATCGCGCAACTCGGCATCTGGAAGGCCGGCGGTATCGCCGTTTCGGCCAACCCGATGTACCGCAGTCGTGAACTCGCCGAGATCCTCGTCGATTCCGGTGCGACCGTGCTGGTCGCGATGCAGCAGCTGTACCGCGACGTCGCGCAGGAAGCATTGCGCGACAACGAGACCGCGGTGCGGACCGTGATCACGACCTCGGAGCTGGAGTACCAGAGCGCGAACAGCGGAACCCTGGCCGGGGTTGAGAAGATCGAGTGCCCCGATACGGTGGACCTGGCGGCGATGCTGGCGAAGTACCGCGGTCAGCGGCCGCCGAAGCCCGACCTGACCGGCGACAGCGTTGCGTTCCTGACCTACACGTCGGGAACCACCGGGCCGCCCAAGGGCGCGATGACCACTCATCGCAACGTCGTCTTCAACGCGCAGACCTACCGCGACTGGGTCGGCGTCGATGCCGATGACGTGATCCTCGGTGTGGCACCGCTCTTCCACATCACCGGTCTCATCGCGCACATCGCACTCGCCGAGCTGACCGGTGCGCCGCTGGTGCTGATGTACCGGATGGACCCGGCGGACACCATCGCGACGATCGCGCGGGAGAAGGCGACCTTCACGGTCGGCTCGATCACGGTGTTCATCGCGCTGATGAACGTGCCGGACGTCGACCCGGCGTCGCTCGCGAGCCTGTCGAAGATCTACTCCGGCGGGGCGCCGATCCCGCCGAGCACGATCGCCGAGTTCCAGCAGCGGTTCGGGCACTACATCCACAACGTGTACGGCCTGACCGAAACCACCTCGCCGTCGCATGCGGTTCCGTTCGGGGTCACGGCCCCGGCCGACGAGGAGACCGGCGCCACCTCGGTGGGAGTTCCCGTCTACGACACGATCGTCCGGATCATCGACGAGCAGGGCAACGACCTGCCCGCCGGCGAGGTCGGCGAGCTGGTCACGGCCGGACCGCAGGTGGTCGCGGGCTACTGGAACAAGCCGGAGGCCACCGCCAAGGGCATCCCGAACGGCACACTGCACACCGGCGACGTCGGATACATGGACGCCGAGGGCTGGTTCTACATCGTCGACCGCAAGAAGGACCAGATCAACACCAGCGGTTTCAAGGTGTGGCCTCGCGAGGTCGAAGACGTTCTGTACGAGCACCCGTCGGTTCGGGAGGCGGCCGTCATCGGTGTGCCGGACTCGTACCGCGGCGAGACCGTGAAGGCGTTCGTGAGTCTGCGACCCGGCACCGACGCCACGCCGGAGGAGCTGATCGATCACTGCAAGACGCGGATGGCGGCGTACAAGTACCCGCGTGAGGTCGTGGTGATGGCCGACATCCCCAAGACGGCCACCGGCAAGCTGCTGCGTCGCGAACTCCGGACGGTGTCACAGTGATTCGTCCGGATCTGACCGTCCGCACTCCGTCCGAGACCCTCGACCTCCGGCCGTCGGCGAGGGCGCTCGAACTGCGGGATGAACTCATCGCGTTCATGCACTCCGACGTCTTCCCGGCGGAGGAGCGCTATGAACACGAGCGTGGTGTCGCCGGCCCCGACGACCACGACGTCCCGGCGGTCGTCGAAGAGCTGAAGCAGAAGGCGCGGGCGCGTGGGCTGTGGAATCTGTTCCTGCCGTCGGAATCCGGGATCAGCCAGCTCGACTACGCCGGTCTGGCGGAGATCACCGGCTGGAGTCTGCATCTGGCTCCCGAGGCGATCAACGGTCAGGCGCCCGACACCGGCAACATGGAGTTGCTGCACCTGTTCGGCACCGACGAGCAGAAGAAGACGTGGCTCGAGCCGCTCCTCGACGGCACGATCCGGTCGGCGTTCTCGATGACCGAGAAGGACGTCGCGAGTTCCGACGCGACGAACATCGAGACCAGCATCGACCGCGACGGCGACTCCTACGTCATCAACGGCCGGAAGTGGTGGACGAGTGGCGCGGCCGACCCGCGCTGCAAGCTGCTCATCGTGATGGGTAAGACCGATCCCGAGGCCGCAACCCATCGGCAGCAGTCGATGGTGCTGGTCCCGATCGACACCCCGGGAGTCACCGTGGTGCGCGACGTGCCGGTGTTCGGTCGTCACGACCAGCACGGCCACGTCGAGGTCGTGTACGAGAACGTCCGTGTCCCCGTCGAGTACCTGCTCGGTGAGGAAGGCGCCGGATTCGCCATGGCGCAGACGCGACTCGGGCCGGGTCGCATCCACCACTGCATGCGCGCGCTGGGCGCCGCCGAACGAGCCCTGCACCACCTGGTCCAGCGGTCGAAGGGGCGCGTCGCCTTCGGTAAGCCGTTGGCCGAGCAGGGTGTCGTCCAACAGCAGATCGCCGAGTCGCGCATCGCGATCGACCAGGCGCGCCTGCTGTGCCAGCTGGCCGCCAAGACGATCGACGAACTCGGAAACAAGGCTGCCGCACCGTATGTCTCGGCAGCCAAGGTGTCGGTGCCGCGGGTGGCGCTCGAGGTCATCGACCGTGCGATCCAGGTCCACGGTGGCGCGGGTGTCAGCGACGACGTGCCACTGGCCGCGATGTACGGATGGCACCGCGCGATGCGCATCTTCGACGGTCCCGACGAGGTGCATCTCCGCACGATCGCCAAGTCGGAACTGCGACGGTGAGCGTTTTCTGCTGGTTGAGTCGGCGCCGTATGGGGTGTGCTGGTTTTGCTGCTGGTTGAGCCGGCACCGAGCGGAGCGAGGAGCCGTGTCGAAGCCACTTCGCGACCGGTCGAATGAATCCTCGGCGGAGGGAGTGCGTCCGGGGGCCGACCGATCTAGTCTGGGCGCTCAGGTCGCGACGCCGCGTGCGCGATCGATCGACCAGCCGTCGGCGAGGAGTGCACCGTGAACGCAGGCGATCCCAACCAGCATCAGGGCGGTCAGTGGTCGCAGGCCCCACAGGGACCTCCGCCGTCCGGTGGAGCCCCCGGCAACCCGGGCGAGACCACCCAGTTCCAGGGCGGCCCGCCCACCGGTGGGGTCCCCGGGCAGCAGTGGGGTCCTCCGGGACCGCAGAACCAGTACCCGACCGGTGGCTGGGGTCCCTCACCCGGCATGGGTCCACAACGGATGGGGCCGCGGCCCGATCTGTCGGTGATCTTCGCCCTCGGCGCGGCGGTCGCCGGCGTCGTCACTTACTTCATGGGTTTCGTCAGCTGGGTGTCGGTGTCGGTGGGAGCCGAGCAGGAACTCGACCGGTGGGGTCGCGACTTCGAGGAAGGACAGGGCGGCATCCCGGCCTTCTTCTCCTACGAGATCGTGCTGAACCCGGGCAAGTTCTTCATCCTGCTCGGGGTGGTGGGGGTCGCGACGTCGCTCGTCCTGGTACCGCGATACCGGAGGGCGCTGCCCTTCCTCGCTGTGATCGCGCTCGGCGGGTGGCTGGCACTGTTCGCGTCGGCGTTGATCATGCCGCCGTTCCTCGACCTCGGCGCCGGCGCCATCGTCGGCCTCATCTTCGGATTCCTGCAGGTGGCCCTGCTGATGACGGCGTCGTTCTTGTACGGTCTGAGGAAGGATGACGCCACCCCTTCCTGACGGACACGCGCGGCCGGCGGGTCTCGTCGAGGACCCGCTGGTGGATGCGCTTCGCCGTGCGGGGTGCGTGTTCGCCGAGGACGAGGCCGGGTTGATCCGCCGACATGCTCGTGACTCGGCCGAGCTCGACGAGATGGTCCGGCGCCGCGTCGCGGGTGAGCCGCTCGAACATCTGCTGGGCTGGGTGCAGTTCGGCGATCACCGCTTGAGTGTCGGCCCAGGAGTGTTCGTGCCGCGTCAGCGGTCGCTGTTGCTGGCGGAAGAAGCTGTCCGGACCGCCGATGAGCGGACGGGACCTGTTGTCGTGGAGGCGTTCTGCGGGGTGGCGCCGATCGCCTCGGTGGTGGCCTCGTCGGTCGCTGACGCGAGAGTGCACGCATCTGACATCGACGCCGCCGCGCTCGTCCATGCCCGTCGCAATCTGCCCGGTGGCGCCTGGATACATCAGGGGTCCGGTTTCGACGCGATGCCCGCGTCGCTGCAGGGACGCATCGATGTGGTCGCGGCCGTCCCGCCGTATGTTCCCGAGCACGCCTTCGGCCTCCTCGCCCCGGAGGCGCGCGACCACGAGCCCCGACGTGCCCTCACCGGAGGCGTGGACGGGCTCGACCACGTCGATGCGCTGATCGTCGACGCGCAGATCTGGCTGTCCGATGACGGAGTGCTGCTCATCGAGATGAACGTCGCACAGTTCGACGAGGTGGCCCGGCGGCGCCGGTCGGGGGAGTTCGTCGTCGACGCGACGTCCGGCGACGACGGCCAGACGGTGGTGGCCGTTCTCACGCGGCGCCACTGAAATCCGCCCCTGAAATCCACCCCGGCCCGAGATCCGCCCCAGAAATCCGCCCCGGCCCGAGATCCGCCCGCAAGAAGTGACCCTGAGAACAACCCTCCAGCGCCCCGCCGGCGACATATCGCCGCCGAGAGGCCCCTGCTGGGGTCGTTTTCCGGGGCGGATTTCCGGGACGGGTGGTTTCCAGGGACAGATTTCTGGGGTGGATTTCGGGAGCGGGCGGATTTCCGGGACGGGTGGTTTCCAGGGGCAGATTTCTGGGGTGGATTTCGGGAGCGGGTGGTTTCCAGGGGCAGATTTCCGGGGCGGTTTTCGGGCCGGGTACCGACGTTCGTCAGACGCCCAGGGCCTGACGCAGCCGGCTGACCTCCGCCCGGTACTTCTCGACGTTGCGCATCTTCACGCTCTCGTAGCCGCGCACCATGTCCGGCAATCCGGCGAGTTCGACGACGGTCGGCAACTGCGACTCGCGGACCTTCCCACTCTCCATCGCGGCCAGCAGTGCGTCGACCATCTCGCGGTACTCGATGATCAGCGCACGTTCGGTGCGGCGGATCTCGTTGCGGCCGAACGGGTCGAGTGCCGTCCCGCGAAGTCGCTTCATCGACGCGAGGGACTTCAGTGGACGGTTCGCCCAGCCGCCGAGAGTCATCTTCTCGCGCATGCCCATCCGGCGCAGTGTCGGCGGATGCAGGCGAACGGCGACCTCGGCATCGTCACCGAACTCCTCGGCCACCTTCGCCGCGAACGCGGCGTCCTGCGTCAGCCGTGCCACCTCGTACTCGTCCTTGTACGCCATCAGCTTGTACAGGTTGCGCGCGACGCCGTCGGTCAACTCCGCACTGCCCACACCCCGGTGCACCCGCTCGACGACGTCGAGATACTCACGCGCGTAACGCTCGTCGGCGTAGGCCGTCAGCTCGTCATAGCGGAGGGCGACGGTGCGTGCCGACTCGTCGCCGAAACCGCCTGCACGGACGACGCCCATCGCGTGCTCGGACGGTTCGGGTTCCGCGGTCGCGGCACCGTGCAGCGAGGCGATGGCCGCCGACACCGCGTCCGCGTCAGCAACTGCCTGACGCCCCCGTCGGAATGCCTGCACGTTGGCATCGACCGCGACCCCGTTCAGCTCGATCGCACGCTCGATCGACGAGGCCGAGATCGCCAGCGCCCCGGCCTGGTACGCGGCTCCCACCATCACCATGTTGGCGAACTGCTCGTCACCGAAAAGGGCCGTCGACAATGCCCCGGAATCCAGGTAGAGGCCGCGTGTCACGTGAGCATCGATCGCCGAATGGATCGCGGTCTCGGCGGGGAAGCCCACCGAGGTGTCGATGACCATGAGCCCGGTGGGCACCTGCGTCGTGGACACCACGGCGACGGTCTTCTCGGGGGCCGCGACCTTCAGGTTGACCGGGTCGGTTCCGACCAGCGGGTCGCAGACGAGGTAGAGGTCGCAGTCGTCGGTGGCCACCTTCGCCGCCTGCTCGACGTCGTGCGGCGCGACCTTGATGTCGCTGACGACGGCGCCGCCCTTCTGCGCCAGACCCGTCATGTCGACGGTGCGGGCGGCGTGACCGTCGAGCACCGCGGCCGTGGCCAGCACCTGAGACACCGTCACCACGCCGGTGCCGCCGATGCCGGTGACCCGCAGGGAGAAGGTGTCGCGCACCGCCGGGAGGGACGGTTCCGGCAGCAGCGCACCGGGAATGTCGCCGGCGCGCTGCCGGGTGCGCGTCGTGCCCGGTGTGACGGTGACGAAGGAGGGGCAGTCGCCCTTCAGGCACGAATAGTCGAGGTTGCAGGAACTCTGGTCGATCTGCGTCTTGCGTCCGAACTCGGTGTGCACCGGATGTACGGACAGGCAGTTCGACTTCTCACCGCAGTCGCCGCACCCCTCACAGATCCGCTCGTTGATCATCACGCGCGTGGTGGGGGTGGGCATGGTGCCGCGCTTGCGCTTACGGCGCTTCTCCGCGGCGCAGTGCTGATCGTGGATGAGCACGGTCACGCCGGGGACACCGGCGAGTTCGGTTTGCACCTCGCCCAGCTCGTCACGATGACGGACCTCCACGTCTTTCGGAAGGCATAGTGCGCGAGTGCGTTTCGGGTCATCGGAGGTCACGACGATTCGGTGGACGCCCTCGTCGAGCAGGAGGGACGTCAGCCGGGGGAGGTCCATCGCGCCGACCGGGTCCTGGCCGCCGGTCATCGCGACCGTGCCGTTGTAGAGCAGTTTGTAGGTGATGTTCTCGCCGGAGGCGACCGCTGCCCGCAGCGCCAGCGATCCCGAATGCATGAAGGTGCCGTCGCCGACGTTCTGCACGAAGTGGTCGGCCGACACGAACGGCGCCATACCGATCCACTGCGCGCCTTCGCCGCCCATCTGCGTGATGCCGGCAACATCGCCGACCTGGCGCGGATCCATCAGCAGAACCATGGCGTGACAACCGATCCCAGCGCCGACGAGGGTGTCCTCGGAGACCTTGGTCGAGCTGTTGTGCGGGCACCCGGAACAGAAGTACGGCGTGCGTACGGCGAGTGGTAGTTCGATCCTGGTCCGACGCCGCGACCGCTTGTCGATCCACGCCTGCGCGGCGTCGACGTGATGCCGTGCGAGACGGTCGGCGAGACCGCGGGTCACGGCGTCGACGTCGAGTTCACCGAACCGGGAGAACAGGGTCGAACCGTCCTCGTGGACCTTGCCGACGATGCGGGGTGCACGCGGGTGGCGGAACAGGATGTCGCGCATCATCGTCTCGATGAAGTCGCGCTTCTCCTCGATGACGATGACCTCGTCGAGATCGCCTCTGGCGGTGTCGAACATGAAGCGGTTCAAGATGTCCCGCTCGATCGGATAGACCATCCCGAGCTTGAGGAGGCGGATGCCGAGACGACGCAGGTCGTCGTCGCTGATATGCATGAGGCGCAAGGCCTCTCGAAGGTCGAGGTAGGTCTTGCCCGCGGCGACGATGCCGATCCGGTCGTCGGGTGTGGACACCACGATCTGGTTGATCCCGTTGAGCCGCGCGTACTCCTGTGCGCGGGGGATGCGGGTGGTGAGCTGGTTCTGCTCGAGTTCCATCAGGTTGGTACCGAGAAGCCGGCCGCTCGGGACATGCGGGCTACGCCCGAGATCTCCATAGGTGGGGATGATCCGATCGGGATCCACGTGGGCGGTCGACGAGCCGTCGGCGACGTGGGCCGAGATCTTCAGCGAGGTCCACAGTCCGCTGACGCGACTCATGATCGCCGCGTGCACGCCGAGGTCGAGGATGTCCTGCGAGTCGGCCGGGTAGAGGATCGGGATGTAGAGGTCGGCCAGGGCCATCTCCGACGCGCACGGCACCGTCGAGGACTTGGCACCCGGATCGTCGCCGACCAGGGCCACCGCACCGCCGGACGGGTGCGTGCCGACCAGATTGGCGTGCCGGATCGCGTCGGTGGCGCGGTCGAGGCCGGGGGCCTTGCCGTACCAGTAGCCGACGACGCCGTCGCGGGACGTGCCGTCGGGAGCAGCGCTCAGCTCGGCAACCTGGGCGGCCACCTGCGAACCCATCACCGAGGTCGCGGCGATCTCCTCGTTCAGGCCGGGGCGGTGGACGATGTCGTAGGGCGCGAGGAGGTCGCGGCGGCGAGCGAGTTCGAGGTCGTAACCGGCGAGGGGAGAGCCCTCGTAGCCGGAGATGAACGACGCGGTGGTCAGGTTCTGGCGACGGTCGACGCGAGCGCGGTCGCGGACCATGCGGACCAGGGCCTGGATGCCGGAGAGGTAGATCGTGCCCGACTCACGGGTATAGCGGTCGTCGAGCGAGAACCCGTCAGGAAGGGGCTCGGACGAGCGTGTTGCTGACAAGCCGGTTTGTGGGGCCGGCACGTGCTGGAAGCGTGCGCGGTCGTCTGCGAGGGTCATGGGGTTACCTGGCCTTCTATGTGCGGTGGCCGGTCCGGTCGTGCCGGGGATCGACGCATCGGTTGTGGCGGCCCGGGGGTGGTGGGCCTGCCACCACAGTACGAGATGACGTGATGCGCGTCACGTTGAATGGGATCGGTGGCGGGGGCTTCGACGCGGTGCCTCGCTTCGCTCGGTACCGGCTCAGCCGGCGGGGGCGGGGGTGACACGGACCACTCCATGGCGTACGATTCCGTTCAGTTAATCCCTACTAACTGAAGGGTCGATGGTGACCAGCACGCTCGACGGCTTCCGGGCCGCGCACCAGCAGAATCTCGACCTGCTCAACCAGCGTCTGACGACGGTGTCCGCCGGCGGCGGGGCCAAGGCGCGCGAACGCCACGTCGCCCGCGGCAAGCTGCTGCCGCGCGACCGAGTCGACGGGCTGCTCGATGTGGGCTCGCCGTTCATCGAGGTGGCTCCCCTCGCCGCGTTCGGGATGTACGACGACAAGGCTCCGGCCGCGGGTGTCATCGCCGGCGTCGGCCGCGTGGCCGGCCGGGAATGCATGATCGTCGCCAATGACGCCACGGTCTCGGGTGGCACCTACTACCCGGTCACGGTGAAGAAGCACCTGCGCGCGCAGGAGATCGCCGCGGCCAACCGGTTGCCCTGTATCTACCTCGTCGATTCCGGCGGCGCGATGCTGCTGCAGCAGGACGAGGTCTTCCCGGATCGCGATCACTTCGGTCGCATCTTCTACAACCAGGCCACCATGAGCGCCGCGGGCATCCCGCAGATCGCCGCGGTCCTCGGTTCCTCGACCGCCGGCGGCGCCTACGTCCCGGCCATGAGCGACGAGACGGTCATCGTTCGCAATCAGGGCACCATCTTCCTCGCCGGACCGCCGCTGGTGAAAGCCGCCACCGGCGAAGACGTCTCGGCCGAGGACCTCGGCGGCGGCGCGATGCACTCCTCGGTCTCCGGCGTCACCGACCACCTCGTCGACAACGACCAGCAGGCGCTCGCGAAGGTCCGCGAGATCGTCGCCACTCTCGGTCCGCGTGAGGCGCCGCAGTGGGAGACCATCCCGTCGCGGGAGCCGCTCCGTCCGCAGACCGACATCTACGACGTCGTGCCCACCGATTCGCGCACGCCGTACGACGTGCGCGAGGTCATCAAGATCATCTGTGACGCCGGTGAATACACCGAGTTCAAGGCGAACTACGGCACGACCCTCGTCACCGCATTCGCCCACATCCACGGTCACCCGGTGGGCATCATCGCCAACAACGGCGTACTCTTCAGCGAATCCGCCCTCAAGGGAGCGCATTTCATCGAGCTGTGCGATCAGCGTCGAATCCCGTTGATCTTCCTCCAGAACATCACCGGGTTCATGGTCGGCAAGGCCTACGAGGAGGGCGGCATCGCCAAGAACGGGGCCAAGATGGTCAACGCGGTGGCCTGCGCGCGTGTCCCGAAGTTCACCGTCATGGTCGGCGGCTCGTTCGGTGCCGGCAACTACTCGATGTGCGGCCGGGCCTACTCGCCGAGGTTCCTGTGGATGTGGCCCAACGCACGTATTTCCGTGATGGGAGGGCCGCAGGCCGCCGACACGCTGGGCACGGTGCGCCGCAACCAGATCGAGCGATCCGGGGACACCTGGCCGGCGGCGGACGAAGAGGCTTTCAAGGCGCCCATCCGGGAACAGTTCGAACGCCAGTCCGACGCCTACTATTCGACGGCCCGACTCTGGGACGACGGCATCGTCGACCCCGCCCAGACCCGCACGCTGCTCGGGCTCGCGCTCGAGACGGCGCGGTACGCGCCACTGGCCGACCCGCGCTACGGCGTCTTCCGGATGTGAGACGCGAGACCGAGATGCAATCGCCGAGTTCGACCACGACCCGCAGAGGACCCGAGACCGTGAGCACCAGACCCATTCGCAGCGTCCTGGTGGCGAACCGTGGTGAGATCGCCTGCCGGGTGATCGACACGCTGCGCCGCTTGGGAATCCGAAGTATCGCCGTCTACTCCGACGCCGATGCGCAAGCACGCCACGTCCGCGAGGCCGATGTCGCCGTCCGGATCGGACCGGCCGCCGCCTCCCAGAGCTACCTCGACATCGATGCCGTTGTCGACGCCGCACGCAAGACCGGTGCCGACGCCGTGCACCCCGGCTACGGATTCCTCTCGGAGAACCAGAAGTTCGCCGCCGCACTGGCCGAGGCGGGCATCGTCTTCATCGGCCCGCCGGCCGAGGCCATCGCCACGATGGGCGACAAGATCACCGCACGCGCCGCTGTCACCGAGCGCGACGTACCGGTGGTTCCGGGACTCTCGCGTCCCGGCCTGACCGACGACGACCTCATCGCCGCGGCCCCCGACATCGGCTTCCCCGTCCTCATCAAGCCGAGCGCCGGTGGCGGCGGCAAGGGCATGCACCGCGTCGCCGACCCGGCCGAACTGCCCGCGGCACTCCAGCGCGCACGACGCGAGGCGGGCGCCGCATTCGGTGACGACGCCCTGTTCCTCGAACACTTCGTGGACACCCCGCGCCACATCGAGGTGCAGGTCCTCGCCGACACCCACGGCAACGTGATCCATCTCGGCGAACGTGAGTGCTCCCTGCAGCGCCGCCACCAGAAGGTCATCGAGGAGGCGCCGTCGGCGCTGCTCGACGCCGAGACCCGCGCCCGGATCGGCGAGGCCGCCTGCGACGCCGCGCGCAGCGTCGGCTACACCGGCGCGGGCACCGTCGAGTTCATCGTCTCGGCGCACAAGCCGGACGAGTTCTTCTTCATGGAGATGAACACCCGACTGCAGGTCGAACACCCGGTCACCGAACTCGTCACGGGAATCGACCTGGTGGAACAGCAGATCCGCGTGGCCCGCGGTGAGGTCCTCGGATTCGGTCAGGACGAGATCACGCTCACCGGCCACGCCGTCGAGGCCCGCGTGTACGCCGAGGATCCCGCACGCGGCTTCCTGCCGACCGGCGGCACCATCGAACATCTCGTCCATCCCGACACGTCGCCGGGAAGCGGCGTCCGCGTCGACTCCGCGATGCTGGCGGGTCTGCGCGTCGGCAGCGACTACGACCCGATGCTCGCCAAGATCATCGCGCACGGCAGCGATCGTGAGGAGGCGCTCGAACGACTGGACCAGGCACTGGCGCACACTCGCGTCCTCGGTGTCGTCACCAACATCGACTTCTGCCGCTTCGTCCTGCGTCAGCAGGCCGTCGTCGACGCCGAACTCGACACCGAACTCCTCGATCGTCTCGTCACCGATTACGCGGTGCCGCAACCTTCTCCGGAGGCGCAGGTCCTCGTCGGCCTCGCCCGCATCGGCACCCGGGACCGCGGTGACGTCTGGTCCTCGTCCGTCGGGTGGCGCGTCGGCGCACCCGCGCCGGTGGTGACCAGACTCGTGAGCGGCGGACATCACTCCACCGTCTCGATCCGCGTCGAACATGCTGACGCGCACTCTGTTTCGGGAACAGCCATGGTCACCGCGGAGGGTGCCGAAGGTGACGCGTCGTGGTCTGCCGACGTCGTCTACCTGCCCGCGCGGCCAGGTGACGGCCCGAACTCCGACCGGCTCATCGTCGACGGGATCAGTCAATCGTGGTCGTCGACGCTGATCGGCGAGTCGTGGTGGGTGTCGGGTCCGTCCGGCGCGTGGGTCCTCGACCTGGCCCGCCCGCTCCTCGACGAGGCCGCCGACGAACGGGCCGGCGAGATCGTCAGCCCGATGCCGGGCACCGTCGTCGCCGTGGGTGTCACCTCCGGCGACGAGGTGAGCAGCGGCGCGTCCATCGTGGTCGTCGAGGCGATGAAGATGGAACACGCCCTGACCGCGCCCGTCGACGGAACCGTCGACATCACGGTGTCGGTGGGTGACAAGGTGGATGCCGGACAGATCCTCGCCGTGGTCACGCCGGCCTCGGTGGCCGATCCGAAAGAACCCGTCGACACCGCCGCCCCCTCGTGACGGCCCTCCGCAAGCTCCGGGCCTCCTCAGGGAGCGAACGGGCGACGGCCCTCCGCAAGCTCCGGGCCTCCTCGGGGAGCGAAGGGGCGACGGCCCTCCGCAAGCGACCGGCTCCACCGCTCCCTGAGGTGCGAGGAGCGCAAGCGACCGGCTCCACCGCTCCCTGAGGTGCGAGGAGCGCAAGCGACGAGCCTCGAAGGGCTCGGAACCAACCGAACCAAAGTGACAAGAGCGAATAGGACTCTCATGGAACTCACGCAGGAGTACACCGACCTCATCGAGACGGTGCGCGACTTCGCGCAGACCGTGGTGGCGCCGGTGGCCGCGAAACACGATGCCGACCACACCTTCCCGTATGAGGTCATCGCCCAGATGGGCAAGATGGGGCTCTTCGGGCTGCCGTTCCCCGAGGAGTACGGGGGCATGGGCGGTGACTACTTCGCGCTGGCCCTCGCGCTGGAAGAACTCGGCAAGGTCGACCAGTCCGTGGCCATCACCCTCGAGGCCGGGGTGAGCCTGGGCGCGATGCCGATCTATCGTTTCGGCACCGAGGAGCAGAAGCAGCAGTACCTGCCCGACCTCACCGCCGGCACGGCACTCGCCGGTTTCGGCCTGACCGAACCGGGTGCGGGCTCCGACGCCGGTGCCACCGCGACCACCGCCCGCGACGACGGTGACTCATGGATCATCAACGGCGGCAAGCAGTTCATCACCAATTCGGGCACCGACATCACCTCGCTGGTGACGGTCACCGCGGTGACCGGGGTGAAGGAGAACGGCAAGAAGGAGATCTCGACGATCATCGTGCCGTCGGGAACGTCGGGTTTCACCGCCGAACCGGCCTACAACAAGGTCGGCTGGAACGCCTCGGACACGCACCCGCTCACGTTCACCGACGTGCGGGTGCCCAAGGAGAATCTGCTCGGCGAACGCGGGCGCGGCTACGCCAACTTCCTGTCGATCCTCGACGAGGGACGCATCGCGATCGCCGCCCTCGCCACCGGTGCCGCACAGGGTTGCGTCGACGAAAGCGTCAAGTACGCCAAGGAGCGTCAGTCGTTCGGCAAGCCGATCGGGGAGTACCAGTCGGTGTCCTTCGCCATCGCCCGGATGGAGACCCGGGCGCACGTCGCGCGGACCGCCTACTACGACGCGGCGGCGAAGATGCTGGCAGGCAAGCCCTTCAAGAAGGAGGCGTCGATCGCGAAGCTGGTGGCCAGCGAGGCGGCGATGGACAACGCGCGCGTCGCCACCCAGATCCACGGCGGCTACGGATTCATGAACGACTACCCGGTCGCGCGCCACTACCGCGACTCCAAGATCCTCGAGATCGGTGAAGGCACCACCGAGGTGCAGCTGATGCTCATCGCCCGCGAGCTGGGTTTCGCATGAGTGACGGAGGCATGAGCGAGGCCGACCGCACACCCGTGAACCGGATCGTCCAGCGCGGACTCTGGTTCGAGGAGTTCACCGAGGGCACGCTCTACGAACACCGGCCGGGCCGCACCGTGACCGAGGCCGACAACGTGCTGTTCACCACGCTCACCATGAACACCCAGGCCCTGCACCTCGACGCCGCCTGGTCGGCGCAGCAAGCCGGCTTCGGTGGACAGCGCCTGATCAACTCGATGTTCACGCTGTCCACGATCGTGGGCCTGTCGGTCAGCCAGCTGACACAGGGCACACTGGTGGCCAACCTCGGATTCTCCGAGGTCGCGTTCCCCGCGCCGCTGTTCGCCGGTGACACGTTGTACGCCGAGACCCTGTGCACCGGTAAACGCGAATCCCGGTCGAGGCCGGGGGAGGGCGTGGTGAACTTGACCCACATCGGACGCAATCAGCACGGCGAGGTCGTCGCGCGAGCCGCGCGGGCCACGTTGGTGCGCAAGCAACCTACGGAGTGACGAAGATGTTCTTCGACGGACCCGCCGACAACTCGCTCGTGAGCGGAGCGAATCTGGGTGATTCCCAGCTGGCCAACGCCTGGCTACCCGCCGGGCCGGCCCTGCTGTTCTGCCCGGCCGACCGGCCGGAGCGCTACCAGAAGGCTCTCGATCGCGCCGACGTCGTCATCCTCGACCTCGAGGACGCGGTGTCGCCGGCGAATCGCGCGGTGGCCCGGGAGGCGTTGATCGCCAACCCGATCGACCCCGACCGCACGATCGTGCGGATCAACCCGGCCGGCACCGGCGACTACCGTCGCGACCTCGCCGCGGTCTCCGAGACGAACTACCGCGTCGTCATGCAGGCCAAGTCGGAGGACGTGGCGTCGATCCTGGACACCGCATTCCAGACGATCGCGCTGATCGAGACACCGCTCGGTGCCACCCGCGCCAACGACATCGCCGCCACCTCGACCTGCATCGGACTCATGTGGGGCGCCGAGGACCTGGTCGCCGGACTCGGCGGGACGTCGAGCCGATTCGGCCCCGACGAGCCGCGGGCCGGCGAGTACCGCGACGTCGCCGCCTGGGTACGGTCGATGGTCCGCATCGCGGCCGCCGCGCACGGCAAGTTCGCCGTGGACTCGGTGCATCTCGACATCGGCGACGTCGACGGCCTGATCGACGAGGTGCGGGACGCGGTGGCCCTCGGCTACACCGCGACCGCGTGCATCCACCCGTCGCAGGTCGAGCACATCCGCGCGGGCTACCAACCGTCCGAGGAGTCGATCGCGTGGGCGCGCAGGGTCATCGACGGTTCCGCGGAACACAACGGCGGCGTCTTCAGCCTCGACGGCCAGATGATCGACGGTCCGGTGCTCCGGCAGGCCGAGGTCGTGCTGTCCCGGCTGACCGAACGACCGACCGTGAACGCCGAGGACTCCTGATCCACCTGCGACTCCTGATCCACCTGCACTGACTCGTTCGCGACATCCCCGAGAGACCGGAGCATGCCATGAGCAACGACGCTCACGCCCAGAACCTCGCACACACCCACGGACCGCAGAGTCCGGCCCTGCTGACGGACACGATCGGCGTGACCCTGGCGCGGACCGTCGAGAGATACGGCGACCACATCGCGCTGATCGACGCCGCGGCGGATCGGCAGTGGACCTACACCGAATTCCACCGTGACGTAAGGGCATTGGCCGCCGGCCTGCTGCGCCTCGGGGTGGCGCCGGGGGATCGCATCGGCCTGTGGGCGCCCAACCGGTTCGAGTGGGTTCTCACCCAGTACGCCACCGCCGAGATCGGCGCGATCCTGGTGAACCTGAACCCGGCCTACCGCCAGAACGAGATCGAGTACGCCCTGAAGCAGTCCGGATCGAGCGTCGTCCTCGCCGCCGAGCGGTTCAAGGACTCGGGCTACGCGTCGATGCTGGCGGAGGCGCGCCCGCACTGTCCGGACCTGCGAACCGTGGTGACCTTCGAGTCCACAGACTGGGCGGACCTGACCGCCACCCCCTCCGACGAGGAGCTGGCACGCGTCGCCGACATCGCGGCGTCGTTGTCCGCCGACGACCCGATCAACATCCAGTACACCTCGGGCACAACGGGATTCCCCAAGGGGGCGACGCTGTCGCATCGCAACATCGGGAACAACGGCTACCTCGTCGGTGAGCTGCTCGACTACACCGCCGAGGACCGCATCTGCCTGCCGGTGCCGTTCTACCACTGCTTCGGGATGGTCATGGGCAACCTCGCCGCCACCAGTCACGGTGCGGCCATGGTGATCCCGGGCCCGGCCTTCGACCCGCGGGCAACACTGGACGCGGTCGCCGAACACCGCTGCACCAGCCTGTACGGCGTGCCGACGATGTTCATCGCCGAACTCGCGCTGCTCGACGCGGCCCCCGACGGGTACGCTCCCGACCTCTCGTCGCTGCGCACCGGGATCATGGCCGGTTCACCGTGCCCCGAACAGGTGATGCGCCAGGTGGTCGATCGCATGCACATGAGCGAGGTCTCCATCTGCTACGGCATGACCGAGACATCGCCGGTGTCCACCCAGACCAGGGTCGACGACCCGCTCGAGTTGCGCGTCACCACCGTCGGCCAGGTCGGACCGCACCTCGAGATCAAGATCGTCGCCCCCGGCACCGGGGAAACGCTCGGACGCAACGAGACCGGTGAACTGTGCACGCGCGGCTACTCGGTGATGACCGGCTACTGGAACGACCCGGAGAAGACCGCCGAGGCCATCGACGCCGACGGGTGGATGCACACCGGCGACCTCGCCGAGATGGACGACGCCGGCTACGTCCGGATCACCGGCCGGATCAAGGACATGGTGATCCGCGGCGGCGAGAACATCTACCCGCGCGAGATCGAGGAATTCCTCTACACCCATCCCGACATCCTCGACGCCCAGGTCATCGGTGTCCCGGACGAGAAGTACGGGGAGGAACTCATGGCGTGGGTCCGACTCCGCGACCACGCAACCGATCTCACCGCGGAGGACGTTCGCGCCTTCGCCGACGGCAAGATCGCCCGGCACAAGATCCCGCGATACGTCCACGTGGTCAAGGAATTCCCCATGACCGTCACCGGAAAGGTACGCAAGGTCGCGATGCGCGAAGAGGCCACCTCCATCCTGGAGGACCTGAGATGACCGGTGCGTCCCGGTCGGGTGACCGGCAGACGAGTACGGCGCTGCGGGCCGACGAGCCCGCGATGGACCGGTTCCGCCGGCTCGTCGAGGACCGTTTCGGTGCGCGCACCGCGGATTACGACGAGCTCTGGTCGTGGTCGGTGCGGCAGCCGGCACAGTTCTGGCGAGCACTGTGGGAGTTCTTCGACCTCGACGCGCTGGCGGCCGAACCCCTCGCCGAGGGCGACGCAGCGGTCCTCGGCGACGCCCGGATGCCCGGCGCGCAGTGGTTTCCCGGCATCCGCTTGAACTACGTCAGCCAGGTCCTGCGCCACGCCGACCTTCCCGGTGCCGCCATCGTCGGACTCGACGAAGCCGGGGAACGCTCCGAGATCGCCTGGTCGGAATTGCCGGGAATGGTTGCCGCCCTGGCCACGACGCTGCGTGAGCAGGGGATCGGTCCCGGCGACGTCGTGGCCGCCTACCTTCCCGACATCCCCGAGGCGGTCGTCGCCTTCCTCGCCACCGCGAGCCTCGGCGCCATCTGGTCCGGATGCGGTCAGGACTACGCACCCCAGGGCGCCGCGAGCCGCCTCGGCCAATTGCACCCGAAGGTCTTGTTCAGCGCCGCGGGTTACCGCTACGGCGGCAAGGACATCGACAAGCGTTCCGACAGTGCGGAACTGGCGAGCCTGCTGCCGGAGCTGGTCGCGCACATCACGATCGGCGGGGACGCCGACACCGTCTCGGACGGGGGCCCGGCACGCATCGACTACGCCGACGCCCTCACCACGGATGCCGGTGACGCGGAACCGGTCCTCGTGGACTTCGACCATCCCCTCTGGATCTTGTTCAGCTCGGGGACGACCGGACGCCCCAAGGGGATCGTGCACGGTCACGGCGGCGTCGTCGTCGAACATCTCAAGGCGGGTGCGCTGCACGGCGACCTGTCCTCGGACGACGTGTTCTTCTGGCAGACCGCGCTCAGCTGGATGATGTGGAACTACCAGGTCGCCGGTCTGCTCTGCGGGGCACGGATCATCTGCTACAGCGGTTCTCCCCTCTACCCGGACGCCGACCGGCTCTGGCAGATCGTCGCCGATGAGAAGGTCACCTACTTCGGCACCTCGCCCGGTCAGCTACAGGCATCTCGCAAGGCCGGCCTCGAACCGGGCCGCGACCACGACCTGTCTCGGCTGCGCGCCCTGGGCAGTACGGGCTCCTCGCTCGCCGCCGACCTCTTCACCTGGGTCGACGACCACGTGAAAGGCGGACTGCCGATCTCGTCGATCAGCGGGGGCACCGACATCGTGTCGGCCTTCGCCGGCGGATCGATCGGTGCCCCGGTGGTGCCGGGCGAGTTGTCGGTCCGCTATCTCGGTGTCGCGCTGCAGAGCTGGGCCCCGGACGGCACACCGCTCGTCGGCGAGGTCGGCGAGCTCGTCGTCACCGCGCCGATGCCGTCGATGCCGGTGCATTTCTGGGACGACCCGGACGGCACCCGCTACCGTTCCGCCTACTTCGACCATGAGTGGGAAGGCCCGACGGCGCATCCCGATGGGCCGGTGTGGCGTCACGGCGACTGGGTCACCGTGACCGAGCGCGGCTCACTGGTCATCCACGGTCGCAGCGATGCGACGTTGAACCGGCACGGAATCCGCATGGGATCGGCCGACATCTACGAGGTCGTGGAGGCCCTCGACGAGATCGCCGAGGCGTTCGTCCTCGGCGTCGACGGACCCGGCGGCGCCTACTGGATGCCCCTGTTCGTCACTCTCGTCCCCGACGCGGTCCTCGACGACGCCCTCACCGCGCGGATCGCTGCCGCGGTCCGAGACCGGTTGTCCAAACGCCATGTGCCCGATGAGGTGATCGAGGCACCCGGTATCCCACACACGCGGACCGGCAAGAAACTCGAGGTTCCGGTCACGGCGATTCTGGCCGGCCGGTCGGAGGTCAACATCGATCCCAAATCGGTCGACGACTACTCGCTGATCGACTGGTATGCCGAACAGGGCCGAGCTCACCACTGGTGATCGTTGTGCACGAGGAGCGCATCGTCCCCGCCCGGCATGGGTAGCGTGGACGGTGTCGTCGACGGCAGACGTCGAATCGTTCATGTGACCCGACGGTCACATGTACTACCGTGGGCCCGGTGTGCCCGTCGGGACGGTGACGGGGGAGATTCCGTCATCACCGGCGCGCGACCCGAGCGAAGAAGACCCAGACGAGCCGACCAGGAGATCGCCATGACGTATCCATCGGGGGGCTACGGGCAGCAGCCCGAGTCCGGCCAGTCCTACGGCCAGTACGGGAGTCCCTCGGGCTACCCGCAGGCCGGATCCCAGAACCCCGGATCGCAGGGGTCGCCGACCTCCGGTTCGGAGCAGTACGGCCAGCAGTACCCGCAGAGTGGTCAGCAGGGTTACGGCCAGAGCCCTCAGCAGAATTATGGGCAGCAGTACGGCCAGCAGCAGGGCTATGAACAGCAGTACGGCCAGCAGCAGGGCTATGAACAGCAGGGTTACGGTCAGCAGGGTTACGGCCAGCAGGGCTACGGCCAGTACTTCTATTCGCAGCAGCCGGCGAAGCCGCCGAGCCAGGGCCTGCCCGCGATCACGCCGACGATCCTGGCCGGCGTCATCGGGCTGTTCGGGCTCGTCGTGCTGTTCAGCGGCTTCCTCGCCGCCGCCAAGGCCTACGACTTCGAGGTGCAGCTGTTCCAGACGCAGTACAACGCCCCGTACGCGCTGGTCGCCGTCGCCGGTGTGCTCTCGCTCATCTGGCTGATCCCGGGCGTCAAGGTCGCCGCGGCACCGATCGTCGCATCGCTGACCGTCACGGCGTTCCTGATCACGCTGTTCCAGTTCCTCAACGTCGACGACAACGCCTCCGGCGCGATCGTCCTGCTGATCTTCTCGCTCCTCTCGGCGATCCTCGCGATCGTGTGGCTGCTCGTCGAGGCGGCGGTCATCAAGGTGGCGCCCGCGGTGGGAGCTCCGTCGTCCGCCACCGGACCGATCTCGACCGCGGCGTCGACCGCCGATGCCTCGGCGAGCCAGTCGGCCGCCGGTCAGGGTCAGGGCGATGCCCAGTCCGCCGCATACGGCACCGGCAGCGGCCAGGCGCAGTACGGCCAGCAGTCGTCGGGCCAGCAGCCGTCGGCGAACTACGATCCGTCCGCGTACTCGCAGGCGCCCGGCACCGGCCAGAGCGGCTACCCGGGATCGGGCGCCCAGCCGGGACAGGCGTCGGCGCACAGTGAGTCCGGCTACGGCGGCTACAACCCGGGTCAGTACTCGGCGAGCGCCTCGGGAGCCTCGACCGGTGGTGGCGCGTCGGCGAGCCCGTCGGAATCGGAGGCCGGTCCGGCCGCCGACCACTCGACCACGGTCTTCCAGAAGCCCGAACCGCCCACGAGCAGCGGTAGCTGATCGGAGGCATACGAGGGTGCCCCGCCGACACTCGTCGGCGGGGCACCGTCGTGTTCGGGGCCGGCTCTCGTGACCTGAGACGCTTTCCGTCTCATCGCGGCGCGTCTCCGACGGCCCGGCGGCCACCCGTGCCACGCTCATGACGATGCCCACCTTCAGGCCCGACTCGACCGCGGAGAACCTGGCGTCGCAGCTGCGCGCACTGCGACGATCCCGTCGTGCCCAGCGCAGCGCCGTCGAGGGTTCGGCCCGGCAGCTGGCCGTGGTCGCATTCACCGTTCCCGCGCTCGCCCTGGTCACGCTCATCGTCGTGATGCTGACGGTGCTGCTGCTCGCGAGTAGCGGACTCACCGGCCTGCCGAGCGCGATCGCGTCGAGCTGGTTGGCGATCCATCAGGTGCCGGTGACCATCAGCGGGGTCACGATCGGCGTGCTGCCGTTGCTGCCGACCCTGGTCGTCGCGATCGGCACCGCCCGCCTGACGACCCGCGCGATCGGTGGGAGTGGACCCACACAACGGTCGGCGCACGACCTGTTCGACGTCGGTGCCGTGGTCTGCTCGGCGATCGTCGGTCCGTTGCTGATCACCGCGATGTCCCTGGCCATCGTGATGGACGGCGGATCGGTGCTCCCGGTGCAGACGCCCAATGCGCTGATCGCCTTCGCCTACACGATCGGTATCCACGGCGGTGCGGCGCTGGCCGGCGTCACCTGGGTACGACGACACGACTTCGCAGCCCGGTGGGGGATGTCCTACGCCGACCGCCGCGGCTTCCGATACGGACTCGTCGCCGTGCTGGCATTGCTGGTCACCGGCGCGGTGCTGGTGTGCCTGCGCATGCTGATGCGGCACACCGAGATCGGTGAGCTGATCGAAACGGGCTACGACTTCGACGGTTTCCTCGGGCTCACCCTGCTGTCGCTCCTGTATCTCCCGAATCTGATGGTCGGCGCGACCGCTGTCCTCGTCGGTTCCGACGTACAGCTCGGCGCGATGACCGTCGACCTGTTCACCGTCCGCGGGGGAGCGGTCCCTCCCGTCCCCGCCCTCGCCGTCCTGCCCGACGGAACCGGTGCAGGCGACTGGGGCTTCCTCGGGCTGATCGCCCCCGCCGCCGTGGCGGTCTTCGTGGGCTGGCGCTGCCGCGACCTCAACCCGGTCGCGCATTTTCGCTCGATCGGGGTGGCCGCAGCCGTCGCCGCATCGGCCATGGCGATCCTGACCGCGACCGCCGGCGGATCGCTGGGCGAGTTCGGCGACGTCGCGGTCACCGTCTCCGCGGCCGGCGTCTTCACGCTCGGCTGGATCGCGGTGGTCGGCATCCTCCTCGCGCTCGTCTACGCCTTCCTCCCCTCGACCCGGGCCGCCCGCGCAGCCGTCGGGGACGAGTACTTCGACGACCCGGACGACCTCGGCTTCGAAGACGAATACGTCATCGTCGCCGACATCGACGAAGACGACGAATACGTCGAGTACACCGAGACCGACGACGGTGCGTACGAGGACGATGAGTACGGCGAGGGGTACGACGACGAGGGGTACGGCGACGAGGGTGGCTACGAGGACGCCGAATACACCGAGGCGGACCACGCGGGGGACGACTCCGTCGACGGGTTCGTCCCGGCCGATGCGGACGACGTCCCGCCGTCGACCAATCGGATCCACCCCGACGACCTCGACGACAGCAACCTCGTCGACGACGCCGACTACGACCTCTACCCGGGAACACCCGGCGCGG
The DNA here is from genome assembly GCF_012974285.1 of Gordonia ajococcus. Taxonomy (NCBI): domain Bacteria; kingdom Bacillati; phylum Actinomycetota; class Actinomycetes; order Mycobacteriales; family Gordoniaceae; genus Gordonia; species Gordonia ajococcus. Next base: position 1,413,637 of record NZ_CP052884.1, read on the forward strand.
GGCGTCGGCGCTGAGACCCGCTCATTCCCGCTCGACGTGCTGCTATTAGGCTCGCAGGCGTGACTTCGGAGACCGCGCCTGCACCAACACCTGTCGTGGTGATGGCGTCGGGCACCGGTTCCCTGCTCGAGTCGCTGCTCGCCCGTGCCGCCGCCGACGACGCTCCGTTCACGGTCGCGGCCATCGTGGTCGATCGCGTCTGCCGGGCCCAGGAGATCGCGCAACGCAACGAGATCCCGTTGATCACCTGCCGCGTCGGCGACCATGACGATCGGGCCGCCTGGGATCAGGCGCTCACCGACGCCGTCGCGGCGATCGATCCGGGCTGGGTGGTCACCGCGGGATTCATGAAGATCCTCGGTCCGGCCTTCCTCGAACGGTTCGGTGGACGAATCGTCAACAGCCATCCCGCGCTGCTGCCGGCGTTCCCGGGCGCGCACGGCGTGCCCGAGGCACTCGACTACGGCGTCAAGGTCACCGGTGCGACCGTCCACCTCGTGGACGAAGGCGTCGACACCGGCCCGATCCTGGCCCAGCAGGTGGTCACGGTCGACGACGACGACACCGTCGACACCTTGCACGAACGCATCAAAACGGTCGAGCGCGTGTTGCTCGCCGAAGTGGTGACCGCACTGGTCACCCGTGGAGTAGTCATCGATGGACGAAAGGCCCGCATCCCGTGAACGCACAGCCCGCTGACAGCGCCCGCCGACCCATCCGGCGCGCACTGGTGAGTGTCTACGACAAGAGCGGCCTGGCCGACCTCGCGACCGCACTGCAGGTCGCCGGGGTGGAGATCGTCTCGACGGGATCGACCGCCAAGACCATCGCCGACGCAGGTGTCCCCGTCGTGGAGGTCTCGACGCTGACCGGCTTCCCCGAGTGCCTCGACGGCCGGGTGAAGACCCTGCATCCCAAGGTGCACGCCGGCATCCTCGCCGACACCCGCAAGGACGACCACGTCGCCCAGCTCGCCGAATTGGGCGTCGCCGCATTCGATCTCGTCGTCGTGAACGTGTACCCGTTCACCGCGACCGTCGCCTCGGGCGCGACCCCCGACGAGTGCATCGAGCAGATCGACATCGGCGGCCCGTCGATGGTGCGCGGTGCCGCCAAGAACCACCCGTCGGTGGCCGTCGTGACCAGCCCCGGTGACTACGGTCTGGTGACCGAGGCGATCTCGGCCGGCGGCTTCACTCTCGCCGATCGGAAGAAGCTGGCCGCCAAGGCGTTCCGGCACACCGCCGACTACGACGTGGCCGTCGCCTCATGGATGTCGAGCGTGGTCGCACCGGAGGACGAGTCGCAGTTCCCGATCTGGGCGGGTGCCACCTGGAACCGCTCGGCCGTCCTGCGTTACGGCGAGAACCCGCACCAGGCCGCCGCCCTCTACGTCGGCAACGCCGGCGAAGGCGGCCTCGCCACCGCCGAGCAGTTGCACGGCAAGGAGATGAGCTACAACAACTACACCGACGCCGACGCCGCCTGGCGTGCCGCGTACGACTTCGACGCGCCGGCGGTCGCGATCATCAAGCACGCCAACCCGTGCGGCATCGCCGTCGGTGCCGACATCGCCGAGGCGCACCGCAAGGCCCACGCCTGCGACCCGGTCAGCGCCTACGGCGGCGTGATCGCCGCGAACCGCGAGATCACCGTCGAGATGGCCGAGCAGGTCGCCGAGATCTTCACCGAGGTCGTCGTTGCGCCCGGTTTCGCCGATGGCGCGCTCTCGGTGCTCACCCGCAAGAAGAACATCCGTGTGCTGGTGGCGACACCGCCGTCGGCCACCGGTATCGAGACCAAGCCGGTCTCCGGTGGTCTGCTGATGCAGCAGCGCGACGTCCTCGACGCCGAGGGTGACAACCCCGCCAACTGGAACCTGGTCGCCGGTCCGCCGGCCGACGCCCAGACTCTCGCGGATCTCGAATTCGCCTGGCGTGCTTGTCGTTCGGTGAAGTCGAACGCGATCCTGCTGGCCGCCGACGGTGCCTCGGTCGGCGTCGGCATGGGGCAGGTCAACCGTGTCGACTCCGCCCATCTCGCCGTTCAGCGTGCCGGTGACCGCTCCTCGGGCAGTGTCGGTGCGTCCGACGCCTTCTTCCCGTTCCCGGATGGTCTCCAGGTGCTGCTGTCCGCGGGCGTCAAGGCGGTCGTGCAGCCGGGCGGTTCCATTCGTGACAACGAGGTCATCGAGGCGGCCGACGAGGCGGGCGTGACGCTCTACCTCACCGGGGCCCGCCATTTCGCTCACTGATCTCGCACTACTCGTCGTCGCCGGTTTCGGCGCGGGTCTGATCGGATACATCACCGGACTGGCGTCCATCGTCAGCTATCCCGCACTTCTCGCGGTCGGTCTCACCCCGATCGCGGCGAACGTGACCAACACGGTCGCACTCGTCGCGGTCGGGGTCGGCAGCACCGCCCAGTCGGGTAGGGCCCTGCTCGACGGCGATCGCCGACGCCTCGTCATCGGACTGTTCGCCGCACTCGTCGGCGGAACGATCGGCGCCGCACTACTTCTCGTCACGCCTGCCGAGGCATTCGAGGCGCTGGTCCCGTTCCTGGTGGCGATCGCGGCCATCGCGCTTCTCGTGCAGCCGGTCCTGCGTCGGTGGGCGACCTCGCACGCCGAACGGCCGTGGATCTTCATCCTGGGACTGATGATGATCTGCATCTACGGCGGCTACTTCGGTGCGGGTGCGGGCATCATGATCCTGGCGCTGATGCTGGTGGTCACCAGTGAGCCGTTATGGCGTGCGGCACTGTCGAAGTCGGTGTTCCTCGGGGTCGCCAACGCCGTCGCCGCGGTCGGGTTCATGATCTTCGGGCCGGTGGACTGGTGGGCCGCGCTCGCGATGGCGATCGGCTGCCTCCTCGGCGGCTGGTGCGGGCCGCCGGTGGTCAAGCGACTGCCCGCCGGTCCGTTGCGGATCGTCGTCGGACTGTGCGGGCTCGGCCTCGCAGTGTGGCTCGCCGTCGCCTGAGTACGGATGAGGCCGACGATGGCGTCCTCGTGAGAGGTCCCCGAGGGCACATCGCCCTCGGACAGCGCTGAGATGGACGCGAACTTCGCGGTGTTTCGGTGTTTCGGTCAGCGTGAGCGCAATCCTGTCCGTCTCGTCGGCGGGCGACTACACAGGACGGGTGTCCGTTTCCGCACTGCCTGCCCCGCACCGCGACTGCTCGTCGAGCATGTCGTGTCCCGGGCCGGCGGCCGGAACGGAGTCGATGCGTCTGATGACGATCCACTCGATGAACTGGTCCGACGGGTCCCACCAATCGAGTTCGGAAACCGGTTGGGCGACCTGACGTTCGGCCACCCGGTGTGGGATTCCGGCGACGTCCCGGACGAGGTGTACGAACTCGACAGCGCCGACAACGGATTCGCCGACGTCTGGCACACCGACATGACGTTCATGCCGCGACCGCCGATGGGTTCGATCCTGCGTCCGGTCGTGTTGCCGCGCAACGGCGGCGACACCAACTGGGCCGACGCCGAACTCGCGTATCTGTCGCTGTCCGAGCCGATCCGACGCCTCGTCGACGGTCTGACCGCGGTGCACGACGGCAGTCGCGAGTTCGGCTACTACCTCAAACAGCGCCGCGACGGGCGCGGAAACACCTGGGACGGCAAGGAAGTCACCGAACTCGTACCGGTGAGCCATCCGGTGGTGCGGGTGCATCCGGAGACCGGCCGCAAGTCGCTGTTCGTCAACCCGGGTTTCACCTCGCACATCGAGGGCGTGTCGGAGGCCGAGAGTCGCGGCATCCTCGACCTGCTCTACGCGCACATCACCAAGCCCGAGCACATCGTCCGCCACCGCTGGCGTCTGGGTGATCTCGTGCTGTGGGACAACCGCAACACGCTGCACTACGCCAACCGCGACTACGGCGACAACCGCAGCGTGATGCACCGCATCACGCTGCGCGGCGACGCTCCGGTCGGGCCGGCCTGAGGCGACCTTCGAGATCCGTATGACGTTGTGCCCGGAATCCGGGCACAACGTCATACGGATACTTTTGCCCTCGTATTCAACCAAGGGGTTGACAACAGCGCTCCGCGGGAGCATCGTCGTATTCAACTAATCGGTTGAGGAGGACGAATGGCCGACGAGCTGTCCAAGGTGTTCGCCGCACTCGCGGACCCGACCCGCCGCGACATGGTCGCGCGACTGGCGGTCTCCGACGCGACGGTCAGCCAGCTCGCCGAGCCGTACGACGTCAGCATCCAGGCGGTCTCCAAGCACCTGAAGGTGCTCGAGGATGCCGGCCTGGTGACCCGAACCCGAGAGGCCCAGAAACGTCCGGTCCATCTGGAAGCCGAGGTGTTCGACCTCATGACCAAGTGGATCGAGCGGTACCGACGGCGGGCGGAAGAGCGCTACCAGCGACTCGACGTACTGCTCGCCGAGATGAACGACGGACCCGAGGCGGAACGTCCCGAGGGTCAGAACGACAAGACAACCGATAACGACACGACAACGAGGAAAGGAAAGGCGTCATGAGCACCACACAGACCCGCTATCCCGAGGCCGCCATCGAAGCCGACAAGGAGGTCCCGATCATCCGGATCACCCGCGACTTCCGTGGCACCCCAGCCCAGCTGATGAAGGCGCACACCGATCCCGATCTGTTCGTCCGCTGGATCGGCCCCGACGCCATCACCAGCCGGATCCTCGAATGGGATGTGCGCGACGGCGGCAGCTGGCGCTATGTCTCGACCCACGAGGGTCAGGAGTTCGGCTTCCGCGGCTGCTTCCACACCGTGGGTGAGGACAAGATCGTGCAGACCTTCACCTTCCTCGGGATGCCCGACCAGGTGTCGCTGGAGACGCTGTGGTTCGAGGACCTCGGCGACGGCACGACGCGCCTGCATGCCCAATCCCTGTGCGACAGTTTCGAAGCCCGCGACGGCTGGCTCGCGTCGGGCATGGAGGTCGGCGTCAACGAGGGGTATGCCGCCCTCGACCGGCTGCTCGAGTCCGGCGAGCTGTAGAACCATGGCACTGGCAGAACTCGACGCCGCAGACCGGCACCGTGCGGTCGCGGCCGGATTCGCCGACGTGATCGCCGACGTCTCCGACTGGGAGGCGCCGACACCGGTCGACGGCTGGGTCGCGCGCGATGTCGTGGCCCACCTCGTCGACTGGTTCACCGGGTTCCTCGACGCCGGGGGCGTGCGGTTGCCGGGCGGGCCCGCGGTCGCCGACGACCCGGCGGCGGCCTGGTCGGCGCATGCGGCAGCGGTGCAAGAACTGCTCGACGGGCCGTCGGCGCGGGAGACCTTCGCCCACCCGATGGCGGGGGAGCACCGCCTCGCCGACGCGGTCGACCGGTTCTACACCGCCGACGTCTTCATGCACACCTGGGACCTCGCCCGGTCGCAGGGCGCGACCCCCGACCTCGACACCGCCTATGCGCAGGTGCTGCTCGACGGGATGATCCCCATCGACGAGTTGCTGCGGAGCTCGGGTCAGTACGGACCCGCCGTCGACGTGCCCGCCGACGCCGACTCCGTCAGCCGCCTGATGGGCTTCGTCGGCCGGGACCCCACTGCCGGCTGAGCCGGTTCCGAGCGTAGCGAGGCGTTGTCCTGCCGGCTGAGCCGGTTCCGAGCGTAGCGAGGCACCGCGTCGAAGCCCCAGCCCCGCTGCCCCTCGAGACGCCCTTCGGAGGCTCCGGGCTCCTCGGGGAGCAGGGGGTGCTTCGTCGGGCGCGACCCCTCTGCCGGCTGAGCCGGTTCCGAGCGTAGCGAGGCGCCGCGTCGAAGCCCCAGCCCCGCTGCCCCTCGAGACGCCCTCCGCAGGCTCCGGGCTCCTCGGGGAGCAGGGGGGTGCTCCCTCGGCCGCGACCCCTCCGCCGGCTGAGCCGGTTCCGAGCGTAGCGAGGCACCGCGTCGAAGCCCCCTCTGCCGGCTGAGCCGGTTCCGAGCGTAGCGAGGCACCGCGTCGAAGCTCCTGGGTGACCACCCGACAGTGCGCACGCACATCACAACTCGGAGTAGCGTGGATCACGTGCCAGAGGACAATTTCACCACCCATGGTTCTCAGTCGACCGAAACCCGCCATCCTTCACCCCGCACCCTGGGTGAACTGCGTGCCAGCGGCCATGTGCAGCGCAGTGTGCGCGACGAGATCCGCAACAATCTGCTGACCGCGCTCCGCGAGAGTCGCGACCCGTGGCCGGGGATCGTCGGCTTCGAGGCCACCGTCATCCCCCAGCTCGAGCGCGCGCTCATCGCAGGTCACGACGTCGTGATGCTCGGCGAGCGCGGACAGGGCAAGACCCGCATCCTGCGCACCCTCGTCGGGCTCCTCGACGAGTGGACGCCGGTGATCGCCGGATCAGAGCTCGGCGAGCACCCGTACGAGCCGATCACCCCCGCGTCGATCCGCAAGGCCGCGAACCTGCTCGACGATCTGCCGATCGAATGGCGTCACCGCTCGCAGCGCTACAGCGAGAAGCTCGCCACCCCCGACACCTCGGTGGCCGACCTCGTCGGCGACATCGACCCGATGAAGGTGGCCGAGGGTCGCAGTCTGGGCGATCCGGAGACCATCCACTTCGGCCTCATCCCGCGTGCACATCGCGGGATCGTCGCGATCAACGAGTTGCCGGATCTGGCCGAGCGCATCCAGGTCTCGATGCTCAACGTGATGGAGGAGCGCGACATCCAGGTCCGCGGCTACACACTGCGGCTCCCGCTCGACGTGCTCGTGATGGCGAGTGCGAACCCGGAGGACTACACCAACCGCGGTCGCATCATCACTCCGCTGAAGGACCGCTTCGGCGCCGAGATCCGCACGCACTACCCGCTCGAACTCGACGACGAGGTCGCCGTCATCGAGCAGGAGGCCGACCTCACCGCGAGTGTCCCGACCTTCATCGTCGAGATCCTGGCGCGGTTCACCCGTTACGCCCGCGACCACCCGTCCATCGACCAGCGTTCGGGTGTCTCGGCCCGCTTCTCGATCGCCGGGGCCGAAACCGTTGCCGCCGCGGCACTTCACCGCGCGACGGTCACCGGCGAGGACCAGGCGGTCGCGCGTGTCGTCGATCTCGAGTCGGTGGTCGAGGTGCTGCGCGGCAAGATCGAGTTCGAGTCCGGCGAGGAGGGGCGCGAGCTGGAGATCCTCGAGCACCTCATGCGCAAGTCCGTCGCCGACACCGTCCGCGCACATCTCGGCGGAATCGACATGGCGGCGCTCGTCGACGCCCTCGAGAACGGTGAGCCGGTCGTGACCGGTGACCGCGTGCGGGCTGTCGACTTCCTGGGCTCGATCCCGTCCCCGGAGACAACCGGGAATGTGCTCGACGCGATCGCCGAGCGCCTCGAGGCCGACATCGAAGGCGAGCGGGCGAGTGCCGTCGAGTTGGCACTCGAGGGTCTGTTCCTGGCGCGTCGGATCGGCAAGGAAGCCGACGAGGCGGGCCAGACCATCTACGGCTGAGGAGAACACATTGGCGCGCAAGAGCTTCCATCGTTCGCGCTACCAGCGGTACACCGGTGGGCCCGACCCGCTCGCCCCGCCTGTCGACCTGCGTGAGGCGCTGGAGACGATCGGCGACGACGTCATGGCCGGTGCGTCGCCGCAGCGTGCCCTGCGGGAGTTGCTGCGCCGGGGCACCCCGAACATGCGCGGCCTCGACAAGCTCCGGGAACAGGTCAACCGGCGTCGGCAGGAGCTGCTGAAGAAGCGCAACCTCGACGGCACGTTCGCCGAGATCCGCGAGCTCCTCGACCGCGCCGTCCTCGAGGAGCGCAAGCAACTCGCCCGCGATCTCGACGACGACGCGCGCTTCGCGGAGATGCAGATCGGCAGCCTCCCGCCGTCGACCGCGCAGGCCGTCGAAGAGCTGTCGGAGTACAACTGGCGCAGCCCCCAGGCCCGGGAGGACTACGAGAAGATCAAGGACCTCCTCGGCCGCGAGCTGCTCGATCAGCGGTTCGCCGGAATGAAGGAGGCGCTCGAAGGCGCCACCGAGGCCGACCGGCAGCGGGTCTCGGACATGCTCAAAGATCTCAACGAGCTGCTCGAGGCGCACAACCGCGGTGAGGACACGTCGGAGATGTTCGACGAGTTCATGGACGCCCATGGCGACTTCTTCCCGGAGAATCCGCGCAACACCGAAGAACTCATCGACTCGCTGGCCCAGCGTGCCGCCGCGGCGCAGCAGTTCTACAACTCGCTCACCCCGGAGCAGCAGGCCGAGCTGGACCAGCTGGCGCAGCAGGCATTCGGTTCGCCGGACCTGATGAGTCAACTCGCGCAGATGGATTCACAACTCCGCGCGGCGCGGCCCGGGCTGGACTGGGACAACGCGCAGTCGTTCTCGGGGGACCAGCCGATGGGACTGGGGGAGGGTGCCGCGGCGCTCCGCGACATCTCCGAACTGGAAGCGTTGTCCGAGCAGTTGTCCCAGCAGTACGCCGGAGCGCAGATGGACGACATCGACCTCGACGCTCTCGCACGGCAACTCGGCGACGAGGCGGCGGTCGACGCGCGGATGCTCGCCGAACTCGAGAAAGCGCTGTCGGAGGAGGGGTTCTTCGACCGTGCCGCGGACGGGCAACTCCGGTTGAGTCCCAAGGCGATGCGGCAACTCGGGCAGTCGATCTTCCGTGACATCGCCGAGCAGTTGTCGGGACGTCGAGGCGATCGTCAGACCCGGCGCACCGGTCTGCTCGGTGAGCCGACCGGCGCCAGCCGCGAATGGGAGTTCGGCGACACCGACCCCTGGGATGTCACCCGAACGGTGTCAAATGCGGTGTTGCGCACTGTCTCCGAGACCACCGAGCCGTCGCTGGCGACGTCGGAGATGGCGCGGTCCGGAGTGCGGATCGACGTCCGCGACGTCGAGGTCGCGGAGACCGAGAGCCGCACCCAGGCGGCGGTCGTGCTGCTCGTCGACACCTCGTTCTCCATGGAGATGGAGGGTCGCTGGACACCGATGAAGCGCACCGCGATCGCGTTGAACCACCTGATCTCGACCCGCTTCCGCAGCGACGAACTACATCTCATCGCCTTCGGCCGCTACGCGAGGTCCATCGACATCGCGGAACTGACCGGACTGCAACCACGGATGGAGCAGGGCACCAACCTGCACCACGCGCTGTTGCTGGCGCAGCGGCACCTGCGTCGCTTCCCGAACGCACAACCGGTGGTCCTGGTGGTCACCGACGGCGAACCCACCGCGCATCTCGACCCCAGTGGTGAACCGTTCTTCTTCTACCCGCCGCACCCGCAGACGATCGCGTTGACCGTGCGCGAGCTCGACCACGTGGCCCGGCTCGGCGCGCAGGTCACGTTCTTCCGTCTCGGTGAGGACCCAGGCCTGGCCCACTTCATGGACCAGATCGCGCGCCGGATCGGCGGTCGCGTCGTGGCACCGGACGTCGACGGCCTCGGCGCCGCCGTGGTCGGGGACTACCTGAAGTCCCGGAAGGGTCGTCGTCGACGCGGCTGACCGGCGGGCGCCGGCTCAGGCCGTGCGCGGCCTACGTCCGGCGATGGCCCACAGCACGATCCCGATCAGCAGGAGGACGGCGCCGAATCCGCCACCGAAGACGGCCAGGAGAACCCCGCCGACACCACTGAAGATGCCGCCGAGGTCGATCGTGGCGACCACGACGCGGTCGCTGCAGAGGAACGAATAGGTTCCCGCCTCGACCACCTCGTAGGAGTCGAAGGACCGCACCTGGGTGCCGTCGTAGGGGAATTCGGCCGTCACGTCGGTACCGCGTTCGAGTGCCGCCGGTCCGGTGATCTCACAGGAGGGCGTCGCGGCGGTGTTGTCGGGGCGGAAGAGGGCGAAGGTGTCCCCGGCGTCGTATCGGTGCTCGGCCCGTGGGTCGACGACGAAGGCCTGGTCCGCCTGATCGACCACCTGGCTGATCCCGCTGACGGCCAGCACCACGCCGACCGCGACCGATGCGACGAGGATCACGACACCGACGGCGGTGAGGATCTTGCCCCAGAGTCGCATCCCGGTCCGGTCCTTGGGGGGCGCGGGCGGCGGGTAACCGCCGTACCCGTACGGGCCGGGCTGGTTCGGGCCGGGCTGATATGGATTCGGCGCGCCGGACGAACCGGGATCGTAGGGTTGGCCCATGGGTCGCCTCCGGTGTAGGTCGGGCGGGTGTCCGTCCGGGGTGAGTGAATTATGCCCCACATGCGTCGGGCGGTGGGCGGATCGTCGTCGGGGTCGGCTCAGGGTCGAAATCAGGGTGGTCTGACTGCGGTGCGGCCACTAGGGTTTCCAGACGTGACCTCTTCCGGCGATCTCCCCGCACCCGACGATCGGCGGGCGCGTCTGCGTGCCGCCGACGCCGACCGGGAACTGGTGCACGAAATCCTGTCCGCAGCCATGGCTCACGGCAGCCTCTCGCCCGTCGAGTACGAGGAGCGTGCGGGAAAAGCCATGATGGCCAAGACCTTCGGCGATCTCGACGAGTTGACCGATGACCTCCCGATCGCGCAGCTCGGCGTGGCGATGCCGGCGCCGTCGATGTCGCCGGGCCCCCGGGTGACCGGTGGGAGTTCCGATGCGGCGGTGCGCCATCGCCTGGCCATCATGTCCGGTAGCGAATTGTCGGGGACCGCGGTGGTGGCCGACGCCCTCACCGCGACGGCGATCATGGGGGCCGTCGAGATCGACCTGCGCGAGGTCGAGTTCACCGCACCGGTTCTCACCATCCAGTGCATCGCGATCATGGGCGGCGTCGAGATCAGGGCCCCCGAGGGCGTGACCGTCGAGATCGGCGGCCTCGGGATCATGGGCGGCTTCGGCGGGAAGTCGCAGAAGTCGCCACGGCCGGGTGCGCCGGTCGTGCGCGTGACCGGGCTCGCGCTGATGGGCGGCGTCGAGGTGAAGGTCGTGCCGCGCGAAGATCCCGACGCGTGACCGAGCCCGCGCGGTCAGCGGTCATCAGGCGAGAAGCAGGGCGATGACGGCGATGGCCGGGATCGACGCGAGTGTGGTGATCAGCGCGGTGTCCCGCGCCAGGATCTGCCCGCGCCGGTAGCGGGTGGCGTAGACGAGGACGTTCTGCGCGGTCGGCAGTGCGGCGATCACGACCTGGGCGAACAGTGCCTCACCGGTCTGGCCGAATCCCCACCGCGCGATCGCGTACACCGTCAGCGGCATCACGACCATCTTCAGTGCCGCGGCGAGCGCGATGTCGCGGCGCGGGCTCTCACCCTTCTTGAACACCTGGACGCCGGTCAGCGACAGACCGAAGGCCAGCAGCGCCGCCGGCACCGATGCGTCACCGAGCATCTTCAGCGGTGACATCACTGCCGCGGGTGGCATCACACCGAGCACCGACACGAACAGCCCGGCGATGCCGCCGACGACGATCGGGTTGGTGATCGGGGCGATGAGCGAATCACGGACGATCGAGGTCTCGGTGTTCCGTTCGAGGGCGGTGAGGTCGAGGGCCAACAGTGCCATCGGGGAGTAGATGACGATCTGGAACAGAAGCAGTGGCGCGATGAACGACGCGTCGTCGAGGACGAAGATCGCAATCGGGAGGCCGAGATTGACGCTGTTGACATACGACGACGAGAGCGCGCCGATCACGAGTTCCGGGACTGGGCGTCGTAACCACAGCTTGGCGATCACGAGGTAGATGACGCCCATGAGCATCGCGCTACCACCGGCGATCACCAGCGTCGAGGAGAAGACGACCGACAGGTCCGTGGTGACCAGCGAATGGAACAGCAGCGCCGGGGTGAAGACGAAGAACACCAAGCGGGACAGGACTTCATGTGCGTGATCGCCGATCACATGCGTCCGCCCGAGGAGATAGCCGACCCCGACTACTATGAAGATCACCGTGAAGCCGGAGATGACGCCAGACACCGCTCGAGTCTATTCATTAGGGTGATGAACGGATTTATCGGATCGAACGAGGGGGTTACGGGTGTCATATCCACCGGGACAGGGCTCGGGCCAGGGCCAGGACGACTGGGGGACGGTGCCGAGCCCCGGGGCGGCGGACGGATCGGGAGGGTCGCGCCCGAACCTGAACAAGGGTGACCAGGGTCAGGGTTCCCCGGACTACGCGCCGACCGAGTTCGGTCAGACATACCAACCGGGACCTTCCTCCGATCCGCAGGGTCAGAATTCGCAGGGTCAGAATCCGTACGGACAGAACCCGTATGGGCAGAACCCCTATGGCCAGAACTCATACGGACAGAACCCGTACGGCCAGGACCAGAATCCGTACGGTCAGCCGCCGGGGACGGGCTACGGCCAGTACAGCGATCCCTACCAGGCCGGGCAGGCGCCCGCTTACGGATCGGCCGCCTACGGTGCCCAGAATCCTTACGGCGCTGCGCCTTACGGAGGTTACGGTTACGGCGCTCCGCAGAAGAGCACCAACGGCAAGGCGATCGGCGCACTCATCTGCGGCATCGTCGCCCTGGTCATGCTTGCCGCGTGCTTCCCGCTCGCGCTGCCCCTCGGAATCGCGGGTGTCGTCCTCGGCTTCATGTCGCGGCGTGAGGTGGAGCAGTCGGCCGGAAACCAGACCGGTGCCGGCATGGGCCTCGCCGGCATCATCACCGGCGCATTGGGAATCCTCGGCGCGATCGTGTGGATCGTGCTGTTCATCATCCTGATCGCGGCCGGCAACTCGACGGACTCGGTCTACTACTACTGAACGAATTTCGGCCGATCTGAGCTTGCGATCGTCGACTTCTGCCCAGTTCGAGGCGTTTTCTCACTACTCTGTGACCTGCGCAGCCATGTGCATGAACGATCCTCGCGCCGCGACGACGCACGGCTTGGAAGGGCACCTGATGTCGAACCCGACCGGAGGCGGGGATCCGCGCGATCCGTCCTCCACACCCCAGTCCCCGTCGGATCAGGTACCGCCGGATTCGGCACCCGACCCGAATCCTTCTCCGGGGGAGCCGACGCAGAAGGTGTCGGCCGCAGAGCTCCTCGGCGAATCCGGCGATCGCCCAGCAGGTTCGGAGGAGACGACCGAGCCGGTGCCCTCGACGCCGGACACCCGCTCGCCCGACACCTCGACACCCCTGACCTCGACGCCGGGCGCCGGTCCGGAAGGCACGTCGGTGCCGCAGTCGCACAGCCCGGCCGACGGTGTCACCCGCGTCATCAGCACTGGTGGCGCACGTGCCGGGGGTGCACCTCAGGGTCATACCGCGCCGCCCGCACCGCCCGGTCCGCCACCGTCGGGGTACGACTCGACACGCGTGATCTCGACCCGCCCTCCGGGTGGTCCCGGTGGGCCGGGTGGACCTCCGCAACCGGGTTACGGCCCGCCGCCGGGTTACGGCCGGCAGGGTCCGGGGCAGCAGGGGCCGGGGCAGCAGAATCACCGGCAGCCGGCGCCGCCCGGGTACGGACCGCAGGGGACCCCGCCCGGCTACGGCGGGGCCTACGGACAGCCCGGTCAGCCGGCGCCAGGAGGTCGGCCCGGGTACGGTCCGTCACCTCAGCAGCAGGCGCCCGCGGGGCCGCCGCCCGGACAGCATGCGTTCGGCGATGATCCTCGGCCCGGCCTGACCCCCAAGACGAATACGCTTGCGGTGGCTGCGCTGGTCGCCTCGCTGCTCGGTCTCGTGTGTGTCGGCATCGGCGGCCTGGTCGGACTCGTACTCGGCGTGGTGGCGCGCAGACAGATCGCGGCGTCAGGCGGTGGGCAGACCGGCGACGGCCTCGCGCTGACGGCCATCGTCATCGGCTTGTTCATCGTCGTCATGTGGGTGGCGTACTGGCTCGTCGTCGCGTTCACGGGAGTGGAAAGTCCCTGGTCGTACATCTGACGCGGATCTGCGGAGCGTCGTACGGATGACCATTTTGGAGCTGGGCGGTCCCGCCAGGTAGTCTGGTCGGGTTGTGTGCCGCGCCCGCGGGGGCCGATAGGCGCACTGACTCGGGTCGATCGGTGACGCGCAGCGTTGCCGGCGGCCACGCAGACCACAGTAGGAGAAGGGCTCAACCATGGCTGTACCGAAGCGCCGGATGTCGCGGGCGAACACCCGTAGCCGTCGTTCGCAGTGGAAGGCGGAAAACCCCGCACTGCAGGAAGAAAAGGTCAACGGCGTCCCCGTGCGGATTCCGCGTCGACTCGTGAAGGCCGCTCGCGCGGGCATCATCGATCTGGATCGTCGCTAGCCTTTTCCCGGTTGCCGCCTCGGCACCGCGATTTCTACACGGACGGCCGTCCCCGGTTTACCGGGGGCGGCCATTCGTATGCCGTCGGCGGACCGGCGTCCTGGTCGTGAGGAGGGTCTGAGGTGCTTCTCGACGTGCTGAACTTCGCGGGTGTCGCGGTGTTCGCGGCCTCCGGTGCGATGGTCGGTGTCCGCAAGGACTTCGACATGTGGGGCATCGTGACCGTCGGAGTGCTCACCGGCGCCGGTGGCGGGGTCCTGCGGGACGTCCTGCTCGGCATCACCCCACCCTCGTCGGTCCAGGGCTTCGGCAACGCGCTGACCGGCACGATCGCCAGTCTGCTCGTCTTCGCCTTCCATCCGGCCTTCACGAAACTGCGCCGGTCGATCCTCGTCCTCGACGCCTTCGGGATGGGCCTGTTCGCGACGACCGGGGCGTCGATCGCCGTCGACGTCGGAGCGAGCGCGTTCGCCGCCACCGCCGTCGGACTCATGACCGCAATCGGCGGCGGCGTCCTGCGGGATGTGATCTCCAACGAGATCCCGCTGCTCCTCCAGCCCGCGGACCTCTATGCGATCCCCGCGCTGCTCGGCGCCACGATCGTCGCGGTCGGTTCCTACCACACCCCCGTCCCGCACTGGGTCTGGCTGACGGTCGGGTCGATCCTCGCCACCGGTCTGCGTCTGCTCGGACTGAAGTTCGGGTGGCGACTCCCGACGGCCCGGCACTGACCGCCGCCTCGCAGACCCACCCACCCCGCAAACCCACCACTTTTCCAGATATCCACCCCATTGTCGGGTGGTGGAAATCTGGAAAAAGGGTGGGTTTCCGGTCACTCGACGCCGGCGGATCGAAGCGCTTTCTTGATCTGCGCGTAGAAAGCGGCCTTGTCGGCGAGGTCCTGCCATGTCCACCGCACGACGGTGTACCCCTGCGCACGCAGCTTGTCCTCACGGACCTTCTCGTCGACGACGGTCTTCCAAGCCGGATCATCACCGACTGTGCCGTTGTACTTGATCATTCCGTCGAACTCGCCGACCACCCTGTTCGCCAGCAAGAAGTCGACGCGAGCAATGAACTTGCCGTGGTCGTCGACGATCTCCACCTGCTGCTGGGGCACGGGTAGGTCAGGAGACTCGAGCATGATTGCGCGACTGAGGGACTCGCCGACGCTTTCCGATGACGCGTTCGCGTGCGGCAGCGTGCGGCGGAGCATCTCGACCCCCTTGAATCCTCGGCACGAGTCGAGGATCTGCCGCAATCGTTCCGGTCTGGCGTCGCGTCGGAGCGCGGCGTCGAGCACCGCGAGGGCCTGTCGATCGGTACCCAGGCGGGCGACATCGCACGCCGTGCGCTCGATGGATGTCACCGTCACCCCGTCGACGACCTCGATGTCCTGCGGCTCGACGACGGCCTGATGCCGGACGATCTTCGCCGCCCGCTTCCCGACCTTCGGCGACGTGACGTGAACGTGTGACAGTTGGGGCCAGAGCACCGGCAACCGGTGGATGGCAGCCGCGGAGACGTGGCTGAACAGTCGGCCCGGGCGTCCTGCGCTCGCGGCGGCGATGACGGTCAACCGGTGCTTCTCGATGGCGTCGAGTTCGTTGACCGTGGTGAAGTCGGTCATCGCGCCCGGCCAGAGACGGTACAGCGCTTTGCCTGTGACCATCCGCTGCAATGTGTCGTCGGTGGTGTGAGTGCCGACGGTGTCACTTCTGAGGATCAGTCCGTGCCGGTCGTTGGGTAGCTCCATGTGAATGAGACGCACGGGCGCCCGGTTTGGACCCACCTCCTGACAAATTCACCCTTTTTCCAGATTTCCACCCCCTTCTCGGGTGGTGGAAATCTGGAAAAAGGGTGGGTTTGCGGGGCGGCTACTGCGCGATGAACTTGTTGACGGTCCGGTTCAGGAAGTTCGGGATGACCTTGGCGGCATTGCCGAGGACGAGGGTCTGAGCACCGACGGAGTAGCTGGTGCGGTGCAGCAGCTTGTCCTGGCGCGTGGGATGCACGGATTCCCAGACCTTGTCGGCGATCTGGTCGGGCGTGATGCGGATGCCCAGGGTCTTCGTGGACTTCGCGTCGTCGGCGGCCAGCGCGGTCTTCGCCCACAGCGGCCAGATGCTGACGACCCGGATGTCGTCGTGCTCCCACTCGAGTTCGAGGGCCTCGGTCAGTCCGCCGACGAAGAACTTGGTGGCGGAGTAGACCGCGATTCCGGGCTGGCCGTAGATCGCCGACGCCGACCCGATGTTCACCAGGTGCGCGCCCGGAGTCTTCTTCAGGTACGGGTGGGCGGCCTGTGCGCCCAGGGCGACACCGAGTGCGTCGATGTCGATCTGCCGCTTGATCTGCTCGGGCGTGATGGAGTCGATCCTGCCCGCGTGCAGGATGCCGGCGTTGTTGTCCAGGACGTCGAGGGTGCCACCGGTGTGCGAGGTGAACTCGGCCAGCGCGTCGGCCCACTGCTCCGGTTCACGGACGTCGAGCGTGCCCGTGATCCAGTCGGGATGGTCGGCCTCGACCTTCGCGAGGGCGTCGGTATCGACGTCGTAGACGCCGACAGTCCATCCCTCGCGATCGAACCGTTCGGCAGTGGCGAGTCCGATCCCGGCCGCTCGCCGGTGATGAAGATGGATGACATGCGTACTCCTACGGGGTGGTCGGTAGCGGCTTTGGTGGCGCTGACCTGCAAGAAGGCTGTCCAGCACCGAACTTACCGGCCAGTATATTCGTTGATTCGTTTACTGGGTCACAGTGCGGTGCTATCTTGACAACACACATTGTCATTACATCGATCATTGTCATGATCGACGTCGACCGGGAGGGGAGTTCGCATGACGGCCGCGATGGAACGAACCGAGAACGTCATCAGCATGCGAGACCAGGGCACCGAGGAGGTGTCAGCGCGTCTGCTGGCGTCGGCCGCCCGCCTCTCGCGCAATGCGATGACCGAGATCGACTGGTCCAAGCCGATGGACCCGACCAAGTACGGCTGCAGTCCGGAGTGGTCGTCGCTGTACGGCACCGACTACTGGGACGAACTCACCGAGGAGCAGCGGATCTCGGTGACGCGCCACGAGTTCGCGTCGATCATGAACATCGGGATCTGGTTCGAGATGATCCTGCAGGAGATGGTGATCCGCGATCAGTACCTCGGCGACTACCACGGCTCCGAATTCCAGTTCGCGCTGACCGAGATCGCCGACGAGTGCCGACATTCGCTCATGTTCGCCAAGGCGTCGGAGAAGATGGTCGGCGCCTCTTACCGGCCGTCGAAGAAGGTCGCGCGCCTCGGCAAGATCTTCATGCAGACCGCGAAGAACGAGGTCGCCTACGCCGGAATCCTGGTCGCCGAGGAGGTCCTGGACGTTTTCCAGCGTGGCTGCATGCGTGACGACCGCGTCCTCGACTTCATCCGCACGGTCAACGAGATCCACGTCCTCGAGGAATCGCGCCACATGAAGTTCGCGCGCGAAGAGGTGCGCGAATCTCTCGACGGAGTCAGTTGGGCGCGCCGCCAGTTCAGTGCGCTGACCGTAGCGATCGGTGCGTACTACATCGTCACGAGTCTGGTGCAGCGCAAGGCCTTTGCCGACGCCGGCCTCGACGCCGACCGCGCGGTCCGCGAGATGCGCCACAATTCGCACTTCCACTCGATGATCCGTTCGAGCTGCGCCCACCTCATGGAGTTCCTCGACGAGGTCGGCTTGCTCACCAAGCCCGCCATGCGGTACTACCGGAAAGCGCACATGCTCTGATGTTCGTCATCACCCAATCATGTTGCAGTGACGCGGCATGCGTGTCCGTGTGCCCGGTGAACTGCATCCACCCGACACCCGAGGAACGCGGCTTCGGCAGCTCCGACATCCTGCACATCGACCCGCAGGCCTGCATCGACTGCGGTGCCTGTGCCGACGCGTGCCCGGTCGACGCGATCTATCCCGCGGACAAACTCGGCACGCGCGACAAGGTGTTCATCGACATCAACGCCGACTACTACAAGAACAACCCCGACGTCCGGTCGGGGTGGGTGCCGCCGACCGACGACGAGGCGTCCACCGTCACCTACCCGGACATCCCGAAACTGCCTGCCGGCCTGCGGGTTGCCCTGGTCGGCACCGGACCGTCGGGTGGTTATGCGTTGCGTACCCTGCTCGACCGGACCGAGGCGACGGTCACCGTCATCGACAAGCTGCCGACGCCGGGTGGACTCGTCCGTGCCGGCGTGGCACCGGATCATCCGGGCACCAAGGGTGTGCTGCGCGGATTCGACCTGCTCTACCGCGACCCCCGCGTCACCATGCTGACCAACGTGTCCGTCGGCGATGGACCGGACGAGGTCACCCCGGCTGAACTCGCCGAGCATTTCGACGCGGTGTTCTACGCCGTGGGCGCCAGTGAGTCCCGGCGCCTGGGCATTCCGGGTGAGCACCTGCCGGGTTCGACGTCGGCGACCGACCTCGTGGCCTGGTACAACGGCGTGCCCGGCGTCGACGCGGGACCGCCGCTGCGTCGGGGAACCGCCGACGATCCGGCGACGGGCCGCGCGGTCGTCGTCGGCACGGGCAACGTCGCGCTCGACGTCGCCCGCATCCTCGTATCCCCGCCGGAGTTGTTGGCCACCACCGACATCGCCGACCGGGCGCTCGAGATCCTGCGCGAACAGAATGTCCACGAGGTGGTCCTGCTCGGTCGTCGTGATCAGGCCGCGGCCGCCTACACGGCAGCGGAATACCGTGCGCTGTCGGAGATCCCGGGCGTCGAGGTGGAGGTGTTCGACGGAGCGAACGGGCAGGTTCCGTCCTTGCACGAACCCGCTGACCCGTCGCGGCGTCGGATCGTGTTCCTGTTCCACAGCACTCCGGAGGAGATCGTCGGCAATCCGCAGGTGCAGTCGGTGACGGTCCGTACCGGCGAGGGACGGCATCACGTCGCCGCCGACCTCGTCGTGCGCTCGATCGGGTACCGCTCGACCCCGATTCCAGGTCTCGCCTTCGACGACGAGCGCGGCGTCTTCCGCAATGTCGACGGTCGACTGGTCGACGAGTCGGGCGGGATCGTCCCCGGCGGCTACGTGCTGGGCTGGGCCAAGCGCGGCCCCAGCGGCGGGATCGGCGCCAACAAGAAGTGCGCCACCCAAACGGTCGAGGACTTCATCGCCGACGCCGCGTCGGGGAGTCTTCAGCGCACCCGGCGTGCGGCGGGGGAGTTCCCGGCACTGGTGCGCAAGCGGGTGCCGACCGTGATCGGGTACCGCGGAATGCGCGCCATCGACAGGCGAGAACGCCGCCGGGGCATCGAACAGGGTCGCCCTCGTGTGAAGTTCACCCAGGTCGCCGAGATGGTCGGCGCGGCGGGATGGCGGCGTAGCTGACCCTTCGAGACGGCCCTCCGCAAGCTCCGGGCCTCCTCAGGGGGCGATGGGGCACGGCCTCCGCAAGCTCCGGGCCTCCTCAGGGGGCGGAATGCATCCGCAGCCGCGTCGACCGTGCCACCATCGGGGCACACACCCATCCCAGGAGGCGCGATGATGCACGACGGCTTGAACCAGAAGTGGCGCGAGCGTTCGCTGTTCGCCGTGTTCGTGACTGCGTTGGTCACCCAGAACGCGATTGCGATCCCGTATGTGCAGCGCAACGGCCCGGAGTCGGTGAAGGATTTCTTCGTCGGCGACATCATGAAGACCACGCCGGGTCGTTTCGCGATGGTCGATCTGCTCTTCGTGGTGATCGCCTTCCATCTGTGGGCGTTCGGCGAGGCCAGGCGGCTGCGGATCATGCCGTGGTGGATCGCGTCGGTGGTCCTCACCTTCGGGGTGGGCATCGCGACGGCGATCCCGTTCTTCTTCCTGGCCCGCGAACGCGCGTTACGGCGCTGAGCACACGCCTCCGGGCTGCTCTCCGGCCTTCGGAACGGCCGTGAGAACCAGACAACCCTGCCGTAACACCGAGGCAAGTCGCATTTCACGCGGCGCGCGGATAGTGGCGGCATGTCGAGTACTCCGCACTTCCTGCAGGGTGTGTTCCCGTTCGCGGGAGCGGGCCTGACCAAGTCCGGTCCCATCGACCCGGTGCTGTCGTTCGTGGTGCCGTCGGGAATGACGGCCCAGCCCTTGTACTTTCGTGGCGGCAACAGCTCCGACGAACTGATCTGCGTGACCCTGATGCGCGACGGGACGCCGATGCGGATGTTCCCGATGGGGGCGCGGTCGTCGGTGAACGTGCCGCTGAGGGTGGTCGAGGACGTCGATCCCGACACGACGCTCGAACTCGTGATCGCGGCGCCTGAGGGTGCGAGCGGTGAGGTCGTGGTGGACTTCGGGATGGTCGTCTTCTGATGGCGGATTCGCAGAACCTGCACGAACGACGCCGACTGGTCGTCGTCGGGAACGGTATGGCGGGGGCGCGCACGGTCGAGGAGATCCTGACGCGCGGTGGCGGCGACCTGTTCGACATCACGATGATCGGCGACGAACCGTACGGCAACTACAACCGCATCATGCTCAGTCATGTCCTCGCCGGTGAGGCCACGGTCGACGACGACGATCTGATGCTGAACCCGATGGCGTGGTACCGCGAGCACGGCGTCACTCTCTACGCGGGCGACCGCGCCGAGGCAATCGACCGCTTCGCCAAGACCGTGACGTGTGCGTCGGGGCGGGCAATCGACTTCGACGTCCTCGTCATCGCGACCGGCTCCCACACGTTCTTCCCGAACATGGACGGCCTCCGCGAACCCGACGGCAAGCTCGCGCGTGGTGTGTTCGGATTCCGGACCATCGAGGACACCAACGGCATGCTGCAGATGGCGACGTCGCGCGATCACATGCGCGCCGTCGTGATCGGTGGCGGCCTGTTGGGTCTCGAAGCGGCGTACGGTCTGCAGACGCAGGGCGTCGCTGTCGACGTCGTGCATTCGCCCGGGCATCTGATGAACCAGCAGCTCGACGAGCGCGGGGGACGGGTGCTGCGGAACAAGATCGAGTCTCTCGGTGTCGGCGTGCACACCGGCAAGCGCACGACGTCGGTACTGCGCAACGACGACGGGACGGTCGCGGGAGTCGGCTTCACCGACGGGGATTCGCTGCCGGCCGACATGATCGTGGTGACCGCGGGTATCCGCCCGAACGTCGAGATCGCGCGTGGCGCCGGTCTGGTCGTGGAGCGTGGGATCGTCGTCGACGATCAGATGCGTTGTGAGGATGAAGCATTCATCTACGCGGTGGGTGAGTGTGCCCAGCACCGCAGTGAGGTGTACGGACTCGTCGCCCCGCTGTGGGAACAGGCTGTGGTTCTGGCGGACGTGCTGACCGGCGTGAATCCCCAAGCGGAATATCATGGTTCGCGACTGACCACGAAGCTCAAGGTCGCCGGTGTCGACGTCGCGGCGATGGGTGTCAAGGGGCCCGAGCGTGACGACGACGAGTTCGTGCAGTTCTACGAACCGCGCAGCGGCACCTACAAGAGCGTGGTGGTCCGCGACAACAAGCTGATCGGCGCGATGCTGCTCGGCGACATCTCCAAGGCCAACTTCCTCACGCAGGCGTTCGACGACAAGGTGCCCCTGCCGGACGAGCGCATCTCGATGCTGTTCGACATGGGCACGCCGAGCGCGGAGACCGGCGCCGCCGAACTCGCCGACGATGTTCAGGTCTGCAACTGCAACGGCGTCACCAAGGGCGACATCATGGGTTGCGTCGCGTCGGGTTGCACCAGCGTCGGCGAGGTGTGCGCGAAGACGCGGGCCGGCAAGGGATGTGGGTCGTGCAAGGGCCTCGTCGCCGACATCGTCGAGTACGCCGCGGGGGACACTCTGACGGCCGACGCCGCGGCCGACTGGTACGTCCCGTCGATCCCGCTCACCAAGCCCGAACTCATCGACGCGATCCGGCGACAGGATCTGCGGTCGGTCAGCGAGGTCTTCGACAAGCTGGCACCCGACGGCGAGGACGCGACGGCAAAGATGCCGCTCGCCTCGCTGTTGCGGATCATCTGGGGATCGGAGTGGAAGCATGAGCCGGGTGCGTTGTTCGTCAACGACCGAGTGCACGCGAACATCCAGCGAGATGGCACGTTCTCGGTGGTTCCGCAGATGAAGGGCGGGGTGACCTCACCCGAGCAGTTGCGCAAGATCGCCGACGTCGCGGAGAAGTACTCGATCCCGATGATCAAGGCGACCGGCGGTCAGCGACTCGATCTGCTCGGCGTCAAGAAGGAAGACCTGCCGAAGGTGTGGGAGGACCTCGGAATGCCGTCGGGTTATGCCTACGGCAAGTCCTTCCGGACCGTCAAGACCTGCGTCGGAACCGATTACTGCCGTTTCGGTCTCGGTGATTCGACGCAACTCGGAATCGACATCGAAACCCGCTATCAGGGCCTGGAGTCGCCGGCGAAACTCAAACTCGCGGTGACCGGTTGCCCACGCAACTGCGCCGAGGCGCTGTGCAAGGACTTCGGTGTGGTCGCCATCGGCGACGGCAAGTGGGAGATCTACGTCGGCGGCGCCGCCGGTGCCCACATCCGCAAGGGTGACCTGCTGGCGACGGTGGACTCCTCCGACGAGGTGATCCGGTTGTGCGGCATCTTCATCCAGTACTACCGTGAGCAGGGCAAGTGGCTCGAGCGAACCTACTCCTTCGTGCCGAGGATGGGCATCGAGGAACTGCGCGCGATCATCGTCGACGACCGGGACGGCCTCGTGGCCGGCCTGCAGGAGCGGATCGACGAAGCCGTTGCCGCCTACGTCGATCCCTGGCTGGATCGCGCCGAACCGAAGTCGCCCGCACAGTTCACCCCGGCGCTGCCGTTGCTGCCGCTCCCGCAGGTGCCGGTCCGATGACCAGCATCGCCGAACCCGGAGTGGTCATCGGGGCCGTTGCCGACCTGGAACTGGGGGAGAGCCGCGCATATGTCGTGGACGGCAGGCAGATCGCGGTCTTCCGCATGACCGACGGCACGTTACGCGCCACCGACGCCGTCTGCCCGCACCGCGCCGGACCGCTCGCCGACGGCCAGTTCGACGCCGCGAAGATCGTCTGCCCGCTGCACCAGTACGCCTTCTCCTTCGCCGACGGCGCTTGCACGTCGGACGGGATCGGGTCGGTGTCCGTCTATCGCGCCGAGGAGCAGGACGGCGAAGTCATCGTCTGGCTGTAGCACCGCCTGAACGCTCTCGAGAGACTTACCACCTCGGTGATCGTTGCAGGGCGGGTCCCCGCACCTGTGCCAGATGCGGTCCTCCTCTGATGGACCAGTTGGTCACCCCAGACGTTCCTGAGCCCACGCCCAGTCGATACGTTCCTGCTCGAGTCGCACCCGCTCGCCGAGAGCATCCATCACAAGATCTGTGTAGAGATCGCGCTCGGTAGGTGTCAGCCGGACCAGATCCGATGAAGCGGGTCGTTGCTCGATGACCCAGCGATCTCGATGGGCCACAAGCGTTTCGCGATCCATCAACACCGACTCGGTCTGTGGCAGCCACGCTCTCAACCGGTCGAGGATGGCGAAGCCGTGGGTGTCGAGGTCGCCCCAGTAGCGGATTGGGACGCCGGCGAGCCAGGGGAGACGTCCGATCCGGTCCACCTCGAAACCCTTGCCCCACAGCACCACACCGTCGTCGGGGACATCGACACACAGGTAGGTGATCTCGTTCTCGATCACGAGCGCGGTTCGTGGCTGCACTGCGAGACGCGCGAGTTCGTCGGTGCGGACGGTGATCTCGGTGAGTGCTGCAGGTAGACCCATCGATGCGGACGGCCGCAGCCGTACGGACTCGGGCTTTGTCTGCAGCCCCAGTCCGGACAAGAAGCCCGATGCCGTCGACGACACCCCGAGCATCGCAGCCAGCACCGGGCGATGGCGTTCGGCGAACTTGGTGTCGACGCCGGGGGCGCTGATCTCCCGGAGGTAGCGGTGCGAGTCCCGATGGGTGTTCAGCCACGCGTAGGCGGCGATGAGTCGCGGCATCTCCGGTCCCAATTCGAGTGCACGCAAGGGGTATCGGAGCATCCAGTCGCGGACTGCCGGATGAGCGGAGGCTGATTCGAGGAGTTCGTCGAACTGCCGGACCGCCGGTGAGACCCCCAACAGTGCCCACGCCTGATCGAACGTCGACACCACGGCGCGCGACGGCAACTGGTTGCGCCCGACGTGCCGCCCGCCGACCGACTGCCACACCAACGCGTAGCGTCGGTCGCCCTGACGGCCGCTGTCCATCACGGTCACCCAGTCGCGGGCCGCGCCCAGATCCTCGCCGATCTGCGAGGCGGTCGGTCCCCGGAGCGGAATCTCGATGGGTTCGAACGGCTTTGCGTCGGCGTGGGCACGCAACAACGTCCCGTCGTCCCACCGGCGGCGAACCTTGCCGGCGATGTCGTCGGGCGAGGTCCATCGTCGGGTCACTTGAGCCGACCGTCGCGGCGTGACCGGTACTCCTCGATCGTCATCGTCTGCAGGCGCGAGAAGGTGCCGGTGGGGTTGTCGACGAAGCCGATCGCCTTGACGTACGGTTCGATCACGTGCACCTTCTGCAGTGGCGTCACGATCAGCAGCTGCAGCCCCAGCTTGGCGAACAGGTCCAGCGCGTACCTTGTCGACACATCCGAGCCACGTCCGAAGGCCTCGTCGATCACGGCGAAGCGGAAGTCGCGGGACTTCTCCACACCCCATTCCAGGCCGAACTGATACGCCAACGACGCCGCGAGGATCGTGTATGCCAGCTTCTCCTTCTGCCCACCGGATTTGCCGTCGGAGTCGCTGTAGTGCTCCCACTCCACGTCGGTGTCGACGTCTCGTTCGGATGCGGAGAACACGAACCAGTTGCGGACATCGGTGACCCGCCGCGTCCAGTTCTTGTCGGAGTCGGCGTGGCCGTCGCGCCCGCGGAATCGTTCGATGATGCGCTTGACGTCCAGGAATCGTTGCTCGGAGTACTGGTCGCCGTCGACGGCGAGGCTGTCGTTGGTGAGGTTGCGTAGGTCCGCCCGGAACTGTGCAACGTCCTGATTGGTGGTGGCCTCCCGCTCGAGCCGGATGTAGCGTCCCGGGTTGTACGGCACCGCCCCCAACGCCTCGTTGATCCGGGCGACGCGCTCGTCGATGGAGGCGGCCTGCCGGTTGAGCCAGTTGTTGAACCCGGCCAGCTCCTGGATCGCGTTCTTGTTCAACTGCTCCTTGAACTCGAACTCGAAGCGCGGCAGATCATCGGTGGCAACCTGTTCGCGGAACGTCACGAAGTCGGCGCGCGCATCGACGTCGGCGTCCATGTCGGCCCGCAGATCGGGCCAGCGCCGCAGCACCTCGGCCATCTGCTGGGCCAGGCTCTGCCCGAAACCGCCGAGCTCACGGGTGAGCCGTTCGATTCGTTGATGCAGCGTCGACGACAACGTGTTCTCCGCGGCGGCACACTCGGCGGCCCGGGTCGGCAGTGATCCGGAGAGTCGTTGCGTCAGTGCGGCATACGAGGTGCGGGCCGTCGCGAGGTCGGTGTCGGTGTGCTCGGCGACGTACTCGTCGTCGCGTTTGCGGTCCTGCTCCGCGCGATGGCGGGTCGCGGCGGTGGTGGCGAGCTTGCCGGTGAGCTCGTCGATGGCGGTGTCGGCGGTGGCCGCCAGCTCGGCGTTGCGTTCCAGAGCGGTCGTGATCTCCTGCAGACGAGAGGAACCTGATTCCAGCCGTGCTCGTTCGGCCGCATACTGGTCGGCGCGGCGTTGCGCTTCGTCGACGTCCAGATCGGCCCACGAATGGAAGCCGTCGAGACGGGCGAGCGCCTCGCGGCGCGTCTGCAATTGGTCCCGCTCCGACGACAGTGCCTCGACTTCTGTGGCGGCGGTCGCACGTTGCCGGTCCAGGTCGGCGAGATCCTCGCGCAGCGCGGCGATCTTGCGCTCGTTCGCCCATCCGAGAACCCAGCGGCGGGGATCGTCGACCCGATGCCGATCGTCCTTTTCGTGCCGACCGCCCGAACGGACCTGCCCCTCACGGGTGACGGCCCGCTTGGCGGACCGGAACTCCTCAAGGGTCGCCGCGCACTGGTGGTCGGCACGCTTGATCAGTTCGTCGCGCAGATAATCAGCGAACGGACCGGCTTTGACATCGAGGCGGTCGGCGAGCAGCAGGGTCGCGGAACCCTGCCGCTGCAACGGAATTCGTCGTGCCGGCACCCGTTCGTAGACGAGTTTGGCGCCGACGGTGCGCCCGCCGGCACCCCGGAACGTGAGGCGCCGGCCGTTGACCCACTGGGTGACCGCCTCGTAGTGCTGCTGCGGAACCAGCAACGACAGCGCGAAACCACGCAGTACCCGTTCGGCCGCGCCGCGCCATTCGGCATGCTCCTCGGCGACGTCGAGAAGCTCACCGGCATAGGGCACCTCCTCGTGGGAGAGGCCGAGATCGGTGCACAGCTCGTCGCGCAGCTGGACCTGATCGGGCGGCAGGTTGGTGGTGCGATTGGCGAGGTCGTCGAGTTCGTCGCGGATGGCGTCGCACCGTCTGGCGACTTCTTTCTCCCGTCCGATGGCGTCGGCGGTCGACGCGTCGAGTGACTGCTTCGTCGCCGCCAGTCGCGGACGTTCATCGGCGATGAGACCACGCAGCGAGGTGAACTGTTCTGCCGTGATCACCGGCTCGAAGCCGGCGGCGGTCACCGCGGTGTCGAACAGTGCGCGGCCGTGGCGGCGTTTGTCCACATCGTCGCGGGCGGTCGACGCGAGACGTTCCAGCTCACCGATGCGATCGCCGCCGGCCCGGGCCCGTTCCTCGATGAGCGATTCACGTTCGCGGCTCAGAGTCCGTTGCCGCGCTTTGGCTTCGTCCTGCTCACGCAACAGGCGTTCGCCTTCGGCGGTGAGGGTGGCGATCTCGTGGGCGAGCAGACCGGAGCGATGCTCGGCCATGAACAGTCGCACTGCTGCCCGCTGCCGGTCGAGGGCGTCACGTTCGGCCAGCGCGGCGTCGTACTTCTGCGCGGTCGCGACGATCGGGTCGAGCAACTCGAGCTGCTCGCGCGCCCGCTTGACCGCGTCGTACGCCTTGGTGAGGTCGTCGAAGTGGGCGATGATGTCGCGAACCCGGTCGGTCGAGTCGCTCGGTTCGAGCATGTGCCCGCGGACGAAATCGTTGAGATTGCCCACCGACTTCATCGACACTGTCTGGTGCAGCAGCTCCAGGGCCTGTTCGGACCGGATGCCCAGCAGCCGCCGAAGCGCGGTGGAGTATCTGGGGAACTCGTCGACCACGTCGGCGCCGCCGGATCGCAGGCGTTTGCGCAGATCGCGCAGGTCGGAACCGAAGTCGGCGAAATCGGTGGCGATGGCGAGCTGTTTGCTCGCGGTGACGTAGAAGCGGTACGGCTGCCCGGCACTGTCGCGTTGCTGGAAGACCTGTGCCAGGGTGACGGTCTCGTCGTAGCCGGGATTGGTGAACACTCCCAGGATCACCGAGTAGGTGCTGCGGTCCTGGCGCAGCCCCTTCGCACGTGATCGGCCGGTCGCCTCTTGTCGTTCCGACTTGTAGTGGCCTTCGACATAGGACCGCAGTGTGCGTTCCTTGGCCTCGGCGCCGGCGGCCTTGTTGTAGGCGATCTTGTGGGCCGGCATCAGCAGCGTCGTGACCGCATCGACCAGAGTCGACTTGCCGGAGCCGATGTCGCCGGTGAGCAGGGCGGTGTCGGTATTGGGGCTCAGCCGCCACACCTGCCGGTCGAAGGTGCCCCAGTTGAGGACCTCGACATGTTGCAGCCGGAATCCGACGCCGCCGGCCGGGGCGGCCAGTTCGACCGAAGAGAACAGGCCCTCAGTCATTGGCGCTCGCCGTCCCCGCGTACTCGCGCAGCTTGCCGGCGAAGTCCGACAGTGTCTGTGCATCGATGTAGGCCTTGATGATGCGCCGGACCTCCCACTGATCGGTCTGGCCGCGGAGCTGGCGCAGGAAGCCGAGTTCGACGGTTTTCTTGATGGTTGCCTCGGCCTGGTCGACCAGTCGGGCCTCGTTGGTGGACTCGGCCTGGAACAGCCGCAGCATCTCCATGATCTGTTCGGTCGACAGCACGAGGCGCCCGTCGCCGCCGGTGATCTCGAACTCCAGCAGCCGTTTGCGCAGCAGCACCAGCAGCAGACTCACGTTGTAGGTCAACGCACGTCGGCGCACGAGCCGCGGAAGTGGTTCGTCGCCTTCTTCTGCCGGACGGGACCGCAGGTAGGCATAACCCTCGGAGTCGTCGAGCACCACATCCACGCCGATGATGGCGAAGTGGTCGCGTACCCCGGCACCGGAACGTTCGAGGGTGCTCCAGGTGTCCTCGTCGGATTCGCGATACACCACGCCCTGCATCAGCCGGATGATCGCGCTCGCGACAGCGCGTTCGTCGGTCATCGTCGCCTCACCGTGACTCTCGGTAGCCGGGCACGTTTGGTGGTGTCCGGGTCGTCGGGGTCGGGATACTCGAGCAGCGTTTCCTCGGTGTCGTCGATGTCGACACTGACGTCGTCGTCATCGAGAGCGAGGTAGCCGACGATCTCGGCCGCGCCCTGCTCGATCGGGTACATCTCGATCACATCCGACAGCAGCGCCGACGAGCGCTGCGGGAGGATGGTTCGGATGTTGGCAGCCAGTCGCGCCTGATCCACGTAGGTCTGGCTGAACAGGAGATCCGCGTCGACCTCCTCGGTGGCGTCGTCGAGCCGGCTCTCGACGGTGACGGCTGCCGGTTGCTGATAGAGCGGCCGTTCGAACGGCAGCACGATCTCGATGCCGGGCTGATCGACCGTGAGGCCGAAACCCGGTTCCCGGCCGCGGACCTCGAGAGCGGTGGCCTCCACCGAGCGCACGAGGTCGAGGACGCGTCGGTTCTCGAGCCACACCTGGTCGTCGAGGAATCGGCGAAGTTGTTCGGAGATCTGTCGCACGGTGCGCTGGGTGCGATCGGCGGCCTCCGACCAGTCGTGGTGGATACCGCGGATGGGCCGGTCGGCGTCGATGATGTCCATCGACGACACCGCGTCGAGCAGGTCCGACAGTTCGGTCTGCCGTTCGTCGGAGAGCAGGAACTCGTAGAACGACTGGAAGCTGCGGCCCTGATCGGAGCCGGCGATCTCCGAGCGGCCACCCACCAGTTCGGCGAGCAGCTCACCCTTCGGGCCGTCCCAGGAGGCGATCTTCTCGCGGGCGGCTCGGTCGAGCAGACGGAAATTGTCCTCGACCTCGCGGAAGTCGGAGAGCAGCTCCCGGGCGGTCGACGAGAGCTGCTGATAGCGATCGCGCACACCGACCTCGTCGAGGACCGACACATCACCGGCTTCGACCGCCTCGATCTCGGCGTCGATCTCCGCGCGACGGCGACGTAGCTGGGCCAACCGGATCTCCGGGTCGGACTCGGTGCCATGCACGATCTGTCGCAACAGCTCGACGACGGTGTGCAGCCTCGACTCGGTGCCGACGAACGACCGGCCCCGCAACGAGACGACCCACCCGTAGGCCTTCTCGAAGGCGGGGGTCACCTCGTAGTGGACCTCGTCGTCGCCGGGCGGGTAGAAGCGGCGCAGGAAACCGGCGTCGGTGGCGGCCCAATCCTCCAGATAGGCGCGCGGTTCCTTGGGAAAGCGTGGTTGCCCGTCTTCGGTCGATGAGGCGATGTTGAGGGTGTAGAGGAGGTCATCCAGCGCTGTGGCCAGGTCACTTGCCGAGCCGGCGCCCCGGTTGCCCTCGACGAAATAGTTGCCGAGGAACGTCAGGATGAGCGGCGAGTTGTGCGCGCGCAGCAGCCGCCAGGCGGGATGCCGTTCCCACAGGCTGCCGAATGCGTCGAAGTCCACGGGTCAAGGGTAGGCAATGGGGCGACATGCTGGGTCAACGGTGTGCGTGCCGGGTTGTGGCCGGGGAGGTCAGTACACATCGCGCACGTACCGCTTGTCGGCGGCGAGGGCCTTGACGTAGGCCTCGGCAGACGCGGGGGAGCGGCGACCGTGCTGCGCGACGATGCCCTTCAGGGTCGCGTCGACGTCCTTCGCCATCCGGGTCGCGTCACCGCAGACGTATACGTGGGCACCGTCGTGCAGCCACTGGTAGAGCTCTTCGCCGTGTTCGACCATGCGGTCCTGGACGTAGATCTTGCGATCCTGGTCGCGGGAGAATGCGACGTCGAGGCGGGTCAGCAGGCCGTCGCCGAGCATGGTCGTCAGCTCGTCTCGGTAGTAGAAGTCGGTGGCCGAGTACTGTTCGCCGAAGAACAGCCAGTTCTTACCGTTGTGGCCCAGGGCCTCTCGTTCGCGGAGAAAACCGCGGAACGGGGCGATACCGGTACCCGGTCCGACCATGATCATCGGGGTGTCGGGATCGGCCGGCGGGCGGAAGTGCGTGGTCGAGGTGACGAAGACCCCGACCTCGGTGTCTTCGGCTTGGTCGGCGAGGAAGGTCGAGCAGACCCCGCCACGCTGGATGCCGCATCGGTTGTAGCGCACCGCCGACACCGTCAGCTGCACCTCGTCGGGACTCTCCAGCGGGCTCGACGAGATCGAATATGACCGCGGAGCAAGTGGTTTGAGGATCTTCAGCCACTCGTCGACGTCGGCGGAGATCGGGTGCTCGGTGAGGACGTCCACCGACTGACGGCCCCAGGACCAGTCGTTGAACGCCTGCTTGTTGCCGGCCGCGACGAGCGTCTTCAGCTCGTCGGAACCGCAACGCTCATCGACGAATCGGACGAAATCGGGAGTGACCCGCGCGAACTCGAGCCGTTCGCGCAGTGCCTGGTGCAGGGGCATGTCGTCGCCGCCGACCGTCACCGGGTGTCCGCCGTCGAGTCCCGTCCGGTCGAGAAACTCGTCGATCAGGGTCGGGTTGTTCAGCGGCCACACGCCGAGCGCGTCACCGGCCTGATAGGTCAAGGTGTCGGCGGGCAGCCGGAACCCGAAGTTGCGCACGTCCTTCTGCGATCCTTCGGTGTTCAGCTTCACGTTGCGCACCAGCGAGGTGGAAAGGGGCTTTTTGCGTGAGTAGGTCGGCGCGGTCCTCACCGACGGTGCTGCCGACGAGTCTGCGGGCTCGCTGACGACGGTGACCCGCTCGTCGGTGACGCCGGAGACGGGAGCGCGGTTGCCGATGCTGATCGCGCGGATCACCTCGTTGAGCCAGCCGCCCGCGGTCTCCTCGAAGTCCGGTTCGCAGTCGACGCGGTCGACGATCCGACGACCACCGAGCTCACCGATCCGTTCATCGAGTTTGCGCCCGTGCCCACAGAAGTCGTCGTAGTTCGAGTCGCCGAGGGCGAGCACCGCGTAGTCGACACCGGAGAGGTCCGGTGCCTCAGCGCCATTCAATGCCTCCCAAAAGGCCGTACCGTTGTCCGGCGGATCGCCGTCGCCGGTCGTGGACGTGACGAACAGTGCGGTGCCCCGCAAGTCGCCGACCTCGACCTCGTCCATCGACTTGGCATCGACGCGGAGTCCGCTCGCCTTCACCCGTTCGGCGGTCTCGGTGGCCAGTTCCTCCGCGTTGCCCATCTGCGACGCCCACAGCACGGTGATCGTGCCGGTCGACTCCGCCGGCTCCGAAGACTCTTCGCTCGGCGGGGCGACTTCGGTGCGCGCGAACATCCCGGCCAGCAGGCCCGACACCCACACTCGGACCTCCGGGCGCAGCGGTGCATCGGCCGGAACCGTGGGAACCTTTGACGGTGCGTCCGGGACACCCGCGGCCAGCCCGGCCAGATACAACTGTTCGGTCGATGACAACTCTGGAGCGGTGACCTCCGAAACGCCCAGCGCGACAGCCAACTCAGACGAATCGGCGACCGGAAGCACCGTCGACGGCGACCCGGCGACCTTTGTCAGCGTCACGGCGCACACCTTCAGCTCGGGCTGCTGGGAGAGCGGATCCACTGCGTCGGACGTGACCGCGTTGATGGAGAGGTGCTCACCGAAGACGTCGTTCCAATGGAACGGCACGAAGCAGTTCCCGGGGCGCACCCGATCAGAGATCCTGGCCGGCAACACCGCTCGTCCACGACGCGACGCCACCTCGACCTTGTCCTTCGCCGCGACACCCAGGCGCTCGGCGTCCTCCGGATGGAGTTCGACGAACGGCTCCGGGTTGAGTTTGTTCAGCTTGGCAACCCGGCCGGTCTTGGTCATCGTGTGCCATTGGTGCGGCAGACGGCCGGTGTTGAGCAGGAACGGATAGTCGTCGTCCGGGAGCTCGGCGGGGTCGAGGTGCGGCCGGGCGAAGAACTGCGCGCGGCGTGTGGGTGTGGCGAATGCCAGTCGCGGAATCGATCCGTCGTCGAGGCGGTGCAGCGTCTGGCTCCGACCGTCGTTCAGATAGCGGATCGGGTTGCGCGCGCCGTCTTCGAGGAGGTCGGCCCCGTCGGACGACGGTGGGCACGGCCATTGCATCGGTGTCCGGCGCAGGCCGTCGTAGGTGACGCCGCGCAGGTCGTAACCGGTGTCGGGGTTGGCGAACTGCTTGATCTCGGCGAAGATCTCCTCGGCACTCGAATAGCTGAAGGCGTCCGCGTAGCCCATCTCGCAGGCGATGCGTGCGATGATCTCCCAGTCGGGGATCGCCTGCCCGGGCGCGTCGAGAGCGGGTTCGAACAGGGTGAGGTTCCGCTCCGAGTTCACCATGATCCCGGTCGATTCCGACCACAGCGTCGCCGGTAGCACGACGTCGGCGTACTGGTTGGTCTCCGTCTCGGCGAAGGCGTCCTGCGTGATCACCAGATCGGCGCGTTCGAGTCCTTCGATGACGGTCTTGCGATTGCCGACGGAGGCAACAGGATTGGTGCAGATGATCCAGCAGGCCTTGATCTCGCCATCGACCATCTTGCGGAACATGTCGATGGTGCCGCCGCCGACGTCGGTGCGTAGTGTGCCGGCCGGGAGGCCCCACACGGTCTCCACGAACGTGCGATCCACCTCGGACAGCACCGACCTCTGGCCGGGCAATCCCGGCCCCATGTAACCCATCTCGCGGCCGCCCATCGCGTTCGGCTGGCCGGTCAAGGAGAACGGCCCGCTGCCGAGTCGGCAGATCGCGCCTGTCGCGAGGTGGAGGTTGATGAGCGCGTTGGTGTTCCAGGTGCCGTGGGTCGACTGGTTGAGGCCCATGGTCCAGCAGCTCATCCATTCGCCGGCCTCGCCGATCATGGTGGCCGCGGTACGCAGGTCCTCGGCGGGGATTCCGGTGATGGATTCGACCACCTCGGGCGGGTACTGCGCAGCGAAGTCCGGCATCTGCTCGAATCCGTCGGTGAACGACGCGATGAACTCGTCGTCGGTGTGGCCGCCGGAGATCAGCAGATGCAGGAGCCCGTTGAGGAAGGCGAGGTCGGTGCCGGATTCGATCTGCAAGAACAGGTCGGCCTTGTCGGCGGTCGCGGTCCGCCGCGGGTCGACCACGATCAGCTTCGCTCCCGCCTTGACCCGGTCCATCATCCGCAGGAAGAGGATCGGGTGGCAGTCGGCCATGTTCGACCCGATGACCAGGAAGACGTCGGCGTGGTCGAAGTCCTGGTACGAACCGGGCGGACCGTCGGAGCCGAGCGACAGCTTGTAGCCGGTGCCGGCGCTGGCCATGCACAACCGGGAGTTCGACTCGATCTGGTTGGTACCGATGAAACCCTTGGCGAGTTTGTTCGACAGATACTGCGCCTCGAGTGACATCTGTCCGGACACGTACAGCGCGACCGCGTCGGGGCCGTGATCGTCGACGATGGCACGCAACCGGCGCGCGGTGTCGGTGATGACCGTGTCGAGGTCGCCGCGGTGTAGCTGACCGCCGCGGTCGTCGCGGACGAGGGGAGCGTCGAGCCGTCCGCCGGCGGCGAGCATGTCGGCGGTGGTCGATCCCTTGGTGCACAGCCGGCCGAAGTTCGTGGGGTGATCGGCGCGCCCGACGGTCTTGACCAGCCCGCCGGAGTCGTCGAGCCGCATCTCCATACCGCAGCCGACGCCGCAGTAGGCGCACAGGGACATGACCGATCGGGACATGACGGGGTGCGTGGGGGGTGAGGCGGTCACGGTTCCAGCGTCGAAGTCGGATGTTTCGCAACCCGAAGGCCGGCGTTACGCAACCGTCAACTTGATCTCACAGTCGATGGTCACTGGCGTGAAGGCATGAGAAACTGCAGGTCGCGCGCAATTCCGAGACCGGATGGTCCGTGTTGCGGCGTTGCTCAGGCGGATCTCAGCCGAGGCGGATAAGACTGTATGCCATGCGCATCCTCGTGGTTGATGACGACCGGGCGGTCCGGGAGTCGTTGCGGCGGTCGCTCACCTTCAACGGATACACCGTCGAGACAGCGGGCGACGGCATCGAGGCACTCGAGAAGATCCTCGCCGATCGTCCCGACGTCGTCATCCTCGACGTCATGATGCCGCGACTCGACGGCCTCGAGGTGTGCCGCCGACTCCGTTCTGCCGGTGACGACCTGCCGATCCTGGTGCTGACCGCCCGGGACTCGGTGTCCGAGCGAGTCTCCGGGCTCGACGCCGGCGCCGACGACTATCTGCCGAAACCGTTCGCACTCGAAGAGTTGCTCGCACGGTTGCGGGCGCTGTTGCGTCGCGCGGCACCTGAAGACGACATCGACTCGGAGACGCTCACCTTCGCGGACCTGTCGCTCGACCCGGTGACGCGTGACGTGACCCGTGGTGAGCGGCCGATCAGCCTTACACGCACCGAGTTCGCCCTGCTCGAGATGTTGATGGCCAACCCGCGCCGGGTGCTGTCCCGAAGCCGCATCCTCGAGGAGGTGTGGGGATACGACTTCCCGACCTCGGGCAATGCCCTCGAGGTCTATGTCGGCTACCTGCGCCGCAAGACCGAGGCCGACGGCGAGTCGCGACTCATCCACACCGTGCGCGGCGTCGGATACGTGCTGCGGGAGACCCCGCCCTAGTGTCGTCGCCCTCGCGGATGCGCGACCACCTGACCCGTGTGCTCGCCGGCGGCCCCGGTTCGTCCGGGGCGAAGGGGTCGTCCGGAGAGAAGGAGATGCGGGCGCCGATGCCGTTGACGCGGGCGGTGTCCCTGCGTTCGCGTGTCACGATCCTGTCCGCGACCGTCGTGCTGGTGTCGGTGAGTCTGATGGCCGCGGCCGCCTACTTCGTGGTGTACCGGGCGATGTACAACGAGGTCGACCAGCAGTTGGAGAGCCGTGCCGACGGCATGGCGGCTCTGGCGCGCGCCGGTGTGCTCCGCAACCAGCCCGAGCAGCTGGTGGCGGGAACCGTGTTCTCGACGAACATCTCGGTCGCCCTCGTGACCCCGGGCGGTCAGACGTACCTCATCGGGCAGGTCCCGTTCGAGGACCCAGAGCGCGAGATCGTGCGCTCGCCGTCGGTTCCCGGGACCAATCCGCAGAGCCTGCGCACCACCCGCAATCAGCGCGTGCTGACGCGCAAACTCGACGACGGCAACACTCTTGTCCTGGCGCAGAGTCTCATCCAGACCGATCGCGTTCTCAAACGCCTGGCCTGGGTGCTGCTCGTGGTCGGTTGTGGCGGAGTGGCTTTGGCGGCTCTCGCCGGCACAACGGTCGGACGTGCCGGCCTGAGACCGGTGGCCCGGCTGAACCGGGCCGTCGAACGAGTCGCGCGAACGAACGACCTGACACCCATCCCGGTGACCGGCAACGACGAATTGGCCAAGCTCACCGCGAGTTTCAACGCGATGCTCCGGGCACTCGCCGAATCCCGGGACCGCCAGGCACGTCTCGTCGCCGATGCCGGACATGAACTGCGAACCCCGTTGACCTCCTTGCGCACCAACCTCGAACTGCTGATCGCGGCGAGCAGGCCGGGTGCGCCGGCCGTCCCCGAGCAGGACATGGTCGACCTGCGCGCCGACGTCATGGCCCAGATCGAGGAATTGTCCACGCTGGTGGGCGATCTCGTCGACCTCGCCCGCGAGGACGCCCCCGAGGTGGTGTACGAGGAAGTCGACCTCGCGGAGATCGTCGAGCAGGCCCTCGAACGTGTCCGACGCCGCCGCAACGACATCGAATTCGAGCTGGACCTGTCGCCCTGGTACATCTTCGGTGAACAGCACGGACTGTCCCGTGCGGTACTGAATGTGTTGGACAACGCGGCGAAATGGAGTCCGCCGGGGACATCGGTGGCCGTCGGGCTGACGCAGACCGGGATGTCCACCGCGCAGCTCACCGTCGCCGACGCCGGTCCCGGGATTCCCGAGGAGGACCGTGGTCTCGTCTTCGAACGCTTCTATCGTTCGACGCAATCGCGGTCGATGCCGGGATCCGGTCTGGGCCTGGCGATCGTGCGGCAGGTCGTCGAACGTCATGGTGGAACCGTCGTG
Organism: Gordonia ajococcus; assembly: GCF_012974285.1. Lineage (NCBI taxonomy): Bacteria > Bacillati > Actinomycetota > Actinomycetes > Mycobacteriales > Gordoniaceae > Gordonia > Gordonia ajococcus. Next base: position 1,450,104 of record NZ_CP052884.1, read on the forward strand.
GCCGACACGTCGCCGCGCGGCGGTGCACTCATTCGGATGACTCTGCCCGGCCGGGCAACTCCCGCGGAACCATCTCCGCAAGTGATTCGTCAATAAGGGTGAAGCGCCGTGCATCGGCGGGTCACGTCGGCCGTCGTCCACACCATCGACAGCTGTGTGGTTACCCGGTGTGACCTGCCCATCGATCCCCTAGGGTTGACCAAGGCGCTGCGCGGGACGCCGGTCGAGTGGTTTCGGCCGACAAACCCGAGCGAAGTGAACCTTGCCGGCACATGGCCGGCGGAGACCACTGAGCCGGCTGTGTGCCGGTCAGACGACGAGGAAGAGACGAAGATGACGACTGGCGGTTCGCAGGGTGGCGGTCCGTACGGGGGTGGCCAGCACGGTCAGCACGGCGCTGGCCCGTCGAACGGGGGCAGCGCTCCCTCCACACCATCGGGCTCCGAGTCACCGACGCAGTCCTACAGCGGTCAGGGCACTCCCGGTCCGGCCTCGGGTGCGTTCCCCGCGCAGGGCGGCCGGCCCGTCTTCGGCGGCAACAACGCACCCACGTCTGTCTACTGCAACCCGGGAACCAGTCCTTTCCCTCCGCAGGCCCCGTATGGCGGGCCCGGAGCCGGCAATGCCTACCCGCAGCCCGCGTTCGGCGGGTCGGGTGGCAATCCGCCGCCCCAGGCGGCGAAGAACAAGGGCGGCGGACGCCTGGCCGCACTCGGCGCCGGTGCGCTGGTGGTCGCCCTTGTCGCCGGTGGTGCCGGCGGTGCGATCGGTTACACACTGGCCGACGGTTCCGACGGGTCGTCGAGCAGCAGCACGAGCAGCGGCCCGCTCGGCGGCGACCCCAAGGCGAACGGGAACACCGCGCCCGTCGAGGCGCCGGCCGGCTCGGTCCAGGAGGTGGCCGCCCGCGTGCTCCCGTCGGTGGTCTCCATCGAGGTCGCCTCGGGCGGCGCGCTGGGCTCGGGATCGGGGGTCGTCCTGACCGAGGACGGGGTCATCATGACCAACAACCACGTCGTGAGCGCCGGCGGCAACGGCCCCGCGGCCAAGGTCGCGGTCAACTTCTCCGACGGTTCGCGTGCGCAGGCCCGGGTGCTGGGCGCCGACCCGATCTCCGATATCGCGGTGATCAAGGTCGACCGGAACGACCTGACCCCGGTCACGGTCGGTAATTCGAACAACCTGGCGGTGGGGCAGGACGTCATCGCCATCGGTTCCCCGCTCGGCCTGGCCGGGACTGTCACCACGGGGATCATCAGCGCGCTCAACCGACCGGTCCTGACCTCGCGCGATCCGGGCACGAACACCACCTCGGTGATCGACGCCATCCAGACCGACGCCGCGATCAATCCCGGGAACTCGGGCGGTGCGCTCGTCAACGCCAGGGGAGCGCTGGTCGGCATCAACACTGCCATCGCCACCCTCGGTGGAGGCGAGCAACAGGCCGGTGGCAGCATCGGACTCGGGTTCGCGATCCCCATCGATCAGGCGATCCGCGTGGCCAAACAGCTCGAGTCCACGGGCAGGGCCAGCCACGCCAACATCGGTGTGTCCGTGCGCCCGAGTGGTGACTCCGACACGCCCGGCGCCGTCGTCACCGATGTGACCCCGGGAGGTCCGGCAGCGACCGCGGGTATCCCGAAGAATGCGGTCATCACGAAGGTCGACGACCGTCCGATCGCGTCGGGAGACGCTCTGGTGGCGGCCATCCGGTCGCACGCGCCGGGGGACACCGTCACCGTGACCTACTCCGATGGCGGGAACAGCAAGACCGCGCAGGTCAAGCTGGGCACGCTCGAGGTGAAGTGACGCGCTGCGCGTCCGCCCGCGAGTACGAATCGCACAACTACAGAGCGCACCACGACCGTCCATCGGACGGTCCGACAAGCTAGAGAAAGGGCCTGCCATGACTTACGCCGGATCCCCCGTTCCCGGAAACCCCGCCATCTCCGGCGACACCGACGAAGGGCAGTCCCTGGACGTCCGTCTCGCCGGTGATCCGGGTCAGGTCGATCCGGCCGACGTGGTGGCCGCCGACGCCGCCGCGCGGGAGTTCGTCGCGCGCCACGAGCAGGCCACGCACCGGCCGCAGGGTGAGGAGATCGGCCGGGCACTCGTCGTCGTCGTCGACGACGAGGCGGCGCATGGAGAGGATCAGCGTCTGCTCGGGCCGCTCGTCGGCGAACTGCTCGCCGAGGCGGGGTTCCATGTCGACGCGGCCGTCGTCGTATCCGGCGACGAGGTGGAGATCCGCAACGCACTGAACACCGCGGTGATCGGTGGCGTCGATCTGGTGGTGTCGGTCGGCGGGGTAGGTGTCGGCGCCCGCGACGTCACCCCGGAGGCCACCGAGCCCCTGCTCGATCGCCGGCTCCGTGGCATCGAGGAGGCGGTCCGCAGTTCCGGTCTCGCCGCCGGCGCGACGGATGGCGGACTTTCGCGCGGGCTGGCTGGAATCTCCGGGCAGACGTTAGTCGTCAATCTGGCCAATTCCCGCGCTGCAGTGCGTGACGGTATGGCGACCGCGGCGCCACTCGCCAAATATGTGATCGAGTCCATAAGTGAATTCTGATCATGGTCGCGATTACTCGTCTCGAGTACTGTTGAGCAAGGCTAAGGATCTCCCTGAACACAGGGACGATCGACCGACCGGAAACGGGGCGTCCCGTCCGCCGGCGGCTGACCGTGAGCACCCCGGAAAACGACCGATGAGCAGTAGCGATGACGCTGCTGCTCGTCGTGCTGCGCGGCGGGCGAAGCTCGATTCCGTGTTCGGTGACGACCTCCCGGACATCACCACAGACGAGTGTGGCGAAGATCACAAAGGCCACTCTCAGGATTGGTTCGAAGCGCAGCGCCCACCCCATTACGAGTGAAATGCGACTTCTTCTACATAGCCGCATCAGCGTGTTTATCTACCGTTAACTTTGGTTCGTTGATAGATCACGTATTCGATATTTGTGATGCTGCGACCCCAGTTCGTGACACAGCTGAGTCCAGCTGTTGCCCGTTCTGAGACCCCTCCGATAACGTTCGGCTCGACAACGCTCGGCGCCCCGTAAATGGGGACATGAGCAGCGTCCTGCGATCTGTCGCGAGTGACGACGCAGCAGTGACCAGGAATTCGATGAATCCTCAACGGAAGCCAAGGCGTGCGCCAGAGCATGCTGGGCATCGCCGTGTGGAGCACATCGAACGTCGAGGGTCATGACTTGCGGATGCGGATGCATTCCGTGGGGGTAACAGCCGAATCCTGTGAGAGGGAACGAATGAGCAAGTTCAGCAAGCTTGGGCTGCGCCGCGCCGCGGGCGCGGTCGCGATCGCCTCGGCCGCGGTCGTGGGCCTGGCAGGCATGGGCGTCGGCGATGCCGCGGCTGCCGGTCTGCCGAATGGTTACAAGAAGGCCGCCGGCATCGACGGCGAGTCCATTCAGACGTGGCGCACCGGTGAGAGCGCGTACCCGGTTTCGACTGTGGCGAACAACCCGGCATCGCGTGGCTTCGCGATCTCCGGCACCTACACCGCGAAGGCTTCGGCCGGTGTCGGCGGCAAGCTCGCCGTCAAGTACATCATCGGTTGCCAGGTCGACGTCAGCGGCATCTCGCTCGATCTGGGCGGCGCCATCAGCCTCACCGCGACCACGCTGTCCGGTTCGCTCGGCCTCCCGCTGAAGCCGGGTCAGGTCGCGGTCGTCGACATCACCGACAAGGACTTCTCGGACAGTGGCATCGCCGCCGTCCAGCTGTCGCAGCTCACGTTCAACCTCAACCAGTGCGGTGGCTACGCCTCGGCACGCTCCGCGGCCAAGGTCATCGGTGCCAAGGGATACAGCACCGACGACGGCAAGCTGAGCGGCGAGGGCACCCTGATCCAGTCCACCCTGTACGGCAAGCCCTTCACCATCAACTGACCGGGCAGATAACTAGCACTTCCTGACTTATCTGCCCTGTGCAGATTGATATTCCACGAAGGGGAATCATGAAGAAGAACATCACGCGTCGCGTGGTTGCGGCGGCCGGTCTCGCCGGTGCCGTCGCGATGGGCCTCACCAGCCTCGGCGCCGGCGGCGCCACCGCCGGCCCGCTGCCCGGTGGCACGATCACCAAGACCCTGGTCGACGGCACGCCGGTCACGGTTCAGCTGTTCGACGAGTACGTCAACGTGCAGCGTCCGATCAGCAACGTCCCCACCACCCGTGAGGTGTGGCTGTCGGGCAAGGTCCGCGTCACCGTCGGCGGCAAGGCCAAGGGCGGCGCCGTCAAGGTCGGCTACGACGTCGGCTGCCAGGTGAACTTCGGTAGTGGAAAAGCAAACGTTCCGGGCGTCGCGGGCGGGGTCGACTACGGAACTCCCAGCAACATCACCGCAAACGGTGGCATCACTCCGTACAACAAAGAAGGGGACCTCGTCGGCGGCAGCCTTACCCTCGGTCCGGGTGAGGTCAAGCGCAAGTGGCTCATCAACGAGACCTCGGGCGACAACACCGCTTACACCGACTACGAGCTCAACGGTTACACCTTCAAGGGCAAGACCGGTGGTGTGGCCTACAGCCAGGAGCAGTTCAAGGTGGAGAGCTGCGCCGGCTACGCCGCTGCTCGCGCCTTCATCCAGGTGACGGTCAGCACCGACGCCGTCAAGGGCGTCGTCGCGCTCAACGGCAAGCCGTTCAGCCTCGGCTGATCGACTCGCTGACCCTCAGTAGCACCGCGGGGCGGGAATCCTTCATGGATTCCCGCCCCGCGGCGTTGTCTGGCGTGTGGGAGTGTCGAGGGTAGGTGGGCTTGGGGGTGTGAACCGCCCCTTGGTTGGCTGGAGGCTTGTTTAGTTGGCTGCAGCGACTGCCGGGACCGGGTTCACGGTAGCTGGGGACCGTGAGAGTCGACCAGTAGCGGCTTCGTACTCGAAGGGTGGGACGTGTCCGACCTCGCTGACACCGCCTCTTGGCCGCATCACCGGGTTGCGAATACACTAGCCTTGAACAGCGAGTCGAACCCCTCAGAAGACCGGGCACGGAGCCCGTACACCCTTCGAACAGCACCCGGTCGGGTGCTGTACGAGCGCACGTGAACGGGAACTTTGTACCGGCCGTCGCGTTGTCGTACGAATCACCCTTGGAGCCAACAGAAGTCACCGTCTCAGCGTCGCTGAGGCGTTCGGAATACAGCGAATCGCTCGATACTGCAGGATACGGTCGGAGTGGTGAATCAGCCCGGCCACCACACCCTGACCGGCCTGCGAACGCGCCCCACAACCCCATGTCCAAGGCGTCGAGGGCGAGGCTGGTGCGCATCGTGGTCGGCGGCCGCGGTGCCTCGACTCCCTTGCTGCGGGAGGTCTCTCGCGTCTTGGACCGCGCCATCCCTTGCAGCCCATCGGCTTTCATTGGTCGGCATGCGCGGCGATCTGGGCGACCGTATCTCGCAGGGCTGCACGGATCCTCGGTGTGGTTGCAGGGTTTCTGAATCCCTCAGTGGTGCAACGTCGAACCGCCCCCCACGTCCAGGGACGCGAGGGGCGGTTGCGAAATCGGTGAGCTCAGACTCAGTCCGTCTCGGATTCCTTAGAGCCGGAAGACAGCGCGGTGAGGATCTCGCTGATGTTGAATTCGATTCCAGTTGCCATGTCGATCTCCTTGTTTCTGTGTGGTGCCTCGATGGGTTTCGCGGTGTCCCTGCGGAATCCGCGACGTCGGCGGCTGGTCTAGTTGGGTTCAGGCTCGCTCGAGCCGGCCTTCAGCTCGTCGATGATCTGTTGCAGTGTCACGCCAGCGATTTCGGCCATTCGTTACTCCTTATGATGGGTGGTTCTGAAAATCGAGTAGGACGAGGTCGTGGCCGCGTGATTGACCGCGCATGGCACGGTCGTGACGTGCGCAATCATACAAATCGGTTGCGGTCTCGACCTCGGCAGGTGCTGTTACTTGGCGTCGTCTGTGGAACCGAAGCCGGCGAGGACTTCCTCGATCTGAAAGTCGATGTATTCGATGCCGATTGCGTCAGCCATGGGATCTCCTAAAAGGTCTTTGTCGAGCTTGATGTTCCGGCTCCGAGGACCGCAACGGGGCAGACATTACCGCACCCATTCACGGCTGTCCTGGTCAGAGAAACTTGAACTCCTGGTGAATTATCTAGAAGTCACGCCTTGGACCTCGCGGCACAGCTAGGGGCCACTCGCCGACGAGGTCACCGGTGTGCTGATATTGAGGGCGTGATGCACCGCCTGAATGCAAGTGGCTTGACTGTCCGGCCGCTGCTGGCATCCGACCGGGATGCTGCCTTGGATCTTCTGCAGAACGGGTTGCGTGAGGTTCCGATTTACCGCTGGCTGCTGGGCGACGGCGCCTCCGACGGTGCTTTTCGTTGGTACGGCGAGATCTTGTTCGTCGAATACCTGAGCGGGCTGCAGGGGGTCTTCAACGAGACGGACCTAATCGCTCTGATTGCTGTCGCCAGAGATGCAAGCGAACCTGGCCGCGCTGACGATGATCTGAAAGCACGTACGCGGCACTACATTCAGACGATTAACGGGTTCGCGCAACGATTCGCCGAACTGAAGACAAAGACTTCGGAAGCTGCGGTGCCGGGGGGTGATCTCCGTGTGATCTTCGCTCTGGTTCACCCTTCCTATCGGAGGAACGGAACGTTGTCGGCACTCGTGGAACCCATCGTCGAGGAGGGGCGGAGGGCTGGGCTCACGCTCACCGCAAGCAGCAGCGAACCTGAATTGAGGGAACTGTATGCCCGTAAGTGGAATGCGCGGGTCTGCGGTGAGTTTGCGCTGACCGACGGTCCGACGGTGTGGTGCCAACGACTAGATCTTTGATGTGCGCGACCGCAGGTGCGGTCGGGTCCTCCCGCCGTCGCATGCTGCCTGGTGTGCGGAGTAGTAATCGCGGGAAGTAGCCGAGCCTCGGCGTCGACGGTGAGGATACCGCCGCTGGGAGAGTGGCCGAGGGTGCATAAGTACACAAATCGCTCCGTAGCCTGGGCTACGGAGCGATTGTGAAGTAGATCCCCGACCTACTCGGAAAGGCTCTCCGAACCCGACTCGACCGAACCCGTCACCAGTTCGACGATTGCTGCGGTGATCGCACCTTCGATGATGTCTGCCATGTCATCTCCTTCGTCGACGTTTAACTATCCTGCGGGCGGAACCTGCCATTCAGGCGTCCGATATCCGCGAGAATGACATTACGACAATCGGAGATCAGAGAGCGACTTTCGTGCGAACGCAGACCTAATACGACCCGAACTCTCCAGTGAGATCATTCCGATGTCGTCTGCCTTCCGGTACTTGCTGCCGGTGCCCGCCGACGACTTCGGCCCCCGCCTGGTGGGCGAGGGCCGAAAAAGGGCGAAACTCTCAGCGCGAGTGGCGTCCCGGCGCGTCTGGACCGTCACCGGGGAACTGCTCACCCGGGTACTGCTCGCCCGGGTACGGCTGCTCACCGGGGTACTGGGAGCCGGGGGGCGGGTAGTTGCCGGGAGGCGGATAGTTTCCGGGCGGTGGGTAGTTACCCGGAGCCGGCTGCGGCGTCGGATACGGCTGGCCTCCTGGGCCCCCGGGATGACCCTGCGGCGAGTCGAACAGTGGCGATGACTGCGGACCCGACTGCGGTGAACCCTGTTGGGACGGTCCCTGCTGGAACGGCTGACCCGACGACGGGGGAGTCGAAATTCGTTGCGTGGTACCGGCGCCGGACGGCGACTCGTACGGTGCGAGCGGGCCCGACTGGGGCGCGTAGGCGTCACCGGCAGGCGCGGACGGTTCGGCCAGATGCGGCGGCAGATCGCTCTCCGCCTCGGCCTTGGCCTTCGACGTTCCCTCCGGATCGAGCAGGTCGCGGATCTCGGTGAGCAGAGCTACCTCGGTGACCTCGGACTTCTTGCCGAAGCCGCCCAGTTCCGCGAGCCTGTTGTAGGGCAGGATGATGATGAAGTACACCACCGCCGCGATGATCAGGAAGTTGATGATGGCGGTGATCACGCCGCCGAGGTCGACGAATGTCGAGGCGTTGTCGGTGATCTGGAAGCCGAGTCCCTGTGCGGCGTCGGTACCGATCGGGATCGAGTTGATGATCGGCTGAACGATGCCGTCGGTGAACGCGGTCACGATGGCGGTGAAGGCCGCACCGACGATGACTGCGGTAGCCAGCTCGACGACGTTGCCCTTGAGTATGAAGTCCTTGAATCCCTTGAGCACGGTGTGCGGCCTCTCCTTGGTAATCCCGCTCTTGTTTCCGGCAATTCGGTGTCGGTCGGTGCAAATCCGACATTTGCTGTGCGAACTCGTACTACCCTATCCACGATCGTGAACAGCGCGATCCATTTGCCTTGAATCGTCCGGAGTGTCGCGGGTTCAGTGCAGGACGACCGCGAGCGAAGACTCCAGACCTGCGGCGGCGACGCGATGGGCAGCTGCGGCATCCATCGCCAGGAGCACCGGTGCGACCGAGTTCCGGCCGGAGGCGAGCCCGCCCGAGGAGGACTGACCCGTGTGCATCGCCACGACGGCGCGTCGTGCGAGGACATCGGCCGAATCGGTCAGGACGTCAACCACATCCCCGGGCCGGAGCAACGAGGTGACCGCCTCGTCGGACAACCGGACCGGTACGAGACGGGCGTCGTCGACCCCGGTCAGCTCGGCCGGCAGACGCGAGGACAACAGGCGGGTGTCGGTGAGTATCTCCCCGGTCCGTACGCGACCGGTGACGGTGCGGCCGGTCGCGAGTGCGGTATCGGAGATCGCCCCGGCGGGGACCGTGCTCCCGATGACGAGCCGAGGGGTGAGATCACCGGCCTCGACCATCTGTCCGGGTACCAGATCGTGTGCCGCGACGAGCACCTCGAACTCCCCGTCGGCGCGGGCCCCGACCACTGCGACGACGGCGGCCGCGACGATCAGCGCTACCGCGACCAGTCGTCGGACTGCGAGACTGCGCGTCCATCCGGGACGCACCGCGTGAGCAAGCCGGTCGCCCAGGCGTGGTCCGAGCCGCTCGCGCGGCAACGACATCCGAGTCAGTGGCATGGCTGGACGATAGGCGTCGACCACCCGGGAAACGGTGCCGCGGACTCGTTGTGGACAGTCGTGGAGTCCGGCGTCGTGCTGTGCACAAGCGACCGCCGGGTCGGGCCTCCGCTAGGGTGACGTCGGAAACAAACCAAGGTGTGCCGGGAAGTCTGGTCGGCCGTCGCCCGGTGAAGGGTGGCGTGAAGAGGGCACGTGTACGTGTGCCCCGCGGACAGAGGAGTTCCATGACACGCGACCGACTGCGGCAGTGGGCCGCTCTCGACACCACCAGCGGCGTGCTGTTGCTCATCACGGCGGCCATCGCAGTCGTATGGGCCAATTCGCCGTGGCGGGAGAGCTACACGTCGCTGCTGCACACCGAGATCGGTCCCGAAGCCCTGCATCTGCATCTCTCGCTGGCGCACTGGGCGTCCGACGGACTACTGGCGATCTTCTTCTTCGTGGTCGGTGTGGAGCTCAAACACGAGTTCGTCGCCGGCAGCCTCCGCGACCTGAAGCTCGCTGGGGTGCCGATCGCGGCCGCCGTGGGCGGCATGGTCACGCCCGCGCTCTGTTACGTGGTCGTCGTCGCGGCGGGGGACCCCGAGGGACTTCGGGGATGGGCCATCCCGACGGCCACCGACATCGCCTTCGCGCTCGCCGTCCTCGCGATCTTCGGTCGCGGCCTCCCACTGCCGTTGCGGACGTTCCTGCTCACGCTGGCCGTCGTCGACGACCTGCTCGGCATCGTCGTGATCGCGACCTTCTATACCGACGAGATCGACTTCGTCATGCTCGGCGGCGCGATCGCGGTGGTCGCGGTGTTCGCCGTGCTGGTGCGCCGGTCGTGGCGGCTCTGGCCGCTCCTCATCCCGGTCGGCCTCGTCGCCTGGGGCCTCATGCACGCGTCCGGCGTCCACGCCACCGTCGCGGGTGTGCTGCTCGGCTTCGTCGTGCCCGCGGTCGCCATCCGCGGCGAGAAGATCCCGCGCACCGAACGGCTCGACGAGGCGGTCCGTCCCTACTCCGCGGCGATCGCGCTCCCGGTCTTCGCCTTCGCCGCCGCCGGCGTGACGGTGATCGGCGGTGAGGGCTCGATCGTGCAGCCCGTGTCGATCGGCATCGTGCTCGGACTCGTGGCCGGCAAACTCGTCGGCGTCCTCGGATCGACGTGGCTGATGACGAGGTTCACGCCGCTACGGCTGCCCGACGCCATCGGAATCCGGGACCTGCTGCCGATCGGCATGCTCACCGGCGTCGGCTTCACCGTGGCGCTTCTCATCGCCGAACTCAGCTTCGAGGGCGGTTCCGACGACCACGCCGCGGCTGCCAAGGCGGCCATCCTGGCCGGTTCGCTCATCTCCGCGATGCTCGCCGCGGTCCTGTTGCGCTGGGATGCCCGCCAGGCGCGCGACGCCGACATGAACCGCGACAACATCCCCGACGTCAACCGCGATGTGATCGGCGGATAGACGTCGGGAGGGGTCGCCGGGCGGGCTGGGTGGACCCGCGTTAGCACTCGGAATGTGGGAGTGCCAAAATCGGTTACACTTGTCAGCGTTTACTGACTTTCGGAGGTTCAGGTGCCCACCTACTCGTATGCCTGCACGGAGTGCGACAACAAGTTCGACATCGTCCAGTCGTTCTCCGACGATTCGTTGACCGAATGCCCGCAGTGCACAGGTCGCCTGCGCAAGCTGTTCAACTCGGTCGGCATCGTGTTCAAGGGGAGCGGCTTCTACCGCACCGACTCGCGGTCGGGTTCGTCCTCCTCGGACGCCGCGTCGTCCTCGTCGTCGGACAGTTCGTCGTCGAGCAGTTCCACGTCCGGCAGTTCCTCGACCTCGTCGGATTCGTCGAGCTCGAGCAGCGCCACCAAGAGTGACAGCAAGGCCGCCACGCCCGCCTGACACGCGGGGCGCACAACTTCAGACCAGAACCTGGGCAGGAGCTCACCCGTCACGCGACGGAGGCACCGCCCGGGTTCTGTCGTCTCAGCCGAGTTCCTGGAACCCGCCGCCGGGGGTCAGCGCCCAGCCCACGGCCACATCGTGGTCGCCGGCCGGCAGGGAGTCGACGAGCTCCTCGTCGTAGACCACCGCGACGAGTTCTGCGGACAGCCCCACGAGCGTGCGGTCGTAGTACCCGGCACCACGGCCGAGGCGGACGCCGGTCTTGTCGACGGACAGAGCGGGGATCAGGATCACCGACGCCGCGCGGATCGCGGCGACACCCAGGCGGTCGTTGGTGGGTTCGAGTAGGCCCCATCTACCCGGCGACAACGATCCCGGACCGGTGTATCGCGCCCAGTCGAGCGGTGCCGGATCGCCGGCGGGAACCACCGGGAGTAGCACCGTGACGCCGCGATCGAGCAGTGCGTCGAGCATCGCCGTCGATCCCGGCTCGTCGCCGACCGGTACATACGCGGCCACCGTGACGTCGTACTCGAGCCGGAAGGGGCAGGTGTGTATCCACTCGGCGAGGTCTGCCGCAGCCCGCTCGCGCGCGGCCTTCGGTATGGCCGACCGGCGGTTCGCGGCGTCCTCGCGCCGTTGGTCCTTCAGGGTTCGCACGACGCGTCCGTCCTTCATCCCGTGGTGGCTCGCCGACGACCGAACTGTATCCGACCACGGTCTCGATCCGGGTGAGGTCCGGGTCACTGCCGTCCGTCCGGCCGGCCGGGGACACCTGTCCTAGGGTGGATTCATGACTGCGTCCAAAGAAGGCTTCAGTGAGTACGAGGCGGTACCCAACACTCCGCCGATCCCGCGTACCGCGGTGGTCCCGGCTGCCGGGCTGGGGACGCGGTTCCTCCCCGCCACCAAGACGGTGCCCAAGGAGTTGCTGCCGGTGGTCGACACCCCGGGCATCGAGCTGGTCGCCGAGGAGGCCAAGTCCGCCGGCGCCGAACGGCTCCTGATCATCACCTCCCCGGGCAAGGACGGGGTGGTCGCCCACTTCGTCAAGGACCTCGTGCTGGAGAGCACCCTCGCCAAGCGCGGCAAGGAGGCCATGCTCGCCAAGGTCCGCAAGGCCCCGAACCTCCTCGAGGTCGCCTCGGTGATCCAGGAGAAGCCTCTGGGTCTCGGTCATGCGGTCGGTTGCGTCGAGGACCTCCTCGACGACGACGAGGACGCCATCGCGGTCCTGTTGCCGGACGACCTCGTCCTGCCCGGCGGAGTGCTGGAGGTCATGGCACGTACCCGTCAGCGCCGGGGCGGTTCCGTCCTGTGCGCGATCGAGGTTCCCGAGGACCGCATCAGTGCCTACGGCGTCTTCGACGTCGAGCCGCTGCCGGATGCGAACAATCCGAATGTGATGAAGCTCAAGGGCATGGTCGAGAAGCCCGAGCCGCAGGACGCACCGTCGAACCTCGCGGCCGCTGGACGCTACATCCTCGACCGCAAGATCTTCGACGCGCTGCGCCGGATCAAGCCGGGTGCCGGTGGTGAACTCCAGCTCACCGACGCGATCGCGCTGCTCATCGAGGAGGGCGAACCGGTGCACGTCGTCGTGCACCGCGGCACCCGCCACGACCTGGGCAACCCGGGTGGCTACCTCAAGGCCGCGGTCGACTTCGCGCTCGACCGTGACGATTACGGGCCTGATCTGCGTGAGTGGCTGGAGAAGCGACTGGCCGAGAGCTGATCGCCGGCGGCCTCCGCGCGCCTCGACCGTTCCGGCGCGCACGCCCGATAACGTTTCCCTGTGTTGTATCGAGCAGTGCGGGAAGAGCGGTGAGATGCGGTCCGTCGAAGATCATCTGACGCTCGTGACCGCCGCCGCGGTGGCACCGCGGCCGGTGCGCGTCGCGATCTCCGAGGCGCAGGGTCTGATGTGCGCGGAGGAAGTGGTCACCGAGCATCCGATGCCGGGTTTCGACCAGGCCGCCATCGACGGTTACGCGGTGCGTGCGGTCGATGTGGCGCTCGCCGGTGTCGTCGCTCCGGAGGATCTCGAGGATTTCGATGCGAACGGCGCCGAACTCGTCGACCTCGAGGCAGGCGAACCGATGATCGTCTCGCTGCCCGTGGTCGGGGAGGTGGGTCCGGGGTCGCGGACCCCCACTCGGCTGCAGCCGCGACAGGCCGTCCGGGTCGAAACCGGTGCGCCGATGCCGACTCTCGCGGACGCGGTCGTGCCGCTGCGCTGGACCGACGGCGGCGACCAGAAGGTGAAGATCGGGCACGGCGTCGAGAGCGGCAACTATGTCCGAAGGGTCGGGGACGACGTCCAGCCCGGTGACGTCGCGGTCCGTGCCGGCGCGATCATCGGTCCCGCCCAGGTGGGTCTGCTGGCTGCGGTGGGGCAGGCGCGCGTGATGGTCCACCCGCGCCCGCGGCTGTCGGTGATCTCGGTCGGCAGTGAGCTCGTCGACATCGATCGCACTCCCGGGCCAGGGCAGATCTACGACGTCAACAGCTATGCGCTCGCCGCGGCGGCGCGCGACGCCGGCGCCGACGTCAACCGGGTCGGCATCGCCGAGCGCGACGCCTCCCGCATGCGAGAGGTGGTCGAGGCGCAGCTCATCCGCTCCGAGATCGTGGTGATCTGCGGCGCGGTCGGCGGTAGCGCGTCGAAGGCCATCGCCGACGCCCTCGCCGATCTCGGTGAGCTCGAGATCGTCCGGGTGGCCATGCATCCGGGATCGGTGCAGGGCTTCGGCCGGCTCGGTCGCGACGAGGTGCCGACCTTCCTGCTGCCGGCGAACCCGGTGAGCGCGCTGGTGACCTTCGAGGTGATGGTGCGGCCGCTGATCCGTATCGCGCTGGGCAAGCGGCAGCCGATGCGCCGGGTCATCAAGGCCCGCACCATCGGGCCGATCGCGTCGGTGCGCGGCCGCAAAGGGTACCTCCGCGGACAGCTCATGCGGGACGAGCGGACCGGGGACTACCTGGTTCAGGTGCTCGGTGCGTCGCCGACCGGCTCGTCGCATCTGCTGGCCGAACTCGCCGAGGCGAACTGCCTCATCATGGTCGACCCCGACGTCGAAGAGATGAGCACCGGCGACGAGGTCGAGGTCGCCTTCCTCGCCCAGCGCGGCTGACCGCGGAGCGCGACTCTCCGCGAGACGCAGGTCTCATGCGGGGGATCCTGTGATTGCGCCTAAACTGTCATCTCGTGTTCAGGTGGTTGAGTGGCGGTGAGGGGAGTCCGGGCTGGCCGGCGTCCCTGGGACCGCTGCGCACCAGGGCCGGAACGGTCACGCTGCGCCCGGTGAAGATGCGGGACGGCAAGACCTGGAGCGCACTGCGCATCCGTAATCAGAATTCGTTGTTGCCCTGGGAACCGACCGGCGTCGGGAGCTGGGCCGACCGGCATCAGCCCGGTTCGTGGCCGCCGTTGTTCGCGGTGCTGAAATCCGAGGCCAAGCGCGGCACGATCCTGCCGTTCGTGATCGAACTCGACGGCCAGTACGTGGGGCAGCTGACCGTCGGCAACATTCAGCGCGGAGCCGTGCGCAGCGCGTGGATCGGCTACTGGGTCGACGACACGCATTCCGGGAAGGGCATCGCGACGGCAGCTGTCGCTCTGGGCGTGGATCACTGCTTCGGTCCGGTCGGCCTGCACCGGCTCGACGCGACCGTGCAGCCGGCCAACGACGCCTCGCGGAAGGTGTTGAAGAACATCGGTTTTCGGCAGGAGGGCCTGCTGGTCCGGTACATGGACGTCAACAAGCGCTGGCGCGACCACATGTTGTTCGCGTTGACGGCCGAGGAGGTCGTCGGCTCCGCGGCCGAGGCGCTGGTCCGTTCGGGCCGGGCGACATTCCAGTAGAAAGGCTATGCGCCGTGAGCGAGCTGGAAATCGTGGTTCGCGGCAACGCGCGCGGCCGCTACGCCCCAGAACGTGGCGTCATCGACATCGCCGTCCATCTCGAAGGCCCGGTGAAGTCTGCGGTGTACGAGTCTGCGGTGACGCTGCATTCCAGGATCACCGACGCCCTCGGCGAACTCGAAGCGGCCGGCGCGGTCAACCGGTGGACCGCCGAATCGGTACGGGTGTACTCGTACCGGCCCTACACCAACGAGGGCGAGTCACGGGAACCGATGTACAACACCCGTATTCGTCTCGATGCCGAGTTCGGCGACTTCGAGAAGCTGTCGGAGTTCATCGACACCTGGTCGGGCGAGGAGGGGGTGGCGATCGACGGCGTCCGTTGGGACGTGCACGAGGCCAGCCGTCGCGCACACGAACGTGAACTGCGCCGGGAGGCGGTCGAGGACGCAATTGCCAAGGCGCAGGCCTACTCCGACGCCGTGGGCCGCGGACCGGTGACACCGACACTCCTGTCCGACCCCGACATGGTCGACCACGTCGCGTCGCCGCGTGCGCGATTGATGGGTGCCGCCGTCGCGGGTTCGGCGCCGAGTCTGGAACTGCGGGCCGACGACATCGAGATCGACGTCGCGGTCGACGCGCGGTTCCGCGCTGAGTGACTGAGAGTGGCGTGTGAATCCGCGTCGACATGACCGCGCTACGGCGCGTCGGCGTGGAACTGGGACTTTCGGGCCCTAGATTGTGGAGTGGCCTCGTGTGACCAGAGTGAATGAAGGGAGAGTCGCATGCCCAACTCCGTACTGTGGGTTTGTCTCGTCGCGGTCTGGCTCTTCGTGCTGGTCCCCATGGTGATCAAGGGTCGTCCCCAGATCCTCAAGTCCACTGAGGCCGCGAAGAAGACGCGACTGCTCCACCGTGGTGGAGCGCGAGCGACGGCACCGTCGACCGCGCGACGCCGCTCGTCGGCTCGCCATCCGCACGACCCGTCCTGGAAGTCGACGCGTAAGACGGCCGCGGCCGCCACCGCCGTCGTCGACGAGACCGAGGACGACACCCAGACCGACGATGCCGACGACACGACGAAGGTCCAGAGCGTCGGGGACGTCGAGGTCGAGAAGCCGACGGTCGAGGCCTCCGATGACGCCGACGACGATCTGACCGACGCCGCCGACGACGTCGAGGCAGACGACACGGACGACGAAGGCGAGTACGAGGATTCCGAAGAGGCCGAGTACGAGGACGATTCGGAGGCCGCCGAGTACGACGACGAGTCCGAGTACGACGACGAGTCCGAGTACGACGACGAGTCCGACTACGAAGAGAGCACTGAGTACGAGGACGCCGAGTACGAGGACGCGACCGACGATCTCGACGAGGACGAATACGACGACTACGCCCGTGCGTCCCGGCGCACCGAGGACGAGCCGGAATCGGTCGTCGACGAGCTGGAGGACGAGCGTCCGGCTGCGCACACCGCACAGTCCGGGCGGGGTCGCCGCAGCGTCTACTCCTCGGAGAAGGAACGCGAGCTGAAGTATCGCGAGCGCCAGCGGGTCACTCTCGGCCTGTTCGCGCTGCTGATCCTGGCCGTGGTGTCCGGGTTCCTCATCGGGACAACCGGTTGGGTCGCCACCGGTGTGATCGGGCTGATGCTGGTCGGCTACCTCGCCTACCTGCGTCGGGCTGTGAAGGTGGAGCAGCAGATCCGGGCCCAGCGGCTCGCCCGTGCCAAGCGTGCGCAGCGCGCTGAGGAGGAGCGTCGTCGACGCGCCGCCGCGGTGCCCGAGTTCGCCGCCGCACCGCCGCCCCCGCGCCTGCGACGTCCCGGTGGCGCAGTGGTTCTCGAGATCGACGACGAGGACCCCGTCTTCGATCACCTGCCGCCGTTCCAGCGTCGCCGCATGGACCGCGAGGACGTGGAGTTCCGCCGGGTCGGCTGACCTTTCAGCTGCCTTTGGTCAGCGACGCCCTGCCGTGCGACTCCAGCCAGGCCTGGCCGCGTCTGGCGGCCGTCGAGAGGGCGAATCGCTCGCCGACATAGGTCGCCGGTGCGCCGATCACCGGGATGTACCCGAGCATTCGGAACAGCACCATCGGCTGGGGACGGTTCTCGAACTCGTCGTCGACCGCTCGGAGCAGCTTCGCGGCGTCCCAGATACCGCGGAACAGCGACTTCTTGCGCTCGTCCGGGTCGGTGGGGAGTGCGGCACCGGATTCCGGGTCGACGTCAGGTGCGGAGATGTCCCGTCCGCACAGCACCGACGCCAGGAGAGCGACCTGGCGACCGCGCTCGGTGACCCCGTACTCGCGGGCGATCGCGACGAGCACCATCGCCTGGTTGACGAACCCCAGGTAAGGCGTGACCGGCAGGCGCTTCGCCCAGACGCCGAAGACGCCGGGGAAGGCGACCGCACCGGTGTTGAGCGTGCCGATGCGGGTCACCCACCAGCTCGCGCGCTTGTGCATCGACCGTTCGCCCCAGCCCTTGGTGCCGGGCCAGTCGGCGACGTCGAGGAGCTTCGCCGCGGCGTGCCGGGCCTGCTGGAGGCGGGAATCCGGGTGGTCGTCGTCGTGGAAGGTGTGTTCCTTGAGGTCGAGCGGGTCCCGTTCGGCGAGCACGTCGAGGACCGGGTTGATCACCCCCACGACATTGTTGAGAACACCGGCCAACTGCTGATCAGACATCTGAGGCACCGACCCAGCCTAGCCATGGGTCCAGGCGTTTGGGATCCCGCGCGGTGGGGCTGCTAAAGTGGCTCCCGGCTGGTCGCAATGCGACCCTCCGGGGCTATGGCGCAGTTGGTAGCGCGACTCGTTCGCATCGAGTAGGTCAGGGGTTCGATTCCCCTTAGCTCCACAGAGTCCGAGGGCTCCGGCGCACGCCGGGGCCCTCGCTGTCGTTTTGGGCGCTGTCGTTTGGGAGCCGTTGTTTGGGCGCCGACGATCCGATGTCCGCGCCGGTCGACGGCTCGGAGCACGGCCGGGGTAATGTCGAAGACATCCGGATCGAACATCCGACAGGCCGCTGTCGGCGTCTCCGGTGTCAGACAGACCGTTTTCCGTCTGGTGAGCATGTCAGGTGGCAAATGTGAGTCCCGTCTCGCGTGTTTTCATCGTCCCGGCCGTGGGGGCCCGTCGATGAGCGCCCCGCCGCTTCTGGGTCCGCCTCGAGTGCGGTTCGGCGTCGATCCGTCTGTGGCGATCGGCGGCGCCTGGTACCCGTACACGGTCCAGCTCGCCGACGAGTTGCCCGGCGTCCTCGCCGCGGCGCGACCACAGATCGGCGAGGTGACCGGTATCGACGTCAACTGGCAGAGCTTCCGCCGATACCCAGGCCTGGATTCGCCCGACTCGCCCGCGACGCCGCCGTTGATGACTCTGACCGCGAAGGGGATCGAGGTGACCCTGCTGGTCATCCCACCGCGAACCGTGTCGTCCCTGGCAGCGATCTTGTTGCGTCAGGCGAGTAACACCGTGTCCCCGGACAGTCAGCTGCATTCGCTGGAATACCGTCGTGCGGAGCGGATTCTGGAGCTCGCTCGCCGGTCGCTGTCCACGTCCTGATCCCTGAGGTTCGAACTCGGGCACATCCGAACGACCTATCGTCGTCGTTCATCGCGTGGAGGGCGCGTTCCGGTCTCCGCCACCCGGGACGCAGCGGGCCGTGGCAGGGGAGTGCTGCGGTTTCGGCCGCCTTCCGAGCCCGGGTCGCTGTAGGTTTCCGCCTATGACCGCCGCGATGCTCACCTTCGCCGGGACGCTGCTGGTCGCGATGATCGGAGCGGTCATCGCGCGACTCGACGCCAACGACCGGCACCAGAAGTTGTCCCAGAAGGTCGACATCCTGGCCAAGCTGTCGCCCGAGTCGCCGGCACACACGCGGATGAGCGGAATCGTCCTCGCCGCCATCGACGATCTCGCCGAGCACGAGCATCGGCGTCGCAGTGCGGTCTTTCAGCGTCGGACGCTCACGATGGCGTTACTCGCCTGGCTCGTCGTGGTCGGATTCCGAATCGCGGCCGAGCAATTCGACCTCGGTCACTACGAGAGCGTCATGCACTACGTCGCGGTGACACTATTGGTGACCGGCTTCGTTCTCGTCCTCGCGTCGGCCGTCGCGACCGTGCGCGACTTCCGCCATCGCGACGAGGAAAACACGCCGTGACCTCTTCTGGACGCGTGATGCCTCGGCGACCGTGACAAGAGATGCGCGTCAGCCGGTGACGCGCGTGCATGGAGAGATTCGAAGACGGGTGCGACGTCGTCGATCGTGGGGCATTGCAGGTCGGGGCGCATCATCGAGTACAGCGCCTCGTTGTGGATCATCGGCGTCGAGATGTTCCCGGGCGCAATGGCGTTGACGGTGATGCCGTGACCGGCGAGGTCGAGGGCCGCGCTCTTGGTGAAACCGATGACACCCCATTTGGATGCCGCATACCCCGCCATGTTGGTGTTACCGGCCCGGCCGAGCATCGACGAGATGGTGACGATCCGTCCGTAGTTGCGTTCGATCATCCCGCCCGCCACCGCGCCGACCGTGTTGAAGACGCCGGTCAGATTGGAGGAGATGACCTCCGCCCACTGGCCGGAGGTCATCGACTGCACGGGTGCCGCGACCGACACGCCCGCGTTGGCGACCGCGATGTCGATGCGGCCGAACTCCGAATGCGCCTGTGCGACCAGCGCATCCATCGCGGCGCGGTCGGCGGTGTCGGCCCGGACGGAGATGCATCTGCGGCCGGTGGCGGCGACCAGACTCGCGATCCTCATCTGGTCCTGGGCGCATGACCGCATGGCTTCCCGTAGTCCTCTCATCGTGCCACGGTGTGGACGTCCTCACCCGACCAATGGGCGCGGAGGCGGTCTTCGAGATCGGCGCGTTCTGGCCGGTCGGTTCCCGTTGATCGGAAGTCCGGCAGCCGGTCTGGGCAAACGCCCACCCAGGTCCGCAGGTCTTTGTTAGTTTCTCAGCGATGAGGTCCTCGAAGCTGCTGTTGGGGCTGGTCGTGGCGGCGCTGGCCGGGGTGTTGGTCGCCACCGCCACGCCCGCGCGGGCAGACACATTGCCGGTCACCTACAACTTCCTCTCCGGAATCCCCGGTGAACTCACCGACCCGGGTGGTTCGCTGCCCGGCGCGAACGACTGGAACTGCAAGCCGTCGGCGCGTCACCCCAACCCGGTCATCCTCGTACACGGGACGGGCGGATCGCAGCAGACCAACTGGGGAACCTACGTCCCGCTGCTGAAGAACGAGGGATACTGCGTCTTCACGCCCACCTACGGCGCGATCAAGGGTGCCCCGTGGCCGATCAGTGCGATCGGCGGGATGGGCCTGATGTCCGAGAGTGCACGCGAGCTGGGTGGCTTCGTCACCAAGGTGCGTCGCGCCACCGCAGCGTCGAAGGTCGACATCGTCGGACATTCCCAGGGGACCGTGGTACCCGCGTACTACGCCAAATATCTCGGTGGCCAACACAACATCGACAAGTACGTCTCGCTGGCACCCGTGTGGCGGGGGACGACCGTCGCCGGCGCCGATGCCATCGGCCCGTTCGTACGCGGTCTGGGTGTTCGGCCCGAGCAGGTTCCCTTGTGCCAGGCGTGTTTCGACCTCGACCCTGGTGCCGCGTTCCTGCGTAGGGTCGCCGAGGGCGGCTACTACCTGCCGGGCATCGAGTACACCAACATCGCCACGCGCTACGACGAACTGGTGGTGCCGTACTGGTACGGGCTTCCGCCGGGTGGATCGAATGTCCGCAACATCGTTGTGCAGGAAGGATGTTCGGTCGACTACACCGAGCATGCGGGTATGGCGGGGTCGCGGCGAACGGCGTACTTCGTGTTGAACGCGCTCGATCCCGAGCACCCTCGACGCGTGCCGTGCGAGCGGGTCGCACCGTTCACGGGTAGCCCGTTCTGACCGTCGTGCACGAACCCTTCCGTCCCGGCGTTCGGTGTCGACTGCGGGTGCCCGCCGTGCTCGTGATCGCGCTTGCCGCAGTGCTGTTGCTGCCTGTTGGTGTCGCCTCGCCGGCGCGAGCCGCGGTTCCGCCGCTCGGTCCGGACTTCGACTTCGGTGTCGCCCAATCCGGCTTCCAGTCCGAGGGATACAACCGGGACTCGAACTGGCTGCGGTACGGGAAGCAGGGCAAGGTCGACGATCCGGTCGGCAACGCCGTCGACTTCTACCATCGTTACGCCGAGGACATCGATCGGGCCGCGTCGCTCGGTGTCGGGATCTACCGCACGTCGGTCGAGTGGTCGCGGGTGGAACCGACACGCGGACACGATGATCCGGCGGGCTGGGCGTTTTACGACAGGGTGATCCGCAAAGTCGTCGACGCCGGCATGCGACCGATGATCACGCTCAACCACTGGGTGCATCCCGGCTGGGCGGTGGATCTCGGCGGGTGGAATCGCCCCGGAATGACCGACGACATGGTGGCGTTCGCCTCCCGGGTCGTCGACCGGTATGCCTGGGCCGACCCGCTGTGGATCACCTTCAACGAACCGACCGAGTACGTTCGGCGCGAACTCCAGTACGGCGGGGTCTCGCCGCAGAACCTGGGCCGGATGGCCGATGGGATCGTCGCGGCGCATCGGGCCGTCTACCGGCACATCCATCGGGTCCAGCCAGGCGCGGAGGTGTCGTCGAACTTCGCCTACTATCCGATCGCTGGACTCCAGCCGTGGCTGGAATCGATCTTCCCGCAACGGATGCGCGACACCCTGGACTTCGTCGGCGTCGACCACTACTACTCGTTCTCGGTCACCGATGCGTCGGTGGCCTACGGCGCACTCGGCGAGTTCTGGAAGAGTTCACAGGCGCCCGAGAGCATCTATTACGTGCTCCGCCACGTGGCGCGACAGTTCCCGGGCAAGCCGATCCGGGTGATCGAGAACGGGCTGGCCACCGATCCGGCCGGTCGCCGCCCCGACGGTTATCGGCGTTCGGACCACCTACGTGACACGGTGTACTGGCTGCAGCGGGCCAAGCAAGACGGCATCACCGTGAAGTCCTACAACTACTGGAGTCTCACCGATAACTACGAGTGGGGCGATTTCGACTCGCGCTTCGGTCTGTACACCGTCGACGTCCGACGAGACCCGTCGCTGACACGGCGTCCCACCGACGGCGTCGCCGCTTACCGGGAGATCACGCGGTCCGGGGGAGTGCCTGCCGACTACCGGCCGACGCGGAGGCCGGTGCCGTGCTCACTGGTCGACGTCCCGGACAGCTGTGCCGAGCCGGCGGTAGTGCGTTGAGCGGCGCTGCGTCGAGCGTTCCGCGGAACGCTCGTGGAGTCGTGACCTGCGGAATTGTCGGTGGCCGCCGGTAGCTTGTTCGTATATCTGTTCGAACTGGCTGGGGGGTCGGGATGTCTGTTACCGCGTTGCGTGGCGAGGGTGTGTCGTCGATGTTCGACGGTGCGGATCCGGCGTCGTTGTCTGATGAGGTGCTCGAGGTTCGGGTGTTGGGGTATGCCGCGCAGATCACGGCGTTGACCGCGGAGTTCTTGTCGCTGGTGGCGGAGTTGGGTGAGCGGGAGTCGTGGCGGGGTCCGGCGATTCACTCGTTGGCGCAGTGGTTGTCGTGGAAGGCGGGGATTTCGCAGCGGACGGCGCATGAGCAGGTGCGGGTGGCCAAATCATTGCGGGAGTTGCCGTTGATCCGGAAGGCGTTCGGTGCGGGGCGGTTGACGTATTCGAAGGTGCGGGCGTTGACGCGGGTGGCGACTCCGTCACGGGAGAAGGAGCTGGTGAATCTGGCTCTGTCGTGTACGGCGTCGCAGCTGGAGAAGGCGGTGCGGGCGATGCGCCAGATCGATCGGGGCTACAGCGAAGGTGGGGAACTCGTGACGCCCACGGAGTCGTCGGCTCGGTGGCAGTGGAATGCAGATGGGTCGTTGTCGGTGTCGATGACGCTGACGCCGTTGGATGGAGCGCGGTTTCTGGCGGGGACGGTGCGGGCGGAGTACGAGCGGACCCGCACGGCTGGTGATCCGGATCTACCGAGCGTTCCGCGGAACGCTCCTGACGGCGAGTTGGAGACCGAGGGTGCTCCGGATTCGGAGGTGAGGCCGGCGAATCGTCGGGATCTGTGGAAGCGGGTGCCGTCGAATATTGCTGCGGCGGTGGTGGCGATGGCCGACATGGTGCATGAGGGGATCGCGATGCCCGACCTCGCTCCCGGGGCGGAGATCCTGATCCACAGTGGTGACGGGGTGGAACAGGCGCATCTGGATGACGGTCCGGCGTTGTCGGAGGCGGAGCTGGAGGAGGCGCGGTGTGGTGCGTCAATGCGAGAGGCGCTGTCCAGGAGGGTGCCCGGTCGTCGCGGAAAACTGGCGTTGCTTGGGCTGGGCCGTAAACAGCGGGCTCCGAGTAAGGCGATGATCCGGGCGTTGTGAGGTTCCCCCCGAACCGTAGAGGCATCGATAATGAGGAGCACGATGCCAGAGAAGCGGAAGAAGTACGACCGGGAGTTTCGTGATGGGGCGGTCCGGATCGTCGAGGAGACAGGTAAGCCGATCGCCCAGGTCGCTCGAGACCTGGGGGTCAACGAGGGCACCTTGGGTAACTGGGTCAACCGGGCGCGCGCCGAGCGGGAGGGCCGCGGCGAGCTGACCGTTGATGACGCTGCTGAGCTCAAACGGTTGCGTGACGAGGTCGCCGAGCTGCGCATGGAGCGTGATGTCCTCAAGCGATCAGTGGTCCTGTGGGTGAAGGAGGCGACGAAGTGAGCGTGGCACGCTTTATCGCCGACCAGAGGACCAACTATCGGGTGCCACACGCGGTGTCCTGCCGGCTGCTCGGGGTCAGCGAGGCGTGGTTCTACAAATGGCATAAGCGGACCCAATCGCCGGGTGCGGCAACGGGTTTGCACACCACCCGCGACTATCGCCGGGACACCATCGACCGGGCCGTGGCGGTGGCGTTCGACAAGGCCCGCGGCCTGCACGGGTCACCGCGCCTGCATGCGGATCTGCGTGCTGACGGGTGGACGGTGACCGAGAAGACTGTCGCTGATTCGATGTGTCGTCAGGGCCTGGTCGCGCGGCGGATCCGCCGGCGCAACGGGCTGACCCGTCAGGACAAGACCGCCCCGAAGTTCCCCGATTTGTTGGGTCGCGATTTCACCGCACAGTGCCCCGATCAGCGGTGGGTCGGCGACATCACCGAGATCCCGACCGCGGCGGGCAAGCTGTATCTGGCCACGGTCATCGACCTCTACAGTCGCCGCCTGCTGGGGGCGGCCACCAGTCGTCACCCGGATGCAGCGTTGGCGTGTGCGGCGATCGAGATGGCGGTCGCCACGCGGGGCGGTATGCAGGCGATATGGCGTGATGACGATGCGCAGAAGCTGATTTTCCACACCGATCGTGGGTCGACGTACACCGCGAAACGGTTCACCAGGCTGTGCCAGAAGATGGGTATCCGGCAGTCGATGGGCCGGGTCGGATCGTGTTTCGACAACGCCGCAGCGGAGGCATTCTTCTCTTCTTTGGAGTGGGAAGTGTTGTCACGCAACGAGTTCCATACTATCATGGAGGCGCAGGCGGTCGTGTTGGAGTGGTGCTACGGCTTCTACAATCACCAGCGTCGCCACAGCGCGATCGGGATGATGAGTCCGGTCGACTACGAGAACACCGCAGTCACCGAGCCCGAAGCCGCATAGAGGAGTCCTCCACGATTCCGGGGGAACCACATTGTTCCTCCGCGATCGCTGTTGCCAGACGCCAGGTTGTGGGCGGACACGGCATCTGCACGCGCATCACGTGGTGTTCTGGTCGCACGATGGGGAGACCGAGCTGGACAACCTGATTCTGTTGTGTGGGACCTGTCATCGGGCGCTGCATCGGGGTGAGTTCTCTATCAAGTCCCATGGGCAGCAGCGGTTTTCGTTCCACATGCCGAATGGTTCGGTGATCGAGGTGAATCCACCAACCCGGGCGCCGGGGTTGTGGCAACCCGATGATCAGGTCGCGGCGGATGCGACGGTGCCGGTCGGTGGCGGGAGACTTGATCTTGGGTATGCAATGGAGGTGATCTACGCGGTGTGGGAATGGAAGGGGCGCGCCGCGGCCAGCACCGCAGCGGCTTGATGTCGTTGCCTGGCCCGTCTCTCAGCTTCGGTGCTGGTCGAGTGCCATGACGGATCGAACGTGTTCTGCCAGTGACCCGGACAGGGTCTCGCGCGCCCTCGCCACGGACGAGTTCCCGCATCTGGGCAAGCTGCGGTGCAAGGAGCCGCTCCTGAAATTCTTGCGCCACCGCATCATCGGTTTGGATCGAGGCGGCCAGCGACCGGAGTAGAGAACGCTGCGGTTCGGTCGAGATCTCCTCGACGGCCGCGCTGAGTGCAGCCGTGACCGACGTATCTGCGGGTCCCTGCGGTTGCCGAGCGTCTCGTCGCGCATATCGCCGACCCGGAACCGGGCCGTCTGAGACTCCTGATCGGCGAGGACGCGCCGTCCCAGGTCGCCGTGGTTCTCGATCGGCGCGCACGCGAGTACGCGACCCAGGCGAATGCCTGACGAGGTCGGCTCAGGGGAGGCCGAGCGCGCGTAGACCGGCGGCGGTCGCGGCGGCGAGGATGACCACGACCGCGATCGGCGCGCGCAGGACGGCCGCGACGACGCCGACGGCCACGCCCGCGGGCCGTGCCCAGCCGGCGAAGTCGTGACCGGCGAAAACGGCCCCGGTCAGCGCCACCGCCACGAGCAACACCACGGTGGCCCGATCCATCAGCTTCTCCGCGGTCGCCGACACCGTGAAGCGGTTGCGGAGAAGCGGTCCGGCCAGCCGGATCAGGTAGGTGCCGGCAGCGAGGACGGCGATTCCGATGCCGAGGGAGAACCCGGAGATCAACGGGGTGCCTCACGGTGGTTTCGACACGGCTCGTCGCTATCGCTCCTCACCGGCTCAACCAGCGGGGATGGCGGCTCGAGCAGCGGAGCACGCGGCTCAACCAGCGGAGAACGCGGCTCGAGCAGCGGGGGCCGCAGCCGCCGGGCTGCTTCGACGGCGGCGAATCCGGCCAGTGCACACAAGATCGGCAAACCGGCGGGCAGGAACGGCGTCGAGGCCACCGCGACGGCACCGCCGACGGCGACAGCTGCCCAGGTGGCGCGCGTCCGCAAGGCCGGAATGGCAAGCGCGGCAAGCAGAGCGGGGAATGCGGCGTCGAGTCCCAGCGCTTCAGGACTCGCGACGCTGCTCCCGAGGAGGGCACCCAGCCCGGCTCCGACCGGCCAGCAGACGAGTATTCCCAAGCCGCACAGCAGGAATGCCGCACGAGCGCGCCGCGGCTCGGATTCCGCGGTGGTCATCGCGGCCGTCTCGTCGTTGATCAGGTGTGCTCCGAGGAAGGCCTCCGGGAGCCCGCGCAGGTGTTTGCCCACCGCGAGCCCGTATCCGAAGTTCCGCGTGTTGACCAGGAGTCCGGTGAGGGCGGCGACAACAGGGACGCCCCCGGCGGCCAGGACGCCGACGAAGACGAACTCCGACGACCCGGCGAGCACGACGGTCGCGATGAGCACGATCTGCCAGAGGGCGAGGCCGGCGCTGTGGGCCGCGACCCCGTACGACGCGCCGATCACGAGCACCGACAGGCACATCACGACGACGGCGCGCAGTGTCGCCGAATCGAGTGTTCTCCATGCCGAACGCATGACTATCATAGTGAACACACAGCAGGTGTTCGTCAAGATGGACGATCGGACGGTTTGATGAACGAATCTCGGCAGGTGAACCCGAAAACGCTGGTCGCCGCGTCGCTGAAGCGCGAACGTGCACGTGCCGGACTGTCGCTCACCGAGCTGGCGCGTCGTGCGGGTATCGGGAAGTCGACCCTGTCCCAGCTCGAATCGGGCGAGGGGAACCCCAGCGTCGAGACGCTGTGGTCGCTGTCCACGGCACTCGGCGTGCAGTTCTCGGCGCTGCTGGACTCACCCGCGCCGACCGTCGAGGTGATCCGGTTCGGGGAGGGGCCCCTCATCCCAGCCGCAGACGCCGATTACTCGGCCACCCTGCTGTCGACCGCCGCGCCCGGCTCCCGGCGCGACATGTACGTCATCCGGGCAGAACCCGGCAAGCCGCGGGTGTCCGCGCCACATGCGCGCGGCGTCGTCGAACACGTGGTCATCAGCACCGGGCGTGCACGGCTGGGACCGAGTGACGCCGCCGAAGAACTCGGCCCCGGGGATTACATCTCCTATCCCGGTGACGTCGAGCATGTCTTCGACGCGCTGGAACCCGGCACCGTCGCCGTCATGCTGAGCGAGGCGTTCTGAGCCGCGACCTCGGTCACAACGATTCGCTTCTTTCGTTACCGGCGCGTAGTGTCGATCGCAGTGTTGCGCCCGTGACGGGTTGCATCAACGCGTCGTAGAACGCTTCTCTCGCAGGTCGGGGCCCACTCAGGTGGTCGCCGGGTCGGACTTCAGATGTCCACCGCCTGCCATTGACTTCATACGGCGAACGAGCCCGCGTACCCGCGTGTTCGCCATCGGCACCGACCATCGGCAGTGAACTGTCGTCCTGCTCGCGTGCCACGCACAGGAAGAGCTCTGCTCACATAATGACTGCTGTCCTCGAGACCCCCTCGGCACCTGTAAACCAGGTCGCCGACACCACTCCCGCCGACACCACCGCTCCCCAGGTTTCCTTCGAATCCCTCGGCGTACCAACCAAACTGGTCCAGGTCCTGGCATCGCAGGGCAAGGCCGACGCCTTCCCGATCCAGGCCGACACCCTGCCCGACACCCTCGACGGCAAGGACGTCCTCGGCCGCGGCAAGACCGGCTCGGGCAAGACCCTCGCCTTCTCCATCCCGCTGGTCGCCGGACTCGCCGAGATGCAGGTCAAGCGCTACGTCGGTGCCCCCACCGGCCTCATTCTGGCGCCGACCCGTGAACTGGCCACCCAGATCGCGGCTGTCGTCGAGCCGCTCGCGGCCGCCGTCGGCCTCACCGTCACCACCGTCTTCGGCGGCGTCAAGCAGACCCGCCAGGAACAGGCCTTCCGCCGCGGCGTCGACATCGTCGTCGCTTGCCCGGGACGCCTCGAAGATCTCATGCGCCAGGGCATCGTGAAGCTGGACGAGGTGGAGATCACCGTCATCGACGAGGCCGATCACATGGCCGACCTGGGCTTCCTCCCGGTCGTCACCAAGCTCCTCGCCGCCACCCCGGCGGAGGGTCAGCGGATGCTGTTCTCGGCAACCCTCGACAACGGCGTCGACAAGCTGGCCAAGCGCTTCCTCGACAACCCGGTCCTGCATTCGGTCGACTCCGCCGAGTCGCCGGTCGCCGCCATGACCCATCACGTGTTCGAGGTGTCGTCGGCGGGCAAGGCCGACCTCGTCGCCGAACTCGCTTCCGGCGCCGGTCGCCGAATCCTGTTCATGCGCACCAAGCATCAGGCCAAGAAGCTCGCCAAGAAGCTGAGCGAACAGGGCATCCCGGCCGTCGACCTGCACGGCAACCTCAGCCAGGCCCAGCGCGACCGCAACCTCGCCGCCTTCGGTGAGGGAGACGTGCGCGTCCTCGTGGCCACCGACGTCGCCGCCCGCGGTGTGCACGTCGACGGCATCGAGCTGGTCGTCCACGTCGATCCGCCCGCCGAGCACAAGGCCTACCTGCACCGTTCGGGCCGCACCGCGCGCGCCGGCAGCTCCGGTGACGTCGTCACCGTGTGCCTGCCCGAGCAGCGTCGTGAGGTCTCGCAGCTGCTCCGCAAGGCCAAGATCAAGGTCACCCCGAAGCAGGTCGACGCCAAGGCCGGCGCCGTCGACGAGCTCGTCGGCGAGCGGGCCCCTCGCGTGTCGGCTGCCGAGCGCGCGGCCGCCGAGGCGGCCCGTGGTGGCCAGGGTGGTCGTTCGCAGGGTGGTCGTTCTCAAGGCGGTCGTTCGCAGGGTGGTCGTTCGCAGGGTGGTCGCCGTGGCGGACACCCGGGGCGTTCGCGCGGCGAGGGTCGCGGCAATGGCGCCGCCCGCGGTGAGAGCCGTGGCGGGGTACGCGGTCAGGGCGGCGAGAGCCGCGGGGGCGAGCGCCGGTCGGGTGGACAGCGTGCCACCGACGGCCGCTCCGCCGGTCAGTCCCGTTCGGCGGGACAGGGTCGCTCGGCGGCTCAGCCCCGTTCCGGCGACCAGCATCGTGCGGGTGGACGTTCGCAGGGCGGACGTCGCGCCAGCCGTCCGGCCGGTTCGCCGACCAACCGCTGAACCGAACCAACCGCTGAATCAGGCGGGTAAGAACTTCTGAGCAAGCCGTGGCGCAAGCCACGGCTTGCTTCCCCATGCGAATGCCCGGCCGGTCAGCGCCGCCCACGTGGGTGAGAGCCGGCCGTAACCGATCAGCAGCGCCGCGGCGGGGTCGACGCTGACGTGGACTTCGGCGCGTCGGGGATCGTCGGGGTTGATGATCAGCTCGCCGTCGGTGAACTCGTAGAGGTAGCGCTCCGAACACCCGCGCAATCGGATGTCATAGGTGCCGTCGTGTCCCGCCGCTGCCGTCGGGTCCACCCAGCTCGGCAGCACCTGTTGTCGGCCTCGGATGATCATCAGCACCACGTCGGGCTCGACCCACCACCGCGCGCCCACCGCACGCGCGATGTCGTGCCCGTGCACCACGAACTCGCCGATGAGGATGCCCAGCGCGGCGTCGGCCCGGATGAGCCGGTCGCCGTCGAACCGCATCTTCGGTACCTGGGCATTGAAATGCGAGACGGTGTCGACCAGGATGTCGAGGCCCTCTCTCAGCTGGCGCGCCAGCACCGAGACGTCACGGGTCGGCAGGTTCGCGATCTGTTTCGCGTTGAAATCCGGGACGTCGATCGCCTGTCGGCACCATTCGCCCTCGCCGCGCGCGAGCGCGAGAAACCGGGCCGGCGCCAGGGCGACGTGCCCCAGGCAGTCGACCAGCGTCCAGCCCGGCATATCCGGCAGACGCGTCTCCGGCTCGTCGACCCCCTCGACGAGTTTCAGAAAACGTTCCCCGGTGGTCAGCGCGGCGTCGGTGTAATCAAACCTCGAGAACATCCCCGTCACGCGTGGTTCCTCCCCCCACATGAGGCGCAAGAGTACTCGTGCGCACTGCGACGTGCGAGACCTCGTTCGGAATCGTGTGCAGTTACAGTGCCTATCTGGCACGCGCACAATGTCATACGGGATTCTCTCGCCGTGATCTCAGGTCTGGAGTCCAGCTTCAGGGTGACTCACCAATCGGACGAAACCGACACGGGCGGGCCCCGGTTTATGGGTTCTTCGCGGCCACGATCGCCGCACGCACCGCTTCGAGGCACTCCGCGCCGTGTGGCTCGCCGACGCCGAGGTGATAGCTGCCCGGGCGACCGTCCTGACCGGCGAAACCGGTCACCGCGAACCCGTCCGCCGACTCCGGTGTCTCGACCGACGCGACGGCGAGCGGCACCGACAGCGCCGAGATCCCGCGGTTCGCCCCGGAGACGACGACCAGCAGGTGCGTCGGGTGCAGTGCGACGAGCGTCTGGTGCTCGGAGTCGGGATCGGCCGGGTTGGCGCGCCGCCCGAAGAGCTTGCCGGTCAGCGACGAGGACGGCGGATTGATGCTCCGGGTGATCCACGCGGGCAGGTCATCGGTGATGGTCAGCTGCCGCGACTCGGCGTGGTCACGCAGCGCCGCCGCGAGGTCAGCCGGAAGAGCGGACAGATCGGCGCGCACGGTGGTGCGCTGGTACGCGGGCCCCATGGTCGATCAATCTATCCGAGAGCGCGCCCTCTTCGAGATCTGCGAGCAGCGAGGACACGGTCTCCGCCGAGTCGGTCTTGTTGGTGCCGATGAAGCCCGACGGTCCACGCTTGATCCAGCCGGTCACGTACGTGCCCGGTACCTGTTCGTCGCCGTCGAAGACCCGCCCGGCGCGATGCGGGATGACGCCCTTTGCTTCGTCGAAGGGCAGGCCCGGTACGGGGACGCCGCGGTAACCGACCGAGGTCAGCACGAGTCCGGCCTCGAGGGTGGCGCTTTCACCGGTGGGTTCGATCACGGTCGCGCCCGCGTCGTCGACGATCACCCGGTTGCGGCCGACGACGACACCGTTCGCGCGTCCGTCCTGCCCGCGCACCTCGAGCGGAGAACCGAAGAACGCCAGCCTGATCCGACGCCCCTCTGGTTCACCGGCAGCGGCGCATTCGGCCAGGATGTCGAGTTTGGCGCGGATGGTCGCGTCGAGTTCGCCGTCCACCGGAGGCGACTCGAGATCGGCGGGATCGACCGTCACCGCGACACCGGAATCCACCAACCCGATCAGCTCGGGCAGCGTGAATGCGGCGTGGACGGGTCCGCGCCGTCCCAGAACGACGACCTCGCGCACCGACGACCGCTGCAGGGCGGTCAGTGCGGCCGGCGAGATGGGCGTGTCGGCGAGTGCGGCAGGGTCGGCGACGAGGATGCGTGCCACGTCGAGTGCGACGTTGCCGTTGCCGATGACCACCACCCGGTCGGTGGACAGGTCGACGTCGAGGTCGGTGAAGTCCGGATGGCCGTTGTACCAGCCGACGAACGACGTGGCGCTGGTGACGCCGGCCTGCTCGATCCCCGGCAGGTCCAGCGTCTTGTCGGTGGGGGCGCCGACGGCCCAGATGACGCCCGAATGACGTGCCCGGAGGTCGTCGAGCGTGATGTCGCGTCCCACCTCGGTGTCGAGCAGGATCTCCAGATTCGGGTTGCGCGCGATGTCGTCGAACAGGCGCATCACCTTGCGGGTGTGCAGGTGGTCCGGGGCGACACCGAAGCGGGCGAGACCGAACGGCCGGTCGAGGCGTTCGTACATCGTCACCGAGACCTGGGGATGGCGCAGCAGCTCGTCGGCGGCGTACATCGCCGACGGTCCGGAGCCGACGATGCCGACCGACACCCGGCGCTCGACCGCGAGTTGCCGCGGACGGTCGATCGGGGCGAGAGGGAGTCGTCGTGCGGGGTCCACGGGGAAACGCGCCGCACCGTCGACGGTGTCGCGGTATTGCAGAGCGTTGACCTCGGCGAACCGTTCCTGGCCGTCGGGCAGGCGATGGCCGGGCACGATTGCGCCGACTGGGCAGGCGCTGACGCATGCCCCGCAGTCGACGCAGATCGCCGGGTCGATGTAGAGCATCTCGGCGATGCCGAAGTCGGGTTCTTCCGGGGTGGGGTGGATGCAGTTGACGGGGCATGCGTAGACGCACGACGCGTCGCCGCAGCACGCCTGGGTGACGACGTGAGGCATGAGGGTCGGTTCGCTACCTGTGTGGAGGAGGGCGGATCAGGCCGGTGGGGGGTCAGGCTGCCGTGTAGGTCGGTTCGCTGCGGAAACGCGAAGGGCGACCGCTGATTCCGAGTGCACGCCAGAGCAGGCGCGACACCGGGTTCATCAGTCCGCTCTGGTCGGCGAGCATCCGGACGTCTCCGAAAACGTTGCGCAGGAAGCGCTTCGACTCCTCGGACCGCCAGAAGATGTCTTTCATGACCTCACGGGGGACGTCGAATTCCCGGGCGAAGGAACGTGGCGGCACCACGATTGCACCGCACAGGATGCGCATCGTCAGCGGCAGCATGAGTGACAGCAGGAAACGCTGGAAGCGGTTGCGCTGCGGGACCTGCTCGCGGATGAAGTGATGCGCGAACGAGATGTGACGCGCCTCTTCGGCGACGTGCAGCTGCATCACCGCGGCCATCGTCGGGTGCAGGCGGGCGCGGGTCCGCAGGAAGTCCTTCTGGATGTGGTCGATCGGTTCCTCACCGCCGAGTACGCCGAAGAAGAACACGATCGGGAAGACCGTCGACACGAGCGGGACGAGCGGCGAGATCAGCCGGTACCCGATCTTCGCGCCGGGAACGTCCATGCCCACGCGGTTCACGAACTCCTGGAACATCAGGGTGTGATTGCACTCCTCCTTGGATTCGTGCGTGGTGTACCGGAACTCGCGTGCGCCATTGGGGAGGGAGAAGCTGTACTGCATCAGGCCACGGATGAGCACCGACTCGAACTGCAGGCCGACCTTGGCGACGTTGGCCTGACGCCACATGCCGATCTCGATCTGCTTGCTCTCCGGCAGCTGCTGGTACCAGGGGTGACGACCGATCGGGTCGACCTCGTAGGAGAGGATCCAGCGCGGGTCGTCCGCGGTGATCGCCATGTGCGGCGCATCCCAGTCGATGTCGACGTAGGGGTCGAAGTTGCGGTGCACCGAGGCCGCGGACAGGTCGTCGAGCACCTGGCCGTAGTCGT
Source organism: Gordonia ajococcus (assembly GCF_012974285.1). Lineage (NCBI taxonomy): Bacteria > Bacillati > Actinomycetota > Actinomycetes > Mycobacteriales > Gordoniaceae > Gordonia > Gordonia ajococcus. Next base: position 1,483,148 of record NZ_CP052884.1, read on the forward strand.
GTTCGGAGCCCGTTTTATCGGGTTCGGGAACGTAGCGCGAGGGTGCGTCGCCGGTGGTGTTCGGATTCGTCAATGCTTTGGTCATCGTCGCGTCCTTCGAGGTGGGCCGGGCCATGTGCGGGTGGCCACAGCAGATGAGTCGAACGTATTTCGACGCTCCGCTATTTGTCAACACTCGATGTCACGTTCCGTGGTCCGACCAGGTCCGGTTCGCCCGCTGACCAGCCGAGACGGACGTAATTCGTTCGGCTGGTTTCACACGGTTGCGGACCGCTTCGCGCGTTAGAGTTACCGCACAATCCGTGCCACCCGACCTCATCGGAGGAAAGCGATGTCCCGTCGTGTCCCGTACGCGCCCGGTCCGCCGCCGCGCGCTCCACGGCCGGGACCCGGCGGCCTCGGGGACCTGACACCCGAACTCGTCGAGACCGACGTGTGGACCGACGCCATGGTGCAGGCGGCGGGCATCCCGGTCGTCGACGTCCCGTTCGTCACCGTGGGTTCGGGGATCGGTTCCTTCGTGACCGTCGACTATCTGCGGATCTGTGGCGTTCCGCTCGACCAGATCGCGGTCCTCGGTCCGCAGGACGTGCCGTGGCGCAGCTACGAGTACCTCACCCGGGTGTCACAGATCCCGCGGGGCGAACGGCTGCGGTCGGATTCGGCGTCGACACCCGACAACATCTGGGGATTCCCGTCGTATGCGGTCCGCGAGGCGTGGGCCGACAAGCAGATCAAGCCGCTGTGGAATGTGCTGGTGGAGCCCGTCTTCGCGAACTTCTACACCCCGAGAGCGGGGCAGGCGTTCGAGTCGATGGAGAAGGAGTGCCGGCGCATCGGCTATCTGAAGTCGCTGCACCGCGGGCAGGTTCGCATGATCCGACGCCGCGCGGGCGGCGGCTACTTCACGATCCTCACACCGCCGCAGGGGAGTTCGCCGACCAAGCGGGTCGCCTTCCGCAGCCGCTGGGTGCATGTGGCGATCGGCTATCCGGGAATCAAGCTGCTGCCGGACCTGCAGGCGTTCCGCGAGACCTATCGCGACGCCAGCAAGGTCGTCAACGCCTACGAATCGCACGAACACGTCTACCAGTCGCTGCAGCGCAAACCGGGCACCGTCGTCATCCGCGGCGCCGGGATCGTCGCATCCCGTGTGCTGCAACGCCTGATCGACGACCGTGATGCGCTCGGCCTCCAGACGCAGATCGTGCATCTGTTCCGCACCTACTACGACAAACCCCACGGACCGCACATCTTCATGCGGCGCAAGGGCAAAGACGGGTGGGCCTACCAGGGCTTCAACTATCCGAAGTCGGTGTGGGGTGGGCAGCTCAAGGCGCGCATGCGCAAACTCGAGGGACACGAACGCGCCGAGGCCTACAAACAGATGGGTGGCACCAACACCCCGGTCCGCGACGACTGGCAGGAACAGCTCGCGCGCGGACGCCGGGAAGGGTGGTACCGGGTGGCGGTCGGCAGGGCCGAGAGCCTGGTGCCGGGTCCGGGCGGCCAGGGCGTGGTGACGACCGTGCGCGTCGACCCGCACGCCCCGATCCGACAGGAACACCGGCCGGACGGCACCTTCGAGCTGTACGCCGACTACGTCATCGACTGCACCGGGCTCGAGGCCGACGTGCGCGAACACCGGTTGCTGCGAGACCTTCTCGACCACACGGGCGCGGGGATCAACCCGGTCGGCCGGATGGACGTCGAACGCGACTTCGAGCTGAAGGGCACCCGCAACGGCGACGGGAAGCTGTACGCATCGGGCAGCGCCACACTCGGCGGGTACTTCCCGGGTGTCGACACGTTCCTCGGTCTGCAGATCGCCGCGCTCGAGATCGTCGACGATCTCGCCCGGCAGGGATTCTGCAAGCGCCTCACCCCGTGGCGGTCGACCGCCCAGTGGTGGCGGTGGATGAACAACAAGGGAGTCGACTGATGCTGCCCACCCTGTGGGGACGGATCCAGACCCGCGTGCTGGTGCTCGGCATCCTCGGCGGGTTGTGGACCATCGTCCTGGTGCCGTTCCTGTGGCTGATCTCCTCGGGTGATCCCACGATCTTCGACGTCTACCGCGTCGCTTTCACGGTGTTGTTCACGGTCATCGTGCTCGGTGTCGCCTGGGAGTTCGTCTACCACTTCCTGCAGCAATTCCGCTGGGAGAAGGACTGGCCCACCCTGTTCGGGCTGCTCACCGCGATCAACGAGGGCATCGTGGTGTGGCTGGTCATCGACGTGACCGGGCTGCTGCCCGAGGAGCTCCGGCCGTCGCCGTTCGTGTTCGCGGTCCAGTTCGTCACCACCTGGATGCTGGTGTGGGTGGCGGTCAACGGTCCGCTGCGAGTGATCTTCCCGCACTGGCGATTCCAAGGAGGACGGTTCCTGTGACCAGTCCGGGCGACATCCCGAGCGTGACACCCACGGTGACGCTGATCCCCGGTACCGGGATCGTGATCCGCAAACCCGCATTCCTCTGCCTGATCGCGGACACGGTGCCGGCCGCGTTCATCACCGACCTCCTCGACATCGAATCAGCGGTTTCGGTACCGGATTCCGCGCCCCGGCGCGGCCGTCATCTCGTCCGCGCGCTCGCGCAACTCGTGCTGACCGCCGACGAGCAGATCGACATCGCCTTCGCCGCACCCGACACCGTCGGGATCGCGATCTTCCTGTCGGGCAGGGTCTACGGGGAGACCGACGGCAAACGGATCGAGCCGCCTCCCGGCGAGACCTACGACAAGGCCGTCCCGTGGCCCTTCGAGGGGCTCGGCCTGTACCTCGAGGGGACCGTCCCGGCCGAGGTCGGAGAGGAACGATTCGACCTCGTCGACGGTGTCGTCCCCGCCTCCGGGGCTCTGCTGCACACGCCACTGGGTTTGCGCGGCACCGAATTCCATCCGCTTCCCGCCTCGTCGCGGATCCCGGCGCCCGAGCCGGAACCGCAACCCGAGGCGGAACCGCGGCCCGAGGCGTCCGCGCCGCAGCCCGAACCGGAACCGCAGCCCGAACCGGAACCGGACCAGATGGGGACGACCGAGCGGATGCGACCGGACGTCGACGAACTGTCGACGCCGGCGCATGCCGCGCCGGTGGCGGAGCCCCTGCCGTTCACCTCGACCCCGCTGGGCGGGACCCCGGTCGGGCAGCCGGGGGCCGGTGATCCACTCCCCACGGAGCCGATGCCGGCCGCGCCCGCGGTCCAGCAGTCGCCGTTCGCCCAACCCGACCCGTTCGCCGAACATGTCGAACCGCGGGCCCCGTTGCCGAAGGAAGAGCATCAGCGGCCCGCGACCGAGGTCGTGAAGATCGAGGCCTCACGGGCCAAGGTGCACGGAATCCGATGCTCCCGAGGTCATCTCAACCACCCGCAGTCGTGGCTGTGCGGGGTCTGCGGCATCCGGATGGATCAGCTGACGACCTTCCTCGTGGAAGGTGAGCGCCCGCCGCTCGGCTGGCTCCTACTCGACAACGGCTTCACCTTCCTGCTCGACGAGGACCTGGTCATCGGCCGCGAACCCGGATCATCCGGCGGTGGACGGGCCGGGAGCCCGAAACCGATTCGCGTCCAGGACGAGACCGGACAGCTGTCGCGCCGCCACGTCGAGATCCGGCTGGTCGAGTGGACCGTCCAGCTCGTCGACCTCGGTTCGGCGAACGGCACGTTCGTCGCCGACCCGAGCAGCGGGAACCGGGAGGTGCGCCTGCTCCCGCATCGTCCCCATGTACTGGTTCCGGGGTCGCATGTGCGTATCGGAGGACGCCACTTCATCTTCGAGTCGCACCATGCCCGAATCTGAGACGGCCAGGACCTGACATGGACAAGCACACGGTTGCGTTCCTTCTCCTGGATGTCGCGGTCATCATCGCGGTCGCCCGCGTCGGTGGGATGATCGCCCGTGCGGTGCGTCAGCCGGCCGTCGTCGGTGAGATCGCGGCCGGAATCGCGTTGGGGCCGAGTCTGTTGGGTCTCCTGCCGGGAAACTCCGACGAGTGGTTGTTCCCCGAAGAGGTGCGGCCGCTCCTGGGTGGGCTCGCGCAGATCGGTCTCGTGCTGTTCATGTTCATCGTCGGTCTCGAACTCGACATGCGACTGACGCGAGGTCGTGAGCGTGCGGCGGCGAGCATCTCGGCGTGCTCGATCGTGCTGCCGTTCGGACTCGGTGCGGCACTGGGGCTTCTGCTGTACCCGTCGCACGACACCGTCGGCGGAGTCGAGATCGAACGGCTCGGGATGGTCCTGTTCATGGGCGTCGCGATGTCGATCACCGCCTTCCCGGTGCTCGCCCGCATCCTCGCCGACCGCGGGATGATGCGGACCGTCCCCGGTGTCTTCAGTCTGGCCGCGGCCGCGGTCGACGACATCCTCGCGTGGACCCTGCTCGCGTTCATCATCGCGATCATCGAGGGCGGTGATCCGCTGGAGGTGGCCAAGATCGTCGGGATGACCCTGGTGTACGCGGCGGTCATGTTCGGCATCGTGCGCCCACTGCTGGTCAAGCTGGTCGAGTGGCGGGACTCGGCGGGACGTCTCAGCCCGGACATCCTGGCGGTCATCCTCATCGGCGTGTTCCTGTCCTCGGCGGTCACCGACGTCATCGGCATCCACCAGATCTTCGGTGCGTTCATGTTCGGCGCGGTGATGCCGAAAGTCGGTGCCGAGCAGTTGCACCGGGAGATCCTGGAACGGCTCGAACAGGTCAGCGTGCTGCTGTTGCTGCCGATGTTCTTCGTTGTCACCGGCCTGAGCGTGGACCTCGCGGGCATCGGGCTGTCGGGGCTCTGGCAGTTGGGTCTCGTGCTGGTCGTCGCGATCGCCGGCAAGTTCCTCGGCGCCTACGCGGGTGCGCGGGCCAGCGCGATACCCACGCGGCAGAGCGCGGCGATCGCCGTACTCATGAACACCCGGGGTCTCACCGAACTCGTGATCCTCTCGGCGGGACGCGACCTCGGCGTCCTCAGCGACGACCTCTTCGCGATGCTCGTGGTGATGGCGCTGGTGACCACGGTGCTGACCGAGCCGCTGCTCCGCCTGGTGTATCCGGACGTGGTGGTGGCGAACGACATCGCCGCGGCCGAGCGTCGAGCGCTGGCCGCCGCGACCGCACCGCGGGTGCTGGTGGTCCTGCGCGATCCCGGCGGCACGGTCGACGACCTGCGTGCACGGCACCGCCGGTTGCTCGATTGCACAACGGGTTACGACGTCGTGCTGGCGGGTCTGCTCACCGCGACGGACAGCCCGGCGAAGCGCCTCGAGGTCGGGGTGCCGGTGGTGCCCGACTTCGCGGCCATGGCGTCGGCCGTCGAGAAGCTGAACCTGCTCGGTGCCTCGCTGACCGGGGCCGGGTCGGTGTCGGTTCTGTGCCGGTTCAGCGCCGACCCGGCCACGGACCTCGACGCGATGACCCGAAACGCCAACGCCGACGTGATCGTCATCGACGCCGCCGATCGCGAGCTCGGTGAGATGCTGCGGGCGGCGCCGGTGGCGATCGTCGACGAGAACGTGTCGGCGGGTGTGGGACCCGGCCGCAGCGTCATCACCTGCGTGGTCGCCGACAACCGCAGCGGCCGCACTGCCGCCGTGGTGGGGGCGGGTCTGGCATTGTTCGGGTCGCGATCTCTCACGATCGTCTCCGCGGGCTCCCGTCGCCGGTGGCTCGCCGACCTGAGACCCGTTGTCGACCGCGGGGTCCGGGTCTCCCTCGTCGAACCGAAGCGTCACCGCGGTGAGGACGGCGCCTTCACGGTCGCCGCCGCCGACGACGCCACCCGCGGGCGTGGCTCGGACACTCCGGTGATCGTCGTCGACAACACCGAGACCAGCGAAGAAGCCCTGGGGGACCGGATGGCCACGCTGTACGCCGAGTCTCCGGCATCCGCCGACACCGCCGCGAACGCCACCGACACCACGCAGACCACCGACGCCGGATCTGCCGCGAAAGAGAGGCACTGACATGGCCACTGTCGAGATCCCGCAGCAGCTCGCGGATTTCACCGTGCTCCAGAAGCTGGGAGTCGGCGGCAACGGAACGTTCTATCTCGCCGTACCCCCCGCACGGCTGGGCCTGTCGACCGATCGCGTGGTGGTCAAGGTCTTCAGCGGCGTGTGCAGCGACGACGCCTACCGCCGAGGCGTGCGCGAACTACGTGCGTTCGCCGCGGTCGCCTCGCCCTACCTGGCCGGTCTGTACGACGCAGTTCTCCAGGGCCAGTTCATGTATGCGATGGAATACTTCCCGCTGGGATCACTCGGCACACCCGCGCGCCCCCTGAGCCGGGACGAGCGGCTCGCCGCGGTTGCCGACGCGGCGCGAGGCGTCGACGCCCTGCACGAAGCCGGCATCGCCCACGCGAACATCACGCCGTCGAGCATCATGGTGACCGAAACCGGCGGGAAGATATCCGATCTCGGGCTCGCCCGGGTTCTCGCGGCGGACGAACCGATCACGAGCTTCGCTCAGCCGGGTGCGGTGCAGTACATGGACCCGGCGCTCCTGGCGGGCGATGTGCCGTCCCGCGCGACGGACATCTGGTCACTCGGCGCCTGTCTGCATCGCGCGCTCACCGACGAGGGGGTGTACGGCCAGGTGCCCGACACCCAGCCGTTGCTGGCGATCCGAGCCGCCCTGTCGACGCCACCCGCACTGTCGGAGAACCTGAATCGGGACGAGCGCACGCTGATCGCCAATTGTCTTGCCCTGGCCGGAAGCCGGCCGTCGACCGCGCTGCAGGTCGCCGAGCGGGTCGACGCGCTACGGGGTCGGTGAGGCGGACCGTCGCTCAGCCGAGTGGTGCGGTGCGCCACCAGGCGTCGAGGATCTGACGACCCGAATGACCGGGCCACGTGGTGATCACCGTGTACGGCTCACGCGCCGGCGCGACGAAATTGGTGACGACCCAGCCGTCGGCGAGACTGTCCCGGCTCGACGACGCGGGACCGTCCCGCCACTGGATCTCGTCACCCGGATACCCCTCGAGCGCTGCGGTGACGGTGTCCCGTGCGATGGGTGTGGCCGTGTGCCAGACGACGTAGGTCACCTGCTCGGCGTCGGAGCACGTGATGGCGTCGAGGCCGTCGCGGAACACGGCCTCGCAGGCCGCATCCCGCCAGCCCTGCTGGTCGGGAGAATCGGGCAGCAGTCGCGGAAAGGCGTCGGCGATCGGCGCGACCGCCGGCGGCCACGGTGGTGGCGCGTTGCGGGCGCCGAGGACGATCACCGTGCCCACGCAGATCGCGACCACCACGAGCGCCACCACCAGTGGCGTGAGTGTCGGGCGTCGCGGTGGCGTGTCGGGTCTGTTCTGACGTGTCGGATGGTGGCCGGCGACGAGTTCGGTCGGCCGATCGGGATTCCACGCCGGCTGGAAGGCCCGCGGCGGTGAGCTGATCACCTCGGTCGGTGGCTCCCCGTCCGTGTGAGTCAGGTGGAGGGCGAGGTCGGCGGCCCGGACGAACTCCGCGCAGGTCCGATAGCGGTGATCGGGCTGCGGATCGAGAGCGCGGGCGAGCGCCGAGTGGAAAGCGGGGGATACCGCTCCCGTAATACGGTGTCTGGCAACCGAAGTGGTGCCGCTGAGCAGCTCGACGAGAATTCGGCCGACTGCGGCGACATCGGTTTCCGGGTGCGGGGTGTCCTCATCGTGGGCGGGTGGCGTCAGGCCGAAACCGCGCAGGGTGACGGCACCGGGGCCGGCGATGTCGGAGGCGGTGATCTCCGACGAAGCCGAATCCGGGCGGGCCGAGATCAGGATGTCGGCGGTCGTGAGGCCGCCGTGGACCAGCCCGCGGCGATGTGCGGCGTCGAGGGCGTCTCCGACGGCACCGATGATGCGCACCGCCAGGTCGATGTCGATGCCGTCGGGATGGCGTCGGATCAGTTCGGCGGCGTCGGTGGCGGGTATCGGCGCCGTGGCGACCCACACCCGGCCGTCGGTCAGTCCGTGGCCGGCGATTCGGGCGATCGCGGGATGTCTGGCGCCGGAAGCCAATTCATTGGAACGTGCGAACCAGTCACGAAAACGTGGATCTGCCGAACGCGCCGGGTCGACCACGGTGAGGACTACGGGTTCGGGTCCGGGTGGGCCGGAGGAAGGGGGACCCGACTGCACCGGGACCGCGCGACAGGTCGTGCTCACCGCGGATTCGTGGAGCACCCGTTCGATGCGGTGACCGGCGACCACCGAGCCGGGAACAACCGAGCCTCGCGCGGGCGAATCGCCGTGACTGGCATCGAAGGACACGCTTGGCTCCCGGTGGTCTGAGAGCTCGAATTGTACCGGCCGGGGCCGGCGCTATTCGGTGTTCGACTCGAACAGCACGGGTGCCGAATTGAACAGCATCACGATGAAGAACACCAGCAGGAACCAGGACCCGCCCTGCCACAGTTGCCATCGGCCACCGGCTTTCCAGACCCGGTACGTCCGCACCAGCATGGCGATCGCACCGATCAGGACCACGACCGGCGCGACGACGAAGAGTGCGTTCTGGAGAGACTGCGACGAGGCGTGTGCGACGATGAGGAGACCGAGACCGAACGCGACGGTGATGGCGATGTGGATCACGATCGCGCGAAAGTCGTTGTTGCCGTTCTTCGGTGTCGGGGAGTTCGGCGTCGGGGAGGTCATGATGACTCCCACGCTACACGCCGCTCGATACCCGGTGAGAAGGACTTAGTGCTCATTGCTGCCCGCGGTCCGCGGGAGCAGGATGAAGTGAGGACCGGCCCCCGGCCGGAGTTTGACGACCGGCCCCGGCCGGGGTCGTGACCAGAGGAGATGAGCGAGGGACATGAACGCGATACTCGTCGGTGTGGACGGTTCCGAGGCGGCCGAAGGCGCGGTGCGGTGGGCGGCGAAGGCCGCGGCGGCGGAGCGGCTCGATCTCAAGATCGTCGGTGCCTATGACGCGAGCACCAGCGACTACGCTCCCGGACTGATCATTCCGCAGGACGTCATCGACGCCATCCGTCAAGACGCGTCGGACGCAGTGCATGCCGCCGCCGCCGTCGCCAAAGAGGTTGCGCCGAACGTCAGCGTCGCGACCTCGATCGTCGACGGTGACGCTGCCCGCGTGCTGCTCGAGTTGGGCAAGGACGCTGCGATGATCGTGGTCGGCACGCGCCGGCTCGGCAGCGTGAAGGGACTGTTCCTCGGTTCGGTGAGCATCAGCGTCGCGGCCCACGCCCACGGCCGGGTGGCCATCGTCGCCGCCGGGGGATCGGACACCGGGCCGGTCGTGGTCGGTGTGGACGGATCGCCGATCAGCGATGTCGCGGTCGCCGAGGCGTTCCGGCAGGCGTCGCTGCGCAACGCGCCGCTGGTGGCCGTCCACACCTGGACGCCGCTGGACGCCGACGCCCTGCACGGCTACGGGATCGGGCCCGAGGAGGTCCAGCGGATGACCCAGGACGCGGTCGAGGTGCTCGCGGAGCGACTGGCCGGATACGCCCAGGACTACCCGGACGTCCGCGTGGAGCGGCACGTGCTGCCGGAGGAGCCGGCGAAGGCGCTGCTGGACGCGGCCGGTACCGACGCCCAGCTCATCGTCGTCGGCAGCCGGGGACGCGGCGGATTCCGCGGACTGATGCTCGGCTCGACCAGCCAGAAGGTGATGCACCAGGCCGAGTGCCCCGTGCTGGTGGTGCGCGGCTGACCAGGTGAGCTGCCTACTATCGACCCATGACGCTGAAGAGACTCGAGCTCTCGGTCGGGGAGCTCGCGCAGCGCGCGGGTATCGCGCCGTCGGCGGTCCGGTTCTATGAGGAACAGGGACTGATCTTCAGCCGGCGGACGGCCGGCAATCAGCGGCGCTACCACCGGGCGATGCTGCGGCGGGTGGCGTTCATCCGTGCCTCACAGGTCGCCGGCATCCCGTTGTCGGTGATCGGGGAGGTGCTCGCCGAACTCGGTGACCACGAGTCCCCGTCGAAGTCGATGTGGGAGGCGGCGTCGAAACGCTGGATGGACGACATCAACCATCGCATCTCCCTGCTGGAGAACATGCGCGACATGATCGGCTCCTGCGTCGGGTGCGGATGCTTGTCACTCGGGGAATGTCACCTGCTCAACCCGGGAGACGAACTGAACAAACTCGGTCCGGGACCGCGTCGTCTCATGACCGAGTGAACGGGAGTCGAGAAACCGTCGGCGGTAGGGTTGCGGCATGGCTCGACCGTCGCGCGTGGCGCTTGCTCTGGGAAGTGGCGGCGCTCGCGGATACGCGCACATCGGGGTGATCGCCGAACTCGAGGCACGTGGCTTCGAGATCGTCACGGTCGCCGGATCGTCCATGGGCGCGCTGGTCGGGGGCCTGTACTGTGCGGGCAAACTCGACGACTACGTCGACTGGATCTCGGGACTGTCGCAGCTCGACGTGGTACGGCTGCTCGACGTCTCACTCACCAAACCCGGCGTCATCGGAGCCGAACGCATTCTCACCCGTGTGCGGGAGATCCTCGGCGACACCGTGATCGAGGATCTGCCGATCCCGTTCACCGCCATCGCGACCGACCTGTTCGCGGGTCGCGCCGTGTGGTTCCAGCGCGGCAATCTCGCCGACGCCCTGCGTGCATCGATCGCGATCCCCGGCGTGATCAGCCCGCATGAGCACAAGGGACGGCTCCTCGCCGACGGCGGCATCCTCGACCCGGTGCCCGTCGCACCGACCTCGGGCGTCCCCAGCGATGTGACGATCGGCGTGATCATCGGCTCCGACGGCGGGCCCGAGACGGGTGCCAGCCGGCAGTCCAAGACGAAAGGCCTGCTCCGACGCAACGTCGCGCCGATCCTCGACAACGAGTTCGTGCGCTCGGTCCGTGACCGCTTCGGTTCGGAGGCCGGTGACGTGGCGGGGACCGAGGGGGCCGACGAGATCGCCCCCGCTGCCACCTCCGACGAGGAGGGAGCTGTCGTGGTCGACACCGGCGCACTGTCACCGGACGCCGCCGGCGAGCCCGGCCGGATGGGTCGCGTCGAGGTGCTCAGCCGGTCGCTCGACATCATGCAGGAGGCGTTGACCCGCTATCAGGTGGCCGGTTATCCGCCCGACGTCCTGATCCGGGTGCCCCGTCGTGCGGTGCGGACCCTGGACTTCCACAAGGCCGCCGAGATGATCGACATCGGCCGTGAACTCACCGCCAAGGCCCTCGACGACCTGCCCGAGATGCCATGAGGCAGATCCCTCGCGGCATCTGGGTGCTGCTGTCGGCCAACGTCGTCATCGCACTCGGCTACGGGTTCATCGCGCCCGCCCTCCCGAGTTTCGCTCGCGCCTTCAACGTCTCGTTCACCGCGGCCACCGCGGTGGTCTCGGCCTTCGCCGTCATGCGGCTGCTGTTCGCGCCGACGGGCGGACGACTCGTGTCGGTGTTCGGCGAACGGCGAATCTATCTGACCGGACTCCTCATCGTCGCCGCGAGCACGCTGGCTTGTGCCTTCGCGCAGACGTATTGGCAGTTGCTGGTGTTCCGCGGCCTGGGCGGCATCGGATCGACGATGTTCAGCATCTCCGCGATGGCCCTGCTGATCCGGATGGCGCCCAGCGACATTCGCGGGCGGGTGTCGGGCTTCTTCTCCGCGGGTTTCCTGATCGGCAGCATCACCGGACCGCTGATCGGCGCGGCCCTGGTGGGTTTCGGCCTGCGCGTGCCGTTCGTCGTGTACGCGGTCGCGCTTCTGGTCGCGTCCGCGGTCGTGGCCACCCAGCTGCGCGAGGTGATCGCCCCCGACCAGGCCGAGGGGCCGACGGCCGGACTCATCGGCTTCCGGACGGCCTTGCGCGACAGTGCCTACCGGGCCATCCTCGCGTCGAACTTCACGCAGGGCTGGGCGTCGATGGGTGTGCGGGTCGCGGTGGTTCCGTTGTTCATCACCGAGGGACTCGGTGCAGGCGCCGGTATGGCCGGGATCGTGCTGGCGATCTATGCCGCGGGCAACGTGCTCGCGATCCTCATCGCCGGTCGCCTGTCCGATCGGTTCGGCCGTCGGCCGATCATGCTGCCGGGTCTGACGATCACCGTCGTCGCCACCATCGCACTGGGATTCTCGCCCAACGTCCCCGTCGCGCTCGCACTGTCGGTGCTCGCCGGTGTCGGTTCCGGTCTGTTCGCGCCGACTCATCAGGCGGCCCTCGCCGACGTCCTCGGCAATCGTCAGCAGGGCGGATCGGCGCTCGCGGCGTACGGGATGTCCTCGGACCTCGGTGCGGTGACCGGGCCGGTCATCGTCGGATTCGTGGCCGATCGGGTCGGCTTCGGTCCCGCGTTCGTGCTGACCGGTGTGGTCGCGGCGATCGCCCTGGTCGCGTGGCTGTTCGCCCGGGAGACCGCGCCTGCGGTCGTCGGTCAGGGTCCGGCGTTACGGTTGAGCGATGACGCGTGAGGGGCAGCAGGACACCGCGGGCGAGTGGGATTACGCTCTGGGGGCGAACTCGGAGGTCGGCACCCTGCGCGCGGTGATGCTGCACCGCCCTGGTGACGAACTGCGGCGCCTCACCCCGCGCAACAGCGATCAACTCCTGTTCGACGGCCTGCCCTGGGTCGACCGTGCGCAGGAGGAACACGACGCCTTCGCCGAGGTGCTGCGCGATCGCGGTGTCGACGTCTACCTGCTCGGCGACCTGCTGACCGAGACGATCGCACACAGCGGGGCCGCCCGCATCCAGGGGATCGCGGCCGCGGTCAGTGCGCGACGTCTGGGATCTCATCTCGCCGAGGATCTCGCGAGGCACCTGCGGGGACTCGCGCCCGCGGAACTGGCCGACGTCCTGATGGCCGGTATGACGTTCGACGAACTGCCGATCACGCCGTCGGCGGAGCGGTCGTCGCTGGTCCGCCGGATGCATCACGGCCCCGAGTTCGCCATCGAGCCGCTGCCGAACCTGCTGTTCACCCGCGACAGTTCGTTCTGGATCGGGTCGCGCTTCGCGATCACCTCTCTCGCGCTGCCCGCGCGAGCGCGAGAGACGTCTCTGACCGATCTGATCTACGCCCATCACCCCCGTTTCACCGGTGCCCGACGCGCCTACGAGTCGCAGGTCGCGCCGGTCGAGGGCGGCGACGTATTGCTCCTCGCGCCGGGTGTCGTCGCCGTCGGGGTCGGCGAGCGCACCACGCCGGCCGGGGCGGAAGCGCTGGCGCGCAGCCTCTTCGACGACCATCTCGCCCACACCGTGCTCGCCGTGCCCATCGAGCAGGCGCGGGCGTTCATGCATCTCGACACCGTCTGCACCATGGTCGACACCGATGCGGTGGTGATGTACCCCAACATCCGCGACCACATGTCGGCGTTCACCCTGTCCCACGACGCGGCCACCGACGCCGTTCACGTGACGGGGGAACGGCCTTTCGTCGAGGCGGCGGCCGAGGCCATGGGGATCGGCAAACTCCGCGTCATCGACACCGGTCTCGACCCGGTGACCGCCGAGCGCGAGCAGTGGGATGACGGCAACAACACGCTCGCGTTGTCCCCGGGAGTCGTCGTGTCCTACAACCGGAACGTGGAAACCAATCGCCGCCTGCGTGATTCGGGGATCGAGGTGATCGAGATCGAAGGCCGCGAACTCGGCTCGGGTCGCGGTGGGCCCCGGTGCATGTCGTGCCCGCTGGCGCGTGATCTGTTGTGAGGGGACGACAATGACCACATCGCTGCTGGCCCATCTGACCGTCGACCCGGCATCGGACCGGCCACCGTTCGAGCAGGTGCGGCTGCGTATCGTCGAGCTGATCGCCGACGGCACGCTGCTCACCGGTGAACGCCTGCCGACCGTCCGGGCCCTCGCCGCGCACCTGGACCTCGCCCCCAACACCGTGGCCAAGACGTATCGCGAACTCGAGGCGGCCGGCGTGATCGAGACGCGCGGACGCTCGGGTTCCTTCGTCAAGGCGGGGCGCCACGACGCGCAGGACGCCGGTTTCGCGGCCGCGTCGACGTACGTCGGGACCGCCCGTGAGCTGGGACTCGACGACGACACGATCGTCTCGATGGTCCAGCGGGCGTTGCGCGCGACTTGAACAGACGCGCCGACGTTGCTTTGGTGGGGTAATGACAAGTGAACAGACAGCGACGACTCGTCGCGCGCGAGATGGCCAGCGCCGGCGTGATCGGGGGAGTCGGCCCGGGAGCCCACGGATCGATCCGGTGGTCTTCTCGATCACGGCTGCACTCGTCATCGCGTTCGTCGTGTGGGGCATCGGGGACAAGGACAGCCTCAACTCGACCACCGGTGAGATCCTGAGCTGGATCACCACCAACCTCGGCTGGCTGTTCATCCTCTCCGCAACCGGATTCGTGATCTTCGCGGTGTATCTGGCGGTTTCCAAGTACGGACGAATCCCGTTGGGGCTCACCGGGGAGAAACCTCAGTTCCGTACCATCAGCTGGATCGCGATGATGTTCAGCGCCGGAATGGGAATCGGCCTGATGTTCTTCGGTGCCTATGAACCGCTGTACCACTTCGCAAGTCCGCCACCGGAGATCGATGCCGGCGATGTCCGGACGGCAATGGCGACCACCATGTTCCACTGGGGTTTCCATCCGTGGGCGATGTACGCCGTCGTCGGACTCGCCCTCGCCTACAGCACCTTCCGGCTCGGCCGGACGCAGCTGATGAGCGCGGTGTTCACGCGTCTCCTCGGCCCACGCGTCTCGCACGGTCCCGCGGGCAAGCTCATCGACATCCTGGCCATCTTCGCGACCCTGTTCGGCACCGTCGCCTCATTGGGCTTGGGCGCCTTGCAGATCGGTTCCGGTCTGGACAAGGTCGGCTGGGTCAACGAACCGACCAAGCTCCTGCTGGTCGCGGTCATCGCGATCCTCACCGCAGCGTTCGTGGCCTCCGCGGTGTCGGGTATCGCGCGCGGCATCCAGTGGCTGTCGAACATCAACATGGTGCTCGCCGTGGTGCTCGCGGCCTTCGTGTTCGTCGTCGGACCCACGATCTTCATCCTCAATCTGCTGCCGACGACCCTGGGCGCCTACGCCACCGACCTCACCACCTTCGCGGGCCGTTCGGACGCCACGGTGACCTCCGACGCGGGCCGGCAGTGGCTGGCCGACTGGACCATCTTCTACTGGGCATGGTGGGTGTCGTGGACGCCGTTCGTCGGCATGTTCCTGGCCAAGATCAGCCGGGGCCGGACGATCCGTGAGTTCGTGATCGGCGTCATGGTGGTGCCCACGACCGTGTCGCTGGTCTGGTTCTGCGTGTTCGGCGGCACCGCGATCCGGCAGCAGACCGACGGCGTCCTCGACTTCGACCCGGCCACGGCGGCGAGCGAGGACACCCTCTTCGACGTACTGGCTCACCTGCCGTGGACCGGTGTCGCCTCGGCACTGGTGATGGTGCTCGTCGGGATCTTCTTCGTCTCCGGAGCCGACTCGGCCTCGCTCGTGATGGGCACCCTGTCCCAGCGTGGCGTCGAACATCCCTCGCGCGCGCTGACGGTGTTCTGGGGCGTGCTCACCGGTGTCGTGGCGGCGTTGCTCCTCGCGATCAGCGGTGACGACGCACTCGACGGCATCAAGACGATGGCCATCATCGCCGCCTTGCCGTTCGTCGTGGTGATGATCGGCATGTGCCTGTCGCTCTACCTCGACCTCCGGCGCGACCCGCTGATCGTGTCTCGTCACGTCTTGTCGGCTCAGGTCGATCAGCACGTCCGCGAACAGGCCGTGGCGATCGCCACCGGTGAACTCGAGTCGATCGACGCCGACGCCGTCAAGCACCTGGAGAAGATCGATCCGGGCTACGTCGAGCAGGTCGGTACGGGTGTCGCCCACCCGCTGGGCGAGGCGCACCACGCCGACACCGAGGCGGGCGTCGAGCCCCAGAAGTAGTCGCGCTCAGCCCCAGCTCGGCAGCCAGATCTGCTGCCGCCAGAGTCCCGGCGAGATCGGGGAGGCGGTGAGGATCGGCCACAGCCACACGAAGTTGGTGACCACGAGTGCCACGTAGACGGCGACCACGATGATCGACAGCACCCGGCGCTCGGGTCGGGCGCGGGCCGTGGTCGCCGTCGAGCGCAACAGATCGCCGCAACACAAGGCGAGGCCCATGACGAGGAACGGGGCCAGGGCGGTCGCGTAGAAGAAGTACATCTGGCGGTCGAGGGACAGGAACCACGGCAGGATGCCCGCACCGTAGCCGACGAGCACCGCCGCGTAGCGCCAGTCGCGGCGGACGACCCACGACCACAGACCCCACAGCAACATGGGCAGTGCGAGCCACCACAGGGCGGGCGGTCCGATCAGCATCTGGGCGCGGACGCACTCGCCCCCGCCGCACTGATCGGGGCCGTTCTCGAGTGCGTAGAGCATGGGGCGCAGGCTCATCGGCCAGGTCCACGGCTTTGATTCCCATGGATGGTGATTGCCCGCGGAGTTGGTCAGTCCCGCATGGAACTGGAGAATCCCGGCCTCGTAGTACCAGAGCGACCGCCACGCTCCCGGCACCCAGGCGAAGGTGCCGCCGGTGCCGATCGCATTGCCCTCGGAATAGCGGTAGACCGCGGTCTCGCTGTTGAACCACGGGATGTAGGTCAGGAAGTAGATGACGACCGGCATCACCGCGAGGCTCGCGCCGGCGGGCACGACGTCACGGACGATCGTGCCGATCCCCGGTCGCCGCACGTGGTACGCGCGCCGCGCCGCGACGTCGAAGCCGATCGCGAGGACGGTGAAGAAGATGACGTAGTAGACGCCCGACCACTTGGTTCCGCAGCTGAGTCCGAGCATCACCCCGGCGGTGAAGCGGTACCAGCGGAATCCGAGCCGTGGACCGAACCGGCTGTCGTCCATCCGGCCCTCGAGGTAGACGCGGTACATCCGCTCGCGGACCTGGTCGCGGTCGGCGAGGAGCGCGGCGAAGGCGGCGACGATGAACAGGGTCTGGAAGATGTCGAGCATCCCCATCCGGGACTGCACGAACAGCACCCCGTCACAGATCGCGAACACGCCGGCGACGGCACCGACCAGAGTCGACCGCGTGAGCCGGCGCACCGCGCAGTAGACGAGGACGACGATGAGGACACCGGAGATCGCCGGCGCGACCCGCCAGCCGAGCGGACCGTACCCGAAGGCGGCCTCGGAGGCGGCGAGCATCCACTTGCCGACCGGAGGATGCACCACGAGCCCGTATGCCGGATTGTCCTCGATCGAGTTGCCGCCGGTGAGGACCTGCCATCCCTGCGGCACGTAGTGCTTCTCGTCGAAGACCGGCGTGCCCTTGTCGGTGGGGTGACTCAGGTTCCAGAAGCGGGTGAGGGCGGCGATGAGAGCGGTGACGACACCCACCACCAGGCCGCGACCACGGTCCGGGGCACCGAACAGCGCCGCCGGGACCTCCGGTCCCAGACGACGAGGCGGGACCGCCGCGGGGACCGGGACACCGACGGGCACGGCGGTGTCACGCGCGGCGGTCATGGTCACCCGCTCGATCCTAGTGGGCCCTCGTAAGCTGGCTGACGATGAATGCCGCCCAGCCCGACACACAGTCCACCGACCACCTCCGGTCTGCCGTGCCCGGGACGAGCGGACGGCTGGTGCTGGCCGCCACCCCGATGGGACAGGTGGACGATGCGTCGCCCCGGCTGAGGGCGGCGCTGCAGACGGCCGACATCGTCGCCGCCGAGGACACCCGCCGCACCCGGTCGCTCGCCGCCGCGCTCGGCGTCGAGATCGGCGGACGCGTCGTCAGCTACTACGACCAGGTGGAGGCCGCCCGGACACCGGGCCTCGTCGAGGCGATCGCCGGCGGTGAGACGGTCCTGCTGGTCACCGATGCCGGGATGCCCTCGGTCAGCGACCCCGGCTACCGGATCGTGGTGGCCTGCGCCGAGGCGGGTCTGCCCGTGACGGCATTGCCGGGACCCTCGGCGGTGACGACGGCACTCGCGGTGTCGGCGCTGCCGTCGGAGCGGTTCTGTTTCGAGGGCTTCGCGCCACGCAAGCCGGGTGCCCGTGCGGAATGGCTGCGCGAGCTGATCGCCCAGCCGCGCACCGCCGTCTTCTTCGAGTCGCCGCACCGGCTGGCGGACACGCTCGCCGCGGCGGCCGAGATCCTCGGACCCGATCGGCGCGGCGCGGTGTGCCGGGAGATGACGAAGACCTACGAGGAGGTCCGCCGCGGTGGTCTGGCCGAACTGGCCGAGTGGGCGGCCGGCGGCGTCAAGGGCGAGATCACGGTCGTCATCGCCGGCGCGGTGGCCGCCGAATCCGACATCGACGAACTGGCCGACCGCGCCGAGAAACTGGTGGCGGGCGGGATGCGGCTCAAGGATGCCTGCGCGGAGGTCACGCAGGGTTCGAGTGCCTCGCGACGCGACGTCTACCAGTCGGTTCTCGATAGGCGTCGAGCTGATCCGAGCTGACCCGCAGCTCGACGCGCGGCGCCAGCCGGTAGGGCCGGCTCGAGACGAGCGCGCCGACCACCCGGCGCAGGCGCGACAACTCGGCACGCACGCTCACGGTGTGGTTCTGGTCGCCGAACAGCAACTGGCTCAACTGCTGTGAGGTGAGTCCATGGTCGCCCGCGTCGGCCAGCAGCAACAGGATCTGCGCGTGGCGCCGGGTGAGCACCGTACGCCACGGGTCGTCGTCACCGGTGACCGTGATCGTCGGCTCGCCGTCGAGGTCGAGTTCGGCGATGACCGGACCCGAGGGGCCTGCCGGACGCACGAGCCAGCCCATCCCGAGTCGTTCGACGACGCACATCCCGAGTCCGGGCACGAACTGACGCATGTCCACCGTCGGCGCGGCGACCCGGACCGGCGGCGTGCACCCGCGGCCCTCGGCCACCCAGCCGTCGTCGTCGATGAGTAGACCGGGCCCGTGCAGGCCGGCGAGCTGGGCACGGCCGTAGTAACGGAGGTCGGCGAGGGTGCGCTGATGGGCGAGAGTCACCTCGTGCTCGCTCAGTGCCGCCAGGGCGTTCGTGAACGCCGAAGCCGCGGGCTGCATCTGCATCGCCGGTCCGGCCAGCCCGGCGACCGCGACCATCTCACCCGTGCGCGGATCGTGGACCGGCGTCGCGGTGCAGTACAGCCCGTGCAGGGATCGGCTGTAGTGCTCCGCGCCGAAGACGCGGCTGGGTCGCCGGTGGCGGATCGCCAGGCCCACCGCCGTCGTCGCCGCGGAATCCTCATCCCACCGGCTTCCCTCGACGAGGCCGAGCCGGTTCGCCTCGGGCAGCACCGCGCGCGAGCCGCCACGCCACAGCATCACCCCGTCGGTGTCGAAGATGCCCAGTGCCATCAGCGGGTCGTCGGCCGACTGGGCGAACACCCGCTTGAGAGAGTCCACCGAGTGGCGGAGCGGATGCGCGGACCGGCGGGCTTCGAGCTCGTCGCGGTCGATCCGTCCGCGGTGGTGGTCGTCGAGCGTGGAGGGATTGTCCGCGGCCTTCACCCGGGTCCAGGACTCGGCCACTTCATCCGCGAATCGGGGAGGCGGCGTCGCACCCGACATGATCGCCTCGCGGTCGCGATTGATCTCCCGGGCCAGCTCCGTGAGATCGGTGGTCGTCCGGATGGACAAAGTCATGGGAGAAATATTACCCAAATCGCCAATCAAGTCCGGTATTTGCGATCCTGCAACGTCTGCGTCCGGTCGCCGGCAACGATGCTGGCAGCCTTGTCGAGACACTCCTGCCACTCGTCGTCCGGGACGGAATCAATGGTGATTCCGCCACCGACACCGAGTGCGATGCCGCCGTCCGGAGCGATCTCGACCGTGCGGATCGCGACGTTGAGATCGAGGGCGCGGTCGGGTCCGGCGACGCCGATCGCGCCGCAGTAGACGCCCCGGGCGCTGCTCTCCCAGTCGGCGAGCAGCTCCATCGCACGCAGCTTGGGCGTACCGGTGACCGATGCGGGCGGGAAGGTGGCGTCGAGCACCTCGGCGTTGCCGGTGCCGGGCCGCACGATCGCCTCGACACGCGAGACCAGGTGCCAGACGCCGGGCGCGGGCACCACCGACAGCAGTTCGGGCACCCGGACGCTGCCGGTGACGGCGATCCGTCCCAGGTCGTTGCGGACGAGGTCGACGATCATGATGTTCTCCGCGATGTCCTTCGCGGAGGCGGACAGGGCGTCGGGGTCGGCGTGCGCAGGCAGGGTCCCCTTGATCGGCGAGGAACTGATGATGTTCCCGGTGCGCCGCAGGAAGGTCTCCGGTGACAGGCTGGCGACCGTACCCCAATCACCCTGGAGGAAAGCCGCTTTCGCGGGGGTGGTGGCACCGGCGAGGTCGGCGAAGAAGTCCACCGGCCGACCCGACAACGTGCCGGTGAACCGCGTGCACACGCATGCCTGATACACCTCGCCGGCGCGGATCGCGTCGAGACAGCGATCGATCGCGGCCAGATGCGGTTCGCGCGCCGGCGGTGTCCAGTCGGTCGTCGTCGGCTTCCCCTCACCGGGATGCGGGGCGTCGAGTACGGCGTACGCCCAGTCGGGGAGGCCGGTGCCGAGGGTCGACCACACGCCGTTCCGCAGGACGAGGACGCCGTCGGTGAGACCCCCGGCGGTCGACGGCAGCGACGCCTCCTCGGCGCGCACGGGGAATCCGAGGTAGCCGAACCAGAAGCGGTCGGGGTCGTCGGGCGGGGTGCAGCCCGGGACGACCTCGATTGTCGGAGCGATCACCGCGTCGGTGTCCAGCCAGTCGCCGATCAGCGCTGCGGGCGGTGGGAGTCCCCGGGTGCGGGTCTCGGCATGGAGAGCCCGGAGCGCATCGAGCGCGGACGCGGCCATGTGCGGCGAGGGCGGGTCAGTTCTCGTACCGCGGGAACACCGGCGACGGTTTGGGCAGTGCGACGCCCGGTGCCAGCCGGGTGGTGACGACGCTGAACTGGCGGTCGTCGCCGACGGCGAGCAGATCGAGGATCTTGTTCGACGACTCCGGCATCACCGGCTGGCTCAGCACCGCGACGATGCGGACCACCTCGGCGCACACATAGAGCACGGTGCCGGTGCGGTCGAGGTCGGTCTTCGCGAGCTTCCACGGTTCCTGCGACGAGATGTACCGATTGGTCTCGGCCAGCGTCGACCACAGCGCCTCGAGTCCGAGGTGGATGGCCTGGTTGTCGAAGTGCTCGCGGACGGTCTCGAGCAGCGAGTCGGCCCGGTCGAGCAGCGCGCGGTCGGTGTCGGTGAGTTCACCGGTCGCCGGCACCACACCGTCGAAGTACTTGCCGATCATCGACAGGGTGCGCTGGGCGAGGTTGCCGAACTCGTTGGAGAGGTCGGCGTTGATGCGCGACACGATCGCCTCGGCGGAGTACGACCCGTCCTGGCCGTAGGACACCTCGCGCAGGAAGAAGTAGCGCACCGGGTCGAGACCGAACTCGTCGATCAGGTTCTCCGGGTCGACGACGTTGCCGACCGACTTGGACATCTTCTCGCCCTTGTTGAACAGGAAGCCGTGCGCGAAGACCCGCTTGGGCAGCTCGACGCCCGCGCTCATCAGGAAGGCGGGCCAGTACACGCAGTGGAACCGGATGATGTCCTTGCCGATGATGTGCAGGTCGGCGGGCCAGAACCGCTCGAAGGTCGCCGGATCGTCGGGAAACCCGACTCCGGTCAGGTAGTTGGTCAGCGCGTCGACCCACACGTACATGACGTGTTCGGGGTGGCCGGGGACCTGGACGCCCCAGTCGAAGGTCGTCCGCGACACCGACAGGTCGGTGAGCCCGCCCTTGACGAAGCTGATGACCTCGTTGCGCCGCGCGTCGGGACCGATGAAGTCGGGCTGTGCCTCGTACAGCTCGAGGAGCTTGTCCTGGTAGGCCGACAGCCGGAAGAAGTACGTCTCCTCCTCGGTCCAGGTCACCACGTGACCGGTGTCGGAGGCGACGCGCTCGCCGGCGTCGTTGACCTCGGTGTCGGCCTCGGCGTAGAACGTCTCGTCACGGACGTCGTACCAGCCGGAGTACTTGTCGAGATAGATGTCGCCGCGGTCGCTCATCCGCTTCCACAGCTCTTCCGACGCCCGCTTGTGATCGGCGTCGGAGGTGCGGATGAAACGGTCGAAGCTGGAGCCGAGGCGTTCCTGCAGCGACTGGAACCGGTCGGAGTTCCGGTTGGCGAGTTCGGCGGTGGGGATGCCCTCGGCCAGCGCGGTCTGCTGCATCTTCTGGCCGTGGACGTCGGTGCCGGTGAGGAACCGGACGTCGAAACCGTCGAGGCGCTTGAACCGTGCGAGGGCATCGGCGGAGATGTACTCGTAGGCGTGCCCGATGTGCGGTGCGCCGTTGGGATAAGCGATCGCGGTGGTGAGGTAGTACGGGCGCCCCGCACCGTACGAGGTGCCGTCCTCGGCCGTGCCGGACAGATCAGGGCTGGTCAGATCGGGTGCCATAGTGCTCCACAGAGTACCGACCGGCGGCCGGTGACAGCCAATCGCGGGTCGGCGCCGATCAGGGGGATCGTAACGATCCGATGGCCCGCGCGGTGCGCGCGACCGTCTCGTCGGCGTCGTCCCCCAGGTCGGTCAAGGCCTTCGACGCCGCGTCGCCGGCAATCTCGGCCAACGCCTGGACCAGCCGCAGCCGGACCGACGGGTCCGGGTCGCCGCCGAGACGATCGACGAGCAGGCCGACGATCCGGTCGTCGTCCGCATACGTCGCAAGGGTCTCGGCCGCCTCGACGTCGCGGTCCCCGGCGGCGACGAGTTCGATGAGGACGTCCACCGCGGCGTCGACCCCCCGACGGCCGAGGGCGCGGGCGACCGTGCGCCGGACCTCGGGATCGGGGTCCGTCAGCGCCCCCTCCAGCACGGCGGTCGCCCGGGCGTCCTCGATCGAGGCGAGGGCGGTGATTGCGCGGCGCCGGATCGTCGGATCGTGGTCGGCCACCCGCGCGGCGAGCTGGTCGAGCGCACCCGATGTCTGCGCGAGTGCCCAGCGGAGGGCGCCGGCCGTGTTGGGATCGGATTCGGCCAGCAGCGCGTCCGTCAGGGCCTCGGCGGACAGTCCGGCGTCGCCCGCCCGCAACGCCGCCCGCTGGCGGTGGGCGGCGTACTCGGAATGCACCGCGCGCAGCAGACCGACCACATCGAGTACCGCCGACCAGTCGTCGGCGTCGGCGGCCTCGATCTGCCGCAGCCGATCCAGTAGCCGGGCGTCGGCGGCCATCCGGTCCTCCGTGTCCTGGATCATCCGCTCCAGGAGCGCATCCGGCGCGAAGCCGGGATCGTCGAGTGCACGGCCGACGTCGCGCAACGACAATCCCAGCGACCGGAGACTCTCCACATGGAGGAGGCGTTCGATGTCGGCGTCGGAGTACTCGCGGTAACCACCTGTGGTCCGGCCCGTCGGCCGCACGAGGCCGAGGGTGTCGTAGTGGCGCAGCATCCGGGTGCTCACACCCGAACGCCGCGCCACCTCGCCGATCAGCACGGCGGACCCGAATCATGAACCGGTACACCGGTGTTCGCCAACCGTGTGGCCATTTCGAGCTCATACGCGAAGTCGCTGTCCGGATCGTCGAGGAGCCGCGCGGTGGCGGCGGCATGCGCGCGGACCCGTGGATCCCGATGTCGACGAGCCGAGGCGAGTGCGTCGAGCGATATCTCGCCCAGAGCGGCGAGCGCACGACTCAGGCTGCGCTGCACCTCGATTCCGCGGCGACCGAGTTCACCGGCCAACTCGACCGAGAGTCCCACCTCCTCGTCCGCCGGGACGAGGACCACCGCGGCGCGCCACGCGGCCCGTGCGACGTCGGGATCGGCGTCGTGCAGCAGTTCGACGGTGATGGCCGGCCACGCCGTCCGATCGCCGATCTTCGACAGCGTGTGCAGCGCCTGGGCACGCGCCTGCGGTGACGCCGAGACCAGCTCACCGATCAGGCGCGGTACCGTCAGCGCCGCCGGAAGTCTGGTCAGCGCCCAGGTCAGCATGTCCCGGACGAAGAAATCCGGTTCGGTGCCGCAGCGTGCGACGAGGTCGTCGACGAGGCGCGGGTCGGGTTCGGTACCCGCCGCCATCGCCGCCCGCAGCCGCGTCGAGGCCTCGGGGGAGTGCAGCGCGGTGGACAGGGCGCTACGGGTGGGGTCGCTGAGTGCGTGCTCGGTTGTCATCGTCGGCACCTCCTACCCCCGCATTGCAGTCCTTGACACAGTGTGAAGGTCAAGCGGTGGACGCGCCGGGCCCGATCAGATCTCGCGTCGGTAGGGCTCGCAGCCCGGAGGCGCCTTGGGTGGCTCGCGGTAGTGGAAGTCGGGGATCTTCATGGTCACCGGCGCCGAGGTGAGCGTGAACTTCTCGCCGTGGTGTGCCAGGTCGATCGGCGGACCCGACAGCAACCGGTAGGTGGTGCTCTCCTTGTCCACCGCGACCACGATCTTCGACTCCCGCACGATCATGCGGAACGACAGGTAGGTCAACCGCCTCGGCAGTCGCGGCGCGAAGGTGATCTGCCCGCCGAAGTCGCGCATGCCGCCGAAACCGGCCACGCAGTCCGTCCACGCCCCGGCGAGCGCAGCGATGTGCAGGCCGCTGTTGACGTTGTTGTGCAGGTCGTGCAGATCGGTGAACACCGACTCGGCGAGCAGGTCGTAGGCGAGGTCGAGGTAACCGACCTCGGCGGCGGTGACCGCCTCACAGCATGCCGACAGCGACGAGTCGCGCACGGTGATGGGGTAGTAGTAGTCGAAGTTGCGGAGCTTCTGTTCGGCGGTGAACGAGTCGCCGAACAGGTAGGTCGCGTACACCAGATCGGCCTGCTTCACGACCTGTTTGCGGTAGAGGTCGTAGTACGGATAGTTCAGCAACAGTGGGTAGCGGCCGACCGAGGACTCGAAATCCCACGCGCTGAGAAGCGTGAAGGACTCGCACTGCTGGTGCACCCCCAGCGCCTCGTCGTAGGGGATCGACATGTCGTCCGCGCACGACTCCCAGTGCGCCGCTTCGGCTGTGGTCACCCCGAACTGCTCGGCGAGATCGGGTCGACGGTGCACCGCCGCCACCGCGTCGCGCAGGTTCTGCTGTGCCGCGAGGTTGGTGAAGACGTTGTTGTTGACCACGGCCGTGTACTCGTCGGGCCCGGTCACGCCGTCGATGCGGAACTTCCCGTTGACATCGTGATGGCCGAGGCCGGCGAACAGCCGGGCGGTTTCGACGAGAAGTTCGACGCCACACTCGGTCTCGAACTGTTCGTCGCCGGTCGCGCGCAGGTACCGGGCGGTGGCGTTGGCGATGTCGGCCGACACGTGCACGCCCGCCGTGCCCGCGGGCCAGTAGCCCGAGCACTCGTCGCCGTTGATCGAGCGCCACGGGAACATGGCGCCGCGCTGCCCGAGTTCCGCGGCGCGGGCCTTGGCCTTGTCCATGGTGGCATGGCGCCAGCGGAGTTCCTCCCCGGCCGCCGCGGGCACCGTGTAGGTGAGCATCGGGAGGATGAAACTCTCGGTGTCCCAGAAGGTGTGGCCGTCGTATCCGGGACCGGTGAGTCCCTTGGCCGGGATCGCGCGTGACTGTCCGCGGGCGCCGGCCTGCAGGACGTGGAACAGCGCGAACCGGACCGCCTGCTGGAGTTCGGGATCGCCGTCGAGCTCGATGTCCGCGTCGCGCCAGAAGTCCTCGAGGTATCGGACCTGGTCGGCCTTGAGGGAGTCCCAGCCGGTCTCCATCGCCATCGCCAGCGCGGCGTCGACCTGCGCACGCAACGCCGGGACCGAGCGTCGGGCCGACCAGCCGTACCCCATGTACTTGGTGAGGGTCAGGCTCTTGCCCTTCGGCACATTCGCCGCGATGGTCAGGCGGGCGAGGTCGCCGTCGGCGCGGATGAAGGTGTCGGCCTTGTCCGGGAAGTAGATCTCGTGATCCATGCCGGCCGCGATGTGCAGACCCGACTGCCTGGTGTGGTGGACCAGCATGCCCCAGTAGTTGCGGCAGGTCGCGAGATCCGACACCAGCGGGGCGTCGAGCGCGGCCGCGAGACGCGGGTCGTTGCCCGGGGCCGGGACCGGCTCGTTGGCCAGCAGATCGGACTGGAGAACGAGTTTCATGTCCTCGTCAACGGGCTCCACCTCATAGCGGATGGCTGCGATGGTGCGCTTGGTGAACGAGACGAAACGCTCGGACTTGATCCGCACGGTGCGGCCCGTCGGCGACGTCCACAGGGTGTGCCGGCGCAGCGTGCCGGTACGGAAGTCCAGCGTCCGCTCGTGCTCTTCGGTACGCCCGTACCGAAGATCCATCGGCTCGTCCTCGACGAGCAAACGGATGATCTTGCCGTCGGTCACGTTCACGACCGTCTGGCCGGACTCCGGGTAGCCGTAGCCGCTCTCGGCGTAGGGCAGGCCGCGCAACTCGTAGAAGCCGTTGAGGTAGGTGCCCGGGTGATCGACCGGCTCACCTTCCTCGAAGGTTCCGCGTAAGCCGATGTGCCCGTTGGACAACGCGAACAACGTCTCGGTGCGGCCGAGCATGTCGAGATCGACTCCGCCGCTCCACTTCAGCTGCCACGGGTGGATCTCGAACCCGTGTCCTTGATCCGGGTTCATGCGGGCAGCAATTCGTCGAGATCGTTGACGACGATGTCGGCGCCGGCGGCACGCATCGCCTCGGCCTGGACTCCGCCGACGCGGTCGATGCCGACGACGTAGCCGAACTCGCCTGCGCTAGCGGCCTGTACGCCCGAGATGGCGTCCTCGAAAACCGCGGCAGCGGCCGGCTCGACGCCCATCAGCTCGGCTCCCAGGAGATAGGAGTCGGGAGCCGGTTTGCCGTTGAGTCCACGCGCGGCGATCTCGAGACCGTCGACGCGAACCTCGACGAATCCCGACAGGTCGGCTGCATCGAGCACCGGTCCTCCATTCTTCGACGACGTGACGACTGCGATGCGGAGGCCCGCCTCACGTGCCGCGGTGAGGTACCGCACCGAGCCGGGATAGGCATGCCCACCCTCCTCGGCGAGGCTGACCAGGAACATGTCGTTCTTGCGACTGCCGATCGCGGTCACGGTCGCCGGGTCCACATCGGTGATCCCGCGCGAGGCGAGGAATGCCCGCACGCCGTCCTCACGGGGACGCCCGTCGACATAGTCGAGGTAGTCCTGGTCGGTGAACTCCACGAACCCGGGGGCATCGACGCCGCCGGCGCGTTCGGCGAGGAAGGCGTCAAAGGTTCTCTTCCATGCCTTGCGGTGGAGCTCCGCGGTCTCGGTGAGGACCCCGTCGAGATCGAAGAGCGCGACAGAGATCACTTCTGGCAATCCCAACACGATGCGCAACGCTACCCGTCCGAGTCGGGGAAGGCGCGACGAAGCGCGATAGCGCGCGTCACGCAGAGCTGGCCGTGCGGGCTTCCTCGGTGGGCGACTGCTCGTCGTCCCAGAAACCGATGGATTCCAGCTGGTCGATCAGGCGGTCACGAGCGTCGTCGAACGCCGCGACGATCTCGGACTTGATGCCCACGGTGTCGCCCTTGCGCAACAGCTCGATGAGTCGCCGGTGGCTGGTCGCGGCCTCCCGGCCCCACCCGGGGTCGTTCGAATACAGCTGCAGCGGGTTGTACTTGCTGGCCGAGTACTGGAACCAGGCCAGCTTCTTGCTCTCGGCCATGAGGTGCACCTTGCGGTGGAAGGCGAACTCCGCGGAGAGCACGCGGTCGGCGCGTCCCGACTCGACCGCGGTCTCGAGATCGTCGACGATCGCGCCCAGCTCATCCAGCTGTTCGGCCAGGTCGGGGTTCTCGGCGGCATGACTGGCCAGACGTGCGGAGAGTTCGGCCTGCATCCAGAAGATGTCGACGATGTCACCGCGGGTCAGCGTCTCCACGATGAATCCCCGGTGCAGGGCCTGTTTCACGAGTCCCTCGCCGCGGAGTGTCGCGAGTGCCTCGCGCACAGGCGTCACGCTGCAACCGAGGGCCGACGCCGTCTCGTCGAGCCGGACGAACTCGCCCGGCCGCAGGACACCGGTCATGATGCGCGTGCGCAGGTAGTCGGCCACCTCGACGGCCAGCTGGGTCCTGTGGAGAGGTCCGGGGGTCATCGGTCGTTCCGTCCGTTGGTGTGGGGGTCCGTCACCGCGGTCCGCCTGAGTCGGGTGGCGCGGCGTATGCGCTGTCGTCTGCCGTGTCGGCGTCGGATCGGTCCGGGGCAGAGACCCTGCCGCAGGCGGACCGTGGGCACCGTCCGGCGGAAACGATGCTCGTGGCCGGCGGACCATTCGACTCCGTAGATCGACCTTAACCGTTCACCGGCCATTCCCCACGTCAGCAGGCGGATGCGGGGGAGGTGTCGGACGTACCGCCAGGGCATCGAATAGGTTGCGAACACCTGCGCGGCGACGTCGCCTGCGGTGACGTGTTCCGGATCGTCCGACGTCGACCGCGGCAGGGTCGCCGGGTAGTCCCCTTCGACGAAGTCGAGGTCCTTGTTCACCTCGCGGACGAGATCACGCACGCTGTCCTCGTCGCCGGCGACCGCGGTCCGCAGGTAGTTCACGGTTCCCGACCAGCGGCCCGCGCCGCGGACCCCGTACACGCCGCTCTCGACCTCGGTCGGGGCCACCCCCGCGTGGGCCAGCTGCATCAGCGCCGCGCGGGGCCACATCAGATAGATCACCGGCTCGTCGAGGACCCGCGCGAGGTCCGGACGTGAACGTCGCGAGATCAGATGATCGCCTTGTCGTGTTTCATCCGGCGTCGCAGGTCCCGCATCAGCATGCGACTGCCACCGAACCGGATCGACTTGGGCAGGAACTTGTTGACCACCGAGACGAAGGTGAACAGGTGCTGGAAGCGCCGACGGTCGTCCTCGGTCCATTCCAGGCCGAGCTGGTCGCGGTAGATCGGCGGCAGCGACCCGATGGTGAGAAAGCGCAGGAGACTCACGAACGGCAGTCGGATCAGCGGGTTGATCATCTTGAGGTCGACGAGATCGTTGAGGAAGTCGCAGGTGGTGTCGTCGATGACGATGCGCTGGCACGCGAGGTTCCAGTACCGGTCGAAGTCCTTGCGCGTCGCCGGCCACATGTCATCGGGTACCTGCAGCGTCGTGCCGAGGGTCTTGGACGACTGGTAGAACTCCTCTGCCTCGTCTTCGGTCATCTGGCCGTGGAGCAGTAGGTGCATGTCCTCGATACCCACGAACAGGCATGCGGCCACCCACATCTGGAGTTCCCGGTTGAACGCGTTGTACTTGACCGGGCTGTTCGCGTCGGACTTCACGTGGCGATGAGCCGAGTTGACCGTTTCCCGGAACGCGGCCTTCTCCTCGTCGGTGCCGAGGATCGCGACCGCGAGGTACTGGCCGGTGGTGCGGGCCCGCTTCCACGGATGCTTGGTCAGCGCGCCGGATTCGACCTTGCTCTCCATGACGCCGTAGGCGACCTCGGGCCAGCCCAGTTGCATGACGACGTTCGCGGCACCGCCGGCGAACGACCAGAAGTCGATGGCCTCCTGGATGCGCGCTGGTTTGCGCAGGCTGGTCGCGCGCCGCTTGCGGGTGGTGATGTGGATGCGGGTGCGCCGGGTCGTCAGTTCCGGCTCGGTGTCCTCGATCGACGGTAGGTAGCTCGCGGCCATGGTGGTCACTCCTCGGATCGGTGTGGGTTCACTTCGTCTCGACGTTGTCGACCAGCCAGCGATCGCCGGAACGATCGAGCGTCACCACCATCCGGTACGGCTGGGTCTTGCCGTCCGGGGAGACGACGTTGCGTGCCTTCTGGTCGGCGAACAGGATCACCGTCGCGGAGGAGCCGTCGATCTTCTCGACGGCCGCGTGCGACACCTCGGCGGTGGACTCACCCTTGCCGTCGGTGACGATCTGACTGAGGGCGGTGACCATCTCGCTGTACTTGGCGGCGAAGTCGTCGGTCGACATCGCGGTGATCGCGTCCCGATTCTTGTTCAGATCGCGGTAGTCGAAGCTGGACAGTTTGATCGCGTAGTCCTTGGCGGTGTCGATCGCCTCGGCGCTCGCCTCGGGCGAGGTGGCCGAGGAATCGGTTGTCGCGTACTGGTAACCGAAGAACCCGGCGAGGGCGGTCGCACCCAGCAGCAGCGACGCGAGTACACCGGTGACGATCGTGCCCCGGCCGGCCGGCTTCCGGGTCAGGGGAGCAGTGCGCGCAGCGGATGCGGTTCCGGTCGAGGAGACGTCCGCGGTCCCGTCGGCATCCGCGGCGGCGGTTCCCGCCGCTGCGGTTCGAGTCGTTGTGTCAGTTGCCATTTCGTGCCCTTTCCAGAAGTTCGTGCCACCACTGCAGCAGCTCCACGCCGTTCGGGATGAGTAGTGGATCGGCGACGGCCGGTGGTCCGGAGACACCGCCGGGGGATGTCCAGGTGCTCGTGCCCAGGTCGTTCGGCCGTGGGGCGTTCACCGCGCCGCGTTGTCCGTAGCCGTTGCCCGCCGGGCAGAAGCGCGCGAGATTCGGTGCCGGGGTGTTGAGATCGCCGACCGGGTAGCGGGGCTGGTCGTAGAACATACAGACGGGTCCCTGGGTGCCGATGAGCGCGAAGTCGGCGCGCCCGTTCTTCACGATCGAACGCAGGTCCAGCAGACCCTGGGGGATCGTCTCCAGGCCGACGGCGAGTGACTGGTCGCGGTCGGAGATGATCGGTTCCACCACCGCGAGATTCGCCATCACACCGCCGAAGGTGCCGCGGTACTTGTCGAACAGCGCCTGTGTGCGGGTCAGCGATTCGGGTGACTTGTCGAGCAGGTAGACGAACACCGGCTGGTTGGCGTCGAGCTGGTCGGTGAATGTCGCGGCGCTGCGCATGCCGGCCTCGAAGGCCGTGGTGGTGTCGTTCATCGCGGACAGCACCTGTAGCCATTCGTCGAAGAGTCCCTGCAGGATCGGTGCATTGCGGTTGACCAGCCCGGCGAGCGCGGTTCCGTTCGACACGATCCCGGCCAGGGCCTTCTCGTCGTGGTCGAAGGCCGCGTAGAACTCGTTGCCCAGCGTGGTGAGGTTGCCGCTGCCGATGCTGCGGAGCACCGACGCGGCGTCGCCGATGATGGCGTCCATCTGCTTGGGCTGTTTGTCGGCCGGCGCGGCGATCGTGTCACCGGACTCGAGATACGGGGGATTGTTGTCGGGCGGGATGATGTCGACGCTCTGGATGCCGGCCATCGAGGCCATCGTGACCTGCATGAAAGAGTCGGCGGGGATGCGGGTGTCCCCGCGCACGACCAGTTCGATGTCCGCGGCGCCACCGGCCGGATCGAGTTCGACGGAACGCACGGTGCCGATGTCGACGCCGCGGAGCGTGACGCCCGTGCCCGAGCTGAGCCCGAACGCGTCGTCCATCCTGGCCGTCAGGACGATCTTGTCGCCGAATCCCTCTGGCCCGGCGATGAAGTTGATGCCGTAGGGGATCACGATCGCCGAGAGGGCGAGGAAGATCAGGAACTGCAGCATCCCAGTGCGCGCCTGTGGCATCCGAACGCGGGGCATCCGAAGGCGCCGGGTCTTCGCCTTGGTGGTCATCGCGGGGCTCCTGGGCGTGGGCTGGGTGTCTGAGGGGTCGTCTTGGGTGGGGTCTTCGTCGCCGGCGCCGCCTTCTTCGCGGCCTTCTTCTCCGGCCTCTTGTTCGCGAGACCGCCGGACAGCACGTTGCGGAGGTCGTCCGGTGTCGGGAGGGGCTGACCGGCGAGCAGAACACCGCCGGTGAGGATCTTGTCGATGCCGCCCGGGATGTCGAGCGAACCGTCGAAGACCAGGTAGTCGCCCGGAATCGCGCGGTCGAAGTTCGTCATGAACGCGTTCATGTTGTCCAGGGTCGAGCCGACCTCGGTGTTGAACGCGGACAAGGACTTCACCATCTGTTCGGCGTCGCCGACGAGGTGGTCGAGCGTCTCCTGACGGCCGCGCGTGATCGCCGCGACGTTGGTCGCCAGTCGCGTGGTCTGCGACATCAGCTTCGCGATCTGATCCCGCTGTGCGGCGAGCACGGTCACCGCCTGCGGGACCTGACCGAGGAAGTCGTCGACGGTCTGCTGCTGCGCGACGAGGAGCTCGCTGACATCCGCGGCCGCCGCCATCGCCGCGTTGAAGTCGTCGGTGTACCTCGACGACCGGGCGAGCAGTCGGTTCAGCGTGTCGATCAGGTCGCCGACCTTGTCGGAGCGGTTCTCGAAGGCGGTGTTGAGGCTCGACATCACCGACTGGAGCTGGCTGACGCCACTGCCGCCGAGGATGTTGCCGAGCGCGGCGAGTGTGCTCTCGATCTGCGGTCCGACACCGGTGTCGGACAGGCTGAGATGCGACCCCTCGGTGAGCCGGCCCTGCGGGTCCGCGGGCTCGGACAGGCGGACGAACGGCGTTCCGAGCGCCGACGGCAGTTCGACGTTGAGCGTCGTGTTCGCCGGGAGGTCGGTGCCGTCGGCGATCGTCATGGTGATCTCCGCATGCCGTTCCTCCAGGCGCATGTCGGTGACCCGTCCGACGATCTGCTGGCCGTGCCGGACGTCGGCGCCCGACACCAGGCCGTCGGCGGTGATGAGTTCGGCGGTCACGTCGAAGGAGTTGCGGCCGCCGGCACCGAGCGGCAGGTCCTGCAGTCCGACCGAGCAGCCCGACAGGCCGACGGTCACCGCGATCGCCGCGGTGGTGATCCGGATCTTTCTGGCACGCACAGTCATCAGTTCCCTCCCTTCGGGGGGAGCTTGCCGCCGGTGATCGCCGAGACGATGCCCAGCGGGTCGGACGCGCTGATCGGGAACGAGATCGGGTTGGTGAGTCCGGCGCCGGTGCACAACGGCATCGGGAACTGGTCGCACAGCGGCTTGAGCGTCTTGAACTGGGTCAGCGTGGTCGAGACGTTCAGGCGGATGCGGCCACGACGGTCGGGGCCGATCGTGCTCGACAGGTTCTGCATCATCAGCGGTGCGAGGTCCATGAACTCGGCGAGTCCGGCCTTGTTGTCGACCAGGGTGTCGCCGAGGACCTTCAGGTTCTCCGCGACGACGCCGACGTCGTTGCCGTGGGCGAGGACGAAGTCGTTGATCTGGTCGAAGACGACCTTGAGATCGTTGACGGGCCCGGCGATGTCCTGGTTGGACGACGCCCACTGGCTGCTCAGCAGACCCATCGACTCGATGAGGCCGTCGAGCGAGACCTGCTTGGCGTGGAAGGTCTGCATCAGCGTGTTGAGACTGTCGATGAGATCCTGCAGGTCCTCGGTGCGGGCGCCGAAGATCCCCGACGCCGACGCGAGCCCGGACATCGTCGTCCCGAAACCGGTGCCGCGGCCGTCCCACGACTTGGCGGTGGCGGCCAGGAGCGCACCCATGTCGTTCGGGTCTTTCGGGGCGCCGGGCGCGGCGTCGGCGGGCCCCATGATCTTCGTCAGCACGCTGATGCTGTCGAGGAGCTGGTCGAAGCTGATCGGGGAGTGGGTGCGCTCGAGTGGGATGGTCGCGCCGTCGGGCAGCTGCGGCCCACCGGTGTAGGCCGGTCCGAGTTCGAGGTGACGGTCGCTGATCACCGACGGGTTGAGCACGTAGGCCGAGACGTCGGCCGGGAGATCGACGTCGCCCGGCATGGTCACGGTGACCTTGACGTGGTCCCCGGCGGGCTCGACGTTCTCGATACGTCCGACCGGAACACCCAGGACGGTGACCTTGGACCCCTCGTACAGGCCGTTGACGAACGCGAAATCGGCGTGGACGGTGCGGATCTGCGGATCGCGGCCGAAGACGTACCACGTGCCCACGATGATCGCGACCACGAGGAGCAGCGCGGTGAAGATCTTGCCGCCGTATCGCTTGCGCGGGCGGACCTCACGTACCTGGCGGAAAGTCATCAGCGGCACCCCTGCATCACGCCGAGCACACAGAGCAACGAGTCGGGGATGACCGCGCTCGGCGACACCACGTCGGTCCAGTTGCCGTTGCCGGTCGCATCGGTGATCGTGCGCATGGCCGGCGGCAACTGCGTCAGGATCCGGTCGATCGACGACACGTTGTCCCGCAGTGTCTTGGTCACCGACTCGATGTTGGTGACCAGCTGACCCATCGGGACCTTCGGGAAGGTCGTGGCCATCTGGTCGAGCACGGCGCGGAGGTTGTCGGTCAGACGGGTCAGCAGGACGCGCCGGACGACGAGGGTCTGCACGATCGCCTGCGTGCTGGACATCGCGCTCGAGATCGAATCACTCTGCTGCACGGTCACTTCGGCGACCCGCTTGGAGATGGCGAGCAGCTGGTCGAGCTGCGTGCCCGTTCCCGTGATGGCGGCCATCGCGCCCGTCGCCCCCTTCATCGAGGCGTCCAGGGTCGAGGTGCGGGGCATGATCTCCTTCATGGTCACGAACATCGCGCGCACGGCCTCCTCGTCGATGTCACGCGAGGCGGTGACCGCGGCGCCGGAGATGTCGTTGAGGCTGTAGGGCACCGTGGTGCGGTCGAGCGGGATCGTGTTGTCGGGACCGACCTTTCCCGATCCGCCCGGGACGATCTCGAGGTAACGCTTGCCCAGGACGGTCCGGAGCCGGACCGATGCGCGCGTCTGGTTGCCCAGCGGCTGACCGTCGTCGAGCCGGAAACCGACGCGAACGCGGTCTCCGGCGAGATCGACCGACTCGATCCGGCCGGCCGGGACACCCGCCACCAGCACCGGATCGGCCGTCGTCAGCCCCGACGCGTTGGCGAGTTCTGCGGTGTACGGGCTGGTGCGGGTGAAGTAACTCAGCTGGGGGATGCCGATCGCGATCAGCATCAGCGCGACCAGGGTGATGATGCCCGCCGTGCCGAGGACCGCGGGTGACGCACCCTGTGCGCGCTTGTCGGACTTGAAGACGAACTCCAAGATGCCGACGAAGACGTCGATGAGCCTGACCAGAAACACGGACTTAGGTTCCTACCTTGCTGGGAGCTGACATGGCTTGTCTCACATGCAGACCGGGGAGTGGAGCGGACCGAAGATGTTGGCGTCGAGGCCGACGGCGCCCAAGGTGAAGTTGCAGAGGTAGAGCATCATGAATCCCCCGTATCGTCCGCTCTTGTTGATCTCCTCGGCCATCACCGGAAGCCGGTCCAGGAATCGGGTGAAGGCCGGCGTGTTCGGAACCCAACTGGCCGTGACCTGTTCGAGTCCGACCATCGACTTCCGGAAGTCGTCGCCCGCGACGGTCATCATGTCGGCGAGCGCCGACACGGCGCGGTCCCCGCTGTCGAGGAGTGCGGCGAGTTGGCCGTTGTCGCCGACCACCGCCGAGGTGAGGTCGGACAATCCGCGGAAGAGTTCGTTCAGCTGCGGGTTGTGCCGGTCGACGGTGCCCATCAGCACGTTGAGGTTGCTCACCAGCCGGGCGAAGACCGCGCTGTTCGCCGAGAGGTTGTTGCCCATCGACGCGATCTGGCCGAGCAGAGTCTGCACCGAACCCGAACGCCCCTCGAAGGTGTCGACGAAGCCACGTGCGAGATCGTTGACCTGGTTGGCGTCGAGCGCGGAGAACAGTGGCTCGAAACCGTTCATCAGGGCGGTGAGGTTCACCGGCGGTGACGTCCCCTCGACGGGGATCCTCGTGCCGTCGCGCGCGGTGCCGTCCGCACCGCTGTCGGTCAGCGCGATGTAGCGGGCACCGAGCATGTCCCCGTAGCGGATCGCCGCGTGAACCTGCAGCGGTAGCTGATGGTCGTCGGAGATCGAGACGGCGACGTCGGCCAGGGCCGAACCGTCGTCCTGCGGTGCGAAGGCGACCGACTCGACGCGGCCCACCCGCACACCGGACATGGTCACCGGGTTGCCCTCGACCAGACCCTCGGCGTCGGTGAACTGGATGTGAAAGGTCGTCGTGGACCCGTGCACCGGGACACGCAGCGTGTTGCTGACGAGCACCGCGGCGATGATGCCGATGAGGACGAACGACCCGGCTTTCAGGATCGTCTTCAGCGAGAGAGTGGTCATGACACCTTCACCTCGTGGCCGCGAACCATCGGGCCGAGCATCAGCGTGGTGGCGGGGTTGGGGCCCGTGCTCTTGGGTCCCGTGCCCTTCGCCGGGGTCGCACCGAGTTCGGACTCCAGGCGGCTCAGCGTCGGGGCCTCACGCGTCCCGTCGATGACGGGGGGACCGACGAAACCGGAAGGGGTGTAGGTGGGTTCACGAGGGGAGAGCACCTTCGGGTTGGGCGCGCCCGGTGGTCGGACCGGTCCGGTGCCCATGCCGGTTCCCTTGCCGAAGCACTGCGAGCCGCGAAGCGATCCGTAGGTCGGGCAGTCGGCGGCCGTGTACGGCATCGGCTGCGAGAACGTGGGAACCGCGGTGATGTCGAAACGGCCGCTCGAGAACAGCATCGCGCCGGCGGCACCGAATTTCTTGGCCTCGGCGAGCGTCTTGCTGACACCCGACGGGTTCTCCGCGACGGTCGAGAGGATGGTGCCGGTGGAGTCGAGCACGGTGATGATGTTCTTGCGCTGGGCGGCGAGGAACGGGTCGACCGCGCCGGCGAAACCGGAGGCGGCGGTGAAGAACGACGCGAGATCGTCCTGGTTCTCGAGGATGCCGCGGGAGATGCTGGTCGTGTTGGCGAGCGTCTCGGTGATCGCCGGGGTGGAGCGTTTGAGACTCTCCATCACGGCGCGGAATTTCGGTGTGGCGTCGATGAACTGGTTGACGGTCGTCTCGAGTGTGCGCGACGCCTGCCACCAGTCGTCGATCATGACGCCGAGGTCGCCGCCACGGTCGCCGATCGCGGTGGCCACCGCGGAGAGCGCGATGTTCATCTTCTCGGGCTGGACCTCGGCGAGGACGTCGGCGAGTTTGGTGTAGATGCTGTAGAGGTTCGTGGCCTCGGCCGACGTGTCGATCCGGATCTCGTCACCGTCGGACAGCGGTGCGGCGCCCGCCGCGGGCTCCGGTTCGGTCAGCTGAACGTAGATGTCGCCGAAGAAGGTTCGCGGCAGGACGCGCATGGTGACGGTGGACGGGATCGCGTCGATGGCGGCGCCGTCGATGGAGATCCTCACCTGTGACGAGACGGTGCCCGGGTCGATGCCGCTGATCTCGCCGACCGTGACTCCGTGATAGCGGACCGGCGCGCCGGTGGTGATGAGGCCGGCCTCGACCGGCACCTCGGCGAACACCTCGGGATCGCTGGTGACGGTGCCGGCGCTGCGGGCCACCATCCACACCGCGAAGGCGGTGATGAGGGCGCCCGCGATCAGGGCGCGGAGGATGTAACCGAATCGGGAGACCGGGTTGCCCGGCAACATGGTCGACACGTCAGATCCCCATTCCCGGGATCTCGGGGACCAGGCCCCACAACCCGAAAGTGAAGATCACGTCGAAGATCCCGATGGCCAGGATCGACGTGCGGAGTGCGCGTCCGGCCGCCTGGCCGACGCCTTCGGGTCCGCCGGAGGCGAAGTACCCGTAGGAGCAGTGGACCAGCGCGACGATACCGGCGAAGACGATCGCCTTGATCGCGGAGTAGAGCAGGTCGGTCGGCGTGAGTGCGAGATGGAAGAAGTAGTCGAAGGTGCCCGAGGATTCGCCGTTGAACCAGACCACGACGAGACGCGTCGCGATGTAGCTCGCGAGCAGGCCGATCATGTAGATCGGCAGGATGCACACCATCGCCGCGATCATGCGGGTCGTGGCGAGGAAGGGGATCGACCGGATCGCCATCGAGTCGAGCGCGGCGATCTCGTCGGAGATGCGCATCGCGCCGACCTGGGCGGTGAACCCGGTTCCGACCTTGGCGGCCAACGCGATTCCGACGACGACGGGCGCGAGTTCGCGGGTGTTGGCGATCGCCGAGAGCATGCCCGACAGCGAGGTCATGCCGACCAGCTGCAGCCCGCGGTAGGTCTCGACGCCGAGCATCATCGCCGCCGCCAGTGACATGGCCAGCACGATGCCGAGCGTTCCTCCGCCGGAGAGAAGGGATTTCGACCCGAAGGTCACCTCGGCGATCTGGTTGAGCACGTGCTTGCGGTAGTGCACGAGGGTGAACGGGATCGCGGCGATCGCACGCACGATGAAGGTGACGAACTCACCGGCCCGGACGATGCCGGAGACCGTCTGGTCGATTCGACGCCCGAGCCGGCGTTCGGTACGCACTGTCACGTCTGCGGAGACCACCATCAGTACGCCCCCACGGCCGGCACCATCACGGTGTAGAGCTGGGACAGGATCGTGTTGAAGACGAACACGAGCGCGAACGCGATCACCACCGCCTCGTTCACCGCGTCGGCCACTCCTCGTGGGCCACCGCGTGCGTGTAATCCCTTGAAGCAGGCCACAATCGTGGACAGCAACGCGAACATGGCCGCCTTCACGAGTGCCATCACGAAGTCCGAGAACCGGCCGTACTGGCTGAAGGTCGCCATGAACGCGCCGGCGGGCAGGTGCTGGACGTAGATGTGGTAGAGGTAGCAGGCTCCGACGCCGGTGACCGTGATGAGTGAGCACAGCACCAGCGAGACGATGATCGCGGCGAGGAGCCGCGGTGCGACGAGGCGCTCGATCACGTTGAGCCCCATGACCTCCATGGCGTCGACCTCTTCACGGATCTTGCGCGATCCGAGATCGGTGCAGATGGCCGAGCCGGCGACACCGGCCATCATCAGTGCCGATACGAGGGCAGAGGCCTGGCCGACGATGATGAACGCGACGACCGCGCCCGAGTAGCCGCCGGCGCCGATGCGTCCGGCGAGTTCGCCGACCGAGACGGCGATGAACACGCCCACCGGGATCATCAGCAGGAGTGACGGTCCGGTGCTGACGCGGCCGATGAAGACGGTCTGGTTCAGGGTCTCGGCGATGGACAGGCGTCGGCGGAACGTCGCAACCACCAGTGCTCCGATGGCCTGCAGCGCGAACCCGAGTGTATGACCGGCCTCGTTGGCCAGGTCGCGCAGCGGCCCCCGGGAGGCGGGCAGCTCGAACGCCATTGGTCCCCCTGTCATCGCGGTGACATCCCGACGCTCGATCGCCGACTGTGACCCGCGTCGCATAGGAAGCTATCCGGTTTTATATATGAAATCAAACGAGACGGATTCTTTAATGCGTCTCTCCTGGTCGCGGAGAAGTCGACCCGAGCTGTGGGGGTCGGGTTGCCCGTGACAGAGCGGTGGCCGACGTCCGCGCCCCGATGAGACGATGGCGCGATGACTCGCCGTTTCGCTCAGGTCGATGTGTTCTCGTCCACCGGTACCGAGGGCAACCCCGTGGCGGTCGTCGTCGACGGGGGTGGTCCCGGCGCTCCCATCGCAGAGGATCGGATGGCCGCCTTCGCCCGCTGGACCAACCTGTCGGAGACCACGTTCGTGCTGCCGCCCACCGACCCGGCGGCCGACTACAAGCTGCGGATCTTCACCCCCGACGGGGAGTTGCCGTTCGCCGGCCACCCGACTCTGGGATCGGCGCACGCGTGGCTGACCTCGGGCGGGCGACCGAAGGGGGACGACGTCGTGCAGGAATGCGGCGTCGGGCTGGTCCGGATCCGGCGGTCGGGTCCGCGACTCTCCTTCGCGGCGCCGCCGTTGCGCCGGTCGGGCCCGGTGGACCCCGGCGTCGTCGACGAGGTCATCGCTGCTCTCGGCGTCGCCCGGGATGAGGTTCGCGCCGCGGAGTGGGTCGACAACGGTCCGGAGTGGATGGTGATCCAGGTGGGATCGGGGGAGCGGGTGC
Source organism: Gordonia ajococcus (assembly GCF_012974285.1). NCBI lineage: Bacteria > Bacillati > Actinomycetota > Actinomycetes > Mycobacteriales > Gordoniaceae > Gordonia > Gordonia ajococcus. The sequence goes on from NZ_CP052884.1 coordinate 1,522,736, forward strand.
TCGATGTCCGTCCCGACATGCCCGCGCTCGGCGACCACAAGGTCGGCTTGCTCGGGCTCTACGGATCGGGAGATGTCTTCGCCGAGGTCCGGGCGTTCGTCCCGGGTATCGGTGTACCCGAGGATCCGGTGACCGGCAGCCTCAACGCGGGGATCGCGACCTGGCTCCGGGCGACCGGACAGGCGCCGGAGCGTTATGTCGCCGCGCAGGGTGCGGCCATCGGACGGGCCGGCCGCGTCCACATCCACGACGACGGTGACGACATCTGGGTGGGTGGCGACACCGCGACCGTGATCGAGGGCACAGTCGCGCTGTAGCCCGGCGCGAGGTGTCGCCGGTCTGTGTCAGGGTGTTTGCCATGAGCGACGCTGCCGGGTCGGAGACCCTCGGGAACGCCGGGTCGGAGACCCTGAGCAACAAGGCGGCCAGGAAGCGTCGTCGGCGCGAGCCGCCGCCCGATCCGGCTCCGCTGCCGGGTCTCGTGGACGCCCACACCCACCTGGCGGCCTGCGGTGGACGGGACGCCGAGTCGGTACACGCCATCCTCGACCGTGCGCAGGCGGTCGGGGTCGATCAGGTGGTGACGGTCGCCGACGACATGGTCGATGCCCGCTGGGCGGTCGCGGCGGCGGAATGGGACGACCGGGTCTACGCGGCTGTCGCGCTGCATCCGATGCATGCGGGTGATCTCGACGACGACACCGCCGCCGAACTCGAGCGGATGATCCGTCATCCGCGGGTCGTTGCGGTGGGTGAGACGGGCCTCGACTACTACTGGCCCGGCAAGTCCGGCGACTGCGCGTCGCCGGCGGTTCAGCACGAGACGTTCCGCTGGCACATCGATCTCGCCAGGCGAGTCGGTAAGCCGCTGATGATCCACAACCGCGAGGCCGACCGGGATCTGCTCGACATCCTGGCCGCCGAGGACGCCCCGGAGACCGTGATCATGCATTGCTTCTCCGGTGACCGGAATGTTGCCCGCGAGTGTGTCGACCGTGGGTACTTCCTCAGTTTTGCCGGAACTGTGAGCTTCGCCAATGCCGAGGAGTTGCGGGTGGCGGCGGAGCTGGTGCCCGACGAACAGATCCTGGTGGAGACCGACGCCCCTTTCCTGACCCCGCATCCGTACCGTGGCCAGCCGAATCAGTCGTACTGCCTGCCGTACACCGCACGGGCGATCGCCGAGGTCAGGGGGGTGTCCGAGGAGCAGATGGCGCGATTGTTAGGCGCCAATGCGCGGCGCGCCTACAACATCTCTTTGCCATAATCTGGCCGGTTCGTTATCGTACTGTGATCCCGCTCGGCCAGAGCGATTACATCCGGCTACCAGCGGTTCACGACGAGGTGCGTATGCATCCCGGAGTGCGGATGGGTCTTCTGGTCGCGGCGGCGCCCTGTTGCCGACCAGATTGTTGTGCCTTGCCTTCTCTACCTCCTTCAGTGTCACCCAAGTCGGTCTTCTCGAAGATCAACGGGTCCGATTCCCTGCGTGCCCGCCTGGCCGTCGGAGCCGTCTGCGCGACCGTCGCCGCCGGTGGTGTCATGGGTGTCGCGATGCACAAGACCGTGACCATCGATGTCGACGGCAAGACCCGTCAGGTGTCCACGATGGCGATGTCCGTGGAGAGCCTGCTCGAATCCGAGGGCCTCGCACCGGCCGGGGGTGACAAGGTGAGCCCGTCGCTCGACTCCGGTTTCGGCGAGGGGCAGACCATCACGGTGAACCGTCTGAAGAAGCTGACCCTCGACGTCGAGGGCAAGCGCGAGACGGTCATCACCAACGCCTCGACCGTGGACCAGCTCCTCTCCGAACGCGGACTGACGCATGCCGCCGAGCAGGCGGACTTCGCCACCGACAAGCTGCCGGTCGACGGCGGCGAGATCGATGTCGCGCTCCCCAAGCCGGTGAACCTCGTCGACGGCCCGGCCAAGAAGCGGCCGACGGTCGCGGCCCACACCGTCGGCGAACTGCTCGAGGCCCTCGGAACGCCCCTCGGGCCCGAGGACAAGGTCGTCCCCGCCGCCGACACCGAGGTCACCCCCGACCTGAAGGTCATCGTCACGCGCATCAAGACCGAGGACGTCACCGTCAACGAGCCGGTCGCCCCGCCGGAGATCAAGAAGGAAGACCCGACACTCGTCCGTGACCGCAAGGTCGTCGAGAAGAAGGGCACTCCCGGTGAGGCGCGCGTGACGTATAAGGTCACCACCGTGAACGGCAAGGTGGTCAAGCGCGACAAGCTGACGAGTGACGTGCTCACCGAGCCCGTCGCCGCCACCGTCCGCATCGGCACCAAGCCGGGCGCGCCGTTCGTGCCGCCGGGCTCGGTGTGGGACGCCCTGGCCCAGTGTGAGGCCACCGGCAACTGGGCCATCAACACCGGCAACGGTTTCTACGGCGGTGTCCAGTTCGACCAGAACACGTGGGAACGATGGGGCGGACTCGAGTTCGCGCCGCGCGCGGACCTCGCCACCCGCGAAGAGCAGATCGCGGTCGCCTCGAAGACCCAGGCCGTCCAGGGTTGGGGCGCATGGCCGTCGTGCTCGTCCAAGTTGGGCCTGCGCTGATCGACGACCCGCCAGGCGACGCACCGCGGCTCCTCGGACCCGCGCAGATCCGCGAACTCGCCGCCGAAGTCGGTGTCCGGCCGACCAAGACTCTCGGGCAGAACTTCGTCCACGACGCCAACACCGTCCGACGCATCGTCGCGGCTTCCGGGGTCGGCGCCGACGATGTGGTCCTGGAGGTCGGCCCCGGCCTGGGGTCGCTGACCCTCGCGCTGCTCGGGACCGCCGGCCGGGTCGTCGCAGTCGAGATCGATCCGGTTCTTGCGCAACGGATTCCGCAGACAGTCGCCGAGTACGCGCCGGCGCGGAGCGGCGACTTCGACGTCGTGCTCGCCGACGCGCTGCAGATCACCCGTGACGACCTGCCCGTCGTGCCGACCGCGCTCGTCGCCAATCTCCCGTACAACGTGTCGGTTCCGGTACTGCTGCATCTGCTCGGGCTGTTCCCCGAGATCACGACCGCCTTGGTGATGGTCCAGGCAGAGGTGGCCGACCGGCTCGCCGCCCCGCCCGGTAGCCGCACCTACGGTGTGCCGAGTGTGAAGGCCCGGTACCACGGCCGAGTGAGTCGAGCAGGTGCGGTGGGGCGCAACGTGTTCTGGCCCGAACCCAAGGTCGAGTCCGGTCTCGTGCGCATCGAGCGCACCGACGACCACCCCACCGACCCGGAGTTCCGGCAGGCGGTGTTCGCCGCGATCGACGCAGCATTCGCCCAGCGCCGCAAGACGATGCGGTCGGCACTGGCCGGCTGGGCGGGCTCCCCGGCGGAGGCCGAACGACGCTTGCGCGCTGCCGGCATCGACCCGGGTATCCGTGGCGAGAAACTCGACGTCGACGACTTCGTGCGGCTGGCCCGCACCGTCTGACGCATCGCTCCGATCCGGAAGAGCGAGACGCACCCCTCCGCCTCTGCCGCCTGAGGTGCGAGGAGCGCAAGCGACGGGACGGCCTCTGCCGCCTGAGGTGCGAGGAGCGCAAGCGACGGGACCGCCTCTGCCGCCTGAGGTGCGAGGAGCGCAAGCGACGGGACTGCCTCTGCCGCCTGAGGTGCGAGGAGCGCAAGCGACGAGCCTCGAAGGCCTGGTGAGTTGACCTAGCCGAGCCGAGAAGTACGTGGCCTCAGCCTGTCTGGCGGCGTCGACCGGATTCCGTTACACGAATGAGCAGTTCTCAGCTCGACGCCGCGCGCAGCTTATCCAGGAGCTCCGGTGCGGCGTCGCGCAGGAACTCGTCCTGCGTCTCACCGCCGATCTGCACGAGCGCGATGTCGGTGAATCCGGCTTCCCAGAACGGTTTCACGGCCTCGACGATCTGGTCGAGGTCGGGTCCGCACGGGATGTTGCCCGCGACATCGTCCGGGGTGACGTACTGGGTCGCGGCGGCGAAGCCCGCGGTGGTCCGGAGATCGGCGTTGACATCCCAGCCGCCGGCGAACCAGCGGAACTGGTCGTGGGCACGTTCGACGGCGGCATCGCGGTCGGGGCCCCAGCTGATCGGGATCTGACCGATGGCGCGGGTGCCCTTGCCGTCGATCGTCGAGGTGGCGGCCTGGGCGTTCCACGCCGAGATCAGGTCCGGGTCGGGTTCCACGGCGATCAGATGATCGGCCAGCGGGCCGAACGTGTCGATACCGGATTCGCCGGCCACGGCGACGCCGATCGGCACCGGCTGGTCGGGGAGGTCCCAGACGCGCGCGGCGTCGACCTGGAAGAACTCGCCACGGAAGTCGACGAGTTCGCCGGTGTGCAATGTGCGGATGATCTCGATGGCCTCGGCGAGCATGTCCTGGCGATCGGCGACCGCAGGCCAGCCCATGCCGACGACGTGCTCGTTGAGGTTCTCGCCCGAACCCAGTCCGAGTGTGAAGCGACCGTCGGCGAGGATCTGCAGGGTCGCGGCCTTCTGCGCGATGACGGCCGGGTGATAGCGGATCGTCGGGCAGGTCACGTAGGTCATCAGCTCGACGCGCTCGGTCGCGTGTGCCACCGCACCCAGGACCGACCACGCGTAGGGGGCGTGGCCCTGGGCGGACAGCCACGGGAAGTAGTGGTCGCTGCACACCTCGAAGTCGAAGCCGGCCCCCTCGGCGCCGATGGCGTAGCGGACCAGATCCTTGGGGCCGGCCTGCTCGGTCATCAAGGTGTACCCGAATCGGGGTGTCATCAGAACTCCTCTGCACGTCTTTCGTGGGCCGGGATCGGTCGCTTCGGTGTAGCCAGCGAGCCGTTCGGGTAAACGGACCGCCTCACCACGCGTCAACCGACCAGGAAAGAAGGTGCAGATGCCCGACGCAGACGCCGGAGCTTCAGTCGACACCGTTTTGCTCGACGTCGACGGGACCCTGATCGACTCGACCTATCTCCACGCACTCGCCTGGATGCGGGCCTTCACCGCGCACGACCTCACCCCGCAGTGGTGGAAGGTCCACCGTGCCATCGGAATGGGCGGCGACCGGCTCGTCGGCGAGATCTGCGGCGACGAGGTCGAGGCGTCGCTGGGCGATACCCTCCGCGACGACTGGGAGGGTCACTACCGCGAACTGGTGCCCGACCTGCGGCCGTTGCCCGGGGCCGTCGACTTCGTCCGAGGTCTGCTCGATGGGGGATACCGGGTGGCGCTCGCATCGTCGGGCAAGGCCGAATTCACCGACGCCGCACTGAAAGTGCTGGGTTTCGGTCACGACGACCTGGCCGCGGTCACCTCGTCGGACGACGCGGACGATTCGAAGCCGGCACCCGACATCCTGGAGGTCGCCCTGACGCAGGCGGGGGGTGGCCGGGCGGTCGTCGTCGGAGACACGGTGTGGGACGTCGCGTCCGCGCATCGGCTTCCCGCCGAGTGCGTCGCGGTCCGGTCCGGTGGTTTCGCCGAAGCCGAGTTACGCGACGCGGGGGCGGTACTCGTCGTCGACCACGTGGGCGAACTGTCGCGCCGCGGGTGGCGGCCCTGAGCGCATATGCGAAGCGGCCGACTAGTCTGAATCACTGTGTCGCGAACGTCGCTGTCGGTGGTAACCGATTCCGTCACCGCGCGTGCCCCGTCGAAGGTGAACCTCCACCTGGGTGTGGGCCCGCGCCGGGCTGACGGGTACCACGATCTGGTCACCGTCTTCCAGGCGCTCTCGCTGCACGATGACGTCCGGGTCGCGCGCGCCCACGAGCTGACCGTCGCCGTCCGAGGTGAGGGTGCCGGTTCGGTGCCCGCCGATGCCTCCAATCTCGCGGCCCGCGCGGCGCAATCGCTGGCCGAGTGGGCGGACCGTTCGGCACACGTCGCCATCGAGATCGAGAAGACGATCCCGGTCGCCGGCGGCATGGCCGGCGGCAGCGCCGACGCCGCCGGAGCGCTCGTGGCGCTCGCGCATCTGTGGAAGCTCGACATCTCGCGTGACGAACTCGCCGAGATCGCCGCCGACCTCGGGAGCGACGTCCCGTTCGCGCTCCACGGCAACACCGCGCTGGGCACCGGACGCGGTGAGCAGCTGATGCAGGTGCTCTCCCGAGGCGAGTTCCACTGGGTGCTCGCCCTTGCGCGAGAAGGCCTGTCGACGCCGGCGGTGTACCGGGAACTGGACCGGCTGCGGGAGAGTCGTTCCGACGAGACCGATGACGACAGCGACTTCCTGCGTCGCCCCGACGATCTCATGCAGGCGCTCGCGTCGGGCAGCCCCCGCGCGGTGGCGCCGTTGCTGCACAACGACCTCCAGCCCGCCGCCCTCAGCCTGCAGCCGACGCTGCGCCGCACCCTCCGGGCCGGGGTGGATGCGGGAGCCCTCAAGGGGATCGTGTCGGGGTCGGGTCCGACGTGTGCGTTCCTGTGCGCGGACGAGCAGTCCGCCGTGAACGTGGCCGCCGAACTGTCGGGAGCCGGTGTCGCCCGTGCGGTCCGCACCGCGAGCGGCCCCGCACCGGGAACCCGCATCCAGGGCACCGACTGAAACCATCGCGTTGCGCTGACCTGGTCTTTCTCGGAGGTCATTACAGTTGTGCGGGTGCTCCGCAGACCACTGACCGCCGTGCTGACATCCGCCGTCGCCGTGCTCGTCGGCATCGGGTCGCTCACGTCGACGCCGCCGTCGACGGCCGCGGCCCCCGCCAACGGATTCGTGTTCACCACCCGCGACGTTCCCGACGACCAGCTACCGTCGGCCGCGGCCGCCGGTACCCGGCTTACCTATGCCACGCGGGACCAGCGTGGACGCCCGGCGATGGCGAGCGGCGTCTACTGGGTCCCGCGCGGCACACCGCCGCCGGGCGGATGGCCGGTGGTGTCCTGGGCGCATGGGACCGTCGGTATCGCCGACGAGTGCGCACCCACGAAGCACCGGTTGGGTGACGGGGTCGAAGCACCCGTGCGGGCCGCGCTGGAAGCCGGCTACGCGGTGACGGCCACCGACTACGCCGGACTCGGATCCGCCGGGGAGACCGACTATCTCGGCGGCGCGGCCGCGGCGTACTCGGTCATCGACATGATCCGCGCGGCCCGGTCGGTCGACGCCGCCCTCGGTGGCTCCTGGGTGTCGGTCGGGCATTCCCAGGGCGGACACGCGGCACTGCATGCGGCGCACCGCGCACCGTCGTACGCTCCGGAATTGCCGGTCAAGGGGGCGGTCGCGATCGCTCCGGTGTCGTCGTTGGAGAACCTGTTCGGTCTCTTCGGACCGCGCGTACCCGGACTCGGCACCCTCAACGTTCTGAGCGCCCCGTTTCTCTACACCCTGGCAGGTCTGGACCATTCGCAGCCCGAACTCGGGGTCGGGGACTTCCTCACCGACAGCGGCAAGCGGTTCCTGGACCGGTCGCGCGCCCGCTGCAACGGTGATGTCGTCGACGCGCTGCGGTCGGTGTCGCCGGGATCGCTTGTCGCATCGTCGTTCACGAAGGACCAGAAGTTCCGCGACGCCCTGCGGGCCTACGCCGAGGTTCCGACCGCCGGCTACCCGGCGAAGGTGACCATCGCGCACGGACTCCTCGACCCGGTGCTGCCGTATCCACTGAGCCGTTCACTGCGGTCGGCGATGAGCCGCGACGGCACCGACGTCGACCTGAAGACCTACGCGCGCGCCGACCACAGCAGCGTCGTCGACGGCTCGCTACCCGACGTCATGACCGCCATCCGGGAGGCGTTCGCGCGGTAGGTCACTCGATGGCCTCGCCGAGCTCCATCCAGCGCTCCTCGAGTTCGGCGAGTTCGGACTCCATCTCCCGGATGCGTTCGGTCTCGGCGGACAGGCCCTGGTAGTCGGCCTGGTCGTGGTCGGCGAGGGCGGTGCGTGCCTCGTCGATCTTGCTGTGCAGCTTGTCGATCCGGCGTTCCAGCGACGCCAGCTCCTTGTTCGCGGCCCGCAGTTCGGCCCCGCTGAGCGCGGAGGTGGGCGCGGAGGTGGGCGCGGAGTGCGCCGATGCAGACGACTCGCCGGAGTTCGACGCCGTGGCGGAAGCCGATGCCTTCTGCTGTGCCGCACGGAGTTTCAGGAACTCGTCGACGCCACCGGGTAGATGGCGCAATTTGCCGTTCATCACGGCGAACTGCTGGTCGGTGACGCGCTCGAGGAAGTACCGGTCGTGTGAGACGACGATGAGGGTGCCGGGCCAGGAGTCCAGAAGATCCTCGAGGGCGGCGAGCATGTCGGTGTCGAGGTCGTTGGTCGGCTCGTCGAGGATGAGCACGTTGGGGGCGTCGAGCAGGATGAGCAGCAGCTGCAGACGACGCTTCTGACCACCGGACAGGTCGCGCACCGGGGTGGAGAGCTGGGCGCTGTCGAAACCGAGACGCTCGAGCAGCTGCGACGGGGAGAGTTCCTGCGCCTTCGATCCCGAACCGAATGTGTAGGTGGTCTGCAGCTGTGAGATGACCACGCGCACCGGGTCGTCGAGGTAGCGGTTCAGGTCGTCGAGCCGCTGGGTGAGGGTGGCGACCTTGACGGTCTTGCCGCGCTTGACCCTTCCCCCGGTCGCCGCGACCGTCCCGGCGATGAGCCCGAGCAGGGTCGATTTGCCCGCACCGTTGACGCCGAGGATGCCGGTGCGTTCGCCCGGCGCCAGTCGCCATTCGACGCCGTCGAGGACGTTCCGGTCGCCGTAGGAGACCGACACGTCGAGCAGGTCGACGACGTCCTTGCCGAGGCGCGCGGTGGCCAGCGACTTCAGGGCGACGGTGTCGCGGACCGGCGGGACGTCGGCGATGAGGGCGTTGGCCGCGTCGATGCGGAACTTCGGCTTGGAGGTGCGGGCGGGCGCACCGCGGCGCAGCCAGGCGAGTTCCTTGCGGGCCAGGTTCTGACGGCGCGCTTCGATCGCCGCGGCCTGCCGGTCACGCTCGACGCGCTGCAGGATGTAGGCGGCGTACCCGCCCTCGAACGGTTCGACGATCCGGTCGTGGACCTCCCAGGTCATGGTGCAGACCTCGTCGAGGAACCAGCGGTCGTGGGTGACGACCAGCAGCCCGCCGGCATTGGCGGGCCAGCGGCGCTTGAGGTGATCGGCGAGCCAGGTGATGGCCTCGACGTCGAGGTGGTTGGTCGGCTCGTCGAGCGCGAGGACGTCGTACTCGCCGGCCAGGAGCCGGGCCAGCGACACCCGGCGGCGCTGACCGCCGGACAGCGAACCCGTGGTGGCCGTCCACTCGACGTCGCCGAGCAGTCCGCCGATGACGTCCCGGACACGCGGGTCGCCGGCCCATTCGTGTTCGGGCCGGTCCCCGACGACGGCATGACCGACGGTTTCGTCGTCGTCGAACCGGTCGACCTGGTCCAGGACCCCCACACGCACTCCGCCACGCACCGTGACGCGTCCGGAATCGGGTTGTTTGCGACCGGCGAGCATCGCGAGCAGGCTCGACTTGCCGTCGCCGTTGCGTCCGACGATGCCGATACGGTCGCCCTCGTTGACGCCGAGGGACACCGAGTCGAAGACCTTGGTCGTCGGGTATTCCAGGCCTAGGGTTTCCGCGCCGAGAAGATGAGCCACGCCGACCAGGTTAGTGACCGGCCCGGCGCGGGTTACCGGCGGATCGCGCCGTTGATCATCATGGCGATCGCGAGCGCCCCCGCCTGGTTGACGTGATAGGGAAGCGCGATCCGATTCGACAACGCGCTCTCGTACCAGGGATTGATCAGATTGCACGGGTCATGACCGAGCGACCCGCGATTGGCGTCGACGAAAGCACCGCCGACCTTGGTCGTCGCGCGCAGGAGAGCGTCGTTGGCGCGGTAGAACACCTGACGCATCCATCGAGCGTCGGGGTCGCTGAGCGGGATCAACGGCCAGCACCCGCTGTTACCGATGAACCCGCCGAGACCGACGACGATGATCTGCGCGCGGGGAGCCTTCTGGCGGATCGCCCGCAGCGCCGGGGTGACACGGTTCTCCATGAGCTGGACGCGCCACCGCACCTCGTTCTCGAGCCGCGGGTTGTGCCGGCAACGTCGATCCGTGAGCGGCTGGCGGATCGCGCACTGCGCGAGGATCGCGGCCCACTGCATGTCGTTGCCGCCGATGCTGACGGTGATGAGTTGGGCGTCGCGGGGGACCAGGTTCAGCTGGACCGCCTTCGCCCCGCGCGAGGTGTGCTGTGCGGCGCGATAGAGGTGCGCCGACTGCGCCCCGGCGCACGACGTGTCGACGAAACGCCGTGGCAGCGTCATCGCCGCCACGTATTTCGGATAGTTGAGCGCCGACCGCTTACAACCGTCGAAGTACTCGGGTGTCGGCGTGAAGAATCCGCCCGAGGCCCGCGAATCACCCATCGCGATGTACGGGCCGCCGGTGTAGCGCACGGGCGCAGCCTGCGCGGGGGATGCCGTCGCGGCCACCAATGCTGTCACGAACGCGGTGATCAAGACCGCTGCCAGGGCGCGCACCCCGCGCCGATACTCCCGCACCAAAGATCCCCGCACTTTCCACGTCCCGACCCCGCTGCTTTGCTCAGCGAATATTAAGGCAAGCAGATCACGCGTGTGCACGGAGTGCGTTTTCGGTGCTGCTTCTCGGCACTGATGTCGCACTCGGCGGGAGCAGCGTTACGGCGGAACCAAGAAGGGAGTCGATGCGTCCAAGAATGCATGGTGATTTCGACCGCGCTCCGCACCCTCGCTCTCTCGCACGACGGCGTGGTCACCATCGATGAGGCGCGCGAGCACGGCCTCAGCAACGGTGCCGTCGGGCGTCGGGTGAAGTCCGGAGAATGGGTGCGCGAGGCGCACGGGATCTATCGTCTGGCCGATCACCCGGTCACCAGCCGTACGCGAACTCGGATCGCGACACAATCGGTGTCTCGCGATGCGGTACTCAGCGGACTTGCAGCAGCGTGGTGGCACGGTGTCGCGACCAAACGGCCCGCCGTTGTCACCGTTACCGGTCCCAAGAGTTGGAAGGGCGCGACGGTGAAAGGCAGAAAAGTCATCCGCCGAACACTCGACTCCGCTGACGTCGTCGACCACAAGGGCTTGCGCGTGACGGCGCTCCCACTGTCGGTCCTCGAAGGCGCCGTCGAGGGGAACATGGATGTCCTCGACCGCGCAGTGCAACGCGAGAAGGTGACCGTCGACGCGCTCGTCGAGACGTTCCAGCGTCGTCGTAAACGCAAGGGCGCCGCCGAGATGGCGAAGATGCTGGTGCTCGTCGGGTCGGGTGCACGGTCTGCCGCGGAGCGGCTGGCGGTCGACGCGTTCGAGCAGCACGGAATCACCGGCTGGATCGCCAACCATCCTGCAGCGGGCTATGTCATAGATTTCGCCTTCACCGAGAAGAAGGTGGCCGTCGAGATCGACGGCATGGCCTATCACCGCGACGCCGAGGTCTTCCGTTCGGACCGGGCACGGCGCAACGCGCTGATCACCGCTGGGTGGACGGTCCTCAACTTCACCTGGGCAGACCTGCTGGAAAGGCCGGGTTACGTTGCAGCGCAGGTCGAGTACACCTTACGCCGAACGCAGAGTGCGGGATGAGTGCCGGAAAACAGCACGCATCCCGCACTCTGCGGAAGCGGGAACCTAGAGCCCCAGATCCTTGGCGATGATCGTCTTCATGACCTCGCTGGTGCCGCCGTAGATGCGCGAGACGCGGGTGTCGGCGTACAGGCGGGCGATCGGGTACTCGAGGACGTAACCGTAACCGCCGTGCAGCTGCAGGCACTTGTCGATGACCTTGCCGGCGGTCTCGGTGGCGAACAGCTTGGCGCGGGCGGCGTCCGGGACGGTCAGCTCGCCCGCGTTGTGCAGCTCGAGAGCGCGGTCGACGATCGCGCGGATCGCCTCGACCTCGGCCGAGCACTCGGCGAGCACGAACTTGGTGTTCTGGAAGGCCGCGACCGGTTTGCCGAAGACGTCGCGTTCCTTCGTGTAGGCGATCGCGTGCTGTACGGCCGCGGCGGCGGTGGCCGACGCCCCGATCGCGATGGTGAGGCGTTCCTGGGCGAGGTTGTGGCTCAGGTACTTGAAGCCCGCGCCCTCGTCGCCGAGGAGGTCCTCGACCGGCACCTTCACCGAGTCGAAGGACAGTTCGGCCGTGTCGGAGGCCTTCAGTCCGATCTTCTCGATCTTGCGGCCGACCGAGAACCCCTCGGACTTGGTGTCGACCACCAGGATCGACAGTCCCGCACGACGATTCTCGGGATCGAAGGGGGTGGTGCGGGCGACGACGAGGATGCGGTCGGCGAGCGCGCCACCGGTGATGAAGGTCTTGGCGCCGTCGAGCACGTAATGCGAGCCGTCCTCGGACAGCTTCGCGGTGGTCGCGATGTTCGCGAGGTCCGAGCCGGTGCCGGGTTCGGTCATCGCGATCGCGAACATGATCTCGCCGGAACAGAATCCGGGGATCCAACGCTCCTTCTGCTCCTGCGTCCCGTACTCCATCAGGTAGGGGAGGATCAGGTTCGAGTGCACCGAGTAGCTGCCGAAGGTGACGCCCGCCGCGGAGGTCTCCTCGGCGATCACCAGGGAGTAGGTGAAGTCGGTGACGCCACCGCCGCCGAACTCCTCGGGGGCCTCGATGCCCAGGACGCCGAGATCGCCGAGCCGGTTGTAGAACTCGCGCGGCGGATGGCCCTGCTTCTCCCAGTCGTGGTAGACGGGTACGACTTCCTTGGCGATGAAGTCCCGGATCGTCTTGCGGAAGGCCTCGTGGTCCTCGGTGAAGATGCGACGCTGCATGGTGATTCCTAAAGTGTTGGGGAAGTGAAGGATTGGTTACTGCTCGCGGTACTCGCGCAGGAGTCCCCTGGAGATGATCTGCTTCTGGATCTCGCTGGTGCCCTCGCCGATGAGCAGGAAGGGCGCATCACGCATCAGGCGTTCGATCTCGAACTCCTTGGAGTAGCCGTAGCCACCGTGGATGCGGAAGGACGCCTGGGTGACCTCGGCGCAGTACTCGCTGCACAGGTATTTGGCCATACCCGCGGCGACGTCGTTGCGTTCCCCGGAGTCCTTCAGCCGGGCGGCGTTGACCATCATCAGGTGCGCGGCCTCGACCTTGGTCGCCATCTCGGCCAGCGAGAAGGCGATAACCTGATGTTCGGCGATGGGCTTGCCGAACGTGGAACGCTGCTGGGCGTACTTGACGCCGAGTTCGAAGGCGCGCTGGGCGATTCCGCACGCACGCGCGGACACGTTGACGCGACCGACCTCGACGCCGTCCATCATGTGCGCGAAGCCCTTGCCCGGCACCCCGCCCAGGATGTCGGTGGCCGGTGCGCGGTAGCCGTCGAAGACGAGCTCGGTGGTGTCGATTCCCTTGTAGCCCATCTTGTCCAGCTTGCGCGGGATGGTCACGCCCGGGACCACCTCACCGAAGCCGGCCGGCTTCTCGACCAGGAAGGTGGTCAGGTTCTTGTGCGGCTTCTCCTCGCCCTCCTCGGTACGGACAAGTGCCGCAACCAGAGTCGACGATCCGCCGTTGGTCAGCCACATCTTCTGTCCGTTGATGACGTAGCTGTCGTCACCGTCGCGCTTGGCGGTCGTCTTGATCGCCGCGACGTCGGAGCCGAGTTCGGGTTCGGACATGGAGAACGCACCCCGGACCTCGCCGGTGGCCATTCGCGGGAGGAACCGCTGCTTCTGCTCGTCGGTGCCGTGCTGACGCAGCATGTAGGCGACGATGAAGTGGGTGTTGATGACGCCCGAGACGCTCATCCAGCCACGTGCCAGCTCCTCGACGCAGAGGGCGTACGTCAGCAGCGATTCACCGAGGCCGCCGTACTCCTCGGGGATCATCAGGCCGAACAGTCCCATCTCGCCCATGCCGTCGACGATGGCCTGCGGGTATTCGTCCGCATGCTCGAGCTCCTGCGCATTGGGGATGATCTGTTTGTCGACGAAGGAGCGCACGTTGGCGACGATCTCCGTCTGGATCTCGGTGAGGCCCAGGGTCTGCGCGAGGCGGGTCATGGTGGTGGGTTCTCTCCCATGAGTAAGCGGTGCAGGTCGCACCGGCTGGCGGATGTGAGACGCAACGTACCCAAGCATGCCGTCCCGTGACCGCTGGAAGTAGACGCGATGCGCTAAGGGTGCGATAGCGCGAGCCAATGGTCGTCATGGAACGGCCGCGGCAGATTGTTCCGTGCCTAACTCTCGGATAGGGCCAGCCAATGGTGCCTGTTCGCAGCGCTGTGGCCCTCGACACATAGGCAGCTGTAGTCGGACCGTTCGCCGAGCGAACGTTGTGCCTCACATTGACGACAGTTTCAATCGAACGCAGATGTGATCCGCCCCACTGAATTCCCGGTCCATCTACTCTCAGACCATTCGCCTGAAAGAGGTTTCCCCCATGACGTCACGACCGCCTCCGGATCAGGCTCCGGCAAAGATCCCGCGGCAGCCCCCACTGCGCCCGACACCACCGATTTCGAGGTGACGCCAGGACGATTCGGCGGCGTCGGCCCGCTCGGCGAATCCCGGCTCACCGCATGGGGACTCACATCCCTGCTGGTCAGCCTGTATGTGATCAACTACGCCGACAAGGCCGTACTGGGCATCATCGCCAAGCCGCTGCGTGAAGAACTGGGTCTCAGCGCGTCCCAGATCGGACTCGTCGGAAGCCTGTTCTTCCTCACCTTCACCATCGGCGGCTTCTTCGCCGGCCTGCTCAACCGCTGGATGACGTTGCGCTGGTCGCTGGTCCTCCTCGGCCTGTGCTGGGCGGCGGCGATGTTGCCGCTGATCGCGGTGGCCGGTTTCGCGGTCCTGCTCATCAGCCGGCTCCTGCTGGGCCTGTCCGAAGGACCCACGTCGGCGCTGCTGCACACCGCCGCGTACGCATGGCATCCGCCGGCGCGTCGGGCGCTGCCCGGCGCTCTGCTGGCCGGTGCCGCATCGATCGCCAAGATCGCGATCGCCCCGCTCCTGACGGTCATCACCGTCAGCTTCGGCTGGCGCTGGGCGCTGTTCGTGCTCGCCGCCGCCGGTGCGGTCTGGGCCGTCGTGTGGCTGTCGACCTGGCGCCCGGGCCCCTACATCGCCGGCGGCAAGACCAAGAAGGTCGACGAGATGTAATGACCAGGGACGTTGTGGACGGTGTGGCGCCAGTGAATAGGTGAGGACCTCCGGTATCGGTGTGGTTACCACAACACACGCCGCTACCAAGAGGTCCTCATGTCCCACGCTAATGCCTTACTGACCCCAAAGGGGCGTCTGAAACTCGCTTCGGTGATCATCGATGAGGGCTGGTCGATCCGCCGAGCCGCCGAACGGTTCCAGTGCTCGCCCACCACAGCCAAGAAATGGGCCGACCGCTATCGGGACGGCGGGCCCGCGGCGATGGCTGATCGATCCAGCCGACCCCACCGCAGCCCCAATCGGACCCCCACACGCTGCGAACGGCGAATCATCAACCTGCGCTTCACCCGCCGCTGGGGACCACACCGCATCGCCTACCACCTCCAACTGCCCTGCAGCACCGTCGGAGCGGTGTTACGCCGGTATCAGATGCCGCTGCTACGGCATCTCGACCACAACACGGGCTTGGTCGTCCGCCGGCCTCGACCACGCCGTTACGAGCATCCAGAGCCCGGCGACATGATCCACGTCGATATCAAGAAACTCGGCCGGATCCCCAACGGCGGCGGACACCGCAAACTCGGACGCACGATCGGTAACCGCAACGACAAGAAGAACGGTCGTGGCTACGCCTTCGTTCATCACGCCGTCTGATGACCACACCCGACTGGCCTACTCCGAGATCCTCGGCGACGAACGTAAAGAGACCGCCGCCGGATTCTGGTCGCGTGCGAACGCCTACTTCAACAGTCACGGAGTCACCGTCAAACAGGTACTCACCGACAACGGATCCTGCTACCGCTCACACCTTTTCAAGCAAACCCTGGGTCCCGAGATCACGCACAAACGTACCCGTCCGTACCGACCACAAACCAATGGCAAAGTCGAACGATTCAACCGGACGCTGAACCAGGAATGGGCCTACGCCCAGACCTACCTGTCAGACGAGGCCCGCGCCCAGACCTACCAGGACTGGGTTCATCACTACAATCACCACAGACCCCACACAGCCATCGACGGCAAATCACCCATCGAGCGACTCGCCGTCCACAACCTCCCTGGGAAGAACAGCTACAGCCAGCTGCAGTCCGGTTCGATGTTCGCCTTCCCGTCGATCGTCGGTCTCGCACTTATGCTCCTCAGCTCGATCACCAGCGACCGGATGATCACCAAGGGTGCGTCGCCGCGGGTGCTCCGCGTCGTCGTCCCGTCGGTGGGCGTCCTGATCTCCGGTGTCCTGCTGTTCCTGCTGCCGTCGATCAGCACCCCGATGGTGTGTGTCCTGATCCTGTCGGTCGGCTACGGCTTCGCCGCCATGGTGTTCCCGCTGCTCAACGCCGCGATCGCAGAGATCTGCCCGCCCCGTCAGACCGCCGGCACCCTCGGTGTCTTCCTGGCGATCATGGCCATCGGCGGCCTCGTCGCGCCGTACGCCACCGGCGCCATCGTCGACGCCGCGGCGACGCCTGCCGAGGGTTACGCCACCGCGTTCCAGGTCCTCGGACTGGTCGCATCGGTCTGCGCCGTGCTGGCCCTGATCTTCGCCAACCCGGCGCGCGACCGCACACGCCTGCGTCCGCATGCGGTGCTCACCGCCTGAGGCGACGCTTCTTTCATAGGCAGCACCTCATCGTCCGTGAGCGGGAATCGACTTGTCCGCCAGACCACTTCGTGGTCGGCTCGACAGGACGGGTGATTTCCGCTCACGGACGTCCTCGGTTCCACAACTGAAACTCCCTCATCCACTGCCCGACATCTTTAGGAGACCTCATGCGCGATGCAGTGATCGTCGACGCCGTCCGCGCCCCGATCGGACGCCGCCGCGGAGCCCTGTCCGGAATCCATCCGGCCGACCTGTCCGCCCACGTCCTCGAGGCTCTCGTCGAGCGGACCGGCGTCGATCCCGCGATCGTCGACGACGTCGTGTGGGGTTGTGTCAGCCAGTCGTCGGAGCAGGCCGGCAACATCGCCCGCACCGCGATCCTCGCGGCCGGGTGGCCGGAGTCCGTACCCGGCACCACTGTCACCCGCGCCTGCGGGTCGAGCCAGCAGGCCGTCAGCATGGCTGCCGCCGCGGTCATCTCGGGCCAGCAGGATGTCGTCATCGCCGGTGGTGTGGAGTCGATGAGCCGGGTCGCGATGGGCAGCTCGGCCCCCAACGGCGAACACCAGCCCGCCACCGTCCTCGACCGCTACGGCATCGACAAGTTCAGCCAGGGTCTCGGCGCGGAGACGATCGCCGCGAAGTGGGGATTCGACCGCACCCGCGTCGACGAATATTCCCTGCGCTCACACGAACTCGCGGCCGCCGCCGTCGACCGCGGTGCGTTCGACGGTCAGCTGGCGCCCATCTCCGGGGTGCTCGAAGGTGACGAGGGCATCCGCCGCGGTGGCACCCTGGAGTCGCTCGGCAAGCTCAAGCCCGCGTTTGCCGAGGAAGGCGTCATCCACGCCGGCAACTCCTCGCAGATATCCGACGGCTCGGGTGCACTCCTGATCATGTCGTCGGAAACAGCGAAATCGCATGGCCTGACCCCGATCGCGCGCATCCACACCGCGGTGGTCGCGGCCGACGACCCGGTCGTCATGCTGACCGGCCCGATCCCGTCGACCGCCAAGGCGCTCAAGCGTTCCGGTCTGTCGATCGACGACATCGGCGCCTTCGAGATCAACGAGGCCTTCGCGCCCGTGCCGCTGGCCTGGCAGGCCGAGACCGGCGCCGACATCGAACGGCTCAACCCGCTCGGCGGCGCGATCGCCGTCGGCCACCCCCTCGGCGGTTCGGGCGCGATCCTGATGACCCGCCTCGTGCACCACATGCGCGACAACGGGATCCGCTACGGCCTGCAGTCGATGTGTGAGGCCGGCGGCATGGCCAACACCACCATCCTGGAACTCCTCTGATCCCGCCCCCACCCGAAGCCAGACAGCACTGAAAGGCACATCAGCACAATGGAACTCAAGGGACTCTCCGTCGCGATCACCGGTGGCGCCTCCGGCCTGGGGCTCGCCACCGCCAAGCGCGTCATCGACGCCGGCGGCCTGGTCACCCTGATCGATCTGCCCACCTCCGACGGACAGGCCGTCGCCGACGGCCTGGGTTCGGCGGCGAACTTCGCCGCCGCCGACATCACCGATGCCGAACAGTTCGCGGCCGCTCTCGATGTCGCCGACGAGCGCGGCGGCCTGCGCGGACTCGTGCACTGCGCCGGCGCGGGCCGTCGCATGCGGATCCTCGACAAGGACGGCAAGGCCGGGTCGGCGGAGGACTTCGAGTTCGTCATCAAGCTGAACCTCGTCGGGTCGTTCCACGCACTGTCGCTGGGTGCCGAGCGCATCGCGCGCCTCGAACCCATCGACGGCGAGCGTGGCGCCATCATCATGACGGCCTCCGTCGCGGCCTTCGAGGGGCAGATCGGCCAGATCAACTACTCGGCCTCCAAGGCGGGCATCGTCGGCATGACCCTCGTGGCCGCACGCGACCTGGCCAGCAAGCTGATCCGCGTCAACACCATCGCGCCCGGCACCATGGACACCCCGCTGCTCGCTCGCCTGCGCGAAGACGTGCGGGCCTCGCTCGCGGCCAGCATCCCCAACCCGTCGCGCCTCGGCCGTCCCGACGAGTTCGGACAGCTCGCGGCGAACATCCTGGAGAACGCCTACCTCAACGGTGAGACCATCCGGCTCGACGGTGCTATCCGCATGGCACCGCGATGAGCGGCGTGTCGCCGACGACGCTCACCTATCCGGACACGAGCATGGCGGTGCTGCCGGCAAGTATGGCAGCGCTGTACGGCGACCGCGCGGCAGTCGTCGACGGAGACACGACGCTGACCTACGCCGAACTCGACGCGCGTTCGGCGGCGGTGGCGTCGGCCCTTCGGTCGGCGGGCGTCGCCGAACGTGACGTGGTGCTGATCTATCTCACCAACAGCATCGAATTCGTTGTCGCCTACTACGGTTCGCTGCGAGCCGGTGCCACCGTCACGCTCGTCAACCCGTTGCAGCCGGTGCCCGGCCTGCACCGGCAGATCGTCGAGACCGGCGCGGTGGCGGCCTTCACGCAGGTCGAGCAGTCCGGTCGACTGCTGTCGGCGGCCGTCGATTCATCGCTGACCACCGTGGTGGTCGTGGACGGGTCCGTCGAGGCTTCGGTTGGCGTGCGGGCGATCTCGCTCGAGGAGTTCACCGCCGGGCACTCGGACGCCCCCGCCGTCTCCGTGTCCTCCGGCGACGTCGCACATGTGGCGTTCACCGGTGGGACGACGGGCGTTTCGAAGGGTGTTCGGGTGCTGCACCGCAACGTCCTCGGCAACGTCACGCAGATGATCGGTTGGCGTGCGGGGCACGCGATCGAGGTCGGCGACGACGGTCTGTTGCGGTTGACACCGCGCGAGGGTTCCGACCGTGGAGTGGTTCCGGGCGATGCCGCGACCGTCGTCGTGTCGCCGCTGTTCCACGCGCACGCGCTGATCAACATGTCGTTCCTGTTGCTCTGCGGCGCAACCCATGTGTTCGCCGGACGGTTCGAACCCGGACGGATGCTCGCCCTGATCGAGCGGTACCGGGCGTCGTATGTGACCGGCAGCCCGGCGATGTGGCATGCGCTGGCAGTCCACCCCGACGTCGAGTCGCGTGACCTGACGTCGGTGCGGGTGGTCTCGTCGGGCGCCGCTCCGATCGACCTCGTGACGCTCGGAGAACTCGAGAAGGCTTTCCCCGCAGCGGCGATCGTCGAAGGCTACGGACTCACCGAGGCGACCTGCCTGGTGTCCTCGGCACCGCTCACGGCCGAGGGCCAGTACCGGCTCGGCAGCGTCGGACTGCCGACCTTCGACACCGAGGTCGAGATCCGCGCCGCCGGTGACCCGGCCGTCGTCCTGCCGGCGGGGGAGCGGGGACAGCTCTGGGTCCGCGGGCCGCAGGTCACGGACGGTTATCTCGGTCATCCCGACCAGACCGCGGAACAGTTCGTCGACGGGTGGCTCGACACCGGCGACATCGCCTACCGCGACGCCGACGGCTACATCTACATCTGCGACCGCGCCAAGGACATGCTGATCTACAAGGGCTACAACGTGTATCCGCGGGAGCTCGAGGAGATCCTGGTGACCCACACCGATGTCGCGGCCGCCGCGGTGGTCGGTCGTGAGGCCGGGCCCGTCGGCCAGGAGCCGGTGGCGTTCCTGGTCCCCAAGGCCGGTCACGACATCGACGAGGACGCGGTCGCCGCGTTCGTCGCCGAACAGGTGTTGCCCTACAAGAAGATCCGCGACGTCTTCGTCGTCGACGAGTTGCCGACCTCGGCTGCCGGCAAGATCCAGAAGGTCGCCCTGCGGGAGCGTCTGACACACTCCTGACCTGCTCCGAAGAAGGGCCCGTCCCCACCGAGGTGAGGACGGGCCCTTGTCGTCGTGAGCTCAGCGCTGGGCGTTCTTGGCGCCCTGCTTGTAGAGGTTGCGGCCGATGATGAGGCGCTGGATCTCGCTGGTGCCCTCGTACAGTCGGAGCAGACGGACCTCGCGGTAGATGCGTTCCACCGGGACGTCGCGCATGTAGCCGCTGCCGCCGTGGATCTGGACGGCGAGGTCGGCGACCTTGCCCACCATCTCGGTGCAGTAGAGCTTCGCAGCCGAGGGCGCGAGACGACGGTCGGTGTTGTCGACCCAGGCACGGGCGGCGTCGCGGACCAGGGCCCGCCCGGCCATCACGCCCGTCTGCTGATCGGCGAGCATGGCCTGCACCAATTGGAACTCACCGATCGGTTCACCACCCTGGGTGGAGGTGGCCGCCCAGGCGATCGACTCGTCGAGTGCGCGCTGAGCGGTACCGACCGACAGTGCGGCGATGTGCACGCGACCGCGGGCGAGGGACATCATCGCGGCCTTGTAACCGACGTCCTCGCTGCCGCCGACGAGGGCCGAGTTCGGGACGCGAACGCCGTCGAAGTGCACATCGGCGGTCCAGGCGCCCTCCTGACCCATCTTGCGGTCCTTCGCACCGACGGTCAGACCGGCGGAGTCGGCCGGGACGAGGAACACCGCGATGCCGGTGCCGTTCTCGTCGGCCGGGCGGGTGCGCGCGAACACCACGAACAGGTCGGCCAGCGGAGCATTGGTGACGAAGCGCTTCTCGCCGCTGATGACCCAGTCGTCGCCGTCGCGGACGGCTTTGGTGCGCAGGCCGGCGGGATCCGACCCGGCGCCCGGTTCGGTCAGCGCGAACGACGCGACGACCTCACCGGAGGCGATCTTCTCCAGCCAGGCAGCCTTCTGTTCGTCGGTGCCGAAGTTCACCAGCACCTGACCGGCGATGCCGTTGTTGGTGCCGAACATCGACCGCAGCGCGAGGGAGGTGTAACCGAGTTCCATCGCCAGTTCGACGTCCTGGGTCAGGTCGAGTCCGAGTCCGCCCCACTCCTGGGGGATCGCGTATCCGAAAAGACCCATGTCCTTGGCGGTTTGGCGGATGTCCTCGGGAATCGCGTCGGTGTCCAGGATCTCCTGCTCGCGCGGTACGACGACCTCCCGAACGAACTCTCGGGTCGCCGCCAGGATGTCGGCGAAGTCTTCCGCGCTCACCTGGGAGGTCGCGGTTGCTGGTTGCATCACTCCGGTCATGCTGCCACTCTTGCGCGTCCACGGTGAGGGGTCCAATACGAAAGCGGGATCGCTCCGATAGCCGTTGCGTATGAAACGGAGGCGTTCGGCGCCGGAAATGCGGGTTAGATTACTGCCATAACCCGGCGCCTCACGCCGTCGGCGTTTGCACCAGAACCCCATGGGAAGGACCGAAGATGTCATCCACCACCGCCCAGCCGCTGCTCGAGGGGCGCACCGCCGTCGTGACCGGCGGTGCCCAGGGCATCGGCTTCGAGATCGCCCGGTCCTTCGTGGACGCGGGCGCCAAGGTGGTCCTGGGTGACCTCAACCTCGACGCCGCCCAGGCGGCCGCCGAGAAGCTCGGTGGTCGCGACGTCGCCCGTGCGGTGAAGTGCAACGTGGTGAACGGCGACGAGGTCGACGCTCTGCTCGCCGAGGCGGTCGACGGCTTCGGTTCGCTCGACGTCCTGGTCAACAACGCCGGAATCACCCGCGACGCCACGATGCGCACCATGACCGAAGAGGACTTCGACCTGGTGATCTCGGTGCACCTCAAGGGCACCTGGAACGGCACCCGCAAGGCAGCCGCGATCATGCGCGAGGCCAAGCGCGGTGCGATCGTGAACATCTCCTCGCTGTCGGGCAAGGTCGGCATGGTCGGCCAGACCAACTACTCCGCCGCGAAGGCCGGCATCGTCGGCATGACGAAGGCCGCCGCCAAGGAGATGGCGCACCACGGCGTGCGGGTCAACGCGATCCAGCCCGGCCTGATCCGCTCGGCGATGACCGAGGCGATGCCGCAGAAGGCCTGGGATCAGAAGATGTCGGAGATCCCCATGCACCGTGCCGGTGAGGTCGGCGAGGTCGCGAGCGTCGCCCTGTTCCTCGCCTCGGACATGTCGTCGTACATGACCGGCACCGTGCTCGAGGTGACCGGCGGCCGCTTCATGTGAGAGCTGTTCTCACCCAAACTCTTCCACCCGAGATTCTGCGAAAGGTCAACCATGCGAGACGTCGTCATCTGTGAGCCGGTACGTACCCCGATCGGCCGGTACGGCGGGATGTTCAAGAGCCTCACGGCGGTCGACCTGGGCGTGACCGCGCTCAAGGGTCTGCTCGAGCGCACCGGCCTGGACGCGGAGAAGGTCGAGGACGTGATCCTCGGGCACTGCAACGGCAACAGCGAGGCCCCGGCCATCGGCCGCGTCGTCGCCCTCGACGCCGGGCTCCCGATCACGGTGGGCGGCATGCACATCGATCGCCGATGTGGCTCGGGCCTGCAGGCCGTCATCCAGGCCGCCTACCAGGTGTCCTCGGGCGACAACGACCTCGTCGTCGCCGGTGGCACCGAGTCGATGAGCAACGCCTCGTTCTACTCCGTCGACATGCGCTGGGGCGGCGCGCGTACCGGAATCGCCATGCACGACAGCCTCGTCCGCGCTCGCTCGACCGCGGGTGGTAAGCACTACCCGGTGCCCGGCGGGATGATCGAGACCGCCGAGAATCTCCGCAAGGAGTACGAGATCTCGCGCGCCGAGCAAGACGAGCTCGCGGTCGAATCCCACACGCGCGCAGTGCGTGCACAGAAGGACGGTGTGCTGGCCGAGGAGATCATCCCGGTCACCGTCCCGGGCCGTGCCGGCGATCAGATCATCGACACCGACGAGCATCCGCGCCCCGACGTCTCCGTCGAGTCCCTGGCCAAGCTGAAGCCGATCATGGGCAAGTCCGACCCCGAGGCCACCGTGACCGCGGGCAACGCCAGCGGCCAGAACGACGCGGCGTCGATGGCGATCGTGACGACCAGCGAGGTCGCCGAGAAGCTCGGCCTGCGTCCGCTCGTCAAGCTCGTCTCATGGGGTCTCGCGGGTGTGCCGCCGCGCACCATGGGCATCGGACCGGTGGCGGCCACCGAGAAGGCACTGGCCAAGACCGGTCTGACCCTGGCCGACATCGACCTCATCGAACTCAACGAGGCCTTCGCCGCCCAGGCGCTCGCCGTGACCCGTGAATGGGGTTTCGGCCGTTTCGGTTCCGGAGGCGACTTCGACCGCACCAACGTGCACGGTTCGGGCATCTCGCTGGGCCACCCGGTCGGCGCGACCGGTGGCCGCATGCTGGCCTCGCTGGCCCGTGAACTGCAGCGCCGGGAGGCCCGCTACGGTCTCGAGACGATGTGTATCGGCGGCGGTCAGGGACTGGCCGCGATCTTCGAGCGGGTCTCCTGAGCGACCTCGATACGCGGCGTCCTCGCTCCGCTCGGTCGACGCTACTCGGCCGGCGGGTGGGGGCGCCGCGCTGCGTTGCGGTTGAGGCTACTCGGCCGGCGGGTGGGGCGCCGCGCTCCCTGATCCGAAGGAACGGGCACGGCACGCCACTGCTTCCTGAGGTGTGAGGAGCGATAGCGACGAGCCTCGAAGGGCCTGGTGAGTTGGTCTCGGCGCTACTCGGCCGGCGGATCGACCTGCGCGCGAACGAGTTCGACGAAGGCCTGACCCACGGGCGACAGGGACGCGGGGTCGAAGGCGATCGCGAACGGCCGGACGAAACGCGGTTCGGTCTCCCGGATGACGACGCGGTCCGCGGCCGTCTCGGCCATCGAACGTTCCAGCAGGGTGCCGCCGATACCGGCCAGCACCATCGGGAGTCGTTCCTCCCGATGCTCGGAGAGCACGGCGAGTGGTGGCCGGACCCCGCCGACGCGGATGGCCTCCTCGAGTTCGTCGGCCACCGAGTGCCCGCGCGGGACGAACACCATCGGCACCGCGGGGAGATTTCCCAGTGGGATCGGTCCGTCGGGAACCACGGCGTCCTCGGGATAGACGAGGACGTACTCCTGCTCACCGAGAACGATGACCTCGAGCGCGTCGCCGGCGATGGGCAGGTGGGCGACGGCGAATTCGCAGTGACCGTCCTCGATGGACGACGCCGCCCGCGTCTCATCGCGTAATTCGCCGAGCCGCACCGACACTCGCGGATAGGCGGCGCGGAAGCGGGCGATGAGGTCGACGACCGGACCGACCGCCGTCGCCGGTGAGGCGAGCAGGTCGAGATGACCGGTGAGTTCATCCTCCTCGGCCGCGAGGAGATCGCCCACGGCGTCGACGTCGCGGATGATCTGGCGCGCCGGACCGACCATCGTGCGGCCGGCCGCCGACGGGACCATGCCACGACCGATGCGGTGGAACAGCTGCACGCCGAGTTCGCGTTCGAGGGCGCGCAATGCCTGCGAGACCGTCGGCTGCGCGACGCCCAGCGCGGTGGCGGCACCGCCGATGCCCTGGTTCTCGACCACGGCGAGGAAGTATTCGACCTGGCGTAATTCCATGGTGGCCTACCAGTCCCGGGTCTCGGTCGGCTCCGGGCTCAGGCCGGAGTGGGCCCGGGCCGCGGAGATGAAGGCGAGGGCCGCCGGCGAGAGGAGTCCCGAGCGCAGGACGAGTCCCCACGGCCGTGTCAGCGGCGGATCGAGCGCGAGCTGCCGGACACCGGCGAGCTGTTTGTCGGCGACGATGCGCGGCACAACCGTTGCGGCCGTGCCGCGTTCGACGAGATTCCAGATCGCCGCCGGCAGCGGACAGTCGACGACGACGTTGCGCGCGGCGTCGTCGATGAGGTCGGCGAAAAGGGTCGCGGTGTGCTGGTCGCTGTGGTCGATGACCAGCGGCACCGAGCGGATGGCACTGCGCGACACGGTGTCCGGGAGTCCTGCGGCCAGCGCGTCGGGTGCGGCCACCACCAGTTCCTGCTCCGTCATCGGGATGGCGGAGAACGTCGCGTGTTCGGCGGATGAGTCGATGACGCCGATCTCGGCAGCGCCGGATCGCAATGCGGAGAGCACACCCGCCGGACCGTCGGCGGCGAGGACTCGCACCGCGAGACTCGGGAAGCGCTCCCGGAACAGGCGGACGACGTCGACGAGGGGATCGATGCTGAATGCCGCATACGTCACCACGTCGACACGCCCGGCCTGCAGTTCGCGCACCGCGTCGACCTTCTGCTTCGCACGCTCGACGTCGGCGAGGATGCGCCTCGCCGCGTCGTCGAGCTTGCGTCCGGCCTCGGTGAGTTCGAGGCGCCGTCCGGTCCGGTCGAAAAGGGTCACACCCAGACGCTTCTCGAGCGTCCGGATGGCCTGCGACAACGAGGGCTGCGAGATGTAGAGCGACTGGGCGGCCTTCGTGATCCCACCGTGGTCGACGACTGCGACGAAGTAGGTCACGAGGTGCAGGTCCACCTCAGTCACTCTAGTGATCGGCCTTTCCCGCGATCAGCGGCCCTTCCACTGTGATGATCAGCGGCCCCGCCACTGGGGTGCGCGCTTCTCGGCGAACGCCTTGGCACCCTCCTGTGCGTCCTCGGACGTGAAGACCGGGGTGAGGTACTCCCACTGCTTCTTGATCAGGTCGGTGTCGGTGTACTTGATGGCCATCGAGGTGACCTGCTTGGTTGCACGCACCGCAAGCGGTCCGTTGGCGGCGATCTTCGCGGCGAGTTCGCGCGCACCGTCGAGGGCCTCGCCGGGCTTGGTGACCTTGTTGACCAGTCCGAAATGGTGGGCGCGCTCGGCGGTGAGCGGGTCACCGGTCAGGGCGAGCTCCATCGCGACCTGGTACGGGAGGATCTTGGGCAGGCGCAGGAGGCCGCCGGCGGCTGCGGCGAGACCGCGCTTGACCTCCGGGATGCCGAACTTGGAGTTCTCGGCGGCGACGACGAGGTCGGCGGACAGCGCGAGCTCGCAACCACCGGCGAGGGCCCAGCCCTCGACCGCGGCGATCAGCGGCTTGCTCGGCGGGGCCTCGGTGAGGCCACCGAATCCGCGGCCCTTCAGCGAGACCTGCTCGCCGCGCGTGAACGCCTTGAGGTCCATGCCCGCGCAGAACGTACCGCCGGCGCCGGTGAGGATGCCGATGGTGAGGTCGTCGCGCGACTCGAGTTCGTCGATGGCCGCGGCGATGCCCTCGGACACCTCGAGGTTGACGGCGTTCTTCGCCTCGGGACGGTTGATCGTGATGACGGCGACGCCGTCGGCGAACTCGGTGAGCACGGCGCTCATTGGGGATTCTCCTCTGTGTAGTGAATTGCGGAAGGCGAACTGCTCGTGTGGTGTTCGGACACCGTCGCCAGCGACCACCGGACGGGCTCGATCGCGTCGTCGGCGAGGTCGGCCTCGGTCGGGGCGGGCGTCGATGACAGGATTCCACGCTCACTCAGGACCAGCAGGTGAGCGTCGGTCTCGCGCAGCGCGAGGCGTTTCATCGTGAGGTTGAGGTCGCTGAACGGCCGGGACCAGCGGACGGCCTGGGTGATCTCCCACGCGGTGGACTCGGGACGCGCGGCGACCGCCTCGGTGATCTCGGTGAGCCGTTCCTCGTGATGAGACAGCAACCCGGTGACCCGGGCACCCAGACCGCGGAACCGGTATTCGTGGGAGGGCAGGGCCTCGTGGTCTCGCATCCGCTCGGTGTTCGCCAGGGAGACGAGGTAGTCCGCGAGCGGGCTCTGGGTCTGCATCGGGCTGGTCGAGACGTTGGGGCTGATCCGCGGCAGCAGGTGGTCGCCGGTGAAGATGACTCCCGCGTCGTCGTCGGCGAAACAGAGGTGGCCCGGGGTGTGACCGGGCGTCCAGATGGCGCGCAGGTTCCAGCCGGGGATGTCGAGGGGGGCGTCCGCGGTCAGCTCTCGGTCGACGGTCCGGCCGTCGGGTAGCCGGACGAAGTCGACGAGTCCGAGTCCGGCGACGTCGGCCGGGGCACCCAGCACGCGCAACTCCCACCGGGCCTCGTCGAGCTGACGTTCGACCTCGTCGTCGGAGTGATAGCGCAGGTGGCAGGCATCGTCGCGGTGCATCAGCAGCTCGGCGTCGGTGTGCTCGAGCAGCCTCGGGACGAGGCCGAAGTGGTCGGGATGGAAGTGCGTGATGGCCGCCGAGCGCACGTCGGTGACGTCGTGGCCGGTGCCCCGGATGCCGTCGACGAGCGCCTGCCACGACTCGTCCGACGGCCAGCCCACGTCGATGAGCGCGAGACCGCCGTCGGGCAGCGCGAGGGCGTAGACCAGGACGTACCGCAACGGGTTGGGACCCATCGGCACCGGGATCGACCACAGCCCCGGCCGCACTTCTTCGACCGGCGGGAGCACCTTGTCGGCCCAGGCCTGCTGCTGGAGCCGACCGGTCACCTCGATCGTGGTCATCCGACCTCCTGGGCTGTCATCGTCGCGGCGCACCCGATGGCTGTTGCGGTGCGTAACAGTCATCCGATCACGAGAGGCCGGTGACGCTCAAAGTGGGGGCGGCTCAGGCGCCGTGAGGAACTACCTATGGATCGAAGGTTTGCGCTGACGATGACCCACCCACCGCGACGCGACGATCGATCCCGACCCGCTCCAGGAACCCGGCATCGTGCGAGACGACGAGCAGCGCGCCATTCCACCTCTCGAGCGCGCCGACCAGCTGGGTGACCGTGTCGAGGTCAAGGTTGTTGGTCGGTTCGTCGAGGATCAGCAGCCTCGGGATCGGGTCCCCGAGCAGCGCGTCGGCGAGGCCGACGCGCAACCGCTCACCGCCGGAGAGCTCCTCGAGCGCACGGTCGGCGCGGGCGCCGCGGAACAGGAACCGCGCCAGATGCGAACGCACCTCCTGAGTGCCGTTGTCCGGGTGATGCGCGGACACCAGGCCGGCGACCGACAGCGACGGGTCGTCGAAGACGATCTGCTGCGGCACATACGCATACGGCACCGCGATGGCCTCGCGTGCGATGAGGTCCGCGATCAGCGTCGACTTCCCGCATCCGTTGGGCCCCACGAGCGCGATCCGTTCCGGACCATCGATCCGCAACCGATCATCGGTGACGACCTGGGTGCGTGGCGCCAGTTCGACCTCCGGCACCACGATCCCGGCGGTGCGCTCGTCCCGGATCTCCTCGCGTGCCCCGTCCAGACGGGAAGCGGCCGCCGCGACGTCGTCACGATGGGTGTTGCGCAGCTTCCCGGCCGACACCTGGGCCTCGCTTCGGCGCTTGTGCGCGATGATCTTCGGCACCCGCTTCTCCCGTTCGGCGGTCGCCGCGGTGCGGGCGCGGCGATCGAGCTTGATCCGGGCGTCGACCAGCTCACGGCGCTGTCTTCGCAGATCGCCGGCCGCGTTGGCGACCGCGGCCTCGGCGGCCTCCTGCTCGGCGTCCACGATGTCGCGGTGGTGCGAGTACGGACCACCGAACACGCGGACCCGCCCCCGGTACAACTCGAGTGTCGCGTCGACGCGCTCGAGCAGTTCGAGATCGTGACTCACCACGACCACCGTGCCGGCGAAGGTGTCGATGGCATCGAAAAGCCTTGTTCGCGAGCCGGTGTCGAGGTTGTTCGTCGGTTCGTCGAGGAGCAGTACCGACGGTCGGCGCATGAGCGCGGCGACGATCGACAACAGCGTCGCCTCGCCACCGGACAGGGCGCCGACCCGCCGATCGAGATCGGCGGGCAGACGCATCTGTTCGAGGAGTCCGATCGCCCGTTCGTCGACGTCCCAGTCGTCGCCGACGGCATCGAAGTCGGCGGGGTCGACAGACCCGCCCTCGATGCGACGGATCGCGTCGCGGATGCCGTCGATCCCGAGCGCTGCGGACACGGTCGATCCCGGGTCCGACTGCGGGTCCTGCGGAACGATCCCGACCTCCGGTGCGGGCCCGGTGCCGGCGATGCTGACACTGCCCGATGCCGGGCGCAGGCGCTGCGCGATCAAGCCGAGCAACGTCGATTTACCCGCACCGTTGGCGCCGATCAACGAATACGTCGACGCACCCAGCGTGAGGTTGAGGTGATCGAAGACGACGGTGCCGTCGGGCCAGCTGAACGAGACGTCGGACAACACGATCGACGATCCCGGAGAAGACGGGGACTGCGCAGAAGAGGGCAGGGCAGTGGACACGAGAACTCCTGAAGTGGTTCGGATTCACCGACGGGTGTCTCATCGACATCGCGCGTCGGCGGGGGCCACTTCAGTTCTTCATCGGGTGGGATCACTCCTCGTGTCGCCGGCAACTGCGGAGTTCACCGTAGTAGATGTCCTCGGGTCTGCCAACGCGTTTTTCCCCGGTCTCATTCCGGTGCGATGAACCCGGACCTCCGGCACCGCTACGGTTGAGGGCATGTCCTTCATTCGCACCTCGGTGTCCAACGGCGTCGGTGAGATCGTCCTCGACCGGCCGAAAGCCCTGAACGCGCTGGACCAGACCATGATCGACGACATGTACGCCACGCTCGGCGAGTGGGGTGACGACGACTCGATCGAGACGGTGCTCGTCACCTCGGCCGGCGACCGCGCGTTCTGCGCGGGCGGTGACATCCGTGCGATACGCGATTATTCGCTCGACGGGGACACCACGGCGATCACGCGCTACTTCAACAGCGAGTACCGCCTCGACCAGATGGTCGCCGACTACCCCAAGCCCTATGTCAGCCTGATCGACGGCGCGGCCATGGGCGGCGGCCTCGGCATCAGCGTCCACGGCGAGATCCGGGTGGTGACCGAGAAGGCGATGATCGCGATGCCCGAGACCGCGATCGGATTCTTCCCCGACATCGGCTCCACCTACTTCCTCCCGCGGTTGCCCGAGGGTGTCGGCATGTGGCTGGGCCTCACCGGGGCCCGTATCCGCGGGATCGACGCGGTGGCCGTCGGCCTGGCAACGCATTTCGTCGCGTCGGCCGATCTGGCCGGAGTCGCCGAATCGATCCGTTCCGGCGATCCCCTTGCCGATGCGCTGGCGTCGTCGGGGACCACCGAGACCAGCGACGTCCCGCTGCGCAAGATCGGGGAGTACTTCGCCGACGACAACGTCAGCGCGATCGTCGGCGGCCTGCGCGGTGCGATCGGCGACGACTGGGCCGCGGAGATGATCGGCCTGCTGGAGAAGGCCTCACCCACCAGCCTGTGGGTGACGGCCGCGATGATCAACGTCGGCGCGCAGTCGGGGATCGACGAGTGCTTCGATCGGGAACTGCATGCGGCGCAACAGATCACGGCGACCAACGACTTCCGCGAGGGAGTGCGCGCGGTGCTGGTGGACAAGGACCGCAACCCGTCTTTCGACCCCGCCGCCATCGACGACGTCGACCCGGCGGTGGTCGCGCGGATCGTGGGTGCGTGAGCCGAAACCCCTACGGAGTGACCTGGAACCGTCCGGACAGGACGACTGTCGACGGGGTGCCGGCGTCGGGTCTCCGGCTCGTCGACGACTCGTCGGTGTCGTAGGCGACGTCGTCGTCGGGCGCGAACGGATTGGCGTCGACGCGGGCGGCCTCCGGGCACGTGAACGAACCCGCGGCGAGTTTGCCCGACATCCCGCTGATGCTGAGCCGGCACGCCGAGGACTGGTGGTAGACACCGTCGACCGAGACCCCGATCTGGGCATTGATCGGTGTGGTCAGGGGGCCGGCGGTGGGGCGTGGTCCGCCACCGGCGGGCGGGACGGTGCCACCGGTCAATTCGCTGACGGGGAACTCGATCTGGGCGCCGTCGGTCCCGGTTCCCTTGAACACGAACAACAGCGAATCCGGCGGGACATCGGGCCGCGCCGGACCCCACCGCGCGAACTCGTAGCAGGTGGTCGCTTCCTCGGAGGTCTCGCGGTTGCCGGCTGCCGGGAGACCGGCCGTCGTGGCTGCCTGTTCGGTGATCGCGATCCGGATGTCGCCGGAACGGAAGTCGAGGCCGTGGCCGCCGCGGTCGACATTGCCCTGTAGCGGTTTCTCGGCGCATTTCGCGGGATCGATCGGCCGTGCGGTCGGGGTGGGTGCGACGCTCGTCGACGTCGCGGCCGGCGGCTGACCGCCGGCGCAGCCCGAGATCAGGAGCGCCGTCGCGGACACCACGATCAGCGCCCCGACACCACGGGTGCGTACGAGGTGACGCCTCATCGGGTCAATCCGCCGCGGCGACAAGGGGTTGCAGCGTCAGGTCGGGATGTTCCTTCTCGATGTACTGCAGGCGCCACTTGTCGCTGAAGAGCGCCAGGATCGCGCCGTCGGTGCGCGTGAACACCTCGACGCCGCGCTGGCGGTCGAGCTCGGGTGCACTCTCGGCGTCGGTGCGTCGGGCCAGCGTGTACCCGAGCGGCTCGATGATGGTGTCGACGTTGAACTCGGCCTTCATCCGCGCGGTCACGACCTCGAACTGCATGGGGCCCACCGCGGCGAGCACCGGCGACATGTCGCCACGGGTGTCGTTGCGCAGTACCTGCACGACGCCCTCGCTGTCGAGCTGGTCCATCGCCTTGCGGAACTGCTTGTACTTGTCGGCCGTGGTCGCGCGCAGCGTCGAGAAGTGTTCGGGTGCGAACGAGGGGATCGGCGGGAACTGGACCCTGGGGCCGTCGAAGAGGGTGTCGCCCGGGGCCAGTGCGGTCGCGTTC
Source organism: Gordonia ajococcus (assembly GCF_012974285.1). Lineage (NCBI taxonomy): Bacteria > Bacillati > Actinomycetota > Actinomycetes > Mycobacteriales > Gordoniaceae > Gordonia > Gordonia ajococcus. The sequence goes on from NZ_CP052884.1 coordinate 1,554,805, forward strand.
ACCAGTCCGACGACGTCGCCCGGATATGCGGTGTCGACCGTGGAGCGATCCCGGCCGAACACGGCCTGGGCGTACTTGGTGGCGAACGGTTTTCCGGTCTGCGCGTGCGTGACGACCATGCCGCGCTCGAACTCGCCGGACACGATCCGCATGTACGCCAACCGGTCTCGGTGACTGGAGTCCATTCCGGCCTGCACCTTGAACACGACGGCGCTGAACGGGTCGGTCACCGAACGTTCGGTGCCCCCGATGTCGAGGCGACCGGCGGGCGGGGGAGCGAGCTCGACGAGTACCTCGAGCAGTTGCCGGACACCGAAGTTCAGCATCGCCGACGCGAAGATCATCGGCGAGGTCTGACCGGCGAGGAACAGTTCCTGGTCGTGATCCTGGCCCATCTCGGAGAGCAGTTCGCTCTCCTCGACGGCGGCCGTCCACTCGTCGCCTTCGCGCGCCGCGGCGTCGTCGGCGCTCATGATCTCCTCGGGGGCGATCTTCGCCCCGCCGGCCGTGCGCGTGAAGTGCACATACTCGCCGGTGCGACGGTCGAGCAGACCGCGGAAGTCGCCGGCGATGCCGACCGGGAAGAACAGCGGGGTCGGGGTGAGGCCGATGCGCTCGGTGATCTCGTCGATCAGCTCCAGCGGTGTCTGGCCGGGACGGTCCCACTTGTTGATGACGGTGATCACCGGGATACCGCGGTGGCGACACACCTGGAAGAGCTTCAGGGTCTGCGGTTCGAGGCCCTTCGCGGCGTCGATGAGCATCACCGCGGCGTCGACCGCCGTCAGCACGCGGTAGGTGTCCTCGGAGAAGTCGGCGTGACCGGGGGTGTCCACCAGGTTGATCACGCTCGGGATGTCCGCGTCGCTGTGCTCGGCGGCATAGTTGAACTGCAGCGCGGTGGAGCTGACCGAGATGCCGCGGGCCTTCTCCATCTCCATCCAGTCGGAGACGGTGGACTTTCGTCCCGCCTTGCCGTGGATCGCACCCGCCTCGCTGATCATGCGCGCATGCAAGGCCAACGCCTCGGTCATCGTCGACTTGCCGGCGTCCGGATGGGAGATGATCGCGAAGGTACGTCGACGCTTGACCTCGGTTGCGACGTCAGAACTCACGAGATTCGAGGCTACTCGGCTGGTCGGGGGGCATCCAAACTCGCGTGGGTCAGCAATAGGTATCGCTGAGCGAAACCTATTGCTGACTGCTTCGGTCAGGCGGCCGCTGCGAGAGCGTCGCGGACGCGATCGACGAACTGTTCAGGCCGCTCCGTCAGATCTGACCACGTGAAGTTCAGGACGGTCCAGCCGCCTGCGGTCAGGTCGTTGCGCCGGTCGCGGTCGCGTTGGAACGCGGCCGCATCTCGGTGATAGGCGAAGCCGTCGATCTCGACGATGAGTCGTGCGCGAGGAAACGCGAGATCGGCGACGTATCCGTCGGTCGCGTAGTTCGCGAACCAGCCGGGGATACGGGCCGAATCGAGAAGGGAGACCGCGATTCGCTCTGCAGCCGACCGGGCGCCGGGACCCAGCAGTTCGAGGATGCGCGTCATCGCCCGTTCGTCGGAGGTGCCGACTCAACGAGCGGCTGCCGCGTTCAGCTGCTGCAACGACACCCGCCGGCGCAGCAGAGCGTTGTCGACGACGCTGACGCTTTCTTCGATCGCCGCTTCCAGAACTGAAAGCGCAAGAGTGGTGACCCGAAGGTCCGACCGGACGATCACCTCGGCGTCGTCGAGATCGCGATACCGCACGCGCACGCCCTCGACCTCTCGGCCGTGACTATGCCGAGGCGCGGTGACGGTGATCGTGGAGGGATTGTCGGCCAGTCCCTGCCACCAGACTGCCGACAACCCGGACAGGACCGCGTTCGGTCCGGTCTTGTGCACGGCCAACCGGGCCTTGGTGCGCGCTGTGATCGGGTGGTCGGCGAGGGTGTAGATGCCGCGACCCTGCGAGACCCAGGCGCCGCAGGTGACCCGTCGCCGCACGGCAGGGCGGGACAGGCCGGCGGATCGGACGTCAGCGGCGGTGATCACCCCGTCGTTGTTCAGGGCTATCCGACGGAGTTCAGGCGGGAGATGCATGGGGTTTGGACGTTGCCGGCAGCCCACCGGTTCCGCGTCGGAAATGAGTCAGCAATAGGTTTCGCCACGCGAAACCTATTGCTGACTGAGAAATCGAGGGCGACCTACTCGAACGGCACCGGCGGAAGCTTGACGACCTGCGAGGCGTACGAGAGTCCGGCACCGAAGCCGAGAAGGAGGGCGGTCTGGCCCGGCTGCGCCTTGCCGGTGGAGAGGAGGTCCTCCATGGCGAGCGGGATCGAGGCGGCAGAGGTGTTGCCGGTGTACTCGATGTCGTTGGCGACGACGGCGCCCTCGCGCAGCTTGAGGTTCTTGGCGAGCAGCTCGTTGATGCGTGCGTTGGCCTGGTGCGGGACGAAGACGTCGAGGTCCTCGGAGCCGATCTTCGCGGCCTCGAGGGCGCGGACGGCGACCTTGCCCATCTCGAAGGCGGCCCAGCGGAACACCGCGGTGCCCTCCATGCGGAGGTAGGGGCGCTGGACGCGGTCACCGTCGAGGAAGGTCACCCAGTCGAAGTCCTGGCGGATGGCGTTGAACTGCGATCCGTCCGAACCCCAGACCACCGGGCCGAGTTCCTGCTCCTCGGTGGGTCCGACGACCACGGCGCCGGCGCCGTCGCCGAAGATGAAGCAGTTGGTGCGGTCGGTCATGTCGAGGGCCACCGACAGCTGCTCGGCTCCGATGACCAGGACGTTGGTGGCGCTGCCGCCGCGGATCATGTCCGACGCGAGGGCCATGCCGTAGCCGAAGCCGGCGCAGCCGACGGTCACGTCGAAGGCAGGGACGCCGTTGCAGCCGAGTTCGGTGGCCACTTTGGTAGCGCCGGCCGGGGTCAGGAGCAGGTGCGTGTTGGTGGCGAGGATGACCGCGTCGATGTCGGAGCCGTGCAGCAGGGCGTTCGCGATGGCCTTGCGTCCCGCGTTGACCGACATCTCCATGACGCTCTCGTCGCGGCGGGCGAAACGGCGGGTCTTGATGCCGGTACGGGTGTAGATCCACTCGTCGGAGGAATCGATGTGCTCGCAGATCTCGTCGTTGGTGACCACACGCTCGGGGCGATAGGCGCCGATACCGAGCATGCCGATGTTGTTGATCCCTGAGGTGTCCGCGATGACTGCCATGGTCTTCCTTCCGAATATGTGACCCGACATACGACGGTACTCACCCGGTCACTTACTGGGAAGTACCGCATCCCCCTCGCACATCGTTACCGGTCGATTCCGATCTCCACGGCGCAAGCGGACCGAATGTGTCCTCATTGCGATGAAAACTGGTGCGCAGATCGGTCGATACCTCACGTCAGCGTCGGAAATCGGCCGCTCGATACGACGATCAGCACACGACGAGGTGCGCGTCCGGCACGACAGACAGCCAAGTGGGAGAAGGAGAGTCCGCATGATTCATGCGCGCGGTTTGGTCCAGGTGTTCCACACCGGGAAAGGAAAGAAGAAGCGCGAGGTGCGAGCCGTCGACGGCGTCGACCTCGACGTGGCCGAGGGGGAGGTGGTCGGCTTCCTCGGGCCCAACGGAGCGGGCAAGACGACCACACTGAGGATGCTGACGACACTGCTGCGGCCCACCGCGGGCACCGCGACGGTCAACGGCTACGACGTCGTCGAAGATCCGGTGTCGGTGCGTCGCAGCATCGGGTACGTGTCCCAGGCCGGTGGCACGTTCAGCCAGGCGCAGGCGGGCGACGAGATCGTCGACCACGGGATGCTGTACGGGTTGTCGAGAGCGGAGGCGACCCGGCGAGGCCAGGCGTTGTTCTCGGAGCTGCAGCTCGACGGCCTGTGGGAACGGATGCCCAAGAACATGTCCGGGGGGCAGAAGCGGCGCCTCGACATCGTGATGGGCCTCGTCCACGAACCGTCGCTGGTCTTCCTCGACGAGCCGACGACGGGCCTCGACCCGCAGGCCCGGGCCAACCTGTGGGAGCACATCCGCAGGCTGCGCAGTGAGCGCGGTGCGACGGTGTTCCTCACGACGCACTATCTCGACGAGGCGGACGAACTCTCGGACCGGATCCTCATCATCGACAACGGACGGATCGTCGCCGCCGACACCCCCGACAACCTCAAGGCCCAGGTCTCCGGCGATCTGGTGTCGCTCGAGGTCGCCGACGCGGCGGCGGTCACCACGGCCGCAGAGAAACTCGCGTCGGTCACCGGCGGTGATGGTGGCGGAAGGATCGAGGTGGACGGCCGCCACGTTCGCGGCCGGGTGCCGCGCGCGGGCCGGGCCGTGCCCGGACTGCTCCGTGACCTCGACGCATCGGGGATCTCGCTGGATTCCATCGAAGTCATCCGCCCGACCCTCGACGACGTCTTCCTCACGCTCACCGGAAGGTCCCTGCGCGACGCGGAGACCGCCGGCGATCCCGTCGGTGACGTGCCCGGGATCGAACCCGATGCCGTCTCTGCCGCAACCGTTTCCGACGATGCAACCCGCCGCACCGAGCAGGAGGTCGCCCGATGAACAGTTTCCTCCGTGACAGCACCATCGTGTTCCGGCGTCAGATCCGGATGAACCTGCGCAATCCCGCCTGGGTCCTGATCGGTGTCATGCAGCCGATCCTGTATCTGCTGCTGTTCGGACCGTTGCTCAAACCGCTGGTCGCCCAGTTCCCCGGTGGCGCCGACAACCCGTACACCTTCTTGGTGCCGGGTCTTCTCGTCCAGCTGGGACTGTTCGGGGCGCTGTTCGCCGGCTTCAGTCTGATCGGGGAATGGCGCGAGGGTGTCATCGAGGCCGAGCGAGTGACTCCGGCGAGCCGGACCGCACTGCTCACCGGTCGCCTGATGCGCGACATGCTGCAGTTGCTGGTGCAGGCCCTGATCCTGGTCACTCTCGGATTCGCCATGGGCATGCGCGGATCGATGATCGGCGTGATCCTCGGCATCCTCATCACACTGCTCATCGGCGGTGCGTGCGCCGCGGCGTCGAATGCCCTGGCGCTGACCACCAAGAGCGAGGACGTGATGGCCCCGCTCATCAACATGGTGATGATGCCGGTGCTGTTGCTGTCGGGAATCCTGCTGCCGATGACGCTCGGACCGGAATGGTTGCAGGGACTGAGCAATTTCATGCCGTTCCGCTGGATCGTCGACGCCGTGCGCGACACGTTCGGCGGCGACCTCGCAAGCGCTCAGGTGCTGTGGGGAGTGCTGGCCGCACTCGTTCTGGCGAGCCTCGGGACCTGGTGGGGCACTTCGGTGTTCCGCAAGGAGAACGCGTAACCCTTCGATACGCCCTCCGCAAGCTCCCGGCTACTCAGCCTGGATGCACCGATGTGGTGTGCCGGTGGTGGTGGAGGGTGTTGTGGGCGTGCGGTTTTGGGGGTGGTGGTATGTGGGCGTGGGTGGTCTGCCGATCTCGGAATGTCGGCTTGTTTCACTGGGTGTCCTGGTTGGGCCCGGGGGTGGGCGGGGTTGGTAGGGGTTTACGCGGGTTTTCGATGGTGGGTGTGGTCGAAGAGGTTCTGCCAGTACGGTTGCCAGGGCCAGTCGCGGGGTAGGTGCAAGGTCACGCGGCGTGCTGAGCGGGAGATGCGGGCGGCGATGCTGATCAGGGTGCGGCGCACGGTGGCGGTGGTGGCGGTGGTCATCCCGGCCACACATCCCGCGGCGCGGGAGAGGTTGAACGCGATGACTGCGCAGGTCAGCCAGGCGTTGTTCGCGGCGAACTGTGCCGAGGGCAGGTGGGCCAGGGGCCCGTTTTTGAGGTCGGCGTGGACGTTTTCGATGATGGCGTGTCCGCGGTGGATGGCGTCGGCGGTGACCGGATCGGGGTCGGGTTGGCTGGTGAAAAACGCGTGGTAGCGCCAGATCGGGAACAACTCGCCGGTCTGGGTGCTTTGTTCGTCGGGTACTCGCCGCACGATCAGGTGACCAGGCACTGGCTTCTTGCCGCTCATGTTGCCGGTGAATGCGGTGAACGGGGTGGCCGCGACCTGGGCGCGGTGGACCACGGTGTGGGTGTCGGGGTCATAGACCGGGCGGGTGTAGGTGATCGGTGTCCAGGCGGTGGCGTCGATGTTGGCGATGGCGCGCAGGACGTCGGGTTGGCGCCGCAGGGTGATCGAGACGTGCGCACCGTGGGCCAGGCAGGCGCGGACCATGTCGTAGGAGTAGAACGCGGAATCGGCACGCACCAGCACTGGTGGTGCAGTGGTGGTGGGCCTCAGACGGGTGAGCGTCTTCAGTGCTGAGGTGATCATTGACGCTGCGCCGTGCGAGGAACCGCGAGCACCGCGGCGTAGGCGCTGCCCACAGATCACCGGGGCCCGTCCTGGGGCGGTGAGCGTGGTCAGCAACACGTTGAGTCCGCGGGTGCCGGTGTAACCGACCTGCGCGCCCTGTTTGCCATAGCCGTGGACCTCGATGACAGTGTCATCGATGTCGAGCATCACCGAGGCGCTGGGATTACTGAGATCACCGAGCAGGCTGGTCTGTCGTGTCAGTTCGCCGAGAAACCGGGTGGCGACTGCGTCGAGTTGGCGGGTGTGGCCGTAGGTGAACATCCGCAGAAACGATCCCAGCGTGGACGGTGCGTAGGTGCGGTCGAACAGGGTACCCATCGCTCCGTGACGCAGCACACCCATGTCGGCGATGCTGTCCGCACCCATGACCATGCCGGTGACCAGCGCCGATACCTTCGCTCCTGGGTGGGCGCCTTTGTCGGTGGGGATCGTGAGCCACTCGTCGGCCAGGTCGGCCAAGCTGCACGAGGTGGCCAAGCCCATCACCGGCACGACCCCCGCTGCGGCGATCAGGTTCGGGTCGTCGAACGAGGCTGCTGCTACCGGGTTGGTATGAGAGAATCGCATCTGCGAGATGCCTTTCTTCGTGCCTGAATGTGTTCCTTAGACAAGTCCCATTCTTGCACTGCAGCAAGGCATCTCGCTTCTCAACACCCCATCAAACACCAGAAACCTCACCCCAAATCGGTGCATCCAGGCTCAGGGAGCAGGGGGAGAACACCGTGCACGCCTACCAGGCGTGCACGGTGTTCTGCGCGCTCTCCAGGTCCTGGGAGACGAGGAGTTCGACGGCGTCGCAGCCGTTGCGGATCATCAGCTCGACCTCGGCCCGGTCCGCGGACGGGAACGGCTTCAGCACGAAGTCGGCGGGGTCCTGCCGGCCGGGCGGACGGCCGATGCCCATGCGTACGCGCAGGTAGTCGCGGGTGCCCATCACCTGGCTGATCGAACGCAGCCCGTTGTGGCCGCCTTCGCCACCGCCGCGTTTGAGACGCACCGCGCCGAAATCGATGTCGAGTTCGTCATGCACGACGATGAGGTCGGCCGGCGTGACCGAATAGAACTTGGCCAGCGGACCGATCTGCCGGCCGGACTCGTTCATGTAGACGCGTGACTTGGCCACGAGAACAGACTGGCCGCCGAGGCGGACCTCGGCGACCTCCGCACCGGATTTCTTGTGAACCTTCCAGCGCTCGCCTGCCGAGTCGACGAGGCCGTCGGCGACCATCGCGCCGACGTTGTGCCTCGTCTTCTCGTACTTGGACCCGGGATTACCGAGTCCGACAATCAATTTCACCACTGGGGCAGTTTCACCACTCGAGTCGAGCAGTCTCGGGGTCGGATTACTCCGACTCCGCGGGAGCCTCGGCAGCAGCCTCTTCCTCGGCACCTTCGGTGGCCTCGGACTCGGTGGCGGCGGCCTGGGCCTCGTTCACGGCGACGATCAGGGTCTCCGGATCGGCGATCAGGGTGACACCCTCCGGCAGGTCCAGATCCGAGGCGTGGACGGCGGTGCCGGCCTCGGCGCCCTCGACGCTGACGACGATCTGCTCGGGGATCGACAGGGCGTCGGCCTCGACCTCGACGACGCTGGCGTCGGAGACGACCAGGGTGCCCGGCGCAGCGTCACCCTCGACGACGATGGCGACCTCGACGGTCACCTTCTCGCCGCGGCGGACGATGAGGAGGTCGGCGTGCTCGATGTAGTTGCGGATCGGGTGGACGTCGACCTGCTTGGTGAGCGCGAGCTGGCTGGAGCCCTCGATGTCGAGATCGATGATGGCGTTGAGGCCGTTGTTACGCAGGATCGCGGCGAAGTCGCGCGCCGGGAGGTTCAGGTGCTGCGGGTCGGTGCCGTGGCCGTAGAGCACGGCGGGAACGTTGCCCTCGCGGCGAGCGCGGCGAGCGGCGCCCTTGCCCTTCTCGGTGCGGGTGGTGACAGCCAGCTTGGAGGCCTGAGTAGCCATGGTGATCTCCTCTGATCGGTGGTTGCGGTCGGTCGTCCGTCGCGACGAGCAACGGGCACGGATTCCGACCGCGGACACCCACCGGGCTGCATGGGGCACCCGAGGAGACTGCGATGGTCGCGCCGATCACGGTGACTGGATCACCCTCGCCGAGACAACGTCGGCCAGGATAGTCGATGACCTGCCGGGATGTCACATCACGGCACCTCGGCGGCCGGTGGCAGGCATACTTGGCTGCCATGACCTCACAGACCCCGATCGAGATCGTGACGGCATTCCTCGACGCGTTCGTCTGCAACGACACCGCAGGTGCTCTGGCGTGCGTCGACGACGACATCGCCTACACCAACGTGTCGCTGCCGACCATCCACGGCAAGCGGAAGGTCGCCGGAGTGCTGGGCGGCGTCGCGAAGAAATCGTGGATCGGCTTCAACTACCGCATGGTCAACGTGAGCTCCGACGATGCGGGTGTCGTGCTCACCGAGCGTGTCGACGAGCTGCGTTTCGGGCGGCTGCATCTCCAGTTCTGGGTGTGCGGCCGCTTCGAGATCCGCGAAGGCCGGATCGCGGTGTGGCGCGACTACTTCGACTACTTCGACATGACGAAGGGGCTGGTGCGAGGCGTTACCGCGCTCGCCCTGCCCGCGGTGCAGAAGCCGTTGCCGGCGCCGAACCGGGACTACCTGGCCAGCGGGCTGTAAAAGACCAGGCCGTTGCCCTGGTTGTCGTACACCACGGCACGGCGTTCGTGCGCGTCGTCGTAGGGGCCCTTCACGATGGCGCCGCCGCCGGCCTCGATCGCCTTCGCGGCGGCGTCGACGTCGGCGGTCTTGATCCCGACGACGACCTTGCCCGGGATGGGGTGGTCGACCGAGGTGGCGAGGGCGAGCGTGACCGCGCCGGCGTCGAGTGCGGCGAAGTGGGCGCCGTCGCGGAACTTCAGCGACATGCCCAGGGTCTCGGTGTAGAAGGTGATCGACTCGTCCAGGTTCTCAGTGGACAGGATGATCATCTTTGCTTCGTGGTCGCTCACGGCACCTCCAGAGGGAGAGGGATCAACGGTCGACGGCCGGCGTCGTGCGCTACGCTACCCGCGATCGAGGGTGTCTGGAACGGCTGAATCGCGTTCTGGCACAAAGATGTACGAATCGCTGACCAAAGTCCCGACCCGTTCGGGACCGATGCCCCTTCAGAGAATCTCGTCGAGCTTCTCGATCGGCCGCGGGATGCGGGTTCCCTTGTCGGTCACGACGATCGGCCGCTCGACGAGGATGGGGTGTTCGACCATCGCGTCGAGGATCTGATCATCGGTGGCCGACGCGAGGTCGAGCTCTTTGTAAAGAGCCTCGCGTTTGCGTACGGCCTGCGCGGGGGTGACCCCGGCGTCGGCGAACAGCGCTACGAGCTGTTCGCGCGTGTAGGGCTCGTCGAGGTACTTGACGACCGCCGGCTCGATGCCGGCGTCGCGGAGGGCCTGCAGCGCTTTGCGCGAGGTCGAGCACTTCGGGTTGTGATAGATCGTCGCGTCCACGAAATACACCGTACCCAGCCGAAAGCGGCCCGGGCTCCAGAGGGGGAGAACCCGGACCGCTCGCGAACCCGTTCTGTGGGTGAGATCGCTACTCGGGATCGAGTGCGAAGTCGTACTGCACGACGTTCCGTCCGTCCGCATCGGGCTTCGGGTCGAGGAGCAGCTCCGGCTTGGTCGCCGAGGCGACGTCGCTGTCGAGCCAGTCACCACCCGCGAAGTACAGCTGGGTGACGATCGGATGCCGCCCCTTGGCCGACACCCGCAGATGCAGATGAGCCGGACGCCACGGGTGCCATCCGGCGGCCTCGATGAACTTGCCGGTCGGTCCGTCGGTCGGGATCTGATACGGCGCGGGCTGGATCGTGGTGATCTCGTAGCGGCCGTGACCATCCGTCACGACCGTGCCGCGCAGGTTCCAGTCCGGGATGTGCGGTGCGAACCCCGAGTAGTAGCCCTCGGCGTCGGCGTGCCAGATCTCGATCGTGGCACCCGCCATCGGGTTGCCGTCGAGGTCGGTGACCTGACCGTGCATCACCAGCGGTGTCTCGCGGGCGTCGGTGCTGCGCATCGGTAGGGTGCAACGGGCGGGCAACAGCGGGGAATCGGGGAGGTAGTACGGGCCTTCGATACTTCCTTTGGTGCCCTTGAACTTCCGCGAGTTGACCTCTTCGATGTCGTGTTCGACGAAGACGTCGAGCAGCAGCGGCCACTCCCCGCCCTCACCGACGTCGATGAGCCACTGCTTGAGGACGCGGTACTCGTCGTAGGTGATCTCGTATTTGTCGATCAGTGCGCTGAAGCCGGCGAAGGCCTCGGATGCGATGGCCGACAGACGTTCCGGTGAGGTGTCGGCGGTGAACCGATGGCCCGCGAAGGCCGCGGTCGCGGCGCTTCCGGAGCCCGCCGCGGTCGGTGATTCGACGGCGGCCGGGTTGTCAACAGCGCTCGGCCGTTCGATGGTGGTCATGATGTCTCCTGGTTTGGATGGGCTGTGCGAGAGGGAGGTTCAGCGGTTGCCGAAGTAGCTGACGTCGTCGTTGCCGATGAGGTCCGGCACGGTCCAGCCGTCGAGGTCGTACTCGGACATGCACTGCTCGGCGAGACCCTTCATCTCCCCGACGGTGCCGCGTGCATCGGCGAACATGAGGAGTTCGGCCTTGACGCCCTCGTGGTTGCCGGCGTAGTTGCGCTCGTAGAGCTCGTGACGGCCGCCGAACTCGCTGCCGATCGAATCCCACAGCGCCTTCATGACCTTCACGCGATCGACGGCGAGGATGCCGTCGGAGCCGCGGACGTACTTGTCGAGGTACGGGCGGACGTCGGGGCTCTTGAAGTCCGCCGAGCTCGACGGCAGGTAGATCAGACCGGAGGCGACGTCCTGCTCGATGATCTCCTTCACGCGGGGATAGCCCTGCTGGGCGAACATGCGGTAGGTCAGGCCGTACTCGAGCTTCGGGATGACGGTGTCACCGATCCACGGCTCGGGGTTGTTGACCATGGCATCGCTCAAGGACCAGAACAGGTTTCGCCATCCGATGACCTCACCGACGCGGGTCTGCACGCCGCGGAACCCGCCGGCGCCGGTGCAGTCGAGGGCCTTGAGGAGCAGGCCGGCGATGAAGTCGAGCTTGACCGCGAGACGGGTGCAGCCCTGGAGGGTGAAGCGAGGTAGGAAGCCGGACTGCGGGAAGAAGGCGTTGATCTTGTCGACGTCGCCGTACATGAAGACGTTCTCCCACGGCACGAGCACCTTGTCGAAGACGAAGATGGTGTCGTTCTCGTCCATGCGGCTCGACAGCGGGTAGTCGAACGGGGTGCCCATGACCGCGGCCTGCTGGGTATAGGAGGAGCGGCAGATCAGCTTCACCCCCGGGGCATCCATCGGGACGGTGCAGATCAGGGCGAACTGCTTCTTCTTGATCGGCAGACCGTAATGGGAGATGAAGTTGTAGTTGGTGATGGCCGAACCGGTCGCGACGACCTTGGCGCCGGAGACGATGAGGCCGGCGTCGGTCTCCTTCTCCACCTTCATGAACACGTCACCGACCTCGTCCGGCGGGAGCTGGCGGTCGACCGGCGGGTTGATGATGGCGTGGTTCCAGTACAGGACCTTCTCCTGCGACTCCTTATACCAGCGCTCGGCGTTGGCCTGGAACGGTGCGTACAGCTCGGAGTTGGCGTGCAGGGTGCCGAGGAAGCTGGCCTTGTAGTCGGGGCTGCGGCCCATCCAGCCGTAGGTCATCCGCGCCCAGGTGGCGATGGCGTCGCGGTCGGCGCGCAGGTCGTCGGCCGATTTCGGTGCGCGGAAGAACGGCATGGTCACGCCACCGTTGCCGGTGTCGGTGGGTGCGGTGACCTTGTCCTTGGTCGCCGGGTCGTGCATGGCGTCGTAGAGGCGCGCGGTCATCCGGATGGGGTTGCGGAAGGCCTCGTGGGTCGTCACGTCCTTCACCCGCTCGCCGTTGAGCCAGATCTCGCGGTCGTCACGCAGTGACTCGATGTACTCGTCGCCGGTCATGGGCCTAGTGGCGAAGTTCTCGGTGCGGTTGGCCTCGGAGTCGGCGGCGACGTTCACCTTCGACCGGTCCACGTTGTTGGTCGTCTCGGTGTCGGGGGCGATGTCGGTTGCGGTCATGATGGTCCTCACTTGTGTTGTGTGACGGTCGATGTCGTTGACAGCCGGGATGGGGTGGGGTCAGGCGGGTGCGCCGACCGGTACGCAGGTCGGGTGGAAGCGGGCGGTCGCGTCGAACCACCGGCTGTGCGGGTCGTCGAGACTACCGCAGTAGGCGGCCGCCCCGGAGGTGTCGCCGAGCTCGTGGAACTTGCTGCGGTAGAAGAGAAGCGGTTCGGCCTCGGTGTCCACGCGGGCGTCGACGATCTCGCCGATGTAGATGATGTGGTCGCCCCCGTCGTAGGACGCCCAGGGCGAGCAGATCAAGGTGGCGGCCGTGTCGGCGAGGGCGGGAACCAGCCACTGGTTGTTCCATTCGGGACCGGGGTCCTGCGGCTTGCCGGCGAAGTGCATGGCGGTGTCGAGCTGATCCGATTTCAGGATGTTCACCGCGAACGGGGCGTCGTCGAGGAAGCCGCACGCCTTGGACTTGCGGGTGAGAGTCACCTGGCACAGGCGGGGTTCGATCGAGATCGGGGTGAACGCGGTGACCGTCGCGCCGTGCGGCGTGCCCTCGTCGTTCGCGCAGGTGATGACGGTGACGCCGGTGGCGAACTGGCCGAAGATGTTGCGCATCGTGCGTTGGTCCATGGGGATCGGCTCCTTCGTGCTCGAACAGTGTCTGGTCTGGCGGTGCGACCCAACGTGAGTCGGCGCGTCAGCAGGTCGCGCAGTGCGAGGGCATCCTGTTGCGCAACCCGCGGATGGCCGAACAGCTGGGCGGCATGCTCACCACCGCCCTGGTGCTGGCGGCGCTACCCGACACCGACGAACCGATGGCCGGTACCCGTCCTCGTATGGTCAAGCGCGTCATCGACGCCATCCATGCCGACCCGGCCCGGCCCTGGACCGTGGGTGAGCTGGCGGAGATCGGGACCGTCAGCGCCCGGCGCCTGCAGCAGAGCTTCCGCGAATGCGTCGGGATGAGTCCCATGGAGTACGTGCTCGACGTCCGGCTCGAGTGCATCCACAACGACCTGATGACCTACGGCGGAACCTCGACCGTCACCGACATCGCGACACGTTGGGGCGTCATGCACACCGGCCGGTTCGCCGCCGCCTACCGGCGTAAGTACGGGGTCTCGCCGTCGGAGACCCGGCGGAGGTCGTAGGCCCTTCGAGGCTCGCTGCGCTCGCACCTCAGGGAGCGGGAGGGCGTGCTGCGCTCGCACCTCAGGGAGCGGGAGGGCGTGCTGCGCGCGCACCTCAGGGAGCTGTAAACACCGCGCCCGGATGTTCGTGAGAACATCCGGGCGCGGCGGTGAGAGGGACTGAAAGACTAGGCGATGCCGTCGAAGAGGCTTGTGACCGAACCGTTTTCGAAGACCTCACGAATCGTCTGTGCGAGCAGCGGGGCGATCGACAGGACGGTGAGGTTCTCGAAGCGCTTGTCGTCCGGGATGGGCAGCGTGTCGGTCGCGATGACCTCCTTGGCGCCGCATCCGGCGAGGCGCTCGGCAGCGGGATCGGAGAAGACGCCGTGGGTGGTGGCGATGATGACGTCGCCTGCACCGGCGTCCTTGAGGACGCGGACCGCCCCGGCGATGGTGCCGCCGGTGTCGATCATGTCGTCGATCAGGACGCAGGTGCGTCCCTCGACCTCACCGACCACGCGGTTGGACTTGACCTGGTTGGGGACCAGCGGGTCGCGGGTCTTGTGGATGAAAGCCAGGGGAGCGCCGTTGAGGGCGTCGGCCCACTTCTCGGCGACGCGCACACGACCGGAGTCCGGCGACACGACGGTGATGTTGTCGGTCCCGTAGTTGTCGCAGACGTAGCCGGCGAGCTGGCCGAGGGCGTGCATGTGGTCGACCGGGCCGTCGAAGAATCCCTGGATCTGGTCGGTGTGCAGGTCGACGGTGATGATGCGGTCGGCACCCGCGGTCTTGAGCAGGTCGGCGATCAGGCGGGCCGAGATGGGCTCGCGTCCGCGGTGCTTCTTGTCCTGGCGGGCGTAGGGGTAGAACGGCAGGATCACGCTGATGCGCTTGGCCGAACCGCGCTTGAGCGCGTCGATCATGATCAGCGCTTCCATGACCCACTGGTTCAGGGGGTAGGGGCAGCTCTGCAACACGAAGGCGTCCGAGCCGCGCACGGACTCCTCGAAACGGACGAACAGCTCGCCGTTGGCGAAGTCGCGTGCAGTCTGTGGGGTCACCTTGATGCCCAGTTCGGTGGCGACTGCTTCAGCCAGTTCGGGATGGGCACGACCAGAGAACAGCATCAGGTTCTTCTGGTTGTCGGTGGTCCAGGTCATGAAAACTCTTCTGTCCGTTTCGATGTCGATCTTCTGGGCTGCCTGCCGCGAACGGCAGACCGTGGTCGGGACCGCCTCAGGCGGACCCGAGGTCCTTGTCGTGCGCCTCGATGGCCGCGCGCGCCGCCGCGGTGTCGGGCCGCTTGGTGACGACCCAGTCCTCGATGACACGCTGTGCTCCCGCCGAGACCGCGAGGGCTCCCGGCGGTACATTTTGCCGCACGACGGTTCCGGCGCCGGTGTATGCCCCGTCGCCGACGGTCACCGGGGCGACGAACATGTTGTCCGAACCGGTGCGGCAATGGTCGCCGATCACGGTGCGGTGCTTGTTCACGCCGTCGTAGTTGACGAAGACGCTCGACGCCCCGATGTTGGAGTGTTCGCCGATGGTCGCGTCGCCGACATAGGTGAGGTGCGGGACCTTCGAGCCGTCGCCGATCGTGGCGTTCTTCGTCTCGACGAAGGTGCCGATCTTGCCCGCGACGCCGAGCACGGTGCCCGGTCGCAGGTAGGCGAACGGACCGACGGAGGCGTCGCCGCCGATGACGGCGTCGCTGCCGTGGGTGCGGATGACGTGCGCGCCTTCGCCGACCGTCACGTCGGTCAGCGTGGTGTCGGGCCCGACGACCGCGTCGGCGGCGATGTGGGTGCGGCCGTACAGCTGTGTGCCGGGTTCGATCCGCGCATCCGCCTCGATCGTCACGTCGACGTCGATCCAGGTGGTCGCCGGGTCGACGACGGTGACACCGTCGATCTGGTGGCGGCGGATGATGCGGCGGTTGAGCTCGGCCCCGAGGTCGGCGAGCTGGGCGCGGTCGTTGCAGCCGGCGACGAGGACGGGGTCGGCGACGGTGAAACCGCGGACTGCCTGACCGGCGTCGCGGGCGATCTCCACGATGTCGGTGAGGTAGAACTCGCCCTGGACGTTGTCGGTGGACAGCTTCGAGAGCGCGTCCCGCAGCGCGGCGGCATCGACCGCGTAGACACCCGCGTTGACCTCGGTGATCGCGCGCTGCTCGGCGGTCGCGTCCTTGTGTTCGACGATTGCGCGGACAGCGTTGTCGTCGGCGCGGATGATGCGTCCGTAACCGGTCGGGTCGTCGGCGATGAAGCTGGTCAGTGTGACCGCGGCACCACCGTCGGCGGTGTGGGTGTCGATGAGGCCGCGCAGGGTGTCGGCGTCGAGGAGTGGGACGTCGGCGGCGGTCACGACGACCGTGCCGTCGAAGTCGGCGGGAAGACCGGTCAAACCGACGCGGGCGGCGTCGCCGGTGCCGCGCGGCTCGTCCTGCTCGGCGATCGCGATCTCGCGGCCCAGTGTGGCGGCGATGTCGGCGACGGCGGCGGAGACCCGTTCACGCTCGTGGCTGACCACGACGACGAGGTGCTCGGGATCGATACCCGACGTGCCGTGCAGGGCGTGGCCCAAGAGTGAGCGGCCGGCAATCGTGTGGAGGATTTTGGGGGTCTTGGACTTCATGCGGGTACCGGCACCCGCGGCCAGCACGATCACGGCCACAGATGACGACGTTCCCGACATCGAATGCCCACCCTCTTCCTTCATCGGTGTTCACGTCGGGTGCGATCCTACGCACCGGTAGAACCGTGCAATAACGCGCCGCACCGATTTTCGGTGGATACGGGCTCCGACGTGATGCACCACACGTCCTCCGACCGCACCTGATAGAACACAAGGGACCGTCTCACCCGAGCGATCGATCGGCGCCCCCGGCGCTCGGTGTCGATGCGCAGGCGGGGAGCGGACGACATACGTGCGCCGGGCGTCCCGGTGCGCACACCGACCAACGGAGGTATGAATGAGCACGCAGAAGACCGCGATCGTCACCGGCGCGGCACGGGGCATCGGTGCTGCCGTGGCCAAGCGACTCGCCGACGACGGCCTGGCCGTCGCCGTCCTGGACCTCGACGCCGATGCCTGCGCCGACACCGTCAAGGCCATCACCGACAAGGGCGGCAAGGCGCTGGCCGTCGGCGCGAACGTCGCCGACGAGGCGTCGGTGCAGGCCGCCGTCGAGAAGGTCGCCAATGAGCTCGGCGCGCCGACCGTCGTCGTCAACAACGCCGGCATCACCCGCGACAACCTGCTGTTCAAGATGACTGTCGACGACTGGGACGCGGTCATGGCCGTCCACCTGCGCGGTGCTTTCAACGTCACCAAGGCCGCCCAGAAGTACATGGTCGACGCCGGTTGGGGCCGCGTCGTCAACCTGTCGAGCACCTCGGCTCTCGGCAACCGCGGTCAGGTCAACTACTCCGCCGCCAAGGCCGGCATGCAGGGCTTCACCAAGACCCTGGCCATCGAACTCGGCAAGTTCGGCGTCACCGCCAACGCCATCGCCCCCGGTTTCATCGAGACCGAGATGACCGCCGCCACCGCCGAGCGCGTCGGCGTGCCCTTCGAGGACTTCAAGAAGGCCGCCGCCAGCCAGATCCCGGTGAACCGCGTCGGCGTCCCCGAGGACATCGCCCACACCGCGTCGTTCTTCATCAGCGAGGGTGCGGGCTTCGTCTCGGGTCAGGTCGTCTACGTCGCCGGCGGCCCGAAGGACTGACTCGACTGACAGACCTCGTCTCGACTCCTGGACTTCGATCGAAGTCCGGGAGTCGAGACGAAGTCGACCGGTGGCGTCACGTCGTCGCCGGGGCGCTGTGGCACAATCGTCAGCGCAGTATTCCCCCATGGTGTAATCGGCAACACTTCTGATTTTGGTTCAGGCATTCCAGGTTCGAGTCCTGGTGGGGGAGCTTCAGTAAACAGTCAGCTCAGGGCTGGTTTTCGTCCACGCTCGCAGATCCTGATGTCGATATCGCACGCGAGAACCCCAGGAGACGAAAACGACCCCGACCTCCCAGCGTTCGCACCCGATGAAGGAGGGCCGGTGGTGGCGAGCGTTGGCGCCATGCCAGCCATACAGAGCCTGCCTTCCTTGCCGGAACGACTGTGCCGAACCCCGGTAGGGTCGGCGGCTTCAGTTGCAGTTGGACGATGCCGGAGCGAGAACTGCATTGTGGACGGCTCCGCAATTCCGGTGTGGTGAGGCCGAGAACAATCAGTTAAGTGCTAGCTCAGCAGGAGTTGTGCAATCTCGTCACTTAGAGACTCCTTGCTGGCGAGCTCGCGAAATTCTTCACTGGCGGCGCCGACATTGATGTACCAGAGGTCTGTCTCGAGTGCACAACGGGAAATAGACTCACTGTGCGCTGCCGTATTGTCGAATATATCCTGAAGCGCGTTAAGAGTTGTTGATAGATGGAGTTCTCTCGCGTTAAACTGCGCGTTGTCAGGTCTACTATCACGCTGCCGAGAGCGGCTTATGTCCGCATCTGCTGCGGCCTGGTTTTGTGTCTTGAAAATAACTGCAGTCCATATGGCAGAGAACTTAGTCCTCAACCAGGTTTCCTCGTAAGTTGCCCATATGTTGTCGAGGCTGTCCGCCTTGTCCTCGAATGACGTAGCCGCTAGCAAGGAACCCGATCTACCTGAGGGTTTCAAAGCTAGGTCGACTTTCCTTATGAATTGGTTTGCACGCGCCGCCATATGGCACGCCATGAATGTCTCGTCCCGGTTGAGGATCTTATCTCCAAGAAGAATTGTGGTTAGTACAATTGCGAGAGCGTCGCAAATAACCTCTTCTCCTATGCCCTCGAGATTTGACATGATCGAGTCTAGCCGCTCCTCGAGGGTGATTTTTGCTCCGTATCTAGGAACTATTTTTGTTTCGAGGATCTTGCGAATGTCCTCGTCCTCGGTTGCGGCAACGTATTGAATGCCCGACTCCGTAATTCGGGGTATCTGCATCGTTTCTAGAGGTCCGAACGTCATGTTTCCTAGTAGGTCGATGGGACTATTGCTGTCAAGGTATCGAACTGCTTCAAGTATTGCCTTCTCGTAATCGCTGGCGTACGCCCGTGCGATCACGTCGGCCGTATCACGGATGGTGCAGTGTGCCAATTCGTGCGCAATTGAATACGCAGACATGACCGCAGTCCAGCTGCCAACCAAATCTGGATTATGCATGCCCGGGGGTTGCTGCTGCTTCTTTTCGTATGCATGGAATGCGTTAAATGCAGCCTTTTCTCTCTGTCCGCCGGCTAAGTACCGAGCGGCGTGGATCGCGTGAACCCAGCCAGGAATTTCGAACATGGGACGATATGACAGAGACGGCGCGGCCTCGTTGAAGAGTGCGGAGAGTAGTGCAAAGTGAATACTGCGGAGGCGAGAATCATATATTATATGGGAACCCGTGCTTGTATGGATTGTCTCAACATCGCCGACATGAGATGATATCTGGGACATTCTCACGTGCGATGCATCGAATCCATAGCGCGATAGGGCGGCCACACAGTTGTTGAAGAAAGTTGGCAACATGGGGTTGTCGTAGTTCGAGTGCGTCCCGCGAGTTGCACTGATGTATCGAGAGACAGCATCGGGGGCTGTTCCGTAGTCAAGCATTCGAGCCATCAATTGGAATGTTCTTGTTGATCTCGCTGTATATTCTTACCGCGTCGTTTGCCGAGTAACCATCAATTTTCACACCGTTAATGCTCACACTTGTATCTTTTCTTGCTGCGACACGAGCGTTCAGCCACGCTTCAAAGTAAGGAAATGTCACCGTGCTTAAGGTGACAATAATTGTCATAACTGTTTCGCCGTCAAGAGATCGGGTCTCGAAGGGGGCCTCGGGCCTCTGAAGAGACTTGCCGAGGTCGTCCAGGTCAGTGCGGTCTTCTGCAGGGAGGCTGATCGCCAGGTCAACGGTGCTCATCGTTTGAGCTTATCGGGGCGGTGCGGTGTTGACATGCCCAATATCCCAGTTAGCCGAACCCCGCCAATGCTCGGACAAGTCGAAAGTCGTTCACCAAGGGTTCTTTTGAGCGTGCCGAGTCTCTCGCCGAACCGCTCTACGAAGTCGCGTCGCAGAAGAATCTTGAGGTGGCGGCCAGTCGGAAGCTGGTTTGAGACTGAGGCATGGCCAGGGTGACATCACCGGGTTCCGGGTCGACGTGGAGTTGCACGTACTGCGGTCAGTAGGGAAGTGGTGTCAGGCGGCTGGTGTCATCTACTCAGTATGATGACGCGTTGAGTGCGCTCTCGGGCAAACAAGGTGCTCGACCGTCAGCGCAACTCGAGGGCGACCAGCCGGCTTGTCGCCGGCGGCGGCAGGTGTCGCTCGGCGGCCTTGCGGTGGGCACGGCTCCGTTCCAGGGGCGGAGCGATCGGAGGCCATGGCATGCACTGAAGCCGCGAGTTCATGCGCTAGTGCAGCATCGGCATGTCCTATAGCTGCGCGGACTCGTGTGCAGTGACGGCGCGCTCTATCGACTCCTGGGCATGTTCCGCAGGCGCCGCGGGTTTTTCCGTGACCGGCTCGCCGGCGGCCAGCTGTCGACTCCGCGGATACCGCGAGTGCGATCCGCTCAAGACTGGTCGTGCCAATGATCTGCGCCGGGAATGTCGCGAGGGCGACCGGTCCAGACGGCGGGCTTTGGCCACTGCGGCGTCGAGTAGGGTGTCGACGTCTTTGCGGGCAGCCAATCCTCGCTGTGCTCACTGTATGGTCACCGGCAGGCTGAAGGAGATGAGTTGAGGTCAGAGATTCGCGACAGTACGATCCACCACCTGTCAGAGCGCGTGCGCAGGCGGAACTACACTAAGTATCTGACGGGTATGCGTGTGGTAAAGCTGCGGGGGTTCACCGACGTCGAGGTCCGCTTCGACTTTCCCGTTACCGCGCTTATAGGCCCCAACGGAGCGGGAAAGACCACCATCCTCGGCGCAGCTGGACTGATCTACGACTCCGTTCCACCTCGGAGGTTCTTCGCCAAGAGCGGCACCTACGACGGGTCGATGCGCGGTTGGAAGATCGAGTACGAACTCATCGACAAGACCCGCCACGGCTCGCCCTCCATCAACAGAACCGCGAGCTACCTGCAGGCGAAGTGGAACCGCGACGCCGTTAACCGTGTCGTCGTGATCTCTGGGATCGGCCGTACGCTCCCTGCGAGTGAGCGGAAGGACACGTACCGATTCATCAAGGGGGACTTCGAAGGCGCACGCGAAGTCACCTTCTCTCCGGAAGTGGTCAACGCGGTGGAGAACATTCTCGGCAAGGCAGCCGCAAACTATCTCCAAGTTGACGCGGACGCCGAAGGGAAGAATTCGATCTACGCCGTGCGCGGCGCCACCGCCGACGAAGATAGCTACAGTGAGTTCCACTTCGGTGCAGGAGAGGCGAGCATCATTCGCATCGTTTCCCGCATCGAGGAGGCCCCCGACGACTCGCTGCTCCTGATTGAGGAGATCGAGAATGGTCTCCATCCCGTCGCCACCCGCCGCCTCGTCGAGTACCTGATCGACGTTGCTCGCCGGAAGTCCTGCCAGGTCATCTTCACCACTCACTCGAACGACGCGCTCGCGCCGCTACCGACAGAAGCAGTGTGGTCCACCTACCGTGGCAGGGTCACTCAGGGCAAGTTGGACGTTGCAGCGCTCCGCACGCTAACAGGACAAGTGGAAGCACAGTTGGCGGTCTTCACCGAGGATGCTTTTGCTGCGATGTTCGCAGAGGTTTCACTACGGGCGTACTGCCAGGCGAACAGCTATGAACTCGCGGGCATCGAGATCCACAGTCTTGGCGGTGCCGCACCCGCGAGAGATCACACTCGCTTCCACAACGAAAATCCGTTGCGCCGCTTCCTCGCGATTGCCCTCCTCGACGGAGACAAGCGGGCCGAGGGCGGGTTTGCCGATCGACAAATCACGGAATCGGCTGACGCGGATGGCGTGGATGACGCGCCGAAGGCTGGCCGCGCGGACATTGTCTATGGCCCCGGCGATGGTCACCCTGAGGCTGCTGTATTCGAGGACATCCATGACAACTTCGACGTCGTCGGCAACCTACTCGGCAAGCTGACAATCGCGTTACAGCTCGACACGCCAATGCAATCGAGGGTGCGCGGCTCCGTCGAGGAGCGACGGCGCACGAACCGCGACATCCACATCATCTTCGCGCAGATCGGCGAAGACCTCGACTTCCTCTCCGAGTCGCTGGTCCAGCGCGCGTTCCTCAGCACGTGGGCGAACACTTTTCCTGAGAAGGTCGCCGCCGTGTGGGACCCCTGTCGCGAGCTATTTAGTCGCAAGGCGGAGTAGTCCGCCGCGGACATCCAAGGCTGAAGGAGGGGCTGAGAGTATCAATGCCTTAGCGCGCCTCAGAGGCTGACCGGGCACAAGGCCGACGTAGCTAGGGATACGGACGGGTGTAGTTCCCCTAACGCCGCCACTACAGGCTGGGCGGGTTCCTCTCACCTAACGAGTGCCTTGCTGGCGATAATCCTTTTCGCCCGCGCCAAGGCCGCGGCGTTGTTAGGCGCGTACAGCATCTTGAGTGCGATCTCAATAAACTCGGCTATTTCAAGGACATCGGCCGCGGTAATAGGTGTTGAGCCAGTGTGGGTTCCGTCGTTGCCGACCCATTTGACCGCTTCCAGGAGATCGGAGGCCTCCACGCGTGTCGCGGCGTCAGTGGTGCCGGCGGCGGCGCCTGTTCGAAAGTCGACGAGGCGCTGGTGTAGCGACAGGTGACGGCCAACCTTGTTGCGCGCGGGAACACCCTGCGCATCCATTAGGCGCTCGAGACCTGTGCGCAGCGCCGTTATGGCCGATCTCGGATCTGCCCACACGACCGCTGCGGCCCGATCGAGTTCGGTAACGACGGCATCGGGCACGTCATCAGGTAGCTCGAATAGTGGCAACGCTGGATAAAGCATCCGAACCTTGAGAACCTCGTAGAGGTCAGTGCGGCCAGTTGGGCCAGTATCCCAGTTCGTGCCATAGTCGCCCAGGACAGCGACGACTTCTAGGCAGGCAGTGTTGGCGCACACGAGACGGCCACTGAAAACGCCGGTGATCTCGTCGGGGTCCAGGCCGAGAGCGTTCCAGTTCTGCATCCTGAGGCTGAGACGGTCGAAGTGAATATCGCCGGCGAGCGCGGTCAGTGTTGAGTCACACTTTGGGCACGGCAGAGCTGGCCATTTGTCGACGGGGAAATACTGTTGCAATGCTGCGACCTGACGTTTCATGTCAGATCGATCCGCGCGCCGTCAGGAGGCGCTGAACTGATGTTGTCATATCTTGAGATCAAACCAGACTCAACGGCACAGAATCACTCACGGATCACCGCTCAAGCGGGTCGTGAGAGACCCAGGTTGTCCCGCAGCGTCGTCCCCTCGTACTCAGCCCGATGCACGCCCAACGCTTGCAGCACCGGCACCACCTCGTCGACGAAGCGGTCGAGTCCGCCGGGCACGATGTGCGGGACCAGGATGAAGCCGTCGGCGACGTCGTTCTGGACGAAGTCGTTGATGGTGTGCGCGATCGTCTCGGGTGATCCGACGAAGGACTGGCGTCCGGTGACCTCGATGATGAGTTCGCGGGTGGTGAGGTTCTTGGCCTCGGCGAGGTCGCGCCATTCGCGGGCGGTGGCGACGGGGTCGCGATGCATCCTCACGCTGGCCCGCCCCTTGGCGACGGTGTTCTCGCCGGGGATCGGATCCACTTGTGGCAGTGGACCGTCTGGGTCGTGATCGGAGAGGTCGCGGTTCCACAGTTGTTCGAGGAACTTGATCGCGGTCTGGCCGCTCACCTGCTGCAACCGGACCTCGTGGGCGAGTTCGGCGGCCTGCGAGTCGGTGTCGCCGACGACGAACGTCGCCGCGGGCAACACGAGCAACTCCTCGGGTCGACGACCGTACGCGGACAGTCGCCGCTTCACGTCGGCGTAGAACGCGCGACCGGCGTCGTAGGTGGCGTGCCGGGAGAAGATGGCGTCGGCCGTGGCCGCCGCGAACTCTCGTCCCTCGTCGGAGTCGCCGGCCTGGAAGATGACCGGACGACCCTGCGGCGGTCGTGGTGCGGCGAAGTGTCCGCGGATGTCGAATTGCGAACTCCGGAACTCGAATTCGCCGGCGCCGTCGCGTGCCAGGAAACGGCCGGAGGTCTTGTCGGCGACGATGTCGTCGTCGAGCCACGAATCCCACAGCACGGCTGCCGCGTCGAGGAACTCCTTGGCGCGGGCATAGCGCTGGTCCTCCGGTAGGTACCCGCCGCGGCGGAAGTTCTCGCCGGTGAACTCATCCCACGAGGTCACGACGTTCCATGCGGCGCGACCGCCGGACAGATGGTCGAGGGTCGCGAATTGCCGTGCGACGTTGACGGGTTCATTGAACGTGGAGTTGATGGTACCGGTGAGACCGAGGTGTTCGGTGACCGCCGCAAGGGCGGAGAGGACGGTGAACGTGTCGGGTCGGCCGACGACGTCGAGGTCGTAGATCAGTCCGTTCTGCTCCCGCAGCCGGAGGCCCTCGGCGAGGAAGAAGAAGTCGAACCTGCCGCGTTCCGCAGTCTGCGCGAGATGCACGAACGAGTCGAACTCGATCTGGCTGCCGGAGGCGGGATCGCTCCAGACCGTGGTGTTGTTGACGCCGGGGAAGTGGGCGGCGAGATGAACCTGCTTGGTCATGCGACTCCGGCCTTTCCGGTGGTGAAACGGTTGAGCGGTTGGGGCAGGCCGAAGCGATCGCGAAGGTTCCGATCGTCGTATCGGTTGCGGAACAGATTGCGGCGCTGCAGTTCCGGGACCACCGCTCGGGTGATGGAGTGCAGATCATCCGGCAGGACCGCGGGATGCAGACGGACGCCGCGGATGCCGTCGACGGACAACCACTGTTCGATCTCGTCGGCGAGATCTGCCGCGGTCCCGACGACGGGGACGATGTCGGGCGTGAACGATGTCCCAGCCCACTGGTCGAGCTGCGCGAGACGCTCGGCCGCAGCCCGGCGCGTCTCGCCGAGGACGACGAACAGGTCGACGAGCACGAGAACCGGATCATCGGGAGAACGTCCCGCGGCGCTGTGCGCCTTGGTGATCGCGGTGACCGCACGACCGGCGTCGTCGACGTCCCGCGGCGCGATGAAGCCGAGGTCGGCGACGCGACCGATCACCTGCAGATCGGCGGCATGTGCGGCGGTCGTTGCGACGATCGGCTGGCCCTGGGGCGGCCGCGGCGTGATCGACGGGCCGCGCACAGAGAACTGCGCCCCACGGAAGTCGATGTAGTGCAGTTTGTCCCGGTCGACGAACCGTCCCGTTGCGACATCGCGGATCTCCGCATCGTCCTCCCACGAATCCCACAGCAGCCGCAGGACAGTCACGAAGTCGGTTGCCTCGTCGGCGAGCTCGGCCAGAACGGCTGGGTCGTCGGGAAATCGGCGTTGGCCGAATAGTGCTGCCTCATCGGGGTCGGGGGTCGTGCGAAGGACGACACCCGCGCGACCGCCGCTGATGTAGTCGAGTGTGGCGATCGCCTTCGACACGTGGAACGGCTCGGTGTGCGTCGCGGTCGCGGTCGGGAGGAGTCCGATGTGCCGCGTCCCCGGTGCCAGTCGCGATGCCAGCAGAAGCGAGTCGAGTCGGCCCACCGCCCGGTCGGTTCGCGGTCGTCCGGAATGCAGTTCGAACGCGTCGGCGAACGTGACCAGATCGAGGAGCCCCGCTTCGGCGTCGGCGATGAGCGACTGCCAGTACTCAACTGTGGTGAGCGTGTCGGGTCGTGCGCCGGGCGCGCGCCACGAACCGGGATGGGACCCGGTCTGATCCAGGGCGACTGCCACGTGCAAGGGGTCGCTCATCGGTTCCTCCGTGTGGTTCGTATGCACCGTCTGGTCGGTCCTGCTCGATGCGGCAGATGCCGTCCTCGCCACCAACGGACGGTCGACGAGGAGGATTCCGGGACGACGCCATCCGATCCGGCTGGGTCAAACCCTTCCGTGAGCGGTGATCACCAGGCTTCCTGGTGGGGTCGGCGTCACGGCCAGTGGAGGAGAGCCATGTCATCAGTCGCGGCGATCCCGCTGTCGGTGCTGGATCTCGTGCCCGTCGTCGACGGTTCGGACGCGCCGACCGCCATCCGTCGGAGCGTCGAACTCGCACGTCACGTCGAACGGCTGGGTTATCGGCGGTACTGGCTGGCCGAACATCATTTCGTCGCGGTTGCCAGTTCGTCGTCGATGACGCTGATCGGTTTGATCGCGGCCGCCACCGAGTCGATCCGGGTCGGATCGGCGGCCGTTCAGATCGGACTGCACACCCCGGTCTCGATCGTCGAGGCCTTCGGCACCATCGACGCGCTGTATCCCGGTCGCCTCGACCTCGGGCTCGGGAGGTCGGCGCAGCGACGCACCGAGATCGCCTCGGGGAGTCGTCCACCCACCACACCGCAACCCGACAAAATCGTCGACGGTCTGCTGATCCCGTCGCCGTTCCCGGTCGAGAAGCTCCTCGGGTCGCCGCGCGTCGTCGCGGCCTACGAGGCCTCACAGTTCGAGGGGGCACAACCGCCGGACTTCGACGACGTCGTCAGCGACCTGATCGCGTTGCTGGAAGGCCGGTTTCGCCACGGCGAGATCCCGCTGACCGCGGTGCCGGGTACCGGCGCCGATGTCCAGGTCTGGATCTTCGGCAGCAGCAAGCGGCAGAGCGCACAGACCGCGGGAGCGCTGGGACTGCCGTTCGTCGCCAACTATCACGTCAGTCCCAGCACCGTCCTCGAGGCGGCCGAGGCCTATCGCGGTGCATTCCGTCCGTCGGCCGAGCTCGCCGAACCCTATGTCGTCGTGTCCGCAGATGTGGTTGTCGCCGATGATGATGCGACCGCGCAGCATCGCGCATCGACGTACGGGCACTGGGTCCACAGCATCCGCAGCGGTGCGGGCGCGGCTCCCTACCTCGATCCTGACACCGCACCCGCGCTCGACGATGAGCAGCGCGCGATCGTCGACGACCGAATCCGCACACAATTCGTCGGATCGCCCGGCACCGTCGTCGACGGGTTGCGCACCCTTGCCCGTGTCACCGGCGCCGACGAGCTCGTGATCACGAGCGTCACCCATGATTTCGACCATCGCCTGCAGTCGCACGAACTACTCGCTCGCGCATGGGGATTGGAGGGTGCACGATGACTGATCACGCAGCGTGGTTCGCCGGCGCCTCGCGGGGTCGCCTTCGCCAGTCGCTCGCCGCACTGTTCGAGGACTTCCTGTGCCGGCTCGACGCTGACACGCTTGCTGCCGCAGCTGCGCTGCATCCCGAGGCCCCGCGAACGCCGATGCCGCTCGACGAGGGTGCCGCGCGGCGGAGCTATTGAGCCAGCGACACGCTCCGAGGTCGCCGATACGGAGTGAGAGCGCATGCGACATCATTCCTGCGGGCGGAGTGAGGAATTCGGGTCACCGGCCCTTCGAGGCTCGTCGCTTGCGCTCCTCGCACCTCAGGGAGCAATGGGGGGCGCGCTTGCGCTCCTCGCACCTCAGGGAGCAATGGGGGGCGCGTGCGTTTGGTCGAGCTTCAGGGAGTGAGAAGGTCGGGTGTGCCCTAGGCGATGAAGCCCTCCGCCTTGAGCCAGTCGTAGGCGACGTCGGCGGGGTCCTCGCCGTCGATGTCGATGCGGCCGTTGAGTTCCTGCATCACCGCGTCGGTGAGCTTCGCCGACACCGGCGCCATCAGTTCGGCGATCTGGGGTGCCTCCTTGTTGAGTCTCGTGCTCAAGACCACACAACCGCTGTACGGCAGGAAGAACTTCCGGTCGTCGGTGAGCACCGTGAGATCGAGGTTCTTGATCCGGCCGTCGGTGGAGTACACCATGCCGAAGTTGCAGGGTGTACTGCGTGCCGTCGAGGTGTAGACGACACCGGAGTCCATGGTCGTGACGTTGTCCTTCGGCACGCCGTCGGGCTCCCCCAGAGGGATGTCATATGCCTTCAGCATCGGGATCAAACCGTCGGCACGACTCAGGAACTCGTCGTTGACGCAGAACGTCCGCTCCGACACCGGCAGTTTCGCGATGTCCGACATCGTCGTCACGTCGAGACGTTTCGCCGTCGGCGCCGACGCCGCGAATGCGTAGGTGTTGTTGAAGGCGGCCGGCGGAAGCCATTCGGCTCCATTGGCGCGATCGGCGTCGCGGACGCGTTGCCACAGCTCGTTCGGGTCGGAGATGGTCTCGGTCTCGCCGAGGTAGGTCTGCCAGGCGGTTCCCGTGTACTCCCACAGGATGTCGGCGTCGCCGTTGAGGAGTGCCTGGCGCGACGACATGGAACCCGGTGCGTTCGTCAGATCCTTGACGGCCGCCCCCGCCGCGCCGAGATAGGTCGCGGTGATCTTGCCCAGCAGAACGGACTCACTGAAGTTCTTCGACGTCACCCGGATCTCGGTGCCCGCCAAGGGCGTCGACCCGTCGGCCAGGAACGCCTCGCGGAATGTGCCCGACGAGCTGACCAACCCACAACCGGCGACCATGATCATGAGTATCGCCGAAACGGAGGACAGGGCAGTCTTTCTCATGAGACCCCCCGCGGTGTCGCGGCCAGTTCGACGAGTCGTCCGAGCCAGTCGATCGTCATCGCCAGCAGCGCGACGAGGACCGCGCCGGCGACGAGAAGTTTCGGTAGGAACAGGGTGATACCGGTCGTGATGAGCGTGCCGAGGCTCGTCGCGCCGATGAACGTACTCAGCGTCGCGGTGCCGACCAGGATGACCAGCGCGGTGCGCACGCCGTTCAAGATGACGGGGACCGCGAGTGGTAACTCGACCTGGAAGAGTGTGCGCACTCCGGACAATCCGATTCCGCGTGCCGCCTCGACCGTCCGCTGATCGACCTGTCGCAGACCGACGATCGTGTTCTGCAGGATCGGCAGCACCGCGTAGACGACGAGACCGACGACCGCCGTGTTGAATCCGGTGCCGAGCCAGAACGTGAACAGCACGAGCAGGCCGATCGCCGGAGCCGCCTGCCCGATGTTGGCGATGTTGATCGCAATCGGGTTGAGCCACTTCAGAGATGGGCGAGTCAGGGCGATCCCGAGCGGGATGGCGATACACACGACGATCACGGTCGCCACGAGCGTGAGCTCAATGTGATCGAGGATCGTCGACCGCAATGCCGGCCACGACATCGATGCACTCTCGGTCTCGGTGAATGTCGTGCGCTGATACCAGATCACGAATCCGACGCCGATGACGATGATGACCAGCGGTTCGAACCAGACGTCGACGGGGACCTTCGCGAGCCGTCGTCGGAAACCGCCCCGGGGTGGCTGAACAGTCTCTTCGGCGGCAGCGGTGACCCGCGCGGATTCGTCGGCGACCGCGGTCATCGTTCGGCGCTCGGCTCGGGTGCCGCGACTGCCTCGGCGCCGGCGGGCGACGACTCGTCGTCGGCTGCGACGACCGGGGTCTCGACGGGTGCGGACCCCTCGGTGTGGTCGACGTAGCCGAGGTGGTCGTCGTCGCGGACATCCGCGAGTTGCCCGCGGATCGCCTCCATCACCGACGCGATGTTCAGTGCGCCGATCACCGCGCCCCGGCCGTCGGTGACGAGGACGCCGCCCTGGCTGGTCGCGAGCATCGAGTCGAGTGCGTCGTTGAGCGTCGAGGACTGTGCGACGACCGGCAGCCGCGGGTCGAGATAATCGGACACCTCGGGTTTGGCGGCGACCTCGTCGACGGAGGGCCAGGCGCGTGGGCGCCCGTGTTCGTCGACGACGACCAGCCAATCCTCACCGGCCGCTCTGGCCCGGTTGACGACACCGCCGGACGGTTCGCCGACACGCGCGGTGACCACCTGTTTGATCTCGACGTCGCGTACGCGGGTGAGGGTCAGGTGGGCCAGTGTCGCACCCGAACCGACGAATTCCTCGACGAACGGGCTGGCGGGGTTGGCGAGGATCTCTTCCGGCGGGGCGAACTGTTCGATGTGCCCGCCCTCGGAGAGGATCAGGACCTTGTCGCCGAGTTTGGTGGCCTCTTCGAAGTCGTGGGTGACGATGACGATCGTCTTGCCGAGTTCGTGCTGGATGGCGATCAGCTTGTCCTGCAGGCGTGCTCGCGTGATGGGGTCGACGGCGCCGAACGGCTCGTCCATCAGCAGGACGGGCGGGTCGGCGGCGAGGGCCCGTGCCACGCCGACACGCTGCTGCTGGCCACCGGACATGTCCTTGGGCAGACGGTCGGCGAACGTCGCGGCGTCGAGTCCGACCAGGTCCATCAGGTATTCGGTCCGCTCGGCGATACGCTTATTGTCCCACTTGAGGATTCGCGGGATGGTGCCGATGTTCTTGCTCACCGACCAGTGCGGGAAGAGTCCGCCGGACTGGATCACGTAACCGATGGACTGCCGCAACCGATCCGGGTTCTCCGCGGTCACATCTCGGCCGCCGATGTAGATACGTCCCTCGGTGGGCTCGATGAGCCGGTTGATCATCTTGAGGGTCGTGGTCTTGCCGCAGCCCGACGGGCCGACGAAGGCGACGATGTCACCGGCTTCGATCTCCAGGTCGAGTCGGGCGACCGCGGGCTTGGTCTGGCCCCGATAACGCTTGACGACGCCTTCGAGCCGGATCGATTCGCCGGTGACGACGCGGTCCGTCGCGCCGGACGACGGTTGGCGGGCCGGGGATTTCGACGACGGGACGGTGGTGGAGTCGGTCATGAGAGTCCCTTGGAGATGGTGAGTCGGCCGAGTAGTACCAGGAGAGCATCGAAGACGAGCGCGATGATGACGATGAGAATGGTTCCGGCCAGCGCAGATTCGAGGGCGTTGGCGCCGCCGAGTCGGGCGAGGCCGTTGAAGATGAGCGATCCGAGACCCGGGCCGAGGACGTAGGCGACGATCGCCGCGACGCCGACGATCATCTGCGTGGACACGCGGATTCCGGTCAGGATCACCGGCCACGCGATCGGCAACTCGACCGTCAGCAGGATGCGCCAGCGCGAAAGGCCGATGCCGCGGGCGGATTCGACGACCGAGGACGGAACCGAGCGTAAGCCGACCACCGCGTTGCCGATCACCGGCAGCATCGCGAAGAACGCGAGCATCAGGAAGGACGGTGTCACACCGAGTCCGAACGGGACGATCAACAGTGCGAGCAGGGCCAGCGACGGAATCGTCAGTGCCACACGACTAGACGTGAGAGTGAGTGCGGACGCCAGCGGAAGCCGGTAGACCAGCGCGGCGACCGCGATGGCGACCAGGGTGCCGACCAGCACGGTCTGAAACGACAGTGACGCGTGCTGATAGGTCAAGAACGTGAGGGAGCGAGCATTGTCGCCGATGTAATCCCACAATTGCACGGTTGTGTTCCCATCCCCGGTGGTGAATCCGACATTACGCATCGTCGAGTGACGGTGGCTACATTTGGTGGATCGCGCGCGTCATCACACTCACGGCGGGCGAACCACCCTCCACTGTTTGCGCCGTATGCGGAGTCGGCACGATTCCGCGCACATCGGGAACCGATGACCACCCGGACGGTGTCATCCTGGAAGGGTGAGTGAGAGCGCCCCAGTCGATACGACAACCACCAGCACCGGGATCGATCCCGACGACGACCAGGCACTCCTGGCGGAGGCCGTCCGTTCGTGGACGCGGATCGCCGCCTGGGTGCTCAGCATCGGCGGGGTGATCGGGTTCGTGGCGTCGTTCGTGCTGACGGTCGAGCGCTTCGAACTCGCCGCCGACCCCGACTACGTGCCGACGTGCAACTTCAATCCGGTGCTGAGCTGCGGTTCGGTGATGGCCAAGCCGCAGGCCGCGCTGTTCGGCTTCCCGAACCCGCTGCTCGGTATCGCCGGGTTCGCGGTGGTGATCACCACCGGTGTGGCGATCTTCGCGGGCGCACGCCTGGCGGGCTGGTACTGGGCCGGTCTGCAGGTGGGCGTGACCGCGGCGATGGCCTTCATCTGCTGGCTGATCTACTCGAGCCTGTACTCGATCGGCGCGCTGTGCCCGTACTGCATGGTGGTGTGGGCGGTGACGCTGCCGATCTTCGTCTTCGTCAGCGTGCGCAACGCCCACGCGAGCGGACTGACCTCGCGGTCGGGTGTCGCGCTCGCGGTGGCGCGCAGTCATGCCCTGATCCTGGTGCTCGCCGTGACGCTGGTCGTCGTGCTCATCGCGGTGCGGTTCTGGTCGTACTGGTCGAGCCTGTACTAACCGTTCGGGGGCGAATCGGGAGCGGGAGTTCATGCAACATTCGTGATTCGACGGCGTCTCGTCCTAGGCTTGGCGCATGGCGATCGGACGTCCGGCGGAGGGTTCGGCCGAGGTGCAGCGGGCACCGCGGGCGCGGATGACCGGCGCCCAGCGGCGGCTGCAACTGATCGAGGTGGCGCGCGGACTGTTCGCGGAACGCGGATACGAGGGCACGTCGATCGAGGAGATCGCGCAACGCGCCGGCGTTTCCAAGCCGATCGTCTACGAGCACTTCGGCGGTAAGGAAGGCCTCTACGCGGTCGTCGTCGACCGTGAGATGGAAACCCTGCTGGAGATGGTGACGGCATCGCTGTCGAAGAACCGGTCGCTGTACCGCATCCAGCAGGTCGCCCTCGCGTTGCTCACCTACATGGAGGAACGCACGGACGGTTTCCGCATCCTGGTGCGCGGCGACAGCACCGCGTCGACCGGCGAGACGGCCACCTACTCGAGTCTTCTCAACGACGCGGTGAGTCAGGTCGAGCACATCCTGGCCGGCGACTTCGAGCGCCGCGGCTTCGACCCCGCACTCGCCCCGCTCTACGCGCAGGCCCTGGTGGGCATGGTGTCGTCGACCGCCCAGTGGTGGCTCGACGTCCGTGAGCCGTCGAAGGAGGTCGTGGCCGCCCACCTGGTGAATCTGTGCTGGAACGGACTCACACGCCTCGACCCGTCGCCGGCGCTCGTCGGTCCCGACTACGTCGAACCGCTCGAGCGCACCACCGCCGAGGACAGTTGAGTCCCGGCGCCCGGGCCGACGTCTGAACGACGGTCAGGCCAGCACCAGACTCCGCTTCGAGAGTCCCATCCAGAATCCGTCGATCACCTGATCCGGCCGCTGTTCGGCATCGTCGCTGGCGCCGAATGCGACGAACAGCGGCGCGAAGTGTTCGACCGTGGGGTGGGCATACGGCATGCCGGGCGCGGTCTGACGGAACCTGATGAGCGACTCCACATCTCCGGCGGTGAACCGCTCGGCGGCCCACGCGTCGAACTCGGCCGACCAGCTCGGCGGGGTGGCCTCCGGGCGCCAGTCGCGCAGGAACGGCAGGCCGTGGGTGGTGAATCCGGACCCGATGACGAGCACACCCTCGTCGCGCAGCGGCTTGAGTCGACGGCCGAGTTCGAGCAGCCGCTCGGGGTCGAGAGTCGGTAGTGAGATCTGCAGTACCGGGATGTCTGCCTCGGGATACATGACCGTCATCGGCACGTACGCGCCGTGGTCGAGGCGGCGGGTGGGGTCGTGGGCGATCGGTTCGCCGTCGGGCATCATCGCGGCGACCCGGCGGGCCAGGTCAGGGGCACCTGGCGACCGGTACTGGACGCGGTAGTACTTCTCGGGGAACCCGCCGAAGTCGTAGGTCAGCGGTGTCCGTGAATCGGTGGAGCCGATGGTGAGGGGTGCGGCCTCCCAGTGCGCGGAGACGATGAGGATCGCTGTCGGCCGGCCGAGTCCGCGGGCGAGTGTCTTCAGCTGTTGGACCCAGGTGGGGCTGTCGACGAGGGGTGGGGCGCCGTGGGACAGGAACAGTGCGGGTTGACGCGTGGGGGAGGTCGAGCCGGTCATTCCTCTACTAACCGGACTATGGTCCGCTTTGTTCCGCGGCCGCGCGGCGGTCCGTTTCCGTGCCGCCGGGTGGGCGCCCGGCGTGGCCAGCGCGCCTCCCGTCGCGGGCGGGCGATAACGTTCCAGACATCTCCGGCCGCGCGGCGGCCCAGAGGGAAAGGAACTCCCGGCGCGTGGAGACAGTCGGCATCTACCTCGTGGTCATCTTCGGATGTGGATTTCTCGCGCGGTTGATTCGCCTGCCCACTCTCGTCGGGTACCTGGCGGCCGGGTTCATCCTGCACGCGCCGGGGATCGAACAGTTGCCGATCATCGACACCCTCGCCGAACTGGGCGTGACGATCCTGCTGTTCACCATCGGTCTCAAGCTGGACCTCCGGATGCTGTTCCGGCGCGAGGTCTTGCTCACCACCGCTCTCAATCTCGCGGTCATCCTGGGTCTCACCACCGGCTTCCTCGGACTGCTCTCGACGATCGGTGTCCGGATGCTGATGGGCGAGAGCTGGCAGACGCTCGCTCTCCTCGGCTTCGCGTCGTCGTTCTCGAGCACCGTGTTCGTGGTCCAGGTGCTCGACGAGCGCTCGGAGTCGCGCTCCCTCTACGGCCGCATCGCGATCGGCATCCTCGTCCTGCAGGACGTCGTCGCCGTCGCCTATCTCACGGCGATGAGCGGTGAGCCGCCCAGTCCGTGGGCGTTCGCACTGGTGCTGCTGATTCCCGGTGCATGGGTCGTCCGGCGACTGTGGAACCGGCTGGGGCACGGCGAATTGCAGACACTCTTCGGTGTGACCATGGCACTCGTGCCGGGGTACTGGCTGTTCGAATCCGTCGGCATCAAGGGCGATTTCGGTGCGATGGTCATCGGCGTGCTCCTGGCCTCGCATCCGCGGGCGTCGGAGCTGTCACGCACGCTGTTCGGGCTTCGTGAACTGCTGCTGGTGGGCTTCTTCGTCTCGATCGGCCTGCACGTCACGCCGACTCTCGACACCGTTGTCCTCGGGCTGCTCCTCGTGGTCCTCCTGCCCCTCGAGGCGGCGCTGTTCACCTTCATGCTGGCCATGTTCGGCCTGCGTCGGCGCACCTCGATCCTCGCCGGACTCGCCCTGGCCAACTTCTCCGAGTTCGGGCTCATCGTCATCTCCACCGGCGTGGACGCGGACCTCGTCGACGACGACTGGCTCGTGGTCACCTCGGTCGCGGTCGCCGCGAGTTTCGTGTTCTCCACGCTCGTCAACCGCCGCGGGTCCCGATGGGTGAGCCGGCTCTCGGCGTACGTCCCGACGCCGGCCGCCGCGCGTGCCCATCCCGAGGACGCGACGATCGACCTCGCACCCGCCCGGGCGGTCGTCTTCGGACTCGGACGGGTGGGCAGTTCGGTCTACAACCGACTCGTCGACGAGTACGGGCTGAGCGTCGTCGGAGTGGAGAACGACCCCCTGAAGGTGGTCGACCTCCGTGCGCGCGGACTGCGGGTGATCGAGGCCGACGCGACCGAGACGGGGTTCTGGGAACGGTGCGAAGGGGTCTCCGACCTCGACATCCTCGTCTTCGCCATGCCGTTCCACGGCTCCAATCTGGTGGCCCTCGATCGGGTGGAGGAGAGAGAGTTCGCCGGCACCATCGCAGTCGTCGCCCAGTACGACGACGAACGCGACGAACTGCTCAGTCGGGGTGCCGACGTGGCCTTCCACATCTACGAGGGGACCGGCGTGGGTCTGGCCGACGCCGCTGCCGAGGCCGCCGGCCTCGACCGGTGACGCCGCTACCGGTCGCGTGACTCCCAGATGTCCTTCTGCATGTAGACGCAATCGATCCATTGGCCGGCCTTGTGGCCGATGGCACGCAGGCGGCCGGCCTCGGTGAACCCGAACCGCGAATGCAGAGCGATCGACCCGTCCCCGCCGGTGGCGGCGATCACCGCGACGATCTGGCGGACGTTCTCGGGGTTCGCACGATCGAGCATCCCGGCCATCAGCGCTGATCCGACGCCGCGGCCGCCGAAGCCGGGCCGGACGTAGATGGAGTCCTCGGTGGACCGGTCGTACGCCGGCATCCCGCGGAACGTGCCCAGGTAGGCGTAGCCGACGGTCTGTTCCGTAACGGACTCGTCGAACGCGCGGGCCACCACGAACGGCCGGCCGGCCGCGGTGATCGCGGCGTGCTTGGCGTGCCACTGCTCGAGCGTGGGGACGACGTAGTCGAAGGTCGCGACGGTGTGCTGCACGTAGTGCGCATAGATCTCGGCGACCGCGTCGAGGTCGTCGACCGTCGCGTCGTCGACGACGATCTGCCGCACCTCGTCTGAGTGGGAACCGTGCATTCCGACGAGGATATCGGCGAGCCCGACCCGGGGTGTGACGGCGCACCTACGACCAGTGGTAGTAGAGGCGGTAGATTGGCTACCGTGCGCGCGGCCTCCGATTCCGACTACCAGGGAGTGCATCCCTGGTGGTCGGTCGCTGCCGCAATCGTGTCGGCGGCGCTGGGCGTCGGCGCCCACGGACTGGCGGCGGGCGGGGGCACTCCGACGCCGTCGCACGCGGTTCTGCTTCTCGCGATCAGTGCCGGGCTGGGCTGGGTCCTGAACGCCGGGCTCGCCGACCGCGTCCGCGGTCGCGCATCTGCCGCGCTCTCGGTCGGATCGGCACTCGCCACCGCGCAACTCTTCGGGCACCTCGCCATGAGATCCGGCGATCACCACGCGCCGGTGGACGCGGTGACACCCGGCCCGACCATGCTCCTCTGCCACCTCGCGGCGCTCGCCGCCGCAGCGGTGTTGCTGGTCGGCGCCGAGGAGTGCTCGCGACGGGTCGGTTCGCGGATCATCGCCGCGATCTCGGGGGAGCGGTCGATCCCTCCCCGGGCCGTCCTCGTCGTCGCGGCGGCCGACGCCATACCGCTCACACCGACTCGGCTGTCGGGGAATCCGACGCGCGGCCCACCCATCGCGGTGCGCTGACCCATCCTTCCTCCTTCCCGCCGCGGCCCGTGGACCGCCGGCGGTGATCCGCGCACCACAAAAGGTGAAAAAATCATGTTCTCAACAACTTTCGTTCCCTCGTCCGTTCGTCGGCCGCTGGCGGTCCTGGCCATGGCGACGCTCCCGATCACCCTGCTCGCCGCATGTTCGTCGGACGACGACGCCACCACGCAGGCACAATCGGTGACCATCAGCGATCAATGGGTGAAGTCGGCCGACACCGGGATGACCGCGGCCTTCGGCACCGTCGCCAACACGTCCGGAACCGAGGTCACCCTCACCGGCGGTACCACCGAGGTGGCCGGGCGCGTCGAGGTGCACGAGATGGCGCCGTCCGATGGCGGCGGCATGGTGATGCGACCCATCGAGGGCGGTCTCGACATCGGCCCCGAACAGACGGTCGAGCTCAGGCCGGGCGGCAACCACATCATGCTGATGGACCTGCGGCAACCGATCAAGGCCGGCGACACCGTCACGCTGACACTGCGATTCGGCGACGGCTCGACGCGCGAGTTCGTGGCACGTGCCCGTGATTTCAACGGGGCACGAGAGGACTACGCACCGGGCCACGGCGCGCCCGCCGCCGGCACCGATGGCTGAGTCCGGGGGCGGCGGCCCCGCGCTGAGGCGCCGCACCCTGTTCGTGGGTGCGGCCGGACTCGCCGGGCTCGGCGTGGGTGTGAAGGCGGTCACCGCCCACGCCTCCGACGAGGCGCCGACCCATGGACGTGACGTGGTCGAGTTCTACGGGGACCACCAGGCCGGTGTGACGACGCCGCCACCCGCGCACGTGAACTATGTGGGCCTCGACCTCGTGTCGTCGGGCGGCGAACGCGACATGCAGGCGGCTCTCGCCGGCGTGCTGCAGGTGTGGACCGAGGACGCAGCCCGCCTCACCGCGGGTGATCCGGCTCTCGCCGACAGCGAACCGGACCTCGCCCGGCTGCCCGCCCGGCTCACCGTGACCGTGGGCCTGGGGCCCGGTGCGTTCACCGGCACGGGACTGGAAAATCGCCGGCCGCGCTGGCTGCATCCGTTGCCGCGATACGTCATCGACCGGCTCGACCAGCGACGCTGGGGGCAGACCGATGTGCTGCTCCAGATCTGCGCCGACGACCCGATCACGATCGCCCACGCGACCCGCGTGCTCACCGCGAATGTCGCGGGCCGTGTGCGTCTGAGATGGGTGCAGCGGGGTTTCCGCAACGCCCGCGGGACGCAGGACGAGTCCGTGACGATGAGGAATCTGATGGGTCAGGTCGACGGGACGGTCAATCTGGGACCGGCCGATCACGACAGTCTCGTCTGGGACGACGGTGCCGAGCAGCCCTGGTTCGCCGGCGGCACGTCGATGGTGCTCCGGCGGATCGCGATGAACCTCGACACGTGGCAGGAGCTCGATCCGCGGGACCAGGAACTCTCGGTCGGCCGCAGGATCGCCGACGGGGCGCCCCTGAGCGGCGGGACCGAACACGACGACCCGGACTTCGAGGCGGTCGTCGACGGACTCCCCGCCATCCCGGCGTCGTCGCATATCGCGCGGGCTCGCCGCCGCAGCGAGGTGGAGCGTTTCCTCCGGCGCGGATACAACTACGACGACCCGCCGGAACCCGATGGAACGGGCAACGTCCCGACCTCGAACAGCGGGCTGCTCTTCGCCTCCTATCAGCGTGACGTCGACGCGCAGTACGCGCCGGTCCAGGCGCGGCTGGCCGAACACGACGCGCTGAACCGGTGGACGACGCCCATCGGATCGGCGGTCTACGCCATCCTTCCCGGGGCACGTCGAGGGGAGGTGCTGGGGGCGGGCCTGGTCCGCTGATCCACCGGATGACCGGGCGCGGAGCGCGGCCCCATACAATCGGCGGAGTGTCGACGCTCCGTGCCCTGTCCGGTCTGGCCGCGCTCGCGTGTGCGGACAAGTCCTTCCGCGAGGTCCGCGAACGCCGTGGCGAACAGCGCCTCGACATCACCGCACCCGATGCGGCGCGGCCATTCCTCGTCTCGTGCCTGGCCGCCGACGCCGACGCCCCGCTTCTCGTCGTCTCCGCCAACGGTCGGGAGGCCGACGATCTGACCGCCGAGCTCGCGGAGATGCTCGACGACGCCGACGCGGTGGCCCAATTCCCGTCGTGGGAGACCCTCCCGCACGAGCGGCTGTCGCCCAGCGCGGACACCGTGGGTCAGCGACTCGCGGTGCTGCACCGTCTCGCCAATCCCGGCGACAGGCCGCTGCGGGTCGTGGTCACCACGGTCCGCTCACTCGTGCAGCCGATGGCGCCGGGCCTCGGAGACGTCGCCACGGTCACCCTGCGCGAGGGCATCGAGGTCGACTTCGACGGCTTGCTCGCCCAACTCGTCGAGATGGCCTACGAGCGTGTGGACATGGTCGGACGCCGCGGCGAGTTCGCGGTCCGCGGCGGCATCCTCGACGTCTTCCCGACGACCGCCGACCACCCGGTCCGCGTCGAGTTCTGGGGCGACGAGATCACCGAGATGCGGGCGTTCTCGGTCGCCGACCAGCGCAGCCAGCCGGAGGTCGAAGCGACCGAGGTGCGCATCCACCCGGGACGCGAACTGCTCCTCACCGAGAAGGTCCGCACGCGCGCAAGCGATCTCGCCGCGGAGAACCCGGACGACACCACGCTCTCCGAGATGCTCGGCAAACTGGCCGAGGGCATTCCGGTGGAGGGGATGGAGGCGCTGATCCCGGCGCTCGTCGACGGCGAGATGCAGCTGCTGACCGCGGTCGTCCCGGCCGGGACGCGTGTGCTCGTCCTCGATCCGGAGAAGGTCCGGACCCGCGCCGCCGATCTGTCCAAGACCGGTGCGGAGTTCCTCGAGGCGTCGTGGACGGCCGCGGCGATGGGTGCGAATGCACCCATCGACGGCCGCTCGGGTGTCGGCATCGACCTGGAGGCGAGCGCCTACCGTCCGCTCGACGACGTGCGCGCTGCGACGCTCGAGGCGGGCCGCCCCTGGTGGACCCTGTCGCCGTTGTCGACCGGGAGTGGGGACGAACTCGAGCTGGACCTGGTCCCCGGGCCCGCTCCACGCGGCGACGAACGCGAGATCGCAGCCACGTTCGCCCAGCTGCGAGCCCATGTGTCCGACGGCAAGACCGCCGCGATCGTCGTCGCCGGCAAGGGCACCGCCCAGCGCGTCGGCGAGCGACTGTCCGAGGCCGAGGTGCCGTACGTGATCGCCGAGCCGGGACATCGTCCCGAGCCGGGCGAGGTCGCGGTCTTCGGTGCGACGCTGCGCAACGGCATCGTCTGCGCCGACGCCGGTCTCGTCGTCGTCACCGAAGCGGACCTCACCGGTACCCGCGTGGCGAATGTCCGCGACGGGCGCAAACTCCCGGCCAAGCGTCGCAATCAGGTCGACCCGCTGGCCTTGACCGCCGGTGACCTCGTCGTGCACGACCAGCACGGCATCGGCAAGTTCGTCGAGATGATCGAACGCACCGTCTCGGGTGCGCGTCGCGAATACCTGGTCCTGGAGTATGCATCGAGCAAACGCGGCCAGCCCGCCGACCGGTTGTACGTGCCGATGGACGCCCTCGATCAGCTGTCCCGGTACGTCGGTGGCGAGCAGCCCTCGCTGTCCAAGCTCGGCGGGTCGGACTGGCAGAACACGAAGCGCAAGGCGCGCAAGGCCGTTCGCGAGATCGCCGGTGAGCTGGTACAGCTCTACGCCGCACGTCATGCTGCCCCGGGTCACGCCTTCGGGCCCGACACCCCGTGGCAGCAGGAGATGGAAGACGCCTTCGACTTCACCGAGACGATCGATCAGCTGACCGTCATCGCCGAGGTCAAGGCCGACATGGAACGTCCGGTCCCGATGGACCGCGTCGTCGTCGGCGACGTCGGCTACGGCAAGACCGAGATCGCCGTGCGTGCCGCGTTCAAGGCCGTCCAGGACGGCAAGCAGGTGGCCGTCCTGGTGCCGACGACCATTCTCGCGCAACAGCATCTGCAGACGTTCACCGAGCGGATGAGCGGATTCCCCGTGCGGGTGCGCGGGCTGTCGCGTTTCACCGACGCCAAGGAATCCCGCGAGATCACCGAGGCGATGGCCAAGGGCGAGGTCGACATCGTCATCGGTACGCATCGTCTCCTGCAGACCGGCATCACCTGGAAAGACCTCGGACTCGTGATCGTCGACGAGGAACAGCGATTCGGCGTCGAACACAAGGAACACATCAAGTCGCTGCGCACCCACGTCGACGTGCTGACCATGTCCGCGACACCGATTCCGCGAACGCTGGAGATGTCGATGGCCGGCATCCGCGAGATGTCGACGATCCTCACCCCGCCGGAGGAACGCCATCCGGTGCTCACCTACGTCGGCGCCTACGCGCCGAAGCAGGTCGCCGCCGCGATCCGTCGTGAGCTGCTGCGCGACGGTCAGGTGTTCTACGTCCACAATCGTGTCTCGACCATCGACAAGATGGCCAAGGACATCTCCAACATGGTCCCGGAGGCGAGAGTCGTCGTGGCACATGGCCAGATGGGGGAGGACCAGCTCGAGCGCACGGTGTCGGGGTTCTGGAACCGCGAATACGACGTGCTGGTCTGTACGACCATCATCGAGACCGGTCTCGACATCTCCAACGCCAACACGCTCATCGTCGACCGTGCCGAGAACCTCGGCCTCTCGCAGCTTCATCAGTTGCGCGGACGCGTCGGCCGAAGTCGTGAGCGCGGTTACGCCTATCTGCTCTACAGTCCCGATCGTCCGCTGACCGAGACCGCCTACGACCGGCTGGCGACGATCGCCCAGAACAACGAACTCGGCGCCGGGATGGCGGTGGCGCTCAAGGACCTCGAGCTGCGCGGTGCCGGAAACGTGCTCGGCGCAGAGCAATCGGGTCACGTCGCGGGTGTGGGCTTCGATCTGTACGTACGCCTGGTCGGTGAGGCCGTCGAGGCGTATCGCGCGGCCGCCGACGGCCAACCCGTGGAGACGCAGGAGACGGGCGAGGTGCGCATCGATCTGCCGGTGGATGCGCACATCCCGGTCGAGTACGTCGACTCCGACCGCCTGCGCCTGGAGGCGTATCGCAAACTCGCGTCGGCCGGCGACGACGCCGCGGTAGACGCGGTTCT
The DNA here is from genome assembly GCF_012974285.1 of Gordonia ajococcus. Lineage (NCBI taxonomy): Bacteria > Bacillati > Actinomycetota > Actinomycetes > Mycobacteriales > Gordoniaceae > Gordonia > Gordonia ajococcus. The sequence goes on from NZ_CP052884.1 coordinate 1,596,345, forward strand.
CGTCGAACTCACCGACCGCTATGGTCCGCCACCGGTCGAGACCACCCGACTCGCGTCGATCGCACGTCTGCGTCTGCGCTGCCGCGAACGCGGGATCGCCGAGATCGGTCTGGCCGGACAGGGGGTCAAGATCTCGCCGCTGCCCCTGCTCGACAGCGAACAGGTGCGCCTGCGGCGGTTGTACTCGTCGGCGACATACCGGGCGACGACCTCGGTGGTCACGCTCCCGATCCCGCGGACCGGGGGAGTCGGCTCGGCACGTCTGCGCGACGACGAGCTGATCGAGTACCTCACCACGTTCCTGACGCAGCTGAAGCCGGAGCCGAGCGGCTGACCACTGAAAACCACCCCTGGAAAGCACCCGTCAGGGCGGTGTGAGTGACACTATGTCGTCGAAGTGCCTGCTCAGGGTGGTTTTCGGGGGCGGTTTCCAGGGGTGGTTTTCGGGGGACGGTCGAGAAGCAAGTCGGGGGTCGAGAAAGGACGTACGACGAATGACGGTGGTGCTGCTGGACCCGGCACGGCCCGACCTGATCCCCATCCGGGCGCGCGCCTGGCTCACGGGACCGGTCAAGGTCACCGAGGACGTGCCCGCCGTCCTCCTCTGGGAATTCGACCACGTCGAACCGGTTTTCGACGAGGTGCTCGGTGAGACCCCCGTCGACTCCGTGCTGGTGAGCACCGACGCCGATCACCCGCTCGTCCGCGCCCGCGCCGCCCGCGGTGAGCAGGTCATCGCCGCGGCGAAGGTGTCGGGGATGGCGCTGCTCGACTCGGTCGCCCTGATGGACACGTTGCGCCGCAACGGACCGTGGGAGAGCACCCAGACGCATCACTCACTGCGGCGCTACCTGCTCGAGGAGGTCTACGAACTGCTCGACGCCATCGAGACCGGCGACCAGATCGAGCTGAAGGAAGAACTCGGTGACCTGTTGCTGCAGGTGCTCTTCCATGCGCGCATCGCCGCCGACGATCCGGAGTCGCCGTTCGACATCGACGACGTCGCACGCAGTTTCACCGCCAAGGTGATGGGACGCACCCCCGGTGTGCTGTCGGGCGCCCACGCCGACCTCGAGACCCAGATCCGGGAATGGGAGGAACGCAAGGCCGCCGAGAAGCAGCGCGGTTCCGTCCTCGACGGGGTCGCCACCACACAACCGTCGCTCGCTCTGCTGCAGAAGATCCTCGAACGTCTCACCGCCGCGTCGTATCCGGTGGAGACGATCCCGGCCGAGACCTGGACGGTCACCGTCACCGCAGGCGACGACAGCGTCGAGGCGCAGGCCCGGGACAAGGCTCTGGCACTGATGGCGTCGGTGTACGCCGCCGAGGCACGGGCCAGGGAGCAGGGCGTCGTACTCGATTCACGCGAGGCGTGGCTGAGCGTGCTCGCGGGCTGAGCAGGACCTCACTCGAAAAGTCGCTGCCCCCACCACTCGCCGGGCTCGAGGCCCGGTGGGATCGCGAAGGTCGACGAGCCGTTGGGGATCAGGTACTCGGTCATCGCGTCCTGGCGGGACAGGATCTGCTGCATGGGGACGAACTGTTTGCCGGTGTCGCGGTTGAAGGCGATGAAGAACAGGCCGGCGTCGAGGTGGCCGAACCCGTCGGAGCCGTCGGTGAAGTTGTAGCCGCGGCGAAGAATCCGCACGCCACCGAGATTGTCCGGATGCGCCAGCCGCACATGGGAGTTCCGCGCGATGACCGGTGTGCCCCCGGAGGTGATCGCGAAGTCGGGGTCGTCGAACTCGCCGGACTTGCCCAACGGTGCACCGGACCGTTTGGTGCGGCCGACGATCTGCTCCTGCTCGAAGAGGTTGGCGCGGTCCCACGGTTCGATGTCCATGCGGATGCGGCGGGCGACGAGGTAGGTGCCGCCGGTCATCCACTGCGCCGCCGGTGGATTGTCCTCGGGACCGACCCACACCCAGCGGTCGAGGAGGTCGGTGTCCTCGGCGCGCAGGTTCGCCGTTCCGTCCTTGAATCCGAACAGGTTTCGGGGTGTGTCCTGGGACTGCGTCGTCGACGACGTCCGGCCGAACCCGAGCTGCGACCAGCGGACCGACATGACGCCCACCGCCATCCGCGCCAGGTTGCGGATCGCGTGGACCGCGACCTGCGGATCGTCGGCGCAGGCCTGCACGCAGATGTCGCCGTACGACCGTGCGGGTTCGATCTTCTCGGCCGCGAACATCGGCAGGTCGACGAGCGCCGGCGGTCGACGGTCGGCGAGCCCGAACCGATCGGGACGGTCGGGAGCCGACGCGCTGGGACCGAAGAGTCCGGGTCCGAAGCCGATCGTGAGGGTCAGGTGAGCGGCGCTCAGTCCCAACGCTTCTCCGGTGTCCTCCGGTGGCGTGTACTCGCCGAGTCCGGTGGCGCCGTCGGCGACGGTCTCCTCACCACGGGTCATGCGTTCGGCGGCCTCGGTCCAGCGGCGCAGCACGGACACGAGTTCGTCCCGGTTGTCGGTGACCACGTCGAAACTCGCGAAATGCAGACGATCCTGGGCGGCGGTGATGATGCCCGCCTGGCGCGGACCCCGGAACTCGACCACGTGATCGGCTGACGGTGCCGGGGTGGTGGCGCGCCCGACGGCCACCCCGCCCGCGGCGACGAGCAACCCGGCGCCGGTCCCGCCGAGGATCGCACGACGCGACAGACCGCGTCGTGTCGTGCGCCTCACGGGTTCGGTGGTCTGTGCGTCGTCGGGGCGGGGAGCCGGATCATTCATTGCTGCAACACGATTCCTGGTACCTGGGACAGGGTGGCCGACAGTGCGTCGATCTGATTCGACAGTTCTTTGCGCTGCTCCGGGGTGACCTCGGTGTACGACACGTAGCCGTCACCTTCACGGTAGGAGTTGACCGAGGTGCGAACCGTCGCGAACTGGGCGGTGATCTTGTCCATCAGCGCCGGGTTCTTGGCGGAGATGATCGGCTGCAGCGTCGCGATCGCGGTTTCCGAACCGTCGAGGTTGCCCGCGAAGTCCCAGAGATCGGTGTGGGAGTAGCGGTCCTCCTCGCCGTCGACCTTGGTGGCGGCGACCTCGTCGATCAGCGCCTGCGGGCCCTTCACGAACGAGAGTGTCTCGAACTCGAAGTCGGGTTTGCTGACCTCGTCGCGAAGCTTGGTGACGTTGGCGAGCAGACCGTCGGCGATCCCGGCGATGGCCTGCGGGTTGTCGGTCTCCTTGGCGTTCGCGGCATCCGACGGGGTGATCTGCCCGGGCGCATCGCCGATCTCGGCGGGCTGCGGCGGCCACAGGAAACGTTCGATGCGATGGAATCCGGTGAACGGCTGGGAGCCGTCCTCGGTGTCGTCCCACCGCATGTCGACGGCGGGGTCGAGGTCGGGGAAGGACTCGGCGACCGGCTCGATCCGTTCGTACGGCGTGCGGACGAGGCCGAATTGCGCTCGCGCAGCGTCGAGATCGCCCTTCTTGATGTTGTCGACGAACGTCGTCGTCTGGGCGTGCAGTGTGTTCAGCTGATTGCGGACGTATTCGAGGTACTGCGCCTTGGCGGCCGTCACGTCGGCCGGGACGCCGGATTTCTCCTTGCGCTCACCGCCGACCTCGAGCTCGGTACGGATGCCGGTACCGACCATGCCGGGCTTGCACGCGACGGTGTAGGTGCCGGGTTCGACGATCTCGACGGTCAGGTTCCCCGAGAGTCCGGGGCCGATGTTCTCGACCTCGCCGAGCACGCGGTTGTTGTTTCCGTAGACGTAGAACTCGGTGACCTTGTTGCCCGAGTTGGTGACCGTGAAGTCGATGTTCCCGGTCGTGGCCTCGTTCGAAGCCAGCTCGCAGGCGTCGGCGGTGGAGGTCACGGCGATCGCGCCCTCGGCGCTGCTCTTCTCGGTACAGCCGGTCAGCAAGATGGGGGTGAGCACCACCGCGGCCGCAGATGCGGCCACCACGGTTCTACGGTTCACTGAGGATTCCTTTCGGGGGTGGGCTCCGCAGGTGCGGGGCTCTCGTCGGGGGTTCGGGTCCTCTGGGCGACGGCCCGCCGGCCGGCTCGCTGGCGGCGGAAGAAGATCGCGGTCACCACGACCACGTAGACGATCCAGACGAGCACCTGCAGCACCGTCGGATCCGGCCGCACGTTGAAGATGCCGCCCAGGACGGTTCCGTACCACGAGGAGGCGTCGTACGTGCCGGAGACGTCGAACGCGATGTTGCCGAGACCGGGTAGCCAGCCCACCGTCTGCAGCGCGCGGATTCCGTAGGTGAGGATTCCGGCGGCGACGACGATCAGGAACAGACCCGTGTAGGTGAAGAACACCGAGAGGTTCATCCGGATGGCGCCGCGGTAGATCAGCACCGTCAGCACGATGGCGGCGAGGATCCCGACCACGAGTCCAAGCAGTGGCCACAACCCGCCGGACACACTCTCGGCATAGCCGACCATCAGCAGCGCGGTCTCGAAGCCCTCACGTCCGACGGCCAGGAACGCCAGACCCAGCACCGACGCACCGCCGGCGAGGAGCGCCTTCGACATCCCGCTCTTGAGGTCGGCGGAGATGTGGGACGAGGCCTCGCTCATCCACAGCACCATGAACGTCACGATTCCGACCGCCACCAGCGATGCGACGCCGGCGATGGTCTCGGCCGCGAGCGGCGTCATCGTCGACGTACCGAAGTGGATGACGAGGAACACCACGAGGGTCATGGCGATTGCCGCACCCACGCCCGCCCAGATCCACTTCAGGGCGTCCCGGCGGTCGGTCTTGACGACGAACGCGACCAGGACCATGACCACGATGCCGGTCTCGAGACCCTCGCGGAGACCGATGAGGGCGCTGCCGAACATCTGGGTGTAGATCGACGGGCCCCCGCCGGCAGCGAGGAAAGACGTGCCGCTGGAGGCAAGTGCCGATATGTAATCCACTCGGTGGTCCATCTCCTTGGCGCCCCGCGGCACCGTTTGTTCTGTAAGGCTAGCCATAGCGAGAGTAGACCCAGGGTCGGAGGGCGCATAGGGCACATCGCCCTACCCGGGCGTGCGTCGCCCGTCGCCGCGGAGTTCGGCGCACGATGAATTCAACTGCGGGGCCGCTGCGGTGGGCGGTATGTCGGTATTCGGCGTCGGTGCGACCCCGGCACCGCCGTCCATCTGCGTCATCATGGGGAATGGCCCGCGAGAACGTCATCCTGATCCACTGGCACGACCTCGGACGCCATCTGACGTGCTACGGCGCGGACGGCGTCTCGTCACCGGCCCTCGATCAGCTGGCCGCGCACGGCATCCGTTTCGCCGACGCCCATTCCACCGCGCCGCTGTGCTCCCCGGCTCGCGGATCGCTGTTCACCGGGCGATACCCCCACCGCAACGGGCTCGTCGGGCTCGCCCACCACGGGTTCGAGTACCACGCGGATGTGCGGACACTGCCGTCGCTGCTCGCCGACGCGGGGTACCGGTCGGTGCTGTTCGGGATGCAACACGAGAGCGCGGACCCGCAGCGCCTCGGCTTCGACTCGGTCGACGTCTCCGACTCCCGGTGCGACCACGTGGTCGAGCAGTCCCAGGACTGGCTCCGGCGCCACGCCGACGAGGATCGGCCCTTCTTCCTGACCGCCGGCTTCTTCGAGACCCATCGGCCGTACCCGGCGGACGAGTACGAGCCGTCCGACACCAGTGGCATCGCCGTCCCGGGATTCCTGCCCGACACCGATGACGTCCGCGAGGACCTCGCGGGTCTCCATGGCTCCATCACCAAGGCCGACGCCGCGGTCGGGCGCCTGCTCGACACCGTTGCCGAGCTGGGTCTGGATTCGTCGACGTGGATCGTGTTCATCACCGACCACGGCCTGGCGTTCCCGCGCGCGAAGTCGACGCTCTACGCGGCGGGGACCGGCGTCGCGCTCATCATGCGGCCACCGACGCAGCGCGGGATCGAACCGCAGGTCTACGACGACCTGTTCTCCGGAGTCGACCTGACGCCGACCCTGCTGGAGCTGCTCGGTGTCGAGATCCCCGACGAGGTGGACGGTGACTCTCACGCGTCGGCTCTCGTCGGGCCGCTCGGCGAGCCGGCCGCGGCCGTCCGCACCGAGGTGTTCACCGAGAAGACCTATCACGACGCCTTCGACCCGATCCGCGCCGTGCGCACCAAGGAGCACAGCTACATCGAGAACTTCGCGACCCGCCCGGCGCTGTTGTTGCCGCTCGACATCGCCGACAGCCTGTCCGCACGATCGCTGGATATCGAAGCGATACAACAGGACCGGCCGCGGGTCGAGTTGTACGACCTGCGTTCCGATCCCCATGAGCGCAACAATGTCGCCGAGGACCCGGCGTATGCCGAGGTGCGTGCGGCACTCGCCGCGACCCTCTCCGCGTGGCGCGCCGAGACCGGTGACGACCTGCCGGACGAGGCCACCGGCACGGCCATCGCCCAACGCTTCATGGGCGCTTTGAATGCGAAGGCGCCGCGGGTGGAGTCGCAGGAAGACGCGTTGCCGTCGCGTCGTCCCCGGGGGTCGCGCCGCTGAGCCGAGAGCCACCCCGTCTGGACACTCACTACAGTCGTTACGTGTCAAGGGTTTCGGGCCGGACGCTGCCGACCGAGGCTCAGCGGGAGTAGACCGCGCGCGGTGGACTGCGTGGTGCCCGCTATCCGTGGGGCGACGCGCGCCCCGGTCCGGACCGACCCGGGGAACCGAACGCAACCGCCGGCAGTTGTCTTTTGTGAGCCACGCGGTTGTGTGTTGTGTGCGGGACCACGCCGTCACATGTGCGATCGTGGTCGCTCGGGCGGGCATCGGCTCGCTCCAGACCTGAGACAGGAGTGGAACGGGGAATGCGTGTGGTGGGCCGGGGGCGGAATCGTCGCTCGTGGAGGAGTGGGCTCGTGGCGGGTGTCGTGGCGATCGCATCGTCGGTGCTGCTCTCCGCGTGCATCGACCTCCCGTCGCTGAACAGGCCGGACATCCCCGAGGGCATCCCGCCCGGCGCCGGGGTGCCGCAGCCCTACATCGACATCAACGCACCCGGCCGGACCGCCGACAAGATGCGCGAGTGGGCCGAGCCCATCTCGAAGTCGACCGGCATCCCGGTCGTGTCCCTGCAGGCCTACGGCAACGCCGCCGAGATCCAGCGCCAGCAGCACCCCGAATGCGGCCTCGCGTGGACGACCCTCGCCGGAATCGCAGGTGTCGAGAGCAAACACGGGCACTACCGTGGTTCCGATGTCGCCGCCAACGGCGACGTCAGCCCGCCGATCCGCGGGGTCAAGCTCGACGGCACCAAGGGCAATATGGAGATCCGTGACTCCGACGGCGGCGGTCTCGACGGCGACTCCACCCACGATCGCGCCATGGGGCCGTTCCAGTTCATCCCCGAGACGTGGAAGCGCTACGGCGTGGACGCCAGCGGGGACGGTGTGCCGGACCCGGACAACATCGACGACGCGGCCCTCTCCGCGGCCCGCTACCTGTGCGTCTCGTCGGGCAACGACATGACGGTCGCCGAAGGGTGGGAGAAGGCCATCCGCCGATACAACAACTCGATGGCATACGTCCTCGACGTACGCGATCACGCCAACGCCTACTCCATCAATGTTCGGTTCTGACCCCGTCGGTGTTCGATTCTGACTCCGTCGACGCCCGGCTGGTAACCGGGATCCGGACGGTTGCTGCCGTGGCCCGAGACCTTGTCTCGTGCACCGTGGGGGCAGCCACTACTCTTTGACCTACCGACCGGCATCACAGCCGGCACGTCCACCGAGATCGGAGTTCAGTCGTGGCAATCATCGAGCAGGTAGGTGCGCGCGAGATTCTCGATTCGCGGGGAAACCCGACGGTCGAGGTCGAGGTCGTCCTGGACGACGGCACCTTCACCCGCGCCGCCGTTCCCTCGGGCGCATCCACCGGGGAACACGAGGCCGTCGAGCTCCGTGACGGTGGCGAGCGGTACCTGGGCAAGGGTGTCACCAAGGCCGTCGAGGGCGTCCTCGGCGAGCTGGCCCCCGCGGTGATCGGCATCGAGGCCGAGGAACAGCGTCTCGTCGACCAGGCACTGCTGGATTGCGACGGAACCCCGGACAAGAGCCGCATCGGTGCCAACGCGCTGCTCGGCGTGTCGCTCGCGGTCGCCAAGGGCGCCGCCGAGTCGGCCGGTCTGCCCCTGTTCCGCTACATCGGCGGCCCCAACGCCCACATCCTGCCGGTCCCGATGATGAACATCATCAACGGCGGTGAGCATGCCGACAACGGCATCGACTTCCAGGAGTTCATGATCGCGCCGGTCGGCGCTCCCACCTTCAAGGAGGCCCTCCGCTGCGGCGCCGAGGTCTACCACGCGCTCAAGTCGGTGCTGAACAAGCAGGGCCTGAACACCGCGCTCGGTGACGAGGGCGGCTTCGCCCCCGACCTGCCGAACACCGAGGCCGCGATCGCCGTGATCGGTGAGGCCGTCGGCAAGGCCGGCTACAACTTCGGTCGCGACGTCGTCATCGCGCTCGACGCGGCGTCGACCGAGTTCTACTCGAACGGCGCCTACAAGCTCGAGGGCAAGGAGTTCGGCGCCGACGACATGGTCTCGTTCTACGAGAAGCTCATCAGCGACTACCCGATCGTGTCGATCGAGGACGGTCTGTCCGAGGACGACTGGGCCGGCTGGGCCAAGCTGACCGAGTCGATCGGCGACAAGGTGCAGCTGGTCGGTGACGACCTGTTCGTGACCAACCCCGAGCGCCTCGAAGAGGGCATCTCGAAGGGCATCGCCAACGCGTTGCTGGTCAAGGTCAACCAGATCGGCACGCTGACCGAGACCCTCGACGCCGTCGCTCTCGCGCACAACAACGGCTACAAGTCGATGATGAGCCACCGGTCGGGCGAGACCGAGGACACCACCATCGCCGACCTGGCCGTCGCCTGCAGCTGCGGCCAGATCAAGACCGGCGCGCCCGCTCGTTCCGAGCGCGTCGCCAAGTACAACCAGCTGCTGCGCATCGAAGAGGGTCTCGGCGATGCGGCACGCTACGCGGGCGACCTCGCCTTCCCGCGTTTCTCGTTTGGTTCGTGATTAGCTGTCTTCATGGCTTCTGATCGACGTCACCGCGGTGACGGGCGTCAGCGTGCGCGGGACCGGAGGGTCGACCCGCGCGTACGCGACGCCCGTCGCACGCGACGACACGATCGGTCCGGCCGGCCGGCCCGACCTGTATCACCGGTCTCGGTCGTCGAGACCGGTGAGCAGGAGCTGATCAGCGACGACGCGGCGGCCGAAGGCCAGGACAGCGCCGCCGACAGCCCGGCCCCGTCCGGGGAGCGAGTCACCACACGACCCCGCCCGAGCGCATCCCGCGGCCGGATGCGATCCGGACTGGGTGCTCGGCTCCGCCGGCTCGAGATGACCCCGGCGACGGTCGCAACGCTCGTCATCACCGTCGTCGTGGTCTGCGTCGTGGCCCTCACGCTGGCCATGCCGCTGCGCACCTACTTCAGTCAGCGTTCGGAGTTCCGGCAGCTCACCGCGTCGAACGAACAGCTGCGGCGCGAGGTCGCCGACTATCAGCAGAAGGTCAACGAGCAGAACGACCCCGCCTACATCGAGGCCCAGGCGCGGACGCGTCTGCAATTCGTCAAACCAGGAGAGATTCCGCTCGTGATGTTGTTCCCCGCCGACGAGGCCCGCCGCGAGGCCGCCGAACGAGCCGAGGAGCGCGCGCGTGCGCCCTGGTACGGCAACCTCTGGGACACCCTGTCGACTCCGCCCGCCGCGCAGTGAGGTCAGAGACCGTGAGCGTGTCCGAAGACGACCTCGCCACCGTCGCAGCCCAGCTGGGGCGTGAACCGCGCGGGGTCATCGAGATCAGCTATCGCACTCCCGACGGTCAGCCGGCGGTGGTCAAGACCGCGCCGCGGCTGCCCGACGGCACCCCGTTCCCGACGCTGTACTACCTGACCGATCCGCGGCTGACCGCCGAGGCGAGCCGGCAGGAATCGGCCGGGGTCATGAAGGGGATGACGGCCCGGTTGTCGTCGGACCCGGAACTCGCCGCCGCATACCGTCGCGCGCACGAGGACTACCTCGCCGAACGCGACGCCATCGAATCGCTCGGCACCGACTTCACCGGCGGCGGGATGCCGGATCGGGTGAAGTGCCTGCACGTGCTGATCGCCCACTCGCTCGCCAAGGGGCCGGGACTCAACCCGCTCGGCGACGAAGCGGTCGCCCTCGCGGCCGCCAATGGGTTGCGCGGCAGCGCGATTCCCGCCGACTGGCCGGAGACCTTGCCGACTGAGACCTTGCCGCCGACGGAGACCTCCGGAGACGACGCGTGACGATCGTCGGTGCCGTCGACTGCGGTACCAACTCGATCCGTCTGCTCATCGCACGGCCGGGGGAGGACGGGCGCCTCGTCGACCTGCATCGCGAAATGCGGATTGTGCGACTCGGTTACGGCGTGGACGCCACGGGACAGTTCGCGCCGGAATCGATCGAACGTACCCGGATCGCGCTCGCCGACTACGTCACGACGATGGAATCGCTGGGCGTCGAGAAGGTCCGGATGGTCGCGACGTCGGCGACCCGCGACGCGTCGAACCGCGACGAGTTCTTCGCGATGACCGCCGATCTGCTGGGATGTGTGTCCGACGGCGCGATCGCCGAGGTCATCTCGGGTGACGAGGAGGCACGGCTGTCGTTCCGCGGTGCCGTCGGCGAATTGGACCCGGCCAGTGGACCTTTCGTGGTCACCGATCTCGGCGGAGGTTCGACCGAGGTGGTGCTCGGCGACGCCGACGGTGTCCACGCCGCATACTCCGCGGACATCGGGTGCGTGCGCCTGACCGAACGGACTCTGCCGTCGGACCCGCCGACCGCCGACGAGATCGCCGCGGCCCAGGCGTTCGCCGCAGAGCGGTTGGCCGAGGCCTTCACGCGGGTGCCGGTGGAGTCGGCCCGCACGTGGGTCGGCGTTGCCGGGACGATGACGACGCTCGCCGTGCTCGGCGCCGGACTCACCGAATACGACTCCGAGAAGATCCACCTCTCCCGTATCTCGCTGCCCGACCTGGACCGCGTGTGCTGGGACCTCATCGGCATGACGCGCGCCGATCGTGCCGCGCTGGGGCCGATGCATCCCGGTCGCGTCGACGTCATCGGTGGGGGATCGCTGGTCACGCTGGAACTGGCCCGGGTGCTGTCCGAACGCGCGGGTATCGCCGAACTCGTCGTCAGCGAACACGACATCCTCGACGGGATCGCGCTGGGCATTCTGGACTGAGCGGCCGGCCCGATAAGATGTGACGCATGGCATACAACCTGCACTGCCCCTGTGGCGAGTCCATCACCGCACTCGAGGACGACTTCGTCCCCAAGGTCCAGGCCCATCTGGCGGCCGAACATCCCGGCCGGGACTACAGCGAGACCGAGATCATGATGATGGCGATGACCGTGCCCGACCGCGCGGTGAAGGACTAACCCTTCGAGACGCCCTCCGCAAGCTCCGGGCTCCTCAGGGAGCGGATGTAAACCCACCCCTTTTCGGCAGAATCACCACCTCGCGGGGTGGTGATTCTGCCGAAAAGAGGGGGGTTTGCGTGTCAGACGGCTGCGGGGTTCCGCAGCGAGATGTTGTTGCACGCCTCGCAGACCGACTCGGGGATGATGCCTTCACGCTGCAGGAAACCGAAGATGGTGCAACCGAGGCAGAATCCGAAGACCGATTCGAGTGTCGCGGCGGCGATCAGGATGCCGGTGGCGAGCTGTGCGGCCAGGCCGAAACCGAACAGGCTGAGCACGAACGCGACACCGCTGACCACCAGGCCGATGGCCTGGGCGAAACGCTTCGGCGGACCCGGGACGAGCTTCTCCTTGCGGACGATCTTCGGGACGATGAACTTCACCGAGAGCTGACCGAAAGGGGAGAGCGTCGGACCCGACGCCACGCGCAGCGCGAAGCCGAGGGCCAGAAGGCCGTAGACGATCGGTTCGTTGACCGCGACCGCGATGATCGCGAGGACGACAACCAGGCCGGCGGTGGTCCGGGCCGCATAGTCGTTCACGGGGTTGGGAAAGGTGAGAACCTCACGCACCGACATCGACAGAAACCTCCATGAACTAGGAAAACCAGGACCAAGTTACGGGTGAGCCCGCGCTTTGGCAAAGGTTGTATTCACCCAGATCGCAACAGAGGTGAGTTCTGTCTCACAAATGATCGGTGTCAGGTGCGATGCGGGGTTCCTCGGCCGCGATCTCCCGCGGGTCGGCTACGTCGGGTTCGTCCTGATCTGTGACACCACCGTCGTTGGCGAGTTCGGCCTCACGGGAGATCTCGCCCTCCTGGTCGATTCCGGTCTGCTCGCCGACGTCGATGCGGTCGGGAACCTCGTCCATGTCCACTCCTGTCACTTTGCGTGCCTGCTCGGATTCGGAGAAGGGCGCCGACATGTCGGCGTCTTTGATCGCCTCGGCGTAGGCGAACTCGGCGTCGATGATCTCCCAATCGCCGCCTCGGGCCCGCTCGTCGGCCTTTGCCTTACGTGCGGCCTCACGCATCTCGAACCCGTCGGTGACGATCTCCCCGATCTCGCGGGTGACACCGGCTACGGCGCCGGTGATGATCGTCGCGATCCGGCCGACGTGCGTGGCCGTCGACTCGATCAGTTCCTGGAACAGGTCCTTGTTGCGTTCGATGCTGTCGACCATCTCTAACCCCCTGGGTGCTGAAGGGTGTGTGTCCCCGCGTGTGAGTGTCCGCGCACGGCCGTACGTGCGGCTGGTCCCGAGGGTACCCTCGGGACCAGCTGATCAAACGATTCCTAAAATGCGCTGGTCAGGCAGCAGAAACGGGCTTCTCGCGCTCGACGATGACGGTCAGATCGTCGTCGTCGCGGGTCATCCAGTTGGGCAGCGACAGCTTTGCGATCTTCTTCCAGGTCGACGCCAGCTGGTGACTGAGCGAGCCGGTGTTGTACGGCAATCCGTAGCGCTCGCAGATCTCTTGGACCTCGGCGGACATCGACGGGTAGCGGCTCGCGGGGATGTCCGGGAACAGGTGGTGTTCGATCTGGTGGGACAGGTTGCCGCTCATGATGTGGAACAGGGGGCTGCCGGTGATGTTGGCCGAGCCGAGCATCTGCCGCAGGTACCACTGTCCGCGGGTCTCGTTCTGGCATTCCTCCGAGGTGAAAGTCTGTGCCCCGGTGGGGAAGTGGCCGCAGAAGATGATCGAGTACGTCCAGACGTTGCGCACCAGGTTGGCGGCGGCGTTGCCGACGAGCGTCGGAACGAACAGCGGGCCGGTCAGCGCCGGGAAGACGACGTAGTCCTTGAGGACCTGCCGGCCTGCCTTGCGCCACATGCCTTTCACCAGGCCCTTGATGTCACTCCACTTGCGCTTGCCCTGGATCACGTTCTCCGCCTCCAGGTCATGGAGCATGACGCCCCACTCGAAGAGGAGCATGAGGGCGGTCGCATAGCCGAGGTTGCCCAGGTAGTAGGGATTCCACTTCTGGTCACGCGCCATCCGCAGGATGCCGTAACCGATGTCGCGGTCCTCGCCGATGATGTTGGTGAACGTGTGGTGCAGGTAGTTGTGGCTGTGCTTCCACTGGTCGGCCGGACACACGGTGTCCCACTCGAATTCGCGGGAGTTGTAGGTGTCCTCACGCATCCAGTCGTACTGGCCGTGCATCACGTTGTGGCCGATCTCCATGTTGTCGAGGATCTTCGACACCGAGAGTGCGCCGACGGCGGCGACCCACGCCGGAGGGAAGAACCCGAGGTACATCAGTGCGCGACCACCGATCTCGAATCCTCGCTGGGCGCGGATGACGGAGTACAGGTAGTCGCGGTCCTTCTGGCCGAGATCGGCGACGATGCGGGAGCGCAGTTCGTCGAGGTCGCGTCCCAGGGCCTCGACCTGCTCGTAGGACAGGACGACGGTGTTGGGGTCTGCGGGTGTGTTGTTGTCCGAGGTCTTCTCGGCGGCGCGCAGGGCCGGCAGGTTCTCGGTGGGCGCCTTGCGGGCGGCCTTTTCGATGTCGATGGTCATGGTGTGCCTCCTGCTGGGTAGGAGAGGGAATGGGTGGTGGTCAGCGGGATAGGGTGATCGTCGACCGTCAGAGTTCGATGTCGACGGAGCCGACCGGGGCGTTGATGCACAGTTGGATCTGTGTGTCGGACTCGGTGTCGGTCTCGCCGGTCAGCACGTTGCGGGTGCACCCCGATTTCTTGACGGCGGTGCACGAGAAGCAGATCCCCATGCGGCAACCGGACTCCGGGGTGAGCCCGGCGGCCTCGGCCTGGTCGAGGATCGGGCGACCGTCGTTGGTCGCCGTGGTGCCCGACCGGGAGAACGTGAGTTCGCCCTCGACCGAATCCGGGTCGACGACTGTCGTCGGGGTCAGAGTGAACGCCTCGCTGTGCAGTGGCTGCGAGATGCCGAGCGCGGCATGTACCTCGGCGACGGCATCCATCAGGGCCCGCGGTCCGCAGACGAAGACGTCGGCGTCGGCCAGACCGGGGACGTCGTCGAGGTGAGCGGCGGTGAAGTGACCGTCGCGATCGTCACGGGTGTGGTGTACCCGTAGGTCGATGTTGGGATGTGCGGACGCCAGCGCGACGAGTTCGTCGCGGTACGCGACCTCCGAGGCGGTGCGAGCGTAATGCACGAAAGTGATCGGTCCGGCGTACCCTCGGGCCACCAGCGTCCTCAACATTGAGAGCACAGGTGTAACGCCGCTGCCGCCGCTGATGAAGACGGCCGAGGTGGGGTCGGTCTCCGGTAGTACGAAGTCGCCGTCGGCCTGGGACAGTCCGACGACGTCACCCGGCCGGGCGTGTGCGCCCAGATGCTTGGAGACGAGGCCGTCGTCGTTGGCGGTGATGGTGAGTTCGATGTCGCCGTCGGGACCGGTGGCGGCATTCGCCGGAGAGAAGCACCTGGTGTGCCGAACGCCGTCGATGACGACGCTGAGCTGCACGAACTGTCCGGCACGGTGTCCTTGCCATTGGCGGGTCGGACGGATGGTGAGACGCACCGTGCGGGGCGTCGGGTGCTCGGCCCGCACGATCTCGCCGCGCAGGTCGCGCCAGGTGAGCATGGGGTCGAGCAGTTCGAGATAGCGGTCGACCGGATGCGGGGACAGTGCCGCCTCGACGATCGATCCGACCAGGCGGTTCCAGCGGCCGGGGCTGCCGGCGGCGGTGCCCCGGGTCGGGGTATGGGGTGTGCGAATGCTCATGAAAGGGCTCCGTTCGCATGATTCGGTGTACATGTGTACACAAACGAGTGTGACACGTGGCCGCCCGGGAGCGTCAAGCGGAAATCCCTGTGACGGCCGTCACTGTCGATGGGAGGTCGCGGTCCGGGCGGCGCGCGCCGGCGAATACACTCGACTCTGTGACACGCACGCGGAGTTCGAGCCAGCGCGATGCGCAGACGCGTGCGGACAAGAAGAACCAGACGCGCCAGGCGCTCCTCGACACGACGAGGTCCCTGGTCGGTGAGCGCAGCTTCGGCAGCATCAGCCTGCGCGAGGTCGCCCGCGGTGCGGGGATCGTGCCCACGGCCTTCTACCGGCACTTCGCCTCGATGGAGGACCTCGGGGTCACCGTCGTCGAGGATTCGATGCGGGTTCTGCGTCGCGCACTCCGAGAGGGTCGGCGCGATCTCGCGGCTCGCGAGGCGATGCCGACCGCGAAGAACTCCCTCGACATCCTGTTGCGTCACGTTCGCGAGAACGAGTCGCAGTTCCGATTCCTCATTCGCGAGCAGCACGGCGGTATCGCGGAGATCCGCCGCGCCATCGACACCGAGCTCCGGCTCTTCTCCAAAGAGCTGACCATCGACCTCGCCCGGATTCCGGACCTCGCGCCCTGGCAACCCGAAGACCTCGAGATCGCCGCCGAACTCATCGTCACGATCATGCTGACCGCGGTCGCCGACCTGCTCGACGGCGAGTACCGCGGTCGCGGCGTCGAGAAGGAGATCGTCGAGCGCACCGAACGCCAGTTGGTGATGGTGTTTCTCGGCATGGGGCAGTGGCGTCCGTCTGAGTAGGGCGTCCCTCTGAGTAGGGCGTGACCGGCCCGGTGACGCGCATGCGACCGTCGTCCTGCCCGTGACCTGCGTGAACGCAGTCGTTACCGAACACTGCGGACCGTTGTCCACTTGGCGTCACAGAGATTTCAACTGTGGCCTGGTGTCTCGCCGGTGTTCGACACTTGTCGCCGACATGTGTTTCGCGGTGCGGGTCCCTCGGTCCGCGCTGCCGATCGCACCTGCCGCTCCACCCCTTCTGCTCCACGACGAAAGGTGCCTCCGCGGTGTCTCTGCATTTCCACTGGTTCCTGCCCACCTACGGTGACTCCCGCAACCTGATCGCGGGCGGGCACGGCAGCCAGATGAACGGGGACCGGCCGGCCGACCTTCGATACCTCAAGCAGCTCGCGGCCGCGGCCGAAATCAACGGCTTCGAAGCGGTACTGACCCCGGCGGGACTGTGGTGTGAGGACGCGTGGCTGACCACTGCGGCACTCATCGACGCGACGGAGAGCCTGAAGTTCCTGATCGCCTTCCGTCCCGGACTCATCTCCCCGCTGCTCGCCGCCCAGATGTCGGCGACCTTCCAGTGGCATTCCGAAGGCCGTCTCCTGATCAACGTCGTCACCGGTGGCGAGTCCAGTGAGCAGCGCGCCTTCGGCGATTTCCTGGCCAAGAACGCGCGCTATGAGCGCTGCGCGGAGTACCTGGAGATCATCCGCCGCCTGTGGACCGACGAGGAGCCCGTCGACTTCGTCGGCAAGCACCTGCGTGTCGAGAACGCGCTGCTCGGCCGTCGCCCGACCCCGACCCCGCCGGTCTTCTTCGGCGGCTCGTCGCCGGCCGCGGGTGACGTGGCAGCCAGATATGCCGACACCTACCTGACCTGGGGCGAGCGGCCGGAAGCCGTCTCCGAGAAGATCGCTTGGATCAACGGACTCGCCGCTGCGCAGGGCCGGACGCTCGATCACGGCATCCGCTTCCACGTCATCGCCCGGGAGACCTCCGAGCAGGCCTGGGCCGAGGCGGAACGCCTTCTCGACAATCTCGATCCCGCTCAGGTCGCCGCCGCTCAGCGGAACCTCGCGCAGTCGGAGTCGGAAGGTCAGCGTCGTATGTCCGAACTGCATGGTCGCGGAGCAGCTTTCGAGGGTTCGACCGACCCGCGTTCGCTGGAGATCCACCCGGGCGTCTGGTCCGGCGTCGGCCTGGTGCGCGGCGGTGCCGGCACCGCGCTCGTCGGTTCCTACGACGAGGTCGCGGAGCTGATCGGCGAGTACGCGTCCCTCGGACTCGACCACTTCATCCTGTCCGGATACCCGCACCTCGAGGAGGCCTACCACTTCGGTGAAGGCGTCCGACCCGCGCTGGCTCGACGCGGTCTGCTCGACGCGGCCGACGCCCGTCCGAGCGAAGAGGTCCGTACCGCGTTCCTGCCGCGCCTGCAGGCCGCATCGTCCTGATCGATCCACGTTCCACCTGAGAATCCACCTGCGGAGGTAACACCATGTCCACCGAATCCATCGCGGACCAGATCAAGTTCGCCTATTGGGTGCCGAACGTCAGTGGCGGTCTGGTCACCAGCACCATCGAACAGCGCACGAGCTGGGACTACGACTACAACATCAAGCTCGCCCGGACCGCGGAGAACAACGGCTTCGAGTACGCCCTCTCGCAGGTCCGTTACGAGGCGAGCTACGGCGCCGAATACCAGCACGAGTCGACCAGTTTCAGCCTCGCCCTGCTGCTCGCGACGCAGCGGCTGAAGGTGATCGCCGCCGTGCATCCGGGCCTGTGGCATCCGGCGGTCCTCGCCAAGCTCGGCGCCACCGCCGACCACCTGTCCAAGGGCCGTTTCGCGATCAACGTGGTCAGCGGCTGGTTCAAGGACGAGTTCACCCACCTCGGTGAGCCGTGGCTCGAACACGACGAGCGCTATCGCCGCAGCGGCGAGTTCCTCGAGGTCATCCGCAAGATCTGGACCGAGGACAACGTCGACTACCGCGGCGACTTCTACCGAATCCACGACTTCACGCTGAAGCCGAAGCCGCTCAACACCCCCGAGCGTCCGAACCCGGAGCTCTTCCAGGGCGGCAACTCCACCGCGGCCCGCAGCAACGGCGGCCGCTTCGCGGACTGGTACTTCTCCAACGGCAAGGACTTCGACGGCGTCACCGAGCAGCTCGACGACCTGCGCGCCGTCGCGCAGGCCCACAACCGTTCGGTGAAGTTCGGCCTCAACGGCTTCATCATCGCCCGCGACACCGAGAAGGAAGCCCGCGACACCCTGCGCGAGATCGTCGAGAAGGCGAATCGTCCTGCGGTGGAAGGTTTCCGGGATGCCGTACAGCAGGCCGGCAACTCGACCGGTGACAAGAAGGGCATGTGGGCGGACTCGAAGTTCGAGGACCTCGTCCAGTACAACGACGGCTTCAAGACGCAGCTGATCGGTACCCCGGAGCAGATCGCCGAGCGCATCGTCGCCTACAAGCGTCTCGGCGTCGACCTCATTCTCGGCGGCTTCCTGCATTTCCAGGAGGAGATCGAGTACTTCGGCGAGAAGGTGCTCCCGCTCGTGCGCGAACTCGAGGCATCGCTGACCCCCGCAGCAGTTCTGTGACGGCTGTAAGTCAGGCCCGACCCGAATCGGCGAGCCGGATCCAATCGACGGCCAAAGCTCTCTCCGTCGCAAGGGAACTCGCTGCGACGTTCGCGGCCGGTGCAGGCGAGCGCGATCGCGACCGCCGCCTGCCGTTCGCCGAGATCGATCGCCTGTCGGCGTCGGGTCTTCTCGCGTTGACGGTGCCCGCACGGTTCGGTGGGCTCGACGTGTCGCCGAGTGTGCTGGCCGAGGTCGTCTCGATACTTGCCGCCGCCGATCCCAGCATTGCGCAGATCCCGCACAGTCATTTCGTCTACCTCAACCTGGTGCGCCTCTCCGCGGGAGATGCGTTGGCCGAGCGCATCTTCACCGATGTCCTGGCCGGTGGCCGGGTGGCCAACGCGCAGTCGGAGCGCGGCGGCAAGACCATCGCGGACATCTCGACCCGTCTGACCCCGATCGACGGCGACGGTGGGCGGTTCGTCCTCGAGGGTGAGAAGTTCTACTGCACGGGTTCGCTGTTCGCGCACACGCTCGCCGTCCTGGCGAAGCTCGATGTGGCGGCCGGCGACCTCGCACCAGGTGAATATGTGGCCTTCATCCCCGCGAATGCGCCCGGTGTGGAGATCATCGACGACTGGGATGCCGTGGGGCAGCGGACCACCGGTTCGGGAACCGTCCGATTCTCGGGTGTCGGAGTGACCGCGGCCGACCTCGTGGCGCGCGCGTCGGCGACGTCGGCACCCACCGCGTACGGCGCGTACGCGCAGTTGCTCCACGTCGCGATCGATGTGGGCATCGCTCGGGGTGCGCTGACCGCGGCGGTCGAGTTCGTGCGGACCAAGGCCCGTCCGTGGTTCGAGGCGGGTGTCGACCGGGCGGTCGACGATCCGCTGGTGGTCCAGCGTTTCGGTGAACTCGAGGTCGACGTCGCAACTGCCGAGGCGATGCTCGTCGCCGCGGGTCGCAGGGTCGACGAGGCCGTCGACGGCTCGGCAGGCGCGCCGCGTGAACTCGTCGCCGAGGCGTCGATCGCGGTGGCGCGTGCCAAGGCCGTGGCCGACCGGGTCGCGGCGCCGGTCGCGTCGGCGCTCTTCGAGGTGAGCGGAACCCGCAGTGCCGCGGCCGGGACCGGGCTCGATCGCTACTGGCGTGACGCCCGGACGCACACTCTGCACGACCCGGTCCGGTGGAAGTACCAGCACATCGGGCGCTGGCTGCTCCGTGGGGAGGATCCGCCGCTGCACGGCGTGATCTGAATTCGCCTGTAGCAGAATCGCGTTGCGTTTGATCCCGGCTCCCGGGATCAAGCGCAACGCGATTCTGCTCTTCTACAGGTATTTGCCCACGTGTGAGAGCGCCTTCTTCGGGGTCTTGGCGTCGAATCCCTCGCCGATCGCCCGTAGCTTCCATTCATCGCCGTCGCGGCCGATGACCGCCATCGCGACGGCGGTGAACGGCATGCCGCCCTTGAGGGTGTAGCGGGCGAGTTCGGCTGACGTCGTCTCGTCGACGAGACGGCAGTAGGCGTTCTCGATCTTCTCGAAGGTGTGGCCGCGGTAGGACGTGACGATGAACATCAGTGCGTCGATGCGGGCCGGAACCGACTGCAGCGCAACGCGGATGACCTCGTCGTCGCCCTCGCCCTCGCCGGTCAGGTTGTCGCCCGAGTGCAGGACCGAACGGTCCTTGCTGTTGAGGTGGCCGTAGTACACGGTCTCGACGCACTGGCCGCCGGAGAACATCAGCACCGACGCGTCGAGGTCGATCGACCCGCCGCGGCCGAATCCTCCGCGTACCGGGTCCCAGCCGAGGCCCATGCGGATGTTGGTGAGCTTGACGCCACCCTCCTTGCGCAGCGTGACCTTCTGGCCCTTGGTGAGGCTGACCGGACGATCCTTGCTCAGGCTGATCTCCGGTGCCCGAGGTGGAGCGGGTGGCGGCGTGGGAGCAGGCGGGGGAGTCGAAGCAGGTGGGGGAGCGGCGGGCGGCGAATAGGTCGGCGTGGTCTGCACGGGTGCGGGAGTCGGCTCCTCGTCGACGCTGACACCGTGGTCACGGACGAGATCGGCGAACCCGCCGGCATATCCCTGCCCGACGGCGCGCACCTTCCAGTCGAGGTTGCGCCGGTAGACCTCGAGGGCGATGACGACGGATTCCGTCGTGAGGCCGGTGACGGTGAAGTCGTAGAGTTCGCGTCCGCCGCCGTCGGTCACCCGCGCGATCGGCGGCGCGAACCGGCCGAACGTGGAGCTCGTGTCGTCGAGGGTGATGACGGCACGGACGGCGTCGATGTCCGCGGGGATCTCGTTGGTCGAGATGTGCAGTCGCGCCGGACCGTTGGGCGCCTGCTGCAGCGAAACACCCGGACCGGTGGGCTGGTTGTAGAAGACGAAGTCGTTGTCGCTGCGCACGACGCCGCGGTCGGTCACCAGCAGTGCCGACACGTCGGCGGCGGTCGCGAGTTCGACGGAGACGACGATCTGGGAGGTCGACAGCGGGCCGTTCTGGCCTTTGGTCAGCGAGGGCATGGTGCACAGGGTAGTCATCGGTCGCCGTCGGCGTCCGAATGCGATCGTCCGGGCGACAGAGAAGTGTCAGTCGGTCGGCTTATGCTGCTCGGTATGTCAGGAAGCCGGGTCGGCACGCAGTTCGGGCCCTATCGTCTCGACGCACTGTTGGGGCGGGGCGGCATGGGAGAGGTCTACCGGGCATACGACACCGCCAAGGACCGTACCGTCGCGCTGAAACTGCTCAACCCAGGTCTCGCGGACGACACCATGTACCAGGAGCGATTCCGCCGGGAGTCGCACGCCGCGGCGCGACTGGGTGAGCCACACGTCATCCCGATCCACGACTGGGGCGAGATCGAGGGCGTGCTCTTCATCGACATGCGCCTCGTCGCCGGCGAAGACCTGCGGGCCCTGCTCAGCCGCGAGACGCGGCTCGAGCCGGCACGGGCGGTCTCGATCGTCGAGCAGGTGGCCGCGGCACTCGATGCCGCCCACACCGAGGGGTTGATGCACCGGGACATCAAGCCGGAGAACGTCCTCGTCGATGCCAACGACTTCGCCTACCTCGTCGATTTCGGTATCGCCCACGGCGCCGACGACACGCACCTCACGCAGACGGGTACCGCCGTCGGTTCGATCGCGTACATGGCGCCCGAGCTGTTCGACGCGGCGTCGCCGGGTCCGGCGAGCGACATCTACAGCCTCGCGTGCGTGCTGTTCGAGTGCCTCACCGGCCAGGTGCCACATCCCGCGAAGACCGTGAGCGCCGCTATCAAG
Source organism: Gordonia ajococcus (assembly GCF_012974285.1). Lineage (NCBI taxonomy): Bacteria > Bacillati > Actinomycetota > Actinomycetes > Mycobacteriales > Gordoniaceae > Gordonia > Gordonia ajococcus. The sequence goes on from NZ_CP052884.1 coordinate 1,618,242, forward strand.
GCAGCGGTCCTGTCGCCCCCGCCGGCGCCGAGCTCGGTCAACGCCGACGTCCCGGAGGCGATGGATGCTGTCCTCCGGACAGGTCTCGCCGCCGAACCGTCCGAACGCTACGAATCGGCGCGGGAGCTGGCTCGCGCTGCCCGCGCGGCGTTGTCCGGCGACCCGGACGCCGGACCCGCAGCAGACTCGGCGACAAGCATCATCAAGGCGCCCCACACCGTCATCGCCCCGGTCGAACCGGCGTACGAGCCGACCCAGATCCGCCAGACGACCGGCCCCGAGACCGCTGCGGGACCACAGATGTCCGGTCCGCAGCAGGTATCGGCACCCCAGTCGTATCCCGAGTCACACCCTGAGTGGGGCGGATCCGGCACCCGACAGCTCTCCGGGCCACAGACCTTCGGCGCGTCACAGCAGATGTCCGCACCCGCGTATCATGTTGAGCCGCAGCAGTTCTCGTCAGCTCAGCAGTACCCGAGCGCATACGGACCGCCACCCGGTTATCCGCCGGCCTATGGACAGCCCCGGCAACGGCGCTCGGCGGCGATCCCGATCCTCCTCGGGCTGATCGCGGTTGTCCTCGTGGGCATCGCCGTCGTCGTGGGCGTCCTCCTCGCGGGTTCAGGGGGCGACAGTTCGGAACAGGTCGCCGACCCGACCACCCCGACGATCACCGAGACCGTCGCGCCGCCGCCGACCGTCGAGAACGCACCCCAGGGGCCGCGCGCTCCCGCGGCGCCACCGCCGGGGTCCGCGCCGTGCGACGCGACCGTCGGCGTGGGGACATCGGTGACGAGCTGCCCGTTCGCCTTCGCGGTTCGAGACGCGTACTTCAGTGTGGGACAAGACCGTTCCCCACGCGTGGTGACCGCGGCGAGTCCCGTCACGGGGCAGTCGTATGCGATGAGCTGCGTCCCGGAGGGGGCGATCGTGGCATGCCGCGGCGGGAACGACGCGGTGGTGCACATCTACTGATGAGGACCACGCAGACGATCAGGTCCGTGGCGGTCGCGCTCGGATTCGTCGTGGCGGTCACCGCCGGTTGTACGACGTCCGCCGACCCCGCCCCGATCACACCGGTCACCGTGACTGTGACGTCGACACCCTCGACCCCGGTCCAGCCCACACCGGGCCAGCACGGGGCGGGGAGCCCGGCGCCACCGGTCCCCGCCTCGTACGGCGCGCTGGCCGCGAGCTTCCGCAAGGTCGCGTCGTCGACCGGGCTGACCGTCGGCATCGCGATCGCGCCGGTCGGCGGCGATGCGGTCCCCGCACTGACCCTGGGGGACACCACACCGCAGGTCGCATGGTCGACGATCAAGGTGCCGCTCGCGGTCGCCGCCGAACGCCAGAACGGACCCAGCCCGGCCGCTGGTGCGGCGATCATCAACTCCGACAACGGTTCCGCCGAGGCATTGTGGTCGTCGCTGGGCGGCGGACAGAGCGCCGCCGACGCGGTCACCGCGGTGCTGCGCGACGGAGGTGACACCACCACCGTCGTCCCGGCCACACAGCGTCGGCCGGGGTACACGATCTTCGGTCAGACGATCTGGGCATTGCCCGACGCTGCGACATTCACCGCCCATCTCCCGTGTCTCGAGGGGGCGCGGTCGGTGCTCTCGCTGATGGGTGAGGTCGCCGGGAATCAGCAGTGGGGCGTCGAGGTGATGTCCGCGCCTCGCGCGACGGCCGTGAAAGGCGGCTGGGGTCCCGGCATGTCAGCGGGGTATCTCGTGCGTCAGATCGGCCTGTTCACCTTTCGTGACGGTCAGCGCACCGCGGTGGCGATGAGTGCGGTCGGCGGGTCGATGACCGGCGGGATCGCGGCGCTGAACGCGGTGGCCGCCTGGCTCGACACCAACATGACCCGGCTGCCACGCGGCCGGTGTGCCGCCTGAGACCGAATTCCGCCGTCGCCGTCGGCGTGATGCCGGTCGCAGCAAGGTCCCGATTGGGTATACGAGCTGGTCACCCGGCCGGCCGCGGCACTACTCTCGTGTGTCTAAAGTGACTCAGGAGAATACTGTGAAAGTTGTGACTCGGTGTGCGCTGGTCGTCGGTGCTGTGATGATGTCCCTCGTCGTCGGTGCCGGAAGCGCGAACGCGGTTCCGCTCCCGGCGCTGCCGCCGCTGCCCGAGCCGTTCGCGTCCTGGTTCACGCCACCGGAACCGGTCGACAAGAAGCTGGCGAAGAGCTATGCCGCACTCCAGAAGTCGATGAAGAAGTCACTGCCCGGCCAGCTGGGTGTCGCCATCGTGCCGGTCGGCAGCGACCAGGTCATCTCGCTGGGATCGCTCAAGGCGGGCCGGGCGTGGTCGACGATGAAGGTTCCGGTTTCGCTGGCCGCCCAACGCGAGCGCGGTCCCGCCGTCGCAAGGATGGAGGACAAGGCGATCACCTTCTCCGACAACGACGCCGCGGGCGAACTGTGGGGAGCACTCGGCGGCGGGCGCGCCTCCGTCGACGCGGTGACCGCCGTGCTGCGCGAAGGACACGACACCCGGACGCACGTCTCCTCGGAGATCGACACCCCGGCGTCGTATCCGGGATACACCTCCTGGGCTCTGCGCGACCAGGCCCTGTTCGGCGCGCATCTGCCCTGCCTGCCCGGCAGCGAACACATCATCCGGCTGATGAGCGACGTCGCCCCGAACCAGCAGTGGGGCATCGCCAGGGTCGGCCGGAACAAGGGGGCGGTGACCGCCGTCAAGGGCGGCTGGGGTCCGGCCACGTCCAGAACCGGTGGTCATCTCGTGCGTCAGCTCGGCATCATCAGCACAGTCGACGGCCAGGTCGCGGTCTCGATGGCGGCGATCCCACGCAGCGGGTCGTTCACCGACGGCACCAAGATGCTCACGCGACTGGGCAACTGGCTCGGCAAGAACCTGGTCGAACTGCCCAAGGGACGGTGCTGAACTCCCCTCAGCTCGCCGCGGGTGACGGCATGCCCGCCGGTCGGCAGAGGGCCGCGGCGATCGCGGTGGTCAGCGGAACCGACAAGGCGATCGCGATACCGCCGACGAAGGACCGCGCGAGTTCGACGGCCACCACGTCAGTGGTGAGCAGACCTCCGAGGGGTTGCTGGGCGACCGAGAAGAGCAGCATCAGCGGCAGGGCGCTGCCGGCGTAGGCGAAGACCAGGGTGTAGACGGTGCTCGCGATGTGGTCGCGTCCCACGCGCATCGCGGCCTTGAAGGTCGCGAGCCGGGTCGGTTCGCCCGCGGCGGCCAGTTCGAAGGCCGCGGACGCCTGGGTGATCGTCACGTCGTTGAGGACGCCGAGCGTGCCGATGATGAATCCGGCCAGCAGTAGACCGCTGACCGAGATGTTGCCCTGATAGACCTGCAGATTGGTGGTCTGGTCGCCGGACAAACCGGTCAGGTTCATCGTCTCGATCGCCAGCCAGCTCAACAGGCCGGCCATCAGCAGTGAGGTCAACGTGCCGAGCAGGGCCGAACTCGTACGGAGGCTGACGCCGTGTGCGAGGTAGAGCACCACGAACAGGATCGCCGCCGACGACACCACCGCCACCGCGACCGGGGATGATCCATCGAGGATGGCCGGCAGGGTGAACCCGCCGAGGACGACGAAGGCGAAGGCGAGGCCGAGGATCGAGCGGAATCCGCGCCACGCCGCGACCAGCACGATTGCCGCGATGAAGAGGATCGCCCAGACGATCGTGGCCGTGCCGCGCTGGAAGTCGAAGAAGGTGTACCGATTGCCTTCCGGTCCGGGCACCGTCGAGAGCCGGATCGCATCGCCGACGTGGAGCGTCGGCTGACCGGCCTGCGGCTCGTCGCTCGCGCCCGGGGTCGGCGTGCCCTCGGGTCCCGGTTCGGTCCCCGACTGTGCACCCTTCGTGGGGATCTCCAACACCGTGTACCGGCCGGCGGCCTCACCCGAGTCGATGCGGACCGCGTTCAGGATGCAGGGCCCGCCGGCGACCGGGTTGACGGGGATGTCGGCGGTCTCGAGCACCGACCCCGCCGCCGGGTTGAGACAGTTCGCGCGGAACTGGTCGACGACCTCGCCGTCGACCGTCTGGATCGAGCCGCCGTCGGCCGCCCGGAACTGCGTGGGCACCGGATGCTCGGAATCCGACGGCCAGAGAACGATCATTCCGATCGTCACAGCCACCGCGGTGACCGCCAGGGTCCCGATGACCAGCCACCGCGCGAACGGGGACAGCATGTGGGAGATGTCGGTCAGCGAATGTGAATGACCGTGATGTGTGCGCTCCACGCCGGTGAGCCTATGCGTAAGCGCCCGGGTCGTGGTGTGCGACCCGGGCGCCCGGTGTGAACACGCGTCACGGAATGGTGGCCTACAAGGGCAGGAGAATGTTCTTCACCTGCGGATCGGTGCGCAGGAATTCCTGCACCGCGGGATCCTTGAACGCGGCTACGAGGTTCTTGATGTTGTCGGTGTTCTCCCACTCGGTGCCGATGGTGAGCTGTCCGGCGAACTCGTCGGGGGCCGGGGGAGCGTAGATCTGCTTCTCGATCGGGATGTTCGCGGCCGGGTAGTACTCGGTGTAGCCGACGGTCGCGTCGAGATCGGCCAGCGACCGGGACTGAGCGGCGAAGTCGAGCAGCACGAACTGCAGGTTGCGCGGGTTGGTGGTGATGTCCTTCTGGGTCGCCGTCCACTTGTCGATGCCCGGTTTGAGGGTGATCAGGCCGGCGCGCTCCAGCAGCCACAGGCACCGTCGCTGACTGCGCGGTTGAGCGTGGTCGAGTCGGCGAGCCCCTTGAAGGCGACCTTGATCCCGTATCGGGGCGCGACCTCGTTGCCGATGTACTCGACGAGCGCCTGCTCGGCGGCGTTGCCCTCGGCGGTGACGACGGTGAGCGTCGCACCCGGGGTCTCGTTGGGGGAGGTCGAATCCGAGCCGAGGAACCGCCAGCCGAGGACGCCGGCCAGAACAGCGACGACGACGAGGACGCCGGCGATCAGCGGCCAGCGGCGACGCGTGGAGATCTCGATGTCGGAATTGCCTGCGGGCGGCGGAGTTTCGGGCGACTTGTCCGACACGTCAGTGGCGGAACCGGTGTCCTGGGACATGCGTGAACCTTTCAAGAGTGGTGAAAGTGAGACGAGGGGCTCTGGCGTGAAGGCGCGTCGGTCAGTGGTTGACGCGCTTGGAGGTCACCGGGTTGAGGCTGCGCGCGAGTGCGTCGCCGGCCAGCTGGATCAACGCCACGGTGATCACCAGCACGATGATCGTGGCGACCATGACGCCCTGGTCGAAGCGCTGGTAGCCGTAGGTCACCGCCACGTAGCCGAGGCCGCCGGCGCCGATCGTGCCGGCAATGGTCGAGTATTCGATCATCGCGATGGTGTTGATGGTCAGACCACCCACGATGCTCGGCAGGGCCTCGGGAACCTGTGCCTTCCAGATGATCTGGGCGTTGGAGCCGCCCGATGCGCGGGCCACGTCGATCGTCGACGCCGGGACCGACCGCAGCGAGTTCTCCACGATGCGGGTGAAGAAGGCGATACCGGCGATGGACATCGGGACCACCGCCGCGGCGATGCCGATGTTGGTGCCGGTGACGAGGCGGGTGAACGGGATGATCGCCGTCATCAACACCAGGAACGGCAACGACCGCCCGATGCTGATGATCCAGGACAACGGTGTGTGCAGCGCCCGGTTCTCGAAAAGGCCACCGGGAGCGAGGTTGTGGACCAGTGCGCCGAGCGGGACGCCGACGACGAGGACGACGACCATCACGATGCTGACCATCAGGACGGTGTCGACGAACGCCGGGAGCAGCAGATCGGGGATCTCGTCGAGCGGAACGGTGATGCCGGCCAGGTTGATCGTGCTCATGCCGCGGGGTCGAAGTGCGCGTCCGAGAACCGAATCGGGATCGAGTACCAACTTCTCGAGGCGTCCGTGCTCGACGATGCGTCCGTGGTCGAGTCGGCCGACGGTGTCGGCGACGCGCACGATGGTGTCCATCTCGTGGGTGATGAACACGACTGCCAGACCGAGTTCGTTCCGGACCTCGGTCAGGAGTTCCGGGAAGGTGTCGGTGGCCGGGTCGAGTCCGGAGGTGGCCTCGTCCGACAGCAGCACCGACGGCTGCCCGCCGGAGAGCTGATGGGGGTACAGATTCGCCTTGTCGGACAGGCCGACCAGGTCGAGCAGGTCGGCGACCCGCGACGTGGTGGAAGCCTTTGTCGCGCCCAGGTACTCGAGCGGAAGGGCGACGTTCTGCGCTGCGGTCCGCCGCGAGAGCAGACTGGCCGGCTGGAAGACCGTGCCGATGCGGCGTCGAGCACGGTGGTGGGGTTCGGCGAACCGACCCCGAAGATCTTGCCCGAGAGCCATCGCGGTTCGACCTACCGCGTCGGCGGCGTGAGCGTGTAGATTCTGGCGTCGTAGGGATCTCGTCCGGCCAGGACGAGTTCCTCGCGGATCTTGCTCACGACGTCGCCCAGGATCGCCTTGGTGGGTGCGGCGACGAAGACGGCTTCGGCGTTCTCCGCGGCGAAACGGCGACCGCGTGGTGAGGCGCCCGCCTGGTAGATGACCGGCGAACCCTGTGGCGACGGCTCGGAGAGGTGGATGCCGGGAACGGTGTAGTGCTCACCGTGGTGTCCGATGTGGTGGACCTTGGCCGGATCGGCGAAGATGCCGCGCCTCGCGGTCGCGGCGTACCGCGTCCCGTTCCCAGGAGCCCTCCCACAGCTTGTAGAGCACGGTCAGGTACGACCGCGGGTGAGGTGGTCGAGCGTCGACAGACGACGTGCGAACGGATAAGGGTGTTCGAAACCGGTGCCGGTGGTGACGCCGAACCCGAGGTGCTGGGTTGCGTGTGCCATCGCGGAAACCAGCAGCAGCGGGTCGTTGACCGGGATCTGGGCGCCCTGGCGGATCGCCGCCTCGTCGGTGCCGGACAGGACGTCGTAGGTACCGAGGACATCGGCGATGAACAGGCCGTCGAAGCCGCCGGTCTCCAGGAGCCGGGCGAGGTCGACCCAGTAGTCGATGGTGTTGTAGTTCCACGACCGGTCGCTCGGATGGCGCCACAGGCCGGGGGACTGGTGCGCAACGCAATTCATGTCGAAGGCGTTGAAGCGGATCTTACGGGTGGAGCGCGAGCCGTCGGCGGGGGTCACGGCAGGCTGGTTCTGTTCAGACACCGGAGGAATGATGCTGACGGATCGGCGGACTCGCCATCCTTGCGCGCACGGCGAACTAAACTTGCCGCATGCGCGCCACAGATGTGTTAATCGACGGTCTCGGACGGGTCGCCGGGAATGTTCATGCGCTGCTCAGCGATATCGAGCCGGACATCCTTAATCGGGCACCGGCGTCGGGAGCGAACACGATCGCCTGGCTGGTGTGGCACCTGACGCGCGTTCAGGATTCGCACATCGCCGACGTCGCCGACACCGACGAGGTATGGGTGAGCGGCGGTTGGGTCGATCGATTCGACCTGCCGTTCTCGCCGGCCGACAGCGGGTACGGCCATTCGGCCGAGGACGTGGCGCGGGTTGTCGTCGACGATGCGGAATTGCTCCGCGGTTACTACGACGCCACGCACGCGGTCAGCGTCGACTACATTGCGTCGCTGACGGATTCGGATCTGGATCGGATCGTCGACACCAACTGGGACCCGCCGGTGACGCTCGGTGTCCGCCTGGTCAGCGTGGTCGACGACGATGCCCAGCACATCGGGCAGGCGGCTTATCTCCGCGGGTTGTTCGTCTGACCGGCGGCGTCATGCCCGGGGAGACGGTGGAGGCAGGCCGACCCTGGGACTCCAGGCCGGTCGCCCTCCGCACCCGAAGGCACGAAACCGTTCTCTCGGCTGTCCGAGAGTTAGGACCTGCAGCCCTTGAAGGTCTGGAAGTCACCGGCGAATGCAGGGCCGCCCTTGCAGGTGGGGCCGTTCTTGCCGTCGACGACCACCTCGGCGCCGGGTCCTGCGATACCGATGGCCAGTCCGGCGCGGTCGCCGGTCATGGTGACAGTGGCACCGGGCCCGAGCGCGATCGCCGCGGGGCCGGCGAAGTTGTTCGCCTCGGAGGTGGCCTTGCCGCCGTTGTCGGTGATGGCCAGTGCCAGACCGGTGGGGCCGGACTCGGCGCTGCACGAGGCCATGGAGGAGGTCTGACCAGGCAGAGCGGGACACACCGCGGGGGCTGCACCGGCCGACGGCGAGGCGGCGAGCGATACCGCGGTCGCCCCGGCGGCAGCGACGACGAAACCGAGGGCTGTACGCGCAACTGTCTTCATTTAGGACTCCTTTGTCGAGTACTCGGCCGAGTACTGGGTTGGGTGTCGAGCTCAAGCGATTCGGATTCACCGCGGTGCCGGATGGGCCGCGGGGAACTTGCGCCGCACCTGGTGAATGCCCACTGCGCGTAAGTTGAAACCGTGCAATTGCGAATCTTCACCGAACCCCAGCAAAGGCGCGACCTACGATCAGCTGCTCGCAGTCGCGAAGGCGACCGAGGAACTCGGATTCGACGCCTTCTTCCGCTCCGACCATTTCAGCGGCATGGGCGGCGACGGACTGCCCGGACCCTCGGATGCGTGGATCACGCTGGCCGGGCTGGCGCGGGAGACGTCGCGGATTCGACTGGGCACACTGGTCTCGTCGGCCACCTTCCGCCTGCCGGGCCCGTTCGCGATAGCGGTGGCCAACGTCGACCAGATGAGCGGCGGTCGAATCGAACTGGGTCTCGGTGCGGGCTGGTATGAGCCCGAGCACGAGGCGTACGGCATCCCGTTCCCGTCGCTGAAGGAACGGTTCGACCGGCTCGAGGAGAGCTTCGAGATCATCACCGGTCTGTGGGGTACGCCCGAGGGAAGCCGATTCGACTACCGCGGTGAGCATTTCCAGCTCAGCAACTCACCGGCGCTGCCGAAGCCGGTGCAGCGCCCCCGTCCGCCGATCATCGTCGGCGGCAGCGGAAAGAAGCGCACGCCGGCACTGGCGGCACGATTCGCCGACGAGTTCAACGTGGTGTTCCAGCCCGTGGACGTCGCACGTGAGCTGATCGGCAACGTGCGCGCGGCCTGCGCCGCGGCGGGGCGTCGTCCCGAGACCATGACCTATTCGGGTGCGCTCGTCTTGTGTTGTGGCAGTGACGAAGCCGAATTCCGGCGCCGTGCCGAGGCGATCGGCCGGGAGCCGGAGGAACTGCGCGAGAACGGCGCCGCGGGGACGCCCGACGAGGTCGTCGCGAAGATCGAGAGCTATCGCGAGCTCGGGATCACCCGGATGTATCTCCAGACCCTGGACCTCGACGATCTCGATCACCTCGAACTCGTTGCGTCGAAGGTGATCCCGCAACTCGGCTGAGCCTCAGGCGACGCCGGCGTGCATCTCCCAGAACAGGATCTCGGCTCCGCCGGGGCTGTGCAGGGAGATCTCGCCGGCGTTTCTCGTGCGCACGGCATCGCCTTCGACGAGCGTGTCGTCGCCGGCTAAATCCACCTCCCCTCGCGCGACGTAGAGGTGGCCGTAGGGGGAGGCGGGAAGAGTCACGGTCCTGCCGGCGGGCATCTGCGCCACGTGCAGGGCGGCGGCGGAGTTGTTGATGGTCACCGGTGTCGTCGTCGCGTGGCGGGACAGCCCGGAGACGACGACCACGAGGTCCCCGCTCGCCAGCGCGGTAGTGACGTCGGCCTCGGCATATCCGGGCTCGAGGCCGGTCTCTTCCGGAGCAACCCACATCTGGACCACGCGCAGATCGGTGCCGTCGAGACGGCCGGTCGCGTTGCCCTCGCTGTGGGAGATCCCGCGGCCCGCCGTCATGCGTTGCACGATACCGGGTTTCAGGATGCCGTCGTTTCCGGCGGAATCCCGGTGGCGTAGTGCGCCGTCGAGGACCCAGGTGACGATCTCGGCGTCACGGTGCTGATGCCGGTCGAGTCCTTCGCCCGCGTCGACCCGATCGTCGTTGTGCACCAGCAGGACTCCGTGGGCGTTCGCCGCCAGATCGAAGTTGCCTGTCGCCGGGAACGACTGCCAGGACTCGAGCCATTCGTTGCGCCAGTGATGACGTTCGTCGGCGCGGATGATGGTGAATGACATCAGGTCTCCTGGGTTCTCGGATGAATGGTGTCGAGGTGGGCGGCGAGTCGTTCCATCACCGCTCGCAGCTCGCGTCCGTCCGACGGCCGGAGCGCCGAGAAGAACAGTGCATCGACGCTTCGGTGGTGGTCGCGGGCGGCATTCCGGAACGCCGAGCGTCCCTCCTCGGTGAGTACCGCGTAGCTGCCGCGCCTGTCCTCGATGGCGCGTTCCCGCTGCAGCCAGCCATGTTTCACCATCGCATCGACCTGATACGAGAGTCGCGACGTGGAGAACACCATGCGGTGCGCCAGATCTCGCATACGCAATCTGCCGCCCTCGCTCTCGTGGAGGATGAGCAGCACGCTGTAGTCGGCGAGGCTCATTCCGGTTCCCGCTCGCAGATCGTCGTCGAGCATGGTCTGCAGGCGCGCGGCGGTCTCGATGAAGACGCGCCACGCGCCCTGCAGGTCATCGGAATCGGTGGGCATGGATCAGCGAACGGTGTGCGGCATCAGTGCATCCGGCGGGACGACGCCGAGCCGACCGGCCTGATAGTCCTCGATGGCCTCGACCAGCTGCTGGCGGGTGTTCATCACGAATGGACCGTACTGCGCGACGGGTTCGCGGATCGGTCGGCCCCCGAGAAGGAGAACCTCCAGGGCAGGGCGGTTGCCGTCCTGCGCACCGTCGGCGGCCACGGTGATCCGATCACCCTTGCCGAGAACCGCGAGGGAGCCCTGCTCGATCGGACGTCCCTCCGCGCCGACGCGTCCGCGGCCGGACAACACGTACACCAACGCGTTGAACTCGGGATTCCATGGGATCGACACCGCCGCACCGGGTTGCACCGTGGCGTGGGCCATCGTGATCGGGGTGTGTGTGGAGCCCGGTCCGCGGTGTCCCTCGATGTCGCCGGCGATGATCCGGATCAGCGATCCGGCGTCGGGCGAGGTCACCAGGCCCACCTGGCCGCCCTCGAGGTTCTGGTAGTTGGGCGGGAGGAACTTGTCCTCGGCCGGCAGGTTGACCCACAGCTGGATGCCGTGGAACAGTCCGCCGGACTCCACCAACTCGGCCGGCGGCGTCTCGATGTGCAGGATGCCGGAGCCCGCCGTCATCCACTGCGTCGCACCGTCCTCGATGAGGCCGCCGCCGCCCGCGGAGTCCTGGTGGGCGAAGCGGCCGTCGATGATGTACGTGACCGTCTCGAAGCCGCGGTGCGGATGCCAGGAGGTACCGCGCGGTTCACCGGGCTCGTAGTCGACCTCACCCATTTGGTCCATGTGGATGAACGGATCGAGTTCGGCGGGGGAGACGCCCGCGAAGGCGCGCACCACCGGAAACCCTTCTCCTTCGTAGCCGCGCGGTCCGCGGGTGACCGATCGGACGGGACGCTCGGTGGCGTCGAACCCGGGCGAGGACAGGCGCGTCAACGACAAGGTGTCGGCGGAGACGGCAGGCATGGTGTGCTCCTTCGGTCGGCAACTCACTCAAATTTGAGTGACTCTGTGTCGGTCAACCGCGCGAGGTGGCGGGCTATTCCTCGCGCGTTCGGTCTCCCGCCGTGCGCGTGGTGGGTGATAATCCAGCCCATGGTCGACACCGCGTCATCGAAGCCGCCCGAGCGGCAGCGCATCAAGAAGCTGGCGCAGGCAGCGCTCAATGCCGATATGACGGTGGAGCAGCTCGAGGGAATCCTCGCCGACATGGGTGAGGCCCTGGAGGGACTCGGCCCGACGATGAGCAATCTGGACGCGACGATCGAGAAACTGGATGCGACGCTCGTGCGGATGTCGGGAACACTCGATCAAGTGGACGCGACTGTCGACCGGATGTCCGACGTCGTCGCCCGGCTCGAGCGGGTCGTCGCACGCGTCGAGGTGATGGTCGGGATCGGGGAGGCCGCACTACGTCCGCTCGGCATGCTCGAATCGGCAGGAAAGTCGGTCGTGGCACGGCTGGGCCTGCACTGACGAGACCACGGCTCCAACGGCTCCACGGACGAGAGAACAGGGAATGACACCGGAAGAACACAGTTTTCGCGGTCCACACGGCCAGGACATCGTGTACGACGTCCACCGCCCCGAAGGTGATAAGCGCGGTGTCGTGGTCATCGCGCACGGACTCGCCGAACACGGCCGACGGTACGGACATCTGGCGCAGCGTCTCGTCGACGCGGGATTTCTCGTGGCGATCCCCGACCATGTCGGACACGGACGCTCCGGCGGCAAGCGGATGCGGCTGCGTCGGTTCAGCGAATTCACCGGCGATCTCGACACCGTCATCGCCCACGTCTCCGACGAGGCCCTCCCGACGTTCCTGATCGGACACAGCATGGGTGGTTGCATCGCCCTCGACTACGCGCTCGACCATCAGGAGAAGCTCGACGGGCTGATCCTGTCGGGGGCTGCCGTGCTCCCCGGGGACGACCTGTCTCCGCTGGCCGTCAAGATCGCGCCGGTGATCGGGAAGATCGCGCCTGGGCTCCCGACCACCGCGTTGAGTTCGACGAGCATCTCCCGCGATCCGTCCGTGGTGGCGGCCTACGACGCCGATCCGCTCGTGACGCGTGGCAAGATCCCGGCCGGTCTCGGTGGGGCGATGATCTCCACCATGCAGTCGTTCCCGCAGCGTCTGCCGTTGCTGCAGCTACCGCTGCTCGTGATGCACGGCGGCGCCGATGCCCTCACCGACCCGAAGGGCAGCGAGCTCGTCGAGCGGCTCGCCGGTTCGGAGGACAAGACACTCGTCATCTACGACGACCTGTTCCACGAGATCTTCAACGAGCCCGAGCAGGACGTGGTCCTCGACGAGGTCCTGACCTGGCTGCAGGTGCACACACCCGCCTCGTGACGGCGTGCCGGCCGATCAGGTCAGCCGCACGACGACGCCGGCGAGCAGCACCAGCACTCCGCCGAGCTCGCCGACTATCAGCGCGACCATGAACAGGTACGTTCCCGGCATCGGGTTCTCGAACTGATTGGTGGTGTCGCGGAGTGCGCCGTGGATGCAGTACGACGCGATCGCGGCGACGAAGAACACGATCGGGACCGCCGCGGCCAGCACGTTGACGACCGGCGCGAACGCGCTCAGCTCGACCAGCGCGGCGAGGACGAGGGTCGCGAACGAGTACATCAGTGCCGCACGGTGAGCGATGTCGACGTACACATGCGCGCTGTGCTCGGGCGACGTGCGGATCCCGTGGTACTTCCACACTCCGAGCGCCAGGCCCCAGACCAGGATTGCCCCGGAGGCGAACACCACGGCGATCGTGTCGGTGCCGACCAGGTCGGCCAAGTCAGAGTTCACGCCGTAACGCTAACGGCTGCGAGCGAAGTCGGGTCACCGCCCTGGCGTGGTGGTCGTGGTCGTCGACGGGACAGACCCGTCGGACCGGGCCGGTCCCGTCGGCGCGAGCTGCGGGATCGTGGGCTTCGTCGTGCTTGCCGCGGCCGATTCCTCTGGGGCCGATTCCGCTGCGGGCGCGGCGGGTTCGGCCGCTGCCGACTCGGGTGCTGCGGGCACCGACGCCGACACGTCACCGGTCGACGGGGCATCCGATCCCGAGGCCTCGGACGAGTCAGCTGATTCCGACGCCGCCGGGGTCTCCGAGGATGCGCTGGACGCGTCCGTCGACTGCAGCGCGGCCAGGACCGAGGCGTCGAGTGCGGGGGAGGCCGTGACGGCATTCTTCGCCGCCATGGTGACCTTCGCGGGGCCCTCGGGGTCGGGGCTGCCCGACGCCGAGACGACGGTCGTCTTCTCGGTGACCGGCGGATTGTTGCGCAGGGCCTCGAGTACGTGCCCCTTGCCGTCGCCGAGGGCGCGGCCCCAGTTCTCCCAGGTGTGGCCGCCGTAGTTGGGCAGCGAGATCACCGATGCACCGGACTGCTTGGCCTGCAGCTGCATCAGTACGGTCGACACCGCGGACAGGATCTCGAGTGCGATCGCCGAGATCTGATCCTGTGGCGCGAGCTTCGCCATCTCGGACGGGGTGAGGAACCCGTTGCCCGACGAGATGATCAGGACCTGGCCGTTCTCGGCGAGCCTGCCGACGTTCTTCGACGGGTCGTTGTCGGCCCAGCGGTCGCCGCCCGGCGCGCCCCACATGTTGACCACGCCGCTGACGTAGTTCGACACCAGGCTCTGCGTCGCGAAGACGCCGAGGGCGCCGATCGGATTGTCGGTCTGGTAGTAACCCGACATCGCCTGGACCACCTTGAACTGCTCCGGGTGTCGTTCGGCGAGCGTGACCGCGGGACCGCCCGACATCGAGAGACCGACGATCGCGTTGTTGTTGCGCGCCACCCCGAACTCCTGCTCGAGGTACGCAGGCAGTTCGGACGTCAGGAAGGTCTCCTGCTTGATGACGGTGTTCTTGTCGCCCGCACCGCCGTCCCAGTCGGTGTAGAACGACGACGCGCCGCCCACCGGCATGACCAGCGTGGTGTCGGCCTTGGCGTCGTAGACGCGGGCCGCCTGGACGTCGGTGGTCCAGGCAGAGCGAGTCTCGCTGGCCCGCATGCCGTCGAGCAGGTAGACGCCGCTGTCGCTGCCGCTCGACGCGCGGATCTGCACGATCACGTCGCGCTGCTGGGATTCCGACCAGACCTTGCAGTTCTGCACGAAGTATCCGGACTTGTCCCAGGTGCAGCCCGGGCGCAACACCTCCGGATGGCCGCGCAGAGCGCTGGCCGTGTTCGACGAGTTGAGCAATGTGCTCGCCCCGAACAGTCCGAGGGTGAGGATCGCGACGACCGAGATGCCGGTCAGAATGCGTTGCCGAGACGAGAGACGACGGATCTTGGATGAATGCGACATAGAACTCCTGACGTACGCGGCCACCCGAAGATCGCGTCGGTGCCGATGTCAAGAATGTCGTTCGACGACCCGACCGGCGTTACGCGCGCGCCGACGTCGCCGTGCGGATCGTGATCTCGGCGGTCTGCTCCGGACGTTCCCACCAGAACATGTGCCCGACGCCGGGCCAGCGTTCCAGCGTGGCGCCGGGGATCCCGGCGGCGAGCCGTTCGCCCTCGGCGACCCCGATGACCTCGTCGACGTCACCGTGGATGACGGTGGTCGGCACGCTGATGGTGTCCAATCGGTCGCGGGTGTCGTGGCCGCCACAGGCCGTGGCCTGATAGGCGACCACCGCCGATGGCACCTTGCGTAGCGTCGAGGACCGGGTGAAGCGATCGAATGCGCCGTCCCCGGAGCAGAACTCCGGGGAGAGGTTGACCTCGAAGGCGGTTCGGGCGACCCGCGCGGCATCCCGGGAAGCGATGGCCTCGACGAGACGCAGGGCACCGGACGTGCCGATGGCCCCCGGTCCGCCCGCGGTGGTGCAGCCGAGGACGAGGCTGCGTACGCGATCGGGATGGGCGAGGACCAGCTCCTGGGCGATCATGCCGCCCATCGACGTGCCCAGGACGTGCGCGGTGTCCCAGCCGAGTCCGTCGAGGACGCCACGCGCGTCGGCGGCGAGATCGGCGATGGTGAACGCGCCCTCGGCCCGACTGCTCCCGCCGATGCCGCGGTGGTCGTAGACGGCGACCTCGAAGTGCCGGGTGAGTGCGTCGAGGAGTTCATCGGTCCACATCTCCCGATGCGCTGACATTCCCGCGATGAGCAGGAGCGGTTCGCCGGACCCGGTCACCTCGACATCGAGGACGGTCGTGGAGTCGGGATGGGTGGGGATCAGCATGAACGTGAATCGTACCCAGGACGCCTACGCCGCAGGGTGATCGTCGATAAACACCTGCGATCAATCCCCGGAAACTGTGTCCTTGTTCTTGCCGAATGCGCAACTAGCCTCGCCCACATGTACGCACCCAGCTTCGAGCGGCCGCCCGGTACCCGGCCGGGTCCGTCGTCGATACTGCGCGACGCGGGCGGGGCCTACCTCGCGAACGGACTGATCGGGCTGATCTTCGCCGCGTCCGGTCCGGTGGCGGTGATCCTGGCAGCGGGCGCGGCAGGCGACCTCACGACCGCGCAGCTGACATCGTGGATCTTCGGTGTCTTCGTGCTCAACGGAATCCTGACGGTGGTCGCGAGCTGGATCTACCGGATGCCGCTCGGATTCGCATGGACGATCCCCGGCACCGTGCTGGTCGGCGCGGCGGTACAACACCTGACCTGGGCCGAGGTGGTCGGCGCATTTCTCCTGACCGGTCTGCTCATCATCCTCGTCGGTATGACAGGTCTTGTGCGACAGGCGATGTCGTTGATACCGATGCCCATCGTGATGGGCATGGTCGCCGGTGTGTTCCTGCAATTCGGTCTGGACATCGTCGGGGCGGTCGGCGCCGACCCGCGGGTCGCGGTACCGATCGTCGTCGCCTTCTTCGCTCTGCACTGCCACCGGACGGTGAGCCGGCGGGTGCCACCGATCATCGGGGCGTTCGTGGTGGGTGCGATCGCGGTCGTCGCGACCGGGTCCTTCCACGTCGACGCCGCGGCGTCGACGATCGTGGCCGTGCCCGTGTTCACCACCCCGGAATTCACCGTTCGTGCCGCGATGGAACTGGTTGTGCCGCTGGCCATCACCGTGATCGTCGTGCAGAACGGCCAGGGTGTCGCGGTGCTGCGCGAGGCCGGACACCATCCGCCGGTCAACGTGATCGCCCTCGCCAGCGGCGTGTGGTCGGCACTCGCGGCATCGGTCGGCGCCATCTCGTCCTGCCTGACCGGCCCCACCAACGCGCTGCTGGTGTCGGGCGGCCGCCGGGACCGGCAGTACATCGCCGCACTGACCTTCGGACTTCTCGCGATCGTGATCGGGGTGTTCGCGCCCGTGTTCGTCATGCTCATGCAGGCGATGCCCTCGGCGTTCATCGCGACGGTGGGCGGGCTGGCGTTGCTCGGGGCCCTCCAGGGAGCGTTCCGCGGAGCGTTCAGCTCCCGATTCACGACGGGAGCGCTGGTGACCTTCCTGGTCACGGTGTCGGATCTGACCGTCCTGAACATCGGGTCGGCGTTCTGGGGGCTCGTCGCGGGAACCGCGGTGTCGTGGGTCGTCGAGCGCGACGATCTCCGTGCCACCGACCCGATCGAGCGGGTGTCGTCTGCCTGAGGTGGGGGCTTCGACGCGGTGCCTCGCTTCGCTCGGTACCGGCTCAGCCGGCGGAGGGGGCCGGGGTGAACGCGCGAGAAACCGGCGGGCGCATCCGCAGTGGACGCGCCCGCCGGTCAGAGGGGTGTCAGACCCGGTGCGGCGTCAGGAGCCGTAGCCGAGCAGCGACTTGACCTCGAGGAACTCGTCGAAGGCGTAGTCGCCCCATTCGCGACCGTTGCCGCTCTTCTTGTAACCGCCGAACGGCGCGACCGGGTCGACGGTGGCGCCGTTGAGTCCGATCGAACCCGCGCGGATGCGCGAACCGATGCGGCGGACCTCGTCGAGGTCCTTGCCGGACACATAACCGGCGAGGCCGTACTCGGTGTCGTTGCCGATCTTGATCGCCTCGTCGATCGAGTCGTAGCCGATGACGACGAGCACCGGACCGAACACCTCGGTGCGGGCGATCTCCATGTCATTGGTGACGTTGGTGAACACCGTCGGCTTGACGTAGTAGCCGGTCTCGAGACCTTCCGGACGACCCGCACCACCGATGACCGGGGTGGCGCCGTCGGCGATCGCGCGTTCGATGAGTCCCTGGATCTTCTCGAACTGTGCCTCGGAGACCACCGGGCCGAGCTGGACCTCGGTCGTCGGATCGCCGACGGTGATGTTCGGCTCGACCGACTTCGCGATCTCGGCGACCTCGTCGAGACGCGAGGACGGCACGAGCATGCGGCTGGGCGCGTTGCACGACTGGCCGGAGTTCATCATCATCGCCGCGATGCCGCCTGCGACGTTCTTCGCGAAGTCCTCGTCGTCGAGGATGATGTTCGGGCTCTTGCCGCCGAGTTCCTGGGCGACGCGCTTGACCGACGGCGCGGCGGTCTTGGCGACCTCGATGCCGGCGCGGGTGGAGCCGGTGAACGAGATCATGTCGATGTCGGGGTGGGCGGCCAATGCCGCGCCGACGCCGGGTCCGTCACCGTTGACGAGGTTGAACACGCCGGCGGGAACGCCTGCGGCGTCGAAGATCTCGGCCACGATGGCGGCGCTGAACGGTGCCACCTCGGAGGGCTTGAGAACCATGGTGCAGCCGGTGGCCAGAGCCGGGGCGACCTTGCACATGACCTGGTTGAGCGGCCAGTTCCACGGCGTGATGAAGCCGCAGACGCCGATCGGCTCCTTGACGATGCGGTGCCCGCCGCGGTCCTCGCTGAACGAGAAACCGGGCAGCTGCGCGGCGGCGGTCATCAGGTGGCCGAGGCCGATCGGCACCTGGGCGGCGTTGGTGAGGCCGACCGGCGAACCCATCTCCTCGGTGACCGCGGCAGCCAGATCGCCCATGCGGTTCTGGTATTCGGCGATGATCCGGTTGATGACCTCGAGGCGCTCCTCGACGGTGGTCTGGCCCCAGGTCTCGAAGGCGCGGCGCGCGGCGTCCACCGCGGCGTCGACGTCGGCGGCAGTCCCGATGGCCACCTGACCCGCCGCCTTCTCGGTGGCCGGGTTGATCACGTCGATGAGGTTGAGTTCGACGGGGTCCACCCACTGGCCGTCGATGTAGAACTTGGTGATGTCCGGCATGTCGCCTCCGTTGCAGCAAAGATGTGAAGACATTTGTTGTGGTTTCACACTCTATGCCCTGACGCGGTCGAGGTCTCGTGAATCTCACCAGCCGCAAGCGGTCGCTCGCCGAGACATTTTGGGACAGTGGTCCCAGTCGCATTTTGCGACGCTCGTGCCGCCGCCGGGGGACTAGGGTCGAGGCATGATCCTCATCGTCGTGAAATGGCCGATCAAGCCCGAGTACGCGGACGAATGGCCCGAGCTGTCACGTGAGTTCACCGAGGCGACCCGTGCCGAACCGGGCAACAAATGGTTCGACTGGTCGCGTTCGCTCGACGACCCGAACACCTACGTGCTGGTCGAGGCATTCGACGACGACGCGGCCGAGGCGCACGTGACCTCTCCGCATTTCAAGCAGGCCCAGCAGGAGCTGCCCAAGTACCTGCAGCGGACCCCGGACATCATCAACACCACCGTCGGCGGCGACGAGTGGTCGAAACTGGGCGAGTTCGAGGTCGACTGAACGAGACCGTCGCGGTCACCGGCCGGCGCGGACCTCGGCCTCGGGGGAGGTGCGGGTCGCGGGGCCGGAGTCGTCGAGCCTGAGGTTCTCGCCCTCGATGTCGACGTTGGGCAAGATGCGGTCGAGCCAGCGCGGCAGCCACCACGCCTTGTCGCCGAGCACCGTCAGCACCGCAGGCATCAGCGTCATGCGGACGACGAAGGCGTCGAAGAAGACGGCCGCGGCCAGCGCGAAGCCCATCACCTTGATGAAGGCCATGTCCTGCAACATGAACGCCGCGAACACCGAGATCATGATCGCCGCAGCCGCCGCCACGACACGTGCGGAGTGCCGGTAGCCCTCGACGACGGCGGTCGTGGCGTCGGCGCCGTGCACGTAGGCCTCCCGCATTCGCGTCACGAGGAACACCTGGTAGTCCATGGCGAGACCGAAAACGATGCCCACCAACATGATCGGCAGGAACGACACCACCGGTTGCGGATTGCCGACGATCCCCAGGGCGCCGTCGGTGAACAGTGCGACGGTGACACCGAAGGTCGCCGCGACACTGAGCAGGAAGCCCAGCGCGGCGGTGAGCGGCACCAGGATCGACCGGAACACGATGATCAGCAGGATGAACGCCAGCCCGACCACCACCAGCAGGTAGGGGATCAGCGAGTCGGACAACCGCTCGGAGATGTCGAGTTCGATCGCGGTCTGTCCGGTCACCCCATAGGAGATGCCGGTGGTCGCGGCGACCCGCGGTTCCATGTCCCGCAGCGTCTGGACCAGTTTCGGGGTGGCCTCGTCGGACGGAGCGGTCGACGGAATGATGGTGATCTTCGCGGTGTCGCGGGCCTCGTTGAGCCCGCCCGCGCCGATCTGCGCGATTGCCACACCCTCGATCTGGGCGAAGTCGTCGACGAGGGTGTCGAAGGTGCGGAGGCGATCTCCGGTGTCCTCGATACCGCGCCCGTCGGCGACGACGACGAGCGGCCCGTTGAATCCCGGACCGTAGCCTTCGGCGACCATGTCGTACGCCTGCCGCTGCGTCGTCGACGGCTCGGACGTCCCGTCGTTGGGCAGTGCCAGCTTGAGACCTGTCATCGGGACCGCGAGTACGACGAGGACGCCGACGATCACGGCGGTGACGGCACGCGGATGGGCGACGATCCGCTGGACCCAGCGCTGACCGTTGTGCACGCGTTCGGTCTCGTGCGGTTCCACGTCGGGTGCGTTGAGCCGGGGGAGGCGCCCACCGAAGGTCCTGCCGCCGAACAGGCCGAGAATGGCCGGTAGCAAGGTCAGGGCGACCAGAACCGCGACGATCACCGTGGCCGCGGCTGCGACACCCATCGCGGTGAGGAACGGGATGTTGACGATCCCCAGCGCCGCCAATGCGATCACGACAGTGCTGCCCGCGAACACGACCGCCGATCCGGCGGTGCCGACAGCCCGGCCGGCCGCATCGGCGCGGTTCGCCGACCGATGGATCTCGTGCCGGTATCGGGACACGATGAACAGCGCGTAGTCGATACCGACGGCCAGCCCGATCATCGTCGCGAGGATCGGGGTCTCCTTGCTGAGGTCGAAGAAATGGGTGCCCAGCTGGATGCCGAGCATGCCGATCGCGACGCCGACGATCGCGGTGATGATCGGCATACCCCAGGCGACCAGGGAGGCGAACGTGAGGATCAGGATCAGCGCGCCGAAGCCGATGCCGATCAGCTCCGAGGTGATGCCGAGCTCGAACTGCTGGGTGGCCGTGCCCTTCATCTCGACGGTCAGTCCCGCGGCTCGTCCGTCCTCGGCGACGGCGTCCATCTGCGCGCGGGTCGTCTCGGTGATGTCCGACGACGCCTCCACGGCGAAGGACGTACCGAATTGCGCGACGGTGGACGAGGAGTTGATGGGCGAGGTCGCCTGCGCATCGGCCGCCGCGTCGGCGGCACTCTTGCCGAAGGTCCGCTCCTGGAAGGTCTGGGACAGTTCTCTGAGTCGGCCCGGGGACTGTTCGGTGCCGTACGAGACGAACGGATTGACGATCGAGTCGGGGCTCTCGACCGCCTCGACCTTCTTGAGGTCGACGACCATGTCGTCGATGGCCCGCTGGTACCGCGGTTCGGTCAGCGTCGAACCCTGGGGCGCCCGAACCACGTAGGTGACGCTGACGTCGGTGCCGAAAGACGGCTCGCCGGGGAAGCGCTCGACCATGAGGTCCTGCGCCTTCTCCGAGGGGATGCCCGGGATGGAGAACGATTCCGACGCGGGTTTGGCCAGCAGCGATGCGCCGACACCGAGTCCGATGAGGACGAGAACCCAGATCGCGATCGTCTTGAGACGGTTCTCGTACGTCCAGCGTCCGAGTCGGTACATATGTGTTGCCACGTCAGGGCTCCTTGTGGGATGCGTCGGCCAGGTCGTTCAGAAGCGGGACGGGACGCCCCAGACCGGCCGACATCTGGTCGAAGGCGGACTCGAGCACGGTGGACAGGACGGGTGGCATGGATCCGCCGGACGCATGTGCGGCGCGCTCGCTGCGTGCCACGAAGTACTCGAGGGCCACCCGCGCGGTGGTGATCGCCGTGTGGACGACCAGGTGTGGGTACATCGCGTCGGCCCGCTGGCCGCGGCGATCGTAGAGCTGGGCAAGTCGGGCCTCGAACGTCTGATCGAGGTCGATGTCGCGCGTTCGGGCGGTGAGTGCCGGGTCAGTGTCGAGAAGTCGCAGCAGCGCGACGATCTCGGCCGGCTCGCCGACGTCGAGTGAGGTGGCGGTCTCGATGAGCGCGGTCCGGACCGAACACCAGAAGCTCTCGCCGGCCGGTCGGGCCTCGATCCGTTCGATGACCGAATCCAGCAGGGAGTCGACGAAGTGGAGAAGCGCGTCTTCTTTGCCGCCGAAGTAGTTGTGGAAGGTGCGGACCGAGACGTTCGCCTCGGCGGCCACCGCGTCGATGGTCACGTGTTCGATGCCGTCGCGGATCGACAGGCGGAGCACGGCGCGCGCGAGCGCCTTGCGCGTGGCGGCCTTCTTGGCCTCGCGGAGTCCGGAGGGGTGCACTCCTCTACGGTAGTTGCAAGAACCTACAAACTTGCAGGCGGGTGCATAATGCAAGAGTTGTCTCAGTGGTGGGTCCGG
This sequence comes from Gordonia ajococcus, assembly GCF_012974285.1. NCBI lineage: Bacteria > Bacillati > Actinomycetota > Actinomycetes > Mycobacteriales > Gordoniaceae > Gordonia > Gordonia ajococcus. The sequence goes on from NZ_CP052884.1 coordinate 1,640,556, forward strand.
AGTGGCGGGGCTCACACGGCGCGCTAACCTCCGTGCACGCTGCTGAGGATCGCCACGATCACGCCGGCGACCGTCAGTACGCCGACCACCCACCCCATGGTGATCGCCAGGCGTCGGCGCCCGAAACGGGCCGCGTTGATCGCGATGCCGAGGCACACCAGGATCGCGATCGAATACAGCGAGATGCCGAGGGTGAGGAGCGCGACAGAGGAATCGGCGGCCAGGACCTGGGTGGACATGCCACGAGTACATCACCACGGTGCCGACACGAACCAATTCGGCCGAAGAGTCCCGAACGGGGCGGGCCGACCTAGCGCTTGCTAGGGTGCCCGCAGCGGTTCGGTCGAGGAGGGTGCGTGGACGTCGGCGGCAAGATCTTCGTGGTGACAGGCGCGGGCAACGGTATCGGGCGTTGTGTCGCACTCGATCTCGTCTCTCGAGGTGCGACGGTGGTCGGCGCGGACATCAACGAGGTCGGTCTCGCTGAGACCGGGCGGCTCGCGGTGGACTTGTCCCGCTTCCGTTCCCATGTGCTCGATATCGGCGATCGCGAAGCGGTGCAACGGTTTCCGGGGATCGTGCGCGCCGAAGTCGGTCAGGTCGACGGGTTGTTCAACATCGCGGGGATCGCTCAGGACACACAGCCGATCGCGGAAGTCGGCGACGACCGCGTCGATCTGCTCATGCGCGTCAACTACTTCGGCACCGTGTGGCTCACCCGGGCCTTCCTGCCCGACCTCGAACAGCGCCCCGAAGGTGGACTGATCCTCATCACGTCGAGTCTGTCCGGGCTCGCGCCGTTCCCGGGCGCCGCGTTCTACGGGGCCAGCAAGGCCGCGGTCGCGCTCTTCGCGTACGGCCTCGCGCAGGATCTTCGGGGGAAGAAGTCGAAGGTCACCGTGACCACTGTCATCCCGGGCACCATCTGGACCGATCTCGTGCGCAAGACCTCTCAGGCCCTCGGCACCCCCGAGGCCGTCGCGAAGGGTTTCGCGATGGCTCCGGAGAAGGCCGCGCGTCGGATCATCGACGCGGCGCTCGACGGTCGGGTCCGCGCGGTGGTCGGGAAGGATGCGCATGTGTTCAACGGTGCGCGCAGGCTGAGTTCGCGGTTGAGCGAGCGGATGGCGTATGCGCAAGTGGGTCGATTCGTGTATCGGTCGTCGAGTCGTCGGAACGGATGACATCGAGCCGGGAGCGGGACCTCCTGGTTGAATGCGGTCCATGCGATCCTCTCGCGGGCCGTCCTCCGCACGCACCTTCGTGACCCGTGTCGTGACTGCTGTGATTGCCGTGTCCGTCGTCGTGGGGCTCGGTGCCGCTCCGGCGCTTGCCGCGCCGCCGAACGCGGCGCGCAAGACACTCACCTACATCGCCCTGGGTGATTCGCGAGCGGCCAGCCCGACCACGCTCACCCAGGTCCAGGGGTGCTCGCGTTCGGAGACTGCCTACCCGAACCTGCTCGCGAAGACCATCGGTGCGACGTCATTTCGCACAGTTGCCTGTGCGGGCGCAAAAGGGGAGAACATCACCTCGGTGCCGCAGCTGCGCTTGGATGGAGTCCATCCGCCGCAGATCCAGGCGGTGCGTCCCGACGCGGACCTGATCACGATCTCGATCGGTGCCAACGATGCCGACTGGGGCAACCTCTCGCGCTGGTGCATCGCGCCGATCGAGGGTATGGACTCGCGCTGCCGCACCAATCCCTTCTATGTGAACGGGGTCAACCACGGGCTGCGGGCGCTCGAGGCCGCGATCAACTCGTCGCTCGAGGCTGTCCGTGGGCGGGCACCCGACGCTGCCATCGCAGTGGTCGGTCAGGGTGGGTACTTCGGCGACCGCGGGTGCTATCCGGCCAACCCGGCGAGCGACGCCGACATATCGTTCATCCGGAACAGTTTCATCGGCAGGTACAACACGATCCTGGAGAAGGTGTCCGAGCGTCACGGCGCCATCTTCGTCGACATCCAGAACCAGGTCGTGGGACATGATGCGTGCTCGCGTGACAAGTGGTTCGAGGGCTTCGTGCCGACCAGTGTCTACCTCGGATTTCACCAGCACCTCAAAGGAAATCAGGCCATGGCCCGCCTGATCGCCAGGGCGCTGCCGGAGAACCTGCGCACCTCACGCTGAGTCCGCCGAATCGTCGTCGACGCCTGTGAAACGAGTGCCCCCAGTCGGACTCGAACCGACACTGTGCCGATTTTAAGTCGGCTGCCTCTGCCAATTGGGCTATGGGGGCTTCCCGGTGAGCATAGTCAGGTTCCTTGACCTGCCTCTTCCTTGACCCGCCCACCGCAGCGGGTGATCATCGGAGACATGGACGCGACAGCGGTGACCGGCGCTCGGAACTGGGAGGCTGTCCGGACGCGGCATCCCGAACTCGTCGAACGGCTGGAAGTCGGCCTCTCCCAGGGTGACCCGCTCGCCGACGCGGTGGTCGTCGAGGCCCGCGAACGCGGGATGTCGTTCTCGACATTGGTCGATCTCCTGGAGTCCCACGCGGATCCGGCCGCGCCTGATGATCCCGACCGGATCGAGATGCCGGCGTCGATGCGCCGACTGCTCAGGGCGACGAGCACCCCGCCCACGTGGTTCGACGCGGCAATCGCGGCGTCGGGGGCGCGTGCGTGGTGGCGATTCGGCACCCTGCAATCGTCGACGCTCTATCAGTCGCTGATCTACGGGTACAAGGCGCAGGGTTTCGTGCGGCCCTTGGTCGCCACGGGCCGCCCGGGGCTGGGGACGCGCGATCGGGTGCAGTCCACGGCGCGCTGGGTCGCGGAGGCCACCACGCCCGGAGCGATGTTGCCGGGAAATCCCGGTTGGGTTGCGACACTGCGCATTCGGCTCCTCCACGCGTACATCCGGGACACCCTTCGCCACCCCCATCGCGTCGACGGGGAGGACGCCGCGGGCTGGGATGAAGATGCGTGGGGAGTGCCGATCAACCAGACCTACTCGATGATGACGATCTCGTGCGGGTTCCTGGCTCTGCCGCTGGTGGTCGCGCGTGACTTCGGCATCCACTACAGCAGCGCCGAACGCGAGGCGATCACACCTGTGGCGGTGGATCGGCTGGGTCGTCGGCGTCGACGACGACCTGCTCCCGGTCAGTCACGCCGAGGCGGCCGATCTGTTCCGGGTTGCCGCCGAGTTCGAACTCGAACCGGACGATTCGTCGAAGGTGCTCATCAAGGCGTTGCTCCACGAGGGCTATGACCTCCCCGGCGTCGTGCAGGGCGCGGCGCCGATCCCGGTGCCCGCGGTGCTGGTGTCCGCGCTCGACGTGGTCACGGGTCCCATTCTCCGGTCGTCTTTCTCCGCGATTTCCACCCGGTGGGTGGAGCGTCCGGTGGCCCGCCGCATGGGTTTGCGACGTTCACCGCTTCACCATCTGGTGGACGTCGCGCGTCCGGCGATCCGGTTGCGGGAGATCATCCGTGCCACGGGACTGCTCGGTTCGGAATCGGTGGTCATCGAACGGGAGCTCCGAACGGTGCGTCGTGGAGTCGGTATGAATCGTGCGGCTGCTCACGACCCGCACTCGGTGATCCACGCAGGTTGATCCATTGACCCGGTAAGTTACTGCTGATAACTTAACGCCGTAAAGTCGACCGAGGCGAGGGGGCGCACGGTGGTTCGATTGACACGGCTGATCATCTCGATGCCGAAGAGGGTGCTGCTCGGCGCCTTCATCCTCATCGTGGTGTGTGGTGCGTACGGCGCGACCGCCGCCGAGCATCTGCTGGCCGGCGGTTACAGCGATCCGAACGCGGGCTCCGCAAAGGCCGACAAGGTACTCGACGAGACGTTCAATCGCGGGGGCATCCAGGTCGTCCTCAAGCTCGACGGTCCGGCCGGTGTCGACATCTCGCGTGATCCGACCGCGAAAAGCGTGGCGGACAACGTCATCCGTGAACTCGACGCGAACGAGAACGTGCAGGACCAGATCCTGTCCGTCTGGGCCGACCCGGCGCTCGACTCGGCGCTGGTCAGCCGCGACCGGACGTCGGCGCTGATCATCGTCTCGCTCGAGGGCGGCGAGGATCTGGCTCCCGCCCGGGCGGCGGAGATCGAGGAGGCGTTCACCGGCGAGCGCGACGGGATCTCGATCCGCGTCGGCGGCCAGGCGCTCGTGTACTCCCAGGTCAACGAACAGACCGCGTCGGACCTGTTGATGGCCGAGGCGATCGCCATTCCCATCACCTTCATCGTGCTGATCTTCGTCTTCGGTGGGCTCATCGCCGCGGCGATTCCCGTCGGCATCGGCATCGTCTCGATCATCTTGACCTTCGCGCTGCTGCGGGTGATCGGTTCGATCACCGACGTCTCGGTGTTCGCGCTGAACCTCACCACCGCAATGGGTCTGGCGCTCGCGATCGATTACACGTTGCTGCTGCTCACGCGCTACCGCGAGGAGGTCGAGCGGGGACGCGACCGCCCCGACGCGATCGTCCGGACCCTGGCCACCGCGGGCCGCATCGTGGCGTTCTCGGCGGTGACGGTTGCGCTCTCCCTGAGTGCGTTGGTGCTGTTCCCGCAATACTTCCTGCGCTCGTTCGCCTTCGCCGGGCTGGGCGTCGTGGCCGTCGCGGCCCTCTCCGCGCTCATCGTGACCCCGGCCGTGCTGATGCTCCTCGGCGACCGGATCGATGCGCTCGACGCCCGCAAACCCGCGCGCCGTCTGCTGCGTCTGCAGCCGTCGCAGCCTCGCGAACCGGAGGACACCTGGTGGTACCGCCTCGTCCAGTGGGTCCTACGCCATGCGCTCCCCGTCGCAGCCGTCGTCACCATCTTCCTGTTGGTCCTCGGCGCACCGTTCCTGTCACTCAAGATGGGCTTCCCCGACGACCGCGTGCTGCCGGAGTCCGCGAGTTCGCACGCCATCCAGCAGGAGATCCGCGACGACTACGAGGTCGACCTCTCCTCGGCGGTCACCATCGTCGTACAGGGGCCGGTGGGGCAGCAGTCACTCGCCGCGTACACATCGGCGCTGTCGCAGGTCGACGACGTCAATTCGGCGGGCTCGTCGGCCGGGACCTTCGTCGAGGGTCAGGCGGTCGCGCCCGGCAGTCCCGACGACAGTCGCGGCGACGTCCACATCCTCAACGTGTCGACCGACCGGGACCCGACCAGCGATGCCGGCATCGGGCAACTCGACGACCTGCGCGCGGTCCCCGCGCCGAACGGTACCGAGATCCTCGTCACCGGGCTTGCGGCGACCACCGATGACACTGTCGGCTCGATCTACGCCCACGTGCCCTGGGTGCTCGCGCTCATCGCGATCGCCACGTTCGTCCTGCTGTTCCTCTTCACCGGCAGCGTGGTCCTCCCGCTGAAGGCGCTGGTCCTGAACATCCTGTCGCTGTCGGCGACCTTCGGCGCGATGGTGTGGTTCTTCCAGGAGGGGCACCTCGGCGGCCTCGGCACCACGGCCACCGGGACGCTGAACGCGACCATGCCGGTGCTGCTGTTCTGTGTGGCGTTCGGTCTCTCGATGGATTACGAGGTCTTCCTGCTCGGACGCGTGCGCGAGGAATGGCTGAAGTCCGATCGCACCCGCGCGGCCAGCGATCATGCCGTGGCACTGGGCCTTGCGCGCACCGGTCGGGTGATCACCGCGGCGGCCCTGCTGATGAGCATCGTGTTCGCCGCGATCGCGGCCTCGGAAGTGTCATTCATGCGTATGTTTGGGGTGGGGCTGGCCCTGGCGGTGCTGATGGACGCGACCCTGGTCAGGATGTTCCTGGTGCCCGCGTTCATGCGCCTCGCCGGACGCGCCAACTGGTGGGCGCCGGCACCGCTGAGGAAGCTCCACGACCGCTTCGGTCTGTCCGAGGAAGTGTCCGAGGACGACCCGCCACAACCACACCGGATACAGGAGAAGAACCGAGCGCAGGAGAACAGTGACGACACGCAGACGGGCGAGATCACCTCGCGGAGCAGGTGAGATCCTCGCCGAGGAGATCATCGAGGCCGCGGGCGAGCTGCTGGTCGAGCACGGTGACGACACGGGCATGTCTATCCGGGGGGTCGCCACTCGCGTCGGCGTCACGCCACCGTCGATCTACCTGCACTTCGCCGACAAAGACGCCCTTCTCGACGCCGTGTGCGCCCGCTACTTCGAGCGCCTCGACGATCAGTTGGCCTCCGCGACCGAAGGCATAGACGATCCGCTGGAGCGGGCGCTGCAGCTCGGCCTCGCCTACGTCCGGTTCGCCGTCGCGACCCCGGTGCTCTATCGCGTGGCCTTCGGGAAACCAGCCGACGCCGCGCATCCGTCCAAGGTCGACCAGGTGCTGGCCGCCAGCGCCTACACCCGGTTCGTGGACACGGTTACCGAACTCGCCGACGAGGGGTTGTTCGGCCGCGACGACGTGAACGACGTGGTCCTCGAACTGTGGGCCGCCGCGCACGGCATCGCATCGCTGATGCTGTCCAAACCCGGACTGGGCTGGGGGGACGATTTCCAGCGCGCCGAGTCCATGCTCAAGGCAGTGTGCCTCGGACGTGCGGTGATGTCTGCTCACACCGACTGCGGGGACCCCGAGACCGCGCGGACATGGCTGGCGACCCTGCGGCCTCGGCAGCACGAGAGACAGTGATGAACGACAAGATGGTCAAGGGCCGGTAAAGTCGGATTCGACACGGTCACTCTTGTCGTCCCGTCAGGGAACTCACAGGAATGGCTCGACGTTGAGACGGTATAGATCCGTACCGATTAAGGAGCGCTTCGTGCGAGAGAGCAGCAATCCGGTGATGCGCGGCGTGGTCCGCGACAATCAATCCGGATACGCGGGGTTCGGGGCCGGCACGGCCGGCACCGGCGTCGCGATGAACAAATACGGTCAGGCAGCTGACCCTTACACCCAGGCGCCGCCCGCCACCCGGCAGCTCACCATCGACGACGTGGTCACCAAGACCGCGATCACTCTGGGCGTCCTGACCGTCGTCGCGGTCGCGACCTACTTCGGCATCAGCAGCCGGGCCACCGAGTCCGCTCAGGTCAGCCTCGCGCTGCCGCTGATGATGGTCGGTGCGATCGGCGGTCTCGTCCTCGTCCTGATCGCGAGCTTCGGCCGTAAGCAGGACAACCCGGCCATCGTGCTCGCCTACGCGGCATTCGAGGGACTGTTCGTCGGTTCGATCTCCTTCGCCTTCGCGAACCTGGTCGTCGGCGGCGACATCTCTGCCGGAGCCCTGATCGGACAGGCGGTTCTCGGTACGTTCGGCGTGTTCTTCGGCATGCTGTTCGTGTACAAGATCGGCGCCATCCGCGTCACGCCGCGCTTCACCCGCATGCTGTTCGCCGGCATGATCGGTGTGCTCGTGCTGATGGTCGGCAACCTGGTGATCGGCCTGTTCACCGGCGAGGCCGGTGTCCTGCGCGACGGCGGTCCGATCGCGATCATCTTTTCGCTGGTCTGCATCGCGTTGGCGGCGTTCAGCTTCCTGCTCGACTTCGACTCGGCGGACCGTCTCATCCGCGCCGGCGCGCCCGACCGCGCAGCATGGGGCGTCGCCCTCGGCCTGACCGTCACCCTGGTCTGGCTGTACGTCGAGATCCTGCGCCTGCTGAGCTACTTCAACTCGGACTAGTTCCGACGCGGCGGTCCCGCATCCGATTCACAACGAACCCCACACCCGCGCCGGTGTGGGGTTCGTTGTCGTCTGTGCGGAGGAAATAGATGTCAAGTGGGCATCCGCGGACAAGAGCTGTGCCGACCATCGGGGATGGTGTTTTTTCTGATTCAGCTCGCGTTGATGATCGTCGGCGCGATGGTGCACATCCTGGCGGACCGGTCGGCGCGTCGACGCACCATCGGCCGCAATGCAGAACTCGTGCTGCTGTGGATCCTCGTACCCGGCGGAGTGTTCGGCGTCTTCGCCGGCTTCGGGCACGTCGGACCGAATGCCCCGGAGATCGCCAAGGACATCGGACCGGACTTCATCCCGTCGATGTTCCAGTGGGAGCTCGGGTGGAACGACATCGCCGTGGGGTTGATCTGCCTGCTGACGTTCCGGATCCGCAACCGCGGCGGATGGCTCGACGCCGCGGTGTGGGCGCTGGCGATCAGCTACGGCGGCGACCTCGCCGGGCACATCTCGCAGTACTACATCCACGACAACACGGCGACGAACAACGTGTGGGCCATCCCCGCCGAGATCTACATCGTCGGCGGGACCGTGATCGCGTGGGCCGTCTATCGACGAACAACCCCTCGCAGCGTCGCGGTCCTGGGACCGAACGCGGCGAGGGGCGTCGAAGAGCGAGAGGAGACCTCGGTCAGTTGAGGCACTGCGCGCGGGTCAGCTGAGGCGCTCGAGAACCATGGCCATACCCTGACCGCCACCGACGCACATCGACTCGATGCCGAAGGTCTTGTCATGGGTGCGGAGGTTGTTGAGCAGGGTGGTCGTGATCCGTGCACCGGTCATACCGAACGGGTGGCCGAGAGCGACCGCGCCGCCCGAGACGTTCAGCTTGTCGTGGTCGATGCCGAGTTCGTTCGCCGAGCCGAGCACCTGGACGGCGAAGGCCTCGTTGATCTCCACGAGGTCGATGTCGGACAGCGACATCCCGGAGATCTTGAGCACCTTGCGGATCGCCTCGATCGGACCGAGGCCCATGATCTCGGGTGACAGGCCGGTGGCGGCGGTGGCGACGACGCGCGCCAGCGGCGTCAGGCCGAGTTCCTTCGCCTTGGTGTCGCTCATGATGACCAGCGCGGCGGCACCGTCGTTGAGCGGGCAGGCGTTGCCGGCGGTGATGGTGCCGTCGGGTCGGAAGACCGGCTTGAGCTGCGAGATCTTCTCGTACGTCGTACCCGCGCGCGGGCCGTCGTCGGTGGTGACCTGGGTGCCGTCGGCCAGGGTGACCGGTTCGATCTCGCGGGCGAAGAAGCCGGACTTGATGGCCGCTTCCGCGCGGTTCTGACTGAGGACGCCCCAGCGGTCCTGGTCCTCACGCGAGATGCCGGTGAAGCTCGCGACGTTCTCGGCGGTCTGGCCCATCGCGATGTAGACGTCGGGGATGAGTCCGTCCTGGCGGGGGTCGTGCCAGATCCCGGTGTCGCCGGCGGCGGCGAGTTCGGTGCGCGCCATCGCGTCGTCGAAGAGCGGGTTCTTGGAGTTCGGGGCACCGTCGGCACCGCCGGAGATCCCGAAGCTCGACACGCTCTCGACGCCGCCGGAGATGATGACGTCGGCCTCGCCGGCCTTGATGGCGTGCAGCGCCATACGTGTGGTCTGCAGCGACGACGAGCAGTAGCGGTTGACCGTGACGCCGGGGATGTGGTCGTAACCGAGTTCGACGGCGATCACGCGGGCGATGTTGTTGCCGCCCTGACCGCCCGGCTGGCCGATGCCCCAGTGGATGTCCTCGATGTCGGCCGGGTCGAGTTCGGGCACCTTCGCGAGGGCCGCCTCCACCATCTGGCGGGACAGGTCGTCGGGACGGACGTCTTTGAGGGATCCCTTGGCGGCGCGGCCGATCGGGGAGCGGGCGGTGGAAACGATCACTGCTTCAGCCATGCGCCCACGCTACCCCAACCAAGCAGATGCTTGGTTTGATGGGGTGGTAGATCACATCTGCCGCTCACACCTGCTTGAGCAGGCGTCGGAGCGCGGTGGCCACGCGCGACTCCTCCACCGCCGGGGATTCCTCGGGAGGTTCGGGTAACGGTGCCGAACCCCACTCGCCGATGGCGTCGAGGACCGGTGGCATCAGGATATCGGCGGCCAGCGCGTATCCCGCCGCCGAGGGGTGGTATTGATCCGGGGACAGCATGAAATCGAGCTGGGCCCGGAACTCCTTGGCCATCAGGTCGGCGAGCGGAACCGACCGCCCACCCGCGGCACGGACCGCCGCGCGTTGGGCTGCAGCCAAACGAAGGCCCCACTGCCGCAACACTGTTCGCAGCGGCTGCGGGATGGCGGTGATGACGCCGAAGTCGGGGCAGGTGCCGACGACGACCTTCGCGCCGCCGCCGACGAGCAGTCGCACGGCGTCGCCGAGTCGGCGGGCCGACGCGCGGATGCCGTTGCGGGACGTCACGTCGTTCGCGCCGATCAGGATGATCGCGACATCCGGCCGTTCGTGGGCGATGAACATCGCGTCGATCTGGGCGGCCAACCCCTTCGACGTCGCGCCGACGATGGCCTTGTTGGCGTAGCGGACGGTCTTGCCGGTCTCGGCCGCGACTCGTCGTGCGACCTGCACACCGGGCGTCTCGTCGGCCGTGTCGACACCGAGTCCGGCCGCGGTGGAGTCGCCGAAGACGGTCAGGAACAGGTCGACTTCGGTGTCGCGGGTGTACCGCGTCACCCGGCCGTCCGGGTGATAGACGCCGTCGCCGTCGGGGGCGTTGTCGGTGCGGTGCGGGATCACGGTGCGGGCCGTCGCGGCCTGGCCGTTGAGGTAGTTCCAGACCGCCCATCCGGCACTTGCTCCAGCCGCAGTGGCTGCCGCCGTGGCGCCCACGTCACGGCAGACCCGGCCCCAGGCCCAACTGTCGGCACCGACCTTGCGACTCCAACCGGACACGGCCGCCAGTCTAGAGGTCGACGGCCGGGTGTCGGTGGCCGAGTGTCGGGGACCACGACGGTTCTGGGACCATGGACTCATGCGCATCGCCAATCACGTTGTGGACCTGGTGGGCAACACCCCTCTGGTCAAGCTGAATTCCGTGACCTCGCCCGGATCCGGGCTGGTCGCGGCCAAGGTGGAGTACCTCAATCCCGGCGGGAGCAGCAAGGACCGCATCGCGGTCCGGATGATCGACGCCGCCGAGGCCTCCGGTGAACTCAAGCCCGGCGGCACCATCATCGAGCCGACATCCGGCAACACCGGAGTCGGTCTCGCACTCGTCGCGCAGCAGCGCGGATACAAGTGTGTGTTCGTCTGCCCGGACAAGGTCGGCGAGGACAAGCGCAACGTGCTGCGTGCCTACGGTGCCGAGGTCGTCGTGTGCCCGACCGCCGTGCCGCCGGAGCACCCCGACAGCTACTACAGCGTGTCCGATCGTCTGGTCCGCGAGATCGAGGGCGGGTGGAAGCCGAACCAGTACGCCAACCCGGCCGGCCCGCAGAGTCACTACGAGACCACCGGCCCGGAGATCTGGGCCGACACCGACGGGAAGGTCACGCACTTCGTGGCGGGCGTCGGCACCGGCGGCACCATCACCGGCACCGGGCGCTACCTCAAGGAGGTCTCCAACGGTGCGGTGAAGGTCATCGGCGTCGACCCCGAAGGGTCGGTGTACTCCGGCGGGACCGGACGCCCGTACCTCGTCGAAGGCGTCGGTGAGGACTTCTGGCCGGCCGCCTACGACCCGGAGATCCCCGACGAGATCATCGCGGTCTCCGACGCGGATTCCTTCGACATGACCCGCCGCCTCGCCCGCGAGGAAGGGCTCCTCGTCGGCGGTTCCTGCGGTATGGCCGTCGTCGCCGCCCTGCAGGTCGCCGAGCGCGAGGGGCCCGACGCCCTCGTCGTCGTACTCCTGCCGGACGGCGGACGCGGCTACATGGCCAAGATCTTCAACGACGAATGGATGAGCAGCTACGGCTTCCTCCGCACCCCGCTGGACGCCAACGCCAAGGAGTCGCTGGTCGGCGACGTGCTGCGCGGCAAGACCGGCGCCCTGCCCGACCTGGTCCACACCCACCCGCAGGAGACGTTGCGCGACGCCATCGAGATCCTCCGCGAGTACGGGGTGTCCCAGATGCCGGTCGTCGGCGCCGAACCGCCGGTCATGGCCGGCGAGGTCGCGGGTGCGGTCACCGAGCGAGACCTGCTCAGCGCCGTCTTCGAGGGACGCGCCAGCCTGGCCGACCCGGTCTCGGCGCACATGGGAGATCCGTTCCCGCTCATCGGTTCCGGTGAGCCGATCAGCGCTGCCACCAAGGCACTCGGCGACAGCGATGCGCTGATGGTCGTCGAGGACGGCAAGCCCATCGGCGTCATCACACGCCACGACCTGCTCGCGTTCGTCTCGAGCCACCCGATCGTCGGATAGGAGCACACCACTGTGAGTGAACGACGCAGCGCCGCGGATTCGGTTCGCTGGCAAGGTTTCTCGACCCGCGCCATTCACGCCGGATACGATCCGGATCCCCAGACCGGCGCGGTGAACGTGCCGATCTACGCCAGCTCGACCTTCGCCCAGGACGGCGTCGGCGGACTGCGCGACGGATTCGAGTACGCCCGCACCGGCAACCCGACGCGACGGGCGCTGGAAGCCAATCTCGCCGCACTCGAACACGGAACCTACGGTCGCGCTTTCGCGTCCGGTATGGCCGCCACCGACTGCCTGCTGCGTTCGACGCTGCGTCCCGGCGACCACCTGGTGATCCCGAACGACGCCTACGGCGGCACCTTCCGACTCATCGACAAGGTGTTCACCCAGTGGGGCATCACCTATTCGGTGGCACCGGTGTCCGACGTCGCCGCGGTGCGCGACGCGATCCGTCCCGAGACCAAGCTCGTCTGGACCGAGACACCCACCAACCCGTTGCTCAACGTCGGCGACATCGAAACCCTCGCCGCCATCGCGCACGAGGCCGGCGCGAAGCTCGTGGTGGACAACACCTTCGCCTCCCCGTACCTGCAGCAGCCGCTGACCCTCGGCGCCGATGTCGTCCTGCACTCGACCACCAAGTACCTCGGTGGTCATTCCGATGTCGTCGGTGGTGCGCTGGTCACCGACAGCGAAGAGCTCGACGAGGCGTTCGCCTTCCTGCAGAACGGGGCCGGTGCGGTTCCCGGACCGTTCGACGGCTACCTCACGATGCGCGGCACCAAGACGCTCGCCGTCCGCATGGATCGCCACTGCGACAACGCCGAGAAGGTCGTCGAGTTCCTGAGCTCGCACGACAAGATCGACGCCGTCCTGTACCCGGGACTCGAGAACCACCCGGGACATGCGGTCGCCGCCAAGCAGATGAAGCGCTACGGCGGCATGGTGTCGGTGCTGGTCAAGGGCGGCATCGAAGAGGCCAAGCAGTTGTGCGCCCGCACCGAGGTCTTCACCCTCGCCGAGTCGCTGGGCGGCATCGAGTCGCTGATCGAACACCCCGGCGCGATGACCCATGCGTCGACCGCCGGCTCGTTGCTGGAGGTCCCGGCCAACCTGGTTCGTCTGTCGGTGGGCATCGAGGACATCGACGACATCCTGGGCGACCTGGAGAACGCGCTGCGCTGACAGCCAGCGGTTGATACCGGCCCAATGCTGCTCACATCTGCAGACATCGAGAAGGCGACCGCCGAGTTGTCCGGCGTGATCCGGCGGACGCCGGTGATCGCGTCCCGCGTGCTGTCCGAGCGAAGCGGGGCCGACGTCTGGCTGAAGTGCGAGAACCTGCAGCGAACAGGCTCGTTCAAGCCGCGGGGTGCCTATCTGCGGATCTCCCGGTTGTCCGCCGACGAGCGGGCACGCGGCGTCGTCGCAGCGAGTGCGGGCAACCATGCGCAAGGGGTCGCCTGGTCGGCAACCGAGCTGGGCACCACCGCACGGGTGTACATGCCGACCGGCGCGTCGTTGCCGAAGATCGCGGCGACGAAAGCCTATGGCGCCGAGGTGGTTCTGGCCGGTGAGACGGTGGACGACGCACTCGTCGAGGCCCAGCGGTACGCGGACCGGACCGGTGCGGTGCTGATCCATCCGTTCGATCACCTCGACATCGTCGCCGGTCAGGCCACGGTCGGGACCGAGATCCTCGAGCAGATGCCCGATGTCACGACCATCGTCGTCCCCCTCGGCGGCGGCGGTCTGCTCGCCGGAGTCGCGGCCGCGGTACGGGCGTCGAGGCCAGACGTCCGAGTCATCGGCGTGCAGGCGGCCCAGGCCGCGGCATGGCCGACGTCGCTCGCGGCGACGCGTCCGGTGCCCGCGGCGTCGATGAACACCATGGCCGACGGCATCGCCGTGGCCCGGCCGGGCGACGTCCCGTTCGAGCACGTCACAGAGTACGTCGACGAGGTCGTGACCGTCAGCGAGGAAGAACTCAGTACGGCGCTCCTGCTGATGCTCGAACGGGCGAAGATGGTCGTCGAACCCGCGGGCGCGGCAGGTGTGGCCGCCGCGGTGGGCGGCACGCTCGACCTGTCGGGAAAAGTGTGTGTCGTGTTGTCCGGCGGCAACATCGACCCGTTGCTGCTGCGCCACGTGACCACTCACGGCCTCACCGCCGCCGGGCGATTTCTCACCTTCACCGCCACCGTCTCCGACCGCCCGGGCGGACTTCTCGCGCTGCTCGAACTGCTCCGCGACCAGGGTGCGAGCGTCATCGACATCGTGCACTCACGCGTCGCCGACGACCTCTACCTCGGCGAGGTGCAGGTGACCGTCAGCGTCGAAACGCGTGGGCCTGATCACCAGCACGACGTCCGACGCGCGTTGAGCGAGGCCGGTTTCCTGCGGGGATAGCTCGGCGAGGTTGTGGATGGGCCGTATGCCTGTGCAAGCTCCTCGTCGTCGGGCTTCGTGCGCACTTACCTTGCCGTGCATGGGAAGACGTTCACACTCATCCGAGTCGGCATGGGGACCTGAGCACGCGGAGCGGATTCGGGCGGATCTGTATGAGAGCTGGCGGTGGCTCAGGCGTACGTGCGAGACGCTGCTCGAAGAACTCGAGTCCCTCGACGGGCCTGTCTGCCAAGAGCACCATGCGCGTCGGTCGCTGTTGGTAAACGGGATGCCGCGACTGAAGATGACGAGGGATGCGGCGGAGTATGCCACGCGGACATTGCCGTACGTGCCCCTGACGTGGGTGGAGAGGTCGGCGATGCCGGTGCTGACGGGAGCCGGCGATTCCTATGATGCCGCCGACCTCTGGGACATTCTCGACTTGGTCGAGCGCGACGACGCCGGCTTTGTGCTCTTCGAGGAGTCGGCCGGACGCCATCGCATCGACGAAACCATTGCCGGACGGGCGCACGACATGTCGATCGACGGGCTCTATTGGCATTCCGCGAACGTGGTCTTCGAAGAGCTACCAGACGAGAGGTTCGATGGGATGGTCATCCACTTACTGACCAGGGACCGGGGACTGCGCCGCGACCATGCCGCGACGCAGCGTCGTCCCTTGGTGGTCGAGGCAGAGGCCAATCTCCTGCTCTTGGCGCCGCTAGGCGTGGAGCTACAGGTGGATTCGGTTCCTGTCCGCTTGGTGGCAGCACTCATCGACGAGGTCGGGATCGACGAGTCGGTAGCCCTGCACCTGGAAGTGCTGAACGAGCAGACCCGGACCGTTTTCGCTGCGTGAATCCGCGACTACGCCGCCGACGGGAGATGCGCGAAGTACTTCAGCGTGTCCGCTTCGATCGTCTTGTACACGGTCGACGACGCCGGCCCGGAGAACGCGGTGACGGCCTTGGACTTGGTCGGCAACTCGAGTGCGAAGGTCCACCGCAGGCGACAACCGACGTCGGCGGGGTCGATCTGAGTGGCCTCACCGAAGCGGCGGATGCCCGGGACGTTGGCGCTCTTGACCCGAAATGCGTTGTGGTACCGGCCTGCTTCGGCGTCCTCGGTCCAGTGGAAGAAGTCTTCCTGGAGCGTCACGTACCCCGGACCCAGGACGGCCTTGCGGGTGGCGCCTGCGCCGTAGGGCGGCGGAGAGGTGAATTCGATCGACTTGATCGCCCGACACCAGTCGAGGGTGTTCTGGCGAGTGAACTCAGCCCATGCGCGCTGCGGCGTGACGGGCAGTCGGACGTCGATCACGTGGCGCACGGGTGCGTCGTCGAAGAAGTCGAGGTCGAAGGTCTCCAGCGAATGGGGTGCCATGCGCCCATTGAAGCATCGACGTCTCGGTCCCACAGGCGCTTCCGCGATGGGACAGGCGAACCTCAACCCGATTCCCAGACTTCGATCGAAGTCTGCCAGTCGAGTTGAGGTTCGCCGGTCAGAGTGCCGGAGAGATCCGGCCACGAAAGTGAACCAATCGCCGGCGCGCTGCGTCCAAGAGATATGACTGTCTTCCCGACCGACCCCTACGGACTCATCCGACGCGAGGCGACCCTCCGGCTGGGCATCTCCGACGACGTCGTCGCGGCGGCGGTGCGCCGGGGCGAACTCGTCAGGCTTGCTCCGGGTGTCTGCGCCATGGCGGACTCCGATCCCGAATCCAACACGAATGAGGCCGATCTCTACCGACTCAAGTCGATCGCCGTTGCCACCTCTGCTCGTGATCGGGACACATCGACGCTGAGTCATGACTCGGCGGCGGCCGTCCATGGACTGTCGCTGCTGCATCCCGAGCGTGAGGTCGTTCATCTAACCAAGACACGCGAGCGCGGTGGTTTCGTGCGCGGCCATCGCATCGTCCATGCCGGTCCGCTGTCCCCGGACCACGTCGCCTCCGTCGACGGTGTTCAGGTGACAACCCTCGAGCGCACCGCGGTCGATGTCGCCATGAATGGGGACTTCGCACAAGCTCTGGTCGTTTTCGACGGTGCCCTCGCTCGGAAAGCCGACCTCGCCACGATGACGACGATCCTCGAATCTCGTGGACGATGGCGTGGAGTGGGCACGGCACGGCGCGCCCTGTCGCTTGCCGACGCCGCGTCGGAGAGCGTCGGCGAATCATGGAGTCGGGCTCAGATGATCGTGGCCGGGCTGCCGATGCCGCGCCTGCAGCACACGTTCCAGACGAGCGAAGGGCCTGCGCGTGCCGACTTCGATTGGGAGGCAAAGCTCGTCGGTGAGTTCGACGGCCTGCATAAGTACGGCCGGTTGCTGCGTCCGGGGGACACGCCACGTGATGCGCTGATCCGAGAGAAGCGCCGCGAGGACGCCCTCCGCGCGCAGGGGATCATGGTGGTCCGCTGGACGTGGGCGACGCTCGAGCGCGGCGAGTTGGTCGGTCTGCTCCGCCCGTGGCTGGATGCGCTCGCGGCTGCGTGACCGGTGGACCTCAGTTCGACGTGCAGACGTCGGTCGAAGTCTGCACGTCGGACCGAAGTCGACGTGATTGCCGGTCAGACTGGAACCATCTGATCGGATGACACTGTGCGCCAACGTTTTTGTCGTACCCCCGTGACACCTTGCTATCAGACACGGTTCCGCTTCCCAGAACCGTGAGCAGAGAAGGAAAAACGATGAGCAACCCCCAGAAGAAGAGATGGCCGTGGGCGGCAGGCGTCCTGGCGGCGTTCGTGATGATGATCGGGGTCATGGCCGGCTTCGGCACGAGCGTCTCCCCGCAGGCATCGCCGAGCGTGCAGGCTCCCGTGATCAAGCTCGTGTCGGAGAAGTCAGACGCGGTCGCCATGGCGAGGGAGTACCTTGCGTACAGCAGTTTTTCGAAGTCTGGGCTGATCGGCCAGCTCGAGTTCGAGGGCTTCTCATACTCGGACTCGTCCGCCGCCGTCGATCAGCGCGAGGTCGACGGTGAGGTGAATTGGTATGTACAGGCAGCAAAGTCTGCCCGTCAGTACCGCGAGTATTCCCCGTTCTCCAGGCAGGGACTGATCGAACAGTTGGAATTCGAGGGATTCACCAATCAGCAGGCGGTTTACGGAGCTGACCACAGCTAGCGGAACACATCTGTTCTGTCTCTGACGGTGTTACCGATATGTCTCGGAATTGAGTGTGATCGTCGCGCATTCGCCCACGATTCCTCCGAGCATACGACGCCGCGGAACTGTCAGACCTGTTGTGCAGAATGACATTTGAGCGGGCCGCTTCCCGGTCCGCATGTGAAAGAGGAACGAAATGACCGACCCCCAGAATCCCCAGGCCGGACAGGCCTATCCGGGACAGTCCCAGCCCGGACAGGCCCCCTATCCGGGACAGCCCTATGGGCAGCCCCAGTACGGAGCTCCCGGTCCGTACGGTGCACCGCCGGCGTACCAGGCGCCGATCCAGCCGCCGAAGAAGAAGAAGTGGCCGTGGATCGTCGGCATCCTGGTCGTGCTCATTGTCATCATCGCCGCCGTATCCGGCGGTGGGGACGAGGGGACCGACAACACCGCTTCGTCGGACAACTCGAACTCGGCCGAGCAGGCGGGTTCGGGTAACGGCGATGCTGGAAACGACAAGGGCAACAAGAAGGCCGACGATCAGGCCGCCGGCCTGAACACGCCGGTGCGCGACGGCAAGTTCGAGTTCGTCGTCACCAACGTCGAGTCGGGCCTGTCGTCGGTCGGCGAAAATGAGTTCCTCACGGCGGAGGCGCAGGGACAGTTCGTGGTCGTCACCATGACGGTGCACAACACCAGCAAGGAGCCGAAGGACTTCTCGCCCACCAATCAGAAGCTCTTCGACACCGAGGGCCGCAGCTTCGAGCCCGATACCACCGCGCAGATCTACCTCGGCGGCAGCGACATTCCCGTCTGGGACAACATCAATC
Source organism: Gordonia ajococcus (assembly GCF_012974285.1). Lineage (NCBI taxonomy): Bacteria > Bacillati > Actinomycetota > Actinomycetes > Mycobacteriales > Gordoniaceae > Gordonia > Gordonia ajococcus. The sequence continues at coordinate 1,658,916 of NZ_CP052884.1, forward strand.
CGGGTAACACAGTCGAGGTCAAGGTCGTCTACGACATGCCCGTTGACGCCAAACCGGCCAGCATCGAGCTCCACGATTCGGTGTTCTCCGGCGGTGTGAAGGTTAACCTCGGCTGACCGCACCTGCGGACAGGCGAACCTCAGTCCCGACCGGCAGACGTCGACCGAAGTCTGCATGTCGAAACGAGGTTGATCAGACGAAGCGAGCCCGGGACGATGTCGTCCCGGGCTCGGCTCGTGGTCAGACGGCTGGGATCAGCTGTGGTACGGCTCCGCGCTGACGAGGGTCACCTTGATTGTCGCGCCGCTGGGCACGGAGTACTCACGCGTCTCGCCGACCTTGGCGTCGATCAGTGCGGAGCCCAGGGGCGAGCTGGGGGAGTAGGTCTCGAGCTTGCCGCCCGACGCGCCCTCTTCGCGGGTCGCGATCAGGAAGGTCTCGGAGTCCTTCTCGTCGCCGTCGTAGTAGACGGTCACGACGGAGCCGGGCAGGGCGACGCCGGACTGGGTCGGCGCCTCGCCGACCTTGGCGTTGTTCAGCAGCTCCTGGAGCTGGCGGATGCGCGCCTCCTGCTGGCCCTGCTCCTCGCGGGCAGCGTGGTAGCCACCGTTCTCCTTGAGGTCGCCCTCTTCACGTCGCTCATTGATCTCGGCAGCAATGACCGGACGATTGGCGATCAATGAGTCGAGCTCGCTCTTGAGGCGATCGTGCGACTCTTGGGTCAACCAGGTCACCTGGGTGTCGGTCATCGGTCACTCCTTCGTGTTGCCCGCGCCGCGTTGCGACTTTTTTCACCGCGCGACATTTGGACGCTAAAAATGCAGCAACACGACCCCTCGCGGAGCCGTGTATCCGACCATCTTACCAGCCGACGAGACCTATGGCACATCCGTTGTGCGGGCGGTTGCCGCGTCGAGTGCTTCCTGATAGGTGGGCTCGGCTCGTTTCAGCCATCCGACAACGAAATACGTCACCGGCATGATGACGATCTCGACCATTGTCTTCCAGACAAACCCGACAACGGTGTAGTTGACGAAGTCCCCCCACGTGGAGATACCCAGTGCAGATGCGGCGATCGAACAGAAGACGAGGGTGTCCGCGAATTCGCCGACGACGGTCGATCCCAAAAGGCGCGCCCACAAATGTCGCTCACCGGCGCGCTCTTTCATTTTGACCAACACGAATGAATTCAGGAACTCGCCCACCACATATCCGGCAAGTCCGGCAAGTAGGAATTGTGGAACGACGCCGGCGACGGTTTCGAAAGCCTCTTGGCCTTCGTAGAAATCGGCGGCGGGGAGCTGAATCGTCAGCCAGAAACACAACGACGCGAGAACGAGGACGGCGAAACCGGCCAGGATCGTGCGGCGCATCGCGCGGAACCCGTACACCTCACTGATCACGTCGCCCAGGACGTAGGCGAGCGGGAACAGGAAGAACGCGCCGTCGGTGACGAGGCCCTGCATGTGGATGGGGCCGAGGTCGACGTCGAGCCAGTCGTCGAACAGCACGACACCCTTCGTGCCGGTGACGTTGCTGATCAGCATCACGCCGACGAACAGCCCGACGAGCAGCGGGAAGTAGCGGCTACCGATTGCGGCGAACGCCGCGCGGGGTGCCGGTGTCTCGCCTGGTCTGGCCTGCCGGGTGCTCACGACTCGGGCTGCAGGTAGGCGGGCACGTTGACGGTGCAACCGAAGACCTCACCGATCACCGGGGGTTTGGAGGTGGTGACCTCGGTGCGGACACCGATCCGCTCGGCGGAGTCGGCCGGGATCAGGATCTCGCGGCGCCCGGTCTCGCTGCCGTCCTTCGATCGTCCACGCACCACACAGGCGGCGGGCTTGCTCGGGTCGGAGCGGTCGACGGTGAACTGCACGGCGACGGTGTTGCTGTCGAGGATCTCGTAGCCGGTGGCCTCGCCGGACACGTCGGCGGTGCCGAACTTGCTGTACCCGATCGCCGCCAGCGTGACGCCGGCCACCACGACGAGTATCGACAGCGCGACGAACCAGCGCCGACGGGTCTGAGCGGTCGCGGAATGCTCCGGGTAGGTCGCGCGCGGGCCGCTGCGAGGGCGCTCTGCGGCGCCCCCATCCGAACTGTTCACGCGTCAATACCTACCATGGGACGAGTAGCGATCCGAAGGTGAGGAACTGTGACCGAAACCCACGCCGACGACCCGCAGCCGGGTGTGTTCCGTCTGATGGCGGTCCACGCGCACCCCGACGATGAGTCGAGCAAGGGTGCGGCCACGTCCGCCAAATATGCGGCCGAGGGCAATGAGGTGCTCGTCGTCACCCTGACCGGTGGCGAGCGGGGCGACATCCTGAATCCGGCGATGGACCGTCCCGGCATCAAAGAGCGGATGTCCGAGGTCCGCCGCGAGGAGATGGCCAAAGCCGCCGAGGCACTCGGCGTGAAGCAGACCTGGCTGGGTTTCGTCGACTCGGGGCTGCCCGAGGGCGACCCGCTGCCGCCGCTGCCGGAGGGCTCGTTCGCGACCGTACCGCTCGAGGAGGCCACGGAGGCACTCGTCCGCGTCGTCCGGGAGTTCCGTCCGCATGTGATGATCACCTACGACGAGCACGGTGGATATCCGCACCCCGATCACATCCGCTGCCACGAGGTGTCGCTGGCGGCCTACGACCAGGCCGGGGAACCCGACGCGTTCCCCGGAACCGGTGAACCGTGGACGGTGTCGAAGATCTACTACACGCACGGGTTCATCCGCGATCGCATGGTCCTTTTCTCCGACGAGTTCGCGCGTCACGGCCAGGAGAGTCCGTTCGCCGAGTGGCTCAGCAAGTGGGATCCCAGTCGCGGTGACCTGATGGGCCGGGTGACCACCCAGGTGGAATGCGCCAAGTACTTCCCACAGCGTGACGATGCGCTGCGGGCCCATGCGACGCAGATCGACCCCAACGGCATGTTCTTCGCCGTACCGCTGGAGTGGCAGCAGCGACTGTGGCCGACCGAAGAGTTCGAGCTGGCCAAGACGCGCGTGAAGACGGCCCTGCCCGAAACCGATCTGTTCGCCGGAATCGAGGCGTGATGAACATCGACATCGTGAACAACGTGGACTTCGTGAACACCGTGATGGTCGTCGCGGCGGAGGAGCCGCAGGGACCGGAATTCGGCAAGTCGTCCCCTCTGGGACTGCTCGTCATCCTGGTGTTGCTGGTCGGGACCGCGTTCCTGATCTGGTCGATGGGCCGTCAGCTCAAGAAGCTGCCCGAGTCCTTCGACACCGAGCACCCGGAAGCGGATCAGGCGTTCGACGAGGGCACCGATCCCTCCGGTCCGATCGCCGCTGCCTCGGCGCACGTCGACGCTGCACCCGACGGCGCCGTAACCGATGGCGCCGTAACCGATGGCGCAGCACCCGACGACGCCGCACCCGGCGACCAGGACGCGACGAGCACGGCCGGGACCGATGAGCGACGACCGGCGGACACCTGACGGGTCGTCGAACATGCTGGGCTCGGCGACGAGCCCATATCTCCGGCAGCACGCCGACAATCCCGTGCACTGGCAGGAGTGGTCCGACGCCGCGCTGAGCCGGGCACGCGACCGCGATGTGCCGGTCCTGTTGTCGGTCGGCTACGCGGCCTGCCACTGGTGTCATGTGATGGCACACGAGTCCTTCGAGGACGAGACCACCGCGGCCCAGATGAACCGTGACTTCGTCTGCATCAAGGTCGACCGGGAGGAACGTCCCGACATCGACGCCATCTACATGGCTGCCACCGTCGCGATGACCGGGCAGGGGGGCTGGCCCATGACCTGCTTCCTGACCCCCGATGGCGACCCGTTCTACACCGGCACCTACTACCCACCCCGTCCGCGCGGGCAGATGCCGTCGTTCCGGCAGGTGTTGACCGCGGTCACCGAGGCGTGGACCCAGCGACGCGCCGACCTCGACGACACCGCCGCGAAGGTGCGCGAACACATTGTGGTGAACACCTCACCGCTACCCGCGGGAACCGTTCCGGTCGACGACCGGCTGCTGGCACACGGTGTCCGCACGGTGCTGGACGAGGAAGACCGTGAGCGCGGCGGTTTCGGCGGCGCACCCAAGTTCCCGCCCTCGGCTCTTCTCGAAGCGCTGATCCGGCACACCGAACGCACCGGCGACGCCGCCGCGCTCGATGCCGCCGCCCGGACCATGCACGCGATGGGTCGCGGCGGCATCTACGACCAACTCGGCGGGGGCTTCGCCCGCTACTCGGTCGACGCCGGCTGGGTCGTGCCCCATTTCGAGAAGATGCTCTACGACAACGCACAGCTCTTACGTGCCTACGCGCATCTCGCGCGGCGGACCGGAGATCCGCTCGCGCACCGCGTCGTCGAGGAAACGGTGACGTTCCTCCGACGGGATCTCCGGGTGCCGGGCGGGTTCGCCTCGTCGCTCGACGCCGATGCCGGCGGGGTGGAGGGCTCCACGTATGTGTGGACTCCGGACGAATTCGTCGAGGTGCTCGGGCCGGAGGCGGGACGTTGGGCCGCCGAGCTGTTCGTCGTGACCGATCAGGGCACTTTCGAACACGGGCGTTCGACGCTGCAGCTCCCGGCGGATCCGGAGGACCGCGACCGCCTCGACGCCGTGCGCGCCGCGCTGTTCGACGCCCGGGCGAGACGTGTCCAGCCCACCCGCGACGACAAGGTCGTCACCGCGTGGAACGCGATGACGATCACCGCGCTCGCCGAGGCGGGCGCCGGGCTGGGCGAGACCGGCTTCGTCGACGACGCGGTCCGCTGCGCCGATGAGTTGCTGCGCGGCCATCTGGTCGGTGGTCGGCTTCAGCGTTCGTCGCTCGGCGGTGCCGTGGGGGCCGACGGCGGACTCGACGACCATGCGGCCTTGAGTACGGCTCTCCTGACACTGTTCCAGGTCACCGGCGAGACCCGTTGGCTCGGAGCAGGATTGGGGTTGCTCGACACCGCGATCGAACTCTTCGCCGACCCGGAGGCGCCCGGCGCCTGGTTCGACGCCACGGGCGAAGGGCTCATCGCCCGTCCTCGCGATCCGATCGACGGCGCCACTCCGTCGGGTGCGTCGCTGATGGCCGAGGCGCTGCTGACCGCGTCGATGCTCGCCGACCCGGAGAGGGCGGTCGGCTATGCAGAACTGTTGGAACACAGTCTGTCCCGTGCCTCGGTGATCGTCGCCAAGCTTCCGCGATCGGCCGGGCACTGGATGTCGGTGATGTCGGCGCGGGTCGCCGGCCCGCTGCAGATCGCCGTCGCGCAGGGTCCGACGTCGGATCAGTCGCTGACCAGAGCGTCCTGGGCGCATGTCCCCGGCGGCGCGGTCGTCGTCGCCGGTGAAGTGGATTCACATCCGCTGCTGGTCGCCCGCGGACCGGTCGGCGGACGCGACGCAGCCTACGTGTGCCGGGGAACGGTGTGCGGGCTTCCGGTCACGGACGAGGAATCACTCGCCGCGCAGTTCAGGTGAAGCAGGTGTCGGATACCGCGTGACGGGTACTCGTGGCCATGCGCATCTCCACCCTGACCGGGACCTCACTCGCCACCGCCGCGGCCGGTGCCATCGGCAGCATCGTGACCAGGCCGGCGGTCGAGACCTGGTATCCGCGGCTGAAGAAACCTTCCTTCGTCCCGCCCGCCTGGGTGTTCCCGGTGGCCTGGACCGCCCTCTACACCGACATCGCGGTCACCTCGGCGGTCGCGATCGACGGCTTGGACGAATCCGCCGCAGGCGCAACGACGGGCGACGCGAAGAACGACACGAAACAGGCGTGCCTCGCCGCGCTCGGCGCCAACCTCGCGCTCAATGGGGCGTGGAGCTGGATCTACTTCGGTAAGGGGGCGCTGGGCACTGCGTCGGTGGCCGCAGCAGTCCTCACGGTCAGCAGCGCTTACCTCGCCCGACGCACCGGTGCCGTGAATGCGCCGGCCGGGGCTGCCCTCGCTGCCTACCCGGCCTGGTGTGCGTTCGCCACGGTGCTGTCCACGTCGACGTGGTGGCTCAACCGCGACCGCAGGCTCGCGTCACGCTGACCCGTCCGCCCTCATCCGGTCAGCACGGCATCCGTTCAGCACTTCAGCCGTGCAGCACTTCCGCGAATCGGTCGACCGCCCAATCGATCTCCGGCACCGTGATGACGAGCGGAGGGGCGAGGCGCAGCGTCGAACCGTGGGTGTCCTTGGCCAGGACGCCGCCCTCGGCGAGGCGTAGGCAGAAGTCCTTGCCGGTGCCGAGTGCTGGATCGAGATCGATTCCCGCCCAGAGTCCGAGACCGCGGGTCGCGACGACACCGTGGCCGATGAATTCACCGAGGCGCGTGTGCATGTGGTTGCCGAGGTCGGTGGCGCGTCGCTGCCAGGTGCCTTCGGCGAGCATGTCGACGACGGTGTGACCGATCGCCGCGGCGAGTGGGTTCCCGCCGAACGTCGAGCCGTGCTGTCCGGGGTGCAGGACCCCGAGGATGTCGGTGTTCGCGACGACCGCGCTCACCGGCACGATCCCGCCGCCCAGCGCCTTGCCCAGCAGATAGACGTCGGGTTCGACGCCCCAGTGTTCGAGGGCGAAGGTCCGCCCCGTGCGGCCGAGGCCCGACTGGATCTCGTCGGCGATCAACAGCACGTCGGCGGCGGTGCAGAGTGCGCGTACTCGCGGCAGATAGTCGTCGGGCGGCACGATGATCCCGGCCTCACCCTGGACGGGCTCGACCAGGACACCGACGGTCGTCTCGTCGATCGCAGCGGCGAGTGACTCCACGTCGCCGAAGGGGACGCGTACGAAACCCGGTGTGTACGGGCCGAATCCGTTGCGCGCGTCGGGGTCGTCGCTGAAGGAGATGATCGTCGTGGTGCGGCCGTGGAAGTTGCCGCCGGCGACGATGATCGTGGCGCGGCCGTCGGGCACGCCCTTGACGTCGTATCCCCATTTGCGGGCGACCTTGATCGCCGATTCGACGGCTTCGGCGCCGGTGTTCATGGGCAGCACCATCTCCTTGCCGCACAACTCGGCAAGTGCGGCGCAGAACGGTTCGAGTCGGTCCGAGCGGAACGCGCGACTGGTGAGGGTGACCCGGTCGATCTGCTCGAGTGCTGCCGCGACGATCCGCGGATGCCGGTGTCCGAAGTTGACCGCCGAATAGGCGCCGAGGCAGTCGAGGTGACGCTTGCCGTGGACATCGGTGATCCAGGCGCCTTCGGCGCTGGCCGCGGTCACCGGGATCGGCGAGTAGTTGTGTGCCACATGCGGTTCCACATCGTGGTCGGGAGGTTTCACGTCGTGGGGCATCAGCGTCATGAATCGAGGGTATCGTCGGACTCTGGTGCAAACAATCGCCGTGAATTGCGTATGGGCGCAACAAATCGCCGCGAATTTCCGGAAAGGGGGCCTCTGTTGCGACACCTCGACGATCTCGATGAAAAGGTGCTTGCCTGCCTCACCCGCGACGCGCGGGCGACCTATGCCCAGATCGGCGACGAGGTCGGACTCTCGGCGCCCGCGGTCAAGCGGCGCGTCGACCGTCTCCTCGACGACGGGGTGATCCGGGGGTTCACCGCGATCGTCGATCCACACGCCATGCAATGGACCACGGAGGCCTATGTGCAGGTGTATTGCCGCGGCAACATCTCACCCGAGGAGCTCAAGGCGTCGTGGGAACCGATCCCCGAGGTCGTCAGCGCGGCGACCATCTCGGGTCAGGCCGACGCCATCCTTCGGGTTCGCGCCCGCGATGTGCGGCACCTCGAGCAGGCGCTCGAGCGCATCCGGGCTGCCGGTCCGGTGGACAGGTCCGAATCGATCATCGTGCTCAGTGAACTGATCGACCGTGGCCACCCCTGACACCCATGGCCATCCGTAGGAGGGCCCTGTGCTAGTGTTGTCGCCGTGATCAGCACCGTGCGCGCCTATTGGCGCTTTATCGAGGCTCCGGGTGGGGCCACGATGAAGCGCTGACCAAGCGCGCGCACGTAACACCCGGAGCCCGAGCAGCGACCATACGGTCGCTGCTCTTGTCGTTTTGAGCGGGGCTCCACCACTGAGAAGGCGTGCCCCGGATTGACCACCGACAGGGCATGACCTCGAAAGGCACACATCGTGACCACACTCCCGGATCTCTCGACGCGTACGGCCGAGCAAACCGAATCGACCTCCGATCGTCGGATCAAGTCCTTCCGTCCGATTCCGTCGCCGGACACCGTCCGCAGCGAGCTGCCGCTGACCGCACGGCGTGCGCTCGCGGTTGCGCGGGACCGCGACGAGATCGCCGACATCCTCGCCGGCCGCGACGAGCGCCTGCTCGTCATCGTCGGACCGTGCTCGGTCCATGATCCGATCGCCGCGATCGACTACGCCCGTCGTCTGGCACCGCTGGCCGAGGCCTACTCCGATCGCCTGAAGATCGTCATGCGGGTCTACTTCGAGAAGCCGCGCACCACGGTCGGCTGGAAGGGTCTCATCAACGACCCCGGCATGGACAACACCTTCGACGTGGAACGTGGCTTGCGGACCGCTCGATCACTGCTACTCGACATCATCGACCTCGGACTGCCCGTCGGCTGTGAGTTCCTCGAGCCGACGAGCCCGCAGTACATCGCCGACGCCGTCGCCTGGGGTGCGATCGGCGCACGCACCACCGAATCCCAGGTGCACCGCCAGCTCGCCTCGGGCCTGTCGATGCCGATCGGCTTCAAGAACGGCACCGACGGCAACGTCCAGGTCGCCATCGACGGGGTGAACGCCGCTGCGGCCGAACATGTCTTCTTCGGAGTCGACGACTTCGGCAACGGCGCGGTCGTCGAGACCGCCGGCAACGAGGACTGCCACATCATCCTTCGGGGCGGTACCCGCGGACCCAATTTCGACGCCGAGTCGATCGCGTCGGCCGCCGAGGCCCTCGAGAAGGCGGGCCTCCCGGCACGGGTGATGATCGACTGCTCGCACGCCAACTCCGGTAAGGACCACATCCGCCAGGCGGAGGTCGCCACCGAGATCGCGGCGACCCTGCGTGCCGCCCGGGAGGCCGGTGCGGTGTCGAACATCAGCGGCGTGATGCTGGAGAGCTTCCTCGAGCCCGGCGCCCAGTCGACGGACGCGACCCCGCTGGTGTACGGCAAGTCGGTCACCGACAAGTGCATGGGCTGGGAGGCCAGCGCCACCGTCCTCGACGTACTCGCGCGCGCCTGACCCTTCGATACGCCCCTCCGCAAGCTCCGGGGCTACTCAGGGAGCGGATTGGCCTACGTCGACCGCGGCGGTCGCGTCGGGAATGGTGACGACGGCGCGGCGTCGCAGCGAGCCGCGTGGTGATCGCACCGACGCTGCCACGCGGAACTCGGCCTCCCAACGGTCGTGCTGTATGCGGTTGAGCAGGTAGCCGCGCTGGGAGTTGCCGAACCGCACATGCGGCGAGGCGGCCTTCAACTGGCGGTCGCTGCCGTCGCTGTCCTCGCCGTCGCCGCCGGACGTGATCGACGTCGTGGCGAGTTCGACTCCGCGGGTGAGGGAGGCGTCGGCATAGTCGGTCCGTAGGTCGGCGACGACGCTCCGGTGGATGTCGCCGGCAAGGGACACCAGGTTTCGTACGCCGCGGTGTGCCGCCCCGTCGAGGATGCGACGTCGCGATGACTCGTAGCCGCTCCACCCGTCCATGCTGACCGCCCGGGATTCGCCGCGGGCCAGGTCGGCCATCGGGACCTGCTGGGCGAGGACATCCCATCGAACGCGACTCGACGCCAGGCCGTCGAGGAGCCAGCGTTCCTGCCGCGGACCGAGGATCGTCCGCGACGGGTCCGCGGTTCGGGCGTTCTGCGGGCAGTCGTTGTCCCCGTTCACCTGATCGCTGCGGTGGCTGCGGGTGTCGAGGAGGTTGATCTCCGCGAGGTCGCCGAAGGTGAGGCGCCGGTGCGCGCGGATGAAGGTGCCGTCAGGTCGTGCGGTGGTCCGCACCGGGGTGTTCTCCCACCACGCCCGCAGCGCTCCGGCGCGGCGGACGGCGAATTCCGAGAGGGCTGTCTTGTCCTCGGGAATCGTTGCGGCCCAGTTGTTGTCGACCTCATGATCGTCGAAGGAGATCACGAACGGCGACGCCGCATGAGCCTGCTGCAGGTCGGGGTCGGTCTTGTAGAGGGCGTACCGTTCCCGATAGTCGTCGAGACCGACGGCCTCGCGTGCCGCCGACACCGGTCGCGCCGCACCGCGGCGGGCGTCACCCGGGATCGGCTTCTCGTAGATGTAGTCACCCAGGTGCAGCACCAGATCCGGTGCGTGCGCGGCCATGTCGGCGAAGGCATGGTAGTAACCGTCCGCCCAGTTCTGGCAGGACGCCACCGCGATGGACAAGGCGCTGACGCGGGCGTGGGGAGCCGGGGCGGTGCGGGTCCGCCCGACCGGGGAGATCTCGCCGAGGGCACGAAAACGGTAGAAGTAATCGGCCGCGGGGGCGAGGCCACGCACGTCGATGTGGATGCTGTGACCCCACTCCGCGGTGGCGTGGGCGGCCCCGCGTCGGACGACTCGCGTCATCGACTCGTCCGCGGCGATCTCCCACTCGACGCGCACCGGACGTGAACCCATCCCGCCCAGTCGGGCGAACGGATTGCGCACCAGCCTCGTCCACAGCACGACGCCGTCCGGCAGCGGATCGCCGGAGGCGACTCCGAGGGAGAACACGCCGGCTGAATGCGCCGGGGAGGTCGCAGCAGGAGGAGCTCCGCCCAGCAGTCCCGGGGTGAAGGCCAGTCCCGTCACGAGTCCGGCCCAGGAGAGGAACCGGCGTCGGGAGGTGCCTGCCCGAAGGGTGAGGTCGGGGTTGCAGTGGAGTGTGGCCGGCGGTGTACCGGCCGGGGTTCCCGGCATGGCCTCAGCCGACCAGGACCACCTGACGTGGACGCCACCGAGAGGCGGCGGCAACGTGATGTTCGCGTGAAGAGAAGGCGAGGTGAAGAAGGCGAGGGTGGGACTGAGTCAGCAGTCCTTCGATGGATGACGGTTGGCCCTACCGCAACGTACTGATTCGGCATGCAATCAAGAGGTCAGTCATCTCGAATTGCCCTGTTTCCGGAGGTAGTCATGAGTATTCGATCAGCCCGCCGTCCCAACCCCTCGTGGCCGGCGCTGCCGGATTGGTCCGATCTGATGTCCCGATTCGAGTCCATGCCTCCATGGGGCTCCGGGGCAGGACGTCTGATCCGCGTCGAGGAACACCTCGATGAGGGCAAGTACACCCTGCGTGCCGAACTGCCCGGTATGGACCCGGACAAGAACTTCGACATCAGCGTCCGTGACGGGCGGTTGACGATCAAGGCAGAACGCGAGGAGCGCAGCGAAGAAGGCACCCGGACGGAGTTCCACTACGGGAGTTTCTATCGCTCCGTGCCGCTGCCCGAAGGTGCGAAGGAGGACGACATCGACGCGACCTATACCGACGGCATCCTCACCGTGACGATGCCGGTGAGCGAAGCGCCGTCTCCCGAGAAGCGGATCGAGATCAAGAGGAGCCCCGCCGAGGGTGGCGAGGGCAACTGACGGTGTAACGCCGATGACGGCGAGCGATCTGGCACAGGGCACTACCTACCATGTCGATGCCGGCGCGGAGGTCGAGCAGGTGATGCACATGATGGAGGAACACCAGATCCGACGTGTCCCCGTACTCGAGGAACATCGTCTGGTGGGCATGATCAGCGAAGCCGATATCGCACGTCACCTACCGGAGAACGCGGTCGGGTCGTTTGTCGAAGCCATCTGCGCACCGACCGTGCGGCCCTCTTCCTGAACCGGCCGTCCGGTCGTCGTGGAAACCCGGGGGGAGGTGAGGAGGATGGTCGATCAGATGATGCATATGTGTCACCACCTGATGATGTGGATGCACGGCATGGGGATGATGCCGCCGATGAACATGCACATGTGACCTGCTGAGCCGGCCGGGAATGCTAGGACGTGACGACCAGCCAGGCGGCGGTGTAGTGCAGCAGTGCCGCGATCGCGGTGCACAGATGGAACACCTCGTGGTGGCCGAACGTGCGCGGCCACGGGTCGGGCCAGCGGGCGGCATACAGCACGCCGCCGAGACTGTAGAGCACTCCGCCGAGCGCCAGCAGGATCATGACGAGGTAGCCGGTCTGGGCGACGAGTGCGGGAGCGACCACGACGATGACCCAGCCGAGCAGGATGTAGAGCGTGACGCCCAGCCAGCGGGGAGCGCCCGGCCACAGGATCTTCAGCAGTGATCCGCCGAGCGCGCCCGCCCACACGATGCCGAGCACCCACCAGCTGGCCGGGGACGGTAGCCCGAGGGCGCAGAACGGTGTGTAAGTGCCGGCGATGAACAGAAAGATCATCGCGTGATCGGCGCGCTTCATCCGGATGCGCGCCCGCGCCGTCTTCCACGGGATTCGGTGGTAGGTGGCACTGACGGTGAACAGCCCGACCACGGTGACGGCGTACACCGCGCAGGTCAGCGCGGCGACGGCACCGTCGAGGATCGCGGCCCCGATGACCAGCGCGAGGCCGGCGACCGCTGCCACATACGCGGAGTAGTGGTGGATCACGCCGCGAAGACGGGGGCGATCGTTCACGTCCAGGGGCGGGCTCGGCAGTGTGTTCACAAAACCTACGGTACCGTAAGTTACTCGTCTGTAGGGATGGCTGCGGACGTCGGCGGGGTCATCCTGCTCGCACCCCGACGCGTAAGGTGTCCCACGTGACACGAGGCCGCGAAGGATGAAGCTGCTGCCGGATCGGGTGCGCCGACCAGTTCTCACCATCTACGAACGTCGACTCATCCAACTCCTCGACACCCAACGCCTACCGCGGCATGTCGCGATCATCTGCGACGGCAACCGGCGCTGGGCGCGCGAGGCCGGATTCGAGGACGTCAGCCACGGACATCGGGTGGGTGCCCAGCGGATCGCCGACATGCTCGGCTGGTGTGCGGGTCTGGGCATCGAGGCCGTCACCATCTATCTGCTCTCCACCGAGAACCTGAACCGGTCGTCGGACGAACTCGACGCACTGCTGGAGATCGTGCCCGACATCGTCGACGAGATCTCCTCGCCGGACGGGGACTGGTGCATCCGCATCGTCGGCACGCTCGACGCCCTGCCGGACGCCGTCGGCCGGCGGCTGCGGGCCGCAGCCGAGCGCACCTCCGAACGGAACGGCATGAACGTGAACGTCGCCGTCGGGTACGGCGGCCGGCAGGAGATCGTCGACGCGGTGCGAGCGCTGCTCGACGAACAGCGTGCCGCCGGGGCGACGCCGGAGGAGATGATCGAGGCGGTCACCGTCGAGGCGATCGACGCGAACCTCTACACCAAGGGACAGCCCGATCCCGACCTGGTGATCCGGACCTCCGGAGAACAGCGACTGTCGGGATTCCTGTTGTGGCAGAGCGCATATTCGGAGATCTGGTTCACCGACGCATACTGGCCCGAGTTCCGCCGCGTCGATTTCCTCCGTGCGCTACGGGACTACTCGGCGCGCAGCAGGCGATACGGCAAGTAGGTCGCGCAGCGCCTGAAGGTCGGTCGTGAAGGTCGACGCCGCGGGAGTTCCGAATCCGACGACCAGGCCGCCGTTGGGCAGCGGGTCGGCGTCGGGATGGCGGAACAACGACAGCCCGACGACCCCGATCCCGCGTTCGAATGCCTGGTGGACCAGGGTGTGCTCGTCCGCGTGGCCGACGGGGACGACCGCGTGCAGTCCGGCCGCGATCCCGGGTACATCGAATCCGCTCGCGCTGACCGCGTCGACGAGTGCGTCGCGGCGCTGTCGATAGAACTGCCGGCTCCGGCGGATGTGTCGGTCGTAGGCGCCGGAGTCGATCAGGTCCGCGAGGATCAGCTGATCGACGATGCTCGCATCCGGTTCACGTAGTCCTTTGGCGCCCAGCACGATGTCCACCAGCCTCGGTGGCAGGGCGAGCCAGCCGGCGCGGACGGCAGGGGAGAGGCTCTTGCTCATCGACCCCGCATGGATGACGACATCCGGACCGAGCGCCTGCAGTGCGCCGACGGGGTCACGGTCATAACGGAATTCGCCGTCGTAGTCGTCCTCGACGATGATCGCACCGGTGCGACGCGCCCACTCGATGACCTGCATGCGTCGTGCCGGGGACAGGGCGACCCCGGTCGGGAACTGATGGCTCGGGGACAGCAGGACCGCCGAGGCGTCGCTGCGCTCGAGTTCGTCGATCACCATGCCCTCGTCGTCGACGGGGATCGGGATCACCCGGGTGCCGCCGCGCTCGACCGCCTGCCAGTGGAAGGGCAGGCCGTGGCTCTCGACCGCGAGTTCGTCTCCGAACACGTTGCGCGACAGCAACTCCAGTGCGGACTGTACCGCGGTGCCGAGCACGATCCGGTCGGCGCTCGTACGAACACCGCGGGTGCGGCTCAGGTATCCGCTCAGGGCGCGGCGGAGTTCCGGTCGGCCCTGCGGGTGTGACGGAGCGAAGGCCTCGTCGCCGACATCGGTGAGTACCCGACGGGTGGCGCGGATCCAGTCGGTCCGCGGGAACATGCTCGCGCACGGTTGACCGAGCGAGAAATCGTGCGGCAATCGGAAAGTGGTGGGCGTCGCGGGTTCCTCGCCGACGATCTGGGTGTCGGTGGGGTTCATGGCGGTGTCGGGGTGTGCCGCGCCGTCGGCCACCCGCGTGGACGAGCCCTGGCGAGCGGTCAACCAGCCCTCGGCGATCAACTCCTGGTACACGGTCGACACCGTACCGCGGGCCAGTCCGAGGTCGGCAGCAAGTGAACGATAGGGCGGCAGTGCGGTGCCGGCGGGCAGGCGTCCGTCGAGAATGGCCGAGCGCAACGCCTCCGTGAGTGTTCGACGCAGCGTCGCACCCCGGCCGCGGGCACTCGCCTCGGGGTCCGGCTGCAGGTCGAGAAACAGGTCGGCGCCGAGCCGCGCGGCGACCTCCGCCCAGGGATCGGGAGGGGCGACGCTCGGATTGACTCCGGTTTCTTCCATCGGATTGGACCACTTTCTTGTGCTAATCCCGAACTAGCGTAAGTCCTGAACAGGTGAACAGGTGAACAGACACACAGAGGCCGACGATGTCGGCGAGGAGGGCGAGATGAAGATCGTGGTGGTCGGAGCGAGCGGAGAACTGGGTAGCCGGGTTGCGGACATCCTCGCCGAGCGCGGCAACGAGGTGATACGGGCGAACCGGGGGACCGGGGTCGATGCCTACACCGGTGATGGCCTGGCTCAGGCGCTGTCCGGGGCCGACACGGTGGTCGATTGCCTCAGCCTCGAGACGCTGAGTGCGAAGAAGGCCGTCGACTTCTTCCGGACGACGGCGCACAACATCGGCAGGGCCGCCACCGCAGCCGCGGTCGGGCACGTTGTCGTCGTCTCCATCGTCAACGCCGACGATCCGGCGGTGAACGCGAAATTCGGTTACTACCAAGGCAAAGCGGCCCAGGAGGCCGCCTACCGCGATGTCGTCGACCCGGCGTCGCTGACCATCCTGGCCTCGGTGCAGTGGTTCGAACTCGCCGAACAGATGATGGGGAGAATGGCTTTCGGCCCCGTCGCGGTCGTACCGAAGATGTGGTGCCGTCCCGCGGCCGCGGGGGATGTGGCGAAGGTGGTCGTGGACACGGCAACCGCGGCGCCTGTCCCCGCGAATGGGGGCGGGGTCCGCAAGATCGAGGTGGCCGGGCCCGCCGAGATGAGTCTCGTCGAGGTGGCGAAAGCCGTTGCGGCAAGGCGGGGATCGCCACGCTGGGTTCTCGGGGCGCCCGTCGGTGGGCCGGCGATCCGCGGCGGGGGACTGGTGCCGGCGAACCCCGACGTGGTCACCCCGACCACACTCGAGCAATGGCTGGCCCGCCGCGCCGACGCTTCCGCGGGCAGTGCGCGATGAGTGTTCGCACGCGCCCGTCGACACGCATGTGGATTCCGCGGGACAATCCCGCCGTCTACAAGGCGCTGGTCGCCCTGCAGCGCGCGTCGTCGGCGGGTGTCGACGCCGAGATCGGCGAGCTGATCTCGATGCGGGTGTCGCAGCTGAACGGCTGCGCCTACTGCTTGCACATGCACGCGGGGGACGCGCTGGCCGCGCAGATCGACCCGCACAAGTTGCTGATGCTTCCGGCATGGCGTGAGGCCGGGCCGGTCTTCGACGCACGCGAACGCGCGGTCCTCGCGCTCGCCGAACAGCTGACACTGCTCGGCGACCGTGCGGTCACCGACGACGTATTCGACGACGTGCGAGTGCATTTCGGAGCCGTCGAGACCGGTCAGCTCGTGGCCGCGATCGCGATGATCAACACCTGGAACCGGATCGCGATCGCCGGCGGCTACCCGGCCGGGCTCGACGAGCGGCGTGCGTCGGTGACCGTCGGCTGACGCTAAACCATGGCGAACGGGGAGATCTCCATGCCGATCTCGAGAGATGCCGCGATCTCCCGGATCTCGTCGTAATCGAAGACGACGTGACCGGCCAGGACGTCGACGTCTCGGCGTGCACGCTGCATCGGGTGGTCGAGAAAGTGCACACTGGCACCCGAAGCCTCGAGCAGGGTGCCGATCACCGCTCTCGACTCGTGCACGATCCGGGCTGCGGCGAGGCGTGCCTGCGCACGCGTGCGGATGTCGATGGTCTCTCCGGCAGCCAGCATTCCGTCGATGGTCGTGGTGGTCTCCGCGAGCAGACCACGGAGGGCGTGTAGTCGGATTCGCGCGTCTCCCAGCCGAATTCGGGACGCAGGCTTGTCCTTCTGCTTGACCATCTGGTATGCGAGGACCCGTTCGGAGAGTCGTGCCGCGTACAGGTCGGCGACCCGTTCGGCCGTACCCAGCGCGGGCATCGCGGCCAGCAGCGCGAGGGCAGGCACCATCGGCCAGCGATACGAGTAGTTGTCGTGCAGCGATGCGCCAGGTGTCTTGCCTGCGTACAGATCCCGGACCCGGACGGTGCGATGGGCGGGTACGAAGGCGTTCTCGATCACCACGTCGTTCGAACCGGTCGCCCGCATGCCGTCGGTGTGCCAGACGTCGTCGACTCGTGCGTCGCTGATCGGCAACAGCGCGAGGATCGCGTCCGGTCGGTCGCCGGTGACGATGGCGCCCACCATCACCCAGTTGGCCGCCATGATCCCGGTGGCCCACGACCAGCGTCCGGATACCGAGAAACCGGCACCCCGGGGCTCCGCGGTGCCGGTCGGCGCCAGCGGTGCCGGTGCGAGGTACGGGCGATCGGCGAACGCCTCCTTCTGTGCCTCCTCGCCGAACAGTGCGGTGATCCAGCCGTGCAGCGTGTAGAAACCCAGCGTCCAGGCACTCGACGTGCATCCGTGTGCCAGGCGTCGGACGTGGTCGAGGATCTCGGGGAAGGGTGCTTCGAGTCCGCCGAACCGGTTGGGGATCAACAGATCCAACAGGCCGGAGTCGGTCGCGTCCCGGATCGTCTCGGCGGGCAGTTGCCGTAGGTCCTCTGCGCGACCGGCGCGCTCGGCCAGTGCGGCGATGAATTCGTCGGTGATCGTGACCGTTCCGGCTGTCGGGGAGTCCACGGGCCGAAACGTAACATACGAAAAAGTATGGGAGGCCTGGACCGGAAGACCGCATCGATCCGGGCCACCTGGATCTTCGCGATGGGTATCGGTGCCCTGCACCTGTCCAACAGCGAAGCGGACCGGGCGTCCACCGGCCGCAACAGCGCCGAGCTGGTGGACCTGATGCTCACAGCTTCCGCAGGCGCACTCGGTTGATGGAGTGGTCGACGTCCTTGCGGAGGACCAGCGAGGCCCGTGGCCGGGTGGGCAGGATGTTCTCGATCAGGTTCGGCCGGTTGATGGAGGTCCACAGGTCCCGGGCCGCGGCCGTCGCCTGCTTGTCGGTGAGCGAGGCGTAGGCGTGGAAGTGGGAGTCCGGGTTGGCGAAGGAGGTGGTCCGCATCTGCAGGAACCGGGAGATGTACCACTCCTCGATGTCCTCGATCCTGGCGTCGACGTAGATGGAGAAGTCGAAGAGATCCGACACCATCAGGGTCGGGCCGGTCTGCAGGACGTTGAGCCCCTCGAGGATGAGGATGTCGGGCTGCCGCACATAGTGATAGACGTTCGGCACGATGTCGTAGGCGAGGTGGGAGTACACCGGCGCGGCGACCTCGCGAGCACCCGACTTCACCTCGGTCACGAACCTGAGCAGCGCGCGCCGGTCGTAAGATTCGGGAAAACCCTTGCGGTGCAAGATGCCCCGACGCTGCATCTCCGCCGTCGGGAGCAGGAAGCCGTCGGTGGTGATGAGGTCGACCTTCGGATGTGACTCCCACCGGGCGAGCAGGGCCGCGAGCACGCGCGCGGTCGTCGACTTGCCGACGGCGACACTGCCCGCGATGCCGATGACGAACGGGACCTGTCGGTTGACCTGGCGTTCGCCGAGAAAGGTCGAGGTGGCCGCGAACAGTCGTTGGCGCGCAGCGACTTGCAGGTGGATCAGACGTGACAGGGGAAGGTAGACGTCGGCGACCTCGTCGAGGTCTATCTGCTCACCGAGACCCACGAGCTCGGCGAGCTCGGACTCGTTCAGTACGAGGGGCATCGACTCACGCAGTTCGCGCCACTGCCGGCGGTCGAGTTCCAGGTACAGGCTGGGGTCCCGATCACTGGCATTGCGGGCCATCAGCGCTGCTCCGGGGTCGTGGTACGCGCGGCTGCCCGGGTCGTCATGCGTAACAGCTTAGGGCCCACCCCTGGCTGCGACGCGGTGGGTCCACGCGGTGAGTCTGCTCGCGGTAACGTGCCGGTATGCCGGCCGACCACGCGAACCCCGACCTCGTCACCGACTACCTGCGGCTGGGGCTGGCGTTCGATCGGCTCGAAGAAGGCTTCGTCGACGCGTTCACCGGCGACCCGGCGGTGCGCGCCGAGATCGCCAACGGACCCGCACCCGACCCGGCGCAGCTGGCCGCACAGGCGCGAGCCCTGCGCGCCGACCTCCCCGGTGATCTCCCCGCGGACCGGGCGGAATTCATCGGTGCCCACCTGCGCGCGCTCGAATGTTCGGCACGTAAGTTCGCCGGCGACGACGTCTCGTTCGTCGATGAGGTCAGCGCCTATTTCGACGTCGACATCGCCCTCGCCGACGCCGACCGTTACCGGCAGGCCCACACGGAACTGGCCGAGGCGCTCGGCATCGGCGACGCCACCGGTACCGAGCTGCGCGACGCCTACGCCGCGCATCGTCGTGCCGACGAGATCCCCGCCGAGAAGGTCGACGAATGCGTCCGGGCGTTCAGTGGTGCCCTCCGGGAACGTGTACGCGCGCAATACCCGTTGCCGGACAACGAGATCGTCGACTTCGAGGTCGTCACCGACAAACCGTGGTCGGGGTTCAACTACTACCTCGGCGACTACCGGTCCCGGGTCGCGATCAACGTCGACCTCACGCAGCACATGTCGTCGCTTCCGCACCTGATCGCTCACGAGGCCTACCCCGGCCACCACACCGAGCACTGCCGCAAGGAACAGTTGCTCGTCGGCGCCGGCCAGTACGAGCAGTCGATCTTCCTCGTCAACACCCCGCAGTGCCTCATGGCCGAGGGACTCGCCGACCACGCCCTGACCGCCATCATGGGCAAGGACTGGGGGTTCTGGGCACAGGAGATCTACGCCGACCTCGGTCTGCGCTTCGACGCCGACCGGGCGATGCGCATCGGACGCGCCACCTCCGGACTCCTGACCGTCCGACAGGATGCGGCCCTGATGCTGCACGACCAGCACGCCGGCGCCGACTCCGTGGCCGACTTCCTCCAGACGTGGTTGCTCGCGCCGCCCGAGCGGACCCGCCAGATGCTGCGGTTCCTCACCTCGCCGCTGTGGCGTGCATACATCAGCACCTACGTCGAGGGTTACCAGCTGCTCGAGAGCTGGCTCGACGCCGCCGGCGACCGCGCCGCGGCCTTCGGGCGGTTGCTCGACGAACCTCTCATCCCGGCGAGCCTGCGGCGTGAGCTGGTGCCGGGTTAGGGGATGAGTAGGGGGGCTCCCTAGACTTGACGACATGACCGCGAACTCGTCATCCGTGAACTCGATGTCCCTGGCGGAGCTCGACCCCGACGTCGCCGCCGCGATGAACGGCGAACTCAGCCGTCAGCGGGACACTCTCGAGATGATCGCCTCGGAGAACTTCGTGCCGCGCGCGGTGCTGCAGGCGCAGGGCAGCGTGCTCACCAACAAGTACGCCGAGGGTTACCCGGGACGCCGCTACTACGGCGGCTGTGAGTACGTCGACGTGGTCGAGGACATCGCCCGCAACCGTGCCAAGGAACTGTTCGGCGCCGACTTCGCCAACGTCCAGCCCCACTCGGGTGCGCAGGCCAACGCGGCCGTGCTGCAGGCCCTGATGGAGCCGGGGGAGACCATGCTCGGTCTCGACCTCGCCCACGGCGGTCACCTCACGCACGGCATGCGACTCAACTTCTCCGGCAAGCTCTACGAGAACGCCTTCTACGGCGTGAGCAAGGAGGACTTCCGCATCGACATGGACGAGGTGCGCAAGATCGCCCTCGACGTCAAGCCGAAGGTCATCGTCGCCGGCTGGTCCGCCTACCCGCGCACCCTCGACTTCGAGGCGTTCCGCTCGATCGCCGACGAGGTCGGCGCCCACCTCTGGGTCGACATGGCGCACTTCGCCGGACTCGTCGCCGCCGGTCTGCACCCGTCGCCGGTCCCGCACGCCGACGTCGTCAGCTCGACCGTGCACAAGACACTCGGCGGCCCCCGCTCCGGCATCATCCTCGCCAAGCAGGAATGGGCCAAGAAGCTCAACTCGGCGGTGTTCCCCGGCCAGCAGGGTGGGCCACTCATGCATGCGATCGCCGGCAAGGCCGTCGCACTGAAGATCGCCGGCACCGAGGAATTCGCCGACCGTCAGCGTCGCACCCTCTCCGGTGCGAAGCTCCTCGCCGACCGCCTCACCGGTGAAGACGTCGCCAAGGCAGGCGTGTCGGTCCTGACCGGCGGCACCGATGTCCATCTCGTGCTCGTCGACCTGCGCAACAGCGACCTCGACGGACAGCAGGCCGAGGATCTGCTCCACCAGGTCGGCATCACCGTCAACCGCAATGCGGTGCCGTTCGACCCGCGCCCGCCGATGGTCACCTCGGGTCTTCGCATCGGAACGCCCGCGCTGGCCACCCGTGGCTTCGGCGACGAGCAGTTCGTCGAGGTCGCCGACATCATCGCCACGGCGCTCGCCGCCGGTTCGTCGGCCGACGTCTCGACGCTGCGCGGCCGTGTCTCGAAGCTCGCCCTCGACTTCCCGCTCTACGAGGGACTCGAGGAGTGGGGGCTGATGAGTCGGATCTGACTCGGCTCGGATCTGACCTGGATTGCCCACCTTCGAGCGGGCTCCGTATCCTTGCAGCGATGAACGCACTCACTGAAGACGACCTGATCATCGCGCTCGAGAAGGCTCTTCCCGAGATCGCGGAAGACCACCAGTCGGCCGCCAGCCCGTGGAACCCGCACGACTGGGTGCCGTGGGACGACGGACGCAACTTCGCGTTTCTCGGCGGAGACGACTTCGACCCGTCGCAGGCCACGCTGTCCGACGAGGCACGTGCCGGGCTGCTGGCGCTCCTCCTCACCAAGGACAACCTGCCGTCCTACCACCGCGTGCTGGCGAAGCACTTCCCGGCCTTCTCCGAATGGCGTCAGCTGATCGGCGTGTGGACCGCGGAGGACAACAGGCACTCCATCGTGCTGCGCGACTACCTCGTCGTGCGCCGCGCGATCGACCCGGTGGACGCCGAGGACCGGCGACTCGTCCACGTCACCAAGGGCTACCGGCAGACCCCGGAGCAGGTCGATCCGCTCGGCCCGCTGGATGTGCTCGCATTGATGGCCGTGCACGAGAACCAGTGCGTCAGCTTCATCAAGCGGATGTCGGCGGTCGCCGCCGACGACGTCCTGGTGCAGATCCTCGCCAAGATCTCGGCCGACGACCAGCAGCAGGCCAACACCTTCGGTGCGTTCCTCAACGCCGGCATCGTCGCCGATCAGGACGCCACCGTCATCGCGATCGACTCCGCGCTGGCGGTGGGCCGGGCCGAGGCCATCGGTCACGACATCGATGATTTCGAGGCCGAGCGCGCACTGATCGCCGACTACGAGAACTCCGACACCTGGCGGGACATCGCCGCCACCCTCGCCGACGCGGTCAAGCTCGACTCCGTGGAGGGGCTGGGCGAGGA
Source organism: Gordonia ajococcus (assembly GCF_012974285.1). Classification (NCBI taxonomy): domain Bacteria; kingdom Bacillati; phylum Actinomycetota; class Actinomycetes; order Mycobacteriales; family Gordoniaceae; genus Gordonia; species Gordonia ajococcus. The sequence goes on from NZ_CP052884.1 coordinate 1,681,112, forward strand.
GGCCGAGGCGGCGCGCCAGCGCATCCTCTCGCGCGCTCGCGGCTAGACGCGGCCCACCGCTCCCAGAACTCGCGCACGGCGCCATCAGGACGACGAATGTCCTGGTGGCGCCGTTTGCGTCCCTGGAGCAGACGATACTGCGGTTAACGCGAAATTCACGCCGACACACCTGATTCGGGCGCGCCGCTCGAGAATCCAACGCGTACGTTGTCGAGTACGGACCGCGGGGAAGCGGTTCGTCCGGGAGGTTCGATTCGTGGATTGCAGCAGCAACGCGAGGGGGCCGGCCCCGGTCCTCGTCCACCTCGGCTGACGCCGAGGGCAACGGACTTCGACCGGCCGGTCAACTGCGAGAACTGGTTTGTGCGGGCGCCGCATGAACGTAGGAGCCCCACGTGACCACACGCACCTACGTCCTCGACACTTCCGTGCTGCTGTCCGACCCCTGGGCGGTCATGCGCTTCGCGGAGCACTCAGTGGTGTTGCCACTGGTGGTCATCAGCGAACTCGAGGGCAAACGTCACCACCACGAGCTCGGCTGGTTCGCACGTGAGGCGTTGCGCATGCTCGACGACCTGCGGCTGGCACACGGCCGGCTCGATCTGCCGATCGAGATCGGCGATGAGGGCGGCACCCTCCAGGTGGAGCTCAACCACACCGATCCGGCCGTCCTGCCGGCCGGTTTCCGCACCGACAGCAACGATTCCCGGATTCTGGCCTGTGCGCTGAACCTGCGTGCCGAGGGCAAGGACGTCACCCTCGTGTCCAAGGACACGCCGCTCCGGGTGAAGGCCGGCGCGGTCGGTCTGGCCGCGGACGAGTACCACGCACAGGACGTGGTGGTCTCCGGGTGGTCGGGGATGACCGAACTCGACGTCGAGACCTCGACGATCGACGCGCTGTTCGCCGACGGCGTCATCGACCTCGACGAGGCCAGGGAGCTGCCCTGCCACACCGGCATCCGCCTTCTCAGTCCGTCGTCGAGTGCCCTCGGTCGCGTCAATCCGGACAAGCGCGTGCAGCTGGTGCGGGGAGACCGGGAGGCGTTCGGCCTGCACGGGCGTTCCGCGGAACAGCGCGTCGCCCTCGACCTGCTCCTCGACGACAGCGTCGGCATCGTCTCGCTCGGCGGAAAGGCGGGGACAGGCAAGTCGGCGCTGGCACTGTGCGCCGGTCTCGAGGCGGTCCTGGAACGCCGGACCCAGCGCAAGGTGGTGGTGTTCCGGCCGCTGTACGCGGTCGGCGGCCAGCAACTCGGCTACCTCCCGGGTGGTGAGGCCGAGAAGATGGGTCCGTGGGCACAGGCGGTGTTCGACACCCTGGAGGGGCTCGCCTCACCGGAGGTCATCGAGGAGGTGCTGAGCCGCGGGATGCTGGAGGTGCTGCCGCTGACGCACATCCGTGGTCGGTCACTGCACGATTCGTTCGTCATCGTCGACGAGGCACAGTCGCTGGAACGCAACGTCCTGCTGACGGTGCTGTCGCGACTGGGATCGGGATCGCGCGTGGTGCTCACCCACGACGTCGCGCAACGCGACAATCTTCGAGTGGGCCGGCATGACGGCGTGGCCGCGGTCATCGAGAAGCTGAAGGGGCATCCGCTCTTCGCGCACATCACGCTCACCCGTAGCGAACGGTCGCCGATTGCAGCGCTGGTGACGGAAATGCTGGAGGAGTTCGGGCCGTCCGCGCCGGGAGCGTAGCGAGCGGGCGACAATCGGCTGTGAAAAGAAGGAAGCCGCGACGATTCGCTGAGGGGAGGGAATCGGCGCGGCCTTCCGTCTGGTCCACCGCTGTGTTCGGCGTTGTCACGCTGCGAACCTCAGTGGCGGACCGGTCTCTCGGACGCGATCAGGCTGCGCCGCCGTCGACGCCGCTGAGCGCCTTGAGCAGATCGATGAGGGCTGTCACAACTTCGATGTTCTCGAGGGAACCCATTGTTTCTCCTTTGTCGGTGGTGTTCCGATCGGCGATGTCGCTGATCGACTTTCGCCATTTCCGACGCTAACGATTTTGTTTCGTTCCTGCAAAGGAAAGCTCGGTGAATTACCCGGGACGTGGTTGAACAATTGGTCTTCCGACGCATTGTCCTGCGCGGCGAGCAATGGATCATCGTTGATTTTCCATCGAGAATCGACAGCCGTCTCGGCGGTCGGAATGAGGTCGGAGGTCGGGATGCTTGATCTGATCCTCATTGCACCGTGACCATCACGTGACTCATGAGATCTTGCGCACTGTCACACTGGTGTGGTGCTGAAGTTACTGATGAGGCGAATGAGACTTCTGGGACTATTGGTGATAGCGGTGCTCGCCGCGTGTGCCGGTGGCGCGGGTCAGGCCTTCGCCGAGCCGGAGCCGACCACCCCGACCACTCCGGGGAGTCCGACGGGACCGGGAGCGGCGACGGGACTGGGCATCCCGGTGCTCGACGACGTGCTCGACCAGCTGTCCGGTGACAGCGGTTCCGCAGATGCGCCCGGCGGCGTCGAGCGTGCCGGCGGGGCGACCGGCCAGATGATCGTGGTGACCGCGCCCAAGGCGTCGGACACGACTGCCACCCTCACGGCCTTCGAAAAGGGCGCCGACGGCAGCTGGAAGCCGGTTCTCGGGCCCGGCAAGGCCTTCCTCGGTTCCCTGGGCATGGGGGAACCGCAGGACAACGTGCCCCGCACGCCGCAGGGCACGTTCCCGCTCGACCAGGCGTTCGGTCGTCAGCAGAACCCGGGTACCAAAATGCCCTACATCAAGGTCGATCAGCAGGACTGGTGGGATTCCGATCCCAAGTCACCGACCTACAACACCCACGTGCGTCAGGCGCAGAGCCCCGGCGGTGACAGCGAGAACCTGTACAACTCGGGTCCGGTCTACGACTACGCCGTCAACATCGCGCACAACCCGCAGCGCACGCCCGGCAAGGCGTCGGCGATGTTCCTGCACGTGACCAACAACGAACCGACGATGGGCTGCGTCGCCATCGAACGCGAGCTGATGAAGAAGATCCTCGTCTGGCTCGACCCGGCGAAGAATCCGAAGATCACGATCGGCGTGAACCAGGGCGCGCCGACCGGCGAGGCGCCCGGAGCAACCCCTCAAACAACTCCGGGTGCCACGCCGTCGACTCCCGACCTTCCTGCCTCCGATGAGCTGACCGGCCTGCTGTCGCAGCTGGTCGGCGCGGTGCCATCCCTCTTGGGTCTCGGCGCCGGGCTCGGCGGCTGAAGACACCGCCGCCGGATCTCACGGATCGCTGATCTCGAGGCGCGCCTGCCGGCAGGCAGGGCAGAAGGTCTCGTCGGCCCCGATGTGCCAGCCGTTGACCCTGGCCCAGTCGTCCCGGTCGGCCTGGGACAACGGCGATCGTGTGACGAAGCTGCGTCCGCAGCTGTCGCAGTACCGGTCGGCCGAACCCTCGGTTTCGGCGGCCAACGGGGATATGACTGTCATGACGGGACCTCTGTGGCTGGGTTTCGATTCGGGCCCTGTCGTCGCGTCGTCGGCGGACTCGCGACTTGGACGAACGACCAACTCAGTGTCACCGGATGTGATGTGGGTCTCATAGGGCCTAATGGCACATGGTTGGCCGATCCGCGGCCGCGGCTCAGCGGTCGTGGGGTACGACCATCACCGGGCACCGCGCGGATCGCAGGACCGACAGGCTCGTCGAGCCGAGTCTCATGCCGGCGAATCCGCCGCGGCCGCAGGCGCCCACGACGAGCAGTTGGGCTGCTTGGGCGTGGTCGAGAAGTGCGCGTGCGGGACGGTCCCGGGTTACCGCGCAGCGGATGGTGACCTGGGGATATCGGCGGCGTACCTCGGCCAGTTCATCATCGAGCCAGGCGTCGGCTCGGCTCCGATGGGTCGGCCAGTCGGACACCGTGCACGGCACGGACATGTCGGCGTCGCACCAGGCGTGGACGACTGTGACCGGCACGCTGCGCAGGGCAGCGGCGGCGAATGCGGCGCTGACCGCGCGCCGTCCGCCCGGGGAACCGTCGGTGCCGACCACGACGTTCGCCTGAGACCAATGCGCTGCGGTGTCCCGGACGACCGTCAACGGGCATCTGCAGTACTCGGCGAGGGCGATGGTCACCGACCCGAGAACCACCCGATGTCCGGCCATGTGCCCGCGGTTGCCCACGACGACCAACCGCGCCCGATCCGATGCGTCGAGCAGGGCGGCGATCGGCGGGGAGTCGACCACCTGGGTCGTGATCTTCAACGGGTCGGGGGTGTCCGTCGAATCCTCGACGACCCGGCGGGCCTCCGCCAGCGCACGTTCGAACCGGTCCCGAAGCGGATCGAGGACGTGCGGCTCGTCGGCCGACAGGTTCGCCGAGGCGATCATCTCGATCTCGGACCGGTGGAGAGCGGCGTCGCGTGCGGCCCAGCGTGCCGCCGCGCGTGCGGTGGCGGAACCGTCGATGCCGACGACAACGGGCCCGTCGGTGAATCTGGACGCGGTCACACGGCTGTCCCCTCTGGAGGTCACGCACCGAGCGCCGGGGTGTCCCGGCATTGGCTTCCGTTCTCCAGTACAGACCTCGGCGGGGGGGCGAGTCATCGGGTAAAGAGTCCCCAGAATGGGGACCAATGACACGTTTGCGCTCGAGGTGGCGGGGTATGAGCGTGGAGCTCAGCGGCCGTTGCCCCGCTGCGCCACTTTCGCCGCGTACACCGCTGCCTGCGTACGGCGTTCCATGCCGAGTTTGCCGAGCAGCCGGGAGACGTAGTTCTTCACGGTCTTCTCCGCAAGGTGCATCCGCGCGGCGATCTGCCGATTGGTCAGCCCCTCGCCGAGGAGGGCGAGCAGAGTGCTCTCCTGCTCGCTCAATGCGTCGCCGGGCTTCTTCTCTTTCTCGCGCTGGGTGCGCAACCGGTCCATGAGGGCCGCGGCAGCGCGGTTGTCGAGCAGTGAACGGCCGGCGCCGACGTCGGTGATGGCACGTGCCAGCTCCATGCCGGTGATGTCCTTGATGACGTACCCGCTGGCGCCGGCGAGGATCGCGTCCATCATGGCCTCGTCGTCGGTCATCGAGGTCAGGATGAGGCAGCGCAGGCCGTCGACGCGGCTGAGCAGCTCGCGACACAGTTCGATCCCGTTGCCGTCCGGCAGGCGGACGTCGAGGACGGCCACATCGGGTTTCACGGTGGGGACGCGGGCGAGCGCCTGCGCGCAGGTCGCGGCCTCGCCGACCACCCGGACGTCGTCCTCGTGGTCCAGGAGTTCGACGAGGCCCCGTCGGACGATCTCGTGGTCATCGACGAGGAAAACCGAGATCATCGGCCACACCTCCCTCCGGCGCGGGTGCCGCTGAGACGAATTGTAGGACGACCCCAGACGTGTTTCACCCGGATTGCCCGGACCGGCAGATTCGCGCATATCCGGAATGTCCGTTTCACCACTGATGCGACGGTTCGCGGAATATCCAATTGCGGTGCGGGACTTACTGATCGAGGGCTTCGAAGTCATTTGTCGAGAATTATTCAACCGAATACTCGACGGACCGCAGGGTATATCATCCAGAATATGGTCCGCGAATTCCCGGAACGTGGCGCGAGGTCTATCGAACTACAGAATGCGCCGTCGCAGAAGCGATTGCGTGAGCTCCTCGGTAAGGTCGGCGACCGGATCACGCAGATCGCCGATGTTCGAGACCGCATCGACGGTCTGCTCGAAGCCATGCTGTCGGTGAGTTCCGAACTCGATCTGGAGACCACTCTCGAGTCGATCGTCGCCGCCGGAATCCGCTTGGTCGACGCCGAGTACGGCGCGCTCGGCGTTCTCGGCAGCGGATACGACCTCTCGGCTTTCCTCGCCCAGGGCATCAGCGAGGAGGTCCGCACCGAGATCGGAGACCTGCCGACGGGACGCGGCGTGTTGGGCCTGCTCATCGACGACCCGCGGGTGTTGCGGCTCGACGACCTCTCCGAGCACCCCGCGGCGGTAGGTTTCCCGCCGAATCATCCGCAGATGACCACCTTCCTGGGCGCCCCGATCCGGGTACGTGACGAGATCTTCGGCAACCTGTTCCTGACCGAGAAGAAGAACGGTGCACTGTTCACCGAGGACAACGAACTCGTCATCCAGGCACTGGCGGCGGCGGCGGGCATCGCCATCGAGAACGCCCGGCTCTACGAGCAGGCGCAGACACAGCTCGCCTGGATCGAGGCGAATCGGGACATCATCGCGGAGCTGCTGACGGGTGCCGACAACCAGGAGGTCCTCGAGGCGATTGCCCGCAAGGTGCTCACCCTGGCCGACGCCGACCTGGTCTGCATCGCCGAACCCCACGACCACGAGATGCCGCCCGAACTAGTGGAAGAACTCGTCGTCACGGTCGCCGAGGGCATCGACGCCGATGTCTTTCGCGGGCGGACCGTGCCCACCAGGGGCTCGACCTCCGGCGACGCTTTCCGGCGACGCCGGCCGGTTCTGCGTGACCAACTCGAGTACGACATCTCCGGGCACTCCTCGGCATGGCACGGTCCGGTCATGGTCGCCCCGCTGCGCACGGTGGAGTCGACCCGTGGAGTGCTGATCGCCGTGCGGTCCAAGGGACGCGACGCGTTCGCAGAGGACCTGCTGAGCCTGAGCGCGGACTTCGCCGATCAGGCGGCCCTGGCACTCCAGCTGGCCAGCGCGGCGAACCAGACCCAGCAGATGCGGGTGCTGGAGGATCGCGAACGAATCGCGCGCGACCTGCACGATCACGTGATCCAGCGGATCTTCGCCGAGGGGCTGACGCTACAGGCGACGCTGCAGCGCACCCGGTCACCCGAGATCCGGGCCCGGCTGACGCGATCCATCAACAATCTGCAGGACATCGTGCAGGACGTGCGCTCGACGATCTTCGATCTGCAGGCGGAAGAATCCGAGACCACACGTCTCCGTCAACGCGTGCAGGAGACGATCGATCAGCAGGTCGACGATCTGCCGATACAGACCCATGTGCGGATGGCGGGACCGCTGTCGATCGTCGAGCCGCGACTCGCCGACCAGGTGATCGCGGTGGTCCGCGAGGCGTTGAGCAATGCGGTCCGGTACGCCCACGCCACGACGTTGACGGTCGCGATCTCGGTCGCCGACGACCTGGCCGTGGAGGTCACCGACGACGGGGTCGGGCTAGATGAGGACGTCACTCCGAGCGGGCTGACCAACATGCGGCTCCGAGCCGAGGAACTGGGCGGGACCTTCGCGCTGACGACACCCGGGGCCGGCCACGGGTTGTCCGTGCGGTGGACTGTTCCGCTCTAGTTCGCGTCGTCGCGTCGCGTCGTGTCACGTCGCGTCGGGTCAGGTGGTGGGGCCGGCCCACGGACCGGTGTCGTGGTCGGCCGGCAATCGCCAGGCCGACGTCCGCTCGGTCACCCATGCCACGGCCTGCACTCCCGACAGGAGGCCGAAGAGAACGACGAGCCAGATGGATAGCCCGACGAGAGCGCAGACGGCGAAGGCTGCGAGGAATGCGACGAGAACACCGGTGAGAGTGATGACCGGTCACCTCCTACGTACTTGGAGGAGACTCTCGGGGGTTCGAGAGACTGACCCTCACACTTTCTCCTGGTGGCGAACTTTTCGCGAGAGGCCGAAGGTCACATGTTGATGGGTCGTTTGAGCTCGAAGCCCGCCGTGCGCACACCGTCGGCACCGTCCCGCGGCGCGGTCGCCCGGTCGATCTGGGCGCGTGCCTGATCGAGGACAGGGGTGTCCGGGTCGAGGACCGACAGGTAGCGGTCGTGCGCGGCGAGCGACCGGACGGCGACCTCGAACTGCTCGTCGACGTCGACCGCATGCGTTGCGGCCGGACCGTTCTCGAACAACCACGCGGGCACCTCGTCGTATCCGGCCGCGACCAGGGCGTCGTAGGAGTCGAGCACGGCCGCGGCGAACTCCATGTGATCGCGTTGATTCGGCTGGCCGGGGGCCCATTCGGGACCCCCGTACAATGACAGGATCACCTGCGGCGCAATGCGTTCGATGGTCTCGGTGATCTTCGCCCGGAGTTCGCGGGTGTTACGGATGTCGCTGTCGGGGAAGCCCCAGAACTCCACCTCGTCGACGCCGACGATCGACGCGGAGGCGCGCTGTTCGGCTTCGCGCAGCGGGCCGCATTCGGCCGGTGACATTCCCTCGATGCCGCGCTCGCCGCTGGAGGCGAGCGCGTAGACCACCCGCCTGCCCTCGCCGGTCCATCGCGCGACCGCTGCCGCCATCCCGTACTCCGGGTCGTCGGGGTGGGCGACGAGGACGAGTGCGGTCTGCCAGTCCGTGGGGAAGGGCTTCAGGTTCGTCATGGCCCGGCCGTACTCAGCGTTCCCGGTCGAGATTGGCCATCTTGAGAACGTCGAGGCGCGCGTCGAGTTCCTCCTCGCTGAGCTTGTCGCCCACGAGGCCCCGATCGATCACGGTCTGGCGGATCGTCTTGCCCTCCTTGAGGGCCTGTTTGGCGACCGCAGCGGCCTCCTCGTAGCCGATCGCGCTGTTGAGCGGTGTGACGATCGACGGGGAGCTCTCGGCCAGGGTGCGGAGACGGTCGACGTTGGCCTGCAATCCCGAGATGCAGCGGTCGGCGAACAGTCGGGACACGTTGGCCAGCAGCTTGAGTGACTCGAGGACGTTGCGGGCCATCATCGGGATGTAGACGTTGAGTTCGAAGGCGCCGTTGCCGCCGCCCCAGGTGACCGCCGCGTCGTTGCCGACGACCTGTGCCGCCACCTGCGTGACCGCTTCGGGCAGAACGGGATTGACCTTGCCCGGCATGATCGAACTACCCGGCTGGAGGTCGGGGAGCAGGATCTCGCCCAGGCCGGTCAGCGGTCCCGAGCCCATCCACCGGACGTCGTTGGCGATCTTGGTGAGCGACACCGCGATCGTCTTCAGCTGGCCGGACAGTTCGACGAGCCCGTCCCGGGCGGCCTGCGCCTCGAAGTTGTCCTTGGCCAACGAGAGTTCCTCGACACCGGTGCGGCGGACGAGTTCGGCGACCACCTTGGTGCCGAAGCCGGCCGGCGCGTTGAGTCCGGTGCCCACCGCGGTGCCGCCGATGGGCAGCTCGCCGACACGCGGCAGGGTCGCGGTGACGCGCTCGATTCCGGCCTCCATCTGCCGTGCATACCCGGCGAACTCCTGGCCGAGAGTCACCGGCACCGCGTCCATCAGGTGTGTGCGGCCGCTCTTGACCACGTCACGCCACTCGGTTGCCTTGTCGGACAGTGCTTTCCGGAGATGGTTGAGCGCCGGGACGAGGTCGGTGACGACGGCCTCGGTCGCCGCGACGTGCGTGGCGGTCGGGAACGTGTCATTCGACGACTGCGACATGTTGACGTGGTCGTTGGGATGCACGTCCACCCCGTTGGCCTTCGCGATCGATGCGATGACCTCGTTGGTGTTCATGTTCGAACTCGTGCCCGACCCGGTCTGGAAGACGTCGATCGGGAACTGGTCGTCGTGGTTGCCGTCGGCGATCTCGGTGGCCGCCGCGATGATCGCGTCGGCTCGCTCCGCGTCGAGGAGTCCCAGATCCTTGTTGACCGTGGCGCAGGCCGCCTTCAGCAGGCCCATGGCGCGGATCTGCGCCCGCTCCAGCGGGCGATGGCTGATGGGGAAGTTCTCCACCGCCCGCTGCGTCTGGGCGCGCCACAGAGCATCGACGGGCACCTGCACCTCGCCCATCGTGTCGTGCTCGGTGCGGTATTCCTGCTTGTCCGGTGCCTCGTTCTTGCCCTGTGCCTCGGTCATAGGTGTTCTACTCCTTCGATCGAATCCTTATGCCGCTCAGCGGGACGTTGACGGCCCCACTCGGGTCGGTGAAAAAGTCGTTGCCCTTGTCGTCAACAACGATGAAGGCCGGAAAATTCTCGACCTCGATCTTCCACACTGCCTCCATCCCGAGCTCGGGGTACTCGATGATCTCCTGGCTCTTGATGCAGTCGAGCGCCAGTCGGGCGGCCGGGCCGCCGATCGAGCCGAGGTAGAAGCCGCCGTGCGAGTTGCACGCCTCGGTGACCTGCTTGGAACGATTTCCCTTGGCCAGCATGACCATCGAGCCGCCGGCGGCCTGGAACTGCTCGACGTAGGAGTCCATGCGGCCGGCGGTCGTGGGACCGAACGAACCGGAGGCCATGCCCTCCGGGGTCTTGGCCGGACCGGCGTAGTACACCGGGTGATCGCGCAGGTACTCGGGCATCGGCTCGCCGGCGTCGAGGCGTTCCTTGATCTTCGCGTGAGCGATGTCGCGGGCCACCACCAGGGGGCCCGTCAGCGACAGGCGTGTCTTGACCGGGTACTGCGACAGCTGTGCCAGGATCTCGGTCATCGGGCGGTTGAGATCGACCTCGACCACCTCGCCGCCCGAGATGTCCTCCGCCACACCGGCAGCCGGCATGTACTCGGCCGGGTCGGTCTCGAGCTGCTCGAGGAACACCCCGTCGGCGGTGATCTTGCCGAGCGCCTGCCGGTCGGCCGAACACGACACCGCGATGGCCACCGGGCACGACGCGCCGTGGCGGGGCAGACGCACGACGCGGACGTCGTGGCAGAAGTACTTGCCGCCGAACTGGGCGCCGATGCCGAAGGACTGGGTCAGCTTGAAGACCTCGTCCTCGAGCTCGAGGTCGCGGAAGCCGTGCGCCGACATCGAACCCTCCGTCGGCAGGTTGTCGAGGTAGTGCGCGGAGGCGTATTTGGCGGTCTTCAGCGCGAATTCGGCTGAGGTGCCACCGATCACGACGGCCAGGTGATAGGGCGGGCAGGCCGCGGTGCCGAGCGAGCGGATCTTCTCGTCGAGGAACTCGAGGATGGACTTCGGGTTGAGGATGGCCTTGGTCTCCTGGAACAGGAAGGACTTGTTGGCCGACCCGCCACCCTTGGCCATGAACAGGAACTTGTACTCCGGGCCCTTGGGGCCCTGCTCGGTGGCGTAGATCTCCACCTGGGCCGGGAGGTTGGTCCCGGTGTTCTTCTCGTCGTACGTGGTCAGCGGTGCGAGCTGCGAATAGCGCAGGTTGAGCTGCGTGTAGGCGTCGTAGACACCCCTCGAGATCGCCTCGGCGTCGTCGGTGCCGGTCAGCACGCCCTCGCTCTTCTTGCCCATCACGATCGCGGTGCCGGTGTCCTGGCACATCGGCAGGACGCCACCGGCGGAGATGTTGACGTTCTTGAGCAGGTCGAGGGCCACGAAGCGGTCGTTGCCCGATGCCTCGGGGTCGTCGATGATCTTGCGGAGCTGCGCGAGGTGGGCCGGGCGCAGGTAGTGGCTGATGTCGTGCATGGCCTCGGCGGTGAGCTTGCGGATCGCCTCCGGCTCCACCTTGAGGAACGTCTGTCCGCCGGCTTCGAACGTCGAGACACCCTCGGTGGTGATGAGTCGGTAGGGGGTCTCGTCGGCGCCGATGGGGAGCAGATCAGAGTAGAGAAACTCGGGGGCTGAGGGTGGTTTACTCACGCACCGGATCGTATCGCCCCAGCAAAACGGCCCCACGTCAGAGGTGACCGGACTCGTGAGATGGATCACGGTCGCAGCTCCCCGACGCGGGGCCGTTTGCTCGGTGTGTCAGAGGTCGACGCCGGGCGTCAGAGACTGATGCGGGCGTACTCGCGCAGCTTGGCCGGCTTGTGGACGGCCTCGATGCGGCGGACGGTGCCCGACTTCGATCGCATGACCAGCGAACGAGTGGTCGCACCGTTGGGACGGTAGGTGACGCCGCGCAGCATGTCGCCGTTGGTGACACCGGTCGCGCAGAAGAAGCTGTTCTCGCCGCTCACCAGGATGTCGTTGGTCAGGACCCGGTCGAGGTCGTGACCCGCGTCGATGGCCTTCTGGCGCTCCTCGTCGTTGCGGGGCCACAGCTTGCCCTGGATCTCGCCGCCCATGCACTTCATCGCGACGGCCGTGATGATGCCCTCGGGGGTGCCACCGACGCCCATCAGCATGTCGACGGTCGAGTAGTCGTCGGCGGCCGCCACGGCGCCGGCGACGTCACCGTCGGAGATGAGGCGGATCTTGGCGCCGGCCTGGCGGATCTCGCCGATGAGATCGGCGTGGCGGGGCCGGTCGAGGACGATGACGGTGAGGTCGGCGACGTCGATGCCCTTGGCCTTGGCGACCGAGTTGATGTTCCACTCGACCGACTCGTTGATGTTGATGGCGCCCTTGGCGTCCGGACCCACGGCGATCTTGTCCATGTAGAACACGGCCGACGGGTCGTACATGGTGCCGCGTTCGCTGACCGCGATCACCGAGATCGAGTTGGGGCGGCCCTCGGCCATCAGGGTGGTGCCGTCGATGGGATCGACCGCGACATCGCAGTCGGGGCCCTCGCCGTTGCCGACCTCTTCGCCGTTGTACAGCATCGGCGCCTCGTCCTTCTCGCCCTCGCCGATCACGACGACGCCGCGCATGGAGACCGTCGAGAGGAGCTGGCGCATCGCGTCCACCGCCGCGCCGTCGCCGCCGTTCTTGTCACCGCGACCCACCCAGCGGCCGGCCGCGAGTGCAGCCGACTCCGTCACACGGACCAATTCCATCGCGAGGTTGCGATCGGGTGCCTGGTGGTTGCTGGCTGTCATGGGCTTCGGCTCCTCATGTGTGGCCCCGATCTCAGTGGGTCGCAGCCCCTGGGATCCGTGGGTGTGGCGGTGATCTCAGGGACCATCCTTGCATGTCACACCGGCCGTTCGGTGACTGACCCTGGTAGTGGGATACTCGGCGACATGGCAGACAAACCGCGCATTCTCATCAACGGCAAGGACATGTTCTGGTCGTTGGTGCCGCTGATCGCGCTGTGTGCATTGGTGGCGATCGCGTCGGGGAATTGCTCGGTCGGCTTGAATCAGGACCCCGCAGACAGCAAGGTGCCCGCGTTCGACGTGGTCACCGCACTGGACGCCGACGCCCGGCAGATGCCGTTCCCGATCCGCCGGCCGCCCACACCCGAAGGATGGAAGCCCAACTCCGGCTCGTCGGATGCGATCGAGGGACATCGGGTCAGCACCGTCGGCTGGCTCAGTGCGAGCAAGGCCTATGTGCAGCTGAGTCAGACCGACGCCTCGGAGGACCTGCTGGTGCCGTACCTCGGCGGGAGCGGTGACGAGTACGCGGACACCACCGGCACCGGTACCCGCGAAGCGGGTGGCCGGCAGTGGGTGACCTACGAGACCTCCGAGGGCAAGAAGTTCTGGATCGCCGACTTCGGCGATGTCCGGATCGGCGTGCTCTCCCGGGGACCGGACTCCGACATCGAGACGATCGCGTCGTCGGTGGCGACGCAGCCACCGCTCGATGCCTGAGTGGAGACGATTCGAGTAGCCGACTACTCGCGATGACGAGTGCCTCCGTTCATAGCGTCTGCTCCAGGAGGCGCTCATGTCCGGGGAATTCTGGCACAGGTACAGGTGGACACCGGCGACGTCGTTGTCCGCACAGGCCGACGCCTGGCTGAACATCATGTGGGGACGACTCGTCCTCGTCGCGGTGCTCGTCGCACTGCTGGTGATCGTGGTTCCCGTGTACGGGGCCGGCGCGGCCGTTGCGGCGACCGGCGGTCAGGTCATCAGCGTGCCGTGCGTGCGAGTCGACCCACCGGCCGGCCGCCGGGAACCGCTGGTGCTCACCGATGGTCCGGTTCGAGCCGCCGAGCGGTCGCGGGTGTCCGCGGTCGACCAGCGGGTCCTCGTCGACTTCGACTGAGGTCACTCATCGTCGTCGTCGGCCGAATTCTTCTGTGCGATCACGGTTTCGATGCGTTCACGCGCGCCGCGGAGATGTTCTTCGCAGCGAGTCGCGAGCGCCTCGCCCCGTTCCCACAGGGCCAGTGAGGTGTCGAGATCGAGGCCACCGTGCTCGAGTGTGCTGACGATGTCGGCGAGTTCGTCGCGCGCCTCCTCGTATCCGAGTTCGGTGACCGGTGTGTACTCCTCGTCGGTGCTCACGAATCTCCTTCGTCGTCCGTGGACGTGGATGTGGGTGCCTCGGTGGCGGTGACGGTGGCCCTCGCCGCGCCGTCGGCGACGCGGATGCGTAGTTCGGCGCCCGCCGGCAGATCGTCGAGAGTGCTGACGACGTGGGTCACGTCGGTGTCGGTTCGTTGCACGACCGCGTAGCCACGCGCGAGGGTCTGGGCCGGGCCCAGGGTCGAGAGCCGGGCCGCGAGGTGCTCGTGGCGCCGGTCCTCGGTGTCGACGTGGCGTAGGACGTCGCGCCGCAGGGCACGCACCAGCTCGGCCACGTTCGCGGACTCCTGGTCGACGATCACGCCCGGCCGGGCGAGGACCGGACGTCGCCGCAGTCCGTCGATCACCCCGGTCTCGCGGCGCACCCAGTTGCGCAACGCCTGAGCGCTACGCCGGCGCAGGTCGTCGATCCCGGCGAGTTCGGCCTCGACGTCGGGCACCACTCGCTTGGCGGCGTCGGTCGGGGTGGCCGCACGCAGGTCGGCGACGAGGTCGAGCAGCGGATTGTCGGGCTCGTGCCCGATCGCGCTGACCACCGGCGTCCGACACCGCGAGACCGCCCGCAACAGCGCCTCGTCGGAGAACGGCAGCAGATCCTCGACGCTGCCGCCGCCGCGGGCGATGATGATCACCTCGACGTCGGGGTGGGCGTCGAGGTCGGCGAGGTGGGTCAGGATCCGTGCCACCGCCGTCGGGCCCTGCACGGGTGCCTCACGGATGTCCAGGCGCACGGCCGACCACCGGCTGGTGGCGACGCTGACCACGTCGTGCTGGGCGGCACTGGCCCGCCCGCTGATCAGCCCGATGGCGCGGGGCAGGAACGGCAGCGGACGTTTGAGCCGGCTGTCGAACAACCCCTCGGCGGCCAGCAGCTGACGGAGGCGTTCGATCCGCAGCAGCAGTTCGCCGACCCCGACCGGACGGATGTCGCTGATCCGCAACGACACCGTGCCGCGGCCCGTGTAATAACTCGGGCGGCCGAGGACGACCACGTGGCTGCCGTCGGTCAGCGGAACCTCGGTGCGCGTCAACAGATCCGGGCTGCACGTCACCGAGATGGAGATGTCGGCGGCCGGGTCCCGCAGGGTGAGGAAGGCCGTGCGGGTACCGGGGCGCCGGCTGATCTGGGTGACCTGACCCTCCACCCAGATCTGGCCCAATCGGTGTATCCAGTCGGCGATCTTCGTGTTGACCGTGCGTACCGGCCACGGATTCTCGGCCGAATTCGGCGAGGTCCCGCTCACGCCTCGGTGGAGCGCTTGTTCTGCGACGCGATCCGGTTCTCGAGCATCGTCACGAACGGTGCGCGACCGCGGTTCGACTTCTCGTAGTCGACGAGGCTGGTGAGGTCGTCGGTGCCGACCGCCCGTAGACGTGCCCGCAACTGTGCCAGGGTCAGCGTGTCGTAGTCGATGAGTTCGACGATCTCGGGTGTCGAGCCGTTCTTCGACGCCGGGGCAGGGGTCGCCGGCGTCTCCGCGGCGTCCAGGACGTCTTCGGGCGCGGAGCTGTACAGCGCGAAACGGCCGGCATCGGCACGCGGCGGTGCGGCGGTGGCATCCGTGGCATCGGCGGGCTGGTCGCCCGGGTCGTTGCCGTCGGCGGCGGCCTCGATCTCGTCGTCGACGGTGGTGGCCTTCGTGGAAGGCCTGGCGGGCTTCGCGGGCGTCTCGATCGGTACGTCGCCGGCGTGGGCGTCGGCGTCGGGGGCCGGGGTCTCGACGTCGTCCTCGTCGAAGCGGGCCCACTCGGGCTCCTCGCTGGGCTTGTCGAAGATCATCTCCAGGACGGCGTCGCCCTTGATGGCGAGTTCGGCGATGTTCTGCTGGGCCCGCATACCTGCCTGCAGGGTCTGGCTGACCGCAGTCATCGGGAGGGTGACAAACAGCGCGGGAAGCTTGCGCGTCTCCTCGAGGGCGGTGACGATCAGACCTGCGGCGATACGGGCCGGGTAGGGTGCGCGATGCATGCCAACACTCTGCCATCACGGGCACCCGTCTGTAACCCGTACCCTGGAAGCATGTCTGTCACGAAGCGTGTCCTGCTCGCCGAACCTCGCGGCTACTGCGCGGGTGTCGACCGCGCGGTGGAGACGGTCGAGCGTGCTCTCGACAAGCACGGCGCTCCCGTCTATGTCCGCAAGGAGATCGTGCACAACCGCCACGTGGTCGAGACCCTGGCGGATCGCGGGGCGATCTTCGTGGGGGAGACCGACGAGGTGCCGGAGGGGTCGATCGTCGTGTTCTCCGCACACGGTGTCTCACCGCAGGTCCATGCGACCGCCGCGGAACGCAACCTGAAGACCATCGACGCGACCTGTCCGCTGGTGACGAAGGTGCACCAGGAGGCCAAGCGGTTCGCCCGCGACGACTACGACATCCTTCTGATCGGCCACGAGGGCCACGAGGAGGTCGAGGGGACGGCCGGTGAGGCGCCCGAGCACATCCAGCTGGTGGACGGCCCGGACAGTGTGGACTCGGTGACCGTGCGTGACGAGTCGAAGCTGGTCTGGCTGTCGCAGACCACGCTCTCGGTCGACGAGACCATGGAGACGGTGAGGCGCCTGCGCGAGAAGTTCCCGCTGCTCAACGATCCGCCCAGCGACGACATCTGTTACGCCACCCAGAACCGGCAGGTCGCCGTCAAGGCGATGGCCCCCGACTGCGATCTCGTCATCGTCGTCGGTTCCAAGAACTCGTCGAACTCGGTTCGCCTGGTCGAGGTGGCCCTGCAGGCGGGCGCCAGGGCCGGCCACCTGGTCGACTACGCGCGCGAGATCGACGACGTCTGGCTCGAAGGTGTGAGCACGGTGGGCGTCACCTCCGGTGCGTCGGTGCCCGAGGTCCTCGTCCGCGGCGTGCTCGACTTCCTCGCCGAACGCGGCTACGACACGGTGGACACCGTCAACACCGCCAACGAGACACTGACCTTCGCGCTGCCGCGGGAGTTGCGGCCCGCGCGTACCACCAGCTGATCAGAATCTGTCTGATCAGAACTCGTCGGGGTCGAGCTTGCGCACCCGACGGTGGGGCAGCGCGATCGCCAGCACGGTCGCGATGAGCGCGGCGCTGACACCCGCCCCCGCGACGGCGACGTTGCGTGCGGTGTGGTCCGGCGGCGTCGGGGGTGCCGGTGCGGCGATCGGGGCCGACTGCGGCCCGGCCCGCTGATCGGCGGGTAGTTCCGCGGTCAGGGCGGAGACCGGGTCGACGACCCCGTGACCGATCCGCTGGTCGTGTCCGGTTCCCGGGGCGTGGGCGGTCGCCACGATCCGATCCATGACCTCCCGTGCGCTCAGGTCGGGGAACCGTGCCCGGACCAGAGCTGCGGTACCGGCGACGTAGGGTGCGGCGAAGCTCGTCCCGATCAGCGGCAGCGGCCCGTTCTCGCTGCGTTGCGCCGACACCAGGCGGCCCGAACCCTTCGCGCTGTCGAGACTCACGATGTCGGTGCCCGGTGCCGCCACACCCACCCACGGGCCGTGGAGGCTGAAATCGCTCGGTGTGCCGGTCGCGGCGTCGATCGAGGCGACGGTGAGGACGTACGGCGAGTACCACGCGGGACTCGCGATCGTCGTCACCGCACTCCAGTCGTCCGGGTCGCCGGCGGGAGGCGTCGGATTCTGGCTCTGGCAGGCGCCGTCCCGGGTGATGTTGCCGGCCGCCGCCACCACCACGACGTCGCGGTCGTAGGCGTATCGGATCGCCGCCCCGAGTGCGCGGTCGTCGACCTTGTCGGCCGCCGGCGCGCACGCGACCTCGGAGATGTTGATGACGGTGGCGCGCAGGTCGACGGCGCGGACGATGGCGTGGGCGAGTGTACGGACCGAACCGTAGCCCGAGCCGATCGCCGGTGCGGGGTCGTCGTCGCGGCGATCGTTCTTGGCCTTGAAGGCGCTGCTGGACTGGCGGATGCCGATGATCGAAGCTGCGGGCGCGACGCCGGCGAAGGCGTCCGAGGTGCTCGGCCGGGCGGCGATGATGCCCGCGACCAGGGTGCCGTGGGCGTCGCAGTCCTCGAGTCCGGTGCCGTTCGAGACGTAGTCGCCGCCCGCGGTGACGCGCCCGAGTCGCGGGTGCGGTGTCACGCCGGTGTCGATGACGGCCACCCGCTGTCCGGCGCCACGGCTGAAGCGCCAGGCCTCCTCGAGATTCATCATCGATTGGGCGGCAGTCGGATTCGCGGTGTTGCGGGTGAGGGTCGCGGTGTTGCACAGATGGCTCTGCTCGGTCGGTTCCGGCGGTGCGACAGGTGCCGAACGGATCAGTGCCGATGCGTCGACACGCGGCGGGGTGACCGCGGCGGCGGGGGAGGAGGTCAACCCGAGCAGGGTCGCGGTCAGCGCCAGCGCGAGAGGCGCCGCGATCCGGGTGCGTGCCCGGGACATCAGATCTCCCGGACGATCCGGTACAGGTCGAGCAACCACAGCAGCAGCGGGACGATGAGCGCGACGAGGATGTACTCGCCGATCTCCGCCCACCGGCGCATCACCGGGGAGAAATCCTGATGAGGCGCAACGACTCCGAAGACGAGCGCGGCGATCAGGACGACGCTGCCCAGGGCGAAGGACACGATCGGCCACCGGCCGTCCCCGAACGCCAGACCGACCAGCAGGGTGAGCACCACGAGCGCGCCGCCGATGATGAGGATCGCCGCCTGGAAGAGGTCGCTGTGGGAGCGTCCGCGCAGGCACAGGACCACGCCGATGATCGCGGCGTAGGCCGCGTTCTTCCATTCGAAGCCGGCGAGGGGAGCGGCGGTGAGCACCGCCGAGATCGCGACGATGCCGGTGAGGCCGCCGATGATGCCGGTCAGGTACGCGTTGGCGATGTATGAGCGACGTTCCAGCGCATCGGCCTTCGGCAGTGCCGTGGCCCCGATCGCGCCGATGCCCTCGATCGACGGCTGCGGTTCGATGTCCTTGACGTCGATGGCCGCGCCCGCGGTGGGGACCGGCGGCAACGGCAGTTTGGCGAGCAGGATCGTCAGTCGTGGGGAGAGCCCGATCAGCAGCAGACCCACCGCCGCGACGACGGCCGCGACCTCCGCGACGTCGGCGTCGATGAGCATTCGGGCACCACATCCCAGGACGCCGGCGAGTGCGGCGCTGGTCACCGCACTGTGGGCGGTCGCACCGACCGCGGTCATCCGGTAGGTGATGACCGCCGTGGCCAGGGTCAGCGCGAATCCGAGTGTCAGATGCGCGGCGCCGAAGGATCCGGGCGTGAGGATCATGCCGGTCACGAATGCCATCGGCGCCGCGCAGACCGAGAGGATCGTCGAGCTGAGCTGATCCCGGTAGTAGCGCGCGACGATCGTGGCCGCGGTGATCAGTCCGATCACCGCCAGCCCGGATCCTCCCGCGAGCCACAGTGCGCCGCTGTCGAGTCGACTCGCGGCGAGCCCCGCCGCCGCGGCGACCGCCGCGACCAGGGCCAGTGCATGACCCACATACCTCGCCGAGGTCGCGGTCCAGCTCATGAACTGGGATTCGTTCAGTCGCGCAACGGCATCGACCACGTCGTCGAACAGGATCGGCGACTCACCGGTCCGGGTGGAGGTCAGCAGGAGAAGGTCGCCGTCGCGGATTCCCGACTCCGACAGCGAGCGGTGCAGGGCCAGCGGTTCCTGACCGACCAGGGCCAGGGTCCAGCGGTTCTGCCGGTCGTGCGGGCGGCCGCGGCCGCGGGAATCCGAGTCGGGGTCGTCCGGGTCGTGACGGTTGGGGTTGCGCGACTCGATCTGTGCGACGAGGTCACCGATGAGTCCGGCGATCGGGATGCCCGCGGGCAGTCCGACGTCGAGTTGGGTGTTGCCGCCCAGCACCGAAACACGTACGAGCTGCGGCTCGATTGCGGTGTCCGCGCGTCGACGGTCACCGCCACTGCCGTCCGCGGCGGTCGTCGGGTGTCCCGGCGCGAATCCGTCCACAGGTGACATACAGGTCAATCCTCCCCCAGGTTTCAGCAGCTAACATAGCCAACTTCAGCGGGTTCGCCCGCCCGGGGATACACAGCTCGAGGTGTCAGGGGGATCGAGTGGTCACGACCACTGAGGGATTCGTGCGTCGGCCACGCATCACGCCGCCTCGAATGCCGGGCGGCGAGGTCAACATCCAGGCGCCGCCGGACGTCCCGCGCGTGGTGCCCGGCAACCTGCTCATGAAGCTGCTGCCGGTGGTGATGATCGTCGCCGTCGTCGGCATGATCGCGCTGATGATGGTCACCGGTGGCCGCAACATCCTGACCAATCCGCTGTTCATGATGTTCCCGCTGATGATGCTCATGTCGATGTTCGGCATGTTCGCCGCCGGTGGGCGCGGCGGCGGCAAGCGCGCCGCGGAACTCAACGAGGAGCGCAAGGACTACTTCCGCTACCTCGGCCAGTTGCGCGCCCAGGTCTTCGACACCGTGGAGAACCAGCGCGCCGCCCGCACCTGGAGTCATCCCGATCCGCACGCGCTGCTCGACGTCGTCGGCAGCCGGCGGATGTGGGAGCGACGCCCCGCCGACAACGACTTCGCCCATGTGCGTGTGGGAGTCGGCGTCCAACGCCTCGCGACGCGGCTGATGCCGCCGGAGACCGGCCCGCTCGAGGACATCGAGCCGGTGTCGATGGTGGCCCTGCGTCGCTTCGTGCGGACCCATTCCGCGGTGTACAGCTTGCCCCGGTCGATCTCGCTCCGCGGCTTCCCGGCGATCAACATCGAGGGTGCCCGGCAGGAGACCCGCGAACTGGTCCGTTCGATGATCGTCGAACTCTGCGCCTTCCACGGCCCCGACCACCTCCACATCGGCATCGTCACCGGCGACCCCGCCGGCGAAGCCTGGGACTGGGCGAAATGGCTTCCGCACGTAGGGCATCCGACGCTGCGCGACGGTATCGGGCCGATGCGGATGATCTATCCGACGCTCGCCGATCTCGAGAACGCGCTGGCCGCCGACCTGCTGGAGCGAGGTCGGTTCAGCAGGTCGGCGCCGCCGAACGGGAACCGCGCCCACCTGGTGGTCGTCATCGACGACGGTTACGTCGCCGGCGACGAGCGCATCCTCAGCTCCGCGGGCATGGAGGGCGTGACCGTCCTCGACCTGACGGCACCGCCGGACGGTCTCGCGGCCCGGCGCGGCCTGCAACTCGTGGTGCGCGGGGGGAAGGTCTCGGCCCGGAGCGTCGCGGGCGTCGAGGAATTCGCGGACATGGACTCGCTGACGATCGCCGAGGCGGAGGCGATCGCACGCCGCATGGCCCGGTACCGGCTGGCGACGGCGGCCACCCTGGCGAACCTGGAATCGGAGGCCACCTCGACCGATCCGGGCCTGCCCGCCCTCCTCGGCATCGACGACGCCGCCCGTTTCGACCCGGCCACGGCCTGGCGCGGACGCACCGGTCGTGAACGTCTGCGGGTGCCGATCGGATACACCCCGAGCGGCGCGCCGGTCGAACTCGACATCAAGGAGAGCGCCCGCGGTGGCATGGGACCCCATGGCCTCTGTATCGGTGCGACGGGTTCCGGCAAGTCGGAGTTCCTGCGGACCCTCGTCCTGGCCATGCTGGCCACGCATTCGCCGACCGAGCTGAACCTGGTCCTCGTCGACTTCAAGGGCGGCGCGACCTTCCTCGGGCTCGAGTCCGCACCGCATGTCGCGGCGATCATCACCAACCTCGAGCAGGAACTGTCGATGGTCGACCGCATGAAGGATGCGTTGTCGGGCGAGATGAATCGCCGCCAGGAGGTCCTGCGTGCGGCGGGCAACTACGCCAACGTCGCCGACTACGAACGTGCCCGCGCCTCGGGTGTGCGCCTCGAACCGCTGCCCGCCCTGTTCATCGTCGTCGACGAGTTCTCCGAACTGCTCTCGCAGAAACCGGATTTCGCCGAACTCTTCGTCGCGATCGGTCGTCTGGGCCGCTCGTTGCACATCCACCTGCTGCTGGCCTCGCAACGTCTCGAGGAGGGCAAGCTCCGTGGGCTCGACTCCCACCTGTCGTATCGAATCGGCCTGAAAACCTTCTCCGCCAACGAATCCCGGTCGGTACTCGGTGTCCCCGACGCCTACCACCTACCGAGCGTGCCCGGTTCGGCCTACCTGAAATGTGACTCGGACGACCCGGTCCGGTTCAACACCTCTTATGTCTCGGGTCCGTACTATTCGCCGGCCGTGGCGTCAGACACCTCGGACACCATGACGTCGGGGATACCGCGACTCGGGAACCTCAAGGTCTTCACCGCGCTGCCGGTCCCGCTGGACGAGGGTTCCCCGCGGTCGCTGCTCGATCAGGCGGCGAGCCTGCTCGACGAGGAGCCGCCGGCCCTCGACGCCGCGCCCGCCGACTTCGAGCCGACCTCGGTGTCGGTGCCGACGCTGATGCAGACCATCATCGGTCGCATGGAGGGCTCCGGCCCGCCGGCTCACCGGGTCTGGCTGGACCCGCTCGACGATTCGCCGACCGTGGAACACCTGGTCGGAGCACGCGACTGGACCAAGCCGACGGTCCCCGGCAACCTGGCCTTGCCCATCGGTCTGGTCGATCGCCCCTACGACCAGCGACGCGATCCCCTCGTCATCGACCTGGCGGGCGCGGCCGGCAACGTGGCCGTGGTCGGTGGCCCGCAGTCGGGCAAGTCGACGACGCTGCGCACGATCATCATGGCCGCGGCGGCCACGCACACGCCGGAACAGGTGCAGTTCTACTGCCTGGACTTCGGCGGCGGCAGTCTCGCCGGCCTCGCCGGTCTCCCACATGTTGGTTCGGTTGCGTCCCGCGGCGACATGGATGCCGTCCGCCGCACCGTTGCCGAGGTCGGGGCGGTCGTCCGGGCGCGGGAGCTGTTGTTCGGCCGTCTCGGCGTCGAGTCGATGCGTGATTACCGGGCCCGCCGTGCGGCCTGGTTCGCCTCCGGGACCCTCGCGCCCGACGATCCGTTGGCCGCCGACCGGTTCGGCGACGTCTTCCTCGTGCTCGACGGCGTCAGCGTGCTGCGTTCCGAACTCGAGTCGCTCGAGGAGCAGATCACCACGATCGTCTCTCAGGGGTTGTCTTTCGGCGTGCACGTGATCGTCAGCGCCTCGCGGTGGGCCGAGATCCGCCCGGCGGTCCGAGACCTCCTGGGTACGCGCATCGAACTGCGCCTCGGCGACCCGTCGGACTCCGAGATGAGTCGCCGCGCCGCTGCGGGCGTCCCGCAGAACCGTCCCGGTCGGGGTCTCACCGCGGAAGAGCTCCACATGCTCATCGCCCTGCCGCGCCTCGACCCGGTCAGCAGCGCCGAGTCGCTGCCCGCCGGTGTGGCGGCCTCGGCGGAGAAACTCGCCGCCGCGTACCCGGGCCGTTCGGCGCTGCCGGTCCGCAAGCTGAGCACCGAGATCGCGATGTCGGCCGTCCAGAACGGGCTGGCCGCGGCCGAGGTCACGTTGTCGCTGAACCAGGTCGCGATCGGCGTCGGCGAACTGGAGCTGGCCCCGGTGGTGCTCGACTTCAACGCACAGCCCCACTTCATGGTGTTCGCCGACGTCGAGCACGGAAAGACGAACGTGCTGCGCGCGATCGTTCGCGGCCTCGTCGCCGGCGGCACCCCGGAGCAGGTGAAGATCGCGTTCATCGACTACCGCCGCACGATGCTCGGCGTGGTCGACGGCGATCACCTCGCCGGATATGCCAGCTCGCACGACAATGCCATGACACTGATGAACCAGCTGGCGGCATATCTCAAGGACTGCATGCCCCCGAACGACGTGACCGTTCAGCAGCTGCGGGAGCGTTCGTGGTTGGCCGGCAAGCCGGAGGTGTACCTCGTGGTGGACGACTACGACATGGTGGCAACATCGTCGGGCAACCCGTTGCTGCCGGTCATCGAGTACGCATCGCACGCCCGAGACATCGGTTTCCACATCGTCCTGGCGCGTCGATCCGGCGGCCTCGGCCGGGCGATGTTCGATCCCGTGATCGCGCGGCTGAAGGACCTGTCGTCCGACATCCTGCTGATGAGCGGCGACCGCGACGAAGGTTTCATCACCGGACGCAGCCGCATGCAGCGGCTGGTGCCCGGACGCGGTGAACTCGTCTCGCGGGTGCGTCCGCAGGAGATGATCCAGGTCGCCCACCTACCGGCCGACGACTAGCGACGGATCTGCCTTGGACGACACGGGTACGGGCAGGAGCGGGGTGAGCCGACGCCGTCCGACGGTCGTCGACCTCGCGTTCGGGCAGCCACGGATCTGGGATCCGGTCACCGGGCTCAGGTGCCCTGACCGCGATCTGCGCCCGCTGCTCCTCGCGGTCGACGAGATGACGGTCGTGCTCGACGGCCGGCGCCGGCACCTGCGGCAGGCGTGGCAGCAGGCGTTCGACGAGATGGGTGTCCACGCCTCGGATCCGGACCGCCCGCTGATCGTCGGGCATCCGAGTACCTGGGGACACCGGCGCGCGTCGTCGCTGGCCGATGCCGGAGGGCGGAGGGCGGGCCAGGCGCCACTGACGCTTCTCCCGCGTGCGGTCCTCATCGCGCGCAGCCACGCCGACATCACCGTGCGGCGCTGTGCCGTCGTGGAGACCACGCACATCCCGGAACCGCCCCACGATCCCGCCCGTCCACGCCCGGCTGCGTGGGATGTGCAGATCGTGCGGCGACACCCCGAGGGCTGGGACATCGAGCGCAGTGGGGTGATCGAGCCGGGGGACCGGGAGGCCGAGGGGCTGTCGATCATCGACGACGCGGTCGAAGCCGTCTTCGTCGACGGTGACGATCCGCGGGAGGTGGCGGCGGCGACAGAGCTGGTCGCCGCGCACGCGATCGCGGGCCGTGTCGTGCCGGTGGACCGCGACCTTCTCGTCCGTCTGGGCCGCCGGACCGGTGGTGTCGCCGACGACGCCGTGCCGGTGGCCGACGGGCCCGCGATGCCGGCGCCGGACGCGTCGAGGCGACGCAGCCGTCGTGTGCTGGCCGGTGCTGCGGCCGCGGCGGTGGTGGTCGTCGCCGTCGCCTTCGGGGTGGGGTGGTGGCAGCGGGACGACCCCGCGCCCGCTGCTGCCGAGGTCGCGGTCGGCCGCGCCACGATGTCGGTTCCCGGGAACTGGCGGGAGTCCGGGCAGGACACCCCGAGCGACACCACCGACGACCCGACCACGACCCGCACCGTGTTCGTCTCCGCCGACGACGGCCGGCGGATCATCGCGGTCCTGACCGAGCTGCGCGACGGGTCGACCCGGCAGTCCGTCGCCACGAGTCTGCGCAATCGCATCGACCAACGGGGCGACGACGTCGTCACCGAGTTCTCCGCGGACACCCGCTACGCCGGACGCGACGTCATCAGCTACCGGGAGGCACCGGCGTCGGGCAGCGCCATCCGCTGGTATGTCATCGTCGACGACGGTCTGCAGGTGTCCATCGGGTGTCAGGCCGGGACGACCGCCGAATCTGTGGACCGCGAATGCGCGGAGGCCGTCAGATCGGTACGGGTGGGGCAGTAGGGGACGAGCGTGACGGGTCGGCTCGGCGTTTTGACCCTGACCTGCACGGTCGCGTAACCTGGATCGCTGGTGCTCGGCGCCTGTCGCACACACGCGTGCACAGGCAGAAGAGACCCGGGTCCCCACTGGTCGCCGGGAACAACCTCCGCCGTACATCCGACCAGCACCCACAAGACAAGAGTTGAGGACCAACTGTGCCTACCTACACCCCGAAGGCCGGTGACATCACGCGTACGTGGCACGTCATCGACGCCACCGACGTGGTGCTCGGCCGGCTGGCCGTGCAGAGCGCGAACCTGCTCCGCGGCAAGCACAAGCCGACCTACGCCCCGCACATGGACGGTGGCGACTTCGTCGTCATCATCAACGCGGAGAAGGTCGCGCTGACCAGCAACAAGGCCGAGCGCAAGCTGAACTACACCCACTCGGGGCATCCCGGTGGCCTGAAGTCCCGCACCACCGCCGAGCTGCTCGAGACCTTCCCCGAGCGCGTCATCGAGAAGGCCATCAAGGGCATGCTGCCCTCGAACAAGCTCGGCCGTGCGATGGCCTCGAAGCTGAAGGTCTACGCAGGCCCGAACCATCCGCACGCGGCTCAGCGCCCCGTTCCCTTCGAGATCAAGCAGGTGGCCCAGTGACCAACGAGAACATCAACGAGGCCGTCGAGGCCGTCGAAGAAGCTGTCGAGGTCGTTGAGGCCGTGGAGGCCGTCGAGGCCGCTGCCGACGATTACGACACCGCTGCCGCTGTCGAAGAGGTTCGCGAGCCGGTCGTGATCGACCGTCCGATCCAGACCGTCGGCCGCCGCAAGGAAGCCGTCGTCCGCGTTCGCCTGCTGCCGGGCACCGGTGAGTTCAAGCTGAACGGCCGTTCGCTGGAGGAGTACTTCCCCAACAAGGTGCACCAGCAGCTCATCAAGGCTCCGCTGGTCACCGTCGAGCGCACCGAGTCGTTCGACATCTTCGCCAAGCTCGTCGGCGGCGGCCCCTCGGGCCAGGCCGGTGCGCTGCGTCTCGCCATCGCTCGTGCCCTCATCGAGGTCACCCCGGATGATCGCCCCGCCCTGAAGAAGGCCGGCTTCCTCACCCGTGACCCGCGTGCGGTCGAGCGCAAGAAGTACGGCCTCAAGAAGGCCCGCAAGGCGTCGCAGTACTCCAAGCGCTGATCTTGGCACGCCTTTTCGGTACCGACGGCGTCCGAGGCCTGGCCAACGCCGAGCTCACTCCCGAGCTCGCGTTGCGCCTGGCCTCGGCCGCCGCGGTCGTTTTCGAGGACCTGTCCGACGATCACTCGCGCCGCCCGCGTGCGGTGGTCGGTCGCGACCCACGAGCCTCCGGCGAGATGCTGGAAGCCGCCGTGTGCGCGGGACTCGCCGCGACCGGCGTCGACGCCATCCGCGTCGGCACCGTGCCCACCCCGGCGGTCGCGTTCCTGACCGCGGACTACCACGCCGAGTTCGGCGTGATGATCTCCGCGTCGCACAACCCCATGCCCGACAACGGGATCAAGTTCTTCTCCGCCGGCGGGCACAAGCTCGACGACGAGGTCGAGGACCGTATCGAAGCGGCGATGGACGACGACTTCGTCCGGCCCATCGGTGCGGCGGTCGGTCGTGTCCTCGACGCACCGGACGCGGGAGACCGCTACCGGCGGCACCTGGCCCAGGCCGTCGACGAGCGTCTGGACGGTCTGACGGTCGTGGTCGACTGCGCACACGGCGCCGCGTCGCAACTCGCGCCGCTGGCCTATGCCGACGCCGGTGCGAAGGTCATCGCGATCCACGCCGATCCCGACGGCCTGAACATCAACGCCGACTGCGGTTCCACCCACATGGACAAGCTGCAGGCCGCCGTCCTCGAGCACGGCGCCGATCTCGGTCTCGCCCACGACGGCGACGCCGATCGTTGCCTCGCAGTGGATTCCACCGGTCAGATCGTCGACGGCGACGCCATCATGGCGATCCTGGCGACGTCGCTCGCCGACAAGAACCGTCTGCACGAGAACGTCCTCGTCGCCACCGTCATGAGCAACCTCGGCCTGCACATCGCGATGCGCGAGGCGGGAATCACGGTGCGTACCACGGCCGTCGGCGACCGCTACGTGGTGGAGGAGCTGCGTCGCGGCGGGTACTCCCTCGGCGGTGAGCAGTCCGGCCACATCGTGGTCCCGGGATCGGGAACCACCGGCGACGGCATCCTCACCGGCCTGATGATCATGGCCCGCATGGCGGCCACCTCGTCGCGACTGGCCGACCTGGCCGGCATCGTGACGGTGCTGCCGCAGGAGCTCATCAACGTCCGCGTCGCCGACAAACACGCAGTCGCGGAGTCGCAGTCGGTCAAGCAGGCCGTCGTCGACGCCGAGGCCGAACTGGGCGAATCGGGACGAGTTCTGTTGCGTCCCTCCGGAACCGAACAGCTCGTCCGGGTGATGGTGGAAGCCGGCACCGCGGAGCAGGCGGGCACGGTCGCCCGTCGCCTCGCCGATGTCGTCGCCGCCGCCGGCGCATGACCCCCGATCTCGTGGACAGGGCCAGCACTCCGCGGGCGGTCCTGTTCGACTTCTCCGGCACCCTGTTCCGCTTCGAGGCGCGCGACGACTGGTTCGTCGATCTCCTCGACGATGCGGGCGAGGCGTTCGTCCCGGAGCGGCAGGCGGACATCATCCGCCGCATGGTCGCGCCGGTCGGACTGCCCGAGGGTATCGAGGGCGACGACCGGACCGCTTGGGAGCGAAGGGATCTCGATCCGGAATTGCACCGGGTCGGGTACCTCGCCCTGCTGCGCACGGTCGGGATGAGCAACGCCGGTCACGCCAACTCGCTCTACGACCGGGTCCTCGACCCGGAATCGTGGGTGCCGTTCGCCGACACCGTCGAGGTGCTGACGCGTCTCGCGGACACCGGGGTGCCGATCGGCATCGTCAGCAACATCGCCTTCGATCTGCGCAAAGTCCTTGCCCTGCACGGCATCGACCACCTCGTGGACGCCTACGCGCTCTCCTATGAGGTCGGCGCGATCAAACCCGAACCGCGCCTCTTCCGCGCCGCCCTCGACCCGATCGGCGTGCCGGCCGGCGACGTGCTCATGGTCGGGGACAGCGTGAAGGCCGACGGCGGTGCGCGTGCGCTGGGGTGTTCCTTCGCGCTCGTGCACGATGTGCCGCCGGCCGATCGCCCGACGGCGCTGCTCGACGCCGTGGCCGCTCATGGCATCGAGCTGCGCGACTGAGATCTCCTCTCAGAAGTTGCCCTTGGCCGACCAGCCGCCGTCGACCGGGTAGATCTCGCCGGTCAGGAAGTCGCCCTCACGCATGAGATAGGCGACCATCGAGGCGATCTCCGACGGGCGGCCCAGCCGACGCACGATGTGCGCGTTGGCATTCGCCTGTCGCATCTCCTCGGTGATGTCGGCCAGGATCGGGGTGTCGATGGTGCCCGGTGCGATGGCGTTGATCAGGATGTTGTGCGGGCCGTACTCGTAGGCGGCCTGCTTGGTGAGGCCCACGACGCCGCCCTTGGCCGCCGAATACGACGCCAGGTTGGGCAGACCCCGAAGCGCGGCCATCGATGAGATGTTGACGATGCGGCCACCACCGTTCTCGATCATGCCGGGGATGACCGCTCGCATGCCGAGCCACACGCCCTTGAGGTCGGTGCCGACGACGACGTCCCATGCTTCCTCGGTGAGGCCGACGACGGTGTCCTCGCTGATCATGTTGACCACGCCGGCCACATTGGCCAGGAAGTCGATCGAGCCCTGTGAGGCGGTGATCTGCTCCACCGTGGCCGCCCAGTCGTCGGCGACGCGGACATCGAGGCGGACCGCCTCCGCGGAACCGCCGGCCTCGGCGATCTCTTTGAGGGTGACCTCGCAGTCCTGGATGTCGGCGGCGACCACATGGGCGCCGTCTGCGGCGAGTCGGATGGCCGTGGCCTGACCGATACCCTGTGCGGCGCCGGTGACGATGGCAGTTTTTCCGTTGAGAGACATACGTGTTCGCTTTCTGTTTCGGAGGAGGGGACGAGAAGGGTGCGTTCAGGGCTGTTCGGCGAGCAATTCGGCGAAGCGACGCCGGGCGGCCTCGCGCCGGGTGGGGATGTGCTCGGTCGGCCGGTCGTCGGCCGGTCGTGTGTATCCCTTGAGGTACTGGCGGGCGACGCTGTCGCGGTGCACCTCGTCGGGGCCGTCGTAGAGACGGCCGGCGCGTGCCGCGCGGTACATGGACTCCAGCGGCAGGTCCGCGCTGTAGCCGAGTGAGCCGTGGACCTGGAGCGCGCGGTCGATGACGTCGTGCAGGATCTTGGCGCCGAAGAACTTGATGAGCGCGATGTCCTTGCGGGCGGCGGCCGTGCCCTCCTCGTCGATGCGCCACGCGGCATGCAGCGTCATCAGACGGAGGGCCTGGATCTCGGCCGCGGAGTCGGCGATGAAGTTGCGGACCGTCTGCTTGTCGGCGAGGACCGATCCGTGGGCGTACCGGTAGGTGGCGCGTTCGCACATCATGTCGAATGCGCGACTCGCCTGACCGATCCAGCGCATGCAATGGTGAATCCGGCCGGGGCCCAGTCGTTTCTGGGCGATGAGGAAGCCGTCGCCCCGATTGCCGAGCAGTGCCGTGTCGTCGACCCGGACGTCACGCAGCACCACCTCGCAGTGCGAACCGTAGGTGTGCGGGCGCGGCCGGGGATTCTCGACCGAACCGATGTCGCGGACCACGTCGAGACCCGGTGCGTCGATCGGGATGATGAACTGCGAGGGGCGACGGTGGCGTTCGGCGTCGGGATCGGTGACGGCGACGACGATCATGAAGTCGGCGGTGGCTGCATTGCTGATGAACCACTTGTGGCCGTTGAGAACCCACTCGTCGCCGTCGCGGACCGCGGTGGTGGTGAGGTTGGTCGGATCGGCGCCGGCGTTGTCGGGTTCGGTCAGCGCGAACGAGGAATAGTACTCGCCGGCGAGCAGCGGCTCGAGCCACCGCTTCTTCTGCTCCTCGGTGCCGACCGCGGCGAGAATCTCGCAGTTGCCGGAATCCGGTGCCTGGCAGCCGAACACGAGCGGTCCGTACGGTGTGGAACCCAGGATCTCCTGCATCAGGCCCAGCTTCACCTGGCCGTATCCCTGTCCGCCGAGTTCCGGGTCGAGGTGTGCGGCCCACAGGTCGTTCGCCTTGACCTCTTCCTGTAGCGGGGCGATCGCCTTGCGCAGTTGATCCCAGTCGAGATCGAGGGTCTCGAGCGGGAAGACCTCGGTACGGACGAAATCCTTCATCCAGTCGAGCTTCTTCTGGAATTCGGGTTCCGTGGAGAAATCCCAGGCCATGGTGGTGTGCTCCGTTTCTGTGGGGGATCGTTGACGAGTACGGGTGGGGTGGGGAAGCGCCGGCGATGTGCGACGGGTCAGGCGCCGGCGGTGATCCCGCGTGCGCGGACGAACAGACCGTCGGCGTAGCGGTGCAGCCGTTCACCGACGTCGCGGGGCGCCTTGCCGTCACATGACCGGGCGTAGGTGCCCTCGAGGATGATGCCGAGTTTGAAGCTCGCGAGAACGGTGTACCAGTCCAGTGCGTCGAGATCCCGGTCGGAACGCTCCGCGTAGCGGGCGACGATCGCGGACCGGCTCGGCAGGTTGCCGGCGCGTCCGAGTGCGCTCTCGTAGAGATCGGGCTGCCGCGGGTCGTCGGGCCAGATCGCCAGCAGCACACCGAGATCGAGCAGCGGATCGCCGACGGTTGCCATCTCCCAGTCGACGATGGCCGCGACCCGGGGAGCGCGGTGATCATAGAGGACGTTCGCCACGTGGTAGTCGCCGTGCAACAGTCCGGGCCGGAAGTGGCCGGGACGGTTGTCCTCGAGCCAACCGGCGATGCGATCCAGATCGGGGAATGTTCCGCCCCGATATCCCGGTGTGGCGGCGTACCGCTCGTGTTCGGCGAGCCACCGGGGCACCTGCCGTTCGAGGAAGCCGTCCGGTTTGCCGAAGTCGTCGAGGCCGATGACGGAGTGGTCGACCGCCGCCAGTCCGGCGAGTGCGTCGACGAGGGCGTAACCCATCGCCTCGCGTCCTTCCGCTGTCGCGGCGTACGGGGCCGGCAGCGCATCGGCGGCGTTGAACCCGTGCACCGGCTCCATCAGGAAGAAGGTCGCGCCGAGGACGTCGGGATCGGTGGTGCCGGCGACGAAGCGCGGGTGCGCGACCTCGGTCGAACTCAGGGCCGACAGCAGGGTCATCTCGCGGGCGATCGCGGCGTTCGACTGCGGGCGCAGGTGCCGGGGCCCGCGCCGCAGGACGTACTCACGTCCGCCGCGGCTGACGATGACCATGATGTTCTGGGTACCGCCGTGCAGCGGCCGGAGCTCGGTGGTGTCACCGGTGGGGAGGCCCTGCTCGTCCATCCACGCCGTCAGCGCTGCGATGTCCACCGGGATGGGGTCGGCGGGAGCAGGACGGTCGGGGATCGTGCTGTGGGCCATGAGACGAACCTATGGCGTGTCCGCCTCGCGGAGAACCGTCGTCGTGCTGATCTGTTGGAGGAATCTCCAACCGGCATCGACGCAGTTCACTGACCTGCGAGATCCAGGACCTGGAAGGCCATCTTCGCCGACAGCAGGCAGTCCAGCGACGTCGGATCGCGACGGGCGATCTCCTTGATCCGGCCAAGGCGGTACCGGATGGTGTTCTCGTGGACGTCCAGCGCCGACGCGGTCGCCTGCACCTTGCCGTCGGCGGCCACGAAGGCGCGCCAGGTGGCGAGGAGGGTGCCGTCGTCGTGCTGTCGTACCGGCGCGACGAAGGAGTGCGCGAAGTGCAGGGCCTCCTTGACGTGGCCGCTGGACACGATCACCCGGAACAAGCCGAGCTCGTCGAGCGTCATCACCCGCTCGTCCCAACCGAAAGACTTTGCCACCGAGCCCATCTCGCGCAGGTCGCGATGAGCGTGCGGATAGTCGACCGGCGTGCGACAGATCCCGGAGATCAGGGTCGCCCCGAGCGAGAGGTCACCGGAGAGTCGATCGCGGATCGTCGACACGTGGTCGCGGACGTGCCCGACCTCGTCGAGGTCGTCGGACTCCAGGCGGACCATCACGATGACCGCCCCGGGCAGCCGGACGGCCGGTGGCGGGGAGATCGACATCACCGACGCGAAGGTGCGCGTGACCAGGGACTGAATCGCCGACGCCGTCAGGCTGTCGGTCGCGTCGTCGACGGCGAAGCGAACGAGGACATGGGGATTGGTCAGGTCGATGCCGAACTGCGGGCCTCGTCGGACCAGGTGCTCCTTGTCGCGGCTGTTGCGCAGTAGATCGGAGAGGTAATCGTCGCGCGCCTGACCCTCGGTCTCGATCTGCCGACGCTCGGAGAGCATCTGGAGCGCCAGGACGGTGGCGCCGCGTTCGGCGATGTTGGCGTCGAGGGCCTCCAGGCTGCGGCCCACCTCGACGATGCCGAGGAAGCCGGTCTGCTTGCCCTCGATCACCATGCGGCACATGAGATGCCGACGACCGAGGCCGACGGCCAGCTGCGCGGGCACGATGGCCGACGGCGTGCTCACCGACAGTTCGGCGAGCGCCTGACGCACCGAGGCGGTGGCCCGCACCTTCTCGCTCATCACCGGGGGAGCGGTGAGCTTCAGCGCGTCCGGCGCGGACCAGGCGAGCACGTCGAACGAGTTGTTGTAGAGGACCACAGGCTTGGCTGACAGCTCCGACAGAAAGGTGAGCGGGACGCCGAGCATCGCGCGGACATCCCAGTGCGTCATCGTTCGGCGGTGGGGACGCGGGTCGTTGAGCGCGTCGGCGATGACGACGGGCGCGCGCGTGTTGATGACCTCCTGGCTGAAGAGGTCGCCGTCGAAACCGGAGACCTGCCTCTTCACGGCCTCGGTGATGTCGCCGGCCTCCTGGCAGAAGCCCGCGGCGCCGCGGTAGCTGCCGTTGGCGTGCCGCAGGTACACCGAGCACCGGGTGACGCCGAGAAGTGCGCAGAGCTTCTGGCCGACCAGGCTGAGGAGATCTTCCAGCTTCGTGTCGGTGATCGCTTCGGTCGTGATCTCGGCGAAGGCCGCGATGACCTCGCGCTCGCGGCCGGTGGCATGTGCCGATCCGGCGTCGACCCCGTGCTCCACCATGGACGTCATCCGCGCGACCTCCTCACCGACTGCTCATGATGAACCTCACAGTAGCAATGAGTGGTGAGGCGGATCATGCACCCGTCGTCCCGGTCGGCGCCTCGGCGACGGCCTCGGTGGGCAGCACGTGGCCCATCCGCTCCCTCTTCGTGCGCAGATACCGGACGTTGTGCGGGGTCGACACGGTCGGCAGTCCGACGCGTCCGAGGATCTCGAGGTCGTGCCCTCCGAGTCCGCCGTACTTCGCCGGGTTGTTGGTGATCAGGCGGACGCGGCGGATGCCCAGGTCCTTCAGGATCGCGGCGCCGGTGCCGTAGGTGCGCGAGTCCACCGGGAGTCCGAGAGCGGTGTTGGCGTCGACGGTGTCGAGCCCCTGTTCCTGGAGTGCATAAGCGCGGATCTTGTGGCCCAACCCGATGCCGCGACCCTCGTGTCCGCGCAGGTAGACGACTGCTCCGCAGCCCTCTTCCGCGATGGCTGACAGAGCTTGTTCGAGTTGTGCACCGCAGTCGCAGCGCAACGAGCCGACGATGTCGCCGGTCAGGCATTCGCTGTGTACGCGGACCAGCGCGCCCTCGGCGGTGGCACCGGCTGCGGCCACGTCGCCCATGACGAGAGCGAGATGTTCGGTGCCGTCGATGTCCGAGCGGTAGGCGACCGCGCGGAAGTCGCCGAAGAGGGTCGGCATCGCCGCGGTGGCCATCTGGTGGACGAACGAACCGGCGGCGGTCCGGTGGGCCACGAGGTCGGCGATGCGCAGCACGGGCAGTCCGTGACGTTCGGCGAACTCGAGCAGGTCGTCGCCGCGTCGCATCGTCCCGTCGTCGGCGATGATCTCGCCGATGACCCCGACCTCGCCGGCGCCGGACATGGTCACCAGATCGACGGCGGCCTCGGTGTGTCCGGCGCGGGTGAGGACCCCGCCGTCGCGCGCCTGCAGCGGGAAGACGTGCCCGGGACGGCGCAGATCGCCGGCCAGGGTGTCGTCGGAGGCGAGCGCCCGGACTGTGAGCGCGCGGTCGTGTGCCGAGACCCCGGTGCCGGCATCCCGGTGGTCGACGGTGACGGTGAAGGCGGTGCCGTGCGCGTCCCGGTTGTCCTCGACCATCTGCGGTAGCTCGAGCCGGCGGGCGCGGTCGGCGGTCATGGGCGCACAGATGATGCCGGTGGTGTGCCGGATCAGGAACGCCATCTGTTCCTCGGTGACGGAAGCCGCCGAACAGATCAGATCGCCTTCGTTCTCCCGGTCGTCGTCGTCGACCACGACCACGAAACCGCCGGCGGCGACCGCCGCTACGGCACGGGCGACCGCCTGGGTGGACGCCTCGGTCGCGATGGGGGTCGGGGTGCTGGGGATCGTGTTCACGAGGCGACCTCGAATGCTCGGTGGGTGCCGAACACCCGGTCGTGGTAGGTGAGAGGTGCTACGGGGGCGACGCCGGTTGCGGCGATGTTGCCCAGTGCGACAACATGATCGCCGCCGTCCACCAGGGATTCGGTCGTGCAGGCCAGCCAGCCGGAGGTGCCGTCGAGGCGGGGGAGTGCAGACGACTCCGACCAGACGATCCCGTCGAACTTGTCGGCGCCCTTGCGGGCGAACCGCATCGCGACGTCGGCCTGGTCGTGGGCCAGCACGTTGACGCCGAATCGACCGGTGCGACGGATGATCGCGAGGAGGTCGGAGCCGCGATCGAGGGACACCAGGACCATCGGCGGTCCCATCGACAGCGACGTGAATGCGCTGACCGTGGTGCCGTGCGGTCGCTGGTCGTCGAACGCGGTGATGACCGCTACGGGCGTGCAGACCCGGGCCATCACCTCGCGGAACTCGAGGGCCACCTGGTCGATGACGGTTTCGCTCATCGATCCTCCTGGAGATGCGTGAGAGGGTTGGAGTCGCTGCGACGCCGGAGAGTGCCGGCGCCGCAGCGACGTTCGGATGGCGTCAGACCCCGGCGGGCGTCTTGGCCTTCATCTTGTGGACCGCGGGGACGACCTTCTCGCCGAAGAGCTTCAGGCTCTGCTCGGCGGCGTCGAAGGGGAGACCGCCGAAGGCGAAGGCCGCGTTGGGCAGGAAGTCGCCGATGAGCTCGTGGCGGTAGGCGTACTTCTCGATGCACTGCTCAGGTGTGCCGTAGATGTTCGCCTCGACGTAGGCGTCGGCAGCGGCCTCCATGCCGGCCTCGCGGATCATGTCCGCGCCCGCCTGGTAGGTCTCGTAGCCCTTGGTCTCACGCCAGTGCTTGCCGGCGAAGTCGTAGTGCTTGATGACCGACAGGAAGTACCGGTTGACGTGCTCGTAGGCCAGGCGACGGGCCTCCTCCTCGTCCTCGTGACAGATGACGAAGTCCTGGATGACCGGCGGGCCGGGCTCGGTGCCCTGGGCATCGCGGAACATCTGCTTCCAGCCGTTGATGGCCTCGGCATGCTGCTCGAACGGGAACTGCATGAAGGTCATCATCTGGACACCGAGGTCGGCGACCACCGGCACCGAGTCGGGTGACATCGCGGCGGCGAAAAGCCTTCCGTCCCAAGAGGTGTTCGGATTGGGGGCGGGACGCAGCGCGATCTCCTTCTGCGGATACATCGGGCCGTCGCCGGAGACGACGCCGGTGCGCAGTCCGCGCAGCACCATCTCGGCGGCCTCGTTGAAGCGGGGGCGCGCCTCGTCCATTCGGGATTCCGAAAGCCTCGTACTCCAGCTTCGCCAGACCGCGTCCCATGCCGAGAAGCACACGCCCGCCGGACATCTGGTCCAGCATGATGGCCTTCTCCACGACGCGGAGCGGATCGTTCCACGGCAGGATCGTGGCGCCGATGCCGAGCTTGACCTTCGAGGTCCGGCCGGCGAGGTAGGACAGGATCGCGAAGTTGTCCGGGCACATCGAGTAGTCGTCGAAGTGGTGCTCCGCCGACCAGACCGAGTCGAAACCGGCCTTCTCGGCCAGTACGCCGAGCTCGAGGTCGCGCAGGAAGACCTCTTCGTCGCTCACGTTCTCGTGGTAGTTCTGGAAGACGAGAAGTACGCCGACATCCATTGCATTGACTCCTTGATCACAGGGGTTGGGGTACTGGGTATCTCGAAAGATCGGGTCTTTCGAGGGGAATGGCCGCCGGCGGCGGGATGAGGGTCGGGGACCGCCGGCGACCGGGGCTCAGCCGAGGAAGACCGCGCGGGTGTGCTCGGTGTCGAGGAATTCCTTGACCTCGTGGATCTTTCCTTCGCGGACCACGAAGACGAAGTGGTAGAGGTTGTTGTAGACCTTGCCGTTGTTCATCTCCGAGTACGACTCGGTCTCGACCGCGACGCGTTCTCCCTCGGCGGTGAAGGCGAGCGGGGTGAGGGCGATGGCACCGGTCTTGGTGGTGGAGGAGAGGCCGGCCAGCATTTCGCCGAATGCCTCTTTGTCCTTGGTCCCGGAGATGCCTTCGATCTCTCCGCCCACCCACCAGGTGGCCGTCGGCGCCAGGTAGGACAGGATGGCGTCCACGTCGCCGCGGGAGAACACCTCCATGAATTCCGCGACCAGAGCCTTGTTCTGCTGCTCCGTGCTGACGCTTGCCGTACTGGTTGACACCGATTGGCCTCCTTCTGACCGCCCCCCGGGGGGGGAAGGCGAGAAACTGTGTGCAACAACGACGTTATGGGTCGATGTGGCGTGAGTCACCCTTGCGTTTCGCGTCTCTTGTGGGTTGTCACAACCGGTGCGGGGTGTCGCGAGCCCACGTCACCGGCCACCGCCGCTGAAGGTGTTCATCAGTCCGCCGTC
The DNA here is from genome assembly GCF_012974285.1 of Gordonia ajococcus. Taxonomy (NCBI): domain Bacteria; kingdom Bacillati; phylum Actinomycetota; class Actinomycetes; order Mycobacteriales; family Gordoniaceae; genus Gordonia; species Gordonia ajococcus. The sequence continues at coordinate 1,718,432 of NZ_CP052884.1, forward strand.
GACGGGCACGATGGCGCCGTACATGTAGGTGGACAACGCGACATCGACGATGACCTGCGCGATCTCCTCCGGCCGGCCGGTACGTCCGGCCGGGATGGACGAGACGACACGCGCCCGCGCCCGGTCGCTGAGTCCCGAGGTCATGTCGGTATCCACAAAACCGGGGATGACCAGGTTCACCCGGATGTCGCGTGGGGCGAGTTCCGCGGCCAGGACCTGGGTCAGACCGCTGAGACCGGCCTTGGCCGAGCCATACGCGACGTCGCCCGGGAATCCCCGGAAACCGACCACCGCACCGACATTCACGATCGACGAGCCCGGTTCGAGGATCGGGACCGTGGCCTTGCACATCTCGAAGGCGCCGGTGAGGTTGGTGGTCAGCACAAGGTCCCAGTCCTCGCGACTCAGATCGTCGACGCGTCCACCGCGGTGCACGCCGGCGACGTTGATCAGGCCGTGGGCACTGCCGTACTCCTCCTTGACCGTGGCCAGCGCGCCGGCCACCGAAGAGGAATCGGTGATGTCGGTCTTCAGTTCCAGGACCTGAGCCGGTCTGGTGAACGGCGTGGTGGACACGCCACGGGCCAGGGACACGACCGAATCGCCTCGGGCTGTGAGGTTCTCGACGACCGCCCGGCCGATGCCGCGCGATCCGCCGGTGACGATCCAGACCCGGGGTCGGGTGTTCATGACTTCAGGAAGCCGGTCAGTTCGGCGAGGTAGCGGTCCCGGTCCTCGAGGAACGGGGCGTGACCGCAGGCGTCGAACGGGACGAGACGAGCGCGCGAGTTGAGTTCGAGGACGGCCTCGGCCCCGGCGAAGGGGACGAAGGCGTCGTCGCGGCCGTGCGGGAGCAGGATCGGGATGTCGAGCCCGCCGAGTTCCTTGCGCAGGTCGGTCCGGGCGAGGTCGCGCAGTGAGTCGTCGCCGACGGGTCCCATCTCCATGAACATCCCCCAGATCCAGTCCAGGACATCGGAACTCGGGGGAGTTGCGCACACCGCCGCGGCCACCCCGCGGAAGGTGTCGGCGCGGTTGGCGGCGGCGCCGGTGAGCACACCCTCGACGTCGTCGGTGGAGCCGCCGGGCCAGTCGTCGGTCGCGGTGTAGCGCGGCGACGCACCACCGGTCAGGACCAGGCCGCCGGCACGCGAGCCGAGTGCGGCGGCGGCAGCGGTGGCGACCGCTCCGCCCAGGGACCAGCCGTTGATGACCGGGGACGACAGGCCGAGGTGTTCGACCACCTTGACCACGTCGTCGGCGAGCGCCGCGATCGTCGCATCCTCGAAGTCCTTGTCGGAGCGGCCACAGGCGCGCAGATCGACGAGGACGACCTCGTGGCCCGCGGCCTTGAGCGCGGGAGCGGTCGTGTCCCAGCAGCGGGTGTTGGCGCCCCACCCGTGGATCAGCACGATGGGACGCTCGTCCCCGCGGTGGTGCTCGAAGTAGATCCGGCGATCGTTCTCAACCGCGAGATAGCTCATGGACTTCTCCTTCTTCGTCGAACTCGATTTCGAAAAACTTGTCGGCCTGGGTGGCGGGTTCCTCGTTCCGCAGGGCGCGGGGGACCAGCGGCGGGGCGTCGGCGAAATGCGGCATGACCTGGTCGGCGAGCAGTTCCATCGACCGCACGACGTCCTCGTGTGCCATGCCGCCGAACCGCATCCAGCAGATGAGATGGTCGAGACCCGTTTCCTCGCGGAGGATCTCGATGTCGCGGATGAGCCCGTCGGGGTCGCCGACGTAGCAGACCCCGCCCTCACGCAGGCCGGTCAGTGACATCGCACCCTCCGCGGCGGCCTCTGCCAGCGCGGCGTATCGCTCGTAGCCCGCGGGTGTCGCAACGCCCTGAGGAACGGCGGACATGACGTTGTCGAAGTACCACTCGAGGCTCGGTCGTGCCCGTCGGACGGCCAGTGCGTCGTCCTCGGCGAGATGGATCTGCCAGTTCATCGGGAAGTCGAGGGACAGCGGATCGCGACCCCGATGCATCAGCGTGCGTTTGGCGCCGACGACGAACCCGTTGAGTTCGGGCAGTGTCATCAGGGTCGGCGTGACGAGCATGTTGTGGCCGTGATCGGCGACCAGGTCGAAGGTCTCGGGACTGATCGACGCCACGTAGATCGGGGGTGTCGGTCGCTGCAGTGGCGTCGGTCGGCAGTCGACGCCGTCGATGTGGAAGTGCTTGCCGTGGAACGTGTACGGCTCACCGATGGCCTTGGTCCACAGACCCGTGACGATCTGGAACGCCTCGTCGAAGACCTCGCGGCTGACGTCCTGCTTGTCGGCCACGCCCATCGCACGGAACTCGTGGGGCTGGTAGCCGCGTCCGACACCGAAGTCGAGCCGGCCACCGGAGATCACGTCGACCATCGCGAAGTCCTCGGCGATCCGGACCGGCCACGCGAGGGTCAGGTTGCTGACCGCGATCCCGATGCGCATCCGGGAGGTGCGGGACGCGATGGCGGCCGCCGCGACCTGCGGTGACGGCATCGACCCGTAGGCGCTGCCGTGGTGTTCGGCGAGCCAGACCCCCTCGAATCCGAGACGTTCGGCGATCTCGACCTGCGAGAGCATCTCCTCGTAGGCCCGCCGAAAGTCCCGGTCCGGACTCTCCAACACGTAGAACAGGCTGAACTTCACAAGGTCGACGTTAGGAATCGCCGTGCGTCACCGGAACCGGAGAATCCGCGGCGGTTGTGGGTTCCCACAAGTCGGGTGTGCCGGCGGCCCGCTCACGGAGAGTCCGTTTGTCGAGTTTTCCCACGCTGGTTCGCGGGAGATGGTCGACGATCACGATCTTCTCGGGCATCCACCAGCGCGGCACACGCTCGGCGAGCTCCGCCGCGACCTCGTCGACATCGAGGCCGTCGTCGCCGACGATGTAGGCGACCGGGCGCTCCTGCCAGCGCGGATGCGGTACGGAGACCACCGCCGCCGCGTGGACGGCCGGATGCTCGACGAGCGCCTCCTCGAGGGCCACGGAGCTGATCCACTCGCCGCCGCTCTTGATGAGGTCCTTGCTGCGGTCGACGATGGTGAGATAGCCGTGTTCGTCGATGACCCCGATGTCGCCCGTGCGCAACCAGCCGTCGTCGAACCTGTCCGGATGGTCGGCCCGGTAATAGCGGGTGGCGACCCACGGCCCGCGGATCAGGACCTCGCCACGGCTGATCCCGTCGTGGGGCATGACCCGACCGTCCTCGTCGACGAGTCGAGCGAGATCGCCGCGATCGCGGAATCGGCACCAGAGGGGTCGGCGTCGGCGTCGATCGGCACGACCGGCATGTCCGGGCGTTGCGCGCGAGCGGTGGTGAGCAGGTGTTCCAGCGTCGGGTCGGCGAAGATCATCGCATCGTCGGCGTGATCGACGATGTAGGCGATCTCGTCGGGGGCGAGTCGGACGTTGATCGTGTGCAGCACCGCGCCGGCGAGCGGCACCGCGAGATACAGCTCCAGGTGCCGACGGTGGTTCCAGGCCAGTGTGCCGACCCGGTCACCCGGACGTATGCCGCTCGCGATGAGGGCCGACGCGAGCCGCAGGACCCGGTCGGCATAGTCGCGATAGGTGTACCGGAAGACCTCGGCGCCGTCGACGTGATCGATGATCTCCTTGTCGCCGAACATGTCTCGCGCCCGGAACAGGAAGTCGGTGATCAGGAGGGGGTGCGCCGACGGCGGCGTGGGGGGTGCGGAGGATGGGCCCTGGTTCATGCAGGGACCTCCACCGACGATCGCGCGGCCAGTCGGGCTCTGACCCCGGGTACGACCGTGCCGGCGAGGAGCTCGATGCGGGCGCTGCCGCTGTCGATGGACTCGCCGGGCAGCTGTGCCCAGAAGTGCACGTCCTCGATCTGCGGGGTTGTGGTGAGTTCGTCGACGGCGGTGGCCGGGTCCCACAGGGTGAACGAGCCGGCCTCGACGAGCTGATCGGGTTCGGTGAACTGCGGGATGGGACCGAACGCGCCCATCTCGATGTACTTGTTGATCTGGTAGAGCGCGTGGGCGCCGATGCGCGACCATTCCCGCTCGGGATCGTCGGCGATGATGGTCCACTGCCCGGCAAAGATCCGGCCGTCGTCACGGGACCGGCCGAGTCTTTCGAGCGCGTCCAGGTAGGACGCGTGGTGTGCGTTCTGGGTGCCGAGGAAACCGTCACCGATGCGTGCGGCTCGTTCGATCGCCGGATCGGCCATCGCGCCGACCAGGAGGTCGGGGGTCGTCTCCGGCGTGGGCGTGACGGGCAGCGCGGGTTTGCGCAGGCGCTTGCCGTCGAATGGTTCGGCCGACCCGGACCAGCAACGACGCACGATCTCCACGCCTTCCTCGAGCAGACTCGGCCGGTTGATCAGCCGCCGTCCGAAAGCCTCGAACTCCGGCTCCCAATATCCCTGCCCGACACCGAGCGAGAAACGTCCGCCGGTCAGCAGGGACAGCGTGGCGGAGTCCTCGGCGAGCCGGATCGGGTTGTGCAGTGGCGACACGACGAGGTTGGTGCCGATCCTCATCGTCGTCGTCCGGTCGCCGATGGCGGAGGCGAGGAGGAACGGCGAGGGTGTGTAGCCGTCTTCCATGAAGTGGTGCTCGGTCAGCCAGACGGAGTCGATCCCGATCGACTCCGCCCAGACGATCTGATCGAGCGTCGCTCGATAGAAGTCGCCGAAACCGCGCGAGTTCCCGGGCGGGTTGCGGAAGTCGTACCAGAGCCCGAAGCTGACGTCCGACGTACTCATTGCATGGTCCTTTCGCCGACGGTGTGGTCGGTGTCACTCTGGGCGATGGATGTGACGACCGGAAGGGCCCATCGGCGGGGTCATTGTCGGAAATCCCAAGGTCCGCGGATGCCGGCCCGGGAGATGGAACCGGCAGCGTCCCGTGAGCGTCCAACAGATGACGTGTTCCGGGCGGAGACGGCGAGCGCGCGGGATGGGTACCATCAGGCATCGTCAGGGGGGTGGGCATGGACAGCGCGGGGTCGAACCGGATCGCCATGGACGTCGAGCAGGTGTCCGCGGTCGCGGGCTATTACCGGCGTTCGTCCCTGGTTCTGAACGCGGTGGCCGACGACCTGGCCGCGCACGACTTCGGCCGGTGGGCGCGCACCGATGCGGACCCCGGCCCGGCGTCGTCGCTGGGTCCGTCCGCCGCGACCTACGCCGAGATGAGTGCCACGCTCTCCGTCCGACTCCGAACGCAATCATGGGCTGCGGCCGTTCTCGCCGACACCCTGCGGAACTCCGCGATCATCATGGCCGCGGGCGACGCGCACGCCGCGGACGAGATCACCCGTGCGACACCGGGGTCGGGGGCGACGACGGGATGAGGCGGGGTGCGGATTCGCTGGCCACGCTGCGGAAGGACGCGCAGGACGGTACCGGGGCGCTGACCCAGTTGCTGGCGGTCGGACGGCTGATGGGTGTACCGGTTCCCGACGACGTGACGATCCGTGCGGGGCTCCGTGCGGTGGACGACTTCGACATCGCGGCGCTCGCGGCGGACAGCCGGGTGCTGGTCTCCGCTCATCGAGCCGTGTCCGATCAGCTGCATCACCTGCCCGAGCAGCGGGTCCGGCTCGACGACGGCTGGCACGGCGAGTCCGCGTCGTTCGTGATCGAGACCGTCGTCGACCATCAGCGGCGCGCGGAATCCGACCTCTATCTGCTGCACACGATCACCGACGCCACCTCTGCGGCCGCATCGGGGATCGACCGTCTGTTGCGCTCCTTCTATCTGGCCCTCGCGCGTCTGTCGGCACCGAATGCCGCGGGAACCCCACCGGCCGAGCTCCCACAGGCCGTGCTCTCCGGACGTGTCCCGCTCGATGTCGCGGTCGAGGACATCCGGTCGCGCGTGGCACTGTTCACCACCTCCGTCGACGCGACACTGCGCGGGATCGCCGGAATCCTCGACATCCTGAACCGGTCCCTCGACGGGATCGACGACGATCCCTATCCCGTCGAACCCGAGCCCGTCGAACCCGAGACCCGGCCCGTCGCGCGTGCTGCCGAGCCGGTCCGGCCCCAAGCAACTCCGACCGAGCCGCCCCTCCCGCCGACCGAGACGGTGCTACCTGTGCGCGAGTCCGACGAAGGGGACATCCCGTTCCGGTTGAGCGGCTCGTCGGCCGCGGAACCCGAAGTCGCGCAGAAGATTCGTGGGGCCGAACCGGCTGCTTTCGAGAGCAGGCCGGCGGCCGGTCCCGGACCGCAGACGCCGACACCGACCCACATCGTCGCCGACACCCGCAGCGGCCGCACATCTCCGGCCGTCGGCGGGGCGTCGAGCTCACCCGAGCGATCGACCGGAGATCTGGCCCTGGCGGGTGACCAGTGAGTCTCGCCGATCAGATCGAAGCGCTGGCGCGCTCTGCCACCGCCGAGGTCGCCGATGCCTCACACCGCTTCTCCGCGGCACAGCGCGATCTCGAGATCGCGATGACCGACCACCGGCGCACCGCCGAGCAGTCGGCGGCGCAACGGCTTCGTGCCGAACTGGAGCGCGAGGCCAACGCCGCCGACGCATTGCCCGGCATCATGCTGCCCGCCGACATGGCCGACGCCAGTCCGCATCTGCCGCCGCCGAACGCATAGGCTGTCAGCTGTGCCAGGCAAGAAGCGTCCGAAACCATCGCAGTCGCCCGCGAAGCTGATGACCGCGCTCGGCCGTCGGGGCCCGAATCGCGTTCTCCACGGCGATCTCGGGATCGTCGGTACCCGCGGCGAGGTGTTCACCCCTGCGAGCGGGGAACGACTGCCCGCCATCGCCTTCGGGCACGGCTGGCTGTCCTCGCCGAGCCGCTACCGCGACCTGTGCCAGCACTTGGCGTCGTGGGGCATCGTGGTGGCGGTCCCAGCCGGTCAGCGGGGGGTACTGGTGTCCGACGACGCGATGGCCGCGGAGCTGCGTTCGGCGTTGTCGATCGTGACCCGGGTCCGGCTGGGCTTCGGCGAGATCACCGTCGACCCGGCGAAGGTGGGCTTCGCCGGTCACGGTTTCGGGGCGTCCGCCGCCGTCATCGCTGCGTCGGAGGGCATCCTGCACGGCCAGCGGCAGCCCGACGTCCGGGGTGTGGTCGCGCTCTTCCCGGCGCCGACCACCGCCGGGCTCCTGCCCGCGGCACGTCGAGTGACCGCGCCGGGGCTCATCGTCTCCTCGATCGGCGAACTCGACACCATCGACGGCAACGCGCTACCGCTCGCGCAGGCGTATGGCGCCGACCACACATCAGACGACGAGCGCCGTGTGGTGCTGCGCACGCCGCCCGGAGCGACGTCGCGGGGCCTCGTCGAACATCGCACGATCGGCGCGCTGTGGGGGAGCAACGGGGCCGACAAGAAGACGCACGGCGCCGCGCGTGCGCTGACCACCGGATTTCTGCTCCACACGCTTACCCAGGACCCCGAGTACCAGGCGTTCTCCGATCCCGGCACCGTCCTCGGCAAAGTCCCGGCCGTTGACCTCGACGATCCGCCGGAGGTGCAGGACCGAATCGCCAAACTGCTCGGCGCCAAGGAACGCAGGCGTCGTCGCGCAGCGTCTCCGGTGCCCGCCGCGGCCCCGAACGTCGTGGTCCCCAAGACCCTGGAGTGACGCCCCCGCGCGCGAGCGCATCGTCCGCACCGCGCGCAGGTACGCTGACTAGCTATGTGTGGAATCGTCGGATACGTGGGGCGCCGCGATGCCCTGGACATCGTCGTCGAGGCATTGCGACGGATGGAGTACCGCGGGTACGACTCGGCGGGTGTCGCCATTCTCGACGGCGCCGGTAACACCGCGATCCAGAAGAAGGCGCTCCGCATGGAGAACCTGGAGAAGCAGATCGCGACCGTCGGCCGGGAGTCGCTGTCGGGGACCACGGGCATGGGGCACACCCGGTGGGCCACGCACGGCAAGCCGACCGACCGCAATGCGCATCCGCACGCGAGTGACGACGGCAAGATCGCGGTCGTCCACAACGGCATCATCGAGAACTACGCCGAGCTGCGGGCCGAGCTGGAAGAAGACGGCGTCGAGTTCGGCTCGGAAACCGACACCGAGACCGCCGTCCACCTGGTCTCCAAGTACTACGCCCTCGGCCCGACCGCCGGCGACTTCGTGGCCAGCGCCTATGCCGCGCTGCGCCGGCTCGAAGGTGCGTTCACCCTCGTGTTCACCCACGCCGACCATCCCGACACCATCGTGGCGGCACGCCGGTCGACCCCGCTCGTGGTGGGTGTCGGGCAGGGCGAGATGTTCGTCGGATCCGACGTGACTGCGTTCATCGAGCACACCCGCGAGGCCGTGGAGCTCGGCCAGGACGAGGTCGTCGTGATCACCGCCGACACCTACACGATCACCGACTTCGACCGGAATGAGCGCGCGGGCAAGCCGTTCCACATCGACTGGGATCTCGCGGCGGCCGAGAAGGGCGGCTACGACTTCTTCATGCTGAAGGAGATCGCCGAGCAGCCGCGCGCGATCGCCGACACCCTGCTCGGACACCTGCAGAACGGGCGCATCGTGCTCGACGAGCAGCGACTGACCGACGACGACCTGCGCGATGTGGACAAGGTCTTCGTCGTCGCCTGCGGTACGGCCTACCACGCCGGACTGCTGGCCAAGTACGCGATCGAGCACTGGACGCGTCTGCCTGTCGAGATCGAGCTGGCGAGCGAGTTCCGCTACCGCGACCCGGTCCTCGACCGGTCGACGCTGGTCGTGGCGATCTCCCAGTCGGGCGAAACCGCCGACACGCTCGAGGCCGTCCGGCACGCAAAGGATCAGAAGGCACGAGTCCTCGCCATCTGCAACACCAACGGTGCGCAGATCCCGCGCGAATCCGACGCGGTGCTGTACACCCACGCCGGTCCGGAGATCGGTGTCGCGTCCACCAAGTGCTTCCTCGCGCAGATCGTCGCGGCCTATCTGGTGGGTCTGGCGCTCGCGCAGGCCCGCGGCACCAAGTACGCCGACGAGGTGGCCCGCGAGTTCGCGGCCATCGAGGCGATGGCCGACTCGGTCGCCGAGGTCCTCGAGACCATGGAGCCGGTGCGCGAGCTCGCGCAGTCGCTGGCCCACCACAACACGGTGCTGTTCATCGGCCGTCACGTCGGCTACCCGGTGGCCCTCGAAGGTGCGCTCAAGCTCAAGGAGCTCGCGTACATGCACGCCGAGGGCTTCGCCGCCGGTGAACTCAAGCACGGGCCCATCGCGCTGATCGAGGACGGTCTGCCCGTCATCACCGTCATGCCGTCCGCGGACGGTCGCGCGGTGCTGCACTCGAAGATGGTCAGCAACATCCGCGAGATCCAGGCCCGCGGTGCGCGCACGATCGTCATCGCCGAATCCGACGACGCCGCCGCCCGCGCGGTCGCCGACGAGTTCATCCCGATCCCGAAGACGCCGACGCTCCTGCAGCCGCTGGTCTCCACGGTGCCGCTGCAGGTGTTCGCCGCCAGCGTCGCCCAGGCGCGCGGTTACGACGTCGACAAACCGCGCAACCTGGCCAAGTCGGTGACCGTCGAGTAGACCGGTCCCGATGTCGACCCGGTACCTGACCGCCGACGAGGTCCGCGACGCCGAGCGGGCGTCGGGGGACCTCCTCGCCAACGGAACGCTGATGCGCCGCGCCGCGCACGGCGTCGCGCAGGCCGTCGTGGGGGAGTTGAACCGGACGGGCGGATGCTACGGGCGGACGGTAGGAGTGGTCGTCGGGGCGGGTGACAACGGCGGCGACGCCCTCTTCGCCGCCGCCGAACTCGCCCGCCGCGGAGCAGCCGCCCATGCGGTGCTGCTGGCACCCGACAAGGCGCACCCGGCCGGGCTACGGGCGTTCCGGTCGGCCGGCGGGCGTGTCGTCGACTCATTGCCGGGGCATCCCGACGTCGTCATCGACGGTGTCGTGGGCATCGGCGGCCGCGGACCGCTGCGACCCGCCGCGGCGGCGGTCTTCGCCGGTCTCGGTGCCGAGACCACGGTCGTGGCAGTCGATCTGCCGTCCGGTGTCGACGCCGACACCGGCGAGGTCCACGACCCGTCGGTCCGCGCCGATCTCACCGTCACCTTCGGCTTCCCCCGGCGCGCACACCTTCTCGCCGCGCCCCGGTGTGGTCGCGTGATCGTCGTCGACATCGGCATCGGTGACCCTACGGAACCGGCTGCGCAGCAACTCATCTCGTACTCCGACGAGGAGATCGACTGGCCGGTGCCGGGACCTGCCGACGACAAGTACACCCAGGGCGTGGTCGGGGTCGTCGCCGGCTCGCACCGCTATCCGGGCGCGGCGATCCTGGCCTCCGGGGCCGCGGTGGCCGCGACCTCGGGCATGACGCGGTATGTCGGATCGGCTCACGCCGAAGTCGTTTCGCACTTCCCCGAGGTGATCGCCGCTCCGGACCTCGCCGACGCCGGCCGCGTCCAGGCATGGGTGGCCGGTCCGGGAATGGGCACCGACGCCGCCGCGACGGCGACGCTGCGTACCGTCCTCGACTCCGATCTGCCGGTTCTCGTCGACGCCGATGCGCTCACCATCGTCTCGACCGATCCCGCACTCGTCGACGGCCGTCGGGCGCCCACGCTCCTGACTCCCCATGCCGGGGAGTTCGCGAGGCTGACCGGGACCGAGGTGGGCGCCGATCGGGTGTCCGCGGTCGCCGACCTCGCCGCCCGGTGGGGTGTCACGGTGCTGCTGAAGGGCCGGATCACGCTGATCGCCGACCCGTCGGGAAGGGTCGTCGGAAACGACGCCGGGGCGTCGTGGGCCGCGACCGCCGGCGCGGGCGACGTGCTGGCCGGGATCGCCGGCTCACTGCTCGCGGCGGGTCGGTCACCACAGGAGGCGGGTGCCGCGGCGGCCCGCGTCCACGCCCACGCCGCCCTGCTGGCGAGTCGGGGAGCCCCGATCGGCGCCTCCGCGCTGCTCGCGGCCCTGCGACCGGCGATCCGCGAGTTCGCCACACGACGAGCAGGAGCGGAGCCGCCGACGCCGTCACGCGCATCATCGTGACGTCCGCCCAACCGTGTCCCCGGTGCGCCCGCATCGGTGTGATTCCTCATAGGCGGCCGGGTGAAACGGCTGGTCACGGCGCTGGGCAGGTCTCCGCGCACAAATCGTTCGCGACGATCTGGGAGAATGGTCGGCGATGACTTCCCCTGCTCTGACCGCGACCGTCGACCTCGGCGCCATCGCGCACAACCTCGACGTGTTGCGGACGACCTCGAATGCTGCCGTGATGGCCGTCGTGAAGGCCGACGCCTACGGTCACGGCGCCGTGCCGGTCGCGCGGACCGCACTGGCCGCGGGCGCCGCCGAGCTGGGCGTCGCGCACATCACCGAGGCCCGCGCCCTGCGTGCCGCCGGGATCGACGCCCCGATCACCGCCTGGTTGCACACCCCGGCCGCGGACTTCGAGGGCGCGGTCACCGACCACATCGAGATCGCCCTGTCCTCGTCCACCCAGCTCGACGCGGTGGTCGCGGCCGCCCGTGCCACCGGAGTCGCGGCGAGTGTCACGGTCAAGGTCGACACCGGACTCAACCGGAGCGGCGTCGCGGCCGACGAGTGGGACGACTTCGCCGTGAAGATCGCGAAGGTGCACGCCGAGGGAGCCGTCACCGTCCGCGCGGTGATGTGTCACCTCGCCCGCGGTGACGAACCCGACCATCCACTCAACAGCGAACAGGCCGCCCGGCTCGACGCCGCAGCCGCCGACCTCGCTCGCCTCGGCGCGGCGCCCGAGATCATCCACATGGCGAATTCACCTGCGGCACTGACTCGTCCGGACCTGGCGCGTGACATGGTCCGGCCCGGGATCGCGCTCTACGGTCGTACCCCGGTCCCCGAGCGCGGCGACTTCGGGCTCATCCCGGCGATGACGCTGTCGGCGCAGATCGCCCTGGTCAAGCGCGTCGCCGCCGGGGAGGGTGTCTCCTACAGCCAGACCTGGATCGCACCGCACGACACCGTCGTCGCGGTGATCCCCGCGGGTTACGCCGACGGGGTCCCGCGCCTGCTGTCGGGACGACTTCGCGTACGGATCGGTGACCGGCTCTTCGGCGGGGTCGGCCGGATCTGCATGGATCAGCTGGTCGTCGACCTCGGACCCGACGCGGCCGGGGTGCGGGAGGGCGACGAGGTCGAACTCTTCGGCACCGGGGCCCGCGGGGGCCTAACCGCCAAGGACTGGGCCGACGCCATCGGCACCATCGACTACGAGATCGTCTCCCAGATCGGCAGCCGCGTGGTCCGGCGCTACGTGAACGCGAGCCCGGCTCGCGGTGACGCGGTGGCCGACGAGTGAGCGGGGTGAGTGTGGTGGACGATTCCGAACGCGTCGGACTGCTGGCCGGGCTGGCCGGTGTCGCGGCACTGGGCGGTATGGCGGCGGTCGGCGCCGCGCGCAACATCGCGCGCAAGAGCGTCGTCGGCAAGTCCGATCCCCACGCCGACATCGACCTCACCAGGTTGTACGACGAGCAGGCGCGGACGGTGACCACCGACGACGGACTCGACCTCGCGGTCCGGACCGTCGACCTCGGTGACGTTCCCGACGGCACACCTCCCGAGCTCACCATCGTCTTCGTACACGGATTCAGCCTGCGGCTGGCGAGCTGGCACTTCCAGCGCGACCAACTCGCGGCGGAGTGGGCCGACCGCAACTACCGTTTCGTCTTCTACGACCACCGCGGACACGGCGAGAGCGATCCCGCGCCGGTGGAGACCTGCACGATCGCCCAGCTCGCCGACGACGCCGCGGCCGTGATCCGTTCCACGGTGACCGCCGGACCCGTTGTCGTGGTGGGCCATTCGATGGGCGGCATGACGGTGATGGGGCTGGCCCGTCGTCATCCGGCCCTGTTCTCGTCGACGGGCCCGGTTGCCGGCGTGGGTCTGGTCGCGACCGCGTCGCGTGGCCTCACCGAGGCGGGACTCGGTGAGGGACTGGGTAATCCGGTGGTCGACGCTTTCCGCCTGAGCGTCCGACGCGCGCCGCGCCTGGTCCAGGCAGGTCGTGGCCTGACCCGCCAAGCCCTCGAACCCGTGCTCGTCGCGGCCAGCTTCGGGCCGGCGTTCTTCAGCCCGGCACTCGGTAGTGCCGTGGAGAAGATGATCCAGAACACGCCGATCGAGACCATCGTGAACTTCCTGCACGCCTTGGAGATCCACGACGAATCGACGGCACTGCCGGTGCTGGCGCAGGTGCCCACGACCGTCGTGTGCGGCGACAAGGACCGGCTGACACCGCTGCCGAACTCGGTGCGCATGTACTCCCAGCTCGGTCCGGATTCCCGTCTCGTGGTGGTCAAGGGGGCCGGCCACATGGTCCAGATGGAGGAACCCCGGATGGTCAGCGACGCGATCGTCGATCTCGTGGACCGCGCCCGGATCGCCCGGCCGGCGCCCCGTCGGCGCTGGTGGAAGAAGTTGGGGAAGGCATGAGCCCAGAGAGATCGCACACCGACGGAATCCACACGACACCGGTCACCGACCGCACCGGAACCCGTGAGCTGCCCGAGGTCGCCGACACCGAGGCGTTCGGCGCCGAACTCGCCACCGTGTTGTCCGCCGGGGACCTCGTGATCCTCGACGGCCCGCTCGGTGCGGGCAAGACGGCCCTGGCTCGCGGAATCGGCGCAGGTCTGGGGGTCGAGGGCCGGGTCACCTCGCCGACCTTCATCATCGCGCGCGAGCACCGACCGGGCCGACCCGGCGGCCCGGCGATGGTCCATGTCGACGCCTACCGGCTCGGCCTGGCCGGCAGCGACGAGGCCGGTGGGCCGGCACGAGGCGGCCTGGACGAACTCGACGCCCTGGACCTGGACACCGAACTGACCGATGCGGTCGTCGTGGTCGAATGGGGTGAGGGTGTGGCCGAGCGGCTGGCACAGCGATACCTGGTGGTGCGGTTGCGTCGCGACGTGGACACCGATGTGCGACACGTGGAATGGGAGTGGGTGACCGATAAATGAGTTCGGCTGAACGGGGTGTCGACGCGGCGCGGACGGTGCTCGCGATCGACACCGCGACCGACTCGGTGGTCACCGGCGTCGTCGAACTGACCGGCCAGACGATCGGCGGCGTGTGCGTGCTCGCCGAACGCGTGGTCACCGACCACCGCCGGCACGCGGAGCTGCTGACCACTCTCATCGCGGAATGCCTTGCCGAATCCGGGATCTCCCGCGACGCCCTCTCCGCGGTGGTTGTCGGATGTGGTCCCGGACCGTTCACCGGCCTGCGGGTGGGTATGGCCACCGGCGCGGCGTTCGCCGACGCACTCGGCATTCCCGCACACGGCGTGTGTTCGCTGGACGCGCTCGCACTCGAGACGACTCCGCCGGCCGGGCGTCCCGACGTCCTCGTCGTCACCGATGCCCGGCGCCGCGAGGTGTACTGGGCGCTGTACCGCGACGGGGCGTGTGTCCGCGGACCTGAGGTGTCCGCGCCGGCGACGGTCGCCGAGGAGCTGGCCCCGGTGTTCACCACCGGCGAGGTCGGTGCGGTGTCCGGGTCGGCGTCGCATCTGGAGCTGGTCGGCTGGACGGAGACGACCCCGCAGGTGACCGTGCCGTCGGCCCGGGGGCTCGTCGCGGCCGCCGCGTCGGCAATCGAGGCCGGCGTGGTGCCGGAACCACTTGTGCCGCTGTATCTCCGACGCCCCGACGCGGTCGAGCAGAAGGCCAGGAAGCTGGGAGCCGCGCGGTGACCGCCCCCGAACTGATCATCGACGCGCTGACCTATGGCGACATCCCGCACTGCGCCGCGCTGGAGAAGCAGATGTTCGCCGAGGACTCGCCCTGGCCGGCCTCGGCGTTCCGGGCCGAACTGAACGCGCCGTACAACACCTACTTCGCGGCGCGGGAACGTGCGGGCGGTGAGGTCATCGGCTACGCCGGGATCTCCACGCTCGGTCAGCCGGATGCCTACGAATGCGAGATCCACACGATCGCAGTCGATCCCGCCCACCGGGGGCGGGGGATCGGCAAGGCGTTGCTGGAGGCGATGCTGACGGTGGCCGACGCCGTCGACGCGCCGGTCTTCCTCGAGGTCCGCACCGACAACGACGTCGCGATCACCCTGTACTCCCGGCACGGCTTCAGCACCGCCGGGTTCCGCCGTAATTACTACCAGCCGTCCGGCGCGGATGCGTACACGATGTTGCGGGCCCCGAGTTCGGGACGGCCGCTCGATCCCGAGGAGGGCCCGGCGTGATCGTCATGGGCATAGAGAGTTCCTGCGACGAGACCGGGGTCGGCATCGTGCGCTGGACGCCGGCCGACGGTGACACACCCGGCCATGCGACGCTGCTCGCGGACGAGGTCGCCTCGAGCGTCGACGAACACGCCCGGTTCGGCGGCGTCGTCCCCGAGATCGCCTCACGCGCGCATCTCGAGGCCATCGTGCCGACGATGCGCCGCGCCCGCGAGGCCGCCGGCATCGACAGGCCCGACGCCATCGCGGTCACCATCGGACCCGGACTGGCCGGTGCGCTGCTCGTCGGCGTCGCGGCCGCCAAGGCGTATGCGCTGGTCTGGGACGTACCGCTGTACGCGATGAATCACCTCGGCGGACATGTCGCGGTGGACACGCTGGAGCACGGACCGATGCCCGAGTGCGTCGCCCTCCTCGTGTCGGGTGGACACACACACCTGCTGCACGTCACCGATCTCGCGGAGCCCATCGTCGAACTCGGCACCACCGTCGACGACGCGGCGGGGGAGGCCTTCGACAAGATCGCCCGACTGCTGGACCTCGGGTTCCCCGGCGGCCCGGCCCTCGACCACGCTGCGCGCGACGGCGATCCGAAGGCCATCGCGTTCCCTCGCGGGATGACCGGGCCGCGCGATGCCCGCCATGATTTCTCCTTCAGCGGTCTCAAGACCGCGGTCGCGCGTTACGTGGAGAAATGTGAGCGCGACGGGGTGGCGGTTCCGGTGGCCGACGTCGCGGCGTCGTTCCAGGAGGCCGTCGCCGACGTCCTCACCATGAAGGCCGTCCGCGCGTGCGGTGATCTGGGTGTCGACACGCTCGTCCTCGGTGGCGGTGCCACCGCGAACTCGCGGATCCGGTCGCTCGCCGAGGAGCGCTGTGCGGCCGCCGGCATCACGCTGCGCGTGCCGAAGCCGAGACTGTGCACCGACAACGGCGTGATGATCGCGACCCTGGGCGCACATGTGATCGCCGGGGGCGCGGCGCCGTCGCCGCTCACGGTGGCTTCCGATCCGGCGATGTCGGTACGGGTCAGTCAGCTCTGAAATCCGCATCGCGGCTCTGGCGCTTCCTGAGCTGCGATCGCGGGGAGCGAAACTCGGGCATTTTGCACCCACCACCCTTGAGTGCTGGCACTCGCACGTATAGAGTGCTAGCTGGCGCTGAACGAAGCCTCGGACACCCGCGACGACGAGGTTTTGTCTCAGGGCCATGAACGTGCAGATTCTTTCTCAGTACGAAAGTTGAGGACTCACATCGTGGCGAGCGTGAACATCAAGCCGCTTGAGGACAAGATCCTGGTGCAGGCCGTCGAGGCCGAGACGACCACCGCCTCGGGCCTGGTCATCCCGGACTCCGCCAAGGAGAAGCCGCAGGAAGGCACCGTCATCGCCGTCGGCGAGGGCCGGGTCACCGAGCAGGGCAACCGCGTCCCCGTGGACGTCAAGGAAGGTGACACCGTCATCTACAGCAAGTACGGCGGCACCGAGATCAAGTACGCCGGCGAGGAGTACCTGATCCTGTCGGCGCGCGACGTCCTCGCCGTCATCGGCAAGTAGGACTCGGGCCACACAGACCCCGCGAGTCGTTCGCGATTCGACGCACCGCCCCGGCTCCCCGTGCAGGGGTACCGGGGCGGTGTGCGTTGTCTCGACCGACTCCCGTGAAGAAAGAGATTCATGGCCAAGCAGATTGAATTCAACGAAACCGCGCGGCGGGCGCTCGAGCGAGGCATCGACCAGCTCGCCGACACCGTGAAGGTCACCCTCGGCCCGCGCGGCCGGCACGTGGTCCTCGCCAAGGCATTCGGTGGACCGAGTGTCACCAACGACGGTGTCACCATCGCCCGCGACATCGACCTCGAGGACCCCTTCGAGAACCTCGGTGCCCAGCTGGTCAAGTCGGTTGCGACCAAGACCAACGACGTCGCAGGTGACGGCACCACCACCGCAACGGTTCTCGCGCAGGCGATGGTCAAGGCCGGTCTGCGCAACGTCGCCGCCGGTGCCAACCCGATCGCGCTCGGACAGGGCATCAGCAAGGCCGCCGACGCACTGAGCGAAGCCCTGCTGGCCGCCGCGACCCCGGTCGCCGGCGAGCAGTCCATCGCCCAGGTCGCCACCGTCTCCTCTCGCGACGAGGAGATCGGCGAGATGGTCGGCAAGGCGATGTCCGTGGTCGGCGCCGATGGCGTCGTCACCGTCGAAGAGGGCTCGGGGCTGCAGACCGAACTCGAGATCACCGAGGGCGTGCAGTTCGACAAGGGCTTCCTCTCGCCGTACTTCGTCACCGACGTCGACAGCCAGGAAGCGGTCCTCGAGGATGCGCTCGTGCTGCTGTACCGCGACAAGATCAGCTCGCTGCCGGAGTTCCTGCCGCTGCTGGAGAAGGTCGTCGAGGCGGGCAAGTCGCTGCTGATCGTCGCCGAGGACGTCGAGGGCGAGCCGTTGTCGACCCTGGTCGTGAACTCGATCCGCAAGACCATCCGAGCCGTCGCGGTGAAGTCGCCGTTCTTCGGTGACCGCCGCAAGGCGTTCATGGAGGACCTGGCGGTCGTCACCGGCGGCACCGTGGTCACCTCGGACGTGGGCCTGAGCCTGTCGACCGTGGGCCTCGAGGTCCTCGGCTCGGCACGTCGTGTCGTCGTCACCAAGGACGCCACCACCATCGTCGAGGGTGCGGGTACCAAGGAGGCGATCGCCGGCCGCGCCGCGCAGCTGCGTCGTGAGATCGAGGAGTCGGACTCCGACTGGGACAAGGAGAAGCTCTCCGAGCGTCTGGCCAAGCTGGCCGGCGGGGTCGCCGTCATCCGTGTCGGTGCGGCCACCGAGACCTCGCTCAAGGAACGCAAGCACCGCGTCGAGGATGCCGTCGCCGCAGCCAAGGCCGCGGTCGAGGAGGGCATCATCCCCGGCGGTGGTTCGGCGATCGTGCAGGCGTCGAAGGTGCTCGACGAGCTCGCCGCCTCGCTGACCGACGACGAGGCGCTGGGCGTCCGCGTGGTGCGGGATGCTGCCAAGGCGCCGCTGTACTGGATCGCCTCCAATGCCGGTCTCGACGGCGCCGTGGTGGTCGACAAGGTGTCCAACCTCGGCAAGAACGAGGGCTTCAACGCCGCGAGCCTCACCTACGGGGACCTCGTCGGCGAGGGCATCATCGATCCGGTGAAGGTGACCCGTTCCGCGGTCGTCAACGCCGCGTCGGTCGCCCGCATGGTGCTCACCACGGAGACCGCGGTCACCGATCGACCCGCCGAGGAGCCCGCCGGCCACGCCGGACACGGTCACTCGCACTGATCGAGCGGTAGTTCACCGATCGAGCGGTGATACACACACAGGAGCCGGGCATCCTCCGAGGATGTCCGGCTCCTGTGTCGTTCGCGGTGGTGTCCGCAGGGCCCTGCTCGCCGTCCGCCGGCGGCTACGGACTGCTCAGCTCGCCATGCGGCGACCGACGCCGCGCTTCATCAGCATGCTGCGTTCGGACTCCGAGAGTCCGCCCCAGATCCCGTAGGGCTCGGCCACTGCCAGCGCGTGCTCGCGGCACTGGGCGATGACGGGGCACTGGTGGCACAGCTCCTTCGCCCGACGTTCACGCTGGGCGCGCGCACGGCCACGTTCACCGTCAGGATGGAAGAACATCGACGAGTCGACGCCGCGGCAGAGGCCGGACATCTGCCAGTCCCAGATGTCTGCGTTGGGGCCGGGGAGATGATTGGGCTGAGGCATGGCAGCTACTCCTTGTCTAAGGCCGCACCGAGGTGCTCGGTCGAGAAACGTCGATTTCCTGCAACGCTTGGGCTCACATTAAGCGGCCCTGAGAAATGGCGTCAATACCGTCGAAATCAGACATCGGGGCAGTGAAAGTCTCCTAAATGTTAACGGCGGGTTAGATGAACGGATGGTGCTAGCACAGCGGGGTCGAGGGGTTGTCACGCCCTCTGATCGGACGAAGGTAATGGGCCGCGACCTGCGTAGATGGAAAGACCAATGCTTTCCTCGACGAGTGAACACGACCTGATCATCGAACGACGGCCGTGTCAACGGTTAACACCGAGGAAATCTGGTTATTATCCGCCGGTGATCTGGTCGCAGGATTAACGTTGGGAATCGTTCGTTAAATTCATGCAAACCAAAAGAGAAGTAGTGATCAAGACCACTTCACGGGGCCTCGACAAGGCTCTTGAACTGCGTTGGGAGGCCGCGGTGGAGGCGGGAGGCCGCGGTGAATACGCCGCGGCGCTCACCATGCTGGCGCGGTTGGACGAGGACGTGAGGTCCACACAGGGGTCGACGCCCCGCGGACCCGCCGCCGCGTTGCTGTCGCTGTGCCGGAGCACGACGGCCTCGCTGCTGCGGCAGGGCGGACGCCACGATCTCGCGCTGGGACTCGACGGGGTCGCCTTCGCAACGGTCGCGGGTGTCCATCCGGTCGCGGACGATCTGGGACGGGATGACTCGGCTCGGATCGACCCGGTACGGGCCGCACAGTCCGATGCTCTCATCGGACTGGCTGCCGACAATCTCGGTCTCCTTCGTTTCCGGGCGTCGGCGCGACTGCTCGGTCGTGCTCGGGAGCAGCTGTCCGGGCCGGGCGGGTCCGGCCCGGAGGGGTGGGCCTCATCGGAAGCCGTGGACTGGCTCACCCACGGCCGGTGCCGGCTGCGCTGGGAATGGGTCAGTGCCGAACTCGGGCTGTACTCCGGAGACGTCGCCGCGGGGTTGGCTCATGCAGAGGCCGCCGACCGGCTCGTCCGTCATCTGGCCGGCACCTCGGACGTGCCGGTCCGGCATCGCGTGAAGACCTCTCTCATCCACGCGGCGGCCCTCGCCGGGGCGGGGAATTCCGAGGCATCGGCCGCGCGGGCCCGTCGCGTCGTCGTCGATGCAGGTGAACACGGTTTGATGCCCCTGGAATGGGCGGCGACGAGCCTGCTCGTCGGCACGGGCGTGGCGTCGGCGTCGGAAGAGGAGAGATGTCGAGAACTGCGCGCCACGCTGAGCGGCAAGGGCATGGCACTGACGCCCGCGGAGTGATGGCTAAGGTGTTTGAGGGTCTGCCTCGTGCGTTGCGGTGACGTTCAGGGGTGTCGCGGCCCGTAACAGGACCGCCTCACGACGGTCAACCGATCTGTAACACGGGGATTCCTACGCGCGATGAAGCTGTCAGGTGGTGAGTTGGACGACGCTGTCCGGGCCGCGGGCCAGGGCGACCGTGCAGCTCTCACCTCTGTCCTCGAAAGCGTGCAGGAACCGATCCTGCGCTATTGCCGAGGGCGAATCGGAGTAGGAGAACGTCATCTGTTCTCCGCAGACGACATCGCGCAGGAGGCTTTGATGGCGGTGATGACCGCGCTGCCCCGTTATCGGGACCAGGGCAAGCCGTTCATGGCCTTCGTCTACGGCATCACGTCACACAAGGTCGCCGATGCCATGCGGGTGGCCGCCCGGGTCAAGTCCGACCCGGTGGAGGATGTGCCCGAGGTGGGTCATGTGACCGGCGGACCGGAGCAGTCCGCTCTCGACGCCGACGGCAGTAGGCGGATGCGCGCGTTACTGGACATACTTCCGGAGAAGCAGCGCGAGGTGCTGGTACTCCGGCTGGTCGTCGGCATGTCGGCCGAGGAGACGGCCCAGATGATCGGGAGCACCGCGGGTGCGGTTCGAGTGGCCCAACACCGGGCGCTGGCGAAGCTGAAGGACGAGTTGAAACGGACAGGAGGTCACGATGAGCGGGGAGTCTGACTGGCGCGATCGTCGCTTTGTCCACGGACGCGAACATCTCGGCCGTCCGGGTCAGCCGTCGAGCCGGGGTCGGGGACCGGGTCCGAGCGGCCCGTCCACCGGAGGTCCCGCCGCCGGAGGGCCCGCAACCGGCGGTGACGCTCTCGGGCACGAAGCGGGCGCAATCGGTGCGGAATCACTGGACATCGCCGAGGTCGGTTTCGACGAGAACTTCCTCGACGCACTTTCCCACGATGTGCCCGTCCCCACCCGTGACAGCACCGAATACCAACTCGCAGAACTTCTCTCGGGGTGGCGCAACGAGGTCGTGTCGACCCCGGTGCCGCAGCTGGTGTCCGTCGACGACGTCGAGCGCGCGATCGCGAGCACCGAACGCGCGAGTCGTGGCCGCCGCATGGTGCGCCACCTGCGCGTGGTGTCCGGCGCGGCCGCGATCGTCATCGTGGCAGCGGCCGGCCTGACCGTCCTGTCCGAGGGCTCGCAACCGGGCGACCCGCTGTGGGGCGTCAAGCAGGTCGTGTTCGCCGAGGCGGCGTCGGAGACCCAGGCTGCCCACGATGTGCGCGCGGACCTCGAACGTGCCGAGGCGGCGATCGCCGCAGGCGACACGCAGGCGGCCGCGAGCTTCATCGCGAAGGCCCAGAGCAGCATGGGGCCGATGCGCGACAAGGACAGCCGGGAGGAGATGTCGGACTGGATGAACCGGCTCCGCGCCGGGGTCGGCCTGCCGCCGACCCGGGATGCGACGTCGTCGGCCGGTCAGTCGGAATCCGCGGCGACCGAATCCGGCGCAACGACCACCAATCCGGACGTGCGCAACCGGACCGACCAGAGGTCGCCCTCCGACAGTTCGGTGACCACGACACCGACGACCGAGGTGCCGCCTCCCGCGGAGGAGCCCGGTCAGACCGAGGAGCCGTCACAGTCGGCCCCGCCGAGCGAGCCGACCACCGGGCCCACCGAACCCACGACGAGTTCCTCGGTGTCGCGTACACCCGCCGACTTCCCGGCCTTCCCGTGGACACCGCCGCCCGGTGTCGACGCGTCGGACGGACGGCCCCGCTAGATCCGCAGGAACCAACCGCAGACGACTGCGCCCGTACCGATCTCGGTACGGGCGCAGTCGTGTGAGGGGGAGATGTCGGTCTGGTGGGCGGTGGCCCGCTGGTGTCAGCGGCCTTCGTCGAAATGGTTGCGGGCGTCGGCGTAGCCGCGGCAGTAGTCCCAGGTGACGTAGGCGTCGGGTCGCGGGTCGACGGCCGGCTCGTGCGGCCGGACGGTCCCGTCGATGAGCAGCTGGATCAGGTTGGCCCGGAGCATGTCCCAGTCGTGGTAATGGTCCTCGTGGCAGTCGTCGCAGACGACGACGAGACCGCGGACGCCGCGGTGGGCGAGCAGCGCCTCGTAGACCGCGAGATCGGCCAGGTCCTCCTCGACCGCCAGCCGCTCGTTCTCGTCCAGAGGGATGCCCGGTTCCACACTGTCCAGTGCGGAAGCGGGATCGCTCGGGTCGTCGGCGAACGGATCCGGCGGGAGGCCGGGTGGCAGGTGGTCACGCACACCACCACCGTAGCCGATCCGGGCGCTGTTCCGCCGTAGCCCTCCAAAGGTATTCCGAAGGTATCCGAGCCGGTGCCGGAGGAGGTTCCCGAACGTGGGAACGCGGGGTCCCGGACGCCTCACCGGCGCCGGAGTGCACGTGTGACGATCGCCGCATCGGTCGACTCGATACGATGGACCGATGACGCATGTTCGCACCGGTGGAGACGATCCCGGCAAGGTCGCAATGCTCGGCCTGACCTTCGACGACGTCCTGTTGCTGCCCTCGGCCTCGGACGTGATCCCCAGTGAGGTCGACACCTCCTCGCGAGTGACCAAGAACGTGACGCTGCGCGTGCCGCTGGTGAGCTCCGCGATGGACACCGTCACCGAGTCTCGCATGGCCATCGCGATGGCGCGCGCCGGCGGCATGGGCGTGCTGCACCGCAACCTGTCCATCGAAGCGCAGGCCGCCCAGGTGGAGACCGTCAAGCGGTCCGAGGCCGGCATGGTCACCGATCCGGTCACCTGCACGCCGTCGCACACCCTCGCCGAGGTCGACGCGATGTGTGCGCGGTACCGGATCTCCGGGCTGCCCGTCGTCGACGACAAGGGTGAGCTCGTCGGCATCATCACCAACCGCGACATGCGCTTCGAGGTCGACCAGAACCGTCCGGTCGCCGAGGTCATGACCAAGGCGCCGCTCATCACGGCGCAGGAGGGCGTGTCCGCCGAGGCCGCGCTCGGGCTGTTGCGTCGCAACAAGATCGAGAAGCTGCCGATCGTGGACGGCAACGGTCGACTCACCGGTCTCATCACCGTCAAGGACTTCGTCAAGACCGAACAGCATCCGAATGCCACCAAGGACTCCGACGGTCGTCTCCTCGTCGGCGCCGCGGTGGGTACCGGTGGGCCGCAGTGGGACCGCGCGATGGCCCTGGCCGACGCGGGCGTCGACGTGATCGTCGTCGACACCGCCCACGCGCACAATCGCCTCGTGCTCGACATGGTCGCCAAGCTGAAGGCGGAGGTCGGCGATCGTGTCGACGTCGTCGGCGGAAACGTCGCGACCCGCGAGGCCGCCCAAGCGCTCATCGACGCCGGTGCGGATGCGGTCAAGGTCGGCGTCGGACCGGGCTCGATCTGCACCACCCGCGTGGTGGCGGGCGTGGGTGCCCCGCAGATCACCGCGATCCTCGAGGCGGTCGCCGTGTGCCAGAAGGCCGGTGTGCCGGTCATCGCCGACGGCGGTCTGCAGTATTCGGGCGACATCGCGAAGGCGCTCGCCGCCGGTGCGTCGACCGCGATGCTCGGCTCGCTGCTCGCCGGCACCGCCGAGGCGCCGGGCGAACTCGTCCTGGTCAACGGCAAGCAGTTCAAGAGTTACCGCGGCATGGGTTCACTCGGCGCGATGCAGGGCCGCGGCCAGGCCAAGTCGTACTCGAAGGACCGCTACTTCCAGGACGACGTCCTCAAGGAGGAGAAGCTCGTCCCCGAGGGCATCGAGGGTCGCGTGCCGTTCCGCGGTCCGCTGGCGCAGGTGATCCACCAGCTCGTCGGTGGCCTGCGTGCCGCGATGGGCTACACCGGTTCGTCGTCGATCACCGATCTCCAGACCGCACGTTTCGTCCAGATCACCGCGGCCGGGCTCAAGGAATCGCATCCCCACGACATCACCCTCACCTCCGAAGCGCCCAACTACTATTCCCGCTGACATCCCCGCGGCCGTTCCCGCCGGTCCCTCCGGACCGGGGACGCCGTAGGGTCGTCGTGCAGCTGAACTCCGCAGAAAGGCGCACTGGTGCGTGACCTCGTCGAAATCGGCATGGGCCGGACGGCCCGACGGACCTACGAACTGGACGACATCAGCATCGTCCCGTCCCGTCGGACCCGTTCGTCCAAGGACGTCTCCACCGCGTGGCAGATCGATGCCTATCGGTTCGAGTCCCCGATCCTGAGCCACCCGACCGATGCCCTGGTGTCGCCGTCGGTGGCCATCGAGCTCGGCAAGCTCGGCGCGCTCGGCGTCATCAACGGCGAGGGACTGTGGGCGCGGCATCGCGACGTCGAGGCCAAGCTCAAGGAGCTGGCCGCCATCGCCGCCGGCGATCCCGATCCGTATGCGGCGGTGCGTCATCTGCAGAAGCTGCACGCCGCACCCCTCGACAGCGGCCTTCTCGCCGAAGCGGTTGCGCAGGTCCGCGACGCCGGTGTCACCACCGCGGTGCGCGTCAGCCCGCAGCACGCACCGGAACTGACCCCCGCCCTCCTCAAGGCGGGTGTCGAACTCCTCGTGGTGCACGGCACGATCATCTCCGCCGAGCACGTCGCGCAGGTCGACGCCGACGGGGCCCAGCGCGAACCGCTGAACCTGAAGACGTTCATCGCCGACCTCGACATCCCGGTCATCGCCGGCGGCGTCCTCGATCACAGCACCGCGCTGCACCTGATGCGCACCGGTGCCGCGGGCGTCATCGTCGGCTACGGCTCGGCAGCCGGAGCGACGACCACCGGTGAGGTGCTGGGCATCGGCGTGCCGATGGCGACCGCCATCGCCGACGCGGCCGCCGCCCGTCGCGACTACCTCGACGAGACCGGTGGACGCTACGTCCACGTCATCGCCGACGGCGACATCCACACCTCAGGTGACCTGGTCAAGGCCATCGCCTGCGGTGCCGATGCCGCGGTGCTCGGTACGCCGCTCGCCGCCTCGGCGTCGGCTCCCGGTGGTGGCTGGTACTGGCCGTCGGCCGCCGCTCACCCCGACACCCCGCGCGGGGCGCTGCTCCAGGTGGCCGGCAACGCCGACCGCCCGAGCCTCGATCGAGTCCTCAACGGCCCGTCCGACGATCCGTTCGGCGAGCTCAACCTCGTCGGTGCGCTGCGGCGCGCGATGGCCAAGGCGGGGTACTGCGACCTCAAGGAATTCCAGCGCGTGGGGCTGTCCGTCCACGCTTGACCGCTCCCTGAGTACCGTCCGGAGCTTGCGGAGACCCGTCGCTCGCTCCCTGAGTACCGTCCGGAGCTTGCGGAGACCCGTCGCTCGCTCCCTGAGTAGCGTCCGGAGCTTGCGGAGACCCGTCGCTCGCTCCCTGAGTAGCGTCCGGAGCTTGCGGAGGACGCGTATCGAAGGGTTAGGGTGACCTGGCTCATCCCATGTGACAACAGCTATTAGTATGGTTTCCATGGGTGTGACAAAGCGATCCGACAGCTCCACCGACTTCGACGTCCTCGTCGTCGGCTCCGGATTCGGTGGCAGCGTGAGCGCGCTCCGACTGGTGGAGAAGGGTTACCGCGTCGGTGTCGTCGAGGCGGGACGCCGCTTCGAGGACGAGGAGTTCGCCAAGACCAGCTGGCGGCTGAACCGTTGGCTGTGGGCCCCGAAGCTCGGTCTCTACGGCATCCAGCGCATCCATGCGCTCAAAGACGTGATGATCCTGGCCGGCGCGGGTGTGGGCGGCGGTTCGCTGAACTACGCGAACACCCTGTACAAGCCTCCGACACCGTTCTTCACCGACCCGCAGTGGAACCACATCACCGACTGGGAGGACGAACTCACCCCGTACTACGACCAGGCCCGGCGGATGCTCGGCGTGGTCACCAACCCGACCATCACCGACTCCGACCGGATCGTCGCGGAGGTGGCGGAGGAGATGGGCGTCGGCCATACCGTGACGCCCACGCCCGTCGGCGTGTTCTTCGGTGCCAAGACCGGACTCGAGGGTGCACCCGGCGAGACGGTGCCCGACCCGTACTTCGGCGGCGCCGGACCCGACCGCACCGCGTGCACCGAATGCGGTGCCTGCATGACCGGCTGCCGCGTCGGTGCGAAGAACACCCTGCTGAAGAACTACCTCGGACTCGCCGAACGCAACGGCGCCACCATCATCGACCGGACGACGGTCGACTCCCTCGTCCAGCGGGCAGACGGCTCGTGGGAGGTCGGGACACACCACTCGTCGTCGTGGGGACCGTTGGGACGTCGTCGGCGCACGTTGACCGCCGGCCAGGTGATCCTCGCCGCGGGGACGTTCAACACCCAGCGACTGATGCATCACGCGAAAGTCACCACGCTGCCGCAGATCTCGGATGCGATGGGCCGGCTGACCCGGACCAACTCGGAGTCGATCCTGGGCGCGATGGGTTCGCGGGTCGACCCCGAGCACGACTACTCACGCGGCGTCGCGATCACGTCGTCGTTCTATCCGGAACCGAACACCCACATCGAGCCGGTGCGATATGGCAAGGGCTCCAATGCAATTGCCTACTTGCAGACGCTGCTCACCGACGGCGGCACGCGCCGCAACCGGTTCGGGCAGATCCTCAAGCAGGTCGCGAAGAACCCGTTCCTGCTGGTGCGGCTGCTCGTCGTGCGCCAGTGGAGTGAGCGGACGGTGATCGCGCTGGTCATGCAGAACAACAACAACTCGCTGACGACCTTCGTGCGCAAGCGCGGACCGCTGCGTTACATCACCAGCAAACAGGGTCACGGCGAACCGAACCCGACATGGATTCCCAAGGGCAACGAGGCAACTCGCCGGATGGCGGCCAAGCTGAACGGCGGCGTCGCCGGCGGCACCTGGGGCGACATCCTCAACATGCCGCTGACCGCCCACTATCTCGGCGGGTGTGCGATCTCCGACGATCCGGACAGCGGTGTCATCGATCCGTATCAGCGCGTGTGGAACTACCCGACGCTGCACGTCACCGACGGCGCGTCGGTCTCGGCGAACCTCGGTGTGAACCCCTCGCTGACGATCTGTGCGCAGGCCGAACGGGCGGTCGCGTTGTGGCCCAACAAGGGTGAGGAAGACCGTCGGCCCGCGCAGGGGGAGAGCTACCAGCGGATCGACCCCACGGTCCCGGCGGCGCCCGTCGTCCCGGCGGACGCTCCCGGCGCGCTGCGGCTGCCGATCACACCGGTCACGGGCCCGGGCGTCACCGCGTAGATGCCGAAACTCATCAGATTGCGTTTTGTCCCGGTGACCGGGACAAAACGCGACCTGATCCCCACCTCGCGCGCTAGTCGAGCCCGCGCGCGGTGAGTGTGTCGGCGAAGCCGTCCGCGGTGCGGAGGGCGGCGAGCACGACCGGCGCGACCAGGATCCGCGGACCCGGCCGGAGCCCGCGGGCCTGGCGTGCCTCGTCGACCTCGCGCACCACCTCGACCATCAGCGGGATGGCGCGGATCGTCAGTGCGAGCGCGATGGCGATGAGGTCGGTGCGCACCCCGATCCGTCGAAGCGGACCCAGGGCGCGCACGATCGCATCGAGCATGTCGGTGGTGCGGGTCGTCAGCGTCACGACCGTCGCCAGGGCGACCGACAGCGCCAGGACGCCACAGATCACCACCGCGCGCTGCCAGTCGGTGAAGATGACCTGAAAAGCGAAGATGGACAACAACATCCAGGTCAGCGGGCGGAGCTGACGCCAGGCCTCGAGCGGGCCGATGCCGGCGAGCGCGAAGGTCGCCGCGACACCGAGGGTCGCGACCCCCAGCGTGAGCAGTGTCCCCACGGTCAGCGACATCACGAGGATCGCCACCGCCATGGCGACGAATTTGACGCCCGGTGGAAGCCGGTGCAGCAGGGTGTTCCCGGGACGGTAGACGCCGAGGACGTTCACGACATCAGGGTCCGGTAGAACGCGATGGCGGGAGCCGGCTCGTCGTCGGCGACCACCCGGCCTTCGTCGATCACGATGACCCGGTCGAAGCCATCGAGGATGTCGAGGTCGTGACTGACGACGATCAGCTGTTCGTCGAGTGACGCGAAGACGTCGGTGAGCATGCGGGTGTTGCGCAGATCGAGCAGGGTCGTCGGCTCGTCGGCGACGATGATCGCCGGGTCGGTCACGAAGATCGACGCGAGCGCGAGAAGTTGTTTCTGTCCGCCGGACAGTCGTTGAGCGGGATGGTCGGCGTGCTGGGCCAGACCGAAACGCTCGAGTACCTCGAGGGCCCGGACGGCGCGCTGCTTCTTGTCGAGGTCGGTACGGCGCAGCGACAGTTCGATGTCCTCGATGACCGTCGGCATGATGATCTGCCGGTCGGGGTCGGAGAAGATGAACCCGACACGGCGTCGGACCTCACGTTTGTGCCGGGCGACGAGAAGACCGTCGACGGTCACGGTGCCCGAGACCGGCACGACGAGCGCGTTGATCATCCGCGCCAGCGTCGACTTCCCGCTGCCGTTGGCCCCGACGATCCCGATCCGGTTCTCGGTGAGATTCAACGAGACGTCACGCAGCACGACCCGATCGTCGTAGGAGTGCGAGACGTTCGTGAACTCGATCATCGAGGTGTGGCGCCGGCCGGGTCGGCTCAGCTGTCGGCGCCGGAGCGCCGCAACAGTCGGAGCGGCTCGATGAGGCCGGGGCGGCCGCGGTGGATCTGCGCGGCCACCAGTGCGGCGACGACGACTTTGATCACGTCGCCGATGAGGAACGGGCCGTTCGACGTGATCGCCGCCCACACCGTCAGATCGGTGCGCAGGATCAACCCGAGAATGCCGAACAGGTAGATGACGAACATCCCGCCCAGTGCGTTGATCCCGATGCCCCAGAGCACGCGGTACCGCGGCCGGTCGCCGACCGCGAGCATCGCCGCAGTCAGCACACCGATGACGATGACCGCCGGCAGCCAGCCGACGAAGTAGCCGGCGGTCGGGGAGGCCAGGGCGGTGAGGCCGCTGCGTCCGCCGGACAGGATGGGGAGTCCCGCGATGGCCAGCACCATGAAGATGACGACGGCGAGAGTTCCCTTCTTCGGGCCCAGGACGGCGCCCGCGAGGATCACACCCAGCGTCTGGAATGTGATCGGCACGCCACTGGAGCCGATGTTGATGGTCCCGGGCAGGCCGAGCGCGGCGATCAACGCGGCGAAGACGGCGGCCTGGGTGAGGTCGCCGATGCTCAGCGACCAAGCGGAGGTACGGGGAGATGCAGTCATGTCGGTGTCGAAGTATTTCACGTCGAGGTCGACCACTAGACTCGGCCGGGTGACAGACTCTTCTGCCGAGGATTTCCTCGAGGGCCCGCGGCCCGTACTCGTCGTCGATTTCGGAGCGCAGTACGCGCAGCTGATCGCACGAAGGGTGCGCGAGGCGCGGATCTACTCCGAGGTGATCTCCCACGACGTCCCGCTGGCGAAGATCCAGGAGAAGAACCCGGTCGCGATCATCCTCTCGGGCGGACCGGCGTCGGTGTACGCCGAGGACGCCCCGGAACTCGACCCCGCCGTCTTCGACCTGGACATCCCGGTCTTCGGCATCTGCTACGGCTTCCAGGCGATGGCGGCAAAGCTGGGTGGCGAGGTAGCCAACACCGGCGGCCGCGAGTTCGGCCGCACCACGTTCACGGTGAACAGTGGCGGTGTCCTGCACCAGGGCCTCTCCGAGACCCAGCCGGTGTGGATGAGTCACAACGATGCGGTGCAGCAGGCGCCGGAGGGCTTCATCGTCACCGGTTCGACGCCCGGTGCTCCGGTCGCGTCGTTCGAGAATCTCGAGCGCCGCATGGCGGGCGTCCAGTACCACCCCGAGGTGCTGCACACCCCGCACGGCCAGCAGGTCCTCACCCGCTTCCTCTACGAGATCGCCGGTCTCGAGGCCACCTGGACCGCCGCGAACATCGCCGACGCCCTCATCGACGCGGTCGCCGACCAGATCGGCGACGGCCGGGCGATCTGCGGTCTGTCGGGCGGAGTCGATTCCGCGGTGGCCGCCGCGCTGGTCCAGCGCGCCATCGGCGACCGTCTCACCTGCGTCTTCGTCGACCACGGACTGCTACGAGCCGGTGAGCGCGAGCAGGTCCAGCACGACTTCGTCGGCGCGACCGGTGCCAAGCTCGTCACCGTCGACGCCGCCGACAAGTTCCTCGAGGAACTGTCCGGTGTCAGCGACCCGGAGACCAAGCGCAAGATCATCGGCCGCGAGTTCATCCGCTCCTTCGAGGGCGCGGTGAGCGAGGTCCTCGGCGAGGAGGCCGAGACGGGCGAGAAGGTCGACTTCCTGGTCCAGGGCACGCTCTACCCCGACGTGGTCGAGTCCGGTGGCGGCAGCGGCACCGCGAACATCAAGAGCCACCACAACGTCGGCGGCCTGCCCGAGGATCTCGAGTTCAGCCTCGTCGAGCCGCTGCGCCTGCTGTTCAAGGACGAGGTCCGTGCCGTCGGCCGCGAACTCGGCCTGCCGGAGGAGATCGTGGCGCGCCAGCCGTTCCCGGGTCCGGGTCTGGCGATCCGCATCGTCGGCGAGGTGACCGCCGATCGGCTCGAGATGCTGCGCAAGGCCGACCTCATCGCCCGCGAGGAGTTGACCGCCGCCGGTCTCGACGCCCAGATCTGGCAGTGCCCGGTGGTGCTGCTGGCCGACGTCCGCAGCGTCGGCGTCCAGGGTGACGGCCGTACCTACGGTCATCCGATCGTGCTGCGCCCGGTCGCGAGCGAGGACGCGATGACCGCCGACTGGACGCGCGTGCCCTACGAGGTCCTCGAGATCATCTCGACCCGGATCACCAACGAGGTCCCCGACGTCAACCGCGTCGTCCTCGACGTGACGAGCAAGCCGCCGGGCACCATCGAGTGGGAGTGACACAACACATCAGGCCGGCGTCGTGATCACGACGCCGGCCTGATGTGTTCACCCCTCGCCTTTCATCTCCGGCTGCGAGTCCCGGAGATGATGAGGATCAGTCCGATCAGCAGCCCGATGCCGACGGCGGCCCAGCCGAGGTCGGCTGCTTCGGGAAGTGCCGGCCCGCCGGCCAGACCCCACCCGGCGACGGCCAGTGCCGCGATCCCCACGATCCCCAATCCCGGTGCGCGGTGCGTTGATTCGGCGTAGTCCTCGGTAGCGGCGGGATCGCCGTTCATCTGCTCGCTCATCGTGTGACCTGAACCTCTCCCATGCCGGTGTGTGCGTCGATCTCGAGAACGGGTCCGTCGGTGCCGTCGCGACCACCGTCGAGTCCGGTGGGGCAGTCGATGTCGCCGATCCCGGTGTCGCAGGTGACACGGACGTTCATGTTCTCGGGCAACGCGACCTTGATGACGCCCATCCCGTTCTGGAGCTCCACCCGCCGGTCCGCGGTGAGGTCGACCTCGCGCAGGTCGAGGGTCATCTCGCCGACGCCGAGGGAGTACTCGGGTTGGATGTCGTTCTCCGTCAACGGCTTCCACACTCGATCGCCGGCCCCTCCGTTCGGGATCGTGATCCCCGAGACCGTCGTGGTGACGATCGTCGCGACGCCCAGCAGAATGGCCACGGGCAGGAGACCGGTGCTGTGCTCGCCGGTGCGTCGTCGGAGGGTTGCGGCCAGCAACAGGCCCGCGCCGACGACTGCGAGGCACAACGAGAGGACTCGGGGCGTGGTGAACCAGTCCACCCCTGCCTGATTCAGGGCGGCCCCGACCGCGCCGACGATGATCGCGAGTCCGAGGACGACCATGGTCAGCGGTGACCGACGGCGCCGAGGCTCGATGGACCTCACCGGGGCGGCGGGTTCGGGGAGATCCCAGGCGAACGGGGCCGCTCCCAACGGATCCCAGGCCGGCGGTGCCGGGTCGAGGTCGTCGGAGGCCGGCACCGGAGTCGGCAGGGGAGACCAGCGTTGCCCGGCCGATCCGGTGTCGACGTCGCCCTGGTTCATGCCCGTCTCCTTCGTTGCCGCCGCGTTCGGGCCGGTGTCGGTCGTGGACTTCTGCAGGTCGACGGTGGGTGTGCTCGCCGAGTTCGCGGCGGTCGTCCCAGAACCGGTCGTCCCGGAACCGGTCATCCCGGTATCGCTCATGGTGCGTGGGACCCATCGTTCGAATTGCCCCGCCGACGGCGGTGGGACCACGACGTCGGTGACGGCCACGGTGTCGATGCTGGTCCCGGGTGGGGGCGTGGGCGTGCGCAGATAGAGCAGGTACCACCCGCCGAGCATCAGGATCGCGCCGACCAGGCCACCCGAACCCCAGGTGCGGTTGGGGCCGATCGAGGTGACGATCACGATCGCGAGGACGACCAGCACGATCACCTGTGGATTGCCCCAGCCGTGGCCGTGACCGTGGCGTCGGTGCCCGCCGTGGCCGCCGGAGTACGCGGCGCGCAGTGCTTCGGCATGGGCGCGCTGGGACCCCGGGAACGCGATCCAGGCCGCCAGGTAGAGGATCAACCCGCTGCCGCCGAAGAAGGCGGAGACCACGAAGGCGACCTTCACGAGCGTGGGGTCGACGCGGTAGCGGGCCGCGATGCCACTGCACACGCCGGCGATGGTCCGGTTCTCCGGACGATAGGGGCGCGTCGACCACAGCTCCCTGAGCTGATTCTGGAACTCCTTGGTGTCCATGGGGATCATCGTGCTCCCTCGAGTGCCCGCAGCACATCGGGTGATCCCCTGATTTCACCCCCGGCGCCGATCGGGGGTGCGGGTCGGGCACCCCGAGTCACGGGTGGAGAAACGGGGGAGAACCCCGATGTCCGGATTGGCATGCCATGGGACCATCGAGGGGTGAGTGGAACGGAGGTGGAGCCTGCGCCGCGGCTGGTACGCCGGGACGGCGGCCGGGTGGTCGCCGGGGTCGCCGGCGGGATAGCCGACCATCTGGGGGTCGACGTCTTCCGCGTCCGGATCGTGTTCGTGGTGCTCGCCGCGCTGGCCGGAGCCGGGGTCGCGGCCTACGGTCTGCTCTGGTTCTTCTGCCCGCCCGGCAAGGACACCGCTCCGCCCGCGCCGGGCGAGCGCCGGCAGTCCCTGGGGCTCGCGGTGATCGGGCTCGTCGCGATGTCGGTCGTCGGCTTTGCCGCCTCGGGCACACCTGCGGAGTATCTCGTTCCCTTCGTGTTCATCGCGATCGGTGCGAGCCTCGTGTGGCGGGAGTTCGACACCTCCCACCGCGCGCCCCGCGCTCCGCTGCTGACCTGGACACGACTGATCGGCGGCGTGCTGCTCGTCGTCGGCGGACTCGTGGTGATCGTCGTCGCCGGCGATCGCAGCTTCGGCGGCCTCAACTCGACGATCCTCGCGGTGGTGGCGACACTCATCGGCGTCGTGCTCCTCACCGTGCCGCTGTGGATGCGGATGTGGCGTGCCCTCAACGAAGAGCGCGCCGCACGCATCCGCAATGCCGAACGCGAGGAGATCGCCTCGCACCTGCACGACTCGGTGCTGCAGACCCTTGCGCTGATCCAGAAGAAGGCCCACCGTCCCGAGGAGGTCGCGCGGCTCGCCCGCAGCCAGGAACGGGAGTTGCGTGCCTGGCTGTTCGGCGACCCCGCGCAGGAACGCGGTTCGCTCGCGGCGGCGCTGCGCAGCGTCGGCGCGGAGGTCGAGGACGCCTATGGCGTCGACGTGGAGATCATCACCGTCGGTGATCTGCGGCCCAACGACGCGCGGGATGCGAAACGATGGTCGGCGCTGGCCGGGGCGACCAGGGAGGCGCTGGTCAACGCGGCCAAGCATTCCGGTGAGCGCACGGTCGACGTGTACAGCGAGGTGACCGAGGACCAGGTCGAGGTGTTCGTCCGCGACCGTGGCGTGGGCTTCGACCCGATGGTCGTCGACGACGACCGCCAGGGGATCAGCCGGTCGATCCGGTCGCGGATGGAACGGATGGGCGGTCGGGTGGCGATCACCTCGACACCGGGGCGCGGGACGAATGTCGCTCTGACGATGCCGCGCGTCGACCGTGTACCGGTGGTCGACGAGGCGGTCGACGAGGCGGTCGACGAGGTCGACGAGGTGGGCGCGGAGACCGGCGCACCGCCGGTGCATCAGGCCCAGACGGAGCAGGCAGAGAAGGAAACAACGGACGACCGGAAGGTGCGATGACCCCCCAGCAGACCTCGAATTCGATGGACACGACCACCGGCGCACCGGCGTCGGGCTACACCGTGTACCTCGTCGACGACCACGCCGTGTTCCGTTCCGGGGTGCGCGCGGAGCTGGCCGACGAACCGGGACTGCGGGTGGTCGGGGAGGCGGGTACGGTGCCGGAGGCGATCGCCGGAATCGTCTCCACCGCACCGGACGTGGTGCTCCTCGACGTCCACATGCCGGCCGGTGGCGGGGTCGCGGTGCTGCGTGGCGTACTCGACCGGCTCGGTACCGATGCGGCGTCGACGCCGGTCTTCCTCGCCCTGAGCGTCTCCGACGCCGCCGAAGACGTGATCGCGACGATCCGGGCCGGTGCCCGCGGGTACGTGACCAAGACGATCGACGGCGCCGAACTCGCCGATGCGGTGCGTCGTGTCGCGGAGGGCGATGCGGTGTTCAGCCCCCGGTTGGCCGGGTTCGTGCTCGATTCGTTCACCGGCAAGTCGTCGGCGGCCGAACCGCCGCTGGATCCGGAACTCGACTCCCTCACCCGCCGTGAACTCGAGGTGTTGCGACTGCTGGCCCGCGGGTACACCTATCGGGAGATCGCCGAGGAGCTCTTCATCTCGATCAAGACCGTGGAGACGCACGCATCCAACGTGCTGCGCAAGACCCAGCAGTCCAACCGCAACGCCCTGACCCGCTGGGCGGCGACACGCCACATCGGCTGATCCGCCGGTCGGTTCGGCTACTCCGCCGATCGGTTCGGCTACTCCGCCGATCGGTTCGGCTACTCCGCTGGTTGAGCTCGTCTCCGCTGGTTGAGCCGTCTCCGCTGGTTGAGCCGTTTCCGCTGGTTGAGCCGTCTCCGCTGGTTGAGCTCGTCGAAACCTAGCTGTAACTCTTGGGGAGGTTGTGAACGGCGTGGTTCCGGTCAACAGGTGAGGGCCTCCGGTATCGATGTGGTTACCACACACACGCCGATCTCCAAGAGGCCCTCATGACCCACCGTAATGCCTTTCTCAGCGAACGTGGCCGCCTGGCCCTGGCTCAGTGCGTCGTCGACCAGGGTTGGCCACTGCGACGAGCCGCCGAACGGTTCAACTGCTCACCGGCCACGGCCAAGAAGTGGGCCGACCGCTACCGGCAGACCGGTGAGGCCGGCATGACAGATCGGTCCAGTCGCCCCTACCGGTCACCCACCCAGCTCGCGGTGCGCCGTGAACGTCGAATCATCAAGCTACGGTTCCTGCGTCGCTGGGGCGCTGCACGAATCGCTGCGCACCTGCGGTTGGCGAGGTCGACCGTTGAGGCGGTGTTGCGCCGGTATCAGATGCCGCTGTTGCGTCACCTCGACCAGGCCACCGGACTACCGGTGCGCCGGACCCCGCCACGCCGCTATGAACACGACGCTCCCGGCGACCTGATCCACGTCGACATCAAAAAACTCGGCCGCATCCCCGATGGCGGCGGCCACCGAAAACTCGGACGCACGATCGGCAACCGGCACAACAAGAAACAACGCCCCGGCTACGCATATCTGCACCACGCTGTCGATGACCACTCACGGTTGGCGTACTCCGAGATCCTCACCGACGAACGCAAAGAGACCGCGGCGCAATTTTGGGACCGGGCCAACGCCTTCTTCCAGGCCCACGGCATCTCCGTGAAAAGAGTGTTAACCGATAACGGAGCCTGTTATCGCTCAAAGCTTTTCGCAGAATCCCTCGGACCGACATCGCGCACAAGAAGACCCGACCCTACCGGCCGCAAACCAACGGCAAAGTCGAACGCTTCAACCGGACCCTGGCCTCGGAATGGGCCTACGCCGAGGTTTACACCTCAGAGACCGCCCGCGCGGACACCTACGCCGACTGGCTGCACCAGTACAATCACCACCGAACCCACAGCGGTATCGGCGGCCTCACCCCGATCGAACGCCTACACGTTCACAACCTCACCAGGTCTTACACCTAGCGCAACAGCGCGATCGCGAGGACCACGAGCACCGCAAGCACAGCGAAGAACACGAAGACCGACACCGCGAGGGCCGTGCTCGAGGTGGCCGAGTTCCGGGACGGTTCGCCGTAGCCGGGGTTCATCGGCTGCCGATGGGGTGACGACGACTGGGAGGCAGCCGAATACGGCTGCGGCGTCGACATCAGCGTCGGGGAGTGGTGCTCCTGCCGCGTATGCGGGATGTCGCGTGAGCCGCGATCACCGGCCACGGTCGGCGCGTACGGCGGCAGGGTCGCGCCGGCCACCGGGCGATGGGGTCCCGTGGTCGACGAGCGGTTGTTGCGCTGCGCCCACACCGGCGTACCTGCCCCGGGGCGGGTGATGAGGCCGGTGAGCACCTGGTCCCTGGTGCCGCGGGAACCGGCGGCGAAAGCGGTGAGCGCGTCGCGCGCCTCCGCCATCGACGGTCGTTTCGTCGGACTCGGTTCCAGCAGACGGAGCAGCACCGGTTCGAGATCACCGGCCTTCGTCATCGGATTGATCCGTGCCCGGGCGACCTTGTGCAGCAACGCGATCGAGTTGTCGTCGACGCCGAACGGTGGCTGGCCCTCGACCATTGTGTAGATCGTGGCACCCAGCGAGTAGACGTCGGAGGCCTCCATCGGCTCCGCGCCGCGGGCCACCTCGGGAGCGAAATAGGCTGGGGTGCCGGTGATCACGCCGGTCTGGGTGAGTGTCACATCGTCCTTGGCCCGCGAGATGCCGAAGTCGGTGATCTTGACGAGGCCGGCGTTGCGGCCGCCCTCGGCGATCAGGATGTTGCCCGGCTTGATGTCGCGGTGCACGATGCCGGCCGCGTGGGCCTCGACCATCGCGTCGGCCACCTGCGCACCGATCTGGGCGGCCTCCATCGGCTCGAGCGTCGTTGTGGCGTGCAGGATCTGGGCGACGCTGCGTGACGGCAGGTACTCCATCACCAGCCATGGCTCACCGCGGTCGAGGGCGACGTCGTGCATCGCGATGGCGTTGCGGTGCGACAGCTTCGCGGCGATGCGACCCTCGCGCATCGCCCGCTTACGGACGTTGTCCGCGGAATCCTCGGTGAGGCCCTCGGTGGAGACGACCTGCTTGACGGCCACGTCGCGATCGAGGAGCTGGTCGCGAGCAAGCCACACCGTGCCCATGCCGCCGCCGCCGATCCGCGACTTCAGGCGGTATCGGCCGGCCACCAGGTACTGGGGACCTGGGGCATGATGGGTTCCGACGGACGGTGGCATACGGCGATGATAGCGGCGAGGGATCGCCGGCGGGCACCCCACTTGACAGTCAGATCGCACATGTGTTCGACTCGCTGGTATGCGATGGTCCGAGCAGGCGGTCGAGGTCGACGACGGGGCACTCCCCGGGCTGAGCCGCTCCGGCCTGGTGCGGTCGGTGCGGACGCCCGACTTCGAGGGTGTCACCTTCCACGAGGTGCTGGCGAAGAGTGCTCTCAACCGTGTCCCGGAGGCCTCGCATCTCCCGTTTCAGTTCACCGTCAACACTTTTCGCGGATGCACCCACGCGTGCCGGTACTGTTTCGCCCGGCCGACGCATGAATACCTCGACCTCGATGCGGGTAAGGACTTCGATTCCCAGGTGGTCGTGAAGCTCAATGTGGCGGCCGTGCTGCGCAAGGAGCTGAAACGACGCTCCTGGACGCGGGAGACCGTCGCGCTGGGAACAAACACGGACCCCTATCAGCGGGCCGAGGGCCGGTACAAGCTCATGCCGGGGGTGATCTCGGCGCTGGCGGAGTCCCGGACGCCGTTCTCCATCCTCACCAAGGGCACACTGATCCGGCGTGACCTGCCCCTGTTGCGGCAGGCGGCGGCCCAGATCCCGGTGAGCATCGGGATCTCGCTGGCCATCATCGACCCGGATCTGCAGAAGAAGATCGAACCGGGCACACCGTCGCCGCAGGCCAGGCTGTCGCTGATCCGCGACCTCGCCGACGCCGGCCTCGCGCCTCATGTGATGGTCGCACCGGTCATTCCCTACCTGACCGACTCGACGTCGCACCTCGATGCGCTGCTGGAGGCGTTGGCCGGGGCCGGCGCGTCGGGCGTGACGGCGTTCCCGATGCATCTGCGGTCCTCGACCAAACCCTGGTTCCTGGAGTGGCTGGCCGAGGAGCACCCGGCGCTGATCCGCCGTTACCGCGGCCTCTACGGACGCGGTGCCTACGTGACACCTGAGTACTCGTCGTGGCTGCGGGAGCGGATGCAACCCATGGTGCAGCGCCACGGGCTGGCGGGCTCGGGTGGCCTACGGCAGTCCGGCACGGATGCGGACTCGGCGGGGTCGGTCGCCGCGCCCGAACTGCAGCACGCGCTCACCTTGTTCTGACCCTCCTGCTGCCTGAGGGGCGTTCCCCTTGCTGCCTGAGGTGCGAGGAGCGTGAGCGACGAGCCACGAAGGCCTGGTGACGTCACTCGCCAGGCCTTCGTGGCTCGCTTCGCTCGCACCTCAGGCAGCAGGGGGCTCCTCGCACCTCAGGCGGCGGGGGGGCTCCTCGCACCTCAGGCAGCAGAGGGGCTCCTCGCACCTCAGGCGGCGGGGGTTTGTTTTCTGTGACGAAAGATGCGCCAGTGCAACGTGTTACGTCCGTCGATCGGGTGCTGATGGCCGTCGGTTGACGCTTGTCGGTGGGTGGTTCTACTCTCTGGGTATCGAAACAATGTTCGAATGATCGGCGGACGAGATCACTCTCGGATCATTCCTCACGGCGGTTCGAGAACCAGATGGCGCAGCACCTTCCCGGCTCGCTCGAGTACCACCACGCGACTGGAGAGTGTCATGGATGTGTCATCCCGTGTCATGGATGTGTCGTCCCGTACGGATGAATTGGCCGGACTCCGCCGACGCATGGCGGCGATGTCGGGGCGTCCCGACCGGCACGCGGTGGAGACGCGTGATCCGGCCGCAGGCGTGCTGCCGATCCCCGAACCGCTGTCGGAGATACTGCCGCACAATGGGATTCCGCGTGGAACGGTCGCCCGGTTCGACGGTGCCAACTCGTTGCTGGTCGCGATGATCGCATCGGTCACCCGCGCGGGCGGTCAGGTCGGGATCGTCGGGATGCCCCGGCTGAGTCTGTTGTCGGCGGTGGAGATGGGTGCGGACCTCTCGCGCATCGCCACCATCCCCGATCCCGGCATCGATCCGGTGGAGGTCGCCGCGGTGCTGCTCGACGGCATGGACCTGGTGGTGCTCGGCAAGGTCGGACCGGGGGTGGGCGCGGCGGATGCGGTCGCCCCGTCACGGGCGCGCGTGGTGATGGGACGCGTACGCAAACAGTCGTCGGTCCTGCTGGTCGCCGGTGGCACATGGCCGGGTGCGCAGCTGACCATCGAGGCGCGGGTGCTCACCTACCGGCACAGCCCGTTGGTGTCCGGCGCCACCGACCTGGACTCCGCACGCAGCGGTTACGGCCGCATCGGCGGGATGAGGCTGCAGGTCACGGCCTCGGGACGCGGCAGGCAGTCGCAGAGCACCGAGGTCGATCTCCTGGCACGAGGCCAGGGTGCCGACCGGACGGTGGAGATGGTCTCGACGACGAGTGCTCGTCCGGTCCTCGCGGTCGCGAACTGAGGCAGGGGGCGAACCGATGACACAGCAGGAGCTCACCAGGCGGACTCTCGCACTCTGGTGCCCGGACTGGCCGGCGATGGCGGCGGCCGCCGAGGCCGATCTGCCGCCGTTGCATCCGGTGGCGGTGCTGTCGGCGAACCGGGTGGTCGCCTGTTCGGCGACGGCCCGGGCCGTCGGCGTCCGACGCGGCATGTGCAAACGCCAGGCACAGGCGGTGTGCCCGGAGATGACCGTGGTCGCGGCCGACGAGGGTCGCGACGGCCGGCTGTTCGATCCGGTGGTGACCGCGGTGGCCGAGGTGATCCCGACCCTCGAGGTGCTCCGGCCGGGTCTTCTGGTGATCCCCGGTGATCGGGCGGCGCGCTACTTCGGCGGTATGGAGGCGCTCG
This sequence comes from Gordonia ajococcus, assembly GCF_012974285.1. Classification (NCBI taxonomy): domain Bacteria; kingdom Bacillati; phylum Actinomycetota; class Actinomycetes; order Mycobacteriales; family Gordoniaceae; genus Gordonia; species Gordonia ajococcus. Next base: position 1,758,679 of record NZ_CP052884.1, read on the forward strand.
CCGAGGAACTCGTCGACGTGGTGTCTGCCTGCGGTATCGAATCGCAGGTCGGCATCGCCGACGAGATCTTCACCGCCGTCCTCGCCGCGCGGCACGGCCATCAGGTGGAACCGGGTGGTGACCGGGCTTATCTCGCCGGGCGTCCCGTCGCCGATCTCGCCCTCGAACCCAGCATGAGCGACCCGTCACGTGTCGAGCTGGTGGATCTGTTGCGGCGCTTGGGGATCGGCACCATCGGCGCCTTCGCCGAGATGGACATCGCCGACGTGGCCACCCGATTCGCCCGCGATGCGGTGCTCGCGCACCGCCTGGCCAATGCATTACCGGGGCGCGTGCCCTCAGGCCGGCATCTGCCGGCGGAACTGGACGTCGACCACACCTGCGATCCGCCCGTCGACCGCATCGACGTCGCGGCGTTCATCGGACGTACCCTCGCCGAGAAACTGCATCGTCGTCTGCGGGACGCCGCGGTCGCCTGCACCCGGCTCACCATCGAAGCGATCACCGAACGCGGCCAACAGCATTCGCGGACGTGGCATTGTGCACAGCCGCTGACTCCGGAGACGACCGCGGACCGCATCCGCTGGCAGTTGGAGGGGTGGCTGACCGGTGGGCGGCGGGGGAACGGCGGCCGGAAAACGAATGGCGGGGGAACGGGTGGACCGGGCAAGGACACCCGTCCCGACTCGCCGATCGTGCGGCTGCGGTTGATACCGGTGGAGGTCGTCGAGGCCGGTGCCCTGCACTATCAGCTCTCCGACGCACTCTCCGGCGGCACAGCGGTCGACCCCGACGTCGAAGAACGCGCCCGTCGCTCACTCGTCCGTATCCAAGGACTGCTGGGTGGCGATGCGGTCCGTATCCCGGTGCTCAGCGGTGGGCGCGGACCCGCCGAGCAGATCACGATGGTGTCCCTCGGCGACGAACGGACACCGCGCCGCGACCCGTCCGCACCGTGGCCCGGCCACCTGCCGCAACCCACCCCGACGGTGCTGGTGGAGACGGCTGTCAGTGTGCTCGACGCCGTCGGCCAACCGGTGCGGGTGACCGACCGGGGAGCGTTCACCGCCGAGCCGGTGACCGTCCGGCTGTCGGAGCCGGCGGGTGGGGGAAAGAGCCGGAAGACGAGTTGGGGGTTGTGCTGGTGGGCCGGCCCGTGGCCGGTCGGCATGGACCGTGCATCCGCGGCAGGGACCACCGAACTGATCGCACGGGCACAGGTGCTGCTCGACGATTCGCGCGCACTGTTGCTGTGCTACCGCGGAGGAACGTGGATCGTCGAAGGGGTCTACGAGTGAGGGCTTCAGCTGTTGCGACCCCGCGCGATCACCGGCCACCTGGTGTCCGAGCCGTCGATCGCCACCAGCTCGTCGACCAGGTTGACCGCGTTGCACACGTGGTTCGGCACCACGCGAACGAAGCTCCCGATACCCGGGATGTCCTCGTCGGGAGACTCCGCCGGGAACTCCACCACCGCATGATGTTCCGACAGCATCACGATGCGGGCATCGTGATGGTCGAGGAGCCGGCCGTACCCGGTGGCCCAGGGTGCGCGGTCGGCGCCGAGGATCTTGCTGCCCGCGTCGAGGACGATCCGGTGGGCGTCCCGGCGCACCACCGTCGCGACCGCGGTCAACGCGACCTCGTCGAAGCCGCACGAGCCGATCTCCACCTGCTGCGCGTCGTTGAACGGATACACGCCGGGGCGGATCTCGGTGAGGACATCCGCATGTCCCGCGTCGAGGAAGCCGACCGTCGGGGTCGAACCGCCGCTCCGGACGCGGGGGTCGACGCCGTTCGCGCGCAAACCGGCGGCCGCCGTCGCCAGCGCGGCCACCTCCTGTTCGGCCGCGGCGCGTCGGGTGTCACCGAGACCGTAGGAATGGCCGGGGAAGGTGAACACGCCGATGACGTCGAGTCCTGCCGCGACACCCGCCTCGGCGACGGAACCGGCCAGTTCCGGGGCGACGCCGGTGCGGTGCTGACCGGAGTCGACCTCGACGAGCACCTGCAGGCCGGCCGTGCCGAGCGACCTGGCGAGATGCCGTGCGCCGGCGAGCGAATCGACCCCCACTCGCAGATTGACCCGCTCGGCGAGCGCGCGCAGTCGAGACGCCTGGACGGCGTTCGGCCACAACGGGTATGCGATGAAGATGTCGGTGCACCTGGTGGCATCGGAGGCGTCGGCGAAGGCTTCGGCCTCGCCGATGGTCGCCACGGTCAGCCCCACCGCGCCGTGATCGATCTGAAGGCGGGCGATCTCGGCGCACTTGTGGGTCTTGGCGTGCGGCCGGACGTCGACGCCGACGTTCCGGGCTGCTCCGGCGAGTGTGGCGAGGTTGCGGTCCAGTCGGTCGACGTCGACCTCCAGGTACGGGGTGTCGATCACGCGTCGCGACCACCGGAACTGCGGGGACGGCCCAGGGCGGCCGCCGACTCGCCGAACAGCAGGTACTCCTGGTGCAGGATGCGGGTGGTCAGATCAGGGGTGTAGCGATGCCCGAGTTCGGCGATCGTCCCGACGACCGAACTGACCCGTTTGGGCCGATCGATGATGGCGTGCAACACCCGGGACGCGGCCTTGTCGACATCCCAGGTGCCGGGCTGGTTGTCGTAGGCCTCGGTGGGGGAGATCATCCGCGTCTTCACCAGCGGCAGACGCACATTGGAGAACGTCACATGATCGGAGACGGTTTCGGTGCCGGTCACATCGCTGAACGCCTCCAGCGCCGCCTTCGACGCCGCATAGGCGCCGAAGCGCGGACCGCGGGACTGCACCGCGATCGAGGTCACGTTGACCACATGTCCCGACCGCCGGGCAACCATGTGCGGCAGGAGTCCGAGGATGAGGTTGACCGCGCCGAAGTAGTTGACCGCCATGACCCGGTGATAGTCGTGGGAGCGTTGCACCGAGTTCACGGTGGCGCGCCGGATGGACCGGCCGGCGTTGTTGACCAGCACGTCGACGTGACCGTGCTCCGCCAGTACCGATTTGATCAGCGCGTTGACCGACTCCTCGTCGGTGATGTCGCACTGATACGCCACCGCACGGCCGGGCGGGATGCCCTTCTTGCTGGTCGTCGAATTCAATTCGGCGGCGGCGGAATCGAGTTCGTCGGCAGATCGGGCCACGATGATCACGTTGGCGCCACGTGCGATGCACATCCGGGCGGTGGCCTTCCCGATGCCGCTCGACCCGCCGGTGATGAGGATGTTCTTGCCCACGAGAGGGCCGCGGGGGTCGCGACGCCGGTTGCGGGAACGGTCGAGGTGCGCAGACCAGTACTGCCACAGGCGGGGTGCGTACTCGGCGAATTCGGGGACGCCGATCCCGTGCTCGTGGAGGACGGCGATGGTGGCGTCGGAGGAGAACTCCACCGGCAGCGACACCGCGTCGAGCACCGCCGGTGGGATGCCCTGTTGGGTGGCGAGGAGATTGCGGCCGACGCGGGCCGGTCCCATCGCGGACAGCGCCAGTACCGGCTCGACCATGGCGTGGGGGACGGCGTCGAATCCCCGGGGTGCACCGAAGGACGGGGCGAGCGCGTTGTACATCTCGGTGATGGTGAGCGAACGCCGGTCCCCGAGGTGGAACACGAGCCCGCTGCGCTGCGGTTCCACGGCGATGAGTGCCACCATGGCTGCGGCGACGAAGTCGACGGGCACCATGTTGAGCGTGCCGAGGTCGGGCATCGGCAACCGCAGCTTCGACGGGAGACGTCCGAGCGCCGCGAGGTGACCGAAGAAGTAGTAGGGGCCGTCGATCTTGTCCATCTCGCCGGTCCGCGAGTCGCCGACGACGATCGAGGGCCGGTACACGCGCCACCGCAGGCCCTCGCGTTCGCGCACGACTCGTTCGGCCTCGAACTTGGTTCGGTGATACGCCGTCGGAAAGCCTTGCCCGACTTCGAAATCGGTTTCGTCGAAGCGGCCGCGATGGTCGCCGGCCACCGCGATCGAGGAGACGTGGTGCAACAGCGCGTCGTGGGCGATGGCGAAGTCGGCGACGCGTGAGGTGCCGAGGACGTTGGCGGCTCGTTGCGACTCGGCGCCGGCGGCCATGTCGTAGATTGCGGCGAGATGGACCACGTGGTCGAAATCCGGCAGGTCGTTCGCGTCGAGGCCGAGGCCCGGGCTGGTCAGATCGCCGACGACCGGGGTCACTCGATCGGCGGCACCGAGGTCGTCGAGCAGGGCGGTGAACGTGGATCGAGAGGATTCGCGCACCAGTGCGTGGATGGTCGCGTCGGGGTCGACGGTCAGAAGACGATCGATGACGCGCCGTCCGATGAACCCGCTGCCTCCGGTGATGAAGTAGCTAGTCATGTAGGGATCCCATCATGTGAGCGGGCATGTCACCCGCTGGATGTCCCGTCCCCCGATGGGAGATGGAATCTGTCTGGTACTCAGAGTTGCACTAACTCGAGCCGGACGCAACGGCCTACGGGGATCGGCGGGGAATCCGGATGTCCATTCGAACTCGTGTTCGATAGACTGTTCGGGTGGGCTGGGATCAGGGACCACCGACGTGGTCGGAGATGGAGCGGGTGCTCTCCGGTCGGGCACCCGACGGCGGGCGTCCGGGTACCGCCTTCGGTCCCGATGACAGCGACCACGCGATGTTCCCGGGCGACGGCGGCGACAGCCCCGCCTGGTCGCGCAAACGTGGTGCGTACCAGGCGGGGGACATCAGGCGGGGATCGTCGTCGGTGGCATACGCCGAACTCCACGCCCACAGCTCCTACAGCTTTCTCGACGGTGCGTCGATGCCGGAGGAACTGGTCGAGGAGGCGCAGCGGCTCGGTCTGGCGGCGCTTGCGGTCACCGACCACGACGGCTTCTACGGGATCGTCCGGTTCGCCGAGGCCGCCCGTGAATTCGGGATGCCGACGGTCTTCGGTGCGGAGCTGTCGCTGGAGCCCGACATCGCACGAACCGGACACAACGATCCCCCGGGAGAACACCTGCTGGTCCTCGCCCGTGACGGCGAGGGTTACCGCCGACTGTCGCGGACGATTGCCGAGGCGCACATGGTCGCGGGCGAGAAGGGGCTGCTGCGCTACGACCGCGACGCCCTGGCCGGTGCCGGGGACGGGCATTGGCTGATCCTCACCGGCTGCCGGAAGGGCGCGGTCCGACGCGCGCTGGACCGCGGCGGCGTCCCGGCCGCGGAGATCGCGCTGCGGGAGATGATCGAGACCTACGGCCACGGCAACGTCGTCCTGGAGCTCACCGCCCAGGCCATGCCCGACGACGACGAACGCAACGCGGTGCTCGCCGGTCTCGCCGCGCGCGCCGGGGTGCCGACGGTGGCCACCACCGGTGCGCACTTCGCCGCGCCCCGGCGCCGCCGGCTGGCGATGGCGATGGCGGCGGTTCGGGCCCGCACCGACATCGAGACCATCGCGGGCTGGATGCCGGGCGTGGCCGGCGCGCATCTGCGCAGCGGCGACGAGATGGCACGGCTGATGCCCGCGCACCTCGACGCGATCGACAACGCGGCCGGCCTCGCCGCCGATTGCGCCTTCCATCTGGGCCTGATCGCGCCGGAATTGCCGCCGTTCGACGTGCCGGAGAGTTACACCGAGGCCAGTTGGTTGCGTGAACTCACCATGACCCGCGCCCGGCGCCGCTACGGCACGCCCACCGAACATCCGCAGGCCTACCGGCAGATCGAGCACGAACTCGCCATCATCGAGACCCTCACGTTCCCCGGCTATTTCCTGGTCGTCGCCGACATCGTCGACTTCTGCAAGGCCAACGACATCCTGTGCCAGGGCCGGGGGAGCGCGGCCAACTCGGCCGTCTGTTACGCCCTGGGGATCACCAACGTCGACCCGGTCGCCAACAAGCTGCTGTTCGAGCGGTTCCTGGCCCCCGAACGCGACGGACCGCCCGACATCGACGTGGACATCGAGTCCGACCGTCGTGAGGAGGCCATCCAGTACGTCTACCGACGGTACGGCCGGGATCGCAGCGCGCAGGTCGCCAACGTCATCACCTACCGCGGCCGCTCGGCCATCCGGGACATGGCGCGGGCGCTGGGGTATGCGCCCGGTCAGCAGGACGCCTGGGCGAAGTCCCCGGACACCGCACCATCGGACGTGACCGATCTGGCCGGTGAGATCCTCGGCATGCCACGGCATCTGGGCATCCACTCCGGTGGCATGGTGATCTGCGACCGGCCCATCGCCGACGTCTGCCCCACGGAGTGGGCACGGATGGAGAACCGCAGCGTGCTGCAGTGGGACAAGGACGACTGCGCGGCCATCGGGCTGGTCAAGTTCGACCTGCTCGGTCTCGGCATGCTCTCGGCGCTGCACTATGCGATCGACCTGGTCGCCGAGCACAAGGGCATCGAGGTCGACCTCGCCACACTCGATCTCGCCGAACCCGCGGTCTACGAGATGCTCTGCCGCGCCGACTCGGTGGGCGTGTTCCAGGTGGAGTCCCGCGCCCAGATGGCGACCCTGCCGAGGCTGAAACCGCGCTGTTTCTACGACCTGGTCGTCGAGGTGGCGCTGATCCGTCCCGGTCCCATCCAGGGCGGCTCGGTGCATCCCTTCATCAAACGACGCAACGGGCAGGAACCGGTCACCGTCGAGCACCCGTCGATGCACAAGGCCCTCGAGCGGACGCTGGGCGTGCCGCTGTTCCAGGAGCAGCTGATGCAGTTGGCCGTCGACGTCGCGGGCTTCGACGCCTCCGAGGCCGACCAGTTGCGTCGGGCGATGGGCTCCAAACGGTCGCCGGAGAAGATGGAACGCCTGCGCAAACGCTTCTACGCCGGCATGGAGCGACTGCACGGCATCACCGGGGACACCGCCGACCGCATCTTCGAGAAGATGGCCGCCTTCGCCAATTTCGGCTTCCCGGAGAGCCACTCGCAGAGTTTCGCGTCGCTGGTCTTCTACTCGTCGTGGTTCAAGTTGCATCATCCGGCCGCGTTCTGTGCGGCGTTGCTGCGGGCACAGCCGATGGGTTTCTACTCGCCGCAGTCGCTGGTCGCCGATGCCCGCCGGCATGGGGTGGCCGTCCATCGTCCCGACATCAACGCCTCCCTCGCGCACGCGACTCTGGAGAACGAGGGCCTCGACGTGCGGTTGGGTCTCGACGGGGTGCGCGGGGTCGGTGAGGAGGTCGCCCAACGCATCGTCGACCGTCGCGCCGACGGGCCGTACACCGACATCACCGACGTCTCGCGGCGTGCTGCCCTGAGCGCCAAGGAGCTCGAGGGGCTCGCCGGGGCCGGGGCTTTCGACGGTTTCGGTCTCAGCAGGCGGCAGGCGCTCTGGGAGGCCGGGGCCGCCGCGACCGTCCGCGACGATCAGCTGGAACTGCGATCGGCGGGTGCCACCCCGACGCTGCCCGGCCTGTCCGACATCGAGTTGGCGGCCACCGATGCCTGGGCCACCGGCATCACCCCGAAGACGTATCCGACGCAGTTCCTGCGCCCTCGGCTCGATGCGTTGGGGGTGGTGGCCGCGGACCGGTTGCTGTCGGTGCCCGACGGCGCGCGTGTGCTGATCGGGGGTGCGGTGACCCATCGCCAACGACCTGCGACGGCTTCGGGCGTGACCTTCATCAACCTGGAGGACGAGACGGGGATGGTCAATGTGGTGTGTTCGGTGGGCCTGTGGGCGCGGTACCGTGTACTGGCACAGACGGCACCGGCTCTGCTGGTGCGCGGCCGGGTACAGAATGCCGAGGGGGCCGTGACCGTCGTCGCAGATCGTTTGCAGCGCATGGATCTTCGAGTTGGAACCAGATCCAGAGACTGGCAGTAGCCCGCGGGAGGCCTGCCGGAGTGAGAAGACAATGAATCGGGGATATCGATGCCGCAGCAGGTCGTGGTGACCGTCAAGCCGAAGAGCAGCAAGGGTCCGCTGGTGGAAACCGGACCCGACGGCACCATCACCATCTATGTTCGCGAGCCCGCCACCGAGGGCCGTGCCAACAAGGCCGTCGCCGAACTGCTCGCCTCACATCTCGGAGTGCCCAAGAGCAAGGTCGCGCTCATCGGCGGGGCGACCGCCCGCACCAAGCGGTTCCGGGTGGGCTAGACGGCCCCGGCGAAACCGTTCTGCCGCCATGCCTCGTAGACGACGATGCTCGCCGCGTTGGCGAGGTTGTGTGAACGACGGCCGGCGAGCATCGGGATGCGCACCCGGTCGGTGACCTCGGGTTCGGAAAGGACCTCCTCGGGCAGTCCGGTCGGTTCCGGGCCGAACAGCAGCACGTCGCCGGGCCGGTAGTCGACGTCTGTGTGATAGCGCTCCGCATGTGCGGTGAACGCGAACACGCGCTCGGGCTTCAACGTGGTCCACGCCGTCACCAGGTTGGGATGCACGGTCACGTTCGCCATCTCGTGATAGTCCAGACCCGCCCGCTTGACCTGGGCGTCGGACATCGAGAATCCCAGGGGTTCGATGAGGTGTAGTTCGCACCCGGTGTTGGCGGCCAACCGGATCGCGTTTCCGGTGTTCGGCGGGATGCAGGGCTGATAGAACATGATCCGGAACATGATGTGCTCAGCGTAGTCGCAGGCCTCGCCGGGAGTGACGCGACGGTTCGTGTCGGCTACAGGTCGAAACCCGTGTTCGCACCGCACAGCACGATGCACGGCGTCGAATCCGGTTCTGTCCGAACCGCTCCGGTGGTCACCGCGGCGACGGCCGCGGCGGTGCCGTGTTCGACGAGGATGCGGTGAGAGTCCCACAGCATTCGTCGAGCGGCGACGAGCTGGTCATCGGTCACCAGCACACTGTCGACGTCCGGATGCTGTGCGGCGGTCTCCCAGCAGATGTCACCGAGGCGGGTCGCACCGAGGGAATCGGCGGCGATGCTCTCGAGTTCGACCGGGACCGGTGAACCCGCTGCCCGTGCCTGGTGAAAGCACGATGCCCCGAGGGGTTCGGCACCCACCAGGCGGTCGCCGGGACGCAGGGTCGCCGCGAGGCCGGCGAGGAGCCCACCGCCGCCGACGCAGGCCACGGTGGTGACCGGACCGGGTATGTCCTCGGCGACCTCGAGGCCGATCGTGCCCGCACCCGCGACGATGTCGGGCAGGTCGTAGGCGTGGAGAGCCAGGGCGCCGGTGGTCGCGGCGATCTCCACCGCGGCGTCGGCGGCGTCCTGGTAGCGCAGCCCGACGAGATGAACCTGCGCGCCCAGGGTTCGCAGTGTTCCGACCTTGACCGCGGGAGCCGTCTCCGGGATCACGACGGTGCAGGGCACGCCGGCGATCCGTGCGGCCCAGGCCGCGCCGATCGCGGCGTTGCCTCCTGACGCGACGAGCACCCCGGCGTCCATCAGCGTTCCCTCGGCGCGCGCGTGCATCGTCGCCCACAGGCTGCCCCGGACCTTGAAACAGCCACCGAGCTGGAGGTACTCGAGTTTGAACGCGACGTCCCGCGGGCCGTCGACGGTCTCGATGGTGCTGTGCGATGTCGGTGTGCGCCGCAGGAGAGGGGAGATGGTCCTGGCGGCGAGGTCGACGTCGGCCCGGGTTGCTCTCACGGCACAGACAGTAGTGGCTCACATCGCGCTCGCTCCGGATGGAAGAATGTCGGGCGTGACCGCGATACGACTGGATGGCAAGACCACGCGCGACGAGATCTTCGCGGATCTCGCCGAACGGGTGAACAAACTGCGCGAGGCGGGCATCACCCCGGGTCTGGGCACGGTACTCGTCGGAGACGACCCCGGCTCGCACTCCTACGTCAAGGGCAAGCACTCGGACTGCGCCCGGATCGGTGTCGAATCCATCCGCAAGGACCTGCCGTCCGACGCGACCACCGAGCAGCTCAACGCCGCGATCGACGAACTGAACGCCGACCCGGCCTGCACGGGATACATCGTGCAGCTGCCGCTGCCGAAGCACCTCGACGAGAACGCGGCGCTCGAGCGGATCGACCCGCTCAAGGATGCCGACGGACTGCACCCGATCAACCTCGGTCGACTGGTGCTGGGCAAGGAGTCGACACTGCCCTGCACGCCGCGCGGCGTCATCCATCTCCTCCGGCGTTACGACGTCCCGATCGCGGGTGCCCGCGTCACCGTCGTCGGTCGTGGGGTCACGATCGGCCGGCCGATCGGCCTGCTGCTGACGAGGCGCAGTGAGAACGCCACGGTCACTCTCTGCCACACGGGGACCGCGGACCTCCGCTCGGAGGTCGAGCGTGCCGACATCGTCGTCGCCGCTGCAGGTGTACCGCATCTGATCACCAAGGACATGGTGAAGCCGGGTGCCGCGGTCGTCGACGTGGGCGTCAGCCGGACCGACGACGGCCTGGTCGGCGACGTCCATCCCGACGTGTGGGAGGTCGCCGGACACGTGTCGCCGAACCCCGGCGGAGTCGGGCCGCTGACCCGCGCATTCCTGCTCGTCAACGTCGTCGAACGGGCCGAGCAGCAGCTCGCCGCCCAACAAGCCGCTGCCGAGGCCGTCGCCGGGGTCGAGGGCGGCGGCACGGCGTGAGCCCGGACGAGCCGCACGTCGGCCCGGTCGGTTCGGATCCGCCCTCGACGGATCCGAATCGGCCGAAACCGCGACCTCCGGGTGACGGAGCTCACGGAGCCGAACCCGTGCCCGAGCTGGTGCACGGGGTGCGTGCGGTCATCGTTCAGATCCCATATCTGCTGGTGATGCTCGGCGTACTCGTGGCCGCGCTGTTCGTGATGTTCGACCGATGGCGACGCGGATCTTTCGTGTTCGGCGCGGCGCTTCTCGTCGGTGCGTTGCTCCGGGCGTTCATCCCTTCGTCGCAGGCCGGATTGTTGCAGGTCAGAGGGAAACTGTTCGACGTCTCGGTGATGGCGACGGTCGGTGGTGTGATGCTCTGGCTCGCCACGTCGATCGACTCTTTGGGAACGGATTGATTACAATAGAGACCTGAGCGTGACCTTGAGACGCAGTGGTCGCGCCTGACCAGGCAAATCTCTCTGCCCGACAGCACTGAGTACGACGCTGGGCAGACGCATCGACCGCTGGAGTACGTATCACTGCAACACCGACCGATGGCCACGTGAACCAAGTGACGTCGATGGGCGTGTCGGCAGGCGCCGGCATGATCCACTACGTCTTGCTGACGCGTGACGATCTGGGCCGCAGTGTGGTGGATTCGCGCGTGATCGACGTCGACCCGACCGACGGGCTCGACGGCCCGGGGCGCGTGAACGCCGGTATCGACGTCATGCTCAGCGCAGCCCGCGAGGCCGACGCACGCGTCGGTCCGATCGGCGTCGCGGCCCGGACCGCGGCCCAACGACGCCATCTGCGATCACGGGGGAGCGGCCCCCGCCGCCAGATCCGTCTCGTCGCCGAGGACGAGGCCGTGGTCGCCTACCTCGCCGACACCGGTGAGATCGACCGCTTCTCCGCGGCCGTGGTCGTGGACTGCGGTGACACCGGTATGACCATGTACACCGTCGACCCGCAGAACCGGCAGATCACCGCCGTCGAACGCTCGACCGTGATCAGCGGCCGGCGTCTCGACCGCGCCATAGCCGAAGGTCTCACCGCCGACAACCCGGCTCTCGGAGATTCGTCGCGCACCCGCGCCGGGCGCAGCGAGTTGCTCAGCGCCTGCCGGACCGCGAAGGAAGAGATCGCCTACGGCGCTGCGGGATCCGATGGCACCGAGGGTTCGTCGGTGACGCTTCCGGGCGGTTCGGGACGGGTGTCGCTGACCGAATCCCATGTCGCGGGCGCCGTCGAACCGATGGTGCGTGAGGCACGGGAGGTGTTCGACCGCTATGTGGCCGACGTGGCCGCGCGAGGCATCAATCCGGACGCAGTGGTCTTCGTCGGTGGTCTCGCCAATCTGCCCGCGGTCCGGGAGATCACCCAGGGGCATGACTTCGACACAGTGTGCCCGTCCGCCCCGGAACTGGTGGCGGCGACGGGTGCGGCGCTCCTCGCCGGTGAGAGCGGTCCGAGCACCGCGCGACTGGCCTTCATCGGTGGTCGTCGGCAGCGTGAGTGGCTCTCGGCCATGCCGCTCGCGGTCGCGGGAGCGATCATCGCCGCGGCACTGATCACCGTGTACGCGGTCAGCTCCTCGTTCGCCGAACGACAGGTCACCGAGCCGTCGCCGTCGGTCGACAGTGTCCCGGCGGTCGCAACGACGAGCGAGCAGCGATCCGATCCGGTCCCCACGACGTCGGCTCCGGTGACGCGCGTCCCCGACCAGCCCGTCGAGCAGACCTTCGAGCAGACCTTCGAGCAGCCGACCGTGCCCCAGCAACCGGTTCCGACACCGGACCGGGACGCTCCGGGCTGGGCCACCACAGAGTTGGCGCCGACTCCGCCGTCGACCGGTACGAGCACGCGTACGTTGTCGCCGTATCCGTGGCCGACGCTGCCGTTCGCTCCGGGCACGACGCCGCGCATCCCGCCGGATCTGTTGCCGAAGGAGCTACTGCCGTCGAGTCCGGCGCAGACTCCTCCTCCGCCCGAACACTCGGCCACGCCGCGGGCGGAAGCACCTGCCGCTCCGTCGTCGAGCAGCCCGGTACCCGTCCCGCGCTGAGCGCCGAAGAGCGCAGACCGGCTCAGGCGTCGCGGCGGGCCAGTTCGACCGTGCGCTTGAGCAGGTCGCTGATGGCGTCGAATTCGGTGAGGAAGCCGTCGTGCCCGGTGTCGGATCGCACGACCTGCAGACCGCCGACGCAGTTGCCCAGCTCTTCGGCGAGCTCGGCCTGTAACCGCAAGGGATACAAACGATCCGAGTCGATCCCGCCGACGATGACGGGGACCGTGCACTCGTTGAGCGCCTTCTTGATGCCGCCGCGGTTGCGGCCGACGTCGTGGTGGTTCAGGACCTCGGTGAGCACGACGTAGCTGCTCGGGTCGAAGCGCTGCATGAGTTTCGACGCCTGGTGCTCGAGGTAGCTCTGGACGGCGTACCGGCCGCCGAGCAGCGGCTGCTCGTCGCCCTGCGGCTCGTTGGCGAAGCGCTCGTCGAGCTCGGGCTCACTGCGGTACGACAGGTGCGCGATCTGACGGGCGATGCCCATCCCGGTCAGCGGGACCTGTCCGGTGCCGTGGTAGTTCCCGCCGTTCCAGGCCGGGTCGGACTTGATGGCGGCGATCTGGGTGGTCTGGATGCCGATCTGGTCGGCGGTGGCGCGGGCGCCGACGGCCAGCACCAGTGCGCTGCGGACGCGCTCGGGGTATTCGATCGCCCACTCGAGTGCACGGGCTCCGCCCATCGATCCGCCGAGAACTGCTCCGACGCTGCGGATTCCGAGACGGTCGAGGAGAGCGACCTCGGCGCGGACCTGGTCGAGGACGGTGATCTGTGGGAATCGCGAACCCCACGGCCGACCGTCGGAGGCGAGTGACCCGGGACCCGTCGATCCCTTGCAGCCGCCGAGAACGTTGGCCGAGATGACACACCATTCGTCGGTGTCGATGGCCATACCCGGACCGATGAGGCCGTCCCACCAGCCGGGCGCCTCGTGCTCGTTGTCGGCGGGACCGGTGACGTGGGAATCGCCGGTGAGTGCGTGCAGGGTGAGGATCACGTTGTCGCGGGACGGCGACAACGTCCCCCAGCGCTGAAACGCCAGGGTGACGTTGTCGATCCGTTCGCCGCTGTCGAGAGGCAGCGAGCCGATGCTCATGCCGACGAGCTTCCCGTCCGGGACCGATTCCCAGTCGGGCTGATCAGACGCTTGCGCGTTCAGGTCGATACTCACCGACAAAATTGCCTCACCTGTCTCACTTGGCGGCTGCGAAGCCCTGTTCGAGGTCCGCCAGGATGTCGTCGATTCCCTCGATGCCCACGGCCAGGCGAACAAGTCCCGGGGTGACACCTGCGGCGAGCTGCTCCTCGGGGGTCAGCTGGCTGTGGGTGGTCGAGGCCGGATGGATGACCAGCGAGCGGACGTCGCCGATGTTGGCCACGTGGCTGTGCAGGGTCAGGGCGTCCACGAACTTCTTGCCCGCGTCCACACCGCCGGCGATCTCGAAGGAGATGATCGCACCCTGTCCCTTGGGGGCGAGTTCCTGGCCGCGCTGGTACCACGGCGAGGACTCGAGGCCGGCGTAGGCGACGGACTCGACCTGCGCATGACCCTCGAGGAACTTCGCGACCTTCTGCGCGTTGGCGACGTGACGCTCGATGCGCAGGCTCAGGGTCTCGAGGCCCTGGGCGAGCAGGAAGGCGTTGAACGGGGCGATGGCGGCACCGGTGTCGCGCAGCCACTGGACGCGGGCCTTGAGTGCGTAGGCCGGCGCACCGAGGTCGGCGAAGACCGCACCGTGGTAGCTGGGGTCCGGGGTGGTGAAGCCGGGGAACAGGTCCTTACCGTCGCGCTGCACACGCCAGTCGAAGGTGCCGCCGTCGACGATCACACCGCCGATCGCGGTGCCGTGTCCGCCGATGTACTTGGTGGCCGAGTGGACGACCACGTCGGCGCCATGGGCCAGCGGGTTGATCAGGTACGGGGTGGCGACGGTGTTGTCGATGATCAGCGGCACGCCGTTGCGGTGTGCGACCTCGGAGACGCCCTTGATGTCGAGGATCTCGTTGTTGGGGTTGGAGATCGACTCACCGAAGAACGCGCGGGTGTTCTCGCGGACGGCGGCCTGCCACGACGCCGGATCCTCGGGATCCTCGACGAAGCTCACCTCGACGCCGAGCTTCGGCAGGGTGTAGTGGAACAGGTTGTAGGTGCCGCCGTACAGACGCGGGCTGGACACCACGTGACCGCCGGTCTCGACGATGTTGAGAATCGAGTAGGTTTCCGCAGCCTGCCCGGAGGCCACGAGCAGAGCGGCGACGCCGCCCTCGAGCGCGGCGATGCGCTGCTCGACCGCGTCCTGGGTCGGGTTCATGATGCGGGTGTAGATGTTGCCCGGCTCCGCGAGACCGAAGAGGTTCGCCGCGTGCTGCGTGTCGTTGAAGACGTAGGAGGTGGTCTGGTAGATCGGCAGAGCCCGGGCATTCGTGGCCGCGTCGGCGGTCTGGCCGGCGTGGATCTGCTTGGTTTCGAAGCTCCAGTTGTCGGCTGGATTCGTGCCCTCGTTGGCATCAGACATGACGATTGATCACTTTCTACGGTCGGCAGGGCCAAATTCGACCCTGTTGGGGTCCGACCTTCGGACCCGCGCTTGCCGGGGCTTCGCTTCTGCGATCCCACAACCCGGTCATCACCCGGAGCACCCCACCGCGGTTGGAGGGTTGCCGATCAGCAAGCCGGGGCTTGGCGCTGATACTCATGACCTGGCGACAAGGATATAACACGGATGTGAGTGCCTGAGAACCCTCCCGGTCACGCCGAATCGAACCCCTCACACTGCCTCCGAACCGTGTACTGAGCGTGTGGTCCGACCGGTTGAAATCGGTCAAACGGCACGGTGAATCCCCAGTACAGCGTCGTTAGCGCTTCTCAGCATCATGTCAGGTTCTTCGTCGTCGCCTTAGGGTTCGGGCAACCCCGGCGGGCTTCCGCGCTGGCATGGTCCGGGTTCACCGAGGAGAACACCTCATGGCTGCGCTGGCACACCTCCGCTCTCGACGGATCTCCGTCCTCGTCGCGTCTGCAACCGGTCTCGCGGTGGCCGTCGCCCTGTGTCTTCCCGGTGACGCCCTCGCGGAGGCATCCGAGTCCTGCGGAGCGGGCGCGGTCGTGATCGCCGCCGGCACCAACGACCCGGAGGGGCAGCACCTGGTTGGGGTCACACAGCGGTACCGAGGGCTCGGGCCGGACGGGAACCCGGACCCGGAGTCCGAGTATGCGGGCGACAACGGATACACGATCATCTACGCCGACTATCCGACGACGCTCTGGCCGCTGGGCGCCACGGGGTACGACTCGAGCGTGGCGCAGGGAAACGCGGCGACCAAATCGGCGATCGCCGGCTATCAGACCCGGTGTTCGGGTAAGCCGGTCGTCGTCGCCGGGTACTCGCAGGGCGCCCGGGTCGCGGGTGATGTCCTGGCCGACATCGGCTCCGGTCCGGTCGAGGTCGTGGCGACCGACGAGAACGGCGACCCACTTCTCGACGAGGACGGCAATCCGATCACCGTCGTCATCGACCCGGACGGGATCAGCGGCGAGTTGTACTCCGACCCGCGGCAGGCCGGCGACAAGACCGGACGCGGCATCGAACTGTCCCTGATCGGCGTGATCCCGGGTCTGACGATGTCCGGTCCGCGCGGGACGACCGGGACCGACGCCGGTTTCGGTGAGCTCGAGGGTCGGGTGGTGTCGGTCTGTATCGAGGGCGACCCCATCTGTGACCTGCCCGATCCCGTCTACGACCCGATCGGTGCGATCGACGGGCTCCTCGGTTACCAGGTCAAGCACTTCCTCTACCCGTACGCGATGTACCGGGACCCCGCGTCCCAGTGGGCGACGCGACCGGTCTCGTGCAACGACGCGGGGACGGTCTGCATGGTCGGGGCGCAGTCCGCATTCGCCGAGCTGGTCCAGGGCTGGGCGTCCGATCTCGGTTACACCGGCGAGATCGGCGACTTCCTGTCCGGCCGTCCGACGGTCGGCCTCCCGCTCGGGATCACCCTGGCGAACCTGCAGCCCGTCGTCCGCCTGGTCCAGGGTGTCCTCCCGCCGCTGCCGCAGCTCGGTTACGGCGCCTACCTTCCCGACCTCTTCGTCTTCGAGGACATCCTGCAGGGCATCGTCAGCCTGTCCCCGGCGCGACTCATGCGCGGTGTGACCGCGCTGGCCGCCAGCGTTCGCAGCATCGTGCTGCTGCCGGTGAACGCCGTGCGGTACTGGGCGGGCGCGATCGTCGGACCGACCGTCACGTCGCAGCAGAACACCTTCACCGTGCTCGCCGACGACGACTCCGAGGTGCCGGTGACTCTCGCCCGAACCTTCGCCGCCGTCGACGACGATCCCGAGACCAGCGGACCGGAGGTCGAGGCGACCCATGGCGGTTCCGGCATCCCGGCCCCCACGGAGGTGGCGAGCGGTCCGTCCGGAGTCGACTCTTCGGCGGATACGGACACCTCGGCGCCTTCGTCGGCTGCCGAACCCGACAACAGCCCGGCCGGCGGTGGCGACGGCACCGACCCGTCCACCAGTGGCGGTGATCCGGGCGTGACGCGGTCGGAGACCGATTCCTCCGACGCGCCGTCGTCGGACGCCGGGACCCCGGGCTCCGATCCCGACGGCGGCTCCGGCAGCGCGGACTCCGGGACCTCGAGCCCGGACGGCTCGTACTCGGGCAGTTCCGGCAGCGGCGGGTCGGATTCGAGCAGCGGTTCCGGCAACAGCGATGGCCGATCGGACTTCGTCGAGCGGCGACTCGGGCTCCGAGTAGTCCCGGCAGACTCCGCGGAATCGATCACCCAGCGATCGGGCAGGCGGCGGGGGTCGTCGGCCCCTGTGAAGCAACTCACCGGGTCCGGGGGGAATCGTTGTCTCCAGGGGCCGGTTGGCATGAGGCGTGCCTGACGCTCCCACGACGACCACCGGTGCGCCGGACGACCTCGTTCCGAACGTGCTCGACAACGCATCGTCGAAGGTGCAGGAGCGTCCCTCGTCGACGATCTCGAGTCGTGCCCGCCGGTTGACGATCCTCGCGCTCGCGCTGGGCGGTTTCGGTATCGGGACCACAGAGTTCGTTGCGATGGGTCTGCTCTCGAACATCGCCGGTTCGCTCGGCGTCTCCGAGCCGACCGCCGGCCACGTCATCTCCGCCTACGCGCTCGGCGTCGTCGTGGGTGCTCCGCTGATCGCGGCGCTCACAGCGCGTATGTCGCGGCGGGTGCTCCTGATCGCGTTGATGGTGGCGTTCACGATCGGCAACCTCGCGACCGTGCTCGCGCCGTCGTACGGACTTCTCCTCGTGGCGCGGTTCGTCGCCGGTCTTCCGCATGGTGCGTACTTCGGCGTCGCGGCGCTGGTCGCCGCGCACCTCGCCGGTCCGCGGAATCGGGCCAAGGCGGTCGGGCAGGTGATGCTCGGTCTCTCGGTGGCGAACGTCGTGGGCGTGCCCGCGGCGGCCTGGCTGGGGGAGACGTTCGGGTGGCGCACCGCGTTCGCGATCGTCGTCGTCATCGGCATCGCGACCGTCGTCGCGCTGGTCCGTGTGCTGCCGACCCTGTCCGGCATGACGATCACCGACCCGCTGACCGAACTCGGGGCACTCAGACGAACGCAGGTGTGGTTCACCCTGGTGATCGGCGTCGTCGGGTTCGGCGGGATGTTCGCGTTCTACACCTATCTGAACTCGGCCCTGACGTCGGTGACGGGACTGCCGGTCTCCGTCGTGCCCTTTGCCCTGATGCTGTACGGACTGGGCATGGTGACCGGGAACTTCGTCGGCGGCTACGCGGCCGATCGGAGTGTGTCCGTCGCCATCCTCGCCGGCCTGTTCACCAGCGCGGTGACTCTCGCGGCCTTCGCGGTGCTCGCCGAGAATGCCTGGGCGGCACTGATTCTCACCTACTTCGTGGCGCTGACCGGATCGACGATGCTGCCGGCTCTCCAGACGCGGCTGATGGACGTCGCTGCCGACGCGCAGACGCTGGCCGCCGCCCTCAATCATTCGGCGCTCAACGTCGCCAACGCCGCGGGTGCGTTCCTCGGCGGCGTGGTGGTCTCGGCCGGGTGGGGGTTCCTGTCGCCGTCGGCGATCGGCGCGGTGCTCGCCGTCGGCGGAATCGCCGTCGCGGTCGTCGCGATCACGACAGTTCGACGGCGACCCGCCGCGGTCTGAGTGGTCGGCGCTGCCCGGTCAGCCGTTGGTCGGGGGCGTCGCGATCGTCTTCGACAGGTACAGCGGTTCGCCGAGCTTGTTGATCAGCTCGAGCTGCGTCTCGAGGTAGTCGATGTGTTCCTCCTCGTCGGCGAGGATCTTCTCGAGGAGGTTCGCGCTGGTGATGTCGCCCTTCTCGCGGCACATCGCGATGCCCGGGCGGAGTCGCTCGACGACCTCGATCTCGACGGACATGTCGGACTCGAACTGCTCGCGGATGGACTGACCGATGCGCAGCGGCAGCAGTCGCTGGTAGTTGGGGAGGGCCTCGAGGAAGAGGATGCGATCGGTGAGGAGCTCCGCATGGGTCATCTCCTCGATGGACTCCGCGCGGGTCTTCGCGGCGACCTCGGTCAGACCCCAGCTCGCCTGCATCTTCGAGTGGAGGAAGTACTGGTTGATCGCGGTCAACTCACTTGTGAGCTGTTCGTTGAGTAGTGCAATGACCTCGTCGTCGCCACGCATGTTGACAGCCTCCCGTTAGCCGATCGTCTCGTGACGAAGTTAACACGACAAAACGCCCCGCGCGCGTTCTCGCGCGAGGTTGTTTGGGAGTTGTCGAATGTCAGATCATGCGGCGTTCGTCGCGGTCGCGAGCCTTTCGCTCAGGATGCTGTCGAGTTTCTCCAGGCAGGTTCCGCAGCCCTCACCCGCGCCACACCGATCACTGATGTCGTCGACGGTGTAGGCACCGGCATCGCAGTGCTCATGTACTTCGTCGACGGTGACGGCGCGGCATATGCAAACGAACATCTTCGGACCTAACGTAGTGCCTGGATTAGGTAATGCTTACATATTCTCCCCGGTGAGCACAAGGGTTGCCTTACCTGTATTTCGTCTCAATTGGAGACCCGGAGACCCGTCTCGGGAGGTGTGCGGCGCGGCTCGGGCCTGTCGGACCGGATCCGTACTATGTGGCCTCGTGCCACTCTCCATTTCCACGGTCAACGTCAACGGAATCCGCGCGGCGGTCAAACATCGTTCCGAGACCAACCGCGGCTTCCTGCCCTGGTTGGAGGACTCGTCGCTCGACGTCGTGCTGTTGCAGGAGGTACGCGCGAGCGAGGACCTCGCCCGGGACGCCCTGGCTCCCGCGCTTCAGGCGGGCTGGCATCTCACGATGAGCGAGTCGGCGGTCAAGGGACATGCCGGTGTCGGCGTGCTCACCCGTCGGGCGCCGGAGGCGGTCCGGATCGGTTTCGGGAGCGCCGAGTTCGACGAACTCGGTCGCTATCTCGAGGTCGACCTCGACACCGATCTCGGACCGGTGACCGCGGCCAGTCTGTACCTGCCCAAGGGTGCGGCGCTCACCGACGCAGAGAAGGACATCGCCAAATTCGAGGAGAAGGCGCGGTTTCTCGACGAGTTCGGCGACCACCTCGGTCGGCTCGTCCGTCGTCGCCGGCACGTCGTCGTCGGTGGCGACTGGAACATCGCCCATGCCGAGGCGGACATCAAGAACTGGAAGGGCAATCTCAAGAGCCCGGGCTTCCTGCCGCATGAACGCGCGTGGGTGGGCGGGCTCCTCGAGGCCGGCTGGCGTGACGTCTCCCGTGAGCTCCATCCCGGTGAGAGCGGCCCGTACTCGTGGTGGTCGTGGCGGGGCAAGGCCTTCGACAACGACTCCGGCTGGCGGATCGACTATCAGCTGACCAACCGCTCCCTCGCCGAGCGGGCGGTCAAGACCACCGTCGACCGGGCGGCCGCGTACGACCTGCGGTGGTCGGATCATGCACCGGTCACCGTCGTCTACGAGTGAGACGGGCACCCGCGTCAAAGGGCTGTGCGGGTCTGCGAAAATGGACCAATGAGTTCTGACGCCTCCGCATCCGGTGCCGCCCGACCGCGCGTGCTGTCGGGAATCCAGCCGACCAGCGATTCCTTCCACCTCGGCAACTACCTGGGTGCGGTCCGCCAGTGGGTGGCCCTACAGGACGACTTCGAGGCGTACTACTTCATTCCGGACATGCATGCGATCACGGCGTCGTTCGATCCGAAGACCCTCGCCGATCGCACGCGCCTGTCGGTCGCTCAACTGCTGGCCGTCGGCGTGGATCCCGAGCGCTCCACGATCTACGTCCAGTCGCACATCCCGGAGATCGCCGAGCTGACCTGGGTGCTGTCGTGCATCACCGGTTTCGGTGAGGCGAGCCGGATGACACAGTTCAAGGACAAATCGGCCAAGCAGGGCGTGGACGCGGCGGGTGTCGGGCTGTTCACCTATCCGATCCTCATGGCCGCGGACATCCTCGCCTTCCAGGTGGATCAGGTGCCGGTGGGCGAGGACCAGCGTCAGCACCTCGAGCTCACGCGCGATCTCGCGCAGCGGTTCAACTCGCGGTTCGGCAAGGTCCTCAAGGTCCCGCAGGCGTACATCGTCAAGGAGTTCGCGAAGATCTACGACCTGCAGAACCCGACCGCCAAGATGAGCAAGTCGGCGGAGTCCGACAAGGGCCTCATCAATCTGCTCGACGAGCCGAAGAAGTCTGCGAAGAAGATCCGTTCGGCGGTGACCGACACGGAGACCGAGATCCGGTTCGACCCCGAGAACAAGCCGGGTGTGAGCAACCTGCTCACCATCCAGTCGGCATTGAGTGGCACTCCGGTGGACGTCCTCGTCGACAAGTACCAGGGCAAGGGATACGGCGACCTCAAGGTCGAGACCGCCGACGTCCTCACCGAGTTCGTCACGCCGCTGCGTGGCCGCGTCTCCGAGTACATGGACGATCCCGCGCAGCTCGACGCGATTCTCGCTCGTGGCGCCGAACGCGCTCGGTCGGTGGCCTCGGCGACCCTCGAGTCGGTCTATGACAAGGTGGGATTCCTGTCGCCGAGGCGCTGACACAGTCCTGAGTTCGACCTCCTCGGCGATTCGACGAGGAGGCGTGCGGTGAGTTCGGTGGTCGATACGGGGAAGTCGCTCGTCACCCGTGCGAAGTCGATCTACGAGGACCGGCGTGAGCGCTGGACCTGGCTCGACCACCTCGTGCGGACGGTGGACCGCTACAACGACCGCCGCGGAAATCTCTACGCGGCGAGCATCAGCTTCAACGGCATCCTCGCGCTCGTCCCGATCATCATGGTGGCGTTCGCGGTCGCCGGCTTCGTGCTGGCCCAACAGCCGGAGGTGCTGCAGGAGATCCAGGACGCGGTCGTGGAGAAGATGCCGGGGCAACTCGGCGATCAGGTCTCCGACATCATCACCTCGGCCATCGACTCCCGTACCACGGTGGGTGTGGTCGGCCTGCTCGGCGCGGCGTTCACCGGCATCGGCTGGATCTCCGGGGTCCGTACCGGAATGACCGAGATGTGGGGTGGCCGAGTACAACGCAACGCGGTCATGTCGAAGGTGTGGGATCTGGTGACCTTCGCCGGACTGGGTGTCGCCTTCGCGGTGACGATGGCCGTGACCGCCCTGGGCAATTCGGGTCTCACCAAGACCGTGCTGGGGTGGGTGGGCCTCGACGACGCGTCGTGGGCGCCGATCCTCGTGCGGGTGGTGTCGACCGTGGTCTCGATCCTCGCCACCTGGGCCTTGTTCACGTTCATCATGGCTCGGCTTCCCCTGGTGCAGTTGCCATTCCGCAACACCCTGAAAGCCGGACTGATCACCGCGGTCGCGTTCGAGATCGTCAAGACGGTCGGCGGGCTCTACCTCCAGTCGGTGCTGAGCAGCCCCGCGGGTGTGGCATTCGGCCCGATCCTCGGTGTCATGGTGTTCGCGTACCTCGCATCGCGCATCGTGCTCTACGCCGCCGCCTGGTGTGCGACCGACCCGGCGAACGAGGAGTTCCAGGTCGAGGAGGACCCCGACGCGGAACTGCATCGGCCGGTGGTCATCTCGCCGACGGTCGAGGTGAGTCCGACGCCGCGTCCGGCGGCACTGGCGGCCGCGGCGGGGGTCGGCGCGGCGATCGCGACGCTCGTGGGGGTCGTCCGCAGGCGCTGACGAAGCGGAGGAACGATCCCGGCCGGGGTCGGTCATGGGAACTGTGGCCCGCGGACCTTCCCGCGTGACCATTTCCTTCCCGCCTATTGAGCTCGATACGCGGGAGGGAATCCGACAAGCGGGAGTTTCTGTCGTCGGCGCCTACCCGCCGCCCTTCCGAGCAGAAGCGGGTGGGTGGATCACCTGCGCCCGAAAAGCCTGAGTCCCAACAGCAGCAACACCACGGCGGCGAGCGCCGCGACGAGACCGATGAGGACGCGCACCGACATCGGGGAGGCGGTGTCGGACCCCGAACTCGCGAGGTGGGAATCCGGGGACGAGGCGGCGTGCGGCGCAGTGGATTCCGCCGCTTCACGAGTGGAGTCGACGAGACGTCCGACGGTGACCTCAGGACCTGCACGGAAGCCGTATTCGAACATCGCCCGCGCTTGATCCCAGTACATGTCGCCCTCGACCGATAATCCGTACATCTGCACGACGAGGATGCGGTGGCCGTCGCGTTCGGCCACACCGACGAAGGTCTTGCGCGCGTCGTCGGTGTAGCCGGTCTTCCCGCCGAGCATGCCCGGATAGCCGTCCACGAGAAGCCGATTGCTGCTGTACATGTCGTAGGCCGGATGGTCCTTGTCGCCGGGCACATCTGGTCGGCGCGGATAGCCGGGGAATCGGAAGGTGGGCTTCGCGATGAGCTCCCGAAAGGTCTTCTGCGCCATGGCTGCTCGGAAGATCAGTGCGAGATCGTAAGGCGAGGAGGACATCCCGGCGGCATCGAGACCCGATGGGCTCGCTGCGCGCGTGTCGGCGGCGCCCAGCTCGCGGGCGCGTTCGTTCATCTTCTCGAGCGTGGTCTCCACGCCACCGAGTTCGCGGGCGAGGGCGTTGGCGCAGTCGTTGCCCGACACCATGAGCAGGCCGGTGAGCAGGTCGCGGACGGTGTAGTGACCGCCCGGTCCCATCCCGCACGAGTCGCCCTCGGTGCTCCAGTCCTCCGCGGTCGGGATGACCGTCGCGTCGAGGTCGAGTTCGTCGAGGGCGATGAGTGCGAGCAGCACCTTGATCGTCGACGCGGGCCGGTACCGACCGTGGGGGTCCTTGGCCGCGATGACGCGGCCGGAGTCGAGGTCGGCGATCAGCCACCCGGCCGAGGTCAGCCGTGGCGGAACGGGACCAGCCGCCGGGTCGGCGACGACGCCGCAGTACGAGAGATCCTCACCCCCGATCGCGGGTGTCGGGACGGGCAGCGAGGACGGGGTCGTCGAACCCGGTGCGACCGCCTCGGATTCGTCGACAGGAGGCGGCGTGCCGATCTTGTGCGGACAGTGATCGGTGACCGGAGTGCTGAAGGCGGGTGGGGCGCCGGTGGGAAGCGGGACGGCCCCGGCCGGTCCGACGCCGACCGGTCCGGCGGACAACATGCACAGAAGCATCCCGAGAACAGCGGCGACGAGTGCCGATGCGGTCCGGCGAGTCCACCCCGAGGTCACCGATCGCACGTTACCAGCGGAACCACGCGGTCTCCGGACGTGCGAACGCGTCGTGTCCGACGTTCGGCCATGCGGACTACAGCAACGAATACGCCTCGCCCAGGACCGACCGCAGGATCTGCTCGATCTCGTCGAACTCGGCCTGTCCCGCGATCAGCGGTGGCGCGAGCTGCACGACGGGATCGCCGCGATCGTCGGCGCGGCAGTAGAGCCCGGCGTCGAACAGCGCGGTGGACAGGAAGCCCCGGAGGATGCGTTCGGATTCGGCTGCCGTGAAGGTCTCCTTGGTGGCCTTGTCCTTCACGAGTTCGATCCCGTAGAAGAAGCCCTCGCCGCGCACGTCGCCGACGATCGGCAGGTCGTACAGCTTCTCGAGGGTCGCGCGGAACGCCGGGGCCTGGGTCTTGACGTGGTCGTTGAGGCCTTCACGCTCGAAGATGTCGAGGTTGGCCAGTGCGACCGCCGCCGACACCGGGTGCCCGCCGAAGGTGTAGCCGTGGGCGAAGGTCGTGGTGCCGTCGCGGAACGGTTCGAAGAGCCGGTCGCTGGCGATCATCGCGCCGACGGGGGAGTAGCCCGACGTCATGCCCTTGGCGCAGGTGATGATGTCGGGGACGTAGCCGAAGTCCTCGCAGGCGAACATCGAACCGATGCGACCGAAGGCGCAGATCACCTCGTCGGAGACGAGCAGGACGTCGTATTCGTCGCAGATCTCGCGCACCCGCTCGAAGTATCCGGGCGGCGGCGGAAAGCAGCCGCCGGCATTCTGGACGGGTTCGAGGAAGACGGCGGCCACGGTGTCGGGGCCCTCGAATTCGATCGCCTCGGCGATGCGGTCGGCGGCCCAGCGGCCGAACTTCTTCGGGTCATCGGACAGGTGGTCGTCCGCCCGGTAGATGTTGGTGTTCGGCACCCGGAACGCACCGGGCGTCAGCGGCTCGAAGGCCTCCTTGAGCGCCGGCACGCCGGTGATCGCGAGTGCGCCCTGCGGGGTGCCGTGGTAGGCGACCGCACGCGAGATCACCTTGTGCTTACCGGGTTTGCCGACCAGCTTGAAGTACTGCTTCGCCAGTTTCCAGGCACTCTCGACGGCCTCGCCGCCACCGGTGGTGAAGAAGACGCGATTGAGATCGCCCGGCGCGTAGGCGGCGATCCGCTCGGCGAGCTCGATGGCCGGCGGTGTCGCGTACGACCACAGCGGGAAGAAGGCGAGCTCCTTGGCCTGCCGGGCTGCGGCCTCGGCGAGTTCGACGCGTCCGTGACCCACCTGCACGACGAAGAGTCCCGCCAGGCCGTCGAGGTAGCTGCGGCCCTGATCGTCGAAGATGCGGACGCCCTCCCCTCGGGTGATCACCGGAGGGGTGATGGCGTCGCCGTGCCGGGCGAAGTGTCCCCAGAGATGAGCTGCACTGCGGGCGCCGAACGACTGAGCGGAGTTCGGGGGCGTAGAGGGGGCGGTCACTGTCATCGGGTTCCCCAGTTGTATTGCTGTTTCACGAGTTTCAGGTAGACGAGGGTCTCGGTACCGACGACCTCCGGGTGCACCCGTACCTTCTTGTTGAGGATCTCGAGCAGGTGGTCGTCGTCCTCGGAGACGACCTCGATCAGGATGTCGAAGGACCCCGCGGTCAGCAGCACGTAGTCGATCTCGGGGTGTTCCGCGAGCCGTTCGGCGAGCGCCTGGGTGTCGCCGACGCAACGGATGCCGATCATCGCCTGGCGTGCGAATCCGAGTTTGAGAGGGTCGGTGACGGCGACGATCTGCATGAGACCGCTGTCGCTGAGCTTCTGCACACGGTTGCGCACGGCGGCTTCGGAGAGTCCGACGGCCTTGCCGATGGAGGCGTAACTGCTCCGACCATCGGCCTGGAGGAGCTCGATGATCTTCTTCGCGGTTGCGTCCAGCTGTGTGGATACAGGGTCAGCCACCCCATGATCGTGACGGATTTAGTGATGAATCGCAACATCGACGACGGAAACCGTACTGAAGTCCGGTTTCGGCGCGTGAATCCGCAACGGCAACGGTAGGATCTGGGGGTATGTCCTCACCAACCAGCATCCCGTCCGGCTGGATCAACGGTAAGCCACATCACTCGACCGGTGCCGATCGCATCGTGGTCAATCCTGCCACGGATCAGCCGGTTGCGACTGTGAAACTCGCAGGTCGCGGCGATGTCGATGCCGCGATCGCGAGTGCCCGCGCCGCGCAGCCGGCCTGGGGACGTGCCACCCCGGCCGAACGGGCGGGTGTCCTGCTCGCGTTGGCCGGAGCGCTGGCGGCGCAGTCCGAGGTGTTGATCGCCGAAGAGGTCGCGCACACCGGCAAGCCGATCCGGCTCGCGACCGAGTTCGACGTCCCCGGATCGATCGACAACATCGAGTTCTTCGCCGGTGTCGCACGCAATCTCGAGGGCAAGGCGAGTGCGGAGTACTCGGGCGACCACACCTCGTCGATCCGCCGTGAACCCGTCGGCGTCATCGGCACCATCACGCCCTGGAACTACCCGCTGCAGATGGCGGTGTGGAAGGTCATCCCGGCACTCGCCGCCGGTTGCGCGGTGGTCCTGAAGCCGGCCGAGATCACGCCGCTGACGACGCTGACGATGGCCCGCATCGCCACCGAGGCCGGACTGCCCGACGGCGTTCTCAACATCATCGTCGGCACCGGTCCGGATGCCGGCGCACACCTGGCCGGACATCCCGGCGTCGACATGGTGACCTTCACCGGGTCGAGCGCGGTCGGCCGGCAGGTGATGACGCAGGCCGCCGCCACCGGGGCACGGGTCCAGCTCGAACTCGGCGGCAAGGCGCCGTTCGTCGTCTTCGACGACGCCGACCTGCAGGCAGCGATCCACGGTGCGGTCGCGGCCTCGATCATCAACGGCGGACAGGACTGCACCGCGGCGACCCGGGCGATCGTCGCCCCCACGCTCTACGACGAATTCGTCGACGGCGTCGCGGACCTCATGTCGCGCGTCGTCATCGGCGATCCGACCGACCCCGCCACCGATCTGGGCTCGCTCATCTCGCGACGGCACCGCGAGAAGGTGGCCGGGATGGTGGAGCGCGCCCGGGCAGCCGGGGCCCGGTGGTCACCGGCGGCGCGGTGCCCGACGGTCGGGGCGCCTTCTACCCGCCCACGCTCGTCGCCGATGTCACGGAGGACTCGGAGATCTACCGCGAGGAGGTGTTCGGACCGGTGCTCACGGTCAGCCACTTCGCCGGCGACGACGACGCGATCCGTCGCGCCAACGACACCCCGTACGGCCTCGCCGCGTCGGCGTGGACGCGCGACGTCTATCGCGCACAGCGGGCGTCGCGCGAGATCCACGCCGGTTGTGTCTGGATCAACGATCACATCCCGATCATCAGCGAAATGCCGCACGGCGGGTACGGCGCCTCCGGCTTCGGCAAGGACATGTCGACCTACTCCCTCGACGAGTACCTGCTGATCAAGCACGTCATGAGTGACATCCACGGCGTCGCCGAAAAGCAATGGCACCGAACGGTCTTCGCCCTGAATGGTCGGTCGGTGTGACGACCGGAACGTGGGCCCGCGAGCCGACCTCCCGGGGCGTCGAGATGGTCGCGCAGGCCGCGGCCCGTCCCTACTGGCTCGATCGGGATCTCCGTCCGGAACCGCGGCCCCGACTCGTCGGTGAGGTCACCGCCGACCTGCTGGTGATCGGCGGTGGCCTCACCGGGCTGTGGACCGCGGTCCAAGCGGCGGAACGGGATCCGTCTCGGACGATCGTGCTCGTCGAACGCGAACGGATCGCCGAACACGCGTCCGGACGCAACGGCGGCTTCTGTGCCGCGAGCCTCACGCACGGACTAGGCAACGGTCTGCAGCGTTTCCGCGACGAGATGCCGACGCTGCTGCGCATGGGGCGCGAGACACTCGACGCCATCGAGAGCACGCTGACCCGCCTGGGCATCGACGCCGACGTCGAGCGCACCGGAGAACTCGACCTCGCCACCACCGGATGGCAGTACGACGCACTCGCCGAGACCGCGGCCGCGGGCCGGGCGCTCGGCGAGGAGCTCGTGCTGCTCGACGCGTCCGCGGCGCGGGAACGCGTCGACTCGCCCATGGTCCGTGGCGCCCTCTACGACCCCGAGGTCATGCTGATCGATCCGGCCAAACTCGCTTTCGGTCTCGCCGACGCCGCGGAACGGCTCGGGGTACGGATCCACGAGGAGACCGAGGTACTGGGACTGTCCGGCGGTTCGTCGGGCCATGGTTCGTCGGGCAAGGTCTGCGCCCGAACGGGATACGGACAGGCGCGCGCCGGCCGGGTCGTGGTCGCGACGTCGGCGAGCACCTGCTGCAGATGTTCCCGCAACTCGAGGGGATCACCGCGACGCACACGTGGGGCGGGGTGATCGACACCTGCTCGAGGTTCTGCGCCTTCTGGGACACCTCCCACGACGGGCACGTGGTGACGGCGGTGGGTTTCACCGGTCTCGGCGTCGGTGCCTCGCATTTCGCGGCCGCGACCGCACTCGACCTCGTCGACGGTCGGCAGACCGAACGGACCGCGCTGGAGATGGTGCGCCGCAAGCCGTTACCGTTCCCACCGGAGCCGGTTCGGTGGGCCGGCATCACCCTCACCCGGCATCAGATCGCGCGCAGCGAACGCCGGAACGGCCGTCGGGGTGCGTGGCTCACGCTGCTGGACAAGGTCGGCTTGGGTTTCGACAGCTGACCCGTTCCTGCTCGGCAGATCTGGTTCTCAGCTGTTCTTGGGGACCACGATGACCGGTGCCGTCGTCCACCGGAGGATGCGTGAGGCGGTGCTGCCGAGGAAGACCCGGTTGGACGATCCCAGGTGTCCGGAACCGACGGCGACGATGTCGTTGGCGTCCCACGGCAGGTTGGCGAGTGCCTCGTCGACAGTGGCGCCGTCGGCGACGAGGACATCGACGGCGAGTTCGGCGTTCACCTCGGCGCGGGTCTTGTCGAGAAGTTCACGCGCGACGGCGATCTGCGCGGTCCGCGCGTCACGCGACGAGTCGTCGTCGAAGGGGGACTCGAGGGAGACCAGGGACAGCAGCCGGAGGTCGAGTTTGGCGCGTTCGGCGAGTTTCTCGGCGAACGGGAGCGGATTGTCGGTGCCGGGCTTCACCGGCACAGCGACGGTCACCGTGTCGAGGACCGCATCGACCCGGTCGGCATATCCGCGTGGTGCCAGGGCGACCGGAACCGGCGACGAGTGGACGAGTTCGTTGCTGACGGTGCCGAGGGTGTGGCGACGCAGCAGACCGTCGCCGGTGCCGCCGACGACGATCATGCTGGCCTGCGTCGCGAGCGCGTGCGATGCGAGCCCGCCGGCGAAGGAGTCGTCGACCGTGACGACGGTGCGATGGGGGAACCCCGCGGGGATGAGTGCAGCCCCCTCGCGGAGCCATTCGGCGGCCTGCGCCTCGATGCGCTGCTGATACTGGGCGAGACCGGGCCGGCCGTCGTAGGGGACCGGCCGTACCACGCACACCAGGTCGATCGTCGCCCCGGTGACGCGTGCGAGCGCCACGGCCAGGACGACACCGTCGGCGCCGGAAGGCGTCGCGAGGTATCCGACCGTGAGCCGCGGAGTGGTCGGGGGTCTGGTCTCCTCGTCGGGGGTCTCCGACTCGGGCCGGGGCACGGTCGCGTCAGTGGACATCGGGAACCTTCACCTCGGTGGTCGCGGTCAGTGTCCTGCCCCGGAAGAAGTCACTGTTGTGGGCGATGCAGGCCAGCATCAGGGGGATGCCGAGGACCAGCATGCCCACGCCGAGCACGAAGACACCTCCGATACCGCCGACCGAGGTGGCGCCGTAGTCCGGCGAGATCATGTCGATCGCCGAACGGATGAAGGCCGCCGCCATCGCGACTCCGCCGAGGAGTGGGAGAAGGCCGCGCAGGAAGAAGTTCCGGGCGGAGCCGAACAGGGTCGACCGGAAGTACCAGACGCAGGCAAAGGCGGTGATCCCGTAGTAGAACGCCACCGCCAGTCCGAGGGAGGAGATGGAGTCGGCGAGCGTGTCCTGGCTGAGCAATGACAGGACCAGGTAGAAGGTGAGCGCCGCGGCGCCCATCGCGGCGGTACCGAAGGCCGGCGTCATGTAGCGCGGATGGATGGAGGCGAACCTGTCGGGGAGCGCCTTGTAGACGGCCATCGAAAGGCTGCTCCGTGCGGTGGGCAGGATTGTGGACTGGGTCGAGGACAATGCGGAGACGCAGACGGTCAACAGCAGTGCCGAGGACATGACCGCACCCGCCACCGGATCGCCGAGGATGGTCAGCACGTCCTCGGCGTTCGCCTCGTTCCCCAGTCCGATCCCGGTGTCGCCGAAGCCGGCGAACGACTGGACGGCGTAGGCGACGAGCACGTAGGTCGCGACCAGGATCAGACAGGTGAGCACGGCGGCGCGTCCCGGGGTCTTGTCGGGGTCCTTGGTCTCCTCGCTGATGGCGAGGCACGCATCCCATCCCCAGTAGATGAAGATGCACAGGATCACCGCCGCCGCGATCTGCGACTGATCGAGGCCGTCCGGCCACAACCACGACAACTCGGGGTCGATCGCTTGCGCTCCGGCCCGGCCCGTGCCCGCTTTGACCAGGGCGATCACGCTCGCGACGATGAGCACCGCGAACTGGATGAACATCAGGATCGCCTGCATGCGTTCGCTGATCACGATGCCGCGGATGCTGATCCAGGTCATCCCGATGATGAAGACACTCCCGAGCAGGATCTTCGCGATCGAGCTGTCGGCCAGACCGTCCAGGCCGAGGAACCGGAACAGGTACAGCGCGGCGATCTCGGAGACATTGGCGAGCACGATGATCGCCGAAACCGCGAGACCCCAGCCGCCGATCCAGCCGATCCATGGACCGAAAGCCTTTGTGCCCCAAGTGAAGGTGGTGCCGCAGTCGGGGGTGTCGCGGGACAGCTCGCGATAGGCGAAGGCCACGAGCAGCATCGGGATGAACGCGAGGACGAACATCGCCGGTGCCTTGTCGCGAACGTTGTCGACCACGTAGCCGAGGGTGGCGGCAAGGCTGTAAGCCGGTGCGACAGCGGACAAGCCGATGATGACGTTTCCCATCAGCCCGATCGATCCGGCCCGAAGTCCCTTGCTTCCCGGGTTCTCGATGATGCCGGACGTGCCCGCGTCGGCTCCGACCGATCCGGCCTCGATGCGCTCCGACATGCCCGTTCTCCGCTCACGTATCCATGACGAGAGCCAGCGTACGATTCTCCGTTCCGGTTCCTCTCGGTAAGTTCGAAACCCGGCTCAATTGCGTGGTCGGCACCTGCTCGTCGGGTGCGGTCCGCGTACCGTGTCGTCGGCCACGAGAACGGCGTCGACCCGGATCTCACATCTGGAAAAGGTTCCGCTGGATTGGAATAGCGCATCGAGTGGTTCGCGCGGCGAAGGTCTCGTGTACACCAGGGTCGCCGACCACAGCTTCGTCCGGCCGTCCTGATGTGCGAGCGGGACGTCGGTTTGCGTTCGCAGCCGGCCGTCGGCGTCGAACCACACGGCGGCACCGTTGAGTTGCCGGTCGGAGGTGAAGGTGATCGTGATCCGGTGGGTGTCCGGCTCGTCCGGAGGCGACGCCGTTGCGGGTGAGAAGACCGCCAGGCACAGCGCTGTGCTGACCAGGACGGTGAGTAGAAGGCGGAAGTACAGGACTCGGACCACGTCGGCGCTCCGTTCGGCGGGCTGGTTGGGTTCTCGTTGGACGCAGCCGAACGCCGGGCGGTTCCACGGTTCACCGAACGAGTGTCAGCTCCATCGCCGCGGTCTGCCGAAAATCCGTTGTGGCGCTGAGCAATCGGTTGATCGCCAGGCGGCCCTGCAGGCGGGCCAGGGCGGCACCGACGCACAGATGGAGTCCTTTGCCGAATGCCAGGTGCGAGCCGTGTCCCGACCGGGCGGTAGTACGGTCGAGGTCGAAGGTCGGCGGGGCGTCGAAATGCTCGGGATCACGGTTGGCCGCGCGCCACATGAGATAGACGTGGGAGCCGGCCGCAAGGTGGGTGTCGCCGAGGGTGGTGTCTGTCACGACATGCCGGAAGTGGCCGCGGAAGGGGGAATCCAGGCGCAGTGTCTCCTCGACGAAGGCCGGGATGAGCCCGGGATCGCGACGGAGTCGCGCGGCGACGTCGGCATACTGCGTGAGCATCCGGACGGCGCTGGTCAGGAGGCTGACGGTGGAGTCGGAGCCCGCCGCGACCAGTTGCAGGAGGATCATCACCGCAGACGGGCGATCCAGGTCCTCACGGGAGACGGCCGACGCGATGTCGGCAAGTACGCCTCGTCCCGGCGTGCCTGCCCGGTCGTCGTCGCGCGCCCGATCGAGCGCTTCGCCGAGGTAGGCGGTGAGCTCGGCGACCGCGGTGGTCGCGGTGGTGAGCTGACCGGGGGTGATGACGCCGTCGATCAGCACATTGGTTGCGCCCGCCCAGTGGGCGAGATCGCCGACGTCGTCGTGTGAGAGACCGAGCAGTTCGGTGACCACCGTTATCGGGACACGTTGTGCGACAGCGGTTGTCCAGTCGGGTGAGTCCCCTGGTGTGGTGGGGTTTCGGGGCTGGGGTGAGGCCGTCACGTTGCGTGTCGGTGCCCCTGTTGAGGCGGGCCATCGCGTAGTGGTCAGTGAGTTACCTACCCAGTGACTCAACAGAAGGACACACGACGCGATGACCCACGATCATTCTGCCTTGCTCGCCCAGCTCGATGCACTTACGGCCGCTGATTCCGGCGCGGTGTTCGCCGAGTTGATCCGAGCGGGCCTACAAGCCCTGATCGAGGCCGAGGCCAGCGAGAAAATCGGTGCCGGCCGCTATGAGCGTTCCGCGGAACGCTCGACTCACCGTAACGGCCACCGCACCAAGACCGTGTCAACGACCTCGGGTGATGTCGAGGTCAAGATCCCCAAGCTACGATCCGGGTCGTTCTTCCCGAGCCTGCTCGAACGACGCAGACGCATCGACAAAGCACTGCACGCAGTGGTGATGGAGGCCTACGTCCACGGCGTGTCCACGCGCTCGGTCGATGACCTCGTCAACGCCCTCGGCGTGTCCTCGGGCATCTCCAAGTCCGAAGTCTCCCGCATCTGCGCCGGCCTCGACCAGGAAGTGGCCGCGTTCCGCGAGCGCTCGCTGACCCACACCGAGTTCCCGTACGTGTTCGCCGATGCCACTTTCTGCAAGGTTCGCGTCGGTGCCCACGTGGTGTCGCAAGCGTTGGTCGTGGCGACGGGAGTGTCGATCGACGGCACCCGTGAAGTGTTGGGTACCGCAGTCGGCGACTCGGAGTCCTTCGAGTTCTGGCGTGAATTCCTCGCCTCCCTCAAAGCGCGGGGTCTGTCTGGGGTGCATCTGGTCATCTCCGATGCCCACGCCGGATTGAAAGCCGCTGTGGCCCAACAGTTCACCGGCTCATCGTGGCAGCGATGCCGGGTTCACTTCATGCGGAACCTGCACGGTGCGGTGTCAGCAAAACAGGCACCCGTGGTGACCGCGGCGGTCAAGACCATCTTCGCTCACACCGAGCCCGCCGAGGTCGCCGCGCAGTGGGACCAGGTCGCCGACACCCTGGAATCGTCGTTCCCGAAGGTGGCGGCGATGATGGCCGATGCCAAACCCGACGTGCTCGCGTTCACCGCGTTCCCACACGCGCACTGGCAGAAGATCTGGTCCAACAATCCCATCGAACGGCTCAACAAGGAGATCAAACGCCGTGCCGATGTCGTCGAGATCTTCCCCAACCCCGCCGCGTTCCTGCGGTTGGCGACCGCGGTCGTGATCGAGGCCCACGACGAGTGGCAAGTCACCCGCCGCTACCTCTCCGACATCAGCATGGCCGAACTTCGCAAAGTCATCGCCGCCAAACATCAAGCCACCGAAACAGTCGACGAAACACGCCAAATCGCCTAACATTCACCACGACTCGTTGATCACAACGCGTGGCTCACGCCGGTCCGAAGTCCACCACCCCAAGGGGCGCTATCGTCCAGTCGATCGTGTTCCCGTTCAGTCCCTCGGTCCACGCGGTGTCCACCACCTCGGCGACATAGGGCTCCATCGCACGGATACGTGCCGGCGTCAGTGACGGCATGACCAGCGACCGGTGGAGCCGGTGCCGTGGACCGTCCGCGGTCGCCAGTACGTGCATCGCGTCGCCGAGGCCGGCCACCGGGAACTCCGAGACCGACCCGTCCTCGTGGCAGACCATGGTGGCGGTCAGGTTCGACGAGAACTCCTGAGGTCGGCGCACCACGTCGGCGATGAGTTCCCAGGAGCCGACGGCGAAGAACGGGGAGTCGCCGATCCGCTGGACCGGGAATCCGCTGTGGAAGCGCGACAGGAAGGCGGGATCGTCGAGTGCGAGCATTCTCTCAGCGTCGCCGACCGGCATGCAGGGGGCAACGATTCCTACGAAGTCGATACGCGGGGTCTGCCGTTGCGGGTCGCCGTGTCTCACAGATGGGGCCTGACCTGGGTGAAAAGGGCCTCACGGAGGGGTTATCTGTCTCATGATGAGAATCGGCGACGGAGGGAGTGGGATGTCGGACTGGCTCGTGGGCGACGATCGTGGTGAGGCGGCACGAAGGCGGCTCGTCTCCCATGCCGCCGCGCTCATCGCCGCGCGTGGACTCGAGGCGTTCAGCGTCGACGAACTGGCTCGTCGCGCGCACTGCTCGCGCGCGACGATCTACCGCCATGCCGGTGGCCGCACGGCGCTCGTCGAGGCGGTGTTGTCGTCGACCGCCGCCCCGGTCCTGGAGTCGATCCGCCACGAGGCGGCGGGCACCGCAGGCGTGGAGCGTGCGCGGATCGCGATCACCGCTGCGCTCCGCGCACTGCGCGGGGACCGGGTGATCCGCCAGTTCCTCCGTCCGGCGAACCTCATTGCGTCGACCCCGACCGTGCTCGCGTCGCCGACGGTGCTGGCCGTGGCCGCGGAACTCATCGGCATCGACCCCGAGGACACCGTCGCCGCGCGGTTCGCCATCCGGTCGGTGCTCACGATGCTGCTGTGGCCCGCCGCGCCCGAGGAGGAGGCGGAGCTGGTGGACTCGATCGTCGCGGGCGTCTTCCACGGCAGGGCGCCCGGATGAGCAACGGCCCGCACCGAAATCGGTGCGGGCCGTTGCCGGGCTGCAGAGAAAAGCGTTGAATCCTCTAGCGCGAGAACATCAGTGCGCGCTTGACCTCCGAGATCGCCTGCGTGACCTGGATGCCACGGGGGCATGCGTCGGTGCAGTTGAAGGTGGTGCGGCAGCGCCACACACCGTCGACGTCGTTGAGGATGTCGAGACGCTCGACGGCGCCCTCGTCACGGCTGTCGAAGATGAAGCGGTGCGCGTTGACGATCGCGGCGGGGCCGAAGTAGGAACCCTCGGTCCAGAACACCGGGCAGCTCGTGGTGCAGCACGCACAGAGGATGCACTTGGTGGTGTCGTCGAAGCGGGCGCGGTCGCTCTGGCTCTGGATGCGCTCACGGGTGGGCTCGTTGCCCGAGGTGATCAGGAACGGCTTGATCGCGCGGTACGCGTCGAAGAACGGCTCCATGTTGACCACGAGATCCTTCTCCACCGGAAGACCCTTGATGGGCTCCACGGTGATGGTGATCTCCTTGGACTTGTCCTTGGGGAGCATGTCCTTCATCAGGAGCTTGCAGGCCAGACGGTTGACGCCGTTGATGCGCATCGCGTCGGAACCACACACGCCGTGTGCGCAGCTGCGGCGGAACGTCAGGGTGCCGTCGAGGTAGCCCTTCACGTACAGCAGCAGGTTGAGCAGACGGTCGGTCGGCAGCGCCGGGACGCGGAAGCTCTCGAAGCCCTGGGCGTCCGGATTCTCCGGGTTGAACCGGAAGATCTTGAGCGTGACCATGGTGGCCTCGTCGGGCACCGGGGGCAGCGGCGGCTCGTCGGAGGAGGGTGCGGGCTTGTCCAGAACAGATGTCATCAGTACTTACGCTCCATCGGCTCGTAACGGGTCTGCACCACGGGCTTGTAGTCCAGCTCGATGTCCGAGAGAAGGTCGGTGCCCTTCTTGTAGGCCATGGTGTGACGCATGTAGTTCACGTCGTCACGATCGGGGTAGTCCTCGCGTGCATGGCCGCCACGCGATTCCTTGCGGTTGAGTGCGCCGACCACGGTGACCTCGGCCATCTCGAGCAGGAAGCCCAGCTCGATGGCCTCGAGGAGATCGCTGTTGAAACGCTTGCCCTTGTCGTGGACCTTGATCTGGGCGTACCGCTCCTTGAGCGCGTGGATGTCGGTCAGCGCCTGCTTGAGGGTCTCCTCGGTCCGGAACACCGAGGCGTTCGCGTCCATCGACGCCTGCAGCTCGGTCCGGATGTCGGCGACGCGCTCGTGGCCGTGCTCGGACAGGAGCAGTTCCAGCCAGCCGTCGACCATCTCGGTCGGCTTCTCCGGGAGGTCGGCGAACTCCGCGTTGTTGGCGTACTCGACGGCGGCGATACCGGCGCGGCGACCGAAGACGTTGATGTCGAGCAGCGAGTTGGTGCCGAGGCGGTTGGCTCCGTGCACCGACACGCAGGCACATTCACCGGCGGCGTACAGACCGTGCACGACCTCGTCGTTGTTGCGCAGCACCTGACCGTCGACGTTGGTCGGGATGCCACCCATGACGTAGTGGCAGGTCGGGAACACCGGCACGTACTCGGTGACCGGGTCGACGCCGAGGTAGGTGCGCGCGAACTCGGTGATGTCGGGGAGCTTCTCGTTGAGGACGTCCTCGCCGAGGTGGGTCACGTCGATGTAGACGTAGTCCTTGTTCGGTCCGGCACCGCGGCCCTCCAGTACCTCGAGAACCATCGAGCGGGCGACGATGTCGCGGGGCGCGAGGTCCTTGATGGTGGGGGCGTAACGCTCCATGAAGCGCTCGCCGTCGGCGTTGCGCAGGATGCCGCCCTCACCGCGCACGGCCTCCGAGATGAGGATGCCGAGGCCGGCCAGGCCCGTCGGATGGAACTGGTGGAACTCCATGTCCTCGAGGGGCAGGCCCTTGCGGAAGATGATGCCCATGCCGTCACCGGTGAGGGTGTGGGCGTTGGACGTCGTCTTGTACATGCGGCCCGAGCCGCCGGTCGCGAAGACGATCGACTTGGCGTGGAAGACGTGGATCTCGCCGGTGGCGAGTTCGTAGGCGACGACGCCGGTGGCGACCTGCTCGCCGTCTTCGTTCTCGGTGAGGCAGATGTCGAGGGCGTAGAACTCGTTGAAGAACTCGACGTCGTGTTTGACGCAGTTCTGGTACAGCGTCTGCAGGATCATGTGACCGGTGCGGTCGGCGGCGTAGCAGGCACGACGCACGGGCGACTTGCCGTGGTCGCGGGTGTGCCCGCCGAATCGACGCTGGTCGATCTTGCCCTCGGGGGTCCGGTTGAACGGCAGACCCATCTTCTCCAGATCGAGCACCGCGTCGATGGCCTCCTTGGCCATGATCTCGACGGCGTCCTGATCGGCGAGGTAGTCACCACCCTTGACGGTGTCGAAGGTGTGCCACTCCCAGTTGTCCTCCTCGACGTTGGCCAGCGCGGCGCACATGCCGCCCTGAGCCGCGCCGGTGTGGCTGCGGGTGGGGTAGAGCTTGGTCAGAACCGCGGTGCGGGCGCGCGGTGCGGATTCGATCGCCGCGCGCATCCCGGCGCCGCCGGCGCCCACGATGACGACGTCGTAGCGGTGTTCCTGCATGTTGTTGGTCTCCTTTAGCCGACGCTGTTGACGTCGAAGGTGAGGATCGCGTAGGTGCCCAGCACGAGGGTCAGGATCATCGACACGGCCAGCAGCACGTTGAGCCAGAAGCGGGTCGAGTCCTTGCGCGAGTAGTCGCCGATGACGGTGCGGACACCGTTGCCGCCGTGCAGCTGGGCCAACCACAGCATGGTCAGGTCCCAGATCTGCCAGCCGGGGGAGCTCCACCGCGCGGCGACGAACGAGGCGTCGATGCGGTGCACACCGCCGTCCCAGGCGAGCATGATGAACATGTGGCCGATCGTCAGGAAGACGAGGATCAGGCCGGAGAAGCGCATGAACATCCATGCGTTCTTCTCGAAGTTCCCGCCCTTGGGCTTGCGGGGCGAACGAGGGTTGTCCAGGCTGGCCGGACGGTCGTGTTCCTTGCCAAGGGTCTTCGCGACACCGGTGGCTTCCGAGGTGGTCATCTCTGGTGTCTCCTACAGGTGGCTGAACATGATCTGCAGCAGGCGGACGGCGCCGGCGGCGAACACGACGACGAACAGGGTCATGGCGACCCACAGCATCTGACGCTGGTACTTGGGGCCCTTGGCCCAGAAGTCCACCAGGATCAGGCGCACGCCGTTGAAGGCGTGGAACAGGACGCACGCGACCAGGGCGATCTCCATGAGACCGATGATCGGGGTCTTGTAGGTTTCGATGATCTCGTCGTACTGGTTGGGATCGACGCGGATGACCGCGGTGTCCAACACGTGTACGAACAAGAAGAAGAAGATGGTGACGCCTGTGATGCGGTGCAGGACCCAGGACCACATGCCCGGGTCGCCGCGGTACAGGGAACGTCGACGCACCGGGTCAGGTGCGACTTCGGTCGAGGTGCTCATCGGAAAAGTGGCCTCCAACATCGTCGATGGACGCGTCGAATCGGCATGCTCCGACTCGACCATGGACCCATGACAAGAGACTCTAAACCCATGCCCATTGCGGTGATAAATTGCCCGAACCGATCTGAGGCACAAGACATTACGACTTAGGTTTGCCTTACCCAAGCTTTGGCGGCGATGAATTGCGCATGTCCGGTTGGTTACACCATTTGCCAGGAGGTGGGCGTGCATACCGAAATACCGTGGAATGTCCTGCGACACAGTGCAACTGAAATGTTGTCCCGTGCCTACGCGCCGTACTCGCACTACCCGGTGGGGGCGGCGGGCGTCACCTCCGAGGGGCGTGTCGTGGCCGGCTGCAATGTGGAAAATGTCTCATACGGCCTGGGTATCTGTGCCGAGGTCGCGCTGGTCGCGCAGCTGATCTCACAGGGTGACCGGTCCCTGCGTGCGGTGACGGTCACCGATGCCTCCGGGAAGATCCTGATGCCGTGCGGGCGGTGCCGGCAGGTCCTCCTCGAGCACGGAGGCCACGAACTCCTCGTCGACCACCCCGCCGGTCCGCGTCCGCTCTCCGACCTCCTGCCGGACGCGTTCGGTCCCGACGACATCGCGGAGGTCGTCTCGTGACCTCCTCGCTCGAGGCTGCGAGCGACGAGGTCATCCACGCCGTCTCGGTGATCGCCACCAAGCGTGGGGGCTTCGAGCTCAGCGACGCGCAGATCGCCTGGGTGGTCGACGGCTACACGCGCGGCGAGGTCGCGCCGGAACAGATGTCGTCGCTGTTGATGGCCATCTACCTGCGCGGCATGAACCGGCGGGAGATCGCGACCTGGACCCGGGCGATGATCGACAGCGGACGCCGGATGGATCTGACCGGCCTTCGCCGCGACGGACGTCCCCTCACCACCGTCGACAAACACTCCACGGGCGGCGTCGGGGACAAGATCACGCTGCCCCTGACGCCTCTGGTCGCATCCTTCGGAGTCGCGGTTCCGCAGCTGTCCGGCCGCGGCCTGGGTCATACCGGCGGCACCCTGGACAAGCTGGAATCCATCCCCGGCTGGCGGGCCGAGGTGAGCACCGAGGAGATGTTCGCCCAGCTCGAGCGGGTGGGTGCGGTCATCTGTGCCGCGGGCGCGGATCTCGCTCCCGCCGACCGTAAGCTCTACGCGCTCCGTGATGTCACCGGGACGGTCGAGTCCATCCCGCTGCTGGCGACCTCGATCATGAGCAAGAAGATCGCCGAGGGCACCGGAGCCCTTGTCCTCGACGTGAAAACCGGCTCGGGCGCCTTCCTGCCCGACGAATCCGATGCGCGTGAACTGGCGTCGACGATGGTCGAACTCGGACACGACGCGGGGGTCGACACCCGGGCGCTGATCACCGACATGAGCGTTCCGCTGGGCCTGGCGGTCGGCAATGCGGTCGAGGTCGCCGAGTCGGTCGAGGTGCTCGGCGGCGGTGGGCCGGCCGACGTCGTCGAACTGACCCTGGCACTGGCCCGGGAGATGCTCGACGCCGCGGGTCTGCCCGACGCCGACCCGGCATCGCACCTCGCCAACGGCCGGGCGATGGACTCCTGGCGGTCGATGATCGCCGCGCAGGGTGGCGACCCGGATGTTCCGCTGCCGGTCGCCCGGCACCAGGACGTGGTCACCGCCGATCGCGACGGCATCGTGGCGGGTATGGACGCGCGCGCGGTCGGGGACGCCGCGTGGCGGCTGGGCGGCGGACGGTCGAAACCGGGGGAATCGGTCTCGGCCGAGGCGGGTGTCATCATCCACGCCAAACCCGGCGATCCCATCCGCGCCGGTCAACCGCTGTTCACGTTGCACACCCAGGATGAGGAACGGATCGCCGGCGCGCGCTCGAGCCTCGACGGTGCGGTGCGGATCGAGGACGGGGACACCGACAGGCGCGGCGCCGGCGACCGGCCGCTGATCATCGATTCCGTTAGGTTCAGAAGATGACGACGCTGGATCCGGCGCACCTCACCCTCGCGCCCAAGGTGCTTCTCCACGATCATCTCGACGGCGGGCTGCGGCCGGCGACCGTCCTGGAACTCGCGCACGAGGTCGGTTACGACGGGCTGCCGGTCGACGACGCGGCCGGGCTCGCGCGTTGGTTCCGCGAGGCCGCCGACAGCGGGTCCCTCGAGCGCTATCTGGAGACCTTCACCCACACCGTCGCCGTCATGCAGACCGCCGATGCTCTCGAACGGGTGGCGCGTGAGTGTGTGGAGGACCTTGCCGACGACAACGTCGTGTACGCCGAGGTCCGCTACGCACCCGAACAGCATCTCGAGGCCGGGCTCACGCTCGACGAGGTCGTCGAAGCGGTTCTGCGTGGCTTCGCCGACGGCGAGCGGATCGTCGCCGACCGTGGAAAGCGCATCAGCGTGCGATGTCTGGTCACCGCCATGCGTCACGCGGCACGGTCGCGGGAGATCGCCGAGCTCGCGGTGCGCTACCGCGAGCGCGGCGTCGTCGGCTTCGACATCGCGGGCGCCGAGGCCGGCCACCCGCCGACCCGTCATCTCGATGCTTTCGAGTACATGCGGGCGAACAGTGCGCCGTTCACCATCCACGCGGGCGAGGCGTTCGGCCTGCCGTCGATCCACGAGGCCATCGGCTTCTGCGGCACCGACCGTCTCGGGCACGGCGTGCGGGTCTTCGACGACATCGAACTCCCCGAAGGCGTTGACCTCGCCGCCCATTCCTTCGCCGGCGCGAAGCTCGGCCTGATCGCGAACGTCGTGCGCGACAAGCGGATTCCGCTCGAGCTGTGCCCGAGTTCGAATGTGCAGACCGGCGCGGTCGCGTCACTCGCCGAGCATCCGTTCAACGTGCTGGCCCGACTCCGGTTCCGCGTCACGGTGAACACCGACAACCGGCTCATGGGTGACACCACGATGAGCAAGGAGTTCGGACTGCTGGCCGATCAGTTCGGTTACGGCTGGGCCGATTTCGAGCGATTCACGGTCAACGCGATGAAGTCGGCGTTCATCCACTTCGACGAACGTCTGGCGTTCATCGACGACGTGATCAAGCCGGGCTACGCGGTGCTGCTGGGGTGACCTCGATACGGCCCTCGGGTAACCCCTCGGGCCTACTCGGCCGGCGGGGATGACGGCCCTCGGGTACCCCCTCG
The DNA here is from genome assembly GCF_012974285.1 of Gordonia ajococcus. NCBI lineage: Bacteria > Bacillati > Actinomycetota > Actinomycetes > Mycobacteriales > Gordoniaceae > Gordonia > Gordonia ajococcus. Next base: position 1,800,614 of record NZ_CP052884.1, read on the forward strand.
GGCCTACTCGGCCGGCGGCGGATCAGCCCTTCTTGACGAGCCGGTTCTCGAAGTCGTGCTCGAGTGCGCGCCACGCCTCGGCCTCGTTGTCGAACGGTCCGCTCGGGGCCATCCGCTTCGGGTCGGGGTTGACGGTGTAGTCGACGAACCAGCCGAGGGGGGTGGACGATCCCAGTGCCTCGTTGACGGTGTCGTCGCCGGCGTAGTCGGCTGCGTCGCTGAACAGTTCGACGGCCAGGTCGAGCTGGTCGCGGTCCATGCGGCGCGGGCCGTCGGCGATGTCCTCGGCGAGACCGGGCAGCACGTACACGTTGTCGTCGATGACGTCGAACTCGAGCGAGCCGTTGGTCGCCTCGGTGCGGATGTCCTCGAACGTCGACAGGTCGGACAGGTCATGGCTGTTGTCGTCGGCGAGGAAGCGGGAGAGTGCCCGCGCCGAGGTGAACACGAAGATCTTGCCCTTGGCGCCGAGGAAGACCGGGTCGTCGCCGAGGTAGCAGCGCAGCGTCAGGTACTCGTTGCCGCGCGTGACGATCTTGATCGGGTCGATGCCGACCGACGCCCAGAAATCGTCGTCGTCGTAATCGTCGTCCTCATCTTCTTCGTCTTCGTCGTCTTCGTCCTCGGCCTCGTCGTCCGCGGACTCGACGATCTCGATGTCGTCGTCGTCTTCCGGCTCGTCCTCGTCCTCCGCGGAGGCGGCGGCCTCGAGTTCGGCTTCGGCGGTCTCCACGGCCTTGGCGTCGACCTTCGGCGTGGTGATGACCTCGTCGATCGCGTCGAGGACGTCGTCCCAGTGCTTCGCGATGAGACGTCCGATGCGCACCCACAGGTCGAGGCCCTCGCGGCCCTCGAAGTTGCGCGTGCCGGTCGTGACCGCACCCAGGATCGGGTTGCCGTTGAAGAACTTCGTGATCGCGGTCAGCTCGCAGACCTCACCCAGGATGCGCACGATCTCGAGTGCGTCCTCGAGTTCGGCGATGACCTCAGGGGTCGGGTCCTCGGCGGCCAGCTCCGGCACGCCCACCAGGTCGTAGGTGTGGCGCTCGTCCGGCACCAGCTCGTCGGCCTGCACGCCGACGATGGTCGGCCACGCCGGATGCTCGACGAGGTCGTTGTCGTCGTTGGTGCGGATGAAGGCCGCGAGTTCGGCGACGCCGGGCAAGACGTAGAGATCCTCGTCGAGACCGAGGAACGCCTCCCACTCGTCGTCACCCTCCCGCCAGCGGGGTGCCCACAGGGTGAAGCTGTTTCCGTCGGTGAGTCCGAGCTCAATCGGGACGATGTCTCCGGCCATGGGGACACAGCCTAGCGATTGATCGCCGTGGATCCAGTAGTGCCCCCACAGACGCCGAACGGTACTCGCGCCGCATCGTCACCGCGGCCGGAAGAATCCCTCGAAGGTCTGGTCCAGATTGGCGGTCCGAACCGGTGAGACACCCACCGGATCGCCGGCCTCGATCATCTGATCGTTGCCGATGTACATCGCCACGTGGCCGGACCACACGGCGAGATCGCCCGGCTGTAATTGCGCCCGGGACACGCGGAATCCGGCGGTGTCCTGATCCTGGGCCAGGCGGGGGAGTTCGAGGCCGGCCTGCCGATACGCCCAGCGCGTGAAACCGCTGCAGTCGAATCCGGCGGGCGTCGTCCCGCCCCAGACATAGGGAACACCACGCTGACTCAACGCCGCCCGGACGGCTTTCGCCGCTCGCTCGTCGGGCGCGTACGCCACCGAACCGTCGGGGAGGGTGATCGGCACGCGTCCGGATGCCGGGGATTCCGAATGCCGCTCGCCCGGCGGTGCGGCGGTCGTGACCGCGGCGGGCGCGATCCGTCGGCCCAGGGAAGCCATCGCGTCGGTGTCGGAGCGGAGGTCGGCGCGTGTGCGGGAGACGATCTCGAGGCCGCGTCCGAGGTGCTCGGCCGCCACCGGCAGCATCGTCAGCAGTCCGGCCGGCGTGAACAATTCGCTCCCGAACGCGCGGGCACGACGTTCGAGCGAATCCACCAGGGCGCCGAGTTGGGTCGACGCCGACCGGACCTTGCTCCCGGCGCTCTCGACGAGGCGGGCGAATTCGTCGGCGTCACCCGTCAGCGCGCCCATGCTCTGCTGCAGTCCGACGGCCGCGTCGGTGGCGGCGTCCGCGCCGGACCCCTCCCAATGCGGGCGGACGGCTTCGGTGGCCGCCACCGACCCACGGCGCGCGGCGTCGACGGCCGACGCGGCGGACCGGATCGTCTGTGCCGGATTGCCCGGCGCCAGGACGCCGGTGCCGAGTGCGCCGACGAGCAGGCGCAACGGTTCGATGAAGAGCTCTACACCGGGCATCACAGGGTGAACTCCCGGTCGGCGGCCGCGCAGTCGCAGTCGAGGTAGCCTTCGTCGGCGCGCCGGGTGGCCGACGCCAGTTGTTCCTGACGTGCCGCGGTCGTCTCGATGCTGCGCCGGTGGATCTGCAGGAACTCGACCACCGCGGCGAGGAACTCCGCGCCGATGATCCCGAACGTGATCGCGAGGTCGACCAGTGCCGCTTCGTCACCGGCACGATCACCGAGCAGAGCGCCGCCGGCACTGTGGGCTGACGAAAAGTCTTGCAGTGCCGCGGAATCCGTCCGCAGTGTGGTACCCGGGGTGTGGTCGGGAGGCGTGAGGGCGGCGGATGAGGTCGTGGATCGCGGGCTCATGGGATTCTGACGCGGCGGACGCCTGTTCGGTTCCATCGGACACCCGACGCGGCTCACGGCACGCACTGCGCATGCGGACGGACCCAGGAAATACTCTGGTCGCCATGGAACGCCTGATCGTCGATCATCCCCTGGCCGCCGCGCGTCTGACGACGATGCGAGACGAGACCACCGACAACGCCGGATTCCGTGCGGCGCTGTCGGATCTCACCCAGATGCTCATCTATGAGGCGCTGGCCGGTGCGCCGCGTGTCGACATACAGATCAAGACGCCGCTGGTCCCGTACACCGGATCGCGTCTGGCGACGCCGCCGCTGCTCGTGCCGGTCCTGCGAGCGGGTCTGGGAATGGTCGAGCAGGCGCATGCGATGGTGCCCGAGTCCCGGGTCGGCTTCGTGGGCATCGCCCGCGACGAGGAGACCGCACAACCGGTGCCGTATCTCGAGTCGCTGCCCGAGGACCTCTCCGGACTTCCGGTCTTCGTGCTCGATCCGATGCTCGCGACCGGAGGGTCGATGCTGCACACGATCGAACTGCTCGTCGCGCGCAACGCCACCGACATCACCGCGGTCTGCGTCGTCGCGGCGCCGCAGGGCGTGGCCCTTCTGGAGGAGTCGGGCCATCCGTGCCGACTGGTCGTGGCGGCGATCGACGAGGGACTCAACGATGTCAACTACATCGTGCCGGGGCTCGGCGACGCCGGCGATCGTCAGTTCGGGCCGCGCTGACGGGGTTCGTGCCGAGGGTGGCGGCCGGTCGCGAGCGGTTCAGCCGGGCAGCGACCAGTAGGCGAGCATCGGTTCGTTCGTCAGCACCGAACCGCCCTCGACGATGGTGAGACTCGCGGGGGACACCAGATAGCGGACCGCTCCGTTGCGCGCCTCGAAGGTGTTGCCGACGCGGGTCGGGAACTGCAGCTCGATGCCGCCCTCGGGTGCCTGGCCCTTGTAGTACCAGCGACCCGTCTGGTTCCCGACCTGGCAAATGACCACGCGGGACCGTGAGGTCTGACCGATCGCGACGGCCGGGTCGTCGGCCGCGTTGCAGCGCGGACCGGTGACGAACCCCTGCCAGTCGGCACCCGTCACGGTCGGGGTCGGACGGTTCGGCACCGGTGACTGGGTCGTCGTGACGGTCGTCCGGGGAGGTGTCGGGGACCGGGTGACGGTGCTCGTGATCGTCGCGGGCTCCGGGGTGGTGGTGGTCGCGGCGGTCGTGTCGGCGGACTCCTCGTCCGACGGGATCAGGAGAAATGCGGCGAGCACCCCCGCCACCACCAGCAGGACACCGGCGCCGATCGCCACCAGGACCGCGGGCGACGTCCAGGGCGAGCGCGGCGGTTGCGGTGGCGGACCCTGCGGATAGCCACCCGCCCCATAGGCGCCCGGGTACCCGCCAGGCGGGTAACCGCCGGAACCGTCGGGTGGATAGGTCATGGTGCTCCTCGAGATCTGTCGGGACTACTCGGGTGAGGATTCGGCGTCGGGATCGGTTCTACAGCTCGCCGATGATCTGGGCGAGCAGCTCACCCATGCGTGTCGCCGACGCACGCCCGACGTCGAGCACCTCGGTGTGGCTGAGGGGTTCGCCGGTGATCCCGGCGGCCAGATTGGTTACCAGCGAGATCCCGAGAACCTCGAGTCCGGCCGCCCGGGCCGCGATCGTCTCGTGCACGGTCGACATGCCGACCAGGTCGGCTCCGAGCGTGCGGAGCATCCGGATCTCGGCCGGGGTCTCGTAGTGCGGTCCGGGCAGACCGGCGTAGACACCCTCCGCGAACGACGGGTCCACGCGACGGGCGATCTCCCGCAACCGCGGAGAGTAGGCGTCGACGAGGTCGACGAACTGTGCGCCGACCAGCGGAGAACGAGCCGTCAGATTGAGGTGGTCGGAGATCAGGACCGGCTGACCCACCGACATGTCCTCGCGCAGCCCGCCGGCCGCGTTGGTGAGCACGACCGTGTGGACGCCGGCCGCGGCCGCGGTACGTACCGGGTGCACGACGCGTGCGAGATCGTGGCCCTCGTAGGCGTGAATCCGGCCGAGGATCAAGAGGACTCGGCGGTCGCCGACGCGGACCGAGTGGATCACTCCGCCGTGACCGGCGGCCGCGGGCGGGGTGACGCCGGGGATCGAGGACATCGGCAACGAACGGATCGGTGCGCCGAACGCGTCGGCCGCCGGCGCCCACCCGGAGCCGAGGATCACGGCCACATCGTGTGCGGCGGCGTCGGTCTCGGCGGCGATGGTGGCGGCCGCGACGATGGCTGCGGCGTCGGCGTCGGCAGTGGGATCCATGCGCCAACCCTAAACGGTGACCCCGACGCCGGTGCGGCACCGCGGCATCGTGCGACGGCCGTGCCCGGAGGGGACTCGTCACGGGGCGATAGGGTCAGGCCATGCCATATCTCAACGAGGTCGGGGAGGTCGTCGAACTCCAGCTCGGGGCCACAGGCGCCGAACTCGACGAGTCGAACCCCGAGAACCGCTTCCGTCTGGAATGGATCGACGAGGTGGAACGACTGCTCGGTGAGGTGAGCGCCGACCCGAGCCGCCCACTGGTGCTGACCGCGACCGGCAAGTTCTTCACCAACGGGCTCGACACCGACCACATCGTCGCCGCGCCGGATCAACTGCCCGCATACCTCGACCGCGTGCACTCGCTGTACGCCACGATCCTCACGCTCCCCGTCCCGACCGTCGCCGCGATCAACGGCCACGCGTTCGGTGCCGGCGCCATGCTCGCCCTCTGTACCGACCATGTGCTGATGCGCACCGAACGTGGTTTCTGGTCCCTGCCCGAGGCCGCGTTGAACATGCCCTTCACCCGCGGCATGTCGACACTCCTGCGCACGCGGCTCACCGATCGGGCCGCGACCGAGGCGATGTACACCAGCCGGCGGTACGGCGCCGCCGAGGCCGCCGCGGCGGGGATCGTCGACGAGGCGGTCGAGGCGGAGCGGCTGACCGCCCGCGCCGCCGAGGTCGCCGCTTCGCGCGCGGCGACGGCCGGCCCCAACCTCGCCCTGATCAAACGAGGCCTGCGCGGACCACTGCTCGACGACCTCGCCGTTCCGACTCCGGCAGGGGTCCTGTCGTGACCGGCGTGACGGCGGACAGACTCCCCGACGCGTCGCGCATCATCGACGCGTGGCTGGCCGCCCACGGCCCCGAGCTCATCGCGTGGCGGCGCGACATCCACGCACATCCCGAGCTGTCCCGGCAGGAGGTGCGCACCACCGAGCTGGTGATGGCCGAACTGTCGGCCGCCGGTCTCGACCCTCGCCGGCTCCCGCTGGGCACCGGCGTCGTCTGCGACCTCGGTCCCTCCGGTGAACCGCGGATCGGTCTGCGCGCCGACATGGACGCCCTGCCGGTCACCGAACACACCGGCCTCCCGTTCACCTCGACCGTCGAGGGCGCGTCTCACTCCTGCGGACACGACGCCCACACGGCGATCCTGATCGGCGTGGCCAAACTCCTGGCCTCGGCCGGTCCGCTGCCCGTGGGTGTCCGGCTGATCTTCCAGGCAGCCGAGGAGGTCATGCCCGGTGGCGCGCTCGACGCCATCGAAGCCGGGGTGACCAGCGGGCTCGGGCGCATCTTCGCGCTGCACTGCGATCCGCGTCTGCCCGTCGGCACCGTCGGCCTGCGATCGGGTCCGCTGACGTCGGCGGCCGACCACATCGACCTGCAACTCCACTCCGCAGGCGGACACACCTCCCGCCCGCACCTGACCGGCGACCTGATCTACGCGATGGGCACCGTGATCACCGGACTGCCCGGCGTGCTCTCGCGGCGCGTCGACCCCCGATCGGGCACGGTGATGGTGTGGGGTGCGGCCAATGCCGGGAGCGCCGCCAACGCCATCCCGCAGGAAGGCCGGATGCGCGGCACGGTCCGCACCGGTGACCACGACACCTGGGCGGCACTGGAACCGTTGGTCCGCAGCGTCGTCGGCGAACTCCTCGCGCCGCTCGGCGTGCGCTACGACCTCTCCTACTTCAGAGGCGTTCCGCCCGTCGTCAACGACGAGATCGCGGTGGGCATGCTCGAACGCGCGGTCGCCGCGATCGGCCCCGAGACCGTCGCCGCCACCCCGCAGTCACCCGGCGGCGAGGACTTCTCCTGGTACCTCGAGCAGGTTCCGGGCGCGATGGCCCGACTCGGCGTGTGGGACGGTTTCGGTCCGCAGGTCGACCTGCACGCCCCCAACTTCGACCTGGACGAACGCGCCCTCGCCATCGGCGTCCGCACGCTCGCCGGGGTCGTACTCAACGCACGCAGCGCTGCCGGCGAACCGCCGGAACTGACGCCGCCGTTCGCGCCCTAGAAGACCTCAGGGTTCGACGGGCCCCGGACCTCAGGGTTCGACGGGCCCAGGCCCGGGCCCGACGTTGCGCGACTCGCGCAACCGCAGGTCCTGGACGTAGTCGGCGGGAGCGCCGGCGATCTCCGCGGCCTCGGCCATGACGCCGAGGTAGCGGGCCGAGGGGAGTCCGCCCTCGTAGGCGTCGAGCACATACAGCCAGGCCAGCACGGGGCCGTCGGCGGTGTCGACGCGTGCGCGGATCTTGCGGTGGATGCCGAGCTCGGAACCCTCCCACCGGTCGAGGAGTTCCTCGTCTTCGGTCGTCACGTCGTACAGGACGACGAAGACACGGGCGTCGGGGTCATCGCGGTCCTCGGTGACCGTCGCCAGGGAACCCTCCCAACCGATGTCGCCGCCACCGAAGGTCAGGCGCCACCCGCGTAGCCATCCGGTACCCGACATCGGCGAGTGCGGCGCGCGTTCCGCCATCTGCTCGGGATGCATGTTGGATCCGTAGGCTGCGTAAATCGGCACGGGTGGAGCCTAGTGGGTCGGCGGCGAGTCCGGAAGGCGACAGGCAGGAGGCGAGTAGTGGCGTACGCCGCATGCGGGGCCACCCGAGGAGTGCCGCGGGACGATCAGGACTAGGTTGTTAGGTGGCGCGACACCACGTGACGGTCCGCCACATCAGAGCGACGCACCACCCCGCGAGGCTCGACCCAGTCGGATCAGCAGTCGGACACCAGCCAGTCGGACGCCCGCCGGTCCGGCACCAACCAGTTCGCCCATTCGACAACACCACGCCGGGCGCACGGTGCCCCACGAAGGCCGCCGCGACGAGACCGGTGAAGGACAGGAGTGCACAGTGACCAGGATCGTCATCATCGGCGGTGGACCAGCGGGTTATGAGGCGGCGCTCGCCGCGGCCGCGTACGGCGCCGACATCACGGTGATCGATTCGGACGGGATCGGTGGCGCCTGTGTGTTGTGGGACTGCGTCCCGTCGAAGACCTTCATCGCCTCCACCGGTATCCGTACCGAGGTGCGTCGCGCCGTCGACCTCGGCATCAACATCAAGACCGACGACACCCTGGTCACCCTCCCGCAGATCCATCAGCGCGTGCGCGACCTCGCCTTCGCCCAGTCCGCCGACATCAAGTCGCGACTCCTCAGTGAGGGCGTCAAACTGGTCTCCGGTACCGCCGTTCTCGACGAGACGCAGGTCGGCGTCTCGACCCACTGCGTCGTCGCGACCCTCGCCGACGGCAGCACCGAGCGCTACGACGGTGACGTCGTGCTGATCGCGACCGGCGCGTCGCCGCGCATCCTGCCCGACGCGCAGCCCGACGGCGAACGCATCCTCACCTGGCGTCAGCTCTACGACCTCGAAGAACTGCCCGAGCATCTCGTCGTCATCGGTTCCGGTGTCACCGGCGCGGAGTTCGTCCACGCCTACACCGAACTCGGTGTGAAGGTGACGCTGGTGTCGAGTCGTGACCGCGTGCTCCCGCACGAGGACGAGGACGCCGCCCTGGTGCTCGAGGATGCGCTCGCCGAGCGCGGCGTCGAACTCGTCAAGCACGCGCGTGCCGACAAGGTCGTCCGCGACGGCGACACCGTCACCGCGCATCTCGCCGACGGGTCCACCGTCACCGGCAGTCACGTGCTGATGACCGTCGGCTCCATTCCCAACACCGCGAACCTCGAACTCGAGCGTGCCGGGGTCGAGGTCGACAAGGGTGGCTACATCCGGGTGGACCGGGTGTCGCGGACCTCGGTGCCCGGAATCTACGCGGCCGGCGACTGCACCGGCTTGCTGCCGCTGGCCTCGGTGGCCGCCATGCAGGGTCGCATCGCCGTGTACCACGCCCTGGGCGAGGGCGTCAGCCCGATCAAGCTGAAAACCGTTGCGTCGGCGATCTTCACGCGTCCGGAGATCGCCACCGTCGGGGTCTCGCAGAAGGCCATCGACGCCGGCGAGTACCCCGCGCGCACGGTGATGCTGCCGCTGGCGACCAATCCGCGCGCCAAGATGAGCGGGCTGCGTCGCGGATTCGTGAAGATCTTCTGCCGTCCGGCCACCGGCGTGGTGATCGGTGGTGTCGCGGTGGCGCCCAACGCCTCCGAGCTCATCCTCCCGCTGGCCCTCGCGGTGCAGAACAAACTGACCGTCGGCGATCTCGCGCAGACGTTCTCGGTGTACCCGTCGCTGTCCGGTTCGATCACCGAAGCCGCGCGTCAGCTCGTCCGGCACGACGATCTGGACTGACACCTCGTCGGGCGGCGCGATCACGGTAGGGTCGTACGAATCCGCCCGGAACCGGGCGCACCGCGACGTAGGGGGAGATGTCGTGACAGGGCCCGTTGCCGACCCGTTTGCGCAGAACAACCGGGGTGTGTCGAACGCGCCGTCGTTCGGCGGGGGACGCACCGACTGGGCCGGCATGGGCATCGACGAGATCATCGACACCCTCCGCACCATGGATCCCGGCCGGGCCTCCGGTGACGTCGAGACGATCCTCAAGGCGATCGAGGCGGTGCGCCGCGCGTCGGATCGCATGGCGGCGATGTTCGGCGACGAGCTGCTCGGCCTCGCCTCCGATGCCGCCCTCGATGCGGGAAAGGCGTTGTCCGACGCCATGCAACGGAGTCTGGAGACGGCCACCGTGGTCGGCGAGGCCCTGAGCACCGCCGTCGGGATCGTCGGTGCGACACGGGGTCAGGAGGGGCGGTTGCGAGAACTGCAGCAGCACCTCCGCGACAACCCCGAGGACGCTCCGGTGGTGCGGTTCGAGGCGGACCGCACCATGTCGGGCACGTACTCGTCACCGATGCAGCGTGTCCAGCACGCGCTTCCGGAGCCCACCGGGCCCGACGACCTGGTGCGCGGGATCGGCGGCATGTCGTCCGCGGCCGGCCCGGGGTCCGGATCCGAGACGCCGCGCGGTCAGGCGGCGAACACCGTCGACGCCGGAGACTTCGGCCGTTCCGGTGGCGCCACGGTCCCGGTCGCGACCGGTGGGCCGGGCCCGGGACCGACGGGAGGTGGGCCCACACCGGTCACGCCGGTCTCGTCGTCCTCCTCGCCGTCGGGATCGTCCGGCCGCCGGGATGTCGACGACCCCGACGGACTGCTCCGCGGCGGTCAAGGCACACCGGGCGGCGTCGGCGCGCACGGTGTCGCCGGTGCCGGACGATCTGGGGCCGAGCGCGGAAACGGTTCTGACAGAGCGGGTTCCGGGATCGCGGCCGGAGTTCCGATCACCCCGGTGGGCGGGCCGCTACCGCTGACGCCGTCGTCGCCCGGAGTCGCCACGCCGACGACGTCGACGCCGCCGGCCGCGAGTGCTGCGGGACCACGTGCGGGGATCGCACCACCGGTGGGCCCCGCCGGTGCGCCGCCCACGGCCCGCCGGCCCGGCGCCGAGGACGACGACAAGCACAAGGCGGCGCCCTACCTGAACAACCGAGAGCACGGCGCGGAGATCGTCGGCGACCTGCCGCTCGTCGGGCCGCCGGTGATCGGCGACTGGATTCCGCACATGGTCCCGGCCGCACCGGAGGTCGCACCCCCGCAGCCGACGCCGGGTGAAGAGATCGCTCCGGCGGTTCGGCACCCCGGTACCGCCGACGCGGGTACCGGCGGAGGCGAGGAACCGTCGTCGACGACACGTGGCCGGACATGCTGAGCCGGGTGGACAGGCTGCCCGGCGGTGTCGCCCGGCTCGCCTCCGCCGTGCCCGACGAGGACATCATCCGGTGTCTGCATCTGCTGGTAGCCACCGTCATGGACGTGACCGGAGCGTCGACACCCGAGGTCCGCGACGTGATCCGCCAGTGGCGCCAGCAGGGGAGTGCCGAGCCGGCGGGCGTGGCGTCGTTGAGGGTGGTTGCCGCACAACACGATTTCGATTCGTTCGCCCACCAGCGACGCGGTGACACCGATCGTCAACTCGACAGCTTCCGCCGTGCCCGAGCTGTTGACTGCGTCCTCGCCGCGATGTCGGTGTCGACGGCCGCGGAGGCACCGCGCACCGCTCTGCGGGAGGCTGCGTACGAAGCCGCCGCCGCGCTCGGGGGCACCGCGGGTGTCGTCGGGGTTCTCGCCGACTACGTCGCCTGATTCACGCCAGATCGAAGCTGCGCTCGACGGCGCGATTCCATTCGCCGTACAGGCGTTCCCGCTCTTCTTCGGCCATGGCGGGTTCCCAGCGTTTGTGTTCGGCCCAGTTCGCGCGGATGTCGTCCTCGCTCTCCCAGAACCCCGCCGCCAGACCGGCCGCGTATGCCGCACCCAGTGCCGTGGTCTCGTTGACCACGGGCCGGACGACCGGGACGTCGAGGATGTCGGCCTGGAACTGCATGAGCAGTTCGTTGACCACCATCCCGCCGTCGACCTTGAGCGTGGACAGCTCGATGCCGGCGTCGGCCTGCATCGCCTCGATGACCTCGCGGGTCTGGAAGGCGCTGGCCTCCAACGCAGCCCGGGCCAGGTGGCCCTTGTTGACGAAGCGTGTCAGACCGACGATCAAACCGCGGGCGTCCGAGCGCCAGCGTGGCGCGAAGAGGCCGGAGAACGCGGGTACGAAGTAGGCGCCGCCGTTGTCGTCGACCTCCGCGGCCAGCTTCTCCACATCCGACGACACCGGGAACAGGCCGAGATTGTCCCGCAGCCACTGGATGAGCGAGCCGGTCACCGCGATGGACCCCTCGAGCGCATAGCGCGCCGGCTCGTCGCCGATGCGGTAACAGACCGTCGTCAGCAGGCCGTGCTCGCTGAAGACCGGCTCGGTTCCGGTGTTGAGCAGCAGAAAGTTACCGGTCCCGTAGGTGTTCTTGGCCTCGCCGGGTGACAGGCAGGCCTGGCCGAAGGTGGCGGCCTGCTGGTCGCCGAGGATGCCGGTCAGCGGGACGCCGGGGAGTGGTCCGTTGCCTCGCAGCGCGCCGAAGTCGCCGGACGAGCTGCGGATCTCGGGCAGCATCGAGATCGGGATGCCCATCTCGTCGCAGATCTCCTCATCCCAGCTCAGCGTCCGCAGATCCATGAGCATGGTGCGCGAGGCATTGGTGACGTCGGTGACGTGCTGCCCGCCGTCGACTCCGCCGGTCATGTTCCACGCGATCCAGGAATCCATTGTCCCGAAGCACAACTCGCCGGATTCGGCGCGCTCGCGAAGCCCATCGACGTTGTCGAGCAGCCAGCGGATCTTCGGTCCGGCGAAGTAGGTCGACAGTGGCAGGCCGGTGCGTTCGCGGTAACGGTCGACGCCGGCGTCGCCGGCGAGTTCGGTGCACACCTCGGCGGTGCGGGTGTCCTGCCACACGATGGCGTTGTGGACCGGCCGTCCGGTCTCGCGGTCCCAGATCACCGTGGTCTCGCGCTGATTGGTGATGCCGCAGGCGACGATGTCCTTGGCGGTCAGGTCGGCCGAGGCCAGTGCGGCGGCGCCGACTCGGCGGGTGTTGCGCCAGATCTCGGCGGCGTCGTGTTCGACCCAGCCGGCCCGCGGGAAGATCTGTTCGTGTTCGAGTTGTTCCACCCCGACGACGCGTCCCTTGCGGTCGAAGATCATCGCCCGGGTCGAGGTGGTGCCCTGGTCGATCGCCGCCACATAATTGCCTGAACTGCCCACGCCGTCAGTGTCGCACGCTGTGGTGTGGGCCGGAATCAATTAGGCTCGGCGAACATGAACACCGAGTTCAACCCGGACCGGCCGGCGGACATGGGGTCGCACTACCACGCCGAGGCGTGGCGGCGGTTCGGTGACGAACAGTTCGACATCGTGGTGATCGGTGGCGGGGTGGTCGGGGTCGGCGCCGCGCTCGACGCCGCCACACGCGGTCTGCGGGTGGCGCTGGTCGAGGCGCGCGACATCGCCTCGGGGACCTCGAGCAGGTCGTCGAAGATGTTCCACGGCGGCCTCCGTTACCTGGAACAACTCGAGTTCGGTCTCGTCCGTGAGGCCCTCAGGGAGCGCGAGCTCTCGCTGCGCTTGCTGGCCCCGCACCTGGTGAAACCCCTCCCGTTCCTCTACCCGCTCACTCAGCGGGTCTGGGAGCGGCCGTATGTGGCGGCGGGAATCTTCCTCTACGACCGCATGGGCGGCGCCAAATCGGTGCCGGGCCAGCGCCATGTGACACGATCGGGCGCGCTGCGCGTGGCTCCGGCACTCAAGCGCAACTCGCTCATCGGCGGAATCCGGTATTACGACACGGTCGTCGACGACGCCCGGCACAGCCTCACCGTGGCCCGCACCGCGGCCAACTATGGCGCGGTCATCCGCACTTCGACGCAGGTGATCGGCTTTCTCCGCGAATCCGACCGCGTACTCGGAGTGCGCGTGCGGGACACCGAGAGCGGCGACGTCACCGAGGTGCGCGCCCACTGCGTCATCAACGCCGCCGGGGTGTGGACCGACGAGGTCCAGGCGTTGTCCAAGCAGCGCGGTCACTTCAAGGTGCGCGCGTCGAAGGGCGTGCACATCGTGGTGCCGCGCGACCGGATCGTCAGCGAGACCGCGATCATCCTGCGCACCGCCAATTCGGTGCTGTTCGTGATCCCGTGGGAGACCCACTGGATCATCGGCACCACCGACACCGACTGGAACCTCGACCTCGCACATCCGGCCGCCACCCGTGCGGACATCGACTACATCCTGGAGCGTGTCAACGAGGTGCTGGTCACCAAGCTGACCCACGACGACATAGAAGGCGTGTACGCCGGTCTGCGGCCGCTGCTGGCCGGTGAGGACGACGAGACGTCGAAACTCTCGCGCGAGCACGCCGTCGCCACCGTTGCGCCGGGATTGGTGGCGATCGCGGGCGGCAAGTACACCACCTACCGGGTGATGGCCGCCGACGCCGTCGAAGCCTGCAACGACTTCATCCCCACCCGCGTAGCGCCGTCGATCACCGAGCGGGTGCCGCTCCTCGGCGCCGACGGGTACTTCGCGCTCATCAACCAGTGCGAGCATCTCGGACAGCGGTACGGCCTCCACCCGTACCGGATTCGACGACTGCTCAACCGTTACGGCTCGCTGATCGACGACGTTCTCTACTACGCGTCCGAGGACAGGTCACTGCTCGCACCGCTGGGCGCGGCGCCGCAGTATCTCCGCGTCGAAGTGGTCTACGCGGCGGTCGCCGAGGCCGCACGGCATCTCGAGGACGTGCTGGCGCGGCGTACCCGTATCGCGATCGAGTACTCCCATCGCGGCGTCGACTGTGCCGACGAGGTCGCCGACCTGCTCGCCCCGATCCTGGGCTGGACCACCGAACAGCGCGACTTCGAGGTCGCGACCTACATCGCCCGGGTCGAGGCCGAGGTGGCCTCGCAGCAGCAACCCGACGACGACTCGGCCGACGCCCTGCGGGCGGCCGCACCCGAGGCGCGGTCGGAGATCCTGGAGCCGGTGCCCGTCCCCGAGTGAGACCGCCGGCCACCCGGCGAACTCGGAGACTTTGTCCTCTGTCGCCACCGTCTCTCGTAGAGGATCATCGAACTGGGGAAGAAGGGACTGATCATGATGGAGATGCCGGTTCAGATACTCGCTCCGGAAGAAGCCTGGGAGTTGCTCGGCTCCGGGGAGCTGGGACGGATAGCGTTGAGCGTCAACGACACTCCCGACATCTTCCCGGTCAACTACTATGCGGCGGACGGGAAGATCACCTTGCGTACGGGTGAGGGGACCAAACTCGCCGAGGTGGTCGTGAACAACCGGGTGGCGTTCGAGTCCGACGCCCACACCGACACCGGTGGGTGGAGTGTGGTGGCCAAGGGCTCGGCGCGGATTCTGTCCGCACTGAGTGAGATCGAGGCCGCCGACCGGTTGCCGCTGCGTCCGTGGATCGCGACGGTCAAGTACAACTACGTGGAGATCGCGGTCGAGGAGATCACCGCGCGTCGTTTCGAGTTCGGACCCGAACCCGAACGCTACCCCGTCTGACACCGCGATCAACTCTGGCAGCGTGGGCACCAGTAGACGGATCGCTCGCCACCGGTCGAGGCGAGTTCGCCGCGTTTGATGATCGTCGCGCAGCGGCGGCACAGCTGTCCGTTGCGGCCGTACACCCACATGCGCGCGTTCGGTGAAGTGTTGCCGGTGGTGGTCCGGGCCGAGCGCATCCGGTTGGCCCACAGCAGCCGCCGGCTGAGGTCGACCATCGGACCGAGGTCCACGTCTCCGACCGGACGGGTCGGGAGAACGCCACGCAGATAACAGATCTCGCTGCGGAAGACGTTGCCGACGCCGGCCATCAGGCGTTGGTCGAGCAGCGCCGCGCCGATGGTCTGCTCGGGGTCGGCGCCGAGGCGGCGGATCGCCTCCGCGCGGTCGAAGTCGTCGGCCAGCAGATCCGGCCCCAGATATGCGAGGGCGGCGTCGGGGTCGGCGAGGAGTTCGAGGGTGCCGAGATCGAAGCCGACGGCTTCGTGATCGTCGGTGCGCAGCACCACCCGCGCCTGGTACGCGGGGCGACGCCACTTCTGGCCCCGGCGATGCACATGCCAGACACCCTCCATCTTCAGATGGGAATGAATGCTGACCGCGTCGCCTGCACCGGGTTCGCTCTCGTCGACGTCGATGAGCAGATGCTTTCCCTTCGACCTGACCCCGACGACGGTCCGTCCCGACAGGTCGGAGGTGGCCAGCGACGGGATGCGGAACTGCGTCGAGATGAGTGTGCGTCCTTCCAGGCCCTGACGAAGCCGGGCGGCCGCGGCGAAGACCGTGTCGCCCTCAGGCATGGGTTCCGTACCGGAGTCGGATGCCGCGCGGGGTCGTGGCGAAACCGGCCTCGACGAGGACCTTCCCGAAGTCTGTGCCGCGCACCGGTTCCGAGTCGATCTGGTCGATCGTCAACCGGGAGATGCGGCCCGCACGGACCAGGGCCACCAGTGCTCCGGCAGCGGATTCCAGGGCAGGGATCGAGTCGGTGAAGGTCAGGAGCGTCTTGCCGCCGCGTTCGACGAAGCACACGAGCTCGCCGTCGACCAGAACCACCAGGGCGCCCGGCTTGCGTCCCGGCCGGTGGCCGGCTTCGGCATCCCGGGATCTCGGCCACTCCAGCGCCGCACCATACGGATTGGCCGGGTCGGTGGCGGCGAGGATGGTGGCCTCACGCGGGGGCTTGCGGTCGGGGAGGGCGTGACGCCGCAACTCGTCGACCGTGGCCGGGGAGGCGAACTGTGCGCCGCCGAGTCCGTCGACGTAGTAGCCGCGACGAACCTGGCCGTTGTCCTCGAAGACGGTGAGCGCCTTGTACACCCGGGCGAATCCGCCGGTCACCTCTTCGGCGGTGACGCTGCCCCGGGTGATCACGCCGTACCGGGTGAGCAATTGATCGCACAGCGCCTGCGTGGCGATCGTCGGGTCGATCTCGGGCCGGTCCAGTGCGAACCACCGACCGCTCGCGGTCGGCGCGACCGGTGGCCCGGACGCGTGCTCGGTCAGGTAGCGCGCGGAGAGGCGTCCGGCGCGGAGTCGTGGGGCGCGGCCTCGTGCGCGGTGGGCGGGTGCCGACCGTGGAGTCGACGGACTTCGCCGGGGATGGAGCAGCGCGCGCACCGGAGCGAAGGTGTCGTTGCTGACCTGACCGGCCCAGACCAGGTCCCACAGGGCGCTCTCGACATCGGCGGCGGGCGTCGTCGTACCCGTGCTGATGTCGCCGGCGATCTGTGGGAACCGCAGTGCACCACCGGGTTCGAGGGCGGTGGTGATGGCGTCGTGGACGGTGGTGGTGTCGATGGTGTCGGACTCGGGGAGGGTGAACGCGGCGACGTCGGCCGGATGCAGGGCCACCCAGCCGTCGGCGTTGCCGATGCGGCCGTGTCCCGACCAGACGACCTCGCCACTGCTCAGCAGCTCGTCGAGCATGGACGGTGCGTAGTCGGTGACGCGTGCGGGCAGGATCAGCGACTCCCAGGCCGACGCCGGGAGCGGATATCCGGCGAGCTGGTCCACGACCGTCGCCACTCCGTCCACGCCGCGCAACTGCGTCCCGGGTGACCCGTGCTGCCACTCGACGAGAAATCTGGTGAGGACCTCGGTACCGACCGGTGCGACCTCGGCCCGGCTCGCGGCGAGCGACCCACGACGGATCTGCCCGAGGACGTCGGTGTGGCACCACTGGGTTGTCGGCGCCGTCCCCTGAGCCGGATCGGCCGGTCTGGTCTCCGGGAGGAAATCACCTTCGACGACGCGTCGTTCGCCCGCGAGGCGGGCCAGGGTGTCGCGCACGACGGCCGTCGCGATCCCCAGGGCCGCCGCCGCGTCGGCGATGGTGAACGGCCCGTGGGTGCGGGCGTAACGTCCGATGAGGTCGCCGATCGGATCAGGTACCGGTTCGAGGAAGGCGGCCGGAATGCCCAGTGGTGCAGGGACTCCGAGTGCGTCGCGCAACCGTGCGGTGTCGTCGATCGAGGCCCAGAGCGCACGCCGGTTGTGGTTGACGGAGATGATCTGACCGCTGCGGTGCAGCTCGGCGAGCACTTCGGCCACCGGCGTCTCGCCGCGGTACCGGGCCTCGACCTCCTCGGTGGTCAGCGGTCCGAGCCAGCGGAGCAGGTCGACGATGTCTTCGGCGTCGCGCGCCTGTCGATCCGGGGACAGCCGTTGTAGGCGGGCGATGACCTCGGCGATGACACCGGGATCGAGCAACTCGCGCAGGTCGACGCGGCCCAGCAGTTGCGCCAGCAGGCTGGTGTCGAGTGACAGTGCGGCGGCACGGCGTTCGGCGAGTGGTGCGTCGTCGGCGTACATGAAGGCGCCGACGTAGCCGAACAGCAGCGACGCCGCGAACGGCGACGGACTCGGCGTCTCGGTCTCCACGACGCGGATCCGGCGCGAACGGATGCGGCTGAGCAGATCGAGCAGGGCGGGGAGGTCGTATACGTCCTGCAGACACTCCCGCACCGCCTCGAGGACTATCGGGAAGTCGGGGAACTTGGATGCCACCGAGAGCAATTGGGCGCTGCGCTGGCGCTGCTGCCAGAGCGGTGCGCGGCGTCCCGGATCGCGGCGGGGCAGAAGCAGTGCACGCGCGGCACATTCGCGGAATCTCGAGGCGAACATCGACGAGTCGGCGAGGCCGTCGGTGACGAGCTGTTCGACCTCGTCGGGGTCGAGGAGGAAGACATCGGCGCCCGGGGGCGCGTCGTCGGTGTCGGGGAGGCGGAGGATGATCCCGTCGTCGGACGCGGTGGTGGCGCCTTCTATGCCGAGCGTCGCGAGGAGTCGCTGGGAGATGGCGCTCGCCCACGGTGCGTGGACCCGCAGACCGTACGGGGAGTGCAGGATGACGCGCCAGTCGCCGAGTTCGTCGCGGAACCGTTCGACGACGAGTGTCCGGTCGGTGGGGACATGTCCGGTCGCCTCGCGTTGTTCGGCGATGAGGGTGGCGAGGTTGGTGCGGGCGTTCTCGGTCAGCCCGAGGCGCTCGGCGTGGGTGTCGAGCTTCCCGGGGTCGGCGATGGACCCGGTGAACGCCCCGATCGCCGCGCCGAGTTCGGCGGGACGCCCGATCGCGTCGCCGATCCAGAACGGCAGCCGGCCGGGTTGGCCGAACGCCGGCGACACCAGGACACGGTCGTGGGTGATGTCCTCGATCCGCCAGCTCGTCGCGCCCAGCGCGAACACATCGCCGACCCGCGACTCGTAGACCATCTCCTCGTCGAGTTCACCGACGCGCGTGGACTTCTCACCGGTATCGATGCGGCCCGCTCGCTGCGCTCCCGGCGCCGAGACCATGAAGACGCCGAACAGCCCGCGATCCGGGATCGACCCACCGGAGGTCACCGCGAGTCGTTGGGCACCACGGCGACCCGTGATCACGCCCGCGTCGCGATCCCAGTTGACCCGGGGGCGCAGTTCGGCGAACTCGTCGGAAGGGAACCGTCCGGCGATGAGATCGAGCGTCGCGTCGAAGACCCCGCGTCCGAGATCTTTGTAGGGAGCGGCCCGGCGGACCACCTCGTACCAGTGGTCGACCTCGAGATCGTCGACGGCGGCGGCCGCGATGGTCTGCTGGGCAAGGATGTCCAGGGGATTCTGGGGAACCTTGATCTCCTCGATCGCACCGTCGAGCATGCGCTCGACGGTGACCGTGCAGTGCAGCAGGTCGGTGCGGTGTTTGGGGTAGAGGATGCCCTGGCTGATCTCGCCCACCTGGTGGCCCGCGCGGCCGATACGTTGCAGACCGCTCGCGACCGACGGCGGTGCCTCGACCTGGATCACCAGATCCACCGCACCCATGTCGATGCCGAGTTCCAGCGAACTGGTCGCCACCACGCACGCGAGACGACCGGCCTTGAGGTCGTCTTCGATCTGGGCGCGGTGCTCCTTGCTCACCGAACCGTGGTGGGCACGCGCGAGAACGGCTTCGGCGCCGGAGCTCGCCCCGCTGCCCATCACGAACGCCGGGGCCCCGCCCGCGACCGTCGGATTGGCCCTGGGTTCGGTGGTTGTGCCTTGTCGCCCGGCGTGGATCTCGTTGAGCCGCGCGGTCAGCTTCTCGGCGAGGCGTCGCGAGTTCGCGAACACGATCGTCGCCCGGTTGGCCTCGATCTGGTCGACGATCGACGCCTCGACGTACGGCCACAGCGAACCGGCGGTGGGAGAGAAGGCATCGTCGAGTTCGGCCGGGTCGGCGCCGTCGGGACCGGGGGCCGGCGGGATGTTGGCCATGTCCTCGACCGGGACGTCGACGCGGAGGTCGAAGGTCTTGTCGGCCTTCGGTTTGACCACCTGGCACGGGGCCGACCCGGACAGGAACCCGGCGACGACCTGGGGTGGCCGCACGGTCGCCGACAGGCCGATCCGCTGAGCGGGTTTCTCGAGCAGTTCGTCGAGGCGCTCGAGGGTCAGCGCCAGGTGCGTGCCGCGTTTGGTCGCGGCGACCGCGTGCACCTCGTCGACGATGATCGCCTCGACGTTCGTGAGACTCTCCCGCGCCGCCGAGGTCAGCATGAGGTAGAGCGACTCCGGGGTGGTGATCAGGATGTCGGGCGGGGTCTTCACCAGGGCGCGGCGGTCGGCCGCCGAGGTGTCGCCGGAGCGGACGCCGACCGTGATGTTCGGTTCGGGCAGGTTCAGTTCCTGCGCGGCGCGGGTGATGCCGGTGAGCGGCGCGCGCAGGTTGCGCTCCACGTCGACGGCGAGCGCCTTCAGCGGCGAGATGTAGACGACCTTCGTGCCCGGACGGCGTGCAGCGGTGTCGGCGGCGAGCCGGTCGAGGGCCCAGAGGAACGCCGCCAGGGTCTTGCCGGAGCCGGTCGGTGCGATGACCAGCGTGTTCGCGCCGTCGGCGATCGAGGTCCAGGCGCCCTTCTGCGCCGCGGTCGGCTTGGTGAACGCCCCGGTGAACCATCGCCGGGTGGGGGCGGTGAAGCGGTCGAGTACCGAAGGGCGGGGCATCTCTCCACTATGTCTCACATGTGTGACAGGTCGGGGTATACAGTCATCTCACGCCTGTACGGGGAATCCGGTGAGAATCCGGAACGGTCGCGCCACTGTGAACGACGAACCGGACGCGGTCGAGGATTTCGACGGTGCCTGGGGAAGACATGAGTCAGGATGCCGTGCCGGCGAGTAACTGATCCACCACACTCACCGACGCGAGATCGGCGAAAGGACATCCCGATGACAGCTCCCCGTACGTCCGAAGCAGTCACACCCGCACCGCGCGCTCTCGCGGTACCGAATCTGTCGGTCGCCGGCGCGGCGCTCTGGCTGAGCCTCACCGTGCTGCTGGCCGGGCTCGCCTACTACTTCCTCGGCTACGACCAGGGTGTCGTCTCCGTCTTCGGCGAGGACACGCACGTGCACGAGTTCGTGCACGACGCCCGCCACTTCCTCGGCTTTCCCTGCCACTGAGTCGTTCTGACCCGATCGGTAGGGACAAGTTCACATGGAGAAGAGATTCATCGGCGCAGGCCTGCTGTCGGGCCTGATCGCCGGCATCCTGTCGTTCGTCTTCGCACGGTTCTACATCGAACCCGTGGTGTCGAAGGCCGTCGACTACGAGGGCGCCCGCTCAGAGGCCGAGGAGACACTGGCCCATGCCGCCGAGGCGGGTGGCCACCACCACGGCGACGGCGGTGAGGTCTTCACCCGCGCCATGCAGGAGAACCTGGGCGCCGGCGTCGGCAACCTGGTGTTCGCGCTGTGCATGGGGGCGTTCTTCGCGGTCGCCTTCACCGTGCTGTGGAGCTACCTCGGCAACCGGTATCCCGCCACCGATGCCCGCGCGGTCGCCGGAGTGATCGGTGCGATCGGTTTCGTGGCCGTCTTCGGCGTGCCGTTCTTCGCCTACCCGGCCAATCCGCCGGCCGTAGGGGACGACGACACGATCGGGGATCGGACCGGCGCCTTCCTGACCATCACCGTCGTGTCGCTGGTGCTGGCGATCGCAGCCGTCGTACTCGCGCTGTGGCTGCGTCCGCGGATCGGCGGGTTGGTGTCGGCGGTCGTGGGCGGCGCGGCGTATCTGACAGCGGTCGGTATCACGATCGCGTTCCTGCCGTCGTTCAGCGAGGTGCCCGATCCGGTGCGCGACGAATCCGGTCGGATCGTGTTCCCGGGATTCCCGGCGGATGTGGTCGCCGACTTCCGCGTGTACACGATCACCAACCAGGTCATCCTGTGGACGGTGCTGACGGTGACCTTCGCGCTGATCCTCGGCGCGATGGCGCGGTCGAAGAACCCGACCGCGCGCCGGACGGTCGACGCCGCCGAGAACTGAACGGGCCCGGACGTTCTCATGCAGATCATCACCGCCGGGCGCGCCGGTCCCAACAGATCGGTGCGCTTCGGCGGTGATGCGCCGCTGGACGAGCGCGGGCGGCGCGACATCGAAGCGCTCGCCGCATCGGTCGCCGGACCGGTGACGCTTTGCGGACCCGAGGCCGCGACCCGCGAGACTGCCCGGCTCCTGGGCGGGCGGCCGGAAGTCGACGACGCGCTCCGGACACTCGACGTCGGTTCCTGGGCGGGATCGACGCCCGAGGAGATCGACCCGCGCGACCTCGCGGCCTTCTTCACCGACCCGGCGGCCCGACCCCACGGCGGCGAGAGCGTGGCGGTATTCGTGCGCAGGGTGCACGCCTGGCGCGACCACCACGACACCGCGATGGCCTCGATCGTGGTCGCGATGCCCGTCGCCCAGGCGCTCCTGTGCGACGACCCGGGCCGATACTTCGGGATCGAGGTCCGTCCGGCGGCCTCCTACCTCTGGTCGAGACCCTGAAGAAACGAATTCGCGCAGACGTACCTAGACATCCTGAGTGACTCCTGACACAGTTGAGTCGGCAAAACTGAAACGTGTTCGCCCCGGCGGGCACCGGTCTGGGAGAGTGACGATGTTCGAGTGGTCCGAAGAAGATCTGATGGTGCGGGACGCGCTGCGCGCGTTCATCGACAAGGAGATCCGGCCACATCTCGACGAGCTCGAGTCCGGCGTACTGCCCCCGTACGACATCACCCGCAAGCTGCTGTCGACCTTCGGGGTCGATGCGATGGCCAAGGATGCGCTGGAGAAGGAACTCGCCGCAGAAGCCAACGGGGAGAAGAAATCTTCCGGTGACGGCGGCGGTATGGGCGGCTCGATGTTCATGATGGTCAACATCGAGCTCGCGGGTGTGTGCCTGGGCCTCGTCGCGTCGCTGGGTGTGAGCATGGGCTTGACCGCCTCGACGATCCGCGGCAAGGGCACGCTCGCGCAGAAGAAGCGCTGGCTGCCCGAGCTGGTCACGATGGAGAAGGTCGGCGCCTGGGCGATCACCGAACCCGATTCGGGCTCCGACGCGCTCGGCGGCATGAAGACGACCGTCCGCCGCGATGGTGACGACTACATCCTGAACGGGCAGAAGACGTTCATCACCAACGGCCCGTACGCCGACACCATCGTCGTGTTCGCGAAACTCGACGACGGCAGCGGAACGCCGATGCGTGACCGCAAGGTGCTGTCCTTCGTCCTCGACAAGGGGATGCCGGGGCTCACCCAGGGCAAGCCGTTCAAGAAGATGGGCATGATGAGTTCGCCGACCGGTGAGCTGTTCTTCGACAACGTCCGGGTCGGCAAGGACCGTCTGCTCGGCGAGACCGAGGACACCGGGGGAGATTCCCGTGGTTCCGAAGGCGCGAAGGCCGGCTTCACCGCCGAACGTGTCGGCATCGCCGCACTGTCGCTGGGCATCATCAACGAGGCGCAGCGACTGTCGATCGACTACGCCAAGACGCGCAAGCTGTGGGGTCAGGAGATCGCCCAGTTCCAGCTCATCCAGCTCAAGCTCGCCGAGATGGAGATCGCCCGGATCAACGTGCAGAACATGCTCTTCAGCACGATCGAGCGGGGCAAGGCGGGTAAGCCGCTGAGCCTGTCGGAGGCGTCGGCGATGAAGCTCTACTCGTCGAAGGCCGCCACCGACGTGGCGATGGAAGCCGTTCAGCTGTTCGGCGGCAACGGGTACATGGCCGAGTACCGGGTCGAGCAGCTCGCGCGAGATGCGAAGTCGCTCATGATCTACGCCGGCAGCAACGAGATCCAGGTGACCCACGTCGCCAAGGGGCTGCTGCGCGGCTGACCGGCGAACCGCACCGAGCGACGGCCCCGGCAGAAGCCTGCCGGGCCGTCGCTCGTCGTTGTTTGTGGCGAGAAGGCATCGATCTGAGCCCTTTTCGGCGTCACCGCGCGTGATATGAGTCGTGGCCGTCGACAATACGACGTGATTCGTCGATGCCCCTCAGGAGAGGTATGGCAATGTGAGGTCTTCGAGTGGTCGAGGACGCCGCATCCGCTGCCCAGGACGGCGGGCGACTGTGAGGTGAACGATGGGTGGCAAGAAGCATCGCGGGAAGAATTCCGTCAGTGGTCTTTCGGGCGTGGCCGCGACCGATCAACCGGCGGCGGTCGACCGGGCGACGATCGATTCCGGAATCCTCCTCCTGAAGTACTGGCTCGAGGTCAGTCAGGAACAGCAGACGCTGCGCCTCCAGAGTCGCATCGACGATCCGCGCAAGATCTGGAAGCTGTCGAAGGTCGACCTCGAGTCCTACAGCCGCTGGTACGACTTCTCGCGGGCGCGCGACGAGATGTTCCGTTACACCGACACCGGCTGGGCGCCTTGGTACGTCGTGTCCAACGACGACAAGAAGCGCGGCCGGCTCAACGTGATCAGCCATCTTCCCTACCAGGAGCGGTGAGGTGACCGCCGACCAATCAGCGGTGTGGCGTTGCCTGGACGCGGTCGCACCGCGGCGAGCGCGCGCATGAGCGTCGGCAGGTCGGCGCTCTGGCGCCTTCCAGGTCTCGCGACGGCCCGGGGATACAAGCGCGAGTGGCTTCGTACCGACGTCACCGCCGGTCTGGTGCTCACCGCGCTGCTCATCCCCGCCGGGATGGGCTACGCCGAAGCCGCCGGGCTGCCCGCCTATGCGGGCCTGTGGGCGACGATCGTGCCGCTGCTCGCCTATGCCGTGGTCGGCCCGTCGAAGATCCTTGTGCTCGGCCCGGATTCGTCGCTCGCGCCGCTGATCGCCGCGGCGGTCCTGCCACTGGCCGCGGTCGGTGACCCGGAGGACGCCCTCGCACTCGCCGGGATCCTCGCCGTGCTCGTCGGCGCAATTCTCCTCCTGGGCGGCTTTCTTCGGCTCGGATTCGTCACCGAACTCCTGTCCAAGCCGCTGCGACTCGGCTATCTGAACGCGATAGCGCTCATCGTCGTCGTGGGACAGTTGCCGAAACTGCTCGGCTTCTCGGTCGACGCCTCGGGGTTGTTCCAGGAGATCGGTGAGATCGTCACCTCCGTGGTCGCCGGTGACGTCGACCCGGTCGCCGCCGCGATGGGGATCGCCTGTCTCGTGGTCATCGTGGCCTTTCGACGCTGGCTCCCGCGGATACCGGGGGTTCTTGTCGCGGTGGTGGGTTCGATCGTGGTGATCGCCCTGTTCGGACTCGACGACGACATCGGGATGGTCGGCGCGCTGCCGGCGGGACTGCCCCTTCCGCAGTACGGCGGCATCGACTGGGACGACGTGCTGTCCCTCGTCGGACCCGCCGCGGGGATCGCGCTGATCGCCTTCGCCGACTCCGGGGTGCTGTCGCGGACCTTCGCCGCCCGGCGCGGTGAGGACGTCGACGGCAGCACGGAGATGAAGGCGATCGGCACGGCCAACCTCGCCAGTGGACTCTTCGGTGGATTCCCCATCTCGGCGAGCGGTTCCCGAACGCCGGTCGCCGAACAGGCCGGTGCGCACACCCAGCTCGCGGGCGTCGTGGGAGCGGCCGCGGTACTGGTGTTCGTCCTGGCGGCTCCCGGCGTGACCGCCTATCTGCCCGACGCGACGCTGGCGGCAGTCGTCATCGTCGCGGCGACCGCGCTCATCGACATACCCGGGATGGTCCGGGTGTGGAAGTTGAGCAAGATCGAATTCGGCTTGGCCGCGGCGGCATTCCTCGGCGTTGCGCTCGTGGGTGTTCTCCAGGGCATCCTGGTCGCGATCGGACTGTCCTTCGTCGCCGTGGTGGCGCGCGCCTGGCAGCCGTACCGAACAGAACTGGTGGAGTTGGGGGACACCGGCTTTCACGACGTCGTCCGGCATCCGGAGGGCCACCGGATTCCCGGGCTCGTGCTGGTCCGTTTCGACGCGCCGCTGTTCTTCGCCAACGGCAAGATCTTCGCCTCACACGTTCGGGAAACGTTGGCGCGCCGCGGGTCACCGGTCGACTGGGTCATCGTCGCCGCCGAACCGATCACCGGTCTCGACACGACCGCCGCAGATGAACTCGTCGATCTCGACCGCTCGCTCGAGTCGTCTTCGGTCCGACTGGTGTTCGCGGAGCTCAAGGGGCCGGTCAAGGACAAGCTCATTCGGTTCGAAACCGATGACCGATTCGACGAATCGCGGTTCTATCCCACGGTCGAGTCGGCGGTCGAGGCGTACCGGAACCGTGGTTCAGCCACCGCTGAGCCGCGGCCGGAGCAGATCCCGTAACCGGACCCAGTCGAGTTGCGGCGGTGCGACACGGATCTCGGGACGCTCTCGAGGGACACGGACACGCAACGCACCCGGGGCGATGGTGCAGCGCACCGGAGTCCGGAGTCGCACCGACTCGCCGTCGATACCGACCGGGATCTCGGCGGCGTCGGCGTCGACGATGACCTGCGTCGCCGTGCGCTGTACGAGGCCTTGTTGGTGGCCGCGCCGGAGCAGGCCCACGGCCTGGCGGGTGTCGGCGACCGAGACGGTGACCACGCCGAGTAATCCGGAGTCGATGCGCGTTCGGCGTCCAAGCCCCGCCAGGTCATTGGTGGCGTAGGGACCGTTGCTCACCAGGATCGCCTGTGGCCCGGTCACGGTGTCGTCGCCGATCCGGGCTCGCAAGCCCGGCCCGGAGTCCGCGCCGAGCAGGTCCGGCAGCATCCGCAGGACCGTTCCGGTCTTGTCGTCGCGGTACTGCGGACTCTGCACGACCTCCGCATAGACGCCGAATGACGCGTTGTTGACGAACGGGCGCCCATTGATCCAGCCGAGGTCGACGTGCAACTCGATTCCGTCGTGAAGTGCGTCCAGACATCGGGTGGGATCGCGCCGGTCCAGCCCGAGGTCGAGCGCGAAGTGATTTCGGGTGCCCGCGCTGATCACGAGGAACGGCACCTGTTGTTCGGCGGCCACGGCGGCCACCAGGGCCTGCGTGCCGTCACCGCCTGCCACCCCGAGGAGGTCGGCTCCTCGTCTCACCGCATCCCTGGCCAGTTCGGTGACGTCGACCTGTTCCGGCCCGCTCAGCAAGGCGACCTCGGCGCCGAGTTCCTCGGCCCGGCGCTGCAGGTCGAAGCGGCCGACCTTGCCGCCGCCCGACCGTGGATTCATCACCAGGAAGGGACGGCTCACCGGCGTCGCCGGATGTTCCGGCATGAGTGACTGTGCCCGAGGCGGTCGCAATGCTCGTCGGGCGCAGGCGATCGCGACAACGACCAGTGCCCCTGAAGCGATCACGACCCAGAGCTGGCGTTCGCGGATCAAGAAGACTGCCAGAAGTGGAAGCTGGATGACGGCGACGACAGCGGCCAGTGCGCGGATCGCGCCGCGGCTGATGAGGAACCAGTAGATCGCCACGACGATGACCACGGCACACGCGATACAGACCAGCAGCAGTAACACCAGTGCCCGCAGTCCCGACATGGCGACCGGGAGCAGCAGCGCGACGATCACCGCCGCGACTGCCGCACGCGCCCACCATCGACGAGAGACCGGTTCCTCGTCGACGGCCGTACCCGGCTCCTGCCTCATACCGTCGCGTCGTCCTGCCACGCCCGTGCCGGCCGGATCACGATCTCGATCACCAGCAACGTGACGAGTGCGAAGAACGCGATGAGCAGGACGACGAGGCCGGTCGGGTAGTTCCAGAACATGAGCAGCACCGCGGCGATGCCGATGACGGTCGCCCGCAGCGCGATGCGCGCACGGTAGGCGGTTGTCTCGAAGGCATTCGGTGGGCGTGCCTTCCGTAGATGTTGCAGGGAGTCGAGACCGTGTGAGAACCCGTGCCGCACCGCGGCGGCAGACGACGAACCGCCGATCAGATAGGCGCCGATCGCGATCACGAGTCCCAGCACGGCAACGGCTCGCAGTGCGAGTCGGAGTGGTTCGGTCACGGTGTCGGCGATGACGGCTGCTGCGTCGGGCGACAACACCTCCGCCGGTATGTCATCGAGATACAGTGCGCGGACGACGATCAGCGAGATCGCCAGGACGAGCATGCCCACCACCAACGACAGTCCGGCGAGGGAGAGCGCGCGGAGTCGTCGACCTCGTGGTGCGATCGCGACGGCGCCCAGGGCACATGCGATCGCGAGCCACGGCAGGACGTCGGCGACGGTGTCGAGCGTGGAGACCGCGCGTTGCGCGCGGATCAGTTCCGGTGACCGGAACAGCACGAACTGCTTGTCGACGGCGGGGATCTTCTCGGCGAAGGTGAACCCGCTGTCCAGGAGGCGCTTCTTGACGTTCTCGATCACCGTCCCGAGCGAGATGCTCACGGTTCCCGACTCATCGACGGTCACCGAGGACGGTCCGACGTCTCCGGTCACCACGGCGACGAGAGCGGCATGCGCCCTGCGATTGGCCTCCACCCAGAGCGTTTCGAACTGGTCGCTGGTGACCAGGGACGACACCGTCTGCTGTACGAAGGTGCGGGCCTGGCCGGCGAGGACCGGTGCGAGTCCGTCGATCGCACGATCCACGCGGGGCGCGTTCGCGGTGGCGGGAGCCGCATCGCTCAGCGCGTTGAGGGCGTTCGCCGTCAGCGCCTCGACGTCGATCCGCTGGAAGATCTCGTCGGTGACCGTGTCGGTGATCTCGGCCTGCAACGTGGGTTCCGAGGCCAGCGGTGCGACCGTCGTCAGATAGCGGTCGGTGTCGAGGATCTCCCCGCGCACGAAGCGGGAGGTGACCGAGGTGATCGCCAGCAGTGCGACGAGGACGCACAGGACCCCGACCGCGAACCAGCGCCAGCCGGACCGCCGTTTCGCGGCGCCGGCCGACGCTGGTTCGCCCGTCTCGGCCCGTTCGCGGAGCCGGGCAACCTCGGCGCGCAGCTGCTCGAGTTCGGCACGTTCGGAGGTGCTGATGGGGAAACCCCCGGGCGGTTCCTGATCGCCCCCAGGGGTTTCCGTGTTCACCGATGGCGCCGGTCTGCGTCAGCGGTAGTCGGCCCGGGGATTCCAGGTCGAGACCGCCCAGATGACGACCACATCGAGCGCGATGATCAGCACCGACCACCACGGGTAGTACGGCAGCCACAGGAAGTTGGCGATGATGGAGAGGGCGGCGATCACGATGGCGGTGAATCTGGCCCAGCCGGCACCGCTGACGAGTCCGGCGCCGACGATGATCGCGATGGCGCCCAGCACGATGTGGATCCAGCCCCAGGTCGTGAAGTCGAACTTGTACACGTAGTCGACTCCGCGGACGAAGACCTCGTCCTTGGCCACGGCCGCGATGCCCTGTGCGAGTTGGACGACACCGACGACGATCAGGATGATCGCCGCGCCGATGGACGTTCCGGCGGCGATACCCTGCTTGGCAGAAAGGGTTCCGCCGTCGTCTACGGGTGCAGTATGTGTCATGGTGCCCTCCTCTGGACTGTCGGATAATGAGGAGTGTGCGTCTCGGCGTGGCGATCTCGCAGGAATTCTGCCGAAATGTTTGTTCTTTGTTCCCAATTGCCTTCCAAATGAAATGTCTTGTGCACCAGACTTGTTAGGGAACCAAAGAATTCTTTATCCGATGTTGAACGCCTGTTTGTCAGCTCTTTAACTTCGGCGTTTGTCGCCGAATTCGGGGTGCGTGAGCCGCCAGATCCGGTCCCGTGACATCGGCGTCTCGTACGGGCGGACGTCGAGGGCACGTCGGATGGCGTTCGCCAGCGCGGGAGCGACCGGGTTGAAGGGGGACTCCGACATCGATTTGGCCCCGAACGGACCGAGTTCGTCGGCGGTGTCGGCGAAGTAGACCTCGGTGAACGGGATGTCGGCCATCTGGGGAACACGGTAGGTGCGGAACACCTTGGTCAGCGGTGCGCCGTGGTCGTCGAACATGATCTCCTCGTAGAGGGCAGAGCCGATGCCCTGCGCCACACCGCCTTCCACCTGACCCCGGCACTGTTCGGGATTCATCACGGTGCCGGCGTCGGCCGCGTGGACGGATTGCAGGATCGCGACGGTCCCGGTCTCGGTGTCCACCGCCACCCGGAAGGCCTGCACATCGAATGCGATGGAACGCATCTCGCCCCGTTCCTCGCCGGCGGCGATGGCGCGCGGGCCGTCCGGATGCAGCACCCGGTGACGGTCGTCGACCGTGTCGATCAGGTGTCGGAACCCGATCAGCCGATCATCGGCAAGGGCTCCGTCCGAACGCATTTGGATGTGGGCGGGATCGACACCGGTGAGTCGGCTCGCGGCCCCGACGAGAATGTCGCGGAGTGCGAGGCAGGCGCCGTACACGGCCTTGCCGGCGACGGTGGTACCCGCAGAGGCGAACGCTCCGGTGTCGTGTGTGACGGCGTCGGTGTCCCCGTGCCACAACGAGACCCGGCCCGGTTCGGTCGACAGCGCGGTCGCGACGATCTGCGTGTGGACCGTCGTGGTGCCGTTGCCGAACTCACAGGTCCCGACACCGACGTGATAGGTGCCGGCGGAGTCGACCGCCACGGTGACATCCGCGAAATGACCGCGTGGGGCCATGGTGGCGATCGCGGAGATCGCCATCCCTTCGCCGATGCGCCACCGTGGTCCGGGCGGGACGACGGCACCGTTGCCCCGCCGCAGGGCGGACTCGGCCAGGTCGAGGCACTGGTCGAGACCGTAACTGCCGTAGACCAGGTCCACCTCGGGGTCGGGACGTGCGATGAGTAGCGGATCGCCGTCGGCCACGGCATTGCGACGCCGGAGTTCGAAGGGGTCGAGGCCGAGGCGGACCGCGAGCTCGTCCATCGCGCACTCGACGGCGAAGATCACCTGCCCGAGACCGTAGCCGCGGAACGCGCCCGACGGCGGGTTGTTGGTGTAGACGACCTCGGCGTCGATCCTCTTGACCGGGCAGTTGTACACCGAGACCGACTCGGCGCAGGCATGGAACATCACGCCGATCGCGTGGTTGCCGTACGCACCGGTGTCCGACAACACGTCGACTCGCAGCGCGGTGAGCCGGCCGCCGTCGTCGGCCCCGAGATCCACCGTCACCCGCATCGGGTGGCGATAGGTCGTTCGCGTCATCTCGTCGGTGCGTGTCATCTCGTAGACGCAGGGACGCCCGGTGCGCAGTGTGGCGACGGCGGCGAGATCCTCGGTCAGCATCTCCTGTTTGCCGCCGAATCCGCCGCCCACGCGGCCGCTGAACACCCGGACCTTCTCGGGTGGGAGATCAAGGATTCGGGCGAGTTCGTCGCGTACGAGGAACGGGACCTGTGTGCTCGTGCGGACCACCAGACGTCCGGTGGCATCGGTCCAGGCGACCGAACCGTGGGTCTCGAGCTGCGCGTGGGAGACCCGACCGTTGCGCCATGTCCCGTGCACCGTCGTCGACGATGCCGCGAGTGCGTCGTCGACGTCACCGCCGAAACCCTCGTGGAAGGTGGCGACGATGTTGCGTTCGGCCTCCATCACCCGGTCGTCGACGGTGCGGTCGGGATGGATGACGGGGGACCCGGGCGTGCGTGCATCCTCCGGGTCGAAGACCGCGGGCAGTTCCTCGTAGGTGACGCGGATCAGCGCCGCGGCCTGCTCGGCGATCCCCGGTGTCGAGGCGACGACGGCGGCGACGCGCTGTCCGACGAAGCGAACTACGGGATCGAAGATGAGGGTGTCGTCGGGGTCCTCTAGCCGGTTCTGATGACGTCCGGTGGAAAACCTTGGCGTCGAGACGTTCTCGTGGGTGAGGATCACTTCGACGCCGGGGAGGGCCGAGGCGTCGGAGGTGTCGATCGCGAGGATGCGGGCGTGTGGGTGCGGCGAACCGAGTACGTGGATGTGCAGTGCGCCGTCGACCGGGATGTCGAAGGTGTACGCCTCGGTACCGGTCACCACGCGTCGCGCCGCGGGCGGATTGACCGAGGTGCCCACGCCGGCGCCGACCGCCGGACGGGGACGGGCAGGCGCCAGGGTGTTGCCGATGGCGTCCCGGATCGAACGGTAACCGGTGCAGCGGCAGAGGTTTCCCTTCATCCGCCGCGGCAGGTCACCGAGGTCGTCCGGGGTGAGCGTCGAGGCGGTGACGACCATGCCCGCGGTGCAGAACCCGCATTGGAAGCCGAAGCTGTCGACGAAGGACTGCTGCACGGGATGCAGATCGTCGGGTGTGCCGAGGCCGGCGACCGTGGTCACCGACTTCCCGGCGGCGCGCTGTGCGGGAAAGATGCACGAGTGCACGGGTTGTCCGTCGACGAGTACCGAACACGCACCGCAATCGCCTGCGTCGCAACCCTTCTTCACCTCGAAGTGGCCGTGCTGGCGGAGCAGCATCCGGAGGCACTGTCCAGCAGCGGGTTCGGCGTCGATCGTCTCGCCGTTGACCTCGAACTCCATCGTTCTACCCCGTCCCGGTGAGCTCGAGGCGGATCTCCTCGGCGAGGACCGCCGACACCCCGCGCCGCCAGTCGGCGGACCCGAGCGGATCGGTGTAGTAGCCGGGGGCGGTGGTGATGTCGTGATGCAGCCGGTCCGCGGTCGGCGGACGGGGATACCGCAGAACCGTGGGCCACTCCGTTGCGGCCGTGATCCCGAAGACCGTGGTGGCGTCGGGGTCGATGCGGCCGGTCACGACGGCCCCGGAACGTCCCAGGTCGACGAGGGCGATCTTCCGGAACCCGGTCACCGCGGCCAGTGCGTGCGCCGGGAAGTCGACGGCGCGGAGGACTTCCCCGGGGCCCAGGAGGTTGATGCCGTTGCCGATCACCAG
This sequence comes from Gordonia ajococcus, assembly GCF_012974285.1. Classification (NCBI taxonomy): domain Bacteria; kingdom Bacillati; phylum Actinomycetota; class Actinomycetes; order Mycobacteriales; family Gordoniaceae; genus Gordonia; species Gordonia ajococcus. The sequence goes on from NZ_CP052884.1 coordinate 1,833,068, forward strand.
TTCGGCGACCGGCACACACCGGTCGGCACCGTCGGGATTCCAGATGAGCGCCGTGGCGTCGAGTGCGACGGCCAGTGACACCATCGACGCCGCCGCGAAGGACCGGCAGATGTTGCCGCCGACCGTGGCCATGTTCCAGATCTTGAACGACGCGAGAAGGGCGTTCGCGCACTGGGCGAAGAGGGGATGGGCGCGGAAGCCGGGGCGTGGCGGCAGTGCGACCAGCTCCGCGATGGTGCAGGTGGCGCCGATGCGGAGACCGCCGTCGGGTAGGTCTTCGACCGATTCCCAACCCATTTCGCTGAGGTCGATGAGACCGGTGGTGGCCGGCTGGGGTTCGGAGAAGACCCAGGTTCCGCCGGCGACGAGTTGTTCGCCGGGGCCCGCGAACACGTCGCCACGAGAACGCGCGAATCGGTACTGGGTGACGGCGGTGAGATCCATCAGTGTGCCTTGTCGAGAAGGCGGCGGAGCTGCGTCGCGACCGCGGTGGTCAGGTCCCACAGTACGAGGTCGGTGAACTCGCCGGGTTCGATCGACGCGATTCGACGACGCGGTGCCGACCACACGCACCGCTCGGCGCCGGGCCCGACCCGGCCGGCCGATTCCATGTCGTCCGGTGGGGTGCAGCCGAAAGGTTCGGCGGCGTAGGCGTTCTCGATGAGCGTCGCAGGGGGCACGGCGTCACGCTACGTGGATCGGCCCGGCCGCGCATCTCGGTGACCGGTGACGTCGGCGACGTCGGGTTCGGCGAGGTCCGGTGTCACACGGGGGTTTCGGTGAGGCCGCGCCGCCCCGGGATGGCCATCGCGACCACCGACGCCACGACACAGGCGGCCAGCGCGATACCGGACGCCCACAGATAGCCTTCGCTGGCCGGGACCGAGATCACGCCCCCGTCGGGATCGGTGCCATCGGGTCCGGTGACCGTGATCATCGACCAGGTGAGGAGCATGCCGACGACGGCCGCGGCGGTCGAGGTGCCGATGATGCGCATGAGGGCGTTGACGCCGTTCGACTCACCGGTCTGCTCGATGCTCACCGACTGCATGATGAGTGCGGGCATCGCCGAGTAGGCGATCCCCAGTCCGGCGCCGATGCAGCAGGCGATCACCAGCATGTGGATCCAGGTCAGGGCCCACGGGCCCGCGAGTCCGACGATGAAGACGACGTATCCGATGCCGATCACGGCGCCGCCGAGGGCGAGTGACACCCGCGCGCCGAGTGCGGCGTTGATGCGACCGCTGAGGTTGGACAGCGCGAACATGACCAGGCCGCTCGGGGCGAGGATCAGACTCGCGTGGACCATGTCGTAGCCGAAGCCGTTGGGACTGTTGGTGGGTGCCATGAGCAGCTGGATCGGGATGAGCTGCATGGCGTAGAAGGCGAAACCGGTCGCGATCGACGCCAGGTTGGTCAGGAGCAGGGGACGCTCGCCGAGGATGCGGAGATCGATCAGCGGGTTCGGGCGTCGTAGTTCGACAACGGACCAGACACCGAGGAGCACGACGAAGCCGCCGAAGCAGCCGAGGGTGAGCGGGGCGGTCCAACCCCACACCGCGCCCTTCGACAACGGCAGGAGGAGGCAGACCAGGACCCCGGCCAGGCCGAGCGCACCGAGGAGATCGAATCGTCCACCGGATGCGGAGGAGCTCTTGGGGACCGTCAACACGACGCCGACGGCCGCCAGGGCGGCGACGGCGCCACACGACCAGAACAGGGCGTGCCAGCTGACGTGCTGGGCGATGGCCGCGGCGAACGGGAGTCCGAGCGCGCCGCCGATCCCGAGCGAGGCGCTCATCGTGCCGACCGCCGAGCCGAGGTAGCGGGCCGGGACGATGTCGCGCATGACGCTGATGCCCAGTGCGATGATGCCGAATCCGAGGCCCTGGAGACCTCGCCCCAGGATGAAGAGCGGCAGTGAGGTGGACAGGGCGCAGGTGATCGAACCGACCGCGACGAACCCGAGGCTGGCGAGGATCGCGAGCCGTTTGCCGTACATGTCGCCGATGCGGCCGCCGATCGGGGTCGCGACGGCTCCCACCAACAGGGTGATGGTGATGGCCCAGGTGGTGTTCGACGCGTCGGCGTTGAGAAGGGTGGGGAGTTGGGGGATCAGCGGGACGATGATCGTCTGCATCAGCGCGACGACGATGCCTGCCAGGCAGAGCACCGTGACCGCGGCACGGGGGTGGACGTGTTCGTCGGTGGCGTCGAGCGAGGGGTGGATGTCCGGCGAGGTGTGCGGGTCTTCTTCGCCCTGCGATCCGTTGGTCTCGGTCCTGCTGGTCACTCGCTCGTCCGACCCGTTGTCTTCATGTGTCGTTCACACCTCCGAAAGGTCAGACTATCCCGGCCCGGTCGCCGGAGAACGTTTGCGTCCCGGCCTGGGACGTCCGGAGGAAACGGTCTCAGCGTGCGATCAGGGCCGCACCCGACACGGGTTCGGGCCAGCGGGGCGTCACGCCGTCGCCGGAGGAGATGCCGCGCACCCGCCGCATCACCCAGGGGCCGAGGAAGGTGCGCGCCCATTCGGCGTTCTGTCGACGCTGCTCGCGGCGGGTCAGCTCGGCCGCGGCCTCGAGCTCGACGGGGGTGATGTCGTGGTCGACACCGAGGAGGTCCAGGACCTCGGCGGCCATCCGGGTGTGGCCCAGAGGTGACATGTGCAGGCGGTCGGTGTCCCACATCCGGTAGTCGTCGTAGCCCTTGAGTCGCCAGTAGTCGAAGACGACGACGTCGTGCCGCTCGGCGACCTCGCGGAGCAGTTCGTTGTAGATGGCGATGCGGCCGCGCAGCGTGCGGAAGACCGGGGCCCAGCCCGTGTCGTAGGCGGTGAAGACGACGACCGTGGTGCCGGTGGCGACCAGCTTGCCGAGCGCGGCGTCGTATCGGGCCATCAGCGCGTCGAGGTCGATCGACGGCCGCATGATGTCGTTACCGCCGGCGTAGAGGGTGATGAGATCGGGGTTCATGGCGACCGCCGCGTCGAGCTGCTCGGCGATCACGGCGTCGAGCAGCCGGCCGCGGATCGCCAGGTTCGCGTAGCTGAAGTTCTCGTCTCGGGCGGCGAGTTGTTCGGCGACGCGGTCGGCCCAGCCGCGCAGACCGTTCGGTCGGGCCGGGTCCGTGTCGCCGACACCCTCGGTGAAGGAATCCCCGAGCGCGACGAAGCGTGTGAAGCCCACGATGTTGACCCTCCTGGTCGGCGGTGACGAATGCCGGTGACGAACGGCGACGGCGAATCCGGGGTCGACGCTAGTTGTGCCGGGCCTGCCGAACCAAAGTCTGCGGCGTGCGTCACTCGCCCAGGCGAGGGCTCGGGTTGCGCGATTCGGATCGATTTATTCGTAATCCGGATACTGCGCGGCAACAATTCTCGACAGAGCGATCGGTCGGTTTTCGGGCATATTCAGCGCTGGTGATCTCTCACCGTGCCAACCTGCGGTGAGAGCATTTCACAACCCCTGTGCAATCTCTCCCGGTTATGTTGTCCGGCAGTCTGTTTCGGTGCTCGCCGGGGAGGTGTCGCGGGATGCTCGGGGTGGGTTGTGTCGTGAGTAGGATCACGTGATGTACTGCACAGGTCCGTCGAGTGAACGGACCCGAGATAACTCGATACAAATGTCGCAGCGGGAGAAAAGGGAACACCCGATGTTCGAGAAGGTTCTGGTTGCCAACCGGGGTGAGATCGCGATCCGCGCGTTCCGCGCCGCCTACGAGCTGGGTGCGCGCACGGTCGCGGTGTTCCCGTATGAGGACCGCAACTCGGTGCATCGCCTGAAGGCCGACGAGTCGTATCAGATCGGTCTGCCGGGCCATCCGGTGCGGGCGTACCTGTCGGTCGACGAAGTGGTGTCCGCGGCGGTGCGCTGTGGCGCCGATGCGATCTATCCCGGCTACGGCTTCCTGTCGGAGAACCAGGGTCTCGCGGCTGCGTGTGCCGAGGCCGGCATCACCTTCGTCGGACCCAGCGCCGACATCCTGGAGATGACCGGCAACAAGGCCACCGCGGTGGCCGCGGCGAAGGCTGCGGGCATTCCGGTGCTGGCGTCCTCGGCGCCGTCGTCGGATCTCGACGAGCTGCTCGCCGCTGCCGAGGACATGCAGTTCCCGGTGTTCGTGAAGGCGGTCGCCGGTGGTGGCGGTCGCGGTATGCGGCGCGTCGACGATCGTGCCGACCTGGCCGAGTCGATCGCCGCGGCATCGCGCGAGGCGGAGTCCGCGTTCGGCGACGCCACGGTGTTCCTGGAGCAGGCCGTGGTCAACCCGCGCCACATCGAGGTGCAGATCCTCGCCGACACTTACGGCAACGTGATCCACCTCTACGAGCGCGACTGCAGTCTGCAGCGCCGCCATCAGAAGGTCATCGAGCTCGCGCCGGCGCCCAACCTCTCCGACGAGCTGCGGGAGAAGATCTGCGCCGACGCCGTGGCCTTCGCCCGCCACATCGGTTACACCTGTGCGGGCACCGTCGAGTTCCTCCTCGACGAGCAGGGACGCCACGTCTTCATCGAGATGAACCCGCGCATCCAGGTCGAGCACACCGTGACCGAGGAGATCACCGACGTCGACCTGGTGAGCTCGCAGCTGCGCATCGCGGCGGGGGAGTCCCTGGACGATCTCGGGTTGTCGCAGGAGTCCGTCCGCATTCGCGGTGCCGCGCTGCAGTGCCGCATCACCACTGAGGATCCGTCCAACGGATTCCGTCCCGATGTGGGTCGCATCACCGCCTACCGCAGCCCGGGCGGCGCGGGTGTGCGCCTCGACGGTGGCGCCAACCTGGGTGCCGAGGTGAGCGGGCACTTCGACTCGATGCTGGTCAAGTTGACTTGTCGTGGAAGAGATTTCCCGACCGCGGTGCGGCGCGCGCGGCGTGCGGTGGCCGAGTTCCGCATCCGCGGTGTGGCGACCAACATCCCGTTCCTGCAGGCCGTGCTCGACGATCCGGACTTCCGCGCCGGTCGGGTCACGACATCGTTCATCGACGAGCGCCCGGAATTGCTGACCTCGCGGTCGTCGGCGGACCGCGGCACCAAGATCATCTCGTACCTGGCCGACGTGACGGTCAACAAGCCGCACGGCGAGCGTCCGACGACGGTGTACCCGCGAGACAAGCTGCCCACCGTCGAGCGTTCGGTGCTCGCGTCGCCGCCCGATGGTTCGCGTCAGCGTCTTCTGCAGCTCGGACCCGAGGGCTTCGCCCGCGACCTGCGCGAGAACCCGCGTCTCGGCATCACCGACACGACCTTCCGCGACGCGCATCAGTCGCTGCTGGCGACGCGCGTGCGCACCACCGGTCTGGTCAACGTCGCACCGTATGTCGCGGCGCTGACTCCTGAATTGTTGTCGGTGGAGTGCTGGGGCGGCGCGACTTACGACGTGGCCCTTCGCTTCCTGAAAGAAGATCCGTGGGATCGGCTGGCGCAGTTGCGCGAAGCGATCCCGAACATCTGTCTGCAGATGCTCCTGCGGGGTGCCAACACCGTCGGGTACACGCCGTACCCGACGAAGGTCACCACCGCGTTCGTCTCCGAGGCGACCGATGTGGGTATCGACATCTTCCGGATCTTCGACGCGCTCAACAACATCGACGCGATGCGTCCGGCGATCGACGCGGTCCGCGAGACGGGGACCGCGGTGGCCGAGGTGGCGATGAGCTACACCGGCGACCTGTCGTCGCCGTCGGAGGATCTCTACACCCTCGACTACTACCTGCGTCTGGCCGAGCAGATCGTCGAGGCCGGTGCGCATGTGCTGGCCATCAAGGACATGGCCGGTCTGTTGCGCGCGCCGGCGGCGACCACGCTGGTCTCGGCCTTGCGCAAGAACTTCGACCTCCCGATCCATGTGCACACCCACGACACCCCGGGTGGTCAGCTCGCGACCTACATGGCGGCCTGGCAGGCCGGCGCGGACGCGGTGGACGGTGCGAGTGCGGCGCTGGCCGGTACCACCAGTCAGCCGCCGCTGTCGGCGATCGTGGCCGCCACTGCGCACACCGACCGTGACAGCGGTCTGGACCTGGCCCGGGTCTGTGATCTCGAGCCGTACTGGGAGGCGCTGCGAAAGGTGTACGCGCCGTTCGAATCCGGTCTGCCGGCTCCGACCGGTCGCGTGTACTCGCACGAGATCCCCGGCGGTCAGTTGTCGAACCTGCGGCAGCAGGCCATCTCGCTGGGGCTGGGCAACCGCTTCGAGGCCGTCGAGCAGGCCTATGCCGCCGCCGACTCGATGCTGGGCCGTCTGGTCAAGGTGACGCCGTCGTCGAAGGTCGTCGGTGACCTGGCCCTGGCGCTGGTCGGTCGCGGGATCACCGCGTCGGATTTCGCCGCCGACCCGAGTTCCTACGACATCCCCGATTCGGTGATCGGGTTCCTGCGTGGCGAACTCGGTGACCCGCCCGGTGGATGGCCGGAGCCGTTGCGCACCCTGGCGCTGCAGGGCCGTGCACCCGCGCCGGAGATGGCGACGCTGACGACCGACGACGAGGCGATCCTGGACAAGCCCGGCCGCGATCGTCAGGTCCGGCTCAACCACCTGCTGTTCCCCGGTCCCACAAAGGAGTTCGAGGAGCACTACGAGACCTACGGCGACACCTCACGGTTGTCGGCGAATCAATTCTTCTACGGCCTGCGGTACGGCGAGGAGCATCGCGTCTCGCTCGAGCCGGGTGTGGAGTTGATGATCGGTCTCGAAGCGATCAGCGAGCCGGACGAGAAGGGCATGCGCACAGTGATGTGTGTGCTCAACGGTCAGCTCCGTCCGATTGCGGTGCGCGACCACAGCATCGACTCCGCTGTCGCCGCCGCCGAGAAGGCCGATCGCTCCAACCCGAAGCACATCGCGGCGCCGTTCGCCGGGGTCGTGTCCCTGTCGGTCGACGAGGGTGACGAGGTCGCCGCAGGCGCCACGATCGGCACCATCGAGGCGATGAAGATGGAAGCGGCCATCACCGCACCGGTCGGCGGCAAGGTCTCTCGGGTCGCGGTCGGCCCGGTCGCCCAGGTCTCGCCGGGTGATCTGCTCATCGAGCTCAGCTGACGAGACTCGCCCCCGCGTAGGCGTTTCCGTCCCACGCATCCGTTTCCTTCCCGCTGATCGAGCTCAATCGGCGGGAAGGAAACGCAAGCGCGGGAGATCAGGCGACCACGAGGTCTGCTCGGGGACGCGTACCCGCGATGAGTTCCGCGTTGGGTTCGTCGACGGTCTCGATCCAGGCGCGCGCCTGGGCTTCGGTCTTCCCGGCGGCGATGTGCCGTTTCAGCAGCCGCTCGCGTCGGACCTCCGCGTCCGCGTCGACGTAGACGAGGCGATGGAGGAGGGGCCGCACGCCGTCCCACCCGGGTTCGTCGAGCCCGAGGTAGTTGCCCTCGACGATCACGAGTCGTGCGGTGGTGGGCACGATGAGCGACGCCGCGATCGGCTCGCCGACGGTGTGGTCGAAGTCGGGTACGTACACGGTCTCGTTGCCGTCGGCGATGCGCTGAAGCACGGCAACGAATCCCGCGGCGTCGAAGGTGTCGGGTGCGCCTTTGCGGTCGCGGTGGCCGAGTCGATCGAGGACGGCGTTCGACAGATGGAAGCCGTCCATTGGCACGTACCCGACGGCGTCGGCGCCCGGTGTCGACGAGAAGTCGTCGACGAGCGTCCGTGCGAGCGTCGTCTTCCCGGCGCCCGGAGGCCCGGTGACGCCGACGAGCACTCGGTCGGCCGTGTCGAGGAGAGCCGAGATGTCCTCTCGAACGGGCATCAGCTGCCGCGGTACGTCGAATACGCGAAGGGGCTCAGCAGCACCGGGACATGGTAGTGGTGATCGGCGGCGTCGATCTCGAAGCAGATGTCGATCTCGGGGTAGAACGCCTTGATGTCGTTGTCGGAGAACCAGTTCCCGGTGTCGAAGACCAGGTGGTAGATGCCCGGGACAAGCGGTTCGGGGTTGATCTCGCCGATACGACCATCCGAATCGGTCTGTCCCGAGGACAATTCGGTGCCGGAGGCGTCCTGCAGAGACACCTCGACGCCGACGGCCGGGGCGCCCGACGTCGCGTCGAGTACATGGGTGGACAGGCCGGTCATGCGGAAGCTCCCTCGTCGGTGTCGTGTGTCGCCAGCATACGGATGAGGCGGCTGCGGTTGATCTTCGCCAGTTCGGCACGCATCACGCGGCGTTCGGTCTCGGCGTCGTTGTCGATGCGCTTCTTGAGGATCCCGAGCAGTTCGTGCGCCGGGCGGCCGTTGGCGAAGACCAGATAGACATGCCCGAACCGCTGCTCGTACGCCGCGTTGAACTCCTCGAGTTCGGCGAGTACCGAGGGGTCGGCACCGGCGACGCCGGACTGTTCTCGCGCTGACGAGGCGTTGTCGGGCCGATCGCCGATCCGGGGATGCCCGGCGAGAGCTTCGTCGATGTCCGTCTCGGTCAGTTCGGTCAGGATCTGATCCGCCCGGTCCAGCAGGGCCTGCGCGTCGACGAAGGGGCGGGCCGTCGCCACTCGCCGCGCCCAGGTCGGCGAGCTGCAACAGGCGAGCAACCGTTCGACGCATGCGTCGACGCTCAGCTCGTTGAAGCGGCGGACGTCTCCTTCGTCGGCGGCATCGCGGCGATCGTCTGGGCGCACGCGTCCAGCTTAGGAGGTCGACCCGAGTATCGCCGGTTCACGGGCGGCGGACACATGGAAGATGGAACGGTGAAAGCGTTGCCGGAGGACAGCACGACCGGTTCGGTTCTCGGTGTGGTGCTCGCCGCCGGCGCCGGTACCCGGTACGGAATGCCGAAGATTCTCGCCCACGGCGGTGACTGGCTGGATGCGGCGACGAACGCGCTGCGGGCTGGCGGTTGCGTGGACATCGCGGTGACCATGGGCGCGGCGGTCGTCGAGCCGCCGGTCGGCGCCACCGCGCTCGTCGTCGACGATTGGGCCGAGGGAATAGGTGCGTCGGTGTCGGCGGCGCTGAGATGGGCGTCGCGTCGGCCCGGGATGGGCGGGCTGTTGCTCACCGTGGTCGACACCCCCGACGTCGGAGCCGACGTGGTGCGACGCATCCTCGAGACATCCGAAGGTCGGCGCGAGCGTCTGGTGCGTGCGGTCTTCGACGGCCGGCCGGGCCATCCGGTGTACATCGGTGCGGATCATCTCGGCCCTGCGCTCGAGGTCATCTGCGGCGACGTCGGTGCGCAGGCCTATCTGAGGAGCCGGGAGGTGACGGCGGTCGAGTGCGGGGATCTCGCGTCGGGTGAAGACGTCGACACCAGGGGATGAGCCGGCGGTGACATGCCCATTCGGAGCGTGCCCATTTCGAGACCTTCTCGTCGCCGTTCCGGTGCATGGGGATCCCGCTCCTGGCGAGCGAGGGTGCATAGGGTGCAGACAGAGCCCGCATCGGTACAGCCAGAACCGGTGCACAACGGGCCGTAAGGACCATCACCGGCGAAGAAGGTGATCACGTGGCGCGAGGACACCACCGTCGAATCGTCGCGATGATCGCCGCGCTGGCCGCGGGTCTCGGAGTGGCCGCGTGCTCGGTGTCGCCGGAACCGCAGGCCGCGTCGCCCGCCGCCACGCAGGACGCCCATCTGCCACCGGGCTTCGACACCACCTTCCGCTGGTCGGCCACGCCGGTGCTCGACCCGCAGTCGGCCGAGGGGACCTTCGTGCGCGCCTACGTCGAGTCTTTCGAGCTCGCCAACGCCGGCGCCTCGGCCGAGTGGGGTTATCCGGGATTCGCCGAGGCCTCACCGTCGAACATCGACCAGATGGTGACGGCCTACCCGTCCGGCGTCTCGGACGCCCGACGTCAGGTGGGCAGTGCGTTCTATACGGGCATGCGGCGCACCGACGACGCCGACTGGACGCGAATCGTGCTGTGCCGACAGGGATATCACTCGGTCGAGCGTGACGGGGCCGGACCCGACCGGAGCTGGGCGATCGGATACGACACGTCCCGGCCCGTCGAGATCGACATCCGGCGCACCGGCGACCGGCCACCGGCAGCCCCGCGTGGTGGTCAACGGACGCCGGAGGTGAATGTCTTCGGCGGCTGGTACACCTCGCGATACGACTTCGCTGCGCTGTATCCGACGCCGACGACTGACCAGAAGGTCTGTGCGGCAACGCGACAGGCGGGGATGCCGCACTGGCTGCCGACGCAGGGCGACGACCCGTGGCCGGTGTCACCGGCGGTCCCGGGCTGGTCAGCCTACCCGGGCGTCGGCTGAGGCCCGCTCAGTTGTCCGGCAGTCCCTCGAGCAGGTCGTCGAGGTGGACGGGCAGGTCTCGGACGCGCACACCCGTGGCGTTGTAGACGGCGTTGACGACTGCTGCGGCGCTGCCGACGATGCCGATCTCACCGGCACCTCGGGAACCCATCGGCGTCGCGTGTTCGTCGGGGTCGTCGAGCCAGATGGCGTCGACGTCGGCGATGTCCGCGTGCACGGGGACGTGGTACTCGGCCAGGTCCTGGGTGACGACGTGACCGAAACGCGGGTCCCGGACGCTCTCCTCGTACAAGGCCATCGAGATGCCGAAGGTCATGCCGCCGATGAGCTGTGATCGCACCGTCCGCGGGTTGATGGCGCGTCCTATCGAGAACACGCCGAGCATGCGGGGGATGCGGATCTCACCGGTGTCGACGTCGACGTGGACCTCGACGAAGTGGGCGCCGAACGAGGCGATGGTGAATTTCTCCAGATCGGGGTTCTCGTCGGTCCTCGCGCTGACCTCGGCGCCGTCCGCGGGATCGTCGCCGAACCGTGTCCGGAAGCGTTGTGCCGCGGTGACTATCGCCGAACCCCACGACGAGGTGCCCGACGAGCCGCCCGCGACGGTGGCGCTCGGCAGGGCGCTGTCACCGATCTGGAGGTCGATGCGGTCCGGCTCGACTCCCAGCGCGTCGGCGGCGATGAGTGTCAGCGCGGTCCAGGCGCCGGTCCCGATGTCGGTGGCCGCGATGCTCACCGAATACCGGGTGCCCCGGTACGAGATCGAGGCTTCGTTGCCCGGGTTCACCATGTGCGGGTATGTCGAGGAGGCGACACCGAATCCGACGAGATGCCGGCCGTCCCGGTGTGTCCCGGGTTCTGGACGACGACGGTCCCAGCCGAATCGTTCGGCGCCCGCGCGGAGGCATTCGACGAGCTGTCGCGACGACCACGGCTTCCCGGTCTCGGGATCGTCGGCGGGTTCGTTGCGGATACGCAGCTCGATCGGGTCGAGCCCCACGGCATGGGCGAGTTCGTCCATCGCCACCTCGCCGGCATACATCCCCGGCGCCTCGCCCGGCGCACGCATCCAGAACGGCGGCGGGACGTCGAGTGGTACGACGTGGTGATCGGTGCGCCGGTGCGGCGCGGTGTACATCATCCGCGACGAGACGGCGGCCTGCTCGGCGAACTCCTTGGCATGTGCGCTGTGGGTGTGCGCCTCGTGGATCAGCGCGGTGATGTTGCCGTCGGCGTCCGCGGCGATGCGGAGTCGGGATCGCGTGGGCGCGCGGTGGCCGACGTAGGCGAACATGTGCTGGCGGGTGACCGCGAACTTCACGGCCCGGCCGGGCACCCGCATCGCGGCCATGGCGGCCAGGACGTCGTGTGAGTGGGGTGAACCCTTGGACCCGAACCCGCCCCCGACATGCGGAGCGATCACCCGCATCTGTGCGGGTTCGAGTCCAAGGACGGGAGCCAACGCGGAGACCACGCCCTGCGTCGACTGCGTTGAGTCGTACAGGGTGAGGAGCTCCTCGTCGGGTGCCCACAATGCGACCACGGTGTGTGGCTCCAGCGGATTGTTGTGCTCTTCGGGCGTCGAATACCACTCGTCGACCACGACGGTGCCCTCCGGCGGATCCGCCAGAATTCGGTCGGGTTCTCCTGTCTCGGAGGTGGTTTCGAATCCGCCGTTGACCTTCGCGGGCCGGTAGCGATTGGGGTGGTCGACGCGGAACGCGGTGTCGTGGGGAGCCTCGTCGTAGGACACCGTCACGGATGCGGCTGCTTCCCGGGCGATTTCGGGTGACTCCGCGACCACCGCGCCGATGAGCTGGCCGCGGTAGGAGACCTCCGGGGACTGCAGGATCGTGAGATCGCCGTCGGAGGTGTCGGCGAGGCGCGGCGCGTCGTCGACGGTGAGGACCGTGACGACGCCGACGGTCGACTCGGCTGCGTCGGTGTCCATCGAAGTGACTCGGCCTCGGGCGACGGTCGCGGTGACCGGCCACAGGTACACCGCGTCGGTGACGTGTTCGTAGGCGTACGGAGCTGTGCCGCGGACTTTTTCGACGCCGTCGATCCGAGCGTGGCCGATCGGGGCTGGAGACGATCCGACGACGCTCATCGGGTGGTCAGCTCCTCGAGAACAGCGGTCAGGGTGCGTCGGACGAGGGGGATCTTGAACTCGTTTCCGTCGAGCGGCCGGGCGGCGGCGAGTTCGGCGTCGGCGGCCTCGGCGAACAGTTCGCGCGAGGGTTGCTGCCCGCGGAGCACGGCCTCGGCCCGTTCGGCGCGCCACGGCTTGTGGGCGACGCCGCCGAATGCGACCCGCGCATCCGCGATCGTCCCATCGTTCAGACTGATCTCGGCGCCGACCGAGACCAGCGCGAACGCATACGATGCACGGTCGCGGACCTTGCGATAGGTCGACGCCGATCCGGGGGTCGGGGCGGGCAGGTCGATCGCGACGATCACGTCGTGGGGCTCGAGAACCGTGTCGCGGTCGGGATGTTCACCGGGTAGCCGGTACAGCGCACGCACGTCGAAGTCGCGTTCACCGTCCGGGCCCTGCACCACGACACGTGCGTCCAGGGCGGTGAGCGCCACGGCCAGGTCCGACGGGTGGGTGGCCACGCAGATTGCCTGGGCATCGGTGTCGGGCGCCCCGAGCACGGCGTGATAGCGCGTGTAGCCGCCGATCGCCGAGCACCCGCTGCCTGGTGTGCGTTTGTTGCACGGGGTCGTGACGTCCTGGAAGTAGACGCATCGTGTCCGCTGCAGCAGGTTTCCGGCGTTGGTCGCCAGATTGCGCAGCTGAGGGGATGCGCCCGAGAGCAGGGCGCGTGCAAGCATGGGGTAGCGACGGCGGACCAGGGGATGGGCGGCGGTGTCGGCGTTGCGCGCCGTCGCGCCGAGACGCAGTGAACCATCCGGGTTTTCGCCGATCTGATCCAGAGGAAGTCGTGAGATGTCCACCAGTGCAGGCGGGTTGGCGATGCCCAGCTTCATGTGGTCGACGAGGTTCGTGCCGCCCGCGAGCAGCTTCGCGCCGGGATGGTCGCGGAGGAAGTCGACCGCGCCGGCCACGTCGTCGGCGCGTTCGTAGGTGAAGGGGATCATCGTCCCGCCGCCTGCCGGATCGCCGCGACGATGTTGGGATAGGCCGCGCAGCGACACAGGTTGCCGCTCATCCGTTCCCGGATCTCGTCATCGCTGAGGGGTTCGTCCGAGGTGTCGGGGTCGAGGTCGTCGGTGGCGTGACTCGGGTGCCCGTTCTTGGCCTCGTCGAGCATGCCGGCCGCCGAACACACCTGGCCCGGCGTGCAGTACCCGCACTGGAAGGCGTCCTGATCGATGAACGCCTGCTGGAGTGGGTGGAGGTCGTCGGCGTCGGCGAGTCCCTCGGCGGTCACGATCTCGGTGCCCTCGTAGCTGACGGCGAACGACAGGCAACTGATGATGCGGCGACCATCGACGAGGACGGTGCACGAGCCGCACTGGCCGTGATCACAACCCTTCTTGGGCGAGAAGACGCCCAGACGATCCCGGAGGCCGTCCAGGAGGGTGGTGCGCGTGTCCACCACGACATCGCGGGCCACACCGTTGACCGACAGAGAAACCCTGGCTTCCACAGCGCGCGGATACCCGCCGGCATGGGGGTTAAACCACGGTTTACGGCGTCTCCCGCGGTATCCGGCCGGTGCGGTGGCGCGCCGCGATGTTCAGCCCGGGGGCCGATCCGTCTGGAACAATCGGCGGAATGGCCCCCTCGAGACCCAGAGTCGTCGTCATCGGAGCAGGATTCGCGGGCATGCACTGCGTCCGTCGACTGCGGAAGGCCGCGGTCGACGTGACCCTGGTCGACCGCGGAACCAGCCACGTCTTCCAGCCGCTGCTCTACCAATGCGCCACCGGGTTGCTGTCCGAAGGCGCGATCTCCAGCCCGATCCGGCACCTGACCCGGCGTCAGCGCAATCTCGATGTCGTACTGGGTGAGGCCGCCGGCATCGACGTCGAGACGCGCGAGATCATCGTGGACCGTCTCGACCGGTCGTCGTTCCGTCTGCCCTACGACTACCTCGTCGTCGGAGCCGGTATGCGTACCGCGTATCGAGGCAACGATCAGTTCGCGAAATACGCACCGGGGATGAAGTCGCTCGACGACGCGCTGACGATCCGCCGCAAGATCATGGCCGCCTTCGAGATGGCGGAGACGATCACCGACCCCGCGGAACAGCGATCCTGGCTGACCTTCGCGGTCGCGGGCGGAGGACCGACGGGGGTCGAGTTGGCCGGGCAGATCCGTGAGCTCGCCACCCGCGCCCTCGAGCGTGAATACGACGCCATCGATCCCGCCCAGGCACGAGTGCTGTTGCTGCACGGCGGGGATCGGGTGCTGCCGTCATTCGATGCACGACTGTCGGCGAGTGCACAGCGAACCCTCGACGCCCTGGGCGTCGAGACGCACCTCGGGGTGCACGTGACCGGTGTGGGCGACGACTACGTGGAGACGACCCGCAAGGCCGACAAGCACAAAGAGGTGTATCCGGCGCGGACGACGCTGTGGACCACCGGCGTCGAGGCCGTCCCGTTCGCCGCCACCCTGGCCACGGCCCTCGGCGTCGAGCAGGATCGGTCAGGGAGGATCCCGGTGGAATCTGACCTCTCGGTGCCCGGCCATCCCGACGTGTTCGTGGCCGGCGACATGATGGCGTACAAGGACCTGGCCGGTGTCGCCGAGGTCGCCATGCAGGGCGGTCACCACGTCGGTCGGGTGATCGCGGAAAGCGTTGCAGGGCAGCGGGAACGGGCGCCATTCAAGTACCGGGACCTCGGGACCGCCGCCTACATCGCGCGGCGCCACGCCATCGTGCAGTCGGGGCGTTTCCAGATGTCGGGGTTCACCGGATGGGTCGCGTGGGGCGCCATCCACATCGCCTTCCTGGCCGGCGTCCGAAACCGCCTGGGAACCGTGATGACCTGGGGCGCAACCCTGATGACCGATTCCCGCCGGGAGCGGGCGATCATCTACGGCGACACCGAGACCGCCCGGACACCGTACGCGCGCCGGGAACCGAAATAGGTCCGCCGCGTCGTCCGTTGAGAGTTTGTCGTCCGGTCGACCTCATCTCGACTTCCAGACCTCGATCGAAGTCTGGTAGTCGAGATGAAGTCTGGGAGTCGGCGAAATGATGGCGTACAAGGACCTGGCCGGTGTCACGCGCGACCGCCGCGCCCGGTTCAGAGATGGCTCAGAAACCAGTCGCGGGCCAGGACCGCGACCTGCTCGAGCGCACCCGTCTCCTCGAAGAGGTGGGAGGCACCCGGTACCACGGTGATCTCACATTCGGCGGTGATCGATTCTCGAGCACGCTGATTCAGGTCGAGGACCAGTTCGTCTCGTCCGCCGACGATCAGCAGGGTGGGCGCTGTCGTCATGGCCAGTGCGTCGCCGGCGAGATCCGGCCGACCGCCGCGCGACACTATCGCCTGGACATCCACACCCGGGTCGGTGGCGGCACGCAACGCGGCGCCCGCCCCGGTACTCGCGCCGAAGTAGCCGACCGGCAACGACCCCACGTCCGTTCGGGCGGCGAGCCAGGTGGTGACATCGACCAATCTTCGCGCCAGCAGGTCGATGTCGAAGACGTTGGCGCGGGTGAGTTCTTCCTCCGGCGTCAGCAGGTCGAACAGCAAGGTGGCGATCCCGGCCGCGTTGAGGACGTCGGCCACGTAGATGTTGCGGGAGCTGAACCGGCTGCTTCCGCTGCCATGCGCGAAAACGACCACTCCTTTGGCGTTCTCGGGAACGGTGAGGTGTCCCGCGACCCTGACCGGTGGCTTCCACCTCGACCTCGTGGTCACCCGCGCGGTGATCGTGGGCTTGAGAGTTCATGTCTTCTCACCATTCAGGTTGTCTGGTTCGGTTGCGGGCTGTCGTGCGCGCCCGGTCGAGCAGACTGCCGACCTCATCGTCGAGATGGACGGCCAGGTGGCGGCAGGCGTCGGCCCGATCCAACTGCATGTTCGCCTCCGTCCGTGCCGTGAGGGGTGTCCGGTCCTTGCAGTATCCATCGGTCGAGAGGGGCAATGTCACCGAATCGCTCACCGGAGAGCTCGGAGGGCGGAAGCATGCGGCCTGACCCGGAGGCCGTGCGGACTCCGGGCCCAAAATGTCCGAACGGCGTGTCGAGCGGGCTGATCGCATGCTACGGATAGAGGCGTAAGAGGATTGCGGCACATCCCTGAGGAGCCCTGATCATGAACCGACGTCAGAAAGCGCTGGTTTCGTCCTTTGCCGCGATCACGATCGGGGTCGCCGTCGTGGGTTGTGGCAGCGACACCACGTCATCTGAGGGCACCACTTCGGCGACCACTGCGGTGAGTACCGAGACGGGTTCTGCGACGACGGGTTCTGCGACGACGGGGAACGGCGACGACTCGGGCGGCGAGACCTTCGGTGGTCTGCCTGTTTACGAGCCGTCCGATCAGGTCAGCAAGGCGCCCGGATCGCTGGTTCTCACCTCGCCGGACTCGGTGGAGAAGATCGGCGAGTTCTACAAGAACGCAGTCCGGGACGGGGACTGGGACATCGTGTCGGAGACGGTGTCACGGTTTGCGGCCAGCATCACGGTCAAGAAGAGGGGCAGGGGAGCGTCCATCAACGTGGCCCCCGGCACCGACGGATCGGTGATCTCGATCAGCAGCTACCCCTCGCTCTGAGTCCGACAGCCGAGTCGTCGGGCTCGACGTAAGACACGAAGGCCAGGTCAGACGAAGGTCAGGTAGTCAGTCCTTCACCGGCGTCATCTGCTTGCCGCAACAGATCTCCCGGTGTTCCATTCCTTCGGGACATGGGCACTCTTTCTCATAGACGAGCCGCGCTCCACAACCTTGGCACTCGTAGCGGTCTCCGGCGTTCCGGGGCATCTGAACCTCCGTGGGATAGTTCCGCACCGTCTGGACCGGCACTCACATCATTCGATGAGCCGAACCGGCCGCCGGTCGGTTGAGTTGTTTCCGGTGACGTCTTCGGATTCAACCACGTCGACTGTCCGGAGGGACGGTCTTGATCTGAAAACCGTCGACGGGCCGGACCCGGTCGGGTATCCGATACACATGTGACCACTGGTGCACAGCAGTACCTGACGCCTGGCAGACGATGTCGTCTGGCAGGCCCCGTCAGACTGTTCCGCGGAACGCTTGTCCGTCGTCGCGGAGCCTGGTATTCAGATTAGAACACGTTCTAATTCTGACCTGGCGAGGAGTCTGTATGCACACCCCAATCTGCGACGAACTCGGTATCGAGTTCCCGATCTTCGCGTTCACCCACTGTCGTGACGTGGTGGTCGCGGTCAGCAAGGCGGGTGGCTACGGAGTACTCGGCGCGGTGGGTTTCACGCCGGAGCAGCTCGAGATCGAGTTGAACTGGATCGACGAGCACATCGGCGACCACCCGTACGGTGTCGACATCGTGATCCCCAACAAGTACGAGGGCATGGACTCGAACATGTCGGGCGAGGAGCTGACCAAGCTGCTCCAGTCGATGGTGCCGAACGAGACCCTGGAATTCGGACGCAAGCTGCTCCGCGACCACGGGGTGCCCCTCGCCGAGGACGACGACAACTCGCTGCAGCTGCTCGGTTGGACCGAGGCCACCGCGACACCGCAGGTGGAGATCGCGCTGCAGCATCCGAAGGTCACGCTGATCGCCAACGCGCTCGGCACGCCCCCGAAGGACATGATCGAGAAGATCCAGGCGGCCGGTCGCAAGGTCGCGGCGCTGTGCGGCTCCCCGAAGCAGGCGCGCAAGCATGCCGACGCCGGGGTCGACATCATCATCGCCCAGGGCGGCGAGGGCGGTGGTCACTGCGGTGAGGTCGGTTCGATCGTGCTGTGGCCGCAGGTCGTCAAAGAGGTTGCGCCCGTGCCGGTTCTGGCCGCCGGTGGTATCGGCAGCGGCGAGCAGATCGCGGCTGCGCTCGCGCTCGGCGCGCAGGGCGCGTGGAGCGGATCGCAGTGGCTGATGGTCGAAGAGGCCGAGAACACCCCTGTCCAGCAGCAGACCTACATCGATGCGTCGAGCCGTGACACCGTTCGCAGTCGCTCGTTCACGGGCAAGCCGTGTCGCATGTTGCGCAACGACTGGACCGAGGCGTGGGAAAACCCGGAGAACCCCGATCCGCTGGGGATGCCGTTGCAGTACATGGTCTCCGGTATGGCGGTCGCCGCGACGCACAAGCATCCCGACGAGAGCATCGACGTCGCCTTCAATCCCGTCGGTCAGGTGGTCGGGCAGTTCCGCAAGGTCGAGAAGACGTCGGCGGTCATCGAGCGCTGGGTGACCGAGTACATCGAGGCGACCGGCAATCTGGACACGTTCGCCAACGCGACGACCTAGACCGGACGAGGGGCGGGCTCATCCGGCGGATGCTCGCACCAGGGCTCGCCTCTCGTTCCGGTCATCGCGGATACGCCGGACCTGGGTTCGCACATCGGCGACGACCTCCCGCGTCGACGACGCGGGTTGGCGGAGTGCGCCGAGGATGAGGCTGGGAAGAGCGGTCAGCGGAAGCATCGACGACGGCGCCTGGACGCGGTTGTAGATGTCGCTCAGGATCTGAGCGTACTCGGGGCGATCCCGAGCGCGGTGGTAGAGCTCGTATTCGAGCGGCGAGGGCGGCGAGCCAGACGCCAGCACGTTCGTCCACTGATAGATCTCGACGCAGTCCTGCTCGCGTCGAGCGGCCCATTCCGCGGTGGCGGCGTCGACCGCCTCGGGGTCGGGACCACCGCGAGAGCCGAGAATCGGGGCGAGTCGCTCGCCGAGCAACCGGCCGTACCGGTAGGCGTCGCGGATTCCCTGCGCGGTGACCGGATCCTTGAAGTGGCCGGCGTCGCCGGGCAGTGCCCATCCCGGTCCGCTCGACCGGCGGAAGTACGACTCGATTCCGGTGCACGACCGCACCCGGGACACCATTTCCGCGCCCTCGAGGCGTCGTGCCAGGCCAGGCAGCGCTGCGACGCCCGCGCGGTAGGCATCGGTGACCTTACGCCCGTGGAACGCGTCATCGAGCTCGACAGGCGGTTGCAGCAGGCACAGCGTCTGGCCGTCGTCGCAGGGGAATGCGGTGCCGAGTAACCCGTCGACCCGCCATTGGGAGGCGATGTGGCGCAGGTCTTCGCGTGGGTCCGTCCAGTAGGCGAAGTAGCACGATCGGCCACTCCTGGAGGAAATCAGCGGGGTCTGCGCTCCCACCTCGCGGGCCACGACGCTCTTGCGGCCGTCGGCCCCGATGACGATGGGAGCAATCGCCGCCCGTTCGTGGTCGTCGGGATCGGTATAACGGATGCCGGTGACGCGCCCGTCATCGGAGATCAATCCCGTTGCCCGACACTGTTGCCGGATGTCGGCTCCGAGGGACGACGCCGTCCGGACGAGGGCGTCGTCGAGATGTGAACGCCGCAGACACATTCCGTAGTCGATACCGGACACCGGCGAATACCCGGTGCGCCAGCCGATCTCGTCGAGGATGGCCTCGGCGATGGGAAGACGTGGCGCGCCCGCCTCCTCGACGGCGGGCAGGGCGCCGAGTGCGTGGATCTCGGCCAGGGTCGACGGCCACAGCAGATGCGTGGAGAGTGTGTCGGAGGGGAAGCGCGCCGAATCGATGACCAGGACGTGCAATCCGCGGCCGGCGAGTGCGATCGCGGTGGCAGATCCGGCGCAGCGCGCGCCGACGATGATGGCGTCGAACTCTTCGGCTGCGTTCACTCCGGTGTGACTCACCGCGACCTCCATCGGCTCGGACGGCCTCTGGTCAACGAACAGTAGTCGCCGAACGCACAGGTGCGTGGCGACTTCTGTTCGATTGCCTGTCAGAAGGGTGGCGGGTTTGCTTGGTTCCAACGCTGTTCGGCGCGTCGGGCCCGGCGGGACCTCGTGTCTCGCTGAGTGGCGTGCCGGACGCGCGCCGGATGATCGGGTGAGCGAATCGGTGCGAGATGGCCGAACAGATCACGGCCGTTGTAGGCGTTGCCGACGAACATGTGTCCGGTGGGTGTGGTGAACCAGGCGGTCAGGAACTCGTCCTGGTAGTCCTGCCAGCTGGTGAAGGTCTTGATCCGGTGGTGAAACCGGCAGAGTGGTTTCAGGTTGCGTTCGAGGGTGCGTCCACCACGGTCGGGATGCTGATGGTCGAACGGCCGGGTGTGATCGAGGTCGATCTGCCACACCGGCGCATTGCATCCCGGGAAGGTGCAGCACAGTTCGCCGGCCCGCACCAGGGCTTGCAGCTTCTTCGACGGAACGTAACGCAACGCAGCGCCGATTCCGGGCTGGGTGCGACGGTGGGGTGCAGGTAGGTGCGTCGGGCTTCAGCGAGCAGCTTGCGTGCGGTTTCGGCGTCGATGATGCCCTGACCATCGAGAAACGCCGGATCATCGTCGAGGCCGATGAGGGTGGAAAGATTGGCGATGATGAAGTAGTTCGCCCGCGGAGCTGTCTTGTCGGCGGCGCAGGAGCACGGCATGGGTCCTGGGTCGACGTGGTGAGGGTCGACCGTCGGGGCATCCTCGGGTTCAGCGGTCTCCCCGAATTCTCTTGCGGAAGACGAACAATCGTTGCATGTGCAGGCTAGTGAAGTCGCGCCGCGAGCCAGTGCGACCAGCGCATCGGCGCGACGTTGTGCAACGGTGCGAGGGTCGGCGGCATGTACTTCGGCCGCCATCGCGGACAAGCGGGCGTCGAACGCGGCAGCGTCGGCGATCGGTAGTGTCCCGGACAGGCGGGATTGTCCGGGGTTGAACCGATCGGGTCCGACGGTGACCTTGCGGTCGTCGGTGGCTCGCTCGCGACGCCTGCGCACTGCCTCGGGTGCCCACTTTGCGACGATGGCGTCGACCATGGCGGTGAACCGGGTCGTCGACATCGGTGCGCGGGCGAAGATGGCCTCGGCCAGATGTGCATCCACCGTCTGCATCTCATCGGCGTCGGTGACGAGGTCGGTTCGCTTGATCGCGATGAGGAAACGCTTCTTGTCGATGCGGCCGCAGGCCAGTGCGTGACCGGTGAACGACAGTCGATACCGCAGGGCGTCACCGGCCATGATGAGTTCTCGGGCCTCTGCCGGCGTCATGGTCAAGGTGGCGCCGACCTCGGCGATGGCCTGCTCGAGACCGTTCGGCCCGAACTGTGCGTACGGGTTCTCACTGGCGGCCGCTCGAGCAGCCAGCTCGTCGAACGCCTCGATCGAGTCGAGTTGTCCGCTGTGCGCCTCGGCGCGACGCGCGGCATAGTCCATTTCCCGTTCGTCGTGAATGAGGCTGGCAACGGTCATCATTCGGTGGGCTGTCGACGCGGCGAGCCCGGCGCAGTGATTCAAGACCTCGATCAGCTCAGGGGCTGAGAGTTCGGTATCGGGACGCAGCGTGGGCTCGACAGAGTCTTCTGTGATGCCTGCCGAATCCGTGGATTCGCTGCCCGCCCCCCGCGCCATGACACAACAGTACTCGAATATGTGTTCGAGTCAAGTGGTCTCCAGTGCGTCAAGCATTCTGGCGGGCGCGCTGAGTGCAGGATCTTGACGCGCAGGGACTTGAAAAGAAGCTGTGACCGACGCCGAACACGCCCTCACCCGTTGCCGGCGATCGTTGGTTTCGACTACTCGCGGGTGTACTCGGCGATGTCGATGTCGATGTCGTGTTCGGCGGCCAGTGCTCGGAGCTTCTCGGCGTCGTCGAGTTGGATGCACACGCAGGCGTGTAGGCCATCGTCGTCGCGGCGCACGATGTAGTAGGCGTTGCTGTCGGTGAGTTGATCACCGTTGGCCCCGTAGAAGATCCACCGCACCTTGACCAGGCTGATCGCGGTGGTGAGGTGTTCGACGTTCAGGCATTCGTGGCTGACCGATGCCAAGCCGAGTTCGCGGTAGAGCGGGTAGGCCTGCTCAAGGCTGTGTGCCATGGTCTCGCGGTCGTCGACGACACCGGCGAAACGATCATCGATGATCATGCCCGGGATGGCCCACAACTGTGCGGCCGCGGTCGAGTCGAAGGCACTCAGCGTAGCGGCATAGCGGGTCAGGTAGTCGTCGATTTCCGGGTCGATCTGGTTCATGTCTCTGAACCTATTACCAACGACCTATTACCAACGCCGTCGCAGCTATGTCGGCTTGCGACCGGCAGGTTCGAGACGAGGGTGTCAGAGCTTCCCGAACGCGTTCTGGGCCGTGCCGAACTGTACGGGCCAATGCAGACAGGCGCTGAAAGCTCGGAGGAGAGAGCGACACCTGACACTCTCGGTCGATTCAGCCGATCGAACGCGAGAGGGGTTCGGCCACAGTGAGATCCAGCGCACCTTCGGCAAACCGTGACACTGGCCCGATCGCAGCGTCGAGCGCCGCGTCGTAGCCGTCGCGCGCCTGACCCCACAACCGGCCCGAGGCGCCGTCCGGCGTCACCCCGACGAGAGCGATCAACTCGCCGGTCGTGGGGATGCAGATGGCCCACACGAAACGCGTCTCGGTGTGCCAGTCGGAGTTCGCTGCCTCGACGTAATCGGCGGGGGAGTCGACCCCGAGAAGAGACAACGCCGGGACGTCGGTGATCCGGTCGTCCGCACGAAGCGAACGCAGATACCACGTCCCGGCGTTGATCTCGACTGGTTGCACGATGTCCCTTCGATACGCTCGCAGGCTCGCTACTCAGGGAGCGGGTGGCTCGCAAGCTCGCTACTCGGGGAGCGAGCCACGAAGGCCGGCGAGGTTGCCTCACCAGGCCTTCGTGGCTCGTCGCTATCGCTCCTCGCACCTCAGGCAGCGAGGGTGGTCGCTCGCACCTCAGGCAGCAGGGTGGTTCCTCGCACCTCAGGCAGCAAGGGTGGTTCCTCGCACCTCAGGCAGCGAGGGTGGTTCCTCGCACCTCAGGCAGCGAGTGGGTTACTTCAGCTCGAGCAGCACGGTACCCTGGGTGACCGCGGCGCCGGCCTCGATGGCCAGACCGGTGACCACGCCGTCCTTGTGGGCGGTGACCGGGTTCTCCATCTTCATCGCCTCGAGGACGACGACCAGATCACCGGCGGAGACCTCCTGGCCCTCTTCGACGGCGACCTTGACGACGGTGCCCTGCATCGGAGCGGCCACGGCGTCACCGGAGACGGCTGCGCCGCCGCCCTTCTTGCGCGAGCGGGCCTTCGGCTTCTTGCGGATGACACCGTTGGTCGAGCCGCCGCCGCCACCGAGGGCGAGATCACCCGGCAGCGAGACCTCGACGCGGCGTCCGCCGACCTCGACCACGACCTTCTGACGCGGTGCGGCGTCGTCTTCCTCGATCGGCTCTCCACCGGTGTACGGCTCGATCGGGTTCTCCCAATCGGTCTCGATCCACTTGGTGTAGACGTCGAACTTCTCGCCGTCGCCGATGAACGCCGGGTTGGAGACGATGTGGCGGTGGAACGGGATGACCGTGGCGAGGCCCTCGACCTGGAACTCGGCGAGTGCGCGACGCGAACGCTCGAGCGCCTGCTCGCGGGTCTCGCCGGTGACGATCAGCTTGGCCAGCATCGAGTCGAACTGGCCGCCGATGACGTCGCCCTCGACAACACCGGAGTCGACGCGCACGCCGGGTCCGGTGGGCTCCTTGTAAACCGAGATGGGGCCGGGGGCCGGCAGGAAGTTGCGGCCGGCGTCCTCGCCGTTGATGCGGAACTCGAAGGCGTGGCCGCGCGGGGTCGGATCCTCGGTGAACTCGAGCTTCTCGCCGTTGGCGATGCGGAACTGCTGACGGACGAGGTCGATGCCCGCGGTCTCCTCGGTGACCGGGTGCTCGACCTGCAGACGGGTGTTGACCTCGAGGAACGAGACCAGGCCGTCGTTGCCGACCAGGAACTCGACGGTGCCCGCGCCGTAGTAGCCGGCCTCGCGGCAGATGGCCTTGGCGGACTCGTGGATCTTGGTGCGCTGCTCGTCGGTCAGGAACGGCGCCGGGGCCTCCTCGACGAGCTTCTGGAAACGACGCTGCAGCGAGCAGTCGCGGGTACCGGCGACGATGACGTTGCCGTGCTGGTCGGCGATGACCTGCGCCTCGACGTGGCGGGCCTTGTCCAGGTAGCGCTCCACGAAGCACTCACCGCGACCGAACGCGGCGATGGCCTCACGCGTCGCCGACTCGAACAGGTGCGGGATCTCTTCGATGGTGTAGGCGACCTTCATACCGCGACCGCCACCGCCGAAGGCGGCCTTGATCGCGACGGGCACGCCGTGCTCCTTGGCGAAGGCGACGACCTCGTCGGCGTCCTTGACCGGGTCCTTGGTGCCGGGCGCCATCGGTGCGTCGGCCTTCAGCGCGATGTGACGGGCGGTGACCTTGTCGCCGAGGTCGCGGATCGACTGGGGTGACGGTCCGATCCAGATCAGCCCGGCGTCGATGACGGCCTGGGCGAAGTCGGCGTTCTCGGACAGGAAGCCGTAACCGGGGTGGATCGCGTCGGCGCCCGACTTGGCGGCGGCGTCGAGGATCTTGTCGAAGACCAGGTACGACTCGGCCGAGGTCTGGCCGCCCAGTGCGAAAGCCTCGTCGGCGAGTTTGACGAACAGTGCGTCCGCGTCGGGCTCGGCGTACACGGCGACGCTCGCGAGGCCCGCATCCCGGGCTGCGCGGATCACACGGACAGCGATCTCGCCTCGATTGGCGATGAGGACCTTGCTGATTGCGGTACTGGGCACTTGTTCTCCTGGGCCTTACTCGTACTCAGGTGCTCACGACGCGCGGTGGCGCGTGCGACACGGTTGTCGGACAACGGTCAAGACGGTGGTGCAGCCTTCGCCGGCCGGGATGCGGACGGTGAGGGCGCGGACGACGCCGGGAGTCCGGGCGTCGCGACCTTCCGGCAAATACAGTAGCCCACCGAGCAATCGTTCGGTGGAGCCGTGGGTCACAACGCGCGGGAGAATGTGCTCGCATCACCGAGGCGCCGTACGAGTTCGGCGAAATTGTGCAGGTAGGCGTGTACGGGACCGAGGGTCGGGTCGATGTCACTCGCCTCCGCGTCGAGCGGAAAAGGTGACGCATCCGGCATCGGGGCCCCGACGGGGGGAATGTCGGTCGACGACTCGGCGACGCCGAGTTCGCGGAGCGGGGATTCGCGCGGGAAACGGGCCGAATAGCGCAAACCGGACGGGGTCCGGTTGATCCAGATGTAGACCTCGTGCGGGGAGTAGCTGTGGCTGCGAATCACCTTCGCGCGGCCGGCGTCGGCCGCCCCGGCGCCCGGCGCGTACCGGGTGTCGATGAACGAGATCACGAACCGCGGCTCACCGTGGTGGCCGATCAGGTCGGCCACGCGAAGGAAGGGTAGCGAGGCGCCCCGGCGACCGCGCTTGAGGACGGCCGTGGCGCGGGTGACCGCCTGATCGAAGGTCGGGGAGTCGGACATGTCCATCCAGAACGGCGCGACGCCCACGAACCACCCCAGCGCGGTCAGCCACTGCGTGTCGTCACGGGTGTGCCGGGGCAGCACGCAGCGGAACTCCGCGTCGTCGGTCATCTCGTGATGGACCATCGCGAACGCGGCGAGGATGCCCGCGGTCAGCGTTCCGCCGGCCTCCGAACAGATCGCGGTGAACCGGTTGGCGGTCTCGTCGTCGGCGACGACGCCCCACAGCGACTCCTGCGGGATCGTCGTCTCCTCGAAGTACTCCTGATCGGCCTCGTCCCCGATTCCGCCGCTGGTGCCCTCCGGGGACCGCAGCAGGGCCGGCATGTCGCCGGCGCCCGTGCGCAGGAACTCCGACCACAGGGCCACCGCCGGATGGTCGCCGCCGGTCTGGTCGGCGCGGCGTCGTTCCTCGGCGCTGAAGTCGACGTAGCTGCCGACCGCGGGCAGGTTGGCGGTCCGGTGTTCGCGCGCCGCGCGGTACAGCGAGACGAGCTCCTGCTGGGCCATGATCAGCGAGTAGCCGTCGACCAGGGAGTGGTCCGCGGCGAACAGCAGGGTGAACGAGTCGGCGCGTCCCACCGTCGCGAACAGGTAGGCGGGCCAGTGCAGCGGCGCGGTGGCACGGTCGAAGGAGCCGCCCAGCTGCTCGACGAGGGGGCCGGGCTCGGCGAACCAGCCGATGCGTCCCATCTTGAGTTTCACGGTGCCGGGGTCGGTGGTGAGCCGCTGCAGGCCCGTCCCCTTGATCACGACGTGGCTGCGCAGGACCTCGTGACGGTCGATCCACTGGGTCAGCACCGAGCGGATCGCCGGGATCGACAATGGTTCGTCGAACTCGATCGACAGGCCCAGCCAGGCCTCCCGCCCACCCTCGCGCTGGGTCCGCACCCGATAGTCGAAGGCGGCACGCAGATGCTGTTCGTGGTTGTGCGAGGTCAGGCGGGGATCAGGACGCCAGGCGCCCAACCCGCCCGAGACATAGGGGGTCCACTCGACGAGACCCCCCGGTGCGATCGGCTCGTCGCGGATCTGGATGAACTTCATACCCCGGGTGTGTCGGACCCGGAACCGGCCGTCTGATCGCGCACCTGCGCCTTGATCCGGCCGAGCATGCCCGCCATACCCCGGAGGCGGAGCAGACTGACCGCGCTGCCCAGACCGAGGTCGTAGTAGAAGTCCGACGGGACGTCGAGGATCTCCTGCGCCGACGCGGTGTCGAGACCCTGGTGCAGGATCGCCGCGAATCCGCGCGTCGTCGGCGCCTCGCGCGGCGCGGTGAAGTACAGCCGTACCGATTCCGGATCGCCGGCGTCGACGGACAGGAACACCGGTGACTGGCACTCGGGTACCGGTTCCATCGCCTCCTGTTGCAGATGCTCAGGGAGGTCGGGGAGTTCGCCGGCGAATTCCAGGAGCAAGGTGATCTTGTCGGAATCACCAAGTGCGGCAAAGTCTTCGACGATTTCTGCCAGGGCTGGGGGCAAGCTCATCGTCGGTCGGGGCTCACTTGCGGCCGGGCGCGGCACCCGGCTCGTCGCCGACGGCGATGGGTACGCGAACCGCGTTGCCCCACTCGGTCCACGATCCGTCGTAGTTGCGAACCCTGGTGTGCCCAAGCAGATGGGTCAGCACGAACCAGGTGTGGCTGGAACGCTCGCCGATGCGGCAGTAGGCGATCATCGGGGTGCCCTTGTCGAAGTCGCCGTAGATCTCGTCGAGCTCGGCGCGGGGACGGAAACGGCCGTCCGGAGCGGCGGCCCTGGCCCACGGGATCGACACCGCGGTGGGGATGTGACCGCCGCGCAGCGCGCCCTCCTCGGGGTAGTCGGGCATGTGGGTGCGCTCGCCGGTGTACTCCTGCGGCGAGCGGACATCCACGAGCGGCTCGGTGCCGAGCGCCTCGAGGACCTGCGGGGCGAAGGCGCGGATCTTCGTGTCGTCGCGCTCGACGACGGGGTAGTCCGACCGCGGGTACTCGGGGACGTCGAAGGAGGTGTCCCGGTCCTCGGCCATCCACGCGTCGCGACCACCGTCGAGCAGGCGCACGTCCTCGTGACCGAACAGCGTGAACACCCAGAGTGCGTACGCCGCCCACCAGTTGCTCTTGTCGCCGTAGATGACGACGGTGTCGTCGCGCTCGATTCCCTTGCTGCGCATCAGTTCTGCGAACTGTTCACCGTCGATGTAGTCGCGGGTGACCGGGTCGTTGAGGTGCAGGTGCCAGTCGATCTTCTGCGCGGTCGGGATGTGGCCGATGTCGTAGAGCAGCACGTCCTCATCGGATTCGATGATCTTGAGGCCCTTGGCGCCGAGATGAGCCGACAGCCACTGGGTGGTCACCAACCGCTCGGGGTGGGCGTACTCGGCGAAGGCCGGATTCGGGTCGGTTTCAACACTCACGGTCTGTTCTCCAGCTTGGTGCGTTCGGGCGTCTCGACATACATCGCGCGGACCGTGACCGGTCCCGGATACAAAGGGTAGGGCATGGGCGCGTCCGACTGCCCGGTGGCAGACGGGCTCCCGTCTGTCGCAGCTGGTGAGGGCGTGCTTCGGACGGATGACAAACCCCAGGTCAACGGGTGGTTGCCTGCTAAGTTCGCCCAATGATCGATCGACGTGGGGCTCGCGTGGAGCGCCGGGATGTCTCGCGAATGGTCCGGTGGAGCGTTCCGTTGGCGGTGCTGGTGCTCGCCGTGACGAGTGGATGTTCGCTCATCTCCTCCGACGACCCGTCGAGCCCGGCGCCGGCGCCGTCGGCGTCGGCCTCGACGTCGACCTCCTCGTCACCGGGATCGCCGACACCGAGTACACGGTCGAGCATCCCGTCGTCGACGCCGGGCGACGCCGACCCCAGGGGATGCCGTCCGGACGACTGCCCGAAGCTGGCGACGCCGACGGCGGAACTCATGACCAGCGGGGTGAATTCGTCCAACGTCGACACCGCGGTACCGAAGTACCTCACCACGCTGCTCGACGACCTCGACCAGACGTGGGGTGGATGGTTCGGTGAACTCGGTTGGGGTGACCCCGCACCGGGACGGGCCCTGATCGAGTCGGGCACCTCGTTCGCCACCGAATGCATCGACGAGGACGGGGCGTCCAACCGGATTCCGTCCGACGAGGCGAACGCCTTCTTCTGCGGGGTCGACGAGGAACCCAACGGCGACGGCCAGGAGACCGAGGGCAGCATCGTGCTGCCGGTCGACACCTTCGCCGCCATCTGGGACGGGAACGTCTTCGGGGTGCCGTCGCCGATCGTCGGGGACTTCACCGCCGCGATCGTCGTCGCCCACGAGTACGGACACAACGTGGTGTTCCGGATGGCCGAGGCGTTCGGCATCCCGGAGCGGCGACTGCCTCAGGGCAAGAACAGCGAACTGATCGCCGACTGCCTCGCATCCAACTGGGCGGCCACGGCCTACCAGCGTGATGCGTTGGGCGCCAAGGAGATCCTGCAGGTTGCGACCCTGCTCCCGATCATCGGTGACACCGGCGGCGCGATGGGGCACGGGTCGGCGACCGAACGCGCGCGGGCGCTGACCATCGGCCTGACCGGACCGCAGTTCAATCGTCAGGGACAGCCGGTGGACTGCCTACAGCGGTACTGGCCGGAGTTCTTCGAGGTGGGGTGACCCTTCGAGGCAGTGAGAATGGGTGTGGGTGGTCAGTGCTTCCAGAAGTCGGTGACCGACAACCCGACCTCGGTCAGGAGCCGGTGGACGAGCGGCAGACCGATCCCGATGACCGACGAAGGATCGCCCTCGATGCGTTCGACCAGCCAGCCGCCGAGTCCGTCGAGGGTGAACGCACCAGCGACCTGTAGCGGTTCGCCGCTGTCCACATAGCGAGCGACCACGTCGTCGTCGGCATCGGTGAAATGGATTGTCGTGGAACTCGTCCCGGTCGCGCTGGTCGAGCCGCCATCGGGATCGAGCCGGATCAGGTGGTGGCCGGTGAGCAGGTCGGCGTTGCGGCCGCGCATCTCGGCCCACTGCGCGAGTGCACGTTCGGGCGTGTGCGGCTTGCCGAGCAGGCGGTCGTCGAGATGCAGCATCGAGTCACAGCCGATGACCACGACCGTCTCGCCGTTCTCGGCCGCACCGGCGATCTCCGGCAGTGCGGCGACCGACTCGGCCTTCGCCCGTGCCAGCTCGGCGACGACGGCGTCGGCGGGAGTGGCCGGCGGCAACTGTTCGAGCAGCGCGTCCTCGTCCACGTCGGAAACGCGCACCACCGGTTCGACACCGGCGGCGCGCAGGACCCGCAGTCGGGCCGGGGAGGCGGACCCGAGCACGAAGACCGGGCCGGCGGTGGCCGGCCCGGTCTCGTGTGTGTTCGACCCGATCTGGGAATCAGGCACTGTCAGTAGCGCAGATTGGTGAAACTCGACGGTGCGCCCCACTGGGGACGGAGTCGATCGACCGGGCGACCCCAGTCGTTGCGGATCTCCGGTTCCGGCTCACCACCGCCGGCACCCGCGCCGGCCAGGACGCTCACCAGCACGGCGAGGTCCTCATCGGTCGGGTTGCCGTTGACGACGGTCAGGAACGGCTTCTCGGCTGCCTTCTCGGTGTTCTCGTTCACGGATGCCTCGTTCGCTGGGCTCTCACTCACAGGGGGATGTTCCCGTGCTTCTTCGGCGGCAGGTTGACCATCTTGCGCTCGAGCAGCTTGAGTGCGGTCGCGATCTGGCCGCGGGTGTGGCTCGGCGGGATGACCGCGTCGACGTAACCGCGGGCGGCGGCGACGTACGGGTTGACGAGGGTGTCCTCGTACTCCTGCTGCAGCTCGAGGCGCAGTGCGTCGACGTCCTCGCCCTTCGCAGCGGCCTCCTTGAGCTGATTGCGGTAGACGAATCCGACGGCGCCGGAGGCACCCATGACAGCGATCTGCGCCGTGGGCCATGCGAGGTTCACGTCGGCACCCATGTGCTTGGAGCCCATGACGTCGTATGCGCCGCCGTAGGCCTTACGGGTGATGACGGTGATCTTGCCGACCGTCGCCTCGCCGTAGGCGTAGAGCAGCTTGGCGCCGCGGCGGATGATGCCGCGGTACTCCTGGTCGGTGCCGGGCAGGAAGCCGGGGACGTCGACCAGGGTGACGATCGGGATGTTGAAGGCGTCGCAGGTGCGCACGAAACGGGCGGCCTTCTCCGAGGCGTCGATGTCGAGGCAGCCGGCGAACTGGGTGGGCTGGTTGGCGACGATGCCCACACTGCGGCCGTCGACGCGGCCGTAACCGACGACGATGTTCTTCGCGTAATCGGCCTGGATCTCGAGGAACTCGTCGTCGTCGAGGATGCGACGGATGACCTCGTGCATGTCGTACGGCTGGTTCGGCGAATCCGGGATGAGCGTGTCGAGCTCGAGGTCCTCGTCAGTCAGGGTGTCCTCGATGGAGCCGGCGGCCGGCTGCGCGACCGGCAGACGCGGGGCATCGGCACGGTTGTTGCTCGGCAGGTAGCTCAGGAGTTCCTTGACGTACTCGAGCGCGTCCTCTTCGTCGGAGGCGACGTAGTGCGCGGTGCCCGACTTCGCCATGTGGGTGCTTGCGCCGCCGAGTTCTTCCTGGGTGACCTCTTCACCGGTGACGGTCTTGATGACGTCCGGGCCGGTGATGAACATCTGGCTGGTCTGGTCGACCATGACCACGAAGTCGGTCAGCGCCGGGGAGTACACGTGGCCGCCGGCGGCTGCACCCATGATCAGCGAGATCTGGGGGATGACACCGGAGGCGCGGACGTTGCGGTGGAAGATCTCGCCGTACAGGCCGAGCGAGACCACGCCTTCCTGGATGCGGGCGCCGGCGCCGTCGTTGATGCCGATCAGCGGGCGGCCGGTCTTGATGGCGAGGTCCATGACCTTCACGATCTTCTCGCCGTAGACCTCGCCCAGGCTGCCGCCGAAGACGGTGGAATCCTGCGAGAACACGCAGACCTCGCGGCCGTCGATCGTGCCGTAGCCGGTGACCACACCGTCTCCGACCGGTCGACGCTCGGCGAGACCGAAGTTGGTGCTGCGATGCTTGGCGAGCGCGTCGAGTTCGACGAACGAGCCCTCGTCGAGCAGGTGGGTGATCCGCTCACGGGCGGTCAGCTTGCCCTTCGCATGAGTCTTCTCGACGGCGGCCTCGCCCACGGGGTGCTTCGCCTCTTCGAGGCGATTGCGCAGATCGGCGAGCTTCCCCGCTGTCGTGTGGATGTCGGGAGCGGCGGCATCGTCGCGTGAAGCTGTGGTCATGACTGTCGATGCTAACTACCCGAGTGTGAGCCACGTCAACCGGATCAACGTGAGATATCCCTCAGGTTCCCGAGCGATCGGTCGGTGGTTGTTCATTTGTTAGGTTCTTCAGACATGTCCCTCGACGCCGACCTGCTCCGGACCCGACTCGCCGACACGCGCTGGCACCGGATCGAGGTGGTCGATTCCACCGGGTCGACCAACGCCGATCTGGTGTCCCGCGCGGCGACCGAACCGGTCGACGGCACGGTGCGCCTGACCACCGACCAGACCGCAGGTCGCGGACGGCACGCGAGGACCTGGACCGCGCCGCGCGGGACGCAGCTGGCGATGTCGGCGGCGGTCGACGTCGGCGAGCACACCGAACACCTCGGCTGGTTGTCGTTGCTGGCCGGGCTCGCCGCGGTGCAGGGAATCAGTGAGGCGATCGGCGTGCGGCCGGGTCTCAAGTGGCCCAACGACGTGCTGATCGACGGGCGCAAGACCGCCGGGATCCTCTCGGAGTACACGCGTTCACCCCATACCAGGCACGGGGACGGCGGGGTGGCCGTGATCGGCACCGGCCTCAACACGACGATGTCCGAGGACCAGCTCCCGGTCCCGACCGCCACCTCGCTGCAGTTGGCGACCGGTGAGGACGTCCCGCTCACCGAGCTGGCGGCGTCGTACCTGCGGGCACTGTCGGATCTGCTCGACCGGTGGCCGAACGACGTCGACGGACTCGCGGCGCGCTACCGGGAGGACAGTGACACCATCGGGCGCCGCGTACGCCTGGTGCTGCCGGGCGACGAGGAGGTCATCGGGACCGCAACCGGCGTCGACGCGTCCGGGCGGATCGTCGTCGACGCCGACGGCCGTCAGGTGATCGCGGCCGCCGGGGACGTCACGCACCTGCGGCCGGTCTGACTTCGACGGGGCTCAGCCGGCGACAGACGGGGCCTAGCGCTGCAGGCTCTTGACGCCCATCGCCGGGATGATCGTCAACGGCGGAAGACCGATGACGAAATGCAGGATCGCGGTCTCGATGCCGACCGAGGTCTGCTGATAGGTGAGGATCGGGATCAGCACCGCCGCCACCAGGAGCAGCCCCACGATCCAGCGATAGAACTGGTTGGGCGCCGGCGTGATGAGCTGCAGCACATACCAGAGCGCGCCGGCGGCGAGTGCGCACAGGAATCCCACGACACCGAACCAGATCTCGCTGGCCGCCACCGGGTTCCAGACACCGAGTTTGCCGGACTCGTTCACCTTCTCGACGAACGCCGCGATGATCCAGGCGACCAGCCACGCAGCGAGGCCGGTGACCACACCGGTCATCACCACGCCACCGGCGAAGGTGACCGGGTTGACGTCGGGTCCGCGGCGCGGCGCCCGGTCCGGCCGTGGCTGCTCGACGTAGCCGCCCGGTGCGGCGGGGCCGTCGGCGCGGTACGGATCCCGGTAAGGCTCGGCATACGGATCCTGCCGGCTGTAGGCACGCGAGTCGGGGTTGTACCCGGATTCGTAGCGAGCGGTCCGTGGGTCGGGATCGCGGTGCGGGCCCCGCGGGTCCTGGTAGGTCATGACAATTCTCCTCGCCGACCGCCCCAACGTGCCCGGCAGTCGATCGGTATTGGTGTCTCGCAGTCTACTCAGCGTGGCCCCGGGCAGGGCCGTCCCGATTATGCTGAGCCGCATGGCTTACCCGCGGGAGAACCTGGCGCCCGGTGAACGTGTCGTTCTCCACCGGCACCCTCATTGGAAGTGTCTGCTCGGTCCGTTCCTGTTGTTCGGGATCATCACCGCGGCCGCGGGTGTCCTCGCGGGCGTGATCGCCGGATCGTCGCTGGGCTCGACCCCGCGGACGGTGCTGCTGCTCGTCGTCGGCGTGGTGTGGGCACTCGGCCTCGTGTGGTATTTCGTCCGGCCGTTGCTGTCCTGGAAGACGACGCACTTCGTCCTGACCGACCGCCGGGTGATGTTCCGCAACGGAATCCTCACCCGGTCGGGTATCGACATCCCGATCCGGCGGATCAACACCGTCGAGTTCCGCCACGGCGTCATCGACCGGATGCTCCGGACCGGCACGCTGGTCATCGAGTCGGCCTCCGACGAACCGCTGTCCTTCGACGACATCCCGCAGGTGGAGAAGGTCCATTCGCTGCTCTACCACGAAGTGCTCGAGATGTACGGCGACGACGCGGAAGACGACTACGGCGTCCCGGGCGGCCCCGCCGACCGTCCCGAGAGCAGAGGGGCGCGGGAGCGTTGACCAACGTGCTGCTCGCCGAGGACGACGCCGCGATCGCCGAACCGCTCGCGCGGGCCCTCTCCCGCGAGGGATACGGGTGCGATGTCGTGAGCACCGGGGCCGACGCGCTCGAGAAGGCCCTCGACAGCCGCTACGAGTTGCTCATCCTCGACCTCGGACTCCCGGTCCTCGACGGCCTCGAGGTGTGCCGGCGGGTGCGCGCCCAGCGTCCCGCGCTCGCGGTCCTCATGCTCACCGCGCGCACCGACGAGGTCGACTTCGTGGTCGGCCTCGACGCCGGTGCGGACGACTACGTGGGTAAACCGTTCCGCCTCGCCGAGCTCCTCGCCCGTGTGCGGGCGTTGCTCCGCCGGCGTCAGCCCGACGACGGCGAGCCCGTACTCGAGGGCGGCGCGATCCGACTCGACGCGCGGGCGCGGCGAGTCCTGGTGGACGGGGAGGACCTCACCCTCGCGAACCGCGAGTTCGATCTCTTGCGATTCCTCATGGAGCGTGCGGGTCAGGTGGTGACCCGTGAGGAGATCCTCACCGAGGTCTGGGGTTCGGCGGATCTGCGGTCGTCGAAGACCCTCGACATGCACATCTCGTGGCTTCGCCGGAAGATCGGCGACGACCGCCACAACCGCCCGCGGCACATCGTGACGGTGCGCGGCGTCGGCTTCCGGTTCGACCCCTAGGAAGTTCCATGCGACCGGCATCGATGCGACCGGCTTCCATGCGCCGGCGCCTGCTCACCACGATGACCGCTGTCCTGATCGCGGTCGGCTGTCTGCTGGGCATCCCGTTGAGCGTCGTGGCCTGGTGGTGGGTGGCCGACAACGCGAATCAGGCTCTCGACAACCGGCTCAAGATCGTCGCCGACCAGCTCATCCGGCAGGAGGGGGCCGACGGTCGCATCCCGTCCGAGGCCGTCAACCGGCAGTCCTTCGAACTGCTGCTGCCACCCGACGGCCAGCTGACCATCACCTACCCGGATCTCGGGGGAGTCGATCGGCGGATGGTCGTCGGAGCCGACATCGATGGGCCCCGACTCTCGGAATCCATCGGTCTGGGCACCGCCGGCACGCTGACCCTGTCCATCCCGCGCAACGAGGTCCGGGACGACCAGATGACCGCGGCCGGCGTCGTCCTGCTCGTGGTCGTCGCCTCGGTGATCGGCGGCTCGGTGGTGGCGGCGGTGTCGGCGGGCCGGATCGTCGACCCCCTGACCGATCTGGCCGACCGCGCGGCGACTCTCGGCCGTGCCGACTTCCGTACCGAATGGAAGATGTACGGCATCGCCGAACTCGACCGGGTGTCGCGAGCGCTCGCCGACGCCAACACCGCGCAGGCCCTGAGGCTCGAACGCGAACGCGAGATCGCCGGCGATGCGTCGCATCAGCTCCGCAGCCGGCTGACCGCCATCCAGCTGCGGCTCGACGAGCTGGCGCTGCACGACGATCCGGCGGTCGTCAGCGAAGCCGAGGAAGCACTCGACCAGGTGGAGCGACTGGCCACCGATCTCGACGAACTGGTGGAAGCCTCGCGTGCCGACGAACCCGAACCACATTTCATCGACGTCGGCGACATGCTCGCCACACTCGTCGAGGACTTCCGTCACGCCTTCGAGGCGCAGGGTCGGCAGCTGATCGCGGTGGTCGAGGGTGCACCGCAGGCGCTCACCTCGCAGTCCGGACGCCTGCGGGAGGCAGTCAGTGTGCTGGTCGACAACGCGCTACAGCACGGTCGCGGGACGTGCCGGATCGAGGTGAGCACCCTGCAGGCCGGCGATCTGGTCCGCATCACGGTCGCCGACGAGGGCGACGGCGTCGCCGACGAGATCTCCGCGCACATCTTCCGCCGCGGTTTCTCGGCCGGGAAGCGGCCCGGTGCCGGGCGCAGCGGCGTCGGACTGTCGCTGGCGCGGGCGTTGATCGAGGCCGACGGCGGGCGCCTGGAACTCACGGTCCGACGTCCCCCGGTGTTCGCCATCGTCGTCCCGGCCCGATATGCGAGCGGATACGGCGAGGAACCGAACGAGCAGGACGACCCGGGTCCCGGCGGCACGGACACCGACGTCAGGCGTGACCGAGTTCCTCATCGTTGAGCTCGGCGAGCGAGGGGTGCAGGTCGGTGGACCCGGCTTCGCCACCGCGGAGGAGTTCCTCGGGGAACGCGAATTTGCGCAGCGCCCAGAAGCGGAAGGCCATCTGCATCAGGTTGCCGATGATGTAGCCGAGGACGAAGTCGACGACGACGACCTCGGACACACTCAGGTTGGACCGCATGTCGAAGACGTTGTTGCCGACGAACAGCGGTGCGGCCTGCAGGATGACGCCGATCCCGCTGATGAAGAAGAACAGCAGTGCCTCGTGGTGGCGTTCACGGCCGCCGCGGTTCTTGAAGGCCCACTCGCGGTTGAGGATGTAGCTGAGGATCGTCGCCAGCACCCCGGCGATGATCTTGGCGATCACCGGCTTCGGCTCGAGGATCGTGAGGCTGAGGCTGTAGAAGATCGCGAGATCGAAGATGAAGGTGGTACCGCCGACCATGGCGAACTTGATGAGTTCGTGGTGCCGCATCACGAGCCGTCGGACCGGCGCTGGGAGGCGAGCGATCAGCTCGTCGATCAATGGCACAAGATCCGAGTGTACGAAACAACAGCGCCGGGGAAGTTCTCCGGGCGGTTGTGCGGATGACAGAGCGGACGTGCCACGATGGTTCGCGTGAATCCACGCGAGGCGGATGGAGCGCCAGTGAACGGGCCGATGACCTCGAATTCCGCGCCACCCACCCCGGAAGCGGCGCGTAGCGCCGGCGCGGCGTCGGGTATGCCGAAGGTCACGATGATCGGTGGCGGACAGCTCGCGCGGATGACGCATCAGGCCGCGATCACACTCGGACAGTGTCTGCGCGTGCTGGCCGCGTCGGACTCGGACCCGGCCGCGCAGGTGAGTGCCGACATCGTCCTCGGCTCACACGACGAACTCGACGACCTGCGCCGCGCCGCCGCCGGTGCCGCCGCACTGACCTTCGACCACGAAGGTGTGCCGCTGCATCACCTCCAGGCACTCGAAGCCGAAGGAGTGGCGGTCCTCCCGCCGTCGAAGGCGCTGCACTTCGCCCAGGACAAGCTGGCGATGCGGGTTCGCCTGGCCGAGCTGGGTCTGCCGGTCCCGGAGTTCGCCGACCTCGCCGGCGACCGGACGGCCGCCCGCGCGCGTCTCGCCGAGTTCGGCGCGGCCAACGACTGGGAGATCGTCATCAAGGCGGTCCGCGGTGGATACGACGGTCGCGGGGTCTGGCTCGTCGACGGCGCCGACGAGGCCCTCGCGGTCTTCGACGAGTACCCGTCCGACGCGCCGGCGCTGCTGGCCGAACAGAAGGTGCCGATGCGGCGCGAACTGTCGGCCATGATCGCCCGGTCCCCGTTCGGGCAGGGTGCGGCGTGGCCGGTGGTGGAGACCATCCAGCGTCACGGCCAGTGCGCCGTCGTGCTCGCGCCCGCACCGGATCTCTCCGACGACGTCGCCGAGCAGGCGCAGCAGATGGCGTTGCGTCTCGCCGGCGAACTCGGCGTGGTCGGTGTGATGGCGATGGAACTGTTCGAGACCGTCGACGGCGAACTCGTCGTCAACGAACTCGCGATGCGTCCGCACAACAGCGGGCACTGGACGATGGACGGCGCGGTCACCTCGCAGTTCGAGCAGCATCTGCGCGCCGTTCTCGACTACCCGCTCGGCAACACCGCGCCGACCGCGCCGCTGACCGTGATGGCCAACATCCTGGGCGCGCCGAGCGCACCGGAGATGTCCATGGACGAGCGCCTGCACCACCTGATGGCGCGGATGCCCGAGGCCAAGGTGCACCTCTACGGCAAGGGTGAGCGGCGCGACCGAAAGATCGGCCACGTGAACATCGTCGGCCGGCCGGGTGAATCGATGGAATCGGTGCGCGAGCGCGCCGAGCGTGCTGCGCAGTGGATGTCGCACGCGACGTGGACCGACGGATGGGATGTGCATTCATGACCGAGAACAGGGGCCCTCGTGTCGGCCTGATCATGGGCAGCGACTCCGACTGGCCGACGATGAAGGCGGCCGCGGAGGCACTCGCCGAGTTCGACGTGCCATTCCAGGTGGGTGTCGTCTCGGCACACCGCACACCGCAGCGGATGCTCGACTACGCGGCCGGTGCCGCCGCCAACGGCATCGAGGTCATCATCGCGGGAGCCGGTGGGGCAGCGCACCTTCCGGGCATGGTCGCCTCGGCGACGCCGTTGCCGGTGATCGGTGTGCCGGTGCCGCTGCGACACCTCGACGGCCTCGACTCGTTGCTGTCCATCGTGCAGATGCCCGCCGGTGTGCCCGTCGCGACGGTTTCGGTCGGCGGCGCCCGCAACGCCGGACTGCTCGCCGTGCGCATCCTCGCCTCCTCCGACCCCGTCCTGCAGGAACGGATGGTGTCGTTCCAGAAGGGCCTCGAGCAGATGGTCCTCGACAAGGACGCCGCGCTCCAGCAGGAACTGCTCGGCGACTAGCCCTCTGCCGCAGGCGATCCCGGAGTGGCGGGGGACAAGCCGAGTTTGTCGGTGAAGAAGTCCAGCACCCGGTCGAAGGCTTCCCTCGTGGGTTGTCCGGGTTCGTCGTAGAGGTCCTCGGTCAGCACCGAATGCGGCCGGGGGAACATCGAATCCGGGTTCGCGGCGTCGTCGGGGAGTTCGATGCCGATGAACGAGTCGCCGAGAAGTTCCTGGAGACGGGCGAATCGAGAACGCGGCGAGAGCTGATCACCGGCGAAACGCAGACCAATCACCTCCAGGCCGCGGGCGCATCGTGCTTGCACTTTCTCGAGGTCGGCCTCGCCGACGTCGATCGCGCGTGCGCGTCCGGGGAGGACCGCGAACGGCAGCGACGGCTGCGAGAGCACCGGCGCCAGCATCCGTTCGTCGGTGGCCATCGCGAGCGCGAAGCCGCCGGTGAAACACATTCCGACCGCACCCACCCCGGGACCGCCGCAACGGTCGTGCTCGCGGGCGGCGAGCTCGCGCAGCCACGCCGTGACCGGTGAGGTCTTTCCCGTTGCGAGAATGGTGAATTCGCGGGTGATGCAGGTCTTGGCGATGGTGCCCAGCATCGACCGCATCGAGCCGACCCGGCCGAGGTTGTCCGGGCGAGGATCGCGCCCGTCGACGCCGAACAGCGACGGCATGACGGCGGTCGCCCCCAGATCGGCGATGCGCCGCGCGACGTCGGCGACCTTCGGACTGATCCCGGGCATCTCGGCGATCACGATGACCGCAGGACCCGTGCCCTTGCGGTAGACGCGACGGGTGTCGCCGCGCAGGGTCACGTCCTCGGCGGTGAAATCGTCGAGCGGGTCGTCGGCCACCGGGGTTCAGGCCTTGTGCAGGGTGCCGAGGAGAGCCGACTCGAAGAGCCGTGCGGGGATCTTCGCGCCGGAGGCGATGTCGGGGGAGTCCGACGGGACGATGCGCGGACCGGTGACCTGATAACGCTCGTTCTTGCGGACGATGGCGAAGGACCCGGCCGCCTGAACGTTGCGCACCCAGTCGGTGTGCCGGCCGTAGGTGAGGATGATCGTGAGTTTGTCACGATCGACCCAGGCCAGCACCGGATTCGAGTAGGTCTTTCCGGACTTGCGGCCGACGTGCTCCACCATCGCGAAGGGCGGCAGGTGGGGTGCCCACTGCCGCTGGATCGGATTGGTGACGATCTTGTTGAAACGGGCCAGTGCGTTGGGCAGTCGCATGTCCCCACTGTGCCGTATCAACTGCGATCCCGCAGGTTCTTGTGCACCGCGCTCCCGCGGGTCGTGCGCACTGCGATCTCGCAGGGCCGTATCAACTGCGATCCCGCAGGTTCTTGTGCACTGCGCTCCCGCGGGCCGTGCGGTAATTGCGACGCGGGCCGTGCGGCAATTGCGGCTATTCGGAGGGTGTTCCGAGGACGACTCCGGCCTTCTCGACCTCCGCGACCGCCGCCACCCGCTCGGCGGAGGCGTTCGCGACGTGCACCAGACTGCCACCGGCGACCAGAGGTGCGAGCAGGTGTGCGAGCACGCCGGGCGCGGTGTGCCAGGGACGCGTCGACACCACGCGGGTACCGGCGGCGATGCCGTCGCGTTCCGCGACGGTGCGTGCCTCGGTGACCACCTCGGCGGTCGGCATCCCGTCGAGCGCCTCGACCGCCGGGGACCGCGAGACGAACTGGTCGCCGTGCACCCGCACGACGCTCCCGTAGTCGCCGACCCCGGGCGGGAGATCACGCAACGGCAGCGCGAACGGATCGAGTGACGCCACCACGACCTCGTCGGCGTCGGGATGGTCGTCGAGCCGGTCGCGCGAGGTGAAGACCACCCGTGGCTCCGAAGCGGCCTCCGCGGCATCGGCGTCCGCGAGGTGGACGTCGGCGCCGGCCCACAGTGAGCCGATCACGATCCCGGCCGTCTGCCAGTGCTCGGGGAGGTCCACCACCACGACGTCCCCCGCGCCCACCCCGATCTCGTCGACGAGATAGTTGGCAGTCTTGGCCGCCCAGTTGCCGAGGGTGGCCGCCGACAGTTCGGTGCGCTCGCCGGTCGCCTCGTCGTAGTACGTCAGCAGCGGACGCGAATGATCGGCCACCGCACCGAAGATCGCGTCGGCGACGGTGTTCGGACTGCTCAGTTCACGCACATCGGCCCCTTGTTCGCGGCGGTGATCGGCGGGCGCTTGTTGCCGACACGCTCACTGGCCGGGGTGTTGTCGGACTGGTCGCCGGTGTCGCCGAGCCCGCCCGGTCCGGCGTAGGTGTTGGTGAGGACCACCTTGAGCTGGTCGTCGGCGAGGTTCGGGTCCTCGACGACCTTCACGCCGCCGAGGTCCTTGGCGAGCAGCCGCGCGGCGTCGCCGTTCTCCTTCGCGTAGATCACCGAGTCCTTGGTGTCGGCCTTGCCGCTGGAGGTCTCACCGGACTGATAACCCTTGTTGGTCAGGATGTTCGCCACGTTCGAACCCAGTCCGTCGATGGTGCCCGCGTTGACGACGTCGACCTTGAAATCGCCGCGCTGGGCGTCGGCTCCGGCCTGCTTCGGGGTGAGGAGGTCGCTGGTGTACGTCTTCACCGCCTGCGGATCCACCTGGACGACGCTCTGCAGACCGTCCTCGCTCCAACCCTGTTCGGTGACGATCGGGATGGTGGAGAACTTCACGCGGCCGCCGCTGAGGTCCTTGAGTTGCTCCGCGAAGTTGATGATGTTCCAACCGTCGTCGATGACGATCGACCGCGCCACCGCGTTCTGCATCTCCGAGAGCTTTCCCGGATCGGTGAGAGTGCCTGCGGACAACACCTTCTGGGTCAGTGACGCCATGAACGCCTGCTGACGTGTGATGCGGTCGAGGTCGCCGCGCGGGAGTCCGTGACGCTGGCGCACGAAGCTCAGTGCCCTGGGCCCGTCGAGGGTCTGGACACCCTTGCGGAAACGCGCGCCGCTGAACGGATCCCGGACCGGGGCGTTGAGGCAGACGTCGATGCCGCCGACCGCATTGGTCAGCAGGACGAAGCCGAGCAGGCCGACCTCCGCATAGTGGTCGACCTGGACGCCGGTGAGGTTGGCGACGGTGTCCACCAACGCCTTCCGGCCGGCCAGCGTGCCTTCCTTCTCCGCCTTCTCGGGCGACTGCCCGGCTTCCACGGCGCGGGCGCGCACGCCTTCGCGGGTGGTGCCGTAGGCCGCGTTGATCTTGCTCATGCCGATACCCGGTACGTCGACGTACGAGTCACGTGGGATCGAGATCGCGGTGGCCGACGAACCGTCCTCGGGGATGCGCACCAGCAGGATGGTGTCGGTGTTGGTGGCGACCTCCTCGCCCGAACGCAGGAGCTTGACCTCCTCCGGCGAGAGCGGGTTGCCCTTCGCGTCGGTACGGGAGTCGGTGCCCACCAACAGGATGTCGACGGCGCCGTCCTTCGCACCACCCAGACCGAGTCCGCCGAGCTGCGTGATGCGAGTCTCCAGGTCGGACATCGTGTTCCATGCGTAACCGGTGCACAGCAGCACGGCGACCGATGCGATCGCGATCAACGCGCGACCCCATCCGGCGCCCGACGCCCATCCGGCGTGAGGGCGAGTGACGGTGCCGGGCGGAGCGGTCGGCGGAGCGGTCGGTGTGGTGGACTCTGCAGTGGCCGAGAGCTTTTCGGTCACCGCGGCAGCACTTCGGGCTGTTCCTGCCGAAGCGTGCTTCCCGGGTGCGGCCTTCTTCGGTGGGGTTCTCCTCGGTGCGGCCTTCTTCGGTGCGGCCTTCTTCGCGGGAGCCTTCTCGGCGTCGGGTCGAGGGACGCGCTTGCGGGCGGAATCCGGTGACGCGGAACGCTTACGTTCGGCGGGTGCCGACCGCGTGTGGATCTCGCCGGACGAGCGTCGGCCGAGAGGCTCGTCGCCACGCCGCGGCCGGCGGGGAGACGCCGGTTCCTGCGGGGGCACACGCCTGCGGGGGTCGCGCGGCTCCGCGGGGCGTCGACGAGGCCTGCCTTCGGCATCCCGGGCGGGGATCCGTTCGGGCGGCGGCTGGCGCCGTGCGTGTTGTGCGGACTCGGCTCGCGACTGCGTCGTGGGAGCACCACGCACCACCCGGCGTCGGGGAGCGCCGGGCTCGGGGTCGGCGGGACGCGGGCGGGCGCCCTGAGGCGGCCACCCCGGTTCACCAGTGCGTTCGCCGCGCACCGGCCGTCGGCCGTGATCGGCATCCGGAGTGCGCCGGCTGCCCGGCTCCGGCGGTACCGCACGCCTGGGGCGCGGCCGCCCACGTGCGCCGTCGGATGGTGAATCCACTGGTCCGCGGTCCCTTTCGTGGTCGTCGTGCTGCTCGACGGTGGCGTCCGGTCGGTCCGCGCCATGGGATTGTCGGTGCAGGAGTGAAAGCTGATGTTGCTGTCGCCAGGCTACTGAAGTGATTCGGGAATTCGAGAACGCAACGCCGAGAAGTCGAGTAGCGGTCGTCACGTGTTGATGGACGGCCGAGTCGTGGCACGCCGGGGTCTGCGGCACGATGGTGGCCATGCGTGTCACGCCCAGCACCCCCACCGTGTACATCGTCGGCGCCGGCGGGCAGCTCGGCACCGCACTCCAGGAGAGGACTGCCCAGGCACCCGACTCCGTGGTGTGGCGTCCGCTGACCTCCGCCGACATCGACATCACCGACGAGACATCGGTCGCGGCCGCGCTGGGCGACCTCGGCGCCGGCGACGTCGTGGTCAACTGTGCCGCCTACACCGACGTCGACGGTGCCGAGTCTGATCCGGAGGGTGCGCGCCGGGTCAACGTCACCGGTCCGGCACTGCTCGCCGCCCAGACCGCCGCCGCGGGGGCGTGGTTGATCCATGTCTCCACCGACTACGTCTTTCCCGGTACCCCGCTCGACGGCCCGGGCTCAGCGGGCGACCGTCCCGACGGCTACGAACCCGATGACGTGAGCGGCGAACCGGCAACCGTCTACGGGGCAACCAAACTCGCCGGTGAACGCGCCGCACTCGACGCGGACCCGCGTGCCACCGTCGTGCGCACCGCGTGGGTCTACACCGGCGGACCCGAGAGCCGCGACTTCGTCGGGACGATGCGTCGTCTCGAGCAGACACGCGACACCGTGTCGGTCGTCGACGACCAGCTCGGTTCGCCCACCTACTGCATCGACCTCGCCGACGGGCTGTGGGAGCTGGTGGCCGCCGGGCCCCGCCCCGAGGTCACCGGAACCGTCCTGCACGCCACCAACGCGGGCCGCGCGACGTGGTTCGAGGTGGCGGCGGCCGTCTTCGAGGAGGTCGGCGCCGAACGTTCACGCGTGCTGCCCACCACCACGGCGGAGTTCCGGCGCCCGGCACCGCGTCCGGCGTAT
This sequence comes from Gordonia ajococcus, assembly GCF_012974285.1. Taxonomy (NCBI): domain Bacteria; kingdom Bacillati; phylum Actinomycetota; class Actinomycetes; order Mycobacteriales; family Gordoniaceae; genus Gordonia; species Gordonia ajococcus. The sequence continues at coordinate 1,877,072 of NZ_CP052884.1, forward strand.
TCGGTGCTCTCCGGACGCTCCTGGGCCGCGGCGGGGCTGACGCCGCTACGGGACTGGCGCGCCGCGCTGCACGCGTCGATCGTCGAGCCGGGCGGTTCGTTACCCTGAGCCGGTGCCCGCTCAGCTAGCCGTCGTCACGGTGACCTACTTCTCCGGTGATCACCTCGCGACATTCCTTCGCAGTCTCGACGCCGTGACCGATGTGATGCCGCAGGTCGTCATCGCAGACAACGGCTCCGACGACGGTGCACCCGAACAGGCCGAGAAGGACTACGAGTCGGTGAAACTGGTCCGCACCGGCGGCAACCTCGGCTACGGCCGCGCGATGAACCGCGGGGTCGCCGAGATCGATCCCGACATCGAGTTCGTGCTCATCGCCAACCCGGACGTCGAGTGGAAGCCGGGCTCGATCGACGAACTCCTCGACGCTGCGCGGCGCTGGCCGCGTGCGGGATCGCTGGGACCGCTCATCCGGGAACCCGACGGCACCATCTACCCGTCGGCGCGACGCGTTCCCGACCTCGTCTCCGGCACCGGTCACGCCATCCTCGGCACGGTGTGGAAAAAGAATCCGTGGACCGCGGCCTATCGCGCCGACGACGAGGCGCCGTCGGAACGGGCCGTCGGCTGGCTCTCGGGGTCGTGCCTGCTGGTTCGACGGGAGGCCTTCGACGCCGTCGGCGGCTTCGACCCCCGCTATTTCATGTACATGGAGGACGTCGACCTGGGCGACCGCCTGGGCAAGGCCGGCTGGCAGAACGTCTATGTCCCCTCGGCCGAGATCGTGCACACCAAGGGGCACAGCGCCGGTCGGAACCCCGAGAAGATGCTGCCCGCACACCACGAGAGTGCCTATCGGTTCCAGGCCGACCGCAACCCCGGTGTGTGGCGTGCACCGCTGCGGCTCGCGCTGCGCGTCGGCCTGGCCGCGCGGTCGCGTCTTGCGGTCCGAGCGGCCCGCCGGACCACGTCGACGGAGAACACCTCGACGAGCGAAGACAACGGATGAGTGCTGAAGTGAATACCGGACATCACGAAGAAGGGACCGATCAAGTGGATCAGTACACCGTGCGCGAGTCGGTGGGGCGCGCGTCCGTCGGCGGATCGGCGCCTGTTGCCGAGGGCGTCGAGGCGGTCGTCCTCGTCGGCGGCAAGGGCACCCGGCTCCGTCCGCTCACGCTCTCGGCGCCCAAGCCGATGCTGCCCACCGCGGGCCTGCCCTTCCTCACGCACCTGCTGTCGCGCATCCACGCGGCCGGGATCCGCGACGTCGTCCTCAGTACCTCGTTCAAGGCCGAGGTGTTCAGCGAGTACTACGGCGACGGCTCCAAACTGGGCCTGCGTCTGCGCTACGTCACCGAGGACGAGCCGCTCGGCACCGGCGGCGGCATCCGCAACGTCCTCGACGAGCTGACCGCCGACACCATCGTCGTGTTCAACGGCGACGTGCTCGGCGGCACCGATGTGCGCGACGTCATCGACAGCCATCGCGCGGCCGACGCCGACGTGACCATCCACCTCGTCCGGGTGAGCGATCCGCGCGCGTTCGGCTGCGTGCCGACCGACGGCGACGGCCGCGTCACCGCCTTCCTGGAGAAGACCCAGGACCCGCCGACAGATCAGATCAATGCCGGCACATACGTTTTCAACCGCAAGATCATCGAGTCGATCCCGTATGGCGTGCCCGTCTCGGTGGAGCGCGAGGTCTTCCCGCGCCTGCTCACCGAGGGCAAGCACGTCCACGCCCACGTCGACCACGCCTACTGGCGCGACATGGGCACCCCGGAGGACTTCGTCCGCGGCTCGGCCGACCTGGTGCGCGGCATCGCACCGTCACCGGCGCTCGGTGATCGCCACGGCGAGTCGCTGGTCCACGAGGGTGCCGGCGTCGGCCCGGGTGCCCTGCTGATCGGCGGCACCGTCGTCGGCCGAGGCGCGGAGGTCGGGCCCCGCGCCCGCCTCGACGGTGCGGTGGTCTTCGACGGCGCGGTCATCGAGGCCGGTGCGGTCGTCGAGCGCTCGATCATCGGTTTCGGCGCACGAATCGGTCCGCGGGCACTGATCCGCGACACCGTCATCGGCGACGGCGCGGACATCGGTGCGCGCTGCGAACTCCTGCGCGGCGCACGCGTGTGGCCGGGAATCGAGATCCCCGACAACGGAATCCGCTTCTCGACTGACGTGTGAGGCGCCTCGCGAACTCGGCGCGCGTGTGAGACCCCGCAAACCCACCCTTTTTCGGCAAACCCAGCACCCCCTCAGGGGGCGGATCTGCCGAAAATGGGTGGGTTTGCGTTGTGGTCAGCGGGTCTTGACCGCCGCGAGCACACCGGGCCCGAGCGGGATCACGACCGGCAGGAGGCGCTCGTCGTCGGCGATCAGCAGGGCCGCCTCGCGCGCGGCCGCGGTCGGCGGGTCGGTGCGGGACGGATCGCCCACGGTGCCGTCGGCCGTCGCGTTGTGCACCACGACGACACCGCCGTCGCGCAGCATGCGGACGGCCTCGGTCACGAACCGCGGCAGGTCCAGCAAGGGACCGTCGATGAAGACCAGGTCGTAGGACGTGTCCGAGAGACGCGGCAGCACGTCGGTGGGTGTGCCGTTGATCAGGCGCGTGCGGCCGGGGGAGATGTCGGCCCCGGCGAACGACGCCCGCGCCGCACGATGGTGCTCGGGTTCGGGGTCGATGGTGGTCAGGACCCCGTCGGCGGCCATGCCGTTGAGCAACCACAGACCGCTCACGCCGGTGCCGGTGCCGATCTCGGCCACGGCCTTGGCGTCGGCGGTGCGGGCCAGGAGTGCGAGCAGCGCACCGACCGCTGGGCTCACGGGCGTGGCACCCAGTTCCTCTGCGCGGGCACGGGCGGCGATGACGGCGTCGTCCTCGACGATCGCCGACTCGGCGTAGGCGATCAGATCGGGGCCGGCGGACGGGGTTGACTCGGTCACGCGTCGAGGTTAGACCGCAGGCCCGGTCAACGCGGACATGGCACGCCGACCTGGGCGAATCCCGGGCCGCGGTCGGAGCCCGTCACATCCTCAGGGAACACTCAGGGGACTCATACGGCGACCACACTCCGATACGAGAGGGTGAGTGCGTCCGGTTGACGGTACTGCCCGGCGAGTCGGTGTGAAGCCCCGGCGCGTTGGGAATACCGGACCGGTGCGACGTTGTTCGACACGGTGAGTGCTCTGGGTCACCGGGCTGTGTTCACGAGAGAGGAACCGACCACCCACCATGACCGATTCCCGCGATTCCACCGACGAAGTGCCCGCCGTTCCGGCGGGCACCGCAGGTTTCGACGCCACCGGCGACGAACTGCTGATGCCGTCATGGGATGAACTGGTGCGCGAGCACGCCGACCGCGTCTACCGCCTGGCCTACCGCCTGTCGGGGAATCAGCACGACGCCGAGGATCTCACGCAGGAGACCTTCATCCGGGTGTTCCGATCGCTGTCGAACTACCGCCCCGGCACCTTCGAGGGCTGGTTGCACCGCATCACCACCAACCTGTTCCTCGACATGGTCCGCCGCCGCAGCAAGATCCGCATGGAGGCATTGCCCGAGGAGTACGACCGCGTGCCGGCCGACACCCCCGACCCCCAGCAGATCTTCGACGCCACCAACCTCGACCCGGATCTGCAGCGCGCCCTCGACTCGCTGGCGCCCGACTTCCGCGCCGCCGTCGTCCTGTGTGACATCGAGGGGCTGTCCTACGAGGAGATCGCCGCGACCCTGGGTGTCAAGCTCGGCACCGTCCGCAGTCGCATCCACCGTGGCCGCCAGAGCATCCGCGACGCGCTGGCCGCCCAGGGGCACACCAGCAGCCGTTCGGTCGCGATCGGCGCGCACAGCTGACGATCCCCGGCTCGTCAGGCTCGGGAACCACGAGTCGATGAGCGTCGTTGTCTGACTCGGATAAGCTGAGACGTTGCGTGCGGCCCCGGTCACACCCCGTGCGGCGGCACAGCCCGCCGACGGTGAGTACCGTGGCGAGCAGACTCGGCAGAGGTGATGACAACGGAGTACGGCGGACACGTCGTGGAGAGGGGTGACCGACGATGATGGACGGCGATCGCGGGCGTCCGACCCCGGGCGGCGGTGTCGAGCCCCCGACCCCCAATCTTCGTCGCCGGCGATCCTCCTGGGGTGCCGACTCGTGGACTCCGGCCCCGTCGTCCTTCCTGCCCAACCGCGGCTATCGCGCGCCGGGCACCGCCGGTGGACGCCGTTTCGCCCCGACCGAACATCTCGCCCCCGAGGCGGTCGCCGCTTTCGTCGACGGTGAGCTCGGTATGTCGGCGCATGCTCGCGCCACCCACCATCTGGCGCTCTGCCCGGAGTGTGTGGCGGCGGTCGACGCCCAGTCCCTGGCCCGTACCCGCCTGCGCGAGTCCGGCCAGGTGTCGGTGCCCGCCTCGCTGCTCGGAGCGCTCTCTCAGATCCCGACCCGCGAGATCGACCTCGGCTCGGACACCCCGACCGACGGCATCCCAGGCGCCCGCGAGGCGATGCGCCCGCCCGTGAACCCGCTCATGCGCGACACCGGCCGCGGCCGTAACTTCCGCCGTCGGGGTAGGTGAACGTGACCGACGGAACCGGACCCCAGGGCGAGGACACCTCGACTCCCGGCGGTGACGCGGAGTTCGCGCGTCGCGAAGAACCCCCACACTCGCAACGGCTGACGCCCGGGCGGCCGCGGCACGCCCCCGTATCGCCGGCAACGGCGCAGGTCTTCGGCCGGCCCTCGGGAGTGCGCGGTTCGTTCGCCGCCGATGCCGGCAGCCATTCCGCGCCGCAACCGCACGTCGCCGACCCGGACCCCGTCCTCGCCGAGGCATTCGGGCGTCCGCCCGGCTCTGACGAGACCCTCCAGCGCGATCCGCTTGCCACCTACGGCCAGACCGAGGACGAGCCGCCGCGCAACGACCCCTGGCGTGATCCGGAGAGCCCCGCGCGGCTCGTCGATCCCGCCCTGCCGACCAGCGCCTCGACGCCGGCCACCGACCCCGGCCCGAAACTCGGCGTCCGGGATGTGTTGCTGGGCAACCGCATCAGCTGGAGCGCGCTCGCGGCGCTCGCGATCATCGCGCTGCTCATCGCCGTCGTCGGCGGTCTGATGGGGCGGTGGACCGCCGAGGTCGCGGCGCCGCTGACCACCGATTCCGTGGAGCTGTCCACCGACGACCCCGGAAACGGTTCGGAGCCGCGTTCGCCGATCGCCGAGGTGGCGCGTTCCGTCGAGAAATCCGTGGTCGCCATCGACGTCCGGGCGTCGGGGGCCTATTCGACCGGTTCGGGCTTCGTCATCGACAAGGCGGGGTACATCCTCACCAACAACCACGTGATCTCGATGGCCGCGAACGACAAGAGCGCCAAGCTCGAGGTCGTCTTCTTCGACCGTCAGCGTGTCCCGGCACGCATCGTCGGACGTGACCCCAAGACCGACCTCGCGGTGCTCAAGGTCGAGAACGTGAGGAATCCCACCGTGTCGGTCCTCGGTAGTTCCGCGGACCTGCAGATCGGCGAGGAGGTCGTCGCCTTCGGATCGCCGCTCGGGCTCAACCGGACGGTGACGAGCGGCATCGTCAGTGCCACGAACCGCGCGGTGGCGCTCACGCCCGACGCCGAATCCGACACCGACGCGGTCATCGACGCGATCCAGACGGACGCGGCGATCAACCCCGGCAACTCCGGCGGTCCGCTGGTGAACGGCGACGCCAAGGTCGTCGGCATCAACACCGCGGGTCGGCTCGGTGCCGGCGGCGGCTCGATCGGGCTCGGATTCGCCATCCCGATCGACGAGGCCAAGCCCATCGCCGAAGCCCTCATCCGCGACGGCAAGGTCAACCACCCCCAGATCGGCATCAACGCGAGCTCGGTCCGCAACGAGCGTGTCCTGGGCGCCCAGGTGCGCAATGTGGTGTCCGGCGGACCGGCCGAACGCGCCGGAGTTCGCGAGAACGACGTCATCACCTCGTTGAACAACCGGCCCATCGAGAGCGCCGACGAGTTGAATGTCGCGGTCCGGACCGCGAAGATCGGTGAAGAGATCCCGTTCCAGTACTGGCGGGACGGGCGTACGTTCAACGGCACCATCACGCCGGCGAGCGACTGACACCGGGACGAGGCAGATGTTCAGCAGTATCGGATGGGGCGAGATCGCGATCCTGGTCGTGGCCGCCCTGGTCATCCTCGGGCCCGAACGACTCCCGGGCGCGGTGTCCTGGTCGATGCAGTCGCTCCGCAAAGTCCGCGACTATGCGACCGGTGCGACCAACCAGCTCAAGGACGAACTCGGTCCGGAGTTCGAGGATCTGCGCAAACCTCTCGCGGACCTGAACGAGCTGCGGGGGATGACGCCGCGTTCGATCGTCACCAAGCACCTTCTCGACGGCGACGACTCGCTGTTCCGCCTGGGCGAGGACGCCACCACCGTCGATCGCAGCACCACCCCGGCGCCACCGATCAAGCCGGTGTCGGCGCCGATGTCGCTCGACAAGAACACCGACACCCCGGCACAGCCGTCGTCCGACACTGCACCGGCAGAGCGTCGTACAGGTGGCCGTCCCGCCGTCACCGACTGGGACGCGACCTGATCGGAACTCCTCAGGAGTGGCGGACGGTGTCGAGCCCGAGGCTCATCCCGGCCAGTCCGCGCTTGCGGACGGCGAGTTTCGCGGCGATCGACCGCAGCGCTGAGCCGGCGGGGGAGTCGGGGGCCGACAAGACCACCGGAACACCCGCGTCGCCGCCCTCGCGCAGTGCGGTCTCCAACGGGACCTGACCCAAGAGCTCCACGGGTGCGCCCACCGCACGGGTGAGGCGTTCGGCGACCTGCTCGCCACCACCCGAGCCGAACGGCTCCATGCGGGTGCCGTCGGGGAGCTCGAGCCAGGACATGTTCTCCACGACGCCCAGGATCTTCTGGCGGGTCTGGAGCGCGATCGCACCGGCGCGCTCGGCGACCTCGGCGGCGGCCTGCTGCGGTGTGGTGACCACGAGGATCTCCGCACCCGGGATCAGCTGCGCGATGGAGATCGCGACATCGCCGGTGCCCGGGGGCAGGTCGAGGAGCAGGACGTCGAGGTCGCCCCAGTAGACGTCGGCGAGGAACTGCTGCAGCGCGCGGTGCAGCATGGGTCCGCGCCAGGTGACCGGGGTGTTGCCTTCGGTGAACTGGCCGATGGAGATGAATCGCACGTTGTGGCTGATGGGCGGCATGATCATCCGCTCCACCTGGGTGGGCTTGGCGTCACTGCCCAGCATCCGGGGGACGGAATGGCCGTAGATGTCGGCGTCGAGGACACCCACGCTGAGTCCGCGCTCGGCCAGTGCGGCCGCGAGATTGACCGTGACGCTGGACTTTCCGACGCCACCCTTACCGGATGCGACGGCGTAGACGCGGGTCAGGGACCCGGGCTGGGCGAAAGGGATGACCGGTTCGGCCTTGTCCCCGCGCAGCTTCTTGCGCAACTCGGTGCGCTGCTCGTCGTCCATCACGTCGAGTTCGACGCGCACCGCACCGACACCGGCGACATCGGCGACGGCGGTCTCCACCCGCTGGACGATCTCGGTGCGCAGGGGACACCCCGACGTCGTCAGATACACCCCGACGTCGACGCTCGCATCGTCGTTGACGGTGACCGACTTGACCATCCCGATGTCGGTGATGGGCTTGCCGATCTCCGGATCCTTGACCTTGCCCAGGGCGGCGCGAACTGCCGATTCCGTGGGCGCGACTCCTGTTGTCATCTGGTCCAGCCTACCGGCGCCGCCGACGGACCACGGTGGTGGTCCCGGCAGGCGGTCGTGCGGTGCCGGATCAGCGAACGGGCACCGGTGTCGTCGCCGGTCCCGACCGGTTCTCCGGCGGGGCCTTCTTGGTCACCGGAGCCTGCTTCTTGGGCGGCGGCGGGGGCACCTGTCCGGGCAGGGTGATCGTCGGCAGGCACACGATGAAACAGTTCTGCGGCGGCGGTGCGGGCCTGCGTACCGACGGCGACGAGGACGACGGACCCGACGGCGGCGTGGAGGACGAGGAGGAACTCGACTTGCTCTTGCTCGACGAACTCGACGCCTTGCGTTTCGCCTCCGGGATCGGGTTGGTCGGCATGACGCCGGTGGCGTAGGCGCCGGCCCAGCCGAGTACGTTCGCGACGTACTCCATCGAGCGGTTGTACCGGAGCACCGCCGCGACGCGGGTGCCCTCGCTCATGATGTCGCTGACCCCGGCGCACAGGTAGCGTCCCGCAGAGTAGGTGGCGTCGAAGATGTTGTTGGGGTCGGACTTGCCGTCGCCGTTTGCATCGGAGCCCCAGGACGCCCAGGTACTGGGGATGAACTGCATCGGTCCCATGGCCCGGTCGTGCCCGGGGTCGCCGTCGATGCGTCCACCGTCGGTGTCCTTGATGACCGCGTTGCCGGCCAGGGAACCGTCGAGCACGGGCCCGGCGATCGGGTTGATGGTGGTGCCGTACTGGTCGACCGAACCGTTGCTCGCATGATTGGACTCGATGCGGCCGATGCCGGCGAGCAGGAACCAGGGCAGCTTGCACTGGGGACTCTCGACGCCGACCCGGTTCGCGGCGAGCTTGTAGGCCTGCAGGACCACGCCGGGGATGCCGAGAGGACCGGAGGGGAGATCGTTCGCGAGTCGGAACTGCGGCGCGGGAAGCGCGGCGGCAGGCTTCTCCGGCGGCGGCGCGAAACCCAGGAGCGTCACGGGCGAACCCGGCACGACATCTGCGACGACGACCGGGGCCTCGGGTTCGGGGGTCGCTGCGGCGAGCACGCCGTGCGCACTCGATGACGCCGTGCCCAGCACCATCGTGCCGACGAGTGCGCCACCGACGACGATCGTCGCGGCTCGCCGCGGGAAGTGCAGGGGACGCTGCGGCCCACGACGGCGGCGCACCAGGTTCAGCGGGCTCATCGGCCACCGCCCCGGCGGTTCGCCAGCACCGATTTCTCGATCACATGTACTCCGTTGTCACAACACCACACGTCTGCCCCCCGAGGACGCAGTGATTGCCCGCTCCGGCCGCACGGCCTGGAGCCGAGAGCGGATGTGTCCGAACCGGGTCTGGCGTCGTGACCGACACCGGGATCCGGCCGAACTGTGACCCACCATACATATTGGGTCTGATGACCCAATGGCGAACTCCGCATTTACTCGTCGTCACTCACTTCGTCGCTGCGCCGCGAGAAGTTACGGCGGCAAACCCATGGGAGAGAAGTTACTGGAGTGACGTCACGGAGTGGTATCGGGCGGTGCCGGGACCTCCTGGAGACGTGGTCCGCTCAACGGGACTTCTCGACGCCGTCCGCGTCGTCCGAGGCTTCGTTGCGTGCACCGAACCGTTCGGTCAGCTCATCGAGTAGCTCGTCGAGTTCTTTGCGCAGGTAGTCGCGCGTCACCGTGTCGCCGACGGCCAGGCGGACGGCGGCCAGCTCACGCGCGAGGAACTCGGTGTCGGCCTTGGTCTGCGCCGACCGCATCCGATCCTCCTCGAGCGCCACGCGGTCCCGGTTCTCCTGACGATTCTGGGCCAGCAGGATCAGCGGCGCGGCGTAGGCCGCCTGCGTGGAGAACGCGAGGTTGAGCAGGATGAACGGATACGGGTCCCACCGGATCGTCACCGCGACCAGGTTCAGCGCGATCCACACCACGACGATGACGGTCTGGATCAGCAGGTACCGGCCCGTGCCCAGGAACCGGGCGACACGTTCGCTGTACATCCCGACGACGTCGGAATCGAGGTTGAACGAGATGGTGCGCCTGGTGCTGGGGATGTCGAGTTTGCGACCGCCCTGCTCGCTCATCGGATCCTCACCTGCGCGCCGGCGCCGGTCCGCTTGTCGACGTCCTCGGGTTCGGTCTCACGCCAGTCGCGCGGCAGGATCTCGTCGAGGAGGTCGTCGACGCTGACGGCGCCGAGCAGGTGGCCGGCCTCGTCGACCACCGGGCCGCAGACGAGGTTGTAGGTCGCGAAATAGCGCGTCATCGTCTCCAGCGAGTCTTCCGGGTGTAATTGCGCGAGGTCGGTGTCGAGGATTCCGCCGACCAGGTGGGCCGGCGGCTCGCGCAGCAGGGCCTGCAGGTGCACACAGCCGAGATACTTGCCCGTCGGCGTCGCGGTCGGGGGACGCACGACGAACACGATGCTCGCCGAAGCGGGGGTGAGGTCGGGGTTGCGGACGCGTGCGAGTGCCTCGGCGATCGTCGTCGACGCGGTGACGATGATCGGTTCGGAGGTCATCACACCACCGGCGGTGTCAGGGGAGTGCAGCAGCAGTCGACGGACCGGTTCGGATTCCTCCGGGTCCATCTCCTCGAGCAGCGCCTCGGCCTCGGTGTCGGGGAGCTCGCCGAGGAGGTCGGCCGCGTCGTCGGGGTCCATCTCCTCGAGAATGGTGACGGCCCGATCGCGACCCAGGGCGGTGAGCATCGCCGTCTGATCGTCGGGTGGCAGTTCCTGGAGCACGTCGGCGAGCCGCTCGTCCTCGAGCGCCGAGGCGATCTCACCACGTCGTTTGGCCGGCAGCTCCCGGAGCGCGTTGGCCACGTCGGCCGGGCGCATCCCCTCGAACTGCATCAGCGCCTGGGCGACGCCCTGGCCGGGCAGGTCGAGGGCGGACTGGGTGATGCCCTGGACGCTGGACCATTCCACGACGTGGGTCTCGTGACGCCGGCGCAGACCGCGTCGGCCCGCGCGGATGGCGACCCGCGACACGACCCAGTCCCGGGTGCGGGTGCGTTCGATGCCGAGATCGACCACCGTCACGTCGGCGTCGGCGAGTTCGGGCAGGTCCGGGTCGGTGACCCGGACCCGGGTGTCGAGGATCTGGCCGATCGCCAGGGCCTCGCCGGGGCGAAGATGCAGTTTCCGCAGGCTCACCGTGCCGGTGTTGAGGGTCACCGCCTGCGGTTCGATCCCGGTGACGCGCAGCATGGGAACGAAAATCCTTCGGCGGGTGGTCAATTCGACCGCGAGGCCGAGTGCGCGTGGTTGTTGACCCGACAATCGGATCGAGATCACCACGTCGCGGACCCGCCCGATGGATTCACCATCGGGACCAAGGACGGCCAACCCGACTAATCTGGCCACGAACACCTTGCTCACCGACGACATGGGAGTAAGGGTAGTGCCATCGGTTCGGCCAACGCCGTCGGCGAGCGCGGAACAGCAGACTCGACTTCACAGGGAGGTCCCGAAATGACGAATCCCATGCGCCCGGGTCGGGAGACGCCGGGACTGCCGACGCCGCCCAAGGGGTGGCCGATCGGCTCCTACAGCACCTACGCCGAGGCGCAGCGGGCGGTGGACTATCTGTCCGACGAGAACTTCTCCGTCGAGGACGTCACGATCGTGGGCGTCGACCTCATGCAGGTCGAGCGTGTCATCGGACGCCTGACGTGGGGCAAGGTGATCGGCGGAGGTCTGGTCTCGGGGGCCTGGCTCGGCCTCTTCTTCGGCATCCTGGTCTCACTCGTCTTCGCCGGTTCGCCCCTGGGGCCGATCCTGGTCGGTCTCGTCGGCGGCATGGTCTTCGGTGTGATCTCGGCGACGATTCCGTATGCTGCGACACGCGGCCAGCGCGACTTCGCGTCGACCATGCAGCTCGTCGCCGGCCGTTACGACGTCCTCTGCGATCCCAAAAGTGCAGAGAAAGCCCGCGACATGCTCGCGCGCCTGACGATGTGAGGTCTCGACCGTCGGCGGACACGGGGCGATCACAATCGGCGACGGAGTGGCACGCCCATGCCGAATGTGTTGCATGTCACGAATCGTGACGTATAGCGTTGCACCTCGGACGCTCACGGCGGAGCACCTCGGGTACTCCGCCGCGTACGACATCGAGGAGGCTGCGTGCGGAGCAGGGTCAGCAGGTATCGAACCACAAGTCGCGTAAGGCGAAAGGTCCTCGCGGCGGCGGTCGCCGCGGCCGCGGCGCTCCCCGTGCTGTCGGCGTGCGGCTCGGGATATGAAGCGGGCGTACTGAATTTCTATCCACCCGCCGACGGTGCCGACACCTTCGCCGCGATCGGCGACAAGTGTTCCGCCGAATCCAACGGTGAGTACAAGATCGTCACGACGCCCCTGCCGAAGGGTGCCGACGATCAGCGGCTGCAGTTGGCCCGCCGCCTCGCCGGCAACGATTCCGGGCTCGACCTCATGGGCATGGACGTGGTGTGGACCGCTGAGTTCGCCGACGCGGGCTGGATGGTCCCGGTGCCCGACGCGATGGCCGCGGAGGTGTCCGCGCGGACCCTCGGCGGTCCGCTCGACACCGCGGTGTGGAAGACGGATGAGGATGAGCGCGAACGCCTCTACGCCATCCCGTTCTCCACCAACACCCAGTTGCTCTGGTACCGCAAGGATGTGCTGCAGGACAAGGTCGACCGCCGTCGTCCCGCCTCGACATGGGACGGGATGCTCGAGGATGCACTGGTCAGCGGCCGCAACGGCGGACCGACCTACATCATGGTGCAGGGCAGGCAATATGAGGGCCTGATGGTCTGGTTCAACTCGGTACTCGTCAGTGCCGGCGGCCAGGTCGTCGACCCCGAGAACCCCGACAAGGTCACGCTCAACGACACTCCGGAGCATCGCGCGGCCACGGTCCGCGCCCTCCGGACACTCAAGGCGGTGGCCACCGCACCGGGCGCCGACCCGTCGCTGACCAACTCCGACGAGGGTGCCGCCCGCCTGGGCATGGAGAGCGGTGAGGCGCTCTATGAGGTCAACTGGCCCTTCGTGTTCCCCGGCATGCGCGAGAACGCCGTCGCGGGATCCGTCCCGTTCCTGGACCTTACGAAGTACGCCGACCTGTACGCCGACAGCGAGAATCCGCCGTCCGACCGGGATGTGCTCCCGCTCAACCGGGAGATGCAGAAGGTCTTCGACTTCGCCCCGTACCCGGGCTTCGAGGGCCTGCCCACCAAGACGACCCTCGGTGGGATCAACATCGCCGTCGCCAGCACCTCCGAGCAGCCGGACCTGGCCTTCCGTGCGGCCGAGTGCATCACGAGCGAGGCGTCGCAGAAGAACTTCTCGCTCAACGCGGGTCCGCCCCCGGTGATCGAATCCATCTACGACGACGCAGATTTCCGCCTCGCCTATCCGATGGCGCAGGAAATCAAGCGTCAGCTCGAACCCGACCATGCTGCGATTCGTCCGAAGTCTCCTGACTACCAGGCGATCTCGACGCTGCTGCAAGCAAAGCTGAGTCCGGTCGGGGCGTGGGATCCGGAAACACTGGTGGACGAACTCGCCGAGGCCGTCCAGAAGGCAATCGACGGGGAAGGGTTGGTTCCGTGACCGATCACAACACACCCGGCGGGAACACTCCGGGCGGGCGCGCACCGAACGAGGACGACTCCGCCGACGAGTCCGCGTTCCGCCCCGGCCGTCATGCGCTGCCCGACGATGCGCCCGCCCAGACCGGCCCGATCCCCATCGTGGGGGACAGCCCGCCCGTGCACTCCGACGAGTTGTGGAAGGCGCCACCGGGAGGACGCCACGAGGTTCCACCCGGTTCGGCCCGGGTCGGTTCGGCGCCCGCGAACCCGGTCGGGTCGAATCCCGGATCCGTCGGCGTGGCACGGTCATCGGCAGCCGCCACCGCGGTGGCCGAACGACGCCGCGATGAAGCGGCACCGAAGCCCCGCAAGCGCAGTGAGGGCAAGACGGCCGAGCGGCGGCTGGCCTTCTGGCTCGTCGCGCCCGCCGCGCTGATGATGCTGCTGGTGACCGGATATCCGATCATCTACGCGGTCTGGCTCTCGCTGAACAAGATGAGCCTGTCCGCGCCCGGAGAGCGGGAGTTCGTGTGGTTCTCGAACTACGCGACGGTGCTGACCGACAACTACTGGTGGACGGCCTTCGGCGTCACGGTGGGTATCACGGTCGTGTCGGTGCTCATCGAGCTCGTCCTCGGCATGGCCATCGCACTGGTGATGCACCGCACCATCTTCGGACGCGGCACGATCCGCACCGTCGTCCTGATCCCGTACGGCATCGTGACCGTGGCCGCGGCGTTCTCGTGGTACTACGCGTGGACGCCCGGCACCGGCTATCTGGCGAACCTGCTGCCCGACGGCAGTGCGCCGCTCACCGAACAGTGGCCGTCGCTGGCGATCATCGTCCTCGCCGAGGTCTGGAAGACCACCCCGTTCATGGCGCTGCTGTTGCTGGCGGGCCTGGCGCTGGTGCCCGACGACCTGCTGAAGGCCGCCCAGGTCGACGGTGCCGGTGCGTGGACGCGCCTGTGGCGCATCATCCTTCCGCTGATGAAGCCGGCCATCCTCGTCGCGCTGCTGTTCCGCACCCTCGACGCGTTCCGCGTGTTCGACAACATCTACGTTCTCACCAGCGGGTCCAACAACACCTACTCGGTGTCGATGCTGGGCTATGACAACCTGTTCGGCGCGTTCAACCTGGGCGTCGGATCGGCGATCTCGATCCTGATCTTCATCTGCGTGGCGATCATCGCGTTCGTGTTCATCAAGGGGTTCGGCACCGCCGCACCGGGTTCCGACGACGAGGGGAGGTAATCCGGTGAATTCGAGCGGAAAGTCCAAGGCGTGGTGGACGATCGCCAACATCCTGGTGATCCTGTACGCACTCATCCCGCTGCTGTGGATCATCAGCCTGTCGTTCAAGCCGGCGTCGAGCGTGACCGACGGGAAGTTCATCCCGGCCGAGTTCACCCTCGACAACTACAAGTCGATCTTCGAGACCAGTGCCTTCACCTCGGCGCTGATCAACTCGATCGGCGTCGGTCTGATCACCACCCTGATCGCGGTGATCCTGGGCACGATGGCCGCCTACGCCGTGGCGCGACTGGAGTTCCCCGGCAAGAAGGTCCTCATCGGGGCCGCGCTGCTGATCGCGATGTTCCCGCAGATCTCGCTGGTGACACCGCTGTTCAACATCGAGCGGCGTCTGGGTCTCTTCGACACCTGGCCGGGCCTGATCCTGCCGTACATCACCTTCGCGTTGCCGCTGGCGATCTACACACTGTCGGCCTTCTTCCGCGAGATCCCCTGGGAACTCGAGAAGGCGGCCAAGATGGACGGCGCCACCCCGTGGCAGGCCTTCCGCAAGGTGATCGCGCCGCTGGCCGCGCCGGGTGTGGTGACCGCGGCGATCCTGGTGTTCATCTTCGCCTGGAACGACCTGCTTCTCGCCCTGTCGCTGACCTCGACCGAACGGGCGATCACCGCACCGGTGGCCATCGCGAACTTCACCGGCAGCTCTCAGTTCGAGGAGCCGACCGGTTCGATCTCGGCCGCCGCGGTCGTCATCACCATCCCCATCATCATCTTCGTGCTGTTCTTCCAACGTCGAATCGTGGCCGGTCTGACTTCCGGCGCCGTGAAGGGATAACCCATGGCAGACATCGTTCTGGACAAGGTCACCAAGAAGTACCCGGACGGCTCCACCGCGGTCGACGGGGTCGACATCGAGATCGCCGACGGCGAGTTCGTGATCCTCGTCGGCCCGTCGGGCTGCGGAAAGTCGACGACGCTGAACATGATCGCGGGCCTCGAGGACATCACCTCGGGCGAGCTGCGGATCGGCGGGGAGCGCGTCAACGAGCGCGCCCCCAAGGACCGTGACATCGCGATGGTGTTCCAGAGCTACGCGCTCTACCCGCACATGTCGGTGCGCGACAACATCGCCTTCCCGCTGACCCTGCAGAAACTGCCGAAGGATCAGATCGCCGCCAAGGTCGACGAGGCCGCGCGCATCCTCGATCTCGGTCAGTACCTCGACCGCAAGCCGGCCAACCTGTCCGGTGGCCAGCGCCAGCGCGTCGCGATGGGCCGCGCGATCGTGCGCTCGCCCAAGGCATTCCTCATGGACGAGCCGCTGTCGAACCTCGACGCCAAGCTGCGCGTGCAGATGCGGACCGAGATCGCCCAGCTGCAGCAGCGCCTGGGGACCACCACCGTCTACGTGACGCACGACCAGACCGAGGCCATGACCCTCGGCGATCGTGTGGTCGTCCTGCGCGGCGGGCACGTCCAGCAGATCGGTACGCCCCAGGAGCTCTACAACAACCCGACCAACGTGTTCGTCGCCGGGTTCATCGGTTCGCCGGCCATGAACTTCCTGTCCGGCCGCCTCGGCACGGACGGCATCGAGACCGCGATCGGCACGATCGCCCTCGACGATCACCGCGCCGTGGTGTCGCGTGCAGGCGACGTCGGAAGCAGCGGTGAGGTTCTCATCGGCATCCGCCCCGAGCACCTCGAGGACGCGTCACTGGTCGACGACACCACGCGTCGGCAGGGTGCGACGTTCACCGCGAACATCGAAGTCCTGGAATCGATGGGCTCGGACATCTACGCCTACTTCGGCATCGGCGACGGATCGAGCCGGGCGTCGAGCGACGCGCTCGCCGAGCTGTCCGCCGACTCCGGCGCCGACCTCGGGGGCAGTCAGCTCATCGCCCGCCTGTCGCCGGATTCGATGGTCCGCCGTGGTTCGACCGCCGAGCTGTTCTACGACGCCTCGAAGGTGGCGGTGTTCGATCAGAGCTCGGGAGAGTCGCTGCGCCGCCGTTGAACCCGGTTATCGACTCGCTGCGCGACCACTACCGCCGTCTCTGGTGGGAGTGGTCGCGCAGTTCGTCGAACACCTTCTCGTCCCAGATGTGCCTGCGTACCAGCCGATAACGTTCGCAGGCCACCCACATGTACAGTTCGGCGTCGCTGGTCAGATCGTCGCGGATGCCGGCCCGGCGGGCCATGCGGACGACGGGCAGGAACTCCTCGCCGAACCAGCGCCGGGCGACCTCGGTGCGACTCAGGAACTCAGCGATCTCCTGAGACAGCCGAAAACCCCACGCCTCCACGTTCTCCGCGAGTTCGGCGTAGTCGAACGGGTCGGTCAGGGTGATGGCCTCGGCCTGCGCACCCTCGAGCGGCACCCGCGACAGGAACAGCCGGCGGTGATCCTTGAGGATCAGGTCCGACGGTGCGTTGATGCCCTCCGGTGAGATTCGTGTGTGGATCTCGGTCACATAGGCGTCGATGGTGGTCAGGTTGCGGGCGATGGCGATCGACACACGGTGATGGCCGTCGATGACGAAGTGCATCGAGCCGACCCGGTAGAGCTGAACCGGCGGCACCGACTCACCGCGGCGTTGCGCGGCGGCGATCCGCTGCCACCGTTCCCGCAGCCGCGACGAGGTGGGGCGGAAGTAGCGGTCGAAATCCTTGGTGCGGTCGAAGCTTCCGACGATCGAGGACACCTCGACGACCTGGAGTCCGAGTACGGTCTTGCCCGTCGCCCCGAGCGCCGCGACGACCTCGTCGAACGGCAGGATGGTGTTGACGTCCGCCGGCTGACGCATGAACCACTGTGCGAGACGGGCACGTTCGGCCTGGCGGCGCAGCCGGGCGAAGTCGTTGCCGGCGTCGGCGTCGGGGAATCCGGTGTCACGCGCCATGTCTGCGTCTCACGATCTCGACGTTCCGGCTCGCCGGATCGATGTCGAACTGGCAGAAGCCCACGACGTTCATCGACGTCGTCGTCTCGCCGATCGGCAGATCGCGCGACTTGCTGCCGTAGGGATGGACGTGCCCGTGCACCAGTAGCGTCGGGCGCAACGCATGCACGAGCGGGTGGAAACAGTCGAAACCCTGATGCGGGGTGTCGTCGCCATCGCCGACCCCGCGCGCCGGGCTGTGGGTGAGCAGGATGTCGGTGCCGCCCCGACCCGGACCGACGGGCCTCGACAGAACGTTTCCGCAGCGCAGACGCATCGACCGGAGTCGTTGCTGGGTGTCGGTGTACTGGTTTGTGCCGCCGTTGTATCGCCGGCTTCCGCCGAGACCGCTGATCCGCAGTCCGGCGACCGTCACCGTCCGACCGTCGGCGTTGATCCCGCCGCGCGGACCGGGATCCACGGTGGGTAGGCCCGCACGGGTCCACCCGGTGCGTCCGCGGTGGTAGCCGCGGAGTTCACGGTCGTGGTTGCCGGGGACGTAGACACAGGGTGCGTCGCACAGCGAGGCGAGGATCTCGAGATAGTCGAACGGGAGGTCGCCCGCGCCGAGGATGAGGTCGGGACGCCCCTCGATCCCGATGCCGAAGGTGAGAGAGTCCACCACCTCGTCGGCGACCGCCAGAACCCGGACCATTGCTCCAGGCTAGACGAGGGCTCAAATCGGTCACAGTCTTCTCGGTAGCCTGACGGACGTGACTGAAGCGGTGACCGAACTCGTCGGGCGACATGTCAGGGAACGGCTGGGCGCCGAACCACAACGAGCGTCGGTGACGTTCCTCGGTGTGGAGCCGATCGACGTCCTGCGGTTCGTGCTCGGCGACTCCGCCCCCGGTGAGCTGGTGTACGTCACGTCGGGGTGTGCACGCCACCCGATGACCGATCCGACCGACCTCCACGCCGACCCGGTGCGGGGGCCGCGGGCCGAACTGGTGGTACGCATGCGGGCGGGTTCGCCGCTCCCCGGTCTGCACAGGCGCTTGGCGACGCTGGCGGCCGCACCCGCCGTCGAGGGGCTGATCCTCGACGCCGACGCCCTCGTCGACCTGGGCGAACCGCTCTGGGACGGCGCCACCTGCACCGCGGTGTTGCTGTCCGACGACGAACTCGGCGAGGTCGAGTTGCCCGACCCCATGGATTCCGTCCGTCTGTTGCGGGCGGTGCCGATCACGGCGAACGAGGCGGCCTGGGTACGACTGAAGGGGGCTGAGGCGTTGCGCGACGCCTGGCAGGAGGCCGGCATCGATGTCGCCGAACCAAATCGCGCCTCGGCCACACCCGGCTGAGGTTTCGTGCGGCTCCCCGGCGGGAACGATGCACTGGTGACGCTGACATCCGCATCGCCCGCATCGCCGCGAGCCACGGTCGCCGCCTCCGCGGTCGGCGAGGTCTATCTGCCCCAGCAGGACACCGAGCTGCTCATCGACCTGGTGCACTCCCTGGGAGTGGACGGCAAACGCGTCCTCGACCTGTGTACCGGCAGCGGTGCGATCGCCATCGCAGCCGCTGGTCGGGGCGCCGCCGAGGTCACCGCCGTCGACGCCTCCGCCGACGCGGTCGCGTATGCGCGCCGGTCCGCGAGATCGGCGGGGGTGTCCATCACCGTCGAACACGGAGATCTGACCCGTCACGTCGGGCAGTACGACGTCGTGACCTGCAACCCTCCCTACGTACCGACCCCCCCGGTCGACGATCCCCGTTATCACCCGGCGGGACCGTCGCATGCCTGGGATGCGGGCCTCGACGGTCGGGCGGTGTTGGACCTCCTGTGTGCACACGTCCCGACGCTGCTGCGTCCCGGCGGAGCGTTCCTGCTGGTGCATTCCGAGTTCGCCGACGAGGAGGCGTCGCTGCGGGCTCTTCATGCCGCCGGTCTGCACGCCGAGGTCGTCTCGGAGCGGTTCATCCCGTTCGGTCCCGTCATGACCGCCCGGGCCGAGTGGCTCGAGGAACGCGGACTGCTCGAGCGCGGATGCCGCGTCGAGCGACTGGTCGGCATCGCAGCCGTCGCACCGGGCGACCGGAAGGTCGACGGGGAGCCGGCAGAGGGTCACACTACTGACACGGAGCATTCGGCATGACCCTGGAGGACGTCACCGTGGCGCGAACCGAGAACGGCGCGGGCACCGAGCGCACCGCGGTGCGGGTCGTCCGCGGAGGACCGGTGCTCGTCGAAGGGCCGGTCGACATCGAACTACCGGATGGCTGCCGTGTGCAGTCCGACCGCTTCATGGTCGCCATCTGCGCGTGCGGTCGCAGCAAGAACTATCCGCTGTGCGACACGAGTCATCGCAAGCGACGTCGGCGCTCGGCTGACTAGTTCGTTCTTCTAGATCCCGGGGAAAGCGCTCTCGCCGCGTTCCCAAGCACCCATCACGTGTGCTTCGAGTGCGTCCTCCACGAACAAGAAGGCGCGGATCCCGAAGATGACGTCGGCCTCGGCGCTCGGATCCGTTCGGACGAGGTCGCCGACCACGTCGGTGCGCAGAATCTGCTCGTGGACCGCGTCGGCCTCGACGTGTTCGCGGTAGAAGTGCCGGCAGGCCTCGGGTGCGTCGAGCCGTTCGAGTCCGGCGAGGAGTCGCTGGGACCCGGGCGGTGAGGTGATCTCGGTGGCCGCGAGGTGTCCGACGGCCGCACCGCGGTAGCGGCGGTGAAGACCGAAGAGCGACATCAGGTTCACCGGCGTCAGGGCGGCGGCGGGGACGGAGTCGAGGTAGCCGAGATAGTCGGCGGACAGCTCCGACGCGCGGAGCAGGTCGGCGAAGAGCTCCTGGTGCACGGCACGACCGCGACCCCCGCCGAACTCATCGAATTCGACTGCGACGAAAGACGCCTTGGCCTGCCCGCGTAGTCGCGGGATCGCCCAGGCGTGCGGATCGGCCTCCTTGAGGTGATACAGCGACCGCAGTGCGAACATCTGGCGGTATTGCTCCCAGGTCCCGTTGTCGCGGAGGAAGTACGACGCGCCGTCGCCGTCGAGGTTCTCGATGCAGAGTTCGTCCATCTCGACCTGCACGGACTCGTCCTCGGCGGCCGCGGGTACGTCGCGGTGGAGGGCCTCCAGGAACCGCCGCTCGAGTTCGGCGCGCAGCGACAGCAGCGCCGGCTGCCACTCCCACGTGACATCGGCGTCGGCGAATCCGACGTAGTGCATCTCGTAGCAGAGGTAGAGCGCGAGCTGCAGGTCGTCGCCGTAGGGGGCCGGGTCGTGCAGTGCTGCGGTCACGTCGACGGTGGGTGTCGTATCGGGATCGCTGCGCAGCAGGTCGATCACCGCCTCGGACAGGGGACCGCGTGCCTGTGGCAGCGTCGGGATGCGAAAGACTCCGACCGTGGTCGGATCCGCAGCGATCGCCTCAGCTGACACCAGCACTCCTCACTCCTCTGGTCCGCGACGCCTGGCGCGGACGCGGATCGTTCCCCGGGTATCCGGGGGCGGCCTGGCCCAAACCTGCCATACCGGTGACCGTCATCCCAGAATAGGCCGCCGCTACCCGGATCTGACCGCGCTGAGCAGGGCGTCGTCGAGTGAAACGCGCACCAGGGCGGCGGCGAGGACCTCGGGCCTGCCGCCGGCGAGGTCGGCGAGCCGCCCGGGCTCGTCGGGAAGACCGAGGTCCTTGGCGGCGTCGAGGGCCCGTCGGTCGAAACGCGGTGCGACCCAGCCCCACACGGACTGCACCTCCCGCAGGAAGATCTCGGCGCCGACCGGACCTATGCCGGTGAACTCCTGCAGCAGTTTCGCGGCCTTGTCCGGGTCGGAGTCGGCCTTCTCGGCGAGTTCGCGGAGATCGCCGTGATAGTCGTCGAGCACCTTCCGGCCGGCCTCCCCGAGCCGGGTGGCGGTGCTCTCGTCGTAGCGCTTGTAGTGTCCCCGGCCCAGCGCGTCGACGAGGCTCTGCCACGACGCCCGGGCCATCTTCTCCGGGGTCCGGTACCCCGACGAGAACAGTTCGCGAGCTGCGGCGACCGCGATGTCGGCGGAGATCCGCGTGCTCAGCAGGAGGGACAGGACGAGCAGCTCGAACAGTGGCGACGGGGTGTCCTTCAGCGTGATCCCCGCATCCTCGGCGTAGGTGCGACCGGCTCTCTCGAGCAGGGCCTTCACGGTGTCGTCGGTGTCGGTATCGCTCATGGTCTTGTGACTACCCGAGGTGGCGATCGAGCAATCACCTCACAGCCAGTGGCTGCGCCGAAAGACCACGAACAGCGTGACGCACACCGACACCAACACACCGAGGACGACGGGATAACCCCACGTCTGGTGCAGTTCGGGCATGTGATCGAAGTTCATGCCGTAGATACCGGCGACCATGGTCGGCACCGCCGCGATCGCGACCCATGCGGAGATCTTGCGCATGTCGGTCGATTGCTGGATGCCCACCTTCGCCGCGCCGGCCTGCAGCAGGGAGTTCAGCAGTTCGTCGTATTCCAAGACACGGTCGATGACGGTCGTGAGATGGTCGGCGACATCGCGGAAATGCCGGCGGACCTCCTTGGGCACCAACGGGTTTCCGCCGGCAGTCAACATCCGCAATGGCTCGGACAGCGGGGTGACGGCGCGTCGGAGTTCGAGGACCTCGCGCCGCAGGAGATAGACCGGGTCGATGTCGAGCCAGCGGTTCTGCCGGCTGAACACCGACTCCTCGATCGCCACGATGTCGACGTCCATGCGTTCGGTCACCGCGAGGTAGCTGTCGACGACCTTGTCGGCCACGGCGTGCAGCACGGCGGTCGGGCCGAGTGCGAGCCGTTCGGGTCGGCTCTCGAGATTCCGCCGCATCCCCGACAGTTCGGTGTGCTCGCCGTGCCGCACGGTGAGGACGAAGTCGGGTCCGGCGAAGACCATGATCTCGCCGGTCTCCACGACCTCGCTGGCCTTCGCCATCGACTCGTGTTCGACGTACTGCACGGTCCGCAGCACCAGGAACTGCGTGTCGTCGTAGACCTCGAGTTTCGGCCGCTGGTGTGCGTGCACGGCGTCCTCGACGACGAGTTCGTGCAGACCGAAGGTCTTGCCCACATCGGCCATCTGGGAGTCGTCGGGGGAATGCAACCCGACCCACACGAAGCCCTCACCCGATTCACGAACCTGAGCCAGTGCGTCGCGGTAGCCGATGCGACCCGGCCGGCGGTGGCCGTCGACATAGACCGCGCAGTCGACGACCGCGCGTGCCGCGGGCACCGGGATCTTCCTCGGCGAGGGGTGTGCCTCCCCACGCGGCGGGAGGCCGCGCGGACCGGGCCTGGGGATCGTCGCCACGTTTGCCGATGGTACGCGCGGGGACTGCGTCATTCCCGCCGGTGGGATCTCGGCCGTGCCGCCGAGGGTGTCTGAACAGGGAGGTGCACAGCAGATACGGTGGCACCGTGCGTAAACGTCTCGTCCGCAAGCGTCTCGTGGTGGCCACCGGGCTGATCGTGGCACTGGCCGTCGTCCTCGCCGGGTGCGGGGACGAAGCCGCGTCGCCACCGCGGGGCATCGTGATCGGCTCGTCGGACGACGCGGCCATGCGGGTGATGGCCGAGGTGTACGCGGGTGCACTGCGCAACGCGGGTTCCATCGTGTCCGCCGACCGGCTTCGCGGTGACGACGCGACGCTGCTCGACGAGATGGATCGCGCCGACCTGGACCTCTTCCCGGCCTTCACCGGGGACCTGCTGACGATGCTCTCCCCGTCGTCGACCGCGGTCGGCGCCGAGGACGTCTACGTGGAGCTGAACCGATCACTGCCGCAAGGTGTTTCGGTGGGTGACGAGACGCCGGTCTCCGGCGCGCCGCAGATCTTCGTGTCGACGACCCTCGCCGGCAGCGTGGGCGCCACCGGCCTCGACGACTGCGCACTGCTACCAGCCGGACTCCCGGTCGTCGCCACCTCCGACCCCGATCCGGCGACGCTCAACGCGTTCACCTCGGCCGGGTGCCGACTCGGACCCGTGGAAACGGTCGACACCACCGATCAAGTCCTGCGGCGCGCGGCCGACGGCAACGCGGTCGGTCTCCTCACGCCACTCGACATCGCAGGGGAGGACGCCGAGGGCGCATCGTCCGACGTCCAGGCACTACGCAACTCGGAAGGCGGCGGCGACACCCCCGACAACGCGCCGGCCGGGGTCGAGGCGAGCACCGAGCGCGAGCCCGCGGCCGAACAGACCGGACCGCGCGCCGAGGTGCTCGTGCCCGTGTTCCGGTCGGCCGCACTCAACCGCGATCAGGTCAAGACCATGAACAAGGTCGCCGGCGAGATCACCACCGCCGACCTCGCCACGATGGCGGGCGAGGTCGAGACCGGCAGCGATCCGCGGGACGTCGCGCTCGAGTGGCTGGCCGAACACGGCCTGTAGCTGCTCAGTTCGCCTTCGAGAGCGCCCAGCCGGTGACCTTCGCCGAGACCCACTGGTACTTCGATGCGACGATGCGCACCGCGAGATCGAGGATCTTCGCATCGGCTCCGACGAGGATGCGCGCCTTGTTCTTTCGCACGCCCTCGATGATCACGTCGGCGGCGTCCGCACTCGACATGCGCGCGAGGTAACGGTCGAAGAAGGCGGCGGTCGCCTTCTGGTCGTGGTCGCCGGAGACGGTGGCGTTGCGGGCGATCGCGGTCTTGATTCCGCCCGGGTGCACGCAGCTCACCTGGACCGGGTGCTTGGCGATGATCATCTCCTGGCGCAGGGCCTCGGTGAAGCCGCGGACGGCGAACTTCGCCGAGTTGTACGCGGCCTGACCGGGTTCGGCGAGGAGGCCGAACAGCGACGAGGTGTTGACGATGTGGCCGTCGCCGGAGGCGATCAGGTGCGGCAGGAACGCCTTGGTGCCGTTGACGACTCCCCAGTAGTCGACGTCCATGACGCGCTCGATGTCCTTGAACTCGGTGCGTTCGATCTCGCCGTGATGTGCGATGCCGGCGTTGTTGAAGATCACGTTGACCACGCCGAAACGGTCCTTGACGGTGTCGGCGTAGGTCAGCACGGCTTCCCGCTCGGCGACGTTGAGCAGCTGCGAATGCACTTCTGCTCCGGCCGCTTTCACGAGACGCTCGGTTTCGGCCAGGCCGTCGGGCGTGACGTCGGAGATGGCGAGGCGTGCACCCTGCCGGGCGAGTTTGACCGCGATGTCGCGGCCCATGCCCGAACCGGCGCCGGTGATGACCACGACCTTGTCGCGAAAGTCCTTCATGAGTTGTCTCCTCGAGATGGTGTCGAAGTGGCGGGGGGTCGAACGCTCAGGCGTTGACGGCCGCCGGCTGGTCGGTCTTCGACTCGTCGCCGTGATCCGGGGTGGAGGTCGCCGGGCGTCGTGCGCCGCGGGTGACATCGTATGCGGCGATGTCGAACCGGCGGGTCGTGTTGCGGAAGGCGAAGGTGAACCCGGGCCACAGCGTGGTGATGTTGCCGTTGGCGTCCTTGTACCAGGAGGCGCAGCCGCCGTTGACCCACACGCTGTTGCGGAGCTTGTGCTGGATGCCCGCGTTGAACTCCTGCTGTGCCGACAGCTTCACCTCGGTGCGGGTGATCCCTTGCGACCGAACGGTTTTGAGGTAGTCGACGAGGTAATTCAGCTGCGATTCGATCATGTACACCATCGAGGTGTGGCCGAGGCCCGTCGACGGCCCGACCATCAGCATCATGTTCGGGAAACCGTGGACGAACGAGCCCTTGTAGCCCTGCATGCCGATCTCGGCCCAGACGTCGGCCAGGCTGCGCTGGTCCTTGCCGACGATCTTGTCGAAGACGGGGGAGTCGGTGACGTGGAATCCGGTGGCGACGACGATGACGTCGACCTCGCGGGTCGTCCCGTCCTTGGCGACGACCCCGGTGGGGGTGATCCGCTCGATCCCGTCGGTGACGAGGTCGACGTTGGGGCGGGCGAGGGCGGGATACCAGTCGTTGGACCGCAGGATGCGCTTGCAGCCCACCTGGAAGGTGGGGGTGGCCTTACGGCGCAGCTCGGCGTCGCGACCGATGCCCCGCGCGATGTTTGCGCGGCAGAGCAGTTCGACGGGCTTGAGCGCGGTGGGGGAGTAGGTCAGGCCGAAGGCGATGACCTCGTTGGCGGCATAGATCCCGCCGCGGACGGCCGACTGGTAGCCCGGGACGTTCTTGTACGCCCAGTGCTCGAGCTTGGTGTACGCGCGTTCGGTACGGGGGACGATCCACGGTGCGGTGCGCTGGTAGACGTCGAGGCGCGAGGTCACCTTGGCCAGCTCCGGGACCAGCTGGATGGCCGAGGCGCCGGTGCCGATGACCGCGACGCGCTGTCCGGTGAAGTCGTGGTCGTTGTCCCAGCGGGCCGAGTGGACGATCTTGCCCTCGAAGGACTCGATGCCCTCGATGTCGGGGAGGTTCGGCTCGCAGAGCGGTCCGACGCCACCGATGAGGACGCGGGCGCGGACCTGTTCGGTGGTGCCGTCGCGCTCGGTGTCGATGATCCAGCGTTCCTCGTCCTCGTTCCACGCGGCGTTGGTGACCTCGGTGCCGAAGCGTGACCGGGCCGCGATGTCGTGACGAGCCGCGACATCGTTGATGTACGCATGGATCTCCGGCTGGTGCGAGTACGACCGCGACCAGGTCGGGTTCTTCGCGAACGAGTAGGAGTACAACTGCGACGGCACGTCGCAGGCGGCGCCGGGGTAGGTGTTGTCGCGCCAGGTGCCGCCGAAGTCGCGACCTCGATCGAGGAGCACGAAGTCGTCGAATCCGTGCTGCCTCATCCGGATGGCGGCACCCAGCCCCGAGAAGCCGGCCCCGATGATGGCGATCTCTACATCGTTCGTTGTCATGGTGCCACCATAGGGGTGATACTGAACACGTGTCAATAGTTATTGAACAAGCCTCAATAGGGGTAGTCTGACCGGGTGACCAGTAGAGGAACGGCTGCCACGCCGGTGATCGGGGACAAGCCGACCGCGTCCAAGCGCACCCGGATGAGTCCCGAGGCCCGTCGCGATCAGCTCCTCGAGTTCGGTCTGGAGATGGTCCGGGACCGCCCCCTCGACGAGATCACCATCGACGCCATCGCCGACGCGGCCGGGGTGTCGCGGGCGCTGCTGTTCCATTATTTCGCGTCCAAGCAGGACTATCACGTCGCGATCGCCCAGGCGCAGGCCGACCGGATGCTGGCCTGTACCGAACCGGACGAATCCCTCGGCGACCCGATCGCCATCCTGACCGCATCCATGGCGGCCTTCGTGGACTTCGTCAGCGAGAACCGTTCGGCATACACCGCTCTCATCCGCGGGGCGTCGAGCTCGGACCCCGCGATGCGCGACGTCTTCGACCGCACCCGGGAGGTCATGGTCGGCCGCGTTCTCGATCACGCGCCGGCTTTCGGTGTGGAGGTCACCCCGACGGTGGTGCTGAGCGTCCACGGCTGGGTCGCCTTCGTCGAGGAGACGACGATCCGCTGGCTGACCTCGCCCACGGTCACCCGTGAGCAGCTCCTCGGCCTGATCACCGCGGCGCTGCCGGCGCTCGCCGCTGCGGGCGAACAAGCCACCGGGAGCACCGGGTAGCGATGTGTCAGACGGCCGGGCCACCGGCCGGGTTGACGTCCGCCGTCGTGGGTCGCACGCCGCGGTTGCGTAGGAGGAGGCCGACCGCGATCATCCCGACCCCGAGAACGAAGTGGAGCCAGTTGTCTGCGGTGTTCACCGGGACGAAGTTGGCGCCGCTGTCCTGGTCGATGACCAGACCGTAGACCCAGAGCACGAGGTAGATGGCACCGCCGGCAACCAGGTAGAGGAACGCGGTGGCCGCCGTGCGGGCCAGGAGGATCCCCGCCACGCCGAACACCAGGTGGACGATGTTGTGCAGGATCGACACCTGGAAGATGCCGAGCAGAGCGGCCTCGGAATGATGACCCGCGAACGTCAGCGTGTCGTAGTCCGTGGTGATACCCGGGATGAAGCCGAGAATTCCGACCAGCAGGAAGACCGCGCCGACGACTAGCGCTGCGGTCCGGATGGGTGAACGAGTGACCCGGGCATTGGCATTCGTGGATGACATGAGAATCGACCTCCGAGGATTTCTGCGGATGCCGCGGCACGGTCTCGACCACGTTCTGATCTGTGTAGCCGGTAATAACCCTCACGATCGATTCCAAACCTGCGGTTGTGCACACGCCCGGATACGGTCGGTCCCGGGATTGTTCACCGCTGTGAACGGTCGCCTGCCGACCCCCGATGTCGGGAGGTGGCCGTCCCCGACGGTGAGCTGCCGTGACGTTGTTGTCCACCACCTGACACGGTCGGGACGAAAGGTCTTGCTACATGCCAATGCCGGAGAACGCCGAGGTTCGACGCGGGGTGCCAGGATGAGAGTCGCCATAGTCATCATCGGAACCCGGGGTGACGCACAACCCGGACTGGTCCTGGCACATGCGCTCGTCGAACGAGGACACGACGTCCGCATCGGGTTGCCGCCGAACACGATCAACGACGTCATGCGGCAATCGCTCGACGTCCGGCCCCTCGGGGTCGATTCTCGCGCCCATATGGAGAAAGTGCGGCGCATCCGCCGGGAGACGGAAGGGAAACCCATCCGTCGTATGCGCGACCTCGGTGCCGCGCACGTCTTCGGCTGGGATCGGCTCGTCGATGACATGTCGACGGTGGTCGACGGTGCCGATGTGATCGTCACCGGGTACAACACCGAGGTCCAGGCGCTCGCCTACGCCGAAGCAGCCGGTGTCCCGCTGGTGTCGATCCACCACGCGCCCGTCCGACGAAACCGTCGGGTGGCTCCGTTCATCGGGCGCCTGCCGGCCCGCAACAGCGCCGCGGTCCTCGCCAACTGGGTGTTGTTCGATGCGGTCACCTCGCTGCTCGGCCGACGCCGGGAGAACCGACTGCGCGCCCAGCTGGGTCTGCCCAAGGTGTCGCGGCAGTTCGCCAAACGGATGAAGGACATACCCGGGGTCGAACTACAGGCCTACGATCCGATGTTCGCGATCCGCGACGACCCGACGTGGGACGGCGACAGCCGGCTCCGCCGGCGTCCGGCAGTCGGATTCATCGAATTGCCGGCTGGTCTCCGCCCATACCTCGACCCCCAGCCCGACGAACCGGAGCCCGGCGACGACCTGATGACGTGGCTGGACGCAGGTGATGACCCGCTGTACGTCGGCTTCGGCAGCATGCCGATGCGAGGGCAGAAGGCCACCCTCGAGGCCTTTCTCACGGTCGCTCGTCGCCTCGGGCGCCGGCTGCTGATCTGCGCGGGCTGGACCGACCTGAGCGCCGAGATACGCGCGGCCGCCGAGTCCGACGACGTGCGCATCGAAAGCCACGTCGATCACGCCACCGTGTTCCCACGGTGCGCGGTCGTCGTCCACCACGGCGGCGCAGGCACGACCGCGGTCGCGCTCCGGTCGGCCACGCCGTCGTTGATCTGCTGGTACATGGTCGACCAACCGTTCTGGGGAGAAGAGCTCGAACGGCTAGGCATCGGGGCCTCCATGCCGATGACGAGCGACGGCGTCCTCGACCCCGACCGGATCGAGGAGGCGATCACCTCGCTGCTCGACCCGGGGGTGGCCGAGCGGGCGCGACGGGTCAGCGAGAAACTCACCAGCGCCGGCGACACCGTGACGTACGCGGTCGACGAGATCGAACGCCAGGTCGGTGACGCGGCTGAGCGCGGTGCCGGTGGCGCGAGTGCGGGATCGTCGGTCACGCGACTCGAACGTCTCGCGACCGACGATGCGCTCTACTGGATCATGACGCCGGCACTGGGATGGTCAGTGGTGCTGCAGATCGTCTGGGTCCTCGACGACGAGATCTCACCGGAGGCGCTGACCGCCATGAACACCGCCCTCGTCCGGGGGCCACTGCACCGGATTCTGAAGACGACCGATGTGTACGGAGCCCGGCCGCGATGGGAACGGGCACCGGACGCGCCGCCGCCGGCCATCGACGACTTTCCGATCGCGGAGTCCGACATCGACACCTGGGCTGCCGAAGAGATGGCCACGGTTCCACTCGACGTCGAGAACGGTCGATGCTGGCGGCTTCGTGCGGCGCGCACCGAGTCGGGCGGCACGGTGCTGTCCCTGTGCGCGCTCCACGTGGCCACCGACGGTCGGGGAATGCTCGCCGCGGCAGCCGAGGCGGCGGCGGCTTCTGGTGCTCCGCTCGATTCGGCGACGGGCGGTGTCACACCGCGCCCCCTCAACGTCCCGGATGCCGACACGGCCTCGCGCAGCCGCCGGCGACTCGCCGATGTGGCGGACGCGTGCGTGCAAGTCGGTGAAGTCGCGCGCGGTCTCGTACGAGCGGTCGTCGAACAGCGAAGGAGCGTCGACGTCGAACCGGATCCGCGGCCGGACCGGCCGCCGTTGTTCGAGCGATCACCCAACGCCCGTTTCACTTATGCGACCGCGACCGTCCCGACGGACGTGTGGGAGCGGGTCGCGGCCGAACACGGCGGGACGTCGAACACGATGTTCATCGCCGCGGTCAGCGGGCTGCTGAGGTCCAGCGGTTTCGCGCCCCGCGGAGTGCCGATCAAGGTGGGGGTGCCGGTCGACCAGCGTGAGGGCGACGATGAGCGACGCAACGCGATTGCCGGGGTCTCGGTGTATCTGGCCGACGAACCGGTCGCGGGCGGAGATCTCGGCGGCATTCGCGCCGCCTGCAAGGCAGCTTTTGTGCGACTGTCCGAAGGCAGGCGCGCCCCGCACATCCACCTGAACCCGCTGATCTGGTTCCTGCCGACCTCTCTGCTGTTGAAGGTGGCCGGTGCCGGCGCAGCCGGCCGGACACCCGACGCGATGGTCTCCAACCTCGGCGATGTCCCGGCCGAGGCGATGGAGATCGGTGGCCGGCCTGTGCGTCGCATCGCACTCCGCGGGATGGCGCAGGGAGTCGACCCGACCACGGAACTGAGGTTCGGCGACGGTGTCCAGTCGTGGCTGCTCCGGAGCCCGGAGCAGGTCACCTTCTCCGTCCTCGGCTGCGACGAGTCCCACTTCCCGGACGACGGGACGCTGCGCGACCTGCTCGACCGCGAACTCGATTCCTGGGACATCCCGCACCATATCTGGTGAGTCTGCACGCAGGAGGCCCCTGCCGGATGATTCCGGCAGGGGCCTCCTGCTGTTGGTAATCGGGCGGCGTGGACCTACTCGCCGAACGCCTCGTCGAGGATCTCCTGCTGCTCGACCGCGTGCACCTTGCTCGAACCCGAGGACGGGGCCGACATCGGGCGACGCGAGACGCGGCGCAGGCCACCGAGGACGTCCGGGAGCACCTCGGGCAGCCACAGGCCGAGGAACGGCCACGGACCCTGGTTGGCCGGCTCCTCCTGGACCCAGCGGAACTCGCTGGCGTTGCCGTACTGCTCCAGTGTGTTGCGCAGGCGGCGGTGCGGCACCGGGTAGAGCTGCTCGATACGGACGATCGCGATGTCGTCGCGATCCTCCTTGTCGCGGCGGGCGGCGAGTTCGTAGTAGAGCTTGCCGCTCACCAGCAGGACGCGCTTGACCTTGTTGCGGTCGGCGTCGCCCTTGGCGAACTTCGGATCGTCGATGACCGACCGGAACTTGTCGTCGGTGAAGTCCGACACCGGGCTGACGGCGGCCTTGTTGCGCAGCATCGACTTCGGGGTGAAGACGATGAGCGGACGGCTGATGCCGTCGAGCACGTGACGGCGGAGCAGATGGAAGTAGCTCGCCGGGGTCGACGGCAGTGCCACCGTCATCGAGCCCTCGGCGCACAGCTGCAGGAAACGCTCGATGCGGCCGGAGGTGTGGTCCGGACCCTGACCCTCGTGACCGTGCGGCAGGAGCAGCACGACATCGGAGAGCTGACCCCACTTGGCCTCACCGGAGGAGATGAACTCGTCGATGATCGACTGGGCGCCGTTGACGAAGTCGCCGAACTGCGCCTCCCACAGCACGAGTGCGTCCGGGTTGCCCACGGAGTAGCCGTACTCGAAGCCGACGACCCCGAACTCCGACAGCGGCGAGTCGTAGACCATGAATCGGCCGCCGTTGTTCTCTTCGTCGGCAGGCTGCAGGTGGTTCAGCGGGGTGTACTCCGAACCGTTCTGACGGTCGATGAGCACCGAGTGACGCTGCGTGAACGTGCCGCGGCGCGAATCCTGACCGGACAGACGGACGGTGCGACCCTCCATCACCAGCGAACCGAAGGCGAGGAGTTCGGCGAACGCCCAGTCGATGTTGCCGTTACGGGCGGCCTCGGCGCGACGCTCCAGAACCGGCTTGACGCGCGGATGCGGATTGAATCCCTCCGGGACGTTGACGAAGGCGTCGCCGATCGTCTGCAGGACCTCCTTGTCGACGGCGGTCACCAGCTTGGTCGGCAGGGTCTGGTCGGACTGGATCGACGGCGACGGCTCGGCGTGGTACTTCTCGAGTTCCTTGACCTCGTTGAAGACTCTCTCGAGCTGTCCCTGGTAGTCGCGCAGAGCGTCCTCGGCCTCCTTGGTCGAGATGTCACCACGACCGATCAGGGCCTCGGTGTAGCTCTTGCGGACGCCGCGCTTGGTGTCGATGACCTCGTACATCGCCGGCTGCGTCATCGAGGGGTCGTCGCCCTCGTTGTGGCCGCGGCGGCGGAAGCACACCAGGTCGATGACGACGTCCTTGTTGAACGCCTGGCGGTAGTCGACGGCGAGCTTGGCGACCCACACGGATGCCTCGGGGTCGTCGCCGTTCACGTGGAAGATCGGCGCACCGATCATCTTCGCGACATCGGTGCAGTACTCGGTGGAACGCGAGTGCTCCGGTGCGGTGGTGAAACCGACCTGGTTGTTGACCACGATGTGTACGGTGCCGCCGGTCCGGTAACCGGGCAGCATCGCCATGTTCAGCGTCTCGGCGACCACACCCTGTCCGGCGAACGCCGCGTCGCCGTGCAGCATGAGCGGCAGGATCGGGAAGCGATCGTCCTCGTCGAGGAGATCCTGCTTGGCGCGCACCAGACCTTCGAGGACCGGGTCGACGGCCTCGAGATGGCTGGGGTTGGCGGTCAGCGACACGTTGATCTCGTTGTCGCCGAACATCTGGTAGTACTTGCCCTCGGCTCCGAGGTGGTACTTCACGTCGCCCGAACCGTGGGCCTGCGACGGGTTCAGGTTGCCCTCGAACTCGCTGAAGATCTTCGAGTACGGCTTGCCGACGATGTTGGCGAGCACGTTCAGGCGGCCGCGGTGCGGCATGCCGATGACGACCTCGGTGAGGCTGTGCTCGGCGCTCTGGTCGATGACCGCGTCCATCATCGGGATGACCGACTCGGCACCCTCGAGCGAGAAGCGCTTCTGACCGACGTACTTGGTCTGCAGGAAGGTCTCGAAGGCCTCGGCCGCGTTCAGCTTGCTCAGGATGTACTTCTGCTCGCCGACCGGGGGCTTGACGTGCTTGACCTCCACACGTTCCTGCAGCCACTTCTGCTGTTCCGGTTCCAGGATGTGGGTGTACTCCACACCGACGTGCCGGCAATACGCGTCGCGCAGGATCGACAGCACATCGCGCAGCTTCATCTTCTCCTGGCCGTGGAAACCGCCGACCTTGAAGGAGCGGTCGAGATCCCAGAGGGTCAGGCCGTAGGTCGCGATGTCCAGATCCGGATGGCTGCTGCGCGCATCACTGTCCATCATCAGCGGATCGATGTCGGCCATCAGGTGACCGCGGCTGCGATAGGCCGCGATGAGTTCGAGCACGCGGGTGCTCTTGTCGACCAGACCGGCCGGGATGTCCCGACGCCAGCGGACCGGCTCGTAGGGCACATGGAACGCGGTGAAGATCTCGTCGTAGAACGCGTCGTCGATCAGCAGCTGGTGGATGGTGCGCAGGAAGTCGCCCGACTCCGCGCCCTGGATGATGCGGTGATCGTAGGTCGAGGTCAGCGTCATCAACTTGCCGACGCCGAGTTCGGCGATCTGCTCGTCGCTGGCACCCTGGAACTCGGCCGGGTACTCCATCGCACCGGCGCCGATGATCGCGCCCTGCCCCTTCATCAGGCGGGGCACGGAGTGCACGGTGCCGATGGTGCCGGGGTTGGTCAGCGAGATGGTGACGCCGGAGAAGTCGTCGGCGCCGAGCTTGCCGTCACGCGCGCGTCGGACGATGTCCTGGTATGCGGTGTAGAACTCGGCGAACCCCATCGTCTCGCACTCTTTGATCGCGGCGACGACGAGTGTGCGGTTGCCATCCTTGCCGACCAGAT
Source organism: Gordonia ajococcus (assembly GCF_012974285.1). NCBI lineage: Bacteria > Bacillati > Actinomycetota > Actinomycetes > Mycobacteriales > Gordoniaceae > Gordonia > Gordonia ajococcus. The sequence goes on from NZ_CP052884.1 coordinate 1,910,789, forward strand.
CGATGGCCAGACCGAGGTTGGTGTGCGCGGGGGTGACGACGTTGGGTTTGCCGTCGATCTCCGCGTAGTGCCGGTTCATGTTCGGGAAGGCCTTGATGGCCTGGACGATCGCGTAACCCAGGATGTGGGTGAAGCTGATCTTGCCGCCGCGGGTACGGGCGAGGTGGTTGTTGACGACGATGCGGTTGTCGATCATCGCCTTGGCGGGAACCGCGCGAACACTGGTGGCCGTCGGGATCTCCAACGACAGGGCCATGTTCTTCGCGATGGCGGCGGCGGGACCGCGCAGGACCTTGTTGGCGTCTGCGTTGTCCTTGGCGTCCGACGGGGCGGACTTGGCGGCGCCGGCCGTGGCAGCAGGCTTCGGCTGGGAACGGGCGGAGCCGTCGCGGCTCGCGAGGCTGTGGCCGGATGCGGCCTTCGTCGCGGTCGACTCCTTGGCAGGGGAGGGCTTGCGAGCTGCGGCGGTCCGCGTCGGTGTCTGGTCGAGGGTGACCTGCTTACGCGGTGCGGTCTCGCCGGCGGGTGTCGCCGGGGCGCTGCCACGGCCGGAGCCGGAGGCGCTGCCGTTGGCGGACGGGGTGGAGGCCGGTTCGGTGGACACTGGGCCACCGTTGTCTCCGGGCTTGTAACTCTTCAAGAGCTCGTGCCAACTCGGGTCCACCGAGCTCGGGTCCTCTTTGAACTGCTGGTACATTTCCTCGACCAGCCAGGTGTTCTGTCCGAAGTCAGAAATCGAACTGCTGCTCACAGCGGTATCTCGCCTCAATTCCCTTAAGGTGCCGGGTTCTCTGCCACGCTGTCGTCCCTTGTGGAGACTATCGGTGAACCAAGTGCCGATGCTACGCGTCGTCGGCTGCGTCACACCCACCGACCTGCTACTACGGAGTCAGATCGTCATCTCGGGTGATCCGGCGCGGATGGTTCGGTTGTCGGTGTGCGATGCGCCTCGTTGCGCGTCCTGTCCCGAGCCCGTGAGGTCGGCACCCACCGCATTCTTCCTCACGGCGTGCACCGTCGCGTCGGGCTCCGTCACCGCGGCCTCGTCGGGGTCCACACCGGCTTCCCAGAAGCCGCGATACAGAGTGTCCAACGCCAGTAGTTCGTCATGTGTTCCGAGTTCGACGATCCGGCCGCCGTCGACCACCGCGATGAGGTCGGCACGGGCAGCGGTGGCCAGCCGGTGGGCGACGATGACCGAGGTCCGGCGCCGCGTCATCTCGCGGCCGGCCACCAGGACCTGCGCCTCGGTCGCCTGGTCGAGCGTGGCGGTGGCCTCGTCGAGCAGGAGCAGATCGGGGTCGACGAGTTCGGCCCGGGCCAGCGCGATCAGCTGACGCTGGCCGGAGCTGAGACCCTGACCGCGTTCGCCGATGGGGTGATTCATGCGCCCGGGCAGAGCCGCGATCATCGGAAGAGCACCCACCGCGGCAGCGGCCTCGACGATCGTCGCCCGGTCGGCATCCGGCCGCCCGTAGGCGATGTTGTCCGCGACGGTCCCGGTGAACAGGTGCGGTTCCTGCGGGACCAGACCCAGGCGGCGACGATATCCGGAGAGGACGAGATCGCCGATGTCGGTGCCGTCCACGAGGACGCGTCCGGTCGTCGGGTCGTAGAAGCGGGCGAGCAGTTTGACGATCGTCGACTTGCCCGCGCCGGTCCGGCCGACGAGTGCGAGCGAGGTTCCGGCCGGGATGTGCAGGTCGACGTCGTGCAGCGCGTCGGACTCCGCACCCTGATAGCGGAAGCCGACCCGGTCGAACTCGACCTCGCCGTCGAAGCCGGTCGCCGGCGGTGCCGCGGCGTCCGGGTTGACCCGCAGCGAACTCGGGGTCCGCAGCAGGTCGCCGATCCGGCGCAGGCCGACCGCCGCCTGCTGGTAACCGTCGAAGACCTGCGACAGTTGCTGGACGGGACCGAACAGCATCGTGAGATAGAGGACGAATGCGACCAGGGTGCCCGCGGACAGCGACCCGGCCGCCACCTGGCCGGCGCCGACGCCGAGCGCGATCGCGGTGGCGATGTCCGACATCAGCATGATGAGCGGGAAGTACGACGCGATCGCTCGCTGCGACACCATCCGCGCCTCGACCCACGCCGCGGACCGCTGCGCGAATCGTTCCTGTGCACCCGCGGTGCGGAGGTAGCTCTGAGTGGTCTTGATCCCGGCGATGTTCTCCTGGAAGTCGGCGTTCACGGTGCTGATCAGTTCGCGGGACCGCGTGTAGGCGGCGCTCGCGACCCGACGGAAGACGATCGTGGCGGCGACGAGGAGCGGGAAGACCGGAAGGACCAGCAGTGCGAGCAACGGGCCGGTGACCAGCAACGCGATCGTGACCCCGACCAGGGTCAGGAGCGCGACGATCGCCGAGGTGAGCCCGGTCTGCAGGAAGGTCGACAACGCGTCGATGTCGGTCGTCATCCGCGTCATGATGCGACCCGACAGTTCGCGTTCGTAATAGTCCAGCCCGAGCCGCTGGATGTGGGCGTAGCTGCGGATGCGCAGCCCGAACAGCACACGTTCGCCGGCGCGTGTGGAGGTCAGCGTCAACAACGACGCGGCGACCCACCCGACCCCGACGAGCACCACACCGCCGACCGCCGCCCACCACAGGGTGCGCTGGTCGTGGTCTCCGGCGGCGTCGATGACGGCGCGGGCGATGCTGGGGAACACCAGGCCGATGAGGGTGTCGACGGCGATGGCCGCCAACGCGAAGGCGAGTAGCCATCGGACCGGTCTCAGCAGTCCGCGGAGCGTGAAGTGCGGGTTCTCGCGCCGGACGTCGGCGACGTCCACCTCGGGGTCCTCGACGGCCGGCGGCAGTGCGTCGACCCTCGCCTGGAGTTCGGGCGTCGCGGGCATCGAACCCAGGGCGCCGGCGACACCGCCGCCGCCGCGACGCCCGGCCCGTGGTCCGGCGCCGACCGCTGTGCCGGGCCGGGCAGGTGGCTGCCCGGCCGGGAGATCAGTTGTGGGCCAGAGGTTCTCGATGTCGTCTGCGGAGACGTTCGGCGGCGCGGGTGTCGACGGGCCATCGAGGTCTCCCACGGCGTCGGTCATCAGCTCGCGGAACCTCGCCGACCCGGCCTCGAGTTCGGCCAGTGTGCCGATCGCGGTGATCCGGCCGTCGTCGAGCACGGCCACCCGATCGGCGAGCACGAGCGTCGACCGCCGATGGGCCAGGACCAGCATGGTGCGGTTCTCATCGCGCAGGCGGCCGAGGATCCGGGCCTCGGTGGTCGCGTCGACCGCCGACGTCGCGTCGTCGAGCACCAGGACGCGCGGATCGGCGAAGAGGGCGCGCGCCAGGGCGACCCGCTGGCGCTGTCCGCCCGAGAGGGTCAGGCCGCGCTCGCCGACGACGGTCTCATAGCCGTCGGGCAGTGCCTCGATGAACTCCGCCGCATCGGCCGCCGCGGCGGCTGCCGCGACCCGGTCGGCGAGGGAGTCGGGATCGACGGCGGCGGCGGGCCCCATCGCGATGTTCGCGGTGATCGTGTCGGAGAACAGGAAGGGCTCGTCGAAGACGACGGCCACGGCGCCGTGCAGCGCGCCGGGCGTCAGCGAGTCCACCGGGTGCGGCCCGTCGGAGCCGATGAGGGAGATGGTGCCCGCGTCGGGCCGCTCGAAGCGGCTGACCAGATCGGCGACGGTGGACTTCCCGGAGCCGGGCGGGCCGACGATCGCCACGCATTCACCCGGTTCGATCCGCAGGTCGATGCCGGTGAGCACGGCAGGCGGGTCATCCGCCTCATGGGTGTGATGGGCGAAGGAGACATGGTCCAGTTCGACGCCGAGCTGCCCGTCGGGCAGCGTGCCGGTGGCGGTTTCGCCGGGGTCGCGCGGGTGATCGATGACGTCGTAGACGCGTTCGACCGCGGCGCGGGCCAGCTGGGCGTTGACGATGAGGTTGGTGAGGAGGCGGGCGATGCCCGTCATCGCGGTGACGTAGGTGGTGAAGGCGAGGAACGTGCCGGCGGTGATCGCGTCCGTCATCGTCAGGTAGCCGCCGACGACGATCACCCCGACCATTCCCAGCTGGGGGATGGCGCCCAGGGTCGGGCCGAACCGGGCGTTGATCCGCGCCGCGCGCAGACGCCGGGCGAACAGCGTGCGGCAGCGCGTCACCAGTCCGTCGACGGCGCGGTCCTCCTGGCCGAAGCCCTTGACGACGCGTACGCCGGTGACCGTCTCTTCCACGTGCTGGGCGACGTCGGCCGCGGATTGCTGGGCGGACCACGTCGCGGCGAACAGCTTCCGGCGGGTACGGAAGACCTCGAGGGCGATGAGTGGCGCGATCACCAGCGCGACGGCGGTGAGCATCGGCGAGAGATAGGCCATGATCCCGAGGGCCACGACCATCTGGACCGCGGCGCCCATCGACAGCGGAGCCATCGCGAGCAGTCCCTGGACCACCTGGATGTCGGAGATGGAGCGGGAGACGATCTGCCCCGTCCGGATCTGGTGCTGACTGCGGCCGTCGAGATGGAGCAGGGTGTCCAGCAGGCGTCGGCGCAGGTTGTTCTGCACGTTGATCGCGAGTCGGCCCGCGAACACGCGCCGCCCGAAATGGCAGACGTAGCGCACGAGAGCCAGGACGACCAGCCCGGTGATGATGGTGGACAGGGCGAGATCGTCGTCGATCACGCCGGTGGCCCGGTCCACCGCCCCTTTGGCCAGCAGGGGCATCACGACGTCGACGGCCACCGCGATCATCGTGACGGTCAGGGTCACGACGACGATGCGACGGTAACGCCACGTCTCTCCGACCAGCTTCCGGATCCAGCCCGGTGAGGTGGTCGGGGTGCTCCCGGTGGCGGGAGGCGCGAAGGGTCCCGGGATCACCGCGAGCCGGGCGGCAACGGGCTCGTCTCGCCCACCACCTCGGCGTCGAGTACCCAGAAGACAGGCGCGGGACCGAACGCCTCACGCGCGTTGTGCACGATCTTGCGACCGAGTGCGCGGCTTCCCGCGCCACCGATCACCGCACCGATGCCGGCCGGCATCAGCTTGCCGAAGATCAACGGTGCGCGCCGGATCGCGTACTTGCGCACGAGTTTGTTGACGAGGGTCTTGTTCAATCTGGTGATGGCGCCCGACGGTAGGGCCGCACCGCCGAGTCGGCGAAGGGGGCCGCCTCGCGTACCGACGACCCGGCCGAGCGCGAGCACGCCCTCCTCGCCGAGTGCGACCGCCAGGACCAGTGCCTTGCGTCGTTCGGTCTCGTGGACGCCGATGCCGTGAACCTCGGCGACGGACAGGGCGAGCAACGCCGAGGCCTCGAGGAAGAAGGCGGTGTCGCCGGTCATCGCGCCGAAGGCTGTCATGGTTCCCACACCGGGCACGGCCGCGGCCGCACCGACGGCCCCACCCGAGCCGGTGACGGCGTTCAGGTAGCGCTTCTCGAGCCGCTCGATGATCTGCGCGGGGGAGTCGTCGGGGTATTTGCGGCGCAATGAGGCGACGTACTTCTTCACCGCGGGGCCTTGGAGCCTCTGCGCGCGGTCGAGGATTCCGCCGGTGACCTCGACGGCTTTGCCGGGCTGGTTGCGAGCGGTGTCGGTCATGACTTCGGTACCCAATTCTCTTCGGGGACGACCTCGGCGGGTCGTGGGGGGCCGGGTGGTGTGCCGTCGCCGAAGGGGCGTCCGCCGAGTTCCTCACGATGGTGGGGGGTGAGCCATCCCCGCAGGTCGGGGCCTTTCGGCACGATCTGGGTGGGGTTCACGTCGGTGTGCACGATGTAGTAGTGCTGCTTGATCTGGGTGAAATCGGTGGTGTCGCCGAAGCCCGGGGTCTGGAACAGGTCACGCGCGTACGCCCACAGCACCGGCATCTCGCTGAGCTTGCTGCGATTGCACTTGAAATGGCCGTGGTAGACGGGGTCGAAGCGGGCCAGGGTGGTGAACAGGCGGACGTCGGCCTCGGTGATGGTGTCGCCGACCAGGTATCGCTGCGTCGACAGCCGCGCGGAGAGCTCGTCGAGCTTGGTGAACAGGCGGTCGTAGGCGGCGTCGTAGGACTCCTGACTGCCGGCGAACCCGCATCGGTAGACGCCGTTGTTGACCTCGGTGTAGACGCCTCGACTCACCTCGTCGATCTCGTCGCGCAGGTGCTCGGGGTAGAGCTCGGGTGCGCCGTCGCGGTGGAACGCCGTCCACTCGAGCGAGAAGTCGATGGTGATCTGGGGGAAATCGTTGGTCACGACCTCGCCGGTGGGGACGTCGACGATCGCGGGCACGGTGATTCCCTTGGGATAGCGGGGGAACCGCTTCTCGTAGGCGTCCTTGAGTCGTGGGATCTGCAGGACGGGGTCGAGGCCGCCCGGGTCGAGATCGAAGGTCCACGAGTTCTTGTCGTGGGTGGGCCCGCAGAGTCCGAGAGAGATGGCGTCTTCGAGCCCGAGGAGCCGACGGACGATCAGCGTCCGGTTGGCCCAGGGGCAGGCGCGCGCGGCGACGAGACGATAACGACCCGCCTCGACGGGGTAACCGTCGCGACCGTCTGCGGTGATGCGGGTTTCGATGTACTTGGTGTCCCGCACGAATTCCTGGCCGGACATCACATAACTGCCCTGTTCGCCGGAATCGCTTGTCGCGGTGTGGTCGCTGGCGGTGGAATCCTCGGGCGCACGAGTCATGCTCACCACAGTAGTGATGGCCGGTGACAGTTGGCAGGGTCCGGACATGTGCGTATATTCCGACTGGAATATTCGACGCCGATCACACGACCTCGGGGTCGTCGGACCAGGAGGTTCGCGCATGGCGTGTTCCACCCCGCTCGGACCGGTGGCGATCCTGGTGCTCGGCCTCCTCCACGAACGTCCGATGCACCCCTACGAGATGGTGCAGACGACTGTCGCGCGCCGCGAGGACCGCCTGGCGAAGTTCCGGGCCGGCACGCTGTACCACGCGGTGGACCGGCTCTTCGAGAACGGACTGATCGAGGTCCACGAGGTCCGTCGCGAGGGCAACCGTCCCGAACGGACCGTCTACACGATCACCGAAGCCGGCCGGGGAGCGCTCACCGAGAGCCTCGAACGCATCCTCGAGACGAGACCCGAGGAATACCCCGAGCTGTACCTCGCGCTGTCCGAGGCGCACGGGCTGCCCCGCAACCGGGTCGTCGAACTCCTCGACCGGAGGATCGCGACCATGCGGGCCGACCTCGCCGACGTCGAGGCCGCCGTCGCGGAGATCCGGTCCCGGGGCAAACCGGAGATGTTCTTCCTGGACGGCGGTTGCCGGATCGCGACACTCACCGCCCAGATCGCATGGCTCGACGACCTCGTCGACCGCCTCCGCACGTACCGCATCGCATGGCTCGACGACCCGGATTCGCCGTATCGCGTTCCCGCCGGGCCGAATACCTCCCCGGCTCCGAACACCTCCCCCGACACCGAACGCCTGACACAGAAGGTCGAGTAGAGATGACCCGTTCCACCCCCGCCGCCGGGGTCGCCGGCTCCGAGGTGACGACGAGGCCCTGGGCTGCGCTGATGGCGCTGTGCGTGGGCTTCTTCATGATCCTCGTCGACATGACGATCGTGGCGGTCGCCCAGCCGCGTATCCAGGCCGATCTCGACACCGATGTCAACGGCGTCGTCTGGGTCACCAGTGCCTATCTCCTGACGTATGCGGTGCCGCTGCTCATCACCGGCCGTCTCGGGGACAAGTACGGCCCGAAGACGATGTATCAGCTCGGCCTGATCGTCTTCACCCTCGCGAGCGTGTGGTGCGGCCTGTCGTCGTCGATCGGTGAGCTCATCGCCGCACGCGGCCTGCAGGGCATCGGCGCCGCGCTCATCACCCCGCAGACGATGTCGCTGATCACGCGTATCTTCCCGCCGGAGAAACGCGGTGCGGCCATGGGTGTCTGGGGCACGGTCGCCGGTGTGGCCACTCTGGTGGGCCCGCTGCTCGGCGGCATTCTGACCGACGCTCTCGGCTGGGAATGGATCTTCTTCATCAACCTGCCGGTCGGCATCGCAGGACTGGTGCTCGCCGCGACCCTCGTTCCGAAGGTCGAGACAAAGGACCACCAGTTCGACTGGATCGGCGTGGTCCTGTCGGCGATCGGTCTGTCCGCGCTCGTGTTCGGCATCCAGGAGGGCGAGAGCTTCGACTGGGCGGCGTGGATCTGGGCGCTGATCGTCGGCGGTCTGGTGTTCTTGGCGGTCTTCGTCTGGTGGCAGTCGCGCATCCGCACCGAGCCGCTGCTCCCGCTCTCGCTGTTCCGCGACCGCAATTTCTCGCTGGCCACCGTCGGTATCTCCTCGATGGGTTTCGCGGTGTCGGCCATGATGATCCCGCTGACCTTCTTCCTGCAGCTCGTGGGCGGTATGACACCCACCCGATCGGCGGTCGTGCTGGTCCCGATGGCGATCCTGACCGGTGTCCTCGCGCCGATCGTCGGGCGCATCGTCGACCGCGTGCACCCACGCGCCATCGTCTCCATCGCGTTGCTGCTCAACGCCATCGCGATCGGCTGGCTGGGCGTGGTCGCGCGCCCGGAGACGCCGGTCTGGATGATCATCCTGCCGCTGTGTCTGATGGGTATCGCGTCCGCCGGGATCTGGGCACCGCTGGCGGCCACCGCCACGCGCAACCTGCCGTGGCATCAGGCGGGTGCGGGTGCGGGTGTCTACAACACGCTGCGCGTGATCGGCTCGGTGCTGGGTTCGGCGATGATCGGGGCCCTTCTGCAGTCCCGCCTCGCGGCCGAGTTGCCCGGGATCGACGCCGCCGCGGCGCAGGACAGCACCGGCGCGAACCAGTTGCCGGAGTTCCTCCGTGAGGGCTTCGCCACCGCGATGGGCCAGTCGCTCTACCTGCCGGCGGCCGCGTTGCTGGTCGGTGTCGTGGCGACGTTCTTCTTCGTCCGGCCGGCGCACCAGATGCCGTCGCGCGCGCCCGCCGGCCCGGCGGATGCCGCGACGGGTAGCGCGACTCACACCGTCCCCGTGACCGGGGCCTGAGCGCGCGTCCCCCGATCTGTCGGGGCCCGACCGTATGGTTTGTCATCATGCGGATCGTGCACACCTCCGACTGGCACCTGGGCCGGACGTTCCACGGTGTCGACCTGCTCGCCGACCAGCGTCGCGCGCTGAGCCACCTCGCCGCGCTGGTGGCGGCCGAATCGGCCGACGTAGTCATCGTCGCCGGTGACGTCTACGACCGCTCGGTCCCCTCGGCAGACGCGGTCCGTGTCTACGACGACGGTCTGGCCGAGATCGCGGCCGCGGGGGCGCAGATCGTCGTGACGTCGGGCAACCACGACTCGGCCACGCGCCTGGGTGCGGGTTCGTCGTTCGCCGCTGCGGGCGGGTTGCACCTGCGGACCTCGATCGACGCGATCGCCGAACCGGTCGTCCTGTCCGACGCGCACGGCGAGGTCGCGGTGTACGGCATCCCCTACCTCGAACCCGACACCGCCCGACGCCACCTCGGCGTCGACGAGGTGTGCGGCCACACCGCGGTGCTCGACGCCGCAATGAGCCGCATCCGGGCCGACCTCGAAACCCGACAGTCGCGATCGGTCGTCGTCGCCCATGCCTTCGTCAGCGGCGCGGCGGCCTCCGGATCGGAGCGTTCGATCAGTGTCGGGGGAGTGGAAACCGTTCCCGCCGAGACCTTCTCCGGCGTCGACTACGTCGCCCTCGGTCACCTTCACTCTCCGCAGCGCGTCACCGACACGGTGCGCTACAGCGGCTCGCTGCTGCCGTACTCCTTCGGCGAGCGCACCCACCGCAAGGCGGTCTGGATCATCGACCTCGACGCCGACGGCGTCACCGAGATCCGCCGCAACGAACTACCCGTCGTGCGCCAATTGAGTTCACTGCGTGGAACTCTCGACGAATTGCTGACCGCGGAACAGTTCCTCGCCGTCCAGGACCACTACGTCGAGGCGACGCTGACCGATACCGTGCGTCCGCTCGACGCGATGCGCCGCCTGCGGGAGCGATTCCCGTTCGCGGTGCACGTGCAGTGGGATCGTCCGCACACCGGTTCCGGGGTCGACTATCGCTCGCGGGTCCGCGGCCGGAGCGATGCCGAGATCATCAACTCCTTCGTCGAGGACGTCCGCGACACCCCGACCAAGGGGGAGCGGGTACTCATCGAACGCGCGCTGCGCGCCGTCGTCGGCGAACCCGAGGCGGACGCCGGCGCCAACGGCGAGCTGGCGCTGTTCGCCCTCGACGCGTTCCGGGCGGAGACCGCATGAGCACGGAAACCGTATGAGACTGCACCGGATTCGGATTCGTGCGTTCGGCCCCTTCGCCGACGAGGTCACCGTCGACTTCGACGAGCTCGGCGCGGACGGCCTGTTCCTCCTGCACGGACAGACGGGCGCGGGCAAGACCACGGTCCTCGACGCGGTGGCGTTCGCGTTGTTCGGACGGGTCCCCGGCGCGCGGGACACCAATCGTCGCCTGCACTCGGATCATGCTGCCCCCGAGACGGTTCCGGAGGTCGAACTCGAGGCCACCATCGGTTCCCGCCGGATGCGCATCACCCGCTCGCCCGAACACGAACGCCCCAAGAAGCGCGGCGACGGGAAGCGGAAGATCAATGCCTGCGCGTCGCTGGTCTGGGTGGACGGTTCGGGTCCGGACCTCACCCGTATCCCCGAGATCGGCGAAGCGGTCGTTCGTCTGCTCGGCATGAGTGCCGAGCAGTTCTTCCAGGTCGTGCTGCTGCCGCAGGGCGACTTCGCCCGATTCCTCCGGGCACACTCCGACGAACGGGAGGAGTTGCTGGAGCGGCTCTTCGACACCGAGCGCTTCGGCGACCTCGAGGAGTGGCTCCGCGACCGGGCCCGTGAGAGCGCGGCCACACTGGCCGAGCACGCCGGCACCCTCGACCGCATCGCCGGGCAGATCGTCGCGATCAGCGGCACCCAGGCGCCCGCGGAACCCGACTTCGACTGGGCCCAGGGGTGTCTCGACTCGGCCCGGCAGGCCGCGGAACACGCACTGGCGGAATCGACCGCCGCGCAGGCGGCGGTCGAGCAGGCGGAAGCCGCCCACGAGCACGGCCGGCGCGTCGACGAGTTGCGTCGTCGTGGGCTGCAGGCGCGTGAACGACTCGCCCGGCTCGCCGACGGAGAGACGACGCTGACGGCCGCCGAGCAGTCGCGTCGGCTCGCCCTGCGCGCCGCACCCATCGCGCCGCTCGCCGACGACCACGAGCGCTCCGACGCCGAGGTCGCCGCCGCGTCCGCCGCGGCCGATGGCGCACGCGCCGCCCTCGCCGAACTCGCCGAGGGCCGGGCCCTGTGCGAAACCGACTGTGACGATTCGGCGCTCGTCGCGGCCGTGGACCGCTGGACCGAGGAATCGGGCCGCTGGGAGCCACTCGCGAAACGCGTCGCGGAGCGTCCCCGGCTCGTCGCCGACGTCGACGGACTCGAGAAGACGATCGCGGCCGCGGAACAGCAGGCCGCGGAGACACGTACACGGCTCGAGTCCGCGCCCGCTCGCCGCGACGAGGCGGTCGCCGCGCTTCGGTCCGCCGACGAGTTGCGTGTCCAGGCGCCGAAGCTGCGTGCCGAACGCGACCACGCCCGGCGGGTCCTCCAGGCCTTCACCGATCGCGACGAGGTGCTCGCGCAACTGGCCGACGCCGAGCAGGACCTCCTCGACGCGCGGGAGAAGCATTCTGCCGCAAGAGAACACCAGCTCGACATCCGCGAACGACGCCTCACCGGGATGGCCGTCGAACTGGCCGGCGCCCTCGTGGACGGGGAGCCGTGTGTCGTCTGCGGCTCGGTGGGGCATCCCGCGCCGGCTGCCGGCGACGCCGACGCCTCCGTGGGAGAGGCCGAAGAGAAGGAAGCTGCGGCCGCCGAGGAACGTGCGAGTGCGATCAAGGCCATCGCGCAGTCCGCGGTAGCCGCACTGCGGGAACGGCAGGCCAATCTCGACGCCGTCATCGCCGGCGCCGAGCGCGCCGCGACCGAGGCCGGTCACGCCCGGCTGGTCGCCGACCTCGCGTCCGCCGAGCGAGCGGCCGCGCGCACGCCCGCTCTGCAGGACGCCGTCGAACGGATCGACGCCGAGATCGCCGACCGGCGCCGGACTCTGGCCGACCACGAGACCGCGCAAGCGGGGCGTCGTGAACGTCTGACGGCTCTGCGCGAGAACCTGAAGGCCCTCGACGCCGAGGTCCAGGAGGCGACCGGCGGGCGGATGGGGATCGCCCAGCGCCGTCACGAGCTCGCCGAACTCTGTCGCCGCACAAGGACTCTGCGGGAGGCCCGACGCGAACTCGACCGGGCCCGTGGCCGTCGCACCGAGATCGCCGAGCGGCTCGCCGCCGCCTGTGCGGACGCCGGATTCGTCGGCGCGGACGAGGTGCGGGCTGCCGCCGCGTCGCACACGCAGATCCGTCACTGGGAGAAGCTGCTCGAAGAGGCGGCGGCGATACGCGCCGGCGCCGAGGAGACCCTCGCCGATCCCGACGTATGCGCAGCGCTGGAGGCACCGGAGGTCGACGTCGCCCGTCTCACCGCGGATCTGGTGACCGCACGGGCCCGTCGCGACGATGCCGCCCGCGTGAATGCGGTGGCGGCACAACGCCGTACCGACCTCGAAGAGTACGTGGCGGGATTCTGGGCGGCTCTCGATGCGCTGGCGCCGCTGAGGGCGCGGCATGACGAGTTGCAGGGTCTCGCCGAGCTCGTGAGCGGACGCGGACAGAACTCTCGTCGTATGTCGCTGCGGTCCTATGTGCTGGCCGCGCGGCTCGACGAGGTGCTGGTCGCGGCATCGGGCCGCCTGCGCGAGATGTCTTCAGGGCGATACGAATTCGTCCATTCCGACGCCGCCGGCGTGCGTGGCCGGCGCGGCGGTCTGGGGATCGAGGTGCGCGATGAGTACACCGGCGTGCTGCGCGCCACCACCACGCTGTCGGGTGGGGAGACCTTCTTCGCGTCGCTGGCCCTCGCGCTGGGCCTCGCCGACGTCGTGTCGGCCGAATCCGGGGGTCGCGTCCTCGACACGATCTTCATCGACGAGGGTTTCGGCACCCTCGACCCGGAGGCCCTCGACCTCGTCATGGGCGTCCTCGACGACCTCCGCTCCGGCGGGCGGGTCGTCGGCGTCGTCAGCCACGTCGACGAGCTGCGGGCCCGAATCCCGGCCCAACTGCACGTCCTGCGGGGCGAACACGGCTCGACGCTACGGGTGCAGAGTCCACTCGGCGTGTCGTGAGCTGCCCGATTGTGATGTGCCGGTGAGCGTGCGCTAGTCTGGGTTCCGCCCGATGAGCCCCCGTAGCTCAGGGGATAGAGCGTCTGCCTCCGGAGCAGAAGGCCGCAGGTTCGAATCCTGCCGGGGGCACCACAACCGCAAACCCACCACTTTTGGAGAAACCCACCACCCTTCGGGGCGGTGGGTTTCTCCATTCGTGGTGGTTTTGCGATCGGTGGTTTTGCGGATCACACGTACGGCTCGGTGAGCATCTCCAACAGCTGACCCGACGGGTCCTTGAAGTACACGCGGCGTCCCTCCTCGATGGAGATCGCGTCCGGGCGCCGCATCTGCGGATCCGCCCAGTGTTCGACGCCGCGGCGTCGTAGGGCGGCATACCCGCGATCGAACTCGTCGTCGTTCATCAGGAACGCGAGATGGATCGGCTCGTTCACGGGAGCCGGCGCGAACTGCAACAGCGTGTCGTCGTCGAGCAGGATGTTGACGAACGGGCCCCAGTTGGTCGTCGGCCGGGCGCCGAGGACCTCGACATAGAACTGCGCGGAGACGGTCGGTTCGTGGGCACCGATGATGATGTGGTTGAAACTGACTGGCATGGGCGAGACTTTCGCTCCGGCGCCTCCATGCCTGACGCGGTCCGCCACCGGCACGCGACGCTGTGCCAGAAGCTACCACCAAACGAGAATCGCCACCTCCGCTACAGAATCGCCGGCTACAGCTGGCGATTCCGGGCGGAGGTGGCGATTCTCGTCCGGTAGGGGGAGGTCAGTTCATCGGCAGCGGCTGCGCGTTGCGCTCGGCCAGCATGGCCTCGATGATGCCGATCTCTTTGTCCTGCGTGCGCTGCATCGCCGACGCGAGGTCGCGGACGTAGGGCTGCGAGACGTTGGCCGGGTTCGCGGCGTACTCCATCATGTGGAGCCCGCCCTCGTGGTGGCGGAGCATCAGCTGCAGGAAGGTCGTGTCGACCTCGGGCCCGCGCATCGCGCGGAACCGCTCCATCTCCGCCGACGTCGCCATGCCCGGCATGGCCGGCTGCTCGGCGCCGGCGGCCGGGGTGGACTCGTGATCGCCATGGTCCATGTCGCCGTGATCGTCACCGGACGTCTCCGTCGACGATCCGTGGCCCATCCAGCCCATCGCCTCGCCGGGGTTGGTGACGGGTTGACCCCAGCGGGTCAGCCAGGACTGCATCTGCCCGATCTCGTTGCTCTGGGCGGTGAGGATGTCGAAGGCCATGCTCCGCACCTGGGGATCGGTGCCGTGCTCGAGTTCGATCGCGGCCATCTCGACGCCCTGCTCGTGGTGACGCGTCATGTCCTGCGCGAAACCGACCGCGGCCGAGTTCGCCGCGGGGGAGTCCTCGCCGGAGGAGTCGTCGGCCAGGCTCGCCTGGATCAGCAGCCCGAGGCCGACGCCGACGAGCAGCACCGCGACCGCGGCGAGCGCGAGGATGGCCGGACGTCGACGTGACGGGGCGCTGCCGGTGGTCGGCTCGGTGCCCTCAGGTGTCTCGCTCATGTTCGTTTCCCGTCCGATCAGCCCGCGGGCATCGGGTTGTTGCCGCCGCCGTCCATGGGCACGGCGCCGGCGCCGGGCGCGCCCTCGTCGGCCGGCGGGGGATTCGACGGATCGAAGCCCGGGATGGCGGTGCAGGTGGCCTGCGTCTCCGGGTATGCCGCGGTCTGCGGGTTCTCCTGGTAGACGCCGGGCATCATGTTGCGGCGCAGCGAGGTGATGAACTGATCGAGCCGCGGGTCGCTCGCCGAGTCCAGCTTCAGCTGATGCCCCCAGCTCTGCACCGAGACCGGCTTGTCCTGCCCGGGGTAGGGCGACAAGAACAGGTACTGTTCACCGCGCACGAGCCGCTTGAGGTAGTCGACGTCCTCAGGCGAGGCCGTGTCGGGGTTGTAGGTGATCCAGACGGCGCCGTGCTCGAGTGCATGGACGGCGTTCTCCGAGCGCAGCGGGTTCGGGTAGACGACGCCGGTACAGGTGGCCCAGATCTCGTCATGCGGTCCGCCGAAGGGCGGCGACTGGTCGTAGGCGACGCGCTGGGACGCGTTCACGTGCTTGCCGGCCTGGTAGTAGATCTTCGTCACGCCGTCGATGTCCTTCGACGGGTCGGGGTTCTGCGGTGACGGGACGAACTCGGAGACCGACTGGACCGCCACGTCGTCCTTCTCATTGGCGCGCTTGTCGTTGAACTTGGGCACGAGGTAGATCGCGAGCCCCGCGAGGAGGCCGATGACCACGACGACCGCGCCGATCAGCATCCAGTCGACCTGCCGGCCGGTCGCCGTGGGTACGGACCCGGACTTCTTACGAGCCTTGGGGACGTTCGCCCCTGGTTTGCGCGCCATTGACTTCTTTCCTCGTACGACGGGGGTCGCCATGCGCGCGGGCGGTCGTACCCCCCGGCGCGCGCTCGGCGCACACGAGTCTACTGATGGACGGCACCGGCCCCGGGAGGGTGCGATTATCGATGAGCGGCCCTCGGCCAATAGGATGGTGTCCCGTGACTCCCGCCGACCTGGCCGCGCTGCTGCGCGCCGTGACCCTGACCGTGGTCCGTGACCGCGGACTGGACGAGAACCTGGTGCCCGACTTGATCGTCGTCGAGCGCCCCCGTCACGCTGACCACGGCGATTACTCCACCAATGTCGCCCTGCAGCTCGGCAAACGACTCGGTGTGGCGCCCCGTGAGCTGGCCGGATGGCTCGCCGATGCCTTCGCCGGCGCCGAGGGCATCGCCAAGACCGAGGTCGCGGGTCCCGGCTTCGTCAACATCTGGCTCGGTGCAGCCGCCCAGAACACCGTCGTCGCGACCGTGATGGAGCGGGGCGAGAGCTACGGCCGCGGCAAGGAGCTGGCCGGCTCGATCATCAACCTGGAGTTCGTCTCGGCGAACCCGACCGGACCGATCCACCTGGGCGGCACCCGCTGGGCCGCCGTCGGTGACGCACTCGGTCGTGTCCTGGCGGCTCGGGGCGCCGACGTGACGCGCGAGTACTACTTCAACGACCACGGCGCCCAGATCGATCGCTTCGCGCGTTCGCTCGAGGCCGCGGCGCTGGGCGAACCGACCCCGGAGGACGGCTACGCCGGCGACTACATCGCCGACATCGCGGCCAAGGTCACCGAGAAGGTGCCCGACGTGCTGTTGAAGCCCGAGGCCGACCGGGTCGAGACCTTCCGCGCCGTCGGCGTGGACCTGATGTTCGACCACATCAAGCAGAGCCTGCACGCCTTCGGCACGGACTTCGACGTCTACACGCACGAGGACAAGATGTTCGCGACGGGTCTCGTCGACGAGTGCATCGAGGAGCTCAAGGGCAACGGCAACCTGTACGAGAGCGACGGCGCCTGGTGGCTGAAGTCCACCGATTTCGGTGACGACAAGGACCGTGTCGTCATCAAGAGCGACGGCAACGCCGCCTACATCGCCGGCGACATCGCCTACTACCGCGACAAGCGCAACCGCGGCTTCAACCTGTGCATCTACATGCTCGGTGCCGACCACCACGGATACATCAGCCGCCTCAAGGCCGCCGCGGCCGCGCTCGGCGACGACCCGGCCACCGTCGAGGTCCTCATCGGCCAGATGGTCAACCTCGTCCGCGACGGCAAGCCGGTGCGCATGTCCAAGCGTGCGGGCACCGTCATCACGCTCGACGACCTCGTCGACGCGGTCGGTGTCGACGGCGCGCGGTACTCGCTGATCCGTTCGTCGGTGGACGTGAACATCGACATCGACCTGGACCTGCTGACCAAACAGTCCAACGACAACCCGGTGTACTACGTGCAGTACGCGCACGCCCGGATGTCGGCGCTGGCGCGCAACGCCGCCGACCTGGGCGTGGTGTCCTCGCTCGACCACCTCGACCTGCTCGACGACCCGGCCGAGGGTGAATTGATCCGTACCATCGGCGATTTCGACGAAGTGGTCGCCACCGCGGCCGCCCTGCGCGAACCGCACCGCGTGTGCCGTTACCTCGAGGTCCTCGCCGGCACCTACCACCGCTTCTACGCCAAGTGCCGCGTCCTGCCCCAGGGCGACGAGGAGGTGGCCGACATCCACCGCGCCCGGCTCGCCCTGTGTGAGGCCACCCGTCAGGTCCTGGCCAACGGTCTCGGGCTCGTCGGCGTCAGTGCTCCGGAGCAGATGTGAGCGCGCACCCGGCCGGACCCCGGCACGCCGAACTGCTGGCCGCGCCGCATCTCGCGCAGCGGCCGAACGATCCGGCCGTCCTCGCCGCCATCCCGCCCCAGGTGTGGCCTCGCAACGCCGCCCGCGACGACTCGGGTGAGCTGCGCATCGCCGGCGTGCCGGTGAGCGAGCTGGCCGCCGAGTTCGGGACGCCGGCGTTCATCGTCGACGAGGCGGACTTCCGGTCCCGGTGCCGCGACATGATGGCGGCGTTCGGCCCCTACGGCCGGGTGCACTACGCGTCGAAGGCCTTCCTGTGCAGCGAGGTGGCCCGTTGGGTCGCCGACGAGGGGTTGTCGCTGGACGTGTGCACCGGCGGCGAACTCGCCATCGCGCTGCGCGCCGGTTTCCCCGCCGAACGAATCGCGTTGCACGGCAACAACAAGAGCCCCGAGGAGCTGGCCGCTGCGGTCGACGCCGGTGTCGGCCACGTGGTGCTCGACTCGATGATCGAGATCGACCGGCTCGATGCCATCTCGGGTGAGCGGGGCACCGTCACCGACGTGCTCGTCCGCGTCACCGTCGGTGTCGAGGCGCACACCCACGAGTTCATCTCGACCGCCCACGAGGACCAGAAATTCGGCTTCTCCCTCGCCGGCGGCGTCGCGATGGAGGCGATCCGCCGGGTCTTCGCCGCCGACAACCTGCGCCTCGTCGGTCTGCACAGCCACATCGGCTCGCAGATCTTCGACATGGACGGCTTCGAGCTCGCCGCCCATCGCGTCCTCGGGCTGCTGCACGATGTCGTCGACGAGTTCGGCGTCGAGAAGACCTCGCAGATCTCGATCGTGGATCTCGGTGGGGGACTCGGTATCTCGTACCTCGAGGAGGAGCGTCCGCTGCCGGTTCAGGAGGTTGCGGAGACCCTTGCCGACATCGTCCGCCGCGAGTCCGCCGCCGTGGGTCTGCCGATGCCGGTCATCGCCGTCGAACCCGGCCGGGCGATCGCCGGGCCGGGCACCATCACGCTGTATCGGGTGGGCACGGTCAAGGACGTGGAGATCGGCGGCGGCGCGGTGCGCCGCTACATCTCCGTCGACGGCGGCATGAGCGACAACATCCGCACGGTGCTCTACGACGCCGAATACGACGTCCGTCTGGTCTCGCGGGTCTCCGACGCGCGCGCGGTGGTCTGTCGCGTCGTCGGAAAGCACTGTGAGAGTGGCGATATCGTGATCAAGGATTGCTGGCTGCCGGAGGATCTGGGCCCCGGTGACCTCATCGCGGTCGCCGCCACCGGTGCCTACTGTTACTCGATGTCGAGCCGCTACAACATGACCATGCGGCCGCCGGTCGTGGCCGTGTCCGATGGAAAGGCCCGCCTGATGCTGCGGCGCGAGACCATCGAAGACTTCCTCAGCCTGGAGGTGGGCTCGTGACCGGATCTGTCCAGAACGCAAGTGACACAAGCGAGGTGAATGCGGTGCGGCCCATCGGGGTGGCGGTACTCGGAATGGGCAATGTCGGTGCCGAGGTGGTGCGGATCATCACCGAGAACGCCGACGACCTGCGATCGCGCGTGGGCGCGCCCGTGGAGATCCGCGGCGTCGCGGTGCGAGATCTCAACCGGCCGCGCAAGATCGGGCAGGAGTTGCTGACCGACGATCCCGCGGCGCTCGTCGCGCGCGACGACGTCGACATCGTCGTCGAACTCATGGGTGGCATCGACCCGGCCCGCGAGCTGATCCGTTCCGCGCTCCAGAGCGGCAAGTCGGTCGTGACCGCCAACAAGGCGCTGCTCGCCGAGTACACCGGCGAGCTCGCGACCGCGGCCGCCGAGGCGAAGGTCGACCTGTACTTCGAGGCGGCGGTCGCCGGTGCCATCCCGGTCGTCCGCCCGCTCATGCAGTCGCTGGCCGGCGACACGGTGGAGCGCGTCGCCGGGATCGTCAACGGCACCACCAACTTCATCCTCTCGGCGATGGACGAGACCGGCGCCGACTACGCCGATGCGCTCGCCGAGGCCGGTCGTCTCGGATACGCCGAGGCTGATCCGACGGCCGACGTCGAGGGTTACGACGCGGCGGCCAAGGCCGCGATCCTCGCGTCGATCGCCTTCCACACCCGGGTCACCGCTGCCGACGTGCACCGTCAGGGCATCTCCTCGGTCACCGCGGCCGACCTGCTCGCCGCCAAGAAGTTCGACTGCACGATCAAGCTGCTCTCGATCTGCGAGCGCGTCCGCGACATCGATGGCTCGCAGCGGATCTCGGCGCGTGTGTACCCGGCGCTGATCCCGCTGACCCATCCGCTGGCCACTGTCAACGGGGCCTTCAACGCGGTCGTGGTCGAGGCGGAGAACGCCGGCCGGCTGATGTTCTACGGTCAGGGCGCCGGTGGTTCGCCCACCGCCTCGGCCGTGCTCGGTGACATGGTGATGGCGGCGCGCAACCGCGTCCACGGCGGTCGTGGCCCCCTCGAATCGACCTATGCGTCGTTGCCGATCGCACCGATCGACGACGTGTTCACCCGCTACTACATCTCGATGCGCGTGTCCGACCGTCCGGGCGTGCTCGCCCAGGTCGCCGGTGAGTTCACGAAGCGGTCGGTGAGCATTGCCGCCGTGCGCCAGGAAGGCGCAGGTGACGATGCCCGCCTGATCGTGGTGACCCATCGGGCCCCCGACCGCGCGCAGTCGGATTGCGTTGCGGCGCTAGAAGACATGGACGCCGTCATCAAGGTGTCGAGTGTGTTGCGATTGGAAGGTACCGATGACTGAAGCGACTTCTGCGCCCGTGCACCGCGCGTGGCCCGGCCTGATCGAGGCATACCGTTCGCGGCTGCCCGTCGCCGACGACTGGAAGGTCGTCACCCTGCTCGAGGGTGGCACCCCGCTGATCAGCGCCCCGCATCTGTCGTCGCTGACCGGTTGTGAGGTCTATCTCAAGGTCGAGGGTCTCAACCCGACCGGTTCGTTCAAGGACCGCGGCATGACGATGGCCGTGAGCAACGCGGTCAACAACGGCAAGACCGCGGTGCTGTGCGCCTCGACGGGCAACACCTCCGCCTCGGCGGCGGCTTATGCGACCCGCGCCGGGATCACCTGCGCCGTCCTGATCCCGCAGGGCAAGATCGCGATGGGCAAGCTCGCGCAGGCGGTCATGCACGGCGCCAAGATCATCCAGGTGCAGGGCAACTTCGACGACTGCCTCGAGCTCGCGCGCAAGGCCACCGCGGAGTTCGACGAGATCGAGCTCGTGAACTCGGTCAACCCGGCCCGCATCGAGGGGCAGAAGACGGCCGCCTTCGAGATCGTCGACGTCCTCGGTCGCGCACCCGACGTGCACGCGTTGCCGGTCGGCAACGCCGGCAACATCACGGCCTACTGGAAGGGCTACACCGAGTACCACGCCGACGGCGTGTCGTCCTCGCTGCCCCGCATGCTCGGTGTGCAGGCCGCCGGGGCGGCTCCGCTGGTGAACGGCGCTCCCGTCAAGGAGCCGGAGACCATCGCGACCGCGATCCGCATCGGGTCGCCCGCGAGCTGGAACCAGGCCGTCGCGGCCAAGGAGGAGTCGAACGGGCAGTTCCGCGCGGCCACCGACGAGAAGCTGCTCGAGGCCTACCGCCTGATCGCGGGCAAGGAAGGCGTCTTCGTGGAGCCGGCGTCCGCAGCGAGCGTGGCCGGGCTCCTCGCAGCACGCGCCGACGGCTGGATCGAGGCCGGCTCGACCGTGGTGTGCACCGTGACGGGCAACGGCCTCAAGGACCCGGACACGGCTCTGGCCGGCATCCCCGAGGTCGAGGCGATCCCGGTCGATCCGGTGGCAGTGGCGAATGCCCTCGGTGTCGGCTGAGACCGCCGGGGTCGAGGAGATGACGCAGAACGGCGAGATGACCGATCCCGGGGTGGCGACGCGACAGCTACCCGTGGGTCTCTCGACGCGCGTCCGGGTACCGGCGTCGAGTGCCAACCTCGGACCGGGATTCGACTGTCTGGGCATCGCTTTGGGCATCTACGACGAAGTGATCGTGGAAACCGTCGAGGCCGGGGTCGTTCTCGACGTCGAGGGGGAGGGCTCCGCCGACGTCCCCCGCGACGAGTCCCATCTCGTGGTGCGTGCCCTCAATCACGGTCTCGCGCATGCCGGAGTGTCCGCCCCGGGCCTGAAGTTGCGCTGCATCAACCAGATCCCGCATTCGCGGGGCCTCGGTTCCTCGGCCGCGGCCGCGGTCTCCGGCCTCGCCGCCGCGTCCGGCCTGATCTCCGCCGCGGGATTCGGCGTGGGCCTGTCCGCCGACGAACTGGTTCAGTTGTCCAGTGAGTTCGAGGGACACCCCGACAACGCCGCCGCGAGCGTCCTCGGTTCGGCCGTCGTCACCTGGACGGACACCGCCGACGAGGTGAACTCGTATCACGCCCACCGGCTGTCGGTGCACCCCGATGTGTGCGCGACCGTCTTCGTCCCCGACACCGAGTCGTCGACGTCATTCACCCGTGGACTTCTGCCGGACGCGGTGCCGCGCGCCGACGCGGTCTTCAACCTGAGCCGCGCCGCGCTCGCCGTCGTGGCCCTGACCTCGGACCCGCGCAATCTCATGGCCGCCTCCGCCGACCGGTTGCACCAGCCCTATCGTGCGTCGGCGATGGTGCCGACCAGCGACCTCGTCGCCGAACTGCGCGCACGCGGCCACGCCGCGACGGTCTCCGGCGCCGGTCCCACGGTCCTGGTGCTGGGTACGGCGCCGATCCCGGCCGACATCCGGGTACTCGCGCAGGGACTCGGCTTCACCACCCACTCGGTGGCCATCGCCGGCGGCGTGGACATCAGCGCGGGCTGAGGTCGCGGCGCTCATCACACGCCGACGCGTTTCATTCCGGGGACCGAGGGGAATACCTGACGGGCAACGCGCGTTGGGAACGAGGTGTTCAGCGGTGTCTCGCCGAGGACCACAGCCTCCGATTCGGAGCCTCATTTGGCGCTTTCGGCGTGTTGCCCCTATCATGCGAACGGGGTTAACATATTCTGGTCTAGCCGCGCGGGCTTGTCCTGCCGTGCTTCTCATCCATCACCGATCGGTGACGCCGATCGTATCCGGCCGGGGTCGTGGGTCTCTGTCGACGGTGCCGAAGCGCGGGTGGCTCCCGAGCACGCTCGCAGCGGGACCGAACATCTCTCTGACCGTTCACCCTCCACCGTCCAACGCGGACGGACTCCCTCGCGTAGACAGCAGGGAAACGTAGACCTCACGCAGCTTCCGTCTGCGGGAGGAACGAAAGGACTTCCGTGACAGATACGGACCTGATCACCGCACCTGCCGAGCAGGAATCCGCGGGTTCGGCCGGCCCTGACTCGGGGCAACCGGCCAAGACACGCGCTCGCGCAGCCCGTACCGGCCTGTCCGGCATGGTGCTCAGCGAACTGCGGACCGTAGCCGGTGAACTCGGCATCAAGGGCACGTCCGGCATGCGCAAGGGCGACTTGATCGCCGCCATCAAGGAGCGCCAGTCCGGTGCCGCCGGCAAGAGTGCAGGCGCCAAGGCCGAGGCCAAGAGCCCCGAAGTCAAGAACGTCGACGCCAAGGCGGCCGACGTCAAGGCAGCCGACGCCAAGGCGGAAACCAAAGCCACCGAGACCAGGCGCCGCAGCGCCAAGGTCTCGTCCGAGGACGGGCAGCTGTCGATCGCCGAGTCCGCCGGTGACGGCGATTCCGGTCGGGCACCCCGCTCCGCGGGCAAGAAGACCACGGCTCCGGAGGCGGGTGAGCAGAACGCCGAACAGCCCAAGGGCGGCGAGCAGAAGGCCGACGCCACGGGTGAATCAGCCAAGGCCGGCGACTCGGAAGGCGGTGAGCAGCGCAACCGCCGCAACCGGAACCAGAACCGGGACAACCAGAACCGCGAAGGTGGCCAGAACCGCGAAGGTGGCCAGAACCGCGAAGGTGGCCTGACCCGCGAAGGTGGCCAGAACCGCGACAACCAGAATCGCGATGGCGGCCAGAACCGCGGCGGCGGTCCGAACCGTGACGATCGCGATGACGACGGCGAAGGCGGCGGTCGACGCCGCGGACGCCGTTTCCGCGAGCGTCGTCGTGGGCGCGACCGCGACACCCAGAACGAACCGCAGGTCTCCGAAGACGATGTGTTGCAGCCCGTCGCCGGCATCCTCGACGTGCTCGACAACTACGCGTTCGTCCGGACCTCGGGTTACCTCGCCGGCTCCAACGACGTCTATGTGTCGATGAACCTGGTGCGCAAGAACGGACTTCGACGCGGCGACGCCATCACCGGCGCGGTCAAGGTGCCGCGGGAGGGTGACCAGCAGAACCAGCGCCAGAAGTTCAACCCGCTCGTGCGCCTCGACACCGTCAACGGCGGTGACGTCGAGACCGCCAAGCGCCGTCCGGAGTTCAACAAGCTGACCCCGCTGTACCCCAATCAGCGACTGCGCCTCGAGACGACCCCGGATCGGCTGTCGACGCGTGTGATCGATCTGATCATGCCGATCGGCAAGGGCCAGCGCGCACTGATCGTCTCGCCGCCCAAGGCCGGTAAGACGACGATCCTCCAGGACATCGCCAACGCGATCACGGTGAACAATCCGGAATGTCACCTGATGGTGGTCCTCGTCGACGAGCGTCCCGAAGAGGTCACCGACATGCAGCGCTCGGTCAAGGGTGAGGTCATCGCCTCGACCTTCGATCGTCCGCCGTCAGACCACACCTCGGTCGCCGAGCTCGCCATCGAGCGCGCCAAGCGTCTCGTCGAGAGCGGCAAAGACGTTGTGGTTCTTCTGGACTCGATCACCCGTTTGGGTCGCGCGTACAACAATGCGTCGCCGGCGTCGGGCCGAATCCTCTCCGGTGGTGTCGATTCGACCGCCCTGTATCCCCCGAAGCGGTTCCTCGGTGCGGCGCGCAACATCGAGAACGGCGGGTCGCTGACCATCATCGCCACCGCGATGGTCGAGACCGGTTCGACCGGTGACACGGTCATCTTCGAGGAGTTCAAGGGCACCGGCAATGCCGAGCTCAAGCTCGATCGCAAGATCTCCGAGCGTCGTGTGTTCCCCGCGGTCGACGTCAATCCGTCGGGTACCCGCAAGGACGAACTCCTGCTCTCGCCGGATGAGTTCGCGATCGTGCACAAGCTGCGTCGTCTGCTGTCCGGGCTCGATTCGCAGCAGGCGATCGACCTTCTGATAAGTCAGCTCAAGAAGACCAAGACGAACATCGAGTTCCTGATGTCGGTCCAGAAGACCGCGCCGGGAGCCGGTGGCAACGACGACTGACGACGAGCAGTCGGCGAACAGCAACCGACCGACGGGCCCCGTCTCGCATCACGCGGGACGGGGCCCGTCTGGTTTGTGTGTGCTTGCTCCCTGAGTGGCGAGCGTGCGAGCGTGTGCTTGTTCCCTGAGTGGCGAGCGTGCGAGCGTGTGCTTGTTCCCTGAGTGGCGAGCGTGCGAGCGTGTGCTTGTTCCCTGAGTAGCGAGCGTGCGAGCGTGTGCTTGCTCCCTGAGTAGCGAGCGTATCGAAGGGTCAGGAGGCCAGGTCGCCGGTCAGGTGATCCCATGATTCCGACGCTGCGCGGGGAACGGCTCCCGTGTGCGTGACGACCAGGCAGCAGTGTGCGCGCCGGTCGTAGATCTCGACTGCTGCGGTCGGGCCGCACGCGCCCTGCGACCGAGTGACCCAGCACTGCTCGACGTGGTTGAAGTTGACCATCACCCGAGACCTGCCGGACGCGAGCACCATCTGCCCGCGGTGTTCGCGAGCGCCGTCGAGCCGGTCCTGGCGCATCTGCATGCATCCCGGAGCCGCGGCTGCGACGGTGACCGTCATCCCGAGCAGGGCGGCGTGTTCCAGCGCGCCGATGACGCGGCGGGTGTCGACACGGATGCCGTGCGCGCCATGTCCCTGCGTCAGCGAACGAAGCCGGGTGGTGCCGCCGTCGAGCAGAATCGAGTCGAAGAGCCCGATCTGGTCGTCGTGGCGGTCGGGCAGGGCGGCCGGGATGTACTCCGGCCCCACGAACGCCGGCGCGGCAGCGGGTTCCGGGCGGTGGCCGGCCGATACCGATGTGGACAGGGACAACGACTCGAAGGCGAGACGGTCGGAGTTCTCGGTCAGGTACGTCGCGTGCGCGGTGTTGCCGAGCGAGTCGAACAGTCGCAGCGTGGGCGGCACAAGCGCAGACGGGTCGGTCCGAAGGGTCGAGGACAACCGGGAGGGGTTGAGTCGCAAGGAGATCTGCTCGTCACCGACGTGGAGTGGCCCGCCCAGCGACGTCGGCACCCCGTGCACCCCGATCGCGTTCATGATCACCGGTCCGGCGACGGTGACACCGACGACCTCGGCGAGCGAAGGGAGTCGGCCGGCGATCCCGTCGATGTCTGAACTGATCGAGGAGTTGCCGAAACCAGGTGTGCCGAGCAGGGTTTCGAGGTCGCTCGGTCGTGTCGGGTCGGTGGGGTCGGGCACTGTGCGTCGATCTCGCGTCGGCTCAGTAGACGTCGCGAGCGTAGCGACCCGCGGCGCGGAGCGCGTCGACGTAGTCCCGAGCGCCGTCGGAGTCGACACCGCCGTGTTGGGCGACGATCTCGTGCAGGGCGGCGTCGACGTCGCCGGCCATCGTGGCGGCATCACCGCACACGTACACGTGGGCGCCCTTCTCGAGCCAGGCGAACAGATCCGCACCGTTCTGGCGCATCCGGTCCTGCACGTAGACCTTGTGGTCCTGGTCCCGGGAGAACGCCAGGTCCAGGCGGTCCAGCAGACCGTCGGTGACGAACCGATCGATCTCGTCGGCGTAGAGGTAGTCGGTGTCGCGGTGCTGGTCACCGAAGAAGAGCCAGTTCTGTCCGGTCGAACCACTGGCCGCACGGTGGTGGAGGAAGCCACGGAACGGCGCGATGCCGGTCCCCGGGCCGATCATGATCGCCGGCGCCTCGTCCTCGGGGAGGCGGAAGGTTTTGTTGGGGGTGATGAAGACGTTCACCGTGTCGCCGGGGGCGCAGCGGTCGGCGAGGTGCGTCGAGCACACGCCGCCGCGCTCGCGATCGTCGGCGACGTAGCGCACGGTCGCCATCGTGATGTGCACGGTTCCCGCATGGACCGTCGGGCTGGAGGAGATCGAGTACTCGCGGTGGGCGAGGGGGCTGAGCTCCTCCAGGAGTTCCTCGGGTGCGAACGTCAGAGTGGGATCGATGTTCAGCAGGTCGAGGACGTCGCGGCCGCGGAGCCACGTGTCGAGCGCCTGTGCGTCACCGCCCTCGATCAGACGGGTCAGCTCCTCATGGCCAGTGCGTTCGGCCACCGCCTTGGCGAGATACTTCGACGGGCAGCCGATCTCGTAGCGCGTGGCGAGGGACTCACGCAGGCTGTAGGTGCCCTTGCGGTCAGCGATGATCTCGTCGCCGGCCGCGCCGAGGCGCTCGAGGAGGAGATCCACCAGGGCGGGGTCGTTGACCGGGGTGATGCCGATGCCGTCGCCCGGCTCGTAGGTGATCCCGCTGTCACCGAGGGAGATCTCGAGGTGCCGCACCTCCTTGGCCGATCCCGGACCCGACAGCAGGGTGTTGGTCAGGATCGTCGCGGGGTACGGGTTCCGGCGGTTCCACGGCGACCGGGCCGGCTTGCGCCGTGCGGGCGCGGTCCGCGACGTCGACGACTCATCCGGGGTGGTGCGCAGTGGCGTGCCGGTACCGGCCGGAGCGGCGTCGTACATCGAGGATCCTTCGTGGTCGCAGAGGGGTGGGGCGCAGAGGGGTGGGGCGCACAGGGCTGGCCGTCGGCCACCGTACTATCTTCAGGGCACCCTCACGACCCCCTCGGGATGTGATATTCGCCCGGGAATCAATCGGGTGGCCATGCCGTTGACCAACCTGCGGCCGCTGCGTCCACGATTTCCGTCGTGAACGGCGCACATGGCATACTGAGCGGTCGAGTCCGGTTCCGGTTCACACCGTCGACAGGCGACGGTGACCCGGCGACCATAGAAAGGGACAGCCAGACATGAAGCAGGGAATCCACCCCGAGTACGCGGCGACCACCGTCGTCTGCGGCTGCGGCAACACGTTCGAGACCCGCAGCACCGCTGCCAACGGTCGTATCAACGTCGAAGTCTGCTCGCAGTGCCACCCGTTCTACACGGGCAAGCAGAAGATCCTCGACACCGGCGGCCGTGTCGCCCGGTTCGAGAAGCGCTACGGCAAGCGCGCCAAGTAGACCACGCTGCGACGCCCGCCCGACGCCCAGTCGGGACGGGCGTCGTTTGTGTTTGGTCGTCATCACCCGATTTCCAGGTCTCGGGCCGAAGCAGTCTTCGGCGGTGAGTTCCGTCTCTACAAGTGAGGTTCGCAGTGAGTACGCAGAGTCCGTCGGCCATCGATGACATCCTGGCCGAGCACTCCGGTCTCGAGCGTCAGCTGTCCGACCCCTCGCTGCACGACGACCCGGCCGCCGCTCGCCGTGTCGGGAAGCGGTTCGCCGAGCTCGCCCCGGTGATGGCGACCTACAACAAGCTCAAGGCGGCCCGCGAGGACCTCGAGGCGGCGCGTGAACTCGCCGCGGATGATGCGTCGTTCGCCGCCGAGGTCCCCGCCCTCGAGGCGACCGTCGAGGAGCTCGACGCGACGCTCACCGATCTCCTCGCCCCCCGGGATCCGCACGACAGCGACGACGTGGTGCTCGAGATCAAGTCCGGCGCCGGCGGCGAGGAATCGGCGCTGTTCGCCTCCGACCTCGCACGCATGTACCTCAAGTACTGCGAGCGGCACGGCTGGAAGGTGCAGATCCTCGGCGTCACCGAATCCGACCTGGGCGGCTACAAAGAGGCGACCCTGTCGATCAAGTCCAAGGAGACGGTCCGGGACGGCGTGTGGTCGCGCCTCAAGTTCGAGGGCGGCGTGCACCGCGTGCAGCGAGTGCCCGTGACCGAGTCCCAGGGACGTATCCACACCTCGGCGGCCGGGGTGCTCATCTATCCCGAGCCCGAAGAGGTGGCCGAGGTCGCGATCGACGAATCCGACCTGCGCATCGACGTCTACCGATCGTCGGGCAAGGGCGGTCAGGGCGTCAACACCACCGACTCGGCGGTGCGAATCACCCACCTGCCCACCGGCATCGTCGTGACCTGTCAGAACGAGCGGTCGCAGCTCCAGAACAAGGCCCGCGCGATGCAGGTCCTCGCCGCCCGTCTCCAGTCGGCGGCGGAGGAGGAGGCCGAGGCCGCGGCCGCCGAGGGTCGCGCCGCGCAGATCCGCACCGTCGACCGTTCCGAGCGCATCCGTACCTACAACTTTCCCGAGAACCGCATCACCGATCACCGCATCGGATACAAGGCGAACAATCTCGATGCCGTACTCGCCGGGGACATGGACAACCTGCTCGACGCGCTCGTCACCGCCGAGCGCCAGGCCCGCATGGAAGCCGAATAACCCCGATGTCGCCCGCGCCGGTCCGGGTGGCCGACGAAATCCGCGGCGCCACCGCACAACTGGCGGCGGCCGGGATCGACTCGGCGCGGCGGGACGCCGAATGGCTGATGGCGCACGTCCTCGCGTGTGACCCGGGGCGGCTGATCGTCATCGACACGATCGACGACGCGCACGTGCGCGAGTTCCGGGCGGCAATCGATCAGCGGGCGCGGCGAATCCCGTTGCAGCACATCGTCGGTACCGCGGCCTTCGGTCCGGTCGAGCTCGCCGTCGGGCCGGGGGTGTTCATCCCGCGGCCGGAGACCGAGTTCCTGCTCGAGTGGGCGGTGTCGGCCGCCGCGACAATGCCGGCTCCGCTGCGGATCGTCGATCTGTGCAGCGGTAGCGGTGCCCTGGCCATCGCCGTGGCGACGATGGTCGGGTCCGCCCGAGTGGCGGCCGTCGAGATGTCCCATGACGCCCTGAAGTGGCTGCGGCGCAACGTGTCCGATGCGCCGGAGGCGGTCCGGGAGCGGATCGACGTGTTCGCCGCGGACGTCACCGACGCTGCGCAGATCGGCCGGGTCATACCGGCGGGGAGTGTCTCGGTCGTGGTGACCAATCCGCCCTACGTGCCGCGGCGGTCGGCGGTCGGTCCCGAGGTGGACCACGATCCGGAGCGCGCCGTCTTCGCCGGCGACGACGGCATGAGCGTGATCGTCCCGATGGTGCCGGTCATCGCGACCATGCTCACCGCGGGTGGTGTCGTCGGGATCGAACACGACGACACGACCTCCGACGCCGTCGTCGACTGTCTGCGCGCCCATGGCGCATTCGACGAGGTGACCGCCCACACCGATCTGGCGGGCCGTCCTCGCTTCGTGACCGCGCGCCGGATCGGCGCAGGCGCGTCTCGCGGGGGAACCCGACCGTCGGCATGACAGGATGGTCGGGTGAGCATTGTTTTCGACTGCAACGATCCGCAGAGCCGTTCGGCGGGCATTCGCGCGGCCGTCGGAGCGGCGAAGGCGGGACGCCTGGTGGTGGTCCCCACCGACACCCTGTACGGAGTCGGTTGCGACGCCTTCGATTCCGACGCCGTCGGCTCGCTGCTCGCGGCCAAAAACCGTGGCCGGGACATGCCCGTGCCGGTCCTCGTGGGTTCCTGGCACTCGATCGACGGGCTCGTGCTGTCCGTCCCGCAGGCCGCCCGCGACCTGATCGAGGCGTTCTGGCCGGGCGGTCTGAGTCTCGTTGTCCGACAAGCTCCTTCGCTGGCCTGGGATCTCGGTGACACCGATGGCACAGTGATGCTGCGCATGCCGCTGCATCCGGTCGCGATCGAGCTGTTGCGCGAGGTCGGACCGATGGCGGTCTCGAGCGCGAACGTGTCGGGCCGTCCGCCCGCCACCACCGTCGACGAGGCCCGTGAACAACTCGGCGACGAGATCTCGGTCTACCTCGACGGCGGACCCGCGCCGGTCGCACAGGCGTCGACGATCGTCGACGTCTCGGGGGCACAGCCGCGCATCCTGCGCGAGGGTGCCATCACGGCCGAGGCCGTGGCCGAGGTCCTCGACGTCGATCCCGCCTCGCTGCGTGGGTGAGATGCTGCCGGGCACCGGATCGACGGGTGACCCGCAGGTCGACGCTCTGATCGACCGAGAGTCGACGCGGCGGCGCTCGTGGCTGCAGTTGCTCGCGAGCGAGACCGAGCCCACGCCGGGCGTACGTGCCGCGATGGCCTCGGCCTTCGACGCCAAGTACGCCGAGGGACGGCCCGGCTCGCGCTATCACGGCGGATGCGAGGTCGCCGACGAACTCGAGGAACTCGCGATCGGCCGGGCACGGGACCTCTTCGGGGCCGGTCACGTCGATGTCCAGCCGCTGTCGGGGAGTGCGGCGAATCTCGCCGTCTACGCCGCGTTCGCCCAGCCCGGCGATCCGGTGCTCGCCCTCCGGCTCGAGCACGGCGGTCATCAGACCCACGGTTCGCGCGCCAACTTCTCCGGACGATGGTTCTCGCCCCTGCACTACGAGGTCCGCCGCGAGGACGAGTACATCGACTACGACCAGGTCAGGGAACTCGCCCTGGTGCACCGCCCGCGGATCCTCGTCGCGGGCGCCACGTCGTATTCGCGGTCCTTCGACTACCCGCTCCTGCGGGCGATCGCCGACGAGGCCGAGTGCATCCTGCTGGTCGACGCGGCGCATCTCGCCGGTCACGTGGCCGCCGGTCTCCTCCCGTCGCCGGTTCCGTACGCCGACGTCGTCACCTTCTCCACCAACAAGGTGTTCCGCGGACCGCGCGGCGGCGTCATCCTGGGCCGCGCCGAGCACTCCGACGCGCTGCTCAAGGCCGTTCACCCGTTCGTCCAGGGCGGTCCGTCCATGCACGCGATCGCCGCCAAGGCGGTCACCTTCCACGACGCGGGCACCGCGGACTTCGCGTCCTACGTGAGGGCGACCGCCGACAACGCGCGCAGGCTCGCCGACGCCCTGACGGAACGAGGGCTGCGCGTCGTCTCCGGGGGCACCGACACCCATCTTGCGGTGGTCGACGTGTCCGCGCTCGGCATCTCGGGGTCGGCGGCGCAGGATCGGCTCAACAGGTCCGGGATCGTGGTCGACAAAGCGGTCCTGCCGTTCGACGAACGTTCCGTCTCAGAGGGATCGGGCATCCGGATCGGGACCCCCGCGGCCACCTCCCGGGGCCTGACGGCGGACATGATCCCGGCCGTCGCCGACGCGATGCTGGCAGCGTTGTCGACCGAGGACCTCTCGACGCACGATCGGATCCACCGTGAGATCAGCGACCTCGCATGCGGGTAGCGTTGTCCGCGTGTCCGAGACGTCCCGAGCGACCTCCACAGACCGGGTGGTGAGCCGATGATCGAGGCCGCCCCGGTGGTGCTCGCGGCCGCGACCGACGGGGGAGGGGCCGGTGTCCCGCTGCGCGAGTTGCTGCTCGTCGGTCTCACCGCCGCCGCGATGACGTATCTGCTGACCTCGGCAGTGCGGGTGTTCGCGATCAAGGCCGGTGCGGTCGCCGTGCCGCGTGTGCGCGACGTCCATGTCATCCCGACCCCGCGACTCGGAGGCCTCGGCATGTTCGGCGGGGTGGTGGCCGGTATCGCGCTCGCCGCCAACCTGCCCGCACTCAATCGGGGCTTCGCCTACACCACGGACCTGACCGCGGTCATCACCGCGGGGACCGTGATCGTCCTCGTCGGTGTCGTCGACGACCGGTGGGGTCTGGACGCCCTGACGAAGTTCGTCGGACAGCTGACCGCCGCCGGGGTCCTGGTGCTCCTCGGCATCTCCTGGATCCAGGTGCCGGTGCCGTTCGCCGACATCGGGACCCTCGTGCTGGATCCACTGCAGGCTGGCCTGCTCACGGTCGCCGTCACGGTGGCGACGATCAACGCGATCAACTTCGTCGACGGCCTGGATGGTCTGGCTGCCGGGCTGGGACTCATCGCCGCGTCGGCGATCTGCATGTTCTCCCTCGGTCTGCTCCGCGACCAGGGCGGTGACGTCAGTTACTATCCGCCGGCGCTCATCGCCGTCGCCCTCGCCGGCGCCTGCCTCGGATTCCTGCCGCACAACTTCTCGCCCGCCCGCATCTTCATGGGCGACTCGGGTGCGATGCTGATCGGGCTGATGCTGGCCGCCGCGTCGACGAGCGCGTCGGGTCGCATCGCGGTGAACGCCTACGGACCGGCGGACATCTTCACCCTGCTGTCACCGCTGATCCTGGTGGCGGCCGTGGTTTTCATCCCGATGCTCGACATGCTCCTCGCGGTGATCCGACGGACGCGGGCGGGCGTCGGTTTCTACACCCCCGACAAGATGCACCTGCACCACCGGCTGCTCGAGCTCGGACACTCCCAGCGGCGCGTCGCGCTGATCATCTATCTCTGGGTGGGCGTCCTGGCGTTCTCCGCCGCGGCGAGCACGCTGTTCCCCCTCTCGGTGGTCGCGCCGATGTTCGGGGCGGGTCTGGTGGTGGCGCTGCTGGTGACCATGGCGCCTCGTCTGCATCGCCGGTTCGCGGAGCTGCGCACCGCGACGAAAGCCTTCCGCTGACGTGCGCGTATGCCGCTGTGCGCGAGGCGCATCCAGCACTGACAGCCCCTTGGTAAGGGGACAGTAAAACTCGTGTACTATCTCGTGTAGTAGGTCGACGTCGGTCTGGCGGGTGGCACTTCGGAGCTCCGGAGGGCGAACGCCGTGACGCCGTCGGCGCTCCACCTCCCCGGCGAGGTGCACACCCCCTGGGCTGCGCGTCATCCGGTGTTGGTAGTGTCACAGAAAACCGCGAGCTTACGTTCGGCCATACCAGCTGATCGCACGCGCGTTGCCCTGTGCCTGCGGGTTAGAGGATCCCCTAGTTGAGGAGAGGCGAATGAGCACCACCGTCCCCGACTCGACGTCGTACTATCCCGCTGCCCCGACCGGTCTCGTCCGGCCCGGGATCATCGCGGCGGTTGCGACCGTCGTGGTGGGTGTGCTCGCCGTCGTTCTGGGCCACCCCTGGTTCGCCGTGTTCTTCCTCGCCGGTGTCGTGCTGGTGTTCGTCAACACCAAGCTGGTCATCCGCGCGGTCGACAACGTGGCGACCGCAGAGAACCCCCGTAAAAAACTGCTCGCTCTCAATTCGGCATACCGCCTCGGGGCTATCACGCTCCTCGCATTGGTGGCGGCCTTCCTGGTCCGGCCCGACGGGCTGGGCGCGATGTTCGGACTCGCCATCGGCCAGGTCATCCTGGTGCTGAGCACGGTGATTCCGGTGATGAAAGGACTTCGTAAGCAGCTATGACCGTCTTGTCTTACCTGGCCGAGTCGGCAGAGGAGTCGTCAGAGTCGGCGATCGAGGTCGGCCACCACATCGAGGTCGAGTGGTTCGGGATGACCGTCAACCTCGACACGGTCATCGGCAGTGCCGTTGCGGCGGTCATCGTCATCGCCCTCGCTTTCTTCGTGCGCTTCAAGATGACCTCGAACAAGCCGAACTCTGTTCAGCTGTACTTCGAGGTCATCACTGTCCAGATGCGCAACCAGATCGAGAGCGCGATCGGCATGAAGATCGCGGGCTTCGTCCTGCCGCTGGCCGTCACGCTGTTCACCTACATCCTGGTCGCCAACTGGCTGTCGATCATCCCGTCGCAGTACGGGACCGAGCACGGCACCAGTGAATGGCTCAAGCCGCCGGCCAGCGATGCGAACTTCGTCTACGCGCTCGCACTCTTCGTCTTCGTCTGGTACCACGCGGCAGGCGTCAAGCGACGCGGTCTCATCGGTCACCCGGTGAAGCTGGTGAAGGGACACTCGGTCGCCATCGCCCCGGTGAACATCATCGAGGAGATCGCCAAGCCCGTCTCGCTCTCCCTCCGTCTTTTCGGCAACATGTTCGCCGGCGGCATCATGGTTGCGCTCATCGCGCTGATGCCCGCCTACATCATGTGGGCGCCGAATGCACTCTGGAAGTCCTTCGACCTGTTCGTCGGCCTGATCCAGGCGTTCATCTTCTCGCTGCTGACGGTCCTGTACTTCAGTCAGGCCATGGAGCTGGACGAAGACCACCACTAGTACGAACCCGGCCGGTGTCTGCCGCGCCGGGAGCAAAGACCTGACACGTGCAGTGTCAGTTTCACCCGAAAGGAAAGTTCTCAATGGATCCCAATCTGATTGGTCTGGGTGCGTTGATCGGTGGCGGCCTCATCATGGGTGGCGGCGCGATCGGTGCCGGTATCGGTGACGGCCTCGCCGGCGCTCAGTTGATCGCGGGCATCGCACGTCAGCCCGAGGCACAGGGCCGCCTGTTCACCCCGTTCTTCATCACTGTGGGTCTGGTCGAGGCTGCGTACTTCATCAACCTGGCGTTCATGGCGCTCTTCGTCTTCGCCACCCCGATCACCGGCCAGTCTTAATCCCGGTCGCTGACCGGGTCCCAAGGATCAAGGGAACATCCGCACAATGAATCTCGCCGCAGGAAACTTCCTCATCCCCAATGGCACGTTCTTCGTGTGCCTGGCCATCTTCGTCATCGTCTTCCTCGTGATTCGGACGATGGTCGTGCCGCCGATCCTCAAGGTGCTCGAGGACCGTGAGGCCCTGGTCGCGAAGACCGCCGAGGACAACCGGGCCGCTGCGGCGAGCTACGAGGATGCCGACACCGGATACCGGGCCGCTCTCAAGGAGGCGCGGGCGGACGCCACCGGTATTCGGGATCAGGCACGTGCCGAGGGCAACGAGCAGTTGTCCGAGGCAAGGAAGCGTGCCACGGCAGAAGCCGACGCTGCGATCGCCAAGACCGCCGAGCAGTTGAAGGCGGAAGGAGAGCGGGCCGCGGAGACCGCTCGTCGCGACGTCGACTCGTTGTCGGCCGTGCTCGCGAGCCGTGTGCTCGGTACCAATGTGTCGCCGTCCTCGCAGTCGGCGGCGTACGAGTCGACAGGAACGGTGAAGTAAGTGGACATCGTCATTGGAAACCTGATCGGGCTCGCGATCATCGTCTTCCTCTTCTGGAAGTTCGTGCGACCCGTGCTCTCGAAGGCGGTGACCGCGCAGAAGGAAGCCATCGCTGAGCAGGTCACCGAGAGCGAGGCAGCCAAGGCCCGGGTCGCCGATGCACAGGCCGCTCATGAGCGAGCGCTGGCAGAGGCCAAGGCCGAGGCCGAGGAGCTGCACAAGGGCGCGGTCCGGGACGCCGAGAACATCAAGCAGGATCTCGTCGCCCAGATCGATTCCGAGGTGAAGCGGATCACCGAGCACGGTCGTTCGCAGACCGAGCTCAACCGCGCCTCGCTGGTGCGGTCGCTGCGCAACGATCTCGGTCTGACCGCGATCGACGGGGCGTCCAAGCTCGTCCGGTCCCACCTCGCGGACTCGAAGGCACAGTCGGAGAGCATCGACCGGGTCATCGAGGAACTGGAGTCCATGTCGGCCGGCGGGCCCTCGGACCTGGTCACCCGCCGCGTGGACCTGATCGGCCTGCACTCGATGCGCGCCACGAGCCGGGAGGCCGCTCTCGCCGTCTCGTCGGCGTTCGACTCCTCGGCGTCGTCGCTCGACAGCGACGCCCTGGTGAAGGCCAGCGACGAGCTGACCGAGGTCATCCGCCTGCTCGACACCAACCCGGTGCTGCGCAAGCGACTCACCGAGGACGAGGACAACACCACCGGCCAGGTCAAGCTGGTCGAGAACCTCTTCGGCGGCAAGGTCTCGCCGATCGTGGTCGAGGTCCTGAGTGCCGCGGTGAAACAGCGTTGGTCGTCGTCGGCCGACTTCTCCGCCGCTCTGCGTCGTCAGAACGCACTGATCGTGCTGGCCGCCGCCGAGCGTGACGGAGTCATCGAGCAGACCGAGAACGAACTGTTCTCCGTTGCTCGACTGATCGACCAGAACCCGCAGTTGGCCTCGCTGCTCTCCGACCACAGCCATGATGGTGGAAAGCGCGCGGAGCTGCTGCGCTCGCTGGTGGGGGAGAAGGTCGGGAAACTGTCCTGGATCCTGCTGGCCCACTCCGTCGAACTGCTACAGGGCCAGCCGGCCGATGTGGCTTTCGATCAGCTCGCCGAGCTGGCGGCGGCACGCCGTGGCGAGTCCGTGGCCCACGTGGTCTCGGCAGCCCCGGTGTCGGAGTCCCAGACCACGCGTCTGGCCTCCGTGCTCGGCACCATCTACGGACGCACCATCTCGGTGCAGACCGAGATCGATCCCGACATCCTCGGCGGCCTCCGGATCGCCGTCGGCGACGAGGTGATCGAGGCCGATGTGGCCACACGCCTGGCGAAGGCGGCCGAGAGCCTGCCCAGCTAGACCCTGCCCGACCACATCCAGCGAATACCCCCCAAACACCAGCCGGACTGAGCAAGAAAGACGAGTACCAATGGCGGAGTTGACGATCTCACCAGACGAGATTAAGGGAGCGATCGAGCAGTATGTCTCATCGTTCGATGCCGATGCCTCCCGCGAGGAGGTGGGCATCGTCACCGACACATCGGACGGTATCGCGCACGTCAGCGGACTGCCCGGCGCGATGGCCAACGAGCTGCTGCAGTTCGAGGGCGGCGTGCTCGGCGTGGCCCTGAACCTCGACGAGGACGAGATCGGCGCCGTCATCCTCGGTGACTACGAGTCGCTGGAAGAGGGCCAGCAGGTCAGCCGTACCGGCGACGTGCTCTCGGTCCCCGTCGGCGACAAGTTCCTGGGCCGCGTCGTCGACCCGCTGGGTGCGCCGATCGACGGCCTCGGTGACATCGAGGCCGAGGAGCAGCGCGTCCTCGAGCTCCAGGCCGCCTCGGTGCTCGAGCGCCAGCCGGTCGAGGAGTCCCTCGCCACCGGTATCAAGGCCATCGACGCGATGACCGCCATCGGCCGCGGCCAGCGCCAGCTGGTCATCGGCGACCGCAAGACCGGAAAGACCGCGGTCTGCATCGACGCCATCCTGAACCAGAAGGCCAACTGGGAGACCGGCGACCCGAGCAAGCAGGTTCGCTGCATCTACGTCGCGATCGGTCAGAAGGGCTCGACCATCGCCGGCGTCAAGACCGCTCTCGAAGAGGCCGGCGCGATGGAGTACACCACCATCGTCGCGGCCCCGGCCTCTGACTCGGCCGGCTTCAAGTGGCTGGCTCCGTACACCGGTTCGGCCATCGGCCAGCACTGGATGTACCAGGGCAAGCACGTCCTCATCGTGTTCGACGACCTGACCAAGCAGGCCGAGGCCTACCGCGCCATCTCGCTGCTGCTGCGTCGTCCGCCGGGTCGTGAGGCATACCCCGGTGACGTCTTCTACTTGCACTCGCGTCTGCTGGAGCGTTGCGCCAAGCTCTCCGAGGAGATGGGCGGCGGTTCGATGACCGGTCTGCCGATCATCGAGACCAAGGCCAACGACGTCTCGGCGTTCATCCCGACCAACGTCATCTCGATCACCGACGGTCAGGTCTTCCTCGAGTCGGACCTCTTCAACAAGGGTGTCCGTCCCGCCATCAACGTCGGTACCTCGGTGTCGCGTGTCGGTGGTGCCGCTCAGACCAAGGGCCTGAAGAAGGTCTCGGGTTCGCTGCGTCTGGAGCTCGCACAGTTCCGTGAGCTGGAAGCCTTCTCGGCCTTCGCCTCCGACCTCGACGATGCGTCCAAGGCTCAGCTCGAGCGCGGCGCCCGCTGGGTCGAGATGCTCAAGCAGGACCAGTACAGCCCCTTCTCCGTCGAGGACGAGATCGTCTCGATCTACCTCTGCGGTGAGGGTCACTACGACTCGGTCCCGGTCGACGACGTCCGCAACTTCGAGACGCAGCTGCTCAGCCACCTGCATCACGCAGCCAAGGGTGTCTACGACTCGATCGCCGGCGGCAAGGTGCTGTCCGACGACCAGGCGGAGTCCCTCGTCGCCGAGACCAACAAGTTCAAGAACAGCTACCTCACCCACGACGGCAAGCGCGTGGTCAACGAGGCCGAGGCCGAGGCAATGGATGCCGAGGACGTCGAGAACGAAGAGATCAAGATCCGCAAGTGATCTCAGACGTCAACGGACATTGCGCTAAGGAAGGGGTGAGGGCTCGTGGCCAGCATTCGTGAGCTGCGCTCACGCATCCGGTCGGTCCAGTCGACCAAGAAGATCACCAAGGCTCAGGAACTGATCGCGACCTCGCGCATCACCAAGGCCCAGGGTCGTGTCGCCGCGGCCAAGCCGTACTCGGAAGAGATGACCACGGTCCTCTCCGAGTTGGCGAGTCACGCGGGGACACTGGACAACCCGCTGCTGACCGAGCGTGAAAACCCCAAGCGTGCGGCGATCCTGGTGGTCACCAGCGACCGCGGCATGTGCGGTGGTTACAACGCGAACGTCCTCAAGGCGACGCGGGAACTCATCTCGCTGCTGCGCGACGAGGGCAAAGAAGCCGTCCTGTTCGTGATGGGCCGAAAGGGCGTCGGATTCTTCAACTTCCGCGGCCTCACCGTCGAGGATTCCTGGACCGGCTTCTCCGAGTCGCCGAAGTACTCCGACGCCTCCACCGCGACCGGGTTCCTCGTGGACCTGTTCGTGGCGGGTTCGGGTGTCGAGGTCGAGCGTCCCGGTGGGGACGGCAGCCTCGAGGGTGTCGACGAACTGCACCTGGTGTACACCCGGTTCCAGTCGATGCTGTCGCAGGTGCCGGAGGTTCGTCGCGTGGCGCCTCTGGTCGTCTCGGAGGACACCGATTCCTCCGACGACAAGCCGTCGCGCAACTACACCTTCGAGCCGGGCGCCGAGACCCTTCTCGACGCTCTGCTGCCGAAGTATGTGACCACGCGGGTCTACGCGGCGCTGCTGGATTCGGCCGCGTCGGAGTCTGCGGCTCGCCGTACCGCCATGAAGGCGGCCACCGACAACGCCGAGGAATTGGCCAAGACGCTGTCGCGTGAGGCCAACCAGCTCCGCCAGGCTCAGATCACCCAGGAAATCAGCGAGATCGTCGGCGGTTCGAGCGCCCTGGCGAACTAGCCGGATGCGCCGACCAAGCACGACGACGAGACCCAATACTTCGATCAAGAGGAAGTGACCCAAGCACCATGACCGCAGCAGTAGAAACCCCCTCCGCGCAGTCGGCGGGTTCCGCCGATGGGCGGGTTGTCCGCATCATCGGCCCCGTGGTCGACGTGGAGTTCCCGCGGGGCTCGATCCCCGAACTGTTCAACGCCCTGCACGCCGAGGTCACTCTCTCCTCGGTCGCCAAGACCCTGACCCTCGAGGTCGCTCAGCACCTCGGTGACAACCTGGTGCGCACCATCTCGATGCAGCCCACCGACGGCCTGGTCCGCGGCGCGTCCGTCTCCGACACCGGCAAGTCGATCGTCGTGCCGGTCGGCGACGTCGTGAAGGGCCACGTCTTCAACGCCCTCGGCGACTGCCTCGACAGCCCCGGCCTGGGTCGCGACGGCGAGCAGTGGAGCATCCACCGCAAGCCGCCGGCCTTCGACGAGCTCGAGGGCAAGACCGAGATCCTCGAGACCGGCATCAAGGTCATCGACCTGCTGACCCCGTACGTGAAGGGCGGCAAGATCGGTCTGTTCGGTGGTGCGGGCGTCGGCAAGACCGTCCTCATCCAGGAGATGATCACGCGTATCGCGCGTGAGTTCTCCGGCACCTCGGTGTTCGCCGGCGTCGGTGAGCGCACCCGTGAGGGCACCGACCTCCACCTCGAGATGGAGGAGATGGGCGTTCTCCAGGACACCGCCTTGGTGTTCGGCCAGATGGACGAGCCGCCGGGCACGCGTATGCGCGTGGCTCTGTCGGCGCTGACCATGGCGGAGTACTTCCGCGATGTGAAGCACCAGGACGTGCTGCTGTTCATCGACAACATCTTCCGCTTCACGCAGGCGGGCTCGGAGGTCTCGACCCTCCTCGGCCGTATGCCGTCCGCGGTGGGTTACCAGCCGACCCTGGCCGACGAGATGGGCGAGCTCCAGGAGCGCATCACCTCGACCAAGGGCCGCTCGATCACCTCGCTGCAGGCGATCTACGTCCCCGCCGACGACTACACCGACCCGGCTCCGGCGACCACCTTCGCGCACCTCGATGCGACCACCGAGCTCTCGCGTCCGATCTCGCAGCTGGGTATCTACCCCGCTGTGGACCCGCTGACGTCGACCTCGCGCATCCTCGAGGCCTCGATCGTGGGCGACGAGCACTTCCGCGTCGCCAACGAGGTGAAGCGAATCCTGCAGAAGTACAAGGAGCTGCAGGACATCATCGCCATCCTCGGTATGGACGAGCTCTCCGAAGAGGACAAGGTCACGGTGCAGCGTGCTCGCCGTATCCAGAAGTTCCTCGGCCAGAACTTCCTGGTCGCCGAGAAGTTCACCGGTCAGAAGGGCTCGGTCGTCCCGCTCGCGGACACCATCGAGGCATTCGACCGTGTCGCCAAGGGCGAGTTCGACCACCTGCCCGAGCAGGCGTTCAACAGCTGCGGTGGACTCGACGACGTGGAGGCCGCCGCCGCCAAGATCGCCGGAAAGTAGCGGTAATCCATGGCTGAGAAGTCCTTCCACGTGGAGGTTGTCTCCGCGGATTCGAGCCTGTACTCGGGCGAGGCCACGTTCCTGATCGCGCAGACGACCGTCGGCGAGCTGGGAGTCCTGGCCAATCACGAGCCGCTGCTGGGCCAACTGGTCCCGGGTGGCTACGTGGTGATCGTCGAAGAGAACGGCAATCGCCGCGCGGCGGCGGTCGAGGGCGGATTCCTGTCCGTCACCGGCGAGACCGTCACGGTGCTGGCGGAGTCGGCCGACTGGGCCGACGACGTCGACATCAATGCGGAGAAGACCGCGCTCGAGCGGGCTGAGGCGGATTCGCCGGAGTACCACCGTGCTCACGCGCGTCTGACTGCGGCACAGCAGCTTTCGAAGTAACACCCCGCATTCGCGGCGGT
The DNA here is from genome assembly GCF_012974285.1 of Gordonia ajococcus. Taxonomy (NCBI): domain Bacteria; kingdom Bacillati; phylum Actinomycetota; class Actinomycetes; order Mycobacteriales; family Gordoniaceae; genus Gordonia; species Gordonia ajococcus. The sequence continues at coordinate 1,951,992 of NZ_CP052884.1, forward strand.
CATCTCGGCCGGTCATCGGATTTCCATCCGGTGGCCGGCCGAGGTCGTTTCGCGTCGGGTGTGGGCGATCTGGCATGCTGTGTTCCACAGCCCCTGTCTCGCAAGTCGTGTCACGGCGTCGGTCCTCCTCGTTGGAAATCCGACGGTCGTCCGGACATACGCGGAGACTGCACGAAGGAGTAGGTGATGTCGCTGCCGGTCGTCTTGCTCAGTGTGCTGCTGGCGGTCGCCGTCATCGTGTGCGTGTTGCTCGCGGTCCGCCTGGCGCAGCTCAGGCGCGTCGGCACCCCCATCCTGTTGCGCACCATCCCGGCGGAGGTCGACCACGGCTGGCGTCACGGGACGGCGCATTACAGCGATGACTCGCTGCGCTACTACCGCCTGGCGTCCCTGCGTCCCGGACCGAACGTCACCCTTGTCCGGCAGGGCATCGAGATCACCGGCCGACGCCGCCCGGAGGGGACGGAGACCGAGATCCTCGAGGGCATGCTGATTCTGCAGGTGAAGCCCTCCGGCAAGAACCCGATCACCGGTAAGGGCAAGGACGGCTACGAGCTCGCGATGGGCCCGGGTGCGGTCACCGCGTTCCAGTCGTGGCTGGAGTCTCGGCAGTCCGCGCGTTCAGAACGGCGCAAGAGCGCCTGATCCCGCCGGTCGGAGCGGGATTTCCCGTTCCGGGCTATCAGTTCTCCGGAGTGGCTGGTCGTGCTCGGTTGCCGCCCGGAACCCACTTCACGTCGCCGAGTGTGCCGTCGGGTGCCCGATTGGCCACCCGCGACAGGATGAACAGCAGGTCGGACAGCCGGTTGAGGTATCTCGCCGGCAGGACGCTCGTGTCGTCGGGGTGGGCGGTCACCGCGGCCCACGCCGAACGCTCCGCGCGGCGGGTCACCGTCCGCGCCTGGTGGAGCAGGGCCGCCAGCGGTGTTCCGCCGGGCAGGATGAACGAGTCCAGGGGCGGTAGGTCGGCGCCGAAGTCGTCACACCAGCCCTCGAGGGCGTCGATGTACTCCTGGGCGATGCGCAGCGGCGGGTATTCGGGGTCGTCGACGATCGGGGTGGACAGGTCGGCACCGGCGTCGAACAGGTCGTTCTGCACCGTGGCCAGCACGGCGGCGATGTCCTCGGGTACGTCGCCGCCGAGGGCCAGTGCCATGCCGATCGCGGCGTTGGCCTCGTCGCAGTCGGCGTAGGCGACCACGCGCGGATCGGTCTTGGGGACGCGCGAGAAGTCACTCAGACCGGTCGAACCGTCGTCGCCGGTGCGGGTGTAGATCCTCGTCAGATGAACGGCCATGCGTTGAATGTACTGCGTGCGATGAGCGCCGGGGGGCGGCGGATAAGGTGGCAGGCGTGAGCGATCGGTTTCTGGTGTCGGGCGGGGCACGTTTGTCCGGTGAGGTGTCTGTCGGTGGCGCCAAGAACAGCGTGCTGAAGCTGATGGCGGCAGCGTTGCTGGCCGAGGGCACGACGGTGCTGACCAACGCGCCGGAGATCGCAGACGTCCCGCTGATGGCCGATGTCGTACGTGGTCTGGGTGCCGTCGTGGAGATGGACGGCGACACCGTGACGATCACGGCCCCCGCCGAACCGAAGTTCCATGCGGACTTCGCCGCCGTCCGTCAGTTCCGCGCCTCGGTGTGTGTTCTCGGACCGCTGATGGCCCGGTGTCATCGAGCGGTGGTGGCGTTGCCGGGTGGTGACGCGATCGGTTCGCGACCCCTGGACATGCATCAGGCGGGCCTGCGTGCTCTCGGAGCGACGAGCTCGATCGAGCACGGCTGCGTGGTGGCCGAAGCCGACGCCCTCGTCGGTGCTCCCATCGCGCTCGAGTTCCCCTCCGTCGGGGCCACCGAGAACATCCTGATGGCTGCCGTCCTGGCCGAGGGCCAGACGACGATCGACAACGCGGCCCGCGAACCGGAGATCGTCGACCTCTGCGTGATGCTGCAGCAGATGGGTGCCCAGATCGAGGGCGCCGGCACGTCGACGCTGACGGTGAACGGCGTCGACCGGCTGCATCCGACGACCCACCGGGTGGTGGGGGACCGCATCGTCGGTGCGACCTGGGGTATCGCTGCCGCGATGACGCGCGGTGACGTCACGGTTCGCGGTGTGCAGCCCGAACACCTGCAGCTGGTCCTCAACAAGCTGGTCGACACCGGTGCCCGCGTGGACACCTTCAGCGACGGCTTCCGGGTGCGCCACGACAGCCGGCCGGTCGCGGTGAACGTCTCGACGCTGCCGTTCCCCGGTTTCCCGACCGATCTGCAGCCGATGGCGATCGGACTCGCCGCCATCTCCGAGGGCATGTCCGTCATCACCGAGAACGTCTTCGAGGCCCGTTTCCGCTTCGTCGAGGAGATGGTGCGCCTGGGCGCGGACGCCCGCACCGACGGCCACCACGCCGTCATCCGCGGTATCGAGCGACTCTCGAGCGCACCGGTCTGGTGTTCGGACATCCGTGCCGGCGCCGGCCTCGTGCTCGCCGGCCTCGTCGCCGACGGCGTCACCGAGGTGCACGACGTCGAACACATCGATCGCGGCTACCCGCATTTCGTCGAGATCCTCCGCAGCCTCGGCGGCGAGATCGAGCGCGTCACCGACTGACATGTCGGCCCCACCTGTCCGATCGGACAGGTGGTACCCCCGTCCTGATGGACCGACCCTGCCCGCCGAGGGTCAGGACCCCTTGTGGGCGTTGTGATCTGAGCGACATTCTCGTTGTGACAGACCCAACCGTCACAAGGAGTTCACCCCATGGCCATTGAGCTGAACCAGATCTGGGATTTCCCGATCAAGGAGTTCCACCCGTTCCCGAAGGCGAAGCTGGGTGTCGGTGCGCACGACATGCTCGGTGTCGAGGCCAAGGAACTGGGCATCACGCGTGCCCTGCTGATGACCACCGGCCTCCGCGGTTCGGGCATCATCGAGGAATTGATCGGCAAGATCGAGTACCAGGGCGTCGACGTGGTGCTCTACGACCAGGTGGAGTCCAATCCCAAGGACTACAACGTCATGGATGCCGCGGCGCTGTACCAGTCGGAGAAGTGCGACGGCATCATCTCGGTGGGCGGCGGGTCGAGCCACGACGCCGCCAAGGGCGCCCGGATGGTGATCGCCCACGACGGCCGCAACATCAACGAGTTCGAGGGCTTCTCCAAGGCCACCAACAAGGAGAACCCGAAGCACATCGCGGTCTCCACCACCGCGGGCACCGGCTCGGAGACCTCCTGGGCCTACGTCATCACCGACACCTCGGACATGAACAATCCGCACAAGTGGGTGGCGTTCGACGACACCTGTCTTGTGGACCTCGCGATGGACGATCCGCTGCTCTACTACTCGTGCCCCGAGCACTTCACCGCCTTCTGCGGCTTCGACGTGCTCGCCCACGCCAGCGAGCCGTACGTCTCGCGCCTGGACTTCGCCCCGTCGCTCGGCAACGCCAAGTACTCGATCGAGCTCATCCGCGATCACCTCCGCACCGCGGTCTACGACCCGCGTAACCTCGCGGCCCGTACCGGCATGATGTACGCCCAGTACATCTCCGCGCAGGCATTCAACTCGGGTGGTCTCGGGCTGGTGCACAGCCTGTCCCATGCGGTGAGCGCCTTCTACGACAGCCACCACGGACTCAACAACGCCATCGCGCTGCCGCGCGTGTGGGAGTACAACCTGCCGTCCCGCTTCGAGCGCTACGCGGAGATCGCCGCGTTGCTCGGCGTCGACACCTCCACGATGACCACCGTCCAGGCCGCCGACGCCGCGGTCGAGGAGGCCATCCGCCTCTCGAAGGACCTCGGCATCCCGGACAACTTCGGACAGCTGTCGACCAACAGCTACGAGAAGAACCGGATGAACACCGGTAAGTACGAGGGGCGCGGCGAGAGCATCGACACCTCCGAGAAGCAGATCCGCGCCATCGCCGAGCACATGATGGGCGACTGGTGCACCCCGGGCAACCCCCGGGAGAGCACCGTGGAATCGCTGATCCCCATGGTGACGCACGCCTTCACCGGCAGCTACTGATCACCCGGCCGGAACCCCGTGCCCGGGAGGGGAATCCCTCGCGGACGCGCGGGTTCCGCCCCAGTCCACCGCCCCGTCGACGGAAGGTCTGACGATCCGATGACGCACACCTCCACCGCCCTCGCCCGCCTCACGGATGCCGACGAGACCGCCCGCTTCGCCTCCGCAGAGGAACTGACCGCTGCGCTCGGGGAGCAGGGATACCTCATCGGACCGGAACTGGCGATCGTCGTGCACCTCGCCACGCTGCTGGACCGGCCGCTGCTTCTCGAGGGGCCGGCGGGTGTCGGCAAGACCGAACTGGCCAAGGCGCTGGCCGCGGCGTCGGGGCGTGAGCTCATCCGCCTGCAGTGTTACGAGGGGCTCGACGACTCGCGTGCCCTCTACGAGTGGGACTACGCCCGCCAACTGCTCCACGTGCAGATGCTGCGAGACCGCATCAGTATCGAATTGGCCTCGGAGGCAAGTCTTTCGGAGGCATCGGCGGCCCTGGCGCGTACCGAGGTGGGCGTGTACACCGAGGACTTCCTGGTGGCCCGGCCGCTGCTGGCCGCGATCACTTCGACCACCCCCACCGTGCTCCTCGTCGACGAGATCGACCGTACGGACGAGGCGATGGAGGCGGTCATGCTCGAGGTGCTCGCCGAACGCCAGGTGTCGGTACCCGAACTCGGGACGTTCACCGCACGGTCGTCGCCGTGGGTGATCCTGACCTCCAACGACACCCGTGAGCTCTCGCCGGCCCTCAAGCGCAGGTGCCTGCACTTCCAGGTCGGCTACCCCGACCCGGACACCGAGCGCGCCATCGTCGCGGTGCGGGCTCCCGACATCGAGGACGAGGTCATCGGCGAGGTCGTCGACCTCGCCCGGCGACTCCGCGATCTGCCGCTGCGCAAGAGTCCCTCGATCGCGGAGGTCATCGACGCTGCTCGTGCGGCGTCGTATCTCAGGACCACCGAACCGGCACGGAACGCCCGTCCCGGATCCGGTCCGGCCGACGCCGCGTTGCTCTCCGTGCTGGTCAAGTTCGGCACCGACCTCGACCTCGCCCGTCATGCGCTGTCGACGCCCCCCGCAGACACCGCCGCCGCGGAGGTCGGTGTCGACGGGTCGACGCCGTCAGGGTCGGTCACGGCCCGGGCGTTCGGGGCCGGGCGGGCCCGCAGTGCCGGGGTACGCGCGGGCCGATGACCGTGCGCACGCCGCCGACGGGGGCCGTCCGCGACGAGATCCTCGACCTGGTCGCGGTTCTGTTCGGGCAGGTCCTGCGCGGTGCAGGGATCGCCGCGTCGCCCGCGGAGGTGATCGAGGTGCGGCGGACACTGGCGATCGTCGGGGCCGCCGACCTCGCGGTGCTGCGGGCCGCGCTGCGCAGTGTCTCCGTCAAATACGGTTACGAGACAGCAGGTTTCGAGCACGCCTTCGACGTCTTCTTCCTGGGTGCCGACACGGGGCCCGACCGCGAGGAGGACCTGCCCCGCCCGCGGGGTGCCGCCGCGGACCTGCCCGACGACGTCGTCTGGGACGACGAGTTCGACGGGGCGGCCCGCCGAATCGGCGCCGACGAGCACACCGACGAGATCGGCGATCTGATGGCACCCAACCCCGATGCCGGCGAGCGACACGGGGAGAGCGCCCATCGCGAAGAGAACGACTTCACCGTGTCGGCCGGCGCCGAACAGCTCGGCGTCGACCCGGACAGCGGATCGGTCAGCGGCGGAGTGACGTACACGGTCGAGATCGACTCCGCCGATTCGGCGTCGGTCGGCGAGCTGACCGGCGCCGCCGCCCGGGTGGAGAGCACACCCCTGGGGGTGACCGGCGCCGCCGCGATCCTGGCGGCTCTCGACGCCTACGACCCCCGGGGAGCGTACGGAACGGAGGGGAACGCCGACCTCGACGACGCGCGTCGCATCGAGCTCGAACGTGCCCTGGCCGCGTTCGTCGACGTGTTCACCGCGCGCCTCGAGGCGGCCGGGCTCACCGAGGGCGACGCACCCGGTCGATCGGCCCCGGTGCGGACCGAACAAGCCGACATCGACCGTGCCTGCCACCGGCTCGTCCAGCGCATGCGCGGAGCACCGCGACGGGTGATCGGCCGCGGAGATCGCGGGACCCTCGACATCCGCGCCACGATGCGCGCGGCGGTCGCCACCGACGGGGTGCCGGCCGAACTGTGGCGTCGACGTCCGCGGCCCGGCCCCGTGCGGTTGCTGGTCCTGGTCGACGTCTCGTTGTCGGTCCGGCCGGTCACCGGGTTCATCCTGCGGCTCGCGCAGACGCTGCACCGTTTCGGCGACCGGTGCGAGGTCGTCGCCTTCGTCGACCGGCCGGTGCGCGTCACCGCCGCGCTCCGGGCGGCGTCCGCCGACGCCGCGCTGGCCGCTGTGCTCGCCGCCGACGGCCTCGACCTGGCCGCGACGAGCGACTACGGACGGATGTTCGCCGGACTACTCGGCGAGTTCGGCGACCTCGTCACTCCGCGTACCTCGGTGCTCGTCGTCGGCGACGCGCGCAGCAACGGATTCGACGCACGCACCGACCTGGTCGCCGAGATCGGCCGGCGCGCACACCGCCTCGCCTGGGTGACCCCCGAACCGTCGCGCTACTGGTCGCAGACGGGGTGCGCGATGGCCGACTACGCCGAACACTGCAGCGGTGTCGTCAGCGTCCGGGACGGGGCCGAGATGCTTGCGCGCTGTGATGAACTGGGTGCAGCGCTCAGGTGAGGTGGGTAGCGTCGAAAATGCCGGTGGCGCACGACGACATCATCGGCCCGCGGTGATCGGAGGTCAACGGATGCAGGGTGGCACGCGCCGACGCAGCCCCGGTCATGTCGCCAAGTTCCACGCCCCCGAGATCGTGCTCGGCCCGGGCGCATTCGGCGAGGTGCCGCTCGCCACGTCGGGGCTCGGGATGCGCCGCCCGCTGGTGGTGAGCGATCGCGGTCTCGAGGGCACCCGCTGGTACGCGCAGCTGATGTCGGGGCTGGCCGCGGCGGGGCTGGACGCCACCTCGTTCGTGGACGTGTCGCCCAACCCGCGTGCCGGCGAGGTCACCGCGGCGTTCCTGGCCTACAAGGCGCACGATGCGGACGGGCTCGTGGCGCTCGGCGGGGGATCGGTCATCGACGCGGCCAAGGGGGTCGCGGTGCTCGCCGCCAACGGCGGTCACATCCTGGAATACGAGGGAATCGATCGTGCCCGCCGGCCGTTGCCGCCGCTCGTCGCCGTGCCGACCACCGCCGGGAGCGGTGCCGACGTCTCGCAGTTCTGCATCATCAACGACGGACAGCGCCGCACCAAGGTCACCATCATCGGCCGGTCGCTGGTGCCGGACCTGTCGGTGAGCGATCCGGAACTGCTCACCACGGTGCCGGCCGAGGTCACCGCACAGGTCGGGATGGACGTGCTGACCCACTGCGTCGAGGCCTACGTCTCGCTCGCGCACGGCCGGATGACGGATTCGCTTGCACTGGAATCGATCAGCGGTGTCTGGACGCATCTCGAGCGACTGGTCGACGACCCGCTCGACAAGGTCGCGGCGGAGGAGATGTCGCTGGCGTCGCTGCGGGCCGGGATGGCGTTCACCAACGCGATCCTCGGCGCGACCCATGCGATGAGCCACCCGGTCGGCGGGCATTGCGACGCCCCCCACGGTGCGATCAACGCGGTGCTGCTGCCGCATGTCATCCGCTACAACGCGGAGGTGTGCGCCGACGGATTCGTCGACCTCGCCGGGGCGATCGGCCTGTCCACCGACGGGAATGCGCGCATGGTCGCCGACCGTCTGGCCGATGCCGTGGCGGGCCTGGGTGCACGGGTCGGGATGCCGGAGTCCCTGGAGCCGTTGGGCGTTCGCCTCGGCGATCTCGATCGTCTCACCACGCACGCTCTCGCGGACTCGTGCATGACCACGAATCCGCGCCGTCCGCAGGCGGCGGGGATTCGTGACCTGTACGCGGCGGCACTGTGATGGTCGGCGCCGCGCGGGGGCCTGACCCCGAACGGGAGCCCGACCGGTCCGATCTCGACAGCCTCGTCGGTCTGCGCAGCGTCAAGGGCAGTCATTACGCGCAGTACCGCGGGGTCGAGGCCCGGCTGAGCCGGGTGGTCGGCGCTCTCGAACGGATCTCGCGGGCGCTGGTCCGCACCGCCGAAGGGCCCGAGGCGCTGGTCATCTCGGTGGTCGAGGCCGCGCGTGACCATCTGGGTGCGGAGTGGGTGGTGTTCGGGCTCGCCGACGGACGCCTGGAGCGATCCGCCCCGCGTCACCTGATCAGCTCCGGCAGCGGCAGGTTGTACGCCTTCGAGGGGTCGTCGACCGCCTCTCCGCCCGACGGGCTGCCCGACCAGGTGCTGAACCGGCTCAACGACATCCTGCGCGGCCACGAGCCGCTGTTGCACCGCCCGATCCTGTCCACCGACCACGTCCATGTCCCGGTCGAACTCGACGGCAGCGTCGTCGGCGGCCTGTCGGCGTGGACCCCGTCCGAGCGCGTCGTCGACCCGACGGACGTCGTGGTCCTGCGGATCCTGGCCAGCCAGGCGATCGTCGCCCTGCTCAACGCCGAGCTGTTCTCCGAAACACATCGGCACGCCGCGGAATTGGCCGAACGAAACGATGAGCTCGAGCGGGCCCAGCGTGAGTTGTCCGCCGCGATGCGCACCACCGTCCTCAACGAGGAGCGGTCGCGGATCGCGCGCGAGTTGCACGATTCGGTCACCCAGTCGGTGCTCTCGGCGGGCGTGCAGATCGAGCTGTGTCGCGACCTCGTCGACGGTGCGGCACTCGAACGGCTGCAGATGGCCGGCCGTCTCACGAAAGAAGCGGTCGAGCAGCTGCGGACGTTCATCTACACGCTCAACAACGCCGCGAGCGTCCCGTCGCCGAGTGTCCGGGAGGTCTTGACCGAATTGTGCTCCCTACACATGCCGCCCGACCTGACCACCGCGGTCCGCATCCGGGGACGCTCCCGCGACCTGACCGGCGACGTCCAGCACGCGCTGCTCCGGATCGCGGGGGAAGCACTGTTCAACGCCGCGATCCATGCGCGGGCCGACGAGGTCACGGTGACCCTCACCTATGCGCCGGAGCAGGTGTCGCTGTCGGTCGACGACGACGGGGTCGGCGACCCCGAACATCTGCGGCGCGTCCTGCGGACCGCGTCGCTCGGCGACCTCGCCGCCGGACGCCACCGCGGCCTGGCGAACATGGCCTCGCGGGCCGCCGAGCTCGACGGCGAGATCCGAATCCGCCGGTCACGGGCGGGTGGCATCCGAGTGACCGCGACCCTGCCGACGGGTGCGGGATCGCCGTCCGCGTCCGATTCCGGAGCCACGACCAGGGAGTTGCCGTGAGCACCGACAAGACGAGCACCGGTAAGCAGGCCAGGCCCATCCGCACACTGCTGGTCGACGACCACGCCCTGCTCCGGGAGGGGATGCGCTCGCTCCTCGAACGCGAGGACGTCGTCGAGGTGGTCGGCGAAGCCGACTCGCACGACGCCGCGCTCGCGGAGGTCAATGCGTGCCGACCGGATGTGGTGGTCGTCGATCTCAAACTGTCCGCGGGTACCGAATACGAGGGACTGCGCGTGATCAAGGACATCGCACAGCGTCACCCGGAGGTCGCGGCGCTGGTGCTCACCACATTCCTCGACGACGACCTGGTGGTGCGGGCTGTTCGCGCCGGCGCGCGGGGATACGTCGTCAAGGATGTCGACACCACCGAACTGGTGCGCGCGATCCAGGCCGTCTCGACGGGTGGCAGTGCCTTCGATCCGCGCAGCGCGGCGGTGGTGTTGCGGACCGTCTCCGGGGAGGCCGAGACCACCGAAACCCTCAGCGACCGAGAACGTGAGGTCTTGCGACTGCTCGCCGATGGCATGTCCAACAAGCGGATCGGGGAAACGCTGTATATCTCCGAGTCGACGGTGAAGTTCCACATCCGCAACATCATCCGCAAGCTCGGGGTCACCAAGCGCACCGATGCGGTCTACACGGCGAGCAAACGGGGGCTCATCTGACCGGCGGGTCCGAGGGGGTGAGGACCAGCCAGCCGCCGTGGTCGACGAACACCTCGGCCCCGGAGTGGGCGACGCTGTTCGCCCAGCTGTGCAGATCTTTCTCGGTCAGCCGGAGACGGTGACCGAAGTGGGGGCTGGGCTCCTCTTCGAAGGGCACCGCGACGACCACCCGGCGCCTCGCCACCCGCAGCGCCTCGGACAGCGCTGCCTCCACACCGCGGGCGTCGAGATGCTCGAGCAGGTGGATGAGCGAGACCATGTCCACGGAATCGTCGTCAAAGGGGAGCGCGGTCGCGTCGCCGACCACGGCGTCGACGGGTACACCGAGTCGCCGCGACGCGCACGCGAGCAGCGACACCGCGCCCGGTGAGATGTCGCAGGCCGACACGTCGTACCCGTCCATCGCGCAGGCCAGCGCGAAGAATCCGAAGCAGGAGCCCACCTCGAGGATCGACGAACCGGTGGCGAGTGAGCGTGCGCGCCGGTGCACGGGAGCGAAGGCCGAAGCCCCGCAACGAAGTTCGCGGATCGAGTTGTCGTAGAACGCCGACCACGCGTCCGCCGAGGTGGCTGCGGAGGTCCGGATGATGCCCACCGCCGCGGATTCGAAGTTCTCCTGACCCGACAACACGCCGGCCTCCACCAGCGAGACCAGCCCGTCGACGACCACCGAGTCGGAGATCGTCTCCTCGTCGAAGGGATGAGCGATCTGGAGGACGCCGGCCACTCGACGCCACGACAGGAGCCCGCAGCGGGCGAACCCCCTGGGGACGAGCCCGGATCGGAGTACCCGAGGCACACGCCCGCGTACGGGTGATGGGTCGAGAAGCGCAGCCGGGAAGGTCGTCGACTGATCGATGGTCGTCATGGACCGACCGTAGAAACATCCTGACCTGCGCATAACTGTCCGAGCGGGGGTGAGTACCTGTCCGAACGGACGGTTTGCGGCGCACGTCACAGTGACCGGCCCGGCGAGAATCTGCACGCGACAGAGCGTTTCGGTGTCGCCCGGCAACCCGTGACCTGCGGCGATGTCCGACTCGGGGAAGCGTGACCAGGCGATTTGACCCTGACGATTCGGTTGCGTAACTTTCTTCAAGTCAGCGCGCCACGGCGCCGCCCCGGAAGACCTGAGAGGGTCCGGCCGGGGAGTGGAGACCGGGCTTTGCGCAGACCGCCCCCGAACTTCGAGTTCGAGACTTCGTGTCTTGGACGAGGTGTGCGGGGTTGCCAGATCCCCTGAGTCCGAAAAACTTCGGATTTGCGGACTGAGGATCGGGTCTGGTAGGCTGGAAGAGTTGCCCCGGAGACGGGGTTGACGCGGAAAGTCAGGACAAAGTCTGCTGGTGAAAGCCCTTGTGGGGGTGAGTATCTGGTGGGTGTGTGTTCTTTGAGAACTCGATAGTGTGATGATGAATTGTCTGATGCCATTTTGGCATCGTGCATTCTTTATGGATGTAGATGTTTATTGTGTGTGGCGCTCGGCCCCGTCTGGGTGTCACATGTTTTTGCTAGTTTTGGATTGGTCAGGTTTTGCTTTCCTGATTGTGTTGAAACGCTGACACTTTCTGGGTGTTGGTTTTGTTTCGCTATTTTTTCATGGAGAGTTTGATCCTGGCTCAGGACGAACGCTGGCGGCGTGCTTAACACATGCAAGTCGAACGGAAAGGCCCGCTTGCGGGTACTCGAGTGGCGAACGGGTGAGTAACACGTGGGTGATCTGCCCTGGACTCTGGGATAAGCCTGGGAAACTGGGTCTAATACCGGATATGACCTTACATCGCATGGTGTTTGGTGGAAAGCTTTTGCGGTTCAGGATGGGCCCGCGGCCTATCAGCTTGTTGGTGGGGTAATGGCCTACCAAGGCGACGACGGGTAGCCGACCTGAGAGGGTGATCGGCCACACTGGGACTGAGACACGGCCCAGACTCCTACGGGAGGCAGCAGTGGGGAATATTGCACAATGGGCGCAAGCCTGATGCAGCGACGCCGCGTGAGGGATGACGGCCTTCGGGTTGTAAACCTCTTTCACCAGGGACGAAGCGCAAGTGACGGTACCTGGAGAAGAAGCACCGGCCAACTACGTGCCAGCAGCCGCGGTAATACGTAGGGTGCGAGCGTTGTCCGGAATTACTGGGCGTAAAGAGCTCGTAGGCGGTTTGTCGCGTCGTCTGTGAAATTCTGCAACTCAATTGTAGGCGTGCAGGCGATACGGGCAGACTTGAGTACTACAGGGGAGACTGGAATTCCTGGTGTAGCGGTGAAATGCGCAGATATCAGGAGGAACACCGGTGGCGAAGGCGGGTCTCTGGGTAGTAACTGACGCTGAGGAGCGAAAGCGTGGGTAGCGAACAGGATTAGATACCCTGGTAGTCCACGCCGTAAACGGTGGGTACTAGGTGTGGGGCTCATTTCACGAGTTCCGTGCCGTAGCTAACGCATTAAGTACCCCGCCTGGGGAGTACGGCCGCAAGGCTAAAACTCAAAGGAATTGACGGGGGCCCGCACAAGCGGCGGAGCATGTGGATTAATTCGATGCAACGCGAAGAACCTTACCTGGGTTTGACATACACCAGAAAGCTGTAGAGATATAGCCCCCCTTGTGGTTGGTGTACAGGTGGTGCATGGCTGTCGTCAGCTCGTGTCGTGAGATGTTGGGTTAAGTCCCGCAACGAGCGCAACCCTTGTCCTGTATTGCCAGCGGGTTATGCCGGGGACTTGCAGGAGACTGCCGGGGTCAACTCGGAGGAAGGTGGGGATGACGTCAAGTCATCATGCCCCTTATGTCCAGGGCTTCACACATGCTACAATGGCTGGTACAGAGGGCTGCGATACCGTGAGGTGGAGCGAATCCCTTAAAGCCAGTCTCAGTTCGGATTGGGGTCTGCAACTCGACCCCATGAAGTCGGAGTCGCTAGTAATCGCAGATCAGCAACGCTGCGGTGAATACGTTCCCGGGCCTTGTACACACCGCCCGTCACGTCATGAAAGTCGGTAACACCCGAAGCCGGTGGCCTAACCCTTGTGGAGGGAGCTGTCGAAGGTGGGATCGGCGATTGGGACGAAGTCGTAACAAGGTAGCCGTACCGGAAGGTGCGGCTGGATCACCTCCTTTCTAAGGAGCACACAACATCACGTGTTTCTGCAGGCGTATGTTCTGCGGCGCGTGTGTGTTCGAGGGTGAAACATCAGACAGGCTCACCGCTTCCACACGTGTGGAGGTTGGGGGTTGCTGCCAGGTCGTGAGGCCGGCGGGTTCATCGCACACTATCGGGGTTCTGAGGGAACACGCTTTGTGTTGTCTCTGACCTAGCTGGTTGCTGTGAGATTGTGTTGATCTGTCCTGTGATGGGGCGGGGAGCGGTCGAGTGGTGGTCGGTGTGTGTTGTTTGAGAAGTGCATAGTGGATGCGAGCATCTTTATTTCAAATCAACAATTTTTTGTTGGTCTGTGATTTAGCAGAAAGAATGTTTTGTGATGTCTACATTCGATCCTCGCCGAGCATGATCCTTTCGGGGTTGTGTGTGCAGCTTTCGGGTTGTGTGGTGGGGGTGGTTTGTAGGTGTTGTTGTAAGTGTGTAAGGGCGTTCGGTGGATGCCTTGGTACCAGGAGCCGATGAAGGACGTGGTAGGCCGCGATAGTCCTCGGGGAGTTGTCAAACGAGCTGTGATCCGAGGGTGTCCGAATGGGGAAACCCAGCACGAGTGATGTCGTGTTACCCACCTCTGAATGTATAGGGGGTGTGGAGGGAACGTGGGGAAGTGAAACATCTCAGTACCCATAGGAAGAGAAAACAAAAGTGATTCCGTGAGTAGTGGCGAGCGAAAGCGGATGAGGCTAAACCATGCGCATGTGATACCGGGTAGGGGTTGTGTGTGTGGTGTTGTGGGGTTCATCTTCTTCCATCTACCTGTGGAAGCGTGAGTCAGAAAATCGTGTGTTAGGTGAAGTGGCCTGGAATGGTCTGCCGTAGACGGTGAGAGTCCGGTAGCTGAAAACACATGGTCTTGCGTGATGTTCTCCCAAGTAGCAGCGGGCTCGTGGAATCTGCTGTGAATCTGCCGGGACCACCCGGTAAGCCTGAATACTTCCTGGTGACCGATAGCGGACAAGTACCGTGAGGGAAAGGTGAAAAGTACCCCGGGAGGGGAGTGAAATAGTACCTGAAACCGGACGCTTACAATCCGTCAGAGCCTGCGCCTTCGGGGTGGGTGATGGCGTGCCTTTTGAAGAATGAGCCTGCGAGTTAGTGCTCGGTGGCGAGGTTAACCCGTGTGGGGTAGCCGTAGCGAAAGCGAGTCTGAATAGGGCGTTTGAGTCGCCGGGTCTAGACCCGAAGCGGAGTGATCTACCCATGGCCAGGGTGAAGCGACGGTAAGACGTCGTGGAGGCCCGAACCCACTTCAGTTGAAAATGGAGGGGATGAGCTGTGGGTAGGGGTGAAAGGCCAATCAAACTCCGTGATAGCTGGTTCTCCCCGAAATGCATTTAGGTGCAGCGTCACATGTTTCTTACCGGAGGTAGAGCTACTGGATGGCCGATGGGCCCCACAGGGTTACTGACGTCAGCCAAACTCCGAATGCCGGTAAGTGAGAGTGTGGCAGTGAGACTGCGGGCGATAAGGTTCGTAGTCGAGAGGGAAACAGCCCAGATCGCCGGCTAAGGCCCTAAGCGTGTACTAAGTGGAAAAGGATGTGGGGTCGCGAAGACAACCAGGAGGTTGGCTTAGAAGCAGCCACCCTTGAAAGAGTGCGTAATAGCTCACTGGTCAAGTGATCCTGCGCCGACAATGTAGCGGGGCTCAAGTACACCGCCGAAGCCGCGGCACTCACACAATAGCCCGTTGGTTTTCTACGGAGAATCAACCAGGTGTGTGGGTGGGTAGGGGAGCGTCCTGCATCCGTGGAAGCCACAGAGTGATCTAGTGGTGGAGGGTGTGGGAGTGAGAATGCAGGCATGAGTAGCGAAAGCAGAGTGAGAAACTCTGCCGCCGAATGACCAAGGGTTCCTGGGCCAGGCTAATCCGCCCAGGGTGAGTCGGGACCTAAGGCGAGGCCGACAGGCGTAGTCGATGGACAACGGGTTGATATTCCCGTACCCGTGTATCCGCGCCCATGCTGAATCAGTTGTACTAACCATCCAGATCCCCCAGGAGCACCTTCGGGTGCCGGGTGGGGTGATGCATGGGACCTTGGCTGGTAGTAGGCAAGCGATGGGGTGACGCAGGAAGGTAGTGGGGCCAGTCAGTGGTTGTACTGGTGTAAGCCTGTAGGGCGTGTTCTAGGCAAATCCGGAACACATAGAGCCTGAGAGGTGATGCGTAGCCGTTGCGGTGAATTCCATGATCCTATGCTGCCGAGAAAAGCCTCTAGTGAGTTGGTACACGGCCCGTACCCCAAACCAACACAGGTGGTCAGGTAGAGAATACTAAGGCGATCGAGAGAACTGTGGTTAAGGAACTCGGCAAAATGCCCCCGTAACTTCGGGAGAAGGGGGACCCATCCTGGTGACGAGATTTACTCTCTGAGCTGGTGTGGGTCGCAGAGACCAGAGAGAAGCGACTGTTTACTAAAAACACAGGTCCGTGCGAAGTCGTAAGACGATGTATACGGACTGACGCCTGCCCGGTGCTGGAAGGTTAAGAGGACCGGTTAGTTCCTTTCGGGGAGCGAAGCTGAGAATTTAAGCCCCAGTAAACGGCGGTGGTAACTATAACCATCCTAAGGTAGCGAAATTCCTTGTCGGGTAAGTTCCGACCTGCACGAATGGCGTAACGACTTCTCTGCTGTCTCAACCACAGACTCGGCGAAATTGCAGTACGAGTAAAGATGCTCGTTACGCGCGGCAGGACGAAAAGACCCCGGGACCTTCACTATAGCTTGGTATTGGTGTTCGGTTCGGTTTGTGTAGGATAGGTGGGAGACTGTGAAGTGGGCACGCCAGTGTTCATGGAGTCGTTGTTGAAATACCACTCTGATCGTATTGGACTTCTAACCTCGGACCCTGATCGGGTTCAGGGACAGTGCCTGGTGGGTAGTTTAACTGGGGCGGTTGCCTCCTAAAAGGTAACGGAGGCGCCCAAAGGTTCCCTCAGCCTGGTTGGCAATCAGGTGTTGAGTGTAAGTGCACAAGGGAGCTTGACTGTGAGACGTACATGTCGAGCAGGGACGAAAGTCGGGACTAGTGATCCGGCACCGGCAAGTGGAAGCGGTGTCGCTCAACGGATAAAAGGTACCCCGGGGATAACAGGCTGATCTTCCCCAAGAGTCCATATCGACGGGATGGTTTGGCACCTCGATGTCGGCTCGTCGCATCCTGGGGCTGGAGTAGGTCCCAAGGGTTGGGCTGTTCGCCCATTAAAGCGGCACGCGAGCTGGGTTTAGAACGTCGTGAGACAGTTCGGTCTCTATCCGCCGCGCGCGTAAGAAACTTGAGGAAACCTGTCCCTAGTACGAGAGGACCGGGACGGACGAACCTCTGGTGTGCCAGTTGTCCCGCCAGGGGCACCGCTGGTTAGCTACGTTCGGAAGGGATAACCGCTGAAAGCATCTAAGCGGGAAGCCTGTTCCAAGATGAGGTTTCTCACCCCCTTTGCGGGGTTAAGGCCCCCTACAGACCATGGGGTTGATAGGCCAGAACTGTACGCACAGCAATGTGTTCAGGTGACTGGTACTAATCGGCCGAGGACTTACCAACAACACCCACACACCACAAAACATTCTGTTTTGGTGTGTTCGCATCCACTATGCATCTTCTGAGACAACACACGAACAAACAAACACCAGCGGTTTGTGGTTGTTTCACATTGTTACGGCGGCCATAGCGGAGGGGAAACGCCCGGCCCCATTCCGAACCCGGAAGCTAAGCCCTCCAGCGCCAATGGTACTGCACCTTAATCAGTGTGGGAGAGTAGGACACCGCCGAACACAACTTCCACTGTGGCCCTTCACGACACCAATCGTGAAGGGCCACAGTGCATTTCACGGACTTGCGATGAACTCGCGCAGCAGAAGAGTGAGCTCGGGAGCGCTGTCAGTCGGAGCCCTTGGGCACGACGATCATCGGTACCGATACCGCTCGGAAGATCTTCGCGGCGGTGGTGCCCAGGAACAACGTGTTCGGGGCGGCCAGCCGGCTCGACCCGACCATCACCACATCACCGTCGTGCCATTCCAGCGCCCCGATCGCCTCTTCGATCGTCGCGCCTTGGGCGACGGTCGACGTCACCGGGAAATGCTCCGGCAATTGCTTTCTCGCTTCATCGAGAGTGCGCTGAGCATGTCGTCGGGCAGATTCGATCGCGGCGTCCTCGGGGACGTTCCGCCAGGGCTGCATGTCGTCGATCGCGAGAATCGAGACCAGCCGGATGGGCCGGTGCGCCCGGATACCGCTGCGGATCGCGGTCTCGAACAACAGCGGAGCTCCCGGCCGGTCCCCGATCGTCACGGTGATCTCACGAACCTCGTCGGCGCCCAGATGCGCGAACCCGGGCGGCGCGACCGCCACCGGGATCGGCGACGCGTGCAGGATGTCGTTGACGACCGTCCCCAGCGTGTGGCGGCCCCTGATCCCACCGCCGGCTCCGCCGATCACGAGAATGTCGGAGGCGGTGCGTCGTGCCTCGATGATGAGTCCCTCGGCGGGATTGGCGTGCTCGGCGATCGTCGTCGTGGTCTCGATGTCATCGGGGAGACGTGCGGCCGCCTCGTCGAGCCAGCGGCGCGCCGCGCTGTCCAGGGCGTCGGAGAGTCTCTCCACCGCGTCGTCGGCACCGGCCGGTTCCGGCGGGATGACGATGCAGATCTCGAGTTCGGCGTCGAATGTGCGTGCCAGGCACGCACCCAACGACACCGCGTCCTCGCCCCCGGAGGTGGCGATGTATGCGACGAGCAGCTTCATCGGTGCTCCCAACTGTCTCGGGGCGATCTCACTGGGCCCAGCCTAGTCACGTCCGTGCCCTATTCACCGTTGTTGAGTTCCTCGTGGCGTTCCCCATCGCGTCGGCTACCCGATCGCCCCAGGACACGCTTAGATTGGGCCATGGAATCCCTCGTCGACGGCTACCTCCGTCACATCATGGACGAAGTCCGCGACGACCGGTCCGGTAGCGTCGCCGACTACATCCCCGAACTGGCGGTGGTCGACCCCGAGGGATACGGATTGTCTCTGTGCGTCCATGACGGATACACGTACTCGCACGGGGACTCCGCCGAGACCTTCTCCATCCAGTCGGTGTCGAAGCCGCTGACCTATGCGATGGCACTGCGGAGGCACGGCGTGACCGCGGTGGACGCCAAGATCGGCGTCGAACCGTCCGGTGAGGCCTTCAATGAGATCAGCGTCGACGATCGCCGCCGTCCGAAGAACCCGATGATCAATGCCGGTGCCATCTTCGCGGCGTCGATGCTGCTCCCGGCCTCCCGCGACGTGGGTCGCGTAGACGTCGAGGCGGCGTTCGCCGAGATCCTCGACTTCTACTCGGGCTGCGCGGGGAGGCAGCTCACGATGGACGACGAGGTGTACACCTCCGAGTCGGCCACGGGGTCACGCAACCGCGCGATCGCCTACATGCTCGACAGCTTCGGTGCGCTCGAGACCGATCCGGACGCCGCGATCGACCTCTACTACCGGCAGTGCTCGATCCGCGTGACCACCGAGGATCTGGCCGGTATCGGCGCAACCATCGCCAACGGTGGCCTGAACCCACGCACCGGCCGCATGGTCTTCTCCTCCGAGATCGCGCAGCGTCTGCTCAGCGTGATGACCACCTGCGGCATGTACGACGGGGCGGGGGACTGGGTCACCTCGGTCGGACTGCCGGCCAAGAGCGGCGTCGGTGGCGGGATCCTCGCAGTCCTCCCCGGACAGCTGGGCATCGGCGTGTACTCGCCGCGACTCGACGAGCACGGCAACAGCGTCCGCGGCGTCGAGACGTGCCGGCACCTGTCGAAGGACCTCGGTCTGCACATGTTCAACGTGACCCGCGAGAGCCGGGTGACGATCCGCTCGGTCTACGACCTGGCCGACACCCCGGTGAGTGCCGAATGGAGTGAACGCGAGCGCAGCTACCTCCGGACCTGCCGCGACAAGATCCGTGTCTACGAACTCCAGGGCGACCTGACGTTCGCCGGCGCCGAGAGCGTGCAGCGCCGCCTCGAGGCCGACATCGACCGCTACACGGTGGTCATCGTGGAGATCTCGCGGATCGGTGTCATCGATGCGGTCGCGCGGACGATGGTCCTCAGCATCAAGCGGCTACTCGACGACAGTGGCCGCCGAGCCGCACTCGTCGACCCCGACGGCGTGGTGCGGGCCAGCGTGATCCGCCATCGCGCGGACGGCACCGCACCCGACCTCGACGCCCCGGAAGACCTGAAGGGCTTCGATCCGGCGCTGCCACACGTGCACGCGACGATGGAAGATGCCGTCATCGACGCGGAGACCTTCATGCTGAAGCACTACTACGATCAGTGAGCGGCGCGGGCGCGTGAGTTCGCCGCGGCCGATGCCCTAGGGTGGGCTCGTGCGTCTCGTCATCGCGGAGTGTCAGGTCGACTACGTCGGGCGGTTGACCGCCCATCTGCCCCTGGCCAAGCGCCTGCTGCTGATCAAGTCGGACGGTTCGGTGAGCGTGCACGCCGACGACCGCGCCTACAAACCGCTGAACTGGATGAGCCCGCCGTGCTGGCTCACCGAGGCCGCCGTGCCCGAGGGCACCGCGGCGGAGGCGTATTGGGTCGTCACCAACAAGGCCGGTGAGGAACTGCGGATCACCATCGCGTCGATCGAGCACGACTCGAACCATGAACTCGGCATCGACCCGGGTCTGGTCAAGGACGGCGTCGAGGCGCATCTGCAAGAACTGCTCGCTGAACACGTGGAGACGCTGGGAGCCGGCCACACCCTCATCCGCCGCGAGTACATGACGGCGATCGGGCCTGTCGATCTGCTGTGCCGCGACGCCGCGGGCGGAACCGTTGCCGTCGAGATCAAACGCCGCGGCGAGATCGACGGCGTCGAGCAGCTGACGCGCTACCTGGAACTACTCAACCGCGACACCACCCTGGCCCCGGTGGCCGGCGTCTTCGCCGCACAGCAGATCAAGCCGCAGGCGCGGACGCTCGCCGAGGATCGTGGAATCCGTTGCCTCGTGCTGGATTACGAAGCCCTGCGCGGTGCGGAGAGCACGGAGTTCCGACTCTTCTGAGCTCCGCTCAGGCGTTGGCGCGGGCTTCCGGCGACAGCTTGCGATTGAGCAGTTCGAGGTCGTCGGTGTCGGAGAGCACGGTGTACTCGGAGTCCTCCGGCTGCGCCAGCAACTCGGGCAGTTCGTCGAGCTTGTCGCGGAGCTGACCCAAGTTGGCCGCGATCTCCTGACGGGCACGGTCGGCCGCGTGGGCCATCTCGCGGGACCGGCTCAGGCGTTCGCCGGCGATGTCGAGTGCCGTCTGACGGATGTGATTGGCCTCGTCGAGGGCCCGTTCGCGCTGGTCGGAGAGTTCGGCGTCGTGGCGTTCACGTTCGGCGGCGCGTTCGCGGGAGCTGATCGCCTCCAGCTCGGCGACCTCGGACTTCGCCTTCTCCACGATGCGGCGGGCCTCGTCGGCGGCCGCCTTCATCGTCTTGGTGTGCTCGGCCTCCATCGCCGCGGTGCGTTCGGCGATGAGACGCGCCGACTCGGACTCGTTGGCCGCGGCGGTCTCCTTGACCTGTCGGGCGCGCGCAGAG
The DNA here is from genome assembly GCF_012974285.1 of Gordonia ajococcus. Taxonomy (NCBI): domain Bacteria; kingdom Bacillati; phylum Actinomycetota; class Actinomycetes; order Mycobacteriales; family Gordoniaceae; genus Gordonia; species Gordonia ajococcus. The sequence goes on from NZ_CP052884.1 coordinate 1,972,781, forward strand.
GCCTCGTCGACGAGCTTCTTCGCCGCCGCCTGCGCCTCGCTGCGGACCCGCTCGGCCTCGGCGGCCGCATCCGATCGCATGTCGGCGGCCTCCTGACGGGCGATCGACAGCGTCTCGGCGGCTTCGGCCGAGGCCTCGGCACGCATCTCCGAAGCCTCGTCGGATGCGAGTTGCAGCATGCGCGAGAGACGTTCGCTCATACCCTGCGCGGTGGTCGGCGGTACCGAGAGTTTGTCGATCTCGCGCCGGAGTTCGGCGATCTCCTCGCGCGCCTCTTCCAGATGGGCGGCGAGCTCGTGTGCGTTGGCGGTGGCGGCGTCGCGATCCGCGGCGAGAACCCGCAGCTCGGCGTCGAGTCGCTGAAGATGGTCGGCGACCTGCTCACGGTCATAACCGCGCATCACGATCGCGAAGGGCAATTGCCGTGCGGGACCTGGCATGCGGGCCAGTGTATCGGAGACGGCCGGACCCTGAAGCGCGGTCGGACTCAGGCTCGGTGCCGGTCTCGGCGTTCTCGGCGACACGGCCTCCGGCGGCGGTGCGTGGACATCCAACAGGGCGTCCACGCGCCGGCGCCGGCGTTCGTCCCGGCATGCCGGCCGGGAGTGAACGGGGAGGAATTCAGTAAGCGCCCGAACGGCTTTCGGTTCGGGCCGGGCGGTCGGTTCTCAGTGTGCGGCGTCGGCGCTCGGCTCGACGAGCTCGAGCAGGACGCCGCCCGCATCCTTGGGATGGACGAAGTTGATCCGGGAGTTCGCGGTGCCCCGCTTGGCGGCGGGGTAGAGGACGCGCACGCCGGCCTCGGTGAGGCGGGCCATGACGGCGTCCACATCGGTCACGCGCACCGCCAGCTGCTGCAGGCCGGGGCCGCTGCGGTCGATGAACTTCGCGATGGTGGACGACTCGTTCAGCGGGGCGAGCAACTGGATCAGCGTGCCACCGTCCGCCGGGCCGACCATGGCCTCCTCGACACCCTGCTCTTCGTTGGTCTCCTGGTGCAGCGTCTCGAAGCCGAGATGCGTCGCGTACCACTTCTTCGCGGCGTCGAGGTCGGGAACCGCGATGCCCACGTGGTCGATGGCCACGACCAGATCGGAGATCAGTGCGGTCGCGCCCTGGGGAGCGGCGGCGGGAGTGCTGGGGTCAGTTGCTGGGGAAGACATGAGACAACGGTAGCGTTGAGCCCAAGAGCGCACAGAGCGGGCGCTCGGTAGCTCCCCTGCAACACACCCCCCGGAGGTTCGTTTCATGTCCCCGAATGCCGACAACACCACGGTCATCGTCGCCGGCGCACGCACCCCCTTCGGCCGCCTCCTGGGCTCGCTGAAGGACTTCAGCGGCGTCGACCTCGGTGCGGTGGCGATCCAGGGTGCACTGGAGAAGTCCGGGGTCCCGGCCTCGGAGGTCCAGTACGTCATCATGGGCCAGGTGCTGACCGCGGGGGCGGGTCAGATGCCGGCTCGTCAGGCTGCGATCAAGGCCGGTATCGGCTGGCACGTCCCGACCCTGACCATCAACAAGATGTGCCTGTCGGGTATCGACGCCATCGCGCTCGCCGACCAGTTGATCCGCGCCGGGGAGTTCGACGTCGTCGTCGCAGGTGGCCAGGAGTCGATGACCCAGGCCCCGCACCTGCTGCCGGGCAGCCGCGGCGGCTTCAAGTACGGCAACACCGAACTCGTCGACCATCTGGCCTTCGACGGCCTGCACGACGCCTTCACCGATCAGCCGATGGGGGCGCTGACCGAGCAGGGCAACGACAAGGACGGCTTCACCCGCGAGCAGCAGGACGAATTCGCCGCCCGCAGCCACCAACTCGCCGCCGCCGCCTGGAAGAACGGCGTCTTCGACGACGAGGTCGTGCCGGTCTCCATCCCGCAGCGCAAGGGTGACCCGATCCAGTTCGCCGAGGACGAGGGCATCCGCGCCAACACCACCGCCGAGTCGCTCTCGGGCCTGCGACCGGCGTTCCGCAAGGACGGCACCATCACCGCGGGCAACTCGTCGCAGATCTCCGACGGCGCTGCCGCCGTCGTGGTGATGAGCAAGGCCAAGGCCGAGGAGCTGGGCGTGACCTGGCTCGCCGAGATCGGTGCCCACGGCGTCGTCGCCGGACCGGACTCCAGCCTGCAGGCGCAGCCGGGCAATGCGATCCTCAAGGCCTGCGACCGCGAGGGCATCGCCCCCACCGACCTCGACCTCATCGAGATCAACGAAGCCTTCGCCGCGGTCGGCCTGGCCTCGACCCAGCAGCTCGGCGTCGACGCGGACAAGGTCAACGTCAACGGTGGCGCCATCGCCGTCGGCCACCCGATCGGCACCTCCGGCGCCCGTATCACCCTGCACCTCGCGCTCGAGCTGCAGCGTCGCGGTGGCGGCGTCGGCGCAGCCGCGCTGTGTGGTGCCGGCGGCCAGGGCGATGCGCTGATCATCCGCGTCCCGAAGGCCTGAGAGATCCGCTGAAGGAGACTTCTACGACACTTTGTCGTAGAAGTCTCCGCCGGCAGGCACAATGGGGAACATGCTGTCTTTCTTCGACCTGACCACACCCGCCAAGCGCTTCCGCTTCGTCGCCGTGGCGGAAGCCATCACCTGGGCGTGGCTGATCGTCGGGATGATCCTCAAGCGTGTCAACGACGACCCCGAGGCCATCGCGCTGCCCGGCGCCACCCACGGCGCCGTCTTCGTGATCTTCGTGATCGTCGCCCTGATCACGGCCTTCCAGCTCAAGTGGAATGCCGTGAAGTGGGAGCTGCCCCTGGGTGGACGCCGCATCGGGATCCCCATCGTGACGCTGCTGGCGCTCGCATCGAGCGTCCCGCCCTTCGGCACGATCGTCTTCGAGTGGTGGGCCAAGCGCAACGGCCACCTCGCCGAACTCTCGGCCGGCCGGTCACCCCAGCAGGCGACCGCCTGATCCGGACGTGATCCATTGATCGTCGCATTCAGCCTCACGCCCTCGGGCGGAACCGCCGTCGACGCCGACGGCGGGATGAGTGCGGCGGTCGCGGCCGCCGTGGAGGTGGTGCGGTCCTCTGGACTCCCGCACCAGACCACCTCGATGTTCACCTATCTCGAGGGCGACTGGGACGAGGTGATGGCGGTGGTCAAGGCCGCTGCCGAGGCCGTCGCCGCCCATGCGCCGCGCGTCGGCCTCGTGCTGAAGGCCGACATCCGTCCCGGCCACACCGACGAACTGACCGGCAAGGTCGAACGGGTGGAACGCCACCTGGGTTCGGGCGCCTGAGTGCAGGTGCCCCAGACGACCGAACCTCGCCGATCCCGGCGGGCGGTCGCCTCGATCTTCGCCCTCAACGGCTTTCTCGCCGCCATGTGGGTGGCGCACATCCCGGTCATCAGCGACCGCACCGGCGTCGGCCACGACGAACTGGGCGGCCTGTTGCTACTCCTGGGCGGCTCCGCTTTCGTGGGCATGCAGGTGTGCGGTCCGCTGATCGACCGCTGGGGTTCCCGGCCGCTCACCGTCGCCGCTGCGGTTGTGCTCGCGGCGGTCATCGTCACCCCGGTCCTGGCCGTCGACACCGTCACTCTCGGCGCCGCCCTCGCGGCCTTCGGTTTCGCCAACGGGTGCCTGGACGTGTCGATGAACGCCCAGGCGGTGGCCGTCGAGCGCGCCTACCGCCGGCCGATCATGTCGTCGTTCCACGGATGGTTCTCCTCGGGGAGCCTCCTCGGCTCCGGAGTGGTGGCGGCGACTCTGTGGGCCGACGTCGGGGTCGTGCCGACCGTCGCGAGTGCCGCCGTCGCCGGATTGGTGGTCGTCGCCGCGGTCGCGCGCGGTCTCGCCGGGCGCGACGAGTCGCCGACGACGTCGACGAACACCTCGTCGGGATCGACGTCGGGATCGACGTGGTGGGACGGCATCGACCGGCGACGACTCGTCCTGCTCGCGATCGTCGCCTTCGGGCTCATGCTCGCCGAGGGCACCGCCTACGACTGGAGCGCCCTGCACGTCGTCGAGAGCTACGGGACCGGTGAGGCGATCGGAGCGATCGCCTTCGGCGCCTTCAGCGCGACCATGACGGTCTCGCGATTCGTCATCGACCCGGTGGTCGCCTCGGTGGGTGCGGTCCGCGTTGTGCGGGTCGGCGCACTCGTCGGCATCGTCGGCATGGCGATCGCGATCGTCTCGCCGGTGCCTGCGCTCGCCGTCGTCGGCTGGGCGGTCTTCGGTGTCGGACTCGCCGGGCTCATCCCGCAGATCTTCACCGCTGCGGGAAATCTCACCGATTCCGCGGGTGGCCGGACGATCTCGATCGTGGTCGGATGCGGATACCTCGGAATGCTCGCCGGACCCGCCGTCGTCGGGTTCATCAGCAGCCGAACATCTCTGAACACCGGCCTGCTCGCGGCACTGGCCGCGCTTCTGCTCGCCGTGTGCCTCGCCGGGGTCGTCCGTCCGCCGCAACGACCGGTGTCCGCGCTGAGCGAACCTCGGTCGTCGCACCCGGGTGGTCGTGCCACACTAGAGGGGTGACGCGACCAACCAATCGTCAGCAGGCCGCCGCGGCGGCCCGTCAGCAGGCTGCTGCCGCCATGGCCATGACCGGTGCCGTCGATCTCGGCGGGATCAAGGACCGGGCCGAAGCTCAACGCGCCCAAGCCCAGCGCGCGCAGGCACAGCGAGACCCGGCCCAGTCCGATCGATCCGACGGTGCCCAACCCGGTACACCGCCTCCCGGTGCGCCGCCCGTGGCATCCGGTGCGAGCGTCATCGACGTCACCGAGGAGACCTTCGAGGCCGAGGTCCTCAACCGGTCGATGCAGCAGCTCGTCGTCGTCGATCTCTGGGCCGAATGGTGCGGGCCGTGCAAGCAGCTATCGCCGGTCCTCGAACGCCTCGCCACGCAGTCCGGCGGTCGCTGGGTGCTCGCCAAGGTCGACGTCGACGCGAATCCCCGTATCGCGCAGGCGTTCCGGGTGCAGTCGATCCCGATGGTCGTCGCGATCGTGCAGGGGCAGCCGGTCACCGCGTTCAACGGCGTCCGGTCCGAGGCCGAGATCACCAGCTGGATCGACGAGATCTTCGCCCAGGTCGGCAACGCGCTCCCGGACGCACCCGCGGATGCGGCCCCCGAGCCGGAGCAGTCCGATCCGCGCATGATCGCCGCCGAGGAGAAGCTCAACGACGGCGACTTCGACGGGGCACTTGCCGCGTATCGCGCCGTCGCCGAAGCCGAACCCGAGAACGTCGAGGCGGCGTCGGCGGCACGGAACCTCGAGTTCATCCTGCGCGCGCAGGCCCACGACCCGAACATCGTCGAGACCGCGTCCCCGCGCGACGTCGACGCACAGCTCGCGGCCGCGGACGTCCTGCTGCTGTCCCAACAGCCCGAGGCGGCCTTCGACCGGATCATCGACGTCGTCCGGGTCACCAACGGCGAGGAACGCACCCGCGCCCGGACACGGCTGCTGGAACTGTTCGAGCTCTTCGACCCGGCGGAGCCCTTCGTCGTGACTGCTCGACGGAAGCTGGCGAGCGCGCTTTACTGATCCGCACACCCACCCTTTTTCGGCAAATCCAGCACCCTCCGACGCATCCTGTCAGGCTGTTTGTGAGACACCTGGCGGGGTGTGCGGGGATCGGAATGTGTGATGACTATCAGTGTCGAGGTCGGCCGAACCCCGAATGGGCAGCGGTCTTACCCGCTTGGTTTCAAGGTCGAGTTTTTGCAGTTGTGGGATGCGGCGACGCTGGAGCGCGGTGGCCGTGCCCGGTTGCTGCGCGAGCATGCTCTGTCGCGGGCCACGGTGCGGGGCTGGTTGCACGCCCGTGATCGGGGAGACTTTGAGGTGTCGATGGTGTCGGCAGCACTCAAGTCGAAAGGATCGCGCCGGGTGGATGCTCAGGAACGAGCCGAGTTGGCGCGGTTACGCGCTGAGAACCAACGGCTACGTAAGAAGGTCGAACAGGCCGAAGCCATTCAAGAGATCATGGGAAAAGCTATCGAGCTCATGGACGGGATCACCGCGAGCTCGACGAGCGAGGAGGAGCAGATCCCACCGGCGTTGATGAGCGCCGAACAGTACCAGCAGTGGCTGCACCGCAAAGGACTGTCCTAGTCGAGACGGTCATCGCGTTGGCCGCAGCTGGGATGACGATCGCGGCGGCATGTGTGTGGGCGGGATTGCCGCGGGCAACGTTTTATCGCCTCACTCGCCGGTATCGGCACTACACACCGGTGACCGATCCGGTCCCGCAGCACGCCCGCCAACAGCCGGCGGCATTGACTGCCGGTGAGCGTGCCCAGGCACGAGCGGTACTCGAAGACGAGCAATACGCCGAGCTGTCAGTGTGCCAAACCTATTGGCGGGCTTTCGATGCCGGTCGGGTGCCGTGTTCGCAGAGCAGTTTCTACCGCATTGCCAAAGCCGAACAGATGACCGGTGATCGCCGCAAAGGCAGGCACGGCGGCGGGTGCGCACGCCCGGCGCCCAAAGCGGTAGCGACGGCGCCGGGGCAGTTGTGGTCCTGGGATGTCACCGAACTCAAAGGACCATCCCGCCAGCGCTACAAGCTGTACCTGGTGATCGATGTGTTCTCCCGCTACCCGGTCGCCTGGCGCATCGAGCACGTCGAGGACACCGCCCTGGCAGTCGACATGTTCGCCGCCGCCTTCACCCGCTACGGCGCCCCGCAGGTGCTCCACGCCGACAACGGGGCGATCATGCGCTCACGCGATCTGCTCGACGCCCTGCAGGCTGCCAAGATCGAAGCCTCGTTCTCCCGGCCCCGAGTCAGTGACGACAACCCGTTCTCCGAATCGCTGTTCAAGACCATCAAATACGACCTGCAGTGTCCCGACCGGTTCGACCACATCGACCACGCCCGCGCCTGGACCGCCACCTTCCTCGCCACCTATGCCGACGAGCATCGCCACAGCGGGTTGGCCTGGCACACCCCGGCCTCGGTGTTCGACGGTACTGCCACCCAGCAGCGGCAGCACCGCCAAACACTGCTCAACCGCCACTACCTGGCCCACCCGCAACGCTTCCGGCGCCCACCCCGGGCCCCGGAAATCCCGACCACCGTCGGGATCAACCACAGAAGAACAACCAACCAAGTCCTGTCTCAGACAGGTTGAGAAATTCCGCTCCGAGGTGGTGACTCTGCCGAAAAAGGGTGGGTTTGCGCGCTAGCGGGGCGCGAGCCAGATGGCGGAATTGGCCGGCAGCATGACCCGCGCCGAGGCGGGGCGTCCGTGATACGACGGCCCATCGGCGGTCACCGCTCCCAGATTCCCCTTGCCCGCGCCGCTGTAGGCGTCGGCGTCGGTGTTGAGGATCTCCTCCCACACCCCGCCCTGCGGCAGTCCGACCTGGTAGTCGACGCGGTCCGATCCGGAGAAATTGAAGATGCAGGCGACGACCGATCCGTCCTCCCCGAACCGCAGGAAGCTGATCACGTTGTTCGCGGTGTCGTTGGCATCTATCCACTCGTAGCCGAGGGGGGTGATGTCCTGCGTGTACAGCGCAGGGGATGACCGGTAGATCCGGTTGAGGTCCGTGACCAGCGTCGATATGCCGGAGTGCAGTTCGCCCTCCCAGCCCTCGAGCTGGTGCCAGTCGAGGCTGCGGTTGTCGGCCCATTCGCCGGTCTGACCGAACTCCTGGCCCATGAACAGCAGCTGTTTACCGGGGTGCGACCACATGTACGCGAGGTACACGCGGGCGCCGGCCGCCTTGGTGAAGGAATCGCCCGGCATCCGCGTCCAGAGCGTGCCCTTGCCGTGGACCACCTCGTCGTGCGACAGCGGCAGCACGAAATTCTCGCTCCACGCGTACATCAGCGAGAAGGTGATCTCGTGGTGATGGAAGCTGCGGTGCACCTGATCCCGCGACAGGTAGTCGAGGCTGTCGTGCATCCAGCCCATGTTCCACTTGAAGCTGAAACCGAGGCCGCCGAGATCGGTCATCCGGGTGACACCCGGCCATGCGGTGGATTCCTCGGCGACGGTGATGACGCCGGGGAAGTGTTTGTGGACCGTCGCGTTGGTCTCCTGCAGGAACTGCACCGCTTCGAGGTTCTCGCGGCCACCGTGGATGTTGGGCCGCCACTGCCCGTCGGGACGTGAGTAGTCCAGATACAGCATCGAGGCAACGGCGTCGACGCGCAGTCCGTCGATGTGGAACTCGCCGAACCAGAACAATGCGTTGGCGACCAGGAAATTGCGTACCTCGTGGCGTCCGAAATCGAAGACGTAGGTGCCCCAGTCGAGTTGCTCGCCGCGCATCGGGTCGGCGTGCTCGTAGAGCGGGGTGCCGTCGAAGCGGGCGAGAGCCCACTCGTCCTTCGGGAAGTGCGCGGGCACCCAGTCGACGATCACCGCGATGCCACGCGAATGCAGATGGTCGACGAGGTACCGGAAGTCGTCGGGAGTGCCGAACCGGGCGGTCGGCGCGTAGTACGACGTCACCTGGTAGCCCCACGAACCGCCGAAGGGATGCTCGGCCACCGGGAGGAACTCGACGTGCGTGAAGCCCTTTTCCACGACGTAGTCGGCGAGCTGGTGGGCGAGTTCGCGGTAGCCCAGGCCCTGACGCCACGACGCCAGGTGCACCTCGTAGATGCTCATCGGTTCGCGCTCGGGCGCGGAGCGCTCCCGGCGCGCGATCCAGGCGTCGTCGGACCAGACGTGCTGCGATCGCGTGACGACCGACGCCGTCGACGGTGGGGGTGTGGTCCGGTAAGCCATCGGATCGGCCTTGTCACGGATCACGCCGTCGGCGCCGTGCACCCGGAACTTGTAGTGCGCGCCGTCGCCGACGTCGGGGATGAACACTTCCCAGACACCGCTGACCCCGACCTTGCGCATGGGAGCCACGCGGCCGGTCCATCGGTCGAAATCCCCGATGACGGCCACGCCGTGGGCGTTGGGCGCCCAGACCGAGAACGCCGTGCCGGAGACCTCGCCGTCGGCGGTCGTGTACGAGACGACGCGGGCCCCGAGGGCCTCCCACAGCGTCTCGTGCCGGCCCTCACTGAACAGGTGGATGTCGATGTCGCCAAGGCTCGGCAGGAATCGATAGCCGTCGGCGACGACGAACTCGGCGGTGCCCGCACCGTCGGGGTAGACGATCCGGTAGCGGTAGTCCATCAGGTCGGCGATCGGCACCGTGACGACCCACAGGTCGTCGGTCTGACGGGTCATGGGGTGGTCGACGCCGCCGATGACCGCCGACACCGACAGGGCGTCGGGTCGTAGTGTGCGCAGGATCGTGCTGCCCCCCGGGGCGTCGTGCGCCCCGAGGAACGCATGCGGGTCGGGATGGGTCAGCGCGTCGAGCCGGCGTAGGTCGTGATCGGACGCCTCGGGGGCGGGGAGGGAACCGGCGGCGAGGGGGCTTCCCGGCGCGGCGGTGCCGGGGGTCGTGGGGGACTCGGGATCTCGACGATCGGTCACGGGCACCTCACTGGATTCGGTAGGCGAGTCGCGCTGCGGTGGCGGGGTCGAGCGGCGGGAGGGCCAGGATGTGGGCGACCGCGCGCCACGGCTCCAGCCGGACGTAGTTGTCCTGTCCCCACCAGTACTCCTCCCCGGTGACCTCGTCGCGGACCGGGAAGTGGTCGTACCACTCGAATCCGAGTGTGGGCAGGTCGAGCCAGACGGTGGAGTCCTCGGCGGCGAACGGGTTGAGGTTGACCACCACCACGACGCGGTCGCCGGAGACCGGATCGATTTTCGAATAGGCGATCAGCGACGGGTTCTCGACGTGGTGGAAGTGGATGTTCCGCAGCTGCTGCAGCGCCGGATGCCGGCGGCGGATCTCGTTGAGCGAGGTGATCCACGGTTCCAGCGACTCACCGCGGCTCGTCGCCGCCTTGTAGTCGCGGGGACGCAGCTCGTACTTCTCGGAGTCCTGGTATTCCTCGCTGCCCTCGGCGACCGCGACGTGTTCGTAGAGTTCGTAGCCGCTGTAGACGCCCCAGGTCGGGGCCAGGGTCGCGGCCAGGGCGGCGCGCAGTGCGAACATGCCCGGGCCGCCGTGCTGCAGGCTGGCGTGCAGGATGTCGGGGGTGTTGACGAACAGGTTGGGACGCGCCTCATCGGCATGATCGGCCAGTTCGCGACCGAACTGCTCGAGTTCCCACTTGGCCGTCTTCCACGTGAAGTACGTGTAGGACTGGGTGAATCCGAGGCGGGCGAGACCGTACAGACGCGCCGGGCGGGTGAACGACTCGGACAGGAACAGCACATCCGGGTTCCGCTTCTTGACCTCGCCGATCAGCCACTCCCAGAAGTTCGGCGGCTTGGTGTGCGGGTTGTCGACGCGGAAGATGTTCACGCCCAGGCCGACCCAGTGCAGGACCACCTGCAGCACGGCCCGATAGATGCCGTTGCGGTCCTCGTCGAAGTTCAGCGGGTAGATGTCCTGGTACTTCTTCGGCGGGTTCTCCGCGTAGGCGATCGTGCCGTCGGGCTGGATGATGAACCAGTCGGGGTGTTCGGTCGCCCAGGGATGGTCGGGTGCGCACTGCAGTGCGAGGTCGAGGGCGACCTCCAGTCCCAGCTCACGCGCCCGCCCGACGAAGTACTCGAAGTCCTCCTCGGAGCCCAGCTGCGGGTGGATCGCGTCGTGGCCGCCGTCCTTCGACCCGATGGCCCACGGCGAGCCGACGTCGTCGGGACCGGCGACCAGGGTGTTGTTGCGGCCCTTGCGATTGACCTCGCCGATCGGGTGGATCGGCGGGAGGTAGACGACGTCGAAGCCCATCCCCGCGATCCGCGGGAGGTCCTCGGCGGCGGTGAGGAAGGTGCCGTGCACCGGGTTGCCCTCGCCGTCCCAACCGCCGGTGGAGCGGGGGAAGAACTCGTACCAGGACCCGAAGAGCGCGCGGGTGCGGTCCACCCACACGCGGTAGGTGCGACTCTTGGTGACCAGTTCCCGGACGGGATTGTCGTGGAGCAGTTCGACGACCTCCTCGGAGATCGCCAGACTCACCCGGTTCTCGACCCGGCGGCGTCGTGCGCGGAGCAGACGCGCGGCGTCGAGCAGGAGTTCGCGGTTCTCGTCGGCGATGTCCTCGGCGGCGCGGGTGAGGATTCGGGCGCCGGTCTCCAGGTCGTTGGCGAGGTCGGCGGCGCCCTGACCGGCGTCGAGCTTCTTGGTGACCGCCGAACGCCAGGTGGTGTACGGATCGCTCCAGGCCTCGATGCGATACGACCAGAAGCCGACCGCGTCGGGGACGAACGCCGCGTTGAAGGTGTCCGGTTCGGGCGACGGGGTCATCCGGATGTCGAGGACGCCGCGACGCGGTGCCTCGACATGGAGCGTGACGCCGATCGCGTCGTGCCCTTCGCGCCACGCCGTGGTGCTGATCGGGAAGAACTCTCCCACAACGGCTTTCGCGGGCTGCTGCCCGGCCGAGACCAGGGGTGCGATGTCATCGATACCCATGCGCCCGATCACTCGAAGCCTCCTCTCGTCAGCTCCCGCGATTGGTCAGGGTGCGTTGTCGGTCTCGCCTGCGTTGGAATCACCGCTACCCAACCTAGTGCCCCGCGTGGGCGATTGTCTCGTCGTACACGGTCGCCGTGCCGGTCGTCTCGCGTCAGGCGTGCTCAGCCCACCGGACGCGGTGCGGCGGTGAGCCGGCTGAGGGCGGACCGGACGACGGCGGGATCGGTGGTCCGCCACATCGGAGGCAGCGAGGCGAGTAAGTAGCCCCCGTATCCGGCCGTCGCCAGCCGGGAGTCGAGCACCGCGACGACGCCGCGGTCGTCGACCGAACGCAGCAGTCGGCCGGCGCCCTGCGCGAGCAGCAGCGCGGCGTGATTCGCCGCCACGGACAAGAAGCCGTTGCCGCCCCGGGCGTCGACCGCGCGCTGCCGTGCGGTCAGCAGCGGATCGTCAGGGCGGGGGAACGGAATGCGGTCGATGAGCACGAGGCTCAGCGACGGCCCCGGCACGTCGACGCCCTGCCAGAGCGACAGTGTGCCGAACAAGCAGGTCTCGGGATCCTCGGCGAAGCGTCTGACCAGGGTCGAGGTGGTGTCGTCGCCCTGACACAGCACCGGGTACTCGCAGCGTTCCCGGATCGCCTCGGCCGCCTCGCGGGCAGCGCGCATCGACGAGAACAACCCCAGCGTGCGCCCGCCGGCGGCATCCACGAGCTGGGCGATCTCGTCCATCGTCCGCGGAGCGATACCCGAGCGATCGGGCCGGGGCAGGTGCCGGGCCACGTAGAGGATCGCCGACTTCGGATAGTCGAACGGGGAGCCCGCGTCGAGACCGGTCCAGCGCGCCGAGCCCGAATCGGAGGGAACCGCCTTACCACTGGCCGTGACGTTGCGGGCGGCCGTCGGGTCGGGGCCCGGTTCGTCGCCCGGCTCGTCGGCGGCGGGACGGTCGGTGCCCCGCCCGGAGGCGGGCAGACCCCAGGTCGCGGCAAGGGCGTCGAAGGAACCGCCGATGGTCAGGGTCGCGGACGTCAGGACGACCGTCGAATTGGCGAACAGCGACGCGCGGAGCAGTCCGCCGACCGACAGCGGCGCGATGTGCAGCACCGGACGGGGTTCGGCGCCGCGTCGGGAGGTGTCGAGGCCGACCCACACCACGTCGCGGCGTTTGGACTCGTCGGGTTCGTCGAAGGCGCCGAGGACGCGGACGACCGTGTCGTGCATGTCGTCGAGCGAGGTGAGGGCCGCCGACCGGGCTGCGGCTGCGCCGTCGTCGCCGGCACCGGGCGCGCGCACCGGCCCGATCGCGGTCCGGGTCTGCCACAACCGGTCACGCAGCATCACCAGAACGGACGTGGCGTCGGGCGGCAGCTGCGTCCACTGTGTCTTCGGCGCCGTCTCCAGGAGTTTCCCGAGTTGCTCACCGGCACCGAGGAGGGCGTCGGCGGTCTCCTCGTCGACGAGTTTGCCGACGCGCCGGGAGACGAGGGCGATCGAGGCCGCCGACAGTTCGTCGGTCGCCACCGAGGTCATCCGGTCGACGAGTTCGTGGGCCTCGTCGATGATCACGACGTCGTGCTCGGGCAGAACGTTGGCCGGGCTCGTCGCGTCGATCGCCAGCAGGGCGTGGTTGGTGACCACCACGTCGACCTTGCCGGACCGGCGGCGGGCCTGTTCGGCGAAGCAGTCCTCGCCGTAGGAACAGTTGGCGGCACCGAGGCATTCACGCGCGGACACACTGACCTGTCGCCAGGCGCGGTCGGCGACACCGGGCACGAGGTCGTCGCGGTCACCGGTCTCGGTGTCGCTGCTCCACTCGCGCAGCCGGGTGACCTCGCGTCCGGTGCGGGACAACTCGAACGGATCGAACAGCTCGGTGTCCGGCTCGTCGGCGGCTCCTGAATGGATCTTGTTGAGGCACAAGTAGTTTCCGCGACCTTTGAGGATCGCGAAGGTGGGTTTGCGGCCGACGGGCTTCGCGAGGGCGCCGGCGAGACGGGGGAGGTCGCGCTCGATCAGCTGCCGCTGCAGCGCGATCGTCGCCGTCGACACCACCACGGTCCGTCCGGTCTCGACCGCATGGCGGATGGCCGGCACGAGGTACGCCAGCGACTTTCCGGTGCCGGTCCCGGCCTGTACGGCGAGATGTTCGCCGGTGTCGATGGCGTGCGCGACGGCCGAGGCCATGGCTACCTGACCGTCACGGCGACGACCGCCGAGCGCGGAGACCGCGGTGTCGAGCAGTTCGGTCACCGGGGGAGTGTTCGACATGTGGTGTTCCGGGGTCCTCGTTCGAGATGGTGCGAGATGGGGTGTGTGAGTTTCAGACGGATCCGCGGGCTCTACGGTTCCCTCGGGACTAACCCGTGCCGCACGAGCCGTCGTAGAGCAGGTCGCCCACCAGCTCGACCCCCGCCTCGCGCATGCTCTTCAGCGCGTCGGAGGTGGTCGCCGCCCCGACGCCCGCGGTGAAGTTGAGCAGCACCCGCGTCGTGAAGCCGGCGGCTACCGCATCGAGTGCCGTCGCGCGGACACAGTGATCGGTGGTCAGTCCCGCGATGTCGATGCTGGAGATCTTGTGGTCGCGCAGCCACTGTTCGAGGCTCGTGCCGTCGTCCGTAACACCCTCGAAGCCGGAGTACGCAGCGGCGTACTCACCTTTCGAGAAGGTCTCTTGCGCTGCGGTGGAATCGAATTCGGGGTGGAAGGCAACGCCGTCGGTGCCGACCACGCAATGCGGCGGCCAGGTGTCGACGTAGTCGGGGTCGTCGGAGAAGTGATCACCGGGATCGATGTGGTGATCGCGTGTCGCGACGACCGTCCGGTACTCGTCGAGGATCTTGGTGATCGCCCGGGCCACCGCCGCACCACCGTTGACCGCGAGGGAACCGCCCTCACAGAAGTCGTTCTGGACGTCGACGACGACCAACGCGTCGGCCGGTTTGGTGCCGTCGCTGCGTTCGCTGTTCATCTGCTACCCCCTGGCGGATCGAATCGTGTTGCTCGTCAGCCGAGCTGGTATCGGGTCGGCACCGCCGGGTCCCCGTGCGAGAGGCCGAGGCCCTCCCACGGCAGGCTCACCAGCCCTGCGGCGAGATGGGCGCGCGCGTCGGTCAGCGAAGGCAGCGATGCCACCGGCTCCCCGCCGCGAACCAGCGGAATCTGCAGGTCCCGCAGGTGGAGACCGCCCTCGGCGTCGGGGCGTGGTCCCTCGGCACGGTAGACGATCTCTTCCACGATCGTCCCACTGGCACGTGCGGCCCGCACCGCCGCCTTCGCCCCGCCACGCGACTCCTTGTGGCTCGACCGCTTCGCGACGGCAAGCCCGTCGACCTCGACGAGCTTGTACACCATGCCCGCGGTCGGTGCGCCGCTGCCGGTGACCAGCGAGGTCCCGACGCCGTAGGTGTCGACCGGTTCGGCGCGCAGCGAGGCTATCGCGTACTCGTCGAGGTCGCCGGACACCACTATCTGGGTGTCGGTGGCGCCGAGGTCGTCGAGTTGCGTGCGTACCTGCCGGGCGAGCACGCCGAGATCTCCGGAGTCGATGCGAACCGCACCGAGGCCGGGGCCGGCGACCTCGATCGCGTTGCGCACGCCCTGGGTGATGTCGTAGGTGTCGACCAGCAAGGTGGTGCCGACGCCGAGCGCATCGATCTGTGCGGTGAACGCGGCCTTCTCGTCGGGACCGTCCGGTCCGGAGAAGCCGAGGGTGAACGCATGCGCGGCGGTTCCCGCGCTGGGGACGCCGAAACGACGGTTCGCCTCGAGATTCGACGTCGCGGCGACGCCGGCCAGGTATGCGGCACGGGCGCTCGCGACCGCGGCGCGCTCGTGGGTGCGTCGGGAACCCATCTCGATGATCGGCCGGGACCCGGCGGCGCTGACCATCCGCGCGGCGGCCGAGGCGATCGCGCTGTCGTGGTTGAGGATCGACAGGATCAGCGTCTCGAGCAGTACGGCCTCGGCGAAGGGCGCACGGACGGTGAGGATCGGAGAGCCGGGGAAGTAGAGCTCGCCCTCGCGGTAGCCGTCGATGTCCCCGGAGAACCGGTAGTCGCGCAGCCACGCGACGGTCTCGGTGTCGAGGAACTTCTCCACGACGGCGATCTCCTCGTCGCCGAAACGGAACTCGGCGAGCTCGGCGAGGACGCGTCCGGTGCCTGCGACGACGCCGTACCGGCGGCCGTCGGGGAGTCGTCGGGCGAACACCTCGAACACGCACGACCGGTGTGCGACCGGGTGGCGGAGAGCCGCTGCGACCATGGTCAGTTCGTACTGATCGGTCAGCAGCGCGGTGTTGTCGATGCTCACTGTCGCGTTACCCTTGTCTCCATGGCGCCTGACGAAACTCGTGCGCACGAGGCTACCCCCGGCGGTACCGCGGTTGCCGAACCCGCGGTGGCGGACGGCGCGGCGGATCTCGACAAACCCTGGATGACCGTCGTGTGGGACGATCCCGTCAATCTGATGCGGTATGTGACGTTCGTCTTCCAGAAGATCTTCGGCTACTCGGAGTCACGTGCCAATCAGCTGATGATGCAGGTGCACACCGAGGGCAAGGCCGTGGTCTCCAGCGGCGACCGCGACAAGGTCGAGGGTGACGTGCGCAAACTGCACGCGGCCGGCCTGTGGGCCACCATGCAGCGCGATTCATGACCGGGTTCGCATTTCTGCCGCCCGAGCGCGGACCGGGATCGACGGTGCCGACGGGGTCGACGATGTCGACGGTGGGGAGACACTGAGGCGTGCGCACCTGGAAACGCAAGGGCCGCGGCGAGTCGATCCGGATCACCTCCCAGCTCGACGCGCACGAGGCCGAGCTGCTCGCGTCGCTGGTCTCCTCGATGTGCGAGCTGCTGACCGAACGCGCCGACACCGCACCGCGCGATGCGCTGTCGGATGTCACCGGTATCCGGGTCGGCCATGCCGACACACCCGACGACGCCACGCTCGGGCGTCTCCTGCCGGACTTCCATCGCCCCGATCAGGACCGGGAACTCTCCGCCGAGGTGGTGAACGGTCGCCTCAACTCGGCGCTGCGCAGCGTCAACGAGCCGAAGATCATCGACGCCAAACTCGCTGCGGCGCAGGTCCTTCTCGACACCCTGCCCGACGGCGGCGGCGACCTCGCACTCACCGTCGAGCAGGCGACCGCCTGGTTGACCGCCCTCAACGACGTCCGCCTCGCCCTCGGGGCGATGCTCGGGATCTCCGAGGACACCCCCGACCGGTTGCCGGCCGATCATCCGCACGCCGCGCATCTCGACGTCTATCACTGGCTGACGGTGATGCAGGATCTGCTCGTCGAAGCGGTGATGTGACCTACGATCCACGGTGACACCGCTCCATTCGGGAGCTTTGTCCGAGTTCTTCGTGGTGCGGGTCGGGACAGATGAGAGCAGAGGTGTACGTGACCACCATCGGACGACCCACCCGCCCGGGCGATCGCATCACCGACGTCGCCGGGATCACCGTCGGGCACCGTCATCGTGTCGACGCCGATGCGCAGGTCTCCGGCACCGCCGACGCACCCGACGGCCACGGCTGGGCGACCGGGACGACGGTCGTGCGGATCTCGGGACCCGCTGCGATCGCCGCCGTCGACGTGCGGGGCGGTGGTCCGGGCACCCGCGAGACCGACCTCCTCGATCCGTCGAACACCGTGCAGACCGCGCACGCCATCGTGCTCAGCGGCGGCAGCGCCTACGGTCTCGCAACCGCCGACGGCGCGATGCGCGCCCTCGAGGCCGAGGGGGTCGGCCTGCCGATGGACACCCGAGGACATGTGGTGCCCATCGTGCCCGCGGCGGTCATCTTCGATCTCCCGGTCGGCGCGTGGGATCACCGGCCCGACGCCGACTTCGGCGCCGAGGCGGTCCGCGCCGCCGGTACCGATTTCGCGGTCGGCAGTGTGGGGGCCGGCGCCGGTGCTCGTGCCGGCGCGCTGAAAGGTGGTGTGGGCAGCGCATCGGTGACGATCCCGACGGGTCCGGCCGCAGGTGTCACCGTCGGCGCGCTGATGGTCGCCAACCCGGTCGGTGCCGTCATCGACCCGCAGAGCGGCCTGCCGTGGGATCTCGGTGAGGACGACCTCGAACGCCTGGGCCTGAGGCGTCCGGAGGCCGGTGACATCGCACGGCTGGCCGAACTCGCGGAGAAACACACCGTGCTCAACACGACGATCGGAGTCGTCGCCACCGATGCCGCACTCGATGCCGCGATGACCCGGCGGATCGCCATGGCCGGCCACGACGGTCTCGGCCGCGCCATCCGCCCGGCCCACTCACCGCTCGACGGCGACACCATCTTCGCCGTCTCCACCGGTGCGGTGCGGCCGGAGTCGATCGACCCGGCGTTCGCCTCACCGCCCGGCATGCATCCGGACGCGGCGGTCATCGCGGAGATCTGCCGATGCGCGGCCGACGTCGTTCAGCGAGCCATCGTCGACGCCGTACTCGCCGCCGAGTCGGTGGCGTCCATCCCCACCTACGCGCAGGCTGCGCCGTCGGCGTTCGTCTGAACGGCCCGCCCCGGACTCACCGACGGTGACACCGGTCATAGGTGAATGCGGAATAGGCGTTCGCGCGGCGGCGTTCCCTCTCGGGACAAGTGCGACGACCTGTCGCCGACCCTCCGTGCCCTGCCCACCGGGGCCCGCGTCTGCGAAGGAGAACGGGACACCGATGC
This sequence comes from Gordonia ajococcus, assembly GCF_012974285.1. Taxonomy (NCBI): domain Bacteria; kingdom Bacillati; phylum Actinomycetota; class Actinomycetes; order Mycobacteriales; family Gordoniaceae; genus Gordonia; species Gordonia ajococcus. The sequence goes on from NZ_CP052884.1 coordinate 1,990,894, forward strand.
TCAAGATCGATCAGGAACTCGTCGACGCGATGGTCGCGCATGCGCGCGCCGATCATCCGGACGAGGCGTGCGGGGTGATCGCGGGGCCGGAGGGTTCCGAGGCCCCGCAGCGATTCATCCCGATGATCAACGCGGAACGGTCGCCCACGTTCTACCGGTTCGATTCCGCCGAGCAGCTGTCCGTGTGGCGCGAGATGGACCGTCGCGACGAGGAACCGGTGGTGATCTACCACTCGCACACCGCGACCGAGGCCTACCCGAGCCGCACCGACATCTCCTACGCCGGCGAGCCCGGCGCGCACTATGTGCTGGTGTCCACCCGGGACCCGGAGACCGTCGAGATCCGTAGCTATCGCATCGTCGACGGCACGGTCACCGAAGAAGAGATCGAGATCAGGAGCTGAATATGCCCGTCACCGTGTCCATCCCGACGATCCTGCGGACCCACACCAACGGCGCCAAGCGCGTCGAGGGTTCCGGGACGACGCTCGCCGCGCTGATCGACGATCTGGAGTCGGGCAACCCCGGGCTGAAGGAGCGCCTCGTCGCAGATGGCAAGCTCCACCGGTTCGTGAACATCTACGTCAACGACGAGGACGTCCGGTTCTCCGGTGGCCTCGACACCTCCATCGACGACGGTGACGAGGTGACCATCCTGCCCGCGGTCGCCGGCGGCTGCTGAGCGTGACACGCTACGACTCACTCATCGACTCGGTCGGCAACACCCCGCTGATCGGTCTCCCGCGGCTGTCCCCGCGCTGGGACGACTCGGCCGACGGGCCCCACGTGCGACTCTGGGCCAAACTCGAGGACCGCAACCCGACCGGCTCCATCAAGGACCGCCCGGCGCTGCGCATGATCGAGCAGGCCGAACGCGACGGGCTGCTGCACGAGGGTTCGACGATCCTCGAACCCACCAGTGGCAACACCGGGATCTCGCTGGCGATGGCCGCGAAACTCAAGGGCTATCAACTGATCTGCGTGATGCCCGAGAACACCTCCGAGGAGCGTCGGTCGCTCTTGCGCATGTTCGGCGCGAAGGTGATCTCCTCGCCGGCCCCGGGCGGATCGAACACCGCGGTGGCCGTGGCGAAGAAGCTGGCATCGGAGAACCCCGACTGGGTGATGCTGTACCAGTACGGCAACGTCGCGAACATCGCCGCCCACTACGAGGGGACCGGCCCGGAGCTCTTCGCCGACCTGCCGGAGATCACCCACTTCGTCGCCGGTCTGGGCACCACCGGGACGCTGATGGGCGTCGGACGTTTTCTGCGTGAACGCAATCCGGAGATCGAGATCGTCGCGGCCGAACCCCGCTACGGCGACGAGGTGTACGGCCTGCGCAACATCGACGAGGGATTCATCCCGGAGCTCTACGACGAATCAGTGCTGACGCGCCGGTTCTCGGTCACCGGAGTCGACGCGGTCGCCCGGGTGCGTGAACTGATCGACCTCGAGGGAATCTTCGCGGGCATCTCCACCGGCGCGATCCTGCAGGCCGCGCGCGGTATCGGCCGCCGGGCCATGAAGGAGGGGTCGCGCGCCGACATCGGCTTCGTGGTGCCCGACGCGGGGTGGAAGTATCTGTCGACCGGGGTCTACGAAGGTAGCCTGGACGACGCGGAGCAGGCACTCGAAGGTCAGCTCTGGGCGTGACCGGCCCCCGGGACGCCATCCACAAGAGTCGAGACCCGAAGAGATAATGGCCATGACGTCGTACACCTCGCCGGTTGGGCAGGAGCCGCAGCGGCGCTCCCGCCCGCTCTGGTTGCGTTCGTTGATCACCACCGTGTGCATCATCGCGGCGCTGTTCGTCATCGAGCTGATCGACGCGGCCACCCGGTACGACCTCGACTCCAACGGAATCGAGCCCCGCCAGGTCGACGGGCTCGACGGCATCCTCTGGGCGCCGATGCTGCACGCCGACTGGGAGCACCTGTTCGCCAACCTCATGCCCGGGGCGGTGCTCTGTTTCCTGGTGCTGATGACCCAGCGGTTCCTCGTCGTCACCGGCATCATCTGGGTGATCTCCGGTCTGGGAGTGTGGCTCTTCGCCGCGCCCTACTCGATCACCGTGGGCGCGTCGGGCATCATCTTCGGCTGGCTCACCTTCCTCATCGTGCGCGGACTGTTCAACCGGGACCTGTGGCAGATCCTCGGCGGCGTGGTGCTTTTCCTGATCTACGGCTCGATCCTCTGGGGCGTGCTGCCGACGAATCCGCTCGTCTCGTGGCAGGCGCATCTGTTCGGCGCGATCGCCGGCGTGCTCGCCGCCTGGTTCCTCGCCGCGCGTGACCGCAAGAAGCGGCAACGCACCGTGACCCCGGGGGTGGCGTCATAGCCGCACAACCCACGGCGCCCGTCTGGGCCGCCGATCCCGAGGCACCCATCGGGATCTTCGACTCCGGCGTGGGCGGTCTGACCGTCGCCCGCGCCATCATGGACCTGCTGCCCGACGAGGACATCGTCTACATCGGCGACACTGCGAACGGCCCGTACGGGCCGCTGACGATCCCCGAGATCCGCAAGCACGCCCTCGCGATCGGCGACGATCTGGCCGAGCGGGGTGTCAAGGCGATCGTCATCGCCTGCAACACCGCATCGGCCGCATGCCTACGCGACGCGCGTGAGCGATACGCGCCGATCCCGGTGATCGAGGTCGTGCTCCCCGCGGTGCGTCGTGCGGTGGTCGCCACCAAGAACGGCCGGATCGGTGTGCTCGGCACCGAGGCGACGATCGCCTCACGCGCATACGAGGATTCGTTCGCCGCCGCCCGTGACGCGGTGATCACCGCCGTACCCTGCCCGCGCTTCGTCGACTTCGTCGAACGCGGGATCACCAGCGGGCGGCAGATCCTGGGTCTGGCGCAGGGCTACCTCGAACCCCTCCAGCAGGCCGGCGTCGACACGGTCGTGCTGGGCTGCACCCACTATCCGCTGCTGACCGGGGTCCTGCAGCTCGCGATGGGCGACGAGGTGACGCTGGTGTCCAGCGCCGAGGAGACGGCCAAGGACCTCTTCCGCGTCCTCACCGAGAACGACCTGCTGCATCCGCACACCGGCCGGGAGGCGTCGCGCGTCTTCCAGGCGACCGGCGACCCGGAGATGTTCGCGAAATTGTCGCGACGGTTCCTCGGGCCCGTCGTCGGTGCCGTGCAGCACCTTTAGCCGACTCGGGCAATCTTCGCGGCTCACTTGTGACCCGGTAACCCGACAGCAGAAGGCGCGGGCATGGCACAGTAGGGCGTATGCGTCTCACGGTCCTCGGATGTTCGGGCAGTGTGGGCGGTCCGGGGGCGGCGTGCTCGGGCTACCTGCTCTCCGTCCCCGGCGAGCAGCCGGTGCTGCTGGACTGCGGACCGGGGGTGTTCGGCGAGCTGCAGCGGGTCACCGATCCGAACAGCGTTGCGGTGGTGCTCAGCCACCTGCACGCCGACCATTGTCTGGACCTGCCGGCCATGCTCGTCTGGCGACGCTATGCACCGTCGCCGGCGAAGGAACGTGCGCCTCTCTACGGCCCGCCGGGCACCGCGCTGCGGATCGGTTACGGCTCGTCGGAGTATCCCGGCCAGGTCGACGACATCACCGACACCTTCGACGTCCAGGAGTGGCGCGACGGTCTCGAGGTGACCCTCGGCGGCATGCGTATCAAGGCGATGAACGTCAACCACCCCCCGTCCACTTTCGGGCTGCGCATCACCGGGCCGGAGGGCCAGGTCATCGCCTACAGCGGTGACACCGCTCCCTGCGACGAACTCATCGACCTCGCCGCCGACGCCGACCTGTTCCTGTGCGAGGCGTCGTGGACGCACTCGCCATCGGAACGTCCACCGGATCTCCATCTGTCGGGGATCGAGGCGGGGGAGGCCGCGACGAAGGCGAATGTGCGGTCGCTGGCGATCACTCACGTGGCGCCGTGGACGGATTCGGCGGAGATCCTCGCCGAGGCGCGCCGTACGTTCTCCGGGCCGGTCGATCTGGTCCGGCAGGGACAGGTCATCGACCTGCTCTAGGGCGCCCAGCGTCAGTGGGTCACAGTCGAGTGGGTCATGAGGCGTCCGACCGTGGTCGTTACAGTTGGACCCGTGACCACACGAGCTGACGGCCGAGCCGACGACGAACTGCGTCCCATCTCCTTCACCCGCGGCTTCACCAGCCATCCCGCGGGATCGGTGCTGGTGGAGTTCGGGCAGACCCGCGTGATGTGCACCGCGAGCGTGACCGAGGGCGTGCCGCCGTGGCGCCGCGGATCGGGCCTCGGCTGGCTGACCGCCGAGTACTCGATGCTCCCGGCGGCCACGCACGAGCGGAACAAGCGCGAATCGGTCAAGGGCTCGATCGGCGGCCGCACCCACGAGATCAGCCGACTCGTCGGGCGGTCCCTGCGGGCCTGCATCGATCTCGCCGCCCTGGGGGAGAACACCATCGCCCTCGACTGCGACGTCCTGCAGGCCGACGGCGGCACCCGCACCGCCGCGATCACCGGTGCCTACGTGGCCCTCGCCGACGCCGTCACCTATCTCCGTGCAGCCGGCAAACTGTCTGACCCCCAACCGCTTTCGTGTGCCATCGCCGCGGTGAGTGTGGGTGTCGTCGACGGCCGTGTCCGTCTGGACCTGCCCTACGAAGAGGACTCCCGGGCCGAGGTCGACATGAACGTCGTCGCCACCGACGCCGGTACCCTCGTCGAGGTACAGGGCACCGGAGAGGGAGCGACCTTCGCACGGTCGACACTCGATGCGCTCCTCGACGTCGCCGCGGTCGGGACACAGAAGCTCTTCGAGGCTCAGCGTGCGGTGCTCGCCGAGCCGTACCCGGGTCAGCTTCCGGGCAACGCCTGATGTCGAAGGTCCTGCTCGCGAGCCGTAACCGCAAGAAGCTCGCCGAGCTGCAGCGCGTCGTCGACGCCGCGGGGATCACCGGATTGCAGATCCTCGGTCTCGACGATGTGCCCGAGTACCCCGAGGAACCCGAGGACGGTGCGACCTTCGAGGAGAACGCGCTGATCAAAGCGCGCTCGGGTGTGCGTGCCACCGGATTGCCCTGTCTCGCGGACGATTCCGGGATCTCGGTGGACGCACTGAACGGTATGCCCGGAGTGCTGTCGGCGCGCTGGTCGGGCAGGCACGGCGACGACCATGCCAACAATGCCCTGCTACTGGCCCAGCTGTCGGACACCCCGGACGAACGACGCGGTGCGGCGTTCGTGTCGGCATGCGCGCTGGTGCTGCCGGACGGGACCGAGACGGTCGTGCGCGGGGAGTGGCGCGGGCGGGTGCTGCGGGCCGAGCGCGGACCGAACGGTTTCGGCTACGACCCGCTGTTCGCGCCCGATGACGAGCCGGCCGCGGGCCGGTCGTCGGCCGAACTCACCCCGGAGGAGAAGGACTCGCTGAGTCACCGTGGCAAGGCGCTGGCACAGCTGGTCCCGGCCCTGCGGGCGCTCGCGAACTCCTGAGCTGGGCCGGTACCCTCGCCGCCACCGCTCCCTGAGGCGCTCGCCGCCACTGCTCCCTGAGGCGCTCGCCGCCACTGCTCCCTGAGGCGCTCGCCGTCCCCGCTCCCTGAGGCGCGAGGAGCGTAGCGACGAGCCTCGAAGGGTCAGAGGTTGAACTGCGCCTTCACTTCCCGGGTGCGCTTGTGCTCGAACCAGAACGACAGGAACGGAATGGTGCCGGCGATCGCGGTGATGATCGTCTTGCCCGCGGGCCAACGCACCTTGATCGCCAGGTCGATCGCCATGATCAGGTAGACGAAGTAGACCCACCCGTGGACGATCGGCACGAAGTCGAGCGCCTTGTTGTCGAAGCCGTACGCCAGGATCAGTTCGGCGACGAGCAGAAGCAGCCAGACGCCGGTGATCCAGGCCAGGACGCGGTACCTCAACAGGGCCCCACGGACCTTCTCCACCGGGGCGGTGCGGGCAGAAGCGGTGGATGCGGTCTCGGTCACTGCGGGCCTTTCGATGACGGGGCGTCGGTGGTGTCGGCCGATCTGAGCTCGGCCAGGTAGCGGTTGTATTCGATGAGTGCTGCGTCCTTGACCGGATCGTGGTCGGTCGCGAGAGACGATGCGCTCGGCGTGGTCGGGCGCTCGGGGAGGATGCCCTCGGGGATCTCGGCCGCGGCACGCGCGTCCGCCGCGGCCTTACGTGCTTCCTCCGGGTCCCTTTCGAGGACGACGAATCGTCGGTAGGCGTAGATCACGGCGATCGCGAAGGCGGGCCACTGCAATGCGTAACCGAGGTTCTGGCCGCTGCCGGATGACGACTCGAAGCGCGACCACTGCCACCAGGCGAGGATCAGACACGCCGCCGCGGCGACCACGGTCAGCACCACGAGAGCCGGCCGGTGCGTGCGACGGGGGGACGAGGACATACCTTTCAAGGTACCTGGCCTGCGATGATCAGAACGCGGCCGGTAGGGTGGTCGCGGTTACAGTGCAGAGCCCGGTTCTACGCCGGGAACGCACCGAGCGCGAGTGGCGGAATTGGCAGACGCGCTGGATTTAGGTTCCAGTGTCTACGGACGTGGGGGTTCAAGTCCCCCCTCGCGCACCGGATTTCGTAGAAGATGTGCGCCGATGGCGCGCATTGCTGCTACGAGACGTTCAGGAGTTCGACGGCGTCGTCGTCGGCGAAGACGATGTCGTGGTCGTCGGTCGAGATCGCCCAGCGCCGCAGCCGGGCGGTGTGATCCTCGTCAATGCGCGCCTCGACGGTCTGGTCGCCGGGAGCGAGGTCGGCGAAGTCGTCGACGATCTCACCCTCGCGCGTCGTGCCGTCCTCCAGCGTCACGCGCACCCGCGACGACACGTGCACACCCTCCAGATCCGCGGCGTCGGCGAGGTCGTCCGCGCCGGACTCCTCGGACTGCTCGGTGGTCGCTTCGTCAACCGGAGCGTCGAGCGGGGTGTCCTCGGCCGTGGCCTCCTCGACCGGGGCCTCCTCGACCGGGGCCTCCTCGACCGGGGCGGCGTCGTCGGTGCTGCTGTCTTCGGCGAGGAGCACCTCCGGGGCGATCTCCACCGTTGCGTCCTCGTCATCGGTCGGCAGATCGGCGTCGACGACATCCTTCTCCGTGTCCACCGCGTCGCTCGCGCGATCGCCGCTGCTCTCCGGTGCGCTCATCGCGTTGCCGTCCTTCCGGTCAGGGAATGTGCTCTCCGGGTGGCCGAACGCACCGAAATGGCACGTTTGACCAGGCCGTAGGGGTGATCATACTGAATACAGGCGTTGTCATCCCGAATGGGACCGAATCGTTGCCGCTCCGGAATTCTTGCCTCTGCCGGATCGGTGCCGGGCCCGGCTCTTCTCGGAGCAGACCCCCAAGCCGTGACAGGTCGACGTCGGCTCGACCTGCAGACCTCGATCGAAGTCTGCACGTCGAGCCGAGATCCACCGGTCCCGGACGGTGGATCCAGGCGTGGGGTCCGGCTGCTGACGACGAGGGTCTCCACGATCGTCGATTGTCGGACGATGAGTAGCCTCGACGAGGTGACAGCGCGACATCCCTCCCCTCATCCGCTCGTCGACGACACGGTCGTCCACCCGCTCACCGACGACACGGTCGTCGACGCCCTGGGTGCCGACCTCCGCGCTGCGGGCTACACGACCGACGGCGTGACCGAACTCCTCGGTGAGGATGTCCACGCCGCACTGCTGCGCGGGGTGTGGTGGCCCGCGGTGGCCGCGACCGCGGCGGAACAGCGCGACGGCGGTGCCGGTGAGTCGCGCCTCGCGACCGTCATCCGGCTCTTCCTGCTCGGTTCGGACGAAGCGGAAGACGTCGTCGCCCAAGCGTTCCCGTCCGCCGGCGTCGACGCACTCGTCGCCCAGGGCGTCCTCACCCGGCTCGACGGCGGAGCGATACGCGCGAGCCTCGACATCCGCCCGCACGCCGACGAGACCCACGACTTCCTCGTCGTAGCGGATCAGGACGCCGCCATGCGGCCCGGTCCCGTGGCCCGCGACCACGTGCTCGGCATCGGTGGGGCCTCGATGTCCCTGGCGCGCGCGATCATTCGCGAACCGGCGCGACGGGCCCTCGACATCGGCACCGGGTGCGGCATCCAGGCGCTGCACCTGAACTCGCACTGCGAGGAGATCGTCGCCACCGACACCAACGAACGGGCGCTGGCACTGGCGCGGGCGACCGCCCGCCTCAACGGGATGTCGTGGGATCTGCGCGCCGGCAGCATGTTCCAACCCGTGGCCGGGGAGCGCTTCGACCTCATCGTCTCCAACCCGCCGTTCGTCGTCGGGACCGGCAGTCAGGACTACATCTACCGGGACTCCGGCGTCGTCGGAGATGCGCTGTGCGAGCAGCTCATCCGCGAGCTGCCGGCGCACCTCAACCCGGGCGGCACCGCCCAGATCCTGGCCAACTGGATCATCCGCGACGGTGCGGACTGGCGTGACCGGGTCCGCGGATGGCTCGACGGAACCGGCCTCGATGCCTGGGTCGTCCAGCGGGAGGCTGCCGATCCGATCAGCTACGTGTCCCTGTGGCTCTCCGACGCCGGGGAGGACGAACAGGCCGCGGCCCGCCGCGGGGAGCAGTGGCTCGAGTGGTTCGACGACAACGACATCGTGGCCATCGGCATGGGTTCCATCACCGTCCGCGCACCGGAGGCGGGGGAGGACCGGGAACCCGACGTCGTGATCGAGGAGATCACCGGTGCCGGTGAAGAGGTCACCGGCCCGGAGGCACAGGCGTTCCTGGCCCGCAGGCGATACCTGCGCGAGACCTCCGACGCGGAACTTCTGGACAAGCGACTCTCGGTCGCGCCGGTGATGCTCGAGGAACACTCGCTGCCCGGCGAGGACGGGTGGCAACAGGTCGGGGCCGCCGTCCGCCGCCCCGGCGGTCCCGCCGCGGTTCTCGGCGTCGACGAGGTGTCACGCGCACTGCTCGCCGGATGTCGCGGGCAGGTTCCGCTCCACGCCCTGATCGAGCTGCTCGCCGGCTTCCACGGTGTCGACGCCGATGCGTTGGCCACCGCGGCACTGCCGGTGGTCCGCGAGGCGATCGGACGCGGGATTCTCTACGAGGCCGACGGAGAGCTGCCGGGGTCGGTCACATCCGTGCGTAACGGGTGAGCCAGTAGCAGTACACGCCGTAGGCGGCGATACCGATCGCAGCGAGGATCATCAGCACCTGTCCGGCGGGCAGCCCGGCCAGTGATTTGACCGTCCCGTCGATCCCGCTCGCCTTCGACGGGTCGGCGGTCGCCACCGCGACGATCACCAGGATGCCGGTACCGATCAGCACGAGCCCCTTGCCGCAGTATCCGACCACCCCGGCGATGGTCGCGGCCCGGTCGCCGGACGCCCCGGCCCGGGATGTCGTGACGTCATCGGAGGTCGAGCGACCGATGGGGGGTTTGAGGTCATCGAGGAACGAGCGGCTCGCGCCCTTGTACACGTGGTAGACGCCGACGCCGATGATGATCAGGCCGGCCACCACCACCACGAACTTCCCACCGCCGGATTCCATCAGGCGTGCGGTGAGTCCGGCGTTCTGCTTTCCGCTCGACTGGCCGTTACCCAGAGCGAATCGCACGGCCGTCCAGGCGAATCCGACGTAGACGACGGCCAGCGACAGTGCTTTCCCGCGGTCCAGCCAGTCCTGGGCACCGTCGTTCTCCTTGCCGGGCTCCGTCGGGTGCGGCCCGAGGATCGCCTCCGCGATGCGCCACAGGGCGAGGCCGGCGAAAGCCGCGGCGGCCACCCACAGCGCGAGCCGGCCCCCGGGGTTGCCGGCGAAGATCCCCAGCGCCCCGGACTGGTCGGCCGTCCCGGTGTCACCGAATGCGAGTCGCACGATGATGTAGGCGATGAGCAGGTGGAGGAGCCCGCTGAGGGCGTGGCCGGCACGCGCCACATGCTCGAACCACGGGCTCTCGGTGGCGCGATCGACCGCGCCGATGACCGGGTTGCCTGACATCGCCGCCGCCTTTCGCCGGGGGGTGAACGAGAGGCCGGCGCCTCGAACGATACGCGCGCTCAGCCGGCGCTCGGGAAGGTTGCGTCGAGAGCCTGGGCGAGGTCGGCGATCAGATCGTCGGCGTCTTCCAGGCCGACGGAGAATCTCAGGTGCCCCCATTGCCGAAACGGCTCGGGATAGACGGCGACGCGAGGGCCTTCGGGTCCGACGTGGACGATGAGCGACTCGTCGTGGCCGAGCGACACCGCCGACGTGATCACCTTCAGGGCTCCGACGAAACGGTTCTGGGTCGCCGAGTCCCCGCGGACGGCGAAGGCCATCATCGCGCCGAACCCGCGTCCGCCGAACTGGCGTGCCGCCAGCTCGTGTTCGGGATGGGAGGTGAGACCGGGATAGCGCACGAAGGCGATGCGCGGATCGGCGTCGAGGAAGGCGGCGACGCGTTCGGCGTTGCGCTGATGTTGGGCCAGTCGCAGCGGCAGGGTGATGGCACCACGGGCGATCAGCCACGCGTTGAACGGAGAGATCACGCCGCCGACGTCGACCATCGCCTGCTCTCTGATCCGGCCGATCAGTTCGGACCGACCGAGCACCGCGCCGCCCATCGCGTCACCGTGACCGTTGATGTACTTGGTCAGCGAATGCACGACGAGGTCGGCGCCGTCGGCGAGCGGCCGGTACAGGGGAGGTGGGGTGAAGGTCGAGTCGACGAGCAGCAGGGCGTCGGCGGAGTGCGCGATGTCGGCGAGCGCCGCGATGTCCCCGACCTTCGTCGTCGGATTCGCGATCGTCTCGACCGCCACCAGCCGCGTGGTGGGACGCAGTGCCGCCCGGACGTTGTCGGGATCGGTGATGTCGACGAAGGTCGCCTCGATCCCGTACTTGTCCGGCAACAGCTCCGCCCACAGCTTCCACGTCGCCTCGTAGGTCGTGTCCGAGACGACGACGTGGTCGCCGGTCGAGAGAAAGGTGAAGAACACCGCGTGCAGCGCCGCGACGCCGGACGCCAGGACCACCGCGTCGTCGGCCTCCTCGAGTGCGGCGAGCTTCTCCTGAAGCGCGACCTGGTTCGCGCCGGTGTTGCGCGTGTAGAACAGCTGCTCGGTACCCGACCAGCTCATCTGTTCCGGTTCGGGCGGCAGGTGATACGAGTTCGCCATCGTGATGGGCGTGCGGACCGACGGACCCGACGAGTCGTTCCCGGAATGCACGCTGCGTGTCATGTCACCGGGGATGGTCTCGCTGGTCATGCATGTGCTCCTGTCGGTTGCGGCTGATCGTCGGCCGGCACTCCGGGTTCGAGATAGGTCTCGACACCAGGGGCGTCGTCGGTGACGGGACCCGGCTCGGCTGCGTCACGGTGTGGCAGGACGCCACGCACGACTCGTCCGGGGACCTTGTGCAGTTTGTCGATGTGGGTGAAGTACCGGAACTCGGCCCACGCCCAGCAGATGCCGAAGACCAGTAGCGCGACGGCCTGCATCGTGATCGTGTCCCACGGGCGGTGAGCGATGTGAATGGGTACGACGACCAGCGCGATCGCCTGGATGACGTACGAGTCGAGGCTCCGGGTCCCGGTCATCACCAGCGGACGCAGCCAGTCGTGATGCCACCACCGGAGCAGCAGCCGGAAGACTCCGTAGATGGCCGGGATCGCCAGATAGGCGCCGATGGCACGCGCGGGCCGGAAGTCCAGCTTGTCGGCGATGGTGGGCTCGAGGTGCGCCCATGGCCCGACGTCGACTCCGTAGTGGAAGAACAGCGCGACCGTCACCGCGACCGCGACGATGACGACGAGCCAGCGGTCGATGAACTCCGGGACACGCCAGCGGGACCAGTTCCAGCCGATCACCACCGACGGGATGAACATGATCTGCCATCCCGCCACGTTCTGGATGTGGGGGGCCGCCTGGTAGGCGCTGACGTAGAACCAGTCCGGGGACCAGACGAGCGAGAGTACGTACAACGCCAGGGAAACGGCGACGGTCCACGCCCACCAGCCACGCTGGAGGAGAGGGAACAGGGCGAACGCCGAGACCATCAGCACCATGTAGAGGAGCAGGATGTTCCCGCCGCTCGGCAGGTACTGCATCGTCACCGAGAGCCAGATGCCGTCGATCCAGCCGTCGACCGGGAGCAGGAGCGTCAGCCAGCGGTGCCCCGCGAGTGCTGCCGCGACGGCGACCAGCGCGATGACCAGCTGACACACATAGAGGACCGCGATCCGTTTGGCCAGCCGGACGTAGGCGTACCGCAACCCGTGGCGCGTCGCCCAGCGCTGGTACACGAGGCCCAGCACGATGCCCGAGAGCATGACGAATGCCGACATGCCGTCGACGTAGGGAAACGCGTGCGTGGGAGACGCCAGCGGGGCGTCGGTGGCGAAGTGTGCGGTGACCATGCTCCAGATCGCCACCCCGCGGGTGGCGTCGATGGCGAGATCTCGGTTCCCAGACCCTCGTTCTTGAGACATTGATCTGAAGATAGAACTCACCGCGGCCCGGAGTCATCCCGGGCCGCGGTGAGTCGTGACGGAAATCGCTGACGAGTGGACGCCTGCGTGTATCCGACGCGGGCGCCTACGTGTAGAGGTCGGCGATCGCCTGCTTGTGCGCGTCGTGGATGACGTTGCGCTTGAGCTTCAGCGTCGGCGTCAGCTCACCGGTCTCGATCGAGAAGTCGGTGTCGAGGATGGTGAACTTCTTGATCGCCTCGGCGTTGGAGACCTTGCTGTTGGCGTCCTTCACCGCGGCGTCGATCTCGGCCTTCAGGTCCGGATTCTCGATCAGCTCCGACAGCGGGGTGTCGGCGGGCAGATGGTGACGCTCCAGCCAGCCCGGCACGGCCTCCGGGTCGATGGTGATCAGTGCGGCGATGAACGGCTTGTTGTCGCCGACCACCAGGCACTGGCTGATCATCGGATGGGCGCGGATCGAGTCCTCGAGCTGAGCAGGGGAGACGTTCTTGCCGCCCGCGGTGACGATCAGCTCCTTCTTGCGGCCGGTGATGAAGAGGTAGCCGTCGTCGAGGGTGCCGATGTCACCGGTGTGGAACCAGCCGTCGCGGATCGCGTCGGCGCTCGCGGCCTCGTTGCGCCAGTAGCCGCCGAAGACGACCGGCCCCTTGAGGAGGATCTCGCCGTCGTCGGCGATGGCGACCGTCACACCGGGAACCGGGCGGCCCACCGAGCCGACCTTCTGGTGTTCCTCGTTGTTCGCGGTGACCGCGGCCGTGGTCTCCGACAGGCCGTAGCCCTCGTAGACCGGGATGCCGACGCCGCGGAAGAAGTGGCCGAGGCGGGCGCCGAGCGGTGCACCACCGGAGATCGCACCCTCACACTGGCCGCCGAGAGCTGCACGGAGCTTGCCGTAGACGAGCTTGTCGAACAAGGCGTGGCGGAGCTTCAGGCCGAGGCCGACCTTGCCGTCCTCGGTGGCCTTGCTGTACTCGATGGCGGTGTCGGTTGCCTTCTCGAAGATGGAGCCCTTGCCGCCGTCGTAGGCCTTCTGCTTGGCCGAGTTGTAGACCTTCTCGAACACGCGCGGCACCGACAGCACGTAGTGCGGCTTGAAGACCGCGAAATCGTTGACGAGATTGGCGATGTCGTTGGTGTGGCCCAGGATGACCCCGTTCTCCACGCTGGCCACCGCGATGACGCGTGCGAAGACGTGGGCGAGCGGGAGGAACAGCAGAGTGGTCTTGCCCTCCGCCAGACCGGCGCCGACGGCGTCGCGGGTGGCGGCGCACTCGGCCATGAAGTTGGCGTGGGTGAGCAGGACACCCTTCGGACGACCGGTGGTGCCCGAGGTGTAGATGAGGGTCGCGGCATCGGACGACAGCGAATTCGCGTAGCGGCGGTCGAGTTCGTCGTCGGCCGTCTTCGCGCCGCGCTTGGTGATCGTCGGCAGCGCGTGCTCGTCGATGACCAGGGTTTCCTTGAGTGTCGGCGTCTCGTCGATCACCCGGATGTGCTTGGTGTAATGGCCTTGGTCCTCGACGAAGAGGAGCTTGGCTCCGGAGTCCTCGAGGATCCATTGCACCTGATCGGGGGCCGAGGTCTCGTAGATGGCGACGGTGCACGCGCCCGCGCGCCAGATGGCGTAGTCGAGAACGGTCCACTCGTACCGCGTCGACGACAGGATCGCCACGCGGTCGCCGGGCTCGATGCCCGACGCGACGAGTCCCTTGGCGACCGCGTCGACCTCGTCGGCGAAGTGCTTCGCGGTGACGTTGATCCACTGATTGTGGGAGCGCTTGCGGAAGAGAGGCATCGTGGGCCGCTCGGTCCGATAACGAAGGATCGAGTCGACGAGGTTCGCCTTCTCGTCGATCGTGAGATCAGACGGGGTGGCGTACTGCTGCTGCATGGCACTCCTGTGACGGCAACTATATCTGGACATTTCCGGCGTCAGTTCCGCGGTGACCGGGCACTACGCCGTTTGAGTGGCACTGACAGTACCAGTATCGGTGTGATGCATCACACGTGCCGCCAATAGTGCCTTACTCGCTGTTCAGCTGCGCTATGTGACGCGATCGTGGCACGATGCCGACATTCCGGGGTGGTGCGATTACAGTTGAGTCCGATGAATGAGACCCGCGCATGAGCACTTCCGAACAAGGCGAGCACAGCGCGCCGGCTGACACCTCCGCACAAGACGCCCCTGGTGGTTCGTTCGACGATCTCGGCATCGAGCCGCGAGTCCGCGCCGCGATCACCGACGTCGGCTACGAGACCCCCTCGCCGATCCAGGCGGCGACGATCCCGCCGCTGATGGACGGCCGCGACGTCGTCGGCCTGGCGCAGACCGGCACCGGCAAGACCGCCGCCTTCGCGATCCCGATCCTCTCGCGGCTCGACACCTCCGCCCGCACGCCCCAGGCACTGATCCTCGCGCCCACGCGTGAACTGGCTCTGCAGGTGTCCGAGGCCTTCGGTCGCTACTCCGCGCACATGCCCGAGGTGAAGGTCCTGCCGATCTACGGCGGACAGTCCTACGGTGTGCAGCTCGCGGGCCTGCGGCGCGGCGCGCAGGTGATCGTCGGCACGCCCGGTCGTGTCATCGACCACCTCGACAAGAAGACCCTCGACATCTCCGGACTCGAGTTCCTCGTGCTCGACGAGGCCGACGAGATGCTCACGATGGGCTTCGCCGAGGACGTCGAGCGCATCCTCGCCGAGACTCCGGACACCAAGCAGGTCGCGCTGTTCTCCGCGACCATGCCCAGCTCGATCCGCCGGCTCGCCCAGCGCTACCTGAAGTCGCCGCAGGAGATCACCGTCAAGTCCAAGACGGCGACCGCGCAGAACATCACGCAGCGCTATCTGCAGGTGTCCCACCAGCGCAAACTCGACGCGCTGACCCGATTCCTCGAGGTCGAGGAATTCGATGCGATGATCGTGTTCGTCCGCACCAAGCAGGCGACCGAGGAGCTCGCGGAGAAGCTCCGTTCGCGCGGACTGTCCGCGGTCGCGATCAACGGCGACCTCGCTCAGGCGCAGCGCGAGCGGACCATCAACCAGCTCAAGAACGGCTCGATCGACATCCTCGTGGCCACCGACGTGGCCGCTCGCGGTCTCGACGTCGACCGGATCTCCCACGTCGTGAACTACGACATCCCGCACGACACCGAGTCGTATGTGCACCGGATCGGACGCACCGGCCGCGCCGGACGTTCGGGCAACGCGCTGCTCTTCGTCTCGCCGCGTGAGCGCCACCTGCTGCGTGCGATCGAACGGGCGACGCGTCAGGAACTGACCGAGATCGGCCTGCCCAGCGTCGACGACGTGAACGCGCAGCGTGTCGCGAAGTTCGGCGAGTCGATCACCCAGAACCTGTCCTCGGACAACCTGGACCTGTTCCGCGGTCTCATCGAGAACTACGCCCGCGACAACGACGTGGCGATGGCCGACATCGCTGCCGCGCTGGCCCTCGAGACACGCGACGGCGGGTTCCTCCTGTCGCCCGATCCGCCGGAGTCGGAGAAGCGGGCGAACCGTGAACGGGAGCGCACCCCGCGCCGGCCCGGTGCGAGCTTCGCCACCTACCGCATCGCGGTCGGCCGCAAGCACAAGGTGTCCCCGGGTGCGATCGTCGGCGCGATCGCGAACGAGGGCGGCCTGACCCGCGCGGACTTCGGCAACATCAGCATCCGCGACGACTTCAGTCTCGTCGAGCTGCCCGACGACCTCGACAACGAGACCCTGTCGTCGCTCCGCCACACCAAGATCGGTAAGAACCCGATCGACATCCGGAAGGACCTCGGCTCCCCGCGCACCCGCGGCGGCAAGCGCGGCGGACCGCAGGGTGGGCGTGACAACTGGGGCAAGCGGCCGTCTCCGCGGGTCGCGGGTCGCAGTCGCCGGTCCTGATACCGCACTGAGCCGAGCGGGGGTTTTCGCTCGGCGTGCCGCAATGGCAGTGACGGAACTTGTCAAACCGAGATCATTCCGTAACCTTGAAGCGGGGGTCTTCAAGGTGTCCATCCCGATCGGCGGATACGCCGGTGGATGTGACAGACGATTACGAGTGAGCACAGGATTGGTGAGTCACCAGTGTCAGTGGTGAGTGCAATTTCAGCAGCCGAAGCAATTGACCACAGCCGCGCAGGGAACGCGGTCATGGTGGATGCCCGCCCGCAGGTGGTGCGCCACCAGGGCAGTCTTCCCGGTGCCTTCGTGGTCGAACCCAGCGAGCTTCCCGACCTCCTGAGTCCCACCCCGACCGGAACCTTCCCGGTCATCCGGGACGCCGGTGAGGCGCGACGCAAAAAGATCGCGCGCGACACGGAGATCGCCGTGGTGTCGGTGAGTTCGGAGGCGCCGCGCATCGCCGAGCAGATCGCCGACCTGGGGTACACCAACGTCCGCTACGTCGACGGCGGGTACCGCGCGCTCCGCTCGACCACCTGAGAGGTTCCACCACCGTTCCTCTGACCAGCGGCTTGGTAGCGTAGGAACGCCGGCTACGAGAGGAACCCATCGGATGCAGGATGACACTCGCGAGACGCTGCGAGACCAGGTCGCCCGGCTGATGGCGTTCCTGCGGGACGTCGTCCGCTCGCGCTCCGGGGATGTCCGGGACATCGACGACCACGCCGGCCACGTCTGGGTCGGCGCCTCGACGCCGGTCCCGGTACGGCCCGCGGCCGCGCCGGGGCAGGTCGTCGTCGAGATCGGTTCCGCCGACGCGGTCCACGCCGATGTCGCACGCCTCGTTGACGAACTGTCCGCGAGTCCCGACACGCTCGAACTCGTCCTGGCCAACGCTCTGGTCACGGTTCACGACGATGCCGGCGCCGAACCCCTGGTCCGCGAGCATCTGCTCACCCAGGCCGTGGTCGCCGACCGCGACGGGTCCGGCGCCATCCGGCTGTCACTCGGCGCGGGATCCGCGCCGACGATGCACGACACCCATCTCCTCGCCGCGGTCGACGGACTGGAACTCGCGGGAGCGGTGAAGACCCGGACCAGACTCGCCGAGCAGCCGTCCGTGGTCGTGAAGAAGGTCACCGACCTCGTGGGTGAGTGGCTGGGCGAGATCGAGATCGACGCGGACCGCGCCACCCTCGCGCTCGACATGCGGCCGGCGATCGTCCTGCGGCGCCGCGGCGTCGAGAACTCGCTCGCCTTCTACGACGCGATCATCGACGACCTGCGCGACGAGGGCTCGAGCGTGCCCGTCGGTCTGGCCCAGCTCGTCAGGCCGATCGACGCCGAGGACCGGCTCGCCGCCCTGGACGACCCCGATGTGCTCTCGCCCCGACGTCTCATCGCCGACGCGCTCTTCCCGCTACCGTCGAACGTCGAGCAGCGGGACGTGCTGGTCCGGCTGGGCAACGACAGCGGGGTGGTGGTCGAGGGACCGCCCGGGACGGGCAAGACGCACACCATCGCCAACGTGACGTCGGCGCTGCTGGCGAAGGGTCAGCGCGTGCTGGTCGTCAGTGAGAAGGCGCACGCGCTCCACGTGCTGCGGGACATGCTCCCGCCCGCGCTGCGGGAACTCACGGTGTCGATCGCCGACATCTCCCAGGACCGTGCCGAGACCATCGTGTCGGTGGTCGAGAACCTCGCGGCACGCAAGTCGGCGTTCTCGATGTCCGTCGCCGACGCCGAGATCGCCGACCTCGAGGCCCGCCGCGACCACGCCCTGCACCAGCGCGACCAGATCATGCGTGCGCTCTGGGATCTCCGGGCGGGAGAGACCGAGGTCCACGAGTGGGTGGCGGGGGACTACCGCGGCACCCCGGCCGAGATCGTGCGCCAGGTCAAGCGCGACGCCGAGCGCTATGACTGGATGCCACCGGGACTCGACGGTGCGGTCCCGCCGCTCGACTCCGGCGAGTTCTCCCGGCTCGTCGAACTGCTGAAGGTGACCGGCGGCGACACCGGCCGGCTGACCCAGCGGTTCCCCGACCTCGCCGGCCGTCTGCCGGAGCCCGCCGAGATGGACACCATCTGCGCGCGGATCGCCGCCCGCCCCCACGAGCCCCATCACGGCGCAGAATCGTTGCTGCCGTCTCTCGACGGCGTCGACAGCGAACGACTGCTCTCCATCAAGCAGCTCTGCGAGGAGCTGGGCGTGGCCGCCGGTGAGGTGTCGTCGTTCCCCGCCCCGATGGTCGACATGGCCGACCGTCTGCTGGCCGGCCGCGCAGCCCACCTGTGGTCGCGGGTGACGACGCTGTCCCCGGTGATCGCCGAGGCCGCTCGGCGCGACCGCGAGCTGGGCGCCCACACGGTCCTCGTCGACGGAGACCGACCGGGCGATGCGGCGTTGTTCGACGCGGCGGCCGACCATCTGGCGGACGGCGGCCAGTGGCGGGGCCGGCTACGTCGATCTCCGCAGCAGCGAGCGGTCGAGGAATCGCCGGTGCGGGCGACGGTCGACGGTCGTGTCCCGACCGACGAGGCATCGTTGCGGCGCGTCGCCGACCACCTGACGGTCGTCGACGCCGTCCACCAGGTTCATCGCATCCTGGCCGATCTCCATGTACCCGTCGACGCCTCCGGGTCCCGGTCCGCGCAGGTCGATCAGCTCGTCCGACTCGACTTCCAGCTGGCGTGGATCTCGCGGCTGGTCACCGGCCGCGACCGCCTCGTCCACGAACTCGAGGCCATCAGCCCCGGCGGCCCGCGACCCCGCAGCGTCGGCGAGATCGCCGAGGTGGCCGAGCAGGCCGGGTCGATCGCGGCCGCCAACGACGCCGCCCTGGCCGAACGTGAGCTCGCCGACTGCGCCTACGGGCTCGCCGCCGAGCTGGAGAAAGGTCCCTCGCCCGAGGGGGACGCGCTGCTCGCCGCGCTCGGTACCGCCGATGCCGACGCGATCCGTTCGGCGCGCAGGGCATTCCTCCGGGCCCGGGAGCAGGCGAACGCGGAGACCGCCCTCGATCTGCTCGAACTGCGTCTGAAGAGTCGCGCCCCGGAACTGGCCCGGACGATGTGGGCGACGCCCTCCGATCCGGTCTGGTCGGATCGTGCGCGGGAGATGGCCGCCGCCTGGGCGTGGAGGTACGCCCACACCTGGGTGTCCGAGCGCAGCGATCCGCATTCCGAAGCCCGGATACAGGCCGACCTGGATGCCATCGAGGTCGACATCGCCCAGTTGACCACCCGGCTCGCCTCGGCACGTGCCTGGCGGGAGTTGCTGGTGCGCACCACGACCGGCGAGATCCAGGCGCTGCAGTCCTACCGCGACCACATGATCAACCTCGGCAAGGGATCGGGTAAGCACGCGAACCGTTTCCGACGTGCGGCGCGCGAGGCGATGTCGGTGGCGCAGAACGCGATCCCGGCCTGGATCATGTCGATCAGCCAGGTGGCGGAGACGCTTCCGCCGCGGCGGCACTCCTTCGACGTCGTCATCGTCGACGAGGCGTCGCAGGCCGACATCACGAGTTCCTTCCTGCTGTGGCTGGCGCCTCGGATCATCGTCGTCGGCGACGACAAGCAGTGTGCGCCGGTGGGACTCGCGGGCACCACGCTCGACGACGCCTTCGCCGAACTCGACGCGGCGCTCCCGGATCTGCCGACCTACCTCCGCGACGGACTCACCCCGCGGTCGAGTCTGTTCTCGTTGCTCCGCAGTCGGTTCGGCAACGTGGTCGGGCTGCGCGAGCATTTCCGGTCGATGCCGGAGATCATCGAGTTCTCGTCGCAGCAGTTCTACGGCAACGCGCCGTTGATCCCGGTGCGGCAGTACGGTTCGGACCGGCTCGAGCCGTTGCGGACGGTCGCCGTCGACGGTCAGGCCACCGGAAGCGGATCCGGACTGGTCAACGACGCCGAGGTGGAGGCGATCGTCGAGGCCCTCCGGCGGTGTCTGGGCGATCCTGCCTACGACGGCCGGGATTTCGGCGTGATCGCACTGCAGGGCACCAAGCAGGCCGAGGCGCTCGAGCGGGCCCTGCGTGAGGGACTCGACGCGCAGGCGTGGCGCACCCGGCGCATCCGGGTGGGCACCCCGCCGGACTTCCAGGGCGACGAGCGCCACGTCGTCTTCCTGTCGATGGTGGTCTCCGACCCATCGGCGATCTCGGCACTGACCCGCGCCGAGTCGCAGCGACGGATCAACGTCGCGGCCACCCGGGCCATGGACCAGGTCTGGCTGTTCCACTCGATCGGCCTGGACGACTTGCGGCACAACGATCTCCGGTACTCGTTGCTGTCGTACTTCACCGCCCACGAGGGTCTCGCGATCAGCCCGATGCCGACCGACGTGCCCGACGACCGTCGTGTCGAACCCTTCGACAACCTGCTCGAACAGCGGGTGTTCAACCGCCTCGCGGCACTCGGCTATCACGTCACCCCGAAGGTGACCGTCAACAACCGCATCATCGACCTGGTGGTACTCGGCGCCGACGCGCGGATGGCCGTCGAATGCGATCCCGACGCGTTCCCGGGGACCGGGCGTCAGGCCCGTTCGGATCTGGAGCGCGAGCGTGAGTTGCGGCGCTGCGGATGGGAATTCGCGCGGGTCCGCGAGTCGGAGTTCGAACTCGATCCGGACCGGGTGATCGACGCGGTGGCCGCGGCCCTCGAGGCGCGCGGCTGCAAGCCCGGTTCGCTCACCGAGCGGCCGGCCGCGGAGGACGTGCCGACGTGGACCCCGATCGACCTGACCGTGGGTGATTGAACGCGGGAAGTGACGCGGGTCGTCAGTCCAGCGCGCGGAGCAGGGCCGGCAGCCCCGCGGCGGCCGGGACCCGCAGACTGTGGGTGACCAACTCGGACACCGACGATTCGGCGGGATTGAACTCGATGACCGGGATGCCTTCGCGTACAGCACGTTCGGTAGTGACGCGGCCGGATAGACGATGCCGCTCGTGCCGACGACGATCACCACCTCACCCGCGCGGAACGCCTGATCGGCGCGCTGCCAGTCGTCGGTCGGCAGTGCCTCGCCGAACCAGACGACACCGGGGCGGACGTCGCCGCCGCAGCGCGGACAGGTCGGCGGCGTCACCCGGGGTTGCACGTGTTCGGTGTCGGGATCGGTCGGTGAGGGCCGTGCGTCCGGGCCGTCGTAGGGGGTGTGACACACCGAGCAGCGCGGCGCGAAGAGGCTTCCGTGGAGGTGGCTGACCACGTCGCTTCCGGCGCGCTCGTGCAGGTCGTCGACGTTCTGGGTGACGACCATGACGGTGCGGGAGGCGCCGAGTTCGGCGAGTGCGCGGTGTCCGGCGTTCGGTTCGGCGGCAAGGACCTCGCGGGCGCGCCAGCGGTACCAGCCCCAGACGAGGGCGGGGTCTCGTTCCCACGCCTCCGGGGTGGCGAGTTCGGCCGGATCGAAGGTCTCCCACAGTCCGGTCTGCGCGTCGCGGAAGGTCGCGATCCCGCTCTCGGCGGACATGCCGGCCCCGCTGAAGACGGTGATCCACTCGGCGTCCCGGACGAGATCGATCACCGCCTCGGGGATGATCAGGCCGGTCATCCCGTGGCCTCGAGGGATGCGCGGACGAGGTCGGCGGTCTCGTCGGGGTTCGGGTCGCGGCGCACGACGAGCCCTTTGGCGAAGCTGAGCTTGTCGCCGTCGCGGCGGGGCACGACGTGCAGATGGGTGTGGAAGACGGTCTGGAAGGCGGCCCGGCCGTCGTTGAGGGCCAGGTTGACCCCGTCCGCGGCCATCGGTCCGGACCTCATGGCCGACCCGACCCGCTGGCCGGCGGCGAAGAGGGCCGCCCCGAGGGACGGGTCGAGGTCGTCGAGGCCGGACGAGTGGACGCGGGGGACCAGCAGGGTGTGCCCGCGTGTGATCGGCCGGATGTCGAGGAAACCGACGACATCGTCGTCGGAGTAGACGATCCGGCCCGGAGCCGTGCCCGCGACGATGGCGCAGAAGATGCAACTGCTCATGCGCCCGACTCTAGGGCACGGGCGATGTGTGCCGGGGCACCTCGCGACGGACGCAGACTCACCGACGGAACGCCGGCGTGGCCCGGATCACATCACGGTTTCATAACGGTTGACCGAGCGCGCGCTCGGCCGTCGACCCGCCGCCGGGTACGTTGCCTGGCCTGGCGGTTTCGCAACCCTTCGGATGGTCGTTGACATGGTGTTTCAAGTTACCCACGGGGTTACTGATGGGTATACCGGTAGGTCACCCGGAAACATGAGGAATCCCTCACTTTCGTGTGTCATCATGGGTGTCACGTTCACGTCCCAGACGACTCCTCAACGAGCCGGGGATTGTCAATGTCCATGTGTGGCAGGCGTGTTCATCCGTTGTACCCGTTAGTTCCGATCAGGCAGGGCTGCCGAGGTCGTTGTCGCCTGCGATGCCCCCGGTGTCGTGGACGACCCCGTTCTCATCGACGAGGAATTCGCCGGCGCTCCCGCCTGCACCCAACACTCCGCCGACCACCGAGACCGACCACCACAGAGGAGTACTCGTGACCGTCGACCAGTTCCGTACCGGCTCGCAGGGCGCCGCCAACGCCGAGCGCCCCACCACCACCCTCATCGACCGGCTCGCCCAGGGTGAGCCCTACGCGATCAGTTTCGGCGGTCAGGGCGGCGCGTGGCTGCCGACGCTGGCCGAGCTGGTCGTAGACGCCGACCTCGAACACCGGATCGCCGCCATCGTGGAGGCCGCGGAACAGCTCGTCGCGCCGGTCGCCGACGACCTCGTCGTCGCCCGCGCCGAGGGCTTCCACCCGCTCGCGTGGGTTCACGCACACGACGCAGGCGAAGAGGTGCCGACCGAGGCCGCACTCGCCGACTTCACGCTCTCGGGTCCGGGAGTGCTGCTGACCCAGCTCGCCGCCATCGAGGCGCTGCGCAAGCAGGGGCTCGACACCGCCACCCTCCCGCCCAACGCCGTCATCGGACATTCGCAAGGCTCCCTGGCCACCGACGCGGTCGGAGCCGAGGGAAGCGCCGCGGAGGCCGGCCAGGGCCTGCTGCTCGCCGTCGCCCACCTCATCGGCGCCGCAGGTTCACTGATCGCGCGCCGCCGCGGACTCGGTGTCACCACCGACGGCGCGCCGATGCTCGCGGTCAACAACGTCACCCCGGCGCGCGTCGACGAGATCCTCGACCAGTACCGCGC
The DNA here is from genome assembly GCF_012974285.1 of Gordonia ajococcus. Classification (NCBI taxonomy): domain Bacteria; kingdom Bacillati; phylum Actinomycetota; class Actinomycetes; order Mycobacteriales; family Gordoniaceae; genus Gordonia; species Gordonia ajococcus. Next base: position 2,014,394 of record NZ_CP052884.1, read on the forward strand.
CGGTCTGGCCGAGAGCGACCTGGCCACGGCGCCCGTGGTGTCGATCAAGAACAGCCGTAACGCACTCGTGCTCTCCGGCGCCCCCCGTCACCTCGCCGGCTTCGTCGCCCTCTGCGAGCGCATCGCCGCCGCCGAGGCAGACGAGCGCAAGCGCAAGTTGACCGGCGGCGCGCCGTTCGCCCCGAAGTTCGACCACCTGCAGGTGTCGGTCGCCTTCCATCACCCCAACATGGCCGAGGCCGTCGAACTCGTCGGTGAGTGGGCCGACCGCTGCGGCATCGACCGCGAGCTCGCCACCCGCCACGCCCACGACATCCTCGTCGCGCACGTCGACTGGGTCTCCTCCGTCGACGAGGTCGTAGCCGGCGGCGCCAAGTGGATCCTCGACTTCGGTCCCGCCGACATCGCGACCCGTCTCACCTCCTCGCTCGTCCGCGGTCAGGGCGTCGGCCTCGTCCCCGCGGCGCTGCGCGTCGGGCAGCGCAACCTCTTCAGCCCGGGCGGCGTTCCCGAGGTCGCCGCCCCGTGGTCGCAGTTCACCCCCACCCTCGTCGAGCTGCCCGACGGTCGCACCGTCGTCGAGACCGCGTTCACGCGTCTCACCGGTCGTTCGCCGATGCTGCTCGCGGGCATGACCCCGACCACCGTCGACCCGGCGATCGTCGCCGCCGCCGCCAACGCCGGCCACTGGGCCGAGCTCGCCGGCGGTGGGCAGGTCACCGAGGACATCTTCGCCCGCAACATCGCCACCCTCACCGATCTGCTCGAGCCGGGCCGGGAGGCACAGTTCAACGCGCTGTTCCTCGACCCCTACCTGTGGAAGCTGCAGCTCGGCGGCAAGCGACTGGTGCAGAAGGCCCGCGCCCAGGGCGCACCGCTCGACGGCGTCATCGTCTCGGCCGGCATCCCCGAGCTCGAGGATGCGGTCGCCCTGGTCGATGAGTTCGTCGAGGCCGGACTCCGCTTCGTCGCCTTCAAGCCGGGCACCGTGGAGCAGATCCGCTCGGTCGTCCGGATCGCCGCGGAGGTCCCGCACCACCCGATCATCGTCCAGATCGAGGGCGGCCGCGCCGGTGGCCACCACTCGTGGGAGGACCTCGACGACCTGCTGCTGGCCACCTACGGCGAACTCCGTGCCCGGCCCAACGTCGTCATCTGCGTCGGCGGTGGCATCGGCACCCCGGAGCGGGCCAGCGAATACCTGACCGGCGTCTGGTCGACCGGTTACGGCTACCCGCTGATGCCGCTCGACGGCATCCTCGTCGGCACCGCGGCGATGGCCACCAAGGAGGCCACCACCACGCCCGAGGTCAAGCAGCTGCTGGTCGAGACCGCCGGTATCGACGAGTGGATCGGAGCGGGCCACGCCACCGCCGGAATGGCTTCCGGCCGTTCGCAGCTCGGCGCCGACATCCACGAGGTCGACAACACCGCCTCGCGTTGTGGCCGTCTGCTCGACGAGGTCGCCGGTGACGCCGAGGCCGTCGCCGCCCGCCGCGACGAGATCATCGCGGCGATGGCGGACACCGCCAAGCCGTACTTCGGCGACGTCGCCACGATGACCTACCGCGAATGGCTCGACCGCTACGCCACCCTCGCGGTCGGCGATGCACACGGCGATCAGCATCCGTGGGCCGACATCACCTGGCAGCAGCGTTTCGTCGAGATGCTGCAGCGCACCGAGGCCCGCATGCACCCGCAGGACTCGGGCCCGATCCCGACGATGTTCGCCGACCTGTCCGCCACCGACGATCCGCACGCCACGATCGACGCGCTGGGCAGCGTCTACCGCGAGATCGACACCGACATCCTGCATCCCGCCGACGTCGCGTTCTTCCTCGAGCTCTGCCGCACCCCGGGCAAGCCGGTCAACTTCGTGCCGGTCATCGACAAGGACGTGCGCCGCTGGTGGCGTAGCGACTCACTGTGGCAGGCCCACGACGCGCGCTACGGCGCCGATGCCGTCTGCGTCATCCCGGGCCCGGTCGCCGTCGCCGGCATCACCCGCGTCGACGAGCCGGTCGGCGAACTGCTGGACCGCTTCGAGGCCCGGGTCGTCACCGATCTGCTGACCGCAGGGGTGCGTTCGGCGCAGGTCGCCTCCCGACATCGCGCGGGACTGGTCCCCGACGCCGGTGTCCTGACCGCGGTCCTGGAGTCCGATGACGTGAGCTGGGCGGGGCGGATCGTCCCGAGCCCGGTCGCGCTCCTCGGTGATCGCGCCGCCTGGTCGGTGGTCGCCCCCGAACGTGCCGAGCACGAGCCCACCGGGGCGGTGATCGAGCAGGTCGGTTCGGAGCACGGCGTGACCCGCTTCGATCTCGTGGTCCCGATCTCCGGTGCGGCCGTGCGTATCCCGCTGCTCGCCGGCCTCGGTGTGCGGGACGGCGGCTCGCCCGTCGTCGGACTCGACGACGCCGCCGGCGCGATGACCGAGATCCTCACCGTCGCCGCGGGCGGCGACCTCGCCGAGGTGACCGACGGCACCGCGACCACCTCCATCACCTGGCAGCCGGACTCGGTGGCCGACCACGCGTCGGTGACCGGCTTCTCCCTGCCCGCGAACCTGCGCCCGACCACGCCGACGGAACCCTTCGGCTTCGCCGTCCCCGACACCCTGGTCGGCGCCTGCTGGCCGAGCGTGTTCAGTGTCATCGGTGCGGCCCGCACGGAGACCGGCGCACCGGTCGTCGAGGGCCTGCTCGACCTGGTCCACCTCGACCATGCGATCGCCCTCACCGGTGAGATCCCCACGGAGACCACCGAACTGACGATCACCGCGCGGACCGGAGCGGTGCGCGACTCCGAGGTGGGGCGTGTCGTCGAGGTCTCGGTCGAGATCGCCGGACCGGCCGGACCGATCGCCACCCTCGAGGAGCGGTTCGCCATCCGCGGACGCCTCGGTGCGGCCGAGCTCACCGACCCCCTCCGGGCGGGCGGTGCACCGACGGCCGAGCAGTCGGCCACCCGCAAACTGCTCCGCTCGGCCACCATCACCGCGCCGAACCGGATGCACGGTTTCGCCGTCGTCTCCGGTGACCGCAACCCGATCCACACCGACGCCTCGGCCGCCAAGCTGGCCGGACTCGGTGAGCCGATCGTGCACGGCATGTGGCTGTCGGCCGCCGCTCAGCAGGTCGTCACCGCCACCGACTCGAAGAACCCGACACCGTCGGCGCGTCCGCTGATCGGCTGGACGGCACGTTATCTGGGCATGGTGCGCCTCGGCGACACCATCACCGTGCGCGTCGACCGCGTCGGTCTCGACACCGGCCGCGAGGTCGTCGAGGTCAGCGCCAAGGTCGGGGACAACCTGGTCATGAGCGCCACCGGCCTGCTGGCCGCCCCGCGGACCGTCTACGCGTTCCCGGGCCAGGGCATCCAGAGCAAGGGCATGGGCCTCGACGCACGGTCGCGCTCGAAGGCCGCCCGCAAGATCTGGGACCGCGCCGACAAGCACACCCGCCAGGCACTCGGCTTCTCGATCCTGGCCGTCGTGCGGGACAACCCGACGACCCTCGTCGCCAACGGCACCACCTACAACCATCCCGACGGCGTGCTGTACCTGACGCAGTTCACCCAGGTCGCCATGGCGACCCTCGGTGTCGCGCAGATCGCCGAGCTCAAGGAAGCCGGCGGGTTCGTCGAGGGCGCCATCACCTGTGGTCACTCGGTCGGTGAGTACAACGCACTCGCGGCCTGTGCCGGAGTCCTGCCGCTCGAGGCCGTCCTCGAGGTCGTGTTCCAGCGCGGCGAGGCCATGCACCATCTCGTTCCCCGAGATGAGCAGGGCCGCAGCGACTACCGCATGGCCGCGATCCGGCCGAGCCAGTTCGGACTCGCCGATGCCGACGTGACCGGCTTCGTGGCCGGCCTCGGCGAGGAGATCGGGGAGTTCCTCGAGGTCGTCAACCTCAACCTGCTCGGTTCGCAGTACGCGATCGCCGGAACGGTCCGCGGCCTGGAACACCTCGAGGCCGAGATCGACCGTCGCCGTGCTGAGTTCGGCGGCAAGCGGGCCTTCATCGTCATCCCGGGTATCGACGTCCCGTTCCACTCCAGCGTGCTGCGCGCGGGTGTGCCGGAGTTCCGCGGCAAGCTCGAGGAACTGCTGCCCACCGACATCGACATCGACATCCTGATCGGTCGCTACATCCCGAACCTGGTGCCGCGCCTGTTCAACCTCGGACGCGATTTCGTCGAGGAGATCGCGGCACTCGTGCCGTCCGATCCGCTGAACGCCGTTCTCGCCGACTGGGACTCCTGGACCGCGAAGCCCGCCGAGCTGGCCCGTGTCCTCCTGATCGAGCTGCTCGCCTGGCAGTTCGCGAGCCCGGTGCGCTGGATCGAGACCCAGGACCTACTGTTCAGCGGTCCGGAGCGCAACGGTCTCGGCGTGCAGCGCTTCGTCGAGATCGGTTTGAAGGGTGCCCCCACCCTGACCGGTCTGGCGAACAACACCCTCAAGCTCGACGACTACGCCTCGGCCACCACCGAGGTCGTGAACGTCGAACGCGACTCCGACGTGATCCTGGCCAAGGACGCCGGCCACGAGCCGGACGAGGACGAGATCGAGGCCCCCGCAGCGTCGGCCGACGCTCTGGCGGAGGCGGCGCCCGCCGCGGCGGCACCGGCTCCGGCGGCAGCTCCGGCCGCCCCCGCCGGCGGCCCGCGTCCCGACGACATCGCCTTCACCCCATCGGATGCGGTGAAGTCCGTGATCGCGCTGTGGACCAAGATGCGCGTCGACCAGATCGGTGCGGCCGACACCATCGAGGCGCTGTGTGACGGTGTGTCCTCGCGTCGCAACCAGCTCCTGCTCGACATCGGCGGCGAGCTCGGACTCGGCGCCATCGACGGTGCGGCCGAGGCCGACATGGTCGCACTGGCATCGACCGTGGAGACCCTGGCGCGCGGCTACCGGCCGCTGGGTCCGGTCCTGACCGACGCCGTCAGCGACCAGATCCGCAAGGTCCTCGGCCCAGTGGGCAAGCGCCAGAACTACATCACCGACCGGGTCGCCAACGTGTGGCAGCTCGGACCCGGCTGGGGCCTGCACGCGACCGTGGCGCTCGCCCTCGGTACCCGGGACGGTGCCTCGGTCCGCGGCGAGGCACTGGGCAACCTGCTCGACGGCCCGGTCGCCAACGCGGATGCGCTCGACACGCTGATCGACAAGGCGGTCACCGCCGTGGGTGCCGAAAAGGGCATCGCGGTGAGCAAGCCCGCCGGCGAATCCGGCGGCGGCGCAACGGTCGACGCGGCCGCTCTCGGTGAGTTCACCGAGCAGATCACCGGTCGCTCGGGAGCGCTGGCCTCGGCGGCCTACACGGTGTTGGAGAAGCTGGGACTCGCCGAGGTCGCCGACCTCGCCGAGGCCGCGGCCGACCCCAACGCCGAGCTCGCCGAACTCGTCAGTGCCGAACTCGGATCGGACTGGGCGCGCACCGTCGCACCGGCGTTCGACGACGCCAAGATCGTCCTGATCGACGACCGGTGGGCAACCGCCCGTGAGGATCTCGTCCGTCTCTGGCTGACCGACGAGCACGAGCTCGACGCCGACTTCGAGAAGGTCGTCGGCGGGTTCGTCGGAGCCGGGGACACCGTCGCCGAACACGCCACCTGGTGGCAGGGCAAGGCCCTCGCGAGCGGAAACGCCGTGCACGGCCGCGTCTTCGGGGCGATCGCGCACGCTGCCGAGAACCCGGAGAAGGGCATCTACAGCCGCGAGATCGCCGTCGTCACCGGCGCCAGCAAGGGGTCGATCGCCGCGGGTGTGGTGGCGGGCCTCCTCGCCGGTGGCGCGACCGTCATCGCGACGACCTCGCGACTGACCTCCGAACGTCTGGCCTTCTACAAGAAGCTCTACCGCGAGAACGCCCGCACCGGTGCCGCGCTGTGGATCGCCCCGGCGAACATGGCGTCGTACAACGACGTCGACGACCTGGTCGAGTGGGTCGCGACGGAACAGACCGAGAACCTCGGCGGCACGACCGCGGTGGTGAAGCCGGCCATGAAGCCGACGATGCTGTTCCCGTTCGCCGCCCCGCGGGTGGCCGGAGATCTCACCGACGCCGGTGCTCGCGCCGAGCTCGAGATGAAGGTCCTGCTCTGGTCGGTCGAGCGGCTCATCGCCGGTCTGGCGGAGGTCCACTCCGACCACGACATCGCGGCCCGCCTCCACGTGGTCCTGCCCGGTTCCCCGAACCGCGGCATGTTCGGTGGCGACGGCGCCTACGGCGAGAGCAAGGCCGCCCTCGACGCGCTCGTGACGCGCTGGTCGGCGGAGGAGTCGTGGGGGTCGAAGACCACCCTGGCCCACGCTCTCATCGGCTGGGTGCGCGGCACCGGGCTGATGGGCCACAACGACGGCATGGTCGACGCGGTCGAAGCCGCCGGTGTCCGCACCTGGAGCACCGAGGAGATGGCCGCCAACCTGCTGACGCTGTGCACGCCCGAGCAGCGTGCGTCCGCGGTCGACGCGCCCGTCCTGGCCGACTTCACCGGCGGGCTCGACGCCTCGACCGACCTCAAGGCGCTCGCGGCCACTGCTGCAGCCGCTGCCGAGGCCGCCGAGGACGCCGACGAGGCACCGGCGTCGACCACCGTCGCCGCGCTCCCGGCACCTGCCCGCGCACCGCGCGGCATGCGTCCGGAATGGCCGTCGATCGACGCGCGTCCCGAGGACCTGGTGGTCATCGTGGGTGCCGGCGAGCTCGGACCGTACGGTTCGGCACGGACCCGCTTCGAGATGGAGGTCGACGAGAAGCTCTCGGCGGCAGGTGTTCTCGAGCTGGCCTGGAACACCGGTCTGATCCACTGGGATTCGGCTCCGAAGCCGGGCTGGTACGACACCGAGTCCGGTGATCCGGTGCCGGAGAGCGAGATCGCCGAGCGCTACCACGACGAGGTCGTCTCGCGGTGCGGCATCCGCCGCTACGCCGACGACGGCGCGATGGTCGACAACACCTCGCCGCTGCTCACCTCGGTGTTCCTCGACGAGGACCTGACCTTCACCGTCAACTCGGAGGCCGAGGCCCGTGCGTTCGCCAGTGCCGACCCCGAGAAGACCCGGGTGACGCAGAACCCCGACGGCGACTGGCAGGTCACCCGCCTGGCCGGCACGGAGATCCGTGTGCCGCGCAAGTTCTCGCTGACCCGCACCGTCGGCGGTCAGATCCCGACCGGTTTCGACCCGACCCGCTGGGGCGTCAGCCCCGACATGGTCGAGGCAATCGACCGGGTCGCGTTGTGGAACCTGGTCGCCACCGTCGACGCGTTCCTGTCGTCCGGCTTCACACCGAGTGAACTGATGCGGTGGGTGCACCCCGGCCTCGTGGCCAACACCCAGGGCACCGGTATGGGCGGCATGGCGTCGATGCGAGACCTGTACGTCAACACCCTGCTCGGTGAGGCGAACGCCAACGACATCCTGCAGGAGGCGCTGCCGAACATCGTTGCGGCACACGTCGTCCAGTCCTACGTGGGCAGCTACGGCGCGATGATCCACCCGGTCGCGGCGTGCGCCACGGCGGCGGTGTCGGTCGAGGAGGGCGTCGACAAGATCCGTCTCGGCAAGGCGCTCTTCGCGGTGGCCGGCGGATTCGACGATCTCGGCATCGAGGGCATCGTCGGCTTCGGCGCGATGTCGGCGACCGCCGATTCGGCGAAGATGACCGCACGCGGCATCGACGACCGCCGGTTCTCGCGAGCCAACGACCGTCGACGGGGCGGGTTCGTCGAGTCGGCCGGTGGTGGCACGATCCTGCTCGCCCGCGGCGATGTCGCGGCGCAGATGGGTCTGCCGGTCCTCGGCGTGGTGGCGTGGGCGCAGAGCTTCGGCGACGGCGTGCACACCTCGATCCCGGCTCCGGGACTCGGTGCGCTGGGCGCCGCCCGCGGCGCACTGTCCTCGCCGCTGGCCAACGCCCTGAGCGTGCTCGGGGTCGGCGCCGATGACGTCGCGCTGGTCTCCAAGCACGACACGTCGACGAAGGCCAACGATCCCAACGAGTCCGAGCTGCACGAACGGCTCGCCGAGGCGATCGGACGCGGTACGGGCGCCCCGCTGTTCGTGGTGTCGCAGAAGTCGCTCACCGGTCACGCCAAGGGTGGCGCCGCCGCCTTCCAGCTGATCGGTCTGTGCCAGATGCTCCGTGACGGCATCATCCCGCCGAACCGCAGCCTGGACTGCGTCGACGAGAAGATGAAGGAGTACCCGCACCTGGTCTGGCCGCGCGAGACCCTGCAGCTGGGCGAGCGGTTCCCGCTCAAGGCCGGTCTCTTGACCAGCCTCGGCTTCGGGCACGTGTCCGGGCTCATCGCGGTCGTCCATCCGGAGGCGTTCATCGCCTCCCTGGCACCCGAGGAGCGGGAGACCTACCGGCAGCGCGCCGACGAGCGTGCACGTCTGGGCAGCCAGCGCTTCCTGCAGTCGATCTGCGGGGGCGAGCCTGCCTACCAGCGTCCGCCGAACCGCCGCTTCGACGAGTCGGTCGACGAGCACGACGCCGAGGCGGGCATGCTGCTCGATCCGTCGGTGCGTCTCGACGAGGCGGATGTGTACGGTTCCGGTCGGGTGCCGGAAAACCGTTGACCGCAGCGGATTCGGGAAGTGAGGCGAAGCCGGGGGAGATGAGCGTTCTCGGAGTGGGCATCGACATCGTGTCGATCCCGGAATTCGCCGAGCAGCTCCGGCAGCCGGGTACGACGTTCGCCGACCGGTTCACGGTCGGCGAGCGTCGGGACTCGGCTGCCGGAACCGGCGACGATGCACGGCATCTCGCCGCGCGCTGGGCGGCCAAGGAGGCCGTGGTGAAGGCGTGGTCGGTGAGCCGGTTCTCGCGTTCCCCGCTGTTGCCGCTGATCCGGCACAGCGACATCGAGGTGGTCACCGACACCTGGGGCCGGCCGGCGATCCGGTTGTCCGGTGAGATCGGTAATCATCTGCGCGACACCGTCGTCCACGTGTCGTTGACCCACGACGGGGACACGGCTGCGGCGGTTGCGATCCTCGAGGGCCGATAGCGCCCCGCAGAACGCGACGACCCGGGGTTCAGACCGCCGTCGACTCCTCGAGCAGCAGATAGCCGGCGAGCATGCGCTTGAGCTCGGCAACGGTCTCGTCGTGGTCGTGGCCGTCCTGCACCGAGAAACTGAGCAACGAGTACGCCGTGTGCACCAGCACCTGCGACATCATCTCGCGCCGTTCACGCTGAGAAGGCGTGAGCGGCGCGATTATTCGTGCGACCTGCTCGGCGAGGACGCGTTCGTTCTCCGACGCCGTCGCGCGGGTGGCCGGGGTCGACTGGACCGCCAGCCACACCGCACGCCGCGACGGATCGGTGCGCCACAGCGCCGCGAGGTGGTCGAGGAACTTCTCGAGAAGACTGGGCCACTCGAGCGAGGGCACCTCGCTGGCGAACGCGGTCAGCTCCTCGCGCACGTCGACGGTGTCCTGCCGGTCGAGCTCGCAGACGATGACGTATTTGTTCGCGAAGTACTGGTACAGCGTGCCGATCGGGACCTCGGCGCGGGTCGCGATCTCCTCGCAGGTCAGGGATTCGAATCCGACGTCGATCAGCAGTTCGCGGGCCGCCTCGAGCATCGCCTGGAACTTGCGCTTGCTGCGTTCCTGGGTGGGCCGCTTACGCGGCACCAGCGGCTGGGCGGACTCGGTCATCGCGATGTCTCACACGGACAGGTCGCGGCGCAGCTTGGCGACGTGCCCGGTCGCCCGGACGTTGTACTGAGCGAGGGCGATGGTCCCGTCGGTGTCGACGAGGAACGTGGAGCGGATGACACCGGTGACGGTCTTGCCATACATCTTCTTCTCGCCGAAGGCACCCCACTCGGTCAGCACCTTTTTCTCGGGGTCGCTCAGCAGCGGGAAGGTGAGTCCCTCCGCCTCGACGAACTTGGCCAGCTTGGCCGGCTTGTCGGGGGAGATGCCGAGCACCGTGAGGCCCGCATCGTCGAGCTCGGCGAGGTTGTCGCGAAAATCGCACGCCTGCTTGGTGCAACCGGGCGTCGACGCCGCCGGGTAGAAGTAGACGATGACCTTCTGGCCGGCGTAATCGGACAACGACACCGGATTCCCGTTCGCATCGGGCAGGGTGAACGCGGGAGCGCGATCACCGACGGACAAACGCTGTGCCTCCGCGGGGGGAGTGACCTCTGCCATGAGAGCCAGGCTAGTGCATGGTCACATGTCGCGAGGTGGGGATGTCGTAGCATCGAATCGCCGCCGTCTGGCGGCGATCTGGAAGTCAATGACAACGCGTGAGCAGTGACGACGCGTGACAGAGCGAGAAGCGCCGGAAGGATGCAACGTGGCCGGAGACACCGAACGTATCGAGCAGGACATCGCCAGGGCCCGTGAGGACCTTGCCAACACGCTCGACGCGCTGGCCGAACGTGCCAACCCGCAGCGCCTCGCCGACGACGCCAAATCCAAAGCGCTGGCGACGCTGCAGAAGCCCGCGGTGATGTACTCGATCGCCGGTGTGGGCGCGCTCGTGCTCGTCTTTGTGGTCCGCAAGATCGCGAGCTGATCCACGCCGCTGCCGGCCCGCCGGGAACAAGAGTCTCGACGACACGTACAAACCCGTTCCGACCAGGCGATTTCACAACTGGCGACGGTGTCCTGTAATGTTCCTTCTCGCCGCCGGGAGGCAAACCGGAGGCGAAACCGGCAAGCGCCATTAGCTCAATTGGCAGAGCAGCTGACTCTTAATCAGCGGGTTCGGGGTTCGAGTCCCTGATGGCGCACAGAGTCTCACAAAACGCCTCGCAGAAGCTGCGGGGCGTTTTGTGGTATCCCGGGTCGGCGGGACGTCGGGGTATGTGGCGTGCCGAGTTTTTCCCGGGCATCGTCGCCCGGACCGTGCAGGACACGCCGCCGAACGGACGACACAGACGGAGTTCTGCAGGCGGGTTCTCGTACACTGGTGCGAGATTCGGGACGCATTCGGCCGTCCGGTCATCGGAGTCGGTCGAGACAGGTGGGAGAGAGATGGGGATCGGTCGTTCTTCTCGACGGATGCCGCTGATCATCAGTGGTGTGCTGCTCGCGATCATCGCGCTCGTGACGTCGTGCTCACAGGAGGCGTCGTACTCCGACAACGTGACCAGCTCGAGCCTCTTCGACGACCTGCTCAAGCCCGCTGTGGACATCACCGAACTGAACAATCAGCCGCTGAGTGACAACACGGTCGGCGTGCAGCCGGGTGCCCCGATCAAGGTCACCACGAGCGAGGGCACTCTTAGTCGCGTGCTCATCACCAAGTCGGACGGGACCCCGCTCAAGGGCTCCTTCAGCGACAACGACACCGTCTGGGTCAGCAACGAGGCGCTCGGCTACAACCGCACCTACACGCTGGAGACCGACGCGGTCGGCATCGGCGGCGCGGTCACCAAGAAGGTCACCTTCACGACCAGCAGCCCCAACAACCTGACGCAGGCCTACCTGACCCCCAACCCGGGTGAGACCGTCGGCGTCGGTCAGCCGATCGCGGTGAAGTTCGACGAGCCGATCCCGAACCGTCGCGCCGCGCAGAAGGCCATCCGGGTCACCACCGATCCGCCGGTCGAGGGCGCGTTCTACTGGATCAGCGACAGCGAGGTCCGGTGGCGTCCCAAGGAGTACTGGAAGCCCGGTACCAAGGTGCGGGTCGCCGTCAACACCTACGGCATCGACCTCGGCGACGGCCTGTACGGCCAGGAGAACGTACGCACCAACTTCACGGTGGGCCGCAGGATGATCATCACCGCCGACGACAACACCAAGCAGGTTGTCTTCGAGCGTGACGGCCAGGTCATCAAGAGCATGCCGACGTCGATGGGCAAGCCGGGTGACGAGACCGACAACGGTGTCTACCTGATCGCCGACAAGCACGACCACATCATCATGGACTCGTCGACCTACGGTGTGCCGTCGACTTCGCCGAACGGCTACCGCACACCCGTCGACTATGCGACGCGGATGTCCTACAGCGGCATCTTCTTCCACTCGGCGCCGTGGTCGGTGTGGGCCCAGGGCAACACCAACACCAGCCACGGCTGCCTCAACCTCAGCCCGGAGAACGCGCTCTGGGTCATGAACAACACGCTGCGCGGCGACCCGGTGGTCGTCAAGAACACCACGGGCGGCACCCTCTCGGGCACCGACGGGCTCGGTGACTGGAACATCCCGTGGTCGGAGTGGCGCAAGGGCAACGCGGACGACTCCTGATCCATGACTCATCTGTCCGGGACCCGCTCGCCGGGATCTCGCATGGGCCTGCTGAGGAGCGGAGGGCTCCGGTGGATCGTCCCGGCCTGTGCGGTGGTGGTTGCCGGCACCGCGCTCGGGGGTTCGGTTGCAGTGGTTCACGCAGCACCGTCGATCGTGTTGCCGAGCTCGGGGTGCGAGGCGGACCTGCCACCGAAGCCGAAGAAGGGCCCGGTCGATCCGCGTGATCTGATCCCGCGCTTGCCCGACCGGTTCAGCATCCCGCTCCCGTATCCGCGAATCGTGCCGGTGCCCGAGCCGGCCCCGGAGAAGCCGGTGGTGCGCATCCCGTCGGAGAAACCGCCGAAGGATCCGTGCTCGGATCCGTGCCCGGACATCACCGACCCGCCCAAGCCGAAGCCCGGCACCGGCGGGCCCGCCCTGAGCATCGAGTTCCCGAAGATCACCTTCGATCCGGCGCCGAAGGACATCCCGGTCCCGGTGCCCAACCCGAATCCGCCGCCGGTCCCGCCACCGCCCGCGGCCATCGCCCCCGGCGTCGACGCCGGTCCGGTCGCATCCAGGCCGGCGCGTCCGCGCGTGTCCGACGTCGATCTCGTCAGCACGCTCACCGGCAAGGGTTCCACGAGCCGCACCGACAAGCGCTGGCAGATCCACGGCACCGACCTCGGGATCATGTGGGAGTCGACGCCGGGCAAGGTCGCCGTCGTCTTCGGTGACACGTTCGGCAAGGGGTTCCGTCCGCCGGGAGCCAACGGTCGGGACTGGCGCTCCAACGTGCTCGGGTTCTCGAGCGACAAGAAGCTGTCCGACGGGATGAGCATCGACACGATGATCCAGGACAGCCGATGCCACGCCGCGGAACTCCTCAGCGCACGGCGCATCGACCGCTACGAGATGACCGTCATCCCGACGTCCGGTTTCGCGGTCGGTGACCGGCAGTTCATGACCTACATGTCGGTGCGGACGTGGGGCGAGATCCCGGGGGTGTGGCTCACCAACCACGGCGGGCTCGCCTACTCCGACGACGGCGGGTCGACGTGGACGAAGGACCCGTACGCCCGATGGGACAACATCTTCGGCGTGAGCCAGTTCCAGGTGTCGTCGATGGTGCCGCAGGGCGAGTACGTGTACATGTTCGGTACGCCCAACTCGCGGATCGGCTCCGTGGGCCTGGCGCGGGTCCACCGCGATCACGTGCTGAACAAGACCGCCTACCAGTACTGGCGCGACGGAAGATGGGTTCCGGCCCGGGACGGCAATGTCGCCTCGGTGATCTTCGCCGGCCCCGCGGGCGAGGTGTCGGCCCGGTACGACGAGAAGTCGCAGCGCTGGCAGCTGACCTACCTCGATGCCTTCCGCGGGGCGATCATGTTGCGCAAGGCCCGTGAGCCACAAGGACTCTGGTCCGAGCCCTCAGAACTGGTCCACTCGTCGAAATACGCCCAGCTCTACGGCGGCTTCATGCACCCATGGTCGAGCGGTGAGGATCTGTACTTCACCATGTCGACCTGGACCGACTACAACGTCTCATTGATGCGGGCGCGCATCCGCTGACCGATGCTCAGCCGACCTCGAACGTCCGCGATGTACCGCTGATCTGCCGGATGCGCCCACCCCCGTCACGGCTGTTGCCGTTGTACTTGATCCGGTACGTTCCCGATGTCCCGGCGGGCGGTCGCCACGTGATCGTGATGCGCGAGGTGTCGGTGCTGCCGGCCGGACGTGCCCAGCGGAACTCGGTGGACCAGTCGTTGTCGTCGGCAACCGTCTTCCAGGTCCCGCCGTCGCGCCGCTGGACCTCCAGATACGTTCCGCCATGGCGGAAGTCGTTGTTGGGATGGGCGCCGACGAAGTCGACGGTCACGGTCTGCTCCGGACGGTGGGACCCGCCGGGCTGCTTCAGCACGTCGCCGTAGGCGTGACCGGCGATGGGCCGGTCGGCGGGCACCGGCGGGACCAGATCCGGCTGTAGGCCGGACTTGTCGACCGGCGCCGGACCGCGATCGAGACCCCTACCCGATGCCATGGCACCGGCGAGCTTCGCGAACTCCTGCATGTACGCCGGCAGTGTGTAACGGCCGTACTGGGTTTCGCCGCCCTCGTACTGCTGGAGGTCGTATTCCTCCGGGGTGGTGACGTACTGGGTGTAGGCGTTCGCGTAACCCTGGACGAGCACGTTGTCGATGTCGACGCGCAGTTCATCGGCGACGACCCGCCGCAGCCGGAGTCCGGCGACGACGGTCACCTCGGCCGGGACCGCGACGAGCACGAGCTCGCCGATCCGCATGATCTGCAGCGGGACCACGGACGGAATCCAGCCCGACGGCGGCATGAGTCCGAGCGGGAAGAGAATCAGCTTGGGCGCCTGCATGTCCCGCACCCACGGGGCGATCGGCGGTGTCTTGTCACCGCCGAGCGCGGTGACGAGAGGGTTGGTCATGCCCTCGACGAGGAGGGGGAGCGGCTGCTCGTAGTTGTCCTCGCTGCTGGTCGCCGCGGCGGCTGCACCCATCATCGCCGGCGTCGTCGACGCCGGTTTCCCGTCGGGTGTGAAGGTTCCGGACACCCGCACCGCGGACATGTCGACATAGCGGGTGACCGAGTCGACGCCGCCGCGCGTCATCGGACGGCTGGCGTCGAAGGCGCGTCGCCCGGCGATGTACTGGCGCTCACCGATCAGTTCGCAGTTGCGCTTGTTGTCCGTGGTCGGCCCACTCGGCGTGAACCACTTGAGGGAGAGGTTCGGCGTCATGTCACCCGAGTTCGTCTGTGGGAAAGCCGCGACGAAGCCCGGTCGGGTGCGCTCCCACAGGTAGCTGGCGTACCCCTTGTTGTCGCCGGCGATCAGCACGTTGTGGTCGGCCAGCGAGGTGCCATGGGTCGAGAACCAGGTGATGGCCCCGACGTCCTTGCCGCTGGTGTGCCGCAGGCGCAGGACGGTGACCTGCGGATCGATCGCATTGGGGAACAGCTTCTTCTCCGACGACGGGTTGGCGTCGAAGGCGACCTTGGACCGGTTCGCGCTGGCGTTGTGTAGTTCCTCGCGGCCGATGGTGATCGTACCGGGGGCCAGGTTCTCGTGCGCCCGCACGATGGCGGCGAACATACCGTTGACCTCGGCGTCGTAGGAGTTCTTCTTGAAGCCGAAGGCGGCGAGCGAATACGCGTGGTCCCAGGCGGTTCCGCCGCAGGAGGCGTGCGAATGCTGCGCGTTGAGGTTGACGTTCGCCTCGGTGTAGATCGAGCCGAAACGCTTGCTCAGCTTCTCCATCAGCCCCATGTGGTGCGACTGGAAAAGGCAGGCGATGTCGGCGGTCAGGAAGACCACGCGCTTGCCGGTCGCCTGGTCGACGATGATGTAGGCACGCGCCCAGCATCGTTGGAGAAGTCCGGCCGCGACCTGCTCGGGGTTGGAGTAGCCCATCATGCCCTGTCCGGCGACGGCACCCGTGACGTCGCCGATGCCGCAGCCGACGAGGTAGTCCGTCGAATCGGCCGGAGCCGCCGACGCCTTACCGGCCCGGCCCGTGTTCAGCGCCAGGCCGGCGCCCGCGGCGGTCACCGCCGCACCGGCGATCAGTTGTCTCCGTGTCACGTTCACGTAGTGGGTCCCTTTCCGGCGTTCTCTGGGGCGTCGACGATGTGAGTCGACAGGTTGGTGACCGTGGCGTCGGCGATGAGGTCGCAGACGGTGCGGTCGCGGATGTTGAGGTACGACAGGGTGATTCCGTCGGTGGCGGCGAGGATGAGCGGTGCCAGTTCGGTGGTGGGCCGGTCCCAGCCGGTGCCGGTGACCGTGGCGACGCCGTCGAGTGCTCCGGCGATCGCCTCGTAATACCGGAGGTACATCTGTGCGCCGAGGTCGCTCAGACCGTCGGTCTGCCTGGCGTACTGGTTGAGCGAGATCATCGCCTGCTCACGGTCGGGGTCGGCCTGCACTCCGTCGATGTAGGCAGAGAGCGCGGTCTGGAGAATCGCCAGCACGCCGGCCCGTCCCGGCAAGATGTCCTGGGTGCCCTCGCCGAGCGCCGCACCCACGGCGCTGAGCTCCTTCTCGGTTCCGTGCTCGACGAGTGCGGCGAGGAGTTCGTCACGGGTGGCGAACACGTAATGGAAGGTCGACAGCGTGACGCCGGCCTCCGCGCAGATCGCTCGCGTGGTCGCGCCGTCGACCCCGCGTCGGGCGATCACCCGAAATGCGGACTCCAGCAGTAGTTCTCGCCGTTCCTCGACAGGCATCCTCATGGTCGTGGCACCGTCACCGCAGTTGGGTCATCTGAGGTCATCGAGGATCTCGCGTGCCGCACGACGGCCCGAGCGCACCGCGCCGTCCATGTAACCGGTCCAGTGGTCCGAGGTCTCCGTCCCGGCCCAGTGGATGGGGCCGACGGGCTCGCGGAGTGCGGGGCCGTATCTGGTTAGTGTCCCCGGTCGGCTGACGGCGACCGGGCCGCCGCGCGACCACGGTTCGAGGTCCCACTTGAACACACCGTGGTCGATGAAATCCCGTGCCTCGGGACCGAAGTACTCGACGAAGTTGGCGATGCACTCCCTGACCAGCGTGGATTCGGGTGCGTGGTCGAGGCGTCGCATCGCGTCGGCCGAGATGAAGCCCATCAGGATGTGCTGGTTGTCGGCGTAGCTCTCGAAGGTGACATCGATGGGGCGTCCGGACCCGTAGACCTGCCCGGACAGACCTTTGTCCCGCCAGCACGGTCGACGGTAGATCGCCGCGAACTTGCTGACCGCACCCATCCGGTAGCCGCGGTGGATCCCGATGCGTGCGGCGGGAAGCCCTGGGCGGTAGTCGATCTGGCCGGCGATGGCGGGGGACATGGCGACGATGACACGGCGGGCGCGGTGGGTTCCGGCGTCGCCGGTGACGGTCGCGATGCCGTCGGAATACGAGATCGACCGGACGGGCGCGTGGTAGACCACGTTCGCGGCGAGCTCGCGGGCCATCCGCAGCGGGATGAGTGCGGCGCCCCCTTCGAAGAGCCGCTCCTGCGCCCCGCCGTCGGTGCTCAGGAGTCGGACGAGGGTCCCGGGATTCTGTTCGTCACCGGATGCCGCGATGTAGTTGAGGTAGTAGAGCGCGGACACCTCGTCGGGCCGGACGGACAGTGGCGCCGACATCGCGATCTGCACCAGGTCGCGCGCCGTCTGGGTGTCGGCGATCTGGTGGGTGTACTGCCCCCACGTGATCGAGTCCAGGTAGGCGGCGTTCGGGTGTTTCCACGGTTCGCCGACGGGGAATCCGGCCAGTGCATCGGCCTGCGCCCGGGCCAGGGCGGCACCCGCCTGTCCGAGGTCGGCGACGGCCGGTACCGGCAGGGCGGCGGGTACGCGCGTCGTGCCGGTGCGGCTGACGAAGATGCTGTCGCCGGCGTTGTAGGTGCGCAGGGTTCGGACGTCGTACTCGCGCGCCAGTCCGGCGATGTGACCCTGTGTCGGACCGATGAATTCGGCCCCGGCGTCGAGCGTGGCACCCAGCCTGGGCGAGGCGATGTTGTGCACGCGGCCGCCCGCGCGTTCCCGGGCTTCCAGCACGGTGACCGAGGCTCCCGCGGCTTTGAGAGCCTTCGCAGCAGCGAGTCCGGACAGTCCTGCTCCGACGACGATGACGTCGACGATCCCCGACGGTGCCGCCGATGCCCGTCCGGAACCGACGAGCGAAGCCCCCGCCACCGCGCCGGTCACTGCCAGCGTTCCGCCGAGGAAGTTCCGGCGTGAGAGGTGTGTGCTCATGTGATCCCCCGATCTCCTGGTGGCGCGAGAGTATCGACCACATGTTCAGGTCAGATGACCTGAAGTATCGAGAGAGTAACAGGGAAGTGTGAGGTGCGACACCCCGCTACACACGTAGAATCGCCACTTCCGGCACAGCGCTGCTTGGGAGTAGCGCCGGTGTGCCCGAAGTGGCGATGAAGCGGAGACTTATCTGCGCGCGCGATCATCACGGCGCGCACTCGGGCGCGGCCGCGGAATCAGGGACCGGAAATCAGTCCTTGTTGCCGGGGATTCCGACCATGAATCCGACCCCGATGATGATGCACGAGATCAGCGCGACGACGAACATGACCCAATAGGCTGGCATGTGCCTCACGGTACTGCGGGAGATGTTCGTCCGCAGCTACTCCGGGATCATTGAGGTCCAAGTACCCGCAGGTCGTGGGCACAAGGTTGCGAGGAGGATCGAGGCGAGGGTGGCTTCGGCGTCGGAGGCGTTGCGCAGGTCGATGACTTGGCGCAGGTGCAGGCGTGGCTGATCGCCGGACGCCGGGTCGGGTCCGTGGATTTCGGTGCGCACCTGTTCAAGGTGCTCGGCGAAGCGTCGGGGTATGTCGGGTCGCCGGTTGATGCGTTCGGGATTCGGAGGCGCGCCGGGTTCGGCGTTGAGCCGCCAGGCGCAACGGCCCGCGTCGGGGCCCTCGCGGACCATGCGGGTGGTGTATTGGCCGGGTTGCCCTCCGACCATCCGATTGTGTTTCGGACACGCGGGTGCGAGGTCGGTGATGTCGGTGAGTCCGCCGAGGCCCCAATCGAGTTGGGCGTGATGCATTTCCACGTGTGCTGCGGATAGGTCGCAGTCGGGTGTGGAGCAGACCTCGCCGTCGGGTCGGGCGAAGGACACCAGTCGTTGTTCGCGGGTGGCCAGGCGTTTGCCGCGTCCGAAGTACAGCGGTATCGCGGTGGCGTCTTTGAACACGGCCAGCCAGTGTTGGGCGTCGGCGGCGAGGTCGATGAGGTCGGGGATGGGGATCAAAGTGCCGGTGGCGGTGGTGGCGAACCCGGCTTCGCGGATCAGATCGTTGAGGTCGGCTTTGACGATCACCTGTATCGGCAACCCGCGGTGACTCTTGCCGAGCAGGCCGTCCTCGAGCACAGCCTTCAGCAAGGCGTTGAACGCGTCGTGGTTGCGCTGCGCATCGCTGCGATCATCACGTGCGGCCGCGGCTTCGACCATCTCGGGGTCGGCATTCTCGATCGACCCGTGCGGTGATTCGGGGTCGTCGGGGTTGTTCATGCCGGGTTTGGCCCAGACCGCGAGCAGCATGGTGATCCGCGCGAGGAGTTCGGGTGTGAGGTCGGCGGACATCTTGGCGGTGCCGTCGGCGCGTTGCCGGTTGACCGACAGTTTGCGACGGCGTTTGCGGTCGGTGTCGTCGGCGAGTGTTCCGTCGGGGTCGAGGTGGGCCAACAGGCGTGCGCCGAGGTTGGTGATGTCGGCGGGGGTGTGGTCGACGGCGATTTCGGTCATCTGTCGTTCGGCGGCGATCTTCACGTCGTGGTCGACGGCGTGCGGGATCTGGTCGAGCACGTCGATGACCGCACGCACATGGGCGGGGCCGACATGTCCGTCGGCGAAGGCGTCGGCCAGGGTGGGGTGCTGGGGTGGGAGTGGTTCGCCGGTAGGGCTGGGAAAGGTTGCGGTGGCCGACATCTGGTCGCGGCGCCGCATGGGTTCGGCGATCCGGAGGCGGTGGGTCATGAACTGGATGACGCTGCGGTGCCCGGTCTTACGGGGTAGGTCACGTTCGGTGGCTTCGACGACCTGACGGTCCCCGGCGAAACTCAGTCGCGCGACGGCACGTTCGGTCTCCGCGGCGACCTCCACGAGTTCGGAATCGGTGCACGAGGCCAGATCGACAGTCTGGATCCCATCAATGAGGGCGTGCAGACTGCGAACGAGTTCGGTGGCCCGCGACGGCGGCACGTCTGAAGTGATGATGGCTTCACTGCTGGACATGCTGCACACCCCCGTCCGTCCTGCGAATGTATGTTCGACAGTACGCGCTATCGCGTTGCCGTGCAATGAAAACCGATCATCAGTTATCCGTCGCGAATTGTCGGTACGGCGTGCTAGGACGCGCGGGACTTCGGTGCATGATGACCGCAGATCACTCTGTCGTTCGGGCGGTGGGGTGTTCTGAATCACTCTGGGCCAAAGGGTCCCTCACGGTGGGACGTGTCAGTAGCGTCCGAAACGTCCTGGCCAGCCCACTTCTCAGGCGGATCTCTCATGACTCTCGAGCTCTCGACGCCTCCGGGTGTCGTCGGTGCCGTGCCCGCGGCACCAGCGACCGCGGCGACGCCGGTGCGGTCCACGTCGCGCTCGCGCCGACTCCCGCTCCTGCGTACCAATTCGATTCGTGTCCTGCGCCAGTCCATCGGCCTGATCCTCGTGGTCGGTGTCTGGCAGCTCGGAGCACGAGACTGGTTGGGTGCCACCACGCCTGCGCCGACCGAGGTGGTCACCGCCGGTTGGGAACTCGTTCGCACCGGTGAACTGTGGACCCACCTCGCCGCCTCCGGGCGTCGAGTGGCCATCGGCCTGGCCATCGGTATCGTCATCGGTGCCGTCCTGGGTGCCGCCGCCGGACTGTTCAAGGTCGCCGAGGATGTGGTCAACGCGCCCGTCCAGGTACTGCGCATGATGCCGGCTGTCGCACTGGTGCCGGTGTTCATCATCTGGTTCGGGATCGGCGACGAGTTCAAGATCGCACTCATCATCGTGGCGCCGATCTTCCCGATCTATCTCAATGTCGTCGCCGGCATCCGTGGGGTCGACCAGAAACTGATCGAGGCCGCGGAGTCGTTGGAACTGACACGGTTCGAGCTGATCCGATACGTCGTCCTTCCCGGTGCACTGCCGCAGATCTTCGTCGGCCTCCGCCAGGCGCTGGGTATCGGCTGGCTGGTGCTCGTCGTCGCGGAGATGCAGACGACGCCCGTCGGTCTCGGCTTCCTGATGAACGACGCGAAGGAATACCTCCGCACCGACCAGATCTTCCTGGTGCTGGTCATCTACGCGATCCTCGGTCTGCTGACCGACATCGCCGTGCGTGTGCTCGAACGCCGGTTCCTGTCCTGGCGCAACGGATTCGAAGGTCGGTGACAGATGGTCATCGGTAACGAGAACAGGGTTGTGGTCGCCGGAGCAGGCCGCGAGTTCGACGGGCGGACGGTCCTGGCCGACGTCGATCTGACCATCGAACCGGGAGAGTTCGTCGCCCTCCTCGGGGCGAGTGGCTCGGGCAAGAGCACGCTGTTGCGGGGGATCGGTGGCCTCGACCGTGGATTCACCGGCATCATCGAGGCCCCGGCCGCCAAGGCCATCGTGTTCCAGGAACACCGGCTCATGCCGTGGTTGTCCGTATGGCGCAATGTCGCTCTCGGCCTACGCGGCGGCAACACGCGGGACCGTGCAAGACGCGCGCTCGAGGAGGTCGGTCTCGCCTCGAAGTCCGACGCGTGGCCCTCGACCCTGTCGGGTGGCGAGGCGCAGCGGACGGCACTGGCCCGCGGCCTCGTCCGCGAGCCCGAACTGCTGTTGCTCGACGAACCGTTCGGTGCACTGGACGCACTGACCAGGATCAACGCCCAGAAGCTCGTCGCGCGACTGTGGGAAACACATCGCCCGGCAACTCTTCTCGTCACCCACGACGTGGAAGAGGCGTTGCTGCTCGCCGATCGCGCCCTGATCCTGCGGGGCGGCCACATCGACGAGGAGATCGTCGTCGACCTTCCCCGTCCTCGCCGGGTGACCGATCCCGAGTTCGTCGCCCTACGTTCGCGTCTGCTCGCCGGACTCGGTGTCGGCGACGGCGAACCCATCCGAACGACCACCACTGATCAGGAGTACACACATGTCTGAGCAACTGACGCTGTCCACCGATGTGCTCGTGATCGGCGGCGGGCCGGCGGCCACCTGGGCGGCCATCCATGCCCGCGACGCGGGTGCGGAGGTCATCATCGTCGACAAGGGATACTGCGGTACCTCGGGCACGACGGCGCCCGCCGGAACCGGTGTCTGGTACGTGGCTCCCGATCCTGACGAGCGCGCCAAGGCCAAGGCGAGCCGCGAGACGCTGGGCGGAAACCTCGCCGACCACGCGTGGATGGACCGGGTGCTCGACCAGACCTACGCCAATATGCACCGGCTGGGCACCGAGGCCCGGTATCCGTTCCCGGTCGACGACCGAACCGGCGAACCCATCCGTACCGGCGTCCAGGGCCCCGAGTACATGCGACGGATGCGGGCCTGGGTCCAGCGCCGCGGTGTGCAGATCCTGGACCATTCGCCGGTTCTCGAACTCCTCACCGACGCGTCCGGCGCGGTGGGCGGCGCGGTGGGCTACCAGCGCCAGGCCGATCGCGACTTCCGCGTCACGGCAGGGGCGGTCGTCCTCGCCACCGGTGGCTGCGCGTTCTTGTCCACAGCGCTGGGCACCAACGTCGACACCGGTGACGGTGCACTCATGGCAGCCGAGGTCGGGGCGTCGTTCTCCGGCATGGAGTTCGCGAACGCCTACGCCATCGTCCCCAAAGGCTCGACGGTAACGAAGACCGCGTACTACGGGTACGCGACCTTCTTCCACGCCGACGGACGCATCGTCGAGGGCGCGGGGTCGATGAAGGGGAGGTCGATGATCGCCCGGACGTTGCTGAACGAACCCGTCTTCGCCCAACTCGACCGTGCCGACGAGACGGTCGCAGCGAAGATGCGGAAGGGGCAACCCAACTTCTTCCTGCAGTTCGATCGCCGTGGAATCGACCCGTTCACACAGCGTTTCGAGGTCGACCTGCTCGCCGAGGGAACCGTGCGGGGAACCGGCGGCATCGACGTCGTCGACGACGACTGCTGGACGGGAGTACCCGGCCTGTACGCGGCCGGCGACGCGGCGACCCGCGAGCGCATCTGTGGCGGCTTCACCGGTGGTGGCAGCCACAATTCGGCGTGGGCGATGTCCTCCGGCAGCTTCGCCGGTGCGGCGGCCGCCCGAGCGTCCCGCAGCGCGGGCGGCGCGGTGCCGATCGACCGGCTCCGCGGCGCGGGGACCGTCGGGTTGTCGCTCACCCACGGCTCGCTCAGCGCCGACGAGGTCGTGGCAGCGGCGCAGGCCGAGCTGACTCCGTTCGACAAGAACTACATTCGCACCGGTGATCGGATGGCCGCTGCTCTGCGGGGGCTCGATTCCCTGTGGGACGGCGTCGCCGACAGCTCCTATGGAGCGCCGACGCCGGCAGGTCGCATCCGGACGAGAGAGGCCGCCGCGATCACCGCCGTCGGACGCTGGATCTATCGATCGGCGCTGGCGCGCACCGAATCCCGCGGGATGAGCAAGCGCGACGACATCCCGGGTCTCGATCCCGCCCAGCAGGCACATGTGCGTACCGGTGGACTCGACGAGGTGTGGGTCTCCGGCCCTCGCCCGACCGGCCACGTCGGAACCGGGACTCTCGCGAGGATTCCGGCATGATCGAACTCGTCGTCGCGTCCGCCTGCATCGCCTGCGACAAGTGCGTGAACGTCTGCCCGACGAACGTCTTCGACACGGGCACAGACGGTATCCCGGTGATCTCGCGACAGTCGGACTGCCAGACGTGTTTCATGTGCGAGGCGTACTGCCCGACCGACGCGCTCTATGTCAGTCCTCAATCGACGCCGATCGGTTCCGATGACACGGTCCGCGAGGAACTGATCGGCAGTTACCGCGAGAAGCTGGGCTGGGGGAAGGGGCGTCAGCCGGGAAGCCGAACGGCCGTCGGACCGCCCATTCCGCACGGGGATCCGCCGCCACGGCTCGTCGAGCGAATCCTCGACGAACCCTCTCCCTCCATCGGCTGAACACACCTCAGTCGAAATCACCTGAACCGCAACCGGTTCACCGAACCCGCGCGCTCTCGTCATGCCTTTGCCGGGATCGCGCCACGAACAGAGAACTCACCCATGAACATCGACCGCCGTCATCCGATCCGCCGATTCACGCGCACGGTCGCCGTCCTTGCGGCCGCATCTGCGGTCATGGCCGTCGCCGCATGCGGATCCGACGACACGTCCTCGGCCCAGCGCGACGTCATCGACACCCTCCGTATCGGTGTCATCGGTTCCAGCAACGTCATCGCCGGCCCGGTCGGGTTCGCACACAGCCGCGGCGAACTCCTCGAGGCGTTCGCGCCTCTCGGGGTCAGCAAGGTGGAGGTGTTCAGTTTCCCGAACGGTCCCGATCTGAACCAGGCCCTCGTCGGGGGGCGACTCGACGTGGCCAACTACGGCGACACGCCCGCGTTGGTGGCCCGCGGATCCGGCCTGCAGACGCGACTGGTCGCGGTTCAGCAGTTCAACAACGACGCCGGCGTCGTCGCGAAGGACCCGTCCATCAAGACACTCTCGGACCTCGCGGGCAAGAACATCGGAGTCCCGAAGGGGTCCTACATCGACCGGTACCTGCAGGGAGCCCTGGCCGAGGAGGGGATCTCGGCGAACCTGATCCATCTGTACCCGGCAGATCAAGAGGCGCCACTCAACTCGGGCGAGATCGATGCAGCGGCCCTCCCGGGCGTCATCCCGTCGGTCGCCCTGCAGACGTTCGAAGGGAAGGGGTTCCACCTCGTCGACTCCGTCTACCGGGACCGTCCGAATCTCGCCGGGACCAGTGTGACCGTCAGCAGCGAGGAGTTCCTCACCAAGAACCCAGAGTTCGCGCCCATCTGGCAGAAGCTGCACGCCTCCGCGGTCGACTACGCCAAGGACCACTGGGACGAGTATCTGCAGTTCGAACTCGGCAACTCCAAGGCTCCCGAGGCGGCGGTCCGTGCCGCAGCGAATCCCGACGGGTACTCCGAAGAACCGTTCCCCGCGGATGCCGTCGAACTGCTCACCGGCACCAAGGCGTTCCTCGTCGAGCAGGGCAGCATCAAGTCCGACTTCGACCTCGAGAGCTGGTTCCAGCGGTCGCCGATCGACAAGAACCCCTGATCGGAGGTGCCTCCGTACTCATGCGGCTCCCGCGGCCGGTCAAGGGTCCCGGCCGCCTAGATCCCGGTGCCCAGTAGTCGCTCACCGGGGTGGGCGGCTTCCCACGCGGCGATCGCGGCGTCCCACTGGTCGCCGTCGAGGGTGGTGACCGACGCGGGGAAGAGGGCGTCCTCCTCCTTCGCGATGTGCCGGTGCAGGGCGAAGACCTCGCGTCGGAATCGGTCCCGGTCTTCCGGGATTGACAGGTCCATCGAGTCCAGGAAGGTGCCGAGTTCGCGATGCTCGGTGACGAGCGGGTCGATGTATTCGGCGAAGAGGTCGTGTTCGGAGTCGAGCAGCTGGGAGAACAGGCCGTCTTCTTCGCCACGCCAGTGCGACCGGAGTTCGACTGTCAGCCTTCCGGCGAGGTCACGTGCACGATCCACGTCACCCGCATCGAGTGCGCGGACCGCATCGCCGCCGAGGTTCACGGCCCGCTCGTGTTCGGCGGTGTAATCCCGCAGGAGCGGCATGTCCCGGCAACCGCAGTATTGGCACACTCTCTCACCTCTCTGTCCACTCACCCCGCCGTCCCTCGACGGTCCGCTCGTTCGGTCCGGTTGCGGGAATGTGAGCCCTCCACCCACATCCCACGGTACGAGGAATGATGGGTTGTCGCGTGTCTCTCGCCGGTCGGCGGTGGTCGGGAACGACGAGTACGCGAGACGTCGGCACACCCTCCCCACCCGCACCAGAAACCCGCTGGCCACCGACCCGTATCCTGGACGGGTAAATTCCCGCACCGACCAGGAGAGATCATGCTCGCCCGAATTGACCTGCGCGGTAGCACGCCGACGCTCGCCGAATTGCGTCGCGCGCTGCCCCGCGGGGGTACCGACGTCAATGCCGTACTCGACACGGTGACGCCGGTTGTGCATGCGGTGGCCGAGACCGGCACGCCCGCGGCGCTGGAATTCGGGGAGAAGTTCGACGGTGTGCGGCCCGCCTCGGTGCGGGTCCCCGCCCAGGTCATCGCCGATGCCCTCGCCGGTCTCGACCCCCAGGTCGCCGACGCGCTCCGCGAATCCATCACCCGTGCGCGCAAGGTGCACTCCGACCAGCGGCGCGAGACCACCCACACCCAGGTCGTCGACGGCGGTGTCGTCAGCGAGAAGTGGATTCCGGTGCGTCGCGTGGGGCTCTACGTTCCCGGCGGCAACGCGGTCTATCCGTCTTCGGTGATCATGAACGTCGTCCCCGCGCAGGAGGCCGGCGTCGGCTCGTTGGTCGTCGCGTCGCCTCCGCAGAAGGACTTCGGTGGCTGGCCACACCCGACCATCCTCGCCGCCTGCGCGCTTCTCGGCGTCGACGAGGTGTGGGCGGTCGGCGGTGCACAGGGCGTCGCGCTGCTCGCCTACGGAGGAACCGATACCGATGCCGCCGACGAGCCGGGCGCCGTCCTCGACCCGGTCGACCTGATCACCGGCCCGGGCAACATCTACGTCACCGCCGCCAAGCGGTTGTGCCGCAGCGTGGTCGGCATCGACTCGGAGGCCGGACCCACCGAGATCGCGATCCTCGCCGACGACTCGGCCGACGCGGGCATCCTCGCCTCCGACCTCATCAGCCAGGCCGAACACGACGTCCTCGCCGCCTCGGTGCTCGTCACCGACAGCACCGAGCTCGCCGATGCCGTCGACGTCGCACTCGACCAGCAGGTCGCCGCGACCAAGCACCGCGAGCGTGTCACGACCGCGTTGTCGGGGGAGCAGTCCGGCATCGTCCTCGTCGACGACCTCGAAGCCGGTCTCGCCGTCGTCGACGCCTACGCCGCCGAACACCTCGAGATCCAGACCCGCGACGCCGCCGCGATCGCCGACCGCGTGCACAACGCGGGTGCGATCTTCGTCGGCCCGTATGCGCCGGTCAGTCTCGGCGACTACTGCGCGGGCTCCAATCACGTTCTGCCGACCTCGGGTTCGGCGCGCTTCGCGTCGGGCCTGTCGGTGCAGACATTCCTCAAGGGTGTCCACGTCATCGACTACGACGAGGCCGCACTGCGTGAGGTCGCCGACAAGGTCGTCACCCTCGCCGATGCCGAGGACCTGCCCGGTCACGGCGATGCGGTCAAGCAGCGCTTCGCGGGGAGCGTGCGCTCGTGACGGCATCGGAGGCGCCTGTCACGAACGTCACGGGAAGCAACGTCCCGGGCTCGGGCATCACCGTCGACGACCTGCCGCTGCGCGAGAACCTGCGCGGTAAGTCCGCCTATGGCGCACCGCAACTCAAGGTGCCGGTGATCCTCAACACCAACGAGAACCCGCACCCGCCGTCGCAGGCCCTGATCGACGACGTCGCCGCCTCGGCCCGTGACGCCGCGGCGGAACTGCACCGCTACCCCGACCGCGACGCGATCGCCCTGCGTACCGACCTCGCCGCCTACCTGACCCGAGCCACCGGAGTGCAGCTCGGTGCCGAAAACCTCTGGGCCGCAAACGGTTCCAACGAGATCCTGCAGCAACTGCTGCAGGCGTTCGGCGGTCCCGGGCGTCGTGCGCTCGGCTTCGTGCCGTCGTACTCGATGCACCCGATCATCTCCGACGGCACCGACACCGCCTGGCTCGTCGCCGCGCGCTCACCCGACTTCGGTCTCGACATCGACTACGCGGTCGCCGAGGTCACCAACCGCGAACCCGACGTGGTCTTCGTGACCTCGCCCAACAACCCGACCGGTGGCTCGATCCCGCTCACCGATCTGCGGCGCATCGTCGAGGCCGCACCCGGCATCGTGATCGTCGACGAGGCGTATGCCGAGTTCTCGTCCGCACCGAGCGCGACCGAGCTCATCGACGAGTTCCCGACCAAGGTCGTCGTCAGCCGCACCATGTCGAAGGCCTTCGCCTTTGCCGGCGGACGCCTCGGCTACCTCGCCGCAGCACCGGCCGTCGTCGACGCCATCCAGCTCGTCCGCCTGCCGTACCACCTGTCGGTGCTCACCCAGGCCGCCGCACGCGCCGCACTGCGTCACAGCGACGACACCCTCGCCGGTGTCGCCGAGATCATCGCCGAACGCGAACGCGTGGTGACGGCGCTCACCGGCTTCGGCTACCGCGTCGTCGACTCGGACTCGAACTTCGTGCTGTTCGGCGGCTTCCGGGATGCTCCCGCGTCCTGGCAGCGTTACCTCGATGCCGGTGTCCTCATCCGGGACGTCGGGATCGCCGGCCACCTGCGGGTGACCATCGGACTCCCACCCGAGAACGACGCCTTCCTCGACGTCAGCCGCACGCTCGCAACAACAGATCTGGAGAACTCTCAGTGAGCACCCCCGCGCCTCGCATCGCGAAGGTCGAACGGACCACCAAGGAATCCTCGATCTCGGTCGAGCTCGATCTCGACGGGACCGGCATCACCGACATCTCCACCGGTATCGCGTTCTACGACCACATGCTGACGGCGTTCGGCCAGCACGGCAGCTTCGACCTCACCGTCAAGGCCGAGGGCGACATCGAGGTCGAGGGACACCACACCATCGAGGACACCGCCATCGTCCTCGGACAGGCGCTCGGTCAGGCTCTCGGCGACAAGAAGGGCATCCGCCGCTTCGGCGACGCCTGGATCCCGATGGACGAGACCCTCGCGCAGGCCGTCGTCGATGTGTCCGGCCGTCCTTACTGCGTGCACACCGGCGAACCGGACCACCTGCTCACCGCGGTGATCGGCGGATACCCGGGCGTGCCGTACTCGACGATCATCAATCGGCACGTCTTCGAGTCGATCGCCCTCAACGCCCGCATCGCCCTGCACGTGCGGGTGCTCTACGGCCGCGATCAGCACCACATCACCGAGGCCGAGTTCAAGGCCGTTGCGCGTGCCCTGCGCACGGCAACCGAATACGACGCACGCGTGACCGGTGTGCCGTCGACGAAGGGTGCCCTGTGAGCGCGGCCGACGTCACGATCCTCGACTACGGTTCGGGCAACCTGCGGTCGGCGCAGCGGGCGCTCGAGCGCACGGGCGCCCAGGTGACCGTGACCTCCGACTTCAACACCGCACTCGAGGCGACCGGTCTCGTCGTGCCCGGTGTCGGTGCGTTCGCTGCGTGCATGGAAGGTCTGCGCGCGGTGAAGGGCGACCGGATCATCGGTCGGCGCCTCGCCGGCGGACGCCCGGTCCTGGGCATCTGCGTCGGCATGCAGATCCTGTTCGAACGCGGTGTGGAGTTCGGGGTCGAGGCCGAAGGTTGCGGGGAGTGGCCCGGAAGCGTCACCCAGCTGCCGGCTCCGGTCCTGCCGCACATGGGTTGGAACACCGTGGAGGCCCCGGAGGACTCGGTGCTGTTCGCCGGACTCGACGCCGACACCCGCTTCTACTTCGTGCACTCGTATGCCGCACAGAGCTGGGAGATGGACAACGTCGGTTCGCCGCTCGCGGCCCCGAAGCTGACCTGGGCCGAACACGGCGGACGTTTCCTGGCTGCCGTCGAGAACGGACCGCTCTCGGCCACGCAGTTCCATCCGGAGAAGTCCGGCGATGCCGGAGCCCAACTCCTGGAGAACTGGGTGAAGGGTCTCTCATGACCGGCGGCACGCCGGCCGGCGATGCAGGCGGTGGGGCCGTCGGGAACTCTGCCGACACCCCGTCGGCGGGCGGCGGTTTCTCGATCGCCAAGCTCGCGTTCTACGCTCTCGGCGCCGGTGTGCTGGTTCTGGCGGTGTCCATCCCGATCATCGTCCTGCTGGCGAACTGGTCGCCGGTCGCCGGTCTGATCGCCGCGCTGGCGGCGGTGGTCGCGATGATCGCGGCGATCGGTACGGTGGCAAATCGCATGGTCAACCGCGCGCGGGCCGATCTGATCGCAGCCCGTGACGACCACCCGCCGGCCTGACCCCTCTCCCACGACAGCCAGGACACAACAGTCCGACCCGAGAACAGACAGGAAAACTCCACCCATGGGTAGCACCCTCGAACTCCTTCCCGCCGTCGACGTCGCCGACGGGCAGGCGGTCCGCCTCGTCCAGGGCGCGGCCGGCACCGAGACCTCGTACGGTTCGCCGCGTGACGCGGCGCTGGCGTGGCAGAACGACGGTGCGGAGTGGATTCACCTCGTCGATCTCGATGCCGCGTTCGGCCGTGGTGACAACCGTGAGCTCCTTGCCGGTGTGGTCGGCGAACTCGACGTGAAGGTGGAACTGTCGGGCGGCATCCGCGACGACGAGTCGCTCGCCGCGGCGCTGGCCACCGGTTGTACGCGCGTCAACCTCGGTACCGCGGCCCTCGAGAACCCGGAATGGTGTGCCCGCGCGATCGCCGACCACGGAGACCGCATCGCCGTCGGCCTCGACGTCATCCGCGACGGCGAGTCCTACCGGCTGCGCGGCCGCGGCTGGGTCACCGACGGCGGCGACCTGTGGGAGGTCCTCGAGCGCCTCAACCGCGACGGCTGCTCGCGCTACGTCGTGACCGACGTATCCAAGGACGGCACCCTCAAGGGCCCGAACCTCGAACTGCTCGCCGAGGTCGCCGCGGCCACCGACGCACCGATCGTCGCCTCCGGCGGGGTCTCGGCGGTCGACGATCTGATCGCGATCGCCGGTCTCGTCGACCAGGGCGTCGAGGGCGCGATCGTCGGCAAGGCGCTCTACGCCGGCCGCTTCACCCTGCCCGAGGCGCTCACGGCCGTCGCCGGGGTCTGATGAGCGCAGCCCAGAGTTCGCTCGACCTCCCGCGGTTGCTCGACACCGCGGGATCGGTCCTCGACGCCGCCGTGGAGACCTTCGTCGAAGGGCTGGGCGCGCCGAGCGCCGTGCACAAGGGCGGGACGGACTTCGCCACCCAGGTGGACCTCGACCTGGAACGGCAGATCTCCGCCGAACTCGAGGACCGGACGCAGATCCCCGTCCACGGTGAGGAGTTCGGCGGTGCCGATCCGATCGACGGCCCGGTATGGGTGCTCGACCCGGTCGACGGGACCTTCAACTACTCCGCGGGCATGCCGCTGACCGGCATCCTGCTCGGTCTCGTCGTCGACGGTGAGGCGACGCTGGGTCTGACCTGGCTGCCGCTCCTGGACCGGAAGTACGCGGCCCACGCGGACGGACCACTGATGGTCAACGGTGTGGCCGTGGAATCACCGCCCGATCCGGCCCTCGACGAGTCGGCGATCGCCTTCGGGCCGTTCAACGCGGCCGGGCGCGGTCGCTATGCGGGATCCAAGCGGGCCGACCTGCTGCGCGCGCTGAGCTCACGTGTCGCACGGATCCGGATGACCGGCAGCACCGGCGTGGACATGGCGTTCACCGCCTCGGGCGTGTTCGGCGGAGCTGTTGCCTTCGGACGTCATCCCTGGGACAACGCGGCGGGCGCCGCACTGGTCCGCGCCGCGGGTGGCGTGGCCACCGACCTGGCGGGGGAGCGCTGGACGGTCGCGTCCCCGTCGCTGGTGGCCGGCGCACCCACGGTGCACGCAGGGCTGATGGCGGTGATCGACGAAACGGTCGAGGACTGGTCGGCGTGACCCCGCAGAACCGAGACGTGGCAGCCACCGATGAGGCAGCCACCGATGAGAGAGGTGCGAGAGCATCCCATGGAAGCACCACAGGTCAACGAGCTGAAGGAGTCACGACGATGACGCTGGCGACCCGGGTCATCCCGTGCCTCGACGTCGACGACGGTCGAGTGGTCAAGGGCGTCAACTTCGAGAACCTGCGTGACGCCGGAGATCCGGTCGAACTGGCCGAACGCTACGACCGCGAGGGTGCCGACGAACTGACCTTCCTCGACGTCACCGCGTCGAGCTCGGGACGTTCGACGATGATCGACGTCGTCAAGCGGACCGCCGACCAGGTGTTCATCCCGCTCACCGTCGGTGGCGGCATCCGCACCGTCGAGGACGTCGACACGATGCTGCGCGCGGGCGCGGACAAGGTCAGCGTCAACACCGCCGCGATCGCACGTCCCGAGGTCCTCGCCGAGATGAGCCGGCGGTTCGGTTCGCAGTGCATCGTCCTGTCGGTCGACGCGCGGACCGTGCCGGAGGGTTCCGAGCCGACGCCGTCAGGCTGGGAGGTCACCACGCACGGTGGCCGCAAGGGCACCGGTATCGACGCGATCGAGTGGGCTCGGCGCGGTCAGGAGCTCGGGGTCGGCGAGATCCTGCTGAACTCGATGGACGCCGACGGCACCAAGCAGGGTTTCGACCTGCGCATGCTGAAGGCGGTGCGCGAGGCCGTGCAGGTTCCGGTCATCGCCAGCGGCGGTGCCGGCCGTGTCGAGGACTTCGCCCCCGCTGTCGAGGCCGGTGCGGACGCGGTGCTGGCCGCCTCGGTGTTCCACTTCGGTGAACTCACCATCCACGACGTGAAGGCGGCCATGCGGGACGCCGGGATCACCGTCCGATGACACAGGCAGGAGAACGCTGATGGCACTCGATCCGGAGCTCGCCGCACGTCTCAAGCGCAACGCCGACGGGTTGTTCAGTGCGGTCGCCCAGGAACGCTCGACGGGTGACGTACTGATGGTCGCGTGGATGGACGATGCCGCCCTCGAGCGCACCCTCGCGACACGCACGGCGACCTACTATTCGCGCTCGCGCCAGGAGTACTGGGTCAAGGGCGAGACCAGCGGCCACACCCAGTACGTGCACGACGCACGCCTCGACTGCGACGGCGACACGGTGCTGCTCGTCGTCGACCAGGTCGGCGCGGCCTGCCATACCGGCAACCACAGCTGTTTCGACACCGACTCGCTGCCTTTCGGAACAGAAGCCCGTCCCGTCGATTCCGCACAGTAGATTTCCATCGTGATCACACCCGAAAGGCGGTGACGCTGCATGCCCCTCATCCAGATCTCGCAGACCCCCGGACTCTCCGACCGCGTCAAGCGCGAGACCATCGCGGCGGTGACCGAGGCGTACGCCAAGGCAACCGGCAAGAACCCGGATTCCGTCTGGGTGACGATCACCGAGGTACCGCGCACCCAGTGGGGCGTCGGCGGCGAGCCCCTCGGATGAGCGGCGTGAACTCGGCGGCCGTGGCGCACACGACGTCCCTCTCCGAATTCCTCGACCTCGCCCGCGACCATCGCGTGGTGCCGGTGACCCGAAAAGTGCTCGCCGATTCCGAGACACCGCTGTCGGCGTACGGCAAGCTGGCCGGCGACCGTCCCGGCACCTTCCTGCTGGAATCGGCGGAGAACGGCCGCTCCTGGTCGCGCTGGTCCTTCATCGGGGCCGGAGCGCCATCGGCGCTGACCGTCGTCGACGGTCAGGCGCACTGGTGGGGATCGGTGCCGGTGGGCGCGCCCGAAGGTGGAGACGCGCTCGAGGTGCTGGCCGAGTCGCTGCGCGTCCTGCGGACCGACCCGTTTCCGGGTATGCCGCCGCTGACCGGTGGCTTCGTCGGGTTCATGGCCTATGACATGGTCCGGCGTCTCGAACGCCTCCCGGAGACCACCGTCGACGACCTCGGCCTGCCGGACATGATGATGGTGCTGGCCACCGACCTCGCCGCCGTCGACCATCACGAGGGCACGATCACTCTGATCGCCAACGCGGTGAACTGGGACGGCTCCGACGAACGCGTCGAGGAGGCCTACGCCGACGCCGTGGCGCGGCTGGACCGGATGACCGAGGCGCTCGCCGCACCGGCGTCCTCGACCGTCTCGACCTTCGACCGGCCCAAGCCGGACTTCACCGCGCAGCGCTCCCTGGAGGAGTACAGCGAGATCGTCACGAGCCTCGTCGGCGAGATCGAGGCGGGCGAGGCCTTCCAGGTCGTCCCCTCGATGCGTTTCGAGATGGACACCGACGCCGATCCGCTGGACGTCTACCGCGTGCTCCGCGCGTCCAACCCCAGCCCGTACATGTACCTGCTGCGGATGCCGGGGACCGAGGCGAACAGCGACACCGCTGCTCCCGATGCGATCGCACGCAAGCCGTTCACGATCGTCGGCAGCAGCCCGGAGGCGCTGGTCACCGTGTCCGACCGGGTCGCGACCACGCACCCCATCGCGGGAACGCGCTGGCGGGGCGCCACCGAGGAAGAGGACCAGCTGCTCGGCAAGGGCCTTCTGGAGGACGAGAAGGAGAACGCCGAACACCTCATGCTCGTCGACCTCGGCCGCAACGATCTCGGTCGCGTGTGCGTCCCGGGCACGGTGAAGGTCAGCGACTACCGCCACATCGAGCGGTACAGCCACGTCATGCACTTGGTGTCGACGGTCTCGGGAACCCTCCGAACGGACAAGCACGCGCTCGACGCGGTCACCGCCTGCTTCCCGGCGGGAACCCTCACCGGAGCGCCCAAGGTGCGCGCGATGGAACTGATCGACGAACACGAGAAGACACGACGCGGCCTGTACGGCGGCATCGTCGGCTACCTCGACTTCGCCGGCAACGCCGACACCGCCATCGCCATCCGCACCGCGCTTCTCGCACGCGGGCACGCCTACGTGCAGGCCGGTGGCGGCGTGGTCGCCGACAGCGAACCCGAATACGAGTACAACGAGGCACGCAACAAGGCCACCGCGGTGCTCAATGCCGTGGCCGCCGCGTCGACGATGAGCAGGGTCGGGGAGACACCTGGAGGGGAGACGTCGTGACCTCAGCCGAGCAGCCGGCCGACGGCGCCGCGCCGAAGTCCCGGCCGAAGTCGTCGCGCCGTCCGCAGATCATCGCCGCGATCCTGATGGCGGCCACCGCCGCCGCGTTCTGGGGTGCGAGCCGGCTGACGTGGGCGACGGTCTCGGCAGAGGACGGCCTCTCACCCCAGCGCGCGTTCGACGTCAAGGGATCGGACTGGAGCCCCTGGCTGACGCCGCTCGCCCTGGTCTATCTCGCCGGTATCGCCGCGGTGCTGTCCGTGCGGGGCTGGGGCCTGCGCCTCGTCGCTCTGCTGGTCGCCGCCGGCGGTGTGCTGGCCGCGTTCCCGGCGATCTCACTCATCACCGGCGGCACCGACTCCGAGTACGCCGCCGACGCGGGCGACATCCCGGACCGGTACATCGTGCTCTACACCGACACCAAGTGGCCGCCTGCCGCGCTGGTGCTGCTCGGCACCGTGTGCGCGGTCGTCGCCGCCGTGGTGCTGCTCCGGGTGGCCAAGGGTGCGAGGATGTCGTCCAAGTACAAGACTCCCGCCGCCCGGCGGGAGGAGCTCGAGACCGAGATCTTCGCCGATTACGAGCGAAGGAAGAAGGCGGCCGCGGCGGACGCCACGACCGGTGACACCCCGGCCACGGGCGAGGTCGAGACGGGCGGGAAGGACGGCCGGCCCGGCGACGATCCCGACGCGAACGAGCGCATGATGTGGGACGCGCTCGACACCGGGATCGACCCGACAGAGTCGTCCGATCCGGACGAGCGCTGACCCTCCGGGCGAGCAATGACCCGACCGGAGTTCTCCGGGAGACGCACCCGACAGGCCGGGGATATGCGTACTGAGACATGCGTAACAGTCGAGGACGGTTGCGGGTTTGTGGAGATTCGGCCAACCCGACGACAGGCCGCCGAGACGATCGGTCTACCCTGAGACCACACGACGAGCGGAAGGGAGCGGAGTCGCTGTGAGCATGCCCAACGTTCTCGAGTCGATCATCGAGGGAGTCAAAGCCGACGTCGCCGCACGTGAAGCGGTGGTCGACTTCGCTGCTGTCAAGGCCGCCTCGGCGAAGGCTCCCGCTCCCCGGGATGTCATGGCGGCGCTCCGCCAGCCCGGCATCGGTGTGATCGCCGAGGTCAAGCGCGCCAGTCCGTCGAAGGGGGAGCTCGCCTCGATCGGCGATCCCGCCGAACTCGCCAAGGCCTACGAACAGGGCGGCGCCCGCATCATCAGCGTGCTGACCGAGGAGCGTCGCTTCCACGGATCACTCGCCGACCTCGACGCCGTTCGTGCAGCGGTCGACATCCCGGTCCTGCGCAAGGACTTCATCGTCGGGCCGTATCAGATCCACGAGGCCCGCGCCCACGGCGCCGACGTCATCCTGCTCATCGTGGCGGCCCTCGAACAGAACGTCCTCGCCTCGTTGCTCGACCGCACCGAGAGCCTGGGCATGACCGCCCTTGTGGAGGTCCACACCGAGGAAGAAGCCGACCGTGCCCTCGAGGCCGGCGCGTCGGTGGTCGGCGTGAACGCCCGAAACCTGAAGACCCTGCAGGTCGAGCGGGACACCTTCTCGCGGATCGCCCCCGGCCTGCCGACCGAGATCATCCGCATCGCGGAATCCGGCGTTCGTGGAACCGCCGACCTGCTGGCCTATGCCGGCGCGGGCGCCGACGCCGTCCTGGTGGGTGAGGGACTCGTGACAAGTGGTGACCCCCGCGCCGCGGTGCGTGAGCTGGTCACCGCGGGTACCCATCCGTCGTGCCCGAAACCAGTTCGCTGACATACGCCTTCGGGCCGTGTTCGGTCCATGTCGTCGTCGGCCCGATCGACTGTGAGATGTAGTGACCGCCCATCCTGATTCGGCCCATCCTGATTCTTCCGCGAGCACGGTGCTTCCGCCCGCCAGCACCGGACTGACCACGCGTACGTCGATCGAACCCGACGAGGGCGGTCACTTCGGCGTCTACGGCGGACGGCACGTGCCGGAGGCGTTGATGGCCGTCATCGACGAGGTCACCACAACCTTCTACAAGATCCGCTCCGACGACGACTTCCTCGCCGAACTCGACCGTCTGCAGCGTGATTACGCCGGACGGCCGTCGCCGCTGTACGAAGCGAAGCGTCTCGCCGAGTATGCGGGGGGAGCGCGCATCTTCCTCAAACGCGAGGACCTCAACCACACCGGCTCGCACAAGATCAACAACGTTCTGGGACAAGCGCTTCTGGCTCAGCGGATGGGCAAGAACCGCATCATCGCGGAGACCGGTGCCGGTCAGCACGGTGTCGCCACCGCCACCGTGTGTGCGCTGCTGGGTCTCGAGTGCGTGATCTACATGGGTCGCGTCGACACCGACCGTCAGGCGCTCAACGTCGCTCGGATGCGCCTGCTCGGCGCCGAGGTCATCGCCGTCGACAACGGTTCGGCAACCCTCAAGGACGCGATCAACGAGGCGATGCGCGATTGGGTCACCAACGCGCACAACACGTATTACTGCTTCGGCACCGCCGCGGGACCTCACCCGTTCCCGGTCATGGTCCGTGACCTCCAGCGCGTCGTCGGTCTCGAGGCTCGCGCCCAGATCCTGGACAAGGCCGGACGCCTGCCCGACGCGGTGACCGCTTGTGTCGGTGGTGGTTCCAACGCGATCGGGATATTCCACCCCTTCATCGACGACAAGGACGTTCGCCTAGTCGGTTTCGAGGCGGCCGGTGACGGTGTCGAATCCGGCCGTCACGCAGCGACTTTCACCGGCGGGACGCCGGGAGCGTTCCAGGGCGCGTACTCATACCTGTTGCAGGACGAGGACGGTCAGACGATCGAATCCCACTCGATCTCCGCCGGTCTCGACTACCCGGGCGTCGGCCCCGAGCACGCCTATCTCAAGGACACCGGCCGGGCCGAGTACCGTCCGATCACCGACACCGAGGCGATGGACGCACTGGCGCTGTTGAGCCGTCGGGAAGGGATCATCCCGGCCATCGAGTCGGCCCACGCGGTCGCCGGTTCGCTCAGGCTGGGCAAGGAACTCGGCGAGGGCTCGATCATCGTCGTCAGCCTCTCCGGACGCGGCGACAAGGACGTCGACACCGCGGCGCGCTGGTTCGGCCTCTTCGATCCCCCACCGTCACAGGACGAGGCGAAGACCACCAGCGGGCAACCGGGAGAGCAGGCATGAGCGCAGACACGATCCCGTCGAAAACCGGACCGGTGTTCGCCAAGTGCCGCGCGGAGAACCGCGCCGCCCTGATCGGCTACCTCCCGGTGGGTTATCCGACCGTCGACGATTCGCTGACGTCCTTCCGCACGATGGTCGACGCCGGTTGCGACATCATCGAGGTCGGGGTGCCCTACTCCGATCCGGTGATGGACGGTCCGACGATCCAGGAAGCCGCCGATCTCGCCCTCACCAACGGCGTCCGCGTCCATGACGTGTTCACGGCAGTCGAGGCGATCACCGCGGCGGGCGGCAACGCGGTCGTGATGACCTACTGGAATCCGGTGCTGCAGTATGGCGTCGACAAGTTCGCACGCGATCTCGCCAACGCCGGCGGCGCCGGTCTCATCACGCCGAACCTGATCCCCGAGGAAGGGGCCGCATGGCACGCGGCCTCCGACGAGCACGGGCTCGACCGCATCTATCTGGTCGCGCCGTCGTCGACCACGGAACGCATCGCATACACCGTCGACGCATCGCGCGGATTCGTGTACGCCGCATCCACCATGGGTGTCACCGGTGCGCGTGACGCGGTGTCGGACATGGCTCCCGAGCTGTGCGCCCGCGTCCGCGAGTACTCCGACATCCCCATCGGCGTCGGCCTCGGTGTCCGCAACCGCGAACAGGCCGCCCAGATCGCGTCCTATGCCGACGGCGTCATCGTCGGGTCGGCACTCGTGACCGCGGCCAAGGCCGGCCAGGACCGACTGGCTTCGCTCACCGCAGAACTCGCCGAGGGCGTGCGGTCGCGCCACGCCGCCGTCTGACGCCGGCCCTGCTGCGCGAGTCGTTCGCCGGCGTCTCCTGCGTCTCCTGCGGCTCCTGCGTGTCCTGCTGGTCGAGTGAGGCCGGGGGGCCACCAGAGGGCCCGTATCGAGGCCAGGCGCGCCACCCGGCACCCGGACCGACGGGCGTGAGTGGCCCGGTCGGATAGGGTTGCACCGTGAACGCGCCGACCTCGACGATGCTCGCCTACATCCCCAGTCCGCCCCAGGGCGTGTGGGATCTCGGACCGTTCCCGCTGCGCGCCTATGCGTTATGCATCATCGCGGGGATCATCGTCGCGGTCTGGTGGGGAAATCGCCGGTGGATCGCCCGCGGGGGACAGGAAGGCGAGGTCCTCGACGTCGCGAT
Source organism: Gordonia ajococcus (assembly GCF_012974285.1). NCBI lineage: Bacteria > Bacillati > Actinomycetota > Actinomycetes > Mycobacteriales > Gordoniaceae > Gordonia > Gordonia ajococcus. The sequence goes on from NZ_CP052884.1 coordinate 2,053,322, forward strand.
CTGGGCGGTGCCGTTCGGTCTCCTCGGCGGTCGTCTCTACCACCTGATCACCGACTGGAAGACCTACTTCGGGGCCGACGCCCCCAAAGAACCGCTCGACGCCCTGCGAATCTGGGACGGGGGTCTGGGAATCTGGGGTGCGGTCGCGCTCGGTGCGGTCGGAGCGTGGATCGGCGCCCGACGCCGCGGCATCCGGTTGCCCGCCTTCGGCGATGCGATCGCCCCGCCGATCCTGTTGGCGCAGGCCATCGGCCGGCTCGGCAACTACTTCAACCAGGAGTTGTACGGCCGCGAGACGACGCTGCCCTGGGGTCTCAAGATCTATGAGCGCGTCAACGAGGCCGGTTACTCCGACGCGGGCCTGATCGACGGCAAGTCCAACGGCGTCGTCGTCGCCATCGTCCAGCCGACGTTCCTCTACGAACTCCTGTGGAACGTGCTGATCGTGGTGTTGCTGGTGGTCATCGACCGCAGGTTCCGCATCGGTCACGGTCGCCTGTTCGCGCTCTACATCGCGGGCTACTGCCTTGGCCGGTTCTTCATCGAGATGCTGCGCGACGACCGTGCCGCCGTCGCCAACGACATCGCCGGGATCCGTCCGAACCTCTTCACGGCCGCGCTCGTGTTCGTGTGCGCGATCGTCTACTTCGTGGTCGCGCCCAAGGGACGTGAACAAGGGTTGGAGATGTACCACCCCGAACGTGCCGCCGAACTCGAGGAGCAGGGCGTCGCCGGATACGTCGACGACTGGTACGACGAAGATCTCGACGACCTGGACGGTAAGAAGGTCGAGCCGGCAGCAGGCGCCACCACCCTGGACGTCCTCGACGACGAGATCGCCGAGGAGGCAAAGGAGGCCGAGGCGGCGGAGCGCGCGGAGACGACCGAGACCACCGGAAGTGCCGAACCGGCGGTGGCCGAGACAGCGACAGCACAGGACGGTGAATCCGCCGATCAGGCGGCCGATAACGCCGAGCCGAGCGCGGTGGACGACTCGCAGGCCGACACCGAGACCGCGGACGGCGACGGCACCGAGGCTGCCGAATCGGCGGTCGACGAAACCGCGCTCGAGGAATCCGCGGTCGACGAAACCGCGGTCACGGAGGCCGGCGCTGAGTCCGCCGACGTGCAGCCAACCGGTGACACGGCGCCTGGCACAGCTGAGCCGGACACAGCTGCGTCGGACACAGTTGATTCGGACTCAGCTGATGTGGAGGCCGTCGGGTCTGACGCGGAAGAGTCGGGCACCGTCGAATCGGACACCGTTGAGTCGGACACGGTTGAGTCGGACACGGTTGAGTCGGACACGGTCGACTCGGACACGGTTGAGTCGGACACGGTCGACTCGGACGCAGGGGAGTCCGACGTACCCGAGCCGGAGACCGAGGCAGCCGACTCCGAGGTCGCCGACGCCGAGGTAGCCGACTCCGAGACCACTGGGTCCGGGGTCACGGAATCCGAGGCTGGCGGCGTCGCCGAATCCGAGGACGCAGCAAGCGACGTCGCCGACAGCGACGTGACGTCGTCTGCCGCCGAAACCGGTGACGCAGAATCTGCTGCCCCAGATGACGCCGACGTGGAAGCGACCGACGCAGACCGACCAGACGCCGGGGAGACCGACTCCACGAGCAGTTTCCGCCGCCGGGTCGCCTCCAGATTCGGTCGCCGCCGCCCCTGAAATAGACCCCAGTAAAGCGCCCTCCAGAGAGCAGCCAACGGTGAATTCAGGCGGTCGCTGCAACAGGATCGGTTGGGTGTGAGTGTAGGAGTTCGTCGAGTTTTTCGGCGGGTGTGAGGAATCCGTGGCGTTTGCGGGGCCGGTTGTTGAGTTCGGCGGCGACGTTGTCGAGGATGCCTGGCCCGTGGAATGACAGGTCGGTGCCTTTCGGGAAGTATTGGCGTAGTAGTCCGTTGGTGTTTTCGTTGGTGCCGCGTTGCCATGGGCTGTAGGGATCGGCGAAGTAGATCGGCAGTCCGGTGGCGGCGGTGATGGCAGTGTGCAGCGCCATCTCCGATCCGCGGTCCCAGGTCAACGACCGGCGCAGGATCTCTGGGATCTTGGGCACGGCCTCGGTCATGGCCGCGGCCACCGTGGCGGCGGTGTGATCACCGGGCAGATGCAGCAGCATCACGAACCCGGTGCTGCGTTCGACCAGCGTGCCGATCGCTGAGGTGCCGTGCGCGCCGAGGATCAGATCGCCTTCCCAGTGACCGGGGATGGCGCGGTCGGCGGCTTCGGCGGGGCGTTCGCTGATCGAGACCGCGTCCTTGATCGAGCCACCGCCCCGGGGTTGGCGGCCCTGGGGTTTGCGGCGCAGTCGCCCGGTGCGTAATCCCTTCTTGACCTCGTCTTTCAAGCTGCCCTTGGCTTGGACGTAGAGGGCGAGGTAGATCGTTTCGTGGGACACCCGCATCTCCGGATCGTCAGGAAATTCGATGCGCAAGCGTCCGCTGATCTGCTCGGGACTGGTGAACTGGCGCAACTGTCGGACCACCTCAGCGTAGAGTCTGCTGCCCGCCACCAGTTTGGGTTGTTTGGGTCGGCGTCGACGGCGGGCGGCGACCTTCTCACCCTGACGGGCGCGGTAGCGGCCGCCGAGCTGCCCGCGGGCGATCTCCCGGGTGATCGTCGATCGAGCCCGCCCCAACAGCCCCGCGATCTGCGCAGGCCGGTAGCGGGCCTCGAGAAGCTCCTCGATATGACATCGGTCCAGGAAACTGAGCCGGCCGCGACCGGTGCTCACCACTGCTTCCAACTGCGGATTCTGTGTTCGGGGATGCACTCCACCAGCTTTGGTGAACCAATCCTGGCCAGTGCGTTTCGACACGCCGGCGTGACGCGCGGCCGCCGCGACACTCACTCCGCGCGCCAACTCCGCCCAGAAAGCCTCGTGAACCTGTTGCGGCCACATTCCCTGAGGCCGTCCCGGACGTGCCGAGGGCAGCGACCGCCCGCTAGCAGTCATCCACGCATACCCGGTGCACCCTGACACCCCAGCGGCCTTCGCCGCAGCCACGACCGAGGCACCCGCCTCGACCGCATCAAAGAAGCCCTCGCGCACTCCATCACTCACACGCACACCACTTGCAGCCACAGCCACCTCCATCAAGGTGTTGCAGTGACCACTTGAGCCCAGGAACGACATATTCTCGTCGGCGCCCCTGTCGAGGGTGGTTTCCCGGGGCGGATTCCGGTCGTGAGGATCACAGGCCTCGAGCACCGGCGTGCCCCGTGGTGTTCGGATACGATCGAATCTCACGACGCGCGATCTCCGACCGCCCGGTACCGACCACCATGACCCTCGCAAACGACCCTCGGGGTCGCGACGGTTTCGAATCAGCCCGGTACCGATCTCGGCACGGTCACTCGCTCGCCGCGCAATACTCCTCGGGCCAGTGCTGTCCCAGTGGACACTCAGCAGCGATCCGTTTCCGGATCGAGTGGAGGTAGTGATGCTGTTTTCCGCGCTCCCGGCCAAGCAGGGCCTGTACGACCCGGAGGCCGAAGTCGACTCGTGTGGCGTCGCGATGGTCACCGACATCCACGGCCGGCGTTCGCACTCGATCGTCGCCGACGGTCTTCTGGCACTGGAGAACCTCGAGCACCGCGGGGCCGCCGGAGCCGAGACCAACAGCGGTGACGGCGCCGGCATCCTGATCCAGCTGCCCGACGAATTGCTGCGTGCCACCGCCGACTTCGAGCTTCCCGCGCCGGCCGCCGACGGCTCCCACACCTACGCGGCGGGCACGTGCTTCCTGCCGATGGACCCGGACCTGCAACAGCGGGCGATCGCGCGGGTCGAGGCGCTCGCCGCCGACGAAGGAATCACGGTCCTCGGCTGGCGTGATGTGCCCGTCGACCACGAACACGCCGACATCGGCGGGACCGCCGTCGCGTGCATGCCGTACATGATGCAGATCTTCGTCACGGTCGATCCCGAACCGGGTGACGAACGCATCGGCGGCGTGGCCCTCGACCGCTTCATCTACCCGTTCCGCAAGCAGGCCGAGCGGGTAACGCCGGAGGTCGAGGAGGCGGGTACCGGCCTGTACTTCCCGTCGCTGTCGAGCCGCACCATGGTCTACAAGGGCATGCTCACCACGATGCAGTTGCCGCTGTACTACGCGGATCTGCGCGACGACCGGTGCCAGAGCGCCATCGCGATCGTCCATTCGCGGTTCTCGACGAACACGTTCCCGTCGTGGCCCCTCGCGCATCCGTTCCGGTTCGTCGCGCACAACGGCGAGATCAACACGGTGCGCGGCAACCGTAACCGCATGCGCGCCCGTGAGGCCCTGCTCGAGACCGATCTCATCCCCGGCGACCTCAAGCGTGCCTTCCCGATCTGCACTCCCGAGGCCTCGGACTCGGCCTCGCTCGACGAGGTGCTCGAACTGTTGCATCTCGGCGGTCGCAGCGTGCCCCACGCGGTCATGATGATGGTCCCGGAAGCGTGGGAGAACGTCCCCGACATGGATCCCAAGCGCCGCGCGTTCCTGCAGTTCAACGCGTCGCTGATGGAGGCCTGGGACGGGCCGGCGTGCGTGACCTTCACCGACGGCACCGTCGTCGGCGCGGTCCTCGACCGCAACGGCCTGCGCCCCGGCCGATGGTGGCAGACTCGCGACGGCCGGATCATCCTCGCCTCCGAGGCGGGTGTCCTCGACGTCCCGGTCGACGATGTCATCAGCAAGGGGCGCCTCGAGCCGGGCCGCATGTTCCTCGTCGACACGGCCCAGGGGCGGATCATCCCGGACGAGGAGATCAAGGGCGAGCTGATGAACGCCGAGGCATACGACGAGTGGTTGCACGCCGGGCTCGTGGACATCGCCACGCTGCCCGAACGCCCGGTCTTCCAGCCCAACCACGACACCGTCGTCCGCCGGCAGCTGTCCTTCGGATACACCGAAGAGGACCTGCGCGTGCTGCTCACGCCGATGGCGGCGTCGGGGTACGAACCGCTCGGCTCGATGGGCACCGACACCCCGGTCGCGGTCCTGTCACAGCGCTCGCGGCTGCTCTACGACTACTTCGTCGAACTGTTCGCGCAGGTCACCAACCCGCCGCTGGACGCGATCCGCGAAGAGATCGTCACCTCGATGGGCCGCGTGATGGGTCCTGAGCAGAACCTGCTGAATCCCAGCGCCGCGTCGTGCCGCCAGATCATGCTGCACTGGCCGGTCCTCGACAACGCCGACCTCGCCAAGCTGGTCCACATCAACGACGACGGCGATCATCCGGGGTCGTCGGCCAAGCTGCTCCGTGCGCTGTACGAGGTGGCCGAGGGCGGAGCCGGCCTCGCGGCCGCGCTGGAGGATCTGCGTCAGCGGGCGAGCCACGCGATCGCCGAGGGACACACCACGCTCGTCATCTCGGATCGCCTCACCGACTCCGACCACGCGCCGATCCCGTCGCTGTTGGCCACCTCGGCCGTCCACCACCATCTGGTGCGCACCAAGGAGCGAACCCGGGTCGCACTGGTCGTCGAATCCGGCGACGCCCGTGAGGTCCACCACATCGCGACGCTCATCGGTTTCGGGGCGGCCGCGGTCAACCCGTACCTGGCGCTCGAGACGATCGAGGACCTCATCGCCGAGGGTGAACTGACCGGCGTCACCCCGTCGAAGGCGATCCGCAACTACCTCGAGGCGCTCGGCAAGGGTGTGCTGAAGGTGATGAGCAAGATGGGTATCTCCACGATCAGCTCCTACACCGCCGCACAGGCTTTCGAGGCCGTGGGCCTGTCGTCGGAGGTGGTGCGTGAATACTTCACCCGCACGGTGTCGCGCATCGAGGGCGTGGGACTCGACGAACTGGCCGAGGAGGTGCGCATACGTCATCACCGCGCCTTCCCGGAGAATCCCACCGAGCAGGTCTACCGCCGACTCGACTCCGGCGGCGAGTACCAGTACCGCCGGGACGGCGAACTGCACCTGTTCACCCCGGAAACCGTCTTCCTGCTGCAGCACGCCACCAAGACCGGGCGGGCCGAGATCTTCCAGAAGTACTCCGACGAGGTCGACCGGCTGTCCCGCGAAGGCGGCACGCTCCGCGGTCTCTTCGAATTCGATCTCGATGCGCGCGAACCGATCCCGATCGAGGAGGTGGAACCGGTCGAGGAGATCCTGAAGCGCTTCAACACCGGTGCCATGAGCTACGGCTCGATCTCTGCCGAGGCCCACGAGACCATCGCGATGGCGATGAACAGGATCGGCGGCCGGTCCAACTCGGGTGAGGGCGGCGAGGACGTCGACCGTCTCTACGACCCGGAACGCCGCAGCGCCGTCAAGCAGGTCGCGTCCGGGCGGTTCGGTGTCACCAGCGACTACCTGATCAACGCGACCGACATCCAGATCAAGATGGCCCAGGGTGCGAAACCCGGTGAGGGCGGTCAGCTTCCGGCGTACAAGGTGTACCCGTGGATCGCCAAGACGCGGCATTCGACGCCGGGTGTCGCGTTGATCTCGCCGCCGCCGCACCACGACATCTACTCGATCGAGGACCTCGCCCAGCTGATCCACGATCTGAAGAACGCCAACTCCGAAGCGCGCATCCACGTCAAGCTGGTCAGCGCGGTGGGCGTGGGGACGGTCGCGACGGGCGTGTCGAAAGCACATGCCGACGTCGTGCTGATCTCCGGACACGACGGCGGTACCGGTGCGTCGCCGCTGACCTCGCTCAAGCATGCCGGCACCCCGTGGGAGATCGGACTCGCCGACGCCCAGCAGACGTTGATGCTCAACGGACTTCGCGACCGGATCACCGTCCAGTGTGACGGTGCACTGCGTACCGGCCGAGACGTCATCATGGCGGCGTTGCTCGGCGCCGAGGAGTACGGCTTCTCGACCGCGCCACTGATCGTGGCCGGGTGCATCATGATGCGCGTCTGTCACCTCGACACGTGCCCCGTGGGTGTCGCCACCCAGAACCCGCAGCTGCGGTCGCGGTTCACCGGCCAGGTCGATCACCTGGTCAACTTCTTCCGCTTCATCGCCGAGGACGTGCGGAAGTATCTGGCGCAGCTGGGGTACCGGACCCTCGACGAGGCCATCGGGCAGTCGCAGCGTCTGCACACCGACGCCGCGGTCGCGCATTGGAAGTCGAAAGGACTCGATCTGTCCCCGATCTTCCGCAAGGTGGAGGACAAGGGTCCGAGCCGTCGGGTGCGGGAGCAGTATCACGCACTCGACCGTGCACTGGACCAGACGCTCATCCAGCTCGCCGAGGGTGCGCTGGAGGACGCCCACCCGGTCACGCTCGAACTGCCGGTGCGCAACGTCAACCGGACCGTGGGCACCCTGCTCGGGGCCGAGGTCACGCGACGCTATGGCGCCGAGGGCCTGGCCGAGGACACGATCGTGGTGAAGCTGGAGGGTTCGGCCGGCCAGTCGCTGGGCGCGTTCCTGCCGCCCGGCGTGACGATCAAGCTCACCGGTGACACCAACGACTACGTCGGGAAGGGGCTGTGCGGCGGCAAGATCGTCGTCGCCCCGCATCCCGACTCGTGGTTCGTGGCCGAGGACCAGGTCATCGCCGGCAACACCATCCTCTACGGCGCGACCTCGGGTCAGGTGTACCTGAGAGGCCGCGTGGGCGAACGTTTCTCGGTTCGCAACTCGGGTGCGACCGCGGTGGTCGAGGGTGTCGGTGACCACGCGTGCGAGTACATGACCGGCGGGCGCGTGGTGATCCTCGGACCGACGGGACGCAACCTGGCGGCGGGGATGTCGGGTGGTATCGCCTACGTGCACGACCTCGACCGGACCAAGGTGAACATGGCGATGGTCAAGCTCATGCGCCCGGACCCCGACGATCTGGCATGGCTCAAGGAGACCGTCGCCAGACACACCGACCTGACGGGGTCGGCGATGGGCGCCTCGATCCTGGCGGACTGGCCCCGCCGCTGCCTGGCGTTCACGAAGGTGATGCCCACCGATTACAAGCGCGTGCTCGACGCGGCCAGGATGGCCGAGGCCGAGGGACGCGACGTCGATTCAGCGATCATGGAGGCGGCACGTGGCTGATCCGCGCGGGTTCCTGGAAGTCCCGAAGAAAGAAGCGAAGTACCGTCCGGTCGCCGAGCGCGTCCAGGACTGGGACGATGTCTACGTCCACGCCGACAACCCTCTGAAGGTGCTCGAGGAGGTCAGTACTCAGGCGCGCCGCTGCATGGACTGCGGTATCCCGTTCTGCCACTCCGGTTCCGCGGGTTGCCCGTTGGGCAACCTGATCCCGGAGTGGAACGACCTCGTCCGACGCGGCCGCTGGGACGCGGCGAGCAGCCGGCTCCACGCCACCAACAACTTTCCCGAGTTCACCGGGATGGTGTGCCCGGCGCCGTGTGAGGCCGCCTGTGTCCTGTCGATCTCCGAGTCCGCGACCGGCGGCAGCGTCACCATCAAACGCATCGAGAAGACCATCGCCTACGAGTCGTGGGCGGAGGGCGTCATCGGACCCGAACCGCCGGCGTCCAAGACCGGGAAGTCGGTGGGGGTGGTCGGTTCCGGTCCGGCCGGACTCGCTGCGGCGCAACAGCTCACGCGTGCCGGGCATGACGTGACCGTCTACGAGCGCGACGACCGGCTCGGCGGATTGCTGCGCTACGGCATCCCCGAGTACAAGCTGCAGAAGTCCGACATCGATCGTCGTATCGCCCAGATGCGCGCCGAGGGAACGGAGTTCGTCACCAGCTGCGACGTCGGCACCGATCTGTCCGTCGGCGACCTGCAGGCGCGACATGACGCCGTCGTCCTGGCCATCGGCGCGATGCAGGCCCGCGACAACCCGGTGCCCGGTCGCGAGCTCAACGGGGTCCACCTGGCGATGGAACATCTCGTGCCCGCCAACCGGGAGTGCGAGGGCGACGGCCCGTCGCCGATCACCGCGGCCGGCAAGCACGTCGTCATCATCGGCGGCGGCGACACCGGCGCGGACTGCCTGGGCACCGCCCACCGGCAGGGCGCGGCCTCGGTGGTCCAGCTCGACTACAACCCCGAACTCCCCGACGAACGCGACGACACGCGCTCGCCGTGGCCGACCTGGCCGCTGGTCATGCGGACCTCCAGTGCGCACGCCGAGGGCGGTGAACGCAGGTACCAGGTGGCCGTCCAGCGTTTCCTCGGCGACGAGGAGGGCAACGTCACCACCATGGTCCTCGCGGAGGTCGAGGTACGACGAGACGCCGACGGTCGACGCGAGATCAAACCGGTCGGGGAGGAGTTCGAGATCCCCTGTGAGCTGGCGCTTTTCGCGATCGGCTTCGCCGGTGTGGAGCGCGGCGAACTGCTGTCGGGACTGGCGATCGAACCCAACAAGAGGGGCGCCATCTCGTGCGGAAGTGATTGGCAGACAGACGCTCCCGGTGTTTTCGTGTGTGGGGACGCGCATCGCGGTGCATCGCTGGTGGTGTGGGCGATTGCCGAGGGCCGGTCGACGGCGCGGGCGGTGGACGAGTACCTCGTCGGTGAATCCGACCTACCCTCTCCGGTCCGGCCCGCGGCCCTGCCGCTCTCCGTGCGCTGACGAGCGGAGCCGACGGACCATCGCGGTCGCCGACCGAGACGGCGGGTGGGGAGAACACGCGCGGGCGGCGCGTGTGACGCGAAACCCGTACCGAAAGGTAGTGCACCGTCACCAGCGACAACACCACGTGACCACTGGATGACGTCTGTGACGGCGCGTGGAGATGCTCCACCGACGGGACTAAGGTGTTGGTGTGACTCGGCGAACCAAGATTGTCTGCACCATGGGTCCGGCCACTTCCAGCGACGAACGCCTCAAGGAACTCGTCGCCAGCGGTATGGATGTGGCCCGGATGAACTTCAGCCACGGCAAGCACGAGGACCATGCTGCCGTCTACGCGCGCGTCCGCAAGGCCTCCGATGCGGCGGAGAAGGCCGTCGGCATCCTCGCCGACCTGCAGGGACCCAAGATCCGGCTCGGTCGTTTCGACGGCTGCGACGGCGCGACCGTCTGGGAGACGGGTGAGGAGATCCGGATCACCGTCGACGATGTCGAGGGCACCCACGATCGCGTCTCCACCACCTACAAGCAGCTGTCGGAGGATGCGAGCCCGGGCGACCGGCTCCTCGTCGACGACGGCAAGGTCGGACTGACGGTCTCGTCGATCGACGGCAACGATGTGGTCTGCACCGTCACCGAGGGCGGTCCGGTCAGCAACAACAAGGGTCTGTCGCTGCCGGGTATGAGCGTTTCGGTGCCCGCGTTGTCCGAGAAGGACATCGCGGACCTCGAGTTCGCACTCGGTCTCGGTGTCGACATGATCGCGCTGTCGTTCGTGCGCAGCCCGTCCGACATCGAACTCGTCCACGAGGTCATGGATCGGGTGGGCCGCCGGGTGCCGGTCATCGCGAAGCTGGAGAAGCCGGAGGCCATCGAGAACCTCGAGGCCATCGTCCTGGCCTTCGACGCCATCATGGTCGCCCGCGGCGACCTCGGCGTCGAACTGCCGCTCGAGCAGGTGCCGCTCGTGCAGAAGCGGGCCATCCAGATGGCCCGTGAGAACGCCAAGCCGGTGATCGTCGCGACCCAGATGCTCGACTCGATGATCGAGAACTCGCGACCCACCCGCGCCGAGGCGTCCGACGTGGCCAACGCCGTCCTCGACGGTGCGGACGCGGTGATGCTCTCCGGCGAGACCTCGGTGGGGAAGTACCCGCTCGAAACCGTCCGCACGATGGACCGCATCTGCCGGGCCGTCGAGTCCGGTCCGCGTGACGTGCCGCCGCTGTCGCATGTGCCCCGGACCAAGCGCGGCGTCATCTCGTACGCAGCCCGCGACATCGGCGAACGCCTCGAGGTGAAGGCACTCGTCGCGTTCACCCAGTCCGGCGACACCGTCCGGCGCCTCGCCCGGCTGCATTCGCGGCTGCCGCTGCTGGCCTTCACGCCGACGCAGGAGGTACGGAGTCAGCTCGCACTGAGCTGGGGCACGGAGACGTTCATCGTCAACAACGTCGACACCACCGACCACATGATCGACCAGGTCGACCATCAGTTGCTGCGCATCGGCCGACTGTCCGAGGGTGACGTGGTGGTCATCGTGGCCGGCGCCCCGCCCGGCACCGTCGGCTCCACCAACCTCATCCACGTCCACCGCATCGGCGAGCAGGACCACTGACAAGCACGACCACCGACACCGAGGTCCCGGGTCTGTCACTAGGGTGAAGGCCATGACCGTGGAACAGACCGGGGATCTCGGCAAGCTGCTCGCACTGCTCGACGTGGAACGCCGCGACGAGGACGTGTTCATCGGACACCACCCGGAGCAGGTCACCGCACGCACCTTCGGCGGGCAGCTCCTCGGGCAGGGAGTGGTGGCCGCATCCCGCAGCCTGACGCGCGGCAACCCGCCGATCCATGCGTTACACGCACACTTCATCCGCGGCGGCGACGTCACCAAACCGATGGAGTACCACGTCGACCGGTTCCGCGACGGCAAGTCCTTCGCCAATCGTCAGGTCACCGCCAAGCAGAACGGCGAAGAGATCTTCACGATGCTGGTGGCCTTCCAGGACAATGCCGCCGGACTCGAGCACGCGGTGGAGATTCCGCAGGTGCCCTACCCGGAGGAATTGCCCACTCTCGGAGAGCATTTCAAGGGATTCGAGGACCGGATCGCCACCTTCGTGAACGCCCTGCATCCGGTCGACATCCGCTTCGCGAATGATCCGAGCTGGAAGGCCAAGGAGGCCGGGCACAAGCTCACCGACAACCGGGTGTGGATGAAGGCCGACGGCGTGATGCCCGATGACCCCGTGATGCACGTCGCCGCAATGTGTTACGCCTCCGACACCACGGTCCTCGACTCCATCATCACCACTCACGGACTGTCGTGGGGCATCGACCGGCTGTTCGCGGCGACCGTGAACCACTCGATGTGGTTTCATCGCGAGTTCCGTTTCGACGACTGGTTGCTGTACGCGACGCGTTCGCCGGTGGCGACGGGTTCGCGCGGCATGGGGTCGGGACGATTCTGGATGCGTGACGGCACCCTCGCGACGTCGGTCGTGCAGGAAGCGTTGATCAAGTACTTCCCGCCCAAGAAGTGACTCCTTCGAAAATGACTGCAGCCCAGGAGATGTGGCTCGATCCCGGCCCGCCCCTCCCACGCCGGACCTGGCAGCGCAGGACGCGTCGACCGGTCATCGTCGGGACCACGATTGCGATGGTGCTGTTCGCCGCCGTTGCGATCGGCGCCCTGCTGGTCGGACTCCTGACCACCCCGACCTTCACGGCCAAGGGCGGCGTCGTCGCCGATTGCGCAACGGAAGTCGCGGCGCTGCCCGACGGCGGACGCATCGTCCGCGGCGCGCAGGTCGCGATCTACGACGCCGCCGGCGGTGAGGTCGCCGTCACCTCGCTCGACCGCTTCCTGCGCGCGGACGAGGGGTGCCAACTGACCTTCGAGGTCGACGGCGTGACGTTCACCGACGCCGGCTACGTCGTCCGGGTCGGCGATCGTTTCTCCCAACCGGTCTCCACGTCCGCCCTCCAACAGGGTGCGGTGCTCCGGTCCCTCGCCTGAGTTCCGCCGACCCGTCGCGACATGGGCCGCAGTTGTCCGGACAGCCGGTGAACGCCGGGTTAAACTGCGCCGGATCATTGTTGGGCCCGGACCCGTTGTGTCGACTGCATCTTCGACGCTCCGCGTGCAGACGGGCCGCGATGTCGCCCGGCGTTCCCGGCTGCGACGTCCGACGGTAAGGGAGTGTGCGTGGAGTACAGCATCGACTGGGGCAACGAGGTGTGGGCCAGCCTGAAGTGGCTGGCCATCGCATTCGGGATCTCCGCGGCGTCGATTCTCGTCATCGGATTCCTGCTCGCCCGCTTCAGTCGTTGGGGCAGGCCGCTGTGGCGCGTCATCGGCGGATTCTTCACCGAGCCCGGCACGCGACTGCGGGCCTGGGGGCTGGCCGCGGCGCTCACCCTGCTCGCACTGATGGGTGTGCGGGTGACGGTGCTGTTCTCGTACTTCAGCAATGACCTCTTCACCGGCCTGCAGACCGCGGCCGAGGGATTGGCAGGCGGTCCGCAGGGTGCCGACCTGCTTCAGGCCGGCAAGGACGCGTTCTGGCATTCCATGATGGTGTTCGCGATCCTCGCGTCGCTCCACGTGGTGCGCACCATGATCGAGATCTACGTCGGGGCCGCATTCGAGATCAACCTCCGCCGCTGGATGACCGCCGGGGCATCGGCGGACTGGATGAACGGACGCGCCTTCTACCGCAATCGCTTCGTCGACCTCAGTGCGGGACTCATGCGGCGCAGGTGGTTCCGCCGCACACCGGAGCCCTCGAGCAGGCCGACCGACATCCATCCCGGTGTCGACAACCCCGACCAGCGCATCCAGGCCGACATCACCAACGTCGCGTCCGTCGGATCGTCGTTGCTCTGGGGCGGTGGCGGTTCGTCGACCAACGGTGTGCTCACGGCGATCGCCTCGATCGTGTCCTTCTCGAAGATCCTCTGGGATCTGTCGGGGCCGGTGACGCTCCTCGGTGTCGAGATCCCACGGATGATGATGTGGCTGGTTTTCGTGTACGTGCTGGTGACGAGCGTCGTGGCGTTCGCCATCGGTCGACCGCTCATCCGTCTCAACTTCTGGAACGAGCGGCTCACCGCGAATTTCCGCTACGCGCTCGTCCGGGTCCGCGACAGTGCGGAGAACATCGCGTTCTATCGCGGAGAACGGGTCGAACACTCCGGACTGATGTCCCGGTTCGCGGCCGTCATCAGGAACTACTGGCAGATCGTCCATGTCCGGATGGCCTTCGTCGGCTGGAACTTCAGCGTCAGCCAGCTCGCGGTGGTGTTCCCGTATCTGGTGCAGATCCCGCGGTTCTTCGACGGCCAGATCAAGCTCGGCGACATGCAGCAGACGGCGTCGGCCTTCGGCGAGATGCACGACGCACTCTCCTTCTTCCGGACCGCGTATGACGACTTCACCGGTCTGCGCGCGTCGATCATCCGTCTCGACGGGCTGGCCGACGCCGACGTCAAGTCGCGATCCATGCCCGAGATCACGACCACGGATCGGGAACGCGCAGTGCGTCTCGCCGACATCGATGTGAACACCCCGAGCGGCGATGAGCTGATCCGCGCACTCAACGTCTCTCTCGATCCCGGTGACGCGCTGGTCATCAAGGGCCGTTCGGGTTCGGGCAAGACCACTCTCCTGCGGGGACTGGCCGGCCTGTGGCCGTTCATCGACGGCGAGTTCGCCCGCCCGCCGGGCGACCACACCCTGTTCCTCTCGCAGATGCCCTACATCCCGCTGGGCGATCTGAGGACCGCGGTCGCCTATCCGGCGCTTCCCGACGACGTCGGCGACGACACCATCAGGCGGGCCCTGGAGAAGGTGTTCCTGCCGCATCTCGTCGACCGTCTGCACGATGAGGAGGACTGGGCCAAAGTGCTCTCGCCGGGCGAGCAGCAGCGCGTCGCGTTCGCTCGCATCCTGCTGACGAAGCCGCAGGCGGTGTTCATGGACGAGGCGACCTCGGCGGTCGACGAGGGCCTCGAATACGCGCTGTACCAACTGATCCGGACCGAGCTCCCGGAGACGATCCTGGTGTCGGTCAGCCACCGGAGCACCACCGACCAGCACCACACCGAAGTGCTGGAACTGATCGGTGGAGGGGCGTGGACGTTGTCGCCGGTCGACTCGAGTCTTTCGCTAGACAAACAGTCTTGACCCGCAGTTTTCGATCTGGTCACCGTTTGGCGTGAACCGGTCCTCGCCACGGTCACCCTCGCTAGTGTGATCTGCAGCACAGCCATCGCACTGGCGATTGGAGGACCAGATGAGCGCTCCAGACCTGATCACCTTTCCCCATGAGACCGGCGTCGACGTGTCGACGGTGCCTGCTGCGTTCCAGCAGACGGTCACGGTCCGTCCGGACGCAGTGGCCATCCGTACCGCCGGCGGCGGTCGGCAGATCACCTGGGCGCAGTACGCCAGCGGGGTCGAGGCCATCGCCGGTGGACTCGCGGCGCTCGGCATCGGGCACGGCGACACCATCGGTCTCATGCTGACCAATCGGCCGGAGTTCCACTTGGTCGACACCGCGGCAGTGCACCTGGGTGCGGTCCCGTTCTCGATCTACAACACGAGCTCCTCCGACCAGATCGAGTACTTGTTCGGCAACGCCGAGAACTCGGTGGTGATCACCGAGCAGAAGTTCCTGCCGGTGATCACATCGGCGAACACCGCCGTCGAACGCATCATCGTCGTCGATGGGGTGGCCGCCGACGCGATCTCGCTCGACGACGTCGCACGCACACCGCCGCCCGATGGGTTCGATTTCACCGCGTCGTGGCGGGCGGTGGAACCCGAAGATCTGGCGACCCTGATCTACACGTCCGGGACCACGGGACCTCCGAAAGGCGTCGAGATCACCCACCGCAACATCGTCGCGGAGATGGCCGCGCTGGTGGAGAAGGTCGACGTGGGGTTCGACGACCGCTCGATCTCCTACTTGCCGGCCGCGCACATCGCCGACCGGGTGTCGTCGCATGCGGCGAACATCATGCGCGGCATGCAGCTAACCACGGTGTCGGACCCGCGCGAGATCGGCGCGGCGTTGCCCGAAGTGCATCCGACGTTCATCTTCGGGGTCCCGCGGGTGTGGCAGAAGATCCGGGCCGGCGTCGAGGCGAAGGTCGCCGAGGAGTCCAGTCCGGTGAAGAGAGTGCTCGCCGGTTGGGCCTTCGGCGTGGGAGCAGCCGGTGTTCAGGCACAGATCGACGGCAAGGGGCTGGGTGTCCTCGCCAGGGCTCAGCGTGGCCTCGCCGACCGGTTGGTGCTGCACAAGGTGCGTGCCGCGCTCGGACTGGACCAGATCAAGTTCGCCGGCTCGGGTGCCGCAGCGATCCCACCAGAGGTGTTGAAGTTCTTCCTGGGCTTGGGAATCCCGATTCTCGAGGTGTGGGGGATGTCGGAGACCACCGGTGTGTCGACGATGACCACGCCCGACAACCTCAAGATCGGCACCGTCGGCCCACCGATACGTGGCATGGAGGTCAGACTCGCCGACGACGGGGAGCTGTTCGTCCGCGGCCCCGTGGTGATGCGCGGATACCGTGGGCAACCCGAGAAGACGGCGGAGGCGATCGACGCCGACGGTTGGTTGTCGACCGGTGACATCGCGAAGATCGACGACGACGGCAACGTCATCATCATCGACCGTAAGAAAGAACTCATCATCAACGAGTCCGGAAAGAACATGTCGCCCACCAATATCGAGAACGCGATGAAGGCGGCGTCGTCGTTGATCAGTCAGGTGGCCGCGATCGGCGATGCGAAGCCGTATGTCTCCGCGCTGGTCGTACTCGACCCGGAGGTCGTGGCGGCGCGCGCC
The DNA here is from genome assembly GCF_012974285.1 of Gordonia ajococcus. NCBI lineage: Bacteria > Bacillati > Actinomycetota > Actinomycetes > Mycobacteriales > Gordoniaceae > Gordonia > Gordonia ajococcus. The sequence continues at coordinate 2,069,705 of NZ_CP052884.1, forward strand.
GAGAAGCTGAATCTGCCCGACGCCGACCTCACCGAACTGTCCGTGCATCCCGAGGTCGTGGACGAGGTCTCGACCGCCATTCGTACTGCCAACAAAAGGCTGTCCCGCGTGGAGCAGGTCAAGCGGTTCACCATCGTCCCCGTCACGTGGGATCCGGGCGGGGATGAACTGACACCGACGATGAAGCTGCGCCGCGCTCCGATCGCCACGAAGTACGCGGCCGAGATCGGTGCCCTGTACGAACCGCAGCCGGGTGACGCCGTAGTGGATCTGCGGTAATGACCGCCGCCGCCGATCGTGATCAGGCCCCTGATCGTGAACTGGGTCCGGTCGACTACGTCGTCGTCGAATGGGCCGGGCGAGAACCCACCGGTGAGGCGTTGCCCTACCTGATGGACCTGATCGACCGCGGGATCGTGCGTCTCATCGACATCGTCTTCCTGACCAAGGGGGCCGACGGAGCCGTCGCCTTGGTCGAGATCGGGGAACTGGGTGTGGAGTTCGCGATCTTCGACGGAGCGGCGACGTCGATTCTCGATGACACCGACATCGCCGAGGCGGCCACTGCGATCGAACCGGGTTCCAGTGCAGCGGTTCTCGTGTGGGAGAACCTGTGGGCGGCTCCGTTCGCCACAGCGTTGCGCAACAACGGTGGGCGCGTGGTCGCATCTGGCCGGATTCCCGTCGACGCGCTCCTCGAATCGCTCGACGCGATCGAGCGATCGTGATCGTCTCGACAGCCCTGACGGGTCAGAGAGGAACAGTGTCATGTCAGGTCTGATCCGCGGGGTCGCCCGCACGGCCGTCATCTCCGGGACCGCCACCGCGGTGAGCAATCGGGTGTCGCGGCGTCAGGCGAGCCGCTGGGCGCAACAGGGGACTGTCACCCAGCAGGACCCGAGTGCGCAGCGATATCCCGAACCGCAGTACGCCCCGACGCCGTATCCCGAATCACCGCCACCGCCGCAACCACCGCAACCGCCCGCGCAGTCGACCGGTATGGACATTATTGCGGCGCTGAAGGAACTCGGTGCGCTCTACCAGCAGGGCATCCTCACGGAGGCGGAGTTCGCCGCGCAGAAGGCGAAGATCCTCGGGATGTGAGGGCGGGGAGCGATCGCGGGATCACGAGGTCTCGATGGTGAGATCGTCTGCGTCGCCGATGTTCTGCTGTGCGCCCGGACGTGAGGTGTCCTTGAGGGCCACCCCTGATCGGCCGAGTCTCCGGGCGCCGTCGACGAGGGCCGCGGTGATCCGCGCGGCGACGTCGTAGTGCAATCCGTCCGGCGGGTGGATGTTGGAGATGCAGTTGCGGTCGGCATCGGTGCGTCCGGGCCGGGGTAGATGGGTCAGGTAGATGCCGAGGCTGTCGGCAACCGAGAGTCCCGGTCGCTCACCGATGATCACGATGAGGGTCGTCACGCCGAGGGCCTCGCCGATGTGGTCGCCGAGCGCGACGCGCGCCTGCGTGGCGATCACCGGCGGCGCCATCGTGTAGCGGCGGTCGAGGGCATCGACGAGTGCGGCCACCAGACCGTGTCCGTGATCGGCGACCGCGTGCGGGGACAGGCCATCCGCGATGACGATGCCGATGTCGGTGGCGGATTCGGTGAGCGCCGACAGGTCCTCGGGTGTCCGGCCGAGGTCGGGTCTGCGCAGATACTCGCCGCGGTCCGAGGCCCGGCTCGTGACGATGACCGGACGACCGAGGCCGAGTTCGGCGAGCGACTCGGCGATGGCGTCGGCGTCGAGGGGTTCGTGGACGGCATCGCGTGCTGCTGCGTGTGCGGCCTGGAACTCCAGGACGCGACGTGACGGCAGGGAGTTACCGGCACGCCCCAGACCGATGCGCGCCTGCGTGGTTCGACGCATCGACGCCCAGATGTCGTCGCCGCCGGCGAGTTCCGCCGGCCGTGACTGCTCCGGTGTGCTCATCGGCCGGCCGCCAACGGCAGGAGGGGTGAGGTCGCCGGATCGACCGGCAGGATCCGGCCGTCGGCGTCGCACATCCCGAGTCGGGCGAGCCACGCCTCGAATTCGGGTGCGGGACGTAATCCGAGTGCCTGTCGCACGTACAACGCGTCGTGGAAGGCCAGGCTCTGGTAGCCGAGCATGACGTCGTCGGCGCCGGGCACCGCGATGACGAAGGCCGCTCCGGCGACGCCGAGGAGCGTGAGCAGGGTGTCCATGTCGTCCTGGTCGGCCTCGGCATGGTTGGTGTAGCAGACGTCGACGCCCATCGGGAGTCCGAGGAGCTTCCCGCAGAAGTGGTCTTCGAGTCCCGCGCGGATGATCTGCTTGCCGTCGAAGAGGTATTCGGGGCCGATGAATCCGACGACGGTGTTGATCAGCAACGGGTCCAGGGCGCGTGCCACCGCGTAGGCCCTCGTCTCGAGGGTCTGCTGGTCGACGGCTTTGCCACCGGTGCCGAGGTGCGCGCCCGCCGACAGCGCGGATCCCTGTCCGGTCTCCAGATACATGACGTTGTCGCCGACCGTGCCGCGGTGCAGGGACCGGCCGGCCTCGTTGGCCTCACGCAGGATCGAGAGATTCACCCCGAATCCCGCATTGGCTCCTTCGGTCCCGGCGATCGACTGGAACACGAGGTCCACGGGGACGCCCTGACCGATCAGGTCGACCGTGGTGGTGACGTGCGAGAGCACGCAGGACTGCATCGGGATCTCGAAGCGCTGACGGATTTCGTCGAGCATGTGGAGCAGGTCGGTGGTCGCCTGCGGTGAGTCCGACGCCGGGTTGATCCCGATCACCGCGTCGCCGCAGCCCATCAGCAGACCATCGAGGGTGGCTGCGGCGATCCCGCGCGGATCGTCGGTGGGATGGTTGGGCTGCAGGCGGGTGGCGATGCGGCCCGGGAGTCCGATGGTGGTCCGGAACGCCGAGGTCACCCGAATGGCCGATGCCACCAGGATGAGGTCCTGGTTGCGCATGATCTTCGACGTGGCGGCCGCCATCTCCGGCGTCACGGCGGGGGAGATGCGTGCGATGCGTTCGGCCGCGTCGGAGCGGGTGGAGATCTCGAGCAGCCAGTCGCGGAACCCGCCGACGGTCAGGTGTGAGATCTCGGTGAAGGCTGCGCGATCGTGCGTGTCGACGATGAGTCGGGTGACCTCGTCCGACTCGTAGGGGACCAGGAGATCCTCGAGAAAAGAAGACAGGGGAACGTCGGCCAATTGCCATGCCGCAGCGGCACGTTCGGCGTCGGACGTGGCGGCGCAACCGGCCAATTCGTCACCCGAGCGGCGCGGGGTGGCCTTGGCCATGAGTTCGACGAGGCCGTCGAACTCATAGGACGTGCCGGAGATGGTCTGGGTGAATCTCATGGTCCCCGAAGTCTAGGTTCGGCCGATCCGCCGCGCATGACGAACGAACCACCTGCACTGACGCCGGCAACGGAGTGACCCTTGACACATCCAGATGAATGAATGTACGTTCACTCGTACCGCAATAGATGTTCACAGCGGGGCTCCGCTCGAGCAAGAAATCATCGCTGACCACTGCAGACACGCCCATATGGATGTGCCTGGAGGCGATTCCCAGCAGAAGGAGATCAAGATGGATTACGAAGACATCGACTACACGGTCGAGGGCCCCACCGCGATCATCACGATGAACCGGCCGCATCGGTACAACGCCTTCCGGGCCAAGACGGTCGAGGAGATGATCAACGCCTTCCGTCGTGCCTGGGCCGACAACGGAGTCCAGACGGTGATCCTGACCGGAGCCGGGGAGAAGGCGTTCTGCACCGGTGGTGACGTGAAACAGCGTGCGGAGACCGGCGATTACGGGCCCAGCGAGAGCGGCATGTTCGAGATCGGCAACCTGCACAAGACCATTCGCGACATCCCGAAGCCGGTCATCGCCGCGGTCAACGGACTCGCCATCGGCGGCGGACACGTCCTGCACGTGCTGTGCGACCTCACCATCGCAGCCGACACGGCACGCTTCGGTCAGTCCGGGCCCAAGGTCGGGTCCTTCGACGCCGGATTCGGTTCGGCGTTCCTGGCCCGCGTCGTGGGGGAGAAACGTGCCCGCGAGATCTGGTACCTGTGCCGCCAGTACGACGCCGAGACCGCCGAACGGTGGGGACTGGTGAACTGGGTCGTCCCGGCGGCCGATCTGCTCGACGAGGCGAAGAAGATCGCCGCCGAGATCGCCGAGAAGTCGCCCACCACACTGCGCTTCCTCAAGCAGAGCTTCAACGCCGACACCGACCACCAGGCCGGTCTGTCCAATCTCGCGATGAGCGCCCTGGACCTGTTCACCCACCACACCGAAGAAGGTGCCGAGGGTGCGCGGGCCTTCGCCGAGAAGCGCATGCCCGAATTCAACAAGTTCGCCGCCATCTGATTCGGAAGGACACCGAAACCAATGAGCTCCAACAGTATCGCCGTCGTGACGGGCGCCGGATCAGGCATCGGGAAGGCGATCGCCTTGGGCTTCGCGGCCGAGGGGACCACCGTGGTCGCCGCCGATCTCGATCTCGATGCCGCCAAGCGCACCGCCGAGGAGGCGGGTTCCATCGTGCCGATGGCCGTCGACGTGGCCGACCGTGCCAAGGTCGACGAACTGCGCGACGCCGTACAGGCGGAGGTGGGTGTCCCCGACATCCTCGTCAACGCCGCCGGCTGGGACCGCACCGATCAGTTCCTGAACGCCACCACCGAATTCGCCGAGAAGGTGGTGGCCATCAACTACCTCGGTCCGGTCCACATGGCCAGTGCGTTTCTGCCCGGCATGGTGGAGGCGTCGAAGTCCGACGGCTGGCGGGGTGGCCGCGTGATCAACCTGGCCTCCGACGCCGGGCGGGTCGGTTCGGCGGGTGAGACGATCTACGCCGGCGCGAAGGGCGGCGTCATCGCCCTCTCGAAGTCGCTTGCGCGGGAGATGGCCCGGTATCAGATCACCGTCAACGCGGTCTGCCCTGGACCCACTGACACCCCGCTGTTCCAGGCGCAACCCGAGAAGCTGAAAGAAGCTCTGGTGAAGGCGATCCCGTTCCGGCGACTCGCACGTCCCGACGAGGTCGCCGCACCGGTCCTGTTCTTCGCCTCGCCCGCGGCGTCGTTCATCACCGGTCAGGTGATCAGCGTCAGCGGCGGTCTCACCATGGCCGGTTGACCGGCCGCCATCCACCCGGATCGAGATGAGCCCTGGAGGGAACCGACATGACCCCCGACACGAGTTACGTGTATGACGCGCACGCGTACCGCAGTTTCTTCGAGCACGAGTTCACCTATCTGAACGGTTTCCGCCGCAACGTCGCCCGCTACGGCGGCGAGGTGGCGATGATCGACCCCCTCGCCGAACGGCAGTGGACATACGCCGAACTCGGTTCGGCAGTGGACGAACTCGCGGCCGGTCTCGCCGATCGCGGGGTGACCGACGGCGCCGTGGTGGGCTATCAGTTGCTGAACGGCCCGGAGTTCGCGCAGCTCTACCTGGCGACCCAGGCGGCCGGAGCGGTCGGATCCCCGGTGAACTTCCGGCTCGCGGCGGGGGAGACGGCCGTCATCCTCGACATCAGCCGGCCGAAGGTCTACGTCTACGACACCAGTCTCAGCGCCACGGTCGACGAGGCCATCGGCCTCGCCGACCACACCCCGCGGCTGCTGGTCGGTGTGGGTGAGGGCGACCTCGTCGCCGGGTCGATCCGCTTCGACGATCTGCCGGTGGCCGGCGCTGTGCCACCGGCGGTCTCGCGCGGTGTCTTCGACGAGACCACCCGGTTGTACACCTCGGGGACGACCGGCATGCCCAAGGCGGTGCCGATGAACTCGGCCATCGAGATCTTCTCGGCGCACGACGTGATCATGCACTTCCCGCTGTCCCCGGACGACCGGACACTGAACATGACGCCGTGGTTCCATCGCGGCGGACTCTACTGCGCCGGTCCCAATCCGTCGTTCTACCTGGGTTCCACGGTCGTCCCGATGCGCACCTTCGATCCCGAGCTGACCCTCGACTGGGTGGAGAGATATCGATTGACCTTTCTCATCGGTGCGCCGACCAACCTGGCGATGCTTGCCGGCGCGCAGTCGGCGAACCCGCGCGATCTCTCCAGTCTGCGCGGCATCGTCACAATGGGGGCCCCGCTCGAACGCGAGGCGGCACTGCGTTACCAGCAGGTGCTCACCCCGCGGATCTTCAACGGCTACGGCAGCACCGAGGGATTCTGGAACACCTTTCTGCGACCCGACGATCTCCCCGAGCACGCCGGAACCGCCGGACGTGCGTGCATCGACGACGACGTCCGCGTGGTCCGGGTTCACGACGACGGGCATCTGGCGAGCCCGGACGAGGTCGTCGCACACGATGGTGCGGAAGTCGGTGAGGTCATCATCCGGTCGCCGAAATGCGCGGCCGCCTACTACGACTCCCCCCGGCAGGAGAAGGCCAAGTACAACGGCAGCTGGCTGCATATCGGTGATCTGGCCACCTGGGACGCCGATGAGTTCGTCACCATCGTCGGTCGTAAGGACGACATGCTGCTGTCCGGCGGCGAGAACGTCCACCCGGTTCAGGTCGAGGAAGCACTGAACGGCCATCCGGGCGTGGTCGACTCGCTCGTGGTCGGTGTCCCGGACGAACGGTGGGGAAGTCTCGTCGTCGCCTACGTCGTGCCCGCCGACGGGGCGGCCCCGACGCCGGAGGACCTCGACGCCTACTGTCGCTCGCACCCGATGCTGTCGAGCTTCAAACGTCCTCGCGCGTATCGCATCGTCGAGTCGCTCCCCGTCTCGGCGACCGGGAAGAAGTTGCACTACAAAGCCACCGAGTCCGCCGCGCGCGAGATGGCCGACGGCGCGTTCCGCGCACCGGCCCCCGACCGCGTCCACGGCTGACTCACCCCGAACGGAAGAATCGATGTCCTCACTCACGCACGACCTCGAACACAAGCACTTTCGCGAGACGGTCAGACGCTTTGTGGCCGAACAGATCACCCCCGTGCACACCGACTGGGAGAACGCCGGGCAATGGGATCGCGACCTCTTCGTCGAGGCGGGCAAGAACGGACTCCTGGGCTTCCCCGTGCCCGAACGGTTCGGTGGTCCCGGCGTCGACGACTTCCGGTACAACGCCATCCTGATCGACGAGGTGGCGCGCACCGGTGCCGCCGCCGAGGCCATCGCCTTCTCGTTGCAGAACGATGTCGTACTGCCGTACCTCACGGAGCTGACGACCGACGAGCAGAAGGCTCGCTGGCTGCCGGGGGTCGTCGGCGGCGACACCGTGCTGGGTATCGCGATGACCGAACCCGGTGCGGGCAGCGACCTGACCGGTATCCGCACCTCGGCGGTCCGCGACGGCGACCACTACGTGGTCAACGGCGCGAAGACCTTCATCTCCAACGGTCGCAACGGTGACCTCTTCGTCGTCGCCACCCGGACGGGGCCCGAGAAGCACAGGGGGCTCACGCTTCTCGTCGTCGAAGCGGACACGCCCGGGTTCGTCCGGGGCCGCCGACTCGACAAGATCGGACTGCACGCGCAGGACACCGGTGAGCTGTCCTTCGAGGACATGCGCGTCCCCGCGGCCAACCGTCTCGGCGGGGAGGGCGAAGGCTTCTATCAGCTCGTCCGCAACCTCCCGCAGGAGCGGTTGTCACTGGCCATCGGTGCTGTTGCGGCTGCCGAGGGCACCTTTGCGCGCACCCTGGAGTACGTGCAGGAGCGCACGGCATTCGGGTCGCCGATCTCGTCGTTCCAGAACACGCAGTTCGTCGCCGCCGAACTGGCGACCGAACTCGACATCGCCCGCACGTTCCTCGACGACTGCATCGCCGAACACATCGCCGGTCGGTTGACGCCGGCCCGCGCCGCGAAACTCAAATGGTGGGCCACCGAGCTGCAGGTGCGCACCGCCGACCGGTGCCTGCAACTGCACGGCGGCTACGGCTACATGCGTGAGTATCCGGTGTCGCGGGCGTTCGTCGACGCCCGCATCCAGACCATCTACGGCGGCACCACCGAGATCATGAAGACGATCGTCGCCAAGGACCTCGGGCTGTAGGACTTGTACAGTGACTCCAGCGCTGATTCGTCGAGGCGGTCGTGGGCCGGTCTCGATGAACACAGGCACGATTGGATCAGAAGGAAGTTAGTGGGATGGCGAAATCTGCGACGGCGAGGTCGTCGGCCGACCTGGCCGTCGAGGAAGCGGTGCGCGCGGTGCGTGTCTCCACCCGCCGCCGGCAGCTGCTCGACGCCGCCGTGAAGGTCATGCAACGCACCGGTTTTCACCAGATGTCGATGCAGGCACTCGCCGAGGAGGCCCAGGTCAGCGTCGGCCTGTTCTACAAGTACTTCGGTGGCAAGGAAGAGATCCTACTGGCCGCGATCGTCGACATCCTGGAGGCCTTCCGCGATCAGCTCCAGCCCGCCATGGACCGCGCCGGTGACGATCCCGTCGAGCAGTTGATCGCGGGTTTCCGTCAGTACGCGACCATCGTCGACGAGAACCGTGACGCCGTCGTGCTGACGTATCGGGAGAGCCGGACGCTCGACGCCGCTGGACGGGAGCGGATCAAGGAACTCGAGGTCGAGACCTCCGCACCGATGCGGGCGGCGGTCACCGCCGGGACGGCAGCCGGACTCATCGTCGACGTCGACGCCGACCTCGTGGTCTTCGACCTGATGATGCTCGCCCATGGATGGGCGCTCAAGCACTGGCATTTCGCGCCCGGGTACGACCTGGACCGGTACGTGTCGGCCCAGCTTCGGTTCGCCTTGCAGTCCCTCGTCGTCGAGGACGCCCTACCGACCTATCTCGCCCGGCTCTGAGGTCGCCCCTGCCCGTACCGGGGGGGTGAGTGCCCGCGCATAGCTGCCCATCGCGCGACCCGCGGCGAGGATCGGATCGGTGGAGCGCTGGGTCCGGGCGACGATGAACGCGCCCTCGAGTGCCGAGACCACCGCGTACATCAGCGAGCGGGCATCCGCGTCGGTCAGTCCGCGCGCGGCGAAGAGTGCGGTGCCGGCGTCGATCCACGCGGACATGACCTCGTCGGCGACCTCTCGGAGGGCGGGTTCGGCATCGGCGACCTCGCCGGCGACGGTCCCGACGGGGCACATGTTCAGCCAGCCACCCTGCTCGATGGTGTCCGCCGCGGCGACGAACGCCGCCTCGATTCCCTCCGCGGGGTCGTCGTACGGCGCGAGTAGCAAGCCGATCAACTCGCCGTAGGCGGCGCCCGATTGCCGGAGAGCGGCGGCCGCGACGTCGCGCTTACCACCGCCGAAGTGGTGATAGATCGATCCGATGGGGGCGTCGGCCGTCTCGACGACCTGTTTGATCCCGGTCGCCGCATAGCCCTGCCTGCGGAGGAGCTCGGCCATCGCCACCACGATGCGTTCGTCGGTCTTCACCCTGGCCATTCTAGAGCAGATATTCTAGAGTGATCGTTCTAGAGGCCGGTTGCGGTCTCCCGGCCGAGGTGAGGAGCGCGCGACATGACCCAGCTCAACCAGATGGGAAGCCCGCAGGCGGGTGCCGTCAAGAGAATCGAGACCCCGGCCGGGACGGTGGAGTACGCGGAGGACGGTGCGGGTCCACCGGTGGTCCTCCTGCACGGCCTGCTCATGGACCACACGGTGTGGGACGACGTGATCCCGTTGTTGCCGAAGGGTTTCCGCTACATCCGGCCGGTGCTCCCGCTCGGGTCTCACCGGATTCCGCTGCACGAGGATGCGGATCTCTCGATGGACGGGATGGTGGGTCTCGTCGCCGACGTTCTCGACGCCCTCGACCTGCGCGACGTGACCCTCGTCCATTCCGATTGGGGCGGCTCATTGTTCCTGACCGCGCTCGGCCGCGACGAGCGTGTCGCCCGCATGGTGATCCTGCCGTGTGAGGCCTTCGAGAACTTCCCGCCGGGACTTCCCGGCAAGATGGCAACGCTGGCCGTGCGCCTGCCCGGGGGCATCACCCTCGCCGCACGTCAGCTGCGGATCGGGTGGCTGCGACGACTGCCCATTCTCTGGGGCTGGATGATCAACAAGCCCGTCGACAACGAGCGGATGCGCCGATGGACCGACCCCGTCCTCGCCGACCCGCGCATCCGGCGGGACGTCACCAAATACGCGACCACATCGTTCGATCCCGCCGAGCTCGTTCGAAAGACGGAGGCGCTCAGGGGGTTCGACGGGGATGTGCTCGTGCTGTGGTCGCCCGACAACCGGGTGATGCCGCCGGCGCACGGCCCTCGGCTCGCCGAGCTGGCGCCGCGTGGCCGCTATGCCGAGATCCCCGGTGCGGCGGTGCTGTCGATGCTCGACGAGCCGGAAGCCGTCGCCCGCGAGATCGGCGCGTTTCTCACCGCGACCGCGTCCCGCGGATAGTCATGTCGACCGCGAGGGTCAGGAACCTTCGATCTTGAAGCCCACCTTCAGGGTGACCTGGAAGTGTGCGATCTGGCCGTCCTCGATGTGTCCGCGGGTCTCGGTCACCTCGAACCAGTCGAGATGATTGACCGTCTGCGACGCACGCGCGATCGCGTTCCGGATGGCGTCGTCGGTGCCGGTCGCGGCTGAACCGACCACCTCGATGACTCGATACACGTTGTCGGACAACGATTCTCCCTCCGTCGGCGCCGGTCCGGCCATGGATGACCGGACCGCCTCATGGGTGACCTCGTTTCTGTCTACCCCTAAGATGCGGGGAATGAACATCGAATCGGCAAACCGTGATCCCGGCGCGCGGTGTCCGTGTCTGTCCGGCTTGCCGTTCGGTGAATGCTGCGGGACCATCCTCGCCGGTGAGCGCGACGCGCCGACCGCCGAGGCGCTGATGAGATCGCGCTTCACCGCTTTCGCCCTCGGTGATCGAGATCACCTGCTGCTCAGCTGGCACCCCGACACGCGTCCCGACGATCTCGAACTCGACGATGCGATGCGGTGGTACCGCCTCGACATCGAATCGACGAACGGCGGATCGCCGTTCGACACCGAGGGCGAGGTCACCTTCACCGCGTACTACAAGACCGGTTCGGAGCGTGGCACGCTGCACGAACGCAGTCGCTTCACCCGACACGACGGGCGCTGGGTCTACCTCGACGGTGTCGTCGGCTGACTCAGGAGTCCACGTAATCCCAGAACTGGAGCCAGGTGACGTTCGCGAAGATCGCCAGGCATCCGACGTACACCAGCAGGATCACCCCGGCGCCGGCGAGATTGCTGCGGAGGCTGTTGCCGTCCACCGGATCCAGCCAGCGGCGGAACGGTTTCGCCGCCCACGGCATGAGCCACCACTGCATCAATCCGACGCTCACGACCTGACTCAGCCACAACGCCAGCCACGGCTGGGCTCCGATGCGGTCGAGAACCGGCCCGAGGAAACGGGACAGGACCATCACCGTCGGGTAGAGCACCAGCAGGACCATCATCGCCGACTTCCAGTTCGGCGTCTGGCGGATACGGCCGTGGTCGTTCCGCACGGTGGTGCCGAACGCGGTGGTGCTCGACATCGTCTCGAAGTCGTGGGTCAGACTCGAACGCAGTCCGGAGAGGGCGGCGCTGCGTTCGCGAGACGACACCCACGCCGAGAGTTGCCGGTCGGTACGGAACCGCAGCACCGACAACGCCGTCTCGCGGTCCTCGTCGACGAACAGTGACGTGCCCTCGTAACCGCTGAATTCTCCTGCGGCGCCGGTCAAGTCGCGCTGCGCGTCGATGAAAGCGTCGACCTTGCCCGACACGATGTCGTGGCGGAAGGCGCCGACGCCGGGCGGGGGCGGTACGCCGTCGACCAGTTCGAGCATCGGCGCCGATGCCATCCAACCGTGAACACGCCCGTCCCGCAGGATCTCGGCCCGCCGGGGGCTGTCGACCCAGCGGTCGCAGGCCTTCTCGTCGACGAAGGTCGCGGCCACCGCCGGTTCGAAACGGCCATCCGCAACGGTCGAGACACGCGCGCTCAGGCAGCCCTCGCTGTCGGCCGCCGACGCGGCGAGCAGTGCGGCCCAGTCGGCGAACCCGGTCTGTGAGACGGGGTGGAACACCGACACGGTCGTGATCACGGCATCAGAGGGAAACTCGCCGGCCCTGCACATGGACCTCGGCGATCGAGGATTCACGCAACCCCATGAGAAGTCCGAACAGTGTCTGGTCGCGGGCGAGGTCGTCGTCCTCGGCGCGGACCGCGTTCTCGAGCACTCCCTTGAGCGCGTCAGCCGGTTCGATGACGAGGAAGTCGGCTTCCTTGCCCTCGTCGAAGTTGCCGAAGCGGGCCTCCATGTCCAGAGCACGGGCGCCACCGAGGGTTCCGATGAACAGCATCTCGGCGGGATGCATCGACACCCCGGCGTCGCCGGGTTCGGTGATGTGCTGCTTGAACGCGTCGCCGAGCACCCGCGGGATGAGCCACTCGTCGCCGCCGCCGAAATCGGTTCCCGCCGAGATGTTCACCCCCGACGCGACAGCGCGCTTCCACGGCATGGTCCCCGAACCCAGGAACAGCTGCGACACGGGACAGTGGGAGATGGACGTACCGGTCTCGGCCATCCGGGCCAGTTCGACGTCCTGGCAGTGCACACTGTGGGCCAGGATCGTTCGTGGACCCAGAAGGCTCTTGCCCCCGACCTGGGAACCCGGGAGGAATTTGCCGTCGTAGGTGTCCAGGTATGAATCGACCTGGTAGACCTCCTTGGTGGTGTCGATCTCGCCCGTGCCCGGACGGTTGTTCTCGTTGAGGTGCGAGTGGACGTAGACGCCCAGATCGCGGTACTCGTCGTAGAGTTCGCCGAGATTGCGCAACGTCTCGGTGGTCACCGACAACGAGAATCGCGGGATGATCGCGACATGCAGCAGCGCGGTGCGGAAGTCGCCGGTGTCGGCAGCGTGCCACTTCTCGATCTCCGCCCGCGTCAGGCGGATCGCCTCCTCCTCGGAGGTGAGGAGGGGTTTGGCCGTGTCGCCGCCGACGGTTTGGATACCGCGACCGGCCACGATGCGCAGACCCGCCTTGCGGGTCTCGGTGAACAGCGAATCCTGCGCGTGGGGAAAGGCCGAACCGAACACCATCATCGCCGTGGTGCCGGCGGCGACGCGGCGTCTGGTGAACTCGACCGCCGCGGCCTGGGCGAACTCGGGATCGGCGAACTTCGATTCGGAGGGGAAGATGCAGAGGTTCAGCCATTCGAGAAGCTGTCCGCCGCCGTAGGAGTCACCCGCATAGGTCTGTGGGAAGTGGATGTGGGTGTCGACGAAGCCGGGGATCAGGTACCCGCCGGGATGATCGTGCTTCTCGGCCGACGCGAATTCGGTCGGTAGCCCGGACCGTTCGCCCGCGTACTTGATCTTCCCGTCATCCCCGACCACGAGAGCGCCGTCGGGGATCGACACCAGGGCGTCGACGGCCTCGGTGATCTTCGGACTTCCGGCCAGGTGGAAGATGTGGCCGTGATGGACGTGGTCGGTCATCGGTGCTCCTCGGATCGTGGGATGGGGTCGGGGGACAGCGGGCGGTCACCGAGGTGGGTCTCCAGCCGTGGCCCCGTCGTCCGTCGGCATGGTCCCGGCCCGATCACGGCAACGACCAGAACTCGACGGTGACGAGATAGAAGACGGCCACCCAGGCCGCGTTCAGGGCGACGATGAACAATCCGCCCTTCACGTCGGTGTGTGGTTGCGGGGCCTTGGTTTTCGGTCGCAGCCACCAACCGAGGACCCTGTTCACGTAGTACGGCATCGTCAGATAGCTCATCGCGAAGCTGGACAACAGGTTTCCGATCAGCATGCCCAGCCACAGGGGCATGCCCAGCGGAGCGGTCACCAGCGTCAGGAACACGACGGTCGGGTAGAGGCCCACCCACACCGCGACCGAGGTCTTGAAGTTGGACGGGGGCGGGGCGTCGGGGGCGCCGTGGGAGAACCAGTTGCCGAACGAGTGGTCGATCGTCTGCAAGGTGAACTCGCCGAACTCCGCCGCCTCCGCGAGCAGGGCACGTCGTTCCGACGACGTCAGCCACGCCTCGAGATGCTCGGCGGTGTCGAAGCGATACGACACCGTCCACTCGTCCTGCACCCCCTCGATGGGGCGGAACAGTTCGGAGCCGCGGAAGCCCGCGAAACGATGCTCGGCGTCGTCCACCCGTTTCTGCCAGGCGAGGAAATCGTCGACCTTGGCGTCGGCGACATGGTGGGTGATCACGACCGTGACCAGTGTGTCGGGTTCCTTGGCGTCGTGGGCGAGGACCTGTGCGGTGGCCGGGCCGTCCATGAGATCCGCGCCGGCGCGCACGTGTTCGAGACGGACACTGCTGTTCAGCCAGTCCTGGAGATGGCTGACGGAGTCGACGCCGTAGATGGTGAGCCATTCCGCATGGGTGTCCGTCGGAGGCCGCAACTCGACGCCGAGGAAGCCCGGAAAGCTCGCGGCGGCAGCAGAGATCGCCGTATGCCAGGTGCGAAACGATTCGTCCGCACCGGCGCGGACGCGCTGGCCGAAGATCAGCGTGGCGGCGCCGTCCGGGCCCCCGATAGGTCGGCTCGTGTCCGGATGGGAGGTCTCGTTGGTCATGGGCTACTCCGGCGGTCGGTACTCGTGGGCGCGCTAAAGGGGATGGACGCCCAGAACGCGGGCAGGGTCGACGCGATCGCGTAGTTCACGTAGGCGAGTGAGGTTCTCGCCGTAGGCAAGTGCGGTCTCGTGATCGGTCTCGTCGAAACCCGGCCGGACCTCGACGCCGTACACACCCAGGGTGTCCTCGGCGAGGACATCCAGAATGTACCGGGCCCAGCCGGTGCAGGAATCCTCATCCGAGTGGATTCCGGTGTCCGGGTCGTCGGACCAGATCGCGTTCAGCGGCACATTCCATTCGGCGCGACGCCCCCAGAATGCCGTGGCGCCCTCGGCGACATCGGCGAGCGCGCCGCCCGTGTGCTGGAAGTCGATGCGGCACGCCCGCGTCGGGGCGATGCCGATCCCCTCGGCGAGTTCGTCGGCGACGCCGGAGCGCAGTGTGGGGCCGAGGAAGACCGACTTGCCGTAGAAGTGCCCGTGATCGTCGACGGCTTGGGGGTCGGGCGGACTGATCGGCGGCGGATCGGCGCCATCCGGTCCGGGCAGTGCGAACTCGGGTAGTCCGTCGAGGTACCGGCCGACGGTCGTCGACCGGAAACGAGGCGGATGCGACGAGCCGTCGACGACCGCGTCGGTTGCCTCGCGCGCTTCGGCCAGATCCGCCGGCCGCGTACTGCGGCAGGCCGTGTACACGAGCATCGCCGGGTCACCGGTCGATCCGGGATACCCCAGGACAGCGCCCATGGTCGTATGCCGCGGAAGTGTCGGAGCAGTGTCGAAATAGGCTGGAAGAGCGTCGAGTTCGATCACCGCGCGGTCGACGTGGACCGGCCCCTGTTCGTGTGTCCGGATCACCGCGCGGGTGACCACGCCGAACGACGGGGCGCACCCCCGGACCGCCCACCAGAGGTCGGCGTCGACGCCGCCGCTGTCCTCGGAGAGTCGGACCACCTCGCCGTCGGGCAGGACCAGTTCGACCTCGACGAGATGATCCAGCGTCAGTCCGGTGCTCCGCGTGAGATACCCGACGCCCCCGCGGGTCACGAGGCCGAAACCGGCGAGGCCGACTATTCCCACCGGGATGACGCGGCCCTCCGCCGCCAGTGCATCGAGGACAGAGCCGACCGTGGCGCCGCCCTCCACCTCGACGTGTGCGCCACGAGGTCGAACACTCGTGAGATGTACGGACAGGTCGAGGAGGACGGCGGCGTCGTCGACGGAGTGGAACTCAGGCCGCCCCCGCGGACGGTGACGGTGCCGCCGCGGGCCGTGACCGTGCGCATCGTCATGGCCACGTCCGAGGTGTCCCGTGGATGAACCACGCAGGGCGGATGGCGCCGAGAGGCATCGGGAAAGAAGATGCGTCCCAACGAGTCCCGGTAGCCGACTGAACCGGGAAGATGGACCCGGCCGGGTAGGGCGACCTCGAGATGTGCGGTCATACCGTGATCGAGCGTTGTCATCGGCCGTCCCGGTCATTCGAGGTCGTCAGCGACGTTGGACGGCGTCAGTATGACCACGCACCCGCAACGCGCGCGCAGAAAGCCGTCGAAGTCGTCCCGTTTTCGTTGAACAGACCACAGGGTGGGTGACCTCCGGGAGCGTCCCGGGCGAAACCGCAACGGTGTCCACGTGCGGACCGGTTCACGTAGCGGCGTGCCGCGCGATCCAGTCGACGAGCGGGGTCGTCGCGCGCCAGTCCTTGCGGACCCGGTCGACGAGTGCCGGGGTGTGGATGACCTCGTCGAAGCCGTAGTCACGGCCGGCGAAGAGCGACTTGTGACGCAGAAGGTCGATGCGCGGATGATCGACGTCGTAGCCGCGTGGAGCGGTCTTCAACCGGTCGCCGCCGATCTCCCATCCGGCTCTGGTGAGCCTACGGACGAGTTTCTCCAGTTCGGGCCCGTGCCGGTCATGGTCGATGGCCTTGCGCAACTCGGCGAGCCGTGCCGGGGTGGCTTCGTAGAACCCGGCCCCGACGCGGACACCGGGAGCGCCGATCTGGATGTAGTAGCCGGTGGCCGGGGCCACGGCCACAAAAGCTCCCTGATGTGTCTTGTAAGGCGTCTTGTCCTTCGAGAACCGGACGTCGCGATACGGCCGGAACAGCTTGGCGGTGCCGAACTCGTCGGCGAGCTCCTCGGCGAGTGCCGACATCGGTTCCGCGACCGCCGTGCGATACGTCTCTTTGTGCTGCTCCCAGAAGAACTTCGAGTTGTCGATCTCGAGATCGTCGTAGAAGTCGAGGGCGGCTTCGGGAAATCCGTCGAAGCTCATGACATCACCATGCCGGCACTAGTCATCCGATAGTCCGTCCGAATCCGACGACGCCGCCGTCGGACCTCCAGTCCAGCTCGTGTACCCGGATCCTGCGCATCTCGTTGCCCCCGACCGTGGTCGCCTCGTCACCGTCGACCCCGACCACGATATTGGTGTGCTGGCCGAGTGCCGACGACCGGTCGTAGATCACGACGTCGCCCACGCGGGGCGTGTAGTCGCCGGCGGGTTCGAAGCGCCCGGTGTCCTGGAAGTACTCCTGCAGGGTGAACACTCCGGGGATTCGCCAGTGCCCCGAGTGGGGGTTGGCGAACGGGGTTCCGGCTTCGCGCATGATCCAGCTGACGAAGTTCGCGCACCACGGCTCGTCGACGCCTTCGGAATAGAACGTGCCCGGCCGCTGTGCAGCGTGCTCGGCACGGAGCAACTCCACGATCCGGTTCTGTGCCGGTGACAGCTGCGAGGCGTCCACCTGGGGAAATTCCGCGGTGTCCCACGGGAGCCACCGCTCGGGAACGGTGCGCCACGCGACCAGCCCGGCACCCAGGAGCAGGACCACGGCGACCACGACAGCCACGGCGAACGGCCGGCGTCGTCGACGTCGGGTGGGCTTTTCGTCGAGGTCGTGCGCGGCTTCGGGTGTCACCTCGACGAGTGTAGGGACCGCCCCGAGGTGGGGGTGCCATGGCGACCGACGTGTGTTGGCAGAATGACGGGCTGACGGGGGGACTGACAACGACAACGGGTGACGAGAACGAGGCAGAGGACAACATGGCGGACGAGTCGGGACACGAGCCGATCCTGCGTGCGGGTGACACCTGTCGGGAGATCGCCACCGCCGACCGCGTCGCCTGCATCGTCGACGCGGCGGACTACTTTCTGCACGCCAAGTCGGCACTGCTCCAGGCACGACGCCGGGTCATCCTGATCGGCTGGGACGTCGACACCCGGATCAGCCTCGATCCGCGGTCATCCGACCACGAGATCCCCGACCGGCTCGGCGACTTCCTCGAATGGCTCATCGAGCACCGGTCGGGCCTCGAGATCTACGTGCTGCGCTGGAGCACGGGTGCGTTCACCGGGATGCTTCGCGGGGTGGCGCCGCCGTTCGTCCAGGACCTCCTCACGGGGCGTCGTCTGCACTACCGGATCGATGCCGCGCATCCGGTGTCGGCCGCACACCACCAGAAGATCGCGGTCATCGACGACCAGTTCGCGTTCTGCGGCGGCATCGACATGACCGTGGACCGTTGGGACACCTCGGAACATCTGTCGCACAACGATTTCCGTCGCGACCCCGACGGTGAACCGCATGGTCCGTGGCACGACGTGACCGTCGCACTGGACGGGGATGCCGCACGCGTCGTCGCGAGTGTCGCCGTCGACCGGTGGGAGGCGGCGACCGGTGAGCGTCTGGCACCCCTCGTCGACACCGAGGGCCCCGACATCTGGCCGAAGGGTCTCGACGTGACGTTCGCGGACTGCGAGGTCGGGGTCGCCCGGACCATCCCTCATTACAACGACCGTCCGGAGATCGACGAGATCCGCCGGTTGTACCGGGCGGCCTTCGCCGCCGCCCGCCGCACGATCTACGTCGAGAGCCAGTATCTGGCCGCCCGCGAGATCGCGGAGGCCCTGGCCGAGCGACTCGCCGAACCCGACGGTCCGGAGATCGTCGTGGTCCTCCCACGCAACGCCGACAGCCCGGTGGAACGACTGGCCATGGACGGCGCACGCCACAAGCTGCTCCGGATGCTGTGGCGTGCCGACGTCCACGATCGGTTCCGTGCCTACTATCCGGTGACCTCGGAGGGTGACGAGATCTATGTGCACGCCAAGGTGCTCGTGGTCGACGACGTCCTGCTGCGCATCGGCTCGTCGAATCTCAACAACCGGTCGCTGGGCTTCGACAGTGAATGCGACGTGGCCATCGAGGCACGCCGCGACGACCCCGACGACGCGGGACTTCGCGACACCATCACATCGATGCGTACCCGGCTGCTGTCGGAACATCTCGACGTCGATGCCGAGGTCTTCGACGACACCGTGCGCGAGAAGCAGTCGCTGATCGGGGCGATCGAGTCGCTGGCCACCCCGGGCCGCACGCTCGAACTGTTCGACCGCGACGTGATCGACGACGAGGCATCGATCATCGCCGAGAACGAACTCGTCGACCCGGAGGGTGCGCGCACTCCGCTGGTCGAGCGGATCTACCGCGGGGTGATCCGGCGCGGGGTCGGAAAACGACTGCCGCGCTGAGGGTTTCCTCAGTCGGAGAGCCGCGCGGTCTCGATGGCCGGAGCGATGATCTCGGCGAGATCCGCCGCGACGTCGCGATCGCCTTCCGGCGGCATCGCGACATAGCTCAGCGCCATGCGGGTGATGGCGCGCGCGATGCGTTCGATGTCGGAGTCGGGCATCGACAACCACGTCGACTCGCGGAACGCCTGGGAGAGCCGGTCGCCGGCCGTGGCGATGATCGGTGCCGCATCCGTCGTGATGAGTTTCATCAGATCCGGTTTCGCCTCGCCGGAGAGCAGCGACGCGATCAGGGGATCGGTGGCGACGCCGGTGAAGTACTCGGTGAACGCGGTGCGCAGCGCGCCGGTCACGTCGTCGACGTGCTCGGCGAGGGAGTCGGCGACATGGCCGGCGAAACGGCTCGCCAGCCGGACCGCATATCCCTGGGCGAGTCCGTACCTCGACCCGAACTCGTTGTAGACGGTCTGCCGGCTGACACCGGTGGCGGCGGCGACGTCCGACATCCGTACCGCCGACCAGTCCCGGTCCATCAGCAGATCGTGCAACCCGTCGAGCAGAGAGTTACGCAGCAGCGTCTTGCTGTCCTGGGCGTAGTTACGCGTCGTCATCCCGCCGCGCCGACCGGCTCCAGCGTCTTCTCGATCTCGGTACGGAGTGCACGGCCGGCACCGCCGCGACCCATGCACACCGCGCCGACGAGGCGTTCGTCGGCGAAACAGCGGACGGTGGTGGCGAACCCGTCGGCGCAGGTGCCCGTCCCCGTGCTGGTGTCGAGGTCCACGTCGAACCGGTCGGCCATGGTCGGCCACCCGACCATCTGGATGTTGCTGCTGTACTGCATCGACCATGCGAGCGGGACGCGCGGGACGGGGGTCGAGGGACCGGTGGCGAGGCCGAGATCGGCGGCGATGGTCATGGCCACCAGTTTGCCGTGCTCGGTCGCGGTCAGCCACTGCTCGGCCCGCATCGGCTCACCCGTCAGCGGATGGGGCCGTGCTGCGACGTCGCCGGCGGCATAGATCCGGGGTGTCGAGGTGCGCAGCGTCTCGTCGACGACGATGCCCGCGGGGCTCACCGACAGACCCGCCGCCTCCGCGAGGGCGGTATCTGGTTGCATCCCGATGGCGCTGATCACGGTTCCGGTCAGCCGGGTGCCGTCTGCCAGCGTCACCGCGTCGGTCTCGGCGGCAGTGATCCGGGCGTCGGTGACGACCCGCACGCCGCGATCCCGATGCAGGGCGGCGACGGCCTCCGCAACGCTGTCCGGGACCACCCGCGACAGCAACGACGCGGCGGCCTCGAGAACGGTGATCTGTCCGGCGGAGTCCACCCGCTGCTCGGAGGACGACACTGCGGCGGCGATCTCCAGGCCGATCAGTCCACCGCCGACGATGACGACCGGACCCGAGTCGATCCGGGCACGGAGACGTTCGACGTCGCGGCGAGTGCGCAGCGACAGGAGGTCCGGCGACGCGCCGGGCAGTTGGCGCGCCGTGCCGCCGGTCGCGAGGACGAGCGCGTCATAGCCGACCGCCGAACCATCGGCGAGTCCGACGGTTCGGGACACGGCGTCGATGCCGGTGACCCGGACGGACGGCACGATGTGGATGCCGCGCTCCTCCCAGTACCCCGAGGGCCGCAGGGTGATCTTGGGATCGGAGAGGTCCCCGTCGAGGATGCCCTTGCTGAGCGCGGTGCGTCGGTAGGGGAGGTGGGGTTCCTCGCCGAAGACGGTGATCGTCCCGTCGAACCCGTTGGCCCGCAGGGTTTCCGCTGCCGTGATGCCCGCGACCCCGGTCCCGACGATCACCACCGATGGGGGGTGGGCGGGCCCGGAGTTCACGGGCGGGCCACCTCGACCATCTCGAAATCTGCCTTCGCGGCACCGCAGTCGGGGCAGCTCCAGTCGTCGGGGATGTCGTCCCAGCGGGTCCCCGGCTCGATGCCGTCCTCCGGCCACCCGAGCTCTTCGTCGTATTCGAATCCGCAGACCTCGCAGCGGAACAGCTTGAACTTCACTTCGCCACCTCTTCGAAATCGATCTTCTCGCGGACGCCGCAGTCCGGACACGCCCAGTCGTCGGGGATGTCGGACCACGCGGTGCCGGCCGGGAATCCCTCACGGGGTGCGCCGGCCGCCTGGTCGTAGACGAAATCACAGACCGGGCAACGGTAGGCGCTCATCGGTCGCCGTCCTTCCCGGCGACACCGTGCGCGGCGAGGATGCGTTCACGACGATGCGGCGCGACGTTGACGAGCTCGATGTCGCCGTCGTAGTGGTCGAGGACCCGCTTGTCCATCACCGCACGCCAGATGGGTGGGAAGTAGGCGAGCGTGATCATGCTGGCGTACCCGCTCGGCAGGTTCGGCGCACCGTCGAAGCTGCGCAGCGTCTGGTAGCGGCGGGTGGGGTTGGCATGGTGATCACTGTGTCGCTGAAGGTGATACAGGAAGATGTTCGTGCAGATGTGGTCGGAGTTCCAGCTGTGCTCCGGGGTGCAGCGCTCATAGCGGCCGGTCTTGGTCTTCTGGCGCATCAGACCATAGTGCTCGAGGTAGTTGACGGTCTCGAGGAGCGAGAACCCGTAGACGGCCTGGATGACGAGGAACGGCAGGATCTGCCACCCGAACACCGCCGCGAGCACACCCCACAGCACGATCGACATGGCCCAGGCGTTGAGGACGTCGTTGCTCGGATGCCAGAACGGCTTGCCGACACGGTCGAGTCGCTTGCGCTCCAGCTCGATCGACGACTTCAGGCTGCCCCACACACTCCGCGGCAGGAATCGCCAGAAGGTCTCACCGAAACGCGAGCTCGCCGGGTCCTCGGGGGTGGCGACACGGACGTGATGTCCGCGGTTGTGCTCGATGTAGAAGTGACCGTAGAAGGTCTGAGCGAGCGTGATCTTCGACAGCCACCGCTCGAGATCGTCCTTCTTGTGGCCGAGTTCGTGTGCGGTGTTGATGCCGATACCGCCCATCACGCCGATCGACAGGGCGAGACCGATTTTGGAGGCGAGGCCCAATCCGCCGTCGATGCCGAGCCAGCTGAGATCGTCGGCAGTCCACAGATAACAGGCCATGACGAGGCTGGCGATCTGGAACGGGATGTAGATGTAGGTGCACCAGCGGTAGTACTTGTCGTTCTCCAGCTGCTCCATCAGCTCTTCCGGCGGATTCGAGCCGTCGGGGCCGAAGAAGACGTCCAGGATGGGCAGCAGGACATAGACCAGCATGGGTCCGATCCACCACCAGACGGGGGACACGGCGTCGAAACCGTGGCCGATCGCGTTGAAGGCGGCGACGAATGCCATCGCCAGGAAGACCGACGTCGGCGGGATGAGGCCGAGCAGCCAGAGGTGGCGCTTCTTGTCGCGCCATTCCAGGGGCGGGGTGCCGGGGGTGGATTCGAGCGGTGCGGTACTCATGCACGCTCCTCTCACGAGAAGGACTGTGACTTGCCGCACTAGACACTAACCGAGACAATGTACGTTGTCTAGACAAAACCGATGGTTTGTAAAGTAGTCTCTCGGAAAGAAGATCCCTCGCGCGTTTCTGTCGGGGGAGGGCGCGAGGGATCTTCCTGGGGGAACTCCGGGACGGCGGGGGAAGGCCGCATCCGGAATCGAGGGGGTTCTACCCCTCGGTCATGGGGTGTTGATCCAATTCAGGATCGACTGGGCGGCAGCGGGATCGCCGTTGCCGATACCGATGGCCGCACCGATGGCGGCGCCGACCCCGGCGCCCCAGATGCATCCGACGATGACCAGACAGCCGATGATCAGACCGGCGAGCGCGCCGACCGCGGTCGTCACGTTGCCACCGCGGTTCCAGCCGTTGGTGATGTGCCAGATCATCTGCTGATATGCGCGGTCCTTCTTCGCCGACGCCGGGCGGACACCGGCGGCGATCGCTGCCCGGGCCTCCGGTGTGAGGAGCGGGGTGAAGGTCGCCTGGGTGCGATCTGCGCTGACCCGCGTCTGTAACGGCACATTCACCCCGTTCAGCGGGAGTGCCAGGGCGACACGCTCGAGCGTTCGGCCGTTGAGATCGACGACGCGGATCTCGTCGCCGGCGGCGACGAATGTGGCGTTCTTCAGGGCGGAGGAGATGGATGTGCCGTCCGCGGATGCCACCGACAGATGTGACGGCGCCGCCGGCGCGGGCGTTCCGTGAGCGGTGCCGAACGACACCGTGAGCATCGCGACAGCCAACGTCGTGACGCTGAGAAGGCGGAAACGTCTCATCGTTGATCTCCACTTCGTCTGCGTGGCGACAGGTCGCCGTCGCCTCCGGTGACCACATTCAGGCCGTCTGCTGCCGGTCCGAGCGCATTGTCGGGTTCAAGCGGTGTGATTCTTGCATCGGCTCACGACCATGTGTGCTCTGTCCCGCGGCCATTGGTACGAACGGATGACAACGGTGACCCCGATCACACCGCGTCCTACCATGGACGAGTGGGTTTCGTCGTCCCGCCCGACGCCTACGGGCGCTTCATGGGCCGTTATGCCGACCCTCTCGCCGAGGTCTTCGCGACCTTCGCGGAGGTCGGTGCCGACGCGCGTGTCCTCGACGTCGGGTGTGGCCCGGGGGCGCTGACCGCCCATGTGCTGTCGCGAGGGGCCGCAGTCACCGCGATCGATCCGTCCCCGCCGTTCGTCGACGCGATCCACCAGCGATTCCCCGATGTCGACGTGCGTCGTGGGACGGCCGAGGAATTGCCGTACGACGCCGACGAATTCACCCACGCCCTCGCGCAGTTGGTGGTCCACTTCATGACCGACCCGGTTCGCGGCATCACGCAGATGGCGCGGGTGACCCGGCCGGAGGGGATCGTCGCGGCATGTGTGTGGGACGGACCCAGCGGAGCGCTCGCGCCCTTCTGGGATGCGGTGCACGTTCTCGATCCCGACGCCCAGGACGAGGCGCTCCTCTCCGGCGCCCACCGCGGTCACCTCACCGAACTGTTCGAGACGGCCGGGCTGCGGAACGTCACCGAGGAACCGATCACCGTCGACGTGGTGCACCCGACCTTTCCGGAGTGGTGGGAGCCCTACACTCTCGGCGTCGGTCCTGCGGGCGAGTACGTGACGACGCTCGGCGCCGGTGCCCGAACCGAACTCGAAACGGTCGCGCGTGGTCGTCTGGGCGACGGGCCGTTCACCGTCTCGGCCACCGCGTGGGCCGCTCGCGGGACGGTATGAGCCCGGGCTGGGTCAGTCGGCGGCCGACGGCCGTATACCCGCAGCAGGATGGTGAAGTTCCGGTACGGATCACAGCCTCGACACGGATTTCGCCCCCAGCGTTCGGAGAACGCGAACCAACTGCTCACCTCCGTCGGCCACCGAGCCGTCGTTGACGATGACGACGTCGCCCGGACGATGTGGCGCCGGGTCGGGACGGGACAGGCGCGCCGTCACGTCGCTATCGGACTCTCGTCCTCGACCCCGCAGGCGGCGCTCCCGGACGTCGTCGGAGACGGTCACCCGGACGACCACCAGCCGCGCGTACCTGGTCGCCAACTCGTCGATGACGGATCGCGAAACGTTCACCACCGCGACCCGGCCGCTCCGCACCGTGTCGTCGATATCGGCCGGAATCCCGTAGCGCAGGCCATGCGCCACCCAGTGCGCCGCGAAGTCTCGACGTGCACAGGCTGCGTCGAACTCCGCGTCGGTGACCGGCCGATGATCCTCGCCGGGGCCGGCGGGCCGGGTGATCACCCGCCGCGGAAAATACGCGTCGCAGCGCTCGGTGGCGTAGTCCATCAGCGAGTCCTTGCCGACGCCGCTGGCGCCCACCACCGCGACGAACGCGCCGGGACCGAGTGGCGTGCTCACGTCACGCGGGTCCCGGCTCGGTAGACGCCTCGGACGACGGGGACGTCCACGCCGCGGGGATGACGTGGCGTGGGCGACGACGAATGCGGACGCACCCGCACCAGATCGGCACGCTTGTTCACCGCGATCTCGCCGCGGTCGTCGAAGCCGACGGCGCGTGCGGGGTTGCCGCTCACCAGTTTCACGCCCGCCACCAGGTCGAGCGAGCCCTCGGCGGCGAGCTGGAACACCGCCTGCAGTGGGCTCGCCGGTACGTAGTCCGACGACAGGATGTGCAGAAGCCCGCGTTCCAGGAGGTCGCTGGCGGCCACGTTGCCGGACTGGCTTCCACCGCGCGCGATGTTGGGAGCCCCCATCACCACCCGGAGACCGTGGCGGGTGGCACTCTCGGCCGCGACGATCGTGGTCGGGAACTCGGAGATGTGCACTCCCAGGCCGATCGACTCCTCGACGTGTTCGACGGTGGCGTCGTCGTGTGCGGCGAGCGTGATCCCCCGTTCGGCCGCGAGTGTGGCGATCGTCTTCCGGTTCAGGTCGGCATATCGCTCGGACTGTTCGACCCGTTCGGCGATGTAGCTGTCCATGTCCTCGAGTGCGATCAGATGCTTGCCCGAGTAGTACTTCTTGAACTGCTCGACATCGGCGAACTGTCGCTGCCCCGGCGCATGGTCCATCAACGAGGCGAGTCGGACGTGGGGGTCGTCGGCGAATCGGCTGAAGGCATCGACGCAGTCGGCGGCCGACACCTCGCAGCGGAGATGGATCGCGTGGTCGGCACGCAGCAGCCCGGCGTCGGCCGCCTGCGTCACCGCATCGGCGAGGCGATGCGCGGCGGTCGCGGCCCGGTCGGCCGACTCCGACTCGGAACCGATGCGGACGGCGTCGAGGACCGTGGTGGCGCCGGCCGCGGCCATCTGGGCGTCGTGGGCCAGCACCGCGGGCAACGGATCCCAGAAGACACCCGGTCGCGGTGCGAAGTGGTACTCGAGGTGATCGGTGTGGACCTCGACCACACCGGGAATCAGGTAGTCGCCGTCGAGGTCTTCTCCGGCCGACGGAGCGGAGCGCTGCGGACTGATGTCGGCGATCACGCCGTCCCGGATCAGAACGCTGCCGTGCAGGATCTGATCGTCGAGGACGATCCGGGCGTTGGAGAGGACCGTTTCGCTGCTCATCGTGTGATTCCTCTCTGGGCTGTCTGGGCTGTCTGGGCTGTCTGGGCGCTCGCGCCGGGATGACGGGATGCAGGTGCGACGGGTTCCGGCCGTGCCGTCCCGAAGGTCATGGGATGAACCGAATGAAGACGAAACGGTGCGCCCGGTGTCTCCTGGATCAGCACCGTCAACACGTCGAGGGGGATGTCGTGGCCGAGTACATCGGCGAACCACGACTGCAACACCCCACCGACTTCCGACCGCCGGTCGTCGGGAATCCGGTCGGTAAGCGTGAGGTGGAAGCGGAACTCGTCCAGTACGTACGGATAACCCCAGCGCTCGAGGAGCTCTCGTTGTCTCGGCGTCAGCGCGTCGGGGTTTCGGCGCGCACGATCCTCGTCGGTCAACGGCGCACGGAACGTGTCGAGACCGGTGACGACTGCGTCGGCCACCGAGCGCAACGGCTGGTCATCGACCCCCGGAACCAGCGCGAAGAACGATTCGAGCCGGCCCAGACGCAGACGAGGGATCGACACGGCCGGGGTGCGTGCCGCCAGATCGGCCACCGCGCAGGCCAACTCGTCCAGCGACCGGCCGGCGGCGAGACGGAACGGCGGCTTCAGTGTCCCGTGGAAACCGTACGAACGTGCGGCGACGGTGATCGCGTCGACCTCGTCGCGCACCCACCCGCTGGGCGCACACGGCGGTACGGCGCGGCCGTCGATCGCGCGACCCAGCCACTTCTCGGCATGTTCCCGGAGCCGGGCCGCGCGCGCGTCGGCCTCCGAGGACCCCCGGCCGAATCCCGGTGCCGCGTAGACCGCGGCACGCCACACGGTCATCTCGCGGTACCCGCGATCGGTGACGAACCGACACCGCCCGCTGGCGGGGTGAAGGAGGCGACGTCGATCAGTCGGTCGGCGACGGCTTCACGGACGTGTGCGTCATGGAAGATGCCGAGCATTGCGGTTCCGCGGGAACACTTCTCGCGGAGCAGGTCGATCACCACGTCGCGGTTGTGGGCATCCAGGGATGCCGTCGGCTCGTCGAGGAGGAGCAACGGCAGGTCCGGGAGGAACCCGCGCGCGATGTTGACCCGTTGCTGTTCGCCGCCGGAGAAGGTGGCCGGCGGCAATCCCCAGAGACGTTCGGGGATGCTGAGACGGGTCAACAGAGCGGCGGCCCGCTCTTCGGCGACGGTGGCGTCGACGCCGCGCTCGAGGAGCGGTTCGGCGACGACCTGGAGGGTCGGGACCCGCGGGACGCAGCGCAGGAACTGGCTGACGTAGCCGACCTGATCACGTCGCGCGGTGAGGATCTCGCGGGGGTCGACCCCGGCGAGATCCACGGTTCCCCGACCGGTGTGCAGCACGATCCGGCCGCGGTCCACGCCGTAGTTGCCGTAGACCATCTTCAGGATCGAACTCTTGCCGGCACCGGACGCACCGTCGAGGACGACACATTCGCCGGCGAACACCTGGAATTCGAGTCCGGTCAGCACCGGGAGCTCGACCCCGCCCTGCAGATGCATGACGAATCGTTTGTCGACTCCGGACACGTCGAGAACGGCGACGCCGCGTCCGGATGGGTCCGAAGACGTTGCCGAGGAACGGCTTTCGGTGGTGGGGAGCATGGTCATCCTTGCAGGATCGACGAGACGAGGAGTTGGGTGTAAGGAGCATGGGGGTCGTCGAGAACGCGGTCGGTGAGCCCTGATTCGACGACGCGGCCGTCCTTCATGACCACCGTGCGATGCGACAGCAACCGTGCGACCGCCAGATCGTGCGTCACGATCACGACGGCCAGCCCGAGATCGGCGACGAGCCGGCGGAGCAGGTCCAGCAACCGGGCCTGCACGGAGACGTCGAGACCGCTGGTCGGTTCGTCCATGAACACCAACCGCGGGGCGACGACCAGATTGCGGGCGATCTGCAGACGCTGGCGCATCCCGCCGGAGAAGTCGGCCGGCGCGTCGTCGATGCGGTCCACGGGGATCTCCACCCGTTCCAGCCACTGGGCCGCGGTGTGCCGGATCCGGCCGTAGTGGCGGTGCCCGGTGGCCATGAGCGGTTCCCCGATGTTGCCGCCGGCGCTGACGTGCATGCGCAGGCCGTCGGCGGGGTTCTGATGGACGAAGCCCCATTCGGTGCGCCACAGGTGCCGTACCGCGCTCTCGCTGAGCGCGGCGAGGTCGACGACCTCGCCGTCGGCCAGACGATAGTGGATCTCGCCCTCCGACAGCGACAGTCGCTGCGACAGCGTGCCGAGCAACGTCGACTTGCCCGAGCCCGATTCGCCGACGACGGCCAGGACCTCGCCCGGCCACAGGTCGAAATCGACGTCGCGGCAACCATACCGATGTCCGTAGCGATGCCCGGCCCCGCGGACGGTCAACAGGGGTGCGTCGTCGTTCATGCTCCGACCTCCTCGTCGGTTCGGATGGCGTTGCGTTCACAGTGATCGGTGTCGGAGCACACGAACATGGCGGTGCCGGAGTCGTCGGTGATCACCTCGTCGAGGTAGACCCCGACGGATCCGCAGATGGCGCACGGCCGGTCGAAACGTTGCGGTTCGAACGGATGGTCCTCGAAGCCCAGGCTCTCCACCGAGGTGAACGGCGGGACGGCGTAGATCCGCTTCTCGCGGCCGGCGCCGAAGAGCTGCAGCGCCGGGTTCATGTGCATCTTGGGATTGTCGAAGCTGGGAATCGGCGAGGGCGACATGAGATATCGGCCGTTGACCAGTACCGGGTAGTCGTAGGTGGTGGCGATGTGCCCGAAGGAGGCGATGTCCTCGTAGAGCTTGACGTACATCAGCCCGTAGTCCTCTAGGGCATGAAGCCTGCTGGTCTCGGTTTCCCGGGGCTCGAGGAACCGCAGCGGCTCGGGGATGGGCACCTGGTAGACGAGGATCTGTCCGGCGCGCAACGGGGTCTCGGGGATGCGGTGCCGGGTCTGGATGACCGTGGCGTCCTCGGTGACGGTGGTGGTGGCGACGCCGGACACCTCGGCGAAGAAGGTCCGGATGGATACCGCATTGGTGGTGTCGTCGGCACCCTGGTCGATGACCTTCAACACGTCGTCGCCGCCGAGAACCGCCGCGGTCACCTGGACGCCGCCGGTGCCCCAGCCACGCGGCATCGGCACCTCTCGCGAGGCGAACGGGACCTGGAAGCCCGGCACGGCAACCGCTTTCAACAGCGAACGACGAATCATCCGCTTGGTCTGTTCATCCAGATAGCCGATGTTGTAGCCGATGGATGTGACGCTCATGATGCCTCCGGGTCGAGCTCACGGGTGGATGTGTCGGCCGGGTCGTCGGCGACGCGCGCCACCCGACGGCGGAAGTCGTCGTGGAGCTGCCGGACGAGGACGAGCTCGGCCTGGAAGTCCACGTAGTGCGGGAGTTTCAGATGCTCGACGAAGCCCGTCGCGGCCACGTTGTCGGCGTGACTGATGACGAACTCCTCGTCCTGAGCGGGCGCGACGATGCGTTCGGCGAACTCGTCGGTCCGCAGGGCCCGGTCGACCAGCGACATCGACATGGCCTTGCGTTCACCTCGACCGAATGCCAGTCCGTAACCACGGGTGAACTGGGCGGGTGAATCGGCACTTCCGGTGAACTGGTTGATCATCTGACATTCGGTGATCTCGACACGACCCAGCGGAACCGCGAATCCCAGTTCGGGCGCGACGAATTCGACCTCGACCTCGCCGACGCGGATCTCGCCGGCGAATGGGTGCGTCCGGCCGTACCCGCGCTGAGTGGAATAGCCCAGCGACAGCAGGAACCCTTCGTCGCCGCGTGCGAGGGCCTGCAGACGACCGGCTCGGGACATCGGGAACGTGGTCGGATCGCGGGTGATGTCCACGGGTTCGGGGTCGTGCGGGTCCGGATCGGCGTCCTCGATGAGGTCGCCCCCGGCGAGAAGATCGGTGACCCGGGGCATGTGGACGTCCTCGGTGAGCGTCGCCGCCTCCGGACCGTCGGTGTCGCGATCGATGAACAACCGATGCGTGTAGTCGAAGGTTGCGCCGAGCTGCTGCCCGCCGGGCAGATCCTTGAACGTGGCCGACACCCGACGCTGTGGCGGCAGGGAAGCGGTGTCGACGGGTTCGGAATAGCCGAACCGGGGGAGAGTGGTCCGGTAGGACCGGACCAGGGTGATGGCCTCGAGTGCATCGCCCTGGGCCTGCACGATGGCGCGGCCCGCGAGTTCGGGGTCGTAGAGCGACCCCTCGCTCATCACCCGGGAGACCAGGACGCCGAGTTGATCGGCGATCTGGGCGGGCTCGAGCGCGGGCCGGCCGGCGTCGCCGCGTCCTTGCTTGGCCAGCAGGGCATGGGCGTTGGCGATGGCGCGTTCACCGCCTTTCACCGCTACATACATCAGACCTCCTGGGGGTCGAGTCGAGTCGTGCGAGGCAGCCCGGCCACGGTGTTCCCGGTGACGAGCACGAGGTCGACGCCGCGGGGGAAGAGGGTCGTGTTGCGGTGCCACTGCGCGGCGAAATCGTCGAACCCAGTCGGCACCTCGACGGCCTGGGCGGTCTCGATGCCCGGCCCGCGTCCGGCGAAACGGGTCGTCGGTGCGTCGGCGGGGACGGCGAGCAGGACTGTCGCCGACTGATGTGGCGCCTCGTCGGTACCGGCGTCGAGGGTGTCGAGGCGCGGGATCGACGCGGGATCGGTGGCGAGGATGAACTGGGCTTCGGCGGGGTCGTCGATCAGCCGGACACCGGTGTGGAAGGTCAGCCAGGTGCGGATCGTCGGTGTCGAGGACAGTTCCGGTGCGAGCCAGACGGTGCAGTCGTCGTCGAGGAGGGTCAGGGCGAGCGCCCCCAGTGCGGGACCGAGGGGCAGCGGGGCCGCAGGTGTGCCGGCGACGGGGAATCGCCGTCCGGGATGTGCCAGGGCGTCGAGTACGGCGCGGAACGCCGCCTGGGATTCCCTGGTCGGATCGTCGAAACCGGGTGCGGGAACGAGAGTGTCCGCGGAGACGGTCGGCGGTGTGGGGGTCATTCGTGCTCCCTGGAGATGTTGAAGAAGTCCACGAGTGTGCTGCGGGCTTCGGCGCGGCGGGTGGTGTCGCGCTCTTCGGCTGCCTTCCGCATCGGTTCGATGACCTCGGCGAGAACCCGTGGACGCTGGGTGTCGTCGCAGAGGAGAGCGTCGAAACATGCGGCGGCACGGGCATGGTCGAGGTCGGTGCCCAGGATGTAGGCCGAGCCCACGGCGTCGGCGGTCAGCGGTCCCCCGCTGAGGCGGACCGTTGCGCGGGTCACCGTGGCCTCACCGAGGTTGAAACGGTTGCCGACCGAGTCGATCCGGGCGCGGAGCATCAGCAGGCCGGCCTCGGGGCCGCGGATCTGCTGCACGGTGGGTTTGGGTTCCCACTGTTGCCACGCGGTGTCCACCTCGGCTGGGGGTGCCGATGCCAGAGTGCGCATCCAGTTCTGTCGCGGGGTGAGCGCGGGGTCCGCGTCGGTGCGAGGTGTCGTCGCAGTCATCGGTCCTCCGGTGTGTTGATTCGGTGAGAGGTGAGAGTCGGTGGGGGGGTGGAGCGGTTCTGCAGTAGTTGTCTAGATCAGTAGACAACTTGATGGTGGTCGGTGTCGGCCACCAACTCGGTGACGTGGGATGGCGGTGTGGCCGCCGTGCGGTGAACACTTGGTGAACGGCTTCGAGCCCCTGCGCAGGCGGTACATTCGGGATCATCATGGTCATGCACAGCAGGTCTCCCAGTGGCTACTCGACGTGGCGCCTCATCGCCGACGAGCTTCGGGGCGAGATCGTCGACGGCGGACTTTCGCCCGGCACTCGGTTGCCATCGGAGTCGCAGCTCGCGAGTCGTTTCGGCGTCAATCGCAACACCGTGCGGCAGGCGGTGGCCGCGCTCGCGTCAGACCGCCTGGTCGTCGCGCGGCGCGGTAGCGGAACCTTCGTCGCCGAACACGAGGTACTGGTCCACCGGATCGGCCTGAGAACGCGTCTCAGCGACAGTCTCGGTGGCCGGGCCAAGGGTGCGACTGTGCGCCTGCTCGACTCCGAGACCGTGCCCGCGCCGGCATCCGTCGCGGCGCGACTGGGTCTCGACGACCGCCCGGCGCTGCGCCTGGAGATCGTCCGCGCCGTCGACGGTCTCCCGATCTCGTTGAGCACCAATTGGTTCGACGCCGAACGCGTACCCGGCCTCGCCGGGCGTTTCGAGGCCGAAGGGTCCGTGACCGGGGCTCTGCGCGCCGAGGGAATCGACGACTACGTGCGCGGTGCGACGACGATCGCGGCCCGCCATGCGACGACGAGCGAGGTCGCCGATCTGCAATTGCTCGAGGGTGCAGTGGTTTTGGCGGTCGAAGGACTCGACCAGCTGCCGGACGGCACACCGCTGCAACTGGCGGTCACCCGTTTCCCGGCGGACCGGGTCGAACTCGACGTCGACCCCGGGCGGTGAGGCGCCGCCCGGGGTTCAGCCCGCCGGGCACTGCCCGACCCTGATCTGACCGGTCAGCGGAACACCCGCCGTAGCCAGGCGGCGAGGCCCTCCACGATGAGAACGGTGACGACCATCATCATCACCAGCGTCGTGACCTGACCATGCGTCGACGACAAGGTCGAGGCGTTCATCAGGTAGAAGCCGATGCCGCTGCCACCGACGATGCCGAGGATGGTTGCTGCCCGGATGTTCGAGTCCACCAGGTACAGGGTGTTGCCGATCAGCGAGGGCAGGGCCTGCGGCCAGGTGGCCGCGAGGTAGCGCTGGCCGCGTGCCGCGCCGGTTGCGGTCAGGGCGCGTTCGGGGCCGGGGGAGACCTCCTCGCAGGAGTCGGCGATCAGCTTGCCGAGAAGTCCGATGCCGCCGACGGCGAGTGCCACCACACCGGCCTGATTGCCGAGCCCGGTGATCATGATCAGGAAGATCGCGAGCACGAGTTCGGGTATCCCGCGGAACACCACCAGCAGCACTCGGAATGTCCCGCGCACAGCCGGATTGGGGGCGATGTTGCGGGCCGCGAGGGACCCGACGGCAAGCGAGACGACGAGCGACAGCAATGCCGCGGCGAACGCGACCTGCACGGTCACCAGCAGTGCATCGGCGAACTCGCCGAAGGTGTACGAACCGGTGCTGGGCGACCAGAAACTCGCGATCGACGGCCACATGTGGGACCAGTTGACGTCGGCGAAGTCGATGTCGGCCATCCAGTAGCTGGAGATCACGAGCATGATCGCGCCGACGGTCCAGGCGCAGTTGCGGATTCGTCGTCGTGTCCACGGCTGACGCGTCATGGAGTCGACGGTCATCGCGATGGTGGAGGGGGCGTCGGTGGAGGTGCGACGCGGCCGGCCGCGGGTGACGAGTCGTACGGCGCGGTCACCGAGCCGGCGACCGCGAGGTTCCACGCCGAGGAGGTTGCGCCGGATGGTCGAGGAGATGATCTCGCACACGACGCACAACACGAAGATGACCGCGGCGATCCCGAGTCCGCGTCCGTAGCCCTGCGGAAACTGCTCGAACGCGATCTTCATCGCATAGCCGAGTCCGCCGACGCCCGCGTAGCCGAGGATCGCCGAACCTCGCAGGTTGATGTCGAAGCGGTGCAGGGTTGTCGCGATCCACGACGGCAGCACCTGAGGAAAGACACCCGACCAGAACTCCTGTGCACGACTGCCTCCCGTCGCTCGGATCGCCAGCCGGGGGCCGTCGTCGATCTGTTCGATCGCATCGGCGAACATCTTGGAGATCATGCCGATCGAGTGGATGCCGATCGCCAGCACGCCGGGCAGCGGACTCCCCAGTACGAAAGCGAGCGAAAATGCCAACGCGAGAACGGCATCGGGCACCGAGCGGGTGAGCACCCCGATGGTCCGGCCCATCCAGCGCAATGTGGTGGACGGGGTGGTGTTCGATGCCGACACCCAGGCCACCGGAACGGAGATGATCGCGGCGATCACCGTCCCGAGGATCACGATCCCCAAGGTCAGCCCGATGAGATATGCGAGCTCACCCCAGGCGGGCAGGCTGATCGGGTCCATCAGCGAGAACACCTTGCGGGCGTTGTCGATGCTCGACACGATGTTGGCCCAGGAGAAGTCGAGAGTGCTCAGCGAATAGACACCGAACGCCAGCATCCCGAGGATCACGACCGTGCCGACGGTGCGCCCGGTCCGCCGTGGCGGCCGGGGCGCCGACTGCTCCGGTTCTGGTGGAGCGGTCTCGAGGACGGTCACCACGTGCCGCTCCGGATGCGGAGGTCGTTCTCACCGGTTTCGGCGCCGACCTGGCGATAGATCGTCATGGCCCGCTCGCGGCTCAACTCGGCCGTCGGCGTGTCCAGGACGACCTCTCCCGCGCGCAGTCCGACCACCCGGTCGGCCCACTCGAGAGCGAGTTCGACCTGATGGAGACTGCAGACGACCGTCAGTCCGCGGTCTGCGGCGATCTCCCGGATGAGAGCCATGACCTGTGCGCTGGAGTCGGGATCCAGGCTGGCCACGGGTTCGTCGGCGAGCAGGATCTCGGGATCCTGCATCAGTGCCCGTGCGATCGCGACGCGTTGCTGCTGCCCACCGGACAGCTGGTCGGCACGTTCATATGCCTTGTGCAGCAAGCCGACTCGATCGAGATGACCGAGCGCCCTGCGCCGCAGGGACTTCGGATAAGTCCACAGTCCCAGGCGCGGACCGCGCAGCTGCGCGAGCGCCCCGGTGAGCACGTTCTCCAGGACGGTGAGCGGGCCGACCAGTTCGAACTGCTGGAAGATCATCCCGATCCGGCCACGCAGTGCGCGTAACTCTCTCGAGGAGCTCTCGGTGAGGGTGCGGCCCAGTACCGATACGGCTCCCGAGGTGGGTGAGTCGAGCCCGTCCAGATGGCGGAGCAGGGTCGACTTGCCGGACCCGGACAGGCCGAGCAACACGACGATCTCACCGCGTGCGACCGTGAGGTTGATGTCGTGCAGGGCGCGGGTGGCGCCGAAATCCTTGCAGACCCCGTTCACTTCGATGAGTGGTGCAACCGTCGTCGTGATCGCAGTGGGTGAGATCGTCGTGTTGGTCATGGTCGTGATCCTTCGACTCAGCGGGTCAGGACGCGCACTTCGCGGCGGCGATGTTCGTGCAGAGATCGCTGATCGGGGTGAAGTACTGCTTGTCCACCGGGAGTACGCCGAAGTAGTTGGACGTGAAGCCGTCGGTCATCGGGACCCCCGACGCGGCGATGGCTTCCACCGTGGCGCCGCGCAATGCGTCGGTGACCTTGGTCTTCGCGTCGGCCGGCAGTGCGGAGGAGACGGTGAACGGGCCGCCGGGCACGTACTCGCGGTTGATCACCTTGACCTGACCCTTCTTGACGCCTTCGGCGGCCACGGTGTCCTCGGCGAATCCCAGGTCGCACTGCTTGGATGCGACTGCCTGGGCAGACTTGTCGTGGCTGCCGGCGAAGAACGGAGTGAAGTCGTCGAAGGTGGGTCGGCCGTTGGCATCCTGGCCCGTCGACGTCACATCGAGTCCCGCCTTGGACAGGGCGTTGAGCCCGAAGAGGAAGCCGGAGGTCGAATTCGGGTCGACGAAGCAGACCGACTTGCCCTTGGCGTCGGCCAGCGAGGCGATCGGCGAGTCAGCCGCGACGATGGCCTCCGAGAAGTACCCGGCGTCCTCGGCGTCCGGCGAAGTGAGGCCCGCGGCGACCGGTTCGATCTCGGCACCCTTGTTGGTGGCCATCACGTACTGGAGGCCGCCCATGACGCCGACGTCTGCCTTACCTGCGACGAGTGCCGCGACCAACGCGGTGTAGTCACTCGTGGGGTAGTACTCGACCTCGTAACCGGTGGTCTTGGCGAGGTAGTTCTGCATCGGCTTCCAGTTGGCATCCGAGCCGGCCTTGTCGGGGACCGCGGCGAAGACCAGGGTCTCGGGGGCCTTGGCCCAGCCGCTGGAGGCGGAGTCGGTGGACGAACAACCGGTAGTGCGGCGGCGGAAAGTGCGCCGGCGACGGCGACGGACAGCAGGGTCTTGATGCTGCGGGCGCGCATGATGGAGGCCTTTCGAGGCGGTGGGATGGCTACGACCAGGGCGGTCGGGGGAATCCGTGTGGCGGAGACGCGGCTGTGAGCAGCAGGTGTGCGAGCCGCCTTCCGGGCACGCCATCAGGGTTCGATGGCCCGATGAACGGTTGTCTACCCGCAACTGTCATCTGGGTGAAGGCGCTCGGAACATGTCTAGTTGTGTAGACAGGTTGGTTTCATTGAGTGGCGAAGCGGGATGGATTCGGTGTCGCCCGCTACTGTTTTCCTCTGGACTCACAGAGGGAGACAACGTATGTCGGGCCATGTGAACGTGGACAACTTCGTTCGGGCGGAGACGCATCGGATGTTCGCCGACATCCAGTTGGCCGCCGGTGGGGTGGGCAGGTTCCGCCACAATCGAGAACCCGCCGCCATCGACGAACAGACGGTGATCCGGCTCAATCGGGACACCCTGTACAGCTTCGCCGTCGCCGATCTCGCGGCGCCGGCGGTGCTCACCCTGCCCGACGCCGGTGATCGCTACGTGTCCGCGATGATCGTGAACGAGGACCATTACGTCGGTGACGTCCTGCACGCGGCCGGCGAGCACACGCTGACGCAGGAGGTGTACGGATCGCGCTACGTCCTGGTCGCCGTACGGTGTGGTTCCCCCGGAATCGTGGAGGACTCCTCTATGCGGCTTCGGGCTCGGTGACTGCGGTGTTCTCGTAGTCGACCGGACTCATCATCCCGATCGCGCTGTGGCGACGCTGGTGATTGTAGAAGCCGTAGCACCACTCCAACACGACCGCCTGCGCCTCCATGATAGTATGGAACTCGTTGCGTGACAACACTTCCCACTCCAAAGAAGAGAAGAATGCCTCCGCTGCGGCGTTGTCGAAACACGATCCGACCCGGCCCATCGACTGCCGGATACCCATCTTCTGGCACAGCCTGGTGAACCGTTTCGCGGTGTACGTCGACCCACGATCGGTGTGGAAAATCAGCTTCTGCGCATCGTCATCACGCCATATCGCCTGCATACCGCCCCGCGTGGCGACCGCCATCTCGATCGCCGCACACGCCAACGCTGCATCCGGGTGACGACTGGTGGCCGCCCCCAGCAGGCGGCGACTGTAGAGGTCGATGACCGTGGCCAGATACAGCTTGCCCGCCGCGGTCGGGATCTCGGTGATGTCGCCGACCCACCGCTGATCGGGGCACTGTGCGGTGAAATCGCGACCCAACAAATCGGGGAACTTCGGGGCGGTCTTGTCCTGACGGGTCAGCCCGTTGCGCCGGCGGATCCGCCGCGCGACCAGGCCCTGACGACACATCGAATCAGCGACAGTCTTCTCGGTCACCGTCCACCCGTCAGCACGCAGATCCGCATGCAGGCGCGGTGACCCGTGCAGGCCGCGGGCCTTGTCGAACGCCACCGCCACGGCCCGGTCGATGGTGTCCCGGCGATAGTCGCGGGTGGTGTGCAAACCCGTTGCCGCACCCGGCGATTGGGTCCGCTTATGCCATTTGTAGAACCACGCCTCGCTGACCCCGAGCAGCCGGCAGGACACCGCGTGTGGCACCCGATAGCTGGTCCTCTGGTCGGCGATAAAGCGTGCCACGCTCACTTCGTCGCCTCCTTCACCCACAGGACCACTGATCGCTTGAGGACATCACGCTCCATGCGCAGCTCGGCGACCTCGTCACGCAACCGTTTGAGCTCAGCAGCGTCATCAACGGTCAGCTCGCCGCGGCCCTCCCGCTCGGCGCGCGCCCGGTTGACCCAGTTACCCAAGGTGCCCTCGTTGACCCCCAGGTCTCGAGCGACCTGGGCGATCGGCTTACCTGTCTCCTCGACGATCCGGACCGCCCCATCACGAAACTCCCGGTCGTACTTCTTCCGCTTCTCTGGCATCGTGCTCCTCATTATCGATGCCTCTACGGTTCGGGGGGAACCTCACGGATCCTGGTCGATCCGACCGATGTGGTCGATGTGGCCGAAGTCGGGAGGTTGCAGGACCAGGTGACGCTCCTTCCGGGCTCGTCGGAGCCGTTCGTGTCCCCCGACTACGACACCGCAAGTCTCGATGCGACCCGAGATGCTCTGCTGGAGCTGGCGAAAGGGCTCACCTCCTTCGACCACACCTTCGGCAGCCGCGAAGAGGTGGACCCGGTCCGCCACCTCATCGGATGCGCGGCGGGCTGGGGTGGGCTCCCGACATCCGAGGCCACCTATGTCGGCGTCGACCCCGCCGTCGGTCCCGGGCACTACGAACTCGTCTTCGCCGACATCCCGGTCGACGCCTTCTGGTCGGTGTCGGTCTACAACGCCGCGGGGTTCTTCGAGCCCAACGAGAAGGACCTCTACACGGTCAACAGCGTCACCGGCGTACGTAACGGCGACGGCTCGATCACCGTCCGGTTCATCCCCGACGCCACCGGTGACGTCCCGCCCAACGCGATCGTGACGCCCGAGGGCTGGAACTACCTCATCCGCCTATATCGACCGCGCCCCGAGGTCCTCGACGGCACGTGGACTCCGCCGGTCCTGAAGCCGGTCGCCGATTCCTGAGCCGTCGGTCGCCCTCCGGAATGACGTCGATGACGTGATCGACTGACGCAGCGGCCACGCACCTCCGATTCGACTTCGGCCCGGTTGCAAGAATTTTCGCTCCATGAGGTGCCCCCTCCATCTCTGAGGTGTGAGGAGTTTTGGCGGTGGGTGCCCATCTGCTCCCTGAGGTGTGAGGAGTGTTGGCGGTGGGTGCTCATCTGCTCCCTGAGGTGTGAGGAGTGTTGGCGGTGGGTGCTCATCTGCTCCCTGAGGTGTGAGGAGCGTTAGCGACGAGCCTCGAAGGGCTGGTAACCGTCCCTCGCCGCGCTTGCTTCACACGCGCGGGTATGCGGCGGCGAGCATTATCGAGGCGAGGGGTGGCTTCGGCGTCGGAGGCGTTGCGTAGGTCGATGATTTGGCGTAGGTGCAGGCGTGGTTGATCGCCGGACGCCGGCTCGGGTCCGTGGATGTCGGTGCGCACCTGTTCAAGGTGTTCGGCGAAGCGGCGGGGTATGTCGGGTCGCCGGTTGATGCGTTCGGAGTTGGGGGGTGCGCCTGGTTGGGTGTTGAGTCGCCAGGCGCAACGGCCTTCGTCGGGTCCTTCCCGCACCATGTGGGTGGTGTATTGGCCGGGTTGATCGCCGACCATGCGGTTGTGTTTGGAGCAGGCCGGGGTGAGGTCGGTGATGTCGGTGAGCCCGCCGAGGCCCCAATCGAGTTGGGCGTGATGCATTTCCACGTGGGTGGCGGCTAGGTCGCAGTCGGGGGTGGAGCACGCCTCGCCGTCGGGTCGGGCGAAGGAGACGAGGCGTTGTTCCCGGGTGGCGAGTCGTTTGCCGCGCCCGAAGTAGAGCGGGACGGCGGTGGCGTCTTTGAACACGGCCAGCCAGGGTTGGGCGTCGGCGGCGAGGTCGATCAGGTCGGGGATGGGGATCAGGGTGCCGGTGGCGGTGGTGGCGAACCCGGCTTCGCGGATGAGGTCGTTGAGGTCGGCTTTGACGATCAGTTGCACGGGGAGTCCGCGGTGACTCTTACCCAGGAGTCCGTCCTCGAACACCACTTTGAGCAGGGCGTTGAGGGCGTCGTGGTTGAGCTGGGCGGGGCTGCGGTCGTCGCGTTCGGCGGCGGCCGCCACCGCGTCGGGGTCGGCGTCGTCGATCGACCCGTGTGGGGAGCCGGGATCGTCGGGGTTGTTCATGCCGGGTTTTGCCCACACGGCGAGGAGCATGGTGATGCGTGCGAGTAGTGAATCACCCCAGGTTTTGTGCCGCCTCCAATGTGGGCTGGTCCTCGGGGCCGAGGCCAGCGTAGTGGAGCGTTTCGAACTCGGTCGGGGGAATCTGGCCAATACTCGAGTGCAACCTGCTGTTGTTGTACCAGTCGACCCAACCAGCGGTCGCGAACTCGACGTCGGAGATCGTCCGGTACGGGCCGGAGTGGAAGATCGTGGTCCGGATGCACTCGGTCTTGTACAAGCCGTTCACCGACTCGGCCAGCGCGTTGTCGTAGGCGTCCCCGACCGATCCGATCGACGCTGCGATGTCTTCGAGTCGCAGACGCTCAGTCAGTGTAACCGATGTGTACTGACTTCCGGCATCCGAATGATGAATAAGCTCAGCAGCTTTCACCGGATGCCCTTCCCGATTGCGCTGCCACAGTGCCATCCGAAGCGGGACTGTCACCAACTCCACCGACTTCGATGTCGAGGCATGCCATGCCACGATTCGACGGGAGAACACGTCGATGATGAACACCACATACACCCACCCAGCCCAGGTCCGGCAGTAGGTGAAATCGGTCACCCAAACCCGGTTCGGTTCGGCAGCACTGAACTGTCGGTTCAACAGATCCTCCGCGCGGACACCATCAGCGGATCTGACGGTCGTTCGGACTCCCTTCGACCGTCGAATTCCTTGGTGGCCTAACACTTTCATCGCTCGATCAACGGCACCATAGGACACCCCAGGCAGAGTTGTGCGATGCAGATGGGCGCGCATCTTCACCCGCCCGTAGAGGCCCTCGGGAGTCATCTTCCGCCGGCCGTCGTCACCGGTGCGCCAGACGACAGTGCGCACCGCATCGACGACGTGGGCATCAGAGACCGTCCGTGCGGCAGGCGTGCGTGATCGCCATGCCCGGTAGGTTCGTGCGGCAATCTGGCAGCCCTGCCCACGCAGGACCCGGCAGATCGACTCGACCGCAAACCCGTTGGCGCGCATCTGATCTATGAACGCCACGATCATCGGTTGCGGGGGTCGAGTTCCCCCGCGAAGAAAGTTGTCGCTGCTTTCAGAATGGCAACGTCTTCTCGTAACTGCTTGTTCTCGGCCTTGAGGCGCTTGATCTCGGCGGACTCCTTCGTAGTGGTCCCGGAGCGGGCGCCGGCATCGATCTGGGCTTGTACGGCCCATCGACGTACCGTCTCCCCGCCGACACCGACCTGCTTGGCGATCGCTTCGGCCGCGGCAGTCAACGACGTGTACTCGCCGCCGTGGGCCTCCAGCAACCGCAAGGCCCTCGAACGGACCTCCGGATCGATTTTCTTAGGCATGTGCCCATCCTTCCTGACTCAGAAGGAAGCGGCATCAAACCTGGGGTGATTCATAGTTCGGGGGTGAGGGTGGCGGTCATCTTGGCGGTGCCGTCGGCGCGTTGCCGGTTGACCGAGAGGTTGCGGCGCCGTTTGCGGTCGGTGTCGTCGGTGAGGGTGCCGTCGGGGTCGAGGTGGGCCAGCAGTCGGGCGCCGAGGTTGGTGATGTCGGCGGGGGTGTGGTCGACGGCGATCTCGGTCATCTGTCGTTCGGCGGCGACCTTGACGTCGTGGTCGACGGCGTGCGGGATCTGGTCCAACACGTCCATCACGGCGTGCACGTGAGCTGAACCGACTTGGCCTTTGGCGAACGCCTCGGCCAGGGTCGGGTGCGTGGGTTCGAGGGGTTCACCGGTGGTGAGGTCGGGAAAGGTTGCGGTGGCCCGGGTTTGCTTGAGTCGTTTGCCGGGGTAGGCGATGCGGAGCCGGTGTTTCATGTAGTCGATGACGCTGCGGTAGCCGGACTTGCGTGGCAGGTCGCGCTGGTCGGCTTCGACGATCTGCTGGTTACCGGTGTAGGTGAGTCGGGTGATGGCCCGTTCGATGCGCATGCCGGCGTCGTCGACCTCGGCATCGGAGAGTTGGGTGAAGCCGGTGTTCTGCAGCTTGTCGACGATCGTGTCGAGTTCATCGAGCAAATCGGGCATCTCGGCAGGGGAGGGCTCGTCGACGACATCAGTAGATGCGATGTCGGTCATGACGGTCACCCCCTGAATCCGTGGTTCGAATACATGTTCGACTGTACACGCAATTATTCTGCCGTGCAGAAGAATTCGGTGCTGGATGGCGGCACGAGAATTGTCGGGGGTGTGGTGTAAAGGGCCTCCGGTCGTTGGTTGGCACCCCGGGTGTCTCGAATGCCGGTGGTTGTATCGGCGAAAGCCATTCACACCACAGTCGATTTCGCGGATACTGCTGCAATGTTGCTGCCCCAGCGAATCCTCACTCGCCGGTCCCGCGTCGGCACATTGGTGATCGCGGTCCTTGCACTCTCGGCGCTGCTGGTCGGCACCCCGGGTGCCGCAGACGCGGCACCGGACAGCTGGCGGTACACGATGGTGGGGTTCTCCAACACCAGTGCCCAGCACATGGACGTGTACCAGTCCTCGGACGCGACCCGGTTCCAGCCGATCCGCATGTCGGCTTACCAGCCACCGTCGGGTCTGGTGCGTGACCCGAGTATCTTCCGGAGTTCGGACGGCTGGTACTACGTCACCTACAC
This sequence comes from Gordonia ajococcus, assembly GCF_012974285.1. Classification (NCBI taxonomy): domain Bacteria; kingdom Bacillati; phylum Actinomycetota; class Actinomycetes; order Mycobacteriales; family Gordoniaceae; genus Gordonia; species Gordonia ajococcus. Next base: position 2,112,148 of record NZ_CP052884.1, read on the forward strand.
CACCGGTTCGACGTCGATCGGCTTCGCGCGCAGTCGTGACCGCGTGAACTGGACCTTCATGCACAACTACCCGGTGCCGTTGTGCTGTGCCTTCCTGCCCGGCACGGGTGACGGCACCGGGTCGTCGGCGGGCTCGCTGAGTTTCGGATCGGCGGGCTCCAGTGACGGACCGTCGTTGTCGCCGTTCACCACCAAGGCGTGGGCGCCGGAGTGGTTCGTCGAAGGTGGCCGGGTCAACGTGATCCTGTCGATGTCGACGGGTGGCGGATTCGTTCCGTATCTGATGACCGCGCTCGAGCCGGGACTTCGGTTGTGGAGTCCGCCGGTTCCGATCCTCGGCCTCGGGGCGGACCGTATCGACACCGCTGTCGTGAAGGTCGGGGCGACGTATCACGCGTTCACCAAGAACGAGACCAAGAAGGTCATCGAACACGCGGTATCCGGGTCGCTGGTGGGGCCGTACCGATTCGTCGCTCCGGGTCCGTGGGGTCGCCTGGTCGAGGGGTCTGCCGTGGTCCAGCTGCCGAACGGCAACTGGCGGCTCTATGTCGACGCCTATCGGGACCGCCGGTACTTCTACTCCGACAGTGGCGACGGGCTGCGGACCTGGACGCCGTTGAAGGAACTCCCCGGACTCTCGGGATCTGTTCGTCACTTCGGCGTGGTCCGAGAACCGGTCTAACCCTGCCCGAGCAGGTTCACGGCGTTCGCGCCGACGAGGCTGAGGATCACTATCGACAGCATGGCCTGCACGGCCATCGCCGGCTTCATCCAGCGCGCGAGCGGCATGACGTCCGTCGGGCTGAACGCGGTTGCGTTCGTCCGCGCCAGACAGAGGTAGTCGACGAAGACCGGTCGCCAGCCGCGCGTTGACCGCCCTCGAGGACGAGGATTCGGCGACATTGAGCGACATGTCAGATCGTATGCGCCACGCGCTGTTGCGGGTCAGTGCCAGGAGTGCGCGAACCGTCGCGTTCCCCGTCCACGCGACACGATCCTCGGAAACCGTTGACTGAACCGACCCTGCCGGTACTGTGTTGGATATCACATAGGCTGTGGAGGGAGCGCCATGATAATGGCCGAAATGAGAGAACTGCACCGTAGTATCACCACGCTGCGGCATCACATCGTCGGACTGAGGGCGCACTACGGCGATACCGACGCGGTTCGCCGGATGGCCAACGACCTCGACCGCCTTGAGATCGACCTGCACGACTTCGAACACAGCCCGCCCAAGCCGGTCAAGGTGAAGGCCAAGGAGCAGGTCATCTACGTTCCCGACAGCAAATCCGACGAGTCCGCGTGGCTCGGCGCTCAAGACGAAGGGCTCGGCTTCCACTCGCGCGAGCGCACGAAGTGAGCGCCCCCGCGGCTGAGCGGGAGTCACTCGGGGTCTTCTCCCCGAGACGGGCGCGCCTGACGGTGCGAACCCTACGGACCGACCGATGGTGGTTGTCGCCGTTGCTGACGGTCGTGGGCCTCGCGGCTTTCGTCGTCTACGCGACCGTGCGGTCGTTTGTCCGGAGCGCCTACTACGTCGCGGATTATCACTACCTGACGCCGTTCTACTCGCCGTGTCTGAGCGAGTCGTGCGTCCCTGGGTCGAGCCATTTCGGCACGCCCTTCCCCGAGTTGCCGATGTGGATACCGCTGGCGTTCCTGTCGCTGCCGTTCCTGCTCGGATTCCGGTTGACCTGCTACTACTACCGCAAGGCCTACTACCGGTCGGTCTGGCTGTCGCCGCCCGCGTGTGCGGTCGCCGAACCCCATACCAAGTACACCGGGGAGACACGGCTTCCGCTGATCATCCAGAACTCGCACCGGTACTTCTTCTATGTGGCCGTCGTCATCTCGGTGATCAACACCTACGACGCCATCGTCGCATTCCACGGCAAGGGCGGTGGTTTCGGCTTCGGGTTGGGCAACGTGATCCTCATGGTCAACGTGCTGTTGCTCTGGATCTACACGGTGTCGTGTCATTCGTGCCGTCACGTGACCGGCGGTCGGCTCAAGCACTTCTCGAAACATCCGGTGAGGTACTGGATCTGGACGCGGGTCTCCAGACTGAACACCCGGCACATGCAGTTCGCCTGGATCACGCTCGGAACGTTGATGCTCACCGATTTCTACATCATGTTGGTGGCCAGCGACACCATCTCGGATCTGAGGTTCGTGGGTTGATCGATTGAGTCGCAACCACTGTTGTGCAACCGTTTTCAAAGTTGGGAGTCGCGCTAGATGACCGAACCGGAACGCTACCAGTACGACGTCGTTGTGATCGGTGCGGGTGGTGCCGGTCTGCGGGCGGTCATCGAGGCCCGGGAAAAGGGCTATTCCGTGGCCGTGGTGTGCAAGTCGCTGTTCGGCAAGGCACACACCGTGATGGCCGAGGGTGGTTGTGCGGCGTCGATGGGTAACGCGAACGCGAAGGACAACTGGGCGACCCACTTCCAGGACACGATGCGCGGCGGGAAGTTCCTGAACAACTGGCGGATGGCCGAACTCCACGCCAAGGAAGCACCCGATCGTGTGTGGGAGCTGGAAACCTATGGGGCGCTGTTCGACAGGACCGCCGATGGTCGAATCGCCCAGCGCAACTTCGGCGGTCACACCTACCCGCGGCTGGCGCATGTCGGTGACCGGACCGGACTGGAACTCATCCGGACGATGCAGCAGAAGATCGTGTCTCTGCAGCAGGAGGACTTCGCGGCGACCGGCGACTACGAGTCACGGATCAAGGTCTTCGCCGAGTGCACCATCACCGAGCTGCTCAAGGACGGCGACGCCATCGCCGGCGCGTTCGGTTACTGGCGGGAGTCCGGGCGGTTCATCGTGTTCGAGGCGCCTGCCGTGGTGGTCGCGACCGGCGGGATCGGCAAATCCTTCAAGGTGACGTCGAATTCCTGGGAGTACACCGGCGACGGCCACGCTCTCGCCCTGCGCGCCGGCGCGAGCCTGATCAACATGGAATTCGTCCAGTTCCATCCGACCGGGATGGTGTGGCCGCCCAGCGTGAAGGGCATCCTGGTGACCGAGGGCGTCCGCGGTGACGGCGGAGTCCTGAAGAACACCGACGGCAAGCGGTTCATGTTCGACTACATCCCGCCGGTGTTCAAGGGGCAGTATGCCGAGACCGAGGATGAAGCCGACGAGTGGCTGGCCGACAACGACTCTGCCCGCCGCACGCCCGATCTGCTTCCACGTGACGAGGTCGCTCGGGCGATCAACGAGGAGGTCAAGGCCGGTCGCGGAACCGAACACGGTGGCGTCTACCTCGACATCGCCTCCCGGATGCCGGCCGAGGAGATCATCCGCAGACTCCCGTCGATGCATCACCAGTTCAAAGAGCTCGCCGACGTGGACATCACCGCCGAACCGATGGAGGTGGGCCCCACCTGCCACTACGTGATGGGTGGGATCGAGGTCGATCCGGACACCGGCGCCTCCCGGGTACCGGGTCTGTTCGCTGCCGGCGAGTGCTCTGGGGGGATGCACGGATCGAATCGGTTGGGCGGTAACTCGTTGTCGGACCTGCTGGTCTTCGGTCGACGCGCCGGGCTCGGCGCGGCGTCGTATGTCGAGTCACTGGGCAACCGGCCCGGAATCGCCCAGGACGACATCGACCGCGCGGCGAGATACGCGCTCTCGCCGTTCGATCCGCCGGCCGACGGCAAACCGGAAAACCCCTACACGCTGCACATGGATTTGCAGCAGGCGATGAACGATCTCGTGGGCATCATCCGTAAGGAAGACGAGATGCAGGAAGCGCTGCGAGTTCTGGCCGACCTTCGAAACCGGCTCGGCGACATGCAGGTCGAAGGTCACCGGCAGTTCAACCCGGGCTGGCATCTGGCGATCGACCTCCGGAACATGTTGCTGGTCAGCGAGTGTGTGGCAAAAGCGGCCCTCATGCGTACCGAGAGTCGCGGCGGACACACGCGCGACGACCACCCGTCGATGGACTCGGACTGGCGCAACACACTGCTGGTGTGCACCGCGGACATCGGCGACGGCTCCCCGGTGCCGGAGGTCGAGGTCGTCAAGAAAGAACAAGAGCCGATGCGGCCCGATCTGTTGGAGCTCTTCGAGTTCGAAGAGATCGAGAAGTACTACACCGCCGCCGAGATCGCCGGTCACCCCGGCGCCGGAGGCGAGCGAGCCGAGGGACAGTCGGAGGACTGACATGGGATACGACGCGAAGTTCCGGGTGTGGCGAGGTGACACCGAAAGCGGTGGGCTGCAGGACTACACGGTCCTGGCCAACGACGGCGAGGTGGTGCTCGACATCATCCACCGCCTGCAGGCAACCCAGGCCCCCGACCTGGCCGTGCGATGGAACTGCAAAGCCGGCAAGTGCGGCTCGTGTTCGGCGGAGGTCAACGGTCGCCCCAAACTGCTGTGCATGACCCGGATGTCCACGTTCACCGAGGACGAGGTCATCACGGTGACCCCGTTGCGGACGTTCCCGGTGATCCGCGACCTGGTCACCGACGTCTCGTTCAACTACGAGAAGGCCCGCGAGATCCAGGCCTTCACCCCGCCACCGGGTCTGGGACCGGGGGAGTACCGCATGAAGCAGGTCGACGTACAGCGATCCCAGGAGTTCCGAAAGTGCATCGAGTGCTTCCTGTGCCAGAACGTCTGTCATGTGGTGCGCGATCACGAGGAGAACAAACAGGCCTTCGCCGGGCCGCGCTATCTCATGCGCATCGCTGAGCTCGACATGCACCCGCTCGACGTCGCCGAACGGCGCGAGACCGCACAGAACGAGCACGGCCTAGGCTTCTGCAACATCACCAAGTGCTGCACCGAAGTGTGCCCCGAGAACATCAAGATCACCGACAATGCGCTGATCCCGATGAAGGAACGAGTGGCCGACCGGAAGTACGACCCACTGGTGTGGTTGGGGAACAAACTGTTTCGGCGATAGCCAGAACTGATCGAGCTGAGTGGCACGGGTGGACCCGCGCCGACCGACGGGGGATCCGTGAGCTCGGTGGCGCCGTTGTGTCCCTGGCTGCTGTCGGCAGAAGCCTTCACCACAGGTGGGAGGGGCTGACGTCGAAGTCGGCCGCGACCGCACGATCGCGGTACTGCTCGCGAAGCCACACCGCTGCTTCGGCATCACCACGGTCATCGGCGAGAAGTGCGCGCAGGCGTAGAGCAGACAAGGTGTTCAGCACGAAGCCGTCGTCGACGGGCATCGCCGCCAGGCGAGTGGTGGCCTCCTCGGCTTCCGACCGATCTCCGGTGTGGCCGCGGGACAACAACGCTTCGACCAGGACGGTGGTGGCAACTCCCCGGGAGAGGACCTCGCCTGCCGCCTCCATGACCGCGATCGATCTCCTCGCCAGTTCGATCGCACCGTCGAGATCGCCATGCTTGTCGCGATGGCGAGCGATCGCGGGATTGAGCAAGAGCCGTCGCGTTGATCGCATATCCACGGCGGGATGCCGTGGCCTGTGCTTGTCGCAGCAGGCCGATTCCGTCCTCGTAGTCAACAGTCTCACCGGCATCGTGTTGGTAAACCAGACCAGGCCCCGAGTAAGACGAGCGAATGTGAGGAGATACTCGTCTCCGATCTGTTCGGCGATCGAGAGCGCCTCGCTCGTCTCGTCGAGCGAGGTCGGGTCGACAGAACGGGCGCCCTGGGGGATCGAGAGAATGTACTTGTACAGCAGGGCGTTGACGAGTTCGCTTGCGTGAAGGCTCCGAGCCAGGGCCACCGCAATGTCGGCGTCACGGCGCCAGCCGGGCACGCCCAGACACATTCGGTACAGTCCCCGCCGCCGCGTGGCCGTGGCCAGTGGAGACTCGAAGACGACGCTGCCGCGGGTGAGATCGCCGCCGATGAGATCGATGACCGCCTGTGCCAATCGCAGTGCCTCCCGTAGCTCGCCCACCTCGGACTTGGCGTGGCCCACGGTCAGCAGCAGTCCGCCCGTGACGGTCGGGTCATCGAGCGACTCGATCAGCGAAAGGAGTTCGGAGCACAGTGCCTGTGCTTCTCGGTGGCGGTGTTGCCCGGTCAGCGCCATGATCATTCCGCCGATGCCGACTGCCAGGGATCGTCGGTCGCCGGACTCGTCACACAGCTGCCGCAGACGCCCGAACCGCGCGTCGGTGAGGTTGCCGCCCACCGTCCAGACCTCCGCGCAGAGCCGGGTGAGCACCTCGATCTGCAACCTCACGCGCTCCGTGTCATGAACTGGCAGTTGCTCGGTGATCTCGCGGGCCCGCTGCCAGCTCGTCCATGACGCGGAGCGGTCATGGCGCGCGAGCCAGTCACCGGCCCGCATCTGCCAGGCGTAGGCGGACCGGAGGTCGCCGGCACTCCGATAGTGGCTCGCGATCAATCCGGCGTGCTGTTCGACGTGGGCAGGACTGTTCTCCTCGATGGCGACCGCAACTCGTCGGTGTCGTTCGCGTCGGGTCGCTTTCAGCTGTGATTCGTACGCCACGGTGCGTATGAGTGGATGCCGAAATGCGAACTCCGCGGCGGATGTGTTCGGTGGGCGCTCGAGCAGTTCGGCGGCGAGGAGTTCATCGATCGCTTCGGCGAGGTTCACGACCTCTTGCGATACGGCTACGAGAAGCTCTGCCCGGAATCCGGTTCCGATGACAGCTGCGCTGTACAGAACGGCTTTCGTCGGACTTCGCAGCCGATCTATTCGAGCTGCGATGGCGGCGTAGAGCGTCGGAGGCACGGCGATGTCCGTGAGTCTGTGACTGGATCGGTAACGCCCGCGTTGCCCGCTGAGAACTTCCCGCTCGACCAGGTCGTGAACGATCTCGGAAGCGAAGAACGGGTTGCCTCCCGATGCTTCGACGATCTGCTCAGAGATTCGGCGAACCGACGGATCGCTGCCGAGAACATCGGCGAGCAGGGCCTCCGTCTGACTTTCGTCGAGGGGCGGCAACACCAGCGATTGCGCGGCGGGGATGCCGACGAGACGTCCACGGTAGTCGGGCCGGTGAGTGATCACCACGAGCGATCGGGCATCGCGCAGGTCGTCGATGAGCTCCGCGATCGTGGACTGACTCTCGTCATCCATCCAGTGCACGTCTTCGATAACGACGAGTGCTGACGTGACGTCGGCCCGCACGCCGCGGCCGATCAACGATCGAACCCGGCGTCGTCGCGCCTCGGCAGAGATCTGGGGCAGATCGATCGATGGTTCGGCGACGCCGAGCAGGTCCTCGAGAAGAAGTAGATCCTCAGGGTCGTCGTGTACGAACCTCGACCGCAGAACCGCTCGCACGTCACCGGGTTCGCGGGAATCGGCACCGAAGAGTGTCCGCAGCCACCGGCTGAGCGCGGAGTAGGGCAGGTTGCGGGTGTGGGACTCGCAGGAGGTGGTGTGGACGGGGATCGCGCGGCGAGAGGCCATGTGTGCGAGCTCGGCAGCGATCCTCGTCTTCCCGATCCCGGCCGGCCCCACTATCCGCGCGACCCCGCCGCGCGCACTCACCGCGTGGTCGAGAAGGGAATCGAGTTGTGCTAGTTCAGTCGACCTGCCCACCAGGAGTGTTTCCGACACGCCACGATGCAGCGCTGCCCCGGGCTTGAGGTCTTCGAGAGTGCGGACCTCGACCAGCGTGTTGCGACCCTTGATGGGGACGAGCTGGACTGGACCCAACTCCGCTACGTGTTCGACGAGTCGAGCGGTGCTGGAACTCAACAGTATGCCGTCGGTGGGCGCGGCCGATTCCATCCGATGGGCCAAGCCGACGTGTTCGCCGAAAGTGGTGTAACCTATTGCGCTGGAAGCGATCTCTCCGGCAACGACTCGGCCTGAGTTGAGCCCGATCCGGATCTGTAGATCGACGCCGTCTCGGTTGAGGGCATCGTCGGCGAGCATCCGCGCCCGTTCGCGAATGCGCAGAGCAGCGAGGCAGGCGCGAACCGCATGGTCCTCAAGAGCATTCGGTATGCCGAACACAGCCATCAGACCGTCACCGGTGAACTGATTCAGGAGCCCGTCGTAGCTGCTGATGGTTTCGGCCGAGCGGCTGATCAGCTCCGACATCAGCTCGGCCAGGCGCTCTGCACCGACCTTTTCGGCGATTGTCATCGACCCCACCACATCTGCGAACAGGACCGTAACCTGTTTGTACTCGGCGGTGTCGAGGCCGGGGAGCCTCGTCCCGCATCCATCGCAGAAACGGGCGTCTTCGCGTAGTAGCAGTCCGCAAGCTCGGCACGTCGACTGTTTCATACGAGACTCCAGCGAGCGTCAGTGGCTGACTCGGATCACGATACTCGTGCTGACGGTGTTTGGGGACGTGCGACCAGGGCCAACGAGGTGGACCCCATCTTGAGCCTCAGCAGGCTGGCGAACGCGGGTGCGAAAGCGACACTGATGGACAACCTGGAGATCTGTGGCTCTCGAGCGAACCCTCGCCAGGGGCTCCCACAGATCGGAAAGCCGGCCACTGCTCGCCAAAGGCCGGCGCAGGTGTGATGGTTCTCTGGAAGTCGCGGGTACGCGCAGACGGGTGCCCGTTATCGCAGGTTGATGGTGCCCCCGGTGAGACTCGAACTCACACTGGACGGGTTTTGAATCCGTTGCCTCTGCCAATTGGGCTACGGGGGCCAGTGCTCGGGTTGCCCCGTGCAGGAGCCAACTCTAGATGATCGGCCGACCGGCCCGGTAACCGGTACTCTTCGGAGCAACTATGGCGTGGAGGAGGGGATGGTGACGGTGACCGACAGCGCGACGACAACAGCTGGTGAGACCACGAAGACACACCGGGTTCTGGTGGCCGAGGACGACTCGTTGATCCGCATGGATCTCATCGAGATGCTCCGTGAAGAGGGCTACGACGTCGTGGGCGAGGCCCCCAACGGGCAGGTCGCCGTCGAGCTCACCGAGTCGCTGAGGCCCGACCTGGTGATCATGGACATCAAGATGCCCATCCGCGACGGCATCGACGCGGCGACCGAGATCGCGGAGAAGCGGCTGGCGCCGGTGGTCATGCTCACCGCCTTCAGCCAGCGCGACTTCATCGAGAAGGCGCGGGACGCCGGTGCCATGGCCTACCTGGTCAAACCGTTCACCAAGGCCGACCTGGTGCCCGCCATCGAAGTCGCGGTCAGCCGCTATCACGAGCTCAAGCTGCTCGAGCGTGAGGTCGCGACGATGAACGAGCGGCTCGAGACCCGCAAGCTCGTCGAACGTGCCAAGGGTCTGCTCATGCAGAAACAGGGGCTGTCCGAACCCGAGGCGTTCAAATGGATTCAGCGCGCTGCGATGGACCGTCGGACCACGATGAAAGCCGTGGCCCAGGTGGTCGTGGAGACTCTCGGAGCGAACTGAGCCGCCCGAGGGTCGATTGACGCAATGCCTGTGCGCGCAAGCCAGTTTCACTGTCTTTACGCAAGGGCAACAAGATCGCGCTAGCTTTTCTCCAGCGAGGCGCGGTTCGATGCGTCGATGTCGATGCGCCGCCTTCGTGGGATACCTCCAATCGCAAGGAGAACACCGATGTCCTTTCGTTTCCTGACGAGCGGGGCAGTGGTCATGACGGCGGCGGCAGCGCTCGTCGTCGCAGGCTGCAGCAGCTCTGATTCCGGTTCCGACGAAGGCTCGGGAGGGTCGGCGAGCGCAGCTGTCGAGTCCACGCCCGCGCCTCCCGGACCGGGCCTCGCCCAGAAACTGGCCTGTAACCCGCCGAAGGCCACCCCGGGACCGGCGAGCACCGCGCCGCTGAAGATCGGCACGCTGCTCCCCGAGACCGGCTCCCTGGCCTTCCTGGGACCGCCCATGGTCGCCGGCGTCAACCTCGCCATCAAGGACATCAACGCCGCCGGCGGTGTGCTCGATCAGCCCGTTGCGCTGGTCACCGGCGACTCCGGCGACACCACCACCGACACGGCCAACGCCACTGTCGACCGCGAACTGTCCGCCGGTACCCAGGTGATCATCGGCGCGGCGTCGTCGTCGGTGTCGCTGAAGGTCATCGACAAGATCGCCAACGCGGGCGCCGTCATGTTCTCGCCGGCCAACACCTCCGATGAGTTCACCTGCTACCAGGACAAGGGCCAGTACTTCCGTACCGCTCCCGCGGATGTCCTGCAGGCACAGGCACTCTCGCAGACGATGGCCGAGGACGGCGTTCAGCGCGTGTCGGTCCTCGCGCTCAACGACCCGTACGGAACAGGGCTGGCCGACAACACCGTTCGTGACCTGGAGGCCGCCGGTGTGCCCGCCGACCAGATCCAGAAGATCATCTACGACCCGAACGCCCAGTCGTTCAACGCCGAGGTCGACCAGGTGAAGAACTTCAACCCGGATGGCATCGCGCTCATCGGGTTCGAGGAGAGCGCCAAGATCCTGACCCGTATGCACGAGGTCGGCATCGGGCCGAGCGACGGCAAGCTCGTCTACGGCGTCGACGGGAACATGGGCAACGCGCTGGGCCAATCGGTCGGTTCCGGTCTGCTCAAGGGCATGAAGGGCACCACCCCGCTCACGCAGACCAGCGGTGAGTTCCAGTCCGCCCTCAAGGAGCTCGATCCCGAGCTCATCGATTACAACTACTCGGGTGAGAGCTACGACGCCGCGGTGCTGAGTGCCCTCGCGGCGACAGCGGCCAAGTCGACCGACGGTCGCACCATCGCCGCCACCATCATCGGCGTCACCAACGGCGACGAGGACTGCGACTCGTACCAGGCCTGCCTGGATCTGCTGAAGAGCGGCAAGACGATCGCCTACGTCGGCAAGACCGGCAACCTGGCGTTCAACGCCGCCGGTGAGCCCAGCGTCGGCTCGTACGGTGTCCTCGAGTTCGACGGGGAGAACAAGCTGCTGACCCCGACCCGCAAGTACGTTTCGGTGGCCGCGCAGTAGCCACAACGGAACCAGGGACCCTCGGCTCGCGAGCCGAGGGTCCCTGCTACTTCTTCTTCTCCGAGCTGCCCGCCAGGGTGCCCAGATAGAGCTCGATGATCTTGGGGTCGTTCGCGAGGTTGTTGCCGGTGTCGGTGTAGGCGTTGCGGCCCTGGTCGAGAACGTAACCGCGGTCGCAGATCTGGAGGCAGCGGCGGGCGTTCTGCTCGACCATGATGATCGAGACGCCGGTGGCGTTGATCGCCTTGCAGCGGATGAACACCTCGTCCTGGAACATGGGGGACAGGCCGGCCGACGGCTCGTCGAGCAGCAGCACCGCCGGATCCATCATCAGCGCACGTCCCATCGCGACCATCTGTCGTTCGCCGCCGGACAGCGCGCCCGCCTTCACCTTTCGGCGTTCGGACAGCAGCGGGAACAGTTCCGAGACGAACTCGAACCGCTTGACGAAGGTCTTCGGACGCAGGTAGACGCCCATCTCGAGGTTTTCTTCGATCGACAACGCAGGGAACACGTTCTGCGTCTGCGGGACATACCCGACGCCCTTGTCGACGAGGACGTGGGCCTTGGCCGAGGTGATGTCGTCGCCCCGTAGGGTGACCGAGCCCTTTCGCACCGGGATCAGCCCGAACAGGGCCTTGAGCAGTGTCGACTTGCCGGCACCGTTGGGCCCGATGATGCCCACGATCTCGCCGTCGTCCAGGAAGAAGTTGCACTCCTCGAGGATGTTGATGCCCGGGAGGTAGCCGGCGGTGATGTCGTCGGCACGTAGCAGGGCATTCGTGGCGAGCCTGCGGTGTTCCTCCGGCGTGGCCGCGAGCTGTGCCGGCGTCAGCGACCCGGCGTCCGAACCGGTGCTCATCACTGCGCCTCCTTCTCGTCCGCGCCGGTGGGCGGCAATTCGGTGACCTCCGACAGGTCGCCGCCCACCTCCAGAGTGGCCTCGATGGCCGCCTCGACCTTCTCCGCGAGCACCGCGGTCGCGCCGACCGGTTGCCCTCGATCGTCGAACTCCAGCGCCTGATCGTGATGCCCCCCGAGATAGGCGTCGACGACAGCCTCGTTGTCGCCCAGGCGATCCGGCAGGGATTCGGCGATGATCTGTCCCTGGGCCATCACCACGACCCAGTCGCTGATGTCGCGGATGACGTCCATGTCGTGTTCGACGAACACCACTGTGACGCCCTCGTCCCGCAGCGACTTGATGTGTTCGAGCAGGCTCTGTGTCAGAGCCGGGTTCACACCCGCCATCGGCTCGTCGAGCATCACGATCTCCGGATCGGTCATCAGCGCGCGCGCCATCTCCAGCAGCTTGCGCTGCCCACCCGAGAGCGACCCGGCGAAGTCGCCCGCCTTGGCGTCGAGCTTGAACCGACGCAGCAGTTCATGGGCGCGCTCGGTGATCTCGGCCTCCTGCCTGCGCCACGTCCACGGTGCGAGGGCGGCGAGGAAGTGCTCGCCACGCTGTCCCGTCGCACCGAGTTTGACGTTGTCGAGCACCGACAGCTTCGACAGTGCCTTCGTCAGCTGGAAGGTGCGGACCATGCCCCGTCGGGCGACCTGGTGCGGAACCATCCGGCCGAGGGATTCGCCGTTGAGCGACCAGGTACCGGAATCAGGCTTGTCGAAACCGGTGATCAGGTTGAAGAAGGTGGTCTTGCCGGCGCCGTTGGGGCCGATGAGACCGGTGATGGCCCCGCGCTGCACCTCCAGGTGATCCACCTGGACCGCCTTGATGCCGCCGAAGGTGCGAGAGATGTTGTCCACCACGATGATCGGGTCGGGCTTGGCGGACCCGGGCTCGGGTGAGACGTCGGCGAACAGGCGTGCACGTTCGGGAGCGGACAGCGTCTCGAAGTCGCGGCGCGTCGCCCTGGTGTCGGCGATGCCGGGGTCTGTCCCGTCGGCCGTGACCCCGGCTGCCGGTCCGGTGGGCGTCGAGGGTTCGTCGTCGTGAGCCGTGTGGCGGCCGTCATCAGGCATCGAGTTGCACCTCCCTCTTGTTGCCGAGGAGTCCCTGTGGCCGGAACACCATCATCAGAATGATCGCCAGACCGAGCAGCACGTAGCGGATCGCGCCGACCTGCTGCGCCGACAGGTCGAGGAGGGGGTCGTCGCCGGCCGTCGCCTGGCGCAGCAGTGCGTCGGGGATGGCAAGGAGGAACCAGAAGAGCATCGCGCCGAGAACCGGTCCGAAGACGGTCGCCGCACCGCCGAGGATCAGTGCGCCGTACGCGAAGAAGGTCTGGGCGGTCGAGTAGAAGTCGGGGTTGATCGACTGTGTGGCAAGCGCGTTGAACACGCCTGCGAGGCCGCCGATGCAACCGCCGAGGATCAGCGCCTGCATCTTGAAGAAGTAGGCGTTCTTGCCGAGCGAACGAGCCGCGTCCTCGTCTTCGCGCACCGCCTTGAGTACACGCCCCCACGGGCTGCGCACGAGGAGGTAGACCATGAGGCAGAGGAGACCGACGACGATCCAGCCCACCACCATCGACCACAGGTCGCCACCGAGGAATTTGACCCCGAGGAACGAGTACTGCTTGCCGTTGTCGAATGGGCTGATCGTGAAGAAACCGCTCGCGTATCCGTAGATGCCGTTGGTGGAGTGGGTGAAATCGTCGGCCGACGTCGAACGGAACACCAGTCGCAGGATCTCCGACGCGGCGATCGTCACGATCGCCAGATAGTCCGCTCGCAGACGTAGCGTCGGGATGCCGAGGACCACCGCGAGCATGCCGGCGGCGGCGATTCCCACGATGGCGCCCAGCCACAGTGGCTGGTCGTAGTTGACGGCCATGATGCCCACGCCGTAGCCGCCGAGGAGCGCGAAGGCGATCTGGCCGAAGTTGAGCAGCCCGGCATAGCCGAAGTGCAGGTTGAGACCGATGGCCAGCAGAGCGTAGAAGATAGCCGACGGGCCGACGAGCTGCGCGAGCGCGATCTGTAGCGCGGAGATGATGTCCATGGGTCAGCCGATCCTCGCTCGCGATCCGAGAATGCCCTGGGGCCGGATGGTCAGGATGATGATCAGGATCAACAGGCCGCCGATGTATTTGAGGTCGGGACTGAGGATGTACGTCGACAGCTGGACGAGCAGTCCGACGATGAGGCAGCCGAGCAGCGCGCCGTAGGCGGTGCCGAGACCACCGAGGGTGATGCCCGCGAACATCAGCAGCAGGAGCTTGAAACCCATTTCCCACTGCACGCGGCCGCCGAGTTCGGAGAGCGCGAACATCACGCCGCCGAGCGTCGCCAGCCCGCCGGCGAGTGCCCACACGAACAGGATGACGCGGTCGACGTCGATGCCCGACGACTCGGCGAGATCCTTGTTGTCGGCGACGGCGCGCATCGCCTTGCCGATCCTGGTGCGCTGCAACAGCAGAGCCACGCCGAGCAGCACGACGATGCAGATGATGATGCAGGCGAGATTGACCGGTGTGATCGCGAACGGACCCGACCCGATCTGGGTCTGCGCCTGATAGTCGTCGAATGGTTCGGCCCGGTCGGAGAAAAAGATCAGGATCAGATACCGCAACACCAGGGCCAGACCGATCGACACGACGAGCATGGCGATCAGCCCGGTTCGTCGTCGTCGCAACGGTCTCCAGAGGCCGAGCTCGTTCAGGATGCCGATGCCGACGCCGACGATGACGGCGAGGATCGTCGCCGGTATCAGCTGCAGCCCGACCCTCACGTTGAACACCCACGCGACGACGGCTCCCAGTGTCACCAGCTCCCCGTGGGCGAAGTTGGTCAGGCCTGTCGTACCGAAGATCAGGCTGAGCCCGACGCCGGTGATGGCGATGATGAGGCCGAAGCGGATGCCGTCGATCGCCAGGCGCGTGAGTTCGGCGACCGCCGATACCTCGGTGCCGGTTCGGACCTCGCCGAACGAGAAGATGACCGGCCGGGCGGTTCCACCGCTGACATCGACCGGTAACTCGGACTTCTGGACCTCGACATCGTCTGGGAGAGAACCGGTGTCGACGACGATCGTGTACTTCCCGGGTGGGACCATGACCGACCAGGCGCCGGTCGCGGACGAGGTCGCCGTCCCGACGACGCTGCCGGCGGCGTCCTTGGCCTCGAGTTTCACACCCGCGACCTTCTCCGTGCCGTTCCGCAGGACGCCGAAGACCCGCACCTCGTCGGGAGCGGCATCGGCCGACGGGGTCCCGAACAGCCCGCACAGTACCGATGCCGCGATGAACAGCAGGATGGTCGATGCGGTGCGCCGGGTGGAAGTCCTGCGTGTCGGTCGTCGCCGGGACAGCGGGCGGGAGGACGGTGAACGGGTCTGGCAGGCGGGCTGACACTCGGGGCGATGCGTGTGAATCCGTTCGGTGTGGTCATCGGACACGAGTGGGGCCTGCCGGTCAGGCTCTGTCATCGAGGGTGGTACCTCCCTGTTGACCCGTGCGGGTTGGCATCGGTCGGCGCATGAGCCCGCCGGTGTTGCTGTGCGGCGAGTCACTTGGGGAACTTAGCCGCAGCATCGTCGCCGCGTGACGACAACGACGTTTCCCGGAAGTTACATCTGCGGCGCGACGCGATCGGTTCGATCGACGCAATGTCGTGTTGGCTCGACGGTCGGCGCCGTACGCTGGTCGGATGGTGCCGGTGACCATCACGCAGACGAAAGACGTCGAACTCGCGAGTGCATTGCTCGCACAGGCCTTCGCCGACGATCCGGTGACGGTGTGGATGGACCCCGACACGTCTCGGCACCGCGCGATGTTCCGTACGCTGCTGGTCCACAGTCACGGACGGGGTTCGACGCTCGATCTCGCGATGCGCGACGGGCAACCGGTCGGTGCGGCCGCCTGGGACCCTCCTGGGCACAAGATCTCGACGTGGGCTCAGATCGTGTCGTCGTGGGAGTTCTTCCGTACTCTCGGGCCGCGCGTCAACCGCGGGATCAAGCTCGAGACGGAGTTCGCGAAGTATCGTCCCAAAGAGCCCCACTGGTATCTGGGGCAGATCGGTGCCCCGGTCAAAGGTGCCGGCATCGGCACGGCGCTGCTGACGCACCGGCTCGAGCAGATCGACGGACCCGCGTATCTGGAATGCTCCAATGGCCTCAACGTGCCGCTGTACGAGCGGTTCGGCTTCCAGGTCACCGAGGAGTTCGAACTGCCGCTCGACGGCCCGAAGGTCTGGGCGATGTACCGCCCGATGTGACACTGGTCGTCCACCTCCGAGTCGAACACCCGGCGGGCGGGGTCCGGGTGTCGGAACGGATCACTAGACTCAGCGACTGTGAGTCCAGCGCAGAGTTCCCCGGCAGCAACCCGTACCGGCAGCAAGGTCAAGACCAAGCAACCGGTCCTCATGCTCCTCGACGGACATTCCCTGGCATATCGGGCGTTCTTCGCGCTCCCGGCCGAGAACTTCAAGACGCACTCCGGGCAGACCACGAACGCCGTCTACGGCTTCACCTCGATGCTGATCAACCTGCTGCGCGACGAGGAGCCCACCCACATCGCGGCCGCCTTCGACGTCTCGCGGAAGACGTTCCGCTCGGAGATGTACCCGGAGTACAAGGCGCAGCGCTCCAAGTCGCCCGACGAGTTCAACGGGCAGGTCGACCTCACCAAGGAGGTTCTCGACGCGCTGGGCGTCACGGTCATGGCCATCGAGGGCTACGAGGCCGACGACATCATCGCGACCCTCGCGACCCAGGCCCGCGAACAGGGTTTCAAGGTCCTGATCGTCACCGGTGACCGCGATTCGCTGCAGCTCGTCGACGCCTCGACCACGGTCCTCTACCCGCGCAAGGGTGTCTCGGACCTCACGCGTTTCACCCCCGAAGAGGTGGAGAAGAAGTACGGTCTCACCCCGGCGCAGTACCCGGACTACGCCGCGCTGCGCGGCGACCCCAGCGACAACCTGCCCGGCATCCCCGGGGTTGGGGAGAAGACCGCGTCGAAGTGGATTCGTGAATACGGTTCGCTGGCCTCGCTGGTCGATCACGTTGACGAGGTGAAGGGCAAGGTCGGCGACGCCCTGCGTGCTCATCTCGCCTCGGTGCAGACCAACCGTCAGCTCACCGAACTCATCCGCGACATGCAGCTGCCGGCCGGCCCCGACGACCTCGCGATGGTCGGCTGGGATCGCGACCGCATCCACCAGCTCTTCGACGACCTCGAGTTCCGCGTCCTGCGCGACCGCCTGTTCTCGACCCTGAGTTCCGTTGAGCCCGAAGCCGAAGCCGGATTCGACCTCGACGGTTCGGTCCTCGGTGCCGGTGAGGTCGCGAGCTGGCTCACCGAACACGCCCGAACCGGCCGCACGGGTCTCGCGGTGACCGCGCCGCACGTCGTCGTGGGCTCGGACCCGACCGGTCTGGCGATCGCGGCCGCCGACGGCTCGTCGGCGTACGTCGATGTGACCACGCTGACGCCGGAAGATGATGCGGCACTGGCCAACTGGCTTGCCGATCCCGACGCGCTGAAGGCTGTTCACGAGGCCAAGTGGGCGGTGCACGCGCTGCGCTCGCGCGGCTGGAAGCTCGACGGGGTCACCAGCGACACCTCGCTGGCCGCATATCTCGTCCGCCCCGGACAGCGGACCTTCAACCTCGACGACCTCGCCCTGCGGTATCTGCGCCGGGAACTGCGCGCCGACACGGGTGCGGGTGACGGCCAGATGTCACTGCTCGACGACGACACCGAGGGCAAGGTCGCCGAACAGCACATGCTCGAGGCGCGGGCGGTACAGGAACTCGCCGACACGCTCGACATCGAGCTCGACCGCATCGACTCCAAGCCGCTGCTGACCGAGATGGAGCTGCCGCTGTCGTTCGTGCTGGCCGACCTCGAGGCCGCCGGCATCGCCGTCGACGTCGACCACTTCAATGCACTCGCGCAGATGTTCAACGACCGGATTCGTGCAGCCGCGGAATCGGCCTACGAGGTCATCGGCGAACAGATCAACCTGGGCTCGCCGAAGCAGCTGCAGACCGTGCTCTTCGACAAGCTCGACATGCCGAAGACCAAGAAGACGAAGACCGGTTACACCACCGACGCCGACGCCCTGCAGTCGCTGTACGAGAAGACCGAACATCCTTTCCTCGCACACCTTCTCGAGCATCGCGACGCCACGAGGCTGAAGGTCACCGTCGATGGTCTGCTGAAATCGGTGGCGGACGACGGTCGCATCCACACCACCTTCAACCAGACCATCGCGGCCACCGGCCGGTTGTCGTCGACCGAGCCGAACCTGCAGAACATCCCGGTCCGCACCGAGGCCGGACGCGAGATCCGCCGCGGCTTCATCGTCGGCACCGACCAGGCGTCCGAGGTCAACTACGAAAGTCTGATGACCGCCGACTACAGCCAGATCGAGATGCGGATCATGGCGCACCTGTCGGAGGACGAGGGACTGATCGAGGCCTTCAACACCGGCGAGGACCTGCACAACTTCGTCGGATCGCGCGCCTTCGGGGTGCCGATCGACGAGGTGACCATCGAGATGCGTCACCGCGTGAAGGCGATGTCGTACGGACTTGCCTACGGCCTCAGCGCTTTCGGACTCGCGGCACAGCTGAAGATCAGCCGCGAGGAGGCCAAGGAACAGATGGAGGCGTACTTCGCGCGCTTCGGCGGCGTGCGTGACTATCTGCACGATGTGGTCGCCGAGGCCCGGCGCAACGAGTACACCGCGACCCTGTTCGGCCGCCGGCGTTACCTGCCCGACCTGAACAGCGACAACTTCCAGCGACGCCAGTCCGCCGAGCGGATGGCGCTCAACGCGCCCATCCAGGGCACCGCGGCCGACATCATCAAGGTCGCGATGATCAACGTCCACAAGCGATTCGTCGCGGAGAAGCTGACATCGCGGGTGCTGCTGCAGGTCCACGACGAACTCGTGGTCGAGGTGGCGCCCGGTGAGCGGGACGCGGTGGAGGCAGCGGTGCGTGAGGAGATGGGTAACGCCATCACGCTGTCGGTCCCGCTAGAGGTGTCGGTCGGGTTCGGTCGGTCCTGGGACGACGCGGCCCACTGATGGTCTCCTCGCCCAGGCGGGTCGGTGTTCTCATCGGCGACGGCATCGGTCCCGAGGTCGTGCCGGCCGCGATGACGGTGGCCGACGCGGCAGCGGCCGTGGAGGGCTTCGGGATCGATTGGGAGGAACTCCCGTTCGGCGCCGCCGCCATCGCCTCCCACGACGACGCGGTACCCGATGCGACGCTGTCGGCCCTCGACGACCTCGGTCTGTGGATCGTCGGGCCGCACGATTCGGCGGCGTACCCGGTCGAGCACCGCAGCCGCACCCCGGGGGCGGTGCTGCGCACTAGGTACGGACTGTTCGCCAATCTCCGTCCCGCCAAGGCATTTCCGGGTGTGCCGGCGACGAAGCCCGACATCGACGTGTTGATCGTCCGGGAGAACTCCGAAGGCCTCTACGCCGACCGCAACATGACCGTGGGCAGCGGTGAGTTCATGCCGACCCCGGATGTCGCGCTGGCCGTGGGGCTCGTGACCCGGTCGGCCAGCGAGCGCATCGCGCGGGTCGCCTTCGAAGCCGCACGGGACCGCGCTGATTCCGGTCGTCCGGCACGGCTGACCATCGTGCACAAGGCGAACGTGCTGCGCCTGACCACGGGCCTGTTCCGCGACGCGTGCCGGGAGGTCGGCAAGGAGTTTCCCGACGTGGAGATCACCGAACAACACGTCGACGCCATGGCGGCGCTGCTCGTCCGCCGACCCGCTGACTTCGACGTCATCGTCACCGAGAACCTCTTCGGCGACATCCTGTCCGACCTGGCGGGCGAACTCGCCGGCTCGCTCGGCATCGCCGGTTCGGTGAACTGTTCGACGACCCAGGTGATGGCGCAGGCCACCCACGGAGCCGCCCCCGACATCGCCGGGCGGGGCGTCGCGAATCCCGTCGCCATGATCGCGTCGGTGGCCATGGGGTTCCGGCGCTACGGGCTCATCGCGGACGACCCGGAACTGATCGCGGTTGCCGACCGCATGGATTCGGCGGTCGCCGGCACCCTCGCGGCCGCGATCGCGACCGCCGACCTGGGCGGGACGGCATCGACCACCGAGTTCGCCGCAGAGGCGGTCCGGCGGGTGACCGGCACGTGACGCGCACGCGGACGTGCGTGAACTCCGGGTGGTCAGCCGGTGGGACGGGTGGCAACTACAGTGTGTTGTCTGACCAGGTGATCGTTCGAGATCGAAGGGATGTGTTGTGACACGGGCCTCGACGCGGGTCGACCGACGTTCCCTTCGACCACGTGTGGCCCGGTTGCTCGGCGTGCTCCTGGTGCTCGCGGTCGTGGTCACCGGCTGTGTGAACAACGAGGAACGCGAGCGCGCCAACCAGGTGACCCCGATCAACGTCGACGTGGCGAAGGTACCGGCGATCGCCGCGCTGGTTCCGCCGGAGATCGCTCGCACCGGTCGGCTCGTCGTCGGCGTCAACGTGCCGTACCAGCCCAACGAGTTCAAAGGGCCGGACGGCAAGATCATCGGCTACGACGTCGACCTCATGAACGCCGTCGGCAAGGTCCTCGGCCTGACGCCGGTGTACAAGGAATCGCAGTTCGACACGATCATCCCGTCGGTGCAGGCGGGGACCTACCAGCTGGGCATGTCGTCGTTCACCGACACGCTCGAGCGGGAGAAGCAGGTCGACTTCGTGACCTACTACAGCGCCGGCGTGCAGTGGGCACAGGCCGCCGACTCCGATGAGGCCATCGACCCGTCGAACGCGTGCGGCAAGCGGGTCGCGGTACAGACCACCACCTACGAGGACACCGACGAGATCCCGGCCAAGAGCGCCGAATGCGTGGCCAGAGGTCTTCCGCCGATCGACAAGGTGAAATTCGACAGCCAGGACGAGGCGGTGAACGCGCTGATCCTCGGCCGGGTCGACGCTATGTCGGCGGATTCGCCGGTCACCGCCTATGCGATCAAACGCACCAACGGAAAGCTGAAGGCCGCCGGTGAACTGTTCGACTCGGCGCCTTACGGATGGCCGGTTCGGAAGGGTTCCGGGTTGGGACCCGCGCTGCAGAAGGCCGTGCAATATCTGATGGACAACGGACAGTACGACGAGATCGCGGCCAACTGGGGCCTGCAGGAGGGCATGATCGATGTCTCCGTCATCAACGGAGCGGTGAGCTGAGATGACCTCACCGCAGACCGACTCCACCACCACGGCCGGCGAGCCCGAACCGATCAAGGCGGTACCGCTTCGCCGACCGGGGCAGTGGATCGCCGCCGTCATCATCCTCGTGCTGGCGGCGCTGTTCGTCTACGGGGCCGCCACCAACAAGGCCTACGCCTGGGGCACCTACGGCCGCTATCTGTTCGACGAACGCGTGCTGTCCGGCGTCGGGTACACGCTCGCACTCACGGTGCTGGCGATGACGATCGCGATCGTCCTCGGTGTCGCCCTCGCCATCATGCGGCTCTCGCCGAATCCCGTCCTGCGCGGCACCGCCTGGGTGTACCTGTGGATCTTCCGCGGCACACCGGTGTACGTGCAGCTCGTCTTCTGGGGTCTGTTCCCGGCGATCTACAAGCAGATCGACGTCGGCATTCCCTTCGTTCACCAGTTCGCGTCCTTCGACATCCAGACCCTCAACGCCGCATTCCTGTTCGCGGTCATCGGCCTCGGTCTCAACGAAGCCGCGTACATGGCCGAGATCGTGCGCGCGGGCGTGTCGTCGGTCGGCGAGGGACAGTCCGAGGCGTCGATCGCATTGGGCATGTCGTGGGCGCAGACGATGCGCCGGACCGTGCTGCCACAGGCCATGCGGGTGATCATCCCGCCCACCGGCAACGAGTTGATCTCCATGCTCAAGACCACGAGCCTCGTGGCAGCGGTGCCGCTGACACTCGACCTCTATGGACGGGTGCGTGACATCTCCGGCGTCAACTTCGAACCGATCCCGCTGCTGCTCGTCGCCTCGACCTGGTACCTCGTCGTCACCAGCATCCTGATGGTCGGCCAGTACTACGTGGAGCGCCACTACTCACGGGGCGCCACCCGCGCGCTGACCGCACGACAGCTGAAGGCGATGGCCGACGGGCAGGCGGCTGCGGCCGATGACGTCGCGGGCGGACCGGGAGCAGGCCGCACGACCGGGGGAGAGAACGCATGAGTTCCGCCGAGACACCGATGGTCCTCGCCGACCGGGTGTGCAAGAGCTTCGGATCGGTCCAGGTCCTCAAGGGCATCTCACTCGAGGTCGCCCGGGGCGAGGTGACGTGTCTGATCGGTCCGTCCGGTTCGGGCAAGTCGACGTTCCTGCGGTGCGTCAACCATCTCGACGTGGTCAACGCCGGCCGGCTCTACGTCGACGGTGACCTCATCGGCTACCGGGAGCGCAACGGCAAGCTCTATGAGATGAGCGCCAAAGCTGCTGCAGCCCAACGCCGCGACATCGGCATGGTGTTCCAGCACTTCAATCTCTTCCCGCACCGGACGGCCCTCGAGAACATCATCGAGGCGCCGATCCAGGTGAAGAAGCAGCAACGGGCCGAGGCCATCGAACGGGCCGAGTACCTGCTCGAAAGGGTCGGTCTGTCGGATCGTGCCGACGCCTATCCGGCGCAGTTGTCCGGCGGTCAGCAGCAGCGCGTGGCCATCGCCCGGGCCCTGGCGATGGAACCCAAGCTCATGCTCTTCGACGAGCCGACCTCGGCACTCGACCCCGAACTCGTGGGCGACGTCCTCAAGGTGATGCGCGAACTCGCCGCGTCGGGAATGACCATGGTGGTCGTGACCCACGAGATGGGATTCGCGCGCGAGGTCGCCGACCAGCTGGTTTTCATGGACGGCGGCGTCGTCGTGGAGAAGGGTGACCCGCGCGAACTTCTCGCCAATCCGCAGGAGGGGCGGACGCGCGAGTTCCTGTCGAAGCTGCTCTGAGGCCGGGACCCCGGCTCGTCATGCAGGTTTGTGGCTGCAGAAGATCGCGGTGCCGGGGAAGTAGCGTCCGCGAAACGGGCTCCACTGCCCCCATTCGCGATCGTGATCGTCGGGCCACTCGGGTTCGATGATGTCGTCGAGGATGAACCCGGCTGCCCGGAGCTCGCGCACCCGGTCGCCGATGGTCCGGTGGTGCTCGACGTAGGTGATCTGACCACTCGGGTCGGTTTCGGTGTACGGGGTCCGGTTGAAGTACGGGATGTGCACGGTCAGCCCCTCGGGTCCCGGGTCGTCGAGGAACATCCACCGCATCGGATGGTTGACCGCGAAAACCCAACGGCCGCCGGGCTTCAGGACGCGGGCGACCTCGGCCATGACGCCGGCGGAGTCGGCGACGAAGGGGATTGCGCCGAAGGCCGAGCAGGCGGTGTCGAATGACTCGTCGGCGAACGGAAGCGTTTCGGCGGTCGCCTGGATCAGCGGCACGCGCACCTCGTCGGCGTCCATGGCGTCGAGTCCGATCCCGAGCATGCGACGGGACAGGTCGACACCGACGGCGTGTGCGCCGTTGGCCGCCAGCCAGCGGGCACATGGTGCTGAGCCGCAGCCGATCTCGAGGATCGTGCGGCCCCGGATCTCGCCGAGAAGGCCGGCCTCGGACTCGCGGACACCTTCGGGACACCACACGAACTCGCCGCCCCCGGTGTAGGTGCCGAGGAAGGCGCCGTGCTCGTCGTGGTAATTCTCCGCGTCGTAGTCCCACCACCAGCGGCTGGCCCGGTCACTTGTCGCGGAGTCGACGTCGCCCAGGACGCGTGGAGGTCGTACGGAGGTCTCCTGTTCGGTGGTCTCCGAATTCTCACGGTCGTCCTTCGTGGGCATCCTGCGATGATAGGTCCCCGTCCGGTACGGCCCGGCGGCGGCAGAGCCTGTCGAGCGGCCGGGGGCCCGATCACCACGGACGCGGGCGCGGTGTCACCGGGTGCCGGGGACCGGTTCCTCGGATGTGGGGTCGGAACGGGCCGGTTCGGTCGCGTTCGGCGACTGCGGTGCGTGACGGATGGCGATCATCATGGCCACGCCGACCGCGGCCGTGAAGACGCCGACGGCGAGGTACTGCCACGACCGGAAGGGGCCCGGCAGGAATGCGACCGTCGCGATCCACCAGGCGAGAGTCATCGTCGTGAAGCACTGCCACATCAACCGGCTTTGACCGCGAAATGACCTGCGGCGCAGTGTCATCGACGGGCCGAACAGTGCATATGACATGAGGGTCAGTGCCGAACTCGCGAGATAGAGCGGGTCGTCGAACAGGAGTCGCAGATACTCCCACGCGAGGATGGAACCGGTGGTCGCCGCGATGATCAGCAGCGTGAACTGGAAAGGGGACCACGCCGGTGCCAGTTCTCGACGGCCGTATCGGATGAGCTGGGCGAAGAACACGAACTCCAGGAGTGCGGCGCTCAGCAGGCCGAGCCAGAACAGCTGGAGGAACCAGTGGTCATAGGTGGAGAACCAGTCGCGGAAGCGGACGACATAGGCGATGTCGTGGGCAAACCAGAAGAGGGTGCAGGCCAGCGGTATCGAGTAGCTCGAGTCGCGGCGTGCGACGCGTGCTGCCTCGATCAGCCACACCGTCTGGCAGAGCATCGCCACGCCCAGCCCCACCAGCAGTCCGACAGCGTTGGCGTCGATCGCCTCGAGGAGTCGATCTGGCGAATAGGTCACGCGTCTCCTACCGTCCGGCGCCGGTCCGGATCCCGGCACGGAAAAATGGTCGCATGCCAAATTATTTATCGTCAAGACATGTGTCGGACCTGTGGGAGTCGGACGGGTCGAGTGAAGTTCGGGTCACTGGATGAGTTCGTAGAACCGGAAGAAGCCGAAACCCTCGATCGGCAACACCTCGACGCTCTGAAAGCCGGCCTGCTCGGCGTACGACCGGAGGATGGCGGGTCGCATCACTGTGCCGGTGGCCACCGACGGCGGCGAACTCATCGAATCCGGTAGGCAGACGAAGAGTGAGAACCCGTACATCAGTTTGTCCAGTTCGTCTGCGGGGCCGGAGAATTCGTCGGAAACCGCTTCGTCCATGACGATCATCGGCGCACCGGGTGCCAGGGCTTGCCGGGCCGCGGCCAGCACGTCGACGGGCCGCGGCATGTCGTGAAGGCATTCGAACGCGAACGCGGCGTCGAACGGTCCGTGTGCGGTGGCCTCCTCTCCGCCGGCCAGATGGAACTGCACTCGGTCGCCGAGTCCTGCGGCCTCGGCGTTGTCACGCGCCATCTGCACCGATGCCGCATCGACGTCGAGACCGACGAACGTCGCCTCCGGATAGGCGCGGGCCAGGGCGATGGTCGAATGACCCGCGCCGAAGCCGATGTCGGCGATCTTCGCGTCCGGTCGCGACAGTCGCTGATGGAGGTGGGCGACCCTGCCGAGAGCAGGTCCGAGTTCGGTGTCGAACCACGGCTTGTTGAGTGCGGCCTGGCATTCACGCGCGTCCGCTCCGAGTTGTTCCCAGCTGACACCGCCTCCGTTGCGATAAGCATCGAGCAGTTCGGGCAGCCGGCCGAACGAGGCGGCGAACATCCGGGGCAGCGCACCCAGATAGGAACGGCTGGAGGTGTCGGTGAGGACCTCGGCGACGCCGGGTGAGATGGCGAATGTCGTCGGGGTGTCGGACAGGTCGGCGGCGAGGATGCCGAAGGCCGCCTGCATCTCCAGCCATTCACGGGCGTACCGTGCGTCGGTGGCGGTCCGGGCGGCGAGATCGGCGGCGGTGAGTGGACCATGGTCGGCGAGGCACTGATACCAGCCGAGGCGCTCCCCGAGGTAGACGCTCATGGTCTCCGCGGTGGCCAGTGTGGAGTCGAGGAATCGCTCGGCGAATTCATCGGCACTCGGCGCCGTCGGTGCGATGGTCGTGCGGTGCGGGCTCTGTCCGGGCGGTTCGGTGCCATCAGGTGTGATCGTCATGATGGAACGATGGCAGCGTTGGCTCTCGAGCCGGTCACGGTGCGGTTTCGACTCGGTCCGCAGGTCGTCGCCTCAGCACGCCCGCCCGGCCACCACGTGTTCGGTTCCGGCGTCGGGGTCCCAGCGCCGCAATGCGGTGAACGTGCAGATCCGGTCGGGTTTGCCCAGCGACTCGAGTGTGCCCAGTGCTTCGCCGACCTGTGTGAACGACAGGCGTCGGGCGAGGGTGAAGTGCGGGGTCCAGGCGCCCGGGTCCACGTGAGCGAAGGTGCTCGGGGTGGGGTCGTCGTCCTGCACGTCCTCGTCGCGGTGGGCGGTGTGCTCGCGAACCGTCCGTGCGACCTGGGCATGCAGCGACAGCAACTCGGTGCTCGGGACGACGAGCAGCGCGAGCGTATGGCGCGACCCATGGCCGAACACGATGGGCGCACCGATGAGGCAGTTCAGCGGGAGACGCTGGGCGGCGGGGCCGAGGGCGACGTCGGCGGCCGTCGCGATGTGGCGGGCCGCCAGCAGGGTGACGTGCGGACGGTTGGTGTCCGAACGGATGCGCTGGGCGCTGGGCAGGTCGGCGTCGGCGAGCGCGGCCCAGCGGTGCCGGAACCAGTGGTCGGTGTCGTCGTCGGGTAACAACTCGATCGAATGTGCCACGGACGTAGTCAACCAGAGCTCTCCGGATGTACCCGGTGATCCAACTCGCGATCGTGCACCAGGAAAAGGCGGGCGGGCACCGACTGTGCGCTGTGTCCGGACGGCACGTGTCCTCGGTTCCCGGTGGCCCGGAGTGGACGTCCCACCGGTGGTCTCACGGGCATTTGCCCAGCACAACGCCGCTGGAGTAGGCTTGACGAACGCGCGTGTGCTCGATGACGCGCGACAGGCACGCGCCCCGATCGAAATGCTTCTGATCAGGGGTTTCATGCCGTGAAATACCTCAAGAATCGTACCTACTACACACCTGTCCGGAGCAACTCAACATATGTCGTCCCCCACGATCACCTCGCCGCAAGTAGCCATCAATGACATTGGCACTGCCGAGGACTTTCTCGCCGCCATCGACTCCACGATCAAGTACTTCAACGATGGCGACATCGTGGAAGGCACCATCGTCAAGGTCGATCGGGACGAGGTTCTGCTCGACATCGGTTACAAGACCGAAGGCGTCATCCCTTCTCGCGAACTGTCGATCAAGCACGATGTTGACCCCAACGAGGTCGTCAACGTCGGTGACGAGGTCGAGGCCCTGGTCCTCACCAAGGAGGACAAAGAAGGTCGTCTGATCCTCTCCAAGAAGCGTGCGCAGTACGAGCGGGCTTGGGGCACCATCGAGGAGCTCAAGGAGAAGGACGAGGCCGTCAAGGGCACCGTCATCGAGGTCGTCAAGGGCGGCCTGATCCTGGACATCGGCCTGCGCGGCTTCCTCCCGGCATCGCTCGTGGAGATGCGTCGCGTCCGCGATCTGCAGCCGTACATCGGCAAGGAGATCGAGGCCAAGATCATCGAGCTCGACAAGAACCGCAACAACGTGGTCCTGTCGCGTCGCGCATGGCTCGAGCAGACCCAGTCCGAGGTCCGCAGCGAGTTCCTGCACCAGCTCCAGAAGGGCCAGGTCCGCAAGGGCGTCGTGTCCTCGATCGTCAACTTCGGTGCGTTCGTCGATCTCGGCGGCGTCGACGGTCTGGTCCACGTCTCCGAGCTGTCCTGGAAGCACATCGATCACCCGTCCGAGGTCGTCGCCGTGGGCGACGAGGTCACCGTCGAGGTCCTCGACGTCGACCTGGACCGCGAGCGTGTTTCGCTGTCGCTCAAGGCCACCCAGGAAGATCCGTGGCGTCAGTTCGCCCGCACCCACGCGATCGGACAGATCGTTCCGGGCAAGGTCACCAAGCTCGTGCCGTTCGGTGCGTTCGTCCGCGTCGACGAGGGCATCGAGGGTCTGGTCCACATCTCCGAGCTGGCCGAGCGCCACGTCGAGGTGCCGGATCAGGTTGTCGCCGTCAACGACGATGCGATGGTCAAGGTCATCGACATCGACCTCGAGCGTCGTCGTATCTCGCTGAGTCTCAAGCAGGCCAACGAGGACTACACCGAGGAGTTCGACCCCTCGAAGTACGGCATGGCCGACAGCTACGACGAGCAGGGCAACTACATCTTCCCCGAGGGCTTCGACGCCGAGACCAACGAATGGCTCGAAGGCTACGAGAAGCAGCGTGAGGCATGGGAGGCCCGGTACGCCGAGGCCGAGCGTCGCCACAAGATGCACACCGCCCAGATGGAGAAGTTCGCTGCTGCCGCAGCCGAGGCTGCCAACGCCCCGACCGACTACTCGTCGGCTTCGGAGAGCCGCGGTGGCTCGTCGAACACCAGCGGTCCGTCCGCCGGTGGTTCGCTGGCCAGCGACGAGCAGCTCGCCGCTCTGCGCGAGAAGCTGTCGGGCAACGCCTGACACCTCTGCTCACTGAGCACACGAAAGCCCTCCCGGGATCTCCCGGGAGGGCTTTTCGTATGTCCGGGTTCAATCGTCGTGCTCGGATGCCGTCGTGATCTCGTAGTAGTCGGCGACGTCGAAGGCGGTCAGCGACACCCACCGGGATCCTGGCGAGCCGGTGCCGGAGTCCGTCGGCGAGTCGTCGGTCGGTGCCCGGAAGTCCCGTAGCTCCAGTGCCAGTGACGGTTGCCGATCCACCGCAGCCGCCACCGCGTAGAGCCCGGCCAGAATGTGCAGGCATCGGTCACCGCGTGCCCGGCACGAACAGTCTGCGACGTCGAGGACCGCCGGCGACCACGCACCCGATTCCTTCAGCCGACGGTGGACCTCGTCGGACGGTTCGGCCGACGAGCCCAGCAGGTCGCGGAGCACGACGGCTGTCGTGGAGGTCATCGCCGAGAACTCCAGGTGTGCGACCGATGCCTCGCCACCGCGCTGGACCAGTCCCTCCACGTGCCGTCCGTCGACGGTCAGGGTGACACCCCCGTTGCGGGCGATGCTGCGGGCCCGCGGTGCCAACGGGTTCGGGGTCCGGGTCGAGAGCGGTTCGGCGAGCCGGACGATCTCGGCGCCCCACGCGCTGAATCCGAATTCGGCTGGTGTCGTGGTCATTCCGCCTCCCGGATTGCCGGGTCCAGATTTCGGTTGCGCCGGAGGACGGTGATGAGCCGTTCGTCGCTGAGCGCGGTGAGTTCTGCGAGAGCCGAGGACTCGTCGAGATGTGCGCTGAGCGCCGCCTTACGCCGGTGGAGGTTGTCGATGTGTTCCTCCAGCGTCGTGGCGGTCGTCAGCGTGGTGACGGTGACCGGCCGATCCTGCCCGATCCGATGGACACGATCGGACGCCTGGGCCTCGACGGCTGGGTTCCACCAGCGGTCGAAGTGGATGACGTCGCACGCGCGGGTCAGCGTGAGGCCGACGCCGCCGGCCTTCAGGCTCATCACCATGACGTCCGGAGTCCGCCCCGCCTGGAAGTCGGCGACCAGTTCGTCCCGCCGCCCCGGTGTGAGCCCACCGTGGAAGAACGGGATGTCGCAGTCGAATCTGTCGGCCAGATGGTCGGCGAGGAGGTCACCGGTGTCGCGGTACTGCGTGAAGACGAGAGTGGGCGAGCCGGTCTCCATGTTCTCCTCGAGGATCTCCATGCAGCGGTCGAACTTGCCCGACCGGCCCGGCAGGCGGCCGCGGTCGCGGTCGCCGGTGACCAGAGCGGGATGGTTGCAGATCTGCTTCAACCGCGTGAGGGTCGCGAGAATCCGTCCGTGGCGTTCGATTCCGACGCCGAACCCGGCGTCCTCGATCGCGGCCAGATGAGCGTCGTAGAGTTCCGCCTGCTCCGCGGTCAGATCCACGAGCACGGGGTTGTGGATCTTCGGTGGTAGGGCGGAAGCCACCCGGGCTTTGGTCCGGGCCAGCATGACGGGTGCGACGGCGACGCGTAGACGTTGCAGCGCACCGGAATCCCCGTCATCGACCGCACGGGTGAAGCGCCGCCGGAACACGGCCCGGTGCGGGAAGACGGACGGGGCGACCACCCGAAGGATCGCCCACAACTCGTCGAGGCTGTTCTCGATCGGCGTGCCGGTCAGGGCGATCCGCGCCTGCGCATCGACGCGGCGTGCCGCGCGCGAGAGTTGGGTACGGGGATTCTTCAACGCCTGCGCCTCGTCGTAGATCACGGTGGCCCACCTCCGTCCCGCGAGTTCGTCGATGCCCAACCGCAGTCGGGCGTACGAGGTGATCGTGACCGATCCGGCGGTGTCCGGAGCTTCCTCGATGCATCCGGTGTCCACGGCGAGCCCGGGTGCGAATCGGGTGATCTCATGCGCCCAGTTGGTGACCAGGCTCGTCGGGCACACGACGAGTTGCGGTCCGGTCTCGGCGCGGAGCGACAGGAGCCCCACGGCCTGAACCGTCTTGCCCAGTCCCATCTCGTCGGCGAGTACCGCTCCGCCTTCGGATTCGGCGGTGGATGCCAGCCACGCGACACCCCGGACCTGGTAGGGCCGTAGCTGCGCACGGAGGCGATCGCGGAGGAGTTGATCGGTGGTGAGACATGCGCGCATCGCCGTCCGAGCGAAATCTGCGGTGGTCATCGCCGTGCCGGTCGGATCGACCTCGGCATGGGCGGCGAGCGGGAGAGGAGTCTCGTCCTCGCCCCGAAGGAGTTGCTGCCAGACCTGTACCGAAGGCGCATCGGATGCCTGGGTGGCAAGGGCGTCGACGTCGACGAGGTCGCACGACACGTCGCGGACCACGAGGCAACGCCCGGCCGGGACCGCGAGACGGCACGTGTCCGAGCGTGTCCCGGAGTCGTGGGACGACCAGATCGCGAACTGGTGCAGGTCGGGGAGGTAGGTGGCCTGTGTGGTCAGCGGAACTCCTCACTTGGTACGGTGTACGGAATTATTCTCCGTACACCGTACGGGAAAGGAGTACACATGTCGACTGCCGAAGACGCGCGGACCCTTGTGCGCTTGCTGTGGCGCGGACGTGCCGAGCCCGAAGCGCCGAGGCGCGGTCCGCGACAACGGGTCACCGTCGACGAGATGGTCGTCAAGGCGATCGCGCTCGCCGACGATCGAGGATTGAACGCGCTCTCGATGCGGGCGCTAGCGGCTGAACTCGGTGTCGGCCCGATGACTCTCTACACCTACGTGCCCACGCGAGATGTCCTCGTTGCTCTCATGGTGGACCATGTTGCCGGCGACTCGCCGATGCCGAGCCCGGCGACGACGGTTCGGGAATCCCTCGCCTCGGTCGCACGCGTGCTGCGAGCGGAGTACCTGGCACATCCCTGGTTGCTCGACGCCAACCCGTGGCGCCAGGTTCTCGGGCCCCACCGTCTCACCCGCTACGAGCGGCAACTCGAAGTCCTCGAATCCCTGGACATCTCCGACCTCGATCGCGACCACATTCTCGCCCTCCTGGTGGCCTTCGTGACCGGCAACGCCCGGGAAGCGCTGGCCGCCGGCGCCGCGGCGACCGTCAGCGGCATGACCGACGCCCAGTGGTGGGAGGTGGTCGCTCCCGAACTCGACGCGGTGATCCCGGACGGCAGGTTTCCCCTCTCGGGGCGCGTGGGAACTGCGGCCGGCGAACGTCATCAGGCTCCGGGCGCTCCCGACGAAGTGTTCGACTTCGGCCTCGTCTGCCTGCTCGATGGTTTGCGGCCACTCATCGGCGACGACTGAGGTTCTCTCGCACGGATGGTGGCAACCATGCGTTGTTGACAATCATTTTCATTAGAATGTGCACTGTCCGAGTGCTATCACCACGGACAACCCTGACCCGTTCTCTCGCGCTGCTCGCCGCAGCCTCCTTCGCACTCGTCGCATGCGGGGATTCCGACCCCGGGGAGGCGGCGCGCCCCGCGGATTCG
Organism: Gordonia ajococcus; assembly: GCF_012974285.1. Lineage (NCBI taxonomy): Bacteria > Bacillati > Actinomycetota > Actinomycetes > Mycobacteriales > Gordoniaceae > Gordonia > Gordonia ajococcus. The sequence continues at coordinate 2,143,745 of NZ_CP052884.1, forward strand.
TCGACGCCACCCGCGGAACGGCACAGTGCGACACCGCGTCTCAGCCTCAGTTACGACGGCGGAATCCTCGTCCTCGACGCGACCACGCTCGAACAGGTCGCCGACCTGCCGGTCGACGGATTCGTCCGTCTCAACAGCGCGGGCAACGGGCGGCATGTCCTGGTCTCCGAAACCGGCGGCTTCCGGGTCCTCGACGCCGGAACCTGGACCAAGGCGCACGGCGACCACGGGCATCATTACACCGCCGAGCCTTCTCTCACCGAGATGCGCTTCGGCGGAGCAGAACCCGGTCACGTCGTGGTCCACGACTCGCGCATCAGCCTATTCAGCGACGGCACCGGGCAGGTCGACATCGTCGAACCGGCCGAACTACTGCGCGGCAACCCGGTCGCCACCACGTTCACGGTTCCGCAACCCCACCACGGGGTCGCGGTGTTCCGCGGCGACGGATCGGTCGTCGTCACGCGCGGAGACGACGAATCGCGCAGCGGCATCGCAATTCTGGACAAGGAGCGGACCGAGATCGCCCGCAACGACGAATGTCCCGGCGTTCACGGCGAGGCCGCCGCGTCCGCCGGCCGCCTCACCTTCGGCTGTGAGGACGGCATCTTGATCGTCGACGGCAACAACATCCGCAAGGTGACCAGTCCGGACCCCTACGGCCGCATCGGGAACCAGGCCGGTGACCACGGATCGCCGATCGTGCTGGGGGACTACAAGAGTGACCGGGACGCCGAACTCGAACGGCCGACCCGATTCTCGCTCACCGACACCCGTACCGGCGAGCTCCGACTGGTCGATCTCGGCACCTCGTACAGCTTCCGGTCGCTGGAACGCGGCCCCGGGGGGTCTGCGGTGATTCTCGGAACCGACGGCGCGCTGCACGTCTTCGACGTGGAATCCGGGACCCGCACGGCTCGAATCCCGGCGATCGGGGAGTGGAGCGAACCGGACGAATGGCAGTCGCCGATGCCGAATCTCGTCGTGCAGGACGGTGTCGCCTATGTGAGTGAACCGGCGTCGAAGAAGATCATCGCGATCAACCTGGAGACGGGGGCGAAGGTCGCCGAGGCGGGCCTGCCGCACGAGACCGTCGAACTCGCCGCGGTCACCGGTTGACGCGGTCACCGGTTGACCCGACGCGACACACTGGTGCAGCCGGTATGCGCGAGGCGTCGGTGGGTTTGCCAGACTGGTGACGTGATCAGGCTTGGGCTGACCGGCGGCATCGGCGCCGGCAAATCGACCGTGGCAAAGACCTTCGTCGAACGAGGCGCGTACATCATCGACGCGGACAAGATCGCCCGCGAGGTGGTCGAACCCGGGTCGGACGGTCTCGCCGCGCTCGTCGAGGCCTTCGGCCCCGACATCCTGTCCGCCGACGGCAGCCTCAACCGCCCTGCCCTCGCGGCCAAGGCGTTCCTCGACGACGAATCGCGGAAGACGCTCAACGGGATCACCCACCCGCTGATCGGCGCACGCACCCAGGAGTTGCTCGAAGCGGCACCCGACGACGCGATCGTCGTCCAGGACATCCCGCTGCTGGTGGAGAACCACACAGCGCCCTTCTTCCATCTCGTGGTGATCGTGTTCGCGGACGCCGACGTCCGACTGCATCGCCTCACCACGATGCGCGGCGTCGACGAAGCCGATGCGCGAGCGCGAATCGCGGCTCAGGCCACCGACGAGCAGCGGCGCGCGGTCGCGGATGTCTGGCTCGACAATTCCGGATCGGCCGACGATCTCGCGGCCGCCGCCGCGCGGGTCTGGGATGACCGGCTCGTACCGTTCGAGGCCAACGTCCGTGCACGCCGGGTCGCCGAGCCGGTCCCCGCACTCGTTGCGGCCGAACCCAATCCGGACGGCCCGGCGCCGCGGCTGGTCAACCGGCTGTGGGCGATCGCGGGCGAGCGGGCGACCGCCGTCGAGATCACCGATGCGGCGAAGGCCGAGCTGCGCATCACCGCCCGCGACGGCGCCGCATCGGCCGAACTCGCCGACCTCCTCGCGGTCGGTGGGTTCGCTCCGGCCGGGCCCGGCGTCCACGGCTCCTGCGATCCCGGGCGGCCCGCCACCGTGCGGATCGAGACCGCCTGAGGCGCTCGCCCGAACTGACTACGAATGTTTCCTGAATCGGCCACATCGTGGGCCCGGCGCTGTTAGCTTTGCGACACGCACCGATTCCGGTGCGGATCAACCAGCTGTCACGGCGCTGTGAGGAGCACACATGTGGGGTCAGGGTAGTCCGAATCGGGTGCGTACCGTCGTCGGCGGCATCGCTGTCGGTGCGGCCGTCACGGCCGCCGTCGTGACCGCGGCGCCGGCTGACGCCGCCCTGCAGGCAATCGCCGTCGACACCCTGCCCGGCTACGGTTCGTCGGCCAACGGCTCATCGAACTACGGTCTCTACGGTGCCGGTTGTTCCTACAAGCTGTCGGTGATCGTCGGCGACCCCGAGTCGGCGAAGTCGACGCTGAAGATCACCTCCACGCGAGCCGGGCGGACGGTGACGATCTACAACGCCAGGCCCTCGACCGTCGAGGTCAAGCCGACCTGGCGGCCCGCCGCGCCCGGACGTCACGTGCTCACCGCGACCCTCGACGGCGTGGTCAGGTCGCGGACCGTCGACGTCGGCACCGGAGTGCACCGCAGTTCATCCGGAACGGGGCATGCTTCGTGCTCCCGACCTACTGAGATCCCCTACCTACTGGGATCCCCGAGGTACCGGGACCCCCGACCCGACTGGGTCTACCGGCCGTAGCCGGGCCGGTGGTCCCGGAAGAACACCACGCCGCCGGCGGTGTCGTCGAGCCACGCCTGCACATCGTTGCCGTGCGCGGCCGCCCCGACAAGCGCGCGGGTCGCGATCTCGACCGCCTCCACGCACCGGGTGTTGTCGAGCAATCCGCACCGGTGTGCCTCGAAGATCTCGTCGACGTCGATGAGCTCCAGCGGTGAGCCCGGCACGTCGACGAGGTCGAGGTACCAGTCCTCGGCGTACCAGCGGCCGCGTTCGTCGGGTCCGACGAACCGCCCGATGTCGAGGTACAGACGCTGATCCGCCCGATAACCACCTTGATAGTGAAAGATGTTGGCGCGCAACCCCAGTCCGGGGAGCAGCCACGACTCGAGGTGGTCGAACCGCGGGTGACCGGGCGCGGGGCGCGACATGTAGAGGCCGTAATCGGTGACGCGGTACTCCTCGACCTCGCGGACGAATCCCTTGTTGTCGGTGTTCGTCATGGCGGGCACATCGAACACCTCCCGCTTGGGCGGGTGCAGCGAATGGGTTGCGGCGGCCGGCGCGGCGGTGGTCGGACCGCTGTTGCTCGTCATGCCCCGAATGTAGTGGCGGCCGCCGCCGAACTCAGCCCGAAAACCGGAGTTGTTCCCGGTCTGCGTCCCGCGTCGGACCCGGGGGCCGCGACCGCGCGGGAACACTCCTGTCGTACGGCGCGTTTACCCTGGCACTATGGCTTTTGCAGCAGAACGTCCGGTGCTCGCGCACTCCGAGTTCCGTCCGATCGGCGAGATCGAGCGCACCGAAGCCCGTTTCGAGGTGGTCAGCGAGTACGAGCCCGCAGGTGACCAGCCCGCCGCCATCAAGGACTTGACCGCCCGGATCCAGGCCGGGGAGAAGGACATCGTGCTCCTCGGTGCCACGGGTACCGGCAAGTCGGCCACCACCGCGTGGCTCATCGAGCAGGTCCAACGCCCCACCCTGGTGATGGCACCCAACAAGACACTCGCCGCGCAGCTCGCGAACGAGCTCCGCGAGATGCTGCCCAACAACGCGGTTGAGTACTTCGTGTCGTACTACGACTACTACCAACCCGAGGCGTACATCGCGCAGACCGACACCTACATCGAGAAGGACTCGTCGATCAACGACGACGTCGAACGACTCCGCCACTCGGCGACGTCGAGCCTGCTCTCGCGTCGTGATGTCGTGGTGGTCGCCTCGGTGTCGTGCATCTACGGCCTGGGCACCCCGCAGTCCTACCTCGACCGCTCGGTCGAGCTCGAGGTGGGCCAGGAGATCGACCGCGACGCCCTGCTGCGGCTTCTCGTCGACGTGCAGTACACCCGTAACGACACGGCGTTCACCCGGGGCAGCTTCCGTGTCCGTGGCGACACCGTCGAGATCATCCCGTCCTACGAGGAACTCGCGGTGCGCATCGAGTTCTTCGGCGACGAGGTCGAGTCGCTCTACTATCTGCATCCGCTCACCGGTGACGTCGTCCGCCAGGTCGACACGTTGCGCATCTTCCCGGCCACCCACTACGTCGCGGGTCCGGAGCGGATGGAGCGGGCGATGGCCTCGATCGAGCAGGAACTCGAGGAACGGCTCGCCGAGCTCGAGGCGAAGGGCAAGTTGCTCGAGGCCCAGCGCCTACGGATGAGGACGACCTATGACCTCGAGATGATGCGCCAGGTCGGGTTCTGCTCGGGTATCGAGAACTACTCCCGCCACATCGACGGTCGCTCGGCGGGAAGCGCGCCCGCGACCCTGATCGACTACTTCCCGGACGACTTCCTCATGGTCATCGACGAGTCGCACGTGACCGTGCCGCAGATCGGCGGCATGTACGAGGGCGACATGTCCCGCAAGCGCAATCTCGTCGAGTACGGCTTCCGTCTACCGTCGGCCGTCGACAACCGCCCGCTGACCTGGGACGAGTTCGTCGACCGCATCGGTCAGACCGTGTATCTGTCGGCGACGCCGGGACCATACGAACTCGGTCAGTCGAACGGCGAGTTCGTCGAGCAGGTGATCCGCCCGACCGGTCTGGTGGACCCGCAGGTCGTGGTCAAGCCGACCAAGGGGCAGATCGACGATCTGGTCCACGAGATCCGGCAGCGCACCGAGCGCGACGAACGCGTCCTTGTCACCACGCTCACCAAGAAAATGGCCGAGGACCTCACCGACTATCTGCTGGAACTGGGAATCCGCGTGCGGTACCTGCATTCGGAGGTCGACACCCTGCGTCGTGTCGAGTTGCTTCGGCAGCTCCGGTCGGGTGACTACGACGTCCTCGTCGGCATCAACCTCCTCCGCGAGGGGCTCGACCTCCCGGAGGTGTCGCTGGTCGCGATCCTCGACGCCGACAAAGAAGGGTTCCTGCGGAGCACCACCTCGCTGATCCAGACCATCGGCCGTGCGGCCCGCAACGTGTCGGGCGAGGTGCACATGTACGCCGACAAGATCACCGACTCGATGCGCAATGCCATCGACGAGACCGAGCGTCGCCGCGAGAAGCAGATCGCCTACAACAAGGAGCGCGGTCTCGACCCGAAGCCGTTGCGCAAGAAGATCGCCGACATCCTCGACCAGGTGTACCGCGAAGCCGAGGACGAGGCGGTCGCGGTCGGCGGTTCGGGCCGCAACGCCAGCCGTGGCCGCCGGGCGCAGGGCGAGGTGTCGAAGGCCGGCAGTGCGGGCGTGATCGAGAAGCGGGACGTGTCGACGATGCCGCGCGCCGAACTCGCCGACCTGGTGTCGCAGCTGACCGATCAGATGATGAGCGCCGCCCGCGACCTGCAGTTCGAGCTGGCGGGCCGGCTGCGCGACGAGATCGCCGACCTGAAGAAGGAACTGCGGGGAATGGACGCGGCAGGCATCAAGTAGGGCGGTGACCTGCGAAGTCCCCGGGACCGTTGCTTCCGGACGGTGTGCCGATCACCACGATCGGCGGACAGACACGCCGTGGCAAACTAATGTCCCGGTGAAAGAACCCTGCAATATGGGGGATATTAGGTGACGCCTCGCTGATGGGCAGCGAGGCGAATTCATGTCGGAGGTTGGGATGAGCGCATACGAGACCATCGTCGTCGGGACCGACGGCTCGGAGTCGTCGATGAAGGCGGTGGAACGTGCGGGGGCACTCGCGGGCGAACGCGCGCAGTTGGTGATCGCGTGCGCGTATTTCCCCAGCGAGCGCGGCGCCGGGGAGGCGGCCGACATCCTCAAGGACGAGGCCTACCAGGTCACCGGCTCGACGCCGACCGAGGAGATCCTGCGGACCGCCAAGGAACGCGCGTCCAAGGCCGGAGCCGCCACCATCGTCCAGCGCCCCGTCAAGGGTGCGCCGGTCGACGCACTGCTCCAGCTCGTGAGCGACGTGAAGGCCGATCTCCTGGTGGTCGGTAACCGCGGCCTGAACTCGATCGCCGGGCGCCTGCTCGGATCGGTGCCGGCCGATGTGGCGCGCAAGTCGGCGTGCGACGTGCTGATCGTGCACACCACGGGTTAGTACAGCTAGTCGCCCGCCGGCTTCGAGCTGACGAGCCAGTCCCCGCCTCAGCGGGCCTCCGGAAACCCTCCGGCGCGCCCGAGGAGAGCGGGGACGCTCTTTTCCAGGGACCTGCCCAGCCATTCCGCGGCGTCGATCAGTCCGTACATGTCGACACCGGTCGAGATGTTCGACCGGTCGAGCGCATACAGCAGATCCTCCGACGCGATGTTGCCCGTCGCCGCGGGCGCGAAGGGGCAACCGCCGAAACCGCCGATGGACGCGTCGAGCGCACTGGCCCCGGTGTCCAGGGCGGTCAGCGCATTGGCGTAGCCGGTGTTGCGCGTGTTGTGGAAATGCCAGCGCTGCGGAATCCCGGGCGCGTGTGCGGCGGCCAGATCGGCGAGCGTGCGCACCTGCGCCGGAACGCCGACGCCGATGGTGTCGGCCAGGGCGATCTCGTCCGGCGCCGCACCGTCGGTGAGCCGCGCGATGATCTCGCCGACCCACTCCGGTGCGACCTCTCCGGAGAACGGACAGCCGAAGGACACGGCGATGGTCACCGTCGTCCGGAGACCGGCTGCTCGCGCATCGCGCACGACGTCGACGGCGGCGGCGACGCCCTCGTCGACACTGCAGCCCTGGTTCCGCTGACTGAACTCCTCGGTCGCGACGACCACGACGTTGACCTCGTCGACGGCTGCGGTGAGTGCACGGTCGAGACCTCGTCGGTTGAGGACCAGTCCGATGTAGGAGACGCCGTCGACTCGCGGCACCCGCGCCATGACCTCTTCGGCGCCGGCCATTTGCGGCACCCGCTTCGGGTTGACGAAGCTGACCGCCTCGACGCGACTGATCCCCGCTTCGACACTGCGGGAGATCAGCTCGACCTTGTCGTCCACCGACAAAATGGTCTGTTCGTTCTGGAGGCCGTCTCGAGGGCCGACCTCGACCAATTGCACGCTTTTCATGTGCCCAATCTTGCCCCGTCGGGGATGGCGGGCGCGAGGAGATCCGTTCCATCGAGCGGATGTCGGTCGAACGACCGAATCCAAACCGCAACGTAAGTGCTGTCGCGCTACAGAAGTGAACGAAGTGACTCCGTGGGACTTCCGTGGTCCCACCAGTCACAGCAGTTCGCGGCAGCGTGCGGAGCGTCGTGTGGAGCCGAGATGCGCTGTATCACTTTCGATCTCAAAAGAGATGTAAAGCGTATGATTCGTGGCTGTTCAGCGAAAGCCTCGGGGGACGGGTCAGCGGCTGGTGCCGCTCGCAGTCGTGTTCCTCGCCGACTTCCCGACGACCCGCTCCGGGAAGCTGGACCAGTCGTCGTTGCCCGCCCCGGACCTGACAGCCGGCGCCAAGGAATTCCGCGAGGCGCGGACACCGGCCGAGAAGGCGATCGTCTCCCTCGTCGCCCAGGCTTGGGCCGAGAACGGATCAGCCTGTCCGACAACCTCTTCGCCCTGGGTGCTGACTCGATCCTCGCGGCACGCATGGTGTCCCGGGCCCGGATCGGGCACGGTCTGACGATCGCCCTGACCGACGTCTTCGACAGCGACGACCTCGCCGATCTCGCATCCCGCGCCGTCGTCTCGGACACCCCGCCCGTGTCCACGGAGCGTCGACGCCGGCCACGCCCGGCACGGATACCGTTGTCCCAGGCACAGACCCGGTTGTGGTTCATCAACCGGATGTCACCCGCCGAGGCGACCTACAACATGTCCGGCGCGCTGCGGCTCACCCACGCGGTGGACACCGCGGTGCTGCGTCGAGCAGCGCTCGACGTCCTCGACCGGCACGAGATCCTGCGTACCGTGTTCCCGGCCGTCAACGGCGAACCCGAACAGCGCATCCTCGACACCGCGTCCGCCGGCGCCGTACTCGATTCCGAACCTGTCCGGATCAGCACGGAGGGACGCCGGGAGGCTTCTGCCGCGGAACCGCTCGAAGCGGCGATCGCCGCCATCACCGACGTGGGATTCGACCTGGCAGAAGAGATTCCGTTCCGGTGCCGGCTGATCACCGGGGACCCTCGCGGCGATGTCGTGGTGCTCGTGCTGCATCACATCGCCGCCGACGGACACTCGTTGCGGCCGTTGCTCCGGGATCTGATGACGGCCTACGAGAGCAGGCGTGCCGGCGAGTCCCCCGAGTTCACCCCGCTGCCGCTGCAGTACGCCGACATCGCCGTCGAACGCGCCGAGGTCCTGGGCACGCCTGAACAACCCTCACCGGCGCTGGTCGACGGTCTCGAGTTCTGGCGTGCGGAACTGGACGGCGCACCCGATCTGCTCCAGTTGCCCACCGACCGTCCGCGCCCGCGGGTGATGTCCAGTGCGGGAGCCCACCTCGACGTCACCCTGGACGCGGAGCTGTCCGCCGACCTCCGTCGGCTGGCGACCACGCTGGCCGTCACCCCGTTCGCGGTCTTCAGTCCGCGCTTGCCCTCACGCTGGGCAGGCTCGCCGCGGTGGACGACATGAGCATCGGTACCGCGGTTGCCGGGCGCGACGATCCGGCCGTCGCCGATCTGGTCGGCATGTTCGTCAACACCGTGGTCCTGCGCACCGCACTGCGGCCCGGTGACACCGTGCGGGATCTGGTCACCGGGGCACATCGCCGTTGCGCTCGGGCCATGAGTCATGCCGACGTGCCCTTCGAGCGCGTCGTCGACGCCCTCGCGCCGCAACGGTCGCCGTCACATTCGCCGTTGTTCCAGGTCGCGTTGAGCGTGCAGCCCGACCAGTTGACCGACCTGTCGCACTGGACGGGGTCGGCGGAACTGCTCGATGCGCGGGTTCCGTCGGCGAAGTACGACGTCACCGTCTCGGTGACCGAGCGTTCGGACGACTATGTCGTCGAATTCGCCTACGCCACCGATCGTCTTCGACGAGAGCACGGTCCGCGACTTGGCGTCCCGGCTGCGGCGGGTGCTCAGCCAGATGGTGTCGGGGCCCGATCGTGTCCTCGCCGCGATCGATCTGCTCGAACCCGACGCGCTGCGCGAGCTCGCCGCACCACGCCGCGGCGCCCGTCCGGAGACGACCCTCGCGGAGCTCATCGCCCGGGGGTTCGCCACCGCCGACCCCGCCGCGGTCGCCCTCACTGGTGAGGCCACGAACGGTACCGCACGACTGACCTGGGCCGAGGTGGCCACGGTGACGCATCAGATCGCCCGTGTCCTCGCCGACCGCGGACTGGGGCCGGGAGAGGTGGTCGCCGTCAGCATCCCCAGGTCGCCCCGGATGGTGCTCACGATGCTCGGGGTGGCCATGAGTGGGGCCGCGTTCGTCATCATCGACGCGCGGTTGCCGGTACGGCGCCGCGCGGCGATGCTCGCCGACAGCGACGCCGCCCTGGTGATCACCGTCGACTCGGTGGTCGCCGCCGACCGGGCCGCGGAACCGGATGCCGCACCGCAGCAGCGTGACACGAGCGTCCGTGACCTCGGTGTCGAGGAGTGGTTGCTCGACGACCTCGAGGTGGAACTGAACATCGCCGGGCGCCGCGACCATCCGGTCACCGACGCGGACCGGACGCGTCGCACCCGTGTCGACGATCTCGCGTACCTGCTCTTCACATCCGGATCGACGGGACGTCCGAAGGCGGCCGCGGTCACCCACGCGGGGCTGGCGGAGATGGTCGCCGAACAGCAGGCCCGGCTCGGGGCCACGCCGGCGTCCCGTGTAGTGCAGCTCGCCGCACCGGGTTTCGGCGTCGCCGTCTGGGAGATCATCCTCGCGATCTGTGCGGGCGCGGAACTGGTGATCAGCCCGCCGGACGTGTTCGCCGGACCCGAACTCGAGGACGTCACCGCACGGCATCGGGTCACGCACGCCGTGGCCACGCCGACAGCTCTGGCGACGATCGATCCGGCGTCGGTCCCGGACGTCGAGACGATCATGGTGGCGGGGAGGAGTGCCCGCCGGAACTGGTCGCTCGGTGGGATGCCGATGGCCGGCGCCTGCTGAACCTGTTCGGTCCCACGGAGACCACGATCTGGGCGACCGCGTCCCGACCGCTGCGCGCGACGGCGCCGGTGACCATCGGGCGCCCCATCTCCGGCGTCGGAGCACGGGTTCTCGACCCGGGTCTGCGACCGGTGCCGCCCGGCGTCGTGGGCGAGCTCTACCTCGCCGGACGTGCGCTCGGACGGGGCTACCACGGACGCGCCGGGCTGTCCGCGGGCCGGTTCGTCGCCGACCCGTTCGGTGCCGGCACACGGATGTACCGCACCGGTGATCTCGTCTCATGGACACCCGATGGCGAGCTGATCTATCACGGCCGCAACGACTTCCAGATCAAGATCCGCGGCATGCGGGTCGAGCCGGGGGAGGTCGACGCAGTGCTCGTCACCCACCCCGACGTCGAGCACTCGGTGAGTGCGGGGATGCCCACGCCGGCCGGCGACACGGTCCTGGTGTCCTATGTGACCGGCCGGCCGGGCCGCAGTCCGGCACCCGAGCAGATCGTCGACCACGCGGTCGCCCACCTGCCGGCACATCTCGTCCCACACACCGTCCAGGTGCTCGAGGAGTTCCCGGTCACCCGCACCGGCAAGGTGGACCGCCGTGCGCTGCCGGCCGTCGAGATCTCACCCGCTCGCGAATATGTCGCTCCCCGAAGCCGTCTGGAGGCGGCAGTGGCGCAGATCTTCGCCGATGTCCTCGGACTCCAGACGGTCAGCGTGCACGACGGATTCTTCGAACCTCGGAGGCAGTTCGCTGTCGGCGACCAAGGTGACCTACCGGGTCGAACAGCACGTCGACCGGCGGGTGCCGCTCGCCCTGCTGTTCGAGAACCCGACGGTCGCGAGTTTCGTCGCCGCACTGCACACCGTCGAGTCCGTCGGGACGGGACGTGTCCTGACACCGCGGGAACGGCCGCACATGGTCGACCTCACGGGTGTGCAGCGCGGACTGTGGTCACTCAACCAGATCGACCCGTCGTCGTCGGCGTACAACGTCGGATTCACCCTCGAACTCGATGGGCCCCTCGACATCCCGGCCCTCACGGGGGCACTCGGGGACGTGATCGCCCGCCACGAGTCGCTCCGGACGCGGTACCCGCTGCACGAGGGGCGGCCGGTTCAGGTCATCATCCCGGCCGCTGATGCTCTCCGCGGATTCCGGGTCGCCCTCGTCGACACCACCCCCGACCGCGTCGGGGAGGAGATCGCCGCCGTCGTCGAACCGGGCTTCGACCTGACCGGCCCCAACGCGATCCGGGCGGTGATCCTGCGACTGGCGTCCGACCGCCACCTCCTCGTCTTCGTGGTGCACCACATCAACGCCGACGGCGGTTCGTTGCGGCCCTTGGCCCGCGACCTGACCACGGCCTACCGTGCCCGGATCAGTGGGCAGGCGGGACCGTGGACGGCGACCGTGAGCGCACCGCGCGTGCAGTACGCCGACTACGCGATCTGGCATGCCGAGCGGCTGGCGGCCGAGGCACCCGGTGGGCTGACCGAGGAACGGGCTCAACTCGAGTACTGGGAACGACGCCTCGGGACGGTACGGGAACCGGCGGTGATCCCGACGGACCGTCCGCGGCCGGCCGAACCCCGGCACCGCGGAGGTGTCGTCGACCTGAGCATCCCGCCCGAAACCGCAACGGTTCTCAAACATCTCGCGCGTGTGAACAACACGACGCAGTTCGTGGTGATGCACGCGGCGCTCGCGGTCCTCATCGGCCGTCTGTCCGGAAGCGAGGACATCGTGATCGGGACGCCGTTCGCCGGCCGCGACGATCCCGCCCTGGCCGAGATGGTCGGCATGCTCGCGACCACGGTTCCGCTCCGAACGCGTCTGCGCCTCGACGAGCCGTTCGACGAGCTTCTGCGACGCGTACGGACCGAGGACGTCACCGACCTGGCCCATGCCGACGTCGCCTTCGACCAGATCGTCGACCACCTGAACCGCGCCGAGACGGGACCGGGCCGGCGCGGCCGCCACAACCCGTTGTTCTCGGTCATGCTCTCGTACCAGAACCTCGACTTCCCGGAGGTGAGCCTCGACGGTCTGTCCGTCCGGGTCCGGCCCCCGGCGTCGATCGCGGCCAAGGTCGATCTGGAGATCATGGTGTACCCGGACGACCTGGACGGGGTGGATCGGGGTGGTGCACTCGGTGGCCAGATCGCCTACGACACCGACCTCTTCGACCGAGCCGGTGCCGAACGGATCGTCGAGCGCTACCGGAACCTGCTCACCGACATCGCGGCCCGGCCGGGCACCCCGGTCGGCGACCTGTCCATCTGGGCCGACAGGCAGTCGTCGGAGGTAGTCGACGAGGAGCAGGCGCTCCACGAACTCGTGTCCGCAGTCGCCGCGACGGTGCCCGACGCGGTGATCGGCATCCCCGGGGCGCCGTCGGTGACCTTCGCCGACCTCGAGGCCACCTCGGTCGCCATGGCCTTCTCCGTGCCGGACGAGGACCCGGGTGAGGCGCTGACGGTCGTGGTCACCACGCTCCTCGCCGACGCGGACCGCACCATCGACGAGGTGTTCGCGTGCATCCGCACCGCGGCGACGAACGCACTGTGCGTAGGCGCCGATGCGGTGAACGGTGAACCCCGACGGAACCGGGCGGACCCCGCGTGACGTCGGACACCTCGGTATCGCGCAGCGTCGGGGCGCGCACGTCCGCGGGGTCCACTCACCAGCCGGCGGTGCTGCGCAGGCTCACCTTCGCCGCGACCCACGCGGCCGACGCCGAGGCGATGGTCGGTGCGTCGGGGCCCGTGACCTTCGGTGAGTTGCACCGGCGGGTGACGGCGGCAGCGACCACCCTGGCCGCCCGCGGTGTGGATCCGGCCCCGGCGGTGCGCGCGACGGTCACGGCGCTGTTGCCCCGAACCGGAAGCACCCCGGCACAATTGGCGGCCACCGCCGGTGAGGTCCTCGCCGACCTCGAACGGCGGATCGACGACGTTCTCGGCACGCGCGACGTGGAGTCCCTCCCGGGTCTCTTCCGGGTGTCGGCACGCCGACGCGCAGACGCAGTGGCGCTCACCGACCTCGACGGCGCGGCGATCACCTACCGCGAGCTCGACGATCGGACGGAACGGCTCGCCCGCGCACTGGCCGCCGCCGGAGCCGGGCCGGAATCGCTGGTGGGCGTGGCGATGCCACGGTCGACCGAGCTCGTCGTCGCACTGCTCGCGGTGCTCAAGACCGGCGCGGCCTACCTGCCGCTGGACCGCACCCATCCCATCGCGCGGCTGCGAACCATCGTCGACGACGCCGCGCCGGTACTCGTCCTCGCCGACCCCGAGACCGCCGCCGCCTGGGCGGACATGCCTGCCCGGGTCTCGACGCCCGACGATCTGACGGCGTGGGCCGAACCGGTCCCGGTGGCGCTTCCCGATCGAGTCGGCGCACATACGAGTGCCTACGTCATGTACACCTCCGGATCGACCGGTGTGCCGAAAGGTGTTGTGGTCACCCACGACAACGTGATCTCCCTGCTCGTCGCGCTCGGCGCGCTGGTCGAGAGCACGCCCGACGACGTGTGGTCGATGTTCCACTCGTATGCCTTCGACGTGTCGGTGGGCGAGATCTGGGCGGCGCTCCTCGCCGGGGGCCGCCTGGTCGTGCTCGACCATGCCACCACGCGTGCGCCGGACGACGTGGTCGAGGTGTTCGACCGCGAGGGCGTCACGGTCGTCAACTTCACGCCGTCGTCCTTCTACCAGTTCGCCGCGGCGGTCCGGCCGCCGCATGGTTCGGTTCTCCCGCAATCGGTTCGGCGCCTCCACTTCTCGGGTGAGCTCCTCGACTACGAGCATGTGCGGAAGTGGCAGGCCGACCGCGCCGCCGACGGGTCGCCGGCCAGGCCGGGAGCCGACGTCCCCGGGCCCCAGCTCAACAACATGTACGGGCCGACGGAGACGACGGTGTACATGACGCGGCGCGAGCTCACGCGTGGATTCGTCGACGCCGCAACGGCATCGGACATCGGACAACCGCTTCTCGGGTCCCGCGTGCACGTCCTCGACGCACGGCTCGCGCCGCTGCCCGACGGTGTGCCCGGCGAACTGTACGTTTCGGGTGTCCAGGTGACCCGGGGTTTCCTCCGGCGCCACGGCCTGACGGCGACGCGTTACGTCGCCGACCCGTTCGGCCCGCCGGGCAGCCGGATGTACCGAACCGGTGACATCGGCGTCGCCAGGGACGGATCGATCGAGTTCGTCGGCCGGCGCGATGGACAGGTGAAGCTGCGTGGGTTCCGTATCGAACTCGGCGAGGTCGAGTCGGCGATGTCCGCCGTCGACGGCATCGACGCGGCCGGCGCCGACATCCGCATGCGCGGCGACACCGAACATCTCGTCGGCTATCTCGTACCCACCGCCGGGAACGGACCCGGCGAAGCCACCGTCCGGACCCGTCTCGCGGCCGCGTTGCCGGAGTACATGGTGCCGACCCTGTTCGTGTGGCTCGACGCGCTGCCGCTCACGGTCAACGGGAAACTCGACCGCACGCTCCTGCCCGAACCGGACGCCACCGACGACCCGGGAATCGACGAACCGCCCGCCACCCCGACCGAGGAGCGGCTGGCCGCTCTCGTCGCGGAGATCCTCGGCGAGAACGAGATCGGCGTCACCGCCTCGCTGTTCGACCTCGGCGGCAATTCACTCACCGCGACCCGCGTCGCGGCGCGCGCGACCGAGGACCTGGGGACCACGGTGGCCGCGCGCGACCTCTTCGCGACGCCCACGGTGCGCGGCCTCGCCGAGGTGATCGACCAGCGACTCGCCGACGGCGATGAGCCGGGACCCGCGCGGCCGCCGCTGCGTCCGGTGGACCGCACCGGGCCGTTACCGTTGTCACCGGCCCAGCGCCGGATCTGGTTCCTGGAGACGATGAACCCGGGGGGAGCGGCCTACCTGATCCCGGCCGTCCTGCGCCTGCGAGGCCGCTCGGACGCCGACGCGCCGGGCACACCTGTCGATCCAGCGGCCGTGGCCGCGGCGCTCGACGACCTGATCGTCCGTCACGAGACGTTGCGCACACGGTTCGTCGCCGGCGACGGGGTTCCCCGACAGATCATCGACGATCCCGATACCGCGCGGCACGACGCCCGGGCGGATCCACCGATCGACATGCGAGGTACCGGCACACCCGGGGTGACCGCGACGGTCGCCGACATCGTCACGCGCGGTTTCGATCTCGAGAACGAAGCGCCGGTCCGGGCGCGGCTCATCCGGGTCGCCGACGACGAATGGGTGCTGGTGCTGGTCGTCCATCACATCATCGGCGACGGTGGGTCGATGGCGCCGCTCGTGGCGGACTTCGTCCAGGCATACCAGGCCCGGTTGTCCGGTCGTGCCCCGGAGTGGCCGCCACTGACCGTGCAGTACGTCGACTATGCGGTGTGGCATCACGAGATCCTCGGGGACAGCGCCGACCCCGCGTCGCTCGCGGCCCGTCAGCTCGCCTGCTGGAAGACACAGCTCGCCGGCGTCCCCGAGCTCACCGATCTGCCGTTGGACCGTCCACGTGCGCCCGTACGCGACGAGAGCGGGGCGGAACTGTCCGCGGTGATCGACGCCGCGACGTGGTCCCGCCTGCTCGAACTCGCCGACCGGCACGACGCGACCATGTTCATGTGTGTCCACGCGCTTCTCGCGGTCACGCTGCTGCGGTCGGGGAGCAGCGCGGATCTGGTGATCGGCACACCGGTGGAAGGTCGCGGCGAGCGTCAGCTCGACAGTCTCGTAGGGATGTTCGTGAACACGCTCGCGCTGCGCACCCCGTTGCGACGTGACGCGGACTTCGCCACGGTTCTCGCGATCTGCCGCGAGACCGACATCGCTGCCCTCGATCACGCCGATCTGCCGTTCGAAACGGTCGTGGAGGAGGTCACGACCGCCCGCAGCACGGCGCACCCGCCGCTGTTCCAGGTCGCGCTCGCCTTTCAGAACACCGAACGGCCGGTCGTCGAACTCCCCGGACTGGTCGTCTCCGAACTCGAGGTACCGGTCACCACCGCCAAGGTGGATCTGCAGGTGACGGTCGTCGACCCACCGGGGCGGCCTCGCGACGAGGACACGCCCGTCGTGATCACCTACGCGACAGCATTGTTCGACGCGGACACCATCGCCGACCTGCTGCATCGCCTGCAATCCATCGCGCGGTCGGTCGTCGACGCACCGGAGACCCCGATCGGTGACCTGCCGACCGGGGAGTCCGACGCCGTCCCGGCACTCGTGAACTCGCCGGCCCTCACGGATTCGGCGGTCGCGGTGCCCGCGCTACTCGACTCCGCGGTGGCCCACCATCCGCACGGTGTCGCCGTCACCGACGGTGAACACTCGCTGACCTACGCCGAACTCGATGCGGCGTCACGATTGCTCGCCGCGGAACTCCGGTCGCGGGGTGCACGACCGGGCACGGTCGTGGCACTGGCCGTGCCCCGTTCGTCGGTCGGCACGGTGGCCTTCTGGGCGATCGCCCGGACCGGGGCGGCGGCCGGACTGATCGACCCGTCTCAGCCGGCCGAACGCATCCGGTACATGACCGGCACACTGGCCACGACGCTCGGCGTGACGTGCGCGGCGGCGGATGCCGTCGGCGGTGCCGGCGCACCGAGCGAGCCGGACGTCGGCACCTCCTGGCTCGTCGTCGAGGATCTTCTCGACCTGACGGACCGCTCGCGATGGGCGCCGGAGTCGGGTGTGTTCGATGACCCGCTGCCGTCCGTCCGGATGGACGACACGGCCTACGTCATCTTCACCTCGGGCTCGACCGGTCGTCCCAAGGGCGTCGCGGTGACGCACCGCGGGCTCGCCGATCTCGTCGCCGACGCCCGGTCGCGTTTCGAGTTGAGCCCGTCGTCGCGGGTGCTGCGTTTCGCCGCACCGGGATTCGACGCCTCGGTGTTCGAGACCCTGGTCGCGGTGGCCGCCGCCTCGACCCTGGTCGTGGTGCCACCGGGCGTCACCGGTGGCCGGGAGCTGGCGGCAGTCATCACCGACGAGGCCGTCTCGCACATGACGATCACACCGAGTGCGTTGGCCACGGTTCCCGTCGAGGCGTTCCCCGATCTCCGCGTGGTGTGCGTGGCCGGCGACTCCTGCTCGCCCGAACTCGTCCGCGCCTGGTCGGACGGACGCATCATGTACAACCTGTACGGTCCGACCGAGGCCACCATCTGGTCGACCGCATCCGGCGCCATGCGTCCCGGCGGGCCCGTCACGATCGGCGGACCGATCGCGGGAGTCGGTGTGCTGGTCCTCGACGCCCGCCTGCATCCGGTGCCACCCGGCGTCGCGGGCGAGCTGTACCTCGTCGGCCAGGCGCTGGCCGCCGGATACCTGAACCACACCGCCCTGACCGCAGAGAGGTTCGTCGCCGCGCCGTTCGGGCGACCGGGCGAGCGGATGTACCGGACCGGTGACCTCGTCCGCCGCCGTCGTCGGGACGACCGCTGGGAGCTCGACTTCCTCGGTCGCAGCGACTTCCAGGTCAAGATCCGCGGATTCCGGATCGAGACGGGCGAGATCGACGCCGTGCTGGAAAGTCATGCAGCGGTCGACTTCTCGACCACCGCCGGTGTCGCCCACCCGACGTCGGGCGAGACCGTGCTGGTGTCGTGGGTTCACCACAGCGAAGGTGCGGTCATCGACGTGTCGGCGCTGGCAGCCCATGCCGCACGGCAGCTGCCCGCGCACATGGTGCCGACCGCGATCGTCCCGCTCGACGAGATCCCCCTCTCCGCCACCGGCAAACTCGACCGGGCCGCGCTGCCGGTACCCGAGTTCTCCCGCGGCGTCCACGTCGAACCGCGCACCGCGACCGAACGCACGGTCGCCGCGGCCTTCGCCGAGGTCCTCGGCATGGACGGCGCCGACGACGCACCGGGCGTGTCCGCACTCGACTCGTTCTTCGACCTCGGCGGCACCTCGCTGTCCGCGACGCGCGTCGTCGCACGGCTCGGCGCCGAACTCGGTGTCGAGATCGGGGTGCGGGTGATCTTCGACGCGCCGACGGTCGAGGCCCTCGCGTCGGCGATCGACACCGTTGCCTGAGCTGGCCGAGCCGCGTTCGACTGCGGAGGTGGCCGAAGCGCTAAGGTCATGATCAACTACCTCGCGGACACCACCGGCGGGTCAGCCGAACCGCCGCTCGCACAGTTGGGTGAGGTAGAGGGGTTGCGTGTGCAACCGGTCGATCCCGGCCCGCCGCCGGCGAAGGTCGACCTGACTCTCGGACTCGCCGAGACGAACACCGTCGACGGGACGGTCATCGCCGGCGAGATCGACTACGCCGCAGGGCTCTTCGATCCGGAGACGGTCGCCGTGTTCCGCGACGTCTTCCATCGCATGGTCGATGCGATCACCGCGGACGTCCCGACCGCCACGGTTCTGGGTGAGATCGATCTGGTCACCGACGACGACCGTCGTCGACTCCGCTCTCCGGATGCACCGGGCGTCGTCGTCGATCCCGCCGGGCGACTCCTGCCGCCGCGGATCCCGGGTGAACTGCGTAGGTCCGACGAGACGCCGGTCGATTCCTCGACCGGACTGCTCGCACGGTGGCTGGAAGACGGTGGGGGACCGCGGATCGAGGTTCTCGGCCGCCTCTACCGTCAGGTCCGGATCGGTGGGTTGCGGGTCGATCTCGACCGGGTCGAGAGGATGCTCGCCGATCTCGACGGTGTGCGGTCGAGCGGCGTCGTCTCCATACCGGGCGCCGCCGGTGTCGAGATCCACGGTTGGGTGAGCGTCGACGCCGACATCACGGCGGACGATCTTCGTCGAGCTGCCGTGGAAAGCATTGCCCCGCATTGTGTTCCGTCGACGCTGACGATCGTCGACGAGATCCCGGTCGATGACGACGGACGGCCCGATCATGCGCGGATGTCGACGATGATCGGCACTGCCGCTCGCGATGCGGGTGTCCCGGAGCGGCCCGAGGCGCCGGTCGGGGAGTGGGAGGTGCTCGTCGCCGAGTGCATGTCCGGAGTCACCGGCGTCCCGGTCACGACCGCGGTCCAGGGATTCTTCGATGTCGGCGGAACTTCACTGTCCGCGGTGCGGCTCGTCGCGGAGCTCCGCCGCCGCACCGGCCTTCCGGTCGAGGTCGCCTGGGTGTTCGCCGGGCCGACTCCTCGCGATCTCGGTGCGCGGCTGGCCGCACACCGCGACCCGGAACGCGCCGGTGGCCCCACCACTGCGGCAAACGGCGGCGTCGTCGTGCCGCTGCGCCGGGAGGGATCGCGGAACCCGGTCTTCTGTGTGCATCCCGCGGACGGGCTGGCGTGGTTGTTCGGTGGCCTCGCACCCCACCTCGACGACCGGCCGGTGTACGGACTCCAGGACCCGTACGTGGTGGCCGGCGACCTCCCCGACGCCACCGTGCACGACCTGGCCGTGCGCTACGTCGACGAGATCCGGCGCATCGCCCCCGACGGCCCGTACCACCTCGTGGGTTGGTCGATCGGCGGTCTCATCGCGCAGGAAATGGCCGTCGAACTGCGTTTGCGCGGTGCGGAGGTCGGCGTTCTCGGATTTGCTCGACAGCTTCCCGGCCGACGATGCCGAGCCGGCGACCGGCTGGACCGACGACGGGGAGATGTCGCTGGACATCGATGCGCGTGAGCTGGCCGCCGAGCTGCTCGGCGGCTGGCGAGCGGTCATCGACGTGGACGAGCTCGTCGACCCCGCCCATCCGGGGTCCGTCGCGCCGGAGACCATCGCGGCCGCGATCCGGGACAAGGCCATCGGACTCGGCCTGCTCGATGCGGAATCCTTCGACCGGATGCTGCAGCGTATGACGAGTTCTGCGGAACGCGCCATCGCCCACCGGCCGCGACCCTACGACGCGATGCTCGTCGTCGCCACCGACGGCGAGGAGGACTCGACCGACGAGGCGCCCAACCGCTGGGCGCACCATGTGGGGGGTGACATCACCCGCATCGACATCGACACCGACCACCTCGGGATCGTCGGCAGCGAGGCGCTGGCGGAGTTCGGTCCGCGGATCGACGCGGCGCTCAGCGACGCGGAGTCGCGACGCCGGTGACGGCCGGCAGGTCGGCGAGCACCTTGGGAAGAGGGTCGCCGTGGACGACCACGAGTCGCTGCGTCGCGCGGGTCAGTGCGACGTACAGATCGCTGAGACCCCGCGGTGACTGCGCGATGATCGCGGCGGGTTCGACGACGATCGTGGTGTCGAACTCGAGACCCTTACAGGTCCGGACCGTGTAGACCTTCGGGGTCTCGACGTCTGTCGCGTCGAATGCGTCCGGGTCCGGCGCGGCGTTCACCGCATCGAGAAGGGCGTCCGGGACGACGACCGCCGTGAGTCCCTGGGGTTCGGCCAGGTCGACGGCACGCAGGACACCGGTCGCGATGCTCTGCGCATCCCCGGCATCGGTCACCGGGATCGCGACCGGCTCGACACCGTTGCTGCGCAACGAGGTCGGCGAGGTCTCGCCGTTGCCGATCTCGTCGAGGACGCGCGCGGCGTAGGTCATGATCTCGCTGGGCGTCCGGTAGTTCACCGACAGTTCCTTGAACTGCCAGCGCTTGGCGACGTAGGGCTCGAGCACGTCACCCCACGACCAGGTGCCCGCCTCGTCGGAGGTCTGTGCGGTGTCACCGATGATGGTCATCCACCGGTTCGGGATGCGGCGCATCACCATCCGCCACGCCATCGGCGAGAGCTCCTGTGCCTCGTCGACGATCACATGGCCGAAGGTCCAGGTGCGGTCGCCGTAGGCGCGTTCGGCTGTGGTGGCGCGCCGGGTCTCGGTCTGGCGCGACGCCAGTTGTTCGGCGTCGATCAGGTCATAGGCCATCAGGATCTCGGGATCGAGCTCGTCCTCGAGATCCTGTGGGGCCGAACCGGTCAGGATGTCGAGTGCGTCCTGGGCCTCGGCGAGCCGGCGACGCCAGCGGGCGCGCTCGGCACGTTCGGCGTCGTCGGTGCCGTACCCGATGAGTTCGGCCAACTCGTCGAGCAGCGGCACGTCGGCGGGGGAGAAGTCGTCCCCGGTGGTCGAGTACGTGCGCGGTTCACGCAGCAGGGCCGCCCGGTCCGCGTCGGACCAGCCGGGCGTGGCCTTGCGGATCGCACGCTCGTCGGTGAGCAGCTCGCGCAACATGTCCTGCGGAGTCAGTGTGGGCCAGTATTTCAGCAGCGCCGCGCGGATGTCGGGGTCGCTGCTCATGTCGTCGCGGATGTCGGAGATGTCGGCGGGGCTCAGGAGCTGGGAACCGTCGAGCAGACTGGAGCCGATGGTCGAGGCGTGCCGCGCCGCGAGTTCGGCGAGACCGGCCTTCAGGAAGGCCCTCTGGGACTGGTTGTGTGCACGCCGGGTCGCACGGGCCTTGGCACGCGCCGCCTTGATCAGGGCGGAGTCGATCTCGACCCGATAGCCGTCGAAGTCCACCGGTTCGGGACGGGACGGCAACGACTGCTTCGCGCGCACAGCGCGTTTGAGGACGTCGACCATCCGGAGCCCGCCCTTGACTCCGGCGGTGAACCGCGGGTCCTCGCTCCGTGCCCGGACGCCGGGGAACAGGTCGCCGATCGTCGAGAGCAGGACGCCGGATTCGCCGAGCGACGGCAGGACCTGGCCGATGTAGCTGAGGAAGTCGTCGTTCGGTCCGATGATGAGAATGCCACTGCGTGAGAGGATCTCGCGGTGTGTGTACAGCAAGTACGCGGCACGGTGCAGCGCGACGGCCGTCTTGCCGGTGCCCGGACCGCCCTGGATCACCGTCACACCGCGGTGTGTCGACCGGATGATGAGGTCCTGCTCGCGCTGGATGGTCTCGACGATGTCGGTCATCTCGCCGGTGCGCGCCGCGTTCAGGGCGGCGACGAGAGCGGATTCGTTGACGACGTCGCCGTGGCCGAAGTCGTCGAGCAGGGCGTCGCCGGCGGTCAGTGATTCGTCGCTGACCCCGCGGACCCTGCGGCTGCGGGTCCGGATGTGGCGACGGCGGGCGACGTCCTCGGGGGCGGCCGGCGTGGCCAGGTAGAAGGGGCGTGCGAGTGGGGCCCGCCAGTCGAGCAGCAATGTCGCGTCGGTCGCGGTGTGGTCGTGTGTCCCGTCTGCTCCCAGACCGTCGTCGAGGACACCGATGCGGCCGATCCGCCGGATCTCGCCGTCGTCGAGGTCGAGGCGGCCGAAATACAGGTTGTGTTCGGCGGCATCGAATTTCGCGAGATCCTCGTTGTACATCCGCTCGTAGGACTCACGTTCCGACCGTGCCTGCGGGGTTCCGCCGCGCTCGCTCAGGGTCGACGACAGGCGCCGCTGGGTCGTCTGCCGCATCCGGTCGAGACGGCCGTACACCCGGTCGAGGTGCTCCTGTTCCTCGCCGATCCGAGGGTCGGTGTCGGTGTCTGGGGACAAGGCGGTCACGCCACACCTCCGCGCGCGTCGACGGGCCACCCCGACCGTGCCAGCCCGGCGTCCTTGATCAGCCCGGTGATCCGTGCCGCGTGGTCCGCAGTCGCCAGTCGCGCGCAGACCTGTGGCGTCGAACCCTGAAGGGCGGGATCGTGCAGGTGCTGGTCCAGCCATCCGACGACGCGTGCCTGGCTGCCGAACGGCAGCGGCGTTCCCGTCGCGGGGTCGGCGAGGACTCCGTGACGCGACACGTAGATGTCGAACTCGTCCGGAGTGGCGGGACCGTCGTGGGGCAGCCGAGGGTCACCGAGAATGAGGGGATGGTCGTGCGTGTTCACTGTCCGTCGATCGTAGTTGGGTTCGGTCAGGTCGAGCGCCTCGGTCTGGAGCGGTGACAGCCAGGCCGCCACCGTTTCCCATGTGCCGTGAGCTGTGCGAACAGGTGCCGCAGGGATGTATCCGCGGACTGCGACGTGGGCGGAGTGACCGACTGTGATGTTGGCGACCCGCACACGCCGGAGGTGGAGGAGGGCGGCAGGGTCGAGGTGCCCGAGTTTGCGGCGGAGGACGCTCGGCGCCGCGTTCGAACCGACCGCGACCACCAGACGCGTACCCGGAGGCGGGAGCGACGGGACGTGATCGACCACAACGGACGCGGACACCCAGGGATAGTTCTCTGGAGGGTGTGCCGCGTCCGCGTGGTGATCGGTGGTGGTCAGCGTCGTACTCGCATCCGGCTACCGGGCAGGACGGTCAGCCGCGCGCCTTGCGCCAGCGCTTGCGACCTTCGTCCGCGGTGTGCGAGGCGGTTTCCTCGGCGGCGGCCGCGAGTTGCCGTGCGGACTCGGCGAGTTCGGCCGAACGGGCGCGGGCGAGATCGGCGAACTCGGCCGAGCGGTCCCGGGCGAGTTCGGCGAGTTCGGCCGAGCGGTCCCGGGCGAGTTCGGCGATCTTCGGCGCGTTCTTCTTGGCCTGCTTCTGGGCTTTCTCCGCGCGCTTCTGCGCTTTCTTCGCCAGCTTCGGGCCCCGCTTGCGGGCGGTCTCGGCCAATTCGGACGAACGATCGAGTGCTGCGTCGGCCAAGGTCGACGAGCGCACCAGCGCGGCGTCGGCCAGTACGGGTGCTCGATCGCGAATGCGATCGGCGACGACGGCCGCGGTGTCGGCGGCCCTGTCCGCGATCTCGAGCGAACGCTTCTGAGCAGCTTCAGCGAGTTCGGGGGCGTGCTCGCGGAACTTGGCCGCCGCCTCGGCGGACCATTCCGCGGACCGCTCGGACAGCACGTGGGCACCCTTGCTCAGCAGCTCGCCGGCCTCGGCCGACCGTTCTCCGACGACCTCGGCACCCTCGTGTGTGCGCTCGACGAGCGAATCCCAGGTCGAATGTCCGGCGGTCGCGCCGATCGGGAGCGCCGCGGCGACGGCACCGGCCTTCTGCCGGCCGCGCCACGCGAGCGACGGCTTGCCCTCGGTGTCCACCGCGGCCAGCAGCACGCCGCCGAGCAGGCCGACGTTCTTGATGAATGCGTCGCGCTGGGCTTCCTTGCGGACCGGGTCGGCCTCGTTCCAGAAGTCCGTACCGGCGGCCGTCGTCGGGATCAGCGTGCCGGCCAGGACAACCGAGGCGAGACGCGGGAACTTGCCGGTCGCCAGCAGGATGCCACCGCCGATCTGCGCCGCCGCATTGATCTGGACGAGGGTCTCGGTGTTCTCCGGGACCTTGTCCGCGACCTCCGGCGGCAGGGCGGTGCGTGCCTTGTCGACGAGAGGCGCCGCGGACTGCGCGATCGGTTTCGGGCTCCGGATGGCGTCGACGCCACTGGCGACGAACGCAGACGCGAGGAGCGGGCGGGCGATACGGCGGAGAATCATTCGGTCACAACCTTCTTCGATCGAGTGCGGTTCGAGATCCGTCGGGGTACAGCGCGTTTCTGGCCTGATCAACGCTACCCGCCCTCCGGATCCATGCAGGTGAATCGACTCTTCGTGATCCGTTCGGGAATTTCGGGATCCCGGGGGCACGTTTGGCAGAGCGCTTCGAGAACCAGGTATCCGGAGGGGGCGGGGCTCAAACCCGGCCGTCCCGACTTGACGCCAAACCCACCCTTTTTCGATGAAGCCACCTCCCTGGCCGGGGGTGGAAATATCGAAAAATGGTGGGTTTGCGGGTGAGACCGGGACCGGCCTACCAGCGGCGCTCGCGCCACTCCGGCACCGAGGCGCGTTCGGCGCCCAGGGTGGTGTCCTTCCCGTGTCCCGGGTAGACGACGGTCGAGTCGCCGAAGCGGTCGAACAGCTTGGTGGAGACGTCCTCGATGAGGGTGTCGAAGTCCTCGGGCTTCCAGGTCTTGCCGATGCCGCCGGGGAACAGGCAGTCGCCGGTGAACAGATGGACCGTGTCGCCGTCCGACCCCGTGTCGGTCAGGGCGAGCGCGATCGAGCCCGGGGTGTGGCCGACGAGGTGGATCGCCTCGAAGCGGAGGTCGCCGATCTCGATCACGTCCCCGTCGTCGACGAGACGATCCGGGGTGACCGGGAGTTCGGGGGCGTCGAACCGGCCGGCGGCGGTGGGCACTCCGGTGTGCTGGGCCACTGCGGCCAGTGCCTGCACGTGATCGTGGTGCTGATGGGTCGTGAAGATCAGGGCCGGCTTCCCGCCGATGGCGTCGAGTGTGGCGATGATCGTGTCCGCGTCGTTCGCGGCGTCGATGATCAGCTGGTCGCCGGTGGCCTTCGAGGTCACCACGTAGACGTTGTTGTCCATCGGACCGACGGACAGTTTGACGATGGTGGCCGAGCCGAGGGTGCGGCGCTGCGGGGTCTTCGACCCGGAGAGATCGCCGGTGTAGGAATCGCTGATCGGTGTCGCTGAGGTCATGCGGCAAGGCTATGACACCGCGCGGCCGATGTGTGACGCTCGCGACGGTCGGACCATCCCTGCGCGCGGGTATCGTGGACTATCGGTCCGATGGTGTATGGCGCGGATGGCGAGACCGATCGTCCGGCTCTCGGACCACGAATCCCATCCGGGCCGACGCTTCCGGAACAGTTTTGTCGGTGCCTGTCGTTACGGTGCCCATGCGCCACCCGTGCGCCCCGGTGAGTTTGAGAAGACTCTGACTCGAGAAGAAACGTTAGGACTGCAGTGGTTGATCGTCTGATCGTCCGAGGTGCCCGCGAACACAATCTTCGGGGCATCGATGTCGACCTGCCCAGGGACAGCCTCATCGTGTTCACCGGGCTGTCGGGATCGGGTAAGTCGTCCCTCGCCTTCGACACGATCTTCGCCGAAGGTCAGCGTCGTTACGTCGAGTCCCTCTCGGCCTACGCCCGGCAGTTCCTCGGCCAGATGGACAAGCCCGACGTCGACTTCATCGAGGGACTGTCGCCTGCGGTCTCGATCGATCAGAAGTCGACCAACCGCAACCCCCGTTCGACGGTCGGCACCATCACCGAGGTCTACGACTACCTCCGGCTGCTCTATGCCCGCGCGGGTAAGGCGCACTGTCCGATCTGTGGCGAGGCGATCGCCAAGCAGACCCCCCAGCAGATCGTCGACCAGGTGCTCGCCATGGACGAAGGCACCCGCTTCCAGGTCCTCGCACCGGTGGTCCGCACCCGTAAGGGCGAGTTCGTCGACCTCTTCGCCGAACTCCAGACGCAGGGCTTCTCCCGCGCCCGTATCGACGGCGTCGTGCACCAGCTCACCGATCCGCCGAAACTGAAGAAGCAGGAGAAGCACGACATCGAGGTCGTCGTCGACCGCCTCGTCGTGAAGGCAAGCGCCAAGCAGCGTCTCACCGATTCGGTGGAGACCGGTCTGCGTCTCGCGGACGGCATCATCGTGCTCGACTTCGTCGATCTCGAGGAAGACGACCCGAATCGCGAGCGCCGGTTCTCCGAGAAGATGGCGTGCCCCAACGCCCACCCGATCGCCATCGACGACCTCGAGCCGCGGTCGTTCTCGTTCAACTCGCCTTACGGTGCGTGCCCGGAGTGTGACGGCCTCGGCATCCGCAAGGAGGTCGACGAGGAGCTCGTCGTGCCCGACCCCGAGTTGACCCTGTCCGAGGGTGCGGTCGCACCGTGGTCGACGGGCCACAACGCCGACTACTTCCTGCGCCTGATGTCGGGTCTCGCCGACCAGATGGGCTTCGACGTCGACACACCGTGGAAGAAGCTGCCGGTGAAGGCGCGTCGCGCGCTGCTCAACGGCAGCGACCACCAGGTGCACGTGAAGTTCCGCAACCGCTACGGACGCACCCGCTCGTATTACACCGAGTTCGAAGGTGTCATGTCGTTCCTCGCCCGGCGGATGGACCAGACCGAGTCCGAGCAGATGAAGGAACGCTACGAGGGGTACATGCGCGACGTGCCGTGCCCCGCCTGCCAGGGTGCGCGTCTGCGTCCCGAGATCCTCGCCGTCACCCTGAACCACCCCGAGTACGGCCCGAAGTCGATCGCCGAGGTCTGTGCGCTGTCGGTCGCCGAATGCGCCGACTTCCTCGACAACCTCCATCTCGACGAGCGTCAGGCCGCGATCGCCAGCCGCGTTCTCAAGGAAGTACAGGCCCGCATCCGCTTCCTGCTCGACGTCGGCCTGGAATATCTGTCGCTGTCGCGTGCGGCCGGGTCGCTGTCCGGCGGCGAGGCACAGCGCATCCGTCTCGCGACGCAGATCGGGTCCGGTCTCGCCGGCGTCCTGTACGTCCTCGACGAGCCGTCGATCGGTCTCCACCAGCGTGACAACCGCCGGCTGATCGAGACCCTCACCCGCCTCCGCGACCTCGGCAACACGCTGATCGTCGTCGAACACGACGAGGACACCATCCGCGCGGCCGACTGGATCGTCGACATCGGCCCGCGCGCCGGTGAACACGGCGGACACGTCGTGCACAGCGGCAGCTACAAGGATCTGCTGAAGAACCGCAAATCGCTGACCGGTGCATATCTGTCGGGCCGGGATTCGTTGCCGATCCCGGAGATCCGCCGGCCGATCGACCGCAAGCGTCAGCTGACCGTCGTCGGCGCCCGTGAGCACAACCTGCGCGGGATCGAGGTGTCGTTCCCGCTCGGGGTGATGACGGCGGTGACCGGGGTGTCCGGCTCGGGTAAGTCGACCCTCGTCAACGACATCCTCGCGACCGTGCTCGCCAACAAGCTCAACGGCGCACGACAAGTCCCCGGGCGCCACACGCGGATCAAGGGACTCGACAACCTCGACAAGCTCGTGCAGGTCGACCAGTCGCCGATCGGTCGCACCCCGCGCTCCAACCCGGCGACCTACACCGGCGTCTTCGACAAGATCCGCACGCTCTTCGCGGCGACCACCGAGGCCAAGGTGCGCGGCTACCAGCCGGGCCGGTTCTCGTTCAACGTCAAGGGCGGTCGCTGTGAGGCCTGTACCGGCGAGGGCACGATCAAGATCGAGATGAACTTCCTGCCGGACGTGTACGTGCCGTGCGAGGTGTGTCACGGCGCTCGCTACAACCGGGAGACCCTCGAGGTCCACTACAAGGGCAAGACCATCGCCGAGGTCCTCGACATGCCGATCGAGGAGGCCGCCGACTTCTTCGAGCCGGTCACCTCGATCCACCGCTACCTCAAGACCCTCAACGACGTCGGTCTCGGATATGTCCGTCTCGGACAGCCTGCGCCGATGCTGTCGGGTGGTGAGGCGCAGCGCGTGAAGCTGGCCGCCGAGCTGCAGAAGCGGTCGATGGGCCGCACGGTCTACATCCTCGACGAGCCGACCACCGGCCTGCACTTCGAGGACATCAAGAAGCTCCTCGCGGTGATCAACGGGCTGGTCGACAAGGGCAACACGGTGATCACCATCGAGCACAACCTCGATGTCATCAAGACCGCGGACTGGGTCATCGACATGGGTCCCGAGGGTGGCAGCGGGGGTGGCATGCTCGTCGCCGAGGGCACCCCCGAGGACATCGCGGTCGCCCCGGGAAGCCACACCGGCAAGTTCCTCGCCGAGATACTCAAGGTCGACGAGACGGTCGCGTCGGCGGGCTGACACCCCAGAAAAATCGCCACTTCCGTTGCAGCAGCCCTACTTACAGTCAGCGCTTCTGGAACGGAAGTGGCGATTGTGCTCTGTCTGGGGGAGCGGGGCTCACTTGCCCATCGACTTACGGATCTCCTCGAGGCGCTTCTTGGCGGCCTCGTCGCGCTTGCGCATCATCTCGTCGACGCTCTGCCCCTCGGCACTCGCCTCGGCGAGTTCCTGGGAACCGATCGCGGTGGTGATGCGGTTCTCGATCTTGTCGCGGACGAAGTCGAAGGTCGGGACACCGCTGTCGGTGTAGTCGGGGTCGGGGAGAGTCCCCGGCACCGGGCCCGTGTGCACGACCTCGGCGTCGACGATGTCGTCCGTCTCGGCCGGCTTGTCCTGATCCGTCATGTGACCAGGGTACGGCGTGTGGGCTTCGACGCGGTGCCTCGCTGCGCTCGGTACCGGCTCAGCCGGCGGTTGCGCCGTGGGGGCTTCGACGCGGTGCCTCGCTGCGCTCGGTACCGGCTCAGCCGGCGGGGCTCGGTGTCGTCTGCGCTCGGTACCGGCTCAGCCGGCGGGGCTCGGTGTCGTCTGCGCTCGGTACCGGCTCAGCCGGCGGGGCTCGGTGTCGTCTGCGCTCGGTACCGGCTCAGCCGGCGGGGGCTACTTCTTCGGAACCCGAACCGGGCCGGTGTACTTCTCGCCGGGGCCCTCGCCGGGCTCGTCGGGGTAGGCGCTCGCCTCCCGGAAGGCGAGCTGGAGGCCTTTCAGGCCGTCCCGGATCGGTGCGGCGTGGATGCCGAGGTCGGCCTTCGACGCGTCGACGAGGCCGGCCAGTGCGGTGATGAGCGTGCGTGCCTCGGGCAGGTCGATCCGGTCCTCGGGGGTGCCCTCGGCCAGGCCGAGCTTCTCGGCGGCGGCACTCATGAGCATCACGATGGAACGGGTGATGACCTCGATCGCCGGAATATCTCCCAGGTCACGGATGTTGTCGAATTCGGTGTGTGCCGCATCATCCGTGTCGGCGCCACTGCCCGTCGCACCCTCCTGGGGTATCGGTGCTGGTGACGAATTGGGGTTCTCGGCCATGGCTGTTAGACTCCCATAGCACGACCGCCCTGGTATGCGCCGGGGTCGTAAGTGGAGTTCCGCTCCCACCGTTCGACGCACTGCTCGCCTCGCGAGATCACGCAGTTGCACGGTCCGGTTCACGCCGATCGTCGCAGATCGCATCCTCGTCGATGCGACCGCAGATCGGCAATGCTGTGCCCCTGAGGTGCAGCGCGAAGAATCGGTCGGTATCGGAGCCCCGCGGACAACAGTCCCGGGGCTCGTTTGCTGAGGTTTGCGCTGGTTCTCCTGCACACGACCCTCGCCACGACGCGACGGTTACCACTGCAGGATTGAACAAGGAGGCCCCATCAGCACTGAGACCCGCATCAACGAGCGCATCCGCGTCCCTGAGGTCCGACTCGTCGGACCCAACTCGGAGCAGGTGGGCATCGTGCGTGTTGAAGATGCGCTTCGCTTGGCCTACGAGGCCGACCTCGACCTGGTCGAGGTGGCTCCGGACGCCCGTCCGCCGGTCTGCAAGATCATGGACTACGGCAAGTTCAAGTACGAAGCGGCCCAGAAGCAGCGCGAATCGCGTCGCAATCAGCAGATGACCGTCATCAAGGAGCAGAAGCTCCGCCCCAAGATCGACGACCACGACTACGAGACCAAGAAGGGTCACGTCGTCCGGTTCCTCGAGGCGGGGTCAAAGGTGAAGGTGACCATCATGTTCCGCGGCCGCGAGCAGTCCCGTCCTGAGCTCGGCTACCGCCTGTTGCAGCGCCTGGGTAACGATGTCGCCGATTACGGCTTCGTCGAGACCTCGGCCAAGCAGGACGGTCGCAACATGACGATGGTTCTCGCCCCGCACAAGGGCGCGAAGACCCGCCAGAAGGCGCAAGAGAGCCGCGAACGTTCCGGCGGCCCGAAGAACGCGCCGGACGAGAGCTGAGCCGATCGGCCGGACGCGGGTGCATGCCCCGTCCCGGCCGAGATCACGAGAAGTGAACCCGGATTCCAGCCGGACCTGATCAGGTTCGGCTGCCCGAGTTCGCCCGACAGAAGGAAAGACATGCCAAAGAGCAAGACCCACAAGGGCACCGCGAAGCGGTTCAAGGTGACCGGCAGCGGCAAGATCGTCCGCCAGAAGGCCAACCGCCGCCACCTGCTGGAGCACAAGCCCTCCAAGCGGACCCGTCGTCTCGACGGCACCACCGTCGTCAGCGAGAACGACGCCCCCCGCATCAAGCGCCTGCTGAACATCTGACGCGCGCGAACCCGGACATCTGACAAGCAAAAGGATCTAACACATGGCACGCGTGAAAAGGGCAGTGAACGCCCAGAAGAAGCGTCGGTCCACCCTCGAGGCCTCGAAGGGCTACCGCGGACAGCGGTCGCGCCTCTACCGCAAGGCCAAGGAGCAGCAGCTCCACTCGATGACCTACGCCTACCGGGACCGTCGCGCCCGCAAGGGTGAGTTCCGGAAGCTGTGGATCGCGCGTATCAACGCTGCGGCCCGCGCCAACGACATCACCTACAACCGCTTCATCCAGGGCCTCAAGGCCGCTGGTGTCGAGGTTGACCGCAAGGTGCTCGCCGACATCGCGGTGACCGATCCCGAGGCCTTCACCGGCCTGGTCGAGGTCGCTCGCAAGGCCCTGCCGGCTGACGTCAACGCCCCGGCTGCCTGATTGCGCCACACCACACACGACCCGCGAGTCGCACGACGGATGATCCGATGACGGAGATCCTGTCCGAGCGATCCTCGCGGGTCGTGTCGTATGCCAAGCTCCATCGCGCCGCCGAGCGGCGCGACCAGGGGCGTTTCCTCGCCGAGGGGGCCAACTCGGTCGGCTCGGCCCTCGCTGTCGACCGAGCCGAGGTCGTGCTGGTCGCCGACGAGGAGCGTCTTCGGCACCGTGAGCTCACCGACGCCGCGGCGGCCGCCGGCGTCCCGGTCCTCGTGATCTCCGAGCGGGCGGCGTCGAAGCTCGCGGAGACATCGACCCCGCCCGGGATCTTCGCGGTCTGTCCGCTCCTCGACGTGCCGCTCGAGAGCGTCCTCGCCGACGAGCCGAGGATGCTCGCGATCGCCGTCGAATCGCGAGAGCCCGGCAACGCCGGCACCCTGATCCGATGTGCCGACGCGATGGGCGCCGACGCGGTCGTGCTGCTCGGTGACGCCGTCGACCCCCACAACGGCAAATGTGTCCGTGCGAGCGCAGGGTCGGTGTTCACCGTGCCGGTGGTTCGTCACCGTGCCCTGACCGAGGGACTCGACGCCATCGCAGGGGCCGGTGTCACGCTGCTCGCCACCGCCGCCGACGGCGAGGTGAACCTCGATCACGCCGCCGAGGTGCTGTCCGGCCGGGTCGGCTGGCTGTTCGGCAACGAGGCCCATGGCTTGCCCGCCGACATCCAGGCCGCTGCCGACCACCGGGTGTCGATTCCGATCCGCGGTCGCGCCGAGAGCCTGAATGTGGCCGCCGCGGCGGCGATCTGCCTGTACGAGAGTGCGCGCATCCACAGTGCGGTGGGTCGCGGCTGACAGCTGTCCCAGGCGGCCGGTAGGGTCGGCGATCGTGTCAGAAACTGTGCCACCCGCGTCCGTGCCCCCATCCGAGTCCGCTCCCGCAGCCCCAGCCCAGTCGGCTGCCGCGCAGTCGGATGCCGTCACCCCGCAGACGGTGCCTGCCCCCGACCCCGCGGTCGTGAACGCGCGCATCGCGTCGGCAATCGCCACCGAACTCGGCGTCGGCGTCGGACAGGTCCGGGCCGCGATCGAACTGCTCGACGGCGGATCGACGGTCCCGTTCGTCGCGCGGTACCGCAAAGAGGTCACCGGCGGGCTCGACGACACTCAGCTGCGCACGCTCGACGAGCGTCTCGGATACCTGCGCGACCTCGAGGCCCGGCGGCAGGCGGTTCGTGAGTCGATTGCCGCCCAGGGCAAGCTCGACGCCGAACTCGACGCACGGATCCTGGCCGCCGACACCAAGGCACGCCTCGAGGACATCTACCTGCCCTACAAGCCCAAGCGGCGCACCAAGGCCCAGATCGCGCGCGAGGCCGGGCATGAACCGGTGGCCGACGCGCTGCTGTCGGACCCGATGACCGACCCGTCGACGTTCACCGCCGAGCAGCTCGACGGCGCTCGCGCGATCGCCGTCGAACGTTTCGCCGAGGACGCCGACCTCGTGGGTGAACTGCGTGAACTGATGTGGCAGACCGGCGTGCTGCGGACCACCGTTCGCGAGGGCAAGGAATCGGCCGGCGCCAAATTCGCCGACTACTTCGAGTTCTCCGAGCCCTTCACGTCGATCCCGTCGCACCGCGTGCTCGCTGTCCTGCGCGGCGAGCGTGAGGAGATCCTGTCGGTCACCCTCGACGCCGACCCGGAGGCCGCGGATCGCCCGGCCGGCCCGGGTCCCTACGAGCAGCGCATCGCCGCGCGTTTCGGGATCTCCGATCAGGGCCGTCCGGCCGACCGCTGGCTCGCCGACACCGTCCGCTGGGCGTGGCGCACCAAGCTGTTCGTCGGACTGTCACTCGACGTGCGGATGCGTCTGCGTCAGGCGGCCGAAGCCGACGCGGTGGCCGTCTTCGCCACCAACCTCAAGGACCTGCTGCTGGCCGCGCCCGCGGGCGCCCGCACCACCATGGGCCTCGATCCCGGCCTGCGCACCGGTGTGAAGGTCGCCGTGGTCAACGACACCGGCAAGGTCGTCGACACCGCCACCATCTACCCGCACGAGCCGCGTCGCGACAAGGCCGGCGCCCTCGCTGTGCTGGGTGCGCTCGTCCAGAAGCACGGCGTCGAGCTGATCGCGATCGGCAACGGCACCGCGTCCCGCGAGACCGACGCGCTCGCCGGTGAACTGATCGCGGCCATCAAGGACTCCGGCAAGAAGCCGCCGACCAGCGTCGTGGTCTCGGAGGCCGGCGCGTCGGTGTACTCGGCGTCGGCGTATGCCTCGAAGGAACTGCCCGACCTCGACGTGTCGATCCGCGGTGCGGTCTCGATCGCGCGCCGCCTGCAGGACCCGCTCGCCGAGCTGGTGAAGATCGATCCCAAGTCGATCGGCGTCGGCCAGTATCAGCACGACGTCTCCGAGACGCTGCTGGCCCGGTCGCTCGGCGCCGTGGTCGAGGATGCGGTGAACGCGGTGGGTGTGGACGTGAACACGGCATCGGTACCGCTGCTGTCCCGTGTTTCCGGTATCACCGCCGGGCTCGCGGAATCGATTGTCGCGCATCGTGACTCGAACGGCGCGTTCCGCAGCCGCAAGCAGATCACCGATGTGCCGCGACTCGGACCCAAAGCCTTCGAGCAGTGTGCCGGCTTCCTCCGGATCACCGACGGCGACAACCCCCTCGACGCATCGAGCGTCCACCCCGAGGCCTACCCGGTCGTCACCCGGATTCTCAACACCGTCGGCACCGACGTCCGCTCGCTGATCGGCGACACCGCCACCCTCACCAAGCTGCGTCCCGACGACTTCGTCGACGAGACGTTCGGCCGTCCGACCGTCATCGACATCATCGCCGAGCTCGACAAGCCGGGTCGTGACCCGCGCCCCGAGTTCAAGACCGCGACCTTCGCCGCCGGCATCGAGAAGGTCTCCGACCTCACGCCCGGCATGGTGCTGGAGGGTCAGGTCACCAACGTGGCGGCCTTCGGTGCCTTCGTCGACGTGGGCGTCCACCAGGACGGTCTGGTTCACGTGTCCGCGATGGCGCACCGCTTCGTCTCCGATCCGCACGAGATCGTGAAGTCCGGCGACATCGTGAAGGTGAAGGTCATGGACGTCGACGTCGAACGCAAGCGGATCGGACTGTCGCTGCGTCTCGACGACGAGCCCGGCACCGGAAACTCGGGCAAGGGTGGCACCCGCGCGCCGCGCCCTGACAACCAGCAGGGCAACCGTGGCGGTGGGCAGGGACGTCGCAACGATCAGCGTGGCGGTCAGGGTGCTCAGGGTGGTCGCGGCAACCAGGGCAACCGCGCCGGCGGCAACCGCAACGACCGTCGCCCCGCACCGAGCGGTGCGATGGCCGACGCCCTCAAGCGCGCCGGCTTCGGCAAGTAGCTCCCGACATCGCTTCGGTCCCGGCACGCTTCAGTGACGGGACCGTGGCCTTTCAGCCGGCCTCGGCGCCCACGACGCCGTCCAGGAAGTCGATCAGGCCGCTGCTCAGAACGTCGTTGTCGTCGCCGCTGACCATGTGGCCCGCGCCGGTGACGTCGATGTAGCGGGCACCGGGGATCAGTCGGAGTAGCTCGCGCACGCCGTCGTCGCTCACGACATCGGACTGTTTGCCCCGGATGAGCAGGGTCGGGACCCGTACCGCCCGGGCGGCCTCGCGCGCACGTTCCTCCCGCTCGGCGGCTGTGTGCTCCATGTTGTCGTGCGATGCGAGCATCCGCGGATCCCAGTGCCAGTACCAGCGTCCGTCGCGTTCCCGGAGATTCTTGCGCAGGCCCTCGATCCGGGGCGGGCGGCTCCGGTGCGGGTTGTAGGCGACGACGGCGTCGAGGGCGTCCTCGAGACTGTCGAAGCCGTCGAGTCCGTCGCGCATGAAGCCGGTGATCTTGGCGATTCCCGCGGGTTCGGCGGTCGGGGTGATGTCGACGAGGACGAGCGCCCGTGCGATCGACGGGTCGGCACCCGCGGCGTGCAGCGAGGCCAAACCGCCCATCGACGCGCCGACCAGCACCGGTGTCTCACCCAGGTCGTCGACGATCTGCCGCAGGTCACGGGCGTGCGCGTCGTGGCTGTAGTCGCCGTCGTCGGCCCAGTCGCTGTCTCCGTGGCCGCGGGCGTCGATCGTCAGCGCCCGCCAGCCGTGCTCGGCGAGGCGGGCGCCGGTGCGCTGCCAGGAGTGCCGGGTCTGTCCACCGCCGTGC
Organism: Gordonia ajococcus; assembly: GCF_012974285.1. Lineage (NCBI taxonomy): Bacteria > Bacillati > Actinomycetota > Actinomycetes > Mycobacteriales > Gordoniaceae > Gordonia > Gordonia ajococcus. The sequence goes on from NZ_CP052884.1 coordinate 2,179,314, forward strand.
AGCAACAGGGCGGTGCCGGTCGGCGTGCCGGAGGGCTCCCAGACATCGGCGGCGAGTCGGATGCCGTCGCCTCGGAGCTGGGTGATAGTTGATTGCTTCACCTTTCTGTCTCTACCGTGGTGGCGGCCGATGGTAAAGCTTTTCGGCGGCACGTGATGCGTGCCACAGGCGCCCGGAGGTTGCGGGGATCACCGACCCCGGCTGAGTAGTTCTGCTCAGGTCGAGGGCCACGTACCCGGCGAGACTCGATGAATGCTCACGACCTCCCGCCGCCGGACAACCGGCGGACCGACCAGTCTGCCGACCCCACACGAACTCGCGGCACTCACCGGGGACCGGGATCGGGTCGTCGACCTCATCCGCATCTGCTCGCTGCTGGTGGTCGTCGCCGGCCACTCGATCATGCTCACCGTCGACACATCCGACGGCGCGATCCGTCTCGGCAACACACTCGGCGACGTGCCGATCCTGCAGCCGGCCACCTGGCTGCTCCAGGTGCTGCCGTTGTTCTTCTTCGCGGGTGCCGCCGCGTCGACGCACGGGTGGATGTCGCGTGCTTCCCACGACCACCCCACTGCCGGGCACTGGCTGTTCACCCGCGTGCAGCGACTGCTGCGTCCACTCGTCTGGTACCTCGGCGCCGTGCTGCTCCTGCTGGCCGGACTGACGACCGCCGGCCTCGACGCCGCGGCCGACGTCGTCGCGCGACTCGGCGTGCAGCTGCTCTGGTTCCTCGGTGCGTATCTCCTCGTGCTGGCCGTGGTCCCGCTGCTGCAGCGGATCCGCACACCCTTCCACGTGATGATCGCGCTCGGAACATGCTGGGGGAGTGCAGCGGTCATCGACGTGATCCGTTTCGCCGACGGCCCGTCGTGGCTCGGCTATCTGAACTTCCTCACGGTGTGGACGATCCCGGCCGTGCTCGGCGTCGCCTACGCCAAGCGCATCCTTCGTCCGGTGACTGCCGCGGCGGTGGCGACAGGTGTGCTGATCCTCGACGTCGGGCTCGTGTACCGGGGTCCGTATGAGGTCTCGCTCGTCACGGTGCCGGGGCAGCAACTGTCGAACATGAGCCCGCCCAGCCTGCTCCTCGCCGGTCACGCGATCGTGCTGTGTGCGGGCGCGATCGCCGTGCGAAGGATGCTGGCGAAGATCGCCGACCGTCCGCGGGTCTGGTGGTGGGTCGTCCTCGGCAACCGGGGTGCGATGACGCTGTACCTCTGGCATCTGCCGGTGCTCGCCGCGATCATCGTGTCCGGCGCGGTGACGGGCGCAGACCGTGCCGATGTGCACTCCGCGTCGTTCCCGATCATCGTCGGTGCCCAGACGATGCTGCTCCTCGCGCTCATGGTGCCCGTCGTCGCGGTGCTGTCGCCTCTGGAGAACCGGCCGCTCCGGTGGTGGGACGATCCGGTCGCCGGGCGATCCGGACGCGCGCGTGACCTGGCCCTGCTGGCGGTGCTCGTGTGCCTCGGCATCGCTGTTCTGATGGTGTCGCGGTACGGCCTGCTCGGCGACGGCATCGGGTGGCTGATCGCCGGGATCGGATGTGCGACGACCGCCCGTGTCCTCGCTCTTCGGCCGTCCAGTCCGCGCGGAGCGGACACGGTTCCCGGAGACCACGCCTCCCTGCAGGTCAGCGCGTCGCGGCGGTCGACTACCCTCGATGAGAGTCATCGCCGCCGTCGACGGTCGCCTCGAGCCGGTTTCCGCGCCCGACCGGCCCTCCGCGTCACGACGACACCGTCCATCCACCGACCCATGCATGAGGAGCTCGCCGACCGTGGCCACTTCCGCCGACGAAACGGTATTCCCCGGACCCGACGACCTCGAGGCGGCCGCGGCGTCGGCCGTCGAGGCCTTCGATGCGGCGGCCGACCTCGAGCAGTTGTCCGCGGCGAAATCCGCGCACCTCGGTGATCGCTCGCCGATCGCCCTGGCCCGACGCGCACTCGGCAGCCTGCCGAAGGACCAGCGCTCCGAAGCGGGCAAGCTCGTCAACCAGGTCCGTGGCCGGGTCACCGCGTCGCTCGAGTTGCGCACCGCGGTCCTCGAGGCCGAGCGCGATGCGGCGGTCCTCGTCGCCGAGTCGGTCGACGTGACCCTGCCCAGCGGTCGACGCCCGGTCGGTGCGCGCCATCCCATCACCGTGATCGCCGAGCAGGTCGCCGACGTCTTCGTCGGCATGGGCTGGGAGATCGCCGAGGGGCCCGAGGTCGAGACCGAACACCACAACTTCGACGCCCTCAACTTCCTGCCGGATCACCCGGCGCGGTCGATGCAGGACACCTTCTACATCGCACCCGAGGGTTCGCGTCAGGTGCTGCGCACCCACACCTCACCGGTTCAGGTGCGCTCGATGCTCAACCGCGACCTGCCGATCTACGTGGCCTGCCCGGGGCGTACGTTCCGCACCGACGAACTCGACGCCACCCACACCCCGGTCTTCCACCAGATCGAGGGTCTCGCCATCGACAAGGGCCTCACCCTGGCGAACCTGCGCGGCACCCTCGAGACCTTCGCCCGGGCGCTGTTCGGGCCGGAGACCACCACCCGGATGCGCGTGTCCTACTTCCCGTTCACCGAACCGTCGGCCGAGGTCGACGTGTGGTTCCCCGCCAAGAAGGGCGGGCCCGGCTGGGTGGAGTGGGGCGGCTGCGGCATGGTGAACCCGAACGTACTGCGCGCCAGCGGGATCGACCCGGACGTCTACTCCGGTTTCGCATTCGGCATGGGGCTGGAGCGCACTCTGCAGTTCCGCAACGACATCTCCGACATGCGCGACATGGTCGAGGGCGACATCCGGTTCACCCTCCCGTTCGGTCCGGCCGCCTGAGCGGCGCGACCCCTCCAGACTCCTCACGACGCGACGAAAGTAGTTGATACACAGTGCGTGCACCACAGTCCTGGTACACCGAGGTCCTGCGCGCGGGCGACCCGACGTGGTCGGCCACCACGGAGGAGATCGACGCGGGTTTCGTCCGCGTGGGTTTCGAGATCGAGGACATCGAGAAGTTCCCGGAGATCACCGGTCCGCTGGTGATCGGTCGCGTGGAGACGATCGAGGAGCTCACCGAGTTCAAGAAGCCGATCCGGTTCTGCACCGTCGAGGTGGGCGAGGCGGAGCCGCGCGGCATCGTCTGCGGTGCCCGGAACTTCGCCGTGGGTGACCTGATCGTGGCCGCACTGCCCGGCGCCGTGCTGCCCGGTCCGTTCGAGATCGCTTCCCGCAAAACCTACGGTCGCGTCTCCGACGGCATGATCTGCTCGGTCTCGGAGCTCGGCATCGGCAACGACCACAGCGGCATCCTGGTACTCGCCCCCGGCACGGCCGAGCCCGGCGCCGACGCACGCGAGGTTCTCGGACTCGACGACGCCGCGATCGACGTGAACGTCACCCCTGACCGCGGTTACGCCTTCTCGATCCGCGGTCTCGGCCGCGAGTTGGCGAGCAGCTTCGAGGTGCCCTTCGTCGACCCGGGCGTCACCGAGGCGGACGTCACAGCCGAGGGCACCCCGTGGCCCGTCGCCATCGAGGACGGCTCCGGCGCCACCCGCTACACCGCGCGCGTGATCAGCGGCGTCGACCCGTCGGCCATCTCGCCGTGGTGGATGCAGAAGCGACTCATGGTCGCCGGCATCCGGCCGATCTCGGCGATCGTCGACGTCACCAATTACGTCATGATCGAACTGGGTCAGCCGCTGCACGCCTTCGACGCCGATCGCATCACCGGCACCGTCACCGTCCGTTCGGCGAAGCCAGGTGAGAAGCTGCGAACCCTCGACGAAGTCGACCGTGTGCTCGACCCCGAGGACGTCGTCATCGCCGACGAGACCGGTCCCATCGCCCTCGCCGGCGTCATGGGTGGCGGCGCCACCGAGGTGGGCGAGGAGACCACGACCGTCCTGCTCGAGTCGGCCACCTTCGATCCCGTCCGCGTCTTCCGCACCGGTAAGCGCCACAAGCTGACCTCCGAGGCCAGCAAGCGCTTCGAGCGCATCGTCGACCCGGAGATCACCGCGGTCGCCTCCGACCGCGCCGCGGAGCTGATCGTGGAGATCGCCGGCGGCACGATCTCCTCGCCGCTGTCCGAGGCGCGGGTCGTGACACCGCTCCCGTCGGCGATCGGCATCGCCGCCGACGAGCCCGACCGCGTCGCGGGCATCAGCTATCCGGCGGGCACCACCGCCGCGCGCCTCACCGAGGTGGGGTGTGTGGTCACCGGCACCGATACGCTCGACGTCGTCCCGCCGTCGTGGCGTCCCGACCTCAGGCAGCGCGCCGACCTCGTCGAGGAGGTGCTGCGCCTCGAAGGCCTCGAGGACATCCCCGCCGTCGTGCCGCGAGCACCCGGCGGCACCGGCCTCACGCCGAAGCAGCGTCGGCGCCGCAGCGTCGGGCGCACACTCGCGCTCGACGGATATGTCGAAGTCCTCCCGTACCCGTTCATGCCGGCCGGGGTCTTCGACCTCTGGGATCTGCCCGCCGACGACGAACGTCGCCGCACCGTGAAGGTGGTCAACCCCCTCGAGTCGGATCGGCCCGAACTCAACACGACGCTGCTGCCGGGTCTGCTCGAGATGGCCGCGCGCAACATCTCCCGCGGCCAGCGCGACCTGTCGCTGTTCACCATCGGCCAGGTCGTCATCGCCGGCGACCATGTCGCGCCGGTTCCCGCACTCGACGTGACCCGTCGCCCGACGGACGAGGACATCGCGGCGCTCGACGCCTCGCTGCCGCATCAGCCGCTGCATGTCGGCGTCGTCCTGACCGGTCTTCGCGATCCGGCAGGTCCCTGGGGTCCGGGCCGTGCCGCCGACTACCTCGACGCCTTCGAAGCGGCTCGCACGATCGCTCGCGCCGCGGGCGTGGAGGTCGAACTCTCCGCTGCCGATCACCGGCCGTGGCATCCGGGTCGGTGCGCTCGCCTGACCGTCGACGGACGCACGGTCGGGTACGCCGGTGAGCTCCATCCGGCGGTTCTCGAACGCGCCCACCTGCCCAAGCGCGCGTGCGCGGTGGAGATCGACATCGACGCGCTCCCGCTCGGCGAGGTGCTGCCCGCTCCCGCGGTGTCGGTGTTCCCCGCCGTCCTGCAGGACGTGAACGTGGTGGTCGCGGCCGACGTACCCGCTGCCGAGGTCCGGTCGGCGCTGCGCGACGGCGCGGGTGAGCTGCTCGAGGACATCGCACTGTTCGACGTCTTCACCGGTGAGCAGGTCGGCGAGGGGAACAAGTCGCTGACGTTCTCGCTGCGCTTCCGTGCGAGTGATCGCACGCTCACCGAGGACGAGGCCAACGCCGCGAAGCTCGCCGCGGTGGACGCCGCTGCCGACCGGGTGGGCGCCCGACTCCGCTGACCGAAGGGCACTTCGACGGCCACCCACCCGGCGATGAATTGATTTGCAGGCTGCTGCATAATGATTGCATGGCTTCGACAAGCTCAACCAGCAAGGTGAAGGTCGCGGTGGCCGGCGCGAGCGGCTACGCGGGCGGTGAGATCCTCCGACTCCTGTGCGGGCATCCCCGTCTGCGATCCGGCGAGCTCGAGATCGGCGCGCTGACGGCCGGCGGCAACGCCGGCACGACGCTCGGATCTCATCATCCGCACCTGTTGCCGCTGGCAGAGCGGGTTCTCGAGGAGACCACCCCGGAGATCCTGGGCGGTCACGACGTCGTCTTCCTGGGCCTGCCGCACGGCGCGTCGGCCGTCATCGCCGACGCACTGCCGCCGACGACCCTGATCATCGACTGCGGTGCTGACTTCCGGCTGCGCGACGCCGGCGACTGGACCGCCTACTACGGCGGCGATCATGCAGGAACCTGGCCGTATGGACTGCCCGAGCTGCCCGGGAATCGCGACGTCCTCAAGGACGCCGGCCGGATCGCCGTCCCGGGGTGCTACCCGACGGTGTCGATCCTGTCGCTGCTCCCGGCGATCGCCGCGGGATTGGCCGAGCCGCACGTGACCGTGGTCGCGGTGAGCGGTGCGTCGGGTGCCGGTCGCTCGCCGAAGGTCGATCTCCTGGCCTCCGAGGTCATCGGGTCGGCCCGGGCCTATGGTGTCGGCGGCGTCCACCGGCACACCCCGGAGATCTCGCAGGCACTCTCGGCGGCGGCGCAGCAACCGGTCACCGTCTCGTTCACCCCGATCCTCGCGCCGATGGCCCGGGGCATCCTCGCGACGTGCACCGCACGAACCGTCGCGACCGGCGATGAGGTGCGCGCGGTCTATGAAAAGGCCTACGCCGACGAGGAATTCATCCACGTACTGCCGGAGGGCCGACTGCCGGCCACCGGTTCGGTCATCGGTTCCAACGCGGTCCAGCTCGGGGTGACCGTCGACGAACGCGCCCAGACCCTGGTGGTCGTCGGCGCCGTGGACAACCTGACCAAGGGGACCGGCGGCGCCGCGGTCCAATCGATGAACCTGGCGCTGGGCTGGACGGAGAACGAGGGACTGAGCACCGTGGGAGTCGCACCGTGACGGGAATCGAGAACACCCAGCAGGATCCGGAGCGGATCGAGGGCGGCGCCCCGGGCGATCATCCGCGGCTCGTCCGCGGACAGGGTGTCACCGCGCCGCTGGGATTCCGTGCAGCGGGAATCGCGGCCGGTATCAAGGCATCCGGTGCCGCCGACCTCGCTCTCGTCGTCAACGAGGGTCCGGACTGTTCGGCCGCGGGTGTCTTCACCACCAATCAGGTCAAGGCGGCTCCGGTGCTCTGGTCCCAGCAGGTCCTCACCACGGCCAGGCTGCGGGCCGTGATCCTCAACTCCGGCGGTGCCAACGCGTGCACCGGACCGGGTGGATTCCAGGACACCCACAAGACGGCCGAGGCCGTCGCGGAGGCGCTGAGCAACTGGGGGACCAGCACCGGTGCGGTGGAGGTCGCGGTCTGCTCGACCGGTCTCATCGGCGATCGCCTCCCGATGGACAAGGTCCTCGCCGGCGTCACCGAGATCGTCCAGGAGATGGGCGGCGGACTCACCGGCGGCACCGATGCCGCGCACGCGATCATGACCACCGACACCGTGCCGAAACAGGCTGCGCTGCACCATCCCCAGGGATGGAACGTCGGCGGTATGGGGAAGGGCGCCGGGATGATGGCGCCGTCGCTCGCGACGATGCTCGTGGTGCTCACGACCGACGCTGCGGCGACCTCCGAACAGCTCGACACCGCGCTGCGCCGGGCGACGGCGCGGACGTTCGACCGGCTCGACATCGACGGCTCCATGTCCACCAACGACACGGTGCTGCTGCTGAGTTCGGGCGCCAGCCAGATCCCGGTCGACCAGGCCGACCTCGACGAGGCCGTGTTCGCGGTCTGCGACGATCTGGCCGCCCAGATGCAGGCCGACGCCGAAGGCGTCACCAAGCGGGTCACCATCACCGTCACGGGCGCACCGACCGAGGAGGATGCGCTGACCGTCGCCCGGTTCGTCGCACGCGATTCCCTGGTCAAGACCGCGTTGTTCGGCTCCGACCCGAACTGGGGCCGGGTGCTGGCCACGGTCGGCGCCTCGCCGGTCCGCATCGACCCGGACGTGATCTCCGTGTCGTTCAACGGATCGCCGGTGTGCGAGAACGGCTGTGGCGTGCGGGGTGCGCGTGACGTCGACCTGTCCGACGCCGACATCGACGTGCTCGTCGACCTGAAACTCGGCGACGCATCGGCGTCGGTCCGGACCACGGACCTCTCGCACGCCTACGTCGAAGAGAACTCGGCGTACTCGTCATGACCGGCACCACACCGGAATCCGGTGCCACTGAAAGTGTCCCGGGGGCGATCGACCCGGCCGCAGGTCTGCAGAAGGCGACGATCCTTGCCGAAGCGCTCCCCGCACTGCAGGAACTCGCCGGCGCCACGATCGTCGTCAAATACGGCGGCAACGCCATGGTCGACGACGAGCTGAAGAAGGCGTTCGCCGCGGACATGGTGTTTCTCCGTGCCTGCGGCATGCACCCCGTCGTCGTGCACGGAGGCGGACCGCAGATCTCGGCGATGCTGAAAAAGCTCGGCCTCCAAGGGGAATTCAAGGGCGGCTTCCGGGTCACCACCCCGGAGGTGATGGACGTCGCCCGGATGGTTCTCTTCGGTCAGGTGGGTCGTGAGCTCGTCGGCCTCATCAACGCGCACGGGCCCTATGCGGTCGGCATCACCGGCGAGGACGCCCACCTGTTCACCGCGACGCGGCGGACGGTTCTCGTCGACGGCGTCGCGACCGACATCGGGCTCGTGGGCGACATCTCCTCGGTGAACACCTCGGCGGTGCTCGATCTCATCGGGGCGGGCCGTATCCCGGTGGTGTCGACCATCGCTCCCGATCGTGACGGCGTCGTCCACAACATCAACGCCGACACCGCGGCGGGAGCGCTCGCGGAGGCGCTCGGCGCGTCGCGGCTCGTGATGCTCACCGATGTCGAGGGGCTCTACACCGACTGGCCCGACCGCGGGTCGCTGGTGTCCCAGATCGACACCGATGCGCTGGTCGAGCTCCTGCCGTCGCTGGATTCCGGCATGGTCCCGAAGATGGAGGCCTGTCTGCGTGCGGTGACCGGGGGAGTCGAACGCGCCCACGTGATCGACGGCCGCGTCGCCCACTCGGTGCTCGCCCAACTACTGACCGGAAGCTCCACCGGCACCTCCGTCGTCGACCCGGCCGAGTCGGGGGCGAAGGCGGCCGCCGGAACCCATGAGGAGGACCTGTGACCGCACCGCTGCAACAGCGCTGGGGCCAGTCGCTGATGAAGAACTACGGGACCCCGCCGATCGCCCTGGTCGGTGGCTCGGGGCCGTATGTCACCGATGCCGACGGGAAGCGTTACCTCGACCTGCTCGGCGGGATCGCGGTCAACTCCCTCGGCCACGCGCACCCGGCGATCGTCGAGGCCGTCACGACCCAGCTGCAGACGCTCGGGCACGTGTCGAACCTCTACATCTCGCCGCCGGTCGTCGAACTCGCGGAGAAGCTGCTCGACCGTTTCGGTCATCCCGGCCGGGCGTTCTTCTGCAACTCCGGCACCGAGGCCAACGAGGCCGCCTTCAAGCTCGCGCGCCGCACCGGCCGGCCGGAGATCGTGGCCGCCGAGAAGGCATTCCACGGTCGCACGATGGGTGCGTTGGCGATGACCGGACAGCCGGCGAAGCGTGCTCCGTTCGAGCCGATGCCGCCGGGCGTGCGGTTCGTGCCCTACGGCGACATCGAGGCGCTCGACGCGGTCGTCACCGACCAGACCGCCGCGGTGATCCTCGAGCCGATCCTCGGTGAGGCCGGCGTGATCGTCCCGCCCGCCGACTATCTCGCCGCGGCCCGGCGCATCACCAGCGAGCGCGGCGCGCTGCTGATCCTCGACGAGGTGCAGACCGGTGTCGCGCGAACCGGCACCTTCTTCGCCCACCAGCAGGTGGGTGTGGTTCCCGACGTGATGACGCTCGCCAAGGGACTCGGCGGCGGACTGCCGATCGGTGCATGCATCGCCACGGGTGCGGCCGCCGAGCTGTTCGAACCCGGTCAGCACGGCACCACCTTCGGTGGCAATCCGGTCGCCGCGGCCGCGGCACTCGCCGTGCTCGGTGTCATCGAGTCCGAAGGTCTCACCGATCACGTCGCCGCCGTGGGCAAGGCGATCGCCACCGGGATCGAGGACCTCCACCACCCGCTGATCGATCACGTGCGGGGCGCCGGTCTGCTGCTCGGCATCGTGCTCACCGAGCCGCTGTCGGCCCGCGTCGAGGCCGCGGCCCGCGACGCCGGATTCCTCATCAACGCACCGGCACCCGACGTGCTGCGGCTCGCACCGCCGTTGATCATCACCGAGGAGCAGGGGCAGAGCTTCGTCGAAACGCTGCCGGACCTGCTGGACGCCGCTGCGCACGCTGCACAGAAGGACAAGGGAGACAGTGTGAACAAGGGAGACAGCGTGAAAAAGGGAGATGGGGCATGACGCGGCACTTCCTGCGCGACGACGACCTCACCCCGGCCGAACAGGCCGAGGTGCTCGCGCTCGCCGCCGAGGTGAAGGCGAAGCCGTTCGCCTTCCGCCCGCTCGAAGGGCCCCGCGGGGTCGGGGTGATCTTCGACAAGAACTCCACCCGCACCCGGTTCTCGTTCGAGGTCGGCATCGCCCAGCTCGGCGGTCACGCGGTCGTCGTGGACGGTCGCACCACGCAGCTCGGCCGCGAGGAGACCCTCGAGGACACCGGACGGGTGCTGTCGCGCTTCGTCGACGCCGTGGTGTGGCGCACCTTCGGGCAGGACCGTCTCGAGGCGCTGTCGTCGAGCGCGACCGTGCCGGTGGTCAACGCCCTGTCGGACGAGTTCCACCCCTGCCAGGTGCTCGCGGACCTGCAGACGATCGTCGAGCACAAGGGGTCGCCCTCGGGGCTGAAGATGACCTACCTCGGCGACGGTGCCAACAACATGGCCCACTCGCTCGGGCTGGGTGGCGTCACCGCCGGCATGCACGTCACGATCAGCGCACCGGAGGGTTTCCAGCCCGACCCGGCGATCATCGCCGACACCGAGCGTCGTGCCGCGGAGACCGGCGGGTCGGTACAGCTCGTGACCGACCCGGTCGCCGCCGCCACGGAAGCCGACATCCTGGTCACCGACACCTGGGTGTCGATGGGTCAGGAGGAGGACGGCAAGGACCGCACCGCGCCTTTCCGGCCGTACCAGATCAACGACGAGCTGCTCGCCCACGCCGCCGACGACGCGATCGTGCTGCACTGCCTGCCGGCGCACCGTGGCGATGAGATCACCGCGTCGGTCATCGACGGCCCGCGCAGCGTCGTCTTCGACGAGGCCGAGAACCGTCTGCACGCGCAGAAGGCACTGCTGGTCTGGCTTCTGGAGCACCAGTGAGATGACATCCGCAAGCCAGGACGAGCAGTGACACAGGACGAGCGATGACCGCCGGCGCCGAACCCACGGAGAACCGCCTCGCCGCGACCCGCGCGGGGCGGCATGCGCGGATCATCGACATCCTGTCGACCAACCAGGTGCGTAGCCAGTCCGAGCTGCAGCGACTCTTGGCCGACCAGGGGATCGATGCCACGCAGGCAACGCTGTCGCGCGATCTCGACGAGCTCGGGGCCGTGAAACTGCGGGCCGCCGACGGCGGTGCGGGTGTCTACGTGGTTCCCGAGGACGGCTCGCCGGTGCGCGGCGTGTCCGGCGGCACCGACCGGCTGTCCCGCCTCGTGTCGGAGCTGCTGGTCTCCACCGACAGCAGCGGCAACCTGGCCGTGCTGCGCACTCCGCCGGGCGCCGCGCACTATCTGGCGGCCGCCCTCGACCGTGCTCGTCTGCCCGATGTGGTCGGCACGATCGCCGGCGACGACACGATCTTCGTGGTCGCCCGGGAGCCGCTCGACGGAGCCGAACTCGCCCGACGGATCGAGGGCCTCGTGTAACCCCCGTCCTGCCCACCACCACCGGACGCACTCACCGCGGCCGGACACGACGAGAACCGCAACCGACCACACCGCCAACCGAGACCCGGACGGTGTGGTCGGAACCCCGGGGCCGATGATGGACTCGGGTCATCGCTTAGAACAGGAGCTTCACCTCATGGCAGAACGTGTCGTACTCGCATACTCGGGCGGCCTGGACACCTCGGTCGCGATCAGCTGGATCCAGAAGGAGACCGGCAAGGAGGTCGTCGCCGTGGCCCTCGACCTCGGGCAGGGCGGCGAGGACATGGATGTCATCCGCCAGCGCGCCCTCGACTGCGGCGCGGTCGAAGCGGTCGTCGTCGACGCCCGTGACGAATTCGCCGACGAGTACTGCCTCCCGGCGATCACCTCGAACGCCCTCTACATGGACCGCTACCCGCTGGTCTCGGCGCTGTCGCGTCCGCTGATCGCCAAGCACCTGGTGACCGCCGCCCGCGACCACGGTGGCACCGTCGTCGCCCACGGCTGCACCGGCAAGGGCAACGACCAGGTCCGGTTCGAGGTCGGTTTCGCCACCCTCGCACCCGATCTGGAGGTCATCGCACCGGTCCGCGACTACGCGTGGACCCGTGAGAAGGCCATCGCCTTCGCCGAGGAGAACGACATCCCGATCAACGTGACCAAGAAGTCGCCGTTCTCCATCGACCAGAACGTGTGGGGCCGCGCGGTCGAGACCGGCTTCCTCGAGGACCTGTGGAACGCGCCGACCAAGGACGTCTACAGCTACACCGAGGACCCGACCGTCAACTGGAACACCCCCGACGAGGTCATCATCGGCTTCGAGAAGGGCCGTCCGGTCAGCATCGACGGCCGTCCGGTCAGCGTGCTGCAGGCCATCGAGGAGCTGAACCGCCGCGCCGGTGCGCAGGGCGTCGGCCGCCTCGACGTCGTCGAGGACCGTCTCGTCGGCATCAAGAGCCGCGAGGTCTACGAGGCCCCGGGCGCCATGGTGCTGATCCGCGCCCACGAGGAACTCGAGCACGTCACCATCGAGCGCGAGCTCGGCCGGTACAAGCGCGGCACCGACCGTAAGTGGGCCGAGCTGGTCTACGACGGCCTCTGGTTCTCGCCGCTCAAGCGTTCGCTCGACGCCTTCGTCGACTCGACACAGGAACACGTCTCCGGTGAGATCCGCCTCGTCCTGCACGGCGGCAACATCGCGGCCACGGGACGTCGCAGCTCCGAGTCGCTCTACGACTTCAACCTCGCGACCTACGACGAGGGCGACAGCTTCGACCAGTCGGCAGCCCGCGGCTTCGTCGAGCTGCACGGCCTGTCCTCGAAGATCTCGGCCAAGCGGGACCTGAATCTGTGAGTGACGAGCAGACCGGCGGAACGACCAACGAGGGTTCGCTCTGGGGCGGCCGTTTCGCCGGCGGTCCGGCCGCGGCGATGGCCGCCCTGAGCAAGTCGACCCATTTCGACTGGGCCCTGGCGCCTTTCGACATTCAGGCTTCCAAGGCCCACGCCCGGGTGCTCAACAAGGCGGGGCTGCTCACCGGTGACGACCTGGGAGGCATGCTGGACGGTCTCGACCGCTTGGCAGCCGATGTCGCCGACGGGACGTTCGGTCCCGCAGAGTCCGACGAGGACGTGCACGGTGCGCTCGAGCGGGGACTCATCGAACGGGTCGGTCCCGAGCTCGGTGGGCGGCTGCGTGCCGGCCGGTCACGCAACGACCAGGTCGCCACGCTGTTCCGGATGTGGTTGCGCGCCGCCATGCGTCGCGTCGCCCTCGGTCTGCTCGACGTGGTCGACGCGCTGACCGCCCAGGCGGCCGCTCATCCCGACGCGATCATGCCCGGCAAGACGCACCTGCAGGCCGCTCAGCCTGTCCTGCTCGGCCACCACCTGCTCGCACATGCGCAGCCGTTGCTCCGCGACATCGACCGGCTCGCCGACGCCGACCGCCGGACCGCCGTGTCGCCGTACGGGTCCGGCGCGCTGGCCGGCTCGTCGCTGGGTCTCGACCCGGCTGCCATCGCGGCCGATCTCGGGTTCGACGCACCGGCCGAGAACTCCATCGACGCCACCTCGTCCCGCGACTTCGCGGCCGAGGCGGCGTTCGTGTTCGCGATGATCGCGGTCGACCTCTCCCGGCTGTCCGAAGAGGTGATCATCTGGAGCACACCGGAATTCGGATACGTGACACTGGCCGATGCCTGGTCTACGGGCAGTTCGATCATGCCGCAGAAGAAGAACCCGGACGTCGCCGAGCTGATGCGCGGCAAGGCCGGCCGGCTGATCGGTGACCTGACCGGTCTGCTCGCGACTCTCAAAGCGCAACCACTGGCATACAACCGGGACCTCCAGGAGGACAAGGAACCGGTCTTCGACGCGGTGGCGCAGCTCGAACTGCTGCTGCCGGCCGTCACCGGCCTGGTCGCGACGCTCGAGTTCCACACCGACCGGATGGAGGAGCTGGCCCCGGCCGGCTTCACCCTGGCCACCGACATCGCCGAGTGGATGGTGCGGCAGGGTGTGCCCTTCCGCGTTGCACACGAGGTCGCCGGAGCCTGTGTCCGCGAGGCCGAGTCGCGGGGTGTCGGTCTCGACGAGCTCGACGACGAGACACTCGCCGGCATCAATCCCTCGCTCACCCCTGCGGTTCGCGACGTGCTGACGGTGCGTGGATCGGTGGAGTCGCGTAACGCGCATGGCGGGACCGCGCCGATTCAGGTACGACGGCAGATAGAACTGGTGTCGGCGCAATCGGCCGACCTGCGGACACGCTGGAACGCGGGGCCCGGAGGACGGCGCTGATCCACTTCTGAGTGGGTAGAGTGACGTATGTCACCGATGTCACCGATGTCGGCGGTGCACGTCACGCTGACGACGGGAGGATTCGACGCGATGGTGGCTTGGGACGGTATCCCCGATGTGGGGGGAGTGGTCAGCCGGGTGGTGGCGACCGCTCAGAACGGGCTCGAGGTCCTGCGGTTCGGCGGACTCGAGACCGGGACGGAACCGGCGCCCTTCGCGATCGTCGAGACGCGCAAGATGTTCCGCCTGCGCCGGTACTTCCCGAACGAACCGTCCACCGGCCCCAACATCGTCCTCGTGCCTCCGATGATGGTGTCCGCCAACGTCTACGACGTGACCGAACACAACGGTGCGGTGTCCGTCCTCCATCGCAACGGCATCACCCCGTGGGTGATCGACTTCGGGTCCCCGGACACCGAAGAGGGCGGGATGGAACGCAATCTCGCCGACCATGTGGTCGCGATCAGCCAAGCGATCGACCTGATCATCGAGGCGACCGGACGCGACATCCACCTGGCCGGGTACTCCCAGGGCGGCATGTTCGCGTACCAGACCGCGGCGTACCGGCGGTCGAAGGGGATCGCGAGCCTCATCACCTTCGGCAGCCCGGTCGACGTCCTCGCGGCACTGCCCCTCGGATTGCCGGCGGGGTTGGTGGCGCCGGCTGCCGAGTTCCTCGCCGAGAGATCGTTCGTGCGGAATCTCTGGGTACGGGACTGGATGGTACGCACCGGCTTCCAATTACTCGATCCGGTCAAGACCGTACGCAGCCGCATCGACTTCCTCCGCCGTCTCCACGACCGCGAGGCGCTTTTGCCACGCGAGGATCAGCGCAGGTTTCTCGAGGCCGACGGCTGGGTCGCGTGGTCCGGTCCGGCGATCGCCGAACTGCTGCGTCAGTTCGTGGCCCACAACCGCATGGTCTCCGGTGGCTTCGTGATCAACGGTGACCTCGTGTCGCTCACCGAGATCACCTGTCCGGTACTGGCGTTTGTCGGCGAGGCCGACGACATCGGTCAGCCGGCCGCGGTGCGCGGGATCGTGCGTGCCGCGCCAGACGCCGAGGTATACGAATCCACGCTGCCCGTCGGTCATTTCGGGCTCGTGGTCGGTTCCTCGGCCGGTCAGCACACCTGGCCCACGACGGCCGACTGGGTGAACTGGTTGTCGGCCAACGGGACCCGCCCGGAGCTCATCAGTGAGATGACGGTCGCGGAGCCTGGCCACGGCAGTGGCGTCAGTCTGTCCTCCCGTATCACCCACGGGATGGGTTCGGTCGCCGATGCCGGCACCGCCGCGTCCCGCGAGCTGCTCGGACTGGTCAACTCCCTGCAACGGACGTCGCGAGCGGTCGCCTCCGAGTCGGTGCGTACGGTGCCGCGGCTGCTCCGCCTCGGTCAGATCCAGGGTGGCACGCGGATCTCCCTGTCCAAGCTGATGGCGGAGAACACCAAGAAGCACGGCGACAACGAGTTGTTCCTCTTCGAGAACCGCGTGCTGACCCATGCGCAAGTCGACGCCCGCATCAACAACGTGGTCGCCGGTCTCATCGACTGCGGTGTGCGGCCGGGGCAGCACATCGGCGTTCTGATGGACACCCGCCCGAGCGCACTGGTCGTGGTCGCGGCACTGGCCCGGCTCGGAGCCGTCTCCGTCCTCCTCGCCGCCGACGCCGACGTGCGGGAGATGATGCGGCTCGCCGACAGCTCGGTCATCGTCACCGACCCCAACAACCTCGACCTCGCCACCGCGGCGTCGGGTCGGGTGCTGGTCCTCGGCGGCGGCAGTGGCGACTCCCGCGACATCGACGGTGTCGACGGCGCCACCATCATCGACATGGAGCAGATCGATCCCGACGCGGTCGTCCTGCCCACCTGGTACCGGCCGGATCCCGGCCTGGCCGGTGATCTCGCGTTCATCTTGTTCAGCCGTGCGCGCGGCAAACTCGTCCCGTGGCCGGTCACCAACCACCGGTTCGCGATGTCGGCGTTCGGTGCGGCATCGGCGGCGGCGCTGTCCGACCGGGACACGGTGTACTGCCTGCCGCCCCTGCATCACGCCTCCGGCCTGCTGACGACTCTCGGCGCCACCGTGGTCGGCCGATCGCGGATCGCCCTGTCCAACGGCATCGACCCGGAGACCTTCGCCACCGAGGTGCAGCGGTACGGCGTCACCGTCGTGTCCTACACCTGGTCGATGCTCAGCGGCGTCGTGCGCGATCCCCGTTTCCGGATCAACCAACACAACCCGATCCGACTCTTCATGGGTTCGGGGATGTCGGCCGGTCTGTGGGAGGACGTGTGCAGCAGCTTCCCACGCGCCCGCATCCTCGAGTTCTTCGCGACCGCGGACGGCTCGGCAATCCTGGCCAACGTCTCCGGCGACAAGCTGTCCTCCGTCGGGCGGCCCCTTCCGGAGACCAATCCCGTCGAGGTCGCGGCCTACGACATCGAGAACGACCGCCTGCTCATCGACGAGTCCGGATTCGTCCGGCGGGCCGAGATCGGTGAAGCCGGGTTGCTGCTCTCCAAGGCCAAGCACAAGTTCGACACCAACGGCACGGTGCTCCGCGACGTGTTCACCAGCCGCGACCGGTGGGAGGTGTCGGGACATCTGTTCGTCCGCGACGCCGACGGTGATCTGTACTTCCTCGGTGCCATCGACCGCGTGATCCGGACCGAGGCGGGCCCCGTGTTCATCCCGCCGATCACCCACGCTCTGTCGCGTATGCAGGGTGTCGACCAGGTGGTCACCTACGGGGTCGGAGAACCGGGTCATCAGGTGGCCGTCGCCGCGCTGACGCTACGTCCGGACGCGAAAGCCGACTCACTCACCGTCACCCAGCTCCGCATCGCACTCGGGGAGTTCCCCGCCGAACTGCGACCACACCTCATCCGCGTCGTCGACGAGATCCCGCACTCGGCGTCGTTCCGTCCGCTGAGCACCGCCTTCGCGGCCGAAGGTCTGCCGAAACCCGGTCCCCGGACCTGGTATCGCGATGAGGAGGGCCGGTACCGGCGCTACACCAGGACGATCGCCCAGAAGCTGGACTGGGGCCATTCGTCGATCGACGATGCCCTAGGCTGAGCCGCGTGACGACACGCGCTGAGGCCATCGACCCGATCGTGCGCGAACGGCTGGCCTGCCCGCAGGACCACGGCCCGCTGATCAACGCCGGCGACGAGCTCTACAACCCGCGGCTCCATGTCGCGTACCGGATCGACGCCGACGGAATCCCCGTCATGCTCATCGACGAGGCACGCAAGGTCGACGACGCCGAGCACGAACGCCTGATCTCCGAGCAGTAGCCGACGCCTGCCGGCAGCCCACTCACGAGTCACCTCGTCCGAGCCCCGATCTCGATGGATGACAAGATCGGGGGGTGAGTGCTGAGACTGAGGGAACCGCCAACACGACCGACGAAATCGTCCGGGCCGCGACCGCCCAGAGCGGAACCGCACCCGTCGACATCCTCGACGAACTCGAGTGGCGAGGTCTGATCGCGCAGTCCACCGACCTCGACGCACTGCGTGAGGCCCTCGCGGGCGGGCCCATCACGTTGTACGCGGGCTTCGACCCGACGGCGTCGAGTCTGCACGCAGGTCACCTCGTGCCGCTGTTGACCCTCAAACGCTTCCAGCTCGCGGGCCATCGGCCGATCGTTCTCGCGGGTGGGGCCACCGGTCTCATCGGTGATCCCCGGGAAGTGGGGGAGCGGGCCATGAACGCTCCCGACACGGTCGCCGAATGGGCCGGCCGGATCGACGCCCAGCTCCGTCGCTTCGTCGACATCGACGAGTCGCCGACTGGTGCGCTCGTCGTCAACAACCTCGAGTGGACCGGACAGCTCTCCGCCATCGAGTTCCTGCGCGACCTCGGGAAGCACTTCTCGGTGAACGTCATGCTCGCCCGGGACACCGTGAAGCGACGTCTCGAGGGGGACGGCATCAGCTACGCGGAGTTCAGCTACCTGCTCCTGCAGTCCAACGACTTCGTCGAGCTCAATCGGCGGTACGGCTGCCTCCTGCAGATCGGTGGCTCGGATCAGTGGGGGAACATCGTCGGCGGTGTGGACCTGGGACGCCGACTCGACGGGTTGTCCCTGCATGCACTGACCGTGCCGCTCGTGACGTCGTCGGACGGCAAGAAGTTCGGCAAGTCCACCGGTGGCGGCAGCTTGTGGCTCGACCCCGAGCTCACCAGCCCGTACGCCTGGTACCAGTACTTCGTGAACACCGCCGACGCGGACGTCATCCGCTACCTGCGGTGGTTCACCTTCCTCGGACGCGAGGAGATCGCCGAACTCGAGCAGGCGACGAAGGAGAAGCCACACCTGCGTCTCGCGCAGAAGAAGCTCGCCGCCGAGATGACCACCCTGATCCACGGGGAAGGGAACACGCGCGCAGTCGAGCTCGCCAGCCAGGCCCTGTTCGGTCGCGCCGAGCTCGACGAGCTCGACGAGTCCACGCTCGCGGCGGCAGTGGGGGAGACCGTCATCGCGGAGTACGTGCAGGAGCGACCCACGATCATCCAGTTGCTCGTCGACACCAAGCTGTCCGAGAGCAACAAGGCTGCGCGTCGTGCCGTGTCCGAGGGCGGCGCGTACGTGAACAACACGAAGATCACCGATCCGGAGTGGCAGCCGGCGGACTCCGACCTGCTCCACGGGCGATGGTTGGTCGTGCGCCGCGGCAAGAAGAGCTTCGCCGGCGCGAGACTGGGCCGCTGACGCAGCCAAGCCGTAGCGAACCACGCCTCTGACCAGGCGATTTGACGCGTTGTTCGCGCCTGTGTAACTTAATCGACGCACCGCAGAGAGCAACTCCCCCGGAGCCGCAAGCACCGGGGAAGCAAAAGTGCCCGAGCTACTCGCTCGGGCCGCCTGTGCGGGGCCACTCCCGAGAACAAGAGCGTGAGAATTTCTCACGCTCTGGGAGAAGCTCACCGGAGCCGGACTCGTCAAGAGGACGTCTGGTGGGTGTGTGTTCTTTGAGAACTCGATAGTGTGATGATGAATTGTCTGATGCCATTTTGGCATCGTGCATTCTTTATGGATGTAGATGTTTATTGTGTGTGGCGCTCGGCCCCGTCTGGGTGTCACATGTTTTTGCTAGTTTTGGATTGGTCAGGTTTTGCTTTCCTGATTGTGTTGAAACGCTGACACTTTCTGGGTGTTGGTTTTGTTTCGCTATTTTTTCATGGAGAGTTTGATCCTGGCTCAGGACGAACGCTGGCGGCGTGCTTAACACATGCAAGTCGAACGGAAAGGCCCGCTTGCGGGTACTCGAGTGGCGAACGGGTGAGTAACACGTGGGTGATCTGCCCTGGACTCTGGGATAAGCCTGGGAAACTGGGTCTAATACCGGATATGACCTTACATCGCATGGTGTTTGGTGGAAAGCTTTTGCGGTTCAGGATGGGCCCGCGGCCTATCAGCTTGTTGGTGGGGTAATGGCCTACCAAGGCGACGACGGGTAGCCGACCTGAGAGGGTGATCGGCCACACTGGGACTGAGACACGGCCCAGACTCCTACGGGAGGCAGCAGTGGGGAATATTGCACAATGGGCGCAAGCCTGATGCAGCGACGCCGCGTGAGGGATGACGGCCTTCGGGTTGTAAACCTCTTTCACCAGGGACGAAGCGCAAGTGACGGTACCTGGAGAAGAAGCACCGGCCAACTACGTGCCAGCAGCCGCGGTAATACGTAGGGTGCGAGCGTTGTCCGGAATTACTGGGCGTAAAGAGCTCGTAGGCGGTTTGTCGCGTCGTCTGTGAAATTCTGCAACTCAATTGTAGGCGTGCAGGCGATACGGGCAGACTTGAGTACTACAGGGGAGACTGGAATTCCTGGTGTAGCGGTGAAATGCGCAGATATCAGGAGGAACACCGGTGGCGAAGGCGGGTCTCTGGGTAGTAACTGACGCTGAGGAGCGAAAGCGTGGGTAGCGAACAGGATTAGATACCCTGGTAGTCCACGCCGTAAACGGTGGGTACTAGGTGTGGGGCTCATTTCACGAGTTCCGTGCCGTAGCTAACGCATTAAGTACCCCGCCTGGGGAGTACGGCCGCAAGGCTAAAACTCAAAGGAATTGACGGGGGCCCGCACAAGCGGCGGAGCATGTGGATTAATTCGATGCAACGCGAAGAACCTTACCTGGGTTTGACATACACCAGAAAGCTGTAGAGATATAGCCCCCCTTGTGGTTGGTGTACAGGTGGTGCATGGCTGTCGTCAGCTCGTGTCGTGAGATGTTGGGTTAAGTCCCGCAACGAGCGCAACCCTTGTCCTGTATTGCCAGCGGGTTATGCCGGGGACTTGCAGGAGACTGCCGGGGTCAACTCGGAGGAAGGTGGGGATGACGTCAAGTCATCATGCCCCTTATGTCCAGGGCTTCACACATGCTACAATGGCTGGTACAGAGGGCTGCGATACCGTGAGGTGGAGCGAATCCCTTAAAGCCAGTCTCAGTTCGGATTGGGGTCTGCAACTCGACCCCATGAAGTCGGAGTCGCTAGTAATCGCAGATCAGCAACGCTGCGGTGAATACGTTCCCGGGCCTTGTACACACCGCCCGTCACGTCATGAAAGTCGGTAACACCCGAAGCCGGTGGCCTAACCCTTGTGGAGGGAGCTGTCGAAGGTGGGATCGGCGATTGGGACGAAGTCGTAACAAGGTAGCCGTACCGGAAGGTGCGGCTGGATCACCTCCTTTCTAAGGAGCACACAACATCACGTGTTTCTGCAGGCGTATGTTCTGCGGCGCGTGTGTGTTCGAGGGTGAAACATCAGACAGGCTCACCGCTTCCACACGTGTGGAGGTTGGGGGTTGCTGCCAGGTCGTGAGGCCGGCGGGTTCATCGCACACTATCGGGGTTCTGAGGGAACACGCTTTGTGTTGTCTCTGACCTAGCTGGTTGCTGTGAGATTGTGTTGATCTGTCCTGTGATGGGGTGGGGAGCGGTCGAGTGGTGGTCGGTGTGTGTTGTTTGAGAAGTGCATAGTGGATGCGAGCATCTTTATTTCAAATCAACAATTTTTTGTTGGTCTGTGATTTAGCAGAAAGAATGTTTTGTGATGTCTACATTCGATCCTCGCCGAGCATGATCCTTTCGGGGTTGTGTGTGCAGCTTTCGGGTTGTGTGGTGGGGGTGGTTTGTAGGTGTTGTTGTAAGTGTGTAAGGGCGTTCGGTGGATGCCTTGGTACCAGGAGCCGATGAAGGACGTGGTAGGCCGCGATAGTCCTCGGGGAGTTGTCAAACGAGCTGTGATCCGAGGGTGTCCGAATGGGGAAACCCAGCACGAGTGATGTCGTGTTACCCACCTCTGAATGTATAGGGGGTGTGGAGGGAACGTGGGGAAGTGAAACATCTCAGTACCCATAGGAAGAGAAAACAAAAGTGATTCCGTGAGTAGTGGCGAGCGAAAGCGGATGAGGCTAAACCATGCGCATGTGATACCGGGTAGGGGTTGTGTGTGTGGTGTTGTGGGGTTCATCTTCTTCCATCTACCTGTGGAAGCGTGAGTCAGAAAATCGTGTGTTAGGTGAAGTGGCCTGGAATGGTCTGCCGTAGACGGTGAGAGTCCGGTAGCTGAAAACACATGGTCTTGCGTGATGTTCTCCCAAGTAGCAGCGGGCTCGTGGAATCTGCTGTGAATCTGCCGGGACCACCCGGTAAGCCTGAATACTTCCTGGTGACCGATAGCGGACAAGTACCGTGAGGGAAAGGTGAAAAGTACCCCGGGAGGGGAGTGAAATAGTACCTGAAACCGGACGCTTACAATCCGTCAGAGCCTGCGCCTTCGGGGTGGGTGATGGCGTGCCTTTTGAAGAATGAGCCTGCGAGTTAGTGCTCGGTGGCGAGGTTAACCCGTGTGGGGTAGCCGTAGCGAAAGCGAGTCTGAATAGGGCGTTTGAGTCGCCGGGTCTAGACCCGAAGCGGAGTGATCTACCCATGGCCAGGGTGAAGCGACGGTAAGACGTCGTGGAGGCCCGAACCCACTTCAGTTGAAAATGGAGGGGATGAGCTGTGGGTAGGGGTGAAAGGCCAATCAAACTCCGTGATAGCTGGTTCTCCCCGAAATGCATTTAGGTGCAGCGTCACATGTTTCTTACCGGAGGTAGAGCTACTGGATGGCCGATGGGCCCCACAGGGTTACTGACGTCAGCCAAACTCCGAATGCCGGTAAGTGAGAGTGTGGCAGTGAGACTGCGGGCGATAAGGTTCGTAGTCGAGAGGGAAACAGCCCAGATCGCCGGCTAAGGCCCCTAAGCGTGTACTAAGTGGAAAAGGATGTGGGGTCGCGAAGACAACCAGGAGGTTGGCTTAGAAGCAGCCACCCTTGAAAGAGTGCGTAATAGCTCACTGGTCAAGTGATCCTGCGCCGACAATGTAGCGGGGCTCAAGTACACCGCCGAAGCCGCGGCACTCACACAATAGCCCGTTGGTTTTCTACGGAGAATCAACCAGGTGTGTGGGTGGGTAGGGGAGCGTCCTGCATCCGTGGAAGCCACAGAGTGATCTAGTGGTGGAGGGTGTGGGAGTGAGAATGCAGGCATGAGTAGCGAAAGCAGAGTGAGAAACTCTGCCGCCGAATGACCAAGGGTTCCTGGGCCAGGCTAATCCGCCCAGGGTGAGTCGGGACCTAAGGCGAGGCCGACAGGCGTAGTCGATGGACAACGGGTTGATATTCCCGTACCCGTGTATCCGCGCCCATGCTGAATCAGTTGTACTAACCATCCAGATCCCCCAGGAGCACCTTCGGGTGCCGGGTGGGGTGATGCATGGGACCTTGGCTGGTAGTAGGCAAGCGATGGGGTGACGCAGGAAGGTAGTGGGGCCAGTCAGTGGTTGTACTGGTGTAAGCCTGTAGGGCGTGTTCTAGGCAAATCCGGAACACATACAGCCTGAGAGGTGATGCGTAGCCGTTGCGGTGAATTCCATGATCCTATGCTGCCGAGAAAAGCCTCTAGTGAGTTGGTACACGGCCCGTACCCCAAACCAACACAGGTGGTCAGGTAGAGAATACTAAGGCGATCGAGAGAACTGTGGTTAAGGAACTCGGCAAAATGCCCCCGTAACTTCGGGAGAAGGGGGACCCATCCTGGTGACGAGATTTACTCTCTGAGCTGGTGTGGGTCGCAGAGACCAGAGAGAAGCGACTGTTTACTAAAAACACAGGTCCGTGCGAAGTCGTAAGACGATGTATACGGACTGACGCCTGCCCGGTGCTGGAAGGTTAAGAGGACCGGTTAGTTCCTTTCGGGGAGCGAAGCTGAGAATTTAAGCCCCAGTAAACGGCGGTGGTAACTATAACCATCCTAAGGTAGCGAAATTCCTTGTCGGGTAAGTTCCGACCTGCACGAATGGCGTAACGACTTCTCTGCTGTCTCAACCACAGACTCGGCGAAATTGCAGTACGAGTAAAGATGCTCGTTACGCGCGGCAGGACGAAAAGACCCCGGGACCTTCACTATAGCTTGGTATTGGTGTTCGGTTCGGTTTGTGTAGGATAGGTGGGAGACTGTGAAGTGGGCACGCCAGTGTTCATGGAGTCGTTGTTGAAATACCACTCTGATCGTATTGGACTTCTAACCTCGGACCCTGATCGGGTTCAGGGACAGTGCCTGGTGGGTAGTTTAACTGGGGCGGTTGCCTCCTAAAAGGTAACGGAGGCGCCCAAAGGTTCCCTCAGCCTGGTTGGCAATCAGGTGTTGAGTGTAAGTGCACAAGGGAGCTTGACTGTGAGACGTACATGTCGAGCAGGGACGAAAGTCGGGACTAGTGATCCGGCACCGGCAAGTGGAAGCGGTGTCGCTCAACGGATAAAAGGTACCCCGGGGATAACAGGCTGATCTTCCCCAAGAGTCCATATCGACGGGATGGTTTGGCACCTCGATGTCGGCTCGTCGCATCCTGGGGCTGGAGTAGGTCCCAAGGGTTGGGCTGTTCGCCCATTAAAGCGGCACGCGAGCTGGGTTTAGAACGTCGTGAGACAGTTCGGTCTCTATCCGCCGCGCGCGTAAGAAACTTGAGGAAACCTGTCCCTAGTACGAGAGGACCGGGACGGACGAACCTCTGGTGTGCCAGTTGTCCCGCCAGGGGCACCGCTGGTTAGCTACGTTCGGAAGGGATAACCGCTGAAAGCATCTAAGCGGGAAGCCTGTTCCAAGATGAGGTTTCTCACCCCCTTTGCGGGGTTAAGGCCCCTACAGACCATGGGGTTGATAGGCCAGAACTGTACGCACAGCAATGTGTTCAGGTGACTGGTACTAATCGGCCGAGGACTTACCAACAACACCCACACACCACAAAACATTCTGTTTTGGTGTGTTCGCATCCACTATGCATCTTCTGAGACAACACACGAACAAACAAACACCAGCGGTTTGTGGTTGTTTCACAATGTTACGGCGGCCATAGCGGAGGGGAAACGCCCGGCCCCATTCCGAACCCGGAAGCTAAGCCCTCCAGCGCCAATGGTACTGCACCTTAATCAGTGTGGGAGAGTAGGACACCGCCGAACACAACTTCAGAAGGGCCCCGTATTCGATGAATTCATTCGTCGAATACGGGGCTTTTCTCGTTCGCCCACGTCGTCTGGACGAGGGCGGCGATGCTTCCCATCAAGGTTCAAGGGCATAGATTGGCAGCTATGAATGATCGTGATCGTCCGCGTCGTGACGGACGCGGTGAGCGTGATACGCGAGATCAGCGGGAGTCGCGGGGCCAGGGCGGTCCGCGTGGTCAGCGGGGAGCCCGCGGTCAGAGCGATTCGGGTCGAGGAGATTCGAGTCGGGGACGTCGTCCGGATCGTCCGGGCCGTGAGCGCGGCGACGGTGGTCGCCGGCAGCCGGGTCCTCCGCTGCCCGACGACGTCGCTGCGTCAGACCTTGATCCTGAAGTCCGTCGCGACCTCCTGACACTCGACAAGGCCAACGCCGAGATCGTCGCCAAACACCTGGTGATGGTCTCGCGTCTGCTCCTCGAAGAGCCCGCGCTCGCGCTCGAACACGCTCGTGCCGCGCGCGGCCGCGCGTCGAGGGTCGGCGTCGTTCGGGAAACCGCCGGTATCGCGGCCTACAACGCCGGCGAGTGGCAGGAGTCCGCAACCGAGCTGCGTGCTGCGCGTCGTATCACCGGTAACAATGCGTTGTTGCCTCTCATCGCCGACTGTGAGCGTGGTCTGGGCCGTCCGGAGCGTGCAGTCGAGATCGCCCGTGGCGACGAGGGCCGTGCGCTGCGCGGCGAGGAAGCCACCGAAATGCGCATCGTCGAAGCCGGCGCACGAATCGACCTGGGTGAACCCGAGAAAGCCGTCGTCACGCTTCAGGCCGAGAACCTCAAGCCGGGTCAGGTGGGAACCGGACCTGCGCGGCTGTTCTACGCGTACGCGTCCGCGCTGTACGCATCGGGCCGCCGTGACGAATCGATCACCTGGTTCATGAACGCGGCCGCAGCCGACGTCGAGGACGTGACCGACGCCGAGTTCCGTCTGACCGAACTCGCGAACGACGACGCACCGGTCGGCGATGACGAGCAGGCCGTCGACGGGGTGGACGTCCTCGCCGACAGCGCAGTCTCTGAGGCACCGGCGGCCGAGTCGTCGAGTGCTGAACCCGTGAGCGTCGAACCGGCCGCTGCTGAACCGGCCGCTGCTGAACCGGCCGCTGCTGAACCGGCCGCTGCTGAACCGGCCGCTGGTGAGTCCCCCGAGTTGCCCGCGGCAAAGGTAGCTGCCGAACCGGTCGTCGCACCGGAGCCGGTTGTCGTACCGGAGCCCGCCGGCGATCAGGAGGCCGACGACACCGAGACGATCGAAGGCGTGCAGGGGACCGCAGACCTGTCCAAGACGTCGAGTTTCGTCGACGACGACGTATCGGAGCTGATCGGGCTTTCGGACTCGGTCTCGCAGACCCTCGCCGATCGTTACGATGCACTCCTGCTCGATCTGGACGGCACTGTCTTTGCGGGCAACAAGGCGCTGCCGAATGCGGTCGACACCCTCGACCGGCTCGACATCCCCTGCTTCTTCGTGACGAACAACGCGAGTCGACGGCCCGCCGAGGTCGCTGCGCATCTCCGTGACCTCGGCTTCGACGCCACCGACGATCTCGTCGTCACCAGTGCGCAGTCGGGAGCGCGATTGCTGTCCGAGCATCTGGCACCGGGATCGCGGGCGCTGGTGATCGGGACCGATGGACTCGCGCAGGAGGTTCGCGAAGTCGGTATCGGCGTGACACGGAGCGCCGACGACCGTCCCGCGGCCGTGATCCAGGGGCATTCGACCGACACCGGCTGGGCGCAGCTGTCCGAGGCCGCTCTGGCCATCCGAGCCGGTGCGCTGTGGGTGGCCACCAACGTCGACGCCACGCTCCCGTCCGAGCGCGGTCTGCTCGTGGGCAACGGCTCGATGGTCGCAGCACTGCGCAGCGCGACCGGCAAGGAGCCGCTCGTCGCCGGCAAGCCTGCCGCCCCGCTGATGGCGGACGCGATCACGCGGGCCGGGGCCAACGCTCCGCTCGTCGTCGGCGATCGTCTCGACACCGACATCGAGGGTGCACACGCCGTCGGCATCGAGAGCGCACTGGTCCTCACTGGCGTCAGCACGGTCACCGACCTGCTGGCCGCGCCGCCAGAGCAGCGACCCACCTATGTCATCGACGACCTCGCGGGCATGTTCGACGACGTCGACGCGGTGCGCGTGGCCGACCAGCCGGGCTGGACCGTGAGCGTGGAGGCCTCGACGGTGAGCGTCTCCGGCTCGGGCGACGAGACAGGTGTCGTCCCGGCGCTCGCCGCTGCCACCTGGGCCGCGGTCGACGCCGGTACCGCGGATCCCGAGGAGTTACGGATCCGGGCCGAGGGCACGGCGCGGGAGAAGCTGGCGTCGCTGGGTGTCACCCTCGTCGGCTAGCGTGGTTGACGATGACTTATCCGAGTGACGAGAGCAGTCGTTCGGACCTGAGCAGCGGTCCGACACCGAACAGCATGGCGCCCCGACCCGGTCCGGGCGCCATGCCACGTCGCCAGTACGACCCGATGGCAGCCCTGACCGACGACCTATCGTCGGGACCGGACGCCGATCTCGACCTGCCGGACGTCGAGGCCACGGTCTCTGAGCTTCTCGCCGAGGTCGACGAGCTGCGTGAGTCCGTCGGGGACACTTTTTCGCTGGCCGCACTCGAGCGCCAGGCGAACCTCCTCGAGCAGGCACACGATGCGCTGACCGCAGCGCTCGATGCGGTGGACCGACGATGAGTCGATCCCGGACGCGGCACTGACGATGGCGACCCGAGCACGACTCGACGCAGAACTCGTCCGGCGTGGCTTGGCCCGGTCCCGGGAGCAGGCGCGCGAACTCGTCGACGCCGGCGTCGTGAAGGTCAACGGAACGGTGGCGGCCAAGGCCGCGACCGGCGTCACCCGTGATACCCCGATCGTCGTCGTCGAGGCACCGAAAGACGACTGGGCGTCGCGCGGCGCCCACAAGCTCCTCGGCGCGCTCGAGGCGTTCGAACCCCAGGGTCTGACCCTCGCCGGCCGTCGGTGTCTCGATGCGGGCGCGTCGACCGGTGGCTTCACCGATGTGCTTCTGCGTCGCGAGGTCCGGGAGGTCGTCGCCGTGGATGTCGGCTACGGACAACTGATCTGGCGTCTGCAGAACGACGATCGGGTTCACGTCTACGACCGCACCAACGTCCGGCACCTCGAGCCCGAGCAGATCGGTGGTCAGGTCGACGTCGTGGTCGCCGACCTGTCCTTCATCTCGCTGGGACTCGTCCTACCCGCATTCGCCCGTTGCGCGGTTCCGGGAGCCGACCTGCTGCCGATGGTCAAACCCCAGTTCGAGGTGGGCAAGGACCGTGTCGGCGCCGGCGGAGTCGTGCGCGATCCCGAGTTGCGTGCCGAGGCGGTGCTGGGAGTGGCGACCGAGGCCGCTGCCCTCGGGCTCGAGACTCGTGGAGTCGTGGCCAGCCCACTGCCCGGCCCGTCGGGCAACGTCGAGTACTTCCTCTGGCTGCGTAACGAACCCGAAGGCCGGACGGGCGAGGAGTCGGGGGAGAGCGATAGGGTCGACCGGGCGGGATCGTCCGACGAGCTCCGCTCCATGATCGAGCGTGCGGTCGCGGAGGGACCGCGCTGAGCGCGGACCGACCGGCGCCCGTTCGGCTCGTCCCTGCTCGACCACACGTCCGACCACACTTCTCCGGGAGGGAACATCAGTGACCGACGAGTCGGTAGCCGAGTCCGCCGGTGCCCGCGAGTTCTTGGTGGTCGCCCACACCGGACGCGAGAACGTCATCGAGACGATCGAGGCGATCGCGCGCCACTGTGCCGCGGCCGGCGTCGCGCTGCGTGTCGTCGACCATGACACGCTCGATCGGGACGCTCCGGACCACGACGTGCTGTACCGCAACCGGGAGGGCGAAGCCTCGCGACCCGGCAACATCCCGGTGGATCCGGAGTACCTCCGTTCCCTGGGTGCGGTCGTCGAGGTCACCACGGCCGAGTCCGCGTCGGCCGAGGGTTGCGAGCTCGTCATCGTCCTAGGCGGTGACGGAACCTTCCTGCGCGCCGCCGAGCTGGCCTGCCCGGCCGGAGTGCCCGTCCTGGGCATCAATCTCGGGCACATCGGCTTCCTCGCCGAATCCGAGGCGCACAAGATCGACGAGGTGATGGCGCAGCTCATCGCCCGCGACTACCGCATCGAACCGCGGATGACCCTGGAGATCGACATCGTCGACCCGGCCGATCCCGACCCACCGACGGCCAGCAGCTGGGCCCTCAACGAGGTGGCGATCCTCAACACCAGCAAGAACGGCGTACTCGAACTCGTCACCGAGGTCGACGGTCGCCCGGTGTCCGCGTTCGGCGCCGACGGCGTGCTGGTCGCGACCCCGACCGGGTCGACGGCCTACGCGTTCTCGGCGGGCGGTCCGGTCATGTGGCCGGACCTCGAGGCCATCCTCGTCGTCCCGAACAATGCGCACGCGCTGTTCGCGCGGCCCATGGTGACCAGCCCGAGGTCGCGGATCGCCGTCGAGGTGGACAAGAACGGACGTTCGGCGGTCGCGCTGTGCGACGGCCGTCGAGCACTCGACGTGCCGGCCGGTGCTCGCGTCGAGGTCGTACGCAGCGAACGTCCGGTGAACTGGATCCGAATCGATTCCGATCCGTTCGCCGACCGGCTCGTGACCAAGTTCGCCCTCCCGGTCACGGGATGGCGAGGGAGGCAGGCATAGGGGTGCTCGAAGAACTGTCGATCACCGGACTCGGTGTCATCGAGGAGGCGCAGGCACGTTTCCACCCGGGCTTCACAGTGCTCACCGGTGAGACGGGCGCGGGCAAGACGATGATCGTCACCAGCCTGCACCTGCTGTCCGGGGCGCGCGCCGATGCGACGCGCGTCCGAACCGGTAGCGCCAAGGCCATCGTCGAGGGTCGGTTCCGGCTGGCGAACGCCGAGGGTGTGCAGAAGGATCCGGTGGTCGCCGACATCCTCGACTCCACCGGCGCCGAACTCGACGACGACGACACCGTGATCGCGGTCCGGTCGGTGAGCGCCGACGGTCGGTCGCGGGCACATCTGGGTGGCCGATCGGTGCCGGTCGGGGTGATGGGGCAACTCACCACCGCGGTTCTGGCCATCCACGGCCAGAACGATCAGCTCCGTCTCCTGCGACCGGAGCATCAACGGGCCGCGCTCGACACCTTCGGCGGCTCGAAGGCGACGGCTGCGCTGGAGGCGTACCGGAAGGCCCGGACCGCCTGGGTCGACATCCTCGACGAACTCGACGCCCGTCGCGCGAACTACCGTGAGCTCGCGCAGGAAGCCGACCGACTTCGTTTCGGCATCGATGAGATCGCCGCGGTCGACCCGATCCCGGGTGAGGACGAGGAACTCACCGCGACGATCCGGCGTCTGTCGGACCTCGAATCCATCCGCGGCGCCGCCGACCAGGCACACGACATCGTCGCCGGCGATTCGGGAGCATCGGTGATCGAGGGGTTGGGCACGGTGCGCACCCTTCTGGAGGGTGCCGCCGACGACACCCTGCGCGGACTGGTCCCGCGGGTCTCCGAAGCGCTCACCGTGATCACCGACGTCGGCGCCGAACTGACGGCGTTCACGT
Organism: Gordonia ajococcus; assembly: GCF_012974285.1. Classification (NCBI taxonomy): domain Bacteria; kingdom Bacillati; phylum Actinomycetota; class Actinomycetes; order Mycobacteriales; family Gordoniaceae; genus Gordonia; species Gordonia ajococcus. Next base: position 2,209,677 of record NZ_CP052884.1, read on the forward strand.
CGAGCCTTCCCGCCGATGCCGAAGAGCTCGACAAACTCCTGGCGCGTCAGGCCGAACTCAAGACACTCGTGCGCAAATACGCGCCCGACGTCGACGGCGTCATCGACTGGCGGCGTAAGGCCGAGGCCCGACTCGCCGAGATCGAGGACCCGCGGTCGTCGATCGAGGAACTCGAGACCGCCGCCGCGGCGGCGCTGGAAACGGTCGAGGCGGCTGCGACCAAGCTGCACGACCTGCGCGTCAAGGCGGCGTCGTCGATGGCCGGCAAGGTGTCCAAGGAGCTGAAGGGTCTCGCCATGGGCGACTCGACGCTTGCGGTCTCCGTCGGTCCCGAACCGGCCTCGCCGGAGGATCGGCTCGCGATCACGCTCGGCGGCAGCCGGGCTCATGCGGGGGCCGACGGCGCCGACAAGGTCGAATTCGCGCTCGTGGCGCACCCCGGAGCCACGCCACTGCCGATCGCGAAGTCTGCATCCGGCGGCGAACTGTCGCGCGTGATGCTCGCGCTCGAGGTGGTGCTCGCGGCGCCGACCTCCGGTTCGGTCATGGTGTTCGACGAGGTCGACGCCGGTGTCGGCGGGCGCGCCGCCGTGGAGATCGGCAAGCGACTGTCCCGTCTGGCCCGGGCCCACCAGGTCATCGTCGTCACCCACCTGCCCCAGGTCGCGGCCTTCGCCGACAACCACCTGGTCATCGGCAAGTCCAAGAAGGGTGCGCGGGTCACCAGCAGTGTGCGGACCCTCGACCGCGACGAGCGCGTCGCCGAACTGGCACGCATGCTCGCCGGGCTGGGGGAGTCCGACACCGGACGTGCGCACGCCGAGGAATTGCTGGCCACCGCGGAAGCGGAACGGGCGGCTCACTGACCTCGCACGGGCTGGGACCCCTGTTGCTTGTGTGACAAAAGTTTCTCGTGTTACGGCGCGCCTCCCGGGCTCCGTCGTGTCTTCGGTCAATCATTGCGGTCATGAAGATGCCTGCACTGCTCGCGCGTAACACCGAAGAACTGCCTGGCGTGACCGGTATCGCCAGGATCGACAAGAACACCAAACGGCTGCTCAACCGGGTCGGTCCGGGTGACATCGCCATCCTCGACGAGGTCGACCTGGACCGCGTCACCGCCGACGCCCTTGTCGAGGCCAACGTCGTCGCGGTGGTGAACGTCTCCCGCTCGATCACCGGCCGCTACCCGAACCTCGGTCCCGAGGTTCTCGTCGCGTCGGGCATCGTCCTTCTCGACGATGTGGGCCCGGAGATCTTCAAGCGCGTCAAGGACGGAGCCAAGGTGCGCGTCCACGACGACCGGCTCTTCGTCGGGGAACGTCGCCTGGCGCTGGGCACCGAACTCGACGAGCGCGACATCGCCGACATCATGATCGGCGCCAAGGCGGGCCTTGTCGATCACCTGGAAGCCTTCTCCGGCAACACGATCGAATTCATCCGCAGCGAATCCCCGCTGCTGATCGACGGCGTGGGTGTGCCGGAGATCGACGTGGACCTTGCCGGCCGGCATGTGGTCATCGTCGGAGAGGGCGCCGACCGCGCCGCGGATCTGCGTGCGCTCAAGCCGTTCATCAAGGAGTACCAGCCGGTGATGGTCGGTGTGGGCACCGGCGCGGACACCCTGACGAAAGCCGGCTACAAGCCCGCGATCATCGTCGGCGACCCCGAGCACATCAAGACCCCGACGCTGAAATCCGGTGCGCAACTGGTGCTGCCGGCCGACACCGACGGACATGCCGCGGGCCTCGAGCGCATCCAGGACCTCGGTATCGGTGCCACCACCTTCCCCGCGGCGGGCTCCGCGGAAGACCTCGCCCTGCTGCTGACCGACTACCACGGCGCCGACCTGATCGTCACCGTCGGGTACCCGGGCTCCCTCGACGACTTCTTCGATCGTTCGCGTCGTGAGAGCAACCCGTCGATGTTCCTGACCCGGCTGAAGGTGGGGCAGAAGCTCGTCGACGCGAAAGCGGTTGCGACGCTGTACCGCAGTCGTGTGTCCGGTGCAGCGATCGCGTGTGTCGTCCTGGCCGCACTGGTCGCGGTGATCGCGGCCCTCCTGCTGTCCAACACCGGCACCGACGTCACCGATTGGATTGTCACGCAGTGGAATGCGCTGCTCGACTGGGCACGAGAGGTCTGGAATCGATAGGCGATGATCTCGCTACGACAGCATGCGATCTCACTGGTCGCGATCTTCCTGGCATTGGCGCTCGGACTCTTCCTCGGTTCGGGGTTCGTCGGGGATCGGGTGAACTCGATGACCGGGACCAGTAGGGACCGGATCGGTGATCTCGAAGACCAGCGCGACGACCTGAACGCGAAGCTCAACGCGTCCAACAGTTTCGATCTGGCGATCGGGCCCCGGCTCATCGCCAACACCCTGCGCGGCCAGTCGGTTCTGGTGGTCACCGCGCCGAACGCGGCCGAGGCCGACGTCGACGCCGTGAAGGAGAACATCTCCGGCGCCGGCGCGCGCTTCGCCGGTCAGATCGCGCTGACCGAGTCGCTCCTCGGCGACCAGAACGCCGAACAGCTGCGCACCATCGTCGACCAGACGATCCCGCCGGGTGCGATGTTGCGAGCCGAGCTGACCGACTCGGGCAGCCGGGCCGGTGACCTGCTCGGAACCCTGGTGCTCTCCGGCAAATCCACCCGCCCGGCATCGTCCGCCGACCGTCGGACCGGTCTCGCGACCCTGCGCGACGGCGGGTTCATCGATTACGTCAACAACGCGGTGACACCGGCCGATCTGATGGTCGTGGTGACCGGTGACGAGTTCGGCCCCGACTCGGGAGCACAGGGTGCGCTCGTGGCCCGCCTTGCCGCAGCGGCGTCCGTACGTGGCGTGGGAGGGGTGCTCGTGGGTCGGACCGGATCGGCCAACGGAAGCTCGCCGATCGCCGTGGTCCGTGCCGACCCGTCACTGGCCAACGCGGTCTCCACGGTCGACAACGTCGACCAGCCGACCGGTCTCATCACGACGGTCCTGGCGCTCGCCGCCGAGGGCAAGGGTGCGACCGGGGCCTACGGCACCGGGGCCGGCGCCACCGCGGTCACCGTCGGGGCCGACGGCAAGCCGGCCGCCTGACCCCGCCGTCGAGCTGATTTCGGGTTCGGAGTGAGTACCGCCACGCCACGCGCCGGTGTGGCGGTACGGCATGGCGGCCCAGTGGTGTTACCCTGGAGTCCCGTAGGTAATCAGGGCATCGGCCCCGATTCGGCCGACGGGAGACACGCTTTTGCGACCTTTGCGACACGTTCACGACACCAAGCACATCTTTGTCACTGGTGGCGTCGCCTCTTCACTGGGTAAGGGCCTCACGGCCTCGAGCCTGGGTCAACTTCTCACCTCTCGGGGCCTGCGGGTCACGATGCAGAAGCTCGATCCCTATCTGAATGTCGATCCCGGCACGATGAATCCTTTCCAACACGGAGAGGTCTTCGTGACCGAGGACGGCGCGGAGACCGACCTCGACGTCGGACACTACGAGCGCTTCCTGGACCGCAACCTCTCGCAGTCGGCGAATGTGACCACGGGACAGGTGTATTCGACGGTCATCGCCAAGGAGCGGCGCGGCGAGTACCTCGGTGAGACCGTGCAGGTGATCCCGCACATCACCGACGAACTCAAGTCGCGGGTGCTGGCCATGGGCGAGCCCGACGCCGACGGCGAGGTGCCCGACGTCGTCATCACCGAGATCGGCGGCACGGTCGGCGACATCGAGTCGCTGCCGTTCATCGAGGCCGCCCGCCAGGTGCGCCATGACGTCGGCCGCGACAACGTCTTCTTCCTGCACGTGTCGCTGGTGCCCTACCTCGCGCCGTCGGGGGAGCTCAAGACCAAGCCGACCCAGCACTCGGTCGCCGCTTTGCGCAACGTCGGTATTCAGCCCGACGCGTTGATCCTGCGCTGCGACCGCGACGTGCCCGAGGGACTCAAGAAGAAGATCGCGCTGATGTGCGACGTCGAACTCGACGGCGTGATCTCGACCCCCGACGCGCCGTCGATCTACGACATCCCCAAGGTGCTGCACAACGAGCATCTCGACGCGTACGTGGTCCGCAAGCTGGGGCTGCCCTTCCGTGATGTCGACTGGACGGTCTGGGGCGAACTGCTCCAGCGCGTCCACGAGCCGCGCGAAACCGTGCGGGTGGCGCTGGTCGGCAAGTACGTCGACCTGCCCGACGCCTACCTGTCGGTCACCGAGGCCATCCGTGCCGGCGGTTTCGCCTGGAAGGCGCGCACCGAGATCAAGTGGGTGCCGTCGGATGACTGCCAGACCCCGGCGGGTGCGCAGGCCGCGCTCGGGGACGTCGACGCGATCCTGATCCCCGGCGGCTTCGGCATCCGCGGCATCGAGGGCAAGGTCGGCGCCATCTCGTACGCGCGGCGCCGCGGCATCCCGCTCCTCGGCCTCTGCCTGGGGCTCCAGTGTGTGGTCATCGAGGCCGCCCGTTCGGTGGGGCTCGACGAGGCCAGTTCGACCGAATTCGATCCCGACACCCCGCATCCGGTGATCTCGACGATGGCCGACCAGGCGGACGCGGTGGCCGGCGAGGCGGACCTGGGCGGCACGATGCGCCTCGGTGCCTACGACGCGGTCCTGAAGGCGGGTTCGGTCGTCGCGGAGTCGTACGGTACCCGCGAGGTGTCCGAGCGTCACCGTCACCGTTTCGAGGTCAACAACGCCTACCGCGACAAGATCGCCGATTCGGGTCTGGTCTTCTCGGGGACCTCGCCCGACGGGCACCTCGTCGAATTCGTCGAATACCCCAAGTCGGTGCATCCGTTCTTCGTCGCCACCCAGGCGCACCCGGAGCTCAAGAGCCGTCCGACGCGTCCGCACCCGCTGTTCCGCTCGTTCATCGAGGCCGCTCTGAAATACAAGGCAGCCGAACGCCTTCCGGTGGATCTCGGTGACGAGTACGAGTCGAACGACGCCCCGGCCGGCACCGTCGCGGCGGTCAACGACGTCACCGTCGAACCGGTCGCCGGGATCGACGAGATCGGCGTCGAGGGCTGACCGGGTTGGGCGGCCACGAGTTCGACGTCAACGGCACCCGCACCGTCTACGACGGTGCGATCATCACGTTGCGCGTCGACGACGTGGCCATGCCCGGCGGGCGAGTCGCCGAGCGGGAGGTCGTCGAACACTTCGGTGCGGTCGCGATCCTCGCGCGTGACGAGGACCGCCGGATCGCCATGGTGCGCCAGTACCGGCATCCGATCGGCCGCCGCCTCCTCGAGTTGCCGGCCGGCCTTCTCGACCAGGACGGTGAGGCGCCGCTGGCTGCGGCGCAGCGCGAGCTGGCCGAGGAGGCCGACCTGGCCGCCGACACCTGGCACGTCCTCGTCGATCTGGCGCTCTCACCGGGTTTCACCGACGAGGCACTTCGCCTCTACCTGGCCGAGGACCTACATCGCCTCGACGAGGCGGAGCGCGTCGACGAGGAAGCCGACATGGAGGTCGAGTGGGTGTCGCTCGACGACGCCGTCGCGATGGTGCTGGCCGGCGAGATCGTGAACGCCACCAGCGTCGCGGGCATCCTGGCCGCCTCGGCGGCGGAACGGTCGGGGATCGGGCTGCGCGGGACAGATGCCCCGTGGCCCGACGAGCCGACCGCGCTTCGGGACCGCCGGCGTCGCTCGTGAACACGTCAGTCGTGAGTCGCCCGTGACGATCGCCGCCGCCATCTCGCGCTTCCTCGATCACCTCACCGTCGAACGAGGTGCGGCGGCCAACACCGTGTCGTCCTACCGTCGTGATCTCGAGCGGTACCGGCGATATCTCGAATCGCGCGACATCGCGTCGATCGACGCGGTGACCGAGGAGGACGTGCGCGAATTCCTCGTCGACCTGCGTCGCGGGGATCCGGACGCCGGGTTCCCGCCCCTCGCGGACAGCTCGATCGCGCGAACAGTGGTGGCGACCAGGCGCTTTCACAAGTTCGCGGTCGACGAGGGGATGGTTGCGACGGACGTTGCGCAGGCGGTCCGTCCGCCGAGGCCGGCGCGCCGTCTCCCGAAGTCGCTGCCCGTCGACGAGGTGCTGGCCATCCTCGAGGCCGCCGGTGCCGAAGACCATCCCCGCGCCCTGCGCGATCGCGCCCTGCTGGAATTCCTCTACAGCTGCGGCGCCCGCATCTCCGAGGCCACCTCGCTCGACATCGACGACCTCGACCTCGACACCCGGGCGGTACGCCTACGGGGCAAGGGCGGCAAGGAGCGGCTCGTCCCGCTGGGCGGACCGGCGATCGATGCCATCGACGCCTATCTCGTCCGCGGCCGTCCCGCGCTGGTATCGCGGGCGACGCCGGCGCTGTTCCTCAATGCCCGGGGCGGGCGACTCTCGCGTCAGTCGGCGTGGCAGGTACTGGTCACCGCCGCCGAACGCGCCGGGTTGGACAAGGCCGTCTCCCCGCACACCCTGCGGCACAGCTTCGCGACCCATCTCCTCGACGGCGGCGCCGACGTCCGCGTCGTCCAGGAGCTGCTCGGACACGCCTCGGTGACCACCACGCAGGTGTACACACTCGTGACGGTGAACACGATGCGCGAGGTGTATGCCGTCGCACATCCGCGTGCCCGCTGACCGCGCGCCGACAGCGGGTCGACGCCCGCGATGTCCTAGGCTGATACGAGTCGTCGTCCACGGACCGGCATTTCCGCCCGGCCGGCCGACGCGCATCGGGTACCGAAGAGTGAAGGGAGCGGCGGGCACGTGACCACTCCGAGCACACTGCGGTCTGGCACCCGACTCGAGTGTTCGGGGACGCGATCGTGACCTCCGCGGGTGATCAGTACAGCATCCAGGTGTCGCCGGGACATGACGCCGACGAGGTCGACCACCACGGCACCGGCGAGATCGGCCCCACCGGACGGCCCTATCGAGAAGTCCCCGAGCCGAGACCACTCGACCGTCACGGTCCGGCCACCGTCATCGCCGTGTGCAACCAGAAGGGCGGGGTCGGCAAGACCACCTCGACCATCAACCTCGGGGCCGCGCTCGCCGAGTACGGCCGCCGCGTGTTGCTCGTCGACCTCGACCCGCAGGGCGCGTTGTCCGCGGGACTGGGTGTGCCGCACCACGAACTCGAGCAGACGGTCTACAACCTCCTCGTCCCGCCGCAGGTGGCCACCGACGAGGTGCTGATGCGCACACGCGTCGACGGACTCGACCTGCTGCCGAGCAACATCGACCTGTCGGCCGCGGAGATCCAGCTCGTCACGGAGGTGGGACGCGAACAGTCCCTGGCCCGTGCGCTGCACCCGGTTCTCGACCGCTACGACGTGGTGCTGATCGACTGCCAGCCCTCGCTCGGCCTGCTCACCGTGAACGCCCTCGCCTGCGCGGACACCGTGCTGATCCCGATGGAGTGCGAATACTTCTCGCTGCGTGGCCTGGCGCTGCTCACCGACACGATCAACAAGGTGCGCGACCGTCTCAACCCGCGCCTGGACCTCGGTGGCATCCTCGTCACCATGTTCGACGCCCGCACGCTGCATTCCCGCGAGGTGATGGCGCGTGTGGTCGAGGTGTTCGGCGACGCCGTCTACGACACCGTGATCTCCCGGACCGTCCGTTTCCCGGAGACGAGCGTCGCCGGTGAACCGATCACCTCGTGGGCACCGCGGTCGGCCGGCGCGAAGGCCTACCGGGCGCTGGCGCGTGAGGTGATCGCGCGCAACGTGAAGGGCGCATGACCGTCGACACCGACCACGCCGTGACCGAGTCCGACGGGTCCGAGGTCGAAGCGCCGGTCGAGGCGTCGGAGCCGGTCGGGGACACCCCTGATGGGAGTGACGAGGCCGCCGAATCCGGTTTCCGGGTCAAGCTCCGCAATTTCGAGGGACCCTTCGACCTGCTGCTGAACCTGATCTCGCAGCATCGGCTCGATGTCACCGAGGTCGCGCTGCACGAGGTGACCGACGACTTCATCGCCTATACCCGCGAACTCGGTCCGGAGGTCGGGCTCGACCAGACCACCGAGTTCCTCGTCGTGGCGGCCACGCTGCTCGATCTCAAGGCGGCCCGGCTGTTGCCGTCCGGCGAGGTCGACGACCCCGAGGACCTGGCCCTGCTCGAAGCCCGCGACCTGCTGTTCGCGCGGCTGCTCCAGTACCGGGCGTACAAGCAGGTGGCACAGTTGTTCGGCGAACTGGAAGCCGCCGCGCTGCAACGTTATCCGCGCGCCGTCTCGCTGGAGCAACGGTTCGAGGACCTGTTGCCGGAGGTCACGCTCGGCGTCGACGCCGCCGGTTTCGTGCAGGTGGCCGCGGCGGCGATGACCCCGCGGCCCGTGCCGACGGTCGGACTCGACCATCTCCACGACGTGCAGTCGGTGTCGGTGCCGGGTCAGGCCCGGCGGATGGCGGCACTGCTCAGTGCGTCGACCGGCGAATGGCTCACGTTCCGCGCTCTCACCGCCGACTGCGGGAGCGGACTCGAGATCGTCGGCAGCTTCCTCGGATTGCTGGAGCTCTACCGCGATCAGGCCATCACCTTCGAACAACCCGAGGCTCTCGGCGATCTCGCGGTGATGTGGACCGGCGAACGCGAGATCGACGACCTGCGCATCGACAAGGCAGAGGATTACGGATGACCGACGGACCGATCGAGGACGCCGACGACGTGAATGACGAGGCTCTCGCCGAATCGGCAACCGACGCCCCGGCGTCGGCGGAGAGTGCGACGGACCACGGCCCCGCCGACCCCGAGCAGACGGCGCTGACGGGGGAGGACGAGGTCGAGGTCCTCGACGACGCGACCCTGCGGGCGGCACTCGAGGCCGTGCTGCTCGTCGTCGACACCCCGGTGACCACCGAGGAGTTGGCCAACGCCGTCGACCAGGACCGGACACGCGTGCGCGAGATGCTCAACGCGATGGCCGCCGAGCTCACCGCGGCGCGCAGCGGCATCGACCTGCGTTTCGCGGGCGACGGCTGGCGGTTGTACACCCGGGCGGACTTCGCACCGTACGTGGAGAGGTTGCTGCTCGACGGGGCGCGGTCGAAGCTGACGCGCGCCGCGTTGGAGACACTGGCCGTGATCGCCTACCGGCAGCCGGTGACCCGCGCACGGGTCAGCGCGATCCGTGGTGTGAACGTCGACGGCGTGATCCGCACCCTCGTCGCGCGCGGCCTGATCAACGAGGTCGGCCAGGACCCGCAGACCAACGCCACGACCTACGCGACCACCGAGTTGTTCCTCGAGCGTCTCGGTCTCGCCTCGCTGTCCGAACTGCCCGATCTGGCGCCGCTGCTGCCCGACGTCGACCTCATCGACGACCTCGACGACGAGCTGCTGTCGGATCCCCGATTCGCCAAACTGTCCCCTCAGCCGTCAGACTCGAAGGTACTGGTCACCGACGGTGACCTGAATGATGACTAGAACCGCATAGATCCACCCACACACAGGATTGAGAACAATGGCTTCCGCTGGCCGAGATGGCTCACCGGGAAAACGCCGCAAGGGCGCCCCCGCACAGCAACCGCGAACCAAGAAGACGCACCGCAAGGGGTCGTCGAAACCGAACGCCGATGTCGGGAAGATCCGGCTCAACAACGCCCGGCCCGCACGCCATCAGGTGGCGCCGGAGCAGGTGAGCGGCACGGGCCCGGCCTTCGTCGAGGACGGTGTGCGGCTCCAGAAGGTACTCGCCCAGGCCGGCGTCGCCTCGCGCCGCGGCGCCGAGGAGATGATCGCCGCCGGACGTGTGAAGGTCGACGGCGTCGTCGTCACCGAGCAGGGCCTGCGCATCAACCCCGACACCGCGATCATCCATGTCGACGATGCACGCGTGATCATGGACGAGACGCGTCAGTACCTCGCGTTCAACAAGCCCAAGGGCTGGCAGTCGACCATGGCCGACGACCAGGGTCGTCCGTGCGTCGGTGACGTGGTCGCCGAACGCGTGATGGCCGGACAGCGTCTCTTCCACGTCGGCCGCCTCGACGCCGACACCGAAGGTCTGCTGCTGCTCACCAACGACGGCGAGCTGGCCCACCGGCTGATGCACCCGTCGTTCGAGGTGCCCAAGACCTACCTCGCGACCCTGAAGGGTGAGGTGCCCCGCGGGGTCGCTCGTCAACTCCGTGAGGGGATCGAACTCGAGGACGGTCCGGTCAAGGTCGACAGGTTCACCGTCATCGAGGTCCACGAGGGACAGTCGCTGGTGCGGATCACCCTGCACGAGGGCCGGAACCGCATCGTGCGCCGCATGATGGACGAGGTCGGCTTCCCGGTCACGAAACTCGTTCGCACGCATGTGGGTACCGTCGCGCTCGGAGAGCAACGGCCGGGCAGCCTGCGTGTCCTCGGCAACGACGAGGTCGGCGCGCTGTACAAGGCGGTCGGGCTGTGACCGCTGGCACCACGCGCGTCGTCGCCATCGACGGGCCGGCCGGTACGGGCAAGTCGTCGGTGTCGAAGCTGCTCGCCGAGAAGGTCGGTGCCAGCTACCTCGACACCGGTGCGATGTACCGCGCGGTGACCCTGGCGGTCCTCGATGCCGGTGTGGCACTTGATGATCCGGCCGGTATCGCCCGGGTCGCGGACGCGGTCGACATCGAGTTGATCCCCACCGGAGACGGGTCGTCGACGGTGTTGCTCGACGGTCGCGACGTGTCCGGGCCGATCCGGACCGACCATGTGACCAGCGCGGTCTCGGCGGTGTCCGCCGTTCCCGAGGTGCGAACCAAACTCGTTGCGCTGCAGCGGCAGAACGCGCAGGACCGCTTCGTGGTGGTCGAGGGACGCGACATCGGGACCGTGGTGTTCCCGGCCGCCGACGTCAAGATCTTCCTGACCGCGACGCCGGAGGCACGCGCTGACCGGCGGCACAAGCAGAACCTGGCCGCGGGTCGCGACAGCGACTACGCAGCCGTTCTCGACAGCGTGAACCGCCGCGATCATCTCGATTCGACGCGCGCGGTGTCGCCGTTGCGTGCCGCCGACGATGCCGTCGTCGTCGACACCAGCGACAAGACCCTGATGGAGGTGCTCGACGAACTGAGCGGCCTCGTGGAGACCCGGATCGGAGCATCAGAACGGTGAGCGACAACTTCGAGACCGATGTGGCGGCGTTGCCGGGTGACGGCACGTGGGCGGACGAATCCGATTGGCAGCTGGCCGATATCGAGGGTGCCGACGGTGCCGCCGAGTTCGAGCACATGCCGGTGCTGGCGATCGTCGGGCGACCCAACGTGGGCAAGTCCACTCTCGTCAACCGCATCCTCGGCCGTCGCGAGGCCGTGGTCGAGGACATCCCGGGCGTCACGCGTGACCGTGTGTCCTACTCGGCGAGCTGGTCGGGACGTAGCTTCACGGTCGTCGACACGGGCGGCTGGGAACCCGACGCCAAGGGTCTGCAGCAGGCAGTCGCGGCCCAGGCCGAGCTCGCGATGCGGACCGCCGACGCCATCGTCGTGGTCGTCGACGCGACCGTGGGCGCCACCGCCACCGACGAGGCCGTGGCGCGTGTCCTGCGACGGTCGAAGACCCCGGTGATCCTGTGCGCCAACAAGGTCGACAGCGAGCGCATGGAGGCAGACACGGCCGCCCTGTGGTCGCTGGGACTCGGCGAGCCGCACCCGGTGTCGGCGGCGCACGGTCGTGGCGCCGGTGACCTGCTCGACGTCATCCTGGAGAAGCTGCCCGCGACCCCGCGCGAGGCGCCGGTGCTGGGCGGCCCGCGTCGTGTGGCACTCGTCGGCAAGCCGAACGTGGGCAAGAGCTCGCTGTTGAACAAGCTGGCCGGCACCGAGCGTTCCGTCGTCGACAACGTGGCCGGGACCACCGTCGACCCCGTCGACGAGATCGTCGAAGTCGGCGGCAAGACCTGGCATTTCGTCGACACCGCCGGCCTGCGGCGCAAGGTGCGCACCGCGAGTGGTCACGAGTACTACGCGTCGTTGCGGACGCGGTCGGCACTCGACGCCGCCGAGGTGGCGATCCTGCTGATCGACGCGTCGGAGCCGATCACCGAGCAGGACCTTCGCGTGCTGTCGCTCATCATCGAGAGCGGTCGTGCGCTGGTCATCGCGTTCAACAAGTGGGACCTGGTCGACGAGGATCGTCGTTACCAGCTCGACAAGGAGATCGATCGCGAGCTCGCCCGCGTGCCGTGGGCTCGCCGGGTGAACATCTCGGCGTCGACCGGTCGTGCGGTCCAGAAGCTGGTACCCGCGATGGAGAGCGCGCTCGACTCGTGGGACAAGCGCATCTCGACCGGACCGCTGAACAGCTGGCTCAAGGACGTCATCGCGGCCAACCCGCCGCCGCTGCGCGGCGGGCGACAGCCGCGCGTGATGTTCGCGACCCAGGCGTCGGTACGACCGCCGACCTTCGTGCTCTTCACCACCGGCTTCCTCGAGGCCGGCTACCGCCGCTTCCTGGAGCGTCGCCTGCGCGAGGAGTTCAACTTCGACGGCTCGCCGGTGCGCATCAACGTGCGTGTGCGCGACAAGCGGGAGCAGCGTCGCAAACGCTGACCGCAGACCCACCCTTTTTCGGCAGAATCACCCCCGCGTCGGTTGGCGTTTCTGCCGAAAACTGGTGGGTTTGACTGGGTCTGGCGACCATCACCGGCGGTTGGATCTGGTTCAAGATGCGGTCCGCGGTCTAGGTCGCGGTAGCAGATGTCGTCGATCGTTGCGCCCGGCGCCACGTTTCGCGACATCTGACGACCGGCCGGGAACCCCGCCTGACCAGGCGATTGGTTCCGAACGGCAGTCGTCGGCTAGGCTTTATCTCGCTCCGCTTGAGCAGGGAGCAACGGGCTGTGGCGCAGTTTGGTAGCGCACTTGACTGGGGGTCAAGTGGTCGCAGGTTCAAATCCTGTCAGCCCGACAGAGCAGGCCCCGTCCGCAGTGCGGACGGGGCCTGCGTCTTGTCACGGACTCTTGTCGACGCGATCGAAATACTCGACGATCCTTCCTGCGCGAACAGGCCGTCCGCTGAGGAAGTTCGGGGTCGGCGGGGTACACGCAGAATCGTGGTCAGCACCGGTCGAGCTCACCGAACCGGGCGAGCAGCCGGTCGATCGCGGTGCAGTCCTGCAGGAATCGGCGGCGATCGGGGTCCTCGGCGACCTCGCGCAGCATCGCATCGCCGTCCGCGACCTGTTCGACGGCGAGGATCGCCGACCACGTCGTCCCATCGGTGGCCGTGAACGCGTCGACGCCATCACACAGGGCCCGCGCCAGGATGTTCCGGTCGTGTCGGTCGAGCCGGTCGTGGACCATGGCGATCATCTCGGACGCAACCGAGGCGTGTGCGCGCTCGTCTCGGCGGTGCAACGCGATGGTGGCCTGGTGCACCGGTTGGATCGTCCGGTCGTCGGCGATCAAGGTCAGGTAGTCCGCGATGGAGGTCTCCGCGACGGTCGCGTACGCGAGGGTCGTCAAGGCCGCGGCACGGGCCGACTCGGCCCGCGAGAGCGCCTCCCGATGCCGCCGCACGGTCGACGTCTCCGGCAAGGCTGCGTCCGGCAGCGCCCAGCCGCGTCGACGCCGGGTCAGCGCGGACGCGTTCAGGTGCATCAGCGTGTGGTACTCCTCGTCGACCATCGACTGCACCACCGCCGCCCGGCCCGCGTCGGAGAAGCCGGTGCCGAACGCGTCCCGGAAGAGCAGTCCGAAACCAGGTGTCACCACGTCCTGTTCGATGTCGACGACATTCTTGTTGTAGGCGATCCACGCCCACGCCAGGATGCGGGACCGTACACCCTCGTCGAGCCGCTCCCAGACCGGATGCCCGGCGAAGGGGAGCAGCACCTCTGGGTAGTCGACGCAGTTGTCGTCGTAGAGGTCGTCCATCGTGGGCGCGTCGAGTTCGGGTTCGGTGCGCCGCACCGTCGCCCGCCGCGGCCAGCTGCGGACCAGCCCGCGGATGACCGCCGTCTCCACCGGATCGGAGGCGTCGTGCTCGGGCACGTGGCCGCTCACGACGGCAGTCCTTCGAAGATCCGCGCACACACTCGCGCGTACCCGTCTGCGCGGTCGCCCAGCGGGACACCGGCCCGCGCGAGGAGCGCCGTGAAGTCGTCGGCGTCGCCCTCGGACGCGGCCGACACCCGGGATACGGCCCGCGCCAACGCCTCCCGCGCGGCGGGCGCACACGGGTTGGATTCCTGCACGTCTCGATACACCTCCGGTGTCCCGCCGGTGATCCGCGCCAGCAACGCCGACATCGTCGTGAACGGCGGGGTGGCCAGCGCCGTCGCCTCGTCGGCGCCGACTCCGAGGTCGGCGAGCGCGCATCCGAACGACAGGATCGTCGCATGGGTGAGGGCCTGCACCGCCGCGCACAACCGGTCGTGCCGGTCCGCGGTCGTGACCTCCACCCGCGCGCCCCACCGTGCGAGGTCCTCGAGCAGACGGTCTGCGCCCGCGCCGCGCCGATGGACGACCACCGCGACCGTGCGCCCGGGCAGGCCGAGGGACGGCGCGAACATGGGATTGATCCCGACGATCGACCCGCCCCGGTCGCGATCGGCGGCGTCGAGACGGGCTACGGCCGACGAGAACCGCGTCTTGACCGACAGCGTCTCCACCAACAGCGCGGTCGGGCGCAGCAGTGGCCCCACCTCCGCGACCGCGGCGAGCGCCACATCCTCCGGGACCGCGAAAACCACGACGTCCGCCTCGCGCAATTGCGCTATCGCCTCCGGACCGGGAGACCGGATGTCATCGCCGGAGCAGGCATCGAGCACGTGCACGGTGTTCCCGTCACCGCGCCACCGGTCGGCGAGCATCGTCCCGACCGCCCCGGCGCCGCCGGCGACGACCACCGACCGTGCACCTGGGACGGGTGGTGCGGTCACGGGTCGCTCTCTTCGGCGACAGACAGGCAGCGGCGCATCGTCAGCGCCTTGACCATCGTCTCCTCGAACTCCTCGTCCGGATCCGACAGCGCGACGATCGCGCCGCCCACCCCGAACGTCACCTCGGAACCGGTCGCGACCATGGTGCGGATCACGATCGACAGGTCGGCGGTTCCGGTCAGCGAGAAGTAGCCGATCGCGCCCGAGTACACCCCTCTCGGACCGGCTTCGAGTTTGTCGATGATCTCCATCGTGCGGATCTTCGGCGCCCCGGTCATCGATCCGCCGGGGAACGCCGCCCGCACACAGTCGACCGCTGACAGCCCCTCGCGCAGCGTCCCACGCACCGTCGACACCATCTGGTGCACGGGCGCGTACGTCTCGATATCGAACAGGGAGGGCACGTGCACCGATCCCGGCACGCAGACCCGCGACAGGTCGTTGCGGACGAGGTCGACGATCATCAGGTTCTCCGACCGGTCCTTCTCGCTGGCTCGCAGGTCGCACCGAAACCCCTGGTCCTCGACGGGGTCCGCCGACCGCGGCCGGGTGCCCTTGATCGGTTTCGATTCCACCGTCCGGTCCGCACCCACCTTCAGGAATCGTTCCGGGGACGCGCTGAGCACCGACAGTCCCGAGAACTGGAGCAACGCGTTGTAGGGCATCGGGCTGATCTCGCGCAGACACGAGTACCCGGACACGGGATCGAGACTGCGGAGCACTGTGGCCGTGTTCGTCAGGCACACCTCGTAGGACTCCCCGGAGCGGATCTCCGCCAGGCATTGTTCGACGAGCCTCAAGTACGTGGGGTGGTTGTGCCGGAACACGATCGGCACCTCTTCCGCCGCCGGGACCAGTGGGGGAGCCGTCACTGGTGGCTCGGGGAGCGTGTCCTGCATCGCACCGATGGTCGACGCCGTCTCGTGTAACCACCGCGCGGTATCGGGGTCGGCGGTGTCGGGGTCCGGGCCGTCCACCGATTCGAGTGCCAGCGCGTACGCACATCCCCGCTCGTGGTCGATCACGACGGCCCGGTCCGCGAACACGAGCGCCGCATCGGCCTGCTCGGACGCGTGTGCCAGCTGCCCGCCGGTGTCCGCCTTGAGTTCGTAGCCGAGATAGCCGACGTAGCCGAGGCAGAACCCGAACGGTGGATCCGTGCGCGGCGCCACCGACCGCTCCCGTAGTTGTGCGCCGAGATAGTCGAAGAAGGTGCTGCGGATCTTCTCCACCGTCCCGTCCGAATGTTCTACTCGCACGGTCATTTCCGGGACGCTGTAGGTCACGTATTCGGCGCGCGGACCCGAGCAGTCACCCATCACGGAGAACCGGCCGTCTGCGTCGTCGGCCGCCGACCCGTCCAGCCAGTAGCTGTTCGGTCCACCGGCGAACAGCCGCTCGTACACCGCCCCGGGGTCCACGACCCGGTCCACCTTCACCGACCGGATCCGGTAACGGTCTCTCGGCTTCGTTGCCGGCGCCTCGGTCTCCGCTGCCGTCGGGGGAGTCCTTGCCGCCCGGGTCGGCCGGGGCGCCCGCACCGGCGTCGCTGCCGCGAAGTTCGCCAGGAGTTCCCGGCCGTACTCGGAGCAGATCGACTCCGGGTGAAACTGCACCCCCCACAACGGCAGTTCCCGATGACGTACCGCCATCAGGACACCGTCGTCCGACCACGCCTGGACTTCCAACGCGTCGGGGACATCCACGACCGCCAAGGAGTGGTACCTCACCGCCCGGAACGGGGACGGCAGTCCCGCGAACAGGCCTCTGCCGTCGTGGTGCACCGCGCTGATCCGTCCGTGTCGAGGTTCGGGCGCCGGTACCACCGGGCTGCCGAACACGTGACACAGTCCCTGGTGGCCCAGACACACGCCGAGCACGGGAAGCCCGCTGTCGGTCAGGGCCCGCGCGCTGATCCCGAAGTCGCGCGCGCAGTCCGGCCGGCCCGGGCCGGGGGAGACCACCACGTTGTCGAACGCCGTCAGGTCCACCGACGGCCACGGCATGTCGTTGGCGACGACCGTCGGCTCCCGGCCGTTGACCTCCGTCAACAACGTGTACAGGTTGTACGTGAACGAGTCGTAGTTGTCGATGAGCAGTGTCCGCACGGCGGCCACCTCATTCCGTGCTCGGGCCGCCGACGTCCGCGGCAATCCGTTCGGTGAGGGCACGATCCGGTCCTGCGTTCTCGGCCGGGACGCCGTTGGTCCGCAGTTCCTCGGTCACCACGATCAGGTCCTCCACCCGGCAGGTCTCCGAGATGAGCAGGTCGTAGAGGTCGTGCAGGAACTGCGGGGAGAGGTCGTGATCGAGGGCGTACCGGTGGGCATGCTCGTGCACCGCTCCGACACGGCGCGGCTGCATCACCGGAATGGTGTATCGCTGCTTGAGGTGCGCGATGCGGGTGCACACCTCTATCCGGGCGCGCACGTCCTCGAGCAGTCGGTCGTCGATACCGTCCAACTCCGCACGGAGGTCCGCGAGCTCGCGTTCGCCGACGTCGCTCCCACCCAGCATCTGTCCCTTGTCGCCCATCGACTTGTTCACGCCACGACCACCTTGCGCTGTCCGAAGGGAAGTGCGGCCCGCCAACTTGAACCGCCGAGATGCGACGCCGACCTCGACTGGTCCTGCGCCCGGTTCGGTCTCGCGAACCGCGTCCCCCGACTCGGTCCATAGTCGCACCGACCGCGTGCACTGTGAGGGAGTTGGCGTCACCGCCCGGTCACGATTCACCAACGAACGCGACGTCACTGTCGTCCGATCAGATGGGGGGTGGTTCGATCGCGTCGGTCTGGCTGTGTCCGCGCGGCGCACGAACTCGTGTCGGGTCAGTGGGACGGCCGGACAGGGCGTTCAAGCGGGCAGCGGCACCCCGACGTCGGCGCCGCCCTCTTCGGTGATCCGAGCTCCCATTCGGGTGAAGGTGGGGGTGGTGATGAACCCGCCGGCGAAGAGGGCCTCGCCCTGG
This sequence comes from Gordonia ajococcus, assembly GCF_012974285.1. Classification (NCBI taxonomy): domain Bacteria; kingdom Bacillati; phylum Actinomycetota; class Actinomycetes; order Mycobacteriales; family Gordoniaceae; genus Gordonia; species Gordonia ajococcus. Next base: position 2,227,480 of record NZ_CP052884.1, read on the forward strand.
CGGAACTCGGGTGACTCCGCCAGCAAGTGTTCGCCGACGAACCCGAACGTGTCGGCGAGTTCGGCCAGATCGCGCGGGGCGTTCATCCGCATCAGGCACAGGTTGTCGCACTGGGACAACACGTTGGGGTGGATCTTCGTCGGCCGTTGCGTGGACAGGAGAAGCCAGAGACCGAACTTGCGGCCTTCGGCTGCGATCTGCACGACGCGATCGATCAGGGCCTGCTCCACGGCGCTGGTGGCGACGGGCGGGCAGATGTTGTGGGCCTCGTCGATGACGATGAGGACGGGGCGACGCTCTTCGCGGCGAGCCCACAGGTGTTCGAGCACGCTGAGGGCGGCCACCTTGGGTTCCGCCGAGTGGGCGAATCCGCCCAGGTCGAGCACGGTTGCCTGGGGGCGCTCGTCGACGATGTCGGTGGCCGCGACCTCGCCCCGCGCCCACAGGTCCCAGTCGAGGACCTGGAGATTCTCGATCCGCTTGGCCAGCCGCTGGTGGCCGGGGTCGTCGGAGGCGCGCAGCGCGGTGATGTAGGTGCTCTGGTCCGGCGTGCCGGTGAGAGTGGCGTCGGCGTGGAGCAGGACGTTGTACTCGTCGGCGTCGGCGATCGGGTCCAGCTGCAGGACCGCGGCCTTCGCGGCGAGCGGCAGGTCGGTGAACCGCGTCCGCAGCTGGGGGAGGTCGCGCCGCGTCGAATGCAGCACCCGGATGTCGGATGCGGCGATGGTCTCGGCGGCTTCGGGGTCGGAGCTGTCCCTCGTCTCCGGCAAGCGGGTGAAGTCGGCATTCGGGTCGAGGATGAGCAGCGGGAGTCGGGTGCTCAGGAGCAACTGCTCCAGCACCACACCGAGCGCGTAGGTCTTGCCCGAACCGCTCTGGCCGCACCAGAAGGTGTGACGGTTGAACTTCAGGGCGGAGAGAACGACTTCGGACGTCGCGTCGTCGCGATGGCTTCCCACTGTCAGCTGAACCACGCCTGAACGATACGGCGTCGGAGGCCTCGGCACCGACTCGCACGGTCGCGTGGCGCGGTGTCGGAGAATCGCCGCCTGCCGCGAGCGCTACTTGTAGCCAGCGCTGCGGTGTTCGGGTGGCGATCCCGGCCTTCACTTGCGGGCGTGCCGCAGGTAGCCGTACAGGGCGGCACGATGGCCGCGGGTGTAGCTGGGTTCCTCGTCGTCGGGGTCAGGCGGACAGTCGAGGGTCGACGATGCGAGCTGACGTGCCCACGGTGCCGGCAGTGCGCACAGCGCGGCTTCCGCGTCGTCGAACCCCTTCTGGAAGAGATCGGGATCGAGATGCTCGTCGAGGTCGGCGTCGTAGATCGGGAACGACGTGGGAAGCCGGGTGACTACTCCGTATTCGGTGACGATGTCGAGGTCGGGGAGCTCGTTCTCGTGATTTGTCAACGGACCGTGCGTCTTTCGGCGAGGGTGCGGTAGAGCGTTGCACGGCTGACCCCCAGCGCCTGGGCGATCCTCGGCACGGATTCGCCTGCGGCACGCATCTGTTCGGCACGCAGCACCTGCTCGTCGTCGAGGACACGGGGGCGTCCGACCGTCGATGCAGGCTGCCGGTGTGTCGTCGTGGTCCGCGGCCTCGACGAGCTGAGCCCGGGGGAGGGGTCGTCGAGTTCGGCCAGGGACGCCAGGAGTCCGACGACCATCGCGCCGGCGGGATCGTCGGTGTCGATGCCCTCGCGCAACGAGCGGAGGCCGATGCTGCGTTTCGCGAGTTCACGCGTGATGGCCATGACCTCGCGGATGTTGCGTCCGAGACGGTCGATGCCCACGACCACGGTGGTGTCACCAGCCCGCGCGTAGTCCAGCAGTGCGTTCATGCCCGGTCGACGGTCCGCGGACCGAACCCGGTCGGCGACGTCGGTATAGATCCGTGCCGGATCAACCCCTGCTTCTGTCAATGCATCGATCTGCGGACCGAGGGCGTGTGCTCCCGGGGTCTCGCGCGCGTATCCGAGGGACATCCCCGGCGCGCCACCTCTCGCTTCTGCCGTCACGACGAGGACTCTATCTCAAAAGTCTCGATACAGATTTGAGACGCGCGCGGGAGATTCGAGATTGGTCGTCTGGAACGCTCGGCCAAGTCTGAGTTTTCGCGACAAAGTGTCGCAAAATACTGTCTCGTAAGGTTCGAGACGAGATCGGTGCCGAACGTGATCGCGGTCGTGTGCCGGGGGGAGTGCGTCGACGATCTTCGGCGCAGCACGTCGACGACCGGATTTCGATCAGGCTGCGCGCAATCGTGTCCCGCTGATCCCGGCAGACCTAGGGTGCAGCAGTCCCATTCACGTCCCTCGTTCTGTGAAAGAAGTCGCACTCGTGTCTGAAGAAGCCGCCCGTCCGCTCCATTTCGCCGCGTTCGTCATGAACACGACCAGCCACATCGTCCAGGGCACGTGGCGTCGCCCGTCGTCGCGGTCGGCGGACTTCAACGATCTCGATCACTGGGTGAACCTCGCGAAGACGCTCGAGCGCGGGAAGTTCGACGCCATCTTCTTCGCCGACGTCGTCGGGCTCTACGCCCCGTACCGCGGTGACGAGCGGAAGTACTTCGAAGCCGGTCTGCAGGTCCCGAGCAACGACCCGAGCGTGCTCGCCAGCGCGATCGCCTACGCGACAGAGCATCTCGGCATCGCATTCACCGCGAGCATCCTGCAGGAGCATCCGTTCAACTTCGCCCGCCGGATCTCGACACTCGACCACGCGACGAAGGGTCGTATCGCGTGGAACATCGTGACGAACTACCTGCCCAATGCCAGCCGCAACTTCGGTCTCGAAGGACTCACCGCCCACGACGCGCGTTACGCGTGGGCCGACGAGTACGTCGACGTCACCTACAAGCTGTGGGAGGGCAGCTGGGACGACGACGCGCTGCTGCAGGACCGTGAGCGCGGCGTCCACGCCGATTACGACAAGGTCCACCGCATCAACCACATCGGTGAGCGGTACCAGGTCGAGGGGCCACACCTGGTGTCGCCGAGCCCCCAGCGCACGCCGTTCCTCTTCCAGGCGGGTGCCTCAGAGGCCGGCCGCAACTTCGCGGCGCAGAACGCCGAAGCAGTGTTCCTCGGAACGCCGAACCGTGAAGCCGCACTCCGGGACACCTCCGACATCCGCCGGCGTGCGGTCGCGCTCGGGCGTCGAGCCGACGACCTGAAGTTCTTCCAGGGGCTGTACGTCGTGCCGACCTCGACCGAGGCCGAAGCGGCACGCGTCGCCGCGGAACTCGACGAGTGGATCGACCACGACGGACACCTCGCGCACATGTCGGGGTCCATCGGCATCGACTTCGGTCACGACGACCTCGACACCCCGGTCGGTGAGATCAAGACGGAAGGCGTGCAGTCGGTCGTCGGTTGGATCAACGACCTGGTGACCGACCGCCCCGCCACACTGCGCGACGTCGCCCACCACACCGCGACCAACCTGCGCATCGTCGGCACGCCCGAGAAGATCGCCGACGAGCTCACCGCGTGGCAGGCGAGCGGTGTCGACGGCGTCAACTTGATGAACTACGAGATCCCGACCTCCTACGAGGATTTCGTCGATCATGTGATCCCGACGCTGCGCGAGCGGGGCCTCATCCAGAGTGAGTACTCCGACGGCACCCTGCGACAGAAGATCTTCGGGGAGGGGGACCGGCTGCCGGATCGCCACCATGCGACCCGGTACCGCGGCGCGTTCGGCGCGGGGGCCGGCAAAGCCGGCGACGAGGCGTTCGCTGGTGCGGTGAACTGACGCTCGCTCCTGCTCCCTGAGTAGCGAGCTTGTGCGCGTGAGGCTCTGCTCCCTGAGTAGCGAGCTTGCGAGCGTGAGGCTCTGCTCCCTGAGTAGCGAGCTTGTGCGCGTGAGGCTCTGCTCCCTGAGTAGCGAGCTTGCGAGCGTATCGAAGGGCTTGGCGAGGAAATGTCGCCAGGCCCTTCGAGGCTCGTCGCCAGCGCTCCTCACACCTCAGCCTGGATGCACCGATTTGGGGTGAGGTTTCTGGTGTTTGATGGGGTGTTGAGAAGCGAGATGCCTTGCTGCAGTGCAAGAATGGGACTTGTCTAAGGAACACATTCAGGCACGAAGAAAGGCATCTCGCAGATGCGATTCTCTCATACCAACCCGGTAGCAGCAGCCTCGTTCGACGACCCGAACCTGATCGCCGCAGCGGGGGTCGTGCCGGTGATGGGCTTGGCCACCTCGTGCAGCTTGGCCGACCTGGCCGACGAGTGGCTCACGATCCCCACCGACAAAGGCGCCCACCCAGGAGCGAAGGTATCGGCGCTGGTCACCGGCATGGTCATGGGTGCGGACAGCATCGCCGACATGGGTGTGCTGCGTCACGGAGCGATGGGTACCCTGTTCGACCGCACCTACGCACCGTCCACGCTGGGATCGTTTCTGCGGATGTTCACCTACGGCCACACCCGCCAACTCGACGCAGTCGCCACCCGGTTTCTCGGCGAACTGACACGACAGACCAGCCTGCTCGGTGATCTCAGTAATCCCAGCGCCTCGGTGATGCTCGACATCGATGACACTGTCATCGAGGTCCACGGCTATGGCAAACAGGGCGCGCAGGTCGGTTACACCGGCACCCGCGGACTCAACGTGTTGCTGACCACGCTCACCGCCCCAGGACGGGCCCCGGTGATCTGTGGGCAGCGCCTACGCCGCGGTGCTCGCGGTTCCTCGCACGGCGCAGCGTCAATGATCACCTCAGCACTGAAGACGCTCACCCGTCTGAGGCCCACCACCACTGCACCACCAGTGCTGGTGCGTGCCGATTCCGCGTTCTACTCCTACGACATGGTCCGCGCCTGCCTGGCCCACGGTGCGCACGTCTCGATCACCCTGCGGCGCCAACCCGACGTCCTGCGCGCCATCGCCAACATCGACGCCACCGCCTGGACACCGATCACCTACACCCGCCCGGTCTATGACCCCGACACCCACACCGTGGTCCACCGCGCCCAGGTCGCGGCCACCCCGTTCACCGCATTCACCGGCAACATGAGCGGCAAGAAGCCAGTGCCTGGTCACCTGATCGTGCGGCGAGTACCCGACGAACAAAGCACCCAGACCGGCGAGTTGTTCCCGATCTGGCGCTACCACGCGTTTTTCACCAGCCAACCCGACCCCGATCCGGTCACCGCCGACGCCATCCACCGCGGACACGCCATCATCGAAAACGTCCACGCCGACCTCAAAAACGGGCCCCTGGCCCACCTGCCCTCGGCACAGTTCGCCGCGAACAACGCCTGGCTGACCTGCGCAGTCATCGCGTTCAACCTCTCCCGCGCCGCGGGATGTGTGGCCGGGATGACCACCGCCACCACCGCCACCGTGCGCCGCACCCTGATCAGCATCGCCGCCCGCATCTCCCGCTCAGCACGCCGCGTGACCTTGCACCTACCCCGCGACTGGCCCTGGCAACCGTACTGGCAGAACCTCTTCGACCACACCCACCATCGAAAACCCGCGTAAACCCCTACCAACCCCGCCCACCCCCGGGCCCAACCAGGACACCCAGTGAAACAAGCCGACATTCCGAGATCGGCAGACCACCCACGCCCACATACCACCACCCCCAAAACCGCACGCCCACAACACCCTCCACCACCACCGGCACACCACATCGGTGCATCCAGGCTCAGGGAGCGGGGGCGGTCGCCAGCGCTCCTCGCACCTCAGGGAGCGGGACGGGGGTGCTGCCGTGCCTCAGCCTCCCGGGAGCGAGGGTTGTGCTCAGAAGTACCCGTTCGCGGGCAGGGGAGTGTCGTTGACCAGGAGGTCGCCCAGGGCGATGGCCTTGTACGACGTCGGGTTGTGCAGGGTGACGGTGCGGATGTTGCGCCAGTGCCGGTCCAGGTTCGTGGTCCGGCTCGCCGATGACGCGCCGCCGACGTCGAACAGGTCCGCGGCGGCGCGGAGACCGACGCGGTCCACGTGAACCTTCACCCGCGCGGCCGCCACCGAGGCCTTGATGAACAGGTCGGGATCGATCTCGCCGCTGCGTGCCGGCGCGAACGCCTCCTCGATCGTCTGTGCGGCGTCGAGGACGGCGGCCCTCGCCACGTGGGCGGCCGCGTCGATCTCGCCGACGGTCCCGAGGAGCACGGGATCGTGGCGCGGCGAATCCACGGGGGCGTGATCGAACGTTCGCGTCCGCGATCGCAGCAGCGTGGTCGCATCATCGCCGACCGACAACAGGATTCCGGTGATCAGTGCCTGTAGGTAGAGCTGAAGAAAAGGGCCGTCGTTCGCCAGCGGAGCGGCTGACGCCGGGTCCGTGAAGGCCAGGACGTCGTCGGCGGACACCGGGACGCGGTCCAGGGTGGTCGTGCCTGTACCCGTGCGGTTCTGACCGATCCCGTCCCAGTCGTCGACGACGGTCACGCCGTCACGGTCGACGGGCAGGACGATCCGCGCGATCTTGCCGTCGAATTCACCGCCTCGTACGGTCGCGGTGACCGAGACGTAGTCCGAGAACGCGGTGCCGGTGCTGTAGAACTTGGCCCCGGTCAGCAGCCACCCGCCGTCGACCGCCTCCAGCTCGGTCTGGAACGACAGCGAACCCGCGCTTCCGGTGCGTTCGCTGGTCGCGTTGCCGAAGACCTTTCCCGCGGCGATCTCCGCGACCCAGCGGTCGCGCACGGGCCCGTCGGGGAACCGGCGGATCTGCTCGACGAACCAGTAGTGCGCACGCAGGATGTGGGCGACGATCGGATCGGCGCGTGCCAGATCGATGAGGAACCCGAACAGCTCGGGAGTGCCGGCCCCGGGACCGGACCCGTCGTCGAGAGTCAAAGCGGTATAGCCGGTTTCACTGAGCAACCGCACCTGGGCGTGAGGATCGATGCCGGTGAGCTCACGCACCGCGGCATCGGCCCCGATCTCGGACAGGATCGCCGATCGGTCCGCGACGACACGGCTCAGCACGCTCACGCCGACACCTCGACCTTTTCGGCGAACGCACCGCGATAGGCCGCCGCGGGATGGGACTCGGGCAGGCGATCGCGGCCGGTGAGCTTGCGTCGCGTCGTGCCCGGCGCGTAGTCGTGCTGGGCGAGTCCGCGTTCCCGCAGCACCGGCAGGACGTGCTCGGCGAACTCGACGTAGCTTCCCGGGATCGTCGCGTTGATGACGTTGATGCCACCGACGCCCGCATCTCGCCATTCGGCCAGGCGGTCCGCGATCTGTTCGGGGGTGCCGACGACCCGTCCACTGCGGCTGCGCAGTTCGGCCAGGTCGCGGACGGTCGGCTCACGGTCGGGCACGGCCTCGCGCAGCCACAGCAGGGTGCTCTGCGTGCCCTCGGTGTGGATCTCGCCGATCGGGGTGTCGAGATCGTAGAAGCCGAGATCGAGCCCGAGACCACCCGCCGAGTGGGCGATGATCGTGCTCGGATCGATGTACTCGTCGAGTTCGGCGGCCTTCCGGCGTGCCTCCTCCTCGGTGCTGCCGATGACGAAGGAGAGCCCCTGGAAGAACTGGATGTCCTGAGGGTCCCGGCCGGCCTCGACCGCCAGACGACGGGTGTCGTCGACGAGGCCCTTGGCGGCCTGCGGAGTGGGCGACACGATGAACTGTGCCTCGGCATTGCGGGCGGCGAAGCGGCGGCCCGTCGGTGACGAACCCGCCTGGAACAACACCGGTGTGCGCTGCGGCGAGGGTGCCACGAGGTGCGGTCCCTCGACGCGGTAGCGGTCACCGACGTGATGGATCTTGTGCACCTTGTCGAAGTCTGCGTGGACGCCGCTGTCCTTGTCCTGGATCAGCGCGCCGTCATCCCAGCTGCCCTCCCAGAGCTTGTAGACGACGTCGACGTACTCCTCTGCCCACGCGTACCGGTCGTCGTGGGCGGTGATCCCGTCGTATCCGAAGTTGCGCCAGGCATTCTGGGACAGGCTCGTGACGATGTTCCACGCGATGCGGCCATCGGACGCGTGATCGAGCGTCGAGATCTTGCGGGCGAAGTCGAAGGGGTGTTCCTGCAGGATCGAGCTGGTGATGGCGATGCCCAGGTTCTCGGTGTGTGACGCCAACGCGGACGCGAGAACGATCGGGTCGTTGCTGGGGATCTGCAATCCGGTGTCCACGAACTTCTTCCAGTCGCCCTGGTAATCGTCGTAGAGTCCGACGACGTCGGCGAAGAAGACGAAGTCGAATCGCGCCTCCTCCAACGTCTTTGCGAGGTCGATCCAGTGCTGCAGCGAGTTGAAGTCCGTTTGCCGCGCACCGGGGGCACGCCACGCCCCATGCAGGATGTGGGAGGTCGTGTTCATCACAAAGGCGGCGAAACGCAAGGGTTTTGGCTCTGACACCCGAACGACGGTACGTTCGCGCGCCGTCTCGTGTGTCGTTGTGCTCAGGGTGACTGCAAAGCCTGACGCAGACGCCTTCGGTCGTTACCGTACGACGACGACCGCGGGTCAGAGTTCTGATTCAGCTGTGCCGAGACTTCCGTGCCGGCCCGCCGCCCCTTCCGCTTTCGATCACTGTCGAATCCTGACTCTCGATAACGAGGAGTACCTGCCGTGTTCAGATCTGTCCGTTCCAGACGGACTCGAGCCCTACTGGCGGTGAGTCTGTCGGCCGCCGCTCTGCTGTCGGCGTGCGGTGAGCGCCCGGCGACCGGAGACGGCACGTCGACGGGCATTCCCGCCGCGGCCGGCGACTACGTCGACGGCGGCGTCATCGAATACGGGCACGAGCAGGAACCGCCGTGCATCCACGGCGGCTGGGTCCAGAACGCCTACCTGGCGCGGCAATACCTCGACAACCTGGTCTCGCTAGACGACAACGGGACTCCCGTGCCGTGGCTGGCGACGAACTGGGAGATCTCACCCGACCGCACGACCTACACCTTCCGGCTGAAGCCCGACGTGAAGTTCAGCGACGGAACCGATCTCGACGCGGCTGCGGTGAAGACCAACTTCGACAAGTACCTCGATCCGGACGCACCCAACGGGACGGTGATGGCCTACATCGGCCAGTACTACGCCGGGGGAGAGGTCATCGACCGCAACACCTACGCGCTGCATCTCAAGCAGCCGTACAGTCCGCTCCTGACCGTTCTCACCCAGGGCTACTTCGGAATCCAGTCGCCCACCGCGCTCGCGCGTGGGAAGAAGGCGAACTGCTCGCAGCCGGTCGGATCGGGACCGTTCATCATCGAACGCTGGGATCGCAACCGCAGCATCACCTTCGTGCGCAACCCGAACTACAACTCGGCGCCGGCCAATGCGAGACATCAGGGACCGGCCTACGTCGACAAGGTGATCTGGAAGTTCCTCAAGGACCCGGTACTCCGGTACGGCTCCTTGACCAGTGGTTCGTCCGACGTCATCTACAACGTCCCGGCCATCAACTGGGCCGACGCGACAACGCGATTCCAGACCAAGCAGTACGTGACCCCGGGTCGCCCCAACGCGATCACGCTCAACGTCGCCCACGCACCGTTCGACGACGTCCGGGTGCGCCAGGCGTTCGCGTACTCCGCGGACCGCGAGAAGGCGGTGGAGACTGCGTTTCTCGGCGTGGTGCCGTTCAATTCGAACGGCGCCCTCAGTCAGAGCACTCCCGACTACGATCCGTCCGCCGGCGCGTATGACCGCGACCCGGACAAGGCGAACGCCCTGCTCGATGAGGCGGGGTGGACTTCGCGTGACGACGACGGCGTCCGCACCAAGGACGGTCGGCGGCTGACCGCGCGGCTCGTGTACGCGGCCGATGCCATCGTCGGACCCGAGGGCGCGGCGATCCTGCAGAACATCGCGTACCAGGCCCGCGACGTCGGCTTCGACATCGAACTCGTCCCGGCGACGCAGAGCGAGTACTTCGGCGGCAACTACGCCAAGCCGGACACCTACGACGCCTACGTCGGCTACTGGACGAGTCCGACTCCCGGCCTGCTCTACATCAACTGGCGCCAGCGGCTCGAGGACTCACCCAACCCGCACAACACGGCCTACTACAACGATCCGACTCTCCAGGGACTGATCGAGAAGGCCAACAGCTCGGCAGACCCCGCGGAACAGCGCGAGTTCTACAGTCAGGCCCAGAAGCTGATCGGTGACCAGGCGCTGTCGATCGGGCTGTACACACAAACGACCTCGATCGCAGCGAACCCGAAGCTGCACGACGTGTGGGTCGAGAAATCCCAGGGTGAACCGGTGTTCGCGGATGCGAGGTTTGTGCGATGACCATTCAGACCGACAAGACGACGATCGTCGACGCGGGCTCGGCGGGCCGGCCGGTCGCGCGTCGACGACGCAGGGGCTCGGCGGTGTGGTTGCGGTGGCTCGGCAAGCTCGGCTCGGCCGTGTTCGTGCTGTGGGCGGCCGCGACGATCACGTTCCTCCTGCAGGTGCTTGCACCCGGTGACCGCGCGACGCTGCTGCTGAACCTGTCGTCGGGCGAGAGCCGGGAACGCACGGCCGACGAGGTGGGCCCGGTGAACGATCAGTTCGGTTTCACCGATCCGATCTGGCAGCAGTATCTGCATTACCTGCAGGGTCTGCTGCACGGTGACCTCGGTACGTCGTACCAGCTGAGCGAGCCGGTCACCGAGGTGATCGCCGCCCAGCTCGGTCCCACCCTGGTCCTGACCATCAGTGCGCTGATCGTCGCCTGGCTCCTGGTGCTGGTGACCACGACGCTGACGGCCGGCCGCCGTGGGCCGGGCGGCGCGCTCGGCGCCCTGCTCGAGACCGTGAGCGCCGGACTCCCGCAGTACTGGCTGGGCTCGATCCTGCTGGTGGTCTTCGCGATCAACCTCGCCTGGTTCCCGGTCGAGAGCGGCGATTCGCTGCGCGGACTGGTTCTCCCGGTGCTCACACTGGCGATTCCCCTCGCCGGATTCCTCGGCAGCATCGCCCGCGACGAGTTCGCACGCGCACTCGACCAGCCCTTCGTCCTCACGGCCCGGAGCCGGGGTCTCGGCGATCTGTCGGTTCGTGCCCGACATGTGTTGCGCCACTCGGTCATTCCCGCCGTGACCGTCTCGGGTTGGGCCATGGGTGCCCTGCTCTCGGGTGCGGTCATCGCCGAAACGGTGTTCGCGAGAGCGGGCATCGGCCAGACCCTCGTCGCAGCCGCCAGTTCGAGAGACGTCCCACTGGTCAGCGGCATCGTCGTGCTCGTCGCCGCGATCTACACGGTCGCCAACCTGCTCGTGGACTTCCTGTACACCGTCATCGACCCCCGGATCGAGGTCCCGTGACCACCACCCAGAAACCGTCCATCAAGACGTCCCGCAGCACGGTCACCGCGCTACCGGAGACGTCACGGCGGCCGTGGTCGTTGCCGCCCACCGTCATCGCCGCGCTCGGGGTGCTGGTCCTGCTGGCCCTTGCGGCGGTGGTACCTGGGCTGATCGCGCCGTACGACCCGCTCGCGATCAACCTCGACGAGACGCTGTCGCCGCCGACCTGGGCGCATCCGTTCGGTACCGACCTGTCGGGTCGAGATCTTCTGACTCGCATCATCTTCGGCACTCGGCAGTCCCTCGCCATCGGCCTCGGCGCGGTGGCCGTGGCCCTGTTGCTGGCCGTGGCGCTGGGAATCACGGCCGGGCTCTCGGGCCGGATCGCGCAGGCCCTGGCGAATCGTTGGATCGACGTTCTGTTCGCCTTTCCGACGATCCTCCTCGGACTCCTGCTGACGTCGGTGTTCGGCCCCGGGCCGTACACACTGATATTCGCGATCGGGATCGGCATCGCCCCGGGCTATGCCCGGATCATCCGCGGACAGGTCCTGACGGTCCGCAATGCCGCCTACATCGAGGCGGCGACCGCGCTGGGACACTCGCGGACGCGAATCCTGGTGCAGCACATCGCTCCCAATGCTCTTCGTCCGATGATCGTGACCGCCACACTTGGCATCGGCCAGGCGATCATCTGGGCGTCGGGGCTGGCCTACCTCGGTCTCGGTGTCGCGCCGCCGTCGCCCGAATGGGGGGCACTGCTCGACGCCGGACGCACCTACATCACGGTGGCGTGGTGGCTGGAGATCTTCCCCGGCCTCGTCATCGTGATCACCGCACTGGCATTCACCACCGTGGGACGCCACCTCGGCGCCCGACTGGAAGGAACAACCCGATGACCGTGGTCGCGAGCTCCATCGAGGAACGGGCGGATGGCGCCGACACCGACGGCACGCGGGCGCCGCTCGCCGAGATCCGGGACCTGCATGTGTCCTTCGGTGATCGGGAAGTCGTCAAGGGCGTCTCGTTCACGGTCGACGCGGGCGAATGCCTCGCCATCGTCGGCGAGTCCGGGTCGGGAAAGTCGGTGACCGCGCGCACACTCATCGGGCTCACGGGCGAGGGTGCCCGGATCAGCGCCGCGACCATCGCATTCGACGGACGGTCGATGCTCGGATACAAGGACCGGGATTGGCATCGTCTGCGTGGTCGTGAGATCGGCTTCGTCCTCCAGGATGCCCTGGTGTCGCTGGACCAGCTGCGTACCGTCGGGAGCGAGATAGGGGAAGCGCTGACCGCGCACTCGGATTCCCGTGGCGGAGGCGTCTTTCGGAGCCGATCGCCCCTCCGACGTGCGGATCGCGAGGAGAAGATCGTCGAACTGCTGACACTGGTCGGCGTCCCCGAACCCCGCGTCCGGGCTGCGCAGCGTCCGCATGAGCTCTCCGGCGGTCTACGCCAGCGCGCGCTGATCGCATCGGCCCTCGCCCAGGATCCGAAGCTGCTCATCGCGGACGAGCCGACCACCGCTCTCGACGCCACCGTCCAGGCTCAGATCCTCGACGTCCTTGGCGAGGCCAAGGCACGCGGCAACGGCGTCATCCTGATCTCCCACGACCTGGCCGTCGTCGCCCGCCTGGCCGACCGTGTCGCGGTGATGCGGCACGGGGAGATCGTCGAATACGGCTCCACCGACCAGGTGCTGCGCAACCCCACGCACGAATACACCGAAAGCCTGCTCGCATCGGTGCCGTCGCGCACCTCCAAGGGCACGCTCCTGACGAGCGGCGAAACCCTTCCGGAGCCCACGGCGGCATCCGGGACCCACGCGACTCCCGCGCTGCGCGTCCGTGATCTTCGAAAGTCGTTCGAGGGCAAGCACAACACGGCGCGACCGGCGGTACGCGGTGTGAGTTTCGACGTCCTCCCAGGAAAGACGCTGGGAATCGTCGGCGAATCCGGATCGGGCAAGACGACGACGGCTCGGATGGTCCTCGGACTCACCGACCCCGACGCGGGGACCGTCGAGCTGAACGGACGGCCGTGGAGCGCGTTGACCGATGTCGAACGTCGGGTGAACCGGCACCAGATCTCCGTCATCTACCAGGATCCCCTCAGCTCGTTCGATCCCCGGTGGAACGTCGAACGTATCCTGCGCGACAGCCTGCGCTCCCGCGGCCTACGCGGCAAGGCGCTCGACGAAGGTATCTCCGAACTGCTCGACAGCGTCGGACTCTCGGATGCCTTCCGATGGCGTCACCCACTGCACCTGTCCGGTGGACAGCGTCAACGAGTGGCCATCGCCCGGGCGCTGGCACCCGAACCGTCGGTGATCGTGTGCGACGAGCCGGTGTCGGCCCTGGACGTGTCGATCCAGGCCCGTATCCTCGACCTGCTCGCGATGCTTCAGGTGGAAACCGGTGTCTCACTGGTCTTCATCTCGCACGACCTCGGCGTCATCCACCACGTCGCCGACGACATCCTGGTGATGCGCGGCGGCGAGGTCGTCGAGTACGGCGACGCCGACCGCGTCTTCGGAAACCCGGAGCACCCCTACACGCGTGAACTGCTCGCCGCGGTGCCCACCGTCGACGGCGGTGAGCTCATCGCCTGAACGCCTCGGCACGCTCCCATCGCGTCGAGGCCGTGCCGTTCAGAACCGCGCCGGCGGGACAGCCGCCGAGAGCCGGAACGCGCATGGTGCTGGTGGTGCGCGTGGTACCAACCGTCACTATCGGGCCAACTGAGTCGCGAGGCCGGTGTCGTTAATGTCCGGTTTTCTCTGTTCCGGTATATCTCTGGCAGTGCTTCGGTCGGGAAGCCGAAGAATCCCTCGTGCGCATTTCCTGTACAGAGAAACGCTGTCTCATGACTGCTCGGAGACGGAGCAAACGCCGCAAGAAGATCGCCACCGGTTCGGCGTCGGTGGTGGCGGGCATCCAGATCGTTTCGCAGGGAGTCCTCGGCGGGACCGTGCTCAACCACCCAGACGCGCAGGGTGACGGGGCGTCGTTCGCATTCCTTCCAGGCTCTGTCGCCGGAACCTCGTCTCCGAGCGCCGGTGACGTCGCCTTCGCCCTCGCCGTCCTGGGGTTGGGCGTCGCGACGGCGTCTGCCGACGACACCGGGTCGGTCACCTGCTTCGGTGCCCTTGCGATAGCGGCCTCGTCCTCGGCTGGTGCGTGCACAAACGTTCTGGGCGCATTCGACTTTCGTTACGACCGGCTGAAGAAGGAGATCTAGTTCGGCCTGACGAATCCCGGGACGCTCCTCACCGGCGACCGGTCGCTGGAGGACATCCTCGACGACGTGGTGCTCGGGGGAGGCAGCGCGAAAGCGTTGACGAAGGACTTCGTTCGGGTCACCCTCGGTCAGTCGGCCGGAACCCACCGGATCGCGGTCACCTCGAGCTATGGGTTCGCACCCGTCATCGTCGGCGGCAGCGATTCGAATGTCGCCGACCCGGTGTATGGGCCGGGAGCGATCACACTGGACTGGCTGGGAAGCACGATCGTTCTCTTCCCCGTCGTGACCGGTTCCGGCGGTGGTTCGGGGAACGATCAGGGCAATACGACGAAGCCGGGTCCCGACCCGGGAATCTTCGAGGACACCCAGCCCCTCGATCCCGGCCCCGCCCCAGAGGCGAGCACGGCGGATCGCCCTCGGGTCCCGGCGGAGAACAGTCCGACGACACGACTCCCGGTGCTGACCCGATCGGGGATGTGCCGGCAGTGTCGGACTCCTCGACCACGGAGAAGGAGCCGGTGCCGGATTCCGGTGGTTCGG
The DNA here is from genome assembly GCF_012974285.1 of Gordonia ajococcus. NCBI lineage: Bacteria > Bacillati > Actinomycetota > Actinomycetes > Mycobacteriales > Gordoniaceae > Gordonia > Gordonia ajococcus. The sequence continues at coordinate 2,242,480 of NZ_CP052884.1, forward strand.
ACCTGAAGGCGGTCGTGGACGACGGATCGTCCACCGGTGAGACTAAGGTGACTGCCGACGGGTCGCGACCGGCGTCCGGAGCGGGAGCAGCACCGGAGACGGTCGCCGAAGACGGCGGCGATCGGCGGACGACGGCGGAATAGGTACGGGTGTCGGAGTGTTCTTGCGGCCATGAGTGTCAACGCAGAATTGAGTCCTGAAGGCTGGGTCCGCGAGCAGACCGAGAAGATCCTGGAGCAGGGCACCACCGAGGGTGTGCTGGTCCAGGATCGTCCGATCGTGCTGTTCACCACCACCGGCGCGAAGTCCGGCAAGAAGCGCTACGTGCCGCTCATGCGCGTGGAAGAGGACGGCAAGTACGCGATGGTCGCCTCCAAAGGCGGTGCACCGGAGCATCCGGCCTGGTACTTCAACGTCAAGGCCAATCCGCAGGTCACCGTGCAGGACGGTTCCGAGATCAAGGAACTGACCGCGCGTGAGATCAGCGGCGACGAGCGCGCTCACTGGTGGGAGCTCGCCGTCGCGGCTTTCCCTCCCTACGGTGAGTACCAGACCAAGACCGACCGAGAGATCCCGGTCTTCATCCTGGAGTGATTCATCTGCAGCCCGCAGGCATCAGAGCCCTCGACTTCGGTCGGGGGCTCTGATGTTGTGGCCACCGAGTGGCGCCCGATGTCCTCCAGCGGGTCATCTGCGGCCGTGCTTCGTCATCAAGGGCGGGTGTTGACCGTGTGTTCCTGCTGCCCGTGGGGATGATCCCCGTGTGCGGGATAAGCGTGGATCAGCGCACTGGCGAGCTTCGGAACGGCATGGGTCAGTTCGTGTTCGGCGTCGTGCGCGATGGTGTGCGCCTCGGTGAGCAGTAGGTTCGGATCGACGTCCAGTTCGGCGTCGGCATGGAGTCGATGTCCGATCCAGCGCATTCGGATACTACGGACGGCCAGCACCCCCGGACGTTCGGCGAGGGTCTTCTCGGCGGTCTCGACGAGGTCGGGATCCACGCCGTCGAGCAGACGGCGGAAGACGTCGCGCACCGCGGTGCGCAGAACCGCGAGGATGGCGACGGTGATCAGCAGCCCGACGATCGGATCGGCGAGCGGAATCCCGACAGCCACGCCGCCCGCGGAGAGCAGCACGGCGAGGGACGTGAAACCGTCTGTGCGCGCGTGGAGTCCGTCGGCGACGAGGGCGGCCGAACCGATGCGTCTGCCGACTCGAATGCGGTACAGCGCCACCCACTCGTTGCCGATGAAGCCGACGAGACCGGCAAGCGCCACCCAACCGACGTGTTCGATGGGTCGGGGATCGAGGAGCCGTCCCACGGCCTCGTATCCGGCGATGAACGCCGACAGGGCGATCATCGCGACGACGAACAGTCCGGCCAGGTCCTCGACGCGTCCGAACCCGTAGGTGTAGCGCCGAGTGGCCGACCGGGTGCCCAGGGCGAAAGCGATCCAGAGCGGTACCGCGGTGAGGGCGTCGGAGAAGTTGTGAATCGTGTCGGCAGCCAGCGCGATCGAGCCCGAGGCAGCGACGATCCCGGCCTGTGCGACAGCGGTGACGCCGAGGACCAGCAGGCTGATCTTCACTGCGCGGATGCCTGCCTTCGAGGACTCCAGTGCGGAGTCGACGCTGTCGGCCGCGTCGTGGGAATGCGGCGCGAAGATCTCGGCGACGATTCCCCGGAAGCCGTGCCGGTGCGCATGGTCGTGGTGATGCGGATGGCGGTGCGCGTGATCGTCAGGGTGGTCGTGCCGATGGGGGGCGCGAGGCAGATGCGTCATCTCTCACGCCTCCCGGGCCGGTCCCGGATCGACGGCGCGAAGTGCGGGATCGCCGCGATGGTGTGGGGGTACACCCGGGCCGGCGTGTTCGGCGTTGAACACCGCATCGGTGACGAGACGCTGGACGTGCTCGTTCTCGAGACTGTAGAAGATCGTGGTCCCGGCGCGGCGGGTGCGGACGAGCCGCGCCATCCGGAGCTTGGCGAGATGTTGCGACACGGAGGGCCCGGGCTTGCCGACCGCGTCCGCGAGTTCACTGACCGACATCTCGGTGCCGGACAGTGCCCACAGCAGTTGGATGCGGGTCGGGTCGGCAAGCATCCGGAAGACCTCGACCACCAGCCGCGCCTGATCCTCCGCGATGGGAGAGCGCGCGACCGGTGAATGCTTATCTGCATTCATATGCAGATAGTAGCGCTCTGATCGGTCAGGCGAAACGGATGTTCATGGTCGCGAGACCGAACACCTTCCGGCCACCCGATTTCGCGACGATGATGACGACACCGGACCTGGTCTCGGGGTCCAGCGACTTGATGCGTCCGCTGAATTCGATCTCGCCGCCGTCGGACGCCGAGACGGGAACGGTCTGGGAGAGCCGCACCGAGTAGCGGGTGACCGCGCCGGGATCGCCGGACCACGAGGCGACGAAGGCCGCGCCGAGACCCATCGTGAGCATCCCGTGTGCGATGACGTCGGGCAGCCCCGCGAGCTTGGCGACCGCCTCGTCCCAGTGGATGGGGTTGGCGTCGCCGGCGACACCTCCGTAGTTGACCAGGTCGCCGCGGGAGATGCGGACGGTGTGCATCGGCAGTTCGTCGCCCACCGAGAGCTCGTCGAAGGAGCGCGCGCCGGACGGACGGCTCGCGCCGTCGGCGACGCGGATCTCACCCTCGGGCCGGACGGTCTTCTCGTACAGGTGGTGGGTGTCCTCGTGGCTGAAGATGTTGACGTCGTGCATCATCACCTTGCGCACCGCGGGGCCGAGAGTCGGATCGACCTCGTCGGCGGTGACCCCGACAACCGTGGTGTGCATCGTGTGCACCTTCTCGCCGGCGGCGTCGGTCATGGTGTTGGTCACGGTGATCAGCTCACGGCCGGCGACCTTGCGCACGCTCGACAGTTCGACGTCGGTGACGAGCTCGTCCCCGGCCACGATCGGCCGGTGCTGCTCGAAGACCTGCTCGGTCTGCACGTAGGTGTCGTAGCCGACGATCACGGACTCAAACAGCTCCCGGTTCGCGGCCATCGCCGGGATGGAGGTGAACGTCAGCGGTGCGACGAGTCCCGAGTATCCAAGGGCAGCAGCGGCTTCCGGCTCCCAGTGGGCAGGGTGGTAGTCCTGGACCGCGCGGGCGTATTCGCGGACCTTCTCGCGTCCCACCTCGTAGGAGCCGTCGAGGACGTAGTAGTGGCCGACGCGCGTCTCGAGGTCGGGCGCCTCACCGGCTGCCGTCGGTTCCGTGATCGGGGGTTGGGTCATTTCGACAACGCTAATCGCGCGGGTTCCGCAGGCAAAACCGTGGCATCCTCCGGTCCCGCGCTCTACGACACGGCCTGGACGTCAGCGTCGCAGCCCCTTGCCGTGGGCGAACTCCGCCGGGCGCCCCGAGGACTGCCAGCGGTGCCAATTCTCCCGGTGGCGACACATCACCTTCTCGTGCAGTCGGCGGAACGTCGGGGAGACCCGGCGCAGTGTCTCGATGAGCGTCACGGCGGGCAGTCGCAACAGGATCAGCGCGAGACCCGGGACCGGATTGGGCATGTCGTAGCGAAAGCGCGTCGTCGGCATCATGTAGATCGTCGAGTACGCGGCGTACATCATGGCGTTGTACTTGCCGCGGATGCGCTCGAGGCCCTTCGCGTTCGCGCCGGCGAACGCAGCCGGGAACGACTCGATGAGTTCGGCGCCTTCCGCACCCGCGTCGTAGCTGCGGGTCGTGTTGACGAAGGCCAACAGTCGTAGCGAGTCGGCGATGGTCTCGGGGAACCACTGGGTGCGCACGCCGAGCAGATGCCCGAGGTAGCGCTGATAGTGCAACAGCACCCGGATCTCGCGAGGCGTGGTCTGGACGCCGGTCAGCCACAGTGCCGACGCGGGCACGACGCTGCCGCCGAGCAGGGTCAGCAGCTGATACGACTGACTGATCGGCTCGCCCCATCGCTCCACGTCCCATTCGGGGTGCTTGGCGACGGTGCGTCGAACCCACACATGCATCACTCGGACCCGCATCGCCGTCGCCCGTCCGGCCGACCCCGGGGTCAGCAGCGCGCCGGGCTGGGAGACGTCGATCCAGAACCGGGACGTCTCCAGGAATCGGCGTAGCGCGTTGTCGCCGGCGTATCCGCCGGCCAGTGACAGCGGCTTGGCAACCGCGGCTTCCGTGTACATCTCGAGCGTGATCCCGCCGGCGACACTGAACAGGCCGGTGCCCCAGCGACGCCAGATCTCCTCGCCCTCCGCGATGAGCTCCGGGTCGACCCAGTCGGGAACCGTCTCGAATTCCTCGAACAGTTCGACCAGCGCCGGCGGGGGGTTCTCGATGCTGTCGAGCCCGTCGGTGAGTGCTTTGTCCAGCAGCGCCCGGGCGGCCTCCGGGCCGAGCGTGCCGTAGACCTCGTCGACGAACCGCTCGGCCACCGGGTCGGTGCGAAACATGTCCTCGGCGAAGGTGCGCAGCTGCTCGGGCTCGGGGTAGAGGTCCTTACCCGTCGCCCTCCGGACAAGGGCGCGTGCGCGCTGCAGTCGGCGGTTGGACGTCGCGGCGTCGTAGGTGACGGCGCTCGGGAAGGCGGGATCGTCGTCGGTCGAGCGACCCGACAGCACTGCGGACACGGGAACCCCCAAGTATTGAGACGAATTCCCTCATGTGTATCACCCGTCGGGTGGAAGGTGCACGCCGCCTCCTTGACCTCGAGTGCACTTGAAGTTGCACCGTGGGTGGAAGTGACCGCCCTCACCGAGGAGAACCCCGATGCGACAGGTGCTACCCGACCTCTGGGAGACCGCCACCGACAATCCATTCCCCGGCCTCACCACGCATGCCTACCTGTGGACGTCGGACCGCAACGCGTTGTTCTACTCGGTGGCGTCCGACGCCGAGTTCGCCGACTTGGAAAAGCTGGGTGGCGTCGATGACCAGTACCTGTCCCATCACGATGAGGCCGGACCGATGCTCGGCCGCATCGAGGACCGGTTCGGGGCGACGCTGCACGCTCCCGCCCCCGAGGTCGGCCGGATCGGCCGGTATGCGCGCGTGGACATAGCGCTCGCCGAAAGGTACGTCGACGACAACGGTGTCGAGGTGATCCCGACACCCGGGCACACACCCGGCAGCACGTGCTACCTCGTGCCGGGTGACGACGGCCTCCGGTACCTGTTCACCGGGGACACCCTGTACCTGAGCGAATCCGGCGAATGGACGGCCGGATATCTGCCGAGTTTCAGCAACGCACACACTCTTGCGGAGAGCCTGCGTCTGCTGGCGACACTGACCGTCGATGTGGTGATCTCGAGTGCGTACGCCGGGGATTCAGCGGTGAATCACATTGTCGCCCAGGAATGGCCGGATCACATCGATCAGGCTCTCACCGGACTCTCGGCCGCGCAGCGTTAGGGCGGTCAGTCGAACAGCCGCCGGAAGACGTTGGTCTCCGCCAGATCGACCAGTTCGTCCCCACGACCGGACAGCACGGTACGCAGGGCGTAGAGGGTGAAGCCCTTGGCCTGGGCGGCGGTGATGGTCGGTGGGATCGACAGTTCCTGACGGGCCGTCGTCACGTCGAGCAGCGCCGGGCCATCGTGGGCGAGGAAGTCGTCGACGGCGCCGGCGAGGTCGTCGGCCTGCTCGACCTTGCGTCCGCGGATGCCGACGGATTCGGCGAGCTTCGCGAAGTCGGGGTTCTCCAGATCGGTGCCGTAGTTGACGAATCCGGCTGCCTTCATCTCCACCTCGACGAAGTTCAGCGACGAGTTGTTGAAGACGACGATCTTCACCGGCAGCTCGTTCTGGGTGATGGTGAGCAACTCCCCGAGCAGCATCGCCAGCCCGCCGTCGCCGGCCAGGGCGATGATCTGTCGCCGAGGGAATGCCGTCTGCGCGCCGATCGCCTGCGAGACCGCATTCGCCATCGACCCGTGGGTGAACGAGCCGATCAGTCGGCGGGACCCGTTCATGGTCAGGTACCGCGCGGCCCACACGACGGGCGAACCGACGTCGGGGATGAAGACGGCATCCGCGCTTGCCTTTTCGCTGATGAGTCGGGTGAGGTACTGCGGGTGGATCGGGGACCGGTTGCGGTCGTTGTCGGCCAGGTCGTCCAGGCGTCGACGCGCCTTTGTGTAGTGGGCGAGTGAGGTCGTCAGGTGTTCGGGATCGCGGTCGGCCGAGATCAGCGGGAGCAGTGCGCGCACCGTGTCGCCGACATCGCCGACCAGCGGCACGTCGACCGGACAGCGTCGACCGATCTGTTCGCCACGGATGTCGACCTGGATGATGGTCGCCTTGGACGGATAGAACTGCGGATACGGGAAGTCGGTCCCCAGCATGAGAAGGGTGTCGCACTTCTCGATCGCGCGATACCCCGACGAAAAGCCCAGCAGGCCGGTCATGCCCACGTCGTAGGGGTTGTCGTATTCGATGAACTCCTTGCCGCGCAACGCATGCACGATCGGTGCCTGCAACGCGTGGGCGAGTCCGACGACCTCGTCGTGAGAGCCCTGGACACCGGCACCCGCGAGGATCGTGACCCGCCGAGCGGCGTTCAGAGTGTCTGCGGTGCGGGTCAACTCCGCGTCGGTGGGACGGACCACCCGTGGTACCTGCCGGATCGGGGCGCCCGCACGACGTTTGGGGCACGGTTTGAGGAACAGCTCGCCGGGGATCACCAGAACGGCCACGTCGCGTCGTTCGACCGCCGTGCGCAATGCGACGTCGAGCAGCCGGGGCATCTGCTCGGGGGTGCTGACCATCTCGCAGAAGGCGCTGCACTCGCGGAAGAGCTGTTCGGGATGGGTTTCCTGGAAGTAGCCGCTGCCGATCTCGGGTCCGGGGATGTGGGCCGCGATCGCGAGGACCGGCACGCGGCTGCGGTGAGCGTCGAAGAGCCCGTTGATCAGGTGGAGATTGCCGGGGCCGCAACTGCCCACGCACACCGCGAGTTCGCCGGTGAGTGCGGCTTCGGCGGAGGCTGCGAACGCAGCCGCTTCCTCGTGCCGGACGTGTTGCCAGGTGATGGCCTCGGTGGTGCGCAGGGCGTCGGTGAGACCGTTGAGTGAATCACCCGGAAGCCCGTGCACACGCTGCACTCCGGCACGGTCGAGCTCTTCGACAATCCTCTCGGCGACTGTTGTCGGCATGGTGATCCGTTCGGTCGAGTCGGTGTGCACCCGACTATAGACGCGACTCGAACGGCACCGACCTCGTCGAACTTTCGCGCACCATGATTCTCGGTGACCGGTGGTATCGCCGGTGACACAATCTGTCCATGCCGCAGCGTGGTGAACCACTGCAGAATCTCGGCTTCCTGACTATCGGACGATTCGACGAGAACGGGGTCTGGAGAATCCGCTGCGGTTGGCCGAAGATCTCGCCACCGTCGACCTACTCAGTGACGGACGAATCAATTCCGGAGTCTCCGTGGGTGTTCCGATGCGGTACGACGACTTCACGAGGTCGCTGTACCCGGAAACCCATGACGTCGAGAACTTCTCCAAGATCGGGTCGTCGGCTCCTGGACAACCTGCGCGGCGAACCCGTCAGCGGCTTCGAGGGCACCGTCGGCATCGAGCAGTACTCCCGTCGCGTGCAACCTCATTCACCGGGCCTAGGGCCCGGACCTGTGGATGTCTGGCCGGGCTGTGGATGGCGTCGTCGGCCACGGCGCTGATTGTCGGGGCCGTTCGTCACCGTGGGTCGCACCACGCCGGGCGGCGTGGGCCTCGCGTTCTGCGAGGTGGTTTCGACACATCGGAGTCGCTCATGAAAGTCCTGACCGCCACCGCATCCGGTGCCACCCGGCACGATGACTTCTGCCACGCCGTCGAAGGCGAGATCGTGCTGCCGTCGTGGGTGGTGTGCGATTCCCGGACCTGCGGATGCGACCGCGCGTTCGGCGGACTCAACTCCCACCGGGCCACCACGACGATCATGGTCCGCGATCTGGAACTGACCGTCGAGGACCTCACGACAGCCACCTTTGGATATCTCGAGTCCGCGGGATGGGCGGAACTGCTGAGGGCCGACGCAGACGCCGGCGATTCGACCGATCCGGTCGCGGCATACGCCTTGGAGCTCCTGGTGCCGACGCTGGTGCTGGCTGCGCAGCTCGATCCCGGGACCATCATCCGGGTCGCCTACAACCGCCGAGCCGACGCGTGGGAGTACGCCCTGGCGAGCTGATCGTCCGGACTTCTCGCCGGCCGAGTCTGCTTCGGTGATGCGACTTCGATCGAGGTCGCATCACCGATGCGGAGTCGCATGGACTCAGTCCTGGTGATCGGAGGTCACCGCGAGCTCCTTCGCGGCGTCGAACTCGGTACGCAGCGCCTCCAGTCGGGCGTCGGCGAACTCGAGGGAGTCCGATCCCAACAACTGATGAAGTGGCGCGCTGCCCTCGACGGCGACGGTGATGATCGCCGACGCGGCGCGGCCCGGAGCGCCGAGCTGGGTGCCGGGCATCGCCTGGTGCGCCTGGGTCATCTCGCGGATGGCGGGGTAGGCGTCGACCGTGGACTCCGGCAGGCCCAGCGACGTGGGGCGCAGGAAGTCGGTCCGCATGTAGCCGGGTTCGATCAGGTTGACGGCGATGTCGAAGTCCGAGACCTCGGCGGCCAGCGACTCGGTCAGCCCCTCCAGCGCGAACTTGCCGGCGCAGTACAGGCCCCAACCGGGGAACGTCGTCAGGCCCAGGATCGACGACACGTTGATGATGTGGCCGCGGCGGCGTGCCCGCATCTGCGGGAGCGCGGCACGTAGTACGTTCCAGACCCCGAAGATCTGGACGTCGAACATCTCGCGGGCCTCGGCGTCGGTCACTTCCTCGACCGCGGCGAGGAAGCCGTAGCCCGCGTTGTTCACGACCACGTCGATGCCGCCGAAGCGTTCCTCGGTGGCCGCGACCGCGGCCTTGACGTCGGCCTCGTCCGCGAGCGAGACCTCCAGCGGGAGAAGACGGCTCGTGTCGACATCGGCCAGGGCCCCGGTCAGCCGACCGGCGGAGCGGGTGGTGGCCGCGACGTTGTCGCCGCGCTGCAGCAGCTGGGTGACCAGCTCCAGGCCGAGGCCGCGCGAGGCGCCGGTGACGAACCAGGTTGCCGGACGATCGGTGGGGTAGCTCATGATTGTCTCCTGTGGGGTCGCGGTCCGTCAGTCGAACCGGTGACACCAGAATCCCGCGCCGAAAGGCACTGTGGGAAGGCATAACTGACCATTCCGGACCCAGGATCGGCCAACCTAGGACTGCAAGACCCAGGCACGGCCCACCTCGGACGCGCATGATGGTGGTCATGACCGATCTGAATCGAGAACTCGCGGACTTCCTCCGCCGTGCTCGTGCCGGGCGCGACCCTCAGGAGGCCGGACTCCCCGACGACGGGCGGGTCCGGCGCGTCAAGGGTTTGCGGCGCGAAGAGGTGGCCCTGCTGGCCGGGGTGTCCACCGACTACTACACGAGGCTGGAACAGGGGCGGCGCATCGTGCCGTCGACGCAGGTCAGCGACGCGATCTCGCAGGCGCTCGGGCTCGACGACGTGGGCCGCACCCATCTGCACGACCTCGTCTCGTCGACGCGGGCGCCGCGGGCGGCGGCCCGATCCCGGTCGGCGGCGCAGCGCGTCCGCCCCGCACTTCGCCGGCTCCTCGATTCGCTCGACGCACATCCCGCGCTGGTCCTCGGCCGCCGGACCGAGGTGTTGGCGGCCAACCGGATGGCGTGCGCGTTGTTCGCCGACTTCGAACGCATGCCCGGACGTGAACGGAACTATGCACGCTGGATACTGCTCTCCGACGACGCGCGCTACCTGTTCGTCGACTGGGAGTTGCAGGCCCGCAACGCCGTCGAGAGTCTTCGCCTCGAAGCCGGACGGTCACCGGAGGATCGCGACGTCGTCGAACTGGTCGGGGAGTTGTCGGTGTCGAGCCCGGAGTTCCGGCAGTGGTGGTCGGAGCATCAGGTCCATCAGCGCACCTTCGGTTCCAAGCGGTTGGTGCACCCGGTCGTCGGCGAACTCACCGTCGACTACGAGACCTTCGTGTTGCCCGGCGACAGCGACCAGGCGCTGTATCTCTACACGACGGAGCCGGAATCGCCGTCCCGTCAGGCGATCTCGATCCTTGCGAGCTGGAGTCAGCCGGCGCGGGAACCGGAGTCCGAACCGTCCGAGGGATGAAGGGAACTCGCCGGGACCCGCCCGCTGAAGCACATCAGCACCTCACGGATCGGCGCTTCGACGACCCGCCCCGACCCGGCCACGAAGTCGACGTCGGTGGCCACAAAACGTAGACCCCGATTGTGGCGACGGGCGAAGAAGGGAAATGTCATGTCCCAGATCTCCTGTGCCGCGGCTGCTGCGGCGTCGACCGGCATCGGACGATCGATCCCGAGCGGAACGGTGATGTCCTGGCCGTGCAGCAGGGAGTCGATGAGGGGTGCTCGCTCGTTGGTCCCGAACGGATGGCGACGTGACCCGACCATCGCACGCAGTTTCTGCGCCGCTTCGGGTGGGGTCGTCCGGTCGCGGATCGCCATGTTGCGGATCATCGTGTTGAAGCGGAAGCCGTATCGGATGGCTTCGGGGATCACCTGACGCGCGTCGGCGTGCGATTGCGTGAGGTGCACCGCGACGTCGCGCACGGTCCAGCCTGCGCACAGGGACGGCGTGCCGAGCTGCTCGTCGGAGAGGGATTCGATCAGTGCGGCCAGGTCGATTCGCTGTTCGTCGACGTGGTTCCAGAGAGTGTCACTGTCCATGACGTGCTCCCGTTACGAATTGGTCAGGATGCCTGACCATATTAGTCAGGGTTCCGTACTAAAGTCAATGGCATGACCGACGAACGGCCGGCCCTCGGCGTCCTGATGTTCGTGGCCCACCGGTCCATCGAACGGCGGGTGATGGCGCGTCTCGCCGACGCCGGGGCCGACGACATCACCCTCGCGCAGAGTCGGGTGGTGCAGAGGCTCGCACCCGAGCCGATGCGCCTGACAGATCTTGCCGAACAGGCGGGCGTCACCAAGCAGACCGCCGGTGGCATCGTCGATCAGCTCGAGGCCGCGGGGTACCTGATGCGGGTGCCGGATCCGTCGGATCGTCGGGCACGGCTGGTGACCCTCAGCGACCGCGGCGTCGAGTTGTGTGAGATCGCCGCGCGGGAGGTCGACGCCATCGAGCTGGAGTGGCGAGATCAGCTGGGCGCCGACGACTATGCGGCGCTGGAGAGATCGCTGATCCGCCTGCGGGAGATCACCGATCCCTACCGGTGAGTCCTCTCGACCGGCTGGCGCAGGATCGTACGGAGCTTCGCCGGTGCCACCTTGCGGAAGTCGCTGAAGTAGATCTCATGGTGGTGCCCACTCATGCGTAGGTCATTGGCGGGGATGAACTCCTCGTGCATGCGATTCAGGACGGGTGCCTCGTCGTCGAAGGAACCGAGGTGCAGGGTCTGTACGCAGAGTCCCTCGTCGAGGGTCGCGGTGCGAAGGTCGTCGAGCCGGGGCGGTGGCTTCTTCGTGCCGACCGTCTCGATCACCGAGGCGATCATGTCGTCGGTCAGCCACGACGGAACCATGATCATGAGTGTCCAGCTCCACCTGGTTTTGTCGCGCGCCCCGGTGAACAACTCCATGTCGTCGGCCCACCATCGGCCTTCAAGGGGCGGCACCACATAGTCGCGACCGAGTCCGCGGCTGCTGGCGAACTTGAGCTTGTAGGCGACCGGATACAGGGTCTCGATCGCAGCGGCGAAGTCGGGGGAGTCGTTGGGGTCGCCCTGGCCGTCGATCATCAGGTATCGCATGGAGGGGACTTCGAGGATGCGGAACTCGCCGCGTCTGGCCTGATAGGAGTCGAGTGTCTTCTTGAAGTCGACCTTGTCGCTCACAGGGTTCCGCTCCGGTTGTCGGCTAGGAGGTGATGGCTCGCCGTTCATAGGTGCGCAGGGCGAGTCCGTAGGATACCGCGCCGATGCCCAGGCTCCAGGCAATTGCCGCGATCACGCTGCCGGTGGGAACCGTTGCGGCGGTGAGAGCTCCACGGAGGACCTCGATGACCGGGGTGAACGGCTGGTACTCGGCGAATTGCTTGACCCCGACGGGCAAGGAGTCGGCGGGAACGAAACCGGTGCTGAGAAACGGCATGATCGTCAGGAACATCGGCGAGTTGCTGGCGGTCTCCACGGTGTCCGCGGCGAGGCCCAGGTAGATCGCCAGCCAGATCAGGGCGACCGAGAACATGACCGTGATACCCAGTGCGCCAAGCCATCCGAGGGGGTCCACGGTGGGGCGGAAGCCGAGGGCGATCGCCACCGCGAGGACGATCGCGATGCTGAACAAGGCTTGGATGAGGCTGGCGAGGACATGCCCGACGAGCACGGAGGATCGTCCGATGTCCATGGTGCGGAACCGGTTGATGATCCCCGATGTCATGTCCATCGCGACCACGATCGCCGATCCCTGCACCGCGGACGCGATCGTCACGAGGATGATGCCGGGAATGACGTAGTCGAGGTACGCGGCGCGGCCGGTGGCTCCGGTGGATGTGGTCATCCCGGCGCCGAGCTGGCCGCCGAAGACGAAGACGAACAGCAGCAGGAACACGACCGGCAGGCCGACCAGCATGATGGTCAACGACGGGTACTTGACGAGCCGTCGGAGATTGCGGCGCAGCATGACCCGCGAGTCGGTCACGGGGTAGGTCAACGCGGTCATGACGCGGCTCCCGAGGTGTTGCTGTCGTTCTCGACGGCGTCCGCCGGTGCCGACCCGGTGAGGGCGAAGAACACGTCGTCGAGGGTTGCGGTGTGGACGTGGACGTCGGCCACCTCGACGTCGGCGGCGTCGAGGAGGTTGAGCGTCGTGCGGATGGTGGAAACGGTGTCGTCGGTGGCGATGTCGAGCCGACGGGACTCGACGATCGGCCGGGCGGAGGGGAGCAGCCGCCCGGCGGAGTCGAAGGCGTCGTCGTCGGCGAACGTGAGGCGCACCTCGGAATCGTGCACCCGTTTCTTCAGTTCCGCCGCGGTGCCCTCGGCGACGATGTGACCGTGGTCGAGCACCGCGATGCGGTCGGCGAGCTGGTCGGCCTCCTCGAGGTACTGGGTGGTGAGGAAGATCGTGACCCCGCCGGCGGCGAGGCCGGTGATGATGTCCCACAGCACCCGTCGGCTGCGCGGGTCGAGTCCGGTCGTCGGCTCGTCGAGGAAGATGACGCGCGGTGTGGAGACGAGCGTCATCGCCAGGTCGAGGCGGCGACGCATACCGCCGGAATAGGTCGACACCGCACGGTCCGCAGCGCCCACGAGATCGAACTGTTCGAGCAGATCGTCCGCACGACGTCGACCAGCGGCGCGTCCGAGGTGGCGGAGATCGGCCATCAGGGTCAGATTCTCGCGGCCGCTGAACAGGTCGTCGATGGCGACATACTGGCCGGTGACGCCGATCATCGAGCGCACCGCGCGGGCCGCTGCCACGGTGTCGTGGCCGTCGATGGTCACGGTGCCGGAATCGGCCGGGAACAGCGTCGAGGCGATGCTCACCGTGGTCGTCTTGCCCGAACCGTTGGGGCCGAGCAGCGCGGTCACCGACCCGGCCGGGACGGTCAGGTCGATACCATCCAGAACCTTTTGCTCGCCATAGCTTTTCGTGAGTCCGCGGATGCAGATCTCGGCGCCCGCGGTGCGGCTGAGGGTCATGCGCTCGGCCCTTCTGACGGAGAAGCGGGGATCTCGCCGGCCGCGATCAACACCTCGCGTTCCTTTTGCCACTCGGCGTACAACGCCGGGATCCGATTGGTGAGGAACTCGGTGAACGCCGCGATCTCGCTGAGGACCGCGCGACGCTCCGGAGGTGCGTCGCGAAGGACGTCGAGTCCCTCTCGTGCGAGTGCCCCCAGTTCTTCGTATTCGGCATTGTCCATCCCGAGGCCACGTGCCGAGGTGATGTCGATCGAGATGCGGTCCATCCGTTCCCCGGCGGTGCGCGTCCGCATCACCTGGCCCACGGATTCCAGCGTGGCGATGGCGTTGGCGATCGCCGAGCGGCTCGCGAGCAGGGCGTCGCTCAGCTCGGCGATCGTCGGGGCAGGCGAATCGCACACCGCCAGATAACCGAGGACGCGTCCGACCATCGGCGGGTAGCTGTAACGACGCGCGCAGAATCGCGCCATGTGATCGGCGAACGTCAGTTGCGCGTCGAGTGCCATACGTCACAGTGTGCGCGCATGACTGAGATGACACAAATCTGTGTCATCTGATCGCCCTTTTCTGAGGAATCGGTCTGTCGGACTTCATTTCGACGTAGCGACTTCGATCGAGGTCGCAACGTCGAAACGAGGTCTGGAAGTGGAAGTGCCAATTTTCGCGTAACCCGTTGCCGCACAACCCCTGGTCACCCCGTCTGTGGATGGACATCTGTTCTTGTCGGTGATCGGGTCTACATTGGGGTTACCGACGCCCCGAGTGATCACCGGGGACGACGCCCCCTCCACCAACCGGCTTGCCAACAAGCACGCACGCCGGCGGGCAGAACGTGCCCGCAACAAGATGCAGAGCCTCACCGACCAGGCAGACCCGCCGCCGTTCTGACGGGTCACGTGTCCTGCGTCGTCGCGCGTGAGTCGTCGAACTCGAGCTCAGCTGTCCTGCGCGTCCAGCTTCGCCGCGACGTCGGCGGGGAAGCCGCCAGAGGCGATCGGGCCCCATCGTGTCGGGGTGATGCGGATCAGCGACTTGCCCTGCATGCGCATCGCGGCACGGTACTCGTCCCAGTCCGGATGTTCGCCAGAGATGCTGCGGAAGTAGTCGACGAGGGCGTCCTCGGCCTCGGGCATGTCCAGGACCTCCGCGTCTCCGTCGACCTGGACCCAGGCGCCGTTGAACTCGTCGGACAGCACGACGACGCTCGCCACCGGGGTGGAGCGGAGGTTCGTCGCCTTCGCGCGACCCGGATAGGTCGAGATCACGATGCGGCCGTCGGCATCGACGCCGCCGGTCACCGGCGACAGCTGCGGGCTGCCGTTCGATCGGACGGTGCTCAGGATCATCTTGTGACGGGGCCGGATGAAGTCCAGCAGTCCGGCACGGTCGACGGCATCGGCTTTCGCAACGGTTCTGGCCATGCCGACGACCTTACGCCGACGTCTACGTCGGCAGTGCGGCGATCAACCCGGCGAGGATCGCCGACACCGGTGGTTCCTGCTTGCCGTCGACGGTGATGTCGTCGTCACTGTTCACCAGGATGATGATGGTCGTGTCGGAATCGTAGTTGTGGAACAGCGACGAGTTGAAGCCCGGGAAATCGCCGTCGTGGCCCCACCAGCCGTCCCGGTCGCCGATACCGATGCCATACCCGGCGGTGGCGGTGTTCGGCGGCGGAGACGTGAGGATCGAGTCGCGACGCAACTGCTGGGTGGACGGGTTGAGCACCGCCCGACCGGTGAAGAGGGCATCGCCCCAGCGCTGCAGATCGTCGAGGGTCGAGATCACCGCGCCCGCGGTGAAGGCGAAGGACGGATTCCAGTCGGTGGAGTCGACGGTCTTTCCGGCCGGCTGACCCTGGCTGGTCACGCCGTCGACGTGGGGATCGGGAATGTCGACGGATCCGCCCGGCCAGGACGAGTCGTCCATGCCCAGCGGGCCGAAGATCCGTTCGTCGAAGACGTCGCGGATCGGTTGCCGCAGGACCCTCTCGATGAGGAGCCCCAGCAGCACGTAGTTGGTGTTCGAGTACTGCCAGCCGTCCCCGGGCGCGAAGGCCGGTGGCAACGTCTTCGAGGCGTCGACGAGTTCGGTTGGCGCCCAGTCATATCCGGGATCGGAGAAGAATCTCTGCGTGAAGGTGTCGGACAGGGTGTACGACGGGATGCCACTGGTCATGTCTGCGACCTGACGAACGGTGGCGTTCCCGTTCGGGGCGTCGGGGATGTACTTGCTGATCGGATCATCGAGCGAGACCCGCGCGTCCTGGACGAGTTGCAGCAGGATCGTCGCGGTCATCGTCTTGGTGAGCGAACCGATACGGGTGTGATCGGACGCGGTGATCGGCCGATCCCGTCCCTTGACAGCCGTGCCGGCCGTTCCCGTCCAGATACCCGACGGTGAGATGACGCGAGCGATGACGCCGGGGAAGCCGCCGGCGGACTGGAGGTCGTCGAGCACCTTCTGGAACGCGGCGCTGCTCTCGGCCGACACAGATGAGGGGGTGCCCGACCCGTCGGAAGCCGTCTGGGACGGCGAGCAGGCGGCGAGGCCGAGCACCGCTATCACGCCGAACACCAGGACTCGTAGGACAGCGGGGCGCACGGGCCGACGGATCATCCCGTGATGATCGCTCGCCGACGACTGGAACAGCCAGTCCATCTCGGTATCTGGCGCAGAATTCGCGCTGTCCGGTTTACCTCAGACCCGATGCGCGAAGAGAGCCGCCACCGGATAGATGTCGAGTGCGGTGGCGACCTTGGCCTCGATGGCCCGTTGCCGCTGCATCGTCCCGAAACCGCCGGCGGTGGGCCGGTCGGGGATCGTGTCTCCCGAATCGACGACACTCCAGGACGATCCGGCCTCGACGAGGGAACGGTGCTTGATCGAGTAGTAGACCCGCATCGGCACGACCGCGACGCCCGGGTCCCCGGCGGCAGCCGCCATCAGGTGGGGGTGGAATCGCGTGCTGATCCAGGTGTTGCCCTGCCCTGCGGGCAGCCCCTCGAGCCAGACGTCACGAAAACTGAGGATGCGTGCGCCGTCGAGTCGGGACCCGAGACGGAACGGGACCTCGTAGTCGTGTCCCGGGATTCCCTCGACGACGGTGACCCCCGTTCCCGGTACCTCCCAGGCGTCGAGGGTGTCGTGCACGAACCCGGCGAGCGCCTCCGCGCCGGTTCCGTGTGAGCCGGTGAACTTCTCGGTGAGGTCCGATTGCAGGCACAGCACCACACCGTGACCGTGACCCGGTGCGTCGGCGGCCGTCTCGTCGCGGTAGATCGCCGGTTGCGGAC
Organism: Gordonia ajococcus; assembly: GCF_012974285.1. Classification (NCBI taxonomy): domain Bacteria; kingdom Bacillati; phylum Actinomycetota; class Actinomycetes; order Mycobacteriales; family Gordoniaceae; genus Gordonia; species Gordonia ajococcus. The sequence goes on from NZ_CP052884.1 coordinate 2,259,466, forward strand.
GGTTGAGTGCGAGCCAGGCGTCGTCCCCGGAGTTCCGCACGCCCACGACCCCATCGAGCGCCTGCGCCGACGGCGTGTCACGCACATCGACGATGTCGAAGGTGCCCAGCGCCGTGGCCAGGGCGGTCCACGCAGGTTCGGCGACGGTGGGCACCAGTCCCTGCCCGGTGGCCACGGCCCTCGCTCCCGATCTGCCCGATACCGCGGCGGCCCCCACGAACAGCGAAACATGATGCGGCCACACGGTGTTCACGTATCCGCCGCCGAGCAGGTGGATGGTGGTCGCCGTGTGGAGGAGGTCGATACCGGCGCTCAGCCGCGGTGCCAGGCCGGAGTCGAGGACAGCCCGGCCGACCCACGCCCACGGGGCGTCGGGTTCGATGCCGGCGGCGTGGTTCGTGAGTTGCCAGAGCGTGTCGACGACGCGCAGGTTCGGGTGCGCGTCGCCCATCAAGGCGGTCGCCGGCCCGGGGTTGTGGCAGTCCAGGATCACCGTCGCGTGGGGACGGATGCGCGTGAGGTGGCGCAGCCAGGTGCGCGCGATGAGTTCGTCGCCGTAGTTGGGGTATCCGGTCGGTGCGATCAGGTAGATGACCTCGCCGGAGCCCAGGGCGCGTCCGACGTAGGACTCAGCGGCTCGGCGTCGTGTCGATGCCCCCACGCGGCTCGCCAGCCCGCGAAGTCGCGGCACCTGCCCCCATTCCCTCATGGTGAGAGATTACGGCGGCGGGGCGGCGGCGCGACTCGGCGCTTCGCGAGAGGCGATCCCGGTTCACGCGAATGTGGCGCGGAGGTACGCGAGGACCGCGGCGGTGTCGTCGAGCGGGCCGCGGTAACCGAGATAGCCATCCGGGCGGATGACGAAGGCCGTCGAACCGTCCGGCCGATATCCGGCGGCGAAGAGGCCTTCGGTGTCGCGGAGCAAGGGCAGGTCGGTGCTGCCGACCTGCGCGGTCGGTGCCGCCACCACGTGTACGGTCATGTGCCCGCGTGCCGCCGCGGTGATCTCCGCGGCCAGGCCTTCGAGCACGGCGACGTCCTCGGCACCCGAGGTCGCGTCGGCGTACAACACGAGCGAGTGGTCGACGCCGCCCAGCAAGGAGAACAGCCGGAGCGGGTGATTCACCGATTCGCGACCGAGTCCTGCGGCGTCCGGAGCCCGTTCCCCTGCCCGCGGTGCCGACGGCGTGCTGGGGACCGTCGAACCCGCGGTGATCGGGCTGTCGGCGTAGGAGATCAGCAACTGGGCTTCGCGGCGCGTCACGAAGTCGACGTCGGTGGAATCGGTGCCGATGCCCTCCCGAGCGTCGCGGACGGTACGGCCGACGACCTCCTCACCGACCGGTCGTCGTTCCAGGTCATAGCTGTCGAGCAGGCCGGGTGCCGCGACGCCATCGACGGCCAGCGCCAGCTTCCACGCGAGGTTGTGGGCGTCCTGCACACCGGTGTTCATTCCCTGAGCGCCGGTGGGCGGATGGATGTGCGCGGCATCGCCGGCCACGAACACCCTTCCGCGACCGTAGGAATCGACGATCCGATGGCTGATGCGGAACACCGACGACCAGCGCATGTCCGACACGGTGGCGGGTTCGGGCGACAACCGGTCGACGACGGCCTGGATGTGGGACAGCTCGGGCGTGCGGGTGCCCTCGAAACCATGCGCGACACCGTCCCCGCCGGAGGTCTCGCCGATCGCGAGTTCGTCGGGCACGAGCATCGACATGCGATACCGTCCGCGGCCCGGTAGCGGGATGCACACCAGCAGGTCGTCGGTTGTGCCGTCGTCGGCCTGATGCATCGCGCGGATCGCGTAACCACGGGGCATCGACCAGTCCACGGCCACGTCGCCCAGCATGTACTGCTCGGCAAATGCACCGCCCTCGAAGCTCAGACCGAGACCCTTGCGAACCGTGCTGTGCGCGCCGTCGGCGCCGATCAGATATGACGCGCGGACCTGGGTCTCGCCACCGTCCGCCTCGGCCAGCGTGACGGTGACGCCGTCGACGTCCTGCTCGAACGCCGACACCCGCACGCCGCGTTCGATCTCGGCATCGAGGTCGGTGAGCCGGTCTCGCAGGACGCGCTCGGTGGCATATTGCGGCAGCAGGTGGAAGCGAAAGGGAACATCGTCCGGCGTGGACAGGTCGATCCGTGACACCTCAGAACCATTGACGAACACCAACTGCCCGCGCATCTCCATACCCGCGTCCAGGATCGGCTCGAGCACCCCGATGCCCTCGAACACCTCGAGGGTCCGTGGCTGAATCCCAACGGCCTTCGCGTAGTGGGGAGGGTCGAGAAGGGGGTCGACGATCCGGACCCGGACCCCTCGCCGGCGGAGTTCGATGGCAGCGGTCAGACCGATCGGGCCCGCGCCCGCGACCAGTACGTCTACGTCATTCACACCGAACCCCTTTCGTCGGTCGGCGAGTGCCGACACTCGCAGGCATTATTCGCCGTGCGGCCGAACTCGGGCGTGGGACTGGGAAAACGCGGCACACCTTCGATTCTCGGCACTGCATTGTCGGATGTCCGGCACCGCGGGCCGACCGGGATCAGCGCGGGATCGACGACGGTCCGAGGGTCTCGGCCCCCAGCGCGGTGACCCGCGCGCGGAGTTCGCGGTCGGCGGTGACGACCACTCGACGACGGTCGGGGTGCCGGCCCACGACGTCGACGATCATGTCGTCGCCGACCGCCGGCGCCTCCACCACCGTGACCCCGGGGACCGATGCGATCCCCCGAGCCCTGCCCTCGACGACGAGCATGATCGCGAGCGGACCGGTCAACGCCTCGATACCCGGGGCAGCGAGTTCAGCGAGACGATCCCGCAACCGCTCCGCCGCACCCCGACGGTCTCGCCACCATCCGTCCGGCACCGATCCGACGACATTCGCACCGTCCACGACGAGCAGCGGGATGTCGAGGTGCGACGGCGTCGGGTCGGTCATGACCCCATCAGTCCACGGATCGGCGTGGTTGCGCAACCCCCGTCGGCCGACTGCCCGGGTGTCAGACGATGTCGCCGTGGCAGAACCTGTCGTGCGGGTCGAGCGTCGCCTTGATCTCCAGGAGCCGACGACGGTGCTCGACGCTGTAGGACTCCGCGGCGCGGCCGGCGCGTTCGGCTCCCGACGTGAAGTTCAGGTACGTCGCACCCGTGACATAGGGCGCGAGCTCGGTGCGGGTGACGCGCAGCGTCGATTCGACGGCCAGCGCCACATGGGGATCGGGGACGATCGAGATGAGTTCGAGGAGGAACCGTCCGGAGCGTGCCCGATCGTTCGCCGCCCGGGCGGCTCCGCGCGCGATTGCGCCGCCGGCGTGGCGGATCTCGGCGGAGACGATGAGCGGTGCCGAACCCGGTGCCGGCCGGCTGCGTCCGGCGATGACGTCGATCGCCTCGTCCTGCAGGTCGTCGAACCATTCGGTGGTGACCATGACCGGCATCGGTTCGGTGGGGTCCATGCTGATCGCGTCCGCTGCCGCGAACGGCATCTCGTCCCACAGGTCGACGAGGGGTGTCCGCCAGTCCCGCCACTCGTCGACGATCGCGCGGCCGGCGGCGGTGTCACCGGACCAGCAGCCACGCAACACCGCAAAACTGCCGCCGCGCAACGGTTCCGGAACGTCGTCGGTGGGGGGGAGATTCAGGATGGTGACCGCCGAGGTCAGTTCCTCGCGCTGGGCCGGTGCCCAGTCCCGGAACCGGCGCATGATCTCCTCGGCCTCGGCGACCGGGTAGAACAGGTTGCCCGCGTACACGGTCGCGACGTCGGCGAGGGCGATCTCCATCGAGGTGACGACGCCGAGGCTGCCGGCTCCACCGCCCTTCAGCGCCCAGAAGATGTGCGGGAAACTCGCGTCGCTGACGCGGATCGGGGTGCCGTCGGGGGTCACGAGATCGAAGGCGCGCACTGCGTCCGACCCCAGACCGAAGCGGCGTCCGAGCCAGCCGAAACCGCCGCCGAGGGTGTAGCCGACCGCGCCGACGATGCTCGCCGAACCCATCAGGGGTGCGAGTCCGTACGGGACCGCGGCGTCGAGGACCATCTTCCAGGTGGCGCCGGCGGCGACCCGGGCGGTCCGCGCGATGGGGTCGACGGCCACCGACGTGAGGCGGGACGTGTTGATGAGGAGACCGCCGTCGGCCGGTACGCCGGTCCCGTGACCGGTTGCCTGGACCGTGACCCGCAGATCTTCCTCGGCGGCGAACCGCACGGCTTCGACCACGTCGAAGTGGTTGGCCGGGATCGCGATCACCGATGGTCGGTGGATGACGAGCCGGTTGAAGCCGGCGCGGGCCTCGCGGAAACCCGCATCTCCGGGGCCGAGTACCTCGCCGGCGATCCGGTGGCGCAACTGTGCGAGCACCGAGGTGCGGGTGCGGACGATCAACCGTTCGGGTCGGCCGGTCGGTGAGGTGGGTGTCGGGGTCATTCGGTGAGTCCTCGGGTGTGGCCGGCTCGGCCGGCGCGGGCGTTCTCTGGTCTCCGGTCGGCCCGGATTCGCAGACCAGATTTCCCGACGGGGCTTGGAGGCGACTTGAGGCGGACTTGGGCCTCACGCCGACGAGGACACGCCCCACTCTGCGGCGAGCGCGTCGATCCGCCCGACCAGGGCTTGTGCCTCTTGGACCATCGCGACGTCCCGAGCGCGTCCGAGCGTCGCGCCGAACACCGATGCCGGCCGCCCGTTGGCGTACTCGTAGCGGGCGCGGACGAGAAGACGGTGCGCGTCCCCGTAGCGCTCGCCGGTCCGCTCGGCGAAGTCGTCTGCCTGGTCCAGGAGGGCGGCCGCGTCGGTCAGCTTGCCCGCGGTGACCAGTACCTCGGCGTGCAATCCGAGCCAGAATCCCTCACCGGTGCGCGGAGGGTCCGCACTGCCGGGTTCGCCGGTTGCGGGTCCGCCGGTGTCCAGCTGATCGATTCGGACCAGGGCGTCGTCGAGATCACCGGTCATCGCGCGCGCCCACCAGTACATGCGTTCGCCGCCGCGACGCAGATATGCGAGCGGACCCGGACCCTCGGAGTCGATGATCTGTCCGGCGTCGAGCGCCCACTCCGCGTCACCGATCATCGCCGCCGCGCCGACCGCGAAGATCGCCGTACCCAACCGCGATCTGGGATCCGGGCGGGCATCGGACATGGTCGCGAACAGGCCGCGGCCGGTATCACCGCCGACGTGGATCGTCGCCGCCCAGATCCGGAAGCCGCGTGCCATCGTCAGTTGGTCGTCGCGGAGCCCGTCGACGTCATCGAGGGGACCGTAGGTGTCCAGGATGCGATGAGCCGCACCGAAATTGCCGCGCGTGAACTCGTCGATCCCGGCCACCTGCATGCCGAGGTGAACGACCACGGCGTCGTCCGACCGTTCGGCACGCGCACGTAGGTCGTTCGCGAGCCGGTGCCCCGTGCGTACGTCGGCGACCTGGATGTGCGCGGCGCAACGTGCGTAGTCGAGGGCGGCCAGCAGTCGCCGGTCGTCGAGTGCGGTCGCCAGTGTGCGGGCGCGTTCCTGGAGGTCGGGGTCGGCGGCGAAGTACCCGTGAGTGGAGACCTCACCCGCGAGCTGGGTGGCGATCGCCCGCAGTTCGGCCTGCTGATCCCCGGTGGCCCGCGCCAGCGTCGACGCATCGCCGAAATGGCGTTTCGCGCCGTCGAAATCGTAGGTGCGCAGAGCGATGTCGCCCGCCGTCAGAAGGGCGCTGGTCGTGCGCTCACGGTCGGCGAGGGGACCTGCCGACCACAGGTGGCGAGCGACCCGGGTGACCGCGTGCGGTGACGAATTGCCGGCCAGGGCGTCGGCGATGGCCAGGTGGATGCGTCGGGCGCGCATCGAGGGGATCGCGTCGGCGATCGCCTCACGGATGATGTCGTGGCTGAAACTGAATCCGAACGGATCGTCGGGTCCGAGATCGATGACCCCGGCGGCGGAGGCGGCTTCGAGGGTGTCGAGCGCGTGGTCGACCGGCCGTCCGGCTGCGGTCGCGAGCAACACCAGATCCACCCGGGTGCCGATGAGCGCCGCGATGTCGAGGAGTTCGGTTGTCTCCGTGGACAGTCCGAGCAGCCTTTGACGCACCACGTCGCGCACGCCGGACGGCACGGCGTTACCCGCGATCGACCCCTGGGCGGCGAGGATGCGGGCCAGTTCGCGGACGAAGAAAGCGTTACCGCCGGTGCGCCGCTCGATCGAGCTCACCGTAGCGACCTCCGGCCACTGCTGGGTCTCGCGGCGGATCAGCTCGGAGATGTCGTCTCCGCGGAGTGGACCGACCTGGATACGGCGGTGTTCGGGCAGCCGGGCCAACGTCGCCAGTGTCGAGGCGACGACCGGCCGGTGGGTCGGCGACCGCAGGGAGGCGAAGAACGTGACGCCCGGGGTCCTTCGAGAAGTCATGTGCGCGAAGAGTTCCAGTGAGGCACCGTCTGCCCACTGGAGGTCGTCGAGGACGATGATCAGCTTCGAGGTCTCGGCGACGCCGTCGAGGAGATCGGCGGCCTGATCGTAGAACTGGAAACGTGCTGCGGCGTCGGGCATCTGGCGCGGTGGCGGGATGACGTTGACGCCCTCGGTGACCATACGGCCGAGTGAGCTGTCCAGGAGCCGCTCACGGTCGGCCGGATCGAGCTGGGGGAGGACCGTGCCGAGGATCTGGACCCACGGCCACATCGACGGTGCCGCGGGATCGTCCACGCACCGACCCCACAGCACCCGCAGGTCGGCGGCACCGGCCGCACGACGGCCGGCTTCGTCGATCAGGGCCGTCTTGCCCGCTCCGGGTTCGCCTTCCACCACGACGACCCCACCGTGTCCGGTCATCGAGGCGAGTACGGCGCGGTGCAGCGCGGCCAGTTCGTCGGTGCGCCCGACGAGCGATGGCGCATCGTCCGCGGGGTCGAGGGGATCGGCTTCGGGCGTCCGATTCTCCGCGTCGTCGCTCGCCGGATGCTCGACGACGCCGCTGCCGGCTCGCTCGCTCATGGTGATCGCCGCGCGCGGTGCGGTCGGCGCGTCGAGATGTGGGGCGTGGTCGAGGATGTCGCGTTCCAGTTCGCGGAGTCTCGGTCCGGGGTCGACGCCGATCTCGTCGGCGAGGATGCGGCGCGCATTGGCGATCGCCCCGAGGGCATCGGACTGCCGCCCGAGTCGGTACAGCGCGGTGGCGAGCAGGACCCAGAGGCCTTCGTCGAGCGGCGATCGTTCGACGGCGCTGTCGAGTTCGGTGACCAGGAGCCGATGGTCCCCGGCAGCCATCCGCGCCTCGAAAGACATCTCCCGCGCCGCGCCGAGCATGCGGTCGAGATGATCGGCGGCCTCGTCGCGGAACGCCAGCCCCTCGAATTCCGGGAGAAGGGGACGGTAGGAGTCGAGGACCTCCTGCAGGATCGGGGCCGCGGCGGCGGTGTCGCCGTGCTGCATCAGGGTCCGCGCCGAGGTCAGGTCGGTGGTCAGACGCCGCAGGTCGACCTGTTCAGGCTCCGTCGGGAGGCTGTAGCCGGTGCCGTGGGTGAGCAGCACGGTCGAGGGACTGCGCGGTTTGCGGTCGGGTTCGAGGGCCTTGCGGAGCCCCGAGATGTAAGACTGCAGGGACACTTCGGCACGGTCGGGCGGCGAGTCGCCCCAGATTCCCTCGATCAGCCGATCTGCACGCAGCGGCGCGCCCTCCGCCAGCACGAGCTGCGCGAGTGTGGCACGTTGCTTGCGGGTGCCGAGTTCGACGGGATCGGAACCGATCTGAGCACCGAGCCCGCCCAAGACCGTGTACGAGAGTCCGAGCATCAGCGTGAGTGTAATGGTCTGGACACCTCTGGCGCGGGGTTGTCGGTCTCGAAGGCCGGCCGTTTAGCCTCGGGGGATGGGATTCACCAGGGCCGAACTCCTCGAATACCGGGACCGCACCGTCGAGGACCTGGTCGGTGACGGTTGCCGGTTACTGTTCGTCGGCATCAACCCGGGACTGTGGACCGCCGCCACCGGAGCTCACTTCGCGCGGCCCGGAAATCGCTTCTACCCGGCACTGGCACGCGCCGGGATCGTCGACCGGGTGATCGACGCGTCGCGCGGCATGTCCGAGGCCGACGCCGAACTGCTGACCAGACGGGGGATCGGCATCACCAACGTCGTTGCCCGGGCCACCGCAACCGCCGCAGAACTCACGGTCGACGAGTTGCGGGACGGTGGTCGTCGGCTTCGGGCGCGCGTGCGGGAGATCGGGCCCCGGGTGGTGGCGGTCGCCGGGATCACCGCCTATCGCAGTGCCTTCGGGCGGCGAGACGCGGTGACCGGCCGCCAGGAAGAGACCTGGGACGGGGCGCAGCTCTGGGTGGTTCCGAACCCCAGCGGACTCAATGCGCACGAGACCGTCGACTCGCTGGCCGCTGCGTACCGGGAGGCGGCGGTCGCGGCCGGCGTGGTGTGAGCAGAGCACCCTGGAAAAGGGAGCGCTTTCCGGCTGTGGCTTCCGCCGGGATGTAGTTCGGTCTCAGAGGTCTTCGGAATTGAGAATCCGGCGGCGCATCGACAAGAGTTCGACCTCGGGATGGTTGGCGGCGGATCTCTCGACCGCGTCGAGCACATCGACGACGTGCGTCCGGTCGGCCGCCACCACGCTCGTGCCGATCATCGCGCGCCGATGCATGTCGAGGTGCCCGACCTCGGCCACCGAGACCGCGAACCGTCGGCGTAGTTCGGCGACGATCGGCCGGACGATGGAACGCTTCTGCTTCAGCGAGTGCACATCACCGAGGCGATAGTCGAACTCGGCGAACCCGATCCACATCAGAACCCGATCAATGGTCGGTGCGGATCAGCGTCGCCACGTGGTCGGGCACGTACTTGGACAGGGAACGCGGCGGCCGGTGGTAGTTGCCCGTCTCGACCGGCTTCTTCGGCAACGTCACCTGCGGACGGGGCACCTCGCCGTAGTCGATGCTGTCGAGCAGATGCGCGATCATGTTGAGCCGCGCGTGCTTCTTCACGTCGGATTCGACGACATACCAGGGGCTCAGCGCAGTGTCGGTGTGCACCATCATCTCGTCCTTGGCGCGCGAGTAGTCTTCCCAGCGGTAGACCGACTCGAGATCCATCGGACTCAACTTCCATTGCCGCACGGGATCTTTCATGCGCTGGCGGAACCGCTTGAGCTGTTCGTCGTCGGAGACGGAGAACCAGTACTTGCGCAGGATGATGCCGTCGTCGATCAGCATCTGCTCGAAGATCGGCGTCTGCCGCAGGAACCGTGTGTGTTCCTCGGGCGTGCAGAAACCCATGACCTTCTCGACTCCGGCACGGTTGTACCAGGACCGGTCGAACAGCACGATCTCGCCGGGCGCCGGCAGATGCGCGACATAACGCTGGTAGTACCACTGCCCGCGTTCGCGGTCGGTGGGTGCCGGAAGCGCAGCGACCCGCGCGATGCGAGGACTCAGATACTGGCTGATCCGCTTGATGGTGCCGCCCTTGCCCGCGGCGTCGCGTCCCTCGAAGACCACCACCACGCGAGTGCCGGTCTCACGCACCCATTCCTGGAGTTTGACCAACTCGGTCTGCAGCCGGAACAACTCCGCCTCGTAGACCTCGTCGGCGATCTTCTCAGGTTTCCGCGTGTCCTTCTTGGCCATGGGAAGAGAGTACGGGCTGCTGACCGGTCAAGGGGTCAGAGCGGCATCGCGTTCGGCTTCGAGTTCGACGATCGACGCGTCGATCCGGGCGCGCGAGAACTCGTTGATGTCGAGCCCTTCGACGATCTCCCACTCGCCGGCGACCGATCGCACCGGGAACGAGCAGACGATGCCCTCGGGCACGCCGTACACGCCGGGCGATGGCAGTGCGGTGGACGTCCAGTCGTCGGCAGGGGTCCCCAATACCCAGTCGTGGACGTGGTCGATCGTCGCGTTGGCCGCCGACGCCGCCGACGACGATCCGCGTGCCTCGAGAATCGCGGTGCCGCGGCGGGCCACGGTCGGGATGAACTCGTCGACGAGCCACTCGCGGTCGGCGGCGAGATCGGCGCCGCTTCGCCTGCCGACACGAGCGTGGAAGATGTCGGGGTACTGCGTCGCCGAGTGGTTGCCCCAGATGGTGACCCGGCTGATCTCGCCGACCTCGACCCCGGCCCGGTGGGAGAGTTGGGCGATCGCGCGGTTGTGGTCGAGACGGGTGAGCGCGGTGAATCGCTGCGGCGGCACCTCGGGTGCGTGTGCCGAGGCGACCGCGGCGTTGGTGTTGGCGGGATTGCCCACCACGATCACCCGGATGTCGTCGGCGGCAACCTCGTTGATGGCCGCGCCCTGCACGGCGAAGATGTCGGAGTTCGCCGCGAGCAGATCAGCGCGTTCCATGCCCTTGGACCGTGGACGAGCACCGATGAGCAGCGCGAAACCAGCGCCGTCGAACGCCTTTCGCGGATCGTCGAAGACGTCGACCGACTTCAGCAGACCGAAGGCGCCGTCGTCGAGTTCCATCGCGGTGCCCACGGCGGCGGGAACCGCCTGGGGTAACTCGAGGAGCCGGAGGGCGATGGGCTGGTCGTGACCAAGCATCGCGCCGGCGGCGATGCGGAACACGCTGGCATATCCGATGCTCCCGGCCGCACCGGTCACCGTGACGACCGCCGGTGTGGAGGTGCTCACGAGTACTTTTCCATCAGCAGGACCTGGGTGCCCTCTGCGGTGAGCACGAGCGCGTGGCCCACCGAATACCAGGTGAGGGGTTCCTTCGTGAACGTGTTGATCCAGTCGTCGGCGCCCGAGCGGGGACCGGGGCACGCCATCATCGTCGAGGCGAGCGAGGCGAGGCGCAGGACCGAACCGTCGACCGTCATCTCGCCGACGTGCCGGTTGCATCCGGCGAACAGTGAGATGCGGTTGGCGGCGGGGAAGGTCACCTGCAGCGGCCCTCCGCCCGGGATCTGGGGGCCGGTGACCGCTGTGGACGAGTACGACTTGCCGACAAATGGTGGAGTTGCCGGCGCGGCGACACCCGGGCCGGCGCTGAATGCGCCGATACCTGACACGAACAACACCGCGCTGACCACCGCGACAATGCGTAAGCTGATGCGATGGTCGCGGGCTGGGTGGAGTACGCGTGCCGTCTGACGGCGATACCCGGAGCTCACGATCCTTACGGTAGCCGACCGGATGGGGGATGCGATATGGCCTTCGGGGGTGAGATGTGGTTCCGGTAACGTGCCGGACCGAGTATCTGACGGCCCGCCATCACCGTTCCGCGAGCGCCGCGTGGATCGTGATGATGGTCGCGCTGGTCGGGCTCGTAGGGCTCAACATCGCCGGCGTCGACGGTCTGGTCATCTCGGCAGTGGTCGCCGGACTGCTGGCCTTGTCTCTGTTCGCCGCGGCGTACGGCCGACTGGGCAAGCGGGGGGCGGTGCTGCTGACCGTCGACGACGACACCGTGTACTTCGGCGACGAGGACCGCACGCTGGTGTCCTACCCGCTGACCGCACTACGATCCTTCGCGATCGGTGGTCCGGCGGACGACACCTCGCCGATGGCCGGACAGCGGGCCCAGCACCTCACCGTCTTCGGGCAGAAATACCTCGAACTGACCTTCGCGCGTGAGCAGCCGCGCGTCGGCACGGGGGTGGACGAAGATCTCGACTCCGACTTCTGGAGGGTCGCGATCATCGAGGGCGATCCGGCGGCCGCTGTCGTCATCGATCGACTGAAACAGTATGCGCCACAATGTGTTTCGACCCAGAAGGGTTCGACGCAGAAGAGTTCGACGCAGAAGAGTTCGACGCGACCGAGAGCTGCCGCCGAGCAGCGGGAGAAGGTGTCGGTGGCGTCGGTGTCGCCTGACCACGACGCCTCGTCCGACGACCACTCACCCGTCGATCTGCGCCGCCCCCGTATCGCCGACGCCGGATCGGATGAGGCCGCGCAGCGGTTGTGGGAGGAGGCGACCCGGCGCCACGACGAGATCCTCGGCGTCTACGGCAGCTACGAACTCGACCCGGCGCTGCTGCTGAGGTATCCGGCCGTCACGGATGTGACCGTCGAACAGACCCAGACCTTCCATCTCGCGCTCGACGAGGCCACCGCGCTGCGCACCGACGCCTACCCGGGCAACCGCGGTCGCGCCGACGCCTACCAGCAATCCGTCGCCGCGCTCCGGCGGGCGTGGATCGCGTGCGAGAAGCACGGACGACGCATCGGGGCCGGTTATCTCGAACCCGCCGACCGGGATGCCCTCGACACCGCCCTCAAGCTGTACAAACACGCCGAGGCCAGCAGCACGCCCGCCGAGCAGGCGACCTATTACGGTCGCGTCCGCGACATCGTCACCACGATGTCCGATCGCGGGGTCCTTCATCCGCCGGAGGCTGCGGTCGCCGAATTGCATGCCGTCACGCGGCGCGCACTGGAGGCAGGTACGCCGCAGGTGTGAGCGTCAGTAGTGCGCGGCTTTGATGAGTTCTCCGTCGAGTGTGTACATGCCCTTCGATGCTTCGACCCGGGCCATCTCGATGCGGACCACGTGACCCGGGGCGTCGTCGAGCAGAGGCTCGGACACATCCATGGCGACGGCCCCGCGATCGTATTCGGGAACCGAGCCGCGCTTCATCGCGTCGTCGCGAACGCGGTCGAACAGCTGCGGTGAGATCCCGTCGAAGTCGAAGCCGTCGGGCCGGTGGCGCCCCACCCTGTCCGTGACCTCCGGGAACTTCCCGGGCGCGATCACCACCTGTCCGCTGCGGGTCGGGGTCGTGTACCGGATCAGGACACCGCCGCTGTTCTGGATGCTGCTGGCGCTGATGATCGGGGTGTTGTCGGCGATGCCGCGGATCACGAACTCGTCGAGGACAGGTGCGTCCGGCGCGATGCCGGCGAGCGACAGTGCGTCGCGGGCGATCGTGAAGGCGGTGTCGAAATCCGCAGGGTCGAAGAACTCCGCGACGGTTCCGTCGGTGTGGGCCTCGATCTCGACGTCGCGGACGAAGGCGTCTCCGGGGTCGAAGGTGCCGGTGATGACCACCGGCTCGTTCGGCGCGGGTCGTTGGATCTGCACCCGGTCGAGTTCTGTCTCGGCCACCGCGGGGGAGACCTCCGCCGACATCGAGTGGGTGATGTCACCGAGCGAGCCGGGATTGATGGTCGCGGCGTCGAAGGTCTTGTCCGCCCGGTCCATGTTGGGCACCGCCGACGCGTTGGAACCGCCGTCCCAGACGTTGATGCTCGTCGCGCGGCCGTTCGTGGGATCGAACACGATCGCCTGGTCGGAGGACGAGTCGAGGTTGTAGTTCAGGCGCAACACGTTTCGGGTGGCATCGGGCCCCAGCCGGTCGACGATCTCGTCCAGGAGCCGCTGGTGGCGCTCGGCGAGTGCGGCCTCGTTCTCGTCCGCATCTCCGTCCACGGCCGAACCGAACGACGGGAACGAGGGGCCGGAGATCTTCCAGCTCCCGGCGACGCCGAACAGCAGGGCGAGAGCGACCAGCAGTGTCACCGCGGGGTAGATGACCGCCCACCGGCCGGGATGGTCGTCGAACTCCGGGGTGTCGGTCTGGTCGCGGGGCGGCAGTTGATCGGGTGCGAGTGTCGTGAACGGGCTCGATACCAGCGCCTGGAAGTGGCCCTTGCCCATGGAGGTGATCCACCGCGCCTCGTAGGAGGTGTCATTCGGCGGGCTGACGGTGGCGGTGACCATCGTGGGCTGCAGGTCGTCGGCGCCGAGACTGCTGCGGGTCAGTGCCTCGACCTCGATCTGCGGGGCGTCCCGGGTGACACCGCGCCGGAACTCCGTCAGTTCGGACACCCGCGACGCGCGCGGACCGATCGCGATACCCAGGAAGACCAGCGGAACGCCGATGGACAGAGCGACCCACCAGGCGTTGAACGCGCCGAGACCGACGCCGGTCGCCAGCACCAGCCCGGCCAGAACGGCCCGGACCAGACGCAGGCGTGTCCTGTTCGGGAAGGTCACGCTCATCGGCCGTCCTAGGGTCGGGGAAGCAGAGGGCGAAATGCGGGCGGGGCAGAACAGGTGGACCGATCATAATGTCGGCGACCCCGCTCTACCAGGGGCCGCGTACCGTTGTTGCTGACCTGACGGGGCCGAGTGGCGCGACGGGTCGTGTAGTGGCCGGGAAACGATCAGGAGAAGTGTTTCGGTGGGAAAGCTGACCAACAGCATGTGGCGACTTCTGGGTGCCCAGTCGACTCGCAATCAGTCGAAGTCGCTGAGTGTGATCAAGGAGGCCGAAGCCCACACCGATTGGGCAGCCGAACTCGACGACGACGCCTTCGTCGGCGAGGCCGAGAAGCTCGACCTCGGGGCGAAGGCCGGCGACCGGGCCAAGTTCCTGGCGCTCGTCCGCGAGGCCGCGGATCGCTCGATCGGACTGCGCCCCTTCGATGTTCAGCTGCAGGGCGCGCTGCGTCTCCTCGAAGGCGACATCGTCGAGATGGCCACCGGTGAGGGCAAGACACTCGCCGGCGCCATCGCGGCGATCGGGCATGTGCTCGAAGGCCATCAGGTCCATGTCATCTCCGTCAACGACTACCTCGCCACCCGCGACGCGGAGTGGATGAAGCCGCTCTTCGCCGTCTTCGGCATTGCGGTGCATGCCATTTCGGAGAGCTCCAGCCGCGAGGAGCGTCGACGCGCCTACGCCGGCGACGTCACCTACGGCTCGGTCAACGAGATCGGATTCGACGTCCTCCGCGACCAGCTGGCCCTGTCCGAGGCCGACCTCGTCTCGCCCAAGCCGGACGTGGCGATCATCGACGAGGCCGACTCGGTGCTCGTCGACGAGGCGCTCGTGCCGCTCGTGCTGGCCGGATCGACCGAGACCGAGGTTCCCGACCAGGCCATCCACGACGTGGTGTCGCGGATGAAGAAGAAGCACTACGAGGTCGACGCCGAGGGCCGCAACGTGACGCTCACCGACGAGGGGGCGGCCTTCGTCGAGGAGGAGCTCGGCGGGATCGACCTCTACAGCGAGGAACACGTCGGGTCCACGCTCGTGCACGTCAGCATCGCGATGCACGCGCACTATCTGCTCGAGCGCGACATCCACTACATCGTCCGCGACGGCGGCGTCCACCTGATCAACGCCTCGCGTGGTCGGGTGGCGCAGCTGCAGCGCTGGCCGGACGGCGTCCAGGCGGCCGTCGAACTCAAGGAGGGTCTCGCCCAGACCGACTCGGGCGAGGTCATCGACACCATCACCGTGCAGGCGCTCATCGGTCGCTACCCCAAGGTGTGCGGTATGACCGGTACCGCACTCGCGGCCGGCGAACAGTTCCGGCAGTTCTACGACCTGCGGGTGTCGCAGATCCCGCCGAACACCGAGAACATCCGTACCGATCTGCCCGACCGGGTCTACGACACCAAGGCCAACAAGGTCGAGGCGATCGTGGCCTACGTCAAGGAGATCCACGAGACCGGACAGCCGGTCCTCATCGGCACCCACGACGTCGCCGAGTCCGAGGAACTCGCCTACTTCCTCGAGAAGGCCGGCGTGTCGTCGGTGGTCCTCAATGCCAAGAACGACGCGCAGGAGGCGAAGATCATCGCCGAGGCCGGCGCGCGTGATGCCGTGACGGTGTCCACTCAGATGGCCGGCCGCGGTACCGACATCCGGCTGGGCGGCTCGGCCGACGACTCCGCGGCCCGCGACGCGGTCGTCGAACTCGGCGGTCTGTGCGTGGTCGGTACCGGACGACACGACACCGAGCGGCTCGACAGTCAGCTGCGGGGTCGCGCGGGCCGTCAGGGCGACCCGGGTACGTCGGTCTTCTTCTCCAGCCTCGAGGATCCGGTCGTCACCAAGAACCTCGCGTTCAAGCGCGATCCGGTGTCGCCCAACGACGACGGTTCGATGGGCAGCAAGGGCATCGACCTCATCGAGCAGGCGCAGCGGATCGCCGAGGGCGTCCGCCTGGAATTGCACGCCAACACCTGGCGATACAACAAGCTCGTCAATCAGCAACGCGACATCATCGTCGGCCGACGCATGAAGATCCTGACCTCCGACACCGCGCTCGAGGAATTGTCCGAACTCGAACCGGAGCGGTACGCCGAACTGACGGGGGAGAAGTCCCCGGCGGAGACCGACGACGAGGTCGCCGTCGAGTCGGTGCCGCGTGACGTGCTCGGCCAGGCGGCGCGGGAGATCGTGCTCTACCACCTCGACCGTGCGTGGGCGGACCATCTCGCCTTCGTCTCCGATGTCCGGGCGAGCATCCACCTGCGGTCGCTAGGCAAGGAGAGCCCGCTCGACGAGTTCCACCGGATGATCCTCGCCGAGTTCGCCGACCTGCCCGCGCAAGCGCTGGAGAAGGCGCGGGAGACGTTCCGCGAGGCGAAGATCACCGCCGACGGCGTCGATCTCGGATCGTCGGATCTGCACCGTTCGACGACGACATGGACGTACATGGTCCACGACAACCTCTTCTCCTCGGGCGGGGCGAAGACGCTGCAGGGCATCATCGGGATCTTCCGGTGACCGAGCCGGAGGCGGCCCCCGCGCCGGCTCCGGACCGGATCGTGACCGTGCCGAACGCGCTCAGCGTGCTCCGGCTCGTCCTCATCCCGGTCTTCGTGTGGTTGCTGCTCGTCGAGAAGTCCGACGGGTGGGCATTCGCGGTCCTGATGTTCTCGGGATTCTCGGACTGGGCCGACGGGAAGCTGGCTCGACTGCTCGATCAGTCGTCGCGGATCGGGGCCCTGCTGGACCCGGCGGCCGACCGGCTCTACATCGTCATCATCCCGCTGGCGTTCGGCGTGCGTGAGTTCCTGCCGTGGTGGCTCATCGGTGTCATCGTCGGCCGGGATGTGCTGTTGTTCGCCACGGCGCCGTTGCTGCGTACTCGCGGTGTGCTGGCACTGCCGGTGCTCTACATCGGCAAGGCCGCGACCTTCGCGCTGATGAGTGCGTTCCCGTGGCTGCTTGCCGGACAGCTCGATTCGGTCGTCGGCGACATCGCGTACCCGGTCGGGTGGGCGTTCATGATCTGGGGCGTGGGGCTCTACCTGTGGTCCTTCGTCCTGTACTGGTATCAGACGATCCTGGTGATGCGACACATGCCGTCGCGCCGTCAGGCCGACACCTCGTCAGACAGTAGAGTCTGACGGGAACGAGAGGGGCTCATGTGACCGACAGCAAAGTGCCAGAGGACCTGCGCTACACCGCAGAGCACGAGTGGATCGAGAAGACCGGGCCGACGACCGTGCGCGTGGGCATCACGGACTTCGCGCAGGATGCGCTCGGTGACGTGGTGTTCGTGCAGTTGCCCGACACCGGGGCGGAGGTCACCGTCGGCGAGTCCTTCGCCGAGGTGGAATCGACCAAGAGTGTCTCCGACATCTTCGGGCCGCTGACCGGTACCGTCAGCGCGGTCAACGACGCACTGGACGCCTCGCCCGAACTGGTCAATTCGGACCCGTACGGCGAGGGCTGGCTGGTGGAGATCGAGGCCGCCGACGAGGCGACCCTCGAGGAGCAACTGGGAGATGGTCTCGACGCCGCGGGCTACCGCGCCGTCATCGAAGGGTAGGACATCCCGCCGATACCACCCGGTGGCTCTGATCGACCTGGCTGATCGCCCCGGTGACGATATGATCGACCGTGCCGGAGTCGACTCGCTCGCCGGTGCGATCGACATGACCGGTACGGTTACGGCAGTGGGAATGAGGCGTGACGTGAGCGGACTTCGCGATCATGCACCGAGATCTACCCGTCCGCACACGTCATGTAGATTCAACCGGCCATCGTGGCGAGAGCCGATTCCGAACCGACGCGAGACCGCGATCGGGACCGGAGACGTGGACGGCCGGACAGTGCGGTTGGCCGAACAGTGCGGTGTGCACTGACAGTGCGATTGCACTGACGACGACGAAGGAGAAGTGGTGAGCGAAAACGACAGGGACTTCGAGGCGCCGGTGGAGACCACCTCGGTGTTCCGGGAAGAGTTCATCAATGAACTCGATGCCGGGACCAGCACCTCGAGTGAGCCGGCCGAGACGGGAGTCGAGCGACTCGCTCCCGGGACCGCGCTGCTTGTCGTGAAGCGGGGGCCCAACGCGGGATCGCGGTTCCTCCTCGACCAGCCGACGACCTCAGCGGGTCGGCATCCCGACAGCGACATCTTCCTCGACGATGTGACGGTCAGCCGTCGTCACGCCGAATTCCGACTCGGCGACAACGAGTTTCAGGTGGTCGACGTGGGCAGCCTCAACGGCACCTACGTCAACCGGGAACCCGTCGACACCGCATCGCTGAGCAACGGCGACGAAGTCCAGATCGGCAAATTCCGTCTGGTCTTCCTGAGCGGTCCGCGCGACGAAGCAGACGCCTGAGAAGTCGTGACGGCGTCCACGGCCCCTCGCGGCGAGGGATCGATGTCGATCGGCACGGTCCTCGCCCAGTTGCGTGATGACTTTCCCGACATCACGATTTCCAAGATCCGGTTCCTGGAATCGGAGGGTCTGGTGACCCCGGAGCGGGCGCCGTCCGGCTATCGGCGATTCAGCGAAGCCGACTGTGAACGGTTGCGCTTCGTGCTGACCGCCCAGCGGGACCGGTATCTCCCGCTGAAGGTCATCAAGGAACAACTCGATGCGATCGACAACGGGAACGGCGGCTTCGGTTCCGGCGGGACCGTGGCGTTGTCCACGGCTCGCGGCACCGTGGCCCCCGCAACCGATTTCGGTGCGCGTGCCGGTCGGGTGTCCCGGGAGTCGCTGATCGAACGGACCGGCGTCGACTCGGCGTTCGTGACCGAACTGCAGCGAAACGGGCTGCTGATCCCGGGCCCGGCCGGGTTCTTCGACGAGGATGCCGTGCGCCTCGTCGAAGCGGCCGCGGCACTGGCCAGCTATGGCCTCGAGACACGCCATCTTCGTGCCTTCAAGGTGTCCGCGGACCGGGAAGCCGGCCTGGTCGCCCAGATCGCCAACCCCATCGCCAAGGGCAAGGGGACCGGTGCCCGGGACCGTGCCGAAGAACTCGTTCGCGAGATCGCGGCGCTGTCGGTGACCCTGCACACGCAGTTGGTCAAGGCCGCCGTCCGCGACGTGCTCGACTGAACACTTTCTCGACCAGCGCACTCCGGCCTCCTCGGTGTCCGCATCGGGCCGAAGTGATCGTGCCGCCCAGCAGCGAGTCGGCCGCCGTGTGTCGCCTGAGCGGTGTAGCGTCGAGGTCATCAATCGATCGCCCTACGAGGCGTCTGGGAGGTGCGAGATGAGCGAGATGCGTGTGGTGGGCATCAGGGTCGAGCCCCCGCAGAGTCAGCCCGTGCTCCTGCTCCGCGAGATCGACGGCGAGCGGTACCTGCCGATCTGGATCGGACAGAGTGAGGCTGCGTCAATTGCCCTGCGTCAGAAGGGAATCGAGCCGCCGCGCCCGCTGACCCATGATCTGATCGTCAATCTCATCAGGGAGTTCGGCCAGACGCTCCTCGAGGTGCGCATCGTCGACATGCAGGAGGGCACCTTCTACGCCGAGATGATCTTCTCGGGCGATCTCCGCGTGTCCGCGCGGCCGTCGGATTCCATCGCCGTCGCGATGCGTGCCGAGGTGCCGATCATCGCCGACGAGGAGGTCCTCGCCGAGGCCGGCCTGCTGATCCCGGAGGAAGAACCCGAGGACGCCACCGCCGAGCCGGTCGACGAGACCAAAGAGGACGAGGTCGAGAAGTTCAAGGAGTTCCTCGACAACGTCTCGCCCGACGACTTCAAGGCCAGCGGCGCCTGAGCTGTCCGTGGTCACGGAACGGCAACCGATAGGTCACCGTTTGTCTCAATCTCAACTTGAGGTTGAGCCTCATGGCGCGTCGCGTTGATCCGGTGTCCCCCGCGGCATAGCGTCAATCCCGACATCGCGCACCATTCAGGGGCCGATGAAGATGTGATCGGCTGACCCGAGCAGGGCCTGGACCGCGTACTGTAGACGTGGATGTCAGGCATGTGATGCGGCATCCGGTCCGAGCTCTGCAAGGGAGACAGAAGTGGGCGATCGTCCGGTCGACAGTGAAGTGACGTCGAGCGACCCGTCACCCGACCACGCTGTGACCGATCGTCCCGCGGGTCCCACCCAGGGCAGTCTCGAGGAGATCGCACCCGGGCTCTTCCCCGACGACACCGTTCCCGACGAACTGGTCGGCTACCGCGTGCCGAGTGCCTGCCAGATCGCCGGCATCACCTACCGCCAGCTCGACTACTGGGCCCGTACCTCGCTGGTCGTCCCGTCGATCCGCGGCGCCGCGGGCTCGGGTAGCCAGCGCCTGTACTCGTTCAAGGACATCCTCGTCCTCAAGATCGTGAAGCGACTCCTCGACACCGGCATCTCGCTGCAGAACATCCGTGTCGCCGTCGACCACCTCCGGAAGCGCGGGGTCGAGGACCTGGCCAAGATCACCCTGTTCTCCGACGGCACCACCGTCTACGAGTGCACGTCGGCCGAAGAGGTCGTCGACCTCCTACAGGGTGGACAGGGCGTCTTCGGCATCGCGGTCAGCGGCGCGATGCGCGAACTCACCGGCACCATCGCCGACTTCCCGGGGGAGCGGGCCGACGGGGGTATCAGCGAGACGGCACCCGAGGACGAACTCGCCGCTCGCCGCAAGAATCGCACCCGCCGTACCGGCTAGCATCCGCACTCTGCCCGCACCCCGCCACGTGATCCTCACGACTCTCGCGATGTCGTCTGGACCAACGGGACGTGGAACTGCGTAGACTGGTGCGCGCGTCGCTACGCCACGGGAGAGCGTCACCGAACACAGGTGACCGCCGAAGGAGCAATACCTCTCCGTCAAACTCTCAGGCACCCGGACCGTGGTGGTGACGGCGTCTCTGGAAAGTGACGATTCGTCGTCCGCCCACGGTGAAAGGTCGTCACGCAACCGCGTGACACCGAATCTCTCAGGCGTCGTCCGGCCCCGGCCGGTGACATGACAGAGGGGGAGGGCGAGCCTGCCGGCACCGAGCCGGCGCCTGCGAGAGGTTGCCCTCACCATGCCCTCAGCCGACACGTCGTCAGCGCCAGTCACCTTCGTGGACCGCCATGTCGGTCCCGACCCCGACGAGACGCAGCGCATGCTCTCGGTGATCGGTGTGTCGTCGCTCGATGAACTCGCCCATCGCGTCATCCCCGCGGTCATCGCGGATGAACTCGACTCGAACGTGCTGGGGGCTCTGCCCAGCCCGCAGAGTGAGAGTGAGGTCCTGGTTGAGCTCAGCGGTCTCGCCGCCCAGAACACCGTGGCCCGTTCGATGATCGGTCTCGGCTACTACGGCACCCACACGCCCGGCGTCATCCTCCGCAACGTCCTGGAGAACCCGGCCTGGTACACGGCGTACACGCCCTACCAGCCGGAGATCAGTCAGGGACGCCTCGAGGCCCTGCTGAACTTCCAGACCATGGTCGCCGATCTCACCGGGATGGAGGTGGCGAACGCGTCGATGCTCGACGAGGCCACCGCGGCGGCCGAGGCCATGACACTGCTGCGCCGCGCCGGCAAGTCGAAGTCGTCGCGCATCGTCGTCGACGCCGATCTCTTCCCGCAGACCCGCGCGGTGATCGAGACCCGCGCGGAGCCGCTCGGCATCGAGGTCGTCGAGGCATCGCTGCATCCGGAGCTGCCGAACCAGGGGCTTCCCGAAGGCGACTTCTTCGGTGTGATCCTGCAGGTTCCAGGTGCTTCGGGTCGGATCGTCGACGCCGCGCCGATCATCGCCGCCGCACACGAGCGCGGTGCACTGGTGGCGGTCGGCGGCGACCTGCTCGCGCTGACGCTGATCACGCCGCCGGGGGACCAGGGAGCCGACGCCTGCTTCGGCACCACCCAGCGTTTCGGCGTTCCCATGGGCTTCGGTGGTCCGCACGCCGGTTACCTGGCGGTCGGTTCGAAGCACGCCCGCCAGCTGCCGGGCCGTCTGGTCGGCATCTCCAAGGACGCCGACGGCAACCTCGCCTATCGCCTCGCCCTGCAGACCCGTGAACAGCACATCCGGCGGGAGAAGGCCACCAGCAACATCTGCACCGCGCAGGTCCTGCTGGCCGTGATGGCGGCCATGTACGCGTCGTACCACGGGCCGGACGGGCTCCGGGCCATTGCGCGCCGCACCCACGACGCCGCGGTTCGTCTGGCGAATTCGCTTGCGGCGGGCGGCTTCTCGGTCACGCACGCCTCGTTCTTCGATACCATCGAGGTCCGCGCCACGGGGCAGGCCGACGTGATCGTCGCCCGGGCTCGTCGTGAGGGCATCGACGTGCGCCGCGTCGACGCCGACACCGTCTCGATCGCCTGCGACGAGACCACCACGGAGGCCGACCTCGAGGGTGTGTTGCGTGCCTTCGACGCCGCCGGTGTGCAGCCCCTCGATTTCGCGCAGCCGATCGAGAACCGCACCAGCGAGTACCTCACCCATCCCGCATTCAACCGGTACCGCACCGAGACCGCGATGCTGCGCTATCTGCGCGCTCTGTCCGACAAGGACATCGCGCTCGACCGCAGCATGATCCCGCTCGGTTCCTGCACGATGAAGCTCAACGCGACCACCGAGATGGAACCCATCACGTGGCCCGGGTTCGCCGGACTCCACCCGTTCGCGCCGGTCGAGGACACCGTGGGCATCCGCGAGCTGATCTCCACGCTCGAGGGCTGGCTCGTCGCCGTCACCGGCTACGACCGGGTGAGTCTGCAGCCGAACGCGGGTTCGCAGGGCGAGTTCGCCGGACTGCTCGCGATCCGCGGCTACCACCGGAGCCGGGGGGATCTCGACCGTGACGTCTGCCTGATCCCGTCGAGCGCCCACGGCACCAACGCCGCGTCGGCGGTCATGGCGGGCATGCGCGTCGTGGTGGTCGGCTGCCGGCAGAACGGCGACGTCGATCTCGAGGATCTGCGCGCGAAGATCGCCGCGAACGAGGGCCGGATCGCCGCCATCATGATCACCTACCCGTCCACGCACGGCGTGTTCGAACACGACATCCGCGAGGTCTGCGGCGCGGTCCACGACGCCGGCGGACAGGTCTACGTCGACGGCGCCAACCTCAACGCACTGGTGGGCGTGGCACGTCCGGGTCACTTCGGCGGCGATGTCAGCCACCTGAACCTGCACAAGACCTTCTGCATTCCGCACGGTGGCGGCGGACCGGGCGTGGGTCCGGTGGCGGTGCGCGAGCATCTCGCTCCGTTCCTGCCCGGACACCCGCTCGCCGACGAACTTCCGGGCACGGCGACCATCGCCGCGGCACCGTACGGTTCGGCGACGATCCTGCCGATCACCTACGCCTACATCGCCATGATGGGTGCGGCCGGTCTGCGCCGGGCGACACTGACGGCCATCACCGCCGCCAACTACGTCGCCAAGCGACTCCGGGACCACTTCCCGGTGCTTTACACCGGTGAGGGCGGTTTCGTCGCCCACGAGTGCATCCTGGACCTGCGCACGATCACCAAGGAGACCGGCGTCACCGTCGACGACGTGGCAAAGCGCTTGGCCGACTACGGTTTCCACGCTCCGACAATGAGCTTCCCAGTGGCCGGAACCCTGATGGTCGAGCCGACCGAAAGCGAGAACCTCGACGAGATCGACGCCTTCTGCGACGCCATGATCGCCATCCGGGAAGAGATCGACCGGGTGGGCAGCGGCGAGTGGCCGGTCGACGACAACCCGTTGCGCGGTGCGCCGCACACCGCCGAGGCGCTGGTGGGCGAGTGGGACCATCCGTACTCGCGGGAGGTCGCGGTCTACCCGCAGGGACTGCCGTCGGCGGGCGCCCGCGCGAAGGTCTGGCCCTCGGTGCGTCGCATCGACGGCGTCTACGGCGATCGGAACCTGGTGTGCAGCTGTCCCCCGATCGAGGCCTACAGCAGCTGATCGCTCCGGTCGACGAGTCGGTGGGTGGCGCGGCGACGAGCGCGATCCCTGCTCGTTGAGTAGGTGAGGAGCGCAGCGACGAGCGCGATCCCTGCTCGTTGACTAGGTGCGGAGCGCAGCGACGAGCGCGATCCCTGCTCGTTGAGTAGGTGAGGAGCGCAGCGACGAGCCGTATCGAAACGACTCGAGCCATCCGGTCTATCCGCCGGCGGTTCCCGAAGGCGCCGGCGAGACCGCAGAACTCGCCGGCAGACTCGTGGGTCCGTAGACCACGCGGTTGATCGCGACGATCGCGCCGTTCTCCGGTGTGGGCATCGGATCAGGGGTACGCGGGAAGGTGACCGTCGCGGTGGCTGCCGGCATCGGGGCGTCGCCGCGGAATCCGAGTTCGGTGAGCAGCTTCAGCTGCTCGGGCTGCGACGCGTAGGCGATGAACTCCGCCACCGCATCAGCCGCCACGTCACTCACCTCCGGCCCGGAGAGACGGATGATCGGGTAGTCCGCGATCGGCGTCGGTCCGCCCGGTATCACCTCGGCCAGACGCGCCGGATCGTCGGACTTGGTCATCTGGAAAAGTCGCTGTTCGGTGATCGGGACGACGTGGATCTCGCTCTTGGCCGGGTCGGCGGCGTTGGCGATCGCGGTCGCCGCGCCCTGCGGGGTGCCGTCGGGGGAGAGCGGTGCGCCGTTGAGCATCGCCTTCACACTCGACGTCACACGCGGTGATTCCGCGTCGGCCGTGGTCAGGGGGCCGGTCGTGCGCGTCACGCGGGTGGCGACGGCCTGCGCCGCGAGCGCGCTCGCGTCGGATTGGGCGCCGACCGGCATGGCCATGCGCAGTGCCCCCCAGCCCTGCAGGCCGAACTCGGTGAGCGAGGCG
This sequence comes from Gordonia ajococcus, assembly GCF_012974285.1. NCBI lineage: Bacteria > Bacillati > Actinomycetota > Actinomycetes > Mycobacteriales > Gordoniaceae > Gordonia > Gordonia ajococcus. The sequence goes on from NZ_CP052884.1 coordinate 2,284,205, forward strand.
TCGCGTCGTTGCAGGGTCGGGATCTGGGACCAGTCGAGCTGGTCGCCGGCGGCCCGGGCGAATTCCGGCGAGACCGCGAGGACCACCGGGGTCGAGACGAGCGATCGGTTGCTGCCCTCGATCAGATCGGGTTGGGCCGAGGCCAGGTCTGCCGACCACACCGAGGACTGCGGTACCCACGCGGCCGGGTACGCGCCCATCGATTCGGCTTCCCAGGTACCGGTGAGGCCGTCGAGGGTGATCTTCGCGTCACCGGGACGGACTGCGACGGTGATGCAATGGTCGCGGACCACGGGCTTGGTGTCGGCGAAGGCGGTCGCGATCGCGGCGAGACCGGGCGCGATGTCGGGATCGGCGACGATCGGAACCGACGCGGCACCCTCGACACACTGGGCGGCCGCGTCGTCGGCCTGTCGGTTGATGCGGTCGCCGAGGTCCTGCCAGGCCACCACGATGGCGGCGACGAGCAGGATCGAGAGCAGTGCGAATACGACACCTCGGCTGACGCCACGGTTGCGGATGCTCTCCCCGCGGTTCCGATGATGTGCCAACGCCGATGCCCTCCCTGCCGTGTGCGCCGGGATCGGGTTTTCCCCGGTCGATGTCCAGCGCAGGGTACGACGATACGCCGTGCCGGTCCACCGGGGACCGGCACGGTCGTATCAGTGCGTCGTGACCGCGGTGTCAGCCGGCCGCGTTGGCGGCCTTGTACTCGCGACGGCGGCGGTGCAGGATCGGCTCGGTGTAGCCGCTGGGCTGCGTCGTGCCCTCGAGGATCAGCTCCTTGGCCGCCTGGAAGGCGATGTTGGAGTCGAAGTCGGGAGCCATCGGACGGTAGGCGCTGTCGCCGGCGTTCTGGCGGTCGACGACGGGAGCCATCCGCTCGAGCGAGGCGACGATGTCGGCCTCGCTGACGATGCCGTGGCGCAGCCAGTTCGCCAGCAGCTGGCTGGAGATACGCAGCGTGGCGCGGTCCTCCATCAGGGCGACATCGTGGATGTCGGGCACCTTCGAGCAGCCGACACCGTGATCGATCCAGCGGACCACATAGCCCAGGATCGACTGGCAGTTGTTGTCGAGCTCCTGCTGCTTCTCCTCGTCGGACCAGTCGGTCTTCGCCGCCAGCGGCACCGTGAGGATGTCGTCGACCGTGGCCGGATCGCGCTTGGCGATCTCGTCCTGACGCTCGAAGACGTCGACCTGGTGGTAGTGCAGCGCGTGCAGGGTTGCAGCGGTCGGCGAGGGCACCCACGCGGTGGTGGCACCGGCCTTGGGGTGACCGATCTTCTGCTCGAGCATGTCGGCCATCAGGTCCGGCATGGCCCACATGCCCTTACCGATCTGTGCCTTGTGCTGGAGTCCCGCGTGCAAGCCGGTGTCGACGTTGAAGTCCTCATACGCCGCGATCCACTTCTGCTGCTTCATCTCGGCCTTGCGGACCATCGCACCGGCCTCCATGGAGGTGTGGATCTCGTCGCCGGTGCGGTCGAGGAAGCCGGTGTTGATGAAGACGACGCGCTCGGAGGCGGCCTTGATACACGCCTTCAGGTTCACCGTCGTACGGCGTTCCTCGTCCATGATGCCGACTTTGAGGGTGTTCTCGGGCAGGCCGAGGACCTTCTCGACGCGGCCGAACAGCTCGACGGTGAACGCGACCTCGTCGGGGCCGTGCATCTTCGGCTTCACGATGTAGACCGAGCCGGTCCGCGAGTTCTGGAGGCCCTCACTGCTCATGCCGTGGATACCGATCAGCGAGGTGACCAGGCCGTCGAGGATGCCCTCGGGGACCTCGTTGCCCTCGGCGTCGAGGATCGCGTCGTTGGTCATCAGGTGACCGACGTTGCGGACGAACAGCAGCGAGCGGCCGTGGAGGTCGAAGGTGGTGCCGTCGGGGGCCGTGTACTCGCGGTTGCCGTTGAGCACGCGGGTGAAGGTCTTGCCCCCCTTGGTGACCTCTTCGGCGAGATCGCCCTTGTTCAGGCCCAGCCAGTTTCGGTAACCGGTGACCTTGTCCTCGGCGTCGACCGCGGCGACCGAGTCCTCGAAGTCCATGATCGTGGTGATCGCCGACTCGACGACGACATCCTTGATGCCGGCCGGATCGGTGGAACCGATCGGCGACGCCGGATCGATCTCGATGTCGAGGTGAAGGCCGTTGTTGCGCAGCAGGATCGAGGACGGCGAACCGGCGTCTCCGCGGTAGCCGACGAAGGCGGCCGGATCGGCCAGCGTCGAGGTGGCGCCCCCGTCGAGGGTCACCTGAAGGGCGCCGTCCTGAACGGCGAACGATCGCACGTCGGTGTAGCTGCACTGTTCGAGCGGAACGGCCTTGTCCAGGAAGTCCTTCGCGTAGGCGATGACCTTGTCGCCACGGACCTTGTTGTACGACGACCCCTTCTCGGCGCCGTCGGTCTCCGGGATCGCGTCGGTGCCGTACAGGGCGTCGTAGAGCGAACCCCAGCGGGCGTTCGACGCGTTGAGCGCGAAGCGCGCGTTGAGAACCGGGACCACGAGCTGCGGCCCGGCGGTCTCGGCGATCTCGCGGTCGACGTTGCCGGTGGTGATCTGGAAGTCCGCGGGCACCTCGGCGAGATAGCCGATCTCGGTGAGGAACGACTTGTAGGCGTCGAAGTCGGCGGTGCCGGGCTTCAGATCCGCGTCCTTGTGGTCACGGTGCCACCCGTCGATCTTGGTCTGGAGATCGTCGCGGACGGCGAGCAGCTCGCGGTTGCGCGGGGCGAGGTCGGCGATCACCGATGCGGCACCCGACCAGAAGGCGTCGGTCTCTACACCGGTGCCGGGCAGCGCCTCGTTGTTGATGAAGTCGTACAGGACGGAAGCGACCTGCAACCCGTTGACGGTGATCCGGTCCGACATGATTGCCTTTCTCGAGCGAATGAAGACACATCTATGCTACTCGCCGGTAACGCCGAACCGTACAGGCGTCCTGTTTAGGCGTGGCGCGCGATCCCGGCCAGGTGCGTACACCGTCGTAACACCTCCGCGCGGAGTTGTGTTCCGGCATCGGCGATGGCCGATTGCTCGCGGACGTACTCTGCTCGTCCGGCCGGTGTCTCGATCGGGACCGGCTCGTAGCCGAGGTCACGCAGATCGTAGGGGCTGGCCCGCATGTCGAGGTCCCGAGCGCGTAAGGCCAACTCGAAGCAGTCGACCGTCAGGCCGGCGGGCAGCAGTGGCGCCAGAGTGAAGCAGTGGCGATAGAGATCCATGGTGGCGTGCAAGCAGCCCGGCTGTTCGTGGTCGATCTGCGACGCGCGGCTCAGCTGGTTCTCGTTGCGCGGCCGGGCCGGCTCGGTGAAGAAGCGGAAGGCGTCGAAGTGTGTGCAGCGCAACGGCATCTGCTCGACGACGCGGTCGGTGCCCGCCCGGCCCAGCCGAAGTGGGACGTCGTGCCGGGCCTCGTCGGTGCGGTAGACCATCGCCCACTCGTGAAGTCCGAAGCATCCGAACCGAGCCGGGCGCGCGGCAGTGGCGCCGAGGAGGTCCACGGTGGCCCGTAAGGCGTCTCGACGGCGCCGGACATAGTCGAGACCCACGTGCACGCCGGACTCGGTGCGTTCGTAGCCGCGCAACGGCAGGAACTCGTCGGCGTCCTGGAGGACGACACCGAAGCCCGGATGCCAGCGCAGAACATGCGAGGGACGCGCTGAGTAGTAGGTGAACAGGAAGTCGATGACCGGGTGTTTGACGCCCTTGCGACGGGCGTCCAGATAGGGACCGATGAGCGCGTCGACACGGCGGCGGTGGTCGTCGCGTCGCGCGCGCCATTCCTGCCCGGTCAGTCGCTCCTTCTCGTTCGACCCGTCCTGCTGGTCCGGGTGCACGGTCACGGCGGTCATACGCGGTGGGTCTCGTCCCGGACGTTGCCGACGAACTCCTCGACGAGGTCGGCGAGCGGGACGATGCCGATGGTCCGGCCGTTGTCATCGACGACGGCGCCCAGATGCGAACTCGTGCGGCGCAGCACGGTCGTCGCCTCGTCGAGGGGCGTGGTCGAGGCGATGACCGGCAGCGGCCGGATCTTGTCGACACCGATGATGGTGTCTGGGCCGATGTGCTCGTCGAGAATCTCGTCGAGGACGTCTTTCAGGTGCAGATAGCCGGTGAAGGTGCCGTCCGGTCCGCGGACCGGGAAGCGGGAGAAGCCGGTCTCGCTGACGGCCTTCTCGACGGCGCCGAGCGTGGGCCCGATGCCGCCGGTCGCCGACACCTGAACCTTGACGCTGCGCATCTTGTCGAGGGGGATCATCACCTCGGTGACGGTACGGCCGATGGACTGCAGGGCCCGGGTCAGGCGCTCGTGTTCCTCGGCGTCGATGAGTCCCTCCTGCTTGGACTCGCCGAGCATCTGCGCCAGCTCGCCCAACGACACCGTGGACTCGAGTTCGTCCTTGGGCTCGACGCGCATCAGCCGCAGCGAGATGTTGGCGGTCCAGTTGTAGAAGGAGATCAACGGACGCACCAGACGGATGAACATCAGATGCACCGGGACCAGCAGCATGGCCGCCGATTCGGGTCCGGCGAGTGCGATGTTCTTCGGCACCATCTCGCCGAGCAGGATGTGCAGCACGACCACCAGGGACAGGGCGATGGCGAAGGAGATCGGGTGCAGCAGGGCGTGCGGCACGTGGGCGAGTTCCAGTGGCTTCTCGACGAGGTGGGCGACCGCCGGTTCGCCGACGCGGCCGAGCAGGATCGAGCAGATCGTGATGCCCAGCTGCGCCCCGGCCAGCATCAGCGACAGGTGTTCACCGGCTCGGATGACGGTCCGTGCACGACTCTTTCCGCTCTCGGCCAACGCCTCGAGGCGGTCGCGGCGCGCCGAGATCAGCGAGAACTCGGCACCGACGAAGAAGGCGTTGCCCGCCAGCAGCGCGAAGGCCAGCACGACCGCCCAGAGGTCACCCATCGGCGTCCTCCGGATGTCGTGGCTCGTCTCCGAGGGGCTCGCCGGACGGGGCCGGACGCAGTGCGACTACGTCGACTCGACGGCCGTCCATCTGGGCGACGGTGGCCCGCCAGGTGATGTCGTCGCGCGCCTCGGGCATCTCGGGTGAGCCGTCGCCGTCGCCGACGGGGGAGCGGCGCGGCAGGTCGACGAGGTCGTCGACAGTGGGAATGCGTCCGAGGCAGTACATGATCAGGCCGCCGAGGGTGTCATAGGGTCCGTCGGGAGCGTGGTAGCCGGTCGCGTCGTAGAGTTCGTCGATCCGCAGCAGCCCGGCACACAGGTAGCCGTTGCCGTCGATCGGGACGACATCCGCGCGTTCGTAGTCGTGCTCGTCGGTGACGTCGCCGAGGATCTCTTCGATGAGGTCCTCGGTGGTGACGATCCCGGCGGTACCGCCGTATTCGTCGATGACGACGCACAGTTCCATACCGTCGGCGCGGATGCGTTCCATCAGGGCGTCCCCGTCGAGGCTGGCGGGTACCCGCGGGACGCTGCGCGCGATCGACGTGACCCGGGTCGTGGCCTGGCGTTCGGGCGGGACGGTGAAGGCCTGCTTGATGTGGACCACGCCGACGAGATCGTCGAGATCTCCGTCGACGACGACCGGGAAGCGCGAGTGACCGGTACGCGACGAGGCCATCACGAGGTCGCGCACGGTGTCGTCGCGGTCGAGGGTGTCGATGGTGACGCGGGGGGTCATCAGGTCTTCGGCGGTGAGCTCGCCGAAACGCAGAGATCGGTCCACGAGCGTCGCGGTCTGCTCGTCGAGCGCGCCGCGCCGCGCTGAGTTGCGGACCAGGGACACCAGCTCCTGCGGTGAGCGGGCCGAGGCGAGTTCGTCGGTGGGTTCGACGCCGAGTCGGCGGACGACCCAGTTGGCGGTGCCGTTGAGTCCGTTGATCGCCCAGCGGAAGACAGCGGAGAAGGCGGTCATCGGACCGGACGTGGCGCGGGCGACGGCCAGCGACTTCGCGATCGCGAGGTTCTTCGGGATCAGCTCGCCCAGGACCATCGACAACGATGTGGCGATGACGAGCGCGAGGATGAGCGAGGTCGCCGAGGCGACCGACTCGCTCACCCCGGCCGCGGCCAGCGGTGGCTTGAAGATGCGGGCGAGGACGGGTTCGGCGATGTAGCCGGTGATCAGCGTGGTGATCGTGATGCCGAGCTGGGCGCCCGACAACTGAAACGACAGCGTCGAATGCGCGCGCTGCACGAGGCGGGAGCGACGGTCTCCGCGTTTGGCGACATCGGCGGAGATGGTGGATCGTTCGAGGGCGGTCAGGGAGAACTCGGCCGCGACGAACAGCGCGGTGCCCAGGGTCAGGGCGATGAACCCGACCAGGCTCGCGACGAGCAGCAGGACCCCCACGTCACCACCCGCCCGGCAGGGGACGCCCTTCGGCGAAGCCGGCGGGCGACTGGATCCCGAGGACGACCTTGTCGTGCAGCTCCCGCAGGTTTCGGGCCCCGGTGTACGTGGCGGTGCTGCGGATCCCGGAACAGATGTGGTCGATGAGGTCCTCGACGCCCGGGCGATCGGGATCGAGTCGAATACGCGATGTCGAGATGCCCTCCTCGAAGAGACTCCTGCGGGCGCGGTCGTACGGACTGTCGCCGGAGGTCCGGGCGGCCACGGCGCGTTTCGACGCCATGCCGAAACTCACCTTGTACGGACCGAGTTCGTCCTCGTGGAGGTCACCGGGCGATTCGTGCGTGCCCGCGAACCACGAGCCGACCATCACGTTCGACGCACCGGCCGCCAGCGCGAGGGCGACGTCCCGCGGATGACGGACACCGCCGTCGGCCCACACCGACGCTCCGTGACTCGCTGCGACACCGGCGCATTCGGCGACGGCGGAGAACTGCGGACGGCCCACACCGGTCATCATCCGGGTGGTGCACATCGCGCCCGGACCGACACCGACCTTGACGATCGACGCGCCCGCGGCGAGGAGGTCGAGGGTGCCCTCCGCCGAGACCACGTTGCCCGCTGCGATCGGGACCCCGAGTCCCGCGTCGGCCACCGACTTCAGTGCGCTGAGCATCTTCTCCTGATGGCCGTGAGCGGTGTCGATGACCAGGAGGTCGGCGCCGGCGGCGGCGAGCGCGCGGGCCTTGCCGGCCACGTCGCCGTTGATCCCGACGGCGGCGGCGATCCGCAGCGCGCCGGTGTCGTCGACGTTCGGCTCGTAGATCGCGTGGCGCAGAGCACCCACGCGGTTCAGGACCCCGGCCAGTCTGCCGTCCGCATCCACGAGCACTGCCACGCCGAGGTGGAGGTCGCCGAGCGCGTCGAACACCTCGCGGGGCGGGGTGTCGACGGGCAGGGTGACGATGTCGGGGTCGAGTACGTCGCGTACCCGGGTGAAACGGTCGACGTCGCGGCACCGTCTCTCGGTCACGACGCCGACCGGATGTCCGTCGTCGACCACGACCGCCACCCCGTGGGATCGCTTCGGGATCAACGCGATCGCATCGGTCACCGAGTCCGACCGGGTGAGCGTGACCGGGGTGTCGGCCACGAGGTGCCGTGATTTCACGAAGGCGATCGAAGCCGCGGCGGCCTCGATGGGGAGGTCCTGAGGGAGGACCACGAGTCCGCCGCGGCGCGCGACCGTCTCGGCCATGCGCTTGCCCGCGACCGCGGTCATGTTCGCCACGACGAGTGGGATGGTGGTCCCACTCCCGTCCGAGGTCGACAGATCGACATCGAATCGCGAACTGACCTCCGACCTGCTGGGGACGATGAAGACATCGTCGTAGGTCAGGTCGTGGGTCGGTCGATGGCCTTCGATGAATCGCACCGGTTCTCGCAGGCTCCTATTCGGTCACTTCCGAGCGGTCGCCGCTCCACAGCGTGTGGAAGGTGCCTTCCTTGTCCACGCGCTGGTAGGTGTGCGCACCGAAGAAGTCGCGCAGACCCTGGGTGAGAGCGGCCGGCAGGCGCTCGGCGCGCAGGCCGTCGTAGTAGGACAGTGACGATGCGAAGGCCGGCACCGGGATGCCGAGCAGCGTCGCGGTCGAGACGACGCGTCGCCAGCTGTCGATGCCCACCTCGACCGCCTCGCGGAAGTAGGGGGCCAGCAGCAGGCTGGGCAGGTCCGGATCCTCGTGGTAGGCCTCGCGGATGCGGTTGAGGAACTGCGCCCGGATGATGCAGCCGCCGCGCCAGATGGTCGCCAGCGAACCGCGGTCGACGTTCCAGCCGTATTCGGCGCTGCCTGCGGCGATCTGATCGAAGCCCTGTGCGTAGGCGACGACCTTCGAGGCGTAGAGGGCGGTCTTGATGTCGTTGATGAACTGCGCCTTGTCGGTGGGCGAGGCACCGAGGTTGCCCGACGACAGGCCGCGGGCCGCGACACGCTGATCGGTGGCGCTCGACAGTGCGCGGGCGAACACGGCCTCGGCGATGCCGGTGGTCGGGATCCCCAGGTCCAGTGCGGACTTCACGGTCCAGCGGCCGGTGCCCTTCTGGCCGGCGGCGTCGACGATCACGTCGACGAGGGGCTTGCCGGTCTCGGCGTCGACCTGGCTGAGCACCTCGGCGGTGATCTCGATCAGGTAGCTCTCGAGTTCGGTGCCGTTCCACTCACGGAAGACGTCGGCGATCTCGGAGACTGGCATGTCGAGGGCTTTGCGCATCAGGTCGTAGGCCTCACCGATGAGCTGCATGTCGGCGTACTCGATGCCGTTGTGGACCATCTTGACGAAGTGGCCGCTGCCGTCGGGGCCGATGTGGGTGCAGCACGGTTCGCCGTCGACCTGGGCGGCGATCGACTCGAGCAACGGGCCGAGCGATTCGTAGGACTCGGCGGGACCGCCGGGCATGATCGACGGGCCGTTGAGCGCGCCCTCCTCGCCGCCGGAGATGCCGGCGCCGACGAAGTTCAGTCCCCGGGCCGACATCGCGGCCTCGCGGCGGATGGTGTCGGTGTAGAGCGCGTTTCCGCCGTCGATGATGATGTCGCCCGGCTCCATCGCATCGGCGAGCTCGTTGATGACCGCGTCGGTGGCGTCGCCCGCCTTGACCATGATCAGGACGCGGCGCGGACGCTCGAGTGCGGCGACGAATTCGGCGACCGTCTCGGTGCGGATGAATTCGCCGTCGCTGCCGTGGTTCTCGAGCAGTGCATCGGTCTTGGCGACGCTGCGGTTGTGCAGCGCGACCGTGTACCCGTGACGGGCGAAGTTACGCGCGATGTTCGAACCCATGACGGCCAGACCGGTGACGCCGATCTGAGCTTTCCCGGACGGTGACGATCCCTCGACGTTGTTCATGCCCGACAGCCTATTGCCTCACGATCCGATCCGGCGATCTGCCTCACCTTTGGTGTATGCCCGGACGATGTTCACAGCAGTCGTCCAGAGCGCGGAGAGCGGACCGCTCTCACAACGCCGACATCAGGCGATTGAGTTCGGTGAGCCACGGGATCGCGACCGCGAGGGTCGGCAGGACCAGGATGCCGGCAGCGGTGACGTAGGCGCCGACCGCGATCCAGCGGGCGGGGCGGTCGTCGCGCAGACGGTGGACACGGGTGAGCGTGGTGGGTCCGCCGACGGCCATCGCGCCGCGAGGAGCGACCGCGTCGGCGCAGGCGACGAGTGCGCGTCCGAGGGTCGTCGGCGCGGTGGCGCGAACGGCCTGATCGTCGGCGAGCGCTTCGACGAGCAGTTCGGCGGCGCCGAGGGCGGAACTGGACCGGACGAACCGCGGGAAGGCCTCGTGCAGGGCGATGAACGCCTCGAGGACGAGGTCGTGGCGTGCGCGCAGGTGAGCCCGCTCGTGGGCGATGACGGCGATGAGCTCGTCGCGGGTCAGGCGATGGACGACGCCTTCGCTGACGACGACGCGTTGCCTCAGGCCGGGGAGGCAGTAGGCGAGCGGCTGCTCGACGTCGATCATCCGGACGTCGCGGGCGTAGAGCGGATCATCGGCGTCGGTCCGGTCGCAGCGATCGAGGATGTCGATCAGCTGGCGGTGGGCTTTGCGGCGGGCGCGGGTGCGCAGCCCGACGCGAATGGTCGTGTAGAAGAGGCGGGCGCCGACCAGCAGGGTGAGGACGAAGACACCTACGCAGGTCAGCCACAGGGGGAGGCCGAGGCGTTCCATCTCGTGCAGCGGATGTGTCGTCGGTGTGCCGTCGGCGCCGATCACCAGGAGGTTGGCCGCGATCGCCAGGCCACAGCTGAACGCCGACAACACGGCGGCGAGAGCGATGGCCTGCCACAGCGTCATCGCCGGGCGCGGGGCTCTGATCGGCCATCGTGCCCGGGACAGTGCCTCGGGTACAGGGCCGGCGAGCACCAAGCTGACGATGCCGAAGAGCAGGGCGGTCATCCGGTGGGCTTCCTCAAAGGGTGGGCTGTTGGGGGTGTGCCGCGAATCTAACCGGTCTCGCCGGTTCCTCGTGCGGCTTCGAGTTCATCGAGGGCCTCGCGGAGTGCGGCGGCCTCATCTGCGCCGACCCGGCCGACGAAGGACACGAGCGCGGCGTGCCGTGACCCCGGTGCGTCGGCCTCGCTGAGCGCGTCGACCATCAGGTTCGCGACCAGGTCCTCACGGGGGTGCGTCGGAACGTACTTGTGCGCGCGGTCGTCGCGGATCTGGGTCACGAGGTTCTTCTTCGCCAGCCGCTGCAGCACGGTCATCACCGTCGTGTAGGCGAGTGACCGATCCCGCGACAGTTCGGCATGTACCTGCCGCACGGTCTTCGGTTCGGATCCGGCCCACAACGTGTCCATCACCGCGCGCTCGAGGTCGCCTAGCCCAGTCATCTTTCGCATTTTACTGCTGTGCCTCCCGTTGTGTGTCTCTCGGCTCGCGTCTTCACCCGATCGACGCGTCCGCGCCGGCGATCGCGCCTCTCACGTGGCTTTTCACCACAGCCCTTGACACGTTGGTAAGGCTAGCCTACATTAAGTGACGTCGGACCGCGCGAGAGTCCTGAGGGCTGCAGAGACCCCCGGTCGACGCCACGGAAGGTCCCGCATCTCGACGAGGTGCGGGGCCTTCCGGTTTCTCTGAGGAGAGAACGCCGGCCCCGGCATCCGTGTTCCCGGGGCGGTATCGCCAACGGCGCGGAGCCGTGTCAGTGTTGACGCCATGACTGCGAACAGTGCGGACGAGATCCTCCAGAGCTCCTTCGGCAAGGGACTCGACGGCGTGCTCGGACTCGAGGTCGTCGAGGCCGGGCCGGACCGGATCGTCGCGACGATGGAGATCACCGAGAGTCACCATCAGCCGTTCGGGATCGTCCACGGCGGTGTCTACTGCGCGATCGGCGAGAGCGTCGCGAGCATGAGCGGGTTCTTCTGGCTGCAGGAGACGGGTATCGGGGGCACGGCGGTCGGGGTCAACAACAACACCGACTTCCTGCGGTCGGTGAGCTCGGGAACGGTCACCGCGACCTCGACGCCGATCCACCGCGGCCGGCGCCAGCAGCTGTGGGCTGTCGACATGGTCGACCAGGACGGCACGTTGCTCGCCAGGACGCAGGTGCGACTCCAGAACATCGAGGCCCGCTGACAGGTTTGCTGACCACGTCCCGGTGACGGCGGTCTCACCGCCGGAGGGCTGACCCGCGGCGTTCCGGGCGGCGGATCGGCGTCGGCGAGCCGTGGCCACGCCGACGTGGCAGGATGTCTCCACTGCCATCGACCACGACCTCCCGGGTCGGCGATCTGCGAGGAGCGATCTCGGTGCGACTGTCGCCGCATGAACAAGAACGGCTGTTGATCTCGTATGCGGCCGAACTCGCGCGACGACGGCAGGCCCGCGGACTCAGGCTCAACCATCCCGAAGCGGTTGCGCTCATCACCGACCACGTCCTCGAGGGTGCCCGCGACGGTCGATCGGTGGCCGAGCTCATGACCTCCGGTCGTGAGGTGCTCGGACGCGACGACGTGATGGACGGCGTGCCCGAGATGCTGCACGACGTCCAGGTCGAGGCGACGTTCCCCGACGGCACCAAGCTGGTGACCGTCCACGACCCGATCGTCTGACCGCTGCTCCGCCAACCGATCCGAGCTGCTGAAGAGAGACCGAGATGTCGGGTACGCCACCCACCGCAACACGCTCCTCACTCGTCCCGGGTGAGGTGATCCCCGCCGAGGGCACGATCGAGCTGAACGCCGGCGCCGACACCGTCGAGTTGACTGTGGTCAACACCGGCGACCGCCCGGTCCAGGTCGGGAGCCATGTGCACTTCCCGCAGTCCAATCCCGCGCTCGACTTCGACCGAGCGCTCGCGCACGGACGACGCCTCGATATCCCTGCCGGTACCGCAGTGCGGTTCGAACCGGGTATCGAGATGACCGTCGGCCTCGTCCCGCTCGGGGGAACCCGTGAGGTGTACGGGATCTCGCTGGATCCGCCGGGCGAATGCGGACCGGTGGGTGCTCCCGCTCCCATGACGGATCGCGCCGACGGGAGCAAGTGACATGGCAACACTCGGCCGCGATCGCTACGCGCAGCTCTTCGGTCCGACGACCGGCGACCTGATCCGCCTCGCCGACACCGATCTGCTCATCGAGGTCACCGATGACCTCTCGGGCGGCCCCGGGCGCGCCGGTGAGGAAGCAGTCTTCGGTGGTGGCAAGGTGATCCGCGAATCGATGGGCCAGAGCCGTGCGACCCGCGCCGACGGTTCACCCGACACGATCATCACCGGCGTCGTGGTCCTCGATCACTGGGGAATCATCAAGGCGGACCTGGGAATTCGCGACGGACGCATCGTCGCGCTGGGTAAAGCGGGAAACCCCGACACGATGGACGGCGTCCACCCCGGCCTCGTCATCGGACCCTCGACGGAGATCATCGCCGGCAACGGCAAGATCGTCACCGCAGGTGCCATCGACTGCCACGTGCACTTCATCTGCCCGCAGATCATGGACGAAGCACTCGGCAACGGCATCACGACGATGATCGGCGGGGGGACGGGCCCGGCCGAGGGGAGCAAGGCCACCACCGTCACCCCGGGTGCCTGGCATCTCGCGTCGATCCTCGCCGCTACGGACCACTGGCCGATGAACATCGCGCTGCTCGGCAAGGGCAACACGGTCAGCGCGGCCGCGATGCACGAACAGATCCGGGCGGGCGCTTCGGGTTTCAAACTGCACGAGGACTGGGGGAGCACACCGGCCGCGATCGACGCGTGTCTGCGGGTGGCCGAGGAGACCGGGGTGCAGGTCGCCCTGCACTCCGACACGCTCAACGAAGCGGGCTTCGTGGAGAGCACGCTCGGCGCGATCGCCGGCCGCAGCATCCACGCGTATCACACCGAGGGCGCCGGCGGTGGCCATGCGCCGGACATCATCACGGTCGCGGCATATGCGAATGTGCTTCCGTCGTCGACCAATCCGACGCGGCCGCACACCGTGAACACCCTCGACGAGCACCTCGACATGCTGATGGTGTGTCATCACCTCAACCCCACGGTGCCGGAGGATCTGGCGTTCGCGGAGAGCCGGATCCGGCCGTCCACCATCGCCGCCGAGGATCTGCTGCACGACCTGGGCGCGATCTCGATGATCGGTTCGGACTCGCAGGCGATGGGCCGTGTCGGCGAGGTGGTCTTGCGCACCTGGCAGACCGCCCACGTCATGAAACGCAAGCGCGGTGCGCTGCCCGGAGACGGTCGCGCCGACAACAACCGGGCCCGGCGGTACATCGCCAAGTACACGATCTGCCCGGCCGTCGCGCACGGCTTCGACGACGAGATCGGGTCGGTGGAGGTCGGCAAGCTCGCCGACCTCGTGCTCTGGGACCCCGCGTTTTTCGGCGTCCGGCCCGATCTGGTGATCAAGGGCGGTGCGATCGCGTGGGCGGCGATGGGTGACGCGAACGCGTCGATTCCCACGCCGCAACCGGTCCTGCCGCGTCCGATGTTCGGTGCCGCACCGAAACTGGCGGCCGCCACGTCGGTGAATTTCGTCGCCCCCGGCGCGGACCCCGACCTCGCCGAGCGGATCGGTGTCGATCGCCGACTGGTCCCGGTCAAGAACACCCGCGGGGTCGGCAAGGCCGACATGGTCAACAACGACGCGTGCCCGACGATCGAGGTCGATCCCGACACGTTCACGGTGAAGGTCGACGGCGAGGTGTGGGATGCCGAGCCGGTGTCCGAACTGCCGATGGCACAGCGGTACTTCCTGTTCTGATGTCCGACCGTTCGGAATCGTCCCCGTCCTCGCCCGCACACGCGCCGCTGGCGATGATGCTGGCGCTCGCCGACTCCCGGCTTCCCGTCGGCGGGCACGTGCACTCCGGTGGCGTCGAACAGGCGATCGCCGACGGATTCATCCGCACGGCAACGGATCTGGCGTACTTCCTGTATCGCAGGGTCACCACGAGCGGTCTCGTGGCGGCGTCGGTCGCCGCTGCGGTCGCCGATGGGGCACTGGAAGTCGGTGCGGCGCAACGTGAGGTGAATGCACGCACCCCGTCGGCCGCAGCCCGCAAGGCGTCGCTCGCGCAGGGCCGGGGAATGGTCCGGCTTGCGCGCCGCATGTTTCCCGACCACGACTGGACGGTGCACCGGCCGGCCACACATCTGCCGGTCATCAGCGGATCGATCGGCGCCGCGTCGTCCCTGTCCGGATTCCACACCGCACTGATTCTCGTCTACACGACGATGAGCGGCTCGGCGACCGCCGGCCAGCGCCTGCTCGCCCTCGATCCGGCGGATGTCTCGATCATGATCGCCGACCTCGGTGCCGAATGCGAACGAGTCGCGGCCGAGGCCGCCGTGGGGCTTGCGGACCTGTCCGACCCGGTCCTCGACATCTTCGCCGAACGCCATGAGCGACAATCGATGCCGCTCTTCATGTCCTGAAAATCCGGGTCTACCGGAAATCGTCCTGAAGCCCCGACCGAGAGGAGTCGACGATGCCCCCGCATCTCATCGACGGGCAGCCCCACAGCCACGACCACGACCGTCCCCGCCGGAAGCGTGAACCCGGTGAGGCGCTGCGCATCGGCGTCGGCGGCCCCGTCGGATCCGGGAAGACCGCACTGGTCGCCGCGCTCTGCCGCCAGCTGCGCGACGAGCTGTCGGTCGCGGTGCTGACCAACGACATCTACACGACCGAGGACGCGGACTTTCTGCGCCGCAACGCGGTCCTGCCCGACGAGCGGATAACCGCGGTCCAGACGGGGGGGTGCCCGCACACCGCGATCCGCGACGACATCACCGCCAATCTCGACGCCATCGACGACCTCGTCGAGGCGAATCCGCCGCTCGATCTGATCCTGGTCGAGTCCGGTGGCGACAATCTCACGGCGACGTTCTCGACGGGCCTCATCGACGTCCAGATCTTCGTGATCGACGTGGCCGGTGGCGACAAGGTGCCCCGCAAGGGCGGTCCGGGCGTCACGTTCTCGGATCTGCTGGTGATCAACAAAACCGATCTGGCCGAGCGCGTGAACGCCGACCTCGACGTCATGCGGCGCGATGCGGACAAGGTACGCGAGGGACGTCCGACGGCGATGATCTCACTGACCGACGATCCGGCGGCCACCGACGTGCTGGCCTGGGTCCGCGAGCAGCTCGCGGCACCCGTGACGACCGGCTAGCGATGCGTACCGACGTCGAGATCACCGCGACCGCCGACCGCGGTGTGCGGCACCGCGCGACCGGTGGTCTCGCCGTCCGGGTGACCGCACCCGGCCACGTGCAGTTGATCGGTACCGCAGCGACGCCGCTGGGTGGCGACGAGATCGCGGTCCGCATCAGGGTGGAGCCCGGCGCACATCTGAGCGTGGGCACCGTCGCCGCCACGATCGCGCTGCCTGCCCGGGACCGCGCGGATTCCCGGGCCCGGTGGGAGATCGAGGTGGGTGCGGGCGGTCGTCTGCGTCTCGATCCGCAGCCGACCGTGGTGGCCGGCGGCGCGGTCCACACTTCCGACGTCGTCGTCGAGATCGAGCCGACCGGGATTCTCGATCTGTACGAGCACGTGCAGATCGGCCGGGCTGTCCAGATCGACCGGGCGACGATCACGGATCTCGACCGGATCGACCGCGACCGAACCGGCTCCTGGACCGGTGGCCTACGGGTGACGGTCGGCGGTGAGGTCTGGCTGGCACATCGGGTCATGCTGGGCGCGTCGACACCCGCCGCCGCGATCGGTCATCGTGCGATGAGCAACGTCTTCCGTTTCCCGGATGACCGCCCGGAAGCCGTGCATCCGAGCGAGTTCGCGGCTCGGCTGCGCCTGGCCGGGGAAGCCACACTCACCAGCGCACTCGGCACGTCGGTGACGGCCACGCGCCGCCTGACCGACGCTCTCGACACCGCAGCGCTGGTCCCCAACGGTTAGGGGACCAGCGCTGCGGTAGGTCTGTCTGCCCGGGCCTCAGCTGGCCTCGGCTTCGGACTCCTTGCCTGCAGGATCCTTGCCGGCGGCGTCCTTGCCCTCGGTGGGCACCGAGCCGGATGCGTCGGTGGCCTTCGAGTCCACGGTCCCCGTGTCGGTCTTCGCGGCCTCGGCGTCGGGTCCGGCTCCGTTGCTCTCCGCGGCCTGCTTCTCCAATGCCGACAACTGTCCGATCGCGGTGCGAGCGTAGACCTGCTGTTCGGTGACGGCGAGCTGCGAGCGGCCGCGGGTGGTGAACGCGAAGAACCAGTTGATCAGCGTGTTCAGCCGGTTGCGGAAGCCCACCAGGTAAACGAGGTGCAGCGCGAGCCAGCCCAGCCACGCGAAGTAGCCCTCGGTCTCGAAGGGCTTCTTGAAGCCCGGGATCGGGACCTGCATCACCGCGGAGTACCGCGAGATGGTCGCCATCGAACCCTTGTCCCAGTAGCTGAACGGCTTGCGCTGGTCCGGCGTCTGGCCCTTGAGCTCGGCCTTGATCGCATCGGCGGCGTAGCGACCACCCTGGATCGCACCCTGTGCGACACCGGGCACGCCGTCGACGGCCATCATGTCGCCGACCACGAAGACCTCGGGGTGACCCGGGATCGTCAGGTCCGGTCCGACCTTCACCCGGCCCGCGCGGTCGAGTTCGACACCGGACTGTTCGGCGAGTTGCTGGCCGAGCGGGCTGGCCTGGACACCGGCCGACCACACCTTGCACTGCGACTCGATGCGACGGGTGGTGCCGTCTTTTTCCTTGACGACCAGACCGTCGTAGTCGACGTCCACGACCATCGCGTTGAGCTGGATCTCCACGCCCATCTTCTCGAGACGGGCCGCGGCCTTCCCGCCGAGCTTGGGGCCGAACGGCGGCAGCACGGCGGGGGCCGCGTCGAGAAGGATGACGCGGGCCTCGGTGGGGTCGATGTTGCGGAAGGCGCCCTTGAGGGTCTTGTCGCTCATCTCCGCGATCTGCCCGGCGAGTTCGACACCGGTCGGACCGGCACCGACGACCACGAAGGTCAGCAGCTTGGCGCGTTCGGCGGGGTCATGGGACAGCTCGGCCTGCTCGAAGGCGCCGAGGATTCGTCCGCGGAGCTCGAGCGCGTGGTCGATGGTCTTCATGCCCGGTGCGTACTCGGCGAAGTGGTCGTTGCCGAAGTACGACTGATCGGCGCCGGCCGCGACGATCAGGTCGTCGTAAGGGGTGACCGTGATGCGTTCGAGCAGTCGCGAGGTGACCGTCTTGGCCTCGAGGTCGATGTCGAACACGTCGCCCATCAGCACGGAGGTGTTCTTCTGTTTGCGCAGCACGACGCGGGTCGCCGGGGCGATCTCACCTTCGGCGACGATGCCCGTGGCGACCTGGTAGAGCATCGGCTGGAAGAGATGGTGGGTGGTCTTGGCGATCAGCGTCACGTCGACGTCGGCCTTCGCCAGACGCTGGGCGGCGAACAATCCGCCGAAGCCGGAGCCGATGATGACCACTTTCCTGCGGTCGGTGGCCGCTACAGCGGGGGCCTGGACGGCGGGGCTGCTCATCTCCAGACATCTCCTTCTCGCTCGTTGGGGGACGATTGTGCTTCGGCGCCGTGCAGGGTCCGTGTCGTCACGTGACCGAACCGCGTCGGGCGACGGTCGAGGCAAAACCGTACTTGCCCACAACGGTAGTCAATGATGCGCGACCCGGCGCGACCAGGACGGTGCAGCCGGGCCGGTAGCCGAGGTCACGTTCGGTCGGCCGAGCCCGCCTCACCGTCATGCGGTGAGGTCACCCGCCGATGACCAGCGCAGAGATCGTCGCTGCCACTCGGCCAGGAGGATCTGATACTCCACCTCGTACCGGTCGGGACCGAGGTGCAGCGGATGCGGGGTCATGCCGGAATCGTCGGTTTCGTCGCCCACATGTATTGCCGACAGTGTCATGCCGAGCTTCTCCATGACCCGCCGTGAGGGGGTGTTGCCCGCGACCGTGCTCGCGAAGACACGTTCGGTCGCGAGGTGGTCGAAGGCGAAGGCCATGAGGGCGAACGCGGCCTCGGTGGCCAGACCGCGTCCCCAGACCGTCCGGCGGATGCGGTAGCTCAACTCGAGTTCGGGGCGACGACTGTGTCGCGGGGTGCGCAACGACGCCCAGCCGAGGAACGCACCGGTCGCCGGGTCGCACAGCACCCACGTGCCGGTTCCGTACAGACGCCGCTCCGACTCGGCGCGCGGAAGGACCCAGTCCTCGATGACCGTCCGCGGGGTCGGTGTGCCGCCGCTCACGAAGCGCATGACCTCGGGGTCGCTGTCGAGGTGGACGAGGTCGTCGATGTCCATCGCGGACACCGGGCGCAGACGTGCCCGTGCCGTGTCGATGTTCACCCGAGGCCCCTCACTTTCGGCGATCCGGGCGCGATTCTACGGTCTCGACACGGTCGGCACCGCAGTTCACGGTGCGCGTGTCCCGCCGTTATGGTTGCTGCCGTGGCTTCTGAATCCCCGGCACCGGACTATGTTCTCGAGATCCCCGTCCATCTGCGGTGGGGTGACATGGACATCAACAACCACATCAACAACGTGCAGATCTCGCGCCTGTTCGAGGAGGCGCGTGTCCGGTCGTTCCATGAGTGGATACCGGACCGTCCGCGGGACTTCTCCTTCCTCGTCGCACGCCAGGACGTCGAGTTCTCGGCGCCCGTGCACTACTCGACGCACCCCGTCCTGGTGCGTTCCTGCGTCGGCCGGATCGGCCGTTCGTCGTTCGTGATGGCACTCCGCCTGTACGACAAGGAAGGGGTCCTGTGCGCCACGGCCGAGACGACGATGGTCGTCGTGGATCCGGCGGCGGGTCGGCCGGCGCCGATACCCGACGACCTACGGGACGTCCTGACCGCGGCCCTCGGCGAGCCGGCGCGGTTCCATGCGCCACGCACCGCCACCGCGAACTGACCCCGGACCCCCGGGCCTGACCGGATGCTGATCCTTCACCGCGCCGAGCGCACCGATACGTTGGCCGAGGCGTTGGCCGACGTCCTCTCGACACCGCTCGACGATCCGATGCGTACCGAGATCGTGTCGGTCCCGGCGGCCGGTGTCGAACGCTGGCTCGCACAGCACCTCGCCCGCCGACTCGGTTCTGGTGCGGGACTGTCGGACGGCATCGCCGCCAACATCGACTTCACCGGTCCCGGACGGCTGGCCGACGCCATCTCGACCGCGGTGCTCGCCGGTGACCGGTTCACGGCCGACACCCCGTTGTCGGCCGTGAACCCCTGGCGCGCAACGGAATTGACCTGGCCAGTGCTCCGGATTCTCGACGAACGGATCGACGACCCCGATCTGACGGTGATCGCCCGTCACATCGGTGCGGGTGACGCCGAGTCGCCCCGGGTCGGACGCCGCTATGCGACGGCACGCCACCTGGCCGAATTGTTCGAGCGATACGGACGTTCCCGACCGTCGATGATCGCCGGCTGGGCCGCCGGGGACGACCTCGACGGCGCGGGTGCTCCGTTGCGCGACGACCTCGCCTGGCAGGCGGGGTTCTGGCGCGCGGTGGGTGCCGAGATCGGGCAGCCGCATCCGGCGGAGGTCCTCGGCGAGGTGTGTGAGCGCCTGCGCACCGATCCCGGCGCCGCCGACCTCCCCGGCCGGTTGTCCGTGTTCGGCCCGACGCGGATCACCGAGTCGTTCCGGAACATCATCTCCGCGGTGAGCGCGCACCACGATGTCCACCTGTTCGTCCCGCACCCGAGTCCCCGTCTGTGGGAGGAGCTCCGAGCCATCGGCGGAGGAGTGTCCGCGGCGACCTCGACGGTGGGTGTCCCGCCCCGGCGGCGCGGGCGCCCGGTACCCGAACTCCGGAATCCGTTGCTGGCCGGGCTGTCCCGCGATCTCCAGGAACTGCAATTGCGTCTGGGGGATGTCGTCGACCGGGACGTCCACCATCCGCCGGCCACCCCGCTGCCCGACACGCTGCTCGGCGCCCTGCAGGCGGGTATCCGCGACGACGCAGGGGCCCGCGACGACACCGGAGTGTCCCCGCCTGCCGAATGCGCCGACGACGGGTCGGTCGAGGTCCACGCGTGCCACGGTCCGGAACGGCAGATCGAGGTGCTCCGGGACCGACTGCTGCACCTCTTCGCCGACGACCCGACCCTCGAACCCCGTGACGTCCTGATCATGTGCCCCGACGTGGAGACCTTCGCGCCCCTCATCCGAGGTGCCTTCGGGCAGGCCGGATTGCCGCATCCCGCTTTCGATCTGCGCGTCCGCCTCGCCGACCGCGGCGTGCGTCAGGTGAACCCGGTCATCGACACCGTCGTCGGCGTCGTCGAACTCGCGGCCGGTCGGGTGACCGCGGGCGACGTCCTCGATCTGCTCGGGGCCGAACCCGTCCGGACACGTTTCGCGATGACCGACGACGACCTGGACCTGGTCCGGGAATGGCTGGGCCACAGCAATGTCCGCTGGGGACTCGGAACCGCGGAACGTGCGCGGTTCGGTCTCGAACGTTTCCGGCAGGGCACCTTCGACGCGGGTCTCGACCGCATCGCCCTCGGTGTGGTCGCCGAGGAGACCGACGACGAATGGCTCGGCACCGCCCTGCCACTCGCCGGTGTGGAGAGTACCGGTATCGACCTCGTCGGCCGGCTCGACGAATTCCTCGACCGGCTCGGCCGAGTCCTCGCGGACCTGACCACGACCGCGCCCGCCCACCGTTGGGCCGAGACCCTCGTCGAGGCCGTCGGATCGCTCACCGCGACCGCTCCCGCCGACGATTGGCAACGAGCACAGGCCATCCGGATGCTCGAGGACGCCTTCGGCACCACCGAGGAGGTCCTGCGTCTCGCCGACGTGCGTGACCTGTTGTCGGCCCTGATCGCCGGGCGACCCACGCGATCCAATTTCCGGACCGGTGAGCTCACCGTATGCACCATGGTGCCGATGCGTTCGGTGCCCCACCGGGTCATCGTGCTGCTCGGCATCGACGCCGAGGTCTTCCCGCGCGTGCAGCGTATCGACGGGGACGACGTGCTCGGTGTCGATCCGCTGGTGGGCGAACGCAATCCGCGCGACGAGGACCGCCAGTGCTTCCTCGACGCGATCGGTGCGGCGCAGGACAACCTGCTCGTCTTCTACAGCGGAGCCGACCCGGTGTCGGGCCGGCACATCCCGCCCGCCGTGGTGGTCAGCGAACTGATCGACACCGTCGACGGTCTCACCGGTTCGGACCGGCCGACGATCGTCCGGCGGCACTCACTGCACCGCTTCGACGCCCGCAACTTCGTGGACGGGGGTGTTCGCGGTATCGCCGGACCGTTCAGCCACGACGCCTCGCTTCTGGCCGGGGCGACGGCCCTGCGCGGACCGGCCGATCCGGTCGTCCCGTCCGCCCGGGAGATCCTCCCCGCACCCGAGCCGACCCTTGAACTCGCCGACATCGACCTCGCGTCGCTCATCGACTTCCACGTCGATCCGATCACCGCCTTCGTCCGGCAACGCCTGGGCGCCCGGATACCCGACGACGAGACACCTCACGACGACCAGCTCGACGTCGAACTCGACCCACTCGACAAGTGGGGGATCGGCGACCGTTTCCTCACCCGGATGCTGGCCGGGGTTTCCATCGTGGACTGTGAAGCTGCTGAACTGCGCCGTGGGACGCTGCCGCCCTTCGCCTTCGGTACCCGGGAGCTGGCGGCCATCTCGCGAGCGGTCACGCGGCTGCACGGCGTCGTGGCGCCACTGCGTCCGGGATCGCCGGAAACCCTCGACATCCTCGTGACACTGCCCGACGGACGGCGCGTGCACGGCACCGTCGGCGAGGTGTTCACCGCCGACGACGGACAGGCCCGGCTGGTCCGCGCGACGTACTCGCGCCTCAAGGCGAAACAGCAACTGAGCGCCTGGATCACGCTGCTCGCGGTCGCGGCGGCCGCGACCCAGGGCAACGCCGGCGCGGGGAAGGTCGGGTCCGCGGTGTCCGTCGGTCGCGCCGCCCGTGGGGGTGGAACCACCACGCTCACCCTTCGACGCCCGGAGGATCCGGTGCCGCTCCTCGACCAGCTCGTCCGCTTACGGGACGAAGGTCTGCGCCGTCCGCTGCCGTTGCCGCTGGAACCCGCGTTCACGTTCGTCGACAACGACGGTCCCGGTCGCCGGAGCCACTGGGCCCTCAACAGCGCGCGCAAGGTGTTCGACGACACCTTCGGTCCCCGCCACGATCGCTACCTCAAACTGGCCTTCGGCGGCGACGTCCTGACCGACGTCGAGTTCGACGCCCTGCTCGAGGAGCGGGCACCGGCCGACCGCGCCCTCGGCGGGGTGGAATTGGCCGTGGCAGAGGACGAGCCGCTGTTCAGCGGACTCGCCCGGGCGGTGTGGGTCCCCGTCGGACAGCACCGGGAGGGCTCATGAGACGTCCGGAGACCTTCGACATCACCGCCGAACTCCCGGAACACACCACCGTGCTCGAGGCGAGCGCCGGGACGGGCAAGACGTACGCGATCGTGGGACTCGCGGCACGGTATCTCGCCGACGGTGTGCCGATCGCGGAGATGCTGCTCGTCACGTTCAGCCGGGCGGCGACAGCCGAACTGCGCGAACGGATGCGGGCGCGTGTGCGGGAACTGCTCGACGCCCTGGCCGATCCCGCGGAGGTCCTGTCCGGCTCCGCTCAGGCAGGCGACGCGTTGTTGCGGCAGTTGGCGAGCGGCACACCCGGGGAGGTCCTCGCGCGCCGACGGAATCTCGCCCGCGCACTGAGTGACTTCGATGCGTCCACGATCGCCACCACCCACACGTTCTGCAACCGGATGCTGGAGGCGCTGGGATTCCTCGGCGAACGGGAACTCGTCTACTCCATCGTCGAAGAGGTCGACGAACTCACCGAGGAGGTCGCGCTCGATCTCTACCTGCGCGGTTTCTGGGCCAGTGACGCACCGGAATTCAGCTTCGCCGACGCACGGGAGATCGCGCGCGACGCGGTGCGTCAGGCGACGGTCGAACTCGCACCGGACACGAGCGAGCCGTCCGGGGGGTCGGCCGCCGACGACGTCGCGGCACGCCGGGTCAGCTTCGCCAAGGCGGTCCGGCAACACGTCGAGACCCGCAAACGGGACGCCCGCGTCCGTACCTACGACGACCTCCAGGCGATCCTGCACCGCATCGTCAACGATCCGGTGGTGGGCGACCGTGCCTGCCAACGGATCCGCGACACGTTCACCGTGGTGCTGGTCGACGAGTTCCAGGACACCGATCCGTTGCAGTGGGACATCCTGCGCCGCTGCTTCCACGGCCACCGCCGGATGATCCTCGTCGGCGATCCGAAGCAGTCCATCTACGGTTTCCGCGGTGCCGAGGTGCTGAGCTATCTCGCGGCGGTGTCGTCGGCCGACACACTCCGGGCGCTCGACGTGAACCGCCGGTCGGACGGCGCACTCGTCGAAGCACTGCAGCACCTTTACGGCGAAGCGACCCTGGGGCATCCGGACATCGTTGCGCGTCCCGTCCGGGCCGCATTCGCCGGCAGCCGGCTCGAGGGCCGCCCGCCGCTGCGGCTCCGAGCGTTTCTCCGCGGCGACTTCACGTCTCTCAACTCGTTCAACCTCCCGGGTGTCAAGGAGGTGCGATCGCGCATCGCCGCCGATGTCGCCGACGACATTGCGACCGCGCTGGCGCGGGGAGACCGGATCGACATCGACGGGGTGTCCCGGCCGGTCGATCCCGGGGACATCGCGATCCTGGTGCGGCTCAACAGCACGATCGAACCGCTGCAGGCCGAACTCGCCGAACGAGGCATCAACTCGGTGATCGGGTCGGGCATCAACGTCTTCTCGACCTCGGCCGCCCAGCACTGGCTGTGGGTCCTGCGCGCCGTCGAACAGCCGTCACGCCCCGACCGGGTGCGGATGGCCGCACTGACCACGCTCTTCGGCTGGTCCACCGAACGGGTCGCGACCGCCACCGAGCCGGAGGTCGCCGAACTCGGTGCCGAACTGTCCATGCTCGCCAGGGTTTTCGCGCAGGGCGGATTCGCCGCGATGGCCCAACGACTGTTCGACGCGCATGAGGTGGCCGCCCGGGTTCTCACCGTCGAGAACGGGGAACGAACCCTCACCGATCTCATCCAGGTGTCGGCGTTGTGCAACAAACATGTGGTCGAGACCGGCGAGGGACTGAGCGCGCTCGTCGAGTGGCTGACCGAGCGGATCGCCGACACCTCGTCACGCCGGCGCTACGAGGATCAGAGTCGTCGTCTCGACCGCGACACCCAGGCCGTCCAGATCATGACCGTGCACGCGAGCAAGGGGCTGCAGTTCCCGATCGTGTACGTGCCCTACGGGTGGGACGGCACGTGGGTCAACGATCGCGGGAACATCACCTACCACGACGAATCGGGGACCCGTCGGCTCGATGTGGGAGGACAGCAGGCACCGGATCGTGCCGCCCGACGCCGACGTTATGCCGACGAGGTCGCGGGGGAGGACCTGCGGCTGCTCTACGTCGCGCTCACCCGCGCCCAGTCACAGGTCGTCGCCTGGTGGGCGCCGTCGCGGAACACCACGACCGGACCACTGCACCGGTTGATCTTCGGACGCGAGAACGCGGTGCGGTCGTCGACCGGAGAACCGGAATGGACGGTTGCCGGGGAGGTGCCCATTCCGGAGGCCGACGTCGACTGTGTGGGTGTTCTGCGCACCCTCACCGAACGTGATCCCGCGATCTCTGTCGAACCGGCCGGCCGGCTCGATGCGGATGTCGTGGCGCCACCCGCCGGCGACGGGGAGGGTGCTGATGCTCTGGGCATCGCGCACTTCGATCGCCGGATAGACCAGGACTGGCGTCGAACCTCGTATTCGGCACTCACCGCCGACGTCGCGCATGGTGCGCACGGTGCACCCGGAGGGCCGCCGACCTCCGTCGTGGAGACCGGCAGCGAACCCGACGACGAGGTGACCGACATCCTCGACGACGAGCCGATCGCCCGGCCGGACGACGTGGTCGACGACGCCGGAACCGATTCGGACGCACGTCGTCCGGGGATGGCATCGCTGATGAACGGGCTACCGTTCGGCGCGGCCTTCGGCACCCTGGTCCACGAGGTCCTCGAGTACGTCGACACCTCTGCGCCCGACATCGAAGCGCATGTCCGGGAACTGTGTTCTCGGGAGCTCGGCGCGCTGTCCGGTGACATCGACCCTGACCGGCTCGTCGCCGCGCTGGTCGGCGTGCTCACCACACCTCTCGGTTTCGGGGATCTGTGGAGCATCGATCCGCGTGATCGCCTCGCCGAACTCGATTTCGAACTGCCGCTCGGCCCCGCGGACGAGCGGACATCCGGCGGGGGAACGACGCTCGGGCGCCTCGCCGATCTGATGGAATTGCATCTGCCGGAATCGGATCCGCTGCGAGTGTACGCCACGCACCTGCGCGCGGTGCCCGGTCGGCGTCTTCGTGGTTTCCTCACCGGCAGTATCGACTCGGTGCTGCGGATCCCCGACGGCCGTTACGTGATCGTCGACTACAAGACCAACCGCATCCGCCCGGGCGACCTCGTGGTCGAGGACTTCGACGCCGAGGCGATGGCCGGTGAGATGATCGCCGCCCACTATCCGTTGCAGGCGATGTTGTACTCGGTTGCGCTGCACCGGTATCTGAGGTGGCGGTTGCCCGGTTACGACCCGGATCGTCACCTCGGTCCGGTGCAGTACCACTTCGTGCGCGGCATGGCCGGACCGGACACTCCGCCCGGATGCGGTGTCTTCGAATGGGTGCTGCCCAGCGGTCTCGTCGCCGGCCTGTCCGACGCACTGGCCGGGGTGGAGCCGAACGCGTCCGCCGGAACCGGGGGGAGA
Organism: Gordonia ajococcus; assembly: GCF_012974285.1. NCBI lineage: Bacteria > Bacillati > Actinomycetota > Actinomycetes > Mycobacteriales > Gordoniaceae > Gordonia > Gordonia ajococcus. The sequence continues at coordinate 2,310,380 of NZ_CP052884.1, forward strand.
GGTCGATGAGCACACCCGATGTCCAGCACGTCGATTCGGCGACCGGCACCCTGGCCGACTGGAACGCCGCGGGCCTCCTTGCCGCCGCGGATCTGCACATCACCGACCGGTTGATCCGGATGTGCGCTGAACCGGTGTCCGTGGAGGCCCGACTCGGCGCCGCCCTCGCCGTTCGGGCCGTGCGCCTGGGCTCCACCTGCCTAGCCCTGGACCGCATCGGCGAACTGACGACGGGGGACACCGCCGAGGTCGAGATGCCCTCGCCTCGTGATGTTCTGGACGCGCTGGTCGCAAGCCCACTCGTCACCGGCAGCGCGGCCGGACCGTTGCGCCCGCTGGTGGTCCGGGATTCCGTCGACGGACCACTCGTCTACTTGCAGAAGTACTTCCGGCAGGAACAGACGATCCGGGAGATCCTCGACCGGCGGGCCCGGACATCACCCGCCGTCGATACGGAGGCGCTCGGCGAGGCCATCGCGACGGTCTACTCCTCGCCCGACGACGGCGCCCTGCAGAAGCTGGCCGCTGCGGTGGCGGCGACGCGCTGGACGACGGTCCTCGCCGGCGGTCCGGGAACGGGCAAGACGTACACCGTCGCCCGCATCCTCGCCGTCCTCGACCGTCTCCAAGGACCGGGTCTGCGCATCGGGCTGTGTGCACCCACCGGACGCGCGGCGGCACAGCTGCAGGCCTCGGTCGAGTCCGAGTCCACCCTGCCGGTCACGGCTCACGCGGTCACCCTGCATTCGCTGCTCGGCTGGCGCCCCGGCTCGAACCCCCGGTACGGGCGCGGGCGCACGCTGCCCCACGACGTCATCGTCGTCGACGAGACGTCGATGCTGTCGATGACCGCGATGAGCCGGCTGCTCGACGCCGTCCGCCCCGATGCCCGTGTCGTGTTCGTCGGCGATCCCCACCAGCTGGCCTCGGTGGAGGCGGGTGCGGTGCTCGCCGACCTCGTCGAACGGACCGACCTGCCGGACACCGGGGCCGAGGATGTGCCGCTGACGACACCGACGCAGGCGTTCGATGCGGTGGGCCTCGATCCCGCCGCCGAGGACCTCGATCCCGACGACGTGGCGCGGCTGGCCGACGGCGTCATCACCTTGCGCACGCAGTTCCGGTTCGGCGGCGGCATCTCGCAGGTCGCGGCCGCCGTCAACGCGGGCGATCCCGACGCGGTCCTCGAACTCGTCACCTCGCCGGACATCGACGATGTCGAACTGGTGGCGCCCGACGAACTCGACGACGTGGCCGGCGACATCCTGGCCTGGGGTCGGGATCTGCGCGCGGCCGCCCGGAAGGGTGATGCGACCGGTGCCCTGGACGCGCTCGACAGTCATCGGGTCCTGTGCGCGCACCGCGAGGGTTCGTGGGGTGTGCGCGGATGGACCACGCGCATCACCGACTGGCTGGGGACCACCGAGGCCGAGCACACGGGTTGGTATGTGGGACAACCAATCCTGGTGACGGCGAACGATCGCCAGACCGCCACCTTCAACGGCGACACAGGTGTGGTGATCGTCGATCCGGACTCGGATGCGCAGACGTCGAATCGATCCGGTTCGCCGGAAGCGATCCGGGTGGCGTTCCGCCGGGGCGGCGAAACCCGGCTGCTCCACCCGACCCAACTCGCCGACGTCGTTTCGGTCCATGCGATGACCATCCACCGCAGCCAGGGCAGCCAGTTCGATCGAGTGACCGTCGTGCTCCCGCCGGCCGGCTCGGAGCTCCTGACCCGCGAACTCCTGTACACCGCCATCACCCGCGCCCGAAGTCGCGTGCGCATCGTCGGAACCGCCGAGGTCCTCGCGGCGGCCGTCAACCGACGCGTGCAACGCGCCAGCGGGTTACGCTCCGCGGTCACCGCGATCTAACCGTGAAACCCTCGGATTGATCCCTGAGGTGCGAGCGAAGCGACATCGAACTGCTCCCTGAGGTGCGAGCGAAGCGACATCGAACTGCTCCCTGAGGTGCGAGCGAAGCGAGCCTCGACGGGTCAGAACAGGTCACATCCACCCGGGACGAGATCGCGGCGCTGATAGCACTCGACGCCGAGCAACCTGTCCTGAAGCTCCTCGGGGAGCGACATGAATCCCGCGATCGCGCGACTGCGGGCGATCTCCGACCGGTGTGCGACGACACCCGCCTTCTTGCGTGCCGCCAGGTCGGACACGTCGACGACCACGTCGATCTCGGAATCGGGTGTACCGGGTAGTTGTTCGCGAGGGATCTCGGGGAACAGGCTCGGTGCGAGCAGGTCCATCATCCATTCGGGGATCGTGGCGAAGTACAGGGACCGGACCCGCCAGGCCGGCCCGGCCCGGTGATAGAGCTTCGTCGAGGCGGCGGCGTCCGCGGCGGCACAGGCCAGACGGTGGGCGTGGACGTGGTCGGGGTGTCCGTAGATGCCGAGAGCGTCGTAGGTGACGACGATGTCCGGCTGGAGTTCACGGATGTGCTTGGTGAGTGCCCGGACCTGGTCGTCGAACGACGCGGCACACAGCCGTGGGGCGTCGGGAGCCGACTCGGGCCGGCGGTCGTCGGCGTAGCCGAGCATGATCGGCGGGCGCGGCATGCCGAGGATGTCGACGGCGTCGGTCAGCTCCCGGTGCCGGATCGTGCCCTCCGCCCAGGTGCACATCACGAGGTCCGCCTCGCCGCCGGAGTCGACGTGACGGGCGGTGAGTCCGCCGGTCCACAGTGACTCGTCGTCGGGGTGTGCGTGCACCAGCAGCAGTCGAGGCGTACCCATCCACCTGGCTTCCTGATCGTTCCCCGCGTGTGATGCCTCTCGGGCACCATCCGCAACGGGGGTAGTCGGTCCCCGACCCAGGGTAGCCACACCGGCGCTCGGTAAAGTCGGTGTCCGTCACGACGTGTCGTCGCGTCGGGCCTGTGCCCGGCGCCGGACGCGTGCCACCGAAACCACACGAACACGCGAGAACAGAACATGGAGGTCTGCGATGAGCGCTGCGCCCGAAGTTCACGAGTTCCAGGCGGAGACCCGGCAGCTGCTGGATCTCATGGTCCACTCGATCTACTCCAACAAGGACAGCTTCCTGCGTGAGCTGATCTCGAACGCATCCGATGCGCTCGACAAGCTGCGCCTGGAGTCGTTGCTGGACAAGGACCTCGACGTCGACACGTCCGACCTGCACATCACGCTCACCCCGGACTCGGACGCGCGCACCCTCGTGGTCGCCGACAACGGCATCGGCATGACGCGCGACGAGGTCGTCGGACTCATCGGCACCCTGGCCCGATCGGGCACCGCCGAACTACGCCGATCGCTCGCCGAGGCCCGCGAGAAGGGCGTCTCCGACGCCGCCGCCGAGGAACTCATCGGACAGTTCGGCATCGGCTTCTACTCGACGTTCATGGTCGCCGACAAGGTCAGCCTGGTGACGCGCAAGGCCGGCGAGACCACCGGTACCCGCTGGGAGTCGACCGGTGACGGCACCTACACGATCGACGACGTGCCGGACGCGCCGCAGGGCACCTCGGTCACGCTGGCACTGAAGCCGGTCGACACCGAGGACCACCTGTACGACTACGCCGACAAGTCCAAGCTGCGTCAGCTGGTCAAGCGCTACTCCGACTTCATCGCGTGGCCGATCCGCATGGACGTCGAGAAGACGGTCCCGGTCGAGACGCCCGACTCCGACACCGAGTCCGACGAGGACAAGACCCCCGAGACCAAGACGGTCGTCGAGACGGAGACCATCAACTCGATGAAGGCCCTGTGGGCCAAGTCGCGTTCGGAGGTGTCCGACGAGGAGTACCAGGAGTTCTACCGGCACGTGTCCCACGCCTGGGATGCGCCGCTGGAGACCATCACCCTGCAGGCCGAGGGCACCTTCGAGTACCAGGCGCTGCTGTTCATCCCGACGCAGCCGCCGTTCGACCTGTTCATGCGCGACAGCAAGGTCGGCATCCACCTGTACGTCAAGCGCGTGTTCATCATGGACGACTGCGCCGAGCTGATGCCGGAGTACCTGCGCTTCGTCAAGGGCGTCGTCGACGCCGCGGACCTCTCGCTCAACGTGTCGCGCGAGATCCTGCAGCAGGACCGGCAGATCCGCGCGATCCGTCGTCGCCTCACCAAGAAGGTGATCTCGACGGTCACCGAGATGCGCGACAGTCGGCCCGACGACTACCGCACCTTCTGGGACGGCTTCGGCCGCGTGTTCAAGGAAGGCCTCGTCAACGATCCGGACAACCGCGACGCACTGCTCAAGGCGTCGTCGTTCGCGAGCACCCACTCGGAGGAGGAACTGACGACGCTGGCCGACTACATCGGCCGGATGAAGAGCGGCCAGGACACGATCTACTACATGACCGGCGAGTCCCGGCAGCAGATCGTCAACTCCCCACACATGGAGGCGTTCCGCGCCAAGGGGATCGAGGTGCTCGTCCTCTCCGATCCGGTCGACGAGATGTGGGTGTCGGCCGGTGCCGAGTTCGACGGCAAGCCGTTCCAGTCGATCGCCAAGGGCGCGGTCGATCTCGGCGCCGACGACGAGGAGTCCGACGACACGTCGAAGGAGGAGCAGAACAAGGCCTACGCCGACCTGCTGTCGTGGCTGACCACCACTCTGTCCGACGACGTCAGCGAGACCCGGTTGTCGTCGCGGCTGACCGAATCGCCGGCCTGCCTGGTGGGGGACACGTTCTCGATGTCGCCGCAGCTGGAGAAGCTGTACCGGGCATCGGGACAGCAGTTCCCGAAGTCCAAGCGTGCGCTCGAGCTCAACCCCGATCATCCGCTGGTGGAAGCGCTCAACAAGGCCTACGCCGCCGGGGACCACGACAAGCTGGTCCCGACCGCGAAGCTCGTCTACGGCATGGCCGTGATCGCCGAGGGCGGCGAACTCGAGGATCCGGCGGAGTTCGCGAAGCTGCTCGCGGGCAGCCTGACCGAGTCGTTCGGGGCCGGATCGGATTCCTGATCGGGTTCCCGACGCACCGGACCGGTCGCCCGGAATGAATCGCCGAAGGTGGACGATCACCGTCGGCGTCGGGGCGCTGATCCTCGCCGTGGTGCTGGTGTCCGCTCTCCTCGTGGGGCTTTCCCGCGAGGACGAGCGGGCCCGCACCCCGGAGGACGCCGTCCGCACCTATCTGACTGCGCTCGCCGACGCCGACGCGTCGGCGGCCCTCGCCGTCATCGACCCACGCCCGGACACCCGGTTCCTCACCGACGGGGTCCTGCGGCAGCAGCGAACCGAAGCGCCGATCACCGACATCGAGGTCGACGATCCGGGGGAGTCCGGACGGAGTGTCCAGGCGCGGTATCGCCTCGGGTCACGTGACGTCGACATCCCGGTGAAGGTGAGGCGGGCCGGGGACGGCTGGGCGGTCGTCGACGGTGCGGTGGAGGTGCGCATCGAGTCGCTGTTCATGCCGAGCCCGAGGCTGTTCGGGGCTCAGGTCAAGGCAGGCGACACAGTCTTCCTCTTCCCCGGGCCCCAGCGTTGGGGTTCACGCGACGTCGACTTCGTCGGACACACCGTCGAGGCCGCGCCGTTCGGTCCGCATGAACCGATGTCGGTCCGGGTGGTGGCCGAGCTCAGTCCCACCGGCGTCTCGGCGGTGAGCGATGCGGTCTCGGCACAGCTCAGCCGGTGCGCCGCGTCGACCCGGTCCGATGCCGGTGCCGACGTGCCCGGATGCACGCAGCGACTATTCCGGTCTGCGGTGGACGGCAGCGTGCGGTGGACCGCTCCGCGCGACCTGTCGGGCCTGCGGTATCTGCTCCGGCGGCCGGCTCCGGGGGCCGACTCGGCACCGGACGAGAAAGATCTGGGCACGGTCGACGTCGCCGGTGCCGTCGAGTGGCGGGTGGCCTACACCCCGGCTTTCGACCGGACCGGACCCCGCGTCGAGACGACCGACACCCAATACCTGGTGGGGAGCGTCGACCTCACCGCCGGCACACCGACGTTCACCGCCGAACCGGCCACCTGACCTCGCCGGCTTGCCTATCCGGCCGGCGCCGGCCGCAACCGGAAGACCGGGATCCGACGTTCGGTGCGCTTCTCGTAGAGGTCGAAGTTCGGCCACACCGTACGCAGCTTCTGCCACGCCGCGTCGCGGTCGGCCCCGTCCAGTTCGGTCGGAACGGCGACGGAAACCTTTCCGCCGACGACGATCTCGATCGTGTCGGCGGCGCGGAGGTTGTACACCCATGCGGGCATCTTCGGCCCGCCGAAGTATGAGCCGGCGATCAGCCAGTCCTCGCCGTCGGGCACGGCGAGAAGTTGTGTGGTCCGCAGCTCGCCGGTCTTGCGACCAGCCACGCGGATGGTGATGTTCGGGAGATCGGCGATGTCGAGCAGGGTCATCCGATTGCCGGTGACGGTCTGAATGGCGTTGTCGCCCACCACGATCTGCGGGAGAAAACGAGGCATCCAGGGGATCGATCCGATCTTGATCGCAAGCCTGCGCCGCACCTTCATCCGCCTAGTGTGACATGACACCGTCCCCGGGTCGGCACGTTGCCCGGGGCACCGTGGTGAACCGACACGTCCGTGTCGTCCTCCGATAGCGTGCACATCATGGGCGGTCACATGGCGGGACGTATTCTGGTCGACGGCGGACAGACGGGAATGCGTCTGCGGATCGAGACGCCCGGCGGAAGCGACGACCGCGAACTCGGGCCGATTCGTACGGACCGGCCGGTCGTCGAACAGATCGGGGAGGCCGTCGGTGACGCCGGGATACCGCAGGGCACGTGGTCGCTGGCCGCAGGGGTCTCCGGACTCACACCGCAAGCGGCGAGGCCGTCGGCATTGCTCGCCGCGGTCGCCGATCTCGGGGTAACGGCGGTTGCACTGGCACACGATTCGGTGACCGCTTACCTGGCCGCGAATCGGGACGAGTTCGGTGTGGTCACCGCGGTCGGTACCGGTGTCGTGACGCTCGGCGTCGGACCCGCCGGAGTGCACCGTGTGGACGGTTGGGGGTATCTGTTCGGCGACGCCGGCAGCGCTTATTGGATCGGCCGCGCCGGGATCAGTGCTGCGTTGCGTGCCTTCGACGGTCGGGGGAGCGAGACGCTACTGCAACAGCGTGCCGCAGAGGTCTTCGGGCCGCTCGACGAGCTGTACATGGTGATCCAAGGAGATCCGGACCGCGTGGCGCGGGTGGCCGGATTCGCCCGGGTCGTCGACGCGGCGGCACAGGCCGGCGACGATGTCGCGCAGCGGGTCATCGACGGCGCCGCGGACGAACTCGCCGAGTCGGCGGTCGCCGCGCTGGAACGCAGTGGCCACCGACCCGGCGACGACGCTCGGATCAGCTGGATGGGAACGGTGATGACGTCCAACGACCGCCTGAGACGACGGTTCGTCGACGTCGTGGGCGAACGCGCGCCCGGCGTCGACATCGGGGCGCCGTACGGGCAACCGCTCGACGGAGTGCGGTTGCTCACGGATCTCGGCTACGCGCACCCATTGGCCGCCGAGGTTCACCGCAGCAACCTGTGAACACCGCCGCGAGCGTCAGGCGCCCGTGGGCTCAGCGACCCTTGAACTCCGGCTTGCGCTTCTCGAAGACGGCGGTGATGGCCTCGGACAGGTCCTCGCTGGGCAGGAATGCCGAGTTCCAGGCCGCGACGTAGCGCAGGCTGTCGTGGACGGCGGCGCTTCGCGAGTGGTCGAGGACATCCTTGATGCCGTGGACCACGAGAGGCGGGTTGTCGGCGATCTCCCGGGCGGTCACGCGGGCGAGCGTGAGAGCGGCTTCCTGGTCGTCGGCGACGTCGTTGACCAGGCCGATCTTCTCGGCGCGGGCGGCGTCGAAGTCCTTGCCGGTCAGCGCCAGTTCACGCATGTGCCCGTCGCCGATGACGAACGGCAGGCGCGCGAGCGTGCCGACGTCGGCGACCATGCCGACCTTCACCTCACGAATGCTGAACGTGGCGTCGGCGCTCGCGTAGCGGATGTCGGCCGCACAGATCAGGTCGACGCCGCCGCCGATGCACCAGCCCGAGATCGCGGCGACGACCGGCTTGCGGCAGTCCGCGACGGCGGTGATGCCGGCCTGCAGCTTGCGCAGCGACTCCAAGAACTCGGTGCGGGCCGCCGCCTTGGCGTTGTCGGCCAGGACGTTGGCCAGGGTGCCGCCCATCGCGACGAGGTCGAGTCCGTAGGAGAAGTGCTTGCCGGCGCCGGTCAGCACCACCGCACGCACGGCGGGATCGGCGTCGATGTAGCCGAACAGCTCCGGGAGCTCGCGCCAGAAGTCGGGGCCCATCGCATTGCCCTTGCCGGGGCCGGTGAGCGCGACCTCGGCGATGTGGTCGGCGACGGTGACGTCGAACGCGGTCCAGTCGCGGTCATTCCAGGCTTGGTCTGTCATGCGACGGAGCTTACTCGGCAGTCAGGACGTCCGGCGGGCGGACCGCCGGTGGCGCCCTGTTAGATGAACCCATGAGCGGATACATCCAGGAGGACATCGACCCCGAGGAGCTCGCACATCGTTCGGAGCTCGCGTCGTCGATCGCCGGGAGCGTGCGCGAACTGATCGACGCGACGGTGCGCACCGAGGTCGGCGAGGCCGACATCGCCGAGGCGCGGCGCCTCATCGAGGCCGCGACCGAGATCCTGCGCAAGGACCAGTTGCCCGGTGCCTACGGCATCCGGTTCAACACCGACGGCACCAAGCGGTCCTGGGGCAATGCCGTTCTAGGGCGGCGCAATCCGATCGCCCCGCCCGTCGAGCTGCATCACGAAGCCGAATTCAGTTGGACCGAAGTCGATCTCGGGGCGGCCTACGAAGGACCGGCCGGGCTCGTCCACGGCGGTGTTCTGGCATTGATCCTCGACCAGCTCCTCGGCTCGACCGCGGAGTTCCAGGGCGTTCCCGGCATGACCGGCACGCTCAACGTCCGGTATCGCAGTGCGACGCCGCTCGGCCGGATCCGCGGCGAGGCGCGGGTCGACCGTGTCGAGGGTGTGAAAACCTTTGTCACCGGCACGATCACGCGTGACGGCAAGGTCACCGCCGAGGCCGAGGGGATCTTCATCCTGCCCAAGTGGGCTCGCGGCGAGGTGTCCGACGTGCTGCGCAAATCGGTCGGCGAGGGCTGAGCGCTCGCGCCGGTCGTGCGGCGTCAGACCTCGGCGAGCGGCTTGCGTGCTCCGACGAGTGAGTAACGCGCGCAGAGGAAGGCACCGTTGCGGCCGAACTCCTGTAGTGCGAGGTCGTAGCGCCGGGGGAACAGGGGGCGCCCGGAACCGAGGGTGACCGGCGCGATCGAGACGATCATCTCGTCGAGCATCCCGGCCTCGGCGAACTGAGCGGCGAGATCGCCTCCACCCACCACCCAGACGTCCTTACCCGCAGCTGCTCCGGTCAGCAGGTCGCGATGGCGGGCGGGGTCGCCGTCCAGGACGGTGATCGAGTCGGCGACCGGAGTGATCGTCCGGTGGGTGAACACGAAGGACGGGATCTCATAGGGCCACGGCTTGCCGTCGGCCATCTCGTTGTCGAGAAGCCACTGGTAGGTGGTGTATCCCATCACGGCGGTGCCGATCCCGGCGAAGAAGTCGTCGTAGTTCATCGCGCCGCCGTCTTCGAGCGGTTGGGTCAGCAGCCAGTCGAGGCTGTCGTGATCGTCGGCGAGGTAGCCGTCGAGAGTGGTCGCGGTGTAGTAGCGGAATGCCATCAGAAACCTCCGGAGTGCTTGCGGTGCCACATGATCGGGTCTGGGTCGAGCGTCGTGACGTCGACGTCTGCGTCGCCCAGCATCCACCGCGCGAGTTGACGACGATGTGCGGAGAAGGTCAGGACGTGCGCGACGATCTGCGAGAGCAGGAACGATTCGGGTGGATCGCACAGTGCGTCGATGACGCGGTCCTGCCAGGCGTTACGGCGGTCGATGTCGCGGACCAGCGCGAGCCACCTCGGTGTCAGTTCGCGCTGGAGTTCGACGAGGGCGGACAGGTCCGACGGCGGACCGGGCGGCATGTCGGCACCCTCGATGGTCGCCAGCCAGGGTTGCTTGTCCGCGACGAGATGTGACATCACCTGTGCGAGTGACTCTTCCGGGCCGTTCCAGTGCAGCGGTTCATGGCCGGGAAGTCGTCGCCGCGTCCATTGCCGTTCGTCGACCCCCTTGGCGGCGTCCAGCAGGGTCTCGATGTCGTCGAGATCGTGCCTGACCATGATCATCAGGACATCGCCGGCGCTCTCGGTGGTGGGTGTACCGCTGTCGACGTAGAGCACTGTGGGCGAATGGAAGTGGATGCCGTTGGGTGCGGGCAGCCAGTGGCTGTGCTCGGTCGGTGCGGTACGCCCGGTCGAGGCCGCGCGACCCGGGCTGCGGCCGAAGGCCCGCGTGAACGCTCGTGCGAAACCGTCGACGGACTCATACCCGGAGTCGAAGGCCACCTCGGTGACGGTCTTGCCGTGTTGCAGCAGCCAGGCCGCGCGCTCGAGGAGTACTCGCCGACGGAGCGCGACCGGTGACTCGCCCGCACCCCGGCTCACCTGGCGGGAGAAGTGGAACGGTGACGAGAACGCGCCGGTGGCCATCTCGTCCAGAGTCGAATGCTCGTCGGCCAGCACGGCGTCGAGCAGTTCGCGCAACCGGTCACGGTCGCCGCCGGTACGGTCGTCGGCTGTCGGGTCGTCGGCTGTCGGGTCAGTGGGGCACGGGGTCACCCTACGAGTATGGGATGCCGGCGCCTGTTTCGACCCGACCGATCTTGCTCGCTTCCCGACGGCTCCCGCGTCGAATCAGTCGCGGGTCAGCAGCGGGATGAGTTTCTCGGTCTTCTCCGGGGTCCAACCGGGCGGCTGCAGGATCTCGGCCCAGGCCGCGGGGATGGCGGCGAGGTAGAAGTGTCCGTGACCGTCGGGCACTCCGGTCGATACTGCCATGTCCGCGCTGACCTGCAGGAATGTCACAAACGGAATCCACCGCATGGCCGGTAGGACATCTCGTCCCTTCTTCTCCTCCAGCCAGTCCGGCTCGCGCAAGATGAGTCGTGGCGACCACCACGAGATCGGATCGGAGGCGTGCTGCAGGTAGACCGCACGGCCCGGAACCCATTCTGCCGTCGGCGCATACAGGTCGGGGGCGTCGGCGATGAAGCGAACCTGTCGGCCGTCCTCGTAGGTCGGCTGCCATTCGGGGGTGCCCGCGTCGCGGTTGCCGGTCGTGTCGACCCACAGCTTGTTGTTGAAGGTCGGGCCGACGAACAGCGCTCCGTCGGTCCGGGCGTTGAGGGACGGAATCGTGCCGAAGGCCGACTCGGCGGCGAACGAGCCGAGGCTCTCGCCGAAGACCACGAGCTTGGGTCGCTGGGCTTCCGGGAGCGCGCGCACCCGTTCGGAGACGGCCTCGAACAACGCCTGCCCGGCCTGGCGCGCCCGCTCCTTGTCGACCAGGAACGACAGCCAGCTGGGCAGATACGAGTACTGCATGCTGACCGTGGCCGTGTCGCCGTTGTACATGTATTCGATGGAGTCCACCGTCGCCTGGTTGATCCAGCCGGTGCCGGTGGTCGAGGCGACCGCGACGACCTTCCGTTGCAGTCCGCCGGTACGGACGAGTTCGTCGGCCGCCAGTTGTGCGTTGGCGCGCAGGTCGTCGCCCGACCCGAGTCCCACATAGGCGCGGATGGGTTCCAACGCGGGGGCGCCGTTGAATGCCGACAGTTCCTCGACGGTCGGGCCGACCGAGACGAAGATCCGTCCCTGGCGTCCCAGTGAATCCCACGTCACCAGCGACCCTGGACCGCCGGAGCGAAGCGGTGACGTCGGGGGCGTGGAATCGGCGGTGGTCTCGTCGTTGACCGCGGCGAACGACGAGTTCAGCGCTTTCATGCCGTAGTTCGCGACCACGCCGTTGAGGACGAAGACGGTGATCAGAATCGCGACGACCAGCGCCGCGATCGCGGAGATCCGCGGCGGCGCAATGCGGTTGAGCTTCCGGACCAGCCAGACGACGCCGTCGCCCCACGCCTGACCGATCAGGGTGAGCAGGAGGAACACCACCACGCAGATGATCACGATCTGCGGATAGGCGGTCCAGGACAGGAAGTCGACGCCCATCATGGTGCGGATCTGATCCTGCCACCGCTGGAACATCACCAGCATGACCACGGTTCCGGCGACCGCGGCGAGGCCGAGCGCCACCCAGACCCGGTACATCGGCGCCGGCCAGGGTTTGTCGCGCGAGATCATGAAGCGGATCAGCCACGAGAAGAAGACTCCGAGCGAGTATCCGACTGCCGCGGACGCGCCGCTGACCACGCCCTGGAACAGTGCGCCACGGGGCAGCAACGACGGTGTCATCGACAGCCAGAGGAAGACGAGCGCGACACTCAGGCCCACACAGGAGAAGCGGTCCAGGCGGCGTCGCCACCATGCCGGACGCGCGTCATCAGCACCGCTCCCGGCGGGAGTGCGGGGCTCCTCGGCGGTTCCGGGCGAGGTATCGGCAGGAGGTTCGACGACGGGGTCGCTGGCATGGGTCGACGACGACACGTGGGTTCCTCTTTTCTCCAGAACCCGAAGAACGCTAGCAGCGAACCCTTCTCGGCGACATGGGCTGTGTCCACTTCGGCCCAATACTGTGCCTGGACGGCTACCGCCGGCGACCATACGTCGCCGACGCCGGGTCGGCGGCGTCCGGTTCGGTCGAGAAGTACTACTTCACTCGGACCGCATCACTCCGCAGGGGTGGTGTGAGCGCGGGTCCGGTGACCAGCGGCAGATCGAGGGTTGTGCGGAGTCCCGCGGGCCCTTCGACCACCGCCGGTATCGCATTGACGATGCGGCCCGCCGCCGCGACGATCGCCGCGTGGTTGTGATCGCCCTTGAGGCTGGTCGGGCAGATGTCGACGGTGTATGAGGGTTCGCCGGTGATCTCGACCCGGTAGCACCCGCCGGGTTGCGCGGGCTGGGCCCAGTCCGGACGCAGGTCGCCGCGTAGCCGGGTGACGTGTTCGATCACGATCGCCGGACGTCCCTCGACCTTGCCGATGATCTGGAAACGCACCGCCGCGCGGGTGCCTTTGGCGATCGGGCCCGCGGCGATGTCGAAATCCTCTGGTGCGGGATCGCTTTCGTGGAGTTCCTCGATCTCGTCGACCGTCACCCCGAGCCCCGCGGCGAGTTGCCGGATCGTCGTGCCCCAAGCCAGGCCCGGGACCCCGGGCAGGAACAGCATCGGCGTCTCCTCGAGGGGTTTGCCGAAGCCCATCACGTCGAACATGACCGTCGCGCCGTCGTAGGTGGCGTAGTCGGCGATCTCCATGCAGCGGACCTGCTCGATGCGCTGGCAGGTCCCGGCGAACACGAAGGGGATGAGATCGTTGGCGAACCCGGGATCCACGCCGGTCACGAACAGGCTCGCGCCGCTCGCCGCAGTGGTCTCCTCGATCTTGGTGATGGCCTTCTGGGGCATCACTCCCCACGGGTACTGCAGGGTGTTCGGCGAGGAGCCAACGACGTCGATCCCGGCTGCGAGGAAGCGCACCACATCGTTGAATGCCTCGACCGGCCGCGTGTCGCCCATGGCGCAGTAGACGACGCAGTCCGGTTTCGCGGCGATCACCGCGCCGAGGTCGTCGACCGCCCGGACGCCGGTCGGGGTCTCGAGGCCGGCGAGGGTCGCGGCGTCGACGCCGAGTTTCTCCGGCGTGGACACGCACACCGCAACGAGTTCGAATCGCGAGTCCTGGATCAACTGCGTGAGAGACAACCGGCCGACGTTGCCGGTTCCGACGAGGGCAACCCGAATGGGCATGGCGAGAGTCTCCTTGCGCTGGCATCCGCCGGACGGGTCATGTGAACACCTGTCCGGACTCATGTCTGTTCAGTAGACCATTTCTTGGTGGAACCTGTTCTATTTTCGCTACGACCGAGGTAGCGTGGCTCGCCATGGGACGCGTAGACGACAAGGTTGCAGTGATCACCGGCGGTTCGCGGGGGATGGGCGCCGAGCACGCCCGGGCTCTGGTCGCGGAGGGCGCCAAGGTCGTGATCGGCGACATCCTCGACGACGAGGGCAAAGCCCTGGCCGCCGAACTCGGTGCCGCGGCGCGGTACGTCCACCTCGACGTCACCTCACCGGAGGACTGGCAGACCGCCGTCACGACCGCGGTCGACGAGTTCGGGAGGGTCAATGTCCTCGTGAACAACGCGGGCATCGTCAACGGCTCGACGATCCAGCAGTTCCGCCTCGACAAGTGGAAGCAGATCCTCGACGTCAACCTCACCGGCACCTTCCTCGGCATCCAGGCGGTTGCGGATCTGATGATCGAGGCCGGCGGCGGGTCGATCATCAACGTGTCCTCGGTGGAAGGCCTTCGTGGAAGCCCGTGGGCACACGGCTATGTCGCCACCAAGTGGGGTGTCCGCGGACTCGCGAAGTCCGTCGCACTCGAACTCGCCCCGCACAACGTCCGGGTCAACTCGATCCACCCCGGTCTAGTCCGCACGCCGATGACCGAGGGCATCCCGGAGGACATGGTCAAGGTTCCGATGGGCCGGGCGGCGCAATCAAGCGAGGTGTCGACCTTCGTGGTGTTCCTCGCCAGCGACGAATCGTCCTACGCCACCGGTGCGGAGTTCGTGATGGACGGCGGACTCAGCGCCGATGTGCCGCATAAGTGAACACCCACACCAGGATCACCATCCCGATCAGCTCGACGAGCGTCTGAGTGATCACCGTTGCCGCGGCGAGTTCGGCACCGACCGGGAGTGCCAGCGCCAGCGGTAGCACGACAAGCGAATTGCGCGTCGCGCCGGAGAACACCACGGCCGTTCCGGAGGTCGGTGTGAGGCGACATCCGCGCACCACCACGAGACCGATGATCGTCATGAGCGCGAGGAATGCGACGTAGACCGGGATGACCCCGGCGATGTCGTCGAATCGTGAATCGATACGCGGGATCTGAGAACCCACCGCGGTGAACAGCACCGCCATCATCAGCGGCACCATCGTGGTCGAGGCCGCGTCGCCGGCACGACGTCCGACGTCGCTTCGCGCAGCCCATGCCTGCGTGACCCAGGCCAGCGCCAGCGGAACGACGATGAGGATTGCGAAGGCCCACAGGAACGGTTCCGGATCGATCGCTGCCCGGCCATCTCCGAGCAGGAGCGTCAGATACACCGGGACGATGAGCATCTGGGCGAGCAACAGCAGCGGCGTCGCCGCGAGCAGGCGCTGGTTGTCACCGCCTGCGAGCCCGGCGAAGACGACGACGTAATCGACACACGGGCACAGCAGGACGAGCAGAGCGCCCACCCGGATGGCGTCGTCCGCCGGTAGCAGCGGAGACAGCGCCGCGACCACCGCGGGCACGATGACGAAGTTCACCGACAACACCACTGCGAGGAACTTGCGGTCGCGGAGGGAGGCAGCGAGATCGGTCGCCTTCACCTGTAGGAAGGTGACGTAGAGAAGTGCGGCGAGCAGCGGGGTGACCGCCACGTCCATCGATTGGGCCGCCGAGGTCAGTGTCAGGCCGAGGCCGAGACCGGCGCCGATCGCGAGGAGATACAACGCGACCTGGTGCTGTTCGAGACGTTCGGGGACCGTGGCGGTGGCTTGCACTGCACCATTCTGGGCCACTGCCCGTCGTTCGGCGGCACCGGGCACGGTGCCGCGCGACACTCGACGGGTGACCGGATCTTCGAGACGCCACGACGCCGCACTCCTCGTGGTGGTGGTCGCGGTCCTGATCGCGGCCAACATCGCCGCACACCGGTCGGCCGGTGTGCTCGCGGTGGTGGTCATCCCGGTGGCGGCGATCGTGCTGTTGCTCGTCGCGCGGCTCGGCGGACTCGACTGGCGTGAACTGGGTCTGAGCCGAGCGGAACTACGGGCAGGTATCGCGTTCGCCGTGGCGTCGGTGATCGTGGTCGCAGCCATCGTGTCGACGGCCGTGGCAGTCCCTGCGACCCGGGACTTCTTCCTGTCCGATCGCTACGACGACACATCCGAGGCGCTGCTCGCCGCCTTCGTCGTCATCCCCCTGCAGACGGTGATCCCGGAGGAGCTGATGTTCCGCGGCGTCCTGCAGGGGACTCTCGGACGGCTGTGCGGGCCGAGGGCGACCCTGGTGTTCGGCGCCATCGCCTTCGGGCTGTGGCACATCCTGTCCTCGACGGGACTCACCGGAGGCAACGAGGGCCTGAGCGATGTCCTCGGATCGGGCACGGCCGCCCAGGTCGTCGGGATCGCGGGCGCGGTCGTCGCCACCGGCGTCGCAGGTCTCGTGCTCGGCTGGTTACGGCAGCGCACCACGAGTCTCCTCGCCCCGATCGCCTTGCACTGGGCTCTCAACGCCACCGGCGCCATCGGCGCGGCGGTGGCGTGGAATGTGTCGTGAGCCTGTCCTGTCAAGCCGTCCCGAACACCCGGTCGCCGACGTCGCCCAGCCCCGGGCGGATGAAACCGTTGTCGTCGAGCTCCCGGTCGATCCCGGCGGTGTAGATGGGGACCTCGGGGTGCGCCTCGTGCAACACGTCGATGCCCTCCGGGCAGGCGACGAGGCACACGAACTTGATCGATCGCGGCGAGTACTCCTTGATTCGATCGATTGCCGCGACCGCCGAAAAGCCGGTGGCCAGAAGCGGATCGACGATGACCACGTCGCGTTCATCCAGGTCCGAGGGCATCTTGAAGTAGTACTCGACCACCACCATGGTCTTGGGGTCGCGGTAGAGGCCGATGTGGCCCACGCGGGCACCCGGTACGACGGTCAGCATTCCGTCGGCGATTCCGGCGCCCGCCCGCAGGACGGCTGCGAAGACCAGCTTCTTACCGTCGATCACGCTCGCGGTGGTGGTCTCCAGCGGTGTGTCGATGGTGATCTCGTGCATCGGGGTGTCGCGCAGCACGTCGTAGGCCATGAGCGTGGAGATCTCGTTGAGCAGACGACGGAAGTCGTTGGTGGAAGTGTCCTTCCGGCGCATCAGCGTCAGCTTGTGCTGTACCAGCGGATGATCGATCACGGCGACGGTGCCCATGGTTCCCCTAATCGTGGTGCTCAGAAGACTGTTCCGGTGCTGCGGATCGACAAGGGCGGCAAACCGTTCCGCAACCGTGCCGCCAGTGCACGCCCGGCCGCCCAGGTGCCGCCCTCGAGTACGCAGGCCAGCGGCATCGCCGTCGAGTCGGTTCCGAGACGATCGCGGACCAGGTCGGCGATCTCGTCGAGCAATGCGACGGTGAGGGCACGCCATTCGACGACGAGTTGATCGCCGACCTCCCATTCGACGTCCACCCACTCCTCGTCCCGAAGCGCGAGAACGCCGGTGTCGAGGAAGAGCCCGCCATTGCGGTACTCGGGCAGGCCGGTCAACTCATCGATGCCGGTCACCTCCACGCCGGCCCACATGAACGGTTCGAGCAGCGAGTAGGTCAGCCACTGGGACAGCTTGTGGAACGGAATCCAGCCGGCGGTGGCGCCCGGACCGGTCACCGCCTCGTGCCGCCAGCAGTCGCCCAGCGGTACCGAGCCGATCCTGTTGTCCGACGGCCAGATCGGGCCGAGGAAGGTCAGGAGGGCGTCCAGGATCGCGGTGGCGCTCACGGTGCCGCGACCGTCTGCGATCAGGTGGTCGAAGAGGCCCCCGGGTCGGCCGGCGGGACCGAAGATCGCCGGCTGATCGGCGAGGGTGGTGCCGAGGCGGCGAAGCAGCTCCACGCGGCCCTCCAGTCCGGTGATCGGGTTACCCGCTGAGACCTGGAACGCGGCGCCCAGGCTCTCGACCGTCACCGCACGTAGGCCCGCGGCGTCGACCCGTGACGGTTGCGCAGCATCACCGGAGAACAGTCCGCCGACGAACGCCTCCCAGCTGGCGACGCCGAGTCCTTCCGAGCGGGTCAGGACCAGACCGGTCGACTCCTCCCGATAGGACCATTCGGGACCGGCTCCGGCGTCGAGGAGGACGCTGACCAGGACGACGTCGATGAGTGCGCGGATGTGGTCAGGGGAGTTCGCGGGCGGAAGCATGTCCCGGAGCGACCCGAGTCGGTCGATGCCGCCGGCTTCGAAATGGCGCCAGCGACTGTGGAGGGGGATCGCACCGTCGGGATGGCGTTCACGGGTGATCTCGACGACGATGTCGGCGGCGGAGGCGAGCGCGTCGTCGTGGACCGTGAACCAGGACGACCGGCCACCGCGCGTACGGTCGAGGAGCTGGCGGGAGCGTTCGCGAACCGCGGTGCTCGTTCGCAGCAGCGCGGCCGCGGTGGTTTCGGCGGTCGGGTCGTCGCTGTCCTTCTGCGCAGTGCCCCTCATTCGAGCCCCCGGCCCTTGACCTTTCGCAACGCCTCGGCGTCGGGAACCGGTCCGGGGGTGAAGTATCCGGCGGCCATCTTCGCGTCGATCTCCACACGGGCGTCGGCCGGGACGAGTTCGTCGGGGATGTTGACCCGCTCGCCGACCTCGATTCCCGAACCGGTGATCGCGTCGTATTTCATGTTGCTCATCGACACGAGGCGGTGGATCTTGGTGATCCCGAACCAGTGCAGGACGTCGGGCATGAGTTCCTGGAACCGCATGTCCTGAACTCCCGCAACACATTCGGTGCGGGCGAAGTACTGGTCGGCGGTATCGCCACCCGCTTGGCGTTTGCGTGCGTTGTAGACGAGGAACTTGGTGACCTCGCCCAACGCCCGGCCCTCCTTGCGGGAGTAGGCGACCAAACCGACGCCACCGCGCTGCGTGCCACGTATGCATTCCTCGATCGCGTGGGTGAGGTACGGACGGCACGTGCAGATGTCGGAGCCGAAGACGTCGGAGCCGTTGCATTCGTCGTGGACGCGAGCAGTCAACTCGACCGTGGGATCGGCGAGATCGCGGGCGTTCCCGAAGACATAGACGGTCTGCCCGCCGATCGGTGGCAGGAACACCTCGAGGTCGGAGCGCGTCACGAGTTCGGGATACATGCCCCCGGTCTCCTCGAACAGGACCCGCCGCAACTCGGCCTCGGAACAGCCGAATCGTTCGGCGACGCCGGGTAGATGCCAGACCGGCTCGACCGCGGCCTTGGTCACCAGGGCGGCGCCACTGGGCAGGAGCAATCTGCCGTCGGGGACGAGTCGGCCCTTGTCGATGGCCTCGGCGATCTCGGGGAGGATGACATGTGCCTTCGTGACCGCGATGGTCGGCCGGATGTCGTAGCCGGCGGCGATCTTGTCGGGAAAGCTCTCCGCGACCGTGGCGCCCCAGGGATCGAGGGAGACGATCGCCGTCGGATCTCCCCATTGTGGGTACGGACCGATGTGGTCGGTGGGCGAGGTGTTGGTCAGATCTGCGCGATGGTCTCGGGCCAGCGCGCCGGCGGCCACCGCGAGCGCGCGGTAGACACTGTATGAACCGCTGTGGGTGCCGATCACGTTGCGGTGGGCGCGAACTCCGGTCGTGCCGATGACCGGTCCCCGCTCGGCGGCGGTAGGCGCGCCCCAGTGGATGGGCGGGGCGTCGACGCCGCCGCTGTGCGAGGTCAGTCGGATGTGCCCCAGGGATGTGTGCTCGCCGGACATCGCGATCTCCTTCTGCCACGACGGTCACCCGCCACCTCGAGGAAAGCGCCAGCATAGTTCCGAATCCGCGATCCTGCCGGGCAGAACGGCACCCGCCGCCACAGACGACGATGCGGCGGCACCCGTACCGGGCACCACCGCATCGTCGTGTGAGAGGTGATCAGCGATTCAACTGATCGATGGATCGACTCAGATGTCGAACCGGTCCAGGTTCATGACCTTGTCCCAGGCCGCGACGAAGTCCTTGACGAACTTCTCCTTGGCATCGTCCGAGGCGTACACCTCGGCCAGGGCACGCAGCTGCGAGTTCGAGCTGAACGCCAGGTCGACGCGGCTGCCGGTCCAGGCCTGCTCGCCGGTGGCGCGGTCGGTGCCGACGAAGACGTTCACGTCGTCGGTCTTCGACCAAGCGGTCGCCATGTCGAGCAGGTTGACGAAGTAGTCGTTCGTCAGCACGCCCGGCTTGTCGGTGAGCACGCCCAGCGTCGAGTTCTGGTAGTTCGCTCCCAGCACGCGCAGGCCGCCGATGAGTGCGGTCATCTCGGGTACGCTCACGGTGAGGAGGTTGGCCTTGTCGAGCAGCTTGAACTCGGCCGGCTGCGTGAGACCCTTCCCCACGTAGTTGCGGAAGCCGTCCGCCGTGGACTCGAGGTAGGCGAACGACTCGACGTCGACGTCTTCCTGCGAGACGTCGGTGCGGCCCGGGGTGAACGGGACGGTGACCTCGACACCCGCATCACGAGCGGCCTTCTCGATCGCCGCGACGCCGCCGAGCACGACGAGGTCGGCGAAGGAGATCCTCGCGCCGGCCCCACCGGTGAACGACTCGGCGACACCCTCGAGCGTCTCGATGATGCCGGCGAGTTCCTCGGGCTCGTTGACCTCCCAGTCGGCCTGCGGCTGCAGGCGGAGACGACCGCCGTTGGCGCCACCGCGGAAGTCGCTGCCGCGGAACGAGGATGCGGCCGCCCACGCGGTCTTCACCAGCTGCGAGACCGACAGTCCCGACTCGAGCAGGATGGTCTTCAGTGCGGCGATGTCGGCATCGGAGACGAGCGGTCCCTCGTGCGCCGGGATGTTGTCCTGCCAGCCGTAGGTGACCTCGGGAACCAGCGGGCCGCGGTAGCGGATCGCGGGACCCATGTCGCGGTGGAGCAGCTTGAACCAGGCCTTGGCGAATTCCTCGGCCAACTCCTCGGGGTGATCCAGCCAGCGGCGGGTGATCTTGCCGTACTCGGGGTCGTAGCGCAGTGCGAGATCGCTGGTCAGCATCGACGGGTGGGTCGTGCCGTCGCCGAAGGCCTTCGGCACGGTGCCGTCGCCGGCGCCGTCCTTCGGACGCCACTGGTTGGCGCCCGCCGGGCTCTTGTACAGCTCCCAGTCGTAGCCGTAGAGGGTTTCCAGGAAGGCGTTGTCCCACTGGGTCGGCGTCGGGTTCCAGATGACCTCGAGGCCACTGGTGATCGCGTCGGCGCCGGTGCCGTCACCGTGTGAACTGCGCCAGCCGAGGCCGTTGTCCTCGAGTGCTGCGGCCTCGGGCTCCGGGCCGACCTGGCTCGCGTCGCCGGCGCCGTGAGTCTTGCCGAAGGTGTGGCCACCGACGATCAGTGCTGCGGTCTCGACATCGTTCATCGCCATCCGGGCGAAGGTGTCGCGAATGTCGGCGGCCGAGCCCAGGACATCCGGATTACCGTTGGGGCCTTCCGGATTCACGTAGATCAGGCCCATCTGGACGGCGGCCAGCGGCTTCTCGAGTTCGCGGTCGCCCTGGTAGCGCTGATCGGCGAGCCACTCGAGTTCGGGACCCCAGTAGACGTCGTCGGGCTCCCACTCGTCGACGCGGCCGAAGGCGAAGCCGGCGGTCTCGAAGCCCATCGACTCGAGAGCGACGTTGCCCGCGAAGACCAGCAGGTCGGCCCAGGAGACGGCCTGGCCGTACTTCTTCTTGATCGGCCACAGCAGGCGACGTGCCTTGTCGAGGTTGGCGTTGTCGGGCCAGCTGTTCAGGGGTGCGAAGCGCTGCATTCCGGCTCCCGCGCCTCCGCGGCCGTCCTGGACGCGGTAGGTGCCCGCGGCATGCCAAGACATGCGAACCATGAGGCCGCCGTAGTGACCGAAGTCCGCGGGCCACCAGTCCTGCGAATCGGTCATGAGGGCGGTCAGATCCGCCTTGAGGGCGTCGACGTCGAGGGACTTGAGGGCCTCGTGGTAGTCGAAATCCGCGTCGAGCGGATTCACGACATCCGGATTGTGCTGCAGGATCTTCAGATTCATCTGGTTCGGCCACCAGTCACGGTTGCCGCCACCCTCGGTGGGCTGCTTGGCACGATCGTGCATGACCGGGCAGCCGCCGGCCTTCGGTTCGGTGTTCGCCTCGGCGATCGGCGGGTGTTCCTGTGCCATGTCGTTCCTTTCGGGAAATGGTGATGGATGGTGACTGATGCAGACGTGACCGCGCCCGGTCCCCTTGATGTGGACCGGTCGGTCGGATGTGTTGATTTTCGGCGAACGGTGAACGGTGAATCGGTGGTGGATCAGTGCTGCGGTCAGGACCGGCAGTCGGGGCACAGGCCCCAGTAGACGACCTCGGCCTCGTCGATGACGAAGCCCTGGTCGTTGGACGCGGTGAGGCACGGGGCCGCGCCGACCGCGCAGTCGACGTCGCCGATCGCCCCACAGGAACGGCAGACCACGTGATGGTGGTTGTCGCCGATCCGCGATTCGTAGCGGGACACGTGACCCGATGGCTGGATACGACGGATGAGACCGGCAGATGTCAACGCCGCCAACACGTCATAAACGGTTTGCTGCGACACGTCGGGCACTTCGGTTCGCGTCTCGCGAAGCACCGTGTCGGTGTCGGCATGGGGATGCGCATGCACCGCACGCATGACGGCGACCCGCGGTCGGGTGACGCGGAGTCGTGCTGCGCGCAGCTTGGTGGCGCAGTCGTCGTCGGTGAGCATGACTCGAGTATGCACACTTTTCTGGAATGGTTCAAGTTTGGGTGCTGTCGATGTGTCGGATCGTGACGCGGGTACGACGTACGATCGGCTCATGTGGAAGCGACGTCCTGCCGGCCGTGGGTGACCTGATGTCTCGCTACGACGAGATCGTCGACGAACTGTACGGTCTGACGCCGGATCTGTTCGTGAAACGCCGAAACGAGCTCGCCAAGGAGGTCAAGGCCGAGGGGGAATCCGCTCTGGCCAAAAACATCTCGCAACTCCGTAGGCCCACGCAGGCTGCCTGGGCGATCAATCAGTGGGTCCGAGCGAATCCCGATGACTGCGGTCAGATCACCGCACTCGCCGCGGACCTGTCTGCAGCGCAACGGCGTTCGGCAGTGGACGCGATGCGCGAGCTGTCCCGCCGACGCCAGGAGTTGATCAATTCCGCCGCCGACGGGGTGGCCGGTACCGCAGACTCCCTCGGAGTACGGTTGTCCGACAGTGCGGTTCGCGAGGTTGCGGCAACGCTGCGCGCGGCGATCGCAGACGCCGAGACCCTGGAACGCTTTCGACGCGGCAGCCTCGTCACCTCCGCGGAGTACAGCGGCTTCGGTCCGGCCGGGGTGTTCGTCGTGCCCGATCTGCCGGCCGAGCCGGAACACGCGGCCGAGGACGGCGTGGATGCCTCGAGTGATGTCGACGCGGTGGCCGCCGGCGAGACCGACGAGACCGACGAGACCGGCGAGACCGACGAGGACGCCGCGGTCAGACGCGAACTCGAGGCACGCCTGTCCCGGGCCGAAGAGGACGAGCGGACGGCGCGCGACGGTCTCGGCGATGCGTCGACCGCGGTCGACGAGGCGTCCTCAGAGGTCGACGAACTCGTCGCACGGGCGCGGGAACTGCGCGAGCAGCTGTCGCGGGTCGAGGACTCACTGCGCTTCGCGCGTCAGCGACTGTCGACCGCCGAGCGGGGCCGGTCGGACGCCAAGGTGGCGCTGCGCGACGCGGTTGCCGAGTCGAACAAGCTGAGGGCCGCGGTCACGGATCTCTGAGGTCGCGTGCGCCGACGGTGCTCCACTTCCGGCGAGGTGACAGCCTCAGATCAGACGCAACGAGTCGTCGCGTCGAAGGACGAAGAAGTACGGCGCGGGCGAGCCCTTGAGGTCCATGGCGCCGATGACCGCATCGTCGGAGATGCGACGGAAGACGTCGTTGATGGGGAGTTGGTCGTACATCATCGTGGCGGTGTCGGTGCCGCGGTAGCGGGTGGTACGCAGCCGCGCGCGTGCCTTGCGGGTCTGGCTCAGCAGGCGGGTCGCTGCGATCGGTGTGGCGAAAGACATCGCTTTGACCTGTGGTGCCTTCTCGGCGATCGTGAGTCCACTGAAGGCGATCCCCGGGTTCATCGCCCAGAGAGCGGTGTGGTCGCGGGTGGGGAAGAGCAACGGGTGCACGGTCTCGGCGTCGACGAATTGCTTTCCCCACCAGCCGCTGGCGGCGAGGAACCCGTCGAGGGGGTGTCCGGTCGGCAGTTCCGCACCGCGCCAGGTGCCGATCATGAACTCCGGTTCGACCGCGTCGCAGGAGTCGAACAACTCGAGCGCCTCGGCGGTGTCGGTCGGGGTGGTGGTCAGCATCTCGCGCACGTCCATGGCACCGATCGTACGGGCAAAGACACAGATAGAGAAGAATGTCGCAACGTCATGGGGGTGAACCGGCGGTGAGTCCGCGGGCCGCGGCCCCGGACTCGGGTTTCGACGTGAGCCACGCGACGACGAACGCGCCGGCGATCGCTCCCGCGAAACCGACGTACGCGAGCCAACCGAGTCCGTCGACGGCGCGGTCGCCGAGGAACAGGACGCCGATCACCGATGGGATGCCCACCTCGCCCACGACCAGCACAGCGGTGACGGCGTTGACCGGTCCGAGCTGCAGCGCGACCGTCTGTACGTAGAACGCGACGGCGCCGGCGATGGCGATCGTCCAGGCCGCCGGGTCGGTGACGAGCGCCGCGGCGTCGAACGGATGAACGCCGTCCAGAACGCGAACCGCCACCGCCAAGGCGCCGTACATCGCGCCGGCAAGCGCTCCCGCCAGGATGGCGCCGCGTCGTCCCAGGAGATGCACTACGACCACACCGACCACGGCGACAGTGGTCGACACGATGAACAGCGCCCAGTGGAACGCCATGTCGTGCGCGGTCGCGGCTTCATGCGATGCCGATGCGCCGAGCATGCAGAGCGAGGCGACGACGACGCCCATCGCGGCCAGGTCCCGACCTCTCAGCGTCGTGCCGAGCAGAACGCTGCCGAGAAGCGCGGTGATGATCAGGTTCCCGGCGACGATCGTCTGTGCCAGGAAGAGGGGGAGAAGCCGCGCCGCGACGGCACCGCCGGCGAAACCGAGGATCACCATGAGCGTGCCGATGAGGAAGGCCGGATCGCGGAAGGTGTCGAGTGTGGAGCGCAGCGACGGTCCGCGCTCGGTCGTGACCGACGCGGTCTCGGTGGTACCGGCCGCGTTCCGTGCACCCAGTGCGCGCAGGACCGTCGACAGTCCGTAGGCCACCGCGGCGAGCGAAGCCGCCACCACTCCGATCGTGAACACCGTACGAAAGTACCGGTCCCCGTTGTCCGTCGCCGGGGTTCCGAACCGGGGTCGGTGTCGCCGTCGCACCGGAATAGTCGCCGATCTTCGGCAGTTGCCCAGACCATGACCACCTCGAAGTACGACCCGCGCGACCTCCTCGCCGAATCATCGCTCGGTGTTCTCGCCACGATCAAGTCCTCCGGCCTCCCGCAGCTGTCCCCGGTGACCGCGTACTACGACCGTGATGCCGACACGATCTACGTGTCGATGACCGAGGGCCGGGCCAAGACGGCAAACCTGCGGCGCGACCCGCGGGCAGCACTGGAGGTCACCGGGCCCGACCGCTACACGTGGGCGACGGCCGAAGGTGACGTCGTGTTGATCGGTCCCGGCACCGATCCCCACGGACCCGAGGTAGAGGCCCTCGTCGACTACTACCGGAAGGCCGCGGGGGAGCACCCGGACTGGGACGAGTACCGCAGCGTAATGGTCTCTGATCGTCGGGTGTTGATGGTGATGTCGGTGAAGCGCGTCTACGGCGAGCGGCTTCGCTGATTCGCCGGCGAAGTTCTTCGCGATGAGGACCGCAGTTGTCCTCGTTGTGCGCCACAGTGGAGGAATGTCCACAGAAATCCAGGTGACGTTCGATTGCGCTGATCCCGCGGCACTCGCCGCCTTCTGGTCCGAGGTGCTCGGGTACCGGATTCAGGCGCCGCCCACGGGGTTCGACAGCTGGGACGCCGCGCTCGATGCGATGGGTGTCCCGCCGGAACGCAGGAACGACGCGTCTGCGGTCACCGACCCCGACGGTCGCGGTCCACGGATCTTCTTCCAGCGCGTGCCGGAAGGCAAGACAGCCAAGAACCGGGTACACCTCGACGTCCGGGCCGCACCCGGCCTGAGCGGTGACGACCGCCTCGCCGCGCTCGAGGCGGAGTCGGCCCGCCTCGTGGTCCTGGGTGCAACTCGCGTTCGACGAGTTGAGCCGGAACCGCCTCTCGGTGCCGGGCACATCGTCATGCGTGATCCCGAGGGCAACGAATTCTGCCTGGACTGAGCGCATTTCGTAGCAGACGACGACGCTATGTCCCCACGCGTTCGACGGATTCGTCCGTCAGCGACATGTCGGCTGCGACGTGCAGGGTGCCGTCCAGGTCGGGCTGTTCGAACGTGACCCGCGCGTCCCGTCCGTCGACGATCAGGGAGGCGATGGTGTTACCGAACAGGGGGCCGAGCGCGTTGTGCCACGTGACGGGGAGTTGCGGCGCTCCGCGGGAACCGGCCCAGCGTCGGACGATCTTGGCAAGACGCGGCGACCAGCCGAGCCGGAACACGCCCTTCATGTACGGCGGTATGGCGTTGTGCACCGGTGAGCACACCAACTGATAGACCACCGCACCGGTGGTTTCGGCGAAATCCGCTCGCGCGGCATAACTGTGGTGGACGTCGCCCGACAGGACACTGATGGTCGCCGGACCGAGGGTTCGATCGCTGTTGCCGAGGCCGGCGACCCCACTGATCATCCGGCTCAGCCGGGTGAAGGAATCGAAGAAGGCGGGCCAGTGCTCCAGGTCGGCACCCTGCCGGATCTTCTCGGCCAGCTGTCCGACCCGGCCGTCGTGGCGGGCCCCGATCTCGTTGAGCGTCTCGACGTCGCTGAGGACGGGCGGGAGCAGCCACGGCAACGACGACCCGAGCACCAGGTGGTCCACCGACTCGACGTCGTCGTTGACCTGGTCTTCGATCCAATCGAACTCGGTGTCACTCAACATCTTCCGGACGCCACCGGCGAGAATGCGGCCGTTACGTGAATCGATCATCGTCAGTCGCGTCGCGCCGAGATCCCACCGGAAGCTGAACCGGATCCCTTTGACGCCGTCGGTTTCGGAATCGGCGCGGTCGGCGAGATCGACCAGATGCGGCCAGCAGTCCCCGTCGATCTCCCTCACCTGGCGGTAGTCGTCGGAGGCGTCCAGTTCCGCGGGGGACAGGTTGCCGAGGTGCTGATACACCCAGTACGACGCGAGTCCGGCGCGTATCCGGTCACGCCACCAGGGTTGGTCGTCCATCTGCCGGCGCCAGGTGTCCGAGGTGTTCCAGTCGTCGCGGATGTCGTGGTCGTCGAAGATCATCGCGGTCGGGACGGTGGACAGGATCCAGCGTATCTCCGGGTCGCCCCAGGTGTGCCGGTAGAGACCCTCGTACTCCTGGAAGCTCACCACCTCGTCAGACGGACCGGCGGTCGAGGTCCTGGTCGACTCGAGCTTCTCCTTGACCTGCGGCGTCAGTTCGTCGGCGTAGACCTGATCGCCGAGGAGGATGAGGGTGTCGGGCCATTCGTCGACGGGCAGGTGGCGCATGCGGACCGCATAACAGTCCAGTGCGTCGAGTCCGAGTTTTTCGTCGACCTTCGGGTCCTCCGCCTTGGGGTAGCGGCACGACCCGAAGACGAGCCGGTGATGGCGGGCGCTTTCGGGTCCGCGCGTCCGAATGATGCTGGGCGGAAAGTCGGAATCCGGCAGGGGCCATTCCCGAGAACCGTCGACGAACACCTCGTATTCGGTCGTGGTGTCCGGCGTCAGACCGGTGACCTCGACGAGCGCGTAGTGATTTCCGACGACCTCGAAGGTGTGCGAGCGGCTGCCGAGGACCTCCACCTCCGCGGGTCCGTCCGTCTGGACCCAGACCAGCGCGGATGTCTCGTCGACGTGCCGAAGGATCGGACCCAGTACCAACGCCATCCGCCCAGACTAGGCCCGTGGAACGGTGTCCGTGGGCCGATAACCTATCTGGGTGGAGACCGGAGACGTCGTGACCGAAACCGCCGACACCGAGGCTGCCGTCGCCCGGGTACTCGCGGAACTCGCCGAACTCGAGGACCCGAAGATCCGCGCGGTCAACGAGAGGCACGGAGACGACCACGGCGTCAATCTGACCAAGCTGCGGGCCGTCGCCAAACGTCTGAAGACCCAGCACGACCTCGCTTCGGCGTTGTGGGCTACCGGTGACACGGCCGCTCGACTACCCACCTGGATCACCGAGATGATAAAGCGACAGCAGGCGTGAGCGTCATGCGTCGGTGTACTGCACGGCGACGTCGGGGATCGCTGCCGGTCTGTGCGCTTCGCTCGCGCGATTCGATGCCGATGTCGAGGTGATCGGCCCGGAGGAGCTGCGGACGGCCTTCGCGACGCTGGCGGACCGGTCGGCACGAGCGTCCGGGGAGTCGCGTCAGATGGGGGCTCTCCCTGATGGTCTCGGTGAAGCTCTCAGATCACACCGGGCGGTACGCGGTCCTCTATCCGGCGATCGCCGAGGCGGCCCGACGCTGCGCCGCCGAGCGCGTGGGGCTGATCGATGTCGGCCGTCCCGCCGGTCTCAACCTCAACGTCGACCGCGTCGGCATCTTCTACGGAGACGATCAGACCCTTGGCGATGTGTCATCGCCCGTGCAGCTGGAGTGCTCGGTGGTGGGCGATCGTCGGATTCCGAGTGTGCCGATGCCGGATGTCGCGGCGCGGATCGTGGTCGACCGCGCGCCGCTAGACATGCGTAACCCTGAGCACCGGAATCGCATCCGGCTGGCCGACGACCGGTCACGCCATCTCGACGACGAGCTCGCTCTCGCAGAATCATTTCCACCGCAACAGATTTCGGGAGATCCGATCACGACGCTGTCGGATGCGGTCTCGTGTGTCCCGGATCGGGCGCTGCCTGTGGTCATCACCACCTGGTCGCTGTCGCGGTTCTCGCCGGAGAGACGACGCCGATTCGTGCATGCGTTGGAGGAGCTCTCCTCGGCGAGGAGGACTGCCTGGGTGTCGGTCGAAGGGGTCGGGGTCGCGCCCACCATTCCGACCCTCGGGGATCGTCCGGCGTCTGGGCACAGCATCATCGGGCTGACCGTGTTCGAGCCGTCAACCGCATTGCCGCGCTTCGATGTCGCCGGCGACGCGCTCGGCCGGTGCTGGTCCCGCGGACGGTTCATGTCCTGGTTCGCCTGAGTGGTCCGCGCGGTCCGCGGGCACCCGGTGACCGGTGCGGTCGAGTGCGGACACGGCGATGGACGCACTCGACACCACCGCGGCCACGACGAAGGCGAGCCCGTAACCCGCGGCGGTGATAGTGGCACCGAGGGCGGTGGCACCCACTGCCTGCCCGAACATCAACGCGATGAACAGGAGTGCGGTACCCGCAGCCGATCGTGCCGCATCGATGGTCGAGGTCCAGGCGATGAGCGCGGATGTCGCCGAGGTGAAACCCCACCCGAAGAAGAGGCAGCCGACGAGCGTGACCGCCATCTGTCCCGGAGCAGCGGCGACCAGGAGAATCCCGACCGTCATCGTTCCGCAGCTGAGTGTCCACGCCGAGGTCGCCGACCACCTCGCCAACGGTGTGGCGGTGAGAGCCACTGCGGCGCCGCCGATTCCGATCATGATCCACGCGATGATCGTGCCACGTTGGGATGATCCGCCGGTGTCGACGAGGATCGCACGGCCGTACGTCCACATGGCGCTCGACGCCCCGCCCAGCAGAACCGCGATGGTCAGTGCGGTGCCGTGGCGGCGGATCCACCCGACGGACAGGGCGTGCGACTGCTCGTCCTGGGCGGCGGAACCCGGCTGGTCGGTGATGAGGAGGGCGACCGCGATGACCGCGGTGACCACGCCGATGATCGCCCAGGTCAGTCGCCATTCGGGTAGGAAGGCGAGTGCCAGCGCCCCGGCGCCGACGAGTCCGGGTCCGGTGCCGGAGTTGACCATCGACTGCGCCCGGTCCACGCGATTCGCGGCGATGTTGCGCCGGACGACGCTCACCATAGCGGGCGACGCCAGGCCTGCTCCCGCAGAACTGATCACGGCGAAGAGTCCGAAGGTGAGCAGGTCCCCGGCGGCGGCCATGCCCCAGACCCCACCCGCCGCGGTGGCTGTGGCGACGACGATCAAGACCCGAGGATTTCGGCGTCCGTAGCGGAACCCGCACAACGCCGCGAGGCAGTAGACCAGCGACGACCCCGAGGAGATATACCCCGCACGGGCCGAATCGAGAGCCAGGTCCGCCTGGATGTCGGGTAGGAACAGCCCGTATGCGAGTCGCACCAGTCCGTAGGTCGCCGCGATGAAAGCTGTGCCGGCCACGATGACCGATGGCTCACGACCGAGACCAAACGAAAACGTGCGTTTCATATTTTCGAGTCTAGGCTGATTGCCATGCCGATGCGCAAGAGCTCCGAGGAGAAACTGCTCGACGCAGTTGATGACCTGGTGTTCTCGCGCGGAATCGAATCGACGCCCGTCGACGCCATCCTCGCGCGGGCGGGCGTGTCGGCGGCGACCCTGTACCGCGGCTACCGCAGCAAAGAGGCGCTGGTCGCAGCCTCCCTCGCACGACGACACGAGCGCTGGCGCGAGACGTGGGGGAGTCTCATCGCGGCTGCGCCCGACGCCGAGGGCCGGTTGCTGGCCATCTTCGACGCCATCGACGAGTTCGCCGCCCGACCCGACGGCGCGCGGTGGTGCGCGTTCCTGGGAACCGCTGCCGAGATGTCCGACCCGCCGCCCGAGATCGCCGACGCGGTCACGCGCGACACCGACCACATGCGACAGACCCTCCGCGAGCTCGCCGCGCAACTGCCGTGCGCGAATCCCGACCACCTGGCCGAGCAGATCCTCGTCGTGGTCACCGGCGAACTCGCGATGAGACTGCGTGACCGGCCCTTACGGAAGTCGACGGTGGGTCGGGAGATCGCGACGACACTCATCGCGACAGCGCAACCGTCCGCTGCAGCGCGACCCTGTACTACGGATTGAGTACTGATCGCGTACCGCGGTCCGAGTACGACCCGATCCGCTCAGTCGAAGTACGACGCCTACTCGCTGTAGGGCACTTGACCGTTGGGGCTGGGTAGGCCGACCGATAGAGCGCCAGCAGGGTGTCGATCGCCCCGTTGTTGCGCAGCCATGTACCGACGTAGCCGCCGGGAGCGATCAGCGAATTGACCTGTCGCGTGGGCGCGCTCGCGTTCGCGGGGCTCTGCAGCATGCCCTGTTTGTTCACGTACAGGCCGTAGCTTCCGACAACGGAGTTGTCGAACATCGGGCGACCGGTGGTGTTGGTCAAGATGATCAGGCAGGCGTCGATGATCCTCGCGGCGTCACGGCTGCCGCCGATCCCGCCACCGCTCAAGAATGCTCGGTATTGCTGTTCGGACAGTGCATCTTTCGGGGACAGGCCGATCGCTGCGGCCGGACAAACCGTCAGTGAGCACACTGAAGCGCCGGGGCCGGAGCGGTGTCAAGGGTCCGCTGAAAGCCGTATGACGTCGTACCCGGAAACCGGGCACAACGTCATACGGATTCAGAGCGGGTGGCGGCTCAGATCAGGCCGAGAGCCAGCATGGCATCGGCGACCTGGGTGAAGCCCGCGATGTTCGCACCCATCACGTAGTTGCCGGGAGCGCCGTACTCCTCGGCGGTGTGCAGGCAGTGATCGTGGATGGAGGTCATGATCTCGGAGAGACGATCCTCGGTGTAGCCGAACGTCCACGAGTCGCGAGATGCGTTCTGCTGCATCTCGAGTGCGCTGGTGGCCACACCGCCGGCGTTCGCCGCCTTACCGGGCGCGAAGCGGACTCCGGCTTCGCCGAAGATGCGCACGGCCTCCGGGGTGCATGGCATGTTGGCGCCCTCCGCGACTATGCGGACCCCGTTCTTGACCAGCTGGGTGGCGTCGGCACCGTTGAGTTCGTTCTGCGTCGCGCACGGGATGGCGATGTCGGTGGGCACGTTCCACAGGGAGCCGGTGGTGACGAGTCGCGCTGAGGGGCGGGCGTCCGCATAGTCGCCGATGCGACCCCGCTGGACGTTCTTGATCTCCTTGAGGAGCTCCAGGTCGATGCCGGCCTCGTCGACGATGTAGCCGCTCGAATCCGAGCAGGCGACGACACGGCCGCCCAGCTGCTCGATCTTCTCGATGGCGTAGATGGCGACGTTGCCCGACCCCGACACGACGACCGTCTTGCCGTCGAGTTTGTCGTCCACTGCTGCGAGCATGTCGCGGACGAAGAACACCGCGCCATAGCCGGTGGCCTCGGTGCGCACCTGTGACCCGCCCCAGGCGAGTCCCTTCCCGGTCAGGACGCCGGACTCGTACCGGTTGGTGATGCGCTTGTACTGGCCGAACAGGTAGCCGATCTCCCGACCGCCGACGCCGATGTCGCCGGCGGGGACGTCGGTGTACTCACCGATGTGGCGGTAGAGCTCGGTCATGAAGGACTGGCAGAACCGCATGATCTCGTGGTCCGAGCGGCCCTTGGGATCGAAGTCGGAACCGCCCTTGCCGCCACCGATGGGCAGGCCGGTCAGTGCGTTCTTGAAGATCTGCTCGAAGCCGAGGAACTTCACCACACCGAGGTAGACGCTCGGGTGGAAGCGCAGCCCGCCCTTGTACGGTCCGAGCGCCGAGTTGAACTCGACGCGGAAGCCGCGGTTGACCTGTACCTGGTTGCGGTCGTCGATCCACGGCACGCGGAAGATGATCTGCCGCTCGGGTTCGGTCAGACGCTTGATGATTCCGGCATCGGCATAGTGCGGGTGCTTGGCCAGGACGGGGCCGAGGCTGTCGAAGACCTCACGAACGGCCTGGTGGAATTCGGCTTCTCCGGGGTTGCGCGCAACCACCTGTTCGTACAGATCGCTGATCTTCTCGTCGAGCACGGCCACGGTGGCCACCACTTCCTTTTCGATACCTCTGGGAAAGGCGGTGGACCCCCAAATCGGTCACCGCCATCCTGCAGCCTATCGATCGACAGGAAGTATCTATAAATCCGGTCGGCGTTGAGCCCAGTCGATGATTGCCGGAAATGCCCCGGATGACCGGTCCGCTGCACTCGTCACGAGATAGAAAGCGGAGGTCAGGGGGTTGCCGTTGATGGCCGACTCGTAGTCGGCGGCGCGCGCGACGTGTCGGGCCCGTTCGCGGGCGACGCCGGTCTCGTGCGACGTGGAGGCCTCCGCGATCACCAGGAGCGCGAGCTTCCGGCTGTTCGACGCGGCGTCCAGGACCGCGTCGATCAGTGCGTCCTCGTGCTGCTTCTCGAGCCGGCGCCCTCGCCGGTCCCACCACGCGCGCCGGGGCCGGGATGCGGGATCGAGCAGCGCGACGCACGATCTGAGACCCACCGGGATGCGCCGGATCGATTCCGCGTCGCCGGCGTCGTCCCGGGACCCCGTGCCCGAGGACCGGACGTCCAAGACGTCCGTGCTCAGCCCTCGTTCACGGAGGACCCGGCGCAACCGGGTCATCAGCGCACCCGGTCGTCCGATCACCAGGACGTCGGCCGCGGGTGCGGAGTTCCGCGTCGGGAGTGGAGGCGGCCGGAGTCCGGTCTCCGGGACTTCGGCCGATCCTGCGACGACCCTCATCGGGACGCCGCCCGTCGGCCGTGACCGCGAGCCCACCGCGACGCTGCGTCAGAGAAGCTCGATCCGGTGCTCTTTCACCGCGACCGTGCACTCCTTTCCGTTGGGGAGGCGGTAGGTGCGAACGTCGCCGACGTCGGCACCCATGACCGCCTGACCGAGTGGTGAGTCGGGCGAGCAGACGTCGACGCCCACCAGGGCGTACTGCTCCGGAGGTCCCACCAGGAAGGTGGTGACGTCGGTCGGATCGTGATCGAAGGCGACGGTGACGATCGAGCCGACCTGCACGGTCCCGTCGGCAGACGGCTCGACCTCTGCGGTGGACAGCGCTGCGTACAGCTGTGCGATCCGCCGGTCGAGCGAGTCGAGTCGGGCCAGTGCGCGGTGGTAGGCGTCGTTGTTGTCCAGATCTCCGGCGGTACGGTGCTCGAGCACCTCCGCGCTGACGGAGGCTCGTTCGCGGCACCTCGCGGCCAGCTCGTTCTCGAGAAGCTCTCGGGTCAGGGGAGAGTTCGGGACAGGTGTGGCGGTGGTCATCGCTGACTCCTCTGCTTCGGTGACGAAATGTCCACGACGTGACGGTCAGGACGTCGTGATCAAGGGTTTCGCGCGTAGATCGAGCATCGGATGTCGTGCGGCGATCTCCTCTCGCGAGGCACGGTCCACATCGGTGCTCAGTGTGAGAATCCAGGGCACGGACTC
Source organism: Gordonia ajococcus (assembly GCF_012974285.1). Lineage (NCBI taxonomy): Bacteria > Bacillati > Actinomycetota > Actinomycetes > Mycobacteriales > Gordoniaceae > Gordonia > Gordonia ajococcus. Next base: position 2,344,564 of record NZ_CP052884.1, read on the forward strand.
GGCGGCCCCGCTCGTCGACGAACCGGCCGGCAACTCGGAGGCCCACGGGTCGAGCTCGAGATCGGCGAGGATGTCCCGCGACAGACTCTCGAGCTTCGACGCGGTGAGCCGACCCGAGGAGTCCGCGAACGCGAAGCAGACGTCCTTGCCCACCGGTACCCCGAAGTCGTCGACGTCATTTTCCCGATGCCACTGCCGACGCAGGAGCAGTGAGTCGGAATCTTCCACCACGAGTGAGTGCTTCACAGGATTCGGAAAAGCATTCAATGCCCGTGACGACGCCTGGTCGATGAATTCTCTGAGCCGCCCCGTCGATCCGCATACTCGTATACGGCATTCCATGACAACCGCTTTCACGGCCACTCTTCCTTTCGCTGAAAAACCGGCCTTCCGGGCCGGTCCCACGGACTCTAGCCGAAAAAAATGCAAAAGCCAGCTCGCTCGGGTTCGTCGTCGGAGTGGTGACTGAAATCCGCTGTTCTGCAGTAGATTCAGCAAAGTGTCGACCGCGCGCCGAGGGGTGGTCGGCGGCGACTGGACTTTTTTTCTTTCTGGGCTATGGTCACGGAGGTGAGTGGGTCCGAGACCCACTTTCATCAATCATGTCAGCGAGGAATCATGGCAGAGAAAAATTCAAGTTCGAAAAAGCGTCGCCAAGAATTGAAGTTGCGGCGGGAGAAAAAGCGCGCGAATGAAGACAATTCGATCATTCGGAAACGAAAGAATGTTGGATGACGTGGCACAGCACACGCGCCTCGTAGAGGTTCTCACCTATCTCCACGACCGCTTCTCGACCCTGGCGACGGTCGAGCGGCCGCAGTCCGAACTCCTTCGGGGGTTCCGGGCGGGCATGACGTTCGCCCGCATCTGCGTCCTCGACGAGATCACCACCGAGTCGCTCCGTCCCGATGCGTTCGTCGGCGCAGCTGTGCTCTCAGGGGGTCTGCGCCGGGACTTCGACGTCGTCCAGGGGCTGGTGGACCGGCTCGAGCGCGAGGGCCGGTGGGCTGCCGACGCCGACGACAGTGAGTTCCGGGTCGGTTATCACGCCGCGCTCGGCATCGCCCGCCACCACCTGGATGTGGCTCGTCGAACGCTCGACATCGGGGAGGCGCCGGCCGGCGTGCACCGCCCGGTCCGTAGCCAGTCCCGGCGAGCCGCAGCCGTCGCCGCAGGTCGGTGACCTACGCGTGGGACGGGCGCGCTGTGCCCGTCCCACGCGCGGGGACGAGGCGGCGTCAGCGCCGGACGCCGAGTCCCTTGGCAATGGTCGGCCACGCACGATGGAGATCCTGGTTCCAGTAGCCCCACGAGTGCAGCCCGGACCTGAAATCGTAGGTGACCTTCACACCGGCCGCGTCGGCTCGGCGCTTGAAGCTCCGCGTGCACTGGAGAACGACGCCCTCGAGAACGCCGCCCACCGGGGACGCGAGGCCTGCGATACCGAGCGACGGGTCGGGCAGTCCGTTGCCGACGGAGACATACATCGGCTTGCCGTCCAGTACCTCGATGTGTGCGGCCGGGTTGTGGTCATCCCAACTCGAGTGGCCCAACGGACCCCACATATTGTCGGGATTGCCGCCGCGGGTGGACACCGACGCGGCCGTGGCCTGACGGTACTCGGGTGAACCCTGGTCGAGACATCCACTGAACGCTACGACGCCGCGGTAGAGGTCGGGGTGGCGAACCGCGATCGACATCGCGCCCAGCGCTCCCATCGACAACCCGCCGATGACGTTGCGGCCGTTGCCATTGAAGCGTTTGTCGATCAGTGGGGGTAGTTCCTTCGTCAGGAATGTCTCCCACCTGTTCCGTCCCAGAACAGGATCGGTCTTCTGCCAGTCCGTGTAGTACGCGGCCATGCCGCCGATGGGCATCACGACGTTGACCGGTTTGTCAGCCATGAACTTCACGATGTCGGTCTGGAATGTCCAGCCGCTCTGCGTGTAGTTGGTGTAGATGCCTCCGTCGATCCCGTCCAGGAGGTACAGGGTCGGGCGACGCTTCTCGCGATCCGAGGGTAGGAGGACGCTGACCCGGACGGGTCGCTGCATCGCGGGAGAGTAGACCGTCACCGTTGCCCGCGTCGGGGTTGTCGGCGAAATCGACAGGACGCGTGCGACCTCATGAGCATTCGTATCGTGCGGCGCAGCTGCGACAGGCTCCGCGACGCCGAGGCTTCCGGTCATGGCGATGACGCCGGCGCACGCGAGCGCCACGGCTCTCGGCCATTTCGACACTGCTCCCCCCTTTGGGATCTTCCGACGGGTGCCCCCCGCTCCGCGCCGGCGATGACTTGCTCAATGATGGCGTAGTCGCGGCCGAACCGCCGAGGTATCGGACCGGTCTCGGCGCGTCGCTGCAGGGTGGTTCGCAGATTTTCGACCGAACGGACGAGTCAGTCTGGCGGGAGTGGGCTCCTGGCTCGTGTTTGCGCAGAGGTCGCGCGGGTACCCGACCGAGAGGCTGGCCGTGCCCCATCGAGTGGGTTCATCAACGCAGCCGATCAGAACCACCGACATCGGAAGGACGGCTCTCTGTGAGCACCTATGTCACCGCGAATCCCACCACAGGAGGGACCGAGCAGGAGTTTCCCGGACTCGCCGACAACGAGATCGACGGGCTCGCGGCGCGGTCCCTCGAGGCGTTCGACAGCTGGCGGCGCACCGAGGTGGCGGAGCGTGCCGACATCCTGTCCCGGACTGCGGACCTCTACGAGAAGCGTGCGGAGGAACTGGCTTCGGCGATCACGACCGAGATGGGCAAGCCGGCGAAGGAGGCGGCCGGCGAGGTCCAACTCGCCGCCGACATCTACCGGTGGTATGCCGAGCACGGTCCGGATCTGCTGGTCAGCGAGGAACTCGATCCACAGGGTGCGCAGTCCTCGATCGTGCAGACGGCGCCGATCGGACCGCTCGTCGGGGTCATGCCGTGGAACTACCCCTACTACCAGGTGGCACGGTTCGCCGCGCCGAACCTGCTGGCCGGTAACACGATCATCCTCAAGCACGCGTCCATCTGCGCGGCATCATCGGCGCTGATGGCCGAGATCGTGCACGACGCCGGGGTGCCGCCGGATGTCTACGCGAATGTGTACGCCAGCAGCGAGCAGGTCGCCCAGCTGCTGGCGAATCCGGCCATCCGTGGGGTCTCGTTGACCGGCAGCGAGGGCGCCGGCGCGGCTGTGGCCAAGGTCGCCGCCGAGAACCTCAAGAAGTCGGTCCTGGAGCTGGGCGGTTCGGACCCGTTCATCCTCCTCGACTCCGCAGACCTGGACCGCACCACCACGATCGCCGCTCGGGCGCGGCTGTCCAACGCCGGGCAGGCCTGCAACTCGCCCAAGCGCTTCATCGTCACCGACGAGCTCTACGACGATTTCGTGCGCGGGCTGGTCGAGAAGTTCGAGGCCACGGAGGTGGGGGACCCGGCTGATTCGTCGACCCGGATGGGGCCGCTGTCATCGATCTCCGCGCGAGACACCGTCGCCGAACAGGTCAAGACCGCTGTCGACCAAGGAGCAACGCTGCGGACCGGGGGCTCTCCGATCGACCGCGACGGTGCCTTCTTCCAGCCGACCGTGCTGACCGACATCACCCCGGACATGGACGCCTACTCCGAGGAGATCTTCGGGCCGGTGGCCATGGTCTACAAGGTGTCCTCGGCGGATGAGGCCGTCGATCTGGCGAATGACGTGCAGTTCGGTCTCAGCGGTTCGGTGTGGAGCAACGACATCTCGAAGGCCGAGCAGGTCGCCGACCGACTCGAGGTGGGGATGGCCTACGTCAACGAACACGGCACCACGCTGCCGGGTCTGCCGTTCGGCGGGGTCAAGCGTTCCGGCTACGGCCGTGAACTGGGACGTTGGGGTCTGGGCGAATTCGTCAACACCAAGCTGCGTCGGACGGCTGCCGGGTAATACGGCGACGGGGGCCGGATTCAGCTCGACCGGCGGGTGACCCTCACCTCGACATCCTCGGGGCCGAGGGTCTCCTGCTCGCCGGTCACCACGCCGACCCGGATCGGGTTCCGGGACGTGTCGGTGACGGTGAGCGGCGGGCCATCGGGCTGGAGATGCTCGTTGCCCCACTGCATCAGCGACATCACGACCGGAAACAGATCGCGCCCCATGTCGGTGAGCAGGTATTCGTAACGGACCCGCTGGCCGGGCTCCTGATACGGGACCTTGGTGAAGATGCCGGCCTCGGTCAGCTCTTTCAGCCGGGCGGACGCGACCGCGTCGGTGATCCCCACGCGACGGGCGAACTGGTCGAACCGGGTCGCGCCGTAGAAGGCCTCGCGCAGGATGAGAATCGCCGACCGCGTGCCGACGAGTTCGACCGCTTTGGCGATCGAACAGTGCGTCGCCTCCCACCGGTCACGTTCCGCGAGCGGGCCCACCAGCTTCATCATCCGTCCATTCTAGCCTGACTTGACAAGACTATAGTCAGGGCGTAGACCTCTGACTATGGCAGGCAAAAGTCAGCCACGTTCGGACCGTCCGCGGACGGTCCAACCCACAGATGGAGGGGCAGTCATGGCAACGGCAGTCATCGTGGACGCGGTGCGCACACCGATCGGCAAGGGGAAGCCGTCGGGCGGCTTGCACGACGTTCACCCCGTCGACCTTCTCGCGCACAGTTTCCGGGCCATCGTCGACCGCACGGGGATCGATCCGGCCGAGATCGACGACGTGATCACCGGAGTCGTCAGCCAGGTCGGCGAGCAGAGCCTCAACCTCGCACGTCGTGCCCTGCTGGCTGCGGGCTACCCGGAGTCGGTGCCCGGCGTGTCGGTCGACCGTCAGTGTGGCAGCGGACAGCAGGCGATCGCGTTCGCCGCCCAGGGCGTCATCGCGGGGACCTACGACGCGGTCGTGGCCGCAGGAGTCGAATCGATGTCACGAGTACCCATGGGCTCGGCCGCGGTCGGCGCCTCGGACCTCAACGGCATCGCGTTCGACACGCGTTATCCCGACGGGCTGGTCGGGCAGGGCATCTCCGCCGAACTCATCGCCGCACGATGGAACATCTCTCGTGCCGAGATCGACGAATTCTCCCTGCGTTCTCACGAACTGGCGGCCCGGGCGACAAAGAACGGACTGTTCGACAACGAGCTCGCGCCCATCTCCGGTCTGACCGCCGACGAGGGAATCCGGCTGGGCAGCACCCTCGACGGACTGGCCGGCCTGCGGCCCGCCTACTACGACGAAGTGATCGCCCGGCGATTCCCGGAGATCGACTGGCGGATCACCGCGGCCAGTGCAAGCCAGATCAGCGACGGTTCGGCGGCCGTTCTCGTCATGAGTGAGGAGAAGGCCGCCGAACTCGGATTGCGTCCGCGCGCACGGATCCACACCATCGCGGTCGCCGGGGACGATCCGCTGCTGATGCTCACCGCGATCATCCCGGCAACCCGTAAGGTGCTCGCGCGCAGCGGGGTCGATCTCGCTGACATCGACCTGTTCGAGGTCAACGAGGCCTTCGCCCCGGTCGTCCTGGCCTGGTCCCGCGACCTCGGCGTCGACCTCGCCAAGGTGAACGTCAACGGCGGAGCCATCGCGCTCGGTCATCCGCTGGGTGCCAGTGGTGCACGCTTGACGACCACGGGACTGAACGCGCTGGAACAGCGTGGTGGACGTTATCTGCTGCAGACCATGTGTGAGGCAGGCGGTCTCGCCAACGCGACGATCTATGAACGCCTCGACTGATCCGTGGTGACGCCGCCCGCTGTCAACCGTCGGTGTGGCGTGCGCGCGCGACGGCCGCCGCCACACCGTGGTGCCACGGGACACCGTGCCCGGGTAGGACGGACTTCGCGCCGGTGGCGGCCAGCGCGTCGAGCGAGGCGCGGTTTCGCTCGAGGTCGGCGGTCGCCGAGCCGGCGATCATGCGGGGGCCCTGCGCGGCGGTGTAGGGGTCGAGGGTGACCAGTGCGTCACCGGCGATGACCGCGTCGCGGTCGGGGTAGTGCAGCGACACATGGCCGAAGGTGTGGCCCGGGGTCGGCACCACCTCGGCCGCTCCCGGGAGCACGGCGTCGTCGTCGAAGACGGACACATGCGCGGCGTCGATTCCCCGAACGGTGAATGCTCCGGCAAATGCCATGCGGCTCAGTAACTTCCACGATGGCGGGTTGCGCAGTGGGACCCCGAACCGGGTGGCGTTCTGATGCGCGTACCGGTAGGGATGGGCGGCGAGCCACGCATCGTCTCGGTGGACGTACACGGGGATGTGCAACTGCTTGGCCAGGCGTCGCGCGGTGCCCACATGATCGAAGTGTCCGTGGGTGATGATCAATGCCGACACCGCGTCGACGTCATGGCCCAGGTGGTGGATCGCCTCGACGAGCGGCCCGTAGGAGCGGGGCAGTCCGGCGTCGACGATCACGAGCCGGTCGTCGTCCTCGACGAGGTACTGGTTGGTGTACGCATGCTCGAGGCGATGGATTCCGGGTGCGACGTCGCGTTGGAAGACCATGACCCAGCGTAACCCCGCAGCCGGACGCTCGAACCCGCCTTCACCAGGGGAGTATGCCGTTCTCGTCCTGCAGCGTCCCGGTGGGTCCGTCGGGGCCGATCGTCGCCGGCCGAACGACGGTGCGTGCACTGTCCGCCACGGGACGCCCGCCGGTCATCCCGGCCCAGAACGATCCCATACTGCTCGACACGGTGTGCCGCCACCGATGGTCGTGGTCTCAGTCATGGGCGTCTGGTCTCCGCTCTTCGGCGACGCGATGCGATGTCGACGGAGTGCGCGGTCGGCGACTGCGCACCGATGTCGAGTGAACGGACCGGTATGACGTGGATCACGCAATCCGTGCGCGCGCCGAGGCCCACTGCGGTGTCAAGGGTTCGATCTCCGGTGATCGAAACGCCGAGATCCAGCGATCTGAATGCTGTGGAGTGTGTCTTTGCCGCATACGATCTGGGCTGCTCTGCAGTCGCAGGACAAGACAACTCAGAAGGATTGCCGAACCGATGACGACCCACCCTCTCCTCGTCGACGCCGCATGGCTCACCGAGCACCTCAACGATGAGAACGTGCGGGTTCTCGACGCGACGGCCGAGCGCGGACACCCCGATGGCTCCGGCCGTCCCGTGCCCTCTCTCGGCCCGGCTTTGTACGCGCGAGCGCATATCCCCGGTGCGGTGCACGCCGATCTGGATCGGGACCTCGCAGACCCGGATGCGGCGGTGCCGTTCATGGCCCTCGACAGCGAGACCTTCGCCGAACGCCTCGGCGCATTGGGCGTCGGTCCGGATTCCCACGTCGTGATCTATGACCAGGGAGGCAACATCTGGTCGTCACGTCTCTGGTGGAATCTTCATCTCGAAGGATTCGACAGCGTCTCCATCCTCGACGGAGGGTTGCCCGCCTGGCAGCTCGCTGGGCAACCCACCCGACCAGGGGTCGAGTCCTATCCCGTGGCCACTTTCAAGGCGTCGCGACGACACGAGCTGTACGCCGACAAGGAGACAGTGCTCCGAGCCATCGACGACGACGGTGTTCTCCTGGTCAATTCGCTCGATCCCGCGACCTTCCGCGGAGAGACCGACACCTACGGTCGGCCCGGTCGCATCCCCGGAAGTGTCAACCTTCCGTATCCCGATCTCATCGACGCGACAGGACTGCTCCGGCCGCTCGACGAGGTGCGCGCCGACTACGAGAAGATCGGCGCACTGGATTCCGGCAAGAAGGTCATCACCTACTGCGGCGGGGGCCTCGCCGCGAGTTTGCTCGCCTTCGAGCTCGCCATCCTGGGCCGCGACGACGTCGCGGTCTACGACGCGTCGATGTACGAATGGGGTGCAGACGAGTCGTTGCCGCTCGAAGTCGACTAGATAGCCGAGAGCCTCCACGGCCCGACGGCCGGCGTCAGGTGGACGGCGCGCGAGTTGCCCTGGCGGAGAACGGCGGCGGGTTCCACGCCGATGAGGAAGCGGCGTGTGCCATCGCCATCCGGCGGAAGCCGACCTCGGCGCGGTCGCGACGGACCGAACGAATCCCGAACAGTTGACCAATGGCCCTGTGACCGGTTGCTCCGCAGAGCGATCCTGTGAGAATGCAGGACTATGAGGTACATGAGGAGTCCCGGATAGCCCAGGTGACAGCAGTCGTCAGGTCCACGCTCGCAGTCGAGGAGATCGGGCCGTGGCTGAAGAAGAGCTACGGGGACATCGATCGCGTGCTGTCGGAACGTCAGGCAGGTCCCACCGGGCCGCCCTTCGCTCGCTATCGCATGCTCGGGGGTGGCCGATTCGAGATCGAGGCAGGGTTTCCCACGACGTCGCCGATCGATCCGGTCGGCGACGTCGGGCCCTCTGAGCTACCGGGCGGGCAGGTCGCCGTCACCGTCCACGTCGGGCCCTACGACGCGATGGAGCCGGCGTACAAGGCGCTCGAGACGTGGGTGAACGAACACGGCGGCAAGGTCGGCGATCCCTGGGAGGTCTACTTCAGCGATCCCTCCACCGACCCGGCGGGTTGGCGAACCGAGATCGTCCAGCCCTTTCGACCCGCCGAACCGGAGTTGCCGGCCGGCGACGGTCGGTGAGGCCGGAGGTCGGTTGCGCGCCGCGGCGACGACTTCGGGTGGTTTCGTGCCCTCGAGCGAGCGCCGAATCCGCGGTGGTCCGGACGCCAGGTGAGCAGAAGTGCCAGGGCCAACAGGATCTCGGCGATGTCACCCCAGTAGTACATGAGGGATCCACCGGCCCGAAGTTCGTCGGGCGGTGCATCGACCGCGACGAACAATCCGGCGTACAGCAGCTGGGCGATGACGGCGTGGCCGAGGATGGCGAGGCCGAGGACCACCAGACGCATGCGGACCGACGGACGGTCAGGTCCGGGGTCCGGACCGGCGATCATCCACGCGAACAGATAGCCGGCCACGAAGAAGTGGGCGTGAACGACCATGTGGAGGGCTCCGTGGCGTTCGGTGAGCGTGAACAGCGGGGTGAAGTAGAGTGCCGCGAGGCCGCCCACCGTCGCGATGAAGAGTACCGCGGGATGAGTGGCGATCCGCGCGGGTCGCGAACGCAACAGATGCACAAGTGGTTTGGCCACCGAGGCCGGAGTGGTCCGCAGTGCCAGAGTCATCGGTGCGCCGAGAACGAGGGCCAGCGGTGCAAACATGCCCAGCAGCAGGTGGCCGAGCATGTGATCCTGGAACGAGTCGGATGTGCTCGGACGCAGTGCCATACCCAGGATGACCAGTCCGACGATGAAACTCGCGGTGCGCCAGTGGTTCCATCCGCGCGGCTGTCGATGATATCGCTGGGCGGCGATGAGGTAGACGATCGCCGGCAGAGCTAGTGCACCGATCGCCGGCAGGACACCGGCGGAGATGACACCGGAACCCGCTTCATGAGCAGTGTTCACGACGTCGGGTTGCGCTGCTCTGTCCGCGGGGGCGCCGTGAGTGGTGTTGCGGTCCGCTGTAGGGCCCATCCGATGGCTACGAGGACTGCACCGAAGATCAGAAAGCCGATGTCCCAGAGGGTTTGGTGGTCACCGCTCCGGACATGGTGGATTGCCAGGATGTGGTGATCGATGATTCCTTCGACGAGGTTGAACAGTCCCCATCCGACCAGGACCCAGCCCCACAGTGATCGTGAAGTCCACAACCGCTGTCGTGCACGGGTGACACGCGAATACAGCAGGGCCAAGCCGATCAGCACGGCCAGCCAGGTGAAAGTGTGGAACAGTCCGTCCCAGAGCGTGTTGATCTCCAGTCCGTGGACCGTATCGGCAGGGTAGTAGGCGACGCCGACGCGGTCGTCGTCGGTGCTCGTCAGCATGTGATGCCACTGCAATATCTGGTGGAGCAGGATGCCGTCGACGAATCCACCGAGACCGATGCCGAGGACGACTCCCGGCAGAGCGAGCGAGGTACTCGTGTCGTGGTGTGTGTTCACCGGTGAGTTGCTACGCACCCGACGGGCGTACCCGGGACGTCGGAGAGTCCAAACATCAGCCGTGTAGACACTACGCGCCCCGGGAGAGGATCTCGGCGCCTCGGTGCGCGAGCATCATCGTCGGCGCGTTCGTGTGCCCCGACGGCAGAGTCGGCATCACGGAAGTGTCGACGACGCGCAGACTGGAAGCGGGAGAGCTCGACGAGGTGACGCGCTGGGCGGAAGTGATCATCGATCTTGCTGCCGGTGATCCGGCCAAAGGCGTAGGTTTCGGACTCGGATCGCCGTTGGCGACCGCGACTGCCTTCCGAGGTCTGGTCGGGTGGGTCAAGGGCCGTTCAGGTTGGCGACAAGACCTCGATTGTCAGTTGCCACCGTGAAGGGACCACCGTGAGCTGATTTTTGCCACGAGGATGGGACCACCTGGATTGCCAGTTATGGGACCACCGGCGCGTCGCGTCGGTGGTCCCTTCGTTTTGCTCGTTGACTCAACTGCAAGATTCGCAGGAGGGGCGGCGGGCATGGGCTACCGGGAGGTTGCAGTGGAAGAGATCAGAGAAGTACTGCGTTTGTGGCTGGGCCTGGCGGTGGGATTGCCCTCGCCGGGACTACGCACGATCGCCGCTCACTGTGGTTCCCCCGGAATCGTGGAGGACTCCTCTATGCGGCTTCGGGCTCGGTGACTGCGGTGTTCTCGTAGTCGACCGGACTCATCATCCCGATCGCGCTGTGGCGACGCTGGTGATTGTAGAAGCCGTAGCACCACTCCAACACGACCGCCTGCGCCTCCATGATAGTATGGAACTCGTTGCGTGACAACACTTCCCACTCCAAAGAAGAGAAGAATGCCTCCGCTGCGGCGTTGTCGAAACACGATCCGACCCGGCCCATCGACTGCCGGATACCCATCTTCTGGCACAGCCTGGTGAACCGTTTCGCGGTGTACGTCGACCCACGATCGGTGTGGAAAATCAGCTTCTGCGCATCGTCATCACGCCATATCGCCTGCATACCGCCCCGCGTGGCGACCGCCATCTCGATCGCCGCACACGCCAACGCTGCATCCGGGTGACGACTGGTGGCCGCCCCCAGCAGGCGGCGACTGTAGAGGTCGATGACCGTGGCCAGATACAGCTTGCCCGCCGCGGTCGGGATCTCGGTGATGTCGCCGACCCACCGCTGATCGGGGCACTGTGCGGTGAAATCGCGACCCAACAAATCGGGGAACTTCGGGGCGGTCTTGTCCTGACGGGTCAGCCCGTTGCGCCGGCGGATCCGCCGCGCGACCAGGCCCTGACGACACATCGAATCAGCGACAGTCTTCTCGGTCACCGTCCACCCGTCAGCACGCAGATCCGCATGCAGGCGCGGTGACCCGTGCAGGCCGCGGGCCTTGTCGAACGCCACCGCCACGGCCCGGTCGATGGTGTCCCGGCGATAGTCGCGGGTGGTGTGCAAACCCGTTGCCGCACCCGGCGATTGGGTCCGCTTATGCCATTTGTAGAACCACGCCTCGCTGACCCCGAGCAGCCGGCAGGACACCGCGTGTGGCACCCGATAGCTGGTCCTCTGGTCGGCGATAAAGCGTGCCACGCTCACTTCGTCGCCTCCTTCACCCACAGGACCACTGATCGCTTGAGGACATCACGCTCCATGCGCAGCTCGGCGACCTCGTCACGCAACCGTTTGAGCTCAGCAGCGTCATCAACGGTCAGCTCGCCGCGGCCCTCCCGCTCGGCGCGCGCCCGGTTGACCCAGTTACCCAAGGTGCCCTCGTTGACCCCCAGGTCTCGAGCGACCTGGGCGATCGGCTTACCTGTCTCCTCGACGATCCGGACCGCCCCATCACGAAACTCCCGGTCGTACTTCTTCCGCTTCTCTGGCATCGTGCTCCTCATTATCGATGCCTCTACGGTTCGGGGGGAACCTCACACGCCGGAGTCGACCGCAAGACGGTGCGACGGTATGTACAGGCCGCGCAAGCGGCAGGATTGGTCCACGGCGCCGGTGCCGACGCGTTGACCGATGAGCTGATCGGGAGAATCGTGACCGCGGTACGCCCGGTCCGGCCCAACGGGCACGGGCAGGCATGGGAACAACTGGCCGGGTTCACCGATCAGATCAGAACCTGGGTCGCCGGTGATGGCGACCAGAAACCGTTGACACTGACTAAAATTCACATCCTGCTTGCCCGTCAGGGATGCCAGGTGCCCTATCGGACGTTGGTGAGGTTCGCGACCGAGCAATGCGGGTACCGGCGAACAACATCCACCGTGCGCGTGGACGACTGCGCTCCGGGTGCAGAATGTCAGCTCGATTTCGGGTACCTCGGGCTGCTCGATGACCCTGCCAGCGGCAAACGCCGCAAGGTCCATGCCCTGGTGATCACCGCGGTCTACTCGCGGCACACGTTCGTGTGGCTGACCCATTCACAAACCCTGGACGCGGTGATCACCGGCTGCCAAGCGGCGTGGGAATTCTTCGATGGGGTGTTCGCCGTCATCATCCCCGACAACATGAAACCCATTGTCGCCCAGGCTGATGCAGTCAACCCACGGCTGAGTCGGGGATGGCTGGACTACGCAGCCCATGCCAGGTTCGTCACCGATACCGCTCGGGTGCGCACCCCGCAGGACAAACCCCGGGTCGAACGCACCATCCAGTACGTGCAGAAGAACTTTTGGGCCGGGGAAACCTTCACCGACCTCGACCATGCCCAGCAAGCAGCACGCACCTGGTGTGCTCACACCGCCGGCATGCGGGTGCACGGCACCACCGCAACCCAACCCGCGGTCGTCTTCGCCGCCGAGGAACACCGGCATCTGCTGCCGGTACCCCAGCAGCCCTACGATGTTCCGGTCTTCAAACAAGTGAAGGTGCACAAAGACTTTCACGCCTGTGTGGGTAAAGCGTTGTACTCGCTTCCAGAAACGTGGATCGGTACCACCGTCGATGTTCGCGCCGACTCCGAGACGGTGAAGTTCTATCACCGCGGCGAGCTGATCAAACAACACCCCCGACAAGGCGCGGGTGGTCGCAGCACCGATCCGGCGGACTACCCGGCAGATCTGGGTGCCTACGCCACCCGCAACATCACCGCCCAGCTGCAGCAATGCGAACGCTACGGCCCACATATCGGTCTCTACGCTGCGCGCATCGTTGATGACCCTCGCCCCTGGTCGCGCATGCGGGCGGTATACGCACTGATCGGGTTGGTCTCGACCTACGGAGCCGCACCAGTAGATGCGGCCTGCCAGTCAGCCCTCGCTCTCGATGTCATCGCGGTCACCAAGATCCGTTCCATGCTCGAACGTGGCACCGAAACCACCAGCCCAGCACTGCCCCGAGCCGCCGGTCACGCCCCCACCAGATTCACCCGTGACCCTTCCGAATTCGCCGCTGCCACAGCAGCACTGACCCTCATTCCAGGCACCAAGGAGAACTAGAGACCATGACCACCCAACCAATCGGTGCTGACCTGCTCCGCTCACTCAAAGCCCTCAAACTCGGTGCGCTCGCTGACACCCTCCCGCAACGCGCCGCGTTGGCACGGCAACACAAAACCTCACACATCAACTTCCTCGAACAGCTACTTGCCGACGAAGTCTCACGCCGCGAATCACGCTCTGCCGCACTGCGATCAATCAAAGCAGGCCTGGACCCAGCCATGCGCATCGATAGCTGGCGGGCCGAACACGACCTGCGTTATGACCGGGAACTACTCGAAGAACTGGCCACACTGCGATTCATCGAAGCCAAACAGTCAGCCATCATCCTCGGACCCGTCGGGGTCGGCAAAACACACCTAGCAACAGCTTTGGGCCACATGGCAATCGGCCGACGCCACACCGTCCTGTTCGCCCGCGCAGACAAACTGTTTCACCGACTCAAAGCCGCGCGCCTGGACAACAGCACCGACGCCGAACTCCGCAAACTCACCACCACCGAAGTCCTCGTCATCGACGACTTTGCCCTACGGCCCCTCGACGCCACCGAAACCAACGACTTTTACGAACTCATCGTCGAACGCCACCACACCAAGACCACCATCATCACCTCGAACCGAGAGCCCGCCGAGTGGCTGACCATGACCACCGACGCACTGCTGGCCCAATCGGCCATCGACCGATTGACCTCTCGAGCTCACACGCTGGTCGTGGAAGGCCCCTCGTACCGCCAGCGCCAACGCCCCGGACTTGACCGCCACGACCCCACCGCGCATCCTCAATAACGCGCCAAGGTGGTCCCATGCTCGTGGCAAACAGGTGGTCCCATAGCGGTGGCAAATGACACTCGATGTTGCCATCGAGTTGGCGCGTGACAACAATCCCCAGCATTTCGCCCTCGTTTTCGTCTGGACCGTTGCAGCGGGACTGTCGCTGATTCGGTGTAAGTGGTTTTGATCGCCCCCGGCGTGGGGCAGGAGGAATCACGACGATGACCGACACAATCGGGGGCGTGGATGCCCCGGTGGCAGGGCCGGTTCAGCCCGGTCAGGAACACGATGTCACCACCGCGGATGCGGTGCGTGAGCTCTCGAAGGCCGAGCAGGCCTTGGTAAGCGATCTAGCACGTAGCTCCCGCGCTCAGGGCGTGGCCCTGACCGGTCCTGACGGGCTGCTCAAAGCATTGACCAAGAGCGTGCTCGAAGCGGCGCTCGATGAGGAGATGACCGAGCATCTTGGCTACGACAAACATGACGTGGCCGGCCGCAACACCGGCAATTCGCGCAACGGCACGCGCACGAAACGGGTCCTGACTGACGCGTGCGGGCAGGTGCCGATCGAGGTCCCCCGCGACCGCAACGGCACCTTCGACCCGGTGATTGTCGGTAAGAGCAAACGTCGCGTCACCGATGTGGATCGGGTGGTGCTGTCGCTGTATGCCAAAGGCCTCACGACCGGAGAGATCTCGGCGCATTTCGCCGATGTCTACGGTGCGTCGGTGTCGAAAGACACCGTCTCCCGCATCACTGATCGGGTCATCGAGGAGATGGTGGGTTGGTGGGCACGCCCGCTGGAGAAGGTGTACGCGGCGGTGTTCATCGACGCGATCATGGTCAAGATCCGTGACGGGCAGGTGCGTAACCGGCCGATCTACGCCGCGATCGGTGTTGATCTCGACGGGCACAAAGACATCCTAGGCATGTGGGCCGGCGACGGGGGCGGTGAGTCGGCCAGGTTCTGGTTGGCGGTGCTCACCGACCTCAAGAACAGGGGTGTCCGCGACATCTTCTTCGTTGTCTGTGACGGGTTGAAAGGGTTGCCCGACAGTGTATCTGCCGCGTTCCCGTTGGCCACGGTACAGACGTGCATCATCCATCTGATCCGCAATACCTTCAAGTACGCCTCCCGCAAGTACTGGGACAAGATCAGCGCCGATCTCAAACCGATCTACACCGCGTCGACCGCCGCTGAGGCCCGGCTGCGGTGGGAGGAATTCGCTGAAAAGTGGGGCACGCCGTACCCAGCGATCGTGACCCTGTGGGAGAGCGCGTGGGAGGAGTTCATTCCGTTCCTTGACTACGACGTCGAGATTCGGCGAGTGTTGTGCTCTACCAACGCGATCGAAAGTCTCAACGCCCGCTACCGGCGTGCGGTGCGCGCTCGCGGGCACTTCCCGAACGAGCAGTCCGCACTCAAAACGCTCTACCTGGTCACCCGGTCGCTGGACCCGAAGGGTACCGGTCAGACGAAGTGGGCCGTACGCTGGAAGCCAGCGCTCAACGCCCTGGCAATCACGTTCGCCGATCGTATGCCCGCAGCCGAAGAACGCTGACCCGCCGAGCAATCGGAAACCGCCGCTTACACCGAATATCGGACAGACCCGTTGCAGCGGCGATACAGTTCGTAGTTCTTCGCGCCGATGATCGTGCCCTCCACATCGGTGAAGAGGTGCTGCGGACATCGGAGCGGGTTGCCGATGACAACGCCTTGATGTTCGCGGAGTATGCGGTGGGGATCGTCCTCTTGTGGCTACGCGATGCCGGCTTCCGGGATTCTGGCGGAGGTTCTGGTGGACCGCGGGGACGAAGTCGACCTCGTCGAGGCTAAGAGGTCGCTCGACCGATTACTGGGCGTTCCGAACACCGGCGACTGGATGACAGCGCGGGCAACAGCGGCACACGTGCGCGCCCTGTTGGCCCGAGCGCGCGCTGACCCCTCCTATCCGGACCTCGTTGAGCAGTATCGTTCCCTGTCAGAGCGCTTCGGATTCGAAGGCCACATCGATTCGGCTGCAACGATGTAGCGCGGACACCGGCAGGAATCGACTACACCGTGGATCGGTCACGAGCGTCTGGTCACTCGTCTCGCAACTTCTCGAGTTCTGCTCTGGCCACGGCGGTCAGTCGCTCGATGATCTGCTGGTAGGCGGGGGACTGGCGATGCACCAGCGAGGTGTGTGTTTCGCCGTCGACCAGGTGCAGTTCCGCGGTGCCGCCCGCCGCTCGGACGGCGGCGGTGTAGTGCCGCGAGTTGTCCGGATTCACGTCGTCGTCGGCGAGACCGTGGAAGAGGATCACCGGCAGTTGTGGGTCGAGGTTCTGGATCGGGTCCACCGAGGCATAGCGACCAGGCACCTGTTCCGGTGTGCCGCCGAGGATCTGCTTGATGACCCGGCCGTTGCCGTGGTTCACGGCATAGCGCATGTCCAAGGGACCTGAGATGGACACCACCCGGGACGGGACAAACGCTGGGCGAGAGCCCACTTCGTCATCCTCGAGCCGGTGTCGGGTGCCGACCCAGACCGCCAATTGTGCACCGGCACTGTGGCCTATCACCAGCTCGTCGTCGATGCTGAGCTGCGGATGGGTCTCGGCCATCGTGGGCACGTGGTCGAGTGCTCGGGCCACGTCGTGGAAGGTCGTCGGCCAGCCGCCACCGGTGCCGACCCGGCGATACTCGACGTTGTAGACGGCCAGTCCGCGGCCGGCGAGGTCGCGGGCCATCTCGTCGAACTGCTCTGCGCCGGCGCGACTCTCCCAACCGCCGCCGTGAACGATGGTGACCAGCGGGACGGATCCGTCCTCGTGGTCCCCGGCAGGTAGGTACAGGTTTGCCCAGTTCTCGGCAGGGTCGGCGTCGGCGGGACCGAGGTACTCGATTCGCTCGATGTCGATTCCATCTGAGCTCTGGGGGACAGGTGGTGCTGCCGTGGGCGCGTGAGTTGTCGCGCTCACCGACGACGACTGTGGAGCCGGCTCATCGGACCCGGCGGAGCATCCGGCGGTCCCGATGACGACGAGAGCCACAGTGGCTGTTGAGATCAGATGACATACGCGCACGCCGAATTCAAACACGCCGGCGGTGATTTCGGGGTGGGGAATTGTGACCGGAGACGACGGACGCGTCTCTTTCCACTTTCAGAATAACGCCAGGAACGGGGCTTGCGGCAAGGCCCCGGCGAGCGTGCACAATTGCTCGGCAACTGTCACGGACGGAAGGATTCGCATTGGCGGAGATGGCAGATACACCCGAACGATTCACGGTGCACGAATCGGGCGTCTGGTTTCACGGCACCAAGGCCGACCTGAAGGTCGGGGACCACCTGGTGCCAGGTCACCGGTCGAACTACCGACCTGAACACACAGCGAACTACGTCTACATGACGAAAGTGCTCGACGGAGCGGTGCTTGCCGCCGAGATGGCGCAGGGGGACGGTCCGTGCCGGGTCTACGTCGTCGAGCCCGAAGGCCCGGTGGAAGATGACCCGAACGTCACCGACAAGAAGTTCCCGGGCAACCCGACGCACTCGTTTCGCAGCGACCGGCCCGTCCGGGTCGTCGGGGAGATGACCGACTGGACACCCCATTCGCCCGAGTTCCTGCAACGATTTCGCGAGGGGTTGGAGGTGCTGCGCCGGGAAGGTCGTGACGTTGTCTACGACTAGTCCACGGCGGCCGGTCCGGCTGATCAGACGCCGGCGTCCTGCGGGTCCGGGTCGGTGCGACGGTCGGTGTCGGAGAACACGTCCTGTCCGGGCTCGCTGTCGAGGACCTCTCGCCGGAACACCAGCAGGAAACCGAAATAGAGTCCACCGACGAGGATCAACCCGCCGACGATGATCATGGGGACGGTCGCGTCGATGGGGGAGAGCAGGATGACGACGGCGCAGACCGACCACACCAGCGCGGCGACGGCCACCGGCAACTCGAACCGGCCGAGGTCGAAGGCGCCGCGCTTACGGTCCAGGCGTTTACGGACGGCCAGATACAGAATGACGACGAGTCCGTAGGTGATCGCGGGGAAAAGAGTGCCCGCGGTGATGAGTTCGATCAGCGCGTCGCCCGGCAGCACGATCATCACGACGATCCCGATCACCAGCGGGAGCACGGTGGCCGCGATCGGGGTCTGGGATCGCTTGTTGACCCGTCGCATGAGCTGATGCGCCGGGAACCGCCCGTCGCGCGCCATCGCGAACACCATGCGCGCGCATGACGTCATCGACACCAGTCCGCCGTCGAAGAAGGCGATCGCGATCACCACCAACAGGATTCGCTCCATCGGTGCCCCGAACTGGTCTCGCATGATGGTCGCCACCGGCGACTCCGAGGCGGTCACCTTGTCGATGTCGTCGATCGCCACTGTCAGCCCGATGAGGAACAGCATCCCCAGGATGCCGGCCGCTGCGACCGAACCGACGATGGCCCGGGGCACGGTCCGGTGCGGATCCTTGGCTTCCTCGGCCATGTTGGCTGCCGAGTCGAAACCCACCAGAGTTGCCAGTCCGACGATCATCACCGCCATCAATCCGCCGCCGAAGGCGAAGTAATCAGCTGAATCCGATGCGACGCCGCGCGATCCGAGATTGCCGGCCGAACCGTCCCCGGTCACCGCGACCGCCACCAACAGGGCGATCACGAGTACCACCACGATCGTGACCTCGACGCCCACTGCCAGCGAGTTGATCAGCCCGACGAGTCGAGTCGATGCGATCGCCAGCGTCGCCTGAACCAGCAGGATCACGACGGTGAGGACGCGGGCGGTGTGCTCGTCGGGAGAGATGTTGAACAGCGGCATCAAGCACTGGCTGGCCATCGCGAAGTCGATCGCCATCAGTCCGACGATGAGGTAACAGAAGGTCAGCCAACCGAAGATCCAACCCACGCGTGGGTTGGCGAGTCGGGACGCCCACTGGTACGACGATCCGCTGAGCGGGATGCGGGCGGCGAACTGGGCGATCACCAATGCCACCAGCATCTGTCCCGCCAGCGCGATCAGCCAGGTCCAGATGCCCACTGGGCCCGCATTGTTCAGCAACATGCCGTAGGTGCCGAAGATGCCGACCGCGACCGAGATGAACGCGAAGGACACGGCGAACACCTGGAATGAGCCGAGGGTCCGTTTCAGCTCCGGTGTGTAGCCGAACTCGACGGACACCTCGTTCGTATCGTCCTGGGATGTCTGGTCGCTCATCTGGCCTCCGCCGCTCAGGTCGGAACCAAAGCTAGACGGCGTTCTTCAAAATCGACGCAAAACGCGCGAAACGTCCCCCGACTGACCTACGCGTCCACAGGACGCTGTGAGGCACAGGAAGTCCGCTGGGGTCAGCGGGTACGGCCTTGGCGCAGTGCTTCGGTGACGGAACGGAACATGGTGGACTTGATCGCACCGAGGGTGCTCGAGTCCTTGCCGACGAGCGGCTTGAGTCGATCGAGCGCGCCGGAGACGATGTCGTTCTCATCGGCGACGGCGTCGACGAGACCGGCTGCGACAGCTTCCGGTCCGGCATACCGGTGTCCGGTGGTCATGGCGGTGACTGCGGTCTGTGGTGTCACCTTGGCCTGGATGAGGGCGGCCATGCCCGCCGTGAACGGAATGTTGATGTCGATCTCGGGGAAGCAGTAGTAGCCGCGGTCCTCGCGCATCAGCCGATAGTCGTGAGCGAGTGCGAACATCGCCCCTGCGCCGAACGCGTGACCGTTCACACCGGCGACCGTCGGCAGCGGGAAGGTCAGGATCCGGACGAAGAGTTCCTGCACCTGTTCGACATACGCGTCAGCCTTGTCGCCGTTGGCGAGAAGCCACTCGAGATCGAGTCCGTTGGAATAGAACTTGCCCGAGCCGACGGTGACCAGGCCGCGGGCTGCGGACTCGGCTCTGTCGAGGTGTTCGTCGATGGACTCGAGAACCGCAGGGGAGAAGCGGTTCTCGTCCTCACCGAGAGTGAGCACGGCGATGTCGTCATGAAAGTCGAGGGTTGTAGCCATCGGAGGTTTTCCTATCTGTCGAGAGACGTTGAGGCAGTTGACGATGAGTCGGATCCGGGAGGATCGAGTGTCAGCACGGCACGGACGGCGGTTGCGAGGCGCTCGCGCACGGCCGCATCCGCCGTGCGTCGACCGCGAAGAAGAAGCGCGGTCGGGAGTTCGACCACGCAATCCCTGATGATCTCCACCGTCTGGCGGTCGGTTCGTCCCCAGACCGCTTGCGACAGCTTCACGAACAGGTCGACGAGGTCCTGGTCGAGGTTGCGGAGTTCATCGGCCAGGTCGTCGGGTAGTTCACCCGACCCGAGGAGTTCGTGGCGGTTCACCGTGAGCAGGAACCGCCCGGACGTCGGGTGGTCGAGCGTGAAGCGGGCCGGCGCGTCAGCCGCTGCGACCACGGCTTCCACCGCGGTGGTATGACCATGACCCTCGCCGCCGGCCAGGATGGCATCCACCGCAGCGCCTTGCGTACCCAGGAAGCGCCGCGCAGCGCGAAGCCACACCCGCCCGACGAGCCCCGCGCGGGACCCGAACGCGTGATAGATCGCGCCGTTGGAGACCGACGTCAGATCTGAGAGGGCCCGCACCGTCACTGCTGCAGCGCCGGATTCGACCGCCAGCGTTTCGGCAGCATCGAGCAACCGCTCGAGATCGTGCGTTCTGGGCCGCGGCATGGCACGACGATAACAGAGCGCATGCTCTGTTATCGTCGTGCCCTCCCGCAACCGACAGGTTAGGGACGGGCGTTGTGAGCTGACCTAACGATATGCGCGGTGTGTCCGTATGATCACGCGCATGCCCGGTCTTTCCTCTTCCCTTCAGTACACCTCCCGTGTCAGCCGATCAGCCGCCGGTCGCACCCGGCCTCGGTTCGCGTCGCTGGGCCTGGCGATCCTGGCGACTGTGATGTCCCTCGTCGTTCTGGCGCCGAGCGCGCAGGCCGATCGGGTGATCAACGGAATCCTGGTCGGAGGGAAGATCGAAGAGGCCTACGCACAGAGTGGCGGGTTCTGGAAGTGGGGTGTACCGACCGGGCCCGAACGTGCTTCTGCCAAGCGCGGCCGCTACCAGACGTTCGCTCGCGACGCGTCGTTCTATTGGCATCCTGCGGTCGACGGCGGCACGGCACACCAGGTCGGCGGCGCCATCCGGACCCGCTGGCAGAAGGTCGGAGCCGAGCGCGGTGCGCTCGGATTCCCCGTCACCAACGAGTACAAGTCGGGAAGCGGGCGGAGCAACGACTTCCAGGGGGGTGTCGTGACGTGGTCCAAGGCCGGCGGCGCCCAGATCGTGTGGGGTGGAATCCTGCAGAAGTGGCGTGCACACGGCGGCGCAAAGGGCTACTACGGCGTCCCCCTCGGCGGCGAATATCGCAGCGGTGGTCGTTTCGCCCAGGACTTCCTGAATGGCACCATCTTCTGGCCCTGATCCGCCGGTACGCTGGTCGCTCATGATCCGGATATGGTCCTCGGTCGTCGCGACCATCGTTGCTTTGGTGGTGGCGGGTTGCTCGACGACGGACGGTGAAGGCGGCGTCGCGGCGACTGTCACCGAGACGGTGACGTCAACGCCTCCGATGGAGACGAGTCCGGCGAACTCCGAGATCACCACTGAGGGTGGGGATGCCGGTCCGAAGAGCGCGCCCGCGAGTGAGGGTGCGCGACTCACCGTTACCGATATCCGTATCGGGACGCACGACGGATTCGATCGAGTCGTCTACGAGCTCGGTGGTACGGGTCTGCCTGGCTGGCGGGTGTCCTACGTCGACGAGGCTGTCCAGGACGGCAGTGGATTCCCGGTCGACGTCGCGGGCAACGCGATCCTGGAAGTTCGGATCACGGGGTCGGCGTACCCGTTCGACAGCGGCGTCGAACCCTATGACGGTCCTGATCCGGTTCGCGCGCAACCCGGCGGCTCGGTGGTGGAGGTGCGGAGCGCGCTCGTATTCGAAGGTGTCACACAGTCTTTCATCGGCGTATCCGAACCCGCGAGGCCGTTCAGCGTCGACGTGCTGACCAATCCGACGCGACTGGTGATCGACGTACAACGCTGATCGTGCCGCTGGTGGTGTGGGCGAACCCGTCGCCGGGAGCGGAGCGAGATAAGGCGGTTTACGCGGGATGAACCCGATACGGTGTACGAAGTAAGGTGTCGGAAGGATCGATCATGCCCACGTCACGGCGAACCCCCGCGCCCCGCTGGCTCAAGCCGATGAACAAAATGTTCCTGTTCATGCAGCGCTTCGGTGCGATGAAGGAGTTGCCGGTCCTGATCGTGACCGGCCGAAAGAGTCGAAAGACGCGGCGCACTCCGCTGACCGTGATCACTCTGGATGGAGAGCGTTACCTCCTCGAGGGATTTCCCGGCGCCGACTGGGCGCGCAACGTCCGCGCAGCCGATGGACTCGCGCAGTTGTCGATTCGCGGAGACGTGACCGACGTCCGACTTACCGAGTTGCCCGCGGACCAGGCGGTTCCGGTGCTCCGTGCCTGGCCCGAGCTTGCGGGCAGCGACGGCCCGAAAATGATGAAGGACGCCGGCGTGGTCACCGATGTCACGCCGGACGCCTTCGCTGCTGTCGCCGGACGATGTGGAGTGTTCCGGATCGATCCTCGGTGACTCATTCCCGACGGCTCCGACCGCGGCGATGTTTACCCGCCGAGCCGGATGGTTATGTAACCCTCGCGCTTCACGTGTCGGAAGAACGAAAGGTATGAGACATGGCCGGACTCATCGTGGGACTGTTCGCCCCCATTGGCCTGACCGTGTTCACCCTCGGCATGGACGTCGTCCAACGCCGGATGGAAACGCCTGGTCGCGGGAAGAGCCGTGCACTCCGAGTGATCCGAGGCGCGGTCGTCCCGGCGGCCTCCCTTACAGATGCGGCTCCACGGGCCAGGAAGCTCAACTGACTCGCCCGCGGCAGCGGGAGCACGAGCTGCCGTTCGACGCGCGTGTGGGCGTCGTCAGTGCGCGTATTCGCGGGAATCGGTTGTGTACGCCGGGATTCCGTAATCGTCGAGGCGTCGTTTCACCAAGGCGGTGATGTACTGATCGGCGACATCCTGTAGCACGGGGACCTTGCCCGCGATGCGGACGGCGGCGAACCGACCGGTCAGCAAGGGCGCTGTCACGGCGGCGCGGGCAAAGTCGTTGACCGAGAGGTCGACGCCCATGTCGGCTGCCTTCTTCAGATTGCCCTCGCAGAAGGCGGCAGCGAATGCCAGTTTGCTGTAACTCTTTTCGACGGCATCGGCGGCGCGGTCGAAGGTGCTCCCGGACGGGCGCAGGTAGGCATTCATCGTGGACGTGACGAGTTTGCGGCATTCGTCGTCGTAGCCGTGTCGCAGCGTCGCGGCGCGCGCGTTGAACAGATCGACGATCTCCCGCGGAGATCCGGGTAGCAGTTCTTCAGGAAGTCCGAGCAGGTAGCCGCGGTAGCGGTGGAACTCGACCATCGCCCGCTCGTCGTAGGGGAGTTCGCGGTTGGCCCGCACTGCCTTGTCCGCCTTCTGGTATGGACCGATCATTCCGGCCGGGAACTGATCGATCTGCGGGACCGGCAACCCGTAGATCCTGGTGTCCCAGGTCCGCTTCTTGCTGTTGTGGCCGCGGCCGGTTCGTTGCAGGGCGTTGAACCGGACCATCGAGTGCATGAGTCGCACCATGACGGTGGCTTCGAAGCCCGCGCTGAAGCGTTCGAGACCGCCGGGTAGTGCCGTCACCGCAAAGTAGGCCGTGGTCTCGTTGACACGATGCGCGGCACGGGTGCCCGACAGTGCTCCGGTGATCGTCATCGGCAGTGCCGCATAGCTGTTGGTGAACGTCGCGAGGAACGCGCCCCGAGTCATGAAGGGGGAGACGAGCGCGGCATACAGGCGCGAGTACGTGGCGCCGTCCTCGACGAGATCGAAGTTGATCCAATCGGGTTTCTCCTGCATCACCGCGATGAGCTCGGCGATCTCGGGTGGAGCCTCGGGGACGTTCTCCGCGCCCTCGCGGCACACGCGGCGAACCAAGCTCACCAGCTCGGCGACCGGATACCGCGTGGCCAGTGCTGCCACTCGGTCCGCGGGGACGTCGGCCAGAAATGTCGAGGTGTGCACCAACTCCAGGAGGCGCGGATCGTTCAGGTACCTGGAGCGATCGCCCAACCGAGTCAGCAGGGCTGACTTCACACCCGGATCGGTGGTGAAACGCTCCGGGGTGACGGCGAAATCGAAATCGCCGTACAGCTCGGGTAACTCGTCGGCCTGCCGGGTGACGCGCTCCGCCAGTTCCGGGTAGTGATGCGCCATTCCGACCTCTCAGACACTGCCGACGATGTAGCTGCCAGTCATTGGATCAGGTGGAGCGTCGCCATATGGGCGGATCGGGACAATTCGGAGAATGTGTCTCACGGACAGGTGAATGTCCCGCGCCGGGTTGTGGTCGTCTACCTACGATGGGGAGATGCCGCGAAGTGGGCGATCAGCGCAGACGATCCGGAGCGAGCCGTTCTTCACCATCGGTCACTCCACTCGGACCCTTGCCGAGTTCATCGATCTGCTCGCCGCGAGCAGCATTCAGGTGGTTGCCGACGTCCGGAGGCTCCCCGGCTCGACTCGATACCCGCAATTCGACCAGGACGCGCTCACGGGGAGCCTGGACGAATCGGGGATCGGGTATTGGCACGCTGAAGGACTCACCGGGCGGCGTCCGGTGAGTCAGGACGTGCCGGTCGATGTCAACGGGTGGTGGGAGAACCGCAGCTTCCACAACTATGCCGACCATGCATTGTCCGACGAGTTCGCAGATGCACTCACCGGACTGCGCGGGAGGGGGCAGGACTCGCGCGTGGCGCTGATGTGCTCGGAGGCGGTGTGGTGGCGGTGTCACCGGCGGATCATCGCCGACCATCTGCTCGCCCGCGGCGAGGACGTGTGGCACATTCTCGGCGCCGGCCATGTCGATGCCGCGCATCTGAGTGCCGGCGCGGTCGTCGGCCCGCAGAATCAGGTCACCTATCCCGCCGCGACCTGAGTCGGAACTGTCGGTCGTGGACAGTGCGTCAGATCAGCCCGGCCCGGTTGGACTCCGCCCGGTTTGCTGACCCCTCGTAATCTAGCTACTTTAGATTTATGACTCCAGCGTCGCCCGGGTCGGGACTGTCGGACCCTCACGCCTCAGGCGAGATGACCAGGCTGTATGCCGAGGACCTGTCAGCGGGGGAGGTCTTCGAGTTGGGCACGGCGAGCGTGACCGAAGTCGAGATCATCGACTTCGCGAGCCAGTACGATCCGCTGCCGATTCATGTCAGCCGGGAAGTGGCGGCGAACGGGCCGTTCGGCGGCATCATCGGAAGCGCGGCGCATTCTCTGGCGCTCTACTCCGGTCTGGCTTCGCGCATGTTCGTTCCTCGGCTGGCCCTGGTGGCCGGCAAGGGCATCGAACGCATGCGTCTGCCCAATCCGCTTCGCCCGGACGTCATTCACACGGCCAGCATCACGATCCTCGGAGTTTCTCCGCGTTTCCGCGGTGACGCACCGACCACAGACCGCGCAGATCTGCGCTGCGCTGGACAGCTCGTCGACGCCGATGGCCGGGTCGTGCTGACGATGGAGCCACTACAGGTCATCCGGTATCGGACGGTTCAGCACCGCTGACGGCGGACGCGTGGCGAGTGGCAACTCCGGTGCAACCTGACCACGAGCGTATGTCATCGCCTGGTGGTGGCAGGCTCCCTGGCCGAGGCGCCGGCTTCGTCGTAGTGCAGCAGGGAGGATTCCGGTCACCGGTCTTGGGCGATCCGTGGTGCGCTCCGTTCACCAGCGATGGCTGCTCTTCAGGAAACGCTGAAGGCGATGGGGGCTAGGCGTCTTCCCGTCCGAGCCGAAGTAGGCGGTCTCGAGAGCTCGCTGTGCGCTGACGACGCCGGGTTTGACGTGCCGTTCGGTCGCGCGTGAACTGGCGCTGGCGTACCGGAATCAGTTGGCGCTGTTGCTGGAGGTTCCGTAGTCGGAGGACTGGGACAGGTGATGCGCAGATAAAGTTGGCAGTACTCGACTTGGCATGAGGTAGAATATCAACGAATTATGTTGTGCGGCTTGACATTTAGTTACCAGTGACAAAACGATATATGAATCACACCTGGCGGTGTGCGCCTCTAGCGATCGACACGCGAACGCCTACCGGCGATTCGCCCACCGCATCCCTGACGCGGCCGACGGGACTGGGCAGACGCCCGCCGCTCACCTTGGCCGATTGACACCCTCGACGGCGCGTCCGGTCCTCGCACTTATCTTTCACCGGAAAGAACTGACACGGCCCTTGTGCGTGCCAACGAAACACTGGACGGGCTTCAAACCCGTTGCCACGAGAGGCTAGTGCGATATTGGACCTCTCGAAATGGTGACGTGCCGATAGGATCAGCTGCGTCCGTAGACTCGCCCCAAGTTGGAGCCCCAGCACACGCTGGTGCAAGGAGTGCAACCAGCAGTGCAGCCCGCAACCCCCGCCGAACACCAGCTGTTGACCGCCGCCCATACCGGCGACCGATGCGATTTGCCTACCGACACCGAACGCAAAGGGTCCTGGAAACCGACCGTCGAGGATGCCGTCGGCTGGACCGACGACCGCGTCGTGCGCGCCGTTTACCTGCGTCACCTGCTCGTTGACGAGAAGCTACCCATCCGCCTGATCGGCGCCCGCATCGACGGCGACCTCGACCTCGAAGGTGGTCGATCCATCACCCTTAGTCTGCCGCAGTCCGTCCTAACCGGGACCGCCGGGGGTTCGGCGGGGCGACGTTCACCGGGGACACATGGTTCGGCGGGGCGACGTTCACCGGCGGATCGCGCGACGGTGGGACCGACGACGAAGACGTCGCCGCCGCGGATGGCCCACAGGCCAGGTTCGGCGACGGGCCGACAATCGGCCTCCAATGTGGCGGCGATGTAGGTGATGTCGCGTTCGGTAGCGATGCAGCCCACACACCGGTGGACTGAGATTCACCGCTGAGATCTTCGGTTGTTCTCCACTGACGGCAAGGTGCGACCGTACGTCGGGCGTGTGGAACGCAATTCTTGCCCGGTACGTGCCAAAGATGGCCGGCGCGCCCAGCAGAAGGACCTCGGCACCATCGTGGAGACCCTGCGGCCCAGGCTGCAGTTATCGGCCGCCTACATGCTTCCGACACTGCTTATCCGGCACGGTATTCGATCATTGCTTCGTGTGCGAGAACATCACCCGCGTCAGCGATCTCAAGACCGTCCTCCGAGATGGTGTAGGTGACTGACCCGTTGGTGACTACCCACCCTATGTAGTTGGCCTGCACATTCCAATACTCGCTAGGGGCCTGGTCGCTCAGCCTGACACCGCGATAGTAGTAGCTGTAATCGTTCTGAACACAGATCACTAACTGCGACTGAGCCGTCCGAGCCGTCGCCGCAGGTTCGTCGTCGGCATCACAGCGGGCGTGGGAGTTCCGAAAGCCAAGTTCGTCCATGTCCGCAAACTGCTGAGGAGAGTTTCGGGCGATAGACGTCGAACGCGGCTGCAAAGCGCTCGGTCCACCCGTTGAGGTGGTCGGCTGAGGGTTCTGCCGCTGGTGGGCGCTGGCTTGTGGGCAGACGTAGGTTGGGTAGCTGTAGAAGGGGAAATAGCTGGCGGGGGATTCGTATCCGGTTGGAGGAGAGTTGTGCTGACTCGGCATGACCCAGATGTCTGTCGAAAACGCGTCGCCCTTCGGAATGCCGAAGTAACCCGACAAGTCAGCGGTGAGAGTAAAGGTGTGGCCCTCAAAGGCCCAATCGTCGACCGGAAGATAGCGCGATTCGCCGTCCAAGCCGTCTATTTGCCAGCCAGTCCATCCGGGGTCGTAATTGTCCGAGTGGAAATAGATGGGCGGTGGGTACTTCGCGTCGAAACCCCGCGGGTACAAAAAGATCGTGAACTCCCATGCCCCGGGCTGAGGAATCCGCTGATCACCGTAACCGGGGATTAAGACCTGCGGCACCGGCTCCGGTGTCCCGGCAAAGGTGACCGTGAGGCGCACTGTCGAGTCGCCCAGGTCCTCGATGAACACCTCCTCGGCTTGTACGGACTGGGCGGGCACACCGGAAACGTAACTGGGGTCGCCCCGAAAAAGTTCGTCGGCTGTAGGAGACACCGCGCAGGACTGGCTGCGCGGGAAACCTGTCCAAGCGGTGTCGGACGTAGGCCGTGTCTGGGCGTAGAGCACCACCGCTGCCACGACGACGAGAGCGACAGTTGCGATCGCTGCCACAATGAGAAGGCGTCGGCGGCTTAACAGCGAGTTTTTAGGCCCGTCTCGGACCCCGCTCTGCTTCGGCGATTCGCCGTCGGGCGACCGCTCGGCCGAGGGCTCCCGCGGAGGTATAGACATCTTGGGAACTCCAACTCATCCGGCTTCCGAACTTGCCTGTTAAGTCCCTATCCGCAAACTCTGCCTCACCGTTACCCTGCGTCGAACACGTCGGGAGACGACGTGTCCCACGACTGTTTGTCGAGAACTCTTGGAGCGACACGCGACACTGTTACCGTGCGGAAATGGCACCACCCGCTGAACTGTTCGCTGGAATCGACCCCATCCCTGGCCGCGACTGGGCCCTTGGTCAACGACTTCGTTTCGACCCCGTGTACGTGAGGTCCAAGCGTCCGGATGACTGGATGTCAGCTGGTCGCCAACTAGGTGATTGCTGAGCAGGTAGAGCAGGTGCGTGCGGAGACCGCAGCACTGGGAACGGCTGCTGAGTCAGGATCAGAGTGAAGGCGTCTCTGTGCCTGTCGTCGGATCGCGATACCGAAAATCCTCGACCCGGACGGGCGGTTGCGGCGACCGGCCGGGATGGCACTGGACGCGTGGCTCGGACACGTTCTTGCAACTCATGGCGTTGGATCGGGATCTCACTGAGCAAGCCGGCGTTCCCGCGCCACAATTACATCGCTGCGACGCGCTCATGTGGACGGGGTAACCCTGTCCGCGATGAACTTGCGGGGCTGTGTGTTCGCCGACGCCACCCGCAGAACGCTCCCGCGACCACGGACCCGGGCTGTAATCCCGGAACGGATCGCGCGAGGGCTAACTCGCGTAACACTGCTCGTCGACGTGCCTATTCACTTAGTGACGCCACCCGAATCGCGTCGGGGACTGAGTGACCTTCAAGACGGGCGAGGCCACGCTACAAGTGGAGAACTCGCATGACCGCTTTCGAAGAACGTCACGGTTTCATGATTCAGCCCAACCCCGAGTACCGGCCCAAGCCCGGGCAGAAGTCGCCGACTCCTGACGACGACGAACGCAAACGGTTCCGCATAGGGCTCGCTGTCGTCAGCATCGCAGTCCTCGCGGTTATTGGAGCCAGCGTGATCATCGTCAACCTGGCTTCCGACGACCGGCCCGACGAGTCCTCCTCGCTGGTCATGGGGCCGGGATACACAGACGACGAACTGGCATACCTCGCTGCAGTGCGACGACAACTCGCGTACGAAGTAGATTCAGCACTTTTGGTCGGCCTCGGCCACATATCCGCGGAATACTTGGACCAGGGATACAGCATGAACTACGCCATTGGCAGCCTCCACTCCGCGGCGGTCCGAGAGGGCAAAGCCCACATCATCGACCGGAGGGCTTGCGGAGAAATTGTCAAGACCTGTGGATCGGGGTGTTTCAGGCGACCTCCGTTCCGGTGCGCTCGTCACCGTTTGAAGGCGGTTGCGGTGGGGTGATGTCGGTGGGCCGTTCGAGCAGTTTGCCTTTGTGGAAGACCGCGCCGGCACGGACCAGGGCGACCAGATGCGGGGCGTTGACGGCCCGCCAGCGGGCTTGTGCGGCGTCTATCAGCTTGTAGGCCATGGCAATCCCGGCCGCGCGTGATCCAGGCCCCTTGGTGACCTTGGTCCGAAGTCGCACCGTGGCGAAAGTGCTTTCGATCGGGTTGGTCGTGCGCAGGTGAATCCAATGCTCGGCCGGGTACTTGTAGAACTCAAGCAGGGTGTCAAGGTCGTCGGTGATCTTGGCGACGGCCTTGGGGTATTTGGCGCCGAAGTCGACCTCGAATGCCTTGACCGCGACCTGTGCCTTGTCGATGTCCTCGGCGTTGTAGATATCCTTGATCGCCGCCAACGCCGACGGATGTGCCGACTTAGGCAGTGCGGCAAGGACATTGGCCTGCTTGTGAAACCAGCACCGCTGCTCACGGGTCGCTGGGAACACTTCGCGGACCGCCTTCCAGAACCCGAGGGCGCCATCGCCCACGGCCAGCACCGGGGCAGTCATCCCGCGGCGTTTGCAGTCGCGTAGCAGGTCGGCCCACGACTCGGTGGACTCCCGATACCCGTCGGTGATCGCCACCAGCTCCTTGCGGCCATCAGTACGCACGCCAATCATCACCAGCAGGCACAGTTTGGTCTGCTCCAGGCGCACCTTGAGGTGGATGCCGTCGACCCACAGGTAGACGTAGTCGGTACCGGACAGATCACGGCGCCCGAACGCCGCGGCTTCGTCCTGCCACTGCGCGGTCAGCCGGGTGATCGTCGAGGCCGACAACCCCGCACCCGAGCCGAGGAACTGCTCCAACGCCGCAGTGAAGTCGCCGCTGGACAGCCCATGCAGGTACAGCAGCGGCAACACCTCACTCATCTGCGGAGACTTACGTGCCCACGCCGGCA
Organism: Gordonia ajococcus; assembly: GCF_012974285.1. Taxonomy (NCBI): domain Bacteria; kingdom Bacillati; phylum Actinomycetota; class Actinomycetes; order Mycobacteriales; family Gordoniaceae; genus Gordonia; species Gordonia ajococcus. The sequence goes on from NZ_CP052884.1 coordinate 2,375,361, forward strand.
GGATCGCCGAGGAAAACCGCTGCCGCACACCGGTATCGGGGTCCACGCGGCGGTCGTTGACCCGCGGCGCCTTCACCTTGACCGCGCCGGCCGCGGTCAGCACCTCACGCGGCTGGTGGTAGCCGTTGCGGACCACCAACCGATGGCCGTCCTCATCGAGCTGGTCGGCGAACTGGGCCACGTAGGCGGCGACCTCGGCTTTGAGTGCTGCAGCCAGCATCTGCCGGGCGCCGTCGCGGACGATCTCGTCCAATAACGACCGACCGGCACCGCCGGTGCTTTCAGTGGCCTCGGTGGCATCGTGAACTACGGTGAGCATGGGCGTACCTTCCCGAACCAGCGCGCCAACGCCGGCTCATGATCGGACCTTCGGATATTCAGATCATCCTCGGGAAGGTGCGCCCACTTTCAACGCCCCCTCACCGAGGGTCATCCACAGGTTCTGATCATTGCTCGGGCTTGCGCGGTTATCGTCCGAGCTGCGTACTACCACCTCAGTTATACCGGCCCCTAGACACGTCTGCGGGTGGCGACTGGCCGCGAGCAGGGATGGCCTGTTGCCGGTAGATCGGGCAGCCGCAGAAGGTGCCGCAGGGGAAGCTCCAGGTGGGGTGGGTGTGTACTCCCCAGGGGTGTTCGCATTCGCAGTCGGGGAAGAACTGTCGGTCCCAGCGGTCGCAGACTCGCTTCCGGCTCCGATGCGCTCGCCGGAGACCAGCAGTTCTGCCCGGTTGAAGAGAGCTGCCACCCCGCGTAGGTCCCCGGCATCCAACCGCTCCGCGTAGCTGGTGAGGAGAGCCGTGATAGGCGCGATCGGAGGCAACATCAGGTGCCGAGCCGGACAGGTAGTCGTCGCAGGCGGCGGACAAGCAGACTGCGCTCCCAGTCGGGATCTGTTGTGTCGACGACGAATCCGTTGGGCGCCTTGTCGAGTAAATGGTTGATCGCGACCCTTCCCTTGAGCCGGGCGAGAGCCGCGCCCACGCACAGGTGCAGTCCCTTGCCGAACGCCATATGCGAGCGGCGTGCGGTCGGGGTTAGGTCGATCTCCTCGGGTCGATCGAAGTTCTCCGGGTCGCGGTTCGCCGCGCCCCACATCAGGTAGAGGTGCGATCCGGCCGGCAAATCAACGTCGCCGAGGACGGTGTCCGCGACGACATGTCGGTAATGTCCACGAAACGGCGACTCCAGCCGTAGTACCTCCTCGATGAACGGAGAGACGAGGTCGCGATCGCCGCAGAGCTCGTCGATGATGTGCGGATTCCGGCCGAGTAGATACACAGCGCTGCCCAGCAGGCTCACCGTGGACTCCGCGCCCGCAGCCACGAGTTGCAGGCTGATCATGACCGCGGTGTCGCGGTCGAGGGCCCCGGTGGGGACCAGACGCGCCAGGTCTCCCATCACGTTCTCGCCGGTTGGTGCGCTGCGCCGTCAAACGCAGTCGATAGATAGACGTTCGCCCACCGCCTCCGCGGCGGTCTCGAGCTGGGCCTGCGTCACGACTCCGTCGAGCAGAACGGTCGCCGCAAACGACCACCGGACCAGATCGTCGATGTCATAGGTGGAAAACCGAGCAGCTCGGCGACTACCGCCATCGGCAGGCGTTGCGCAACAGTCGTCACCCAGTTGATCTCGCTGTCCTGGACACCGTCATCCCACAAACGGTCCAGGGTGCGGTCGACGAAGGGTTCGATGGCACGGACGCGTTGGGCCACCAACGACGGCATGACCATGACCATCGCGCGGTGCTGCTTGTGAAGGGGTCGTCCGCGGTGGCCAGCACGTGGATCGGAGACCCAGATCGGCGATCGGGTACTCCTCGACGGTTCCGTCGTCCTTCCACACCATGGTGGAGGTGAGATTCGAGGAGAAGTCTTCAGGCCGGGCGACCGCCTCGGCGATCACGTCCCACCCGGTCACGAGAAAAAACGATGAGCCGGCGATTCGGCTGACCGGTTGTGAGCGGGTCAGACTGGCGAGGGTGGGATACGGATCGTCGAGATTAAGCACGTTACAAGGGTGAATGCCACCCAGGCACCAGGCGTGGTCGGCGGGCCATACGAAGGCCGGCGGGTCGTGAAGTAGCGCAGGCGTCTTGGGTGTCCACGGCTCCTCCCACTCGTTGATGTCGGAAAGTGTGCCGGCGTAGAGGTGGTAGTCGCGGTTCGGGATAAGCATCCGAGGCCCTCCCGGTAGGGGAGGAACGCCACCTGAGTAGCCGGCCCAAATCGCGAAGTAGCAGTCGTCGGAGCTGCGCGTCGCCGCTGCCAGGGCTCTGCACGTCCTGGCGATGATGGCGTGCTCGTCGCCCGCATAGACGGCCTGCGTGAAGTCTTCGGTCGGATAGCGCTGGTGCCTGTGGACTGGATCTGGAACAAAACGGACACGCGCATCCTCCTCGAACTCAGGAGGCCCGAACAGCACAAGCGACTTCCACGCGTCGCGAATTCGGGTGATCCAGTCCGCTGGCGAGACGTCGGACAGAAACGCAGCACGAGACGACCATGCGCCAAAGGCGCTGCGGCCATCGTTTTCGACCAAGGGGGTGCTTGGGCGGCAGCGTGAGGTAGGGGTTGGCTTAGGCCAGCCCGTTGCGCAGCTGATGTAGTACACGGTGCTCGACTTGACATAATGTATCTTATCGGCACTCAACGAGGCCGAGTAGAAACAGATGAGAGGACTCGACCCAGTCCATCTCGAGTGACCGTGCAGGTTGCGCCGGTGCGTGTGGCGTGCCGCCGCTCGCTCGGGTCATCGTTCTCGCACTTCGGTGCTGGTTTAGCCAAACAGATGAGAGATTCTCGCGTACATTGAGTTGATGCAGAGCGTCCCGGGCCGGCTCCCTGAGTTCCTCGCCAACGGTGTCGTCGGTCTCTTGCGGCCTGAAGACCGAGTGTTCGAGGCGATGCTGGACGGCTGGCGGGCGCAGATGCTGGCGCGTGGCCTAGGTGTGCCGTTTATCCGGTCGTCCTGCAGCTTGGTGGCGCGTTTCCAGGAGCACTCGAACGAGTATCCGTGGACCTGGCAACCCATCCATGTCGATGAGTTCCTCGCTGATCGGCGCACCGGTCCCAAAGCTGTCTCGGTGTCGACGCTGCGCGCGAACGCTGGCACTATTCGGGCGTTCTGCTATTACGTCACTGACGAAAGGTACGGGTGGGCTACCTTCTGTAGCAAAGCGTTCGATGACGTTCCCGCTCAAGTTGTCTTCGAGTGGAACACGCCGCGCCACAAGACAGATGACGCGATTCCGGCCAATCGGCGTAGCTTCACCCAGGTCGAATTACAGACGTTCTTTGACGCGTGTGATGACCTCGTAGACCAGGAGTTCACGAAGGGCTCGAAACGCTGGCTCCCGCTCATGCGAGACTCGACAGCGTTTAAGGTCTGTTATGCCTACGGTCTCCGGCGCCGCGAGTTGGCGATGCTGGAACACTACGACTTCGGCCCGAATCCGCATGTCGAGAAGTATGGACACTACGGCGCTGTTCAAGTCCGCTACGCCAAGGGCATGTCAGGGTCGGGCCCACGGCGACGCACGGTCCTGACTGTGCCTGAGTTCGACTGGGTCGTAGGCATTCTCGAACATTGGATGTCGCAGCACGGGCGTGAGCTCTTTGCGACTGCGGACCGCTCGGCATCACTGTGGCCATCCGAACGCGCCGGCGCCACGGGTATCCGAAACTTCAATCGAACCTTCACCGCAGTCCGCGACATGGCCGGCCTGCCGAAGGAGCTCAAGATGCATTGCCTGCGCCACTCGTACGTCACACATCTCCTCGAGGCGGGATACGACCCAATGTTCGTACAACAGCAAGTCGGCCATGCATACTCCTCGACCACCGCCCTCTACACATCGGTATCTGCAGACTTCAAACAGAAGACCATCCAGAGGATGATCCAACAGAGAATCGTCACTCGTGACGAAAGTGGGAGTAAGAAGTACCCGTGAGCGAGCAACGCCGAATCGGCTATCACTGGAATCTGCGCCAACGAATGGCCGACCACAACCTTTGGAAGACAACGGAACTCATCCCGTTGCTGAAGTCACGTGGGATCAACCTCTCCAACGCCCAAGTGCACCGATTGGTGACTGGTACTCCCGAACGGATCCCGGCTCGTACCTTCGCTGCCCTATGCGACATCCTCGAATGCACACCCAACGATCTGTTTGAGCCCTACGTCGAGATGCGAGCCGCGGCCACCGCAGACGCGCCGGCGAATCCGGCGGACTTAGGCGTAGGTGAGAAGCGCTCCGTGGCACGCAGGATCAAGATCGTCCGAGATGACGGTAACGATGGCACGCCCACGTAAGCCAGAAGACCCAGAGCGCTGGCTCCCCTGCGAGCGTTGCGGAGAGCACCGCGAATGCGTCGTTACCTGGCAGGAGCTAGAGATCTGTGGTTACTGCTACCAAGCGGCCAAACGGACCCGCGGTGTGTGCGCATGTGGCCACAACGGCGTCCTGCCCGGAATCATCAACGGTCGACCCGCCTGCCGTGCCTGCAGCGGCATCAAACTGAACGTCGACTGCGTGGAATGCGGCGCAGAAGAAGAGCTCTATGCCAAGGGGCGGTGCTGGCGATGCGTCTTCGGATCGACGATTGACCGGATCCTGACGAACCCAGAGACGGGGGCCATCAACGCTGAGCTCAAACCCTTCGCGGCCGCGTTGAAGTCCATGAAACGAGCCAATAGCGGACTCACGTGGATCAACCAACCGCACGTCACTGCATTTCTCACTGACCTTGCACAGTCGCCAGCGGTGACTCATGAGGTGGTCGATGCGTTACCGAAGTCACGAACACGCGAGTACGTTCGAGAACTGTTGGTGGCCCACGAGATCCTTTCGCCTAGGGACGGACTGCTCCACCGCTATATCGAATGGTCCAACGAAGCCCTCAGCCGTGTAATATCCGAGGAACATCGTGACGTCGTAAACCGCTATATTCGTTGGCACCATCTACGTCAGATGCATTCGATGGAGTCGGTGTCGCAAGGAACCTTCTTGAGATCCAAGCAAACCGTCACTGTAACAATCGACTTCCTCAACTGGCTCACCGCTCGGGACATCTCGATTACGGGCCTGTCTCAGCCCGACCTAGACGCTTGGCAAGCCGAAGGTCCGAGCACGAGAGAGTTCGCCATACGCTTCCTTTCGTGGGCTATCAAGACCACGCTGGTCCCTGCGAACCTAACGATGACGCCGCACCGTCGTGGCAGTCGCAAGATGAGTACTGAGGACCAGCACGATGCCGTCGACAGCATCACGTCGAACAAACTGGCGCTGAATCCTCGAGACCGAGCTGCGGCGATCCTGGTACTCGTCTTCGGCCAGCAGATCGATCGCGTCGTCAAACTCACGTGGGACGACGTGATTGTCTCCGACGAGCTTGTGACAGTAACGCTCGGCGACATCGCCATCGCCCTGCCCGAGCCCCTTGATGAGCCATTCCGCTACCTCGCTGGCGAGCGCGAGCTCGCGAACACCGCTGCGCATCCGGCCACAACATGGGTGTTCCGCGGGTACATGCCTGGTCAACATATCAACCCGGGGTACTTACGAACGTGCCTCACGACGATCTGCAGTACCAGGGCGGCCCGCCTTGGAACACTTCACGAACTCACAAAGCTCGCACCACCCGCGATCCTCGCGGATGCCCTAGGCTACTCCCCCGCGACGATCGAGCGACATGCTGTGGCAGCTGCTGCAACGTACGCAGAATATGTGAGCAACTTGGGCGACGATTGATCATGTAAGTCCGACACTGGGGGGATAATTCGAATGGGATTCCTTCCACACATGCTTGGGTAGTACCCTGCGACGATCGAGCGAAATTCGGTCTCTGCTGCGGCGGCATACGCAAGAGACGTATTCAATCGTTGACAACGGCGCATGACTTACGCTGCCATTATTCTGTATAGGCAGTGGTGCGAATATCACAAATTCCCGACGTGATCGCGGAGGTTAAGATGTCGAAGAAGAAGCGAGGCAAGCCTCGTACGGGTAAGACAACCAAACAACGGCGTCGCGAGAGGCGGTCGAACGGGGCGCGCCCCGGAACGTCACCTTCCATGGCGCCCAAGCGTCTACCCACCGGACAGCCTGCACCGCTATTCGCGATCATTTCTGACCACGCGGGGCTGACCGCATTGAGCCACGCCGAGCGGGTTCAGCGACTTGGACAGATTTCCCAGAGATCGGCTCTTCATGCGTTGGCAGCAATGCAGTCTCGACTTGACGTTGCTACTACGACTGACTGGTCAGAGGTGAGTGTCGAACGTGAACTCCTGACAGAAGTTGGGGCGGAGTGGGCTAACCGGCTGTCTCCGATGATCGGGGTCACCCATCGTCTCGTACCCCCTCGATCAGTAACGCAACTCATACGAGAAGTCTTTGAGTCGTGTCCAGTCACAGAGGGATCATCCGGGGTACGTGATATCGAAACAAGTGACGTGATTGAGCTAGTTATGTCCATTACGACGGAACACGTAAGCGTACAGAACGCACTCGATTCAATGGCGAACCCAGACCCCGCCGACGTCGGTGCGTACATCGCAGAGATCGAAGCGTATACCTCTGACGAGACCATCGCGGCGATTCGTCAGCATGCATTGGATGATATGGCGAATTTCCTTAGCAATGAACCCGTCAAGATCGAGTTGATCAAGGCTCTAACGTACGATCTGTGGTTTCGGCCTTGGCCGGCACGCGTGAGTGACGCGCGAGTAGGTGCCAACCCGGCTGAGGCTTTCGAACTCGCAAATGGCATCCCGCTGCTCGATGTCATGGTTGCAGGCCAGATCATTAGCGAGATCGTTTCCTCTGGGCGGTTCGTTGTTCGACGCTCGGACCTAGTGCGTGCTGGTGCTACCGAATGCGCCGTAGAGTTCGTACTTAAGAACATGGCATATTCGGCGAATGATTATGCGCGCAGGCTTCGTCGTGATCGCGAGCAGGGTCCGGTTACGAATCAGCGATACGTTTTCACGGAACGTCCATTTCTTCGGGACGACGACGACACAGTTTTTGCGCTCCGATATCAATGGATTGTTGATAGGTTCTTTGGTTCGCAGTTGTATTGGCAAACATTTTTCTCGTTTGGTCCTGCGAAGCCAGGTTCAGCGGCCGAGGCATTCAGCCTTGCAATGAATTATGCGTTCGAGCGTGTCGCTGGTGACATTCTGGGGCGGATTGCATCCTATAGTTCCAAAATTTCGAGGGTAGTATATGAAAGCGAAATGCGGGAGGAGTGGTCTAGTACTAAAGGGGAAGCCCCTTCGGTCTGCGATTTCCTGTTGGTTGCGGGACGTGCCTGCATTCTCATTGACGCAACGAATCACCACCTGAGTGCCAGGCTTGCTCAAGGTCTTGCTGACGTCTCTGCCTACGACAAAGATATGGATACTTCGTTTGTCGAAAGCAAGTTCAACCAGATTTTGTCAACTGCGAGATTGATTAGGGAGCACTTATCCTTTGGAGTTGAGGCGAATCCGGTATTCATACCGTACGTTGTTGTGCCGAATAACGGTCTCGCAAACATAACCTCCGTCCGGTTGGATTGGATTACAAGGTCTGCGCCGTTCGAGGAGTTGCGGGGCTCCGCGCGAGCCCCTGTGCCACTGAGGCTGAGTGACCTAGCGTTGTTCGAGGGCCTCGGTGAAGCATTCTCCACGACTCCCAGAGACATCGCTGATCTATTGGGTTCGTGGACGACGTTACAGCCTGGCCCTGTCCCCGTCTCATTGAGAGAGCTACTTGATCAACTCGGCCTGCCTGCACCTATTCCGCGGTCCATGCTTCGAGATCAAGCTGTTCTTGATGCTTTAATTCAAGAGCGACGCTCAGAGGGAGGGCTGCCAGACTAGGAGCTATACTACTGACAGCCCTGCTTCCGAAATTGCGCTGCTGCCGTTCGTGAAAAAGCTATTCGGAAAGCTGTATCGCAACGTTATTGATTGCCTTGGATAGGGTCTTGGTGGCGTCGTCCACTGACTTTGCGATAGTCATTGGGGTGCCGGGTGTCGTCTTTGCGACCCATCGGTACTCGCTTAGGTTTATCGAATAACTTAAAGTGGTTTTCGTCCCGTTCGGTCCACGAAAAGAGATCGATATTTTGAAACGCCCATCACCGTTACCCGGAGTATCGGGGGATGGTAAGAGGTCTTGTGGCAATCCGAGATTCCACTGCATCATACGTCCAGGTGGTAGCGAATCAAAGCAGCGCATGCTCGCGAACTTCTCGTGGTCTTCGTTCCGGGCCCATTCAGACGGCAATCCTGGATTAATCTTCAGTGAGACGTCGGTAGCGACGGTCGGTCCTTCATTCTTCAGGATGAGCATCATGAATGAAGCATGCTGGGCGTGAGGTCGGATATCTGCCCAGACGTACGGTTGAGCGGCATCTTTGTACATTCCCCGCTGGATTGCGGTCTGTTCTTCTGCGGTCTTGACTTGTCGTCGCGTGAAGTACAGGGCAGCCAAAGTGATGGCGGCGGCAATCGCGGCAACGATGGCGGAAGCATCCATTGAGCCATTGTCAACGATCGTCCGAGGTGTGGACAGCGTGTCGCGCATTTTGCCGACCACTCGCTGTAGTGGCCCTGCGTGGTTGTGCCACTCCTCCCTGCATACGTCTGCTCGAGGTGAGGATGGTGGGGTGGCGGTTACAGTGCCTGTTGGTAGCGCTCGCCGCACGGGCCGGTTGGTGTCGTGGACGGCACGCTGCACTCCCGTCGCTACTCGTCCTACTTCAACACGTCTCGCTACCAGCTGAAAGGCGTTGGGGGAGTATGTATTTGAACATTCTCTGACGTAACGTCAGCGGCTCCGCCGGTCGAGGGTGATCTCGAAGGTCGCACCCGAGGTTAGGAGCGGTTGATCAGACGGTTCACCCCGGCCACGACGGCTGTAGTGAGCACCCAGCCGATGATGACGTTGAGCGCGCAGCTGGCGGATGACGAACCACAGCCCGACAACCGGGCCGGCGACCAGCAATCCGATCGAGGTGGACAACGCGAAGATGCGTTCCGAACTGATCTGCCCGTGACGTGGCTCCTGACCACCACCCACGTGGTGATGAACGCGGCAGCCGAGGAAGTACGCGCCGGACGCCTTGACGCTGACGACGCCCCGTGGTTCATCGGTGCGATCCTGCTACCAGCGTTCACGCAGACACAAGATTGAGCCGCAACACTCTTGCGGTCGCGATCAACGGCACACGGCGCGGCACGCGCCTCGGCTGCAAAGCCCGTCAATCGCACTCACCCACGGTCGGAGTGGCGTGTCCCCCGTGAACCGGTCCGGGTGGTTCTAGAGTCCTGATTGCCCTGTTGAGGGCGGAGAAGGGACGATAGGGATCATGGCGGGACGGAAGCGTCACTCGGCTGAGGACATCGTGCGCAAGTTGCGCCGAGCCGATGAACTGGCGGCCGAGGGCAAGAACGGCGAGGAGATCGCCGCCGACCTCGAGGTGTCGGCGGCCACCTTGTACAACTGGCGCCGCCAGTACGGCGGTATGGACGCTGATGCCGCCAAGGAACTCAAGAAGCTACGCGAGCAGAACGGCCGGCTCAAGCGCCTGCTCGCCGACGCCGAGTTGGAGAAAGACGCGCTGCGGGAGATCGCCAAGGGAAAATTCTGAGCCCGACCGCCAAACGCGCCGCGATCGACATGCTCAAAGACGTGAAGAACATGTCAGAACGTATGGCGTGCAGGGTTGTTGGGCTTTCACGGTCTACCTACCGGCGTCTGCCGTTGGCTCAGACACCGGCCGACCCGGACGCTGGTATGCGTGCACAGCTACGCACCTACGCCCGCAAGCACCCGCGACACGGGTTCCGGCGGGCGTGGGCGCACCTGCGGTTCGACGACGGTATCGAGGTGAACAAGAAGAAGGTGCATCGGCTGTGGACGGAGGAGGGCCTGCAGGTGCGCCGGGCGCCGCGGCGCAAACGAGCCGGGCAATCGTCAGTGCCGATCGTGGCGGCGGATGCGCCGAAGGTGGTGTGGGCATTGGACTTTCAGTTTGACTCGACCGTGGATGGCAAGAAGGTCAAGATCGCATCAATGGTCGATGAACACACCCGGATGTCGTTGCTCAACATCGTGGATCGCTCGATCACCGCCGACCGGTTGGTCGAGGAATTGGAGAAGACCTTCGCGATCTGGGGTGGCCCACCCATGGTGCTACGCATGGACAACGGCCCTGAGTTCATCTCAGAGGCGCTCCAGGCGTTCTGTGCAGGGTCGGTAGGCATCTCCTATATTCCGCCCGGCACGCCGTGGAACAACGGATTCATCGAATCGTTCAACAACCGGCTTCGCGACGAGTGCCTGAACCGCAACTGCTGGCCCACCCTGCTCGAAGCTCGCGTGGTGATCGACGATTTCAAAGACGACCACAACCACCGGCACCGCCACTCGGCGCTGGGCTACCAGACCCCGGCCGAGTACGCTGCCCGATGCACCCACCAGCACCACCCTGTGGGCTGCGAGATCGACTGACCGACAGCTAGAAGAAACTGGCTCTAGAACTGCCTGGGGTCCCGGTAGTAATGGCGCAAAAAACAACGAAGTTCGCGTAGTGCCTGGTCAGCGGCGATTTCTCGGTTCGGGCTGCGGGCCGGGGTGGTTGGTGCTTGGCTTGTCTGCCGATGAGGTTGGTCGGCGTGTTGGAGGCTGGGGTTCGTGGCGACGCGGGTATTCGCGGACGAGGAGTTGCAGCGCCTGCGGGAGTTCCCGGAGATCAGTCGTGAGGAGTTGTTCCGGTACTTCACGCTGACCCCGGCGGATCTGGCGTTTGTTGCTCCGCAGGGCAGGGGCCCTGCGGTCCGTCTGGGCCTGGCGGTGGCGTTGTGCACCTTGCCGTGGCTGGGGTTCGTGCCGGACAAGGTGCCGTCGGCGCCGCCGGTGGCGGTGGCCCGGCTGGCGGATCAGCTGAATATCGATGCAGCGCAGCTTCGTTCGTATGGCAAGCGGGCGCAGACGCGGACCGAGCATGTGCGGCTGGTGGCCCAGTATCTGGGGTGGCGGCCTGCCGGGGCGATGGAGTTGAAGGAGCTGGATGAGTTTCTGCTGGCGCGGGCGATGGAGCACGATTCGCCGACGCTGTTGTTCCGGCTGGCGTGTGAGTACCTGATCTCGGCGCGGGTGATCCGGCCGGGCCCGGAAACGGTGGTCCGCCGGGTCGCGCACGCTCGCACGCGGGCGCAGCGGGAGACCTACGACCGGTTGGCGCGCGAGTTCACGCCGCAGCGGTGTAAGGAACTGAATGCGTTGCTGGTCGTCGACCCGTCGATCGAGATGTCGCGGTTGCGGTGGTTGTCGACCGGCCCGGTGGAGGCGTCGGCGACCGCGGTGAAGGCCGAGGTCGAGAAGCTGGTGTTCCTGCGCAACCTGGGCGCGGATGAGCTGGACATGTCGGTGCTGCCGGCGGAGCGGCGGCGGTTCCTGGCGACGGTGGGCCGCCGCTTGACGGGCCAAGCCCTCGAACGCCGGGATCCGCAACGCCGCTACCCGATTCTGCTCACCGTGTTGGCGCAGTCGGCCACCGATGTGCTCGACGAGGTGGTGCAGCTGTTCGATCAGGCGATCTCGGCCAGGTTGAGCAAGGCCGAACGCCGGATGCGCGACGAGCTGGCCGAGCGCGGTAAGGCCGGAGAGGATCGGCAGGGGTTGCTCGACGACCTGCTGGCGATCGTCTGTGACCTGCAGATCCCCGACGAGGAGATCGGCGGCCTGATCCGGGGCGATCGGATCGGATGGGAGCGGTTGCGGGCCGCGGTCGCGCAGGCCAAGCCTCGGCTGCCGCGCGATCACGGGCACCTGGCCGCTCTGGACAGCTCGTACTCCTACCTGCGGCAGTTCACCCCGCAGGTGCTGTCGACAGTCCGGTTCGCCGGCGGCACCGCCGCGACCGAGCTGCTGATCGGGGTGCACATGCTGCGGGAGCTGAACGCGACCGGTACCCGCAAGGTGCCCGACGACGCGCCGACCGGGTTCGTGCCGACGAAGTGGCGCGGCTACCTCGACGAGGCCCGCAAAGCCGGTAACACCACCGCCTATCGGCACTACTGGGAGCTGTGCGTGCTGCTGGGGCTGCGTGACGGGTTGCGCAGCGGGGATGTGTTCGTGCCGGGGTCGCGCCGCTACGCCGACCCGGCCGCGTACCTGCTGACCCCGCAGGCGTGGGAGCCGCAGCGTGACGAGTTCTGCCGCCTGGTCGGCAAGTCCGCTGATCCCGCTCGCGCGCTGGCGACCGCCACCGACGAGCTCGACGCCGCTATGGGCGAGTTGGAGAAGGTGCTCGCCGGCGGCGACGGGCCGGTCCGTCTCGATGAGGCCGGTGACCTGGTGATCTCACCGCTGTCGGCGGAGGATGTGCCCGCGGAGGCGACGGCGCTCAAGGCCGAGCTGACGGAGATGCTGCCGTTCGCGCCGATCGTGTCGCTGCTGATCGAGCTGGACAAACGCACCGGCTACCTGGACTGCTTCACCCACGCCGGCGGCAAACAGGCCCGCAGCCCGGAGCTGAAACGCAACCTCATCGCCGTCCTGCTGGCCTACTCCACCAACCTCGGGCTGACCCGAATGGCCGAGGCGTCGGGCCTCTCCTACGACATCCTGGCCTGGACCAGCGAATGGTATGTGCGGGAGGAGACGCTGCGGGCGGCGAACCTGACGATCATCGACTACCACCAAAGGCTGCCGCTGACCCCGGTCTTCGGCGCCGGCACCCTGTCGTCGAGTGATGGGCAACGGTTCCCGACCCGCGGCAAATCGGTCACCGCCAGAGCGTTGAGCCGCTATTTCGCGAACGAAGGACTGAGCACGTATACCCATGTCACCGATCAGCACGCCACCTACGGCACCAAGGTCATCGTCGCGACGAGACGCGAAGCTCACTACGTGCTGGACGAAATCCTCGGCAATGCAACGGATCTGCCGATCACCGAGCATGCGACCGACACGCACGGCGTCACCCTCGTGAACTTCGGGCTGTTCGACCTGCTCGGATTGCAGCTCTCGCCCCGCATCCGGGACCTGGGCCGGATCACCCTGTATCGGGCGGCGCCTCGGGCCCAGGTGGAGTCCGCGTTCCCGCACGCCGGGCCGCTGCTGACCCGCAAGCTGAATCTGGATCTCATCGCCGAGCACTACGACGACCTGCTCCGGCTGAGCGGGTCGCTGAAGTTCGGGCACGCCACCGCGTCGCTGCTGGTCGGCAAGCTCTCCGCGTCGGGCCGGCAGAACGCCCTCGCGGCGGCGCTCAAGGAATACGGGGCGCTGCGGCGCACGATCTACGCCGCCCGGTACCTGTCCGACCCGGGCTATCGGCGCAAGATCTCCCGACAGCTCAACAAGGGCGAATCCCTGCACGCGCTCCGCCGCGACCTGCTCTACGCGCACGAAGGCGCCGTGCGCGCGAGGCACCTGGAGGGACAGACCGAACAGGCATGGTGCCTCACGTTGGCGACCAACGCCGTCATCGCCTGGACCACAGAGTATTACGGGCTGGCGACCGAACAGATGCGGCGGGCCGGGCGGCGCATCGACGACGAGGTGCTGACGCACATCTCCCCGGCCCACAGCGAGAACATCAACTTCTTCGGCGCCATCGAGGTCGACATCGACGCCGAACTCGCCCAGCTCGGCCCCACCGGGTACCGGCCGCTGCGCGTGCGGGACACCCTGTTCTGACCCGCAGCGCCGGCCCGGATCGGCGGCGGCGCGATCTAGCAGCAGGCGCTGGTTCCGGTGGTCGTGGTCGGGTCGGTGATCGCGTCGGCGAGGGGGCGGGCGAGCTGGTGGTAGGCGTCGGTGACCGGCAGCACCGTCATGCCTGGGAATTTCGCCTGCCAGTGGTGGGCGGCGTCGGAGGTGGCGAGGAACATCTGCGGGTTGCAGCAGGTGGCGCGGAGGTGACCGGGCTGGATCCGGTCGGGGTCGACGAAGGCCACCATCGCGGTGGCCGGTTCCAGGTCGCTGACCCCGGTGACGGGGTCGATGGTCAGGCGCACGGTGGTGCCCGTGATCGGGCAGTCGGATTCGATGCAGGCGGGTGCGCCGATGACGGCGGGGAAGATGAGGGTGTCGGGGGCACACCAGGTGTAGAGCTGGTGGCCACCGACGCTGAACCGGTGCGGGGTCGGGTTGAGGGTCAGGCCCCAGCCGACGATCCGGCCGGCCTCGTCGTATTCGACGTCGGCGCCGATCGGCGTCTGCGCGGGGTCGAGGTCGGGCACTCCCGCGGCGGCGGCGAGTTCGGTGACGGTGACCGGGGTGCCGTGGGTGAGCAGCCGCAGCGCGGCGCGCATCAGCGCCCGGTCCCGGCCGGCGGGCAGGATCTTGGCGAAAACGTCGGCAGTGAGGTTGTCGGTACTCATGGGATCGGACTCCTCGAGGGCGATCGGACAGTGACGGTGCCGACGGTAGGGTCTGTCCCCGGGGTGAGGGTCAAGCCCGTAGCTCGCATCCGCACGGGTCACCGGCCCAGCACAGGTCGTCGGTGGCCAGATGCGCACGGTGTGCGGTTTCGAAGGCGTCGATGCGGTCGAGGATCTGCTCGGCATCGGCGATGCGCTGGCGCAGCCGCTGCCGCGACCGCTGCAGCAGCTCGGCGAGATGGGCGCCGACCGAACGGCCGTGGTCGTCACGGTCGGTGGAGGTGAGCTGGCAGATCTCGGCGATGGTGAGCCCGAGGCCGCGCAGCTCGCCGATGAACCGCACGCACCACTCCGCGTCGTCGGTGTAGAGGCGGTAGCCGGCCGGGCTGCGGCCCAGGGTGTAGATCAGGCCGAGGTCGGTGTACTCGCGCAGCGCCTTCACCGGCACCCCGGTGCGGGCCGAGAGGTCCCCGATCGTCATGTGTCCGTTCATCACTGCCTCCCGTCCGACGGCGTCAGCCTGCGCAGCAGGACAGTTTGGTGACGTCGGTGGTGAAAGTCTGCGCGGTCAGTTTCAGCGCTTCGGCCATGGTCAGGTACGGCGCCCAGGTGTGGGCGAGCCGGTCGACGGTCAGACCCGCGGTCATCGCATAGGTGGCGGCGGTGATCAGGTCCCCGGCGCCGTCGCTGAGGGCGTGCACGCCCATGATCCGGCCGGTGCCGGCTTCGGCGACGATCTTGACCAGGCCGCGGGTGTCCCGGTTGACCAGCGCCCGCGGCACGCTCGACAACCCCAGCACCCGGCACTGGCAGGCCAGCCCGGCCGCGGCGGCTTGCGCGTCGGTCAGTCCGACCGAGGCGATCGCGGGGCTGGTGAACGTCACGCGCGGCACCGTGGTGTAGTCCAGGACGCGATCGGCACCGGCCAGGGCGTTGTCGGCGACCAGGGTGCCCTGCGCGGCGGCCACGTACACGAACTGCGGATCCCCGGCCACGTCCCCGGCCGCCCAGATGCGCGGATTGCTGCTGCGCTGGCGGTCGTCGACCACGACCGCGCCCCGCTCGTCGACGGCGACGCCGACCGCATCCAGGCCCAGCCCGGCGGTGTTGGGGCGGCGGCCGGTGGCCATCAGCACCTGCTCGGCCCGCAGCTCGGTGCTGGCGCCGCCGCCGGTGCGCACGGTCACCACCTTGTGCCCGTCGTCGGCGAGGACCTTCTCGACGGTGGCGGCGGTGAGCACGTCGATGCGCTCGTGGGCGAAGACGGCCTCGAGCGCGGCCGAGATTTCCGGTTCCTCACCCGAGGTCAGCCGGCTACGCGCGATCACCGTGACCTTGCTGCCCAGGCGGGCGAACAGCTGGGCCTGCTCGAGCCCCACATAGCCCGCACCCACCACGATCAGCGACTCCGGCAGCTGCTGGAGGTCCATGGCGGTGGTCGAGGTCAGATACCCGGCCTCAACGAGGCCGTCGATCGGCGGAGCCCAGGGCGCGGCACCGGTGGCGATCAGATACTGGTCGGCCTCGATCACCCGTACACCGCCCTCGGCGCGCGCGACCCGCAGCACGGGTGCCTCGGCGCTGCCGTCGAACACCGCGGTGCCGGAGACGATCTCCCACCCGTAGTCGGCGGCCAGGTCGACATACTTCTCCGCCTGCAGCTGCCCGACCAGCGCGTCCTTGCCCGCGATCAGGGCGGGGAAATCCAGCGGCACCTCGGCGGGGGTGAGCCCGGGGAACCGGCCCGCCGCCTCGGCGGCGTGGCGGGCCTCGGCGGCGGCCAGCAGCGCCTTCGAGGGCACACACCCGACGTTCACGCACGTGCCCCCGACCGTCCCGCGCTCCACCATCACCACCCGTTTGCCGAGGTTGACCGCGGCGATGGCGGCGGCGAACGCCGCCGAGCCGGAACCGATGATCGCCAGATCGGCGCGGGAATCTGTCAAGGTCACGAGGGTGCCTCCTGGTCGGGCAACCGCTGAACCGACAACGGCTGCTATTCGTGTTGACGAATATCTACCGGAACCATATTATGCGCTTATCCGAATAGTTCAAGTCTCGTGGAGGCGATCCCATGGCCCGGTCCACCACCGCCACTGTCACCGTGCCCGGTGCCGAGTCGGCGTGTACGCATCTGGATACGACGGCGAAGTTTTTTCGCGCCCTGTCGGATCCGACCCGGCTCAAGCTCCTCGAATTCATCCTCGCCGGGGAGCGCACCTCCGCCGACTGCGTCGAACACGCCGGCATCTCGCAGCCCCGGGTGTCGGTACACCTGTCCTGCCTGGCCGACTGCGGGTATGTCCTCGCGCGCCGCGACGGGAAGAAACTGCGGTACTCCGTGGGTGATCCGCGGGTAGCTGACCTGGTGATGCTGGCGCGGTCGCTGGCGGCCGACAACTCCGCCGCGCTGGGCTGCTGCCCGCGCATCCCCGCCGCGGACGGTAGTGGGCGGCGATGAACACACCCGACAACAAGGCGATGAACACACCCGACAACGACTCGGGCGGGTTCGGTGGTCTGCTCGCAGTGGCCGGTGGCGTGCTGGTGATGGTCGCCTGCTGCGCCGGTCCCGCCCTGATCGCCGGCGGCGTGCTCGCCGGTCTCGGCGGTGTCTTGACCAGCCCGTGGCTGCTTGCCGCAGGCGTGCTGGTCGTGGCCGCCGCCGTCGGCTACACCCTGCGGCGCCGCGCCCGTAAGGCCACGGGGTGTTGTCCGCCCCGACCCGGATCACCATCCCCGCCATCGACGGCCTCGACACCGTCCCCTACTTCACTTCCCGCACCCTGCTGGACCTCACCGACCTGCCCTCACATCTGCTCGTCGTCGGCGGAGGCTACGTCGGCTGCGAGTTCGCCCAAATGTTCCGGCGATTCGGCTCCGAGGTCACCCTCATCCAACGCGCCGACCGGCTGCTGCCCGGCGAGGACCCCGACATCTCCGCCGCCGTCAGAGAGGGCATGACCGCCGACGGCATCACCGTGCTCACCGGCACCACCTGCACCGCGGCCACCGGCACCACCGGGAACATCCGGCTCGGCTGCACCGGCAGCGAAGCCGACGACATCACCGGCAGCCACCTGCTGATCGCGACAGGACGCACCCCCAACAGCGACAATCTCGGCCTCGAGTACCTCGGTCTCGAACCCGACCCACAGGGCTTCCTCACCGTCGACGCCTCCCTGCGCACCGACGCCGAAAATGTTTGGGCGCTCGGCGATCTGCGCGGCGGGCCCATGTTCACCCACACCGCCCGCGACGACGCCGACATCGTCTACCGCACCATATTCCGAAGCCAGGACCGCACCACAACCGGGCGCATCGTGCCGCACGCGGTGTTCACCGACCCCGAAGTCGGCGCCGTCGGGCTCACCGAACCTGCCGCCCGCGCCGCCGGCTACGACGTCGTCGTCGGGCGCCAGGACTTCACCGGCGTCGTGAAAGCCCGCGCCATCGGCAACACCCGCGGCCTGGTCAAATTCGTCGCCGACGCCGCCACCGACCGTATCCTCGGCTGCCACATCGCCGGACCCGACGGCGGGAACCTCGTTCACGAGGCCGTCATCGCCATGACCACCGGCGCCACCTACACCCAACTCGCCCAAGCCATCCACATCCACCCCACCCTCGCCGAAGCGGTCAACACCGCCGCCGGCGGCGTCCACCGCGAAATCGGCGCATAGACACCCCATGAGCATCGCCCGGTACTCGGGTGAGGCCATTTTCCGACTGCCACGGATAACACCCTGTTATCTGTAGCATCATGACATCCGGCCTGCGCCGACTCCGCTCCGGCGGTGCGCGACGCGGACCTGTTATCTGCGGCAAGCCCAGTGAGGGAGGTACCACCGTGCCGTCCGGGATCACCGTCCGCGCCGCCGGCGACAGCTTCCTCGACTCGATCGGCTCCCCGAACACCCGCCGCGCCTACGGCATCGCCGTCGACAAGACCACCGCCACGCTCGGCGAGACCCGGCGGCTGGCCGACGTCGCCGACGATGAGATCGGTGAAACCCTCGAAACCCTGTGGGGCTCCTCAGCAGTCAACACCTGGAACGCCCGCCGCGCCGCGGTCGCGTCGTGGCTGGCGTGGTGCCGCGAGCACGGCCACACCGCCCCGGCGGTCCCGGCCTGGGTGAAACGCTCCACTCCACCGGACTCCACCACCCCGGTGCACTCGCGCACCGCGATCGACCGGCTCATCGCCCGCCGCGACATCGACCTCCGGGAGAAGACGCTGTGGCGGATGCTCTACGAAACCTGCGCCCGCACCGAGGAACTGCTCCAGGTCAACATCGAGGACCTCGATCTGGCCGGGCGGTGTTGCCCGGTGAAGTCCAAGGGCGCCAAGCCCCGCACCCGCCGCCGCGGTGCCACCTACCACGAGTACGCGCACGAGCTCGTGTACTGGGACGCGGGCACCGCCCGGCTCCTGCCACGCCTCACCAAGGGCCGCACCCGCGGACCGCTGTTCGTCACCCACCGCCGACCGGGCCCCGGAAAGGCCGCCGCCGACCGGGACATCTGCCCCGACACCGGGCTGGCCCGGCTGTCCTACGGCCAGGCCCGCGCCGTGCTGGATGCCGCCACCGCGACGAATGGGCCCGGCACCGGTTGGGATCTGCACGAACTTCGGCATTCCGGCCTGACGCATCTCGGCGAGGCCGGTGCCAGCCTGGTGGAGCTGATGGCCAAGTCCCGCCACCGCAAACCCGAGAACCTACGCCGCTACTTCAAACCCTCACCGGCAGCCATGCGCGGCATCACCAGCCTCATCGGCCCCGACCGCAGCCACCGATAGCGGCCACCAACAAGAGCGTCCGTCTACCCGCTGACCAGGCACTACGCGAACTTCGTTGTTTTTTGCGCCATTACTACCGTGACCCCTGCCTGGACCGGCTATCGGGGACCTGCCAGGAGATCTGATACCAGAGAGCACTTGGTTGTTGCGCTTCCAGTTACGGGCACGCCAGTTTGGCGTGTACCGCGCGGTCACTCTCGAAGTCGGGTGGCAGACACCTTTTAGGGACTGGTGTGAGCGCGGCCCAGGGTTCCTCGCCTCGGGAGGCCTCGGTTCATCCATGGGGTAGGGCTACTCCCCCTCCGCTCAGCGTCCTCCGGCTCATCTGAACTACTATTTGGATTAGTTTCAAGATGGCTGTTGGAGGCGCGGTGATCGCAAGCGTTGTGGCCCAAGGGGCACTCTTGGGGCTGTTCGGTGCGGTCGTAGCGTGTGGTGTCGCCGCTGCCCGTCGGCCGGGTCGAGGTGGGGAGGCTTGGCGGGCGCTCGTTTCGTGTGCGCTTGCTGTGAGTGCGGCCGGCGGCGTGATGGTGGTTGCTCCCCAGGGCTTTTTCGCGGCGGCTATCGTGTTGGCGCTGCTCTGTGTTGGGGCGTTCATGCTGTCTTCTGCTCGTCTGCACGGCGCGTCGTTGGCGGTGATGGTGGACTCGCTCGTGTGGATGGCCTCGGCGATGTGGGTGTTCATCGTGTTCGCCGCCACGGGCGGGCCGATCGAGGGTGGTGTGGTGCCTGCTGATCCGATTGCCGAGTTGGCGTTGAGGGCAGAGCTCAATCGACCCCCGAGGTGGGTCCGTACTGGCAGTGTGATCGCGATTTTCGGTCTGGTGGCCGCGATAGTCTTCCGCCTGGCCCGGCCGGCCTCCTGTGGTGATTGCTTCGAGACCCTCGTTCCCGGCGCCCACGCCCGATGGCCACAAAATACGAAGGTGGTTAGTAGAAGTGGGGTGTGATGCGGGTGTGCGGGGAGGTGGTGAGGCATGACTGACGGTGTCGCGGTGCGGCGTGCGGGTCGGTTCGGCCCGCGCGGTCCTGCCCGTACGATCTCCCGTGCGGTGGGTCTTGCTGTGGTGATGTTTGAGGCGGTGGCCGCGTTCTGGCTGGTGATGCTGCTCCGAACGTCGGATCTCGTGCCATCCGACCCCCGCTCAGGAGTCGGGCGCGGTGATCCGGTTGAGCTGCGGGTGCTGACCGCTGTGGATGTGCACGACTGGGTGTCGGCTCTGAGTGCTGCGGCCTTCGCTGCGGGTGTGGCCGGTGCGCTGGTGGCGCGTCTACTCCCAGCAGTCAAGGGGCGCGCGACCGGTTGAGTAGTCGGGCCTGGGCCTCGCCGGAGTTTCCCTTGTCGGAGGGTTTCTATGGCTTAGGCTTTGGTGCCGCCGCCGCGGGTGTGGCGAGGTTTAAGGGTGAGGTATTCGCTGAGCACTTCACGCTCGGCGGGTGTCACGGTCTGGGCGAAGTGCATCAGTACTGCCGCGGAGTCCCCGCTGGCGTCGAGGACCTGACGCAAGGTGCGTGAGGTGGCCTCTTCACGGGTCTGCATGGGGAAGTACCGGTAGGCGCGGCTGACTTTTTCTCGACCGACGAACCCTTTTTTGTGCAGGTTGGTGACGACGGTGAGCACTGTGGTGTAGGCCGGTTCGCGGTCGTGGAGTTCCTCGACTAGGTCGTGCACCGACATCGCCGCACCGGCTGACCACAGCACGTCCATCACTGCGCGTTCCAGTGAACCCAGCCCAGTCATTTTCACCCACCATCTCTAGATGCGGGTCAATCTTACGACGGACTACCTCAGTTAGTAGCTTGGTCCCGTTGGAGCGCATCGGCAGCGCCGCGACGCGGGCGGTGTTTGAAGGCCACGGAGAATTCGGTTCCAGGGGTGCTGCGGTGGATGTGACGTCGGGTGGTGGTCGGCAACGTGATGGTGAAGGTGGCTCCGTGTCCGGCTCCCAGGCTTTCGGCGAGCAAGGTGCCCCCATGGTCTTCGACGATAGAGCGGGCGATGGTGAGGCCGATTCCGCTGCCGCCGGCGTCTCTGGTGCGTGAGGAGTCGGTGCGGTAGAAGCGGTCGAAGATGTGTGGAAGGTGTTGAGGGGGAATGCCGTCACCGCAGTCGACGACGCTGATGCGCACCGCGTGTGCCGGGGCGGTGTCGGCTTTCACTACGACTCGCTGGCCCGGGGAGCTGTGTCGCAGCGCGTTGGTGAGCAGATTGAGCAGTACTTGGCTCATTCGTTCGGCGTCGACATGGATGTGTACGCGCGCGGCGGTGGTGACGATGCCTAGCGTGACTTTGGCGTCGGTGAACAGGTCGGCGGCTTCTTCGTAGGTCGCGATGAGCAGTTCGTTGACAGTGATCGTCGCCGGGTGGAGGGGCATCTGATGCTCGTCGGCGCTGGATACGGTCGCGATGTCCTCGGCGAGACGCTGCAGGCGGGTGGTGGCGGTGCGCACGACGTCAAAGGTCTGTGAGTCGGGAGCCCGGATTCCGTCTTCGATGGCGTCGGTGATCGCGCCGATGGTGGTCAGTGGGGTGCGCAGTTCGTGGGCAAGGTCTGACAGCATCCGCTTACGGATGTCGTCTTGTGAATCCAGCCGTTGTGCAAGTTGGTTGATAGCTCGGCTGAGCTGGGTGAACTCGGTGCCGAGCTGGCGATCGGGTACGCGCGTGCGGTAGTTGCCGGCGCCAATAGCCACGGCTGAGCGGGCGACACTGGCGACTGACTGTTGTACGCGGCGAGCCAGGAACCAGCTGACGGCCGTGGCCAGGATCGTCGAGGTGATCAATGCGACAGACATTGAGACGACGATCGAGGAAGTGAACGCGGCTTCGACATGGTCGGCCTGAACTGACCCTGGCTCGAGGCGAGCTTGGCCGAGGTGGTCGTGGAAGGTGTGTGGAGCCACGAATAGTGCCACGATCGCGACGCTGATGCCGCCGCCGGCGATGACGATAGCTTGAGCGAGCATGAGCCGGGAGCCGAAGCTGCCGGGGATACGTAACCGTCGACGTTCATCGTTCATCGCTGGCTCCTCGAGGTTGGCCGTCACCCATCCGGTAGCCCACTCCGCGAACGGTGCGGATGAATCGGCCGGCTACGGCGCTGTCACCGAGTTTGCGGCGCAGACTGGCGACATGGACTTCGACGACGTGGGCATCGCCGACCCAGTCGGGTCCCCAGATTTCGGTGAGCAGTTGCTCTCGACTGAACACAACACCGGGCCGCCGCGTGAGCGCTTCGAGAACGTCGAACTCAGTCCGAGTCAGCTCCACGGGTGTGCTCTCCACCTGGACTTCACGACCCTGAGGGTCGAGGGTGAGCTCCCCTATCGTCCGCGGGTGCGACTCGCCGGTTGGGGTCGGCCGTGGTCGGCGCAGCATGGCGTCGATGCGCGCCATCAGCTCACGAGGGCGAAATGGTTTCGTGAGGTAGTCATCGGCCCCCACCGACAGGCCAACGACTGTGTCGACTTCGTCCGCGCGGGCCGTGACCATCACGATGTAGGCGTTGGTGAAGGTGCGCAACTGTCGACAGACCTCGACGCCATCGAGTGACGGCAAGCCCAGGTCGAGGATGACTACTGCCGGACTCGCCGTGCGTGCGGCGGCGACTCCCTCCTGGCCGTCGGGCGCAACGGTGACCGTGAATCCGCTGCGCTGCAGGTAGTCAGCAACGACTTCGGCAATGTCGGGCTCATCTTCGATCACCAGGGCGTGCAGACCGTGCGGTGGTCGGACCACCGGCATATGGAGGTCGTCGACGACGTTGCGATCTTGGGGCACGCTCCTATGGTGGCGGTGGTCTACACGATCATCCAACCTCGTGGGCATTCTTGAGCAGATCTTGATCCACGCTGCCGATCAGCCTTGAGGTTCGGTGGGCAAGGTGGCGGTGTCGCCGGGTGGAACGTTACGACACAGTTCCCTCTCACACTGATGATCTGATTTCTGCCCGGCGGCGTCCTGTTCAACAACGCAGAGGATGCCCGTGTGACTGTCTCCTACAGCCTCACCACCAGTGATCCATTCGCCAGTACCTTCCCCGCCGAAGCCGCGTCGCCCCGTGCTGGGCTGAGTCGTCAGCTGGTGGGCGGCACCCCGGTGTTGCGCATCGAGGAACCCTTCGCCGAGCACGGGCGCGGCTTCTGGGCCAAGCTGGAAGGCTTCAACCCCGGTGGTATGAAAGACCGGCCTGCGCTGCACATGGTGGAACGCGCCCGCGCCCGTGAAGAGCTGGCCCCGGGGGCGCGGATCATCGAATCAACTAGTGGGACACTGGGATTAGGCCTGGCTTTAGCGGGCATCGTGTTCGGGCATCCGGTGACCTTGGTGACCGATCCAGGACTGGAACCGATCTTGCGGCAGATGCTCGCCGCATACGGCGCCCAGGTCGATGTCGTCAGCGATCCCCATCCGGTCGGGGGTTGGCAACAAGCCCGCCGCGACCGCGTGCGCACCCTGCTCGAGCGCGACGAGGCTGCGTGGTGTCCCGACCAGTATTCCAACCCCGACAACGTGACCGGTTACAGCTCGTTGGGTGTGGAGTTGATCGCGCAGCTGCGACATATCGATGTGCTGGTGTGCTCGGTGGGCACCGGTGGGCACTCAGCCGGTGTGGCTCATACTCTGCGGCAGTTCAACCCTGAGCTGGAGGTTGTGGGCGTAGACACCATTGGCTCGACGATTTTCGGCCAGCCGGCACAGTCACGGATTATGCGGGGACTCGGCTCGAGTATCTACCCCCGCAACGTTGCCTATGACCAGTTCAGTGAGGTGCACTGGGTGGCGCCGGCCGAGGCAGTCTGGGCATGTCGCACCCTGGCCGCCACGCATTACGCCACCGGCGGCTGGAGCGTGGGCGCGGTGGCCCTGGTCTCGGGCTGGCTGGCGCGTACTCGTTCGGCCGATACGCGCATCGCGGCGGTGTTCCCCGATGGCCCCGCTCGCTACTACGGAACCATTTACAACGATGAGTACTGCCGCGCTCACGACCTGATCGGCGCCCCGGCGCCGCCCACTGAACCCCGCACCATCAGCGATCCGCTCACTCAGGTCGCGAGCAGCTGGACGTGGTGCCCTACCATCATCGACCCCACTTGCGTGCCGCACGCCGAGCCCACGAGCTGATCTATGCGACGCCTCTACCGCAGTTTCCGCAGCTTCGATCGCCCCAGCCAAGTGCTGATGGTCAATCAGTTCACCATCAATCTCGGCTTCTACATGCTCATGCCCTACCTCGCCGCCTACCTCGCCGGCCCGCTGGCCCTGGCCGCATGGGCAGTGGGCCTGGTCCTGGGGATACGCAACTTCTCCCAACAGGGCATGTTCCTGATCGGGGGAACACTCGCTGACCGCTGGGGTTACAAACCGCTCATCATCGCCGGATGCCTGATGAGGGTCATCGGATTCGTCCTACTGGCCCTGGTCAGTTCGCTGCCGGCGATCCTGATCGCCTCGGCGGCAACGGGATTCGCCGGGGCGCTGTTCAACCCCGCCGTACGGGCCTACCTGGCCGCCGACGCCGGTGAGCGCCGCATCGAAGCATTCGCCGTGTTCAACGTGTTCTACCAGGCCGGGATCCTGCTCGGGCCGCTGGTCGGACTAGCCCTGACCGCCCTGGACTTCCGGCTCACCTCTCTCTGTGCGGCAGCAGTTTTCGCGGTCCTGACCCTCGTGCAGATCAAAGCGCTACCCGCAACAACACCTGCCCCGAGCAGCACCTCAATCATTCAGGACTGGCGCAGCGTCGTCCGTAACCGGCGATTCCTGCTCTTCGCTGCGGCGATGGCCAGCTCTTACGTGCTGTCCTTCCAGGTCTACCTCGCCCTGCCCCTACATGCCGACCGCATAGCAGACAACCCCACCCTCGCCACCAGTGTTGTCACCGCAATGTTCGTGGTGACCGGTCTGGTGGCCATCGCCGGCCAGCTACGCATCACCACATGGTTCGGCAACCGCTGGGGCAGCACCGGCAGCCTGAGCGTGGGAATGACGCTGATGGCTGCAGCTTTCCTGCCCCTAGTCGCCAGCACCGCAACGCATCAGCGCAACATCGCCCTCAACATCGCCGCCCTGCTACTCACCGCAGCTCTGCTCGCCGCCGCCACCGCAGCAGTGTTCCCATTCGAAATGGACACGGTGGTGGGACTGGCCCGCGGCACGCTTGTCGCCACCCACTACGGGCTCTACAACACCATCGTCGGGATCGGGATTCTGCTCGGCAACGCCGCGACCGGGTGGCTGTTCAGCGCGGCCACCACCCGCGACATGCCCGAACTGGTGTGGATCGCTCTAGTCCTCACCGGCATGGCGGCGGCGTCAGCCCTGTTGCTGTTGCACCGCCGCGGATGGCTGGGCTTCACCGCCACCACCGAAGCTCAGCCCACCACAACCCATTGATTACCCTAGGGGGGTAAGGTATGAATGTGGTGTGGCGAGACGCCACAGCGACAGACCCCCTGAGGGTCGTCGGCACCACTGCTGTACCGAAAGGGCACATCTCATGAGCACATCGACAGTGATCGTCTCCGGAATGACGTGTGGGCACTGCGCGTCGTCGGTGCGTGAAGAAGTCGGAGCACTGGCCGGCGTGACTGACGTCGACGTCGACGTGGCCAGCGGGCACGTCACCATCTCCAGCTCGGCCCCGATCGAGCCCGACGCGATCCGCGGCGCGATCGAAGAGGCCGGCTACCACCTGGCGCAGTAGCCGATGGGGGGCTGAAGTGTCTGCCCCACTGGCGACTTCAGCCTCTCCCGGGCGGCGTGGGTGTCGCCACCACCGATGACAGGAATCCAGCGATGAATGTTCCAACCAAGCTCGGCGTCTTCGCCGCGGCCCTGCTGATAGTTTTCGCTGCGGCGTACGCCATCGCCGCTGGTGTCGCTCCCGACAGGGCGTCGACCTCCCCGGCTGAGTCCGCCCATGCCGATCACAATGCTGCACCACAGTCGCGAACATCCGCCTCGTCTCCGGGGGCCGATCAGGTTCGCGGAGTTTCGATGGCAGCAGCCGGCTTCATCCTGGGGAATGTGGTGGCACCCCATGCGTCCGGGGTGCAGGCACCGCTGAGCTTTGAGATCCTCGACGCCGCCGGGGCCGCGGTCACCGACTTCGCCGCCGAGCACGACAAGCAGCTGCACCTGATCGTCGTCCGCGCGGATGGCACCCACTTCCGACACGTGCACCCCACTCTCTCGCCCGAAGGGCGCTGGACGCTGCCCTGGCAGTGGGCGACGGGAGGCAGCTACCGGATCTACGCCGACTTCGTGCCCGCCGCCACCGGCCAACCCCTCACCCTCACCAGCACCGTCGAAGTCAGCGGTGACTACCAGCCGGCCCCACCCGCCGCCGAATCACGACAGTCACCCGTCGACGGGTTCGACATCGAACTGGCCGGGCACCTGCGCGCTGGAGCCGAGTCCGAACTGACCGTCACCGTGCGCCGAGCAGGACAACCAGTCACCACCCTGCAGCCGTATCTGGGCGCTTTCGGTCACTTGGTGGCCCTGCGACAGGGTGACCTGGCCTACCTGCATGTTCACCCAGAAGGCGCGGCACCAACCGCCGGTCAACTCGCGGGACCACAGGTCCGCTTCGCCACCACCGCCCCCACCCCGGGCCGCTATCTGCTCTACCTCGACTTCCAGGTCCAGGGCGCTGTGCATACCGCCACCTTCGTTCTCGACGTCCCCACCGGCGCCCCGGCCCCGACACCTGACTCCACGGCCCCCTCGGCCGATCCGCACGCCGGACACTAACTCGCTGACCAGCGCCACCCGGGGCACTGCGCCGAGGCATTCACCCAACGAGGAACCCCCCATGACCACCTCAGCTCCGATCCACCCACCTGCGGCCACCGCCGAGCAGACAGGCGCCGTCGATATCGAACTCGCCGTGTCGGGCATGACGTGTGCATCGTGCGCGGCACGCATCGAACGCACACTGAACAAACTCGACGGAGTGAGCGCCTCGGTGAACTACGCCACCGAAAAAGCTCACGTCAGCGCACCCGCCGGTGTCGACCCACACCTGCTGATCGAGACCATCGAACAGGCCGGATACCACGCTGCGCTGCCCGCCACTCCCACCAAAGGTGCCGCCCCCGACGATGACCCTTCGGACGACGACGGGGAGCTCGTGGCCTTGCGTCACCGACTGATCGGTGCGGTGGTTCTCTCGGTACCGGTGATCGCGCTGGCAATGGTCCCGGCGTTGCAGTTCACCTACTGGCAGTGGGCGTCGTTGACGTTGGCCGCGCCAGTGATCGTGTGGGCGGCATGGCCGTTTCATCGCGCCGCGTTGCTCAACCTGCGCCACGGTGCGGCCACCATGGACACCCTCATCTCGGTCGGCACCACCGCGGCGCTGTTGTGGTCGTTGTATGCGTTGTTCTTCGGCACCGCCGGACAACCAGGCACGACCCACGGGATGTTGACCGGACTAAGTTCGGACACGCCGAGGACGATCGAGGCGGGGGCGGTCAGCGTGGTCATTGTCGAGGGCACTGTTGAAGGGAGTGTCCGTGAACCGTGAAGACGCGAAGGGTGTGCCGACGAGGCTTCCGGCCTGGGGTCGTGTGAACCCAGTAGATGGGGTTCCGTTCTGGTCTCTGGTTGGACCGGACGATCGTGAGATCGAGCCGGTCGGCGAGTTTCTGAAGGAGTTGGTCACTCGTGGTCACCGCGCCGGGACGGTTCGGAGCTATGCGTATGACCTGCTGCGATGGTGGCGCTGGTTGCGTGTGATCGACCGGCCGTGGAACCGTGCCACACAAGAAGACCTGCGCGAGTTCGTTCTCTGGTTGTCTGATGCCATCAAGCCGGAAAGTGGTCGGCGGACCGTGTCCGTCTCGACCGCGGGCACGATCAACGCCGTCACACGCAAGCAGTACCTCGACGACCGCTACAAGCCGCGGACCATCCGCCACAGCAATGCGGTGCTGCGCACCTTCTACGAATGGGCCATCATCGAAGGGACTGGGCCCCTGGTAAACCCAGTCCAGTTGCGCAACGCGAGCCGGCGCGCCCATGCGCACCACAACCCCCTCGAATCATTCCGAACCGACGGCCGGCTTCGCTACAACCCGCCCATACCGAAACGTCGTCCGAGGGTCCTTCCCGATCCGGAATGGGTTCGGCTCTTCGGTGCGCTCACCTCCAATCGCGACAGGGCACTGCTGTCGATGGCGGTCAGCAATGGTGCCCGAGCTGGGGAGATCCTCGGGATGCGGATGGCCGACGTCGACTGGGGCGAGCAGTTGGTGCGGGTGACTCGTAAAGGTTCACGGGACGAACAATGGCTACCTGTGAGCGCGGAGGCGCTGCTGTGGCTCCGCCTGTATCTGTCCGAGATCGATGATGTGCAACCGAACGCCCCACTGTGGTGGACCCTTCGCGTCCGCAATCGTCGGGCTGGTGCGTCCCGCCAACCGATGAACTACGAAACGCTCCGAGGCGTCTTCCGTCGCACCAACGTCGCGCTCGGAACCAACTGGAGCATGCACGATCTGCGGCACACTGCCGCACGACGTATGGCCGACGACTCGAAGCTCTCGCTCCGTGACGTTCAGACAATCCTCGGCCACCGACAAATCGCCACGACCGTCCAGGTGTACCTGCACGAATCAGATGTCCAGGTGGCGTCGCGTGTACTCGAGCACCTGAGCAGGCCTTCACCACCACACCCCCTCGCGGGGAAGTCGCTGGGATACCGGGACCATGACATGTCTGTTCTGTTTGGCGGTGAGGATCTGTGCTGACGACAGTGGCAACTCCCTCAGTGACCGTCCGCCCCGAGCGCGTTCACGGACACCACGACGGCCACTCGATCGATGAGGTGCTTGCCGCCGTGGAGGCAGACCTTCGCTGGCGGAATCACCCGGTACGCGGCGAGCGGGCCGCGATCGCGCTGCGCGGCATCCTCGAGTGGCTCTCCACATTCCCCGGAACCGGCTGGCAAGAGCGGTGGTCAGCCGCATCGGGGAACGACTACCCGAGCTGGATCACCACCATGACCGAGCATCTCTCGGCGCGCGGAGTCGCCCGCAGGAACGTGATCGACACAGTGCCGGCGCTCCTCATCCATCGAGTGGTGATCGTCGACTACGCGTTCCTGCGCGCATACAGGGCACGAAGCCTGTACGAGACGGTTCGAGAGAGGCTCCGCCCCGATCTCTGGGAACGCATCGCCGCCAACGCACCGCGCGCCAAACTGACGGCGTACCAGTTCCGCGAAGCGCGGTTGGTGTTGAGCAAGATGGTCCTGGCAACCGGCCGAGACCTCAACCAACTGCAGCTACATGACTTCACCGACTATCTTGCAGACAACCGGCACTCCAACGGGTCCAACCCGAACGGCGTCCACGCGGCCTGGGATCTCGTCCGCGGGATTGCCCCCATTCCCGACAACGACCTGCTGACGTGTCTGAGAGTCGGCCAGCGCAGCGCCGAACAGATCATCGACCGATTCGCCATCCAGAACTCGGCTATCCGGGATCTCCTCGTTCGCTATCTCAACGAGAGGAAGCCAGCGCTGGACTACACCTCCTTCGACTCAACAGCCCGCCTACTCGGCTCCTTCTGGGCTGATATCGAAGCCCACCATCCGGGTGTCGACTCCCTGCACCTCAGCGACAATGCCGCGCGAGATTGGAAGCTGCGCTTGCGTACCGTCACGAATCGAGATGGGTCCACCAGACCGCGGCTGAATTACCTGGACGTGCTGATGGTTGTGCGCGCGTTCTACCTCGACATCCAGGAGTGGGCCCTCGCGGATCCCTATTGGGCTCCGTGGGCGGCTCCGTCTCCCGTGCACCGTATGGACACAAAGGGAATCGAGAAGGCCAAGCGCACCCGACAAGCCCGGATGCACCAACGCGTCCGCACTCGGCTTCCACATCTCGACCGTCTCGTGGACAGCGCAAACGACCATCGCGAAGACCGGGCGGCGCTTCTCGACCATGCGCGGAGGGCCCAACCCGGCGAAGAGTTCGAGTACCGCGCAACGAAATACCGCAGGGTCGACCCCAGCGACAAGCGACGCGTCAACGGCAACACGACGTTCGTTCACGTCATCGATCCAGCGGGCCGGCGCATCGACGTCGTCAAGGAGGAAGACGACGCCTTCTGGACCTGGGCTGTTATCGAGACACTGCGCCACACCGGAATACGAGTGGAAGAGCTCGGCGAACTCACTCACCTCGCACTCGTCACCTACAGGCCGCCGGATACGGGCGAGACGGTGCCACTTCTGCAGATTCTTCCCTCGAAGAGCAACGAGGAGCGCCTGCTGCTCGTCAGCCCCGAACTCGCCAGCGTCCTCGCCTCGATTATCACTCGACTACGCGGTGAGAACGATGGAGTGATCCCGCTGGTCGCCAGATACGACAAGCATGAGCGGACGACAGGTCCAGCGCTTCCGCACCTCTTCCAGTGCCGCAACGGGCACCGACGTTCAGTGATCGGGTACGGAACCCTGCGACGCCTTCTCGAAGAGGCGATCGAGCGCATCGGCCTTCGTGACGCGGCCGGCGAGCCGTTGCACTTCACACCGCACGACTTCCGGCGATTGTTCGCCACGGACGCGGTTACGGGCGGACTCCCGGTCCACATCGCCGCCAAGCTCCTCGGACACGCCAACATCACCACCACGCAGGGGTACGTCGCGGTTTTCCAGGATGAGCTGATCGGGTCCTACCGCCGTTACCTCGACCACCGTCGAGCGATGCGCCCCGCCGTCGAGTACCGGGAACCCACCGATACAGAGTGGGCTGAGTTCGAGCAGCACTTCGCGACCCGACAGCTTGAACTCGGCACCTGCGGTCGCCCCTACGGATCCCCCTGCAACCATGAACACGCCTGTATCCGTTGCCCGATGCTCCGTGTCGACCCCCGGGCGCGACCACGATTGGTCGCGATCATCGCGAACCTGCGCGAGAGGATCGCTGAAGCGCGAACAAACGGGTGGCTCGGCGAAATCCAAGGGCTCGAGACCAGCCGAGACGCGGCGATCCGCAAGCTCACGGTCCTCGACCGATCGGGCCCGTACGGCCGAACAGGCCTGGCCGACTTGGGTATCCCGTCGGCTCGCTGATCCGCTCAGGGCGAGACGGTCGTTCAGTGAACCAGCGGCACGCCGAAGTTCAAAAGAACGTCGGGAATTGGATGACCAGACCAAGTTCCAGTGGTGCGGGAGATTCTAGGTCGGCGGGAGGTTCGACTGGGTCGTCTCGGACGGGCGGGTCAGTGCATTCAGTGCGTTGATCCCTACAGGTTCAGTGGCCAGCATCGGCACGATCGCACTCCGGTTGTGTGTGCTGGTGATGGAGCTGATCTCGACGACTTCTGTCCCGGCACGCCGTCGGAGCAGCGGTGATGTCGGGTGAGCTGCAGCGATCGAGTTGTTGACCACCCAGGCCCACGGGTGGATCCGGCGTCGGTGGTGTCGGTGAGGCCGAGCATCTGGATCGCGGCGGGCGCGGCCACCGGTTCGGGGGCGATGCCGGCCCACTTGGCGAGCTGGGCGCGGTCGGGGTAGCGGCCGGTGACGGCGGTGACGCCGTCGACGAGGACGAGGGGCAGGCCCTCTGAGCCGGAGAGCTGCAGGAACGCCTTGACCGGTTCCCGCTCGGCGAAGGCGAGGGGCTCATTGGCGAGGTTGAAGCGGGCGATGTCGCCGCCCTGGGTGTTGATCCAGTCCATGTCGGCGGTGAAGGTGACCAGGGCCTGGTCGACGTCGTCGCCGCACACTCCGGTGTTGCAGCACAGTGCGGGCTCGAAAACCTCGATACGGGTCATCAGGGGGGCCTCTCAGTTCTCAGGGGTGGGTGGGGGCGGTGAGCTGGGCGGCGAGCCGGTCGACGCGGGCGGCGATGTCGTCGCGGACCAGGCGCATGCGGTCGATGCCGTCGATGCCGCGTTCGGACGGCTCGTCGGTGTCCCAGTTCTCGAACCGGGTCCCCGGGACGGGATCGACGTGGGCCTCGCGGCCGAGGGTGACCACCACGTCGACTGCCCGCAGCAGCTGCGGGTCGATCGCCTTCGGGGTCTCGGCGGTGATGTCCACGCCGACCTCGAGAAGCGACTGCGCGGACAGGGCGTTGACCGCGGCGCCAGGCTTGGTGCCGGCCGAGTGCACCTCGACCGCGTCGCCGGCGGCCTTGCGCATCAGCCCGGCCGCCATCTGGGACTTGCCGCCGTTCTTCACGCAGACGAACAGCACCGAAGGTTTGTTCACGCTCGGATCCTTCCGGGGTGGCCGTGTTCACCGGCCGTTCGGTTGACGAGTTGAATCGATAAGAGTCAATATAGACGTATGTCGAATCAATCGTCGAGTGGGGTCGAGGCCTGCTGCTCGCCCATCACGCGGGAGCCGTTGACCTCAGATTGGGCCTCTGACCTGGCCCGGATGTTCAAGGCGCTCGGGGATCCGGTGCGTCTGCGGATGCTGAGTCTGATCGCCAGCCACGAGAACGGCGAGAGCTGTGTGTGCGACATCTCCCCGGCGTTCGAGCTGTCGCAGCCGACGATCTCGCATCACCTCAAGGTGTTGCGCGAGGCCGGTCTGCTCGACTGTGAGCGCCGCGGCACCTGGGTCTACTACCGGGTGATCCCGTCCGCGCTCGCGCAGTTGTCGGCGGTGCTGGCGTCCGAGGTCGGTGTCGTCGAAGGCTCGGCCTGCGTGCCCGCAGCTGCGGTCGTGGAGGTGGCCCGGTGACCGAGACGACCACCCATCCCGCTGTTGTCGGCAAGCTCTCGACCCTGGACCGGTTCCTGCCGGTGTGGATCGGTGTGGCGATGGTCGCCGGCCTGCTCCTGGGCCGGATGATCCCCGGCCTCGGTGACGCACTCGGGGCCGTCGAACTCGACGGCATCTCCCTGCCGATCGCGCTCGGTCTGCTGATCATGATGTACCCGGTCCTCGCGAAGGTGCGCTACGACCGCCTCGACACCGTCACCGGCGACCGCAAACTCCTCCTCGGCTCCCTGCTGCTGAACTGGGTCCTCGGCCCGGCGCTGATGTTCGCGCTCGCCTGGATCTTCCTGCCCGACCTGCCCGAATACCGGACCGGTCTGATCATCGTCGGCCTCGCGCGCTGCATCGCGATGGTCATCATCTGGAACGACCTCGCCTGCGGCGACCGCGAAGCGGCCGCCGTCCTGGTCGCGATCAACTCCGTCTTCCAGGTAATCATGTTCGCCGTCCTCGGCTGGTTCTACCTCTCGGTGCTGCCCGGCTGGCTGGGCCTCGAACAGACCACCATCGACACCTCACCGTGGCAGATCGCCAAGTCCGTACTGATCTTCCTCGGCATCCCGCTGCTCGCCGGGTTCCTCACCCGCCACTTCGGGGAGAAGGCCAAGGGCCGCGAGTGGTACGAGGAGCGGTTCCTGCCGAAGATCGGCCCCTGGGCGCTCTACGGCCTGCTGTTCACCATCGTGATCCTCTTCGCGCTACAGGGCGACCAGATCACCTCGCAGCCACTCGATGTCGTCCGGATCGCGATCCCGCTGCTCGCGTACTTCGCGATCATGTGGGGCGGCGGCTACGCACTCGGCGCCGCAATGGGACTGGGCTACGAGCGCACCACCACCCTCGCGTTCACCGCCGCGGGCAACAACTTCGAGCTCGCCATCGCGGTCGCCATCGCCACCTACGGCGTCACCTCCGGCCAGGCCCTCGCCGGGGTCGTCGGACCGCTGATCGAGGTCCCCGTCCTCGTCGGCCTGGTCTACGTCTCCCTCGCGCTACGCAAACGCTTCAACCGCACGGACTCTCCCGCACCCATCGCTTCGTGACCCGAGAAGGCCAGGAGACGAACATGTCCCAGCATGTCGACCGCCATCAGTCCGAACTACTCGTCCCCGAGGCGGTCCTGCGGCGGGCCGCCGAGCATCTCGCCGGCAGATACGTCGGGGTCTTCTCCCCGGAAACGGTGGAGCGGACGGTGTTCGAGTCGTACGCCGCGCTCCGCGAGACCGCCACGGTGCACACCCATCTGACGGCGCTCGCGCCCAGGCTGGCCGCCGAACGCCTCACCGCCCGCGCCCACACCGACGGTTCCGTGGTGAAGACGGCGCCCGAGGTGCTGTTCGTCTGCGCCCACAACACCGGCCGCTCGCAGATGGCGGCGGCGCTGCTCGACCACCACAGCGGCGGCCGTGTCCACGTCCATTCGGCGGGCTCGGCCCCGACCGGCGGGATCGATCCCGCCGTCCTCGCGGTGATGGCCGAAACCGGAATCGACCTGGCCGCCGCGTATCCCAAGCCGCTGACCGACGAGGTCGTCGCCGTCGCCGACGTGGTGGTCACCCTGGGCTGCGGCGACGCCTGCCCGGTCCATCCGGGCACACGGTATCTCGACTGGTCGGTACCCGACCCGGAAGGGCAATCGCCGCACATGGTGCGCGCGATCCGCGACGAGATCGATATTCGTGTCCGCGGCCTGCTCACCGAACTCACCACCACCACCCAGGCCTGACCCCTCCATCTTCCCGAAAGGTTCTCGATGACCACCGATTCCCCGAACGCCACTCCGTCGGTCCTGTTCGTCTGCGTGCACAACGCCGGCCGCTCCCAGATGGCCGCCGGATTCCTCACCGCGCTGGCCGGTGACCGGATCGAGGTCCGCTCCGCGGGCAGCGCCCCGGCCGACCAGGTCAACCCCGCCGCGACCCTGGCGATGGCCGAGGTCGGCATCGACATCTCGACGCAGTCCCCGAAGATCCTCACCGTGGACGCGGTACAGGCCTCCGACGTGGTGATCACGATGGGCTGCGGCGACACGTGCCCGGTCTTCCCCGGAAAGTCCTACCGCGACTGGGTTCTCGAGGATCCGGCCGGTCAGGGTGTCGACGCGGTCCGCCCGATTCGTGACGAGATCAAGGCGAAGGTCGAGGCGCTGATCGCAGAACTGACCGCCGAGCCCGCCCGTTCCTGACCGACAACGTCCACCTCTTCGCCCCTGCGGGGGCCGCACGGAAGGCTCCTCATTGAGTACTGACGCGACCATCCACGACCTGATCATCGTCGGCTCCGGACCCGCCGGATACACGGCCGGCGTCTACGCCGCCCGCGCGGAGCTCGAGCCCCTGCTCTTCGAGGGCACCCAGTTCGGCGGCTCGCTGATGACCACCACCGAGGTGGAGAACTTCCCCGGCTTCCGCGAGGGCATCATGGGCCCGGATCTCATGGACGAGATGCGCGAGCAGGCCAAGCGTTTCGGCGCGGACATCCGCACCGAGGACGTCGAGAAGATCGAGCTGGACGGCCCGGTCAAGAAGGTCGTCGCGAACGGTGAGACGTACTACGCCCGCGCCGTCATTCTCGCGATGGGTGCCGCTGCCCGCTACCTCGGTATCCCGGGGGAGGAGAAGCTCCTCGGCCGCGGCGTCAGCGCCTGCGCCACCTGCGACGGCTTCTTCTTCCGCGACCAGGACATCGTCGTGGTCGGCGGCGGCGACTCCGCGATGGAGGAGGCCACCTTCCTGACCAAGTTCGCCCGCAGCGTCACCCTCGTGCACCGCCGCGAGGAGTTCCGCGCGTCCCGGATCATGCTCGAGCGCGCCAAGGCGAACGAGAAGATCCGCTTCGTCACCAACGCCGAGCCGGTCGAGGTGCTGGGTGAGAACAGCGTCACCGGCCTGGTGGTCCGCGACACGGTCACCGGCGAGCGGTCCACGCTCGACGTCACCGGCATGTTCGTCGCCATCGGCCACGACCCGCGCAGCGAGCTCGTCAAGGGCCAGGTCGACGTCGACGCCGCCGGCTACGTCCAGGTGCAGTCGCCGACCACCGCCACCTCCACCGAGGGTGTCTTCGCGGCCGGCGACCTGGTCGACCACACCTACCGTCAGGCCATCACCGCGGCCGGCACCGGCTGTGCCGCCGCGATCGACGCCGAGCGCTGGCTGGCCGACCAGGGGGAGATCACCGAGAACACCCTCGCCGCCGCGGGCGAGCCCGTCACCGTCTGAGCATGATGCAGCAGCGATCGGTGACCGACATGGATGTGGTCGTGATCGGTGGCGGACAGGCCGGGCTCGCCGCGGGCTACTACCTGCGGCGAGCCGGGCACCGGTTCGTGATCCTCGACGACCAACCGGTACCCGGCGGGGCATGGCCACACACGTGGCCGTCGCTGCGGCTGTTCTCCCCGGCGGAGTTCGCGGCCCTGCCGGGATGGCCGATGCCGCCGTGGCCGGACGGTTTCCCGCCCGCCTCGCACGTGGTCGACTACTTCACCGCCTACGAGGAGCGCTACGACCTGCCGATCAAGCGGCCCGTCCGGGTCACCGGTGTGGACCGCGACGGGCAGCACCTCGCCGTCACCACGAACCAACGGATCTGGCGGGCCCGGCGGGTGATCAGCGCGACCGGCACCTGGCAGCAACCGTTCTGGCCGCTGTACCCGGGTGCGCGGGAGTTCACCGGCCGCCAACTCCACACGGTCGACTACCGGCAACCGTCGGACTTCGCTGGCGCCCGGGTGGTGATCGTCGGTGGCGGCAACTCCGCCGCCCAGCTCGTCGCCGAAATCTCCACCGTGGCCACCACCACGTGGGTGACGACCCGGCCACCCCGCTTCCTCGCCGACGACGTCGACGGGCGGGTGCTGTTCCAGGTCGCATCCGAGCGCGCCGCGGCGATCGCCGCCGGGAAACCCGATCCCGGCGGACCGGCTTCCCTCGGCGACATCGTCATGGTGCCCGAGGTGCGTGAGGCCCGCGATCGTGGTGTCCTGCAGGCGCTACCGATGTTCGACCGTCTCACCCGAGACGGCGTCGCCTGGGGAAACACGGTTCAGCACGCCGATGTCATTGTGTGGGCCACCGGCTTTCGGCCCGCGCTGGCCCACCTGCGTCCGCTGCGGTTGCGCGAGCACGACGGCACGATCGCCGTCTCGGGCACGAAGGCGCTCAAGGAGCCCCGCCTGCACCTGCTCGGCTACGGGGACTGGACCGGCCCCGGCTCGGCGACCATCCTCGGCGTCGGACGCACTGCCAAAGCTGCAGTCGCCCAACTCGACCTCGACGACTGACCACACTCGTCCGATAAGGGACCGGCGACGAGCGCGCCCACGTTCACCCGGACGCTTCCGCGGTGTGGGCGTTGCGCAAGGTGCTCGGGTATGCGGGTCATGGTGAGTGGTCCTCGTTGGATTCGAGGAGCAATGCGCCGATGACGAGGACGACGCCGCAGGTGATGTAGGTGTCGGCGATATTGAAGGTGGCGAACCATCCGGTGTGGAAGTAGTCGGTGACCTTGCCGTCGAGAAGACGGTCGATGACGTTGGCGGCGGCGCCGGCGACGATCGCGGCGAGCCCGACGGTCTGGATCGGGTGACTGTCCGGTGCGGTACGCCACGCGAACACACTGATCGTGGCGGTGATGGCCGCGGTGGCGGCAAGAACGACGGCGGTGGGGAGTTGGTCGCCGAGACTGAAAGCGACCCCGGTGTTGTAGGTCAGGCGCAGTTGCAGCAGGCCGAGATCGACGGTCCGACCCCAGGAAAGAGTGTCGCGTGCAATCGGATCGACGACCAGCGCGATCGCAGCTAAGGCGACGGCGACCGCGACGAGGGTGCGGCGGCCGCGGCGCCACCTGGCTGAGGTCGAGGTGGTGGGCTCGGCGTAGGTCATGACCGAGTCCCGGCGATCGGTTCGCGCGTGATCGCCGAGGGTGTCGCTGCGGTGAGGGTTCGGGCGCGTCCGGCGCGGACGCCGTTGGCGATGACGACGATCTCGGCGACTTCGTGGACGAGGACGACCGCGGCCAGGCCGAGGACACCGAACAGGGCCAGCGGCATCAAGACGGTGATGATCGCCAGGGACAGGCCGACGTTCTGCAGCATGATCGTCCGAGACCGGCGCGCGTGGTGCAGCGCCTGAGGTAGGTGGCGCAGGTCCTCGCCCATCAGAGCGACGTCGGCAGTCTCGATCGCC
Organism: Gordonia ajococcus; assembly: GCF_012974285.1. Taxonomy (NCBI): domain Bacteria; kingdom Bacillati; phylum Actinomycetota; class Actinomycetes; order Mycobacteriales; family Gordoniaceae; genus Gordonia; species Gordonia ajococcus. Next base: position 2,413,493 of record NZ_CP052884.1, read on the forward strand.
ACGTCGGTTCCTATTGCGCCCATCGCGATACCGAGGTCTGCGGTGGCGAGGGCGGGGGCGTCATTTACTCCGTCGCCGACCATCGCGGTCGGTCGCGCAGCGCGGAGGGTTCCGACGATGCGGGCCTTGTCCTCGGGGCGCAGGTCGGCGTGCACTTCGTCGATGCCGACGTCGGCGGCCAGGGCGCGGGCGGTGCGGTCGTTGTCGCCGGTGAGCATCGCGACCTGGTAGCCGTCGCGGCGCAGGCCGGCGATCACCTCGTGTGCCTCGGGGCGGAGTTCATCGCGGACGGCGACCGCCCCAATCACGGTTCCGGCGCGCTCGATCAGGACCGCGGTGGCGCCGGCACGCTGCATCCGTTCGATGTCGGCGGTGAGGGGGCCGGGGTCGATCCAGCCGGGTCGACCGAGCCGAACCGGTGCGCCGTCGATGCGGCCGGTCAGGCCCGCGCCGGTCACGGCATCGACATCGTCGGCGGGCACGTAGTGGCCGACGGCGGCGAGAATCGCTCGGGCCAGCGGGTGTTCGCTGCGGGCCTCCAACGCCGCGGCCACCGCGAGGACGTCGCCGCGGGTGGCGCCGTTAGCGGCGGCGACGTCGATCACGACGGGCTGGTTGCGGGTGAGAGTGCCGGTCTTGTCCAGCGCGACGGTGCGGATGCGGCCGAGTGCTTCGAGGGCGGCACCGCCCTTGACCAGGACGCCGAGCTTGGACGCGGCGCCGATCGCGGCGACGACCGTCACGGGGATGGCAATCGCCAGCGCGCACGGTGAGGCGGCGACGAGCACGACGAGGGCGCGTTCGATCCACACCCGCGGATCACCGGCGAGGCTGCCGACTGCGGCGATGACCGCGGCCGCGACCATCACGGCCGGGACAAGCGGCTTGGCTATCTTGTCGGCCAGGCGTTGCGCTTCGCCCTTGCGGGACTGCTCGGCCTCGACGATCCGCACGATCTTGGCCAGCGAGTTGTCTTGCGCGCCAGCGGTGACCTCGACCTCGAGGACTCCGGTGCCGTTGATCGACCCGGCGAACACCTCGTCGCCGGGACCGGCCTCGACGGGCACCGATTCGCCGGTGATCGCGGAGGTGTCCAGGGCGGTGCGTCCGGTGCGGATGACGCCGTCGGTCGCGATCCGCTCCCCGGGCTTGACGATCATGATCTCGCCGAGAGCGAGCTCGGCCGGCGGGACGGTCTCCTCGCGGCCGCCGCGGAGCACCGTGGCGGTGTCCGGGACCAGGGACAACAGGGCCCGCAGGCCGCGGCGGGTGCGGGTGACCGCGTACTCCTCGAGCCCCTCGCTGATCGCGAACAGGAACGCGAGCATGGCGGCCTCGCCGACCTCGCCGAGCAGCACCGCTCCGACGGCGGCAATCGTCATCAGCGTGCCGACGCCGATCTTGCCCTTGGCCAGCCTCTTGAGCGTGGACGGGACGAACGTGTAACCCGCCACGATCAGCGCGGCCGCCTCGAACCCCACAGCGAGCGCATCGGCTCCGCCGGTCACGCGAACGATCAGCGCCGCGACCAGCAGCACGCCGGCCGCGGCGGCGGCGCGGATCTCGGTGATGTGCCAGAGCTTTTCGGGCTCGTGTTCTTCCTCGCCTTCGGGGCGGGGTTCGTCGTGGCCGCAGCCGCACGCGTCGCTCATGACTTCTCCTCGGCATCGGTGCCGTAGTTCGGGCACAACGCGACCGCGTTCCCGGTCGCCGCCAGCAGCGTCTCCGCCGAGGCGAGAAGATCCATCAACTCCGGCCGGGCCAGCGCATAGAACACCTGCCGCCCCTGCGGGCGGCCGGTCACCAGCCCGCAGTCTCGCAGACACGCCACATGCGCCGACACCGTCGACTGCGCCAACCCCAACTCGCCGACCAGATCCGCCACCCGAGCCTCACCCGCAGCGAGGCGGCGCACGATCGCCAACCGGGTCCCGTCCGACAGGCTGTGGAACAACGCCACCGCCGCATCGAGGGTCGAGCCGGTACTCCCGGCTGTCAGGCAACCATCCGCACGATCAATCGTCATACGGCGATGATAACCGATGAACTACGATGTTAGATGGGGGTTGGAGATCAGGTGAGGACATGGAGAACTGGCTGACGAATCTGCAGGCCTGGTGGACCTGTCAGGTAATGATGGCGAACGGAACATGTGAGATGTGCGCGTGCACGCCGATGACGGGCTGCTGCTAGGTCGCATGTTGCTTCGGCCGTGAACCCGCTCGTGTCGCCTTCGGTGCAGTGCTGCGCTGTGGGCGGAACGAGCGGGCATCTTTGCCCTCACTCGCGAGGTCACTGATCGGGTCGGTTTCCGCCAATTCGACATTTCGACGATGCTCGAACGCACGGTCCGCATACGCGGACTGAGTGTCTGACGTCAGTGTCGCCGCAGCTCCGCCTGGCGGAGCGCCTCGACGAGGTCGGGAACTGTCGGTGCTCCGGCGGGGCCGTTGGCGGTGTGGTAGACCCTGCAGGTCAGTCCCACCCCGGTGGTCGGCCCGAACGCGTCGACCCGGTCGATGCGGATGGTGGGCGATCCCGGAAACGCTTCGCGTTCTGCCTCGTCCTGGGTGTCGATCGCCCGGAGCACGATCGGCGTTCCGGCGTTCCCGGTCGCGGCGAGGGCCTCGGCGATCTGGTCCCGGGCGATCTGCCAGTTGGGGCAGCCGTCGAAGTAGAGCAGCTCGATGTCCACGACGGTCAGAACGCCGCGCAGCTGGTGGCGGCCTCGGTCTCGGATCGTCGTTCGAGCAGGACGGTGTCGCGCCACTCGCCGCCGAGTTGGGCGATGCGTTCGCGGACCCCGACGGTGCGGAACCCGGCGGAGTGGTGCAGCGCGATCGCGGCCCGGTTCTCCGGGAAGACCGAGGTCTGTAGCGTCCACAGGCCGGCCTGGTCGGCGGCGATCACCTGCGTTCGGAGCAGGGCCTTGCCGACGCCGCGGCCGCGCCAGCCTTCGGCGACACAGACCGCGCTTTCTGCGACCCCGCGGAAGTGCTCGTGGGGCGACGCGGGGGTTAGGGCGGCCCAGCCGACGACGGTGCCGTCGATCTCGGCGACCCACCGGTGATCCGGGAGCCACTGGGTGTCCAGCGTCTTCCGAGGCGGCACCTCGGTGGCGAAGGTGGTGAGACCGGTGGCGATGGCGTCGCTGTAGATGCGGCGCACGGCGGGCCAGTCCTCGTCGGTCATCGGTCGAACGGTCACGTCGCCGGGGAGATCGTCCGGGCAGCACGGGCGCTGGGTGAGCAGGCCCATGACTGCGTCGGCCGCGCTCGGCAGGCCGGTGCAGCACGCCGGGTTGACCACCACGACGGAGCTGGTGCCGTCCTTGTGGACGGTCACGAAGCCGACGTCGGCGAGCTTGCGGACGTGGTGCGAGATGGTCGGCTGGCCGATGCCCAGCCGTGTGGCCAGCTCCCCGATGCTGACGCCGGCCGGGGTGCTGGCGACCTCGTGGAGAAGCCGGACACGGGTCGGTTCGGCCAGGCAGGCGAACCAACCGGCGTAGGTGGCCGCGTCCTCGGCCGCCAAACCGGCCGACGGATGCCCGGCACCTGCACTCGGCGGGACACGGCACTCGGCGGACTCAGTGGACGTAACCATGAACTCAGTATATCGATCGGCATCGATGGTTGCATTCATCGATGGCCATCGATACTGTGGGCATTGATCGAAGAACATCGATGAAAGGTCGAATGATGAACGACTTGCCCGTCGTCGTGATCGGTGCCGGACCCATCGGTCTGGCCGCCTCCGCCGAACTGCGCGAACGCCAGCTCACCCCGCTGGTCTTCGAGCGGGGCCCCCGCGCAGGAGCTGCCGTGGCCGAGTGGAACCACGTGCGACTGTTCTCCCGCTGGGCCGAGGTCATCGACCCCGCCGCCCGCCGCCTGCTCGACCAGACCGGCTGGAATGCCCCCGACGATGAGGCGTATCTGACCGGGCAGGAGTGGGTCCGCGACTACCTCGTCCCGCTCGCCGCCGCACTCGGTGACGCCGTGCAGTTCGGCACCGAGGTCATCGGCGTCGCCCGCCGCGGCCGCGACCTCGTCGTCGACTCCGGCCGCGACACCGAACCGCTGTCCGTGCACATCCGCCGCGCCGACGGCACCGAGGAACGTGTGCTTGCGCAGGCGGTCATCGACGCCTCCGGCACCTGGGGCACCCCGAACCCGCTCGGCGGCGAAGGACTACCCGCGCTCGGCGAGAAGGCCGCGGCCGACGTCATCTCCTACCGCGTCCCGGACCTCGACGACCGGGAAGTGCGCGCGCAGTACGCGGGCAAGCACACCGCGATCGCCGGCGGCGGCCACTCGGCACTGAACGCCATCGTTGCCCTCGCCGCGCTCGAGAAGGAAGCACCCGGCACCCGGATCACCTGGATCCTGCGCCGCGGCGACGTCGCCTCCACATTCGGTGGCGGCGAATCCGACCAGCTGCCCGCCCGCGGCGCCCTGGGCCTGAAGGCGAAGAAGGCCGTCGACGACGGCCTGCTGAACGTCGTCACCGGGTTCCGCACCGCCGCAGTCGAACCCGCCGATCAGGACCGGGTTGCCCTGACCTCCGACAACGGTCAGCGGGTCGACGGTGTCGACCGTGTCGTGGTGCTCACCGGTTTCCGGCCCGAGCTGTCCTGGCTGTCGGAGATCCGCCTCGGCCTCGATCCGGTCCTGCAGGCCCCGATCGAGCTGGCCCCGCTGATCGACCCGAACGTGCACTCCTGCGGCACCGTCTACCCGCACGGCGCCGAGGAACTCAGCCACCCCGAACCCGGCTTCTACCTGGCCGGAATGAAGAGCTACGGCCGCGCACCGACGTTCCTGGCCATGACCGGGTACGAGCAGGTCCGCAGCATCGCCGCCGCGATCGCCGGTGACCACGAGGCCGCCGCCCGCGTCGAGCTGATCCTCCCCGAAACCGGGGTCTGCGGCGGCGCAGGGGTATTCGACGAGCCCGACGCCGACGCCTCGGAAGGCGGCTGCTGCGGCGCGCCGCAGCCAGAGTTGGTGACCCTGACCGCACCCGGCGGGTCACGATAGCCCGATGACGGACACCAAGGCCCCGCCGCAGACCGACACCCTTCCCGCGGCTGGTCTGCGGCGGGTCTTGGCGATCCTGTGCCTGACGGAGATCACCAGCTGGGGCATCCTCTACTACGCCTTCCCCGTGCTGTCGGTGTCCATCGCGGACGACACCGGCTGGTCCCTACAGACGATCATGGCCGCGTTCTCGATCGGCCAGCTCGCCGCCGCATTCACCGGCATCCCCGTCGGCCGCATCATCGACCGCATCGGCCCGCGCGCCATCATGACCGCCGGCTCCGTACTCGCCGTGCCCGCACTGCTCCTCATCGCGACCGCACACAACCTGCCGACGTTCTACGCCGGCTGGATCCTCGCCGGCATCGCGATGGGCGGCGTTCTCTACCCGCCCGCGTTCGCGGCGCTGACCCGCTGGTACGGCGACAGCTACGTCAAGGCGCTGATGATCCTCACCCTCGCCGCGGGCCTGGCGAGCACCGTCTTCGCCCCGCTCGCCGCGACGCTGGTCGAGCGAACCGACTGGCGCGCCACCTATCTCATCCTCGCGGCGATCCTCGCCGTCATCACCATCCCCGCCCACCTGTGGGGGCTGCGCGGGCGCTGGCCGCACCCACCGGCACCGGCGCACGGAGACGCGGCCGATCACCGCGACGCCTCCCGCAGCCCCGCGTTCCTCGCCCTCGTCGCCGCCTTGAGCCTCGGCGCGTTCGCCGCCTTCGCTGGCGTGTTCAACCTCGTGCCGCTGCTCATCGAACAAGGCTTCTCCCCGTCTCTGGCGGCTTTGACCCTCGGCCTGAGTGGGGCGGGACAGCTCCTCGGCCGCATCGGCTACCTGCCCCTCGCGGCCCGTACCTCGGCTCGCAGCCGTGCCATAGGTGTTCTCGTCGCGACCGCCGTCAGCACCGCACTACTGGGTGTCGTGACCACGGTCGTGACCCTGATCACCGTCGCGATCGGCGCCGGACTGATCCGTGGACTGTTCACCCTCGTCCAAGCCACCGCCATCACCGACCGGTGGGGCGCCGTCCACTACGGCCGCCTCAACGGCCTGATGTCCGCCCCCATCGTCATCGTGATGGCACTCGCCCCGTGGGCCGGCACCGCCCTGTCGAATTGGACCGGCAGCTACGCCCACGCCTACCTCGTCCTCGGTGCCATCGCACTCCTCGCAGCCCTCGTCGCGGCCGCCAGCGTCCCCCGCCGCACCGTCGACGCCACTCCCTGATTCGAAGGACCCCCACATGTCCCACTACGACGCCCTCATCGTGGGCGCCGGCCAGTCCGGCCTGGCCACTGCCCACTCCCTCCGCCAGCGTGGCCTGACCGCCGCGATCCTCGAAGCCTCCGACGACACCGCCGGATCCTGGCCGCACTACTACGACAGCCTCACCCTGTTCTCGCCCGCGAAATACAGCTCCCTACCCGGGCTTTCCTTCCCCGGCGACCCCGACCACTACCCGCACCGCGACGAAGTCGTCGACTACCTGCGCCGCTACGCCAAGGGCCTCGACGTCGACATCCACCTCAACCACCGGGTCGACGCCGTCGACCACGACGGCCACACCTTCACCGCCCACACCGACATCGGAACCGCCTTCACCGCACCCCGGCTCGTCGCCGCCACAGGCGGATTCGGCTCACCCCACCTCCCGGCACTGCCAGGACAAGACACGTTCACCGGAAAACTGCTGCATGCCAGCACCTACCGCACCCCCGCCGACCACACCGGGGAGAACGTCATCGTCGTCGGCGCCGGCAACTCCGCGGTCCAGATCGCCGCGGAACTCGCCGACACCACCACAGTCACCCTCGCCAGCCGCACACCGGTGAAGTTCGCCCCGCAACGCCCCCTCGGCCGCGACATGCACTTCTGGTTCACCATCACCGGCATCGACGCCCTCCCCATCGGGCACCGGATCACCAACCCGCCCACCGTGCCGGTCTTCGACACCGGCCGCTACCGCGCCGCCCTCGCCGCATCCCAACCCGTTGCCCGCGAGATGTTCACCCGACTCGACGGCGACACCGCCGTATGGCCCGACGGCACCTCCAGCGACGTCGACGCGATCGTCCTTGCCACCGGATACACACCCCACCTGCCCTACCTCGCCGGTATCGGTGCTCTCGACCAGGACGGGCGCCCCCGGCAACGGAAAGGCCTGTCCACCACCCACACCGGACTCGGCTACATCGGCCTCGAATGGCAGCGCAGCCTCTCCTCCGCATCTTTACGGGGAGTCGGCCGTGACGCTCGCTACCTCGTCGGGCGGATGGTCAGGTAGACGCTGATGGCGGGGTTGGTGTCGGTGCCCGCAGATACGATCGTGATCACTCAAGTGGTGACCACAAGGGGGACGACATGGCTGGATTCACGATGGATCCGAACTTCGAGAAGAAGCTCGCGAAGCAGGTTGCGGGAAACATGCAGCGGGAGGTCGACGCCGTCTACCGCCAGTGCAAAGGCCAGCCCGTAGCCACGGTCAAGCGAGCGCTGCAACGCAAGCTTGGCACCGCCCTCGTCGAGCCGACTTTGACCAGCATCGCCGAAGCAATCAGCCGCGGTGACAATGTCAAGATCAAGCTCTGACAAGAGCAGTCACGCCTTCGTTGGCGCGTCGGTTCGGGAGACGGTCGTCAGCAGATGATTGCGGCAAACGCATTGCTGGCGAGCTCCTGCCATCCTAGTCCGGTAAAGGATTCACCCTGACGGTCAGCGCTTCTGACGGTGCAGGCAACATCTACCTTGAGGTAGCCGCGGGGGTCACGATGTTCGTCCTGGCCGGCCGATACTTCGAGAAGCGGTCCAAACGGCGCGCCGGTGCGGCGTTGCGGGCCTTGTTGGAGCTGGGCGCCAAAGACGTCACAGTGATCAGGGACGGCCACCAGCATCGGATCCCGATCGGCGAGCTCGCCATTGACGACGAGTTCAATGTGCGCCCCGGCGAGAAGATCGCCAGCGACGGTGTGGTGGTGTCCGGCACCTCGGCAGTCGATGCCAGCATGGTCACCGGCGAGTCGATGCCAGTCCAGGTCGCCCCCGCCGACACCGTGACCGGCGGAACGGTCAACGCCGGCGGGCACCTGCGGGTGCGGGCGACCCGCGTGGGAGCGGACACCCAACTCGCGCAAATGGCCGCGATGGTCGAACGCGCCCAGACCGGCAAAGCCCACGCCCAGCGACTGGCCGACCGGATCTCAAGTGTCTTCGTGCCGGTGGTCATCGCCGTCGCCATCGCTGTCCTCGGCGCGTGGATCGGCGCCGGCTATCCCCTGCAAGCGGCGTTCACCGCCGCGGTCGCTGTGCTGATCATCGCCTGCCCCTGCGCTCTGGGACTGGCCACCCCGACCGCACTTCTGGTCGGTACCGGCCGCGGAGCCCAACTCGGCATCGTGATCAAAGGCCCCGAAGTCCTCGAATCCACCCGAACCGTCGACACCGTTGTCCTCGACAAAACCGGCACGGTCACCACGGGACAGATGACACTCGTCCAGGTCACCACTGCTCCCTCCACCACTCGCGAAGACGTGCTCGCCCTCGCGGGGGCGGTGGAGAATGCCTCCGAGCACCCCGTCGCGGCCGCCATCGCTGCTGGTGCAGCCGCCGAAGTCGGGCCGCTCGACGAGGTCGACGACTTCCGCAACTTCGAAGGTCGAGGCGTGCGCGGTCTGGTCCAGGGACGTGTGGTCACCGTCGGGCGTCCGACGCTGCTGGCCGAACACGGCATCGCCGTGGATGACCCTCACCTCAACGAGGCGCAGACCGCCGCCGAAGAAGCCGGACAGACCGCCGTACTCGTCGCCTGGGACGGCCGCGCCCATGCGGTCCTGGCGGTCGCCGATGCGATCAAACCCACCAGCGCACACGCCATCGCCCGGCTCGCCGCACTGGGTATGACGCCCATCCTGTTGACCGGCGACAACCAGACCGTCGCCGATGCCGTGGCCGCTGAGGTCGGTATCGACACCGTCATCGCTAACGTCTTGCCGGCCGACAAAGCCGCCGTCATCACCGACCTGCAATCCGACGGCAAGGTTGTGGCCATGATCGGCGACGGCGTCAACGACGCCGCTGCCCTGGCCCACGCCGATCTCGGGCTGGCGATGGGCACCGGCACCGACGCCGCCATGCATGCCGCTGACATCACCCTGGTCCGCGGCGACCTCAACGCTGCCGCCGACGCGATCGCCTTGGCACGCACCACTCTGAAAACGATCAAAATGAACCTGTTCTGGGCATTCGCCTACAACGTCGCCGCGATACCGCTGGCCGCGCTGGGACTGCTCAACCCCATGCTGGCCGGGGCCGCCATGGCGTTGTCCAGCGTGTTCGTCGTCAGTAACAGCCTGCGGCTGCGCGCCTTCACCAGCCCGCCCCACTCATCGTCCACAGTTCCACCCACCAACCCCTCGACGTATACCCCCAAGGGGTATAAGGTAGCGGCATGAACGAGCACTCTTCCCCTGAGCACGTCGGTCACGACGCCGCCGATGAACGCCACCACGGCCAACTCGCCGCAGCGTCACACAACCACCACGATCACCATGCTGAGCGCGCCCGCGCAGACCATGATCACGCTGGGCATGGGGGGCATGGTGATCACGCCGGGCAGTTCCGGCGGCTGTTCTGGATCATGCTGGCCCTGGCTGTGCCGGTCGTGGCCTTTTCGCCCATGTTCGCGATGCTCATCGGCTATGACCTACCCGATGGTGAAGTGTTGAAGTGGGTCTCACCGGTGCTGGGTACGGTGATGTACTGCTGGGGTGGGCGGCCGTTCCTGGTAGGCGCCTATTCAGAACTGCGGTCGCGTGCACCGGGAATGATGCTGTTGATCGCCTTGGCGATCACGGTGGCCTTCGTGGCGTCCTGGGGTGCGAGCATCGGTGTGTTGCACCACGAACTGGACTTCTGGTGGGAACTGGCGCTGCTCATCGTGATCATGCTGTTGGGGCATTGGATCGAGATGCGGTCGCTGGCCCAGACGACCTCGGCCCTGGACTCGCTGGCCGCGCTGCTGCCCGATGAGGCCGAACGCGTCGATGGCGACCAGATCACCACGGTTGCTCCCAGTGAGCTGCAGGTCGGAGATGTGGTGATCGTGCGCCCGGGGGCCAGCGTGCCGGCCGACGGTCGCGTCGTAGACGGCTCGGCCGAGCTCGATGAATCCATGGTCACCGGAGAATCGCGCACGGTGCGCCGCGGCATCGGCGATCAGGTGGTGGCCGGCACGGTGGCCACCGACTCGGGGCTGCGGGTCCAGATCACCGCCACCGGCGATGACACGGCGCTGGCCGGGATTCAGCGCCTGGTGGCAGACGCGCAGAACTCCACCTCCCGCGCCCAGCGGCTGGCCGATTCCGCTGCAGCGCTGCTGTTCTGGTTCGCGCTCGGCTCAGCGATCATCACCGCCATCGTGTGGACGGTCATCGGCCAACCCGACCAGGCGGTGATTCGAACCATCACCGTGCTGGTCATCGCCTGCCCGCACGCACTCGGCTTGGCTATCCCCCTGGTGGTGGCCATTGCCACCGAACGCGCCGCCCGCGGCGGCGTGCTGGTTAAAGACCGGTTGGCACTTGAGGCCATGCGCACTGTGGATGCGGTGCTGTTCGACAAGACCGGAACCCTGACCAAGGGTGAGCCCACGGTCATCGAGATCGCGGCCGCCGACGGCGTCGATGAGGACACCGTGCTCGCCCTGGCCGCCAGCGCCGAAGCCGACAGTGAGCACCCGTTGGCGCGAGCGATTGTCGCAGCTGCCGGAGACCGCGCGCGGCCGGTGCCGGCGGCCACCGACTTCACCTCGTCACCGGCGGTCGGTGTGACCGCTCGCGTCGAGGGCGCCACAGTGCGGGTGGGCGGGCCCCGCATGCTCGAGGAACAGGGCCATCAGGAACTGGCCATCGCTGATCGCTGGCGCGCCGACGGCGCAATCATCCTGCATGTCACCCGCGACACTGAGCTGATTGGAGCTCTCAAACTTGCTGATGAGGTGCGCGGGGAATCCCGCCAAGCCGTCGAGGTGCTGCACGCCCGCGGGGTCGAGGTTGTGATGATTACCGGCGACGCCGAAGCAGTGGCGCACACCGTCGCTCACGACCTCGGTATCGATCGGGTGTTCGCCGGTGTACGGCCGGAAGACAAAGCCAGCAAGGTGGCCGAACTGCAGCACGAAGGCCGCAAGGTGGCGATGGTGGGCGACGGCGTCAACGACGCCCCCGCCCTGGCCCAGGCCGATGTGGGCATCGCGATCGGGGCCGGCACCGACGTCGCGATCGCCTCGGCCGGGGTCATCCTCGCCAGCGACGACCCCCGCTCGGTGCTGTCGGTCATCGAGCTGTCGGACGCCAGCTACCGAAAAATGAAGCAGAACCTGTGGTGGGCAGCGGGATACAACCTGATCTCTGTACCGCTGGCCGCCGGAATTCTCGCGCCCATCGGGTTCGTCCTGCCGATGTCGGTCGGAGCGATTCTGATGTCAGCCTCGACGGTCGTGGTCGCACTCAACGCGCAACTGTTACGCCGACTCGACCTGCAGCCAGGCGCGAGTACAGTGCGTGGACTGCAGCACAACCGACCGAGATCCATTGAGAAGGTGAGTCCATGACCGCTGCGTCCGCACCGGGACAATCCTCCACCCCGGAAGAATCCTCTGCCTCGGAACACTCTTCCCACGGTTACATCAGCGATAAGGGCAAATACCTGGCCCGCCTCAAGCGCATCGAGGGGCAATCCCGAGGTATCTATCGGATGGTCGACGAGGAGCAGTACTGCATCGACATCCTGACCCAGATTTCGGCGCTGACCAAGGCGCTGGAGGGGGTCGCGCTGGGTTTGCTCGACGACCATCTCACCCACTGTGTGCTCGATGCCGCCCACGCCGGCGGGGACGAGGCGCAGGAGAAGATCGCTGAAGCCTCGGCGGCCATCGCTCGCCTCGTTCGTTCCTGAGCCACCCACCACGCCGGGTTCGTCACAGGCGTGGTTCGCCGACCCACTGCGGCACCACCGGCCCCGGCGCGCGGGCGTCTGCATCAGCGGCCATCGCCAGAACCACCCCGCGATCGGCCAGCCACTGTGCCGGATCGACGTTGACTCCCGTCGGGTCGAGAACCTCGAAATGCAGATGCGGGCCGGTCGAGACCCCACGGTTGCCCACTGTGGCGATCGATTGGCCCATCCGTACTCGCGCGCCCTGCTCGAGCAGATTCTCGTCGTTGTGGCCGTAGGTGGTGATCGTGCCGTCATCGTGCCGGATCCGCATCCACAACCCGAACCCCTCGGCAGGTCCGGAGGTGATGACCTCCCCGTCAGCTATCGCGACAATGGGCGCGCCCAGATCATTGCCGATATCAATGCCCTGATGGCCCCGTCCGTCACCGAAGGTGGACGTGATCTCGCCCGCAGTCGGCGCCACCGCACCGCCACTACCGGGCAGCAGCGGTGTCGGCGTTCCGGGTTCCTGCGGCTGGGGGCCATGCGGCTCGTTCGGATCGTGCGGCACGATTGCGGCGATCAGGGTGGCTACCAGCCGAGCCAGCGGTAACGCGTCGATGATCCGGAACCCGTCTATCGGATCAATGAGCGAAAACGTGCCGAAGCACTGCAGTGCGGCTGCACTGCCCGCATCGCCGACGCTGCCCGACTGGGCCTGAGCGCCCAGGCAGGACGCCGTCTGCGTGATCGGCTTCCCCAAATTCGCAGCCGCGGCACCACCCAAAGCGGCCTTCACCGAGTCCTGCACGATCGCGATCAGCTCCCCGGCCACATGTCCATCGGTCGAGGCCGCCGCCGGTGCGGTGGCAATCACAGGCGCAACACCCACACACACCGCCGCTGCCACCCCCAGCGCTTTGGGGCCCCACTGCTGCCCCGCCTTGACCCGTAGCGATGTCAACACCATCTGCATGCGGTCGGACCTTTCCCGCGGACGTCGTAGACCCACGCACGAGTGCCATGCGTGTACCCGCGAGATCACACCACAAGTCACTTGTGCCCCACCAGTCACACGCGGCTCCACTACGAAGCGAACTAATCGGGCATTGGTGGCTTTGTTTGCGCAGTTCACCGCCCGTTTTGTGGGTGCGGGCAGGCGACTAACTACTATCGGTGTTAGTAGAATTGTTATCGAAGCGCCGCCGGGCGGTGGCGAAGTATCACTCTTGAGGAGGAGATCGATGAGAGTCACACGAACCGGTGTCGTCGTTGCTGCCGCGGCGGCTGTTCTGACAGTGGTGGCCGCGTGTTCGGACACCTCGACTGAGGATCATTCCTCGATGTCGGGGATGGGTACCAGCACGGTCAGTACCGAATCGTCAGCGGCGGCCTCTGCCGAACACAACAGCGCGGACATCTCGTTCGCCCAGCAGATGATCCCGCACCACACCCAGGCGATCATGATGAGCGACATCCTGTTGGAGAAGGACAACATCAACCCCCAGGTCGTCAGTCTGGCCCAGCAGATCAAAGACGCTCAGCAGCCTGAGATCGAGCAGATGCAGTCGTGGCTGAAGCAATGGGGAGCCCCACTCGAGGGCCAGGGACACAACATGGACATGGGTACGTCGATGGCGCCGGGTTCCTCCCCGATGCCGTCGATGATGGGCATGATGTCGCCAGAACAGATGCAGCAGCTACGCGACGCGCAAGGAGCCGAGGCGTCGCGCCTGTTCCTGACGCAGATGATCGAACACCATCGCGGCGCCATCGCCATGGCCAAGACCGAGATTCAAGACGGCCAATCGCCCGAGGCGATCGCTCTGGCACGTCAGATCGTCACTGATCAGGAGAGCGAAATTGCGAGGATGCAGCAGCTTCTCAACAACCCCTAGCGGTCGGACCTGCCCGGGTCGGTCTCGGCTACACACACATCGCGATCACCATCGCCGAGACGACACCGGACACCGCTAGCGTGGTCGGCACCGCCACCACACCAGCCACCGCCGCGGCAGCACCCACATGATGACGTCGCGACCGGCACCGGTGACCGGAGTCCAAGCGGCTCAACCGAGGCCCCACCGACGACGAATCGCTGATCGACAACACACCCACCGGGCCCGCTACAGGTCCCGAACGGGCCAACGTTCCCAACGCCGAGCAGACCGCCCGCGCACCCACCAGCTGGGCCGCGCGGGCATCGGCGGCTTGCTCGACCAAGCCGGCGACCTCACGGCCCGCGCGGCTGAACAACGGAATCAGCGGGAACGCACGCCCGAGAGCGCGGGCCGCCAACACCACGGTGTGATGACGTTGCCGCCGGTGTGCGCGCTCATGAGCAACGACGGCATCGAGTTCCTCACCGGACAACGCCGCCTGCAACCCGGTCGTGGCGGCAATGCCGGCATCCTTGCCCGGCAGACAAAACGCCATCGGCCGCCCGTCGGCGAGCCACCACACATCGGGATAGCGCTCACTGCGGGCGCCCACCAACCGCAACGACTGAAGATACTCCTCACGAGCACCACGCATCCGCACCGCCGATCGCACCGCGATCGTCACCGCTCGGACAATCGCTGCCACGGTCACCACCGCCAGCACGCCACCAGAGATCGCTTCCACCCGCGGGGATGCGCCGTGTGACAACACCCGCAGACACGACACCACCTCAGACAACGAATGGATGCCGAAATGACCGGGAACCGCCAGCGTCACAACAGCTCCCACCCACAACAACGCAAACACGACCTGCGCGGCCGGCCAGGCCACCAACACCCAACGAGCATCGATACGGCCCTGCACCCGAACCATCCATCGAGGCCACAGCCAGCCCAGCACACCTGCGGCAACAACTAGCACCACCGCTGCACTCATGGATGCTCACCCATCGTTCGCCTCGATCCTCGACGCCCGCCGTCGTGCTCGCTGAGACCCACGCTCAATACACCTTCCCGGCGGTCCGCCACCTGCACCACCAGCCAGTATGCCCCAGGGGCTCGTCCGTGACGCCGCAACTCCAGCACCCACCGCGCCGCCAATTACTAGGCCCTATAGTAGTTAGATGACGCGGGTTGACCCAGCCTGCGCGTACTAGTTCGAGGGATGCGCTGTGACCGAGAACCCGAGGGGGACGCACTCGCCCCCGGACGACCACCGTCGTCAGTATCTGCATGCCATGCGCGACGTCTACCGGGCACCCACGCCATACTCGGCCCACCAGTTCTTCCACCGCGCCCATCACTTCAGCGTCACCTCGAACCGACGCCGCCACCTCGCCGCACACATCGGTCTCGTCCGCCACCTCGCTGCGATCGGCGACCTCGCCGGGGCGCGTCACCACCTCGGTACCGTCCTTGCCTCCCTCGTCCTCCAAAGACATTGCGGCCAACAACCTTCGCAGGCTTCCATCCCCATCCAGATGTCGTGACCACGACCACGACGCCCCAGAGGGCCAGGGTGGCTCTCTACCGACCCTCGATCCCGGTCTCGCCGCTATCGCCGATCACCCACACCACCCAGAGACGCCACGCCCGAACTCGGCCCTATCCACACGAAAGTCCTAGCCGCTTGCCTGTCTCGAGCCTGTCCATCCGCACTGTTGCGGTCGTAGTCATCGCCACGCTGACTGTGCTGAGCGGTTGTGCCACCCAGGAACAACCCACATCCCCACCGACGTCGGCAACCTCACCAGAGATAGTCGCAACACTGACCCCAGAACTCGACCACCTTCACGCCCTGCACATCCGCGCCGACGGCACGATCCTCGCCGGAACTCACACCGGCGTAGTCGCCCTCACCGCAGACGGAACCACCAGCCGGGTCGGCGTCTCCGACGACGACTTCATGGGACTGACCGGGGTACCCGGCTCTGATCGGCTCTTCGCCTCCGGCCATCCCAGCCCGCGGAGCTCGGCACCCAACCCGCTGGGACTCGTCGCCAGCGAAGATGGCGGGCAGACATGGACACCGAGATCGGTGGCCGGCCAAATCGACTTCCACGCGCTCGCCACCAACGGACAACTACTCGTAGGCTTCGACGGAATCAACCGCCTGCTCGTATCGACCGACGACGGGACAAGCTGGAACACCGGCGCGTCCCTGGCCGCAGCAGCACTCACGATCACCGACCACGGCGTCTGGGCGACCACCCCCGCAGGGCTGCAACACAGCACCGACGACGCCCAGACCTTCACAATCGTCCCCGATGCGCCGGCCCTAGCCCTCCTGGCGGCCGCACCCGATGGCACGCTCTGGGGCATTGACACCGCCAACACCGTCTGGCGCAGCCCAGACGGCACACACTGGGAACAACGCAGCACCATCAGCAGTGTCACCGCGCTGGTCGCCAGAGACGCCGAAACTGCATACGCCGCAAACGGGCAATCGCTATACACGCTCAGCTAACGGACTCGTGGGGAGCAACGAAGGAAGGAGGCGACTGAGATCCGGAAGAGCGTTTAGATCTCGCCCACTCCTCGCGAGAACCGCCTAGGTCGCCCGGGCACCCCCCTCTGTCAGATCGCCTTGGGCGGGGACGGCCATCGAAGGCCCCGCCAATCGGCTGTCCTGGTAGCTGCAGTGATGACATAACGTAAAATCGGCGATGAACAAGGACGAGTGAAAACAGATGCGAGTCAGCACCTTTGGGTTCTGACCGTTCCCCCGATGCTAAGCAAAGATCACTACCCTGGGTTGGAGTGGCGCCACGTCAGTGGTTGCCGCCTGGCTCCCGAGTCCGTTGTCAGCTGGAACTCACACTGGGCGGGTTCTAGTCCGTAACGTACGGACTGAGCCTGTCTAGGCCCGCCCCCTGTTACTCGTCATACTTCAACACGTCTCGCTACCGGCTGAATGACGCAGGGGGAGAACACCTCTCACGGTGATGTGACATAAGTGTTGCCACTCACGTACCCCTAACCGTTGAAGGGTGGAAGGCCGAAATGTCGAAGCGCAATGAGGGTTGCGATGATCTCCACGATGGCGATGAGAAGCGCCGAGATCGCAATGCCAGCGCCGCGTTCGTACGGCCGTCTTTGGACTTCGGAGAACGCAATGAACGCGAACACAACAGTGACCGGGATCAGGCCCAGGAGCGCGGCGAACAGTGCGAGGCAGGCACAAAGGTTCGTCGTTTCTTCAGGTTTGGGCAAGTGGACTGGGTCCGCGGTGAGGGTGACGCGCGAGCCTTCGCGACGAGTTACGGGCACGCTACTGAGCCGTCCAATCGCCAAACGGCAGACCAACACTGAATAGCAACACGACCACAACCGCTATCTCAACGACAGCGATGACGATGGCAGCGACGGCTAAGCCGAAGCCTTGCTCGTGCGGTCGTCGTGCTGTCTCGCGGATCGCAATCCACGCGAGAACGATCGCGGCCGGCACAATTCCCGCGAGTGCCGCGAATAGTGCTGCGATGGCGCAACCGTTCGTCGTTTCATCAGGGTGATGGCCGTACGGGGTCACCTGCGTGCGTCCACGCGTCAGAGTGCTGCTCATGCGTATGCCGTCAGTGCAGCCGAAGTAGTTCGTCGTGGCGTTGTCATCGACACATAAAAGGGCACGTCTGAGTGTAGGTGCACCGCGCTGAGCCGCAGTACGTCGGATATACAACTCCTCGGCGTGCCGGTGCTTCTCGGCGTACATCGAACAGTTCTAGTTGGGACTGTGTCAGCTGGAGTGGTGGACGAATACCCTCCTGACTTCAGTGTGCCAAGGTCGTACCCCGTCCGACCATCCGCGCCTGGCTTGCCGGTGTCGGCATTCACCACCAGCGCTGCGAGGGAAGGCTCCCCCGCGTGATTGCACTCATCCGACAACGCGTCGAGGACGCGCGGCAACCTATTGCGTAGCTCGACTCCACTCATGCCGATCGCCGTTCCGAGCTCTTTATAAGTCAGCAACGTTCTACGCATTGCCGCGACAGTAAGCGCAGCTCGTGCTCGCGCGACCTCATCTTTCCAGTCTTTAGCCATTCCCCCAATGTAGGGCTGCGGCTAGCTGTGTGTACCGCGTCGGCGACGTCATCCAATGATCCGTGTCCCACCACGGCCCGGCCGGACCTTACACGACCGGTCGCGCGCGGGGCTAAGTTACTCGCCCTACATCAACACGTCCCGTTACCAATTAAAGAAGACGAGTCGAAACAGATGAGAAGACTCGACTTCTCCATATGTCAACCTGACGCGCGAATGCATCATTGTGGTGCGACGAGTTTCGTCACCAGCGACGAAAATGTTACGGGTGTCTCGATTGGGCTATCCCCGTAAATGCGGACGCCGATCGTGGGTTTGTCGGCCCGTATGTTAGATTCAACTAACAACATCAGTCACTTGAGCACCACGATCTGGAGTTCCGGATGCCCTTGCCGTACGGCCGCAGGCCCCACCGACGCCTCGGCATCCGAACCGTGCTGACCGCGGCGGCCACCGCCGTCGCTCTCGTTGGCGGACTCGCCCAGGCGGGCGGGGCCCAGGCAGCGGACGGATACCCGTTCGTGAATCTCGGTGACAGCTACAGCGCAGGCGCATCGGTGTTCCCCCAGGCGACGAGTGCGGCAACCTTCTGCTCGAACTCGCTGGTCAACTACTCCCACCTCGTCGCCAAGCGACACGGGACCCCGGTCGCCGACGTCAGTTGCGCAGGCGCGACGACCGAGAACCTGAACCGGTCGCAGTACCGGTGGCAGGGGCCGCAGATCAGCGCGGTGGGACCGGCGACCCGCTTGATCACCCTGACGATCGGCGCAAACAACAACGGGCTGTTCAACTACTCGACCTCGGCCTGCCAGCAGGCCTGGCTGTCCGCGCCGTTGTCGGCGGCCCCATGCCGCGATGAGTTCGGGACCTCGTTGGTCGACAAGATCAACTCCTCGACGTACCCCGACCTCGTGAACGCGTTGCGCCACATCAACCGCGCCGCGCCGCGCGCCCGCGTCCTCCTCGTCGGGTATCCGCAGATCTTCCCGGCCGTGGGCACTGCGCTCTGCTCGGTGTCTTTGCTTACGGCGCCCGGAGACATCGAATACCTGCACCGGGCCTTCGCTGCCCTCAACGACGCCATGCGCCGCGCCGCCGCAGCCACGCACGCAACCTATGTCGACATGACCAAGGTCTCCACCGGCCACGACGCCTGCGCGGGCGATCGGCGATGGGTCGAGCCGACGTTGGGTGCGGTCAGCTTCCCGGCGATGCACGCCAACACACGTGGCCAGCAGGCGATGGCCGATCAGGTCATGGCCGCACTGCGTCGCTGAGGGACCGCTTTCGAGGACCTGCTCCCCGAAAGCGGGGGTAGGAAGTGTCCGGGGGCGAGCAACGCCGAATCGTCTACCACTGGAATCTGAGCCAGCCAATGGCCGACCGTTGCCTGTGGAAGACAATCGAACCCGGATCGATCCCGTGGAGCGCGTAGGGTCAGATCTTGGTTGCGCCGTGGTCTATCGGTAGCTGAATCCCGGTGATGGTGCGGGATTCGTCGCCGGCCAGAAAGACAACGGTGTTGGCGATGTCCTCAGGTTCTGAAATCGGCGGATCGAACCAGTACTGGCCCATGGCGGCGCTGTAAGAGGGGTTGTCGGCGAATACCTTCTCTCCGTCGGCGCCCATTGCTCCCATCGGGGTGTTTACGCCCCAGGGGTGGATAGAGTTGACGCGGATCTTGTACGGAGCCAGTTCTATCGCGGCTGATTTCACCAGTCCGACGACACCGTGCTTGGCGGCGCTGTAGTGGGCTTGTCCGGGTAGCGACTTGATCCCGGCCACCGAGCTGGTCGCGATGATCGAGCCACCGTTCCCGAGTTCGATCATGACCGGAGCCGCAGCGCGCAGCGTGTTGAAGACGCCAGTCAAATTGATGTCGATCATGTCCCGCCAGCGCTCCGGGGTCATCTCCCAGAATCGTCCCCAACTGACGATGCCGGCGTTCGCGACCACGATGTCCAGTCGCCCCAACTCCGCAACCCCTCGTGCCACCAACGCCTCCATTGCGCCCAGGTCGCGCACATCGGCCACTGCGTGCACCGCGCGCTGCCCGGCCTTCTCGACGAGGGCTACCGTCTCTTCCAAGTCTTCGGGAGTCGTTGCGGGATAATCGGTCTCGGCTGGCGACGCGCATATATCCGTGAGGATGACGTCGACGCCGTGCTTGGCGAGAGCGACGGCCTCGGCGCGTCCCTGACCACGCGCGGCACCGGTGATGAAGGCGACTCGGCCAGCCAGTGTTCCAGCGGTTGTCATGGTGTCCTGCTTTCTGTGAGGGTGCGACACCCGGGATCGGGGGTCAACAGTGGGCGCATGGTGTCGAGACAGGTCCGCACCGTGGCGGCGATTGCCTGGCGCGGATCTCGTGACCAGCGTTCGACGGCCACCCGATTGGCGGCGATCACACAAGCGGCCACGAACTCGGCACGGTCTCCATCGGGGTCGAGCTGGAGTCGGCGGGCCAACACTGGCTGCAACGCCGCGCGGCATCGATCATGCACACTCAGCCAGGCGGGCGCGAGCATCGGTGAGTTCGGCAGAGACTTGAGAAACGTCGCGTGCCGCCGGCCATGGGGTCCGTCCAGCACCGACTCAAGCGAGTCGACAAGCCCGTCTACCACTGACTCAGAGTGAGGTCGGCCGGCGAACCTGTCCACATAGTCCTGCCAGCCGGCATCGAGAGCGGGGGCGATGGCGTGCCCTTTGGTGGGGAAATATCGGTGAAACGTGCGCTCGGACACGCCGGCAGCCTGCGCGACATCGACGATTGTCGTTTCGACGAAGCCGTGCTCGGCGAACATGTCCAGCGCGGTGTCGGAGATGTCGAGCATGGCACTCTGCTGCCGCCGTTCACGCCAGCCCGACGGTGCGCTCATGTGGCGAGAGTACGCCTGTCCGGCAGATGACGCCATTACTGTCAGATGCTGCCACTGCAGTGTCCCTACGCAACCATGGAGCTGCCGGACGCGGCGAGTCACTTTCCAGCGATCGGCGTAGCAGCGACCGACTTCACTCGTAGGAAAACGGTGAATCCGGCCCATCTGCCGCAAAGACGAGAGTCCACTCCGTGAGTCTTAGGGCACTCGTTGCATGGCAATCGGCCCTAGCTCGGCTCCAGACGCCAGATTTCCATGGACGTATGACGGACGACGCGCGGTCTGCGGCCGAACAGGCCGGTGCGGGCTTCTCCCCCACGAGTACCCCCACCGACCTGCTCATCCGCCCATTGCAGCCGGCCGACCAGGCGTCGGTTGTCGCGCTGCACCAACAGATGGGTGATCGCGAGACCTACTTTCGGTTCTTCGCGCTGCGCCCGGGTGATCTCGCTGTCCTGGCAGCGGACATCTGCGCACAAGATGGCCGGCATCTCGCGCTCGGTGCGTTCACCGGGACGCGGCTGATCGGGGTCGCGTACTTGGTGACGGTGGGCCCGGCACCACAGCGTGATGGCCAGTCAAACGGGACCGAGAGTGGTGAGGTTGCGATGGTTGTCGCACACGATCACCAGGACCACGGAGTGGGTACCGAACTGCTTTACCATCTGGCGATCTGGGCCCGTGAAAGCGGATATCACGAACTCACCGCAGATATCCTCGCCGAGAACACACGCATGCTGCAGCTGGTCCGCGACCAGGGATGGTCCCGCTGGACTCGACGTGAGGGTGCAGTCCTTCATCTCGACGTCGACCTCGACCAAGCCGCCGGTGATCCGGTCGGTAGCCGTCGAGAGGTGACTTCAGGCCCTGATGTCGAGGCGACGTCGCGAGCACGCTGTAGTGAGGGAAGCTCTACGCCACCGAGGTACGACCAGATGACCGACAACAACGAGGCTCGCACCCAGCGATCCGGTGTCTTCCGGAGAGCAGCCGTTTTGCTGACCTCGCTGACCGCGCTGTTCGCCTTCGCCGGTGCCGTGGGCCTGATCGGTGGCGGTACTGATTTCGGTGAGACCATCAATTCCCGCCTGCCGCTGGATAGTCCGGTCTTGGCCGGCGTCGCGTTGGCCGTGTTCGTTGGAGTGCCGATGTCCGTCGCGGCCTGGTTGCTGTATCGAAAGTCCGACACCCGCGCGGTGTGGGTGTCGGTGGTGGCAGGAGGCTGGCTCATCGGGTGGATCATCATCCAACTCCTCGTCATCCGCACCTACAGCTTCATGCAGGCCGCCTGCGTCGGTATAGGTGTCGCCTTGATCGCACTGGGAGGCGCGATCCGATCTCGGGTCACCGTGGACGCACCTGCCCGGCGGGCCGAGGTTGGACCCGTACGAGGTCCACTCCCTCACATGAATGATTCGGCGCAACAGGATGATTGATTAGAATCCGCGGCCATGGCAGCAGTACTTCGTCCGAACCGCTGTCTGCCCCGCCTCGACGGCCGACCGTGCAGACGCAACACGACCGCTGAGGCGCCTTGCCGACCAATGCCGCACCCTGCGGAGCCGACTTCGATTCGGCCTGCCCCGGGGTCACGACATTCGACCCTGATCCTCCAGGGCAACACCACCTATCCTCCGTCGGCTGATCCGATCACTTCCGGATTTCGGCACGGATCAGCCCCGGTAGCCGAGTCGGCCCAAGGTGAATAGTATGAACCGCCCGAAAGCGGCATAAGGTTCGATCTCCGACGTTGGCCACACGACTGTGGGCCATTGGACACTAGAGGCGGGTGGATTCGGGGAGTCGAATGGTGATGAGGGCCTTCTCCACACCCGACGAAAGCCGCGAATCATGGCAGAGAACCACCAGCCCGACACCGGAGTCGCTCTGATCACCGGCGGCGCCCGTGGAATCGGTGATGCGACCGCGCGTGCGTTGGCCTCAGCAGGGATGACCGTGGTCATCGCGGACATTCTCGATGGTCATTCCGTTGCCGAATCGATCGGTCCCACTGCGATGTTCGAGTATCTGGACGTCACAGACGCGAACAATTGGCAAGCCGTCCTCTCCAGAACCGAGGAACGTGCCGGGGCCCTGACCGCTCTGATCAACAATGCCGGAATTCTCGACTTCGGCAGCATCGAGACCTTCACATCCGATCAGTTTCATCGCATTCTCGAGGTCAACCTGGTCGGCCCCTACCTCGGTATGCACCTGGCCGCGGATCAACTTCGGCGCAGCGGATCGGGGGTGATCGTCAACGTGTCGTCGACAGCGGGACTGATGGGTTATCCGAATCTCGCCGGCTACGTCGCGAGCAAGTGGGGATTGCGGGGACTCACCAAGGCCGCCTCACTCGACCTCAGCGCCGACGGCATCCGCGTCTGTTCGGTACACCCCGGACCGATCCGCACCCCGATGACCGAAGGGCTCGGCGACGAGCTCACGATGAATCAGCCGATACCTCGCTACGGTGAGGCAGATGAAGTCGCGCGGATGATCCGGTTCATCGTCACCGAGGCGACATATTCCACCGGCGCAGAGTTCGTCGTCGACGGAGGCGCGGTCACCGGTCTCGCGGCCGACCTCGACCTTCCCGAAGCCGCTCCGAGCGCCGACGGTTCGCTGACCAGAGCATCACGATGACCCGACAGCCGGCCGCTGCGCACGCCGCCACCGAGATCATCCGCAAAACGCCGGCGGAGCTGCTGGTGCGCCCCAATTTCGACGACTATCAGGCCACGCGGGAAACGTTCAGCTGGGCGCGGTCAGACCCCCTGCTGCGAACCCCCGACGGCGGGTGCAACATCGCCTACACCGCGGTCGACCGCCACGCCGACGGCGAGGCCGGCGCTCGAACCGCGCTACGGTTCATGGGATCCCCGGCCACGACCGGCACGATCGGCAGTGTCGATCTGTCCTATGACCAGCTGGCGCACTCGGCCCGGCGGTTCACCAATGTGCTCCGCGAACTCGGCATCGGCAAGGGCGACGTCATGTTCGTCGTCGCCGCCCGCGGCCCGGAACTCTATGCCGGGGTGATGGGCGCTCTCCGCAACGGCACGATCGTCTCTCCCCTGTTCTCCGCGTTCGGACCAGAGCCGATCGCCACCCGGATTCGGCTCGGCCGTGGCGCAGTCCTGCTCATCACCGAGTCGCTGTATCGCAAGAAGCTGGCGGCGATCCGCGACACGATGCCGACTCTGCGCCGGGTCATCGTCATCGGCGAATCTGGTTCGGTCGCTACGGTTTCCGGAACGGAAAGCTTCAGTGAACTCATGGCCGCGGCCTCTGACGACGCCGACTTGACCCCGACCACCGAAGACGATCCAGCGCTGCTGCACTTCACCAGCGGGACCACCGGCACTCCCAAGGGTGCAGTCCACGTCCACGGCGCCCTCGCGACCCACTACGCAACCGGCTTCTACGCACTCGACCTGCACCCAGACGACATCTACTGGTGCACAGCCGACCCCGGTTGGGTGACCGGCACGTCGTACGGAATCATCGCGCCACTACTGCACGGCATCACCTCGATCGTCGATCCCGAAGACTTCGATGCCGAGCGTTGGTACCGGATCCTCGAGCAGGAGAAGGTGTCGGTGTGGTACACCGCGCCGACGGCGATCCGCATGCTGATGAGGGCCGGGGAGGACCTGGCGCGCAAGTTCTCACACCCCGATCTGCGGTTTGTCGCCAGCGTGGGCGAACCGCTGAATCCCGAGGCGGTGTGGTGGGGACGCGATGTCCTCGGGCTGCCGATCCATGACAACTGGTGGCAGACCGAGACCGGCGGCATCATGATCGCCAACACGGCGGCTTTCGACATCAAACCGGGATCGATGGGACGGCCGCTACCGGGTGTCGACGCGTGCCTCGTGCAACGAAGCGCAGACCACCGCGTCACCGTCATCGATACCCCGGACCAAGTCGGGGAACTGGCCCTTCGCGCAGGGTGGCCGTCGATGTTCCGCAGTTACCTGAACAACGCCCAACGCTACCGGGACTGCTTCGTCGACGATCTGTACCTCACCGGGGACCTCGCCACCAGAGACGCCGACGGCTACTACTGGTTCGTCGGACGTGCCGACGACGTCATCAAATCCGCCGGACACCTGATCGGCCCATTCGAGGTGGAGAACGTGCTGATGGAGCATCCCGCAGTGGCCGAGGCCGCGGTGATCGGCGTGCCCTCTCCGGTGACCGGCGAAATGGTCAAGGCGTTCGTCACCCTGAAGCACGGATATGAATTCGACGACGCACTGCGTCGTGAGCTTCTCGGGCACGCACGCAAGAAACTGGGGGCGGCGGTCGCCCCCAAAGACGTCGAGTACGCCGCGGCGCTACCGCACACCCGCAGCGGCAAGATCATGCGGCGACTGGTACGCGCCCGCGAACTCGGACTGCCCGAGGGCGACTTGTCGACGTTGGAGTCCGACGGCCACATTCCGACATCCGAGGCGAAATCATGAGCAGCCCGTCAGCGATCCGCGCTTATCGTCAGGATTTCCTCCACGGGCTTCTCTGCGACATGGTTCGCATTCGCAGCATGGAGGAACGCGCAGCAGAACTGTACGGAGCCACCAAGATTCGTGGCTTCCTGCACTTGTACGTGGGACAGGAAGCTGTCGCGGTCGGAGCACTACGAGCCTTGACTGACGACGAAGCGGTGGTTGCAACGTACCGCGAGCACGGTCATGCATTGATCCACGGCGTACCCATGACCGCGATCATGGCGGAGATGTTCGGCAAGCAGGAGGGGTGCTCACGCGGACGCGGTGGGTCGATGCACCTGTTCGACTCTCGCACCCGATTCTTCGGCGGCAACGCCATCGTGGCCGGAGGGCTACCGCTCGCGGTCGGAATCGCCTTGGCCGAGGCGATTCACGGACGCACGCGGGTGACGGCGTGCTTCTTCGGTGACGGCGCCGTCGCCGAAGGCGCCTTCCATGAATCCGTCAACATGGCAGCACTCTGGAATCTGCCGATACTCTTCTGCTGCGAGAACAACCGGTACGCGATGGGAACGGCTCTCGAACGGGCGCAGTCACAAACCGATCTACGGGCCAAGGCCGCGGCCTACAACCTGCCCACTGTCCAGGTGGACGGTATGGACGTGATGGCCTGTCACGAGGCCGCAGACCACGGCGCGGAATATGTCCGCGATACCGGCGGGCCGTACTTCATCGAGTTCCTGACCTACCGGTTCCGCGCGCATTCGATGTTCGATCCGGATCTCTACCGGGACAAGGCCGAGGTGGACGAATGGAAGAAGAAGGACCCTATATCGACCTTCACCGCACGACTGAAAGAGTTGGATCTTCTCACCGACGACCAGGTCTCGGCGATCAAGACCCGGGCCGAAGCAGAGGTCGACGCGGCGGTGGCGTTCGCGGAGAAGGGCACCCTTGAACCCGTCGATGACCTCCTGCGTGATGTTTCCACGCCACACGCCGAGGAGGCGCTGTGAAGACCACGTATCGAGGTGCCCTTCGCGACGCCCATCGAGAGGCGCTTCTCTCCGATGACCGTGTCTTCGTGATGGGTGAGGACGTGGGTCGCTACGGCGGTACTTACGCGGTCACCAAAGGGCTACTCGAAGAGTTCGGACCAGAACGGATTCGGGATGCACCGCTGTCCGAACTCGGTTTCGTCGGCGTCGGCGTCGGCGCCGCTTTGAACGGTTTGCGCCCCATCGTCGAGGTCATGACGGTCAACTTCAGTCTGCTGTCCCTCGATCAGCTGGTGAACACCGCAGCGGCGTTGCGGCACATGTCCGGGGGGCAGTTCTCCGTCCCGCTCGTGCTCCGGATGTCCACGGGTGCAGGTCGTCAGCTCGCTGCCCAACACTCCCACAGTTTCGAGAACTGGTACGCCCACATCCCGGGCATCACCGTCCTCGCGCCATCGACCGTTGCCGATGCTGGCGGGATGCTCGCACCGGCCCTGGCAGATCCCGATCCTGTCGTCATCTTCGAACATGCACAGCTCTACAACCTCGCCGACGATCTCGAGGACCCGTTCGATGTCGACATCACCTCGGCAGCCGTCCGGCGACCGGGCACCGACCTCACCCTGATCACCTACGGAGGGTCGTTGCCCAAGACACTGGAGGCCGCCGACGAGCTTGCCGAGGACGGGATCAGCTGTGAAGTAGTCGATCTGAGAGTGCTCAGACCGCTCGACATGGCGACGGTCGTGGCGTCGGTGACGCGAACCCACCGGGCGGTGATCGTCGACGAAGGGTGGCGCAGCGGCAGCCTCGCCGGTGAAGTGATGGCCCAACTCGTCGAGCAGGCCTTCTACGACCTCGATGCACCTCCCGCACGTGTCTGCACCGCCGAGGTACCCATCCCCTACGCGCGCCAGCTCGAACAGGCCGCACTCCCACGACGAGAGACAATCGAAGCCGCGGTGCGCTCCGTCATGGGATCGGAGTAGGTGAGGCGCCGTGATCGAGTTCCGGCTTCCCTCACTCGGTGCCGACATGGACGAGGCGAAGCTCACCGAGTGGCAGATCGCCCCCGGAGACACCGTTGAGAAGGGGCAAGTCGTCGCCGAAGTGGAGACCACCAAATCCGCAATCGAGGTGGAAACCTGGCACGACGGCACCGTCGCCGAGCTGAAAGTCGAAGTCGGCGAGACCATTCCGGTCGGAACGGTGATGGCCACTTTCTATGAACCGGGCGAAACACCGTCCACGGTGAAACAACCGGCACGAGGCGATGCAGGGGCGCCATCGTCGACGCCCCCACCCGCAGCGCCTGCCGAACCGGTTCTGGTGACCGCTCGAACCTCCCCTTCGGCCGGGCCGACCGCACCGTCCGTCCCACATACGACCACTGTTGCGGCCCCGACCGGCCCCATGGCCTCGAACCGAGTACGCATCTCCCCCGCCGCCCGGCGTCGTGCGCGAGAGCTCGGACTCGACCCTGACCGCTTGCGCGGCACCGGACCCGGAGGCGCGATAACACTGGACGACGTCGAGCAGCATGCCAAAACCACTGCACCCGACAGTCGAGCACGAGAAATGCGTCGCACCATCGCTGCGGCGATGAGCCGGTCCAAAAGGGAGATACCGCACTACTACCTCGCCGAGACGATTCCGATGGAGACGGCGTCGAGGTGGTTGTCCGAACGCAACGCCCAACACCCGGTCGAAGAGCGTCTTCTCCCGGCCGTCCTGATCTTGAAGGCCGTGGCCGTCGCCGCGCGCAAATGTCCGTCGATGAACGGATTCTGGACCGACGACGAGTTCACGATGCAAGCAGACGTCCACGTGGGAGTCGCGATCGCGTTACGGGGCGGCGGACTGATCGCCCCCGCGATCCATGACGTGCCCGACAAGTCTCTCGACACCCTGCAGTCCGATCTCGTCGACCTGGTGGCGCGTACCCGCAGCGGTAAGCTGCGCAGCTCCGAGTTCACGGACTCGACCATCACGGTGACCAACCTCGGCGACAACGGCGTCGAGGCCGTCTTCGGCGCGATCTATCCACCGCAGGTCGCGCTGGTCGGCGTGGGCACGATGACCCAGCGTCCCTGGATCGTCGACGGCGAGATCAAACCCATCCCGGTGGTCACCGTTTCGCTCTCCGCCGACCACCGAGCCAGCGACGGACGCCAAGGCGCAAAGTTTCTCTCCACCATCCGAGAACTGCTGCTGCGGCCGCACGAACTGTGAGGAGCAACCATGGACGATGAGACGACCACCACCGCGGTCGTGGACGCACTGCTCGAGGTGGCACCCGAATTGTCTGACGGGGATCTCGCTTTCGACGAGCCCATTCGCGAACAAGCCGACCTGGACTCGATGGACTGGTTGAGCTTCTTGACCGGCATCAAGAAGAGACTCGGGGTCGACGTGCCCGAAGAGGACTACGCCAAGCTCCGAACCGTCGCCGATGTCGTTCGCTACGCACAGGAGATCAGACGATGAACTCGCCCGTGACAGCGAGAACGACGGCACCGCAGCTGTTTCGTGACCGTCGGGAGGCCGGGCGCGCCCTCGCCGAGCTGCTGTCCGGTTTCCGCGATCACGACGACGTCGTCGTCCTCGGCCTGGCCCGCGGTGGAGTTCCGGTCGCCTTCGAGGTCGCCGCATCGCTTCGACTGCCGTTGGACGTGTTCGTCGTGCGCAAACTGGGACTGCCCGGGAACGAAGAGTTCGCCTTCGGGGCAATCGCAGCCGGCGGACGCATCGTGCTCGACGACGACGTGGTGCGAGCCGGTCGAGTCACCCAAGAACAGTTGCGGACCGTGGTCGAACGAGAGACCCGCACGCTCGAGAAGCGGGAGAGGCTGTACCGAGGGGCTCGCCCGCCGCTGGAGATCGCAGGCACGACAGTCATCCTCGTCGATGACGGACTGGCGACCGGAGCCAGCATGCGGGCAGCGGTGAGTGCGCTACGCGAACGTGAGCCGGCCGCGATCATCATCGCGGTCCCGGTGGCCCCCGAATCCACCTGTCTCGCACTCGCCGGAGCGGTCGACGAAGTCGTCTGTGCCTCCATGCCAACACTGTTCGCAGCCGTCGGCCAGTCATACCGGACCTTCCCGCAGGTGCCCGACGACGAGGTCCGAACCCTGCTGTCCACACCCACCACCACGCCCTCAGAACATCCGCACGAACAAACCCTGGCGGCCGTCGTCGCACGATCGGCGATCGAGTGCAGATACGGTGTCCCGCCGGATGCAGTGCTGGACGACTTCATCGGCGACGCGGAATTCGTACTCATCGGCGAGAGTTCTCACGGCACCGAAGAGTTCTATGACTCCCGCGCTCGAATCACCCGGTGGCTCATCGAGAACAAAGGCTTCACGGCGGTGGCTGCGGAGGCCGACTGGCCCGACGCCTACCGAGTCAATCGCTGGGTCCAGGGGAAGGGAAGTGACGGATCCGCCGACGAGGCGCTGTCGGGGTTCGAACGGTTTCCGGCGTGGATGTGGCGAAATACCGTGGTCAAGGACTTCGTCGACTGGCTGCATCGATACAACGCCGGCCGAGCACAGGATCTGGATCGAGTCGGTTTCTACGGGCTCGACCTCTACAGTCTGCACCGCTCGATGCAGGATGTGATCGCCTACCTGGACACCGTTGATCGCGAGGCGGCCCGGCGTGCTCGCGCGCGATACGCATGCTTCGATCACTCCACGGCTGCGGATGGACAGGCATACGGGTACGCGGCTGCGTTCGGTGCAGGACAGTCCTGCGAACAGCAGGTCGTCACCCAATTGGTCGAGATGTACGCCGCGACCCTGGAACGTCTCCGCGGCGACGGCGCGGAGGCCGATGAACTGTTCTGTGCCCGGCGGAATGCCGTGGCGGTGAAGGACGCCGAACTCTATTACCGCACCATGTTCCGGGGTCGGGTCACGTCCTGGAACGTGCGCGACCGCCACATGGCCGAAACCCTCGACGCGCTCGCCGAACATCTGTCTTCACGTTCGTCCAGCCCGGCGAAGATCGTGGTGTGGGCACACAACTCGCACGTGGGCGATGCACGGGCGACCGAAGTCGGAGCCGACGGTCAGCTGACCCTGGGGCAGCTGGTGCGTGAACGGTATCGGCGACGCTGTCGGCTCATCGGATTCTCGACGTTCGAAGGAACCGTCACCGCCGCAGACGAATGGGGCGGACCGGCTCGACGCATGACGGTTCGCCGCGCACTCCCCGGTAGCGTCGAAGAGGCCTTCCACCAGGCGGGAGTGCAGTCGTTCTTCTTGTCGTCGCAGGCGGCCGGTGCGGCCGATTCGGTCGACTCGATTCGCCTTGCTCGCGCAATCGGTGTGATCTATCTGCCGGAAACCGAACGCCAGAGCCACTACTTCCACGTCCGCGTTCCCGAACAGTTCGACGCGTACATTCATCTCGATCGGACAGATGCGGTGCGCCCCCTCGAACCCTTCGGTATGTGGGAGGAGAGTCAACACCCCGAGACGTACCCGACCGGTCTGTGACGAAATGAGAAGATCGCCACGCAGGGTGGACCTCAGACGGATGGCCCGGACGAGATGGTGCTGTTGACCGTGTCAGATGTCCGAGCTGTCTCCGCGGAATCCGGGAGCGTCTCGTGCGCCGTTTTCGCGGGACAAGAACGCGGTCAGGTCGGCGAGTGAGGCCATCAGCGGCGCTGGGAACACCACTGTCGTGTTCTTCTCCACGCCGATCTCCATAAGGGTTTGCAGGCTGCGGAGCTGCAAGGCGATCGGGTTCTCGGCCATGGTCTTCGCTGCGGTGGAAAGCTGATGGGCGGCAACGGCTTCCCCTTCGGCCGCGATGATCTTGGCGCGCTTCTCCCGCTCGGCCTCGGCCTCGCGGGCCATTGCGCGTTGCATCCCACCGGGCAACTGGATGTCCTTGAGTTCCACCAGTCGAACCTCGACGCCCCATTCCTGCGCGGTCATCTCGAGGATGCGAAGGATGTCGTCGTTGATCGAGTCGGTATGTGCGAGCACGTCGTCGAGAGAGTGTTGTCCGACGACTTTGCGCAGCGTGGTCTGGGCGATCTGGTTGATCGCTGCATGGACGTCTTCGATTTCGACCACCGCCTTCACCGGGTCGACGACGCGGTAGTAGGCGACCGCGGAGATGTCCACGCTCACGTTGTCTCGGGTGATGATTCCCTGCGATTGGATCGGCATCGTCACCACTCGCATGGAGACCTTGATCATGCGGTCGGCGACGGGGATGATCAGGCGCAGTCCTGGTTTGCGTGTGCCGGCGAGTTTGCCGAAGCGCAACACGACGCCTCGTTCGTACTCGGGAACGATCCGGATGGCCGTGGCGGCCACGAGCAGGATCGCGACGATTGCGCAGCCGATCACGACCCACGTGGTTGTGGTCATCTTCCCACCTACCTCTCTGAGAGGCCTCCACCAGTCAAGACCTCGGCGACTTCCGACCGGTCAGGGATTCTTGTGCACCACCATCACCGGACACGGGGCCACCTCCATGACAGCCCGGCTGGTCGATCCCAAGAGCAGACCGCGGAAACCACCGCGGCCCCGCGTTCCCACCACGACCAGTTGTGCTGACTGTGCGGCGTCCACGATCTCCTCCGCCGGTGAAGCGATCCCGACCCGCCGCTCGATCTTGACGTCCGGAAAGTCCTCCGGATAACCGGCGAGCTGTTCACCCAGCAATTCTTCGGCTTCGTCTTCGAACTGTCGAAGGGTCCTCTGATCCGCACCGTAGAACGCGGCTCCCGACGAGCCTCCGTACGCATGCACCCCGAGCAGAGCCGTCTTCAACAGGTCCGCCTGACGGAACGCGTGGCCGATCGCAGCCGTCGACGTAGGCGACCCGTCGACACCGACGACCACGGGTCCGGTCGTCGGAGCAGGGCCGCCGACCACCACCACCGGACACTCTGCGTGCGCTGTCGCGTCATTGCTGACCGATCCGAAGAGCAGTCCGCGGACTCCACCCAGCCCACGTCTACCGAGGACAAGCATGTGGGCCCAGGTAGACGCGTGCCGGAGCGCGAGCGTGGCCGATCCGCTCACGGTCTTGCCCTCGACGTCGACGTTCGGGGCGACGTCGGCCGCCACCTGCGTCGCGGCGTCGAGGGCACGCGCCGCGCCGGCATGCATGGCCTCCACCACTGCCGGGGAAGTCATCGTCGGTGCCGGCGCATATGCGCCGGGCACGATGCCCACCGCGGAGATCAGACGCAGATGTCGTTTCTCCCGGACGGCGGCGCCGGCCGCCCAGCGAACCGCCATCAGAGCGCAGTCCGAACCGTCCACACCGACGACGATCGGTGCCGTCGCATCGGTCACTGAATCAGTCATGGTTGTCTCCCAGATGTGGCGCCGCCCGTTCCCCTCCGGAAACTTCATCGTCGTACCGACCCGACGAGAACGGCGGGGTCGAAAGTCACCAGTAGATCGGAAAAGGTCCTGCCGCGTCGGGCATCGCCCGCGGCGTGAGGCCCGGTCGACCTGCGACCTTTCGTGCGACCAACCCGATTTCAATGTGAAAAGCTTTGTGCCGTAGTCTTTTCACCCGTGAATCCCGCTGCTGCCAATACTCTCGTGACCGATCTCACTGCCCACGCATGCGTATGGTGCTCGTCCAGCGAGGACATCGCGGAACTCCGCGGGGAACCGCGATGCGGACGCTGCCGCACCGCAGAACAGACCGTCGCCGCGGCCCGCGAGTTCGTCGGGTTCTATGGTCTACGACCCCTGGGTGGGTCGCTGGCGTCCGACGATGAAGAAGAACGCGAACACCGGGTCGCAGCTCGCGAAGCCTGGGCGGTGCTGAATCAGACCCGTACGCACACTCCACCGCGAGGTGCATCCCGGTCCGGGCAGCGTGGCGTCGCCCGCTCCGCGTCCACCGCGACAAAGACAGGTGGAAACGCTGCGCCCGTCAAGGCGCAGAACGTCAAGTCCGGGGGCACCCGACCCGCCGACGTCTCCCGACCCGACCGTGCTGCGCTCATGAACCGCGCCGAAGCCCTGCTGGCACAGCTCGCCGAAATCGAGGAACGCCTGGCCGTCGCTCAGAAGGATTCCGGCTTGAGCGGCAAGGCGAAGGTGTCCGACCTGACCGCCAAGCGCGATTCTGTGTTGCGCACGCTCGCCGCGTTGGAGAAGGCCAAGCGGGCGCTGGAGCCGGCCTGACAGTCGGCCGGTTCAGGACTGGATATCGGAAGGGTCTGAGCTGCAGTTCGATTTCCGCTCAGGACGTAGCGAACGCCTCCCCCATGTACGCGTTCTCGATCACCTCGGGCGTCGCGGCGAGTTCGGCGGCATCACCTCGGAGCACCTGGTTGCCGTGGCGCATGACCATGGCGGTGTCCGCGACCTCGAGGGCGAGCTGGACATGTTGCTCGACGAGGATGACCGCAGCACCGGTGCTGTCGGCGACGGCACGCACCACGGGTAGAAGACGTTCGACGATGACCGGCGCCAGACCCATGCTGAGCTCATCGATCAGCAGGACCTTGGGGTGCTGAACGAGAGCCCGCCCGATCGCGAGCATCTGTTGCTCACCTCCCGACAGCGCACCGGCCGGCACCTTGAGCCGGTCGGCCAGCTGCGGGAAGGTCTCCAGGATCGAATCGCGTTCGGCCGGCCAGGAACGTCGCGATCGGACCGAGAGCCGTAGATTCTCCTCGACGGTGAGCGAGGTGAACAACGAGCGGTCGTCGGGAACCAGGACCAGTCCGGCCTTGGCCGCCCTCCGAGCGTGTCCGGACTTCACCTGGTGTCCGTCGACGGACACCGTGCCGGCCAAGGTCGGCAGCAGGCCGGCCAGCGACATCAACACCGTGGTCTTCCCTGCCCCGTTCGGGCCGAGGAGCGCCAGCACCTCCCCCGCGCCGAGCTCGAGATCGAATCCGCGAACGCACGGCCGACCGTTGTATCCGGCGTCCAATCCGGTGCAGCTGAGTACAGGGTTCATGCCTTCAGCTCCTCACCGCTGTGGGTGGCGCCGAGATAGGCGCTGGTAACGGCCGGATCGCTACGGATCTCGTCGGGGGTTCCGATCGCGATCACCTTGCCGAGGTCGAGAACGACTATCCGGTCACAGACGGCAAGAACCAGTTCCATGTCGTGGTCGATCATCACGACGG
This sequence comes from Gordonia ajococcus, assembly GCF_012974285.1. NCBI lineage: Bacteria > Bacillati > Actinomycetota > Actinomycetes > Mycobacteriales > Gordoniaceae > Gordonia > Gordonia ajococcus. Next base: position 2,447,918 of record NZ_CP052884.1, read on the forward strand.
TCACCCCCGCATCGCGGATCGCTCGGAGTCGGTGTCCGAGCCACAAGCTCTCGGTGCTGTCGAGGCCGGCGGCCGGCTCGTCGAGGAGGACCACCCGCGGTCGCCCGGCAAGTGCGCGAGCAACCGAGACGAGCTGCCGCCGTCCCTGCGAGAGTTCCTTCACCTGGCGATCGACCACCGGGACGAGGTGCAACAACTCGAAGAGCCGGTCCAACTCGTCCACCCCCAGCATCGCCGTGTCCGGGCGGTGCCGGGCGGCGGTGGTGCCGACGGCGACATTCTCACGGACCGAGAGGTCGTCGTACAGTTCGATGCCCTGGAACGTGCGACCCAGCCCGTGGCGGCTGCGTTGGAAGGGGCGCTGCCCGTCGAGGCTGTGGCCCTCCAGGTTCACACTGCCGGTCGAGTCCGCGAATCCGCTGATGGCGTCGATGAGGGTGGTCTTGCCGGCTCCGTTGGGTCCGATGAGGCCGATGATCTCGCCTTCGCGGACGTCGAACGACACGTTCTCGACGGCGGTCACGCCGCCGTAGCGGACGCCGATCTCCTTCGACGACAGGATGACCTCGCCGGGTGCGCGGGGTGCCTCGAGAGTCGGCGAATCGGTGCCGGGCGAGATGGCCAGTTCGAGTTCGGCGACGGTGTCCTTGCGGTCGAAGACCCTGGTGCGCAACCAGTTCGTCGCCTTGTGCACCTCGGAGATGATGCCCTCGGGGTTGGCGATGATGGTGATGACCAGGAGGATGCCGGTGATGACGTGGTAGTACGTGCCCAGGTTGACCGCACGGTCGAGCAGGACGAACAGGATGCCGCCGGCCCCCATGATCCCCGCGAGAACGCCGCCGGAGACACAGGTGACACCGGCCAGGTACACCAGTGCGAACATCCCGATTCCGGCGATGGCGGCATATGATTCGGGAACCACGACGGTCTGCTGATAGGCCATGAGTGAGCCGCCGATCCCGGCGATGAACGCGCCGATGGCGAACGCCACCAGCTTCGTTCGTGACACGTTCACTCCGGCCGCCGCGGCCGATCGTTCATTCGCGCGTACCGCCAGCATCGAGGCGCCCAACCGGCTGGTCCGCAGCCGCGCGACACCCAGGCCGACCAACGTCAGGACGATGAGGCACAGGACGCCGAACGCGATGTTGGGGTAGGTGTTCCCGGAACCGATGCCGAGATCCAGGCCGAACAGGGACGGATCCTTGACGGCAGCCCCGTCGATTCCTCCGTTGAACTCGTTGTTGCGGAACCAGAACGCCTCCAGGAACACCGCGAGACTGAGCGTGACGACCGCGACCGGCAGACCCCGGATGCGCAGTGCCGGGAGTCCGACGACAACACCCACCACCGTCGCCACCACGGCCGCCAGCACCGGTGCGATCGGGAACGGAACACCCCAATCGGTGGTCAGACGCGACATCATGAACGCTGCCACTCCCGCAAGGGTCAACTGCGCCAATGAGATCTGACCGGCGAACCCGGTGACCACCACCTGGGACAGGGCGATGATCGCCACCGTGAACGTGACGATGACCGCGCCCCGGACACTGCCCTCGGTGAAGATCAGGAACCCGAGTGCGACCACGACACCGGCGATGCTGGGAAGCAACAGATTTCGTGGACGAGGTGCGGCGCCCAGTGTGTTCTGGACGATGGCGCCGCGGGTGGGTAGGGGTTTGCCGCGCAGCACCAGGAAGATCAAGATCATCGCCAGGGGTATCAGCTCGGCCATCCCTGATTGCGGCATCCAGCTGACCGTTGCCTGCAGGTGTGTCATCTCCGACTGCAGGACTCCGATACCCAGCCCGGCCGCTACCGCCGGCCCGATCGCACTGAAGTTGCCGACCAGGGCAGCGGCCAGTGCCGGCACGATGAACAGCGTGTAGGACACCGGGATCAGCGGGACGATCGGGGCGATGAGGATGCCTGACAGACCCGCGATCATCGTCGACAGTGCCCAGTTGGCGTAGGCGATGCGTTCAGGTGACAGACCTGCGACGATCGCACCTTTCTCCGATTCGGCGGCCGCTCGGGTGGCCAGACCGAAGCGGGTCAGACGGAACGCCAGGATCAACAGCACCGTCAGCACGACGACCAGCGCCGCAATCCAGACGCGATCAGCCGGGACCCGGATGTCGCCGATCTCGATGATCTCGGTGGGCAGGATCGCATCCACCGACACCGGGCTGGTGCCCACCCGGGCGGCGAGCACGGCCTGGATCACCAACATCACGGCGATCGACGCCACCGCCTTTGCTGTCGCTGGTGCGGTCCGCAACATCCGGAACACGCAGAGGTACAGGAGAGCGCCCAACCCGGCGGCGATCAGTAGAGCGATCACCATGGCGGGCGCCAGTCCCAGGGGTCCCCCGAGATCAATTGTCTTGGGAAATCCCGGGATCGGGATGAGGAGTTCACCATCGCGCAAGTACGCGTACGTGTACGCGATGTAGAGCGCGATGGCCCCGGTGGCGAAGTTCACCACACCCGAACTCCGGTAGGTCATGACCAGAGCCAGCGCCAATGCTGCGTAGACAGCGCCGTTGCCGAGCCCTAGGAGCAAGAACTGGATATCTTGGGTCATCTACCGACTTCCGGTCATCGTGCGGGTGTGGTGAACGTTCGCCGTGTTCAGACGAGCTTCGGGTCGACGAGCTCGCCGTCCTTGAAGGTGACGATGATGCCTCCGCTGCCGCACACCGACGGCATGCCCGGCATCGCCTTGCCGTCGCAGGTGAACGTCAGCCCGTAGCCGGCTGGGAGCGGAACATCCTTGGTGCTCTTGATCGCCGCGGTCAGGGCGGCGGGTGAGGTGTCGGTGCCCTGCACCGACTCGGTTGCGCGGACCAGGCCGAGCATGCCCTGATAGCCGATGATCGCGAAGCCCTCGATGTCGGTGTCGGGCGCGTACTTGGCCATGATCGCCTTGTAGAGCTGGGTCTCCGGGTCATCGGAGTTGATGACCGAAGCGGTCGAGACCTTCGTGTCGTTGAGATTCTCGGCACCGACCGCCTCGACGACCGCCGGATCGGAACACGGCTGGATGGTCATCTTTTCGGCGGTTGTCGACACCGTGCTCAAGGCTTTGAACACCGATGTGCAGAGGGTGGATTCACCGATGACCACCACACCGTCAGGCTTGTCTCCCAGGCCGGCACTCACCTGCGGGGTGGCGTCCGGGGTGCCCGGCGGGATCGGCACGACCTTGAGGTTGACTCCCGCGGCCTGGAAGGCGGGTGCGCCCATCGCCTGGACGCCGGCAGTCGCTGCCGGGACGTCGATCACATAAGCCGTCACGTTCTTCATGCCCTGTTGGGCGGAGTACTTCGCCATCGAGGTCATGGCACCGGGCAGACCTGCGGTCCACATGAAGGCGCCCGGAGTGGTCAGCTCCGACGACGCCTGACCGGCCGCCGAAACGTAGGGGATCCCGGCACCGGTGATGATGGGAACCATCGAATTTCCCTGGCCGCTGCTGGTCATGAGGACTGCAGAGACCTTCGCCTCCACCATCTTGTTGGCACAGTCGCGGGCCTGGTTGGCGTCTTCGCCTTGCTTGCAGGTGACCAGTTCGATGGGCCGGCCACCGATGCCACCGAGGTTCTCGTTCGCGTACTGGACGACGGCCTCGGCCGATTCCCGGTTCTCGGGCATCGAGATGGCCTGTCCGCCTTCGTTGTTGATGAGACCGATCTTCACGGGCTCGCCACTGGCCGCATTCCCGGGGAACGAACCCTCCGGCGCGGCGACGCTCTCGGACGCGGAGCCGTCACTGCTGTCGTCGCTGCTACATGCGGCTGTCGCGCTCAGCGCCACCACCGCGATCGATGCGGCCACCATCTTGGCGACGCGCGAGCCTCTGAACGGTTTCATCGATGTCCTTTTCAGTAGGGGATAGAGACGGCGCTGCCGTCCTCGGTCACTTAGATGACTAAGTGGCATTGGGTAACTATATGGCGCCGAGTGATCTGTGTCACCGAATTCGGGTCATGGTCGATTGACCTGGTTCGGTGTCCCCGTTCCTGACGCCGAGATCGCGTATGTCCTGCGAACCCGCACCGGGGTGTGGGACCCGATCTGCGTCGGATCCGGTTCGAGCAGGCCGCCCAAGCTCCACCCGGTGCACGCATCATCGGCCCGGAGGACAACCCGCGCCGCTACCGCAGCCGACTGGCCGCCAGACAGGCACGCCGGCGGGCCGAGCGTGCCCGCAACAGTCAGGAGCGGGAAGCACTCCGCGACGCCGAACGCCGCGACCACCTGGGAAGCCGGCCACCGTTCTGAGGCGCTGTCCGATGGTGATGACGCACAGCTACGACTCTGCCGCGAGGGGAACCCGCCGCGGGTTTCGACGGATCGGCGGGATCAGAAATCGAACCCGCCGCCACCGAAATCGCCGCCACCGAAATCGCCGCCACCGAAATCGCCGCCACCGAAATCGCCGCCGGCATCGCCCCCGCCGAAGTCGTCTCCGCCGAAGTCATCCCCGCCGCCGGCGTCGCCTCCGTCGATGGCGCCCAGGTCCGAACCGTCGCCGACGCCGCTCTCGAAGCCCTGTGCGTCATACGGGACGCCCGCCATGCCGGAGAACATCGCCGAGAACAGGAACATGGACCCGACGCCCCAGGCGCCCGCCACGAGAGCCGGCCGCCACCAGGGCTCCGAATACCAACCGGCCGGGACCGGACGACCGGCGACGCGGCCACCCGGGTAGTAGTTCGGCGTCCGATCAGACGGGTTGGGTGACGCCTCGACCTTGCGTCCTTCGAAGTCGACCTGCCGGTCTTCGGTGACCCTGCCCGCACTCTGCTGACCATCGAGCTCCGGGATGGCCGGACCGGGATCGAGGTTCATCGCGACTCGAGCAGCACGGATGTAGTAAAGGCCTTCGAGGGCCGTCTGCTTGGCCAGTCGCGCCTGCGCGGGCGAGTTCGCCTGCTCGATCTGCGAACCGGCTGCGGTGTACCGCTCCCCCGCATCGGCGAGCGCCTGCTTCGACGCCGGACCATCACCGACCAACATGAACACTTGCCCGCCGAGGCGTTCGATGGCTTGCCGTGCGTCAGCCTTGGCGTCGTCGAGCGTGCGAGCGGCGTTCGCCCCGGAGCGCTGCTGTGCGATCACCACCACCCCGACGACGACCAGGACGACGACGGCGATCAGAATCAGTGCTTCCATGGTTCTCTCCAGCTCGTGCGTGTCCGACGGACTCGTCAGGCTGGAGCCCTTGCGAGGCCTCGGGCCCGGCCGACAAATCGGGCACCTTCGAGCGTACCGATCGGGAGGAGGGGCGGACCGCCGCCCAGTCGGTCCACCTCCACACCACGGTCACCGAGCGCGAGCGACGTCGACGACCACTCGAACGTCGTCGGCGACCTTCAACGTGCCCATCATCAGTGAGTACGGCTTGATCCCGAAGTCGCTCTGAGTGATCGTCGCGTCGGTGGAGATCTGCCGGCCCGCCGCGGTGTCGACGACTTCGAAGTCCAACGAAAGCGGGCGTGTTCGGCCGTGGATGGTCAACGTGCCGTCGGCTCGGTACCCGTGTGCCGTCGCGGTGAGTGCCTCGGATTCATAGGAGATCTCGGGGTACTTGTCGGCGCGCATGGACTTCAAGGCGTTCATACGGGCGAGCGACTTCTCGGCTCCGGTCATCGGGGTGAGTCCGCCCTCGCCGGCTTCTACCTGCATGGAGTCCACTGAGATCGTCGCCGCGATGCGGTTGGGTACCAAGTCTTTCAAGGTCACGACCGCGGTCCATGCACGCATCGCGATCGTCAGCCGATGGCCGGTGCGTGCCGCCGGTCCGGTGACCCCGGTGTGCACCACGACCGAGCCGTCGGATTCGCTGAACTTCCAGACCGATTCCTCCACGGCCGTAGTGTAAGCGCTCGGGTACATGCTCGTGGCCCGACGACAGGTGGAGAGGTGACGAAGATGGTGACTGCACAAAGGATCCTGCTCGATGTCGACGAGGCGGGGGTCGCGACGGTCACGCTCAACCGCGCGGAGAAGCACAATGCGCTGGACCCCGCGATGTTCGACGCGTTGCTCGAGGTGACCGGCGAACTGGCGGCTGATCGTCGCGTGCGGGCCGTCGTCGTTCACGGGGACGGAAAGAGTTTCTGTTCCGGCCTCGACATCTCGTCTCTCGGCGGCGAGGGGTTGGGCGGCTCGTTGCTGGAGCGGGACGACGCCGACCGTGGAAACCATGCGCAGCGGGTGTCTCTCGACTGGCGGCGCGTGCCGGCGCCGGTGATCGCGGTGCTACACGGCAACTGCTTCGGAGGCGGACTGCAGGTCGCTCTCGGTGCCGACATCCGCTACGCGACGCCCGACGCCCGCCTGTCCGTGATGGAGGTGAAATGGGGCCTGGTGCCGGATATGGGCATCACCCAGACGCTTCCCGGGCTTCTTGCGGCCGACGTGGCCAAGGAACTGACCTTCACGGGCCGCATCCTGTCGGGCGCCGAAGCCCACGAGGTCGGGTTGGTCACCGGAATTGCCGACGACCCTCTCGCCCGCGCCATGACGCTCGCCCATGAGATCGCCGCGAAGTCGCCACATGCCGTGCGCGCTGCAAAACGCCTTTACGACGAGACCTGGAGTGGCGTCGATCCGGCGGCGGCACTGTTGCTCGAGAGCACACTGCAGGTCGAGTTGATGCGGTCGCCGAATCAGCTCGAGGCCGTGCGCGCCGGCATGTCCGGACGGGAACCCCGCTTCGCCGACCCGGAGTGAGACCGTCATCCGACCACCGCTCCGTCGATTCGGCAGGTTCTCCTCAGCTCGCGCTCGTCGCCGAAGGTGGAGCCGAACCGCCCTGGCGTTGATCGCTCATCAGACGTGCGATCTCCGCACAGTCGGCGTCCGACGGAAGACCCATACCCGGCGAATACCCGTACACCTCGGTCATCGGTCTGGAGCTCCGCCGCCCGTCCAGGATCTCCACCGACTCGGTGGTGATGAGTCCCGGGTGGTCGACGCCGCAGGCCTGCGCGACCCTGGCCAGGTCCCGGCGTAGCGTCGTGATGTAGTTCGCTGCTCGGGGCGCCTTGTCGTCGGGCGCCAATCCCCTTGTGAGCCAGCTGTTCTGCGTGGCGACACCCGTCGGGCAGGTGTCGGTGTGGCATTTCTGGGACTGGATACACCCGACGGACAGCATCGCCTCGCGGGCGACGCTGACCATGTCGCATCCGAGTGCGAAGGCCTGGACGGCGTTGTCGGGTAGGCCGAGCTTGCCGCTCCCGATGAACGTGATCTGCTGATGAAGGTTCCGCTCGGCAAAAATCCGGTAGACCCTGCTGAACGCGAGGAAGAACGGGAGCGAGACGGTGTCGGCGAAGAGCAACGGTGCTGCACCCGTGCCGCCTTCTCCTCCGTCGATGGTGACGAAGTCGACTCCGCGGTCGGTCGTCGCCATCAGGTCGGCGATCTGATGCCACGAGTCGAGGTCTCCGACCGCGGATTTGATGCCCACCGGCAGCCCCGTTTCGGCGGCGAGAAGTTCGACCCAGTCGAGCATGCTGTCGGCGTCGGAGAATTCGGCGTGCCGTGATGGACTCACGCAATCACGTCCCGCCGTGACGCCGCGCGCCTCTGCGATCTCCGCAGTCACCTTGGGGCCGGGAAGCAACCCACCCAGATTGGGCTTGGCGCCCTGGCTGAGTTTGATCTCGAGCGCGCGTACCGGAGCTTCGGCGACGACGGCTTTCAGGCGGGCGAGGTCGAAACGACCGTCGGCGTCTCGGCAGCCGAAATAGGCGGTGCCGATCTGGAAGACCAGGTCCCCACCGTGACGGTGATAGGGCGAGATCCCGCCCTCGCCGGTGTTGTGGAGCGCGCCGGTCATGGCGGCCCCGCGATTGAGTGCCTCGATGGCGTTCCCGGACAGGGCTCCGAAGCTCATCCCGGAGATGTTGACAACCGACGTCGGACGAAACGCACCCGGTCGTCCACGTGCTGCGCCGACCACCTTCGCGCAGGGCAGAACCACCTCGTGGCCGGCCTCGGGTGCCGAAGCCGGCGCAGACGACTGGCTGAACGTCCGATGTTTGATCACCGGGAATCCGGTCGTGAACTCGACGTCGTTGTCGGTGCCGAACCCGAAGTAGTTGTTCTCTTTCTTGGACGAGGAGTAGATCCACCGGCGTTGATCGCGGGTGAACGGACGCTCTTCGTCGTTGGCGGCGACGATGTATTGACGTAACTCGGGTCCGAACGTCTCGATCCAGTAGCGCGCGTGCCCGATGAGCGGGAAGTTGCGCAGCAACGAGTGCTCGCGCTGAAACAGATCTCGAACGACAACGGCCGCCGCTGTGGTGGCGGCACCGACTACGACAGCAGACCTCTTGCGGCTCATGTGTCGAGTGTTCACCAGACGGGCCGGGTAGCGCCACGAATCACAGAGCCGGGATCCCTATTCGAGGCCGGCGATATACTGATCGACGCGTTGCGTCTCTTGATCCGCTCATCGGCGCGCTGTCCCCGACGACCTCCGGTCTCGCGCAGGTCGCCGTGGAACCGGCTGTCCCTCAACCGAAAACCCAACCTTGCAAGGTCAGGAGAAGGCGACGATGCCGAACTTTCCTGCACTCACCCACGTCGCGATCACGGTCAGCGATCTCGACGCCAGCACTGTGTGGTACCAGAAATTGTTCGACGCCCAGCCTGTTCTGGACGAAGACGAAGAGTCCGGCAATTTCCACCACACGGTCTTCGCGCTCGGCGGTGGAACACTGTTCGGCCTCCACACCCACACCACGAATTCTGGCGGTACGCATCCGTTCAGCGAACTGAACGCGGGACTGGACCATATCGCGTTCGCCTGCACGCAATCCGAACTCGAGGACTGGGTCGCACGCCTCGACGAGGCTGGAATCGAGCACAGCGGAATCAAACACGCGCACTACGGGTCGGGAATCTCTTTTCGCGACCCGGACAACATCGCGCTGGAGTTCTTCGCCCCACCAGCCGGCTGATCGCGTCAGTCGTCCGTGGACTCTCCGTCGAGATGGGCCAGAGCAGCCCGCGCGCTCTCCAACTCGCGGGTGAGCTCATCGATCCGCTCCTGAGCCGCGGCACGCGCGGACTCGATCACGCCGTCGACTGCCGCGACCGCCGTCTCGTCACCCAGTTCGCGCATCGCACGAGCCACCCGGTCTGCGGTCACCTCGGTTGCCTTGCCCTTCCTGCTGCCGTGCGAGACGGACACCGTCCACGTGCTCTCGCCCGCCGATGCCACGGTGACGCTCACCACCGACGCGGTCTTCGGGCGTCTGGGTGCCTTGGGCGGGACGGGTCTCGGCTTCACCGTGTCCGTTTCCGGTTCAGTGCGCGATGAGTGTTCGGCGCGCACCGCAGGTGCCTGGGGTGACTCCGCCTTCGGTTTCTGCGCAACGGGTTTCGGCGCCTGTACGGGTTTCGGTGGCTGCCCGGGATTAGGCGCCGGTGTCGCCCTGGCAGCTCGCTGACGCGCAGAGGAAGCAGAGGTCGCCGCTCGGGTCTTCTGCAACTCGTCGGCCTCGAACGGTAGCTGGTCGTCGACGCCCTTGGGGCTCACCATCACCGTGGATCCGTCGATCGACACGACACGTGCCGATGCGCCCGCGTCGAGCCCCAGCGACGGCATCGGATCGCGTAGGTACACGGTGGCCCGCTTGCCTGCGGCGAGCGCCGCGGAGAGAGATTCCAGATCGTCGGGAGTCAGTCCCGGCCTTCGATGCGAACTCACACCGACCATCTTCGCACACGCGTGCGAAGAGGACACCCCCAGCCGAAGCGGACGGGTACCAGGCCCATCGAAGCGGTCGATCAACTCGTCGGCAGGTGCGCCATACGCGGGTGGAGGTCTGGACTCAGGCGCCGCGGGCCATTGCCAGCATGCCTTTGATGCCCAGTCCTGCCTTGGTGCCGCCGTCGCACAGGATGTCGGTGCCGGTGAGATAGCCCGGTTTGTCGCCGGCGCAGAAGGCCAGCAGTTCCGCGATCTCGTCCGGGCGGCCGAATCGTTTGAGTGCGGCGAACTCCAACAGTCTGGCCGACCCGCTCTTCTCCTCGAGCCGGCCCATCTCGGTGTCGAACGATCCCGGCGAGACGGACAATATGCGGGCACCTCGAGCACCGAACGCACCGGCTCGGTCCGCCGAGTAACGGATGACGAAGTTCTTGCTCAGCGAATAGGCCGAACCGGGATGCATCCTGGCCGGACCGCGGGATGCGTTCGCGATCATCTTGCGGGTGAACTCCTCGACGTCGCGCGTCGCCAGCCGGTAGGTGCGCCGCGGCACCATGACCGACGGCAGCATGTGCCCGGCGATGGACGCGACGTTGACGAGGGCGAATCCCTCGCCGGCGACGGCAAGGGACGCCTCGGTGACGTTGATGGTCCCGACGGCGTTGATCTTGATGATCTTCTCCGCCGACCCCATCTGTGGACTCACCCCGGCCGCGTGCACCACCGCGCGTACGGGCGCGGAGGTCGCGAAGAGGGCCTCCACGGATCCGCGGTCGGTGATGTCGGCGACGACGTACCGAGCGCGGATCCCGCTCGACTCGAGATCGGCCACGGCGGAGGCCAGCGGATCCTCTCTGACGTCGGTGAGCACCACGTCGTGGTCGCGACCCATGATCCTGGCGGTGGCCAGTCCCATCCCGCCGGCGCCGCCGGTCACGATCACCGTCCTGTCCATCGGTGTTGGTCCCCTCTGTTGATATTCGGCGAGCCCAAGCCTAAGGCGTCTCGGACCATGCTGCTGGTCTCCGGGAAGCAGTTGTGGCATGGAACTTCTGAACGGCGAAGCCGCCGGTTCGGGACCAGTGGTGGTGGAAACGGTCGCCACGTCCTCCTTCTGGCACGATGGCAACGTGTTCTTCCTTTTCGGATTCGGTCGCAGGCAACAACATCTCGGTGCGGGACAGACGCGGACCTGCCCGCGATGCCACAACACCACCCAATGGGCCAGGATGCGGGAGTACAGCCAATTCACGCTCTTCTTCATCCCGGTGGCGCGCTGGGGTCGTCGGCAATTCGAGGCGTGTGGCATCTGCGGTGCCACCGTCGCGGCCTGAGCGGTCACATCGGCAACCGCCATCTATTCATGCAGCGTGCAATGCTTGATCAACAGCATGGAATGACAGAAGATGGCTCGATGGACTCCACGTCTGCCCCACCTCGGCGCCGATCGCGCAAGAAGTTCGACAAGCAGGTCGATGCGGTGATGTGGGCTTCTCGTGCACTGATCGGGATCGCCGCTGCCTCGGTCGCGGAGGTGGAGGATCGGGTCAGCATTCCTCAGCTGCGGATCCTCACATTGGTCGCCACCCGGGGTCCGCTCAGTCTCGCAGTCATCGCCGACGAACTCGACGTCGATCCCTCCAGCGCCAGTCGAAGTGTGGACAGGTTGATGAAGGCAGGCCTGCTGGACCGGCGTGATGCCCCTGAGGATCGACGCAGACTGGCGGTGACGGTGACCGCCGACGGCGCCGACCTCGTGCAGACCGTCACCGATCATCGACGTGAGGCCATCGCCGCGGTGCTCAAGAAGCTGAGTGCAACGCAGCGTGACGAACTGACCGTCGCGTTCGATGCCTTCGCCGTCGCGGCGGGAGAGCCGACCACTGACGATTCCCTGACCCTGGTGTGGCCGCTGCACCCGTGAACGCAGCCTTCGGCGTAACCGGGTATCACCTGAGGGCGCGCGATCGCCTGGCCAGTAACGCAACAGTCAGCGAGGCGACCGCGGCCGCGCCACCCGCGACCCCATGGTGACGAGACAGGACGGTCTGAGCACTCGAGTTCTTGGCGCGTCGGTCGAACACCCCGTGCGCGCCGAAGTCGCTTCCGTCCGGGCCGTCCGCCGGCTCCCAGAGGTTCGCCGGCTGGTCGGGATCGCGGGGGCGCGAGGTCTGCTGAGAGTCGAAGCCGGTACGCGCCAGGTACCGATCGAGCAGTCCGGGTGCCAGCGCATTGCCGACGAGAGTTGCCGCGGTGCTCGCACCGACCCAGTATTCACGGCGTTTCGGGTGATCCGCGGCATGGAGCACCGCACGCGCTGCCACCTCGGGTTGATAGATGGGCGGCACGGGTTGTGCATGCCGGGGCAGGCGGGAGAGAACCCACGAGAACTGCGGCGTGTTGACCGCGGGCATCTGCACCATGGTCACGTGAACGTTGCTGTGGCGGTGCAACAGTTCGCACCGGACCGATTCATGGAATCCCTGGATGGCGTGTTTTGATCCGCAATAGGCGCTCTGGAGCGGGATACCTCGATAGGCCAGAGCGGAGCCGACGTGCACGATGGTGCCGCGGTCGGCGGGCAGCATCCGTTTGAGCGCCGACATGGTGCCGTACACGAAGCCGAGATAGTTGACCTCGGTGACGCGCCGGTACTCGGCCGGACTGATCTCGGTGAACGGTGCGAATACCGAGGTGAATGCCACGTTGACCCACACGTCGATGCGACCGAACCGCTCGACGGTTGCCGCAGCGGCGGCTTCGACCGCCTCAGGGTCGGCGACGTCGGTGGGCAGGACGAGTGCCTCGCCACCTGCATCCTCGACCTCACGTGCGGCCGCTGCGAGTCCGACCTCTCCGCGTGCGATCAACGCGACCTTTGCTCGACGATGTCCGTATGCGCGCGCCACTGCGCGTCCGATGCCCGCGCTCGCGCCGGTGACGACCACGATCTGGCGGTGGGGTGGTGATGACATTGCATGTCCTTTCCGTGCGGCGCTCAGGTTGTCGAATCCCAGGGCTGGGCAAGTCGTCTCGCGGTTTCGAGTAGCAACGCGTGGACGAATGCCTGGGGTAGATTCCCGCGCAACTGTCGTTCGATCACGTCGAATTCCTCGGTGAACAATGCCGGAGGGCCGCACGCGGCACGATTCCGTTCGAACCATCGAACCGCTTGAAATGTGTTGCCCTGCTGATGATCAGCGAGTGCCATGAGAAATCCGCACAGCAGGAAGGCGCCTTCGGCTTCGGCGAGCGGGCGATCGTCGTGCCGAAATCGGTAGACATAGCCGTCGCTGCTGAGCGTGGTGCGGACCGCATCCAGTGTTCGTCGGCTCAACGGATCCGTCGCCGGGATCGCTCCCCTGATCGCCGACAGCAGTAGAGCGGCATCGACCCGGTCGTCGTCGGGGGCGCGCTGCCACCGCCCCGATGGATGAGTGCAGCGGTGACGGGCGTGATCGACGAGGGTTTCGGCGAGGTCGAGCCAGCGGTCGCACTGTGCGTGTGGTGCGAAAGGGGCCACGGCGCGTAATCCGGCAGCGCACGTCAGGGTCGAGTGTGTCCAGCGGCGAGTGTCGAGCTCCCAGATTCCGGCGTCGGGCTCTCGCCAGCGGGCTTCGATGGCAGCGGCGGCGGTTTCCACCGCGCGCCAGGATGAGGATTCGAGGCCGTCGTGGCGAGCTGCCGCTGCGAACAACAACAACGCCTCTCCGAAGGTGTCCAGTTGGAACTGATGGTTGACCCAGTTGCCGACGACCACGCTTCCGCCGGGGTAGCCCGGAAGCTCGGCTGTGCTCTGCGAGGGAACGTCGCCGCCATCCGTGGTGTACGCGGGCTTCAGCTTCGAGCCGTCGGCGAGCAACCGATCGCCGACGAAGCGAACCGATGCGTCGAGAAGTGGATGCGTGTCGTACAGGGCCGCCGCCTGACCCGCATAGCACTGGTCACGAATCCAGCAGTAGCGGTAGTCGTAATTCCGCCCTTGCTCGGCCCTCTCGGGTAACGAGGTGGTCGCGGCAGCCACCATTCCCCCACTGCTGCTTGTCAACCCGGTGAGAACGGCTGTCGCGTGTCGTGCGTCCCGGTCGGCAAGGGTGCCTTGGATCGGCGCGACGGCACCGGCCCACGCGTGTTCGGTCCGGTCCCAGAGTTCATCCGGTGTCGGCGGGATGTCGACCAGCGGACGGTCGGAGATCTCCAGGACCAGATCGTGGGTATGTCCCTGAGGTACGTCGAGATGCATCTCCATTCCGGACCGGGACCGAACCGCGGTCGTGGCCCCGCTCCAGCGCAGATGAAGAGGCCCCGCCCGCATGTGCCAGGAGTCGTCGGGGCCGCGCGATGGACTCGACCTTCGGCCCTCGTCCGGTTGCGCTCGGAGGAGTACGCGCAGCGGTGCAGGTCCGTCGAGCGCGACGATCCGGCGCAGGATCACTGCCGTGTGCCGGTCGGCAGGCATCGCGAGAGCCTCGCGGCATTCGACGATCCCCGTGTCGACCCAGCGGCTCCGCCAGATCAACGACCCGTCCTCGTAATAACCGCCCCACACGAACCGGGGCGTGTCGGGTGCGACGACGTAGATCCCGGGCCCGCCGAGCAGCGTGGAGAAAACGGGTTCGGAACCCCATAGCGGTGCGCACATCCACGCGAGATCACCGCGCGGACCGATCAGCGCTCCTCGTTCACCGTCCGCGACCAAGGCATACTCGCGGAGCACATGAGGGGCAACGTCCGCATCTGAGCTGGCCGTTCTCATTGCGTGGACCACGTTCTCCCTCTCGGAACTCCCAGGAACGACTGTGTCGGATGGCGTCTCGCCCTCTCTACCTTGCTACTCGCAATGATTGATCGAATGCAATGGTTGCTCATGGTTGATTGTTCCGCCTCCGTGGACGACCATGGGCACTGCACATGGACTCGAGGAGAAACCACACTGCACGTGATTTCGAGGAGAAATACCGATGGCAGACAAGAACGTCGCAGACTTCCTGCTCGAACGACTCCGGGAATGGAACGTCGAACACGTCTTCGCCTACGCGGGCGACGGCATCAACGGCATGCTCGCGGCCTGGGGACGAGCTGGAAACCGCCCGCAGTTCGTTCAGTCTCGCCATGAGGAGATGAGTGCGTTCGAAGCGGTCGGCTACGCCAAGTTCACCGACCGTCTCGGTGTGTGTATGGCGACGTCGGGCCCGGGGGCAGTCCATCTGCTCAACGGCCTCTACGACGCCAAACTCGATCACGTCCCCGTGGTCGCGATCGTGGGACAGACCAACCGCTCTGCGATGGGTGGCGCCTATCAGCAGGAGATCGATCTGCTGAGTCTCTACAAGGACGTGGCGAGCGACTACGTACAGATGGTCACCGTTCCCGAGCAGCTGCCCAACGTGCTCGACCGCGCGATACGGGTCGCACTCACCCAGCGGGTACCCACGGCGTTGATCATCCCGGCCGACGTGCAGGAGCTCGAGTACTCGCCACCGACACATGAGTTCAAGATGGTCCCGTCCAGTCTGGGCTTCGATCGACCGAAAGTGGCGCCGGACGACGAGGCGATCGCACGAGCCGCCGCGGTACTCAACGCGGGCGAAAAGGTCGCACTCCTGGTCGGTAACGGTGCACGCGGCGCCGCTGCGGAGGTGGAACAGGTCGCCGATCTCCTCGGCGCCGGTGCCGCGAAAGCGCTTCTGGGCAAGGATGTTCTGTCCGATGAACTACCCTGGGTCACCGGATCGATCGGACTGCTGGGCACGCGACCGAGTTACGAGATGATGCGTGACTGCGACACGCTTCTTACGATCGGCTCGAGTTTCCCCTACACGCAATTCCTGCCCGACCTCGATCAGGCCCGCGGCGTGCAGATCGACGTCGACGGCCGCTTCGTGGGTATGCGTTATCCCAACGAGGTCAACATCGTCGCCGATGCTCGTACAGCTCTCGAAGCGCTCATCCCCCACCTGCAGCGCAAGGAGGACAGGGCCTGGCAGGCGAAGATCGAATCCGATGTCGCCCGGTGGTGGGAGACCATGGAGATGGAGGCCGCTGTACCGGCCGACCCCGTCAACCCGCTGCGGCTGTTCGCCGCATTGTCGCCCCGGATGCCAGACGATGTCATCGTCACCGCGGACTCCGGATCGTCGGCCAACTGGTATGCGCGTCAGCTTCGGTTCCGAGGACGCATGCGGGGTTCGCTGTCAGGCACCCTGGCGACCATGGGGCCCGGTGTCCCATACGCGATCGGCGCCAAGTTCGCCCACCCGGACCGGCCGGTGATCGCATTCGTCGGTGACGGCGCGATGCAGATGAACGGCATGGCGGAGCTGATCACCATCAAACGGTACTGGGAGGACTGGCGCGATCCCCGGTTGATCGTCGCGATTCTGCACAACAACGATCTCAACCAGGTGACGTGGGAGATGCGCGCGATGTCCGGGTCCCCGAAGTTCACCGAGTCCCAGGACCTGCCGGATGTCGACTACGCCGGCTTCGCCTCGTCGCTCGGTCTTCACGCGATCACGGTGAGCGACCCGGACGACGTCGATGGCGCCTGGGACGCGGCGCTGTCCGCACCGCGTCCCACCGTTCTCGATGTCCACACCGATCCGAACATGCCTCCCATCCCACCGCACGCCACGTGGGAGCAGTTCACATCGGCGACCGCTGCGGTGCTCGGCGGCGACGAGGACCGGTGGGGATTCATCAAGGAAGGGATCAGAACCAAGGCTCAGGAATTCTTGCCCCACAGGAACGGATGACACCAGAGCCGGAGCCGTCGATGACCGTCGTCGAACTCGATGCAGCCGCATACACGATTCCCACCGACGCGCCCGAAGCGGACGGGACGCTTTCGTGGGATAGTACGACACTCGTTCTCGTGCAGGCACATACGGACGACGGGGTCGGGGTGGGATGGACTTATGCGCCCGCGGCATGCGTGCCCGTCATCGCGGATCTACTGGCCCCGCTGATCGTCGGGCGATCGGGAGCCGATGTAATCGGTGTCCACGAGAAGATGATTCGTGCGCTGCGCAATGCGGGCCGCCCGGGAATCGCGGGATGTGCACTGTCAGCGGTCGACGTGGCCCTGTGGGACCTGAAAGCACGCCTGCTCTCGCTTCCGCTGCATCGCCTGCTCGGATCGGTGCACGAGCGCGTCCCGATCTACGGCAGCGGAGGCTTCACCACCTACGACCACACCCAACTCGACGAACAGCTCGAACACTGGGTACACGACCAGCGCATCCCACGGGTGAAGATCAAGATCGCCGAGAGCTGGGGCACCGAGCCCGAGCGGGACCTCCGACGCATCCGTCAGGCGCGCGAAGTCGTCGGCGATGCGGCGGAACTGTTCGTCGACGCCAACGGCGGATACACCCGCAAACAGGCGATCCGGATGATGCAGGCCGCCGCCGACGCGGACGTACGCTGGCTGGAGGAGCCGGTGTCCTCCGACGATCTCGACGGACTGCATCAGATCCGCGAGGCGGTCGACGCCGATGTAGCCGCCGGTGAATATGGTTATGCGCCTGCGTATTTCCGGCAGATGTGTGGCGCCGGTGCCGTGGACTGTCTGCAGGCAGACGTCACCCGGTGCGGAGGGATCACCGACTGGCTGCGGGTGGCCGCGATGGCGGCGACCTTCGGTCTCGATCTCTCCGCCCATTGCGCTCCGCACCTGCACGTCCACGTCGCCACCGCAGTTCCCAACCTGCGTCACCTCGAGTGGTTTCACGATCATGTCCGGATCGAGACGGCGTTCTTCGACGGCACGCTCGACCCGACCGGTGGCTACCTGACGCCGAGTGACGACGCCCCTGGACATGGCCTGACACCCAAGTTCGCAGACCTCGAACCTTTTCGGGTCCGGTGAGAACGCCGGACGATGTCACATAGTGAGGACAAACCCGTGACCGAGAACCACGCTTCCGGAGCGACTCCGCGAACTCCGCTCTTGTTCGACGATCTGGCCGACGCCCTCCGGGATCGGGTCGATGGCGAGGTCAGGTTCGACGCCGGGTCCCGCGCCGCATACTCCACGGATGCGTCCAACTATCGGCAGGTGCCGATCGGGGTGGTCGTGCCCAGAACGCCCGAGGCCGCCGCCGACGCGGTGACCGTGTGCCGGGACTTCGACGTGCCCGTGCTCTCCCGCGGTGGCGGAACGAGTCTCGCCGGTCAGTGCTGCAACACCGCCGTCGTGCTCGACTGGAGCAAGTACTGCACGCGCATCCATGCCGTCAACGAGGAGAAAGGCACTGTCACAGTCGAACCCGGTATCGCTCTGGATGTGCTCAACAATGCCCTCGAGAAGACCGGGTGGATGTTCGGCCCGAAACCGTCCACTCATGTCAGCTGCGCGATCGGCGGAATGATCGGTAACAACTCGTGCGGCTCGACTGCCCAGGCATACGGCAAGACCGTCGATTCCGTTCTCGGCCTCGACGTGCTCACCTATGACGGCACGCGGATGTGGGTCCAGGCCACCCCCGACACGGACTACGAGAGGATCGTCCGGGTCGGAGACCGAAAGTCTCAGATCTATCGGGGCCTCCGGCGGCTACGCGATGACCACGCCGACCAGATCCGCGAACGCTACCCGGACATCCCCCGTCGTGTCTCCGGCTACAACCTCGATTCGTTGCTGCCCGAGAAGAACTTCGACGTCGCCCAGCTGCTCGTCGGCAGTGAGAGCACCCTGGTCACCGTGCTCGGTGCAGAACTGAAGCTGGTTCGACGCCCGGCGGCTTCTGCGCTCGTGCTCCTCGGCTTCGACGACATCACCACGGCCGCCGATGCGGTCCCGCTCGTCGTCTCCCATGGACCGGCCGCGTTGGAAGGCATCGACCACCGCCTCGCCCAACTCGAACACAGCCGGCGACTCGCCGAGGACGCCCTTCGACAACTGCCAGAAGGCAACGCCTGGTTGATGGTCCAGATGAACGGTGACGACCGCGCCGATGCCGACGCCAAGGCGAAGGATCTGATCGAAGACGTGTGTCCACGCACCGGTGCGCACGGCGCGATCTTCGATGATGCGACACACAAGAAGCAGATCTGGGCTGCACGCGAGGCCGGCTTGGGTGCCACCGCCTACCCGCCCGGTGAACCGGAGACCCACGAAGGCTGGGAGGACGCTGCCGTACCGCCGGACCGGCTCGGAGACTACCTGCGCGACTTCCGCGGTCTGCTCGACCGGTATGGATTCGGAAGCGCCTCGCTGTACGGGCATTTCGGCCAGGGGTGCGTGCACACCCGGATTCCCTTCGATCTGCGCTCGACGGACGGTATCGCAAAGTACCGCGCGTTCGCGGAAGAGAGTGCGCACCTCGTCGTCGACTACGGCGGATCATTGTCCGGTGAACACGGCGACGGCCAGTCTCGGGGTGAACTTCTCCCCCTGATGTTCGGCGCAGACCTGATCCGTGCGTTCGAGGAACTCAAGGCACTGTTCGACCCCGGAAACAGGATGAACCCGGGCAAGATCGTTCACCCCAACCGTTTGGACGAGAATCTGCGACAGGGCGCCGACTACCGACCTGCTGAAACGATCACGCACTTCTCCTACCCCGACGACAGTCACCGCTTCGCGCACGCCGCTGCTCGCTGCGTCGGAGTCGGCAAATGCCGCGGGCACGAGTCCGGGGTCATGTGTCCGAGCTATCGTGCCACCGGAGAAGAGGAACATTCCACGCGTGGGCGCGCGCGACTACTGTTCGAGATGCTCGAAGGAGACGTGATCACCGACGGGTGGAGATCGTCGGAAGTCAAAGACGCACTTGACTTGTGCCTGGCCTGCAAGGGGTGCCGGAGCGACTGTCCCGTCGATGTCGACATGGCCACGTACAAGGCCGAGTTCCTCTCCCATTTCTATGCACGTCGTCCACGACCTCGGACGCATTATTCGATGGGATGGATCCCGGTGTGGGCGCGTATGGCAAGCGCCGCGCCCCGGTTCGTCAACTCCGTTGCGCACGCCCCGGTCCTGTCGCGACTACTGAAATCCGCCGGGGGGATCGACCCGCAACGCGCATTGCCGCGGTTCGCCGACCAGCGCTTCAGCGCTTGGTTCGCACTCCGTGATGGCCCCACAGGGGGCGCAACGCGAGGACGCGTCGTGCTCTGGCCCGACACCTTCACCGAGAACTTCGATCCGCAGATCGGTCGGGACGCCGTCGCCGTCCTCGAAGACGCCGGCTTCGAAGTGCACCTCCCCGACCGGTTCGCATGTTGTGGACTCACGTGGATCTCCACGGGGCAGTTGCCGACCGCCAAGCGGGTCTTGCGCCGGACACTGGACATCCTCGGACCGGCACTGCGTTCCGGTACGCCGATCGTGGTACTCGAGCCGAGTTGTGCCGCGGTGTTCCGCGCTGATCTGCCACAACTGTTGTACGGCGACGAGGACGCACACCGTTGCGCCGAGCAAACGGTGACACTCGGTGAACGCCTACGAGGCAGAGCTCCTGATTGGGCCCCTCCCGATCTTCATGCCTCGGCGCTGCTGCAGCCGCACTGTCACCAACACGCGGTGTTGAAGTACACCGCCGACTGCGCTGCACTCGAGACCGCGGGCGTGGACACCGAGGTGTTGGACGCCGGATGTTGTGGCCTGGCAGGCAATTTCGGGTTCGAGCAGGGGCACTACGACGTCTCCGTCGCCTGTGCCGAGGACAAACTTCTCCCGGCGATCCGCGACGCCGGCGCGGAAACCCTGGTGGTGGCGGACGGATTCAGCTGCCGAACCCAGATCCGAGACCTCGAGCCGGATGTCTCGCCGTGGCACACCGCCCAAGTCCTGGCCGCCGCTCTCGCCCGTGGCGCTCGATCGGGAACATCGGCGAGTTCGTCTTCCGCGGCGCACAGGAGTTGAGGAGGAATGCGAACAGTCGACGCGGTGGTGATCGGAGCCGGACACAACGGGCTCGTCGCCGCCAATCTTCTGGCCGATGCGGGTTGGAGTGTGCTCGTCCTCGAGGCCACCGCGGAACCGGGCGGTGCGGTGCGAACCGCCGAACTCACCGCGCCCGGGTTCCCGACCGACCTCTGTAGTGCCTTCTACCCCATGGCAATTGCATCACCGGTCGTCGAGGGCCTGGGCCTGTCGGGCTACGGACTACGTTGGCGACATGCACCGGATGTGCTGGCGCACATACTGCCCGACGACGAGGCGGTGCTGCTCTCTCGAGATGTCGAACGTACAGCTGCCTCCGTAGGACGATTCGCCGCCATCGATGCACAGAACTGGCGCGATGAAGTCGTTCTGTGGAAACGAATCGGGCGGCAGTTGCTCGACTCACTGCTCCATCCCTTTCCACCGGTCCGCGGTGCCACGTCGTTGATGTGCGCGGTCGACACGGCCGAGGCGGTGCGGCTGATCCGGCGATTCCTGTTGCCCGTCCGGAGATTCGGGGAGGAGACGTTCAGTGGGGATGGAGCTCGATTGCTGCTCGCCGGAAATGCGGTTCACAGCGTCCTCGGACCCGACGTCACGGGGAGTGCCCTGTATGGGTGGTTGCTCACGATGCTGGGACAAACCGTGGGCTATCCCGTGGCGGAGGGCGGTGCCGGCCGGATCACCGACGCACTGGTCGCGCGGTTGGCCGACCGCGGAGGAGTCGTGGAGTGCAACCGACCGGTCACCGGCGTCATCCTGCGGGAGCGTCGCGCGGTCGGGGTGCGTGATGCCGAGGGCGAACAGGTGCGGGCAACGCGTGCTGTGCTCGCCGATGTGCCGGCGCCGACGCTGTATCGCCGTCTGATCGGCGAGGAACATCTCCCGTCACGCATGGCGGACGATCTGAAGCGGTTCCAGTGGGACGACGGAACCGTGAAGGTCGACTGGGCGCTGTCGGGTCCCGTCCCGTGGTCGAACTCGGCCGCCTCCGGCGCGGGAACCGTCCACCTGGGCTGCGACATCAATGGAATGGCCACGTACTACACGCAGTTGCGCAACGGAGTCCTTCCGGACGATCCATTCATCCTGTTGGGACAGATGAGTACTGCCGATCCGGCACGTTCTCCCCGGGGAACCGAGAACGTGTGGGCTTACACGCACGTCCCCAGAGACCTCCGATGGACGGCCGAACGTGCTCAGCGCTTCGCCGACCGGATCGAAACCGTGATCGCGCGCCATGCTCCGGGGTTCACCTCCCGCGTCGTCGGGCGCGCCGTTCAGACTCCCGTCGACCTGGAACAGCACGATCCGAGTCTGGTGGGCGGCGCGATCAATCAGGGCACCACCGCGATCCATCAACAGCTGATCTTCCGGCCCACGCCGGGACTGGGACGGGCCGACACACCCATCGACCGGCTGTTTCTCGCCGGCTCGTCGGCCCATCCCGGCGGAGCTGTTCATGGGGCCCCGGGAGCCAACGCCGCGCGTGCCGCCCTCGCGCGAAACGGAATGTTCGGTGGGCTCTACCGCATGACGACGAAGTCGCTGCTGAACGTGATCACACGCTGAGGTCGTCCCGGACGCCGACGTGACCAGGCGATACGACGAAGTGGTTACGCTCGAAGAGTGGCTGCCACCGACTCCCCTGCACGCACATCCGACGCGATCACCGGCTTCGAGAGCACTTTCGCCGACGAACTGACGCCTCTCACCGTCGAATGGCGAGGCGCCGACGTCCCCGATCCGCGCCTCCTCGTCGTCAACGACCGGCTCGCGGCCTCGTTGGGTCTCGACGTCGATTCCCTGCGTACAGAAGACGGGATAGCGATCCTCTCCGGCGCGGCCTCGCCCGCCGACGTCAAGCCGGTGGCGACGGCGTACAGCGGTCATCAGTTCGGTGGATATGCACCGCTGCTGGGAGACGGACGCGCCCTCCTGCTCGGCGAGCTCGTGGACGTCGAGGGCCGTCGCGTCGACCTGCAGTTGAAAGGCTCGGGGCCGACGCCGTTCTCGCGCGGCGGGGACGGTTTCGCGGTGGTCGGGCCGATGCTTCGCGAGTACCTGGTCAGCGAAGCGATGCATGCACTCGGCGTACCCACCACGCGATCGCTGGCGGTGGTGGCAACGGGCCGCGGGATTCATCGCAACGGCGTCGAGCCCGGAGCGGTACTCGCCCGGGTCGCGGCGAGCCACCTGCGCGTGGGGACCTTCGAGTTCGCAGCGCGGAACGGGAGTGTTCTGCAGCCGCTCGCCGATTATGCAGTCGCGCGCCACTATCCCGACCTCGCCGAATTGCCCACAACCGGCGGCGGGAACCGCTACACGAAGTTGCTGGAGGGTGTGGTCGAGCGGCAGGCCGCGCTCGTCGCCCAGTGGATGCTGGTCGGGTTCGTGCACGGTGTGATGAACACCGACAACACCACCATCTCCGGGGAGACCATCGACTACGGCCCGTGCGCGTTCATCGACGCCTTCGATCCCGCGGCCGTGTTCAGTTCGATCGACCACGGTGGACGCTACGCCTTCGGGAACCAGCCCGCCGTCCTGAAGTGGAACCTCGCACGTTTCGCTGAAACGCTCCTCACGCTGATCAGTCCGACGCCGGACGATGCGATCGCCGTCGCGACGGCAACGCTGTCGACCTTTGACGCGCACTACGAGCGCCATCTCTACGACGGTTTGTCGGCAAAGCTGGGCCTGGCCGACACCTTCGTCGAGCACGAGGTGATCGACGACCTCCTGACGCTGCTGGCAGCCCATCGGGCCGACTGGACAGGTGCCTTCCGGGCGCTTGCGGAGGAACTCCGTGGACGAAGCACCCCGCTCGACATCCTTCTTCCGCGAGAAGCCTCGACGCCGTGGCTCGCGCGCTGGCGCGAAGCCCTGGCCCGACACGGTCGCGACGAGGCGGCCACCGCTGATGCGATGGACCGCGTGAACCCGCTCTACATCCCGCGCAATCATCTGGTCGACGAGGCGTTGCAGGCCGCGAACGACGGTGACCTCGCGTTGTTCGCGGAACTGCTCGACGTCGTGACCAACCCGTTCGAGCGCCGCGTCGAATGGGTGAAGTACACGTCGCCCGCCCCCGAGGAGTTCAACTCGTCGTTCCAGACGTTCTGCGGGACCTGAGCGTCCAGGAGTGTTCCGGGGAACACTCCGACGGGCCGAAACGGGCTCACGTGTCTGCCGGTTGCGCGACCATGGACGTCATGTGGACGCTCACGAGGGATCAGACCAGCGTCGGCGACTCGCCGGCGACGCGGAATTCGACGGCGGTGGCCCGCTCCATCGGGACGGTGTCGAGCATTGCGGTGGCGAACTCGGCGGGCACTGTCGCCAGCGCTGCTGTCGCCAATTCGGCAGGTACGGCCTCCAGCGTAGGCGTCAGCTCCTCGGCCGGGACCGTCGCGAGTGCGATCGTCGCGGGTTCGGCGGTGACGGCCGCCAGTGCGGTCGTCGCCGGAAGTATGGGTACAGCACTCAGTTTCGGGATCGCCGGAAGCCTCGGCATCGTGGCGAGCCTGCTGTGCCGCGGTTGCGTCGGGTGTGTCGGTTGTATCCGGTGCACCGATTGCATCGGTTGTGTGGGATGCATCAATTGCTCCGGTCTGCGCGGTGCGGTCGGTCTACGTGACGTGCATGCGTGATGCCTGGGGTCGGTCACGGTGAACAGACCCGACCCGACCGAATCGGAGACATCGCTGATCATCGAACGCGCCCGAACGACGGCGCTCATCGAATCGATGTCCGCGCGGTTGGCCGCCGTCATCGAGGCGACGGCGGACGCTGCCTCCGACGACGAGCACGATCCCGAAGGGACGACGCTCGCCGTCGAGCGAGGCCAGCTGGTGGCCCAGCTCGAGCGGTCACGGGTTCGTCTGGACGAGATCGACGCTGCGCTCGAACGTGTCGGTCGCGGATCGTATGGACGCTGTGAGACCTGCGGCACGGTGATCGACCCCGAGCGGCTCGAGGTTCTTCCCGCGGCCCGGCAGTGTGTCCGTTGCGCGGCGCGGAATCCGTCCCGCAGATGGTGAACCCGACGATGGTGAACCCGACGACGCCAGGTCGAGAAGTTCATGTTGAGTTCGCCGGAAGATACATGCCGTTGCGTCTGGCCGAGTAGACCGGAGGTCGGGTCACTCTCTCCCGGATCGAAAGGTATGCGCATGAAGGCCATTCAGATCGTCAAACCAGGTCAGCCCCCGCAATTGCGGGAAGTGGACAAGCCGGTGCCGGGTCCGGGCCAGGTGTTGCTGAAGGTGACGGCCGCCGGCGCGTGCCATTCGGACGACTTCGTGCTCAATCTGCCCGAAGAAGGTTTCGCCTATCCCCTGCCCATGACGCTCGGTCACGAGGGCGCGGGCGTGGTGGCCGAAGTCGGCAGCGGCGTCACGGGTGTCTCCGAAGGCACATCGGTCGCGGTCTACGGGCCCTGGGGCTGCGGCGTCTGCCACTTCTGCTCGCGGGGTCTGGAGAACTACTGCAGCCGGGCGGGCGAACTCGGTATCGCACCACCGGGGCTCGGCAACCCTGGTGCGATGGCCGAGTACCTGCTCGTCGACAACCGGCGGCACCTGGTTCCCCTCGGCGATCTGGACCCGGTGGCCGCGGTACCGCTCACCGACGCCGGACTCACGCCGTATCACGCGATCAAACCGAGCCTTCCGAAGCTGGTGGGCGGCACGACTGCGGTGGTCATCGGCGCCGGCGGCCTCGGACACGTCGGCATCCAACTGCTTCGTCACCTGACCCCCTCACGGGTGATCGTGCTCGACGTGAACGACGAGAAGCTGGCCTTCGCGCGAGAGGTCGGCGCCCACGAGGTGGTGCTCAGTGACGCCGACGCCGTCGCCAATGTCCGCAAGATCACCGGCGGCGAGGGTGCGACCGCCGTCTTCGACTTCGTCGGTCTGCAGCCCACGATCGACATCGCGATGGGCGTCGTCGGCACCATGGGCGACGTGGTGATCGTCGGTATCGGCGACGGTGTCGCGGCGGCGAAGGTCGGCTTCTTCACCCAGCCCTATGAGGTGTCGGTGCGCGCACCGTACTGGGGTGCGCGCGATGAGCTGATCGAGGTGCTCGATCTGGCGCGGGACGGTGTTCTCGAGGTGGCGGTCGAGAAGTTCTCACTCGACGACGGCCTCGAGGCCTACCGGCGGTTGGCGGCGAATGAGCTCCGCGGGCGGGCCGTCGTGGTGCCGGACTGATCACCATCCGGACGCCTCATGGACGTGTCACCTGCGGTTTCTCGTGCTCGAGACCGCGGGTGACTTTCGTCGTTCGTTAGGCGAAGCCGCTAACCTACGGTACCGTAACTTACGTGGATGTAGAGCTCGCCCAGTCTGAAGCCGTATACGCGCACTACCTGGATCACCAGCAGGACCGCGTACGAGCGAGGCTGATGTACGGGGTGCTCGCCGCCAGGATTCGGCCCGTGGTGCGCTTCACGTCCCGCGATCGTCTGGTTCGTGCGGTCCGGAGCGGCAAGCCGTTACTGATCGCCGCCAACCATGTCTCCGAGCGCGATCCGCTGGTGCTGGCGGCCGCGGGGTTCCGCTCCCCCATTCGACTCCGGATCGGCCACCTGCGCGTGTTGGCGAAAGACGAACTCTTCGAGGATCCGGAGCAGCGACGAAAGATCGACACCCTGGGCGGTATCCCGGTGTTCCGTCCGAAGGACCATGGCGTCCGGGCGGCAGCTGAGGCCGGTCGGCAGATGTTCGGCGTCTGCGTCGAGCGAATGGTCCGCGGTGACAGCATCGCGGTCTTCCCGGAGGGGACCTGCAACGAGGGCGACGTCACCCGTCTGCAGAAACTCGGCACCGGCATCGGTCACATCGCCTATCGGGCGCTGAAGGCCGGGGTCGACGTCTCGCTGGTGTCCGCCGGGATCGCCTACCCGGACCACGGCGACCGTGTACGTCCACGCGTGACCTTTGGGGAACCCGTTGTCCTGGCGGGCTTCAAGGACGAAACGCCGGCTGCACTGACCAGGATCATCCAGGGGGATCTGCAGGGCGTCGTCGACGAGGTGAGTCGGGTCGCTGCCCGGGCCTGAGGTCAGTCCGTCGTGGGCGGCAGATCTTCCCACGACTGGTTACGGTCTCGTGAGGTCGCTTCGGCCGGCTGAGCGCGCCGACCACCTCGCCAATCCTCGCTGGTCGCGGCATGAAGGGTTTGGTCCGCGAACCCCGCGGCTACACCGGGGTATGAGCAAGGATGAGCAGACCAAGGAACCGGACCGGGACGTCGATGTCCGCGACGACCCGGAGCGTGCCGATCCCGACGATCCTCGCAAACCGGAGTCGCCCACCGACCTGACGAAACCGTCACTGATGTTCGTCCTGCGCAAGACGGCTCGCGAGTTCTCCCGCGATCAGTGCACCGACCTCGCCGCCGCACTCACCTACTACTCGGTGCTGTCGTTGTTCCCCGCGCTCCTCGCCATGGTGTCTCTGCTCGGTGTCTTCGGGCAGGGCGAGAAGACCGTCGACGCGGTGCTGACGATGGTCGAAGACCTCGGGCCCTCGGACGCGGTGGACACCCTCCGCGCGCCCGTCGAGCAACTGGTGGCCGCACCGAGTGCCGGTCTCGCGCTCGTGCTCGGTCTCGCCGGCGCCCTGTGGTCGGCGTCGGGGTACGTCGGTGCGTTCGGACGGGCGATGAACCGCATGTACGAGGTCGACGAAGGCCGGCCGATCTGGAAACTGCGGCCCGCCATGCTGTTGGTGACGCTCCTGGCCCTCGTCCTGGCTGCGGCGGTGGCGCTGATGCTTGCCGTCAGCGGGCCGATCGCGCGGTCCATCGGTGACGCCATCGGTTTCGGCAGCACCGCGCTCACGGTGTGGAACATCGTCCGCTGGCCGGTGGTGTTGTTGTTCGTCGTGGTGATCGTCGCGGTCTTGTATTGGGCCACACCGAATGTGAAGCAACCGAAGTTCCGCTGGATCAGCGCGGGCGCGGTCCTCGCGATCGTCACCTGGATCGTGGCGTCGGCGGCGTTCGCTCTCTACGTGTCGAACTTCGGCAGCTACAACAAGACCTACGGAGCACTGGCGGGCGTCATCGTGTTCCTGCTGTGGTTGTGGCTGACGAATCTGGCCCTGCTGTTCGGCGCCGAGTTCGACGCCGAACTCGAGCGGGGTCGACAGCTCCAGGCGGGCATGGCAGCCGAAGAGCGCCTGCAACTTCCGCCCCGCGACACCACTGTCTCGGACAAGAACGAGAAGATCCACCAGGAGTACATCGAGAAGGGGCGCGAATTGCGGAACTCCCGCGGTGGCTGACGGGTCAGGCGAACACCGCGACCGTCTGTGAGGCCTGGATGATCGGCCGGGATGCGCTGTCCCAGAGTGTCATCGACTGGTGCGAGTAGCCGTCACGGGTGAACGTGCTCGACGATTCGAGTAACAACCACTCCGTTGGCTTGGGCACCTCGTCGGTGCAGATGTGCAATGTCCAGCTCATGGTGCTGATGGGTGCCCAGTCGGTGAACACCGCGGTTGTCGCGGGCGGCAGCGCGTCGGCCAGGGCGACGAGCGCGGTCGCCGGATCGACCCCCACGGCGCCACGGTGGCGGACCCAGGCGAGGAATCGCGGCGGCCCGTCGTTGGACATGGGGCCGGCGCCGCCCGCCTTGCGGATGTCGAAGTTGTCCACGAACGCGGGCCGGAGCGAGGACGCCTCCGAGAATGCCTGACAGTCGTCCGGGCCAGGAACCTCGGGTATCACGACGAAATCGTGCGCGATCGCGCTGGGCCGCGGGGCGGCGAAGATCAGCGACGCGTGGGCGGCGACCTGTCCCCCGCTGACGGTCTCCACCGCGACACTCGTTGCCGAGCGGCCCTCGCGAAGACGGCGGGCGGTGATCGTCGCGGCGTCGACGACCGGAGCGCTGAGCAGGAACTGGGCCGACTTGAGCGGCGGGAGCGGGCCCCCCTCGGTCAGCTGCGCTGCGTGCACGGACAGTGCGGCCGTCAAGCCTCCGTAGGCGGTACGACCCTGCGTCCATTCGACGGGCACGACGAAGTCGCAGGTCGGATCGAAACGGGAAACGAGTTCGGCGAGTGTGGGCACGGGGAAGCTCCCTGACGCAATTATGACGATCGGTATACCCGGCGAACGCTACGCTATGGCGGTTTGCATAGGCAACCGCACTCGACCGGTCGGCTACTCCTCGGCCGGCGAACGGGCAGACCTGGCCGCGGCAGCATCGCGCGCCATGGCCTCGCGCATGAGTTGCCCCCCGTTGGTGAGCACCGCACGCCGCCACGGCAGCGTGCCTTCGATCTCGATCTGGATGGACATCGACAACACCGTCCGGATGACCACGATGATGCCGAGGATCACGGCGTCCTCGATGGACGGCTTCGAGGTGATCGTCCGGATGAGATCTGCGGCGACCAGGATCTCGAGACCGAGGAGGATCGCGGACCCCAGTGTGGTTCGTAGCACCGAGAAGGCCTCGCCGCCGCCCTCCTTGCGGGAGAGCGATCGTGCGCCGAGGACGATGGCGATCACAAACCCCACGATCATCGCCAACGCGCCGAGCGCCTCGAAGGCGACGGCGACGGCGGTGAAGACGTCCTCGAAATCCATGTGCGCCAGACTATCCACGTCCGGGGGTTTCCAGAGCATTTCACGGCCTGTCGTGCGTCACGCCTCGATCGTGTGGTTCGGTGTGCACTTGCCACTGACCGACCCGCGCGAGCGTGATGGCCGAGAGCGGTCGGGATACGATTCGTCGGTGTTGGTACGAGGGCGATGTCGATGACCTCCGCTTTGATCGCCATTCTGGTGATCGTCGGGTGGTCGTTTGTGGCGGGCGGGTTGTCCCGGGTCAGGATCTCGGGTGCGTTGCTGATGGTGATCACCGGCATGGTCATCGGACTGACCACCAGCAACCCGATCGGCTATGCACTCGACACCGACGATGCCGAGCCGGCGGTCGAGCTGATCCTGGCGTTGCTGTTGTTCGTCGACGCGATCGAGGTCCGGGGCGGCTACTTCGCCGGCGAACGCCGAACGTCGTTCCGCCTGTTGCTGATTGCGATGCCCCTGTCGATCGCGGCGGCCACGCTACTCGGCCTCGCACTGCTTCCGACCATGTCGGTGGGTGTGGCACTGGCCATCGCCTGTGTCGTTATCCCGATGGACCTGACGCCCGTCTCATCGCTGGTACGCGACCAGCGAATCCCCTCCAGGGTGCGTCACCTGTTGAACATCGAAAGCGGCTACAACGACGGGATCATCGCGCCGGTCTTCATCTTCGCGCTCACGCTCGCCGGCGACCACAAACACGCCTCCTCGCCTGCCGACGCCCTGGAACAGGCAGTGCCCTCGGCCCTGTGGGCCGCGCTGGCGGGCAGTGTCATCGGATTCGTCGCGGCTCGACTGACGAACATCTCGGCGCGTCGCGGGCTCGCCACGGAACAGTCGATCAGGATCAGTCTCGTCCTCATCCCGATACTCGCCTACGGATGTTCGGTGCAGCTCGGCGGCAACGGCTTCGTGGCGGCGTTCATCTGCGGTATCGCCTACAAGGCAGCCCGCGCGGACGGGCCCGGTGACGAGCAGCTGCGCCTGGCCGACGACGTCAGTGGCCTCGCCGCACTCACGATGTGGTTTGTGTTCGGTTGCGCAGCCGTCCTGGTCTTCGAGCTCGGATTCGTCTGGCAGCTGGTCGTTCTGGGGATCGCTGCGCTGACGGTCCTGCGGATCGTTCCCGTGTACCTGGCGCTCCTGCGGACCGACCTCGGTCGTCGCGATCGATTACTGGTCGGCGTTCTCGGCCCGCGTGGCACCGCGTCGATCGTGTTCGGTCAACTCGCATTCAACGAATTCGACGGTCTGGTCGCCGACCAGACCCTCTACGCGATGACGGTGACGGTCCTGGCGAGTGTCCTGTTCCACGGCTTCGGCGCGGCTCTCATCGCTCATCGTCTCGGCCGGCGGAACCCGGCTCCGGAGTTGAAGTCCGACTGATTCTTTGACTTGCACGGCGGGTCGATCGCCCGGAGCGGCCGGTCGCTTGCCGGACCGTGACCGTTTCCCCGGGAGCATCACCGCTGCTCGCATACGGTCTGGGCGTCCGGACGGACGCAGCGTGGTCCTCTGTGCGGCGGATGTATGGGTCGCATGTCCAGAGTTCTGCTGTCTCACAGCAGCCTTCGTGGATGTGAGAAATGCGTAGAGTTTCTGGCCTATTGGAAATCCATCCAGTTCGTCCAGAGGAATACCGATGACACTGACCTCCCACGCCATCCCGCGCGACGCCTTCGGTCCCGACGCCCGCAGCGTCGACACCGAGGTGCTCGACTCCCACATCCACCACATCGAGCACGGCGATGGGAACCCCATCGTCTTCCTGCACGGCAGCCCCACCAGCTCATACCTCTGGCGTCACGTGTTCACACGTCTCACCGGACGCGGGCGACTGATCGTTCCGGATCTCATCGGATTCGGGGACTCCGGACGTCCTGACATCGCCTACGAACTCGACGACCACATCCGGTACCTCGACGCCTGGTTCGATGCCCTCGATCTGCGCGATGTGACCCTCGTCGTGCAGGACTACGGCGCCGCCTTCGGAGTCTCCTGGGCTGCACGACATTCCGGCCGCGTCAAGGCCGTCCTCCTGGCCGAGCCGGTCATCCGTGACATCGCGTCAGCGGACCTGCCCGAACCGTTCGTCCAGGCGCAGCAGCTGATCCGGACGCCCGGCGACGGTGAGAAGTTCGTCGTCGAGGACAACCTGTTCCTGACCCAGGTGCTACCCGGTGCCTTCCTCACCCCGCCGGCACAGGAGGACCTCGACGTCTACCTGGCGCCGTTCCCGACCCCCGAGTCGCGCGGCCACCTCATCAAGTTCCCGCGCAACCTGCCCATCGACGGCACCCCCGCCTCGAGCGTCGACTTCCTGGAGCGCAGCGTCGACTGGCTGAAGACCAGCAATGACGTTCCGAAGCTGCTGCTGACCTTCGAGCCGGGCTTCCTGCTGACCCCGGAGATCCTGTCCTGGGCCGCCGAGAACATCGCCGCGCTCGAGGTTCGCGCCGCGGGTGCTGGTGTCCACTTCGTCCAGGAGGAACAGCCCCAGGCCATCGCCGACGGCGTCGTCGACCTGCTCGCGCGTGTCGAGGGAGCGAAATGACCGTCACCGACGCCACGACGACGGCCGACGCGGTACGCCCCGGATCCGCCGAACTCGACGCACTTCTCGAGCGCATCGCCGCAGGCAGCTTCGAGCGCGAACGCACCGACACCGCCCCTTATGAGCAGGTTGCGTGGCTGAAAGAGGCGAGGATCGGTGCGTATCGGCTGCCGGTCGCCGACGGCGGCGGCGGTGCGACCGTCCGCGAGTTGTTCGACCTCGTCATCCGGCTGAGCAAGGCCGACTCCAATCTGGGCCACCTGCTGCGTGCCCATTTCGGGACGGTCGAGGACATCCTGCTGTGGCCGGAGTCGCCCCGGCGCCGTCTGTGGTTGGAGCGGGTCGCGGCCGGTGAACTGATCGGCAACGGCAACAACGAACTCGGCAACAAGCACGCCGGTGATTTCGCCAAGTCGACGACGTTCACGCCCGACGGTGACGGCTACCGACTGGACGGCGTGAAGTACTACTCCACCGGAACCCTGTACGCCGAACACACTTTCGTCACGGGTGTGACCTCCGAGGGCGTCCCGGTCCAGGCGTTGCTGTCGCTGAGCCGTGCGGGCATCACCGTCGAGGACGACTGGGACGGATTTGGTCAGGCCCTCACCGGAACGGGCACAACCCGTTTCCAGGGCGTTCGCGTCGAAGCCGACGAGGTCGCTCTCCCGCCGGAGGACCTCAGCACGATCCCGCGCTGGCATCTCGGACCGTTCTATCAGCATTACCTGAACGCCGTCGTCGCCGGCAACGCTCTCGCCGTCGCCGACGACGCCGTTGAACTCATCCGTGGTCGACGACGCAGCTTCACCCATGGCTCGGCCGACCTACCGCGAGAGGATCCGGTGCTGCTCGAGGTGGTCGGCGAGATCCACTCCCTCGCCTACGCCACGGAGTCGCTGGTGCTCGACGCCGCCGACGTCCTGGGCCGGATTCCCGCAACGGTGGTCGACGGCGTGACCGATGACGGCGTCGTGCACGAGGCCGCCCTGCGCGCGTCTCAGGTACAGGTTGTCGTCGACGATCTGGCGCTGCGGGCGGCCGCCCTGCTGTTCGACGTCGGTGGGGCGTCGGCGGTGAAGCGGTCGGCGAACCTCGACCGGCATTGGCGCAACATCCGGACCGTGGCGTCGCACAATCCGACTCGGTTCAAGAATCGTGCCATCGGCGAGCTCGTCGTCAACGACGTCACCCTCCCCGACAACACGTACTTCTGATCGCAACCGCCAACACTCACCGCAGCACCCACACGACAAGGAACACCGCGTCAGCCATGGCCGATCGTCGCCAGATGAACCTCAATCTCTTCATCCTCTCGTCGGGACATCATGAGGCGGCCTGGCGCCATCCGGCCTCGACGCCCGAGCGGATGTTCGAGCCCGACTTCTACCTGGGTCTGGCCCGGGCAGCGGAGGCGGCGACACTCGACGCGGTGTTCCTTGCCGACATACCGAAACTCGACGCCAACATCGAGTTCAACGCGGCCGGCCGCCTCGACCCGCTGCTGACGCTGGCGACCGTCGCCGGCGGGACCGAACGCATCGGTCTCATCGCGACGGCCTCCACCACCTACTCCTACCCGTGGCAGCTCGCCCGAGCCCTCTCGACACTCGACCATCTGTCTCGCGGCCGTGCCGCGTGGAACATCGTCACCACCGACTCCCCCGACGCCGCACGGAATTTCGGGTTGAACGGGAATCCGGACGCCGCGCTGCGGTATGAACGCGCGGAAGCCTTCGTCGAGGCGGTCGAAGCGCTGTGGGACTCATGGGACGACGATGCGGTCGTGCTCGACCGAGCGGCCGGATGGTACGTGGACCCGAGCCGCATCCATCATCCGAACATCGCCGGCCCCCATCTGAAAGTCGCCGGCGCGCTCACCACGCCGCGTCCGCCGCAAGGACACCCCGTCCTGGTACAGGCGGGTTCGTCCGACCATGGCCGCGTGTTCGCGGCGCGACATGCCGAGGCGATCTTCACTGCTCAGCAACGCATCGAGGATGCGCAGGCCTTTTACCGGGACGTCAAGAGCAGAGCCTTCGATCTCGGCCGAAACCCCGACCACATCAAGATCCTGCCGGGACTCAGCCCGTTCATCGGTGGCACCGAGGAGGAGGCTCGCCGACTCGAGCGGGAGTTCAACGAACTGACGATTCCCGCTTTCGGTCTCATGCAGCTCAAGGACTTCGCCTACGTCGACCTCGACGATCTGGACCTCGACGCGCCCGTACCGATCGAGGCGTTCGGCGACGCGGGCGACGTCACGAACAACAAGAAGTCGCGAACGCAGGTGTACGCCGACATCGTCCGTCGCGAGAAGCCGACACTTCGGCAGTTGCTGCACAAGCTCGCCGGTGCCCGCGGTCACCGCGTCGTCGCCGGTACCCCCGAGCAAGTCGCGGACACGATGACGGACTGGTTCCACAACCGCGCGGCCGACGGCTTCAACGTCATGCCGCCATTTCTCCCCGGTGGGTTCGACGTGTTCGCCGAGACCGTGGTACCGATCCTGCGCCGCCGTGGCCTGTTCCGAGAGGGCTACGAAGGCATGACGCTACGCGAGCACCTCGGTCTGCCGCGCCCGGGCAAACCGTAGGTTCTCGTCGGCGACATCGCCTTTGAACAGACGACGGTCGGTGTAATAGCTCATCGACATCACCCACGGTGCGCGTGGTCCCTGTTTCGGCAGGGTGTCGAGAGCACGCTGGACGTAGCCGGCGCCGAAGTCGAGCAGCGGACGAGTGGGCATGTCCGGGTCGGCGACCGCCCACACCGCGTCGTGGCCGTGAGAGTCCATGTAGCCGAGCAGCTTACAGAAGTACTGGCAGAGCAACCCGATCTTCAGTGTCCAGGACGCATTGGTGTAGCCGATCGCCAGCGCGAAGTTCGGCACCCCGGACAGCATGATCCCGCGGTACACGACGGTGTCCGGCAGTGAGACGGACTCTCCGTCGACGGTGAGCTCGATACCGCCGATGATCTTGATGTTGAGACCTGTTGCGGTGACGATGATGTCGGCCTCGAGTTCGGCACCGCTCTCCAGGAGGATGCCGGTTTCGGTGAAGGATGCGATCCGATCGGTGACGATCGAGGCCTTGCCCGCCCGGATGGTGCGGAAGAGATCGGCATCGGGCACCACGCACAGCCGCTGATCCCACGGGTCGTAGGGCGGATTGAAGTGCACGTCGACCGGAAAGTCGTCCGGCAGCTGAGACTCGTTGATCTTCCGGATCATCCGCCGGGCGACCTGCGGGAACCGCTGGCACAGTTCGAACAGGATTCGCTGCTGCGCGACGTTCTTCTGCCGGGTCAGTGCGTATCCGCGCTCGTCGCCGAAGATCCGCTTCAGAGCGTTGGCGAGGGCGTCCTCCCGGGGCAGCGGGATGACATAGGTGGGCGTGCGCTGCAGCATCGTCACATGCGAGGTTTCGTCGGCCATCGCGGGGAGTAGCGTCACGGCCGTCGCGCCGCTTCCGATCACCACCACTCGCTTGCCTGCGTAGTCGAGATCCTCCGGCCAGTGTTGCGGATGCACGATCTGACCGCGGAACCGATCCTGTCCGGCGAAGTCGGGACTGAACCCCTCGTCGTAGTCGTAGTAGCCGGAACCGCAGAAGATCCACCGCGCGCTGATCTGCGTCCGTTCACTGGTATCGGCCCGTTCGATGTCGACCAGCCACCGTGCTTCGTCCGAGGACCAGGCGGCGGACACGACCTTGTGGTGGTACCGGATGTGGCCGGCCAGGTCGTTGTCCTCGATCGTCTCGTGCAGGTAGTCGAGAATCCGCGGGGCGTCGGCGATCGCCTGCTTGTCTGTCCACGGCTTGAACTCGTAGCCGAACGTGTGCAGGTCCGAGTCCGAGCGAATGCCGGGATAACGGAAGAGGTCCCAGGTTCCGCCGGCGGCCCCGCGGGCTTCGACGATGGTGAACGTCTTCGACGGCTGCTCGGACCGCAGATAGTGGGCGGCGCCGATCCCCGAGATCCCGGCTCCGATGATGAGGACGTCGACGCGGTCTACTGCGGTCACTGTTCACTCCTGGCTGTCCGACGCGGTGCTGTCTCCAGGATGCCAGCTCCGACAAGCCCACCACTTTTTGGCAAACCCAGCACCTATCAGGGTGGAGATTCTGCCGAAAAATGGTGGGTTCACGCCACGGCGCGGAGTGCTACTGCTGCCCGTGCCAGACGGCGTCGAACGGTGCGGTCGAGCCGAGGCGGCCGACGATCCCCGCATGGGTGTACTCCTTGGCCGCGCGCACCGCGTCGAGCACATCGGCGCCCTTGGTCAGCTCGGCGGTCGTCGCTGCGGCGAACACACATCCCGCACCGGAGACCCGCTCGTCGCCCACCTTGGGTGCGCGCAGGATGGTGATGTCCGTACCGTCGAAGACGACGTCGACGGCCTCGTCACCGGCGAGTCCGACCCCGCCCTTGACGATCACGTACTTCGGTCCGAGATCGGCGATACGACGAGCCGCTTCGGCGAGGTCGTCGACGCTGGTGAGCTCGTCCATGCCGGCGAGTGTTGCCGCCTCGAACAGATTGGGGGTCACGACGGTGGCCAGCGGCAGGATCTCCGCGCGTAGGGCATTGTCGGTGTCGAGCGCCGCACCGGGTTCCTGGCCCTTGCAGATCAGGACGGGGTCGACGACCACGTGCCGCCACGACCGCGATGCCAGTGCCTCGGCGACCGTCGAGATGGTCGCGGGCGTGCCCAGCATGCCGATCTTGACGACGTCCGGTTCGTGCGCGACGGTGGCGGCCTCCATCTGATCGGCGATCACGCCGGGCTCGATCGGGACGAAACGGTGACCCCAGCCGGCCTTGGGGTCGAAGGACACGATGCAGGTGATGGTTCCGACGCCGTAGGTGCCGAGCTGGGCGAAAGTGCGCAGGTCGGCCTGGATTCCCGCACCACCCGTCGCCTCTGAACCGGCGATCACATACGACACCACAGACATTGCTCGATCCTTTCGGGGTTCTGGATGAACCGGGTCTTTTCTACACCCCCGACCGGATCCACCTGCACAGGAGTCGGCCGTGGCGACGTCTCGGCCGTGAGGTTTGCCCGAAAAGCGGCCGGGTATCCGACGCCGCATGACAGCGTCGACGAGCACCGACACGATGCGTGCCATGGTCTATCGGGGGCCGTACAAGGTTCGTGTCGAGCAGAAGCCCATTCCCCGCATCGAACATCCCAACGACGCGATCGTCCGGGTCACCCACGCCGCCATCTGCGGCTCCGATCTGCACCTCTATCACGGCATGATGCCCGACACCCGACCCGGCATGACGTTCGGTCATGAGTTCATCGGTGTTGTCGAGTCCGTCGGCGGGTCGGTACAGAACCTGAAGGTCGGCGACCGCGTGATGGTGCCGTTCAACATCTACTGCGGCACCTGCTTCTTCTGCGCTCGAGGCCTCTATTCCAACTGCCACAACGTGAATCCCAACGCGACCGCGGTCGGTGGGATCTACGGGTACTCGCACACCTGCGGCGGATACGACGGCGGGCAGGCCGAGTTCGTCCGGGTTCCCTTCGCCGACGTCGGTCCCAGCGTGATCCCGGACTGGATGGACCCCGAAGACGCACTACTCCTCACAGATGCGCTGTCCACGGGATACTTCGGCGCGCAGCTCGCCGACATCCGACAGGGCGAGACGGTCATCGTGTTCGGTGCGGGTCCGGTCGGGTTGTACGCGGCGCGGTCGGCGTGGTTCATGGGTGCCGGGCGGGTCATCGTCGTCGACCACCTGCAGTACCGTCTCGACAAGGCCGAGACCTTCGCATATGCGGAGACCTACAACTTCGCCCACTACGACGACATCATCGTCCATCTGAAGAACATCACCGACAACATCGGTGCGGACCGCGTGATCGACGCGGTGGGGGCCGAGGCAGACGGCAACTTCCTGCAACACGTCACCGCCGCCAAGCTCAAGCTCCAGGGCGGTTCACCGGTGGCCCTGAACTGGGCCATCGACTCCGTTCGCAAGGGCGGCACGGTATCGGTGATGGGCGCGTACGGCCCGATCTTCAGCGCCGTGAAGTTCGGCGATGCGTTGAACAAGGGCCTGACGATCAACATGAACCAGTGCCCGGTCAAGCGCCAGTGGCCGCGCCTGTTCGAACACATCCGCAACGGCTACTTCAAGCCGAATGACATAGTCACACACCGCATTCCGCTCGAGCACATCGCCGACGGCTATCACATCTTCTCGTCGAAGCTGGACGGATGCATCAAGCCCATCATCGTCGCCGACGCCGGCTGAGGAGAAGCGCATGCCTGCCTACCCAGCGAACCGACCCAACGATCCGGACACCACCGACCTCGTCGACCGCATCCCGGGTTGGGGCGTCGATGCCGATCCGGCCTCCCGGCCCGCGGTCCCGGAGGAACTGCCGGTCGGGCCCGCTCCCGGTGTGCACTGGGACGTACCGGAGGATCAGCCTCACCGTGAGGCGAGGGAACGATCTAACGAACATGCCTTCCTGACACCGGTTTTCGGTACGTCGACCCCGCCCAGCGGTCTGTCGGGAGTGATCCGGCGATCCGCTTATCGGTTCAGCGAGGGTCGTGCGGCGCACTGGCTGATCCTGATCGGGGCCGATCGTGTCGGCGCGGTCGAGGCGCGACTCCGCTCGGTCGCGGCCGGCCGGCCCGACAATCCGATTACCGAGACCGGCATCCGGACGGAGGTCAGCCAACACGGCTGGAGTTCGCGGGTGGGGCGTGAACGCGTCGACAACAACCATGCCTGGCTCGATCCGATCCTGGTCGGCGGGCCGTGGGTCGCCGCCGCGGCAGCGGCCGGACTGGTGTCGCGCGCGATCCTGCGGGGCGAGCGGTCACGGAGTCGCTGAGCAGGCCCTCGGGCACCGGAGCGACACGGATTTCCCCAAACCCCGGACACGAGGCGCCGAGACCGGACTAATGGACTCATGTCCATCGGGGGTCGACCACGCAGTTTCTCGCGCACTCACATCCGCGTCCTGACGCGCGATCACAGGCGTTTCCCGACGCGACGTCGACGCTTGCGCTCCGTGCTGACAGCGTGCACGGCGGCCTCCGCGTTGGCATTCGGCGGTGCCGGCCAGGTGGCCGCCGACCCCTACCCCGGCTTCTACGACCCGCCACCGGCCTTCGACACCCGCCCCGGATCGCTGATCCGGTCGGCGCCGTCGTACGCGGCGATCATCCCGTTCACCGGCGCGAACATCGACGCCCGGACCACCACGGTGATGTACGCGAGTACCGGCGCGCGGAACCGTCCGACTGCCGTGACCGGCAGTGTCCTCGTCCCCCGATCGCCCTGGACCGGACGCGGCGAGCGTCCGGTCGTGGTGGTGGGGTCCGGGACCATCGGTGCCGGCGATCAATGCACGCCCTCGCGACTGTTGCGATACGGGCAGGCGTACGAGGAGCTCGCGATCGGGGCGCTCCTCGCGAACGGTTACGCGGTGGCGCTGACCGACTACGAGGGACTCGGCACGCCCGGTGATCACCCCTACCTCAACCGCAGGTCGCTGGGGACGTCGATGCTGGACATGGCGCGTGTGGCACGCAACCCGAAGTTCGGGGTGAGCGCCCAGGCCCCGGTCGCGTTGTGGGGCTACTCAGAGGGAGGCTTCGCGGCCGGCTCCGCCGCCGAACTCGCCGGGTCGTACGCTCCCGAACTCCCGATCTTCGGCGCCTTCGCCGGTGCCCCGGCACCGGATCTGGCAGATCTGGCACGACTCGGGGACGGGAGCCTTCTCGGGGGTGGTGTCGGCTGGGTGGTCAACGGCTTAATGGCCGCCTACCCCGAACGACGTGCGGAGTTCCTCTCCGTGTTCAACCCCCTCGGCCGGAACGTTCTGCGACAGGTCAACTCGTACTGTGTGTTCGATGTGCTCCGGATGAATCCGTTCGTGCCCACGACCTTCTACACCAGGGATGGCCGTCCCATCGCCGCCCATCTGCGCAAGGAGCCGTGGCGGACGGTGGTGAACGACCAGCGTCTGGGCCGTGTCGCGCCGCGGATGCCGATCCTGGTGAGTCAGAACCGTGGCGACGACGTGGTCGATGCGCGCGGTACCGATCGGATGGTGCGGTCCTGGCGTGCACAGGGTGCGGACGTCACCGTCGAGACGATGCATCTCCCGCTGGTGCTGCCGGGGACCTTCCTCGGACACGGGATCGGATTGACCTCCGAGCTCGCGGCCCTGTCCTGGCTGAACGGCAAGGCGGCCGCCCTGCCCGCGCGGTGACCGAGGTGTGATGACCGAGGTGTGATGTCCTACGCCTCCGGGTATGTCCACTTCCGTTCGCACAGCCGCCGGAAGGAACGTCATGGCATTCCCTGGGGCAGAACGGTTCCTGCCGGACTCGCACGATCTCGACGACCTGGTCGAGGCCGCCCGCACGTGCCGCGGCTGCGACCTCTACAAGGCGGCTGATCAGACCGTCTTCGGAGCCGGATCTCCGGGTTCGACGATCATGTTCGTCGGCGAACAACCCGGGGATCAGGAGGATCGGGCGGGCAAACCGTTCGTCGGTCCGGCGGGACGGGTGTTCGATCGTGCCTTGGACGCCGCCGAGATCGATCGCGAACTCACCTACGTCACCAATGCGGTGAAGCATTTCAAGTTCACTCGCGCGGCCGGCCAGAAACGTCGAATCCACGACAAGCCGTCGCGTACCGAAGTGGTGGCGTGCCGACCGTGGTTGCTGGCCGAACTCGACGCCGTCGCACCCCGAATCGTGGTATGCCTCGGCGCGACCGCCGCCCAGGCGTTGCTCGGGAGCACGTTCCGGCTGACCCGGCACCGGGGCGAACGATTCGATCTGGCCGCCGACGGTGATGTCGGACCTAACTACGCCGTGGACGTGCTGGCGACCGTCCACCCGTCGTCGATCCTGCGCGGACCGTCGGACAAACGTGACCGGGCCTTCGACGAGTTCGTCGCCGACCTGCGGGTGGTGCGGGAACTGCTGCAACCCTGATCTTCCATCGCCGGCCGAACGGTGACGATCGAGCGAAGCGGCGTACCTATTGCGAAACGTTCTCCAGCACTGTGTAACTCGGGTCCTCACGATGAAATCCATGAAGCCTGTCCCTGGAACGTTGCGCCGAACTCCCTGACGGGAGTCTGGAGGTGTCTATAGTCGGCAGGGTGCGGCCATGACGTGGTGGAACGGCCGTCGCCCGTCGATTGGTTCGAGATGTCTGACCTGGTGGCAGATTGGCCGGGCCGACGACCGAAGTGCCTCTGCCCCACCGCGGATCGGCTTCCGTCCGAACCACTGACCACGACCTCGCATCGCCCGTGGCGGTGCGCACAGAAACGGAGAGCCGTGAACACCTCAGAGATCGCCGACCGGTTCGAGATCGCCGACACGCTGTACAGATATGCCCGCGCGGTCGACACGAAGGACTGGGATCTGTGGCGCTCGGTGTTCACTGCCGACGCCACGGTCGACTATTCCTCGGCGCCCGCCGGTCGATCGGGAAGCCGCGACGAGATCGCCGCGTGGCTGGAGGAGAGCTTCGCATTCGTCACGGTCAGCCAACACTTCATCACCAACATCGAATACTCCTTCGAGGGCGACCGCGCCCAGGTCCGCGCGATGTTCTACAACCCCATGCAGTTCGTGGGGATGACCGAACTCAGCACGTGCGGCGGGAACTATCACCACTCGATGGTGCGCACCGAAACGGGCTGGCGGAGCGAACGCCTGCACGAAGAGAGCCTCTGGTTCGTCAATTCGCCCCTTGCGCAGGACGACTGACGATGCGACGCGACGCCGTCCGGCGTTACCGACCTGTGGCCAGAGGGAACGATCCGGCACCAACACCTGGCGACGGGCCCGGCGTCGAGGTTTCCGCTCCTAGCCTGAGGGGTAACGCCCGAAGGCACACAGAGGAGTCATGTGAACGACACGCGAACCTGTCTGGTCACCGGAGCGACCGGCTACGTCGGGGGCCGGCTGGCACCCCGATTGCTCGACCGCGGTCACCGTGTCCGTGCGCTGGCCCGGACACCGTCGAAGCTGGCCGACGCGCCGTGGACGGCCGACCCGCGTGCAGAGGTCGTCCAGGGTGACCTGTCGGACCGTGACTCACTGGTGGCGGCCTTCGACGGCGTCGACGTCGTCTATCACCTGGTTCATTCGATGAGCACCGACGCAGACTTCGCAACCGAAGAGCGACGCTCTGCTGAGAACGTGGTGGCAGCTGCACAGGAGTGCGGCGTGTCCCGGATCGTCTATCTGGGTGGGTTGCATCCAGAGGGAACCGAACTGTCCGAACACCTGGCATCGCGGGCCGAGGTCGGCGACATCCTCATCGAGTCGCCGGTCGAAGCCGTCGCGCTGCAGGCCGGAACCCTCATCGGGTCCGGATCGGCGTCGTTCGAACTCATCCGCCACCTCACCGAGCGGTTGCCGGCGATGACGACACCGCGGTGGGTCAGCAACAAGATCCAGCCCATTGCCGTCTCCGACGCGATGCACTACCTCGTCGAGGCCGCGACCGCGGAGGTCCCGTCGTCTCGAACCTGGGACATCGGCGGACCGGATGTGCTGGAGTACGGCGACATGATGCGGATCTACGCACAGGTCGCCGGGCTCCGCCCGCGGACGATGGTCGTCCTTCCGTTCCTCACACCGTCGGTGGCGAGTCGTTGGGTCCGCTTCGTGACACCTATCCGGGGAAAGATCGCCCGGCCGCTGATCGAGTCGCTGGAATGCGACGCCGTCTGCCGAAACCGCGACATCGACTCGATCATCCCCCGCCCACCGGGCGGGTTGACGCCGTACAGCCGCGCAGTCGCCGAGACACTGAACCGGGCCGAACGTGGTGCCGCACCGGCGACGTGGGCGAAGGCCGCCGCGGATGTGCCTGCTTCCGAACCGATCCCGACCGACCCCGACTGGGCCGGAGAAGAGGTGTTCGAGACGAGTACGACGACCGTCGAGAACGGATCCGCCGACGAGATCTGGGATTCCCTCGAGCGGCGCGGGCAGGTGGTCGGCGAGAAGCGTCCCGAGTTCCTGCGCGTTCGGGTGAGCGAGGACTCACGCGGGAACGGGTTCATCGAATACGCGTTGCGCGACCTCGGTGGCGATTCCCCACGTACCGAGGTGACCACCACCTGCCGCTTCTTTCCCCACGGGATCGTCGGACTCGCCTACTGGCGACTCGGAGGTCCGTTTCGCGCACTCGGTGTGCCGTCCGCGGATCCGTTTCACTGAGGCGCAGATCGGATTCGCCGACCAACGGACCGGGCTACCGGGGATCGGGCGTCTCACGGGATACAGTCAGCGGACCCGCCGATCGGGCGGTGCCAGCACGACCGGGCGGACGACGAGCAGAAGGTGATCGGGTGTCGCTGTCGGAACGGATCGACGACTTCCAGCGACGTCATCCGGCGACCGGGTTCCCCCTGGCGGTGATCTACAAGTTCGTCGACGATCAGGGCGCGTACCTGGCAGCACTCTGCACCTATTACGCGTTCATCTCCCTGTTCCCGCTGCTGTTGTTGTTCTCGACGATCCTGGGCATCGTGCTCGCCGACAATCCGGAACTGCAGGAGCGGATCCTGGACTCGGCGATGAGTCAGATCCCGGTCATCGGGAGCCAGCTCGGAGAGCCCGAGAAGCTCAGCGGCGGGATCCCGGCCCTCGTGATCGGTGTGCTCGTCTCGCTGTACGGCGGTCTGGGTGTCGCCGTCGCGGCCCAGAATGCGATGAACACGATCTGGGCAGTGCCACGCAACGAACGACCGGACCCGATCTTCGTGCGTCTGCGCGGCCTGGTGCTGCTGTCGACGGTCGGCCTCGCCGTCATCGGACTGACCGTTGTCAACGGCCTCGCCGCCGGTATCGAGCTGGGCGTCGTCGGACGCTGGTTCGCGATTCTCGGCTCTGTCGTGCTGAGCACGTCCGTCTTCATCGTGGCGTTCCGGTTCGGTACCGCTCGAGCCCTGTCGGTGCGCGACGTCCTACCCGGTGCGCTGGCGGCCGCGGCGTGCTGGCAGGCGATCCAGACCTTCGGCGCGGTGTACGTCGCACGCGTCATCGCCAACGCGAGCTCCACCAACGGCGTCTTCGCCATCGTTCTCGGGCTGCTCGCGTTTCTCTATGTGACCTCGATCGTGCTGGTGTTCTGCCTCGAAGCCAATTCCGTACGAGTGGATCACCTGTATCCGCGATCGCTGCTGACACCGTTCACCGACAACGTCATCCTCACCGAAGGCGACGAGGCCGCCTACTCGGCGCAGGTCAGGGCGCAGCGGAACAAGGGGTTTCAGGCGATCGACGTGACTTTCGACAACCCACGCGAGGACCGCACGAACGGGGAGGACGCCCCGGGTGGTCAGGGTGGAGACGATTCGCGCTGAGTCCTCAGCGCATGGAGCCGGTCTCCAGGTACCGCTGATGGAAGCTGAACGCCTCACCGAGGATGTGCGGGGTCTGGCCGGCGGCCGGCATCGCCTCGGCGCGGACGAAGTAATCGTTCAGCATCGGCCGGAACTCCGGGTGCGCACATTTCTCGATGATCAGGGGCGCGCGGCGTCGCGGCGACAGGCCACGTAGGTCGGCCAACCCGTGTTCGGTGACGATCACCTGGCAGTCGTGTTCGGTGTGGTCGACGTGTGGCGTCATCGGCACGATCGACGAGATCGCGCCGTCGCGGGCCGTCGACGGACTCAGGAACAACGACACATAACCGTTGCGGGCGAAGTCACCCGACCCGCCGATGCCGTTCATGATCCTGGTGCCCATCACGTGCGTCGAGTTCACGTTGCCGTAGATGTCGGCCTCCAGCATGCCGTTCATCGCGATCACACCGAGACGGCGGACGACCTCGGGATGGTTGCTGATCTCCTGCGGACGCAGGGTGATGTGGTTCCGGTAGAAGTCGATGTTGGACGTCAGTTCCTCGATACCCGCCTCGCTCAGTGCCAGTGCGGTCGACGACGCGTGTGAGACGGTCCCGTCCTTGATCAGCCGCAGCATGCTGTCCTGGATGACCTCGGAATAGCAGGTCAGTCCCTTGTAGGGGCCGCGGTCCAGACCGCCGAGCACGGCGTTGGCGACGTTGCCGATACCTGCTTGCAGAGGAA
Organism: Gordonia ajococcus; assembly: GCF_012974285.1. Classification (NCBI taxonomy): domain Bacteria; kingdom Bacillati; phylum Actinomycetota; class Actinomycetes; order Mycobacteriales; family Gordoniaceae; genus Gordonia; species Gordonia ajococcus. The sequence goes on from NZ_CP052884.1 coordinate 2,492,829, forward strand.
GCAGCGTGTCGGCGGGTAGCCGGCCGTTGCGGACCTCGTAGTCGAAGAAGTCGAGGACGTGACCGGCGATCGCCTCACTGATGGCGTCGGGCGGGGTCACGGGGCTGGCGCTGTCGCGGTGGTCGGTCTCCACGACGGCGACGACCTTGGCCGGGTCGACCCGGAAGGTCGGCTGGCCGATCCGGTCCTGTACGCGGGTCAGCGGGATCGGCTTGCGGTTGGGCGGAAGTGCCGTGCCGTAGTACACGTCGTGCATTCCCTCGACGCCCGCGGGTACCCACGAGTTGACCTCGAGGATGACCTTCTCGGCCACGTCGAGCCAGGTCTTGTTGTTGCCGATGGACGCGGACGGAATCAGCTCCCCCGATTCGGTGATTCCGGCAACCTCGACGACGGCGACGTCGACTTTGCCGTAGTAGCCCACCCACACCTGCTGGGCCACGTGGGACAGGTGTATGTCGACGTAGTCCATCCGACCGTCGTTGATGCGTTTACGGGCGGTGGCCTCCGACTGGTACGGCATCCGCAGTGCGATGCCGTCGACCTCGGTGAGGAGGCGTTCGGTCTCGGTCGAGACCGAGGCGCCGGTCAGCAGGTTGATGGTGAAATTCGAACCTGTCGCCCGGGCTCCCCTGATCTTGTCCGCGAGGGCGGGGATGATCACCTTCGGTGTTCCGGCACTGGCAAATCCGCTGATCGCCACGGTGTCGTCGGGCTGGATGAACTGCACTGCGTCGTCGGCGGACATCACCTTCGACGCGTATGCGGTGCTGCGAATACGTCCCGACGGCACGGAACTACCTACGGTGGGGGTCACGTCCCTCAGGATAAGCGCAGGTCGAAATGATCACGGTCACGGATGACCGAGGCATGTCGATCGCGGCATGGTATGAGGCCTCGGGTGAGTTGGGTCGGTTGACCTGTCCGGTAGGTCTCAGTGCACAGCGCCCAGCTCGACGAGCAGCACTCCCACGACGATGACTCCGATGCCGGCCAGCACCCGGGGGGTGAGTCTTTCCCGGAACAGGAAGTGGGCTGCGATGGCGGTCGCCGCCACACCGGCCGCCGCCCAGATCCCATAGGCGACACCGAGCGGGATTCCCAGACGAAGTGCGACTGTCAGTGCGACGAAGGCGGTGAGATAGCCGACCACCACGATCCCGTAGAACCGCGGTCTCCCGTCGGTGGCCACGCGGAGTGCGAGCGTGGCACTGACCTCCGCCACGATCGCCAGGATGACGAATACGTACCCCACGTTCAGGCCTCGTCGATCATCGCGGCGACCGGTGCGTGGGACGAGGACCCGGATTCGACGAGCACGACCCCGATCATGATGCACACGATCCCCACCGCCATGACGGGACTGAACGCCTCATCGAAGATCAGGGCGGCGAGCACCGCCGTCAGGGCGACGCCGGCCGCCGACCACACGCCGTACGCGACGCCGATCCCCATCCCCCGCTTCAGGACTGCGGCCAGCAGCATGAAGGCCGTCGCGTAGCCGACGACCACCACGAGGTAGAGGACCGGGAGTGATTCCGAGCCTTTGAGAGACAACGTCGCGGCGACCTCGGACACGATCGCGCCGATGAGGAGGATCCTGGGCAATGGGGTTCCTTCGACGGTTGAGGGACTTCGCGCGAAATCTACCCCGCCAACGGCTCGGACCCGCAGCCTGGGCTGCGGGTCCGAAAACGGGTGTGTGTGCGGTCAGTTGGCGGAGCCGACCGTCGTCGCCGGACGGTTGCCGTCGACGGCGCGCCAGGGTGCCTTGGTGCCGAGGATCGCGTCGATGCTGAGACGGCCTGCGCCGACCACGGCCAGCAGAAGCGCGCCGGCGCCGAGTGCCAGCACGAGTTCATAGCCGCCGTCGGAGGCCCAGATGCCGTTGTCGATGTGGGCGATGAACAGCGCGCCCAGCATGTCGAGGAAGAACAGCAGGCCGACGACCGGGGTGAGCAGACCGGCGATCAGAGCGATACCGCCGAGGATCTCGAGCCAGGTGACGAGGAACGCCGAGATCGCGGGCAGTGGAACGTCCATCATCTCGAACCCGGCTTTGGGGCCGGCCCACCCGTTCTGCTGGAACTTCTGCAGGCCATGGGCGAGGAAAACGGCGCCGAATGCGATGCGTGCGAGGAGGATTCCCACGCTCCGGACGATGGGACTGGACATGGAAAACCGCCTTGAGCTCGAGGATTCACTTGATGTGTCAATTGATGAACCTAGGCCCAATGAGTTGATGAGTCAAGTGAAGCTTCAAGTAATGGAGATCGGATAGACTGCGCGAATGTCCGGTGAGCAGGAGCCCAGATGGCTCGACGACGAGGAGATGGACGCCTGGATTCAGGTGGCCACGGCGCTGGCTCGGCTCCCCCATGCGCTCGACGCTCAACTGCTCCGGGAAGCGCAGCTCACCCACTTCGAATACGAGGTCCTCTCCGCGTTGTCCGAAGCGCCCGACCGTACGTTGCGGATGAGTGAGCTCGCCGAGATGTCCTATGGTTCCCTGTCGCGTCTCTCCCATGTCGTGGGTCGGCTGGAGAAACGAGAATGGGTGCGCCGCCATCAGTGCCCGGAGGACGGTCGCTTCACGAATGCGGTTCTGACTGAAGCGGGTTGGGAGAAGGTCGTGGCTACTGCGCCCGGTTATGTCGCCAATGTGCGCCGGCTCGTCGTCGACCGCCTGACCCGTGCGCAGTTGCGTCAGGTGTCAGCGATCGGGCGACGCGTCAACGACAGCGACGAACCCGGCAGGCGCTGACGGTCGTCCACTGCTCGCGGTCAACTGCTGTGTGCCGACGACACCGGGCAACTCGATCCTCACTCCGTGAGGGGCGACATGTGCAGTCTGTCCAGGAACGGGACGACCACCGGGTCCACGTCCCCGCGAGCGGTCGTGCCCAGTCTTCGGACGATGTGTTGCACACCGGATCCCGCATCGAGCACGGGTTGCACGAGACCCAGACGGGCACAGCGATCGAGGATCGGGAGAAGCAGTTCCTCCGCCTCGGCGAGGGACCCGCTCGCGGCCAGGCATTCGGCCAGGAGCAGCCGGGCGTCGAGCTCCGCTCTCGGCCGGGTCGTCGCGTCGATCGACCCGGCCAGGGCGCGTGCCCGTCGGCACGCGGCGTTCCGGGTGTCGGTGGTACCGACGGCCAGGAGTGCGCGGATGGCTGCCTCCTCGGTCTTTTCGGCGGTGACCTGAACGATTCCGTCCGGAAGGTCGTGCGGCATCTCGGCCGGGAACGAATCAGCGGACAGCGCTGACGCACCGATACCCGAACGGATGCGTTCGGCCGTGATGTGGGCGGCCAACCGCGGGAGATTCAGCGCCTGTGCCAGCCGTTCGCCCTCGTCCAGCCGCTCGGCGGCCTGGTCATCTTGCCCGAGAGCGTGTTTCGCGCGTGCGCCGACGACATAGGTGGCGAGCATGATCTCGACGATGCCCCCCTCGGCGCCGAGGTTGTAGGTGTCGTCGAGGAGCCGCTGGGCCTCGTCCACATTCCCGCGTTCGTACAGCAACTCCCCGAGGAGCGCGCCACTGAGCCGGGAGCCGTAGGAGCGGTCCTCGTCGGAGGCACGAGCGAGTCCCATCGCGTGCCGGAACGATGCCTCGGCGGCGTCGAAGTCCAGTTGTTCCCGCGCCGCCACGCCGTCGAGGATGTATCCGTAGATGACGCTGAACGGTCCTTTCGTCCTGCGGTGGTGCGGACGTGCCCAGCGCTGCCATTCCCGGGCCTCGTCGTAGGCGAACCGTTGGATCTCGCGGAACGATGCGACGGCGGCGACGCCGGACAGAACCCACGGACGCAGGCGCTCGGCGCGCACCATGCAGGCCCCGACGGCCTCGTCGACGCCCTCGAGTTGATCGTCGAGAACATTCATCGAGGCACGGATGAGTCCGGTCTCCGCGCGGATGTCGGCGACATCGCCATCGGGGCCGGCGCCGGCCGGGAGTGCGGCATCGATGGAGGCGAGCGCCGTGTTCGCCGGTGCCCGGTGGTGAAGAAGCGCGTGCGCCCAGGCGAGCGCCAGCTGGAGATCCGGTCGCTGCCTGCGCGTTGTCACCGGGAGCTTGGCGGCGAGGCCGAGCAGGGTGCTCATCTTGGACTGTTCGAGCAGGTCGTAGCCTTCGCGTTCGACCAGGTCGATCGCCTCGGACTCATCGCCGGCGGCGAGGAAATGGTCGACGGCCGGGCTGAACATGCGCCGCTCGGCGAACCACGCGGCTGCTCGCCGGTGGAGATCGTCGCACCTGTCGGACTCCTGCCGTTCGAGTCGACGACGCAGGAAGTGGGCGAACAGGTTGTGGTAGCGGAACCACTGTCCTTCGGGGTCGAGTCGGGTGAGGAACAGGTCACGTTCCTCGATGTCCTCGAGCATGCTCTGGGTGTGGCGTCGGCCCGTCAACGCGGCCGCCAGCGACGCACAGATCCGTTCGCTGACCGAGGTCGCCAGGAGGAAGTCGAGGAGGTCCGGGTCGAGGCTGTCGAGGACGTTCTCGGCGAGGTACTCCCCCAGTTCGCGGTGGTTCGCCGAGAACTGACGGATCGCCGCGCGGGGATCGTCGTGCTCGCGCAGCGCCAGGGACGCCAGCTGCAGGGCGGCCACCCAGCCGTCGGTGGTCTCCTCGAGCTCGGCGACATCGGTGTCGTCGATCGGCAGCCCGGTTCCCCCGGTGAGTAGCTCGCGAGACTCGTCGATGTCGAAACGCAGTGCGGCGGCGTCGATTTCGATGAGTTCGTTCTTCACTCGAAGACTGCTGAGCGGCAGATATCGGCGTGTGCGGATGGTGACGACGAGCTGGATGTGGTGGCAGCCGTTGTCGATCAGGAACTGCGCGATCGCCCGGCTCGCCGGGTTGGTGATCCGATGCCAGTCGTCGAGGACGATGCGGATGTGCTCGTCGGTCGTGTGGGCGCGATTGATCAGCGTGGTCAGCACGTAGCGCTCGGCGCCTTCGCCGTACTCCTCCAAGGTGCGGGTGAGCTCATTCCCCAGGCCGGGAAACGTCACGCTGATCGCGTCGACGAGGTGCGACAGAAACCATGCGGGTGTGTTGTCGTCCTCGTCGATCGCCAACCACGCCGTCTTTCCGCCGGTGGTCTCGGCTGCCTGGACGTACTGGGCGGCCAGCACGGTCTTCCCGTATCCCGCGGGTCCGTGGATCAGGATCAGCCGTGCCCGATTGCCGGTGGTCAGCCGCGCGAGCAACCGGGTGCGTGGAACCGTGGCGTGGGCCAGGACCGGCGGCCGGTACTTGGCGGTGATGACGGGCGGACGCCCCGAATCCGATCCGTCGGCGCGGGTGTCGAGGTGTGGGTACTCCGAGGTGTCCGTGGACGAGTCGGACTCGGTCAGCGCGGGACCGTCGATGTCGGCGAACAGCGGTACCGGCACCTCGGGTACGGGATATCCGAGTTCGAGGCCCGCCTGCCGCAGGGCTTCACCGAACTCGCGTGCCGTCGCATAGCGGTCTGCGGGTGTGGGGGCCATCGCCCGCGCGATGACCGTCCACAGGGGCTCCGGTATGCCTTGCGCTCGGAGGTCCGGAATCGGTTCGGTGGTGATCCGCAACAGCTGGGCGACCAGGTCCTCGTTCTTGCGACGCCCGTACGCCGGTCGGCCGGCCAGCGCCGCGAACAGTACGGCGCCGAGCCCGTACACGTCGGAGAGCACCGATGGTGACTCACCGCGCAGCACTTCCGGCGCGGTGTAGGCCGGTGTGCCGAGGACCAGTCCGCGGGTGGTGTCGTCGCGATCGGCGAGCCGGGCGATGCCGAAGTCGGTCAGCTGTGGTTGGCCGTACTCGGTGAGAAGGATGTTCGAGGGTTTCAGATCTCGATGCAGAACGCTGGCCCGATGGGAGGTCTCCAGGGCGCCGGCGATCTTGATCCCGAGGTCGAGGACCTCGTCGACCTCGCAAGGCCCTCGGCGACGGAGCCGCGTGTCCAGCGAGCCGCGGGCGTGGAAGGGCATGACGATGTACGGGAATCCCGATCGCGTCACGCCGGCCTCGAGAATGTGGACGATGTTGGGGTGACCCGACAGACGGCCCATCGCCTGCTGTTCGCGAAGGAACCGGAGGCGATCGGTCTCGTCGCGGCCGGCCCGCAGCACCTTGACCGCCACCTCACGGTCGAGCGCAGGTTGGAGACAGCGGTAGACGACCCCGAACCCGCCACGCCCCGCGATCCGAGCGTTGGTGAAGCCCGCCGCGCTCAGATCATCCGCGATCTCCCGGGACGGGGGATCGGTTGGTCGCGTGACTGTCCGACGGGCCATCGCAGGTCCTAGAGATCGGCTCGTGTCGTCATCGATCGCGGCTGGTCGGGCGAACTCCGAATGTCTGGTTCGGCCGACAGACGCACCGCAGGCTCATTCATGGCGTCCCCTCGTCGTCTCAGAGTCTAGGCGCCGGGGCGCGGCGATTGCCGCGGCATGGGTCAGCCGAGACGGCGGATCGTGTCGGCCGCGCACTCGACGGCGGCGTCGCGGAATCCGCTCCCGGCCCAGAGGTTGATGCCGTCGGGGTCGGTGGCGGCGGCGCGTCGGATGCCACCGGTGAGCTTGTTGACCGCCGGATACTCGGCCACCGCGGCGTCGGAGAACTCGTCGGTGAAGCGGTTGCGCAGCGCCCGTGCGGGGCGTCCGCTGAATGCGCGGGTCACCACCGTTTCGGTGCGCGCCGGATCGGCCAGCGCGTCCGCGTGCGCCGGCTTGGTTCCGGCTTCGTGGGTGCGCAGCAGCACGGTGCCGACCTGCACCGCGACCGGACCGAGGGATCGCACCTCGCCGGCTCGATCACGGGTCGACACACCGCCCGCCGCCACGAGAGGAAGATCGACGCGTGCAATCACCGCCCGGACGAGGTCGTCCAGCGGTTGGGTGGGCGGTTCGGTCCGACGGTCGAACACCGACCGATGACCGCCGGCGTCGGGTCCCTGCACACACAGCCAGTCGGCGCCGGCCTCGGCGGCCCTGCTCGCGTCGTCCTCGGTGGTGACGGTGACGCCCACGTTGCAGCCATGGCGTCGCAGTTCGCCGACGGTGTCGGCCGATGGGCAACCGAAAGCGAACGAGACGAAGGGAATTCGTTCGTCGCACATCAGCGCGATCTTGGCGTCGAACCGATCGTCGTCGTCGCCGAGTTCCTCGATGGCGGGCAGTTCCACGCCGAGAGAGGCGGCGTAGTCGAGGAGGCGATCGCGGTAGCGTGCCACGGCGTCCCGATTCACCGGTTCGGCCTCGGGGACGAAGATGTTCACCCCGAAGGTGTCGGTGCCCCCGTCGCGGACGGCGGCGATGTCCGACGCGAGGCGCTCGGGAGTCAGGTATCCCGCGGCCAGCTGGCCCAGTCCCCCGGCCATGCTCGCGGCGATGACCAGTTCGGGGGTCGTCGGACCGCCGGCCATCGGTGCCGCGACGACCGGCACGTCGAGGTCGCGCAGATCAGCCATGGACCGGTACTCCTCCGCTCATGCCTGTTCGGGGGCTCGGGCGGCGGTGATCCGGGACAGCCTGGATTCCGCGACCGAGTCCATGTCCTCGAGTTCCAGACCCTTCGTCTCCTCGACCTTCTTGAACACGTAGACGAACGATGCCGCGGCACAGAAGGCGAAGAAGCCGTAGATGATTCCGAGTCCCACGGCCTCGGTCATCGGCGGGAACAGCATCGAAATCGTGAAGTTGGCGATCCAGTTCACCGCGGTGCACACGCCGAGAGCGACACCTCGGATCCGATTGGGGAACATCTCCCCCAGCATCACCCACATGACCGGTCCCCAGGTGGCGGCGAAGGCGACGACGAACAGGTTTGCGCCGATCAGCGCGATCACACCCCACGGGTCGGGAAGCGTGACGTTCTCGCCCTCACCGATCTGCTGGGTGAACGCGACACACGCCATGAGCAACCCGATGCACATCCCCACGGATCCGCCCAGGAGGAGTTTCCGACGTCCGATGCGGTCGACGAACAGGATCGCCACGAACGTCATGGCCACGTTGATGACCGCCGTGATCACCGATGTCTTGAACGAATCGCTCTCGGAGAATCCCACCGACTGCCACAGCGTCGTCGAATAGTAGAAGATCGCGTTGATGCCGACGAACTGCTGGAACACCGCGAGCCAGATGCCGACCCACACCAGCGGGTGAAGTCCGAACGACGGGCCGGTGATGTCCTTGATCGACGACTTGGACTCACGCTTGACGGTGAGCTTGATCTCCTTCACCCGATCGAGCGGGTTGTTCTCTCCGGTCACCTCCTGGAGAATGCGGGCTGCTTCCTCATCGCGGTTGCGGCCCACCAGATATCGCGGTGACTCGGGGATCATCAGAGCGAGGACGCCGTAGACGAGGGCGGGTACGACACCCACGAGGAACATCCATCGCCAGGCCTCCAGACCCCACCAGAGGTCGTTCGACGCACTGCCGGCCGTGTCGGCGAGAACGGCATCCGACAGCAAGGCGGCGAAGATGCCCATGGTGATGGCCAGTTGCTGCATCGATGCGAGTGCGCCGCGATAACGAGCGGGCGCGATCTCGGAGATGTAGGCCGGGGCGATGACCGAGGCGATACCGATGCCGATGCCGCCGAGCACGCGCCAGAGCAGCAGGTCCGGAATCGTCTGCGTGTACGCGGTGCCGATCGCCGAGATGGTGAACAATGCCGAACCGAGCAGCATCACCCGTTTGCGGCCCCACACATCGGCCAGTCGCCCGGCGAACCATGCGCCGAGGGCGCAACCGAGCAGTGCGATCGCGACGGCGAAACCCGTCATGAGCTTGCCGAGACCGAAATTCGATTCGATCGAGTCGACGGCGCCGTTGACCACGGAACTGTCGAAGCCGAAGAGGAATCCGCCGACGGCCGCGGCGACGGTGACGCCGATGACCTTCGCCGTGTGTTGTTCGGCGATCTCGCGTTGTTGCGCGTCGGCCATCACATGACCCCACTCGCCGGTGTGTCGCAGCACGAATCCTGGGACATGTCCGTGACCTCGCTGTCCGGTTGCATGGCCGTCGTTTTCGACGGTTTCGCGCCCAATCTACTCGCGGAGCGAGACCACGCGGCGCACATCCGAACACGCGTCGGTCTCGATCTGGTCTGGACCGAAAGGTCAGGAGTCGTCCCGTACCTCCTGGGGGGCCGAGCTCGCCGCGCCCTCGGTCACGATCTCGGCGAGCGGTTTCGGCCGTCCGTAGTGGTAGCCCTGTGCGAGGTCGCACCGGACGGCGGCGATTGTGGCGGCCTGCTCGGCGGTCTCGACGCCCTCGGCGATCACCCGGACGCCCATCGCGTGCGCGACGTCGACGATGCCCGCGAGGATCGTGCGGGCGCTCGGGCGTTCCTCGAGGGCGTCGACAAACGCCCTGGCCGCCTTGAGGATGCTGACCGGCAGTCGATACAGCTCACTCAGTGAGGAAGCGCCCGTCCCGAAGTCGTCGAGGGAGATGTGGATGCCGAGTGCCCGGATCTCACGCAGCAGGTTGAGCAGGCCGCCGTCGAGCGGTGCGAGCGCGCTCTCGGTTATCTCCAAGCAGAGTGATCGCGGGTTCATGCCGGTCTGCTCGCAGGTCGCCGTGAGTCGGTGGAGGAATTCGCCGTTGGTGAGTTCACGCCGGGAGGCGTTGATGCACAACATGATCTGTGCCAGCTCGGGCGTCGCTGCCACCTCGGCGCAGGCCGTTGCCAAGACGTGCGCGCCGACCTTGTCGATGAGCGTGGATTGCTCTGCGAGAGGGATGAACTCGGCCGGCGGGATCGAACCGAGGTCGGGGTGATTCCACCGCAGGAGTGCTTCGAGCGCGACAAGCGTTCCACTGTCGGTGGAGACGATCGGCTGGTAGTGGATCTCCAACTGGGAGCGGTCGGTGTCCAGGGCGCGGCGCAGTTCCTCTTCGATCCGCTGGCGGCGCTGGAGTTCTTCCCGGTGCTGCGTCCGAAACTGGACGTACGGTTCTCGAGATGCCTTGCGTGCCTGGTACAGAGCGATATCGGCATCGCGAAGGAGATCCGTGGGGGTGTACCGTTCGCCCGCCGCAACGGTGGCCACGCCGATGCTCACCCGCACCGTCAGCGGTTCGCTGCGGATGCTCACCCTTACGGGAGGTCTGATCGCGGCGCGCACCGACTCGATCTGTCGATCGATCTCGGCGGTCGTGTTCTCTTTGGTGTGGGTGGCGACCAGGACGAATTCGTCGCCCCCGATCCGCCCGACCGCACCCTCCGGGGGCGTCGCCGCCGCGAGCCGCTGGGCGACGGCGTGGAGCACCTCGTCGCCGACGGCATGACCGAGCGAATCGTTGACGAGTTTGAAGTTGTCGAGGTCGATGTAATAGATCGCCACGCAACCGGAGTCGTGTTCGGCCAGGGCATCCATGTGTGCCTCGAGCTCCTTGAGGATCCCGGCCCGGTTGTACAGCTGGGTGAGTGGATCGTGGACCGCGTCCCACGCCAGCCGGGTCCGCTCGCGATAGCGCTCGGTGATATCGGCGAAGGACACCAGTGCGACCGCGTCGGAGGTGTCGTCGTCGATCGGCCGGCAGCTGCACGACAGCCATCGCTCGCCGCCCGGCGTGTTGATCGTCGCGGTCGCATCGGTGATCGCCACCCCGGTCCTCAGACAACGGACGACCGGCGATTCGCCGTCGACGAAGTCGAGCGGCAGATCGTGGACGAGCGACCCGGGCGCGCTCTGTGGACCGAGCATGGTCGCGGCGGCCGGATTCGCCAGTTCGATTCTGCCGTCCTCTCGCACCACGATGACTGCCTGGTGCAGGGCGGCCAGGATGGTACCCAGGCGTTCGATCAGCGGTCTGCGAGTGGCTTCGGCGACGATCAGGAAGCCATCGTCCATCGACGTCACCGAGATGTGGGCCAGGAAGGTTCGATCGTTGTCGGCACGGCGGTGGAGCTGGTCCACCGTCCCACCCAGTGCCATCGCCGCCTTGATGTCGAGGGTGCCGCCGATGACCGAATCGAGTTCACGACCCAGGGCTTTGTCGGCGGTGATTCCGTACATCTGCTCGGCGGCGGGGTTCCACGACCGCACGGTCATGTTCCGGTCAACGGCGATCACGGCGTTGCTGACGTGATCGAGCAACGCCGCCTGCCGCCGTAGAGCCACCTCGATCGCCTTCTGGGCGGTGATGTCGCGCAAGATCACCTGATAGGCGGGCTTGTCGTGCCACACCGTGCGTACCGAGGTGACCTCCATCGGACGTGACACCCCGTGGGCGTCGACCATCACGACTTCCTCCGGATACGTCGACGCTCCGGCCTCCTCGCCCATGCTGACGATTCGCTCGATCATGTGCGGGAGTTCGTCAGGATGGACGAAGTCGGTGATCGGACGGCCGAGCATCTGACCCCGATCGGTCACACGAGCGAAGTCGAGCGCCGCGGAGTTCACATAGACGATGACACCGTCCTGGTGTACGGCGATCGCGTCCGGACTGAGTTCGAGGAGGAGTCGGTAGCGTTCCGCCACCGCCGCGTCGCTGGATCGGGTCATCGGCTCGGCGTGCGGCGCGACGAGATCACTGTGGCCACCGTCCGTCGGCATCGATTCCGGCACTGCGTCAGTCCTCCCCCCTACCCTGCTCCGAGCCCCCGATGTTCATATTCCCCCACACAGGGGACAAATGGAGCGCGAAAACGACGGCAGAGTCGTGCCAAAGTCAGATTCGTCGCGACCGGGCCGTGAAATCTCGTCGCGACCGGCGCAGTGAGATGGGTCGAATGCCGCTTTCTGGAGGATTCTTGTGGTGGGGTTCGGCCCGATGACCTCGACAATCGCTGTCAATTCCAAATCACGAAAAGAGAGTGCACCAATGACAAACAATAGATCGACCATTTCCGGTGTGGGAGCCGTGACCGGCTACGGATGGGGCCGGGAGGCCCTGTGGAACGGCCTCGTCTCGGGCAAGTCCGCAGCCGCGTTGCACGAGGGTTTCGGATTCGGTTCCGACGATCACGGGGGTCCGGGCTGGATTGTGCGAGTACCGGAGGGCGGCGACCAGGCGGACGGGAACACCCGGTTCGCGCGCGCGATGCGAAGTGCTGCGCGGGAGGCGATCGAGGATGCGTCGGAACGCGGCTGGCGTCCGGGCTCTCGCGTCGGGCTGGTACACGCCTGTGTGCTCGGCGATCTCGACATGTACCCGATGGTCACCTCCGGTGTCGGGCAGTACAGGGGACGTCAGTACCTGTCCGTGACACCGTCCACGCCGGTCTCGCTCCTCATGCAGGAGTATGGCTTTCACGGTCCGGCCATGAACGTGTCGGCCATGTGCACCTCGGGGTCCGCGGCGATCGTGACCGCGAAGTCGTGGCTCGACTCCGATCTCGTCGACGACGTGCTCGTCGTCGCGACCGACCTGTCGGCGAAACCCGAGGTGGTCGGCATGTTCGTGCAGCTGGGCGTCGCCGTCACCGACACCGACGCACTCGACGCCTGCCGTCCGTTCCAGACCGGCAGCCGTGGTTTCACCTTCGGCGAGGCCGCCATCGCCTTCACGATGACCAACCGCGCGATCGACGGTTATGCAGATGTGTTGGGCGGGGCCATGTCCCACGACGCCTATCACGTCACCTCGGTCGATCCGGAACTGACCAACGTCGTGGGCTGCGTGGAACAGGCGCTGTCGGCAGCCGGCGTCGCGGGCGAGGAGATCCGATATCTCAACGCGCACGGTCCGGGTACCAGGCAGTGTGATCGCGCCGAGGCGACGATCGCGGAGACGATGCTGCCCAACAGCGAGGTCTTCTCCGTCAAACCACTTGCCGGGCATTGCCAGGGAGCAGCGGGTGCGGTCGAGCTCGCCGCGTCGCTGCTCGGCTACGACCGCGGCGAGATCCCGGCGACGCCGAGGGTGTCCGAAGGTATCCCGCAACTGCTCGACGGCCTGTCCCCTCTCGATGCGGGACCCACCGTGAAGACCTCGCTGGGGATGGGTGGCCACAACGCGGCGCTGGTGATCGCGCCCCAGCGCTGACCGGAATCACGCCGACGCGGCGTGAAGTGACCCTTTTCCATACGTATTCGGCGAGATCCAAGCGGAAACCCCAGCGAAGACTCACAATTCAGAGATGCCCAACGTGCCGGAGAACTCGGCGACCGACCGACCCGCCACGGAGCACGGACCGAGGCCGGGTGCGCGTGGTGTTCTGACCGCGCTGTTGGACTCCCCCTTCGCCGGTATGTCGCCGTGGATCCTGATGGCACTGGTGACGGGACCGGGCCGCTTCGAGGAGGCAGCGGCGTCGGCCTTCGCGCTCTCGTTGTTGCTGGTCGTGGGGACCCATCGCCGCGGGAGCAGCTTCAAACTGCTCGAATTGTTCGACGTGGCCTACTTCGGGACGATGGCCGCACTGGCTCTTTTCGCCTCGGACCGTGTCATCGACTGGCTGGAAAAGTGGGGCGGCGAGATGACCAACGTCGCGTTGGTGGCCTTTGCCCTGGGCTCGATCCTCGTGCGGCAACCCTTCACCCTCCAGTACGCCCGCGAGACCACCGAGCCGGAGTACTGGACCAGTCCGCTGTTCCTGCGGATCAACTACGTCATCACCTGGGCGTGGGTCGGCGGTTTCGCCGTCGCAGCGATCTCGGGCGCCGTCGGGGACATCGTGTTGGACGACCCGAACAACTTCTGGACCGGCTGGATCATCCAGATCGGCGGCACGGTGTTCGCCATCGCGTTCACCGAGTTCTATCCCGATTACGCCACGTATCACGCCGCCGTCCGTGAGGGGTGGCCGACGGACGAGGAACCGCAGAGCATGTTCCATCTGTTCGAGTGGGTGCCCGGCTATGTCCTGGCGATCGGGATCGCCGGTCTGCTGACCGAAGAACTGAGCACAGCTGTCGGGATCGGCGTCATCGTCGTCGGGGCGGTCGGAATCAAGGTCTTCCGTCAGCTGACCGCTGCGTTCGACACCCGGCTGGCCCAGACGGTGCCGGGAACGTCGAAAGAGGCATGAACCCGGTACTCGCGCCCCGCCGCCGAGGACCGTCGGTAGTGTCGTGACCATGAATCTCGACGGGGTAGGAATCTGGAGTTCGCCACTACGATACGGAGACGCCGGGGAGGCCGCGGAAGCCGCTGCCGAACTCGACGAGTTGGGCTTCACCGCCCTCTGGATTCCCGACGTCGGCGGTCCGGTTCTCGATTCGGTGCGCAACCTGCTCGGTGCCACCGAGAAGGCGGTGGTCGCGACCGGAATCCTCAACATGTGGATGCACGAACCCGCCGATGTCGCGACCGCGCACGCGAGTTTCGCCGATGAGTTCGGTCCGCGCTTTCTGCTCGGCCTGGGTATCAGCCACGCTCCACTCATCGACGCGCAGGAAGCCGGTCGCTACCAGAAGCCGCTCGCCACCACCCGCGCATTCCTCGACAGACTCGACGCCGCGCCGCAGCCGGTCCCGGCGGACAGTCGGGTCCTCGCGGCACTCGGACCGAAAATGCTCGGTCTCGCGGCGGACCGGACACTCGGAGCCCACCCGTACCTGGTCACGCCCGAACACACTGCCACCGCTCGCGAGACACTCGGCGACCGACCGCTGCTCGCCCCCGAGCAGACCGCGATCTTCGCCGCGGACCGCGACGAGGCGCGCGCGGTCGGCACCAAGTGGCTCACGGGTTATCTCGCGATGCCCAACTACGCCAACAACCTTCGTCGTCTCGGCTTCACCGACGAGGACCTCACCACGGTCAGCGACCGGTTGTTCGACGCACTGATCGTCTGGGGCGACGAGTCGGCGATCCTGTCGCGCATCGACGAACACCGCTCCGCCGGCGCCGATCACGTGTGCGTCCAGGTACTCCAGAAGGACCACCGCGGCTTCCCGCGCGAACAGTGGCGCCGGCTCGCGGCGGCTCTCCGACAGAACTGATCGCGAACCGGGCGCGTTCAATCGGTCGATGCAACACCGGGTTGTTGTACCGAGTGTAGTTGTTCGCCAAAGACTTCGGCGGGGGTCTTCCAGTTGAGGACTTTTCTAGGACGGCTGTTGAGGGTGTAGGCGATAGCCTCGAGGTCCTCAGCTGACCACCGCGACAGATCAGTTCCCTTAGGAAAATATTGACGCAGAACACCATTGGTGTTCTCGTTCGACGGTCGCTGCCACGGTGAGTGCGGATCGGCGAAGAACACCTGCGTTCCGGTGTCCATCGCGAACTGGGCGTGAGCAGACAGTTCCTTGCCGCGATCCCACGTCAACGTTTTGCGCAACTGCTGCGGCAGCACGGCCATCGACGCTGTCAGTCCTGCATTCATCGCGATGGCACCGTAGCCACCGAGTGCGGGCCCGTTCTTCACAGGCGGCTGCTCACCCCAGCCCTTCTGGCGTGGCAGATGCACCAGAAGTGTTGCACGACTACGACGTTCAACGATAGTGCCGATCGCCGATCTCCCAGTTCCGATAATCAGATCACCCTCCCAGTGCCCGGGGACGGCACGGTCCTCGGCCTCGGCAGGGCGCTGACTGAACACGACGTCGGAGGTGACGTGACCCTGCGGCTTGTTGCGCGAGCGGGCCCGCGGCTCCCTCAGTGCACGTCCGGTGCGCAGGCACGCCACCAGCTCACGTTTGAGCGCGCCGCGGCCCTCGATGAACAGGGACTGGTAGATCGCCTCGTGACTGATACGCATGGATTCATCATCGGGGAAGTCGACCTTCAAACGCTGGGAGATCTGCTCTGGACTCCACGCCAGCGACCACCGCCGGTCGGCACGGTGCGGTTTGTTAAGCCCCTTCCACGGTGGTGGCGTGGGGCCCGCAGCGATCGTGCCATCGGGACGGCGGACAACGCCGGCCAGGCGGTGCTGTACGTACTCCCGCAACTCGACGTGGGCCACGAGCTTCGCTGTTTTTGGGCGCTTGGCGGCCTGCTGGGCTTTCCACTGCGCCACCAACGCCCGATACTCGAGCTTCCCGCTCCTGGTTGCGGCGTTGCGCCGTAGCTCACGCGAGATCGTGGCCGGACTGCGCCCGATCCGCCGTGCGATCTCACGCACCCCACGATCCTGGGCGCGTAGCAGCGCGATCTCTTCCCGTTCGGCGAACGATAGATAGCGGCCCGAAGGCTCATCCAGACTCAGCGGCCTCATGCCGCCAGCGTGGCGGAACCAGCGTGTACCCACCGGCACCGACACACCGATAGCGATCGATGCCTGCGCCGTGCTCACCCCCGTCGCGACCACCCGCCAAAACTCACGTTGCACCTGCCGCGACGGCTCCGGCCGCCCCGGCGATCGCATCGCCGGCCGAAGTGCACGATCAGCACGCCACTGCCGACGAACACCTACCGCCACATCGCTGGTCTTCCAACTCCAGTCCGCCGTAGCCACCGCGAACACCTCCATGATCATGGTGTTGCGACGACCAGTTGAATCCGCCCCGCGAACCGCGATCCGTATGACGTCGAGTCCGCGAACCGGGCTTGATGTCGTACGGATTCGGTCGACCTCAGGGAATGTCGCGCCGTCGGAATCCGGCGAAACCGATGGCCAGGAACCCGACGGTCACCATGCCGATCCACAGAAGGCCCCACCAGTTCGCGCCGGCGGCAACGACGTCGGGTACATGGTGGAACGGGCTGAAACCGAGTGCCCACCCGGGCAATTTGAAGCTCGGGCCGAGAATGGTCATCACGAAGGACACCAGCACGCCGAGCCAGATCGCCGGACGGGCGACCGGTCGGGCGCCGATCACGGCGACCGCGAATGCGATGACCGTCCAGGTCGCCGGGATCGTCGCAAGGGCTTGGAGCAGCGCGTCGCCGAAGGTGATACCGATGTCTGCGGTGGACGCGAAGATACCGACCACCACCCCGGCGATCAGCAGGAACGCCGCCGTGGCCAGCAGCGCGACAGCGACATTGGTGGCGATGTAGCGCACTCGGGCAACCGATGTCGCGAGCACCGCTTCGGCCCGGTCCTCGAGTTCCTCGGTACGCACGCGGTTGACGATCTGCACGCCCGCGACCGATGCGACGATCCCGACCAGACTGAGGATCGTCGTGACGAACGCGGAGATCAGATCGGCCGGGGACGCGGCGCCGGAGGCGAAGACCCCGGCCATCGCCGGATTCGCCTCCAGCAGGCCTTTCACCGACCTGGTGAAGTAGCCGAAGACAACGCCCAGACCGATGAACGCCACCGACCACGAGGCGATCGGGGCTCGGTTGAGGCGGACCGCGAGGTCCATCGGCGTTCTGCTCCGCCCCCGCGGCGGTCCGGGCCTGGACGGGACGAGTCCCTGGCCGAAATCACGTGAGACCTGAAGTGCGAAGCCGACTCCGGCGAGAACAACCGCGAGTGCGACTCCGAGTGCCAGCGGCCACCAGTGATCTCCGGTCGCCGGCCGCGTCTCCTGGACCCATCCGAGCGGGTTGGCCCACGTCGTCCAGGTCGGTGCGCTCACCGAATAGAGAAAGCCTCTCAGGACGAACAGCACGCCGAGCAGCGACACCGAGATCGTCGTCGCCGCACGGGCGTCGGCGCCCACCTGAGCGCTGACAACCGCGACGGCGGCGAACATCCAACCCGTGACGGTGAAGCCGGCGCCGAGCAACATCGACGACTCCCAGGCTCCGCCGCACAGTCCGGTGACCACTCCGGCCACGACACCGATGGCCAGTGAGCACAGCATCGCCATCACCAGCGCCGTCAGCAGGCGCGCCGACCGGCCGAGAACACCTGAAGCCAGCAATTCGGCCTGGCCGGAGTCCTCCTGCCCGCGACTGGCCTTGACGACGATGAAGATCGCGCCGAGCGCCGCGACGAACCCGCCGAGTGCGAGACTGCGCCAGGCGTTGAAGCCGTCGACAGTCGACAGGTCGTAGGCCGGGCCGAAGATCAAACCCAGCGCCGGGTTGGCCCCGACCGTGGCGGCGAAGGCCCGCCTTTCCACGAGGTCGGGAAACAGCCAGGGGTACACGAGGACCGACGACACCGACAACGCCGTGGGCAGCACGATCCACGGAGCGAACGTTCTCGCCTCGTGGTGCAGCGTCGCGGTCAGCAGCGGTCGCGTACCGGCGATCGAGGCGACGGCCATCATCACTTCTTCCCCGACTTCGAATCCTCGGACCCGTAGAGCCGGAGGAACAGGCTTTCCAGCGACGGCGGTTCGACGGTCAGCGACCGCAGTCCGCACGACGTCAACACCTCCATCGCCGCACCGATGCGGTCGGAATCGACTGTGGCACTGATCCATTGGCCGTCGATGTCGACTTCGTGCAGTTCACCGAGCCGATCCTCGGACGGGATGGTCTCGAGCTCGGCACGTACCGATGTGCGGGTGCGACCCCGTAGGTCCGACAGGGTCCCCGTCGCGACGATCACGCCGTCGCGAATGATGCTGAGACGATCGGCGAGGGTCTCGACCTCGGCAAGGATGTGGCTGGACAACAACACCGTGGTACCCCGGGACTTGGCCTCTTCGATCACCTCCTGGAAGACGTTCTCCATCAACGGATCCAGTCCCGACGTCGGCTCGTCCAGGATGAGCAGCTCCACCTCGGACGCGAGCGCGGCGACGATCGCCACCTTTTGCCGGTTGCCCTTCGAGTACTGGCGTCCGCGCTTGGTGGTGTCGAGTTCGAAACGCCGGACGAGATCGGCACGACGACCCTCGTCGAGTCCGCCGCGCATCGAACCGAGGAGATCGATCATCTCGCCGCCGGTCATCGACGGCCACAGGGCGACGTCACCGGGGACATAGGCCAGTCGTCGATGGAGTTCCACGACGTCGCGCCACGGATTGCCACCCAGTATCCGAACCTCACCCGCGTTGGTCCGCAACAATCCCAGCAGCACGCGGATCGTCGTCGACTTGCCTGCTCCGTTCGGCCCGAGGAATCCGTGGACCTCCCCCCGCCGGACCCGGAGGTCGAGACCGCGCAGTGCTTCGAAACGGCCGAACGACTTGCGTAGTCCTCGTGCGTCGATGACGAGATCGGGCGTGTCTACGGGCATGGCGTACCTCCGGGCTCGGTGAGTCGCCACGATCGTTCCATGGTGCCCGAAGCGCTGCCGGTGCAACGCGCCGAGAGGTCACACCAGCGTCTACGGCCACGCGGCCGACCCGACCGCTCGGGCGTAGACTCCGCGACCATGGCGATCATCAATCGAGGGTTCGTGGGCCGTCGCGACCGTGATGCTCGTCGGCTGCCGCCCGGTCAGTACACGACCCTGGACTTCCCGGTGTTGTCGGCCGAACCGACACCGTCTGTCCCCCTGGACAGATGGTCCCTCGCCATCCAGTCGGCTGAGCACCGGGCCACGACATTCACCTGGGAGCAGTTCCAGGCGCTGCGCCACGACGAGGTCACCACCGACATCCACTGCGTCACAAGGTGGTCGAAGTTCGCGACGCGCTGGCGTGGCGTCTCCTTCGACACGCTGATCGATGCGTTGCCCTTCGAACCCGCCCCGTACGTCATGGCGCACTGCTACGGCGGGTACACGACCAATGTCCCGCTCGCCGATCTGACCGGTGGACGAGGCTGGATTGCCGACACCTACGGCGGGGAACCGCTGGCACCCGAACACGGCGGTCCCGCCCGGCTCCTCGTCCCTCACCTGTACTTCTGGAAGAGCGCGAAATGGATTCGGCGCCTTCGATTCATGCCCGAGGACACGCCGGGATTCTGGGAGGAACGCGGATACCACATGTACGGCGACCCCTGGCGCGAGCAGCGGTACTCGTGACCGACTGGCTGCTGACGACGGTGACCTCCGTCGTCGACATCACCCCGACCGCACGCACACTGCGTCTCGCGCTCCCCGAGCCGATCCACGTGCTGCCCGGTCAGCACGTCGACATCCGGCTCACCGCCGAGGACGGCTACTCCACCGCCCGCACCTACTCTGTGTCGGACGCCCGGGAGAGCCGATCGCTCGAGGTCACCGTCGAGCGCCTCGAGGACGGTGAGGTGTCCCCTTACCTGGTCGACGTCGTCGAGGTCGGTGATCCTCTGGAGATCAGTGGACCGCATGGCTGGTATTTCACCTGGGCCTCCGGCGACGACCGGCCGGTGCAACTGATCGGCGGTGGATCCGGGGTCGCGCCGCTCATGTCGATGATCCGGAGCCGCGAGGTCGACGCACCGCTCACGCCCTTCTCCCTGGTGTACTCGGTGCGCAGTCCGGACCGCGTCTACTACCGCGACGAGATCCGGCAACTCATGGAGCACCATCGCCTGGATCTCCATCTCGTCCACACCCGTGACGCACCAGCCGGATCGGCGCGACCGGCCGGACGCCTCGACTCGGCGGAACTGGCCGCACTCACCATGGATCCGTCCCGGTCACCGACCGTGTACATCTGCGGGCCCAATCGGTTCGTCGAGGACTGTGCGAAGTGGATGGTCGACGCCGGCCACGACCCGACCCGTATCCGTACCGAACGATTCGGCGACTGATCCGCGGCACCTGCGGGTTCGGGCCAATGCGTTTCGTTGCGCGCGGACCGGAAGTAGCGTGGCGGCATGACTTCCGCGTACGACTTCACCGCGACCGGGATCGACGGCAACCCGGTCGACCTCTCGCAGTTCCGGGGCGACCCGCTGCTGATCGTGAACACCGCGTCGAAGTGCGGCTTCACACCTCAGTACCAAGGTCTCGAGACGCTTCATCGCGACTACCAGGAGCAGGGACTGCGTGTTCTGGGTTTCCCGTGCGACCAGTTCGCACATCAGGAACCCGGCGACGAAGAAGAGATCAAGAACTTCTGTTCGCTCACCTACGACGTCACCTTCCCGATGTTCGCCAAGGTCGACGTGAACGGGCGCGACGCCCATCCCCTCTTCGAGTGGTTACGTACCCAGAAGTCGGGAGTGTTCGGCGGACGGATCAAGTGGAACTTCACCAAGTTCCTGGTGAACCGCGACGGGGTCGTCGTCGAACGCTTCGCACCGGCCACCAAACCCGAGAAATTGGTCGGGCCCATCGAGAAGCAGCTGTGACCCGCCGACGATAGGACGAGATCTCGTGAGCCGGACAGCGTCGTTCGTGCGCGTGGTGCTCGCCTACCTGGTGGCGTTCGGTGTCGCCGCCGCATGGTTGTGGCTGGGTCCCGACACCGGCCACCTGTGGCTCGACACCCTCATCGCCGACCTCTGGGCGACGCTGGTGATCTTCGGTTTCAGTCGCCGGTACTCGAACTCGAGCATGTATGACGCCTACTGGAGCGTCATACCGCCCGCACTCCTGGTGTATTGGTGGGCCGCCGGCGATGTCGGCATCGACGCGGTGCACTGCTGGGTCATCGCTCTCGTCCTCGGAGTGTGGGCCGTTCGGCTCACCGCCAACTGGGCCGTCGGGTGGCCGGGTCTGGATCACGAGGACTGGCGCTACCGACTGCTCAAGCAGCGTGCCGGCCGTGCGGCCTTCGTCGTGGACCTGGTCGCCATCCACGTCATCCCCACCATTCAGGTGTTCCTCGGCATGGTCCCGGTGTATGTCGCAGTCACCCGACATGATTCGACGATCGGCTGGCTCACCGCACTGGCCGCGGTCGTCGGATCGGCCGCCGTCGCCCTCGAGTACGTCGCCGACACCCAGCTGCGTCGCTTCACCGCACACCGCACGCCTGGGTCGGTGCTGGACTCCGGCGTGTGGTCGTGGTCCCGGCACCCGAACTACTTCGGTGAGTTCGGTTTCTGGGTCGCGATGGCGTTGTTCGGGATCGCCGCCTCGCCCGCCGACTGGTGGTGGTTGCTCGTGGGTGTGGTGGTGATGCTGGCGATGTTCCTCGGTGCCAGCATTCCGATGATGGAGCAGCGCAGCCTGTCCCGACGTCCCGGCTATCCCGATGTCGTCGACCGGGTGTCCCGGTTCGTACCCCGCCCACCTCGCCGAACCCGTCCGCCGCATTCCGCCGACCGCATCCCCGGATGACTCGCCGCGTTGTGGTCGCCGGCCTCGGTGACACCGGCATCCTCACCGCCATCCATCTGTCCCGCCACGCGGACGTCGTCGGGATCTCGTCGAAGCCCGGACTGGTCAGCGGTCAGGAACTCGGGCTTCGCGTGAGTCGGCCCGACACCTGGGCCCGCGACTACCGGATTCCGTTCGAACGATTCCGGAAGCTCGACCGCGTCCGCACCGTCCACGGGTCGCTGACCGGAGCCGACCTCGCCGAACGAACCGTCACCGTACGCAGCGCCGACGGAACCGATGTCATCGAACCGTTCGACGCGCTGGTCATCGCCACCGGTGTCCGCAACGGCTTCTGGCGACGTCCCGGTCTCCAGTCCCCGACCGATGTCGACCGGGACCTGGCCGCTGCACACCGCCGTCTGGCGGTCGCGGATTCGATCGCGGTGATCGGAGGGGGTACCGCCGCGGTGAGCGCGGCGGCGAACCTGGCAGCGACCTGGCCGGGTAAACGGATCGATCTCTACCATCCCGGTGAGCGCGCACTGCCCCGCCACCATCGGCGGACCTGGCAGAACGTGTCGGCGCGGCTGCGCACACTCGGTGTGGGTGTGCACGGCGGACACCGCGCCCAGGTGCCCGCCGGCTTCGGCTGCGACGAGATCACCGGCGGATCCGTACGCTGGACCACCGGGCAGGACGCCGTGCACGCCGACGCGGTGCTGTGGGCGATCGGTCGGGTGACCCCGAATTCGGAGTGGTTGCCTCCGCAGATCCTCGATCCGGGCGGATTCGTCTACGTGACACCGCAGCTCCGGGTTCCGGGACATGAACTCGTCTATGCCGTCGGCGACATCGCCGCCACCGACGCCCTCCGTGGTTCGGCCCGTAACCGTGCCGACCGGCTTCTCGCCCACAACATCCGCGTCGACCTGGCGGGCCGGCCGGACCGGGCGCGGCGCTACGTGCCGCCCCGCCGACGGTGGGGATCGGTTCTCGGAGTGCAACGCGACGGTCTGCAGGTGTTCGCGCCGAACGGTCGCGCGTTCCGTTTCCCCGCCTGGTCGGTCGACACGGTGCTGCAACCGTGGATCGTCCGACGGGGGATCTACGGCGGGATTCGCGACGCGGGTTCGCCGGCCACCACCGATCGTCGGCGGCGTCGCACCTGAAAGGTCATCTTCCGCGCTTACACTCGGCCCATGAGCAACGAGCAGTTCTCGGCCCATCCGACAGACCCGGTGGACCCGCCGCCCGGTTCGAACACCGCGCCGGTCCCGCCCGCGTCGGCACCGGCGGGATCGACACCCCCGGGAGCCCCCGCGACCACCGATGCACCACTGAAGCCGACAGCCGCCGAACGTGCGAACACGATCGTCAGGAAGGTCGTCATCGGCCTGATCATCGCCGCCCTCCTGGTGATCACCTACTTCATCCTCGAGGCGTTCCTGCCGCGCTGGTGGGCCGGCCAGATCGGTCGCCGGGTCGACGGATCGATGGCCAGCGGTGTCTGGACCGGACTCGTCCTGGGTGTTCTCTGCACCTTCGTCCCGCTCCTGTTGTTCACGCTGGCGTTCCTGAGCCGCAGCCGGTTGCGGAACGTCCCGGCGATCGCGTTCGCCGTCGCCGGCATCGTCGTGGCGATCCCCAACCTGTTGACGCTCTCCGTCGTCGCCGGCGGCGGCAACGGTGCCCACGCGGGTGAACGCATCTTCGACGTCGAAGCCCCCGGCTTCCGCGCCGCCACCGCGTGGGGCGTGATCATCGGAGTCCTTCTCGCGATCCTCGTCGGCTGGTTCATCTGGCGCTATCGGCGGCGTGGACGACAACTCGAGGCGACGCGCCCGAAGAAGGACAAGAAAAAGGACAAGAAGAAGTGATGGTCGGATAGACCCACCCAGAACGGGTCAACCCGCCACCTCACGAAGGTGGCGGGTTGACCCGTTTAGGGGGCGGAGGCGGTCAGTCGGCCAGCCCGGCATCCTTGCTGCCGTAGCTCTCCCGCAGCTTCGGCTTCACGACCTTGCCGCCGGCATTCCGGGGCAGTTCGTCGATGATCACGAGGTCCTTCGGGTGCTTGAACCGCGCGAGATTCTCGTTCAGATGAGGTTCCAGCTCGGCCAGCGTCAGATCGATGACGCCCTCGGCCAGGACCACGACGGCGACCGGCACCTCGCCCCATTTCTCGTGCGCGCGACCGATGACGGCCGCCTCCAGGATCGAGGGATGGCCGTACAGGACGTTCTCGACCTCGGCGCAGTAGATGTTCTCACCGCCGGAGATGATCATGTCCTTGGCTCGGTCGACGACGTAGAGGAAGCCGTCCTCGTCTTCTCGCACCAGGTCGCCGGAGTGGAACCACCCGCCGCGGAACGCTTCCGCGGTCTCCGCGGGCTTGTTCCAGTAGCCCTTCATCAGGTTGGGTCCGCGATAGACGATCTCTCCCACCTCGCCGGGCTTCACGTCGTTCATCAGCGGGTCGACGATGCGGGCGGTCACCGCCGGGACCACCTTGCCGATCGAACCCTGCTTGCGCAGTGCGTCCTTGCCCTCGAGGATCGTCGTCACCGGAGACATCTCGGTCTGCCCGAAGGCGGTCATGTTCAGCGCCTCGGGGAAGGCCTCGCCCATGGCGTTGAGCACGGTGTCCGACGCGGGGGCCGCACCCCAGCTGATGTTGCGCAGACGGAGCTTTCGCGGCCGCGCTTTCTGCGCCGCGCACACCGCCTGCCACTGTGCGGGCACCATGAACACCGAGGTGGTGCCTTCTCTCTCCAGGGTGTCGAGCATGGCGTCCGGGTCGAAAGCACCGAGTGGATGGATGACCGCACGGATGCCGCGGTAGAAGACCGGGGCGAAGGCGGCGAGCCCAGCGATGTGGAACATCGGCGGTACGACCGACGCCACGTCCTCGGCATCGGCGGACGCGGTGGTCGCCATCGTGGTGACGGCCTGCGCGTGGAAATTCTGGTGGGTCAGCATGGCGCCCTTGGGCTTTCCGGTGGTACCCGAGGTGTACATGATCGCGGCGACGGTGTCCTCCGGGACATCGACCGCCGGCAGATCCGAGTCCCCCTGCGCGACAAGGCCTTCATAGTCGAGATGCTGAGGGTTCTCACTGCCGTCGACGACGATGAGGGTGTCGATCCCACCCGTGGACGCACTCACGGCATCGGCCAGCGGCGCGAGGAGTTTCTCGGTCAGTATGACCTTGGCCCCACTGTCGGCGACGAGATAAGCGACCTCGGCGGGGCTCATCCGGATGTTCACCGGAACCGGGATCGCGCCGATCAGCGTTGCGCCCAGCACGGCTTCGACGTACTCGGTGCGGTTGAGTAGCACCATGAGGATTCGGTCGCCGAACTCGACTCCGAGTCGGCTCAATGCTGCGCCGAAAGCCCGTGACCTGTCATCGAGTTGCTTCCACGTCGTGGACTTGTCCAGGTATGTGATCGCCATGTTGTCCGGCGTCATCAGCGCATGCCGGTGGACCTGGTTGTTCCAGTGGTTGCGGCGCGAGCGGTAGGGCTCGGTGGTCAGGTCGGCGGTGGCGTCGGTGGTTGCGGTCATCCCTGCTCCCGTGTCGATCGTGCGATGGTCGACATTGTTGTCTGCGTCACACCCTACGCAGACCGGGCGGGTTGCTCGTCAGATTTCGACGGGTCAATCGGACAAACCGGCGTCCTTGCTGCCAAAGCGCTGGCGCGCATGGGTTTCGTGACCTTGCCGCCGGCGTTTCGCGGCAGGGCGTCGATGATCACGAGATCCTTCGGGTGCTTGAAGCGCGCCAGGTTCTCGTTCAGGTGGGGTCCCAACTCCTCCAGGGTCAGGTCCTCGACACCGTCGGCGAGCACGACGACCGCGACGGGCACCTCGCCCCACTTCTGGTCCGCCCGGCCGATGACCGCCGCCTCGGCGACAGCGGGATGGCCGTAGAGGACGTTCTCGACCTCGGCGCAGTAGATGTTCTCACCGCCGGAGATGATCATGTCCTTGGCACGGTCGACCACGAAGAGGAATCCCTCGTCATCCTCCCGGACGAGGTCACCGGAGTGGAACCAGCCACCGCGGAAGGCGTCCGCGGTCTCCTCGGGCTTGTTCCAGTAGCCCTTCATCAGGGTCGGCCCGCGGTAGACGATCTCCCCCACCTCGCCGGGCTTCACGTCGTTCATCAGCGGGTCGACGATGCGCGCCGTCACCGCAGGCACCACCTTGCCGATCGACCCGATCTTCCGCAGGGCGTCCTTGCCCTCGAGGATGCAGGTCACCGGCGACATCTCGGTCTGCCCGAACGACGTCATGTTGAGAACGCCCGGGAATGTCTCGTTGATGGCGTTGAGCACGGTGTCCGAGGCGGGGGCGCCACCCCAGCTGAGGTGACGTAGACGCAGGCCGCGCAGACGTGCCTGCTGTGCGGCGCACACTGCCTGCCATTGTGCGGGCACCATGAACACCGATGTCGAGCCCTCTCGCTCCAGCGTGTCGAGCATGACGTCGGGGTCGAAGGATCCCAGCGGATGGATGACGGCCCGGATTCCTCGGTAGAAGACCATCGCGAAGGTCGCGAGGCCCGCGATGTGGAACATCGGCGGGACGATCGATGCGACGTCACCGGGCTGCGGGTTCGTCGTGGAGATCGACGTGACGGCCTGCGACTGAAAGTTCTGGTGGGTCAGCATCGCACCTTTGGGACGGCCAGTGGTGCCCGAGGTGTACATGATGATCGCGACAGCGTCCTCGGGGACGTCCACCGGCGGGAGATCCGAGGAGTCCTCGGCCAGGAGGTCCTCGAACGAAAGATGGTCGGGGTTGTCGCTCTCACCGACGACGACCACGGTGTCGGAGGTGCCTCCCAGGGCTCGCGCGGCATCCACGACGCCCGTCAGCGCCGATTCGGTGACCACGACCTCGGCGCCGCTGTCCGTCATGAGATAGGCGATCTCGCCGGGACTCATGCGAACGTTCACCGGCACCGCGATCGCACCGATGAGGGTCGCCCCCAGAATCGCCTCGACGTACTCGGTGCGGTTGAGCAGCGCCATCATGACCCGGTCGCCGAACTCCACACCGCGTCTGCTCAGCGCCGCGGCGAAAGCCCGGGAGCGGTCGTCGATCTGCGTCCACGTGCGCGTCTGGCCGAGGAAGGTGATCGCGGGTTCGTCGGGAGTCGTCAGAGCGTGGCGGCAGACATGGTTGTTCCAGTGGTTGCGGCGCGAGCGGTAGGGCTCGGAGGTCACGTCGGTGACGGCCTCGGCGAATGCAGTCATTGCGGTCTCCCGTGTCGTCGGACACTCGTTGTCCGACTCACCACCCTAGGTCGTGACTGTCACGGAATACGCTGTGCAGCCGATGATTTGCGCCTATGGAAGGGTTAGCCGGCTCCTATGGACGACGCCGGGGCGGCGTCTGCGCACGTGTCCCCCGGGACGGAGTCACCCCATGCGGTCCGCCCGGCACCGCAAGTACTCCCGGACGCGAGGGTCGCGGGCGGACGTCGCGGCGCGCTCGAAGTGCCGACGTGCCTCGTCGAGTGCGCCGGTGCGGGCCAGGAGGTCTGCGCGTGTGGCGTGGAAAGGCTGGAAGTCGTCGAGGTCGTGCTGCTCCTCGAGTTGCCCGAGCAGCGCCAGACCATCGGCGGGCGACGTCGCGCGCCCCACGATGGCGGCGTGCGCGACCCGTGCACCCAGTGTCGGGGTGACGGTGAGGAGGGCGGTCGACAAGGTCTCGAGTACGGCCCAGTCGACGACGCCGGTGCGTACGCGATCGGCGTGGACCGACTGCATGGCGGCCTCGAGCTGGAATCGCCCCATCGGTGCGCCGAGTGCGGCGGCACGTCGGAGCATCGCCTCGCCGTCGCGGATCAGTTCGCCGTCCCACAGCGCGGGGTCCTGCTCCTCGAGCGGGACGAACGGTCCGTTCCGTGCCGGCGCACGTGACAACGACAGGGCGATGAGAGCGGCGAGTCCCCATGCCTCGGGCTCGACGTCGAGGAGAGAGGCGAGTGTCACGGCGAGATACAGCGCCTCCCCCGTCATCGATTCGACGGCGTCGGGACCGCAACCGGTCGCGTCGTCCCAGGCGATCGCGAAGCACCCGTAGACGGCCTCGAGCACCGCGGGCAGTCGTCCCGGCATCGCCGTGCGGTCGGGAACGGCGAACGGGATGCGGGCGTCGCGGATGCGTCGCTTGGCGCGGACGAGTCGTTGCGCCATCGTCGCGGGGGCCACCGCGAAGGCCGCGGCTATGTGAGTGGCCTCGAATCCCAGCACCGCCTGCAACATCAGGGGTGTCCGGATGGCCGGGTCGATCGCGGGGTGAGCGCAGGTGAACAGCAGTTCGTGTCGCTTGTCGCCGATCGCGTCGGGGTCGAGATCGTCGATGGGTGTCACGCTGGCCTCCCCGGCGGTATCGGCGCGGTCGTCGAGATCGACCGACATCCGGTGCGACGCGGACTTCCAGACGTCGCGCTGGTGGTTGCGGGCGACCGTGAGCAGCCACGCGGTCGGATTCTCGGGTATGCCGCGTGCCGGCCACGTGACGAGCGCACGTTCGAAGGCGGTCGACAACGCGTCCTCGGCGAGCGCGAGGTCGCCCGATGATGCGGCCAGGAGCGCCACCAACCGCGAATACGCTTCGCGAGCGGCGTGTTCCGCGGCGGCGTGCGCTCCCGGCCGGTTCATCCGTTCGGTGTCCACGCCCCGTTCACGGTGTACGTGGCCCCGGGTCGGATCTCGACGACACCCCAGTCGATGGGGGGCGCCTGACGTGCCCACTCGATGGCGGCGTCGAGGTCCTCGACATCGACGACGATGGACCCGCCGAGCTGCTCCTTGGTGTCCGCGAAGGGACCGTCCTGGATGACGAGTTCGCCGTCCACCTTCCGCAGCGTGGTGGTGGCGGTCGAATGCTGGAGCACCTCGGCACTCACCAGGACGCCGGCGTCCTGCAATGCCCGTGCGTAGGCGGAGAATGCTGCCTGACCCGACCGGATGGCGTCCTCGCCGAGCGTCGTGGCGTCCTGCTCCGGGTAGTGCAGCAGAAGTGAGTAATGCATGGTCTACCTCCTGGTCACCGGACCGCCTCTCGGTCCGTGTGAGGAGATGACGAGCGTGCGACCCGTCGATCGACAGCCTACGGCCGATGAATCAGATTCCGCGGCGATCCGCCCGGACCGCGGCATCGGGCCACATCGGCGGGCACGCTGTCCCGGGTGTCGTGGCCAGTTCGAAATGCCACCACTCGTTGACGAATGTCCGGCACAACCCCCAGCGATGGCCGTTGCGTTCCAGCCAGGCAGCGCCCTCCCACGGGCCGACGTCGACGGCCTCACCGCGAACGTGCGGTGACTCCTCCGCGGGAAGAACCCAGCGCCGGGCCGCCGCGGGACTGCCGTAGGTGGCGATGGCGTTCCGCCACAACTGTCGCTGTTCGGCGTCGGTCCGTTTGCCGGAGGTGATGTACATCTGAATCCCTTGGGCGCGGCCGTCGTTCGCGGCGAGCGTGTACGACACCGCCAGTCCCGGTACGAGTCCGGCCGTCCCGGGGGCCAGGGCGGTGGGCGCTGCCACCGCCGGGCCGACGCCGACCACCGCACCGGTCACGGCACACGCAGCGCCGGCCACCGCGAGCGCGGCCCGCGTGAGTCCAGACGCGAAGATGCTCATCAGACCAGTAAACCGTACGACCGACGTGTGCTGCGTGGACCGGTGTGCGGCATTAACGTCGAATGTGTCGGGCCCGTCGACGCAATGGAGGGGCTGCATGAGGAAACGCCTGATCATCTGCTGCGATGGCACGTGGAAATCATCGAAGGATCCGCGGGTCTCCAACGTGGAGAAGATCGCTCGGGCCGTCAAGACCGATGCAGCCGACGGTGCCGTTCAACTGGTTCACTACGTGAACGGTGTCGGGACGGGCTCCGCGTGGTCCGACCGTGTCCTCGGAGGCGCCTTCGGTCGCGGGTTGAACGCGAATCTCGTTGACGCCTACCGTTTTCTCGTCCTGAACTACGAGCCCGATGACGAGATCTTCGTCTTCGGTTTCAGTCGAGGCGCGTACACCGCCCGCAGTCTGGTCGGGATGATCAGCAAGGTCGGGCTGGTCACGCCACGCCAACTGGCCGAGAACCCCGCGAGCAACCTGTTCGAGAAGGCCCTGCAGTTGTATCGGGACGAGAACAAACGATCTGCCCTCGGTCGCGAGGTGCCGGTCGCGTTCATCGGCGTGTTCGACACCGTGGGAGCCCTCGGCGTTCCCGGTATCACCCGGTACAAGCACAACTTCCACAATGTGAATCTCGGCGCCAAGGTCGAGGTCGCGCGACAGGCGCTGGCGATCGACGAGTGTCGGCTGACGTTCGACCCGTGTGTCTGGGAGACCGCCGGTAACACCGAGACCGATGTGAAGCAGGTCTGGTTCGAGGGCGTGCACTCCGACATCGGCGGAGGTCTGAAAGTCGTCGAACCGTCCGAACTCACCCTGGCCTGGATGGTGCGGGAAGCGAGCCTGCGCGGTCTCGAGTTCTCCTACGACCGGTTCACGGCGATCCGGCAGCCGGTCGATCCCGTGTGCCCCGAGTATGCCGCCAACAAGTCGATGAACACCGCGTACCAGGTCATCAACCTCGTCAAACTCGCGATCGGACCATTTCGACTGCACGGCACCACCATTCGCCATCGGCGCCAGAGACGCAGGCTCGAGGTCGAGAAGGATCCGGCGTCGCCGATGTTGATCGCCGAACCCGCGCACACGCGATGGGAGACCGATCAGGACGGGCGCAGACGGAAGGCGCCCAACATCGGATGGTGGATCGACATGTTCGACGGCGACCCCGCTGCGTTACGCGCCCGCGTCGTCGAGATCCCACCACTCTCGGCGCCACTCGCCACAGGGTGACAGCAGCCTTCGGATCGAGACCGAACGCCAGCACCCGCGGGCGAACGCCTCCCCGCGGCCGGGTCAGGCCTCCTTGACCGCGGCGATCTGGATGAGGTTGCCGCAGGTGTCGTCGGAGACGGCCACGATTGCCGTGCCGACGTCGGTGGGCTGTCATGCCTTTCGTGGCGTGGGCCACCGTCTGGCGATCTCTGCCAGCGGTGCCGGATCGAAGTGATGGAACTTGGCACGTCCGCGTCTCATGTCTACGCGACTTGTAGAGATGACGAAGCGGGTTCGTGGACAGTGTCCGCGAACCCGCTTCGAGTAGTTCAGGTCAGTCCCTGGGGAACGGTACGCCCATGCGCTCGTAGGACTCGTAGACCTCTTTCATCTTGCCGTCCCGGAACGAGCCCAGAAGTGCCTTCACCGCGCGGCGACGAGTCGCGGCGATCGGCTTGGGGTACTGCCTGGTGTTCATCAGCTTCTGCGCCCATTCCGGATGGAGATCCTGGATGGCCCAGTCGACGAGGCTCACCACCGGACGCTGCCACGAGGGGTAGCGCCACGGTGCGGTCGGATTGAGGAGTTCGACGGTCGGCATGGTCACGGCCAGGTACGGCAGTGAGTCGGCGAGATACTTGTCGACGCCTTCCTTCGTGGTCGGCACGTTCGCTCCGCCCAGCTCACGACCCATCCGTGCGTAATCGTGGAAGAACTCCTCGAGACGTTCGTCGCTGAGCGGGTCGGGATGGAAGGCCTTGTGCGACGCTGCGAGAGCCCACGCCTGCGTGCAGTAGTTCCAGGTCAGCAGATCGGCGTCGCTGGCCTTGTAGGCGTGGCCGTCGGGACGCACACCCTCGATGCGGTTGTGCATCCCCCGGACCGTCTTCGACACCCGTTCGGCCACCGGCGTCGACGCCAGTGCGACGCCGAAGAAGAAGGACAGGGTGTGTCCGGAACGTGAGGAGAATGCCTTCTCGTCGAACTGGCCGGTCGGCACGCCGTCGATCCGTTCGATGGCGCGCGTGTGCTCGTACGGCATCCAGGCCATGTCGGGGTGCAGGGTCTCCATCATCGCGGCGGCACCCATGGCGATCTGGACCGTCGGCAGGTGCTCGTGGACGTACCAGACAGCGCTCCCGGGTCCGAACCACCCGGGATCGCCCTTCGGTTCGGTGAACTGGACGTTCCGGAAGAACTCGTCCCGGATCGACTGGAAGGACTTGGCCACCGCCCAGTCGAAGACGCTGCGCTTGTGTGGGACAGGCGCGACCGACGGGGTCGGCTCAACCGCGGGGTGGTCGGGTGCCCCGTGTGGTGTGGTTCTGCGGAAAGCCTGCGAGGTACCGCGTACTGTGGCCGCACAGGTAGATTACATAGTTTACTAGGTGAGCGTAGAAGTATGGGAGGTTTGACCCGATGATCACCGCGGAGCAGCGGGAACTCGCCGAGTCGGAACGGGCATGGCTCGGCAAGCACGATCCGATCGACCATCTGCGATCTCAGTCCGGACGAGCGGGGTCCCCGGAAGGGCTGGCGTCCGTCGATCCCCGTGCCCTGACCCACGTACGCGAGTCGGGTCTCGCTTCGATCCTCACCGCCGATGCGGGCGGCACCCATCCCGACCTCGCGGTCCTGACCGCCGAACACGGTCGGGCCGCGAGTTCGCTGCCGGTCGCGGACCTCGCCCTCGGTGCGTGGCTGCTCGAGTTCGCGGGTCGCGCCGACCTCGCTGACGCCCACGCGTCCGGTGACCGCGTCGTCACGGTGGTGACGTCACCGTACGGTCAGTCGCTGCACGGTGACCGGATCGCGGCGATCAGCGCACCTTTCGTCGTCCTGCCGGACCCGGCTGATCGCGATCTCGTGGTGCTGACCGACGATGATGCGCTGTTCGTCCTTCCCGCCGGCGCCTCCCGGAGGACGATCGAGACGTTCGCCACCCTGGACCTCACCCGCCCGTGGGCTCGG
This sequence comes from Gordonia ajococcus, assembly GCF_012974285.1. Taxonomy (NCBI): domain Bacteria; kingdom Bacillati; phylum Actinomycetota; class Actinomycetes; order Mycobacteriales; family Gordoniaceae; genus Gordonia; species Gordonia ajococcus. The sequence continues at coordinate 2,525,575 of NZ_CP052884.1, forward strand.
ACACGACTCGACGTCGACGCCGCAGAGCGCGTGGCCCTCCCCGTCGGTACGGCGTCGTGGTACCGGGACGCCATCGCGGTCCACCGCGCCGTCGACTCCGTCGGTGCCGCCGAGGAACTGCTGGCCCGCACGGTCGAATATGCCGTACAGCGTGAGCAATTCGGTGCGGTGATCGGCTCGTTCCAGGCGGTCAAGCACCATTGCGCGACGATGGCCGTCCGGGTCTCCGCGGCGCAGGCGACTCTCGGTGCAGCCGTGGATTCGCTCGCGCTGTCGGAGGCTTCAGATCGTCGCCGACCGGTCGATGCCGCGGTGGCCTACGCGGCCGACGCCGCGAACTCCGTTGCGGGGCTCGCCCAGCAGGTACACGGTGGGATCGGCTTCACCTGGGAGCACGACCTCCACCTGTACCTACGGCGCATCAAGGTGAACGGGAACATCGACGGCGGCGTGCGGGAACGGCGCCGCGCGCTGGTCTCCTGACCCGCCGGGATTCCGTCGAGGGAATGCGCGCCCATGTGCTCATTCCCTCGACGGGATCCGTGAGTCGTCAGGAGCGGGGCATCCCGAGCCCGCGCTCGGCGATCATCGTGCGCATGATCTCCGACGTGCCGCCGGCGATGGTGAACGCACGCGCGTAGAGCCACTCGTCCTGCCACCGGTGCATGTCCGGCGTGAGTTCGAGGCCGGGCGTTCCGCACAGGTCGAGTGCGAACTCGGCCATCGCGAGATTGAGTTCGGAGAACATCAGTTTGCCCATGGCGGCGTCGTGGATACGTTCGGCGCCGGACAGCCAACGGTCGATGTTGTCGGTGGTGAGCGCCGCCAGTGCGGTCACCTCGGCCGTGAAGGCGCCGAGCTGCTCCCGGACGGCACCGTCCGAGATCGCCGGTGCGCCATCGATCGTCACGGTGCGTGCGAGTTCGGTGATCGCGGCCAGTGTGAGTTCCAGCCGGACGACGATCGCGCCGACGTTGGTCCGTTCCCGGCTCAGGGTCTCCGACGCGATCCGCCAGCCGTTGCCCTCATCCCCGATGACCGCGTCCTCGGGGACGAAGACGTCGTCGAAGAACACCTCGTTGAAGTCGGAGGTGCCGGTGATCTCGCGGAGCGGACGCACGGTGACTCCGGGCGTCGACATGTCGAGGACGAACGCGGTGATCCCCTTGTGTTGGGGGCAGCGGGATCCGACCGCGCCAACAGGTATCCGTAGTCGGCCCAATGGCCGTCGGTGGTCCAGACCTTCTGCCCGCTGATCCGGTACCCGCCGTCGACCTTGGTGGCGCGGGTGCGCAGCGACGCGAGGTCGCTGCCCGCGCCGGGCTCACTGAACAGCTGACACCACAGCTCGCGGCCGGATCGAATCGCCGGGAGGTGCCGACGACGCTGGTCGTCCGACCCGTGTCCGAGAAGCGCGTGCGCGACCAGCGTGCCGGCACTCGGTGCGCCGGGCACCCCGGCTCGGGCGAGCTCCTCCCCACGATGATGTCGCGACGCGGCGAATAGTCCTCGCGCCCACCGTATTCCGTCGGCCAGTCGGCGCCGGCCAGACCGGCTCCGTAGAGCTCGGCCGTCCAGGTCTTCAGGAGCTCGAGTTCCGCCGCGTCGTCCGCGCTGCGCACCCCGGCACGCGGCGGGATGTCCGGCGCATGGGCGGCGATAAACTCGCGCACCCGGCCACGGAAATCCTCCGCCGATTCTGTCTCGGTCCCGGGTTCAGCGGACATCGAAACCGTCATGACGTACCTCGCTTCGCGTGACCTGCTGGGTGGAGATCGGGTTGCCGATGTCGGTGTACGACAAGCCGGTCGCCAGGGCATGGGACCGGGTCGAGTCCAGGGACTCCCAGATGGCCCGAACCGAGCCCTGGACGGCCACCGGCGGTTTGGCGGCGATGCGGGCGGCAAGCTGCGCGGCCCGGTCCCAGAGTTGCTCGCGCGGCAGTACTTCGGTCACGAAACCGATCTCGAGGGCCCGTCGCGCCGACATCCGCTCGTCCAGGCCGAGCAAGGTCATGCGCAGCACTTCGCCGATCGGGATGCGCCGGACCAGTCCGATCGGCTCGAGAGCTGCGACCAGGCCGTAGGAGACATGGGGATCGAAGAACTGGGCGTCGTCGGCGGCGATGATGACGTCGGCCTCGTTGAGCCAGTACAGCGCGCCGCCGGCGACCATCCCATGGACCGCGCAGATCAGCGGTTTCCAGCAGTGATTGAGCTTGGGCGACAGATGCGCGCCGGGATCGGTTCGGCTGAAGGGATTCTCGTGGAGCTGGTAGCCCTCTTTCACGTCGGCGCCGGTCGAGAAGGCGCGGTCGCCGTTGGCCCGCAACACGATGACGTGGACGTCGTCCTCGGTTGCCGCAAAAGCCCAGAGGCGCGTGAACTCGTCGAGCATCGCCCGGTTGAACGAGTTGAGCGCCTGCGGTCGGTTGAGAGTGATCGTCAGGACGTGGCCGGACAGCGTCACCTCCACCGTCTCAAAGCTTCCGACGTCCATGGTCTCCTCGCCTCTACTCGAACTGCCGACAGCGATCGGTCGGACCGAACGCATCTGGGACTTTACATGTGTTACTAAGTTATCCTGCTTACACTTACGGAAGTGGTCGATCGTCGACCGTTCCGATCCAGCGATGTGTGGAGGTTGCGATGCAGTGGGGCCTGCCCTGGCCGGGTGCCGAACAGGCACGGGCCGCCGAAGCCACCGGCGCGATCGCTTTCTGCACCGGAGAGTTCGCCGACGTCGACGCCTATGTCACGTCCACCGAGATGGCGCTCGGCACGTCGTCGGCCGTCGTCGGTCCGGGCATCGCCTATGCGTTCGCGAGGTCGCCGTTCGTCCATGCCTCGGCGGTGCGGCACCTTCATCGTCTTGCTCCTGAACGCGTCTTCCTCGGACTGGGGGCGGGCAGTTTCCGTATGAATCGTGACTGGTTCGGCGTCGATTCCAGCCACGCCGCGCCGCGGATGTCGGAGCTGATCCAGGCGATCCGCGCGTTCCTCACGGCCGAGAACGGTGAGCGCATCACGTTCGACGGTCGCTTCTATTCGATCGACGCCGATGTGCGCGCCCCCGTCTTCGGTCCGCTCGACGTCCCGATCCTCATCGGCGCGTTCAACAAGTACATGGTGCGGACGGTCGGCCGGGACGCCGACGGCATCCTCGGGCACGGCATCTTCACCGATCGCTGGTGGTCGGAAGCCATCGCACCCGAACTCGCGGTGGGCGCCGCCGATTCGGGGCGGGCGGTGGACGAGATCACCCGCTGGGGATGGGTCATCACCGCGGTCGACGACGAGGATCCCGAGGCCGCGATCGCTGCCGCGCGCCGCCAGATCGCCTTCTATCTCACCGTCAAGACCTACGACCCTCTCGTCGAACTGCACGGGTGGCAGGACGAGGTCGCCGCCATCCGTCACGCCTTCCGTGAGTCGCCCACCACCATCGGCGACCATGTGTCCGACGACATGCTGTGGTCGATCGCGATCTGCGGGGACACCGCACAGGCGTCCGAGATGCTCGGCAAACGCACGGATCTGCCCGATGTCGGGTTCCTGTCGTGTCCGGGCTTCCTCGTCGGTCGTCGGGCCCGGGCACGCTTCGCCGGCGCCGCGATCGGTTTTGCGCGCGACCACCTCGCTACTGTTGGGTAGAATCGACCTGTATCACTGAGTTTGACAACTGGGTGTATCAGATCGGCCAGTGTTTCAGATCCGCTTCGGCCATCGCGCTCACATCAGGGGGCGTCCTGGTGACGCGAGAGGAAGGTACCCATGACCAAGCCTGTCAACCTGGCTCCCATGATGGTCCCCACGACCACCTCCGGTGCGATCCGGTCCCCCAAGACCGCTGAACTGGTGGCGCGCACCCTGCGCCGGATGATCGTCGACGGCCAGCTGAACGAGGGTGACTTCCTTCCCCACGAAGCCGATCTGATGGCCCACTTCCAGGTCAGCCGCCCGACGTTGCGTGAGGCGGTCCGCGTCCTCGAGTCCGAGCGTCTCGTCGAGGTGCGTCGTGGCTCCCGTACCGGCGCCCGGATCCGCATCCCCGGCCCCGAGATCGTGGCGCGTCCGGCGGGCCTCCTGCTCGAACTGTCGGGGACGTCGCTGGCCGAGGTCATGCGCGCGCGTGAGGCCATCGAACCCGCCGCCGCGGAGATGCTCGCGGACACCGGGAATGCCGAGGCGTTCGACGAACTGCAGTCGATCATCGACAACGAGCTGAAGGACGCCTACGAGAACGGCACCATGGCCCAGGCAACGGTCTGGTTCCACCGCCGGATGATCGAGTTGTCCGGCAACTCGGCCATGGCGATGATCGCGGGCATGCTCAACGAGATCGCCGAGCGGCACATCGCCAGCACCATCCACGACGGCCCGATGCCGCGGTCGCAGTACACCAAGCTCATCCGCTTGTATCAGAAGCTCGTCGACCTCGTCCGCGCCGGCGACGGCGCCGAGGCCGCCGCCCACTGGCAGCGGCACATGAAGAACTCGAACCAGGCGCTCCTCGCCGGGCACGAGAACACCCGTGTCCGGGACGTGATGGACTGACTGTCCGCTGGTTGAGCCCCCGCTGGTTGAGCCGGCACCGAGCGCAGCGAGGAGCCGCGTCGAAACCACCCGGCGAGCTGACCTCGATACGGCCGACAGGGGTTACGCCCACCGGGCTTTCCGATCAGGTTGCGTTTTGTCCCGGCAAGCGGGACAAAACGCAACGTGATTCAGATACCCAACTCGGCGAGGCGCGCCCGCAGCTCGTCGGGATCGGTGAACTCGATCGTCGCCATCCCGAGGTCGGCGGCGGGCGGCAGGTTCTCGGCGAAATCGTCGATGTAGACGACCTCTGATCCGTCACAACCCAGGCGCCGCAACAACTCCCGGTAGATCAGTGGGTCGGGTTTGCGCACTCCGACGTCCGCGGAGTTGAGGATGAAGTCGAAGTGGTCGAGCGGCAGCGTCGACGCCAGGTGATCCCGGTTCTCGGCGACGTTGTTCGTCAGGACTGCGAGGGTGTAGCGACCGCTGAGTTCGGCGACCAGCTCGAGCATGGGTTGCCGCAGGGTGCGGGTGTCGGCCATGGCGGCGCCGAGCCGTCTGATCTCGACGTCGACTCCGTGCTCCTCGTGGACCCGGACACAGACGCCCTTGAGGAAGTCGCGGACCGACAACTCGCCCCGCTCGACCTTCGCGAACTCCTGGTCGCCCCGGACGAATCGGTGGAGTGCGGTCTCGGGGAGGCCGAGTTCGGCACTGTACCGGCGCAACCCGGACAGAGGCGACTCGGTGAGAACCCCGGACCAGTCGAAGACGATGGCACGGATGGTGGCCGTCGTGGTGCCAGGTGTGGGCGTGCTCATCCCGGATTCGACACCAGCGCGGCCTGATCCGCCGACCCGACCTCGAGCACCGTGATGGTGCCGGCCGATCCGTCGACCTCGACCAGTGCCCCGTCCGGGATGCGTGACGCCGCGACCTGGGTGTCGACGACGCACGCGACGCCGAATTCGCGGGCGACCACGGCGGCATGCGACATCACACCGCCGATGTCGGTGACGACGGCGGCGACGTGACCGAACAGTGCGGTGTAACCGATGTCGGTGACGTGGGCGATCATGATCTCGCCCGGCTCGACGTCGTCGATGGTGTGCGGCTCCACGATTCGCGCCCGGCCCACGACCTTGCCGCCGCAGATGCCGATACCGCCGAGCTTCTCTCCCGCCCCGAGCGGCTTCAAGACCTCTGCGGCCTGCCACTTCTCGGCGAAGATGGGCGGCATGTGGAGTTGTTTGAGCTTCTCGCGCTCGGCCTTTCGTCGTGCGACGGTCTCGCGGACGCCCTCTGGCGGGTCGATGAGCACACCCAGGGTGAGGTGGAAGAGATCGTCGGGGGCGTCGATGCGGCCCTGAGCGGTCAGGCGTCGGCCCTGTTCACGCACCAGTCGGCGCATGATCCAGGTGAGACGAACACAGCGGTCGCGGTTCTGTTCCCGCTGCCGCAGCAGCTTCGCCGCGATTCGCTGCGGCACCGAGAGTTGGGACTGCTGCACGGATAGGTGACAGTTGGGGTGTCATGCCGCGGCAGCTGCGGTGTTGATCATTGCTTCGAACTCGACAGGCGTCAACCGACCGAGGCGGACTTGCCGGCGCCGGCGGTGGTAGGTCCGTTCGATCCAGGTGACGATCGCGATCCGAAGCTGTTCACGGGTGTCCCAGCGTTGGCGGTCGAGCACGTTGCGCTGCAGGAGCGCGAAGAAGCTCTCCATAGCTGCGTTGTCCCCGCACGCCCCGACCTTGCCCATCGAACCAACGAGATCGTGACTGTTCAAGGCGTGCTGAAACTTTCGCGATCGGAACTGGGCGCGATCGGAATGGACGATGCAGCCAGCGACCTCACCACGACGGGCCACCGCACTGTGCAACGCCGCCACGGCCAGCCGGGACTTCATCCGCGAATCGATGCTGTAGCCGACGATCCGCCCGGAGTAGACGTCCTTGATCGCACACAGGTACAGCTTGCCCTCACCGGTGTGGTGCTCGGTGATATCAGTGAGCCACAACCGATTTAGCTCCTCGGCGGTGAAGTTGCGCTGGACCAGATCATCGTGGACCGGCGGCCCGGATCGTCGGCCGTTACGCCCTCGTTTCTTGCCGAACACCGACCACCAGGCGTTGTCCCGGCAGATGCGCCACGCGGTCCGCGCAGCCATCGACTCACCCACGGTTGTGGCTTCCCCGGCGAGGAATCGGTAACCGAATTCCGGGTCCTCGCGATGAGCGTCGAACAGGGCGTTGGCCCGATACGCCGCGGCCAGCTCGGCATCGGTGACCGGGCTGGCCAGCCACCGGTAGTAGGGCTGGCGAGAGAGCTGAAGTACCCGACACGACACCGCGACGGCAATCCCGTCGGCGGCAAGCTCTCTCACGAGCGGGTAGAGCCTTTTCCCGGCAGGTTCGCCTGCGACAGATACGCCGCCGCCCGACGCAACACCTCGTTCTCCTGCTCGAGCAAGCGGATCCGCTTACGGGCCTCGCGCAGCTCAGCGGACTCACTCGAGGTCACGCCAGGGCTGCGGCCCTCATCTATGTCCGCGCGTCGCATCCACTTGTGCAGCGTCATCGGGTGCACACCGAAATCTTTGGCGACCTGCTCGATCGTGACGCCTTGGCCACGATCACGAGCCACCCGGACCACATCGTCACGGAACTCCTGGGGGTACGGCTTGGGCACAGCTACATCCTTCCCGACCGCCCAAAGGCAAGCCAGATCAGATGTCACCTATCCGTGCAGCAGTCCCGAGCACCGAGATGCACTGGCGGGTGTCACCGAGGATGCTCACCGCGTCGGGGTTGTCGGCGAGGCCGGCGGTGATCTGCGGGGTCAGGTCGGCGGCACCGGTCGGGATCGTGACGACGTTGAGGGCCACGCCCGCGCGCTGGAACATCGGGTCACCAAGCGCCTTGACCGACGCGGCCGCGTCACCGGAGTCGCCGATGATGAGGCTGACCTTCTTGAGGCCGTCCTTCGCGGCGGTGGCGGCCTGGCCGGCGAGCACCGCGACGATGCCGCCGGAGAGCATGAACGAGCCGGGCGTCGCCATCTCGGCCTGTGAGACCGGAGCCTGTGCGACGTAGGGGATTCCGGCGCCGGCGACGATCGGCAGCATCACCGCACCCTGCGCACCGAGCGGTGACACGACGACCGAGACCTTCTCCTCGACCATCTGGTTGGCGCACTTGGTCGCCGAGGCCGGCTCTTCCTGCTGCTTGCACACCACGAGGTCGATCTTGTGCCCGCCGATGCCGCCGCCGTTGTTGTTCAGGTACTCGACGGCCGCTTCACCACCCTCGCGCACCATCGGCGTCGTCACCGCACCGCCCTCGGGCGTGATGAATCCGATCTTGATCGGGTCGCCGGTCGCCGCGTTGCTGGGTAGCGAGCTGGTCTCTCCGGCGCTCGAGCTGTCCGAACTGTCGTCGGTGCATGCCGTGAGTGTGCCGAGAGTCAGGACGCTTGCGCAGCCGAGGACGGCGGTCGTGCGAACGACGCGTTTGAGTGCAACTGGTGATTTCAACTGCGATCCCTTCGATAGGAGATGACGCCCGCCGCGATGGTGCTGCCCGAGCAGGTGAAAAGTCGTCGGCGTCGTGGTGACTCTAAACCCGCACACTGTCGGTTATGAGTAGTTCCGTGAAAGTCGTCGTGCCTTGCTTTCGTTGAGGCACAGTGGATTACAGAGCCCAATGCGCGACGCGCACGTCGAGGACACGGCAGCCGCCCCACCCTGCCGGCGGAGTAGCTCGACCGCGAACACGGCAGCCGCCCCACCCCGCCGGCCGAGTGGCATCAACCGCGGACACGGCAGCCGCCCCACCCCGCTGGCCGAGTAGCGTCGACCGAGCGCAGCGAGGACGCTGCGTATCGAGGTCACCGTGGCCTGCGTCACAGTGGACCTAGAGGCAAAAGTTAGACCACCATCCAGAAATCGGTGGGCGAATGTAAGAATTGGCCCCCAGGAGCGCCACCGGGCTGCTCGACGACCCCCGACGGAGGCAGGCCGATGACCGAGGTTGCACCCGTCGGACGTCGCGAACGGAACAAGCAGCAGACACGCGACCGGTTGCTGGTCGCGGCCCGCGAACTCCTCGCCACCCGCGGCACGGCTGCGACGGTCGAGGAGATCGCGGAGCGTGCCGAGGTCTCCCGCGCGACCTTCTTCAACTACTTCCCCAGCAAGGATGATCTCGTCACTGCGTTGTACGCCGAGCTGATGAGCGTCTTCGGGCGCGTCGTCGACTCGATGCTGCGACGACCGGTCAGCACCCACGATCGCGTGGTCGGCGTGTTCATCGACTTCGCGCAGTCATCGCTGGCCGACCCCGACTACATGCGTGTGGTGACCGGAGAGATCGAGCGTCTGGCGACGGCGTCGGAGGGGCTCGGCGAGCGCAGCCATCTGTTCACCGCTCAAGTGCGACGTCTGATCGAGCCGGGCCTGGAACAAGGCGACGTGCGCACCGACCATCCGGTCGAGTTCCTCGCCCAGATGGTGGCGGCGATCTACCTGTCGACGATGCGATACTGGCGGATCGATCCCGACCTCGACATCACCGAAACATTCGAGCGCGCAGGACGATACGCGGCCGAGTCGATCGTTCCTCGCTGAGCGTCATTCGTCACCCGGTCGCGGTACCTCGTTCTCCCAGCGTGCGCGACGCTCGTCGTCGGTCTGCTCCCACCAGGGAGTACCTCGCTCCCCCAACGCGACTTTCGCGGCCTGGACGCCGGCGCGCGACTCGGGGGCACCCTGTGTCCGTTTCACGTCCCGTCGCCACGCCATGAGGATCGACTGCAGTTCGGATCGGCGCTCGTCCGGAATGAGCGGGTCGGTGGTACGCCACTTGCGACCGTTGATCACCACGTAGCGGCCGTCGGGGGTGCGCTCTGGATCCGTCATGGGTCCACGGTGCCATGGGCACGAGTTTCTCCCCCGCATAGCTCACTGCGAAGGTCCGACCGTCGGCGGATGACGATCGACGAGGCGATCGGCCATGCTCGCGACATCATCGCCGAGCAGGGTGCCGGAGCGGTGTCCATCTCCGAGATCGCCCGCCGGATGCAGATGCGACCCCCGTTGCTCTACAAGTACTTCCCGTCGCTGACTGCGCTGTACGACAGCCTGTTTGAGGCGGGGAATGTCGAACTGACCCGGTACGTCGACGACGCACGCATCGGCCATGAGCCAGGGTTGGATCGGCTGCTCGAACAGTCACGGGCGATTGTCCGATGGTCGATGACCGAGCCCGGGCTCGCCGCGCTGTTGTTCTGGCGACCGGTGCCCGGTTTCGAGCCCAGCGACGCGGCATTCGCCCCCGCCCGGGCGCTCGTGGGCCAGGCTCGAGAGGATCTGGCGACCGCGGTCGCGCGCGGTGAACTAAACCCTGCCGCGGACTCCGATGATGCGCTGCGTCTGCTCACGTCGGTCGTCTCGGGCATTGGTTCACAGCAGATGTCGAACGAACCGGGCGTCACCTACGAATCAGGTGCTTACACGCGACTACTCGACGACGCCCTGCAGATGTGGGTGCGTCACTTCACGCCCTGAGCGAGCCTCGGGGCACTCAAGGAAGGAACCATCATGCGTCAGGATCTCACCAGCGACTCGGTGTCGCGCCACATCGACGCGAGCCCCGAAGAGCTGTACGACATCGTCTCCGACGTCACGCGCACACCCGAGTTGTCCTCGGAGATAGCCGATGTGAAGTGGCTCGACGGGGCGACCGGTCCGGCCGTCGGTGCGCGATTCCGTGCCCGCAACAGCGTTGGCCGCGGACCGGACTGGTTCAACAAACCCGTCATCACGGTCGCCGATCGTGCGCGTGAGTTCGCCTTCGAACGGACGGCATGGATCGGCGGCACTCTGCGGTGGAGCTACCGGTTCGAGCCCGACGCGACCGGAACGACGGTCACCGAATCGTACGAAGTGACCGAGCCGCTCAATGCATTCGGATGGTTCCTGATCGGCACGCTCTACGGCCTCAAGGACCGGAAAGGTGATCTGCGGCAGGGTATGACGGAAACCCTCGAGCGGCTGGCGGTGATGGTTCGGCAGCCGGCCTGAGGCCTGTTCAGGCCGGGTCGGCGAACGTCCCCGCATGCACCGTGGCGTCGTCGCCGAGTGGTCGTCGGAGAGACCACCGTTCGGTGAGGGTGCTGGCAGCCATCCTCCACTCGTCGTCCTCGACGACGTACTCGTCGTCGTACTCCCCTGTCATCACGGTCTCGGTACGGTCGATCAGATTGACCTGACGGAACTTCAGGGTCCAGCGCCCGGTCGCGGTGGTCTCCGACGTCAGCGTGATGTCGGGATGGAAGCCGTGGTGCATGTCAAAGATGACGTACTGTCCGTCGACCTTGTGGAGAGCGACCTGCTCGAAGATCTTCGCCATCGGCTCTGCGTCGTCGAAGGTGCCGAGCGGGCCGTAGTCGATGCGTGCTCCGTGGGCGATGAAACAACTGCGAAATCCGTTGACGTCCTTCGCGTCACATGCACGCCAGTATCGGTGCTTGAGTTGAGTGATGGCTTCGATTCGGGCGAGGTTGTCGAGGCGTTGCGTGAGGTCGGACGGCATAGTTCCACCATAGGCTGCCGCAAACGCCACGAGGTTTCGCCATTTCAATCTGGATTGGAGCTCGCGGAGCGGGTGGCCTCGCACCTCCCTGGCCTTCACTGCAGGTGGATAGGTGGGAGACACACGGAAACGAACCCACCCTGGTTCGAAGCCGTCGGGCATGAATTCAGGTGTCAAGGCGAACTGGTCCCCAAAGATGGTGAGCAAGCTCAGGTCTTCGTTTATATGCACAGCCGTCGGCCGGATGGAGACAGTCCAACGACCACCCAGGTCGATGAAAACCACCTCGCCGCGGGCCTCAACCAACTGCAACTCCAGATAGCCGTCAAACGCACGCGGTGGTGGAGCTTCGGGGAACTCCAGCCTGACCGGGGTCACTTCCTCGTAGATGTGGAAGAACTGCTGGACCGAGCCACATACGAAATTGCAGAGTGCAGATTGCACGGTTCAGCCTCGATTCTTAATCTGTTGCACTAGTTGATGACCAGTCCGCAGTGCCTCTACGGGTCAAACACATCCAGTACGACTATTTCGCGTCCGCGGCATCACGGCGCGGGCCCATGCCACCGTCGTTGGCGGCCACTGCAGCTTTCCGTAGAGCCGATGAGCCCGCGTCTCGCGCCGTCGCCACCTCGGGGAAGTGCGTATCGACCTCAAAGGTTATCCGGCCATACTCATATCTTCTATCGAGAAGACTTGAATGAATGCGGATATGTCGACCCGTGATCATGAGGGCGGATAACTCTTCTGAAAACTCGTACTCCAGTGGAGAGAGCTCCATGAGAATGCCGTCCCCCAACGGAATCTGCACTTGAACTCCATCACACCGAATCTCACCGAGCTTGTAGTAGTAATCGTACGGCTTTCCGAAATTCCCATCGGGTAGCTGGAGGTTTATAACAAATGAACTATAGACCGAGAAGAATGTTTCGACGGCTGTGCGAGTGGCTAGAATCAGCTGTAGGCTCAATTCTTCTCCTTCGACGATTTAACCGATGATCCACGAGTGCGGAATGTTCAGCCAGGTCCCGAAGACCATTTGATACCCACCACCGAGAAGCGCACTACCTCCGATCGGTACAGGACGTCCACCCAGCGTGAATCTTCCGGTTGCTCCGAGCTCCTGCTGCTCTACGGGACGTTCGAGGAAGACCGTCACGTTGCGCGACGTGTCAAGCGGCCGAGGGCCTCTGTTCGTACCCATTCATCGTCGTCGTGCGTTAGTTCGCGCAGCAGTTCGACACTCAGCTTCGGATTGCGTGCGATAGCGGCGCGGATCCTCGGGTTTGCATCCGAGACCAGGAGCCGCGCAATGGAGTCGCTCTTGCCCGCGGCGCGTCGCATCGCCACCCAGAACCTGACGTCAGGGTCGTCATCCGCAGCAAGGACACGGAGAACCTCATCCGGCGAAGTCTTGTTTTGGGCTACAAGCGCGCGGAACTGGGGGTGGGCGGCGACGACCTCCAGCCAAACATCTGTCGGCGCTTCATCGTGAATCGCACGATCTTGGTCGTCCGGATCCTCGCTGTCCCACAGTGCGAGATATTCGGCAACGGACTCGATCAATTCAGATCCTTCCACGGTATGAACTTGCCAACCGGTCCCTTGTGCTTCCCGCGGATGAACGTACCGTACTCATCTGCGTCGGCGATCCAACGCAATCCGCGACTGTCCTCTTCGAAAACCTTCCACACAACTCTTCCGTGGCCCGCTGTGTCACGTGACCACCAGAGCCCGTCCGTCTTACTCTGATCGTAGGTATGTCCACCCAGTTTCTTGGTCTTGGCTGTCCCTTCCTTGGTGATCTCCCAGAGTTTCCGCTCCGGCGTCGATTGCTCGGAACCGCCTCGGTCGTCGCATGCGCCAGTGGGTGAGAGACCGAGTGGGTCAGACAAGACCGTCGGATTAGACGGATACGCGTGCGGATTCGGTGCCGGCGCGAGGCCGAGCGGGTCGGAACTTAGGTAACGGCCGGTGTCTGAGTGGTAGTAGCGGTGGCGGTTGTAGTGCAGGCCGGTCTCGGTGTCTAGGTATTGGCCTGGGTACGACCATGGTGTCGATGCACCCGTCCAAGAGGTTGCGCCGTATAGAGTCCGAACCGATCGTCCCGCGACCTCCCCGCTGTCCGGATCGATGAGGGCGGTCGGCGCTGCGATCTGGTCGGTGACGACCGCGAAGAACTCGCGGTCGATCTCGGTCTGCGTCCAGCGGCGCGCCGAGGGTGGCGCAGCGGAAATGCCGTTCCCGAGGTTGAGGCTGAGATCGCGGTCCTGGTCGTCAGCGTTGGTCGAGTCTGCCGCGTCGTCAGCAGGGCCGATCGGCTCAGAAGTGACCGTCTGTGCCAGCGGGGCGTACGCGGCCGGTGAGTAGGTCCAGGTCGTGGCCCGTAGCTGCTGGTCGTGGCCGGACACGACGTCGGTCTGCTCGACGAGGTGCTCCCCGTGCCAATGGAAGCGCGTGGTCTCACCGGTCGACTGGTTCGTTTTCGACAGTCGCCGTCCCACGTGGTCGTAGGTGTAGGTCCACACCGTGCCGTCCGGCGTGGTCACCGACCGCAGATGATCGTGGGCGTCCCAGACGTAGTGCCACACATCCGGTTTGCGCGAGAGTCGGCGCCGGCTCATCGACACGACGCGACCGGCAGCGTCGTAGCGGTAGGACGTTCGGCCGTCGTCGACGAGGAGAGTGCCGGAGTAGCGGCGGCGGTGGCTCTTCGCGCCCTTCGAGGCTCGGCTAGCGCCTCGCACCTCAGGGAGCGGAGGTCCAGCGTCGGCAAGCACCTCAGGGAGCGGGGGCTGGTCGCCGCGACCGGAAGACGCGTAGTCGGTGATGTTGCCGGTCGCGTCGTACGAGAATTGCTCGGTCCCAGCAGGACTGGTGGCCTCAACGACCCGACCGAGCACGTCGACCCGGTAGTCGGTGCGACCAGCGGTCAGTGTCGACGTCGAAGTGGTGAGAATCCCGTCGGAACGGTAGCGGTACTCGGCAGCTGCGACGGTCCGGTCGGGGGGCTTCTCCCCCACGCTCGCACCGGGGCCGAGGTTCAGCGCCGCCGGGCGCTCCGATACTGCCGCGACGGAACGTCCGGTGAGGCGGCCCACCGGATCCCACGTCGAGTCGATGGCCGAGCCCTCGAAGCGCCGCCGCTGTTCACGGCCGGTCGGGCTCGTCGTGATGTCGCAGGAGCGTCCCGCACTGGACAGGAAGTCGAGGACACCCCGCGGGTCGTAGCCGTACCGGGTGCTGACCCCGGTCGGCGATCTCAACGACGCCAGTCGTCCCGCGCCGGTCCAGGCGGATTCGATGACCCAGTCGCTCTGACCGTCGTGAAGACCGGTGAGCTGCGGCAAGCCCGCTGCCGTATAACTCGTATGCCAGCGTCCGAAGACACCGGTCGCACCGTCCAGTCGCCCTGCCGCGTCGAAGCTGTATTCCGTTGTCTCCCCGTCGAGATCGGAGTTCACCGGATCAGCAGTCAGGTCGCTGATCAGGCGCCCGGCAGCATCGTAGGTGAAGAACACCGTCTGCCCTGCGGCGTTCGTCCGTGATCCCAGCCGACCTTCGTCGTCGTAGGTGTAGGTCGTTGTCGCGTTGTTGAAGTCGGTTTCCGTCGCCAGCCTGCCGTCGGCGTTGTAGGTGTAGGTCCACACCAGGTCGTCGGGGTTGGTGACCGCGACCAGGCGACGTGTGGCGTCGTAGCTGAACTCGGTGCGCGACCCGTCGGCGTCGATGCGTGCGACCGGCAGGTCGTAATGTCCGTACTCCCACCGGGTCACCGCGCCGACGGGATCGGTGTACGCGACACAGTTGCCTTCGCCGTCGTACTCCCACCGCGACCGACCGCCATCCGGCGCCGTGACACTTGTTCGGTTACCCATCGCGTCGTAGGTGACGACGGTCCGTGCGCCTTCGGCATCGACGACCTCGGTCGGTCGCCCGTAACCGTCGTAACTAATCCGCGTGGTGTTGCCGAGCGTGTCCGAGATTGCGACCGGAAGCCCGGCGGCGTTGTTGCGATAGCGCACGACGACGCCGTCGGGGCCGGTGCGCGACGTCAGCGCGCCGTGCTCGTCATACGTGTAGCTGGTGACCACACCGGCGTTATCGACGACGCTGGTCGGTAAGCCGTTGTCGTCGTGACCGATTCGTGTCGTGATGCCGCCCGGTTCGACGATCCGCACTGGCTGTCCGGGTCCGGCGTAGGAGACCTCGGTGACCTTCCCGTCGGGCGCGGTGATCTGCTCGACGTCGCCGAACGCGTTGTAGTGCAGCAACGTACGCGCACCACCTGGGCTGGTGACGGAGAGCGGCTGACGGTTGGCGTTGTAGTCGGTCGCGGTGACGCGTCCGGCGGGATCGGATTCTTGGCGCACGCGTCCGTCGGTGTCGATGCCGTACACGGTGGTCGCGCCGACGGCGTCGCGGTAGGTCGTGTACGAGCCGAGACCATTTGGGCGGAGATGATACTCGAACCGGCCCGACCAGACACCGTTCATACCGGACTGGATTGTCACGCGACCGAGGTCGTCGTAGCGGTTCCAGTACTCCATGCCCAGCGAGTCACGCCACCAGGTCATCCGCCCGGCGTCGTCGTAGCCGAAATAGGTTGTGCCACCGACTGCGTTGGTAACCGCCGCGAGATTGCCCTGGTGATAGTCGAAGGTGCACAGCTGCTGGTCGACCGGGATACCGTCCAGACCTGCGGTCAGCCGGTAGCCGAGGATGCGGGCGCCGTCGCATCGCACCTTGATCCGGTATCCGGCCGAGTGTTCCACCGCCGTGGGTCGCCCGCGGTCGTCGAAGATGAACTCGATCCGATTGTGGTGGCGATCGGTCATCGCCGAGACCGCGATATCCCCGGCGCGCACATCGACCCCGTTGAGTTCGGGGATCGGAACGAAGAACCAGCTCACGCGGTCGCGGATGTGGGTGACCTGATAACCGCCCGTCGGGGTCGTCCGCAGCTCCCAATCGGTCGCGTTGACACTCCGCGACACCGAATCACCCTCGGGCTTGGGGAAATTCGTCAGAGTGCCGTCGGCGTCGACGATCGTGACGAGTTCGTCGCCGACGATGGCCCGCGCGTCGAAGGTCGACGGTGTCGTCGGACCCATCCAGCGGCCCCACCGGTACCGCGACCGATGCCGATGCGTCAGGCGCAGCGGCAGTACGCCCGGTAGCTCGACGTCGGTGAGCGGCAGGAAGTACTCGCCCGTGGCGACGTTGACCGGTTCACCGTTGCTGCGGCACTGCGACGGTGCCTCGTTGCCCTCGCTGGTATCGGCACGATCGGGAGCGCCTTCGTCGGTGCGCCCGGGGTTCGCCGGGTTGTGGGGCTCCCGGGTGTCGTGATCGATCTCGGGCTTATCCGAGTCGGGACCATTCGACTGGTCGGGGTTGCGCGGCGACGAGGGCGAATCCGGCGTGGTGTCGCGGTGATTCGGTGTGGGCGAACGATCAGGTGTGATCGGACGGTCCGGGAACACAGCCGGCGGGATCGGCCGGTCGTCCGGCATGATCCGCGTGTTGGTGGGGTTGCCCGGATCGCGGTCGGGAGTGTGTCGGACCGCGGGTTCCGGCACGTTGTGAGCGTTCGACGGAGCCGGCCGAGCGCCATCGCGTGCAGGGGTGGCGTGGTCCGGGGTGGTCCGCGCGAGTGTGGTGCGGTCGGGCGTGTGATCGGGTGCCCGTGGAGGTGCGGCAGGCGTGTCGGCTCTGGCGGCAGCACCAGGACTGACCGGTGCGCTGGTGGGCTTCGGCTGGCCTGCGTCCGGCACGGCGTGTGAAGGAGCGTGCGGCCCCGACACAGGGTGCGGTCCAGAGACAGGTACGACCGGCGTCCCGTTTGGTGACTGACCATCCGAGGGAGTTCTCGTCGAGGCGTCGGGTCCGTTGTGTGACCCGACAGGTGACTCGGGATGGACCGTCGGTGTCGGCCGTGCGTTGGGCCCGGGTGTGTTCGCATCCGGACGAGCAGGGTGTGGTCCAGGCGACGCGTTGTCGTCGACGGGTTTGGACGGATCGGGACCTGAAGGTTCGTCGTTGCGCACGACCGGTTGCCCTATGCCGTCGCCATCCGATTTGGTCGGTGCATGGTCAACACTGGTCGGTGTGACGTCGCTTCCGCGGGCATCTGGGTCGTCGTGATGCCCCACGTTCTGTCCGTCGCTGTCACCGTCGTTCTTGGTTGACGGTGAATCGCCACCGGGACTGTGTTCGACGGCGGGTGTGGTCGTTTTACCGCGATCAGGACCTGGCGGGTCGTCATCACCTGATCCCCTACCGCCCGGTGTGGTGTCCCCCGCGTCCGGTGTGGACGCGTCCGGTGCGTCTGTTCGCGTCGCCGAAGGGGCTGCCGGTGTGGATGTAGGAGCTGGGTCACCTGAGTGTGGCGAGGTCGGTGATGGACTGTCGAAGGTACCGCCGCCGACGGGTTGATCGGGCGTGGCGGAATCGGAACGTGGTGTGGGCGAGTGCGGTGGCCCCGCTGCGGGTGTGGGTTCGGGTGGAACCGGTGGCGGGGCAGCATGATCTGGCATGGGGGCCGAGGACGACGATTCGGAGTGGGCTGGCGTTCCGGGACTGGGACCGGGGTCGGGCTCTGGTGGAAGCGGTCTCTCATGAGTGGGTAGATCGGGTCCGTGGTGGACAGGCAGATCTCGGGACGGGGTGGCTCCAGGTGTGGGCGCCGAGCCGTCGGCAGATGCCGAGTTGGGCGCAGACGGGGTGGGAGACGTCGGGTCGGTGGGCGCCGGCGCATCGGGCGCTGTTCCGGCGTGCGGCCTGGTGGACGGTGTCGGTACGTCGGGCGCCGCTTTGGTGAGCTTGAGAAGTGACAGACCTTTGGGTCCCGGAGCGGCAGTCGCCGCCACATTTCCGAGCAAGGTGCCGAAGCTGCTCGCCGGATCGGTAGACCATCCGCCACCGACAAAATTTCGGACAGCGGCGTCGGGGTGGGCTA
This sequence comes from Gordonia ajococcus, assembly GCF_012974285.1. NCBI lineage: Bacteria > Bacillati > Actinomycetota > Actinomycetes > Mycobacteriales > Gordoniaceae > Gordonia > Gordonia ajococcus. The sequence goes on from NZ_CP052884.1 coordinate 2,543,670, forward strand.
CCTGGTTGGTGAGACCAATGACCAACCCGGCGGAGTTGCGTACGTACTGATGCGGTCTGGCGACGTTGTACGGATTCTGCGGGGCGAGCATCCACAGCGACTTGAACATCTCGGTCCCCGCGCCGATGAGCCCGAACTCGAAATGGTTGAACGCTGTGACGGCGCCAGTTCCGATGTCTTTCGCCTCCATCTGGGCTTGTTCGAAGGCCGAGGGCATGGGCGGCGCCAGGTTCGCGGCCGCGCTGAGTTCGGACTTCGTACCCGGCGCAGCCGAATTCCGGTGATCCCGACCGATTTTCAGAACCCGTCGCGCCTCGCTTTGATACTCCGGCCAGGGATTCGGCCCAGGGTGGACGGGCGGTGTGTCGCGGCGGTCGTTCCGATAGTCGTCGAGTTCGGCGTTGTAGGTTTCGGCCTTGGCTTTCCATTCGTCGCGTCGACTTTCGCCCTCCTCCCAGATCCGGATGGCGTCGGCCGCCTTCTGCTGGGCGAACTCGACGACACCGGCCCATTTCGTCAAAGCTGCGGCGGCATTCGACGCGGCTTCGGCGGCGGAGAACCACCGCGGAACCTGCTGGCCCATGGCGTCGTGGAATCCGTCAGCGCCGGCGCCGACCCAGTTGCCGGCCGAGATTCCGCGGAGTCCTTCTCCGGCCTTCGTGAAGTTGCCTGCGAATCCCTCGAATGTGCCTGCGGCTGCGGTGATGGCGCCGGGATCCCCGAGGATGAGCTCTTTCGGGTCGTTCGTCTTTCCCAGTTCTTCCTCGTCGGGCATGGCGCCCATCGAATTCGCGATGTCATCTCCGAAGTCCTCGACTTCGATCGCGATCTTCTCGAGCCCTACTGCACGAAGACCCTTGCCGACGAGATCGGTGGCACCGTCGACGAGTCCGCCGACGAGTTCCCGTCCGCCCTCGAGGATGCCTGAATGGATCCATTCAGGCGACCTCAGTCATGCGGTGTCCCAGCCGAATCTGGCGCTCGAACCGTACGTTCGTCGCCCGGGGGCTCGCCGGCCGTGAAGCCATCTCTCTCGAAACCGTCCATGGTGTCGTCGATCAGGGTTCGCGGGTCCATCTGGTGACGCTTGATGGTCGCGAGGTCATTCAAGAAACTCTCGCGGTTCTCCTCGGCGAAGTCGAGGTGACGCTGTTTCTCGGCGTCGCTCAGCGACCATTCCGGATTCGTCAGCACGTTGCGGTTGTGGTCCCACAGGTCGCCCCACGACATCTTCTTGATGTCCTCGGCAGTCAGGCTCGGGTCACCGGCGATGTCCATCACCATGTCTTTGAACTGACCTTCGGCCCACTTCTCCTCGCGCTCATAGTGACTCGCCCCGAGTCCGAGTCCGCGCGACAGTTCGGCCGCGCCTGTGACGAGCGCCCGAACGCCCCATTCCCAGCGATCGCAGTATTCCTCGAGTCCGGCTTTGGGATCGGCGTGACCGATCGACTTGCCGTCGAGGTCGAGATCCCCGTACCCCCGGCCGAGCGCTGCGGTGTACCCGGCCGCGGCGCCGGTGTCCCCGAGACCGTCGATCACGCCGTTGATTCCCTCGCCGGCCTTCTTGATGTCGTCCGGATCGACAGTCAGTTTCTCGGTCATCGGATGATCTCGCCCTCGTCGTCGTAGTAACAGTGCGGGGTGAAGTCCTTCAGCGGAGGGAAAGTCATCTGCGTGGGTGTCATCGGGTCGACGACGAGGCCCGTCGGTTCGGGGGCTATGTCGAGCACCTCGTCGATCAGTGCCTGACCCTGGACGTCGATATAGGTGACCTCGGCGGGGTCGCGGTCGGTCAGGTCGGCGAAGTCGCGCAGACGCTGGGGCGTGGTGAACGCGAGCATCCATGGCAGTCCGCCCTGGACCAGGGTGAAGAAGCGTCCGTGGACATCGAGCGGTACCGATAGGTGCGCCTCGCGCAGTGCGTCGTAGAGCTTCGGAGGGTCGCCGAAACCGGACAGGTACGCGCGCACCTCACCTGCATACGTGACAGTCACCGAATCCCCCGACATTCATCCCCGTGCCGGATGATGCTAGTTCACCCGGCGCGGGTCCTCACGGCGGCTGTCCACAGGACCGATTCCGCGGTCGACGAGCCACCGCGTCTTCCGTGGCGCCTGACTGGACGTTTACGCGACGACGGTCTGTCGAAGTGACCTCGCCCACTATGAGCGCCACTTCTCAGGGTCTACTTAGGTCTCTGTGGGTAACCTCGCCGTGTCCTCGCCGATATCAAACTGTTACCGAGACGGAAATGCTGTGCCTCTACACCGACTGAATGCCCACAACTCTATCCACGCGTTTAACTCGACCTCGCGGAGCCGCCGACCCGGCCGGCATCGCGCCACCGTGCCGACCACCGTGAACAAGGCGGTGCGAGCGGGCGCGCTCACCGCATTCGTCGGCGCTCTTGGTCTGACCGTCGGCAACGCTGCCCAGGCAGCCGCGCAGCCCGCGCCTCAGCCGAAGATCGCGCTGCCGGAGAGCGTGAAGATGCCGGCCGGTCTGGTCCTGCCGCCCGAGGTCGACAAGTTCGCTCGCGACATCCTGCCGCCGTCGGTATTCACTCCCGCCGTGCCCGGCCACCCGGGCATCCGCAAGGCCGTCAAGCCGGTCAGCGGCACCGTGACGTCGGGCTATGGCCCGCGTTGGGGCACCAATCACAACGGAGTCGACATCGCCAACAAGATCGGCACCCCCATCTACGCCGTGACCGACGGAGTCGTCCTCGAGTCCGGCCCGGCGTCGGGCTTCGGGCAGTGGATCCGCGTGAAGCAGGACGACGGCACCATCGGCGTCTTCGGCCACGTCGACCAGAGCTTCGTCCGCGCCGGCCAGCCGGTGACGGCCGGTCAGCAGATCGCCACCGTCGGCAACCGCGGCCAGTCCACCGGCCCCCACCTGCATTACGAGGTCTGGGATGCGAACGGCAACAAGATCAATCCGCAGGTGTGGCTGAACCAGCGCGGCGTCCACCCGTGACGGACGCTTCTTCCTGAGTCCTAACGTCGGAGCCGGCGTGTACTGCGAATCGCGTACACGCCGGCTCCGACTGCTAAGACGACCATCCCGGCCAGCACGGAGGTGAGCGGCAACGTGAACGCCACCACCACGCACCCGATGACACCCACCACGGGGATGGCTCGCGCGGGACGGTTCTCCTCGCGGGTCAGCGTCAGCGCCGACGCGTTGGCGACCGCGTAGTAGAGAAGTACGCCGAACGACGAGAACCCGATGGCCGCGCGGACATCCGCGGTAGCGGCGACCACGGCAACCACCGCCCCGACCACCAGCTCGGCGCGATGCGGAACCTGAGTCCGAGCGTGGACGGCGGCCAGCGTACGCGGCAGGTGACCATCGCGGGACATCGCGAGCACGGTCCTCGAGACACCGAGGATGAGTGCGAGCAGTGAACCGATCGCCGCAACAGCAGCGCCTACGCGGACGACCGGGACCAGCCAGTCGACGCCTGCGGATTCGGCGACAGCCGTCAATGGTGCTGCGGCGTTGCCGAGTTCATCAGCCCCGAGAACGCTGAGCGCCGCGGTCGCGACCAGCGCGTAGACCACGAGGGTGAGTCCCAGCGAGATGCCGATCGCGCGGGGAATGGTGCGGGCGGGGTCGCGGACCTCCTCTCCCAGCGTCGCGATCCGGGCGTAACCGGCGAAGGCGAAGAACAGCAGGCCCGCCGCCTGCAGCACGCCGAGAACGCTGGCGTCCGAGCTGAGCGTCAGACGGTCGGGGGTGGCGACGTCCGATGTGAACGCGGACACCACCACCGCGGCCAGCACCGCCAGGACGAACGCGACGATGATCCGCGTCAGCCACGCCGCCTTCTGCACTCCCGCGTAGTTCACCGCGGTCAGGGCGACCACGGCGGCAACCGCGACGGCGTGGGCGTGCTCCGGCCACACGTAGACCCCGACCGTCAGCGCCATCGCCGCGCACGACGCGGTCTTCCCGATGACGAACGCCCAACCGGCGAGGTATCCCCAGAATTCGCCGAGTCGCTCCCGGCCGTACACGTAGGTGCCACCCGAGACCGGATAGAGAGCCGCCAACCGCGCGGAAGATGTTGCGTTGCAATACGCTACGACGCCCGCGAGAGCGAGGCCGACGAGCAGCCACGAACCGGCAGCGGCGGCGGCCGGCGCGAGAGCGACGAAGATCCCGGCACCGAGCATCGCCCCGAGCCCGACCAGTACCGCGTCGTGGAGACCGAGTGCCCGACGCAGAGGGGCCTGGGAGTCCGTCATCGAGTTCCTTCGTTCGGTGGTCGCACGACGCTGTGGATCCGCGCGGAATCATACGGGGTGATGTCGCGAGGCCGCTACTCAGTGTCGGGCCTCGGGCTGGGCAACCGCCATCCGAAGGTCGCGGTCGGCGGCGCATCTTTGGCGTACAGCCGCGCCGGGCGACCACCACCGACCCGGGTTGCCGGGTTGCCCTGGGCGTCGACCTGTGGCGCCAACAAGGGCTGAACCCTCCGATTGAATGAATCGCGCATGAGGCGTCGCCCGAGGATCGCTTCGTGCAGTTCCCGCAGTTCGGACAGCGTGTAGGGCGGTTGGAGGAGGTTGTCTGGATCGGCCTTGTCCTCGTAGCGGTCCCGCAGATTGTCGGTGGCCGCTGCAATGATCTCGGCGTGGTCGTAAAGGACCCGCTCCCCCGACGCCAGCCTGCCGGTTGACGTCACGGGCGCGAGTTCGCCGGTGACGTCGGACAATTCGGCGGCCGGCAGAGCGACCGCATGCGCGACCGAGATCGTCCACCCGCGAGGATCCCGGTCAGGATCACTAAAGACCGCCAGAAGGTGCGGCCGCACGTGATCGGGCGACAGCCCCAGTTTGAGTTCGAGCACCTCCCGCACCGTCTGCTCGACGGTGCGCCGTTCCCGGACGAACCGCCCCGGCAACGCGGCCCTCCCCTGCTCGTCCCGCTGGATCACCACATTCAGCGTGGCGTCGGAGACGGTGAGGACCGCGATGTCGACGGCCACGTTCGGTCGTGGGTAGTCGCTGAGCGTCGTCGAACCGGTGGCCACGAAACAAAAGACTATGCGAATGTCTGCGCAAAGGTCTATTCTCAGAAACGCGCAAAGTCGCCGTCTCGCTCCGATGCCGGGACGGAGGAAGGAATGACGATGAAACTCTCCGCTGCTCTGGACGTCGAGATGGTGGCCCACGAGACCGCCGATGAAGTGACCGTTCTGCTGGAACTGCAGGTTCCTGCCGGGCCCGAAACCAACCGCACCCCAACCGCTGTGCAGGTGGTGCTCGACCGGAGCGGGTCGATGTCGGGTGGCCCGCTCGAGGGTGCGAAGAAGGCGCTCGCCGGCGTGGTCGCGCAGCTGGATCCGTCGGATGTGTTCGGCGTAGTGACCTTTGACGACGACGCCCAAGTCGTCGTACCGGCCGCTCCCCTGTCGGACAAGCAACGCGCGGTGGATGCGATCGGTTCGATCGAGGCGGGTGGCTGCACCGACCTGTCGTCGGGCTACCTGCTCGGCCTGCGGGAACTGCGGCGTAGCGCGCACGCGGCCGGAATCTCTGGTGGCACAGTGCTGATCATCAGCGACGGCCACGTGAACAGTGGGATCCGCGAGGCCGACAAGTTCGCGAGCATCACCTCGAAGGCCGCGGCCGACGGGATCGTCACCTCCACGCTCGGGTACGGGCGCGGCTACGACGAGTCGCTGCTTTCGGCGATGGCGCGGGCGGGCAACGGCAACCACGTCTTCGCCGACAACCCGGACGCCGCGGGCGCGGCGATCGCCGGCGAGGTCGAGGGCCTGCTGTCGAAGTCGGCGCAGGTGGTGACTCTCACCGTGCACTTCGTCCCGCAGGTGACGGAGCTGTCGCTGTACAACGACCTGCCGGCGCATCAGACCGCCGACGGCGAGGTGATGATCGAGCTCGGCGACTTCTACGCACTCGAGGAGCGGAAGCTGCTGCTGCGGATGAAGGTCGACGGGCTTGCTGCGGTGGGGTTGGCCCAGATCGCGACCCTCGAGCTGCGGTATGTGGAGACTGCGACACTCACCGAACACACGGTGTCGCTGCCGATTTCGGTGAATGTGGTTCCCGGTGACGAGGCTTCGGGTCGCGTTCCGGATCCGAAGGTGGAGTCCGAGCGGCTGTACCAGGAGGGGCAGGCGGCGAAGCTCCGAGCGTCGGAGGCGTTCGAGGCCGGCGACCTGGATGCTGGCAACGAGCTGCTGGGCGAGTCGGCGTCGCAGCTACGACGGGCCTCGGCGTTCGCGATGCCCGAGGAGCACATGCTGATCGAGCAGGAGTTGCGGAGTATCGAGGCGTTGGGTGCGCAGGCCAGGGTCGAGGGTGCGGGGTACGCGTCGAAGATGACGCGGGACTCGTACCACCTCGCGAATCGGAAGCGGGGGCGTCGGCGGGGTTAGTTGATCTTCGCTGGGTGTGGCCATCGGGTACATGCGCGATGGCCACACCCCCTTTGTGCGGACCGCCCCTGTGGACGCGATGGCTCGTCGGCAGGTGTCGAGATCGAGGGAACTCGAAGGTTGGTCTCCACAGGTAGTGGGATCAGATGGCGGAATCAGCGAGCCGCGCTAGTCTGTTCGGCGAGGGTGGGGCGCCGTCGGGGCGCGCGAGCGTGAGGGGGACTTGTGTCGACACCGTTCTCGGACGACTCGTTGTTGCCCAAACCTGCACCGGCGATGCCGGTGAGTCCGCACGGGGATGAGTACTTACTGCGGTCGGCGCGGGCTCAGTGGGAGCGGCGGGCGACAGTGGCGGCAGACGCGGCCTCCGAGCTAAAGAAGGCCTTCAATTCCCTCTCGGCTCCTATAGAAGCTAATCATTTCGGGGAATGCATCGAGGGAAACCAGGTCTACGAGGCGTTCCTATCCGCGATTTCGAAGCTGGCGCAGGAGTGCCTCGAGCACGCAACGCGGGCAGAACAGCTCAGCGGGCAGTGTCGCGCCAGCGGGATGAGTTTCGACGATGCCGATCGACAGGGAGCGGTCGGGTTTGCCACGTAATCCTCTTACCACCAGGGCTATCCGTTTCGTTGCTTGCACAATTCTCGGTGTGATCTGCGCCGGGTGCACGACGAATGGAGATCCCATCGCCAGCGTCAGTAGCCCCGCAACTGCGCCTCCGACCTCAACGGCCGGGATTCGACAAACCGACGATGCCGGAAGGTCGTTGCCATTCACGACCGAGTATCCAAATCGGTGGAGCATCAACAACGACGGGACACCATACGAACCGTGTACACAAGTCTCCGACGAGGTCGTGGAACAGTTCGGTCTGCGCAGAGACTCAGTGGAGGACGTGGCAGGATCTGACTTTCAAACCGCGCGTGGCTGCAGATGGACGTACGTTGACGACGGAATGTCCTCGATCTCCCAGTTTGTTGGCAACATCCTCCGGCCCCAACTTGGTCTCGACGGATACAAAGCCAAGAACTCTGCCGGAAAAACTTGGTATCCAGATACATTCATCAATACCCGCCGCGTGCTTGTTGGGTCGATCGGGGCTGGCGTCTGCTCGGCCTACGTCCAGTCCGGTGGTGCTGTGGTCGTGACTACAGTTTCCAGATTCGATATCCCGCCCCCTCCGAGTGCCGAGGTATGTAGTACTGCGGTCGACTTCCTGAGGGCGACTATAAGTGAAATCCCGGCATGAGGACATGTCCCTGCACCACCCTTTCGTCCAAGGATGACCTACCGCGCGAAGTTGGGTTGCGACTATCCGGTTGCCCCGACGCAAACCAACTTGACCAACTCCGCCCGGTTCCGTACCCGCGTAGCCGTGAACACCCGGCTGACCTACTTCTTCACAGTGTCAACCCCCAGGTTGAGTATCGACGCGATCTCTTCGTTGGTATGCCCATCCGCAACGAGCTCCGCCAACTCGATCTGCCGCGGCGAAAGGCACTCCCGCCACGATGGGAGCGTCTGCCGGGTAGCAATTTCGCAACGTTGGACAGTTGCCGCGACAACAGCCCCATGGCATGCAACCGAACGCGGTCTGGTTCCTTACCCTCCGAGTCGAACAACCCGACCAGCCCATGACAGTCGTTCGCGAGGTCGAGATGCATCACGGATGCGCTGTGTAACTGCTTGCGGTACAGGAAGTCTTGCAGATAACTGACCGAGTCGGTTGCGAGCCCGCCGAGTTTGTCCGCAGAGATCGCCGGGGTCTTCGACAGCGCCGCACGCGACTGCGCGGACGCGAAGACATCCTTCGGGTACCACCGCGCTTGATACTCGTCGATGACCGGCGTGATCCGCCCAGTGACCACCGGGCTGGGATCCGAGAACGCGGTGACAAAGGTCGGACCGGTGAAGAAGGTGGTGTTCAGGCAGTCGTAGTGCTCGTGCAGCGCACCCATCAAGACGTTCTTGAACGCACGAGCGTCTCCGCCTCCGAGCATGCGTCGAGAATGGCGAAGACCCGTTCGTACTCGTCCACAGGCAGCGCGACCGACTGACTGGCCAACGTCCACTCCTCCCTACGGCACCAATCCCCGAACTGTACCGGCTCGAGTGTGATGCGGAGCACATGCAACGTCATGCAACGGTCGCACGCCCCGATGCCTTGGAGGCGCCGCGCAAACCGTCCACTTTCGTGCACTGTGGCACCAGTCACACTGTTTCTAGTCTCGGGGTCGTGGCCGACAGAACGTCGGCCGAGTAGATCGACAGGAGATCCCATGAGCAGGCTTCGTTTCGGATACTTCATGGCGCCGTTCCACGCACCCGGCCGCAACCCCACCGCAGCCCTCGAACGCGACCTCGACCTGGTCGAACACCTCGACCATCTCGGATACGACGAAGCCTGGTTCGGCGAACACCACTCTGCAGGCAGCGAGATCATCGCCTCCCCCGAGATCATGATCGCCGCGGCCTCCCAGCGAGCGAAGCGCATCCGATTCGGTACCGGCGTCACCTCGCTCTCCTACCACAATCCCTTGTGGGCGGCCGACCGCATCATGCAGCTCGACCACATGACGCGCGGGCGGACCACCTTCGGCGTCGGCCCCGGTTCCCTACCAACCGACTCCGCGATGATCGGCCTCAACCCCACCGACACCCGTGAGCTGTTGCAGGAGAACCTCGACATCGTCGTGCGACTCCTCCGCGGCGAGACGGTGTCCGCGAAGACCCGCACCCATGAGCTATACGACGCCAAGCTGCAGCTGGCGCCCTATTCAACCGATGGAATCGACGTCGTCGTCGCTGCCGTGGCTTCACCCACTGGACCTCGTCTTGCCGGCACCCACGGCCTCGGCCTGCTGTCGATCGGCGCGACACTCTCCGCCGACGGGTTCGACGCCCTCGGCCACCACTGGAACGTCATGGAGGAGCGGGCTGCGGCCAACAACGTCACCGTCGACCGCAGCAAGTGGACCCTCGCAGGGCCGTTCCACATCGCCGAGACCGAAGCCGAGGCGTACCGCCAGGTCGAGTACGGCATCGAGCAGTGGTTCGACTACTTCCAGCACGTCGCGGCGTTCCCTCAGATGACCGTCTCCGGAAGCAAGCTCACGGAAATGATCGACTTCATCAACGAGGCCGGCATCGGCGTCATCGGTACCGCTGAACAGGCGCGAGCTCAGGTCCAGCGGCTGTGGGATCAGTCGGGCGGCTTCGGGTGTCTGCTGCAGATGGGCCACGACTGGGCGAACCCGCAGGACACCAAGCGTTCCGCGGAACTCTTCGCGCAGGAGGTGTTCCCCCACTTCCAAGGTCAGGCGCAGGCGACGCTCGACGCCGCCGAGCATGCACGTGCCGTGCGGGAGGGCCATGCCGCGAAGCAGCTCGAGGCCGTTGACCACATGACGCGCAAGTATCAGCAGGAGCTGGCAGAGAAGTCATAGCTGTTCAGGTGTAGGTCGGTCGTCGTCGACACGCTCGACGACGACCGACTTCGTTGGCCAGCTGCTACACCCGCTTCGTGCCGCCGCCTTGACGCCCCGTGATGCGCACAGTCAGGTTTGGAACAATGCGAACATGATCGAACAAAGCCTCTGGATGCAGCAGGTAGCCGCGGACCCGGACCATTCCCACTGGTACGTCGAGCGCTTCCGCAAACTGGAGCGTGAAGGCAACGACGTAGTGGGCGAGGCCCGACTCATCGACGCGATGGCCGCACGCGGGTCGCATATCCTCGATGCCGGCTGCGGACCTGGACGGACCGGCGGCTACCTACACACAGTTGGACACCGCGTCGTCGGCGTGGACGTCGATCCTGTGCTCATTGCCGCAGCCGAGGAAGATCATCCTGGACCGCGCTGGGTGGTCCAGGATCTCGCAGAACTGGACCTTCCTGCGGTCGGTATCCCCGACCCGTTCGACATCGTCGTGTCCGCGGGAAATGTCATGGCGTTCTTGGCACCCAGTACACGAGTCACCGTACTGAGACGGCTCCGTAGCCATTTGCGTGACGACGGCCGTGCGGTGATCGGGTTCGGTGCCGGTCGCGGGTATTCGTTCGACGAGTTCCTGGCGGACGCCGGGATGGCGGGCTTCACCAGTGACGTGTTGCTGTCGGCGTGGGATGTTCGGCCGTTCACCTCGGACTCGGAGTTCCTGGTGGCGGTGCTGCGGCCGAGTTAGTTGCTGTCCCGAACGGGCAGCAAACTGATTGCACGTGGGCCATTTGTCCGGCCGCTTGGCTCACCGATCACCGGGCGAACTGCGAATTCTCCTGGCATAGAGGATCATTCGTGCAATCGCGACCAGCCTGTGGACAACATCCTCGATATCCCCACAAGCCCAGGTAACGTCCCGGGCGATTGAAGGGGGCAGTCGTGGAACTGACAGCGCATCTAGCAGCGCTGCGCGCAGTGTCGCAAGACGTGACAGCGCTGCATGGCGACGTCACCGAGGAATGGTCGACGATCACCAAGCGCGCCGAGGATCTCTTCGGCGTCAGCTGGTCTGGGACCGCAGCGGACTCGTATGCAGAGCCTTGGGCGAATTGCTGCGAAGGTGTGGATCACATTCTGAACGGCCTCAGCTCGACGGGGCGTCTCCTCGTCTCTGCCGCACAGGTCTACGCGGAGGGCGACACCGCTGGCGCGGAAGGCATCAAGGGCGCGACCCCTTTCACCCCCTTGAAACTGCCGTGACCTCCGACGATGCTTACCGCATCGAGTTGGCCGCGGTCGAGAGGTTCGTTAACGATCTCGTGAGATTCGCGACAACAGTCGACGAACGGATCCGCGCTCTGGATCGGCGAATCGACGATCTTCACCTGGACTGGAGTGGCGAAGGCGTGATCGCTCACCGAGACGCCCACCACCGGTGGAAAGAGGGAGTAGCAGACATCCGCGAGGCCATCGTCGAAGTCCGGAAGGCGGCAAATAGGTCGCACTCGGCGTTCGGCGGCCTGCAGGAGCATCAGCGAAAGATGTGGCCTTGACGCCACCTATCGCTGTTCGCCCGGCGACGTTCTCGACGGCAGCGGATGCGTTCTTGGATGTCCACGCCGAGATCGGCAGGACGGTCAACGACCTCTACTCTTCACTGCAGTCTTGCAGGCAGATGGCGGGCCAAGATGGGGCTGGACGAGCGTTCGCCGACCACTACGACAAGACAGTCAACGGCCAACAGAGCCTCCTGGCAGGTATCGCCCTGATGGGTAACGCGTGCGCCAAGATGGCTGAGCTGCTTGATGCCTCGGCGGTCAATCACGCGAACGTGAACAGCGCGATTGGACTATGCACGCCCGCTACCCCTACCGGGAATCTCAAGCAACTCGACAAAATTCCGACGCTGTCGTTGGGTTCCTCGTTCGGCGGGCCCGGAGAACCCAGCAACTGGGAGAAGCTGAGGGAATTCGTCGAAGGGGAAGTCTTTCCCGATGGAGATCCCGCCAAGCTCGAGAACGCCGGGGACGCCTGGACACGTGCGGCGACTTCTCTTCGCAGGCAGCAACAGGCCGTTCGCTCTGCGATAAAGCCGATTGCCGGCGAACGCTCAGCAGAGGTCGGCCCAGCTCAAGATCAAGCATCCTTGATCGACCAGCACCTTGGCGGGATTGCGGAGTCGTGCGATGCCACGGCCAAACTGTGCAATCAGTTCGCGGACGAAGTTCGTAAGACCCGCGACAGGATCGGCGACCTCGTCAGGGAGCTGACGTGTGAGCTACTGGTGGCGGCAGCTATCGGTGTCGCACTGGTGCTTGTGACTTCTGGGCTCGGTAGCCTGCTGGCAACCGCGGCGGGCGTGGCGAAAGCAACTCAAACAGGGGCGCGAATCGCGGGAGTGATCCGCGGGCTGATGGCCGCGGCCGGCCCTGTCCTGCGTCCGGCGGCTTACGTCCTGGATCCGGTGGGGGCTGCTGTTGGTGACCTGGGCGCACTGATGGGCGCTCGCGCGGCGATGTTCGGCATGAGCATGTCTAGAGGCTCCGTGCGGGCGGCCCAGTTAGCGGCAGCATTGGAGAAGATCCCCACCTGGGCTCATGACGAGCTCAAGAGAGCCGTCGATCCTGACTTCCTGCGCACGTCTTTGGAAGCCGGCGGCGTACCAAAAAACATCATCGACGATGCGATCGCCAGCAACCCGTACCGCAATATGACGCCCGAACAGATCTTGGAACGGTACTGGGACGGCAACGGCTGGGCGTACCCACCCAACAACGGGTTCAAGGGCGACTACCACGTCTCCGACAACATTCCCGAAGGCACTCGTCTGGACAGGATAGGTTCGAGCGATGGCGGATTCATGGGGCGGGACGGGGATTCGTACGGCGCGCGAGCGCTTCCGCCGGGCAAGTCCGGTGCGTACCACGAATACGTTGGCACGGGTAAGCAACTCCCTGATGAGTGGGAAGTCCGGCACGGAGAGGTAGCGAGAGCGTTCGATCGTGAGGGCGGGGGTCGCCAGTGGGTCGTGATCGACAAACAGACGGGTGATGAGATATCTGTCGGCGACCTGCTGGAGCGCGGTGTGATCGCACCCAGGACGCGTTGACATGAGTTCGACTTGGAGGGAAGAAATGGATCGCTGGCACGGCCTGGCAAACCTGTTCGCCTCGCTGGACTATTGGTCCGAGGTGCAGACGACGCTCGCTCAGCAAGGCGCCTTCGAGACTGCAGCGCCCCTGTTTGGGCGTCCGTATCTGGATGGCAACCGGTTGTTGTTCCCCCGAGGACCCGGCGCCGATCAGGACTCCGAAGGTTACACCGACTACTCGATTCACGACGTCGCCGACCACTTCGCACTCGAAGTATCCGGGCAGCGTCGAGGCAGAACATACGAGAACGTGGCGAAGGCGTGGTTCAGCGACTTCGCCGATATAGCGAAGTACTTTGTCGGTTCGAACGTTGCTAGCCGCACGCGCAGTAGGTATCGCCCGGCCAACCTCGAGATCATCAATCATCGGTGGCTGGACCGCGGGCCGGCGCCTCTCTGGGATCAAGTGAGAGAACCAAACCCGGGCGGATTTGATCGTGCGGTGAAGTACTTTCGTTCCGACCACCCTGAGCGGTGGTACTTCACCGTAACCACTGACTCGGACACGTCATTCATGCTGGATTTGCCTTGGCGCGAACTGAATTCCATTTTCAGCGAGGGGATACCGGGGATCGAGCACATCCCGTTTCCGAAATTCTCGGACGGCTGACTGTATCGGCCTTGCTGATCAGAGTAGTTGGCGACGACCGTCCACGAGCGGATCTTCAATCTCGACAAGTCCACAACCGACTCAGGAGGCGTGGCGTGAGCAGTAGCCCCGACAAGAGGAAACACAAAGACTCATCATGGATAAGTGGAGCGGTCTGGCAGACCTACTGTCGTCACTGGAGTACTGGTCGGAGGTTCAAACAACCCTCTCGAACGAAGGTCACTTCCAGGGTGCTGCCCCGGTGTACGGGCGTCCCTACCTGGAGGACGGGCGGCTGGTTATCCCCCGCGGGCCCGGCATGGCGAAGGACTCGGACGGCTACACCGACTACTCCATCCTCGACAGCGATGGGTACTTCAGTATTCGAAGCTCCGGCAGAAGTCGGGGGAATCTGTACGCGGATTCGCCGGAGTCGTGGTTTGGAATGTTCAGCGACGCGGCAAAGCATTTCCTGGCGCGTGAGGTGGCGCTGACTACGCGACTGCGTGTTCAGGGCAAGCGTCTCGAGATAGTCACTCGCAGATTGAAGAGCCTCGGACTTGCTCCCTCGTGGACGGAGGTCGCCCAGCCGAATCCCGGCGGGTTTGTTGACTCCAAGACGTACTTCAGGAGTGATGACCCAAGCAGGTTCTACATCACCGTCAATCCAGATACTGCAACTTCCTTCCTCCTCGACCTGAACTGGCGAGAGCTCAATTCAACCTTCAGCGAAGGAATCCCGGGTTTCGAGTACGTTCCACTGCCGAGCTTCAGCTGTCATTTGCCACCGTGAAGGGACCACCTGGGCTGATTGTTTGCCATAGGGATGGGACCACCTGGATTGCCAGTTATGGGACCACCGGCGCGTCGCGCTGGTGGTCCTTCATTTTGTCCGTTGACTCGGCCGTGACGATGTTCACGGAAGGGGCCGACGGCATGGGCTACCGGGAGGTTGCAGTGGAAGAGATCAGAGAAGTCCTGCGGTTGTGGTTGGGCCTTGCGGTGGGGTTACCGGCGCCGGGTCTGCGCACGATCGCCGCGCGTGCGGGTGTCGATAGGAAGACGGTGCGACGCTACATCGCGGCGGCGCAGGCGGCGGGGTTGACGCGCGATGTCGGTGCGTCGGCACTGACCGATGAGTTGCTCGGTGCGGTGGTGGCCGGGGTGCGTCCGGCGCGGCCGAAGGGTCATGGCCAGGCGTGGGAAGCGTTGGTGCCGTTCAGCGAACAGATCACGCAGTGGGTGAGGGGAGGAACGCCGGAGAATCCAGAACCGTTGACGGTGACGAAGATTCACATCCTGCTGGCCCGTCAGGGGTGTGTGGTCCCGTATCGGACGCTGGTGCGGTTCGCGACCGAGTGCTGTGGGTATCGCCGCACCACGACCACGGTGCGGGTGGCCGATGGGGATCCCGGGGTGGAGTGCCAGATCGACTTCGGCTACCTCGGGATGCTCGATGATGCGGCAACAGGTAAGCGCCGCAAAGTGTTCGCGCTGGTGTTCACCGCCGTGTACTCGCGGCACACGTTCGTGTGGCTCTCACACACCCAAACCCTGTCAACGATCCTCGAGGGCTGTTCAGCGGCGTGGGAGTTCTTCGGCGGCGTGTTCGCTGTGATCATTCCGGACAACATGAAACCTATTGTCACCCAAGCAGACACCCTCAATCCGAGGTTGTCTCGGGGCTGGTTGGACTACGGCCAGCATGCCGGGTTCGTCACCGACACCGCCCGAGTCGCCACACCAACCGACAAGCCGCGGGTAGAACGCACCATCCACTACGTGCAGAACAACTTTTGGGCCGGTGAGCGATTCTCGAGCCTGCCCGATGCCCAGGCCGCCGCGGTGGCGTGGTGCCAGAGCACCGCGGGGCTGCGGATTCACGGCACCACCGCCGCCGCGCCAGCGGTGCTGTTCGACACAGACGAGCGCGCCCACCTGTTACCGATACCGGCCGACTACGACGTACCGATCTTCAAAACTGTCAAGGTGCACAGAGACTTTCACGCCTCGGTCGGCAAAGCACTGTACTCACTGCCCGAAACCTGGATCGGCTCGACACTGGACGTTCGCCTGGACAGCGAAGCGGTGAAGTTCTATCACCGCGGCGAGTTGGTCAAGCAACACCCGCGCCAGCCCGCCGGTGGGCAGAGCACCGACCCCAACGACTACCCCGCAGACAAGGCCGCCTACGCGCTGCGCAACATCAGCAAGCTGCAGGCCACCTGCGAGCATCACGGCCCCCATATCGGGCTCTACGCGGCCCGTATCGTCGACGACCCGCGCCCGTGGTCTCGGGTGCGGGCGGTGTACACCCTGCTCGGCCTGGTGCGCACCTACGGGCCCGGACCTGTCGATGCTGCCTGTGCCACCGCCCTGGAGTTCGATGTCATCGCCGTGCCCAAGATCGCCTCGATGCTTGAGCAGGCCACCGAGAACACCACCCCGGACATGCCCGTGGCCGCCGGGTCGGAATCGTCTCGCTTTGCCCGCGACCCCTCCGAATACGCAACCAACAGAACACAGTTGACACTTGTTCCTAACCCCGACAACACCATTCAGGAGTGAACCGATGACCCGAACCACCAACAGTGTGCCCGAACCTGTCGGCGCCGACATGCTCGGCCTGCTCAAAACCCTCAAACTCGGAGCCCTCGCCGACACCCTGCCCCAACGCGCAGCCCTGGCCCGCCAACACAAAACCTCGCACCTGACGTTCCTGCAACAATTGCTCGCCGATGAAGTCTCACGGCGTGAATCCAGCTCCGCCGCCCGACGATCAGCCAAGGCAGGTCTCGACCCCAGCATGCGGATCGACAACTGGCGCGCGGCAGACGATCTACTCTACGACCGCCCCCTGCTCGAGGACCTCACCACCCTGCGGTTCATCGACGCCGGCCACTCCGCGATCCTGCTCGGCCCCGTCGGAGTCGGCAAAACACACCTAGCAAACGCGTTGGGCCACATGGCCATCGGCCGACGCAAAACAGTGCTGTTCGCGCGAGCGGACAAACTGTTCCACCGACTCAAAGCCGCCCGCCTCGACAACAGCGTCGACGCCGAACTCCGCCGCATCACCGCCGTCGACATCCTGATCATCGACGACTTCGCACTCAGAGCGCTCGACGCGACCGAAACCAACGACTTCTACGAACTCATCGTCGAACGCCACCAGCAGACCAAGACCACCATCGTCACATCCAACCGAGAACCCGCCGAATGGCTCACCATGACCGCCGACGCGCTACTGGCCCAATCGGCCATCGACCGACTCACCTCACGCGCGCACACCCTCGTCATCGAAGGCCCCTCCTACCGCCAACGACACCGACCCGGACTTGACCGACCCAACCCCGCAGAGCATCCTCAATAACGCGCCAAGGTGGTCCCATCCTCGTGGCAATCCAGGCGGTCCCATAGCAGTGGCAAATGACACTTCAGCGATGCCTAACCAGGGCCCGGCCGGACACCGTGCCCGCCTGCAACGTCGTATCTGATCAAAGGTCCGGTATCCGAGTTCCTCTGTCGTATAGGTACATACGCACCACCGCGATGACCGGCGTGTGGTGCTCGGATTCGGCACGGGTCGCCATAGTCCCGGCGACCCCTCAGTTTCGTCGCGTCCGCCTTTCGAGATGGATGCACTGCTGTACGGGCCGTTCCGTGATTTAAAGGAGGTACTGACGACGCGCACAGTGGGGACTGCCGCACGGATAGGTGACAGTTGGGGAGTCATGCCGCGGCAGCGGCGGTGTTACTCGCTGCTTCGAACTCGACGGACGTCAACGGGCCCAGGCGGGCATGGCGGCGCCGGCGGCGATAGGTCCGATCGATCCAGGTGGGGGATCGCGATCCGAAGCTGCTCACGGCTGTCCCAGCGTTGGCGGTCGAGGACGTTGCGTTGCGGTAGCGCGAAGAAGTTCTCCACCGCGGCGTTGTCCCCTCACGCCCCAACTCACCCATCGACACCGTTGGCCCGTGAGTCGTCACCGGAGCCGCGATCCTCGATCCGAATGCGCGATACAGCCGGCGAGGTCACCACGACGCGCGACCGCGTTGTGCAGTGCTGCCACGGCCAGTCGCGCCTTCGTGCGCGAGTCGATGCTGTAGCCGACGATCCACCCGGAATACACGTCCTTGATTGCACAGATAGAGATTGCCCTCGGCGGTGTGGTGCTCGGTGATGTCGGTCAGCCACAAACAGTTCGGTCTGTTGGCGGTGAAGCGCTGAACCAGATCATCATGAACCGGCGGCCCGGATCGTCGGCCGTTGCGGCCCCGTTTTGTGTCGGACACCGACCACCAGGCGTTGTCACGGCAGATCCGCCACGCCGTCCGCTCGCTCATGGCCTGACCAGCGTTTTCCGCGTAAGTGACGAGGAAGTGGTAGCCGAACTCCGGGTCCTCACGGTCAGCATCGAGAAGGGGCTGTTGACGGCGCCTGAAAACTGACCCCCTGACGACGGGTGAATTTTGACCCCCGTCTTGTTAGGAGGGTGATTTCAGTGGAGCAGTGGGCGGAGATCCGCCGTTTGCATCGCAGTGAGGGTGTGCCGATCAAGGAGATCGCGCGCCGGTTGGGGGTGGCCCGTAACACGGTGCGGGCGGCGTTGGCCTCAGACACCGCGCCGAAGTACTCGCGACCGGCGAAGGGCTCGGTGGTCGATGCGTTCGAACCGCAGATCCGGGCGTTGTTGCGGGAGTATCCGACGATGCCGGCGACGGTGATCGCGGAGCGGATCGGGTGGACGAGATCGTTGACTGTCCTCAAAGACCGGGTCCGGGTGATTCGCCCGGAGTTTCGTGGGGTAGATCCGGCCGATCGGGTGATCTATGAGCCCGGCGGCTGTTCGCAGTGGGATCTGTGGTTCCCGGACTACCGAATCCCAGTGGGCCACAATCAATTCGCCATGTTACCGGTGTTGGTGATGACATTGGCGTTCTCCCGATACCGGTCGGCGGTGATGATCCCGTCGCGCCAGGGCGGAGACATCCTGACGGGGATGTGGCTGCTGCTGTCGCAACTGGGCGCGGTGACCCGCAAGCTGGTGTGGGACCGCGAAGCCGCGATCGGCCCCAAGGGCACACCCACCGCGCTGGCCGCAGGATTCGTGGGCACCTTGGGCACTCGGCTGGAGCTGGCGCCACCGCGAGACCCCGAGTACAAGGGCATGGTCGAACGCAACAACCGATTCTTCGAGACCTCGTTCCTGCCGGGCCGCCAGTTCGCCTCACCGGACGATTTCACCGCCCAGTTCGATCGGTGGCTGGCCGATCATGCCAACACCCGAGTGGTGCGCGCGATCGGTGATCGACGCCCGTGTGATGCGCTCGCCGAGGACCTCGAGTAGATGGCCGGGCTTCCCCCGACCGCACCTCATATCGGGTTGAGTAGCCGGGTGCGACTCGGTCGCGACTACTACGTACGTGTGGCCGGCAATGACTATTCGGTGCACCCGTCGGTGATCGGTCGCTTCGTCGACATCACCGCCGACCTGCAGCAGGTGCGCATCCAGTGCGGCGAGGTCACCGTCGCCGACCACGCTCGCAGCTGGGCCAACCACGTCACCATCGCCGACCCTCAGCACGTGCGGGCAGCCAAAGAACTGCGCCGCGACTACCGCCGCCAAGACCTCGCCAACCGGGCCCGAAACGCCGCCCGCATCCGCGCCCACCCCGACGGCCACGAGGTACCGATCCGGGCGCTACCAGACTACGACGACCTGTTCGGGGTGCACTTTGCTACCCCGTCAGGTGCTCAACCACCCACCCCGTCCACTATCGCTGAAAGGTGAAATACCATGTCCGACAATCACACAGGTAAGCAGATCGAGTTCGCGGCGCGGGCGTTGAAGATGCCAGCGATCCGCCGCTGCTGGGCCGAGTTGGCCGAGCGGGCCCGCACCGACAACTGGACCCACGAGGAGTACCTCGCAGCGATCCTTGACCGCCAGGTCAGTGAACGCGAAGCCAACGGCACCGTGCTGCGGATCAGTGGCGCTCGCTTCCCCGCGGTCAAGACACTCGAGGACTTCAACTTCGACCACCTTCCAGGATTGCGTCGCGATGTTATCGCCCATCTGGCCACCAGCACCTGGATCGCCAAGAGCGACAACGTGATCCTTCTCGGACCACCTGGAGTGGGTAAGACCCACCTCGCGATCGCGCTCGGGATCAAAGCCGCGCACAACGCCTACCCTGTGCTCTTCGACACCGCCACCGGATGGGCCACCCGCCTGACCGAGGCACACACCACCGGCCGCCTGGTCTCCGAACTCAAACGGCTCCGCCGCTACCGGCTGATCATCATCGACGAGATCGGCTACCTGCCGTTCGACTCCGATACCGCCAACCTGTTCTTCCAACTCATCGCCAGCCGCTACGAACAAGGCTCGATCCTGATCACCTCGAACATGCCATTCGGCCGCTGGGGCGAAGTCTTCGCCGACGATGTCGTTGCCGCCGCACTCATCGACCGCCTCGTCCACCACGCCGAGGTCATCACCATCGACGGCGACTCCTACCGCACCAAGACCCGACGACAACTCGTCAACGCCGACCAGTAACCACACCAAAAGGGGGTCAAATTTCAACCGTCGATAAGGGGTCAGTTTTCGGCCGCCGTTGACAGGGGCGTTGGTCCGGTACGCCGCCCTCAGCTCGGCATTGCTGACCTGATCACCCAGCCAGCGGCAGCAGGGCTGGCGAGAGAGCAGAAGTACCCGACACGACACCGCCACGGGGATTGAGTCGGCGGCGAGCGCTCTCACGAGCGCGCCGAGTCTTTCTCGGCAGGTTCGCCTGCGACAGATACGCTGCGGCGCGACGCAGCACCTCGTTCTCCTGCTCGAGTAACCGGATCCGCTTGCGGGCCTCGCGCAGTTCGGCGGACTCGGTTCGAGGTCACACCTAGGCTGCGGCCCTCCTCGAGGTCAGCACGTCGCATCCACTTGTGCCAGCATCGTCGGGCGCACCCCGAAGTCGTTGGCGACCCGCTCGATCGTGACGTCGTCTCCACGGTCACGGGCCACTCGGGCCACATCGCCACGGAATTCCTGGGGGTAGGGCTTGGGACAGTTGCATCCTTCCCGACCGCCCGAAGGCAAGCCAGATCAGATGTCACCTATCCGTGCAGCACTCCAACAGAGCATCTGGATGCAGAAGGTTGCCGCCGATCCCGGACACTCCCAGTGGTACGTCGAGCGTTTCCGCACGATGGAGCGTGAGGGGAAAGACGTGGTCGGTGAGGCGCGCTTCATCGACGCCATGGCTGCCCGCGGTTCCCGCATCCTCGACGCAGGGTGCGGCGCCCGACGCATCGCCGGATATCTGGCATCGGTCGGTCATGACGTTGTCGGCGCCGACGTCGATTCGGTGCTCGTCGCCGCGGCTGAGAAGGATCACCCGGGACCGCGCTGGCTGGTCAACGACCTCGCCGAACTCGACTTAACGGCCCGCGGCATCGACGAACAGTCCGACATCGTCGTGTCCGCAGGTAAAGTCATGACTATTCTCGCGCCAAGCACTCGCGTCACGGTACTGAGGCGGTTACGCGCGCATCTGCGCGAGAACGGTTGCGCGGTAGTCGGTTTCGGCGCGGGCCGTGATTATCCGTTCGATGACTTCCTCGACGACGCGTCGACGGCCGGCTTCGCGGCTGACGTGCTGCTGGATTCGTGGGATGTTCGGCCGTTCACTCCAAAATTTCAGAGTTCCTGGTGGCGATACTTCTCCACGCGGGAACAACAAACTGTAGCCCGGTCAGGCATCCGCGCCTAGCTGTACTGACCCGGGACGTTAGGTACGGGGTTCGGCGAGTCGGCGCGACATAGGGAAGACCTCCGAGTGAGGTGTGGAGCTGTCTAAGAACCGCTCCTCAACCCGGAGGTCTTCATGTCTCACCGTAATTCACCGTTGTCCCCGACTGGCCGGCTGCGTCTGGCTCGGTGTGTTGTCGAGGATGGGTGGCCGCTGCGGCGTGCCGCGGACCGTTTCAATGTCTCGGTGACCACGGCCAAACGGTGGGCCGACCGCTACCGCGACCACGGGCCCGCAGGGATGGTTGACCGCTCAAGCCGGCCCCGCTCATGCCCGCATCGCACCACCCGTCGCCGGGAACGCCGGGTGGTGGGGTTACGCGTGTCGCGCCGTTGGGGACCAGCTCGGATCGGGTTCCACCTGGGGTTGAACGTGTCCACAGTCCACCGCATCCTCACCCGGTACCAGTGTGTGCGGTTGTCGTGGACCGACCCGGCCACCGGAGCACCGGTGCGTGCACGACGACGTGAGGTTCGCCGGTATGAACGCGAAGCTGCCGGGGACTTGATCCACGTCGACATCAAGAAGCTGGGCAGGATCCCCGACGGTGGTGGGCACCGCGTGCACGGCCGCGCCCGAGGCGGCCGCAATTCCAGTGCCCATCGCGATCACGTCCCGGCCCCGCACCGTGCAGGGCCGCCCCAACCTGGGATACGCCTACCTGCACCACGCCGTCGATGATCACTCCCGATACGCCTATTCGGAGATCCTCGCTGATGAGAAGAAGGAAACCGCGACCGCGTTCATGACGCGTGCCTTGGCCCACTTTGCCTCGATCGGCGTCACGACCACACGGGTGATGACCGACAACGGGTCCTGTTACCGGTCCAGAATGTTCCGGAAACGATTGGCCGACAACGGGATCAAACACAAATGGACACGACCGTACCGGCCGCAAACCAACGGCAAGGTGGAACGATTCAACCGCACACTGCAAGAGGAATGGGCCTACGCCCGCCCCTACAACAGCGAGACCGAACGCGTGGCCGCCTTCGACGAGTTCCTGCGCATCTACAATCACGAACGCAGCCACACCGCACTCAGAGGCGACTCACCCGCCGACCGCGTACCCAACCTGGCGGGTCAGTACACCTAGCGCGGCATATACACAGCTGACCCAGGCCAGGAAGTCAGTGCCTTGAGCCCTAAGAGACCCACCTTCGCTTGGCTAGGGAGCGTCATGGTCCTGCACGGGTCGCGAGACGGGGCTGTCTACGTCCCTACCCGGTACTGTCGACGACCGCCTGCTTCGACGACGTCTTTGCTCGGAACCGGACGACCGCTTGTCCGGGCGGGACGACGCTACTCGGAAGGAACACCCTGAAGCCGAACATTCGGGTTGGGTCAGCACCCTCGGTTGTATCCTTCACGGCATAGACCAACAACGCACCTCTCTTTGACCCCGCAAGATTGCCAAGTCCTGGATCACTGTCCGCAAGCCCCGTGACGAGTCTGATTGCTGGTCCTCTGTGCTTGGGGTCAGTAGGCTCACCCATCACATTGCCGCGCTCGATTCGACGCCTACGGGAGACGACCGCGAAATGCCCGATCTCCCCGAAGTCTTCTTTCGAGTTCCCCCCGGGCTGCGGTGAAATGACTGCAAAGTCTTCGACCTGCCCGGTGAGGGATTCAAGAAATCGTAGACGCGGGACCACGACGCGTTCGCGGTAGCCCTCTAACCAGATGTGCTCTCGGAGCATGGCGAGGACCTGCGAGTATGAAGCGATACCGCATCTGGCATCGAAGCCCTTCTGGGACATCTCGACTGGCAGGAGCTTCCTCGCTGGGCCGACTTGTTTGAGGATGGGCACCCAGAGTGAGAGGTTGCTCTTCAGCCCCGCCCCATCGACTGGATGTCCGTCGAGCCCGAACTCTGGATCATGCTGTTGTTCTAGCTCAGCGTTAAACATCTTGTTCGAGGCGGCTGGTTTGAGCCAAAAGAGATGCTGGCTTACAAGTGGTGGAATATCTATCGGACGCATTTGCGGTCGGCCGTCTACGAGCTGGGAATATATGCGCAGCTGCGACCGAAACTCCTCCTCATCCTGCACGACCGCATCGAATGCCTCAACGAGGTCGACACGCTTCTTACCAAACTTCTCGTCCCGACCTATGAAGACACGCACCAGGTCTCGGTACCCGTAACGGAACCCGAACCAACGACCAGCTTGCGTAAGGGTGTCGTGCAGCTTGGTCACACGCCGGAAGTAGGTCACGGTAAGACCCTCGACCGTGAACCCCCGGCTCAGCTTTGTGCCACCGACGAGGACGCGCCAGACGCTGCCTTTGTCGAAGTCGAGCTGTTGCTGATTGGCTTGGATGTCCGGATCACCGTTGACGACGATGACCGGGTTGCCCGCGTGCTCTTCTATTCGCGCCACAGCGCGACCAATGAACGGCTTCAACGCATCGAACGAGGGCACTGCTGGCACCCCATGTTCAATACGCGCGGCCGACACGCTCGCGAGATCATTTGTGTAAAGCTCCCTGAGTCTGCCGAGGCCTGTCGGAGTCGTGTATCCCGCTTCCGCCCAGACATTTTGGACGTCCAGCATCACGTCCTTATGTTCCGCCATATAGACGGATTGATGGACGAGCATCGTGTGGTGCCGGAACGAAAGCCCGGGCTCTTGTTCCGCTCGGTAGAGCTTCACGGCGCCAGTGAGCACAAACGTGTCTAGTGCAATCGACAGCTCTTGCAGCCGGTCTTCTCGCTGGACTGCCCAGAGGTCGCGGATAAAGGCAGTGCGATTGGACTTCGCGGGATCATGCAATGATTCGTTGTCATTGAATTCTTTGTTTACATCGGAAAAATCAGCCGCCCCCATATATCCGAACGGCCGTTTCAGGCCAACAACGAAATCCTTTGGGAAAAGGTCCTCTTCGTCGTCAGGGTCGATAAAGACATTCGCGAAGGGTGTTGCAGTGTAGCCGATATACTGCGCACGCGGCATGAGTCGAAGCAGCTGGCCGATACGACTGTTGATCGCAGTTCTGCTGGCCACCTCTTCGCCAGCACGCTCCGCCTTTGCAACCTTATCGGGGTTGACCGTGTTAACTGAAGCCTGGTCAGATTCGTCATCTATGATGAGCACCGGAATATCCTTGATCGAGTTCCGAATACGATCTAGATCCCCAATCAATCGGTCGATGACATGAGCATTCTTCTTGACTACGAAGAGACCGGCTCGCGCCCGCGCGATGTTTTCCGGTGCGTAGAGCGGAAGGTCAGGACGAATCCGTACGGGTTTTAGTTGATCCGCCGCTCCGCCGAGTTTTCTGTAATCGCCGTGCTTGCCGGTATAACGGGTGATGGATGGCTGTTGAGCTAAGTCGGGGTCCACGCCAAGGCTCATGAACTTGTCCGGCCAGTCATCATCCAGGCCATAGTCGAATGTCGGGTCAGCTGAGACCTCTTCGGGGCTTCGATCGCCCAGCAGATTCTCGATTCCTACGAGTTCCATATCCAGTCGCCGCTGAGTCTGATCTCGCAAGAGGTCCAGCATGCCAGTGAGCACGATGATATAGCGATAGCCGGCATCAATAGCTTTGGCTATGACCCCAGTGAAGTTGGCAGTCTTGCCGCTCTGAACGTATCCGACCACCAGGCCTTTACTTTGGAACGCTTCTTTACGGGTCGGGTCGGCAAGACGTTCCACAATCTGGTCACTGGCGTTGTCGAGATCCTGAACGGCTGGCCCCGGCCACTTCTTGACCTCGAGTAGATGTCGTTCGTAAGCATCCCAATAGAAACGCCCATGACGGCGTTCTTGGGTGTACCAGGGCTCCCATTCGTCACTGCTGATGACGACGGTGCCTTCTTCGGACGGTGGGTAATTGGTGGTGAGCCAGTTGGACACGGCCTCGGTGATTCCGAGGCGCTCGTAGACGTCGCGGCGCCGGTCGATGGTTCCAGCTTGCTCCCCACTCCAGGACGGACTGATGTCCGCGTCCCATCTGGCCAGCCTTAGTCCAAGGTTCTGTCGCAGAGGGTCGTTAGGGGAAGCCAGTTCGAGGTGAGCCAAGAGTGTTTCATGAGAAACTGCCCCACCGCCGTAGTCCGAGGCCTCCGTTTCGACGCGTTTGAGAAGATCCTTGGGCCGATCCTGCATGGCCCCTAGCGCTGCGAGATAGGCATTGACAGGGATGGTCATTCGGACTCCTCTGGAGGTCTTGTTAGGTCATCCAAGACTTCTGGTGTTGACTGCGGCAGCCCCGTGAGGTCCACGAGGTATCGAAAATCGACGATTCGGGTAATTTCAGGGATCGAATTGACCAGGTCCCCCATGCGGATAGCGGGAAAATCTTTATCGACGCAGAATCCGGCTGGACGACTCCTTAGTGTCCAAGTTTTCGGGTACAGGTCTGCGTCCGACTGTCTGTATCCCAGATTTGCCAACTCGGCCAGGAACGACTCCGAATACGGACCAATACGATCCGCGATAGTCGCGATCATCTGCGGAAGACTCCTACCCTGATTGCTAGTTCCGGTAATCTGAATCGAAAGCAAGAAAAGCTTCTTTGCATCAGTTGGGGTAAGCTGTGTCGGCGACGATATCCAGTGCTGGCGCCGCTCACCGGACGTCGTTTTCACTTCGACGTCGAAACTGTCGAAGGCGAAGTCATGTTCCTCGCGGGCTGGACCTAGCCAATGCTCCATCGCAGACTCAGTCCCAAGTTTCGACACGAAATGCTCCAACACCAGGAGCTCGCCATACAGGCCGATTTGATCTGAGTCCGTCATAGCTGCCCGTGTACTCAGGACACTGCGGAAGAGCTTGAGCACATCCAGTACCGCGCCGTTGAACGACTGACCTTCGAGTTGTACGCGATCGAGGACTCGACACAGAAGCGGGTACAGCTCCTCAATCCGCTCGATTCCGACGACACCGAATTCGTACCAGTCCCTGCCGTCGCGTCGCACCCGGGTCGTTGCGACGTGCTCATACCGCGAGCAATCGGTCAAGGGGCCCTCTGCCGGCAGCTGCACGCCTAGGCGCTTGCCACCCGGATCTATCGTCAAATAGCCGATAGGGTTTCCGTCTACCCTAATCAGACCCGGTGCACCCTCGTCTAGGTACTTTTTGACACCGGCCGTCCCCAGGTGTCGGGAACCTTCGTTCGTCAGCATGTCAGCCCAGAGCCTCAACATCGGCGGCGGCGGTGAGGATCGACTGCCAAACTTCGACGTTGTCCTTATCTCTCGGACCGTACGCTGCTCCCGCGAAAACATCCTCAGTGAGGAGGTAGAGAAGGGCTTTCATGACTGGAAGGTCGTTAAGCCCGCCGCGGCGTCCTGCCAACAAAGCCTGTCTATACGCGGTGTTGATCCACAGCGTGTTCTGCGCACGATCAATTTCGAAGAATTTGGGTTCGGATAGCGACTTCCACCGGATTTCCATCGGAGCTCGTCCCTCATGTATCGGCAACTCGCTCATGATCGCGCTTTTTACTGATGGAGCTAGTCCGGGACCAGGAGGAACTACTTCTTTGCGTGCCCTATTCGGCTGGTTTCCCTTCCGGTAGACGCGCTCTGCCGACTCCAGATACTCGATAAAGGTCGTTCCATCTCGCGCCTTGGCTCGGCTAGCGGCGCGGACAAACTCCGGTTTCGGATGTACCGTGTTTTTCTCCATACTCATCGAAAACAGATCGAGGTCGTCGGAGATATCTACCTCTACTCTCGCCAACTGAAGACGCCGGCTGGGCACCGCCGCACCTTTCCAATGGCCTGCCTCCAGGAGTCGGTCATTTCTATAAAAATAGAATCCCTGTCGGCTCTCAGGCTTGCCGTCAAGACGGAAGGCAAGGGCCTCGCTACGCGGCGGCCAAATGTGGCAGCGAATCGCTACAGATCGATCTCCGACGTTGCAGTCGAAGGTCTTTGGGTATCCGAGTTCACCGCTTCTACGGTAGGCGAACGGATCCAGCGCCTCGACGACCTGGGGAGCACCGGTCTCGCCCGTGTCAGCATCAAGAACGTCCAGTGTGATCGATATCGAGCTGAGCTTCAGAACTCGATGGAGAACGAGACCCAGGTGGGTGCGTAGTTCTTGGAATGTCTTGGACAAGAAGTCGTCCGTGACCCGGCGGTCATCGGAATGCGGAAAGGTCCGGATCCGATCCCAACGCACAATGGTCCCGGACTTCCCCCGAAACGGCGCTGCCTCGAGCTCTGTACGGACCTGCACTGGGTCCAAGACATCACAGTCGAAGTTCTTGGCGTGGCTACGCACCCAACGCCTGCCGACTGCCCTTCGGCTTGACGTTCGGGACATAACGGTCAGCACGTCGGCTTGGCTGAACGATGCCGCCTTAAGGCCCATCCCGAAGTGACCCAGGGCCTGGTCGCGATAGGTTCGCCGCTTGCCCACAGTCATCGCGTCATCGATGGCCTTATCGCTCATTCCCTTGCCGTCATCTGAAACCAGTAGCGAAACGAGGCGTCTATCGACCTCCACGAACCGTACGGAGATATGGGTGGCCTCCGCGTCGACTGCGTTGTCCACCAGATCAGCTATCGCCGAGGTCAACTTGTGGCTTAGCCCGATCGCCCCGAGGACATCAGGGTCTGGGGGCAGTTTTCGCGTGCCGACGGCATCGATCGTCCCGCGCCATCCCGATTTCATCGTCGTCCCCTGTCTCAAACTTCGTCCCTGTAACCCTCACGGGGACACCTTCGCTCCATGTCATCGCGTACTTACCACGGAACGCTACGGGCTGCCTACGGGACGAGAGACCGCAATTGGCTACCCAGCCGCGCATCGCACACCACCGGCGCAGTCAACCCTCCCGGTAGTCAACTAACTCTCGCGTTGACCAGGCTCGGCGAGCCGTGGTCAGGTTCCGTCCATTTGGCCGCAGCTATCTGCCCCCTCTAGACCGATACTTACGGTGAAGTCAGTCACATTGATGATCCCGTTGCACATCTAATCGCTTCTTATCAGCACCGACCGCTGGTCGGCGTCGATCAGCACAAGACACCAACTGTAAGGACTTTGGTCCCGGTCTTGTTCGGGCCCGTCCGACCAGACACGGACAGAGCGCCTACGGCTTGCAGCGCGGGCAATCCCGGTAGCAAACTCAACCGGACCCTGCACGATTTGAGCACGGCCGGACGACCGCGGCCGGGGTCAGGTTTCCGAGAGGAGATCCTCGGTGTCCCTCGATCGGCTGACACACGCAGCTTGACGGTGCGGTGCTATACCGTCGTATCAGGCAACTACCGGAGGTTCCGAGACAGTGGTAGATGAGTTCTTCGAGGTCTTCGCCGCGTGGGCGCGCGAGACGTCTCTCGAGTTGGCCTTGAAGAAGTTCCGACCGCGGCTCCCACCTCAGGAGTTGGCCGAGTACGAGGCCGAGTACCGGTCCAGGATGTCGAGCATCCGCAGCAACGGACCCGTTATCATCCACGGCCCGCGTAAACCGTGGTATCCCGGACCGAATGCCGAGACCGACACCTATTGGCCGGCTCTCGACCGTCACATGCGAGCCGACCTCGCCTGGCCGGACGACCGAATCGGCTCTCTTGATCAATCGTCCAGCAAAGTCATCGCCTGTACCCCTCCTCCGAACGAGCCGAACTGGGACGCGAAAGGCCTTGTGGTCGGATACGTCCAGTCTGGTAAGACGACCAATTTCACGGCCGTGATCGCAAAGGCCGCCGATGTCGGCTACAAATTCATCATTGTCTTCTCCGGCATTCACAACGGATTGCGCAAACAAACGCAGGACCGGCTCGACGAGCAGCTGTGTCAACTGACGCCCAAGAAGTGGAAACAGCTGACCAATGCCGACGACGATTTCCGGGCACCCGCGATTCCGGCCACCGCACTACTGCACTTGGGTGAAAGCGGTGTCGCGCTGGCCGTCGTCAAGAAGAACGCCACGGTCCTCAGACGCCTCGACCAGTGGCTGCAACCCGCTGTGAAGCAGCGAGCCCTGGCCGACGTCCCGACCTTGATCATCGACGATGAGGCCGACCAGGCCAGCGTGGAGACCTCATCGATCAATCCGCTGATCCGCAGCATCATCGGCAAGCTTCCGAAGACCACCTACATCGGGTACACGGCAACGCCTTTCGCGAACGTTCTCATCGATCCGAGCGACGACGACCTGTATCCGAAGGATTTCATTCTCAACTTGCCGCGACCCGAAGGCTATTTCGGTACCGAGCGGGTCTTCGGCCGTGACGCCGTCGAAGGCGACGAGGCCAACGGCGCCGACCTCGACGGGTCGAACATGGTCCGGATCATCCCGGATGAAGACGTCGACGCTGTGCGTCCGGTTGGTCGGGCAGCCGCTGCGGACTTCATCCCTTCGATCCCACGAAGCATGTCCGATGCCATCGACTGGTTCGTGCTGGCGACCGCCGGCCGCCGCGCCCGTGGCGATGACGGTCATTCAACCATGCTAATCCACACATCGGTGAAAACCGATGTGCACCTTGACTTCAAGGACCCGCTCCGATCTCGCGTCGACAAGCTGCGGAAACTCGTGGCAACCGGCGACGAGTCGACACTAGATCGACTCCGTGCCCTGTGGACGTCGGAGACCGCGGAGGTCCCGGCGGAGAGCTTCGGCCTCGCACCCCTGGACTTCGACGAGGTTCAGGCGCAATTGCCCTCCGTTCTGGACGGGGTCAGCATCGTCATCGACAACTTCCGCAGCGAGGACCGACTGGACTACTCGATCCCGGGTCAGGTCGCGATCGCGGTGGGCGGCAACACGTTGAGCCGAGGACTGACCCTCGAAGGCCTCACTGTCAGCTACTTCGTACGAGCGGCCAAGGCCTACGACACCTTGCTGCAGATGGCCAGGTGGTTCGGGTTCCGTCCGGGATACGAAGACCTGCCACGGATCTGGATGACCGAGGAACTCCGTCAATGGTTCCGCCATCTCGCCACCGTCGAACACGAGATCCGACTGGACACCGAGCGTTATCAGTCCGAAGACCTTACCCCCACCGAGTTCGGAGTCCGTATTCGCACGCATCCGACTCTGCGCATCACGGCGAAGATGGGCGCAGCACTTCCCGCATACGCGTCGTATGGCGGGCGTCGCGTCCAGACGCGGTACTTCTGCCCCAAGGACGCGGAATGGCTGCGCCACAACGTCGATGCGGCGGACGGCTTCGTGGCTCGGGTCCGGACAGCCGGGATCGAACCCGACGAACCCCTCGAGAACGGCGCAGTCATCTTCCGTAACGTATCGGCCGACGACGTTCTCCGTTTCTTGGTGGACTACAAAGTGCATCCTGACTCGCCGGACCTCGATCACGAACTCATCGAGAAGTACGTGACGAAGCAACGTCAGACGGGTCACCTGGACACATGGAACCTTGCAGTGATGGCCGGCCACACGACTGCCCACGGATCGGTTCGGCTCGGTTCGCTCGAGTTCGGCAGGATCGTCCGTTCACGCTTGAAGGACGAAGGGCTCGAACGAGCTGACATCAAAACTTTGATGTCGAAGGATCATCGCGCAGTCGACTTCATGGAATCGGCAGTCGCGCGAGGGCTGAAGGAGACCGAACTCGCGAAGGCGCGTGACGCCGACCCAGTCGTGAGGAGTAAGGGACTCATACTGCTCTATCCGATCGACCCGCACTCCGAACCGGAGCCGGCCAACAAGTCGTCCCGTAAGTCACTCGACGCTGTAGACGACGTCATCGGCATGGCGCTCGTCTTCCCCGGCCATCCTGACGAGTCGTCGCAGGTTCGACAAACGTATGTGGCAGTGGACCTCACCGACGCAGAAGTCGAGGTGGAACAAGGCGAACTGGACGAACTCTCCGGGCAGTCCGACGATGAATGAGCCTGTGGCCCGGGCGTCGTGGTGGTCTCAGCCGGTCGCAGCAGAAGGCTCCACCGCGTCCGAAGGAATTCGTCGCCAGCTGGGAAAACCTCGTCTCGATCCTCTCACCGTGTTGGTCCGCGAGGCCGCACAGAACAGTTGCGACGCCGCGCTGCCCGGCCGTGACGTTGAGTTCGCTGTCAAGATCAGCAACCTCAGCGGTCGGCGACTGCAGAATTGGCGCAATTTTCTACTTCCCGAGCCGGTCGGCTCCCAACTCGGCCTTCGAAAAGCACTGGACCGTGACATCCGCATTCTGACCGTCACCGATCGCGGAACCAGTGGACTCGGAGGGCCACTTCGAGCAGACGAACCACCACGCGAGGACGAACGTGCCGACTTTGTGAAGTTCGTACGGAACGTCGGGGAACGAAAGAACGTGAGCCTTGGTGGCGGGTCCTACGGATTCGGAAAGGGCATCTTTTACAACGTCAGTCGTTGCCATGTGATCGTCGTAGACAGTCAGTGTATGTTCCGCGGAAAACTCCAGCGGCGGTTGATCGGCGCCGCGATGGGCGACGGTTACGAGGACAAGAAGATCCGTTTCACCGGGCGCCACTGGTTGGGTGTCAAAGAAGACGGCATCGCACAAGCCCTTGTCGACGACGACGCGGTGAGGGTTGCTGAATCACTCGGGCTTCCACGTTTTGACGACGGTGAGACAGGTACCACTGTGGCGGTCGTCGACGTCGACCTGGGAGGCAGTGCCGGCACCGACGATGTCGAACGCACCCCGCAACAAGCAGCGGAGTACCTTGCCTCCACCATTGCCTGGAACCTGTGGCCGCGCATGATCGCCGACTCCCCTGGCCGGCTCAAATGTTCGGTGAAGTTCGAAGGCTTCAACGTAGAGATTCCAGACCCAGAACGATCCATCGAGCTCAAGCCGTTCGTCGACGCCTACCGACGGTTGAAGATCGAGGGCGAGTACGAAATCCCCTCGCGCAAGACCCCTCCCACCGAGATCGGACGTTTCGCAAAGACAGAGACGATGGCTCCGTTCAGAGTGGACGAAATCCTCGCCGCGGCAGCACCGTTCGAGGGACCTGCGCGACACTGTGCACGGATGCGCCAAGCCGATCTCGTCGTCGACTATGTCGCCGGGACCACACAGCCGGTGGAAGGAGTTCAGTACGGCGCGGTCTTCAAATCCAGCGCCGAGGCAGACCAGTACTTCTCCGACGCAGAACCTCCGACACACGACGACTGGGTCACGAGCGGTCTTCACGGGACGGCGCTCGGCGTTGTCCGCCTGGCGAACGCCTTCATCCGTACCAACTTGAATCCGGTTCAGCAGGAGCGGAACCCGGAGGTCGTGTCGGATGCGGCACTGGCCCCGCTGGCGAATCGGCTCTCTGGTCTTCTCGCGGCGGCCCCCGGTGGTGACGGCCCCAACGAAGACGACAAGAAGCGCGGTGGCGGTAAGCGCAGATCGACCAACTCGCGGTCGAGGCCGCGGATAACTTCTGGTCCTCGATTGACGACCCGTCAGGGTGCGCCACTGATCGAGGCCGGCGTGACGTTTCCTACTTGGCCTGTCGCCACCACGGTCAAAGTCGTTCCGATGGTCGTGATCGACTCGGGGGTCGAAAGAGACAGCGAACTCGACCAGCCCGAGGTCCTCGGCTGGTCATGCCCGACGACGGGCGAGGTCCGGCACGGGGACTCGATCTCCGTCGAGCCATCAGACGCGCGACAATGGGACATCGCCATCCGGCCACCCGGAGACGCAGTCGTTCGCCTGACCCTGTCTGTGGACGACCGCTGATGAAGACAGACGTCAAGCCGTACTTCGTCCCATCAGACGAGTCCGTCACCGCTTCCCCGTGGCTACGACAGGTCGACGGCGAGCTCGAGCCACTCGGTGAGACGATCGAGAACTGGGACTACCGTACCGAGGTTCACCTGAGATGTGCCGTCACGATCGACGCCGTGAAAGTACGTGCGCAGTCAGGATTGACCGACGGCTCCCCGATCTCGCTTGTCCTCGGCTATCGCGCACTCGACACCTATCTCGCGGGGCCCAACACGGTCATCCCTCTGTACGACGGCACATCTGAAGTAGAGCTGACGATCGATCCAGACCACGCGGGTTCAGTGATCTCGGTGACGCGGCGTCTCGTGTTGGCGCGCGACAGGTTGGCGGCGGCTCCCGGGGAAGCTCGGCACGCCGGCAGCGTCCTTTGGGAGGACGCGCACCCTCTCCGCCTGACCGGCTCACTGACGATGTTCCCCACAGAGGTGGTGGACTTCGAAGCATTCGGTCTGAACCCGAACACCAGTTGGCACGCCCTTCAGCCACCGTCTCCGGATGCTCCTGCGATGGGTGCGCTCCTCCTGTTGCTCAACGCAAACGACACCAAGTTGGTTGCCGCCGTGCAGAAAGAGCGTCGTCTCAGCGAAGAGCAGCAGTTCCTGGTCGAGCACATGGAGGAGAACCTCGTACTCGAGATCGTCCGATGGGCACTGGCACGGTGGGACGAACTCGCGGCGACCGACGAACAGTCGTTCGGGGCGTCGGCACGAGCATTGACGAAGCGGGTTCTGCCTGACCCGGAGACGTGGTCACTCGACAGTCTGACCGTGGCCTCGATCGATCTGCGCACCGCTGTCATCGGAGGAGCTCGCGCACTCGGATTCGGACGGAGTCTGTCATGACAGAACTGTGGCCACGTGTGGCGATGGGCCTGGCTGTCGCCGAGTATCGAGGATTGCCGAGCGACATCCGCGAACTGGCGGCCAACGCGCGGAACAGTCACCCCCAGGTCACGTACGCGGCGACCGGCGGCGTGCGTGTAACCGAGGCCCGGGTTACCGATCTGGCCGAGGCGGTACGTGCCGTCGCCGTCGAGTATGGGTTCCCAGAGGCTGCCGGTCCCGCAGACCTTGTCCGATTCGACCGAGCTGCGGCAGAGGCAGTCCACTCGGCGATGTCGATCAATCCTGTCGAGGCCGGAATCCGTGGCGTCTGGAGCTTTCTGAGTCTGATCGCAATGCCCGACGTCACCCGGTGGCGTTTTCAGGGCGACAACATCGAGCGATGGGTCGCGACGGACCTTACCCGCCATATGTTTGCCCGACTGTGGTGGCAGGCAAGAACATTCGCAGTGGTCACCCCGGCCGGCGCGACCGACTACTCGCTGCTCCGTGGAATGTCCGAGAGTGATCTGAACCAGATCATGGAACGTCGCTCCATCGCGGGGGTCGCACCGCTGGCGCGGTCGATCGCTCGAGTCCTCGCCCAGGATCCGCAGGCCGGAAGCCGACGGAAGATGCTTCGAGATGCGACTCCCCGACTACGGCGGCTGATGTCGTTCATCGACTTCTCCGCACTGGACGACACTCAACTCGACGACCGCGTGCGGGCAGTACTTCACGAGACACGACTGGCCGGGTAAGCAGAGCTCAGCTAACCCAATTCAAGCGTTTGAGCGGCGAACTATCCGTGCCGTCCACACGTTGTCCCCCCCCCGAGCCCCGTAGTCAGAGTTAGCGCGGTGCACTCAGATACCGGTAGTCCACCGTTACGGGGATCACGGGCTCCTCATCGCGCGCGATGGCCCAACGCTCGCCGTACAGTTCAACGAAGGGTCGCGTGTCAGTCTCAGACACCGATACGAGCCGGACTGAGATCCACTCACCCTTGACCGGGATCGGCAGACCTAACGCCTTCGCGATCTTCGGGTGCGCGTCTTGGTGCCCAAGGACGACAATTCCTTGAGTCTTCAGCGGTTTTCGAGCGTCGCGGACGCGCTTAGGAGCGTCGTCCTGCTGACCGACAGTCAATACGACTTGACGGCTTACGATTTGCCGCTGAGCTTCGAGAAACAGTTGTGTGACCCGCTGTTGACCAGACAGTCCGTTGGTCAAGATTCGGCCGCGCATCGACGAGTCCATCTGGAGCAACAGGTTTCGCGGCAAGTCCTTCTGCATACCGCCCCAAAGCCAGTAGATATCGGATAGCGTCTCAGCCCTCAGTTTGCGCTTATTGTCGCGGTTGTAGCCGCGGACCATGCGGCCCGTTTGCTTGTCCATTCGCCACCAGAGACGATCGTCTGTAACGGTGACCAGGCCAGCGAGCCACCGATTGGTGGTGTCATCGAACCACGTCAGCATCGCGGGGTGGTTGTCTTTACCCTGACGTTCGCCGTGGTCCGCGCAGAGATACATCTCCATCGGGATCTCCCACCCACCGACGTCCTTGGAGAACTTGCAATCGATGTCCCGCCCCGCGATCTTCCAATCGAGGTGGTCACCGTCCGTGAACTCGAACTCCTTCGTGAGATTCACCTCGACGGCAGTTCCCAGGTATGTCTTCTCGGTCTTTGAGAGATGCTGGTACGCCCAGCGACCAGTGCGCTGACCATCGAGCAACTCGTCGAGCGAATCGCGTAACGCCCAGCGGAAACGATCGCGCGCGTCAGGCGCAGTCTCGAACCACTGAGCTATATCGCGTAGCTCAGGCGCAGGCTCTTGATACCGCTCAGCATTGATCAGCCACGTCCCTGGAACCCTTCCCATAACAGCATCCGCCGCAGGAGCCCGGTGGACGCGGAAAACGTTGCGCCGACGACGTAAAGCCGCGGCCCGAGAATCCTGAAGGGGTGCTATGCCAGGGTGCGTGAAGTCGAAGTCAGTGCGATTAGACACGCGAACAGTCTGGCATCGCGCAAGTTTGGGCTAGCCCCCGGCTCCCGTGCCCATCACAGATACGGGCGGATATGCTCTGCAATAGCGGACGCAAGCCCGATTGGCACTGCGTTGCCGATCTGCCGGGCGATCTCGATCTTGCTGCCGCACCACTCGAAATCATCCGGAAAGCCCTGCAGCCGTGCTGCTTCAAGATGGGTGATCGGCCGATTCACTCGGTTCCGGCCCCGTGCGTCCCATTGTGGATGGAGGTAGGCACCCTTCTCAGGCTTGTAGAACTCTGTGCGGATCGTGTGCGACGGGAAATCCCACCGCATCCGGCCCATCACATCGGTCGTTCCGGACGGCTTCTCACGCCAGCACCGGGGAAGCAGATGATCCGGTATGTCGAACCGCCCGCCGCCAGGAGGCACGTGATCGTACCGCTGCAGTGATAGCTTCGTCGGATTTCGGCCTATATGCAGGTCTGCGGCCTTGAAAACCCCCGGGACGGTTTCCCCGAAGAACTCGGTCTTGCTCGACGGCAGACTGGTGATGGCCGGGGTCGGCGGAAGCCCTTCGATCCGTGTTCTAGTGCCGTTCCAAGGCTGGAGTCCCGAACCGGGCTCTGGATTCCGCGCGTGAGTCGCAGCTGGAAGCTCGATCTTCCCGACTCGGGAACCGATCACGATGGTTCGAATGCGCCGCTGAGCCACACCATAGTCTGCAGCGTTGAGGTGACCGTAAGACAGGTCGTACTTCGCGAGCGAGCCGTCCTCTGCCTCTTTGAGTAGAAGCTGAAATTCGCTCGACTTCATGAAGCGGTCGACGTTCTCGATGACGAAGACTTTCGGCTTCGCCACCCCCACCACACGCAGGTATTCCCTCCACAACTGATTGCGCGGATCGTTGATGTCCCGCGACCCCAAGTTGGAGAATCCTTGACAGGGCGGCCCGCCGATCACGACGTCGGCTTGCGGGATCTGCTTCTTGTTGATCTCGGCGATGTCGCCGTAGAACGTGTGGTCCTCCCCGAAGTTCGCCGCATACGTCGCCGCGGCGTGCAGGTTGAACTCGACTGACAACACGGGTTGGTAGTCCCCCGCCGCCGAGAAGCCGGCAGTCATCCCACCACAACCCGCGAAGAGGTCAATCACGTCTACCATGCGCCAACCATACGAGACACCTCCGACAGACTTGGGTACCACGCCGGTCGTACGATGCTGAATGTGGCACGCGGCACCTCCTGGGCCTCTTCTTCGGCGGTCCGGGCTTCTATGCAGAGCAACCGGCGACGGGATACCAGTCCTGAGCTCGCGGTGCGTCGCCTCGTGCACGCGGCCGGCCTGCGCTACCGCGTGGACTTTGCGCCACTCGATGACCATCGCCGGCTCCGCGCCGACCTAGTTTTCACACGGGCCCACGTCGCGGTCTTCATCGATGGCTGCTTCTGGCACGGATGCCCGCAGCACCACACCGTGGCAAAGACCAACGCCGAATACTGGGCGCGCAAGGTTCAGACCAACATGGACCGTGACGAACGGTTCAACGCGCTCCTCGAGAAGGCTGGCTGGTCGGTGCTTCGATTCTGGGAACATGAAGAGCCCGCGTCCGTAGCCAGATCCATCGTTCGTGTGGTCAGTGCGGCTGGTGCGAAATCAGGGCATTGAGCCCTCACCAGCAGGTACCCGCTCGGCAGACTTCGGCACACTTATCGCCCGCACCGAAACGGGCCCCTACTTACGAGCGCGACTAGACGCGTACGGCAAGTGACACACCACTACGGTCGCCTTGTAACTCTTTCGTGCAGCTACGACGAACCCAAGATGTCGTCAAGAACCAACTATTGCTCCCTGGTGCGCAACTAGCGCAGCGAGTCGCGTCAAACTCGACATTCGCGGCAAGTCGCGTCCATACGCGGCCATCGACCAAAGAATCCTAGGACGGCCGTGGCGCACGGAGCAATGATCAGAACCTGTGGATGACCCTCGGTGAGGGGGCGTTGAAAGTGGGCGCACCTTCCCGAGGATGATCTGAATATCCGAAGGTCCGATCATGAGCCGGCGTTGGCGCGCTGGTTCGGGAAGGTACGCCCATGCTCACCGTAGTTCACGATGCCACCGAGGCCACTGAAAGCACCGGCGGTGCCGGTCGGTCGTTATTGGACGAGATCGTCCGCGACGGCGCCCGGCAGATGCTGGCTGCAGCACTCAAAGCCGAGGTCGCCGCCTACGTGGCCCAGTTCGCCGACCAGCTCGATGAGGACGGCCATCGGTTGGTGGTCCGCAACGGCTACCACCAGCCGCGTGAGGTGCTGACCGCGGCCGGCGCGGTCAAGGTGAAGGCGCCGCGGGTCAACGACCGCCGCGTGGACCCCGATACCGGTGTGCGGCAGCGGTTTTCCTCGGCGATCCTGCCGGCGTGGGCACGTAAGTCTCCGCAGATGAGTGAGGTGTTGCCGCTGCTGTACCTGCATGGGCTGTCCAGCGGCGACTTCACTGCGGCGTTGGAGCAGTTCCTCGGCTCGGGTGCGGGGTTGTCGGCCTCGACGATCACCCGGCTGACCGCGCAGTGGCAGGACGAAGCCGCGGCGTTCGGGCGCCGTGATCTGTCCGGTACCGACTACGTCTACCTGTGGGTCGACGGCATCCACCTCAAGGTGCGCCTGGAGCAGACCAAACTGTGCCTGCTGGTGATGATTGGCGTGCGTACTGATGGCCGCAAGGAGCTGGTGGCGATCACCGACGGGTATCGGGAGTCCACCGAGTCGTGGGCCGACCTGCTACGCGACTGCAAACGCCGCGGGATGACTGCCCCGGTGCTGGCCGTGGGCGATGGCGCCCTCGGGTTCTGGAAGGCGGTCCGCGAAGTGTTCCCAGCGACCCGTGAGCAGCGGTGCTGGTTTCACAAGCAGGCCAATATCCTTGCCGCACTGCCTAAGTCGGCACATCCGTCGGCGTTGGCGGCGATCAAGGATATCTACAACGCCGAGGACATCGACAAGGCACAGATCGCGGTCAAGGCATTCGAGGTCGACTTCGGCGCCAAATACCCCAAGGCCGTCGCCAAGATCACCGACGACCTTGACACCCTGCTTGAGTTCTACAAGTACCCGGCCGAGCATTGGATTCACCTGCGCACGACCAACCCGATCGAAAGCACTTTCGCCACGGTGCGACTTCGGACCAAGGTCACCAAAGGGCCTGGATCACGCGCGGCCGGGATTGCCATGGCCTCCAAGCTGATAGACGCCGCACAAGCCCGCTGGCGGGCCGTCAACGCCCCGCATCTGGTCGCCCTGGTCCGTGCCGGCGCGGTCTTCCACAAAGGCAAACTGCTCGAACGGCCCACCGACATCACCCCACCGCAACCGCCTTCAAACGGTGACGAGCGCACCGGAACGGAGGTCGCCTGAAACACCCCGATCCACAGGTCTTGACAATTTCTCTCGCCAACCAGACCGAACCGCCGGATCAGAACCTCAGCTTCGTCCGGGTCCAACTCGACGAGCG
This sequence comes from Gordonia ajococcus, assembly GCF_012974285.1. Classification (NCBI taxonomy): domain Bacteria; kingdom Bacillati; phylum Actinomycetota; class Actinomycetes; order Mycobacteriales; family Gordoniaceae; genus Gordonia; species Gordonia ajococcus. The sequence goes on from NZ_CP052884.1 coordinate 2,583,079, forward strand.
CGCGGAGGATCTCGTCGACGCTCTCGCACTGCTTGAAACGCACCGCACTCGCAACGACGCTCCGGATATGCGCACTAGCTTGCTGGGTCATCGCCGCACTTTCCGCCACCGTGGTAGTAGCTGTCGCAGCCAACTCTTGGTCATCCTTACTCAGCGCCTCACCGTGCTTGTCTGGTTCGGGTAACCATTCCCTCATCAGTGCTGGAACACAGTGGACCTCAACTGTTTCGAGGTGTTGAGCGATCTCGGTGAGCTGCTCGAGGAACGTCCCATGCGCACCGTTCTTCGGGTCTTCAGAGCTTCCCTCGGCGTAGAAGATGAGGAACACTGCGGCACGTCCGTCGGCCTTCGGGCGAAGCACTCGGCCCATGCGTTGAATCATCTGCCGACGAGTTCGGCTGGCAGCAAGGATGATCCCGACATCCGCCTCTGGGACATCGATTCCCTCGTCGAGAACACGGGGAGCAGCCAGAGCTGTGAGACTGCCGTCCTTGAATGACTTGAGGAGCGCGACTCTCTCGTTCCGAGTTAGTTCGCTGGTGTATGGGGCCGCTGCCACTCCTTCTTGCAGGAGAGTCTCAGCAGCGGACGCGGCGGCTGTTTTCGTCTCGGCGAACAGGAGCGTTCGACTTGATCGTTCAAGCCCAGGCGCAATCTCGGCGAGTGCTTGCTCTTTGCCCGAGATTGAGGCGAGCAGGTCGCGACGTTCTGAGAACGCTTTGAGGTACCGCCGAGCGGACCGGACTGACGGATCGCCGCCGAAGTCGTCCTTTGCAAGTAATTGGACGTCTTTGAGGAAAGTCCCGAACGGCTCTGCCCGGCAGCCGTATCGAGAGATGAGATTGGCTCGCTCCGCGCGAGCTACCTCGTCGAGGTTGTCATAACGCGCTCGTTCGCGTGGCGCGAACGGTACTGGCACGAGTGCCACGTTCACTGGCGCGAGGATCCCGTCTTCGTACCCGCGTTGATAGGTACAGCCCGAGATCACGTTCTCGAAGAACGGCATCAGGACTTGTTCGATGCCGTCGTCCGATCGTTCCAGGGTCGCAGTTAGACCCAAGCGATGGTCGAATGAGTGGGTCAGGACTTTCGCGAAGGACTCCGCGGCGTATCTGTGCACTTCGTCGGCGACCACCAGCGAACCATCCGGCGGGCGTTCAACGGCGGGCATCACCGCTGATTGGACAGTCGACACGATCACATCAAAGTGACGGAATGAATCCTGGTAGGCGTCGCCGCGTCGCCCCACTCGTAGCGAGTCATCCGCCGCGACGAGCCGTTCGTGCCACTGGCGGAGTAGGTCACGCGACGGTACGACGACGAGTACCCGTCGACCAACAGCTACCGCTTCCAACGTGGCAGCGATTCCGACTTCAGTCTTCCCTGAACCGGTAACCGCCTCGATGACGCCTCGTCGTCCTCGTTTGCGCCACTCGTCGAGCGCCTCCTCCTGCCAGGCGCGTAGCGGTTTCAAGCTTTCGCCTTCCGCGAGCGAACCCACAGCATCGTGCCGGCCTTCGTCATCTCATCCAGGTGACCGTCTTCCACTAACGCGTTCAGCACGCCCCGTGTCTCACTCTCACTGAGTTTCGCGATGTGACAGGCACGGTCGATCGTCAGCGGAACACTGGACCATGCGGCAGCGACAAGAACCTTCCGAAGAGTCACGTTTGCGGTGGAAGCCCCGGTGTTCGAGCTGTCGGATTCGGCTGCTGATCGACGTAAGAGATCATCTCGGGCGTTCAGGCCTGGCGTGTAGCCACTGTCCTCTTGCCGGTCGTTGACATCGGACCGCGATGTTGGTTCGACGACCGAGGAGGCGGACTTCTGCGCCGGCGGTGGTGGTGCGGTCTCCTTCATCACTCTCGCTACAGACGTGGAAGTGTGAAGTCCTTGGTCGTCCGAATCGCCCTCGCGGTCCTCGATGGGAGCGACAGGCCGTTCGGTATCGGTGGAACCGTCTGACTTGTCACCGTCTCGACTGACGACGGTCGAGGCCGTCGGGGTTTCCCTAGCGTGGTCACCCCCCGGCCTGATTCCCAAGTTGTCGAGTTCGGTCCACAGCGTCGACATCGCTTGTACGCGATCCGCGTAGAACTCGGACTCGCGTACCCGCCAGAAGGTCCATCCGCATCGGCGGAGTTCGATCTCGCGCTCGAGGTCCTCCCGCAGCTGTTCGGGCGTGGTGTGGAACGCGTCGCCGTCGCATTCCACTGCTAGCCGTGATGCACTTCCCGTCACGACAAGGTCGATACGGCGGTTGTTCACCGGGATCTGCGGGTTGACGTGGTAGCCGCGGGCAACGATTTCGTTGAAGACTCGCTGCTCGAAGAGGCTGTCGAAACGAGGATCTCGCACATCATTGGATACGTTCTCGGGCACCGGTTCCGACGTCGCGACGGGCATCGCAGTCATGTGCTCAAGAAGCGATTTGCGGAGATCTCCAGTTCGCAACCGGTCCAGTGTCACCGAGTGGAACAGCCACATCTGGTCTTTGGCACGAGAGGCGCCCACGTTGAAGCGTTGCTCAAACTCCGTCCGGGTAAGTGACTGGAAGTTCTGGTCAGGTGCCACGACCAATGACAGGAAGATGACGTCCCGTTCATCGCCCTGGAAGTCGGGTGGAGTTCCAACCCGGAAGCGACGCGACTCCCACTCCTCTTCTGAAATCCTGCCGCGCAACTCATTCTGGATCGCGGTAACTTGGCCCTGCCCCTGCAAGACAACGACTCCCATCGTCTTGCCGTCGTACTGGGCATCGTCGAGGCACGTGCGCACTTGGTTCGAGATCGCGACGGCTTCAGCCTTGTTTGCGAGCGTGGCGTTCTTCCCGGTGACGGTCGCGCCGGTGACATACGTGCTCTTCAGCGGCGGTAGCCGGTCGGAGCCAAATTGCCGGACTGGTACGAGCGGTGCGTCACGATAGAACTGGTTGCTCGACCAGCTGATGATCTCTGGCATCGATCGGAAGTGCTCACGCAGCCGGACGACCTGACCGAATCTGGATCGTAGGAGCGAGAATAAGCTCGACCGCGGGGTGAACGTGTTCCGGACATGGTCCGGTAGGTCGCCGAGGTAATTGTCCAGGCGTGTGAACACATCATCGAGCCCACCAAGTGCCACTTCGCTGGGGGTGCACTGTTTGTCGTCGCCAACGACGATCACGCGGGGTGCCAACCACAGCAAGTACAGGTTGGTGATGTCCACCTGACTGGCTTCGTCCACGATGACAACGTCAAACGCTCCCGGCTGCGGCGGGATTGATGCGAGGACCTGTTGTGTAGGCATCACCCACGCCGGCACTGACGGCGCTCATCGAAATTCCCTAGTTTCGCTCACCGAAATTCCCTACCCGTGTGGCATCGCCAACGAGGGCGGGTCTCCCCGGATGCTGGTGGTATCTGACCACGCACCAGCTATCCAAAGGAGACCCGCTCCTCATGCTTACACGAGAGGAAGACGTGGAAATTCGCGCCCTGAAAGAACGAGGCTGGACGATCGCGGCGATCGCCCGTCACACCGGCCGAGACCCCAAAACAATCCGGTCCTACCTGAACGGCACCACCGCCCCTGGCGTGCGTAAACGTAGCGCCCCGGACCCGTTCGACAGGTTCGTCGCCTACGTCACCGCCCGCCTGCTCGACGACCCGCATCTGTGGGTGCGGACGTTATGCGACGAACTCGAAGACCTCGGCTACGCGATGTCGTATCAGACACTTTCCCGCAAGATCCGCGAGCTGGCGCTGCGACCGATCTGCCAGGCCTGCCTGACCGCCACCGAACGTCCCAACGCTGTCATCGAACACCCACCTGGTGAAGAGACACAATGGGATTGGGTGGATCTTCCCGATCCACCGGCCGCCTGGGGCTGGGGTTCGACAGCCCACTTGTTCGTCGGCACCCTCGCCTGTTCAGGCAAGTGGCGCGGCGTACTGGCCCCAGCGATGACACAACCGCATGTCGTCGATGGACTCGATCGGATCAGCCGAGGACTGGGCGGAATCAGCCGAGTCTGGCGATTCGACCGGATGGCCACGGTCTGCCATCCAGAATCGGGACGCATCACTGCGAGCTTCGCCGGCGTCGCCAAATACTATGGAGTCTCGGTCGCGATCTGCCCACCGCGCCGCGGCAACCGCAAAGGGGCAGTGGAGAAGTCCAATCACACTGCCGCCCAACGCTGGTGGCGCACATTGCCCGACGATGTGACCGTTGAACAAGCTCAAGCGAGTCTCGATCAGTTTTGCCGCACCCGCGGCGATACCCGCTTACGGGCAACCAAAGACGGCAAAGCCTCCGTAGCGACGATCGCGACCGCCGAAGGGCTGCACCCCCTGCCAGCCACCGCGTATCCCGCGATTCTGGCCACCGAGCGCACCGTCTCACGACAAGCATTGGTCGCCTACCGCGGCAACCGCTACTCGGTTCCACCCGAGCTCGCCTGCGCACAGGTCACCGTCACCCAGGTCCTGGGCACCGAGGTCATCGACGTCGTCACCGCCTCGGGAATCACCATCGCCCGCCACCAGCTGGCGGCCGACGGGACCGGGGCGATGGTCCGCGATCACGGCCACATCTACGCCCTCGAACAAGCAGCCATGGCCAGCGCGAACACCGGACGACCCCACCGCCGCAAAGAACGCATCCCACCCGGCCCGGACTCCATCGCTGCCGCACAGCAGCTTCAGGCAACAGCTAGCAAAGCCGATCAGCACGACTCCATGATTACCGAAACAGTCACTAGTGCAACCCAATCCGAAGAATCAGACGCAGTGATATACGACCTTTCGGTCTACGAACGTGCCGCCCACGGAAGGAACACCCTGTCATGACCACCCACGACACACCGACCGGCGCCGACCGGTTGCCGGCACCGAACACCGCCGAAGCCGCCAGCCTCTACCAACGCCTGCGCGGGCATCTCGCGGTCCTCAAACTTCACGACGCCGCCGAAGCGCTGCCCTCGGTCCTGAACCAAGCAGCCGCCGAAGAACTATCGATGACCGCAACACTGGACCGGCTCCTTTCCATAGAAGTCGAGGCCACTGAAGCACGCCGGCTACTGGGTCGCCTGCGGTTCGCGTGCCTGCCCACACCAGCATCACTGCAGGACTTCGACTACGACGCCGCCGCAGGCATCGACCGCAAGCTGATCGAGGAACTAGCAACCTGCAGATACCTCGAAACAGCGACGAACGTGCTGCTCATCGGCCCTCCAGGAGTCGGAAAAACACATCTGTCGGTCGGACTCGCCCGCGCCGCGGCGCACGCCGGATACCGGACGTACTTCACCACCGCAGCCGACCTCGCGGCCCGCTGCCACCGAGCCGCCCTCGAAGGCAGATGGGCCACCACGATGCGATTCTATGCCGGGCCGACACTGCTCGTGATCGACGAACTCGGGTATCTTCCGCTGCCCGGCGAAGCGGCATCAGCTTTGTTTCAGGTTGTCTCACAACGATATATGAAGACATCAATCGTAATGACAACCAACCGTGGCGTGGGATCGTGGGGCGAAGTACTCGGCGACAACACCGTCGCCGCAGCAATGCTCGACCGCCTCCTACACCGCTCGGTCGTACTCAACCTCGATGGCGATTCCTACCGCTTACGAGACCACAACGCACGAACGGAAAAGCTCCGCAAAGCCACCACCGGAACCCGCCAACCGCTACAGTAAACACCGCTCACAGGTAGGGAATTTCACCGAGCATGATCAGGGAAATTCGCTGAGCCTCGTCAGCACAGCGCTCTGCGCCTCGCGCATCGCCATCCGCGCGGCCTGCCGGAACCGTTCAGCGTCCTTGCCCGTTCCTTTGCCGACACTTCGGATGTGGTCCCGGTAGGACTGCAGTGCCGTCACTTCGCTGGCACTCATCCGCTGTAGACAACTCATCCACGCTCGTTCAGCGGCCAAACGCGAGGTGAGAGAGCTAATGTCCGCTGTTGTAGCGTCGAGCTCGCTGCTCAGACGAGCCTCGAGGCCAGGAGCCCTTTGCTTCTCCACCCAGTCGTGTGCGCGACGCCAGTGCCATGCCTCATGGATGGTCTCCAGTCGGACCGCGATGTCGGGCTCGTCCGCGCGCGCCACGAGTTCGTCGAGCAGTGCGGGAGCTTCCGCTCGCAACCGCTGTTTGATGACTTGGCACTCTTCGTACTCGCGCTGCTGTTGCTGTGCCCGCGCATACGCTGAGACGGCGTCGCTGAGGCGCTCTCTCGAAGCAGCATGAACGCTGTCGATGATGGTGCGCGCTTCGGGCGCTGGCGCGGGCCCGAACGCATTGCTCAGTGAATCAGTGACTCGAGCTAGTTCCGCACGCGCGGATCTCCGCTGTAGTTCCAGCGTGATGGCCGACGCTGCGTGGGAGAGGCTTTCGGCCTCGTCGACGCTGCGGACGATGACCTGGCGACGGGCGCTCCGGTAGAGCGTGTCTTTGAGGTCATTGCAGGCGGCTACCAACCGTTCGATCGTCGTCAGATCTCGGCGAACGTTGTAGAGGCTGTTTACCTGGACGGCGCGGGGCTGTTCGCCGGGGAGGTTGATGCCGAGGGTGGCGAGGAGTTGGCGCGCAGATTCGACGGCGTCTAACGCTTTCAGATGGGCAACAATTATCTCGAGCTCGTCGGCTCGTCTCACTGGATCGCCGTCCACAGCGATGTTCAGCTCGAGCTCGTCAAATGCTTTTTGCTCTGCGGAACGCCGGAATCGACCCTTCCACTCGACACCGGACTGAAGACGATTGAGCCATGCTTCGACAGTCCGCAGTGCTCCGCGGGACACCGCAGGTGCCTCGACAGTGGTCGTACCTACCAATCGATCACAGCGGATCGCTTCCTCCACGTACGCGTCCAGGTCCTGGACACGACTCCAGAGATGGTCAATCGCGCCCGTGAGCACACTGTTCGCTAGGTGCTGTTGGTCGGGGGCAAGCGCACGGCCGTTGTCGACCCACTCTCTCAGCGTCTCGCACTGGGCGAGAACCTGCTGAGCAGTGGCGTCGTCGACGGATTCAATGATCTCGACGAGATCGCGCGTCTGTGCTGGTAGGTCCATGGGAGGACGGTTGACTGCGTCGAAAAGACTCGTCATGTGTGCCGCGCCGGGAAGCAGCCCTTCTAATCGAGGCAGAGTTTGTCCGGCGCGAGCTTCATGTTCGGTAGTTTGCAGTTGGACTAGTCGAACGAGCTCCCTGAATTCTGCTGCACTCAAGGCGGGTTCGGCGGAAGCGAGCGGACCAGGTAGCCACTCCAGCCGGTCGCGATGCTTTTCGAGACGACGAACGATCGCGGCTAGCGTCCCGCTGTATCCGGGCGCGATCTCGGGGTGCTGGTACGTCTCGGATTCACGCAGAGCCCGGATCGATTCGAGAATCGTTGATCGCCGGGTGAGCGCTTGTTCGCGTTTGTCGGTGAGGTCCGCAATCGTGCGTTCGGACGCTTCGGGGATGAACGACGTCTTCCGTTCGGCGATCGTCGCGACGCTGCGATTAAGCTCTTGGGAACCACCGCGGGACAGATCGGTGATCGACACACAGAGTTCCTGCATGTCCTCGGGGAGCTTGTCCCGGAGAACCTGCAGCGCCTGGGACTTCTCACTAGTGACCAGGACGCGCTGTCCTCGAGCAAGCAACGCCGACATCAGGTTTGCGATCGTGTGGGTCTTGCCTGTCCCTGGTGGACCTTCAACGACGACGCCACTGTCGCCGCCGAGTCGCTCGATGATCTTCGACTGTTCGGCATTCGCAGGTAGCGGGAAAAGTGGATCCTCAGCTAGCTCGCTCGGAGCCGTGGCACCCGTGGATTCCAGCCATTGAAGGCGCTCCTCCGCCTCGATTGACGTGACCAATTGGGCGAGACCAAGCGGCGTCTTAGCGGACACCTGTTCAGCTTGGTTGATCATCTGGTCGTAGTACTCGACCAGTGCGAACGCACCGCGCTTTCGTAGGACCAAGGCCGGAGCGAGCGCGAGCGACACATCGTTGCTGACGGTAGGCGGTTCGAGAGCGTCGTCTACTGATACCTCCACGCCAAGCGCCCGAACCGCCCAGCTTTTGAGGAAGACCTGGATCGACGCGTCGAGCGGGGAAGCCGATTCTTTGAGTTGCGCCAGAAGCGTTCGGCTTCCGGTCTGGTCAAAGATCTCGAGGCTGTCATTTGCCACTGCTATGGGACCGCCTGGATTGCCACGAGGATGGGACCACCTTGGCGCGTTATTGAGGATGCTCTGCGGGGTTGGGTCGGTCAAGTCCGGGTCGGTGTCGTTGGCGGTAGGAGGGGCCTTCGATGACGAGGGTGTGCGCGCGTGAGGTGAGTCGGTCGATGGCCGATTGGGCCAGTAGCGCGTCGGCGGTCATGGTGAGCCATTCGGCGGGTTCTCGGTTGGATGTGACGATGGTGGTCTTGGTCTGCTGGTGGCGTTCGACGATGAGTTCGTAGAAGTCGTTGGTTTCGGTCGCGTCGAGCGCTCTGAGTGCGAAGTCGTCGATGATCAGGATGTCGACGGCGGTGATGCGGCGGAGTTCGGCGTCGACGCTGTTGTCGAGGCGGGCGGCTTTGAGTCGGTGGAACAGTTTGTCCGCTCGCGCGAACAGCACTGTTTTGCGTCGGCCGATGGCCATGTGGCCCAACGCGTTTGCTAGGTGTGTTTTGCCGACTCCGACGGGGCCGAGCAGGATCGCGGAGTGGCCGGCGTCGATGAACCGCAGGGTGGTGAGGTCCTCGAGCAGGGGGCGGTCGTAGAGTAGATCGTCTGCCGCGCGCCAGTTGTCGATCCGCATGCTGGGGTCGAGACCTGCCTTGGCTGATCGTCGGGCGGCGGAGCTGGATTCACGCCGTGAGACTTCATCGGCGAGCAATTGTTGCAGGAACGTCAGGTGCGAGGTTTTGTGTTGGCGGGCCAGGGCTGCGCGTTGGGGCAGGGTGTCGGCGAGGGCTCCGAGTTTGAGGGTTTTGAGCAGGCCGAGCATGTCGGCGCCGACAGGTTCGGGCACACTGTTGGTGGTTCGGGTCATCGGTTCACTCCTGAATGGTGTTGTCGGGGTTAGGAACAAGTGTCAACTGTGTTCTGTTGGTTGCGTATTCGGAGGGGTCGCGGGCAAAGCGAGACGATTCCGACCCGGCGGCCACGGGCATGTCCGGGGTGGTGTTCTCGGTGGCCTGCTCAAGCATCGAGGCGATCTTGGGCACGGCGATGACATCGAACTCCAGGGCGGTGGCACAGGCAGCATCGACAGGTCCGGGCCCGTAGGTGCGCACCAGGCCGAGCAGGGTGTACACCGCCCGCACCCGAGACCACGGGCGCGGGTCGTCGACGATACGGGCCGCGTAGAGCCCGATATGGGGGCCGTGATGCTCGCAGGTGGCCTGCAGCTTGCTGATGTTGCGCAGCGCGTAGGCGGCCTTGTCTGCGGGGTAGTCGTTGGGGTCGGTGCTCTGCCCACCGGCGGGCTGGCGCGGGTGTTGCTTGACCAACTCGCCGCGGTGATAGAACTTCACCGCTTCGCTGTCCAGGCGAACGTCCAGTGTCGAGCCGATCCAGGTTTCGGGCAGTGAGTACAGTGCTTTGCCGACCGAGGCGTGAAAGTCTCTGTGCACCTTGACAGTTTTGAAGATCGGTACGTCGTAGTCGGCCGGTATCGGTAACAGGTGGGCGCGCTCGTCTGTGTCGAACAGCACCGCTGGCGCGGCGGCGGTGGTGCCGTGAATCCGCAGCCCCGCGGTGCTCTGGCACCACGCCACCGCGGCGGCCTGGGCATCGGGCAGGCTCGAGAATCGCTCACCGGCCCAAAAGTTGTTCTGCACGTAGTGGATGGTGCGTTCTACCCGCGGCTTGTCGGTTGGTGTGGCGACTCGGGCGGTGTCGGTGACGAACCCGGCATGCTGGCCGTAGTCCAACCAGCCCCGAGACAACCTCGGATTGAGGGTGTCTGCTTGGGTGACAATAGGTTTCATGTTGTCCGGAATGATCACAGCGAACACGCCGCCGAAGAACTCCCACGCCGCTGAACAGCCCTCGAGGATCGTTGACAGGGTTTGGGTGTGTGAGAGCCACACGAACGTGTGCCGCGAGTACACGGCGGTGAACACCAGCGCGAACACTTTGCGGCGCTTACCTGTTGCCGCATCATCGAGCATCCCGAGGTAGCCGAAGTCGATCTGGCACTCCACCCCGGGATCCCCATCGGCCACCCGCACCGTGGTCGTGGTGCGGCGATACCCACAGCACTCGGTCGCGAACCGCACCAGCGTCCGATACGGGACCACACACCCCTGACGGGCCAGCAGGATGTGAATCTTCGTCACCGTCAACGGTTCTGGATTCTCCGGCGTTCCTCCCCTCACCCACTGCGTGATCTGTTCGCTGAACGGCACCAACGCTTCCCACGCCTGGCCATGACCATTCGGCCGCGCCGGACGCACCCCGGCCACCACCGCACCGAGCAACTCATCGGTCAGTGCCGACGCACCGACATCGCGCGTCAACCCCGCCGCCTGCGCCGCCGCGATGTAGCGTCGCACCGTCTTCCTATCGACACCCGCACGCGCGGCGATCGTGCGCAGACCCGGCGCCGGTAACCCCACCGCAAGGCCCAACCACAACCGCAGGACTTCTCTGATCTCTTCCACTGCAACCTCCCGGTAGCCCATGCCGTCGGCCCCTTCCGTGAACATCGTCACGGCCGAGTCAACGGACAAAATGAAGGACCACCAGCGCGACGCGCCGGTGGTCCCATAACTGGCAATCCAGGTGGTCCCATCCCTATGGCAAACAATCAGCCCAGGTGGTCCCTTCACGGTGGCAAATGACAGAGGCCGGTGAGAAGCTCACTGTCTTCTAATCGGCAGGAAGACAGCTCTACGAGTCTCACGAGCAGATCACCGGTCGATTCGTCTCGTTCGACGGTCGCTTCCTGCGTCACGAGGTGTGTGTTGACCCGTGAACCGTCAGCCATCTTCGACGGGAGACTGAGTAGACCCGACGCGACCACCAGTTCAACAGACTCTGGCCGCGCGCTGAGCTCGTGCAGCATTTCTGTCAGGGCCTGATAGAGCTCAAATTGGGGTCGACGCTGCCGATCTGTCTGGGCCCACATCGCCCAGTCTTGATACCACCGGTGATACTCCGAGCGAGCACTCTCAACCTCAGGTGCCGGCGTAGAGTTCGACGATTCGGGCTCATGAAACTGCGGACCTGCCGTATCGCTGCGGTCGATTAGGTCTGTGTCGGCCACCCACGGCTCGAGAGAGCGGGGTAACGCGGGCGGATCTTCCAGATGCACGCGCGGCGCCTGAACGACCACCTCGCCGGCCGTCGCAGAGTGTTCCACCTGGAAGGGTGCACTACCAGGGAAAAGCCACTGAACTCGCTCGTGGTCCTCTACCCGGAGGACGGGCCGTGTACGGGCCTTCACCATCTCGCGGAGGAACTGCATCAACCTGCCGACGCGATCCTTCAGGTCCGCGTCATTTTCTCGACTGGCCACTCGACAACCTACTAACTCAAGCCGCGAAGCCACGGCGCCCTAGTAATCGAAGACACCATAGCGGTAGCCCGCGACAGTTAGCGGAAGTAACTGTCGCTTTGCAGGCGTGTGCGGAGGTTCGCCCAGAAGGCGCCTCGGAAATCGTCCGTTCGGGTGACAACGCGTTAGCGCTGCGCGATGCCGGTGTTCCACTCGCGATACCCGTACGACGAACACGCTGAGCAAACTAGGCCGTTCCGATCAGCGCAGACTACCAAGCCTTCCAGTTGGAACAACGTTCGAAAATGACTAATGCGTGGACGAATATGAGATGCAGCCCTATATCGGGTGCAGATTCTATTTGGAAAAGGCGGGCCGGCAAGGTGGACCCGCACCCTTCGGACAGATTCCGAAGTGCATAGTCGTCCCGAGTTCTTGGGAATTCCACCTATATTGCTAGTCGCTCCAGAGGCGGCCGCCGCGGTCCCGGCAAAAACCACGAAAGAATCCGATCCCGGTCACTGCCGTCGCGTAATCTCGTCGACGAAAGCAGTCCAGTCCTTATCGCCTACGATGGCAATCGATTCCGCGCGGGATGCAGCTCGTCGGATGCCCTCTGAAATATCCGCCGGGATCGGTGCGTTATAAGCCGTCGAAACACCGGGTGCGTGTGCAACGAGTTCGATGTCGAACCGATATGGGTACATCAACTCGGACTGGCGAACCTCATCGGGCCAAAAGTACCCCGACTCCAGCACAAGTGGTGACAGCACGCGGAATATGTACACGTCGATCGTCGCGGTGACCCACTCCTCGGGTTGACAACGAGGACCTCGACGAAGGCCTTTGGCCTGCGCGCCGATAACGTGCCAACCGAAAGTAGTGGCAGCCTTCCAGTCGACCGGCTCCTTTCGTAGCCCCCACCGCCCCTTTCGGATCCCGAATCTCAGGTTGCGTTGTACGTCAGGGTCGACGCCGGAGTACGTAGTGAGGACAGACGGCATCCCTAGGGCCCCTCAACAAGAGAGTGCAGCAGGGCCTGGGTTTCGGGGTCAGTGGAGTACATTCGCATACCCCGCATTCCGCGAGTAAGAAGCACCTTGTAGGTGTTCCGAATAGCCCGATCGAACGACAAACCGTCACCCCGCTTGACCTGCTTGTCGTGGCTGTACTCCGGGCGCGCCTCCCAATGGTCCGTACGCCAGACCAGGTCAGGCCCGAAAATTACGGCGCCATAGTCATATTCGAAACCCTGGGCTGTGTATACGCATCCAACCTGGTCGAAGCCTGCCGGATCAAACGCCCAGTACGCCGTCCCTGGGGCTCCAGCATGTGATGTGGACTTCTTGTTGTTCCAGGGCCGCTTCCAGTCGCCGATCACTACATCGTCGACAAGTCCGCCGCCTTTTATCGGGTCGCTCCACTCCCAGCAGTACCCGGCGGCGATGCGGGCGGAGTAGCCGTCCTCCAATAGTTGGCGCAGCCTGGTCTCGATCAGTGAAGGAGCTTCATCGACGTGAACGTCGAAGGCTTCGTCACCCTCCCATTTGACCGGACCTCCGGGCTCCAACTGTAGGAGGCGATGGACCCACTTTTCGTATGCTCGGCTACCCCCGCAGCGGAACTGTCCATCAAGGTCGACTTCGGTGACCTTGCAGCCCATCCTGCTTGCTGCGCTCTTGATTTCGGCCACACTGCCGCGTTCCGACGGCTTAACGACTTGGTACTCATCTAGCAGAAAGACCGGGACTCGCGCCGAATCAATGAGCTCTTCCACCTGTGGGCGGCCGGTGCGCAGGATCGCCTTGGTAAATCGGTTGGTGGAGGTCTCACGTATGCGGTGAGCCTCGTCGCAGATCAGCACATCGACACCGTTCGGCTCTGCATCGATGAACTGGTTGTAGTAGGTGAAGAGCCGCTGGACACGGGGTTGCCTCGCGCCTGCAACCTTTCGCAGCGTCTGAGTGAACGCAGACGACCCGGTGGCGTGGAGAGTCGTGCGACCCTGCCGTGACAGTTCACCGAGGAGACTTAGCGCGATGACGGACTTTCCGGAGCCTGGTCCGCCCTTGATGATGACGACCTCTTTCGTCGCACCACGGGAAGCGTTGCGCACGGCACGCATGACGTCTTCGTAGGCGACCTGTTGCTCGTCAAGAAGGACGAACTGCTCGCGGTGCTGGACCTCCTCGGCGGCCAGTGCCATCAGTTGCTTACTTGGCCGGACGGCGGAGTTCAGTAGAAGGTCCGCTGCGCCAGCGCCATTCGCCGCCGATAACTTTGACTTTAGGAAGCTGATGAAGTCGCTTCTCCGGTCGGCTGTGAAGAGTCGTCCAGTTTCGCTCTGCTCGAAGTCCCACAGCTCGTCAACTCCCCCACTAGACGCGTTGTGTAGGTAGACGACTCCAGAGAGCTGTTCAGTGGTTCCCCCGAGGGCGGCGATGAAGTCAGAGATGTGGGTGCAATATCGACGGACCTGCTCGACCGGATGAAGCCGTTCCAGCACGCCGTCCAGGAGGACGACGCTTTCAGTTCCTGGAGCCTTGCACGCTCTCGTCCATTGCTTCAGCTCGACAACGACGTAGGACGGTTCAGCTGTCTTTGGATGCTCACCACACAAAACGACGTCGGCGCGTTTACTCGTCAGCGGTAGCCGGTACTCAATCAGCATCTCAACCTTGTCGAGACCTGCGTCTTCGAGGTCGCCGACCAGCACTTGAAGGCTTCGTTCCCAGGAACGGACCTCTCCAGGAGACGGCTGATACCCGAACTCGTACGAAAATTGCTCAGTCAGCGTCTCGACCAGGCGGGTAGAAGTTATCTGGCCGCGCACACCGGCGACCGAGGCTCTGAACAGCGACAAGGCAGCTCCAGGAAGACACGAAGGACTTCCCGCTCGGGTTGGAGCCTTGTCGTAGAGACGCGTCTGTCGGGCCGTAGCGGATTACTCGGCCGAGTCTAGTGCCGTAGGCGACAATCGGAGCAACGCGGCCGCGCACCTTATGCAGGACATTGCAGCGTTGATCAATAGGAACTCGAGTCTGTGTGGCTTGACCGGCTTGGCTAACCATGAGGGCATCGCGGACCGCAAGCTGCGTGCCTTTCGGAAGAACGACGAACATATTGATCCAAGTACCGCGCTTTGATGCGCGGTACCGCGGAGTGGACATGCGGTCCGTCGGGCGCGACTCCGACACCCGGCGACGAAGCCGTCCAGCGACCTGTTGGCCTTGATAGCCTCAGCGGATGCGACGACGAGCCCGCTCTCGGGTCGAGGAAGCTTCAGCAACAGGATGGTGACGTGGCACAGGGTGAGGACCGTTGGATTGAGGTCTCGAAGTCCGCTTTCTCCCACGAAGCCGAGGGACTGAAGTTTCTTCACGATCTTGTACCGAATGCTTCGCCCTACCGTGCGTGGACGAACTTCGAGTTCATGGACAACCATGGACAGTGGCATGAGATTGACGCCCTGATCCTTGGCCGCCGCCGGCTACACCTGGTTGAGCTGAAGGCGTACACCGGCGTCCTCCAGGGGTCAGAGACGAGCTGGGTGATCACATCGCTCGGTGGCCGCTCGCGTACCCAGCGTTCGCCGCTGCTGGTCACTCGCCGCAAAGCGCAGCGCCTGGCGTCAAGAATCGAGGAAGAGGCTCGCAAAGTCGCGTTGAGTGCGGGGCTTGATGCTGAGAAAGTTCGCCGAGCCCTTCCGTTCGTGCAGGAATCCGTGTTCCTCCACGGAGACCAGTTTCACGCCGATATGCCGGACTTGGCCAAGTCCAGCCTCTTCGGGATGGATGGCCGCGAAGACCAGACCGGCCTTCCTGGCATTTCAACCCGCCTACTCGAACCCCCGAGCGACAGTCGCCGCGTCGATGAAGACCTCAGTGTCATCATCGCCCTCGCCTTGCAGAACCTGGGGATCGCGCGGCGTACCGAGCGCGACGCCGGTTCGTGGACCATCACCGGAAAGCCCCTGGCGAACGGAATCGACTGGCAGGAGTGGTCCGCCAAGCACAAGGCGACCGGGACAGAAGGCCGCGCCCGCATAGTGTCGCTCCGTCCTGGCACTCCGGCGCAGGCCCGCGCCGCAGCGCATCGGCGGATGCAACGAGAGTTCTCTCTACTGAGCTCTCTGCGCCACGAATCGATCGTCGCGCCGCGAGACCTGGTACAGGACGACGACGGCAACACTGTCCTGATCTTCCCCGACCTGCCCGAATACGAACAGCTCGACCTCGCACTCGCCACGCGCGAACTCACCGCCGAGCAGCAAATCCAGGTCCTCACGGAAGTCTCCGAGGCGCTCGCGTACGCCCACCGCAACCAGGTGGCGCACCGCGGCCTGAGTCCCAGCACGGTGCTGATCAATACGCATGCTCTCGACGAGGGCGGCACGGTTCGCATCAGGCTGGCCGACTGGTCATGGGCAGGTCGCGTCCACTCCCCTGGCACCCAGTCATCGACCATGCTCGGAACGCCCGACCAGCCCGGTACGGCGGTCGAAGACGTCTATCAAGCCCCCGAGGACAGATGGGCGTCCGACGCCGACCGCCTGGCGTTGGACGTGTTCTCCCTCGGAGCTCTCGCGTACTACCTCCTCTCTGGTGGGCAGGCGCCGGCCAGCAACCGGGCAGAGTTGCTGGAACGACTGCGACAGGAACAAGGTCTCGACCTTGCAGCGTCTGGCGGCCGGTTTGTCGACGAGAATCTTCGGGCTTTGGTGCTCCGTTCCACATGTCCATCGGTCTCCAAGCGGGTGGCCGCTGACAGAAAGACCGGTGTCCCGAGTTTCGGCGCGCATCAGTTCGCGGCCGAATTATCCGACTACCGTCGCGACCGGCTCGAGCCGGCCACGCAGCATGTTGATCCACTCAACCCCGCACCCGGCTCGCTGATCGCGGACCGCTTCGAGGTAATCCGGGTACTTGGCGTCGGGTCCACTGCCCGCGGGGTGCTGGTCACCGACAGGAACGACGACGACGCCGTTCGGGTGTTGAAGGTGGGTCTCGACGATAGCGCGGCGGCGCGTCTCCACGATGAAGCCCAGGTGTTGACCGAACTCGCCCGGCACACTCCACGGGTGCCCGGAGTTGTGGAACTGATCGACGGACCACTCGACTTGTCTGGACGCAAGGCGTTGCTGCTCACCAATTGTGGCGAGCAGACGTTGTCTGACCTGGTTCGACACACGCCACTGACCGAATCGCGTTTGCGGACCTGGGGGCTCGAGTTACTGGACATCGTGGTGGCGCTCGACTCGATCGGTATCTCGCACCGTGACATCAAACCAGCCAATCTGGGTCTGGCCCGCGTTGACGGCCGGACTAAGGCAGCGCGGAGAACACGGCTCGCCCTATTCGACTTCTCGTTGTCACGAGCAGATGTTTCGCAGATCGAGGCCGGAACGCCGCCGTATCGGGATCCGTTCTTAGGCATAGGCATTCGAACCACATTCGACTCGGCGGCCGAAAGGTATTCGGCGGCCGTGGTGCTTTACGAAATGGCCACCTCGTCCACTCCCGTGTATGGCGACGGAATGAGCGACCCACGGGTACTCAACGACGACGTCACCGTGACCGCCGAAGACTTCACCGCCGCCGGATTGAGTCGGAGTCGCGCCGAAGCATTGGTCGCGTTCTTCCGGACGGCGCTTACACGGAATGCAAAAGACCGTTTCGATACCGCCGCCGCGATGCGCGCGGCCTGGGCGTCTGCATTCCAGGTTAAAGCCGCCGGCGAGCACCCCTCAGCTCCTGCACCGATTGACCCCATTGCGAAACCTGCTGCGCCACAGCCCGTAGCGCGCACCTACGACTCACTGGACACTCTCGCAACCGAGTTTGCAAAAGCCGCTGGCAACAAGCCGTCCGTGATGCGTCGACAGGTCGTTGAACTGGTACTCGGCACCCACGAGCGCAGTCCCGCCGACCCGTTCATTACCTATCCAGCACTGGCTGCGCTCGCGGGGGTCACATCTGGTCGCATTGCACAGATCTTCGGAGAGTTTTCTGATCTCTGGGCGAAGAATGACCGATTGGCAGCTACCGCCGCCGACCTCTACCGGCGCGGACTCACCCTGCTCGAGGCATCAGGCGGTGCTTCGACACCCGAACTCCTGGCACGCGAACTCGCAGGATCCCTGAACACCGAGTCCGTGGCGGATCCACAGCGCACCGCGCTTGGTGTTTTGCGCTTGCTGCTGTCCTCCAGGCCAGGTACCGAGTATCAAGACCGTTCCTCGACCGACACCGCAGTGCAGATGGTGCGCCGCCACGGCTCGGGCACGGTTGCCATGATCGCGACCGTCGCTGTCCCCCGTCGACTGCCGGCCGTGCTCGCATCCGCTGCCGAGACATTGGTCGATTCCGCTCTCGCGCAAGGCACGCTGCTGGTCATGCCGGACGACGCCAAGAATCAATTGCGATCGGCCGCAGCTGCCGTTCTCGATCTCGACGGCGCCGATGTCGAGATACCGGGGCACGCGCTGCTCCGCATAGCAGCGGTCGCGTCCACCGAAGTTGCGCTGTCATCGCGTGACGAGCTTCATGCAGCATCACTACCTGTCGATGGGGCTTTACGAATACTCCTGCGTGGTCTTTCAACTGCCGATTCGTTCGGCCGCTCCGAGTTGGAATCGCGTTGGTCTGCACGATTCCCCGCGCTCACGCAACTGCTGCCGCGCAGACCCGATCTCGACGGGTTGATCGAATCGGTGGTCCCAGGCATGACATGGGACGACGCGTCTGCGCGGTATCGATTCGCCGACGCACCACGTACAGGAACGAACATCCCCACCCGTACGACCCTGACCACCGCTCACCCGGTGCCAACCACCGGCACGTCCGACGTCGAATACATACTCGCAGCAAGTGCACGCGAGCGTACGTTCCGTGCACTTGGTGTGCCACTCGGGTATTCCGACGTGGTCGCCCAAGCGCTCGTCGAACACTTCGGTGCTACGCACATCGATGTCACCGAGCTTCTGCTCGGCGAGCTGAAGCAGCGTGCCTCCTCCGCAGGATTAGCTTGGGAGGCCATCCTTGCTGCCGATGCCGGTGCCGCCGCAGACCGCGATGGCCTCAAAGGGTTCGTTGCCCAGGCGCTCCCAACGCTGGTCTCCGCCGTCGATCACGCCGGTGGCCCCGTGGTGCTCACCGATCTGTCCACTCTCGCCGCATATGGCCAGTTGAGCGTCCTCCATAAGTGGCTGGATCTCACGGCCCCACCGAAATATGCAGTGTGGGCACTGGTTCCACAGCCTGAAGAGGCCGGCGGCCCGCCCGGGGCGAGAGTCGACGGCACGGCACTTCTCCCGAACAGCCCAGAACAATTTGTGCAAGTGAACAAGGACGAGATCAAGGCTCTGATTGCCGCAGTCCGTTCCAACGACCAAGTGAAGGAACACATCTGATGGCGTTGGCCACGATCGCAGGCACCCAGTTGACGGCCGCCCTGAAACCTCAGCTCACGCTCTTGGTCGACGATATGCGTACGCGTTTGGACGCTGATCCCACGAGACTCGACAAATGGAAGAGCACGCATCGGGAAGCAGTCCAGGAACAACGCACTGCAGGATCCTGGACTGATTGGGCCGAAGATCAACTCAACCAGGCTGCCGTTGGTTGGTTACTGACATCGGTGTTCGTCCGCTTCTGCGAAGACAACCTCTTGTTGGGTGAATCGGCCGTGTGGATCTCCGGCCCCACACCGATGCTGCGCCAGCGGGCTATCGATGCAGAGAATGATTTCTACCGTAACCACCAGGATCTCTCGTACCGAGAGTGGTTGGCACAGTCGTTCGAAGCGTTGCGCGACAATCCTGCGACTGCGGCGCTCGTGGACGAGCATGCAGCACTGAACATCATGGAACCGTCTTCTGACGCAGTGCAACAGCTTCTCGGGTTCTGGCGCCGAACTGACGATCACGGTGACCTCGTCTGGTCGTTCGCGGACACCGAGCTCACAACACGTTTCCTCGGCGACCTCTACCAAGACCTCTCTGACTTCGCGAAGAAGAAGTACGCACTCCTCCAAACCCCGGAGTTTGTCGAAGAGTTCATTCTTGACCGAACGCTAGAACCCGCCCTTAAGGACCGGCCACTCGAGGGCTTCAAGATCATTGATCCCACCTGCGGGTCGGGACACTTCCTACTCGGAGCTTTCGAGCGACTGGTCGAGCGGTGGCACCACCACGCACCCGGTTTAGAACTACGCACCCGCGTGGACAACGCGTTGGCATCCGTGTATGGAGTGGACCTCAACCCGTTTGCTGTCGCCATCGCAAAGTTCCGGCTCATTGTCGCTGCAATGAAAGCCTGCAACGAGAAGTCACTCGTAAACGCTCCGAAATTCACTTTGAATCTCGCCGCCGGCGACTCCCTGCTGCATGGACCGGAGAAAGGTGGCGCCCACGCCATCGATTTCGGCGACACCGCCTACGACAAAGACGCCGTGGTGTCGGCACTGACCTACAGTACTGAGGACGCTCGGCTACTCCGGACGCTTCTTGCTCCGGGGCAATACGACGCCGTTGTCGGCAACCCGCCGTACATCACTGTCAGCGACAAAGCGTTGAACGCGCGCTATCGCGAGATCTACCACTACTGCAAGGGCAAGTACGCACTCACCGTCCCGTTCATGGAGAAGTTCTTCACCCTCGCCAAAGGCGGCGATAGGGCTGGCTGGGTTGGCCAGATCACCTCGAACTCGTTTATGAAGCGTGAGTTCGGTGTGCCGCTGATCGAAGACTTCCTAGCTGGCAAGGACCTCAGGCTCGTTGCTGACACCTCGGGCGCGTACATTCCCGGGCACGGTACTCCGACAGTGATCGTTGTAGGGCGCAACCATACGAAGATCCACGACGATGTGCGAGCGGTTCTCGGCATCCAGGGTGAACCGGGCGCACCCGAGAATCCTGCCAAGGGCAAGGTGTGGACGTCCATCGTCGCGAACGTCGAGAACGCTAGCTACGAAGACCAGTGGGTATCAGTGACGGATCTCCCCCGCGAGAATCTGCGGCAACACCCCTGGAGTCTTTCCGGCGGTGGCGCGGTGAACCTACTACAAGCAATCGAGTCTGCACGCGTTTTCGAGCTCCATGATGCCGCGAAACGAATCGGGGTATTTGGTATGACCAACTGCGACCCCGGAATGATCATCGACCGGCGGACGAGTGCACGCCGTCAACTGGAGCCAGAGGCGCTACGCCGATTGGTTTTGGGTGACGAGATTCGCGACTATCTGATCGCTGAAGGCAATGATGTTTGGTTTCCCTATCGCGGACACAGTGAACTGCAATCCATTTCGCTGTATCCCAATGGCGCGATGTACCTGTGGCCGAACCGAACGGAACTCGGCAACCGGGTCACATTTAACAAGGTTCCCTACTTCGTCGAAGGGCGTCCGTGGTACGAGTGGCATCAGGTGCCGAAGGGGGACGATCAAAACACCCCGACGATTACCTTCGCCTTCGTCGCCACACACAACCATTTTGTGCTCGACCGCGGCGGGAAGGTGTTCAAACAGTCTGCGCCAGTGATCAAGCTGCCGGCGGGCGCGACTGAGGATGATCACCTACGGTTGCTCGGCACCCTCAACAGTTCCACCGCATGCTTCTGGCTCAAGCAGAACAGTCACGACAAGGGCCGGCCGGGAGCCGACACTGCTGGAGCTGACGAGCCGTGGGAACGCCGATTTGAGTTCACTGGCACCACTCTCCAAGAGTTTCCATTGCCTGCCACGGCACCGCTCGACCGCGCGCGTTACCTCGACACTTTGGCGCAAGAGCTTGCCCAACATGAACCTGCGGCGTCTGTCGCAACAGACGGCCCGATAGAGAGCAGCCTTGCTTCAGCACGCTTAGCGCACAAACAGGTTCGGATGTTGATGGTGGCTGAGCAAGATGAACTGGATTGGGAAACGTATCGCAGTTACGGTCTTATTGACGATGACCTAACACTGCCAGTCGGAAACTCGCCGGGAATCGAGCCCGGCGAACGCGCCTTTGCAATCGTCCTAGCCCGAAGAGTCGCCAACAGTGACCTCGAAACCAGTTGGTTCGACCACCACAACCACAAGTTCACCCCGACCATTGAGATCCCGACTCACTGGCCCGATGAATACCGCGCGCTGGTTCAGAAGCGTCTCGACGCGATCGAGACGAACCCGTTCGTAAGACTCCTTGAACGCCCCGAGTATAAGCGTCGATGGGCGGGCGACACGTGGGACCTCAAACTTCTACGGGCACTGCGTGATTGGTTGCTAGACAAGCTCGAAGAGCCGAGCCTCTGGTTCACCCAGCAAGGCACCCCGCAGCCACGATCCATCGGCGAACTCGCCGGTGAGATGGAACGCGATCCCGAGTTCCTCACTGCGCTCGATCTGTGGGCCGGACAGAAGGACGCACCGGTGACGGCCAACCTGGTCAAACTTCTGTCCGTCGAAGCGGTACCGTACCTTGCAGCCCTGCGCTACAAGGACTCCGGCCTTCGAAAACGTGCCGAGTGGGAACGCGTGTGGGACCTGCAGCGCAATGAAGATGCAGGCCTGATCAAAGCCACGGACATCCCCGTGCCCCCGAAATACACGACTGCCGACTTCCGCAAGACGTCGTATTGGGCACACCGAGGGAAGCTCGATGTGCCCAAGGAACGGTTCATTGCATTTCCCGACGCCGGCAGGGCGACCGACCCGACCCCACTGCTCGGCTGGGCCGGTTGGAGCCACGCCCATCAAGGGTTGGCATTGGCGACCATTTACGCGCTACGTGAATCCGAAGGCACACCGCTCGAAGAACTAGTCCCGGTGGTCGCGGGTATCGCTGAGGTTCTTCCGTGGGTCAAGCAATGGCATTCTGGCGCCGATCCCCACCTGGGTGTCGATCTCGCCGAGTACCTGACTGCACAACTCAGCGAAAAGTCCTCCAGCGTAGGGGTTCCCGTCGCTGAGTTGAAGAACTGGCGGCCAGCGGCCGGCACTCGGGGGCGCAAAACAGCAAGCAAGACGTCACAATCGCGAAAGGCAGGCAACTAGTGTTCCCAGGTTCCTCCACGCCCGCGCGCACACTGCGGGAGACCTTCGCGATCCCGAAGTCGCATGGCACCAATGACTATGTCCTGCGACTGTCCGATTCGGTCGGGGACGCGCGGCTCGCGTCCACGATCGACTCGTACGTTGTCACTCCGGCGTTGGCGGATGCGTTCAGTGCTGCGCTTGGTGTCGTCGAGGAGTCCCAGCGCACCGGTGAGAACAAGGCAGCGTTCCTCGATGGCTCTTTCGGATCAGGTAAGTCCCACTTCATGGCCGTGCTCTACGCCATCTTGGGACGCGCACCGCACGCGCTTGCCGTGCCCGAGTTGCAGCCGGCTGTCACTGCGCATGCGGCACTCGGCCAAGCAAAGCTGTTGCGACTCACGTTCCACTTTCTCGACGCGCGCACGATCGAGTCGGCTCTGTTCGACCAATACCTAAGGCAGATCACTACCCTTCACCCGGAGACGTTGCCGCCTGTACTCCACTCCGCGGGAGGGCTGTTCACTGACGCGGATAACCGCCGCGCTGAGGTCGGCGACGACAAGTTTTTCGCAGCGCTCAACGGCGGCAGCGGCACCAGTGGTGCAACGATCGACTGGGGCAAGGTCGGCGCTGCTTCTGCAGACTGGAACGCTGAGTCCTACGCATCTGCAACTGCTCCGGACGCTGAACCTACCGAGCGCGCCCGGGTACAGCAAGCTCTGATCTCCACCTACTTCACCAGCTACTCGCGTAACACTGACTGGTTGCCGTTGGAAGACGGGCTTGCCGTCATCGCAGATCACGCGAAATCGCTTGGCTACGACGGTGTCGTACTCCTCCTCGACGAATTGGTGCTGTGGCTCACGTTTCTTATCAGCGAACGGGAACGCTTCAACGCCGAGGTTCAGAAGATTACCAAGTTCGTCGAAACCAGTCGTGGTCGATTGGCCGTTCCGATTGCCTCATTCATCGCTCGCCAGCATGATCTCGCGGACTGGGTAGCCGGCGGCTCCGACGCCGGCGCCACACAGCAGGCGGTCGAACAGGCCTTTGCCCATCAAGCTGATCGCTTCGGCAAAGTCGTCCTCGGCGACGAGAACCTTCCGTTCATCGCCCACAAGCGGCTACTGCAGCCCCTCAATAGCGACGCCTCGGCGGCGCTCGACGAGGCGTTCGTCCGGCTCGATCGGAATCCGCAGGTGTGGGATGTGCTCCTAGACGGCATCAATACTGACGACCGGCATCGGGGGTCTGATGCAGATGCCTTTAAACTTACCTACCCGTTCTCGCCGGCGCTGATCGCAACACTGCGCAGCCTGTCCGGGCAGATGCAGCGCGAACGTACCGCGCTCAAGGTTATGCAGCAGATGCTCGAAGACAACGCCGACAGGCTGACCATCGACAACGTGATCCCCGTGGGGGAAGCGTTCGACTACGTCATCGACAGCGCCAACGCGACGCCAATCAACAGCACGATCGCCCAAACCTTCAAGACTGCCCGCAACCTGTGGTCAGAAAAGCTGCGGCCAACGATCTTCCGCAACCACAACGTGCCCGAGACGACACCCGACAAAGACGTGCCAACAGGACTGCGAGCAGACATTCGAATCGCCAAGACACTGTTGATGTCAGCGGTCGCACCGAACGTGCCTGCCCTCAAACAAATTGATGCCTCTAGGCTGGCGTCACTCAACCACGGCAGCGTCATCAGCTTGATCCCCGGTGATCAAGTCGGTCAGATCACGAACAAGGTCAAACAGTGGGCAGCTGAGATCCCCGAGCTGTCCGTGACCAGCGAAGCGAACCCGATCATCTCGGTGACGCTGGAGTCCGTTGACTACGAACGAATCGTCAACCGCGCCAAGGGTGAAGATACCGACGGACGTCGCCGCGAACTGATGCGCGAACTCCTCGCCGAACACTTCCGCGTGCAAGGTGCCGAGCACACCGTCGACAATGCACTATTGCGCACAGTTGTCTGGCGCGCGACCGAACGCGAAGTAGAGGTGGTATTCGGTAACGTCCGCGATCACAGTTATCTGCCGGACGAAGCATTTCGCCCGTCACGGGATGGGGCACTGCGTCTGATCGTCGACCTTCCATTCGACGACCCAGGTCACACGACCGGCGAGGACCACGACCGAGTCGAGCAGCTTCTCCGTACTGGGCAAGACCGGTTCACGGTCACCTGGCTACCGAACTTTTTCTCCGACAAGGTCAATCGTCAACTGGGCCGACTGGTCATCCTCAATTACGTGCTCACCGGTGATCGGTGGGCCGGTTACTCCAATGAACTATCCGATGCTGACCGGGCAGCGGCGCGATCAATCTTGCAGCAACAGCAAACGCAGGTCCGCGGGCAATTGAACAACGCCATTCAGATTGCCTACGGTGTCGCGGCCGGCGCCGAGTTCCCCGACGGGCAACCGCCCCTGCGTTCTTTACACGCCGGGTTCATCGTGCAACCTCCAATCGGCAATACGCTCGGAGAAGCCGCCGACCGGCTCATCGGCGACGCCTTCAGCGCCCTGTACCCCGACCACCCCGACTTCACGCCCCCCGAACGTCTGATCACCCGACGAGACCTCAATCTCACGTTGAGCCGCCTGCGGGAAGCGCAGTCGACGGCTGACGGCCGAATCGCCTTGGATCGTGGTGAACGCGAGACCGTTCGCCGCATCGTGGAGCCGTTAGGCATCGCCCGCACCAGCGAAACACATCTCCTATTCGGACCCGAACACTTCTCCGCGTGGCGGACCCGGCTGACACAGGAACTCTCACGCTCTGCCATCGCCGAAGACACAGAAGTACCCATCGGTTTGCTGCGTTCTGCAATCTCGCCGGCGGGATCGAAACGCGGACTGACCGACGACGTCGTCGATCTGGTAGCTGGAGCATGGGCCGCACAAACCAAACGGTCGTGGTATTTGCACTCCGCATCGGTGGATGAGCCGGCGATCGGCGAGTTCCGGCGTTACCTCACTCTCCGGATCGAACCGCTACCGGAGCGACAGCTGTGGCTCGACGCGTGCCGGCGCTGGAAAACACTGACTGCGCAAGGCATCAACGAGTACCTCACTGCTCCGAATGTGTCGGCGTTCGCCCAGCAAGTCCACGACTACGCCGCAGCCGGACGCGACGACCGAGCGCGCTTGGTTGAGGCGCTGTCGCGTGCTTACCAGTTCCTCGAGATCGACGCGGGCGAACGGCTCACCGCGGCACGAGCGCTCGACGAACTGTTCGGCGCCACGCTGAACCGCCTCGACACCCTCACGCTTGTCGACACCCTGGCGCGCGCGAACTTCGGCGCCACTGATCTGGAAGCCAGCCGTTCACTGACACAGGCCGGAGCGCTTGGCGAGGCCGTCGGCGGGTTCGAGCTCAACCGTCTGAACGTGCTTCGCAGTGCATCCGAAGCCGACAACGATCGGGGCCGGCAAGCGGCAGCCATCCTTGCCGCACTGAAGCAAGCCTTCATCGAGCACGAATTATCTCGGCCCCTCAGCGAGGCACTACGGACCGCAAGTATCGCCCGCGACAAGTGGCTAGAGGAAGGGGTCACGCAACCATCTACGCCGCTCCCCCCGAAGCCCGAACCTCGGGCGGACCCGCCGGCAAGGCCCGATACGATCCAACTGGTCGTGTCCTCGACCAGCGATTACAGCGTGGTCGAACAGCGCCTGACGGAGCTTCTCCGGAACAATCGCGGAACCAAGTACACGGTCACGATTACCCCGGAGCAGCCGTGACAGCTGCGACTGGACTGCCCGAAGCGGACCTCGCAGCGATCCGCGGTTTGATCCGCGATCTGCGGGTCAAGAATCACACCCGAGGTGTGATTGCTGTGGCAGCCGTACCCCAATGGTCGGGCGAAGGCGAGTTCTCGGTGGACGGGCAACGGATACGCGTCCGTACTGCGCCTAGTGTCCTCGCAATCCGCGACGCGATCACCAATCGTCGCGAAGTCGATTGGGTGGTGATTCTCACTGATCGTGATGCGTCTGAGCTACCTGCAGGTGTACTCGAGCATCTGACAGGAAACCGACTGTCGAACTTCGACCCGTTCCCAATGCTGCGTGATGCCTTCGCAGCCTCCCAGCACGAGTTCCGGTTACTCGATCTCGATACCCGCGCAGCGCGGGCGGTGCTCCGCGAGCTGGGTGACACCACCACGCCGGCGCCGGGCGGTGTACTCACCAACGAACATGTGTTTGCCACGCTGGCGAAACTCAAGTTCGGCCTTGATCCCGTCGAGTTCACACCGCACCACGTAGCCCTGTGGTCGATCGACGTATCTCGGACCCAACGATTCGACACTTGGTCAAAGACCACCGAACCGGCGCTGCTTGAACAGTTTTACGCGTGGATCTCAGCCCGTCTGGGAACAGTCGGCCCACTCTTCACCACCGTCTGGCGGGTGAACGGCCCGGAACACATCGTCCCGCTCGGTATGGTCGCTGCGTTGCTGTCCGATTCGGCGAAAGCCGCCGCCTCGTTTCCCGCGACCGCCGACGTGATCGTCGAGGTTCGTACTCGGCTGAAGCTGGAACTCGGCGACAACGTCTACTCCGAGCAACAGCTGGCAACGTGGGGCAACGTGGCTACGCTCGCGGTCACCGCCGCGGAAGACCCCACAGCCGCGTTGACGCGAGCTGAGTCTTTCGTGACGAAACTACATGCATCGCCCCTGGTTGCCCGGTCCGATGTCCTGTCGTCCGCGCTCGCGCCGCGCATAAAGCACTTCGCCGGCGCACTCGCGACGTCGATAGACAGCGACGATCTCGCTCCAGCCGAAAACGCGTGGGCCGATGTCCTTGCACATCGCGATGCACGAGCCGACACCTCCGACGCTCCGCGAGACGTCCAGGTTGGTGCGGCCGCGCTTCGACTGCTTCGTCGACTCCGAGCACCCTGGCAGCAGCCCACCACGCTGGCGGACTGGTTACAAGAACATCGAACCGACCTCTCGTGGGTAGACAGCGCCGTCAACAATGCATTCGTCGGTGCCACCGACCCACAACTTGCCGCGGTGGCACACAAACTCGTCACGGAGATTCGCGAGAAGCGCGCAGCCCTCGATCGCAGTTTCGCCCGCATGCTGGCGGCGGCCGGTACCCATCGCGAAAGTGGAACGGGCGCACCGCTCTACATCGAGGACGTCCTCGACCAGATCGTGAAGCCGCTGACTGCTCCTGTTTCGGGCCCAACCGGTCTGGGTGCACACGAAGCGCAGGCGTCACCTGTGCTCGTCGTCGTAGCGGATGGTATGGATGCTGCGACGTCCCATGATGTTGTTGCTGACGCACTGCGTCGTCACCGCCCGCAATGGCAGGACTGTCGATTCACCGGAGCAGACGGACCACATACTGCCCTTGCCACACTGCCTACAGTCACCAAGTTCTCGCGCTGCTCGTTGCTGACCGGAGCGCTTGCCGCGGGGACGCAGGATGTCGAGCGAACCGGATTTTCGAATTGGTTGCAGCACAACGGGTTACGTGGAACTGGCCAAGTGCTTTTCCACAAGGCCGATCTCGAAGCGGTGGCGCAAGGTCACGCGTTGGCCGTCGACGTCCGAACAGCAGTTGAAGATACCGATGACCGTCCAGTCGTCGCGTGCATACTCAACGACATCGACGACGCCCTCGATCGTTCCGATCCGATCGGAACATCCTGGACCACATCAACTTTTAAGCGACTCGACGCACTACTCGCGACAGCGGCGACGGTGGGCCGCACCGTGGTGCTGCTCAGTGACCACGGGCACGTTGTCGAGCGCCGAGAACAAGCAAGCAAACAACGCGGGCAGCAAATCTCCGCACGGTATAGGTCCGCAGTCAGTGTCGATGGCGCCTCCCTGCCTGCCGACGAGGTTCTTGTCGAAGGTCAACGTGTTCTCACCGAGGATCACCGCGCGGTGCTTGCTGTTGATGAACAGCTGCGGTACACCGGGCTCAAAGCTGGCTACCACGGCGGTGCGACACTTGCAGAGGCCGTGATCCCTATATCGATTCTCGTGAACGGTACGGTCTCGGTTGACGGGTACGTGTCCAGACACCTAGGGCTGGAAGCGGCACCGAACCCCCAACCATCCTGGTGGACGCCAGCGCGCATCACGTCCGCACCCGTTACGCAGGTACACGTATCTGCACCGACCGCGACGAAGAAGAAAGCTGCGACCAAGATGCCGCAAGTTGATACCTTGTTCGACGTCGGTGAACCTGAATCTCTGGTGGCGTCCCCGGACTCGTCGCCAACTGAAGGCCATGACCAGGTTGCCAAGCTCTTGACCAGCGCGCTGTTCAAGGAACAGTTCAAGCTGTATGGAAGGCGAATGTCTACAGACGCTATTGGAACTCTGCTTCGCGAGACGATCGCCGGGGGTGGTGTGCTTACCTTGCCCCGTGCCGGAGAAATTCTTGGCGTCAAGGCATCTCGCGCCAACAGCTCGGTACAGGTAGTTGCCCAGATTTTCAACACCGATGGCGTCATAGTGCTCACAGTCAACGGTGGTGAGCTCGCGCTCGAAGCCCCACTGATGTTCGAGCAGTTCCAGGTGAAGGCATGAGTACCCTTTCTCCGGTGCGGCGCCGAGAGGTGCTGACGGCCCTCCGACAGGGCACCGTCCCCGCCGGAAATCTTGATGTTTTGGCAGTCGGAATAGACCGCTTTGCGCCGACAGTCGACGAGGAGATCGAAACGGTCGCTGCAGGCGGTTCTGCGTTCAAAGCTGTTCGCGGTGAATACGGTTCGGGAAAGACGTTCTTTGCTCGCTGGGTACAGCAACGTGCAATGCGTCGCGGAATGGCTGTTGCCGAGGTACAGATCAGCGAGCTCGAGACCCCGCTTCACAAGCTCGAAACCGTCTATCGCCGCACGACCGAATCGCTGCACACGGCAGCCTTTCCACCCTCAGCCTTCCGGAACGTGATCGACACCTGGTTGTTCGGGATCGAGGAGGACGCCGCCGCCGCGGCCGGAGTTGATGAGGCCTCCACCGCACAGATCGAGGCGCTCCTCGAGCAGCGCCTGGCAGCAGTTGCATCTGCGACCCCGGTGTATCCGATGGTGTTGCGTGCGTATCGAGATGCACTCGAGCGGGAGGACGTGGCCACTGCCGACGCACTGATCGCCTGGCTCGGTGGACAACCGCATGTGGGCGCTGCAGCCAAACGTGCCGCCGGCGTGCGGCAAGACGTGGACCACTTCCTCGCGATGGGCTTTCTACAAGGCTTGCTTGCCGTCCTCAAGGGCGCCCGCCATCCCGGGCTATTGCTCGTGATAGACGAGGTCGAAACCCTCCAGCGCATGCGATCGGACAGTCGAGCCAAAGCGCTCAACGCGCTGCGCCAATGGATCGACGAACTCGACTCCGGGCGGTATCCCGGCCTGTACTTGATGATTACCGGAACACCAGCGTTCTTCGATGGCCGGATGGGAATCCAGTCACTCCCACCACTGGCGCAGCGTCTCCATACGGACTTCACCACGGACGCACGTTTCGACAACCCACGTGCCCCGCAGGTTCGCCTCGCCGGATTCGATCTGGATCGCCTGGTAGAGGTGGGCATCCGGGTACGCGATCTGTTTGCAGACGGAGCGCAATCACCCGAACGAATCCGCACAGTCGTCGACGACGCGTACATTCGTCACCTCGCATCCGCGGTAGCAGGAAAATTGGGTGGGCAGGTCGGCATCTCGCCGCGACTGTTCCTGAAGAAGTTGGTCCTCGACGTGCTCGATCGAGTGGACCTACATGACGAATTCGATCCGCGCCAACACTATTCACTCACCGTGGACAAGAAGGAACTCACCGACATCGAACGAGCCGCCATGTCAGCCGACGACATCGAGCTGTGAAATGGCCGGATTCGATATCCTCGATCCGGTCCTGCAACACCATGTCGTGAACTCTCTCGGCTGGCCGGGTTTGCGACCGTTGCAGGATGAGGCCGCCGAACCGATCGTGGGTGGCTCGGATGCGATCCTGCTCGCGCCGACCGCTGGCGGCAAGACCGAGGCAGCGATGTTCCCACTGCTCACTCGAATGCAAACGGAGCACTGGACCGGCATCTCAGTGCTGTACATATGCCCGCTGAAGGCACTACTCAACAATCTGCAACCACGACTGGCGGAATACGCAGCATGGCTTGGACGTGGCGCCATGACGTGGCACGGCGACGTCGCCCAATCGGTACGCGGACGAATAAAGCGTGACCGGCCGGACATCCTCTTGACCACGCCCGAATCACTTGAATCGATGCTCGTATCCGAGAATGTCGATGCTGCTCAACTTCTCGGTGGCGTTCAAGCAGTGGTCGTAGACGAAGTCCATGCATTCGCCGGCGACGACCGCGGTTGGCATCTTCTTGCAGTACTTGCACGGCTCGAGTCTTTGCTGGGCCGCAAGCTCCAGCGGGTCGGCATGTCGGCTACGGTTGGCAATCCAGACGAACTCCTGGGGTGGTTGCAGGGTCGAGCCGAGCGACCTGGTCTCGTGGTATCCCCCGTCGTTGGCGGCGGTGCGGTCGTTCCCGACATCACCGTCGATTCCGTCGGCAGCACAGAGAACGCGGCGAAGATCATCGCATCACTGCATCTCGGGGAGAAGCGACTGGTATTCGTCGATTCTCGACGACTGGCCGAGGAACTCGGGTCTCAGCTGCGACAGCGAGGGGTTACAACATTCATCTCCCACTCTTCTCTGTCCGCAGCCGAGCGCCGCGAGTCTGAGGAAGCTTTCGCCGGAGCACGAGACTGCGTCATCGTCGCTACGTCAACGCTCGAGCTCGGCATCGATGTCGGCGACCTCGACCGCGTGATCCAGATCAACGCACCGCGCACAGTGTCGTCCTTTCTGCAGCGTCTCGGACGCACCGGCCGACGCGCAGGTACGACTGGGAATTGTCTCTTCCTCTGTCTGAGCGATGCCTCGACACTTGAAGCGCTAGGAATGCTCCACTGTTGGTCCCACGGGTGGGTGGAGCCTGTGACTGCCACACCTGAACCCCGACATATTGCTGCCCAGCAGATCCTCGCGGCCGCACTGCAAACACGACGAGTTCCGCTCACCGACTGGCAAGCCATCTGGGGAACCCTCCCCCTCTTCGGCGAGGACTCTCAGCAGATCATGAGCTACCTGCTTGACGAAGGTTTCCTTGAGCACGACGCTGGCAGTGCCTTTATTGGCGCGGAGGCCGAAAAACATTTCGGTAGAAGGCATTTCATGGACCTACTCGCGGTCTTCACCGCAGCACCCGAGTTCACCGTGTACGCAGGACGCAACGAGATCGGCGCTGTCGAGACGAGTGTTCTCACCGATGACGTCGAAGGCCCTCGCGTGTTGCTTCTGGCCGGCAGGTCGTGGAAAGTCACTCACATCGATTGGAAGCGCCGACACGTGTATGTCGAGGCTACGACCCTCGGCGGTCGAGCGAAGTGGATGTCCGTGCCTGACGGGGCTTCCTTCGAAATCGCCCGCGGCATCCGGGAAGTCCTGCTCGGGTCGAACCCCGCCGGCGTTACTTTGACCCGGCGGGCTGTCGCCACCTTGGACGACCTACGAACAAGCAGGTCGCACCAAGTAGCGCATGGCGCGTTTGTTATCGAACGAGACGACCGCGGCGACTGGCGTTGGTGGACGTGGGCAGGAGCAAAGGCCAACCGGACTCTTGCCGCGTGGGCTCCGAAACTCGTACCCGCGCGACAACGAATCGGCGCAGAGGTCCTTCGTTTGCACTCGGACCTGTCGGTGGACGAGATCAAAGAAGAACTATCTACCATCCGAGCCGGAAACACTCGTGCGTTTCCCTCGATCGACTCCCGTGCGCTGCGTGGGCTCAAGTTCTCCGCTGCACTGCCGGAGTCACTCGCACGCAGGACGCTCGCAGCCCGCATGGCGGATCAGTTGGGTGCAGAGACTGTACTGAGTGAACGTGTTTCCTATCATCTGTAGTCGGCCAGGCTCCTCCCGGCCGAGCTCCTCCATATCCGATACATGCATGGCGTAATAGGCGATAGTCGAAGGATCGTTGCCAGGGTGTACGGCCGACCGCGATGGGTCGGATCTCATAGGAAGGTCAAAGTTGGAGCTGCACGAAGCGATCAGCCAAGGACTTCATCAGTGTCCCCAAAACGAACTGCAAACCGTTGCAGCTTTACGTCAATCAGTGGTCAGACGCTTTCCGCTCGCTGATTGGCCGACCCTCGACCTGGATAGGTACGCACTGGGCACCGGGACCTCCAAGCAGAGCTTCAGCTACGCGTGTCATTTGCCACCGTGAAGGGACCACCTGGGCTGATTGTTTGCCATAGGGATGGGACCACCTGGATTGCCAGTTATGGGACCACCGGCGCGTCGCGCTGGTGGTCCTTCATTTTGTCCGTTGACTCGGCCGTGACGATGTTCACGGAAGGGGCCGACGGCATGGGCTACCGGGAGGTTGCAGTGGAAGAGATCAGAGAAGTCCTGCGGTTGTGGTTGGGCCTTGCGGTGGGGTTACCGGCGCCGGGTCTGCGCACGATCGCCGCGCGTGCGGGTGTCGATAGGAAGACGGTGCGACGCTACATCGCGGCGGCGCAGGCGGCGGGGTTGACGCGCGATGTCGGTGCGTCGGCACTGACCGATGAGTTGCTCGGTGCGGTGGTGGCCGGGGTGCGTCCGGCGCGGCCGAATGGTCATGGCCAGGCGTGGGAAGCGTTGGTGCCGTTCAGCGAACAGATCACGCAGTGGGTGAGGGGAGGAACGCCGGAGAATCCAGAACCGTTGACGGTGACGAAGATTCACATCCTGCTGGCCCGTCAGGGGTGTGTGGTCCCGTATCGGACGCTGGTGCGGTTCGCGACCGAGTGCTGTGGGTATCGCCGCACCACGACCACGGTGCGGGTGGCCGATGGGGATCCCGGGGTGGAGTGCCAGATCGACTTCGGCTACCTCGGGATGCTCGATGATGCGGCAACAGGTAAGCGCCGCAAAGTGTTCGCGCTGGTGTTCACCGCCGTGTACTCGCGGCACACGTTCGTGTGGCTCTCACACACCCAAACCCTGTCAACGATCCTCGAGGGCTGTTCAGCGGCGTGGGAGTTCTTCGGCGGCGTGTTCGCTGTGATCATTCCGGACAACATGAAACCTATTGTCACCCAAGCAGACACCCTCAATCCGAGGTTGTCTCGGGGCTGGTTGGACTACGGCCAGCATGCCGGGTTCGTCACCGACACCGCCCGAGTCGCCACACCAACCGACAAGCCGCGGGTAGAACGCACCATCCACTACGTGCAGAACAACTTTTGGGCCGGTGAGCGATTCTCGAGCCTGCCCGATGCCCAGGCCGCCGCGGTGGCGTGGTGCCAGAGCACCGCGGGGCTGCGGATTCACGGCACCACCGCCGCCGCGCCAGCGGTGCTGTTCGACACAGACGAGCGCGCCCACCTGTTACCGATACCGGCCGACTACGACGTACCGATCTTCAAAACTGTCAAGGTGCACAGAGACTTTCACGCCTCGGTCGGCAAAGCACTGTACTCACTGCCCGAAACCTGGATCGGCTCGACACTGGACGTTCGCCTGGACAGCGAAGCGGTGAAGTTCTATCACCGCGGCGAGTTGGTCAAGCAACACCCGCGCCAGCCCGCCGGTGGGCAGAGCACCGACCCCAACGACTACCCCGCAGACAAGGCCGCCTACGCGCTGCGCAACATCAGCAAGCTGCAGGCCACCTGCGAGCATCACGGCCCCCATATCGGGCTCTACGCGGCCCGTATCGTCGACGACCCGCGCCCGTGGTCTCGGGTGCGGGCGGTGTACACCCTGCTCGGCCTGGTGCGCACCTACGGGCCCGGACCTGTCGATGCTGCCTGTGCCACCGCCCTGGAGTTCGATGTCATCGCCGTGCCCAAGATCGCCTCGATGCTTGAGCAGGCCACCGAGAACACCACCCCGGACATGCCCGTGGCCGCCGGGTCGGAATCGTCTCGCTTTGCCCGCGACCCCTCCGAATACGCAACCAACAGAACACAGTTGACACTTGTTCCTAACCCCGACAACACCATT
Source organism: Gordonia ajococcus (assembly GCF_012974285.1). Taxonomy (NCBI): domain Bacteria; kingdom Bacillati; phylum Actinomycetota; class Actinomycetes; order Mycobacteriales; family Gordoniaceae; genus Gordonia; species Gordonia ajococcus. The sequence continues at coordinate 2,617,600 of NZ_CP052884.1, forward strand.
CAGGAGTGAACCGATGACCCGAACCACCAACAGTGTGCCCGAACCTGTCGGCGCCGACATGCTCGGCCTGCTCAAAACCCTCAAACTCGGAGCCCTCGCCGACACCCTGCCCCAACGCGCAGCCCTGGCCCGCCAACACAAAACCTCGCACCTGACGTTCCTGCAACAATTGCTCGCCGATGAAGTCTCACGGCGTGAATCCAGCTCCGCCGCCCGACGATCAGCCAAGGCAGGTCTCGACCCCAGCATGCGGATCGACAACTGGCGCGCGGCAGACGATCTACTCTACGACCGCCCCCTGCTCGAGGACCTCACCACCCTGCGGTTCATCGACGCCGGCCACTCCGCGATCCTGCTCGGCCCCGTCGGAGTCGGCAAAACACACCTAGCAAACGCGTTGGGCCACATGGCCATCGGCCGACGCAAAACAGTGCTGTTCGCGCGAGCGGACAAACTGTTCCACCGACTCAAAGCCGCCCGCCTCGACAACAGCGTCGACGCCGAACTCCGCCGCATCACCGCCGTCGACATCCTGATCATCGACGACTTCGCACTCAGAGCGCTCGACGCGACCGAAACCAACGACTTCTACGAACTCATCGTCGAACGCCACCAGCAGACCAAGACCACCATCGTCACATCCAACCGAGAACCCGCCGAATGGCTCACCATGACCGCCGACGCGCTACTGGCCCAATCGGCCATCGACCGACTCACCTCACGCGCGCACACCCTCGTCATCGAAGGCCCCTCCTACCGCCAACGACACCGACCCGGACTTGACCGACCCAACCCCGCAGAGCATCCTCAATAACGCGCCAAGGTGGTCCCATCCTCGTGGCAATCCAGGCGGTCCCATAGCAGTGGCAAATGACATACGCGCTCGAAACGGCCACCAAGCAGATTGGAAGCATCTCGGGAGGTAGTGCCTACAAGTTCGGCATCTTCTACCACAACGACGGCGAATGGAAGTTCCCGAAAGACTTCGCCACGCTCGACGAGGCATGGTCGAGCATACGGTCAGAGTTCGCGGCGCTGTTCGACCTCGCCGTGGCCGGCGAGTGGGGTGAAGCGGCAACACTGACCGTCACAGGCGTCTGGCCGATGGTCGTACTGAAGGCCCTCCACATCTACTTCCCGGACGAGATTTTGCCAGTCTTCGCGGGGTCACGGATGAGACACTACGCAGTCGCGCTCGGCGTCGAACCAGACCAGTCCCCGATAGCCTCAACAGAGCCCTCAACACGGCTTTGCAGGCCTACCCGGAACTCTCTTCCGTCGACGGATTCCAGCGAATGATCCTCTTAGAAGGTTGGCAACCACCGTCGGCACGAGGCCGCGGCAACCGAACAGAGTCGAGCGTCTATCTCAAGGTCTCCCCGGTGAGCAAGCATCTGCCTGGCAGGACTGCTTAGACGGTGAATACATTTGCATCGGCTGGGACGAGCTGGGCGACCTGTCCCTGTATGACACATTCGAAGAGTTCTCGAAGGCCTTTGCCCGCACCTATCCGCAGAACACCGACCGGCAAAACCTCCTCGCTGCCAAGAACATCTGGAAGTTTCGAAACCTGAAACCCGGCAACCACGTTGTCGCCAATAAAGGAACGACTGAAATCCTCGGCATCGGCACTGTTCGTGCCGACGGCTATCAGTACCTTCCAGATCGGGATCAGTGTCGACACACAGTCGCAGTCGACTGGGACACCACGCATGCCAGGAAGCTGGATCCGGGCTTCGGTGGCTGGCGCAGCACGTTTCAGACTCTTACGACAAAAGACGTCGCCCGCATTTTAGAGAATGGAACTGGCCCGGCAGCGAGAACCGCATACGCTGAGCTGCCCAACTACACCGACGCTGAAGAGGTCCGCTATACGCAGTGGGCCAAGGCGCTCGATCGTAAGAAACAACTTATCCTGTACGGCCCGCCAGGAACCGGAAAGACATACTGCGCTGCGCGATTCGCCCAATGGTATGGCGAACAGAACAGCGACGGACCTGGGCCTGGAACCGTCACGCCAGTCACCTTCCACGCCTCCTACACGTACGAGGAGTTCGTTGAAGGATACCGGCCGATCGAGGACTCAAGTGATGGCGGCGGGCTACGACTCGCTCGTATCGACGGCATCTTCAAAAACGTGTGCGCAGAAGCAGCAAAATCTCCAGACAAAAAATTCTTCCTGATCATCGACGAGATCAACCGCGCGAACCTACCCAGGGTTTTCGGTGAACTAATCACAGTGATCGAGGCGGACAAACGTGGCACCGAGGTCTTACTACCCACGAGTCAAGCGCGGTTCTCGGTACCCGAGAACTTGCTGATCATTGGCACAATGAACACAGCGGATCGTTCCATACGCACCCTCGATGCCGCGCTTCGTCGGAGGTTTGCTTTTGAGGAAATACTGCCCGACTCGTCTTTGCTCGAAGGTCAGGCCTCCTATGGCTCAACCATTCTGGCGCTGGATCTCTTTCTCGATGATCTCAACAAAAGGATCACCGCGTACGCCGGGCGCGACCGACAGATTGGTCATGCGTTCTTCATGCACAACGGCGAGCCGATTAGCGACCCCATCGACTTCGCGCAGGTCGTCCGACTGGAGGTAATACCGCTGCTGCAGGAACTGGTTTACGACGACTACGCACAGCTTGCTCAGTTCCTTGGGCATACGCTCGTCGATTCGCCCGGTCAGCGCCTGGTACCGGTGGACGACGAACAGTTGGTGGAGCTGCTAGCGGCTGAGTACGGAGTCGCTAACCCTCTATGAGGACGCTGACTGAGTACGAGAGCGAAGTCTTCGAGGTCCAGCCCGCGCGCCAGCATGAGATTTCCGCCGCCGCTGACCACCTCAAGGGCAGAGTTCAGCTCCGCTGGTTAGCAGGTGACCGCGTGGAAGTGACAGCCACGCAGTGGGTGGGTTCGGTAGATGTTCCTGGGGTTGGGCCGCTGAGAGTGGTCCCCAAACTCGCCGGCAACGAACTCGACGTCCTCGCGATGATGGCTTTCGCCGAGGGAAGTTCGCACGATGTCCTCGCCTCGCTCAAGCATCTTCACTCGCCGGGCAAGTCCGATTCTATGCCTGAAATGTTGGCCCGCTTCCTGACCGATTCCGCGAACGACGTACATCGCCAGGGTCTCCTCGCAGGCTACAGACCGGCCGAGGATGATCTTCCGTACATAAGAGGTCGTCTCAACTTCCGGGAGCAAGCGTTGCGGAAGTTCGGAGTGCTCGACACCCTTGCGTGCGACTACGAAGAGTTCGATACCGATATCCTCGAGAATCGGGTGGTGGCTGCAGCGTTGGGTGTTGCTCATCGCTTCACGTCCACCCCCCAGCTTCGATCGATGACTGCTCGCGCCCACGAAGACTTCTTCGGGTCTGCCTCGACGCCACCACCGAGCCCAGAATTCGCGCGGCGCACGCTTCAATACGATCGACGAAACGAACGCTACCGAACGGTGCTGACGTGGTCGCTGGCCGTGTTGGAGAACAGCTTCCTAGACAACATATTCAACGTCGGGCAGGCACGCGCGCAGGCATTCCTAGTCGACATGAACAGCCTGTTCGAACGGTTCGTCACGACGTTGGTGCGAGAGTCGTTGCCTGCCGGTCTTGTGACACTCCCCCAGACCAATGACTCGACTGTCTTTCGATCCGACTCAGATGGATTCGCCATACGCCCAGACATCTCGATCTCAGACGGCTTCCGCTCCTGCTCGATTGACGCCAAATACAAACGCTACGATGAACATTCGCTCTCGCCGGGTGACCTCTACCAACTCACAACATATGCTCAGGCATACCCCGGTTGGGGGTCAGTCCCGCGCTCCATGCTGATCTATCCGAGTATGGGGTCAGCAACTCCACGAACGATCCAGTTTCGACCGGGCGGCCGACTCTTAGCCGAGATACACGTGCATCCACTCCCCATTAGAGGAATCATCGCCGCTCTGTCGGGCGGTGATTCCTCGCCCCTCGACACCTTTAAGCAAGCGCTGCACAGATGGCTCGGAACGAATGGAGATTCAGCAACTGACGACAAGGTCGCGGCCCGACACAGACCAGCGAGTCAAACTCACCTCGGCACACCTTGATCCCGCCAACGAAGACACGTGCGAATTATCTTGTGTCGACGCTCGACCCATCCGATTTGACGTCAGCCATTAGCGACCCTCGTGTCTTCGTAAGCCTGCGTTGCGCACGAATCTTCGATCTCGTGCAACTCGCTCGCCCGGCGTAGCGCGTTTCGGAGCGCGTCGACACTCTCGTCGAGCCCAAGGGCAAGTTCGGCGTCAAGGCCACTATGCTCCGTGATCACTCTCCGGGCTTCATCGAGAGACTTCTGCCACTCATCCAGCGCAACTAGTGTGGCATCCGCTTCCAGTTGATCTTTTAGCGCCTTTTCCTGCTCGCGTGACTGGTTGGCAGTTGCCAGTTTGGAACGAATCTCGTCAATCAACTTCACGATGACGATCGCGGCGGTGAGCGCCATCTTGGCAACCTTCTCCGTGTCGCTTCGTGACCACCCATCGCTCTGACGAGCCGCACCGCCACCCTTCGCTTTCTGTCCGGACCGCTTTCGCATGAGACCGTCGATGTCGACGATGGCCGCGATAACCTTCGGTCCTACGCTTGACAGGATCGGCCCCAAGCGCGTCACATCCGGAACGTCGTTAGAGGTTTCCTTGCTGATCGCGGCGGCCACAAAGGACTCGAGTCGCTTCCACGACGGCTCCACGCGTTGCCTGTCGACCGACTTTTCAGCATCTTGCAGAAGCAGGTCAAGGTCCCGCCCCACCTTTTGGTACCACTCCTCTAGGGAAGACTGGATCGCTGCAGCTATTTGCTCTTGGGTGATATCCGAGTTCACCACGGCGAATCGAATCGCTTCTTTTATGGTTCCTTGCAAACTAGCCCGTGCAGCAGCATCGAGATCGTCGAGCGCAGCCTCCCATTGATCTTGGCGAGCTGTTAGCTCATTCGCATCTGCTAGGGCTGTCTCGAACTCTCTCAGTTGGACGCGCAACTCCCCAACCACTGTAGCGACAACCTGCGACCAAAATCGCTGCTCAGTGGCCGCCCGCAACAAGCCAAGGTCGCTGCCGCCGACTCGGTCGAGCGCCGCGGAAAGTTCCGCCATCCCGTCCCAGTCGCGGGTGTCGTCCCAGATATCTCGATCGACATCCCGTTCTGCGCCCGCATATTGGAAAGGGTCTTGAGCGACAACAAAGACCGGTGTGTTGGGATCTAGTCCAAGCGATTCCCGCAACTCGGCAATCTTGCGTTGCGCGAGGTTCTTGTAACCGTCGAGATCGCTATCCGGGTCGTGGCCGGCCTCGTCGAATCGTGAAATGACGAACCAAAGGGCGTCGGTGGACCATCCGCTGTCAATCAGATCCCGAATCAGTTCCCGTTCCCCTGTGGCAAGCTGCGGTGTCACCGTGACAATTGCGATGTCCGTCAAGCCGATTGCTTCCTGAGCCAACTTAGTGTTGGTTTCGCCCCGAACGTCCTTCGCGCCAACTGCAAGACCGGGTGTGTCGCGGATAACGCAACCGGCCAGCACAACACCCCGAACCTCAAATGTCTCGTGGCGTGCGCTGATCGTCAACCACTCAGGAACTTCGACTCCGGTATCGACGAGCAACCGTCGAATTAGACTGCTCTTGCCGGTGTCGTACGAACCAAAGACTGTCGCGACAGGCCTTGGTTCCGACGCGAATTGCTTCCACTGAACATCGAATACATCGGTCAGTGAACCGCCCGGGATTTCGTCCAACCACTTCTTGGCGGCTTGGATGTCGAAATTGCTCACCCTGTACTCCGTTCCTGTGGGAAGAGTTCGTTCGCTATGTCGATTAGCTCGGACAAACCTTCGATCTGAGTCTCCATGGCATGCAGCGTCGCGCGCACTTCTGCATTCTCTTGCTCGATCGCGTTTCGATGCTCCGCCAGCACCGCAACACGCTCGCGGAGTGCGGGAATGGGGCCGTCCCTGCCGTCTCCGTCGAGAATCTGAGTTTCGGCTATCTCGGCAGCTTGAGTAATGAAATCGATCGCGTCGTTCCGAGCCCTCTCACGATCTTTGCCAGACTTGTGGCCCTTATACAGCGCATGCGCATCGGCAGCCGTACCAATCGCGGCCAGGATCGGCGCCGCCTTTGCCACCCGCCCGCCGGCCTTGACTGCGCCCCAGGGCTTGAACTTCACCCCGAGGCTCTTTCCAATGCTGTAGATCGCGTCTCGATTGCCGATCGCCTTCGCCACCCTCGCCGTGTGGTGCGCCGATCCTGCCACCGCCTTCGCGGCATTGACACCGTCGACCGGCCCGACGAACGTCTCCTCGACGCCTAGCGACACTGTGCCAGCAGGTTCTGCAGATTTCATCCGGCGTCCGATGGTCGACGAGTGGGTCTCAAACCACTGGTCGATATCTCGTCCTGTCTGGTTGATGAATCGATCCAACTCGACCGCCAACTCGTCATCCCGGAGCCACGCACCCGTGACTTCTTCCAATCGTGCCATCTCATCCTTCCCCGCAGCTCGGACTTGATGGCGTGCACGATCGGCGTGCGGCTCCAGGATTCTCCGTAGCCGGTTACGGATCGAGGTTTCGAGAAGGTCCCCGTCGCGCTCACCGTTTGCGATTGCTTGGATGGTTCCTCCGAATTCGGCAGACTTAGGCTCCAGCTCAGTTACCGCCTGGCGCAGCTGGTTTCGGCGAACCATGAGCGTGCTGCTGATCTCATCGACAGTCGCACGTAACAACGCGGCTTGCGACTGCTTCCGAGAAAAGGTGTCAAGAGTCCGAACCAGCGGGTCGACGCCATCCCAATCACGGTTGTCATCGAAATCTGCCCGAGTGACGTCCATCCGACTCCCGACCACACCAAATGGGTCGCCAGCCAACGCGTGAGCCTCGCATGGGTCAATGGTGATTCCCCGCGACGCCAATGCGGCAATCAACTCTTCCACCTTGCGACGCCGCAGCAGCAGATAGTCCCCGGGAGCCGATGTGGGATCGGTCCCGAGCTCATCAGACCGATTGATCAAATACAGAACTCGCCCGGCTTTCGCGACCGTCTCGTCGGTTCCTTTGACAATCGCTTCGAGCAGTGCCATATCACCAATAAGCAGGTTTACGTGGACAACAACCAGTACAAGCGACGCACCCGCCACCGCCCCGAGCGCTTGCTCGTCGTGGTTGGCATGGCCACTTTGAAATCCCGGAGTGTCTACGAGCCTGATGTGATCAAGTTCGTACGTACGCACTGAACTCGTCGCACCGCTTCCACGAACTTGAAGATCCTCCGGAATTGAGCCGCTCATCTCAACCAGCAGTCGCTTGACCAGGCTGGACTTGCCGGCGCTGTAGTCCCCCAAGATGACCACCGCTGGCTTCCGCTGGTCATTCGCTGTGACCTGGTTGACCGCATCCCTCAACTCCAGGTCGTCAGACGAGTAGTCGGTGACAGCTTCAATCCATTCAGCGATCTCACGCTCAGACCTCACCTGCCAGACTTGGGAGAGCCAGGCCCTCAGCTGGCGACGTTCTTGCTCGCGTTGCTCGGCAAAGACGGCGCGATGTGCGTCGGTGAATTCTCCGTTGCTTGAGGACCGTCCGTCATTGTGCTCAAACCAGCTCTCGCCCAAAAGAACATTGGCTTCACTGGCCGATTGCACAGCATGTGAATTCAATACCTTCCGGACTGCACCATCGAGGACATCCACCCCCGCAGAGGAGTAGGCGATATTGGTCGACTGTCCTTGAAGGACTTCGGCCAGCTTCGCGATCTCGATCTTGCTTCGTCTGAGCATTAGATCCTGTTGCAGGAGTGCCACCAAGACGGGTCCGGCTAGGCTCCAGGTTTCTGACGCGCCCCGCTTGCGCAGATCCCTCTCGATGGAATCGAAGGTCTTCTGCACGGCCAGTCGCGACTCACGTTCAATTGCTGAGCGAGCGGCAGCACGATCGTCTTCTCCGCGTTTCGCGAGTCTTTGTCCTGCAAGGTTTTCCCACCTGACCGACAGCGCCCAGCCCGATCGCGGCTGTGGTTCCAACCCAGCCCACCGGATTCCAGATAGTAGCGATCGACGGCACAGCAATGACACCTGCTGCGGCGCCTGCCGCCAAACCTGCCGCTTGTAAGGCCAAACCTGCGCGCGAACTAGCGCCGCTGATGGCCTCGAACGCAACACCGCCAGTTGCCGTGTCACCAACTTCGGGCACCACATCCGAGACCGCAAGCTCGATTTCGCGCAGTAGGAATGCTTGTTTTGCCTTCCATATCTCGTCGACGGCAGCCTGCAGTTCAGCAGCTGAGTACACACCTTGGAAGTCTTCATCCGTGAGCGGTGTGTTCGCGTCGATTGCTGCACTGACCACATCGTCGGCACGTCGAAGTGCGGCTTCACGAACGCGCGACAAGTGTGACTGCATGAGGTGGTCGAACTGGCGGCCTAACGTCCCGACGGAACCGGCGGTGAATGGCTTACCTCGTGCGACTTCTACCGTGGGGATCAAACGACCCTCGACGCCCATGTACGCGTTCCGGTCGTCACCCTCTAGATATCCGAGCGTGTCGAAGAATTGGTCGATTCGGTTCTCTGTAAACAGTATTCGCGAGTCGATGTTCTCAAGGATACTGGCGAGGTCGGAAGCTCGGGAGTGGAAGATCTCCCGCAAACCTTCTCGCAGGGCGGTCTGCCGGAGCTCTGCCCCACCTTCCTCGATCGATGCGACGATCAGATCTTCCAGGACGGAGAAGTTCGACCACTCGGCGAGGTACTCGATCCCAAACTGCTCGCGATCTGAGCTGAAGTCGTTCTCGGCCGGTCCCTTGAATGGCGTTTGGGCCCGAGCAAACAACGCTCTCCTGCTCTGAATCGCCACGATGGGAGTGCTGCCGAGATCAATCTTGGCGAGCTCGGTCCGAATGTTGTTGGCGTGTTCAGCAACCGCCCGTGACAGCGATCTGCGCGTCGATTCACTTCTCACCTTTGCGGGGTGGCGCCACCTGAGGTTGCGGACATTAATTACCGCAATCGTCGGCTTCCCGTAGGCCTGAACCCACTGCGCAACCTTGCCGAACTCGGACGCTTGTTGGCTCTGATTGTCGAAACACAGCAAGACAACATCCGCAACCTCCACGGCACGTCGTGCAGTCTCCTCGAGTTCGGCGCGCTTTTGAGTCCGACCCCAGCCATTGATTCCAGGGGTATCCCAGAGTGAGCAGCCACGCCATTCAATCTCTGTGACGTCCGTTGTCCAGTCACTGTCTCCCGGCGATACGTAACTACCGTCGAGTTCGCCAAAAGCCGAAAGAAGCGTGCTCTTTCCGGCTCCTGTTCGTCCGAAGAACGCGACGTTGAAGGTTGCAAGTCGCTCACGCTGGGCATCCAGGTGCCCACGGACCTCTGTCTCGAAGTCAGAGGTGAAATGCGTGAGGTCTTCGGCCAGGTGGTGGGCCGCACCAGTGTTATTGGCCGACGCGTCCTTAAACCTCGCGAGTACGGTCTCAAACGAGCGTTCGAGCTGGGCAAGTTCGCGCTGTCCGCTTCGGACCGCGCGCTCGACTGCGTACTGCAGTCCCTGGAAGTTGTGTTCCACGTCGAACCCTTCTCACGCACGTGGTCCTACTGATGACCGAGTTGCACGAAGTGTACGAGACGGCCCCGACAGGTCACTTCGGGATCGCGATGACGATGGCGAATCGATGGTCGGCATGCCGTGCAGGGATACGTTCCCGCGGTCGGCGATTCGCTACTTCGGCAAGTACCCTGCCGTTCGTTAGCTGAGGAACTGAACATGAAATTCATCTGTTTGGATCAATCGTGCGTTCCACTTGGTGCCACGTCTCGGGCAGAGGCAGAGTACATTCGGGCGCCGACAACCACGCTCGGCGCTCGTAAAGATGTCGACCGGAGCTGACAGACCGGGTCACCCAAGTCGAAGAGGCGAACAATCACCAACGAGGGACGTGGAACCGTGTCCATCGAAGGTCTGGTCTGGGGTTGATCCCGATTGAGCCGAGGCGTGGGACAGCACTTCAGCTGCGACCGCGTCCGTCGCCGCCTGATAGCTGTAGGCGTGAGGGCAGGCCGGTTGCTGCGAATTGGTCAGACGATCAGATCTGCAGCGTGAGATCGTTCTTAGGTCCGACACGCGCCGCAACGGATTGTGAAAGGTCCCCAGCCTCACTGATGGTCAGGAAGAGTAGTAGGTCTCGCGGTGCTGGGCCACGGACCCCAGCACGCCGGCGCGATTCGAATCCCTAACCACCAGCTCGGAGCTGGTCGTATGAATCGAGCATGCAGAGGGCGGCCGCGGGCCGAGATAATCCCGTCGCAGTCTGGGACAGTGTGCAGGGTTGGGTACGTGCGCGGGCGACCTTCCACACACGAGGGGAAGCCATCGTGAACCGTCCTGGGTCTGGTGGAGACCGTGATCTCACCAGGAGAATGTCGTCATGGTTGCACCGAGGAAGTTCGACGAAGAAACGCGTGAGCGGGCTGTGAGGATGTATCACGACCGGCTCGCCGCTGAGGGCGGCTCCAAACTCGCCGCGCGCGAGCATGTCGGGTGCTTTGCTCGACATCAACCAGGCAACGCTGCGGAACTGGATCGAACGCAACACTCCGATCGTGACCTCGCGCGGAACCACGACGGTGGGTGAACTGGACGCCGAGCTGGTTGCCCTTCGCAAAGAGAATGCCGAATTGCGCAGGGCGAATGAAATTTTGAAGACAGCCTCGGCGTTTTTCGCAGCGGCGGAGGTCGACCGCCGACTGCGGTGATCGTCGACTATATCGACGCTCACCGGGACCGGTTCGGGGTCGCCCCGATCTGCCGCGTGCTCCGCGAGCACGGGATGCAGATCGCCCCGTCCACCTACTACGCCCGCAAACACGCAGGCACGGTCTCGGCCACCGTTCTGGCCGAGGCGTACGACGCTCACGCGGTCTACCAGGCATATCACCGCAACCGCGGCGTCTACGGGGTCCGCAAACTCTGGCACACCATGCACCGCGACGGTCGTGTGATGGGCCGCGATCAGGTGGGTCGGCTGATGAAAATCTGCGGCATCACCGGCGTGGTGCGCGGCGCGCATCGGACCGTGACCACCCAACGCGATGATCGCGCCCCGCGCCACCCCGATCTGGTGGATCGCCAGTGGTCGCTCCCATCGCGTCCCGACCAGTGGTGGGTGGCCGATTTCACCTACTGCTGGACCCTGTCCGGGTTCGTCTACACCGCGTTTCTTGTCGATGTGTTCTCGCGTCGGATCCTGGGCTGGCGGGTGATGACGAGCAAGACGACTCCACTGGTGACCAGCGTTCTCGAGCAGGCCTTGTTCACACGGCGCAGGACTGACTTCTCCTTTACTGCAACAGGTTTGGTGCACCACAGCGATGCGGGCAGTCAAGGCGGATTCAACTGGTCGTCGCAACACCATGATCATGGAGGTGTTCGCGGTGGCTACGGCGGACTGGAGTTGGAAGACCAGCGATGTGGCGGTAGGTGTTCGTCGGCAGTGGCGTGCTGATCGTGCACTTCGGCCGGCGATGCGATCGCCGGGGCGGCCGGAGCCGTCGCGGCAGGTGTCAACGGCGGCCGAAAACTGACCCCTTATCGACGGTTGAAATTTGACCCCCTTTTGGTGTTGGTTACTGGTCGGCGTTGACGAGTTGTCGTCGGGTCTTGGTGCGGTAGGAGTCGCCGTCGATGGTGATGACCTCGGCGTGGTGGACGAGGCGGTCGATGAGTGCGGCGGCAACGACATCGTCGGCGAAGACTTCGCCCCAGCGGCCGAATGGCATGTTCGAGGTGATCAGGATCGAGCCTTGTTCGTAGCGGCTGGCGATGAGTTGGAAGAACAGGTTGGCGGTATCGGAGTCGAACGGCAGGTAGCCGATCTCGTCGATGATGATCAGCCGGTAGCGGCGGAGCCGTTTGAGTTCGGAGACCAGGCGGCCGGTGGTGTGTGCCTCGGTCAGGCGGGTGGCCCATCCGGTGGCGGTGTCGAAGAGCACAGGGTAGGCGTTGTGCGCGGCTTTGATCCCGAGCGCGATCGCGAGGTGGGTCTTACCCACTCCAGGTGGTCCGAGAAGGATCACGTTGTCGCTCTTGGCGATCCAGGTGCTGGTGGCCAGATGGGCGATAACATCGCGACGCAATCCTGGAAGGTGGTCGAAGTTGAAGTCCTCGAGTGTCTTGACCGCGGGGAAGCGAGCGCCACTGATCCGCAGCACGGTGCCGTTGGCTTCGCGTTCACTGACCTGGCGGTCAAGGATCGCTGCGAGGTACTCCTCGTGGGTCCAGTTGTCGGTGCGGGCCCGCTCGGCCAACTCGGCCCAGCAGCGGCGGATCGCTGGCATCTTCAACGCCCGCGCCGCGAACTCGATCTGCTTACCTGTGTGATTGTCGGACATGGTATTTCACCTTTCAGCGATAGTGGACGGGGTGGGTGGTTGAGCACCTGACGGGGTAGCAAAGTGCACCCCGAACAGGTCGTCGTAGTCTGGTAGCGCCCGGATCGGTACCTCGTGGCCGTCGGGGTGGGCGCGGATGCGGGCGGCGTTTCGGGCCCGGTTGGCGAGGTCTTGGCGGCGGTAGTCGCGGCGCAGTTCTTTGGCTGCCCGCACGTGCTGAGGGTCGGCGATGGTGACGTGGTTGGCCCAGCTGCGAGCGTGGTCGGCGACGGTGACCTCGCCGCACTGGATGCGCACCTGCTGCAGGTCGGCGGTGATGTCGACGAAGCGACCGATCACCGACGGGTGCACCGAATAGTCATTGCCGGCCACACGTACGTAGTAGTCGCGACCGAGTCGCACCCGGCTACTCAACCCGATATGAGGTGCGGTCGGGGGAAGCCCGGCCATCTACTCGAGGTCCTCGGCGAGCGCATCACACGGGCGTCGATCACCGATCGCGCGCACCACTCGGGTGTTGGCATGATCGGCCAGCCACCGATCGAACTGGGCGGTGAAATCGTCCGGTGAGGCGAACTGGCGGCCCGGCAGGAACGAGGTCTCGAAGAATCGGTTGTTGCGTTCGACCATGCCCTTGTACTCGGGGTCTCGCGGTGGCGCCAGCTCCAGCCGAGTGCCCAAGGTGCCCACGAATCCTGCGGCCAGCGCGGTGGGTGTGCCCTTGGGGCCGATCGCGGCTTCGCGGTCCCACACCAGCTTGCGGGTCACCGCGCCCAGTTGCGACAGCAGCAGCCACATCCCCGTCAGGATGTCTCCGCCCTGGCGCGACGGGATCATCACCGCCGACCGGTATCGGGAGAACGCCAATGTCATCACCAACACCGGTAACATGGCGAATTGATTGTGGCCCACTGGGATTCGGTAGTCCGGGAACCACAGATCCCACTGCGAACAGCCGCCGGGCTCATAGATCACCCGATCGGCCGGATCTACCCCACGAAACTCCGGGCGAATCACCCGGACCCGGTCTTTGAGGACAGTCAACGATCTCGTCCACCCGATCCGCTCCGCGATCACCGTCGCCGGCATCGTCGGATACTCCCGCAACAACGCCCGGATCTGCGGTTCGAACGCATCGACCACCGAGCCCTTCGCCGGTCGCGAGTACTTCGGCGCGGTGTCTGAGGCCAACGCCGCCCGCACCGTGTTACGGGCCACCCCCAACCGGCGCGCGATCTCCTTGATCGGCACACCCTCACTGCGATGCAAACGGCGGATCTCCGCCCACTGCTCCACTGAAATCACCCTCCTAACAAGACGGGGGTCAAAATTCACCCGTCGTCAGGGGGTCAGTTTTCAGGCGCCGTCAACAGCAGGTGCAACGTGAGTTTTGGCGGGTGGTCGCGACGGGGGTGAGCACGGCGCAGGCATCGATCGCTGTCGGTGTGTCGGTGCCGGTGGGTACACGCTGGTTCCGCCACGCTGGCGGCAATGAGGCCGCTGAGTCTGGATGAGCCTTCGGGCCGCTATCTATCGTTCGCCGAACGGGAAGAGATCGCGCTGCTACGCGCCCAGGATCGTGGGGTGCGTGAGATCGCACGGCGGATCGGGCGCAGTCCGGCCACGATCTCGCGTGAGCTACGGCGCAACGCCGCAACCAGGAGCGGGAAGCTCGAGTATCGGGCGTTGGTGGCGCAGTGGAAAGCCCAGCAGGCCGCCAAGCGCCCAAAAACAGCGAAGCTCGTGGCCCACGTCGAGTTGCGGGAGTACGTACAGCACCGCCTGGCCGGCGTTGTCCGCCGTCCCGATGGCACGATCGCTGCGGGCCCCACGCCACCACCGTGGAAGGGGCTTAACAAACCGCACCGTGCCGACCGGCGGTGGTCGCTGGCGTGGAGTCCAGAGCAGATCTCCCAGCGTTTGAAGGTCGACTTCCCCGATGATGAATCCATGCGTATCAGTCACGAGGCGATCTACCAGTCCCTGTTCATCGAGGGCCGCGGCGCGCTCAAACGTGAGCTGGTGGCGTGCCTGCGCACCGGACGTGCACTGAGGGAGCCGCGGGCCCGCTCGCGCAACAAGCCGCAGGGTCACGTCACCTCCGACGTCGTGTTCAGTCAGCGCCCTGCCGAGGCCGAGGACCGTGCCGTCCCCGGGCACTGGGAGGGTGATCTGATTATCGGAACTGGGAGATCGGCGATCGGCACTATCGTTGAACGTCGTAGTCGTGCAACACTTCTGGTGCATCTGCCACGCCAGAAGGGCTGGGGTGAGCAGCCGCCTGTGAAGAACGGGCCCGCACTCGGTGGCTACGGTGCCATCGCGATGAATGCAGGACTGACAGCGTCGATGGCCGTGCTGCCGCAGCAGTTGCGCAAAACGTTGACGTGGGATCGCGGCAAGGAACTGTCTGCTCACGCCCAGTTCGCGATGGACACCGGAACGCAGGTGTTCTTCGCCGATCCGCACTCACCGTGGCAGCGACCGTCGAACGAGAACACCAATGGTGTTCTGCGTCAATATTTTCCTAAGGGAACTGATCTGTCGCGGTGGTCAGCTGAGGACCTCGAGGCTATCGCCTACACCCTCAACAGCCGTCCTAGAAAAGTCCTCAACTGGAAGACCCCCGCCGAAGTCTTTGGCGAACAACTACACTCGGTACAACAACCCGGTGTTGCATCGACCGATTGAACGCGCCCAATACACGTCGTTCGCATTCACCGAGGCGCTACGCGACTCCGGGCTCGCCGGCTCGATCGGCTCAGTCGGGGACGCCCTGGACAATGCGTTGATGGAATCGACGATCGGGTTGTACAAGAGTGAGCTCATCTCCGGCCAGCGATCCTGGACCGGACGAGCCGAGGTCGAACGCGAAACCGCCGCCTGGGTGCACTGGTACAACACCGAACGGCTGCACTCAGCGATCGGCTACTGCCCGCCGATCGAGTACGAGACACGCTACCGTGAGATCGTCGCCTCCGCGGCGGAGGCGGCCTAAACCAGGTCTCCATCCGGTCCAGGACGGTTCATCGATCCGTCCGAGCCCACCGCACTCAACCTGGTCTACACGCTCCTCAGTCTGGGCTGGCGTCTGTGCGCAAATTCGGACGACAGGCGCATTTCGGTTAGGGCAACACCACCCAAGACATAGACCAGCGCGCTGACTGATCTCGCCTGGGAAACGCGCGGCCTTGACGACCGGGGTGTCTCGTTCGATCCAGTTCCGCGGTGTCGCCTGGTTGATGTCGGGGAGACCTCCTACATGCTCGCGGGCGGCGAGTTTGGAGCCGCCCGCAGCGGCGAGGCGGTCGTGATTCATCCTCACAGTCCGCTCGCGGTTCTCCTGATCAAACTTCCTCGGTGCAGCCATACCGGCATTCTCCTGGTGAGATCACGGCCTCCACCAGACCAAGGATGGTTCACCTTTTCACGTTAGCTACCCTGCTCGTCATTTACGGTAGACGACGGCCAGTACGGCCTAATTCCCTCAGCGATCCGTTCCGTTTCAGCAATCGACAGCTCCTCGACTTGGCCCCACTCCGTACCACCTGAATCCAGTGTGCCAGCGACGTGGAAGTGTACGTGCCGGATTGACTGACTGGCTGACTCACCGTTGTTCTGCCACACGGAGATACCCGGCCGTTGATAGGCTGCATCAATCGCTCGCGCGGCGTCCCGCACCTCCGTCATCAACGCAGAACACTCGTCATCCGTCAAATCGAGAATGGTTTCACGGTGGGCAATTGGGACAACCAACAGGTGGGGTACTCCTCGCTGTTCTTGGGTGACCATCACCGCAGTCGCGCTGCCCTTTCTCACAAAGGTGAAGGGCCTGCTCTCGTCCAGGTAAGCGCAGAATGCGCATGGGTGCGCGTCCGGAAGCCTAAGTCCCGATTGCGTCATGACGGCCTAAGGGAAGAGAGGAAAGCTTGAAGTTCGAGTCGATCAAGCCGATCGAAGTCATTTGGGCGCACAACTATTCGCAGTTCGTCGCAAACCTTCTGAGTGCGTGACGCGAACACAAACGACATAACGATGAAACGGATCGAGTCTTGCGCTGGGATAACTTGCGAGAGGCGAGACTGGCCCCCGCCAATAACGGGAATTGCAACCGGCGTACCGTTCGCCGTCCTGGACACTTCATCCCACAGCGAAGCGAGGCTCCGCCAGATAGCATCCGGAGTGCTCTGCGCCTCGTTATTGGTGTCCATCTCACTATAGGCCAGGAAGTAGAGGCGATGAGATCCATGCCGAAGCGTAGCGACGGCGCCCACTCCATATTTGTCGGTCTTTCCTGGTTTCTGGATTGAACCTCTAACCGCACTACCCTGTAGCGCGGACGCCAGATCAAGATCCAATTTCTGTAAATCGCCACCGTAGAGACGTTCAAGGGCCTGTCCCTGAATGCTACTCTTTGCGATGATATTGGGCGCTAACGTGTCAAATGTGTCGCATGTGCCGACCACGATGTTGCAATCCTGAACGAATAGGTCGCCCTTTACAATTTCGATTCTCATGTTAGGCGAATTATACTGCTGGCTGATCGGGCGTGGCCATGCTCTAATTAGCCCATATCCGATCGAGGTAATAGCTATCAAGATCACAAGCGGCCACCCTCTGATAGGCAAGCGCCCAACAATGAAGTTAATCAGTTCGAGGATGATTGCCAGAACCCCGACCGCCGAGAAGGCCAGGACAAGGAACCATCGCCAGAAGCGCAGGGTCCGCAGATCATTCAATAGGTCTCGCATTTAGAGCCCGAGATTCGCGTATGTCTCCGGTTTGTAGAAATGCGGACCTTCTTTTCCGCTAGCCAAATAATTTGGGGCGTAGTTGTCGAGAGCATACATGATGATCTTTGGTTGAAATGAGACAGACAGCGTGTAGTAGTTGGCATCCAATAATGGCGCGGGTATAAAGTTCTTGTCGATGTTGCGATCGCCATCGAGATTCGCGACGACGACCGGGAGATCGAATTCGATCATGACTTTTATTTCATGCGCAAGGAAGGAAACTCCGTCCCCGCCCTTCTTCTTAGCAGAGCTACTACCCAGAAGAACAACCTGCTTGGCGTTCTTCATGCGCTCCCGAAGATTTCGCTTAATCGTCTCAGGCTGGCTGGTATCCAGAGAAATGAACAAGTCGTGCGCATCATAGAAGGAAAAATCGATATTATTGTTGTCGCGCCATGCCTCCATCAAGCGATACTTTCCGATGTCCTCGCTGGCGAAAGCCACATACGTCTTATTTCGATAGCTCATCTACATCCTCTTCGCTCTGGGGCAGTCCAGTTGATCTATACATGCATGAGTCTATGTTGCAGGTCTGACATCGCCAGGAACGGAGAGCCCATCCAGCAGCTCGTCTGGTGTCGTATCCATAGCCGACCTCGAAGCTGGTCGCAAATTGCCCAGACGGAGGAGTATAGATCTGACGTCTTCAGTGCCAAGTGAGGAGTTCCTCCTTCGTCGATCTGCGCGGCCAGCAGACACGCACGTCTACCGAACCTCGTGTGGCCCGGATGTTCGTAAGGTTCTCAGACATGGTCCGGGCTGACTATGGAGACACGACCGCATGGCACGGGGTTGGTTCGATTGGACGACAAGGTATGACTTAGGGCGTCGTCACCGGCCCGAACTATCGTCAGCGCACGCGACGCTCGGTTCCAGAACATCGAGAAACAGACGTCCCGCACTAGGGAGTCTCGAGCCAACGCATGTGCACTGATGCGGCAATCAAACAGCCAACTGACTCCCCGACCGCCGCAACTCCGAGAACGCCTTGATCGTCGTTGACGTAGCCGTAGCAACCGGCCGCAACTCCGGCCCGACCTCCGTCTTCGACACCATCACCACGTTGTCCACATACGGCTGGATCGTGCTGGTGTTCTGCACTGTGGCGACGATGATCAGCTGGAACCCGAACTTGCGGAACGCCGACAGCGCTTGCTGCGCGAACTGAGGGTCGGACTTGGAGAACGCCTCGTCGAGCATCAGCTGGGCGAAGATCGGCCGGTTGTCGTTGCCGTGCGGGCTGGCCAGGTTGAAGCTCAGCGCACCGGCGAGACAGAAGGCCATCAGCTTCTCCTGCTCGCCACCGGAGTTGTCGCCGGCGTTGGAGTAGGTGCGGATGGTCTCGCCGGTCTCGGCGTGGTGCTCCTCGCAGTAGAAGTCGAAGCGGTTACGCACGTCGAGGGCGTCGCGCGTCCACTGGCGGTCCTCCGGGGTGTTGCCGGCGAGGCGTTCGCGCAGCAGCAGGATGTCGGAGTACTGCTCGAGGATGGCCTGCTCGTCGCCGAAGCTGACCGCCGTTGCGCGGTTGGAGATCTGGCGGGCCTTCTCGGTCAGCTCCTCCACCGCGGCGAGCTTCTTACGACCTGGGACCAGCCGCAGGCGCGTGCCGCGGTTGAACGCCACCGCACCCAGGCCGGTGTTGACGCGCTCGATCTGCTCGACGATGCGTCGTTCCTCGGCGTCGGCCGCCATGTGCAGGCCCAGGATCGCGCCGGGTGCCTGCTCGGTGATCAGGCGGCGCATCCGCTCGTAGGCCGACGGCAGCTCGCGCTCGTCGATGCGGCGGCAGACGGCGACATAGTCGTGGATGCGTTCGTCGAAGTCGTCGCTGTCGTTGGGGATGGCGTCGGGGAACTCCTCGTCGTAGGTGTCGAGGATCCGGGCCAGCTCGTCGCGGGAGCGTCGGGCGTCCGACCGCATGCGGTCGCGTTCGCGGCCGGCGGCCTTGACGATCTCCTGGCGGTACGGCTCGGGGTTGAGCACGTCGAGGGTCGCCGAGAGGTCCTCGCGGAACCCGTCGAGAGTCTTCTCCGCCTGTGCGGGAACGTCTTCGGGCTTCAGTCGGTCGATGAGGTCGAGCAGCTGGGTCCGACGCTCGTCCTGGCGGGCGATCTTGTCCTTGACCAGCGCCGCCTGCGAGATCGCGTGACGCACCTGCTCCCACAGGTCTTCGGCCTTGCGCTGCAGCGCCTCGACGTCGGGGTTCTCCTCTATGAGGAGGTCGTACTGGTCGGTGAGCTGGTCCACGCGATCGTCGACCGAGTCGACGTCGATCTCGTTCCACTGCGTGAACTGCTCACACACGCGGCGGTAGGCGTCGCGGCGTCGTTCCTTCGCGGAGCGTTCGCGGTCGAGCTCGGCACAGTCCTCGCGGGCGTCCTCGAAAACTCTTTCTTCGTAGGCGAGTTCGTCGCGAAGTGCGGTGATCTTCGATTCGACGTCGCCGACGAAGATGTACTGGGACCGGCGCAGCTGCTGGCGGTCGTCCTTGACGGCCAGCTTCGCCGAATCCTTACGCAGACCCTGATCGGTGACCGCCTTGGCGTACTGGGAGAACTCCCCCGGGTTGTCGACGCACATGTGGTTGCCGAGCTTCGCGA
Organism: Gordonia ajococcus; assembly: GCF_012974285.1. Classification (NCBI taxonomy): domain Bacteria; kingdom Bacillati; phylum Actinomycetota; class Actinomycetes; order Mycobacteriales; family Gordoniaceae; genus Gordonia; species Gordonia ajococcus. Next base: position 2,637,426 of record NZ_CP052884.1, read on the forward strand.
GGACAGTCATCGCCTCGGCGGCACACGGATGGCCGGGGTCGACCGAACGCAGCTTGGACGCCAGGGTGCCCGGCTCGACGACGGGCATCGGGCGGGTCTCGGCCTGGTGCAGCTGGATCCGGCCGCGCATGTCGTGCGAGTTGACGAAGCGCAGAGCGGACCGGAAGTGCTTGTCCGGTACGAGGAGTCGCAGACCGGCGTTGCGCAGCACCTTCTCGACGGCCAGGCGCCAGCGTTCCTCGTCGGGGTCGAGTTCGACGAGCTCGGCTACGTACTTCAGCTCGGACTCGTCGATCTGCAGCGCGTGCGCGATGACCCGGCGCATCTCGTGTTCGGTGCGCGGCAGCGCGGAACCGGCCTGTTCGACGCGGCCGAGCTCTTCCTGCGCGGTGTCGCGGCGGCTGCGGGCGGCGACCTCGCGGGCGAGCGCCTCGGCGTAGTGGGCGCGGCCGGCTTCGAGCTGGCCGTCGATCTTGGTGGCCTCCTCGATGAGCTCTTCGCGCAGCGACCAGAAGCCCTCGGCGTTGGTCGGCGGACTGAAACCGAGCGCGGAGACCTTGTCTTCGTAGGCGTTTCGTCGGGCGGTGACCTCGGTGCTGAGTTTCTGTGCGCCGCCGAGCTGTTCGCGCAGCGGGGCGAGGTCGCCAGTGGACGTGGCGATGCGGGCCAGCAGCAGGCTGTGGTCCTGGCGCAGCTGGTCGTGCTGGGTGGTGAGCGCGGCGAGATCGCCGTCGAGGCGGGTGATCTGGTCGTCGAGGTCGGCGACCTCGGGCTGCGCGTTCCGGATCCGCAGGTTGTTGACGTAGCTGCGGATCGTGGTGCTGTCGATGGTGTCGAGGACGCTGAAGGTGGCCGACTCGCTCGCGTACCGCTCGTGGACTTCCTCGATGTTGCCGAGGATGGTGCGCTTGCGGCGCGCGACGTCGAGCAGCTCACGGGCCTCGACGAGCGGGTCGATCTGCTCGAGGGCGTCGGAGATGCCGACGATGGACGTCGGGGCGTCGAGCATGAACTCCCGCACGAACTGCGCGAGACCGCCGACGCTCTTGAGCGACTTGGCTTTTCCGAGGAGCTGCTGCGCGGCGTCGGAGCCGCGGATCCCGATGAGCGAGTACAGCGTCGAGAGGTACTTGCCCTCGCCGGGTCCGCCGCGCCAGCCGCGGTCGCGGAACTTGGCCGAGTTGTAGTTGGCCACGGCCCACTCGTTGCAGGCCTCGACGATGTCGGCGTCGCCGTCGTAGATGAAGTACGAGCTGTGCGCGTCGGTCATCTTGCCCGCGGCCAGCCACTTGAGGACCAGACCGGTGATGGCGGTGCCGGACGTTGAGGTGTAGGTGACCGCGATGGCCGCCCACGCCGGGCCGGTGCCGCGCAGGTACATGATCTCGCGGTGCGCGTTGGTGCCGTCGCGCCGCTCACCCCACGCGCCGCGCACGTACTTGCCGACGGTGCGCTTACCGCTGGACGAGCCGGCGGCGGTGGCGTCACCCGAGGCGTTGAAGTTGCGGCGGTGGTCGGGCAGGAACGCCAGCGAGATGGCGTCGAGCAACGACGACTTACCCGAACCCGACGACCCGGTGATCAGAGAACCGTTGGAGCTGAACGGGATCGAGTGATACCCGTCGAACACGCCCCAGTTGATCAGCTGCAACCGGGACAGGTGGTACTGGTCGACGCTCACCAGTCGTCTCCTTCGTCGTCGCCGTACGCATTCTCGGCGTCGTCGGGCTGGGTGGGTTCGTCGGCCGCACCCTCGGGCGGTTCCTCCCCCGTGTCGCCGGAGCCGATGAACTGCTCGAACTGTCGCTGCAGATCGGTGATCACCGACGCCGTCATCACCGCGGAGATCACCGGGCTGACGGTGAACGTGTCGGCGTCGTCGCGCTGCTTGCGCAGGAATTCGAGCTCTTCCATCTTGTCGATGGCGCGTTCGATGCGCTTGTCGAAGAGCGCGAGGTCGCGGTCGATGGTGTTGGTGACGCCGGCGAACAGCTCGTGGATCTCCTCGCGGGTGATCAGCGCATCCTCGTCGCGCGCGGCGCGGATGTACTTGGCCAGATGCAACGCCAGGATCGCGTCGTAGGTGTGGACGGTCTCGCGCTTGAGAATGCGACGGCCCCAACGAGAGTCGTAGCCAGCCTGCTCGACGAAGGCGACCTGCAGTTCGTCGACGAGGCGGAGGCGAAGGTCGAGCTCGGACAGGCGGATCCGCAGGACGTCCTGGTACTCGGACACCCACGACCACAGCTGCGGCTGCCGGTCGCCGCTGACGTAGCGGCGGGCCAGCAGGTTCTGCAGCGCCCAGCAGGCACGGTCGGGCATCTCGCTGACGTCGCCGTCGAAGCGGGGTGCGCTCGGGGCGTGCGAGGTGGCGCGGTTCGCGACGGTGGGGAGATCGTCGAAGCCGGCGAACTCGTCAGGGGTGCCCTTCGAGGCTCGCTCCGCTCGCACCTCAGGGAGCGAGGGGGCGGCCGCTGCATGCGCCTCTGGGAGCGAGGGGGCGGTCTCTGCTTGCACGTCAGGGCCCTTCGAGGCTCGCTGCGCTCGCACCTCAGGGGGCAAAGATGTCATTCGGCGTCGACCTCCGCAGTCGGAATCGGTTCGGTGAAGGTGAGGTCGGGGACTTCGATGGCGTGGTCCTCCCCGAGGAGGGACCGGAAACGCACGGTGGTCATCGGTACCTTCTCCCCTGCTGCCAGCTGTTTCTGCGCCCAGGACCACAGCACGATGACGTGCGCGAGGTACGGCTCGTCGAGGCCCTCGATCACCTCGGTAAGCGGGACGGGTCCGGCGGCGACGGCGTTGTTGACGGTCTCGGTGAGCTCGACGGTGTCGACCTGGCCGGTCATCGAGGCGAAGGCGGTCAGATCGGCGTCGGCGCCACCGGCGGGTAGCGCCGGTGCGGGCGGAACGTGTTCGCGGATCTCGAAGGCGAGACGGCCGATCGAGTTGAGGGCCGGGGCCGCCAGCGGCAACTCGTAGCCGAGGCGACGGTCGGCGAGCGAGGACTTGAGCAGGTCGTTCGCTGTGGCCAGAGCGTCGTTGAGCTGACGGGCCAGACCACGGCTCTGCTCGAGGGTGCCGGACGCGACGAAGCGTCGGATACGACGGGCACAGCGCTGGCGGGTGCGGCCGACCTCGGCCATCTGCTGGGTGACCAGCCCGAAGAAGTTGTCCATCACCGATCGCAGCCCGGCGTCCATGCCGGGGAAGTTCTCGATGATGGTGTCGATGTCGGTCTTGAGGCGGGCGCGGCGCTCCGGGTCCTGGATCATCTGGCTGAACGCCTGGTACGACGCCGACTGGGATGACTGCAGGAGGGCTTCATAGTCGTCGAAGAGCTGTCGCTGACGATCGCGGTAGGCGAGGTCGGAGTCGCCCGGGTCGTCGAGCAGCGCGGTGGTGATGCGGTCGAGCATCGTTCCGTACTGGCCGATGTCGGAGATGATCTGCTCCATCTGGTAGCCGATGGCGCGGGCGGAGTCCTCGGCGACGCGGAGGTCGACCGGTGGGCGGCGGCCGGCGTCGAGATCGGCGAGCTCGGCGTCGAGGTCGGACATCTGTGCCTCGAGCTCGAGGCGGATGGTCTCGGGGTCGTTGCTGACCTGTCCCGCGACGCGTCGGAGTTCGGCGGCGATGCCGGTGATCGAACCGCCGGTGGCGATCGAGTCCTCGCGACGCTGGCGGCGCATGAAGTCCAGGACCGAGCGGGCCTCGCTGGTCAGGTGACAGAGGTTGGGCGCGTCGGGGTCGGAGGTGTCGGTGACACGGTGCAACCAGCCCTGACGGGCCCAGAGTTTGACCAGTTCGAGGCCGGTCGGCTGGTCGTCGGTGAGGTCGAGTTCGGCGAGGTCGCGTTCGAGGCGCATCGTCAGCTCGACCTCCGACATCTTGGTGCCGTAGTCGAGGTGACGTTCCATCAAGGTGACGTAGAGCGCCGAGTTGGTGGCAGCGAAGAGTCGTACGGCCGCCGACTTCTGCAGGGTACGGTTCGCTTCCAGCGCTTCACCCAGCGTGACCTGCACCGATTCGGTCGGCGCGACAGCTCGCCCGGTCTCGCGCTGAGCCGGGAAGGCAGAAATCTCCATTGCCGCCTCACGGGATCTCGGGGACTACGGGACCCGCGATAGTCTGCCACGTCCCCCCGGCGGGACCCCAGTCCGGTGGGTCGCGTGTCCAGCCGGTCCGCGTGTGCGTCGCTACGCTGAGCGTCATGGTGATGGCTGATCGTCCCGAGGTCGAGACCGCATCCGGACCGTTGACGACGCTGGCCGTCGTCGGGCTGGCGCAAAACATGCTCGGCGGGCTCGCGCGCGTGCCGTTCAAAAGGCCGTGGTCGGGGCCGGCGGGCCTGCTCGACAACGTCGGGCAGGCTGTCACACGCCAGTCGATCCGGGCGTTCATGGGCTATTCGATGGGTCTGCCGATCGAGGAGTTCCGCTCGATGGAGAAGATCCTCGACCAGATCTGCCGGGTCGTGATGCCGCCGTTCGTCGAGTTGACCGACGGCGTCGAACTGACCCAGGACACCATCGGTGGCGTTCCGGGTCTGTGGTGTCGTGCGAAGGCGAGTACGGACGCCTACGTCGACGAGGACGAGGAGAAGCAGGAGATCGGGGCGACGATCCTGTACCTGCACGGCGGTGGGTACATCGGGACGTCGCCGATCATGTACTCGGCGTTCGCGTCGTCGCTGGTGCGGATCACCGGCTTCGAGGTGTTCATCGCCGACTATCGGATGGCACCCGAATTCCCGTTCCCTGCAGGAGTTCTCGACGCCGCGGACGTTTACCAGGCCCTCCTGGGACGGGGCGTGACCCCCGAACACATCATCGTGGCCGGGGATTCAGGGGGCGGTGGGCTCGCAGCGTCGCTCGTGGCGCATCTGCACTCGAAGGGACTGCCCAAGCCCGGTGCGCTCGCGTTGTTCTCCCCCGAGATCGACCTCGACCTCGACCACCCGTCGATCACCGAGAACGCCCAGTACGACGTGCTGCCGTGGAACATCCCGGTGACGCCCTACCTCCACGGAGTGCAGCCGAACGACGCACGCGTGTCGGTGATCAACGCCGACCCGGATCCGGAGTGGTTCCCACCGACCTTCGTCTGCTGGGGTGGCGACGAGATGTTCCGCGACGGGATCCGTGAATTCGCAGCACGGTTGGAGGACTCCGAGGTGCCCACGCACGCGATCGAGGAACCGGGGATGTTCCATGTGTTCCCGATCCTCATGCCGTGGGCCGAGGCATCGAAGAAGGTCTTCCGGGCGCTGCACGATCTCGCCCAGGGCAACGTGGCCAGCGACCCGGAGGCGACGCAGACGCACTGAGGTCGTCGACTCAGCCCAGGACGAACGCGAGCAGGAAGCCGGCCGCGGTGGCCAGCCCCACCCACCAACCGCCTTCGCGGTAGGCCTCGGGCATCAGGCCGGTGGCGAGGACACCGAGGGTCGCACCACCGGCGAAAGCCTGGACGATGCTGATCGCGGTCGGCGAGATGGCGTCGGCGACCGCGTAGCCGCCGACCGTCACCGCGACGAGGATCGCGGCGGTCACCACCCACATCACGAGCGCGTACCGCGGAGACATGTCGTGTTCGCGTCTCATCAACGACGCCCCGCTCACCGCCTCCGGGACGTTGCCGACGGCGATCGCCACCACCAGGACGAGCGAACCGCCGGCCGTGAGCGACACACCGAGGGCGGTGTTCTCCGGGACGCCGTCGAGGAAGACTCCCAGCATCAGCGCTGGACCGATCGCGCGTGAACCGAGCCTGGTTTCGACGAGGTGGTCGGCGACGACGTACACCGCGGTACCGAGGAACAGCGTCGCCCCCGCAAGTCCGATACCCGCCTGTTTGAAGGCCGGGACGAACAGTTCGGTGGAGACCGCCGCGATCATCGTGCCCGCGCCGAACGCCATGAGTGTGGCCAGGACTCGCGACGGCAGATCCCAGCGGAGACCGATCGCGGCGCCGATAGCGATGGGCACCGCGGTGACGAGTCCGTAGAGGAGAGCGGTCGGCATGGGTAACATGCTTGCGCCCGGCCGGCGCGGTGGGTGGGCGCGACACGCGTCGGGGTGACCTCGATACGCGGCGTCATCGCTCCGCTCGGTCGGCGCTACTCGGCCAGCAGGGGGATGCGGCGTGACCTCGATACGCGGCGTCCTCGCTCTGCTCGGTCGGCGCTACTCGGCCAGCAGAAGTAGCGCTACTCGGCCAGCAGAACCTACTCGGCCATCAGAACCTACTCGGCCATCAGGGACGGTCGTCGCTACACCGCCAGCGGAGCGGGGCGCAACGTCACACGGATCGGCCGACGGTGGGTTGTGTCGCCAGGATGGGCGACGTCGACGGATGGTTACGGTGCCGTAAGGGTCGGATTCGTCGGGAATCCGTGAGGAACAGGTCACAGAATTGCGGATCCCTCGCTCGACCTGGCGAGACGCAGAGGATATGCTGAGTTACGTCCGATGAACCGGTCAGACCCCCGACCCGACCGGTTCATCGGACATTTTTATTGGCGGACCCACGCTCTGTCTCGTCGAGCCGACGAGCCGCCCGCTCCGGCGAGCGTCGTGTTTCGCAGATCAGCCATCCATTTATTCCAGCGGTAACCACCCGGTAATCGTCGACCGGTGAACTGGTTCTCGTAGCGATCAGCTACTCGATGAGATCGAGATCTTCCGATCTGCCGCTCTTGGGCAATGATGCCCGATCCGCATTCGTCTCACACGCCGAGCCGCCAGGCGCCGTCGTCTCGCCATTCCAGGAGTCCTTGTGCCCTCTTTCGACGAAACCATCACCGAGAACATCGCCGCGTCGCTGGCGGAGATCCCGCATCCCTCACTTCCCAAGGGGTCCAACATCTATGGCGGCACCAAGATCTTCCCGGACTACCAGGCCGAGGACGGGGAAACGTACTTCACCCTGGTGCACGGCATCGCCCATGAGTCGTCGGTGTCGTTCGTCGCGGTCCTGCAGGCGACTCGCGCGTTGCGCAAGGGATTCGAATCAGCCATGTACTTCTATGGCCCCGGCGCCATCAATTGCCTTGCCACACGAGGCTTTCCGACGACCGGCGACTCCGGCTTCCCCGGTGAGCAGAACATCAACAACGCGCTCGAGACCTTCATCTCCGAGGGAGGCACCGTGTTCTGCTGCCGCTTCGGCCTCGCGCTGCACGGTGGCCGCGAAGAGGACCTGATCGAGGGCGTCATCCCGGCGCACCCGCTCGACGTCCAGGACGCCATCATCCACTACGCGCGCAAGGGCGCGATCATCAACTCCACGTACATGGTGTGAGTGGTTTCGATACGGCTCGTCGCTAGCGCTCCTCACCTACTCAACCAGCAGAGGGCCACTCGTCGCTAGCGCTCCTCACCCACTCAACCAGCGAGATACTTCCACACCACCAACCCTGGGAAATCCTATGACCACCATCGGATCCGTCGCGGCCAACTTCACCCGCGATCTCGAACAGAACTACGCGACGATCGAACAGTATGTCGCCCAGGCGCGGGCTCGTGGCGTCGACTTCCTGGTCTTCCCGGAGGCGGCGATTGGCGGGTACCTGTCGTCGCTGGGGAACCACGGCGACACGCGTAAGAACAGTGCACGGTCGCTGCCACCGGCGATCTCCCTGGACGGACCCGAGATCGCACGGGTGCAGTCCATCGTCGGAGACCTGGTGGTGGCGATCGGGTTCTGCGAACTCGGCGAGGACGGTGAGACCCGCTACAACGCGGCCGCCGTTCTCGACGGGCACCGGATCTACGGCAGCTACCGCAAGGTCCACCAGCCGCTCGGCGAGAACATGTCGTACTCGTCGGGTGACGGGTACGGAGTGTTCAACACCCCGGTCGGGCGGGTGGGCCTCCAAATCTGTTACGACAAGGCCTTTCCCGAGGCCGCACGCATCATGGCCCTCAAGGGCGCGGAGATCATCGCCAGTCTCTCGGCCTGGCCGGCCGCCCGCACCGCGACCGCGGAGAACCTCCAGGACGACCGATGGACCTACCGATTCAACCTCTTCGACACCGCCCGCGCCCTGGAGAACCAGGTCTTCTGGGTGGCGTCGAACCAGAGCGGGACGTTCGGGTGGTTGCGGTATGTGGGCAACGCCAAGATCGTCGACCCCGGCGGCAACATCCTCGACACGACGCTCCTCGGCAGCGGCCTCGCCGTTGCCGACGTGAACATCGCCGACAGCTTCACCGCCATGCGTGCCGGCATGTTCCATCTGCGGGACCGACGACCCGAGGTCTACGGACTGCTCACCGACCCAGAGAACGCCGACGACCTCGCCTGGCGGGACCTCGCTCATGCCTGAGATGACCGTCCAGGTGCGGTGGCCCGACGGGCAGTTCCGCCAGTACTACTCCCCCAGTCTCGTCCTGCACGACCATCTCGCGCCGGGCTCGTATCGCGTCGACGACTTCCGGTCGCGCGCGACCACCGCCCTCGAGGAGGCCAGCGCACGCGTGCGCGCCAAGTACGGCTTCGCGTGTACGTCGGCCGCCGCGTCTGCCGAGGCGATCGCGGGCGATGCTGCGCGACATGCGGATTCGGCGGAGGTCGAGGTCGTCTCGATGTACCCGCCGTTGCCGGGCGCGGAGGTTTCGACGCGGGGCGTCGCTTCGCTCCGACCCGACTCAACCAGCAGCGGGGACCGGCCCGACCCCTCGCTCCGACCCGGCTCAACCAGCAGCGGGGACACGGGCGTCACCGCCGACACGGGTACCTACGGCAGCGAGGACAGGCGCGACCCCTCGCTCCGACTCGGCTCAACCAGCAGCGAGGGCGCCGTGCCGCTCAGCACTGAGGAGGACTCATGAGCGCGAACACATCTGCGGCACACGTACCGGTCGTCGTCATCGGCGGCGGTCAGGCAGGCCTCTCGGTCAGCTGGTACCTCGGGCAGGCCGGCGTCGAGCATCTCGTCGTCGAAGCCGAGACCGCCGTCCATGCGTGGGCCGACAAGCGTTGGGACAACTTCACTTTGGTGACGCCCAACTGGCATTGCCGTCTGCCCGGATATGCCTACGACGGGCCGGAGCCCGATGGGTTCATGACCCGCGACGAGGTCGTGACGTGGCTGGAGGGGTGGCTGCAGACTTTCGAACCGCCGCTCGTCGAACACACGCGGGTGACCCGCCTGCGGCGGCTCGGTGCCGACCGCTTCGAGGTGACCCTCGACGGTCCGGACGGCGTCACCTCCGTGACATGCGATCAGGCGGTCGTCGCGACCGGCGGTTATCCCCTCCCCGTGATCCCGCCGTACGCGTCGGCGCTCGACCCGGCCGTCCATCAGATCCACTCCGAGGAGTACTTCAACCCCGAGCAGCTGCCCGACGGCGCGGTCCTCGTCGTCGGGTCCGGGCAGTCGGGCACCCAGATTGCCGAAGACCTGCACCTGGCCGGGCGACAGGTGCACCTCGCGGTCGGCAATGCGCCGCGGGTCGCACGGTTCTATCGCGGCCGGGACTGCATGACGTGGCTGTCGGACATGGGGCTCTACGACACCCCGACCCAGGAGTACCCCGGCGGCCGTGCCGCACAGGAGAAGACCAACCACTACGTCACCGGCCGCGACGGTGGTCGCGACATCGATCTACGACGCTTCGCGCTGGAGGGCATGCAGCTTTACGGCATGCTCACCGACGGCAAGGATTCGATGCTGCGGTTCGCGCCGACGCTGACCGACGCACTCGACAAGGCCGACGCCGTCTACAACTCCATCTGCTCCGATATCGACCGCCACATCGACACGCTGGGGATCGACGCACCGGAACCCGCACGGTACGAACCGGTATGGGCACCGGACACGGACCCGGCCGAACTCGATCTGATTGCAGCAGGCGTCACGTCGATCATCTGGGCCATCGGGTACCGACCCGACTACCGGTGGATCGAGGCCAGCGCCTTCGACGGTGGGGGTCGACCGATGCAGACGCGCGGGATCACCGAAGTCCCCGGACTCAGCTTCGTGGGGTTGCCGTGGATGCACACCTGGGGTTCCGGACGCTTCCTCGGCATCGACCGGGATGCGCGGTACGTGGCCGAGCACATCGTCGACGCTCTGGACCAGAATCGCCCGCGGTTGGCGGCGGCGCAGTAGATGCTCCACACCCGGCACGACACCTAGGAGTACCCATGACGGTATCGACACGAGTTGACCTGGCACTGCTCGGAATTCGGGGAGAGCCGCCGGTGCAGCGGACCGGCGGCGCCGGACCCAGCGACGACGGCCACCTCATGATCGACGGTCTGCACGCCGCGATCCCGCGGAACCCGCAGAGTCCGTTCGCCTTCGACGGCGAACGCGTCCTGTACGACGGGGTGGACGTCGGTATCGAGGTCGAGGCGATCGGGCGCCCACGGTTCTACGACCTCCAGACCGCCGACGGCATCAGCTACGAGAAGATCGCGCGCCTGCACGGGCGGAACGTCCTCGCGACGACGGTGGTCCAGACCTGCATCCGGTACGACGAATCGGAGCGGTGCCGGTTCTGTTCGATCGAGGAGTCGTTGCGGTCGGGGTCGACGATCGCGGTGAAGAAGCCGGATCAGCTGGCCGAGGTCGCCCGTGCCGCAGTGGAACTCGACGGCATCACGCAGATGGTGCTGACCACGGGCACCACGAACGGCCGCGATCGCGGGGCCAGACACCTCGCCCGTTGCGTCCGCGCGATCAAGGCCGCGGTCCCCCATCTGCCGATTCAGGTGCAGTGCGAGCCGCCCGCCTATCTCGCGGTCCTCACCGAACTGCGTGAGGCGGGCGCCGATGCGATCGGCATCCACGTCGAATCTCTCGACGACGACGTGCGGCGTCGGTGGATGCCGGGCAAGTCATCGGTCTCCATGGCCGAGTACCGCGCGGCCTGGACCGAAGCGGTGCGCGTGTTCGGACGCAACCAGGTGTCGACGTACCTGCTCGTGGGACTCGGTGAGGACACCGACGAGATGATCGCCGACGCCAAGGAACTCGCCGACCTGGGCGTCTACCCGTTCATCGTGCCGTTCCGACGACATGCGGGAACCCTGGCTGTCGACGTCGACGACGCGCCGGCACCGGATCCGGCGATCGTGGAGAAGATCAGCCGCGAGGTTGCCGCACATCTCACTCTGATCGGGATGGCCGGAGCCGACCAGCGGGCCGGCTGCGCCGTGTGTGGCGCATGCAGCATCCTGCCGACGGTGGGTGGCTGAGATGGAGAGGTCCTTTCGATACGCCCCTCCGCAAGCTCCGGGGCTACTCAAGGAGCAGGGATCTTCCGCTCCGCAAGCTCCGGGGCTACTCAAGGAGCATAGGCCTGCTGAACTCTCGATCCTTGCCGGTCGACGCCGCGTCGCCGCGCGACCGGACTTCCTGATCACGGTCGCCGACACCACCACCGAGCACGCCGCCTACCGAGCGATGCGACACCACGAATTCGTCGACAGGCAAGGTCTTTTCGCACACTCCGACCTCGACGACACCGACGACGACCCGCGCACGGTGGTCCTCGTCGCGACGCTTCCGGACGGTTCGATCGCCGGTGGCGTTCGCGTGGCTCCCGTCCGGTGGCCCGGATCGTCGGACACCGAGGACATCGGCTGGTGGTTCGGCAGCCGTCTCGTGGTCGCCGACCCCGGGCACGCAGCCGGGATCGGTCCGGCGCTGGTGCGAGCGGCGTGTGCGCACATCGAGCAGCAGGGCGCGCTGCGTTTCGACGCGACCGTGCAGGACCGCTATGCACGCATGTTCCAGCGACTCGGCTGGGAGGACTGCGGCGAGGGTCCCGTGATCGCCGGGCAGGCGCATCGGGAGATGCGGTGGGCGATCCACCGTATCCAGCGGACTGTGGACGGCACCAAAGCGGTTCTCGCCGAGGCGCTTGCACCGTTCACCGAGCAAGACGGTGGACTCGGTGCGGCAGGTTTCCGCGGCGACGACGGCGTCCCGCTGCCCGGCACCGATGTGATCGCGGCCTGCGACGCGATCATCCCGTCGATGATCGAACGCGACCCGGAATGGGCGGGATGGTGTTCCGTGCTGGTCAACATCAACGACCTGTCGGCGATGGGGGCGCGACCGATCGGACTGCTCGACGCCGTCGGTGCGCCCACTACCTCTCATCTGACGCGCATCATCCGCGGCATCTCCGATGCGGCACGCGCATGGCAGACGCCGGTTCTCGGGGGTCACACGCAGGTCGGCGTGCCGTCGGCGCTGTCGGTGACGGCATTGGGCACCACCGGCCGTCCGCTGCGTGCCGGTGGCGGCGCGGTCGGCGACACGGTCACCCTGCACGCGGACCTCGGCGGGTCCTGGCGCCCGGGCTATCACGACCGGCAATGGGACTCGACGAGCTCGCGCAGCAGTGACGAACTCTGTGCGATGGCAGGTCATCTCGCGAAGGTAGGACCCGCGGCCGCGAAGGATGTGAGCATGGCCGGGATCGCCGGGACACTCGGCATGCTCGCCGAGGCGTCGGGCACCGGAGCCGAACTCGACGTGACCGCCGTGCCGCGGCCGGACGCGGCGTCGACGGGTGCGTGGCTGACCTGCTTCCCCGGATACGCGATGCTCAGTACGGACCGACCGGGTCGTCGTGCTGATGTGCCGGCCCCGAGCACCGTCTCGATCGTGGACTGTGGACGCCTGACCGCAGAGCCGGGCGTGCGGCTGCGGTGGCCCGACGGCGCGGTGACGGTTGCGGTGGCCTCCACGGTGACCGGGCTGGGGGCCGCGTGATCCGACCTCGCGTGAGCCCTTCTCCGGACGGCCCGCCCGGTATCGTTCGACCATGAGCACTGTCACCCTCGGTGCTCTCGCCGCGCACTTCGGCCGCGACGTGGAGCGTGGAGTGTCCAAGGCCGTCGGCATCGTCGAGGCGGCCGCGCGAGACGGCGTCGACCTGCTCGTCTTCCCGGACGCCACGCTCGGCGGATATCTCGGCGACCTGCGTAATCCCGACCCCGACGAGCTGCCCCCGGCGCTGGATCCCGACGGACCCGAGCTGGCCGCGATCGTCGCCGCCGCGGGCGACACAACCGTGTGCATCGGCTACACCGAGGCCGACGGCGACAAGCACTTCAACACCGCTGTGTGCGTGTCCGGCGACGGGATTCTCGGCACCCACCGCAAGGTCCATCAGCCCGCCGGTGAGTCCCTGGCCTACGCGGCCGGTGACCGGTTCCGCTCTTTCGACACCCCGGTGGGCCGGATCGGCATGCTCATCGACTACGACAAGACGTTCCCGGAATCGGCACGCACCCTCGCCCTCGACGGCGCCCGGATCATCGCTGCCCTGTCCGCATGGCCGGCGAGCGTGACCGACCGTGCCGCCCGGCTACCCGCCGACCGCCAGTCACGACTGTTCGACCTATACGACTGCGCCCGCGCCGCCGAGAACCAGGTGTTCGTCGTGTCGTCGAACCAGACCGGCGTGATGGGCTCGCTGCGGTTCCTCGGACAGGCCAAGGTCGTCGGCCCGGGCGGCGAGATTCTCGCCACCACGCGCTCCAAGGGCGGGCTGGCCACCGCGACGGTCGACGTCGACGCGGAGATCGACCGTGCCCGCCGCGTGCTGAACCACCTCGCCGAACTGCGACCGGACTCCTACCGAACAGACACATGTAAGGCCGTGACAGGTCCGGCCGGGACCTCGCAGACCGGGTCGATCGCGGACCTATCATGACCCGTGTGGACTCCCCCTCGACGCGCGTCGCCCTGCTGACCTACTCCACGAAACCCCGTGGGGGCGTGGTCCACACGCTGAACCTGGCGGAGGCGATGGCGCGACTCGGCGTCGACGTGACGGTCTGGTCGCTGGCGCGCGGCGGTGACGACGGGTTCTTCCGCGAGGTGGATCCGGCGGTGACGCTACGGCTCGTGCCGTTCGCAGATCGCGAGAACGAGACGATCACCGACCGCATCATGCGGTCCATCGCCACCCTGCGCGACGCCTTCGATGCTCGCGACTACGACATCGTGCATGCCCAGGACTGCATCAGCGCCAATGCCGTCGGGACGTGCATCCGCACGATCCACCACCTCGACCAGTTCACGACGCCGATCCTCGTCGAATGCCACGAGAAGGCCGTCGTGAATCCGTATGCGCGGATCTGTGTGTCGCGGGCGGTCGCCGACGAGGTGCGGCACGGCTGGGGGTTCACCCCGGAGGTCATCCCGAATGGTGTTGCGTACCAGAGGTTCGCCGACGCCGCGTCGGAAGCTGCCGAGGCGGTGGAAGCACGTGATCGGTGGACCGAGAAGCTCGGTGAGTACGTGCTGGCCGTCGGGGGGATCGAACCGCGCAAGGGCAGCATCGACCTGCTGGACGCCTATGCGCTGCTGCGAGAGCGGCATCCGGAGCTGTCTCTCGTCTTCGCAGGCGGCGAAACGCTGTTCGACTATCGGGACTACCGCGCTGAATTCGACCGTCGCCGTGCCGAACTCGACGTCGAGCCGATCGTCCTCGGCAACGTGCCCGACGACGAGTTGCCGTCGCTCGTCGCGGCGAGCCGGGTGTTCGCGTTCCCGTCGGTCAAGGAGGGGTTCGGGCTGGCGGCGATGGAGGCGCTTGCCGCCGGACGACCCGTCGTGACCCGAGAGTTGCCCATTCTCCGAGAGGTGTTCGGCGACACGGTGACCTATGCGTCGACGGCTCCCGAGCTCGCCGATGCACTGGCCAAAGCACTGACGCCCGACCCGGCACGCGTCGACGCCGGGCGTTCGCTGGCCGCGTCGTTGACGTGGGAGGACGCGGCTCGTCGTCATATGGAGTTCTACGCCCGGCACCCGCTGCCCCGGGATCCGATGCCCGCGCAGCTCGACGCGCGCAGATGAGCGCCGCCGAACGCACCGGGATTCTCGCGGTGACGCTCACCGCGTTCCTGTGGGGGACGTCGGGGACGGTCGCCGCACTGGCGCCCGCGCTGAGCGCGGTCACGATCGGTGCCATCGCCATGGCCGGCGGAGGGTTGCTCCAAGCCGCGATCAACGTCCGCGCGGTCCGTGCCGCGTGGCCGTCGTTGATGCAGCGGTGGCCGACCGTGCTCGCGGGCGGCGTATGCGTGATGATCTACCCGCTGTGCTTCTACGGCTCGATGCGCATCGGCGGCGTCGCGCTGGGCACCGTGGTGTCGCTGGCGTCGGCGCCGTTGTTCTCCGCTGTGATCGAGCGGGTGGCCGAGGGTCGAATGTTCACGAGGCGGTGGATCGTCGCGTGTGCCCTGGGCATCGCCGGCAGTGTCGCTCTCGCGCTGTCGCGGAGCGAGTCCTCGCACGGAGACACCGTCGCCGACAGCAGTGCGTCCGCCTGGGGTGTCGTGCTCGGCTTGGGGGCTGGTGCGACCTACGCGGGCTTCTCGTGGGCGATGCGACGCCTGATGAACCAGGGAGTCACCCGCGGGGCGTCGGCCGGTGGCGTGATGGGCCTGGGCGGGGTGCTGTTGCTGCCGGTGGTCGCGGTCTGTGTGCCGTCGGTGGGCGATCATCCGGAAAGCCTCGGTGTCCTCGCGTACCTGGTCGTCGTGCCGCAGTTCCTCGGCTACGTGCTGTTCAGCCGCGGGCTGGGACGGATCGACAGTTCGACCGCCACCACCATCACCCTCATCGAGCCGGCCGTTGCCACCGTCCTCGCGGTGGCGGTCCTGTCCGAAGCGATCACCGCGATCGGCTGGACGGGCATCGGCGTACTGGCCATGGCGCTCGTCGTGTTGATGGCTCCCGCGCGGCGTCGGGGATCCGTTAGCGTCGAGCACAGCAGTTCGCACAACGGCGCCCCTGCCGTGGACGAGGAGGTCGATGCATGAAGCAGTTCCGAGAGGCCGTCGAGGCGCGCGACGAGCAGGCGATGCGAGACCTGCTCGCCGATGACGTCGTCTTCACCAGCCCGGTCGCGTTCAAGCCGTACCCGGGCAAGGCGATCACTTCGGCCATCCTGCGGGGCGTCATGCGTGTCTTCGAGGACTTCCGCTACGTCCGGGAGATCAACGACACCGGGGGTCGCGACACGGCGCTGGTCTTCGAGGCCACGGTCAACGGCAAGGGCGTCACCGGGTGCGACTTCATCCACGTCGACGACGACGGCAAGATCGACGACTTCATGGTGATGGTCCGGCCGCTCTCGGGTGCGCAGGCCCTCGCCGAAGCCATGGGGGCACAGTTCGACCAGATCGCGGCCGAGGCCGCAGCCGAGACCGCCGGAGGAACCAACTGATGAAACTCGGTCTGCAACTCGGATATTGGGCCGCGCAGCCGCCGGCCGGTCATGCCGACCTCGTCGCCGCCGCCGAACGGGCCGGTTTCGACTCCATCTTCACCGCCGAGGCGTGGGGATCGGATGCCTACACACCGCTGGCGTGGCTCGGGTCGTCGACGAGTCGTGTCCGGCTGGGCACCTCGGTGCTGCAGCTGTCGGCGCGCACGCCGACCGCGTGCGCGATGGCTGCGCTGACCCTCGACTATCTGTCCGGCGGCCGGCACATCGTCGGACTCGGAGTGTCCGGGCCGCAGGTCGTCGAGGGTTGGTACGGGCAGAAGTTCGCCAAACCGCTCGGCCGCACGCGTGAATACATCGACATCATGCGTCAGGTCTGGGCGCGGGAGGCCCCGGTCACCAGCGCCGGACCGCACTATCCCCTGCCGTACAACGGCGACGGGGCGTCGGGATTGGGCAAGCCGCTCAAGCCGATCACCCATCCGCTGCGTGCCGACATCCCGGTCATGCTCGGCGCCGAGGGACCCAAGAACGTCGCCCTCGCGGCCGAGATCGCCGACGGCTGGCTGCCGCTGTTCTACACACCGCGCATGGCCGACACCTACAACGCTTGGCTCGACGAGGGTTTCGCCAGGCCTGGTGCGCGGCGCAGTCGCGAGGACTTCGAGATCATCGCGACCGCCCAGATCGTCATCACCGACGACCGGGCCGCGACCTACGCCGCGATCAAGCCCTTCCTCGCGCTGTACATGGGCGGAATGGGCAGTGAGGACACCAACTTCCACGCCGAGGTGTATCGCCGTATGGGGTACTCCGACGTCGTCGACGAGGTGACGAAACTGTTCCGCTCGGACCGCAAAGAGGAAGCCGCTCAGATCATTCCCGACGCGGTGGTCGAGGACTCGGCCATCGTCGGCGACCTCGACCACGTGCGCGAACAGATCAAGGTGTGGGAGTCGTCCGGTGTCACCACGATGCTGGTGTCGCCGCGCACGGTCGAGGAGATCGATCAGCTCGCCGGCCTCATCAGCTGATGCTGTCCCCCGCCCGGTTCACGATCTTCGACGACGTCGTCGCCTTCTCGACGCCGCCCGCGGACACGTTCGACTATCTCACCGACCCGAGGAATCGGCCTGCGTGGCAGTCGAGTCTGCGACGCATCGACGACCTGCACGTGATCGGCGACCGGGCGGGTGACGTCGGCACCAATTGGACCGACGTCACCATCGTGCCCGGGGTGTCTCCACGGTTGGAGGTCACGGCCTGCGAGCCTCACCGTTTGTGGCGGGAGGTCGGTGGCTGGCGGTCGGTCGACGCGGTGCTCAGCCTCCGGTTCGACGAACGAGCCGACGGCGGCACGGATGTCCGTGCGGAGGCGACGCTCACCGTGCCGGTGATCGGTGTTCCGGTGCTGGCGGTGAACCGGTGGCCGGCCGCACAAGCGATCCGTGCCGACCTCGCCCGCGCTGCCCGTATCGTCGCCGACCACGGCGGTCGGTGATCGTCGGGCGCTCGGGTAGCGTGACCAGGGTGAACATGAAGAATGCGACTCTCGCGCTCGGCGCGGCCCTCGTCCTCACGGTGGCCGGCTGCAGCTCCGACTCCGATTCCGATTCCGGCACAACCGAAGCCACCGGTACCGCCGCGGCCGGCACCACCGACACCGGTTCGACGGCGACCAGCTGCCCGACCGCGCCGGCCAAGGACGACGCCAAGCCGCAGTGGACCTTGAAGGGCGCCACCGGCGGTGTCGAGATGGTCGCCGCCACCGCGACCGAGGCGCCGAAGATCACCGTCCAGTCGCCGTTCAGCGTCGATCAGACCGTCGTCGAAACGCTCGTCGAGGGTGACGGACCCGTCGTCGCCGAGACCGCGTCGGTGACGGTCTGCTACGTCGGTGTCAACGGCCGCAACGGCAACGAATTCGACAGCGCGTACCAGCGCGAGGTACCCCAGCCGACTTCCCGCTCAACGGCGTGGTCCCCGGCTTCAGCAAGGCAATCGCCGGACAGAAGGTCGGCTCCAAGGTCGGCGTCGCGATGACATCGGCCGACGGCTACGCCCAGGGTGAGCCGAGCGCCGGCATCGAGCCCGGCGACACGCTGATCTTCGAGATCGGGATTCTCGCCGCGTCGTAGGACTCTGCAGTGAAACACGAAGGGCTGGTGGGCTGTTGCTCACCAGCCCTTCGTGGCTCGTCGCCGGCGCACGGTTCATCGATCACGCACGAGGGGTCTATCGCATCCGATGAGCCGGTGCGGAACGACGTCGCATGCGACATCGTTCCGGCTGTAGGACGTCGACCGAAGTCGTTGGCCCGGATTGAAATCGCGCGCGGCGTCATTCCCGGCGTCGTGCGCAGGGATGCGGGCGTGCGAGCTGCACAGCCGGACGGGCGGAGCGAAATCTCATCCATCTCAGGGGCTTCCGAGGGAAATATGCCCTCCGAGGGTGCTCACGGGGACGACTTTCTCGCGGTTCGCCGGGCGTCGTGGAGGTCGGAAGAGCCCGCTGCCTTTAGGAGTCCGGAGCATGCGGAGGGCGCTTCATCTCTGCTCCCTGAGGAGCGTCCGGAGTTTGCGGAGGACGCGTCTCGAAGGGTTGGCGAGTTATCTCACCAGGCCCTTCGAGGCTCGTCGCTATCGCTCCTCGCACCTCAGGGAGCGGGGGTGGCTCGTCGCTAACGCTCCTCGCACCTCAGGGAGCAGGAGGTGGCTCGTCGCTAACGCTCCTCGCACCTCAGGGAGCGAGGGATGGGGTGCGCCTCTTACAGCGTGCGATGCCGGATGTCGATCGGAAGACCGTCGGCCGGGGTCGGGCCGGTGCCGTAGGTGAGGACCGGCTTGTAGCCGGCGGGGACCGTCCACTCGAAGCGCTGCAGCATCTGGTGCAGGATCGACTTGACTTCCATGCCACCGAAGTACAGGCCGATGCACTTGTGCGCGCCGCCGCCGAACGGGGCCCACGCGAAGCGGTGGACCTTGTCCTCGCGACGCTCCGCGGAGAAGCGCTCGGGGTCGAAGTGGGTCGGGTTCGGCCACCATTCCTTGCGCAGCATGGTCGCCCACGGGTGGATCGCCAGCAGGGTGCCCTTCGGGATGTAGTGCCCGCAGATCTCGGTGTCCTCGATGGCCATGCGGAACAGCATGCCGACGGGGGCGTTGAGGCGCAGGGTCTCCTTGAAGGCGAGCTCCATGCTCGGGAGCTTGTCGATGTCGTCGTAGTCGATGGTCGGCTTGTTGAGTGCCAGCGACTCCTCGCGCAGACGCTGCTGCCACTCGGGGTGGCGGCCGAGGAAGTAGGTCATCATCGACAGGGCGATGGTGGACGTGTCGTGGGCGGCCATCATCACGAAGATCATGTGGTTGACGATGTCCTCGTCGGTGAAGGACTCACCCTCTTCGCTCTCGGTGTTGCAGAGCACGCTGAACAGGTCGTCGCGGTCGTTGCCGCGACGCAGTGGGATCTCGGAGCGGAAGTACTCCTGCAGGACCTCACGGCCGCGGAGTCCCTGCGCCCAGGTCCAGTTGCCGACGTCCTTGCGGACGATGGCCTGACCGCCGCGGACCGCGGCCTCGAAGGCACGCTCGAGGCGATGCGCCTCGGCCTCGCTCACGTGCGCACCCATGAAGACCTCGGTGGCCAGCGACAGCGTCAGGTCCTTGGTGTTGGAGTACATGTGGAAGCCCTTGCCCACCTGCCGGTTGGCGAGGGTCTTCTCGATGTGCGGCGTCATGATGTCCAGGTAGCCGTTCAGGCGGGGGCGGCTGAACGCCTGCTGCATGATGCGGCGGTGCTGCATGTGCTCGTCGAAGTCCATGAGCATGACGCCACGACGGAAGAACGGGCCGATCATCGGTTCCCAGCCGAGCTCGCTGGAGAACGCCTTGTTGCGGTTCATCCAGACGGCCTCGATCGCGTCGGGCCCGACGAGGGTCACCATGTTCATGCCGAGCGCACCCGACCAGGACACCTGGCCGTAGCGGTCGAAGCGCTTCATCGCCGACTTCAACGGGTCCGCGAGCGCCTCGAGGGTGTTGCCAGGTACGGGATGCCGGGGTCCCCCATGACGGGCTTGAGGTCGGAGCCGGCGGGCGGCACGGCCAGCGGACGCTCCTTGCTCGGGTACATGCTGCTCACCTTGCCGAGCGCGCCCTGGATCTGCTTCTTCCGCTTAGACATGTACTTGCCACTCCCCGTTGATCCGATGTGCGTTACATCACTATGCACCATTGGAACGGATTTTAGCGGTTGTTTCAAGAGGCGTGTTTCGGGAGGTCGTTCAGCCCGCCTGGTTCGGCACGGATTCGACGGCCTCCGCGCAGGTCAGCCGCGGAGCGAGAACGCCGAGGGAGATGATCACGGCCAGACCCCAGAGCAGGTACGACGACCCGACGACGTGCTGCCACCAGGCCCACGACAGCTCGGCGTCGTAGCGCTGCGGGACATGCTGGTGGGGCGCATACGCGAAGATGACCAGCCCCGTACCGGCCAGCCACCACCAGATCTGCGACGCCCCGCGTCGTGCAGCGAGTGCGACCAGCACCATGAGGAGCGGCACGATCCACACCCAGCTGTGGTCCCAGGCGACGGGCGAACAGAACAGCCAGGCGAAGGCGACCGTCAGCAGTGCGGCGACCTCGATCGTCTGGTCGCGACTGTTCTCGGCGGCTTCCGACGTAGACAGCAGGCGCCACGCCGACCACGCGATGAGCAGTCCGATCACGAGAGCCACGCCGAGCCAGGCGATCTCCGACTCGATGCCGAGCCGCGCCAGTTCACCCTTGACCGACTGGTTGTTGGCGAACTGTGGACTACCGATCCGCTCGGTGTCGAACAGCGTCGACGTCCAGTAGGTGATCGAGTCGTCGGATGCCAGCAGGTATCCGAGGCTGGCGTAGGCAACGGCTGACACCGCGCTCACCACGAGGGCGCGCCAGTCCCGTCGGAGAAGGAACAGCAGCAGGAAGACCGCCGGGGTGAGTTTGATCGAGATCGCGAGACCGACCAGCAGACCGCGCCACCACCGGCCGCGACCGAGGAGGGCGTCGACGACGACGAGCGCCATCAAGACGATGTTGATCTGCCCGAAGTTCAGGGTGTCGCGCACCGGTTCGAGCCACAGGCCGACGGTGGTCGCGGCGGTCGCAAGCCACCAGAGGTCCGTCGACGGTCGATCGGTCAGGTGAGCCACCACGATTCGGCAGACCATCAGCAGGCACGCGATGGACACGGCGGTGAACAACCCCTGCCCCAGCCCCAGAGGGACGACGGTGAACACCGAGAAGAGAGCCGCGGCCAACGGCGGATAGGTGAACGGCAGATACGAGCCTCCACCGAGTGTCGGGAGCGTGCCGTAGAGGTCGCCGCCGTCGAGGAAGACGCGGCCGCCCATGCGGTAGACATCGAAATCGATGCGATAGGGCGCCGGCGGATGGTTCGGGAGAACGAATATCGCGATCGCCGCACTGAGGATGAAGGCGAGGAGCGTCAGCCAGCGCGCCCATGCCGAATGGAGGTAACGATCGATTCCCAACCGGGGAATGTCCACAACAGTCACGAGCCCTCTCTTCCGAGCGGGATCGTATCGCGGCGGACGCGAACGTCAGCGGGGGCGGCGGTGACCCCGCTGTGGAACTCGTGTGTTCGGGCTCAGGCGGCGCCGGACTCTTCGGCGGCGGCTTCTGATGCGGCTTCCTCCGGATAGCCGTCGAGCATGATCGTGGCGACCGCGCCCAGGGCCTCCTCCCACGCGGTGGTCATCGCCGGCGTCCACGCCTCGCCGCCGATCTCGCTCATGGCGGCGATCATGCATTCGGCAACCGCGGTGTACATCGGCCGGGTGACGCCGAGGCTCGCGTGACGCTTGCCGAGAGCGTGCAGGTTGGTGGTGAGCCACTCCGCATCCTCGAGGTGGTCGAGAACCGAGACGACGGCGGTCCGCAGCATCTCGGCCTGAACGCGGGTGTCCCGCTGGAACATCGGCTTCACACCGGGATAGCGCTCGAAGAGGATGTCGTAGAACCGGACGGTGAGACCGGAATCGGGTAGGTCGACGAGGGTCAGGCTTTCTTCCAACAATTGTTTGTCCATGCACAGACCCTGCCGCCGGTGCGTTGCGCGCGGACTGTCATGCCGCAAGGGCTGGGTAACGGTGATCTCACACGTGAAACTCGGGTGTGTGAGATGTT
Source organism: Gordonia ajococcus (assembly GCF_012974285.1). Classification (NCBI taxonomy): domain Bacteria; kingdom Bacillati; phylum Actinomycetota; class Actinomycetes; order Mycobacteriales; family Gordoniaceae; genus Gordonia; species Gordonia ajococcus. The sequence continues at coordinate 2,659,828 of NZ_CP052884.1, forward strand.
GTGCGCGGTTCACAGTCAGCAGCACCTCGGCAGTAAGCTCTGCCATCAGGTGCATCGGAACCCATTGCCTTCGCGCTACGGACCGTCGATCTTCCGATGACTACATTGAAGCCTGTTTCCCGCCCAGACCGACTGCGCACCCCCATCCGCATCGATGCCTTCGAGTATGGCTGTTGCCGAACACCTCCCAGCGTCGGAGAATCAGTGACCGGGCGATTGTCGGCGTACCCCGCAGCGGAAGGTCAATTCGTCGCCACTGCTTGGGATCGCGAGCGTGACGTCGTCGTCGTGGGTGGCATCTCCGCTCGATGGGACCCGGCGCACGGCGATCCGCTCGGCCAATCGATCGTGCTGGCTCTGTCGTGGCACGACGACTCCCCTGGCGGGGTCGAGGCGACCGGGATTGTCTCGTCGGTTCATCAGCTCTTCTACGAGCCCGCTCCCGACCCCGATCAACCACGCGTCGCGCTCAGACAGCCCGTGAGTGCAGTCGAGAAGTTTCCCGCCGACTTGCTCCAGGGCAATGGGACCGTGCTGGTTCCCGGCGGAGTGGAAGTCGTTCTCGACGAGTTGGTGCTGGTCGTGCCGACCGCGGCGGACGCGGCCCGAGCCCGAGGCGCTGCAGATGAAGGACGTCGGACGCTCACGATCGTGTGTCCCGCACCATGTCTGGGAACGGTCGTCCCGTACGAGGGGGAACGCATCCGGATCGATCTCGACGACGACCGCCTCACCATCTCGGGGTCGGATTCCGCGCCGACCGGGACCGTCACCGGAGTAGTGCTACAGCTGGGCCGGCTCGAGCCGGCCGGACCTGTCTCGATGGTCGTACCGGTGTCGGTTCCAGCCGATACCCCGACCGATGACGTGGCCGGCGACGTCCTCGTGGTCTTTGTCGTCGACCCCACCGACTGAAGAAGGCATCAATCCGGGCTCGAAAACCCACCACTTCTGTCCGTAATCCGTCACGAAATGTGACTGGTGTAAACCAGTTCCGGTGTGTGGTCGACTAGACGGAAGATCCCACTGGTTCAGCGAATCCTCCGGATCCCGAACTGTGGAAAAGTCTCGCACTCGAACGTATGTTCGGGTACTGTGGAGTCATGCCAGAGCTCACCCCACTCCTCGACCAGAAGGGCCCGGGCAGCCGGCACGCAGTTCTTGTCAGACCCCCGATGTAGAACTGACCACACACGAGAATTCATGACAGAGCAGTAGTCAACGACGGTTTCACACCACCGCACGTACACCTCAGAAGAGGGATGGCTGCCATCATGATCGACACTGACACCACTTCACTCGACGCGGTCCTCGACCGACTCGGCGAGCTCACCCCACCCGCCGACGATTCCACCGGCCGTCTGACGTACGAACAGTTGGAGTGTTGGCGGTTGATCCGCAACCTGGCCGATCACCAGATCGCCACGCACGCAGCACAGCTCGACGATCTCCGCGTAGCGGAGAAGGCGGGTTCGGCCACCAAGAAGCTCCTCGTCGAGATGGGGTTCCCGCCCGCAGCAGCCACCCGCACCACACGGATCGCCGAGGCTCTCGGCACACTGAGCAAGGTCGAGGCCTGCGCCGCTGACGGTCGACTCTCCGGCGAAATCGTCGACGCCATCGTCCGCGGTATCGCTGTGATTGAGAAACGCTGCCCCACAGCACTATCCGACGACGACCGCATCATCTATCAAACCGAACTGCTCACCCAGGCCCTGTCCGGCGCCACACCCACCGACATACAGAGACACGCCCAGACGATCGGCAATACCCTCGCCGACGACCAGGACTGTATCCCTGCCTGCGACGACCGCACCCTCGACACCCTGTCGCACCACCTCACCGACGACTCCCGCGTCGACATCCGCGCGAACATCAACCAGGCAGTCGGGGAGAAATTCATCGCGATGATCGACGAGCGCTCCATACCTCGTCCCGAACCCGACGGCGCCGACGACCGACGCTCCGCCGATCAACGACGCGCCGACGCCCTCGAAACACTCTTGGATCAAGCCGCCGTCGGAGCCGCCATGGACACCATCGGGACACCGCGAACCCAAACATTGCTGATCATTCCCGCCGACGGCGGCGATCCCGCGTTCCTGCCCTGGACGGGGCCGGTCACCCAAGCCACCGCACGGCGGTTGTCGTGCGACGGAACACTGACCGAGATCATCGTCGACGGCGAGACCGTGCCCCTTCAAATGGGACACGAAAAGCGCCTGTTCCCAACACATCTGCGCAAAGCGATCATCATCCGTGACCAGACCTGTATCAAATGCGGTGCACCGCCCTCACACACCCAGGTCCACCACATCCTGCACTGGTCCGACGACGGGAACACCGACCTCGACAACGGCTGCCTGCTCTGCCAACGCTGCCACACCCAAGTCCACCACCACGGCTGGGACATCGTGATGGGGTTCGATCGGCATCCGTGGCTGGTCCCACCCATCGAGATCGATCCGCAGCGTCGACCCCGCCCTGCATACAACCGCCGCACCATGCGTCTCGACGACGCCGCCTAGGTTTCGAAACGGTTCGTCGCTGACGCTCCTCACCTACTCAACCAGCGCGCGACACAGCTGGTCGCTGCTCAACAGGTAGCTGGACGACCCCCGGGTCGAACGTGATCTTTGACAATTCCACAGTGTGAACACGCCGCGAACCGGCGGGTTCCGTCCTGCTCAGCAGAGGTGCTGAGCAGGACGGAACGCCGGGCACGATCAGGCGCCGACGTACTCGGCCAGATGCTGTCCGGTCAGGGTCGAACGATCGGCGACGATCTCCGCCGGAGTTCCCTCGAAGACGATCTGGCCGCCATCGTGTCCAGCACCGGGGCCGAGGTCGATGATCCAGTCCGCGTTCGCCATCACAGCCTGGTGATGTTCGATGACGATCACCGACTTGCCCGAGTCGACGAGTCGGTCGAGCAACCCGAGGAGTTGTTCGACGTCGGCGAGGTGCAGGCCGGTCGTGGGTTCGTCGAGGATGTAAACGTCGCCCTTCTCCCCCATGTGTGTTGCCAGCTTCAGCCGCTGACGCTCGCCACCGGACAGAGTCGTCAGCGGCTGACCGACCTTGATGTAGCCCAGGCCGACGTCGGCCATCCGGTGGAGGATCTTGTGTGCTGCAGGAAGTTTGGCGTCGCCGTCGGCGAAGAACGCCTCGGCCTGAGCCACCGACATCTCGAGGACCTCGCTGATGTTGCGGCCACCGAGGGTGTACTCGAGGACCTCGGCCAGGAAGCGCTTGCCCTCACACACCTCACACGGCGCGGCGACCCCGGCCATCATCGCGAGGTCGGAGTACACGACGCCCGCACCGTTGCAGTTCGGGCACGCACCTTCCGAATTGGCGCTGAACAGAGCCGGTTTGACGCCGTTGGCCTTGGCGAAGGCCTTCCGGATCGGTTCGAGAAGTCCGGTGTAGGTCGCCGGATTGGAGCGGCGCGAACCCTTGATCGCCGTCTGGTCGATCGAGACCACCCCGTCGAGTCCGGCGACCGACGAAGTGATCAGGGAAGACTTGCCCGACCCGGCGACACCGGTGAGCACGACCAGGACGCCGAGCGGGATGTCGACGTCGACGTTCTGCAGGTTGTGCATGGTCGCGCCGCGGATCTCGAGAGCACCACTGGGCGTGCGGACTTCGGGTTTCACCGCCGCGCGATCCTCGAGATGGCGACCGGTGAGGGTGTCGGCGGCGCGGAGTTCCTCGACCGTGCCCTCGAACACGATCTCGCCGCCGTCGGTGCCGGCCCGCGGACCGAGGTCGACGACGCGGTCGGCGATGGCGATGACCTCGGGCTTGTGTTCGACGACCAGCACCGTGTTGCCCTTGTCCCGCAGGGCGCGGAGCAGGTCGTTCATGCGCTGGATGTCGTGGGGGTGCAGGCCGATCGACGGCTCGTCGAAGACGTAGGTGACGTCGGTGAGCGACGACCCGAGGTGCCGGATCAGCTTGGTGCGCTGGGCTTCACCGCCGGACAGAGTGCCTGCCGGACGGTCGAGGGACAGGTAGCCGAGACCGATGTCGACGAAGGCGTCGAGATGTTCGCGCAGCGACTTGATCAGGGGCGCCGCCGACGGCTCGTCGAGCTCGGCGATCCACTGCGCCAGGTCGCTGATCTGCATCGCGCACGCGTCGGCGATGCTGATGCCCTTGATCTTCGACGACCGGGCCTCGGCGGTCAGACGTGTGCCCTCGCAGTCCGGGCAGGTCTGGAAGGTGATGGCACGGTCGACGAAGGCGCGGATGTGCGGCTGCATCGCCTCGCGGTCCTTGCTCAGCATCGACTTCTGGATCTTCGGGATCAGACCCTCGAAGGTGACGTTGATGCCCTCGACCTTGATCCTCGTCGGCTCCTTGTAGAGCAGGTCGTTGAGTTGCTTCTTGGTGTACTTCGCGATCGGCTTGTCGGGGTCGAAGAAGCCGCAGCCGCGATAGATCCGGCCGTACCAGCCGTCCATCGAGTAGCCGGGGATCGTCAGGGCACCCTCGTTCAGCGACTTCGACGCGTCGTAGAGGGCGGTGAGATCGAAGTCCGAGACGTCGCCGCGGCCCTCGCACCGCGGGCACATGCCGCCGGTGATCGAGAAACTCCGGCGCTCCTTGACCTTCTGGCCGCCCTTCTCTACGGTGACCGCGCCCGCACCGCTGATCGAGGCCACATTGAAGGAGAACGCCTGTGGTGAGCCGATGTGCGGTGTGCCCAAGCGGCTGAACAGGATTCGCAGCATGGCGTTGGCATCGGTGGCGGTGCCCACCGTCGAGCGCACGTTGGCACCCATCCGTTCCTGGTCGACGATGATCGCCGTCGTGAGTCCGTCGAGGACGTCGACGTCGGGACGGGCCATCGAGGGCATGAAGCCCTGGACGAACGAGCTGTAGGTCTCGTTGATGAGTCGCTGGGATTCGGCGGCGATCGTGCTGAAGACCAGTGAGCTCTTACCCGAACCCGACACACCGGTGAACACCGTCAGGCGGCGTTTGGGCAGCTCGACGTCGATGTTCTTGAGGTTGTTCTCGCGGGCCCCGAGCACCCGGATGCGGTCATGGGTGTCGGCTGGATGAAGGGTGTCGTACTCGGGGGATGTGCCGCCGGTCGTGCTCTCGGGTGCCTGTTTGGTGCGCGTGGCTGGACTCATCATCTCTCCATCAGGGCGGCGCCCACTGGGACGCAGCCGTCTTCGGGATCGTGAAACGGTTCTGTTGTCGTAGAGGTCTGACCCGATCCAACCAGCTGAGTCATCGGAAACTCGGCAACTCCGGTGGGCACCGCCTCGGGTGGCGGCAATCGGCCGGGTCCGCACACCTCTCACACCGCCTGGTCGATACGGATCAGGTTGCCGGAAGGATCACGCACAGCGGCGTCGCGGACACCGTAGGGCTGGTCCATCGGCTCCTGGATGATGTCCACCCCATTGGCCTGCAGCTTCTCGAACAGTCCGTCGAGGTCCTCGGTCGCGAGCGTGAGCGCGCCGTAACTGCCCTTGGCGATCAGTTCGAGGATCGTCTGACGTTCGGCATCGGTGATGCCCGGATCGGCGGCCGGCGGATGAAGGACGATCGAGGTGCCGGGCTGATTCGGCGGCCCGACCGTGAGCCAGCGCATGCCGTCGTAGCCGACGTCCTTGCGAACCTCGAAACCGAGCAGGTCGCGGTAGAAGGCGAGGGCGGCTTCGCCATCGGTGTGCGGGAGGAAGGTGTACCGGATGGTGATGTTCATGGATGTCAGGCTAGGCACCATCACCCCCGCTGCGCTTCTCGATTCCTGATCGGTCTCGTGATGTTCTTCGCCAGACACGCGGGAATTCCGTCGGTGGCGTCGGCGGACTGCTCGCGATAGACCGTCGGCGGCACCCCGACCAGTTCGGTGAATCGTGTGCTGAATGTGCCCAGTGACGAGCAGCCGACCTCGAAACACACCTCGGTGACGCTGAGATCCCCACGACGCAGCAGCGTCATCGCCCGTTCGATGCGGCGTGTCATCAGATACGAGTACGGCGACTCACCGTAGGTTTGGCGGAACTTTCGGCTCAGATGCCCGGCCGACATGTTCACGCCCCGGGCCAGCGCCTCGACGTCGAGCGGCTGCGCGTACTCGCGATCGATTCGATCACGGACCTGCCGGAGAAGGGTCAGGTCGCGCAATCGCTGATCGGAATCGGATCGGGCCACGGGGTTGATCGTAGGCTTCGGTTGCCGGATGTGGGGGCTAGTGGCGTTTGGCTCACCAGGTCTTCGAGGCTCGTCGCTTGCGCTCCTCGCACCTCAGACAGCGAGCGACCGCCCGCCGCGTTCCTCGCACCGCAGACAGCAATCGGTGCCGGTGTCAGCGTTGAAGGAGGGCGGCGACGTCCGCGCTGATCGCCTGAAGCCGTTGCGCGGCACGTGCGTGCGGGATCTCGCCGCCCGCACAATCGAGAACGACCTCGAGGTAGCACTTCAGCTTCGGCTCGGTACCCGACGGACGCACGATGACCCGATCGTCGGCCGCCGTGCGCAGCACGAGTGCGTCGGTCGGCGGTAGGTCGCCGGATCCCCGGGCGAGGTCGAGGACCTCGACGATCGCCGAACCGGCCAGTGCGTCGATCTGCGTCGAACGCAGCCGGTCCATCATCTGCCCGAGCTCGGCGAGGTCGTCGACGCGGATCGTCAGCGGCGCGGTCGCATGCAGACCGTGGCGACGTGCGAGGTCGTCGAGGAGGTCGACCAGGGTGCGGCCGTCGGCGGCGAGCTCTTCGACGAGGCTGACCACGCGGACCATCGCGGAGATCCCGTCCTTGTCACGCACGGCATCCGGGTCGGTGCAGTAACCGATGGCCTCCTCGTAGCCGAACCGAAGATCCGGTGTCCGGGCGATCCATTTGAAACCGGTGAGCGTCACGGCGGATCGAAGACCGTGGTGGGCCGCGATTTTCGCGAGCAGCCGGCTCGACACGATCGAACAGGCCAGCGTGTCCCCGCCCCGACCCGGGTCGCGGGCGGCCTGTTCGCCCAGCAGCCAACCGATCTCGTCGCCGGTGAGCTGGCGCCAGCCGTCTTCGGTCGGGGTGGCCACCGAGCAGCGATCGGCATCCGGATCCAGCGCGATCACCACGTGCGCGTCGACATCGCGGGCGAGTTCGAGCGCACGGTCGAGGGCCCCGGGTTCCTCGGGGTTCGGGAAGGCGACGGTCGGGAAATCGGGGTCTGGTGCGAACTGTTCGTCGACGGCGTGGAGGTCGGCGACACCCGCGGCGCGCAACACGGCGAGGGCAGTCGTGCCGCCGACACCGTGCATCGGGGTGAGGACGACCCGAACCGTACTCGGTTCGTCGCCGGGCCGAAGCGATGCGGGCCGAAGCGATGCGGTCCGTGCGATGTAGGCGTCGAGGACCGTCTCGTCGAGCGCCACGACCGCCGCGGGATCGCGGGCGATCTGGTCTGCCCGCGGCGCGGCGTCGATGAAGGTGGCGATCTGCTCGTCGGCGGGCGGGACGATCTGGACACCTCGGCCCGCGGAGTCGGTGGCGCGACCACCGAGGTACACCTTGTATCCGTTGTCGGCGGACGGATTGTGCGACGCGGTGATCATCACCCCGGCATCGCAATCGAGCGCCCGGGTGGCGTATGCGGTGACCGGTGTGGGCAGCCGGCGTGGGAGGGTCATCACGGTGAGACCCTGCGCGGCAAGGACTTCGGCGGTGGCGTCGAGGAAGTCATCCGATCCGTGCCGGGCGTCGCAGCCGACGACGACACGCGCATCCGGCCCGACCGTGTCGATCAGGTGCCGGGCCAGGCCGTGGGTGGCGCGGAGGACCACCGCGACGTTCATCCGCGTCTCCCCCGCTCCCACCTCGCCACGAAGTCCCGCGGTGCCGAACGTGAGCGGGCCGCGGAAGCGTGAGTCGAGGTCGGCGACCGCCGCGGGATCGCCGGTGTCGGCCGCCTCGATCAGGCGTGTCAGTTCGGCGCGGGTCGCGGGGTCCGGGTCGTGGTCTCGCCAGGTACACGCGGTCTCGATCATCCGCGCGACGCTATCAGTCAGCGGATCCGGCGGTTGCATTCGATGCGGTCACCGAGGGCGACCCGTGCCCCGCGGAGAATCTGGGTGTCCATGCCGATGAGGGTGATCTTGTCGGTGGGGACCGGACGGGTCCGGGGATGGCCACCGACGGTCGCGCTGGGCCCGACCCGGACCCGCTCGTCGAGGATCGACCAGGCGACCGACGCGCCGGCGCCGATGACGGCGTCGCTGAACACGACCGAGTCCACGACGGTGGCACCCTTCTCCACGACCACGCCCGGTCCGAGCACGCTGCGGCGCACGGTTCCACTCACGTGGGCGCCGCTGCTGACGAGACTGTCCTCGACGATCGCCCCGGCCTCGATTCGCGCTGCGGTTCGCTGCGGCTGATTGGTCAGGATCGGACGGTCGGCCCGGAAGACGTCGAGCTTGCCACCGATCAGATCGCGATGGGCCTGCAGGTACGTTTCCGGACGGCCGGCGTCGATCCAGTACCCCGACATCGCATGCGCGACCGTCTTGCCACGACCGACGAACCACGGCAGCAGATGTTCGCCGAAGTCACCCAGACCGGTATCGCCGGAGGCCGAACCGACGGCCGTCTCCCGCGCCAGGAGTTCCAGACCCTCGATGAGCACCTGGGGGTCGTAGACGAAGATCTCGGTGGCGATCGTGCGGGTCGTCGCACGGTCGGGTTTGTAGCGGAACTCACGCACCGCGCCGTCACGTCGGGAACTAACCGTGGCGTGCTGAGACGCTTCCTCGAGCGAACACGTCGTGGTGACGACCGTGCACTCCGCACCATGCCGTCGATGGGTGTCGAGCGCATCCCGGAAGTCGAAGTCGTAGACGTGGTCGGCACTCATCACGATCACCTCGGCCGGTCCGTGCTGAGCGATCCGGTCGCGCATCCGGTACAGCAGATCGGCGTTGCCCGTGGCGAAGCCGTCCTCGGTCTCCGGGGCGTCGGTCTGTTCGGGCATCACGATCCGCAGCCCGCCGCTGGTGCGGTCGAGGTCCCACGGGCGCCCGCCCGCGACCAGCTGTGTGAGACTCTCGGCCTGGTACTGCACGCACAGCCAGACGTCGTCGATGTGACTGTGGTGCAAGTTCGAGAGCGGGAAGTCGATGAGCTGGTAGTTTCCGGCGAACGGCAACGCCGGCTTGGCCCGCCGATCGGTCAGCACCTCCATTCGGGAACCACGTCCACCGGCTTGCACGATCGCGAGAACATCAGAGTGCCGCATCAGCCCAGTGTGCCCGACAGACGCGTGGAGACCCGGGATGGTTTCCTCACGGCCCGGCGAGGTCCTGGGCACGCAACCAAGTTGGAGGAACGGTGGAACGGACGGACTGCCTGGTGGTGGGCGGCGGCATCATCGGTCTGGCGGTGGCCCGTGCGCTCGCGACGACCGGGCGCGAGGTGATCGTCCTGGAGGCCGCCGATGCGGTGGGTACACAGACAACGTCGCGGAGTTCGGAGTTCATCCATGCCGGCATCTACTACTCGGAGGACAGTCTGAAGGCGCGGCTGTGCGTGCGAGGTCGCGAGCTCCTCACCCGGTACTGCGACGAGCGAGGCGTCTCGTGGAACCGCCCCGGGAAACTGATCGTGGCCACCGACGACGCCCAGATCGACCGGCTCGAAGCTTTGTTCCGACACGGCATCGCCAACGGAGTCGACGACCTACGGCGAATCGGCGGCGACGAACTCCACGAACTGGAACCAGAGGTGCGCGGCGTGGCGGCGCTGTTGTCCCCGTCGACCGGGATCGTCGACGTCGACGGGATGGTCCGTGCCCTGCGCCGCGACCTCGAGTCGATGGGGGGCGCGGTGGCATTGCGCAGCAGAGTGATCGGCGGACGCATCGAATCGGGCGGTGTCACCGTCGACACCGCCGAGGGCGGATCGGCGTCGGCGCACATGCTCGTCAACTGTGCCGGGCTGGGCGCATCGCGGGTGGCGAGCTCGCTCGACGGCTTCGACGGGCCGATTCCGCCGCGGCATCTCGCGAAGGGCAACTACTTCGGATTGTCCGGTGCACGAGCACCATTCGAGCACCTGGTGTACCCGGTGCCGGTCGACGGCGGCCTGGGGGTGCACTCCACGATGGACCTGGCCGGCGCGGCCCGGTTCGGTCCGGATGTCGAGTGGCTGGACGATGAGCCTGCCGCGGATCTCGACGACAAGGACCTGGACTACTCGGTCGACGACGCACGCCTCACCGGCTTCGAGGATTCGATACGCCGCTACTGGCCCGGGTTACCTTCCGGCACACTGACTCCCGCCTATGCCGGCATCAGGCCCAAGACCAGCGGACCGGGCGAGCCGGCCGCGGATTTCGTCATCCACGGACCCGCCATGCACGGCGTCGCCGGGTTGGTCAACCTGTTCGGCATCGAGTCACCCGGCATCACCTCATGCCTGGCGATCGCCGAACACGTCGTCGGGTTGATGGGTAGCTGACTCGTGTCCCGCGCAAGTCAGCGAGGAGACCGAACCGACGCGCCCCGACCGCGCGTCGGCCCGGCCCAGATCACTTGGCTGCGTACTTGTAAGCAGCGCTCTGCTTTTCGCGCCTCTTCATGGCCTGGATGGCGTCGTTGTGGCGACGGGCGTGGTAGGCGAGGGGGAAGTAGATCGCACGCTCGGGCAGGGTGCGGTAGGCGAACCGCAGGCGGCGGTGGATCTTCTCGAGGTGACGCTGCTCCTCGTTGGTCCATGTCAGGCCGAGGATCTCGCGCACGCGCGGATCCATGACACCCACCGTCGTCAGGTAGTTGAAGTCCTGGAACGGCACCGACGCGGTGGCGGCGACCTTCTTGACGGCCGGACGCAACGCCTTGGGCACTGTCTTCGGCACCGGCGGGGCGGCACGCATCTGCTCGATGAGTTCGACGGCCACGGGATGGCGGACCAGCTTGTTCTCGACGAAGTCGTCGAAGTACTCCTCGAACTCCTCGAGGGTCTCCGGGTAGCCCTTCATGGGAACCTGGACGATCTTGGCGATGCGGCGGTTGTCGCGGAGCAGTTCCTTGCGCTCCTCGAGCGTGAACTCACGACCCAGGACGAGCGGTGGCCGCCGTGTTCATCGTCGGGAACGCGGTCGCGATGACCCACGCATAGGCCTCCGGGTTCAGTGCACTGATGTGCTTGCCCTCCGCATTCCGCGTCTGCAGGGGCTGGTGCAGCTTCCGCAGGCGCTTGCCCTCTTCGAGGGCCTCCTGACCGCCGTAGGTCCAGCGCAGAACCGAGTCCGCGGAACGAATGGCACGCCCGAGCGGGTCGGTACGGAACACCGAGTACTTGTCGACGACGTCGCCGATCACCGGGTGCATCACCTGCATCACGAACGCCGCCCCGTTGATCGGCAGGAAGGTGTACAGACCGGTGAGCTGCGCGGTGAGTGAGTCCGGCGGGATCAGCTCGATCTCGTCGTCACGGTGGTTGATCAGCCGACCAGTGTCCTCGAGTGCGGCGGTCGTCGGTTCGTCGTGTACCGCGGTCATGGTGCCCCCAACCTGATTCTCCAAAGCATGGATTTCGACAACGTTCGTAGTCAGATTACCGCAGGAAGCGTCGAAAACCCACCATTCGGGGGTTTCGATACGGCTCGTCGCTAATCAGGCAGGGCCGATGATCACCGTGCGGGTGCCGAGGGCGCGTTCCCGGACGGTGAAAATGCTGGTGCCCCTCTTGCGGCCGGTGCGGATCTCGCTGAGCTCCAGCCCCGCCGCGGACAGGCGCGCATGCGTGGCCTCGACATCGGTGGAGCGCCAGGCGACACCCCACAGCGAGGTCACCGCGAGTGTCGGCGGCTCCGTCGACGCGACTGCCGTGACGACCTCGACGATGAGGTCGCCGGCGCGGAAGAACAACTGCCGGGCGTTGTCGCCGATCGGCTGGTCGAGCCGGAAGTCGAGGTCGAAGACCCCGCCGAACAACGCCACCGCGCGATCGCGGTTGTCGCAGGTGAACACGAGATGGTCCATCCCCGTCACATCACCGGCCGGACCGGACTCCGCCGCGGGCCCACGTGCGGCGACGCCGAGTGAGGTCGTCTCCCCGATGACCCCGACCGCTGACTCGACGACCGGGAAACCACGCCGGGTCAACAGACGCTGCATCGCGGGCACGTCGTCGACGGTGAAGTACACCCGATGGCCGCCGTCCGCGCCATCGTCGACGGCGGACGCCTGGCGCAACCGGAGTCGGGTGTTGCCGAGCACGAGAGCCTCCGGACGGCCCACGCCGCCCGGCGTACCGGTGAAGCCGAGGAGTGTTTCGTGAGTCTGCCCGGCGAGCTCCGGGTCGGTGCAGGCGAGTTCGACGATCGTGGTCGGAGACGGGTTCGGCGGGATCACCGCTTCTTCTTACCCTTTCGCCTGCGGGGTGCCGACGGGATGGGTCGATATGTCAGCCGGGCCGAACTGGTGATGTGCCAAGCGCCGCACATGCACTCGTAATAGCGAAGCGACAGGGCTCCGACCGCTCGTCGCTTGATGCGGTCGATGCCGTCGAGCGCGTCCGCGGGAGACGAGAAGGGAAGCTTGTCCGGCGTCGGGCACTCCACCGTCTCGATGCGACGCTCCGATCGTGGAGCGGGGCGTCGATGCATCAGCTCGTGGAAAGCCGTGCGTGCCTCGATCTCGCGGTAGAACGATTCGAGATCGTCGTCGGAGAAGGGCACGGGCTCGATTATCCCCTCAACGCGGATGCTCGGCAGGACCGCGTCCGGCGTCGGTCAGCGAGCCATCCACAGTCGACGGCGGATGACCTCACGCATGCGCCGGAGTTCGGATGCGCTGAGTGCCTCCGGCGGATCGGCGTCGACGATCCGGTTGAGCTCGGCGAAGAAGTCCCGATCAGACAGGCCGAATTCCTCGATGATCTGCTGCGACGAGCCCCCGCCCAGCGGGGCCCAATCCCTCTCGAACTGGATCATCTGCTGCTGCCTGTCGTTCATTCCCACCACCAGATCTGCTGTTGAACATCGCGCCCGTGACCTTCTGCCACGGGCACCGGAATCGTGAAACTCTGCGTGACGCACGTCACCGACGCCGTCCTTTGTACACCTGTCACCCGACAGATTGAAGCAGCCTGCCCAAGGTGATTCGAATGTGTCTCAGAACATTCATCGGATGGTCATGAAGACCCCGCCGACCGATGCCGCGGCGGGGTCAGGCGTTCACTGAGGAGGGCGCGGCGCCGCGTCGCGATTCGCGACGGTTGGCGCGGATACTGCTGGCGAGCGAGGCACCGATGAACGCCACGCCGACGAGTCCCGTGACGACCTCGTCGATATGGTATTCGACCCCCAGCAGAAGGATGACGGCGAGCGCACCGATCGCCCAGTGTGCCCCGTGTTCGAGGTAGCGGTACTCCCCCAGCGTGCCCTGTCGCACCAGGTAGATCGTGATGGAACGGACGAACATCGCACCGATGAAGCCGAGTCCGAGCGCGATGATGATCGGGTCCGAGGTGATCGCGAACGCACCGATCACGCCGTCGAACGAGAAGGACGCGTCGAGCACCTCGAGGTAGAGGAACAGGAAGAACGCGGCCTTACCGGTCGCCTTGGTCGCCGGGGTCGGACCCGGCTCGTTCTGTTCGGGACCGTCGGACATGAACAGTGAGCTGAGTCCGTCGACGGTGATGTAGGTGACCAAGCCGAGGATGCCGGCGATCAGCACAGTCGCCCGGATCTCGTCGTCGGCGAGGAATTCGGCGGTCAGGACGAGGCCGATGGCCGCCAGCACCACCGGCAGCTGGTCGAGCTTGCCGATCTTGGCCAGTGGGCGCTCGAGCCAGGTGAGCCACGTGCGCTCACGGTCGGTCAGCACGAAGTTGAGGAACAGCAGCAACAGGAACATCCCACCGAACGCCGCGATCTGCGGATGGGCCTCGGTCAGGATGGTCTCGTAGCTCGGGTGTCCGTCGGCGAAGTGGGTCTGTCCCTCCGGCGGCGGATTGGTGGCCAGCCGTAGAGCCTCTGCCGGGTTCAGACCACCGGTGATCCAGACGATCAGCAACGGGAAGAGCAGCCGCATCCCGAAGACCGCGATGAGCACACCCACGGTGAGGAACATCCGCTGCCAGAATTCCGACATCCGCTCCAGGATCGTCGCGTTGATGACGGCGTTGTCGAAGGACAGCGACACCTCGAGCACGCCGAGGATCGCGCACAAAGCCAGCCCGGTCCACCCCATGTAGAAGTAGGCGACGGCCAGCGCCACCATGGACACGCCGGCCGAGAGACCGAAGATGCGGGCGGTCACCGCAGCTTCTCGGCTTCCCTCGCCAGCTCGAGCAGGGTGTCGGTCAGCTCGGCGAGGACCACGTGATCCGCGCGTTCGGCGACGGCGGTGCCCAGATCCTCGGCGGCGCAGCGAAGGGCGAACATCCGGTCACCGAAGTCGGCGGCCTCGGCGGCCGACAGGATCACGGCGTCGGCGGGAATGGACGTGCCCTCGAGAAGCGTTCTCTGCTCATAGGCGCGCTGCCTGCAGGAACGCTTGCAATACTTGCGACGCCGCCCGAGTTCGGAGTCGACCATCATCGACCCGCACCACGCACAGTTGTACGGGCGGCGTCGGGTATGGGAGGCCTGTTCCACACCGGAACCGTACCCCGATGAGACGGCCCGAAACCGGCACGGCACCTCAGGTGGCCGCCACCGGTCAACACGGGTCGTCGGCGGTGGCAAGGCGCCGGCGAGATTGCGCGTAGAATGTTCCTGTTGACGACTCAGTTGGCTGCGTTCGATGGTGAACGCCGCGTGAACACAGCTGATAGATCCGGCAAAACTGAGAAATCTGACGAAGCTTTGAGAGGAACCCTTCATGGCAGATCGAGTACTTCGGGGTAGCCGCCTCGGCGCGGTGAGCTACGAGACCGATCGCGACCACGACCTCGCGCCGCGTCGCATCGTCCAGTACCGCACCGACAACGGTGAGATCTTCGACGTCCCCTTCGCCGACGACGCGGAGGTGCCGTCGAAGTGGCCGTGCAAGAACGGTATGGAAGGCACGATCCTCGAGGGCGCCGAGCCCGAGGAGAAGAAGACGAAGCCGCCGCGCACCCACTGGGACATGCTGCTCGAACGTCGTAGCGAGGAAGAGCTCGAGGTGCTCCTCAACGAGCGCCTCGACCTGCTGAAGCAGCGCCGCAAGGGCATCTCGCACTGATCCCGAACAGCTGACGCACACAGATCGGCCCGGCAGGAACACCTGCCGGGCCGATCTGTGTGTCCGCTGTATCCGGTCTGTCGCCGGTTGGACCTAGGAGTTCTTCAGGATGCCCAGGCGCTCGAGACGGCTCTGAATGCCCCATCGGGCCACCATCGTGAAGGCCTCCGACATGACACCGCCACTCATCTTGGAGACCCCGAGCTCGCGTTCGGTGAACGTGATCGGCACCTCGCGGACGTCGAAACCTGCCTGGACGGTCCGCCAGGCCAGATCGATCTGGAAGCAGTAACCCGCGGACTCCACGGTATCGAGCTGGATCTTCTCGAGCACCGAGCGTCGGTAGGCGCGGAACCCGGCAGTGATGTCATGGACCTTGGCGCCGAGCGCGAGTCGCGCGTAGGTGTTGGCCCCGCGGGAGAGGAACTCGCGGTGCTTGGGCCAGTTGACGAGCTTGCCGCCGGAGACGTACCGGGACCCGATCACGAGGTCGGCGCCTGCGTTGATCGCATCGAAGAGCCGGTGCAGCTGCTCGGGGGCGTGGCTGCCGTCCGCGTCCATCTCGACGATGACCGGGTAGTCGCGACCCAGGCCCCAGGCGAAGCCGGCGAGGTAGGCCTTGCCGAGGCCGTCCTTCTCCTGGCGATGCATCACGTGCACGCGGCCGGCCGGCTCGTCCTTGCGGGCCAGCTCGTCGGCGACGTCGCCGGTGCCGTCCGGACTCGAGTCGTCGACCACGAGCAGGTGCACGCCGGGCAGGGCGGCCTGGAGGCGTTCGACGATCACCGGCAGGTTGTCGCGCTCGTTGAACGTCGGCACGACGACCAATGCGCCCGCTCCGTCGGCGCCGACCACCGGCTGCGGCACGTCCCCTGACTGCCGTTGTCCTGCCGAGGCGTCAATCCCCGATGCCATCGAGCTCCTTAAATGTCACCGGACACCCGTGCGGCGTCCCTGCGTGGCTTGAGTGTGAACCTAGTACGCGAGGCCAGTGCAAACAAAAGGCCGCCCATGGCCACGACGATCGCGAGTGCCTGCGGCCACACCCCGAGGCGGGTCGCGAGAGTGGTGTCGTCGTGCAGCGGCAGGGTGCTGGTCAGCACGTCCGAGGCGAAGACGCCGGACTGCTCGGTGATCGAGCCGTCGGCGTCGATGATCGCGCTCACACCGCTGGTCGCGGCGACGACCACGGCACGTCCGTGCTCGACGGCACGAACCTGCGACATGGCCAGCTGCTGATAGGTCATCTCGGTGCGGCCGAACGTCGCATTGTTGGTCGGGACGTAGAGCATCTGCGCGCCGTCGCGGATCGACTGCCGGGCGGCGCGGTCGAAGGCGACCTCCCAGCAGGTGGCCACGCCCACGGTGACCTCACCCGAGCGACCGGGCACGTCCACCACCGTCGGGCCGCTGCCGGGCTTGAAGTTGCCGGCCATGTCCGCATACGACGAGAAGAGACGGAAGAACGGTCGCCAGGGCAGGTATTCGCCGAACGGCTGCACGATGTGCTTGTCGTAGCGGTCGACCGGCCCCCTCGCCTCGTCCCAGACGAGCACCGAGTTCGTGGGACGGCCGTCGGAGTTGCGCAGCAGCGTGCCGACGAGGATCGGCGCACGGACCGCCTCGGAGGCGGCGGTGATCTCGGCGGCGGCGTCCTCGTTGTCGAGCGGCGAGATGTCCGATGCGTTCTCCGGCCACAGCACGAAATCCGGATGGGCGGCGAGGCCGGCGTCGATGGCCTCGGCGTAGCCCATGGTGGTGCGTACGTGGTTGTCGAGCACGGCGCGGCGCTGCGCGTTGAAGTCCAGACCGAGGCGCGGCACGTTGCCCTGGACCGCCCCGATGTGCACGGACTTCGGCGAGATGGTGCGATCGATGGTGGCCGGTGTCAGAGCGATCGCCGCCACCGGTGCGAGCAACGCGATGGCGACCGCGAGGGTCGCGACGCGCACGATCCCCGAGGACTGGTCACCGCCGAGCGGTGCGGCCGCAGACCGGGCGGACCGGCGATACGCGGAGGCGAGGATGGTCAGCAGCCAGGCGACCGCCGCACCGAACAGCGCGACCCCGGCGGAGAGCCCGGGTGCGCCGAGTACCGAGGCCAGCGGCAGCAGCGGCCCGTCCACCTGACTGAAGGCGGCTCTCCCCCACGGGAACCCGCCGAACGGAAAGGCCGAGCGCAGAGCCTCGATCAGCACCCAGGAGAGGGTGAACCAGACCGGTGGGACCGGCAGTCGCATGGTCAGGGTCGCGATCGCGCCGAACAGGGCCAGGTATCCGGACAGCACCACCGACAACGCGATCCACGGCAAGGGGCCGACGTAGACCCCGATCCACGGCAGCAGCGGGATGAAGAAGGCGAGTCCGAAGACGAAGCCGATCCACGCCCCGGTACGTACCCGGGGGCGGCGCACGTAGAGCGCGGTGAAGAGCACGCCGAGTGCGATGACCGCGAGGAACCACCAGTTGCGGGGCGGGAAGGCCGCCCACATCGCCACGCCGGCGACGATCGCGGCCAGGGTCCGGAGACTCCAGTCCCAGGTGCGGGTGAAGCGGCGGCCCCGTGCCGGTCTCTCCTCGCGAAGCGTTGCCGTGTCTGCGGCGTTCACCCGGCGTCCCGGTCGTAGAGAACCTGTCCGCGATGCACGGTCCGCACGCACCGCGGCAGCTCGGCGCCCGGCGAGACGTCCGGTAGCGCGGGCACGCGGGACCGCGGGTCGGTGGACCAGCGCTGCACCTTCTCGTGGGAGCCCGCGACGACGAGGTCGTCGACCTCCCACACCGCATAGCTCGCCGGTGCGCCAGGGGTCAGGGTGCCGGTGAGACCGTCGTTGATGCCGCCGGCACGCCACCCACCGCGGGTCGCCGCCGCGAAGGCGCCGCGGGCCGAGATCGCGTTGGTCGGCTGGTGGTGGTGGACGGCGGCCCGAATCGTCGACCAGGGGTCGATGGGCGTCACCGGTGCGTCCGAGGAGAACGACAGCGCCACACCGGTTTTCGCAAGCATGGCAAAGTCGTTGAGAGTGGCGGCGCGGGCCTTGCCGAGCCGGGCGTCGTAGAGGTCGCCCTCGCCGCCCCATTCGGCGTCGAAATGCGGCTGCATGCTGGCGATGACGCCGCAGCGCGCGAGGACCTCCGCGTCGCGGGCGGTGACCATCTCAGCGTGCTCGAGCCGATGGGCGCAGCGGGCGAGCGCCGGGGTGCCCAGCTCGTCGGCGAGTTCGGTGAGCGCGGCGACGACGGCACCGGTGGCGGCGTCGCCGATGACGTGGAAGCCGGACTGGATACCGGCGAGCGTGCAACCCCGGAGGTGATCGCGAATCGTGCCGGCGTCGAGGTAGCTGATGCCGCTGGTGCTCGGATCGTCGGTGTAGGGCTCGTTGAGCCAGGCGGTGTGCGAGCCGATCGCGCCGTCGATGAAGAGGTCGCCACCGAGTGCGTCGGCGCGGGTGATGGCCAGCAGCTCGGCCGCGTGGTCGGCGTCGGTGACGGCCTGTCCCCAGTAACGGCGGATCTCGACGGGATGGTCGAGGTCGGCGAGGGCGAGGAAGTCGTCCAGGCCGCTGATGTCGGGTCCGCCGTTCTCGTGGACGGCGACGACGCCGTGAGCCGCGGCGACGTCGAGCGCGCGACGCTGCGCACGCTCCCGATGGGCGGCCGTCACCAGGAGGCGGGCCGCGCCCCGGACGAGATGATGCGCCTCAGCGACGAGCGGTTCCTCCGGGTGATAGCCGACGGCGTCCGCGAGTTCCGGGACGAGACGACGCAGGGCTGTGGAAGCAACGGCAGAGTGTTCGTCGACGCGAGCCAGGTACACCGGGCGCCCACCGACCGCGGCGTCGAGTTCGCTGGTCGTCGGGAACCGGCCGTCCTCGGGTTCGGGACCCGCCCAGGTCGAGTCGTCCCAACCGAGACCCCACAGGAGGTCACCCTCGTCGTGGCCAGCCGCCGCATCGTCGGCAACGGTCTTCTCGACGAGCCGCAGGCAATGCGTCCGGCTGGTCGCCTCGTTCAGGGTGAGACCGTCGAGCGAGAGCCCCGTCGAGGTGAGATGCACGTGCGAGTCGACGAAACCCGGGCTGACGAACAGCCCGTTCAGGTCGACGGTCTCCGCATCCGGATGGAGCGCACGGCCGACGTCATCGGTCCCGACCCACACCACCACCCCATCGGTGATGGCCATCGCGGTCGCGTCGGGGGCGGCCGCCGAGTACACGGCACCGCCGAGAAGCAGTTGGGTTGCCACGATCGTTCAGTCTGCCTTGCCGTGAGTGAATGTGGCCGAGAGGGGTAGGGCGGACGGTCCCAGGTCAACGAGTGGGTGGGAGCTGCGGGGTGGTCATCTGTGGAGATGCCGCGCCGAAGCCTGTTTCGGGCGTGTCCGACTCGACAACCGTGCCATCGACGACGGTCGCGCCACCTCCGCGGATTCCGCCGCCGTAGATGCCGGTGGCGTACAGGCCCGCGCGGTCCATCGCCGTGGCCATCCGCCGCGCTCCCACGGCCACCACGACCGGACGCATCACCTTGCGGGTCGGCGGGAACAGCAGCAGGATGCCTGCGACGGTCGACACGACCCCGGGGACGACCAGCAGGATCGTCGACGTGGCGACCAGGGCGGTGTCGGCGAGCGGGGCCCGGGCGTCCACCTCGTTGTTGGCCGCCCGCCGGAGCTCGCCGAAGACCTTGCGGCCCTGCCAGCGCAGCGTCAGGAACCCGAGGACGCCGGCCGCGATACTGATCAGCACCGCCCAGCCGAACCCGAGTGTCACCGCCATCGCCACGAAGGCGGCGATCTCCAGCAGCGCATACACGGCGAAGTAGCGGAGTGCCATGGTCGTCTCACCTGTCTTTCGGTGCCTTGTGGGCACCCTCGGTGTCAGGGTCTGGCGGTGTAACGAACGAGGCGGCGATTTTTCTCCCGAAGGGTCGAGAGGCTCAACCAGCAGGCGTCTCGCCCCGGGCCTCGATGTCACCCTCGGTCTGCAGGTAGACGTTGCGCAGCGCGTCGAGGAGTTCGGGGGGTGGTTCGCGCCACATGTCCCGTTCGACGGCCTCGAGCAGCCGTTCGGCGATCCCGTGCAGCGCCCAGGGGTTGGACTGCTGCATGAATTCCTGGTTGGTCTCGTCCAGGACGTAGGACTCGGTGAGTTTCTCGTACATCCAGTCGGCGACGACGTCGGTGGTGGCGTCGTAGCCGAAGAGATAGTCGACGGTCGCGGCCATCTCGAAGGCGCCCTTGTATCCGTGGCGCTGCATCGCCGAGATCCAGCGCGGATTGACGACGCGGGCCCGGAAGACGCGGGCGGTCTCCTCGGACAGCGTGCGGGTGCGCACCGAATCGGGCCGGGTGCTGTCGCCGATGTAGGCCTCCGGCGAGGTACCGGTCAGCGCGCGCACGGTCGCGACCATGCCGCCGTGATACTGGAAGTAGTCGTCGGAGTCGGCGATGTCGTGCTCACGGGTGTCGGTGTTCTTGGCGGCCACCGCGATCCGTCTGTAGGCGGCGCGCATGTCGTCGACCGCGGGCACACCGTCGAGACCGCGACCGTAGGCATAGCCGCCCCACTCCGTGTACACGCGCGCCAGGTCCTCGTCGCTGCGCCAGTCGCGGGAATCGATGAGTTGCAGGATTCCGGCACCGTACGTTCCGGGCTTGGAGCCGAAGACGCGGGTGACGGCGCGACGACGGTCGCCGTGTTCGGCCATCGACGCACGGACGTGGGCGGCGACGAAGTTCTGCTCGTCGGGTTCATCGGCGGCAGCGGCAAGCGCGACCGCGTCGTCGAGCATCGCCACCACATGAGGGAAGGCGTCCCGGAAGAACCCGGAGATGCGGACGGTGACATCGATGCGCGGGCGCCCGAGTTCGGCGAGGTCGATCGGTTCGAGATCGACGACGCGGCGCGACATCTCATCCCAGACCGGCATCACGCCGAGCAGGGCGAGGACCTCGGCGACGTCGTCGCCGGACGTACGCATCGCACTCGTCCCCCACACCGACAGCCCGACCGACGCCGGGTGATGACCGTGGTCGGCGACGTAGCGCTCCAGCAGCGAGTCGGCCATCGCGCGGCCGGTCTCCCACGCCAGCCGCGAGGGCACGGCCTTCGGGTCGACCGAGTAGAAGTTGCGGCCGGTCGGCAGGACGTTGATCAGTCCGCGCAGCGGGGATCCGCTGGGGCCGGCGGGGATGAAGCCGCCGTCGAGGGCGTGCAGTACGCGAGGCACCTCGCCGGTGGTCTGCCGCAGGCGAGGAACCACCTCGGTGGCCGCGAATCGCAGGACGTCACCGACCGCGTCGGGCAGTCCGGCGGTGGCCTCGGCGACGGCGGCCGGCGACCAGTCGTCCTTCGCGCACGCGGCGACGAGATCGCGGGCCTGCGCCTCGACGGCATCCACGGTCCCGCGTTCGGCGGTCCCGTCCTCGACCAGGCCGAGCGCCTCACGGAGTCCGGGGAGCGCGGACGTGCCGCCCCACAGCTGCCGGGCGCGCAGCATCGCCAGGACGAGGTCGACCTCGGCGTCGTCGCGCGGCGCCTCGCCGAGAACGTGCAGACCGTCGCGGATCTGGACGTCCTTGATCTCGCACAGCCAGCCGTCGACATGCAGCAGCATGTCGTCGAAGACCTCTTCGTCGGGACGTTCGGTGAGCCCGAGGTCGTGGTCCATCTTCGCGGCGGTGAGCAGCGTCCAGATCTGCTGGCGGATCGCGGGCAGCTTCGCCGGGTCGAGGGCGGAGATGTTCGCGTGTTCGTCGAGCAGCTGTTCGAGCCGGGCGATGTCGCCGTAGGACTCGGCACGCGCCATCGGCGGGATCAGATGGTCGACGAGCACCGCGTGGGCTCGACGCTTGGCCTGAGTCCCCTCCCCCGGGTCGTTGACGAGGAACGGGTAGATGAGCGGGAGGTCGCCGAGCGCGGCGTCGGTTCCGCAGTTGGCCGACATGCCGAGGTTCTTGCCCGGCAACCATTCGAGGTTGCCGTGTTTGCCGACGTGCACGATCGCGTCGGCTCCGAAACCGGCCAGGTGTCCGTCGGACTGCTGGGCGGCGATCCACCGATACGACGCCAGATAGTGATGCGACGGGGGCAGATCCGGATCGTGGTAGATCGCGACCGGATTCTCTCCGAAACCGCGCGGCGGCTGCACCATGATGGCGATGTTGCCGAAAGTCAGTGCGGCGACGACGATGTCGCCGTCAGGGTTGGCCGACCGGTCGACGAACAGCTCGCCCGGCGCCGCACCCCAGTGTTCGACGACCGCGCCGCGCAGGTCCTCCGGCAGCGTGTCGAACCACGCGCGGTACTCCGCTGCGGGCAGCCGGATCGGATTGGCGGCGAGGGTCTCCTCGGTCAGCCAGTCCGGGTCCTGTCCGCCGGTGGCGATGATCTCGTGGATCAGCGCATCCGAATCGTCTTCGGCCAGGCCGGGTATCGCATCCGGACCCGATTCCGGTCCGAGGTCGTAGCCGGCCGCACGCAGCGCGGCGAGAAGCCGGAGCAGGCTGCGCGGGGTGTCGAGGCCGACGGCGTTGCCGATGCGGGCGTGCTTCGTCGGGTACGCCGACAGCATGATGGCGATACGCTTGTCCGCGACGGGAATCCGGCGCAGCCGTGCGTGCGACACCGCGATACCCGCCACCCGGGCACAGCGTTCGGGATCCGGCTGGTACCACGGCAGGCCGTCGTCGTCGAACTCCTTGAAGGAGAACGGGACCGTGATGATCCGGCCGTCGAACTCCGGCACCGCGACCTGCGTCGCGACATCGAGCGGTGAGAGACCGTCGTCGCTCGCCTCCCAGTCCGCGCGCGAACCGGTGAGGCAGAGGCCCTGCAGGATCGGGATGTCGAGGGCCGCGAGCCGTTCGATGTTCCACGCCTCGTCGTCGCCGCCGGCCGACGCGGTCGCCGGGGTCGCTCCCCCGGCGGCCAGGACGGTGACCACGAGGGCGTCGGCCGTGCCGAGCAACTCGATGAGGTCGTCGGGTGCCGTCCGCAACGACGCACAGAACACCGGCAACGGCCGGGCGCCGCGGTCCTCGATGGCGCGACAGAGGGCGTCGATGTAGCGGGTGTTGCCGGCCAGGTGCTGGGCCCGGTAGTAGAGCACCGCGATGGTCGGCCCTTCGAGGCTCGTCGCTTGCGCTCCTCGCACCTCAGGGAGCGAGGGGGCCACCTCTTCGATCGCGCCACGCTCCAGGATTCCCCAGGCGGGCGTCTGTTGCGGTGGTTCGAACCCGTGACCGGTGAAGAGCACGGTGTCGGAGAGGAAGTGGTGCAGGTTGACCATGTTCGCGACGCCGCCGGCGGCGAGATAGTCGTGGGCCTGGGCGACGACACCGGCCGGCACCGTCGAATGCGCCATCAGGTCCGGGTCCGGCTGCTGTTCGCCCGAACAGACCACGACCGGCTTACCGGTCGCCTCGACCGACGCGAGTCCCTCCTCCCAGGCGCGGGTACCGCCCAGGATGCGGACCACGATCAGGTCCGCATCTGCGGCGAGCGCCGGGATCTCCTCGACGAGGATCCTCGAAGGATTGGCGCCGCGGACGCTCACCTCGGAGTTCGCATCGCTCGCGGCCGCCGCGGTCAGCAGATCGGTGTCCGAGGTCGAGAGCAGCAGGATCATCGTTTCTCCTCGCCGGGTTGTCGCGCCCGGAGTGTCAGGTGTGGGCGAGGGACTGGTCTGGCTGGGGCACCCGGCAGCACCGGAACCCATCACAGTGGCGCGACCGCGCCGGATTCTCACCGGCTTCAGCCCGCTCGCGGTTGGGTCTCAGCCTACGGCGGCCCGTCGGGGAACCCCTCACCTGGGCCGGTCGTAGGCTTGTGAGATGACCGAGGCGCCGGACCCCGCCCCCGAGACAGCGATCCGAGAGTCCACGGACCGCTGTCCCGGCGTGTTCAGCACCCACGCGGCGCAGGACGGTGCGCTGGCCCGAATCCGGCTCCCCGGAGGCCGGATCCGGTCCGATCAGCTCGCCACCCTGGCCCAGGCGTCGGCCGCCCACGCCGACGGGTTCCTGGAGCTGACCGCCCGCGGGAATCTCCAGTTGCGCGGGATCACCGACGTCGGCGCCGTGGCCGACGCCGTGGTGACCGCCGGACTCGCACCCAGCTCGTCACACGACAAGGTGCGGAACATCGAGGTGAGCCCACTGACCGGGCGCATCGGCGGCATCGCCGACGCCGGTCCACTGGCCGCCGCTCTCGACGATGCCCTGCGTGCCGATCCCGCGGCGACCTCGATCTCGGGCCGCTTCCTGTTCGGGTTCGACGACGGCCGAGGTGACATCCGGCACCGCGGCGCCGACGCGTGTGCGGTGGTGCGCGCGGCGGAGCCCGTGGTCGCCGACATCCTGGTCGGCGGGGTCGCGGTCGGATCCGTCGACGGCGTCGACGGCGTCGACGGGATCGTCGACGCGATGATCGGGGTGGCGGCCGGCCTGAACGAGGTGGCTCCGGGCGCGTGGCGCGTCGGTGACCTGGGCGCCGAGGACCGGGGCCGGCTGGAGCAGCTCGTCGCGGCGAGCCTGGCACCGGTTGTCGGATCCGACGACGACGCCGTACCGAACCCGACCGAGCCGATCGTCGGCTGGTTCGACCAGGACGACGGGTCGGTGTTGCTCGGATCGGTCGTGGAACTCGGACGCCTGCCCGCACGTCTCGCCGAGTTCATCGCCGCGGTCGAGTCGCCGGTCGTGTTCACCCCGGACCGGGAGATCCTCATCTGCGACCTGGGCGAGGGTGTCGCCGAGACCGTGGTGCGGGTTCTCGCGCCGATGGGACTGATCTTCGATGCGAACTCGCCGTGGGCGAGGGTCAGCTGCTGCGTCGGCGCCCCCGGCTGTGCATCGGCCCAGGCCCCGGTGCGCGAGGACCTGCTCGTGCATGTCGAGGCAGGACTTCCGATGGGCGATCGCGAGCACTGGGTCGGTTGTGAGCGGCGCTGTGGCTCCCCCGCCGGCCCGCACCTGTCGGTGCAGGCCACGCCCGACGGCGGTTACGACCGACGTCGCCGCTAGGCTCGTGCGCACCATGACCGAGTACTTGCGCGACGGCGCCGCGATCTATCGCCAGTCCTTTGCGACGATCCGGGAGGAGTCGGATCTGTCCGCCTTCGCCCCTGACGTGGCGACCGTGGTCGTACGGATGATCCACGCCTGCGGACAGACCGACCTCACGCGCGACGTCGTCGCGACCCCCGGGGTCGTCCGGGCGGCCCGCGGGGCGCTCGAAGCCGGGGCACCGATCCTCTGCGACGCGTCGATGGTGGCCTCCGGCATCACCCGCAAGCGGCTGCCCGCCGACAACGACGTGCTCTGCCACCTCTCCGAACCCACCCTTCCCGCTCTGGCCGAGGAGATGGGGACGACGAGAACCGCTGCCGCCCTGCAGTTCTGGTTGCCTCGCCTCGACGGCGCGGTCGTCGCGATCGGCAATGCCCCGACGGCACTGTTCGCACTGCTCGACATGATCGACGAGGGCGCACCCCGCCCGGCGGCGATCGTCGGCGCACCCGTCGGCTTCGTCGGTGCCGCGGAGTCCTGCGAAGCCCTCGCCGCCCGCACCGACCTCGAGTTCATCACGGTCACCGGCCGCCGGGGCGGGTCGGCGATCACCGCCGCCGCCGTCAACGCGCTCGCCACCCCCCAGGAGTGAATGTGCCTGCAGTCGTGAACGAAACAACTCAGCTACGAACAGGCGATCAGGGCAAGCTCTGGGGAATCGGTCTGGGCCCCGGCGACAGCGAGCTGATGACCGTCAAGGCCGCGCGAGTGATCAGCACGGCCGACGTGGTCGCGTATCACTGTGCGCGGCACGGCAACAGCATCGCACGCTCGGTCGCCGAACCGTACCTGCGCGACGGGCAGACCGAAGAGCGGCTCATGTACCCGGTCACCACCGAGACCACCGACCATCCCGGTGGCTATCAGGGAGCGCTCGACGACTTCTACGCCGACAGCGCGGAACGACTGGCCGTCCATCTGCGCGCCGGTCGGGACGTGGTCCTGCTCGCCGAGGGGGATCCGCTCTTCTACAGCTCCTACATGCACATGCACAAACGGCTCTCGCCGCACTTCGATGCGGAGATCGTGCCCGGGGTGACCTCGGTCAGCGCGGCGTCGGCGGCCACCGGCGTGCCGCTCGTCGAGGGCGACGAGACACTCACGGTGGTGCCGGGCACGGCCACGACCGAGGAGCTGCTCTTCCGTTTCCGGTCGGCCGACGCCGTCGTGGTGATGAAGCTGGGCCGCACCTTCGAACGGGTGCGAGAGGCGTTGCGGGAGGCGGGACGGCTCGACGAGGCGTTCTATGTCGAACGGGCCTCGACCACCGTCGAGCGAGTGCTTCCCGCATCAGAGGTGAATCCGGCTGAGGTGCCGTACTTCTCGATCCTCGTGATTCCCGGACGACGGAACAATCCACGCTTCGAGGCGGAGCCGGTGCCAGGCGAACTCGTGGTCGTCGGGCTCGGGCCCGGTCACG
The DNA here is from genome assembly GCF_012974285.1 of Gordonia ajococcus. NCBI lineage: Bacteria > Bacillati > Actinomycetota > Actinomycetes > Mycobacteriales > Gordoniaceae > Gordonia > Gordonia ajococcus. The sequence continues at coordinate 2,686,522 of NZ_CP052884.1, forward strand.
ACAGTTGGACCACGCCGGAGGTGCGCACCGAACTGGCCACGGCCACCGACCTCGTCGGCTATACGACCTATCTCAAGCGGGTGACGCCACGACCCGGTCAGCGCGTCCACGCGAGTGACAACCGGGTCGAGTCCGAACGTGCCGAGTTCGCACTCGATCTCGCCCGACGGGGTGCGCGCGTGGCGGTCGTGTCGTCGGGTGATCCCGGCGTGTTCGCGATGGCGGCCGCGGTGGCCGAGGTGGCCGCCGAACCGCAGTGGCACGACGTCCCGGTGCGGGTTGTTCCCGGTGTCACAGCGGCCACCGCGGTGGCCGCTGCCGTCGGGGCGCCCCTGGGCCACGACTTCGCGGTGATCTCGCTGTCCGACCGGCTCAAGCCGTGGTCGGTGATCGACCGTCGCATCCGTGCCGCCCTGGCAGCCGACCTGGTCATCGCCATCTACAACCCCGGATCGGCGAGCCGGGCATGGCAGGTCGGAGCCCTCAAACACACTCTTCTGCAGACGGTTTCGCCCGACCGCGTCGTCGTCCTCGGTCGCGACGTGGGCGGTCCCGAGCAGACGCTGACCACGACCACGGTCGCCGACCTCGACCCGGACGTCGTCGACATGCGGACACTGCTCCTCATCGGTTCCTCGGCCACCCGGGTGGTGCCCCGGGCCGCGGGTCCCCTGGTGTTCACGCCCCGACGGCACACTCCGGCCGATGAGCCGGAACAGGTTTCAGCCGAGCAGCCGCTCGAGCCAAGCCTCGGCGGCAGCGACGTCTGAGACCGCCGGAACGTCGGGTTCGGTCGGCCGGTCGACGACGATCACCTCGATGCCCAGGGTTGCGGCGGCGTCGAGTTTCGCCTTCGTGAGTGATCCGCCGCTGTTCTTGGTGACGAGCAGGTCGATCCGGTGCTCCCGGAGCAGGGCCAGTTCGGAGTCGTAGTCGTAGGGCCCGCGCGAACGCAGGATCTCTCTGCGCGCAGGGAGTTCCGAGGTCGGCGGATCGACCACCCGGATCAGGAACCACACATCATCGACATCGGCGAACACGCCGACGTCCTGACGTCCCGTGGTCAGAAGAACTCGCGTGCCGCGGCGTCGTACCTCGTCGGCGGCAGCGGCGAGATCCGGTACCTGTACCCAGTGGTCGGATTCGGTCGGGACCCAGGGTTCACGACGCAGGCGGAGCAGCGGCACACCGAGGTCGGACGCGGCCTGCGCAGCGTTGCGGGTGATGGTGGCCGCGAAGGGGTGGGTGGCGTCGACGACGGCGTGAATACCATTGCCGCGCAGCCACTCCCGCAATCCTTCGACACCGCCGAAGCCGCCGATCCGGACCGGACCGACCGGCAGTCGCGGATCGGCGACGCGCCCGGCGAGTGAGCTGATGACGGACCACCCCGCCTCGGTCAGGGACGCTGCCAGCGCCCGGGCCTCGCCGGTGCCGCCGAGGATGAGGATCTGTTCGTCGGTCATCGGTGCGGTGTCTCGCGGAGTTTGGCCATCCGGGCGTGGGAGTACAGGTAGCTGTCGGTGACCTCGGGATGTGCCGCCGCGTCGAGGACCCGGCCGACGAAGATGACCGCGGTCTTGCGGATGTCGGCGGCCTGGAGGGTCTCCGGCAGTCGATTCAGCGGGCAGCGCACCACCTGCTGGTTCGGGCGGCTCGCGAAGGAGACGGTCGCCGTGGGACATTCCGGCCCGTAGTGCGGTGTCAGCGCATCGACGATCTGCTCGGCCCGGTGGGCGGCCAGATGCAGGGCGAGCGTCACGCCGGTCGCGGCGAGACGTGCGAGATCCTCGCCGGCGGGCATGTCGGTCGACAGCGTCGACACGCGGGTGATGAGCAGGCTCTGCCCAACACCCGGGACGGTCAGTTCGGTGTCGAGCGCAGCGGCGGCCGCGGCGAAGGCCGGTACCCCTGGCACGATCTCATACGGAATACCCCGGGCACGGAGTTCTCGTTGCTGTTCGGCCAGCGCCGAATAGATCGACACGTCGCCGGAATGCAGGCGGGCGACGTCGTGTCCGCGATCGTGGGCGGCGACGATGTGGTCGACGATGTCGGACAGCGGCATCCGCGCGGTGTCGACGAGGACGGCATCGCCGGGACACGATTCCAGCAACTCGTCGGGTACCAGCGACCCCGCGTACAGACAGGTGCGGCACTCTCCCAGCAACCGCGCGCCGCGCAGCGTGATGAGGTCGGGCGCACCGGGTCCGGCGCCGATGAAGTAGACGGTCACGACGTGAGCCCCGTTTCTTGCGCTGGGTCGTCTTTGGTTGCGGCCCACTGGATGATCGGCAGCGCCGGCCGCCAGGTGGTCATGGTCCCGAGGGGTGCGACGGTCTCCACGGACAGACGCCGCAAGGTGCCGCCGCGTTCGGCGTGCCACCGGACAAGGATCTCCTGGTTCTCCACGGTGACGGCGTTCACCACGATCCGCCCCGACGGTCGCAGTGCGTTCCAAGCGGCGGTCAGGACCTCGTCGTCGAGGCCGCCGCCGATGAACACCGCATCGGGAGACGACGCGTCGGCGAGGGCGTCGGGCGCGGCGCCTCGTAGCGACAGGCGATGACCGACGCCGTGCCGGCGCGCGTTGCCCGTCAGCCGTTCGGCGCGGTCCGCGTTCTGTTCGAAGGAGATCGCCCGACCTCGCTCGTCGGCGCGCAGCCATTCGATGGCCACGCTTCCGGACCCGGAGCCGATGTCCCAGAGGAGTTGCGGCCCTGCGGGTTCGAGCGCCGCCACGGTGACCGCCCGGATGGTGGACTTGGTGATCTGACCGTCGTGGGCGTAGGTGTGGTCCTCGCGACCGGGCATCCGGCTGCGACGCGGTCCGACGCACTCGACCGCCACGATGTTGAGCGGGTCGACGGCAGGGTGCGCCCAGGATTCGGCGGACGCGGACCGGATGCGCTCGTCCGGTCCGCCGAGTTGTTCGAGCACGGTCAGCGTCGAGGCGCCGAATCCGTTGTGCACGAGGAGGTCCGCCACGGCTACCGGGGTCGTGGCGTCTCGGCTGAGGACGAGGAGACGTCCTCCGCCGGTGGCCTCGGTGAGAACCACCTCGGGATCGGCGGTCACGGCACTGACGATCCGCGTCGTGGCAAGGTCCCACCCGAGACGCGCGCATGCCAGGCTCGCGCTCGACACCGCCGGGAACACCTGCACTCGATCGGCCCCCACACGGGCGACGATGCTCGCACCGACGCCATGGAACATCGGATCGCCGCTGGCCAGTATGTGGGTGCGTCCGGTGCTGTTCGCGAGCACTTCGGTGAGGTGTTCCGACATCGGCGACCGCCACGGCTCCCGCGCGCCGGCGAGCTCGTTCGCCCCGTCGTCGAGGAGTGCGAGTTGCCTTGGTGCACCGTAGATCACCTCGGCACCGCGGAGTTCGTCGCGTGACATGTCGGCCAGTCCGCGCCACCCGTCGGCACCGATGCCGACGATGACGAACCGCGCTGCGGCCGAGTCGGCCGGTGTGGATCTCATCGCGGCAGTCTCCGCCAGACCGCGCGTGGCAGCAGGCGCATGCCGAAGAAGATCGGCCGCAACGCCGCCGGGATCCAGACCTCACCGCGGCCCCGGCGATACGCGCGGGCAACCGCGTCGGCGACCTGGTCGGGGGTCTTCGACATGGGTGCGGGCTTCACCCCGGACTCCATCAGCTCCTTCGTCATCGCGCCGATCACGAAGCCGGGACGGGCGATCAGCATTCGGACGCCGGTGCCGTGCAACGAATCCGACATTCCACTGGCGAAGCCGTCGAGGCCGGCCTTGGTGGAGCCGTACACATAGTTGGCTCGGCGCACCCGGATTCCGGCGACCGAGGAGAAGACGATGATCGTGCCCGAGCCCTGTTCTCGCAGCGCGGCGGCGAGCGGGATCAGCACACTGACGTGTGCGTAGTAATCCGTGTGCGCGATCTGCAGGGCATGCGCGACATCGGCTTCCGCGCGGGCCTGATCGCCGAGAATCCCGAACGCGATGATCGCGATCCCGATCGGTCCGAACTCCTCGACCAGGGAGGCGATGAGGCCGGGATGACTGTCGGTGTCGTCGGCGTCGAAGGCCACGGTGTGGACGGCCGTCGCGCCCGCGTCGAGCAGCAGCGCGGTCTCTCGGGCGAGGTCGTCGGGCCGGCGCGCGGCGAGCACGACCGTCCTGCCCTCGGCCAGGCGTTGCGCCGTGGCCACACCGATCTCACTCCGTCCGCCGAACAGGACGAGCGAACCCGGAGATGTGTCAGACGCCATGCACAGCAGTATCGCACCAGCCCCGGCCCGCCCCGGCCACCCCACCGGCGCTAGCGTGGCAGCCATGTCACGTACCGCTGCCGACGTCGGCCCTGCCGCTGTCGAGTTCCTGACCGAACGCCATCTCGGCACCCTCACGACGGTGCGCGCCGACGGGACACCGCATTCGGTCGCGGTGGGCTTCACCTGGGATCCCGAAGCCGGGCTGGCACGGGTCATCACCTTCGACGGCAGTCAGAAGGTGCGCAACGTCGAACGCGGTGGCTATGCGGCGGTGACGAATGTCGACGGCCCGCGCTGGCTGACCCTGGAGGGTCCGGCGCGGGTCAGCCGCGAACCCGAACGCGTCCGCGAGGCGGAACAGCGCTACGCGCAGCGGTACCGGCAGCCCAAGCCGAACCCGCGACGCGTCGTCATCGAGATCAGCGTGGCGAAAGTGCTCGGATCGGCCTCGCTGTTCGGATGACCTCGATACGCGGCCAGCAGAGATGGGCGCCGCCAGTCAGCAGCGGAGGCGCGCGCCGGGGATCGCTGGTTGAGCCGGTAGCGAGCGAAGCGAGCCACCGCGTCGAAACCTCGCCTCCACCCTGACCGAACCGGTCGGCAGAGCCTGCGGGCAGACGGATTTCGACGCGACGCCTCGCTACGCTCGGTGTCGGCTCAACCCGCATGGGGTCGCCTGGTCGGAAAGTTACGTGCCCGGGCTCATCAACCCTGCCACCTCAACCCGCGTGGGAGTGCCTGGTCTGAAAGTCTCGAGCCCCGCTCATCAACCCCGACACAGCCCCAGCCAACGGACGCGCGCTAGGGATCGCTGGTTGAGCCGGCAGCGAGCGAAGCGAGCCACCGCGTCGAAACCTCGCCTCCACCCTGACCGAACCGGTCGGCAGAGCCTGCGGGCAGACGGATTTCGACGCGACGCCTCGATACGCTCGGTGTCGGCTCAACCCGCATGGGGTTGCCTGGTCTGAGCCGGCAGAGGAGGCGCACGCCGGCCGACTGGCGGCGGGAGCGCGTGACCTACAGCTGCACCAGCTCGTGCGGGCGATTGTTGACGGATTCGCAGCCATCCTCGGTGACCACGACGATGTCCTCGATGCGGGCACCCCAGTGGCCGGAGAAATACACCCCGGGTTCCACGCTGAACGCCATGCCGCGACGCAGCACGATGTCGTTGCCGTTCACGATGTAGGGCTCTTCGTGAACCGAGAGGCCGATGCCGTGTCCGGTGCGGTGGATGAACTGGTCGGCGAGACCGCGTTCGCGAAGCAGGTCGCGGGCGGCCGCGTCGATCGAGGCCGCGGTGACCCCGGGTCGGACGGCAGCGACCGCGGCCCGCTGTGCCTCGTGGAGCGCCGCGTAGGCGTCGGCGATGTCGGCGGCCGGCGTCTCGAAGCAATAGGTTCGGGTGGAGTCGGAGTTGTAGCCGGGCTCCACCGGCCCGCCGATGTCGATGACGACGATGTCGGAACGTTCGATGACACGGTCGGAGAACTCGTGATGGGGATCGGCTCCGTTGGGGCCGGAGCCGACGATGATGAACGCCGCCTCGGTGTGCCCCTCCTCGAGGATCGCGGCCGCGATGTCGTCGGAGACCTCACGCTCGGTGCGTCCGGGCTGAAGCCACTCGCCCATCCGGGCATGGACGCGGTCGATGGCCGCGCCGGCCCGACGCAGGGCCTCGATCTCCGCGTCGTCCTTGGTCATCCGGAGCTCGCGCAGCACGGAAGTCGCGAGTTGCGGTGTGGCACCGGTGTGTCGGGCGAGCGGGATCACGTGTAAAGCGGGCATCGAATCCGACACCGCGATGGCCGGATTCGGCGACAGACCGGCCAGCGCGAGGCCGTGGGCATCGTCGCCGTCGACCCAGTCGGCGACCTCGATGCCGAGATCCCCTACCGCCGAAGCAGACAGCGACGGCACCTCGAGTCGCGCGATGACCAGCTTGGGGTCACCGGCCGCGGGGATGACGAGGGCGGTGAGGCGTTCGAAGGTCTCGGCGCGCGAGCCCACCAGGTAGCGGAGGTCGGGACCGGGGGCCACCACCAGTGCGTCGAGGCCCGCTTCGCGAGTGAGTTCCGCGGCACGCCGCATGCGTTCGCGGTACACGTCAGAACCGAACAGCGGGGCACCGCACAGCGGGGCCGCCGAGCCGGCGGTGGTCGAAGTGGCTGCCATGGTCGAAGACTACCGCCGGTAGCGCGGGTCGTGGTGACGCGGCGACACCGTCAATGCGAAAGTGTGGAGGTGACGGATTCGTTGATGCTGCTCGACGGCGCGAGCCTGTGGTTCCGGTCGTTCTTCGCCCTGCCCGAGAAGATGACCAGTCCCGACGGGCGACCGGTCAACGCGGTACGGGGATTCATCGACACGATCGCGAATCTCGTGACGCGCGAACATCCGACGCGCCTCGTCGTCTGCCTCGACCTCGACTGGCGTCCCGAGTTCCGCACCGCCCTCATCCCGACCTACAAGGCACATCGGGTCGCGGTCGAAGACGGCGCCACTGATGTCACCGGAACACTGACCATCGACGTCGAAGAAGTCCCGGACACCCTGACACCGCAGGTCGACATGATCATGGACGTCCTCGCCGCCGCCGGGATCGCGACCTCCGGTGCGGTCGGCTGCGAGGCCGACGATGTCATCGGGACTCTGGCCTGGGAGGAGGCACAGGATCCGGTGATCGTCGTCAGCGGTGATCGCGACCTGTTGCAGGTGGTCTCCGACGACCCGGTGCCGGTGCGGGTGCTCTACGTGGGACGCGGACTGGCGAAGGCCGAGATGATGGGGCCGGCAGAGGTCGGCGAGAAGTACGGCGTGCCCGCCGATCGCGCCGGGATCGGCTACGCGGAGATGTCGATGCTGCGCGGCGACGCGTCGGACGGCCTGCCCGGTGTGCCGGGCATCGGTGAGAAGACCGCGGCGAAACTGATCAGCGAGTTCGGCAGCCTGGACGCGCTCCAGGCGGCCGCGCGGGATTCGTCGTCGACGGTTCCGACGCGGGCACGCAAGGCGCTGCTCGCGGCCACCGACTATCTCGACGCGGCACGCACGGTGGTGTTCGTGCGCACGGACGCCGAGACCATCGACAGCGGACCTGACCGGCTGCCGTCGGAGCCCGCCGACCCCGAGGCACTCGCCGCGCTCGTCGACGAGCTGGGCATCGGCGCGTCGGTGGGCCGGCTGGCGAAAGCGCTCGGCTGGTGAGCTGCACCGACGGTGGCCTCGATACCGTCCTCGGCCTGCGCCTCGAACCTACTCGACCAGCAGAAGCTCAGCTGGGGCGCGAGACCTCGTAGCGACCCTCGTCGTCGATGAAGGTGACGGTGACCTGCTGGTCCTGCCCGCCGACGGTCACCGAGCAGGTGAACGACGAGCCCTCCTTGACGCGCTGGCCGGACGGGCACTTCACGTTGCTGACATCGCTGGCCTGGTAGTCCTCGGTCAGGATCTTCTGCACGCCGTCCTGGGCCGCCTGCTGGTCGAGATTCTTCGGCGCCCATCCAGGTGTGACGAATGCGGTGATCAGGACGATCGCGGCGATCACGATCAACGCACCGCCACCGGCGAACAGCAGCGTCCGGAGCGTCTTGTTCGACTTGGGGGTCGCCATACCGCTGAACTGGTCGGGTCCGCCGACCTGGTTCTGGCCGTAGAGACCGGGGGCCTGCTGCGGCTGGCCGTACGGTTGCTGCCCGTACTGGCCCGGCGCACCGTATTGACCGGCGTCGGGCTGGCCGTAGGGCTGCTGTCCGTACTGCGCCGGGCCGCCGTATCCGGGCTGACCGCCCGGTTGGCCGTACTGGCCGGGCTGTGCGCCCGGGTACCCGACCTGCGTCGGCTGGTTGTGAGGCGGCTGGCCGGGTGCCTGACCTCCGGCGCCGTAACCCGGCGGCTGCTGGTAAGGGTTCTGCTGGTAGGGATTCGCCTGGTAGGGATCAGGCTGGTATGGATCCGTGGGCTGACCGTAGCCGGGGTTGGGCGCCATCGTCGTGGGGTCGGCCTGCGAACCACCCTGAGGGGAACCGCCTGTGTTCACGATCTCGGTCTTGTCACCGGCATCGGGCTGACCCTGCTGGGGTTGGGACGGATTCGGGTTGTACGGGTCGGTCATGAGTCCCCTCCCACTGGGCCACCCACCTCGACGAGGCGTCGGCGAACTTGTGACGTCACGCGCAGTGCCGGAAAATCGCACCCCGACACCGAATGCGGGATGAACGTTACCTCAGGCACAGACGACTATCAGTCAACCTTGCACGGGGCGCTCCCGGGCGTCGTCTGGTGGACCGACGGGCTCAGCCGAGCTCCGCTGCCACCACACCCCGGCGGATCGCCCGGACCGCGGACCGCGCGGTCCCACCGAGACGAGTATCCGTTCCGACGCAGAGCCGGATCTGTTCAAGAAGGTCGATGACCTGGCGGTTCCACCGGACGAAGTCGCCCGGCGAGAGCAGTTGGCCCCGTTCGCCCGCGAGGAGAAGGGCTTCGCTGAGCGTGCGGCCCGACGCCCACGTCGCCACCGCCAGCGAGAAACCGGTGTCCGGTTCCCGGGTGGGACTGACGCGGTGACGCGACTCGACCGCAGTCACCTTCGACCAGATGTCGACGGTCGCGGCGATCGCCGTACGCAGCGAGGTGCTACCCGGGAGGGCATCCACACCGCCGTAGCTGTCGCGGCGGCTCTCGTAGACCAGGGCCGCGACGACCGCGGCCAGGTCGGCGGGTGACAGGTCATCCCAGACGCCGGCACGGATGCACTCGGTCACCACGAGATCGCTCTCGCTGTAGATGCGGGCCAGCAGTTTGCCCGAGTCGGTCACCCGCATGGTGTGCCCGGTCGATTCGGACGCCTCGCGAGCGCGTTCGAGGTACCCGAGCTCGCTGAGGACCCCGACGATGTGATCGAAGGTGACCCCGAGTGTCGAGGTGCGTTCGCCGATGCTGCGCTCGGCGTTGACGATGTCGCGGAGCAGACGGTTGCGTTTCTCGGCGAGGCGGAACAGCTCGTCGCCGTTCGGGATCTGGTGCGCGGGATGGGCACGCAGAGCGCGACGCATCTGGGCCAGTTCGGTGTCGTCGGCGGCGTCGGCACGCTTCTTCGATCGACCGCGGGGCATCTCGATCCCGGTGGACCGCAACGCCGACGCGAGGTCACGGCGTCCGCGACCCGTCCGGCGGTCGGCGTTCTTCGGTAACCGCATGTTGCCGAGGACCTCCGGCGGATTGACGAAGTCACGCAGCCCGATCCGCCCGCACCAGGCATCCTCGGTGACCACCAGCGGCTTGGGATCGGCCGCCTGCGTGGCCGGTTCGACGATCACCGCGAGACCGCGGTGGCGTCCGACCGGTACGCCGATGACGTGGCCGCGTTTGAGAGCGGCGAGATCGGCGACGATCGTGTCCTCGGTGTCGATCCGCCTGCGGTACTTCAGGTCTCGCTCGCGGCGACGGATGTCCTCGCGAAGCGTGACATAACCGAGGAACCCCGCATACGCCTCGGAGTCGCCCACCGCAGGCTCGCCGGTGGCGTCCGCTCCGCCGGGTTCCAGACCTCGTGCCTCCGCGGCGCGGGCCAACTCGCCGTCGAGTTTGCGCAGTGCGCGTTGGGACTCGTGGAGCTTGCGGGCCTGTCCGACCACCGATCGGTCGGCCTGGAACTGGGCGAACGACCGGTGCAGGAGTTCGCGGGCACCGTCGAGACCGAGACGGCCGAGCAGATTGACCGCCATGTTGTACTCGGGCGAGAACGAGCTGCGCAGCGGGAAGGTGCGGGCACCCGCGAGACCGGCGACCTCCTCGGGGACGACTTCGGGTGTCCACACCACGACGGCATGACCCTCGATGTCGATCCCGCGGCGTCCGGCGCGGCCGGTCAGCTGGGTGAACTCGCCGGGGGTGAGGTCGACGTGCGACTCCCCGTTGTATTTGACGAGCCGTTCGAGGACAACGGACCGGGCCGGCATGTTGATCCCGAGCGCCAGTGTCTCCGTGGCGAAAACCATGCGCACGAGTCCGCGGACGAAGAGTTCTTCGACCGCGTGCCGGAAGGTCGGGAGCATTCCGGCGTGGTGCGATGCGAGGCCGCGCCGGAGACCCTCGCGCCACTCCTGGACACCCAGCACGTCGGCATCGCTCGGTGAGAGTTCGGTGAGGCGCCGGTCGACGACGGCGTCGACCTCGGCGACCTCCTCGGGAGTCAGCAGCGCGATACCCGACCGCAAGCACTGCGCCAGAGCGGCATCGCAGCCCGCCCGGGAGAAGATGAACCCGATCGCGGGCAGCAGCCCCTCACGGTCGAGACGGGCGACGAGGTTGGGCCGTGAGAGCAGCGGACCTCGTCCGTCACGGCGGCGTGGGACTCCCCCGCCGCCTCGGCGACCTCGGCCCCGGGACGATTCCCGTTCGTCGTCGGCGAGCAGGATGCGATGGCGGATGTGCCGTTTGAGCTCCGGGTTCACCCGCGGACGCGATCCCTTGCGATCCGCCGGATCGCGGTCGGCCGGGTCGAAGAGGTCGAACATCCGCTGTCCGACCAGCATGTGCTGCGACAGCGGGACCGGCCGGTGCTCGTCGACGATGACGGAGGTGTCGCCGCGGACCGTCTGGATCCAGTCGCCGAACTCCTCGGCGTTGCTGACGGTCGCGGACAGGCTCACCACGCGCACGGACGGTTCGAGGTGCAGGATCACCTCTTCCCAGACCGCACCGCGGAAGCGGTCGGCGAGAAAGTGCACCTCGTCCATCACCACATGCGAGAGGCCGTCGAGGGCGCGGGATTCGGCGTAGATCATGTTCCGCACGACCTCGGTCGTCATCACGACGATCGGCGCGTCGGGGTTGATGGAACTGTCACCGGTGAGCAGACCGACCGACTCGTGCCCGTGCACCGCGGCGAGGTCGGCGTACTTCTGATTGCTCAGCGCCTTGATCGGGGTGGTGTAGAAGCACTTGGTGCCCCCGGCGAGCGCGAGATGGACCGCGAATTCGCCGACGATCGTCTTACCGGCACCGGTCGGCGCACAGACGAGAACACCGTGCCCGGCTTCGAGAGCCTCGCAGGCCCGCCGTTGGAAGGGGTCGAGTCCGAATTCCAGCCGCGACGTGAACGCGTCGAGTTGACTCACAGGACGTCGTCGAATGTCTCGTGTGCCCGTGTCGACGTGCGAGTGGCGTTCGGGTTTCCGGCGGCCGAGGTCGCGACCGGCGACGGCGGCGAGACCGGGCGGGTCGGCGGCAGGGGGCTCGCCTCGTCGTCGGAGAGTCCGGCCCATGTCGGTGCCCGCTTGCCACGACGCCGGTCGACGATGCGGGCGAACTGGATCGCGAACTCCATCAACACCGTCAGCGCCACTGCCAGCGCGAGCATGGTGAACGGATCCTGGCCCGGGGTCACCACCGCCGCGAAGACGAAGACGGCGAAGATGAGTCCACGGCGCCACTGCTTCAGCCGGGCGTAGGTGAGGACTCCCACGCCGTTGAGCGCCACGATCAGCAACGGCAACTCGAAGCTCACGCCGAAGATGACGAGCACATTGATCATGAAGCCGAAGTACTGATCACCCGCCAGGGCGGTGACCTGGACCTCGTTGCCGACCGTCAGCAGGAAGTGGAACGCCTTGGCGACCACCAGATAGGCCAGCACGGCGCCGGCGACGAAGAGAGTCGTCGCCAGGGTGACGAAAACGAGTCCGTAGCGGCGTTCGTTGTCGTGGAGACCGGGCGTGATGAACTGCCAGACCTGGTAGATCCACACGGGGCAGGCAAGGACGATGCCGGCGGTGAGCGCGACCTTGAGCCGAAGCATGAACTGATCGAACGGACCGGTCGCGAGGAGCCTGCACGAGTCGTCGGCGGTCAGGGTCGCTCGCGACGAGGGCGGCAGGTCACAGTAGGGCCCGCGCAGCATGTCGCCGAGCGACGGAACACCCAGGAAGCCGTGGCTGTACCAGATGAAGCCGACGATGGTGGTGGCCACGATCGCCAGCAGCGAGATGACCACACGCGTACGCAACTCATAGAGGTGCTCGACCAACGACATCGTGCCGTCGGGATTGAGTTTGCGTTTGCGTTTGCGGGGGTCGAAGGGAATGCGCACTCGGATTCTCCGACGCGCCCCTAAGCCGATTTCTTGACGTCGGAGTTCGACGGCGTGCCCGGCTGAGTCGTGTCGGCCGGCGGCAGCTCACGCTGCGTAGCGTCGGGGTTAGCCGTCGTATCGGTCGGCTTGTCGTCCTTCTGCATCTCCTTGACCTCACTCTTGAAGATGCGCAACGACTGTCCGAGACCTCGGGCGGCGTCCGGCAGCTTCTTCGAGCCGAACAGGATCAGCAGCACGACGGCGACGATCGCCCAGTGCCACCACGAAGTGAAGCCCATGAGATCACCCTTCAGATCGGATCCAGACCGAGGCCAATGCTACCCGAGTTGCCCGCGCGGGGTGGACCGCCGGTCAGCGGTAGCGTTCGCGAGCGCTCGCCGCCGATTCGACGACCGCCGCCGCGACCCCGGGGTCGTCGACGACGCGGACCGCTCCGCCGAACCCGAGCAGGAGGCGGGTGAGCCATTCCGGCGAACCGTAGACCATGCGGGCCCGAACCGGTGCCTGTGGATCGCGGTCGGAGATCGAGGTGACCGGCTCGACCGGGTAGTAGTCGAGGATCCACAGGTGATCGGGGTCGATGTCGAGTTCGACCGCGGGTAGATCCGGATTCTCCGGGACCAGCACCGACTGCGACGACGACTCGGCCTCGGCCGGCGGGTTGCTCGGTTCGTCGAGGGCGACGGCGGTGTCGATGCGGTCGAAGCGGAACAGCCGCACGCCTTCGGCCATCCGGCACCACGCCTCGAGGTAGGTGTGCTGATCCATCACCTGCAGGCGGATCGGGTCGACGACGCGTTCGGTGACGCTGTCCCGGCTCGCCGAGTAGTAATTCAGCCGGAGCGCGCGTGCCCGCCGCACGGCTTCGCGGACGGTCGTGAAGGTCGGGTTCTCCCCCGGCGCCGCCTCCGATTCCGTGCCGGCGCCGGACAGGCCGGGCACGGCGGTGGCACCCACCGCCTCCTCGATCTTGGCGATCGCACGCCGCGCGGCGGCCACGTCGACGACACCGGGCGTCTCCACGAGGGCACGCAGTGCCACGAGGAGCGTGCTGGCCTCGACGGTGGTGAGTCGGAGCGGCCGGTCCATACCCGCGGTGAACCCCACGTTGACGAAGCCCTCGCTGAACTCGAGCTCGATCAGGTCGTCGGGGTAGTAACCGGGGAGCCCACACACGAAGAGCAGTTCGAGATCCTTGGTGAGCTGCGTCTGCGTGACGCCGAGTTCACGCGCGGCCTGCTCGATCGAGATGCCGCGTCGAGCCTGGAAATACGGGACCATCGCCAGCAGCCGGTTGAGGCGCGACGGCTGTGCACCGGCCATCAGGCGTTCACCCCCGTCAGCCGGTCCAGGCCGGCGATGACGAGGTCGCGCAGTTCCGGCGGGTCGAGGACGACCGCGTCCCGACCCACACCCAGCACCATGCGCGCCACCGCGGACAGTGAGTGGATGTCGACGGTCAACACGTCGCCTGGCTCACCATCGAGGTCACCGGGCTCCGACGACGTCGCGGCCCGGCGCAGACCCGCGGCACGGCCCGCGGCCACCCAGATACCGGCGGTACGTCCATCGGTGCCCGCCGCGGAGTCGACCGCCGCGGACACGATCTGCTGGAGGTCGGTGCCGACGGGCACCACGACGGCGTCGGCCGGGCCGACCGGGGTCACCGACGAGATCCGCGACAACCGGAAAGTACGGGTGGCGGCGCGATCGAGGTCGTGACCGACGACGTACCAGCGACCCCGGTGCGACACCACTCCCCACGGCTCGACTCGACGGGCCGCGGGGGTTGCCGTCGCCGACGACCGGTGGGTGAACTCGACGGCCCGCCTGGCCTGGATCGCGGCCAGCAGTCCGGCGATGACCTGTTCGGAACCCATCGAGCGCGACGAGCCGCCCGCGGTGATGCCGAGGTCGTCCTCGGAGCGGACGTCGAGGCCGGCGGCGCGGAGTTTGAGGATCGCGGTCTGCGACAGCGTGGACACCTCGGGGGTGTCCCACAGTGCGGCGGCCATCGCGATCGCGGCCGCCTCGTCGGAGTCCAGGGAGATGTCGGGCAGCTCATAGGTGTCCCGGTCGATGCGGTATCCCTCGGCGCCCGCCGCCATCGGCGAACGGCCGGTGACCAGCGGGATACCGAGGTCGCGCAGTTCGTTCTTGTCGCGCTCGAACATCCGGTTGAACGCCTCGTCGGACTTGTCGCCGTCCTGGTAGCCGGCGACATTGCGTCGGATGTACTCGGCGGTGACGTACTGCCGCGTCCACAACAGACAGATCACCAGATTGAGCAGTCGCTCGACTTTGGGAGTGGCCACTGCGTCAGGTTAGATCGTCGCCGATCGGGCCGTGCGGAGGCACGCTCACATGGATGCGATCAGCCGGTCGACCCGCTCGTCGACGCTGCGGAACGGGTCCTTGCACAGCACGGTGCGCTGGGCCTGGTCGTTCAGCTTGAGGTGCACCCAGTCGACGGTGAAGTCGCGTCCGGCCTTCTGCGCCGCCGAGATGAAGTCACCACGCAGCTTGGCGCGGGTCGTCTGCGGCGGCTCGTTGACCGCTGTCTTGATGGCCTCGTCGGTGGTCGCGCGGGCCACGAGTCCCTTACGCATCAAGACGTCGAACACACCGCGTCCGCGCTTGATGTCGTGAAAGGCGAGGTCGAGCTGGGCGATCTTCGGGTCCGACAGCTCCATCGAGTACTTGTCCTGATAGCGCTGGAACAGCTTGCGCTTGATGACCCAGTCGATCTCGGTGTCGACCTTGGCGAAGTCGTCGGCCTCGACCGCGTCGAGCATGCGACCCCACAGGTCGACGACCATGTCCATCTCGGGATCGGGACGACGGTTGGTGAGGTGCTCGACGGCACGTGCGTGGTACTCGCGCTGGATGTCGAGAGCGCTGGCCTGGCGTCCGCCCGCGAGACGGACGGGACGCCGGCCGGTGGGGTCGTGGCTGACCTCGCGGATGGCGCGGATCGGATTGTCCAGGGCGAAATCCCGGAACGCCACGCCGGCCTCGATCATCTCGAGCACCAGTGCCGCCGATCCGACCTTGAGCAGCGTCGTCATCTCGGACATGTTCGAATCGCCGACGATGACGTGCAGGCGTCGGTACTTCTCGGCGTCGGCATGCGGCTCGTCGCGCGTGTTGATGATGGGACGCGACCGGGTCGTCGCCGAGGAGACGCCCTCCCAGATGTGCTCGGCGCGCTGGGACAGGCAGAAGGTGGCGGCCTTCGGCGTCTGCAGCACCTTGCCGGCACCGCAGATCAGCTGCCGGGTCACCAGGAACGGCAGCAGGACGTCGGAGATCCGGGAAAACTCCCCCGCCCGCACGACGAGGTAGTTCTCGTGGCAGCCGTAGGAGTTGCCTGCGGAGTCGGTGTTGTTCTTGAACAGGTAGATGTCGCCGCCGATGCCCTCGTCGGCGAGACGCTGTTCGGCGTCGACGAGCAGGTCCTCCAGGACGAGTTCGCCGGCGCGGTCGTGGTTGATCAGCTGGATGAGGCTGTCGCACTCGGCCGTCGCGTACTCGGGATGCGAGCCGACGTCGAGGTAGAGCCGTGCGCCGTTCTGCAGGAAGACGTTCGAGGAGCGGCCCCAGGACACGACACGGCGGAAGAGATACCGCGCCACCTCGTCCGGGCTCAGTCGTCGATGGCCGTGGAAGGTGCACGTGACACCGAATTCGGTCTCGATGCCCATGATTCGTCGCTGCACTTGATCAACCCTACTCGCGGGACCCGCGGTCGACCGGCCATAACAGCCAGGCCGACCGCGTTTCGTCGCGTTCTAATTCGATCCGTCGGAAGTGTCCCCGCCGGAAGTGGTGTCGTCCGCCGGGGCATCCTGCGCCGACGCATCGGCGGCGGGGGTCTCGGCCGTCGGCAGGAGTTCCTCGACCGCGGCGGAGGTCAGGCGCTTGAACGCCCGTCGGGGCCGATTGCGGTCGAGGATCGCGACCTCGAGGTCGCCGGCGGTCAGCTCCCGCGGCGACGCCGGGGCGCCGTTGCCGGAGTCGGCCGGGGTGGCGAGCGCCTTGACCGCGACCCCGATCGCCTCGGCGAGCGCCATGTCGGGCGCGTAGCTCTCCTTGAGAGCCGCCGCGATGGGTTCGGTCGCGCCGCCCATCACCAGGAACCGGGTCTCGTCGGTGATCGAGCCGTCGTAGGAGATCCGGTACAGCTGAGACGGTTTCGGCTTGCCCGCCCGGCCGACCTCGGCGACGCACAACTCCACCTCGAACGGCTTGGCCTGTTCGGTGAAGACGCTGCCCAGGGCGTTGGCGTAGGTGTTGGCGAGCGACAGACCGGACACGTCGGCGCGGTCGTAGCTGTAGCCGCGCATGTCGGCGAGCTGGATGCCCGCCTTGCGCAGACTCTCGAACTCGTTGTATTTGCCCACCGCGGCGAAACCGATGCGGTCGTAGATCTCGCTGGTCTTGCGGAGGGTGTTCGACGGGTTCTCCGCGACGAACAGCACGCCGTCGGCGTAGGTCAGGATGACCACCGACCGACCGCGTGCGATGCCCTTGCGTGCGAGCTCCGAGCGATCGCGCATGATCTGCTCGGCACTGGCGTAGTACGGGAAGGTCATCGGGCACCTCCCTCGTGCTCGGCGGTCCGGCGTTCGACGACGGCCCGCGCCGCATTCTCGATCTCGGTCGCGTCCACCTCCCGCGCGCCCTCGGCGTCGACGACGGCGGCCATCGGGAAGATCTTGCGCACCAGGTCGGGTCCGCCGGTCGCCGAATCGTCGTCGGCGGCGTCGTAGAGCGACTCGACCGCGATCGCGAGCGCCTCGCCGGCGGTCAGATCGGAGCGGTAGAGCTTCTTCAGCGAGGACTTCGCGAACACCGATCCGGAACCGATCGCGGTGTAGCCGCCGAACTCCTCGTGCCGGTCACCTGCGACGTCGAAGCTGAAGATCCGGCCACGCTCGGTCGGATCCTCGTGGTCGATGTCGTAGCCGACGAGCAGCGGGATGGCGGCGAGACCCTGCAGGGCCGCCCCGAGGTTGCCGCGAACCATGGTCGCGAGCCGGCTGACCTTGCCGTCGAGGGTGAGCGGGACGCCCTCGATCTTCTCGTAGTGCTCGAGTTCGACGGCGAAGAGCCGCACCATCTCGATCGCGATACCCGCGGTGCCGGCGATGCCGGCCGCCGAGTACTCGTCGGTGATGTAGACCTTCTTGACGTCTCGCGTCGCGATCAGGTTGCCCATCGTGGCGCGACGATCACCGGCGAGCACCACCCCGCCCGGGTACGACACGGCGACGATCGTCGTGCCGTGCGGGATGTCTCCGGCGCCGTCCGCGCCGCCCGCGAAGGACCCCACGCGATCAACCTGAGCCTGCGGAAGCTGCTCGGGCGCGTGCATCCGCAGGAATTCGGTGAACGACGAGATGTCCGCACTCAGAGAGGATCTGGGGGCAGCGGAACCCGTACGAAGTTGTGAGAAAGGGGGCAGTGATCCGAACCCGTCGTTCACTGGCCGCCCTTCTGCACGTAAGCACGCACGAAGTCCTCGGCGTTCTCCTCGAGCACGTCATCGATCTCGTCGAGCAGGTCGTCGGTGTCCTCGGCCAGCTTCTCGCGACGTTCCTGTCCGGCACCGGAATCGGGGCCAACGCCCTCATCGTCGCCGCCGCCACCACGCTTGGTCTGTTCCTGCGCCATCTGCTGCCTCCTTGAAACCGATCGCCCCTTGGCGGGCTACCCGCGACCGACCACCATCGGGTCTGAAGACCCTGGGATCTCACCGGCTTCCGCCGGGCGGTGATCCCTGGTGAATCGGCCTCGGAATCGTGTGGTCCCACACTACCTGTGGCGGCGACAACTCGGGCGAAACGAAGCACATGCCACGCGCGTGTCAGGTCGTCAGCTGGTCGACCAATTCGGCGGCGGAGTTGACCGAATCGAGAAGCTTGCCCACGTGGGCCTGCGTCCCGCGGAGCGGCTCGAGGGTCGGGATGCGGACGAGCGAGTCCCCACCGAGGTCGAAGATGACCGAATCCCAGCTGGCCGCGGCGACATCGGCTCCGAAACGACGCAGACACTCCCCGCGGAAATAGGCGCGGGTGTTGCGCGGCGGTTCGTGGATGGCGGCGAGCACGTCGTTCTCGTCGACGAGGCGCTTCATCGAGCCGCGCGCGACGAGGCGATTGTAGAGCCCCTTGTCGAGTCGGACATCGGAGTACTGCAGGTCGATGAGGTGCAGCCGCGGCGCCGACCACGACAGGCCCTCACGCTGGCGGAAGCCCTCCAGGATCCGCAGCTTGGCGGGCCAGTCGAGGATGTCGGCGCACTCCATGGGGTCGCGTTCGAGGCGGTCGAGCACATCCGCCCAGGTCTCGAGGACGTGTTTGGCGCGCTCGTCGTCGGAGTGCTCCTGCTCGTGGAACTTCATGCAGCGTTCCAGGTACTCCCGCTGCAGGGCCAGACCGGTCAGCTCGCGACCGTCGGTGAGCGCCACCGTGGCGGTCAGGGTCGGGTCGTGACTGATGGTGTGCACGGCCTGGACCGGGCGGGCGAGCTCGATGTCGGAGAAGTCGACGCCCGCCTCGATGAGGTCGAGGACCAGCGCGGTGGTCCCGACCTTGAGGTAGGTGGCGGTCTCGGCCAGGTTGGCGTCGCCGATGATGACGTGCAGCCGGCGGTAGCGCTCCGGGTCGGCGTGCGGCTCGTCGCGGGTGTTGATGATGCCGCGTTTGAGGGTGGTCTCGAGTCCGACCTCGACCTCGATGTAGTCGGAGCGCTGGGACAGCTGGTAGCCCGACTCGTCGCCAGACTGCCCGATGCCCACGCGGCCCGAACCGGTGATGACCTGGCGCGAGGCGAAGAACGTGGTCAGACCGGCGATGACCGCGGTGAACGGTGTCTCGCGGGCCATGAGGTAGTTCTCGTGGGTGCCGTAGGAGGCGCCCTTGCCGTCGATGTTGTTCTTGTAGAGCTGGAGTTTCGGGGCGCCCGGCACGCTCGCCACGTGACGCGCGGCGGCCTCCATGACGCGTTCGCCCGCCTTGTCCCAGATCACGGCGTCGAGCGGGTCGGTCACCTCGGGTGCGGAGTACTCGGGATGGGCGTGGTCGACGTACAGGCGGGCGCCGTTGGTGAGGATCATGTTGGCGGCGCCGATCTCGTCGGCGTCGATGATCGGGGCCGGCCCGGACCCGCGACCGAGGTCGAAGCCGCGGGCGTCGCGGAGCGGGGATTCGACCTCGTAGTCCCAGCGCGTGCGCTTGGCCCGGGGCACCCCGGCGGCCGCCGCATAGGCGAGAACAGCCTGGGTGGAGGTCATGATCGGATTCGCGGTCGGGTCGCCGGGGGCGGAGATTCCGTACTCGACCTCGGTACCGATGATTCGCTGCATGCTTCGAGGGTAGAGGGTGATGCGGAGACGCCAACAGCGTCCCGCTCGCAGGGCGGGCCCGGTGGCAGTACCGTCGTCGCCGTGAAAGCTTTCCGCCGGTTCACCGTTCGGGTGCCGCTGCCCACCGAACTCGCCGCTCTGGGCCCCCTGTCGCACAACCTGCGCTGGGTGTGGAACCCGCCGACCCAGGAGTTGTTCGCCACGATCGACGCCGAGCGGTGGGAGGCGACCGGCGACCCGCTCCGGGTGCTCGCCGACGTCGATCCGGCCCGGCTCACCGAACTGGCGGCCGACGAGGACTTCCGCGCGCGGGTGTCGGCGGTCCACGCGGACCTCGAGGAGTACCTCGACGCGCCGCAGTGGTTCGGCGGATACGCGCAGACCCATCCGGTGCCGCCCGGGATCGCGTACTTCTCCATGGAGTTCGGTGTCTCCGAGGTGCTGCCCATCTACTCCGGCGGACTCGGGATCCTCGCGGGTGACCATCTGAAGGCCGCCTCGGATCTCGGCCTCCCCCTGATCGGCGTCGGGCTGTTCTACCGGTCCGGCTACTTTCGTCAGAGCCTCGACCACGAGGGCTGGCAGGTGGAGCGGTACCCGGTCAACGACCCGCGGGATCTACCGCTCACTCTCCTCACCGACGGGGACGCACCCGTCGTCATCGAGATCGCGATGCCCGGCGGACGCACGCTGTCGGCCCAGGTGTGGGTGGCGAACGTCGGCCGGATCCCGTTGCTGCTCCTCGACTCCGACATCGCCGCCAACACCGACGACCAGCTCCGCGGCGTCACGGATCGGCTCTACGGCGGCGACCAGGAACACCGCATCCTGCAGGAGATCCTGCTCGGCATCGGCGGTGTACGTGCGCTGCGCGCCTACATCCGGATCACCGGTCGGGACGAGCCGACCGTGTTCCACATGAACGAGGGTCACGCCGGATTCCTGGGCACCGAACGCATCCGGGAGTACGTGGCCGCCGGACTCGACTTCGACACCGCCGAAGCCGTCGTCCGGGCATCGAACATCTTCACCACGCACACCCCGGTGCCGGCCGGGATCGACCGCTTCCCCACCGATCTGGTGAACCGCTATCTCGACGCCGACGACTCCGGGATCTCGCGCCTGCTGTCCGGGCTGCCCGCGTCGACGATCACCGAACTCGGCGACGAAGCCGACCCCGGCGTGTTCAACATGGCGCACATGGGCTTTCGGCTCGGCCAGCGCAGCAACGGCGTCTCACAGCTGCATGGCGCGGTGAGCCGGGAGATGTTCGCCGACCTGTGGCCCGGGTTCGACGTCGCGGATGTGCCGATCGGTGCCGTCACCAACGGCGTTCACGGACCCACCTGGGTGTCGCGGGTGTGGCGCGACTTCGCGGCCGGTGACGAGGATTCGGCGCCGGAGGTCTATGCCGGACTGCCGTCGGAGACCATCTGGTCCACCCACGAATCGTTGCGGGCCGAGCTCGTCGCCGAGGTGCGGCGCCGGGCGCACGCCAGTGGACGCGAGCGCGGGTTCACCGACGCCGAACTCACCTGGACCGCCGACCTCTTCGATCCCGGCGTGCTGACCATCGGCTTCGCGCGCCGCGCAGCCACCTACAAGCGCCTCACGCTGATGCTGCGCGATCCGGAACGGATGCGCCGCATCCTCACCGACCCCGACCGGCCCGTGCAGCTCGTCATCGCGGGCAAGGCGCACCCGGCCGACGACGGCGGCAAGTCGCTCATCCAAGAGGTGGTGCGCTTCGCCGAGGATCCGCAACTGCGCGACCGCATCGTCTTCTTGCCCGACTACGACATCTCGATGGCCCGGCACATCTACGCCGGCTGCGACGTGTGGCTCAACAACCCGGTGCGGCCGATGGAGGCATGCGGGACGTCGGGGATGAAGTCGGCGCTCAACGGCGGACTCAACCTGTCCATCCTCGACGGCTGGTGGGACGAGATGGCCGACGACGACAACGGGTGGGCCATCCCGTCGGCCGAAGGCGTCGAGGACGAGAACCGGCGCGACGACCTCGAGGCCGAGGCGCTCTACGCACTTCTCGAGGACACGGTGATCCCGCTGTTCTATCGGCGGGACGAGAACGGGCTGCCGACGCGGTGGGTGGAGATGATGCGCCACACTCTCACTCGTCTGGGACCGCAGGTCCTCGCGTCCCGCATGGTCCGGGATTACACCACCGAGCTGTACTGCCCGGCCGCGACCGCCTACGTCGCGGCCTGTGCCGACGACCATGCGGGAGCACGCGATCTCGCGGAGTACCGCCGCGAGGTGGAAACCGGGTGGGGCTCGGTCGTCGTCGCGGGCGTGGACGAGGAACACGAGGACGGGCTGCTGCGTGTGTCCGCCCATGTCGCGGTCGGCGAGATCGCACCCGAGCACCTTCGGGTCCAGCTGGTGCTCGGCCGGGTGACCGACGACGGTGAGATCGTCGATCCCGCGATCATCGACATGAAGTCGGAGGGCGACCGGGATCCGTCGGGCCGCGTGGTCTTCTCGGTTCTGGCCACCCCGCCCGCGTCGGGTCACCTCGGGTACACGGTGCGGGTCCTCCCCCACCACGAACAGCTCTCGCACGACGCCGAACTCGGTCTCGTCCGGTATCCGGTGGCGGGCGGATAGGAGTTTCGACGTCGTCTCACCGGGCCTTCGAGGCTCGTCGCTTGCGCTCCTCGCACCTCAGGTAGCAGTGAAGTCCTCGCTTGCGCTCCTCGCACCTCAGGCAGCAGTGGGGTCGTGCGTCAGCGCTTCTTCAGACGCAACCGCGAGTAGGTGAACGCCAGCAGCAGGATGCTGATGAAGGCAAGCACGGCGTAGGCGATCGCGCTGTGGGCGATCGACGTCTCCCACAGCGTGATCCGCTGGGGTGCGGCGACGTTGATGTTGTAGAGGTCGACGCTGCCGGCAGCGGTGACGTATCCCCAGAACGACGGGAAGATCCACGAGAGCTGCTGCAGGCCGGCCCCGTCCAACTTGAACAGACCGCCACAGAAGACCAGCTGCACCATCACCACGATGACCAGTGGCGGCATCACCTGCTCGTTGGACTTGACCGCCGAGGAGATGGCGAGTCCGAGAAGGGTGCTCACACAAGCCAATACGGCGACCGCGACCAGCAGGGCCAGCGGCGGCGGCAGGATCGGACCGCCGAAGTCCGGGAGCCCGCGACCGGCGAAGGTGATGCCGACCATGATGATCGTCTGCAGGATCGCGGCGATGAAGAAGACCACGATCTTCGCGAACAGGTATGCGCCGGGACGCAATCCGACCGCTCTCTCCCGTTCGAAGATGTCGCGTTCACCGACGAGGTCGCGCACCGTCAGGGCCGCACCCATGAATGCCGCACCGACGACGAGGACGACCAGGATCTGAATGGCCTCGGCGCCGTCCTTGGGCGGCGGCGCGTTGGGTATGACATCGAGCCGGGCGAACCCGCTGGACCCCGGGATGACCAGCGTCAGCAGACCGAGGACCACCGGGAGCAGCACGAGGAACACCAGGTAGCCGATGTCGGCGAAGATCAGCCGCACCTGGCGTCGGGCGATGGTCGACGCCTGTCTGGTGAAGCTGGTGTGCGGCACCGGTATCGGCGGTCCGGGAGGACGTTGCGGCGGTGGTGGATTCGGTGCGCGCCGATGCCGTTCGAGGTAGCGCGTGTGCGCGGCGTCCGGCTGGTCGGCGACGTAGGCGAAGATCTCCGCCCAGTCGGAGGTGCCCATCTCCTGCTCGACCTGGGCGGGCGCACCGCAGAACGACGTCTTGCCGCCCGGGGCGAGCAGCAGCACCTGGTCGCACATCGAGAGGTACGTGAGCGAGTGGGTGACCACGAGGACGACGCGGCCGGCGTCGGCGAGGCGTCGTAGGGTCGCCATCACCTGGCGGTCGAGGGCCGGGTCGAGGCCCGAGGTCGGCTCGTCGAGGATCAGCAACGACGGGCCCGTGAGCAGCTCCATCGCCACCGATGCACGCTTCTGCTGTCCGCCGGACAGCTTCTCCACCCGGGTGTCGACGTGTTCGGTCAGCTGAAGTTCGTGCAGAACGCCGTCGATGACCCGGTCGCGGTCGTCCTTCGACAGGTCGGGCGGCAGTCGCAGCTCGGCCGCGTAGCGCAGCGCCTGCCGGAGGGTGAGCTTGTGGTGGAGCACGTCTTTCTGCGGGACCATGCCGATACGGGTACGGAGCGCGTCGTATTCGGCGTGGACGTTGCGGCTCTCGAAGGTGACGAGGCCACTCGTCGGCGAGTTCAGGCCGGCGGCGATCTTCGACACGGTCGACTTGCCGGCGCCGGACGGGCCGATCACGGCGGTGAGCGTACCGGGGCTGGCGCTGAAATCGACGTCGGCCAGGAGTCGCTTGCCACCGTCGACGACGAGGCTCACACCGTGCACGTGGAGACCGTCGGCGACCGCGGCGCTCTCCTGGCCGCGCATGAGGGTGCCGCCGGACACCACGAAGTCGCTGTTGCCGATCGTCACCACGTCGCCGTCGGACAGCGGCGCTGTGCTCACTCGCCGGCCGTTGACGAAGGTGCCGTTGACGCTGCCCAGGTCCTCGATGACCAGGACCCCGCCGCGGCTGGACACCTGGGCGTGGTGACGCGAGGCGAGGACGTCACTGACGACGATGTCGTTGTCCGGGGTACGGCCGATCCGCTGTACACCGCGCAGTGAGATCGATTCGCGCTCGGGTGGAGTGGGCGCGCCCGGCAGCCGGTAGACCGCGGACACGTTCTGCTGCAGGGCCTGCAGATGCGGGGCGTTGCGCAGCTCGGCGGGCATCGGCTCCGGCGTGCCCGGTCGAGACGGGCCGCTCGGCGGTCGTGACGGAACGCGGCCCGAGGGCGGCATGTTCGGTCCCGGATGGCTGCGAGCGGCGAAGCCCGCCGACCGCGGACTTGGAGGGAAGGCACCGGACCGGCCGGGTGACGGCATCGGGCCGCCGGGCGGCGGCGGGTACGCGGCCGGGTCGATCACCAGGTCGACGACCGGACCGGTGCTCACGTCCCCGAGCCGGACCTGCGTCGGTCCGGCGACCATGAGCTCCGCCATACGCCGGCCACCGGCGAAAAAGCCGTTGGTGCTACCGATGTCGACGAGGTACCAGGCAGCTCCGCGCCATTCGATGGCGAGATGACGACGCGACACCATCGGATGGTTGATCACGATGTCGTTGTCGGGTTCGCGGCCCAGGGTGATACGTGGGGACTCGCCCAACGGATGCGGCACCCCACCGTCGACGATCACCCGCCCGCGCGCCATCGATGTACTGTTCATCGCCGCCAACTTTAGTGCTTGACGACGGTTTTCACGCCGTTCTGTCGAGTAGACGGCCGACCCCCTGGGGAGTCGGCCGTCTGCTGGACAGGGCTCGTGTTACAGGTACTGCCCGGTGTTCGTCTCGGTGTCGATGGCGCGGCTCGCCCCGGAGGACTTGCCGGTGACCAGGGTCCGGATGTAGACGATGCGCTCGCCCTTCTTGCCCGAGATGCGGGCCCAGTCGTCCGGGTTGGTGGTGTTGGGCAGATCTTCGTTCTCGGCGAACTCGTCGAGGATCGAATCGAAGAGGTGCTGCACACGCAGACCGGGGGCACCGGTGTCGAGCTGCGACTTGATCGCGTACTTCTTCGCCCGGTCGACGACATTCTGGATCATCGCGCCCGAGTTGAAGTCCTTGAAGTACATGATCTCCTTGTCGCCGTTGGCGTAGGTGACCTCCAGGAACCGGTTGTCCTCGCTCTCGGCGTACATCCGCTCGACGACCTTCTCGATCATCGCCTTGATGCATGCCGTGCGATCGCCGCCGAACTCGCCGATGTCGTCGGCGTGGATCGGCAACTCCTCGGTGAGGTACTTCGAGAAGATGTCGATCGCCGACTCGGCGTCGGGACGCTCGATCTTGATCTTCACGTCGAGTCGGCCGGGACGCAGGATCGCGGGGTCGATCATGTCCTCGCGGTTCGACGCTCCGATCACGATGACGTTCTCGAGGCCTTCCACACCGTCGATCTCGCTGAGGAGCTGCGGCACGACCGTGGTCTCCACGTCCGAGGAGACACCGGATCCGCGGGTGCGGAAGATCGAGTCCATCTCGTCGAAGAACACGATGACCGGGGTGCCCTCGGATGCCTTCTCCCGGGCGCGCTGGAAGATCAGCCGGATGTGACGTTCGGTCTCACCGACGAACTTGTTGAGCAGCTCGGGGCCCTTGATGTTCAGGAAGTAGGACTTCGCCTCCTTGGCGTCGTCGCCACGGGCCAGCGCGATCTTCTTGGCCAGTGAGTTGGCGACGGCCTTGGCGATGAGCGTCTTACCGCAACCGGGCGGACCGTAGAGCAGGACACCCTTCGGCGGACGCAGCTGGTAGTCGCGGAACAGGTCCTTGTGCAGGAACGGCAGTTCCACGGCGTCGCGGATCTGCTCGATCTGCCGGCCCAGGCCGCCGATGTCCTCGTAACCGACATCGGGCACCTCTTCGAGGACCAGGTCCTCGACCTCTGCCTTGGGGACCCGTTCGAAGGCGAAACCGGCCTTGGTGTCGATGAGCAGCGAGTCGCCCGGGCGGAGCTTGCGACGCTTGCCGTCCTCGGCGTCGACCTCGCCCAGCAGGGGCTCGGCGAGCCACACGACTCGTTCTTCGTCGGCGTGACCGACGACCAGTGCCCGCCTGCCGTCCCCGAGAACCTCGCGCAGGGTGCTGATCTCGCCGACCGTGTCGAACTCGCAGGCCTCCACGATGGTCAGGGCCTCGTTGAGACGCAGCGTCTGACCCTTGGTGAGGGTTTCGGTGTCGATGTTCGGCGAGCAGGTGAGCCGCATCTTGCGACCGGAGGTGAACACGTCGACGGTGGCGTCCGGATAGACGTCGAGCAGGACTCCGTAGCCGCTCGGCGGCTGACCCAGGCGGTCGACCTCCTCGCGCAGGGCGACGAGTTGCTGACGCGCTTCTTTCAGCGTGTCGAGCAGCTTCGCGTTGCGCGCCGTCAGGCTGTCGACGCGTTCCTGGAGGTCTGTGTTGTCTGCCTGGCGTCCGAACGACGGGCGTTCGGACCCACTCCTCGCGAGAGGCGGGGTATAGGCAGGGGTGAAGCCCTCGTCGGGTGCACTCGCGCTCTCGGGGACCGCACGGTCCCCGGTGGCGTCATGGCGGTCAGATTCGGTCATTGCTGACTCCTCTCCCCGGCAATCACCCGATCCCACGATCGGAATGCTCGCGCCGTATCCCTACGCTACCGGCACGGACGCAGAATCGCCCTTCACCCCGCGATCGGCAGTGTTGACGGTGTGTTAAATGTGCGTCTTCGCAACGTGTTCGCGATCTTCACTCCCGCTCGGGACGAGCCGACCTCAGCCCTTCGTCGGACGACGTTGCGGTCGCAACGTGGTCGTGCCGTCGGCGAGTCGGCGGGCGGTGATCAGAAACGCGGTGTGGCCTTGCATCTTGTGCTCGGGGCGCACGGCCAGACCGACGGCCGACCATTCCCGTAGCAGGGTTTCCCAGGCACGCGGTTCGGTCCAGCACTCCTGCTCCCGCAACGCCTCGATCACGCGTGAGAGCTGCGTGACGGTCGCCACGTAGATGGTCAGGACTCCGCCTGGTTTCAATATGGTCCGCACGACGTCGAGGGGCTCCCAGGGCGCGAGCATGTCGAGGATGATGCGGTCGAAGCGCTCGTCCTGGCCGACATTGGCGAGGTCGTCGACGACGATGTTCCAGTTGGCCGGGCGGCCGCCGAAGAAGGTCTCGACATTGCGGATCGCATGTTCGGCGTGGTCGTCGCGGATCTCGTAGGAGACCAGCTCGCCGTCGGCGCCGACGGCCCGCAGCAGCGAACATGTCAGCGCGCCCGAACCGGCGCCGGCCTCCAGGACGCGGGCGCCCGGGAAGATGTCGCCTTCGAGGACGATCTGGGCGGCGTCCTTGGGGTAGATGACCTGCGCACCGCGCGGCATCGAGAGCACGTAGTCGACGAGCAGTGGCCGCAGTGCGAGGTACTGGGTCCCGCTGGTGGCCGAGACGACGCTGCCTTCCGGCGAGCCGATGAGGTCGTCGTGCGCGATGGCGCCGCGGTGGGTGTGGAACAGCTTGCCCTCTTCGAGGTGCACCGTGAACTTTCGGCCCTTGGCATCGGTCAGCTGAACCCGGTCGCCTACGGCGAACGGTCCGGTGGTGGGCACTGGTGCTTCCTCTCGTGAACGGGACGGCTCCGACCTCCCGCGGTACGCGGAAACTGTGGTGGTCGGGAGTCCGGTGGGCCGTGAGGACGATACCCGACCGCAGATGGGTGTCGGATCGGCAGAGTGTCGGGGCCGCGGCCTACCCTGCGAGATGTGAGCACGATGACCGGCACCGGCGACACCTCGACGAGCGCGGCCCCCGCGCCGGAACCGCCCCCGTCGGACAGCACGCGCGGGATCGTCGGACGCCGGCTCGCGTTGTCTCCGTCGCGGGCGGCGGACTTCAAACAGTGTCCGCTGCTGTACCGCTTCCGTGCCATCGACCGCTTCCCGGAGACTCCCACCGCCGCACAGACGCGGGGCACCGTCGTACACGCCGCGCTCGAGAATCTCTTCGACATGCCGGCCGAACTCCGGACCCAGGATTCCGCGGAACTGCTCGTCGAGGGCGCCTGGGCGGCCCTGTGCGAAGAAGACCCACAGCTCGCGCGGGTGATCGGCGAGGGCGGTCAGGAGGCGTTCATCGCCGGCGCGCACAAGCTCATCGCGACGTACTACACGATGGAGAACCCGACCGCCTTCGACGCCGACGCGGTGGAGGAGCACGTCGAGATCGAGGCCGACGACATGCTGATGCGCGGGTTCATCGACCGCATCGACGTCGCACCGACCGGTGAGATCCGCGTCGTCGACTACAAGACCGGACGCTCCCCGGGCGAGGCCTATGAGGCCAAGGCCCTGTTCCAGATGAAGTTCTACGCACTGGCGATCCTGCGGACGCGGGGCGCCGTGCCGAACCGTCTGCAACTGATGTACCTGTCCGACGGCCAGCAGCTGATCTATCACCCCGATCATGACGAGCTCCTCCGCTTCGAGCGGACGTTGCGCGCGATCTGGCAGGCCATCCGCACCGCCGTCGCCTCCGGGGACTTCCGGCCGCGGAAGTCGCGCCTGTGCAGGTTCTGCGAGCATCAGGCGCGGTGTCCGGAGTTCGGCGGCGAGATTCCGCCCTACCCGGGTCCGCCGCCGGGGTTCGTGTCCTGAACCACACCCCGGAATGCTCGACTATGTCGACAGACATAGGCTGGAAGCGTGGAGAGTTCGTACTACGTACCCGTCGACGCCCCGGCGTCGGACGGCAGCAGCCCGGCCGCCGACCCGTCGGCGCCTCATGAATACTTCCGGCCGACCGACGCCACCCTGAGCGTGTGGTCACCGACGATGCAGCACGGCGGCCCGCCGTCGGCGCTGATGATGCGCTCGCTGCTGCGGTGCGATCCGGATCCCGCGCAGCACTTCACCCGGGTGACGACCGAGATCCTGGGCCCGATAGGGCTGGGCATCAACCGGATTCACGCTCGGGTGATCCGCCCCGGCCGGCAGATCAGCCTCGTCGAGACCGAACTCGACGTGCAGCAGCCAGACGGATCGTTCCGGACAGCAGCCCGTTCCGTCGGCTGGCGCATCCGCGCCGCGGACACCGGTGAGATCGCCAACGGTCCCGTTCCCCTGTCCCCGCTGCCCGACGAACTGCCCAGCCAGATCGGATTCCCCGACGACAGCGGCGAGGCGGTGGACTGGGGCACGCTCGGATTCATCGGCACCGTCGAGTCGGCGCGGACCACGGGCCGGAACGGCTCGACGCCCGCGGTCTGGCTGCGGCCGGCCATCCCGCTGGTCGAGGGTGAGAAGACCTCCGATCTGGAGTCGATCTTCACGGTCATCGACGTCGCGAACGGGCTGGGCACCCAGCTCCGACCGGACCGCTGGTCCTGGATGAACACGGACACGACCGTGCATCTGACCCGGGTGCCGAGTGGACCGTGGGTCGGTATCGACGCGCACATGGTCGCCGGTCCGGACGGCTTCGGCGGCACCTTCGCCGACCTCTACGACACGTCCGGCTACATCGGCCGGTCGGCGCAGACGGTGATGCTCAACGCCGTGGGCTGACCCGCAAACGCCTAGAAGCGGCAGGAACGGATGTCGGTGGCGAGGATCGCCTTGGCGCCGAGCTCGGAGAGCTCGTCCATCAGGTTCTGGTGATCCTTGCGCGGGACCATCGCGCGCACGGCGACCCAGTCGGGGTCGGCCATCGGGGCCACCGTCGGCGACTCGAGACCCGGGGTGATCGCCGACGCCTGATCGAGAAGCGTCTTGGGGCAGTCGTAGTCGATCATCACGTACTGCTGACCGAAGACGACGCCCTGGACGCGGGCGACGAACTGCTTCTCGGCCTTGGTGAGCTCCGCGTCGCGACGCGAGATCAGGACGGCCTCGGAGTCGCACAGCGACTCGCCGAAGGCGGCCAACCCGTGCTGGCGCAGGGTCCGCCCGGAACCGACGACGTCGGCGATGGCGTCGGCCACACCGAGTTGGATGGAGATCTCGACCGCGCCGTCGAGCCGGATGATGTCGGCGGTGATGCCGCGGCCGGCGAGGTCGTCGCGCACCAGGTTGGGGTACGAGGTCGCGACGCGCTTGCCGGCGAGGTCGGTGACATTCCACTCCTGGTCGGCGGGTGCCGCGTAGCGGAAGGTCGACGAGCCGAAGCCCATCGCGAGCTGCTCGTGGACCTGGGCCCCCGAGTCGCGGGCGAGGTCGCGTCCGGTGATGCCGAGGTCGAGGCGCCCCGACCCGACGTAGATGGCGATGTCCTTGGGACGCAGGAAGAAGAACTCGACGTCGTTGTTGTTGTCGAGAACCGTCAGGTCCTTGGAGTCACTTCGTTTGCGGTAGCCGGCCTCGGCGAGGATGGCCGACGCGGATTCGGAGAGCGCACCCTTGTTGGGTACGGCCACTCGCAGCATCTCGATGTCCTTTTCGTGGGGTTGCGCTCAGCTGAGCAGGAGGTGGTGGTCTGTGAAGCCGGGTCGTCCGGTCACAGATGTCGGTACACGTCCTCCAGTTTCAGTCCCCGCTTGATCATCATCACCTGCAGCCAGTAGACGAGCTGGGAGATCTCCTCACCGAGCGATTCGTCGGACTCGTGTTCGGCGGCGAGCCATACCTCGCCCGCCTCCTCGATGATCTTCTTGCCCAGGGTGTGCACACCCGAGTCGAGCGCGGCGACCGTGCCCGACCCCTCGGGGCGGTTCTCGGCCTTGTCGCTGAGTTCGGCGAACAGCTCCTCGAAGGTCTTCACCCCGACATTTTTGCACGTGAGCGGGACGTCCCTGCCCTGGGGTCAGGCCATCCGGACAGCGCCGCGGAGCCCCGCCCAGGCACTCGCGAGGTCGTCCCGTGCCAGATCGACCAACGACGTGCGGAAGGTGCGCAGCCCGCCCGTGGGTACGGCGGCGGCCGAAGGCACGACGAGCGTGGGACATCCGGCCGCGGTGGCAGCCGCGGCACCGGTCGGAGAATCCTCGACCGCCAGGCACTGCGCGGTCGAGAAACCCAGGAGTTCCGCGGCGCGGAGGTACGGATCGGGTGCGGGTTTGCCGACGGCCACCTCGTCGCCGCAGACCGTGGTGGCGAAACGATGCCGCCCGATCGTCTCCAGCGCCACCTCGGCCGCCTCGCGCACCGTGTTGGTCACCAGCGCCATGGGGATACCGGCGCCGGCGACGAGATCGAGCGCCTCGAGAGCGCCGGGTCGCCAGGGAAGGCCTTCGTCGAAGAGTTCGGTCACCCGATCGAGCGTCCACCGACCGTCGGCGTCGGGGTCGCGGTCCTCGGGCGGGATCCCGGCGGCGTCGTGCAGCTTCGCCAACGCGTCGGGCAGCGAATTTCCCAGCGTCGATTCCCGCAGTTGCGGCGTCATCGCCATGCCGTGACGTGCCGCCAGGCCGGTCATCGCGATCTCCCAGATCGGCTCGGAGTCCAGCAACGTGCCGTCCATATCCCAGAGGACGGCGGCCGGGAGTCGGAGGGCGGGGTCGGCTCGGAGTGCGGAATCAGCGGTGTCGGTCACCCCTGCATCATCGCAACCCACTTCTCGGTCGGCTCGTCGGCCGGATAGAACAGCTCGATGGTCAGCTCCTCGAGCGTCACGTCCCGAGGTGACCCGAACGTGGTCAACGTACTGAAGAAGGACAGCATCTGGTCGCCGACCGCGAGCTCGAGCGGGACGAGCAACGAGCCCGCCGCCCCCGATCTGTGGGACGCGGCGTCCCCGCTCAGGCCGGCGACCGTCGGATAGGACGACACCTCGCGCTCGAGTTCGGCGAGTCGTTCGTCACCGGTGATCCGCACCATCCGACGGAGCAGGTCGAGCAGGTAGGCCGCCCACTCGTCGAAGTTGCGCGTCATCCGCGCGAAACCGTCGGGATGGAGCGACACCCGGAACAGGTTGACCGGCCCGGTCCGGAGCTCCGCCGGAAGCATCTCCAGGAGCAGCATCGCGGTGTCGTTGGCCAGCACCACGTTCCAGGCACGGTCCAAGGCCATCCCCATGTTGGGGTTGTGGGCGTCGAGCAACCGTCTGACCTCGGCACGCACGCGGGTCATGGTCTCCGAATCGAGGGGTTCCTCACTGTAGCGAGGAGCGTGTCCCGCCGCGAGTAGAAGCGAATTGCGTTCTCGCAGAGGGATGTCGAGACGCTCGGACAGCGCATGGAGGAGCGTCGGACTCGGGCGGGACTTACCCGTCTCCACGAAACTGAGGTGTTTGGGTGAGACCCCGACCTCGTAGGCGAGGTCGAGCTGACTGATGGACCGACGAGACCGCCACTGCTGCAGCAGGGTTCCCACCTCGACGGTCATGGGGTCATCGTAGACAGCTCTCGATCAGTTCGAGCGAGTACGCGATGGTCTGGGCGAGAACGTCTTCGGGCCCGCCGTCGAACTCCTTGCGGACCGCCGAGACCCGGCCACGATGATCGAGGCCGAACCAGACGGTTCCGGGCGCGGCCTCGTCGGGTTCCGGACCCGCTTCACCGGTCACCGCGACGACGATCTCGGCGTCGAAGAGCCGCGCGGTGGTGGCCACCATCGCGCGCGCCGCCGTCTCGCTGACGACCGGACCCTCGGGCACCTCGAGCAGACCGTACTTGACGTCCTCGTGGTAGGCGATGACGCCGCCCCGGAACCAGTCCCCGGCCTGCGGCGCCTTGCTCAGCTCACTGGCAAGGTTGCCGCCGGTCAGCGACTCGGCGACGGCGACGTGCACACCCTGCTCCACGATCGCCTCGGCCAGTCGCGCGCAGGTCTCGGAGAAATCGGTCACGTCGGACATCGGTCACTCGCCTCTCGGTCGGTGGTCAGATCACAGCACCCCGGACGGTATCCGGATCGGGCCCGCGTCAAACCACGACCTGGTCAAACCACTACCTGGTAGGTAGTGGTGTCAGCGACGACCCGACGTCAGTCTTGGGTCATGACCCAGACCGGCACCGCTGCGCCCACCACCGTCCTCATCTCCCCGGCGATGGCCGTACGGTCCCGCGTCTACCGACGACTGGCGGAGGCGCTCGCCGGATACGGCCTCGAGGTCCGCGTCGTCGCGCGTCGCGCGTCGAAGAAGGTTCGGCACCGCCCTCCCGCACCGCGGACTGGTCCTACGAGGACGAAGCCGCCGACCTCGCCGACGCGATCGCCGGCGCGCGCGCCGATGTCCCCGGCACGCGGGTGGTCGTGATCGGTCACAGTCTCGGCGCTCAGCTGGCGGCGATGGTGGCCCAGTCCTCCGATCACACGCCCGACGGAATCGTCGCGGTCGGGGCGTCGGTGCCTGCGGTCCGCCACTACGGCCTCCGCGGTGTGGCCCTGAGCGCGATCGCGGGAGCCGTCACGCCGGTGTCGGCGATCGTCGGCCATTGGCCACGACCGGGTTTCGGCGGTCCGGCCGCCCGAACATTGATGCGGCAGTGGGCACGTATGGTCCTCACCGGTCAGGCGCCGTTCGCCGTCGACCGGTCGATCCAGACACCGACCCTGGCGATCAGGCTCGACGGCGACGAGATCGTCACCGACGGCGCGGCATCGGCGTTCGATGCCGCGTTCGCACCGGAGGCGATCTCCCACTGGCGCTACGACGACGGGCACTGCCCGGCGGGCGGGAACACGACGCACGTCGGCTGGGTCCGCACCCCCGACACCGTCGCGCAGCGGATCGCCGAGTGGTGGGACTCGCAGGCCACCGTTGGGCCGGCAGCCATCGAATCCGGAACTCGGCACCGGCCGGGCTGACTCAGGTCACCCAGGTCCCCGACGTGGACTCGATCCGTTCCCGCGTGCGGGCAGCCGTACCGCGAGCCCAGGCACCGGTCGACACGAACGCGAGAACAAGGACCGCGGCGCCGCACGCCGCCATGATCAGCCAGACCGGACGGGCGGCGACGGCGAGCCCGTCGGCAACCGTCCCGTCGATCCCCGCGAACGCCACCGCACCGAACACCGCCACACCGAGCGCGGTACCCACCTGACGACCGGTCGACGCCATCGCCGACGCCAGTCCCGCCTGGGTGCGGGGCATCCCCGACACCGCCCCGTTGGTGATCGGTGCGTTGAGGAACCCGAATCCCAGTCCGAAGACCAGGTATGCCGCGCCCACGTAGACGAGGGCGGTGTCGTTGCCGAGGCCGGTGAGCATCAGGGCGCCCGCCACCATCGCCGCTCCCCCGATCACCATCGGCGGCCGGGCTCCCCGATCGCCCACGAGCCGACCGGCGATCGGCGCGCAGACCACCGAGGCGGCCGCCATCGGCAAGGTCATCAGTCCCGCGTCGAGCGGCGACATCCCGCGAACCTCTTGCAGATACAGGGTGTTGAGGAACAGGAAGCCACCGGTGGCGGCGAAGGCGATGACCGCACATCCCACCGCACACGAGAAGGGCACGCTCCGGAAGAACCGTGGGTCCAGAAGGGGCTCCGCGCGCCGACTCTCGTACGCGACCATCGCGACGAGCGCACCGGCGGAGATGACGAAACATACGAGGACGCCCGGTGAGGTCCAGCCCTGGGGACGCCCCTCGATGATCGCGAACGTGAGGGTGGCCAGGAAGGCCAGGATCAGGACCTGACCGACCGGGTCTGCGCGACGAGAGCGCTCGGCCTTCGACTCCGGGACGAAACGCATCGTCAGCGCGAGGGCGAGCACGCATACCGGAACGTTGAGCCAGAAGATCGCCTCCCAGCCGATCCCGGAGACGAGCGCTCCGCCGACGACCGGACCGAACGCCAAGCTCAATCCGAATGCGGTGCCCCACAATCCGATTGCCTGAGCGCGTTCGCGTGG
The DNA here is from genome assembly GCF_012974285.1 of Gordonia ajococcus. Classification (NCBI taxonomy): domain Bacteria; kingdom Bacillati; phylum Actinomycetota; class Actinomycetes; order Mycobacteriales; family Gordoniaceae; genus Gordonia; species Gordonia ajococcus. Next base: position 2,721,605 of record NZ_CP052884.1, read on the forward strand.
GTCGACGAAGACATTGGTGACGATCGACAGCGCAACCGGGTTGAGCATCGCCCCGCCGACGGCCTGCAGCATGCGCGCCCCGATGAGGACCTCCGGGGTGGGCGCCAGCGAGCACAGCACGGAGGCGACACCGAAGGTCACCAATCCCACCTGGAAGATCCGCTTGCGACCCAGGCGATCTCCGAGCGATCCGCCGAAGATCAGCAGGCTGGCGATCACCAGTGCATACGCGTCGAGGACCCACTGCAACTGCGACGGTGTGGCACCGAGGTCCGAGCTGATCGACGGCAGTGCGACGTTCACCGCCGAGACGTCCAATCCGACGATGAACAGGCTCAAGCAGCAGGTGGCGAGGATGACGAGCCGGTCCCGCCGTGTGAGGGCACCGTCGGCCGAGCGGGCGCGCAGGGCGGCCCGTGCGGCGTTCACGACTCGGCCGCCTCACGGAGGAGGTCGAGCAGTTCCCCCAGTCGCCGGAGTTGCTCGTCGTCGAGCGCGGCGAACATGTCGGGAGCAGTGGCCGGGTTCTCGGTCACCTCGTCCACCACTCGCCGTCCGGCGTCGGTGATCGTGACGCGCTTGCACCGGCCGTCGTCGGCGTCGGCCTCCCGGGTCACGAGTCCTCGGCCGACGAGGTCGTTGACGATCCCGCTCATCGCCGACGCGTCGACACCCATCCGTTCGGCGAGGTCCCGCTGCGTCATCGGCCGCAGCGCGACGCGGCGGAGTGCCCGGAACCGGCTGAAGGGGATGTCGATGACCTCGCTGATCCGGGCGCGCGACTGTTTGGCCTGGTCACGCACGAGGCTGTTCATCGTGAACCAGATCTCGGTCGCGGTCTGCGCGCCCGCTTCGGTCGTCGACATAAAACGATTGTAGTTTTACAACTATCTTCGGGCAATCAGTGAGCTACAGGTCTCCGCCGTAGGCTGGGACGCAGCATCGTCGAGCGAAAGCTGAGTCGCCATGTCGAAGATCCTCGTGTTCGGACACCGCAATCCCGACACGGACGCGATCGGCTCCGCAATCGGGCTGGCGCGCCTCGAGCAGGCTCTCGGCGTCGATGCGGAAGCCGTCGCCCTCGGCGCACCCGGTCCGGAGACGGCCTTCGCCCTCGACCACTTCGGCCTGGACGCGCCGCGCGTCATCGACCACGCGAGCCCCCACGACGTGATGCTCGTCGACCACAACGAACACCAGCAGAGTGTCGCCGACATCGCCGACGTGACGGTCCGGAAAGTGATCGACCATCACCGCATCGCCAACTTCGAGACCGCCGCGCCGCTCTACATGCGGGTGGAGCCGGTGGGTTGCACGTGTTCGATCCTGACGCGCATGTACGCCGAGAGCGAGGTCGAGATCCCCGCCGACACCGCCGGGATCATGTTGTCGGCGATCATCTCCGACACCCTGCTGCTCAACTCCCCCACCACCACCGACTCCGACCGCATCGCCGCCGAGGAACTCGCCACCATCGCCGGCGTCGATCTCGACGAATACGGAAACCAATTGCTCCGTGCGGGAACAGAAGTGGGCGACAAACCGGCGTCGACGATCATCGGCCTCGACGCCAAGACCTTTTCGATGGGATCCAGCAGTGTTCGCGTCGCGCAGCTGACGACCGTCGACTCCGACGCCGTCCTCGCCCGCCGAGACGAGTTCTTCGAGGCCATGACTGCCGAGAAGAAGACTGCCGGCTACGACCTCTTCCTGTTGCTCATCACCGACGTGATCGCCTGCGACTCAGACCTTCTGGTGATCGGCGAACCGGTGGAGGCCGTCGAGCGCGCCCTCGGAATCACCGTCGCCGACGGACACGCCTTCGGCAAGGGCATCGTGTCGCGGAAGAAGCAGATCGTGCCGCAGTTGACGGAGGAGTTGGCCGGATAGGCCCGGTACAACACTCAGTTCTCAGTTCCCGACACCCTCACCGTGACGGCCCGCTCCACCGGCGAATCGGGTTGCGCCGGCGACGGTGTCGGCTGCCAGGGACACCATGCCGTGTTGCAGTTCGTTCATCAACGCGGCGTCGGTGTCCAGACCGTTCTGCTCGAGCACGGACATCCGGTCGTGACGCAGGCACGTCTGCGGGAACCCGGCGATCTGGGTCGCGAGCTCGACGGCGGCGTCGAGAGCGGTACCCGACGGGACCACGCGATTCGCGAGTCCCATCTGCAGGGCCTCGTCGGCGGCCACCGGGCGCCCGGTGAGGATCAGGTCCATCGCCCGGCTCTCCCCGATCAACCGCGGAAGACGCACCGTCCCACCGTCTATCAGCGGGACGCCCCAGCGACGGCAGAAGACGCCGAACACGGCATCCTCCTCGACGACGCGCAGATCGGCCCACAATGCGAGTTCGAGACCACCGGCGACGGCGTGACCGGAGATCGCCGCGATCACCGGCTTGGACAACCGTAACCGGGTCGGCCCCATCGGACCATCACCGTCGAACTCCACCCGGTTGGGCGTGCCGTCGGCGATGGCCTTGAGATCGGCGCCCGCACAGAAGGTCCCACCTTCGCCGTGGAGTACGGCCACCGACACCGCGTCGTCGGCGTCGAACCGCCGGAATGCGTCGGCCAGGGCGTCGGCGGTCGCGCGGTCGACGGCGTTACGGCGGTCGGGGCGATCGATCCCGATGATCCGGACCGGCCCCTGCGACCGTTCGATCACTCCCGACTCGCCCATGACCACCGTCCCGTCAGGTGTTGAAGACTCAGGTATTGAAGTACTTGGCTTCGGGGTGATGCAGCACGAACGCGTCGGTGGACTGCTCCGGATGGAGCTGCAGCTCCTCCGACAGCTGAACGCCGATCCGCTCGGGCTCGAGCAGCTCGATCATCTTCGCGCGGTCCTCGAGATCCGGGCAGGCGCCGTAACCGAAGGAGAAACGCGCACCGCGGTATTCGAGGTCGAAGAAGCCCTGAGCGTGCTCGGGATCCTCGCTGTCCATCGACCGGTCACCGAACTTCAGCTCGCTGCGCACGCGCTGATGCCAGTACTCGGCCAACGCCTCGGTCAGCTGCACACCGATGCCGTGCACCTCGAGGTAGTCGCGGTAGGCGTCCTCGGCGAACAGCTTGTTCGCGAAGTCCGCGATCGGCTGCCCCATCGTGACGAGCTGGAACGGCATGACGTCGACCCGGCCCGCGGCCTTCGCGGCCTCGCGTGACTGGATGAAGTCGGCGATGCACAGGAACCTCGACCGCTGCTGGCGCGGGAACGAGAAGCTGAACCGCACCGGCGCGTCGGGGTCCGGCTCGGTGAGCACGTGCACCGTGTCGCCCTCGCTGACCGCCGGATAGTAGCCGTACACAACCGCTGCGTGCTGCAGGATGTTCTCGGTCGAGAGCCGGTCGATCCAGTAGCGCAGACGCGGACGTCCCTCGGTCTCGACGAGCTCCTCATACGACGGGCCGTCGCCACCGCGGGCACCGCGCAGACCCCACTGGCCGAGGAACAGCGCGCGCTCGTCGAGCAACTGCAGATAGTCGGCGATCGGCACCCCCTTGACGATGCGCGAACCCCAGAACGGCGGGGTGGGGATCTCGTTGTCGGAAGCCACATCCGAACGTGCCGGCACCTCGACCGGCACCTCGGCCGCCTTGCGCTTCGCGGCGATGCGCTTGGACCGTTCGTGGCGGGCTTTGCGCTCGGCGGTCTTGGCCGCCTCGGCCTTCGCCTCGTCGCTGTCCGGGTCCGGGCCCCCGCCGCGCTTGCGGGCCATGATGTCGTCCATCAGTCGCAGACCCTCGAACGCGTCACGCGCATAGTGCACGTCACCCTCGTAGACATCCGACAGGTCGTTCTCGACGTACGAACGCGTCAGCGCCGCACCCCCGAGCAGCACCGGGTACTCGTCGGCGAGACCCCGGGTGTTGATCTCCTCGAGGTTCTCCTTCATGACCACGGTCGACTTCACGAGCAGACCCGACATGCCGATGACGTCGACCTTCTTGTCGGAGGCGACCTCGAGGATCGTCGCGATCGGCTGTTTGATGCCGATGTTGACGACCTCGTATCCGTTGTTGGACAGGATGATGTCGACGAGGTTCTTGCCGATGTCGTGCACGTCGCCCTTGACGGTCGCCAGCACGATGCGGCCCTTGCCGTCCTCACCCGTCGACTCCATGTGCGGTTCGAGGTGTGCCACAGCGGCTTTCATGACCTCGGCGGACTGCAGCACGAACGGCAGCTGCATCTGGCCCGAGCCGAACAGTTCGCCGACGGTCTTCATGCCCGACAGCAGCGTGTCGTTGATGATCGACAGCGGCGGGACCTGGGTCATCGCCTCGTCGAGATCGTCGGTCAGCCCGTTGCGCTCACCGTCGACGATGCGCCGTTCCAGCCGCTCGAACAGCGGCAGCTTCGCGAGCTCCTGGGCACGCGACTCCCGAGCCGATGCGGCCGACACACCCTCGAAGAGCTCCATCAGCTTCTGCAACGGGTCATAGCCCTCGCGTCGGCGGTCGTAGACCAGATCCAGCGCGATCTGACGATGCTCCTCCGGGATACGCGCCATCGGCAGGATCTTCGACGCGTGCACGATGGCGGTGTCGAGGCCGGCCTGCACGCACTCGTGCAGGAACACCGAGTTCAGCACCTGCCGAGCGGCCGGGTTCAGACCGAACGAGATGTTCGAGATGCCCAGCGTGAAGTGCACATCCGGGTGCGACTCGTGCAGCCGGCGGATGGCCTCGATGGTCTCGATGCCGTCGCGTCGGACCTCTTCCTGACCCGTGGAGATCGGGAAGGTCAGGGCGTCGATGATGATGTCTTCTTCGGCCAGGCCCCAGTTGCCGGTGATGTCGTCGATGAGACGCTCGGCGACACGGACCTTCCAGTCCGCGGTACGTGCCTGACCCTCCTCGTCGATGGTCAGGGCGACGACGGCCGCACCGTGCTCGACGACGAGCCGCATGATCTTGTTGAAGCGCGAGTCCGGTCCGTCGCCGTCCTCGTAGTTCACCGAGTTCACCGCGCAACGGCCACCGAGGGCCTCGAGTCCGGCGCGGATGACCTCCGGCTCGGTCGAGTCGAGCATGATCGGCAACGTCGACGATGTCGCGAAGCGGCTCGCCAGTGCAGTCATGTCCGCGGCACCGTCACGACCCACGTAGTCGACGTTGAGGTCCAGCATGTGCGCACCGTCGCGCGTCTGGTCCTTGGCGATGTCGAGGCACTTCTGGTAGTCCTCGGCGATCATCGCCTCGCGGAATGCCTTGGAGCCGTTCGTGTTCGTGCGCTCGCCGATGACCAGGAAGCTTGCGTCCTGGTCGAAGGGCACTGCGGTGTACAGCGACGACGTCTCCGACTCGTGCTCCGGGGTGCGGGTCGCGGGGGTGACCTGCGCCACGGCCGCGGCGACCTGGCGGATGTGCTCCGGCGTCGTACCGCAGCAGCCGCCGACGAAGGACAGACCGAACTCGCCGACGAACTGGGCCATCGACTCGGCCAGCTCCTCCGGTGTCAGCGGGTACTCGGCACCGTTGGCGCCGAGTACGGGCAGACCGGCGTTCGGCATCACCGACACCGGGATGCGCGCATGCTTCGACAGGTAGCGCAGGTGCTCGCTCATCTCGGCCGGACCGGTGGCACAGTTCAGGCCGATGAGGTCGACGCCGAGCGGCTCGATGGCCGCCAGCGCGGCACCGATCTCCGAACCGAGCAGCATCGTGCCGGTGGTCTCGACCGTGACGTGGCTGATGATCGGGATCCGGCGACCCACCTGATCCATGGCCCGCTGGGCCGCGATCACGGCGGCCTTCACCTGCAGCAGGTCTTGAGAGGTCTCGATGAGCACCGCGTCGGCGCCGCCCTCGAGCATGCCGATGACACATTCCTGGTAGGCGTCGCGGATCACCGCGAACGTCGTGTGCCCGAGGCTCGGCAACTTGGTCCCGGGACCCATCGAGCCGAGCACGTACCGTCCGGTGCCGTCGGCGGACGGCCCCATCTCGTCGGCCACCCCACGCGCGATCGCGGTGCCCTTGTAGGCCAGCTCGCGGATGCGGTCGGCGATGTCGTAGTCACCGAGGTTCGAGAGGTTGCAACCGAAGGTGTTGGTCTCGACGGCGTCGGCGCCGGCCTCGAAGTAGGCGCGATGGATTCCTTCGAGGATGTCGGGCCGCGTGTCGTTGAGGATCTCGTTGCAACCTTCGAGGTTGCGGAAGTCGTCGAGGGTGAGATCCGCGGCCTGGAGCATCGTGCCCATCGCCCCGTCGCCGATCAGCACCCGCCGCGACATCGCCGACAGGAAGGTCGTGTCGAAGTCGCGCGGTTTGTGGCCGCGATCACCGGGATATTCGAAGGACATGGTTGACAGCGTAGTTCGCCCTCTCTGCGTGTTCGGTCGTAGGCTGGTTCGGTGAACGCTGAGCAGATGTCGAACCTTCCCCAGCTGCGCAGACCCATTCTGCTCGCAGCCTTCGAGGGCTGGAACGACGCCGGGGACGCCGCCAGCAGTGCCGTCGAGCATCTCGCCCTCGAGTGGGATGCTCGTCCGCTCGTCGACATCGACTCTGACGAATACTACGACTTCCAGGTCAACCGTCCCACTGTCAAGCAGATCGACGGTGTGACGCGGCGCATCGAATGGCCCACGACGTCGATCTCGTACTGCAGCCCGCGCGGTGCCGACCGCGACATCGTGCTGGTCCGCGGCATCGAACCGAACATGCGGTGGCGTGCGTTCTGCGCCGAGATCGTCGAACTCGCCCAGGAGCTCGAGGTCGAGACCACCGTCATGCTGGGCGCGCTGCTCGCCGACACCCCGCACACCCGCCCGGTGCCCGTCACCGGAACTGCCTACAGCAGCGAGTCGGCGGCCCGGTACAACCTCACCGAGAGCCGATACGAGGGCCCGACCGGCATCACCGGCGTGCTTCAAGACCTCTTCGTGCAGGCGGGCCTGCCCGCCGTGTCCTTCTGGGCCGCGGTGCCGCACTACGTGTCGACCCCGCCCAACCCGAAGGCCACCGTGGCGCTCCTGACGCGTGTCGAGGAGGTCCTCGACATCGAGGTCCCGCTCGGCACGCTGCCCGAGCAGGCCGAGGAGTGGGAACGGGCGGTCACCGAGATGACCGAGGACGACGAGGAGATCGCCGACTACGTCCGGGGGCTCGAGGAACGCGGCGACGCCGAGATGGATCCCGACGAGGTGATGGCGAAGATCGACGGCGACGCGCTCGCCGCCGAGTTCGAGCGCTATCTCAAGCGACGCGGACAGGGGCCGTTCGGCGGGTGAACACCCACCGAATGGCAGCGGCGCGTCGTGCCGGTGTCGCGGGCGCGGTCGGTCTGGGTGTCACGGCGGCGGCCGTCGCCGGGTACGTCACCCGAAATCTCACCTACGACCGGCGAGAGTCGGCCCTCCTCGCATCCAGCGGTGTGATCCCACGGTCGGTCACCATGCCCGGCGGCGCGGTGATCAGCTACGGCGAGGGCCCACCGGGCGGCGAGCCGCTGCTCCTGATCCCCGGACAGCAGGTCTCGTGGAGCGACTACGCGGCCGTGCTCGGCGCACTGTCGGAGGACTGGCATGTCTTCGCCGTGGACTGTTTCGGCCACGGCGGCTCCGCCAAGGATCCGGCGTGGTATCCGGCGCTCCGACAGACCGCCGCACTCGGCTGGTTCGTCGACACGGTGATCGGCTCGTCCGCAGTGGTTGCCGGGCATTCGTCGGGCGGGCTGCTCGCCGCACGTCTTGCAGCCGACTGCCCCGCCCTCGTCCGCGCCGTCCTCATCGAGGACGCGCCGTTCTTCGCGACCGAACCCGACCGCGCCCCCGCCACGTTCGCGTGGCGGGACGGCTTCCGGCCCATGCACGACTTTCTGACGGCACCGCGGGAAGCCGAGATGACCTGGACGCGCCACTGGGTGCGCCACAGCCACCTGCGTGCGCTGTTCGGCGACAAGGGCTGGACGCGACTGGTCCGCGATCCGGTCGAACGCCGGCTCGATCGCGATCCGCGCCGCATCCCACGACTCTGGTGGCTGCCGCCCACGATGAACCGCGCCCTCGACCTCACGGCATGCCTGCAGGACGGCACCGGCGACTACGACCTCTGCTACGGCGAGATGTTCTACGACGGCACGTGGTTCGAGGGATTCGACCAGGCCGAGACCCTCGCGAGAGTCCGCGTGCCGGTGACCCTGCTGCACGCCACCGTGCACGAACAGGACGGTGTCCTGCTGGGCGCGATGACCGACGACGACGCGCGCCGGGCCCACGTCCTGATGCGGGATTGCCTACTCGTCGACCACATCCCGGCCGGGCACGACATCCATCGCCAGCGTCCGGCGTTGTTCGTCGACTCGATCAACGCCCTGCCCGGGCGGATTCACCGGTGACGACCGAGCGGGGCAGCGCTCAGCCGATCCTCTCGATGGAGACGACCGGCGTGGTGATGCGCCACGTACGGACGTCGGGATCGTCGGCCGCTCGCACCCAGAACTGAGCCGATTCGCCGAGCCGGCAGGACTTCACCCCGAGCAGCGGGATGTCCTCCGAGTCACGGCGCAGCCGACTGACGGTCCAGTCCTCGCTGTCGGTGCCGCCGACGCCGGGAGCGCGCAGGAGCGTCATCTCCTCGAAGTCCAGCAGGTAGGTGGATGTCCGGGTGACCACGGTGAACACCCCGGAGTCGGTGTCGGGTCTGATCTCTTGCACACGCGCCACGAGAGCACTGTACCCAGAGCCATCGCACACTGTTCGGCCCGTGCAGCCCAAACGACGTCCGGCCCCACCTCCGGCGCCGCACGCGGCCCGATCAGTCCTGCCGGGTCGCCGGGATGCCGAGCAGGGCGTCGACCGCCGCGGCGAGTGCCGCGGGCGACTCCGCCGACGACCCGATGCCGGCCCGCACGTCGGCGCACCAGGCGTCCACTGCGGCAAGCGCTTTCGGGGTGTCGAGGTCGTCGGCGAGGTGCTGGCGGACGCGTGCGATCACATCGGACGCATCGGGTCCGGCGGGTGCAACGAATGCCGTCCGCCACCGGTCGAGACGTTCGACGGCGGTGTCGAGGATCGACTGGGTCCACATGCGGTCGCCGCGGTAGTGGTCGGCGAGCAGTGCGAGCCGGATCGCGGCCGGGTCGACGTCCTCGCGGCGAAGCACCGACACGAACACCAGGTTGCCGCGGCTCTTCGACATCTTCTCGCCGTCGAGACCGACCATGCCGGTGTGCACGTAGTGGCGCGCGAACCGTCGCGAATCGGTCAGCGCCTCACCGTGGGCGGCCGAGAACTCGTGGTGCGGGAAGATCAGGTCGTTGCCGCCGCCTTGGATGTCGAACTCGATCCCGAGCCGGTTCAGAGCGATCGCCGAGCACTCGATGTGCCAGCCCGGGCGTCCGGGACCGAACGGCGAGTCCCAGGACGGCTCGCCGGGACGCTTGGCGCGCCACAACAGGGCGTCGAGCGGGTCACGCTTGCCCGCCCGGTCGGGGTCGCCGCCACGCTCGGCGAAGAACCGCGCCATCGTCTCGCGGTCGTAGCCGGACTCGTATCCGAACTGTTCGGTGGCGTCGGTCCGGAAGTAGACGTCGGGATACTCCGCGTCGTCGACGGTGTAGGCGGCACCCGAGGCGAGTAGTTTCTCGACCACCTCGATGACCTCGCCGATCGACTCGACGGCACCGATGTAGTCGCGCGGCGGCAGCACCCGGAGGGCGGTCATGTCATCGCGGAAAAGCTGGGTCTCGCGCGCACCGAGGTCACGCCAGTCGACGCCGTCACGGTCGGCACGTTCGAACAGCGGGTCGTCGACGTCGGTCACGTTCTGCACGTAGTGGACGTCATGACCCTGGTCCCGCAGGACGCGGTTCACCTGATCGAAGGTCACGTACGTCGCGGCATGGCCGAGGTGGGTCGCGTCGTACGGGGTGATCCCGCAGACGTACATGGTGGCGGTCGGTCCCGGGCTCACCGGACGGACAGCACGGTCGGCGGTGTCATAGAGGCGGAGGGCTGGTCCTTCGCCGGGTACCGCCGGAAGTTCCACATCGGGCCACGACTGCATGGCGTCCACTGTATTGCCCACCGACCGCGACGTGTTCACGGCCCGTCCGCTGCGATCGTGATCACCCGGAGCCGATGGGATCGTCGATCCCGCGGTGTCGATCAGAACGGGGGCCACGGAATGGGCCGATGGCCCGGCGGCAGCGGCATGGTCTCGCTCTCGGCGAGAACGATCGCCCGCACCGTGAGCGCGTCGACCTCGTCAGCGGTGATGTGGCGCAGCAGATCGCGGCGCAAGGCCGAGGCGTCGGTCTCCAGGTGCTCTGCGAGCTCGGCCACGTCGGCGACCAGATGTCCGGGCACCTTCTCCCCCGCCCAGCCCCACAGAACGGTCCGGAGCTTGTCCTCGGTGTGCAGGCAGATGCCGTGATCGATGCCGTAGACACCGCCGTCGAGGCCCTCGAGCACGTGGCCGCCCTTGCGGTCGGCGTTGTTCAGCACGACGTCGAGCACTGCGAGTCGCTGGAGACGCGGGTCGTCGGCGTGGACGAGCACGACGGGTTCGCCATACGGGTCGTAGGCCTGCAGGACGGCGAAGAATCCGGTCGGCACCCGGTCGACCGGGCACAGATCGACCAGATCGATCCGCGGCTGCGCCTCGACGGGCGGGTGCTCGGAGTTGTCCGGCGTCTCGATCCAGCGCTGCACCATGCCCGGACCGACTGGTCCGTCACGGTGGATCGTCGTCGGGATCGCACCCCACCCGAGGGCCTCCGAGATCAGATACGACGCGACCTCGCGTCCGGCCAGGGTGCCGTCGGGGAAGTCCCACAGCGGGACCTCGCCACGGATCGGCTTGTACACGCAGCGCATCGACTGTTCCTCGAGCACGGCGTCGCACACCAGGGTGGCGTTGCTGGCCGACGGGATCCGCCCGAGGATCGTCAGCTCCCCGTCGCGGAGGATCTCGAGCGGTGACACCTCAGCCGGAACGGGGTCCGAGGACTCCGGCTGGTGCGGACTCGCGGCTTCCGGTGTCAACGGCCGCGCCCCTGTCTCACCGTCGGGACTCGCTCACGCCTGGGAAGAGGGTCCGGGTGTGCCCGGGTCTTCGTCGTCGGGGTCGTCCGGATCGTCGTCGTCCTCGTCGACGAGGAAGCTCGGATCGGTTTGCGCGGCAAGGCTGTTGAACACCTCGGGATCGATGAAGTCGATCGACTTGCTCAACTGCGCGTCACGCTTGTAGCCGTTGGTGCGCACGCACAGGTGGCCGTCGGGGTCGAGCGGCTCGCTGCAGAGCGGGCACGGCTGGCGGCCGGCGGAGATGACCTTCGACGACCGTGCCGCGAATTCGCGTGCCGCGGCAGTGGTGAGGAACACGCGCACCGCGTCGGGTCCCTCGTCGGTGTCGTCGAGCACGACGCTCTCGTCGAACTCCCCCTCGGTGATGGCCAGCAACTCCACGACGACGGCCTCGGATTCGGCGTCCCAGCCCAGCCCCATGGTGCCGACGCGGAACTCGGCGTCGACGGGCATGACCAGCGGGCTCAGGTCGCCGACCCGATCGGTCGCCGGCGGGATCGGGGTGCCGAAGCGGCGGTGGATCTCGTCGAGCAGTGCGCCGATCCGGTCCGCGAGGATCTGGACCTGCTGCTTTTCGAGCATCACGCTGATGATGCGTGTCTCGTGGACGGCCTGGAGGTAGAACGTGCGGTCGCCGGGTTGTCCGATCGTGCCGGCGACGAACCGGTCCGGGCTGCGGAACACGTGTATCGCTCGGGACATCACACCTCCTTCATTGTTGTGTTCATTATCCCGATGTCGCCGGGATCGTCGCAGCGGCACCGGTGTCCCCGCCCACGACGGCGTCATCGGACGCCTGCTGGTCGTCACCGGTGGCCGGACGCGGTGTCGGTACCGAGAGCTTCTGCGTGTTGTTGACCGTGTGCACGTACGGCCTCGACGAGGAGTAACGGACGACGCTGATCGACGCGGGTTCGACGACGATGCGCTGGAACGCGTCGAGATGACTGCCCATCGCGTCGGCGATGATCGACTTGATGACGTCACCGTGCGAGCAGGCGATCCAGACACCGGCCCCGTCGGAGCCGCCGTAGACGCGGTCGAGTTCGCGGATGGCACGTACCGCACGGGCCTGGACGTCGGCGAGGCCCTCCCCGTCAGGGAAGACCGCGGCCGACGGCTGCTGCTGCACGACCTTCCAGAGCGGCTCGGAGAGCAGCTCGGAGATGGGGCGTCCGGTCCAGCCGCCGTAGTCGACCTCGGCGAGGTCGTCGACGACGACCTCCGGAGGACGCTCCCCGTTGGTGCCGAGGGCGGCGAGCAGCGGTGCGACGGTCTCCGCGCAGCGATCGAGCGGTGAACGGACCACAGCCCTGATCGCGCCGAGGTGCTCGCCCAAACGGCTCACGAGTGCGTCGGCCTGTTCGCGGCCCCGGTCGTCGAGGTGGACTCCGGGGCTACGACCCGCGAGCACACCCGAGGTGTTCGCCGTCGAACGGCCGTGCCGGAGAAGGATCACGGTCATCCCACAACCATAGGCATGCGCGCCTGCGGCCCGCACGCGGCGAGGACGCGGCGAGGACGCCTCAGACGTCAGGTCGCGGCGATCGTGCCGGTGGACAGCAGGACGATGAGCGTGACGCCCAAGATCACGCGGTAGGCGCCGAACCAGTTCATCGAGTGCCCGCTGACGAACTTCAGCAGCCAGGCGATGGCCGCATAACCCACGATGAACGCGACGATCGTCGCCACCAGCAGCTGCGGCCCGGTCGCCTCCATGCCCTCACCGCTCGGGTTGAACGCGTCCGGCAGGCTGAACAGGCCCGACGCGGTCACCGCCGGGATGGCCAGCAGGAACGAGAACCGGAACGCGGCCTCGCGTTCGAGCCCGAGGAACAGCCCGGCGCTCGCCGTCGCACCCGACCGGGAGACGCCGGGGACCAGCGCGAGGCACTGTGCGCCGCCCATGACCAGCCCGTCGCGCAGCGTCAGCTTCTCGAGCGGACGCTGCTTCGTCCCGTATCGCTCGGCCAGCCAGAACACACCCGCGAAGACGATCAGCATGATCGCGACGAGCCACAGGTTGCGGCCGGTGGTGCGGATCTGGTCCTTGGCGAGGTAACCGATGAGCCCGATGGGGATGGTCGCGAGGATCACATACCAGCCGATGCGGTAGTCGAGGTTGCGCTCCTCCGCGTGGAACAGGCCGCGGAACCACGCCCCGATGATGCGGAAGATGTCGCGGGCGAAGAACAGCAGCACGGCTGCCTCGGTACCGAGCTGGGTGACCGCGGTGAACGACGCCCCGGCGTCCTCGCCGAACATGAGTTCCGAGGCGATACGGAGGTGCCCGGACGACGAGATCGGCAGGAACTCGGTGAGGCCCTGCAACGTCCCGAGGACGATCGACTGGGTCCAGGTCATGGTGTCGGTCACGGCGCCCGATGCTACGCGGAGGCCCGCCCGCCGACCGCGCTCGGCGACACGCGCCGACCCGCCTGAGACCCGGACGCGGCGGGTCACGCAAGATGGGTTCATGTACTCGTCTCGACGACCGCGCCCCCGTCACCAGCCCCCGAGCGGTCTCGCACGGTTGCGGCGTCCGGTCGCCGTAGCGGCGACGCTCGCCGTGGGTGTGGCGATGATCACGGCGTGCGGGTCCGACGACTCCGGCATCCCGGACGTCCCGACCGTCACCCCGGCGACCGCGGCCGAGGCGCCCGCGACCTCCCAACCTGCCGGACTCACCGTCCCCGTACCCGCCGGTTCCCGAGCGCTCGCCTCGTCCGGCCGCACGGTCGCCGTCGTCTCGCCGGACGGCAGGCAACTGCTCCGCTTCGACGCCGCGAGGATGACCGCGCCACCCACATCGGTCGAGGTACCCGGCCTGACCGCGCTCGCCCCGGACACCGATGGCGGCTATCTCGGGGTGGGGCCGGGTGCGCTGGTCGTCGTCGACGCGCAGGGCGCCGCGCGCACCGCCGGACTCGACACCGACTCCCCGACCGCGGTCGTGCGCGCCGCGTCCGGCGAGATCGTGGTCGGCACCGCCGACGGCCGGGTGCTGATCTACGACGGCGACTTCGAAAACGGGCAACTCCGCATGAGGCACGATCTGCGCGAGTTCGTCCGGGTGGATTCACTCACCGCGGCTCCGGCCGCGGCCGAGGGCCTCGACGGCCAGATCGTCGTCCTGGACCGCGCGCAGTCGTCGGTGACCCCGATCGACCCCGAATCCGGCGAACCCGGGCCCGCGTTGCGGGCCGGCAACGGCGCCACGACCTCGACGGTCGACCGTTTCGGACGCATCCTGGTCGCCAACACCCGCGACGGCGAGATCCTCGGCTTCTACGGTTCACCGCTGGTCATGCGGTTCCGCTATCCGGTGGCCGATGGCCCGTACGCCGTAGACTACGACGACACCCGCAACCTGCTCTGGGTGTCGACAACCGCGAACAACGAGGTGGTGGCGTATGACCTGGCCGACGGCGAGCCGACCGAGAAGCAGCGGTTCGCGTCTGTCGTCCAGCCCGACGCCCTCACCGTCGACGATGCCGGCACCGTCTACGTCCTGTCGGCACGCGACGGCCGACTCCAGGTCGTACCCCCGCCCGGCACTCCTCTCGGTGTCGCGGCGGTCGAGCCGGGCCGGTGACCTGTGACTGCTGATCGACGACCCCACACCCGGCACGCACGGACATCCGCCCGCCTGGGGTCGCGCTACCCCACCGGCTGGGAGGTCACGTCCGAGGACGTCGAGTGCATCCTGCTGAAGTTGCCGCCGGACGTCACCCGGGTGACCGCGTCGATGCGGCTGGCACTCCAGGCCGAGTTCGGCGGCTGGGAGCTGTCCCGGGTCCGCCTCTACTCCGACGGCACGCGCAAGGTCCTGCTCAAGCGCCGGCGTCCGCCGCGCGGCGCCCGCGAACTCGACGAGGACCGTTCCACCGACCACGATCCCCGGAGCGCCCAGGCATGCTGACCGCACGAACCGCCACCAGGGTGCTGATCGCACTCAACCGGTGGTGCTATCCCCTGCTGCTCAAGGCGATGTTCCTGCTGCCGCCGGAACGCATTCATCACATCGTCTTCGTGCTGCTGCGTGCGGTGGGCCGGTTCTCGCTGCTCTCCGTCCCGGTGGCCAAGCTGCTCGCCCACCACGACCCGGTCCTGCGAAGCCGTGTGTTCGGCGTCGACTTCCCGGCGCCCATCGGGCTGGCGGCCGGTTTCGACAAGACCGCGGGTGCCGTCAACACCTGGGGTCAGATCGGTTTCGGCTTCGCCGAGATCGGCACCATCACCGGCCGGGGACAGCCCGGCAACCCGCAGCCGCGCCTGTTCCGGCTACCCGCCGACCGGGCCCTCATCAACCGGATGGGCTTCAACAATCCGGGGGCGCACGTCGCCGCCGAACACCTCACCGAGGTCCGGCGCGGCCCGGTGTCGGTGCCGATCGGCGCGAACATCGGCAAGACCAAGGTGGTCCCGCTCGACGAGGCCATCGACGACTACCGTCTCTCGGCGAGCCTGCTCGGCCCCCTCGCCGACTTCGTCGTCGTCAACGTGAGTTCTCCCAACACTCCCGGGCTACGCGATCTCCAGGCCGTCGACTCGTTGCGGCCGATCCTCGCCGCAGTCCAGTCCGAGGTCCACGTCCCGGTCCTGGTGAAGATCGCTCCCGACCTCGTCGACGACGACATCGACGCGGTCGCCGACCTCGCCGTCGAGCTCGGTCTCGCCGGCATCGTCGCCACCAACACCACCATCGGCCGCGAGGGTCTGCGCACCCCGGACGCCGACGTGCGCGAGATCGGCGCGGGTGGTCTGTCTGGAGCACCGGTGGCCGACCGGTCGCTGTCCGTCCTGAAACGGCTCTACAACCGCGTCGGCGGGAAGATCGCGATCGTGAGTGTCGGCGGCATCGAGACCGTCGATCAGGCGTGGGAACGCATCTGTGCCGGCGCCGATCTGCTGCAGGTCTACACCGGGTTCATCTACGGCGGACCGCTGTGGCTGTACGAATTGCACGCCGGTCTCGCCGAGCGTGTGCGGGCGGGCGGTTTCGCGTCGGTCGCCGATGCGGTGGGCAGCGCCGCGACCGCGCAGCCCTGATCGGACGCTCCGACGCCGACGACGTCGCAAAGAAGGCGTCCCGACCGCTCGACGAGCGATCAGGACGCCTGGTTGTCGTTGCGTCTCAGACGTTCTCGCCGGGCTGTTCGTAGGTGCCCACGAGGACTGCGCGGGCGATCGCGTGCGAGAAGAGGTTGAAGCCGAGGTAGGCCGGGGTGGCTCCCTCGGGCAGGTTCAGCGACTCGGTGTCGACCGCGTGCACGGCGACGAAGTAGCGATGCGGTCCGTGTCCGGGCGGCGGGGCGGCACCGATGTAGCGGCGCAGCGAGGCGTCGTTGGTGAGCGTCACGGCGCCATCGGGCAGACCCGATCCCTCGTCGTCACCGGCCCCCTCGGGCAGGCTCGTGACGGACGCGGGGATGTCGGCGACGGCCCAGTGCCAGAACCCCGACGCGGTCGGCGCGTCGGGGTCGTAGACGGTGACGGCGAAAGACTTCGTCTCCGCGGGGAATCCGGACCAGGTCAGCTGCGGTGACAGGTCATCTCCACCCGCGCCCATGATTCCGCTGACCTGACCGCTGGCCAGCGGCGAGCCGTCGGTGAGGCTCTCCGAGGTGAGCGTGAAACCCGGCAGACTCGGTAGCGGGGAGTACGGGTCGAAGGACGACATGTGTTCACCTTTCTGACGTTTCGCGCATCGGATCGATCTGCCCACCACTCTATGTGAGGGCTCAGCTGTGGAGCAGGAAGTGTTCGAAGACCTTGGTGCCGAACAGAACCGCGTCGACCGGCACCCGCTCGTCGACGCCGTGGAACAACGCCGCGAAGTCGAGCTCGGGCGGCAGCTGCAGCGGCGCGAACCCGAAGCAGCGGATGCCCAACTTGGCGAACGCCTTGGCGTCGGTGCCGCCGGAGAGCATGTAGGGCACCGTCTTTCCCTGCTCGTCGTGAGCGAGAATGGCGTTGTTCATGGCGTCGACGAGGTCGCCGTCGAACGTCGTCTCGTATGAATCGAGGTGCGTGATCCATTCCCGGGTGACGTTCGGCCCGATGAGTTCGTCGATCTCCTTCTCGAAGGCCGCCTGACGCCCCGGCAGTACGCGGCAGTCGATGACGGCTTCGGCCTTCTGCGGGATGACGTTGGCCTTGTAGCCGGCTTTCAGCATCGTCGGGTTGGCGGTGTCGCGCAGCGTGGCGCCGATGATGCGGGCGAGATTGCCGAGCTTGAACAGCGATGTCTCCAGGTCGGGCGCGTCGGGGCTGAAGTCCAGTCCGGTCTCGGCGCTGACCTCGGCGAGGAACTGGCTCACCGACTCCGTCATGACGAGCGGGAAGGTGTGCCGGCCGATCCGCGCCACGGCTTCGGCCACCTCGGTGACCGCGTTGTCGGCGTGCAGGAACGAGCCGTGACCCGCCCGCGCCTCCGCGGTGAGACGCATCCAGCCCAGACCCTTCTCGGCCGTCTCGACGAGATACAGGCGTTTCTGGGTGCCGTCGGGTCGATCGACGGTCAGCGAGAAACCGCCGACCTCACCCACCGCCTCGGTGATCCCCTCGAAGAGATCCGGCCGGTTCTCGACCAGCCAGTGGGCGCCCCACGTCCCGCCGGCCTCCTCGTCGGCGAGGAAGGCGAACACGATCTCCCGCGGCGGGACGGTGCCGTCGCGTTTGAACTGGCGGGCCAGCGCGAGCGCCATCCCGGCCATGTCCTTCATGTCGACCGCACCGCGTCCCCAGATGTAGCCGTCCTTCACCGTGCCGGAGAACGGGTGGACACTCCAGTCGGCCGGCTCGGCCGGCACCACGTCGAGATGGGCGTGGATCAGGAGGGCGCCGCGGTCGGAGTCGGGCGGTCCCGCGAGGCGCGCGAAGACGTTGCCGCGTCCCGGGCGGCCCGACTCGACATACTGTGTGGTGTATCCCACTTCCTCGAGTTGCTGCGCCACCCACTTGGCGCACTCTTCCTCGCCTTTCGTGGTCTCCGGCTCCCCCGTGTTGGAGGTGTCGAACCGGATCAAACGGCTGACGAGATCGACTACTTCAGTGGTCGCAGACTGGAAAGACACCCCTCACTCCTACGGGATTTGGGATACACGGGCAACCTCGGTTAGTGTTATCCCGCTGCCGAGAGACGGCGGGGAGAAATCACCGCCGGAGCAACGCAGCAGAGCAAGTCCGAGTGGCGGAATGGCAGACGCGCTAGCTTGAGGTGCTAGTGTCCTATTAACGGACGTGGGGGTTCAAGTCCCCCCTCGGACACCACAGATCACAGAAGAACCCCGGCTCCGGCCGGGGTTCTTCTCGTTGGAGGCGCTACCGCGCGGACGCGGCAGGGTCAGCTCCCGACGGGCTCCATGAACCCCGCCCAGGCGCGCGAGTACGGCAGGTCGATCGAGTTCTCCACGAAGGCCTGCAGGATGACGCGACGCAGCCGCCGCTGGACCGCCCACTGGCCGTTCGGCATGGTCTTGACCGTCAGGCGCAGGACGACCTTCTCGGAGGAGACCTCCTGCACGCCGAGCATCTCGATCGCGCCGAGGATGTCGGTGTCGTCCTGTTCGACGGCGAGCCGCGCCGCCTCGGCGGCCACCCGCTGCGCCTTGTCGATGTCGGCGCCCGGCGCGACCGGCACGTCGACGCGTGCCACCGCGAACTCCTGGCTCATGTTGCCGACGCGGGCGATCTCGCCGTTGCGGACATACCAGAGGGTGCCGTCGATGTCGCGGAGCGTGGTGACGCGCAGACCCACGGTCTCCACCTCGCCGATCGCCTCGCCGAGGTCGACGATGT
Source organism: Gordonia ajococcus (assembly GCF_012974285.1). NCBI lineage: Bacteria > Bacillati > Actinomycetota > Actinomycetes > Mycobacteriales > Gordoniaceae > Gordonia > Gordonia ajococcus. Next base: position 2,740,452 of record NZ_CP052884.1, read on the forward strand.
CACCGACCCCGTACTGGTCCTCGAGGAGCATGAACACCCCGGAGACGAAGTCGCGGACCAGGTTCTGGGCGCCGAAGCCGATCGCGAGACCCACGATGCCGGCCGAGGCGATGAACGGTGCGATGTTCACCCCGAGGACGCTCAGCACCGACAGCACCACCCAGACGAGCAGCACGATCGACACGGTGGACTTCAGCACCGAGCCGATGGTCGCGGCCCGCTGGGCGCGCCGGGCGGCGATCTGGGCGCTGCGTTCGGTCGTCGGCGTCTTGGACCGGAAACCACGGATGAGAGACGCGCCCCGCGTTCTCCCGCCGTCCCGGGAGCGGGGCCGGGTTGCCCGGTCGATGACGCGATGGATGGCGTAGCGCACGACCAGCGCGAGCAGGATGTAGGCCGCGATGCGGATCGGATTCTCGATCAGCCATTCACGATTCGTGTCGGTCCATTCGAAGGCCAGGTTCTGAATGGTCATGACCCCGACCGTACGGACGATGAGATCGTTGTCCAGTCGTGATCGTTCGCAGGCCGGCGTCGTCGGACCCGAAAACCGTTGTCAGCCTGCGCGGAACGTGACGATGTTCTGATCGAGGATCATCCGGTCCTCCTGTGTGGCGACGGCCACATCGGGTGCCAGGACCAGGGGGACGCCGGTCCCCTCCGAGGCGTCGAAGGCCGCGGTGTCGGCCACCCGGCCGGTGATGGTGAAGAGATCGGTCACACTCGGCACGCCTTGCGACACCAGGAACGACGGACCGTTCATCACGTGGACGTGCAGGTGCGGCGCGACCGAGTTGCCGCTGTTGCCCACCTTGCCGATGACCTCACCCCGACGCACACGGTCCCCCGGCTTGAATCGCACCGAGCCGGGTTGCATGTGGGCGTAGTTCACGTAGAAGCCGTCGCCGATGTCGAGGACGAGGTTGTTGCCGTCGGCATCGGCGATCGGCAGATTCGCCGGGTACTCACCCGGCACCTGCTCCGGCAAGTCGTTGCGGCTGGCGACGACCGTCCCGTCGGCGACGGCGAGCGCGTCGTCGCCGAAGATCCGGTAGCCGGCCGGATCCCTGGCGTCGCCGACGAAGATCTTCCCGTCGGGTCCGGCCTGCTCCCAGTCGACGGCGTAGCGCTGCGCGAGGACGGGCGTGCCATCGAGTGGCAACAGGGCCCGGGTGTGCCGGACCGCGTCGCAGCAGGCGTCGGCGGCGATGTAGTGCTCACCGGCGAGCGGCGGACCCAGGACCGGGACCACGCCGTCGTTCACGTCGACCGCCGCGATCCTCTCGGTGGTCTCGCGCATCTCGGGTGGCGCCTCGTCGGCGCGGACCGAGATCTCGTGGATCAGCTTCTTCGGTGCGCCACCCGCGAATCGCAGGTGGAGGAACAACACGCCGTTCTGCCCCGGTGCGAGCACCTCGGAATACCCGTCGGGCGCACCTGGTCTCGGCTGGACCGAAGGCGCCCCGGTGGGCTTGAGCCGTCCCGCGACACCGGCCTGGTCGAGGCCGATCAGTGCAGGGCTGCCTTCGGTGTCGGCGTCGAACACCTCGACCCCGGTGATCGTGACCGGGGTGCGCAGGTAGTTCGTCAGCGACACCTCGTAGACGAGATGGTTGGAACCGTCCGATCCGGCGAACGGCGTGGGCGCGAACATCACCGACCCCACCACCGGGGTGACGACGGGTTCGGCGGGAACCGGTACTTCCGTACCATCACGGGAATCGTCGGCACCGCCGCAGCCGGCCAGGACGAGCGCGGCACACAGGCCGAGAACTGTCGATGAGAGTCGTTGTGGGTGCATCGCGTTCCTCTGCGGCCGTCGCGCCGACGGCGGTCCGTCCGGCATCGGCAGGGATACTAGGGAACGCCGGGGCGGCGCGGGTGGGGTCACCGCAGACCGGGCACAATTGTGACGTGACCCAGCGCCTGTTCTTCGACTGCGACACCGGTATCGATGATTCGGTGGCACTGCTCTATCTGCTGGCCCGCGCCGATGTCGACCTCCTCGGGATCGCCTCGACGGCCGGCAACGTCCCCGTGGACGTGGTCACGACGAACAACCTGTCCTGGCTCGAACTCTGCGGCCGTGCAGAGATTCCCGTCCACGTCGGGTCGGCCACTCCCCTCGTCGCCGACCTGATGACGACCGAGGACACCCACGGTCCACTGGGCGTCGGCCATGCCGAACTGCCCACCCCGACCATCACGGCGAGCCACGTCGACGCCGCGGACGCCTGGATCGAGGCGTCGCGAGCTCACGACGGCGAACTCGTCGGGCTGGTGACCGGGCCGCTGACCTCGCTGGCGACCGCGGTCCGCCGAGATCCGGCACTGCCCTCCCGCATGCGCCGGCTGGTGATCATGGGCGGCGCGTTCCACACCCACGGCAACACGACGCCGACCTCGGAGTGGAATGTCGCCGTCGACCCGGAGGCCGCCGCGGAGGTCTTCGCGGCGTTCGGTACGGCAGGCGCACCGGAGCCCATCGTGTGCGCGCTGGATCTCACCGAGCAGGTCGTGATGACCCCGGACCACGTGGTGCGCCTGGCCGCCGCGTCGGGGAGCACACCGCTCGAATGCCCGGACCCCGGCGACGAACGGGGTCTGCGTTCGGTTGCCGACAACGAGATCATCCGGCACCTCACCGATGCCCTGCGCTTCTACTTCGAGTTCCATCACGACCACGACGAGGGCTACATCGCCCATCTCCATGACCCGTTCGCGGCGATGGTGGCGCTGAACCCCGACCTCGTAACCACCATTCCGGCGCGCGTGGGCGTCGAGCTCACCGGAACCCTGACGCGCGGGATGACGGTCGCCGACGAACGCTGGATGTCGCCGCTGGGACCCAACGCCCGCATCGCCACGGCCACCGACCTCGACTCCGTGTTCGACGATCTCATCGAGACGATCGGGACCTACGCTCGCGCACTGGTCCGGATCTGAGACCCCCGCCGTCTGAGGTGTCAGAGAAGCGAGCGCGACGGCCCATCGGCACCTACGGTTGACCGGTGACTCGACTCGGTTATCAGATCGCCAACTTCACCTACCCGGACGTTCCCGCCGAACGGCTCTTCCCCACCGTCGTCGCGCAGGCGCGGGAGGCCGAGGACTCCGGTTTCGACACCGTCTTCGTGATGGACCACTTCTATCAGTTGCCCATGCTCGGTGAACCCGACGATCCGATGATCGAGTGCTACACGTTGCTGTCGGCCCTGGCCCAGCACACCTCGACGGTCCGCCTGTCATCGCTGGTCACCGGTAACACCTACCGCAACCCCGCGTTGCTGGCGAAGACCGTGACCGCACTCGACGTGGTCTCCGGCGGTCGGGCGCAACTCGGGATCGGCGCGGGATGGTATGAGCTCGAACATGATTCACTCGGCTTCGAGTTCGGTACCTTCAGCGACCGGTTCGAGAAGCTCGAGGAGGCCCTGCAGATCATCCGCGGCATGCTCGCCGGCGAGCGGCCCAGCCTCGACGGTGAGCGGTATCGCGTCGCCGACGCGCTCAACGTCCCCGCGCCGCTGTCGACGATCCCGGTGATGATCGGCGGTGGCGGTGAACGCAAGACGCTGCGAATGGTCGCGCAGTACGCCGACGAATCGAATCTGCTGTGCCCGCCGTCCCACATACCCCGCAAGCTCGAGGCCCTCGCCGAACACTGCGAGCGCCTCGGACGCGACCGGGCGGAGATCACGGTGACCGTGCAGACCTACACCTGCATGGCACCCACCCATGAGGAGGCGGTCGCCGACTACGAGGCCTATGTGCGCCGCACGCCGGCGGCCGAGGCGCGTCGCGGGATGACGATCATCGGTGATCCGGACGAGGTCGGTGCCCGCTACGCCGACATCCTCGCCGCCGGCGTCGACGGTTTCACGGTCAATGCAGCCGCCAACGGCCATGTGCCGGGACGGGTTTCCCTGCTGGGTGAGACGCTCGCGCCGCTGATCGGTTGAGCCGGGTCGGCGCGCCGCTCAGCGATTGTCGAAGGCGTCGACGATGCGCTGGGCGGCGAGCGCCGGCGTGAGCACACCTTCGCGCAGCTCCTCCTCGACGGTGCCGCGGATGTCGCGGACGCCGGGCGACTCCGCGAGCCGGCTGAGCACGATGTCGTGGACCATCGACCACGTCCAGTCGATCTGCTGCTGGTTGCGGCGGGCAGTGAATTCGCCTGCCTCCCTGAGGGTTTGGTTGTGTTTGACGACGGTGGCCCAGAACTCGTCGATGCCGGTCTTCTCGATCGCGCTCATCGTGAGCACCGGCGGTGTCCAGAGGGCGTCGTGCGGGTAGATCAGTCCCAGGGCGTTCCGCAGTTCGCGAGCCGCACCCTTCGCCTCGTTGAGGTGTTTGCCGTCGGCCTTGTTCACCACCACCACGTCGGCGAGTTCCAGGACACCCTTCTTGATGCCCTGCAACGAATCCCCGGTGCGGGCCAGCGTCAGGAAGGTGAAGGTGTCGACCATGTTGGCCACGGTGACCTCGGACTGCCCGACGCCGACGGTCTCCACGAGGACGACGTCGAATCCCGCGGCCTCCACGAGCACGATCGACTCACGGGTGGCCTTCGCCACACCCCCGAGCGTGCCCGAGGTCGGTGACGGACGGATGTACGCGTTCTTCTCCGTCGACAACCTGCCCATGCGGGTCTTGTCGCCCAGGATGGAGCCGCGGGTGCGCGTCGAACTGGGGTCGACGGCGAGAACCGCCACCTTGTGCCCCAACTCGACCAGGTGCATGCCGAGCGCCTCGATGGTCGTCGACTTACCCACACCCGGAACACCGGTGATGCCGACCCGGAACGAGTTGCCCGCATGCGGGGTCAGCTTGAGCAACAACTCCTGCGCGGCCGCCCGATGATCGGGGCGCCTGGACTCCACCAGGGTGATCGCACGCGCCAGGTCGGCGCGACGATCGGCCAGCACGGCATCGGCCAGCGCGTCGACGTCGACGCGACGCCGAGGACTGTCCGCCATCAGTTCGCGGCCACCCCGGGCAGTTCCAGGCCGAGGGTGTCGGCGAGCTTGCCGATGAGCTCCACGGCCGAGTCGGCGATGACCGATCCGGGCGGGAAGATCGCGGCGGCGCCCGCTTCGTACAGCTCGGCGAAGTCACCCGGCGGGATGACGCCGCCGACGACGATCATGATGTCCTCGCGCCCGACTTCCTTGAGCGCCTCCCGCAGCGCGGGAACCAGGGTGAGGTGACCGGCGGCCAGCGACGACACACCCACCACGTGCACGTCGTTGTCGGCGGCCTGGGCGGCCACCTCCTCCGGCGTGGCGAACAGCGGGCCCACGTCGACGTCGAAGCCGAGGTCGGCGAAGGCGGTCGCGATGACCTTCTGGCCGCGGTCGTGACCGTCCTGGCCCATCTTGGCGACCAGCACGCGCGGCTGGCGGCCCTCGGCCTCGGCGAACTGGCGTACCGCCTCGATCGCCGCGTCGATGTTGCTCACCTCGCCTGCCTCATGTCGATACACCCCGCTGATCGTCTTGATCTCCGCCTGATGACGACCGTAGACCTTCTCCAGCGCCTCGGAGATCTCCCCGACCGTCGCCTGATGACGCGCGGCCTCGATGGCCAGGGCCATCAGGTTGTTCTCCATGCCACCCTCCGACGACGCCGCGGCGCGGGTCAGGTCGGCCAGTGCCGACTCGACCGCGGCGGAATCCCGCTGTGCGCGAAGGGTGCTGAGCTTCTCGAGCTGCTCGGCGCGCACCTTGGAGTTCTCGACCTTGAGGACCTCGATCTCCTCGTCGTCGGCCACCTGGTACTTGTTCACACCGATCAGCGGCTGCTGCCCCGAGTCGATGCGGGCCTGCGTGCGCGCCGCGGCCTCCTCGATGCGCAGCTTCGGCAGACCCTCGTTGATGGCCTGCGTCATGCCGCCGGCCTCTTCGACCTCGCGGATGTGCTTGCGCGCCTTCTGCGCCAGCTGGTGGGTGAGCGACTCGACATAGTTCGAACCGGCCCACGGATCGATCGGACGGGTGGTGCCGGACTCCTGCTGCAGCAGCAGCTGGGTGTTACGCGCGATGCGGGCCGAGAAGTCGGTCGGCAGGGCGATCGCCTCGTCGAGCGCGTTGGTGTGCAGCGACTGGGTGTGACCCTGCGTCGCCGCCATCGCCTCCACACAGGTGCGTGCCACGTTGTTGAACACGTCCTGTGCGGTCAACGACCAGCCCGATGTCTGCGAATGTGTCCGCAGCGACAGCGATTTCGCGTTCTTCGGATCGAACTCGGCGACGAGCTCGCTCCACAGGAGACGCGCCGCGCGCAGCTTGGCGACCTCCATGAAGAAGTTCATGCCGATGCCCCAGAAGAAGGACAGACGCGGCGCGAACTTGTCGATGTCCAGACCGGCCTCGAGGCCCGCACGGATGTACTCGACGCCATCGGCCAGCGTGTAGGCCAGCTCCAGGTCGGCGGTCGCACCGGCTTCCTGGATGTGGTAGCCGGAGATCGAGATCGAGTTGAACTTCGGCATCTTCTGGCTGGTGTACTCGAAGATGTTCGAGATGATCCGCATCGACGGCTTCGGCGGATAGATGTAGGTGTTGCGGACCATGAACTCTTTGAGGATGTCGTTCTGGATGGTCCCGGCCAGCTTCTCCGGTGGCACACCCTGCTCCTCGGCCGCCACGACGTAGAGCGCCAGGATCGGCAGCACCGCACCGTTCATCGTCATCGACACCGAGACGTTGCCCAGGTCGATGCCGTCGAAGAGCTGACGCATGTCGAGGATCGAGTCGATCGCCACACCGGCCATGCCGACGTCTCCGGCGACGCGCGGGTGGTCGGAGTCGTACCCACGGTGGGTCGCGAGGTCGAAGGCCACGGACAGACCCTTCTGACCGGCCGCGAGGTTGCGGCGGTAGAAGGCATTGGACTCGGCGGCGGTCGAGAAACCCGCGTACTGCCGGATCGTCCACGGCTGGTTCACGTACATCGTCGGGTACGGGCCACGGATGAACGGGGCCTCTCCGGGAACCGAGTCGAGCGGGTACGGATGCTCGGCGTCGTCGAGGATCTCGTTGCGATCGGTGCGGGTGTACACCGGCACAACGTCGATCTGCTCGGGCGTGTTCCAGGTGACCTGGTCGACCGAGTAGCCGTGTGCGGAGGCCAGTTCCTCGGTGACCGGCGCACCGGGTCCGGCGACTGTCGTGGCCGGTCCCCCGGTGAGCTCAACCCCGGCGAAGCTCGGGATCGACTGGGCCGAATCGGACTGTGACAGGTTGGGTTCGGTCTGGGTCATGCCGTCGCTCCCGAAGTAGAGAGAAGCTGATCGAGGAGATCCCCGAGGGTGCTCACCGCGTCGATACCGACACGCAGCGAACCGTCGGGACGATCATCGGATTCGGGCCATTCCTTGTCCGGGCCGGCGAGCAGGACCTTGGAGAGACCGGCCGCACGTGCGGCCGCGAGCGCCGCCGGACCTTCCTCGGCATAGCGCGCCTTGGTACCGCAGATGACCGCGATCGTGGCCTTCGAGCCGGCCACCGCGTCGCCGATCTTGTCGGCGGTCAGCGGGCCCGGGTTGACCACGGTGATGCCGCCGGCACCCAGCAGGTTAGCCACGAAGGTGGTGCGTCCGTTGTGTTCGGCGACGCTGCCCAGCGGAATGAGCAGGATCGACGGGCGCGCACCCTGCTCGGCGAGCACCACGTCGGAGCGATCGCGCAGCGCCTCGAAGGCACGGCCGACACGGGCCAGCTTCGGGGTTCCGGTGACCACGTCGGTCACGCCCGACACCGAGGCGCCCTGGGCATCGGAGAGGGCCCGCTCGTCGATGTTCGGGAACTCGTTGACGCCGGTGACCGAGATGCGTCGGTGTGCGACCTCGGCGTCGCGTCGGGCCAGCGAGGCCTCGACCTTCTCGGCGATCCAGCCGCTGTCGAGAGCGGCGCGGTAGCCACCGGCGGCCTCGACCTCGGTGAAGACGGCCCATGCGTTGGCGGCGAGGTCGTCGGTCAGCGACTCGACGAACCACGAACCGCCGGCCGGGTCGAGGACACGTCCGATGTTGGACTCCTCGAGCAGCAACAGCTGGGTGTTGCGGGCTATGCGGCGCGAGAAGGACGCACTCGAGGTGCGCTTGTCGGCCGGGATCGTCGCGTCGTACGCCAGGACGGTCAGCTGGTCGGCGCCGCCGACACCCGCGCCGAATGCGGCGATGGTGCTGCGCAGCATGTTGACCCACGGGTCACGCTGGGAGTACATCGACAGGTCCGTCACGCCGTGGGTCAGTGCACCACCGGCGTCGGGCGCACCGACGACCTCGGCCACCCGGGCCCAGATCTTGCGCAGCGCACGGAACTTGGCGATCGTCGCGAACTGGTCGTCGTCGGCCGAGACACCGAAGGTGATCTGGTTCAGTGCCGCCTCGGCGGACAGACCGGCGGCGGTCAGGTCACGCAGATGCGCGACCGCGGCGGCCGCCACGAGGGCGAGTTCGAGGCCGTTGTCGGCGCCGGCCGTCGCGAAGTCACTGCCGTCGACGCGGAAGGTCCGGACCCCGGCGGGGAGGTTCGACGCGGCGAGCGCGGTGGCCTCGTCGGCGTCGACGGTGGCACGACCGGAGAACGCCGCGGTCAGCGGCGAGAGTCCGAAGGAGTGCGTGGTCGCCGCGGTGGGAGGTGCGGCGACCGGGGCGGCCTGCGCCTTCTCCTTGAGCGACAACAGTTCCCGGGCGGCGGCGATGCCCTCGGTACCGGCGTCGAGCGTCACCGGCACGAGGTCGAGGTAGACGCCGCGCAGGACAGTGGCGAGGTCGGCGACACCGAGACCGCCACCGGGCTTGCCGACGGACAGCCAGAGTCCACTGGTGCCGTTGGCCATCGCCTCGAGAACGAGTTCGTTGACGTCCTCGGCCTGGGTCGCGTCGTCGCCGAACCGCTCGGTGACGCGCCACCCGGTGGTGACGTCACGAGCGGGATCGGCGCCACGGACGAACGGGAACCGGCCCGGCAGGCCTGGTTCGGTCGTCTCGTCGCGACGTGTGTACAGCGGCCGGATGGTCAGCCCGTCGGCGGTGTCGGTCGAGAGCAGGGCTTCCGGAGTATCCGGGAGCTCGTCGACGTCGACCCGACGCGATTTCGCCAGAACGGCCGCGGCGGCCTTCGACCACGCCTGGTAGGCGCCGTCGAGATCTGACTCGGGTTTGGGCTGGTCAGTTTGCTGTGGCATGTGGGGAAGCACACCTCCGTGAGTGCTCTGTGCGAGCGCGTACACGACCTTAGCCGATCGCTCGCTCGGCCCATCAACAAGGTCGGCGTGAGCTGTGCCACCCAGCGGGGTGCGTGCAGGTCGCAGGGTCGAGGGGTCTCGTGGGATCCAGAGTAGAGTGTCCGGGTGCCCGAGCCAGCCCCCGTCACCGAGGTGACCCCCGACGCGGCGGGCAGCCGACGGCGCGTCGTCTTCGACCGTCGGGTCGTGCGGCGCGCACTCGCCGCCGCCGCTCTCGTGGCACTGGTCCTGCTCGGGTCCTACTTCATCCCACTGCCCTCTATCGGCAGCGTCCGCGCCTGGGGCGACGACCTCGGGCCGGCTTTTCCGTGGCTGTTCTTCGCGGCATATGCGGTCGTCACGATCGCCCCCATCCCCCGCTCGACCTTCACCGTCATGTCCGGGATCTTCTTCGGTCCGGTCGTCGGCTTCGTGGGGGCGATGATCGCGTCGTCGATCGCGGCGGTCGCGGCCTTCGGTCTCGTGCGGGCACTCGGACGCGACCGGGTGCGGCCGTTCCTCAAGAAGCCGGTCGTCAAGGCCGTCGAGTACCGCCTGGAACGTCGCGGCTGGCTGGCCGTCGGTTCCCTCCGCTTGATCGCGGCCTGCCCGTTCTCGGTCGCGAACTACTGCTCGGCGTTGTCCTCGGTACGACCGGTGCCGTTCACGGTGGCGAGCATCATCGGCATGGCTCCGGGCACCGCGGCCGTGGTGATGCTCGGCGATTCGCTGACCGGCGACACCGATCCGCTGCAGCTACTGGTCAGCGGCGCACTCTTCGCGGTCGGGATCGCGGGATTGATCCTCGACGCCCGGTTGCCGGTCGCGTCCGATAGTCCTCAAGCACCCAGGCTTGAGAAGGGATCATCAAGCTCCCTCACTTGATTCATCTAGTCCTAGGACTTGATCGTGCTCGATCAAGCTCGTAGGCTTGTGTGATGTTCGTCATGACCGTCGATCAGCGGGGAAGCCGCACCGACATCGATCGCGTCGACGCTGTGCTCACCCGCCTGGGCGACGTCGACACGGTGCGCTCCTTCGAGCGCACCGCCGGCGACGAGATCCAGGGTGTTCTCGACGATCCGACGACCCTGGCACATCTCGCCGTGGAACTGACCGCCGACGGCCACTGGAGTGTCGGCATCGGCACCGGCGGCGTGGAACAGCCGCTGCCCTCCTCCACCCGCGCCGGCCGCGGAACCGCCTTCCTCTACGCCCGAGACGCGGTCGAGGCGGCCAAACGACAGCGGATACCGCTGTGCGTGCGCGGACCCGACGCCCGATGGTGCCGTCACGCACAGACCGCCGGACGCCTGATCAGCGACATCGTCGCCACCCGGAGTGCCGCCGGGATCGAGGCGGTGGCACTCATGCGGCGGGGACTCACCCAGGCCGACGCCGCGGGCGCCCTCGACATCACGCCGCAGGCCATGAGCCAACGGCTCCGCGCCGCCGGTTGGGATCTGGAACCGGATGCGCTCGACCTCCTCGCCGACGCGCTCGCCGAGGCCGATCGTCATGCCTCGGACGCGGAGCTCGCGCGATGACCGGCACCGCACTCGTCCTCCTCGTGCTGACCGTCGTCGCGCCCGTGCTCTGGCTCGGTGTCGAACACTGGATGCGCGGACGTGCCCGGGATGGACTGGCCGTGCCGCGTTCGGCGGCGATCATCCACACCATCGGCCTGATCATCCTGCTGGGCCTCGCGGCCGCGACCGCGATCGTCGCGGCGACGGCCGGACCCGCCGCCGGATTCGCCGCCGCGGCGGCGCCGGTGATCGCGGCGATCGCGGCCATCACCGGTGGCGGTCCGGTGGTGCGCGCGGTACTGCAACTCGGCGGCGTCCGGGCGGGTCCGACGCCACCGCACGACCCTGACACCGACGACACCGACACCGACACCACCGAGACGGAACCGTCCGACCCGACGGAGGTCGGCCCGCTCCGCGGTGGACGCGTGATCGGCTACCTCGAGCGACTCGCGGTCGTCACGACGCTGATGGCCGGATGGCCGGAGGGACTCGCGATCATCCTCGCCGTGAAGAGCCTCGCGCGCTATCCCGAACTACGTGCCCCGCAGGCCTCGGAGCAGTTCATCATGGGCACCTTCGCATCGGTGTTGTGGGCGATCGGACTCGCGGGCATCGAACACCTCATCACGACCTGATACGCGCGTCCGGTCCCAGCTGTCGTGACCTAGCCGGAAGTGCCGGGGGTGGTACCGGTCTCCTCGATCGCGGCATCGAGCGACGGGTGCCGTGACGACCGGCCCATCCCGGTACCGATCTCCGGGGCGACGGGTTTGCGGGCCACCGCCTCGGCCTCGGCGACGGCCTGCGCAACCTTGGGGTCGGAGGCCAGCGAGAACCAGTCCTCGGTCTCCGACTCGTCGATCTGCGAGGGCGGCGAGTCAGTCGGCTCGTACCGGAACACACCGTCGTCGCCCTGGACGCCGAAGGACTTCGCGAAACCCTGCAGTGCCGAACCGAAGTCGGACGGCACGACCCAGACCTTGCTGCCCTCGCCCTTCGCCATCTCCGGCAGCTGCTGGAGATATTGGTAGGCAAGCAGTTCCGGGGTGGGCTTGGCGGCCTTGATCGCCGCGAAGGTCTTCTCGATGGCCTTCGCCTCGCCCTGCGCGTTCAGGTAGTACGCCGCGCGATCACCCTGCGCGCGCAGGATGCGCGACTGCCGGTCCGCCTCGGCGGCGAGGATCGCAGCCTGCTTGGCGCCCTCGGCCGCGAGGATCTGCGACTGCTTGTTGCCCTCGGCCGTCTTGATCGCCGACTCCCGCTGTCCTTCCGCGGCCAGGATCGTCGCGCGCTTCTCGCGGTCGGCCTTCATCTGCTTCTCCATCGACTCCTGGATCGACGGCGGCGGCATGATCGACTTGAGTTCGACGCGGGCGACGCGCAGACCCCACCGGCCGGTTGCCTCGTCGAGCACTCCGCGCAGCTGCCCGTTGATGGAATCGCGCGAGGTGAGGGTCTCCTCGAGGGTCATGCCGCCGACCACGTTGCGCAGCGTGGTGATGGTGAGCTGCTCGACGCCGGCGATGTAATCGTCGATCTCGTAGACCGCCGAACGCGGGTTGGTCACCTGGAAGTAGACGACGGTGTCGATGGACAGGGTGAGGTTGTCCTCGGTGATCACCGGCTGCGGCGGAAAGGACACGACCCGCTCACGGATGTCGACGCGCGCCCGAATCCGGTCGATGAACGGCAACAGCAGGGTGAGCTGTCCCGACGCGGTGCGGGTGTAGCGGCCGAGCCGTTCGATCACCGCGGCTTCCGCCTGCGGGATCAGGGCCACCGATTTGACCAGCACCACCACCACGAGCAGAACCAGCAGTACGACCACGACCAGGCCGAAGATCTGATAATCGTCCATCATTCACCTTCCTCGCGAAACGTCGAGCAGGTCAGGGTCGAGGGATCAGGGGCGCCACACCACCGCGGTCGCACCGTCGATCTGCACGACGGTCACATGGGTTCCGGGTTCGATGACCTCTGCGGGATCCATCGTCCGAGCGGACCAGATGTCGCCCCCGATCTTGACCCGGCCGTCGTGCTGGTCCACCTTCTCGGTGACGATCGCCGCTCGCCCCTCGAGGGCCTCGGTGTTCATGAGCACGGCGGGACGGTTGAGCATGTGGCGTTTGGCAACCGGACGGACCGCGACGAGCAGCAGCACCGACACGACGGCGAAGACCAGACCCTCGACCCACAGGGGCGGTTCCCAGACGAAATCGACACCGGCCGCGGCAAAAGCACCACCGGCCAGCATGAGCAGCACCAGTTCGCCACCGAACATCTCCGCGACCACCAGGACGATCGCGGCCGCCAACCACAGCAGGGCGCTCATGTGTCCAGTCTGCCAGAGTTGTCGGGGGCCCTCCGGTCCTCGGACGCGCGAGCATGCGGAATGCTCTAGCTGTTCTGACCCGGGACGTTAGGTACGGCGTTCGGCGAGTCGACGTGACATAGGGAAGACCTCCGAGTGAGGTGTGGAGCTGTCTAGGAACCGCTCCTCAACCCGGAGGTCTTCGTGTCTCACCGTAATTCACCGTTGTCCCCGACTGGTCGGTTGCGTCTGGCTCGGTGCGTCGTGCACGACCGGTGGCCATTGCGCCGCGCGGCTGACCGGTTCAACGTGTCGGTCACCACGGCCAAGCGGTGGGCGGATCGATACCGTGAATTCGGGTCGGCCGGAATGGTCGACCGGTCCAGCCGGCCCCGTTCGTGTCCGCATCGCACCAACCGGCGCCGGGAACGCCGGGTGGTCGGGTTGCGCGTCTCGCGCCGCTGGGGGCCTGCACGGATCGGGTTTCACCTGGGGTTGAACGTCTCCACGGTGCACCGCATCCTCACCCGTTACGGCTGTCTGCGACTGTCGTGGACCGATCCGGCGACCGGGGTCGCGGTGCGTGCCCGCAGACGCGAGGTTCGCCGGTATGAACGCCAAGCGCCCGGGGACTTGATCCACGTCGACATCAAGAAACTCGGCAGAATCCCCGACGGAGGCGGCCATCGTGTCCATGGCCGCGCTCAGGGCAGCCGCAACTCCAGCGCCCACCGCGAGCCCGGGCGACCCCGCAAAGTCCACGGCCGCCCCAACCTGGGGTATGCGTTCCTCCATCACGCTGTCGACGACCATTCCCGCTACGCCTACTCAGAGATCCTTGGTGATGAGAAGAAGGAAACCGCGACCGCGTTCATGACCCGCGCGTTGGCGCACTTCGCCTCGATCGGTGTCACCACCGCGCGGGTCATGACTGATAACGGGTCGTGTTACCGGTCGCGATTATTTCGGGACTTGTTGGCCGACAACGGGATTAAACATAAGTGGACCCGACCGTACCGGCCGCAGACCAACGGCAAGGTCGAACGCTTCAACCGCACCCTGCAGGAGGAATGGGCCTACGCTCGCCCCTACCTCAGCGAGTCCGAACGCGTCGCGGCGTTCCCCGAGTTCCTTCGCATCTACAATCACGAACGCGGCCACACCGCACTCGCAGGCAACTCACCCGCCGACCGCGTACCCAACCTGGCAGGTCAGTACATCTAGCCGGCCTCTTCCGCGGCCGTCACGAAGTCGATGAGTTCCTCGACGGACCGCAGCAGATCCACCTCGAGGTCGCGGAAACTACTCACTCCGCCGAGCACCCGGCGCCATCCGTCTCGGGGGTCACCCCAGCCCAGCTCGGCGCACACGCCGGTCTTCCAGTCGGTGCCGCGCGGGATCTTCGGCCAGGCCGTGATCTTCACCGACGCGGGCTTCACCGCCTCCCACACGTCGATGTAGGGATGGCCGCACACCAGCACGTGCTCGCCGACCTCGGCGGTGAGATGGGCTTCCTTCGAACCGGCGACGAGATGGTCGACGAGTACCCCCGCGCGCCGGTGCGGGGCGGGCTGGAACTCGGCGAGCGCCTCTTCGAGGTTGTCGAGGCCGTCGAGGCTGACGACCACCACGCCCTCGGCCCGCAGGTCGTCGCCCCACACTCGTTCGAGCAGGGTCGCGTCGTGCACGCCTTCGACGAAGATCCGGCTCGCCCGCGCGGTGCGGGCGCGGGTGCGGGGTGCGGCGCGCGAACCCGACGCCGTCGTCGCGGGCTTCTGGGGGCCGCGCGTGCGCGGGCGCACGAGGGTCACGGTACGGCCGTCGATGAGGAATGCGCCGGGGTTCATGAGGAACACCCGGGTCCGGCCGTGCCGGTCCTCGAGGCGGACGAGGTCGCCGGCGTAACTCTTCTCGAGACCGACGACGGCACCGCAGAATCCGGTGGCGGCGTCCTCGACCACGAGGTCCCGGTCGGCGGCGACCTCCACCGGACGCGGCTTGGCCCGGCGTGGCTGGGACAGCACATCGCGTCCGTACCGGTCATCCATCGCGTTCCACCTCTCCGGTCCCTGGACATCTGCGTCCAACACCGTATGCGCCCGGGACACCGGCAGCGGGTTGCCACGCCCGGCGACCGGGAGGGGGACGGCGGTATCGTTGTCTCCTGATGAATCGCAGCGACATCCTCCCTCACATCGTCGCGTGGCCGACCTGCGCCCTCGGCGCCTGGGCGGCTGCGTGGCTGACCGGACGCTGCTCCCCCGACGACGTGATCGAGGCACTGGCCGAATCCGCCGACCGGCACGAGGTGCAGAGCGAACAGTCCACGTCCGCAACGGAATCCGGCAGCAACATACACGACGGCAGCGGCGTACTCGACCTGCTGGGCTTGCTGAAATCAGCCCGACGGTTGGCCGTGCGCCTGCCGTCCACCGGCGATCCGCAGGGACTGCCACCGGGTCCCGCGACCTCGAAGGCACTGATCACCGGCGAGGTTCTCCTGGTCGACGACTCGGACACGGCCGGCACCCTCGCACTCGTCCCCGAGTTCTCCACCCTCGGCATCGATCCCCCGTACGTGACGTGCCGCTGGACGGTCTTCCGGTATGCGGATCGGCTGGACCTCGACCATCTGGTGTCGTCCGGACCGTCTGCGGGTGACCTGGAATACGATCTGCGGCAAGCAGTCCGCGATGCGGCCATGATCATCGGCGGCCTCGGCGGACGCCGATCGCTCGACGCGGGCGACCTCCGCAAGGAGCTCGCGATCCTCACCGCCCGGCATCGCGTCGCCCTGCCGCCGCATGCGCTCGACGCCCGCTCGACCCGCCTGATCGACACCGCCGCCCAGGTCGAGGCGATCGTCGACCTGGCCGGCGCCCGCCGGGTGGAGATCGGGGACAGTGCGGGCCAATGGGATTCGGGTGACTCCGCCCTGCGCGGGTTACAGACGCTGACGCGCACCGCACGAGCCGCGGCCGTCAATCACACGATCGGCGAACTGCTGCGGCGCTGAGGGCTCGAGATCTCGCGGTACCGCGCCGATTCCGGTCGGGGCCGGGGTGGACGCTCGGACACGAGGCCGTACATGGTGATTCCGTTCCACTCCTCGACGGCGAACACGGAGGCGCCCCATGCCTGCGAGTACCAGTCGCGCAGTCGGGGCGAACCGGTCCAGGCATAGTACGGGCGGGAGGTCGTCACACAGAACTTCTCGACCTCGCGCATCATATCGGTCATCGCCCGGCTTCCGCGGGCCGCGGCTGAGACCGCCGCGATGCGGAGGTCCACCGCGTCAGCTGCCGGACGGGGCAACTGAGGACCGGTGAGCAGTTCGACCATCCGCTCCCGCACCCCGGGAACGGTCGCAAGCCGGGTGAAATCGGCCGGCGTCAGCGGCGGGGTCCCGTCCGGGGAGAGATCCACGTCGTGAGGCTGCCAGATCACCATCCCGACGAGCTGCCCGTCGTGGCGGGAGCCGAGTACACACCCCGCGTTCAGCAGCGGCCTCACGAGGATCTCCGCCAGCCACTCACGCAGTCCGCGGTCGGTGATGTGCTCTCCGAGCAGCCATCCGTACATCGGGATCTCGCCGATGGATTCCGAGAGCAATTCGATTGCCGGCCCGAGATCGTCGCCGGCCAGGACAACCGTCTCGGTCATCTGAATCGCAGATGAATGGTGGGCCGCATCATCGACGCGGCCCACCGAGAAGTCGAATCAAGCCGGAGGCGGGGGCGTCGTCGGCTCCTCGCTACCACTGCTGGAGCCAGTGAAGAGCGCTTCGAGGATCGGGCCGAGAAAATCGATCTCGAGCCGAATTGGTCCTTCTGCCATGGTGGATTCCTCTCCTACAGTCGCCGCCCCGGACTGGACGTGCGCATATGCAGGCTTCCACTGGAATCGTGACGCAGGGCACACATCGGCTATTACGTTACGCTTTTGTTATATTTCGATTTAACCGGCTAACAATGGGTCGGACGACCAAGTAATGTTTACCGAGATCGATTTGGGATAGAACCAAGAAATCGTCCCGGTGCGTTTTCTGTAGTCGACCAGAATTGGTCGAACGACCCACACGACTATTCCGAGAAAACGGCGCACGTGCTCGCGACGTCGATTCGACGCCCGCGAGCGGTCAGGCGTCTGCGGGCCGAGGCCGAGACGGTCGGGCCGGAACACAGCACCGGTCCCGGCACACCCGACCGTTGTCGCCGCAGCCCATGGCGGCCAGGTCGCCACCGCCGGTGGCATAGTTCTCCACGAGCTCGCCGATCATCTCGACGAACCGCGGGTCCGTACCGACGGTGTCGGCGCGGACGTACTGCATGCCGAGTCGTTGCGCGGTCTCGGCGGCCTCGTTGTCGAGGTCCCAGATCACCTCGAGGTGATCGGAGATGAATCCGACGGGATAGACCACGACCCGTCGGACGCCCTGTGCCGCAAGATCTTCCAGGTGGTCACAGATGTCCGGCTCGAGCCACGGGATCTGCGGGGGTCCCGACCGTGACTGCCAGACCTGGTCGAAGTCGTCGATGCCGAGCGCGTCGGCGACGGCCCGCGACGCCGCCAGCACCTGGCGGGAGTACAGACCGCCACCCTCGGCGGCCGGCCCGGAGGCGGCGTCGGCCGAGTTCGGGACGGAGTGCGCGGTGAAGACCAGGCGCACCGGGTCGGCGGACTCACCGAGCGCCTCGATCCCCCGACGAACGGCATCTGCACCGGCTGCGGTGAATGCGGGATGCGACCAGTACTGCGGCAGCTTGCGCAGCACCACAGCGCCCTCGCGTGTGGTGCTCGCGGGTTCGCGTTCGGCGAGCGCCGTCAGCGAGCGGTCGATGTCCTCGTGGTACTGACGGCATCCCGAGTAGCCGCCCCATGCGGACGTCGGGAAGACGAGGATCCGGCGATGCCCGGCCCGGTACATCTCGACGAGGGTGTCCTCGGCCATCGGGTGCCAGTTGCGGTTGCCGAAGTAGACCGGCAGGTCGAGACCGCGGCGTGCCAGTTCGGCGCGCAGGCCGTCGATCATGTCCAGGTTGAGCCGGTTGATCGGCGACACCCCGCCGAAATGCAGGTAGTGCTCGGCGACCGACTCCAGTCGCTCCCGTGGTATCCCCCGGCCCCTGGTCACGTTCTCCAGGAAGGGCATCACCTCGTCGGGCCCCTCGGGGCCGCCGAAGGACAGGAACAGGACGGAATCGAAAGCGGTCTCCACTGCGTGTCTCCCCGGGTCACGACCCGGAGGTCATGCCCTCCGGGAACCAGGTGTTGTGGCTGGCGCCGCCGTCGACGTAGACGATGGAGCCGGTGGTGCCCGGCAGCCAGTCGCTCAGCAACGCACAGACCGACTTCGCGACCACGGTCGGATCGTCGACGTCCCAGCCGATCGGCGAGGCACCGTCCCAGTACTCGTTGAGCATGTTGAGCTGCTTGGCATCATCGGTCGCGGTGCCGGCGATGGCCTTGGCCGCGAGGGTCTTGATGGGTCCGGCGGCGACCAGGTTGGAGCGAACGTTCTTGGCGTTGCCCACCTCTCGCGCCACGTAGCGGTTCACCGACTCGAGCGCTGCCTTCGCGACGCCCATCCAGTTGTAGAACGGCATGGCGGTGCGCGGATCGAAGTCCATGCCGACGATGGAGCCGCCCTCGTTCATGACGGGCAGCACGGCGCGGGCCAGCGACGCATAGCTCCAGGCCGAGATCTCGAAGGCCTTCGCGGCGTCGGGGCCGGGCCCCTCGAGGAACGGCTTGGCGTCCGGACCCATCAGGGTGCGCGGCGCGAACGCGATCGAGTGCATGAGTCCGTCGACGCCCTGCGGGGCGATCTCGCGGATCTTGCCGGCGAGCGCCTCGAGGTCCTCCTCGTTGGTCACGTCGAGGCCGATGGCCGGCGGCACCTCCTTGGGCAGCCGCTTCGCGATCCGGTCGATCAGCCGTAGCCGCTCGGGGATGCCGGTGATAATCACCGTCGCGCCCTGTTCCTGCGCCATGGCGGCCGCGTGGAAGGCGATCGACGCATCGGTGATGATGCCCGTGATGAGGACGGTCTTCCCGTCCAGGATTCCGCTCACGAAGATGTGCTCCTGAGATCGACGTTGATTGAGATGTGGTGTGGCCGGTGGCGGGTCTGACCCGGGTGGGTCAGTGGCCCATGCCCATGCCGCCGTCGACCGGGATGACCGCGCCGGAGATGTAGCCGCCTTCGTCGGAGGCCAGGAAGCTGATGGCGGCGGCGACGTCTTCGGGCTTGCCCGTACGGCCCAGCGGGATGGCCTGCTTGGCCATCTCGATGTAGCGATCCTCCATCGCCGCGGTCATGTCGGTCTCGATGAATCCCGGTGCGACGACGTTGGAGGTGATGTTGCGGGACCCGATCTCGCGGGCGATCGAACGTGCCATACCGATCAGGCCGGCCTTGGACGCCGCGTAGTTGACCTGGCCGGGGATACCCGACATGGCAACCACCGAGCCGAGGAAGATCATGCGGCCCCACTTCGCGCGCTGCATGCCCTTGGTGGCGCGCTTCGCACAACGGAAGGCGCCGGTCAGGTTGGCGTCGATGACCTTTTCGAAGGACTCCTCGGACAATCGCATGAGCAGCATGTTGTCGGTGATACCCGCGTTGGCCACGAGGATCTCCACCGGCCCCTGGTGGGCCTCGACCTCGGCGAAGGCCGCGTCGACGGACTCCGAGTCCGTCACGTCGCACTTCACACCGAAGAGCCCCTCGGGCGCACCCGACCCGCGGTGGGTGACCGCGACCTTGTGTCCGTCGGCGGCCAGGCGCTGGGCCACGGCCAGGCCGATCCCGCGGTTGCCGCCGGTGACCAGGACCGACCGGGAAGGATTCTGCGCTTCGCTGCTGGATGCCGTCATGGGTGTCTAACCTATCCGTTCTGTTGGGGGCGGCGTCGCGGTGGTCGGCGGACGTGGCACGCCAGTGGGTCGGACCAGTGGGTTCGGGTCAGGGCAGCCGGCGATTGATCGCCAGGGCTGCGAACGCCGAGACCAGCGCGAACAACGTACCTGCGATGAGCCACGGCTTCGAATTGTCCCCCCGCCGGGTCTCGTAGCCGATCTCGTTCTGCAGCTTCTCGTACACCTTGTTGAGCTCGTCGAGGCTCGCCGCGGTGAAGAAGTCGCCGCCGGACAGGTTCGCGATCTTGCGGAGCGAATCGTCGTCGACGGGGACCGGCACCCGGTCGCCCTCGAGTTCGACGGTGCCCGTCCGGGTTCCGAAGGAGATGGTGGAGACCGGGATCTTCTCCTCCTTGGCCTTGCGGGCCGCGGTGAAGGCGCCGCGGGGGTCGTCGGGATCGTCGGGCACGGTCTCCTTGCCGTCCGACAGGAGCACGATCCGCGCCGGCGGGGCCGCCTCACCACCGCCGAGGACGGCGTTGAGCGTGCTGATCTGCTGCAGTGCCGCGAAAATGCCCTCGCCGGTCGCCGTCTTGTCGTCGAGTCTCAGTTTGTCGACGGCGACCTTTGTCGCGTTGTGGTCGGGGGTCGGTGACACCAGACTCGCCGCGGTCCCGGCGAAGGAGATCAGCCCGAGGTTGATGCCCTCGGTCAACTCGTCGGCGAACTTCTTCGCCGACTGCTGGGCGGCCCTGATGCGCGACGGCGCCACGTCGGTCGCGTTCATCGACCGGGACACGTCCATCACGAGGATCACCGTCGCCTTGTTGCGCGGGACCTTGCGGTCGGCCTGCGGACCCGACAGCGCGACCGTCAGCAGGATCAGCGAGATGATCAGCAGCGCGATCGGCACATGGCGGAACCGGTTGCGGTCGGCGGGTGCGACGGATTTCAGGAGATCGAGGTTCGCGAAGGTCAGCGCCCGCTGCCGACGACGACGCAGCATGTACACGTACGCGGCGCCGAGCAGCGCCACGACGAGCAGCAGCAACAACCACCAGGGACTGGACAGCATGGTCTACCCCACCCCGGCGGCGAGGCCGCGACGTCGCTGGGCGATGAACTTCACGGTGTCGGCGATCCACTCGCGGTCGGTGCGCAGCGTCAGCGTGGCGCCACCGCAGCTGCGCAGCGTCCGGTGCACGCGCTGCTGATGCGCCCGCGCGGCCGCGGCGAAGTCGCGTCGGAGGTCCTCGGTGACCGTCACGTCGTGGATCTCCCCCGATTCGGCGTCGGCGAGGGTGACCTCGCCGATCGGCGGCAGTTCGAGGTCACGCGGGTCGAGGACCTCGACCGCGAGCAACTCGTGGTGGGCGCCGATCGCGCGCAGCGATCGTTCCCAGTCGATCGGCCCGAGGAAGTCGCTGATCACGACCGCGAGACCCCGACGGCGCTGCGGCCGCCGCAGTGCCTCGATGCCGGCCTTGAGGTCTCCGCGGACACCGGGAGCACTCCGGTGCGTCGTCGCGATCGCCTTGAGCAGGTTCTGTGCATGGGCGCGACCGGCCCGCGCCGGTACCCGCACGAGGTCGTCGCCGGTCACGACGAGGGCGCCGTGACGGTTACCGCCGCCGGTGGTCAGGTGCACGATCGCGGCTGCCGCGGCCACCGCGAGGTCTCGTTTGGTGCAGCCGACGGTGCCGAAGTCGAGGCTCGCCGACGCATCGACCACGAGCCAGGTCTCGAGCTCGCGGTCGGCGATCATCTGGCGCACGTGCGGTTGGGTGGTCCGCGCGGTGACCGACCACTCCATGCGACGGACGTCGTCCCCCGGCTGGTAGGCGCGCGCCTCGCCCGGCTCCGAACCCGGTCCGGGGATGAGTCCGAGGTGCTCGCCCTGCAGCACACCGTCGAGCTTGCGGCGAACCGTGAGCTCCAACATCTTCAGAGCCGCGGTGAGCTGGGGCTCCTCGAGCAACCCGGCACCGAGGCTCGGCAGGTCCCGATTAGCCGCCATACCGCGAATTCGGGTTCACCGGACCGGAACCCTGCGGAACCTGTTGCGCGGCATAGCCGTTGGCACCCTGCGGCACGCCGGCGGCGTGGCCCTGCGGACCGGGACCCGACTGGTAGGAGTTCTGCGCCACCGGCTGCGCGCCGACCTGCGGGAGTCCCACGGTCTGCAAGACCCGGGTGATGACCTGGTCGGCGTCGATCTCGTCGGCCAGGGCGTCGTATGACAACACCAGACGGTGACGGAGGACGTCGGGCATGATCTCGACGATGTCCTGCGGGATGACGTAGTCGCGCCCGCGGACCAACGCGAGCGCGCGAGCGGCGGCGACGATACCCAGGGTCGCGCGGGGCGAGGCACCGTAGGACAGCCACGATGCGACGTCGCTGAGACCGAGCTCGGCCGGGCGGCGCGTCGCGTTGATGACGCGGACGACGTAGTCGACGAGCGCGTGGTGGACGAAGACGTTCGCGGCGGTCTTCTGCAGCCGCAGCATCGCGGCGGGGTCGAGGACCTGCGAGGCCGTCGGCGGGACATTGCCCATCCGGTAGACGATCTCGCGCTCCTCCTCCACCGACGGGTAGTCGACGAGCACCTTGAACAGGAAGCGGTCGCGCTGTGCCTCCGGCAGGGGGTAGACACCCTCGTTCTCGATGGGGTTCTGCGTCGCCATCACGAGGAACGGGTCGGGCATCGGATAGGTCTTGCCGCCGATCGACACGTGCCGTTCGGCCATGACCTCGAGCAGCGCGGACTGCACCTTGGCGGGCGCGCGGTTGATCTCGTCGGCGAGGAGGAAGTTCGCGACCACCGGACCGAGCTCGGTGTCGAACTCCTCGCGGCCCTGGCGGTAGATCCGCGTACCGATGAGGTCGGTCGGCACCAGGTCGGGGGTGAACTGCACCCGGGAGAAGGACCCGCCGACGACCTTGGCGAAGGTCTCGACCGCGAGCGTCTTGGCGACGCCGGGAACACCTTCGAGGAGGATGTGCCCGCGGGCGAGCAGACCCACGAGGATTCGCTCGACGAGCTGGTCCTGACCGACGATGACGCGCTTGACCTCGTAGATGGCCCGCTCGAGCAGGGCGACGTCGGCGTCGCTCAGCACCGACGAATCGGCGCCTGCCGCGGCCGGGTCCCCCGTGGCCGCCTTGTCGAGGGAGTGCGATTCGGTCAACCCGTGCTCCTGTTCATCTGAACTCTGCTGCTCGCTGGTGAGGACACGCCGGGACCGAAGGCACCCCCGCGTGTTTGTGCCAGCCTAGCCGTGCGAACTGAAAAGCTGCCAAGAAGATCCACGGCTCGTCGGTCAGACGCATTCAGAGCAGGCGGACCACGTTCGGCATCGCACCGCTGGTGCGCAGTGGCGACACCTTCACCACATCACCGGACTGCGGGGCCTCGACCATCTTGTTGTCGCCCAGGTAGAGCGCGACGTGCTGACTCGCGTTGGGACCGTAGAAGATCATGTCGCCGCGACGCATCTGCGAGAGCGGGAAGTGCGGACCCGAGGTGTACTGGTAGCCCGTGTAGTGCGGCAGTTCGATGCCCACGCCGCCGAAGGCGTACATCATCAGGCCCGAGCAGTCGAAACCGACCTTGCGGTAGTCGCCGTAGCTGTCGGCGACACCGCCGTCGCGGATGCCCTGCGTCGGACCGTTGGCGTCGCCACCGCCCCAGGCGTAGGTGACACCCAGCTGCGACAGGGCACGGTTGACGACGATCTCCACCGCCTGCGGGCCGCGCAGGCCCGGGCGCACCATGCCGCCCGATCCGCCGCCGCCACCGGAACCGCCGAACAGGGAGCCCAGGCTGCCCGAACCCAGCCGTGAGCTCAGGCTGTCGTTGCCGCTGCTGCCGGTGAGGTCCACGCCACCGAGGCCGAGCTCGTTGAGGAGTTCGGACTGCGGGAGCCGCTGCTCCCCGATGATGCCCGAGAGCATCTGCGAACCCATGTCGAGGCCGACGCCGAGAGCCGCCGATCCCACCTCCACCGCGATCTTCGCGGCGGCACGCGCGGCGATCGCGAGCAGCTCGTTGTCGGAGACGTTGGTGGTCGGCAGATCCGGGAGGGCGGCCGGGGCCGACGGAAAGAGGTCGGACAGCAGTTCACGGGTGGACGGCCCGGCGGCGTTCTTCTTCGGGACGTAGCCGCGGATCGAGTCGATCTTCTTCTGCACGCGGTCCCGCTTGGCGACCAGGGTCGCCTTGCGCTGCTGCTGCTCGGTGACGGCGGTCCGGGCCTCGGCGACCGCGGCCAGCGCGTCGCGCTTGCGCTGTTCGGCGCTCTTGGCGGCGAACGACGCCTGCCGGCGGGTCGCCTCGACCGCGGCGAGGCGATTGGCCTTCTGGTTGCGGGCGACCTGCAGTCGACGGATGGTCTCCTGCTGCTTCTTGCCGACCTGGTCGAGCAGCTTCATCCGGTCCAGGACCGCCTGCGGGTCCGGAGAGGCCACGTAGTTGGACATCGAACCCTGCTCGGCGCCCTGCTGGTAGGCGAGGCGGACGAACCCGTCGAAGGCCTTCTGCGCCTCGACGACGGCCTGGCCGGCCCGGTCGAGTTCGGTGCGCGCACCGCGCGCGGCGACCGTGGCCAGTCGCCGCTGGGCGAGTGAGTTCTGGAAGTCGACGATCGCGCGGTTGACGTTCTCCTGCCGCATCGCCAGGGCCTGGTCGAGGTCGACGATGTCCTGGTTGACCGCCGCGATCTCGTTGATCAGCCCGGACACCGGCGACTCGGGCGCCTTCTTCGGGGTGGCGACCGCATGACCGGCGCCGACCGCACAGATGAGAACGGCAGCCATGGCCGCCGTGACGCGCGCCGGCCAGGACGCACCTGTTCTTCCTCGCCTCACCTGAACTCCTCGCGGTTCTTCCGGGGACGTGCCCGATCCCGGATGTTGATCGAACGGCCACTGTGCCCCGACCACACACTGCACATGGGTCGCAGATGCCCCTATAGGGAACACAGGTCACACATGCGACATCAGAACCGTACGTCACATCAACCACACGAGAAAACCTAACGAAATGAATTACAAAGACGTGATTACCTGGGAAAATGCTGTGAACTGC
Organism: Gordonia ajococcus; assembly: GCF_012974285.1. NCBI lineage: Bacteria > Bacillati > Actinomycetota > Actinomycetes > Mycobacteriales > Gordoniaceae > Gordonia > Gordonia ajococcus. Next base: position 2,765,479 of record NZ_CP052884.1, read on the forward strand.
AGATAGTTCACCAGTGCGGCTCAGGTCTCGAATTCGCAACAAACCGGTGGACGAACCGATTCGGGGGCGAGCACGACGCCACCGGCGCCACCGGACCGCGACGAGCGGTCGTCAGTGACGCAGACGAAAGTGAAGACCGGGCGTCAGGAAGACGTCGAGGAGTCGGCAGTCGCCCCGTCGCGAGACGCGTCCGGGTCGTCGACCGACGACGTGTGCGCACCGGTCGGGTTCACCGGACCGAGGGGGCCGCCCGCCGCCGCTGCGCGGGCGCGTCGGGTACGAAATCGCGCGCCCACCGCACCGAGGACGACGACGAGGATGAGGACCAGGCCGACGAGGGTCCAGTCGACGTGCGGTTCCGTCATCGAGTCGATCATCTGCCGGGCTGCCCCGGGCGGGTCGGTGAGCGCCAGGTTCTGGGTCGCCTGTTCCTGGATCACCCGGCTGAAGTCCGGCGACGAGCTGCCGACGGAGTTGGGACCGAGCACGATGACGGTGCCACCGACCTGCTCCTGCAGCTGATTGGCGATGTCGCGGTACAGGGTGAACCGCGGCTGCGTCTGCTCGATGACCACGAAGCTGACGTCGTGCCCCTTGCTCTTGGCGTACTCGATGACCTCGCGCATCGCGGGCACCTGCTCGGGGGTGGCACCCGCGACGCCGTCGTCGGCGATGTCGCGCGAGAGCTCCGCCATGTCGACCCCGACCAGCCCGGTGAGTTCGCTGTTCTCCGCGGGAGCGGCCAGCATCAGCATCGTCGGCTCGGGACCCATACGGCCTCACCCCTGTCTGTCGGTAACCCCCGCGGCGAGCAAAGCGGACGCTCACCGGACTTCGCCCTGCACCGTACGACACAATGGAGTCGTCCGGGTATTCGCCTACGCGTGCGGCCTCGACGGCGTGTCGTCGCCACCCCGCTGGGACAGTACGCTCGTACTGTTAGGCTGGACGAAGTTGTCGCGGGTCGTCTCGCGGACACCCGATGGCACCGGTGCAGCCCGCCGGTTCAACAATTCATCGAGCATCGCCGACGCGGCCCGTCGGCACACGAGGAGAGTGGATTTAGAAGTGAGTATCAATTCCTTCGGCGCCCGCGGCACGCTGGACGTCGGCGACAACAGCTACGAGATCTACCGCCTGAATGCCGTCAAGGGCGCCGAGAAGCTCCCCTACGCCCTCAAAGTGCTGACCGAGAACCTCCTTCGTACCGAGGACGGCGCGAACATCACCGCCGAGCACATCGAGGCCCTGGCCAACTGGGATCCGAACGCCGAGCCCAGCGTCGAGATCCAGTTCACGCCGGCCCGCGTGATCATGCAGGACTTCACCGGCGTTCCCTGCATCGTCGACCTCACCACGATGCGCGACGCCGTCAAGGAACTCGGCGGCGACCCGAACAAGGTCAACCCGCTCGCGCCCGCCGAGATGGTCATCGACCACTCTGTGATCATCGAGGCCTTCGGCAACGCCCAGGCCTTCGAGCGCAACGTCGAGATCGAGTACCAGCGCAACGAAGAGCGATACAAGTTCCTCCGCTGGGGCCAGGGCGCCTTCGACGACTTCCGCGTCGTCCCGCCGGGCACCGGCATCGTCCACCAGGTCAACATCGAGCACCTCGCGCGCTCGGTCATGGTCCGTGACGGCGTCGCCTACCCCGACACCTGCATCGGCACCGACTCGCACACCACGATGGAGAACGGCCTCGGCGTCCTGGGCTGGGGCGTCGGCGGCATCGAGGCAGAGGCCGCGATGCTCGGCCAGCCGGTCTCGATGCTCATCCCGCGTGTCGTCGGCTTCAAGCTGACCGGTGCCACCAAGCCCGGCGTGACCGCCACCGACGTGGTCCTCACCATCACCGAGATGCTGCGCAAGCACGGTGTGGTCGGCAAGTTCGTCGAGTTCTACGGCAACGGCGTCGCCGAGGTGCCGCTGGCCAACCGCGCCACCATCGGCAACATGAGCCCCGAATTCGGTTCGACCTGTGCGATGTTCCCCATCGACGAGGAGACCGTGAAGTACCTGCGCCTCACCGGCCGCAGCGAAGAGACGCTCGCCCTCGTCGAGGCCTACGCCAAGGAACAGGGCATGTGGCTCGAGAAGGACGCCGAGGAGGCCGTGTACTCGGAGTACCTCGAGCTCGATCTCGCCGACGTCGTCCCGTCGATCGCCGGCCCGAAGCGTCCGCAGGACCGCATCGAGCTGTGGGACGCCAAGAACGCCTTCCGCAAGGACATCCACAACTACGTCGAGAACGGCAACAGCCCGGCTCACACCAAGCTCGACGAGGCCGTCGAAGAGAGCTTCCCGGCCTCCGACCCGGCCACGCTGACCTTCGCCGACGATGACGCGGAACCGCTGCACTCGGCCGCCAACGGCGCCGAGGGCCGTCCGACGAAGCCGGTGCGCGTGGACTCCGAAGAGCGCGGCTCGATGATCCTCGACCACGGCATCGTGACCATCGCATCGATCACCAGCTGCACCAACACCTCCAACCCGTCGGTCATGCTCGGCGCGGCGCTGCTCGCCAAGAAGGCGGTCGAGAAGGGCCTGACCTCCAAGCCGTGGGTGAAGACCTCGATGGCTCCGGGCTCGCAGGTCGTCACCGGTTACTACGAGAAGGCCGGCCTGTGGCCCTACCTGGAGAAGCTGGGCTTCTACCTGGTCGGCTACGGCTGCACCACCTGCATCGGCAACTCGGGCCCGCTGCCCGAGGAGATCTCGAAGGCGATCAACGACAACGACCTGACCGCCACCGCGGTGCTCTCGGGCAACCGCAACTTCGAGGGTCGCATCAACCCCGACGTGAAGATGAACTACCTGGCCTCGCCGCCGCTGGTCATCGCCTACGCCCTGGCCGGCACCATGGACTTCGACTTCGAGTCCGACCCGCTGGGCAAGGACACCGACGGTAACGACGTCTTCCTCAAGGACATCTGGCCGACCAACGAGGAGATCGAGGCGACCATCGCGTCGTCGATCTCGCCGGAGCAGTACGCCGCCGACTACGCCGACGTCTTCAAGGGCGACGAGCGCTGGCAGAACCTGCCCACGCCGTCGGGCAAGACCTTCGAGTGGGACGAGAAGTCGACCTATGTGCGGAAGCCTCCGTACTTCGAGGGCATGCAGCTCGAGCCGGCACCCGTCTCCGACATCAAGGGCGCTCGCGTGCTCGCGAAGCTCGGCGACTCGGTGACCACCGACCACATCTCCCCCGCGTCGACGATCAAACCCGGCACCCCCGCCGCGCAGTACCTCGACGCCAACGGTGTGGCGCGCAAGGACTACAACTCGTTGGGCGCCCGTCGTGGCAACCACGAGGTGATGATCCGTTCGACCTTCGGCAACATCCGCCTGCAGAACCAGCTGCTCGACGGTGTGTCCGGTGGCTACACCCGCGACTTCACCCAGGAGGGTGCACCGCAGTCGTTCATCTACGACGCCGCGCAGAACTACGCCGAGCAGAACATCCCGCTCGTCGTGCTCGGCGGCAAGGAGTACGGCACCGGCTCGTCGCGCGACTGGGCGGCCAAGGGCACCAGCCTGCTGGGCGTCAAGGCGGTCATTACCGAGAGCTTCGAGCGCATCCACCGCTCGAACCTGATCGGTATGGGCGTCATCCCGCTGCAGTTCCCCGAGGGTGAGTCGCACAAGTCGCTGGGCCTCGACGGCACCGAGACCTTCGACATCACCGGTATCGAGGAGCTCAACGAGGGCAAGACCCCGAAGACCGTGCACGTCACCGCCACCAAGGAGGACGGCTCGAAGGTGGAGTTCGATGCCAAGGTGCGCATCGACACCCCCGGTGAAGCCGATTACTACCGCAACGGAGGCATCCTGCAGTACGTGCTGCGGAACATGATCAAGAGCTGACAGGAGCACGCGACGTGCCCAAGGTCAGTGATGACCGCCTTGCCGCGCGTCGTCGGGAGATTCTCGACGGCGCGCGGCATTGCTTCGCGGAGTACGGATACGACGGTGCGACGGTCAAGCGGATCGAGGAGTCCACGGGTCTGTCCCGCGGCGCGATCTTCCACCACTACCGGGACAAAGAGGCGCTGTTCCTCGCGCTCGCGCACGAGGACGCCGAACGCATGGCGGATGTCGCCGCCGAAGAGGGTCTCGTGCAGGTCATGCGTGACATGCTCACGCGGCCAGAGGATTTCGACTGGCTCGGGACCCGACTCGAGATCGCGCGAAAGCTGCGCACCGACAACAGTTTCCGGGCCGAGTGGATGGCACGGTCGGCCGAACTGGAACAGGCGACACTCTCCCGCCTAGAACGCGGACGTCAGGCCGGGCGTCTCCGCGACGATGTCCCCACCGACGTCCTGGTCAAGTATCTGGATCTCGTTCTCGACGGACTGATCACCCGACTGGCGTCGGGTCAGCCCACCGACGATCTGCACGCGGTCCTCGATCTCGTCGAGGAATCAGTGCGGGCCAAGGACTGATCACCGCGCGTTGAGGATCTGCATGACCTCGGCGATCGTGCGCCCCGCCGCAATCCGGTACGCGTGGACCGCCTCGACACCGGTGAGCTGGACGGTGGGGTGCCCCCTCGTCGACCAGCGAGGTTCCCGGAACACACCCAGGGACATCGGGTACAGATCCGGGTGCGACAACAGTCGGTCCGGGGCCGGTGACAGGCCCCGGACCTGGCGCATCCGTTCCCCTACGGCCGCCACCAGCCAGACCTCGGCCACAGCCACCGGCCGGATGGACGACAAGAATCTGTTCTCCCCGCGGGCGGTGACTGTCATCGTGTCCATACGCCGCACCCGCCACAACGACCCGAACACATCGAACCGCGCCATCCGATCGTTGTGTAGGTCGAACTCCACGCCGAGGCCGCGCAGCGCCGCGGAACATTCGACGCCCAGGAGCCGCCCCGAGAGTTCCCGCTCTCGGCGCCGCTCCTCCTCCTCACGGAGCCGGTCGCCGATCGGCTGGTATTCACGTTCCAGCACATATCGATTCGCTTCTGCGCCGTCGACGAGCCGCCGGTACAGCCACTCGGGATCGATCTGCAGGAAATAGCGGAAGAAGATCCGACGCGGCGCATTGTCCGCGATCACCACATTGTCTTCGACGAGCATCTCGACGCCGCGATCGATCGACCAGACCGCGGCCGTCCGTCCGTCGACCTCGGCCACCCAGCTCCAGCCGCGCGAACGGATCTCGGGTGCAGCCTCGGCGAGCACAGAACTCAGCGTGGTTCCGGACATCACCGAGATCCGGCGGGTATGGGAGTGCACGTCGTCGCCCATGGCGACGCTGTCGCGGTCCACCTCGATCGACAGCGGAGTCGTCACAAGCGGGAGTGTATTCGAGCGCGGGCGACGAGGCATCGCGTGGTGTATCCCACTCATCGGCACCGGTTTCGGCGGCTCGGTCGCCGCCTGCGACTCGGTGATCCGGTTTCGCCACAACGGTGTTCGAGTGTGGCCAACGCTGGCCGATCCGACCCGACGGCAGCACCTTCGCCACCTTCTCCAGCCCCGACAAGCGCGCCGCCTGGTTCGGCAACAAGTCCGGACGCCAACAGCGCGACCGCCATCCCCGTCGATCCGCATGCGGGCGTGCTCGACCAGATGGTCGGCAACGGCATCGAAGCCGTCTACGGCGGCGGTTCGCCGGTGTTCGGATCGTTCACCCCGGTCCCCCGGCGTCAGGACTTCGAGCACATCTTCCCCGCCGCGGCGAACTACTCCGAACTCCTATCCACGTACTACCCGCGCGCGAAGCGCACCCTCGGCGTCTCGCCACTGCCCGCCGACATCCTCGACCACCCGAACTATCTTCGACTTCGCGATCGACTGGGACATCGTCCGCCGCACGATCCGGACGGTGACCGCCGAGGCCGATCATCTCTTCATGGCGGTCGGCTCGTTCCACACCACCCGCATGCTCGTCGAGGCGAGCGAAAGGCACTCCGCCCCAGCCGGCGCGCGAACGGCGTCCCGAACCACTCCCGCGCCGTCGGATTCGGTTCGGCGGGTAGATATCACGGACTCGGCGGGGTCGTCATGGGCGAGGCGGCGTCGATGGCCGGTGCGGTCCGCGGCTACGACAACCTCTACGTCGTCGACGGCTCGTTCGTGCCGGGTGCCGTCGGACTGGTGAATCCCGCCCTGACGATCGCCGCGCTCGCCGAACGGAGGATGGACCGGTTCCTCGCCGAGCACTGACCGCGGATTCGGGTCTTCTCCCGACAGAGATGAGGTCCGTCGCGGGACCTGGGGTACTGTGACTCACGACACTCCGAACGATCGTTAGATAACGGACGTTCGGGGTCAATGTCCCCTTCGTCAGAGGAGTGCACCCTTGTTCCCTGGAGTCTTCGCCAAGTCCACTCCGGACAAGCCCGCCGTCATCCGCGCCGCGACCGGCGAACAGTTGACCTACCGTCAGCTCGACGAGAACTCGACGCGGCTCGCCAACTACCTGGAGTCGCTGGGCCTCAAGCGCGGCGACAACATCGCGGTGGTGTCCGCCAACGATCTCCGTGTCTTCGAGGTGTACTGGGCGGCCCTGCGCAGCGGCCTGTACGTGACGGCGATCAACCACCACCTGACAGCAGCCGAGACCAACTACATCCTGAACGACTGCAACGCCCAGGTCCTGTTCGCCGGCGCCTCGGTCGCCGACGCCGTCTCGCGTTCCGGCGAGATCGAGGCACTGACGGGCACCGGTCGCCGGGTCGTGTGGGGCGGCGATCTCGAGGGCTTCGACAGCTACGACAAGGTTCTCGCCAACGCTTCCGCCGAACCGCGCACCGATCAGCCGCGCGGCACCGACATGCTCTACTCGTCGGGCACCACCGGCCGCCCCAAGGGCATCAAGACCCCGATGCCCGACGGCCAGGTCGATCAGGTCCCCGACACCTACACGGCGATTTTCGCGCCGATGTACGGCTTCGACGAGAACGCCGTCTACCTGTCCCCCGCACCGCTGTATCATGCTGCGCCGCTGCGCTATTGCGGCGTGACCAACTCGGTCGGCGGCACCGTGATCATGCTCGACCGCTTCGAGCCCGAGGCCGCACTGGCCGCCATCCAGAATTACAAGGTGACACACAGCCAGTGGGTGCCCACGATGTTCATCCGCATGCTGAAGCTGCCCGAGGAGGTCCGCAACTCCTACGACGTCAGCAGCCTCAAGATCGCGGTCCACGCCGCGGCACCCTGCCCGGTCGAGGTCAAGAAGGCGATGATCGACTGGTGGGGCCCGGTCATCCATGAGTATTACGCCTCCACCGAGGCCGCCGGCGCGACGTTCATCGGCCCGCAGGAAGCACTCGATCACCCCGGCTCGGTGGGCAAGCCGCTGCTGGGCGTCATCCACATCTGCGACGAGGACGGCAAGGAGCTCCCGGTCGGCGAGGTCGGACAGGTCTTCTTCGAACGCGAGGATGTGACCTTCCAGTACCACAACGATCCGGAGAAGACCCGCAAGGCCCAGCACCCGGAACACGAGAACTGGTCCACGACAGGCGATGTCGGGTATGTCGACGCCGACGGTTACCTGTACCTGACCGACCGCAAGGCGTTCATGATCATCTCCGGCGGGGTGAACATCTACCCGCAGGAGGCCGAGAACGTCCTCATCAACCATCCCGCCGTCTTCGACGTCGCGGTGATCGGTGTCCCCGATCCCGACCTCGGCGAGGTGGCCAAAGCGTGTGTGCAGCTCGCCGAGGGACACGAGCCCTCCGACGAACTCGCGGACGAGCTCATCACGTTCACCAAGGACAGCATCGCCGCGTACAAGGCGCCGCGGTCGGTGGACTTCGTCGACGAACTGCCGCGCACGCCCACCGGCAAGCTGGTCAAGGGCGAACTGCGCAAGAAGTACTGGCCCGCAGGTTAGTTCACGATCCCTCAGGGAGCGGTCGCGCCACCGCTCCCTGAGGTGCGACCGAAGCGAGCCATCTCTCGCTCCCTGAGGTGCGACCGAAGCGAGCCATCTCTCGCTCCCTGAGGTGCGACCGAAGCGAGCCATCTCTCGCTCCCTGAGGTGCGAGCGAAGCGAGCCATCTCTCGCTCCCTGAGGTGCGAGCGAAGCGAGCCTCGAAGGGTCAGGCGAGCTCGATGATCTCCTGATACTCGTCGCTCCAGTGGTCCTCGGTGCCGTCGGGCAGGAGGATCACGCGTTGCGGATCGAGTGCGGCGGCTGCGCCGGGGTCGTGGGTCACGAGGACGACGGCCCCGGTGTAGCTGCGCAGGGCGTCGAGCACCTGTTCGCGTGACACCGGGTCGAGGTTGTTGGTCGGCTCGTCGAGGAGCAGGACGTTGGCGGCCGACGACACCAGACCGGCCAGCGTCAGGCGGGTCTTCTCACCACCGGACAGGGTGCCGGCGGGCTGGTCGAGCTGGGCGCCGCTGAACATGAACGCGCCCAACAGGCCTCGCAGTTCCTGTTCACCCGCGTCCGGTGCGGCGTGGCGGATGTTCTCCCACACCGATGCCTGGTCGTCGAGGGTGTCGTGCTCCTGTGCGAAATAGCCGATCTTCAGGCCGTACCCGGGTTCGAGCTGCCCGGTGTCCGGCTTCTCCACGCCGGCAAGCATTTTCAGGAGCGTCGTCTTACCGGCACCGTTGAGCCCGAGGACGACGACGCGACTGCCCCTGTCGATGGCGAGGTCGACACCGGTGAAGATCTCCAGTGAGCCATAGCTCTTCGACAGGCCCGAGGCCATCAGCGGCGTCTTGCCGCAGGTCGCCGGCTCCGGGAAGCGGATCCGTGCGGTGCGGTCGGCCACCCGCTCCTCGTCGAGCGAGTCGATCATGCGCTCGGCGCGCTTGAGCATGTTCTGCGCGGCGGTGGCCTTGGTGGCCTTGGCACCGAGCTTCGCGGCCTGCGCACGCAGTGCGGAGGCCTTCTTCTCGGCGTTGGCGCGTTCGCGGCGACGCCGTTGTTCGTCGGTGGCGCGCGCGTCGAGGTAGCGCTTCCAGCTCATGTTGTAGATGTCGGCCTCGCCGCGGACGGCGTCGAGGAACCACACCCGGTTCACGACGTCGGCGAGCAGGTCGACGTCGTGGCTGATCACGACCAGCCCACCCTCGTGGTTCATCAGGAAGCTGCGCAGCCAGGCGATCGAGTCGGCGTCGAGGTGGTTGGTCGGCTCGTCGAGCAGCAGCGTGGTGTCGGACTTTCCGGAGCCGTCGGAGGCGGCGAACAGGATGCGTGCGAGCTCGATGCGGCGACGCTGACCACCCGAGAGGGTGCGCAGCGGCTGGTTCAGGACGCGGTCCGGCAGGCCCAGGCTGTTGCAGATGCGCGCGGCCTCGGATTCGGCGACGTAGCCACCCAGGGCGGCGAAACGCTCTTCCAGACGTCCGTATCGGGCGACGGCCTTGTCGCGCAGCTTGTCGTCGGCGGCCTCGGCCATGCGCGCCTGCTGCTTCTCCATGTCGCGCAGGATCTCGTCGAGTCCGCGTGCGGACAGCACCCGGTCTTTGGCGAGGACCTCCAGGTCGCCCTCTTTGGGGTCCTGGGGCAGGTAGCCGAGTTCACCCGAGCGCCGGACGGTGCCGGCGTAGGGTTCGGTCTCCCCCGCCAGGATGCGCAGGGTGGTGGTCTTGCCGGCGCCGTTGCGGCCCACGAGGCCGATCCGGTCGCCGGGCTGGATACGGAGGGCGTCGCCGGGCGCCGACAACAGGGTCCGAGCGCCCGCTCGTACCTCCAGGTCGGTCGCGGTGATCACGACGGACCAGTCTACCGGGGCGAATCCAGTGGTTTTGCCACGACAAGGCCCCAGACCGCGCTGCGGAGTCGCCCCACGGCGACACGGTGGACCGATACGGTGGCAGACGTGACGCAATCCACAACGATTCCCCAGTCCTCGTTTCCCCAGACCTCCGACCTCACCGGCCGCTCTGCTCTGGTCACCGGCGCCAGCCGGGGCATCGGCGAGGCCATCGCCACCGAGCTCGCCCGGCGCGGTGCCTCGGTGGTCATCACGAGTCGCAAGCCGGAGCCCCTTGCCGAGGCCGCGGAGCGCATCCGCCAGGCCGTGCCGTCGGCGACGGTGACCGCGTTCGCGGCCAACACCGGTGACGCCGACGACCGGGCGGGTGCGGTCGCGGCGGCTGTGGAGCAGGGTGGCGGAATCCACATCCTGGTCAACAACACCGGCATCGCCCCCCTCGCCGGACCGCTGATGGACGCCGATCTGGGCGCCTACCGTAAGACCTTCGACACCAATGTCGTCGCCGCCCTCGGCTTCGTGCAGGAGGCGTACCGGGCGGGAATGAAGGACACCGGTGGTTCGGTGATCAACATCTCCTCGGTCGCCGGCCTGCGGTCGACGGGGGTGATCGCGGCCTACGGCACGTCGAAAGCGGCGCTGATCCGCCTCACCGCGGAATTGGCGTGGGAACTGGGGCCGAACATCCGGGTGAACGCAATCGCGCCCGCGATCGTGCGCACCAAGTTCGCCTCCGGACTGATCGCGGGCGAGAACGAGGCCCGGGCCGCCGCGGCGTATCCGATGAAGCGCATCGGCGAACCCGAGGACGTCGCCCGCGCGGTCGCGTTCCTCGCCAGTGATGAATCGGCCTGGATCACGGGCGAGACCCTCGCCGTCGACGGGGGCATGCTGGCGACCGGCGGCTCGTGACGACGCCCGGCGGCCCGGAGTTCCCGTCCGGATCACCGGCTGCGACGAAGGAAGACGTGTGAGCGCTGGAGTGATCGTTGTGGGCGCGGGACCGGCAGGGCGCGCACTCGCGCACCGGCTGCTGGCCGCCGCGATACCGGTGACCGTGGTCGACCCTCGTCCCGAACGGGTCTGGCAGTCCACCTTCGCCTGCTGGTCCGACGAGTTGCCCGGCTGGCTCGATCCGACGGCCTTCGCCGCCCGCCTCGAACGCATCGGCGTCGCCGGCACCGCCCTCGAAGAGGTCGACCGCGGTTACACGGTGTTCGACACCCCGGGACTGCAACGTTCGCTGACTCTCGACGGCGCCGAGATCGTGACCGACCGCGTCATCGGGATCGACGGTGCGCGAGTGCAACTCGACACCGGTCGGGCACTGACCGGGGACGTGGTGGTCGACTGCCGTGGCGCACTCCCCCACGAGGCGCCACGACAGACCGCCTACGGCATCGTCGTCGACAAGGCCACCGCCGCACCGGTTCTGGAGGGCCACGGGGCGTTGCTGATGGACTGGCGAGGCGGGATCGTCGACCGCCGCTCGTTGCCGTCGTTCCTGTACGTCGTGCCGCTCGGCGGGGACGAGTATCTCCTGGAGGAGACGTGCCTGGCCGGGTTGCCCGCCCTGGATCTCGACGAGCTGAAGCGGCGGCTCGAGGTCCGGCTCGGCGGGTTGCCGTCGGGTATCCGTCGCGTCGAACACGTGGCGTTCCCGCTGACCGGGTCCTCGCCTCAGCCGTGGCGGGACCCGACGTTCTGCTTCGGCGCCGCAGGCGGATTCAAGAATCCGACGACCGGCTACAGCGTCGCCACGTCACTGATGTGCGTCGATGCGGTGGTGGGCGCGCTGGCCGCGGGGCGCGATCCGGTCCCCGACCTGTGGCCCGCCTCGGCGCGTGCCGTCCACAACCTTCGACTGCGCGGGCTCAGCGCGCTGCTGCGGCTCAGCCCCACCCAGACGATCGCGTTCTTCGAGGCGTTCTTCGCCATGCCGATCGAGTCGCAGCGCAGCTACCTCAGCCGTCGCAACGACCTGACCGGCACCATGGGCGCGATGACCCGGGTCATTCGGGCGGTCGACATGCGCACCCGCAGCGTCGTGGCCCGCGGTGCGATGTCCACGCCGGAATGGGCCGGGGACCTCGGCTCGACCCCGCGCTTCCAGCGCCGGTGACCGCACTTCTCGCTGTCCCAGCCGTCGAACCGGAACACCGCCAGTCGTCCTGCGAGTGCCTCGAACTCGTCCGGCGTGCCGTCGACCACGAGGCCGCTGCGCTTGGCGAAACCGACACCGACCGGAACCTTGATCGCGAAGGCGCGCAGCACCGGTCGCGACTCCTCGGGCGTGAGTTCAACGATCCTGACCGGACGGGACCGCCGGCCCCGGCTCAACGTCCCGGCGCCGGCGGCCCGGGCATTGGCCGCCCAGTCCGAGCCCGGATAACCCGCGACCGTGTAGAGGCCGCCGTCATGCCCGAACGGTGTCATCGGCGTGCTGCGGGGCACCCCGGATCTCCGACCGGGCACCGTCAGCACCATCGCGGGACCGGTGCGAATGCCCACCCGTTGCGCCGCCGTCACCAGCTTGTTCATCGGTGTGAGCCAGCGGGGTGGCCGGGGATCGAGACCGGCGATGTCGTCGTCGGCCGTGTCATCGTTGGTCCTGTCGTCGTTGGTCATGTCATCGTTGGTCATGTCATCTAGGACGGGGCGCAGGCCGGGGAAGTTACCTCTGCGCGCGGTAACTTTCCGGGCCGCTTGTTCGTCGTGAAGACATGACCGATCCGGCGGCCCTCGAACAGGCCTGGCGTGAGCACCACCCGTACACGGTGAATCTCGCCTACCAGATGCTGGGTGACATCGGGGCTGCCGAGGACACCGCACAGGAGGCTTTCCTGCGGCTGGCCCGCGTCGAGATCGAACGCCTGCAGGACATCCGAGCGTGGCTGACCGTGGTGACTGGGCGGTTGTGTCTGGACCACGTCCGATCCGCCCGAGCGCGCCTGGAACGTGTGGACACCGACGACGTCATCGAGACCGCCGCCCCGGGTGCAGATCCTGCCGACCGGATCACACTCGACGACGAGGTGCGGGCCGCACTGTTCGAGGTGCTCAACCGGTTGTCCCCGGGAGAGCGGGTCGCATTCGTGCTGCACGATGTGTTCGCCGTGCCGTTCGATCAGATCGCCGAGACGGTCGGCAGACCGGCGGGCACCTGTCGGCAGTTGGCCCGCCGCGCCAGGGCGAAGTTCACCGCCGCAGTCCGCCGCCCCGTCGATGTCCCCGAAATCCAGCACCGGCAGGTCATGGACACATTCATCGCGGCGTGTGCCACCGGCGATCTGCAGGCGTTGACCGCCGTGCTCGACCCGACCGTCTGGGGTGTGGGCACGGTGCTGGCCGACCCGGCCCCGACGAAACAGGTCAACCACGGTCCCGATTCCGTGGCCACGAACCTGCTGCGTCATCTCGGGCCCGGCGCGACGTTGGTGTGTGGGCCGGCCGGGGATCCGGTCCTGCTGGCGTACGACCGCCGCCGGTTGTTCGCCGTCGTCGTGCTGAGCATCCGGGACGGCCGGGTGGTCAGGATCGAGGCCACCGCGGACCCGTCGGCCCGGAATCGGTGACTGCCGGTCGGCGTCTCGGCTCGTGGCGGTCAGCGCAGGTGACATGACCTCTTGGATCGCGAGCAGGATTCATCCGCGTCGGCGAAGTTCACGCCATTGCCGGATCATGTCGTCGACGTCGATGGTGTGGGCGACGACGCTGTGGGGCATCGCGATCTGACGCGCGGCGAGATGAGCTTCGCGCACGCGGCGGTTGAAGTCGTCGAGGATCTCACGCACGGCGTCCTCGTCGGCGATGTCGCGCAACGACTCCGGGAAATCCTGCGCCTCCCGGCGTAATTGGAGAGGCGCGGGAAGGAGAGCCGACGAGTCCAGGTTCTCGTCGCGGATCTTGCGTTTGACCCACCAGTCGGGATCGTCGCTGTCGGAGAGGTCCAACGGCTTGCCCGCCCCGGGCAGGTTGTCGAACTCCCCGCGCTCGGTCGCCTCGCGGATCATCCGCTCGACTCGACTCTCGAACCGATTCACACCAACGGTTCTACTCGCCTTCGACCGCGTCGGTCATCCCGCGACCCGCGCCAGCAGAATGGTGCGATTGCCGCATCCCGACTTGGCCAGGACCGACTTCACATGGTCGTGCACGGTGTGTTCGGACACCGACACCGCAGCGGCGATCGACCGGTTGTCCATACCGGCACAGAGGTGGCCGAGCACCTCCCGCTCACGACCGGACAGGCCGTTCACCCGGGCGAAGAGGTCGAGACGGTCGGTGAAACCACTGGGTTCGATCGTGACGGCGATCTCGCGGCCGGCCGGCGGTCCGGCCCCGCTGATCCGGTCGGCCTCCAGGGTCAGCCATCCGTACTGCTCGAGAAACACTCTCGCGCGCGGCGGCGCGGCGGCAACGTCCTGCTCGCGGGCGATGAGCTGTGCCGCCACGTTGTAGGCCGCCGCCGGGATCGCCGGTACGTCCGGGATGCGCCCGTCCGGCCCGGCATCGGGTGGATTGAGTTGATAGAGCCGCGATCCCGCCCCCGCTGTCTGTCCGCGAAGTCGCAGACCCTGATCGAGCACCACGACGGCGGGTCCGGTGGAGGCCGCGGTGCGGACGGGGTCGGTGAAGTATCCGGCCTGCCGAGATCGCAACGCGGCCGTGACAAGCGGAGTGATCTGCGACATCCGGTCGATGTCCTCGGCGGAGAACTGCGGACGGGGCTCGAAGCGCCAGAGATCCAGCCAGCCCCAACACCCGAACCGGTCGGCGAAGGCGAGCGTCGCCACGTCGCAGACGCCGAACTCCGCCAGGATCTCGCGCCACGGGGATGACGATGCAGCTTCGCGATCCCTGGCTCGACACCACGACGTGGCCGGCACCCGCGATCCGGTGAGGCAGGTCCAGCGAGTGCTCGTCGTCAGATATCGGGCACGGATCAGATCCGGCAGACGGGTCATCGGGAAGCCTGGCAGCGTCGCCAGCGGAGAGGTGCCGACCGAGGTCGCGGGGTCGGTCAGAAGCCACACGTGGCCGTCGAACGCCACTGCCGCTCCGAGGTCAGCGAGCACCGCCAGCCGAAGACTCTTCACACCGGCGTTTCGTGCGCAGGAGCGCTCGACCCGACTCAGGAGATCGACGCCCATCGGTCAAGGCTAGGCCGGAAATCCCCCGTGGTGGGGATGTTCGGACGGGGCTCCCGCTCATACGGTCGGAGAATCCACCCATCGAGAAGGGCGACCGCCATGTATCAGCTCCGGATCACCGACACCATCCCCGACTTCGACGCCTGGCGCCGCGCGTTCGACGGCTACGAACGTGTGCGCGCCGACAACGGGGTCCTCGCCTACCGGGTGATGCGCAGCGTCACCGACCCGACCGAGGTCACGATCGAACTCGATTTCGCCGACGTCGCCCGCACCCGGGCCTACGTCGGGGTTCTCGAGAAGATCTGGTCCACGGCCGGCTCCCGGGGCGTCAGTGTCGCCCATGGCACGCCAACCGTTCACGAGGTGGTCGTCGCGAAAGCGATCGATCCGGCCGCCTCAGAGGCGGCCGGATCGCATGTCGCATAGTCGATCTAGACGGTGAAGCCGAGGGCCCGCAGCTGTTCCCGGCCGTCATCGGTGATCTTGTCCGGGCCCCACGGCGGCAGCCAGACCCAGTTGATCTCCAGATCGGTGCAGAGACCACTGTTGACCAGCGCGCCGCGAGACTGGTCCTCGATGACGTCGGTCAGCGGGCACGCGGCGGAGGTGAGGGTCATGTCGATCTTCGCGACGGCGTCGTCGGTCACCTCGATGCCGTAGACGAGTCCGAGGTCGACGACGTTGATACCCAGTTCGGGGTCGACGACGTCGCGCATCGCCTCCTCGACGTCCTCGACGGCCGGCAGCGAGGTGGACGGGGCGGCGGGTGTGCCGGCAGCCGTGGTGTCGGTTGCCGGTGTGTCTGTCGCGGTGGTGGTCTCGTCACTCATGCTGACTCCACTTCTGTTTTCTGACTGTCGATGTAGGCGTTCTCCGTCTGGGAAAGTGCGTCCTTGAACGCCATCCAGCCGAGGAGTGCGCATTTCACGCGCGCCGGGTACTTGCTGACCCCGGTGAAGGCGATGCCGTCACCGATGATGTCCTCGTCGCCCGGGTCCTTGCCACGGGAGGTCATCATCGCGGTGAACGACTCGACGGTGGCCAGCGCCTCGCCGATCGGCTTGCCGACGATCAGGTCGTGGAGAACCGACGTCGAGGCCTGGGAGATCGAGCAGCCCTGGCCATCGTAGGAGACGTCGTCGATGGTGGCGCCGTCTCCGGACACCGCGACGCGGAGGGTCACCTCGTCACCGCACGTCGGATTGACGTGGTGCACCTCTGCGCCGAACGGCTCACGCAGTCCCCTACCGTGCGGGTGCTTGTAGTGGTCCAGGATCACTTCCTGGTACATCTGCTCCATACGCATTGCTCAGTTCACCCCGAAGAACTTCTGCGCCTTGACGATCGCCGCGGCCAGCGCGTCGACCTCGGCGAATGTGTTGTAGGCGGCGAACGATGCACGTGCGGTCGCGGCCACACCGAACCGGCGGTGAAGCGGCCAGGCACAGTGGTGGCCGACACGGATCGCGACGCCCTCGTCGTCGAGGATCTGACCGAGGTCGTGCGCGTGGATGCCGTCGACGACGAACGCGACCGCTCCCCCACGGTTCTCGGTCGTGGTGGGTCCGACGATGCGCAGACCGTCAATCTCACCGAGCCGGGAGAGCGCATGTCCGACGAGCGCGTGCTCGTGTGCGGCAACGGCTTCCATGCCGATCGTCTGCAGGTAGCGCACCGCGGCGCCGAGACCCACGACCTGCGAGGTCATCGGAACGCCCGCCTCGAAACGCTGCGGCGGCGGCGCGTAGGTGGACACCTCCATCGTCACGGTCTCGATCATCGAGCCACCGGTGATGAAGGGCGGCAACGCATCCAGGAGTTCGGACTTGCCGTAGAGCGCGCCGACACCGCTCGGACCGAACATCTTGTGTCCGGAGAAGGCGGCGAAGTCGACGTCGAGCGCCGAGAAGTCGACCGGCATGTGCGGCACCGACTGGCAGGCGTCGAGCACGACCAGCGCACCGACTGCACGGGCACGCGAGACGAGTTCGGCGACGTCGGCGACGGCACCGGTGACATTCGACTGATGGGTGAACGCGATGACCTTCACCGACTCGTCGAGGGTCAGCGAATCCAGGTCGATACGACCGTCGTCGGTCACGCCGTACCAGCGCAGGGTCGCACCGGTCCGACGGCAGAGTTCCTGCCATGGAACCAGATTCGCGTGGTGTTCGAGTTCGGTGATCACCACGGTGTCGCCCGGACCCAGCGCCGATCCGCCGAGGATCGACGCCGAGCGCGGATCTCCGAGCGTGAAGGTCACCAGGTTGAGAGCCTCGGTGGCGTTCTTGGTGAACACCAACTGGTCCGACGACGCCCCGACGAACCCGGCGATGACCTCGCGCGCGTCCTCGTAGGCGTCGGTGGCCTCTTCGGCGAGCTGATGGGCTCCCCGATGCACCGCCGCATTGTGGTGCGTCAGGAAGTACCGCTCGGCGTCGAGCACCTGGACCGGACGCTGCGAGGTCGCCCCGGAATCGAGGTACACCAACGGTTTCTCGTCGCGAACGGTGCGCGACAGGATCGGGAAGTCCGCCCGCAGCGCCTCGACATCGAGAGCGGTTGCCGCGGTTGTCGTCTCAGGCGAGAGTGTCACGTACGTGCACCTCCTGGGGTGTTGGTTCAGCCGGCCTTGGCCGCCGAGGTGAAGCGCTCGTAGCCGTTCTCCTCGAGCTCGTCGGCCAGCTCCGGACCGGCGGATTCGACGACGCGGCCATTGACGAAGACGTGGACGTAGTCGGGCTTGATGTACCGAAGGATGCGCGTGTAGTGCGTGATCAGCAGGATGCCGCCGTTCTCCTGCTCCTTGTACCGGTTGACGCCCTCGCTCACGACGCGCAGCGCGTCGACGTCGAGACCCGAGTCGGTCTCGTCGAGGATGGCGATCTTCGGCTTGAGCAGGTCGAGCTGGAGGATCTCGTGACGCTTCTTCTCACCGCCGGAGAAGCCCTCGTTGACGCTGCGCTCGGAGAACGACGGATCGATGTCCAGCGCGGTCATCGCCTCCTTGGTCTCCTTGACCCAGTGGCGCAGCTTCGGGGCCTCGCCGCGGACCGCGGTGGCGGCGGTGCGCAGGAAGTTCGACATCGAGACGCCGGGCACCTCGACGGGGTACTGCATGGCCAGGAAAAGGCCGGCACGCGCACGCTCGTCGACGCTCATCTCCAGGACGTCTTCGCCGTCGAGGGTGATCGAACCCGAGGTCACCTGGTACTTGGGGTGGCCGGCGATCGCGTAGGACAGCGTCGACTTGCCCGAGCCGTTGGGGCCCATGATCGCGTGCGTCTCACCGGACTTCACGGTCAGGTTCACACCCTTGAGGATGTGGATGGGCTCGGCGTCGGCGTCGGTCTGGGCGACGTCGACGTGCAGGTCACGGATTTCCAGTGTGGTCATGTTCTGTGTTCTCTCTTACGGGCTGAGGAAGGTTCGGTCGGGCGCGGAAGCGGTTCAGGCGCCGGCGAGTTCGAGCTCGCGCTCGACGGCGGCGGACAGACGCTCGCGCAGCTCGGGAACGGCGATCTTGGCGATCACCTCGCCGAAGAATCCGCGGATGACCAGGCGGCGCGCCTGATCCTCGGGGATGCCGCGAGCCTGCAGGTAGAACAGCTGCTCGTCGTCGAAACGTCCGGTGGCACTGGCGTGGCCGGCACCGACGATCTCGCCCGTCTCGATCTCGAGGTTGGGCACCGAGTCGGCGCGGGCGTTGTCGGTGAGCACCAGGTTGCGGTTGAGCTCGAAGGTGTCGGTGCCCTCGGCCTCGGCGCGGATCAGCACATCGCCGATCCAGACGGTGTGGGCCTCGCGCGACCGGTCGCCGCTCGTGTCGCCCTGCAGCGCACCCTTGTACACCACGTTCGAGCGGCAGTTGGGCTGGCTGTGGTCGACGAGCAGGCGCTGCTCGAGATGCTGTCCGGCGTCGGCGAAGTACAGCCCCCACAGCTCGACGTCGCCACCCGGCGCGTCGTAGTGGACGATCGGCGACAGCCGGACGAGGTTGCCGCCGAAGCTGACCGCGAAGTGGCGGACCACGGCGTCGCGGCCGGTGCGCACGTGATGGGCGGCGACGTGCACGGCGTCGTCATCCCAGTCGTGCACGTTGACGACGGTGAGCGCGGCGCTGTCGCCGACGACGAATTCGACGTTCTCGGCAAAGGTCCCGCCGCCCTTCTGGTCCAGCACCACGACGGCGCGGGCAAAGGGTTCAAGCCGGACCTGGGTGTGCCCGAAGGCGGTCTCGCCCTCCCCGGGGCCGGTGACCGTGATGGTGACCGGTTCGGACAGCTCGACCTCGCGGCCCACGGTGACCACCGTGGCCTGGGTGAACGACGAGTACGCCTGTGCGGCAACCCGATCGAAGGGCACGCCGCCCTGGCCGAGACGCTCGTCATCGCGTCCGACGGTGTCCACGGTCACACCGTCTGCGATACCGGTGACCTCGACGGTCGCCTCACCCGTCCGCTGGGCGGAACCGTTGTGCAGACCGCGCAGGCGGCGGAACGGGGTGAAGCGCCAGGCCTCTTCGCGAGGGCTGGGCACCTCGAAGGCGTCGACGTCGAACGAGGTGAACAGTTCACCCTTGTTGACGACAGGCGAATGCGAGCCCGGTGTGGAGACCGGGAGTGTCGGATCGGCCATCAGCCGACGGCTCCTTCCATCTGAAGCTCGATCAGGCGGTTGAGCTCGAGCGCGTATTCCATCGGGAGTTCCTTGGCGATCGGCTCGACGAAGCCGCGGACCACCATGGCCATCGCCTCGTCCTCGGTCAGGCCGCGGCTCATCAGGTAGAAGAGCTGATCGTCACTGACCTTCGAGACGGTCGCCTCATGCCCCATCGTCACATCGTCCTCACGGATGTCGACGTAGGGGTAGGTGTCGCTGCGCGAGATCGTGTCGACCAGCAGCGCATCGCATTTGACCGTCGACCGGCTGCCGTGGGCGCCGTTGTTGATCTTGATCAGACCGCGGTAGGAGGCACGGCCACCGCCGCGGGCCACCGACTTCGAGACGATGTTGCTCGAGGTGTTCGGTGCCAGGTGGACCATCTTCGAACCGGTGTCCTGGTGCTGTCCCTCGCCGGCGAATGCGACCGAGAGGACCTCGCCCTTGGCGTGCTCACCGGTCAGCCACACGGCCGGGTACTTCATGGTGACCTTGGAACCGATGTTGCCGTCGATCCACTCCATGGTGGCGCCGGCCTCGGCCTTGGCACGCTTGGTGACCAGGTTGTAGACGTTGTTCGACCAGTTCTGGATGGTCGTGTAGCGGCAGCGGCCGCCCTTCTTGACGATGATCTCGACGACCGCGGAGTGCAGCGAGTCGGTCTTGTAGATCGGCGCGGTACAACCCTCGACGTAGTGCACGTAGGCACCCTCGTCGACGATGATCAGCGTGCGTTCGAACTGGCCCATGTTCTCGGTGTTGATCCGGAAGTAGGCCTGCAGCGGGATGTCGACGTGGACACCCGGCGGGACGTAGATGAACGATCCACCCGACCACACGGCGGTGTTCAACGCGGAGAACTTGTTGTCGCCGGCCGGGATGACCGAACCGAAGTACTCCTGGAACAGCTCCGGGTGCTCCTTGAGGCCGGTGTCGGTGTCGAGGAAGATCACGCCCTGCTTCTCGAGATCCTCGCGGATCGAGTGGTAGACGACCTCGGACTCGTACTGCGCGGCGACACCGGCGACCAGCCGCTGCTTCTCCGCTTCCGGGATGCCGAGCTTGTCGTAGGTGTTCTTGATGTCCTCGGGCAGGTCCTCCCACGAGGCGGCCTGCTTCTCGCTCGAGCGCACGAAGTACTTGATGTTGTCGAAGTCGATGCCCTCGAGTCCGGCACCCCAGTGCGGCATCGGCTTCTTGTCGAAGATCTTCAGAGCCTTGAGTCGCTGCTCGAGCATCCACTCGGGCTCGCTCTTCTTCGATGAGATGTCGGCGACGACGGCCGGGGACAGGCCGCGCTTGGCGCTGGCGCCGGCGACGTCGGAGTCGGCCCAGCCGTAGCCGTACGTCCCGAGGGACGCAATCGTCTCCTCCTGTGTGAGGGGAGCCGCGGCGGACGGCGTGGTGGCGGCCGGATCGGTGACGGTCATCGCGTGGCCTTTCGGGTTGTCGTGGGCTGGGCGGGTGCGGTCGTGGAGAGTGGGGTCTCGCGCGAGGGCGATTCCGGAGGTGGATGCATCGGCACGTGGGTCGTGCAGGCGCAGTCACCGTTGGCGATGGTCGCCAGGCGCTGCACATGCGTGCCGAGCAGTTCGGTGAAGACCGCGGTCTCGGCCTCGCACAGTTCGGGGAACTCGGTGGCGACGTGCGCCACCGGGCAGTGGTGCTGGCAGATCTGGATGCCGTTGCCAACCTGGCGGGTGTTGGCGGCGTAGCCCGCACCCGTCAACGCATCGGCGATCTCGTCGACGGTGTCTGCGACATTCAGCGGATCGGTGCTCGGCTCGACGTCGGCGACGATCCGCTCGACGCGTTCACGGGCGAACTCGGCGACCGCGTCGTGACCACCGAGGTCACGGAGCTTGCGCATCGCCGCCCCGGCCAGGTCGTCGTAGGCGTGGCGCATCTTGCCGCGTCCGGATGCGGTGAGCTGGAACCATTTGGCCGGACGTCCGCGGCCCCGCTGACCGAAACCGGTCGATGCGACCTCGATGTCCCCGGCCGCGGTGAGCGCGTCGAGGTGGCGGCGCACGCCGGCCGCGGAGATACCGAGACGCTCGCCGATCTCGCCCGCGGTCAGCGGGCCGTCTTCGACGAGCAGGTTCAGGACCGCATCACGGGTCTGACCGTCGTGGTGCGCATCGGCACCGGCGGTCGTGTGAGGGGTTGCCGTACCAGCGGAGGGCACGGCATTGCGGCCGCCCGAGGGCAGCACAACATCGTTCCGCATGGTTTTCACAACACGAGTGTGACGTAATTGATTCCTCGCTGCCAGCAAGGGTGCCCTTAGCGATGCGTCCGATTCCCTCCTCCCGTCCCGCGCGTCGCCGATAAAGGGTGGTGGCGAGGGATCCGTCCCCGCCGTTTAGAGTCGTCGTGTGCCCGAAACCACAGCTGGCCGCCGCGTGCCGGACTTCTTCGGACTCGTGTGGAATCACCTGCTCACCGTGCTGAACTACCTCGGTCTGCGCAAACAGCGCCCCGTCGGCCCCGACACCGACACCACCGAGCAGCGCGGCGACTACGGAAAGACCGTCGCCCGCCTACACGACGACGAACGCGAGGTCGGACCCCTCAACGCCGCGGAGACCCGTCGTCTCCGCCGCATCAAGCTCTTCGGCGCCACCGGTTCGGTCCTGATCCTGATCGGCGCCCTCGGCACCGGTGCGGTGCCCGTGCTGCAGAACCCCGTCGCCGGCATGCGCGTGCTGTCACTGCCGTCCCGGATGTTCGGCACCGCCCTCGCGCTGTCGATCGGCGGCACGATCACCCTGGTGGTCGCATGGCTGCTGATCGGCCGCTTCGCCGTCGGCCGCCTCAGCGTCGAGGTCCGGCACGGACGGAGTCCGGAACGACGGATGAGCCGCCGCCAGGCCGACCGGACCCTCATGCTGTGGATCACACCGATCGTGCTGGCTCCCCCGCTGCTGAGCAAGGACATCTACTCCTACCTGGCCCAGAGTGCGATCGCCTCCCGCGGCATGGATCCCTACTCGGTGAGCCCGGTTCGCGGTCTCGGCGTCGACCACATCCTCACGCGGTCGGTGCCCAACCTGTGGCGGGACACCCCCGCGCCCTACGGGCCGCTGTTCCTGTGGATCGGCGAGGGCATCACCAAGGTGACCGGCGCGAACATCACCGCCGCGATCTTCCTGCACCGCATCGTCGCCCTGATCGGCATCGCGCTCATCGTGTGGGCGCTGCCGCGACTGGCGAAGCGCTGCGGGGTGTCGTCGGTGGCCGCCCTGTGGCTCGGCGCGATGAACCCGCTGGTGATCCTGCATCTGGTGGGCGGCATCCACAACGAGGCACTCATGCTCGGTCTGATGCTCGTGGGCCTCGAGCTGAGCTTCCGCGCCATCTACGGCGTCGACCGGTTGCGGAAACCGGGGACGCTGATACCCACGAGAGCAGGCTGGATCCTGATCGCCGGTGGAGCCGTGCTCGCCGCGTCGTCGATGATCAAGGTGACCTCGATGCTCGCGCTCGGCTTCGTCGGCATCGCCCTGGCGATGCGGTGGGGTGCCACGCTGCCTGCCCTGCGGTACGCACCCGTCCGGGAGTGGTGGACGCGGTCGAAGTGGTCGGTGTACGCCCTCGGCGTCTCCGCCGGGTTCTACGTGGTCGTGCTCGGCATCGTGATGGTCGGGATCTCGCTGGCGACCGGGCTCGGATTCGGCTGGACGGGCACGCTGTCGACCGGCGAGATCGTCCGGTCGTGGATGTCGATGCCGACACTGCTCGGGGTGACGACGGGTCGGATCGGTGTGACCCTCGGACTCGGCGAGCACACCCAGGCGATCCTCGAGGTCGCACGCCCGATCGGGCAGCTCGTCGCCGGCCTCTTCATCATCCGGTGGATGCTCGCGACGCTGGGCGGACGCCTGCATCCGCTGGGCGCACTCGGTGTGTCGATGGCCACAGTCGTGCTGTTCTTTCCGTTCGTCCAGGCCTGGTACCTGCTGTGGGCGGTCATTCCGCTGGCTGCCTGGGCGACCGGCCCGTGGTTCCGGATCTCGACCATCTCCGCATCGGCGATCATCGCCATCGTGGTGATGCCGACGAGCTCCAACACCAGCGGAGTCGTTCTCGCGCAGGGTCTTCTGGCAGGTGTGATCATGGTCGCAGCGCTGACCGCGCTGTTCTTCGAAGACCGGTCACCCCGCCGATGGCGTCGTCGCAGAAGGGGGGCCTCCGACGACACCCCGGAGCCCGCGGAGAACGCGCCGACGCGGTGACGATCCCCCACCGCACCCGCGCACGGCGTTTTTCGTCCGCGGGGTCCGAGCGCCTAGTCTGACCTGTGTGCGCGGCACGACCTCTCGGCAGATCAACGACGACGATCAGATGAACGATCGTCTGCTGAGTGTTCCCGCGGTCGAGGTACGCGGACTGGTCAAGACCTTCGGCGACCGTACCGCGGTCGACAGGCTTGATCTGACCGTGGAACGCGGCCAGATCCTCGCCCTCCTCGGACCGAACGGCGCGGGCAAGACCACCACCGTCGAGATCTGTGAGGGCTTCACCGAGCCGGACGCCGGCACCGTGCGGGTCCTCGGACTCGATCCGATCGCCGACAACGACGCGCTCCGGCGCCGCGTCGGCGTGATGCTGCAAGGCGGCGGCGCCTACCCCGGAGCTCGTGCCGAGGAGATGTTGCGGCTGGTCGCGGCGTATTCGGCCGACCCCATCGACCCCGAGTTCCTCATCGAAGCGCTGGGGCTCGGCGAGGTCCGGCGCACGTCGTACCGCAGGCTGTCCGGCGGGCAGCAGCAGCGCCTTGCCCTCGCCTGCGCCATCGTCGGCCGTCCCGAGCTCGTGTTCCTCGACGAGCCGACCGCCGGCCTCGACGCCCACGCACGTCTCGTCGTCTGGGAGCTCGTCGACCGCCTCCGCGCCGACGGCGTGTCCGTCCTCCTCACGACCCATCTCATGGACGAGGCGGAGCAGCTCGCCGATCAGGTCGTGATCATCGATCACGGCCGCGCGGTCGCCGCCGGGACCCCCGCCGACCTCACCAGCACCGGCGCCGAGAACGAATTGCGGTTCACCGCGCCCCGCGGACTCGATCTGTCGATGCTGACGCTCGCACTGCCCGAGGGATATCACTGCACGGAGCCCAACCCGGGCTCCTACCTCGTCCTCGGCCCGATGACCCCGCAGGTGCTCGCGACCGTGACCGCCTGGTGCGCCAAGATCAACGTCCTCGCCACCGACCTGCGGGTCGAGACCCGGAGTCTCGAAGACGTCTTCCTCGACCTGACCGGACGGGCCCTACGACAGTGAACAGCCCCACAGTGAACTCCCCCGCTCCCCAGAAGGCTCTCTTCGCCGAGGGCATGTTCCGTCCCGCGCCGCGCCCGGCATCCCTGACGGCGATGATCGTCGCCCAGTCGACCCTCGAGCTCAAGCTCCTGCTCCGCAACGGTGAACAGTTGCTGCTCACCATGTTCATCCCGATCACCTTGCTCATCGGGTTGTGCCTGCTGCCCATCAACACGACCTTCGGCGACGGTCCGGCCGAGCGCGCCACGCTCTTCGTCCCGGCGATCCTGACGGTCGCCGTGATGTCGACGGCGTTCACCGGCCAGGCGATCGCCGTCGGCTTCGACCGGCGCTACGGCGCGCTGAAACGGTTGGGCGCCACACCGATCCCGAGGTGGGGCATCATCGTCGGGAAATCGGTGGCGGTGCTGATCGTGGTGGCCCTGCAGTCGGTCATCCTGGGCGCCATCGGATTCGCCTTCGGCTGGCGGCCCGACGCACTCGGCCTGCTCATCGGCGCACTGGTGATCACCGTCGGCACCACCTGCTTCGCCACCCTCGGCCTGCTCCTGGGCGGCACGCTCAAGGCCGAGGTCGTCCTGGCCCTGGCGAACCTGCTGTGGTTCGCGTTCATCGGTCTCGGCAGCCTCGTGGTCGTCGATTCCAACGTGCCCGGCCCCGTGCACACCCTTGCACGGTGCATCCCCTCGGGTGCGCTCAGTGAGGCCCTGGAGATGGCCGCAGGAGGTTCGTTCGACGCCTTCGGGGTGGGCGTCTTGCTGGTGTGGGCCGCAGTGGCCGGCACCTTGGCCGTGAGGTGGTTCCGATTCCGATGACGACGTCGCAGACTTCTTCGACACGACCCGACGACCCGGCTCCCGCCGAGCGCGACCCCCGGCCGGCGGCGCGTGGGGTCTGGCGGTACATACCCGGATTCGGCCGGCCGACGATCCGCTTCGTCCACCGCTGGGCGATCGCCCTGCTCGTGTCGAACGTCGGCATCGTCGCCACCGGCGGCGCGGTTCGGGTGACCGGTTCCGGTCTCGGTTGTCCGACCTGGCCGCGATGCACCGACAACTCCTTCGTCCCGCACGAGGAACTGGGCATTCACGGAGCCATCGAGTTCGGCAACCGGATGCTCACCTGGGTGCTGATCATCATCGCGATCGCCGCCTGGGTCGCGGTGCTCCGCTACGCCGGGTCGGCGCGCCGCGACAAGTGGACGGTCACCCTGATCGCGCTGGGCATCCCATTCCAGGGCGTGATCGGCGGGATCACCGTCCTCACCGACCTCAACCCATGGGTCGTCGCCCTGCACTTCCTGCTGTCGATGGCGCTCGTGTCGGCCGCAACCGTCCTGGTCTATCGGCTGCGGCCCTACCCGACGCCCGCCGAACCCGCCGCCGTCGACGCCGATGTCCCCGCGTCGGCCACGCGCCGGCTCGGGGTCTACCTCGCCTGGCTGATCTATGTGGTGACCTGGGTGACGATCTACCTCGGCACGGTGGTCACGGGTTCCGGTCCGCACGCCGGCGACGTGGACGCCCCACGGAACGGACTCGACCCCGACAACGCCACCCAGCTCCACGCCGACGCGGTGTTCGTCCTGGTCGGTCTGGCCCTGGCCGCACTCGTGTACGCCCGCGTGTTCGCGCGTCCGCAGCAGCGCTCGGCGCTGGTCTTCGTGGCGCTGCTCGCACTGCAGGGCGTGATCGGATTCGTCCAGTTCGCGACCGATCTCCCCGTCGCGCTCGTCATCGCGCACATGTTCGGCAGCGCGCTGCTGCTCATCGGCGCGACCTGGCAGGTGTTGGTAGCGCGGGCGACCGATCAGCCGCGCGTCGACGCTGCCTGAGTCCCTGCCACAACGAGAACGGCCCACAACGAGAACGACCCCCGACGATGTGCACGTCGGGGGTCGTTCTCGTGTACGGGTGGACGGCCGCGTCAGAGGATCGCGCGGTTGCGCGGCTTCGGGAAGCGCTTCTGCCGGGCGACCCAGCCGGCCATCTTGCGGTAATGCGACGGCTTGACGGTGGTCTCCGAGGTGAGGTCACGGTCCCACTCGGCGATCTCGAGGCCATCGACGGCGTCGACGACGGCCTGTGCAGTGGCGAGGTCGGGGACGACCCGGTCGCCGAGGACTCCACCGGCCTCACCGACGAGCGTGATACGGACACCGGCCGCACCGATCGCCTGCAGGACGACCTTGGCGCTGCCGCCCTCACGGGCGACGAACTTCTTCACCGAGGCGACGACATCGCCCGGGGCCTGAACCGTCGGCGTTGCGGTGGTGTCGGTGGCGGCACTGTCAGTCATGACGCTCAGCATACCGGTGAGCGCAGGGCAGTCCCGATACCGGGATGGGCGTCACATCCGGCCTGTACGGCGTGTAGAACGGTGTCGTGCGTGCGATACAGGTGACCCGTCACGGCGGCCCGGACGTCCTGGCCTTCGGTACCGTCGACGACCCGATCCCGGCCGCCGACGAGGTGATCGTCCGGACCTCCGCGGTGGGCGTGAACTACATCGACACCTATCTCCGGCGGGGCCTGTACCCGTCGATCCCGCCGTACATCCCGGGCACCGAGGGTGCCGGCGAGATCGTCTCCGTGGGTCCGGAGGTCACCGGCTTCGAGGTGGGACAGCGGGTCGCCTGGTGTGCCGCACCTGCGTCGTACGCCGAACTCGTCGCGGTCCCCGCCGCGCAGGCGGTGGTCGTGCCCGACGGTGTCGACGACGCGGTCGCCGGTTCGTCGCTGCTCCGGGGTCTCACCGCCCACTACCTCCTCGACGGCAGCGCCCACCCTCATCCGGAGGACACCGTGCTGATCCACGCGGGGGCCGGCGGGGTCGGGCTGATCCTCACCCAGATGGCCAAACGTCATGGACTGCGGGTCATCACGACGGTGTCCTCCGACGAGAAGGCGGACCTGTCCCGGCAGGCCGGCGCCGACCATGTGCTGCGGTACGGGGACGACCTGGCCGCGCGCGTCCGGGAACTCACCGACGGCCTCGGTGTCCCGGTGGTCTACGACGGCGTCGGCGCGGACACCTTCGAGCAGTCGCTGGCCGCCACGGCGGTCCGCGGCATCATCGTGCTGTTCGGGGCGTCGAGTGGACCGGTGCCGCCGTTCGATCTGCAGCGCCTCAACCCGGCCGGTTCGCTGGCGGTGACACGACCCACCTTGGCGCACTTCACCGCGACGCCGGAGGAACTGAACTGGCGGGCCGGCGAGTACTTCGAGGCCGTCCTCGACGGCGACGTGGACGTGCGGGTGGGACAGCGTTACCGCCTGGCCGACGCCGCACAGGCCCATGCTGATCTCGAAGCCCGCAAGACGACGGGTACGACGGTGCTACTGCCCTCGGATTCCTGACGGCGGCGGCGAACGGAAATCAGAAGTACGACGAGATCGTCTGCAGGCCGACGACCGCGTCGACCGCGAGACCGCAGAAGACGATCGCCAGGTACTCGTTGGACTGCAGGAAGACCTTGAGGGGTTTCACCTCGGCGCCGCGCCTGGTGTCGCGGTAGAGCTTGGTGACCCGCTCGAGGAACCAGCCGCCGGCGACCAGCGCGATCACCGTGTAGATCCAGCTCGTCGCCGGGATCAGGGCCAGCGAGGTGACGACGGTCAGCCACGTGTAGACCAGCATCTGCCGGGTGACGCGTTCCTCGGTCGCGATGACCGGGAGCATCGGTACGCCGGCCGCCTTGTAGTCCTCCTTGTAGCGCATCGCCAGCGCCCAGGTGTGTGGCGGGGTCCAGAAGAAGATGACCAGGAACAGCACGATCGGCTGCCAGCTGAGTGAGCCGGTCACCGCTGCCCAGCCGACGAGCGTCGGCATGCATCCGGCGGCACCGCCCCACACCACGTTCTGCCAGGTGCGGCGCTTGAGGATCATCGTGTAGACGCCGACGTAGAAGATGATCGTCGCCGAGACGAGCAGCGAGGACAGCAGGTTCGCGGCGAAGTACAGCACCGCGAACGAGGCGGCCCAGAGCACGAGACCGAAGATCAGCGCACTCCGGGTGGCCACGGCGCGCCGGGCGAGCGGTCGGCGCTCGGTGCGCTTCATCTTCTTGTCGATGTCGGCGTCGACGACCATGTTGAGGGTGTTCGCGCTGCCGGCGCCGAGCCAGCCACCGATCAGGGTGAAGGCGATGACGGCGATGTCGACATGGCCGCGGTCGGCCTGCAGCATCACCGGGATCGTCGCCACCAGCAGCAGCTCGATGACCCGCGGTTTGGTGAGCGCGACATAGGCGAGCACCGTCGCGCGCACACGTCCGGCCCACGTCAGATCCGCCGGCAGGACCGGCTCGGTCGAGACCTGCGGTGATGCGGTGTCGGTCGAGTGGGATGCGGCGGGATGGTCTCCGCTCACACGCTCCCCTATCCTCACGAACACTCCTCGTCCGCCCGCACAGATCGCCGCGGGCTACTACAGAGCATGGTAGACGTTTGCCTTCGCGAACCGTAATCGCGTCGTGGCCGAGCCCGCGACCGGCGCCGATCGGCGAACCGGGCGGTAAGTTTCGGTCGGCGCGCAGGGCACCCTCGCGGCCGATTACTCTGGACCCGAACGCGCCGAAAACCCGAGCAGGCACAGGAGACAATCACCATCGTGGCCGACACAGATGAGATCCGCGCACTGACCACCCCTCGCCATCCGGACGACTGGAGCGACCTCGACACCCGGGCCGTCGACACGGCCCGCCTGCTGGCCGCCGATGCGGTGCAGAAGTGTGGCAGTGGTCATCCCGGCACCGCGATGAGCCTCGCCCCCCTGGCCTACACGCTCTTCCAGCGCGTCATGCGTCACGATCCCACCGATACCGACTGGGCCGGCCGCGACCGCTTCGTGCTCTCGTGCGGACATTCCAGCCTGACCCTCTACATCCAGCTGTACCTGGGTGGCTTCGGTCTCGAGCTCGAGGACATCGAGGCGCTGCGCACCTGGGATTCGCTGACCCCGGGTCACCCGGAGTTCCGCCACACCCGCGGCGTCGAGATCACCACCGGTCCGCTCGGTCAGGGTCTCGCCTCGTCGGTCGGCATGGCGATGGCCGCCCGCCGCGAGCGCGGCCTGTTCGACCCAGATGCCGCGGTCGACGCGAGCCCGTTCGACCACTACATCTACGTGATCGCCTCCGACGGTGACATCGAGGAGGGCGTCACCTCCGAGGCGAGCTCACTCGCCGGCACCCAGCAGCTCGGCAACCTGATCGTGTTCTACGACCAGAACCAGATCTCGATCGAGGACGACACCGACATCGCCCTGTCCGAGGATGTCGCCAAGCGCTACGAGGCGTACGGCTGGCACGTCCAGACCGTCGAGGGCGGCGAGGACGTCGTGGCCATCGAGGCCGCGATCAAGGCCGCCCAGGAGGTCGTCGACCGTCCGTCGATCATCTGCCTGCGCACCATCATCGGCTACCCGGCGCCCAACATGATGAACACCGGCATGGCTCATGGCGCCGCACTCGGCGAGGACGAGGTCGCCGCCACCAAGAAGGTCCTCGGCTTCGACCCGGAGAAGAACTTCGAGGTCACCGACGAGGTCATCGCGCACACCCGCAAGCTCGTCGACCGCGGCGCCGAGGAGCGCAAGGCCTGGACCGCATCGTTCGACGCGTGGGCCGAGAAGAACCCCGACGCCAAGGCACTGTTCGATCGCCTGACCGCCCATGAGCTCCCGGAGGGCTGGACCGAGCAGCTGCCGACCTGGAACGTCGGCGACAAGGACGTGGCCACGCGCAGCGCGTCGGGCAAGGTCCTCGGCGCCCTCGCGCCCGTCCTTCCCGAGCTGTGGGGCGGTTCCGCCGACCTCGCCGGCTCGAACAACACCACGATGGACGGCGAGCCCTCGTTCGGCCCGACGTCGATCAGCACCAAGAAGTGGTCGGCCAACCCGTACGGGCGCACCCTGCACTTCGGTGTCCGCGAGCACGCGATGGGTTCGATCCTGTCGGGCATCGCCCTGCACGGCCCGACCCGCGCCTACGGCGGCACCTTCCTGCAGTTCGCCGACTACATGCGTCCGGCCGTGCGCCTGGCCGCGCTGATGGAGATCGACCCGATCTACGTCTGGACCCACGACTCCATCGGTCTCGGCGAGGACGGCCCGACCCACCAGCCGATCGAGCACCTGGCCGCACTGCGCGCGATCCCGAACCTCGACGTCGTGCGCCCGGCCGATGCCAACGAAACCGCTCACGCATGGGCGCACCTGCTGACCCGGCGCAACCACCCGGTCGGTCTGGCGCTCACCCGCCAGAACGTCCCGATCCTCGAGGGCACCTCGGCGCAGGGCGTCGCCAACGGCGGCTACGTGCTCAGCGATTCCGACGGCGACCCGCAGGTCGTGCTGATCGGCACCGGTTCCGAGGTGCACCTGGCGGTCGAGGCACAGAAGGCCTTGGCCGACAAGGGAATCAAGGCCCGCGTCGTGTCGATGCCGTGTGTCGAGTGGTTCGACGAGCAGCCCAAGGGGTACCGGGACCACGTGCTGCCTCCCTCGGTTCCGCGTGTCGCCGTCGAGGCCGGCATCGCGATGCCGTGGTACCGGATCGTCGGTGCCGGCGGCGAGATCGTCGGCATCGAGCACTTCGGCGCGTCGGCCGACTACAAGGTGCTCTTCACCAAGTTCGGGATCACCGCAGAGGCGGTCACCGCCGCCGCCGAACGAGTCGTCGCCGGCTGACCGGCCGCCCACGACACCGGCTCATCCACACTCATCAAGGAGAGAATCGTGACCCAGAACGAGAAGCTCGCCGAACTGTCCGCCGCCGGTGTCTCGGTGTGGCTGGACGACCTGTCCCGGGACCTGATCACCTCCGGTGATCTCGCCGAACTGATCTCGACCAAGTCGGTGGTCGGCGTGACCACCAACCCGTCGATCTTCCAGGCGGCACTGTCGAAGGGCACCGCCTACAACGCACAGGTCACCGAGCTGGCCGCCCGCGGCACCGATGTCGACGGCACCATCCGCACGGTGACCACCGATGACGTCCGCGACGCCTGCGACGTACTGGCCCCGGTGTACGAGGAGTCCGACGGCGTCGACGGCCGGGTGTCCATCGAGGTCGATCCCCGTCTGGCGCACGACACCGACGCCACGGTCGCCCAGGCCATCGAGCTGTGGAAGATCGTGGACCGCCCGAACCTGCTGATCAAGATCCCGGCCACCAAGGCCGGACTCCCGGCGATCACCCGGGTCATCGCCGAGGGCATCAGCGTCAACGTGACGCTGATCTTTTCGGTCGAGCGCTACAAGGAGGTCATGGACGCCTACCTCGACGGCCTCGACGCCGCCGCGGAAGCCGGCCACGACCTGTCGAACATCCACTCGGTGGCGTCGTTCTTCGTCTCCCGCGTCGACACCGAGATCGACAAGCGCCTCGACGCCATCGGCACCCCGGAGGCCACCGAACTGAAGGGCAAGGCGGCGCTGGCCAACGCCCGTCTCGCCTACTCGGCCTACCAGCAGGTCTTCGAGGTCGAGTCGCGCTTCCCGGACCTCCTCGCCAAGGGCGCTCGCCCGCAGCGCGCGCTCTGGGCGTCGACCGGCGTGAAGAACCCGGACTACCCAGACACCCTGTACGTCAGCGAGCTCGTCGCGCCCAACACGGTCAACACCATGCCGGGCAAGACGATGGACGCCTTCGCCGACCACGGTTGGGTCAACACCGGCTCGATCATCGGACTCGCGCAGGAGTCGCAGGAGGTCTTCGACAAGATCGCGGCGCTCGGCGTCGACACGGTCGACGTCTTCAAGGTCCTCGAGGAGGAGGGCGTGAGCAAGTTCGAGGACGCCTGGAACGACCTGCTCAACGCGACCGCCGAGCAGTTGTCCGCGGCGATCAAGGGCTGAGGCCGTCGTGGCCGCCGGTGAGGATTCAGTGGGACCCGGTTCTTGGACCAACCCGCTCCGTGACCCACAGGACAAACGGCTGCCCCGCATCGCGGGTCCGTGCAGTCTGATCATCTTCGGCGTCACCGGTGACCTGGCACGGAAGAAGTTGATGCCTGCGGTCTACGACCTCGCCAACCGCGGCCTGCTCCCCCCGTCGTTCGCTCTCGTCGGTTTCGCCCGACGCGACTGGACCGACGAGGACTTCGGGGCGATCGTGCACGACGCCGTGCGGGAACACGCCCGCACGGGCTTCCGCGAGGAGGTGTGGGAGCGCCTCGCGGAGGGCTTCCGCTTCGTGCAGGGCGATTTCGACGACGACGCCGCGTTCGACAAGTTGTGCGACACCCTCAAGTCGCTCGACGACGAACGCGGCACGGACGGAAATCATGCGTTCTACCTGTCGATCCCGCCCAAGGCGTTCCCGACGGTGTGCGAACAGCTCGAGCGCAGCGGGCTGGCGACACCGGACGGCGACAGTTGGCGCCGCGTGGTCATCGAGAAGCCGTTCGGCCACGATCTCGAGTCGGCCCGCGAACTCAACGCCATCGTCAACAACGTCTTCCCGGAGTCGTCGGTGTTCCGCATCGACCACTACCTGGGCAAGGAGACGGTGCAGAATATCCTGGCGCTGCGCTTCGCCAACCAGCTGTTCGACCCGCTGTGGAGTTCGCACTACGTCGACCACGTCCAGATCACGATGGCCGAGGACATCGGCATCGGTGGGCGGGCCGGCTACTACGACGGCATCGGTGCCGCGCGCGACGTCATCCAGAACCATCTGCTGCAGCTGATGGCCCTGGTGGCGATGGAGGAACCGATCTCCTTCGAGCCCAAGCAGTTACAGGCCGAGAAGATCAAGGTCCTGGCGGCCACTCGCAACGTCCTGCCGATCGATCAGAACACCGCCCGCGGCCAGTACGGTCCGGGCTGGCAGGGCAGCGAGAAGGTGGCCGGGCTCAAAGAGGAGGACGGCTTCGCCAAGGACTCCAAGACCGAGACCTTCGCCGCGATCGCCCTCGAGGTCGACTCCCGTCGCTGGGCGGGTGTGCCGTTCTACCTGCGGACCGGCAAGCGTCTCGGCCGGCGCGTCACCGAGATCGCGCTGGTCTTCAAGCGCGCCCCGCATCTGCCGTTCGACCAGACGATGACCGAGGAGCTCAGCCAGAACGCGCTGGTCATCCGGGTGCAGCCCGACGAGGGCATCACCCTGCGCTTCGGATCCAAGGTGCCGGGCTCCAGCATGGAGGTCCGCGACGTGAACATGGACTTCAGCTACGGCACCGCGTTCACCGAGGCGTCCCCGGAGGCATACGAGCGCCTCATCCTCGACGTCCTACTCGGCGTGCCGTCACTGTTCCCGGTCAACGAGGAAGTCGAATTGTCGTGGAAGATCCTCGATCCCGTGCTCGAACAGTGGGCCGCCGAGGACTCCCCCGACACCTACGAGTCGGGAACCTGGGGTCCGCGGTCGGCGGACGAGATGATGGCCCGCGTGGGACGCGCGTGGCGCCGGCCCTGATGTCCACCGCCCAGCCCCTCCAGGAGGATCCGCGATGATCGTCGAGCTGCCCGACACGGACACCCGAAGTGTCGCGAAGAGGATCATCGAGGTGCGGGCGGCCGGCGGCGCGCTCAGTCTCGGTCGCGTGCTCACCCTGGTCGTCTGCGTCGAACAGGGCGAACCCATGGAGGGCGCCATCGAGGCCGTCATCGGTGCCAGCCGCGAGCACCCCAGCCGCGTCATCGTCGTGTATCGCGGTACTCGCGAAGGGAATTCGCGCCTCGACGCACAGATTCGAGTGGGCGGGGACGCCGGCGCGTCGGAGGTCGTGGTGCTGTCGCTGTACGGCGCCCTCGCCGACGAACCGGCAAGCGTCGTCACACCGTTCCTGTTGCCGGACACCCCCGTCGTCACATGGTGGCCCGGTGAGGGCCCCGCACGCCCCGCGGACGATCCCCTCGGCAGGCTCGGTCACCGTCGCATCCTCGATGCCACGAAGGACGCCGATCCGGCCACGGTGCTCGCGCGTCGCCTCGAGACATACTCCCCCGGCGACACCGACATCGCGTGGTCGCGCATCACGCACTGGCGGGCCATCCTCGCCTCGGCGGTCGACCGTCCGCCGCATTCGCGCATCACCGCGGTGGACGTCACGGGCGCGCACGATTCCCCGGCGGTGGACCTCATCGCCGGGTGGTTGCATTCGGCGCTCGACGTACCCACGCGGCGCCGTCGCGGCAGTTTCGAGATCCGTCTTCACCGCGACGAGGGTCCGACGATCCTCGCCGTGGACGAGGGCAACAACGCGGTGCTGACGATGCCGGGCAAGCCCGACGGCCGAATCGCGATGGGCCACCGCGACCTACCCGTGTGCATCGCCGAGGAGCTCCGGCGACTCGACACCGACGAGGTCTATGCCGTCGCCTTGCGGGGTGTCCCCGGCGTCGACTTCATCGACACGAACGAAGGAGTTCTCACACCATGACCGCTGCCGAGACGCTGGTCTTCGAGTCCAAGCAGGAACTGGTCGTCACCGCGGCGGCCCGCTTCGTCGACCTGGTGACCCATGCGCAGTCCGAGCGCGGGGTCGCGAGCATCGTGTTGACCGGCGGCAGCAACGGGATCGGCATCCTGTCGGCCCTGGCCGACGACAGCGGCACCATCGACTGGTCGCGCGTCGACGTGTACTGGGGCGACGACCGATTCGTCCCTGCCGACGATCCGGAACGCAACTCCGGCCAGGCACGGGAGGCACTGCTCGACCACGTGCCGGTGGATCCGACGCGGGTGTTCCCGATGGCACCCTCGGACGGGCCGTTCGGTGACGACATCGATGCCGCCGCCGCCGATTACGCGGCGGTCCTCGCGGGACGGTCCACCGACGGCGTGGCTCCGCAGTTCGACCTGCACCTGCTCGGCATGGGCGGCGAAGGCCACATCAACTCCCTCTTCCCACACACCGCGGCCACTGCGGAGACCGAGAAATCGGTTGTCGCCGTTGAGGACTCACCCAAGCCGCCGCCGCGTCGGATCACCTTGACCCTGCCGGTGGTCAACCGGTCTCGCAACGTGTGGTTCCTCGTCGCCGGTGCCGACAAGGCCGAGGCCGTCGCGGCCGCGCACAACGGCGCCGATCCCGCCGACTGGCCGTGCGCAGGCGCCCGCGGCACCGACGAGACCATCTGGTTCCTCGACGACGCGGCGGCGGTGCACATCTGAGTCGACGGTGTGAGCCGAGGGAAGGTCCCGCAGAGCATTGGCCGAGAGTCGCCGCGCCGACGGCACGCTGCGGACCTTCGCCAGCCGACGGCCCGAGTGGTTCGCGGTGCTCACCACACTCGCCTACGCGCTGCCACTGCTGGGACTGAGGCTGCTCGATCCGGAGGCCGCTGACGTCACGGCCTCGGCGAGTCCGGCGCAGTTCGTCCAGTTCGCGTGGATGGTCCTGGTGCCAGCGGTCTTACTGACAGCGTTGGGCTGTTGGGGTGCTGCCGGATTCACCGGTCGACCCACCTGGCGCAGCCTGGTTCTGTTACTGCCGCTCATTCTGCTCTACGTCGTCGTCCCGGTGATCGTCCTGGTGATACCGGCACTCTCCGAATTTGCCGACCACAGCCTCGGTTACTTCGCGCTGGTCGCCGTCGCCGCAGTCGCAGTGGGGTTCGGCGACGAGGCCACCTTCCGCGGAGTGATCCGCCACTGGTCCTCATCACCGCTGTCGGTCAGATCTGGACGCTCCTACTACCGAAGGGGAGTTCTGGCCCGGACGTCTTCACCGTGGTGATCGAACTGGTGATGGGTGCGATGGCCGCCGCTTACGGGATCTGGCTGCTCCGCCGCATACCCGTCGACCCGCCGGGAACGGCACGTCCTCGCCGATCCCGGGGGCCGCAGGCGCGCTAACCGCTGTTGCGCAACGCGGTTGCCAGGCCGTTCATGGTCAGCTGGATACCGCGGCGCACGAGTGGGGTGTCCTCCCCCGCGCGGAACCGGCGCAGCAGTTCCACCTGGAGCAGATTGAGCGGCTCGAGGTACGGGAACCGGTTGTAGACCGAACGTTTGAGGGCCGCGTTGTCGTGCAGCAGATCATCGATGCCGGTGATCTTGGCGCACATGCCGATCGTCCGCTCGTGCTCGTCGACGATCATTCCGAAGACCTGCTCGCGCAGTTCCTCGTCGGGTACGAGCTGTGCGTAGCGATGTGCCAGACCCATGTCGGACTTCGCCAACACCTGCGCCATGTTGGACATGACGGTGCGGAAGAACGGCCACTTCTCGTAGTAGCGCTGCAGGGCCTCCAGGCGGGTCGGGTCGTCGGCCACCCACTCCTCGAACGCGGAACCGGTGCCGTACCAGCCCGGCAGCATCACCCGCGACTGTGTCCACGACAGCACCCATGGGATCGCGCGGAGATCGGTGATCTTCTCGGTCTGCTTTCGAGACGCCGGACGACTGCCGATGTTGAGGGCACCGATCTCCGACAACGGTGTGGAGGTGGTGAAGTACTCGACGAACCCCGGTGTCTCGTGCACGAGACGGCTGTAGGCCGCACGTGCCCTGGCGGCGATGTCGTCCATGATCTCGTACGCCGACTCCGATTCGTCGCCGAGACCTTCGACGTCGAGCAGCGACGATTCGATGGTCGCGGCCAGCAGTGTCTCCAGGTTGCGGCGGGCGGTCACCGGCTCGGCGTACTTGGCGGCGATGATCTCGCCCTGCTCGGTGATGCGCAGCGACCCCTGCACCGCGCCGGGCGGCTGAGCGAGGATGGCGTCGTAGCTGGGGCCGCCGCCGCGGCCGACGGTTCCACCGCGACCGTGAAAGAGCCGCAACCGGATTCCCGACCGGGACGCCGCCTCCACGAGGTCGAGCTCGGCGCGGTACAGCGCCCAGTTGGCGGCCATGTAGCCGCCGTCCTTGTTGGAGTCGGAGTATCCGAGCATGATCTCCTGCATGCCGTTCTGGTACTCCACGAGCGCCCGGTAGAAGGGCACCTCGAGAACGGCGAGCAGGGTCGCAGCGCCCTGCTGCAGATCCTCGATCGTCTCGAACAGCGGTACGACCCGCACCGTCGAGCGCGGGTCGTTCTCGCCGGCGGCGCCGGGGTCGTAGAGGCCGGCCTCCTTGAGCAGGATGAGCGCTTCGAGCATGTCGCTCACCGAGGTGCACATGCTGATGATGTAGTTGGGCACCGCTTCCGGACCGAACGTCGCGACCGCCTTCGCGGCCGCCCGCACGATCCCGAGCTCCTTGGTCGCCAGCTCGCTCAGTTCCGCATCGGGACTGGTGAGGGGGCGGCGCCGCTGCAGTTCGGCGGACAGGATCTCGACGCGTTCCGCCTCGTCGAGCGAGGCGTAGTCGCCGTGCACGCCCGCCCAGGCGAGGAGCTCGGCGACCACTTCCTCGTGCATGTCGGAGTTCTGCCGCATGTCGAGCCCGGACAGGTGGAAGCCGAACGTGCGCACCGATTCCCGGAGGGCCAGGAGCCGGTCGTCGGCGATGGAGGCGTCGTTGTTGACCCGCAGGGCCGCGTCGATGACGTCGAGGTCGACGAGCAACTCGGCGGCGTCGGAGTAGGGCGGTTTGCCGTCGACGAGGAACAGATCGCTCGACGAGAGGAAGTCCTCGTCGAACATCTGGTCGGCGGTCGCCGCGAGGCGGGATCGGATGTGCCGCAACGCGAGCCGAAACGGCTCGTCGGCGCCGGGGTCCTCGGGGTCGGCACCGGCGAGTTCGAGCAGCGGTTCGGTTCCGGTGATCAGCCGCGCCGACATGCTCAGTTCCTGGGCGAGGTTCTCGAGTTCGGCGAGGTGGTGTCCCACCGCGGTCTCGGCGGCCAGCGTGGCCGCCAGGGTGACCACCTCGGCGGTCACGAAGGGGTTCCCGTCGCGGTCGCCGCCGATCCAGGACCCCATGCGGATCATCGGCTCGTCGGCGAGACCCGCGCCGGGGTAGGCCGACCGCAGGGCGGCGCGCACGGAGGTGTTGATGGCCGGCACCACGTCGAAGAACGAGGCGTCGTAATAGCGCAGCCCCGAACGGATCTCGTCCTGGATGGTGAGTCGTTCGAGGCGGATGAGCGCGGTCTGCCACAGCGTGAGGATCTGACGCCGGATCGCTTCGGTGACCTCGGCGTCCTCGTCGGGGGTCAGTTCGGTACGGCCGCGGAAGCGCATCAGCTCGGTGATCCGGTGCTGCGCCTCGAACACCGTGCGGCGCCGGGTCTCGGTGGGATGGGCGGTGATGACCGGCACGACGTTGGCGTCGGCGAGTGCCTTGCCGACCTCCTCGTCGCCGAGTCCGGCGTCGGCGAGCTGCCGGTAGGTCGCGGCCAGGCTGGACTTCTGCGGCGGGTCACCGGCTCGCACGTGAATGGCACGGCGACGTTCGCGGTGGATGTCCTCGGCCAGGTTGGCCAACAACGCGAAGTGACTGAAGGCGCGGATGACCGGAACCGCGGTGGACACGTCGAGGTCGGTGAACATCTCCGCGAGTTCGTTGCGGTCGATCTCGTTGCGGCGCACGCCGAAAGCGGCCACACGAGCTGATTCGACGAGATCGAAGACGTCGGTGCCGGAATGTTCGGCGACGACCTCGCCGAGGATGCCGCCGAGCAGACGGATGTCCTCACGCAACGGTTCGGTGAGTGCACGGCCCTCGTCGTCGACGACGATGTGGTCGACGATCGACATGGACGGACGAGATGCCGGGGCTCCCCGGGAGGGGGCGGTTTCACTCATGCGACCAAGTATCCCGAGATCGGGGCCATCCGGCATCCCGGAGAAAGCATCGGGCGACGCGTTTCACGCGTCGCCCGAGGTCCGAAGCAGAAACCAGCTCAGGAGAGTTTGATGTCGACGCCCACGCCGACGATGAAGATCACCCAGATGAGGCCGACGAAGATGGTCAGCCGGTCGAGGTTGCGTTCGACGACGCTCGAACCCGACAGGCTGGACTGGACACCGCCGCCGAACAGCGACGACAGACCGCCACCCTTGCCGCGGTGCAGCAGGACGAGCACGATCAGCAGCACGCTGGTCACGATCAATCCGATGTCGAGTGCACCTTGCACAGTCACGAGTCGAAACGCCCTTCCGTAAACACCTGGAGATACAGCTGTAGCAGGTGGTGCCGACGTGAGCCGACACCAACCTGCCACAGTGTACGCGTGGGTGTGACCCGTCAGGGCAAGGGGCCACCCGCGGCGATCGCCGACAGTGTCGCGAACTCGTCCGACTTCAGCGACGCGCCGCCGACGAGGGCACCGTCGACGTCGGTCTGGCCGACGATGTCGCCGACGTTCTTGGCGTTCACCGAGCCGCCGTAGAGGATGCGGACCGAGGCCGCGGTCTGCTCGTCGGCGATCTCCGCGAGGGTCTCGCGGATCGCCTTGCAGACCTCCTGGGCGTCGGCGGCGCCGGCCACCCGGCCGGTGCCGATGGCCCAGACCGGCTCGTAGGCGATGACGGTCTTGGCGATCTCGGCGGCCGACAGGCCGGCGAGGGAGCCCTTGAGCTGTGCCACGTTGTACGCGACGTGCTCACCCGCCTCGCGGATCTCGAGCCCCTCGCCGATGCAGACGATCGGGGTGAGATCGTGCTTGAGCGCGGCCCTGGTCTTGGCCAGCACGATCTCGTCGGTCTCACCGTGCAGGGTCCGACGCTCCGAGTGGCCGACGACGACGAACGTGCAGCCGAGCTTCGCGAGGAAGGCACCGCTGATCTCGCCGGTGTAGGCACCCGAGTCGTGCTGCGACAGGTCCTGCGCACCGTAGGTGAGCAGGAGCTTGTCGCCGTCGACGACGGTCTGCACGCTGCGGATGTCGGTGAACGGCGGGATCACCGTCACGTCGACCTTGTCGAAGTACTTCGCGGGCAACGCGAAGGCGATCTTCTGAACCAGCGCGATGGCCTCGAGGTGGTTGAGGTTCATCTTCCAGTTGCCCGCGATGAGCGGTTTACGAGTTGCCATGGTTCAGCTCTCCAGCACCTTCAGTCCGGGGAGTTCCTTGCCCTCGAGGTACTCCAGCGATGCGCCACCTCCGGTGGAGATGTGCGAGAAGTCGGAGTCGGGCAGACCCAGGGTCCGCACCGCGGCGGCCGAGTCGCCGCCACCGACCACGGTGAACGCGCCGTTGCCGGTCGCACCGGCGATGGCCTCCGCGACCCCGCGGGTGCCGGCCGAGAACTTCTCGAACTCGAACACACCGGACGGACCGTTCCAGAAGACGGTCTGGGCACCCGAGAGGACCGCGGCGAATCGCTTCACCGACTCCGGTCCGATGTCGAGACCCATCCAGCCGTCGGGGATGGCGTCGGCGGCCACCGTCTGCGCCTGGGCGTCGGGGGCGAACTTGTCGGCCACCACCACGTCGACGGGCAGGTGGATGACGTCGCCGAAACGCTCGAGCAGGCTCTTGCAGACGTCGATCTGGTCCTCCTGCAGCAGCGAGGTACCCACCGGATGGCCTTGTGCGGCCAGGAAGGTGAACGCCATGCCGCCGCCGATGACCAGCGTGTCGACCTTGGGAGCCAACGCCTCGATGACCCCGAGCTTGTCGGAGACCTTCGAGCCGCCGAGGACGACCGCGTAGGGGCGGGTCACCTCGTCGGTGAGCTTCGACAGGACCTCGACCTCGGCCGCCACCAGCTCTCCCGCGTAGTGCGGGAGGAGCTTGGCGACGTCGTAGACCGAGGCCTGCTTGCGGTGGACCACTCCGAAGCCGTCCGACACGAACGCGCCGTCCTCGCCGACCAGTTCGACGAGGGCCTCGGCGAGCTTCTCGCGTTCGGCGTCGTCCTTGGAGGTCTCCCGCGGATCGAAGCGGATGTTCTCCAGGAGCAGGACGTCGCCGTCGGTGAGACCCTCCGCGCGGGCGAGCGCGTCGGTTCCGACCACGTCACCGGCGAGCTGCACGTTGCGGCCGAGTTCCTCGCCGAGGCGCGCCGCGACGGGCGCGAGCGAGAACTTCGGGTCGGGCTCGCCCTTCGGACGACCGAGGTGCGCGGTGATGATCACCTTGGCACCGGCGTCGATGAGCGCGTTGAGGGTGGGCAGGGAGGCGAGGATGCGGCCGGGATCGGTGATCGTCGACCCGTCGAGCGGGACGTTGAAATCCGAGCGGACCAGCACTCCCCGACCCGAGACACCCTCTTCCAGAAGGTTCTTCAGAGTGGGAACACCCATGAGGCGTTGACTCCTCTTTCCGTTGTACGACGAGTGGACTAGAGCGAGTTGCCGACGAGACCGATGAGGTCGACGAGGCGGTTCGAGTAGCCCCACTCGTTGTCGTACCAGGACACGACCTTGGCCTGATCGTCGATGACCTTGGTCAGCCCGGCGTCGAACAGCGAGCTGTGCGGGTCGGTGACGATGTCGGAGGAGACGATCGGGGCGTCGTAGTACTTCAGGATGCCCTTCAGCGGGCCCTCGGCAGCGGCCTTGAGCGCGGCGTTGATCTCATCGGCGGTGGCCGACTTGGCCAGCTGCGCGGTGAGGTCGGTGACCGAGCCGGTGGGGATCGGCACACGCAGGGCGTAGCCGTCGAGTTTGCCCTTCAGCTCCGGAAGCACCAGGCCGATGGCCTTGGCGGCACCGGTCGAGGTGGGCACGATGTTGATGGCGGCGGCGCGGGCGCGACGCAGATCCTTGTGCGGACCGTCCTGCAGGTTCTGGTCCTGGGTGTAGGCGTGGATCGTGGTCATGAGGCCCTTGACGATGCCGAACTCGTCGTTGAGGACCTTGGCCAGCGGGCCGAGGCAGTTCGTGGTGCACGAGGCGTTCGAGATGATGTTCTGGCTGCCGTCGTACTTGTCGTCGTTGACGCCCATGACGATGGTGATGTCCTCATCCGACGCGGGGGCCGAGATGATGACCTTCTTGGCGCCGGCATCCAGGTGACCCTGGGCCTTGGCGCGTGCGGTGAAGATGCCGGTCGACTCGACGACGACGTCGACGCCCAGGTCGCCCCACGGGATCGCGGCGGGGCCTTCCTTGACCTCGAGCGCCTTGATCTTCTTGTCGCCGACCACGATGGTGTCGTCGCCCTCGAGGCTGACGTCGTCGGACAGGCGGCCGAGGATCGAGTCGAACTTCAGCAGGTGTGCGAGAGTCGCGTTGTCGGTGAGATCGTTGACCGCGACGATCTCGATGTCAGTGGTGCCCAAAGCCTTTTGCGCTTCGACGGCACGGAAGAAGTTGCGGCCGATCCGGCCGAATCCGTTGACGCCTACCCGAACAGTCACAGTTGTGCTCCTTAGCGGTATTCATGGTCAGGCCTGTGGGTCAAGCCCTGCTGGCCGCGCCGTGAGCGGTCACCGATGGCACACGAGTGATCCCCGGTCCGCACACGTCGACCTCAGCCTAGTAGGAGGGGTTCGGTCCGGCACACCGCAGGTCGGTCTGTCGGCTTTCCCGCTCCGCTCAGGCTTCGTCGAGGAGCTCCGAGGTGACCGCCGCCTCGGTATCCGGGATGCCGTCCTGGCGCGCCTTCTTGTCGGCCATCGACAGCAGACGGCGGATGCGTCCGGCGACCGCGTCCTTGGTCATCGGCGGGTCGGCGAGCTGGCCGAGTTCCTCGAGAGAGGCCTGCCGGTGGGTGATGCGCAGCTGGCCCGCCGCGACGAGGTGATCGGGCACCTCGTCGCCGAGGATCTCCAGAGCGCGTTCGACGCGAGCGGCCGCGGCCACCGCCGCACGGGCCGAACGTCGGAGGTTGGCGTCGTCGAAATTGGCGAGGCGGTTGGCGGTCGCACGCACCTCGCGGCGCATGCGGCGTTCCTCCCATACCAGGCGTGTGTCGTGGGCACCCATCCGCGTGAGCAGCGCGCCGATCGCCTCGCCGTCGCGGATGACGACACGGTCGGCGCCGCGGACCTCGCGGGCCTTCGCGGTGACGCCGAGCCGGCGGGCTGCGCCGACGAGCGCGAGCGCGGCCTCGGGTCCGGGGCAGCTGACCTCCAGCGCCGACGAACGCCCGGGCTCGGTCAGTGATCCATGGGCGAGAAATGCTCCGCGCCAAGCGGCTTCGGCATCCGCGACGCTACCGCCGACGACCTGGGCCGGAAGGCCGCGCACCGGGCGGCCACGCAGGTCGAGCAGGCCGGTCTGCCGGGCGAGGCCCTCGCCGTCCTTGGTGATGCGCACGATGTAGCGCGCCGACTTGCGCAGCCCGCCGCCGCGCAGGACGTGAACGTCGGAGCCGTAGCCGAAGAGGTCGTGGATCTCGCGTCGCAGGCGCCGCGCGACATTGCCCATGTCGACCTCGGCCTCCACCACGACGCGGCCCGCCACGATGTGCAGACCGCCGGCGAAACGCAGCAGCGCCGACACCTCGGCTCTCCGGCAACTCACCTGAGTCACCGACAGGCGACTCAGCTCGTCTTTCACCGCCGCCGTCATCGCCACCGGTCCCTGTCCTCCTGTCAACAGCCCACACGTCCCTCGAGAAAACGCCGAATCATCGCCTGGCTCAGGCGTCCGCCCGGTCAGAGTAACGGTTCGATTCACCTTCGCACAGTT
Organism: Gordonia ajococcus; assembly: GCF_012974285.1. Taxonomy (NCBI): domain Bacteria; kingdom Bacillati; phylum Actinomycetota; class Actinomycetes; order Mycobacteriales; family Gordoniaceae; genus Gordonia; species Gordonia ajococcus. The sequence goes on from NZ_CP052884.1 coordinate 2,809,715, forward strand.
CGTTCACCACGGCGGCGACTTTCGCCGGGTCATGGACCTGGCGGCCGGGTACCGCCACATCGCCGACGTTCAGTTCGGCGCCGAACAGTCCGGCCGCGCGTACGAGATGCTCGCGTTCGCGTCCGGCCGGTACCGACGACGCGTCGACCAGGACGTGGTCGACGCGGAACGTGTCGGCATGGGCGTGCAGGACGTGCAGATGCCGCTCCACCGAGAACCCGGGCGTCTCCCCCGGTTCGGGTGCGAGGTTGACCGCGAGCACCTTTCGGGCGCCGGTGCGCTGCAACGCCTTGAGCTGCTCCGGCACCAGCACATGCGGGATCACGCTGGAGAACCAGGAACCCGGGCCGAGCATCACCAGGTCGGCGGATTCGATTGCCTCGACCGCACTTTCACAGGCCGGTGGATCCTCGGGGATCAACCGCACGCGGCGCACCTTGCCGGGCGTCGTCGCGACCGCGACCTGACCGCGGATCTCGCGGCTGATGCGCGGGTCGGCCTCGAGCCCGGACACGTCGGCCTCGATGTCGAGCGGGACGGTCGACATGGGCAGCACCTGTCCGACGATCCCGAACATCGACCGCAGCTCCTGCAGTGCGGCGACCGTGTCGCCGAGAACCTCGGTGAGACCGGCGAGCATCAGGTTGCCGATGGGGTGTCCGGCGAGTGCGCCGCGACCACCGAAGCGGTGTTGCAGCACCTCCGCCCACAGCTCGTGGCGGCGTCGGGTGTCGGGATCTCCGGCGGTCTGGAAGTCCTCGAGGGCCTTCGGCGCAGACATCAACGCGGCCAGCGCCATTCGCAGATCACCGGGCGGGATGAGTCCGAGCTCCGCACGCAGGCGGCCCGACGATCCCCCGTCGTCGGCGACCGTCACCACCGCGGTGATGTCGGTACTCAGATAGCGCATCGCGGTCAGTGTCGCGTACAGGCCGTGGCCGCCTCCGAGGGCGACGATCTTCTGGGTCATTCGCGCCCCAGATCACGGTGCATCACGCGCACGTCGTAGGAGGCCGCGCCGGCGTCGTCGACGGCCTTGCGGAGCCGGTGGGCGAGCTCCTCGGAGATGGCGACACTGCGATGTTTACCGCCGGTGCAGCCGACACTGATCGTCATGTAGCGCTTGCCTTCCCGCAGGTAGCCGCGACCGACGATGGACACCAGACCGGTGTAGAGGTCCAGGAAGTCACCGGCGTCGGGCTGACCGAGGACGTAATCGCGGACCGGCGCCTCCTGACCGTTGTGGTCGCGCAGTTCGTCGATCCAGTGCGGATTGGGCAGGAACCGGACGTCGGCGACGAGATCGGAGTCGATGGGCAATCCGTATTTGAAGCCGAAGGACTGCACCGCGATGCTCAGCCGCGGTTCGGTGTCACCGGGTGCCACACCCTCCACCACGGAACGCAACTTGGCCGCGGTCAGCCCCGAGGTCTCCACGACGAGGTCCGCGACGTTCTTGATGGGCGCCAGGATCGCACGTTCGCGGGCGATGCCCTCGATGAGGGTCTCCTTGCCCTGCAACGGGTGTCGGCGACGAACCTGTTCGAACCGGCGGACCAGTGCCTCCTCGCTCGCGTCGAGGTACAGCAGACGGGTACGAATCCCCGACTGTCCGAGGCTGTCCCGCAGCTGCTCGAGTTCATGGGCGAGGTTGGGGTCGGAAGCACGCAGCACCATGGCGAGACGAGTGATCGTGGGGTCGCTCTCGCGGACCATCCCGACCATCGTCGAGATCAGTGAGGGCGGAACGTTGTCGGCGACGTACCAGCCGTCGTCCTCGAGTACGTTGGCCGCCGTCGAGCGACCCGCGCCGGACATGCCCGTGACGAACAGGACGGTCAGTTCGTCCGGCGCCGCGTCGGGCGTGCCATCAGCCGGCCTCTCGTCGTGTTCGGCCTCGGCCCGCTCACTCATCGACACCCCGTCCCGCGTCACCGGTCACCACCGTCATCTCTGCCTCGTTCACCGTCTCGCTCATCACCGGCGACACGGTCTCTGCAACCATGTCACCGCCGAGTGCGGTCTGCACGGCACGCGCGGTGGTCAGGCCGATCCCGGGTACCTTGGCGATCTCCTCCAAGGATGCCTCACGCAGACGCGCGACCGATCCGAAGTACGTCACCAGCGCGGTGCGTCGCGTCTTCCCGAGACCCGGGATGCCGTCGAGCACCGACTCGGTCATCCGCTTGCTGCGCTTGCTGCGGTGGAAGGTGATGGCGAACCGGTGCGCCTCGTCGCGTACACGTTGCAGCAGGAACAGGGCCTGACTGCTGCGCGGCAGGATCATGGGGTCGTCCTCGCCGGGCACCCACACCTCTTCGAGGCGTTTGGCGAGGCCGATCACCGAGACGTCGGTGACGCCCAGTTCGTCGAGGACCGCTGCCGCCGCATGCACCTGTGGTGCACCGCCGTCGACGACGAACAGGTTGGGCGGATACGCGAACTTCCGTGGCTGCGCGGGGGTCTGGGGCTCGGCGCCGACCTCCCCCGACTCCGGTGGTGGTGCGTCGCGGTCGGCACGGTGACGCAGGAAACGGCGGCGGGTGACCTCGGCGATCGACGCGACGTCGTCGGAATGGCCGTCACCGGCGGCGTGGCGGATCGAGTAGTGCCGGTAGTCGGACTTGCGCGGCAGACCGTCCTCGAACACGACGAGGGAGGCGACCACGTCGGTGCCCTGCACGTGCGAGATGTCGACGCACTCGATGCGCAACGGCGCCTGGTCGAGCATCAAGGACTCCTGAAGCTCGGTGAGCGCGGCCGACCGGGTGGTCAGGTCGCCGGCGCGTCGGAGCTTGTGCTGTGTGAGCGCTTCCCCGGCGTTCCGGGCGACGGTCTCGAACAGCGCCTTCTTGTCACCGCGCTGCGGCACCCGCAGGGTGACCCTGCTCCCCCGCAGTCCGGACAGCCATTCCTCGAGTTCGGCTGCGTTGGCCGGCAATTCGGGGACCAGCACCTCACGCGGCACCGACTCGCCGTGTGCGCGGTCCTCACCCACGTCGACCGTGGCGTCGAAATCGACCTGCGCACCGTAGAACTGGGTGATGAAGTCACCGATGACATCGCCGTCGGTTCCGTTGTCGCTGCGTTCGACGACCCAGCCTCGCTGACCTCGGACTCGGCCGTCGCGCACGTGGAAGACCTGGACCGACACCTCGAGTTCGTCGCCGGCAACCGCGACGACGTCGGCGGTGGTGCCGTCTCCGAGCACCACGGCCTGCTTCTCCATGGCACGCCGCAGTGCGCCGATGTCGTCGCGCAGGCGGGCCGCGCGCTCGAAGTCGAGGTCCTCGGCCGCAGCCGTCATGTCACGTTCCAGCTTGCGGATCAACAGGTCGGTGCGGCCGGCCAGGAAGTCGCAGAAGTCCTCGACGATCTCGCGGTGTTCCTCGGCGTCGACCCGGCCGATGCACGGCGCGGCACATTTGTCGATGTAGCCCAGCAGGCACGGACGGTCGATCTGCTGATGCCGCTTGAACACGCCCGCCGAGCAGGTCCGCGCCGGGAACACCCGCGTCAGCAGGTCGACGGTCTCACGGATCGCCCACGCGTGGGAGTACGGCCCGAAGTAGCGCACGCCGCGGCGCCGAGGACCGCGGTAGACGAACAGCCGCGGGTACTCCTCGTTGAGGGTGACGGCCAGCATCGGATAGGTCTTGTCGTCGCGGTAGCGGACGTTGAACCGCGGATCGAATTCCTTGATCCAGTTGTATTCGAGCTGGAGTGCCTCCACCTCGGTGCCCACGACGGTCCACTCGACCGACGCCGCCGTCGTCACCATCTGGCGGGTGCGCGGGTGCAACGAGGCGATGTCGGCGAAGTACGACGTCAGGCGTGACCGGAGGTTCTTGGCCTTGCCCACGTAGATGACACGACCGTGCTCGTCACGGAACTTGTACACCCCGGGATCGGTCGGGATGGTTCCGTGAGCAGGACGGTAGGTAGTCGGGTCGGCCACGTGTTCCAGGCTAGTTGGCGGGTCGGACGGTCCCGCGATAGCGCTCTTCGAGCTCGCGGAACCGCGCCATCGCCTCGATGGCCCGCGGACCGTCGCCCGCCTGGACCGCCAGCACGGTGATGTGTTCGTCGGACGGGAACAGCAGCCAGGCGCCGAACCCCTTCTCCGGATAGGTCAGTCCGAGGACCTTGTCCCAGGTGAACAGGCGCGTGGGTACCAGGTTGCGCACCTCGACGCCCTCGGGGCCGACACGCAACCGCGGCCGGGTCAGCAGCAGGGCGGCGCCCGTGAACAGGACACCGATGAGGATGATCGCGACCTGGTCGGCGCCGCCGAGGTTACGGACGCCGACGTCGTCGATCGTCAGCAGCAGCCCGAAGGTGATGTGGATCGCCATGATCACGACGGCTGCCGCGATCGCGTATCGCGGCAGCTTGCGCGGCCGGTACACCAGGTCCCAACGAGGGGAGGTCACGCCGATGCTCCTCCGACCGCAGTCGGCAGGGCTTCGCCGCGTTGCAGTGCACGAAGAGTCAGTGCCGAGGCCAGCGCGGCGACGGTCGCCTGCGCGCCCTTGTCCTCGGTCGAGCCGGGCAGGCCGGACCGCGCGATCGCCTGGTCCTCGGTCAGCACCGTCAGCACACCGTTGCCGACGGGGGTCGACTCGTCGAGCGAGACCCGGGTCAGCCCGGCGGTCACCGCGTCGCACACGTACTCGAAATGCGGTGTCTCGCCCTTGATCACGACACCGAGCGCGACGACGGCGTCATGGGTGCGGGCGAGCGCCTGCACGATGACCGGCAGTTCGATCGCACCGGCGACCTGCACGACGGTGGGCTCGGTGACACCGTTCTCGCCGGCCGCCCGGAGCGCACCGTCGAGCAGTGCGCCGCAGATCTTCTCGTGCCACTGCGACGACACGATCGCCAGCCGGAGCGTGCCGGCGTCGGCGAGTTCGAGGGTCGGTTCTCCGTGGCCGCTCATGCGGGGGCTCCTTCGGATGCGTCGTCGCTGGGATGCGCGTGATCGTCGAGGCCCACGAGGTCGTGTCCCATCCGGTCGCGCTTGGTGCGAAGGTAGCGCAGGTTCTCGGCGTTGGCGCGCACCGGCATCGGCACGCGGTCGACGATGTGCAGGCCGTAGCCGTCGAGGCCGACGCGCTTGGCCGGGTTGTTGGTGAGCAGACGCATCGACGTCACCCCGAGATCGACGAGGATCTGGGCGCCGAGGCCATAGTCGCGGGAGTCGGCGGGCAGGCCCAGTTCCAGGTTGGCGTCGACGGTGTCGGCCCCGGCGTCCTGCAGCTGGTAGGCCTGCAGCTTGTGCAGCAGGCCGATGCCGCGTCCCTCGTGACCGCGCATGTACAGGATGATGCCGCGGCCTTCGGCGGCCACCATCTCCATCGCGGCGTCGAGCTGCGGACCGCAGTCGCAGCGCAGCGAGCCGAAGACATCGCCGGTGAGGCACTCCGAGTGCACACGCACCAGGACGTCGTGTCCCTCGCCGTCCTCGCCGGCGATGTCGCCCTTCACCAGGGCGACGTGCTCGACGTCGTCGTAGACGCTGGAGTAGCCGACGGCGCGGAAGTCGCCGTGGCGGGTCGGGATCCGGGCGTCGGCGACGCGCACGACGTGCTTCTCGTGGCGGCGACGCCACGCGATGAGGTCGGCGATCGAGATCAGCGCGAGGTCGTGTTCGTCGGCGAAGACGCGCAGCTCGTCGGTGCGGGCCATCGAGCCCACGTCCTTCTGGCTGACGATCTCGCAGATGACGCCGGCCGGTGCGAGGTCGGCGAGGCGGGCCAGGTCGACGGCGGCCTCCGTGTGGCCGGGACGACGCAGCACGCCGCCCTCCTTGGCCCGCAGCGGGACGACGTGTCCGGGACGGGTGAAGTCGCCGGCCGTGGCCGCCGGGTCGGCGAGCAGACGCATCGTGGTGGCGCGGTCCGAGGCGCTGATCCCGGTGCCGATGCCCTCGCGGGCATCGACGGTCACGGTGTAGGCGGTGCCGTGCTTGTCCTGGTTCATCGAGTACATCGGCGGCAGGCCGAGGCGGTCGCAGGCGTCGCCGTCGAGCGGGACGCACAGGTAGCCCGAGGTGTAGCGGACCATGAAGGCGACGAGCTCCGGGGTGGCCATCTCGGCCGCGAAGATCAGGTCGCCCTCGTTCTCGCGGTCCTCGTCGTCGACCACGACGACGGCCTTGCCCGCGGCGATGTCGGCGATGGCCCGTTCGATCGTGTCGAACGTGACTCCCTCACCACTGGTCACGTCGTCACCGTCACGCGGCGATTCGTTCATCAGAACCTCACTCGTTGTGCTCATTTCGCCCCCGCGACATCCTTGTTGCCGGAGCCCAGGTGAAGGCGCTCCACGTACTTCGCGATCACGTCGACCTCGAGGTTGACCACGGTGCCCGGCGCGGTGGCACCGAGATTGGTCTCGTTGAGGGTGGTGGGGATCAGGGAGATCTCGAACCACGAGTCGTCACCCGATCCGCCCACCGACGAGACGGTCAACGACACCCCGTCGACGGTGATCGACCCCTTCTCGACGAGGTAGCGGGTCAGCTTCTCCGGGACGCCGATCCGCACGACCGTCCAGTTCTCCGACGGACTGACGGACAGGACGCGCCCGGTCCCGTCGACGTGGCCCTGCACGATGTGGCCGCCGAAACGCCCGTTCGCGGGCATGGCGCGCTCGAGATTGACGGTGCTTCCCGCGGCGAGGTCGGACAGGGAGCTGCGGCGCAGCGTCTCACCCATCACGTCCACGGTGAACTCGCCGGGACGGAGGTCGACGACGGTCAGACACACGCCGTTGACCGCGATGGAGTCGCCGTGGCCCGCATCGGCGGTGACGATGGGTCCCCGCACGGTGAAGCGGGCTGCATCAGAGAGATCCTCGCGGTCGGCGATGACGCCGAGTTCCTCCACGATTCCGGTGAACACGCACTCCTCCTGCTCGCTCGGAGCAGACAGGGCGGCACTGTGTCGCCTGTTCTCTCGCATCCGGACTGTGACCGTCGGCTCCGGAATCTCACCGAATCTGCTGTCCCTGCCGTTCGACAGGCGCTCGCGGGCTGGAAGATGCGTATCCACCGCACCCTCATCACCGCCGGTGGGGAATTTCACCCCGCCCCGAGAACTGGTGATATCGACGCTAGCACGATGCAGGAACGGCGTCGCATTGCGATTTCGCTGAGTGAAATGGATGCCTGTCGGCGTGTCGCTCATCTCGGCCTGCTCAGTCCTGCCGGATCGTCGGCGAACGCCGTGCGAGTGTGATTAAGACGTCATCGCCGAGCGTCGTCGTGTGCGCGGTGCGGAACCTCTTGGCGTCGGCGAGCGTGATGACCCCGGGTATCTCGACGGAGCTACGACCGGCGCCCAGCACCATCGGCGCCACGTAGGCGTGCACCTCGTCGACGAGCCCGGCGTCGAAGAAGGCGCCCAGGATGTGCGGGCCGCCCTCCACCAGGACCCAGAGCGCGTCGGGAAGTGCGGCGAGGACGTCGGCCGGGTCGTGTGATCGGACCAGGACCAGCGGCCCTCCGGTGTCGTCGCGGAGGTTGGCGTCGGCGGGCAGGTCGCGGTGTCCGAGCACCACGCGTGACGGCTGCTGTGGGTACAGGCCGCCGGCAGAGGTGCGGGCGGTGAGTGTGGGGTTGTCGGCGAGTGCGGTGCCGGTGCCGATCACGATGGCGTCGAGGTGTGCGCGCTGCCGGTGGGCGTGGTCGCGCGCTTCGGGACCGGTGATCCACTGACTGGTGCCGTCGGGTGCGGCGATCCGGCCGTCGACGCCGGCGGCGATCTTGGCGGTGACCATCGGCCGCCCGAGCCGCTGGCGGGTGAGCCACGGACGCAGTGGACCGTTCTCCACGGTGTCGGCCGCGACTCCCCCGGTCACCCGGACGCCGGCAGCCCGCAGGGTGTCGGCGCCGCCCGCGGCGACCGGGTTGGGGTCACCGACTGCGTAGTGAACCTCGGCAACCCCCGCTTCGATGAGTGCCTGCGAACACGGCCCGGTGCGCCCGGTGTGGTTGCAGGGCTCGAGCGTGACGATCGCGGTACCACCCCGCGCTGCCTCGCCGGCCGCGCGCAGTGCCATCACCTCGGCATGCGGGCCGCCCGGCGGTTGGGTCGCACCGACGCCCGCCAGGGTGCCGTCGGCCGCCAGGATCACTGCTCCGACAGGAGGATTGGGCGAGCTGACACCCATGGCCGCATACGACGCCTCGACGGCGCGATCCATGGCGGCGGCGATGTCCACGAGGTGCGTCAGACGTCGCTCTTGGCGCGCGCCCGGGCGGCGGATTCGCGCAGGGCGGCGACGGCCTGGCCCGGGTCGGCGGCACCGTAGACGGCCGAGCCGGCGACGAAGCAGTCGATTCCGGCCTCGGCGGCTTCTTCGATGGTGTCGGCGTTGATTCCGCCGTCGATCTCGACGAGCAGCCTCAGGTCCTCGGCGTCGATGAACTTGCGGATGGCGCGGGCCTTCTCGAGGACCTCGGGCATGAACTTCTGTCCGCCGAAGCCGGGTTCGACACTCATGATCAGTAGGGTGTCGAAGTCGCGGAGGATCTCCAGATAGGGATCGAGCGGGGTACCCGGCTTGATCGACAGGCCGGCCTTCGCGCCGGCGGCGCGGATGTCGCGGGCGACGCCGATCGGATTCTCGGCGGCCTCCGCGTGAAAGGTGACGTTGTACGCGCCGGCCTCGGCGTACGGCGGCGCCCAGCGCTCGGGGTTCTCGATCATCAGATGGCAGTCGAGCGGGATGTCGGTCGCCTTCAGCAGGCTCTCGACGATCGGCAGACCCAGGGTGAGGTTCGGCACGAAGTGCGCGTCCATGACGTCGACGTGCAACCAGTCGGCACGGGTGGCTCCGGGCTTGGCAACGGCCGCCGCCTCGTCGGCGAGATTCGCGAAGTCCGCGGACAGGATGGACGGGGCGATCATGGGCGCGTTAACAGCGGTGCACATGGTGGACAAGTGTAGGGCGAGGTGGGCGGTGCGGACGAAAGCGTTCGGGCGTCTCAGACTCCGTTGGCCGGCCAGCCGGGGGACGGAGGGAGAGTCGGCCAGGGTTGCGAACCCGTCTCAACACCCACCGCGGGCAAATCCGGGTTCGAGGGAAGGGCATCGCATGCCACGATATCGGCTCGGTTTTCTCGTCCGACGCCGAGTCGGTCGTAGAAGGTGACGTGCCAATTTCCGAACACTGAATACGAAGGAGCCCGTCTGGCACCTTGTTGTTTTTCCGGCGGGCTCCCGTTTGCAGATCGCGTGAACTCGATCGTGACCGGATATCCCCACGGCTTCCCGATCTTCCTCCACTCAGAATCGCGCGACGGAAACCGTTGCTCGATCGACAGAATCTCGCTCCGACAAAGAATCAGACGACTCGTGGCGCCGCTGTCCACGCGTCGTAGCGGACGATAGAAGACGGTGTTGACAACCTTGCGAGTGGAACTGTTGCTCACCACTTCTTTGACTTGTTCATCAATTCCTCTCGGAGATGCGTCGACGAACCCGGGGTACCCCCACTCGGCGGATTGTCCCTGGAACGCGAGCTCAAAGGATTCGACGTAAGCACGAACGAACGTTCCTTCCCCACTCATGAAATCGAGGGCGCTTCCGGGCACCCAGCGAAAGGAAGTATCCAGGTTCGGCGGCATGCCAGCGTCTTCCGGGGGTTTCGTGGTACGCGATACGCCGGAAACTGAGGGCGAGTCCTGAGGCACACCACAGCCCGCAGCTCCGATCGCAAGGACCGCAACGAGTAAGCACCCGACGAAACGCGCTCTCTCTGAAAAACTCGCTTGCACTCAACTACCTCTTGTACGCGTGTTCGAAGTTTTCGTTGTGACGGAGAGCAAATGAATTGATATCCGACTTCAGCAAGCGCTGAGCATAAGAGGCAGCCTCCTCAACATCAGCTACCTCCGGCATGACCTTGGTGCGTTTCATCTCCTCGAAATCAACCTCACCGTCTGGAGCAAACAGTTTTCGGAAATCTGGATCATCAGCTATCTCGGGATGCGAACTGAAGTAGCCTTCCAGTATCTGCGCGTATTTGGCGTTGGGCTCAATCTGCGATGTGTACATCTCGGTTCGCAACCTCTGTAGTTCCGGGTCCGCGATTATCGTGTCCGGGTCCGTGGGCAGCCCCGAGAAATGAAGTTGCGCCTGTGGGGCCACACCACCGAGCAAGACTCTCACAGCAGGGTCCAGACCCGGTACTGCCGAGAGCAAACCGTACGCACTCTCGAACATTGCACCCCTGGCAGCGGCATCGCGCGCCGCCAAGTGACGACCGTCAACCTTGGTTTCCTCGATGTGCGAATCCAGACCGCTGGCCATCGCACCTTCCAAACGACCGGTGACTTCGCCGAGTCCGTAGTCGTGCGGGTTGCGGCCGAATTCCTCTTGGAGGACGTCGATCTGCAAAGCAGTCATCGAATTAACAATTCGCCCGGCGTCGGCGTCCGAGTTCAGAATCTGGAAAGTCGCCTTCAAATCGGCTAGATCGACTTCAGCAACTCCATGCGAGTCGAACAGTCGAGGATCTGCTCCACCCATCACAGCAGTGTGGGGACCTATAGCCGAAGCCAGGGTACGGGCCAGCTCACCGTTCAGTTCTCCCAACGCACTCTTGTCGTCCCCGATGTCTATGAACGCCTCCTTGTTGTCACCGAAGTACTGGGTGAGGGAGGTAGCGATCTGCCCTGCTCGTTCACTCTCCGCCAGAGCCTCCAGTGAGCTACCGTCGGCGGCATAGGCGGCCCCGGGCATCCAATTGAAGAGCTTGTTGACACCCGAACTCTCGTTGCCCGCACCGTCGGTCCAGTCGAAAGTGAACAGGTGCTTCAAGCTTTCAGCGTCCTTGAAAGTCTGCTCGCGGCCCTCGACGTCGTACACGGAAGGCATTGAACCGGTTGTTGCGCCACCAGTCGCGGCCAACACGGCGTCGTGGATCGCAATGTGATCACTCCCAGCGACGTCGAGCATCCGTATCATCAGGGCTTCGGCATCTGTCTTGGACACGTTGTGGGGGTTGAAAAGTCCAGGATTCGAGACGAGCTCATCACCCCCGACTGCAGCGATCTCTCCCGCCCGCGCAACCAATGCTCGGTCGACATCGCTACCGAGCTGAACCGACGTAGACCCGCCCTCGGTGTCAACCGAGCGATGCTCCAGGATATCCATCACGGTTTTCAAATCATTGAAAGTCTTCAGGTCGGTCACCGGCCTGTGCCCGCCTGAGTGCGGACCCGTATCTGGCACGGTGACGTTTGCTTTGCTGGCCGCGGGATTGGTCAGGACTTCACGTATCGGCGACGAAAGCTGACCCATACCGCCGCTAACGAACTTCGACTCAGGGGACAGTCCCATCTGTTGCAAGGGACCAGCCAAGAACGTCGGCTCGACCTGCTGATCTGTCCGTAAATTAGGGTTGCCAAGCATATAGATACCATCACCGAGTGCATTCTTGAGCTTGGATCTTTCCGCGCCACTGTATTCGTCGCCGAAACGCTTCAACGCGTCGAGTGAGTATGGCGCGGAGCCTTCAGCGCTCTGCCCCCAATTAGGCGTGTAGATGGCCTTCAGGTAATCGAACTGCTCCTTCGAGATGACCGCTTCCTCGCCGCGTGCCAGTGCCGCACGCTGTTCGGGGGTCGAGCTGGTCGCGCGGTAGAAGCGTTCCTTCTGCTCCGGTGTCGCGGTCCCGCTCATGATCGCCTGAACGTCGCGGCTCGCCTGTCCTGCGGAGAAGCTCGATCTGAGCGGAGCACTGATCTCTGCATTGCCGAAGACCACATTCAGCGCGCGTGCACCGTTCCGGTCGTCTTCCCCGATCTGGTCCGCCAGCGACTGCAGCGACAGTGTCGCAGTCTTCGCCTCCTCCGCACGCTTGGCTTGGTCGTTCAGAATCGACTGCTCGGCTGCGCTGCCGGCGTCTACCCCCTTCAACTCAGCCGCGTAGTCACGAGCGTCGCGCACGGTCCAGTCATCCGAGACGCTGAACTTGTCGAATTCGAGGCCGAGCGCTTTCGTCAGAGCAGTGCTTCGGTTGGGGCTGATCGCGGCGGCGGTGTCGTGCAGCACCCTTGCGGCCGCGTTGAGTTCGGTTCCGAGCTTGTTGATCTCGTCTCGGTCAGACGCCGTGCGGTCTTCACACGCACGCCTGGATTTGCCCGACCAGCCCGTCACGTTCATCGGGGCGTCGGCCATTGTCCTGGTCTGGGTTCGTAGGTTTTCGGCCGTTGTCTCCAGCGATTTCGCAGACTGGAGCAGGACCATCACATCCCAGCTGGTGACCGTCGATCGAGTCGGACGGCTCATCAGAACACGGAAATGGCTCGGAAACCGCTCGCCAACTCTTCATCGGTATCGGCGAACTCGGTGGCCACCTGGTAGCACGTCTGCGACACCGCATCCATGCGGGCGGCCGCGCGTCCGAGAAGGGTACGAACGACGTCGTCCTTACCGGCGCAAGCGGCGCTGAACGCTGATCCAGGCATCGCGGCAGCTGCGTCAGCGAGACCGGCACTGCCCGACCAGAGCGCCCGCGTGGCATCCGAACACCCGGCCAACGTCTTGCCGACGCCCTCGATCACTCCCTTTTCAGCTTCCAGGCGATAAGTCACTGTGAGTCCCCCGTCCCCGGCATCAATGCCCCTTGACGCCCCTCGACTCAGACAACCTAGTACGAGACACTACGAAGTGGGGATTCAGCATCCACAACCGGCCGAGCCGAGTCGCACACCGCCCAGGTAGCGCAAGGTTCGTTTACGGAACCCTCACCATCGCCCACACATCTGGACCGTCGTCGGGCAAAGACACCTTCCCGGCCACCTCGAACCCGAGTCGTCCGCCCGCGCGGCAATGTCCGCTCTGTCTCCGTACAGGTCGACAACTCGGGATGCGATGTCGCCGAACGCCTCGTCGAGACCTGTCGAGGACGGAGTGATCCACACCGCCACGGCGGCAAGGTCGTCCGATACCCAGACGCGGCCGCACCGCTGCCATTCTCGGCGAGGAACAACCGCTGCAACGACCGCACTCGGTCGCCATGGTCACGCGCATCCACCGTGCGCCATGTGAACGGATAGTCGGCGAAGGCCTGGCCGAGGGTTTCTGCGCAGCGTCGACGTCAGCCGGAGTCGCCTGCCGAATCAAAAGCGCGGATCGTCACGCCGTTGGACGTTACCCGGCGCCGACACCGCTCAGGCGACCGCGAACAGCTGCAGCAGCTTCGTTTCGATGACGCTTTGTTCAGGGTCTCGATGCCCGACGGCCGGCGGTGCCGTACTCCGATGTCGTGCACCGGTCGGAGTGATGACGTCGATGACCCGGATGTCGCCGGACATGCGGACCGAGTACGTCCAGCCATCGGCCTCTTTCGCGCGATTATGGGTGACGCAGATGCCGTCGGCATTCGCCTCGCTGGTCGGGCCTTCATGCCGATGCGGTTTGGCGTGGTCGATCTCGGCGATAGGCGCCCCGCAGTACGGGGTGCGACACCGCTGATCTCGCAACCGGATGAAATGCGCCAGTGCGGGCGGGAATCCGCGGGAACGGGACTCCATCGCCACCAGCACACCATCGGACGGACGCGCATAGACACGGCGCAGCGTCGAGGCGGTCTCACCATCGGGCGACACCGACGCGGCGACGAGTTCCCGTGCCACTGCTGCCGGAATCGGTCCGTACCCCTTCACTTCGGCCGCCGAATCGTTGAGCCCGAGCAGGCACTCGTCGGACAGGACCATGTCCACCGACACCGGAACCGGTTCCGCTGCGGATCGACCGGTGACTCGTTCGACCAGCGCGTCGGCCATGATCTGCGCATGCGTGCGATCGTCCGCACCGACGACCGAATCGGCGTGCTTCTTGAGCGCGGCATACACCGAGATCCCCTGCGTCATCGGCAACAGCGCCGACAGCTTGGTCATCAGATCGGGCGCCGGCCGCACGCTGACGCGACGGTCTTTCTCGGCCTTGGCCTTTCGCGCGACCACGGCCGCCGGCTCGAGTTCGTACGCGTGACGCTTCGCCCGCGCTTCGATCTCTCGGTCCGAGGCGCCCACCAGCGCCTCCGGATCGCCACACACCCGCCGGTCGATCTCCTCCCGCGATTCGCGAGTCAGATAAGCGGTTTCGCGGACGAGGATCGTGGCTCGCCATTCTGTCAACACCCCGTCCGTGAGTGCGGCCATCGTGTGCGGCATCTCGTGCGCCAGAGCACGAGCGAACCCGAGGTACTGACTCCCCTTCTGCGGTGAGGCCTTGCGCGCCAAGCCGACTTCGGCGGCGAGCCCTCGACCCCGGCGCGGTTGCGGAACATTGCGCGCGGCCTCGTCGTCCGCACGCAGCCGGTCGAGATTCGCGGTCTCACGCACCTGGGCCGCAGTGCACGCCGACTTGATCTCCTCGAGCAGAGTCAGCCGCTCCACCGACTCGGCCTCGCCAGCCCCCGCAGCCATGCCGGCAAGGAGGCTCACGAGAGCGCGCAAGTCGCCCGTTGCCGGCCTCCGTGTTTCCGGTACATCAGTCTCGTACATACGTTCGATAGTACGTGAATACTTACTGCTCCGCCGCATCTTTCCACAACCACATCCCACCCGGATCACTTAGCTGTTGAGTTCAGTGAACAATCATGCAACACTTAGCCACATGGCAAACAGTTCGGTCACACTCGACGACCTCTTCGGCGCACTGTCGGATCCGACCCGCCGCGCCGTCGTCGAACGCCTCGGGCGCGGACCCGCGAGCGTCGGCGAACTCGCCGACCCCTTCCCCATGACCCTTCCGTCGTTCATGAAGCACCTGAAGGTCCTCGAGGACAGCGGACTGGTGATGACCAAGAAGACCGGCAGAACCCGAATGTGCACGCTCGACCGTCGACGCCTGCGACGCCTGCAGACCTGGCTCGAACACCAGCGCATCGTCTGGACCGAACGCACCGACCGACTCGAAGCCTTCGTCACCGAACCCGAGGAGACACCATGATCGACCCCGAACTCGACCTGACCCTGCAACGCATCATCCGCGCACCGCGACAACGGATCTGGAATGCGTGGACCCGACCCGAGCAGCTTGCGAAATGGTGGACGCCCTCCCCGACCATCACCCGGGTCGAACGACTCGAGCCACGCCCCGGCGGCGCTCTCGTCACGCAGATGAGCGACGACGGCGAGACCTTCGTCCCGCACATGGATGCTGTCTTCCTCGTCGTCGACGACAACGAACGCCTGGTGTTCACCAACGCGATCGACAGTTCCTGGCGGCCCGCCGAACCCGCGCCGGTCCCCATGACCGCCGAGATCACCTTCGCCGAACACGCCGACGGAACCGAGTACAGCGTCGTCGTCCGCCACGGCAATCCATCCGATCGCCACCGACATCATGAACTCGGCTTCTACGACGGCTGGGATTCGGTGACCGCCGCGCTCGCCGAACTGGTGGAAAGCGAGGCCACGCAATGAAAATCACCGATCGTCGGTCAGCAACGGCGCAGCCATCCGCGTGACATAGTCCGAAATCTCGTCCATGGAGGCCTGAGAGAGGGCCGGACTCTCGATCTTGTGCCGCATGATGGTGATCCCGACGACCAGGGCGTTGAGCAACTCCGCCCGCAATCCACCCGAATCACCGCCGAGCCGGTCTCCCAGCTGCCGGGTGAACACATCCTCGATGATGCTGCGGATCAGGTCGTTGATGGTCTCGTTGTTGACCACCCCGGCGAGCAGGGCGGTGCTGCCGCCACCCGAGGCGCTCACGTCGAGGACCTCGCGCAGGATCTTGTCGGGCAGATCCGCCAGCGGGGTTGAGGCCACCAGTCCCGCGGCGCCGCTTCCGCCAGTCCGCACCGCCTCGACGAACAGATTCTCCTTGGAGCCGAAATAACGGTTGATCAACGCCTGGTTGACCCCCACGACGGCAGCGATGTCGCGAGTCGTCGTCTGCGTGGCCCCGCGTTCGGCGAGCAGGGTCCGGGCAGCCTCCAGCAGAGCCTCGCGGGTCGCCTCTGCATTACGACGCCGCTGGGTCGGGTCAGCCATCATCTCCCACTCGTCCGGACAGTGTTGCCCGCAAGCTTAGCGTCGACGACGTCGCAAATCCGGCCCGACTGTGTCCCAAGTCATCAGGCATTGACTAATAGGTCCGGAGTAACCTACCGTCGCTAAGTCGTCAATCGTTGACTTACCGGTTCTGGCGGCCTTCAGCCCTAACCTCCTCGAGGAGTTCGTCACCATGTCCTCATCCAAGACCGTCGCCATTACGCCAAGCGGCGCCACAACGCGACCGGGTGGCGTGATCCTCACACTGGCCCTCGCGGGCACGGTGGCCGCAATCACGCAAACTCTCGTAACGCCGTTGCTTCCCGAGTTGCCGCGCATCCTCAACACCACTGCGTCCAACTCCAACTGGGTCATCACCGTGACCCTTCTCGTCGGCGGTGTCTTCGTACCGATCACCGGTCGCCTCGGCGACCTCCTCGGCAAGCGTCGCGTCCTGCTCGCGCTCACCGTCCCGCTCATCGCGGGTTCGATCCTGTGCGCACTGGCGTCGTCGGTGATCCCGATGATTGTCGGCCGCGGCCTCCAAGGCCTCGGTATGGGCATGATCCCGCTCGGCATCGCCCTTCTCCGAGACGCCGTTCCGCCGGAGAAACTCAGCTCCTCGATCGCGCTCGTCAGCGCCTCGATGGGCATCGGTGGCGGTATCGGCCTGCCGCTGTCGGCGGCGATCGCCGAGTACACCAACTGGCGCGTGCTGTTCTGGGTGACCGCCGCCCTGGGCGCGATGATCCTCGCACTCATCTTCACCCAGATCCCCGATGTTCCGCCGGCGGCCAAGGGCCAGAAGTTCGACTATTTGGGTGCGGTCGGTCTCGGCGCCGGCCTCGTCTGCCTGCTCCTCGCCGTGTCGAAGGGTGCTGACTGGGGATGGGCGTCCGGCTCCATCGTGGGCCTGTTCATCACCGCCGTCGTACTGCTGCTCGGCTGGGGCTTCTGGGAGCTCCGCATTGTCGAACCGCTCGTCGACCTCCGTACGACTGCACGTCCGCGCGTGCTGACCACCAACATCGCGTCGATCTTCGTCGGCATGGGCATGTACGCGGCCATGCTCGTAGTGCCCCAGATCCTGCAGTTCCCCGAGGCCACCGGCTACGGGCTCGGCCAGTCGATGCTGGCGGCCGGCCTGTGGATGCTGCCCGGCGGCTTGATGATGATGGTCGTCTCCCCGCTCGGCGGAAAGCTCACCGACACACGCGGACCCAAGTTCACCTTGATGTCCGGTGTGCTCGTGATCGCCGCCGGTTACGGCCTGTCGCTGCTGCTGCTCGGTACCACCTGGGGCCTGATGCTGGCGATGATGGTGATCAACAGCGGCGTCGGCCTCGCGTACGGCTCGATGCCCGCACTCATCATGGGATCGGTCCCGGTCACCGAGACCGCGGCCGCCAACGGTTTCAACACCCTGATGCGGTCGATCGGCACCTCGGTGGGCGCCGCCGTTGTCGGTGCGGTGCTCGCCCAGATGACGATCAACCTCGGCGGCCACGAACTCGCCTCGGAGAGCGGCTTCCGCGTGGCGCTGACGATCGGTGCCGGTGTCGCCCTGGTCGCCTTCGTGGTCGCGGCCCTCATCCCCAAGGATCGCGGTGCGGCGGAATCAGTCTCCGCGGCAGTCGCCGATACCGATGACGACAAGGCGTCGGTCTAGTCCCGACGCCTCCTTCTCTCCGTGGCCGTCCTGGCCCGCGTCAGTCGCGGGTCAGGGCGGCCATGAACATCGCATCCGTGCCGTGGACGTGCGGCCACAACTGCACATGCGGACCATCGCCGAGCAGTTCCGGTCCGAGCTCCCCGACGGTCACCAGCGGGCGGGCGTCGAGCCGGCGGGCCCCGTCGACCGAAGCCAGCACGTCGGCGACCACCGCGGTGGTCTCGGCCGGGTGCGGTGAACAGGTCGAATAGACCACGATTCCACCGGGTTTCACGAGCCGAAGCGCCTCGGTCAGCAACTGCTTCTGCAGCGCGACGAGCTCGTCGACATCGGCAGCGGTTCGGCGCCAACGCGATTCGGGCCGACGACGCAGCGAGCCGAGCCCGGAACAGGGTGCGTCGAGCAGGATGCGGTCGTATCCCGGTTCGAGGCCACTCGACCGGGCGTCGGCGACATGGATCGTCACCGGCAGGTCGCTGACGACCTTGCGGATCAGCTCGGCGCGATGTTTCGACACCTCGATCGCATCCAGCCGGGCGCCGTCGATGTCGGCGAGCGCGCCGATCAGCGCGGCCTTGCCGCCGGGTCCGGCGCACATGTCGAGCCAGCGACCGGAGTCGTCGGCGACCTCGGCGACTGTCACCGCGCGCGCGATCAGCTGGCTGCCCTCGTCCTGCACACCGGCATAGCCCTCACGGATCGCATCCACGTCACCCGGATCACCGCTCGGCAGATACACGCAGTACGGCGAGAACCGGCCTTCCTCTCCCCCGCTGGTCAGCGCCAGCTCCTCGGCGGTGATGTAACCCGGCCGGGCGACCAGATGCACGGGCGGACGTTCGTCGTCGGCAGCGAGTGCCGCCTGCAACTGGCCGGCCGACCCGCCGAGCGCATCCCGGAACACCTCCGCGATCCAGCGGGGATGCGCGTACTGGAAGGCCAGATAGCCGACGAGATCCTCGGCGGGCGACGGCGCGAGCTCGTCGACCCACATCTCCTCGGTCTTCTGCGACACCTTGCGCAGCACGGCATTCGCGAAACCCGAAGGCCCCATCCCGTTCTCGGAACGCACCAGGTCCACCGACGTCGACACCGCGGCATGGGATCCGACGCGCGTACGCAGCAATTGGTAAGCGCCCAACCGCAGCACATCGAGCACCGGGCCGTCGATCTCGTCGACGGGACGCTTGGCGGCCGAGGCGATCACCGCATCCAGCAGCCCCTGGGCCCGCGCCGTGCCGTAGGCGAGTTCGGTCGCGAAGGCCGCGTCGCGACCTTCGATCCTGCGGTCCCGCAGCATCTTCGGGAGAACCAGATTCGCGTAGGCGTCACGCTCACGGATCGCGCGCAGCGTGTCCCGCGCCGCGACGCGCGCCGGGTCCAGATCCTTCTGCCGGAACTTCGCGGAGCTGTTGTCGCGCTTGCCCTGGTTCGGTCGTCGATCTGTACTCATCCCAGCACCGTCCCATCGGTGAGTCGGGCGCCACGGGCCCAGTCGGCGGCCGGCATCGGCTTCTTCCCCGGCGGCTGCACGGTGCCGAGTTTCACCGGCGTCGAACCGGTACCGACGAACACCGCCTTCTTGGTCACCGCGATGACTCCCGGCGCCGGCGATTCGGCACGCACTGCTTCCGGGAGTGCCGCGTCATCGGAATCGACGGGCCGCACCGGACCCACCTTGATCCGCGCGTCGTCGAGACTCGTCCACGATCCCGGCGCCGGCGTGTAGGCGCGGATGAGACGATCGATGATGTGCGCGGGCAGATCCCAGCGGATCCGCGCATCCTCGACCTCGACCTTCGGCGCGTGGCTGACACCAGCAGCGGGCTGCGGTTCCGGGACGAGTCCCCCGGCCTCGATGCCGTCGAGCGTGTTCACCAGTAGACCCGACCCGGCCTCGGCCAGACGCCCGAGGAGATCACCGCTCGTGTCGGTGGGCCGGATGGTCTCGGTGAGGACGCCGAACACCGGCCCGGTGTCGAGACCCTTCTCCAGGCGGAAGGTGCTCGCACCGGTCACCTCATCGCCCGCGGCGATCGCTGCCTGCACCGGCGCGGCGCCACGCCAGGCCGGCAGCACCGAGAGATGCAGGTTGATCCAGCCGTGGGTCGGGAGCGCGAGAAGATCCTCCGGCACGAGTCCGCCGTAGGCCACCACCGCACCGCAATCCGGGGCCCAGCGTCGCAGAACCTCGGCGACGTCCGGCTCGGACATCCGTCGCGGGGTGATCACCTCGAGGCCGTGCTCGTCGGCGAGCACGCCGATCGGTGACCGCACGACCTTGCGACCACGGCCCGACACCGCGTCGGGCCGGGTGATGACGCCGACGACCTCATGCGACGGCGAGTCCAGCAGGGCCTGCAACGACGGCACGGCCACCTCGGGGGTGCCGGCGAAAACGATGCGCATTCATCCGATCGTAGGCGGGTCCACCTGAACCCGGATCGGCCCGGTCTGCCGGTGCGTGTTGCGCCGCGCCTGCCCCGCGGCGAGAGCCTGCGCGAGGAGCCGTCCGTGCTTGCGCGGCAACCGCACCAGGATGCGGTCCATCTCGTCGTCCGCGGCGGCCTCCCACTCGGCGCTACCGGCCGGCGGCCGCACCCCCGGTGGAAGCGGCACGGGCCCGAGCACGTCCGACCCCTCGGGTAGTTCGAGATGTTCCACGAAGTCGGTGATCACCTGCGTCGGACCGTCCACCGACGCCATCGTGACCGCCGGCGGGAAGCCCAGTTCGACACGCTGAGTCAGCTGCAGCGACGCGAAACCGACCGGATCCCAACGGATCAGCGCCTGGACCGGCGCCAGCGTCGAGTCGGCGACGATCACCACGCGACCTCCGTCGCCGTGCGGTCGGACCATGCCGGCCAGCGCCATCCAGCGTCGCACCGCGTGTTCCTCCGCACGAAGATCGGCGCGGTCGAGTTGTGCCCACGTGTCGACGACGATCGCCGCCCCGTAGCCGTCCGGGGCGACCGGTTCGGCCCCCGGTGTCGCGACGACGAGCCGTGCGCCGGGCTCGATCTCGTCGATGATGGTGTCTCCGCCACTGGTGTGGACCGGCACGCCCGCGAAGGCGCGTCCGAGTTCCTCGGCGGTCCGTCGGGCGCCGGTGACCGTCGCCCGCACCTTCGTGTTGCCGCACTCGGGGCAGCGGAACGATCGCTCCGGGCGGCCACACCATCGGCAACTGAGACGTTGGTGGCCGTCCATCTGCAGTGGTCCGTTGCAGGCACGACACCGCGCGTGTTCCCGGCACCGGGTACACGCCAGCGACGGCACGTAACCGCGGCGCGGAACGCTGAACACCACCGGCTGGTCGGCGGCGAACGCCGAACGGGCTGCATCGAAGGCGACCTCGGGGATGCGTGCGGACCTCGCCATCGGATCGCGCGCGATCTGGCGGTCGTCGTCGGAGATGGCCTGCACCCGTGGGCTGCGGTGGCGGACGAGCGGACGGTCGGCGACGAGGTCGTGTGCCCAGCCCGATGCGACGAGCGCCTGCGCCTCCGCCGTCCGGGCGAAGCCGCCGAGGATGAGTCCGCAGCGTTCCCGGTGCGACCGCAGCACCGCGACTTCCCGCGGGTGCGGATACGGCGCCCGCGGATCGGCCATGCTGTCGTCGCCGTCGTCCCAGACGACCACCAGACCGAGGTCGGTGACCGGCGCGAAAATCGCACTGCGCGTGCCGATCACGAGCTTCGCCGCACCCCGGCGCGCGGCCAGCCAGCGGCGGTACCGCGCGGTGGGCCCGAGCCCGGCGGCCAGAGCCACTCCCCGATCGCCGATGAGTGGTTCACATTCCGCCCACACCCGGTCGAGGTCCCGCTGGTCGGGCACGACGATGATGCATCCGCGTCCGACCGCCAGGGTCGCCGCGGCGAGTTCGGCGAGCCGACGCGCCCAGTCCTCACCCGGCAGGGCCTGCCACGCCGCCCGCGGGTGCCCACCGTCGGCGAGCGCCTCGAGGAACGATTCGGCCAACGGATAGCGACACCACGCCTCCAGGTCGGGCGCCTCGACGACAGTCGCGGGCTCGGGCGTCGTCTCCTTCTCGGTCCGCGCATGGCGCGGCGGGATCGCCAGACGGACAACGTCTCCCATCGTGCCGGCGTAGCGATCGGCGACCGCACGGCACAGCGTCGCCAACTCCGGCGACAGGACCGGCTCGGCGGAGACGACCCGGTCGAGCCACCCCAGTTTGCCGGGGTGATCGCTCTTCTCGATCCGGTCGAGCAGGTACCCGTCGACGAGACGACCGGAGAACCGAACACGGACCCGCACGCCCGGAACCGCCGTCGCATCCTGATCGGAGTCGATCAGGTAGTCGAACGGCCGGTCGAGGTGTGCGAGTCCGAGAATGGGCAGAACACGGGCCACCGGCAGCGAATCAGCCGGGACCCGTGCGCCTTTCGGGGGCAGGGACTGCGCCCTTCGGGGTCAGAGACCGGCGGCCGCGCGCAGCTTGTCCGCGCGGTCGGTCCGCTCCCACGGCAGATCGACGTCGGTACGACCGAAGTGGCCGTACGCGGCGGTCGGGCCGTAGATCGGTCGCAGCAGGTCCAGGTCGCGGATGATCGCGAGCGGACGCAGGTCGAAGTTCTCCTTGATGACCCGCTCGATGACCGCGGGGTCGACGTGTTCGGTGCCGAAGGTCTCGACGAACAGACCGACCGGCGCGGCCTTGCCGATCGCGTAGGCCACCTGGACCTCGATGCGATCGGCCAGGCCGGCGGCGACCGCGTTCTTGGCGACCCAGCGCATCGCATAGGCGGCGCTGCGATCGACCTTCGACGGGTCCTTGCCGGAGAAGGCGCCGCCGCCGTGGCGGGCCATGCCGCCGTAGGTGTCGACGATGATCTTTCGGCCGGTCAGGCCGGCGTCACCCATCGGGCCGCCGAGGACGAATTTGCCGGTCGGGTTGACCAGCAGTCGGTAGTCGGAGGTGTCGAGGGTCGGCAGGTCGATGTCGGCGAGCACCGCGTCGACGACCTGCTTCTTGATGTCGGGAGCCAGGAGGTTGTGGAGGTCGATGTCGGCCGCATGCTGGGTCGACAGGACGACGGTGTCGAGGCGGACCGGGGTGTCACCGTCGTACTCGATGGTGACCTGGGTCTTGCCGTCGGGACGCAGGTACGGCAGCGTGCCGTCCTTGCGGACCTCGGTGAGACGACGGGAGAGACGGTGGGCCAGCGCGATCGGCACCGGCATCAGCTCGGGGGTCTCGTTGGTGGCGTAACCGAACATCAGGCCCTGGTCACCGGCGCCCTGGCTGTCGATCTCGTCCTCGGAGATACCGCTGCGGCTCTCGTGGGAGTTGAAGACGCCGCCGGCGATGTCCGGCGACTGAGCGCCGATCGCGACGTTGACGCCGCACGACGCGCCGTCGAAGCCCTTGGTGGAGGAGTCGTAGCCGATCTCGAGGATCTTGGCGCGGACGATGCCGGGGATGTCTGCGTACGCGGTGGTCGTGACCTCACCCGCGACGTGGACCTGGCCGGTGGTCACCAGCGTCTCCACCGCGACCCGCGCGTTGGGGTCGTCGGTGAGGATGGCGTCGAGGATCGAGTCGCTGATCGCGTCACAGATCTTGTCGGGATGCCCCTCGGTGACGGATTCGCTCGTGAACAGGCGTGACGAGGTGGTCATCAGATCCTCTCGAGATCTCGCGCGCGGATCTTCCGGCGCCGTTTGGCAGGTATCGTCCGGTCGTCGTGGCCGGTGGGAGTCACTTCAAAACTACACAGCGGTCGGTTTCGCTGCGGTGCCGCTCAGGCCCCCGGACCATCAGGCACCAGTTGTCGCACTTCGTCAAGTATTCGACTCGACATGAGTGTTTTCGACCCGAAGGGCAGCGCGGTCTCGTCGCCCTTGGCCGACAGCAGCCAGCCGGTGTTGTCCTCGGTGCCGAACGCCTTGCCGTCGCCGACCGCGTTCACCACCAGCAGGTCGCAACCCTTGCGGGCGAGCTTTGCGCGACCGTGGTCGAGGACCCCGCCGGTCTCGTCGCCGGTCTCGGCGGCGAATCCGACGATGACGGTCTCCGAGGGGATACGGCCGTCGTCCCGCGCCTCGACGAGCCCGCGGAGAATGTCCGGGTTGGTGGTCAGCTCGATCGGGGCCGGACCCTGATCGCCCTTCTTGATCTTGGCGTCGGCCACCGCGACGGGCCGGAAGTCGGCCACGGCGGCGGCCATGATGACGACGTCGGCGTCGGCCGCGCGCTTGGTCATCTCCTCGGAGAGTTCCTGGGCGTTCGAGATCCGGACGATGTGCACGCCGGCGGGGTCACCGGGGTCGGTCGTCGAACCGGCGACGACGGTGACGCTCGCCCCACGCTGTGCAGCTGCCCGGGCCAGGGCGAATCCCTGCTTGCCCGAGCTGTGATTGCCCAGGTAGCGCACCGGATCGAGCGGTTCGCGGGTGCCGCCGGCACTGATCAGCACGCGGACACCGGCGAGGTCGTACGGCAGTGCGTCGGCGCGGTCGAGGAGCAGCTCGCCGATGAGGGCGATCTCCTGCGGGTCCGGGAGACGACCGCGGCCGGAGTCGGTGCCGGTGAGGCGACCGAACGCCGGCGTCATGACGGTCGAACCGTGTTCGCGCAGGGTCGCGATGTTGGCCTGGGTGGCGGGGTGCTCCCACATCTCGGTGTGCATGGCCGGCACGAACAGCACCGGGCACCGCACGGTGAGCAGCGATGCGGTGAGCAGATCGTCGGCGCGTCCCTGAGCAGCGCGGGCCATGAGGTCCGCGGTCGCCGGCGCGATGATCACGAGGTCGGCGCCCTGGCCCAGACGCACATGCGCGACCTCGTCGACGTCGTCGAAGACGGTGGTGCTGACCGGGTTACCGCTGAGCGCCTCGAAGGTGGCCTTGCCGACGAACTCGAGGGCCGCCGGGGTCGGCACCACGCGGACGTCGTGCCCGGACTCGGTGAAGTGGCGGATCACCGAGCACACCTTGTATGCGGCGATGCCTCCACCGACGCCGATGAGGATTCGGCGTCGTTTCTTGGTCGGTGTGGTCATACCCGACGCCGCGACTATTCGCCCTCGGTGTGCTCGAGCAGATCGGAGTGGATCTCGCGGAGCGCGATCGACAGCGGCTTCTCCTGGAGGCCGGGCTCGACCAGCGGGCCGACGTACTCGAGGATGCCGTCACCGAGCTGGTTGTAGTAGTCGTTGATCTGGCGCGCACGCTTGGCCGCGTAGATGACGAGGGCGTACTTCGACGAGGCGCGCTCGAGGAGATCGTCGATCGGGGGATTGGTGATACCCAGCGGTGTGTCGTATGCCGGTGCGTCGGCGATCTCGGTGATGTCGAAATTGGTCGGGGTGGTCACACAAACTCCTGCGTCGAGGTCTGGGATGTCAGAGAGGCTGGTCAGGTCGCGGGCGCGGTGGGCTGCTCAGGTCCGACCAGCAAGGATACCAAGTCGGAGGCCGCTCGGTCGACTTCGCTGTTCACGATGACGTGGTCGAACTCGTCTCGGGCAGCCATCTCGACCTTCGCGGTGGCGAGCCGGCGCTCGATCGCCTCGGGGCTCTCGGTGCCGCGGCCGGTCAGCCGGGCGACGAGTTCGTCCCAGCTCGGCGGGGCGAGGAAGACGGTGGTCGCCTCGGGCAGACGGGTGACGACGTTGCGCGCACCGACGAGGTCGACCTCCACCAGAACGGGTTTACCGGCCTCCAGGGCAGCGAGGACGGGCGCGAGCGGGGTACCCGATCGCTGCAGGCCACCGTGGATCTCCGCCCACTCCAAGAGCTCGTCGCCGGCGATCATCCGGTCGAAGTCCTCGGCCGAGACGAAGTGGTAGTCGCGGCCGTCGACCTCACCGGGACGCGGTGCGCGGGTCGTCGCCGAGACGCTGAAGTACAGGTCCGGCAATGCGGCGCGCACCCTGGCGACGACGGTGGACTTGCCGACGGCCGAGGGGCCGACCAAGACGATCAGTCGACCCCTCGTGCGTGCGGCTCCCGCGGTTTCCGGCCGGTTGGTCACCGCCGGTCCCACGAAACCGTCACGCTGCCGTGTTCGGTTGCATTGCTCACGTTCAGGAGCTGAACTTCTCGAGCAGGGCCTTGCGCTGACGGTCGCCGAGACCGCGCAGGCGGCGGGTCGGAGCGATCTCCAGCTCGGTCATGATCTCCTGAGCCTTGACCTTGCCGACCTTGGGCAGGGCCTCGAGCAGTGCCGAGACCTTCATCTTGCCCAGGATCTCGTCGTTCTCGGCGTCCTTGAGCACCTGCTGGAGATCGGTGCCACCGCGCTTCAGGCGCTCCTTGAGCTCAGCGCGGACGCGACGAGCGGCAGCTGCCTTCTCCAACGCAGCGGCGCGCTGCTCGTCAGTCAACTGGGGAAGGGCCACGGGTTCCTCCGTCTTTCGTTCTTGATTGGGACTGTCGTCGTCCGCCGTGAGGCGTCCGACGGCTGTTGCCACGCGGGCGGCGCTGCGTCGTCTTCGCAACGATGCGGTCGGGTGGGGTACCCGTCCGGCACTGCCGATTGTTGGCGGCGAATGCGACCGTACCCACGTGATCAGGCATTTGCGAGCGCGACCCCCCGTTTTCGCGGTGTTTTCTCATGTTGTAGTGCACCGCGGCACTTCGGCCCGGCACACCGGCGCTCCACTCGGTGTTGCACCGCTCTGACGACGGGTTTTACATCATACCCGCAGGTCACGACAGTGGCGCCGGTGAACGAGATCGATAGCAATGCGAAGTACTCGCGATCGAGCGATCGACGTACTGAGACAGATGTGACTGGAGTGGTGTGACCAGATTCGTCTGGAATTCGACGGCGCTTTGCGCGTGTCGCGCCGTCGCACGGAACCGGGCGGTCGCCTCAGCCCAGTGCGGTCTCGACCTCGTCGCGGGCCCGGACGAACGCGTCGCGCAGTGCGTCGACGTCGGGACCGGCGCGGAGCACTCCGCGCGAACTCGCCGGCAGCACCCACCCGGGGTCGGCGTCGGCGAAGACCACCTTCAGATCCTCGGCGGTGGCTCCCTGAGCACCCAGACCCGGCGCCAGGATCGGGCCGTTCAGGTCGGCCAGGTCGAGTCCGTGCTCGCGGGTCGCACCCACGACGAGGCCGGCGGTCGCGGTGCCGTCGGCGTTCTCGGCCGCCGCGGCATCGACGATCGACTGGGCGACCGTCCGCTCCCCCGTCCGCGCCTGCTGCACGTCCCCGCCCTCCGGGTTGGAGGTTCGCGCGAGGACGAACACGCTGCGTTCCCCCGCCCGTGCCAGGTCAAGCGCCGGGCGCAGCGATTCGTAGCCGAGGTACGGCGAGGCGGTCACCGAGTCGGCGCACAGCGGTGAGGCGTCGGCCAACCACGCCTGTGCGTACGCCGACATGGTCGAGCCGATGTCACCGCGCTTGGCGTCGGCGATCACCAGGGCACCCGCCTCGCGGCAGCCCGCGATGACCCGTTCGAGCACCGCGAAGCCCGCGGCGCCGAACGGCTCGAAGAAGGCGACCTGGGGCTTGATCACCGCCGCCGACGGGGCCAGCGCCTCGACGCAGATGTCGGCGAACCGCGACAACCCGTCGACGGACATGTCCAGGCCCCAGCCGGTCAGCAGCCCCGCGTGCGGGTCGATACCCGCGCACAGGCGTCCGCGTTCGGCCGTCACCCGCCGGTAGCGGGCGCCGAAGCCGGACGCCCCCGTCATGCGGACGCCACCGTCATGAGAGGCCGGCCATGTCCGCGTGGCGTCGCTGGATGGAGCGGACCCGGACATCGCCGTTGATCGCGGCCTCGATGCCCTGCACCGCTGCACTGGCGCCCTGCACCGTGGTGATGCACGGGATGTTCACCGACACCGCGGCACTGCGGATCTCGTAGCCGTCGACGCGCGGGCCGGAGTTGCCGAACGGGGTGTTGATCACCATCGTGACCTCGCCCGCCCGGATGATGTCCACAACCGTCCGCTCTCCCGCGGTGGCCTCGAAGTGCTTGAGGACGGTCTCACACTTGATTCCGTTGCGGCGCAACACATCTGCGGTTCCCTCGGTGGCCAGGATCTCGAAGCCGAGGTCGGCGAGGTGCTTGACCGGGAAGATCAGCGCCCGCTTGTCCTTGTTGGCCACCGACACGAAGATCTTGCCGCTGGTCGGCAGCGACCCGTAGGCGGCGGTCTGCGACTTGGCGAACGCGCGACCGAAGTCGGCGTCGATGCCCATCACCTCGCCGGTGGACTTCATCTCCGGGCTCAGCAGGTTGTCGACCCCGCTGCCGTCGTGGCGACGGAACCGGTTGAACGGCAGGACCGCTTCCTTCACCGAGATCGGCGCGGTCGCCGGGGTCTCGCCACCGTCGCCGGCCTCCGGCAGGATGCCCTGCTTGCGCAGGTCGGCGATCGACGACCCGAGCATGACGCGGGCACACGCCTTGGCCAGCGGCACCGCGGTCGCCTTCGACACGAACGGCACCGTGCGGCTCGCGCGCGGATTCGCCTCCAGGACATAGAGGATGTCGTCCTTGAGCGCGTACTGGACGTTGAGCAGACCCTTCACCCCGATACCCCTGGCGAGTGCCTCGGTGGAGGTGCGGACCATCGCCAGGTCGGCGCGGCCGAGGGTGACCGGCGGCAGCGCACACGCCGAGTCACCGGAGTGGATACCGGCCTCTTCGATGTGCTCCATCACGCCGCCGATGAAGACCTCCTCGCCGTCGCACAGGGCGTCGACGTCGATCTCCACCGCATCCTCGAGGAACCGGTCGACCAGCACCGGATGGTCGGGGGTCAGTTCCGTGGCGCGGGAGATGTAGTCCTCCAGGGACTTCTCGTCGTAGACGATCTCCATGCCGCGGCCGCCCAGGACGTAGGACGGACGCACCAGCACCGGATAGCCGATGCGAGCGGCGGTGTCACGGGCCTCGGCGAAGCTCGTCGCGGTGCCGAACGCCGGGGCCGGCAGACCGGCCTCGGCGAGGACCTTGCCGAACTCGCCGCGATCCTCGGCGAGGTCGATGGCGGCCGGGCTGGTCCCGACTATCGGGACACCCGCCTCCTCGAGGCGACGTGCGAGACCCAGCGGAGTCTGGCCACCGAGCTGCACGATGACACCGGCGACGGTGCCCGACTGGGATTCGGCGTGGTAGACCTCGAGCACGTCCTCGAAGGTCAGCGGCTCGAAGTACAGGCGATCGGCGGTGTCGTAGTCGGTCGAGACCGTCTCCGGGTTGCAGTTGACCATCACGGTCTCGTAGCCGGCCTCGCTCAGCGTGAGTGCGGCGTGGACACACGAGTAGTCGAATTCGATGCCCTGTCCGATGCGGTTCGGGCCCGAACCGAGGATCAGCACCTTGGGACGATCCGGCTGCGGCGCGATCTCGCTGGTGGCCGCGGGATCGAGCTCATAGGTCGAGTAGTGGTAGGGCGTCTTCGCCTCGAACTCGGCCGCACAGGTGTCCACGGTCTTGTAGACCGGGCGCACACCGAGCGACAGGCGATGCGTACGCACCGCGGCCTCGTCCTCGAAATCCGAACGGAGAGCGGCGATCTGACGGTCGGAGAAGCCGGTCGACTTCGCCTCGCGCAGCAAGGCCTCGTCGAGGATGTCGGCGTCGCGGATCTCCGCACCCAGCGCGGCGATCCCGCCGATCTCGGCCAGGAACCACGGATCGATGGCGGTGGCCTCGTACAGGTCCTCGATCGTGGCGCCGGCCTCGAAGGCCAGCATCAGCTTGTAGAGACGCCCGTCCTTCGGCGTCTTGATCTCCTCGAGCAGCGCGGGCAGATCGACGGTCTCCGGGTCGGGCCGGTTGGCCTCCGCCCAGAAACCGCCGGCCTTGGTCTCCAGCGAGCGCATGACCTTGCCGAGCGCCTCGGCGAAGCTGCGGCCGAGGCTCATCGCCTCGCCCACCGACTTCATCGTGGTGGTCAGCGTGTCGTCGGCGCCCGGGAACTTCTCGAACGCGAACCGCGGCGCCTTGACCACGACATAGTCGAGCGTGGGCTCGAAACAGGCCGGGGTCTCCTTGGTGATGTCGTTGACGATCTCGTCGAGGCTGTAGCCGATGGCCAGCTTCGCGGCGATCTTGGCGATCGGGAAGCCGGTCGCCTTCGACGCCAGTGCCGACGACCGCGACACACGCGGGTTCATCTCGATCACGACGAGGCGTCCGTCGCGCGGGTCCTGGGCGAACTGGATGTTGCAGCCGCCGGTGTCGACGCCGACCTCGCGCAGGATGTCGATCGAGAGGTCACGCATGATCTGGTACTCGCGGTCGGTGAGGGTCATCGCCGGGGCGACGGTCACCGAGTCGCCGGTGTGCACACCGACCGGGTCGAGGTTCTCGATGGAGCAGACGACCACGACGTTGTCGCGGTTGTCGCGCATCAGCTCGAGCTCGTACTCCTTCCAGCCCAGGATCGACTCCTCGATGAGGACGTTGGCGGTCGGCGACGCGGCGAGACCGCCGCCGGCGATCCGCTCCAGATCGTTGTCGTCGTAGGCCATGCCCGAGCCGAGGCCGCCCATGGTGAACGACGGACGCACGACGACCGGGAAGCCGAGTTCGGCGACGGTCTCGCGGACCTCGTCCATCGTGTGGCAGACGCGGGAGCGCGCGCTCTCGCCGCCGACCTTCTCCACGATGTCCTTGAACATCTGGCGGTCCTCACCGCGCTGGATGGCGTCGAAGTCGGCGCCGATCAGCTCGATGCCGTACTTCTCCAGCGAGCCGCGGTCGTGCAGCGCGACCGCGGTGTTCAACGCGGTCTGCCCGCCGAGGGTGGCGAGCACGGCGTCGATGGGATGTCCGGCGTCGCGCTCGGCCTCGATCACCTTCTCGACGAACTCGGCGGTGATCGGCTCGATGTAGGTGGCATCGGCGAACTCGGGGTCGGTCATGATCGTCGCCGGGTTGGAGTTCACCAGGCTGACACGCAGGCCTTCGGCCTTGAGGACGCGGCAGGCCTGGGTACCCGAGTAGTCGAATTCACAAGCCTGACCGATGACGATCGGCCCCGAGCCGATGACCAGGACGTGGTTGATGTCTTCGCGGCGCGGCATCAGGCACTCGCTCCTTGATTCTTGGTCTTCCGGGACGCACGGTCACCCTCGAGCAGGGTGACGAATTTGTCGAACAGATACGCGGCGTCGTGGGGGCCGGCGGCCGCTTCCGGGTGGTACTGCACGGAGAAGGCGCGGCCGGAAAGCAGCTCGACGCCCTCCACGGTGCCGTCGTTGGCGCAGACGTGACTGACCCGTGCGCGGCCGAAGTCGGAGTCGAACTCCTCCCCCGCCTCGCCCTCGAGTGCGAAGCCGTGGTTCTGCGAGGTGATCGAGACCTTGCCGGTGGCGTGGTCGACAACCGGGATGTTGATGCCCCGGTGCCCGAACTTCATCTTGTAGGTGGACCGGCCGAGGGCCCGGCCCAGGATCTGGTTGCCGAAGCAGATGCCGAACAGCGGCAGGTCCTGCCCGAGGACACCACGCGTGAGCTCGACGATGTCGTCGGCGGTCGCCGGGTCGCCCGGACCGTTGGACAGGAACACGCCGTCGGGCCTGAGGTCGGCGATCGCGTCGAGCGCGACCGTCGCCGGCAGCACATGCGTACGGACGCCACGCTCGGCGAACATCCGCGGGGTGTTGGTCTTGATCCCGAGGTCGATGGCGGCGACGGTGAACCGGTGCGCCTCGAGGGGCTCCACGACATACCCGTCGGACGTGGTGACCTCGTCGGCGAGCCTGGCGCCCTTCATGTCCGGCTGGTTGCGCACCCGGCCGACGAGTTCGTCGGTGTCGGCGAGCGCCGGTCCGGAGAAGATGCCGGCCTTCATCGAGCCGTGGTCGCGGAGGATGCGGACCACGGTGCGGGTGTCGATCCCGCCGATGCCGACGATCCCCTGCTTGACGAGTTCGTCCTCGAGCGAGGTGGTCGCGCGCCAGTTCGAGACTCGTCGGGTGGGGTTTCGCACCGCATATCCGGCCACCCAGATCTTTCCGGAGTCGCCGTCGACCCCGGTGCTGCCCGCGCTGCCGGTGCTCTCGCCGTCCTCGGTGTTCCAGCCGGTGTTGCCGATCTGCGGCGCGGTGGCCACGACGATCTGCCGGTGGTAACTCGGGTCGGTCAGGGTTTCCTGGTAGCCGGTCATCGCGGTGCAGAACACCGCTTCACCGAGGGTCTCGCCCACTGCGCCGAAGCTCCGGCCGGTGAACACCTGGCCGTTCTCCAGCACCAAGACCGCTGTGTTCATTCCTGTGTCCCCTGTCCACTGTCATGCTGCCCGGCAAAGGCGTTCACCCAGCCGGGGTAGATCGATTTGTCGTCGGCGCGGATTCCCGAGTCGATCTCGGTGCCGCTGGGCAGGACCCATCGGATCACCAGGACGCCGTCGGCGCTCATCACCTTG
This sequence comes from Gordonia ajococcus, assembly GCF_012974285.1. Taxonomy (NCBI): domain Bacteria; kingdom Bacillati; phylum Actinomycetota; class Actinomycetes; order Mycobacteriales; family Gordoniaceae; genus Gordonia; species Gordonia ajococcus. Next base: position 2,841,781 of record NZ_CP052884.1, read on the forward strand.
CCCGCGATACCGCGTTCGGTGCGGACCGCGGTGATCGCCTCTCGCGGGATCCAGATGTCGCTCGCACCCTGGCGGGAGATGAGGACGCCCGCTGCGAACTCGGCGATCGTCGCCGACGCGCGGTCGGAGATGTCACCGACGACCACGCGGTTCTGCCAACTCGGCGCCATCGTGGAACCGAGGTAGAGGCCGGTGTCGGGGCCGCGTTGTTGCGCCCCGGGATCGGCCGGGGTGGACGGTAGTTCGCCGATGAGTTCGGCCTGTGCCGTCTGCTTCTTCTTGTTGCCGGTGATCAGCAGGTAGAACATCGACAGCAGGCCGAGCACGATGAGCACGCATACGCCGATGAACCACGCGTTGAACACCACTCGCCCGTAGCCGAGCACGGTGCCGATCACCGAGGCGACCACGACGACCACGAGGATGCCGGGGATGAGGCCGCGCCGGATGTTCATCGGGTCACCTGGCCCTCGCGTGTGGTGACGACCCCGCGCAGGACGGTGGCGGTGATGGTCGCCGGCATCGTCATCTCCTCGAACGGAGTGTTGCGCGACAGGCTGGCCAGCTCGTCTCCGCGGACCACCCACGAGGTGTCCGGGTCGACGACCGTGAGGTTGGCGGGCTCGCCGACCTCGATCGGGCGGCCCTGATCGGTCAGTTCGACGATCTGCGCCGGCCGTTCGCTCATGACCCGCGCGACGCCTCGCCAATCGAGAAGCCCGGGCTTCACCAGGGTCTCGACGACGATCGGGAGCGCGGTCTGCAGCCCGAGCATGCCCGGCTTCGCCTGGGCGAACTCGCAGCACTTCTCCTGCGCGGCGTGCGGCGCATGGTCGGTGGCCACACAGTCGACGATCCCATCAGCCAGGGCCTGGCGCAGGGCTTCCTTGTCACGGACCTCCCGCAGCGGCGGATTGACCTTGTTCACCGGGTCGTACGTTTCAAGTCGGGAATCGTCGAGGAGCAGGTGGTGCGGGGTCACCTCGGCGGTGATCGCGATCCCCTGGTCCTTGGCCCAGCGCAGCAGCTCGACGGTGCCCTCGGTCGAGGCGTGGCAGATGTGGATGCGCGCTCCGGCGTCGCGGGCGAGAAGCGCGTCGCGGATGACGATCGACTCCTCGGCGGCACGCGGCCAGCCGGCCAGTCCGAGCCGGGACGCGGTGGCGCCCTCGTTGGCGACGGCGCCGACGGTCAGGCGCGGCTCCTCGGCGTGCTGGGCGATGAGCACGCCCAGTCCGGTCGCGTACTCCAGGGCGCGGCGCATGAGGAGCGGGTCGTGGACGCATTTGCCGTCGTCGCTGAACATCCGGACGCCCGCGGCGCCGGCGTTCATCATGCCCATCTCGGCGAGCTGTTCGCCCTCGAGCCCGACGGTGACCGCACCCACCGGGTACACGTCGACGAGCCCGACCTCGCGGCCGGAGCGCCACACGTTGTCGGTGACGGTGGAGTTGTCGGCGACCGGGCTGGTGTTGGCCATCGCGAACACTGCGGTGTAACCACCCAGGGCGGCGGCCTCGGAGCCGGACCGGATGGTCTCGGTGTCCTCGCGGCCGGGTTCACGCAGATGGGTGTGGAGGTCGACGAAACCGGGCAGCAGCACACCGCCTCTGCCCTCGATGCGCTCGGCACCTTCGGGTGCGGACAGGCCCGCGCCGATGTCGGTGATCACGCCATCGACGACGAGGACATCGATCGGCTCGCCCTCGCCGTAGGGACGGACCTCGCCGATGAGGACGGTTCCGGTTGCCGGGGCGGTCACGGGCGAACTCCTGACGTGCTGGGGGTGGTGGTCACAGGTGGGCTCCCGCGGAGTCGGACCCGACGAGCAGCCGGAAGAGGACCGCCATGCGTACGTGGACGCCGTTGCGGACCTGCTCGAGGACGGTGGCCTTCGGCGAGTCGGCGACCGACCAGCCGATCTCCATACCGCGCAGCATCGGACCCGGATGCAGGACGACCGCATCGTCGGCGAGCATCGCCAGGCGGCGGTCGCTGAGACCGAAGCGGACCGAGTACTCACGGGGACTCGGGAAGTATCCGCCGTTCATCCGCTCGGCCTGGACGCGCAGCATCATCACCGCGTCGACGGCGGGCAGTTCGGCGTCGAGGTTGCCCGAGACGGTGACCGGCCACTCACCCACTCCCGCCGGGAGCAGGGTCGGCGGGGCGACGAGGACGACCTCGGCGCCGAGGGTCGACAGCAGGTGCGCGTTGGACCGCGCGACCCGTGAGTGCACGACGTCGCCGACGATCGCGATGCGACGTCCCTCCAGCGAGCCGAGCCGCTGGCGCAGCGTGAGCGCGTCGAGCAGGGCCTGCGTGGGATGTTCGTGTGTGCCGTCTCCGGCGTTGATGATCGCCGGACCCTCACCGTTCGAATCGGTTGTCCAGTCGGCGATCTGGGCCGGCGCGCCCGACGCGGGGTGGCGGACGATCAGGGCGTCGGCACCGGCGGCGTGCAGGGTCTTGACCGTGTCGCGCAGCGATTCGCCTTTGCCCACCGAGGAACTCGAGGCGCTGACGTTGATGACATCGGCGCTCATCCACTTGCCGGCGACCTCGAAGGAGACGCGGGTGCGGGTGGAGTTCTCGTAGAAGACCGTCATGACGGTCCGGCCACGGAGCGTCGGGAGCTTGCGGACCTCACGACCGGTGAGGGCCTGTTCGAAACGCTCGGCGTCATCGAGGAGCGCAGTGGCCTCGTCGCGGTTCAGGTCCTGCGTGGAGAGCAGATGCCGCATCACGAATCGCCCTCGGCGGCAACGGCATTCGAAGCCGAGCTGAGGACGACCTCGTCGACTCCGTCGTGTTCGGTGAGATGCACCGACACCTGCTCGTCGCGAGCGGTCGGGATGTTCTTGCCGACATAGTCGGCGCGCAGCGGCAATTCGCGGTGGCCGCGGTCCACCAGCACCGCGAGCTGGACCGCGGCGGGGCGTCCGAGATCGCGCAGCGCGTCCAGGGCGGCGCGGACCGTACGCCCCGAGTAGAGCACGTCGTCGACGAGGATCACGATCGCGCCGTCGACGCCGCCGGCGGGGACCATCGTCCGTTCGAGCGGGCGATGTGGCTTGCCGCGCAGATCGTCGCGGTAGAGAGTGATGTCGAGGTAGCCCACCGGCACCTCGACACCGGCGAACTCGCCGATCTTGGAACCCAGACGAGTCGCGAGAGATGTTCCGCGAGTGGGAATTCCGATGAGAACGACGCGCGGGGCGTCGGGCGAGTCCAGAGCTGTCTTCTCGATCACCTGGTGTGCGACACGAGCAATCGTGCGCGACACGTCAGCGGCATCGAGCAGCACCCTGGGAGCGGGGCTGGCCAAAGCCGACCTCCTTCTCCGCCTCGCAGGACGGATCGTTAAAGGATGTCTGTCTCGCGACACTTTACACCGCGTCGCGAGACAGACGAATTCCCGCGACCTGCGCCACATTCTCGACGCATCGCGTCACTCCGGAGACCCGGAGGGCTGCCGTCAGTCGGCGGCGGAATCGCCGGCGGCCGGACCGCTCGGCTCGGCCGATGCGGCCGCCCGCACCTGCGGTGCGAGCTCGGCGATCTTGGCGAGCACGCCGTTGACGAAGGCCGGCGAATCATCGGTGGACAGCTCCTTGGCGAGCTCCACCGCCTCGTCGACCACCACGATGGGGTCGACGTCGAGCGAGTTGAACAGCTCCCAGGTCGCCAGGCGCATGATGGCGCGGTCGACGGCGGGCAGACGCTCCAGCGTCCACTCGCGCAGATGGGAGGAGATGACCGCATCGATCTGGTCCTGATCGTCTGCGAGACCCCCGATCACCGTGGCGGTGTAGTCGTGGATCGAGCCGACGCTCTCGTCGCTGCGGACGTACTCTCGGCGTTCGGCGACGAGCTGGCTGGGACTGACCTTCTTGGCCTCGGCCTCGAAGAGCAGGTCCACCGCGCGCCGCCGCGCCTTGTGTCGGGTTCCGGGTTGTTTCACAGGTCAGGAGTTGACGCGGCCGAGGTAGCTGCCGTCGCGCGAATCGACCTTCAGCTTGTCGCCGGTGTTGATGAACAGCGGCACCTGGATCTCGGCGCCGGTCTCCAGCGTGGCGGGCTTGGTGCCGCCGGTGGAGCGGTCACCCTGCAGACCCGGGTCGGTCTGGGCGACGATGAGCTCGACGGTGACCGGGAGTTCGACGAACAGCGGGGTGCCCTCGTTGAGCGAGACCTGCACGGTCATGTTCTCGAGCAGGAAGCGCGCGCCGTCGCCGACCACGGCCGGCGGCAGGGCGAACTGCTCGTAGTCCTGCGCGTCCATGAAGACGTAGTCGGTGCCGTCGTTGTACAGGAAGGTCATGTCCCGACGGTCGACGGTGGCGGTCTCGACCTTGACGCCGGCGTTGAAGGTCTTGTCGACGGTCTTGCCGCTCATCACGTTCTTGATCTTGGTGCGCACGAATGCGGGACCCTTGCCCGGCTTGACGTGCTGGAACTCCTGGATCTGCCAGAGCTGGTCGTCCATGCGCAGCACGAGGCCGTTCTTGAAATCGGCGGTGGTCGCCATGTGGTGTTTCTTCCCTTGCAGTCAGATGACGGTGAATGTCTTGTCGGTGGTGGTCAACAGTTCCGGGTCGCCTTGTGTGACGACCAGGGTGTCCTCGATCCTGACCCCACCCCATCCGGGTAGGTACACACCGGGCTCCACGGTGACCGCAGCACCGCATGGCAGTGTACCCGTCGAGAGTTTGCCGATTCCCGGCGCTTCGTGGATCTCGAGGCCCACGCCGTGGCCGAGTCCGTGCACGTAGTGGTCGCCGTGCCCGGCGTCGTCGATGACGGCACGCGCCGCGGCGTCGACGTCCCGCAGCTCCATGCCCGGAGCGAGAGCCGTCCGTCCGGCGGCCTGCGCGGTGGCGACGAGGTCGTAGATGTCGCGCTGCCAGTCCGCGGCGCGGTGCAGCACGAAGGTTCGGGTCATGTCGGAGTGGTAGCCGCCGACGACGGCGCCGAAGTCGATCTTGACGAGGTCGCCGTCCGCCAGCGCGGTGTGCGTGGGCCGGTGGTGCGGAATCGCCGAGTGCGGCCCGGCGGCGACGATCGTCTCGAAGGCGATGCCGTCGGCGCCGAGGCGATACATCTCGAACTCCAGGGCGCGGGCGGCTTCGCGTTCGGTGGTTCCGGCGCGCAGGACACCGTCGGCGATGATCCGGGCCAGCGCGGCATCGCCGATCGCGCAGGCAGCGCGCAGCAACGCGATCTCCCCCGCATCCTTGACGGCCCGCAGACCCTGCACGACGCTGGCGAGACCGACCAGTTCGACCCCGGAATCCTCGATCGACGCGGTCAGGGCACGGTGCCCGGCGACGGTTTCGGCATCAGCCTCGAAGCCGATACGGGCGGCACCCGCGGTCCGCGCGTGCGCAACCAGGGCGGGGACGCAGGCGCGTTCGATGACGGGCTCGACATCGGGGACCTGCGCGGCGACCTGGGTGAGGTAGCGGCCGTCGGTGGCGATCCGGTCCCCCGCGGGGTCGGACACGTCGATGAGGACTGCCGCGTTGGAACCCGTGAAGCCGGTCAGGTACCGGACGTTGACGAGGTCGGAGACGATGAACGCCGCGACCTGCGCGTCGGCACCCGAGTGGTCGCGTAGCTGGTTCCGCAGCCGGTCTCGTCGGCCGGCGGTGTCGTGGATGATCGGCACCCGAGCAACGCTACGGCGGGACGTCCGACTGTGCGAACCCGGCACGCGGAGCCGGCCACATCGGCCAGGTGTGTCCGCAATCACGGCACGGATGCGTAGTATGACGCGCATGTCTACGTGGTTGGTACGCGGTCTGGCGATGACCGCTGTTCACGTCCTCGCCCGAATCCTGCTCGGCGTCGCAGTGGTCGAGGCCCCGCTGAACTCCACCGTGTGGCGCACCGTCGCCATCGCGGCGGTCGTCCTGGTAGCCCTGGTCTGGGGTGGTTTCGACGGTATTCGCGATGCACGCGCCAATCCCGATCCGGACGACTACGAGGACCTCACCGTGCGCTGGCTGAAGGCCGGCGTCCTGGCCGGCGTCGCCGCCGGGCTGATCTCCTGGATCCTCGGCAACACGGTGCTCGCCGGGATCGGCCAGGCCGGCCTGTTCGTCGAGCTGATCGCCGGTGCCTCGTTCACCGCGCTGCTCGTGTTCGTCCCCGCGTTCGTCGGCGCCGCCATCGGCCGCTGGTTGATCCGCCGCGAGCAGAACAAGGGCGCCTCCGACGACTGGTCGGTCCACGAGGACCGGCACGCCGACGCGGCCCGGTAACCGGTTTCGCACCTCTGACAGCAACGAACCCACCGCTTCGAGGCGGTGGGTTCGTTCGTCTGTCGGTTGGTGCCGTCGGACTAGAGGAGGACCGAGGTGCTCTTCCCCGCCCCACCGGCCACCGCGGAGTAGGCGGCGGCGAGGAGGCCGGGATCGGGTCCTTCCAGACGGCCCGGCTTGGCCAGTCCGTCGAGCACGACGAAGCGGAGCACACCCGAACGGTTCTTCTTGTCCCCCGCCATGCCCTCGAGCAGGTCGGCGAAGGCGTCGGGGTCGTAGGAGGTCGGCAGTCCCACGAGTTCGAGCACCGACCGGTGACGGTCGGCCGTCGCGTCGTCGAGACGCCCGGCCAGGCGCGCCAGTTCGGCGGCGAACACCAGGCCCACCGACACCGCGGCACCGTGACGCCAGCGGTAGCGCTCGCGACGCTCGATCGCATGACCCAGGGTGTGGCCGTAGTTGAGGATCTCGCGCAGCGAGGACTCCTTCAGGTCGGCCGAGACGACGTCGGCCTTCACCTGCACCGACCGGCGGATGAGATCCGGGAGCACCGGCCCGGTCGGGTCGAGGGCGGCCTCCGGATCGGCCTCGATGATGTCGAGGATGGTCGGGTCGGCGATGAAGCCGGTCTTGATGACCTCCGCGAGCCCGGCCACGATCTCGTTGCGCGGCACCGTCTCGAGCGTGCCGATGTCGATCAGGACCGCGTCGGGCTCGTGGAACGACCCGACGAGGTTCTTGCCCGCCTCGGTGTTGATGCCGGTCTTGCCGCCCACCGCGGCGTCGACCATCGCCAGCAGCGTGGTCGGGACGTGGATGACCCCGATGCCGCGCATCCAGGTGGCGGCGACGAACCCGGAGAGGTCGGTGGCGGCACCGCCGCCGAGGCTGATGACCTTGTCGTTGCGCTTGAGACCGATCCGGCCGAAGACCTCCCAGCAGAACGCGGCCACCGACAGGTCCTTGCCCGCCTCGGCGTCCGGGATCTCGATGCGGTGCGCGTCGAAGCCCTTGTCCGCCAGGAATTCCCGGATCTGCTCGGCGGTCTTGTTGAGCGGGGGCTGGTACAGGATCGCGATGCGGTCGGCGCCGGCCGCGGCCGCGGCGACCTCGCCGAGCAGCCCGCGGCCGATCGTCACGTCATAGGGCGCGCCGGCATCGACGCGGATCGCAACGGGTTCGGTGTCGGTCATGGGTCTGTCCTCACATCAGTTCGCGGGCGAGTTCGGTGACGATGGCGTCGGCGACGTCCTCGGGAGCGGCATCGGCGTCCACCTCGAAGGAGCACACCGACGAATAGATGTCGGTGCGCTCGGCGAGAAGTTCGGCATAGCGGGCGGCCGGGTCCTCGGTGTCGAGCAGCGGCCGGTCGGTGCCGGAGACCCGCTCGTAGCCGCGTTCGGCGCTGACCCGCAGGTAGACCACACGGTGACCGGTCAGTGCATCCCGCACTCCGGCGGTGGTCACCGCACCTCCACCGAGCGATACCACCCCGCTGTGGTTGTCGAGGACGTCGGTGACGACGTTCTCCTCGATCATGCGGAACCCGTCGACCCCGTCGGAGGAGAAGATCTCGGGGATGCTGCGCCCGGTACGCCGGACCAGCTCGATGTCGGTGTCGACGAAGTCGACCCCGAGCCGGTCGGCGAGCAGACGACCGACGGTCGACTTGCCCGCACCCATGAAGCCGATCAGCACTGCGGCGGGGCGGCGCCCCGTGGTCGGCCGCGTGGGGGTCGGCGTCTGCGTCATGGGCGCGGCGGGCGCGCGTGGACGGCTGTCAGGTAGGCGCCGAGGTTCGTGGAGGTCTCGGCGACCGAGTCGCCGCCGAACTTGTCCAGTGCCGCCTGGGCGACGACGAGCGCCACCATCGCCTCGGCGACCACACCGGCCGCGGGCACCGCGCACACGTCCGAACGCTGGTGGATCGCGCTGGCGGTCTCCCCCGTCTCCATGTCGATCGTCGACAGCGCGCGCGGCACCGTCGAGATCGGCTTCATCGCGATCCGGACGCGCAGGTCCTCGCCGTTGGTCATGCCGCCCTCGAGGCCGCCCGCGCGGTTGGTCGACCGCAGCACGCCGTCGGGTCCGGGCACCATCTCGTCGTGGGCCTCGCTGCCGCGGCGGCGGGCGGTCGTGAAGCCGTCGCCGACCTCCACTCCCTTGATGGCCTGGATGCCCATGAGAGCGGCCGCCAGGCGCGCGTCGAGCCGGGTCTCTCCGCTGACATGCGAACCCAGTCCGACCGGCACGCCGGTGGCGACGATCTCGACGACACCGCCGAGGGTGTCGCCGTCCTTCTTGGCGGCCTCGATCTCGTCGATCATCGACTTCTCGGCGGCGGCGTCGAACGCGCGGACCGGGCTGGCGTCGATGGCCTCGAGGTCGCTGAAGCGCGGCGGCGGACCGACATAGGGATCGCTCGCGCCGATCGAGATGACGTGGGAGACGACCTCGATGCCGAAGACCTGGCGGAGGAAGTTGCGGGCGACGGTGCCCGCGGCCACGCGGGCAGCGGTCTCCCGGGCGCTGGCACGTTCGAGGACCGGGCGGGCGTCGTCGAAGCCGTATTTGAGCATGCCCGAGTAGTCGGCGTGCCCGGGGCGCGGACGGGTCAGCGGCGCGTTCCGGGCGCTGCCCTCGAGTTCGGCGGGATCGACCGGGTCGGCCGCCATCACGGTCTCCCACTTGGGCCACTCGGTGTTGCCGATCTCGATGGCCACCGGGCCGCCCATCGTGCGGCCGTGGCGCACGCCACCGAGCACGGTGACCTTGTCGGCCTCGAACTTCATCCGCGCGCCCCGGCCGTAACCGAGGCGACGGCGGGCGAGCTGTTCGGCGATGTCCGACGAGGTCACCTCGACCCCGGCGACCATGCCCTCGACGAGGGCGACCAAGGCGGGTCCGTGGGATTCTCCGGCAGTTATCCAGCGCAGCACAGTGATCAATTGTTCCATGTGCCCCACGAGTGGCCGACAGCGGTCGTGGGGCGGGCGTCGTCAGAGCAGATCGGACACGACGATCAACGCGCCGACGAGCGCCGGTGCGTGCGCCCGGCCTCGTGACTGCGCCGTCGGCGATGTCTCTGCCATCGTCGGGACCGGGACCGCGACCAGGGAGAGCAGGGCGGCGAGAGCCACCATGACCAGCGCGGTGTCCCAGGACAGCGTGAGACCGCCGCAGGCGAAGGCCAGCTTCACGTCACCGCCGCCGCACCACCCGGCGACGAAGGTCAGCAGATACGGCGTCGCGGCCGCCGCGGCGGCGAGTCCGACGGACGGCTGCGCTACCGCGCTGAGCGCCACCGCCCCGAGTCCGGGCCAGACCATCACGTTGGGGATGCGCCGGGTGCGCGCGTCGGTGACGGCGATCGTGAGCAGCCACACCGAAATCGAGAGCTCGACCATGCGCCGAGCATCGCGCCCCCGGTGGGTGCCGGCGAGCGAGGTCTCCACAGCCTCACGCGTTGGGGATGAGCACCTTCGTCATCGCCTCGCGAGGTGCCGGCAACCCGGTGAACAGTTCGACCTGACGGAACGCCTGGTTCAGCAGCATGACCAGTCCCCCGACGACGGCACCACCCGCCGCCTCGACGGCCCGCGCCAGCGGCGTCGGCCAGGGGTCGTAGATCACGTCCACGACCTTGCCCGCGTGGGCGATGGCCGGCGCGAGGATCTCGGCGGCCGGCGCGGGCACCGTCGACACCACGACGGAGGCGTCGTGACAGCGATGTTCGAGTGCGGCACCGGCCGCGAAGGCGATGACCTCACCGGCGATGCCCAGGCGGTCGCACAGGTCGAGGACCGCCGCGGCACGTCCGGCGTCGCGCGCCACGATCGAGATCGTCGAGACGCCGACCTCGGCGAGCGCCACGACGGTCGGCAGCGCCGTGCCGCCGGCGCCGATCACGACCGCATCGGGGGCGGCCCCCGCGGCGATGTCGGCGTCGACGCCCAGTGCCGCCAGCGCGCCCGTCATGCCGTCGATGTCGGTGCAGTCGGCCCGCCACCCGTCATCGGTGCGCACCAGAGTGTTCGCCGATCCGACCAGCGCAGCACGTTCGGTCCGCTCGGTCGCGAAGTCCAGCGCGGCCAGCTTGTTCGGCATCGTCACCGAGAACCCGATGAACTCGGGTGCCGCGCCCGACACGATCCCGGGCAGCTCGTCGGCCGTGCACTCGATCCGGTCGTAGGACCAGCCGTCGAGTCCGAGGGCGTGATAGGCGGCGAGGTGCACCGCCGGTGACCGCGAATGGCCGATCGGCGAACCGAGCACCGCCGCCCGACGGTGATCCCCGTACGGCGAACGGATCACCGGCATCCCGTCGACACCAGCTTGTTCTGACAGGCGACGAGGCGATTGCGCTTGTGTTCTTCGAAGGTGTTCGCGAACAACGTGGTTCCCGCCGTGTCGACGGTCACGAAGTACAGCCACGATCCCGGTGCCGGGTCGAGCATCGCCTCGAGTGCCGGGACACCGACGGCCGCGATCGGGGTCGGCGGAAGACCCTTGTAGCGGTAGGTGTTCCACTCGTTGTCGGCCTTGTAGGCCTCACCGTGCACGTCGATGTTGGTGACAGCGGCGGTGTAGTTCTGCGTCGAGTCCATCTCCAGCCGCTGATCCTCGTCGAGACGGTTGCGGATGACACGGGCGACCTTCGGGGCGTCCTCGACGTGGCGCACCTCGCGTTCGACGATCGACGCGGCGATCAGCGTCTCGTACGGCGCCAGTCCCGACTTGTTGCTGTCCACCAGGCCCCACTGGTCGAACATCACCGCGCTCTGGGAGATCATCTCGTTGAGGATCTGCACGGCGGTGTGATCGGGTTCGACCCGTTCCCACGTCGTCGGCGCGATGAGGCCCTCGATGCGGCGGTGGTCCCCGGTCATCGACGCCACGTTCTCCTTCGCCCACTCGGGCACCCCGAGCTCCTCGGGGGTCGCCTTCGCGGCCGCCTCCTCGAGTTGGGCCACGGTGACGCCCTCGGGCTGGCCGTTGACCTCGGTCGACGTGGCGTCCTGGATCATCTGGAAGATACCCGGCGTGATCTTGCCGTCTATCCCGGTCTTGGAGTCGAGTTGGAGACCCGGCGGGATCACCACGCGCCCGACGCGGTGCTGGGCGCTGTCGTCGGTGAGCATCTCCACGGCGGTCGACGCCGGGATCTGGGTCCTCATCTTGTAGAGCCCACCCGACATCGGCTGACCGTCCGCGGCGTCGATGAAGGCACGCACACTGCCGACGACATCGGCGTCGACCAGGATGCGCCCGAAGTCGGCGAGGGTCGAGTTCTCGGGGATGTCGACGATCACGTCGCCGGCGCCCGCCGTGGTGGTGTAGTCCTTACGCGACTCCAGAACCCCGGTCGCACGCAGACCGTAGTATCCGACACCGCCGACGAGCGCGAGCATGAACACGACAGCGAGCGCCAGAATCACCCGGCGCTTCTTCTGGTTCGCGCGGGAGCGTCGTCGCGGGCGCCGTGATGCCGGTGCCGGCTCGACGTCGTCGGCGCCCGGCCACCAGTCCTCCTCGTCGCGACCACCGTGTCCGCGCCGGCCGTCCGGCTCGGGTTCGGCGTACGCGGGTTCGGTGTACGCGGGTTCGGTGTACGCGGAGTCGGGGTACGCGGACTCCTGATTGTCGACGTCGCTGAACTCGCGCTCGTCGTAGCGTTGTTCGAGGTACCCGGTTGCGGCCTGCGGCAACTCGGGCTCGGCGGTGTCGGCCGCCTCGTGAGTGGGCGTCGGCGGAGGGGGCGGCGGCGCGGGCCGGCGCGGAGCGACCGGCGGCGGAGGTGCCGCCTGGGTACGCGGAGGCCGCGGGGGCTGTCCGCCCGGCGGGATCCGGACGGGCGTCGCACGCCGGGGGGCGCCGACCTGATCGGCCGTGCCGCCCTGAGGCGGGTTCGCGAGGTCACCGGGCTGGCCGAGCTGTCCCGTACGCCGACGACGATGCCGTGTGTTGGGCGACCCCTCGGCCGGCTGCGTGAAATACCGCAGACGTTCCGGATCCATGCCCTCGGCACGACCGCCATGGTTGTCCCGGTGTCGCGTACGACGCCGTTCTTCGGTCACCGCCGGTTCCCCTCCCGACTCTGTCGAGGGACCATCGGACTCACCGTCGCGCATCCAGCCATCCCTGAAGGATAGCGACCGCGGCCGCCTGATCGATGACCCCTCGTGACGACTTCACCGACCGGCCGCTCGCGTGCAGGGCCTGCTGCGCGGTCACGGTGGTGAAACGTTCATCCTGCCAATGCACTTCGGCCGGCGCGATGCGCTCGGCGAGCCGGTCCCCGAAGGCGCGCGCGGTCTCCGCGGCCACCCCGGTCGTGTTCTTCAGCGTCTTCGGCAGCCCGATGACGACGCCGATCGCCTCGTACTCGTTCACCAGGGCTACGATCCGGTCGAGATCGGTTGCGGCCGAAGGGGTTCGGCGGACCGTCTCGACCGGTGTGGCGAGGATGCCGTCGGGGTCGCACACCGCGACACCGATCCGGACACTCCCGACGTCGATGCCGAGCCGGCGACCGCGTCGGGGCGACGGGCCCTGATCTGACGGCATCAGCCGACGAACTCGCGGACACGCGACAGGGCGGCGTCGACACCACCGGGTTCGGTTCCCGATCCCTGGGCGAGGTCGGGTTTGCCACCTCCACGGCCACCGACGAGCGGCGCCACCTCCTTGACGAGGTCGCCGGCCTTGATACCGGCGTCGCGAGCCGCGGCAGTCGTGGCGATCACGAACGGCACCTTGGCATCCGGTCCCTCGCCGTTCGGCGAGAAGATGGCGATCACGGCCTGGCGGTCGGCGACCCGGCCACGCAGGTCGGTGACGACCGAACGCAGTCCGTTGGCGTCGAGCCCGGGGACCCGGCCCTCGACGACGAGCGTGGAGCCGATGGTGGTCGCGGTGTCGAGGAGACCGGAAACGGCCGCCTGAGCCTGTTCGGCACGCACCCGGGCGAGTTCCTTCTCGGCGTCGCGCAGCTTGGTGACGAGCTGCTCGACGCGGCCGGGCACCTCCTCGGACGGCACCTTCAGCGACGACGCCAGCCCGGCGAGCAGCGCTCGCTCCTTCGACAGGAAACGGAACGAGTCCATGCCGACGTAAGCCTCGACGCGGCGCACCCCGGAGCCGACCGAGGACTCGCCGATCAGCGTGATCGGACCGATCTGCGACGACGACACGACATGTGTGCCACCGCACAGCTCCATCGAGAACGGGCCGCCGATCTCGACGACGCGGACGACATCGCCGTAGTTCTCGCCGAAGAGCGCCATCGCGCCCATCGCCTTGGCCTCGGTGAGTCCGGTCTCGAAGGTGTTGACCTGATAGTTGGCCTCGACGGCCGCGTTGGCGATCTCCTCGATCTCCCGACGCTGGGACTCGGTCACCGGGCCGCGGGCGTTGAAGTCGAAACGCAGGTAGCCCGGACGGTTCAGCGAACCGGCCTGCGTCGCACCGGGTCCGAGCACCTCGCGCAGGGCGGCATGCACCATGTGGGTGCCCGAGTGGCCCTGCGTCGCTCCGTGGCGCCATGCGGTGTCGACGGCGGCGAGGACCTCGTCGCCCTCCTCGATCTCGCCCTCGTCCACCCGAACCTTGTGCAGCCACACCGACTTTCCGACCTTCTGCACGTCGGTGACCGACAGGCGCACACCGGAACCGGTGGTGATGGTGCCGACGTCGGCCATCTGGCCACCCGACTCGGCATAGAGCGGGGTGCGGTCGAGCACGAGGGTGAGTTCCTGCCCGGCCGTCGCCGCCGGCACACGTGCGCCGTCGGCGACGAGTCCGAGGACGCGCGCCTCGGAGACGAGCTCGTCGAAGCCGGTGAACTCGGTGGGTCCGCGGTCGAGGAAGTCGCGGTACACGCTCAGGTCGGCGTGCCCGGTCTTGCGCGCCGTGGCATCGGCCTTGGCGCGCTGCTTCTGCTCGGCCATCAGGGCGGTGAAGCCCTCCTGGTCCACCGACAGCCCGGCCTCGGCGGCCATCTCGAGCGTGAGGTCGATCGGGAAGCCGTACGTGTCGTGCAGGGTGAACGCGTCGGCGCCGGTGATGGTGGTGCTCGAAGACTTCTTGGTGGCGGTCGCGGCGTCGGCGAACAGCTTGGAACCGGCGGCCAGCGTCTTGGCGAAGGAGGTCTCCTCGCCCACCGCGACGTCCACGATGTGGGTGCGCTCGGTCTCGAGTTCCGGATACGACGGGGCCATCAGGTCGATGACCTTGCCGATGATCGCGCCCATGGTGGCCTGGTTGTCCCCGGCCCCCAGCCCATCCGGCCCGCTCGCTCCGCTCCCGGCGCCCAGCAGACGCATCGACCGCACGACGCGGCGCAGCAGGCGACGCAGCACGTAGCCGCGGCCGTCGTTGCCGGGCAGCACCCCGTCACCGATCAGCATCGCCGAGGTGCGGGCGTGGTCGGCGATCACGCGGAAGCGCACATCGTCGGCATGCGAGCCGGCGCCGTAGGCGCGGCCGGTGAGTTCGGCGGCCAGATCGATGATCGGCTTGAGCAGGTCGGTCTCGTAGACGTTGTCGACGCCCTGCAGGATGCAGGCGACGCGCTCGACGCCCATGCCGGTGTCGATGTTCTTCTTGGGCAGGGGCCCGAGGATCTCGTAATTGTCCTTGCCACCCCCCGGACCACGGACGTTCTGCATGAACACGAGATTCCAGATCTCGATGTAGCGGTCCTCGTCGGCCTCCGGGCCGCCTTCGACGCCGTATTCGGGGCCGCGGTCGTAGAAGATCTCCGAACAAGGACCGCACGGACCGGGGACGCCCATCGACCAGTAGTTGTCCTTCAGGCCGCGACGCTGGATGCGCTCGGCGGGCACGCCGATCTCGTCGCGCCAGATGGCCTCGGCCTCGTCGTCGTCGAGATAGACGGTGGGCCACAGCTTCTGCGGATCGATGCCGTAGCCGCCGTCTTCCACGCTGTTGGTCAGCAGCGTCCACGCGAAGTTGATGGCCTCGCGCTTGAAGTAGTCACCGAAGGCGAAGTTGCCCGCCATCTGGAAGAAGGTGTTGTGGCGGGTGGTGATGCCGACCTCGTCGATGTCGAGGGTACGGACACACTTCTGGACGCTGGTCGCGCGGGAGTACGGCGGGGTCTGCTCGCCCAGGAAGTACGGCTTGAACGGAACCATGCCGGCGTTGACGAACAGCAGGTTGGGGTCGTCGAGCAACAGCGAGGCGCTGGGCACCTCGGTGTGGCCGGCCTTGATGAAGTGGTCCAGAAAACGCTTCCGGATGTCATGCGTCTGCACTGTTGGTCTTGTCCTCGCCGTTGGTTGTCGCGACATCCCAGAGTACCGTCGGCGCGTCGCGGAACCGGTCCCGGTACGTCATCCCCGCCGTGATCAGCGGGATCGGCGACGTGTGACGGCACCCCGCACGATGGATCTCAGGCGTGCGACGCGCGGCCCGATCTCGCGTTCGAGCCCGTGATCGGTGGGCTCGTAGTAGTCGACGCCGACGAGTTCGTCCGGCGCGTACTGCTGGGCCACCACTCCGTCCGGATGGTCGTGCGGGTACTGGTAGGCGACGCCGTTGCCGAGTTTCTTGGCACCTGCGTAGTGGCTGTCGCGCAGGTGGGCGGGTACCGCTCGGGCCTTGCCGGCCTCGACGTCGGCGAGCGCGGCGCCGATCGCCGACACCACTCCGGCCGACTTGGGTGCGGTCGCCAGATGGATGGTGGCCTGGGTCAGTGCCAGCTTGGCCTCGGGCATGCCGACGAGGTTGACCACCTGCGCGGCGGCCACCGCGGTCTGCAGCGCGGTGGGATCGGCCATGCCGATGTCCTCGCTGGCGTGGATCATCAGGCGCCTCGCGATGAAGCGCGGGTCCTCCCCCGCCGCGATCATCCGCGCCAGATAGTGCACCGCGGCATCGACGTCGGAACCGCGGATCGACTTGATGAACGCGCTGGTCACGTCGTAATGCTGGTCGCCGTCGCGGTCGTAGCGCACCGCCGCGCGGTCGATGGCCGTCTCGACGTCGGCGAGGTCGACCCGGGTGGTCGAGTCGGCGCTCGCCTCGAGCGCCGTCAGCGCCCGGCGGGCGTCGCCGCCGGCGACCGCCACCAGGTGGTCGTAGGCGGCGTCGGTCACCTCCACCTGCCCGTCGAGGCCGCGCGGGTCGGCGACGGCCCGGATGAGCACCTCACGGATGTCGTCGTCGGTGAGCGACCGCAACTGGAGCACGAGCGACCGCGACAGCAGGGGCGCGACGACAGAGAACGACGGGTTCTCGGTGGTCGCCGCCACGAGCAGCACGATGCGGTTCTCCACCGCGTCGAGCAGCGCGTCCTGCTGGGTCTTGGAGAAGCGATGGACCTCGTCGATGAACAGGACCGTCTGCTGGCCCTCGATCAAGCGGCGCCTCGCCACGTCGATGACGGCGCGCACCTCCTTGACGCCCGCGGACAGCGCCGACAGCGCCTCGAACCGGCCGCCCGTCGCGCGCGCGATCAGCGACGCCATCGTCGTCTTGCCGGTGCCGGGCGGGCCATAGAGCAGCACCGATGCCGCACCGACCCCGCTGATCAGTCGCCGCAGCGGAGAACCGTCGCCGAGCAGGTGCTGCTGGCCGACGATCTCGTCGAGGGTCTGTGGGCGCATCCGGACCGCGAGCGGTGCGGTCGGTGACGGCGCCGCGGTCAGTCCGTTGGCGCCGGGCGTCGGCACACCGGTTCCGGCCCGGGGATCCACGGGCGGGTCGAACAATCCGTCCACGAGCCGATCAGGCCATCCAGATGCGCTGCAACGCGAGGCCCGTTGCGGTCGCGAAGTCGGCGATCGCGTCCTCACCGGCACGGCCGGCGGCTGCCGCGAGATCGGTCCAGCGGGACACGAGGACGCGCGGATCGTTCGTGTGCAGCGCCCAGTCGTGGGTGAATCCGCCACTCTCGATCGGGGTACCCACTGCGGAGTTCTGGAGTGCCGGGTCGAACGGGGGCATCTCCAGGCTCGCGTCGGCGTCCTGACCGATCGCGGACTCCGGGTCGACCAGGTCGGTGTCGGCAGGCAGCATCCAGGCGGTCGACAGCCACACCCACAGCAGCCGGGCGACGAGCACCTTGCGCTGCATCTCGCGCTCGTGCGCGAGGGCCGGCCAGATCGGGTTCACCTCGGAGCGCCAGGCGTCGACCATGGACACCTCGAGGTCGGTGGCGCGGGACGCGGCGCGCGCGGGCAGCTGCGCGGACATGGTGACCACGGCGTAGGCGATGTCGAGGGTGGCGTCGCGGAACCCGCCCCACTCGTAGTCCATGAACTGCACGCCGTCGTCGTTGAGCATGATGTTCTCGGGACCGACGTCCGACGGGCTGAACGCGCGGTGCTCGCCGTCGTCGAACAGGGCGGCGGCGGCCTCGAGCGCCTCGAGAACCCGATCCGGCACCTGCACGCCGAGCGCGGCGGCGTGTCCGGAGAGCGCATCGACCGAGCGTCTGGCCTCGTCACGGAGAATGTCGCGCCCCTCGGTACCCGACGGGCCGCGGCGGACCAGCGCCAGGAAGTCGATCTCGCCGCCGACGGTCGCCGCGTGCATGCGGCCCAGGGCCTGACCCCAGGCGCTCACCGCGCGGGAGGTCTCCACCGGGTCGTCGCCGTCGAGGAACTCCATCATCGACCGGCCGTGACCGAGATCAGAGAGAACCATCAGGCGCAGGTCGGGGTCGGAGGCGATGAGCTGCGGGCCCGGTCGCGATTCGTTCGGGAGCGCGGTGGCGTACTTGTACGACGCGATCTCGCGGTGGAAGGCCTGCGGGTCCTCGTGCTCGGGCAACGCCTTGATCACCAGCGAACGGTCCATGCTGAGGGGGTTCTGCGCCACCCGCACCCGCACGACCGTCGTACGGCCGCTACCTCCGAGGTCCTCGGGGTCGTCGAGGACTACCGAGGAACCGGCGCGGTGTGACAGCAGCGCCTCTGCCGCCCGCACCACGCTGGTGATGCGGCTTTCAGTAATGACCGTCATGGCGTATCCCAAGGTACCCGTTGCAACGGGGGTGCAACACCATTCTTCATCCTTCTGTACGACGTTGCGGATCTTGTACCCGCGAGTGTGTGCGTCGAAACCACTGCGTCGCAGGGGTTTCGGTGCCCTCGTCACATTCGTGCCGCGATGTGCCCGTGATGGTCCCGACGCGCGGTGTCTCAGGCCCCGGTTCCGGGTGCGGGTGACTGCGCCGGACTCACGTCGACGGATACGTCGATGTGGCTCTTCGTCGAGTCGGTGTAGATGACCCCGCGCAACGGCGGGACGTCGTCGTAGTCGCGGCCCCAGGCCAGCGTGACGTGGCGTTCGTCGACCAGTTTGTCGTTGGTCGGGTCGAACGCCAGCCAGCGGCCGTCGGGCATCCAGACCGCCGCCCACGCATGGCTCGCGTCGGCGCCGAAGATCTTCTCCTTGCCCGGCGGCGGGTCGGTCGCCAGGTAGCCCGATTCGTAGCGGGCGGCGAGTCCGACCGAGCGCAGGCACGCGATCGCGACCCGGGCGAAGTCCTGGCAGACGCCCTCGCGTCGTTGCATCACGGTGTCGACCCGAGTCGAGATGGCCGTCGAACCGGAACGATAGGCGAAGTCGGTGAAGATCCGGGTCGTGAGGTCGGTGACCGCCTCGATCAGCGGACGCTGAGGGGTGAACACCGCGGCGGCGTAGTCGCGTACCGCCCGGGTGATCTCCGGCGGGTCGAGATCGAGGACGAACTCGACGGCGAGCGCGGCCTCGCGGCCCCCGAGCACCGCCGGGCGTGCCGACTCCCACGGGGCCCGGGCCGCGGGGCCGATGAGCACGCCCTGATCGACCGGATCCACCTCGACGACCGACCGTGCGGTGACCGTCAGTTCCCGGTGCGCGGTGCGGACGTGGAAGTAGCTGTCGTGGTTCCCGTAGACGTCGATGCCCGTCGACCGGTCGTCGGGTTCGGGTTCGATGTCGACCGTGGTCGACCGCACCCGTTGTCCGGGCAGGTCGCGCGGGGTCAGGTAGCAGCGGCCGTACGACGAGGACACGTCGTCGTTGTAGGTGTACCGGGTGCGATGCATGACCCGGTAGACGCGCGTGCTCACATCTCACCTCCGCCCCAGATCGGCTGCGCCTGGCGAGGCATGGCGAAACGGCTCCTGGCCAGCAGATCGGACAGGTCGCGGGCCCCCGCGCGGAGCGCGGTCATCAGGTCGGCGAGCGCTGCCCGGCGGCCCTGTGAGTCGACGCCGGCGAGGTCCGCCGGCCCGCTCCGACGCAGCTCGGCGATCATGTCCTGCACACCTCGTTCGGCCCCGGCCGAGCGCAGCGGTTCGGGTACCGACGTCAGATCGTGGTTCATCTTCTCGAGCTGGAAGATCATCGACCGCGGGTTGGTCGGGTCGAACAGCAGCAACTCGGCGACGCTCGAGAACCGGTACAGACCGCGGTTGCGGCGCCGGTAGATCACCGACGACTCGTTGGCGACCAGATACGACTCCAGCAGCGCCTGTTCGACGTCGGTGTCGTGCGCCTGCGCGAACATCGCGAGAGTCAGGTGGGCGAGGGTGATCGCGCGTTCGATGCGCCGGCCCAGATCCATGAACATCCAGCCCGGGTCGTGGACCATCGACTCCTCCTGCAGGCCGGTCAGCGCGAGCACGCCGTGGAGGACCTCCTCGTGGGCCCGCGCCAGATCCGGACCTAGGTCCAGGGCGGAATCGGATTCCGCCCGCGACCGCGAGACCAGCCGCGCGGTGCCCGCGACGACCCGTTCGACGGGCGCCAGGACCATCCAGGTACTGGTCGACATCTGGTCACGGACCGCCCGGGCAGAACCGACGAGCCGGTCGACCGAGTAGGCGACCGTACCCGGGATCGAGCGGGCGACGGTCAGATCGGCGATCTTCTCGATAGCCTCGTTGACCTGGTCCGGCGAGGGCTGACGGTCGGTGCCCGAGACCAGCAGATCGGCGGTGTCGAGGTAGCCGTCGGTTCCGGTGATCGTGGCGACCGCGTGCAGCAGCAGCGGTACCGCCGGGGTCCCCGACATCCATGGGCGGTACTGGAAATCCTGATAGCGCTGGCGCGAGACCTTCGCCAGCCGGGTGACCTGCTCGGTGCGTTCGGCGTAGCGGCCGAGCCAGAACAGATCGGCGAGCACGCGGGGACTCGCGGCAGCCGCGACCTCCGAGTACTCGAGCGGCACGGGCCGGCCCGTCTCCGGTACGACCTCGCCGGCCGGTTCGACGCGGGTCTCCGAACGGCGCGACACGTGTCCGCCGACCTCCGTGCTGGTGACCCAGACGTCCTTGGCCGACACGACGTGGTGGGCGGCCCCTTCGACCCCGTCGGCCAGGACGGCGCCGAGACCACCCGGCATCACCGCGTAGGTGGGCCCCTGGGCGACGCTGAAGGCCCGCACCGACACGGGCGCGGCACGCAGCGCGGTCGTGTGACGTCCGGGTCGCGTCCCGGCGGTGACGGTCGGCGCCACCGAGTAGGCGTCGAGTTCGCGCCCGACCCAGGCCCACGGTCGCGATTCGATCCGCGCGGCGACCTCGGCACGGGTTCGCGCGTCGAGCAACGGCCCGATGAACTCGTCGTCGGTGCGGGTGTCGGTCAGCACCAGCGAACCGATGCGACTCTGGATCTTGCTGCGCTCCAGCGCATCTCCGGCCCAGTAGGTGGTGACCGACCCGAGCGCGAGTTCCTCGTCGAGCAGGACCGGCGCAAGCCGTTCGAGCACGGTGTGCAGCGCGGGATTCTCGAGAACACCGGACCCCAGCGTGTTCAGCACCGTGACGTTGCCTCGCGAGATCGCCTCCACCAGACCGGCGACGCCGAGTCGGGAATCGGTCCGCAGATCGAGCGGGTCGGCATATGCGGCGTCGACGCGGCGCAGCAGGACGTCGACCCGCTTGTACCGCCCGAGCGAACGCATGTAGACCGCGCCGTCACGCACGGTGAGGTCCGCACCTTCGACCAGCGGATAGCCGAGGACCGAGGCGAGGTAGGCCTGGTCGAAGGCAGTCTCGGACATGCTTCCCGGGCTGAGCACGGCGACCGTCGGGTCGTCGACCCCGGGCGGGGCGTACTCGGCGAGCGCGAGGCGCATCGTCCCGACGAAACCGGTCACCGGTCGCGGCGCGCAGGCCTGGAACACCTGCGGGAACGTCTTGGTCAGCAGTCTGCGGCCGACGATCGAGAAGCCGATGCCCGACGGGGCCTGGGTGCGGTCCCGGTAGACCACGAAACGCCCATCGGCGGAACGCGATACGTCGACCGCGTGCAGGAACAGGGCGTGAGGTCCGGCGACCTCGAGACGTGCCGCCTTGCGGATGTAGCCGGGGTGCCCGAAGACCATCTCGGGGGCCACGAGACCGGAGGTGATGGTCTTCTGGTCGCGGTAGAGATCACGCAGCAGCAGATCGAGCAGCATCGACCGCTGGGTGATGGCCCTCTCCAGCTCGGCCCACTCGACACCGTCGACGATGAGCGGCACCGCGTCGATGTCCCAGTCTCGGGTGTGCGTGGCCTGACCGTCGAACTCGTTGTAGACCACACCGTCGTCACGGACCGCCGCGGCGAGACGATCCGCGGACTCGCGCAACCGGGCGTCACCGCGCCGCTGATAGAGCCGGACGAGATCTTCCCACGCGGGACGAACGATGCCGGCGGAGTCGAGGAGCTCGTCGTGGTGGGCGCCGGCGGCCGGTTCGGCATCGCCGGGTCCGGGGACGTCGAAGAGCGTGTAACCCTCGTTCCGGTAACGATCGAAGACCGTGGAGGCATCGAACACCGCGGAAGCGTTGCCCGGCGAAGAAGTCACCGGAGAACTGTACGTGCCCGACGCAGATCCAGGATCCCAGGGACCCCGAAGTCGATGGCCTGCCGGGCCTGTCGTTCCCGGAGAAGCCCGACGTCGACGGTGCCGGTTGTGTGACCGGTCGCCTCGAAGCGCCCGTTGCGGCGCGATTCGGCCTCCACGGCGTTCACCGGTGGTCGGTCGTAGGCGCGTCCACCCGGATGGACGACGTGGTAGGTCGCGCCGCCCACCGACCGCCCGTTGACGGTGTCGACGAGGTCGAAGGTCAGCGGGGTATCGATGCTGATCGTCGGATGCAAAGCGCTCGGCGGCTGCCAGGCCCGGAACCGGATGCCCGCCACCCGTTCGCCGGATCGGCCGGTGGACCGGAGCGGGATCGGGAAACCGTTGCAGGTCAACAGGTAACGATCGTCCTCACCGCCGAGGACACGCACCTGGACCCGTTCGATCGAGGAATCGACGTAGCGGGCGGTACCGGTTCCGGTCGACTCCTCCCCCAGCGTGTTCCACGGTTCGATGGCGCCGCGCAGTTCGACTTCCTGGTCGCGGATCTGCACGGTCCCCAGCCGCGGGAAACGGAACTCGGTGAACGGATCGAGCCAGGCGGTCTCGATGGGTAGCCCGCCTCGCGGAGTTCCTCGGCGACGAGCGCGATGTCGGCGATGACGTGGTGCGGCAACAGATGTTTGCCGTGCAGGTCGCCGCCGTGGCGGATGAGCCGGGCCCGGTAGGGCTTGCCCCAGAACCACGACACCAGGCTGCGCACCAGCAGCGACTGGACCATCGCCATCCGGTGGTGCGGCGGCATCTCGAAGGCACGCAGTTCCAGCAGTCCGAGCCGCCCGCGCACCGAGTCGGGGCTGTAGAGCTTGTCGATGCAGAACTCGGCGCGGTGGGTGTTGCCGGTGATGTCGGTGAGCAGATGCCGCAGCGCACGGTCGGTGACCCACGGATTCGGCGGCGCCCCCTCCCCGGTTCCGGTCTTCGCGGCGAGCCGGTCGATCTCGGCGAAGGCGATCTCCAACTCGTAGAGCGCCGATTCCCGGCCCTCGTCGACGCGCGGCGCCTGCGAGGTGGTGCCGACGAAGCGGCCGGAGAACAGATAGGACAGCGACGGGTGGCGCTGCCAGTAGGTCAGCATCGACACCAGCAGATCGGGGCGGCGCAACATCGGCGAGTCGGCGGGCGTCGTACCGCCCAGCGTGATGTGGTTGCCGCCGCCGGTGCCGCCGTGGCTGCCGTCGAGGCCGAAACTCTCCGTGCCGAGCCGGACGCGGCGGGCGTGGTCGTAGACGGACTCGAGCAGTTCGGACTGTTCGGCGAAGCTCGCCGTCGGCTGGATGTTGACCTCGATGACGCCCGGGTCGGGGGTCACCGACAGCGACGTCAGGCGCGGATCCGACGGCGGCCCATAGCCTTCGATCACGACCGGGGTCGCGGTGGTCGCGGCGGCGCCCTCCACCAGTTCGACGAGGGCGAGGAACTCCTCGCCCGTCGACGTGGGCGGCATGAACACGTACGTGACGCCGTCGCGGACCTCGGCGACGAGCGCCGTGCGCGGCAGGAACTGCGCCGGGTCCACCGCGCGCACGGTGTGCCCGAGCGCGGCGGCCGGGTCGGTGGGCAGAGCGTCGTGGCGCGCCGACGGGTCGGCCTCGAACAGGGTCGGCGCCGGCCCCCAGGACAGTGAGTTCAGCGGCAGGCGCAGACCCGCGGGCGAGGTACCCGGCGTGAGGACGATCCGACCGCGCCGGGTCGACCACATCGCACTCTGCCAGGCGGTCCGGTCCTCCGACCGGTTCAGCGGCAGGACGTGGGCGCTGGGGTCGGTGACCGCGTCGTCGAGCCGGGACAACAGGGAGCGACGCCGGGCCACCGAATCGTTCTCGGGCGCCAGTACCTCCTCGTCGCCGTCCGCCAGGCTATCCAGCTCGACGTCGAACTCCGCCTGGGTGAACCTCCGTGCGGTGGGCAGGGTCGGGTCGTCGCCGGGGTCTCCGGGCGGCATGGTGGACAGCTCGCGCATCCGCACGAGCGGATCCTCGTAGGCGGGCAGCACCTGTTCCGTGGGCAGACCGAGATTCGCCGCGAACGCGGTCAGCAGTTTGTGTGCCGGTTCGGCCCGGGCCGGTTCTCCACCGCCGCTCGTGTCCGGGTGGGCGCCGTAGGTCTCCGTCTCGATCGCCGCGCCACACTGTTCGGGCATCGACCACGGATCGGCGAGCAGGTCTGGGTCACGCCAGATCGGTTCGCCGTCGGCGCGCCAGATGATCTCGATCTGCCAGCGCGGCAACGGTTCTCCGGGATACCACTTGCCCTGGCTGCGCCGCACCAGACCCTGCGGGGCGTAGGCCCCCCTGAGCCGTTCGGCGAGACGGGATGCCAGGAGCCGTTTGTGGGGTCCGTCGGCGGCGGTGTTCCACTCGGGGTCGGCCTGGTTGTCGATGGAGACGAAGGTCGGTTCGCCACCCATCGTGAGGCGGACGTCGTCGCGCTCCATGCGTTCGTCCACGAGTGCACCGAGGTCGACGACGCGGTTCCACTGCTCGGGTGTGTACGGCAGGGTGACGCGCGGGTCCTCGTGGAATCTCGTGACGGTGTTGGAGAAATCGAGCGTCGCGTGACAGGGACCGGTCGCGCCGGTGATCGGTGCGGCCCCCACCGGATGCGGCGTGGCCGCGAGCGGGATGTGTCCCTCGCCGGCGAACAGGCCGGACGTCGGGTCCAGACCGACCCAACCGGCGCCGGGCAGGTAGACCTCGGTCCAGGCGTGCAGGTCGGTGAAGTCGGCGTCGGGACCCGAGGGCCCGTCGAGCGACGTGATGTCGGAGGTCAGCTGCACGAGGTAGCCGGAGACGAACCGCGCAGCCAGGCCGAGTTCGCGGAGCAACGCCACGAGGAGCCACGCCGAGTCGCGGCACGAACCGATGGCACTCGACAGCGTGAACTCGGGTGGCTGCACCCCTGCCTCGAGACGCACGGTGTAACCGACGGCCTCGCGCACGGCGGTGTTCAGCGCCACCAGGAAGTCGATGACACGCGTCCTGCCGACCGGCTTGTTCTGCGCGGCGAAGGCGGCGACCTCCGGATGGACCGGCGCACCGGCGAATTCGCCCTCGCCGACGCCCACCGGCCGCAGGAAGATCTCGAGATCGCGGCGTAGCTCCTCGGGGTACTCGAACCCGTAGTGCTCGGCCCAGTCCTCGATGAAGAAGTCGAAGGGGTTGATCGCCGTCAGGTCGGCGACGAGGCTGACGGTGATGCTCAGCGAGGTCGACGGCTCGGGGAACACGAGCCGCGCGAGGTAGTTGCTGAACGCGTCCTGCTGCCAGTTGAGGAAGTGCTCACCGGGCTCGACCCTCAGCGAATAGGCCTCGATCGGCGTCCGCGAGTGCGGCGCGGGGCGCAGGCGGACCACATGCGGGTAGATCTTCGTCGGGCGATCGAAGGAGTAGCTCGTCCGGTGTTCGAGAGCCACCTTGATCGTCACCGACGCACCTCCGGGAATCCCTTGCTCGCAGACATGGGGAGAATCTCTCACAGGTGGTGGGCGCCCGCTCGGCGGCAACCGTCCGGAAACGAAAGCGGTGGCCGAACTCACGCTCGGCCACCGCTTTTCGTTGCTCGACGGAACTACTTGTCCGTCGTTGCCTTGTCCTTGTCCGTCGTTGCCTTGTCCGTCGTCGCCTTGCCCGGGACGCTCGCGTCCTGCTCGGCACCGCCACGCGGCACCGGCTTGGCGTCGATGCCCGACTCCTTGCGCTGCTGCGGGGTGATCGCCGCGGGCGCCTCGGTCAACGGGTCGACGCCGCCGCCGGACTTCGGGAACGCGATGACCTCGCGGATCGAGGCCTCACCCGCGAGCAGCGCGGTGATCCGGTCCCAGCCGAAGGCGATGCCGCCGTGCGGCGGGGCGCCGTAGGCGAAGGCGTCGAGGAGGAAGCCGAACTTCTCCTGCGCCTCGTCGTGGCCGATGCCCATGATCTCGAAGACGCGCTCCTGCACGTCACGCTGATGGATACGGATCGAGCCGCCGCCGATCTCGTTGCCGTTGCAGACGATGTCGTAGGCATAGGCGAGCGCCTCACCCGGAGCGGTGTCGAGCTTCTCGATCGACTCCGGCTTGGGCGAGGTGAACGCGTGGTGCACCGCGGTCCATGCCGAGTTGCCGAGTGCGACGTCGCCGGAGGCGGTGGCCTCGGCCGTCGGCTCGAACATCGGCGCGTCGACGACCCACACGAATGCCCAGTCGTCCGGCTTGATCAGACCGAGCTTCGAGGCGATCTCGCCGCGGGCGGCGCCGAGCAGGGCGCGGGAGGACTTGACCTCGCCGGCGGCGAAGAAGACGCAGTCGCCCGGCTGTGCACCGACGTGAGCGGCGAGCCCGGCGCGCTCCTCCTCGGACAGGTTCTTGGCGACCGGACCGGTGAGGGTTCCGTCCTCGCCGACGAGCACGTACGCGAGGCCGCGGGCGCCGCGCTGCTTCGCCCACTCCTGCCAGGCGTCGAGCTGACGGCGCGGCTGCGAGGCACCACCGGGCATGACGACGGCGCCGACATACGGCGCCTGGAACACGCGGAACGGGGTGTTCGCGAAGTACTCGGCACATTCGACGAGTTCGATGTCGAAGCGCAGATCCGGCTTGTCCGAACCGAACCGGCGCATCGCGTCGGCATAGGTCATGCGCGGGATCGGGGTCGAGATCTCGACGCCGATGAGCTTCCACAGCGCCACCAGGACCTCCTCGGCGACCGCGATGACGTCGTCCTGGTCGACGAAGCTCATCTCGATGTCGAGCTGGGTGAACTCGGGCTGGCGGTCGGCGCGGAAATCCTCGTCGCGGTAGCAGCGCGCGATCTGGTAGTAGCGTTCCATGCCCGCGACCATCAGCAGCTGCTTGAACAGCTGCGGGCTCTGCGGCAGGGCGTAGAAGGTGCCGGGCTGCAGACGCGCGGGCACCAGGAAGTCGCGGGCGCCCTCCGGCGTCGAACGGGTCAGCGTCGGGGTCTCGATCTCCACGAACTCGTGGGCGGCGAGGACACCGCGGGCGGCGGCGTTGGCCTTCGACCGCAGACGCAGAGCGGCGCTCGGCCCCTCGCGCCGGAGGTCGAGGTAGCGGTGACGCAGACGCGCCTCCTCGCCCGGCGACTCGTCGAGCTGGAACGGCAGCGGTGCCGATTCGTTGAGCACCTCGAGTTCGACGGCGTTGATCTCGACCTCGCCGGAGCTGAGGTTCGGGTTCTCGCTGCCCTCCGGACGGACCTCGACCACACCGGTGACGGCGACGCAGTACTCGGCGCGCAGGCGGTGGGCGGCCGTGGCCACCGTCTCCTCGCGGAACACCACCTGCACCAGGCCGGTGGAGTCGCGCAGGTCGATGAACACCACACCGCCGTGGTCGCGTCGGCGCGCGACCCAACCGGCGACGGTGACGGTCTGCGACGTGTCGGCGCGGCGCAGCGAACCTGCGGAATGCGTGCGGAGCACTGAGAGTCCTTCCCAACGTCACACGGCCGGCCCGGCTGGCGGGCGGCGTGGAGAAGCGTTGTTTGTGTCGGCTTGTTCGTGACCCGGTGGAAACGCAGGCCAGGTACCCATCGTGCCGCATCGGCGTCGGTGCCCCGAATCCGGCCACCCGGAGATGTCCGGCGCGGGCACCACGGCGTGCCAGAATGACCGCGTGACCTTCCAAGGCAGCGGATCGATCGACACCGGCAACGTCTCCGGCGGTGGCGGCGGTGGCGGGCGGATCGCGCTCGGCGGCGGTGCAGGGCTGCTCATCACCATCGTCGCCCTGCTGTTCGGCGTGAACCCCGGCGAACTACTCGGCGGCGAGACCGGCCAGCAGGGAACGTCGTCGGCTGCGGCCGAGATCCAGCAGCAGCTCGACGCCTGCACCTATGAGATGGCGAACGAGAACACCATCTGCCGCATCAAGGCGACCACGGTCAGCGTCGACGACGTGTGGTCGGACCTCATGCCGGGTTACCAGCCGCCGAAGACCGTCATCTTCGCCGACTCGGTCAACACCGGGTGCGGCGCGGCCAGTGCGGCGACCGGGCCGTTCTACTGCCCCGCCGACCGTACCGCCTACTTCGATCCGTCCTTCTTCACGCAGCTGCGCCGCATGGGCGGCAGCGACGGTCCGCTCGCCCAGGAATACGTGGTCGCCCACGAGTACGGGCATCACGTGCAGAACCTCACCGGTGCCCTCGCCAAGGGCCAGCGGATGGGTTCGCAGGGCCCGCGCTCGGGGTCGGTGCGCGTGGAACTGCAGGCCGACTGCCTCGCCGGCGTCTGGGCCAATCACGCCGACGACGGTCCCGATGCCCTGCTCGCCCCCATCTCCGAGCAGCAGATCACGACCGTCATCCAGACCGCGAAGGCGATCGGCGACGACACCATCCAGGGACCGGGCTCCAACCCGGAGGGCTGGACGCACGGTTCGGCCACGCAGCGTGCGCGGTGGTTCGGCATCGGATACCAGTCCGGCGACCCCAACCGGTGTGACACCTTCGCCACCAACGACCTCTGACGCGATGTCGAGATGACCCCCATGGCCGCAACCCCCACGAGTCCCCGTCGACGCACCGAAGTGGACGCGATCGCCGAGGCCCACCTCGATCGACTGTGCGAGCTCGATCCGCTGCTGAGCACCGAGATCGGGTACGACGGCCGGAACGACGCGCTGACCGACTTCTCCGCGCACGGGTGTGCCGAACGGGCCGCGGTCGCCGCAGACACCCTGGCCGCACTGGCCGACGCTCCCGTCGCCGACGCGATCGACCGGGTGACCGTCGCGACGATGACCGCATCACTGCGACGGGAACTCGCCCTCGCGGACGCGGGTGAGCACATCGGCGAGTGCAACGTCATCGCTTCACCGCTGCAGGCCATGCGGGACATCTTCGACCTGATGCCCACCGACACCCGGTCCGATCGCGAGGTGTTCCTCGCCCGCCTCACCGCGATCCCCGGCGCGTTGAACCGGGCCGTCGACGGGTTGGCACACCGACTGCGGCACGGTCCCCCGATCGCGCGCCGTCAGGTCGCCGCGGTGGTCCGGCAGGCCGATTCGGCCACCGATGCCATCGCCGAGAACACGGGGGCCATCGCCGACGACCCGGCGCTCGCCGGCACGCTGGGCACCGCCCTCGACGCGGCCCGGACCGCGTTCGGCACCTTCGCCCACTACCTCGAGACCCAGGTCCTCCCGTCCGCCGTCGACGACGACGCGGTGGGCCGGGACCGCTACCTGCTCCACCTGCCGTCGTATCTGGGCGCCGACGCCGATCCGGAGGAGGCCTACGCGTGGGCGATCACGCGCCTCGAACAGATCGTCGCCGAGCAGCACGAGATCGCGGAGGGGCTCCTCCCCGGACGCGGGGTCGCCGAGACCCTCGCCTGGCTGGATCGGCAGCCGCAGTACCAGATCCACGATCGTCACGAATTCGTGGAGTGGATGCAGGAGACCTCCGACGCCGCCGTCGCCGGACTAGGCGGCCGCCACTTCGACATCCCGGAACGACTGTCCCGCATCGAATGCCGCCTGGCGCCGTCGTCGACCGGGATCATCTACTACACCCAGCCGACCGCCGACCTGTCGCGGCCGGGCCGCATGTGGTGGGCGGTCCCCGACGACCAGACCGTTTTCCACACGTGGCAGGAGAAGACGACCGTCTACCACGAGGGCGTCCCCGGCCATCATCTCCAACTCGGTTCGGCCATCGTCGATCCCGACCTCAACGCGTGGCGCAAGCTGGCGTCGTTCACCTCGGGACACGGTGAGGGCTGGGCACTCTACGCCGAGCGGCTGATGGACGAACTCGGCTGGCTCGAGGATCCGGGCGATCGGATGGGCATGCTCGATTCCCAGCGGCTGCGCGCGGCCCGGGTGGTCGTCGACATCGGTGTGCACTGCCGCCTGCCGGCTCCGGAGCCGCTCGGTGGCGGGATCTGGGACGCGGAGAAGGCCTGGGAGTTCCTGACCGCCTCGGTCGCCATGGACCACTCGGTGCTGCGCTTCGAACTCGACCGCTACCTCGGCTGGCCCGGGCAGGCGCCGTCATACGCACTGGGACAACGGGTCTGGGAGCACACCAGGCACGCCGCACTGAGCGCTCATCCGGAGTGGACGCTCAAGGACTTCCACTCGCGCGCACTGGCGTTGGGCGGTGTGTCGCTGGACGTACTGGCCGACGAGATGACCGGCCGGCACGAGGCCTGACCCCTACGACGCCCGACTGCGGTCCAGGTAGGCCTTCCGCCTGGCGGGGTCGAAGGCCCCGTAGTCGACTCCCCCGACGAACCTCTTGAGCCACCACATGATCGGCGACGGGATGAGTTCCTCGAGGACTCCCATGCCGGCGAGGTACCGCGGGACGGTGACCTCTCCCCGGCCGTGCCGCGCGCTGTCGACGATCGCCGCCGCCACCTCCGCGGGATCGAGCGTCGGCTGCAGTCGCAGCAGCACCCCCGAGGTGAGGTCGGTGCGGGTGGCCGCGGGCATGATCGTCGTCAACGTGACACCGGTGCCCGCCAGTTCGGCGCGGACCGCCCGTGAGAGCGCCACGACCCCGAACTTCGAGGCGCAGTAGGTCGCGATCCCCGGCGTGGTGATCTTGCCCGCCATCGACGACACGTTGACCACGTGGCCGCGTCCGCGCTCGATCATCTCGGGCAGAACGAGGCGGGTGCCCGTCAGCACCGCGCCGAGATTGATGTCCAGCTCGCGCTGCAACGCGTCGAGGTCCTGGTCGACGAGACGTCCCATGTGTTGGATTCCGGCGTTGTTGACCAGCATGTCGACCGGCCCGCGTGCCGAGGCCGCGTCGATGAACCCGGCGAAGGAGTCGGTGTCGGTGACATCGAGATGATGGGCGTGTGCCCGGGGTCCGAGCCGGTCGGCGGTCGCGGTGGCCGCCACCAGGTCACGGTCGCCGATCCACACCGTCGCCCCACGCTCGACCAGCGCCGCGGCGGTCGCGGCACCGATCCCGCGAGCACCGCCGGTCACGCAGACGCGAGCACCCGCAAGCGCGATCACAGCGGGCTGCCCACGGGCTGACGCAGCGCGAAGTAGGCGATCAGGCGCACGTCCTCGTCCGACGCGAACAGCAGCGCACGACCGAGGTACACGCCCGGTGTCAGTTCGACGATCTCGTCGCGGGTCCGGCGGATCGGGAACGTGCGCACCGCCGGGTTGTTGTACTGCGGGACACCGTAATCGAGGGCCGCACCCGGACCCGCGGCTCGATGAGCCCGATGTCCGGGGCATGGTCGAAGTGGAACCCCTCCATCTCACCGTCGACGTAGCGCAGACCGAGGTGGCCGGCGGTGATGATCGGCATGACCACCGCCGCGATCGGAGACAACCGGTTGAGACCCGTACCCGCCCGCGCGTCGAACGACTTCCCTCGCCACGTGGGATCGATCTTCATCAGCGGATTGGCCAGCGCGGCCTCGTGGATCCCGAACAGCTTGCCGACGATCTGGCCTTCGAGTTTGCCGTCGAGGCCTTCCGGTTCGTCACCCTCGCCGAACAACAACCGCAGAGCTTCCCGGTCCTGACGAGATCCCAACTGGCGCAGATAGTTCCAGGTCTCCACGCGCGCCCGGTGCGGATGGTCGGCGGCAAGCGCTCGAAGTTCGGACAGCATGGCGAGCGGCGCCCGCTCCCCTCCGCGTCTCTGATCGGCCGTGGTCAACTCTGCACTCATCGCATCCTCATTTCTGGTACCAGCGCGTGCCACATCCATGTGGTACCGAAATGTGCCAGATAGGGTGTGGGGTGTCAACACCCGAGGCATCGCGGATGGAAGGATGGGCCGGTGAGTTCGACGAGCAGCGAGCGCAGCTACGGCGGCGAGTCCGCCGCGGACAGGTCCGCGCGCCGACGCACGGCGCTCGTCGACGTCGCCTCGACCCTCATGAGTGAAGGACGGTGGCGGGCGGCGACCGTGGCCGGCATCTGCGCCGATGCCGGCCTCAACAAGCGCTACTTCTACGAGAGCTTCCCCGATCTCGACACCCTCGCGGACGCGGTGATCGACACCATCTCGACCGAGGTCGCACAGTCGGCGATCGCCGCATACCTGGCATCGCTGGACGCCCCCCTCGACGTACAGGCCCGCAGAGCGGTCGACGCGATCATCGGTGTGCTCGGCACCGATCGGCGCAAGGCTCGAATCCTGTTGGGCGGGGCAGCCGGGACACCTGCCGCGCTCACCCGGCGAAGCGACGCGATGGCCGGCCTCACCGCGATCCTCGTCGAACACGCGCGGACCATCCACGGCGTCGAACTCGAGGCCGATTCCCTCGCCCACACCGCGCCGGCCTTCGTCATCGGCGGCACGGCCCAGGCGATCCTCTCGTGGGCCGAGGGCACCCTCCCGGTCAGCCGGGAGCAACTTGCCGACGACCTCGCCGAACTATGGCTCGGAATAGGCGCGTCCGCGAGCGATCTGGCGCGCTCGCGCCTCAGCCCAGGAGGCGGGTGACCTCGGCGACGACGTCGTCGAGCGAGACCTGCTGCTGCTCACCGTTGCCCAGATCCTTGATCTCGATGCGGCGCCCCGCGAGTTCGTTCTCGCCGAGCACGAGCGCGAGACGCGCGCCGGAGCGGTCGGCGGCCTTCATCGCACCCTTGAGTCCGCGATCGCCGTAGGCGATGTCGACGCTGATGCCCGCAGCACGCAATGAGCCTGCGACGCCGACGAGTTCAGCCTTGGCGTCTGCACCGAGCGGGACGCCGAAGACCTGGCAGCGCGCCGCCTGGGTGCCGGCGACACCCTCGGCCTCGAGCGCCAGCATCGTGCGGTCGACACCGATGCCGAAACCGATGCCCGACAGATCCTGTTTGGCGCCCAGCTGGCGCATCAGTCCGTCGTAGCGTCCGCCGCCGCCGATGCCCGACTGCGCGCCGAGACCGTCGTGCACGAACTCGAAGGTGGTCTTGGTGTAGTAGTCCAGGCCGCGCACGAGTCGCGGGTTGATCTCGTAGGCCACGCCGAGGCGGTCCAGGTTGGCCAGCACGAGGTCGAAGTGCGTCTTCGACTCGTCGGACAGGTAGTCGATCAGCAACGGCGCGTTCGCGGTCGCCTCACGGATCTCCGGACGCTTGTCGTCGAGCACGCGCAGCGGGTTGATCTCGGCGCGCTTACGGGTCGCCTCGTCGAGATCGAGCCCGAAGAGGAACTCCTGCAACGCCTCCCGGTAGCGCGGACGGCTCGCATCGTCACCGAGCGAGGTGATCTCCAGGCGATAGCCGGACAGTCCGAGTCGCTTGTAACCCTCGTCGGCGACGGCCACGACCTCGGCGTCGAGTGCCGGGTCGTCGACGCCGATCGCCTCGACGCCGACCTGCTGCAGCTGCCGGTAGCGACCCGTCTGCGGCTTCTCGTAGCGGAAGAACGGTCCGGCGTAGCAGACCTTGACCGGCAACTGACCGCGGTCGAGGCCGTGCTGGATGACCGCGCGCACCACGCCCGCGGTGCCCTCGGGTCGCAGCGTCACCGACCGGTCACCGCGGTCGGTGAAGGTGTACATCTCCTTGCTGACGACGTCGGTCGACTCGCCGACGCCGCGGGCGAACAGCGCCGTCTCCTCGAAGATCGG
Source organism: Gordonia ajococcus (assembly GCF_012974285.1). NCBI lineage: Bacteria > Bacillati > Actinomycetota > Actinomycetes > Mycobacteriales > Gordoniaceae > Gordonia > Gordonia ajococcus. The sequence continues at coordinate 2,875,471 of NZ_CP052884.1, forward strand.
CAGCTCGATGTGTCCGTATCCCGCACGACGCGCCGCGTCGGTGAGCGTGTCCCGCACCTTCCGGAAGTCCGCCGAACTCGGCGGGAAGTAGTCCGGGATACCCCGGGGTGCCTGAAATGCTCCGCTCACAGTCCGTGTCGTCCCTTCGGTCGATCAGTGGCGATGGTGTCGGTTCCCGGTGCCCGAAGGTCGACCAGGAAGGGGTTTGCAGCGCGTTCCTGCGCGATCGTGGTCTGCGGTCCGTGCCCGGGCAGCACCAGGGTGTCGTCCGGCAACGGCAGCAGCTTCGCGGCGATGGAGTCGAGCAGCTGCTGATGGTTGCCGCCGGGCAGGTCGGTGCGTCCGATGGACCCGGCGAACAACACGTCACCGGAGAAGCAGACCGGGACCGTCGTCGGAGCGTCGGACCCGGGCTCCCCCGGAACGGTCACCTCGATGCCCAACAGCACCGAGCCCTGGGTGTGGCCGGGTGCGAGGTCCACCGAGAAGTGGATGCCGGCGAGTTCGACGGGCTCACCGTCGTCGAACTCGACGACCTTCTCCGGTTCGCGGAACTTCTCGTCGCCGATCATCGCGCCGAGCGCGCGCCCGATGCCCAGGCCGGGATCGGTCAGCATCGGCCGGTCGGCGGCATGGATGTAGACGGGAATGGAGTACTCGTCGCACAACTGCGTGGCGTTCCAGGTGTGGTCCAGATGGCCGTGGGTCAGCAGGACGGCGACCGGGGTGAGGTCGTTCTCGGCGAGCAGTTCGCGCACGCGCGGCGCGGCGTCCTGGCCCGGGTCGATGATCACCGCATCAGATCCGGCTTCGGCCGCCACGAGGTAGCAGTTCGTCTGAAACATGCCGGCAGGGAATCCGGTGATCAGCATGGCACTCCTCGAGGGTCTCGGATCGGGTCGCGGGTCCCTCCATTGTGTCCTAGCTGCCCACGGCGGCCGACAGGCGGTGCGGTCGCGCTGGCACGCGTGCCGCGACACCCCACTCCACCACCCACTGAACGCTGTTCTCAGGTACAACTGGCACACTTGCCTCTCGAGTAAGTGACGTCCGCGCAGATCGTCGGCAGACTATGCCGGGATTCAGGAGGATCCACCCGCGTGACCACCAATGAGGAGCGCCGCGAGGCGGCCAAGCGGAAGCTCGAGGAACGCCTCGAAACCGAGCGTCTCGCACGGCGCAAGCGGAAGATCGTCATCGCCTCGGTCTCGACCGCCGTCGTGGTCGCCGTCGTCGCCGGCGTGACCGCCGTCGTGGTGAAGAAGATCATGGACGACCGGGAGGCCGCACGCTGGACCACCTGCGCGTTCGAGGACTCGCCGAGCCGGTTCGACCAGCTCCCCGACCAGGTTCCCGACACCGTGCCGGCCGATCAGAAGCCGCAGTACCAGGCCGAACTCGACGAGCTGAAGGCGGCGGCGAAGAACGAGCGCAAGTCCCCCAAGCCCGACGACAAGGTCCTGAAGTCCGGCACCGAGCAGGCCACCTTCACGACCACCCAGGGTGTCCTGCCGGTCACACTGGAACGTGACAGCGCCCCGTGCAATGTCGCCGCGGTCACCTCGCTGATCGAGAACAAGTTCTACGACGACACGACCTGCCACCGCATGACCACCAGCGACAAGCTGAAGATCCTGCAGTGCGGCGACCCGACCGGCACCGGCATGAGCGGGCCCGGCTGGACCAGCCCCGACGAGCCACCGACCGACCTGAAGAAGGTCGGACAGCCCGACCCGATGAGCGGATCGCAGCCGGTGGTCTACCCGCGCGGCACGGTGGCGATCGCCAACAGCAGCCAGGGCGGGCAGAACCCGAACACCGGGTCCAGCCAGTTGTTCATCGTGATCAACGACAGCGAACTAGGTCCCGACTACTCCATCGTGGGCAAGGTCGACGAGCCCGGCCTCGCCGTGCTGGACAAGGTCTACGCCGGCGGCATCACCCCCGGCCCGGCCGGCAGCCAACCCGGCGACGGCAAGCCGAAGCTCCCGGTGACGATCGAGACCGCGGTCATCGACTAGCGAAACCGGCTCCGACGACACAGATCCCGTTGCGTTCTGGCCCGGCTACCGGGACAAGACGCAACGGGATCTGTGGTTTCGACACGGCTCCTCGCTGCGCTCGGTGCCGGCTCAACCAGCGGGAGGTTTCCTCGCTTCGCTCGGTGTCGGCTCAACCAGCGGGAGGGTTCCTCGCTTCGCTCGGTGCCGGCTCAACCAGCAGGGAGGTTCCTCGCTGCGCTCGGTGCCGGCTCAACCAGCAGGGAGGTTCCTCGCTGCGCTCGGTGCCGGCTCAACCAGCAGGAGGGTTCCTCGCCGCGCTCGGTGCCGGCTCAACCAGCGCCCCGCTGGCCGAGTAGCGTCGACCGAGCGTAGCGAGGACGCCGCGTATCGAGGTCACGCCGCCGAGGTGACGCGGTAGACGTCGTAGACGCCCTCCACGTTGCGGACCACGTTGAGCACGTGGCCGAGATGCTTGGGGTCGCCCATCTCGAAGGTGAACTTGCTGATGGCCACGCGGTCGCGGCTGGTGGTCACCGACGCCGAGAGGATGTTGACGCGTTCGTCGGCGAGCACCTTGGTGACGTCGGACAGCAGGCGGTGACGGTCGAGGGCCTCGACCTGGATGGCGACGAGGAAGACCGACTCCGGGGACGGCGCCCACGACACGTCGAGGATCCGTTCCGACTGCTGCTGGAGCGAGGTCGCATTGGTGCAGTCCGTGCGGTGCACGCTGATACCGCCGCCGCGGGTGACGAAGCCCATGATGTCGTCGCCTGGTACGGGCGTACAACATTTGGCGAGTTTGATCACCACGTTGTCGACGCCGTCGACGACCACGCCGGCATCCCCGCCCTGACGCGAGCGGGTCGGCATCGTCGACGGTGTGGACCGCTCGGCGAGCGCCTCCTCCGCGTCCTCGATACCACCCAGAGATGCCACGAGCCGGTTGACGACATGCCGTGCGGAGACATGATTCTCCCCCACCGCCGTGTACAGCGCGGTGACGTCGGTGTACCGCAGCTCCTTGGCGATCGCCGCCATCGACTCCGCCGACAGCAAGCGCTGCAACGGAAGTCCGCCGCGGCGGACCTCCTTGGCGATCGCATCCTTACCGGCTTCGAGGGCCTCCTCGCGGCGTTCCTTGGCGAACCACTGGCGGATCTTGGCCTTGGCCCGCGGCGACACCACGAAGGTCTGCCAGTCCTTCGACGGGCCGGCGGTGGGCGCCTTGGAGGTGAACACCTCCACCACCTCGCCGTTCTCGAGCTTGCGTTCGAGCGCGACCAGCCGGCCGTTGACGCGGGCACCGATACAGCGGTGACCGACCTCGGTGTGGACCGCGTAGGCGAAGTCGACCGGCGTCGAACCGGCCGGGAGGGTGACCACGTCGCCCTTCGGCGTGAAGACGAAGATCTCCCGGACCGCGAGGTCGTACCGCAACGATTCGAGGAACTCACCGGGGTCGGCGGCCTCACGCTGCCAGTCGAGCAGCTGGCGCATCCACGCCATGTCGTCGATCTCGGTGGTGTCGGACTTCTTGCCCGACTTCCGGTAGCCGTTCTCCTTGTAGCGCCAGTGCGCGGCGATGCCGAACTCGGCGGTCCGGTGCATCTCGTGCGTCCGGATCTGCACCTCGAGCGGCTTGCCCTCGGGCCCGATCACGGTGGTGTGCAACGACTGATAGACGCCGAAGCGCGGCTGGGCTATGTAGTCCTTGAAGCGTCCCGCCATGGGCTGCCACAGCGAGTGGACGACGCCGACCGCGGCGTAGCAGTCACGGTCCTCTTCGCACAGGATGCGCATGCCGACCAGGTCGTGGATGTCGTCGAAGTCGCGTCCCTTGACGATCATCTTCTGATAGATCGACCAGTAGTGCTTGGGACGCCCCTCGACCGTCGCGTGGATCCGCGCCGCGGACAACGCGTTGTTGATGTCGGCCCGCACCCGCGCGAGGTAGGTGTCACGCGACGGGGCGCGGTCGGCGACCAGACGCACGATCTCCTCGTAGCGCTTGGGATGCAGGATCGCGAACGAGAGGTCCTCGAGCTCCCACTTCACGGTCGCCATACCGAGCCGATGCGCAAGCGGCGCAATGACTTCCAACGTCTCGCGCGCCTTGCGCGCCTGCTTCTCCGGCGGGAGGAAGCGCATCGTCCGCATGTTGTGGAGCCGGTCGGCGACCTTGATCACGAGGACACGCGGGTCGCGGGCCATCGCGATGATCATCTTGCGGATGGTCTCGGCCTCGGCGGCACTGCCCAGCGCGACCTTGTCGAGTTTGGTCACGCCGTCGACGAGATGGGCGACCTCGGGGCCGAAGTCACGTTCGAGCGCCTGCAACGAGTAGCCGGTGTCCTCGACCGTGTCGTGCAGCAGTGCGGCGATCAGGGTGGTGGTGTCCATGCCGAGGTCGGCGAGGATCGTCGCGACCGCCAGCGGATGGGTGATGTACGGGTCGCCGGACTTGCGTTTCTGTCCGCTGTGGCGCTCCTCGGCGACGTCGTAGGCCCGCTGCAGCAGGGCGACGTCGGCCTTCGGGTAGATCTCGCGGTGCAGCGTGACCAGGGGCTCGAGGACCGGCCGGACCTGGCTGCGGGTGGCGGTCATGCGGCGGGCCAGACGGGCGCGCACGCGCCGCGAGGCGGATGGCGAGGTCGAGGTCGACGTCGCGGTGGGGACGCCGGGTCCGGTGCCCTCGCCGACCGGCGAGGCAGACGAGTCGGCCGCGGGAGTCACGGAGCGCTCAGCCGTGCCGGATTCATCGGGCATCGCCGGTCCTCCTCCGTATGGTCCGTGTCCTGTCGTGGTCTCAATCGAGTCTAGATCCTCGGTCACCCGCGACCGTCAGTCGAGCGCCACCGAGTGGACGGGCACCTCTGGGCCCAGCCCGCGAGCGATCGTGTCGCGCCCGCCGAGCCCGACGAGCTCCATGATCACCGCGACGCCGGTGACACTCGCCCCGGCCCGGCTGAGCAGACCCGCAGCGGCCACCGCGGTACCGCCGGTGGCCAGCACGTCGTCGACGAGAAGGACGCGCTGCCCGCTCAGGTCGAGACCGTTGGCGGGGATCTCCAGCGTCGCGCTGCCGTATTCGAGGCTGTAGCTGACCGCGTGCACCGGAGGCGGCAGCTTGCCGCCCTTGCGCACCGCGAGCACCCCGACCTCGAGTTCGCGGGCGACCGCACCACCGAGGAGGAAGCCGCGTGCGTCGATGCCGGCGACGAGGTCGATCGCGCCGCAGCCGTGGGTCAGGGCCGTGACGATCGCGGACAATCCCTCCGCGTCGGCCAGGACCGGTGTCAGGTCCTTGAAGGCGATCCCGGCGCTCGGGAAGTCGTCGACGAGGCGGGTGTGCCGGGCGATCGCCGCCTGGGCACGTGCCACCGCTTCCGCGGTCCGTTCGGGTACCACGCCACCCATCAGTTCTCCCCTACCGCTTGTCTGCACTGCCACTCGACCGTCATTTGCCGATCGTCCATCGATCCATGTTCCACCCGGTGCCTGCGCGACTGAGTCCGGCCGCGACGCCACCCACCTGATCCTTCCACTGCCGTATGCGCGGCGCGGCGAACAGGGGGATCGACGGCATCGACGACCAGCTCGCGTTCTCGATCGAGCGGACCAGACGGAGCCGGTCGGGTACGGACACGGTGACCGCGAACTGGTCGATCCCACGACTGACCTGAGGGCCCCCGGTGCCGGAGAGGTTGAGCGGGTCACCGCCGCGCAGCGTGTAGGCGTCCCGGCTCGGGTCCGCGGCGCCGGATGCGGCGAAGGAGTCTCCCCCGGCGGTGATCAGGGCATCGACATCCTTGCCCAGTGATTCTGGTTGCACGTCGGGCGTGGCGACATCCTCGACGACGAATCCGGCTTCCCGGCAGGACGCCGCGATGGCCGCCACCATCTGCTGCCACCGCAGGGTCGGCGCCACGTACCCGATGCGGACACGACGCGGCTGCAGACCCGAGGTCGTCGATGTCCCGTCCCCCGCGCCCTGACCGGTCGCGGCGCGCAGCAGCGTCCGTGCCCGTTCGAGATCCGGGCGCTGGTAGGCGCGGCCGAACTCGGTGTTCATCGGCCCGGCGAGGTTGTCGGCGGGTGCGAGCACGCGCAGATTCCACACCTGGGCGCCGCCGGAGAAGTCACGGGCGAGGTCGGCACGCGGAACGCAGGAGGCGAAGGCCTGCCGCATCCGCACGTCCCCGAAGACGCCTCGTCCCGCGAGCACGACCTGTTCCACGCCGAGCGCCCGGGCGGGTGAGGCCGGTCCGTCCGCGCCGGGTGTGCCGGCGATGTCACCCTCCACGATTCCCGCGGTGACGTCGACGATGTCGAACTTCCCGTCGGGAAGGCGGCGCGCCGAATCGGTGCCGCGGCCCCAGATCGCGATGCGCGAGGTCTCGGGCTTGTCGCCCCACCACGATTCGTTGGGGATCAGGACGAGTCCGCCCGACCGTGAGTAGCGGTCGATGCGGTAGGGCCCGGAGGCCGGGAACCGCGCATGGTCGACCGGACCGAAGGTCAGATCGAAGCCCGTGTTCCAGGCGGTGGCGATGCGGGCCAGCGCACCGCGGTCCATCGCCCGGATGGGGTCGACGACGTTGGCGACTCCGGCCTCGCGGGCCACCACGTGGGCGGGCAGCAACGTGCCCGCGCCGAACAGCGACAGCCAGTCGCGGTACTCACGTCCTGGCGCGAACGTCACCGTCGCCGACTTCGCGCCGGGCGCGCACTCCACCTTCTCGATGTCGCGGTACCCGGCCGTCGTCGCCGGCGTGAAACCGGGGAAGCGCCCACTCATCGCTGCCCACGCCAACACCAGGTCGTCGCAGTCGAGGGCGACGTCGTCGGTGAAGGCGGCCTCGGGGGTGAACTCGTACCGCAGCGCCGTGGCGCGTCCGGGGATCCGGGTCACGGTGCCGACGTCGCGGTCCGGGATGACCTGCCCCCGGGGTCCGAGCAGGCTGAAACCCGGCAGGAGGCGACTGGTCGCCATGATCACTCCGTCGGCGTTGCCGTCCACGGTGTTCGCGTTGTAGCTGGTCACGTGGGCGTCGACCACGTAGTCGAGGGTCGGTGGCCCGTCGTCCCCGCACGCCGTCAGGACGCCCGCGCCCGTGACGACCCCGACGAGCAGGCTCAGGACCCTGATGAACTCCCGGTGCCTGACGATCACGTCGGTGAGACTAGCGGTTGCGACGGCGTTTGCCGGTCGGTACCGCCCGGTCGGTGTCGTCCGTGTCGGCCGCGCCGCGGCGACGACGCACCGGCCGCTCGGTGTCGGTCGAGCCGGCGCCGGACGTGATCCCGGCACGACGGTTCATCACCTTCGTGGTGTGCCGGGCGACGTCCGGACGGCGTTCCTTCAACGTCACCAGCAGCGGCGCGGCGAGGAAGATCGACGAGTAGGCGCCGACCACGACGCCGACGAGCTGGATCAGGCCGAGGTCCTTCAGCGTGCCGACCCCGAGCAGCCACACCGCCACGACCATCAGGGCGATGATCGGCAGCACCGAGATGATCGTCGTGTTGATCGATCGCATCAGGGTCTGGTTGATGGCGAGGTTCGCCTGCTCGCCGTAGGTACGACGCGTCGTCTGCAGGACCGAGCGGGTGTTCTCGGCGACCTTGTCGAACACGACGACCGTGTCGTACAGCGAGAAGCCGAGGATGGTCAGCAGGCCGATCACCGTCGCCGGCGTCACCTCCCAGCCGACCAGCGAGTAGACACCCGCGGTGCACACGATGTCGAAGAACAGCGATGCCATGGCCGCGATCGACATCTCCCGGTCGAACCGGACGGCGATGTAGGCGAACACGATGACCAGGAACACCGCGAGCGCGAGAACCATCTTCTCGGTGATCTCACGGCCCCAGGTGGAACTGACGTCGGAGATGCTGACCTCGTTGGGTGCCAGCTCGGGACCGAACTCCGTGGCGAGCGCGCGCGTGACCGCCTCGGCCTGGGCGATGTCGAGGGTCTCGGTGCGCACCTGCACGGTGGCGCTGTCGCCGGCGCCCGCGGTCTGGACCGATTCGGGCTCTTCGCCGAGGGCCTCGGCGACGACCTTCTCGACCGAGTCCGCGGTGACCTCCGACGAGACGACGGGGACCGACATCTGGGTGCCGCCCTCGAAGTCGATGCCGAAGGTGAACCCGCGGATGGCGATGGACGCCAGGCAGATCAGCATGATCACGGCGGTGACGATGTACCAGGTCTTCCGCTTGCCCACGATCTCGAAGGCGCCGGTGCCGGTGTAGAGCCGGGCGAAGAACCCTCGCCGGGTGTCGGAGACGAAGTCGGCGTCGGTCCCGGTGGACGGCGCCGGCGGTTCGGCGACCGTGGTGCCGGTGGTCTCCCGCGCGTCCTTGTTCGGGTTGTCCGGACGGGTCATCGCACAGTCCCCTTCTCGCTGGTGGACGCGTCGACGCGGGCCGCTTCGGTGCCGGTGGCCTCGGCCTGGCGGCGGGCTGCGACCTTTCGCTCGCGGGCCACCTCGGTGACCGCGCCGAGGCCGTTGACGCTCGGCTTGGACAGGAACGCCGACCGGCTGGCGTAGACCACCAGTGGGTGGGTCACCAGGAAGACGACCATGACGTCGAGAATCGTGGTGAGGCCCAGCGTGAACGCGAAGCCGCGCACCTCGCCGATCGCGAGGATGTAGATCACCGCGGCGGCGATGAAGCTGACCGCGTTACCCGACCAGATGGTGCGGCGGGCGCTGGCCCAACCGCGTGGCACGGCCGAACGGAAACTCCGGCCCTCGCGCATCTCGTCCTTGATGCGTTCGAAGTAGACGACGAACGAGTCCGCGGTCATACCGATACCGATGATCAGACCGGCGATGCCGGCGAGGTCGAGCGTGAACCCGATCCAGCGTCCGAGCAGCACGATGATGCCGTAGACCATCGCACCGGCGAGCACCAGTGACAGCGTCGTCAGGAGGCCGAGCATCCGGTAGTAGGCCAGCGCGTAGATCAACACCGCGACGAGACCGATCGCGCCGGCGAGCAGACCTGCCTTCAGCGACGAGAGACCCAGTGTCGCCGAGACGGTTTCGGCATCGGAGGCATTGAACGACAGGGGCAGCGAGCCGTACTTCAGCACGTTCGCGAGCTCGTTCGACGACTTCTCGGTGAACGGGTCGGCGCTGCTGCCGCTGATGCGGGTCTGGCCACCGGGGATCGGCTCGTTGATCGCCGGCGCCGAGACGACCGCCGAGTCGAGGGTGAACGCGGTCTGCGTGCGGTTGGGGGCCTCCTGCGCGGTGTACTTGGGCCAGAAGTCCGCCGCCTTGCCCTTGAACTCGAGGGTGACGACCCACTCACCGGTCTGCGGATCGGTGCCGGCGGACGCGTCCTTGATGTCGCGACCGTCGATGATCTGCGGGCCGAGGAGGTAGACCTCCTTGCCGTCGGTGGAACAGGCCACCAGGTACTGGTCGGGCAGGTCGTTGCCCCGGAGGGGGTCGTTGGCGGTCGGCGAGCAGTCCATTTTCGCCATCTGCTCCTGCAGCGGCACCAGCTGTTCCTGCTTGGCGTCGCCGGGGGCCTGGCGGAGCTTGCGCTGTTCGGCGATCGCCGCCGCGGCCACCTCGGTGGGCATCGCGTCGGCCTGTTTCGCGGTCTGGTCCTCCGGCTTCGGCGGCTGCGGGGTCGCCGCGGTGGCGCCGACCACCGGCCGCACGTACAGCCGCGCGGTCTGACTCAGCGACTTGGCCTGCGCGCCGTCCTCGCCGGGCACCGTGATCACGAGGTTGTTGCCGGTGACGACGACCTCGGAGCCGGACACACCGAGCCCGTTCACACGCTGCTCGATGATCTGCTTGGCCTGGTCGAGCTGTTGCCGCGTCGGCTCCTTGCCGTCCTCGGTGCGCGCGGTGAGCGTCACCCGGGTTCCGCCCTGGAGGTCGATGCCCAGTTTGGGTTCGAGCGTCTGGGGACCGGTGAAGTAGATCAGCCCGTACACGACGGCGAGGAGCGCGAGGAAGGCCACGAGCGGACGCCACGGCGGGATCTCTCGACTCGGTCGCGACCGCTTGCCGGCGGGCTTGTCCGCCTTTGCAGTCGAACGAGGAGTAGTCACAGCTGTTCAGGTCTCCTTTGGGAACGTCAACCGGCCGAGGATGCTGGGACCGCATGACCCACCGACTCCGAAGGTCTGCGTGCGCGCGCCGAGATCACAGCGCGGCACGCAGACCTCAGCAAGACAGGCGTTGCGCGGGAGGTGGGCAGGAGGCGCCATGCCGTTGGACGGCGCGGCGCTGCGCGGGGATTACTTGTCGGTGTCGCGCGCGTCGTCGGACGACGGCTTGTCCAGGCTCACCGAGTCCGAGTGGTCGGCGTAGTCGTCGTACTCGACCTCGGGTGCGGTGTGGCCCGCGTAGGTGGCGGCGGCCTCGTCGGTGGGGATGACGCGCATGATCGCGAGGCGGTTCCAGCGGGTCATCACGCCGGTGGCGATCTCCACATCGACGAAATCCGACGACGTGGCGTCGATGACGGTGCCGTACAGGCCGGAGGTCAGCTGGATACGCGCACCCGTGGACACCGAGTTCTGCATGTCCTGCATCTCGGCCATGCGCTTCTTCTGCTTCCGCATCGACAAGAACATGAAGCCGGCGAGAAGGGCCAGCAAGAGGGGGAAGAGCAGAGCGTCCATGGGTGAGAGTCAGTCCTTTGTGTTTTCGGGGTGTACCGCGTGGACCACCGCCCCGCGCCGACGGGCGTGAGGCGGCAACGGCCACGCTGTGCTCCACACAGTGTGCCACGTCCGCCGGCAAGATCATCCCCGCAGGTGGTGCCCCGCGTCACATGCGGCGACGTCACGCAGCGCGGGTGGGGGTCACAGCTCGTCGAACAGCGGGTCCGTCCCGATGTCGCGGGGCCGGGCGCCGAAGGACGCGTTCATCGCGCCGGCGGGCGGCGTCAGACCGAGGTGATGCCACGCCGCTGCGGTGGCGACCCGGCCACGCGGCGTGCGGGCGATCATCCCCGCGCGGACGAGGAAGGGCTCGCAGACCTCTTCGACGGTCGCGGGCTCCTCGCCCACCGCCACGGCGAGCGTCGAGACCCCGACCGGTCCCCCGCCGAACGCCCGGATCAGAGCGTCGAGGACGGCCCGGTCGAGGCGGTCGAAGCCCAGTTCGTCCACGTCGTAGACCGCGAGCGCGGCCCGGGCGACGTCGACGGTGATCGAGCCGTCACCGCGGACCTCGGCGTAGTCACGGACACGGCGAAGCAGACGGTTGGCGATGCGGGGCGTGCCGCGCGAGCGGCGCGCGATCTCCTCCGAGGCGTCGGGACGCAGTCCCATGCCGAGGATTCCCGCGGAACGGTTCAGGACCTGGACGAGTTCGGCCGGGTCGTAGAACTCCATGTGCGCGGTGAACCCGAAGCGGTCGCGCAGCGGGCCGGTCAGCGAGCCGGAGCGGGTGGTGGCGCCGACCAGGGTGAACGGGGCGACGTCCAGCGGAATCGACGTGGCGCCCGGCCCCTTGCCGACCACCACGTCGACGCGGAAGTCCTCCATCGCGAGGTACAGCATCTCCTCGGCCGGCCGGGCGATGCGGTGGATCTCGTCGATGAACAGGACGTCACCCTCGACGAGATTCGACAGCATCGCGGCGAGGTCACCGGCGCGTTCGAGCGCCGGTCCCGACGTCACGCGGATCGCGGCGCCCATCTCCGAGGCGATGATCATGGCGAGCGAGGTCTTGCCGAGTCCCGGTGGACCGGACAGCAGGATGTGGTCGGGGGTCCCGCCGCGTCCCTTCGCCCCGTGCAGGACGAGCTCGAGCTGTTCGCAGACGCGCGGTTGACCGATGAAGTCGGCCAGCGACCGGGGACGCAGGCCTGCGTCGAGGTCACCGTCGGAACGGACCGGTGTCGCGTTGACCTCGCGTTCCTCGAGGTCGTCGGGGTCGCCCGTCATCACGAGGCCTTGCCCAGCAGCGCCAACGAGCGGCGGAGCGCGGTGGAGGCGTCGGCGTCGGGATTCTCGGCGAGCACCGCGGTGACCGCCTTCTCGGCCGGGCCGGCGGTGAAGCCGAGGCCGACGAGCGCCTCGGCGACCTGTTCGCGGATTCCGCCGGCGACGACGGTGCCGGCCGACGTGTCGCCCGCCGGCCGGTCGACCTTGTCCCGGAGTTCGACGCAGAGTCGTTCGGCGACGCGCTTGCCGATGCCGGGCACCGACGTCAGCGCCTTGGTGTCGGAGTCGGCGAGTGCGCGACGTAACGCCTCCGGCTCGAGGACTGCGAGAGTCGCCATCGCCAGCCGCGGACCGACCCCGGTCACCGTCTGCAGCAGCGCGAACAGCGCGCGGGCGTCGGGTTCGGTGAACCCGTACAGCGTCATCGAGTCCTCGCGGACGATCATCGAGGTGAGAAGCGTCGCCTCGTCGCCGCGCCGCAGCCGCGACAACGTCACCGGGGTCGCGAGCACCCGGTAACCGACTCCGGCACAGTCGATCACGGCATGGTCGAGGGCGATCTCGAGAACCGGACCGCGGACTGACGCGATCATGCGCGACTCCCCTCTCGTGCCTGGGCGAGCCGCTGACGGTGCTTCGCGGCGGCCGCGTCGGCCTGTTTCTGCGCGGCGGCCATCCGCTCCATCATGGGCCCGCGCCAGCAGTGACAGATCGCGAGCGCGAGTGCGTCCGCGGCGTCGGCGGGTTTCGGCTTGGTCTGCATGCCGAGAATCCGGGTGACCATCGCGGTGACCTGCGCCTTGTCCGCGCGACCGCTGCCGGTGACGGCGGCCTTGACCTCCGACGGCGTGTGGAAGCGTACGGGTACGCCACGCTGGCTCGCCGCGAGCGCGATCACGCCGCCGGCCTGCGCGGTACCCATCGCGGTCGACACCTGGTTCTGCGCGAAGACCCGTTCGATGGCGACCACATCGGGCTGATGGACATCGAGCCAGTGACACGCCGAGGTGTAGACGGCCAGCAGACGCTCGGCCAGTTCCATGTCGCTCGGCGTGCGCACCACGTCCACGTCGAGTGCGGTCACCGACCTCCCACGACCCGACTCCACCAGTGCGATACCGCACCGGGTGAGACCCGGATCGACGCCCATGACGCGCACTCGTACCCTCCCAGGAATCCGAACAGTGTTACGAACAGTTGTTCGAGATCCTATCGGGGCGCGGGGACAACTCCGATGATCAACACGCCCTCGTGAAGGCGGTGGGCGATCAGTCGTTCTCGAGCTCGGCGAGGACCTCGTCGCTGATGTCGACGTTGCTGTAGACGTTCTGCACGTCGTCGGAGTCCTCGAGTGCGTCGATCAGCTTGAAGACCTTGCGCGCGCCGTCGGCATCGACGGCGACCTCCACCGATGCGCGGAAGCTGGCCTCGGCCGAGTCGTAGTCGATACCCGCGTCCTGCAGGGCGCTGCGCACCGCGACCAGGTCGGTCGGCTCGCTGACGATCTCGAAGGTGTCCCCGAGATCGGTGACCTCTTCGGCACCGGCGTCGAGCACGGCCATCAGGACGTCGTCCTCGGACTGGCCGTTCTTCTCGAGCGTGACGACGCCCTTACGGGTGAACAGGTACGACACCGAGCCCGGGTCGGCCATGTTGCCGCCGTTGCGGGTCATCGCGGTGCGGACCTCACCGGCGGCGCGGTTGCGGTTGTCGGTGAGGCACTCGATCAGGATCGCCACGCCGTTGGGGCCGTAGCCCTCGTACATGATGGTCTGCCAGTCGGCGCCGCCCGCCTCTTCACCACCGCCGCGCTTACGGGCGCGTTCGATGTTGTCGTTGGGCACCGAGGACTTCTTCGCCTTCTGGATGGCGTCGAAGAGAGTCGGGTTGCCGGCCGGGTCACCACCGCCGGTACGTGCCGCCACCTCGATGTTCTTGATGAGCTTGGCGAACATCTTGCCGCGCTTGGCATCGATGACCGCCTTCTTGTGCTTGGTGGTGGCCCATTTGGAATGGCCGCTCATGTCCGTCCTTTCCCGGTGCCGGTGCGCGGCGGGGGGTGCCCGCGGCACGCTGCCGGGCCCACGAGCCCCACATCCGGCGTTCCTCTACCTGCCGACTCCTGCCGCAGGCGCTTGCACTATCGCTGGTTCGGCACGATCTTACCGACGCACCATCTCCACGAAGTATTCATGTACACGACGGTCGCCGGTCACTTCCGGATGGAACGACGTCGCGAGCACCTTCCCCTGGCGTACGGCGACGATCCTCCCCTCGGCCGGACCCCGTGGGACCCGGGCGAGAACCTCGACGTCGGGCGAGATCGACTCGACCCACGGCGCCCGGATGAAGACCGCGCGCATCGCCGGGGCGCCGACGCGATCGGTGATGCCGGCGAAGTCGAGATCGGTCTCGAAACTCTCCACCTGACGACCGAAGGCGTTGCGGCGCACCGTGATGTCGAGGGCGTCGAGGTGCCGCGCGTCGGGACGGGTGTCGAGGATGGTGGAGGCGAGCATGATCATGCCCGCGCAAGAACCGTAGGCCGGCAGTCCGTCGGAGAGGCGCTCGACGAGTGGATCGAAGAGATCGAAGATGCCGAGCAGCTTGCTCATCGTCGTCGACTCCCCGCCCGGGATGACGATGCCGTCGATCTCGTCGAGTTCGGCCCGCCTGCGGATGGGCAGGGCGTCGGCACCGCTGGCCTGCAGGGCGTGGACGTGCTCGCGCACGTCACCCTGTAGCGCGAGAACCCCGATCCGCGGTCGCGATCCGGCGCTCACCGATCGGTCCGGGCGTGCTGATCTTCGGGCATCTCGCGACCGGTGCGCGCGAGTCCCTCCTGCGTGACGGCCGCGACCATGCGTCCCTGCCGGTCGAAGATGCGGCCCTGCGTCAGGGCGCGGCCGCCGTCGGCAGACGGCGAGGTCTGGTCGTAGAGCAACCAGTCGTCGGCGCGGAACGGGCGCATGAACCACATCGCGTGGTCCAGGGAGGCGACCTGAGGGTTGACCTCGGGGTGGGGCACCCGCGACGACCCGAGGAGCGTCATGTCACTCATGTAGGCGAGCGTCCCCACGTGGAACACCGTGTCGGCGGGCAGCGGATGCCGATAACGGAACCAGACCCGTTGCTGCGCAGCGAAATAGGGCGAGGTCACCATTTTCTCGGGCGGCACGATGCGGAGGTCGAAGTTGCGCCACTCCTTGAACACCGCTCGCTCTTCCTCCGCGAGCTCGTCGAGGCGGTCGTTGAGTTCTTCGGGGTCCGGGACCGGTGGCATGCGGTCCTGGTGTTCATAGCCCTGGTCGGTGCGGACGTGGAAGGAGGCCGACATCGTGAAAATCGCCTCGCCGCGCTGGATTCCGGTGACCCGCCGGGTGACGAAGGAACGACCGTCGCGGACGCGGTCGACGAGGAACACGGCGGGAATGTCCGGGTCACCGGGCCGCAGGAAGTATCCGTGCAGCGAATGGACGTGGTGGTCGGCGTCGACCGTGCGCGTCGCGGACATCAGCGCCTGTCCGGCAACCTGTCCGCCGAAGGTGCGCTGGAGGTGACTCGGGAACGCACCACCCCGGTAGATGTCGGTCTCGATCCGCTCGACCTGGAGTATGTCCTCGATGGCTGCCACGCAGACCAGTATTCCGCACCGGGCGACCCGGCCGGAGGCCGGACCACAGAGTTCCCCGGTCCGGACGTCGGCGTCAGAGCTCGTCGAGCGTCATGATCCCGTCCTGGATGGCGCGGGCGACGAGCGACGCCTTGGTGGGTGCGGGACGACCGATCTCGGCGTACTTGGCGCGAATCCGGGTCAGATGGGTGTTGACCGTGCCCAGCGAGATGTAGAGCTCCTGGGCGACGGCGGGCTTGGAGTCGACGAGCATCCAGGTCCGGAGCACCTCGACCTCGCGGGAGGTGAGGTTCGGCTTGGCGCGACCGGTGGAGGTCTCCACCTTCACCGCGCTCTCCGCGACCGGCATCGGCGAGGCGACGCGGTGCAGGTGGGGGTGACCCGCGCGGTGGCCGAGTCCGGGCTGACTCTGGCGGGAGACCTGTCCGGGAAGCGGCATCCGGCGGGCTGCGAGACGGGCCAGAGCCTCCTGCCGGCGGGCCTGCGCCTCGGCGTCGCGTCGAGCGTTGATCTGGCGCAGGTGCTGGGGGGCCGGGTGGGCGATCGCAGTCATGTGTGCTTCCTCTTCACTCAATCGAACCGGATGGTCGGTGCCGGGTCGTTCCGGCGATGAGTTGAAGATTATGAGCGTTTCGCGTCCCGGTCGATGGGGAGAACTCCCCACCGCATGGGGAGAACTACCCATGCCATGACCGCAGGTCAGACGGTCGGCATCAGCCGGCGGCGTTCCTCGCCGCCTCGGCGTCGATGAGCGGGAGGTCTTCGCGGGTCACGATGCGCGAGGACACCGCGTACTCGACGAGCTTGGTCCGGCGGTTGCTGGCGAGTTTGCCACCACCGCCGCGCATTCCGCTGACGCCGAGCTGGTCGAGCTTGTCGCAGACGTTGTCGAGCTTGCGGTTGAACTTGGTCAGCGGCCAGCCCAGGCGCCGCGCCGCCTGTGCCGAGGACGGGATCGCCGAGGCGCCGGTCCCCTCGCGGCGCAGTATCTCCTCTGCCAGCACGACGATCAGCAGCTTCTGGCTCTCGGTCAGGGTCGGAACGCCCTGGGTGGTGTGGCCGCCGCTGAACTCCGGGCGCGTCACCGACTTCACCTGCGGCGCACGGGCGAACACGCTCAGCTCGTAGGTGGTGGGTCCGGCGGTGAACACGATGGTCGTCTCGCCGAACACGAGCGGCATCCGCGCGCCCGGGCCGAGCGTGGCCGAGAAGCCGACGTCGCCCGCGGAGACGCTCGCCGACAGGTGGGTGCCCAGATTGGTCAGCCACCACAGCCCGTTCTCGTTGTGCACCACCAGGAATCGGCGGTGGAGATACGGGTTGTCATCGATGGACAGATCGGCCTCGCGCCCGATGAAGAAGCGCCGCTCGGCATCGAGTGCGATCCGTTCGCCGCAGTACTCGACATAGGTTGCGCCGGCGTCCATCCCGGTGTCGGCGCCCTCGGAGGCACTCGGAGTCCCGGGGTGGTCGTGCACCGAGGGGTCGTGACCTGTATTCATCAGATCGCCGCGGTCACTCGGGGCCGGCGACCGTCGCCTCGCCGGTGGTCTCCCCGTCGAGAGCGGGCATCGTCAGGGTCGGGACCGACTCGTGCACGGTCACCACGATGACGGTGACGTTGTCGTGGGCGCCGAGCGCGAGCGCCGCGTCGACGAGACGTTCGGCGGCTTCGTCAGAGGTCGACGCATTGGCGAGGATGTCGCCGATCTCCTCGTCGGGCAGTTCACCGGTGAGCCCGTCGGTACACAGGAGCAGGACGTCGCCCGGGAAGGCCGGCGTGTTGAAGAAGTCCGGGACAGGGTCGACCATCCCCGCACCGAGTGCGCGGGTGATGACGTTGCGGCGCGGGTCGGTTCGCGCCTCCTCCGGCGTCAGGAAGCCCGCGTCGATGAATTCCTGGACCTGCGAGTGGTCGGTCGTCAGCTGCTGCAGCGACCCGTTCTGGTACCGGTAGGTGCGCGAGTCGCCGATGTTCAGGACCAGCCAGTGCGGACTCTGTTCGTGGGTGACGAGCACGGCGCCGGTGGCGGTGGTACCCGCGCGGCGGTCGGTCTCGGTGTCGATCTCGCCGATGCGGCGCTGCGCGGCGACCAGCAGATCGTCGAGCTGGAGCCTGGTGGCGTTCAGTTCGCCGGCGCTCGTCGCCTCGGCGAGGGTGAGCAGCGCGGCCTCGCTGGCGAGTTCGCCGCTGTCGTGACCGCCCATGCCGTCGGCGATGAGGTACATGCCCGGAAGGGCGAGTGCGGCGTCCTCGTTGGTCTCGCGGACCCGTCCGACGTTGCACGCCGCCGACCACTCGAGCCGCAAGTCACCCACGATGTGTGTGCCCGAGACCGAGGTGTCCCGAACGATGGTCGCCGCATCCATGATCAGCAGATCCTACCGCCGGAACACCCCCGGCTCGCTACGCATGTCGACTGTTCGGTCTCCGGCGTGTTGAACAGGGGTGTTCCGGCGGTCGGGGTCACCAGCCGCGCTCGGCCAGGCGGTGCGGCTGCGGGATGTCGTCGACGTTGATGCCGACCATGGCCTCGCCCAGACCGCGCGAGACCTTGGCCAGCACGTCGGGGTCGTCGTGGAAGGTGGTGGCCTGCACGATCGCGGCCGCACGCTGAGCCGGGTTGCCGGACTTGAAGATCCCCGAACCCACGAACACGCCCTCGGCGCCGAGCTGCATCATCATCGCCGCATCCGCCGGGGTGGCGATACCGCCGGCGGTGAACAGCGTCACCGGCAGCTTGCCGGCCTCGGCGACCTCGACCACCAGGTCGTAGGGAGCCTGCAGTTCCTTTGCCGCCACGTACAACTCGTCCTTCGGCAGCGACGTCAGGCGGCGGATCTCGTCGCGGATCTTGCGCATGTGCGTCGTGGCGTTGGACACGTCACCGGTACCGGCCTCACCCTTGGAACGGATCATCGCCGCACCCTCGGTGATACGACGCAGCGCCTCACCCAGGTTGGTCGCACCGCACACGAACGGCACGGTGAACGCCCACTTGTCGATGTGGTTGGAGTAGTCGGCCGGGGTAAGCACCTCGGACTCGTCGACGTAGTCCACGCCCAGACTCTGCAGGATCTGCGCCTCGACGAAATGCCCGATGCGCGCCTTGGCCATCACCGGGATCGACACCGCGGAGATGATCCCGTCGATCATGTCCGGGTCGCTCATCCGCGAGACCCCACCCTGGGCGCGGATGTCGGCGGGCACCCGCTCGAGAGCCATCACGGCCACCGCGCCGGCGTCCTCGGCGATCTTCGCCTGCTCGGGGGTGACCACATCCATGATCACGCCGCCCTTGAGCATCTCGGCCATCCCCCGCTTGACCCGGGCGGTGCCCTGACCGACCTCGGGAACGGTCGCGCCGTTGTGACTCACTGATTTCTCCTCATGTCGCTGTCTCGGCGTGCCGCAGCCGATCCGCTCCAGCGGACCCCGCGGCAGCGTGGAACCAGTCTAGGTCAGCCGGGCGAACGCGCTGGTACCAGGATCACTCGCCCTGACCCGGCGTGACGCGTTCGTTGATCTCGAAGTACGTCGGCGGCGACGCGCGGCCACCGAGACGCAGCCACCGGACCAGTCGCCGCTCGGCGAGCGCCCGGGTGTCGCGCACCGCATCGTTGTAGAAACGGCGGGCCATCATCACCCGCGTCTCGGCGTCGGCGAGCTCGATGACCAGGGCCGGAGACCGTCCGCGGCCGTCGGTGCGGGCCAGTGCCGCCGACAGTGCGTTCTCGGCGTCCTCGCGTGTCTCGGGCGCTGCACGCTCGGCCCGGTCGGCCAGTGCGGTCAGCTCGGATCCCGGCAGTTCGGCGGCGATCGCGCGGACGACGACGGCGCGACGGTCGAGACTCGCGTAGAGGGACTGCCGGGCGAGGTCGACCCGGACGTTGAGGCGGTCGAGCCGGTTGGCCGTGTGATAAGCCCAGCCGACGACCAGCAGGACCAGGACGATCCCGATGACGATCCAGGTGGCCATCAGTCCGACACCACCACCGGTCCGGCACCGACCGTCACGGTGTCGTAGACGCGCAGAATTTGGTCGGCCACCCGCGACCAGTCGTATTTGTCCGCTCGGACGCGACCCGCGGCCACCAGTTGCTCGCGCGCCTCGTCGTCGGAGAGCAGCGAGATGATCCCCGCGGCCAGCTCATCCGGCGACCCGGTGTCGACGAGCTTGCCCGCCCGGCCGTCGTCGAGGACGCGCCGGAAGGCGTTCAGCGAGCTGGCGATCACTGCGGCACCGGCGGCCATCGCCTCGACGAGGACGATGCCGAAGCTCTCGCCGCCGAGGTTGGGTGCGCAGTAGACGTCGGCCGATGCGAGCGCGCGCGCCTTGGTGGCGTCGTCGACCTGACCGAGGAACACGAGGTGGCCGGCGAGGGTCCCGGCCCGCCGGCGCAGTGCGGCCTGGTTGCCGCCACCGACGACGAGGACGCGCACGTCGGGGAACCGGGCGACGACCGCCGGCAACGCGCGCATCAGGATGTCGATGCCCTTGCGCGGTTCGTCGAAGCGACCGAGGAACAGGATCGTGCCACCCGCATGCGGATAGCCGTCGAGCGGTCTGGCGTTGGCGAAGCTGCCGACATCGATGCCGTTGGGGATCTCCACGGCATCCGACCCCAGCGACTCCATCTGCCAGCGCCGGGCGAGTTCGGAGACGGCGATCTTACCGGCGATGCGTTCGTGGTACGGACGTAGGATTCCCTGGAAAGCACTGAGCCACAGCGACTTCGACGTCGCGGTGTGGAAGGTCGTGACGATCGGGCCGGAGGCGACCATCAGCGAGAGCATGGAGATCGACGGCGAATTGGGCTCGTGGACGTGGAGGACGTCGAAGCCGTTCTCCGCGATCCAACGACGCAGTCGTAGATAGCCTTTCGGACTGAAGTTCACCCGCGACACCGACCCGTTGTACGGGATCGCCAGCGACGGGCCCGCACGCACGACGTACTCGGGCAGTTCGGTACGACGCGATGCCGGGGCGAGGACGCTGACCTCGTGGCCGCGGTCGATGAAGACGTGGGCGAGTTCGGTGACGTGCGCCTGCACACCTCCGGGAACGTCGAAGGAGTAGGGGCAGATCATCCCGATTCTCATGTCGCTCCCCCGGTGTCGGCCAGCCGCGCCTTCTGCTTGTCGGTCCAGTCGGCTTCCCAGAGCGGCTGCAGCATGTGCCAGTCGGTGGGATGCGCGGCGATGTTCACCGCGAATGCGTCGGCGAGCGCCTGGGTTGCCGCCTCGACACCGCCGGAGACGTCGATCTCCTCACCACAGGACATGGCCGAGTACGGCGCCTCCTCGAACCAGTGATGCACGGGGATCAGCGCTGCCCCGGTCTCGATGGCCAGGCGCGCCGACCCGGCCGGCATCCGGGTTCGTTCACCGAAGAAGGTGACCGGGACGCCCTGACGGGCGATGTCCCGCTCCCCCAGCAGACACACGATGCCGCCGGCGCGCAGCCGTTCGGCGAGTGCGCCGAACGGCGGCTGTTCACCGCCGCTGAGCGGGAAGATCTCGAAGCCCAGCGACTCGCGGTACTCGACGAACTGGGTGAACAGCGACTCCGGCTTCAGCCGCTCGGCGACCGTCGCGAACTTGCCGTAGTGATGGACGAGCCACACCCCGGCCATGTCCCAGTTGCCGGTGTGCGGCAACGCCAGCACGACGCCCTTGCCGCGGGCGACCGCGGCGTCGAGGCGGGCGTGGTCGGGGTCCGGCAGCGTGGCAGTCGACGCCGCCGTGGCCCGGTCCTGGGTGGGCAGGCGGAAGGCCTCGCACCAGTACCGGGCGTAGGACCGCACGGCGTCGGCGACGAGGTCGTCGGGGACGTTCGCCGGGTCGGTGCCGATCACGCGGGCCAGGTTGCGGCGCAGCTGTTCCGGGCCGCCGTTGCGGCGACCGGCGAACTCTCCGGCACGGTCGAAGACGGCGCGTGCGGCGCGTTCCGGCGCCCTCCGCACCGCGGCCCAGCCGGCCCGGTATCCGAGGTCGGCGGCGAGAGCGGCGACGTCGGTCATCGCGCTCCGTCGGGGGGAGTCGATCCGTTCGCGTCGTTCCCGGTGTCGTCGTTCCCGGTGTCGTCGTCGGGGTCTGCCTTCAGCGGGATCAGGTCGCGGGCACCGGGCGAGTTCGAGATCGACCACATGCGCTGGCCGACGGTGATCACGCTGCCGACGGCGAGCAGCCACATCGCCACGTGGACCGCCCAGGGCAGGCCCAGCCCGGTGAGGCCGGTACCGACGAGCACGATGATGAGCCGGTCGGGACGCTCGATGAGCCCTCCGTCGCCGTAGAGCCCGCTGGCCTCGGCCCGGGCCTTCGCGTACGAGATGACCTGAGAGGTGACCAGGCAGATCAGGGTCGCGACCAGGAGCAGGTGGTGCGGTTCGGTGACGGTGCACCACCACACGAGTCCGGCGAAGATCGCGCCGTCGGCGATGCGGTCACAGGTGGCGTCGAGGACGGCGCCGAACCGTGTCCCGCCACCACGGGCACGCGCCATCGCGCCGTCGAGCATGTCGAACATGACGAACAGCCAGATCACCAGGGTGCCCAGGAAGAGGTACCCCATGGGGAACAGCGTGAGGGCGGCGGCCACGGTCGCGACCGTTCCGATGACGGTCATGATGTCCGGGGTCAGACCGGTCCGCAGCAGCGCCCGCCCCATCGGCAGCGTCACCTTGGAGACCGACGCCCGACCCAGAATGCTCAGCATCCGCGAGCTCCCTCCCCCTCAGTCATCGAAGCGCTGCCACGCCTCGGCGAGCAGCAACCGGGTGTCGCGCAGCAACTGCGGCATCACCTTCGTCTCGCCGACGATGGTGATGAAGTTCGCGTCGCCCATCCAGCGAGGCACGATGTGCTGATGCAAGTGCTCGGACAGCGAGCCACCCGCGGCATAGCCCAGGTTGAGTCCCACGTTGAAGGCGTTCGGGTTCGAGACCGCCTTGATCGTGCGGATCATCCGCTGCGTGAACGCCATCAGCTCGGCCGACTCGGCGGGTGTCAGGTCCTCGAGGTCGGCGACCTGGCGGTACGGGACCACCATCGTGTGACCGGGGTTGTACGGGTAGAGGTTGAGCACCGCGTACACGGCTTCGCCGCGCGCGACGATCAGACCGTCCTCGTCGGACATCGTCGGGATGTCGAGGAAGGGGTGACCGGTCTTCGCCGCCGGCTGCGGGTCGGCGATGTAGGTCATCCGGTGCGGACTCCACAGCCGCTCCAGACGATCACCGACACCGACGCCCTCGTCGCGGATCTCGCCGGATGCCTCAGCCATCGACCGCCCCCACCGGGCCGAGCTTCGCCTCCAGGAGTTCCCCGGTCGGCGACTCGTTGCGCCGGCTCGCCACCCAGTCGGTGATCGCGGCGATCGCGGGACCCACCGGGACACCGTTGATCTGGGACCCGTCGCGGAACCGGAAGCTCACCGCATGCGCTTCGACGTCGCGCTCGCCCGCGAGCAGCATGAAGGGAACCTTGCCGGTGGTGTGGTTGCGGATCTTCTTCTGCATGCGGTCGTCGGAGTGGTCGACCTCGGCACGGACACCGGCGGCCCGCAGCGCGTCGACGACGCCCTGCAGGTGATCGGCGAACGCCTCGGCGACCGGGATGCCCATGACCTGGACCGGGGACAGCCACGCCGGAAAAGCGCCCGCGTAGTGCTCGGTGAGCACGCCGAAGAACCGCTCGATGGAACCGAACAGCGCGCGGTGGATCATCACCGGCCGCTGCTTGGTCCCGTCCGACGCGGTGTATTCGAGACCGAACAGCTCCGGCAGGTTGAAGTCGAGCTGGATCGTCGACATCTGCCAGGTGCGACCGAGCGCATCCTTGGCCTGCACCGAGATCTTCGGGCCGTAGAACGCGGCACCACCCGGATCGGGCACCAGATCCAGACCGGAGGCCTGTGCCACCTCGGCGAGCGTGTTCGTCGCCGCCTCCCACACCTCGTCGGAGCCGACGAACTTCTTCGGGTCCTTCGTCGACAGTTCGAGGTAGAAGTCGTCGAGACCGTAGTCCTTGAGCAGCCCCAGGACGAAGGTGAGGATCGACGTCAGCTCGTCGCGCATCTGGTCTTGCGTGCAGTAGATGTGCGCGTCGTCCTGCGTCATACCGCGCACTCGGGTCAGCCCGTGGATCACGCCGGACTTCTCGTACCGGTACACCGACCCGAACTCGAACATGCGCAGCGGCAGTTCCCGGTACGAACGTCCCCGACCCCGGAAGATCAGGTTGTGCATCGGGCAGTTCATCGGCTTCAGGTAGTAGTCCTGGCCGGGCTTGCGAAGCTCGCCGTTCTCGTCGTACTCGGCGTCGACGTGCATGGGCGGGAACATCCCGTCGCGGTACCAGTCGAGGTGACCGGAGACCTCGTAGAGGTGCGACTTGGTGATGTGCGGGGTGTTGACGAACTCATATCCCGCGGCGACGTGACGCGCCCGTGAGTAGTCCTCCATCTCCTTGCGGATGATGCCGCCCTTGGGGTGGAAGACCGGCAGTCCCGAGCCGAGTTCGTCGGGGAAGCTGAACAGGTCGAGTTCGGCACCCAGCTTGCGGTGGTCGCGCTTCTCCGCTTCCGCGAGCAGTTCGAGATGGGCGTCGAGCGCCTCCGCCGACTCCCATGCGGTGCCGTACACGCGCTGTAGGTCGGCATTGTCCTGGTCACCGCGCCAGTAGGCGGCCGACGACCGGGTCAGCTTGAAGGCCGCGATGTATTTGGTGGTCGGCACGTGCGGACCGCGGCACAGATCGCACCAGATCCGTTCGCCGGTGCGCGGATTGAGGTTGTCGTAGACGGACAGCTCACCGCCGCCGACCTCCATGACCTCGGCATCGTCGGCGGCGCCCTTGTCGTCGATCAGCTCGAGCTTGAACGGCTCGTCCGCCAGCTCGGCGCGCGCCTCGTCCTTCGAGTCGTAGACGCGGCGCGAGAAGCGCTGGCCGGACTTGATGATCTGCTTCATCTTCTTCTCGAGGGCCTTGAGGTCCTCGGGTGTGAACGGCTCGGCGACATCGAAGTCGTAGTAGAAGCCGTCCTTGATGGGCGGTCCGATACCCAGCTTGGCCTCGGGGAACAGATCCTGGACCGCCTGCGCGAGCACGTGGGCACACGAGTGCCGGATGACGCTGCGTCCGGTCTCGGTGTCGGCCGCAACGGGTTCGACCTCGGCGTCCTCGGCCGGCGCCCAGGACAGGTCACGAAGGTCGCCGTGCGCGTCGCGGACGACGACGATCGCATCCGGCCCCTTGTTGGGGAGGTCGTGATCACGAAGTGCGGTGCCCGCGGTCGTTCCAGCCGGCACACGGATCGTGGCTGGGCTGGTCACCTGGACGTCGTCGGGCACGGGGACGCTCCTCGAATAGGTTCGGACACGCGAAGGGCGCGTCCGTAGGGGACGTTTGCGACTCTGATGGTATCCGCGTGTCATCCCGCCCGACCGAACCCCTCCTCTGCGGCGCGGCTCGGGTGAGCGATCAGGAGAAAATGGGACTCGCGAGCCACTCGTAGTGGAGGTTCACCCAACCGGCCGCCGTCTGCAGGGCCCCGAGGAGCCAGAGGGTGCCCACGACGATCGCGCAGGTACCGATCCAGAAGACGGACTGCACCGACCAGTGTTGCCGGCCGATCCATTCCATCCAGGCGTCGTACTTCGCGCGTGCGAACTTCAGCAGGCGATGAGCCCAGTCGAACTCCGACGCCAGGATTCCCAGTCCGAGGAAGACGATGAGCCAGCCGGGACCCGGGTACGGGATGGTGACGAGCCCGCACAGCAGGACGACGGTGCCGACGACGGCGACCGCGATGCGGTAGATCCGATGCCAGCGGGGATTGGAGCGAACCACGTACCGGCGATGACGCGCCCGGATCCGCAGTCGCTTCCACCACGACTCCGTCATGTCTCCCCTACTCCGCCGTCGCCCAAGCCGTGTTCAGGCTACCGGCATCTCGGCGACCATCGCCGACGCGGACATGAGGCCCGCCGCCGCGATACCTTTACCAGAAGTTCGCCCGATCACCCGGTGCCCGGGGGCATGCTGGAACGATGGCGACCACGGCGGCCCCGACACGACCGGTGACGATCGACGCGCGTCTGCACGACGGCGTGATCGTCGGCTTCGGCCACCCGACCACTGAGGCGCACCCGCGGGCGATCGAGTCCACCGCCGGTCTCGTCCAGCGTCTCCGCGGGTTCGGAATCGTCTGCGGGGCCCGCTCGGTCGGGCGCACCCTGGGCCCCGAGCTCGACGGCCTGTTCGCCGCGAACATGACCGACACCCCGCCCGAACAGCTCGAGGGCACCGCTCACCCCGACCCGGCCGGGTTGCTCGACATCGCCCGGCGCCTCGGCGTGTCACCTCTGCGATGCGCTGTCGTCGAATACACCCCGGAAGGCGTGGCCGCAGCTCGCCGGGGCGGTTTCGCGCTGGTCGTGGCGATCGGGACACCGGCGCGGGCCGAGGAACTCCGCCGTCTCGGCGCCGACGCCGTGGTCGGTGATCCCGCCGACATCCGGGTACGCCTCGGCGGCGCCCGGATCTCGACGATGCCCGACGCACTGACCTACCTCGAGCACCTGCACGCCATCGCCGCATCTCGACGCCCCGTGGTCTTCCTCGATTTCGACGGAACCCTGTCCGACATCGTCGACGATCCGTCCGCTGCGGTCCTCGTCGAGGGTGCCGCCGAGGCGCTGACCCGGTTGGCGAAGTTGTGTCCGGTCGCCGTCATCAGCGGCCGCGACCTCGACGACATCCGCGAGCGCGTGGGGCTTCCCGGCCTCTGGTACGCCGGTTGTCACGGCCTCGAACTCCTCGGACCGGGGGGCGAGCACCTCGTCAACGAGGTGGCCCGCACGTCCACGCCGACGATCGCGGCGGCATCCGAGGAACTTCGGCAGCGGTTTGCCGCTGTCGACGGAGTCCTGGTCGAGCCCAAACATTTCAGTGTCGCCGTCCACTTCCGCAACGCCTCCCCCGACGATGTCGAGGACATCATCGTGGCGGCGCGCGAGATCGGTGTGCGCCAGGGATTGCGAGCCCTCCCCGGCCGCATGGTCCTCGAACTGAAACCCGACGTCGACTGGGACAAGGGGCAGGCGCTGGAGTGGGTCCGCCACCAGGTGGGCGCCGTCGACCGGGGGTGGATCACGATCTACTTCGGCGACGACCTCACCGACGAGGACGCCTTCGACCGGATCGCCACCGACGGGATCGGGATCGTGGTGCGCGCCGAGGAGAACCGCGACCGCCGCACGGCCGCCCAGTTCGCCGCGGAGTCACCCGCGGCGATCCCGGCACTGCTGGCCCAGATCGCCGATCACGTCGAGCAGGCGAGCGAGCCCCCGTCGGACTGGTCACTGACCTACGACTCCTACGATCCGCCCGCGGAGAAGCTCCGCGAAGCCCTGTGCACCGTCGGCAACGGCTACTTCGCGACGCGTGGGGCGGCCTCGGAGTGCGATGCCGGACCGGTGCACTACCCGGGCACCTACGCCGCCGGCGTGTACAACCGGCTCACCGACCGACTGCCCGCCGGAGAGGTGGAGAACGAGAGCCTGGTCAACCTGCCGAACTGGTTGCCGCTGACCTTCCGGATCGACAGCGGTGACTGGTTCAGCATCGACGATGTCGAGGTGTTGTCGTTCCGTCAGACGCTCGACCTACGGCGCGCGATGCTGACCCGCGACCTCCGCTACCGCGATGCGCACGGCCGCACCACCACCGTCCGGCAACGCCGATTCGTGTCGATGGACCAACGTCATGTCGGCGCCCTGGACACCAGAATCCTGGCCGAGGACTGGTCGGGCAGGATCGAGGTCTCCTCGATGATCGACGGCACCGTCACCAATTCCGGGGTGGAGCGTTACCGGGAGCTGGCGAGCAGGCATCTCACCGTCCCGGAGGGGACGGCGGATTCGACAGATTCGGTTCTGTTGCGGGTGCAGACCAACCAGTCCCGCGTCATCATCGCGGTGGGCGCTCGGACCACGGTGTGGCGCGGGAACGAACAGCTGCCCGCCCACTACGACCTGATCTCCGATCAGGGTCGGATCGGGCACCGGATCGGTGTCGACATCGCCGCGGGTGAAGAGGTCATCGTGGAGAAGGTCGCGACGCTGTACACCTCACGCGACAACGGGATCTCCGAACCCGGTGTCGCCGCGTCGCGCACCCTTGCCCGGCTCGGACGGTTCCACGACCTGCTCACCGATCACGCCAGGGCGTGCGTGCGCATGTGGGATCTGTGCCGCACCGACCTCGAAGGGCACCCCGACGCGCAACGGGCGCTCCGGTTCCACATGCTCCACATTCTGCAGGTGGTCTCACCGAACACCATCGACATGGACGTCGGAATCCCGGCGCGGGGCCTGCACGGTGAGGCTTATCGCGGCCACATCTTCTGGGACGAGGTCTTCGTCCTGCCCGTGCTCACCCCCCGGCTCCCCAAACTCGCCAAGGCACTGCTCCGCTATCGGTTCCGGCGTCTCGGGGAAGCGCGGGTCGCCGCCCGCGAAGCCGGCCACCGGGGTGCGATGTACCCCTGGCAGTCCGGAAGCGACGGCCGGGAGGAGAGCCAGAAGCTGCACCTCAACCCGCGCTCGGGACGGTGGAACCCGGACCCCAGCGCCCGCCAGCACCACATCGGCCTGGCTGTGGCCTACAACGTGTGGCAGTACTTCCAGGTGACGCACGACCTCGACTTCCTCATCGAATCCGGCGCGGAACTGCTCGTCGAGATCGCCCGGTTCTGGGCCGACATCACGACCTACGACCCGCGCCACGACCGGTACGCGATCCGGGGCGTCATCGGGCCCGACGAGTTCCACTCCGGCTACCCCGAGGCACCCTACGACGGGATCGACAACAACGCGTTCACGAATGTGATGGCGGTGTGGGTCATCCGGCGCGCTCTTGATGCCCTGGCGACCATCCCGCAGCGTGATCGGGTCAATCTGCTCGACGAGATCGGCTTGCGCGAACCAGAACTCGAGCTGTGGCGGACACTGACCTGCCGGATGTTCGTCCCCTTCCACGACGGCACGATCAGCCAGTTCGAGGGATATGACGAACTGGTCGAACTGGATTGGGACGCCTACCGCGCCGAGTACGGGAACATCCAGCGGCTGGACCGCATCCTGGAGGCCGAGAACGACGACGTGAACCGGTACAAGGTGTCCAAGCAGGCCGACGTTCTCATGCTCTTCTATCTTCTTTCTGCGGAGGAGTTGCGAGAGTTGCTGGAACGCCTGGGCTATGGGCTGCCGCCCGAGATGATCCCGCACACCATCGACTACTACATGTCCCGGACCTCGCACGGGTCGACATTGAGTTCGGTCGTCCACGCGTGGGTGCTCGCCCGCGGCGATCGCGAACACGCGGTGTCGTTCTTCGAGAGAGTCCTCGACTCCGATATCACCGACATCCAGGGCGGTACGACGTCGGAGGGTATCCACCTCGCGGCCATGTCCGGGAGCATCGACCTGTTGCAGCGCTGTTTCACGGGCCTCGAGCTCCGCGACGACCGCCTGATCCTCAACCCGCGGTGGCCGCGATCCCTGGGCGTCTTGTCCTTCCGCGTCTACTACCGTCGGCACCGTCTGCAATTGCGGGTCAGCGGCAGCGGCGTCGAGGTCACGTCTGAGAAACGCGACGTCGCTCCGATCGATGTGCAGTGTCGCGAGAAACTGGTCCAGTTGGCGCCCGGGACAACGGTCCGCTTCCGATGACTCCCCCGGACGGACGAACCAGCAGGGCGTGGGCCGGAGGCCTGATCGCCGGTGGCGCCCTGGCATCGGTCGCCGGGGTGCTCGGCATCGCCTATGTCCGAGACCTCGTCGCAGCACGGAAGCGGGTCGGGGCGGTCACCCGCCATGTGATGGAATCCCGCTGTGGCGCTGTCGAATACGCGGCACACGGCGCGGGTGAGTCGGTCCTGGTGAGCCACGGCATCTTCCAGGGCTGCGACGGTGGACTGCTGTCGGTGCGCGACCTGCTGCCAGACCGAAGGATCATCGTCCCGTCCCGCTTCGGATATCTGGGATCGGTGATGCCCGCCGAGCCCTCGGTCGCCGCCCAGTCCGACGTCTTCGCCGAACTGCTCGATCACCTCGGCCACCACGAGGTCGACGTCATCGGGATCTCCGCGGGCACGAGCGCAGCGGTCCAGTTCACGCTGCGCCATCCCCACCGGGTTCGGCACCTGATCATCCTCTCCGGGAACTTTCCGGGGAGCCGCACGGCACGCATACCACCCCGGTGGGCACGGTGGTTCTATTCCGATCACGCGCTGTGGCCCCTGAAAGCCTTCGCCCACCCGACGTTCCTCCGCCTCCTCGGTGTGCCGCCGGGGTTCCCTCGTTCGGCCGATGAGCGCCGTGTCGCCGAGGAGATCTCGGAGAGCATCTTCCCCGTCGCCTGGCGTCGGCGGGGCGCGGTGTTCGACGCCTATGTCGCCGACCCGGAGATCGGCACCTACGACCTCGAGGCGATCGAGGCGCCGACTCTGATCGTGCACGCCGCCGATGATCCGCTGGCGTCCTACGACGCGGCCCGTGACGCGGCGTCGAGGATCCCCGGCGCACGACTGCTCGGCCTCGATTCCGGCGGACATCTCCTCCTCGGTCAGCGCGACCGGGTGAAGGAGGTGATCGCCGATTTCGTGGAATCCCGACCCGGATGAGGCGGTCGCCGGCCATGAAGCGAAAGTTCGCGCCGCGGAGTGGCAAACGGGTCCTTCGCGCCACGAGCGCGAGTAACGTGCGCCCACACGGCCGCGCATGGACCGAGGGCGCGACGACACCGGTTCGAGGTGATATCGAATGCCGAACCCCCATGTGGACACCGGATCGCAGACGCCAGACCACTCCCGAGCGTCGACGCTGACACCCGAGACCACCGCCGAGGTCGATGCCGTGGTCGAGAGGGCCGCGGCCGCAGCGACCGAGTTCCGCACACTCGACCAGCAACGGGTCGACGCGATCGTCGCGGCCATGGCGCGGGCCGGGGTGCGGGCCGCCGCCGAACTCGCCGCGGTGGCGATCGAGGAAACCGGTTTCGGGGTCTTCGAGGACAAGGTCGTCAAGAACTATGTCGCGACGGAGTTCCTCCACGACCACCTCAAGGACAAGAAGTCGGTGGGCGTGATCGGGGAGGACCACGAACGCGGTGTCGTGCGGGTGGCCGAGCCCATCGGCGTCGTGCTCGCGATCACTCCGGTCACCAATCCCACGTCGACGGTGCTGTACAAGGCGATCGTCGCGGCGAAGACGCGCAATGCCATCGTCTTCCGCCCCTCGCCGGTGGCGGCGCGTTCCTGTGAACGGACGGTGGCAATCCTGCGTGAGGCCGCCGAGGCGGCCGGGATGCCCCCCGGCGCTCTGCAGGTGATCCCCGACGCCGCCCACGAGGTGACCCATTATCTGTTCCGGCACCGGCTCGTCGACTTCATCTGGGTCACCGGCGGGCGGAAGATCGTCGCGCTCGCCAACGCGGCCGGCAAACCCGGACTCAGCGTCGGACCCGGCAACGCGCCGATCTACCTGCACCGGACCGCCGACATCGAAGCCGCTGTCGTCGACATCCTGATCTCCAAGACCTTCGACGCCTCCGTCATCTGCCCCGCGGAACAGACCTGCATCGTCGACGACGCGATCTACGACGCCACGGTCGAGGAGTTCCGCCGGATGGGCGCACACCTGCTCACCGACGAGCAGTCCGCGGCCATCGCCGACTTCGCGTTCGGCGACGGCGACAAGGTCAATCTCGGCGCCCTCGGCCAGCCGGCTCCGGAACTGGCCGCCCGCGCCGGTTTCACCCTGGACCCTTCGGTGAAGGTGCTGCTGGCGCCGCTGCCGTCGGATCTCGACGAGCTCGCGGCACACCCGCTCGTGCAGGAGAAGCTGATGCCCGTCCTCGGACTCGTCCGCGCCCGCGACGTGCATCACGGGATCGACGCCGCGGTCCTGGTCGCCGAACACGGCGGTCTCGGCCACACCTCTGCCGTCTATGCCAACGATCAGTCGGTCGTCGACGCCTACAGTGCCGCAGTACGCACCGGACGGATCCTCGTCAACGCACCCACCGCAGTCGGAGCCCTGGGCGGGATCTACAACGATCTCCCGCCCACCTTCTCGCTGGGCTGCGGCACCTGGGGCGGGTCGAGCACCACCGAGAACGTGAACTATCTCCAGCTGCTGAACATCAAGACCGTCGCTCATCGACGTACCCCGTCCCAGTGGTTCCGCGTGCCCGCGAACACGTTCTTCAACGCCGGCGCACTGGACAATCTTCGCGACGTCCCGTGCACGGATGTCGTGGTCGTCACCGCCGCCCTGAGCGCCGAACGCGGAGTGGTCGACGAAGTGCGTGCCCACTTGCACGCCCAACACGTCCGGGTCTTCGCCGAGGTCGAGCCGGAACCGGACGAGGCGACGATCCGTCGTGGCGTCGCCGTGCTGGAGGGTCAGCCGCCGGATCTGCTCATCGCCGTCGGAGGCGGGTCGGTGATCGACGCCGCCAAGGCGATCCGGCTCTTCCACGAGCACCCCGACACCGACCTGGCCGAGCTGACCCTGCCGTTCCTCGATCCCCGCAAGCGGTTGGCGGAGTACCCGCAGGACCCGCACACCCTGCGGCTGGTGGCGATTCCCACCACCGCGGGCACCGGGTCCGAGGTGTCACCGGCCGCGGTACTGACCGTCGCGGGCCGCAAGGAGACCCTCGTCGACTACTCCCTCGTCCCGGACATGGCGATCGTGGATCCGACGCTGACCCTCTCCATGCCCCGCGCACTGACCGTCGACACCGGCGTCGACGCGCTCACCCACGCATTGGAAGCCGTCGCCTCGATCTTCGCCTCCCCGTACACCGACGCGTTCTGCGTCCAGGCCGCACGACTCATCTTCGACGCGTTGCCCCGTGCGTACGACGATCCGACCGACCTCGCGGCCCGCACCGACATGGCCAACGCCGCCACTCTCGCGGGGCTCGCCTTCTCGAACGCGTTCGTGGGGACCAATCACGCGCTCGCCCACGCCGTCGGCGCTGCATTCGGTATCGCGCACGGTCGGGTGAACGGCGTGTTCCTGCCTCACACGCTGCGCTACAACGCCGCGGTGCCGACGAAGTTCATGCCCGCGCCGGGATACTCGGCGTACGTCGCGCCGGAGAAGTACGCACAGCTGGGACGGGTCATCTTCGGCGGACGCGAGCCCGACGAGAGCCGACGCCGGCTGTTCGCAGGTGTCGACGGTCTGCTGCGCCGGTTGGCAATCCCCCAGACCCTCAAGGAGATCGGCGTGGCCGAGGACGAGTTCCTCGAAGCGTTGCCCGAACTCGCGATGAATGCGTTCCAGGACCTGAGCAACCGCACCAACCCGCGGATGCCGCTCATCAGCGAGATCACCGACCTGCTCAAACTCGGCTACTACGGTGAGGATGATCATGCCCACTGACCGCGCTTCCCAGACCGTCGAGGTCGGCGCCCCGCTCGAGACCGTGCTCGCGACGCTGCGCGACCTCGAGAGCCAGCCCGAGTGGATTCCGGAGATCCTCGAGGCGGAGGTACTCGAGACCGACCCGAAGACCGGACTTCCCCGCACGGCCAGGTTCAAGGCGTCCGCGACCGTCGGGACAGACAGTTACACGCTCACCTATGAGCACCGCGACGACGGCATGAGCTGGTCGATGCTCGAAGGGCGCATGCAGACCGGCCAGGAAGGCCGCTACCAACTCGACGCGACGGGCCCTGACACGACCTCGGTCACCTATGAGCTCACGATCCATCACAATCTGCCGCTGCCCGGGTTCGTGCGCAAAAGGGTGATCAAGGGACTCGTGGACAGCACACTGACCGGTTTGACGAAACGTTTCGCCAAGTGAGATCCGAACCCGCACCGACACGACGCGAAGGAGACCAGGCATGACAGATCCGTCCACCGAACCCCAGATCGTCGAGCTGACCCCGGCGCGGGTCGCGGTACATCGCGAGAAGGTCCCGATGACCGGCCTTCCCCAATTCTTCGATCGTTCGTTCCACGCGGTGGACGACGCGATGCGGAACGCGGGAGCAAGCGTTGTCGGACCGCCGCTGGGCCTCTACTACGGCATGCCCACGGACACTGTGGATGTGGCGGCCGGGTTTCCCACCGACCGCGACGTCTCGGTGGACGGAGAAGTCACTACCGAAACCCTTCCGGGCGGTCGCGCCGCGCAGATCCTGCACATCGGCTCCTACGATGCGATGGAGCAGACCTACGGCCGGCTGATGCAGTGGATGCAGGCCCAGAATCTGAGGCCGGCCGGGGTGATGTGGGAGAGCTACCTGACCGAGCCCGACGAGAACGATCTGTCGTCGATGCAGACCCTGATCGTGTGGCCGTTGGAGGACTAGACGACGCTCAGCGGGTTCCGGGAGCGATCGGCTCTCGTGAGGAGACAACAAAGGCCTCGTCGTCACGATGAGGCCTTTGTCTCTGTGGTCCCGGCTGGGATCGAACCAGCGACCTTCCCGGTGTGAACGGGACGCTCTTCCACTGAGCCACGGGACCGTGTCGGGCGCCTGATGTCGGTGACAGGGGCGCCTGCGCACGAGCCAGAAGATTACACGGGTTCCGCAGAGTTCCCAAATCACGGACGTGCGCCACGTCACAGTCATCGGTTTTGCCGGTCCGGAGTAATCACACGCTGGGAATTCGTCTTTCTCCAGCCCTCTGACCAGGCGATTTGTAAAGTTCGGAATCCATCGCGTAAGTTTCTCTTCGCACCGCGAGCAGCAAGATCCACAAGATCGCTCGTGGGCATGCGGATGTAGCGCAGCTGGTAGCGCATCACCTTGCCAAGGTGAGGGTCGCGGGTTCGAATCCCGTCATCCGCTCGGCGCGAGTCGACTCGCATCTGGTGGTGTGGCCGAGTGGTGAGGCAACGGCCTGCAAAGCCGTGTACACGGGTTCGATTCCCGTCGCCACCTCCACACCACAATTTCATATACCCGCGCGATTAGCTCAGTGGGAGAGCGCTTCCCTGACACGGAAGAGGTCACAAGTTCAATCCTTGTATCGCGCACCACAGTTAGAACAGGTCAGAGGCGGTTTCCGAGACAATCGGGACCGCCTCTCTTGCTGTCTGAACCGTATGGGTTGCCAACGGGTTGCCAGTTGTTCCCCAAACCGGGGCAAACCGGGAACGTTCTGCACGCACCTGCACGCACTCACTCCCCCACGACGCGCAGTGTCGGGGTCGCCGGAGTGACCGCCGTGGCAACCGCCGAGAGCAACCCAGCGGACGCCGCCAAGTCCTCCCGGAACAGACCGACGTACACCCGTTGCGTGATCGCCACCGACGCGTGGCCCATCCACCGACTGACGATCTCGATGCGCACCCCCGCGGACGCGCAGAGGGAGGCGAACGTGTGCCGCAGCGCGTGAATGGTCACGACGCGATCGGCGCTCGACACCCCCGACAGACCGGCCGCGGGGATGATGACGCGCTTGTTGAGGTTGCTCCGTCTGATCGGCGCCCCGGTGGCCCCGACAAACACCGGGTCGGTCGCCACCCTGCCCGCGACGTGTGCGCGGAGATCGTTCGCGAGATGCGGTGCCAGTTCGACGTCGCGCACCTTGTCCCCCTTCGGCAGACCGGGCACGAGGCGACCGGCGACCTCTGTGTTTGCGCGCCGGACGTGAATAAGGCCCTTCGCGAGATCGAGGTCGCGCACCTGGAGTCCGGACAGTTCGCCGACGCGCAGGCCCGAGTACGCCGCGAACCGGATCAGTAGACCGTCGGGTGAGGCAGGAGCGGGAGGGATGACCGGCACACCATTGTCGTCGCGATCTAGGGTCAGTTCTGCATCGCGGTCGCGGCCGACGCGCGAGCGGTTGGTGCGCAGCATCGCCAGGTAGTCCGCGGCGCGCGCCATCCGGTCGACCTCCTCGGCAGACAGAAACACGTCGCCGCCGTCGTCGACCTTGGGCAGTTTCACTTTCGCGGCCGGATTCCCGCGGAGTCGGCCGTCGGCCACGGCATAGTCGAGGATCCCGGACAGGACGACGTAGCACCGGTGGACAGTTGCCGCCGAGAGGCCGGACCCCTTCAGGTCGGCGACCCACGACACCACATCACCGTGCGTGATCGCCCCCAGCTCGCGCGTGCCCCATACCGGCGTGACGTGGTTGTTCAGTATCGAGGCGTAGTTCTTTTGTGTGCTCGCGCTCTTGTCGATGACGAGCGACTTCAGCCATGCGTCGGCGACGGTCGCGACGGTCGTGGACGACTTGCGTCGGTCGACGTGCGAGCCGTCGCGGAACTCTGCCTGAAGCTGCGCGATCCGGTTCTCCGCCTCATCCTTGCGGTCGAAGTCTTCGGCCCGCCGGGCGCCGTCTAGTTGGTACTTGACCCGCCACCGTCTCCCGCGCGGCTCAGTGAGGTTGCCAGCGGCGTCTTTCTTCCATCCGCTCGGCCGCTTGGTGCGCGTCTTCCATTCGCTGTAATGGTTGTCGATCGGCTTGCCCGTGACCCGGTCGTGCCGATTCTCTGAGTTGTTCACGGTCGCAGCCTACGTCAGTGACGCGTTCACAGTTGACGTCTACCGGCCACACTTGCCGACTGACATCTAGTTGTGACACAGATCACTCCTCAAAAACAGCCCTGACCAGGCTAGATAGTTGTCACGGTTGGCGATCATGAGCGCGAGTGTCGTAGCTGGTCAGCGGTTCGCCAGCGTCGGCCGCAGAGGACAGCGGAACTTGTCTCGGTTGACTATCAACCGTGAGAACTATTGTGCTGCAATGCTTTTATGCCCGTCGTCGGTGATTCTGTGTGGTGTCATTTGAGTACTGCAAGCGACCGCACCGGAGGAAAACACCGTGAACGACACAATCGACGTCACCGAAGCTCGCAGCGCCGCCGACGCTGCCCCCGCGCCAGTCTTGCCCGCCGATCATTCGGTTCTGCTCGACGAGCGCCAAGCGGCATACCTGGCGGGGCTCAGCCCGTTCACGATGCGCAATATCCGCAAAGAGGGCCGCGGGCCGCGGTATGTGAAGCTCGCCCGCCGCATTCGCTACCGGCGCCTGGACGTCGAACTCTGGATCGAGCAACACGTCGCCGCCTGATCTCGCACACAACCGGGGAGCGCTCGGCGCGAAACGTCTCGCGCGCAATCGAAATGAGGAAAATTGCCCAGGAATGAGAAACGGCGCCCGACCCGGAAGTCGGACGCCGCCGCCACGGTTGCCAGCCGAGGCCCCAGAGAGCAGGAGAACGCTCGGATCGAGAGTACTTCGGAGGTCGGACATCTGGCCACTGCCGCGCTCGACCTCTACCTCGACGCCGGTTGGCACTGTCCGCTGCCGCTGCCCGAGGGCATGAAGTACCCGCCGCCGGACGACACCACCGGCAACAAGCCGTACCCGGACGAAAACGAGATCCCCGAGCTGTGGCGCGGTCCGGTTCGGCCGAACCTCGGTCTCCGGATGCCGCGCTTCGTCGACGCCGAAGACAACACGACCTGGGAGGTCATCGGTCTCGACGTCGACGACTACGACGACAAGCACGGCTACGAGACCCTGCGCGATCTGATCGACGAGCTCGGCCCGCTGCCGATGACGTACCGCTCGACCTCGCGCGACCCCGACAACCCGTCGGGGATCCGGTTCTTCCTCGTCCCCGCCGACCTGAAGTGGAAGGGCAAGCCGGGCCGCGACATCGAGGTCATCCAGCGCACCCACCGGTACGCCGTCGCGTGGCCGTCGGAGACCGAGGACCGGGTCTACCGCTGGTACGACCTCGACGAGCAGCCGATGGACGGCCCGCCGGACGTGGCCGACCTGCCGAGCCTGCCGGAGCCGTGGATCGAGCATCTGTGTAAGGGTGAGGCCGGTCAGACGCGCGTGATCGAGGAGATCGACGACGTCGAAGAGGCCGTCCAGTGGCTCGAAACCGAGATCCCCGGCTACGAGGAGGACCCGTCCGGCCACATGAATCGGGCGACCAACCCCGAGAAGCTGGCCGAGGAGATGTCCTCCGGCGCGCACGACATGATGCTCGGCCGACTGCACGAGGTCGTGCAGCTCGCGGCCGAGGGGCACCACGGACTGAAGCTCGCGATCAGCCGCGTCCGCAAGGCCTTCCTCACCGAGACCCTGGGCGGGGCCGAGGGTGGTGAGGCCCGCCGGGACATCTTGCAGGCGAAGTCTGAGTGGCGGCGCGCGCTGTGCGGCGAGGTCTCGAAGCTGCGCGCCGACATCGCCGATGACCTCATCCGGATCTCGACCGTCGGCGGGTACACCGCCAAGGACGGCGACATCGACATCGAGGCGTTCCGGGCGAGCCTTGAGTTGGCTTCGACCCCGCCAACCGTCACCGACACCGACGCCGGGGACGACGATGGCGACGGTTGGTCGTGGCATTCGTCAGCCGACCTGGCCGCACCGGTAGCGCCGATCGAGTACCTCATCGAGCCCCTGATTCCTGCTCTGACGTACGGCGTTATCGCTGGTCAAAAGAAGACCCTGAAGACCTATCACGCGCTGATGATGGCGGTCGCAGTCGCCAGCGGGAAGCCGTTCCTCGGACGGTTCCGGGTGCCCGAGCCCGGTCCGGTTCTCTACGTTGCCGCCGAAGGTGGCGCGGTTCCGTTTCAGCGACGGTTCCAGGCGGTGTGCGCGGGTTACGGGATCGTTGGGGATGACATGCGCGCGTTACCGTTTCACGTCACCCACGACCGCGCACGGATGGGCACACCGGAGTGGTCAGCCAACATCGACGCCGCTATCGAGGCATTCCGGCCCCGCCTGTTGATCGTGGACAGCCTGTACAACGTACACGCGTCCGACGTCGAGACCAGCAACCTCTACGCCCGCGGCGGGATGCTCGCCGATCTGTCTGCACTCACTGAGAATCGTTGCGCGCTATTGGTTCTCGACCATTTCAGAAAAGGCACCGGAGGGTCGCTCGACCTGCACGACATCTCCATGAGCGGCGTAGGTGAGTGGGCCGACAGTTGGGTGCTCCAGCGCCACCGTGCCGACCCCGACCTCGACCAGGGGGCGTTCTGGCTGGAGGTCGAGTACGGCTCACGGCAGACCGGTGGTGCGCGGTACGGGGTCGACATCACGGTTCCCCCTCAGCGCGACGACGGCACCATTGCGCCGGTTCGCTGGCAGGTCGGTGATGTTGCCCCCGCGAGCCCGGTCGCCGATCTCCGAACGACGATCCTGCATCACCTCCGCACCTCCGATGGCGGGCTCACCGCGGGCCAACTCAAGTCGGTGATCCCGGGCAACGCACAGAAGCGCAGCGACGTCGTGGCCGAGTTGGTGGGTGAGGGCAAGGTGTCCGCCACGACTGAGCCACGGGGTGCCGGTGGTCGTCGGGTCACGGTGTACCGCGCGAGCGCTCACAAGCTCGTGTTGCCGTTCCGGCCCGGTGGCAATCTCGGTGTTCCCGACCCCGACGAGGATGGGACCGAATGCGCCTAAGAGTCGAGCGGTCCGTTTATAAATCACTCCTACCTGCACTAATGACCAACCTTGCGACGCGCGGTCCTCTTATTCCGACCCTCGGAACAAGACGACCTCACCGACAACCGAGTGGAGACGTTCTGAGCACCGGAACGAGACGGAACAACTTCACGCGAGACCCGCCCATCGTCGCAGGTCACGACGCAATTCGTGTTGTTCCGTCGCTCGGAATATTTCGGAACACGCCCGGAGGAACGGCAACGGCGTAAGCCGTTCCGTTCCGGTCAATCCCTATAGGGGAACAGAACAAGACGAGGAGCCGACCAGATGACACGCGGTGAGGGACCCCGCCGACAGCGCGACGTCGAGCGGCAGGAGGCCCGCCGAGCGCAGTTCGCGGAGTACTGCGATCGGCAGATGCGAGATCCGACGGCGGGCACCACGTGGCACCCCGAATACCAGTGGCCCAGTGAGTCAGACGAGACCTACGCGGCACGACGCCGCACCGAGACCACGCACCCCCAACAGACCGACACCAACAACGGCCATCCGGCCGGGAAGTGAGGACCCATGACGACGAGCTTCGATCCCAACACGCCGCCGCCGCCCGAGGCGTTCCGCGAGAGCCGCCGCCGCGACCCCGACCCGTACGAGCTCGACCGCCCGCCGATGAGCCGAGCCGAGATCGCAGCGGCCAACAGGGACACCGAAGCCCGAAACTCCGATGCCCGTATGGCCCGCGAGACCGCACGCGCGAACGCGTTGGTGGTGCCGCAGAGGGCCCCGCGCAGCGTCGCGCAGCACCCTATGACGCCGAAGCTGGCCGACGCCGGGGAGGTCGGGGCCACCGTGCTCGACCTCGTGCGCTACAGGCACGCCGAAGGTGCGCTGTCCCGCGCGCTGTCCCGGGTCGACGAGGAGTCCCGGGAGATGACCGCGCGGATCAAGGCCGACAATCTGCGAGCCCGCACGACTGACGCCGCCGCCGCGGCCCTGGACGCGGCCGAGAAGCGGGAGAAGGTGCCGCCGACCCTGGCGCCGTTGATCGACTGGCAGCGAGACCGAATCGACCACATCGACCAAGGCGTGGAATCCACGTTGCGCAAGGCGATCGAACGGGGAGCCGCAGAGCGCGCCGAGGCCGCGGTGGTGGCCGTTCTCGCCGAGATCGACGCCGCCGTGATCGAGGAGGCGGGGAAGGTGCTGCGCGACGCGGCGCAGGCTCACAAGCGGCTCAATTTGGCCGGCCTCACCGTCGATGCAGACGCGGGTGAGCTGGTCGACGCTGGCGACGACGGCGCGCTGTCGGCGCTGCGTCTGTGGCGTTCCGCGGTCTCGCGTTGGGAGCACGTGCAGGCCGTCCGCATGTGGGTTGCGGCCGTCCTCGACCGCGGTTTCGAGGTCCATCGTGGTGTGTTGCGCGTGGTACCGCCGCCGCGGGTCAAGGTCGGCGACTTCGTGACCGACGAGCAGGCGCGAGAGCACAACTCGCCGCAGGCCGAGGCCCGGACCCAGGGGGCGCAGTGGGAGGGGTCCACTGCGCCGCGTGCTGTTGGGGAGGGGTCCTCGCACACGGCGTTGCGGTGGTGGTGCGGCCTGGACGAGGGGTCTCGTCCTGCGCCTCGTGGTGTGCTCAGCGAGGAGGGGAACTGATGGCTGATCGAGGCTTCGGCCGCTACCTCGACGAGGCGATGAGGGACCGGCCGCACACGAGCACGGAAGCGGAAGCCGAACGGGAGACGAGGGGTCGCACCACGGACGAATCGACGAGCACCACGGACGACGCCGCCGAACACCGTCCGCCGACGACCCGACGCGGACTCGGACGCGCTGACGCCACCGATCGGGGCTTCGGCCGGTACTTGCCCGACTAACGAGGGATCGGCCGTCTGCGTCGATCTGGGACCCCGATACTGCCACGTGCGGTGTCGGGGTCACGTCGTATCCGAGGGTCGTCGGTTCGGCACGTCGGCCAGGGAGGGGGGTGTCCACCCCTCCCCCACCGTCTCGCGCAGAGCACCGCCGCGTACTGTCCTCTCGTGGATGTGCGGGTCTGGGGGTATAGGGCCTATACGCCCCTGACCAGGGCAAACAGGCCCCTGAGAGCCCCATGAAAGACCTAAAGGCCGTCGACCCATGTCAGATGAAACTCGAATTACGCTGCCGCGCAATGGATATCGTCGCCAGCCCCTCAGAATCGGGGCGCCGTCACAGTCGGAGGCCGCCCCAGCTTGAAACCTTCCCACGGTCGCGTCTGCGGGCCCAGCGCCTCTGGTTTTTCTCGGTTGCAACCCGAGCCTGAGTCGGACGTGGTGACCAAACCCTGGCATAGAAGATGCCGACCGACTCACCAACGGGAATACCTGTGACGTCGAGTAATCGCTCGTCCCCAAACCGCATCAGGTGGTTCCGGAGCGTACCCGCCCGGTGGAGTGTCGGAACGGTCCCGTGGCACAGGACAAACGGGTCGTCGAGGAGTACAACCGCAGGCCGCCGAACCCGGCGCAGCAACATGGTGTTGTCGTTGACCCGCGTCAGCTCGAAGGCTTGACGTTTCCGGCCAGTCCAGAGCACTGCTACCGAACCCACTGCAGCCACTACCGAGGCGACGACCCCGACGTCCGCAAAGCTCATCCGCTCAACGCCCCCTTAACAGTCATCGGATTCTCCGCCTGGCGGCGGCTCGTGAAGGTAGCGTTCGACCGCATGCCCCACGACGATTTCCTGCCGCATATTGAATACGAAGTCCGAATGCTGATGCACACGGCGCGCCGACTTTCGGCGTATCCGGATTACGACGCGATGACCCCCGGCTCAATCGAGAAGGCCGATCACGACGCGTATCTCGAATCGTTCCTGATCCACGCGCGCGTGATCCACGAGTTCTTTCGGCCCGAGTCTCCCAGTCGCGCCGACGACATCCGAGCATGGCAAGTATGTCCCGACCTGAAGGATGCGGACGGGGACATGGGACTGGACCCCGTCCTCAGTGACGCCGTCCTGCAACGAATCAACAAGCAGCTGGCGCACCCGACCACGGCGAGGGTGACTACGAAACAACCTTTCCCCATCCGCGACATTGCGACCGCGGCCGTGGCGGCCGTAGTGGCACTATTCCTTGTCCTCGACGATCCGAAGTACGCACAGCTCAGCGATGACCTAGACGCGTTCGAACAGGACGACACGGTCACCTGGTCGGGTTCCTGATTCGCGTACGGCTATTGACGATCAGAACCCGTCCGGGTTGCCAACGGGTTGCCAGATGATCCGGTTGCCCGCGGTTTGCGCTTGTCGGCCCACGGTGTGACGAATCGGATTATCCACAGTT
The DNA here is from genome assembly GCF_012974285.1 of Gordonia ajococcus. Classification (NCBI taxonomy): domain Bacteria; kingdom Bacillati; phylum Actinomycetota; class Actinomycetes; order Mycobacteriales; family Gordoniaceae; genus Gordonia; species Gordonia ajococcus. Next base: position 2,917,842 of record NZ_CP052884.1, read on the forward strand.
CAGGGCGTATTTCCGAGTCGGCGGCAGTTTCTCACGGTTTCTCGCAAACGCCCAGATACGAAAACTGACACGGAAGAGGTCACAAGTTCAATCCTTGTATCGCGCACCATCGTCATTCAGCCCCGATCTGCGGATCGGGGCTGAATTCGTTGTGTGGCCATACCCGGGGCACGTGAACAACCCCTCCCCAATAAGTCGACTGCTAAGTTATTTTGCATGCGAGTACTTAGGGGATGTGCGCCCACCGACCGTCGGACGGAGCGATCATGACCTCGATCGGGTTGACACTCCCCCAGCTCGGTCCAGCCGTGTCCGCGTCACTCGTCCGCGACTTCGTCCAGCAGGCGGACGACATGGGTTTCGACTCGCTCTGGGTGCAGGACCACTTCTTGTACTCACTCAAGCAGGCCGGCGAGTACGGCGGCAGCGCCCAGTCGCAACCCGACGTCTACCGCTCGGTCTGGGCCCCGACCGAGCTGCTGGCCGCGGTGGCCACCTGGACGACTCGCATGGAGCTGGGCACGAGCATCCTGGTGGGCGGAAATCACTGGCCCGCCCAACTCGCCAATCGTCTGGCCACGATCGACCAGCTCAGCGCCGGACGGTTGACCGTCGTCGGGCTGAGTGTGGGCTGGTCGGTGGAAGAGCATGTGGCCATGGGTGTCGACCCCCGAACCCGCGGCCGGCGTATGGACGATTTCGTTCCAGCCCTGCGAGCCTGCTGGGGCGAGGATCCGGTCGAGCATCACGGGGAGTTCTTCGAGATCGGCCCCGCAGTGATGCGTCCGAAACCGGTGTCCCCACCCAAACTGATGTCCGGCATGTACTCCGAGCAGGGACTCGCGAGGACGGCAAGGGATTTCGACCTCTGGAATCCCGGTTCCGTCCCGATCGCCACGGTCGTGGACACCCTGGGACAGATGAACAGCCGGCGTCCGGCCTCGATGGCGCCACTCGACGCCATCTATCGCGTCGCCCAGCAATCCACCGCGGGCGTACGGCTCGACGTGGCAGAGATGACCACACGCGTCAGCGAATGCGTTGCCGCCGGCCTGGAAGGCGTCATCGTCGAGACCAACTTCTGCTCGGAGATCACCGAAGCCGCCGACTGGCTCGGAGTCCTCGCGAACCTGGCCCCGCTCGTCGACGCCGCGCGGGGCTGACCGGGCCGCCCGGGCCGACCGGATCGGCGCGGCCGGCCCGGAACGCCTCAGCCCACGAGCCCGCTGTCGACGACCGAGCGTTCCAGCGCGTCGAGGAACATCGCGACGTCGTCGTCGGTCATCGGGGACGTCACCGTCCCGAGTGCCGATTTGAACATCAGGATCCCCTGGTTGTAGAGGCTGGTGGTGAGCAGGTTGGTCACCGCCTTGTCCGAGGTGAGAGCCGTCTCCAGGTCGACGACCGGCGTCGGGGTCCAGTGGATGCCGAAGACGTGGGCGAAGCCGGTGACCTGGAGCGGCGCGTGACGCCGGCGGCCGATGTCGCGGACACCCTGCCGGAGCTGTTCGCCGAGCCGGTTGAGATGGTCGTGTACCTCGGGTGTCAGCGCGCGGACCTGCGCCAGCCCCGCGGCGAGGGTCGCCGGTATCCCGCCGAGAGTGGTCGCGTGCCGCATCTGCGTCATCGGATCGAGAACCGGATCGACCAGCGACATGATGTCGGCGCGGCCACCGTAGGCGGCCAGCGGCAGGCCGCCGCCGATGGCCTTGCCCAGGGTGGTCAGGTCGGGTTCGATCCCGAAATGCCCCTGCGCCCCGTGGACACCCATCGGGAACGAGACGACCTCGTCGAGGATGAGGAGCATTCCGTGCCGCCTCGTGACCTCGCGGAGTCTGGCCAGGAACTCCGGGGTCGCCGGAATCATCCCGGTTCCACCGAGGATCGGCTCGACGATGACCGCGGCGATCTCGTCGGCATGCCGGTCCAGGATCTGCTCGGACTCATCGGAGTGGTTGTACGGCAACAGCACCACGGCATCCTCGACGCCGGGGATGAGGCCGGGCGGGATCGCGCCCGGATCCGCGAAGCGGCCGTTGGCGACGAGCGACAGGTCGTGGGTGCCGTGGTAGCCACCGCGCATCTTGGCGATCTTCGGCCGGCCGGTGAAAGCACGCGCCAGACGTAGCGCCGTCATCGTCGCCTCGGTACCGGACGCGGTGAACCTGATCTGCTCCATCGACGGGAGACGACGATGGAGTTCGGCCGCCAGGTCGGCACCCAGCGATACGTGCGGCGAGCAATAGGTGGTGCCCCGCCGCAACTGAGTGATTGTCGCGTCCAACACATCCGGGTGACAGTGCCCGAGCGGCAGCAACCAGTCGCCGGACATCACATCCAGATACTTGTTGCCGTCGGCGTCCCACGCGTAGGCGCCGTCGGCGCGCTCGAAGTAGACCGGATGGGGACTCATGAAGCCGAGACCGCCGGGAACCCCGCCCGGAATGTGCTCGCGTGCCCGAGCGAACGCCTCGCGCGATGTCGCGGTCCGGGACTCGAAGACGGCCTCGACCTCCGCGCGCCACCGCTCCACGCGGTCGGCGTCGGCGCCGGCGCCGTCCAGGTCGACGCGGTTCATCTCCACGCCCGATTCCGTTACGCCGCCTACTGTTTCGGTCATCCCGATCCCTCCTGACGCGCTGTTATATCGTGTTTTCATTAATTGAGTTATAGACTACTTACTTGTAGGCTACGTCACAATCGCCGAGGACGAAGGAGCCGTGTTGATCGAGTTGCCCCGCCCCGTCGCGGAATTCTTCGACGCCGTCAACTCCCGCGACTTCGACGCCCTCGCCTGCTGTCTCGCCGAGGACATCTCGTACCACCTGGCCGTGCCCCACCCACCGGTGACGGGCCGCACCGCCGTCGTGGATGCGTTACGTGTCTCCTTGACGGCCGCCGACCGAGTCAGCTGGGAACCGATAAGTCACCTCGCCGATCACGATCGGACATTCGTCGAGCGCGTCGACCGGTTCTGGTTCGGAGCTCACGAAGCAGCGATCGAGGTCCCGGAGTCTTCGAACTCGCCGGCGACACGATCGGTGCCATCCGCGACTACGCCGACCTCGACACCTGGCGGCAGCGAAAGGCCGCTGCACTCAACGCCGGTCGGCCGACAGACGAAGGAGACCGATGACCGTCGCCGACCGGTCCGATGGAGGCCGACTTCTCCCGCAGGCAAGGTGAGATACTGGGCCGGTGACTGCGCGTCCGAGCGGCAACCTCCCGGTGGAACTGACGAGCTTCGTCGGCCGGCGTGACGATCTGACCAGAGCACGATCGCTGCTCGGAACCGCACGACTGCTGACGCTGACCGGCGTCGGCGGAGTCGGGAAGACCCGTCTGGCCCTCGCCGTCGCCGCCAGCGTACGACGCGAGTTCCCCGACGGCGTCTGGCTCGTCGAACTCGCCGACCTCCGGCAGACCGGTCTGCTGACACAGACCCTGTGCGGACTCTTCGGCCTCCCGAGTGATTCCTCCGACGCGTTCGGCACGTTGGCCGAGCACCTGCGCGCGAAGAAGCTCCTCCTGGTGCTCGACAACTGTGAGCATCTCATCGACGCGTGCGCCGAGGTGGTCGGCCGATTGCTGTCGGTGGCCCCAGCCGTGAAGATCCTCGCGACCAGCCGCCAGGTACTCGGCGTCGAGGGCGAACAGCTGTTCCCCGTCAGTCCGCTGACCCTGGGATCGCCGGGAGGCCTGGGCGAGGCGATGCAACTGTTCGAAGAACGCGCCTCGGCCGCACAGCCCCATTTCCGCGTCACCGAGGACAATCGCGCCGCGGTCGAGGAGATCTGCCGACGACTCGAGGGACTGCCGCTGGCGATCGAACTGGCCGCCGCCAATATCAGGGTCTTCGGGCCCGCCGAGATAGCAGCGCGACTGGGCGACTCCGCGATGATGATGTCGAGCGAACGGAACCGGTCGGCACGCCACCGGACCCTGGAGTCCGTGGTGGACTGGAGTTATCAGCTGTGTTCACCACGCGAACGTCAAGTGTGGGAACAGCTCTCGGTCTTCGCAGGCGGTTTCACCGCGGAGACCGCCGATGGCGTCTGCCTACCCTCCGAGACGGGCGCAGGGGTGCTGCGGGAACTGATCGGGCTCCTCGACAAGTCGATGATCGTGCGCGTCGACGAGGACCACGAGCCGCAGGGACGCTATCGATTGTTGGAACCGATGCGCCAGTACGCCCTCGCGAAGCTCGAGTCGTCCTCCGATGCGACTGCGGTGCGAATGCGCCATCGCGACCATTTCCTACGCCTGGCCCAGACCTCGGACACCGACTACTGCAGTCCGGACGACGTCGAGTGGTTCCGGCGCACCCGCGCCGAACACGCGAACATCCGCGAGGCACTGGCGTTCAGCCTCGAGACGGGAGACGGGGCCGCGGCGGCCGAGATGGTGCGCACCCTTCGCCCGTACTGGTCACAGTCGGGGACCCTGCGGGAAGGATTCGAGTGGGCGAACCGCGCGGTCGACCTGCTCGGCGAGCCGACGGTCGATCGGACGAATGCACTGCTCATCGGCAGTGTCCTCGGTTTCCTCGTCGGTGAGGTCGAGCGAGCACACACGTATCTCGCCGAGTACACCGAACTCGCCGAACGAGTGGCCGCGACCGACGAGCTCGTCTTCAGCGCGCGGTTCGCGGCAGGATTGGAAGCGTCGTTGCGTCACGACGCACCCCGGGCCTTCGACCTCGCCGAGGAAGCGATCGCGGGGAGGTCAGACCGGGTGAACGTCGGGTTCGTCGCGGATTGTCTGGCACTGTCCGCGCTGTATGCCTTCATCACCGAAGACGAGAACGCAGACCAGTACACGACTCGCTACCTCGACTATGCCGATCAGCACGGCACGCACCTGGTGAAGGCCATCGCACTGGGTCCGATGGGCATTCTTCGCTGGCACCAGGGAGACATCAGCGCCGCAAAGGCGTTGATGGCCGAAGCGATCGAATTGTATCGGGCCTTCGACTATCCCGGCATGGTTGCCGTGTGCATCGAGGTCAGCGGGTGGTGTGCCGCCGGCACCGACCCCGAACGGGCGGCGACACTCTTGGGGTCGGCGCAGACCGTGTGGCACCAACACAGTCACATGACTCTCGCCCAGGCCGCGATCAACCCGGTGACGACCACCGTCGAGAAGAAGTTGCGCGCGGAGCTGGGCGACGAGGGCTTCGAGAAGTCCTATGCGATGGGGCGAGAGTCGACTCTCGAGGTCGCGGTCCAGCTCGTCTCCGGCCGGACGCCCGCGACCCAGGGACGCTCGGGGACCGCATCTCTACGCTCCTCCCTCACCCGCCGCGAGAACGAGGTGGCGACGTTGGTCGCGGACGGCCTCACGAACAAGGAGATCGCCACCAAACTGACGATCTCCGCCCGTACCGTCGACGCCCACGTCGACCACATCCTGACCAAGCTCGGGTTCCGGTCGCGCACGCAGATCGCGCGGTGGGTCAGCGCCGACGAGAGCCTCTGATCCTTCTCAAGCCACCGACGCGAGGTAGGCCAGCGCCTCGACACCGGCGGGCGTGACCCGGATTCGCGGCCGACCGGTCGAATCCGCATTGTCGTCGACGAGACCCAGTTCGACGAGCCTGCGCACGGCCGAGGTGTCCGTCTCGGCGACGCACGTGCGCGGGGCCGACATCACCACGTCGCGCGACCCGACGATGTGTGCTGCCAATTGATCGACAGCCACTCGCTCCAGTACGTCCAGCTGCATAGCGTTCATGACCAGGCCTCCTTTTGCCACCTCCCACCTTGGTCGGCGCGGACACCCGAATCCATTCGCAAAAGTACCTAGGTACCTACCTATGAACTGGCTCACACTCGGATTCGACCGTGAAGTGAGACATAACCGTCACGGAGCCTCGCTCCCCTGCCGGTCGGATGGACGGCCAGTCAACAGTCAACTCACCGGCTGTGCCGAGCGAACGTGAGGAAGCACCTTGTCGACCAGCAATTCGAGGCTGCGCCAGGACAATTCGGGTGAGAGACCACCGAGTAACGAATGCACCCGCAACTCGTAGCCGTCGTCGAGTTCGGAGAGCCGTCGTACCGCTTCATCCGGACTCACGATCCACATCGAGGGATCGTTCCGGATGGAGTCGAGATCGCTCTTCTGGGCCCAGTACCCATTCGTGGTGGCGTTCGCCCGCTCGCCTGCCCAGGAGGCGTACATGTTGCTGGCATAGATGACGTGCGGTGCCACCTGCTCCAGGGCCTGTTCCGGATCCTCGGCCACGTAAAGGAACGCCGGACCGTGCCGCGGGAACGGTTCGGGTTCGGGATGCCCGAGCCTGACACACTCCTCCACGTAGAAGCGGTAGAGGTCCTCGGTGGCCGGCCGGTAACCCAGGCCCATCCGTGCCGCTCGCCGGGCGGACGGTTTGGCGTTTCCCCCGATGTACAGAGTCGGTCCACCCGGGGTTCCCGGGACCGGTGTGACGCGGACGCGGGTGCCTCGGTAGTCGAATTCCGCACCGCGCCACGCGGCGCGGAGGACTTCGAGCTTGTCCTCGAAGACCTTGCCACGATTGGGGAAGTCGACGCCGAACATGTCGAATTCCTCGGGCCGGTACCCGATTCCGGCGGTGACCAACACCCGGCCGGGACCTGCGATGAGGTCGAGCACAGCGAGGTCCTCCGCGAGCCGCAGGGGGTCGTGCATCGTGACGCACAGTGCGGAGAAGTGCAGTTCTATCTGTTCGGTGGCTCCGGCGATCGCGGCCGCCAGGATCAGCGGCGACGGACAGTAGTTGTCCTCTGCCCCATGATGTTCGGCCAGGTAGACGGTGTTGAAGCCCTTCTTGTCGGCCCAGAGGCATTGCTCGACGGCGGCCCGGTACAGGTCGCGCGGGCTCGCCGACCCCGAACCGAGATCGGGCGCTCGCATGTCGTACCGCAAGCCGATCTTCATGAGTTCTCCTTGTCCCTGGGGTCCAGCCAGATCCGGGGCGAGATGGTCGCGGATGATCAGCGCCCGGCACGCAACCCAATAGTCTTTATCGAGACTATTGACTACTAGACTTCACTGATACCGGGACACTACCGGGCCGCGACCGGGTTCGTGGCAGATCGCCTGAACAGGTTGATTCAGATGCTTCGCCCGACCGTCGCCCCGTCCAGGACGGCAGTGCGCAGCCGGCCCGGCACCGACGCGTCACCGATGACGTGGACCTCACCTTCGAAGACCTCGGTGATCACCTCGGCCACTTCACGATTGGGTTCCCGCGCCCCAACCATCACGACCGTGTCGGCGACGACCCGGCGGGTGCGACCGGAGCCGAGGAACTCGACCCCTACTCCGTCCTCCCCGATATCGGTCAGCACCGCGTCCGCGATGAGTTCGAAGCCCGGATGGCCCGCGATCCGGTCGCGCGCGGCCTGCGCGGTGGACGCCGGCTCCGGCAGACCCACCCCGAACGTGGGATGCCGGGTCACCAGGATGACGTCGCACGCCCGGTCGAGCAGGCTCTCCACCACGGAGATGGCCTCGAAGTCGCCGTCGTCGTCGTAGACCACCACCCTCGACGCGCGGTCGATCCGCCCACCGAAACCCAGTACCTCCCACGATGTCCGGACCCGGCGGCGGGCCGCCGTCGACAACCGGAAGGCCGGCCGGGCCGCGGTGAACCCGTCCGTCCGCGGTGAGGCACCGACCGCGACGATCACCACATCCGGCGCCAGACTGCTCACGATGTCCGGCTCCAGTGGCACGCCCAGGCGAATCCTCACCCCCAATCGGGTGAGCTCGTCGGCCAGCCAACGGACATGCGCCCCGTAGTCCGACCGGTGGGGTGCCGCCGCGCCGATCGCGACCTGCCCGCCGAGCTGCCGCGTCATCTCCAGCAGCTCGACGTCATGGCCGCGCAGCGCAGCGGCGCGGGCCGCCTCCATCCCCGCGGGACCGCCCCCACCCACCAGCACACGTTTCGCCCGCGGCGCCGGCGACGGATCAGCTGTCCACGTGACCTCTTTGCCGGCAACGGGATTCACCACGCAGCCGAAGGTCCCACGACGGCCCGCGACGCACCCCTCGTTGGTGCCGATACACGGCCGGATCTCGGCCTCCCGACCGTCGACCGTCTTGCGGACGATCTCCGGATCGGCGATCAGTGCCCGGACCATGCTCACCATGTCGGCCTGGCCGGAGGCCAGGACACGCTCCGCGTCGTCGAGTGTCATGATCCGGCCGGTGACGATCGTGGGAACGGCCAGTCCACGCGTCACCTGCTCCGAGGCGGGCAGCTCATAGCCGAGGGGATAGCCGTCTCCTGTCGCCATCATCCGCACGAAGCGGTAGTACCCGCCGAACGAGGCATCGACGAAATCGACCGAGTCCCCGAGCGCCTCGGCGATCCTCCGGGCGTCGGCCGGAGTGTTGCCACCGGGGACGTCCTCGTCGCTGGACAATCGCACACCGATCGGGAAATCGGCACCGGTCTCCTGCCGGATCGCGGCAACGATCTCGCGCAGGAACCGCAACCGGTTCTCCTCGCACCCCCCGTAGTCATCGGTCCGGTTGTTGGTCACCGGCGACAGGAACTGCGAGACCAGGTAGTTGTGTCCGGCGTGGATCTCCACACCGTGCAGCCCGCCTTCCCGGACATGACGGGCCGAGACGGCGAATCCCTCGACGACATCGTCGATCATGGTCTGCGTCATCGGGATCGGCACGAGACCCCGGACGGGGTTGGGAACATCGCCGGCCGACCACATCGGCCCGCCCAGCGCATTCGCATGGGCCGCGGATCCCGGGTGCCACAACTGCTGCATGAGTCTCATCGGATACCGCTCGATCCGCGACATCAGTCGGCTGTATGCCGGGACCGTCGCGGGATCGTAGGGCGCCAGTTCCATGGCCGCGGACGGGTGCACCGAGGCGGCACCCAGGATCGACAGACCGACGCCGCCGCGAGCCCGTTCGAGGTGATATTCGGCCAGTCCGCCACCCGGGGTCAGCGGCTGGTGCGTCGTGTGCGCGGTTCTGACGATCCGGTTCGGTATCGTCACCGAGCCGAGCTGCAACGGCTCGAACACGTGCGGATACCGATGCCGAACCGACTCTGCTGGTATCCCCGCGACCTTCGTCATCGTGGTCCTCTCATGCACTGGAAGAACGGCACCCGACCGCCACATACTCTATCAGTGAATGGTTCATCAATAGACTTTATCGCAGTCCTCCCCCGCGACACGCCACCCGAGCGACGCCTCCGCTCCGCCACTTCCCGGTCCGGACGCCCGATCCGCGATCAGATGACTTTCGGCCCCGCGACCAAAACGCCCGAAGCGTTCTAATCTGAGATCGTGGCCGCGATCACGATCCAGAACTTGACCAAGTCGTTCGGCCATGTCAAGGCCCTCGACGGATTCGACCTGACCGTCGACGACGGCGAGGTCCACGGCTTCCTGGGACCGAACGGCTCCGGCAAGACGACCACGATCCGGATTCTGCTCGGGCTGCTGCGGGCGGATTCGGGTGTCGTACGCGTTCTGGACCGCGATCCGTGGCGGGACGACGTGAACCTGCACGGACGCATCGCCTATGTGCCCGGTGAGGTGAATCTGTGGCCGGGCGTCACCGGCGGCGAGGTCATCGATCTCCTGTGCAATCTCCGCGGCGACCGGAACCGGCGTCGTCGCGACGAACTGATCGAGCGCTTCGAACTAGACCCGCGCAAGAAGTCCCGCACGTACTCGAAGGGCAATCGGCAGAAGGTCGCGCTGATCGCCGCGCTGGCCTCCGATGCCGAACTCCTCCTCCTCGACGAGCCGACGGCCGGGTTGGACCCGCTCAAGGAAGCCGAGTTCCAGCGGTGCATCGAGGAGGAGCGCCGGCGTGGACGCACCGTGTTGCTGTCGAGCCACATCCTGGCCCAGGTCGAAGCCCTCTGCGATCGGGTCACCCTCGTCCGGGCGGGCCGGACGGTGGACAGCGGCTCGCTGACCGAACTCCGCCACCTCGGCCGCCTCGAGATCAGTGCCGAGACCGCCCACAATCCCGCGCCACTCGACGAGGTTCCCGGCGTGCACGACCTGATCCGTGACGGGCATCGCATCCGCTGCACCGTCGACGCCAACGCACTGGACACCGTGGTCCGCGAACTCGCGACCCTGGGCGTCCGCGACCTGACCAGTGCTCCACCGACCTTGGAGGACATCTTCCTCCGGCACTACGGGGGCTGAGACCGGATGGCGGAGATCGAGATGACGCAGGTCGCCGAGCGGCGATCGGTGGGCAGCGCGGGGCGGAAGGCGGACGCCACCGGTCTCGGCACCCTGCTCCGGTTCTACCTGCGACGCGAACGAGCCGCCCTCCTCGCGTGGATCGGCGGAACCGCAGCCCTGGTGGGCTTCCAAGCCGTCGGCAGCCAGAACCTCTACGACACCCCCGCCAAACTGGCCGCCCTGCGCGAGACCCTCGGCGGAAGTCCTGCAGTCGTCGCACTCGCCGGACCCAAAGAACTGCTCGCCAGCATCGGCGGCGAGGTCGTGTTCGAGATATCCGGCTATGCCGCAATCGTTCTCGGACTCATGTCGATGTTTCTCGTCGGTCGCCACACACGCACCGACGAGGAGAACGGCCGCGCCGAACTCCTCCGGTCGACGCGTGTGGGCCGCGATGCACCGGTCGCCACCGCACTGGCCCTCGCCGCCCTCGCGAACCTAGCCGCCGGGGTCGCCGTCGCAGTCACCGCCGCGGCCACCGGGCTCCCGCTCGGCGGGTCGGTGCTCTTCGGAGCGGCACTGGCAGGTGTGGGTCTCACCTTCGCGACGCTCACGGCGCTGGCCGCGCAGATCTTCGAGAACCCCCGCAGTGTGTACGGATCGATCACGGCCATGCTCGGGCTGGCGTATGTGCTGCGGGCAATCGGTGATGTCGGCAACGGAGCGGCGTCGTGGCTCTCGCCGATCGGTTGGGGCCAGCGCACGCTTCCCTACACCACCGACCGATGGTGGCCCCTCCTCCTGCCACTGGTCGCGTCGTTGCTCACCCTCGCAGCCGCAGTGGCCGTCTCCGAACACCGCGATTTCGGCGCCGGGATCTTCGGCAACCGCGCCGGGCGTGCGGAGGCATCGCGACTGTCGCAGACGACGACAGGGATGGCGTGGCGTCTGCACCGCGGATCCATCGCCGCCTGGGTGGCCGGCGTGTTCGTCCTGTCGGCCGCATACGGATCGTTCGGCGACGCGATCACCGACTTCATCGCGGACAACCCGCAGATCGCGGAGTTCCTGCCCGGCGGCGCCGCGGACGCCGTCGACGCCTACCTCGCGCTCACGCTCACGATCGCCGCCCTGCTGTCGGCGGGATACGGGGTGAACAGTGCCCTGCGGGCGCGCCGAGAGGAGACCGCCGGACGGGCGGAGCCGATCATCGCGGCGAACACCAACCGGATCGCCTGGCTCGCCGGCCATATCGCGATGGCACTCGCGGGCAGCACCGTCGTCCTGGCTGCCGGCGCGGTCGGCGAAGGGTTGGCCTATGGCCTCACCATCGGTGATCTCGGCCAGATCCCACGCCTGCTCGCCGCGGCCGCGGTGTACGTCCCGGCCGTCTGGCTGATCGTCACGGTCGCCGTGGCCGGCGTCGGTTGCCTGCCCCGGGCCGCCGCGATCCTCGCCTGGACGTACTTCGCGTACTGCCTCGTCGCCGAGATACTGGCCGAGTCCTTCCAGCTACCCGAGTGGACACGCGTGGCGTCGCCGTTCCATCATCTGCCGCAGGCTCCCCTCGACACCGTGACGGCGGGCGGAGTTCTCGGCGTCACCGCACTGGCAGCCGTCGCCGTGGCCCTCGGCGTCGCCGGATTCAGCAAGCGCGACGTGGGTTAGACGCACCCCGGTCTCGCTAGCTGTAGCCCCCAAGTCCCTGTCGACGACCCAGCGTTCCCACGTGTCGACCGACACGTGGGTGCCGGGTAGCCACCGAGAATCTTGGCGATCCCGGGATACCTGTTGCCGTCGGAGTCAGTGGAACTCGTCGTCCCGGTTCATGGCGAGCAGGACATGTTCCGACGGGATGACGTAGTCATGCGCGGTCTCGGTGTGCTCCCGGACGCGCGCGATGAGGTCGCCCTCGTCGTCACTCTCCACGATCGCCCCGCATGCCGGACACAGGACGGTGTTCATTCACACCGCGCCCGTCGCCGCAGACATCACCGCGCCATCGGCCACCGGGTCGGCCTCGATGACCAACGCCGCCGGGCCGAGTGGAGTGCCGAAGGGCGCGTTCCAGTCGGCACGCGCAACCCGCCACCGGGGCAGACCGTCGAGCATGTTGTTGAGCCACGTCTCGATCTCGAGTTGTGCCAGCGACTTGCCGAGACACATGTGAGACCCGGAGCCGAAGCCGAGATTCCGCAAGTACTCTCTCGTGATGTCGAACTTGTGCGGGTCATCCCAGCGGCTCGGGTCCCGGTTGGCCGCACCCACCAGGCACAGCACTGTCGAGCCCGCCGGAATCGACACGCCGGCGACCTCCGCACCCTCGTCGGCGACCCGCCAGTTTGTCTGACCGACACTCCACCAGCGGTTGACCTCCTCGATCGCGTGGGGGACGAGTGATCGATCCTGTTTGAGCAGTTCCCACTGCTCCGGATGCCGGCCCAATGCCCACAGCGTCGTCGCCATCAGGTTCGAGCTCGTGTCATTGCCGCCGAAGACCAGAAGCGACACCGACGCCACCATCTCCTCGACGGACATGGACACGTCGCTCCGCACCATGTCCCCGATCAGGTCCGGGGCGTCGTCGTGCGCTCCGGACCGGAGACGGCCCGCCACATAGTCGTTGAGCGAGGCAACCCCTTGCGCACCGTGCATCTGGAGCTCGGCCTTGCGCTCCCCCGTCGCTGCCTCCGACTCGAAAATCGCCACCAACTGATCGCTCCAACGGATGAAGTCGCTCTTGTCCTCGCGCGGCACACCCGTCATCTCGGCGATGACGTCGGAAGGGATCTGGCGGGTCAGATTCCTGACGACCTCCACCTGTTCGCCGGCAGCGACCCGGCGACACACGTCGTCGACGCGCCTACGGACGGCCTCCTCGACCATTCCCTCGCATCGGGACCGCACTTCGGCACGGGTGAAAGCCGACGACCAGATACTCCGAAGCTCCTTGTGCCGCTTGCCTTCCACGCTCGTCATCGTCGGAGCACCGAACAGGGTCTCGTACATCACCGCGGGCTGCCGGAAGGACCTCGCGTCACCCAGCACCCGGGCGCAGTCGTAGTAGGTGGTGACCACATACGAGCTGCTGGGCTCGTGGTAGACGACCGGTCCCAGTTCGGCGATACCCAGGATTGCCGGGTACGGAGCGATCCCGCCCTCCGCCGTCGTCAGCTCCAGGTCGGTTGTCGGAATGGTGGCTGCCACAGTATGTCTCCAATCGATCAGGGTGTGGTCACCATCACAAAGATTTGGTCGCCTGTCAATCAATTGAGACATATTTAGTTTGTGACTAGCGTTTTCCGCGTCTAGGTGCGCAGGTCCTTGCGCAGGATCTTGCCCGACGCCGACTTCGGGATCGCCTCGATGAACTCCACCGCACGAACCTTCTTGTGCGGAGCCACCTTCGACGCCACGAACCCCATCACCTCATCAGCGGTGAGCTGCGCATCCGGCTGCCGCACCACAAACGCCTTGGGGATCTCCTCCCCCGACTCCGCATCGATGACGCCGATCACCGCCGAGTCAGCGATCTTCTCGTGGGTCAGGAGCAGCGCCTCCAACTCGGCCGGGGGCACCTGGTAGCCCTTGTACTTGATGAGCTCCTTGAGGCGGTCGACGATGTACACGCAACCGGTCGGGTCGACCTGCGCGAGATCGCCGGTGTGGAGAAAGCCGTCGGCGTCGATGGTGTCGGCGGTGGCCTGCTCGTTGTTGAGATAGCCGAGCATCACGTTCGGCCCCTGCACCCACAACTCACCCGGCTCCGACAGGCCCTCGGTCGGCATCGGGACTTCGTCGCCGGTGGCCGGGTCGACGATCTTGTTCTCCGAGTTCGGAACCGGCCAGCCTGTCGACGACAGGGGTGGATCCTCGAGGCCGAGAATCGCTTTCGCATCGAACGGGATGATGTGGGACACCGGGGACAGCTCGCTCATGCCGTAGCCCTGCAGCATGTGCAGGTCCAGACGCTTGGCGACCGCCTGACCCAGCTCGTCATCGAGCGGGGCCGCACCCGACATCATCGTGTGCAACGACGACAGATCGTAGTCGTCCACGATCGGATGCTTGGCCAGCGCCACCGCGACCGGCGGCGCGATGTAGGCCATCGTCACCTTGTGGTTCTGGATGTTCTCCAGGAACTCCACCAGGTCGAACTTCGGCATCACGACGAGCGAGGCACGGTTGAACAGCGCCGCGTTCAGCAACACGGTCATGCCGTAGATGTGGAAGAACGGCAGGACCGCGATCACCACGTCGTCGGCGGTCATGCCCTGCAACGGCTTCAGTTGCGCGACGTTAGCGACCAGATTCCGGTGCGAGAGTGCGACACCCTTCGGATTGCCGGTGGTCCCGGAACTGTAGGGCAGGACCGCCACGTGGGTGGCCGGATCGAAGGTCACCTGGGGCGCGGGTAGTCCGGCGCCGAGCACGTGGGCGGCGTTCGGATGTCCCGAGATCTCCTGTCCGTCTCCGTCGAGGACGACGAGGCTCGTGTCGTCCAATCCGACCTCGGCGACGGCGGCCTTTGCCTGCGCTGCCATCGGCGAGATCGTGACCAGCATCGCGGCGCCGGAATCCCGGAGTTGCTTGGCGATCTCAGGTGCGGTGAACAGCGCGTTGATCGTCGTCGCCGTGCCACCGGCGCGCAGGATGCCGTGGAACACCGTCGCAAACGCCGGAATGTTCGGCGACAGGATGCCCACCACGTCGCCGACACCGATCCCCCGCGACGCCAGCCAGCCGGCAACCGCGTCGATCTGGGTGATGAGTTCCCCATACGACGTCACCGCACCGGATTTCGGGTCCACCAGCGCGGTGCGCTCGAGCTCGTCGTCGGCGATGGAGCCGAACAGGAACTCGTGGACGCTGACCTCGGGGATCTCGACGTCGGGGAACGGGCTGGCGAAACTCACGACACCTCCACAGGTGAATCGGTCGACCAATGATCGAGAATCTGCGTCAGGTCCGCGGTCGAGGACTCTGACGGTGCGGGCAGGACAGTTCGGGAGAACCGTGGTGCGGGTGCGGGCTGGACGGCGTCGTCGACGATGACGTAGCTACCGCGTTGCCGCGCAACGGGATCGGCGGCCGCCTCGTCGAAGTCGAGCACGGGCGTCAGGCACGCGTCGACACCGGCGAACTCATCGGCCCACTGATCGCGGCTGCGCGTGGCGAACCGGGCGGCGAGCGCGGCGGAGATGACCGGCCAGTGTGTGCGATCCCAGCGGTCGGGTAGGTCACCGAGGCCGAGGGTGCCGATCAGGTTGCGCCAGAACTTCTCCTCGAGTGCCCCGACGGCGACGAACCTGCCGTCCGCGCACTCGTACGTCGCGTAGAAGGGAGCGGAGCCGTCGAGGAGGTTGCCCTCCGACCGGGACACCCAGCGGCCGGCCGCCTTCCACGACCACTGCAGTTGTGCGAGCAGACCGGCCCCGTCGACCATCGCGGCGTCGACGACCTGCCCGCGCCCGGTGCGCGACCGGTCGTGCAGCGCGGCCAGCACTCCGACCACGAGGAGCATCGATCCTCCGCCGAAGTCGCCGGCCAGCGACAGTGGCGGCACGGGCGGTGATCCGGCCGGACCCATCGCCTCGAGCACACCCGTCACGGCGAGGTAGTTGATGTCGTGACCGGCGAACATAGCGCGGTCACCGTCCTGTCCCCACCCGGTCATCCGGGCATAGACGAGTTGCGGTGCGTCGTCGCAGATCTCGGGTCCGAGTCCGAGCCGTTCCATGACGCCCGGCCGGAAACCCTCGACGAGGATGTCCGCGCGCACGATCATCTCGCGGATGCGAGCCAGGTCGGCGGGGTCCTTGAGGTCGGCCTCGACACTGCGGCGGGACCGGTACAGGCCGGCGTCCGCCTCGACGATGCCGTCCGGGCCGGGCGCCTCGGGGCCGGGGCGTCGAATCCGGATGACGTCGGCGCCGAGGTCGGCGAGCATCATCGCCGCGTGCGGCGTCGGACCCAGTCCCGGCATCTCTACGACGCGCACACCGGCGAGCGGACCGCTCACGAATCCGCCTGATGGTGGAGGATCCCGCGGATCGTGAAATCGACGTAGTCGCCGACCAACTGGTCGACGTCGTGGTCGTCGCGCAGCCACCAGCTGATGCCGTTCATCAGGTCGAGCACCGCGATGGCGGACTGATGGGCGTCGCGCACCTCGAACACGCCCATGCGGGCGCCGGCCTCGATCACGTCCCGGATGCGCCGCTGGTAGTACTTGCGGTAGTCGGTGACGATCCGGCGGTGTTCGGGCGTCAGCGCCGACAGTTCCCGCAGCGCCACAAGGTGTTCCAC
The DNA here is from genome assembly GCF_012974285.1 of Gordonia ajococcus. Lineage (NCBI taxonomy): Bacteria > Bacillati > Actinomycetota > Actinomycetes > Mycobacteriales > Gordoniaceae > Gordonia > Gordonia ajococcus. The sequence goes on from NZ_CP052884.1 coordinate 2,934,323, forward strand.
CCGGTGGCGCGCGAGGCGCCGGACGTGGGCCTCGACCAGGCCGGTGAGCCGCTGAACCGGTCCGCCCTCACCGTCGAGCAGGAGCAGGTCCGCCTGCGGATCCTCGGTCATCCGCAGCGCGATCGCGTAGAGGATCTCCTCTTTGGAGTGGAAGTGGTTGTAGAGACTCGCACCTCGCATGCCCACGGCCTCGGCGATGTCACGCATCCCCGCGTTGGCGTACCCGTGTTCGGCGAAGTAGCGCGCCGCGGCCTCCGCGATCTCGTCCCGGCGGGTGCGTGGACGCTCCTCCGCCACCCGACCCGGGACGACCTCGGCAGCGACCGCAGTGGGGTCGTCAGCCCTGAGGGGTTCCATAGGCTCTCCTCAACTCGCGCTTGAGCAACTTGCCCTGGGCGTCGGTCGGCAGTTCGTCGACGAGATACACCGCCTTGGGCACCTTGTACGATGCCAGTTCGGATCGGCAGTGCTCGCGAATGTCCTCCGCGGACACCGAGGTACCCGCGCGGAGCACGACGAAACCGGTGACCGCCTCGGACCAGTACGGGTCGGGCAGACCCACGACCGCGGCCCGTTCCACGTCGGGATGCGCCTGCAGCACACGCTCGACCTCCTGGGAGGCGACGTTGTATCCGCCGGTCTTGATCATGTCCTTGCGCCGGTCGCGGAAGAACATGTTGCCCTCGTCGTCGATGCGCACGATGTCGCCGGTGTGGACCCAGCCGCCCTCGAGGACCTGCGCCGTCTTCTCCGGGTCCTTGAAGTACCCGAGCATGACCGACGGTGTGCGGCAGAGCAGTTCGCCTTCCTCGGCATCATTGCCGTCGGCGTCGACGACACGCACCTCGAGATGGCCGACCGGCCGGCCGATCCAGGTCGGGTCCGCACCGGGCACGTCCTCGAGCCGCTTGAACCACCCGACCGACCCCAACTGGGTGAGTTCGGACTGGCCCCAGTACGTTCCCCACACCGATTCCGGGGTGGCGGAGGCCCATGCGTCGACCGCATGCGGCGACACCTGGCCGCCGTAGGTGAGACAGCGGCGGACCGTGCCGACGGTGTCGGGCCCAAAGTCGGGGTGGTTGGCCAAGGCGATGAAGAAGGTCGGGGTCTGGGCGAGCACCGAGATCTTCTCGTCGCGGATCATCCGCAGGGACGTCGCCGGGTCGACCGCGGCCGGCAGCACGAGCGTGGCGCCCAGCAGGGTCAGGGACGTGAGCGAGCCGATCCCGGCGATCGTGTGGAAAGGCATGACGTACAGCCAGACGTCGTCGTTCTGGCAGCGCAGTCCCCACGTGTACGCCGGGGCCGTGGAGATCAGGTAGTTGCGGTGCGCGATCTCCACGCCCTTCGGCGTCGACTCGGTACCGCTGGTGTAGACGATCATGGCCAGATCGTGTTCGTCGACGTCGGCGTCGGGCTCGGCGTCCTCGGCCCGCCCGACGAGGTCGTCGAAGGAGTTCCACGAGTTCGACGCCGACTCCCCGACGACGAGGACCGAGATCCCGAGGCTGTCGGCGATCGGCCCGGCGAGCGAGGCCAGGTCGCGCTCGACAACGAGCACCGCGGGCTCCAGATGACCCAGCTGCTGGGCGATCTCCTTCTCGCGGAACATCGGGCTGACCCCGGAGTACGCCGCCCCGAGCTTCAGCGTGCCGTAGTAGGTGGCTACGGACTCGACGCGGTTGCGGCTCATCACCGCGACGCGGTCGCCGCGTCGGACACCGAGGTCGGCGAGGACGTGCGCGACCCGGTTGGCCATCCCGTTGAGCTCGCGATAGCTGGTCGACGTGCGGCCGCCGTCGGCGTCGTACGCGATGATCGCGGGCTTGCCACCCTGCGAACGTGACAGCCTGCGCAGCTGGTCACCGATGGTCGCGCGACCCAGCGGCGAGGTCTGGATCTCGGTCAAGGTGCGGTCCGAGGCCATGACGGGGGCACTCACGCGAACATCCGGTTGTCGAAGCGGTCGAGGTAGGCGATGTCCTCGACCGGGCTGCGGGTGAGCTTGCGCGGGAAGCCGTCTCGCGGGTAGCCGACGGCGATGTGCGCGGCGGTGATGTAGTCGTCCGGGATGCCGAGCAGTTCCTTGACGTCGTTCTCGGCCGCACAGAGCAGGGTCGTGAGTGCGGTGGCGACGCCCTGCTGGCGGAGCGCGAGTGTCAGGTTCTGCACACTCGGGTAGATCGACGCACCGCCGACGACACTGAGCCGGCCGAGCTCGTGATCGGTGGGGTGCAGTCCCTCCATCTCGGCGCACACCACGACGAGCGCGGGCACCTCGGCGAGGTGGTGTGCGAAGTAGTTCGCGCTCTCGATGGTCTTGGGGACGGCGCCGACCTTCTTCGATCCCTCGAGGATCGAGTTGTAGTACGGCTCCCAGAACGGCAGGTAGAGGTCGGCGAGGGCCTTCTTGGTGGCGTCGTCGCGGACCACGACCCAGCGGACGGGCTGGCGGTTGCCGCCCTGCGGGCCGAAGCGCGCGTCGTCGAACGCCTGGTAGAACACCTCGTCCTCGACCGGCTTGTCGCTGAAGTAGCGGCAGGTGCCCGTCGTGCGCATTGCCTCGCTGAGTTCCATGTCAACCTCCGTGATCACTAACCGTTGTTAGTATGACTGAGCACACAGTTCCATACCGGATCGGAGGCGTCAAGCGCCGATTGATGGGAGATCACCGGTGTTGACGGGACGGGACTAACAGTGGTTAGTTGCATCTATGACATCAGTTTCCCTCCGTCCGGAGACGCGCCCCACCACCTCGGAGATCCGTTCGGCCGTCGCCGCGGGCAACATCCCGACACTGCTGGCCGTGTTGGTGGAGATGACCGGCGATCGCCGGTGGCTGAGTGACCGATACCGTCCGACGCGCAGTCGCGGCATGGACGACAACTCCACGGGCGGGCTGCCCGAGGAGGTGCAGGCCGAGATCCACGACGCCGTCGTCGAGGCCCTGGAGAACTGGTACGAGCAGGGTTCACCCGCACGCGAACCGGCCGACGAGGAACTGGTCGCCGCCTTGATGTCCTTCACCGCCGGCGAGCCGGTGGCGCCGGAATTCGGCCCCATGATGAGTGAGATCGTGCGGGGCGACCTCCGCGGCAGCCACCTGTCGACGCTGCCCGCGGACCTCGGCACGACGATGACCGCCCTCGTCATCGGCGCGGGCGTGGCCGGGATGCTGATCTCCACCCAGCTCGCGGAGGCCGGCATCGAGCACACCGTTCTCGAGAAGAACGACGACGTCGGCGGTTCCTGGTACGAGAACCACTACCCCGGCGCCGGTGTGGACACCCCGAGCTACCTGTACTCGATCTCGTCCTTCGACCACGACTGGTCGACCCACTTCGGCAAACGCGACGAGGTCCAGGGCTACCTGCAGGCCTTCGCCGACCGCCACGCGGTGCGCGACCGCGTCCGGTTCGGCACCGAGGTCCTCTCCGCCACCTATGATTCCGCCGCCCAGCAGTGGATCGTCCGGGTCCGGGACCGGGACGGGAGTCAGAGCACCCTCACCTCGCGGATTCTCATCAGTGCCGTCGGAATCCTCAATCGCCCCAAGCTCCCCCAGCTGAGCGGCATGGACTCCTTCGCCGGCCGCATGTTCCACTCCGCCGACTGGCCCACGGAACTCGACGAGCCCGGCGCCCTGGCCGGCAAACGCGTCGCCATCGTCGGCTCCGGCGCCTCGGCGATGCAGATCGGTCCCGCCATCGCCGGCAAGGTCGGGTCGCTGACGATCTTCCAGCGGTCCCCGCAGTGGATCGCCCCCAACGACGACTACTTCGCCCCCGTCGGCGACGGCGTGCACTGGCTGATGAACAACCTGCCCGGCTACCGCGAGTGGTATCGCGCCCGGCTGTCCTGGATCTTCAACGACAAGGTCCACTCCACCCTGCACGTCGATCCCGAATGGCCCGAGCCCACCGCATCGATCAACGCCGTGAATCACGGTCACCGCGAGTTCTACCTGCGCTACATGCGCGCCGAACTGGGCGACCGCGACGACCTGATCGAGCTGTCGACACCCGACTACCCGCCCTTCGGCAAGCGGATGCTGTTGGACAACGGCTGGTTCCGCATGTTGCGGCAGCCGAACGTCGAGCTGGTGGGCCACGGCGTGGACTCCGTCACCGCCACCGGTCTCGTCGACAGCACCGGCCGGGCGCACGACTTCGACATCATCGTGTTCGCGACCGGTTTCCACAGCGACCGCTACCTGTACCCGATGGACGTCGTCGGTCGCAGCGGCAAGACGACGGTCGAGGCCTGGGGCGATCACGACGCGTACGCCTACCTCGGCATCACCGCACCCGACTTCCCCAACCTGTTCATCCTGACCGGCCCCAACACCGCACTCGGACACGGCGGAAGCTTCATCAGCATCCTCGAGTACCAGGTGCGCTACGTCTGCGACGCCATCCGCGCCATGATCGAGAACCGACTCGGCGCACTCGAGGTGCGCCGCGACGTCACCGACGAGTACAACGACGCCGTCGACCGCGCGCACGCGCAGATGGTGTGGACGCACCCGGCGATGACCAACTGGTACCGCAACCCCGAGGGTCGTGTCGTGGCGGTACTCCCGTGGCGGATCGTCGACTACTGGGCCAGGACCCGCCACGTCGATCTCGCCGACTTCCATGCGGAACCGATCAGCGCCGAAACCATCCCGGACGAGCCGCTCGATCCCTGACGGCGCGCCGCGGAGTGGCAGGACTACGGTGTCAGCCATGACCTCCGTACCGCTGATCACCCCGGATGAACTGCATGCCCGTCTCGGCGAGGGACGTCTGCGCATCGTCGACGCGACGGTTCATCTCAGCTTCGACGCCGACGGTGCGCACGTCGCCTCCGGCCGCGATTCGTACCTGCAGGGACACCTGCCCGGTGCGGTGTTCGTCGACCAGATCGCCGGGCTGTCCGATCCGGACGGCGAGGCCCCGTTCGCGGCGGCGTCGTCGGAGAAGTTCGCCGCGGCCGTCGGCGAGGCCGGCATCGGTGACGACTCGACGGTCGTCGTCTACGACACCGTCAACGGCATCTGGGCGACCCGACTGTGGTGGCAGTTCGGTCTCGAAGGATTCGACGACGTCGTGGTCCTCGACGGCGGATTCGACGCCTGGGCGAAGGCCGGACTCCCCACCGAAACAGGCGAATCAACCCATCCGGCAGCAACTTTCACCGCACGACGCCGGCCGGAACGCATCGCGTCGACCGACGAGGTCGCCGCGGCCACCGCGGATTCGTCGGTTCTGTTGGTCAACGCGCTCGACCGGGAATCGTTCTCCGGCGGTCACATCCCGAGCAGCGTCAATGTCCCGTTCGGCGAACTCGTCGACGAATCCGGCGCCCTCAGGCCGCTCGACGAGCTGCGCGGTCTGTTCACCGAGGTCGGCGCCCTCGACCCCACGGTGCGTCCGGTCACTTACTGCGGCGGCGGGATCGCCGCCACCGCAGCGGCTTTCGCTTTGCGGGCACTCGGACGGAACGACGTCGCGGTGTACGACGGATCGATGAACGCCTGGACCGCCGATCCGGCACGCCCCCTGGCATCGGCCGACTCCCGGCCATGACGTCCCCCGCGGTGACCGTCGAACTCGTCACCGATCCCGACCGGGCGGCGGCGGTCGCCGAGGTGGCCGGTGCGACCTTCCCGCTGGCCTGCCCGCCACACGCCGCCGCCGAGGACATCGCCGAGTTCATCGCGACCAACCTCGGCGAGAAGAACTTCCGCGGCTACATCACCGACCCGGACGCCGACGTGCTCGTCGCCCGGGACGGAGAGGACGGAGCGATCCTGGGCTACGCGCTGGTGCTGCACGGCGATCCGTCGGATCCCGTTGTCGCGGCGGTCGTTCCCGATCGGCCGGCGACCGAGGTGTCGAAGATGTACGTACTCCCCGACCACCATTCGCGTCCCGGCCTCAGCCCGTCACGTGGGCTGATGAACGCAGCACTCGACCGCGCCCGCGATCGCGGTAGCGCAGTGGTCTGGCTCGGTGTGAACCAGCTCAACGAACGGGCCCAGAAGTTCTACACCAAGACGGGTTTCAGCCGTGCCGGGGTGCGGACCTTCGACCTCGGCGGCAGCGTGGAACACGACTACGTGTTCACCCAGAAGCTGTAGCGGCTAATCGCCGGCGCTGAAATCTGCCCCCGTGATGCGGCCCCTGAAATCGACCCAGCACAGCTGGTCCGACGACACTATGTCAGTCGACTCACTCCACCGGGCGGTTTCCAGGGGCGCTTTTCGGAGAAGGCCGTAAGTGCCTGTCAGACGGCCGATTCGGCGAAGCGCGACAGCGCCAGCAGACGAGAGGTCGCGCGCAGGTACTTCTTGCGGTAACCGCCGGCGAGCATCTCGTCGGTGAAGATCTCGTCCAGCTTGGCGCCGGACACCGTCACCGGGATGTGCGCGTCGTAGAGGCGGTCGGCGAGCACCACCAGCCGCAGGGCGACCGACTGATCCTTGGCGGGGTGCACACCGGTGATGCACACCAGCGAGATGCCGTCGACGAGATCCTTGTACTTCGACGGGTGGAGCGTGCTCAGGTGATCGCACAGGGCGTCGAAGTCGTCGAGGGTCGCACCCTCGGTGGATTCGGCGATGTCGACCAGCTCACCCTCGGTGCGCGGGTCCGGAGCGGGCGGGAGGTCGCGGTGGCGATAGTCGGGGCCGTCGACGCGGATGGTCTCGAACACGGCGGACAGCTTGCGGATCTCGCGCAGGAAGTCCTGCGCCGCGAAGCGGCCCTCGCCGAGCTGGCCGGGCAGGGTGTTCGAGGTGGCGACGACCGACACGCCCTTCGCGGTGAGCTCGGTGAGCAGCCGGGACACCAGCATCGTGTCGCCGGGATCGTCGAGTTCGAACTCGTCGATGCACAGCACCGTGTGCTGCGAGAGCCGCTCGACGGCGTTCACGAACCCCAGCGCGCCGACCACGTGGGTCACCTCGACGAACGTCGCGAACGACTTCGGCTCCGGCATCGAGTGGTAGATCGAGGCGAGCAGGTGGGTCTTGCCGACGCCGAACCCACCGTCGAGGTACAGCCCGATCCCCTGCGAGGGCGCCTTGCGCGAGAACAGGCCCTTCTTGCCCGAGCGCGCCTTCGACGCGCGGGCGACGAAGTCGCGGGCCTTGGCCACCGCCTGGGCCTGCGACGGCTCCTTCGGATCGGGGATGTAGGAGTCGAAACTCACGTCGTCGAAGGTCGACGGAGGCACCATCTCGTCGATGAGTGCATCCGGCGAGGTCGCAGGGTTGCGATCGCAAAGTCGGGCCGCCATGTGTGGAGAGTAGCGATCCACGGAATGATGGATGCATGTTCCACCTGCAGAAAGCGACCCAGGTCACATCCGCAGATGCCGACCGGGAGGGGCCCGAGCCCCTCCTCGCGCTGGCCGAACACTATCGGTACCCCCCACGTCCGGCGGCGGGTCCCGGCGCCGCGGCACCGTTCGTCCGGGCCAACATGGTGTCCTCGATCGACGGCGCGGCAACGCACGACGGGAAGTCCGGCGGCCTCGGCGGCGACGGCGACAAGACCGTCTTCCGCGTGCTGCGCGGACTCGCCGACGTGGTCCTCGTGGGTGCCGGAACCGCGATCACCGAGGGTTATCGCCAGCCGAAACCCGACGATGCGTTCGCCGAGCTCCGGGAGGAGAACGGACAGGAACCCGCCCCCGCGCTCGCCCTGGTGTCGCGCTCGCTCTCGGTGCCGCCCGACTACCCACCGCTGAGCCACCCCGACACCGTGGTGCTCACCTGCGCGTCGGCTCCGGCGGATCGTCGCGCCGCGCTCGTCGACGCCGGCGCCACCCTCGTCGACTGCGGCGAGGACGATGTCGAGACGTCGACGCTGATCGCGACCTGCGGGGACCGTGGCCGGCCGCGGGTGCTGTGCGAGGGCGGGCCGAGCCTGCTCGGCTCGATCATCGCCGACGACCTGCTCGACGAACTGTGCCTGACGACCAGCCCCTACCTGGCCGGCGGACGTGCCGGCCGGATCGCGGTCCGCGCCGGCGACGGAGACGAGGACACGGCGGCGCTCAAGGCGATGACGCCGGCCGCGATCATCACCGACGACGACGGCTACGTCTTCACGCGCTGGTTGCGCCACGGCCGGTCGTCCATCCATTGAACCGATCACTGCACGGTCGTCGTCGGGAGTCGTTGACTACGCTCGCGGTCATGCGAAGAGCGCACGCCGTCACGGCTGTCCTGGGTGTGATCGTCGCGATCGTCGTGTCGTCGTGCGCGGTGGGCCCCGACCGCGGTCCGGAACTCATCCCCGGTGGCGGCGGCGGTGAGGGCCCGACCGCATCGTCGTCGGCTCCACCCCCGGCGCCGGCGCTGGCCGTACCGAAGACCGATCTCGAGTGGACCGACTGCGCCGCCGGCACCAGCGGACGCTACGGCATCGCCCGCCCGGCCGGGGTGACCATCGAATGTGCGGAGTTCGACTCCCCGGTCGACCGGAACAAGCCCGACGGCGAGGTCGTGAGGATCGCGGCGACCCGGGCCCGTACCGCGGCGACGCCGGCCGGCGCCCCGCCGCTCGTGCTCACCTCGGGATCGGATCTCCCGTCGTCGCGAACCCTGATGGTGATGTCCACCGGTCCGGGCCGGGCGTTCCTGGACGCCCACCCGGTGGTGGCCGTCGATCATCGCGGCATCCCCCAGAGTGGGGACCTGGACTGCATGACCCGGCTCGAGCGGAGCACGATCGCCGACAACGGCCTCACCACGCGTGGGACCACCACCCAGGCGCGCATCTCCCGCCTCGCCTCGGCCGCCTCGTCGGCCTCGGACGGGTGCACGGAGACCCTGACGCCCTACCAACTCAATTTCGGCGCACAGTTCGCCGCCGCGGACCTCGAAACACTTCGGCAGCGGTGGGGCGTCGAACACCTGGGCCTCATCGGCGTCGGCGAGGGCTCCGACGTCGTGCTGTCCTACGCCTCCCTGTACGGGGGCCGAGCGGGACGCATCATCCTCGACACCCCCGCCCCCTTCGGGGCCAACGCTCGGGACAGGGCCAACCTGCGCGCCCAGGGTGTGCAGACGGCGCTGCAGGGTTTCGCCCAGCGATGCTCCGCACTGGACGGCTGCACGCTCGGCACGAACGGTGTCGGGGTGATGACCGGGCTGCTCGCCAAGGCGCGTGCCGGACGCCTCGACGGATTGTCGGACACCACCGCACTGAACGCCATCACCACCACGCTCGCCCTCGCGGCGGACCGTCCCGACGCGTTGCTCGACCTGTCCCGCGCCATCACCGCCGCCGACCGAGGCGACACGACCGCGCTGGTCCGGCTCGCAGATCGGGCCGCGACCCTGCGGATGAGTGACGGCGCCCTGGTGTCCCGGTGCAACGACGTCACCGGCCCGGTGGGGCAGAACGAGATCCCCGGTCTCGTCGAGGCCTGGACGAAGCAGAGTCCGCTGACCGGCTCCGACAGCGCGCTGTCGCTGGTGCGCTGCAACGGCTGGGCGTCGGGCACCGCGGTGCGCCCGCCGTCATCGCTGCCCGCCGACCCGCTGATCCTCAACGGCACCCGGGACCCGGTGAACGGGGGCAACGGCGCGAGCACACTCGTCCCGCTGTTCATGAACGCCGGGGCCGAGCCGGTCACCGTCAGCTGGGACGGACTGGGCTTCTCGGTGCTGGGTCGCAGCGCCTGCGCGGCCCAGGTCGCGGCCGAGTACGTGACCAAGACGCCTCTCGGGGGGCCGACCCAGCGCGGTTGCCCCACCTGACCGGGTCCGACCCGGTGCAGCCCGGAGGGTTCTGCGGAGTGTCCGAGGCCGACCGTAGTACGGTGCGCGGGTGGCCAATCTCGACAGGTATCTGTATCCCCAGATGAGCGCGCAGCGGATCATCCCGATGATCCTGTGGCCGATCAGCCTGCTCATGGTCGTGCACCGGTCGGTGTTCCTCGGCGTCAACGGCGACCGCACCGACGATTTCAAGCCGGTGTACGCCGCGGCCTACAACTTCCTCAACAACCTGCCGGTCTACGGCGAGAACTACGCCACGGTCGACCCGCACTACCTGTACCCGCCGTCGGGCACCCTGCTGATGGCGCCGGTCGCGGTCATCGACTACGAACGCGCACGCTGGGCGTTCATCGCGGTCAGCGTCGGGGCCCTGCTGATCTGCGCCTACCTGCTGACCCGGATGTTCGGCTATGCCCTGGACTCATGGGTGATGCCGACGGTCCTGTTCGTCTTCTTCTTCACCGAAACCGTCTCGCACACACTGATCTTCACGAACTTCAACTCGTTCGTCCTGCTGGGCATGATCGCCTTCCTGATGCTGATGCGCTCACGGCACGACTGGTGGGCGGGCATCCCGATGGGTCTGACGCTGGCCGTGAAACCCGTGCTGGCGCCGCTGCTGCTGCTGCCGCTGCTCAACCGGCAGTGGCGGGTGTTCGCCTTCGCCATCGCGGTCCCCCTCGTGTTGACGGTGATCGCGTGGCCGCTGTCGGTGGATGCCGACGCCTTCATCAGCCGGACCGTCCCCTACCTCGGCGAGGCCCGCGACTACTACAACAGCTCGATCGCCGGCAACGGCGCCTACTTCGGGGTCGCACCGTGGCTGGTGCTGCTGCTGCGTGTCGCGTTCGTGCTGATGGCCGCGTTCTCGCTGTGGTTCCTGTACCGCTACTACCGCAAGACCAACGAACTGCTGTGGCTCGCGACGTCGTCGGGTGTGCTGCTGGGCACCACTTTCCTCGTCGGCTCGCTGGGCCAGGGCTACTACTCGATGCTGCTGTTCCCGCTGCTCATGACGGTGCTGCTGCCCGGATCGGCGATGCGCAACTGGCCGGCCTGGCTCGGCGTGTACGGCTGCATGACCTTCGACAGCTTCTACTCGCAGCGGTGGACGGCCTTCGGCTGGATGGTCGAGTACAACAAGGTGACCTGGGGCTGGTCCTTGCTGATGATCGCGGTGTTCTGCTCGCTGCTGTTCCGCTACCTCGACATGCGCTCCGACGGCGTCGCCGGTGAGGATGCCGTGATGCGGTCGGAGTCCGACACTCCCCCGGCGCCGGCGACGAAGTCCGACGACGAGCTGTCGTTGTCGAAGTCCGTCTAGCACAGCGTTGAGCGCGACGCTGTCGCGTCCCGCGCTACCGTGGACGACATGACCGACAGCACGCCCGAGAGCACCGCACCCGCCACGAACCCGGCGAACCTCACCGACGAGGAGTGGAAGCAGCGCCTCACCCCGGCCGAGTACCGGGTTCTGCGCCAGGCCGGCACCGAAGCACCCTTCACCGGCGAGTACACCGACACCAAGACGGTCGGCGTCTACCGCTGCCGGGCGTGCGATGCGGAGCTGTTCCGCAGCGAGCAGAAGTTCGAATCCCACTGCGGCTGGCCGTCGTTCTTCTCCCCCCTCGCCGGCGACAAGATCATCGAGGTCGAGGACAACTCGCTCGGCATGACGCGAGTCGAGGTGCTCTGCGCGAACTGCAGGAGTCACCTGGGCCATGTGTTCGCCGGTGAGGGCTACGACACCCCCACCGATCTGCGCTACTGCATCAACTCGATCAGCCTGAAGCTCGAGCCGGCCGAGTAGCACGGCACCCTCAGCTGGTGCCCTCCGCCTGAGGGCACAGCGTGGTCCTGGCCGCGATGTGGATCCGGCGATAAGCGTCGCGAAGCTCCTTCGCGTTGCCGTCGCCGGCGGCCTCATTCGGGTGGCTCGCCGACGCGCAGTCGTAGTAGCCGAAACCTGTTGCGGCGGTCTTCAGTTGCGGCGACCGCAAGATGCCGAGCCACTCGAGGTCCGTGCAGACCTGACGCGCATACCGTGCCTGCGCCCCTGGCGGGGTCGCCTCGACGAACGGGCGATGAAGCGCGAACTCGGCTTCGGCCTGCTGCTCTGGGGTGGCCGACGAGTACGCGGGTTCCGCCCGGCGGTAGTCGATTCTCGCGACCTTGTACTCATCGACGGACAGATTCGCGTGAAGTTCGGCGTCGACGCAAGGACTGGTGCCGGTACGCGCGACGTCATGGGAGCGATCAGTAGTCGAGCCGGTTCCGCCACCGCATGCAACCAGCGTCATCATCCCGATGATGACACCGAAAGCGGTGGCGGCAATGCGCACAGAGCACGCATTGCCGCCACCGAATCCCGGGTTCAGGGCAGGGCGTCGATGAGCGCCGAGACCTCGACGCGGGGCCCGGTGAAGAACGGCGTCTCCTCGCGGACGTGCATCCGCGCCTCGGTGGCGCGCAGGTCGCGCATGAGGTCGACGATCCGGTGCAGTTCGGGTGCCTCGAACGCGAGCAGCCATTCGTAGTCGCCGAGCGCGAACGACGACACCGTGTTGGCGCGCACGTCCTTGTACTCGCGGGCGGCCTTGCCGTGGTCGGCGAGCATCTTGCGACGCTCTTCGTAGGGAAGCAGGTACCACTCGTAAGACCGCACGAACGGGTACACGCAGATGTAGTTGCCCGCTTCCTCACCGGCGAGGAAGGCCGGGATGTGGCTCTTGTTGAACTCGGCGGGACGGTGCAGGGCGACGTTGCTCCACACCGGGTTGCAGGCGCGTCCCAGAACCGTCTCGCGACGGAACTTCGCGTAGGCGGCCTGGATGGACTCGACGTCGGCGGCATGCCACCAGATCATGAAGTCGGCGTCGGCGCGGAGACCCGACACGTCGTACACACCGCGGACCACGACACCGGTGTCCTCGAGAGACTTGAAGAAGTCTGCGGCATCCGATTTCGCCTGGTCACGGTCGGTGCCGAGCTCGCCGGGGCGGACAGCGAACACCGAGAACATGAGGTAACGGATCGTCGAGTTGAGTTCTGAGTAATCCAAGCGGGCCATATCTCACATGGTGCCACCGTGTCCGCCCGGACGAACAGTCAGGTCAGGTCGGTGAGCAGCGCCGCCACCGCGCATCCGGCCTGTCCGATGCAGGCCGGGACGCCGACGCCCGCATACGACGAGCCGGCGAGCACGAGACGGCGAGGGCGGGCCGCGGCGAGCCGCGCCATGGCGGCCAGGTGTCCCGGTCCGTACACGGGCAGGCCGTCGGTCCAGCGCTGCACGTACGTGTCGACGACGTGCGGCGAGGCGGGTGCCACGCCGGCGGCCCGGCAGACCTCGTCGAGGTCCTCGAGTGCCTCGGTCCGCAATCGGTCGTCGACGCCGGGTTCGTCGTCGACGCTCGGCACCGGGGCACCGAACCGGCCGAACGACGCCCGGACCGAGACGGGCGCGTCGTCGTGTGACAGATGCGCCCACTTCTGCGAACTGAGGGTGAAGGCCTTGGCGCGCAGACTTTCTCCGGTGCCGACCAGGACCCCGGAGTGATCGGGAAGCGGGGTTCCGGGGGCGAGCGCGATCGAGATCACCACCGACGACGCGCCCTGTACCGCCCGCAGCGGGGCGGCGAAGTCGGCCAGCGAACGACGCAGCAGGTGGCCGGCCATCCAGGCGGGGATCGCGAGGATCACACCGTCGTAGTCGCGGACGTCGTCGCGTGCAGGACCGCCGACGTGCAGCGTCCAGCCGGTGGCAGTCGGCTCGAGCTCACGGACGTGGGCGCAGAGCTCAGGCCGCACCGCCGCAGCCTGTTGCAGGGCGTCGAGGAGGACCCGGTAACCGCCCACGAGGGTGCCGAAGACGGGACCCGAGCCGGTGGCGTCGGCGACGAGACCGGCGACGGCGTCGGTGAGATTCGCCACACCGGCGTCGAGACGCGCGGCGAGGGCGGGCAGTGCTTCCCGGAGACCGATGTCGCCGGCGAGGCTCGAATAGACTCCGCCGAGCATGGGATCGACGCTGCGGGCGACCACCGATGGGCCGAAACGTTCGGTCACGAGGTCCCCGACCGTCGGGTCCGCGGACGGGTCCCAGTGCCAGGGGCGATCGGGTTCGGTGCGGATGAGTTCGAGGTCGGCCGGATCGGCGAGGCCGGCGACCGCGTCGGGCGTCGCGGGGATACCCATCACCGCCGGCGTCGGCAGCGGGTGAAGGCGACCGCCGGACCAGACGGCCGGTCGGCGCCCGGTCGGTGAGACGACCCGATCCCCCAGCCCGAGTTCGTCGACCAGGCCGAGAGCCTCCGGCCGCCGCACGATGAACGCCTCGGCCCCGACGTCGACGGCCTGTCCGCCGACCGTCGTGGTGTGCAGGACGCCGCCGAGCCGCTCACCCGCTTCCAGAACGTCGATACGTGCGTCGGCGCCGAGTTCGCGCCGCAGTCGGTACGCCGCCGTCAGGCCGGAGACACCTCCGCCGACGACCGCGATCCGGGGCCCGGCACTCATCAGAGGCTGTGGACCAGTTCGACCGTGCGGGTGAGGACATCCGGATCGGTACCCGGAAGCACCCCGTGGCCGAGATTGAAGATGTGGCCGACGGCGCCGGCCGCGATCGCCCGGTCACCGTCGGCGACCACGCGGCGGACCTCGCTCTCCACGACCTCCGGTCCCGCGAAGAGCAGCGTCGGGTCGAGGTTGCCCTGGACCGCCTTGCCCGGTCCCACTCGCCGTACGGCCTCGTCGAGCGGCACCCGCCAGTCGACACCGATGACGTCGGCCCCGACGTGGGCCATCGGCGCCAGCAGCTCGCCGGTCCCGACGCCGAAGTGGATGCGCGGGACCCCGTACCCGGCGACCTCCGCGAGGACACGGGCACTGTGCGGCGCCACGAAACGCTGGTAGTCGGCGGCCGACAGCATGCCCGCCCAGGAGTCGAAGAGCTGGATGGCGTCGACGCCGGCCTCGAGCTGGACCTGCAGGAAGGCGATGGTGATGTCGGCCAGGCGCGCCATCAGCTCGGCCCAGGTCTCCGGATCGCCGTGCATCATCGCCTTGGTGCGCTCGTAATTGCGGCTCGGCCCACCCTCGATGAGGTAGGAGGCGAGGGTGAACGGCGCACCGGCGAAGCCGATCAGCGCGGTGTCGCCGAGTTGGGCGAGCAACAGCTCGATGGCGTGGGAGATCGCCCCGACCGAGGCGGGCTCCAGACGCGGGATGCGCGAGACGGCCTCCGCCGACCGCACGGGTTCGGCGATCACCGGGCCGGTCCCGGCCACGATGTCGAGGTCGATCCCCGCGGCCTTGAGCGGCACGACGATGTCGGAGAACAGGATCGCGGCGTCGACGTCGTGACGGCGGACGGGCTGCATCGTGATCTCGCACACCAACTCGGCGTCGAAGCACGATTCGAGCATCCCGTGGTTCGCGCGGATCGCGCGGTACTCGGGCAGGGAACGGCCCGCCTGCCGCATGAACCACACCGGACGGCGTGACGGAGTCCCACCCGTGGCCGCGGCGACGAGCGGCAGGTGCGACCGATGGACCCGAGTACCAGTTACGTTCGACATCACCGCTTACTCTGCCATGTCGACGTTCCGCACGGATCAGGGCAGGGACTTCACCCCGCGTCCCCATTTCCGGGGGCGGTGAACCGGCGCGCCTCCGCCGCTGCCAGGCGCGACACACCTACGGTCGAACGGTGACTTCTTCGGGAGCTCCGGACGAGCCTGGTGATTTCCGCGCGGCGGTGGAGTCGCTGCATGCTGCCCGCGTCCGCCGTGAGATCGAGGTCGGGCCCATCCGCCCGCCGCAGCGCCTGGCGCCGTACAGCTACGCGGTCGGCGCCGAGGTGCGCCCGCCGGACGACCCCGACGTCGTTCCCACCGATTCCCAGGGCTCCGCGTTCGGACGACTGATCCTGCTGTACGACCCCGCCGGTCAGGACGCCTGGAACGGCACGATCCGCCTCGTCGCCTATCTGCAGGCCGAGGTCGAGGCCGCACTGGCGATGGATCCGCTGCTGCCCGAGGTGGCCTGGAGCTGGCTGTCCGACGCCCTCGGTGTGCCGGTCGGCGAGAGCAGCACCCCCGAGCACTCCGGGAACGGCCCGTCCCTCGACGGCACCGCCCGCCGCATCGAGGTGACCGCGCTCGGTGGAACCGTCACCTCCACCACGTCGGTGCGCTACGGCGACATCGCCGGACCGCCGCGCGCCCACCAGCTCGAGGTCCGCGCGTCGTGGACCGCGTTGACCGCCGAGGGTCTCAACGGACACCTCGAAGCGTTCTGCGAGGTGCTGGCATCGGCTGCCGGCCTCCCGCCGACGGGCGTGACCCGACTCGGCGCGACGTGAGCACCGTGGACACACCACCAGAGAACCCGACGCCGGAGGACGAGGCTCCCGAGGTCGAGCCGCTGCTCGCGCCCGCCGGCGGTGTCCCGCCGGTGCTGTCGACCGCGGCGGAGTTCGCCGACGCGGCGCGAGCACTCGCGGCGGGCGAGGGCCCCATCGCCGTCGACACCGAACGCGCCTCCGGCTACCGCTATTCGCAGCGTGCGTATCTGATCCAGATCAAACGACGCGGTGCCGGCAGCTTCCTGCTCGACCCCATCGCCGATCCCGGGGCCCTCGCCCCGGTGATCGACGCATTGCGCGGTCCCGAATGGGTGCTGCATGCCGCCGATCAGGACCTCCCGTGTCTGCGCGAGCTGGGTTTCGAGTGCGTCGAGCTGTACGACACCGAGTTGGCCGGTCGACTCCTCGGCCTGGCGAAGGTGAACCTGGCGGCCATGGTCGCCCAGTTCCTCGGCCTCGGCCTGCTCAAGGGTCACGGTGCGGCGGATTGGTCGCGACGGCCCCTCCCCGACGAATGGCTGAACTACGCCGCGCTCGACGTCGAGGTTCTGGTCGAGTTGCGGGACGCGATGGACGCGGCGCTGGCCGAATCCGGCAAGGACGGCTGGGCTCGTGAGGAATTCGCCTACGTCCTGTCCCGTCCGCCGGCACCGCCACGCACCGACCGATGGCGCAAGACCTCGAACATCCACACCGTGAAGTCCGCCCGCGCCCTCGCCGCGGTGCGCGAATTGTGGATGGCGCGTGAGGAATTGGCCGAACGGCGGGATGTCGCCCCGGGCCGGGTGCTGCCCGACACCGCGATCGTGAACGCCGCCACCGCCGACCCCCGGTCCAACTCGGAGCTGACCCGCCTGCCGATCTTCGGCGGTCCCCGCCAGCGACGCCAGGCCGGGATCTGGCTCAGTGCCCTCCAACGGGCCCGCGAACTGCCCGACAACGAGTTGCCGGCCCGCAAGACCAACGGCCCCGGACTGCCACCGGTGAGTCGCTGGGAACAGCGCAACCCGGAGGCCGCGGCCCGGATGCAGAAGGTGCGTCCGGCTCTCAAAGAGGTCGCCGAGAGCCGCACCCTCCCGGTGGAGAACCTCCTCGCCCCCGATGTGGTCCGCCAGCTGTGCTGGGACGGACTGCGGGAACCGGTCACCACCGAGGCGGTGGACGCGCATCTCGCCGCCGCCGGAGCCCGTCCCTGGCAGCGGCGGTTGAGCGTCGATGCGCTGACCGAGGCCCTACGCGGGGGCGGCGCGACCGAGACCGGCGACGGACCCGAATAGGCCGCGGCCGACCTGGGTAAGAGACTCCCCGACAGGCACGACCTCGCACCAGGCACGACCTCACGGAATGGGAGCACTCAGTGGCCACAGTCTCCGTCGGCATCGACTCGGACCTCGACCCCAGCGCGGCCTGGGCACTCGCCGCCAACCTCTCGCGATTCGACGAGTGGATGACCATCTTCGGCGGCTGGAAGTCCCCGGTCCCCGACACGATCGACGAGGGGACGAAGGTCTCGTCGCTGATCAAGGTGAAGGGGTTCCGGAACGTCATCCACTGGACCGTCACGCAATACGACGAGCCCAGGCTGATCGCGCTCGCCGGCAGCGGGCGCGGCGGCATCCAGATCGACCTCGCCATGAAGGTCGACGAGATCGCCGACGGTTCCTACTTCGATCTGTCCGCCGAGGTGTCCGGCGGATTGCTCAACGGACCCGTCGGAAGCCTGGTCGCCAGGGTGCTGGAGTCCGATGTGCACAAGTCGATCTCGAATCTCGCCACCCTGCGCTGAAAGCCCGGGCCGAGATCGACCGTCACCGGTCGACGCGCACGGTGGCCGCGCGGGTGATCGCGGGCGCCGAATGAGTCTCGCGGAAGATGCGCCGCTGACGTGACGCGCCGTTCCCCTCGCTCCACGTCCGGCGCAGCGCGGCGTCGACCTCCTCGCGCTGTCCCAACCGGTTCAGCGCCGGTCCGATCACGGTGACGAGCTGGGAGATCCTGGTCCAGGCGGGCATGCGCCCTCCCGTCACGGGATCGAGTGCGTCACCGTCGAGACCGTCGTGGGCCGCCTTCCAGTAGGCGGCCGCCAGCAGCATCGGATCGAGTGTGGCCGAGGCAGATTCGGTCCCGCGCTCCACGTCGTCGAGCGCGGTCATCACCGCGGCGCGGACGATCGTGGCGAAGGCCCGGGCCTCGTCCACCCGCATCTGCACATCGGCCACGCGGATCTCCACGGTCGGGAGATGATCCGACGGCCGGGCATCCCAGTAGAGCATGTGCGGGTCGAGGATCACACCGGTCGCCACCAGCAGCTCCACCAGCTCGGCGAAATGGGCCGCCGATCGCAGGTGCGGCGGCGGACCCGCGGCCGGCCATCGGGACCACAACACCGACCGCCAGCTCGCGTGACCCGAGTCGGCATCACGGTAGATCACGGAGTTGGCCGTCAGGGCGAGCAGCGCGGGCAACCACGGGCGCAGCCAGTTGCACACCGCCACGGCGGCGTCCCGGTCGGGTACGCCGACGTGGACGTGACAACCGTTGATGCCCTGTTCGTGGGCGAGCATGCCGTATCGTCCGGCCATCGCGCGATACCGGGGCGTGTCGGTCACCGGGAAGGATTCCGGGACCCGCGGCGGCAGTCCGCATGCGACGACGTCGACCCCCACGTCGTCGGCGGCCGCCGCGACGATGCTCCGCAGTCGGTACAGGTGATCGCCGATCTCCTCGGCGGTGTCGGAGGTCGGCGTGGCGATCTCGACCTGACAGGAGGTGAGCTCCAGGGCGAGGTCGAGTCCACGAGCCGAGGCCGCCGCGGCCACCTCGCGGTTGCGTGCGACGGGACGTGCCGTCTCGCGGTCGACGAGGACGAATTCCTCTTCGACACCCAGCGGCGGCAGCCCGGCCACGTGTCCTCCGATGTCAGTCCTCGGCGCGGCTCTCCGCGGGATCGGCGGGGTTCTCGAGCTGGCGTTCCAGCGCGGGACCGGCCTGCATCCCCGATACCGTCGCGGTGATCGAACGGGCGAGGTCCTGGGCGGTCAGACCGAGCTCGCCGAGGATCTCCCCGCGCGAGGCGTGCTCGATGAATGTCTGCGGGATGCCCTTGATCTGCACCGGAACCGGTACCTCGGCCGCCGAGAGTGCTCCCGCGACAGCCGATCCCACACCACCGCTGACGCATCCGTCCTCGAGGGTCACGACCAGGCGGTGACGACGGGCGACCTCGACCACCGAGGTCGCGACCGGCAGCACCCAGCGCGGGTCGATGACGGTGGCCTCGATGCCCTGCCGGGCCAGGCGCTCTGCGGTGTCGACGGCCAGGCTGCAGAAGGCGCCGACCGCGACGATGAGCACGTCGCCGGTCGCCGGACCGAGATCGTGGTCGCTGCGGTGCAGCACGTCGACACCGTCGTCGAGTCGCTCGACCGCCCGGATGTCCTCCGGCACCGCACCTTTGGGGAAACGGAGCGCGGTCGGGCCGTCGTCGACGCCGAGGGCCTCGTCGAACTCCTCGCGCAGCCGGACCGCGTCACGCGGCGCGGCCACCCGCAGGCCGGGAACCATCGCCATGAGCGACAGATCCCACATGCCGTGGTGGCTGGGCCCGTCGGGTCCGGTGATGCCCGACCGGTCGAGGACGAGGGTGACCGGTTGTCTCAACAGCGCGACGTCCATCAGCAGCTGGTCGAACGCGCGGTTGAGGAAGGTCGAGTAGATGGCCACGACCGGATGCAGGCCGCCGAGGGCGAGGCCCGCCGCCGAGGTCATCGCGTGCTGTTCGGCGATGCCGACGTCGAACATGCGGTCCGGGTAGCGCTCGCCGAACGGCGTCAGTCCGGTGGGTCCGGGCATCGCAGCGGTGATCGCGACGACATCGGGACGGTTGGCGCCGGCATCGAGGAGTGCCGCGGAGAAGACCTTGGTCCAGTCCTGCGGGGCGACGCTCGTGGGCCGGCCGGTGACCGGGTCGATGATCCCGGTGGCGTGCATCTGATCGGCCACGTGATTCTCGGCGTGGGCATAGCCCATGCCCTTGCGGGTGACGGTGTGCACGATGACCGGGCCGCCGAAGTCACGGGCATGCCGCAGAGCCGACTCGACAGCACCGATGTCGTGTCCGTCGACGGGTCCGACGTACTTGAGGCCGAGGTCGGTGAACATCGCCTGGGGCGCCAGCAGGTCCTTGAGGCCGCTCTTCACACCGTGGAGCACCGCGTAGGCGGGTTCGCCGACCACGGGCATCTGCTTGACGACGCGCCTGCTCTCGTCGAGGAACTTCTCGTAGGCGGGCTGCAGGCGCAGACCCGAGAGGTGGCTCGCCAGGCCGCCGATGGTCGGCGCGTAGGACCGGCCGTTGTCGTTGACGACGATCACGACGGGCCGGTTGCACGCGGCGATGTTGTTGATCGCCTCCCAGCACATACCGCCGGTGAGCGCACCGTCGCCGACCACCGCGACGACGGTTCGGTCCGGCTGCCCGGTCAGTTCGAAGGACTTGGCCAGGCCGTCGGCGTAGGAAAGGGCCGCCGAGGCGTGCGAGGACTCGATCCAGTCGTGTTCGGATTCCGCGCGCTCCTGGTAGCCGGTCAGGCCGCCACGCTGGCGCAGACTGTCGAACCCGTCTTTGCGGCCGGTCACGATCTTGTGGACGTAGCACTGGTGGCCGGTGTCGAAGAGGATCGGATCGTGCGGTGAGTCGAAGACACGATGGATCCCGAGGGTCAGTTCGACCACCCCGAGGTTCGGTCCGAGGTGGCCGCCGGTGGCCGCCACCTTCTCGATCAGGAACGTCCGGATCTCGGAGGCGAGAGTCTCCAACTCCGCTTCCGACAGTGACCGCAGATCGGCCGGCGAGCTGATCCGGTCGAGCACACTCATCGTTTCCTCCATCGCGCGACGCCGCCGGAGACACCCCCGGCCCATAACCCGTCAGTCTACGGAAGCATTCGGATCCACCCCGCCCCGCGGATGGTCGACCGACCCACACCGCGGGTGACGGCTCAGGCCGGCACCAGACACGCGACCGCCTCCACATGGTGTGTCAGCGGGAAAGCGTCGAAGCCGCGGACCTGCGCGACGCGATATCCGGAACGGACGAAGAGACCGAGATCACGCGCGAACCGCGCCGCATCACAGCCCACGTGCACCACCACGGCCGGTCGGGCGGCGGTGATCGCGTCGACGACGCGCTCGCCGGCACCGGTGCGCGGCGGATCGAGGACGACGATGTCGGGCGCCTCGCCGAGGGCGTGGATCCGGGCCGCCACCTCACCCCGGTGGGTGACCACGCGGTCGCCGTCGTCGGCGAAGGTCTCCGACGCGGCCGCCAGCGCACCGGCGTCGGAGTCGACGATGTGGACCTCGTCGAGGCCCGTGTCGAAGGTGTCCAGCAGCGCGCCGGCGAACACCCCCGCACCGCCGTAGAGGTCCCACGCGACCCGGGGGGCGGAGTCGAGATGTTCACCGACGAAACCGACCACCGTGTCCGCGTAGGTCTGCGGCGCGGCGCGGTGCGCCTGCCAGAATCCGGTCACCGGGATGTTCCACGAGCGGCCGCCGACGCGGTGCACCGCGAACTCGGCGCCCTCGACGACGACCTGTGCGCGGGGTCGGGAACGGCGCCGACGGTTCTGCTGAGCGCGCCGGCGGGGGTCGCCGTGACGAACCTCGGCGATCGGCGCGAGTTCGGTGATGTGACGGGTGCCGTCGGCGTCGAGGACCACCGCCAGCTCGGCGTGCGGCGTGAACCGGCGACTGGCGAGGTCGTCGACCATCCCCGCCGCCGGCTGTACGCAGACGTCGTGGATCACCGCGGAACCGCGGAACGCGCGCTGCCCGGCGCGACCACGTCCGTCGACGGCCAGCCTCGTCCGGATGCGCCAGCCGGTGTCGGCCCCGGGTAACCGGTCGACCCCGCGGGTCGCGAGGTCGGTGTCGGCGATCGTCGCCTCGTCGAGATGGCCGACCCGGCTCAGGACGTCGAGCAGCACGGCCTGCTTCAGATCGCGCGCATGCCCGGGTTCGATGTGCCCGAGGTCGCAGCATCCCGCTCCCCCGGCCGCCGCCGGGCACGCCACCGGAATCCGATGCGGCGACGGGTCGAGGATCTCCACGGCCTCGGCCCGCCAATACGAGTCGTGACGGTCGTCGGTGATCTCGGCGACCACACGCTCACCGGGGATCGCGCCGCGTACGAACAGCACCCGGCCGTCGGCACGGCCGACCGCCTCCCCGCCGTTCGCCGGACGGTCGACGGCGACCTCGACCCGGCGCGCCGGAGGCGACGGCGTCATGGGGTGCGCTCCGATTCGCCGAGGGCGCGGCGGGTCTCACCCGGCGCCCAGTACCTCTTGGTCTCCTTGCGGCGATCCGACGACGTGAGCTGCCAGGGCACCGAGGTCACCATCACCCCGGGCTCGAACAGCAGGCGCCCCTTGAGCCGCAGCGCGGACTGGTTGTGCAGGATCTGCTCCCACCAGTGTCCGACGACATACTCGGGGATGAACACGGTCACCACGTCGCGCGGCGACTCCCGGCGCACCCGCCGCACGTAGTCGATCACCGGCCGGGTGATCTCACGGTACGGGGAGGCGATGACCTTCAGCGGGACCGTGATGTCGCTGGCCTCCCACTCGGACACGAGTTTGCGGGTGTCGCGGTCGTCGACGTTCACCGTGATCGCCTCGAGGACGTCCGGTCTCGTCGCCCGGGCATAGCGCAGGGCACGCTTGGAGGCCATGTGCAGACTCGACACGAGAACGATCGAATGCGTCCGGCTGGGCAGCACGCCCTCGTCGTCGGTCTCGGCCCGATCGAGTTCACGCTGTACCGACGCGTAGTGGTGGTGGATCAGCTTCATCAGGACGAAGATCGAGACCATCGCCAGCACCGCGATCCACGCGCCCGCGGTGAATTTCGTGATCAGGACCACCACGAGGACCGTCGCCGTCATCACCAGGCCGATCGAGTTCACCACCCGCGACTGCACCATCCGGCGCCGGGCACTCGGGTCGGTCTCGGTGCGCAGCAGACGCGTCCAGTGCCGCACCATGCCGGTCTGACTCAGCGTGAACGAGACGAACACGCCGACGATGTAGAGCTGGATCAGCGCGGTCACCTGCGCGCCGAACGCGACCACGAAGATGATCGCCGCGACCGCCAGGAACAGGATGCCGTTGCTGAACGCCAGCCGGTCACCACGGGTGTGTAGCTGCCGCGGCAGATATCGATCCTGGGCCAGCACCGAACCGAGCACCGGAAAGCCGTTGAACGCGGTGTTCGCGGCCAGCAACAGGATCAGCGCCGTCACGGTCGCGACGAAGAAGAAACCGGCCGGGAACGAATCGAACACCGCGTGCGCGAGCTGCGCGATCATCGCCTTCTGCTGATAACCCTCGGGGGCGCCGACGAGGTCCTGGGCGGGATCCATCACGTACTTCGCGCCGATCTCCTGGGCGAGGAGGACGATGCCGAGCAGCAGGGTGATCGAGAAGCCACCGAGCATCAGCAGCGTGGTCGCGGCGTTGCGCGACTTGGGTTTCCGGAAGGCCGGTACGCCGTTGCTGATGGCCTCGACCCCCGTCAGCGCGGCACACCCGGAGGAGAACGATCGGGCCACGAGGAACGCCAGCGCGAGCCCAGTGAGGTTGTCCTGTTCCGCCACGATTCCGAAGTCGGCGGTCTCCGAACGGATCTCCTCGCCGAGGACGAAGATCTCGGTGAAGCCCCAGATGAGCATGCCCAGCACGCCGACGATGAAGGCATAGGTCGGGATGGCCAGCACCGCTCCGGATTCCTTGATGCCGCGCAGGTTCACCGCCGCCAGGATCACGATCGCCCCGACGCAGAACCAGACCTTGTGCTCGTTGACGAACGGAACGGCCGAACCGATGTTCTCCGCCGCCGAGGTCACCGACACCGCTACGGTCAGGACGTAGTCGACGAGCAGGGCGCTGCCGACGGTGAGGCCCGCGTTGGGTCCCAGGTTGACGGTGGCGACCTCGTAATCGCCACCACCCGACGGATATGCGTGCACGTTCTGCCGGTAGCTGGCGACCACCACCGCGAGGACCACGGCGACGGCGATCGCAACCCACGGGGTGAAGGTGAGAGCGGTGATCCCGGCGACCGAGAGGACCAGGAAGATCTCCTGTGGCGCATACGCCACGGAGCTCATCGCGTCGGAGGCGAAGACCGGGAGGGCGATGCGCTTGGGTAGCAGGGTGTGGCCCAGCTTGTCGCTGCGGAAGGGCCTGCCGAGCAGGAGTCGCTTCGTCGCAACGGACACCTTGGAGACGGTGGACACCAGGCAACCCTAGAGCGTCCGCGTCGCGGCGGGTAGGTTCGACTCGCGGCACGCACGCCGCATCGGGAGAGGAATGTCGTGCAGGTAGTCATCATGGGTTGCGGGCGGGTCGGATCGTCGCTCGCGATGGCGATGCAGAAACGCGGACACGACGTCGCGATCATCGACCGGGACCCGTCCGCCTTCTCGCGGTTGTCCGCCGACTTCGCGGGCCGCACGATCACCGGCGTGGGGTTCGACCGGGACATCCTCGTGAAGTCCGGGATCGAGCACGCCGACGCCTTCGCCGCGGTCTCCTCCGGTGACAACTCCAACATCATCGCCGCGCGGGTCGCCCGGGAGACCTTCGACGTCGAACGTGTCGTGGCACGCATCTACGACGCCAAACGCGCCGAGGTCTACGAACGGCTCGGCATCCCGACCGTCGCCACGGTGCCGTGGACGAC
This sequence comes from Gordonia ajococcus, assembly GCF_012974285.1. Taxonomy (NCBI): domain Bacteria; kingdom Bacillati; phylum Actinomycetota; class Actinomycetes; order Mycobacteriales; family Gordoniaceae; genus Gordonia; species Gordonia ajococcus. Next base: position 2,959,222 of record NZ_CP052884.1, read on the forward strand.
CGAGCGGTTCGTCTCCGCGCTCGGTGAGACGGCGACGGCTGAGTGGCGTGACCCGTCGGGTTCGCTCGCGGTCGCCGAGGTCGACGTCCACGAGTCGTGGATCGGGGTCTCGGTGGGCAGGTTCCAGGAACAGACCGGTGCCCGCGTAGCCTTCCTCAACCGGGTCGGCCGACCGGTCCTGCCCGACGCCAAAACCGTTCTCCAGCAGGACGACGTGATCTATGTCGCCGTCCTGCTCGACAATCTGGTCAACGCGCGCCGAGTCGCCGCGGAACCGTTCACCCATCCCGAATCCTGAGTGACGAGGAGTCATCCGTGAAGGTCGCCATCGCCGGAGCCGGCGCGGTCGGGCGCTCGATCGCCCGCGAACTCCTGGTCAACTCGCATGACGTCACCCTGTTCGAGCGGAAGGCCGACCACGTCGACCCGGACGCGGTGCCGGGCGCGAAGTGGATTCTCGCCGACGCGTGCGAGCTCACGAAGCTCGAGGACGCGCAACTGCAGACCTTCGACGTGATGATCGCCGCGACCGGTGACGACAAGGCCAATCTGGTCGTGAGCCTGCTCGCCAAGACCGAGTTCGCGATCAACCGGGTCGTTGCCCGGGTCAACGACCCGCGCAACGAATGGCTGTTCGGCGACGACTGGGGTGTCGACGTCGCGGTCTCGACCCCGCGCCTGCTCGCCTCCCTCGTCGAGGAGGCGGTGTCGGTGGGGGATCTGGTCCGGCTCATGACCTTTCGACAGGGCCAGGCCAATCTCGTCGAACTCACCCTGCCCGCGAACACACCGGTGGCGGGCAAGCCGGTCCGCAAGCTCGAGCTACCGCGGGACGTGGCACTGGTCGCGATCCTGCGCGGCGGGCGTGTCATCGTGCCGCAGAGTGACGACCCGATCGAGGGCGGTGACGAACTGGTCTTCATCGCGCCGGCCGAGGCGGAACCCGCGCTCTACGACGCCATGCGGATCACGCGCTGACGGTCTCCTCCTCGCGGACCGCGCGGCGGACGAGCAGGACGGTCGCGAGCACCGCCAGGGCCGTCAGCGGCCATCCCATCGCGATCCGCGCGAAGGCCAGCCATCCGGTGGCGCCGAGGTCGTAGAGCTCGGACTGGGTGAGATAGCGTGCCGCGAAGACCAGTGCCCACAGGGCGGTGGCGATGTCATAGGCGCGCAGCGTCCGGCCATGCCTTCGCCAGGCGGTCCCCTGCCCGTTCACCAGATGCCAGGCGACGCCGATCAGGGGCCAGCGCACCAGGATGGAGACCACGAACAGCACCGCGTAGACGAGAGTGGTCCAGATCCCGAACAGGAAGTACCCCTTCGCGTCCCCCACGCGACTGGCGATGAACACGCAGATCGCGACGCCGAGGAGGCCGGAGATCGCCGGGGTGAGACCTTCGCGGCGGATGATCCGCACGCCGAAGACGAGGGCTGCGGCGGCGAGCGCGGCGACGATGGCGGCCCGGAGGCCGAGGAACGAGTTCACCGGTACGAACACCACGACCGGAACCGTGGAGTAGATCAGCCCGGAGACGCCGCCGATCTGTTCGAGCACCGTCGGGGTCGGGGCGGGACCCGAATCCGGTTCGACGTCGTGGCCGATGGACTCGTCACCCGGCTCGCCGGTGTCGCTCGTGGGTGTCACTCGTCGTCGCTGCCCTGCAGCTCGTAGTAGGGGTTGTAGATCACCTTGTGACCGTCCTGCAGGGCGAGACGTCCCCGCACGGTCACCTTGCGGCCGGGTTCGATACCCGCGATGCGATTGCGGCCCAGCCACTTGAGCATGACGATGTCGGAGCCGTCGAAGAACTCCGCCTTCACGCCGGCCTTGGCCGCGCGTGAACACGTCTCCACCGCACGCAGCTCACCGTGCATGGTGACCTCCTCGCCGCGAGTGCAGTCCGACGCGCGTTGTGCGCCCGTCGCCTTCGACTCCTCCGCGATTCGCTCCGCTTCGACGTTCCCGAGATCTTCGGTGAGTCGGCGGGTCAGACGCTTGAGATAACCAGCAGTGGTGGGCATCCCAACCTCCCAATGGATTTCAGCCGGGCACCAGGCTTTCGCGTCAGCGTCCGTGGCCACCGAACGATTGATCGGTGACTGTCCGCCAGCGTAGACCCGGCATCGGCCGGTGACAACGTGGACGACCGGGGCTCACCCGCAGTCCCGGGACACCCTAGGGGATGATCTCCAGGTGCCCTGCATCCGGATGAACTTTTGATGCCCCACATGGACCGTCCGTCCACACGAACACCCACCGCGCTGGTGGTGATTCCCGGGACCGGCTCCGATGCCGACCACGTCACACGTGCCTTCGGTCACGCCGCGGCGATGCTCGGAGTCGAGCTCGTGGCGCTCGAGCCGACGCCGGATCTGGTCGCCGGCCATCGGCGTGGTCTCGAACGTGCGGCCGTCGAACACGACTCGGTTCTGGTCGGCGGGGTGTCGATCGGCGCCGCCATCGCCCTCGAATGGGCACTCGCCGACACCGGCGACCGATGTGCGGGCGTGTTCGCGGCCCTGCCCGCCTGGAGCGGCGACGCCGATTCCGCGCTCGCCGCGGCGAGCGCACGGGCGACGGCCGATGCGATGGAACGCGACGGGCTCGACGCAACGGTCACCGCGATGGCCGCGAGCAGCCCGGACTGGCTGGCCGCCGAACTCTCCCGCTCCTGGGGACGCCTGCACCCCGAGGTCATCGGACAGCTACGCGATGCCGCGGACTACTCGGCGCCCACACCGGAGCAGATCACCCGACTCACCGTTCCACTGGCACTCGTCGCGGCCCCGGACGACGCCATCCACCCGATCGCGGTCGCCCGCACCTGGCATGACGCCGCGCCGCGTTCGGCACTGGTCGAGGTCACCCTCGAGGGGTGGGGCCGCGATCCCGCGCTCCTCGGCGACAGTTGCCTCGCCGCATACACGCGCCTGTCGAGGTGAGACCCCGTCCGCAGCGGATTCAGCGACGACGGAAGAAGCGCTGCATCGCCGAGCCCGACGACGGCGGCAGCGGGGCGTCGTCCTCGGGGTCCGGGTCGGCGGTGACCGACGGATCGTCGTGGCCGCCCGAACCGCCCTCGGCCGGGGCGTCGGTATAAGTGTTCTCGCCGTAGACCGCGGCGTGCGCCACCTGGTCCAGCGCTCCCCCGGCGACGGCCTCCGACTCGTCGTCGGAGCCGGCCACCTCGCCGGTAGGTGTCTGGGGTCCGCCCGGGGCCTCCGCGCCCGCCTCCGCCTCGGCGAAGATCTGCTGCTGGGCGGCGGCCACCTGATGGGCGAGGACCGGCGGCAGGACGATCGGAAGCGGTTCCCGCGGCGGGTGCGGATCCGAACCGCGACGCACGACGGTCTCGGCCAGCACGGCACGACTCAGGCGCGCGAGGTCCTCGGCGCTCTCCGACGGCCCGCTACCGACACAGCGCACCAGCCACCGGGGGCCGTCGACGCCGATGAAGCGATGCGTGGCGCCCTCGACCTCGGCCACGACCTCCCGGCCCCAGTGGCCGTCCTCGATGCTGGTCGTAGCGCCGCCGTCACGCAACGACTCGGCCAGTTCGCGGACCACCTCGCGCCACGTACCCGGCGACTTGGGCGCCGCGAACGCACTCACCGAGATCCGGCCGATCGGGGTGACCAGATAGACGTTCTGCGGCTGGTGCGCCTCCGACATCTCGACGGTGACCTGCCCGCCCTCGACCACCGGGACGAGCACCGACCCCAGGTCGAGGTGGGAGTTCTCCAGCTCGTGGGGTTCCGTCGCGAGGGCGTCGATGTCGTAGGGGCCCAGCGCCTGACCGACCCGCAGTTCATCCGAACCGTTCTTCGTCATCGTCTACTCCTCGTCAATCCGCGTTCCGTGTGAACAGTAATCGACGCGGCGTCGGACCGACCTCGGCGTGTCGTGCTCAGCTCAGGATGGCGTGGCCGCCGCTGGATCCGTATCCGCCGTCGCCGCGGCTGGTGTCGTCGAGTTCCTCGACCTCGACGAAATCGGGAAGCTCGACGCGCTGCACGATCAGCTGCGCGATCCGGTCACCGCGCGAGATGGTGATGGACTGCTCGGGGTCGAGGTTGATCAGGCACACCTTGATCTCCCCGCGGTAGCCCGCGTCGACGGTGCCCGGGGTGTTGACGATGGAGAGGCCGGCGCGCGCGGCCAGTCCGGAGCGCGGGTGGATCAGGCCGACGGTGCCGAACGGCAACGCGATCGCGATCCCGGTACCGACCAACTGACGTCGTCCCGCCGGCAGTTCCAGGTCGATCGCCGAGCACAGGTCCACGCCCGCATCCCCGGGATGTGCTCGGGTGGGCAACGGCAGATCGGGGTCGAGTCGACGTACCGCGATGGGCGGCAGAGGGGGAAGAGCTGTGGTCACGCACGCAGACTACGCTGGTCACCGTGACCGCACCCCAATCGCCTGACAACACCGGCGGCACGTCGGAGAATCCGGCGGCTCGCCGGGACGCTGGTTCCGCGGACCTCTTCGACGAGCGTCTCACCGTGCCGTGGTGGTGGTGGCTGGCCGCCGCCGTCGTGACCGGTGTGGTGGGCTACGAGATCCAGTTGTCCGCCCACGGCAGCAAGTGGAGCGTGATCGGCTACGTCGTCACCGCGATCCTCAGCGTCCTGGTGCTGTGGTCGATGAGCCGTACCCGCGTCCGGGTGACCGCCGACCGCGAACTCCAGGCACATCGCGCCCGCCTGCCGCGGGCCGTCGTCGCCCGCGGGGCCTCCATCCCGGCGACCGCCAAGAGTGCCGCCCTCGGCCGTCAGCTCGACCCCGCCGCCTATCTGGTGCACCGCTTCTGGGTGAAGACGATGGTCCTCGTCGTACTCGACGACCCCGACGACCCGACCCCCTACTGGCTGGTGTCCACCCGGCGCCCCGCCGAACTGCTGGCCGCCCTCGACCTCCCGGATGCCGCGGCCGACCGCCCGTCGGCAGGCGCCTGACCGATCGACCCGCACCCCCATACGACGAAGGGGCCGCGCCTGATGGCGCGGCCCCTTCGTCGTCAGGCCCTGTGGGTCAGGGAGTCGTCGTTCACTTCCGCGGGTGTCCCGCGGATCTCATGCGCAGTCGACGCAGATCAGCGAGTTGCCGTTCTCCTCCGCCAGCCGGCTGCGGTGGTAGACGAGAAAGCAGCTGGTACAAGTGAATTCGTCGGCCTGCTTCGGGACGACCCGAACCGACAGCTCTTCGCCGGAGAGGTCCGCACCGGGCAGCTCGAAGGACTCCGCGGTGTCGCTTTCATCCACGTCGACCGCCGCGGACTGCGCCTCGCTGCGGCGGGCCTTCAGTTCCTCGAGCGAGTCTTCGTTGAGGTCCTCGGCCTCGGTGCGTCGTGGCGCATCGTAATCAGTAGCCATTGTGTGCCTTACTTGTTCAGAGAGTGAGGGGGCGCTCTCGGTTCCGGCTCGTGGCCGTCACCTGAGGGTGTGCGCACGACTCCGCCGGGATTGTCTTGCCGGTGGGGTCACTACAACGTCGTCTCGAGCACGATTCGTACCCAAGAATCCGGCGTATTGTGTGACTTCGGTCACGATTTGATGTCGGCTGCACCCCGAGGCTGGAAGCGCGGGCGCCCGAAGAATAGACCATGCCCGGTCAATCGTCAATGTGGCAACGCGAACTCGTCCGGAATCTCGCGATTCAGGCAGGTCGGACGCCTCGGAGACGGCGAGACACGGCTCCCGCGGCGAGGCTCGCACCCACCGTGGGATCGACCCTCTAGAGTGTTGCGGAGATTGCGCGGGGCGTCGCTCCCGGTGAAGTACATCCGCTCGAGCAGTGCGCCCACGGCGTGGTCGAGTGGGAAATCCCAGTGAGGAGTCGTTCCACGGTGGTCTCGAAGATTACGACCGGCTACCCGACCGACGAACAGGGCCGCCCGTATCCGCGGCGCCGGTACGCCCCGGCGATCATCACGGTGGTGGTCCTGCTGGTCCTCGGCGTCGTCGTCTGGGCGATCGTCCTCGGCGGCGACAACAGCGAATCGGTCCCCACCGCATGCAATCAGCCCACTCCGTCGACCGCGGTCGAACCCGGCGCACAACAGCCGGCCGAACCGCCCGTCCTCACCCAGGTCCCGCGCGACGAGATGCTGGAGGTCGCTCCGGCCGCACTGTCGACCTTCCAGGTCCGGGTCCTCAACGCATCCGAGGAACGGGGCGCTGCCCGGTCGGTGTCCGAGGACCTCGCGGCGCAGGGATTCACGCCGGCCGCCGACACCCCGTTCGCCGACGATCCCGTCTACGCGAACCGAGATCTCAACTGCGTGGCGCAGATCCGGTTCGGGCCCGCCGGCCGTGCCGCCGCGGCGGCGACCTGGCTCGCGTTCCCCTGCGCCCAGCTCGTCGACGACGGACGCCGTGGCACCGGGGTCGATGTCGCCCTCGGCACCTATCACTCGGGCGGCGAGCTCTCCCAGGACGCGCAGGCGGCACTCGAGGCGCTGCGGTCGGCCGACCCCAAGAACCCCGAGACCGGCGCCGATCCCGCGTTGGTGAAGGCGGTCCACTCGGCTCCGTGCTGAATCGGCCCCACCGACCCCGCTAGGTCAGCGGTTCCCGGGCCCCGGCCCCATCGAGCAGGGCGAGGAACTCGTCGGCGATCCCCGGCGCCACCGCCACGGTGATGTGCCCCTCGTCCGCGCGCGAGTCCGGTGGCGGCGTCACCACGACCGCACCCGCCTCGGCGGCGATGAGACCACCGGCCGCCCAGTCCCAGGGACTGAGACCGTGCTCGTAATGAGCGTCGACGGCGCCGGAGGCCACCATGCACAGGTCGAGTGCCGCGGCACCGATCCGCCGGATGTCCCGCACCCGCGGGAGCAGGTCCGCGACGATCCGTCCCTGCGCGCGCCGACGGTCCGCGGCATAGCCGAAACCGGTTGCCACGAGGGCGAGTTCCGCACGATCGACGGGGTTGCACCGCAGCGGTACGCGCAGGCCGTCGCCGTCGGCCACCCAGGCACCGCCACCGAGGGTGGCGCCATAGACCACCTCGCGCGCCACGTCGACGACGACACCGGCGACCGAGCGGCCGTCGACCTGCGCGGCGACCGACACCGCGTAGGCCGGGACCCCGTACATGAAGTTGACCGTGCCGTCGATGGGGTCGACCACCCAGCGCACTCCGGACGGGACGGCGCGACTCCCACCGTGCTCCTCCCCCAGGACCTCGTCGGTGGGCCGGGACTCGTGCAGGCGCTGCCGGATCAGCCGTTCGGTCTCGGTGTCGGCGACGGTGACCGGGTCGGTTTCCGTCGACTTCGTCGAGACGGGGTTCACGGCGGCCGAATCGACGGGTGCCGCGTCCGCTGTCGGCGGCGTTGTCGCACCGAACAATTCGGGTCGGCGGCGGCGCACGTGGGCGGCCGCCTCCTGCGCCACGTCCACCGCGATGGCGGCCAGTTCGTCCACCGGAATTGTCTGATCCACGTGTTCCATGTCAGCACATCGGCGGCCGGGGCCGCTCACCGGTGACGTGAAGTGCCGCATCCGGAGGATGCCGCGCGGGCGGCTGCGGGCGCCGATAGCCTGGTGTCGATCACCGCCGGCCCGGAAGGGGACTCCGCCATGACCGAAACGCCCGCCACCGACGATTCGCCGTCACCCACTCATCTGGGCTTCGGCGTCGACGTCGGCGGCTCCGGAATCAAGGGCGGCATCGTCGATCTCGACTCCGGTGAACTCGTCGGCGATCGATTCAAGGTGCTCACCCCGCAGCCGGCCACCCCGGAGGCGGTCGCAGCCGCCGTCGCCGAGGTCGTCGCCCATTTCGACTGGGCGGGTCCCGTCGGCATCACCCTGCCGGGCGTGGTCACCGAGGGCATCATGCGGACCGCCGCCAACATCGACAAGGGGTGGATCGGTACCGACGTCTACGAACTGTTCAGCCGGCACCTCGGGGGTCGCGCGGTGTCGGTGCTCAACGACGCCGACGCGGCCGGGATGGCGGAGGACGCCTACGGCGCCGGCAAAGGTGTCGACGGCGTGGTGATGTTGCTGACGTTCGGCACCGGCATCGGGTCGGCGATCCTCATCAACGGCAACCTCGTGCCCAACACCGAGCTGGGCCATATGCAGGTCGGCAAGAAAGAGGCCGAGCACCAGGCGTCCTCGCGGATCAAGGAGGAGAAGGGTTGGTCCTACGAGAAGTGGACCGAGAAGGTCTCCGACGTGCTGAAGGCCTACGAGGCACTGTTCTGGCCCAAGGTGTTCATCGCCGGCGGCGGCATCAGCCGCAAGGCCGACAAGTGGATCCCGCTGCTCACCAACCAGACCCCGGTCGTGGCGGCCACGCTGTTGAACACCGCCGGGATCGTCGGCGCGGCGATGGCCGTCTCACAAGGCCTCAAAACCTAGGCCGCGCCTGGATTGACCAGGGCTTTGTCACATCGGACCGGCCGATGTCGTTACAATGGTCGTCACCGGTCATCTGAACCGAGAAACCAAGCCCTTGTCCACGGCGGCTCGTGCTGCCGTGTCACGTCTCACAAGACTCGACAAAGACACCGCAGAAGAGAAGTTCGAAAGGTTGTACGTGGCAGCCATCAAGACCCGCCAGGGGGACGCCGAGGCCGACGAGACCCAGTCGACCACCGCCTCGACCGAAGCCCCGGCCAAGCGGACCGCCAAGAAGGCTGCGAAGAAGACCGCTGCCCGTAAGGCGCCTGCGAAGAAGGCAGCAGCGAAGAAGGCCACCAAGAAGGCAGCCCCCAAGAAGGCTGCCAAGAAGGCCACCTCCGCCGAGGGTGTGGACAACACCGACGCCGAGCCCGACGATCCGGACTCGATCGACGACATCGACGGTCCCGACGCCGATCTCGAGGACGTGGAGATCGACGACGACCTCGAGGTCGACGACGAGGACGACGCCGAAGACTCCGACGACGAGGACGAGGAAGCCGAAACGGCACCCGCCGGCGCCAAGACCCCGGCCAAGGAGTCGGCGAAGACCGAACCCGCCGCCAAGTCCGGCGACTTCGTCTGGGACGAAGAGGAGTCGGAGGCACTTCGCCAGGCCCGCAAGGACGCCGAGCTCACCGCGTCGGCCGACAGCGTGCGTGCCTACCTCAAGCAGATCGGCAAGGTCGCCCTCCTCAACGCCGAGGAAGAGGTCGAGCTGGCCAAGCGCATCGAAGCCGGCCTGTTCGCCACCGAACGTCTTCGCCGCATGATGGACTCCGGCGAGAAGATCAGCACCGCGCAGAAGCGCGACCTGAACTGGATCTCCCGTGACGGCAACCGTGCGAAGAACCACCTGCTCGAGGCCAACCTCCGACTGGTCGTCTCGCTCGCCAAGCGCTACACCGGCCGCGGCATGGCGTTCCTGGATCTCATCCAGGAGGGCAACCTCGGTCTGATCCGCGCGGTCGAGAAGTTCGACTACACAAAGGGTTACAAGTTCTCGACCTACGCCACGTGGTGGATCCGCCAGGCCATCACCCGCGCGATGGCCGACCAGGCCCGCACCATCCGCATCCCGGTGCACATGGTCGAGGTCATCAACAAGCTGGGCCGGATCCAGCGTGAACTCCTCCAGGACCTCGGCCGCGAGCCGACGCCCGAGGAGCTCGCCAAGGAGATGGACATCACCCCGGAGAAGGTGCTGGAGATCCAGCAGTACGCCCGGGAGCCCATCTCTCTCGACCAGACCATCGGCGACGAAGGCGACAGCCAGCTCGGCGACTTCATCGAGGACTCCGAGGCAGTCGTCGCGGTCGACGCGGTGAGCTTCACTCTCCTCCAGGACCAGCTGCAGTCGGTGCTCGAGACGCTCTCCGAGCGCGAGGCGGGTGTCGTGCGTCTGCGCTTCGGTCTCACCGACGGCCAGCCGCGCACCCTCGACGAGATCGGCCAGGTCTACGGCGTCACGCGTGAGCGCATCCGCCAGATCGAGTCGAAGACGATGTCCAAGCTGCGCCACCCGTCGCGGTCGCAGGTCCTCCGGGACTACCTGGACTAGTCACGCACTCTCCGTCGCCCCCGTTGCCGTCACTCGGCGACGGGGGCGAACGCGTTGTCGGGGCCGAATTCCGGGTTCGCAGATCGAGCAGGGCATGTCGACTTCTGTCAAGGGTTGTACGCGGAGAGATTCCGAGACGGGCCGACAGATTCTGTTTCCGCAGGTTGCTGCGTACGCTGACCCGGTGCCGTATGCGTTGACGTCGTCCGGGAGCAGCCCCCATGGTCCCCTCTCGGCGAGTGGTCCCCTTCTGGTGACCCGCCCCGCCGTCGATCTGCTGCGGGTGGCCTCGATGCTGTGTCGCTGATGCGACCGACCCCACCCGGGACCGTCCTGTCCCCACCCGTCATCGCGAGCCCTTCGTGCGCTCGTCCCAGCCTCGGCGCGCCCTGACCGCGTGCCAGCCCCGAAAGATCCTCCATGAGAACGATTGTCCTGATCGGCCTCGTCGGCCTCGCCGCCCAACTCGTCGACGGCAGCCTCGGTATGGCCTACGGCGTCACCACCACCACGCTGCTCCTCGCGATCGGCACCAACCCGGCCGCGGCGTCGGCCACCGTCCACCTCGCCGAGATCGGCACCACGCTGGTGTCCGGTGTCTCCCACTGGAAGTTCGGCAACGTCGACTGGCGCGTGGTCCGCCGCATCGCCATCCCGGGTGCCATCGGCGCCTTCCTCGGTGCGACGATTCTCGCCAATCTGTCGACCGAGGCGGCCGCACCCCTCATGGCCGTCATCCTGCTGCTGCTCGGGCTCTACATCCTGATCCGTTTCACCTTCCAGGGCATCCCCCGACACAACCTCGGCAAGCCGCTGCGCAAGCGCTTCCTGAGCCCGCTGGGCTTCGTCGCCGGCTTCGTCGACGCCACCGGTGGCGGCGGCTGGGGGCCGGTCGGTACCCCGGCGATCCTGGCCAGTGGCCGGCTCGAGCCCCGCAAGGTGATCGGTTCGATCGACACCAGTGAGTTCATCATCGCCGTCGCTGCCAGCCTCGGCTTCCTGTTCAGCCTCGGCTCCCAGGGCATCAACTTCGCGTGGGTCGGTGCCATTCTCGTCGGCGGTGTCATCGCGGCCCCGATCGCCGCCTGGCTGGTCCGCCACATCCCGCCGCGCCTGCTCGGCGCCTCGGTCGGCGGCCTCATCGTCCTGACCAACACGCGCAGCCTGCTCAAGAGCGACTTCATCGACGCCCCCGGCGGTGTGCGGAACATCTTCTATGTCGTCATCGCCGTCGGGTGGGCGGCCGCCTTCGCCTACTCGCTCCGCGAATACCTGCGCGACCGCGAGAACGAGTCCTCCGACGCGATCACCCACTTCCGCGAGGAGCAGGAGGTGGCGCTCGTCGGCGCCGACACCGATGCGCAGGTGCCGGATGCGGACTCCGATGTCGCCGGCTCCCAGTCGCCGACCCCAGCCGGCTGACAGCAGCCTGAAACGGTTTCCGGCAGACGTTGTCACATTGTTGCCCGAGGTAAACGGTGAGTGACGACACACCGATGGCACCTGCCGGAACAATACGAACCCGCCGAACGTCTGACAGAGTGAGGTTGACGCATCGCCCGGATGTGTCGGCTCGAAGGGAAGGCGACCGGACACCGGCGCCGGACCGGGACGGAGGAACCATGACTGACATCGCCACCACAGCCCCGATCTACCTGCCGCTCACCGCCGCCGATCGCTGTGATCGCTGCGGCGCAGCAGCCAAGGTACGTGCCGTCCTGCCCAAGGGCGGCGAGCTTCTCTTCTGCCGTCATCACTTCAACGAGCACGAAGCGCGCCTGGTGGAGCTCAGCGCCACCGTGGTCGAAGCCGCGGGCGAACTGGTCTGACACTCGTCATGGCCTGACGGGCGACAGCCACAGACGAAGAAGAACCCGGCCGGATCATCCGGCCGGGTTCTCTCGTGTTCGGGTCCGGTGCCGGTCAGCGCCACGTCCGCAGAGCGGCAATGCGTTCCTTGAGCTGCTCGGCGCTGGCCATCGCCGTCGGCGGACCACCCAACCTGGTTCGGAGCTCGTTGTGCACCATGCCGTGCGGCTTGCCGGTGCGGTGATGGTGCATGGCGACCAGGGTGTTGAGTTCCTTGCGCAGCGCGTGCAGGTTCTCCCCGGTGGTGCCGGGACCGCGCCCGGGCTCCGGTTGTTCGGACGCGGACTCCGCCGCGGGGGCCGACGTCCGGGACACGACCTGCTCGGCCTGACGCTTCTGCAGGAGTGCCCGCACCTGATCGGCGTCGAGGAGCCCCGGCAGGCCGAGATAGTCCGATTCCTCGTCGCTGCCGGCGAAGGTCGCCGTGCCGAACGACGCGCCGTCGAAGATGACCTGGTCGAGTTCGGCGTCGGCGTGCAGCGACTGGAACGCCGGCTCGTCCTCCCCCGGTTCGTCCTTCTGTTTGTTCGCATCGATCAACAGCTGATCGTCGAGACCGTCGCTCTCGCGGTGCGGCTTGCCGAGGACGTGGTCGCGCTGGGCCTCCATCTGGCTCGCGAGGTCGAGCAGCACCGGGACGGACGGCAGGAACACGCTCGCGGTCTCGCCGGGGCGCCGCGACCGCACGAATCGACCGATCGCCTGCGCGAAGAACAGCGGCGTCGACGAGCTGGTGGCGTAGACGCCGACCGCGAGCCGCGGCACGTCGACGCCCTCGGACACCATGCGCACCGCGATCATCCACTCGTCCTTCGACGCGGAGAACTCAGCGATCCGCGACGACGACTTGGGGTCGTCGGAGAGGACCAGGGTCGGCTGCTTGCCGGTGATGGCGGTAAGCAGTTCGGCATAGTCGCGGGCGGTCGACTGGTCGGTCGCGATGACCAGACCGCCGGCGTCGGGCATGCCGCTGGCACGCAGCTGGCCGAGTCGGGTGTGAGCGGCGGTGAGGACCGCGGGGATCCAGTCGCCGTGGGGATCCAGGGCGGTCCGCCAGGCCCGGGCGGTGTGCTCGGCCGACAGCGGCTCACCAAGCCGAGCGGTGAACTCCTCACCGGCGCTGGTCCGCCAGCTCGCCTCACCCGAGTACGCGAGGAACACCACCGGACGGACGACGCCGTCCTTCAGGGCGTCGGCGTAGCCGTAGGTGTGGTCGGCCTTGGAACGCTGGTTTCCGCCGGGTTCGGGCTCGTAGACGACGAACGGGATCGGCGAGTCGTCGGAGCGGAACGGCGTACCGGTGAGCAGCAGTCGGCGTTCGGCGTCGTCGAAGGCCTCGCGGATCGCTTCGCCCCACGACTTGGCGTCGCCGCCGTGGTGGATCTCGTCGAGGATCACGAGGGTCCGCCGGTTCTCGGTGCGGACCCGGTGCTTGGTCGGGTGTGCCGCGACCTGGGCGTAGGTGAGGACCACGCCGTGGTAGTCGGAGCTGGTCTGACCGGCCGAGTTGGAGAAACGCGAATCCAGTGCGATACCCACGCGCGCGGCCGCCTCCGCCCACTGGTGCTTGAGGTGCTCGGTCGGCGCGACGACGGTGATCTGCTCGACGGTGCGGTCGTCGAGCAACTCGCGGGCGACCCGTAGACCGAACGTCGTCTTACCGGCACCGGGGGTCGCCACCGCGAGGAAGTCCTTCGGCTTGCGCGTCAGGTACTTGGTGAGTGCACGGCGCTGCCACGCACGCAGCTGAGGCCGGTTGGGGGCCGCGGCATCGGTCCCGGCGCTGGTGGAGGGTTCGGCTGACGTCACGTGTGTGCTGCTCCTGACGGCGTACGGATTCCCTACCGGGCATGAAATGACCCCTCGCGTTGGGAGGACCCGCGCCGAAGGGGACCCGGCAATCGTACCGCCGGGGCCGCCCCGCCCCCGCATCGCGACACCCCCTCGTCGCGGCTCGCCGACAGCCGCGTGCGCATCCCCGCGTGGTCACTCCGAACGACGCGCCTGGTGACCCGGGTACCCTTCCGGGCCCTTGATCGGGGATATTGAACTCATCACAACGCGAAAGAGGAACCCGGTACCGCTGGCCGGCGACGCGACGTCGCCGGTGGCTGCCGTGTGTCCGAATCCGTCGAACGCCGTGACCGCGCCGCTCGACGCCGGTCAACGCGACACCAGTCCACTCGACACCACGTTTCGGACTCCTCGCCGGCCCGCCCCGTTCGTCGGGGACACCTCGGCGTCCGGCGACACCGCTCCTGCATCACGAGACGTCCCCGTCATGCCCGAATCCCCCAGGACGACGACCGGAGCGGAGAAGCGGGCGGAGCCCGAGGACGCCGAGAAGGAGGCGAAGCCCGAAGGCGTCGACGAACCCGTCCCCGCGAGCCGCGCGAAGGCGCCCGACTCCGACGGCACCGAGGACGAACCCGGCCCCCCGGTACTACCCAACATCCACCGGGTGGTGTGGCGCACGATCGTGAAATCCTGGGACGACGGGATCATCGGTTGGGCGGCGCAGGCCGCGTTCTGGCAGGCGCTCTCCCTGCCCCCGCTACTGCTCGGGCTCCTCGGCTCGGTCGGTTACGTCGCGGGCTGGTTCGGTCCCGGCACCGTCGACATCGTCTACGACCGCATCATCGAATTCGCGCAGCGCACCTTCACCGAGACCGTCGTCGACGACCTGATCACCCCGACCGTCGACAGCGTGCTGGGCCGGGGCCGCATCGGACTCATGTCGGTGGGTTTCATCCTGTCGCTGTGGGCGGGCTCCTCGGCGATGTCGTGCTTCATCGCCTCGATCGCGAAGGCGCACGACCAGCACGAGGTCCGACATCCGGTGTGGCAGCGCTTCTTCGCGCTGTTCCTCTATGTCGGCTTCCTCTTCGTGGCGGTCTTCCTGCTGCCGCTGGTCGCCCTCGGACCGAACTATCTGCGGGCCATCGTGCCCGCGTCCTGGGGATCGTTCGTGACCACACTCATCGACTACGGCTACTTCCCGTTCGTCGCCGTCCTGCTGCTGTTCGTCCTCACGACGCTCTACCACCTGGCACTGCCCAATCCGCTCCCGTGGCACCGGCTCATCGGCGGCGCGATCGTCGCGGGCGTCTTCTTCTGGGTCGCCAGCTACGTCTTGCGCATCTACCTGACGAAGATCACCGAGGCCGGCGTGTCCTACGGTGCGCTGGCGACGCCCATCGCCTTCCTGCTGTTCACCTTCTCGCTCGGCTTCGGCATCGTCATCGGCGCCGAGTTCAACGCGGCGGTGCAGCAGTTCTGGCCGGCCAAGGCGTCCACGACGACCCAGGTCCGGCATTGGGTCAACTCGCAGACCTCCGACATCACCGGTCAGCTCAAGACGATCCCCGACCGGCTGTCGTCGGGACCGATCCGCCGGCCCACGCGTGACCGCGGGAGCGACTGACCGGTCCCGGCGCCCGCTCGGCTATTTGCGCAGTTTGGCGTAGATCTTCTTGCACTTCGGGCACACCGGCGAACCCGGCTTGGCCGCCCGGGTCACCGGGAAGGTCTCGCCGCAGAGCGCGACCACGTGGCTGCCCATCACGGCGCTCTCCGCGATCTTGTCCTTCTTGACGTAGTGGAAGAACTTGGGCCGGTCGTCGTCACTGCTGTCGGTGGCGTCGGCTTCGGACCGCTCGTCGGTCTCGGTGTCGGTCCACTCGTCGAGATCGGGGCGTTCGATGGTTTCAGTTGCCATTGCTCTATTGTGCGTCACCGGGGCACCCGGGGCACAGAGAGGCCGCTGCGCATCCGGCACAGGGCGGCGCCCGGGCCCGGAATCCGTGAGTGCAAAGAGCAACCGAAAGTGGGACAGTGGAGAGGGTGTTCGAACAAAGGGATTCCATGGGCGCGAACGGCAATGAGCCGCACGGCCACCACGAGGACTCGAAGCGCTTCGGCAGGTCGGAACATCCGGCCGTGCCCGCCGAGACCTTCCTGATCACCGACGCCCAGGACTCCCTCGAGGCGCAGCAGAAGGCCCGTGTCCGCAAGTACCTGATCATGATGGCGTTCCGCGTCCCCGCGCTGATCATCGCCGGCGTCGCCTACTCGCTCACCGGTTCGGGGCTTCTTGCGCTGGCCATCGTCGCCGTCTCCATCCCGCTGCCCTGGATGGCGGTGCTCATCGCCAACGACCGGCCGCCGCGCAAGCGGGGGGAGGTACCTCTCTACAAGTACGGCGCCGATCATCACGTCGTCGGCCCTCCCGCCCTCTCGCGCACCGAACAGCAACTCCCCCACCGCACCGTCGACGGTCACGTGGTCGACCCCGACGACGACTGAGTCACCGTCGATCCCGACGACCGACGGGGCGGGACCGCAGCGGGTTCCCCCGCGGCCCGACATCTCAGCAACTTCTCAGCCGTCCCTGCGAATCGGTGAAAGTCTTCGCAGGTCACCAAGCCTCCTCCGGGTTTGCGACGAATCACTTTCGGGAACTATCGCCAACGCATGGACGTTGGACCCAGTGAACGTATTCAAGTCAGGAGGCCGCATGTCACGCTCGACAGTTGCACGTTCGACCCCGACCACAGGTTTCGCGGATCCGTCCGCCCCGGGCACCCGCCCGGCGATGACGGAACAGGATCTCGACGCCCAGTCGCCCGCCGCGGACCTCGTCCGCGTCTACCTCAACGGGATCGGACGCACCGCTCTCCTCAACGCAGAGCAGGAGGTCGAACTCGCCAAGCAGATCGAGGCCGGCCTCTACGCCAAGCACGTCCTGGCAACCAAGAAGCGCCTCTCGGCAACCAAGAAGCGCGACCTGGCGACCATCGTCCGCGAGGGTGAGGCCGCACGGTCCCATCTGCTCGAGGCGAATCTCCGTCTCGTCGTCTCGCTGGCCAAGCGCTACACCGGTCGCGGAATGCCGCTCCTCGACCTCATCCAGGAGGGCAACCTGGGTCTGATCCGCGCCATGGAGAAGTTCGACTACGCGAAGGGCTTCAAGTTCTCGACCTACGCGACGTGGTGGATCCGCCAGGCGATCACCCGCGGCATGGCCGACCAGAGCCGCACCATCCGGCTCCCCGTCCATCTCGTCGAGCAGGTGAACAAGCTCGCCCGCATCAAGCGGGAGCTTCATCAGCAGCTCGGTCGCGAGGCCACCGACGATGAACTGGCCAGCGAGTCGGGCATCCCGGCCGAGAAGATCGCCGATCTGCTCGACCACAGCCGCGACCCGGTGAGCCTGGACATGCCGGTCGGCAGCGACGAGGAGGCCCCGCTCGGCGACTTCATCGAGGACGCCGAGGCCACTTCCGCCGAGAACGCCGTCATCGCCGGTCTGCTGCACTCGGACATCCGTGCGGTACTGGCGACCCTGGACGAGCGCGAACAGCAGGTCATCCGGATGCGCTACGGCCTCGATGACGGTCAGCCGCGCACCCTCGATCAGATCGGCCGCATGTTCGGGCTGTCGCGCGAGCGCGTGCGACAGATCGAGCGCGAGGTCATGGGCAAGCTCCGCGCCGGCGATCGTGCCGAGCGTCTGCGCGCCTACGCCAGCTGACGTCCTCTGGTTCGAGAGCCTCCTAGCTCAACCGCCTCGGTCCGGTGTCCCGCCTGTCGGGCACCGGGCCGACGCGTATCTGGGCATTGAGTACCGATGCGCCGTCCACCGAGACGAGGATGGGGTCGCACAGCACCTCGCGCACCTCGGGGATGTCGTCGACCAGGGTGGAGATCCGCAGGAGCAGGTCGACGAGCGCCTCCTTGTCGGCTGGCTCCTCACCGCGGTAGCCGTTGAGGAGCGGCGCCGATCGCGGCTCGTCGATCAGTTCTCGCGCGTCGAGTTCGGCGAGCGGGATCGCGCGATACCCGTGATCGCCCAGCAGGTCGAAGGTCCGTCCCGACAGCCCGAACGAGATCACCGAACCGAAGGACTCGTCGTCGCGGACTCGGATGACCGTGCCGACGCCCTTCGGTGCCATCTTCTGGACGTGGAGGACGTGGTCGCCGGTCAGCTCGCTCAGCTCGGCGAAGGCGTTCACGACGGCGGTCGCGTCGGGCAGGTCGAGCCGGGCGCCCTCGCGGTCGAGACGTCCCCGCCACTTCGACGAGGTCGCCTTCACCGCGACCGGGAAGCCGAGTTCGCGGGCCGCCGCCGACGCCTCGTGCATCGTCGTGACCTCACGGAACGGGACGACCGAGATGCCGTACCACCGCAGCAGCCTCGCCGACTCGACCTGGCCGAGAAGACGGTCCGACGACGAGCCGTCGGAGTCCATCGCCTCGCGGACGTACATGCGGGCCGCCTCCGGATCGGTGCCCTCGGCCCGATGGACGACCGACTCCGGCCGCATCCGCCACTTGGCGTACTGCCAGGCGCGCGCGAGAGCTGCTGCGGCGCGCTCCGGGCTGGCATAGGACGGGATGGAGCCGCGTTCGGGCAGACCGTTCGGGCCGGGTTTCGTGAGGCCCGGCGGGATACCCTCGACGGCGAGGAACGTGGTGACGATCGGTTTGGCACCGTCGGCACCGGGGGTGTTGGCCGCGGCCATGAGCGCGCGGGCGTGCCAGTCGGCGTCGACGGCCACCGGCGGCACGAAGACGACGACGATCGCGTCGACGCCGGTGTCGGTCATTGCCGCCGACACGGCGTCCTCGAACAGTTCCTCCGTCGCCCCCGCGCCGAGATCGATGTTGTCGACCACCTCCAGGCCGCCGTTGCGGGCCTGGTCGGCGGCGAGGCTGCCCAACACCGACGAGTTGCCGATGATGCGGACGCGGGGTCCGCGCGGCAGCGGCTGATAGGCGAACAACGCCGCGCAGTCGAACAGTTCGGGGATCGTGTCGACCTGGATGACACCGGCCTGCTCGAGCATCATGCGCGCGATCTGGTCGTCGAAGTTGGCCGCGGACCGGGCCGCGCGCACCGGGCTCATCGCTCCCCTGCCCGACTTCACCGCCACGATCGGCTTGGCCCGCGACACCCGGCGGGAGATGCGGGAGAACTTCCGCGGGTTACCGAAGCTCTCGAGGTAGAGCAGGATCACATCGGTCGAGGCGTCGCTGTCCCAGTACTGCAGCAGGTCGTTGCCGGAGACGTCCGCGCGATTCCCGGCGGAGACGAAGGTCGACAACCCGATCTGGCGCCGGGCGGCGGTGTCGAGGATCGCGATGCCCAATGCGCCGGACTGGCAGAAGAACCCGACCCGGCCGGCGGCGGGGATGCGCGGCGCGAGCGTGGCGTTCAGCGCGATACCGGCGTCGTTGTTGGCCACGCCCAGCGCGTTCGGGCCGACGAGCCGCATGCCGTGTTCGCGGACCTGCGCGACGAGGCGTCGCTCGTTCTCCAGACCCTCCTCCTCGCCGGAGTCACCGAAACCGGACGACACGACGACGAGGGTCCGCACGCCCTTCACCAGGCAGTCGTCGAGGACGTCGTTGACCCGGGACGCCGGGACCGCGACCACCGCGAGGTCCACCGGATCCGGGATGTCGCGCACCGTCTCGTAGGCGCGGATGCCGCGCACCGACGGCGGACGTTCGTGAGTGCGCCGCCGGTTCGGCGACGTCGGGCGGCCCGGGCGCTGTGACCCGGGGCTCGGCGGTTCCTCCTCGACTCGGGCGGGCCCGTTCACCGGGAAGACCGGACCGGTGAACCCCCCGGCGATGATGTTGGCCAGCAGCGCGTTTCCGACCTTGTTCGGGTCGGTCGACGCGCCGATCACCGCGACCGAGGTCGGGCGCAGCAGGTTCGCGACGCTGCGGGCTTCCGACGCGTTCTCGCGGGCGTTGCGCACCGACAGCAGTGCCTCGGTGGGGTCGATCAGGAACTCCACATGCACCGTCGAGCCGTCGAAGCTGCGGGCCAGCTGGTAGCCGGCGTCCCGGAACACGGCGACCATGTTCGGGTTCTCGCTGAGCACCTCGGCCTCGAAGCGGGTGAAACCGTTCTCGGCCGCGGCGCCGGCGAGATGTTCGAGCAGGACCGGTCCGAGGCCGCGGCCCTGGTGTTCGTCGGCGACGACGAAGGCGACCTCGGCCGACTCCGGCTTGCCGTCGAAGGCGAGCCCCTCGTAGATGCCGACGGCGATGATCTCGCCACCGAGCACCGCCACGATCGCGACGCGCTGCTGGTGGTCGACGGTCGTCATCCGCGCCACCTCACGGGGCGGCAGGGTGGGCGTCGGACCGAAGTACCGCATGTAGCGGGTTCGTTCGGAGAGCTTGGAATGGAAGGCGACGATCCGGTCGGCGTCGTCGGGCACGATGGGCCGCAGGTGCACGACACCGCCGTCGGAGGCCAGCACGTCGGCTATCCAGTGCCGCGGATAGTCCCAGGCGCCACGGGGTTCGGGCTGATCGGCCAACGCCTGCGGCGCGGTCGTGGAGTGTTCTGGGGTGGACGACACGTCCTGATCAGTCACGGGGATCCTCCGGGTCGAGACCGTGCAGAGGGTACACCGCGCGGCGGGTCGCGAGGATGGCGCGATCGGTCTGTCGCTGTGCCGTCGCGCTCACCCCCTCGGGCGGCTCCTGGCCGGCGTCGCCGTCCCACGGCTGATAATCGACGTCACCGCCGTCACCCATCACCCCGACCGGCGGCCGGGCGTAGTCGGAATGCACCTGCGTCGAGATCTGTTCGGCTGTGGCGCACCAGGATTCGTCGATGGTCGCGGTGACGTCCACCTCGCGGTCGAGCGCCACGCCCAGCAGGTGGGTCCAGCTGCGCGGCACCACGTTGACCACGCCGTATCCGCCGCCGCCGACCGCGATCCAGCGCCCCTCGCAGTACTTGTCGGCGAGCTCACGCATCGCGATCATCGCCGCGCGCTGACCGTCGACGGTGAGCGACAGGTCGGTGAGCGGGTCGGCGCGATGACTGTCGGCGCCGCACTGGCTGACGATGATCTGCGGTTTGAACCCGGCGATCAGCGACGGCACGACGGCGTGGAAGGCCCGCAGCCACAGCCGATCCTCGGTGTTGGGCATCAGCGCGAGGTTGACCGCACTCCCCTGCGCGTCGCCGTCGCCGACCTCGGTCGGCCAGCCGGTCCCCGGCCACAGCGTCGCCGGATGCTGGTGCAGCGAGACCGTCATCACCCGCGGATCCGCCGCGAACTCCACCTGGACGCCGTCGCCGTGATGGGCGTCGACGTCGATGTAGGCGATCCGGTCGAATCCCTTGTCCAGCAGATATCTGATCGCGATCGCGCAGTCGTTGTAGATGCAGAAGCCCGCGGCGCGTGCCCGCATCGCGTGATGCATGCCGCCGCCGATGTTGACCGCGCGGGTCGCAGCGCCGGAGGCCACGGTCTGCGCGGCGGCGAGGGTGCCGCCGACGAGGAGCCGGGCGGCCTCGTGCATCCCGGCGAACACCGGGTTGTCGGCGTCGCCGAGTCCGAACAGCCGCTCGAGGAGCGGACCGGACAGCGACGCGGTGCCGGAACCCACCGCGCGGACGGCGTCGATGTAGTCGCGGCTGTGCACCACGGTGAGCGCGTCGTCGTCGATGGCCTGCGGCGGGACGGTCTCGACGTCGTCGAGCACGCCGAGGCTCTGGGCGAGGGTCATCGTCAGCGCGAGCCTCACGGGGTTCATCGGGTGGGTGTGGGCCCACCGGTAGGACAGGAAGTCCTCGCTCCAGATGACGGCCGTCGCAGAAGTGTCGGTCACACGTTCAGGCTAGTGGTTCAACTCGCGGCCGGGTGAGCGATGTCGGTTCGACCACACGTGCGTACCGTCAGGGTCGTGGTGACGAGACGACGGCCCCTGAGAGGGCGGTCACCGTGGGTAAACAGGGTAATCTTGGCGGGGACGAAAGGGATTGGGCACAGTGAACGATCTGGTTGACACCACCGAGATGTATCTGCGGACGATCTACGACCTCGAGGAAGAGGGGATCGTGCCGCTGCGGGCGCGCATCGCCGAGCGCCTCGACCAAAGCGGTCCGACCGTGTCCCAGACCGTTGCCCGGATGGAGCGCGACGGACTTCTGCGCGTCGCGGGCGACCGCCACCTCGAGCTGACCGAGCGCGGCCGTTCGCTGGCCGTCGCGGTGATGCGCAAGCATCGCCTCGCCGAGCGGCTCCTGGTCGATGTGATCGGCATGCCCTGGGATCAGGTCCACGAGGAGGCCTGCCGCTGGGAGCACGTCATGAGCGAGAACGTCGAACGTCGTCTGCTCGCCGTGCTCGAGTACCCGACGACCTCGCCCTACGGCAACCCGATCCCGGGTCTGGAACTGCTCGGCGTCGAGGTGCCCACTACCGACGACGGCGCGACCCGTCTCGCAGATCTGCCCGCCGGCGACACCGTGGCCGTCATCGTGCGGCGCCTGTCGGAGCACGCACAGTCCGACGTGGGTCTCATCTCGCAGCTGCGGGAGGCCGGGGTGGTGCCGAATGCCCGGGTGACGGTGACCAACTCCGCGGGCATCATCACGATCAACACGCCCGGGCACGAGGGTCTGGAGCTCTCCCCGGACATGGCGCACTCGGTGTTCGTCGAGAAGGTCGTCGAGAAGGTCTGAGGCAGTGAAGGTCTGAGGCAGTAGAAGTCTGAGGCAGTGAAGGTCTGAGGCCGTCACATCCGGAGATCACCCGGCGGCGCGCCGGGTGATCTCCGGCATCCGCACCCCGAGCGCCAGGGCGGTGGCGTACGAACCGTCGATCATCTCCCACAGTTTGCCGGGTCGGACTCCCGAGCGCAGGCAGCCGTCGAGGAGTCCGGCGAGCTTCGCGTCCGGGTCGGATTCGAGGGCGACGTCGAGTGCGACGCCCGCGTAGGCCCCTTCCCCACCGATGTAGTGCAGGTGCGCGAGCAGGGTCGCGGCCCCGGCCCGTCCGGGCCCGGCGAGTCGCCGGGTGAGTTCCCGCCAGACCAGCTCAGCGTCCTCCCGTAGGTCGGTGACCGCGAGGACGAGCAGCGCATCGCGGGTGCGGGGTCGTACGACGGCCTGTTCCAGCAGCGCGACCTCGGTGCAGTCCAGCGACTCCCCGGCGTCGGCGATCGAGTCCATCACCAGGTCCAGCAGGTGTGCGTCGGACAGCGACCCGACCGGGAGGACCCGACAGTCGTCGCAGTCCGGGCCCGGCCGTGAGGCGCTGCATTCGCCGTCGACGGGTTCGAGCATCGCCCGCATCTCCGACCGGCGCGGCAGGATTCGACGGCCCGATTTCACGGCCTCGGCGATGGCGGTCGGACAGGTCTGCGGATCGTCGAGAACTCCACCGTGGTCGTCGACGACGTCGATCGACCACGCCTGCCCGTCGGGACACCAGATGACCGACCACGGCGCCCCGGGATCGAACGCGGCCACCGCGAATCCGGCAGCGACGCCCCCGATCGCGCCGAAGTGCCGGTCGGCGATCGCGAGCACCCGCCGATATTGCGCACTGTCGGCCGGAAAACGGTCGTCGGCGACTATCGCCACGACCTCCTCGGCGCCATAGGAATCTGTGATCGACCCGAGGCCGGCCAGCACCGTGGACAGCTCGGGTGTCGGGTTCCCGGTGTCGTCGAGGGCCAGGTCGTGTCGCATGGTGGCCGAGATCCCACGGTCGGGCGCGAAGGCGACGACGATGATCGAGCGCTCCGGCAGGAAGCCGAGCAGCGCCGGGATCGCCGTGAGCAGCGTCGTCGGATCGATGGGGTCACGGTAGAGGCGCGAGGACGCCGAGAATCTGGGCATGCACGAGAGCATCTGTCGTGCCCGGCCCCCACGACGGCGAGCCGGGAGACCTGTGGACAACCTCCGCGGCCCGTCCACAGGCCGGCGGGTCTCAGCCGAAGGCCGCCGACACCGCCTTCGTGAACAGCTCGTCGAGCGCCGCCGAATCCTCTGCGGGTACCGGACCTGCTGCGGGCCAACGATATTCGGCATACACGCGAACCCCGTCGCGCTCGCCGATCAGGGCGAGCGAGCTGGTGGTCACCGGCGCGGTACCACCACCGGTGACGATCGTGCGACGGATGGTCGCGGTCGCGACGCCGTCGGGTGCCGGCGGTGCGGGCAGGACCTCAGTGGTCACTGTCGACGACGCACCGAAGGTCGTCGTGGTCAGTTCCGGGCATTTCTCGGCGCGGCCCACGACCTCGGCGAGCGACGTGTCGACGTGTGCGACGACGGTGGTCAGGGTCGATCGTTCCGCGGTCCCGGGACCGAGAAGGGCGACCGCGCCGTCGGCGGACACCGGTGAGGGTGCGCACTCGGCCGGTGACACCTCGGTGTTGCTCCCCTGTCCGGGTGCCGGACCACCGGTGACGTCGGCGAGCGCGTTGGCCACCGCCTGAGGCGGGATCGGGCTCGCCGGACCACCCGGGAAATCCGAGGCGGCCACCGACCTCGACGACAGGTCCGGATTCGACGACTGGGCGTCGCCCTGGATCGAGCACGCCGACAGGACGCCACCGGCGAGAACGGTGCAGGCAGCGGCCAGCACGAACACGCGCAGGCGGCGGCCACAAGACGTACGGGGCGTAACGGTTGCCGGGGTCACAGCGATCTACTGTGCCACCGCGACCGCTCACCCACGCGGGTGACACACCCAATTCGGGAATCCCCGGCGCGACGATGTCGTTGCACTGTTGGTGTTTCGCCGGATGCCCGTGCTCACCCGCGACCCCGGTGCGAGACAATGAGACATATGACGAGAATCCAGCCGTGCTGTGCCACGGCTGCCACGTACAAGGAGGGATGACGTGGACGAGCAACCTGCGCGGAACGACGCGCTGTACGAACTCGCCTTTCCCGCTCCGCAGGTCACCCGTGCCGATGGCACGGGCCCGGTTCTGATCCATGCGCTCGAGGGGTTCGCCGACGCCGGCCACGCCGTCGCGCTGGCGGCCACCCATCTCCGGGACAGCCTGGAGTCGGAACTGGTCGCGACGTTCTCCTCCGACGAACTGATGGACTACCGCTCCCGGCGCCCGACGATCTCGTTCAGCGGGGAGACCTTCACCGAGGTCGAGATGCCGGCACTGACGCTGCACGCGATCCGCGACAACGCGGGCAAGGGCTTCCTGCTGTTGGCGGGCGCCGAACCCGACCTGCGCTGGGAACAGTTCGTCGACGCGGTGCGCCGCCTGTCCGACCGACTCGGAGTCACGGATGTCATCGGTCTCAACGCGATCCCGATGGCGGTGCCGCATACGCGCCCGCCGTCGATCACCGCACACGGCAGCGACCCCGACGCCCTGGGGAACCTCCCCCGCTGGGGTTCGGCGATGAAGCTGCCGGCCAGTGCCTCGATGCTGCTCGAACTGCGGATGAGCGAGCACGACTACCGAGCCTCGGGCCTGTCGGTCCACGTGCCGCACTACCTGGCGCAGACCAACTACCCGGCCGCGTCCGCGCGACTGCTCGGCGCAGTCGCCGAGCTGGCCGGTCTGGACCTGCCGCTCGCCGCGCTGGAGAGCGCCGCCGCGAAGGTGCGCGCACAGGTGGACACCGAGGTCGAGGGCAACAGCGAGATCGAGTCGGTCGTCACCGCACTGGAGACCCAGTACGACACCTTCACGCAGGCCGCCGAGGAGCGCGCGTCGCTGTTGGCCGCCGAGGAGTCGCTGCCCAGCGGTGACGAGCTCGGTGCCGAACTCGAACGATTCCTCGCCGAACAGGCCGCCGAGCAGAGTTCGAAGGACGACGAGCCCGGAGACGAGGGACCGCAATCGTCGATCTGACCGCGAGCGCGGCGGCCCTGGCGCCCGTCGACGACGAGGACCAGGCGCTCGACACCTACACGCAGTGGTGGACCGATCGCGGCCTCGACCTGTACGAGCACCAGGAAGAGGCACTGCTCGAGCTGCTCGCCGGCAGCCACGTCATCCTGGCGACCCCGACCGGCTCGGGGAAGTCGCTCGTGGCCGCCGGCGCCCTGTATTTCGCGCGCTGCCGGGGTGAGCGCGCCTTCTACACCGCGCCGATCAAGGCCCTCGTCAGCGAGAAGTTCTTCGAGCTGTGCGCGATGTTCGGTGCCGACCAGGTCGGCCTGCTGACCGGTGACGCGACGGTCAACCCGGACGCGCCGATCATCTGCGCCACCGCCGAGATCGTCGCGAACCTCGCCCTAGCGGCCGGTGGCGACAGCGACATCGGCACGCTCGTCGCCGACGAGTTCCACTATTACGGTGAGCCCGACCGTGGCTGGGCGTGGCAGGTGCCGCTCATCGAGCTGCCCTCCACCCAGTTCCTGCTGATGTCGGCGACGCTCGGCGACGTCTCCTTCTTCGTCGACGACCTCACCCGCCGCACCGGCCGGGACACGGTCGAGGTCACCGGCGCCCAGCGTCCCGTGCCCCTCGAACACGACTATGCGATGACGCCCATCCACGAGACGATCGCCGATCTCGTCGAGCGCGGACGTGCACCGATCTACGTGGTGCACTTCACCCAGGCCGCTGCCGTCGAACGCGCGCAGGCATTGCTGAGCGTCAAGATCTGCGACAAGGAGCAGAAGGCCGCGATCGCCGAGGCCATCGGCGACTTCCGGTTCTCCACCGGCTTCGGCAACACCTTGTCGAAGCTGCTGCGCTCGGGCATCGGCGTCCATCACGCCGGGATGCTCCCCCGATACCGGCGGCTCGTCGAACGTCTTGCGCAGCAGGGACTGCTGAAGGTCATCGCCGGCACCGACACCCTCGGCGTGGGCATCAACGTGCCGATCCGGACGGTGTTGTTCGCCGGGCTGAGCAAATACGACGGCCGTCGCGTCCGCCGCCTCCGGGCGCGGGAGTTCCATCAGATCGCGGGCCGCGCCGGCCGGGCCGGCTTCGACACCGTCGGCTATGTGGTGGCCCAGGCACCCGAGCACGACGTGGAGAACGCCCGCGCCGTCGCCAAGGCCGGCGACGATCCCAAGAAGCTGCGGAAGCTGGTGCGCCGCAAGCCTCCCGAAGGCTTCGTATCCTGGGGTGAGAAGACCTTCACCCAGCTGATCGACGCACCCGACGAGCCGTTGCGGTCGCATTTCCAGATGACCACCGCGATGCTGCTCGAGGTCCTGGGTCGGCCCGGCGATTGTTTCGCCGCCGTCCGGCACCTGCTCGAGGACAACCACGAACCGCGTGATCGTCAACTGCGCCACATCAAGCACACCATCGAGTTGTACCGCGGTCTGCGCGATGCCGGGATCGTCGTGCAGCTCGACGCCCCCGATGAGACCGGACGGCACATCGCGATGAGCGTGGACATGCCGGAGAACTTCGCGCTGACCAATCCGCTGTCGGCCTTCGCGATGGCCACGTTCGAGATCCTCGACCCGGAGTCCTCCACGTACGCACTGGATGTGATCTCGATTCTCGAGTCGACGCTGGAGAACCCGCGGCCGTTGCTGCTGGCCCAGCGCAAGGTGGCCCGGGACGCGGCGATCGCCGAGATGAAGGCCGACGGGATCGAGTACGAGGAACGGATGTCGCGCCTGGAGGACATCTCCTGGCCGCAACCCCTCTTCGAGGAGATCTTCGGCGCGTTCGAGATCTATCGGCGCGGCCACCCCTGGGTGGCGTCGTTCCCGCCCAACCCGAAGTCGGTACTCCGCGAGATGCTGGAGAAGGCCATGACCTTCACCGAGCTGATCTCCGCGTACGGGCTGGCCCGGAGCGAGGGCGTCGTGCTGCGTTACCTGTCCGACTGCTATCGGGTTCTGCGCCAAGGTGTTCCGACCAGCGCCGTGACGCCGGAGATCGAACAGATCGTCGTCGACCTCGGCACCATGGTCCGCGAGGTCGATTCGAGCCTCGTCGACGAGTGGGAGGCACTCGCCGCCGAGGCTGCGGAGGCCTGACCGCCTAGACCGACGTGACGGCGCCCGTCTCGGCGACGAGCTCACCGATGATCGACCCGAGTTCCCGATACGACTCGTCGTGGCGTGCGGACCGCCGGAACACCAGCCCGATCCGGCGCCCCGGACGCGGCGAGGCGAACGTGGCGATCGCCAGGTCCCCCGATGCGGTCTCCGAGGCGACCGCGGTCTGCGGGATGAGGGTCACCCCGAGACCGCCGACGACGCAGTGCACGGCCGTCGTCAGCGACGCCGCGCGGGTCTGTCCCAGATCAGGACGCACACCCGCGAGCGCGCACACCTCCAGCGCCTGGTCCCGCAGGCAATGCCCCTCGTCGAGGAGCAGCAACGGCAGGTCGGCCAGGGCGCTGGGATCCACTCGGCGCTTTCCGGCGAGAGCGTGCCCGGCCGGCAGGGCGAGGACGAAATCCTCAGTGTAGAGCGGCACCTCGACGATCCCTGGGATCTCGAGCGGCAGCGCGAGGAGCGCCACGTCGAGCGTCCCGCCCCGCAGTTGCTCGACGAGACGGGCGGTCTGCTCCTCGACGACTCGAGGGCGCAGGTCGGGAAGTCTCTCACCGAGACCGCGCAGCACGGCCGGCAGCACATAGGGCGCGACGGTCGGGATGACACCGAGACGGATCGTCCCGTGCAACGGCCGTCCGGCACCCGCGGCCGCCGCCGTGAACTCGTCGACGGCGTCGACGGCCGCGATCGCCCGCGGCAGCAGTTCCTCTCCGTCCGGGGTCAGCAGGACGCGGCGCGTGGTGCGCTCCACGAGCGTCACCCCGAGGCCCGCCTCGAGCGCCGACAAGGCCTGCGAGAGCGAGGGCTGACTCACGCCCAAATCCGTTGCGGCGGCACCGAAGTGTCTGCGCTGGGCCAGGGCGACGAAGGCGCGCAGTCCGGCGACGGTCGGCTGATAAGTTTTATCGGGCATGGCTATCAGTGTAGTGCTACTAATCACGTTTCGCTTTCGCGCAAAATCCGGCACGATGGTACTCGTACGTCGCGAAATTCGTTCGCGCGCAGTTTCCGTACACTCACTCACTCAGCTGAAGGAGCGATACATGGCCCTGCTCACCATCGGTGACCAGTTCCCCGCCTACAACCTCACCGCCGTGATCGGCGGCGACCTCAGCAAGGTCAACGCCCAGCAGCCCGATGACTACTTCACCACCGTCACCTCCGACGACCACCCCGGTCAGTGGCGCGTCGTCTTCTTCTGGCCCAAGGACTTCACGTTCGTGTGCCCGACGGAGATCGCCGCATTCGGCAAGCTGAACGACGAGTTCGCCGATCGCGACACCCAGGTGCTCGGCGCCTCGGTCGACAACGAGTTCGTCCACTTCCAGTGGCGTGCACAGCACGAGGACCTGAAGACCCTCCCCTTCCCGATGATGAGCGACCTCAAGCGCGAACTGGCCACCGCTGCAGGCGTTCTCAACGCCGACGGGGTCGCCGACCGCGCCACCTTCATCGTCGATCCGAACAACGAGATCCAGTTCGTGTCGGTCACCGCGGGCTCGGTGGGACGCAACGTCGACGAGGTCCTTCGTGTCCTCGACGCCCTGCAGTCCGACGAGTTGTGCGCCTGCAACTGGAAGAAGGGCGACCCGACGATCAACGCCGGCGAGCTCATGTCCTCGGGCGTCTAGAGGGGATCAGATGAGTATCGACAACCTCAAGGAAGCCCTTCCGGAGTACGCGAAGGACCTCAAGCTCAACCTGGGCTCGATCAGCCGGACCACCGCGCTGAATGAAGAGCAGCTGTGGGGCACGCTGCTGTCGACCGCCGCCGCCACCAAGAACGCCAAGGTGCTCAGCGAGATCGCCGACGAGGCCGCCGACATCCTGTCGGCCGAGGCGTACAACGCCGCCCTGGGCGCCGCGTCGATCATGGGCATGAACAACGTGTTCTACCGTGGCCGCGGCTTTCTCGACGGCAAGTACGACGACCTGCGTCCCGGCCTGCGGATGAACATCATCGGCAACCCGGGCGTGGACAAGGCCGCATTCGAGCTGTGGTCGTTCGCCGTATCCTCGGTCAACGGCTGCGGGCACTGCGTCGCCGCCCACGAGAACACCCTGCGCGAGGCCGGCGTCGACCGGGAGGCGATCTTCGAAGCCCTCAAGGTCGCCTCGATCGTGACCGGCGTGGCCCAGGCCATCGCCACCACCGAGGTGCTCGCGAACGCCTGATAGCGCGTCCAGACAACAAGGCCCGGTTATCGATTCGGTAACCGGGCCTTGTTGTATCCACTGCCGCGCGGGCGGCCCCTCTGCTGCCTGAGGCGCGAGCGAAGCGAGCCACGAAGGCCCTGGCGAGATGCGTCCGAAATCCTCACCAGCCCTTCGAGGCTCGTCGCTTACGCTCCTCGCACCTCAGGGAGCGAGGGGTCGGGTCGCTACTTTCGGATCAGGGGGCGCTTGTGCTCAGCTCAGCGCGGCCCGCATACGGTCGGCGAGTTCGCCGACCTCGTCGGTCGTCATCACGAAGGCCGGCGAGATCTGCAGCGCGCCCTGTCCCGCGGCGCGCGTGCTGACACCGTGCTCACGCAGCTTCACCACCGCCGCCGGAGCCGATGCCGGGTCGGCGAGCTGGACCGCGGTGACCGCACCGAGGCCGGTGCGCACCTCGGCGACCGAATCGAGGTCGGCCAGCGGGGACAACGCCGTGGCGAGATCCCCCTCGAGCCGCGTCGCCTCCGCGAGCAGGTTCTCGCGGCGGATGATCTCGAGATTGGCCAGCGCGGCGGCCGCCGCGGCGGCGTGACCGCCGTAGGTGTAGCCGTGGCGCCACCAGACGCCGCCGGCGAAGAACGGTTCGGCGACGCGCGGCGCGATGAAGACCGCACCCATCGGCACATAGCCCGAGGTGAGGCCCTTGGCAGTGGTGATCATGTCCGGCTGCAGGTCGAAGCGCGCCGAGGCGAACCACGAGTCGCCGGCGATACGACCGAAGCCGGTGACGACCTCGTCGACGACGAACAGGACGTCGTGGTCGCGGCAGATCGCGCGAACCTCGTCCAGGTATCCGGCCGGCGGCAGGTAGATGCCACCGGCACCGATGATCGGCTCGCAGAAGAACGCGGCGATGTTGTCCGCACCGACCCGCTCGATGAGGCCGAGCAGGCTCTTCGCGTCATCCCAGTCGACGTTCTGCACGTCGTGCATGAGCTCGCCGTAGCCGTCGTGATTGAGGGGGATGCCCGCCAGCGACGTACCGGCGACGTGCATGCCGTGATACGCCTTCGTGCGGCTGACGACGACGCGCTTGCCGGGCTTGCCCTGCTCCACCCAGTACCGGCGGGCGAGCTTGACCGCGGTGTCGATCGAGTCGCTGCCGCCCGAGGTGAAGAAGATCTTGGAACCGGGCACCGGTGCGATCGCGGCCAGCTCGTCGGCGAGCTGCAGCGTGACGTCGCTCGCGATGTCCCCGAAGTTGGAATAGTGCGCGATGGTGCCGAGCTGACGCGCCACCGCGTCGGCGATCTCGGTGCGGCCGTGGCCCACGTTGGTGAACCAGAGACCGGCCGTCGCGTCGAGATAGGACTTGCCGTCGCGGTCCCAGATGCGGGTTCCCTCACCCTTGGTCACGACGAACGGGCCACTCGCGGTCACCGCACCCATGTCGGCGAAACCGTGCCACAGAGCGCCAGGAGTATCGGACAGTGCCCTCGAAGAATCAGCCATGGCCCCCATGATGCCGGGCGAGGTGAACACCCCCGGCAGCGACCCATATCCTGGAGACATCATGTCGGTCGAGTCCCCAGATCCAGCCCCGCGAGATCCTCAGCCCGGCATCTCCCGATCCCAGCTGTTGCGCTCGCTCGACGAGGTGGGGATCCTCGACGCTCACCGACTCCGCCGCCGGGTCGACAAGCTGGGCCGCACCCCCGACCCACGCAAGTGGGAGCAGCTCGTCGCCGACGTGGCCAAGGCACGCAACCGCCTCGAACGGCGCCGGGCAGGCGTGCCGGTGCTGCGCTTCCCGGACGAACTCCCCGTGTCGGCAGCTCGTGAGGAGATCGCCGACGCCATCCGGGACCATCAGGTCGTGGTGGTGGCCGGCGAGACCGGCTCGGGTAAGACAACACAGCTACCGAAGATCTGCCTCGAACTCGGGCGCGGCATCCGCGGCACGATCGGGCACACCCAGCCGCGTCGTATCGCGGCGAGCTCGGTGGCCAAACGCATCGCCGACGAGACCGACACCGAACTCGGTGACGCGGTCGGCTACTCGGTCCGGTTCACCGACCGTTCGGGGGCCGACACCCTGATCCGCGTGATGACCGACGGCATCCTGCTCCGCGAGATCGCCACCGATCCGATGCTGCGGCGCTACGACACGCTGATCATCGACGAAGCCCACGAGCGCAGCCTCAACATCGACTTCATCCTCGGCTATCTGCGCCGGCTGCTGCCGCAACGACCGGACCTGAAGGTGATCATCACCTCGGCCACCATCGAACCCGCCCGTTTCGCACGGCATTTCAGCACACCCGACGCCTCGGTGCCGGTCATCGAGGTGTCCGGTCGCACCTACCCCGTCGAGATCCGTTACCGGCCCCTGAGCCTCCAGGAACGCCCGGACAGCGGCGACGACACCGGGGGCGGCGAGCACGCCGACCTCGACCAGATCCAGGGCATCGACGCCGCGATCGACGAGTTGTGGGCCGGCGGCCGGGGCGACATCCTGGTGTTCCTACCCACCGAGCGCGACATCCGCGAGACCGCGGATGCGTTGCGGCGCCGCACCGGAACCGGCCGCGATGGCGGTGCGGAGATCGTCCCGCTGTTCGCACGTCTGTCGATCGCCGACCAACAGAAGGTCTTCGCTCCGTCGAACGGTCGACGGATCGTCCTGGCCACCAATGTCGCCGAGACATCGGTCACGGTGCCCGGCATCCGCTACGTCATCGACACCGGCACCGCTCGCATCAGCCGGTACTCGACCCGCACCAAGGTGAATCGTCTTCCCATCGAACCGGTCTCGCAGGCCAGCGCCCGCCAGCGCGCCGGCCGATGCGGTCGCGTCGCGCCGGGTGTCTGTATCCGGCTCTACAGCGAGAACGACTTCGACTCGCGGCCGGCGTTCACCGACCCGGAGATCCTGCGCACCAACCTGGCCGCGGTCATCCTGCAGATGACCTCGCTCAAACTCGGTGAGATCGCGGATTTCCCGTTCGTCCAGCCGCCCGACGAGCGCGCGATCCGCGACGGTATGGGCGTGCTGACCGAACTCGGCGCGATCACCGTGAGCCGCGAAGGCGGCCCGCCGCGCCTCACCCCCGTCGGCCGTTCGATGTCGCGGATACCGGTCGACCCGCGGATCGCCCGCATGCTGATCGCGGGTCGCGAACTCGGCTGCCTCGACCACCTGCTGGTCATCGCGTCCGCGATGTCGCTGCCCGATCCGCGCGAACGGCCGGCCGAACATCGCGAGGCGGCCGACGCCTCCCATCGTCGATTCGTCGTGCCGCAGTCGGACTTCCTGTCCTACGTCGAACTGTGGCGATACCTGGACGAACAGCGCAAGGAGTTGTCCGGCAGCAGGTTCCGGCGGATGTGCGAGCGGGAGTTCCTGCACTTCCTGCGCATCCGGGAGTGGCGGGACCTGCACCGTCAGCTCACCGAGATCGTCAAGGATCTCGACTGGCCCGTGCGTCCGGCCGGCGAGGAGTTGCCGCAGGTCGACGCCGATGCCGTCCACCGCGCGATCCTGTCGGGTCTGCTCAGCAACATCGCGGTCCGCAACACCGAGGGTCGTGAATTCACCGGGGCGCGGAACACGACGCTCATGATCTTCCCGGCGTCGCCGCTGGCCAAGAAACCGCCGGCGTTCATCATGGCCGCGGAGGTCCTGGAGACCTCCCGGCTGTTCGCGCACACGGTCGCCGGGATCGATCCGTTGTGGGCGGAGAAACTGGCCGGGGATCTGGTCAAACGCACGCACAGCGAGCCGCACTGGTCGTCGAAACGTGGCGCCGCGATGGCGTACGAGCGGGTCACCCTCTACGGCGTCACCCTCGTCGCCCGTCGCCGCGTCGACTACGGTCCCATCGACCCGGTCGTCTCGCGCGAGCTGTTCATCCGCCATGCCCTCGTCGAGGGAGACTGGCGTACCCAGCACCCGTTCTTCGAACGCAACCGCGCCCTCCTCGAGGCCGCCGCCGACGTCGAGAACCGTAGGCGCGAACGCGGACTCGTGATCACCGAGGATCAGCTCTTCGAGTTCTACGACAACCGGGTCGGCGCCGAGGTCACCTCCGCACGTCACTTCGACACGTGGTGGAAGAAGGCACGGCGCAGCGATCCTGCCCTTCTGGACCTCAAGCCCGAGGATGTCACGGCAACCGCCGAGGCCGCACCGACCGACTATCCGGGTGCGTGGCAGCAGGGCGACACCCGACTCGAGCTCCGCTACCGGTTCGAACCCGGCGCACCCGATGACGGTGTCACCGTGATCATCCCGCGCGCACTGCTGCCCCACGTCCGGTCGGCGGGCTTCGACTGGTCCGTGCCCGGGATGCGGTCGGAACTGGCCACCGCACTGGTGAAATCGCTGCCCAAGAGGTTGCGCAAGTCGATGTCCCCCGCCCAGCGGTTCGCCGACCTGGCGCTGGCCCGTCTCACGCCTCGCAGCGAACCGCTCGCGGTCGGGCTCGCCCGCGAACTCACCACGATCACCCAGATGACGGTCACCGCCGCCGATTTCGACCTCGACCGGATTCCCCTCCATCTGCGGATGCATTTCGCGGTCGCCGACGACGACGGACGGATCACCGCGCGTGCCGACTCGATCGACGAGCTTCAGCGTGCGACGACGCCCGCGGCGTCGAAGACGGTGAAACGCACGCTGTATCGCAGCTGGACCGACGACGGCATCGGCACTCTCGCCGCGCAGCGGACCGTCGACATCGCCGGTCAGCGCCTCACCAGGTACCCGACCGTCGACGCGATCACCGACGACGCCGGACGTACACGCGGGGTGGTCGTGATCGACGCGGTGTCGGAGCAGGCCCGAGATCGCCTGGCGGAGAGGGGGATCGTCGCGCTCCTCGACCTGGCGATCCCGCCACTGCACCGGCGCGTGGCGAGTTCGCTCGGCGCCGCCGGCCGGCTGGCGTTGAGCCAGAGTCCCTATGCGGATCTCGATACATTGCTGGCCGACTGCACACGCCGGGCGATCCGCGACGTCGTCGCCGGCCTTCACGCCGGGACCGCGTCCGCCGTGCGTTCACCCGAGGCGTTTCGCACCCTGACGGAGAAGATCCGTCCACGGATCACCGAGTCGGCTCCGGAGTATTTCTCTCTCGCGGTGGAGTCGCTCGGCTCGGTGGCGCCGGTACGCGCCGCGATCGACCGTCATGCGGGTTCGCTCGCCGCCGACGACGTCGCCGAACAACTCGACAACCTCGTCTTCGACGGATTCGTGGCCGCCACTCCGCGACATCATCTGGAGAACGTGCCGCGCTACCTCGCGGCCGCCGAGGCACGGTTGACGGCACTCCCGGCTTCCGCCGCGCGAGATCAGGCCGGAGTCGCCGTGATCGACCGCGTGACCGAACGGTGGGCGCAGCGGCTGGCCCAGGTACCCGAACACCGGAAAGCGCACGTCAACGACGAGGCGCAGTGGCTCGTCGAGGAGCTGCGGGTCGGATTGTTCGCCGAACGGCTGGGCACCGCGTTCCCGGTGTCGGAGAAGCGGGTCCTACGAACTCTTGACCGACTCGGCTGAAGCGGCCCGGAGGTCGTCGATCTCGCGCTGGAAGTCCTCGAGGGAGTCGAAGGACCGGTACACCGACGCGAAGCGCAGGTAGGCGACCTCGTCGAGGTCCCGCAGCGGCTTCAGGATCGCGAGTCCCACCTCATTGCTGGGGATCTCGGCCGAACCACTGGCGCGGACGGTGTCCTCGACCTGCTGGGCGAGCTGGGCGAGAGCGTCCTCGGCGACGTGGCGCCCCTGGCATGCGCGCCGGACACCTCGCATCACCTTCTCGCGACTGAACGGTTCGGTGACGCCGTTGCGTTTCACCACCGAGAGGACCGCACTCTCCACGGTCGAGAAGCGTCGCCCACACTCCACGCAGGAGCGGCGGCGCCGGATGGCCTGCCCCTCATCAGCGACACGCGAGTCGATGACCTTGGTGTCGTCGTTCTTGCAGAAGGGGCAGCGCATCGTATCCTCACGCAGGTCACGGGACGCTCTGATGCAGCCGCGCCGCATGCCGGGCCGGTGCTCGGCTGGTCCCTGTGGCATCGAGGATACCGCCCGGCCTCAGTGGTACCGGGGGGTGAGGAGCGGCTGGCCGACGCGCAGCCCGCTCGACGCGAGGTCATTCAGCTGGATGATCTCGTCGACGACGGCCTCACGCGGCATCTCGGGGGCGACCCGCGAGGCGATCGTGCTCAGCGAGTCACCCGACCGAACGTGCACGACCTCGGTGCCGACCGCGGCAGGCGTGACCGACGCGGCGTAGTTCTGGCCGACGACCGCGATGACCCACACGGCCAGGGCGAGCGCGACGCCGGCGAGGACAGCGGTCGCCGTGCGGCGACGCCGGCGGATGACGGCCGCGGGAGCCGCCTCGGCGGGACGCCACGCCGGGACCACCGGTCCACGACCGCGCATACCCACCGGCGACGCGCACTGGGTGGACGCGACGCGGCGGACCCGGACCGCCGATTCCGGCACCGGACGGTTGTCGACGGGCCGCCGGGCGTCTCCCCGACGTGTCGGGCGCGGACGCTCCAGGACGTCGCCGCGGACGGGACCGCCGTGCCGGGCGGGGTCGTGCCGGGCGGGGTCGAGGTGGACGGGGTCGATGAGAGTGGCGGTGCGCATGGTGCCCTCCGTGTATCCGGTCGAACGGTGTTCGTGAGTGGGACCGCGTCGTCCCGGTCGAACTGTTCGAATGTCGATCATCCGTTCGATGAACTGATGTTCGATTTGTAGCACGGCACTCCGACAATTGTCTCGCGACACGTCGAACAAATGTTTGATGCGGTCGGCGTTCTCGGCTAGGCTCGTCGAAAGACAAGCGATCTACCAGCACGTTCGGAATCGAGAGGAACCCGATCATGAGCGATGACGGCGGTAAGCGCACCGGAGCGCGGGGCGCCGACGAGCCCGTCACCCCGGCGGACATGGCGGCTGCCGAGGCGTCGCTGACGCCGCGGCAGCGCGGAGTTCTCGAGGTGATCCGCAAATCCGTGCGAGAACGCGGTTACCCGCCGAGCATCCGCGAGATCGGTGACGAGGTGGGTCTCACCTCGACCTCCTCGGTCGCCCATCAGCTGCGGACGCTCGAACGCAAGGGCCTTCTCAAACGTGATGCCAACCGTCCGCGGGCGGTGAACATCGCGCCGAGCGAACCCCCGACGCCGACCTCGCCGACCGGCGGAGCACTGCCCGAACCCACTTTCGTACCGGTGCTCGGCCGGATCGCCGCAGGCGGACCGATCCTCGCCGAGGAAGCCGTCGAGGACGTGTTCCCACTCCCCCGGGAGCTCGTCGGCGAGGGATCGCTGTTCCTGCTGAAGGTCGTCGGCGAGTCGATGATCGACGCCGCGATCTGCGACGGCGACTGGGTCGTCGTCCGCCAGCAGAACGTGGCCGACAACGGCGACATCGTGGCCGCGATGATCGACGGCGAGGCCACGGTCAAGACCTTCAAACGCCAGAAGGGTCATGTCTGGCTGATGCCGCACAACGAGTTGTTCGACCCGATCCCGGGCGACGAGGCCGTCATCCTCGGCAAGGTCGTCACCGTGATGAGGCGAGTCTGACCTCGTCACTGTCGAGTACCGCGGCGACCGCCGCGCGAGCTGCAGCCGGATCGGTGGCGGCCAGCGCGGCCGCCGCCGCGTTTTCGCAGGTTGCCAGGGTGACCGCGCCGAGCCGGGCGCCGACCGCGGGCGCCGCGACGGGAGCGCTCGACAACGAGGTCACCCCGAGTCCGACCAGCACGCAGGCGAGATGCGGATCGGCCGCGGCCTCTCCGCAGACGCCCACCGGTTTGCCCTGATCACGTCCGGCCCGGGCGACCGTTGCGACGAGATGCAGCACGGCCGGCTGCCACGGATCGGTCAGCGATGCGAGCTCGGCGGACATTCGGTCAGCGGCCATCGTGTACTGCGTGAGGTCATTGGTGCCGATCGAGACGAAGTCCACCTCGGCCAGGATCGCCGGGGCCAGGATCGCCGCGGCGGGAACCTCGATCATCACACCGGCGACGAGTCCACGCTCGCGCACCTGCGCGGCGAATGTCGCCGCCTCGGCGGGTGAGGCGATCATCGGGGCCATGACCCACGGCTGCGCGTCGGCCTCCAGCGCCGCCCGGGCGATCGCGTCGAGCTGGCGCGCGCGGATCTCGGGGTGCGCCAAGGCGATTCGATCGCCGCGCACACCGAGTGCCGGGTTGGCCTCGTCGGGATGGGTCACGAAGCGCAGCGGCTTGTCCGAGCCGGCGTCGAGGGTGCGGATGACCACCTTGCGGCCGTCGAAAGCGTCCAGCACCTCGCGATAGATGCCCGCCTGCTCGTCGACCGAAGGCTCCTCGGCGCGCTCGAGGAAGGCCAATTCGGTACGGAACAGTCCGACACCCTCCACCGGGTGATCGGTTGCTGCGCGGGCCGACGACCCGTCGGCGACGTTGGCCAGGATCGCCACCTCCACCCCGTCGCCGGTGCGACCCGGACCCGACCATCCGGCGACGCGAGCGGCGTGACGCCGATACTCCTCGACTCGGGCTCGCGCGGCGGTGTCATCGGGGTCGACGGCGATCTCACCCGTGGTGCCGTCGACGAGGATCGCCGTACCCGCATCGATCCCGACGAGTCCGGACACCGCGACGACGCACGGGATGCCGAGCTGACGGGCGATGATCGCGGTGTGGCTGGTGGGCCCACCCAGTCGCGTCACGAGGGCAATCGTGGTGGTGGGGTCGAGGCCGGCCGTGTCGGCGGGTGCGAGGTCGTCGGCCAGCAGGATCGAGGGCACCTCCGGCGTGGACAACCCGGGTTCGGGCAGTCCCAGGAGCTCGGCGAGCACGCGGTCGCGGACGTCGTTGAGGTCCGTGACCCGCTCGGCCATCAGGCCGCCCAGCTTGGTGAACACCGCGGCGAACTGTTCGGTGGCGGCAACGGCGGCCGACGGTGCCGGCGTACCCCTGGCGATCAGGGCCGACGCCGCACCGATCCAGCCGCGGTCTTCCGCGAGTCCGGCGGTGGCGGCGAGTACTTCCGCGGCGACGCCGGTGTTCTGCGACGCGCGCTCACGGAGTCGCGCGGCGACGACGCCTGCCGCCGCAGTGAATCGTGCGACCTCCTCCGGGCGCTGGTCCTCGGAGATCTCGACACCGGCGCCGAGCGCCTCCGCACTGTGGTCGGGACGGCGTCCCGGCCACAGTGCGGGTCCATGAGCCACACCACCGACGACCGGCGTCCCCGTCAGAATCTGCGTCATGTGACCACGGTTACAAATTTGGCTTGACTTGTCAACATAAAAAGGCGTAAACACAGTTACTACAACATTCAAAGCCACATATTCCCACATTTCGCGGTGGCCGAGTGAGCAGGAACGATCAGAACGGAGCCGGTGTGTACGCCGAGGAGAGACAGCAGGCCATCGCCGAGGAGGTTCGCGTCGCAGGGCGCGCCTCGGTCGCCGAGCTCGCCGCGAAGTTCGACGTGACCAGCGAGACGGTTCGGCGCGACCTGGCCGTTCTCGAACGCGGCGGGCACCTGCAGCGCGTCCACGGCGGTGCCGTCCGCCCCGAGGTGATGCGGGTGATCGGTGAACTCGGCATCGCCGAACGGGAGACCGAACAGATCGAGGAGAAGGCCGCCATCGGCCGCGCCGCCCTCCGTTTCCTGCCGCCCGACGGCGGATCGGTGCTCTTCGACGCCGGCACCACCACGTTCCGTGCCGCGGAGGTCATGCCGCGGGACCGCGATCTGACGCTGATCACCAACAGCCTGCCGATCGCCGGGTTGCTCGCCGGCCGCCATGCGGACGGTCTGCACGCCCTGGGCGGTCGCGTCCGCGGACTCACCCAGGCCACGGTGGGCGCCGAGACGGTCGCCGCACTGGGACGGCTGCGCGTGACGACCGCATTCATCGGCACCAACGGCCTCAGCGAAGCGCACGGTCTGTCGACGCCCGACCCCGACGAGGCGGCGGTGAAGGCGGCGATGGTTGCCGCGGCCCGACGCGTCGTCGTCCTCGCCGACAGTTCGAAGATGGAGCGCGAGGAGCTGTCGGGATTCGCCGGCATCGACGACATCGACGTCCTGATCACCGACTCCGGTATCGATCCGAGGTTCTCGGCCGCCCTGTCCGCCCGCGGCGTCGAGGTCGTGATCGCATGATCCTCACCGTCACAGCCAATCCCAGCGTCGACCGCACCCTCGAACTCGACACCCCGCTCCGGCGCGGCGAGGTCCAGCGAGCCGGTGTGGTCCGCGCCCAACCGGGCGGCAAGGGCGTCAACGTGGCCCGCACCGTCGCCGCCGCCGGACTACCGACCCGGGCACTGCTCCCGGCGCGTGCGGGCGACCCGCTGCTCGCCGCCCTCGACGAGCTCGGACTCCCCTACGACGCGGTCCCCGTGGACGGCGAGGTGCGCTCGAACGTGACCATTGCCGAAGCCGACGGCACCACCACCAAGATCAATGCCCCGGGCGTCAGCCTGACGGCGGCTCAACTGGCCGCGCTGAGCGCACTGATCCGCACCTACGCGGACGGCGCGGACTGGGTCACGCTGTGCGGATCACTGCCGCCCGGCGTACCGGAGGACTGGTATCGGACCGTCGCCGACGCCCTGGTCACCGCCGGTTGCCGCGTGGCGGTGGACACCTCGGGAGCACCGCTGCGTGCGGCCGCCGCCGGACGAGTCGACCTGATCAAGCCGAACGAGGACGAACTCGCCGAACTCACCGGCACCGATCCGGCAGAGTTGCGGGAATCGCTCTCCCGCAACGACCTCCGTCCCATCGTCGCCGCGTCCACGGCGCTCGTCGAGCAGATCGGCGGCGCCGTGCTGGCCACGCTCGGGGCACGGGGCGCGGTCCTCGCCACCGCGGCGGGCGTCTGGTGCGCGACGCCGCCACCCACCGTTCCGCGCAGCACCGTCGGCGCGGGTGATTCCTCCCTCGCCGGATTCCTCGTCGCGCAGACGCGTGGCGCGTCGGCTCCCGACTGTCTGCGGTCCGCCGTCGCCTACGGTTCGGCCGCCGCCGCACTGGCGGGCACCTCCTCCCCCACCCCCCACCACCTCGACCTGTCCGGGGTCACGGTCACGGAACTCTCCGGGGCCGCCCCGATGAACTGAACCGAATCCCCCACCGGGCACCCGACCACTCCGCCCCTCTCCATGCCGAAGGACATCCCATGACCGAGCAGATCATCACCGCCCAGACGGTGAGTCTCGACGTCGACGCCGGTGCAGACCCCGCCGCCGTCATCACCACCCTCGCCGACGCCCTGGCCGCTGCCGGACGGACCACCGACCCCGCCGATCTGGCCCGCGCGGCACTCGAGCGGGAAGCCAAGTCGGCCACCGGGCTCCCCGGCGGCATCGCCATCCCTCACGCGCGCACCGCATCGGTGACGACGGCGAGCCTTGCCATGGCGCGACTGTCGCGCCAGGTCGACTTCGGGGCACCCGACGGGCCGGCCGACCTCGTCTTCCTCATCGCCGCCCCCGAGGGCGGTGCGGCGGCGCACATGAAAGTGCTGAGCTCCCTGGCGCGTTCGCTGGTCCGCCCCGACTTCGTCGCGTCCCTCCGCGCCGCCGAGAACGACGAACGCATCATCGAACTGGTCACCGAGGCCATCGATCCCGACGCCAAGAAGACCGAGACCACGACCGCAACCACTTCCCCGGCAGCGCCGATGGCGCCGGCCACGGACACCCCGGTCACCGCCCGGACGCCGGCGCAGAACCGGCCGCACATCGTCGCGATCACCGCCTGCCCCACCGGAATAGCGCACACCTACATGGCCGCGGACGCGCTCAGGTACGCCGCGGACCGTGCCGATGTCGACTTCGCGGTGGAGACCCAGGGCTCGTCGGCCACCACGCCGTTCGACCCCGAGGTCATCGCGAACGCGGACGCCGTCATCTTCGCCACCGACATCGGGGTGAAGGGCAAGGGTCGCTTCCACGGCAAGCCGGTGATCGCCTCGGGCGTCAAACGAGCCATCAACGAACCCGATGCGATGATCGCCGAAGCCGTTGCGGCCGGACGGAACCCGGACGCGGCGCGGGTGACCGACGACGGCGGCACCGAGGGCGCCGAGACCGGCGCGTCGTCGGGTGTCGGACTCGGTGCGCGCACTCGTCAGGCACTCATGACCGGTGTCAGCTACATGATCCCGTTCGTCGCGGCGGGCGGCCTGCTCATCGCGCTCGGCTTCCTGCTCGCCGGGTACGAGATCGCCAACAGCACCCTCGACAGCGCCGGGTCCCTGAACGACGCCGTCTACATCGCGCTCAACAACAGCGTCTGGGATCTGCCGTCCGGCGGGCTCCTGCAGTACCTCGGCGCGGTGAGTTTCGCGATCGGATCGGG
Source organism: Gordonia ajococcus (assembly GCF_012974285.1). Taxonomy (NCBI): domain Bacteria; kingdom Bacillati; phylum Actinomycetota; class Actinomycetes; order Mycobacteriales; family Gordoniaceae; genus Gordonia; species Gordonia ajococcus. The sequence goes on from NZ_CP052884.1 coordinate 3,001,406, forward strand.
GGTGATGGGACTCGCCGTCCCGGTCCTCGCCGGTTACATCTCCTTCGCCATCGCCGACCGCCCCGGCATCGCCCCCGGTTTCGTCGCGGGCATCGTGTCCCTCTCCGTCGGCGCCAGCTTCATCGGCGCACTCATCGGCGGTCTCATCGCCGGCGCCGCGTGTCTGTGGATCTCGCGGCTCCCGGTCCCGCAGTGGGCTCGCGGACTGATGCCGGTGGTCGTCATCCCACTGTTCGGCAGCATGATCGTCGGCGGACTGCTCTACATGGTGCTCGGCAAGCCGCTCGCCTGGCTGACCGAGCAGATGAACTCCGGACTGGAGAGCATGTCCGGCGGATCGGCCGTCGTCCTCGGCATCGTGCTGGGCCTGATGATGTGCTTCGACCTCGGCGGTCCGGTCAACAAGACCGCCTACCTGTTCGCAACCGCCGGTATCGCCGACGCGGCGACCGCCGGTCCCGCACAGTTCCAGATCATGGCCGCGGTGATGTGCGCCGGCATGGTCCCGCCGCTCGCCCTGGCCCTCGCCACGGTGCTGCGTCCCGGGCTGTTCACCGAACCCGAACGCGAGAACGGCAAGGCCGCCTGGCTTCTCGGCGCATCGTTCATCTCCGAGGGTGCCATCCCGTTCGCCGCGGTCGACCCGTTCCGCGTCATCCCGTCGATGATGGCCGGCGGCGCACTGTCCGGTGCGCTCATCATGGCGTTCGGTGTGGAGCTCCGCGCCCCACACGGCGGCATCTTCGTCTTCTTCGCCATGAACAACTGGGTGCTGTTCCTCGTGGCCCTCGTCGCCGGCACCGTGCTCAGCGCGGTCGCGGTGACCGCGGCGAAGCAATTCGGCAGGACCAGGGAGGTGGCAGCGGCCGACCTCGAGGCCGTGGCAGCCTGATCCCAGACCCACTCATACCCGACGTTTCATCCAGCACGACAACCGAATACCCCAGCAACACAGGAGGCACCATGCCCAGCACCACCGCCACCGTCGGATCGGCCGTCGGCCTGCACGCCCGGCCGGCCACGATCATCGCCGAGGCCGTCGCCGACTCCGGCAGCACCGTGACCCTCGAACTCGAGGGCGGCGACCCGGTCGACGCCGGTTCGGCACTGATGATCATGACCCTCGGCGCCGAGAAGGGCGCCAAGGTCGTGGTCACCGCCGAGGATCAGGCAGCGCTCGACAAGATCGTCACCCTCGTCGAGACCGATCTGGATGCCGACTGAACGGACGCCGGCTGAGCAGGTCTACACCGTGAGGTCCGCGATCTCGCCCGCGAAAGCGGCCGGGACGCGGACCTTCATGGTGGTGCCCGACTCGGTGTGCTCGGAGTCGAGGACCTCGCCCTCGCTGTGGATCCGCGAGACGATGTCGCCGCGCGAGAACGGCACCTCGATGGTGAGTTCGACGTCCTCGCGGCCCACGAACTCGCGGACCCGGTCGAACAGTTCGGGCAGTCCTTCACCTGTGCGTGCCGAGACGAAGACCGCGTCGACACCCACCGCACCGCGCAGCTCGGTGAGCCGGTTGCCGTCGATCGCGTCGATCTTGTTGATGACCAACAGTTCCGGTGGCGCCTCGACCTTCTCCTCGGCGACGATCTCGCCGATGACCTGACGGACGGCCGAGATCTGTTCCATCGGGAACGGATCCGATCCGTCGACCACATGCAGGAGGAGATCGGCGTCGACGACCTCTTCGAGCGTCGACCGGAACGCCTCGACGAGTTGGGTCGGCAGGTGGCGGACGAAACCGACGGTGTCGGTGAAGACCACGGCCCGGCCGTCGTCGAGGGTGGCGCGCCGGGTTGTCGGGTCGAGCGTCGCGAACAGCGCGTCCTGGACGAGGACACCGGCGCCGGTCATGGCGTTGACGAGACTCGACTTGCCGGCGTTGGTGTAGCCGGCGACCGTGATCGACGGGATCGACGAACGATGGCGCGCCGCACGCTTGGTGGTGCGCGCCTTCTTCATGTCGCGGATCTCGCGCCGCAGCTTGGCCATCCGCTCACGGATGCGGCGACGGTCGGTCTCGATCTTGGTCTCACCGGGACCACGCAGGCCCACGCCGCCGTTGCTGCCGGCACGGCCGCCGGCCTGGCGGGACATCGACTCACCCCAACCACGCAGGCGCGGGAGCATGTACTCCATCTGCGCGAGCGAGACCTGCGCCTTGCCCTCCCGGGATGTGGCGTGCTGGGCGAAGATGTCGAGGATCAGCGCGGTGCGGTCGATGACCTTGACCTTGACGACCTTCTCCAGCGCGGTGAGCTGCGCCGGGGTGAGCTCACCGTCGCAGATGACGGTGTCGGCGCCGGTCGAGAGGACGATCTCGCGGAGTTCGTCGGCCTTGCCGCTGCCGATGTAGGTGGCCGAGTCCGGTTTGGAACGACGCTGGATCACCGCGTCGAGGACCTGCGAGCCGGCGGTCTCGGCCAGGGCCGCGAGTTCGGTCATGTTGGCCTTGGCCGAGGCGGCGCTGCCCTCGGTCCAGACACCGACGAGGACCACCTTCTCGAGACGGAGCTGCCGGTACTCGACCTCGGTGACGTCGGTGAGTTCGGTGGAGAGTCCGGCGACGCGCTGCAGTGACGCGCGCTCGGAGAGTTGGAGTTCGCCGACCGTCGGATCGTCGTCCCGGATGTCACCGGTGCGATCGTCGAGGTCCGCTGAGGAAAGGATCTGTGCTGATGATTCGGTCATACGGGATCCATGGTCTCACGCCCGCCCCCTGCTCAGCACGTGATTATCGGCTCAGCGGTCCCAACCGGGTCGCAGGACACCGTCGGCGACCAGCATGGAGGGGCCGCGCAGGGTGGAGCCGTCGGGCCGGATGGTCACGGTGACCTCGCCGCCCGGGATGCCGATGCGCAGTTCACCGGTGTCCTGACCGCGTGCATCGAGAGCGGCCCGCGTGGCCGCGACCAGGCCCGTTCCGCAACTGCGCGTCTCGCCGACGCCGCGTTCGAAGACCCGCATCCGTGCATACAGCCGCCCGTCGACGTCCTCGACCGGCGGGGTCAGCAGCTCGACATTGGCTCCGTTCGGGAAGTCGCCCGGTTCGATGACCACTCCGGCGGCGAAGTCGACGGCCGCGAGTTCGTCGGCGGTGAGATCGGCGACCACGCACGCCAGGTGCGGGTTGCCGACGTCGACCTTGGCGCCCGGGTAGACGTCGTCGCCGATCCGCACCACCGAGGTGCCGTCGAGGCGCGCGACGCCCATCTCCACGGTGACCTCGGCGTGCACGTCGTCGAAGTGGTGGATGATCACCGGCCGCGCACCGGCGCGCGATCCCACGGTGAAGGCGTCGGTGGCGGTGAGTCCGGTGGCGCGGACGAAGTGGGCGAAGACCCGGACCCCGTTGCCGCACATCTCGGCGATCGAGCCGTCCCCGTTGCGGTAATCCATGAACCAGTCGTCGGCCGCGACCCCGTCGGGAAGGGCGGCGAGGACGCCGCGTTCGACGAGCGCACCCGTGCGCGCCACGCGCAGCAGGCCGTCGGCCCCGATGCCCCGCTGACGATCGCACAGCGCCGCGACCATCTCGGTGTCGAGGGCCAGTTCGGCGGCCGGGTCGGCGAGCACGACGAAATCGTTCTGGGTGCCGTGCCCCTTCACGAAGCGCAGACCGGTCTGGTGGGAACTCACGCGCCCCAGACTACTTGTCACGCAGAGCGTCAGCTGCCGGTGATCTCACACGGCGGCGGCCGCGAGGGCGCGGTCGGCGAGATCGGGGGCGGCGGCGTCGAGCCACACGGCGCGGTGATCGCGCCGGAACCAGGACCGCTGCCTGCGCACGTACCGGCGGGTGCCGATGAAGGTGAGTTCCTCGGCCTGCGCCATGTCGTACTCGCCGTCGAGTGCCGCGAGGACCTGTTTGTACCCGATGGCCTGCGACGCCGTGCGGCCCTCCCGCAGTCCGGCGGCGCACAGGGCCTCGACCTCGTCGGTCAGACCGGTCTCGAACATCAGCCGGGTACGCCGCGCGATCCGGTCGTCGAGTTCGGCGGTCTCCCGGTCGAGCGCGAGAATCGTGGTACCCCAACGGGGTTCACCGATCGTCGGCTGCGATGCCGCAAAAGGCTGCCCGGTCAGTTCGACCACCTCGAGAGCACGGACGACGCGCCGACCGTCGGTGTCGAGAATGGTGGCGGCCGCCGCCGGATCGACCGAGGCGAGCAACCGGTGCATCTCGGCGACACCGCGCTCGGCGAGCATCTCCTCGTAGCGGCCGCGAACCTCGGGATCGGTCGCCGGGAACTGCCAGTTGTCGAGCAGTCCCTGGATGTACATCATCGATCCGCCGACGATCACCGGTATGCGCCCCGCGTGGAGAAGACGCTCCACGTCGGCGGAGGCAGCCTGCTGATACCGGGCGACGGTGGCCACCTCGGTCACGTCGAGGACGTCGATCTGGTGATGCACGATGCCGCGGCGGTCGGCGACGGGCACCTTGGCCGTCCCGATGTCCATGCCGCGGTACTGCTGCATGGCGTCGATGTTGATGATCTCCCCGTCCAGCCGCTCGGCCAGGTCGAGGGCGAGGTCGGATTTCCCGCACGCCGTCGGACCGACGACCATGATCGGCCGCGGCGCCGAGTGATCGCTCATGCCGGATCACCGGTGACGGTCCACGTCGCGACGACGTAGCCGACACCGAACGGCGCGTCGGCGTAGCCCGTCTTCGCGACGAGGGCGGAGCCGGAGTTCTCGACAGCGGCCGCGACGACCTGCCACGCCACCCGGCCGCCGACTCCCTCGTTGTCACAGGGTCCGGCTTCGAGTGCGGCCAGCGTTGCCGTGTCGGCGCCGCCGATCGCGGCGACGATCGCGTCGTTGAGGGCGACCGCGGAGTCCCGTCGACCACCGCCCGGCGCCTTGGGCGTCAGCGCGGTCGAGCCGTCGCCGACCACCAGGAGTCCGACCCGCTCGCGCGAATCGCCCAGCAGCGCGGCGAGATCCGCACCGATCGCGGCGCACTCACGAGGCGTCGTCTCCCGGCCGACGATGAACGCGGTCGTCGGGCCCAGCGACGCCGACTCGCGCAGCCAGGCACCGATCAGCCCCGACAGGCTCATCCGGGGGCCGGTCTCGGCGTCCGGCCCGACACCGCTCAGGCTCACCCGGAGATCGACCCCGAACCGGGCGAAACTGCCCGATTCCGCCTCGTCGACCGGCCCGGTCATCGGCTCGTCGGTCGCACCGACCACGACCCACCTGTCGATCCCGGTCGCCGCGGCGTCGGCGAGGGCATCACCGACCGCCGATCGCACGGGTTCGGTGTCGAACGCCGACGGACCGGTCAACTCGGGTACCAGCAACGGGGCACTCGGTACGAAGACGACGGCCGCAAGCACACCACGACGCTAGTCGAACCGGGCGCGGCCGCCGACGGCCGAACCCCGACACGGATGTCGGCAAGTCGGCACGCACGCCACATGCACGCGCCTGAACTGCTTGAATGGATCCGTACTGTCGGCTGTCGCCGCGGCGTTACGATGCCCGGCGAGAACCGACCCAGCGACCGGCAGCCGTGACGCGCGGCACCAATGAGCGGCAGGACTTGTGCAGATGACCCACCCGACCGATCCCTCCGCGGCCACCCAGGCACCCCAGACGGGCGCGCCGGGGCCGAAGCCCGGACCCAAACCCGGCCCTCGCCCCAAGCCGGGCCCGCGGCCGGGAGCCCACGAACCTGTCGTTCCGCACATCAGCGCCGGCGACCCGCACCGCTACGGCCGGATCGACTCCTCGGGTGTGGTCTGGCTCAAGACCGCCGACGGTGAACGCGAGATCGGCCAGTGGCAGGCCGGCACGATCGAAGAGGGTCTCGCCCACTTCGCGCGCCGTTTCGACGATCTCGCCACCGAGGTCGAGATCCTCGAGGAACGCCTCAGCGCACGCTCGGGTGATCCGCGCAAGGCGCAGGCGGCGGCCAAGCACCTGCTCGACGATCTGCCCAACGCTCATGTCATCGGCGACGTCGCCGCGCTGCAGCGGCGGCTGGAGGCGATCGTGGGCAGCGCCGACGAGGTCGCCGAGTCGCTGCGCGCCGAGCGCGAGAAGACCCGCGCCGCCGCCATCGCCCGCAAGGAGACCCTCGCCACCGAGGCCGAACAGATCGGCGCCGAGGCCACCAACTGGAAGAGCGCCGGCGACCGGCTCCGCGAGATCCTCGACGAGTGGAAGGCGATCAAGGGCATCGATCGCAAGACCGACGACGTCCTGTGGAAGCGCTACGCGAAGGCACGCGATGCCTTCAATCGCCGCCGCGGTGCGCACTTCGCCGAACTCGACCGCGAACGAGCGGGCGCCAAGGAACGAAAAGAGGCGCTGATCGCCCGCGCCGAGGAACTGTCCTCGTCGACCGAATGGGGACCCACCTCGGCGAAGTTCCGCGAACTCCTGGGTGAGTGGAAGGCCGCCGGCCGCGCCCCCCGCGACACCGACGAAGCCCTGTGGCAGCGATTCAAGGCCGCCCAGGACGTCTTCTTCAACGCCCGCAACGCCGCGACCTCCGAACGCGACGCCGAGTTCACCGCCAATGCGACCGCCAAGATCGCGCTGCTCGACGCCGCCGAGCGCGCCATCAACCCGTCCGCCGACCTGGACGGCGCACGCCGTGAGTTCCGGGCGTTCCGAGACAAGTGGGATGAGATCGGCAAGGTGCCGCGCGATCAGATGCACTCGCTGGAGGCACGCGCGCGTGCTCTCGAGAAGCGCATCCGCGACGCCGAGGACGCGCAGTGGCAGCGCACCGACCCCGAGGCCCAGGCACGTGCCGCACAGTTCGCGGATCGCGCCGCACAGTTCGAGGAGCAGGCCCGCAAGGCAGCCGAACGCGGCAAGGACCGCGATGCGGCGTCACTGCGGGAACAGGCCGCACAGTGGCGCGAGTGGGCCGTGGCCGCCCAGAGCGCCGTGACCGACCGCTGACCCTTCGAGACGGCCCTCCGCAGGCTCCGGGCCTCCTCAGGGAGCGGAGCTTACGGCCCTCCGCAGGCTCCGGGCCTCCTCAGGGAGCGGAGCTTGCGGAGCCGATCGTTCAGGACTGGTCGTCGGGGTCCTTGCGGTAGAGCGCGGAGGCGTAGGCCTCCTGCTCGGCGGCCTGCCTGCGACGCTCGGCCTCCATCGCCAGGTGGTAGGACGAACGCGCCCACACCACGCGCGACCAGTGGAAGGTGAGGACGAAGACCGCGATCCAGCCGAGGATCAGACCGACGCCCACACCCGACGGGGGTTCGACGCCACCGACGCCGGGGGTGTTGCGCGACCACCACGCGAGCATGCCCGCCACGCAGGCGATCGCGCAGCCGCACAACGCGATCCACGCCAGAACCCATCGGCGGGTCAGCAGCGCGAGCATCGACATCGCGATGCCGAAGATCGCCACCAGGTAGACGAAGATCTTCGACACGATGGTGACTCGTTCGGCCGCTGCCTCGGGTGTCAAGGACAGCACCTCGAGACCGGTCACGGAGCCCGTGTGCGGCAGGACCAGCGACACCATGGCGAGCAACACGGCGACGGCCACGACGACCGCGCGGGCTCCGGGGTCGATCTCACCGGCCACACGACGCTCCGCCTTGCGGAGATCGCTCTCATACTCCTTGAACGGATCCTCGGACATCGTCATCGCCTCACTTTGTTTCTATCTCGAGTTCGTGCACGCTCAGCCACCGCACGCGCTGCCGCATCCGGCGTCGGCGGTCGCGGGTGCGAGCTCGGGGGGACCAACAGTCGGCAGACCGAGGCCCACCCCGACGGGCGCAGTGGTCGGCGTGCGGCTCTGCTCGTAGGCGTCGCCGGCGCGCGTGCGGCGGTGCGAAAGCACCCCGGCGTCGGCGATCAGGTGGTGCGGCGCGGCCGCGGTCACGACGGTGTGGACCACGTCGCCGGGACGGATACCGGAGGCGACGTCGCCGGGCGCGAAGTGCACCAGACGTCCGTCACGCGCGCGACCGGTCATGCGCCGGGTCTTGGCGGACTTGCGTCCCTCGTCGGCGACGACGAGCAGCTCCACCTCGGTGCCGGTCAGGGATTCGTTCTCGGACAGGCAGATCCGCTCCTGCAGGGCGATGAGGCGTTGGTAGCGCTCGCCGACGACCTCGGCCGGCACCTGGTCGGGCATCGTCGCGGCCGGCGTCCCGGGACGCGGCGAGTACTGGAAGGTGAAAGCGCTGGAGAACCGCGCACGTTCGACGACGTCGAGGGTCGCCTGGAAGTCCTCCTCGGTCTCCCCCGGGAACCCGACGATGATGTCGGTGGTGATCGCCGCATGCGGCATCGCCTCACGGACCTTGTCGAGGATGCCGAGGAATCTGGTCTGGCGGTAGCTGCGTCGCATGGCGCGCAGGATGCGATCGGAGCCGGATTGCAGCGGCATGTGCAGCTGCGGGCACACGTTGGGGGTCTGCGCCATCGCCTCGATCACGTCGTCGGTGAACTCGGCCGGATGCGGCGAGGTGAAGCGGACCCGCTCGAGCCCCTCGATGGTCCCGCAGGCCCGCAGCAACTCGGCGAAGGCGCCGCGGTTGCGGGGCTGGTCGGGATCGGCGAAGGACATGCCGTAGGCGTTGACGTTCTGACCGAGCAGGGTCACCTCGACGACGCCCTGGTCGACGAGCGCCTGGACCTCGGCCAGTACGTCACCGGGTCGTCGGTCGACCTCCTTGCCGCGCAGCGACGGCACGATGCAGAAGGTGCACGTGTTGTTGCAGCCCACCGACACCGACACCCATCCGGAGTAGGCCGAGTCGCGCTTCGCGGGCAGCGTCGAGGGGAATCGTTCGAGGGAGTCGAGGATCTCGACCTGCGCTTCCGCGTTGTGACGGGCACGGTCGAGCAGCGCCGGCAGCGAGCCGATGTTGTGGGTGCCGAACACGACGTCGACCCACGGCGCCTTGGCGACGACGGTGTCCTTGTCCTTCTGCGCGAGGCATCCACCGACGGCGATCTGCATGCCCGGACGGCTGGACTTCACCGGCGCGAGATGCGACAGGTTGCCGTAGAGCTTGTTGTCGGCGTTCTCGCGGATCGCGCAGGTGTTGAAGACGACCAGATCGGCGTCGTCGTCCTCGGCCGCACGGACGTATCCCGCGTCCTCGAGAAGACCGGAGATGCGTTCGGAGTCGTGGACGTTCATCTGGCAGCCATAGGTACGGACCTGATAGCTGCGGGGTGACTGGGCTGATGCAGCCTCGTCAGGCCGATCCGACAACTCGATACTCACTCCTACCAGGGTACGGGGCCCACGCAAATCGCCGATTCGGCGTCACCTGCGCGACTCGATGGCACGTATTTGGTTAGGGTTCACGAATGACCGTTTCGCCGAGCAAGTCCGCGGGCCCAGGGTCCCAGCCGATGATCGCGATGCGCGGGGTGCAGAAGCACTTCGGTTCGCTGCACGTACTCAAGGACATCGACCTCGAGGTTCCCGCCGGACAGGTGGTGGTGGTCCTCGGTCCATCCGGGTCGGGCAAGTCGACGCTGTGCCGGACCATCAACCGGCTCGAGCCGATCGATGAGGGCGAGATCCGGGTCGAGGGTCAGGTCCTGCCGGCCGAGGGCAAGGACCTCGCGCGACTGCGCGCCGATGTCGGCATGGTGTTCCAGTCCTTCAACCTGTTCTCGCACAAGACGATTCTCGAGAATGTGACCCTCGCACCGACGAAGGTGCGCAAGAAGTCCAAGGCCGACGCGGACAAGCGCGCACTCGAACTGCTCGAGCGGGTCGGCATCGCGAGCCAGAAGGACAAGTACCCGGCCCAGCTGTCCGGGGGCCAGCAGCAGCGCGTCGCCATCGCCCGCTCCCTCGCGATGGACCCGAAGATCATGCTGTTCGACGAGCCGACGTCGGCGCTCGACCCGGAGATGGTCAACGAGGTGCTCGACGTGATGGTCTCCCTGGCCAAGGAGGGCATGACGATGCTGGTCGTCACCCATGAGATGGGCTTTGCCCGCAAGGCCGCCGACCGGGTGATCTTCATGGCCGACGGCGCGATCATCGAGGACTCCGAACCCGACACCTTCTTCACCGCCCCCAAGACCGACCGAGCGCGCGACTTCCTCGGCAAGATCCTGGGGCACTGAGATGCGGATGAGCCACACCACACCACACACACATCAACACTTGTCCCGATGGCGTCGTGCCGGCCTGCTTCTCGCGGTCGGGGCACTGCTGACCGGACTGCTGTCGGCCTGCGGGAGCACCGAGCCCCGCAGCCTGCTGAACTCGATCCGCGACGGTTCGGTGGTCCTGGGCGTCAAGTTCGACCAGCCGGGACTCGGGCTCTACGAGCCGAACGGCAACGTCACCGGCTTCGACGCGTCGGTCGCCACGTATGTGGTCAATTCCATAGCCGACGACCTCGGCGTGGACCACCCGGAGATCACCTGGCGGGAAACGCCGTCGGCCCGTCGCGAGGCGATGATCGACAACGGCGAGGTCGACCTCATCGCCGCCACCTATTCGATCAACGCGAGCCGCTCCAAGAAGGTGTCGTTCGGCGGCCCCTACCTACAGACCTATCAGGGTCTGATGGTGCGCGCCGACGACAACTCGATCGACGAACTCACCGACCTGGACAAGGGCAAGAAGCTCTGTTCGGTCACCGGCTCGACATCGGCGCAGAACGTGAAGGCCCAGCTGCCGACGGTCCAGCTGCAGGAGTACGACTCCTACTCGGCGTGTGTCGAGGCGCTGCGCCGAGACAAGGTCGACGCCCTGACGACCGACGAGGCGATCCTCGCCGGTTACGCCAACTTCTGGAAGGACGAGTTCAAGCTCGTCGAGATGACCTACCTCAAGGACGCGTGCGTGAAGGACGCCTTGAAAACGGCCGGCAGTCCGTTCTCGACCGAGCGCTACGGCGTCGGTGTCGCTCTCGGCGACAAAGCCGCCGTGGATGCGATCAACAAGGCCCTCGACGCCATGCTGACCCCGGCCGGGAGCTCTGATGCCGGCCTCGGGGAGTCACCATGGAACGCCGACCTGCGCGAAGCTCTCGGCAACGAGTACGTGGACGAGATCATCGCCCGCGCGGATCGTCCCGGGTCGAAGTTCCCCTACAAACCCGACCCCGGTGACCTCGAATTCCTCGATTCACCATCCAAGCCGTGCCCGCCCGGACTCGAGTGAGAGGAACCATCGATGAATGACGCCTCTCTGTGGGAGAGCATGGGTCCTCAGCTGTGGCCCGCCTTCTGGGTGACCATCCAGCTGACCTTCTACTCGGCGATCGGCTCGCTGGTGTGGGGCACGACCCTCGCCGCGATGCGGGTCTCCCCCGTCCCGGTGATGCGCGGTTTCGCCGGGGTCTACGTGAACGTGGTCCGCAACACCCCGCTGACGCTCGTCGTGCTGTTCTGCGCAATCGGTCTCTACCAGAATCTGGGCCTGACCTTCGCGCCGACGATCAAGTCCAACAACTTCTGGCTCGCGGTGCTCGCGTTCGTCCTCTACACGTCGACCTTCGTCTGCGAGACGCTCCGGTCCGGCTTCAACACCGTGCCCCTGGGACAGGCTGAGGCGGCCCGGTCGCTGGGTCTGTCGTTCACCCAGGTGTTCGGGGTCATCGTGTTGCCGCAGGCGATCCGATCGGTCATCGGCCCGCTGGGCAGCGTCCTGATCGCGCTCACCAAGAACACCACGGTCGCCTCGGTCATCGGTGTCGCCGAGGCCGCGGCTCTCATGAAGACCGAGATCGAGACCTTCTCCGACCAGCTGTTCGTGATCTTCGGCGTCATCGCCGTGGGCTTCATGATCATCACCCTCACCGAGGGGGCCGTCTTCGGCTACCTCGCCAAGCGACTGGCGGTGAAACGATGAGCGCCGAATCGACTGTCCTGTACGACGCACCCGGACCACGCGCACGAGCCCGGAATCGCCTGACGGCGATCCTGTTCATCGCGGTCCTCGCGGCGATCGCGATCTACGTGATCTCCGTACTCGCCGCCAACGAACAGTTCACCGGCGAGAAGTGGAGCCCGTTCGTCACCTGGTCCACCTGGACCGGCTACATCCTGCCCGGCCTGTGGCGCACTCTGGCGGCGGCCGCCGTCTCGATCGTGTTCTCGCTGATCCTCGGCGCCGTCCTCGGCATCGGCCGGCTGTCGGATCATCGCTGGGTACGGGCCGTCTCGGGCGTGTTCGTCGAGGTCTTCCGTGCGATCCCGGTCCTGATCCTGATGGTGTTCACCTGGTTCCTGTTCGCCATCTACGGCATATTCCCGTCGTCGATGCTGGCGTTCGCCGCGGTGGTCACCGGGCTGACGCTCTACAACGGGTCGGTGATGGCCGAGATCCTGCGCTCCGGCATCAACTCGCTGCCGAAGGGCCAGACCGAGGCATCCATGTCGCTCGGTCTGCGCAAGAGCCAGATGATGCGCATCGTGCTGCTCCCCCAGGCGATCACCGCGATGATGCCGGCGCTGATCTCGCAGATGGTGGTGGCACTCAAGGACAGTGCGCTCGGCTACATCATCGGCTACTCGGAGGTCGTGCGCAGCGGCCTGCTGTCGGCCTCCCGCTACGGCAACTACATCCCGGCGCTGATCGTGGTGGCGATCATCATGATCGTCATCAACTTCGGCCTCTCGAACCTCGCGACCTACGTCGAGCGACGTGTGCGTCAGGGTCGGCGGTCGGCCGCCGAGCCGGCCGACCCGGAGAAGACCGAACTGGCCGCGTCGGAGAACCTGCTCTGAAGCGTGCCGTCGGAGTGACGGGGAGAGGCCTCAGGCGTCCTCCAGTGCGCCGAGCGCCTCCCCCACCACGTCGAAGGCCAGCGACTGCGAATAGCCGCGCCGGACAAGGAAACCGACCAGACGACGCAGGGTCTTCTCTCGTTCGGCACGATCGGCGACAACGCGTTCGGCGACCGACGGCGTCAGCTTCCGTGCGACGAGTCCGGCCGCGATCTCGCGTTCGTCGTCGGGATCGATCTCGGCGAGGGTCTCGGCGATGATCGACTCGGAGATTCCCTTGGTCCGGAGCTCATGACGCAGCGCCACGCGTCCCTTTCCGGAGTTCAGGTGGCGGGAGCGTACCCACTCGGCGGCGAAGTCGGTGTCGTCGAGCAACTGGTGCTTGTCGAGTCGCGCCATCACCTCGTCGACGGTGTCCGTGTCGAACCCCTTGCGGGTCAACCGCTCCCGCATCTCGTGCCGTGAACGCGCACGGACCCCGAGCAGTCGCAGTGCAGAGTCCCATGCGCTGGGGCCTCGCCGGTCGGGGTTGTCATCCCGACGCGTGCGCGTCCGTTCGGGGTCCGTCGGTTCGGGGCTTGATGCCTCGTTCATATCGGATCAGGCGGAGCCGATCAGAATTCGACCGGTGCCGGGGCGATGTCGTCGGCGTCGACGGTCGCGCCGATGCCGAGCTTCTCCTTGATCTTCTTCTCGATCTCGTCGCGGATGTCGACGTTCTCGAGCAGGAATTTGCGGGCATTCTCCTTGCCCTGGCCGAGCTGATCGCCCTCGTAGGTGAACCACGAGCCCGACTTACGGATGAAGCCCTCGGCCACACCCATGTCGATCAGTGAGCCCTCCTTGCTGATGCCCTGCCCGTAGAGGATGTCGAACTCGGCCTGCTTGAACGGCGGCGCGACCTTGTTCTTGACGACCTTCACGCGGGTACGGTTACCCACCGCATCGGTGCCGTCCTTCAGGGTCTCGATACGGCGGACATCCAGGCGCACCGACGAGTAGAACTTGAGAGCCTTACCGCCCGTCGTGGTCTCGGGGGAACCGAACATCACGCCGATCTTCTCGCGCAACTGGTTGATGAAGATCGCGGTGGTCTTCGACTGGTTCAGCGCGGAGGTCATCTTGCGCAACGCCTGGCTCATCAGGCGGGCCTGCAGACCGACGTGGCTGTCGCCCATCTCACCCTCGATCTCGGCCTTGGGCACGAGTGCGGCGACCGAGTCGATGACCAGGATGTCGAGCGCGCCGGAGCGGATCAGCATGTCGGCGATCTCGAGCGCCTGCTCACCGGTGTCGGGCTGCGACACGAGCAGGGCGTCGGTGTCGACGCCGAGCTTGGCGGCGTAATCGGGATCCAGCGCATGCTCGGCGTCGATGAACGCGGCGATACCGCCCAGGGCCTGGGCGTTGGCGACGGCGTGCAGCGCGACCGTGGTCTTACCCGAGGATTCCGGACCGTAGATCTCGACGACGCGGCCGCGGGGCAGACCGCCGATACCGAGGGCGACGTCGAGTGCGATCGAACCGGTCGGGATGATCTCGATCGGCTGGCGGGTCTCCTCGCCCAGGCGCATCACCGAGCCCTTGCCGAAGTTCTTGTCGATCTGGGCGAGGGCCAGATCGAGGGCCTTCTCACGGTCTTGAGGCGCAGGTGCCATGGGAGTTCTCCTCGGTTGTGAGCCGGATTTCCGGCGGGTGGTCGGTGCGGTCCGGGCGTTCATGTCTGAAAGGTATCGCGTGGGTCCGACAAGTCTCGGTGGCCCTCCCCGGGCCCGACACTGCTTCCCGATCCCCATATCTCAGACGCGGCGGCGGTCCGTACGGTTCCGTCTGATCACCAGGATGAACGAACAGGTGTTCGATGGCAAGTGTGACACGCGGGGTATGTCACCAACGCCGTCGCGGTACGTCGAAGTCGCGGCAGATGGCGACCCAGACGTCGCGCGGGTCGACCCCGTCGTCGATCGCCTGCGCCCCGGTGCGTCCACCGAATTCGGTGAGCACGTGGTCGACCAGAATCGAATCCGCCCTGGACACACCGAATTCGGTGGTCATCAGTTCGTTGAACTCGGTCAGGCGCACGGCCCCACCCTACGGAACGCGGCACGGTCCAGGACGGCGTGGGCCACCGCCACCGGGTCGACGGTGTCGGCACCGCTCGCCCCGATCCGCCGTGCGCTCCGGGCGTACTCCGGGTCGTCGAGAACGGTGCGGACGGCATCGGCGACGGCCTCGACCGTCAGCGGGCGGACCAATCGGCCGGCACCCGCGCGCCGGAGACGGTTCGCCAGCTCCCACTGGTCGCCGCCGCCGGGCACCGCGACGACCGGAACCCCGGCGCTCATCGCCTTGGCCAGGATCCCGTGGCCGGAGCCGCAGATCAGTACCTGCGCGTCGGCCAGCACCTCGTCCTGCCGTCCCAGCCCTGCGGTGATCGGGGCCGGGGCATCGCCGAAGCGGGCGAGATCCGCGGTGGACGGACGATGCAGCCCGGAGACCACCACCCGGACACGACGGCCCAGAACCCGCTCGGACAGCGCCTCGAGGACCACACCGACCATGTCGGGGGCGCCGGTCTGCGCCGTCGACGGGGCGAGCACCACCAGCGGTGCATCGCCGTCGGGACGGTCGAAGAGGTCGTCGGTGGGTTCCCACAGGAGTGGACCGATGAGATGGGTGTCGGCCGGCCAGTCGGGCCGCGGCACCTCGAGCCCCGGCAGCGTCGCCACGAATCGCGCGCACGGACCACCGTCGTGCGCCGGGAGACCGATCGACAGCCGTGCCGCAGCACGCTGCCGTTCGCCTTTGCGGATGGAGGTCGCGGTCGCGGCACGCATCAGCGTGTCCCGAACGCGACCGCGGATGCCGGTTCCCGGGGCGAGCCCCGAACCGATCGGCGGCAGGCCGCGAGACGGCAGGTACAGCGGGTGCGGCGACAGCTCGATCCACGGAAGGCCCCGGAGCTGCGCGGCCCATCCCCCGCAGACCGTGATGACGTCGGAGACGACGAGGTCGGCACCGGACTCCGCCAGCAGGGGCGCGAGCAGATCGGCCATGCGTGCCGCGCGGGCGCTGAGTTTGTCCCCGGCGTCGGCGTCGTCATCGTCGTCCGTGGCCGCGAGACCCGGGAGCTCGGCGATGTCGATGCCACGGCGACGCGCGGCGGCCGACCAGTTCAGTCCGGTGTGGACAGTGGTCCGATGCCCGGCCGCGGCGAACCGCTCGGCGAGGGCGAACGCCGGAAAGGCATGTCCCGCATCGGAACCCGCGACAAGTGCAACATGCACGTGCCGCGGATCAGTTCTGCGCGGGCGGCTCGGTGGTCGGCGGGGTGGCCTGCGTCGCCGGCTGACCCTTCTGCAACGGTGGTGCGGTGGCGCCCGCGGACGGCAGGGCATCGCCGCGCATGCTGGCGCGGATCTGCTCCAGGCGCGAATGACCGGCCATCTGGATGCCCGCCTGCTCGACCTCCTGCATGCGGCCCTGGACCGAGTTCTTGGCCAGCTCGGCCGAACCGAGGGCGTTGGCGTAGCGGCGCTCGATCTTCTCGCGGACCTGGTCGAGGCTCGGGGTGTTGCCGGGCACCGACAACTCGCTCATCTGGTTGAGCGATGCGCTGACCTGCTCCTGCATCTTGGCCTGCTCGAGCTGGCTGAGCAGCTTGGAACGCTCGGCGAGTTTCTGCTGGAGGATCATCGCGTTGCGCTCGACGGCCTTCTTGGCCTGGTCGGCGGCCTGAAGCGACTGGTCGTGCAGGGACTTGAGGTCCTCGACGCTCTGCTCGGCGGTCACCAGCTGCGCCGCGAACGCCTCGGCGGCGTTCGTGTACTCGGTGGCCTTCTGGGTGTCGCCGGCGGCAGCGGCCTGATCGGCCAGCGTCAGTGCCTGGCGGGTGTTGGCCTGCAGACGCTCGATGTCCTCGAGCTGCCGGTTGAGCTTCATCTCGAGCTGTCGCTGGTTGCCGATGACCGAGGCGGCCTGCTGCGACAACGCCTGGTGCTGACGCTGGGCATCTTCGATCGCCTGCTGGATCTGGACCTTCGGGTCGGCGTGTTCGTCGATCTTCGCGTTGCCGAGTGCCGTCAGGTACCGCCACAACTTCACGAACGGGTTCGCCATGCTCTACGTCACTCCATTCAGGGGTTTGAGAGAACTGTGCAGACCAATTTAGTGGCTGCGGGTTCCCGATAGTGCCGCAGCACTCAAATGGTCATTCGGACGACGTGGATCAGGCGGCCGCGAGCGCCGTCGCGTCCCGGCGTCCGGCGGGTGCGGGGATGACCACCTTGGTCGCGGTGAGACCGGCCTCGGCGACCTCGGGGGTCATGGTCTCGGCCGGACGCATCGCGTTCCCGACGTCGAGGAGGAGGTCGGCGATCTCCACGTCGAGTGCATCGCAGATGGCCGCGAGCAGTTCGCTCGAGGCCTCTTTCTGGCCGCGCTCGACCTCGGAGAGGTAGCCCAGGCTCACGCGTGCACCGGTGGACACCTCACGCAGGGTCCGGCCTTGCTGCGTGCGGACCCGACGCAGGCTGTCGCCGAGCGCCTCACGTAAGAGCATCGCCATCGAGTCTCCTCTCCCTGTCCACTCCTCGGCCAACGCCTCACGCAGCCGGATCGTTCCCCGGCCGCGGTTCCACCGACAGTAGTCGAACTCAGCGCCCTGCGCCGGTTCCTCCCACGGCCCGTCGCGTCTGCGGTGCCGGCTCCGGATCGGGGGTGCCGGTGCGGGAACCGCCGCCGGACCTGACCTTGATCGCCTGCCAGGTGTAGTCGAGGCCGGTGTAGATGGTGACGACCACCGCGAGACCCATCACGATGCCGGCGGCGATGTCCCATCCGCCGCCGAGGGGCGCCAGGTACAGGCCGATGGCGACCGCCTGCAGCAGCGTCTTGAGTTTTCCGCCGCGACTGGCGGGGATGACCTTGTGCCGCAGCACCCAGAAGCGCAGCGCGGTGACCCACAGTTCGCGCGCGATGATGACCGCGGTGACCCACCAGGGCAGGATGCCGAGGATCGAGAGTCCGACGAGCGCACCACCGATCAGGGCCTTGTCCGCGATCGGGTCGGCCATCTTGCCGAAGTCGGTGATCAGTCCGCGCGCGCGGGCGATGCGGCCGTCGTACCGATCGGTCAGGGCCGCGACGGCGAAGACGACCGTCGCCACCGTGCGCCACAGCGTGGATTCTCCGGACTCGAGGAACAGCACCGTCAGGAACACCGGAACCAGGAGGATCCGGAAGACGGTCAGGGCGTTCGCGATGTTGACGACCGGGACCGGGTCGACGGGATCGGTGATGTGGTCCGGCCCGCGGCCCACATTTGCGATACCTTTTTCGTCGACGGCCCGCCGAATGCGATCGGTCATGAGCACACCCCCGAGCGCGGACAGGTTCCGCGATACACGGGAATTCTCGTACTCACACCCCACAGGGTATCGGTCCACGCCCCGCGGAAGGTCACCCGGGCCGCTACGCGCCCCGACATCACCGTGGGGCGCACGCCCTCACAGGACTAAGGTGAGTTCCCATGTCCCCCGTCTCCCCGGAGCCCGCCCAACCCGAGTCCGCGGCGGATCCCGTTGCGCCCGAACCGACTACTCGGGACATCGCCGTCCGGCGCGCGCGTACGTCGGACGTACCGCGCATCAAGGAACTGATCGACAAGTACGCGGGCAGGATCCTCCTGGAGAAGAACCTCGTCACCCTCTACGAGTCGGTCCAGGAGTTCTGGGTCGCCGAACTCGACGGGCTGGTCGTGGGATGTGGTGCGCTCCACGTACTGTGGGCCGATCTCGGCGAGGTTCGCACGGTCGCGGTCGATCCCGTGTTCTCCGGACGTGGCATCGGGCACAAGATCGTCGGCCGGCTGATGGAGATCGCCCGCGAACTCGAACTGGCCCGCGTCTTCGTGCTGACCTTCGAGACGAGCTTCTTCGCCAAGCACGGCTTCCGCGAGATCGAGGGCACCCCGGTCACGCGCGAGGTGTTCGAGGAGATGTGCCGTTCGTACGACACCGGTGTCGCGGAGTTCCTCGACCTGAGTTACGTCAAACCCAACACCCTGGGGAACACCAGGATGCTGGCCACCATCACCCGGGAGTGAACCGATGCCCTATTTCGCCGTCCAGTACACCTACCGTCCGGCCAAGGCCGCGCTCCGCGACCAGCACCGGCCGCTTCATCGGCAGTGGCTCGGCGAGGAGAACAAGGCGGGCAACGTGCTCATCGCGGGACCGTACCCGGACGGGTCGGGCGCGCTGATCATCATCAGCGCGGCCGACCTCGAGGCCGCCGAGGCGTTCTTCGCCAACGACCCGTTCCAGGCGCACGAGGCCGTCGACGCCGTCCGGATCGACGAGTGGACCCAGGTCTTCGGACCGTTCTGACCCCTGCCGCTAACTCTTCGACACAGCTGACCTGCTCCTGACCAGGCTTGCGACGGTGGTGATCACCAGGACACCGACGATCACCGACAACGACACCGGCGTCGAGATCTCCGGGACGCTCACATGCTCACCGCCGTTGACGAACGGCAGGGTGTTCTCGTGCAGCGCGTGCAGGACGAGCTTCGCACCGATGAACGCGAGGATGATCGACAGGCCGATCGACAGGTACACCAGCCGGTCGAGCAGCCCGCCGAGCAGGAAGTACAGCTGACGCAGGCCCATCAGCGCGAAGGCGTTGGCGGTGAACACCAGGTACGGCTCCTGGGTCAGGCCGTAGATCGCCGGGATCGAGTCGAGGGCGAAGAGCACGTCGGTGAACCCGATGACGATGAGGACCATCAGCATCGGCGTCGCGAGACGCTTGCCGTTGACGCGGGTGAACAGCTTGTCGCGGTCGTAGGAGTCGTGCGTGCGCAGGAATCGCTTGACGAACCGCTCGAGACGACTCTCCCGCTGTTCCTCGTGCTCCACGGGGTCGTCGCTCTCGCGGACGAGTTTGACGGCGGTGAAGATCAGGAACGCGCCGAACAGGTAGAACACCCAGCTGTAGGCGTTGATCGCGGCGGCGCCGACGGCGATGAAGATGCCGCGCATGCCCAGCGCCATGACGATGCCGAGCAGCAGC
The DNA here is from genome assembly GCF_012974285.1 of Gordonia ajococcus. Taxonomy (NCBI): domain Bacteria; kingdom Bacillati; phylum Actinomycetota; class Actinomycetes; order Mycobacteriales; family Gordoniaceae; genus Gordonia; species Gordonia ajococcus. The sequence goes on from NZ_CP052884.1 coordinate 3,021,188, forward strand.
ACCTTCTGCTGATACTCACGGGGCACCGCGAATTTCGCCATGATGATGACGAACACGAACAGGTTGTCCACCGAGAGCGCCTTCTCGGTCACGTAGCCGGCGAAGTACTCGCCGCCGAACGTCGATCCCCACTTCCACCAGACGAACAGCCCGAACACGATGGCGAGCGCGATGTACACCGCCGACCAGATGCCCGATTCCTTGAGCGACGGGGCGTGCGGCACGCGCACGTGGGAGAAGAAGTCGAACACGAACAATCCGAGGATCACCACGCAGGTGATCAGCCACACGGATACAGAGACATCCACGGTATTCCTCCAGCAGGCAGCATCAGCTGACGAGCCAGAGGTCTCTCCCGCCGAGATGGCGGCCGACGCTCCGGGCCAGGGTTGCGACGATGATCGGCATCATCGCGGGCCCTGACCGTATTGACGGAGACGCCGCGTCGGGGATACTCCCCTCATGGATCTGCCGTCACTTTAGTACAGGCGGTAGTAGTTCCGCAGAAACCTCAGGTCAGAGAGTTCTTCAGTCGCCCGATCCGTCTGTTTCGTCTCCACCGCCGGTGATCGAGGCGATCACGCCCGCGAGATCGTCGGGCTTGACGAGCACCTCACGCGCCTTGGAACCCTCGCTGGGTCCGACGACGCCGCGGGTCTCCATGAGGTCCATCAGGCGCCCCGCCTTCGCGAAGCCGACCCGCAGCTTGCGCTGCAGCATCGACGTCGACCCGAACTGGCTGGAGACGACGAGTTCGATCGCCTGCAGCAGGTCGTCGAGGTCGTTGCCGATGTCGCTGTCGATGTCCTTCTTCTCGCCGGCCTTCGCCGCGGTGACACCCTCGGTGTACTCCGGCTCGGCCTGCTCCTTGGTGAAGTCGACGACGGCCGCGATCTCCTCGTCGGAGATGTAGGCGCCCTGCATGCGGATCGGCTTGTTGGCACCCATCGGCAGGAACAGGCCGTCACCCATGCCGATGAGCTTCTCGGCGCCCGGCTGATCGAGGATGACGCGCGAGTCGGTCAGCGACGACGTGGCGAACGCCAGGCGCGACGGCACGTTGGTCTTGATCAGACCGGTGACGACGTCGACCGACGGACGCTGCGTCGCGAGGACCAGGTGGATGCCGGCGGCGCGCGCCTTCTGCGTGATGCGGACGATCGCCTCTTCCACGTCGCGCGGCGCGGTCATCATCAGGTCCGCGAGCTCGTCGACGATGGCGAGGATGTACGGGTACGGCTTGTACACCCGCTCGCTGCCGAGCGGAGTGGTGATCTCGCCGGAGCGCACCTTCGCGTTGAAGTCGTCGATGTGACGCACCCGCGACGCCTTCATGTCCTGGTAGCGCTGCTCCATCTCCTCCACCAGCCATGCGAGGGCGGCGGCCGCCTTCTTGGGCTGGGTGATGATGGGGGTGATCAGGTGCGGGATGCCCTCGTAAGGCGTGAGTTCCACCATCTTCGGGTCGATGAGGATCATCCGGACCTGCTCCGGGGTGGCGCGGCTCAGCAGCGACACCAGCATGGAGTTGACGAAGCTCGACTTACCGGAGCCGGTCGAACCGGCGACGAGCAGGTGCGGCATCTTCGCCAGGTTCGCGCTGACGAAGTCGCCCTCGATGTCCTTGCCCAGACCGATCACGAGCGGATGCTTGTCCTTGCGGGTCGACGACGCGCTGAGGACGTCGGCCAGGCGGACCATCTCACGATCGGCGTTGGGTACCTCGATACCGACCGCGGACTTGCCCGGGATCGGCGCGAGCAGGCGGACGTTGTCGGTGGCCGCGGCGTAGGCGATGTTGCGCTGGAGCGCGGTGATCTTCTCGACCTTCACGCCCGGTCCCAGCTCGACCTCGTACCGGGTGACCGTCGGTCCGCGCGTGTAGCCGGTGACCGCGGCATCGATCTTGAACTGTTCGAGGACACCGGTCATCCGGTCGATCATCTCGTCGTTGGCGCTGGTGCCGGCCTTCGGCGGGTCGCCTTCGAGCAGCAGATGCGGGGGCGGCAGCAGGTAGTCGCCCTCGGCAGCCGGGACCGCCGGTGAGAAGGCCTCCTCGTCGTCGAGGTCGGGTTCGGGCTCGGGTGCCGGTTTCGGCGCCGGTTTGGGTGCCGGACGCGCGGCGGGCGCCGTGCGGCGAGCAGCCGGACGGGCCGGGGGGTCGATCACCTCGGTCATCTGCTCGTCGGGGGCGTTGTCCCCGAACGGCTCGGTGAACGCATCGGCGAAGCTCTCGGTGACCGCGTCTTCGATCGGTTCCTCGGCGACCTTGGCCGGCTTGCGCCGCGACCGGCTCGAGGGCCGCGACGGGGTCTCGTCGGGCGGGTAGTTGTCGTACGGGTTCGACGAGTACGAGCGACGGGTCGCCCGGGAGCCGTAGGTGTCCGCGTCATCGTCGTCGGCATCGTCCGCCGCGGGATCCCCGAAATCGGGATCCTCGTAGTTCTCCGCGTCCTCGTCCCAGTCGAGGTCGCCCTCCCACGGCGCGCCGTCGGCACCGGACACCCCCAGGCCGAGGTATCCGGCGGCGGCGTCGACGACTTCGCGCACGGTCCGGCCACTGAGGATCAGCACACCGAAGGCCATGCACAGCAACAGGATCGGGACGGACACCCAGGCGGTGACCCCCGCGGTGAGCGGCGTGCCGATGGCGAAACCGACGAAGCCCGCCGCCGCCGAACGGCCCGGCAGATCCAGCGGCGCACCGGCGATCAGATGCATGATGCCGAGCAGGGGAAGCACGACGAGGGAGCCACCGCCGAGGTAGCGCCCACGGCGTTCGGGTGCGGCCGGACGCCGCATCAGCATGATCGCGACCACGACGAGCGCGACCGGCATCACGACGGCCGCGGACCCGACGATCGCGCGGATCAACGCCTCGAAGAATGCACCGACCGGCCCGGCGGCGCCGAACCACACACTGGCCGCGAACAGGAGCCCCAACCCGAGCAGGCCGAGCGCGACGCCGTCCCGGCGATGACTGTGTCCCTGACCGCGCGGACCCACCACGTCCGCGTCGACATCGTCGTACTCGGCGTCGTCACCGTCGACGGCATCCAGATCGAAATCGTCGTCGTCGAACGGACGCGACTCGGTCCGCGGTCCGCGGCCGACTCCGGAACCCACGCGGGCCGCGCTGCCGACACCACGAGCGAACAGTGACCAGCCGGCTCCGATCCCCTTCCCCACCGCGGAGGCGCCGGCGGCGGCGACCGAACGGCGGTGCAGATCGACCGATTCGGCGGAGGCCGACGTGTTCCGGCGGCGCGGCGTCGCGGTGGCGGACTGCCGTGCGCGGGACTTGCCGCTGCCGGTGGATCGGTTCGACGCGCGCGACGATCCGGCTTTGCCCGCGCCGGAGCGGGTGGAACCGGAGCGTGTCCCGGCCGACTTGCTCGCGCCCGAACGTGCCGCCGAACCCGTCGACCGTCCGGCACTTTTCGCACCCGACCGTGTGCCGGATGCCCGCGACCCAGACGCGGACGTGCGCGTACCCGTGCTTGCCTTCGAAGCCATACCGACAGACTAGTCGGCAGAGTTCACTTCAGTCACATGGGCAACACTGATAACGGCGCCGTGTCGAAGTTGTTACCCGGTCGCATCGGGACACGCCCTAGAGGCCGTGAGAACTCTCACGAACCGCGGCGATCGCGTCCGCATCGCCGTCGAAGCTCACGGCGACGGGTGCCCGTCCGAACGCGAACAGGACGAGTTCACCGATCGACCCGGTGACCACGACGTCCTTCCCGGAGCCGACGGTCAGCAGGTCCTCACCGGCGGTCGTACGGAGGGTGACGCGTGCGGGGATCTTCTTGAGCGTCATCCTGCCCATCGAGGTGGCCGGACCGCGCAGCTCGGCCTCGAGCTCGGGTGACAGCATCCGCGGCGTCCAGCGGCCCTTCGGGTCCGCTCCCCCGCGCAGCACGTCCTCGTGGTGGACGAACATCTCGGCGAGATTGGCGAACCGGTCGACGAGCTTGAACGGTGAGTAGACCGGCGGACCCGAGGCGAGTTCGTCGAGCAACTCGTCGAAGTCCCGTCGGGCGGCCTTGCTCCGCACCTTCTCGGTGTATCCGGCGAACGCCGGGATCAGGATGCCCGGCCCGGTGTCGGGGCGTCGTTCGCGAACGACGAGATGAGCCAACAGATCGCGGGTGGTCCAGCCCTCACAGAGGGTGGGCGCGTCCGGGCCCACCTTCTTCAGGGTCTCGACGAGAGCCGCTCGTTCCTCCTGTGCACCTGTCACCCCGTCCACAGTAGCGAGCGTTTCCGATACGGTCGTACCGTTCAGTCGGCTCCCACCGCGAGAACCGTCGGCACGATCATCGGGCGGCGGCGGTAGGCCTCGGAGACCCACCGGCCCACGGCGCGCCGAATCCCCTGCGCGATGCGATGCGCGTCGCTCACCCCCTCGGCGGCCAGGGAGTCGAGAACCTGGTTGACCAGGTCGGCGGCCGCCTTCAGCGCATCCGGGTCGTCGGAGAAGCCACGGCCGGAGACCTCCGGCGAGCTGACCGCGCGCCCCGTCGTCGCATCGATCGCGACGGTGATCGCGATGAAACCGCCCTCGCCGAGCACGAGACGCTCCGACAGGGTCGACTCGCCGACGTCACCGACCGACAGTCCGTCGACGTAGACGTGTCCGACCGGCACGCGACCGACGATCTCGGCCCGGCCGTCGACGAGGTCGACCACGACGCCGTCCTCGGCCAGCACGACCTGATCCTCGGACACACCGGTCGCGACCGCGAGCGCGGCGTTCGCACGCAGGTGGCGCCATTCACCGTGCACCGGCATCACATTCGACGGCCGCACCGCGTTGTACAGGTAGAGCAGCTCACCCGCCGAGGCGTGGCCGGACACGTGGACCTTGGCGCTCTGCTGGGTGATGACGGTGGCACCGCGCTTGGCCAGGCCGTTGACGACGGCGAAGACCGAGTTCTCGTTGCCCGGGATCAGCGACGAGGCCAGCACGACCAGGTCATCGGCGCGGATGTTGATCTGGCGGTGCTCGCCCCGCGCCATCCGCGACAACGCCGACAGCGGCTCACCCTGCGAACCGGTCGAGATCAGCACGATGCGATGGTCGGGAAGCGTTGCGGCGGTGTCGAGGTCGACGACCACCCCGTCCGGCACCGACAGGTAGCCGAGGTCCTGCGCGATCTGCATGTTGCGCACCATCGACCGGCCGACGAAGCAGACGCGCCGGTTGTGGGTGTGCGCGACGTCGATGATCTGCTGGATGCGGTGCACGTGGCTGGCGAAGGACGCGACGATGACGCGTTGCCTGGCCTTGCCGATGACCTGGTCGAGCACACCACCGATCTCACGTTCGGGGGTGACGAAGCCGGGGACCTCGGCATTGGTCGAGTCGACGAGGAACAGGTCGACGCCCTCGTCACCGAGACGGCTGAACCCGGCGAGGTCGGTGAGACGACCGTCGAGGGGCAGCTGGTCGAGCTTGATGTCGCCGGTGTGCAGGGCGAGACCTGCCGGCGTGCGGATCGCGAGCGCGATGGCGTCCGGGATCGAGTGGTTGACCGCGAAGTACTCGCAGTCGAACGGACCGTGGGTGGTCCGCTCCCCCTCGGTGACCTGAACGAGCTTGGGCCGCAGGCGATGTTCCCGACACTTGGCCTCGACGAGGGCGAGGGTGAACTTCGACCCGACGACGGGGATGTCGCTGCGCAGCCGCAGCAGGAACGGGATCGCGCCGATGTGGTCCTCGTGCCCGTGGGTGAGGATCACCGCGTCGACGTCGTCCATGCGGTCCTCGATGTAGCGGAAGTCCGGCAGGATCAGGTCGACGCCGGGCTGCTGGTCCTCGGGGAACAGCACGCCGCAGTCGACGATCAGGAGGCGGCCGTCGTACTCGAAGACGGTCATGTTGCGGCCGATCTCGCCGATGCCGCCGAGTGCGACGATCCGGAGTCCGCCCTTGGGCAGGCGCCGCGGGGTGCCGAGACGATCGACCGGTGCCGGGGTCGCCGGCTCGTTCCGACGACCACGCGCGTCGCCGCCGCGTTCGTGGCGACCGCGCCGGGCACCGGACGACGAACCGGACCGCTGCCGGGAGGCATGCTTCGGTGCAGACTCGGACTTTGGGGCGGACTCGGACTTCGGGGCGCGAGCCGGTGCCGGGTCGGGCGCGGTCGTGGCCGGGACGGAGTCCACCGGGACGGCTTCCACGGGGGTCGGCTCCGCGGACACCGGCGGAGTGGCGGGCGGTCCGGCCTTGCGGGAGGCGGCGCGGCGACGGGTGCGCGCCGGCCGCGCTTCGGGCCCGCCGTTGTCGCTGCCGGTGTTGTCGGTCATCAGGCGAGAACACCTGCCGCACGAAGATCCACGATCAGCTCCTCGATCTGGGGCCCGGTGGCGGGCACCTGGGGCAGACGCGGATCGCCCACCTCGAGTCCGAGAATGCGCAGCGCCGCCTTCACCATCGTGACACCTCCGAGGCGTCCCATCGCGTTGACGAGCGGAAGCATCGACGTGTTGAGCGTCCTCGCCGTCGCGAGATCACCCTTCTCGACCGCGATCTGCATCTCGCGCAAGCGATCCGGCACCAGGTGCCCGATGACGCTGACAAATCCGGTGGCGCCGATCGACAGCCACGGGAGGTTCAGTGCGTCCTCACCCGAGAGGTATTCGAGCTTGGTGGTGGCGATGAGGCCGGCGGCCGAGTGCAGGTCGCCCTTGGCGTCCTTGACGCCGCGGATGTTCGGGTGTTCGGCGAGCGCGAGCATCGTCTCGTTGGCGATGGGCACGATCGAGCGCGGCGGGATGTCGTAGAGCAGCACGGGAAGTGCGGTGGCGTCGGCGACCGTCCGGAAGTGCGCGAGGATGCCGGACTGCGGCGGCTTGGAGTAGTACGGGGTCACCACGAGCAGGCCGTGGGCACCGACCTTCTCCGACTCGATCGCGAACCGCACACTCTCGGCGGTGTCGTAGCTACCCGCCCCCTGGGTGATCCGGGCGCGGTCGCCGACGGCGTCCAGCACGACGCGCAACAGATCGAGCTTCTCGGGCACGGTGGTGGTCGGCGATTCGCCGGTGGTGCCGGACACGACGAGTCCGTCGCACCCCTTCGACACGAGGTGGTCGGCCAGGACGGCGGCCTTGTCCAGATCGAGACTTCCGTCGGGACGGAAGGGGGTCACCATCGCCACCACGTTCGTCCCGAAGGGATGCTCGTGCAGCGGTTCCTGGACTGCGTTCATGGTGCTCAAGGCTACCGCCTCCGTATCCGTGACGGGCCTCACCCTTCCAGCACGAACGGTGAGGTCGCGACCTCGGTGCCGTCGGCGAGCGTGCCGATCTCGAAATCGCCGAAGACGGTGGGAGCCACCTGCATCAATTGCCGCAGGCACTCGACCGCGAGCTGGCGGATCTCGACGTCGGCGTGCTCGGTGGCGCGCATGCCGACGAAGTGCCGCCACGCACGGTAGTTGCCGGTCACGACGATCTTGGTCTCGGTGGCGTTGGGCAGCACCGACCGTGCCGCCTGACGTGCCTGCTTGCGACGCAGGATCGCGTTGGGCACGTCGGCGAACTTCGCCTCCAGCGCGGCGAGGAGTTCGGTGTACGCCTCACGACTCGCATCGGTGGCGGCCGTGAAGAGTTCCTCGAGGTGTTCGTCGCCGACGATCGCGGGCGGCGCGACGACGTTGGAGTCGTGTTCGGGCACGAACCGCTGCGACAGCTGCGAATAGGAGAAGTGCCGGTGCCGGATCAGCTCATGGGTGCAGGAGCGCGAGATCCCGCTGATGTAGAAGGTGACCGACGCGTGTTCGAGCAGCGACAGGTGCCCCACCTCGAGGATGTGCCGGAGGTATCCGGCATTGGTGGCGGTGCGCGGGTTCGGCTTGTCCCAGCTCTGGTAGCAGGCGCGGCCGGCGAACTCGACGAGCGCCTCACCGCCCTCGGCGTCCGTGCTCCACGGCACGTCCTCCGGTGGGGTGAACTGGGTCATGGCGACCATCTGCACCTTCAGCGGCACCAATTCGGACACGCAGTCCCCTCCATTCGACGTTTGTGTGCCCCGATTGTCCCCCACCGCCCCGAAGGGCTCGGATTCGGCCTGACGTCGCGGGCCACGGTGGGTAAGGTCCCTGTGTGTCCACCCGACATGAGTCCACCCGACGGACTTTCCTGCGGACCGGTGCAGTCGTCACCGGGGCCGCACTCACCCTGCCCGCCGTCTCCGACCCCGGCCCCGCTGAGGCTGCTCCGCCGCGGGCCTTCGCCCACGGCGTGGCGTCCGGCGACCCGCTGCCCGACGCGGTCATCCTGTGGACCCGGATCACCCAGTCCGCCGCCTCGACGCCGGGTTCCGGTGTGGGACAACCATGTTCGGTGCGATGGGAGATCGCGCGCGACGCGGGCTTCGGTGCGGTCGTCGGATCGGGTGTCGTGCAGACCTCGGCCGAGCGGGACTTCACCGTCAAGGTCGACGCCACCGGGCTGAGTCCGCGGACGACGTACCACTACCGGTTCACCGTGACGTCCGGACCGGTCGCCGGGGCGACGTCGCCGATCGGTACGGCCCGCACCGCACCCGCCACCGGCGCCGACGTGGCACGAATCCGCTTCGGCGTCGTGTCCTGCGCCAACTGGGAGGCCGGGTATTTCGCCGCCTACCGGCACCTGAACAACCAGCCGGACCTCGACGCCGTGGTGCACCTGGGCGATTACTACTACGAGTACCAAACCGGCCGGTACACCGGTAAGACCGGCGCGGTCCGGATCCACGACCCGCGTCACGAGATCCGAACGCTGCGTGACTACCGGACCCGTCACGGTCAGTACAAGACCGATCCCGACCTCGCCGCGCTGCACCGGTCGACGCCGTTCATCTGCATCTGGGACGACCACGAGTCGTCGAACGACAGCTGGCGCGAGGGTGCCGAGAATCACCAGCCCGGCGAAGGGTCGTGGCAGGTTCGACGCGCCGCCGCCCTGCGCGCCTACTCCGAGTGGATGCCGATCCGCCCCGGCGTCGACCCGCAAGGCCGACATCTGTTCCGCCGCTTGCGGTTCGGGAAACTTCTCGAGCTGTCGATGCTGGATCTGCGCTCCTACCGCGACCTCCAGGTGAGCGCGGTGTCGTCACGGATCGACGCGCCGTCCCGCACGATGCTGGGTCGGGCTCAGATGTCCTGGCTGACCAACGGCCTCACATCGTCGGAGACGCGGTGGAAGATCGTCGGCAACCCGGTCATGATCTCCCCGGTACTGATCCCGCCACTCGATCCGCAGACCACCGGGGCGGTCACCGAACTGCTCGGGATACCGGAGGAGGGCATCCCCTACAACGCGGATCAATGGGACGGCTACGCCGCCGACCGTCGGCGCCTCCTCGACTCGATCAGGAACAACGGCGTCGACAACGTCGTGTTCATCACCGGGGACATCCACTCGTCGTGGGCATGCGACATCCCGGTGGACGTCGCGAACTATCCCGGTGCCGGGACCGTCGCGACGGAACTGGTCGGGACGTCGGTGACGTCGACCAACATCGACGAGATGTTCAACGTGCCGGAGAACACCGCCGGTCCGACGATCGCGGCCGCGTTCAGTGCGGCCAATCACCACATCCGCTACTGCGAGCTGGACTCGCACGGATACTCGGTGCTGACCGTCACGCCGTCCGCCACCCAGATGGACTGGTATTTCCTGAACGACAAGACCGATCCGCGGTCGGGCCAGTTCTACGCGAAGTCCTTTCGGGTGCGCAGCGGGACGCAGCGGGTCCAACCCGTCGGGCGCCCCGCCGTGTGACCTACGTGCTCTGATCCAGGATCGCCGACAGTTTGGCGTGGGTGTCGGGCCAGCCGTGGACGGCGATCGAGGTGATGCCGAGTGCCTTGACGGGGTAGTCGTTGCCGCCCTCGTCGAGACGGTCGCCGAAGAACAGGATGTCGGAGGTGGTCAGGCCGAGGATGTCCATCAGCTTCAGCGCGCCGTACGCCTTGTCGATGCCCTTCTTGGTGACGTCGACCGACGTCGAACCACCGCTGCGCACCTCGAGGTCGGGCAGCCGCTCGGCGGCATATGCCCGCAGCGACTCCTTCTTCGCGCCGTCGGGATCCCAGGCGGCCTTGGCGTCGACCGGGGCCTTCTGCCCGAGCGCGCTGAAGGTGATCTGGCTGCCGCGGTCCTCGAGGATGTCGCCCCAGGTCTCGCTCTCCCACAGTCCCAGTTCCTTGGCGCCGGTCTCGAGGACGTCGAGCGTGCGCTTCTTCTCGTCGTCGCTGAGGTACTCCGCGTAGACGGTCTCCCACTCGCCGCCGTCCCAGCGGACGTACTGGGTGCCGCAGGTGGGCATCAGGTGGAGGTTGCCCACCGAGTCGAAGGTGCCGAGGCGCGCGAGAACCTGCTTCTCGAACTGGGTGAAGTTGCCGCCGGAGATGATGCAACCGAGGCTGACCTCGAGCATCCGGTGCAGCAGGTCCACCATCTGGTCGTCGAGCGGGCTCTTCGACGCTGCGAGGGTGTCGTCGAGGTCGAACATCACCAAGCGGTAGTCGTTGCCTTCATACGACACGGTCATCGTCGCATCTCTCCTTCAGGTCGTCCCCGTCATGTTTCTTCGATCTCCCGGTGCTCAGCATCCCATCACCGCTCGCAGATCGCGCGCGAGGTCACCCTTCACGCCGACCGTCACGTCGTCCAGGTCGAGCCAGCCCGCGAATCTCCGCAGGTCGGCGGCCAATCGCTCGGCGACGACGCGGCGATCGTGGCCGGGCTCACCGAAGGCGGCGAGTACCAACAGGGTTCGGGATCTCCGGTCGGTCTTGAGGTCGACGCGTGCGGCGAGGTCGGTGCCCAACAGGTAGGGCAACACGTAGTAGCCGTGCACCCGTTTGTGTTCGGGGACGTAGATCTCGATGCGGTAGTGGAAGTCGAAGAGTCGCTGCGCACGTGGGCGGAAGAACACGAGGGGGTCGAACGGCGACAGGATCGCCGAGGTGTCGATGCGTCGCGGCATGGACGCGCCGTCGGCGAGGTAGGCGGGATCACGCCACCCGTCGACCGAGACCTCGTGCAGCACACCCGCTTCGACGAGGTCGGCGACGGCCGGCCGGGCATCCGCCGGTTTGATGCGGTAGTAGTCGGCGAGGTCGGTGACGGTCGCGACCCCGAGCGAGCGTGCGGCTCGGGCGACGAGCTCGCGTTGCGCCTGCGCACGATCAGGTCGCACCGCTGCGACGTCGGCGCCGACGACACGGTCGGTGAGATCGTAGTGGCGTACGAAGTTGCCGTTCCGCACGGCCGACAGGTCGCCGGCGGCGAACATCGCCTCGCACAGGTGCTTGACCTCGCCGCGCTGCCACCAGCTCCCGGCCGTTCCGGGTTCACGTTCGATGCCGAGTTCCGCCTCGATGGTGCGCGGCGTCGCGGCACCGATCCCTTCGATCACACCCCGTACGTCGTCGGCGAGACTCCGGTTGCGACGCATGACCTCCCGGGTGTGCCGATAGCGGCCATCGGCGAATTCGTCCATCCGCCAACGGAACAGCGGCCAGTCCTCGACCGGGATGAGCGCGGCCTCGTGCGCCCAGTACTCGACCAGACGGCGTCGGCCCCGCACCGGCTGCCAGGCAGCGCGATGCAGGAGGTCGGGATCGTAGGGACCCAGCCGGCTGTAGAGCGGCATGAAGTGCGCCCGCGCAACGATGTTGACGGAGTCCATCTGGAGCAGACCGGTCCGTCCGACAACCCTCTTGAGGTGCGCCATCGTCGGCGCGCCCGACGGTGAGCGATCGGTGAATCCCTGTGCGGCCAGCGCGGTTCGACGCGCCTGGGCCGCGGACAACCGTTCCGTCGCCATCAGCCCCGTGCCTCAGACTCTGCCGTCGCGTGTGTAGTCGATGAAGCGGTAGCGAAGGCCGGTCGAGGACGTCTGCCACTCCCCCTTGTCGGCGACCGTCCACTCCGGTCCGATCTCCGGCGCGAATGCATCGGCACCCGGAACATCGACGTCGATCTCGGTGACGCACAGATCCGTCGCGAATGACAGTGCGGCCCGGTAGATCTCACCACCGCCGATGACCCCGACGGTGTCTCCGTCGGCCAGCATCAACGCCTCGTCGACGGATCGGGCCACCACCGCACCGTCGGCGGACCAGTTCGGGTTCCGCGTCACCACGATGTTGGTGCGACCGGGCAGGGGCCGGAACTTCGGCGGCAGTGAATCCCAGGTCTTGCGACCCATGATGACCGGGTTGCCCAGGGTCTTCTCCTTGAAGCGCGCCATGTCCTCGGGGACGCGCCACGGGATGGTGTTGTCCCGCCCGATCGCGGCCCCGGCACCCGCGACCTCGTGCCCCTGCGCCCAGACGAGCCGGACACGGGGCCTCACACCGCCACCGGCGCCTTGATCCCCGGATGCGACTGGTAGCCGACGATCTCGATGTCCTCGTACTCGTAGTCGAAGATCGAATCACGCTTGCGCAGTTCGAGTTTCGGGTACGGATAGGGCTCGCGCGAGAGCTGCAGGTTCACCTGGTCGACGTGATTGTCGTAGATGTGGCAGTCGCCACCCGTCCACACGAACTCGCCGACCTCGAGGCCAGCCTGCTGCGCCATCATGTGGGTCAGCAGCGCGTACGACGCGATGTTGAACGGCACCCCGAGGAACAGGTCGGCGGACCGCTGATAGAGCTGGCAGGAGAGCTTGCCGTCGGCGACGTAGAACTGGAAGAACGCGTGGCACGGCGGCAGCGCCATCTGCGGGATCTCGCCCACGTTCCATGCGGACACGATGTTGCGTCGCGAATCGGGATTGGTCTTGAGCGTCTCGAGGGCCGCGGAGATCTGGTCGATCTGCTCGCCCGACGGCGTCGGCCAGCTGCGCCACTGGACGCCGTAGATCGGTCCGAGGTCACCGTTCTCGTCGGCCCACTCGTCCCAGATGGTGACGCCGCGTTCCTGGAGCCAGCGTACGTTGGAGTCGCCGCGCAGGAACCAGAGCAGTTCGTAGATGATCGACTTGAGGTGGACCTTCTTGGTGGTGATCAGCGGGAACCCCTCGGCCAGGTCGTAGCGCAGCTGATGACCGAAGAGGCTCTTTGTGCCTGTGCCGGTGCGATCCGCCTTCGGGGTACCCGTCTCGAGCACGAGGCGCAGGAGGTCCTCGTACGGAGTGGGGATCGTCCCGGTCGATGAGATGTCGCGGATGGCCGTGCTCACGGGTGTCAGTGTAGGCAAAGGTGCCGACACGTCGCCGGGCGCACGACACGCGCCCTCCACCTACTGTGGCTGCTGTGACGGATGTGACCTCGCGGGTATTCTCCTCCCGTGGCCACTCGCAGCACGACCCGCGCCAATCGCTATGCGAAGCGACGCCGCAAGCGTGTCGCCGCCCGCGACAACGACCTCACCGACACCCAGTGGCTCGCACTCCAGGAGGCCTGGGGCGGGTGCGCGTACTGCGGCGCGGCCGGGGTGGCTCTCCAGCGCGACTGCATGCTCGCGATCTCCCGCGGCGGGCGCTACACCGTCGCCAACGTCGTGCCGTGTTGCGGCTCGTGCAACGCGAGCAAGTGCAATTCCGAGGTCACCACCTGGATGCGCCGCAAGAAGCTCGACGAGAAGGCGTTCCTGGTGCGTCAGTACGAGGTGAGCCGGCTCCTCGCCGACGTCGAATAGCCGAAGAATCGTCACCGGCCGGACCGCGAAGTGTTCCGCGGAACACTCTGATGGCGCACACTGGGACCATCGCGGCAAAGGAGAGACGACGATGAGCTTCGAGACCTCGGTGGGTACACGCGGCGGCCGATCGCCGAAGGGACCGTTCGTCCGCGTCGTGAACAAGATCGTCGCCCCGATGATCCGCCGGAAGGGGCAGTTCGGCGGCATGAACGCCCTCGTGCTGACAACCGTCGGCCGGAAGAGCGGACAGGAACGGGCCAACCCGCTCGCCTGGTTCCCCGGACCCGACGGCAGTTGGCTGATCGTGGCGTCGGCCAACGGCGCCGCCAACAACCCCGGCTGGTATCACAACCTCAAGGCGCATCCCGACAAGGCGCGGATCGAGGTGGACGGCAAGACCGTCCAGGTCCGCGCCGAGCAACTCCACGGCGACGAACGCGCACAGGCCTGGAAGCAGATCAGCGAGAACGAACGCTTCGCCGGCTACCAGGAGAAGACCGACCGGCAGCTGCCGGTCATCAAACTCACCGCCCGATAGGCTTCTCGACCATCGATCGCCCCGTCCCCGGGGTCAAGAGGTCCTCCACGACCTCGACGACGTGGGGTGTACGAGTCGCGATTCCCATGAGCCGCCCGGCGGTCGCCGCGGAGACGACGACGGTGTCGGCACCCGAGCGTCGTAGCAGCGACACGTTCTGCGCGTCCCGGACCACGCCCGCGATCTTAGCTCCAGTACTGAGTTGTCGAGCGGTGAGTGTGATCAAGACGGCCGTCGCATCGCTGTGAACAGCGATCAGGACGGCGCGCGCCGCGTCGACCTCGGCCAGCCTGAGGACCTCCCTCCGCGTGGCGTCTCCACGAACGGCCACCACGCCGACCGACTCGGCGGCGTCCAGCGCATTCGGGTCGCTGTCGACCACGACGATGCTCGCCGTGTCCACGCCGGCGTCGATGAGTGCGCGGGCCGCACTGCGACCCTTGGTGCCGAAACCGACGATCACGTGGTGGTCGTGCAGATGGCGCCTCCACCGCTGGATCCGCCATGCACGACGTGACCGTTCGGTCAGCACCTCGAGCGTCGTCCCGATCAGCACCACCAGGAACAGGACTCGCAGTGGGGTGATCACGAACACGTTGACCGCTCGGGCTCCCGGCGTCATCGGGGCGATGTCGCCGTACCCGGTCGTCGACAGCGACACGGTGACGTAGTACAGACAGTCCAGGAGGGTGAGTGGAGCCTCCAGCGAGTGGCTGTAGGCATCCCGGTCGACGTAGACCACCACCGTCGCGACCGAGATGACACCGAGTGCGATGGCCACCCTAATCGCGATCGCACGGACCGGGTGCCGGGTGTGTTCCGGAACGTTGATCACGCCGAGTCCGGCCTGCTGCATGTCAGCGCTCCCGCTGGTAGAGGTCCGGGACCCCGTCGTGGTCATCGTCCCGCGTCTCTTCGCGAGTGACACTGCGGTAGTGGCGATTCCGCAGCCGAAGGAGGATCGCGGCCAGGGATGCGGAGATCAGCGAGCCGGCCAGTACCCCGATCTTCACCAGCTCGTCGCGCTCGGTGCCCGATTCATAGGCGAGGTCGCCGATGAGGAGCGACACCGTGAATCCGATGCCGGCCAGCATCGCGACGCCGACCACGTCGATCCACCGCACATCGGCATCGAGCGATGCACGGGTGAAGGTTGCCAACAGTGCGCTGGTGCCGACGATCCCCACCACCTTTCCTACGACGAGTCCGCAGACGATGCCCAGCGCGATGGGATCACCGAGGGCGTCGCGGAGACCGTCGAGCCCGCCGATGGCGACACCTGCCGCGAAGAATGCGAACACCGGGACCGCGAAACCTGCTGAGATGGGCCTGATCCGGTGCTCTAGGTGTTCGGCGGGCCCCGCCTCCCCCGGGTTGGCCGAATCCCGACGCAGCACCGGAACGGTGAATCCGAGCAGGACCCCCGCGACGGTTGCGTGAACTCCCGACTCGTGGACGAACGCCCACGTCAGCACCGCGAGTGGCAGCAGAACCCACCAGGCACGAACTCCGCGCTGCACGCAGAACGCGAACCCCGCGAGTGGCACGAGCGCCAGCGCGAGGACCGAACCGTTGATGGTGTCGCTGTAGAACACCGCGATGACGGTGATCGCGAGCAGGTCGTCGACCACCGCCAGCGTCAGCAGGAAAGTGCGCAGGGCTGCGGGTAGATGTGTGGAGATCACCGCCAGTACCGCGACCGCGAACGCGATGTCGGTGGCCGTCGGGATCGCCCACCCCTGTATCGCTCCGTCACCGGCTCGTGCGGTGAATGCGACGAAAATGACGGCCGGAACCGCCATGCCACCGACGGCGGCTACCACCGGCAGCGCGGCCCGCGCGGGGTCCCGCAGGTCGCCGGCGACGAATTCCCGCTTCAGCTCCAGGCCGACGATGAAAAAGAAGATCGCCAGGAGTCCGTCGGCTGCCCAGGTCGCGAGCGAGAGGTCGAGGTGCAGACCGAGGGCGTCGGTACCGATCTGACGATCGGCGAGATCGAAGTACGCCGATGACCACGGGGAGTTCGCCCACACCAATGCGGCGACGGTGGCAACGAGGAGCAGCATCCCGCCGACGGTCTCCTTACGAAGGATGTCGGTGACACGGGACGTCTCCGGCCAGGAGCCACGGGCGAAAAGGCGAGGTTTCGGTTCAGGGTGCTGGAGTGAGTGCATCGGCGTCCTCGGTGGTTCGGCAACGTACGCGTCTCCACCGACCGCGGATCACGACCGACGACAAACACGCAGCCGACCAGACTTCCCGGCACTCCGGGACCAAGCCTAGCAGTGGGCCGGTCCGATCCGGGGCAAACGTGCCAGGATCAGGCCGCCGCCGGCGTGACCGACGTCTGCCGTTCCCGCCATTCCCACACCGCGTAGATCACCTCGGTCGCATACTCGAGGTCGAGCTTGCCGCCACCGACCGGCACCGTCGCGTCAGCCGCGACCCGCCCGTCCGGTCGCCACAGTCCCGGAGCGCGTATCCCTGGGCTCACCTCGATCACCGAACCACCCGGCGTGTGAAACGAAAAACGTTGCGCCCCATGACCGGTGATGCTGAACTCACCCCGATGCAACGCACGGTGACAGCTCCCACACAACAGAATCAGATTGTCCAGCTCGGTCTCCCCACCGGCCGACCAGAACACCACATGATGGGCGTGCAGATGCCGTGTGCGTTCGCATCCGGGCATCTGACAGCACCGATCGCGCAGGAACAACGCCCTGACCAGGGCCTTGTTCGGGGTTCGCTTCTTACGCCCCAATCCCAGCAACGCCAACTTTCCCGGCCTCCCAGGAACCTTGGCGGACAACACTTCCCGAACCGTGGACCCGCAGGATGCTTCCTCCACCTCTGGCTCGGACAGCGCGGGACCGTCGTCCAGATGTGCATGCTCCCCCCCATCAGCGGCATGGATCAAGATCTCCGCACCCGGCGCGAGATCGGGCATCGCGATCCCGTCATGCACCATGTCCGCCATCGCCACCACCGCCGGCGCCAGATTCGACGGCACCTGCCGCCACAGGTCCCGACGGTTCGCCGGCTTTCCCTCCGAATCTCGTTCACCGGATTCTGTCTCCAGCTCACCCGAAGTGTTCCGCGGAACACTCTCCCGCACGGGCAGATCCGCATCCTCGGCGGTGCGAGTCCGCTCATATTCCGCGCGTACCGTCCCCGCGAGGAAACGTGCGCCGTCCAACGGCGAAAAGGTCAGCGACACCGACAACGAACCGTCGAGATTCCACTTCCACCGACCCCACGACTCCGCCGGCGGCACCAGTTCACCACAATCACTATGGCCGCGATCGATGTGGCTCATCGCACGCACTGCCCTCTCCAATTGCGACGCGGTGCATGATGACGCCAGGTTCACCAACTCCTTCTCTCTCATCGGGGTCGCCACCCGCGTCAATGCCCGCACCTTCGAATACGTCAGCCGCCCTTCACCGAAGGCTCGTCGGATCAATGGCAACTCGCGCAATGACTTGGCCACCCGTACCTGCTCATGCGCCGTCCGCTGCGCAATCCCCGCCTTCCAGGAAAGCCATTGTGCCAGTGAATGAATCCCCGGCCCTCTCCACGACTCCCGCTCATCCAACTCCGCCACCAGAGACAGGAACTCAGCAGTGAGAGCCGTGATCTGCGCGGCATAACCGAGTACCCGAACCTCGAGCACCTCATCCGGCAACGACTTCGGATCCGCTCCATCGAACATCGACGACACACCCTCGGCACGTAACGCGGTAACAGACATCCCGACCCCCCAGCCAGTTCGAACAGATATACGAACAAGCTACCGACGACCACCGACAGATCC
The DNA here is from genome assembly GCF_012974285.1 of Gordonia ajococcus. Lineage (NCBI taxonomy): Bacteria > Bacillati > Actinomycetota > Actinomycetes > Mycobacteriales > Gordoniaceae > Gordonia > Gordonia ajococcus. Next base: position 3,039,199 of record NZ_CP052884.1, read on the forward strand.
GCAGGTCACGGAGTGTTCCGCGGAACACTTAGGCTGCCCACTCCTCAAGCTCACCCCTCACTCTGCCTGCAGCGTCGCCCCCAGCAGCCATTAGGCAATGCCACCTGCAAGGCGGTGCCTGCCTGATAAGGCCATAACCGACGGTGCCCACCGTGTACGCGCTATACATCAACGGCCTCGCAACACGCGCGATCGTCAACGTCATCGAAACTGAAAATGAGCGACGGCCATCAGCGTTAGTTGTACTGACCCGCCAGGTTGGGTACGCGGTCGGCGGGTGAGTCGCCTCTGAGTGCGGTGTGGCCGCGTTCGGGATTGTAGATGCGCAGGAACTCGTCGAAGGCGGCCACGCGTTCGGTCTCGCTGTTGTAGGGGCGGGCGTAGGCCCATTCCTCTTGCAGTGTGCGGTTGAATCGTTCCACCTTGCCGTTGGTTTGCGGCCGGTACGGTCGTGTCCATTTGTGTGTGATCCCGTTGTCGGCCAATCGTTTCCGGAACATTCTGGACCGGTAACAGGACCCGTTGTCGGTCATCACCCGTGTGGTCGTGACGCCGATCGAGGCAAAGTGGGCCAAGGCACGGGTCATGAACGCGGTCGCGGTTTCCTTCTTCTCATCAGCGAGGATCTCCGAATAGGCGTATCGGGAGTGATCATCGACGGCGTGGTGCAGGTAGGCGTATCCCAGGTTGGGGCGGCCATGCACGGTGCGGGGCCGGGACGGATCGCGATGGGCACTGGAATTGCGGCCGCCTCGGGCGCGGCCGTGCACGCGGTGCCCACCACCGTCGGGGATCCTGCCCAGCTTCTTGATGTCGACGTGGATCAAGTCCCCGGCAGCTTCGCGTTCATACCGGCGAACCTCACGTCGTCGTGCACGCACCGGTGCTCCGGTGGCCGGGTCGGTCCACGACAACCGCACACACTGGTACCGGGTGAGGATGCGGTGGACTGTGGACACGTTCAACCCCAGGTGGAACCCGATCCGAGCTGGTCCCCAACGGCGCGACACGCGTAACCCCACCACCCGGCGTTCCCGGCGACGGGTGGTGCGATGCGGGCATGAGCGGGGCCGGCTTGAGCGGTCAACCATCCCTGCGGGCCCGTGGTCGCGGTAGCGGTCGGCCCACCGTTCGGCGCGTGGTCACCGAGACATTGAAACGGTCCGCGGCACGCCGCAGCGGCCACCCATCCTCGACAACACACCGAGCCAGACGCAGCCGGCCAGTCGGGGACAACGGTGAATTACGGTGAGACATGAAGACCTCCGGGTTGAGGAGCGGTTCTTAGACAGCTCCACACCTCACTCGGAGGTCTTCCCTATGTCACGCCGACTCGCCGAACCCCGTACCTAACGTCCCGGGTCAGTACAGTAGTACAGCCCAGTTACGTTGGTGTGTGCCGGAAGCTGTCGGCTCCAACTGGCGGTAACGAGAGGGAAGGTATGCAGCGTGATTCGGTTGGGGTGCTCCTGCAACGCCATCGACTGAACTTCGTCGATGGGCTGTCTGAACTCGACGAACTCAGGTACTGACGGGGCTCAAGAAACTTCCCCAGGTGTGCTCACTGAAATTCCCCACCCGTGGGCGGCTCCTACTGTAGCGTCCGTCGGGTTGGTGCGGTGGCGGTGCGCTGGTTTTGGGTGCGGGCGTGGTGGTCGCGTAGCCGGTAGGAATCGCCGTCGAGTTTGAGCACGACGGAGCGGTGTAGCAGTCGGTCGAGCATGGCGGCGGCGACGGTGGTGTCGCCGAGGACTTCACCCCATTCGGCGACTGACCGGTTGGTGGTGATCACGATGCTTGTCTTCAAATATCGTTGTGCCACAACTTGAAACAGCGCTGACGCGGCTTCGGCCGGTAGCGGCAGGTATCCGAGTTCGTCGATCACCAGCAGGGTGGGACCGGCGAAGAATCGCATGCAGGTGGCCCAGCGGCCCTCGATGGCGGCTTTGTGGCAGCGGGCGGCCAGATCCGCGGCGGTGGTCACATACGTGCGGTAGCCGGCGTGCACCGCGGCATGCGCCAGCCCGACGGCGAGGTGGGTTTTGCCGGTGCCGGGCGGTCCGATGAGCAGCACGTTGGTGGCCGATTCGAGGTAGGCGCAAGTGCCCAGTTCGCGGATCAATGCTCGGTCGACTCCGGGGGCGGCGTCGTAGTCAAACCCGTCCAGGGTGGCGGGGGTGGGCAGGCAGGCGAACCGCAGCCGCCCGGCCAGGCGGCGGGCCTCGGTGGCATCGACCTCGATGCCGAGGAGGTGCTCGAGGGTGTAGGTCATCGTCCACTCCTGCTCGGCGGCGGTCTGCAGCACCTGCGGTAGGGCTTGCGCGGCGGAGTCGAGTTTGAGTGCGGCGAGATGCCCACGTAGCTGCTGATACACCGAGACCGCCGATTGTGACTGCGGTGCATCACTGTTCGGATTGGAGGTGGTGGTGGTTTCGTCGGTCTTGTTGGTCATGGGAGTTGGGTCCTGTTCTGTGCGGCGCGTTCGTACACGCTCAGATCGATCACCGACGCCTCGGTCGGTGTGGCGGGGTGGGCGGTTGCGCGGCGCAGCGCTTCTGCAGCTTGTCGGGCGGTCTGGCCGGGTGGGATGCGTTCCTTGCGGCGATGCGGTCGGCGACTCGATGAGGCGCCGGCCTGGGCCAGGGTGTCCAAGGCGACGACATGGCCGTGGTCACGCACTTGGGCTCCCGAGCCGGCAGTGGCCAGGCGGTGGCGGGCGATCACGATGCCCGAGTCGGTGGCGATGTCGATATGCCCGTCACCGAGACGCTCACTGACGTGCACGTCGCTCATCGCCAACTCCGGGGGCACCGAGTACTGGTTGCCCTTCCATGCCGCCAGCGCCTGGCGAGACACTTTCCGCACCTCGGTGACCGTCGTCGGGTACGGAGCTGCTGGCGGGGCGCTCAGGGGTTCGCGTTTGGCGATGGTGGCCACGTTCGAGCGCCCATCTTTGGTTCGGCGCACCCGAACATCCGAGCGGGTCCGGCAGAACGTGTCGCAACTGGTCTGGGCTTGCTCGACGGTCAGCTCGTCAGGAAGTGTGCGCCACCAGCGTTGCGCGGCAATGTGATTGGACTTCTCCACCACACCCTTGCGGTTCCCGCGCCGGGGTGGGCACACGGCCACCGAGACGCCGTAATGCTTGGCGACGCCGGCGAACTCGGCGGTCAACGCGCCGGTTGCCGGGTGACACACCGTGGCCATCCGGTCGAACCGCCACGACTTGGTGACCCCACCCAAGCGGCGGGTGATGCGGTCGATACCGGCGATCACCTGCGGGCGGGTCATATCCGGTGCCAGATAGCCACGCCACCGCCCCGAATGCGACAGTGACCCGACCAGCAGGAATGCGGTCGAACCCCAACCCCACTGCGCTGGAGGATTCGGCAACTCCACCCAATCCCATTGTGTCTCTTCACCCGGCGGGTGTTCGATGATCGCATTCGCCCGTTCGGTGACCTGCGCGCAGTCCGCACACTTCGGTCGCAGACCGCGAGTCCGGATCTGGCGGGTCAGGGTCTGATACGACTGGGTGTAGCCGAGGTCCTCGAGTTCATCGCACAACGTGCGTGACCACAGATGCGGGTCCTCGTCGAGTCGGGCCCGGACATAGTCGAGGTAGGGGTCGAACGGATCAACCGCCGGCCTCTTGCGCTGGCCCGGGGTGCGCTCACCGTTGAGGTAGGCCCGGATCGTCTTTCTATCGTGGCCGGTGTGGCGGGCGATCGCCGAGATCGTCCACCCCCGGTTGTGCAGTGCATGTACTTCCACATCGTTCTCCCGTGTCAACATGAAAGCGGGCCTCCCGAGGTTGCTGGTGAGTGGTCAGAGACCATCAGCATCACGGGAGGCCCGCCTACTCTGGCGGAGCCACACGGGTGGGGAATTCAGATGAGCATCACTGGGGAATTTCGATGAGCGCCGTCAGTACTGCCTCTCGTAGGTCTGACGGCACCTGATAGCGATGAATCTGCTCGGCCGTACGGTGCCATTGCCCCGCCAGAACGTCCCGAAAAAGTGGGAGGGCGTTCCGGCGGTACTCGGGCACCTCTTGCCCTTCGCCATATCCATGTAGCTCGCGGCCAGCCCATTCGCGGAGCGCATCCGACCCGGTGCGCGCCCCGAGCATCAAACACTCACGCAGCAGATCAGCCAGCGAGTACGAACCATCTATACAGTGCTCACTCAACGCAACGAGCAGCCCCTCATCACTCATCGCTCTGCCCCGCCTGCGTGACGGGTGGAACTTGGTGTCATGCAGCGATTATCGCAGCCGGTACCGTGTTCGAACAGGTCGCCGTCGAGCGTGAGATCGCGGCGCGACTGATCGCCGACGCCCCCGCCGGTCCGGCACCGGCCGATCTGGTGAGCGCGGTCGGCCACCTAGAGGCCGAACTCACCAAGGTTGGTTGGGGTTACGCCCGGCCGTATGCCGAGGCGTATTGGCGACATGGCGGCCCCGCCGACGTCGAGCATGCTGCGCCGGGTGCTCACCGCATCCGGCCGTGAGGACGACAAGATCGTCCGCGAGAGCGGTGACCCGCGACCGGCCGACGTCCCGCGCCTGATCTCGAACTGCGGGGGCTCGATCTCCGGTCTCGCGCGTCACTTGTTCATCAACGGCACCGCGACTCGGGCCGACGTCGACAAAGCGCTGTGGCTCCCCGGCGACGAACCGGAGGCGCGTCAGTTTGCGTTGGCCGGCATTAGGAGTGGTGCGCGGCCCGGCTCGTTCACGGTCAAACTCGCACTGCCCTGAGCGGCCGCGACCGGGAGCGGCCACTTACCCAAAGTCCGCCCACCCCAGCATCTCCCGATACAAGACCTCATTCCCGGTCGCATCTGGCATCGGACGTGGATCGTCCGCCCAACAGCCCAGCACTGGGTGCTGCACCGTTGTAATCGTCGCCAGAGTCTTATTGCGGATGAGGAAATGTGAGAACTTCTCGACGTATCGGAGCGTTTCTTTGAACAACGTGGTCGCCAGTGTCGCTAGATCAGCGGCATATGAACGTGGTTCAAAGGGATTTGAGGACTGCGCGTTCCAAACTCCTAAGCGGTCTAGTTGGTCCTGGTTCAGTGGTGTGCTACCCGGATCAAACTCAGCGAGGCCGTCCAGAGTCACCGCCACCGTTGTCGACGAACCATAGCCCCGAGATAGCTGGTGCTGCGTATCGAGGGGCAGCGCATGGATACGGTTCCGTAGCTGACCGATGACCCGCGCATACGCCCCGAGCGCTTCGAGTTCCGATGTGTCGGTCGGTTCGAACTTCTCGATCACCGAACGCAATTCGACCGTCGAGGTGAGCGAACCACGCGGCTTGTCCGGATTCAGACTCGTGTCGAACAGCGTTTGGGTCACACGAGCGTATCTGTCCATCGCCGCACAGAGATACAGCAAGATTCGGTCGAATGCCTCGGCGGTGGTCTCGGCAGTATCCGACCGCTGCATCTCAGATGAGCTGCCGTTACTGAGTGCAGCGAGGAGATTGTCGACTGCTCGCGCTGCACGGCTGAGGCGCAGCGCTATCGCGGCCATGGACTCGACGAGATCAGAGTCACGTCCCATCGTTGCCATCAGGCGTATCGCGGTGAGATGCGGCACCGAAGCGTCGATCCCGGCGAGGTAAAGGTCGGCAACGGATGTGGCGTTGCACTTCCGGACAAACGTACCTCCCCCCTGCAATCCGCCCTTCGCCGATTCCAGCACGTGGCTTCCTGTGCTGCGAAGGTAATGACCAAACAGAGGTAGCAGCTGATCGGGGGTGACACTGATGACCGAGTCATTGTCGGCCACTTCGTCGCGTAGGGCGGTGGCAGACATCGTCACGATGACGTCTACCCCAACGGCACCGGCCGCCGCCGCCAGTGCCGACGCTCTGTGCCGGTCGGCAAGACTCAGGCCGTCGTCGTCCGAATATGCCTTGCGCGCTGCTTCATCGAGCTGCGCGTAGATGCTGAAGAAGTTCCCCGAAGTCCACAGCCAACGCTCGCCGTCTCGATAACCGGAGATGCCAACAGTGGATGCGTCGGCGAACTTCGGGGCGTCCTCCACGGTGGTGAATGTGAAGTCGTACCACTCGCTAGAGCCGAGGGCGCGAAGCCACCCTATCGGTTCGCCAGCATCGTTCTGGACCATCAAAATCGGCTCAACCTCTTCGTCCCGACCGACAACCCTTAAGAGTTCCGCAGTCGGTTCTGGCAATGTCTGGACGTCAATGCCGACGCGCATCTTGCGAGTATTTGGCTGGATCGGGAACAGCGGCTGTGCGTCGCGCTGAGCCCCAGTCGTCTTTGCCGGAGGTCGAACGTATCGCATATAGCGGAAGCGCGGGATGTCGTCAGGCACTGTCAGAGTCATGGCACACAGATACACCGTGCCCCTGACACGCTGGCGCGTTTGGGAGCGATTTGAACCGACCGGCGGACCGAGGGTGAACGACACACCGCCCCGGCGGGAGATCGGACACCGGGAGCGGTGTGGGTGGTAACGGCGATGGCCTCGACACCCACCCGCGACGATACGGGCGGTGTGGGCTGCGACAGCAGATACGCTCTGCGCATGAGTGAGAGCAAGAGTGCGCGCCTGCCGGACCTGGACAAGATCAAGCGCGCCTTCGAGATTCGAGACGAGCTGCGAGACCTTCTCGAGGAACTGCTCACTGCCAATAAGAAGTACTCGCGGCGCAGCAACATGTCTGAGGCGTCGGCACCCACCGTGTGGGCCGAGTGGATGCTCGATGAAGTCCCCAACTACACGAGGTCGTCGCTGCTCATGGGCGATGTTATCCACAACCTCAGAGCCGCAATGGACCACGCGGTCTGGGCTATCACGCCGTCACGGATTCAGGCGAACAACCCACGCGAGGTGGAGTTCCCCCTTAGACCTTCCGAGGCGTCGTTCGAGAAGTGGATTGGCAAACGCAAGAAATGGTACGGCCCGACCGTCACCAAGGTGTTCGAGTCCCAACAGCCATACCACGCAGGCACTGACAAATTGCACCCACTGCACGTGGAGAAATTGTCAAGACCTGTGGATCGGGGTGTTTCAGGCGACCTCCGTTCCGGTGCGCTCGTCACCGTTTGAAGGCGGTTGCGGTGGGGTGATGTCGGTGGGCCGTTCGAGCAGTTTGCCTTTGTGGAAGACCGCGCCGGCACGGACCAGGGCGACCAGATGCGGGGCGTTGACGGCCCGCCAGCGGGCTTGTGCGGCGTCTATCAGCTTGGAGGCCATGGCAATCCCGGCCGCGCGTGATCCAGGCCCCTTGGTGACCTTGGTCCGAAGTCGCACCGTGGCGAAAGTGCTTTCGATCGGGTTGGTCGTGCGCAGGTGAATCCAATGCTCGGCCGGGTACTTGTAGAACTCAAGCAGGGTGTCAAGGTCGTCGGTGATCTTGGCGACGGCCTTGGGGTATTTGGCGCCGAAGTCGACCTCGAATGCCTTGACCGCGACCTGTGCCTTGTCGATGTCCTCGGCGTTGTAGATATCCTTGATCGCCGCCAACGCCGACGGATGTGCCGACTTAGGCAGTGCGGCAAGGACATTGGCCTGCTTGTGAAACCAGCACCGCTGCTCACGGGTCGCTGGGAACACTTCGCGGACCGCCTTCCAGAACCCGAGGGCGCCATCGCCCACGGCCAGCACCGGGGCAGTCATCCCGCGGCGTTTGCAGTCGCGTAGCAGGTCGGCCCACGACTCGGTGGACTCCCGATACCCGTCGGTGATCGCCACCAGCTCCTTGCGGCCATCAGTACGCACGCCAATCATCACCAGCAGGCACAGTTTGGTCTGCTCCAGGCGCACCTTGAGGTGGATGCCGTCGACCCACAGGTAGACGTAGTCGGTACCGGACAGATCACGGCGCCCGAACGCCGCGGCTTCGTCCTGCCACTGCGCGGTCAGCCGGGTGATCGTCGAGGCCGACAACCCCGCACCCGAGCCGAGGAACTGCTCCAACGCCGCAGTGAAGTCGCCGCTGGACAGCCCATGCAGGTACAGCAGCGGCAACACCTCACTCATCTGCGGAGACTTACGTGCCCACGCCGGCAGGATCGCCGAGGAAAACCGCTGCCGCACACCGGTATCGGGGTCCACGCGGCGGTCGTTGACCCGCGGCGCCTTCACCTTGACCGCGCCGGCCGCGGTCAGCACCTCACGCGGCTGGTGGTAGCCGTTGCGGACCACCAACCGATGGCCGTCCTCATCGAGCTGGTCGGCGAACTGGGCCACGTAGGCGGCGACCTCGGCTTTGAGTGCTGCAGCCAGCATCTGCCGGGCGCCGTCGCGGACGATCTCGTCCAATAACGACCGACCGGCACCGCCGGTGCTTTCAGTGGCCTCGGTGGCATCGTGAACTACGGTGAGCATGGGCGTACCTTCCCGAACCAGCGCGCCAACGCCGGCTCATGATCGGACCTTCGGATATTCAGATCATCCTCGGGAAGGTGCGCCCACTTTCAACGCCCCCTCACCGAGGGTCATCCACAGGTTCTGATCATTGCTCCTGCACGTGCTCCAGCACCTCTCAAACACAGACAAGCATCGACTGCTGAACGTGGTGGCCAACAACGCGGTTCGGATGGCCGAGGTGCGCGTATCACCGCCACCGCCCGGCGGCGTGAAGTCGAGCGTGTACGAGGGAATCGTTGAGGCGGGTGGAGTCCTCGCGCGTGTCGAGTTCGCACGACCCGCCGATGGGGGTGCTGTCGACCTAATCCCGGTGTTCGCGTTCGAGCAGGTCTTTCACTACGTTGACCCCACCGGCGCAGAGCGCTGGTTACAGCTCGGCGAGGCGATGAACGCCGTGTGCCCGGCGGCCGTCGAAGCAGTCGGCTTCGTGGTCTCCGCCCACGAGAAGGACCTCGACGACGGATGGCAGCCGCAGTGACGCACTGCTACCCCATCAACCCGGCGGCGACGGTCGCCCCCAGCTCCCAGCACGCCTCCAGCACCGCCTTATCCGGCCTGTTCGACGCGATGACGTACTCGGCGGCCTTCTCCCACCCGAGACCGGCGGTGATCCGGTCGACGGCGTTCACCGCACCCTCGGCCCCCTCATTGCTATGCAGGTACAGCCCAAACGGGCGGCCCCGCGTCGAGTCGAGGATCTGGTAGTACGAACAATCGAAGGCGTGCTTGAGAGCACCTGAAATCGAGCCGAGGTTCGCCGGGCTGCCGAGCACGTACCCGTCCGCGTCGAGGAAGTCACTCGTTGACACCGACAGTGCTGCGCGGCGCACCACCTCGACGCCCTCGATCTCCGGGTCGGTGGCACCCGACACCACAGCCTCGAACATCTCCTGGCAATGAGGTGACGGCGTGTGGTGGACGATCAGTAGTCTCTTGTCCGCCATCAGGACCTCCCCGCAAACGCGAGCAACCGATCTGCGGCGCTCAAAGACGCCGGCGCGATCGGCGCCTCGAAGAGTCCGGCCGCACGCAATTCCTCGATGACCGGTCCGGCGTCGGTGAGGACGTAGTCGACGAGTCTGTCCGACGGCGCCCAGGCCGCGTCGATGCCCACGCACAGATCGTGAGAGTGCAACGCCAGCTCCATGATCCGCATCACCAGGAGCTGACGGCCCGGTCGGCGCCCGGCGCGATGATCGACATCGACGTCGAGGTCGGCGGAGCCGACGGCGGCACGGAAGGCGTTCTCACTACGCCAGAATTCAGCGATCGGATCACCGGCCTCGAGGTAGTCGACGTCGCGCGTCGACAGAGTGTCGGCGGCGCTCGCACCCTTGAGCAGCATCGAGTAGCGGTAGCCGCCGCCGATGAGGTGGTTGATCAGGTCCCTATTGGTCCATCCCGCGCAACCACTTGCGTCGCGCAGCCTCTCGGGTCCGGCGTTCGCCAGATGATCGGCCCACAGCCGGGCGGCCTCGTCGAGCCAGGGTCCCGGGTCGTTCATCTGGCCTCCCACACTGTCGGATAAGACTCCGCTACTGCTCACGCCCGTGGAACTGTGCGACCGCGCGTTTCATCATCGCGCGGGCGCGGGGGCGATCGCCGGCGTAGTCGTAGGCGCGGGCGATGCGGTAGGTGTTGCGCCAGTCGTTCGGGTCGGCCTCCCACTCGGCCTTGACCTGCGCGAACAATTCGTCGGCGGCGTCGCGTTCCATGCGGCCCGACGCGCGGTGCGGCCGGTTCGAGATGTCGAGTTCGCGGCCTTCCTCGGCCATGATCGCCGCGAGCTTCTGGTGTTCCAGACCCGCCCGCAGCGTCGCGTAGATCAGCCAGGCGCCGATGAGCGGCAGTGCGATGACACCGAGCCCCAGCCCGATTCCCGCGGCGGTCCCCGTGGCGATCAGCTGGAACCCGCGCCAGCCGAGAAGCACGAAGTAGACGACCAGCGCCACGACGAGGAAGCCGATCATCCAGACGATCGGCCGGGCGTCCTTCTTCTTCGGACCCAGCTGCGGCGCGCCACCCTCGGTGTCGCCGGTGTGGGTGCCCTCGTCGTGCGTGCCGTCATCGACCATGGGGATCAGAGGTCCATCAGTTCTTCGAGCCCGATGGTCAGACCCGGACGGTCGGCGATGCTGCGCACCCCGAGGAGCACACCGGGCGCGAACGACGACCGGTCAAGGGAGTCGTGGCGGATGGTGAGGGTCTCGCCCTCCGTGCCCAGCAGCACTTCCTGGTGGGCGACGAGGCCGGCCAGGCGCACCGAGTGGACGTGCACACCGTCGACCACCGCCCCACGCGCGCCGTCGAGTTCTTCGGTGGTGGCGTCGGGACTCGGTCCCACGCCGGCCTCGGCGCGTGCGCGGCCGATCAGTGCGGCGGTGCGGTAGGCGGTGCCCGACGGTGCGTCGGCCTTGTGCGGATGGTGGAGTTCGACGACCTCCACCGAGTCGTAGTACTTGGCGGCCTGCGCGGCGAACCGCATCGACAGCACCGCGCCGATGGCGAAGTTCGGGGCGATCAGCACGCCGACCTTCGGGTTCTCGGCGAGCCAGCCGCGGATGGTCTCGAGACGTTCCTCGGTGAAGCCGGTGGTGCCGACGACAGCATGAATCCCGTTGGCGATGAGGAACTTCAGGTTGTCCATGACGACGTCGGGGTGGGTGAAGTCGACGACCACCTCGGTGTCGGTGTCGGAGAAGAACTCCAGCGAGTCGCCCTTGTCGACGCCCACGGTGTAGGTGAGGTCGTCGGCCTTCTCGACCGCCGTGACGATCGCCTGCCCGACCTTGCCCTGGCTACCCAGGACGCCCACCTTGATACCGCTCATGTCCACCCTCTTCGATCTCGACGTGCCAACGGGCCCAGTCTAGTGGCGACCACCTGCTCAGTAGATCGGCGCATCGCCGCGACGATGCTCGAAGACCAGCGACGTGGTGGTACCCGCGACCTCGCGTCGACCGTTGAGCCGCTCGACGAACTGGCGCAGCGCCTCGGTGTCGGCGGTGGCCACGTGGAGCATGTAGTCGTCGGCACCGGCGAGGAAGAACACGTCGATCACCTCGTCGTAGGCGGCGATCTCACCGACGAATCGTCGGATCTGACCACGCGCATCGGATTGGAGACTGACCGCGACCATCGCGCGCAACGGGCGGCCGACGGCGGCCGGGTCGACGTCGGCGAAGAATCCACGGATGACACCGAGGTCGACGAGCCTGCGCATGCGGCCGTGACACGTCGACGCAGCGATCCCGACGCGTTGGGCCAGCTCACTGTTGGGCATGCGGGCGTCGGACTGCAGGAGCTTCAGCAGTTCGCGGTCGGTTGCGTCGAGGTCGCCGGGCTGAACATCCTTCGGAGTGGCGGGCATCTCAGCCTCCTGATCTGAACCATCTTCACGATTTTCGGTCCGCCGAGAATCTTCCTCGCGCACATTGTGACACGTCCGAAGTTCCTTCACCCTGAAAGCAGGTTATCAGTACAAACTTCGAGACGAGAGTGAGCATCATGCGCGTCGGCGTCCCCACCGAGATCAAGAACCACGAGTACCGCGTCGCCATCACCCCGGCCGGCGTCGCCGAACTGCACCATCGCGGGCACGACGTGATCATCCAGGCGGGCGCCGGAGAGGGTTCGGCGATCACCGACAACGATTACAAGGCCGCCGGCGCGCAGATCCTCGGTACTGCCGCCGAGGTCTGGGAGCAGGCCGACCTGCTGCTCAAGGTCAAGGAACCGATCGCCTCGGAGTTCGGCCTGCTGCGGGCGGGCCAGACGATCTTCACCTACCTCCATCTGGCAGCGGGCGAGGAGTGCACCTCGGCCCTGCTCGCCTCCGGCACCACGTCCATCGCCTACGAGATGGTCCGCACCGCCGACGGCGCACTTCCCCTTCTCGCCCCGATGAGTGAGGTCGCCGGATGTCTCGCACCACAGGTCGGTGCCTATCACCTGATGAAGTCCGAGGGCGGTCGCGGCGCCCTCATGGGCGGTGTCCCCGGCACCGAGCCCGCCGAGGTCGTCATCCTCGGCGGTGGGGTCAGCGGTGTCAATGCCGCGACCATCGCGGTGGGCATGGGCGCGCAGGTCAGCGTCTTCGACCTCGACATCGCCAAACTCCGCGCGATCGACGCCCGCTTCGGCGGCCGCGTCCACACGCGCTACAGCACCCGGCTCGCGCTCGACGAGGCGGTGAAGAACGCCGACCTCGTCATCGGCGCCGTCCTCGTCCCCGGCGCGAAGGCACCGGTCCTGGTGTCCAACAGCCTTGTCGCAGAGATGAAGCCCGGCACGGTCCTCGTCGACATCGCCATCGACCAGGGCGGCTGCTTCGAGGACTCGCACCCGACGACGCACGCCGAACCGACCTTCGCCGTGCACGACACCACCTTCTACTGCGTGGCCAACATGCCGGGCACGGTCGCGCGCACGTCGACACAGGCGCTGACCGGCGCGACCCTCCCCTACGTCTTGCGTCTGGCAGATCAGGGTTGGGAGACGGCCTGCGCGGTTGATCCAGCTCTCGCGTCCGGGTTGAGCACCCATGACGGCGAGCTGTTCACCGCCGAGGTCGGCGAGGCCCTCGGCCTACCGGTCGCGGCTATGCCGTTCGCACACAACTAGTTCAGAACCGGAGCGCAGTTCAAAACCGGAGCGTGGTGGTCCCTCGCCGCTTCCCGCGCCACCCGTAGCGGCGTTCGGTGATCTCGCCGTGGCCGTCGTAGCCGATGCGCAGCACGGTCGACGCCCTGGTGCCGTACCCCGGGATGTTGATGAACTTCGACGACAGGGCCGCCTCGAACTCGGGTCCGACACCGGTGTCGGGCAGACGCACCGGATCGGGCCGGTCCTGGTCGGCCAGCATCGCGAAGTAGTCCTCGTCGGAGGCACCGCCGGCGATCAGGTCGCGCAGCGCAGCAGTGCCGTCGACGACCTTCGGCCAGTCGTTGTCGAGCGCACCGTTGGACACGCCGTGCACACCGTCGGCGACCCGTTCGGCGTGCGGGTGCGGTCGGTTCGTCACCCACCAGAGGTCATCGGCGTCCCCGTTGGTCCCGGTGTCACCGACGAGCAGGTTCACCGGGTCGTAGTCGGCGGACTGTTCGACGACGCGGTCGGCGAACACCTTCGGGTCGTCGCCACCGCCGAGAAAGTCCACCGGCAGCTGCCCACGTGAACGGACGCCCGCGCGTTCCGGTGGACCGACCCGCACGTTCGTCACCATCGCCACACGGCCGGGCACCTCCGCGGAGACACCCAACCAGGTGCCGCCGGCCAGCGCGCGTCCGGCCATGATCGGCAGGTCATCCCATCGGGACAGCGCATACGTGCGTCGCCGGTGATACTCGTCGCGGTTGGCCGCGACGATCAGACGATGCTCGGGATGCGCATTCCACGCGAAGAGGATCAGGCACATGGCATCTCAGTTCACCTGGTAGTGGCTCATACCGGCCATTCTGCGCTGGACGCCGGCGATCTCCCGCACCGCCTGGGCCACCAGGCTCCGGTCGAGCGGAGACAGCCTCTTCATCTCAAGGACGTCGGTCGGCGTCTCACCCTGATCGAACTGCGCCACCTGGTACCGCAACCGCACCCGCTGCAGGACGTCGAACACCTCCATCAGGGTCGCCGCATCGCCGGTCGGCAACAATGCACTGCCCGCGGCGGCCTGCAGCCGTGCCCGCGTGTTCACCTCGGTGGATTCGACGCTCAGTGCCGCCCACCGGGCGATGTTGATCAGCGGAGTCAGCGCATGGGTCTTGAGGTCGAGGGTCCCGCCGCGCCGCGTCAGGACATCGCGCATCGACCGCAGCCGCGCCTTGGTCGACAACGACTCCGCCAGCAGTAGACGCATGGTGCGCGGATCGGCACGCAGTGCGCCGATCATCTCGACTCCCGGTGTCGGCGTGGGCGATTCCCGACGTGAACCGGACAGTTCCCGACGCGACGCAGACAGGGGCCGGCCGTCGAGGATCAGCGAGGTGAAGATCATCCCCTTGTTCGCCAGCGGCTCCTCGATCCAGCCGCGCGCCGCCGCCTGCCACTGGCCGCGGGTCCGCGAGAACAGCGGCTTCGATGCGACGGCCCCATTGGTGTCGACGGTCAGCCCGGCACCGCGGAGCAGGTCGTCCAGCTTCTCGAACGCCGTGCGATGGGCGTCGAGGTCGGAACTGCCGAGAGCGTCGTCGAACACCACCGCCGAGTCGACATCGGAACTCAGCACCGGTTCCCGGCGCGCGTTGCTGCCGAGCGACAACCACGTGTAGGCAGTGGGATCGACGCCGGGATGCGGATCGACGACCAATGCCAGGCCCCGCACCACGATGGCGTCGACGATGAGCGATGCGACCCGGGTGACCTCGTGTGCCGGCCGGTCCCGTCGCACGAGATCGGCGACCAGCTGCGGTAGCCGACGGGCGTGCTCCTGAAGTTCCCCGACCGTCTGCGACCGCGAGATCTGTTCGCGCAGCGGCATACTCGCGCCTGCAGGGTCGGCGACGAAGTCCCCGGCGCCGACGACACCGAGCACCGCCCCGGCGGCATCGCAGACCGGGATGACCGTGAGGTCGCGGTCGACGAGTTCGGTGAGGGCGTCGACCGGCGCCGTCCGGGAGTCGACGACGAACGCCGGACCGTCGATGACCTCACCCACCGGGGTGTCGATGCTTCGTCCGGCCCCGACGACCCGCGCCCGGATGTCGGCGTCGGTGAGCAGCCCGTGGCTCCCCGGCCCGTGTCCGCCCGGTCCTTGTCCGGCGTCGGACAACGGGATCACCACGTAATCCTGACCGCGTTCGGTCATCAGCACCGCGGCCTGCCGCACGGTCATGTCGGCCCGCCCGATCACCGGTGCGGTCCGCAGCAGATCCGCGACGGTTCGCGCGGAAGGTGTGCGCTGCGCGTCGCGGCGGTGTGCGACGGTCAACTGGTCGGACGGACCGTTCATCCCTGAAGATGATAGGCGGGTGCGGCCGAGAGTCGAAGACGACACCGGGCCCGCCGTCCGTGATGGACGACGGGCCCGGTGTGGGTTCGATCAGAACAGCTCAGGCGTCGGCGGTGGCCGCTTCGGCAGCCGCGGCCTCGGCCTTGTCGGCGTCGTCGTCGACCGGGACGAGGCTGATCTTGCCGCGCTCGTCGATGTCGGCGATCTCCACGCGGAGCTTGGAGCCCACGTTCACGACGTCCTCGACCTTGTTGACGCGCTTGCCCTTACCGAGCTTCGAGATGTGCACCAGGCCGTCGCGACCCGGCAGCAGCGACACGAACGCACCGAACGCGGTGGTCTTGACGACAGTGCCGAGGAAACGCTCGCCGACCTTGGGCAGCTGCGGGTTGGCGATCGCGTTGATGCGGTCGATCGCCGCCTGCGCCTTGACGCCATCCGAGGCGCCGACGAACACGGTGCCGTCGTCCTCGATGGAGATGTTGGCGCCGGTCTCCTCGGTGATGCCGTTGATCGTCTTGCCCTTGGGGCCGATCAGTTCGCCGATCTTGTCCATCGGGATCTTGATGGTGGTGATCCGCGGCGCGAACGGGCTCATCTCGTCGGGCTCGTCGATGGCCTCGGCCATGACGTCGAGGATGGTCAGCCGGGCGTCCTTGGCCTGGCTGAGCGCACCCGCGAGCACCGGCGAGGGGATGCCGTCGAGCTTGGTGTCGAGCTGCAGGGCGGTCACGAAGTCCTTGGTGCCCGCGACCTTGAAGTCCATGTCGCCGAAGGCGTCTTCGGCGCCGAGGATGTCGGTCAGTGCGACGTAACGGGTTTCGCCGTCGACGGTGTCGGACACGAGGCCCATCGCGATGCCGGCGACCGGGGCGCGCAGCGGCACACCGGCATTCAGCAGCGACATGGTCGAGGCGCAGACCGAACCCATCGAGGTGGAACCGTTGGAGCCCAACGCCTCCGAGACCTGACGGATCGCGTACGGGAAGTCCTCGACGCTCGGGAGCACCGGCATCAGGGCACGCTCGGCGAGCGCTCCGTGGCCGATCTCGCGACGCTTGGGCGAACCGACGCGGCCGGTCTCACCGGTCGAGTACGGCGGGAAGTTGTAGTGGTGCATGTACCGCTTGGACGTCTCGGGTCCGAGCGAGTCGACCTGCTGCGCCATCTTGACCATGTCGAGGGTGGTGACGCCCATGATCTGGGTCTCGCCACGCTCGAACAGCGCACTGCCGTGGGCGCGCGGGATCACGCCGACCTCGGCGGAGAGTGCACGGATGTCGGTGATGCCGCGACCGTCGATGCGGAAGTGGTCGGTCAGGATGCGCTGGCGCACCAGCTTCTTGGTCAGCGAACGGTAGGCGCCGCCGATCTCCTTCTCACGACCCTCGAACTGCTCGCCGAGCTGGGCGAGGATGTCGGCCTTGAGCTCGTCGGTCTTGTCGTCGCGCTCCTGCTTGCCCGCGATCGTCAGGATCTCCGCGAGGCGCTCGGTGCCGGCGGCGGCGACGGCCTCGTAGACGTCGTCCTGGTACGGCGGGTACAGCGGGAACTCGCCGGTGTCCTTGGCAGCGGCCGCGGCCAGCGACTTCTGCGCCTCGCACAGACGGGCGATGAACGGCTTGGCGGCCTCGAGGCCCTCGGCGACGATGGCCTCGGTCGGGGCCTGCGCGCCACCGGCGATCAGGTCGATGACGTTGTCGGTCGCCTCGGCCTCGACCATCATGATCGCGACGTCGGCGGTGTCGCCTTCACCGCTCACGATGCGGCCCGCGACGACCATGTCGAACACGGCGCCTTCGAGCTGCTCGACGGTCGGGAACGCGACCCACTGACCGGCCTTGTTCTCCTCGGTCGGGATGAGCGCAACGCGCACGCCACCCACCGGGCCGGAGAACGGCAGACCCGCGAGCTGGGTCGACGCCGACGCGGCGTTGATGGCCACGACGTCGTAGAGGTCGTCCGGGTTGAGCGACAGCACGGTCACGACGACCTGGATCTCGTTGCGGAGACCGTCGACGAAGGACGGGCGCAGCGGGCGGTCGATCAGGCGGCAGGTCAGGATCGCGTCGGTCGACGGACGACCCTCGCGACGGAAGAACGACCCGGGGATGCGGCCGGCGGCGTACATCCGCTCCTCGACGTCCACGGTCAGCGGGAAGAAGTCGAAGTGCTCCTTCGGGTGCTTCGACGCCGTGGTGGTCGAGAGCAGCATGTTCTCGTCGTCGAGGTAGGCGGTCACCGAACCGGCGGCCTGCAGGGCAAGACGTCCGGTCTCGAACCGGATCGTGCGGGTGCCGAAGCTCCCGTTGTCGATGATCGCGGTGGCCTCGGTGATCGCGTCGTCGTACTCGTCGGTGAAGTCTTCGGTGGTGGTCACATCTGTCATGTGGGGTGGAATCCCTTCGTAGCGGCTGCCGTAAGCGGCCGTCATGATGCGCGGCCACGCAGACATGGCCGCTTGTGCGGTTGAGGGTGGTCATCGCGAGGTGCGCAGCGTGCACCGATGCCGGTGCAGTCGTGCTGTCGAACTCATCGCACGCGCGGATCGGACCGACCCAGAACGCGCCGAGAAAACACGGCAGCGGGTGAATGGCGCGACGTGTTCGCGCCCGGTTGAGTGCTCAGACGGCCTTCGATCGAAGCGGCCGGAACCTTTGCTCCGGCGGCCACTACCGAGGACCGATCTGGCTCGTCGTCACGCACTGCCATCAGTTCACGGCAACGATCCGTCTGTCAGCCTATCACCGCGTGCTGTCAATACCTCAATATGACGAGCCCGCAGACAGACGAAACCGGCCACCTCCCCGATGGGAGGTGGCCGGTCGGCAAGTCTGTTCCGCGCGGGTCCGCGATCAGCGACGCAGGCCGAGACGCTCGATGAGCGAGCGGTAGCGGTTGATGTCGACCTTGGCGACGTACTTCAGCAGGCGACGACGACGGCCGACGAGCAGCAGCAGACCGCGGCGGCTGTGGTGGTCGTGCTTGTGCTGCTTGAGGTGCTCGGTCAGGTCGACGATACGCTTGGTCAGCAGCGCGACCTGGGCCTCGGGCGAACCGGTGTCGGTCTCGTGCAGACCGTATTCGGTGAGGATTTCCTTCTTCTGCTCGGCAGTCAATGCCATGGAGATACTCCTGTTTCTCAGTGCCGCGTCTGGAAGAACTACTGGTGTGCCACCGCGGACTGCAGCAACACCGACTGATCAGGCTACCTGTAGCCCCGGTGCGGACCCAAATCCGTGGATGCTCAGGGCCGCATCGCGGCCGAGCCACCACCACACCAGCGCGACCGCGATGACGCCGATGAGGGCGCCGACGACGATCGTGATCGCGAGGAGGCGACGGGCCACTCCGGCGGATTCGCGACCGGTGAGCGACACACCGACCAGGCCGAGGACGACCGAGGTCAGAGCGGCGGCGAGCATCAGGAACAACCCGGCGGTCGGTTCACCGACGTCGGCGGCCGCCGACGTCGCCCCGATCTGGCCCAGCGGCAGCGTCAGACCGAGAGGCCGCACGGGTACCGCACCGGCCAGGACGACGACGCCCACACCGGCCCCGGCGACCAGGGCGAAACCCGGATGAGGCGCCCCCACCCGACGCACGACGGCGAACAGGGCCAGGAGACCACCGACGATGATGAGAAGGCCGAGTGCGGTGGTGAACCACCCCAGCGTCAGCTGCGTTCCGAGTGCCTGCGCGTAGTGCCCGTTGTGAATCCCGAAACCGTTCGGGTTGAGCGGTGCGAGCCCCACCGAACCGAGGTCGACCCACTCCATGAAGGTGGCGGCCACGACCACCAGGCCCAGCACGACCGACGCGAGGGCCGCGGCGACCGCCGAGGTCTGCGCGCCACCTGTGCGCGGTGCACTCACGGCGTCTCGGCCGCCGCCAGGATCTCCCTGGTCTTCGTCACGTCGTCGCCCATGGCGGTGACGAGGTCGTCGATCCCGTCGAACTGGACCATGCCGCGGATGCGGTGCACGAAGTCCACGGCCACGTGCTGGCCGTAGAGGTCGGCGTTCTTGTCCAGGACGAAGGCCTCGACGGTGCGGGTGCGCCCGGAGAAGGTCGGGTTGGTGCCCACCGACACCGCCGCCTGGTACCGCTCCCCCGGCAGCACCTCACCGACGGCCGGTCCCACGCCCAGGATCGTGAACCACGCGGCATACACGCCGTCGGCGGGGATCGCGGCGTACATCGGCGGCGCGACATTCGCGGTCGGGTACCCGAGATCACGTCCCCGGCCGTCCCCACGCACCACGACACCCTCCACCCGGTGCGGGCGGCCGAGCGCCTCGGCGGCGCGGTCCATGTCACCGGCCGCGACGCAGGAACGGATGTAGGTCGACGAGTAGGTCACCGCTTGTTCGCCGAACAGTGAGATGGCCTGCACCTCGAAGCCGAACTTGGCACCCAGCTCGGTCAGTTTCGCGACGTCGCCGGCGGCCTTGCGCCCGAAGGTGAAGTTGTCCCCCACCACGACGTCGGCGGCATGCAGTGTCTCCACGAGGATGTCGTGGGCGAAGTCCTTGGGCGAGCGCGCGGCGAGTTCCGGCGTGAACGGCATGACGCAGAAGACGTCGATCCCCAGTTCCTCGGCCAGCTCCGCCCGTCGCGTCAGCGTGGTCAGTTGCGGCGGATGGGATCCCGGCCGCACGACCTCCGACGGATGCGGGTCGAAGGTCATCAGCACGGACGGCACCCCGTGCTCTTCGGCCGCCTTGGTGGCGGCATGGATCAGTTCGGCATGCCCACGGTGCACACCGTCGAAGACACCGATGGTGACCACGCACCGTCCCCAGTCCGCGGGGATGTCATCAAGACCTCGCCATCGCAACACGCGACCAGCCTACGGGGAGCACCAGTTCCAAACCACCACCGCCACACGCCTACGAACGGACGGGGTGTCGACGACGAGATGTCGGCGAGCAGACAAGGTGACGCTAAGCTCATACCCATGCCCAGGGGATCAGACCGTCCGGTGACCGAACTGTCACAGGTCACCCAGGACTATCTGAAGGTCATCTGGACCAGCCAGGAGTGGGAAGACGTCAAGGTCACGACCAAGCTGCTGGCCCAGTCCCTCGGAGTGTCCCCGTCGACGGCCTCGGAGGCCATCCGCAAACTCGCCGATCAGGGCCTGGTCTCCCATGAGCCCTACGGCGCGGTGACGCTGACCGACGAGGGCCGCGAGGCGGCGATCCTGATGGTGCGGCGCCACCGTCTCCTCGAGACCTTCCTCGTCCGCGAACTCGGATACCGCTGGGACGAGGTGCACGACGAGGCCGAGATCCTCGAGCACGCCGTCTCGGATCGGCTGATGGCCCGGCTCGACGCGAAACTCGGCTTCCCCGACCGGGATCCGCACGGCGACCCGATCCCCGCACTCGACGGTTCGATCCCCACGCCCGCCGCGGCACTGCTCGCCGACCTCGAGGTCGGGGCGTCGGGATGCATCGCCCGCATCTCCGACACCGACCCGGAGATGCTCCGCTACTTCGACGAGGTCGGCGTGGCCCTCGACCGTGTCGTCACCGTCGCCGAGAAGCGGCCCTTCGCCGGCACCATCTCGGTGTCCCTCGACGACGCGACGCCGATCGACCTCGGCGACATCGCCGCGCGCGCGATCTTCGTCGTCCCGCGCTAGCGCAGGGTGGCCGGACGCACCACCATCACCGAACTCGCCCGGCGGCCCTTCTCCTGGATGAGCGCGATGGCCTGCTCGTGCGGGTCGACGACGACGTAGACGCCCTTCATGCCGATCGGCTCGAGCCATCGTCCCTGGCTGATGGATTCGGCCTCGTCGTCGCTGATGTCGCGGCGGGGAAAGGACAGCTTCACCGCCTCGTCGATGTCGAGGCTGACGCGGCCGTCCTCGCGGACCTCGTCGAGCGTGCGGGCGTGTTCGAGGGTGAAGGGCCCCACGGCGGTACGGCGCAACGCGGTCAGGTGCCCACCGACGCCGAGGGCGGCACCGAGATCGCGTGCGAGCGACCGGATGTAGGTGCCCGACGAACAGTCCACCGCGACATCGAGATCCACGACGCCCGCGGTGTCGTTGTCGGTGTCCCCCGCACGCCGCGTGGCCAGGACGTCGAATCGTGACACGGTGACCGGCCGGGCCTGCAGGTCGAACTCGGCGCCGGTGCGGACGAGCGCATGCGCGCGCCGGCCGTCGACCTTGATCGCCGAGACCTTCGCCGGAACCTGCTGGATGTCGCCGGTGAGATCGGCGACGGCCGAGGCGATCTCGTCGTCGCTGACACCGGAGGCGTCCGCGGTGGTGAGGATCTCGCCCTCGCGGTCGTCCGTGGTGGTCGAGGCACCGAGGCGGATGGTCGCGGTGTAGGACTTGGTGGTCAGCGACAGCAGACCGAGAAGCTTTGTCGCCCTCTCGATCCCGACGACGAGGACGCCGGTGGCCATCGGGTCGAGGGTGCCGGCGTGGCCGACCCGGCGGGTGTCGAAGATCTTGCGGCACCGCGAGACGACGTCGTGGCTGGTGATCCCGGCCTGCTTGTCCACGATGAGCAGACCGGCCTTCTCGATGGTTGCGTCGGCCATTCAGACCATCGCGATCGTCGTGGTGATGATGCCCCGCTCGACGAGCCAACGGCCGTGGAACTCGAGCACCGGCGCGCCGCCGTCGGCCGCGGCCGGGTCGATGAGGATGCGGGAGATGAACGTCCCGGACGTCTCCGCGGTCTGCTCGAAGGTGATCAGGGCGTCCTCGAAACCCAACCACCGCTTGGTGATCGGGAACCACGCCTTGTAGGTGGCCTCCTTGGCGCAGAACAGCAGCCGGTCCCAGTGCAGGCCGGACGGACGGGTCGCCAGGACCTCACGTTCGGCGGGCAGGCTGGTGTGCTCGAGCACGCCGTCGGGCAACGCGTCGTGCGGTTCGGCGTCCATGCCGAGGGATCGCACCCCCATCGAGTGGGCGACGATCGCCGCGCGGTAGCCGTCGCAGTGCGTGAGACTGCCCACGATCCCGGCCGGCCAGATCGGAGCGCCTTTGTCCCCCTTGAGGATCGGCACCGGCTCGTAACCCAGCTCCGCCAGCGCCTGCCGCGCACAGTGACGGACGGTGGTGAACTCGCGGCGACGCTTCTCGACGGCCTTGCCGATGAGCGCCTGCTCGGCGGGCATCGGGGTCAGCCCGGGCGGATCGTCGAACGCCTCCGCCGAGGCGACCCCGGATGGAAGGAGTTGTTCGATCACCGGTCGTCCTTTCGTGCTTGCCGTTCCACCTGCCGGGTCCGGCGCTCTGCCTGCCGCTGCTCCACACGCGCCCGGAATTCCGCGGCCCGCTCGGCATAGTCGGGCGGCAGGTCGAAGCGCACCCCGTGCTCGGGCAGATCGGTCTCGCCGAGACCGTCACCGGGCACGATGTTGCGCATCAACGGATTCGGCAGGCCGCGTCGCTTCCACTCACGCGGATAGCCGACGGACACCTCCTCGAACCGGATGCCGTCATACCAGGTGGTCCGCGGGATGTGCAGGTGCCCGTACACGCAGCACGCGGCGTTGAACTCGGTGTGCCATTCGGCGGTCAGCTCGCTGCCGCACCACAGCGCGAACTCCGGGTAGATGAGCGCATCACACGGTTCGCGGCGCAACGGCCAGTGGTTGATCAGGACCGTCTTCTCCGACGGGTCGAGCGCCTGCAACCGGCGGCGGGTGATCTCGATGCGTGCCCGGCCCCATGCGTCGCGGGTCGGGAACGGCTCGGGCGAGAGCAGGAACTCGTCGGTCGCCACCACGTTGCGTTCGCGCGCCAGCGCCAGCG
Source organism: Gordonia ajococcus (assembly GCF_012974285.1). Lineage (NCBI taxonomy): Bacteria > Bacillati > Actinomycetota > Actinomycetes > Mycobacteriales > Gordoniaceae > Gordonia > Gordonia ajococcus. The sequence goes on from NZ_CP052884.1 coordinate 3,062,350, forward strand.
CGGTGAGCTTGTTGGCCGTGCCCTCCGGCCGGAACGTGTAGTCGTACAGCAGGAACATCGGGACGACGCGGACCGGGTCGCCGCCGTCACCGGGATCGAACAGCGGATAGATGTCCTCGGGGGTCACCACGCCGATGTCGCGGCACGCCTGCACCAGATAGTCGTACCGGGCGACACCGAACACCTGCAGCGGGTCCTTGGCCGTGGTGTACAGCTCGTGATTGCCCGGGACCCAGATGACGGTGTGGAAACGGGTCCGCAGGCGGCGGAGGGTGTCGACGATGTCGTCGGTGCGTTCGGCGACGTCACCGGCCACGATGAGCCAGTCCTCCGGCGATGTCGGCCGGATGTCGTCGATGATGTGCTCGTTGCCCCGATGGGCGACGTGCAGATCGCTGATCGCCCACAAAGTTGCCACGAGGATCCATCGTGCCAGAGGTCGTGATCACCCCGTGCCGGGGGCGGTCTCACGTGGGACGATCGAACGGTGATAGGCAATCGAGGACCCTGGTGGGTGCAGGCGCTGGTGAGTACCGCGATCCTCGTCGCGTTCACCGTCGCCCTCGTGATGTCGCTCTACGCCCTGGATTCGGCGGGCACCGACTCCTGGGCTCGATTCGGCGCGTCGGCAGTCGTGCCGCTCGTGTTCCTGCTGATCACCGCGGCGTGGACGCGCAGCGGTCTGCGCCTTGCGCTCGTGCTGTCCGTGGGACTGCTCCTCCTGGCCCTGGAACGAGTCGCGATCCTCCCCTTCTATCTCGACTCGTCCGTGATCGCCGACTGGAATACACGGGTACTCGACGCGGCGGCGATGGCGAACATCGCCCTGTTCGACAGCGGCGTCGTCATCGTCTGGTCCATCGCCCGGCGACAGTCGGCAGCCACCTGGCTGGGCGTGATCCCGGCGGCCGGGGTGCTCTCCCTGGGGACGTGGGCGATCTACTTCCATCAGCCCGACTTCGGCGCGGACCTCACGAGCGGGGGCACTCTACCCCTCGGTTACCACGTGGGCGTGGTGACGTTCGAGATCGCGTTCGTGCTCGCGGCGATCCTGATCCTGTGGGCATGCGACGGCATCGGCCTCGCCACGCGGAGACCCCGGGCGGCAGGCGCACCCGCGGCCGCGGCGAGCGTCGAGGACCACCGCGCCACCCAGCTGTACCGGACCCAGGCCCATCAGATCGACCAGCGGGAGACCGAACGGTATCCCGTGTCACCGCCACCGCTCGCTCAGCCCCCACGGCGTCCCGACGACCCGTCGTTCCGCACCACCCAGATCGGGCGTCCCGGCGACGATCAGCGCTGACCGGGGACGAGGCCAGGTCAGGCGGGTACGACCCCCGCCTGCCGCCACCGGCCGGAACGGATACGCCACACGACGGTCGCGAGCCGGATGACCGTGAAGACCACCAGGCCGGACCACACGCCGGCCAGGCCCCAGTCGAAGATCAGCGACAGCCAGATCAACGGCAGGAACCCGACGAGCGCACCGGTCAGTGTCGCGGTGCGCAGGAAGGCGGCGTCGCCACTGCCGAGGAGCACGCCGTCGAGCGCGAAGACCACCCCGGCGATCGGCAGCATGCCGACGAAGAACCACCAGGGCACCCCGATGGCGTCGAGCACGGCGTCGTCGGTGGTGAAGATGCGCGGGATGAGCGACGCACCGGCGGCGAAAACGGCGGCCATCGCGGTCGCGGCGACCACCGACACCCCGGTCACGCGGCGGGCCACGGCGTCGGCGATCGTCAGGCGACCACCGCCGAGCGCGGCACCGACGAGTGCCTGGGCGGCGATCGCGACCGAGTCGAGGAACAGCGCCATGAACTCCCAGAGCTGCAGCACGAGCTGATGGGCCGCGACCTGTGCGACGCCGAACCGGGCGGCCACCGCGGCGGCCGAGACGAAACAGATCTGGAACGAGAGACTGCGCACGATCAGATCGCGTGCCATCGCGAACTGGGCGACGATGATCGGACGGTCCGGTCGGAATCCCTGCGACTCCCCGGACGCCTCGGGGATCACCCGCACCGCGAACAGCATGCCCGTGACCCCTTGCCCGATCACGTTCGCGACGGCGCTACCGGGAAGGCCGAGACGCGGAAACGGTCCGATGCCGTGCACGAGGCCGGCGACCAGTACCGCCGCGAGCGACAGCCCGATGACCACGTAGAAGACCGGCCGGCGCGTGTCCTGCACGCCGCGCATCCAGCCGTTGCCGGCCATCGACAGCAGGATCAGCGGCACCCCGAACATCGCGATCCGCAACCAGTGGGCGGCGTCGGCGGCCACCGCGGCCGAATCCGGCGACGACGCACCGACGAGCAACCTCATGACCACGGGCGCGAGCGGATAGGCGACCGCGACGATCACCACACCGACGGCGACCGCGATCCAGCTGGCCTGGACGCCCTCGTGCACCGCACCGGCCCGATCACCCGCGCCGAACCTGCGCGCCGCACGGGCCGTGGTGCCGTACGACAGGAAGGTGAGCTGGGTGCTGACGATCGAGAGGACCAGCGTTCCGACGCCGAGTGCGGCGAGCTGCTCGCCGCCGAGACGACCGACGACCGCGAGGTCGAGAAGCAGGTAGAGCGGTGGTGCGATCAGGACCGCGAGCGCCGAGACGGTCAGCGTCGCGATCCGCGCGACACCCGCATCATCGCTCAGAGCGACTCCAACAATCTCGCGACCACCTCGTCGGCGGTGCCGGTGTCGCTGTAACCGGACGCCTGCCGGTGTCCGCCGCCGCCATGGGCGCGGGCGATCGGAACGAGGTCGACGACGTCCTTGGACCGCAGCGACACCGTCCAGACGCCGGGCGCACTCTCTTTGAACACCGCGGCCACCTCGGCGTCGCGGGCGGTCCGGATGGTGTCCACGACGCTCTCGGACTCTTCCCAGCTCATTCCGGCGAGGGCCCGCTGGTCGGCGATCGCGTAGACGAGTCCCTCGCCGTTGCACGCCGACGGGACCAGCTTCGCCGACGCCAGCACGTCCGACATCATGGCGAACCACTCGAACGGATGCGAATCGAAGAGGATGCGGCTCCACTTGCGTGCGTCGACGCCGGTCTCCAGCAGGCGCGCCGCGATCCGGAAGGACTGCGGTCGGGCCCAGCGGAAGGACCCGGTGTCGGTGGTCAGCCCGGCGTAGATACAGGTGGCGATGTCGGCGTCGAGATCGACCCCGAGTTCGTCGAGGACGTCGAGCACGAGGACCGACGTGCAGTCGGCGGCCGGGTCGATGAGATCGAGGTCGCCGAAACCGGGATTCGACGCGTGATGGTCGATGGTGATCGAGGTGTCGGCCGCACTGAAGACGGCGCCCAGCGAGTCGAGGCGCTCGAGGTTCGCGGCATCGACCGACACCACCACCGGGTGCCCGATCACCTGGTTCGGTGAACACAGGAGCTTGCTGCCGGGCAGACCGCCGAGCGATGCCGGTAGCTGTTCGGCACCGGGATAGGACACCTCGACGTCGACGCCACGCCGGTCGAGGGCCAGTCCCAGTGCGAGACCGCTGCCGATCGTGTCCGCATCCGGGCGGACGTGACAGCAGATGGTCACCGCCGATGCGGTCGCCAGCTCTGCGGCGATCGCGGCACTCGCCGAAGCGTTCACTCGTCGTCGCCGGCGTCGTCTGCCGAACGGTAGGGATCGGCGTCACCGGCCGGTGACGCCTCTGCCCGACGCCGTGCGACGAGTTCGTCGTTGGCGCGGGCGCGTGCGACGAGCTCCTCCATCTGACGAGCCGCGTCGGGCACCGTGTCGAGGACGAAACGCAGGGTCGGGGTGAAGCGGACGCCGGTTCCGGCACCGACCTTGGACCGCAGCACGCCGGTCGCCTTGGCCAGTCCGGCCGCGGCGGCGTCGTAGTCGGGTTCGGCGTCGATGGATTCACCCATCACCGTGTAGTAGACGGTCGCGTCGTGCAGATCATTGGTCACGCGGGTGTCGGTGACCGTCACGTAGGCCAGGCGCGGGTCCTTGATCTCGGAGGCGATCGCCGAGGCGACGATCGTCGAGATCCGCTTGGCCAGTCGCTGTGCCCGTGCTGGATCAGCCATCGGGAGTCCTTCCGTAAGCGGTGCCGTGCGCGCCGTCCCCTGGTCGGGAACGACGCGCACGGCAGCGGGTCGAGAGTTTTCTTACGAGAGCTCGGAGCCCACGCGCATCAGTCGCGCGGCTTCTCCTGCAGCTCGTAGGTCTCGATCACGTCGTCCACCTTGATGTCCGAGTAGGTCAGCGTGAGACCACATTCGTAGCCTTCGCGAACCTCGGTGGCATCGTCCTTCTCGCGCTTGAGCGAGGACACGGTGAGGTTCTCGGCGACCACGACGTTGTCACGCAGCAGGCGCGCCTTCGCGTTGCGGCGCATGATGCCCGACTGGACGAGGCAACCGGCGATGTTGCCGACCTTCGACGACTTGAAGATGGCGCGGATCTCGGCGCGGCCGAGCTCCACCTCTTCGTAGATCGGCTTGAGCATGCCCTTGAGCGCGCTCTCGATCTCGTCGATGGCCTGGTAGATCACCGAGTAGTACCGGATGTCGACACCCTCGCGGTTGGCCAGCTCGGTGGCCTTGCCCTCCGCGCGGACATTGAAGCCGATGATGATCGCATCCGATGCCGCCGCCAGGTTGACGTTGGTCTCGGTGACACCACCGACACCGCGGTCGATGATGCGCAGCGACACCTCGTCGCCCATCTCGATACCCAGCAGGGCCTCTTCGAGGGCCTCGACCGTACCCGAGTTGTCACCCTTGAGGATGAGGTTGAGCTGGCTGGTCTCCTTGAGAGCCGAATCCAGGTCTTCCAGGCTGATCCGCTTGCGGCTGCGCGCGGCCAGCGCGTTGCGCTTGCGCGCGTTGCGACGGTCGGCGATCTGCCGGGCGATGCGGTCCTCCTCGACCACGAGCAGGTTGTCACCTGCACCGGGGACCGAGGTGAAACCGATGACCTGGACCGGACGCGACGGCAGTGCCTCGGGGACGTCCTCGCCGTGCTCGTCGACCATGCGACGGACACGACCGTAGGCGTCACCGGCGACGATCGAGTCGCCGACGCGGAGGGTGCCGCGCTGGACCAGCACGGTCGCCACCGGGCCACGGCCGCGGTCGAGGTGCGCCTCGATGGCGACACCCTGGGCATCCATGTCCGGGTTGGCACGCAGGTCGAGCGATGCGTCCGCGGTGAGCAGCACGGCCTCGAGCAGTGCGTCGATGTTCTCGCCCTGCTTGGCCGAGATGTCGACGAACATCGCGTCGCCGCCGTACTCCTCGGGCACCAGACCGTACTCGGTCAGCTGTCCGCGGATCTTCTGCGGATCCGCACCTTCCTTGTCGATCTTGTTCACCGCGACCACGATCGGGACGTCGGCCGCCTGGGCGTGGTTGACCGCTTCCACCGTCTGCGGCATGACGCCGTCGTCGGCCGCGACCACGAGGATCGCGATGTCGGTCGCCTTCGCGCCACGGGCACGCATGGCGGTGAACGCCTCGTGACCCGGGGTATCGATGAACGTGATCAGGCGATCCTCACCGTTGAGGTGGGTGTTCACCTGGTAGGCACCGATGTGCTGCGTGATACCGCCGGCCTCGCCCTCGCGGACGTTCGCCTTACGGATCGTGTCGAGCAGTCGGGTCTTACCGTGATCGACGTGGCCCATGACGGTGACCACCGGCGGGCGCTGTTCGAGATCTTCCTCGCCGCCCTCGTCCTCGCCATAGGTGAGGTCGAAGCTGCCGAGCAGCTCGCGGTCCTCGTCCTCCGGGCTGACGACCTGGACGCGGTAGTTCATCTCCGAGCCCAGCAGCTCGAGCGTCTCGTCGTTGACCGACTCGGTCGCCGTCACCATCTCGCCGAGGTTGAACAGCGCCTGGACCAGCGATGCCGGGTTGGCGTCGATCTTGTCGGCGAAGTCGGAGAGCGAGGCACCACGTGCGAGACGGATGATCTCGCCGTTGCCGCGCGGCAGCCGGACGCCACCGACGGCCGGTGCTTGCATGCTCTCGTACTCGGCGCGTTTTGCGCGCTTCGACTTGCGACCCTTGCGGGGGGCGCCGCCGGGACGACCGAACGCACCGGCTGCACCGCCGCGGCCACGACCGCCGCCGCCACCGGGACGACCGCGGAAGCCACCACCTGCGGGTGCACCGGGTGCGCCGCCGCCACCGGGTCCGCCGCGGTAACCGCCGCCGCCGGCGCCTCCGCCACGGCCGCCGCCGGCACCGCCGCGACCACCCGGACGGGCGTCAGGACGCGCCGCGCGCGAGGGCATCGCGCCGGGGCTGGGGCGAGGGGGCATGTTGCCCGGGTTGGGACGCGGACCACCCTGGCCGGGTGCGGGACGACCGCCACCGGGACGGGGTCCGCCCTGGCCGGCGGGACCGGGACGACCGCCACCGGGACGCGGACCGCCCTGGCCGGGGCCGGGACGAGCCGCCGGGCGCGGCGCGGGAGCCGGGGCCGACGAATACGGGTTGTTGCCGACGCGCGGAGCACGCGGGCCGGGCTTGGGGCCGGGACGGGGACCCGGGGCCTTGGTCGGCGGCGTGGGAGCTGCCGACGCGGCCGGGGCCGCAGGTGCCGGTGCCGGCTTGGGACCGCCTGGGGCGGGGGCCGGACTGGGACGCTCGGCCGCAGCCGGTGCGGGGGTCTCGACCGGGGCTGGACCCGGCTTCGGGCCGCCCGGCTTGGGTGCGCCGGTCTGGGGTGCGCCGGTCTGGGGTGCGCCGGTCTGGGGCGCGGTGGACTGGGGTCCCGGGGTGGGACGACCCGCCGCCGGCGCTGCCGGGGCGGCTCCGGGCTTCGGCGCACCGGACGGCTTGGGTCCGGGCTTGGCCGACTGGCGAGGACCGGGTGCCGACGACGAACCGCCGTCCTTGCTCACCCCGTCCTTGCCTGGGAATGATTCACGCAGTCGACGGGCCACTGGGGCCTCTACCGTCGACGACGCCGATTTGACGAACTCGCCCTGTTCTTTGAGGCGCTCGAGCACCTGCTTGCTCGTCACGCCGAGCTCTTTGGCCAGTTCGTGCACGCGGGCTTTGCCTGCCACTGCTCTCCTTTGTTGGAGGCCAAGCGGCTAACCCGCTACGGCCTCGATTTATGTCCGGTACATGCTCATCGTGGGGACTTCACGGTGTGCTCATGTCTTCTGCAACCTGTTCCGGCTCCGAGGAGCCATCTTTTAGTGGGTGATCACGCCGAGCTGTTCGGCGAGATCTTCCGGGTCCGCGGTCAGACCGGGGGTCCGGAGTGCCGCGGCGAAGGCCCTGCGTCGCGTCGCGACAGAGATGCACTCCGCCCTCGCATGCAACCAAGCGCCACGTCCCGGCATGGTCTTCGCGGGATCGACCACGAGGCCGGTGGTGTCGTCACACTTCTGCGCGACGACGCGTACCAACTCGGTGATCTCTGCCCGTTGCCGACAACCGACACACATCCGGACGGGCCTGTGGTTGGTTGACGTGCGGGGGGCGGAACGCTGAACCATCGATCAGTCTAGCGCGATCGTGCCGGTCGCGAACAATCGGCTGTCACACGCGTCACTCGGCGGCTCCTTCGACCGCAGGCGCGGCGTCGGAGCGGATGTCGATCCGCCAACCGGTCAGCCGGGCGGCCAACCGGGCATTCTGCCCTTCCTTGCCGATGGCGAGGGAGAGCTGATAGTCGGGGACGACGACGCGGGCCGCCTTCGCGGCCGCGTCGACCACGGTGACCGATACAACCTTCGCAGGCGACAGCGCATTCCCCACGAACACCCCGGGATCGGTGTCGTAGTCGATGATGTCGATCTTCTCGCCGGCGAGTTCGCTCATCACGTTGCGCACGCGCTGTCCCATCGGGCCGATACAGGCACCCTTGGCGTTGAGCCCGGCCACACCGGTGTGCACGGCGATCTTGGAGCGGTGGCCGGCCTCGCGGGCGACCGCGACGATCTCGACCGAGCCGTCCTCGATCTCGGGCACCTCGAGTGAGAACAGCTTGCGGACCAGGTTCGGATGGGTTCGCGAGAGCGTGATCTGGGGTCCGCGGGGGCCGCGGCTCACGCCGACGACGTAGCACTTGATGCGGTCACCGTGGGTGTAGACCTCGCCGGGTACCTGCTCGGCGGGCGGGATGACGCCCTCGGTGCTGTTGGCGTCGCTGCCGATCTGGACCACGACCATGCCGCGGGCGTTGGCGCGGGAGTCCTGCTGGACGACGCCGCCGACGATTTCGCCCTCGTGGGCGACGAGGTCACCGAAGTTCTTCTCGTTCTCCGCGTCGCGCAGCCGCTGCAGAATGACCTGGCGCGCGGTGGTGGCCGCGATCCGGCCGAAGCCCTCGGGGGTGTCGTCCCACTCGTGGACGACGTCGCCGTTCTGGTCGACCTCCTGCGCCATCACCCGGACGGCACCCGACTTGCGGTTGATGTCGACCCGCGCGTGCGGCGCGAAGCCGTCGGTGTGACGGTAGGCGGTCAGCAGGGCGGTCTCGATGGCGGTGATGACCGTCTCGATCGAGATGCCCTTGTCGGCCTCGATCATGCGCAGTGCGCCGATGTCGATGTTCATGCGATCTGGCTCCTATTCACTTGTCCCCCGCTTTTCACTTGTCGCTGCTGTTCTCTCGTCAGTGGTTGTTCAGTTGTTCAGTTGCGTCCGGTCTCGCGCCCGCCGGCGTTCGATCTCGTCGGCGTCGAGGCCGCAGAGTTCGAGTTCGGTCACGCTCGGCTGCGAGAAGTCGACCTGCACGACCGCTGTCGTCACCGCGTCGAGCGGGATGGACTCGACCGCGATCCGCCCGCGGTGGTTGATCACGATCTCGACGGTCTCGCCGGTGAGCTTGCCGATGCGGCCCGTCACGGAGCGGGCCTCACTCCCCTCCCGCGCGGCCACGTCGACGGCGACGCGGCGACCGGCGTTGCGGCGCCAGTGGCGCGGAAGAGTCAGCGGGCGGTCGACCCCGGGCGAGGTCACCTCGAGGACGTAGGGGTCGCCTTCGGCGAGTTCGGGAACCGCGTCGAGGACCTCGGAGATCCGGTTGGACAGGTCGGCGAGGACGTCGAGGTCGCTGCCGCCGTCGCGGTCGACGACGATCGTCAGTTCGTCCTGGCCGTCGCGCCGGTTGACGGTGACGTCCTCGAGGTCGAAACCTTGCTCTGCGACAAGCTTTTCGACGAGTTCACTCACCTGCGGCGGGCTGATCGGCATGCCACTCCCCTCGTCTTCAGTTGTCGGGCCGTGCCTGGTTTCGCACGTCGTTGCCTGACACATCCTAGTGGATCGACGGGCATGCCCCGACCACCTCGGTTTCGCGGCTGGCATCATGTGTCGCGTGACCACATTGGATCGGCGCACCGTGCTGCGCGGCGGACTCGTTTTCGGGGTCGCGGTGGCCGGCCTGGGAGTCGTCGGCGTTGCAGGCTGCAGCACCGGACCGTCGGAGGAGACCGTCACCGCCGAGCGACTGGTACCCCTCGTGCGCAGCGCTCTTGCCGACGAGAAGAGCGCTCGCTCGCTCGCGACCGCCGAACCCGGGTATACGGCGGCGCTCACCGTCGTGGCCGATCAGCGCGCCGAGCATGCGCGGGCGCTGCGGGAGGAGATCATCCGTCTCGACCAGGAGGTCGCGGCGACCGTCGACGAGCCGCAACCCTCGACGTCACCCGCACCCGCCGCACCGCCGACCCTCGTGAGCCTGCGGGCCGAACTCGAGCGGTCGTCGGGCGAGGCCCGCAATGTGGCGATCTCCCTGTCCGGGTACCCGGCCGGACTGGTCGGATCGGTCGCGGCCGCCGTGACCTCGATGCGAGAGGTGCAACTGGCATGACCACACCCGTCCCGTCCCCGTCGCCCGTGGCCGACAGCGGCGATCCGCTCGCCGTCGCGGCCGATGCCGAGAACGCCGCGATCTTCGCCTACGGGGTGATCACCGCGTACGTCGCGGCCGCGCGTCGTCGCATGGTCGGCGACTACGCCGCCGAGCACCGTGCCCGTCGTGACGAGATCGAGCGGACGATCTCCGCCGCCGGTGGCACCCCGCCGCTCGCCGCGGCGGGCTACACGCTCCCCGTGCAGGTCACCGATCCCGAATCCGCCGCACAGGCCGCACTCGCGGCCGAGGTGGACTGCACGACGGCATACCGGGCCCTGCTCGAGCAGGCCGATGACGAGTCCGGCCGCCGGATCGGCGTCGACGGCCTGTCGGACTGCGCGGTCCGCGCCGCCACCTGGCGGGCGCTGCTGCAGGAAACCCCGGTCACGGTCGCGTTCCCGGGGTCGCCTGTCTCGGGTTGATCACAAGCAGGGGCTGATTCTCAGGCGCGGGCGGCCGCGGCGATCGCGTCCACCGCCCCGTCGACGGCCACCTCCGTGGTCTCACCGGTGAAGCGGTCGCGGATCTCGATGGTGCCGTTGGCGTAACCGCGTCCGACGACCACCACCGTCGGCATGCCGAGGAGCTCGGCGTCCTTGAACTTCACGCCGGGCGACGCCTTGCGGTCGTCGAGGAGAACCTCGAGTCCGGCGGCATCGAGATCGGCGGCGAGTTGCTCGGCACCGGAGATCGCGGCCTCGTCTTTGTTCGCGATGACGAGGTGAACGGCGAACGGCGCCACGGTCTTCGGCCAGCGCAGTCCCTTGTCGTCGTGCGACTGCTCCGCGATGACCGCCACCAGACGTGACACGCCGACGCCGTAGGACCCCTGGGTCAGCCGGACCGGCTTGCCGTTCTCGCCCAGCACGTCGACCTCGAAGGCATCGGTGTACTTCTGGCCGAGCTGGAAGATGTGCCCGATCTCGATGCCCTTGGCGCTCACCAGCACTCCGGCGCCGTCCGGCGACGGATCGCCGTAGCGGACCTCCGCGGCCTCGACGGTGCCGTCGGGCGTGAAGTCACGGCCGGCGACGAGGCCGACGTAGTGGCGTCCGGGCTCGTCGGCACCGGTGATCCACGACGTGCCGTCGACCACACGGGGGTCGACGAGATAACGGATACCGTTGGCGGCCAGGGCCTTCGGTCCGATGTACCCCTTGACGAGGAACGGGTTGGCGGCGAAATCGGCGTCGGTGAGCAACTCGACCTCGGCCGGCTCGACGGATGCCTCGAGACGCTTCATGTCGACCTCGCGGTCACCGGGGACGCCGACGCCGACGATCTCCCAGTCCTTGCCCGGCGCACGCAGTTTCACCATCACGTTCTTGAGGGTGTCGGCCGCGGCGAACTCACCGTCGAGGGTCTCGTTCGCCCACGTCACCAAGGTCTCGATCGTCGAGGTGTCCGGGGTGTCGTGTGCCACGGCCTCGGGCAGGCCGTCGATCGGCTTCGGTTCGGGCGCACGCGTCACGACCGCCTCGACGTTCGCCGCGTAACCCGACTCCAGGCACCGCACGAAGGTGTCCTCGCCGACCTCGGATTCGGCCAGGAACTCCTCGGAGGCGCTGCCGCCCATCGCGCCGGACGTGGCAGAGACGATGACGTACTTGATCTGCAGGCGTTCGAAGATCTTCTGGTACGCCTCTCGATGCAGGTTGTAGGCCTTCTTGAGGCCGTCGTCGTCGAGGTCGAAGGAGTAGGCGTCCTTCATCACGAACTCGCGACCGCGGAGGATGCCCGCGCGGGGCCGTTCCTCGTCGCGGTACTTGGTCTGGATCTGGTACAGGATGACCGGCATGTCCTTGTAGGACGAGTACTCGCCCTTGACCAGCGTCGCGAAGAGTTCCTCGTGCGTGGGCCCGAGGAGCATGTCGGCACCCTTGCGGTCCTTGAGGCGGAACAGCGCGTCGCCGTATTCGGTCCAGCGGTTGGTCGCCTCGTACGGTTCACGCGGCAGCAGCGCCGGCAGCAGGATCTCCTGGCCGCCGATCGCGTTCATCTCCTCGCGCACCACGTTCTCGATGGCCTTGAGCACGCGCAGACCCAGCGGCAGCCAGGAGTAGACACCGGGCGCGACGCGGCGGACGTAGCCCGCTCTCACCAGCAGCTTGTGGCTGGGCACCTCGGCATCGGCCGGGTCGTCGCGCAGGGTCCGCAGGAACAGGGTCGACATGCGTGTGATCACGACAAACCAGCTTAGTTATGGTGTTCCGGTGCTCGTCATCCTGCCTCCCTCCGAGACCAAATCCGACGGTGGGCACGGGGCTCCCCTCGACCTGGACACCCTGTCCTTTCCCGAGCTGAACCCCGTCCGCAAACGGATCGGCGAGGCGATCGTCGACCTCGCCGGCGACCTCGACGCGAGCCGCTCGGCGCTCGGCCTGGGCGCCACCCAGCTCGCCGAGGTGGACCGCAACGCCGACCTGTGGCTCTCCCCCACCCGTCCCGCCATCGAGCGCTACACCGGCGTCCTCTACGACGCCCTCGACCACGCCTCGCTGACGAAGGCGGGCAAGACCAAGGCCACCGAACGGCTGGCCATCGGATCGGCACTGTTCGGTGTGGTGCGGGCCGCCGACGCGATCCCCGCCTACCGGCTCTCGGGCGGATCGAAGCTCCCCGGTATGGCGACGCTCGCGTCGATCTGGAAGCCGGAGCTCTCGCCCGCGCTGGACGCGGTCGACGACTTCGTCATCGATCTTCGTTCGGGCGTCTACCAGCAGCTGGGCCCCGTCCGCAGCGCGGTCACCGCAACGGTGATGACCGAACAGCCCGACGGCTCACGCAAGGTCGTGAGTCACTTCAACAAGCACTACAAGGGCCTGATGGCCCGCGAGCTGGTCCGGACGCGGCGGAACGTGCGGGACGTCAACGGACTGGCCGCCGTGCTGTCCGACGCGGGTCAGCGCGTCGAGATCGCCGCACCCGATCAGATCGTGGTGCTCACCGACTGATCGTCGGTCACTTGTCGACGCCTGCGTCGGCGGCCTCCTGGGCCGCCTGCCCCTCGGCGACCTGCTCAGGGGTGAACCGCATGAACAGGACCACGATCGCGGCGATGACCGCGATCCCGGCGCAGGCCGCGAAGGCGAGACCGTAACCCTCCGCCTGGGCCGCCAGCTGGGCGGGATTCATGGTCTCGACCGGTTCGGTGGTGCCGCCTTTGGACAGCGCCCGCGACGTCACCAGCGCACCGACCACGACCAGGCCGACAGCGCCGCCGAGGTTCTGGGCGACCTGTGCGAGGGCGGTCAGCGGACCGATCTCGTGGGGGCCGACGCCGGCGACCACGGACAGGGTCAGCGGGATCACCGCGAGCCCCACACCGAAGCCGATCACGACGACCGGGATGAAGATGCCCGGGAAGTAATCGGGCGCATCGGTGGCGATCGACGACGCATAGAAGCAGCCGGCGAGGATGACCGCACCGCCGACCAGGACCAGCCAGCGGGGCTGGACCATCAGGGCGAGTTTCGACGCGATCGCCGCGGCGATTCCGAGACCGAAGGCGAACGGGACGACCGCCAGACCACTCTGGATCGGCGAGTACTTCAAGATGCCCTGCAGGTAGAGCGAGATGAAGACCGCCATGCACATCATGATCATGCTGGCGAACAGGATCGCCAGCAGTGCCGCGACGCGTGAGCTGTTGTCGAACAGGGAGAACGGCAGGATCGGATTGGAAGCGCGGCGCTCGACGATCACGAAGGCGATGAGGGCCAGTGCGCCGAGCACGAACGAGACGATCACGACCGGCGAGTCCCACCCGTTGGGCCCCTCGTTGACACCGAGCACCAGCAGGGTGCAGCCGAGGGTGCCGAGCACCGCGCCGGGGACGTCGAGGGGCAGCCGTTCCCCCTGCGACTCACGCAGCGCGAGCATCGCACCGATGACGACGACCAGTCCGATGGGCACGTTGATGAGGAACACGAGGCGCCACGACACCTCGGTCAGCACACCGCCGAGGATCAGTCCGGCCACCGAGCCGACACCCGTCATCGCCGCGTAGATCGCGAAGGCCTGGCTACGGGGTTTACCCGGCGCGAAGGTGGTCGCGACCAGCGCCATCGCGGTGGGCGCGGCCACCGCCGCCGACGCGCCCTGCAGCGCGCGGCCGACGATCAGGCTCGCCTCGTTCCACGCCAGTCCGCAGAGCAGCGAGGTGAGGGTGAACGCCACGACGCCCACCATGAACATCCGCTTGCGACCGAAGGTGTCACCGAGACGGCCGCCCAGCAGCATCAGTCCGCCGAAGGCCAGCACGTAGCTGCTGATGACCCAGTTGGCGCTCGATTCGGAGAGGCTCAGCGCGTCACGGATGCGTGGCAGGGCCAGTGCTGCAACAGTGCCGTCGAGCACCATGAGCAGCTGCATTCCGGACAGCACCAGGATCGGCAGTCCGAAGACCGGACGGAACTGAGAGTTGTCCACAGTTCCAGCGTGCACGGATCCGGGAGTCGACATAAGGCACGACGGTACCGGCCGAGCGCGCCGATGTGCCAATCCCTGTTGGTTCGGTGCCCCCGCTCACCCGATGTGCGGGCTCAGGAGCCCTCGGTGAATCCGGCGACCTGACCGATGACGACGATGGCCGGCGGGCGCAGTCCCTCCGCGGCCGCGACCTCGGCGGCATGCGCGAGGTCGGTGCGCAGCAGGCGCTGCGTCGGCAGGGATCCGTTCTCGATCAGGGCGACCGGGGTGTCGGCGGGCCGGCCGGCCTCGAGCAGGGCGTCGGCGAAGAGGTCGACACGCTCGACGGCCATCATCAGCACGAGTGTGCCGCGCAACCTGCCCATCGCCGACCAGTCGATCAGCGAGTCGGGATGTCCGGGCGGGACGTGGCCGGAGGCGATGACCACCTCGTGGGTGACGCCGCGGTGAGTCACCGGGATGCCGGCCGATGCGGGTGCGGCGATCGAGCTGCTGATGCCGGGCACGACGGTCACCGGCACGCCGGCGGCGACACAGGCCTGCAGCTCCTCGAAGCCGCGGCCGTAGACGTACGGGTCGCCGCCCTTGAGCCGCACGACGAACTTGCCCTCCTTCGCCTTGGTGACGAGGACGTCGTTGATGGCCTCCTGCTTCATCGCGCGTCCGTAGGGCACCTTCGCGGCGTCGATGACCTCGACCTGCGGGCCCAGCTCGGCGAGCAACTCGGGCGGCGCCAGCCGGTCGGCGACCACGACGTCGGCCTCGGCGAGGAGCCGCTGGCCGCGCACCGTGATGAGATCGGGGTCGCCGGGACCGCCACCGACCAGGGCGACACCCGCGGCGTGCGGCGCGGCGTCGGCGACCGACAGCGAACCGTCGGACAGCGCTCGGCTGATCGCGGCGCGCAGTGCCGCCGACAGTTTGTGGTCGCCGCCGGCGAGGACGCCGAACTGTACGTCGCGGTGGCGGCCGGAGGCGGGGGTGACCGCGGTTCCGTACCGGGCGTCGTCGGCGCGCACGCAGAAGGTGTGGCGGCGTTCGGCCTCGGCGACGACGGCCGCGTTGACGTCGGGATCGTCGGTGCACGCCATCACGTACCACGCTCCGGCGAGATCACCGTCGGCGTACGCACGGCGGGTCACAGTGATGCCCTGGAACGATTCGACGGCCGGTGTGGGGTCGATGGCGATGACGTGTACGTCGGCTCCGGCCGCGATGAGGTTCGGCAGTCGTCGCTGTGCGACGGACCCGCCGCCGACGACGACGACCCTGCGGCCCGCGAGATCGAGGCCGACGAGGTAGTGACCAGACATGGGAGGTGACACTACCGGGCCGAGACCTGGCCCTCGGTGTTCAGCCGGTGTGATCTAGAGCGGCAGCTCGCCGGTGCGGCGGATGTGGCCCCAGATGTCGGCGGCCGGGACGCCGAGCCGGTGGGCGGCCGCTGGATCAGCGCACCGAGCAGCTTGGAGCTGCAGTAGGCCGCGTCGAGCGCGTCGTCGGCGCTGGTCCGGATCTCGTTCCACCAGGCCGGGTTCCGGTCCGCGGCCGCCTCGGCCATCGAGATCGCCGTGACGAACCCGGAGTCACAACCGCACGCATCCGCGCCCACGGAACTCCCGAACCCATCCATCCCGACCGGCTCCGCGAGAGTCATGCCCGGCTCCGTGCCCGCTCGCGCTGCAGGGCGCGTTCGCGCGACGCCTCGAACTTCTCGACCTTGACGTTCATCTGCTCGAGGAAGTCGGCGAGCAGTTCGCGGTAGTGCTCACCGAGCGGACCGAAGTCGTCGCGCTCGAAGATGCGCCACTTGCGCAGCACCGGCATGACCACCTCGGACATGTGCTGGGGCAGGTCGTAGATACCGCCCTTGGCGATCAGTACCGCGTTGCGCCGGAAGTTCGGCATCGTGGCGCCGGGCATCTGGAAGTTCGACACGATCGCGTAGACGGCGGCCATCGTCTGGTCGGGAACCAGGTCGAGGGCACCGGCCACGATGTTGCGATAGAAGAGCATGTGCAGGTTCTCGTCGGCGGCCACGCGCTGCAGCATGCGGTCGGCGATCGGGTCGCCGCAGGCCTTGCCGGTGTTGCGGTGCGAGACGCGGGTCGCGAGTTCCTGGAAGCTGACATACGCCACGGCGTACAGCATGTCGAAGCTGTGGTCCCGCTGTCCGTCGTCCTCGGGCAGCGGATTGAAACCCGCCGTCATGTGGGCCATCCGGATCTCTTCGAGTTCCACCGGGTCGACGCCGCGGGTGACGACCAGGTAGTCGCGCATGACCACGGAGTGGCGGTTCTCCTCGGCGGTCCAGCGGCCGACCCACCAGCCCCACGCGTCGTCGAGGCTGAAGTTCTGGGCGATGACGCGGTGGTAGGACGGCAGGTTGTCCTCGGTGAGCAGGTTGGTGATCATCGCGGCCTTGGCGGTCTCCGACAGCTGCGACTGTTCGGGGTCCCAGTCGATGCCGCCGAGCATCGCGAAGTTCCGGCCCTCGTCCCACGGCACGTAATGGTGCGGATGCCAGTCCTTGGTCATCCGCATGTGACGCTCCACCTCGGTCTCGCACACGGGTAGCAGTTCGCGCAGCAGGTCCGATCCGGTCATCCCGTTGTCGATCGTTTCGGGGGGTCCGATGAGGGTGGTCACGTGCTCTCCTGGTCCGAAGTTCGGGGTGGACAGGCGGATCGAGAATCCGTCGACAACCACTCTGCTCCCGGAGACGGGTGTTGCTCGTGGGGAGAAAGTCCCGCATCGTTGGGGCCCGACGTCGCGAATCCGGTCGGGACGCTGTCGCCCGCGACACAATGTCACTGTTGCCGGCGACACAATGTCACTGTCGCCGTCGACACAGCACCCGCGTCGTGAGTTCTCGCAGCTGAGACGGTCCGGTACGTTCAGACCATGGCTGACGATTCGACCCCCGCCCCGGTCCGCGTCTACCTCGTCGACGACCACGAGCTCGTCCGACGTGGACTCCGCGACCTCCTCGGCACCGCTGACGACATCGAGGTCGTCGGTGAGGCCGCGTCCGTCGGTGAGGCCCTGGTCGGCATCCTCGCGACCAAGCCCGACGTGGCGGTCCTCGACGTCCGTCTGCCCGACGGCAACGGCGTCGAACTCTGTCGCGACGTCCGCGCCGCCGACCCGAACGTGAAGTGCCTGATGCTCACGAGCTACGCCGACGACGACGCCCTCCTCGCCGCGGTCCTCGCCGGCGCGTCGGGCTTCGTGCTCAAACAGATCCTCGGCCACAACCTGGTGGCCGCGGTCCGCACCGTGGGACAGGGCGGTTCGCTGCTCGACGACCGGTCGACCGCTGCCCTGCTGGCCAAGTTGCGCGACGGCAAGCAGGCCGAGAAGGACCCTCTCGAGGAGCTCACCCATCAGGAGCGTGAGGTGTTCAACCTCATCGGGGAGGGTCTGACCAACCGGCAGATCGCCGAACGGATGTTCTTGGCGGAGAAGACGATCAAGAACTACGTGTCCCGCATCCTCGGCAAGCTGGACATGCAGCGCCGAACCCAGGTCGCGGTGATGGCGACCAAACTCCGCGACCCCAAGGGCTGATCCGCGGAGCCGACCGGCGTCAACCGATCAACGGCACCGACCAGGTGAGTGTTGTCCCGCCCTCGTCGCGGTTGCCGCGCGGACGGGTGACCACGCTGAACGTCCCGTCACACTCCTCGGCGCGCCGGGTCAGGTTCTCCAGACCGCGGTAGGTGACGTCGGTGCCGATGCCGACGCCGTCGTCGGTGATCTCGACGGTCAGCACGTCGTCGGCTCGGACCGCCACCGCGATGTGGTCGGCCTGCGCATGGCGCAAGGCGTTGCTGAGCCCTTCGCGCAGCACCGCGTCGATGTGCGGTCCCAGCGTGTCCGGCACCACGGTGTCGACAGGACCGTCGAACTCGACGCTCGGCGAGATCGACGCATGCCCGGACAATTCGGAGACGATGTCGAGGACGCGCCGACGCAGGGTCGAACCGTCGGCGTTGGCCGTCGCCGTCTGAAGATCGAAGATCGAGGTCCGGATCTGCGCGATCGTGCGATCGAGGTCGGTCATGATCTGTTCGAGACGCGCGGTGGCGGCAGCGGGATCGGTCGATCCGGCCAGCAGGGTCTGCACCGACATGCCGACCGCGAAGAGCCGCTGGATGACGTGGTCGTGGAGATCCCGCGCGATGCGGTGGCGGTCCTCGAGCACCTCGAGATCGCGGGCGATCTGCTGCTGTTCGGCGTAGACCACCGCCAGCGAGGCGATCTCGGCGACACCGGCCAGTCCGGCGATCTCCTCCTCGTCCCAGTACGGCCGGTCACGATGGGTGATGAGCATCCAGCCGAACGCTCCCGACGCGCGCTGCAGCGGTTGCACCGACGTCCAACGGGCCCCGCGGCGAACCAGCGACGGCGCGATCGAGCCCGCGCGCAGAACGGCCAGGGCGTTCGCCGGCGGTGCGGTGAAGCTGTCGATCTCGAGACGGTCACCGGTGTGACCACGCAACTCCACCTCGCCGTCGAGTTCGGTGACGAGGAAGACGTCGACCGCGCCCACCAGGTCGGCGACGTCGACACACATCCGGGACATGGTGTCGGACAACGCGATACCGGCCAGTGGTTCCGAACCGCGACGGGCCAGCACCTGCATCCAGCGATGCCGGGTCCGCGCGCGTTCGAAGAGTCCGGCGTTGTCGATGGCGATTCCCGCGGCCACCGCGAGTACGGCGACGACCGTCTCGTCGACCTCGGAGAAGTCGTCGGCCGAACGCTTCTCGGTGAGGTAGATGCTGCCGAACACCTCGCCGCGCACCAGGATCGGCGCACCGAGAAAGGTGTGCATGGGCGGGTGATTCGGCGGGAACCCGACCGAGGTCGGATGTGCGCCGAGGTCGTGGATGCGGTGCAGTCGTGGGTCGTCGATCAACAGTCCCAGTACGCCCCGGCCCACCGGCAGATGCCCCATCGTCGCCCGCTGCGCATCGGTGATCCCGATGTGGACGAACTCGCTGAGACCACCGTCGGGACCGCGCACACCCAGCGCTCCGTACTGCGCATCCACCAGACCGGCGGCCACCTCGACGATGCGCTGCAACGCGCGGTCGAGTTCGACGCCCTGCCCGACGACGAGCACGGCCTCGAGGAGCTGACGCAGCAGATCGGGGTCGTCGGCACCGTGGGTGGCCAACGCGTCAAGGGTCTCGCGCAGTCGGCGTGCCGTCATCGGGGAACCTGCGTCTAACAGTTGGTCGGCATCGTGCACGATCTGGAGCCTACTCGGGCCATGAAGCGGTGCAGCGCCTCCGGGATGGCCGCCGGATGCAGATGCAGATACGACGCGTGGACCGCGGCGGTGATGACGCCGTCCGTGGCGCTTCGACCTTCGGCATCGCGCCACGCCCATGCGGGCGTCGCTGCTCCCTCCCCGGTCGTCACGGTGCTGCGGTGGAACTCGTGCCCGGTGACGCGCTCCCCGGCACGGAACAGCACCGAGTCGGACACGGCCACCGCGTCGCGGTAACCCAGCGTCAGCCTCGGCCCGAAGCTGCCGGCGATGTCGAGGACACCGCTCATGGGACGTCCGTCGAGGTGTTCGGCCAGATAGACCAGACCCGCGCATTCGGCATGGATGGGCCGGCCGGCAGCCGCGTGCGCACGCAGGTCGGCACGCAGTTCGACGTTGGCGCCGAGTTCCTCGGCGTGCTCCTCGGGGAAGCCACCACCGATGACGACTCCGGCGGTATCCGGCGGAAGTCGGTCACAGAGTGGGTCGAAGGCGACCACCTCGGCGCCCGCGGCACGCAGCATCTCGGCGTGTTCGGCATAACCGAAGGTGAACGCCGCTCCCCCGGCGACGGCGACGACGGGCCGCGCAGCCGGGGCCGGGGCGCCGTCCACATAGGGAGCGAGTGCCTCGGCCGCCGACCACGGTGCGGCGTCGGGACTCCGGCGCTGCCGCGCTGCCGCCACTATCGCCGGGAGGTCGAGGGAGCCCCGCAGGTGATGGGTCATCGACGCCACCGCGGCGACCGCGTCGGCGCTGCGTTCGGCCGCGGGGATGAGTCCGAGGTGACGGGACGGCACGGTCAGGGACGGATCGCGTCGGACCACTCCGAACACCGGAACACCGACGCGAGCGCACGCCTGGCGCAGCACCATCTCGTGCCGCGGCGAGCCGACCCGGTTGAGGATGACCCCGGCGATGTGCACCGAGGAGTCGTAGGACAGGAACCCGTGCAGCACTGCGGCGAGGGACTGGCTGTGTCCGCCGGCGTCGACGACCAGCACGACGGGCGCACCGATGATCGACGCCACGTGCGCGGTCGAGCCGATGCCCAGCGCGTCGGTGCCGGCTGCGCCGACCTCATCGCCGGTGATCCGGCCGTCGAACAGGCCCATCACCCCTTCGACGACGGCGATGTCGGCTCCGATCGAGCCATGGGCGAACAGGGGCGCGATCAGGTCCTCGCCCACCAGGTTCGGGTCCAGGTTGCGGCCCGGACGCCCGGCGGCGACGGCGTGATAGCCGGGGTCGATGTAGTCGGGACCGACCTTGAACGGTGCCACCCGGTGACCGGCCGCGCGCAACGCGCCGATGAGGCCGGTCGTCACCGTCGTCTTGCCGCTGCCCGACGACGGCGCGGCGATCACGACGGTGGGCACTCCGCCCGCGGCCGCTACCACTCGATGCCCTTCTGACCCTTACGGCCGGCATCCATCGGGTGGGCGATTTTGCGCATCTCCGTCACGAGGTCCGCGGTATCGATCAGCTTCTGCGGCGCGCGTCGGCCGGTGATGACGACGTGCTGACGCCCGGGGCGGCGGGCGAGGGTCTCGATGACCTCATCGGTGTCGACCCAACCCCAGTCGAGCGGGTAGGTGAACTCGTCCAGGACGTAGAAGTCGTGTTCGCCGGCGTCGAGCCGCCGGGCGATCTCGGCCCAGCCGGCTCGCGCCGCGGCGGCGTGGTCGTCGGCGTGCTCGGTATTGGCCCGCAACCACGACCAGCCCTGGCCCATCTTGTGCCACTCGACCGGACCGCCCGCGCCGGTGTCGGTGTGACACTGTCCGAGGGTCAGCAACGCCGACTCCTCCCCGACCTTCCACTTGGCGCTCTTGACGAACTGGAAGACGGCGACCCGCATCCCGGCGTTCCAGGCGCGCATCGCCATCCCGAACGCGGCGGTGGATTTCCCCTTCCCGTCTCCGGTGTGGACGGCGAGAACCGGCTGGTTACGACGCTGGCGCGTGGTCAGACCGTCGTCGGGAACCGACGCGGGAACCCCCTGGGGCACTGGTTGTCTCCTTCTTCGGCGGACTCAGGCCGCGCCGCGCGTCAGCGCGGTCGCGGACAGCTCGTCCATGGTCAGCAACTCGGCGCCGAGGTGTCCGGCGAGGTCGGCGGCGAGACCGAGTCGCACCATCCCCTGCTCGCAGTCGACGACCACCGACTCGATCCCGCGGCGCCGGATCACCGACGCCGCAAGCCGCGCGCGTGCGGGTGCGTCCCGGCCCGACGTGGCCCGACCGTCGGTGAGGACCACCAGGAGCGGTCGCCGGTTCGGCTCGGTACGCCGGCAGCGTTCGACGACGTCACCGGCCAGCGTCAGCCCCTCGGCCAGCGGCGTACGGCCACCGGTACGGATCTCGGCGAGGCGGCGCACCGCGATGTCCACCGACTTGGTGGGCGGCACGGCCAGCGTCGCCGAACCGCCGCGGGCGACGACGACGGCGACCCGGTCGCGACGCGTGTAGGAATCCCGCAGCATCTCCACGCACAGTTCCGCGACCGCGGTGAGCCGACGCCGGGCGGTCATCGAACCGCTCAGGTCCACCACGAAGACAACGAGATTCGCCTCCTGGCCGATACGCTCGGCGGAGCGCAGGTCGGGTGCGGCGATCCGGACCGACGACTGCGGTGCCCGACCTGCCGCGGCGAGGACGGTGGCGAACAGGTGCACCGGCCGGCCGTCCTCGAAGTCGACCGCGTGGATGGTGTGGCCGCGCCGGCTGCGCGCCTTCGACCGGCGTCCCGGGTCTCCGTCCCCCACCCCGGAGACGCGGAGTGCGCGTACGCGACGCCCCGTCGGCCTCGGCGCGGCACCGAAGGCGGGCCCCGGCGCCGGTTGCGACTGCGTTTCTGAATCCGATTGCGCCTCAGAGGTTTCCGAAGGATCACCTGGGGCGGGCGCGCCACCGTCCGGGCCGCCCCCGGGTGAGGTCGGGTCGTCGTCGGGAGGTTCGGGGGATTCGGGACCGGCGGCATCCTGACCGGCCGACATCGCGTCGTCGAGCTGGTCGGTGGACAGGCCGGATTCGTCGAACGGGTTGCGGCGCCTGCGGTGCGGCAGGGCGAGTTCGACGGCGGCCCGCACGTCCTCCTCGGACACCGTGGTCGCCCCGCGCCAGGCCGCGTGTGCGGCGGCGGTACGCGCCACGACGATGTCGCCGCGGAGCCCGTCGACGTCGAGGTGCGCGCAGATGCCTGCGATCCGGCGCAGCTCACGCGTCGGGACCTCGACCCCGCCCACCGCTCGGCGGGCCTCGTCGATCCGCTGTGCGAGTTCGTGTTCGATGGCGAGGTGTTCCGCCGCGAACCCGGCCGGGTCGGCGTCGAACGCCATCCGCCGCCGGACGACCTCGACTCGTTCGTCGAGGTCCTTGCCGGCCGCGACGTCGACCGCGAGACCGAAGCGGTCGAGCAGCTGCGGGCGCAGCTCTCCCTCTTCCGGGTTCATCGTGCCGACGAGTACGAAATCTGCTGCCTGCGTGTGGGAAACACCGTCCCGCTCGATGGTCACGCGTCCGCTGGCCGCGGCGTCGAGCAGGACGTCGACGAGATGATCGGCGAGGAGGTTGACCTCGTCGATGTAGAGGACGCCCCGATGCGCTCGGGCGAGAAGTCCCGGGGTGAACTCCGCGCGGCCGTCGCGCAGCACGGAGGTCAGGTCGAGTGAACCGATCACGCGGTCCTCGGTGGCCCCGATCGGCAGTTCGACGACGCGCCCCGACCGGTCGTCGCCACCGATCAGCGGTCCGAGCCCGCGCACGATCGTCGACTTGGCGGTCCCCTTCTCGCCGCGGATGAGGACGCCGCCGATGCCCGGTGAGATCGCGGACAGGATGAGGGCGAGCTTGAGCCGGTCCTGCCCGACGACCGCACTGAACGGGTAGCGGACCGGTACCGGGGTCTGCTCGGAGATCTCGGTCATCGCGAACCGGGGCGGAGCATCGACACGTGTGGGATCCCGTCTTCGAGGTATTCGTCGCTGTCGGCGACGAATCCGAACTTTCCGTACATCTCGGTCAGATAGGCCTGTGCCTCGATCCGGCAGGGGTGCTCGCCGACCTCGTCCAGCGCGGCAGTCAGGAGCCGGGAGACCAGACCGCGGCCACGATGCGCGCGTTCCGTACAGGCACGGCCGATCCGGTACACGGGCCCACCGTCGGCACCCGGCGGCTCGTCGAGGAGGCGCAGGGTCGCCAGCACGACGTCACCGTCAGCGCTGTCGGTGATCCAGAACTGGCGGGTCGTCGGCTCCAGGTCACGCCCGTCGAGTTCCGGGTACGGACAGGCCTGCTCCACGACGAAGACGTCGACCCGAAGCCTCAGGATGCGATACAGCGTCGCCGCGTCGATGTCGGCAGCCGTACTGCGATGTACCTGTGGTCGCTGATGTTCCTGCGGTTGCGGGCTCATGTGTCGTGGTTAGCACAGATGGCCGCCGCGGATCACCCCGCGGTGGCGGGGGCGAGCGCGTCGGTCTCGACGGTGCTCGCGTCACGACCGGTCAGCCGCAGCGACTTGTTGGTCCAGTCCCACACCTGTCGGTACAGGTCACGGTTGCCATTGAGCTTCTGGCCGAACGACGGGATGAGCTCGGTCAGCTTCGACGACCAGCCGGCGTACTCGGCCGGGAAGCACTTCTCGAGCACCGACAGCATCGCCGGGACCGCGGTCGAGGCGCCGGGGGACGCACCGAGTAGGCCGGACATGGTGCCGTCCTCGGAGGTCACGACGGCCGTACCGAACTCGAGCTTGCCGCCGACACCCGTCTTGCGGATCACCTGGACACGCTGGCCGGCGGTGATGAGCTCCCAGTCCGCGCCGAGCGCACGCGGCACGAACTCCGACAGCGTGTTGACGCGATCGGCCTTGTTCGCGGCGAGCTCGCCGATGAGGTACTTGAGCAGACCGAACTCCTGCGGCGCGATCGACACCATCGGCAGCAGGTTGCCCGGTTTGATCGAGGCAGGGAGGTCGGTGATCTTGCCGGACTTGAGGAACTTGGGCGACCAACCGGCGTACGGGCCGAACAGCAGACCCGGTTTGTGGTTGATGACGCGCGTGTCGAGGTGGGGCACCGACATCGGCGGCGCACCGACGGCGGCCTGACCGTAGACCTTGGCGTGGTGCTCGCCGATCAGTTCGGAGTTGGTGCAGCGGAAGAACTCACCCGACACCGGGAAGCCGCCGAAGCCCTTGGCCTCCTTGATGCCCGACTTCTGCAGCAGGTGGAGCGCACCGCCGCCGGCACCGACGAAGACGAACTTCGCGTGGACCTTCAGGGTGTCTCCGGTACGACCGTTGCGGACCTTGACGATCCAGCTGCCGTCGGACTGCTTCGAGAGGTTGGTCACCGAGTGACCGAAGTAGATGTCGGCACCCTGCGCGACGTAGTTGAGCAGCTGCTGGGTGAGCGCACCGAAGTCGACGTCGGTGCCCTGGTCGAACCAGTTCAGCGCGACCGGGTCGGAGAAGTCGCGACCGGCCGACATGAGCGGGAGACGCTTGGTGAACTCGGCGGGGTCGTCGATGAACTCCATGCCCTCGAACAGGGTCTGGCCGGCGAGGTTGTCGTAGCGCTTGCGCAGGTACTTCACGCCGGCGTCGCCGTGGGTGAAGGCGACGTGCGGGATCGGATTGATGAACTCCGAGGGATCACCCAGGATGCCGTTGTCGACAGCATGTGCCCAGAACTGGCGCGACACCTGGAACTGCTCGTTGATGTTGAGCGCCTTGGTGATGTCGACGTCGCCGTCGGCGGTCTTGGGGGTGTAGTTGAGCTCGCAGAGCGCCGAGTGCCCGGTACCGGCGTTGTTCCACGGGTCGCTGCTCTCGGCGGCGGCCGCGTCGAGCCGTTCGAACAGGCTGATCGACCAATCGGGCTGCAGCTGCCGGAGCAGCGCTCCCAGGGTGGCACTCATGATGCCCGCACCCACCAACGCCACATCGGTCTTGATCACCGTTTTCGACACCTGGACTCCACTTCAAGCTGATCAACGATCTTTTCATCGGCCATTGTCCAGCATGGCACGTTCTGTCACAGAATCGAGCTGCTCAACTGTGGTATCCGCGACACCCCGACGGCCCCATGGACCCGCGGGCAGGTCACTAAGCTGGCTGCTGTGAGCGTATCCACAGGCACCGGCTGGCAACCCGACCGCTTCCTGGACCACTACCAACTCCGCACGATCCCGCTGAGCGACGATCCGGACGGGGAATCCCCCGTCACCGCGACCCTGATCCGCCGTGCCGAGACGGGTGCGCGGATCGCGGGTCACCGCCCCGTGGCCGGCGCGGTGCTCTATGTCCACGGCTTCACCGACTACTTCTTCCACGAGCCGCTGGCCGATTTCTTCACCGACCGCGGCTATGCGTTCTATGCGATCGACCTGCGCAAATGCGGACGGTCGCGGGAGGCGCACCACACCGCCCACTTCACCACGGATCTCGCCCGCTACGACGAGGAGCTCGGCCTCGCACTGGCGCTGATCGCCGACGAGGTGGGTGCGGACACCCGCATGATCATCGCCGGACATTCGACGGGTGGCCTGATCACCGCGCTGTGGCTGGACCGGTTGCGTGAGCAGAACCCGGACCGCCACGCCCTCGTCGACGGCCTGCTGCTCAACTCACCGTGGTTCGATCTCCAGGGTGATGCCGTGCTGCGGACGCTGCCGGTGACGATGCTCATCAAGGCGATCGCCGCGGTGTCCCCGACCCGGGTGATCCCGCAGGAGCTGTCCTCGGCATATGGCGAGAGTCTCCACGAGAGTGCGTACGGCGAGTGGACCTACGACCTCGCCCTCAAACCGATGGGCGGCTTCCCCGTCACCTTCGGTTTTCTCAACGCGGTCCGCAGCGGGCAGCGTCACCTGCATCACGGTATCGACGTCGGCACACCGACGCTCGTATTACGTTCGGACAAGACACATTTCGCGAAGACCTATTCGGCGTCGACCGATCGCGCCGACGCCGTGCTCGACGTCCGGCAGATCGCCCGCTGGAGCGGATGCCTCGGGGGACGCGTGTCGACCGTCCCCATCCCCGACGCCCGCCACGACGTTTTCCTCTCTGTGACGCACGCACGTGAACAGGCCTATCGCGAGGTCGACACCTGGCTGACGCACACCATCCGTCCGGCCACCGACTCATCCGGCACCGACGCATCGGAACCCACCAGAAAAGAGAGCTTCCTATGACCGCCACGCAGGTCGTCGACCTGGCCATCATCGGCTCCGGCAGCGGCAACTCCATCCCCGACGAGCGCTACGCCGACACGACGATCGCCATCTTCGAGGAGGGGGTGTACGGCGGCACCTGTCTCAACGTCGGATGCATCCCGACCAAGATGTTCGTCTACGCGGCCGAGGTCGCCGAGGTCGCCACGCACGGCGCGCGGCTCGGCGTGCACGCCAAGGTCGACTCGGTGGACTGGCCCGGCATCGTCGAGCGCGTCTTCGGGCGGATCGACCCGATCTCCGAGGGCGGCAAGGAGTATCGCGTCGACCGGTGCGAGAACATCACCGTCTACAGCTCGCACGTGGAGTTCGACGGCCGTGACGAGGACGGCCGCTACCGTCTCGTCACCGCGGACGGCGCGACAGTTCTCGCTCGCGAGGTCGTCCTGGCCGCCGGTTCACGGCCGGTCATCCCGCCGGTCATCGCCGACTCCGGCGTGAAGTACTACACCAACAACGACGTCATGCGGCTCCCGGAGCTGCCCGAGCGGCTGATCATCGTCGGAAGCGGGTACATCGCAGCCGAATTCGCGCACGTCTTCGGCGCGCTCGGAGCCAAGGTGTCGATCATCGCCCGCGGACCCGCCCTGCTGCGCAAGCAGGATGCCGACATCTCCAACCGCTTCACGCAGGTGGCCAAGGACAAGTGGGACGTCCACCTCCACGCCGGGATCTCGGGTGCGGAGAACCTGCCCGACGGCGGCGTACGCCTACATCTCGCTGACGGGGCCCAGCTGGAGGCCGACGTCCTGCTCGTCGCGACCGGCCGAAAGCCCAACGGCGACCGCCTCAATCTGTCCTCGATCGGCGTCGAACTCGACGAGGAGGGTCGCGTGCGCTGCGACGCCCACGGCCGCACCGCCGCGCGCGGGGTCTGGACGCTCGGCGACGTCAGCTCGCCGTATCAGCTCAAGCACGTCGCCAACCACGAGGAGCGGGTGGT
Source organism: Gordonia ajococcus (assembly GCF_012974285.1). Lineage (NCBI taxonomy): Bacteria > Bacillati > Actinomycetota > Actinomycetes > Mycobacteriales > Gordoniaceae > Gordonia > Gordonia ajococcus. The sequence continues at coordinate 3,090,109 of NZ_CP052884.1, forward strand.
GCAGGCCAACCTGCTGAAGGGGTGGGACGCCGACGATCTCATCGAGTTCGACCATCGATTCGTCCCCGCAGCCGTCTTCACGCACCCGCAGATCGCTTCGGTCGGGCTGACCGAGGACGAGGCACGCGACGCCGGGTACGACATCACGGTGAAGGTCCAGGCCTACGGCGACGTCGCCTACGGCTGGGCGATGGAGGACACCACCGGGTTCTGCAAGGTGATCGCCGAACGCGGCACCGGCAAGATCCTCGGCGCGCACATCCTCGGCCCGCAGGCGCCGACCGTGATCCAGCCCGTCATCCAGGCGATGTCCTTCGGCCAGACCGCGCTCGAGGTCGCCAAAGGCCAGTACTGGATTCACCCGGCGATGCCCGAGGTCCTCGAGAACGCGCTCCTCGGCCTGGAGATCTAGAACACCGTCGACCGCAGGGCGATCTCGCTGGCGAGGGCCGCGGGGGCGTTCTGCGGGATCCAGTGGTCGACGCCGGCGAGTTCGCAGAACCGGAAATCGGAGTAGGCGTATCGGCCGCTGCCCTGCGCCTGCTCCCGGCCGAGCGCGGGGTCGGCGTCGCTCCAGAGCAGGGTCGTCGGGATCTCCACCGGCGGGCACGCCATGGTCCCCTTGATGTCGCCGACGAAGTTGGCCCGGTACCAGTTCAGCGCAGCTGTCAGCGCGCCCGGTTCACGCAACGGGGCGAGTTCGTCGGCGGTCACACCGGCGGCCCGCAGCTTCGCACCGTCGTCGGCGAGCAGCTTCTCCTCGGCGCCATCGGCGACGAAATCGAGGATGTACGAGGATCGTTCGCGCTGATCGCTCGCCGCGAGTGCGTCCCGCATCGCCGACGGATGGCCGGTGCTCGCGACCACGAGCCCGGTGAATCGGTCGGGGTACTTGCCGGCGAGGTGCCACGCGACGATGCCGCCCCAGTCGTGTCCCACGAGGATCGCGTAGCCCACCTTCAGTTCGTCGAGCACCCCGATGACGTCGGACACCAGGTGGCTGAGGTGATAGTCCTCGACGGCCGGCGGTCGCGCGCCCGGGCTGTAACCGCGCTGGTTCAGGACCAGCGTGCGCAGACCCGATTCGTGGAGTCGGGGAAGCACCGCGTCGTAGCAGGTTCCGTTGACCGGGAATCCGTGAAGCAGCAGGACCCAGGGGCCCTGATCCGGACCCCCGATCCGGACGTCGAAGGTGAGGCCGTTGACGGTCACCTGACGCTGATCTTCAGTCATTGGGCCACGATAGCGTCTGGGACCGGCCGGTGCGGTCGTCGAGTTGGTGGCGGATGACCGGCGCCGAGACCGGAGGTCCGTTCGCTATGAGATGCATCACCGCGTCGAGGTCGAGGTGCTCGCTCACCAGGTCCGCCATCGTGTCGACCTGACGTCGTCGGATCGCCTCCACCTCGGTGTCCCCGGCGACCCGGAAGTCTGCGACCCCGGCTTCGGCGGCCACCTCGGTGAGCAGCCGGCGGCGGAATGCGTCATTGGCCAGCAGTCCGTGCCAGTGTGTCCCGCGGACCGCACCTCGCACGGCCCCCTCCCGCCCGGCGGCGTCGTCGACGATCCAGGTGTTCTCCCGCGACCCGACGACGCGTCCGTGATGTATCTCGTAGCCGCCGATGGCCTCTCCCCCGCCGCCGGTGCCGGTGACCTGCCGCAACGTCTTGTCGGCCGCGAAGGCGATGTCGAGGTCGAACACGCCGAGTCCGTCGACGCGGCCACGGCCGGATTCGATCGCGTCGTCGATGGTGCGGGCCAGCATCTGGAAGCCGCCGCAGACGGCGATGATCGGGGCACCTCGTGCCGCGCGGTCGGTGACCGCGTCGGCGATTCCGCGATCGCGCATCCAGGTCAGGTCGGCGACCGTGGCACGGGTACCGGGGATCACCACCAGGTCCGCCGCGGCGACGCTACCCGGGTCGTCGACCCAGGTGACGTCGACGCCGGGTTCGCAGGCGAGCGCCTCGACATCGGTGGAGTTGGAGATCCGCGGCAACCGGATCGCGGCAACGCGGAGCCGCGCGCGTGAACGAGCCGGCTCGAGCGGGGGGCCCACCCGCCGCCCGACGGGTGCGGACAGGGAGTCCTCGGCATCGAGCCAGAGATCGTCGGCGAACGGCACGACGCCGAGTGTGGGACGACCGGTGATCGCCCGGACCTGCTGTAGTCCGGGTTCGAGAATCGTCGGGTCGCCGCGGAACTTGTTGATGACATAACCCGCGATCAGCGCCTGATCGGCGGGTTCGAGGATCGCGGTGGTACCGAACAGCGAGGCCAGGGAACCGCCGCGATCGATGTCGGTGACCAGCAGCACCGGGAGTCGTGCGGCTCGGGCGAGGCCCATGTTGGCGATGTCGCTGTCGCGGAGGTTGATCTCGGCGACCGATCCCGCGCCCTCGCAGAGAACGACGTCGAAGTCGCGGCGGAGCGCGGCGAGCTCCTCGGCGACTACTTCACGCAGCCGAGACCGCCAGGTCAGGTAGTCGCGCGCGCCGACGTCACCGGCGGGACGCCCGCGCAGCACCACGTGCGAACGACGGTCGCTGCCGGGTTTCAGCAGGACGGGATTGAAGCGCGTCGAGGGTTCGAGGCCACAGGCGAAGGCCTGCAGCGCCTGGGCGCGTCCGATCTCACCACCGTCGGGGGTGACCACGGAATTGTTCGACATGTTCTGCGCCTTGAACGGCGCGACCCGGACACCGTCGCGCGCCAGGGCACGGCACAGGCCTGCGACGACGAGACTCTTGCCGGCGTCACTGCTGGTCCCGCCAATCAGCAACGCCCCACCGAGATCGGCCACCACGACAGCGTAGTGGTGGCGTCGTTCACACGAACCACCACTCGCCTCGCAACCCGCCCACGCTGGTTACAGTGACGTCAACGCCTGCGAGGGCGTGGTCGGGAGAGCCCGTCAGGGCAGGTCGGGAACGGGGGTCGTCGGGCGTGCAGATCGTGGAACCCGGAGCGACGTTCGCCGGGTATCGCGTCATCTCTCTGCTGGGACGCGGCGGCATGGGTCAGGTCTGGCTCGTCGAACATCCGACACTGGGCCGCCGTGAGGCCCTGAAGATCATCTCGCCCAACCCCTCGGACCCGAGCTTCCACGAGCGATTCCGCAACGAGGCCCGTACCGCGGCGGCCCTCGATCATCCGGGCATCGTCACCGTCTACACCCACGGTGTGGAGAACGGCAGCCCGTGGTTCTCGATGACCTACCTCGATGGCAAGGACCTGACCGGCGCCGGTCCGATGCCCGTCGACGACGTCGTCACCATCGCCGGCCGCGTGGCCGACGCCCTCGATCACGCACACGGTCAGCGGGTCATCCACCGAGACATCAAGCCGGCGAACATCGTCGTCGCCCGCGGACCGGATGGCCGCATCAGCCGCGTGACCGTCCTCGACTTCGGCATCGCCCGCCTCGTCGACGGGAACAAGATGACGGCGACCAACCTGTTCGTGGGCACGCTGGCCTACGCCGCTCCCGAACTGCTCACCGGAGAGGCCGCGATCCCCGCCTCGGACCAGTACGCCCTGGCCTGCACCACCTTCCAGCTCCTCACCGGCAGTCAGCCGTTCCCGGGCACGACGCCGATGGCACTCATCTCCGGCCACGTGAACTCGCCCGCACCCCGGCCCTCGGACCACGATCCGGCACTGGCACACCTCGACGCGGTCTTCGCCCGGGCGCTGGCCAAACGGCCCGGCGACCGGTATGCGTCGTGCGCAGAGTTCGCGACCGCACTCGAGCAGGCAGCCGCGACCGGCCCGCGCCGAGCCGCGCCCACCACCCCGGCGCCGGCGTTTCCACCACGGGCCCAGCCACCCGCGCAGCGCTACCCCCAGACCCGGCAACCCCCTCGGACGCATCCGCTCGGCTACAACCCGCACACGCCCGCCCCGGCCTTCGCCGGCGGCTTCACCCCGCCGCCGGGGGGCCCACCCCGGCCGCAGAAGCGAACGGGATTGTTCGTGGGTGTCGGGGTGGGTGCGTTCGTCCTCGTCGTGGCGCTCGTCGTCACCGCGATCGCACTTCTCGGTTCCGACGACGCCCCCGCAAGCACGGCCTCGGGGGCGTCGACGGCCGCGAGTTCCTCGACCGGCGGATCATCCAGCACCACACCGGGTTCGGGCGGTGACTTCGAGTCCATCGCCTCCAGCGGCGACAGCACCTGCGCGGTGCGTGGCGGCGAGCTGTTCTGCTGGGGCGGGAACCAGTACGGCACGCTCGGCGACGGCTCCACGACGGACCGCTCGCGACCGGCGAAGGTGTCCGGCGTCGACGACGTGTCGGCGGTCAGCATGGGTGGCCTCGGCAAGACCTGCGCGATCGCCGCGGGTGACCTGTACTGCTGGGGCCACGGCGCGGGGCAGTCCGGCCGGCCGGTCACGCTGCCGACCAAGGTGTCCGGTCTCGGCGACGTGAGCGCGGTGTCGGTCGGCCTCACCACCTGCGCGATCAGTTCGGGTGACCTGTACTGCTGGGGGAACAACCTCAACGGGCAGACCGGCGCGGGCACCGGCGCGTCGGTCCCGGTGCCGACGCGGGTCGCTGGCCTGTCCGACGTGACGGCGGTCTCGTCCGCGCACACGACGACCTGTGCCATCGCGGCGGGATCCGCCTACTGCTGGGGCAACAACGCCGACGGGCAGGTCGGCGACGGCACCACCACCAACCGGGCGGTTCCGACGAAGCTCGACCTCGATTCCCCCACCTCGATCAGCACGAGTCTCTACTCGACCTGTGCGGTCGCCGACGGCTCGGGCGGCGCCTCGGGCACCGTCTTCTGCTGGGGGGAGAACGAGTCCGGGCAGCTCGGCGACGGCACCGAGGTCAACCGGCTGCAGCCGACGCCGATCGACGTGCGCGGCGCGACGCAGGTCTCGACCGCGGGTTACGGCGCGTGCGCCGCGGCGGGCGGTTCCGCCTACTGCTGGGGTTCGCGGAGCGCGCTTCCCGACCACGCGCCGGACCGGGTCAACGGATTGTCCGGCGTCACCGCGATCACCACCGGCTCGGCCAACGTGTGCGCCGTCGCCGGTTCCGGGATGTACTGCTGGGGACTCAACGGCAAGGGCCAGCTCGGCAACGGCACCACCACGACGAGCAACGAGCCGCAGGCCGTGCGCTTCCCCGCCTGATCAGGCGTGACCCCGGATCAGGCGTCCGGCAGGGTCAGGATCTCCGCGCCGTCCTCGGTGACCACGAGGGTGTGCTCGAACTGCGCGGTCCACTTCCGGTCCGCGGTGACGACCGTCCAGCCGTCGTCCCACATCTCCCAGGCCAGCCCGCCGAGGTTGATCATCGGCTCGATGGTGAACACCATGCCCGGTTCGAGGACGGTGTCGACGTTGGGTTCGTCGTAATGCAGCACGACGAGCCCGTTGTGGAAGGTCTCCCCGATGCCGTGACCGGTGAAGTCACGGACGACGGTGTAGCCGAAGCGGTTCGCGTACGACTCGATGACTCGTCCGACGACGTTGAGTTCGCGACCCGGCTTGACCGCCTTGATCGCCCGCTCGGTGGCGATGCGGGTGCGCTCGACGAGATCGACGACCTCCTGCTCGACGTCCCCGGCGAGGAAGGTCGCATTGGTGTCGCCGTGGACGCCGTCGATGTAGGCGGTGACGTCGATGTTGACGATGTCGCCGTCGGCGATGACGGTCGAATCCGGGATGCCGTGACAGATCACCTCGTTGAGCGACGTGCAGCACGACTTCGGGAAGTCCTTGTAGCCCAGCGTCGACGGGTAGGCGCCGTGATCGACCATGTACTCGTGGGCGATCCGGTCGAGTTCATCGGTCGTCACGCCGGGTGCGACGGCCTTGCCCGCCTCGGCGAGCGCATTGGCGGCGATCTTGCCGGCGAGGCGCATCTTCTCGATGGTCTCGGGGGTCTGCACCCATGGTTCGTGGCCCTCGGCGACCGTCGGCTTCCACACGTACTCCGGCCGCTCGATGGAGTCGGGCACGGTCCGGATCGGCGTAGGGGTACCGGGAGTCAGGGCGCTGCGAACTGGCATGCGACCACTTTATCCACCTCCACCGAAGCGGACCGGCGCGCGGACGACCCGGACGCGACAACTAAGCTCGCCCTAAGACATCCGCGCCGTTGAGCGTCGGAACCCGAATCGAAGGTGGTGGCGGTGGGCGCGTCGATCAGATCGGTGCGGGCCTGGCTGGTGGTGGTCCTCACCGCGTTGACCGTCTCGGCGTGCTTCGTCACCCCGATCGAACAGGACCGGCACTCCCCCGGAGCCCACCTGCGCAACGGCCCACAGACGGCTGTCCTCGACGACACCGACGTGACACCCGTCGAGGACGACCCGACCTCGACGCTGCCGGTCACCGTCGACTCGGTGCGCTACGGACCGGTCACCGTCACCGACACCAGCCGGATCATCGCCGCCGACATCAGCGGAACCCTCGGCAGCATCGTCTTCGCGCTCGGTCTGGGCTCCCACGTCGTCGGCCGCGACACCTCGACGGCGTTCCCGTCCGCGGTCGGTCTCCCCGTGGTGACCAACCGCGGCCACAGCCTCAACGCCGAATCCGTTCTGGCGCTTGCGCCGACGCTCCTGCTGGTCAGCGAATCGACGGTCCCGGCGACCGCGGTGGATCAGATCCGCGACTCCGGTGTCACCGTGGTGGTCTTCCCCGCCATCCGCGACCTCGCGTCCAACGACACGTTGATGCGGTCGGTCGCCAAGGCGCTCGGTGTCGCCGCGGCCGGTGAGAAGCTCGTCGAACGCACCGATACACAGATCGAGGCGGCCCGCGATCTCGTCCCCGACCCCTCCGGCGACCCGACGATGGCGTTTCTCTACATCCGCGGCCGCAATCTCCTGCTCCTCGCGGGACCCGGTTCGGGCGCCGATGATCTGATCGCCGAACTACGTGGCCGGGATGCCGGCGAGGCCGCGCAGCTCACCGGCGCCTTCACCGCCATCACCGCGGAGGCGATGATCACCGCCGACCCGGACGTCCTGATCGTCATGACACAGGGCGCGGACACGGTCGGCGGTCCGGACGGAGTGCTCACCCTTCCCGGAGTCGCCGACACCGAGGCCGGTCGCAACCGCCGCGTCGTGCAGATCGACGAGAGCAAGATCCTCGCCTTCGGCCCCGACGTCGGCCTGGTGCTCGCGGCCCTGGCGAAGGCGATCTACACGTGAGCGTCCAGACCGCCGACCCCACGACCGCGCCGCCCATCGGCCGCTCGCACCGGGTCCGCAACCTCACCGTGGTGGTCGTGATGCTGATCGCCACCGCGACGCTGGCGATCGTCTCCGCCGGAATCGGTCAGGTGGAGATCCCGCCGCTGGAGGTCCTCGGCAGCATCGCCCACCACTTCCATCTCGAGATCGGGCCGCTGCCCTCGCACCCCAACGGTGAGGGAGCACTGTGGAACGTGCGGTTCCCGCGGATCGTGCTCGGACTCTTCGTCGGTGCCGCCCTCGGCGCTGCGGGTTGTCTGTTGCAGGGCGTACTGGCCAATCCCCTCGCCGAACCCAGCATCATCGGGGTGTCCTCCGGGTCGGCCGTCGGCGCCTGCCTGGTCATCGTCCTGGCCGGCGGCACGGCGGGAGTCGGTGGGGCCGGGGGGAATTGGGCGCTGGCCGGGGCCGCCTTCCTCTTCGGTCTCGTCACGGCCGCCGCGGTCTACCTCCTCTCGCTGCGCGACGGATCGTCGTCGGCGATCATGCTGGTGCTCACCGGCATCGCGGTGAACGCCTTCGCCGCGGGCGTCATCGCCTTCCTGACCTTCGTCGCCTCCACCGCCGCCCGCGAGCAGATCATCTTCTGGCAGCTGGGATCGCTGGCCGGCCGCACCTGGAGCGAGATCTGGGTGGTGGCACCGCTGGTCATCGGAGGTGTTGCCGCCTGCGCACTGCTCGTCCACAAACTCGACCTCCTCGCCCTCGGCGAGATCCAGGCGGCGTCCCTGGGCGTCAACGTGGAATCCGTTCGACGCCAGGCCATCGTGCTGACCGCGGTCCTCACCGCCGCGGCCGTCGCCTTCGCCGGCATCATCGCCTTCGTCGGCCTGGTCGTCCCACACGTGATGCGGCTGATCGTCGGACCCAAACACTCCATCCTGCTGCCCACCAGCGTGATCGGCGGCGCACTCGTCATCACCGGCGCCGATCTCGCGGCCCGCACGATGCTCGGCGACGCCGATCTCCCCCTCGGCATGTTCACCTCGCTGATCGGCGGGCCCGTCTTCTTCATCCTGCTGCGCCGCAGTCGTCACGCGGGAGCCGGCTGGTGACCGCCGCACGTGCCGTCGGTACGCCGGGGATCGCGGCCGAGGACATCCGCGTCGAGCTCGGCGGGCGAGAGGTCGTGCGCGGCGTCTCCCTCGAGGTCCATCCCGGCGAGCTCGTCGCGCTGGTCGGGCCCAACGGGTGCGGCAAGTCGACGCTGCTGTCGGTGTTGTCAGGTACGCGCCGCCCGCACAGTGGCCGCGTGACGATCGACGGCCGGAACGTCGCCACCACCTCGTTGCGAGAGCTCGCGCGTCATCGCACTGTGGTCACCCAACAGAACCGGGTGGACACCCCGTTCACCGTCGCCGAGGTCGTCGCCATGGGGCGCTACCCCTGGCTGCGGACCCCGAAGGCCGCCGACTCCCCCGCGGTCATCGCCGACGCCGTCGACCTGTGCGAACTCGCCGACATCGTCGACCGGCCCTTCGCCCAGCTGTCCGGCGGGCAACAGGCGCGGGTGTCGCTGGCGCGGGCACTGGCCCAGGACACGCCGGTCATGATGCTCGACGAGCCGACCGCCGCACTCGACATCCACCATCAGGAACAGGTCCTCGAGATCCTGCGCGTTCATCGCGACGCCGGAAACGCCGTGCTGCTCGTGGTGCACGACCTGACCCTCGCCGCCGCCTACGCCGACCGGGTGGCAGTCATGAAGCACGGGGAGCTGCTGGCTGTCGGCCCCACCGACGAGGTGATGACCGCCGAGCTGTTGAGCCGTACCTACGACCATCCGGTCGAGGTCATCGACCACGGCGGCCGCCGGGTGATCCTGCCCGAACGCCGTTAGGGCGTGCGCACCGCGTAGCCCGGCCCCAGCCCGTCGAAGAAGTCACGGGTGACGGCGACGGCGTTGTTCGAGTCGCCACCACGGACCACGAGGGTCGCGAAGGCGATGTCGCCGCGGTACCCCGCGAACCAGGCGTGCGATCCGCCGTCGAACTCGGCTTCACCGGTTTTCCCGAAGACCGCTCCGCGACCGTCGATCACCGACGCGGTACCGCTGGTGATCACCGCCCGCATCATCGGCCGCAGTTGCTGATAGACCTCGGGCGGCATCGTCGGGGTCGGGCCCTCGATCTCGGTCGGTTTGTCCAGGATCAGTTGCGGCACCGGGGTCTTGACCCCGTTGGCGACGGTCGCCGCGACGAGCGCCAACCCCAGCGGCGACACCAGGTCCTTGCCCTGACCGAAGCCGGCCTCGCTGCGGGCGACGAGTTCGTTCTCGATGGGCACCGACCCGGACACGGCGTCGAGTCCGGCGATCGTGTATTTCTGACCGATTCCCATCGCGGCGGCGGCGTGCGCCAGGTCCGACGGGCCCATCCGACTCGCCAGCTTGGCGAACGTGGTGTTGCACGACGCGGCGAACGCCTGCAGCATCGACACCGAACCGAGCGCGAAGCCGTTGTAGTTCGGGATCAGGCGCGGGCCGATCTGGATCTCCCCCGGGCAGCCCACGACGGTGTCGGGAGTCGCCAGCTTGTGGTTGATCGCCGCGGCGGCGGTGACCATTTTGAACGTCGATCCGGGCGGGTACAGGCCGGTCGTCGCGATCGGGCCCTGGGTGTCCGCGGCGGGGTTCTGCGCGACGGCGAGGATGCGGCCCGTGGACGGCTGCACGACGACCATCGCGACCTGGAATCTGTTGGAGGCGTTGACCGCTCGCTGCGCCGCGTTCTGCACGGTCCGCGACAGGCTGAGCGACACCGCGGGCGACGGGTCGGGGTCGTGGTCGGCGAGCACGGCGGCGTCGAGTCCGTTGGGGTTCACCGAGACCACGCGCCAGCCGGCACGGCCGGAGACCTCGCCGTCGACGACCTTCTTGACCTCGGTCAGCAGCGCCGGCGCGAACTTGGGGTCCTTGGGAACCAGCTCGGCCTGTTCGTTGGTGACGACACCGGGGATCGCGAGCTGGTCGCGGAGCCGGTCGAACTGGGCGTGCGACAGGCGGGCCAGCGGATACTGCCGGCGACTCGAGGTGACCTGTTCGGTGATCAGCTGTTCGTCGAGATCCGGGTTGAACCGGCGCAGCACGCCCACCGCGCTCGTGACCGAGGTCGCCACCGAAGCACCCTGCTCGGTGGCCTTCCCGGCATCGAAGTTCACGCCGACGACGGTGCCGTTGACCATGACCTCCGAACCGTCGGCCTCGTTGACCGTCGCCCGCGGCGCCTCGATGATCTGCAGCGAGAGGCGTTGATCGGCGCCGAGTTTCGGGTGGATCGCGGTCGACGCCCAACGCACCGCCCAGCCGGCGTCGGATCGGCCCATGCGCAGGGTCGCGTCGTAGGACCAGTCCCGTCCGCGCGGGAGCGTCCACGTGTAGCCGACCTGCACCTCGGCCGTGTCACCGGTGACGCGTACCCGACCGGCCTTCGCCTCGAGTTCTTCGGCGGCCAGTCCCGACCACGCCGACTCCATCGCCGACCGCGAGGTCTGTGGCACGTCGGTGAGGGCGGCGGCCGAGTCGAGTTCCTGTTGCGAGTACGCCTCGAGGAATCGTTCAGCGGCCCGGCGCGGACCGTCGTCCTCCGACGAGGAACAGGCGGCGGTGGCGGCGATCACGACAGCACAGACCGCGACGATCACCGCCGGGGTCCATCGAGTTCTCGTGCGCCACATCGCGGTCGAGTCTATGGCTGCGACGCACCGATCCCCGGTAGCCACGCGGGAGGTCTCGCTGTGACCTGAGACGGGATCGGATCAGTCGACGAGGACGGTGGCGAACGTGCCGACCTCGGTGAACCCGATGCGGTCGTACACCGCTCGAGCCGTCTCGTTGAAGCTGTTGACGTACAGGCTGGGGAGTCGCCCGTGGGCGGCAACCGCCTCGGCGACCGCGGCGGTGCCGCCCAGGCCGAGACCCTCGCCGCGTCGTTCCGGCGACACCCACACGCCCTGGATCTGGCCGACCCGCCGGGACAGCGACCCGATCTCCGCCTTGAACACGACGTCGGGGCCGTCGAAACGCGCGAAGACCCGTTGTGCCGAGATGAGCGAGGACAGTCGTCTGCGGTACGAGCGCCCGCCGTCGCCGGCGGTGGGATCGACGCCGACCTCGCCGATGAACATGTCGATCGCGGCCGGCATGTAGGCGTCGAGGTCATCGAGGGTTACCAGCCGGACGGCCGGATCCGACGGGACCGCCGGGCATCCGGACAGAACCAGCAGCGGCTGGACCGGCCGCACCTCGCGCGCCGGCCCCCACACGGGTTCGATCTGCTGCCACATCGGCAGCACGAGGTCGGCCCGGCCGACGATCGACGAGCAGGCACGAGGTGCGGCGACCGCGCGGTCGGAGAAGTGGTCGAGGTCGTCCGGGGACCCGATCAGCGGGATCAGGTTGGCGCCGGAGAAGCACAGCGATGTCGACGGGTCCTGTGCGGTCCAGAGCTCCCCGCCGAGCAGCCGCGGGTTGATGCCGTGCGTCTCGAACCTCGCGGCGACCATGCACATCGCGACCGGATCGGACATGAGCACGCGTTCGACGGCAGCCGCATCACGCGCGCCGAGCGGTTTGTCGCCCAGTAGCTTCAGCACCACCGCTCCTCACTTCCCTGACAGGGGACTCGCGCAGCGCCTGTTCGGTCCGAGAAGTAGGGCCTAGGAGACGGTGACCACAGGTGGGCCGACGTGCGTGCCGTCTCCAGTTTCCCCTGTTTCCTCGGCGATCCGCAGCGCTTCTTCGATCAAGGTCTCCACGATCTGCGCCTCCGGGACGGTCTTGATGACCTCGCCCTTGACGAAGATCTGTCCCTTGCCGTTTCCGGAGGCGACGCCCAGGTCTGCCTCGCGGGCCTCACCCGGCCCGTTCACCACGCAGCCCATGACCGCGACGCGCAGCGGGACCTCCATGCCCTCGAGACCGGCGGTCACCTCATCGGCCAGCTTGTAGACGTCGACCTGGGCGCGGCCGCACGACGGACAGGACACGATCTCGAGCTTGCGGGGACGCAGGTTGAGCGACTGCAGGATCTGATCGCCGACCTTGATCTCCTCGGCCGGCGGCGCCGACAGCGACACCCGGATGGTGTCGCCGATGCCCTCACTCAGCAACGCGCCGAAGGCAACTGCGGACTTGATGGTGCCCTGGAACGCCGGACCGGCCTCGGTGACGCCGAGGTGCAGCGGGTAGTCGCACTGGGCGGCCAGCTGGCGGTAGGCCTCGACCATGATCACCGGGTCGTTGTGCTTGACCGAGATCTTGATGTCGCCGAAGCCGTGCTCCTCGAACAGGCTCGCCTCCCACAGCGCCGACTCGACGAGCGCCTCGGGCGTCGCCTTGCCGTATTTCTGCAGGATGCGCTTGTCGAGGGAACCCGCGTTGACGCCGATGCGGATCGGGATGCCGGCCTCGCCCGCGGCCTTCGCGACCTCTTTCACGCGGCCGTCGAATTCCTTGATGTTGCCCGGGTTCACGCGCACCGCCGCGCAGCCGGCGTCGATCGCGGCGAAGATGTACTTCGGCTGGAAGTGGATGTCGGCGATGACCGGGATCTTGGACTTCTTGGCGATGATCGGCAGCGCCTCGGCGTCCTCGGGTCGCGGGCACGCCACGCGCACGATGTCGCAGCCGGACGCGGTCAGCTCGGCGATCTGCTGCAGGGTCGCGTTGATGTCGTGCGTCTTCGTGGTCGTCATCGACTGCACCGAGATCGGGTGGTCGCTGCCGACGCCGACGGAGCCGACGAACAGTTGCCGGGTCTTGCGGCGCGGAGCCAGCACCGGCGGGGGTCCGGCCGGCATGCCGAGTCCGATCGGCACGGCGTTGGCAGGAGTCGGGGCGTTCATCTGATTCACCTCTGTGATTCGGGTGTGGGCTGTCGGGTCTCTGCTGGGGATTCGTTGTGGGAGGTCACCACGGATTGATCGGGTTGATGATGTCGGCGGTGAGCGTGAGCACCATGAAACCGGCCATCACCACCACCGCGGCGTAGGTGATCGGGAGCAGTTTGTAGTAGTCGACGGCGGCGCCGGGGGCCCGTCCGAACCAGCGACGAACGGTGTCGCGGCCCTTCTCGTAGCCGACGATCGCCATGTGTCCGCCGTCGAGCGGGAGCAGCGGGACCAGATTGAACAGGCCGAGGAAGAAGTTGATGCTGATCAGCAGCATCCAGAACATGTCCCACAGGCCCCGTTCGACCGCCTGGCCGCCGAGCACCGAGGCGCCGTAGACGCTGACCGGGGTGTCGAGGGCGCGTTCGCCACCGGTCACCGCGGTCCAGAGTGCGCCGATCTTGGTGGGCAGCGACAGGAGCGCGTTCCAGGTCTCCTTGATCAGGTCGCCGGTGAAGACGAAGGCGCCCGGGATGACGTCGAAGCCGCTGAAGTCCTTGATCGCCGGTGGGGCGTCGTAGGCGATGCCGACCATGTTGTAGTTGACGGTCTCGGTCGTGCCATCGGACCGGGTCGCGGTCACCGTGACCGGTTCGGGGGTCATGGTCAGCTCGAGTCGTTCGCCGCCGCGGTCGACGGTCAGCACGACCGGGCCCTTCGATTCCCGGATGACCGGGGTCAGGTCGGAGGCCTGGCCGACGGGCTGTCCGTTGACGGCCACGATCTCGTCCCCGGGCCGCAGGCCCGCCGCTGCCGCGGGACCGCCGCCGGTGCACGGCGAGTTGGTCTGCTCACCGCTGGAGATGGTGATCGTCGACGACACGCACTGGGTCTCGGCGACCTTGGCCGGGGTCGGCGGCGGGCTGAGATCGGGCAGTCCGAAACTCAGGCCGACGATGATGATCAGGACGAAACCGAGGATGAAGTTCTGCGCGGGACCGGCGAACAGGACGACGAGGCGTTTCCAGGCCTTCTGCTTGTACATCGCCCGGTCTTGCTCGTCGGCGGCGAGCTCCTCGTGCGGGGTCATGCCCGCGATGTCACAGAAGCCGCCGAGTGGGATCGCCTTGAGTCCGTATTCGGTCTCGCCGCGGCGAGTGGACCAGATCGTGGGTCCGAAGCCGACGAAGTAGCGACGCACCTTCATGCCGGTGGCCTGTGCGGCCCACATGTGACCGCACTCATGCCAGGCCACCGACAGCAACAGCGCCACCGCGAAGAGCGTGACACCGATCGCGAAACTCACGTACTCACTCCATCCAGCTACACAGCGGCCGCGACCAGCTGAGCTGCGCGTTCCCGGGCCCACCGATCGGCGGCGAAGACCTCCTCCACAGTACCTGGCGCGACACGCCACTGGTCTGCCTCGCCGAGCACCTCACCGATGATCCCGACGATGCGCGGGAATCGGATCGCACCTGCGAAGAAGCCCTCGGCGGCGGCCTCGTTGGCCGCGTTGTACACCGCTGTCAGACTCCCCCCGCCCCGTCCGGCCGTCCGGGCGAGCTCGATCGCCGGGAACACCTTGTCGTCGACGGGTTCGAACGTCCACGCGGAGGCGGTGGAGAAATCGCAGGCGGTCGACGCCCCGGGTACGCGATCCGGCCAGCCCAGCGCCAGCGCGATGGGCAGTTTCATCGAGGGCGGGGAGACCTTGGCGACGGTCGCACCGTCGACGAAGGTCACCATCGAGTGCACGATCGACTGCGGATGGACGGTCACGTCGATGTGGTCGTAGTCGACGCCGAAGAGGAGATGCGCTTCGACGACCTCCAGGGCCTTGTTGACCAGCGTCGCCGAGTTGAGAGTGATCATCGGACCCATGGACCAGGTCGGATGGCGGCCGGCCTGCTCGGGGGTGACCTCCTCGAGCTGTTCTGCGCTCCATCCGCGGAACGGTCCGCCCGACGCGGTGAGGACCAGTCGGTCCACCTCGGCGGCGGTTCCGGCGCGCAGGCACTGGGCGATCGCCGAGTGTTCCGAGTCCACCGGCACGATCTGTCCGGGCGCCGCCGCGTCGAGGACCAGCGACCCGCCGGCGACGAGCGACTCCTTGTTCGCGAGCGCGAGGCGCGCGCCCGTCCGGAGCACGGCGAGCGAGGGTGCCAGGCCGATCGATCCGACGACGGCGTTCAACACGACGTCGACGCCGGTCTCCGCGGTGACGGCGTCGACGAGGTCGCACATGGCGTCTGGCCCGCCGAGCACGGGCGCCCCGAGACGCTCCGACAGTTCGGAGGCGCGGGCGGCGTCGGCCACGGCCAACCCCGCGGCGGGGACGCCGAAGGCAGCGGCCTGTTCGGCCAGTCGGTCGAGATTTCCGCCGCCCGCACCGAGGCCGACGACCTCGAAGCGATCGGGATGTTCCGCGATCACCTCGAGCGCCTGGACGCCGATGGAACCGGTGGAGCCGAGGATCAACACACGTGTGGGCACGTATCCATTGTGTCAGCCGGTCGGGTGCACCTTCCGCCAGTGCTCCGCTGGATGGACCTGCCGCCAGTGGTCGGCGATGTCGATGCGTCGGGTGATCCAGACGTCGTCGTGGGACTGGATGTGATCGAGGAACCGTTCCAGTGCGGCCAGTCGTGCCGGCCGGCCGACGAGCCGGCAGTGCAGTCCGACCGACAGCATCTTCGGCGCCCCCTCGACGCCCTCCCGGTAGAGCACGTCGAAGGCATCGCGCAGATGCGCGAAGAACTGCTCACCCGACGGGAATCCGCCGGGTGAGGCGAACCGCATGTCGTTGGTGTCGAGTGTGTAGGGCACGACGAGGTGATCGACGAGTTCGTCGCCGCGCGGGACCTTCACCCAGTAGGGCAGGTCGTCGGCGTAACTGTCGGAGTCGTAGGTGAATCCGCCCTGCTCGACGACGAGCCGCCGGGTGTTCGGCGAATCCCGGCCGGTGTACCAGCCGCGGGGTCGTTCGCCGGTGATCTCGGTCAGCAGTTCGATGCCGGCCCGCATGTGCTCGCGCTCGACCTCGGGGTCGATGAGCTGGTAGTTGAGCCATCGGTATCCGTGACAGGCGATCTCGTCGCCGCGCTCGACGAAGGCGGCCGCCACCTCGGGGTTGCGGGCCATCGCCTGGGACACCGCGAAGATCGTCAGCGGCAGCCCGCGGCGCGAGAACGTCCGCAGGACGCGCCACACCCCGGCCCGCGACCCGTACTCGTACATGCTCTCCATGCTCATGTGCCGGTTCGGGAACGCCTGAGCACCGACCATCTCCGACAGGAACGTCTCACTGCCGCGGTCGTTCTCGAGGACGTTGTTCTCGCCACCCTCCTCGTAGTTGAGCACGAACTGGACGGCGATCTTCGCGCCGTCGGGCCACTGCGGGTCCGGTGGCGTGGAACCGTATCCGACCATGTCGCGGGGATAGTTCTCGGTGCGGAAGTCGGCGAGGGAACGGCCCGCGCTCGGGCCCGCGCGGAAGTCGGACGAAGCCATGAGCCGCATTCTGTCATCGAATCACCGACCGGGCTCGGTCTCCGAGATCACTGTGCCGCTATGCTGATCGGGAACTACTACCGTTCGTCAGACATCTGACGACCCGCGCTGTGAGGAGTGGCTGTGGCAAGCACCGATGTGGAGCACACTGGCGGACACGCCGAGGTCATCGACACCGGCTGGCGCCGTGAGCCCGCCGATGCACCGTCGGCCCGCTTCGGCTGGTTCGGATCGGCGACGAAGACCTTCTACGGTGCCGCCCTCTTCTTCGCGGCCTTCCTGCTGTTCATGCTCATCGGTAACCACACCGGTCATGTCGAGGACATCTGGCTCATCGCGTTTGCGGCCGGCGTCCTGTTCTTCGTCGTACGCGGCTGGTGGATGAACCGCGGCAAGTGGTCCTGAACCACCACTGACCAAGACCCCGAGAAACGCCGAGCGGCCTGGCCGCTCGGCGTTTTTCGTGTCTTGGTTGCGTCTCGCCCGCTCAGCGCTCTTCGGCGGCGAGCTGCCCGCACGCCGCGGCGATTTCCTGACCGCGGGTGTCGCGCACGGTGCAGGACACGCCCTGCTCGCGGACGCGGCGCACGAACTCACGTTCCACCGGCTTGGGGCTGGCATCCCACTCCGAGCCGGGTGTCGGGTTGAGCGGGATGAGGTTCACGTGCACGAGGGACCCGAGCGCCTTGTGCAGCTTCTGCCCGAGGAGATCGGCACGCCAGGGCTGATCGTTGACGTCGCGGATCAGGGCGTACTCGATGGAGACGCGGCGTCCGGTGGTGTCGGCGTAGTAGCGCGCGGCCTCCAGCACCTCGGCCACCGACCAGCGGTTGTTCACCGGGACGAGCGTGTCGCGCAGCTCGTCGTCGGGCGTGTGCAGGGACACGGCCAGCGTGACCGCGAGCCCCTCGTCGGCGAGACGCCGGATGGACGGTGCGAGACCGACGGTCGAGACGGTCACCGACCGCGCCGAGATGCCGAGCCCGTCGGGTGCCGGCGAGGTGATCTGCCGGACCGCGCTGACCACGCGCTTGTAGTTGGCGAGCGGCTCTCCCATACCCATGAACACGACGTTCGAGAGGCGGCCCGGCTCGCCGAGCTCACCGTCACGAAGGGCGCGGGCGGCGGCCCGGACCTGATCGACGATCTCGGCCGTCGACAGGTTGCGGTCGAGACCGCCCTGGCCGGTCGCACAGAACGGGCAGGCCATGCCGCAGCCCGCCTGACTGGAGATGCACAGGGTGTTGCGCTCGGTGTATCGCATCAGCACGCTCTCCAGGAGAGTGCCGTCATGCAGTCGCCACAGCGTCTTGCGGGTGGAGTCGTCGTCGCACGAGATGTGCCGGACCGGCGTCAGGAGCTGCGGGAACAGCTTCTCGCGCACGGCGTCGCGGGACGCCGCGGGCAGATCGGTCATCTCCTCGACGTCGCCGTTGAGGCGGGCGTAGTACTGCCGGGCCAACTGGTTGGCCCGGAACTTCGGGAGACCCAATTCGGCCAGCGCCGCGACGCGGCCGGCGGCGTCGAGATCGGCGAAGTGTGTCGGCGGCAGCCCGCGTTTGGGCGCGTCGAACACCAGCGGTAATGCGGTCATCGGCCCATTGTCGCATGTCATGATGAACCCATGACCACACCCGATCGCCGGCGAAGCGGAAATCCGGTCCCGCAGTGGGGTTCGCAGGGAGAGCCCGGCTCCGCGTCCGCCTCTGATCCCGCGCCCGTGCCACCGACCCCGGCATCGGCGAGCGACGCCCCCGACGCCGTACTCGCCGAGCGCGACCGCCTGCGGCAGACCGTCGCCGATGTCGAGCACACCCGTACGCGCGCGGCCTGGTTCGGCGTGGTCATCGGGGCGATCATCCTGGTCCTGCTGCTGGTCTTCATCGTGCAGAACCTGGAGAGTCAGCGGATCGAACTGATCTTCTGGGAGGTCAACCTCCCGCTCGGCGTGAGCCTGCTGATCGCCGCGATCGCGGGTGCGCTGATCGTCGCCCTCGTGGGCGGCCTGCGCATGCTCCAGTTGCGCCGGGCATTGAAGAAGGCCGCCGGCTAGCGCCCGCGTTTCAGAGGAGAGCGGTCAGCACCGCCCACACCACGAACGCCGAGGGCAGCAGGCTGTCGAGGCGGTCCATGATGCCGCCGTGGCCGGGGAGCAGCGTCCCCATGTCCTTGATGCCGAGATCGCGCTTGACCTGTGACTCCACCAGGTCGCCGAGAGTCGCGCACACGACCAGGACGGGCCCCAGGATCAATCCGATCCACCAGTGGCTGCCGATCAGGAACGTGATGCAGCCGACCGCGCCGACCGTGCCGACGAGCAGCGAACCGACGAGGCCCTCCCACGACTTCTTGGGGCTGATCGCCGGCGCCATGGGGTGTTTGCCGAACAGGACACCGGCGGCATAGCCACCGACGTCGGAGCAGACGACGACCACCATGAGCGTCGCAACCCGGGCGGCACCGTCCTCCTGCGTCACCAGGTGGACGCCGAAGGATGCCAGGAGCGGCAGCCAGGCCAGCACGAACACGGTGAGTGCCAGGTCTACGAGGTAGTCCTCCGGTGCGTTCGAGATGCCCTGGGCGAGCAGCTTCCACACCATCGACACCAGGACGGTCGCGACGAAGGCGACCAGCACTCCGGTGGGCCCGTACGGCCAGCTGATCCAGATGATGACCTGACCGCCGATGAGCAGGGGCCAGAAGGCGACGTTGTACCCGGCGGTGTGCAGCCGCTTGGTGACCTCCCAGGTGGCGATCGCGAACGCGACGGCGACGAGGCCATACCAGAGCATCGGCGCGAACAGCAGGATCAGGATGATGCTGACCCCGAGCGTGCCTCCGACTGCGATCGCAGCCGGGAGGTCACGACCTGCCCGTGACTTCTTCTCGGGCCCGGACTTCTCCTCGGGCCCGGACTTCTTCTCGGGGTCGGATGCCTTCTCGCTCACACCTCGAGCAATTCGTCTTCTTTGTGCTTCACCAGCTCGTCGATCTGATGCACGTAGGTGGCCGTGGTCTTGTCCAGTTCCTTCTCGGCACGGGTGACCTCGTCCTCGCCGGCCTCGCCGTCCTTCTGGATGCGCTTGAGCTCGTCGGCGGCTTTGCGACGCACGTTACGGATGGCGACCTTCGCATCCTCACCCTTGCCCTTGGCCTGCTTGACCAGGTCGCGACGACGCTCCTCGGTGAGCTGCGGGATGGCGACGCGGATGATCGTGCCGTCGTTGGTCGGGTTCACGCCGAGGTCAGAGTTGCGGATCGCGGTCTCGATGTCACGCAGCGTCGACGCCTCGTACGGCTTGATGACGACCAGGCGCGGCTCTGGAGTGTTGATCGACGCGACCTGGGTCACCGGGGTCATCGCGCCGTAGTACTCGATGTTGATCTTGTTGAACATGGACGGATTCGCCCGTCCGGTGCGGATGGAGCCCATGTCCTCCTTGGCGACGTTGACCGCCTTCTCCATCTTCTCCTCGGCGTCGAGCAGCGCGTCGTCGATCATCTTCGTCCTTGTTCCGTTCGGTAGGGCCTGGCGAGGCGGTGTTCTCGTGCGGGGCGCGGGTGTTTGTCAGGTGCTGACCAGCGTGCCGATCCGGTCTCCGGCCACCGCCCTGGCGATGTTGCCCTGTTGGAGCAAATTGAACACCAAGATCGGCATCTTGTTGTCCATACACAGACTGAAGGCGGTCGCGTCGGCGACCTTGAGTTCCTTGTCGAGGACCTCGCGGTGGGTGATCTCGGTGAACATACGGGCGTTCGGGTCGGTACGCGGGTCCGCGTCGTAGACCCCGTCGACGGCCTTGGCCATGAGGACCACCTCGGCCTTGATCTCCAGCGCGCGCTGGGCGGCGGTGGTGTCGGTGGAGAAGTAGGGCATGCCCATGCCGGCGCCGAAGATGACCACGCGTCCCTTCTCGAGGTGACGCTGGGCGCGCAGCGGCAGGTACGGCTCGGCGACCTGACCCATGGTGATGGCGGTCTGCACGCGTGTGCTGATGCCGCGCTTCTCCAGGAAGTCCTGCAGAGCAAGGCAATTCATCACCGTCCCGAGCATGCCCATGTAGTCCGAACGGCTACGGTCGAGGCCACGCTGCTGCAGCTCGGCGCCGCGGAAGAAGTTGCCGCCGCCGATGACGACGGCCACCTGGACACCGGAGTTGACGACGTCGGCGATCTGATCGGCCACGGTCGCGACGACGTCCGGGTCCAGACCGACCTCTCCCCCGCCGAACATCTCACCGCCCAGCTTCAACAGGACTCGATGGAATCCGGAACGCCCGGACCCGGAACGCTCGGACTCGTCGAGATCGGATGGGGTGGGATCGGGCGCTTCGCTCATTCGCTTCCTCACTCGTCGGTTCGGAGAACTATGGTACGTCCTCACCGAATGCGACCCGCGACACGCGTAGGTGTCAGCGTGCGAGCGCCGCGCGGAACTGGGGCCAGGCGCGATGCAGTTCGTCCTGCCAGTACGGCCACGAGTGGGTGCCGCCGGGGTAGAGGTGGAAGGTCGCCGGCACCCCGACCTCGCGCAGCCGGCGCTGGAGGTTGCGCGTGCACTCGGCCGTCGCGGTCTCGATCACCGCACCGACGGCGAGCTGATCGAACAGTTTGGAGCCGTTCCCGTCGATGCCCGGGCCGTCGATCGTGTCGTAGCGCCCCGGTGCGCCGGAACCGTTGGACACATAGATCGACTTGCCGCGAAACGACGCCGCGTGCACAAACGGGTCGTTGGCCCGCCATGCCGGACTCGTCGGCGGTCCCCACATGTTGAGGGTGTTGCCGTGGCCGCGTCCCTCCACGACCATTCGCACGACCGCCTGGCCCATCGGGTCGCTGGTCTGGGCACACCCGCTGAACGAGCCGAGCGCCTCGTACAGTTCGGGGGCGTGCAGCGAGAGCTGGAACACCGAGGTGCCGGCCATCGAGATGCCCGCGATCGCGTTGCGGCCGTTCCCGTCGAGACGACGGTCGATCACCGCGGGCAGTTCCGAGGTGAGAAACGTGGCCCATTTTTGCACCCCGAGCGCGGGGTCCGGATGCTGCCAGTCGGTGAAGTAACTCGCGGCGCCACCCATGGGTACGACCACGTTGACGTTCTGATCGGCGAAGTACGTCCGGATGTCCGTGCGGTCGAACCAGCTGCTGCCGCCGTCACCGCCGGCGGCGCCGTTCAGCAGGTACAGCGTGGGAGCCGGCCGATCCCCTCGTGCGGGAAGAACTTTGACGGTCACCGTCTGACGCATCGCCGTCGACCACACCGCCAGGTCGATCTCGCCCGCAGGCTGCACGTATTCGGCGACGATCGACGCCGGATTCGGCTCCGCGGCAGCACGACTCGGCAGACCGACCATCATCGCCAGCACCGACAGCGCGACGAGACCCACTGCACCGAACATGCGGCGACCGTCCACCCCGGTGAGACCTTGTCCGTTCATCCACTCCGCTTTCCCACAGCACCACAGCGACGCGATCCGCATCACAGGCGATGCGGAGGCAGTCTGCCGCACGAAAGCGACGGTGTCCACCACGAACCAACTGACATCAGATGTGGTCAATTGTCCAGGAAGCCCGACATTTTCACCAAAACGAGGCCCATCCGTCGGAACACCGTTACATCGCCGACGAATGTCATGTAGCGTCCGGGCGACCGTCGAAGCGCCTTGAGTCACCTGGATGACAAGCGTCTCGAGACCTGGTTCACCCGGTAGCAAATCCCCTTCAGCAAAGAGGTGGTCACACGATGATTAAGTTCGGACTGATCGAGGAGTGGGACCCGCGCCCCGGTCATCTGACGAGTTGGGTGGCCTCACTCGCCTCGGTCACCGCCGCCGGACAGGCGCCAGTGCATCCCGTCCCCGCGTCGCATCAGCAGGAGGAATACCTGAAAGTTGCGTGGCGCAACGAATCCGCCGGTTTCCGGTTCGCCCGGTTGTGCCTCATGGCATTCGACGTCACGGCCCCGCTGGATGTGGAGGCGATGACCACGGCGGTCAACGAGTTCGTCCGGCGTCACGACAGTTTCCGTTCGTGGTTCTCGATGGAGGACGACGGTTCGGTGCTTCGTCATCTCGTGCCGACCGAGGACATCGAGATGGTGCCCGTCGACCACGGCGATCTCGACGCCGAGCGTCTCTGCACTCTCGTCCAGGACGAGACGGCCGGTCCGTTCAACTGGGACTGCTTCACCTTCGGTGCGATCGAATGGGATGGCGGTTTCACGATCTACGCCGCCGTCGACCACCTCAACACCGACGGCATCTCCCAGGCGTCCACTTGCCTGGAGCTCATGACGCTCTACCTGAACGCCGCGTTCGGCGCCGGGGCCGAACTCCCCTCCGTGGGAAGCTATATCGACTATTGCGCACGTGAACGCGCCATCTCCCGGCAGCTCACCCGGCGCTCGCCGCACGTCGAACGGTGGATCGAACTGGTCCGGGCCAACGAGGGCAGGTTGCCCAGCTTCCCGCTCCCCCTCGGCACCGGCGACGAAGGTTACACGCGGAGTGCGCTTCTCAACGCGACGGTGTTCGACGAGGCTGCCGCCCAGCGCTTCGAGGACGTCTGCCGCGAACTGGGTTCCAACGTGATCTCCGGGGTGATGGCCACCGCCGCCCTGGTCTACGCCGAATTCACCGGCAAGAACGAGTATTTCGGCATGACACCGAAGAGCACCAGGTCCGGCGCCGAGGAGATGAACTCGGTGGGCTGGTTCACCAGCCTCATCCCGGTACCTCTGACGGTCGACGACACGACGACGTTCCGCAGCCTCGCACCGCAGGCGGCACGCAGCTACGCCGCCGGAAAAGAGCTGACCGACATCTCCTTCCACCGGGTGCTGGAGCTGGCCGAACCCGCGGACGGACTCGATGTCGTGCCCGGCTGGTCGGTGCCGATGATCTCTTACATCGACGTTCGCAAGCTGCCGGGTGTGGAGATCTTCGAGGCCGGAAACGGTTGCCTGTTCGGCAACCGCGGTAGCAGCGAAGAGGTCTACATGTGGGTGAACCGCTTCCCCACCACGACCTCGATCACATTCCTGTACCCGAACACCGACATCGCGCGGGAATCGGTGCAGCGCTACGTCGAACGCTTCGTCGAGGTCATCAGCACGGTGGCCGAGCAGGGTGACTATCGAGCCTCGTTGCCCGCACTCACCTCGTGACCGCAGGCCCGGCGTGGCTGGCCCTTGCCGGGTGTCTGCTGGGCGTGTTCATGCAGATGCTGGACACGACGATCGTCAACATCGCGCTCCCCGACCTGACGGTCGACCTCGGGGCGTCGACCTCGCAGCAACTTCTCGTGCTGACGGTCTACACGTTGTCGTTCGCGTGCACGCTGCTCACCGCGGCCACCCTCGGCGGACGGTACGGGCGTCGGCGCTTGTTCCTGATCGCGATGATCGCCTTCACCGTCACCTCGATGTTGTGCGGCCTGGCAACGGATCCGGTGATGCTCATCGTGTTCCGCGGTGCGCAGGGCATCAGCGCGGCGCTGATATCCGCACAGACGCTGGCCTTGATCGCCGCCCTGTTCACCAGGGAACGCCACGGGCTGGTCTTCGGGATCTACGGCGCCGTGGCGGGTCTCGCCGCGATCCTGGGTCCCGTCGTCGGCGGACTGCTCGTGCACGCCGACGTCGCCGGATGGGGTTGGCGCACCATCTTCTTCGTCAACCTGCCGCTCGGGATCGTTGCCTGCGTGCTGGCGTGGCGTCGACTCCCGGCCGCCCTCGACCCCGACCCCGACCGGCCCGACATCGTCGGGATGATGCTCTCGGCGACCGCGCTGCTCCTGCTGTTGTACCCACTGGCCGTGGGCCGGGAACAACAGTGGCCGGCACTCCTGTGGGTCATGCTCGGCGCCGCCGTGGTCCTGTCGGTCGCCTTCGTGTGGCAGCAGAAGCGGCTCGCGGCTCGGGGCGGAACACCGTTGCTGCGCATGGATCTCTTCTCCTCCCGCCGGTTCGCGGTCGGACTGGGCATGTCGCTGCTGTTCTTCAGCGTCTTCGCGGGCTTCTTCTTCACCGTGTCGATCACGGCGCAGTTCGGCCTCGGGTACTCGGCGCTGGAGACCGGACTGCTCGCTCTGCCGTTCGCCTGCGGGGCGGCCGTGGGATCGGTCGCCTCGCCGTGGGCCGTCGCTCGCGTCAGCGCGCCACGGGTTCTGCTCGGCGGTGTTCTCACCGTCGGGGTGGCTTTCGCCTGGATCGCGCTGGTCCTCGACCCGGCGTCGGAAACCCTTCCGGCGGCGGCGATCCTGGCTCCCCTGGTCCTCGGTGGTGTCGGTACGGGATCGTTCGTCGCACCACTGCAGGCGGTCATCCTCTCCGACACCTCGGCGGAGACGGTCGGGTCGGCCAGCGGCACGATCCCGACGGTGCAACAGATCGGTGCATCGATCGGGCTGGCGCTCGTGACGATGTTCTTCTTCGGACAGGTGGCCGGGCAGACCGACACGAGCGTGCCCGCGGTGCACGCGGAACTCGTCGTCGCACTGGAGGATTCGCCGGTCGATCCGATGTTCCGGCCGGCGGTGGCCGACCGGTTCACCTGGTGCGCGACACGGCAGCTCACCTCGCCACATCCGGAACGACCTGCCACCGGATGTGCGGGCACCCCGGCGAACAGCACGGTCGCGGCGGTCGCCGCCGAGGCGCAGCCCTGGACGCAGAGTGCGGCACGCGCGGTCACCGCACGCACCTTCCTCGGTGCGTTCCGCACGACGCTGTGGGTTCTGGCCGCACTCGCGATCGGTGTCGGCTGCCTGACGCTGGTGCTGCGGCGAAACGACAACCGCCCCGCCTCCACGATGGGAGACGGGGCGGTCGAGTCGTCGTCCGGGGAGACCCGGGAAACGATCAGGCCTGGCCGACCTCGAAGCGGGTGAAGCCCTTGACGGTCACGCCGGCCTCGTCGAGCAGGGCCTTGACGGTCTTCTTCGAGTCCTGGACGGACGGCTGGTCGAGCAGCACGACGTCCTTGTAGAAGCCGTTGACGCGACCCTCCACGATCTTGGGCAGAGCCTGCTCTGGCTTGCCCTCCTCCTTGGCGGTCTGCTCGGCGATGCGACGCTCGTTCTCGACGACGTCCGCGGGGACCTCGTCGCGGGTTGCGTAGCGCGCCTTGAGAGCTGCGACCTGCATGGCGGCGCCGCGAGCGGCCTCATCGGCACCCTCGCCCTCACCGGAGTAGGACACCAGCACGCCGACGGCGGGCGGGAGATCCGAAGCACGCTTGTGCAGGTACACGGCGACCGGGCCGTCGTAGTAGACGACGCGACGGAGCTCGAGCTTCTCGCCGATCTTGGCGGAGAGAGCGGCGATGGCCTCGTCGACGGTGCCGCTGCCGAGAGCAGCCTTCTTCAGCTCCTCGACATCGTTGGTCTTGGCCTCGGCGGCCGCGGCCACGATGTCATCGGCGAGCTTCTGGAATTCGTCGTTCTTGGCGACGAAGTCGGTCTCGGAGTTGATCTCGATCATGGCGCCGCCCTTGGCGGCGACCAGGCCCTCGGCGGTGGAGCGCTCAGCGCGCTTGCCCACGTCCTTGGCACCCTTGATGCGCAGCTCCTCGACGGCCTTGTCGAAATCACCGTCGTTGTTGGCCAGCGCGTTCTTGCAGTCCAGCATTCCAGAACCGGTGAGTTCGCGAAGACGCTTCACATCGGCTGCGGTGTAGTTCGCCATCGTTGGCGAGCCTCCTTCGAAAGAGTGTGGTGGGACCGAATTGCTGCGGCGGTGTTACTGAGCAGCCGGGGCGTCGGTGGCAGCCTCGCCACCGGCCGGAGCTGCGGCCTGGGTCAGCAGCTCCTGCTCCCACTCGGCGAGCGGCTCACTGCCGGCTTCCGGCTTGGCGTCGCCACCGGCGGCACCGGCGCGGGCCTGGAGACCCTCGGCGACGGCCGAGGCCACGACGCGGGTGAGCAGGGCGGCGCTGCGGATGGCGTCGTCGTTGCCCGGGATCGGGTAATCGACCAGGTCGGGGTCGCAGTTGGTGTCCAGGATCGCGATGACCGGGATGTTCAGCTTGCGAGCCTCACCGACGGCGATGTGCTCCTTGTTGGTGTCGACGACCCACACGGCCGAGGGAACCTTGGCCATGTCGCGGATACCGCCGAGCGTGCGCTCGAGCTTGTTCTTCTCGCGGGTCAGCATCAAGATCTCCTTCTTGGTGCGACCCTCGAAGCCACCGGTCTGCTCCATGGTCTCCAGCTCCTTCATGCGCTGGAGACGCTTGTGCACGGTGTTGAAGTTGGTGAGCATGCCACCGAGCCAACGCTGGTTCACGTACGGCATGCCGACGCGGGTTGCCTCAGCGGCGATCGACTCCTGAGCCTGCTTCTTGGTGCCGACGAACAGGATGGTGCCGCCGTGGGCGACGGTCTCCTTGACGAACTCGTAGGCCTTGTCGATGTAGGTCAGCGTCTGCTGCAGGTCGATGATGTAGATGCCGTTGCGGTCGGTGAAGATGAATCGCTTCATCTTGGGGTTCCAACGGCGGGTCTGGTGCCCGAAGTGTGCGCCGCTGTCAAGCAGCTGCTTCATGGTCACGACAGCCATGAGATTTCCTTTTGTCGCAGTTGTCTGTCGACACCGGGTTGGTGCCGACCCTGGCGCCTGCCGGCGAGTGCCACCCGAACCGGTCGATGACCAGGCCCGGGACTGCCCACTCGGGGTGTGTTTTCGCAGGCGCGCGAAGTCACCTCATCAACAACCGATGAGGTGCGGACGAAAGTTTACGCGCGTCGACCAGCGAAAACCAAAACGTTCCGGCCGCCGACCCGGGCCACGGATCCGGATCGGCGCCGCTTGCGTCCAAGAGGTGTGCCGACCGCTTGTTCCCGCTTTGTGCTCACCGCGTTGTTGTGGCTGGCCGTCCTGTGCCCGACCCCGCAGGCCGGTACCGCCGCACCGCGCCCCTATTCTGCCCCGCTGTCTCCGCGTCCGACGGTCGTGACCGGCTTCGATGCGCCGGAGAAGAGATGGCAACGGGGTCACCGGGGTGTCGATCTCGCGGCCGCACCCGGAGTGCCGGTCGCCGCGGCGGGAGCGGGTCGCGTGCGGTTCGCGGGCCGGGTCGCCGGACGCCCGGTCGTCTCGGTGCAGCATCCGGACGGGGTGATCACGACGTACGAACCGGTCGAGGCCGCCGTCGACGAGGGCGACCATGTGTCTCGCGGCGAGCTGATCGGCACGCTCGTCGCCGGACATCCGGGCTGTCCGGTGGCGGCGTGCCTGCACTGGGGCGCTCGACGCGGCGTCGGACGCGATGCGGAGTACCTGAACCCGCTGGGCCTCCTCGGAGCGGTGCGGGTCCGGCTCAAACCGCTGAAGCCGGGGCCACCACCGTGATCAGGCGCGGGGGTGTGCCTGGCGGTGCACCGCCCGCAGGCGTTCGACGCTCACGTGGGTGTAGATCTGCGTCGTCGCCAGCGACGAGTGCCCGAGCAGTTCCTGCACGACGCGTAGGTCGGCTCCACCTTCGAGGAGGTGTGTCGCCGCGCTGTGCCGGAGGCCGTGTGGTCCCATCGCCGGGCCGCCGGCGGCCGCGACCGCTTGGGACACGACCGACCGTGCCATCCGCTGGTCGAGCCGGCCGCCGCGTGCCCCGAGGAGCAGCGCGGCTCCTGATGTGGCGGTGGCCAGCGCGGGACGCCCGCGGCGCAGCCAGTCGTCGATGGCCTTGGCCGCCGGTTCGCCGTAGGGCACGGCACGTTCTTTGTCACCCTTGCCGATCACCCGCAGGATGCGTCGCCCGGTGTCCACGTCGTCGACGTCGAGTCCGCACAGTTCTCCGACACGAATTCCACTGGCGTACAACAACTCCAGGATCAGGCGATCTCGGAGTGCGATCGGGTCCCCGGGGTCGCGGTCCTGAGCGGTCGCATCGATCGCGGCGTCGGCCTGTCCGGGTGCGAGCACCGCAGGCAGGGTGCGATGTGCTTTCGGAGCCTTGAGTCGCTGCGACGGATCGGTGGCCATGATGCCCTCGCGAACCGCCCAGGTGCAGAAGGTCTTCGCCGCGGAGACCTGCCGCGCGATCGTCGTGCGGGCGGCTCCGCGGCGTGTCAGTTCGGCCAGCCAGGCGCGCAGGAGGGCGAGGTCGATGTCCGCCGCGGCGACTCCGCGGGCGCCGGCGAACGACAGCAGCGCCCGTGCACCACCGACGTATGCGCGGATGGTGTGTTCACTGCGACCTTTCTCCAGGCGCAGGTGATCGGCGAAGTCGTCGAGCATGTCCGTCAGCACAGCGTGCGGCGGGAGCGGGTGCAACCCCACACGCGGTGCCGTGGCCGGATCGATGCCTACCGGCCGGCTCTACCGACCGACACCGGCGCCCTCTTCGGCGGCGCGCAGTTCGGCCTTCCATTTCCGGAAGCCCTCTTCCGTGCGGCCGCGGCGCCAGTACCCGGAGATCGAGGCGTTGCCCGCGCTCACCTTGCGCTCCTTGCGGATGTAGCTGCGCAGGTTGTGCATGACGGCCTGGGCCTCGCCGTGGATGAAGACGTGGGGTTCGCCGTCGAGCCACTGCGCCTCGCGGACCGCGGCGATGAGGGGTGCGTTGTCGCCGGCGACCGAGTCGTCGACCTCCCCGGCCGGTCCGCCGCGGTGCACCCAGACGATCTCCGCGCCCGGGGGCGCGGTGAGGTCGAGTTCGTCGTCCGGCCCGGCGACCTCGATGAACACCTTGGCGACCGCGTCGGCCGGCAGCGCCTCGAGTGCGGCGGCGACGGCGGGCAGTCCCGCCTCGTCGGCGGCGAGCAGGTGCCACGGAGCGTCGGACTTCGGCCGATACCCGCTGCCCGGTCCGATGAACCGGACGGTTTCGCCCGGCTCCACCGAGGCGGCCCATGGGCCGGCGATGCCCTCGGTGCCGTGGACGACGAAATCGACGAGGATCTCCCGGGCCTGGGGATCGACACGGCGAACGGTGTAGGTGCGCAGGACGGGTTGCTGTTCGGGGGGCAGCGTCGTCCGCAGTTCCTGGAGGTCGAAGGGCTCCGGGTAGGTCACCCCGTCCGGCGCGAAGACGAACTTCACGTACATGTCGGTGTCGGCGTCACCGGGTGCGCCGACCGCCTCCTGGAAGTCGTCGAACCCTTCTCCGCCCAGGTAGAGGCGGACGAAGTGCGGGCTGATCTGTTCCCGTCGGAGCACCGTCATCGTGTTCACGCGCTTGGCCATGGAACCTCCTTGTCGCGACCACCTTACGCCTCTTACTTAGGTCTACCTAAGCGATGGTTTCGGTTCATTCCGGCGAACTCGCGGTACGCGCTTGTAAGGTTTTCTCACGATCAAGCGATGTGATCCGAGAGTTTGCAGTTCTTGAGATCCGACGTCGCGAGACCCGACCAGAGGCGATTCCATGCCGGACCACCCAGCGGAGCCCCAACCGACCCGAGAGGGTGCTCCGACGCGCGCATCGCGCCTCGGCGCCGACGACTGGCTCGACGCGGCGGTGGAGGTCCTTCTCGAGGACGGGATCGACGATCTGAAGATCTCCCACCTCAGTGCCCGGCTCGGCGTCACCAAGGGCAGCTTCTACTGGCATTTCACCGACATCGCGACGATGAAGTCCGAGCTCGCCGACCACTGCAAGAAGGTTCAGGCAGCGGCCGTGGCACAGATCGCGGAGCTCGAGGAGCTCCCTCCGATCGAGCGGATCGAGGGCATGACGCGGCTCATGTCCGACCCCCGGCGTTGGCGCATGGAGGCCGCGATGCGCAGGTGGGCCGAGACCGACGAGTCGATCGCGGACTCGATTTCGGAGCTGGACGGTCAGATCTTCCAGATCGCCCATCAGGCGATGCGTGAACTCGGCTTCGACGAGGCCGAGGCCCATGCCCGCGCGACCAC
This sequence comes from Gordonia ajococcus, assembly GCF_012974285.1. NCBI lineage: Bacteria > Bacillati > Actinomycetota > Actinomycetes > Mycobacteriales > Gordoniaceae > Gordonia > Gordonia ajococcus. The sequence continues at coordinate 3,120,526 of NZ_CP052884.1, forward strand.
GCTGCTCTACGCCGGTATCGGCTTCGTCCACGCCCACGGACGCCTCGGCGAGGCGACGCCCGACGACCTCCGCATCTTCCTCGACATCCTCACGCGGAAGTGAGTCACCCGGTGGCGAGTCGCCACTGACCGCCGACGTTCTCCACGAGCCCGTCGATGTCCAGTCGCGCCAGAGCCGCCCGCACGGCCGGTACCTCGAGCCCGGCCGCGAAGGCGATCTCCTCGATCCCGACACCACCCCGACCGGGGATCGCGTCGTGTACCCGCAACTGATCGGCGCTGAGCCCATCGGTTGGCTTCACCCGCCCCCGGCCGATGTCTCCCCCGCCGTCGGGCCGGACGAGGTTCACCGCCGACGCGACGTCGGACACCAGAACCGCCAATCCGTCGGCGATCATCCGATGACTGCCGACCGAGGTCGCCGACGTCACCGGTCCGGGGACCGCGCCCAGCGGACGGCCGAGCTTGCGCGCCCACGCAGCGGTGTTCGCCGCACCCGACCGACGGCCCGCTTCGACGACAACGGTTGCCCCGGACAGTGATGCGACCAGCCGATTACGGGTCAGGAAGCGGTGTTTGGCCGCGGTCGTACCCGGCGGATACTCGCTGATGACCGCGCCGGTCCGGGCGATCTCGGTCAGGAGCGCCGAATGCGCGGCCGGATAGTCGCGGTCTATCCCGCAGGCCATCACGGCCGCGGTCACCCCGCCGGCGGCCACGACGGCGCGGTGGGCGGCACCGTCGATGCCGAAGGCGCCACCGGAGATCACCGCGAATCCCTCACCGACGAGACCCGACGCCAGCATCTGCGTGACGTGTTCGCCGTAGGACGACGCCGCGCGGGAGCCGATGAGGGCGATCGAGGCGGCGGCGAGATCGTCGAGGCGGGCCGGTCCGCGGACCCAGAGTGCCAGGGGTTCACCACCGCGAGGGGCGGTGTCGGCCTGGCTCAACGCGAGCAGCGACCACGCCGGCCATTCGGGATCGGAACGGGTCACCAACCGCGCCCCGATCGCGGCGGCGGCATCGAGGTCCTCGGCCGCACAGTCGGAATCGCATCGTGCCGCGGTCGTGGCCAGCACCGGTTCATGACCGTCGGGCACCGTGCGCCTGCGGATGGCCGACGCCGCCTCGACCGCACCGACCTCGTCCACGAGCGCGATCACGTCCGCACACGGCGGTTCGGCCACGCGCGCCAGGTAGGTCCACGCCGACAGCTCCGCCGGGTACTTGCCACTCACCAGGTCGCTCCTCGGTCTCGGTACAGAAGTGCTTGTGCGACATCGTCTTCGACGGGAGCGTCGGTGCCGCGCAGATCGCTGAGTGTCCAGGCCAGGCGCAACGCACGGTCGGCGCCGCGTGCCGTCACCCGCCCGTCGCGGAGAAACAGTTCGATGGGCCGGAGGACGTCGGGAGGTAGCCGGAACTTCTGCCGCAAGGCCGATCCCGGTACCTCGGCGTTGGTGCGCCACCCGAATTCCGACCACCGCTCGACCGCGGCCGCACGCGCCGCGGTGACCCGTGCGCGAACCTCGGCGCTCGACTCCCCCGCCCCACTCATCAGCGCGGCATTTCCCGGCGGGTCCATGCGGACGCGGATGTCGACACGGTCCAACAGTGGTCCGGAGAGCTTGCCGAGATAGCGGCGTCGCACGACCGCGGTGCACACGCAGTCGACGTCGTGTGCGGGTGCACACGGGCACGGGTTCGCCGCGAGGATGAGCTGGAACCGCGCGGGATAGACGGCGACCCCGTCTCGGCGCGGCACTCGCACCTCGCCGTCTTCGAGCGGTTCCCGCAGCGATTCCAGGACTTTGACGCTCATCTCGGCGCATTCGTCGAGAAACAGAACTCCGCGGTGTGCCTTGGAGACCGCACCGGGACGGGCGAACCCGGTTCCGCCACCGAGGAGCGCCGTCGTCGACGAACTGTGATGTGGCGCGACGAACGGCGGCTCGGTGATCAGCGGACGCCCTGCTGACAGCTCCCCGACCAGCGAATGGATCGCCGTCACCTCCAGGGAATCCTCGAGACCCAGCGGCGGGAGGATGCCCGGCAGTCGTCGCGCGAGCATGGTCTTGCCGATGCCCGGCGATCCGGTCATCAGGACGTGATGCGCTCCGGCCGCTGCTATCTCGAGTGCATGCCGCGCCTCGTGCTGACCCACCACGTCGGCCATGTCCGGGATCGGCGGCGGCTTCGTGGGTGTCGTCCGGTGGAAGTTGTCGAGTACGAGGTCACCCGCGAGCCAGGCCGCCACCTCCTTGAGGCTCGACGCGCCACCGACGTCCATCCCCTCGACCAGCGCCGCCTCCGCCACCGTCTCGATCGGCACCACCGCACGTCGATAACCGGCTTGACGCGCAGCGATCACCGCCGGCAACACTCCCCGGATCGGCCGCACGTTCCCATCGAGACCGAGTTCACCCAGGAAGATCGTCGACACCAGCTTCTCCGACGACACCTGTTCTGTCGCAGCCAGAATCGCCACCGCCATCGACAGATCAAATCCCGAACCCACCTTCGGCATGTCGGCCGGCGACAACGCGACCGTCACCTTCAGGTCGGGAAACGTGAACCCCGAGTTCTTGATCGCCGCCCGCACCCGGTCCCGAGCCTCCCGCACCGACGCATCCGGGCTACCCGTCACCGAGAAACCCGGCAACCCCGACCCCACACTCGCCTGTACGTCGACGACATGCGCCGCAAAGGCGTTGAGCCCCACCGCCTGTGTTTGCCCCAACATGGGCACAGTGTGGTCGAGGAGCCCGGTCCGGAACCGTGTCACCACCGCCGGACGGATGATCTGTGGATGAACGTCGAGTTGTTCAGCGGCCGGACTATGGCCTGGGTTTCTACGGAACGAAGTCGCACGCGATATCAATCCGGCGGATTCGACTGTCGCGCAATACCTGACAGCCGGACCCTGTGGATACGAATCAGATTTTGTCGGTGGTCTGATCTACATTGGTAGTCAGCAAGTGATCCAGCCGGACGGGCTGGCACGGCAACACTTCTGGGGGCAGGGTGTCGGGGAATCGGGTCGATCTACCGGGCGAGTCTTTCGCCGGGGTCGATCCTGCCAACCCGTACGAGGCCGGCATGTACGAGTTGATGGAGGAGCTGGCGCAGTCGAAACGCCGCCAGTCTCATGAGGACTGGCGGCGCTACGAAGCGGTGAACGCCATCGCCGAGCGCTGCATCGCGGTGCGTAGCACGCTGGGTGGTGCGATCGTCGTCAGCGGCGACACTGATTGCGTCATCCGAGTGGCGCGGCAACTCTCCCTCACCCGGCGCCAAGCCGAAATCCTGGTCGACGAGGCCATCGGCCTGCGGGAATCGCTGCCCGAGGTCCTCGACACACTCCGCGACGGGATCACCACCCGGTGGCAGTTGCAGGTGATCCTGTCCCGCACCGCCCTCGTACCGTACGACTCCTCGATCACCCCGACCCTCGATGCCGAGATCGCCGCCACCCTGCGATCGAAGAAAGGCTCGTGGACGCGGGCCCGGCTACGGGACATGGTCGACCGCCTCGTCTTCCGCCACGATCCCGACCTGGTGCGCGAACGCCGCAAAGAAGCGCTCGATAACCGTGGCATGTATACGCACACCCTCGACGACGGGACCGCCGAGCTCACCGGGGTGATGGCTGCGGAGAACGTACGTATCGCGGCCAAAGCCGTTCGCGTGCTCGCCGATTCGGTGTGCAAACACGACGGCCGCACGGCAGGTCAACGTAACTCGGATGCCATGTTCGCGTTGCTGACCGGCACCGAGTTCGAGTGCCTATGTGATCGCGAGGACTGCACCGCGGAGGTTCCCGAACCTGATGCAGTGGTCGCGGCGGTGCGCAGCGAGGTCGTCATTCACGTCGTCACCGATCAGGCGACTCTCAACGGCGCTCCGGGGATCGGCTGGGTCGATGGGCATGGTGTCATCTCCGGTGAGCATGTCCGCGACCTCGCCACCCGGCCCGACGCCGCGATCAAGCCCGTCACCCCGGTCCGCACCCCACCCACGCAGGTGGCCGCCGAGAACAACGACGACAACGACGCGAAACATGAACGGACACGTCCGAATTCGACAGCGTCTGACGCTACGACTGCGGCGAACGCCACGCACGAGGAGGCAGAACCGTCGTCGGAGGTCGTCGTGATCTACCCGGGTTCCCAGCCGTCGGATCCGTACCGCCCGACCACGGCGTGTGCGGACTTCGTCCGTATCCGGGACGGGTACTGCACCGAACCCGGCTGCGAGCAGTCATCGTTCGACTGCGACCTCGACCACGTCACCGAGTTCGACCGTCAGCGCCCGACCCGCGGCGGTCTCACCTCGAGTGAGAACCTCAACGCGAAGTGCCGGTTCGGGCACCTGCACAAGACCTTCGGCGACTGGGTCGACGTTCAGTACCGCGACGAGGACGGCCGCCTGGTCACCGAATACATCACCCCGGAGGGCTACCGCATCCGCGGCGACGCCGAAACCCTGGAAGACCTCTTCCCCAACCTCCGGCGTATCCGGTTCGAACAACCTGCCCAAGCCCCACCGAAACCCCGGGTCATCACCGGCGACGACGCGCCGCCGCCGACCGATCGAACCGCCGCGAAACACGCCCGGCGGCGAGCCGAACGTGCCCGCAACAAACGCGAACGCGAACGTCGGCAGGTCGAGGATGGCCCCGCACCGTTCTGATCGGTCACCCACGCTAGGCTCGACAACCGATGAGTGACGGAACTTTCGACAAGGCGTTCGTCGGCGACCTGAACCGACTCTTCCGCTGGCGACGCGACGTCCGTCGATTCAGCCGCGAACCCCTCGAACCACACCTCCTCCCCGAGATCCTCGAGGCCGCGGAGCTCTCTCCGTCGGTCGGCAACAGTCAGCCGTGGCGATGGGTCGAGGTCCGGACAACGTCGGTGCGAGAGACCGTGCGCGACAGCTTCATCCGATGCAACGCCGAGGCACTCAACGGTTACACCGGCGAACGCGCACACCTGTATTCGTCACTGAAGCTCGCCGGCCTCGACGACGCACCAGTCCATCTCGCCGTCTTCTGCGCGCCCGACGCCGAGCAGGGCCACGGCCTCGGTCGCCAGACCGTGCCGGAGACGCTCGAGTACTCGGTCGTCACGGCCATCACCACGATGTGGTTGGCGGCCCGGGCCCGCGGCGTCGGCATCGGTTGGGTGTCCATTCTCGAACCCCACGCAGTGACCGAAGCACTCGCGGTTCCGGCCACGTGGAAACTGGTCGCCTACCTCTGCGTCGGATATCCCGAACACGAGAACGACATCCCCGAACTCGAACGCGTCGGCTGGCAGTCGCGCACCGAGTCGGAGAAGCGGCATCTCATCCGCTAGGCGGAACCGCCCCGGCGCCAGGATCGTGGTGCCGACCGCGATTCGGAAGCGCCGGCAGTTCGTCGGCGCGTTTCGCGGCACGTGACCGCAGTGCCCTTAGTTCGCCGTAGAACTTGTTGCGCGAGTTTCCCTGGAGATTCAGCGGCACGTCGAGGTGGGAGACGAACACATCCTCGAGTAGCCACGGCTCATCGGACTCGATCCACGACACCACGGTGTTGGTATCCATCCATCGATCGAGGTCCCATTCACCTGAACCGAAGTGCCGCTTACCGGCATTCCCGTACCGGCGCAGTTCGATTCCCAGTTGTTCCGCCAACAAGACACCGAGACTGAGACGTAGTGTCGAGGTCGAGGCCCGCCCACGGTAGTGATTGCGCAGACGCTTGCGAAGGTTCTGACTACGTCGGGATCGTCCGGACGTCGTAGGTTTATTGGGGCTGATCCCGACGTACAGCAGGGTGAGACCATCGCGCTTCACACATGCCGAAGGGTCAATCCGATCCGAGGGCAGATCACGAAACCACCACGCATAAATCCCTGCCCGCTGCGGAACGTCACCCGCAAGCACTTGGCCGCGCGCATGACGCGCACCGCGCAGGAACTCCTCCAGACGGCCCAAGCCATCGTCCCCGTCGACGCCACGTCTGTCGCTCACTCGTCCCGTGTAGCAGCGCCACTACGGCTCAAGGCACCGCCGGATGTACCCGAGACCAGATCGTGACCCAGGTCGACCACTGCTGTGACCCAACTCCAGTAACAATAGTCACGTCAATAACTTCAGAAACACCTGTCACACGGAGGTCTGCGTGCCCAGCCGTTTCACCAAAGGTGTCCGACTGGCGCTGGCGGGAGCCTTCGCAATCGGTACCACCGCGATCGTCCTGACCGCCGGTACCGGCATCGCCCAGGCCGCGCCGTGCGGCAATTCCGGAAACGGTTCGAGCTTCCTCGGATTCGGCTCGTCGGGCTCATTGGGCTCGGACTCCGGCTCGGGTTCCGGCTCCAACGTCCCCAACCCGGGACCTCAGCGACCGCTCATCCCCTACGTCGGGTCCATCTCCCGCAGCGTGGGCTGGGTGACCGGCCCGTACAGCAAGAACGACACCTACGACCGCTTCGGCATCGGCGGCACAGATCTGGGCATCGCCTGGGACAACGGTCGCGGCCAGACCCTCATGGCCTTCGGCGACACCTTCGGCAACTGCAACGCCCCGAGACAAGAGTGGCGGCACAATGTCCTCTTGCGCTCGAACGACAACGACCTGGCCGACGGGCTGAAGGTGCCGAACGGAGTGGCGGGAGACATCAACTCGGGCACCGTGATCGGAGATCGGCCGAACTTCGCCCAGGAACTCATCCCGTCGCTGGGCATCTCCAACATCGAGGTCACCACGATCCCGACCGCGGCGATCTCGCTCCCCCGCGGCGACGGCTTCCGCCAGTACATCAACTACATGTCGGTACGGTCGTGGGGTTCGCCGGGCAACTGGGTCACCAACTACTCGGGCATCGCCTACTCCGACAACAACGGTCAAACCTGGACCAGCGACCCCGACACCATCCTCATCAACGCGCCGATCGACCTCGCCCTGCCCGGCAACCTCCGCGCGGTCGACGTCAACAACGGCAAGTTCCAGCAGAACGCGTACATGCGCGGCCGGCCCGGCTCCGATGAAGCGGACTACATCTACCAGTTCGGCACGCCCAACGGCCGTTTCGGCGCCGCATTCCTGGCGCGATTCAAACCCGAGGACATCCTCGACCTCGGCAAGTACGAGTACTGGTCGGGCGAGCGGATCGGTTGGGTGGACAGCATCAGCGACATCCACGACACCGAAGGTGTCGTCGCCCGCCAACCCGTCAGCGAACTGTCGGTCTCGTGGAGCCCGTACCTCAAGAAATACGTCATGCTCGACGGGGACAACGGCATTCGGCTTCGCACCGCCGACCATCCGGAAGGCCCCTGGAGCGGCCCGCGCACCATCGTGGCACCCGGCAACCCGGTCGTGTACGGACCGATGATGCTGCCGAACTCGCCTGCGCTGATGGGCACGGGTAAAGATCTGTACTTCAACGCCTCACGCTGGAGCGACTACAACGTCATGCTGATCCGCTCCGATCTCAGCAAGCTACAGACCACTCAGTCGTAGACGCCCCGGTGATGTCTCACCCGGGCACGTGCGGGATCGTCCGGGGTGAAGCCGTCGAGCTGCACGCTGATGACGTCGAACCGGATCTGACGCCATCGTCGTTCCTGCCCGGCGAGCCAGGTGCGCGCAAGCCGACGCATCCGGGCGAGCTTGTCCGGCGTCACCGCCATGACGGGATCGTCGAAGGTCCGGCTCGCACGGGTCTTGACCTCGACGACCACCAGCGTCCCGCCGTCCGTAGTGTGCGGGTCGACGGCGACGAGGTCGAGTTCGCCATATCGGTTGCGCCAGTTACGTTCCAGGACAATCCAACCCAGTGATCCGACGAAGTCGGCGGCGATGTCCTCCCCCAGCCTGCCGACGTGCGCGCGACGATTGACGGGACGACCGGCAGACGGAACGGGATCGCTCATGCCCTGAGCTTCGCCGAACACAGCACGGCCGCGGTGGGACTGCTCCCGCCGCGGCCGTATCTGTGGACAACCATCGGGTTCTGCACACTGAGGTGCTCACCCGAGAAGAGTTCAGGGTTCGTCGGGAAGCCGCAGTTCCGGCTTCTCGAGTTCCTCGATGTTGACGTCCTTGAACGTGATCACCCGAACCTGTTTGACGAAGCGCGCCGGCCGGTACATGTCCCAGACCCAGGCGTCGCTCATCCGTAGCTCGAAGTACACCTCACCATCGGTGTTGCGGGGAATCATCTCGACCGCGTTGGCAAGGTAGAAGCGCCGCTCCGTCTCCACCACGTAGGTGAACTGCCCGACAATGTCCTTGTACTCGCGGTACAGAGAGAGTTCCATCTCGGTTTCGTACTTCTCGAGATCCTCAGCACTCATCCTGTAAGCCTATCCCTGTTGTCGTTTGCGCTGGAGACCACTCGTGCCGCGACGTTCCGGTACGACATGCGGTGTTGTGGTGACGGTCCCGCCGCATCGATGCGGGACATGTGAAGTGGCGTGCTATAGCCTTTGTGGATCGCGAAGTCGTAACCGGGGAGGTCGGAGTCCATCGCGACCATGATCCGATCCCGCGTCACCTTCGCGATGATGCTCGCGGCGGCGATGCAGGCCGCGGCCCCGTCCCCACCGATCACCGGCAGCGACGGCGCGGTCAGCCCGGGGACGACGAAACCGTCGGACAGCACATATCCGGGCGTCACGTCGAGCGCTGCGACTGCTCGGCGCATGCCCTCGATGTTCGCGACGTGGATGCCGATCCGATCGATCTCGGCGGCGTCGATGACGACCGCACTCCATGCGTCGGCATACCTGGTCACCGATCGGTACAGCGTTTCCCGGGTTTTCTCGGTCAGCCGCTTGGAGTCGTCGAGTTCGGCGAGCGAGGCCAACTGCGTCGGCTTCAGCACGCACGCCGCCACCACCAGCGGGCCGGCGCACGCACCGCGACCGGCCTCGTCGACGCCCGCGACCGGGCCGAGGCCCTGCCGGTAGAGCGCGAATTCGAAAGTCCGCAGTCCCGCCGCACGACGGACGGGTGAGCGCGGTGGCCATCGACTCATGGTGTGTGCAGTCCCCACATGATCATTGCTGGGGATTGATCGAACCGACACCACCGATCCGGGAGAAGGGATAGATGATGGCTCGGACCTTGCCGCGGATGTCACTGGTGGGCACGGTGCCCTGGAACTGGTCCTCGACGTGGTAACGCGAGTCCTGCGAGTTGAGGCGGTTGTCGCCCATCACCCACACGTTGCCCTCGGGCACCTTGATCGGGCCGAAGTCTGGGCCGAGGCACGGCGGGACCGATTCACCCGGGCCGGCGACACCGGGACCGAATGCGGCGACGGTCTCGCGCTGCAGCTCCATGTTGATGTACGGCTCGCGCAGCGGCTTGCCGTCGACCTTCACACCGACACCTTCGTCGTTGCGGCACTCGACGGTCTGCCCGCCGGTCGCGATCACCCGCTTGACGAGGTTGTTCTCGTCGGGCGGGGCGAAACCGAACCACGACAACGCATCCTGCGCCTTGTGCATGACCGGGTTCGTCGATCGCGGGGACACCCACGACCCGTTCCAGGACTCGGACGGTCCCTTGAAGACGACGACGTCACCGGGCTGGGGGTCACCGAAGCGGTAGACCATCTTGTCGATGACGATGCGATCGTTGGTGCACCCGTCGCAGCCGATCAGAGTCGACTCCATCGACTCCGACGGGATGACGTACTGCCGTCCGATGAAGGTCTGCAGCAGCCAGGTGAGGAGCAGGACGCACCCCACGATGATCACGACCTCGCGCAAGAGCGAGCCGGATCCCGACTTGCGCTTGCCGTCCTCGGTCTCGTCCGGATCGGACTTCAACCGCCAGGGACGCTTCGCACCGTCGTCGCCGTCGGTGTCAAGGTCGCGATCGTCGCTGGGTCGCTGTGTGTCGGCCACCTCGTCAGGGTAGACGCGTCAGCGCTTTTCCTTGATCTTTGCGGCCTTGCCACGCAGATCACGCAGGTAGTAGAGCTTGGCGCGCCGGACGTCACCGCGGGTGAGGACGTCGATCTTGGCGATGTTCGGGCTGTGCACGGGGAAGGTGCGCTCAACGCCGACGCCGAAGGACACCTTGCGAACGGTGAAGGTCTCGCGGACGCCGCCACCCTGGCGACGGATGACGACACCCTTGAACACCTGGACGCGTTCCTTGCTGCCCTCGATGACCTTCACGTGGACGTCGAGGGTGTCGCCGGGGCCGAAGTCCGGGACATCGTCGCGGAGGGACTGCTGGTCGAGGAAGTCGAGCGTGTTCATTGGTTGGGTCCTTGTCTGGCGTGAACGTTGAGCAGAGGAACCTGGCGGGCCGTCGGGCTTCGAACCGGTTCGTACTCCGAGTCGTCGGTGCCCGTCAGCGGGACAGGCAACCCGACTATTGTGCCAGAGAGACCCCGGTCAGACGAAATCGCCGGTCAGGGGCGTGAACCGGGCCCCACCGCGACGATGTCTGCGGCCCGGAGAGCCGAGAGTGTGGCCGACTCCATCGGGGTCGCCGCGGCGATCGCGGTGGGAGTGATCCCCGAGGCGGTCATGTGTTCGACGATCGCGAGTTCGGGTGCCCGGCCGTTCGCGGTCAGGGCCTCGTCGTCGGCGAGCTCGAGTCCCGCGCGCTGGTACGGCTGCGGATCGTTGGTCCCCACGACCACCACCCGGCGTCCACGCGCCCCCACACCGACCCCCACCGCGGTGCGGAACCACCCGGCGATGGCCGGCGGCACGCTCGCCTGCAGGTTCTCGGCGCGCCGGCGGAGCCAGGTCAGATCTCCGCCGGTGGTGTCCCGGTCGGTTCGCGACCCGGCGGCGCCGATCGTCGCGCCCAGTCCGGCGGCCCCCAATCCGGCACCGAGGGCTCCCGCACCGCCCAGCGCACCCATCGGGGCGAACGGCATCATCCCGCTGGTCGCCGCGGGCGGGGCTCCGCCGGCGGATTGCCCCGCCTCCTCCGACCGTTGGGTGTAGTCGTCACCGGCGGCCGTCAGGGCCAGACGGCCCGCACTCGACGCACTCACCCGCCACGAGTCGTCACCGACCTCGGCGAAGACCTCGGCCCGACTCCGGTCACGGTCGGCGACGAGGGCGATGGTCGTCATCTGCTGTTCGGTCTCGACAACGACGTCGGCGAAGGTCTCCAGCGACGCGGCCATGACGCGGAGCCGGCCGGCGACGTGCGGCAACGACTGCGGACCGGCACCGGTGATCTGGGCCAGCCGGTCGACGAGGGCGTCGCCGAACTCCCCCTCCACGGCCACGCCACCGATGGCCGGCGAGGCGTAGGCGGCGGTCGCCGAGACGACCACGTCGGTCACCCGCTCCACGGACTCGGCCAGGGCCCGCGCCCGCCGCGCGGCCTCGCGCAGCGACACCGGATCCGCGCCAGGCCACACACCCGGCGCGAGTTCATCCGCGATCCGTCTCGCCGAGGAGTTCATCGCGTGTCACCGGATTCGACGGCGCCGGCGGCATCCGCATCGGCCTCGGCGAGCGATTCGACGCCGCGTGTGAGGGCCTGCCGGTGCTCGGCGAGACGCACGATCACGGACCGCAGGAGGTCACCCGTTTCGGCGCTCGGGGGCCCGAAACCCCGACGAAATGCCACCGCCCCCTCCCCGACCCCGACCGCGCAGTCGATGTCGGCGAGCAGTTCGACGAGTTCGGAATGCACCGTGCCCAACCGTGTCTCGGCATTGGCCAGACGCGCGGACAGGTCCGCCGCGGTGCCCACGTCGGCGGCGACCCGGTTGCGGGAGCGGCCACCAGAGGTCATCCGGACGTCCGTTCTGGCTCGAGGCGCGCGTCGGCGTAGTCCACCCCGGAAACCGTTGCGGCAGCGAGGAGTTCACCACGCCGCGAACTGAGCGCACGATCCGCTTCGGCGATGAGGGTGGTGAGGAGCTCGGACAGCTGATCGGCACGGTAGCGACGCAGGGCGGTGGGATCGATGGAGATGTCGACAGCGAGCCCGCGCGCGTTGACGGTGACCGCGACGAGGCGGTCCCGGCTGATGGCTCGGGAGGTCAGCTCCGACAACGCCGCACGGGTCCGCGCGAGTTCGGCACGCTGACGGTCGAGTTCGTCGACCATGGCCTCATAGCCCTGCATAGCCCTCCCACCGTGCGACTCGAGTCGTGCCGAATCCTAGCCGGAATCCGGCCCGCGGTCACCGGCTGGTTTCACAGGGTCGGCGAGCAGGTCGGGTCGACGGGCGCGGGTCCGCTCGAGCGCCTGCTCGTGTCGCCACTGCGCGACCTTCGCATGGTCGCCGGAGAGGAGGACCGGCGGGACGTCGAGCCCGCGCCAGCTCACCGGACGCGTGTAACTCGGCCCTTCGAGGAGCCCGTCGGAGAACGAATCCTCCTGGTGCGAACGAGGATTCCCGAGGACGCCGTCGATCAGCCGGACGGTCGCCTCGATCATCGCCATCACCGCGACCTCGCCGCCGATGAGGACGAAGTCGCCGAGAGACACCTCTTCGACACGCACCCGGCGGGCCGCGTCGTCGAAGACACGCTGATCGATGCCCTCGTAGCGACCGCAGGCGAAGACGAGATGTTTCTCGGCGCTCCACCGCTGTGCGGTCGCCTGGGTGAACGGCACACCGGCCGGGGTGGGGACGACGAGGAGCGCGTCGTCGGGGCAGACGTCGTCGAGACACGGACCCCAGACCTCGGGCTTCATGACCATGCCGGGCCCGCCGCCGTACGGCGAGTCGTCGACGCTGCGGTGCACGTCATGCGTCCAGTTCCGCAGATCGTGGACGTCGACGCTGATGCGTCCGGCGTCGATCGCCTTGCCCAGCAGGGCAACCCGAAGGGGATCGAGATACTCGGGGAAGATCGAGACGATGTCGAGGCGCATCACTGCGCGCCGTCGGCCGAGTCCGGGTCGAGAAGACCCTCGGGCGGGTCGATGACGATCAGTTCGCGGGTCACCGTCGGCACGATCTCCCGCACGAACGGGATCAGGACCTCACGCTTGTCGGGGGTGCGCACCGCGAGCAGCTCACCGCCGGGCATGTGCAACACCGACTCGACGACGCCCACCTCGGTCCCGTCGGTGAGCTGGACGGGGACGCCCTCGAGTTCGTGGTCGTAGAACTCGTCCGGATCGTCGGACGGTTCGACCAGCGAGGAGTCGATGAGGAACAACGTGCCGCGCAGGGCATCGGCCGCATCCCGGCTCGCGACGCCGTCGAGAGACACCAACAGCCGCCCGGAGTGTTCCCGGGCGGCTGTCACGGTGAAGTCACGTTCGCCGCCACCGCGCGGCAGTCGGCCGCGCAGCACCGAACCGCGAGCGAAACGCAGGTCGGGGTTGTCGGTACGGACATCGACGACGAGTTCGCCACGAATGCCGTGCGATTTCACCACGCGCCCGACGACGAGATCCACGATGCGTTTCGTCCTACGACGTGACCGTCAGCGGTCGGTGTCGACGATGTCGACGCGCATGCCGCGTCCGCCGATACCGGAGACGAGGGTGCGCAGGGCGGTGGCGGTACGACCGTTGCGGCCGATGACCTTACCGAGATCCTCGGGGTTCACGTGGACCTCGACGAGCCGGCCGCGACGACCGGTGACGAGGTCGACCCGGACGTCGTCCGGGTTCGAGACGATTCCGCGGACGAGATGCTCGACCGCGTCGGCGACGACTGCGCTCACGCGTCACCCTCGGCGGCGGGAGCCTCGGCGGCAGCCTCTGCCGGGGCCTCGTCCTTCTTGGCGGCCTTCTTCTTCGGGGTGGTGGCCGCGGCGACCGGCTCGTTGTCGGCAGCTGCGAGAGCGGCGTTGAACAGGTCGAGCTTCGAGGGCTTGGCCTCGGCGGTCTTCAGGGTGCCCTCGGTGCCCGGCAGGCCCTTGAACTTCTGCCAGTCACCGGTCACCTTGAGGATCGCGGCCACGGGCTCGGTCGGCTGCGCGCCGACGCCCAGCCAGTACTGTGCGCGCTCGGAATCGACCTCGATCAGCGAGGGCTCTTCCTTCGGGTGGTACTTGCCGATGGTCTCGATCACCCGGCCGTTGCGGCGGGTCCGAGCGTCGGCGACGACGATGCGGTACTGCGGGTTGCGGATCTTGCCGAGTCGCGTGAGCTTGATCTTGACAGCCATGTCTACTTCTACTTTCGTGTGGTCACTGCGCAATTCTGCGACCCACCCGGAATGGTGGACCCGGTTTTGCGTCTGTTTCGGTGTGACCGTCGGGCGGCCGTGACCGTATCCGACGAACCGTCGAGCCATTCTGCCAGAACAGCGGCTGTGAAAAGAAATCCGGCATGTAGCCCCGGACGGAGATCCGGCATGTGGTTGTCCACCCCGCGAGAACAACCACATGCCGTACGTCGCCAACGCCACTCGCCTACCGAAGAATCGGTTCCCCAGGCTTGCGCGACTCCTGCCGAAACCCCGTCCTCACCCCCGGTTTCGGCAGGGTCTGCATTGAGCTGATCGGTTCGTCCCCACACGAACCTCTGCAACGCGGTTGCTACCTTACGTGTCAGTAGGTAACTGCAACCAGAGTCCACCTTGTGGCGTTGCTCACACGAGGTGGCGACCCGACGACACCACTGCTACCGGATGGCGCAGGACGCCCAGGTCTTCGCACGGGTTCTCGCCGTAGACCACGAAATCGGCGCGGTCGCCGTCACCGAGAAGGTCTGCGCCGAGCCAGCGGCGGGGTTGCACGGACGCGGCCGCGATGGCGCCGGCGTTCCCCAGTCCCACCTTCGACAGCGCCTCGATCTCGTCGACGATGCGGCCGTGCTCGACGAAGCCGCCGGCATCGGTGCCCGCGAAGATCGCCACGCCTGCCTCGCGCGCGGATTCGAAGACCTTCGGGGCGTCGGCGTGCAACTGCCGCATATGCGCCGCGTAGGTCGGGAAGCGCTCGGCGCCGTCGGCGATCCCGGGGAAGTTCTCCACCTGGATCATGGTGGGTACCAATGCGATCGAGCGTTCGACGAGCTGATCGATCAAGTCGGCGGTGAGTCCGGTGCCGTGTTCGATGCAGTCGACACCGGCTCCGATGAGGTCGACGAGGGCGTCGGTCCCGAAGACGTGTGCGGTGATCCGGGCCCCGTGTTCGTGCGCGACGGCGACCGCGGCGTCGATCTGGTCCCGCGTCCACAGCGGCGCGAGGTCGCCGACCTCGCGATCGATCCAGTCCCCCACGATCTTCACCCAGCCGTCACCGGCCTCCGCCTGTCGCGCCACCTCGGCCGCCAGCTCGTCGGGATCGTCGAGGTCGACGCCGTAGTCACGCAGATAGCGTTTCGGGCGGGCGATGTGTTTACCCGAGCGGATGAACCGCGGACAGGCGGGGTCGTCGTCGAGCGGATGGGTGTCCAGCGGTGACCCGACCTCACGGATCAGGAGCGTCCCGGCCCGGGCGTCGGCGTACGCGTAACCACGGGCTTGCTCGATGTCGACGCCGAGCCCCGGCGCGATGCCGACGTGGTTGTGGGCGTCGACGAGTCCCGGCAGAATCCAGCCGTCGTCGACAGCGGTCTCGGCATCTGCGACGGGTGTGTGGCTGATGGTCTCACCGGAGACCCAGAACTCGATCGGTTCGCCGGTGAGCGGATCGGTGCCCCGATAGTGGCGGGCGGTGCCATCCGGTGCTGGGCCATCCATTGCCGGGCTACTCATCGCTATTTCTTCTTCTTGGGCTGCTGGAACTGCGAGACGTCGATGCCCTCGAGTCCCGGCGGCAGCTGGTCGAGTCCGGCGGGCATGTTGGACAGGTCCGGGAACCCGGCGGGCATGCCGCCCGGCATCCCCGGGAAACCACCGCGCACCTTCGGCGGAGTGGGACCGCGCCCCTTGCCCTTCTTGCCCTTCTTGCCCTTGCGGTTGGACTTCCGGTTCATCCCGCCCATGCCCATGCGACCGGACATCTGGGCCATCATCTTGCGGGCCTCGAAGAATCGGTCGACCAGCTGGTTGACCTCGCTGACGGTGACGCCGGAACCGTTGGCGATACGCAGCCGGCGGGAGGCGTTGATGATCTTCGGGTTCTCCCGCTCGGCGGGGGTCATGCCGCGGATGATCGCCTGGACCCGGTCGAGTTGCTTGTCGTCGACCTGGCTCAGCACGTCCTTCATCTGGCCGGCGCCGGGGAGCATGCCGAGGATGTTGCCGATGGGCCCCATCTTGCGGATCATCAGCATCTGGTCGAGGAAGTCCTCGAGGGTCAGGTCACCCTGGGTGATCTTGGCCGCGGCGGCCTCGGCCTGCTGGGCGTCCCAGTGCTGTTCGGCCTGCTCGATGAGGCTGAGCACGTCGCCCATGCCGAGGATCCGGCTGGCCATGCGGTCGGGGTGGAAGACGTCGAAGTCCTCGAGCTTCTCACCGGAGGACGCGAACATGATCGGCTGACCGGTGACCTCGCGCACCGACAGGGCGGCACCGCCGCGGGCGTCGCCGTCGAGCTTGGTGAGCACCACACCGGTGAAGCCGACGCCGTCGGCGAAGGCCTCGGCGGTCGTGACCGCGTCCTGACCGATCATCGCGTCGACGACGAACAGCACCTCGTCGGGCGCGGTCGCGTCACGGATGTCGGAAGCCTGCTTCATCAGCTCGGCGTCGATACCGAGGCGGCCCGCGGTGTCGATGACGACGACGTCGTAGTGCTTGTTCTTCGCCTCCTCCACACCGGCGCGCGCGACGGAGACCGGGTCACCGGAGGTGACGCCGAGTGTTCCCTCACCGCCGACGCTGGTGCCCGGGTGGGGCGCGAAGACCTGGACGCCGGCCCGCTCGCCGACGATCTGCAGCTGCGAGACGGCGCCCGGACGCTGGAGGTCACAGGCCACCAACAGCGGCGTGTGGCCCTGCTGCTTGAGCCAGTTGCCCAGCTTGCCGGCGAGGGTCGTCTTACCGGCGCCCTGCAGACCCGCCAGCATGATGACCGTGGGCGGGTTCTTGGCGAAGCGCACCCGACGGGTCTCGCCGCCGAGGATGCCGATGAGCTCCTCGTTGACGATCTTGACGACCGTCTGGGCCGGGTTCAGCGCCGCGGAGACCTCGGCGCCCTTCGCCCGTTCCTTGATCCGCGCGATGAAGGCGCGAACCACCGGCAGCGAGACGTCGGCCTCGAGCAGGGCGAGCCGGATCTCGCGGCAGGTGCGGTCGATGTCGGCGTCGGAGAGCCGCCCCTTGCCACGCAGGTCCTTCAGGGCACCGGTCAACCGGTCGGAGAGGGAATCGAACATGGGTCCCATCCTTCCATGTGGGTCGGGGAACCTCGGGGGCTGGGACCTCACATCTAGGAGATCGGCACCCCCGACCGGCCGGTGCCGCCGGAGGGCTGCGGCCCGTCACCGTCCTCGTCCCGCTTGGGCTGCGGCGGCGGGCACACCGCGATGATCGCGTCGGTGAGCGTCGCACGCATCTCCTCGGTGTCCTCGGCCAACCGCAGGCTGAAGATGTCGACGACGGTCGCGCCGAGGGTGGAGACCTTCGCCCAGCGGATGTCGGCGCCGTGCTTCTCCAGGACCGCGCTCACCCGGCTCAGCAGCCCGATCCGGTCGTCCGACCGGACCTCGAGCAGCACCGTCCCGTCGGTGGCGTCGGGTTCGGGGGTGTCGAGCCAGGTCACCCGCGGCGGCGCAACCGCGAACAGGGCGGGTACCGCGTTCTTGGGGTGACCGGCACCGTCGACGTCGGGGTCGGTGCTGCCGGCGCTCGCCCCGAGAGTCACCATCGCCCCCGGCGGGGTGCTGACCGAGCCGATGGTGGGTATCGGCGACTCCCGTTCCCGCGCATCGAGACGCGCGAGCACATCGAGTTTGCCGTTGACCGAGGCGATGAGCTGCTGGCGCAGCAGACCTGCGTCCGGCGGACTGCCGAACATCGGCACGACGATGAAGGAGTTGACGGCCTTGCCGTCGTGGCTCTGCGCGCAGGCCTTGTGTGAACGCAGCCCGCCGAGCGCGAGCACTCCGGCCATCTTCGACAGCAATCCGGGCTGATCCGGCGCGACCATCGTGACGTCGTAGGTGTGCGGACCGTCGGCGCGCACGAGCCGAACCGCGTAGTCCCCCTCGGCGGCGATCGCCAGCTGCTCGAGTGTCAGCGGTTCGGGTACCGACGGCGGGATGCCGTCGATGTGGCTCATCGAGCGCCGGACGAGTTCACCGATCAGTGAGGCCTTCCATTCGCCCCACACGCCCGGGCCGGTCGCCAGCGAATCCGCTTCGGCCAGTGCCGCAAGGAGTTCCAGCAGGACGCGATTGTGACCCAGTGCGGTGGCGACGAAGTCGGCGGTCGCCGGGTCGTCGAGATCGCGACGCGTCGCGACCTGCGGCAGCAACAGGTGGTGCCGCACCATGTCGGACAGGGTCGTCACGTCCTGCGGCCACAGGCCGAACCGGTTGCCGATCTGGACGGCGAGTTCGGCGCCGACGATGCTGTGGTCGGCCCCGCGTCCCTTGCCGAGATCGTGGATGAGCGCCCCGAGAACGAGAAGATCGGGCCGCGACACCCGCGTCGTCATCGAACTCGCATACGCCGCGGTCTCCACGAGGTGACGGTCGACGGTCCAGGTGTGGATCGCGTCGCGCGGCGGAAGGTCGCGCACCGCACCCCATTCCGGCAGCAGCCGGCCCCAGAGTCCGGTGCGGTCGAGCGCCTCGATCGGATCCACCATGTGATGACCCGAGCTGAGCAGGACCAACAGGTCGCTCAACGCCTCCGCCGGCCACGGTTCCCGCAGTTCGGGTGCGTAGTCGGCCAGCCGGCTCAGGGTCGACGCGCTGATCGGCAGACCCGTCCTCGCCGACGCGGCCGCGACCCGGAGGATGAGTCCCGGGTCCTTGCTGGGAATAGCGTTGCGCGCCAAGACGATCTCACCGCTGTGCTCGACCACGCCCTCGTCGAGCGGGCGGCGCAGCGGGGACCGGCGCAACTTGGCCAGGCCGCGCCTCGGGAGTGCGTTGCCCGCGGTCCGCAAACCGACGTCGATGGAATAGCTGATCGTGCGGGCCGAGTCACTGATGACACGCGCCAGATCGAACCGGTCCCCGATTCGCAGGGCGGCCCCGATCTCGTCGGCGTCCTGCGCGCGCACCTGTTCGCGCGGACGGCCCGCGATGCGGTGCAGTTCGGTCCGGATATCGAGGAGCCGCGCGTAGGCGACCTGCGGTCCGGCGCCCGGCGAATCCGGCCGCAGACCGGCCATCCCGTGGGTGAGCTGGGCGATCGCCAGAGCACCGAGGAGCTGTACATCGCGCAACCCTCCCCGACCGTTCTTCAGGTCGGGTTCGGCGCGATGCGCGATGTCGCCGGCACGGCGCCAGCGATCCTGAGCGTGGGCGACCACATCGGGGAACCGATGACGGATGTCGTTGCGCCACTGCTGGCGCACACCACCGATCAGCAGATTCGACAGATCCTCGTCACCCGCGATGTGGCGGGCCTCGAGCAATCCGAGGGCTGCGGTGACGTCCTCAGCGGCGACCTGCAGCGCCTGCGGAACGGTCCGGACACTGTGATCGAGCGGGATGTTCGCGTCCCACAACGGATACCAGAGTCCGTCGGCGACGTCGGACACCCGCTCGAGGGGCATGTCGTCGTGCAGCAGGATCAGATCGAGGTCGGAGTACGGCAGCAGTTCGCCGCGTCCCAGTCCGCCGACCGCGACGATCGCGAATCCGCTGTGGGGTTTGATGCCGAGTTCGGCGCCCTTGCTGGTCAGCCAGAACTCGTGCAGGTCGACGAGCACCTGGCGCAACGCCGGTGCGTCGAGTTTCCCGTTCCGGCTCGACTCGGTGAGCTGCCGGCGGGTCTTGGCCAGATCGGTCGCGGCTACGGGAGCCTCCTCGGTCTCGGGGGTTGAACGGTGCGGCCCCGCGCCCGACTGGTCGTCGGACGCGGGGCCGCGCTTGGGGTTCAGAAAGGGCACGAGCTCACTTACAGAGCGTCGCCGCCGCGCTCGCCGGTGCGGACACGCACGACCGATTCGACCGGCGAGACCCACACCTTGCCGTCACCGATCTTGCCGGTACGGGCGGCCTCGACGATGACGTCGACGACCTTGTCCACGGCCGCATCGTCCACGACGACCTCGACGCGGACCTTCGGCACGAAGTCGACCGAGTACTCGGCCCCGCGGTAGACCTCGGTGTGGCCCTTCTGGCGTCCGTAACCCTGGACCTCGCTGACGGTCATACCCAGGATGCCCGCCTGCTCCAGACCGGCCTTGACGTCCTCGAGCGTGAACGGTTTGACGATTGCAGTGATCAGCTTCATTAGTTATCCCTCTCCACGGGTGTCAGCGTAGTAGCGATTGGACTCGATCGTCATGCCAGCTCGTAGGCAGTCTCAGCGTGTTCTGCCTCGTCGATGCCGCTCTTCTCGTCCTCATCGCTGACGCGCCAGCCGAGCGGCTTGAGGGCGAAGGCGATGATCGCGGTGAGCACGGCGGTAAACGCCAGGGCGAAGAAGGCGATGACCGCCTGGACCACGAGCTGCTTGTAATCGCCACCCCAGAGGAGCCCGACGTCCTTGCCGAGGAGACCGATGGCGAGAGTGCCCCACAGGCCGGCGACGAGGTGGACGCCGACGACGTCGAGCGAATCGTCGTAGCCGAACTTGTTCTTCAGGCCGATGGCCACCGCGGCCAGGGCACCGGCGATGAGACCCAGGATCAGCGAGCCGACCGGGGTCAGCGCACCACAGGCCGGGGTGATCGCGACCAGGCCGGCCACGATGCCCGAGGCGGCGCCGACGCTGGTGGCGTGCTTGTCGCGGATGAGTTCGACGATGAGCCAGCCGATGATCGCGGCTGCAGTCGCGGCCGTGGTGTTGACCCACACCTGGCCGGCGAGGAGGTCGGCACCCAGCTCGGAGCCGACGTTGAACCCGAACCAGCCGAACCAGAGGAGTGCCGCACCGAGCATGACGAACGGGATGTTGTGCGGACGGTAGGCGGTGCGACCGAAGCCGACGCGCTTGCCGATGATGAGAACCAGGACCAGAGCAGCGATACCGGCGTTGATGTGGACCACGGTGCCGCCGGCGAAGTCGATGGGCGCAACAACAGCCGCACCCTCGTCGTCGGTGCCGAACATCTTGGCCGCCAGACCGTCCTCACCCGCACCGAGCAGACCGCCGCCGCCGACCAGGCCGCCCCAGACCATGTGGGACAGCGGGAAGTACACGATCGTCGACCACAGAACGGTGAAGACCATCCAGGTCGAGAACTTCACGCGTTCGGCTAGGGCACCGCTGATGAGGGCAACGGTGATGACCGCGAAGGTCAGCTGGAAGCCCATGAAGACGATCGCCGGGATCGAGAGCCCGCCGGTGACGTACTGCTCGGAATCGCCCTCACCGATCGTGCTCATGAGCTGGTCGGAACCGAACAGCGCGAACGGGTTCGCGAAGATGCCGAGAATGTCGTTCTCGCCGGTGATGCCGTCGCTGAAGGACATCGAGAAGCCCCACAGCACGTAGACGACGCTGATCGTCGCCAGGGAGCCGAACGACATCATCATCATGTTCAGGACGGACTTGCCGCGTGCCAACCCCCCGTAGAAGAAGGCAAGGCCCGGGGTCATCAGCAGGACGAGCGCGGCCGACACGAGCATGAATGCCGTGTTGCCCGTGTCGATGGGGCCAAACGATTCGTTTGGCAACAGAGCCAAATCCACTACGAAAACCTCCTCAGATGCACCGACGGCTCGGCGCCTGCAAAGAGATTGTCGGCACTCGGTTTCCGCAGTGGTGCCTTCACGTTTCGGGTACGTAACCCGATGAGCGATTTATATTTCGCGGGTGTAAAACACCAGGTTTCGGAGTGCGGCGATCACAGCAGCGCGTCGACGAAGGCCTCCGGCTCGAACGGCGCCAGATCATCGGCGCCCTCGCCCAGACCCACCAGTTTCACCGGCACGCCCAGTTCCTTCTGCACGTGGAAGACGATGCCGCCCTTGGCGGTGCCGTCGAGCTTGGTCAGCACCACACCGGTGATGTCGACGACCTCGGCGAACACCCGCGCCTGCATCAGCCCGTTTTGGCCGACCGTCGCGTCGAGCACGAGCAGCACCTCGTCGACCGGTGCCTTCTTCTCCACGACGCGCTTGACCTTGCCCAGCTCGTCCATCAGGCCGGTCTTGGTGTGCAGGCGACCGGCGGTGTCGATCATGACGACGTCGACGCCCGACGCGATGCCGCGGTCGACCGCGTCGAACGCCACCGCGGCCGGATCGGCCTGTTCCTTGCCGCGGACGATCTCCGCACCGACGCGCTCGCCCCAGGTCTGCAGCTGGTCGGCGGCGGCCGCGCGGAAGGTGTCGGCTGCACCCAAGAGCACGCGACGTCCGTCGGCGACGAGAACGCGGGCCAGCTTGCCCGTCGTAGTGGTCTTGCCGGTGCCGTTGACGCCCACGACCAGTACGACGGCCGGACGACCCGCATGCGGCAGCGCGCGGATCGAACGGTCCAGCGTCGGGTCGAGCTGCTCGACGAGTACCCGCTTCAGCAGCGCGCGGGCCTCTGCCGCCGACTTGACCGGGTTCGCGGCCAGCTCGGACCGCAGGGTCTCGACGACGGTCGTGGTGGTCGCCGTACCGAGGTCGGCCATCACCAGGGTGTCCTCGATCTCCTCCCAGCTGTCCTCGTCCAGGTCACCGGCGCCGAGCAGACCGAGCACACTCTTGCCGATCGCGCCCTGCGACCGGGACAGCCGGCCACGCAGCCGACCCAGACGGCCGGCGGTCGGTGCGATCTCCTCGCGCGGCGGTGCCGTGACCGCGCCGGACGCGTCGTCGGGTGCAGCCACCTCGGGCGCAGCCACCTCGGGCGCGGTCACCTCGGGCGCGATGACGTCCGGCTCGGCGACCTCGGGTGCTGCGGTCTCCGGCGCCGCTGCCTCGGGTGCGGTTGCCTCGGGCTCTGCTGTCTCGGGCTCTGCTGTCTCGGGCTCTGCTGTCTCGGGTTCGGCTGTCTCGGGTTCGGCTGTCTCGGGTTCGGCTTCTACCGGCTCGATGACGTCGGGCAGGGACACCTCGGTGATCCCGCGGCGGTGGGAGTCGCGCGGCACCGCGGCGTCGTCGCCGACCGTGGGCTGACCGTCGACCTCGGTGCGCTCCTCGACCGGCTGGACCGGCGGTTCCGGCCGGACCGGCGGCTCCGGCTTGCGCTCCGGTGCCGGCTTGCGCTCCGGCGGTTCGGCCAGGGCCGTGTCACCTCGGCTGAAACTGAAGCCCGACCCCGCCTGATAGCCCCCGGAACGGTCGACCTGGGGCTTGCTGCCGTCGACGATCTCCGGCTGCGTCGTCGTATCGGACAGCGAGATGCGACGACGACGCGCCAGCACCAGTCCGAGCGCGATCAGCGCGGCGATGACGAGCACCGCGACGACGATCCCGATGATGATTCCGGTGTTCACTGGCTGGTGTCCTCCTGTTGAGCCACGGGCATGTTCACGCCGCGCATGCGCTGCGAGATGACGGTCGTGATGCCGTCCCCGCGCATGCTGACGCCGTAGAGGGCGTCGGCGATCTCCATCGTGGGCTTCTGATGGGTGATGACGATGAGCTGCGACTTCTCCCGCAACTGCTCGAACAGCTTGATGAGACGGCGCAGGTTGGTGTCGTCGAGCGCCGCCTCGACCTCGTCCATGACGTAGAACGGCGACGGGCGGGCGCGGAAGATCGCGACCAGCATCGCGACCGCGGTCAGGGACTTCTCCCCGCCCGACAGCAGCGACAGCCTCTTCACCTTCTTACCCGGCGGCCGGGCCTCCACCTCGATGCCGGTGGTCAGCATGTCGTTGGGTTCGGTCAGCACGAGTCGACCCTCACCGCCGGGGAACAGCGTCTGGAAGACCTGGCCGAACTCGCGCTCGACGTCGGCGTAGGCCTCGGTGAACACCTGCAGGATGCGGGCGTCCACGTCCTCGACGACGTCGAGCAGGTCCTTGCGTGCGGCCTTGACGTCCTCGAGTTGTGAGGACAGGAAGTTGTAGCGCTCCTCCAGCGCCGCGAACTCCTCGAGTGCGAGCGGGTTGACCTTGCCGAGCGTGTTGAGGTCTTTCTGCGCCTTCTTCGCCCGGGCTTCCTGGGTGGCGCGGTCGTACGGCATGGGTGCCGGGGCCACCACCTGTTCGCCCCGGCCCTTGGCCTCCTCGTACTCCTGCATCTCCAGGGCCGAGGGCGGCATCGGGACGTCCGGACCGTATTCGGCGATCAGGTCGTCTGGCGACATCGCGAACGTCTCGAGAATCTGCTCCTCGAGCTGCTCGATCCTCAGCGCCACCTGGGCACGGGCCACCTCGTCACGATGCACGGTGTCGCGCAACGAGTTCAGCGTGGTGGTCAGCTCCCCGGACTTCAGGCGCAGCTCGTCGAGGGTCGCCGAGCGCGCGACCCGGAGCTCCTCGAGCTCGTCGCGGCCCGCCTGCGCCGACGCGACCGCCGCCGCGAGACGCTCGGCGACCTGGGCGCCGGCCCGCTCGACGGCCACCGCCACCCCCGCGGCCTGTCGCCGGATCTCGTCCTGACGACGTGCCCGCTCGCGGGCCTCCCGCTCACGCTGGGCGGCGCGACGCAGCGAATCGGCCTTGCCACGCACCGACGAGAGGCGTTCCTCGGCGGTGCGCAGTGCCAGACGCGCCTCCATCTCGGTACCGCGGGCGATCCCGACGGCCGCCGCGGCGGTCGACCGCTCGGAGTCGTCGGCGGCCATCTCCGGACCCGAGTCCGACTCGTCGCGGGCCAGCCGCAGCCGTTCCTCCAGTTCGCGGAGGGACTCCAGGGTCTCGGCGCGACCTTTCTCCAGCAGGTTGCGCTGACGGGTGAAGCGATCGGCCTCCGCCCGGGCGGTGCGGATCTCGTGGCCCAGTCGGGCCATCTGCTCATACGCGGCGCCGACACTGGAATCCGATTCGTGGAGCGCGGCGAGTGCCTCCTCGGCCGCTTCCCGACGTTCCCGCTGTTCGGTGAGTGCCCCGTCGAGTGCGGCCTCCAGCTCTTCGACGCGCCGTCGGGTCGCGGCCAGGTCCTCGGTCGCGGCGTCGATGGCGGACTGCACCTCGAGCGTCGACGGACGCCGCGACGATCCACCCTCGATCGAGGCGGGACCGATGCGGTCACCGGCGTGGGTCACCACGCGCACGCCGAGGCTGCGGGCCAGTTCCAGGCCCCGGGCGGGGTCGTCGACGATGACGGTGTCGGCGAGGACGGTGTCGATCGCGGTGCGGATCTCCGGACCACAGGTCACCGCGGAGGATGCCCAGCGAGCGCCTTCGGGCAAGGC
Organism: Gordonia ajococcus; assembly: GCF_012974285.1. Classification (NCBI taxonomy): domain Bacteria; kingdom Bacillati; phylum Actinomycetota; class Actinomycetes; order Mycobacteriales; family Gordoniaceae; genus Gordonia; species Gordonia ajococcus. The sequence continues at coordinate 3,145,793 of NZ_CP052884.1, forward strand.
AGCGTCTCGTTGCGGTACGGAGTCGGTGAGGCCGCCGCAGATCAGGGCGGCCCGTCCCCCGTCGCCGGACTTGAGGGCCTCGAGCGCGCGGATGGCCGCCATGCCGTCGACCGTCACGATGCCGTCGACCGCCGGGCCGAGCGCACCGGCGATCGCGGTCTCGAAGCCGGGTTCGACGGTGACCAGCTCCGACATCGGTCCGAGCAGGCCGTCGGGCGCGTTGTCGAGCAGCCAGGCGCCGCCGTCGTTGCGTTCCAGGCCCATGGCGAGGGCCTCGACCCGCGCCGACAGTGAGGCGATGGACTGTTCGGCCTCGCGGTGCTGCGCCTGCAGGGTCGCGACACGTTCGTTGGACAGGTTCAGCGCGGTGACGCACCGCTCGTGGTGCTCGTCGAGGGCCTGCTCGGACGCCTCCAGCTGTGCAAGCTCCCCCGCTGCCGAATCCTGTTGCATGGCAGCGCTTTCGGCACGTTCGGTGGCGTGGGCGATGGCGGCCGTCAGACGGTCGGCCTCGGCGTCGACCCCCTCGGAACGCGTTCGCAGGTTGTCGACCTGTCCCTCGAGACGGGCCAGTCCTTCCCGACGGTCGGCGATCGCCTGGACGGCGGCGAGATGGGCGGCCTCCGCGGCCTCGGCGATCGACTCGCGCTCGCGGAGCACCTCGCGGGCCGTCTCGAGTTGTTCGGCGGCGATCTCGACGCCCTCGGTCAGTTCGGCCTCGAGTTCGGCGGCCTCCAGGGCCTGCTCCTCGAGTTCCTCCGGGTCGGGTCCGGTCGCCTCGGTGGCGGCTTCGCTCAGATAGCGGCTGCGCTCGGCGGCGACCCGCCGGGTCGCGTCGACGCGCTCGGCCAGGGCCGACAACCGGAACCAGGCGCGGCTGGCCGCCGCGGCCGCCGGGGTGACCTCGGCGAGATGCTGCTCGTGTTCGGTCACCTCGGCATTGGCGCGATCGAGTTCCGCGGCCACCTCGTCCTGGCGGCGCCGCACCTCGTCCTCGACGGCGGCGTGTTCGGCCATCTCGGCGCGCCGGATGACCAGGTCGTCGGCGGCGAGGCGCAGTCGGGCGTCGCGGAGGTCGGCCTGGACGGTCTGCGCGCGGCGGGCGACCTCCGCCTGCCGGCCGAGCGGCTTGAGCTGGCGTCGCAGTTCGGCCGTGAGGTCGGTCAGGCGCGCCAGGTTGGCCTGCATCGCGTCGAGCTTGCGGACCGCCTTTTCCTTGCGCTTGCGGTGTTTGAGGACGCCGGCCGCCTCCTCGATGAACGCGCGACGGTCCTCGGGACGCGACTCGAGGATCGCCGACAGACGACCCTGACCGACGATGACGTGCATCTCGCGGCCGATACCGGAATCGGAGAGCAGCTCCTGAACGTCCATGAGGCGACAGGTACTGCCGTTGATCTCGTATTCGCCCGCGCCGTCGCGGAACATGCGGCGGGTGATCGAGACCTCGGAGTACTCGATCGGGAGCGCGCCGTCGGCGTTGTCGATGGTGAGGGTCACCTCCGCACGTCCCAGCGGCGGACGTCCGGAGGTGCCGGCGAAGATCACGTCCTGCATCTTGCCGCCGCGCAGCGCCTTGGCGCCCTGCTCGCCCATGACCCAGGTCAGGGCGTCGACGACATTGGACTTACCGGAGCCGTTGGGGCCGACGACGCACGTGATACCCGGCTCGAAGCGCAGGGTCGTCGCCGAGGCGAACGACTTGAAGCCCTTCAGGGTCAGGCTTTTGAGGTGCACGACGGTACAGAGTACTCACCATCGCGATGGGTTTCGGGCAACGCTCACCGTTCGAGGAAGCCGGTCAGGTCTCCGCGCGCGGGGTCGAGGCTGTCGACGACGAGATCGACCCGCCCCGGGGTCTCTCCCGACCGGAGCGCGTCGAGCAGCTCCAGGACTTTGTCGCGGGACCCCTCGGCCACGACGTGCACGCGTCCGTCGGGCTGATTGGACGCGTAACCGACCAGACCGAGCTCCAGCGCCCGTGACCGCGTCCACCACCGGAACCCCACGCCCTGGACGTGTCCGTGGACGAACGCGGATAACCGGACGGGGTCGGCACTCATGACTCAGTCCGTCACGATCTTCAGGTCGACCTCGGCGCCGGCCTTGATGGTGCGGCCGACCGTGCACACCGCGTCGATGGCGCGCTCGACGACGACGAGCAGCCGCTGTGCGGCATCGGGGTCGAGTTCGGAGAGGTCGACCTCGAGGATCTCCTCGATCCGCGGGTACACCTCGTTCTCGCGGTCGGCGTCGCCGCTGACCCGGATGGTGGCGTCGTAGTCGTCGCCGAGGCGGCGCGACAGCGGCCGGTCCGAGGACAGGCCGGTGCAGGCCGCGAGGGCGATCTTGAGCAATTCGCCCGGCGTGAAGACGCCGTCGACGTCCTGCGAGCCGATCAGCACCTCGGCACCGCGCGAGCTGCGCCCGGTGTACCGGCGGGTCCCGGTGCGCTCGACCCAGAGGTCGGTGCGCGCGGGCTCCGCAGCCTGGGCCGGGGCGGCGGTGTTCTGTTCGATCGTCATGCTGGGATGAGTCCTCTCAGGCGGCGGGGCGGCGCTGGCACCGCAGACCATAGTAAGAGCCGGGGATCAGTAAAGATTCCCCAACCAGTCGCGCCCGACGTCGTCAGGCAGCTGCCGCCTCTCGGCTCGCGTTGCGTTCTTTCCATTCCCACACCGCGTAGATCACCTCGGTCGCATACCCGAGGTCGAGCTTGCCGCCACCCACAGGCACCGTCGCATCCGCCGCCACCCGCTCGTCCGGCGACCACTGCCCCGGCGCGCGTGTCGCGGGGCTCACGTCGATCACCGAACCACCCGGCCCGTGGAACGAAAAACGTTGCGACCCATGAGCGGTGATGCTGAACTCACCCCGATGCAGCGCACGGTGACAGCTTCCACACAACAGAATCAGGTTGTCCAACCCGGTCTCCCCACCGGCTGACCAGAACACCACATGATGGGCGTGCAGATGCCGTGTGCGTTCACAGCCGGGCATCTGACAGCACCGGTCCCTCACGAACAACGCCCTGACCAGTGCCCTGTTCGGCGTTCGCGACTTACGCCCCAGCCCCAGCAACGCCAACTTCCCTGGAGCTCCGGACACCCTGCTGGACAACACCTTCCGAACCGCAGCACCACAGTGCGCCTCCTCCAGTTCGGCCTCCGACAGCGCCGGCCCGTCATCGAGGTGGGCCTGTTCTCCACCCTCGTCGGTATGGATCAGGATCTCGGCTCCCGGCGCGAGATCAGGCATCGCGATCCCGTCGTGCACCATGTCGGCCATCGCCACCACCGCCGGCGCCAGATTCGACGGCACATTCCGCCACAGGTCCCGGCGATTCGCCGGCCTGACCTCGGAGTCCCGTTCACCATCCACGGTTTCCAACTCACCCGCAGCGTTCCGCGGAACGCTCGACACCGCGGGCAGATCCGCATCGTCGAAGGTCCGGGTGCGCTCGTACTCGGCACGGACCACACCGGCCAGGAACCGGGCACCATCAAGCGGAGACAACCTCAGCGACACAGACAAGGAGCCATCCGCATTCCACTTGCACCGGCCCGTCGACTCCGCCGGGGTGCGATTCTCCGGCTCGATGCCACGATCCCGATCGATCTGTCCCATCGCACGTACCGCCCGCTCCAGCTGCGACGCCGTGCACGACGACGCCAGGTTCACCAGCTCCTTCTCACGCAACGGGGTCGCCACCCGCGTCAGCGCCCGCACCTTCGAATACGACAACCGCCCCGCACCGAACGCCTGCCGAATCAGCGGTAACTCCGTCAGAGCCTTCGCCACCCGGACCTGCTCCTGCGCTGTGCGTTGAGAGACACCCGCCTTCCACGACAACCAGTGTGCGAGCGAATGAATACCCGGCCCCCTCCACGACTGCCGCTCATCCAACTCCGCAACCAGAGACAAGAACTCGGCCGTGAGCGCGGTGATCTGCGCGGCATAACCCAGCACTCTGCTTTCCAACGCCTCATCGGACAGAGACGCCGGATCCGCGCCATCGAACATCGACGACACATTCTCACCGTGCAATACCGAAACAGACACCCCAAGCCCCCCAGCTGTTCGAACGGATATGCGAACAACTTAGCGGCGCCCACCGACAAAACAGCTGGTCACGTCGCGTCGCGCGTTCCGCGGAACGCTCATCACGTTTCACCGGACGCGTCAGAGCTGCGCAGGAAGTGTCAGTGACTCAACGTGCACGGCGCCGAGGCACGGTCTGGCACTTCGGGCAGAAGTAAGAGCTGCGGTTCATGAACGATTCCCGGCGCATCAGCGTCCCGCACCGGCGGCACGGCAGCCCCTCGCGTCCGTAGGCGTTGAGCGAGCGTTCGAAGTAGCCCGACTGGCCGTTGACGTTGACGTACAGCGCGTCGAAGGACGTACCCCCGACCTCTACCGCCTCGGTCATCACCGCGGTCGCCGCATCGATCAGTTCGAGGAGCTTCTTGCGCGAGATCGTCTCCGCGATACGTGCGCCGTGCAGTCGCGCACGCCACAGCGCCTCGTCGGCGTAGATGTTGCCGACCCCGGAGATGACGGTCTGATCGAGCAGGACGCGCTTGATCTCGGAGTGCTTGGCCCGCATCCGGGTCACCACTGCTGCCGCGTCGAAGGCGGGATCGAACGGATCGGGCGCGATGTGCGCGACCGACACCGGGATGTCGTCCACATAATCGTCGAGATGCCATCCGCCGAACGTGCGCTGGTCGACGAAGCGCAGTTCGTTGTCGTCGTCGAGGGTGGCGCGGATGCGGAGGTGGGTGTGGTCGGGTGCCCCATTGCGGGCGATGAGCATCTGTCCGCTCATGCCTAGGTGTACGACCAGGGCGACACGATCGGCGTCGTCGGCGAGGTCGATCCACATGTACTTGCCGCGGCGCCGCACCCCGGTGACGTGTTTGCCGGCCAGACGTCCGATCAGATCGGGTTCACCGCCGACATGACGACGGGCGGCACGCGGGTGCAGTACCTCGACCGACGTCACCGTCCGCCCGGTCAGGTGCTTCTCGAGACCCATTCGCACGGTCTCGACCTCGGGTAGTTCAGGCATGTACGCCGAATCTCAGGACGCAGCGGTGTCGGACGCGGCAGCGCGTTCGGTGAGTGCCGTCCACGCGAGGGCCGCCGCCTGCTGCTCGGCCTCTTTCTTGGTGCGTCCGACGCCCTCGCCCAGGTTCTCCCCCGCGACCATCGCGATCGCGGTGAACTCCTTGTTGTGGTCCGGTCCGGTGGACGAGATCTGGTACTGCGGCGGGCCGTAACCGCGTTCCGAGCTCAGCTCCTGCAGCGAGGTCTTCCAGTCCAGCCCCGCGCCGAGTTGCCCGGCCTTCTCGATGCGTTCGTCGAAGAGCCGCAGGATGATCCGCTGCGAGGTCTCCAGCCCGTGACTGAGAAACACTGCGCCGAACAGCGATTCGAGGCCGTCCGCGAGGATCGAGTCCTTGTCGCGGCCGCCGGTCATCTCCTCGCCGCGGCCGAGATACAGGTACTTGCCCAGGCCGCCCTCGTCGCCGAGCCCCCGCGCCACGTCGGCGAGCGCGTGCATGTTCACCACGCTGGCACGGATCTTGGCGAGCTCACCCTCCGGGCGGTCCGGGAATCGGAGGTACAGGCGTTCGGTGATCACCACACCGAGAACGGAGTCCCCGAGGAACTCGAGGCGCTCGTTGGTCGGCAGCCCGCCGTGCTCGTAGGCGTAGGAGCGGTGCGTGAGCGCCAGTGTCAGAAGGTGTTCGGGGATGTCGGTGTCGAGAGCGGCGAGTAGCGCGGCACGACGACCGTCCTCGCGAGTGGTCTCAGTCACGACGTTCCTGATCGCCCGGTTTGTCCCCGTCCGACGTGTCCCCGTCCGACGTGTCGCCGTCCGGCTTGTCGTCGCCGGTGAGCTCGGAGAACTTGTTCGCGAGACCGGCCCACCGAGGGTCGATCAGCTCGTGCGCGTGGCCGGGTTCGGCGACCGCCAACCGGATACCGCACACCTGGCAGAGCCCGGGGCAGTCCGGTGAACACAGCGGCGACATCGGGAGTTCCAACGCCACCGCGTCGATGATCGCCTGTTCGAGATCGATGCGGTCGTCGACGATGCGGTGCACATCGTCTTCCTCGGTAGTCTGCTCGGTCACACTGTCCGGGTACGCGAACAGTTCGGTGAGGAACACCGTCACCGTGCCGTCGATCGGCTCGAGGCAGCGCGAACACTGCCCCGCGGTCTCGCCGCACGCGGTGCCGGTCACCAGGATTCCCTCGCTCACCGACTCGAGCCGGAGGTCGAGATCGACGTCCGAGCCGGCCGGGATGCCGATCATCTCGACTCCGAGCTTGTCCGGGGTCGCCACCGTCCGGTGCACCTCTGACATGGTGCCCGGGCGACGACCCAGCGACCGGACGTCGAGGACGAAGGGATCGCGCCGTGGCGCGGAATCGGGACCGTGCGACGGTTCTGATGTCACAGCATGATCAGACACAAACTGCACCATACGCTCGCGATCGCGAATCATCGACTGACGCCACCGTGTGTGCCGGGTCGGTCGCCCGACCGGTCAGACCGCCAGCGGGGATCCCTGGTCACGGTCGTAGGAGTTCCGGGTCGACGTCTCGCGCGACCGCGAGTGGTCGCCGCGCGAGTCGCGTGCCGCATCGTCCACGCTGCGTGGGTATTCGACGTAGTCGTGCATGCCGGCGCCGGTGCGCAGCTGGTGCCGTCCGCGGTTCACCGAACGCAGTGTGCCGGTGAGGATCTCCTCGAACTGGGCCAGCTTCTCGTCGACGTAGACGTCGCAGTCGCCACGCAGACGGTCCGCCTCGGCGTGCGCGGCGTCGATGATGCGCTCGGCCTCCGACTTGGCGGCGCCGACGACCTCGGTCTCGGAGACGAGGCGTTGCTGTTCGGCGATGCCGTCGGCCACCGACTTGTCGTAGGTGTTGTTCGCCGCGTCGATGGTGCGCTGCGCCTCGGCCCGTGCGCGTCCGGTGACGGCCTCGAATTCGCGGGCAGCACTCGTCTGGAGCCGGCGTGCCTCTTCGGTGGCATCCTCGACGAGCGAGTGCGAGTGCGAGCTCGCCTCGTCGACCATGCGATCGGCCTGAGCCTTGGCCTCGGACAGGATGCGGTCGGCCTCGGCCCGGGCGTGAGCGAGGACGGCCTCGGATTCGGAGTCGGCCTTGGCGACCGTGGTCTCGGCGTGCTCACGCGCATCACCGATGAGCGTGTCGCGCTGGTCGAGGACATCCTGAGCGTCGTCGAGCTCGCCCGGGATCGAGTCCTTGATGTCGTCGAGGAGTTCGAGCACGTCACCACGCGGCACGACGCAACCCGCGGTCATCGGCACACTCCGCGCCTCCTCGACAATCGCCACGAGCTCGTCGAGAGCCTCAAATACCCGGTACACAGCCACCCCAATCCGGCGCTTGCCTGTTTGCAACAGTTGGTGAATCTGTGACTATTGTGCCGAATGTTGCGCCTGTGATTAGTGAAGCGCGTGGGGTGTGTCGCAGATTTCCCCAGGTGATTCGTCAGACGGACCGCTCGCCGGTCAGCTTTGCCGTGAGGCGCTTGTGGATGTGCGACGACAAGAACGGCGCGACGTCGCCACCGAGCTTGGCCACCTCTTTGACGAGCGAACTCGAGACATGCGCGAACCGGGGATCGGTGAGAAGGAAGACCGTCTCCACATCTGCGAGCGCGCGGTTCATCTGGGCCATCGGAACCTCGTAGTCGAAGTCGACCGCCGACCGGAGGCCCTTGACGATCGTGTGGATCGACTCCTGCTTCAGATAGTCGACGAGAAGCCCTTCCCAGCGATCGACCCGCACGCCGGGCAGATCGGCACAATCCTCCTCGATGAGCGCGATGCGCTCCTCGACGCTGAACATCCCGCGCTTGTTGGGATTGACCACCACGGTGATGACCACCTCGTCGAAACACGCCGCGGCGCGTTCGACCACGTATCGGTGGCCAAGGGTGAAGGGATCGAAGGAACCGGGACACACTGCCGTCGTCATGGCCTGAACTTACCGTCAGGTCCTGCGCGTCAGTGTCGTCAGGAGCTGCGCGGCAGCGTCTCAGGCACCGGTGAACTCCCCCACCTCGACCCGGGTGTCGCCGTAGTTCTTGTCCACCAGCACCTCGAAGCCGGCGGGCCAGATCCGGCCGGTCGAGCGGGCGGAGCGCTCCACGACCACCAGGGCATCCTCGGCGAGCCGTGTCGCGGCCAGTCTGGTCAGGTCCTCGGAGAGCGCCGACGCGTCGACCGCGTACGGCGGGTCGGAGAACACGAGGTCGTACTTCCGTTCGGGCGGCGAGGACAGATAGGCGGACACCGGTCTCGTCAGTACCGTGGTCGACGAGGCGATGCCACAGACCTGCACATTGGCCCCGATGACCGCGGCCGCCTTCCGTGCCGAGTCGACGAAGGTCGCGCCGGCCGCTCCTCGCGAGACCGCCTCGATGCCGAGGGCGCCGGAACCGGCGTACAGATCGAGAACCCAGAGCCCGTCGAGATCGAATCGGGCGTCGAGGATGTTGAAGACCGACTCCCGCACACGATCGGAAGTGGGACGAGTTCCCTCGCCCGGAACGCGGAGCCGTCTCCCCCGTAGCTCGCCCGCGATGATCCTCGTCATGGGGCCATTCTGCCCTCCCGTGAAGCCCCGATGACATCCGTGGGTGACACTCTTGTGACTCACTTCACATTGCATGTCTGATCAGGTAGAAGGTAGGGGTTCGACGAGGCAATTTCCGCAGGTGGGTGACTTCCCCGACACGCGTTGTTAACGTCGATGGCGTTATGCGCCCTTCACAAACAAGAACGGCCCCAACAACTGTCCTTACCGTCGACTATCGGATGCCGACTGTCGCCGACGGTACCCGTCTCTGGGAAATCGCCTCGGACTCAAAGGTTCTCGACGTCAACTCGTCGTATTCCTATGTGCTGTGGTGTCACGACTTCGCCCAGACCTCGATCATCGCCGAAGTCGACGGCCGTCCGGTCGGTTTCGTCACCGGATATCGTCGCCAGAACGATCCATCCACCCTCATGGTGTGGCAGGTCGCCGTCGACGACTCGATGCGCGGACACGGCATCGCCGGGTCCATGCTGCACCACCTCTTCGATCGCGTGAACCGCCTCGGCATGGTGGCGATGCACACCACGATCAGTCCCGACAACATTCCGTCGCAGCGACTGTTCGAGTCGGTGGCGAAGGCTCGCGGCCTGCGTTTCGAACGCCGTGATCTGTTCGCCGCCAACGCTTTCCCGGACTCGCACGAGCCCGAGGACCTCTACATGCTGGAACCGGAGATCCCCGAGCCCTGAGCTCGCGCGTGATCCCTCAGCACCCCCGGACCGCGGCATAGCCCCTGACCGACGGTTTCCGGATGCGCAGTGCCGCAACATCGTTGGCACTGATCCACCACAGCGTCGCTGCGCGACGCCGCTTTTCGAGTTCATATCGCCGATGGGCACCGAACTCACGTTGTCACCCATAGAAGGAAGCACCGATATGCAACTTCTCGACGCCACCCCCGTTCTGGAAAAGTCCTTCGACGATTCCGTCTTCACGACCCACGAATCCGAGGTGCGCAGCTACTGCCGCAACTGGCCTGCGGTCTTCACCACCGCCAAGGGTTCCTACATCACCGACCAGAACGGTCGGGAGTACCTGGACTTCTTCGCGGGCGCCGGTTCGCTGAACTACGGCCACAACAACCCCGAGCTGAAGAAGGCTCTGATCGAGTACATCGAGTCCGACGGCATCACCCACGGTCTCGACATGGCCACCGTCGCCAAGGGGAACTTCATCGAGAAGTTCCACCAGCACATCCTTCAGCCGCGCGGACTCGACTACAAGATCCAGTTCCCCGGTCCGACGGGCACCAACGCCGTCGAGTCGGCCCTCAAGCTGGCCCGCAAGGTGACCGGCCGTGAGTCGATCATCAGCTTCACCAACGCCTTCCACGGCATGACCCTGGGTTCGCTGTCGGTCACCGGCAACTCGATGAAGCGCGCGGGTGCCGGTATCCCCCTGGTCCACGCGACCCCGATGCCGTTCGACAACTACTTCGGCGGCGTCATGGAGGACTTCGCCTGGTTCGAGCGCGTCCTCGACGACTCGGGCAGCGGCCTGAACCGCCCCGCCGCGGTGATCGTCGAGACCGTGCAGGGCGAGGGCGGCGTCAACGTCGCACGCGCCGAGTGGCTGCGCGCGCTGTCGGACCTGTGCGAGCGCCGCGACATCCTGCTCATCGTCGACGACGTCCAGATGGGCTGCGGCCGGACCGGCGAGTTCTTCTCGTTCGAGGAGGCCGGCATCAAGCCCGACATCGTTACGCTGTCCAAGTCGATCAGCGGCTACGGTCTGCCCTTCGCGCTGACCCTGTTCAAGCCCGAGCTCGACGTCTGGACCCCCGGCGAACACAACGGCACCTTCCGCGGCAACAACCCCGCCTTCGTCACCGCCGCCAGGGCCATCGAGACCTACTGGTCCGACGACACCCTGACCCGGGAGATCCACGCGAAGGGTGAGCGCATCCACGAGGTCTTCTCCGACCTCTGCAACCGTTACGAAGGCATCTCGACCCGCGGTCGCGGCATGGTCCGCGGCCTGGCGTTCGACGATCACACGGCAGCCGGGAAGGTCTGTGCGCAGGCCTTCGGCGCCGGGTTGCTCGCCGAGACGTCGGGTCCGTCCGACGAGGTCGTCAAGCTGCTCCCGCCGCTGACCATCTCCCGCGAGGACCTCGACCGCGGCCTGTCCATCCTTTCCGACGCAGTCAAGGAGGTGATCGGATGATCGTCCGAACCACCCAGGAAATCACCGGTACCGATCGCGATGTGGCGGACCCCAAGGGCAACTGGGTCTCCAAGCGCATCGTCCTCGGCGGCGACGGCGTGGGGTTCTCGTTCCACGAGACCACCATCGCCGCCGGCAGCGTGAACGAATTCCACTACGCCAATCACATCGAGGCCGTCTGGCTCGTCGAGGGCACCGGCACCCTGCTCGACCGGGAGACCGGCGAGACCTATCCGCTGGCCCCCGGCACGATGTACCTGCTGAACGGTCACGAACGGCACACGGTCACCGCCGACACGCAGATGCGGATGCTGTGCGTGTTCAATCCGCCGGTCGTCGGCACCGAGGTGCACGACGAGAACGGCGTGTACCCGCTGGTCGCCGTGCCGCAGCCGGCCGGCAAGCATGCCGAGGAGACCGTCGTGTCCTGACGGACGCCATCTCAGAAGAGCATTCCGAGTGCGCACCCTGCCTATCCTGGGCAGGGTGCGCACTCGTCTTCAACTCGGCCAGGCCCCGGCCGAACACACGCCCCTCGACGATGATGTCGCCGAGCGCATCGAGCTCGCGTCCGACATCCTGGCCGGGCGTCGCGTCGCGGTCCTGACCGGCGCCGGCATCTCCACCGACTCGGGGATACCCGACTACCGCAGCCCGGGTTCACCGCCGCGCACGCCGATGACCCTGGAGATGTTCCTGTCCTCCCCCGAGTTCCGCCGGCACTACTGGGCGCGCAATCACCTCGGCTGGCGTCACATGGACGCCGCACTACCCAACGCGGCGCATCTGGCGCTCACCGACATGCAACGCCGCGGCGTGGTCTCGACGGTGATCACTCAGAACGTCGACATGCTGCACACGAAGGCCGGGACGAAGGGCGTGCTGGAACTCCACGGCTGCTATGGGCGCGTACGCTGCCTGACCTGCGACTGGCGGATCTCCCGGCACCGGCTCGCAGAGGAGCTCGAGAAGGTCAACACCGGCTTCGCCGACCGGGTCGCGGGACGCGGCGCCATCGAGGTGGCACCCGATGCGGATGCGACGCTCTCCGACACCTCCGACTTCGTGATGATCGACTGCCCGCACTGCGGCGGCATCCTCAAACCCGACATCGTCTACTTCGGCGAGACGGTTCCGAAACCACTTGTCGCCCAGGCATTCTCCGCGGTCGACGAGTCCGACGCGCTGCTGGTGGTCGGGTCGTCACTGACGGTCATGTCCGGCCTGCGGTTCGCGCGCCGGGCCCATCGCGCCGGTAAGCCGCTGATCATCGTGAACCGCGGACACACCCGCGCCGACGAGCTGGCCGTGCTCAAGATCGACCATCGGGCCGGGGTCGTGCTGCCGGCCCTGGCTGCGGGCTAGAAGTTCAGCGCGACACGACGACCAGGTCGTCGGCATGCACGACGGGCCGCTGCAGTTCGGCCGGGAGTTCGTCGGTCTGGCGGCCGACCATCGAGGTGACGTCGTCGGAGTCATACGAGGCGACGCCGCGCGCCTTCACCGCTCCGCGCTGGTCCACCAGTTCGACGACGTCGCCATCGAAGAACCGGCCCTCGACGCCGACCACCCCGGCGGCGAGAAGCGAACGACGCCGATGGGATACGGCTGCCACCGCACCGTCGTCGAGGACGATCCGACCCCGCGCGTCCGCGGCATGACGCACCCAGAAGCGGCGGGCGGACAACCGCTCCTCGCGGGCGGCGAACACCGTACCCACCGATGCGTCGGCGAGAGCTTGCGCCGCCGACGAGGCGGCGGCCAGCAGGACCGGGACACCGGCATCCGCGGACAGGCGGGCCGCGGCCAGTTTCGAGGCCATCCCGCCGGTACCGAGCGCTCCCCCCGACCCGGCGATGACGCCGTCGAGATCCTCCGGCCCGTTCACCTCGGGGATCAGACGGGCACGTCGGCCGTCGACGCCCACCTTGCGCGGGTCGCCGTCGTAGAGTCCGTCGACATCGGAGAGCAGCACGAGCGCGTCGGCGCCGCTGAGGTGGGCGACGAGGGCGGCGAGCCGGTCGTTGTCGCCGAACCTGATCTCGTTGGTCGCCACCGTGTCGTTCTCGTTGACCACGGCCACCGCACCCAACGACCGCAGACGATCAAGCGTGCGTTGGGCGTTGGCGTGATGCGACCGGTTGGAGATGTCGTCTGCGGTCAGCAGGACCTGCCCCACGGTGCGGCCGTAGCGGGCGAACGAGGTCCCCCAGGCGTGCGCCAGCGCCAGCTGTCCGACGCTTGCCGCAGCCTGCTTGGTTGCGAGGTCCGTCGGACGCTTCTTGAGACCCAGCGGGGCTATACCCGCGCCGATCGCGCCCGACGACACCACGATGACATCGGAGCCGGCACGCATCCGCGCTTCGAGCGCGTCGGCCAGGGCATCGAGCCGATCCCGATCGAGTCCCTCGGTCAGGTCGGTCAGAGCCGACGAGCCGATCTTCACCACGACGCTGCGCGCGTGCGCGATCTGTGCCCGAACGCCCCGAACCTCGATGCGGGCTTCCGCGGTCACGACTGGTCCTGCTCTCCGTCCTCGACGGGCAGCCCGCGGCGCAGCCGGCGCGCCTGCTTACGTTCGGCGGCGCCCACCCGATCGTTGCGGTCGAGTCGGATGTCGGTGCCGCGTCCGGTGACCGGGACGTCGTCACCCATGGGCGTGCTCGGCTCCCAGTCGAAGGTGACCGCACCGATGGTGACCGGCGCACCGGGCTCCGCACCCAGCTTCACCAGTTCGTCTTCGACGCCGAGCCGGTTGAGGCGGTCCGCCAGGTAGCCGACGGCCTCGTCGTTGTCGAACTGCGTCTGCGCGATCCAGCGTTCCGGACGCGAACCGCGGACGATGAAACCGCCCTCGATCTCCGGATCGCGGATGATGGTGAACCCGGTGTCGTCGACCGCCTTCGGACGGATGATCGCGCGGCGGGGCACCTTGGCGGGCTGGGCTTCCCGGTACTCGCGGACCATCTTCGCCAGTGCGAAGGTCAGTTCGCGCAGACCCTCGTGGGCCACGGCCGAGATCCGGAAGACCGGCCAACCGCGTTCGGCGAGTTCGGGTTCGACGAGGTCGGCGAGTTCGGCGGCATCGGGGACGTCGATCTTGTTGAGGATCACCACACGCGGACGCTCGGCCAGGTCGCCCAGACCGTGATCGGCGTCGAGCGCCGGGCGGTAGGCGGCGAGTTCGGCCTCGAGGGCATCGATGTCGGACACCGGGTCGCGACCGGGTTCGAGGGTCGCGCAGTCCACGACATGCGCGAGGACGGCGCACCGCTCGAGGTGGCGCAGGAACTCGAGTCCGAGACCACGGCCGGTCGACGCACCTGGAATCAGGCCGGGCACGTCGGCGATGGTGAACACCTCACCGGCGGTCTGGACCACACCGAGATTCGGCACGAGGGTGGTGAACGGATAGTCGGCGATCTTCGGCTTGGCCGCCGACAGCACCGACACCAGCGACGACTTGCCCGCCGAAGGGAAGCCGACGAGGCCGACGTCGGCCACGGACTTCAGCTCGAGAACGAGGGAACGTTCCTGGCCATCCTCACCGAGGAGGGCGAAGCCGGGGGCCTTGCGGGCCTTCGACGCGAGCGAGGCGTTGCCGAGGCCTCCTCGACCGCCTTGTGCCGCCTCGAAAGTCGTTCCGGCGCCGACCAGGTCGGCGAGAATGGTGCCGTTCTCGTCGAGCACGACGGTACCGTCGGGCACCTTGAGGACGAGATCCTCGCCGTTGGCGCCGTCACGGTTGTCGCCGGCACCGGGTTTGCCGTTGCTCGCCTTGGCATGCGGACGGAAGTGGAAGTCGAGCAGAGTGTGCACCTGCGGGTCGACGACGAGGCGCACCGACCCGCCGTTCCCGCCATTACCGCCGTCCGGGCCGCCGAGAGGTTTGAACTTCTCCCGGTGGACCGAGGCGCAGCCGTGGCCACCGTTGCCCGCCGCGACGTGAATGGTCACGCGGTCGACGAACCGTGACATCGAATCCTTCTTCCATCCAAAAAAGAACAGGGCGGGCCGGGTACGTGATGACCCTGCCCGCCCTGCGAAAAGGCTTGTCGTGCCGGATAGCTCGGGTCAGACCTGAGCGGTTTCCGGGACGATGTTGACCGTCTTGCGGCCACGCTTGCTGCCGAACTCCACCGCGCCTGCGGCGAGCGCGAACAGGGTGTCGTCGCCACCGCGACCGACGTTCACGCCGGGGTGGAACTTGGTGCCGCGCTGACGAACCAGGATCTCTCCCGCGCTCACCTGCTGGCCGCCGAAGCGCTTCACGCCGAGTCGCTGGGCATTGGAATCGCGACCGTTGCGCGAGCTCGATGCGCCCTTCTTATGTGCCATGTGTCAGTCCTCCTGAGGTCTTCGCGAAGCTGGTCGAACTACTTGATCCCGGTGACCTTCAGGAGCGTCAGCTTCTGACGGTGACCCTGGCGCTTGTGGTAGCCGGTCTTGTTCTTGAACTTGTGGATGCGGATCTTGGGGCCCTTGACGTGCTCCACGACCTCGCCGGTGACCGAGATCTTGGCCAGCTTGTCGGCGTCGGTGGTCAGGGTCGAGCCGTCGACGACCAACGCGACCGGCAGGCTCACCGTGGAGCCGACCTTCTCGTCGATCTTCTCGACCTTGACAATGTCGCCCTCAGCGACCTTGTACTGCTTACCGCCGGTCTTGACGATCGCGTACGTTGCCATCGAAGTTCTTCCTCTTACTCGTCTGGTCGGGCCCTCGCCAGCGCCGAGGCGCTCTCGAAGGCGTTCGTGTAGTGCATCCCGGCGCGGGCCGCAGTCGACCCAGTCAGCTGACCGGGAGTGGCTGCAGATCACACCAGAGGGCCTGCCACGGGATTCGCGCCGCTGCCGGTGCACGTGGCACGCAGAACAGCGCAGACCCTCCGCGGGAGGCGACTTTCCAAGGTTACGGGAACGGCGGTGGCCGGGTCAAACCAGCCCCGCCGGCCCGTCCCTCGGCGATCAGCTGTCGGTCGGCGGCGGTCCGGCGGGCCGGCCCGCCGTACGCTTCCGCGGGCGCCGGCGTACCGCGACCACGGACTCCCCGGTGGAGACCGGACCGAAGGTCGTCTTGGGCGCCTCCGGTGCCGCGTCGACGGCCGTCATCACCACGTTCTCCGGTGCGGTGGTGGTCTGCGCTGGGCGCCGGACCACCCGGCGGCGGCGCTTGGCCACCGCGGGAGCCTGCCCATCGGTCGACAGGACCGGTTCCTCGGCCTTCACCGGTTCCGCTTCCGCCGCTTCCGGTTCCACCGCTTCCGGTTCCGCCGCTTCCAGTTCCGCGGCTTCCGGTTCCGACACGGTCTCGGCCACCGGCTCGGGGGTCTCCGGCTTCTCGGGCGCGCCCTCGGGGTGATCACCCTCGTGGTACTCGCCCTCGGGGTGCTCGTCGTCGTGGTTGTGTGCGGCCATGGCCCGGAACAACGGGTGTTCGGCAGCGGGCTTGTGTGCCGGCTGCGGCGCCGCCTTGGTCTCGGCGGGTGCCTCCGACGACTTCTTCTTGCCGCGGCGCGAACGCTTGGAGCCGGCGCTGTCCGAACGCGCCGAGTCGTCGCCGCGCACCTCGACCGGGTTGGTGTGCACGATCAGGCCGCGACCGCCACACGTCGAGCACGGGGTCGAGAACGCCTCGAGCAGACCGGTGCCGAGACGCTTGCGGGTCATCTGCACCAGGCCGAGCGAGGTCACCTCCGACACCTGGTGGCGGGTACGGTCCCGAGCCAGGGCCTCGGTGAGGCGACGCAGCACCAGGTCACGGTTGGACTCGAGGACCATGTCGATGAAGTCGACGATGATCATGCCGCCGATGTCGCGCAGGCGCATCTGCCGCACGATCTCCTCGGCCGCCTCGAGGTTGTTGCGGGTGACCGTCTCCTCGAGGTTGCCCCCCGAACCGGTGAACTTGCCGGTGTTGACGTCGACGACCGTCATGGCCTCGGTGTGCTCGATGATCAGCGTGCCGCCCGACGGCAGCCACACCTTGCGGTCGAGCGCCTTTGCGAGTTGCTCGTCGATGCGATGGACCACGAACGAATCGGGTGCATCGGCGTGCGGCTTGCTGAACTGCTCGACCCGCTCCATGAGGTCGGGTGCGACGGAACTGACGTAACCCTCGACGAGGTTCCACGCCTTGTCGCCCTCGACGACGAGCTTCTTGAAGTCTTCGTTGAACAGGTCACGCACCACGCGAACCAGCAGATCGGGCTCCTCGTACAGCGCACGCGGGGCCGACGAGCCACCCTTCTTGGCCTGCGCGACCGATTCCTCGATCGACTTCCACTGCGATTCGAGACGAGCTATGTCGGCACCGAGTTCCTCGGCACTGACGCCTTCTGAGGCGGTGCGGATGATCACTCCGGCCTCGTCGGGCACGAGCTTGGCCAGGATCTGCTTGAGACGCTTGCGCTCGACGTCGGGCAGCTTGCGGCTGATACCGGTCGACGACCCGCCCGGCACGTAGACGAGGTACCGGCCGGCCAGGGAGATCTGCGTGGTCAGGCGGGCACCCTTGTGTCCCACCGGGTCCTTGCTGACCTGCACCAGCACGTTGTCGCCGGGCTTGAGCGCCTGCTCGATCTTCCGCGAGCCGCCGTCGAGTCCGGCGGCATCCCAGTTGACCTCGCCGGCGTACAGCACACCGTTGCGGCCGCGGCCGATGTCGACGAAAGCCGCCTCCATGCCGGGCAGCACGTTCTGCACGCGGCCGAGGTAGATGTTGCCCACCATCGACGACGACGTCGCCGTGGTGACGAAGTGTTCGACGAGGACGCCGTCCTCGAGCACCGCGACCTGGGTGTAGTCCTCCACCGCGGCGAGCTCGTGGCCGTCGCCGTCGGAGATGCTGCTGTTGGCGCTGCGCTCGCGCACCACCATCACGCGGTCGACGGCCTCGCGACGGGCGAGGAACTCCGACTCGGTCAGGATCGGCGGGCGTCGACGGCCCGCGTCGCGTCCGTCGCGACGGCGCTGACGCTTGGCCTCGAGTCGGGTCGAACCGGAGATGCCCTGCACCTCGTCGCGCGCACGCTTGCTCCGGGGTTCACGTTCGTGGACCACCGTGTTCGGCGGATCGTCCGGCGAACCCTCGTCGGGTTCTCCCCCGCCCTTGCGCCGGCGGCGGCGACGCCGACGGCGGGTCGAGGACGCCTCATCCGAGTCGTCGCCTTCACCGTCGTCCGACTCGGTGTCGTCACCGGAATCGGTGGCCGTCGAGGAGTCGCCCTCCGACACATCCGCGGAAGCGGCCTCCTTCTGATCGGCCTCCTCCGAGTTCTCTCCGGCTGACCGCCGGCTGCGACGACGTCGGCGTCCGGTCGGCTCGCCATCACCGGCGGCCGACTCCTCGGACTGCGACTCATCCGTCTTGTTCTCGTCGCCGGATTCGTCGGCCGTCGACTCGGAGTCGGTTGCCGAGTCCTCGGCGCGGTCACCGGTCTCGTCCGACTCGGTGTCATCCGACGAATCGCCGGACTCGCCCTGGTCGCCGCGGCCGCGACCACGACCACGACGTCCGCGACGGCGACGACGGCTACGACCCGAACCCGAGTCGTCGGCGTCGGTGCTGTCGGTGTCGGTCTCGTCGGCGTCCTCTTCGGGAGCCTGGTCGTCAGCGGAGGTGTCGGCAGAAGGTGCGCCGGTCGACGGCGCTTTCTTCTCGGCTTTCGCCGGCTTGTCGGGCTGCTCTGACTTCTCGGGCTGCGCCGGCTTCTCCGCCTGCGCTGGCTTCTCCGCCTGCGCCGGCTTCTCGGGCTGCGCCGGCTTCTCGGCCTGCTTCGCCGCGCGCGCGGTCTTCGGCTTCTCGGCGGGCGCCTGTGGCTGGAGGAACAGCGGCTGGGTGCCGAAGGACGTGTCGTCCTCGGCGGCCTGCGCCGCGACCGGCTCGTCGTAGCGGGTGGCCGCGGCCGAGAACAGACTCGGCGGCTCCTCGACCTTCGGAACCTCGACGGCCGGCTCTTCCACCTTCGGCGCCTCGGCGACCGGCTCTTCGACCGTCGGTGCCTCGGGGGTGGTCTCTTCGACCTTCGGCGCCTCGGGGGCCGGCGCTTCGACCTGCGGCGCCGCGGGGGTGGCCTCTTCGGCCGGGACCGGCGTCACCGCCTCGTCCGCTTCCACGTTGGCCCGCACCCGTTCGGCCACGGCCTGCGCCAACTCACGGTCGACGCTGGATTGTGGGCTGCGCGTCTGCACCCCGAGATTGGCCAGGTGCGCCAGCACCTGCCGACTCGTCAGGCCCAGGAAGCGGGCCAGTGCGTGCACACGAAGTTTGCTGGGAAATTCTTCCACCGGTTCTGACGCTGCGTTCGCGTCAGCCGGTGACCCGTTGTCGGTCACTCAGTCTCCTCGAACCCCCGGGCGCGTCGGGCTGACGCGGCCACGCGAGGGTCTGCTCTGTGTCCCGGTCACGTATGACCGGTGTTGTGTGGTCTCCGCGTCATCACGCTGATCCGAGAGTCGGTTCAGCAGAGAACGCTCTTGCTGTGTCGATGACCGCATCCCGGGCGCCTTCCACGCCACCGGGCACAGGGCAGAGCCTGAGTGTTCGGCTGCTGGCAGCAGTACGAACCTCGGCGGGATCAGCTGTGGTTGTGGGCGTCGCGATGCGGATCTACCGCACCGCGACGCGCCGAACCAGGGCGCGTCATCCGGCCATCGTCGACAAAGTGTGCCGGCGATAACCCTGCAAGTATCCCACACGGTGGTCGGATGACCGCAAAGTATGCGCGTTTGAGCCGCGCGTCGAACCGAGGGAACCTCGGTCAGCCTGCGAGTTCGGGGAACCAGAGAGCGATCTCACGCTCGGCCGATTCCGGCGAGTCCGAGCCGTGGACCAGGTTGTACTGGGTGTTCAAGGCGTAGTCCGCGCGGATGGTGCCGGGCACCGCCTTATCGACGGGATCGGTGCCGCCGGCGATCTGCCGGAAGGCGGCGACGGCGCGCGGGCCCTCGAGGACGGCCGCGACCAGCGGGCCGGAGGTGATGAACTCCAGCAACGAGGGGTAGAAGGGCTTGCCCTCGTGTTCCGCGTAGTGGCCGCGGGCGACCTCGTCGCTTGCGGTCTTGAGCTCGAGAGCCACAAGAGTGAGCCCCTTGCGCTCGATGCGGCTGATGATGTCGCCGACGAGCAAGCGTTGGACGCCGTCCGGCTTGATGAGTACGAGAGTGCGTTCAGTCACGCCTCACACCTTAACGACCGGCGACCGGATTCCGACGGTCAGGCGCAGTACTCACCGGCGACCGGGAAGAAGCCGTAGTTGAACAGGCTGCCCGACCGCGACTGTGGGTCGACGACGACCTGGAGACACCCACCGGGCGAGGCCAACGCACCGGCGAGAGCGAGGTCGAATTGTTGCGCGAGAGCAAGATTCGCCGGACGGTACTGGGCGGGCACCGGCAACGTCGCGATGGCCTCGGGCGCCTTCATACCCGCCGCGCGCTTGGTGACGGAGTGGGTCGCGAGGTAGCTGAACTCTCCCTGCGAGACGGGAACCGGAGCGCCTGCCTCGGGTACCGCGAACGCTTCCAGGGCCGGCGGCGTCTGCTCAGGTGCGGGTGCCGCCGAGGCGACGGCGGGCGCGGCCAGAGCGAATGCCGCCGCACCGGCGAGGGCCATTCCGGCCGAGCGGCCGATTCGGGCGGAGGTGCGGGGGCGATCAGAACCGGAGGGGGTCCGGGAAAACAGGAACTGCACGTACGTCCTCACGTTGGATGTCGTCACGATGGCGGGTTGCGGTGGGATGAAGCCAGGCGGGAACTCGCCGGCTCCCCACGGCTTGCGCCATTGTTGCAGCAACCCTCGCGGTCCGCTCCCGTTCGCCGATAACGGTCCGGACACAGGTCTTGCGACCACCAAACCGCTGTCGGGACAGCGTTGACTCCCCAGGTGGGACGTGCGTCAGTCGATCGGTTCCTGACCGGGGAGCATGCCCAGTTCGACGCGTTTCTCCACATCTCGCTTGATGTAGACGATGTAGAGCCAGACCGATCCGAAGACCACACCGACGACGGCGATGGACCAGTGGAAGATGCCACCGACGATCACCGCCATCTGCAGGCCGAGGTCGAGCTTGAGCGCGTACGGGCGGCCCTGCATCCCTGCGGCCGCGATCATCGCGAGCACGAGGAGGGTCAGGTATCCGCCGGACAGCCAGGTCAGGCCGCCGCCGAGTCGCCAGACGATCGGGAACGCCAGGATGATCACGATGACCTCGAGGATCATCGTCCCGGCCATCACCCCGCGCAGGCCCTTCCACGGGTCGTTTGTGGGCGGCGTGTACCGGGTCATGAGGGTTCCTTACCGAACAGGGTGCGGGCGGCGCCGGCGGTCACGACCGACCCGGTGATGACCACTCCCGCACCCGAGACACGCTGACCTTCGGAGTCCTCCGCGAGGGCGATGGCTTCTTCGACGGCGTCGGGCAGGAACGGCTTGACGACGACCCGTTCCTCGCCGAACACCGCGTGTGCGTACTCTGCGAGCGTCTCGGCGTCGAGGGCACGCGGCGAACCGTTGTTGGTGATGACGACGGCGTCGAACACGGGCTCGAGAGCCTCGAGTAGTCCTCGGGCGTCCTTGTCGCCGAGCACTCCGATGACGCCGATGAGGCGGCGGAAGTCGAACTCCTCGGCCAGCGCCTGAGCCAATGCGGTCGCGCCGTGCGGATTGTGCGCGGCGTCGGCGAAGACCGTCGGTGCGCTGCGCAGCCGCTCGAGCCGTCCGGGGTTGCCGACGGCGGCGAACCCGCTCCGGATCGCGTCGATGTCGAGCTGGCGATCGGGGCCGGCACCGAAGAATGCCTCCACCGCGGCGAGGGCCAGAGACGCGTTGGCGGCCTGGTGGGCGCCGTGCAGCGGCAGGAAGACCTCGTCGTAGACGCCGCCGAGTCCCTGGATTCTCAGCATCTGGCCGCCGACGGCGGTGGCCGAGTCGAGAACCGCGAACTCCGAACCCTGACGGGCGACGACCGTGCCCGCCTCGACGGCAGCGCGCAGCAGTACGTCCATCACCTCGGGGCTCTGCTCGGCGATGATCGTGACCGGGTCGACGGCGCCGAGTGCGCCGGGCTCGCCGGGTTTGATGATCCCTGCCTTCTCCCCCGCGATGGCGGTGAGCGTGTCGCCGAGGTAGTCGGCGTGGTCCATCGCGATCGGCGTGATGACCGAGACGATTCCGTCGATGACGTTGGTGGCGTCCCAGCGTCCACCCATGCCGGTCTCGACCACCGCGACGTCGACCGGGGCCTCGGCGAAGACCGCGTAGGCCATCGCGGTCAGCACCTCGAACTTGCTCATCCGCGGGCCGCCCGCGGCGGTCGAGCTGTCGTCGACCATCGTGATGTACGGCTCGAGCTCGCGGTAGGTGTCGATGTAGGTCCGCGCGCGGATCGGTTTGCCGTCGACCGAGATCCGCTCGGTGACCCGCTGCAGGTGCGGGCTCGTGATCCGGCCGGTCCGGCGGTGCAGGGCGGTCATCAGCGCATCGATCATCCGCGTCACCGACGTCTTGCCGTTGGTGCCCGCGACGTGGATCGCGGGGTAGCTGTGCTGGGGCGACCCGAGCAGGTCCATCAGGGCCGCGATGCGCGTCAGCGACGGTTCGATCCTGGTCTCGGGCCAGCGGGTGTCGAGTTCGGCCTCGACCTCGGCGAGTTCGGCGAGATCGTCTGCACTGTCGTGGACGGTCAGCGGCGGCCGGTCGGTCTCGGCGTCCGCCGCTCGTTCCTCCGCGTCGAGTAGCTCCGACAATCCCAGCGGATCCTCGCCGACGACGGCGGGATCCTCTTCCGGGAAGCCGGTCTCGTCGCTCACGCGCCGCCGGCCAGACTCGCCAGCTTCGCGTTCAGCCGCTCGACCTCTTCGGTGGCGATCCGCTGGCGGTTCCGGATCTTGCTCACCACCTGGTCGGGAGCCTTGGACAGGAACTGCTCGTTGCCGAGTTTGGCCGAGGTGGTCGCCAGTTCCTTCTCGGCGACCGCCAGGTCCTTGGTGAGACGCTTCCGTTCGGCTTCGACGTCCACGGTTCCGGAGGTGTCGATGGCGACGGTGACGGTTGCGACGGACAGGCGGACCTCGATGGTCGCGGTGGCCCCGAAGCCGGGTCCGGCGGCATCGAGACGCGCCAGCGACTGCACGTAGGGCAGCAACGGCTCGAGGCCGGACTCCCCCAGTCCGTCGAACTGGGCGGCGACCCGCTGCCCCGGACGCAGTCCCTGGTCGCTGCGGAAGCGGCGCACCTCGGTGATGAGGCGCTGCAGATCGGCGATGCGAGCCGCCGAATCGGTCGACCAGTCGCGTCCCGACGGGGTCGGCCACTCGGCGATGACGAGCGATTCGCCCCCGGTGAGCGTCTTCCACAGCACCTCGGTGACGAAGGGCATCACCGGCGACAGCGCGCGAAGCAGCGGTTCGAGAACCGCACCGAGCACGACAGATGTTGTCTCCGAACGCTTCTCGTCATTCTCGGCGAACTGGACCTTGGCCAGCTCGAGGTACCAGTCGCACACCTCGTCCCAGGCGAAGTGATAGAGCGACTCGCAGGCCTTGGAGAACTCGTAGGACTCGAAGCCGGCGTCGACCTCGGCGAGCACCTCGTCGAGACGGCCGAGAATCCACCGGTCGGCGTCGGTCAGGGCCGACGCATCGGGCAGCTCGGCGACCTTGGCGCCGTTCATCAGCGCGAACTTGGTCGCGTTGTACAGCTTGGTCGCGAAGTTGCGCGACGACTGGGCGTGATCCTCGCCCACCGAGATGTCCGCGCCCGGGTTGGCACCGCGAGCCAGGGTGAAGCGCAGCGCGTCGGCCCCGAAGCGCTCGACCCAGTCGAGCGGATCGATGCCGTTGCCCTTCGACTTCGACATCTTGCGGCCGTGCTCGTCGCGGACCAGGCCGTGCAGGAACAAATTGTGGAACGGGATCTCGTTACCCGGACCCAGATCCTTGCCGACGTAGGTCCCGAACATCATCATCCGCGCCACCCAGAAGAACAGGATGTCGTATCCGGTGACGAGAACCGAGGTGGGATAGAACTTCTCGAGATCGTCGGTCTTCTCCGGCCAGCCCATGGTGGAGAAAGGCCACAGGCCCGAGGAGAACCAGGTGTCGAGGACGTCGGTTTCCTGGACGTATCCCTCCGGCGCCTCCTCATCGGGTCCGACGCACACGACCTCGCCGTCCGGGCCGTACCAGATCGGGATGCGATGTCCCCACCACAGCTGACGCGAGATGCACCAGTCGTGCATGTCGTCGACCCAGCCGAACCAGCGCGGCTCCATCGACTTCGGGTGGATCACCGTGGACCCGTCCCGGACGGCGTCGCCGGCGGCCTGCGCCAGCGACGAGACGTCGACCCACCACTGCATCGACAGGCGGGGTTCGATCGGCTCACCGGTGCGCTCGGAGTGTCCGACGCTGTGCAGGTACGGACGCACCTCCTTGACGATGCGCCCCTGCTCGGCGAGGGCTTCGCGGACCTTGACCCGCGCCTCGAAACGGTCCATGCCGTCGAATTGAGTTCCCGTGTCGGCGATTCGGGCCGATTCGTCCATGATCGTCGGCATCGGCAAGTTGTGCCGCTGGCCGAGCGCGAAGTCGTTGGGGTCGTGCGCCGGGGTGATCTTCACTGCGCCGCTGCCGAATTCGGGGTCGACGTAGTCGTCGGCGACGACCGGGATCTTCCGATCGAGGAACGGGTGCGGCAGTTCGGTGCCGATCAGATGCGCGTAGCGCTCGTCGTCGGGGTGCACGGCGATCGCGGTGTCGCCGAGCATCGTCTCCAGACGCGTCGTGGCCACCACGATGTGGGGTTCGGAGTCGTCGAGGGAGCCGTACCGGAAGCTGACGAGTTCACCCTCGACGTCGGCGTAGCTGACCTCGATGTCACTGACCGCGGTCTTGAGGACCGGAGACCAGTTGACCAGACGCTCGGCCTGGTAGATCAGCCCGTCGTCGAACATCTTCTTGAAGACGGTGTGCACCGCGCGTGACAGACCCTCGTCCATCGTGAAGCGCTCGCGGGACCAGTCGACGCCGTCACCGAGGCGACGCATCTGCTCGCCGATGTTGCCGCCGATCTCGGCCTTCTCGGCCCAGACGCGCTCGATGAAGGCCTCGCGGCCCAGGTCGTCGCGGGTCTTGCCCTCGGTGGCCAGCTTGCGCTCGACCATCGTCTGCATCGCGATCGCCGCGTGGTCCATGCCGGGCAGCCACAGCACCTCGTAGCCCTGCATCCGGCGACGGCGCGACAACGCGTCCATGAGGACGTGCTCGTACGCGTGGCCCATGTGCAGCGACCCGTTGACGTTGGGCGGCGGGATCACGATGGAGAACGGGGGCTTGTCACTCTCGGCGTCGGCGGTGAAGTAGCCGGCATCGACCCAGCCCTGGTAGAGCGTCGCCTCGTGCTGGGCGGGGTCCCAGGATTTCGGCAACTCGTTCTCGGGCGGCGCGGATGTGGGGTCGAGTGATGTCACGGCCGCCATTCTATGTTTCCGCCGGGTGTGACCTCGCCCCGGACCTCACGTGAGTACGCGGCAGCGGCGCGTCGGTTCATGCGGTCTCGGCCGGAAGGGCCGGCCCGAGGAGAAGTCCGCCGTCGATGACGTACTCCGATCCCGTGATGAACGACGCGTCGGACGACGTGGGGAACACTCGAGCGCTGCCGTTTCGGGTGAGACCACGAACGGCCCACTTGCCGGCGACGTATGGCGCGTCGAGCGCCGTGCCGCCCGCCCGGCAGGAGGTGTCGGCGACCCGGCCGCGCAGGTCAACTCGTCGACACACGCAGCCGGTGCACGTCCTCGGGCGCGTTCACGTTCACGAGCCAGTCGGCGTCGGAGACGCCCACCCGGTGGGCGTTGAGGGCGTCGATCGCACCGAGCATCCGGCGTTCGCCGCCGGCCACGAGATCGGCGATCACCGGGCCCGCGTCGGTGCGGTAGATCCCGGCCATCGGATGGTCGCGCTGTGCGTCGCGGGCGATCACCGCCTGGGTCGAGCCGGTCAGCCCCCGACGTAGTTCGTCGATGAGCTCGGGGGCGATGAGCGGCATGTCGGTGGCGCAGACGAAGGCGAGGTCGGCGCCTGCGGCCGCGGCCTTGGCCAGGCCCGCGACCAGGCCACCCAGAGGGCCGGTCCCCTCCTGTTCGTCGGTCACCCAGTGCACCTTGGACCGGTCGATGCCGGGGGCGGCGCGGTCGCGGATGTCATCGATGCCGCGGAAGGCCGCGGACGTCTCGCCGGCCACCACCAGCACCGGGTCGCACCGCTGCGCGACGACCCGCACGACGCGGGCGAGCATCGGCTCGCCTTCCCAGTCCAATGCCGCCTTGTCGCTGCCCATGCGCCGTGAGCGCCCGCCGGCCAGCACGATCGCCGCGAGTTTCGAACCGTCTGATCCCGTGTCTTGAGTCACAGCTCCCAGTGTGCGTGATCCGTCACCGCGGCGAGGCGAGATGGTCATCATGCCCCACGACGAAGCCTGTGCGTCAGGCGGTCTTGTCGCGACGCTCGTCGCTCGACGCCTTGCGCGGCACGATCGTCGGCAATACGTTGTCGCGCACCGTCTCACCGGTGACGACGACCTTCTCGACGTCGTCCCGGCTCGGGATGTCGTACATCACCGGAAGCAGCACCTCTTCCATGATGGCGCGCAGACCACGAGCACCGGTGCCCCGATGGATCGCCTGGTCGGCGACCGCCTCGAGAGCGTCCTGGGTGAACTCGAGTTCGACGTTGTCCATCTCGAACAGCCGGGTGTACTGCTTCACCAGTGCGTTCTTCGGCTCCGACAGGATGCTCACCAGTGAGGCCTTGTCGAGGTTGGTCACCGACGCGACGACCGGCAGACGGCCGATGAACTCCGGGATCAGGCCGAACTTGATCAGGTCCTCGGGCATGACGTCGGCGAACTGATCGGTCGTGTCGACGTCGTCCTTGCTCGCCACGTCGTTGCCGAAGCCCAAGCCCCGCTTGCCGATTCGCTCGGACACGATCTTCTCGAGACCCGCGAACGCACCCGCGACGATGAACAACACGTTGGTCGTGTCGATCTGGATGAACTCCTGATGCGGATGCTTGCGCCCACCCTGGGGCGGCACCGACGCCTGAGTGCCCTCGAGGATCTTCAGCAGAGCCTGCTGAACGCCCTCGCCGGACACATCGCGGGTGATCGACGGGTTCTCGCTCTTGCGGGCGATCTTGTCGACCTCGTCGATGTAGATGATGCCGGTCTCGGCGCGCTTGACGTCGTAGTCGGCGGCCTGGATCAGCTTCAGCAGGATGTTCTCGACATCCTCACCGACATAACCGGCCTCGGTGAGAGCGGTCGCGTCGGCGATGGCGAACGGCACGTTCAGCATCTTGGCCAGTGTCTGCGCGAGGTACGTCTTGCCACATCCGGTCGGGCCGAGCATCAGGATGTTCGACTTCATCAGCTCGACGGTCTCGCCCGTGCGGGAGTCCTTCTTCTCCCCCGCCTGGATGCGCTTGTAGTGGTTGTAGACGGCCACCGCGAGCGTGCGCTTGGCGGTGTCCTGACCGATGACGTACTTCTCGAGGAAGTCGCGGATCTCCGCGGGCTTCGGGAGCTCGTCGAGTTTCACGTCGCCGTTCTCGGCGAGCTCCTCCTCGATGATCTCGTTGCAGAGGTCGATGCACTCATCGCAGATGTACACGCCGGGACCGGCGATGAGCTTCTTCACCTGCTTCTGACTCTTCCCGCAGAAAGAGCACTTCAGCAGGTCGCCGCCGTCTCCGATTCGTGCCATCTCGCGTAGTACCTACTTCCTCGTTGCCGGACTGTCGTCATGGTCCGTCGCGTCGCACGCAGCCGGGCACGGGTCATCTGAACGACATCCGAATGCCCAGTAACCCGACGGTACCCGCGCACCGCTCGAACTTCGACCGATAAGGCCAAATGTCGCGACAGAAAATCCCCGCGACTCCTGTGCTGTTTGCGTTGCCGTCAGGACTTCTTCATCGACTTCTTGCGGTACTCGAAGACCTCGTCGATGATTCCGTATTCCTTGGCCGCCGCGGCGGTCAGGATGTTGTCGCGGTCGGTGTCCTTGCGGATCTTCGCCTTGTCCTGGCCGGTGTGGCCGGCCAGGATCTCGTCGAGCCGGTCGCGGATGCGCTCGATCTCGGCGGCCTGGATCTCGAGGTCGGAGACCTGGCCCTGGTAGGCGCCGCCGGTGCGCGGCTGGTGGATCAGGACGGTCGCGTTGGGCAGCGCGGCGCGCTTGCCCGGGGTGCCACCCGCGAGCAGGATCGCCGCCGCCGAGGCGGCCTCACCCAGGCACACGGTCACGATGTCGCAGTGGACGTACTGCATCGTGTCGTAGATGGCGAGCATGTCGGGCACGCTGCCGCCGGGCGAGTTGATGTACATCGTGATGTCGCGATCGGGGTCCTGCGACTCGAGGACGAGCAGCTGGGCCATCACGTCGTTGGACACGACCTGGTCGATCGGGGTGCCGACGAAGACGATGCGCTCCTCGAACAGCTTGGCGTAGGGGTCGTACTGGCGCTGACCGTTCGGGGTGTGCTCGATGAACTGCGGCAGGATGTAGCGCGCCTCGATGTTCTTGAGCGCCAACGCCGACGCGGGGATTCCGGCGGCGACCTCGGCGGGCATGCCGTCCAGGGAAAGGGAGTTGGTCATCTGTTGCTCCAATGAGTAGGTGTGGCTCGGAGGTGGCGGGGTGCTCGGGGCCGGGTCACTGCCCCGGACGCGAGATCACCTTGTCGACGAAGCCGTACTCTTTGGCCTCCTCGGCGGTGAACCACTTGTCGCGATCCGCGTCGGCCTCGATCTTCTCGAGCGGTTGACCACTGAACTCGGCGTTGAGCCGGTTCATCTCCTTCTTGGTGAGCGCGAACTGCTCGGCCTGGATGGCGATGTCGGCGGCGGTACCACCGATACCGGCGGACGGCTGGTGCATCATGATCCGCGCGTGGGGCAGGGCGTGGCGCTTGCCCTTGGCGCCGGCCGCGAGGAGGAACTGCCCCATCGATGCCGCCATGCCCATCGCGTAGGTGGCGACGTCGCACTCGGCGAGCTGCATGGTGTCGAAGATGGCCATGCCCGCGGTGACCGAGCCACCGGGCGAGTTGATGTAGAGGTGGATGTCCCTGGTCGGGTCCTCGGCGGCGAGCAGCAGGATCTGCGCGCACAGCCGGTTGGCGATGTCGTCGTCCACCTGGGTGCCCAGGAAGATGATGCGTTCGCGCAGCAGACGCTCGAACACCGAATCGGTCAGGTTCAACCCAGCCACACCCGAACTCATCGAGGGTGTGTGGATGGTCGGCTCACTCACGGGTTCCTACCTTTGCCTTGTTGTCATGACCTGTGCGCGCCGTCTCGGGCGTCGCACACGTTCCGATCTGTCTGATGACGTCCTCACCGACACTAACCAATCCACACCCCCCGGCACTCCCGAGGACACGTCTATTCGCTGAGAGCAGAACGGGCCATCACAGTGAATGGCGAATGCAGTTCGACGGATTCGACGACGATCGCCGGCCCCCGCGAACGGGGACCGGCGATCGGTGGTGGGAGTTGAGGCTCCGGCCGACTCAGTTGTCGGTGTCGGCGGCTTCGTCCGAATCGCCGTCCTCGTCCTTGCCCCCGAAGAACTCGGAGGTGTCGACGGTCGCGCCCTTGGTGTCGGTGACGGTGAACTCGCCGACGATGCCCGCCAGCGACTTGCCGCGACGGACGTCGGCGTAGACCGCGCCCACCTGGTTGGCCTGCGTCAGCTGCTGGATGAACTCCTGCGGCTGCATGCCGTAGCGCTGCGCGGTGAAGATGATCTGCTGGGTCAGCTCGTCCTGGCTGACCTCGGTCTCCTGCTGGTCGGCGATCGCGTCGAGGAGCAGCTGCTGCTTGACCGACTTCTCGGCCTCCTCGCGGGCCTCGGCGTCCCACTCCTCGCGGGTCTTGCCCTGCGCCTCGAGGAACTTCGCGACCTGCTCGTCGTCGTGGCCGAGAGCGTGGACGATCTGGTGCTGCTGGCCCTCGATCTCTTCCTCGACGACTTTCTCCGGCAACGGGACCTCGACGGTCTCGATCAGCTTCTCGAGCACGGCGTCGCGGATCTTGTTGGCCTGCTCGAGCTTCGCCGACTGCTCGACGCGCTCCGCCAGGCTCGCACGCAGCTCCTCGACGGTGTCGAACTCGCTGGCCATCTGGGCGAACTCGTCGTCGACCTCGGGGAGCTCGCGCTCCTTGACCGACTGCACGGTGACCTTCACCAGGGCCTCCTCACCGGCGTGGTCGCCGGCGACGAGCTTGGTGGTGAATTCCTTGCTCTCGCCGGCCTTCAGACCGATGAGGGCGTCGTCGAGTCCGTCGATGAGCTGGCCGGAGCCGACCTCGTGAGAGAGCCCCTCGGTGGTCGCCTCCTCGACAGCCTCGCCGTCGACGGTGGCCTCGAGATCGATCGAGACGAAGTCACCGTTCTCGATGCCGCGCTCGACACCCTTGAGGGTGCCGAAGCGGGCGCGCAGGCCCTCGAGCTGCTCGTCGACGGCAGCGTCGTCGATCTCGATGGCGTCGACCTCGACCGAGAGGGTCGAGTAGTCGGGCAGGGTGATCTCCGGGCGGACGTCGACCTCGGCGCTGAAGGTGACGGACTCGCCGTACTTCAGCTCCGACAGATCGATCTCCGGCTGGCCGATGGCCTTGGTCTCGGTCTCGGCGACGGCCTCCGAGTACTTGGCGGGGATGGCGTCGTTGACGACCTGCGCCAGGATCGAGTCGCGACCGACGCGGGCCTCGATCAGCTTGGCGGGCGCCTTGCCCGGACGGAAGCCGGGAATCCGGATCTGCTGGGCCAACGACCGGTACGCCCGGTCGAAGTCTGCGGACAGCTCCTCGAACGGGACCTCGACGTTGAGCTTCACTCGGGTCGGGGTGAGTTGCTCGACAGTGCTCTTCACGCCTGGTGCTCCTTATATCTGCGGTGGTGATGAAAGTTCGGTTCGGCGGTTGTGCCGCCGCGACCTACGCGGTCACATCGACAAGTCGGGATGACAGGATTTGAACCTGCGACCCTCCGCTCCCAAAGCGGATGCGCTACCAAGCTGCGCCACATCCCGCGGTCCGTGGTCGCGGTGTAGGCCTCATGGCCGACCGCGCATCAGGGCCAACAGAAGATAGTACGGGGCGCCTCCAGCGCCACGACCAACGGGTGCCCACCGCACCGACGCCCACCCCGATTTCCAGATCCGGCGCGCCGCCAGGTACAGTCACTCATCGCACGCGGCGTACCGGGTCACCGGTGATCGCGAGCACGCGGGTGTAGCTCAATGGTAGAGCCCTAGTCTTCCAAACTAGCTACGCGGGTTCGATTCCCGTCACCCGCTCCACAACGAGGCCACGCCGGCTCCGACGGCGAACCTCGACGAGAGTGCACGCCGACCGCCTGAGTCCGCGTGCATTCGCCGATCCGTCGGGTGCGTTCAGTACCGGTAGTCGTGAAACTCCCATTCGTACCAATACGGGTACGGACGGTAGTAGTGCCACGGGTACTCGTAGTCCTGCGGACGGGATCGTTCCACCCCGGGGGTCGAATCCGGTGAGTCGTCACCGGGGCCCGTCGAGATGACCGGCGGAGGACACGGCGCGTACTGACCGTTCTCGATGTACATCTGGCAGGGCTTGTCTTCCGCTACTGCAGATCCGGCGCCCAGGACGAGGACGCCGGCGAAGGCAGCAAGAGCGACGGTCGACCCCATCAAAGCTCGGTTCATGGGTCTGATCTCTCATCGAAGCTCAGCACCCCCCTCCGCGCGGAAATGTCTCCCGACCTGCGTGCCCTCCCCCGTTCACGCGCCCCGTCCTTCCCGAGTGCCGTCCTATACGTTGCTCCCCCGGGCCGCGAGATCGGGCAAGCTTCGCGAACCTGAAACCAGGCTGTGACCCACGACACATCCCGCGTAAGGTGGGGCCATGCCCTCTTCACACACCAAAACCCAGCGAAAGTGTCCGACCTGCGGGGCGCCGCTGTATCTACGCAGGGACACCACCGAATCCGAGATCGGCGTCAGCCGCGTCGACGTCATGCTCGTCTGTCGCGACGAGGCATGCACCCAGCCGGTGCGCCACCTCCGCACCGAGCACCCGCAACCCGCCTGACCCTCCGACGCCGCTCTGGGACAAGCGACCGGGTTGACACCATCGCGACAGGGACGATGATGTACGTCGTCGAGATGATCGGTCCAAGCGCCGCCGATTTGTGACGACCGTCACATGCAGCACGGTCGATGCGCTCACCACGGGTTTTTGCCAGCCCGCACCCGCTGTTTGCGATCGCGGCACCCGTGCGGGGGCGGCATTCTTTGGCCGCCCGACAACGGTTGTGTAACGATGGATTCGCGCTTTCAGATGTTATGCGCGAGACATTCATCGAACCGAAGGTACGACTAGTGCAGACCAATACTGAGCCGATCACGCGGTCTCGTCGACGCTCGACTCGACGCCTCACCGGGATCGCCGTCGGCGTCCTCGCCATGGCTCTCGCCCTCCCCGGCGTCGCGAACGCTGCACCGGTCACCGTGATCCCGGGTCTGCCCCCGGTGGAGATCCCGGTGATCCCCGGTCTGCCCACTCCGCCGGCACCGAGCGCCCCGAAAGCTCCGGAACCGCCGTCGAGCGCCACCACTCCGGAGAAGCCGGCCGACCCGGCGATCCCGAACGTGAAGACCCCGACCGGCTACATCGCACTCGCCGACGACAAGACCCACACCATCACCTGGTGGAAGAACGGCGAGGTCGTGAAGAAGATGCCGATCTCGATGGGTTCGGACAAGCACCCCACCCCGAACGGCGTCTACCACACCAAGGAAAAGTACCGCGACATGTACATGGACTCGTCCACGTACGGCGTGCCGGTCGACTCCGCCGAGGGCTACCGCACCTACGTCGAGTACGCGACCCGCATGTCCTGGGACGGCATCTTCATCCATGCCGCACCGTGGTCGGTCGCACAGCAGGGCAACAGCAATGTGAGCCACGGCTGCATCAACGTCACGACCGAGTACGGCAAGTGGGTTTACGACAACGTTCCGCGCGGGACCCCGATCGTGGTGCGCAACACCGTCGGCGGCCAGTACCAGGGCGACTGACCTCTCCCCCGCATCCGACTCCGACGAGGGCCGGTCACCGACACGGTGACCGGCCCTCGTCGTCGTATGGGTTCCTCATGCGGCCCGGACGGGACCCGGGGAAGGAGCGGGGACCTCACCGGCGAAGGTCGCCTGCACCTGGAGCCAACCCGCGATCACCTGGCATCCGGTCGAGGCGGGATCGGTGACGGACCCGCGACGGTACGGCTCGTACTGGTACGAGGTGTGGCGTCCGCCCGGCGAGTTCGTCAGCACGATCCCGAGAATCCGCATCATCGACGGCAGATAGCAGCGGATCTCCCACCACGCCGAGGCCAGTCGGTGAACGTCGCGCCGCCACTGCGACGGGCGCACCGCGGTGCGGCGCGCGTTCTGGAAAGCATTGCGGCGCAGTACCTCCCACGCATTGCATCCCCACCGGCCCAGTGCGGCGAAGGTCATCGTCCGCGTCAGGTCGGCGAAGTCACGGACGAGTGAGTCGGCACGCGCGTTGCAGATCACGTCGTCGGGAGCGCCCACCCACATCACCGGGAGTCCTGGCGGCAATTCCGCACCGGGACCCGCGACACCCCATCCGTCGCAGCCGGGTACCGCACCGGGCGGCTGGTGCGGGTCCGCGACGAGTCCGACGCCGAGAAGACGCGTGACGACGGGATCACCCCGCGTCCACAACCCGGCGAGCGCAGCCCGGATCACCACGGCTCCCTGCGAATAGCCCAGCAGGGCAACCGGTCCCGCCGTCCGCTCGAGCAGCCCGGACAGTCGTCGGGCGCCGATCGCCACGCTGTCGGCGAAGCTCATGCCGCCGGGGTGGGGTGCCGGACCGTAGCTCGCCGGGTAGGCGACCCAGCGGGAGTCGAATCGTTCGTCGAGTTCGTCGGTCACCGCCGAGAGAAGACCGACGACCTCGGTACGGACATCGCCGGGGTACGACTCACCGGTTCCACCCACCACGAACACCGTGATACCCGCCGGCGCGCCGTCATCGACGACGTGATCGCGGGCCTGGTCGTCGCTGTACACCCCATCCATCGTGGCGGCCGCACATGTGAGCGGACGTCAGACGACGCTGTGGGTTCGCTGAGATCCGCGAGCGCGTCCCACGACGGGGAGGATCAGAGCATGCCGCCGGGTGGCGGCTTGGCGACGTAGTCGGCCGTCTCGATGATCGCGATGAAGAATCCGCTCCCCTCGATCACGTTCGCGCTGTGGACCAGTCCGGCCGGGATGTAGATACTCGCCGGCGCCTCCACCACATACGACTCGTCGCCCAAGGTGATCTCGTACACCAGATGATCGAGGGACAGGAGGATGTTGATCTCGGGACAGTCGTGCACGTGCGGTTCGCAGTAATCGCGGTTCCCGGCCGACACGGCCCGCATCTCGTGGGCGACGACCCGCTTCTCTGCTTCGGGGAACAGATCGCCCCCGGCGAGCACGCGTCGGGTGACCGGTGCGTGGGATGCGCCGTGAAACGGCACGTCCTTCAGTGGCGAGATCTCACCGCGTGAGATCAGACCCGCGTGGACACGGGAGTCCTCGGCTATCGACACACTTTCCCCCAGTCTCGGCATGGGGCGCCCTGCCCCGATCTTCCCGAGATATTACTGAGGTTTGCCTAGCCTTTCTATTCGGCCTCGCGTCACGTCTGACAGACGGGGCACCAATAGAGCTTGCGCGCATCGAGTTCGGCGAGCACGACCGGTGTACCGCAGATGCGACACGGCTCCCCTGCCCGGCGATAGACATAGGTCCGGGGACGGTTCGCCGCATACGCCGGCGCTCCGTGGTCGTCCTCAGGACGGACCACATGGATACGTCCCCGACGCACGCCAACCTTCATCAACGCCACGAGGTCGTGCCACATCTCGTCGAATTCGCTTCGGAGAAGCCGATTTCCGGGACGCATGGGATCGATCCCGGCACGGTAGAGAACTTCGGCGCGATACACGTTCCCGATGCCCGCGATGACTTTCTGGTCCATCAGCAGCGCACCGATCGGGCGCGACGACCGGGAGATGGCCGCCCACGCCCGTTCCGGGTCGGCGTCACGGCGGAGAGGATCCGGACCCAGCCTCGCGATCAGAGCGTCGAGGTCGGTGGGGTGGTAGAGCTCACACGCCGTCGGACCGC
This sequence comes from Gordonia ajococcus, assembly GCF_012974285.1. Lineage (NCBI taxonomy): Bacteria > Bacillati > Actinomycetota > Actinomycetes > Mycobacteriales > Gordoniaceae > Gordonia > Gordonia ajococcus. The sequence continues at coordinate 3,180,865 of NZ_CP052884.1, forward strand.
GCAGATCGGTACCGGTCTCCTCGCTCTCGATGCGCAGCCGAACCTGTCCGACCGGTTCGGGCAACGGTGCGGTCAGCTCGGTGAAGGCACCGTAGAGGCCGAGGTGGATGTGCACCATCCGCTCGGTCCGACCGTCGCGATAGCGGTGCAGCAGGTGTTTGCCCCACGCCTCCGCAGCGTGGAAGGTCATCCCGTCCACGGCGGCGGCGCCGTCGGCGAATCGCCCCTGAGGGCTGCTCACCCGGACCCGGCGACCCCCGAAGAGTCGCTGCTGCCGGCGGGCGAGCCGGTGCAGGGTGTGGCCCTCGGGCACCGGTCAGGCCGGCGGCTGCGGGACCTCGGGAGCCACGCCGGTGCGCTCGTACTCGGCGAGGATGTCGATGCGGCGCTGGTGACGCGGCTCCTCCGACCACGAAGTGGCCAGGAAGGCGTCGACGATAACGAGGGCTTCCTCGGTCGAGTGCATGCGCCCGCCGATGCCGATCAGCTGGGCGTTGTTGTGCTGGCGGGCGAGCTGCGCGGTCTCCACGCTCCAGGCCAGTGCGCAGCGGGCGCCGGGCACCTTGTTGGCCGCGATCTGCTCGCCGTTGCCGCTACCGCCGAGCACGATGCCCAGGCTGCCGGGATCGGCCACGGTCCGAGCCGCGGCGTCGATGCAGAAGGCCGGGTAGTCGTCGAGGGCGTCGTAGACGTGGGCGCCGCAGTCCACCACCTCGTGGCCGTTCGCCTTCAGATGGTCGGCGATCTGGTTCTTGAGTTCGAATCCGGCATGGTCGGCACCGAGATAGACACGCATGGCGCCACTATAGATTGAGGGCGTGGACACGCCTGCGCCCATCCCCCGAGCGTCGATGAACCCGATCCCGAACGTGCCCGGGGTCGTCGATCCCCTCCCGGAAACAGCTCCCGATCCGTCACGACACTGGCTGCGAGCGGCCCGCTTCGCCGTGCGCCCGCAACTGCATCCCTGGGAAGTCCCCGTCCTGATCCTCGTCATCCTGACCACGACGGTGCTCTACGCGGCGATCATCATCCTCGTCGCACTCGGCATGGTGAACCAGATCCTGTTGGGCGCGTTGGCCTTTCCGTTGGTGTTGTTCGTGATCCGCGGTCTCACCTATGCGACGCCGCGGGTGAACGGTGTGCAGATGACGCCCACCCAGTTCCCGGAGGGCCATCGGATGGTGGTCGAGGCCGCCGCCCGCTTCGGTCTGGAGTACGTGCCGGACGCCTACGTCGTACTCGGCAACGGGCAGATCAATGCCTTCGCCTCCGGCCACGGGTTCCGGCGATTCGTCGTGGTCTACTCCGACCTGTTCGAGGTCGGCGGTGCCGCCCGCAGCCCGGAGGCGCTGGAGTTCATCATCGGCCACGAGGTCGGACACATCGCAGCCGGTCACACGTCGTACTGGCGTCAGTTGGCGACGGTCCTCGGGACGAGCATCCCGCTACTCGGCGGCGCCCTCTCGCGAGCACAGGAGTACAGCGCCGACAACTACGGCTACTACGCGAAGCCGGTGGGCGCACCGGGGGCGATCGGTGTCCTGGCCGCCGGAAAGTACATGCTGTCCGCGGTCGATTTCGACCAGTTCGCCGACCGCGCCACCCACGAACGCGGATTCTTCGTGCATCTGGTCAACGCGATCTCGACCCATCCGGTCCTCACCTGGCGCGCCGCGGCTCTCCGTGACCGCACCCGGGCCGGAGCGATGCTGCTCCGGCCGCGCCGGATCGTCCGCGGCGTCGGCAGCGGGAACGTCGTGACCGTGCCGCCGCCACCGCACCCGGCCTCGGTGCCGCCCGGTTCGCTCCCGAACGGTCTCGAGCTCCCGCCCCGGTTCTGAAGCGCCGAGGGAGGACTTCGGCGGGACCGGGTACTCATTCCCTCCCGCCACCCTGGTTCCAGTTCTGCGCCGGCCGGGCGCCGTCGAGGGTCAGTCGAACTCGGGATCCTCGGTGCGGCTGCGCTTGAGTTCGTAGAAGTGCGGGTACGAGGCGAGTGCGAGCGCACCGTCCCACACCTTGCCGGCGTCCTCTCCACGCGGGATGCGAGAGAGCACCGGACCGAAGAAGGCGACGCCGTTGACGTGGATCGTGGGTGTGCCGACGTCGTCGCCGACCTTGTCCATGCCCTCGTGGTGGCTCTTGCGGATGGCGTCGTCGAACTCCTCGGAGTCGGCGGCCTGCGCCAGCGAGGCGTCGAGTCCGAGCTCGGCCAGCGCGCCGGCGATGACCTGGTCGAAGTCCTTGTTCCCCGCGTTGTGGATGCGCGTGCCCATCGCGGTGTAGAGCGGGGCGAGGATCTAGTCGCCCTTGTGTGCCGCGGCGGCCGCGATGACGCGGACCGGGCGCCACGCACCCTTGAGTGCCTCGCGATACTCCTCGGGGATGTCCTTGCCCTCGTTGAGAACCGCAAGGCTCATGATGTGGAAGTTCACGTCGATCGGCCGGACCTTCTCGGCCTCGAGAATCCACCGTGAGGTGATCCAGCACCACGGACAGAGCGGGTCGAACCAGAAGTCGACACGATCGGTGGTGGACTGGCCCTGCTCTGACATCGTCTGCTCTGACATCCTCGGCGTCCTCTCAGAAGTTGTGGTCGAGCTCGACCGTACCGGCGGCACCGCCAACCCGGCTCAACAGCCATAGGGGCCCGGCTGTTCCCCGTTTGTGATGTGTGCGGCGAAAATTCGCGACGAATCCGGTTACGGTTTCTCGGGGGACGATTTTGCCACCGTTCTCGGAGAGGAAACGTCCATGTCGTCGCCGCCGCTCGATCCGGACTCCGGTCCCGGGCCGGCGGGCGGGCGTTCCAGTCCCCGGGGTCCGCGGGCGGAACAGATCATCCGGGCTGCGACGGCCCTCTTCCAGGACGCCGGGTACCGCAATGTCAGCATCGAACAGATCGGTGCCGCCGTTGGTCTGACCGGACCCGCGGTGTACCGCCACTTCCCCGGCAAACACGACATCCTCGTGCAAGCGCTGCTCACCCAGGTCGACCTGATGGATGAACTCGTGCGCGAGGCCGACGAGTATGCCGGCACACCCGAGGCCCAACTGTGGCGGTTTCTCGATCGCCTCGGCGATCTGACCGCCAACCAGGACGTGTCCATCCTCTGGCGCCGGGAGCAACGCCACCTCCGCCCCACCCAGCTCGAGCAGATGCGGAGCTACTTCACGAGGTTCAGCGACTACATCGCCGACAAGGTCGCCGCCGCGCGGCCGGATCTGTCATTCGACGACGGACGGCTACTCGGTTTCGCCGTCCTGAGCCTGTACTCCAACACCTCCGTCATCCGCGGGACGATGGCACCTGTACATGTGATGCAGATCCAGCGCGCCGTCGCGCATTCGATCATCAACTGCTCACTGCCCGAGACGAAACCGGACGCCACTCCGGCGATTCCGGTCACGCGGCGTCCGGCCGGCCGACATGAACGCATCCTCGACGCGGCGACGGATCTGTTCGCCGAGCGTGGTTTCCACGACGTCCGGATCGACGACATCGCGCGGGCGGCCGACATCTCCGTCGCCACCTTCTACCAGCAGGTTCCGGGCAAGACCGAGATCCTGCGGGCAGTCCTGGTCCGGGGAGTCGAGGGCATGCTCTATCTGACGACCCACGCCCTCACGGGCGTCGATCCCGGGGACGCCCTCGACGTGCTGATCTCGATTCATGTCGAGCAGGCACTCGGTGTCCACGGGCGGACCATCCCCGTCTGGACCCGCGACATCGTCTACCTCCCCGAGGCGGACCAGGATGCGTTGCGTTCGGCCCAGCGCGCGTACATCGCCGAATGGGTCGCCGCGATCCGTGCCCGGACGCCGGAACTGTCCGAGGCCGACGCCGCAGCCCTCACCCGGGCGTTCATCGGAGTGGCCGACGACATCGTCCAGGCCCCGGATCTGCGCGCACGTCCCGGGATCACCGACGACCTCGCCACGCTGTCGAAGACGATTCTGCAGCCTGTCGGTCTGCTGTCGAACGGCTGAGCACCGTCGGTCTCGATAAGCTGGCCGGTGTGACTGCTCCGAACCTCACCAGAGACCAGGCCCGCGAACGCGCCGCGATCGTCGACGTGTCGAATTACCGGATCGAACTCGACCTCACCGACGGGAAGGGTGCGCCCGGCACCGAGACGTTCCGTTCCACCTCCACGGTCACGTTCACCGCGACCGAGGGCGCCGAGACCTTCATCGACCTCGTCGCACCGACGCTGCACTCGGCGACCCTCAACGGCGTCGAGCTCGACGTCTCCGGCTTCGACGAATCCGCCGGCATCGTGCTGCCCGGCCTGGCCGCGGAGAACACCCTCACCGTGGTCGCCGACTGCGCCTACTCCAACACCGGTGAGGGACTGCACCGCTTCGTCGACCAGTCCGACGACTCGGTGTACCTGTACTCCCAGTTCGAAACCGCCGACGCCAAGCGCATGTTCGCCTGTTTCGACCAGCCCGACCTGAAGGCGACCTACACGCTCACGGTCACGGCCCCGGAGGACTGGAAGGTCATCTCCAACGCCGCACACGTGGAGACCGTCGCCGCCGAACCCGGAATCCATCGCTTCCGCGAGACCGCACCCATGAGCACCTACCTCGTCGCGCTCATCGCCGGACCGTACGCCGAGTGGACCGACGTCTACTCCGACGACCACGGCGACATCCCGCTCGGCATCTACTGCCGCGCCTCGCTCGCCGAGCATATGGACGCCGACCGGTTGTTCACCGAGACCAAGCAGGGATTCGCCTTCTACCACAAGAACTTCGGCATCCCCTACGCCTTCGGGAAGTACGACCAGCTCTTCGTGCCCGAGTTCAACGCGGGCGCGATGGAGAATGCCGGCGCGGTGACCTTCCTGGAGGACTACGTCTTCCGGTCGCGCGTCACCAAGTACCTCTACGAACGTCGCGCCGAGACCGTGCTGCACGAGATGGCGCACATGTGGTTCGGCGACCTGGTCACCATGCAGTGGTGGGATGACCTGTGGCTCAACGAATCCTTCGCCACCTTCGCCTCGGTGCTCTGCCAGTCGGAGGCCACCGAGTACACCAACGCCTGGACGACGTTCGCGAACGTCGAGAAGTCGTGGGCCTACCGGCAGGATCAGCTGCCCTCGACCCACCCGGTCGCCGCCGACATCCCCGACATCGCCGCCGTCGAGGTCAACTTCGACGGCATCACCTACGCCAAGGGCGCCTCGGTGCTCAAGCAACTCGTCGCCTACGTCGGCGTGGAGGACTTCCTCGCCGGCCTGCGCGACTACTTCGCCGCCCACAAGTTCGGCAACGCAACCTTCTCGGATCTGCTGGGCGCACTGGAGCGCTCGTCCGGTCGCGACCTGTCGGACTGGGGCGACCAGTGGCTGCGCACCACGGGCATCAACGTCATGCGTCCCGACTTCGAGGTCGACGGGTCCGGGGCGTTCACCCGGTTCACCATCGTCCAGGACGGCGCCGCCCCGGGCGCGGGCGAGACCCGCGTGCACCGGTTGCGCGTCGGCGTCTACGCCGACAACGGTTCGGGTGCGATCGAACAGACCCACAGCGTCGAACTCGACGTCGACGGCGAGCGCACCGACGTGCCCGGCCTGATCGGCGTGAACCGCGGAGATCTGGTGCTGCTCAACGACGGTGACCTCACCTACGCCTCGATCCGGCTCGATTCCGAGTCGCTGGCCACCGCGACCGCCCGAATCGGCGACATCACCGACTCGATGCCGCGCACTCTCGTGTGGTCGGCGGCCTGGGAGATGACCCGACAGGCCGAGATGCGTGCCCGCGACTTCGTCGAACTCGTGCAGCGCGGTATCGCTTCCGAGACCGAGATCGGCGTGGTGCAGCGTGTTCTGATGCAGGCGACCACCGCCATCGAGTCCTACGCCGATCCCGACTGGGCGGCCACGACCGGCCGGCCCGCGTTCAGCGCCCGCCTGCTCGAACTGGCCCGGGGAGCCGATGCCGGGTCCGACCATCAGCTCGCCTTCGTCAACACCTGGCTGGCCGGCAGGCTCAACGACGACCAGACCGACGTGGCGGGTGCCCTCCTCGAGGGAGCGGACCCGGCCGAACACGGTCTCGACGGGCTGGCCGTGGACACCGACCTCCGCTGGAAACTGGTGCGCGCGTTGGCGACCGCCGGTGCGATCGATCCGGAAGCCGATTCGACGCCGATCATCGACGCCGAGGCTCAGCGCGACAACACCGCCACCGGCACCCGTCAGGCCGCCGCGGCACGCGCGTCGCGACCACTCGCCGAGGCCAAGGGCGACGCCTGGTCGCAGGCGATCGACGACGATTCGCTGTCGAACATCTACACCCGCACCATGATCGAGGGCTTCGCACGTCCGGGCCAGGGCGAGCTGCTCGAGCCGTATGTCGAGAAGTACTTCGAGGCGGTCCCGCAGGTGTGGGCCCGACGCTCGAGCGAGGTCGCCCAGACCGTCGTCATCGGCCTGTACCCGAGCTGGGCGATGACCCAGCGGGCCCTCGATCTCGCCGAGGAGTTCCTGGCCGGTGATCATCCGCCCGCCCTCAAGCGGCTGATCTCCGAAGGCCGTGACGGCGTCGCGCGTTCGCTGCGGGCACGCGAGTTCGACGCGCAGGGCTGAGGATTCGCGGTATCGGTGGCTGTGGTCTCGGTGGCGCTGGTCAGCGTCGGCGCCACCGGTACCGCACCTGCGGCCGTCCGGCCGATCCGTACTGGCTGTCACGATCGAGCACACCGTCGTCGGAGAGCCGCTCCAGGTATCGCCACGCGGTGACCCGCGACGAGCCGAGCGCGCGGGCCACCTCCGAAGCGGTGAGCCCGTCGACACTGTCACGCACCGCGCGGCGGACCGCGTCCTCGGTCTGCGGCGCGGACCCTTTCGCCGACCCCCGGAGGTCCACGGCGCGCAGCTGCGCCAGCGCCCGGTCGACATCGCGCTGGCTGACCGCATCGGTATCACCGGCGAGCGCTTCCCGGTACCGCAGATACTGCTCGATCTTCTCGCGGAAGGCCGCGAAGGTGAAGGGTTTCAGCAGGTAGAGCAAGACCCCGCGGGACATCGCGTCGCGCACGGTCTGCAGGTCGCGTTGTGCGGTGATCGCGATGATGTCGGGAGCCGGACGCACCCCGGACAGCGCGGAGGCGAGGTCGGTGCCCCGGGCGTCGGGCAGACCGAGGTCGAGAAGCACCAGGTCGACGACATGGGTTCGCGCGGTGCGCAACGCCTCCTGAGCGGTGGTCACCGCTCCGACGACGTCGAAACAGCCGATGCGGCCGAGATAGTCACGGTGCGCCGCGGCGATGAGCGGTTCGTCCTCGACGATCAGCACCCGGATCACTGCGTCGCCCCCGCCCGTGACGGCACCGCCAGTATTCGCACCGTGACCACCGAACCGTAGGTGTTCTCCGCGGTCAACGTCCCATGGTGTCGCGCGACCACCTGGGCGACGAGTGCCAGACCCAGTCCGCGGCCCGCCTCGTCGCCACCGGACTTGGTGGAGTACCCGCGGGCTGTCGCCCGGCGGAAGAGATCGTCATCCATGCCGGAACCACTGTCGGCGACGACGATCTCGAGCGCTTCCTGGTCCCCGGTGACACCGACCTCGACCCACGGGTCGGCCGGATCGCACGCGTCGAGGGCGTTGTCGACGAGATTGCCCACCACGGTGACCATCTCTCCCGGCGACAGGATCTGGGTGGCGTCGGGCTGCTTCGTGCGCCTGGGACCGGAGCGCCTCGGCGAATCGTGTCATCGAGTCCAGTTCGCCGGTGATCTCGGCCAACTCGGTCCGGTCGCGGATCGTGACGACCGACGAGCGGCGTCGCCCGGACACCGGCGACCGGCTCACCAGCAGCACCCGCCCGCCCTCCGCATAGAGCTCGTCGGCGGCCGAAGCATCCGCACCGGTCAGGAACGCGGGCAGATCGCCTGCGGGCGTGTCGGTCCCGATTCGGAGGAGGCGTCGCGCCTCGTCGTTGACCAGAGCCGGTCGGCCGTCCTCGACGACGATCAATCCCTCGCGGACCGCGCGCAACACCGCGTCGTGGTGGTCGTACATGAGCCGGAGTTCCTCCGGTGCCAGCCCACCGGTTTGTCGCAGGAGGCGCCGCCGGATCCACCAGACGCCGACGACGGCTGTCACCAGTGCCGCGAACGCGGTGACCGCGATCGGCGGCAGCTCCCCGCGCCATGTCGACGTGAGCGAACGCTGGGTGATGCCCGCCGCCACCATGCCGACGACACGACCGTCGGTCGTCCGCACCGGCGCGATGGTGCGGACGGACGGGCCCAGGGTCCCGGTGTACGTCTCGGTCATCGTCTCACCGCGGAGGGCCGCGTCGATGCTGCCGATGTAGGCCGCGCCGATCAGAGCCGGATCGGTGTGGGTGTAGCGGGTGCGATCCGGACCGAGCACCGTGATGAACGCGATGCCGGTCGCCTTCCGGATCCGGTCGGTGACCGGCTGCAGGATCGCGCTCGGGTCCGGCGAGGTGAGCGCGGAGACCGTCGACGGTGACTCCGCCAGGCTGACGGCCACGGCGGTGACCTCGGCACGTGCGGCCCGGTCCCCGTCGACACGCGCGTCGACCGCAGCCAGGAGGCTGCCCGCGACGACCACCACCGCCACGACGACCAGCGCGAGAGCCGCGACCTGACCGGCCAGCGTTCGCGGATACCACCGCATTCCCGGCCCTCGATTCCTCACCGTGTTTCGACAGACCCCCTTGGGGGATATCTCTCGCCGGATCCCCTGAACGTAATGAACAGAATCGTGACCGGCGCCACCACACCGGTTGACAATCCTAACCACCGATGTCCCCTGCCCACGAGGAGAGAACTGCCGATGAACACAGATCAGAAGGCCGGTGACGGTCCGGCGGATGACGGCAAGGTGGCGGGTGACGCCACGAACGCCGCCCCGCCGGCCAAGCGCGATCGCACGCACTGGCTCTACATCGCGGTCATCATCGCGGTGGTGGCCGGTGTCGTCGTCGGACTCGTCGCCCCGTCGGTCGGCAAAGAACTCGGCGTGCTCGGGACCATGTTCGTCAGCCTCATCAAGATGATGATCGCGCCGGTGATCTTCTGCACCATCGTGCTGGGCATCGGATCGGTGCGTAAAGCGGCGACGGTGGGCAAGGTCGGCGGCCTCGCCTTCGTCTACTTCCTCGTGATGTCGACGGTGGCGCTCGCGATCGGACTGGTCGTCGGCAATCTCATCCAGCCCGGGGAGGGTCTGAACATCTCGTCGATGTCGGGCAAGGGCGAGGAACTGGCCAAAGAAGCCCACGAGTCGGGCGGAACCGTCGACTTCATCCAGGGCATCATCCCCGAGTCCATGCTGTCCGCCTTGACCGACGGCAGCGTCCTGCAGGCACTGTTCGTCGCACTGCTGGTCGGATTCGCGATCCAGGCGATGGGTCGTACCGGAGAACCGATCCTGACCGCGGTCTCGTACTTCCAGAAGCTGGTCTTCAAGGTCCTGACGATGGTGCTGTGGGTGGCGCCGATCGGCGCGTTCGGCGCCATCGCGAACGTCGTCGGACAGACCGGATGGGCTGCCGTGCAGCAGCTGGTGACCCTGATGCTCGCGTTCTATCTGACCTGTCTGGTGTTCGTCTTCGGTGTTCTGGGGGTGATGCTCCGGACGATCGCGGGCGTGTCGATCTTCCGTCTCGTCCGCTACCTGGCCCGCGAATACCTGCTGATCTTCGCGACGTCGTCGTCGGAGTCGGCACTGCCACGACTGATCGCGAAGATGGAGCACCTGGGTGTCGAGAAGACGACCGTCGGTGTCGTGGTGCCCACCGGGTACTCGTTCAACCTGGACGGCACCGCGATCTACCTGACGATGGCCTCGATCTTCATCGCCGATGCGATGGGCGATCCGCTCTCGGTCGGCGAACAGATCGGTCTGCTCGCGTTCATGATCATCGCGTCCAAGGGGGCTGCGGGCGTCAGCGGCGCCGGCCTGGCCACCCTAGCGGGCGGACTCCAGGCCCATCGGCCGGAGATGCTCGACGGCGTCGGGGTGATCGTCGGGATCGACCGGTTCATGTCCGAGGCGCGTGCGGTCACCAACTTCTCGGGCAATGCAGTGGCCACCCTGCTCGTCGGTTCGTGGACACACACCATGGACAAGCACCGGGTCGACGAGGTGCTCTCGGGACGCGCCCCGTTCGACGAGACCAACATGGTCGACGATGAACTCGACCACGCCGGGACGGGAGCGCACGAGAAGGTGCTCGAGGGGTCTGCGACGCGGTCCTGAGCTGCGGCCGGCCCGCGCACCGATGGCGCGGGCCGGAACTCTGGCATGATGGGCGTCGCCCCTTGATGCATCGCAATTACGGTTCATGTCTCTCGTGACGCGCCTCAGCTCCGAAAGCTGATCTCTCCGGCGTACCTGGCAACAATCAGAAGGCCAGAGGTACGCACTCTTGTCCCTTTCATCTGTGTCGCATGCCCGCGACACGAAATTCGTCAGTTCCTACACAGAACTGGCGGCGGAAGTCCGCGCATCGGGCCTACTCGACCGTCGCCGCGGCTTCTACGTCACCCGGATGGCGTTGACCGTCCTCGCGTTCATCGGCGTGTGGGCAGCGGTGATCGTGCTCGGCGACACCTGGTGGCAGCTCGTGCCGGCCGCCGTCCTCGCCGTGGTGAGTACCCAGTTCGGTTTCCTCGGCCACGACGGCGCCCACCGTCAGATGTTCTCTTCGGCCGGCGCCAACGAGTGGAGCGCGCGGATCCTCGCCGCCGCCGGAGCCGGCTTGTCGTTCCACTGGTGGCGGAACAAGCACAACCGTCACCACAAGGCCCCGAATCAGGTGGGCATCGACCCCGACATCGCCGACGGCCCCATCGCTTTCGTGCCGGAGGTCGCCGAGGAGCGGTCGGGCCTGTACGGCTGGTTCACCCGCCGTCAGGGATGGTTCTTCGTCCCGCTGCTGACGCTTGAAGGGGCCGCACTCCACGTTGCGAGTCTTCAAGGTCTCGCCGCACGCAACGCCGTTCCACACCGTGCCGTCGAGATCTCGCTGATCGTGCTCCGGCTCGCCCTGGGTGTCGCGGTTCCGTTCATCGTGATGTCGCCGGCGCAGGCCATCGCCTTCATCGCGGTGCAGCTCGCGGTGTTCGGACTCCTGCTCGGCGGTTCGTTCGCCCCGAACCACAAGGGCATGCCGCTGGTGCCCAAGGACATGCGCGTCGACTTCCTGCGTCGCCAGGTCCTGATGTCGCGCAACATCCGCGGAGGACGGGTCACCGACTTCATGATGGGTGGCCTGAACTACCAGATCGAACACCATCTGTTCCCCAGCATGCCGCGACCCAACCTGGTCAAGGTGCAGCCGCTCGTCCGTGCCCACTGCGAGCGTCATGGCGTGCAGTACACCGAGACCTCACTGATCGCGTCCTACGGGATCGTCATCCGTTACCTCAACCAGGTCGGACTCGGTGATCGCGACCCGTTCACCTGCCCGCTGGTCCGCATGTATCGCTGATCAGCCACCCGCACAACACAGACGAGGCCGCCCCACCGAAAGGTGGGGCGGCCTCGTCTGTGGTTCTTGTACCGGTGGGATCAGCCGGCTGCGGCGGCGGTCGCCATCACACGCAGCGACGCGATCAGGCCGTCGATCAGGTTGCCCTGACGGAAGCCGGTGACCGCAGCGGTCACGCCGAGTGCGGCGACCCGGTCGTTGACGCGGCTCGACACCTCGCGACCGGAGACGATGACGACGTCGCGCGTGTTCGGCGACACCGCGATGAGCGTGCCGTGCGCGGGCTCGGGCGCCTTCGCCAGGATGGCGCGGGCACTCGCGTCGAGGTCACCGTCGAGGTCACCGACATAGATCGAGAAACGCACGAGGGCCTTCTCGCTCGCGGCCTTCAGGGTGTCGTCGAGAGCGATCAGATCCCTCTTGCTGAAGGGCGGCGTCGTCGGCGCATCACCCGGGTAGCGGGCCGCCGAGATACGTCCGCTATTGGTGATCACGGTGCCCAGCGGCAGTTCCGCGGCCGAACGGGCCGCGACCTCTGCACTCACGTTCGCGTGCGAAACCTCACCACTTGCCACTTGCCGAGCTCCCATCAACGTCGCCGGGTTCCGCGTGCCGCGGAAGTGCCATCGGTTCGATGTCGGTGGCACTGAAGAGAAGCGGTGCATGCTCCCATTGCTTGTCGAGGGTGTACTCCTTGACCTTCGGGTACTTGACCCCGCCGGAGAACACCATCGCGACAACGCAGAGCACGACGAAGAGCACCGTCACGATCGTGACTGGCACTCCGATGGGGACGATCAGGCTGTCCATGTCACCCTTTCGATGGTCGCGCCGGACCCGGCCGGTTGTCGGCACAGGTCATCGTTGATCAATCTAGCCCACATCGGACCGACCGGTGCAGGGGCCCCTACAGCGCGTCGTAGACGCTTCCCGGTGACATTCCGGCCGGCGTTTCGAGTGGCTTCCCCCCTCATCATGCGGCACCCGCGTCGATGTACTGCATCCACGCCGGATGGATGTCCTTGACCGCGGCGATGAGGCCCCAGTGCCGGCCTCTCGGGGCGATCGGCCGCGTCCGCAACGCCCAGCCCAGTTCGCCGAGCAACCGGTCCGCCTTGCGGTGATTGCACGACGCACAGCAGGCGACGCAGTTCTCCCAGTTGTGCGCGCCGCCCCGGCTACGTGGGACGACGTGATCGATGGTGGTCGCGGGTCTGCCGCAGTATCCGCAGCGGAACCGGTCACGGTGCATCAGCGCGGAGCGGGTCAACGGCACCGTCGCGCGGTACGGGACCCGCACATAGGTCCGCAGCCGGATCACCGTCGGCACCGGCACCGCCGTCGCGGGCGAGTGGAACGCTCCCCCGGACTCGTCGGCGTGGACCATGTCGGCACGCCCACGCAGGATCAGGACGACGGCGCGGCGGACGGTAACCGCGCTGAGCGGCTCGTACGTGGCGTTGAGCAGCAGCACCCGGCGGCGTGTCCACGTTCGTGACCCGGCCGCCTGCGAGGCCGGTCCGCCGTGGAGCCTCGTCACCTCGGTCGTCGTGGAATGTGACCTGTGCGTCATTCGACCTCCCGCCAGGCCCGCGTGAACAGGTTGACCTGCACAGTTCACCACGGACGCCGACGTCGTGCAGGGAAAATCCGACGCAAGACGGCCTGCCGGGGACCAGTCCGGCAGCGCGTCACGTTGAGGCACTCCGCGGTCGTGGGGACAATGGCGGCTGTGACTGGCGAATCCGGCAACTCCCCCGACCCGTCCCCGCGCAGCTTCTACGAGGAGATCGGCGGCGCGGAGACATTCCGACGGCTCACCGAGGTCTTCTACACCGAGGTGGCGAAGGACGAGGTGTTGCGCCCGCTGTACCCCGAAGAGGACCTCGGACCCGCCGAGCGACGGCTCCGGATGTTCCTCGAGCAGTACTGGGGCGGCCCCCGGACCTACTCCGACGAACGCGGCCATCCGAGGCTGCGCATGCGCCACACCCCCTATCGCGTCGGCCCGATCGAGCGCGACGCCTGGCTGCGGTGCATGCACACCGCGATCGCCGCCATCGACGACGAGACCCTCGACCCGCCGCATCGGCAGGCGCTCGTCGACTACATGGAGATGGCCGCCCAGTCGATGATGAACTCGCCGATCTGAGGTCTCGCAGAAACCTTCTGCCGTTCGCCACCCGAACTCTCGACACGCCGACGACGCGCCGATTGACCTGGATTTCTCGCCGAAAACTCAGGTAAGGCAGAATGACCACGGTGAGCGATGAGACACCAGATGTTGTCCCCGCCGAGCCATCTGACGGGGGTCAGCCCGACGGTGCACACACCGTCGTACCGGAGACCTCGGATACCGAGGGCAACGTGAGTGACTCGTCGGACGACACCCCCGAGATCGCCGGAGACACACCGGATGCCGTGGCCGGTGTCGAGGTGATCGATCCCGCGACGACCGATCCCGAGGCCCTCGACGAGGAGGCCATCGAGGCCGAGGCCGACGCCGAACTCGATCCCGACGCCGAAACCGACGCGGCAGCCGGACCGTTCGAGACCGAGGCCGCGGAATCCGCGGACCCACAAGAGGACTTGGCGCCGGCGATCGTGCCGCAGCTGGACCCGACCGACACCACCTGGTGGAAGTCCGCGGTCTTCTACCAGATCTACCCGCGGTCGTTCTGCGACGCGAACGGCGACGGCGTGGGCGATCTGGCCGGTGTCATCGGCAAACTCGGATATCTCGAGCTGCTGGGCATCGACGCGATCTGGCTGAGTCCCATCATGACCTCGCCGATGGCCGACCACGGGTACGACGTCGCCGATCCGCGCGACATCGACCCGCTCTTCGGCGATCTCGCGACGTTCGACTCGCTCATCGCCGAGGCCCACGAGCGCGACATCCGCGTCACCATGGACCTCGTCCCGAACCACACCAGCGATCAGCACGAGTGGTTCCGCGCAGCACTGGCCGCCGGTCCGGGCAGTCCGGAGCGCGCCCGCTACATCTTCCGGGACGGTCGCGGAGAGAACGGCGACGAGCCACCGAACAACTGGCACAGCATCTTCGGCGGGCCGGCATGGACCCGGATCACCGAGGCCGACGGCAGCCCCGGACAGTGGTACCTCCACATCTTCGCCGCCGAACAGCCCGACCTGAACTGGGAGAATCCCGAGGTCTTCGAGGATCTCGAGAAGACGCTGCGGTTCTGGCTGGACCGCGGCGTCGACGGCTTCCGGATCGACGTGGCGCACGGGATGGCAAAGCCCGCGGATCTGCCCGACATGGATCTCACCACCACCGCTCTGCTCACCAACGACGACGACGATCCGCGGTTCAACAACTATGCGGTACACGACATCCACCGCAAGATCCGCAAGGTGCTCGACGAGTACCCGGGCGCGGCGAACGTCGGCGAGATCTGGGTCAACGACAACGAACGATTCGCGGAGTACCTCCGTCCCGACGAACTGCATCTTGGTTTCAACTTCCGTCTCGCCAAGGCGCCCTTCGAGTCCGGCGCCATCCGCGAGGCCATCGAGAACTCGCTCGACGCCGTCCTCTCGGTGTCCGGCACCCCGACGTGGACGCTGTCCAACCACGACGTCGAACGAGAGGTGACGCGCTACGCCCCCGTCGACCCGGAGACCGGTGAACCCGACCTCGCACGCGGGACGCGGCGTGCGCGGGCGATGCTCGTCGTCGAGATGGCCCTGCCCGGAACGATCTTCCTCTACAACGGCTCCGAACTCGGCCTCCCCAACGTCGACGACCTACCCGAGGAGGTCCTCCAGGATCCGGTGTGGGAGCGGTCGGGTCACACCGAACGCGGCCGCGACGGATGCCGTGTCCCGTTGCCGTGGCAGGGCACCGAGCCACCATTCGGCTTCAGCTCGTCGGCCGACACCTGGCTGCCGATGCCGGAGTCGTGGCATTCGCTGACCGCCGAGGCACAGCTCGAGGACGTCGGCTCGATGCTGTCGCTGTACCGGGCAGCCATCGAATTGCGTTATGACCGAGCGGAATTCGCCGGCGAATCGATCGAATGGTACGAGGCCCCGGAGGGCTGCCTGGCATTCCGGCGGTCCGAGGGATTCCTGATCTGCGCCTTGAACGCGGGCGAGGTGCCGGTGCCGCTGCCACCGGGTGAACTGCTGCTGATCAGTTCGCCGCTGGTGGACGGCATGCTGGCACCCGACGCCGCCGCCTGGCTGGTCTGAGGACCGGTCAGAGAACCGTGACCGACAGGTCGCGATGACGACGCTGGTACACCGAACCGTACCGGGCGTCGATCCGGATCCACGCCGCCGACAATCGGATCCGGACCGGCTCGGCAGCATCGATGTCCTCGACGGGCGAGGTCTCGGTGACCGCGCGCCCTTCGCGGTCACGGATGAACCCCATCCCGGTCAGGGCGAAGAGCGACCGCATGGTGACCGCCGCGTGTAACGCGCCGTCCTCGGTCGAGACCTCGAGCACGTCCTGGTCGAGCAATCCCGTGGCGGGTCCATGAGCGCTGCCCTCGTCGCGCGCCACACGGGCACCGTCACGTGCCAGACCGACGATGCTGCGCGCGGGCACGTCGTCGACGTGCCGGTAGCCGGCGGATGCGGGAAGTGCACCGCGCCAGGCACTGTCGAGGGAGAACCCGGGATCGATCTGCGCGCCCGCGGGTGCGACGGCGAGCGCCGAGTGCAACGACGCGGCATCGCAGACGATGTCGGCCGGCGCAACGCGTCCCGAGACCGCGCGGGTCGCGAGTACCTCGAACCCCGTGTGGGTCCAGAGGCCGACCAGGCCGTCGGAGCGCGCCACGACCCGCACCACGGCGGCGTCGTCGAGCCTTCGGGCATGCGCGAGGAACGCCGATGCGTTGGACCGATCCGATTCCGCGATCTGGATGAACCGTTCCATCAGCGCGGCGTCGCTGACGTGTCGTCGGGGCGCCGGAAGCGGTTCAGGTAGTCCTTCTGCTCCGGGGTGAGCCGGGCGACGCGCTGCGCGCCGACGTCGAACGCGACGAGTTGGGTACTGGCGACGACTGCCGGTTTCGATTCGGGGTCGGCACCGGCGGGACGGACCTCATAACCGACGGTGAAGTCCACCGCGCGCAGGCGCTGGACGTACATGGTGACCTCGATCGGCCCCTCGGAGTGCCGCAACTGTGCCTGGTACTGCACGTGCAGGTCGGCCACGAGGCAGCCGTCACGCAGTGGCGCGGTGGGGCGGCCGTCGAGGAACAGCCACGGGATGCGCGCCTCCTCGAGCAGCGTGACCATCCGGGCATGGTTGATGTGCTGGTAGACGTCCATGTCCGACCATCGCACCGGGACCTTCACCACGTAGCCGTCGGCCGTCGCGGTTCCCGAGTCCTCGTTGAGCACGTGCGTCATCCCCTGTTCGGTCCGAGATCTCCTGGTACGACGCCGCCGGGCGCCGCGGATTCAACCCTACGCACGCCGTCCCGCCGCGCTCGCCGATGGGCGGGCGGACGCCGCCGGCTCAGGCCGGACCGATCTCGACCCGCAGGCCGTTGAGGACGGCGGTTCCCGACAGCGGATCGAGTCGAGTTCCGTCGTTGAGGTTGTTCACGTTGACGCCGGGCTCCACGGCTGCCACACGGAGACGGGACCCGGCATCGTCATGCCCCCAGCCGTGCGGCATCGACGCCACGCCGGGTTTGATGTCGGCGGTGATCTCGACCGGGACGGTCAGCGATCCGCCTGCTCCGCGGACCGTCGCGAGCCCGTCGATGCCCAGCCGTGACGCATCGTCCGGGTGGATCTGCAGCGTGCACCGATTGGTACCGCCGGTGAGCGCGGGCAGGTTGTGCATCCAGCTGTTGTTGGACCGCAGGTGCCGGCGTCCGACGAGGAGGAGCGACGCAGGGTCGCTGTCCGCCGGGTTCTCTGCGTCGACGGCGGCGCGCAGCCGGGCCAGATCTGCGATCAGCGGGTCCGGCGCCAACTCGACCTTCCCCGAGGCTGTGCGGAGCACGGTGAGCAGACGCGGCCGCATGGGTCCGAGGTCGACGCCGTGCGGAGCCGCCAGGACGTCGGCGAACGTGAGGCCCTCCCGGGCGCCGAACCCGTCACCGTAGGCGCCGATGCGCAGCATCATGTCCAGGCGGCGCTGGTGGCCCGGGGCGTCGGGCAGCATCGCCACCAGCGACTCGACGTCGCGACCGGCGACCGGTGAATGCGGATCGGTCACCTCCTTGGCCAGGGTGGCGGCGATGACCTGCTCGTCGACCAGACCCGGATCGGCGTCGACGCCGACTCCGGACAGGCCCAGGATCAGACGGCAGACGATCTCGATCTCGTCGGGCCGTCCGTCGGGAAGCGGCAGCACCGGCGGCGAATAGCGGGCGGTGGCCCGCACGGCCAGGTTGTTGAGGATCGCATCGAAGTGCGGCGTCTGCGAGGGGCGCGGGGGCGGCAGGATGATGTCGGCGTGCCGGGTGGTCTCGTTCAGATACGGGTCGACGCACACGACGACGTCGGCGGCGTCGAGTGCGGTCGCCAGCCGGCCACCGTCGGGCGCGGACAGCACGGGGTTGCCCGCCACCGTCACCAGTGCCCGTAACCGTCCCTCGCCGGGTGTCTCGAACTCCTCGGCCATCGCGACCGCGGGCAACTCCCCCGCCACCTCGGGATGTCCCGACACCCGGCTGCGCCAGCGCCCGGTCCGGAAGCCCCGACCCGGATGTGCCGGACGGGGCGCCGGCGCGGTCGGCGCCATCGGGAACAGAACACCGCCCGGTCGATCGAGGTTGCCGGTGAGGACGTTCACGACGTCGATGAGCCAGCTTCCGAGAGTGCCGAATTCGACCGCCGTGGTACCCAGGCGCCCGTAGACCGCGGCGGACGACGACGCCGCGATCGCACGGGCGAGCCCGCGGATGTCCTCCGCCGGTACGTCGCAGTACGGTGCGACCCGCTCGGGTGTGAGATCACTGATCTCCCTGTGCAGTTCGTCGACACCCTGTACATGGGGCCCGATGCCGCCGAGGTCGTCGGCGACGAGTCCCTCGTCGAGCAGGCACGTGACGACACCGGCCAGCAGCGCGGCGTCGGTACCCGGTCGAGGTGCCAGATGGGTGTCGGCGAGCCGGGCCGTGCGGGTGCGCGCCGGGTCGATCACCGTGAGACGACCCCCGCGGTGCCGCAGGGCGTTCAGTTTGCCCGGGAAGTTCGCGGCGGTGGTCATACTGCCGTTGGAGACAACGGGATTCGCGCCGATGATCACCAGATGGTCGGTGCGGTCGAGGTCGGGGACGGCGAAGGTCCCGGCGTGACCGAAGAGGTAGCCCGAGGCGGCCTGTTTGGGCATCTGGTCGAGCGTGCCGGCGCTGAACACGTTGCGGGTATGCAGCGCCCGGACCAGCAGGGGCGCGTACAGCGTGCCCGCGATGGTGTGGGCCGACGGATTACCGAGGTAGAAGCCGACCGACGATCCCCCGTGATCGGCGATGACCCGCCCGAGGCGCTCGACCGCGAGCTCGAGCGCCTCGTCCCAGCCGACTTCGACGAATCGTCCATCGCGTTTGACGAGCGGGTTCTGGAGGCGGTCGGGGTCATTGTCGAGCTGCGGGAAGCTCGCCCCCTTCGGACAGATGTAGCCGTGGCTGAACACGTCGTCGGCGTCTCCGCGGGCACCGGTGACGAACTCCTCGCCGCCGTCACCGGGATGGTGGTGGGAGTCGACCACGAGGGTCAACCCGCAGGTCGCCTCGCAGAGCGGACAGATTCGCGGTGCCGTGCGCGTCATGTGCCCAGGCTAGGCCCGGGCATCGGGTCGGCGGGGCCGAAACGGATCACGGGCCGAAGCGTGTCAGCGGATCACACTCCGGAGTTGTCGTGCCGCGACCGACAACGTCGCGAGGTCGAGGGTCCCGGTCTCCTCGATCTCCCCGAGGACGCTGCGCAGGCGACTGAGCCGGTTCGACTGGGAGGACTCCCATTCGGCGATCTTCTCGTCACTCGACTCGTCGGGTTCGCTGACCTCGAGGATCTTGAGGGTGAGCGCACGTAGCGCGCCGTGCATGTCGTCGCGAACCGCCAGCCGGGCGAGCGCGTGCCAGCGGTCGCCGTAGTCCAGGTTCGACACCGCGGTGAGCAGTTCCTCGAGTCCGAAGTGTTCCATCACCGCGAAGTAGAGGTCACCGACCTCTTCGGGATCGCGGTCGGAGATCTCCGCGGCGTCGATGATGTCGAGCAGGCAGAACCGGTGCAGGCTGACGGCCACCGTCCGGGCGAGGTCGTCGGGGACCCCCTCGTCGACATACACGCGCACCCGGTCGCCGATGTCCTTCGCGGAGCTCTCCCCCAGCCACCCGTCGACGGACGCGGACAACCGGGTGATTCGATCGGAGTAGCGGGTGATCTCGGCAGCCAGGGCGAGCGGCTGCGGACGGAACGCGAGCAGCCACCGCGACGCCCGGAACAGCAGCCGGCGGGCATAGAGCATCATCCCGTCGACGACCTCGGCCGGTGCCGGTGCGTGCCGGATGCTCTCGAAGACCTCGCCCATGCCGAAGATCCTGTTGGACACGACGTAGGCGCGGACACCTTCTTCGGTTGTGCACCCCGCGCCCTCGCTCAACCGGAACAGGTGCGTCATCCCGGCGTGATCGATGACGTCGTTGACGAGGGTCGTCGTGACGATCTGCCGTCGCAGCCGGTGGGAGTTGATCTGCTCGCCGTACGTCTCGCGCAGGGCTTGCGGGAAGTAGCGGGCGACGCGTGGGGCGAAAACGTCGTTGTCGGGGAGGTCGCTGGCCAGCAGGTCCGACTTCGCCTCGAGTTTGACGTGCGCCATCAGGGTTGCGAACTCGGGTGAGGTGAGTCCGCGGTGTAGCTCCCCCTCGAACCGCTTGCGGAGCTCCCGCGCTTGCGGGAGGGCTTCGAGCCGAAGGTCGACGCCGCGTTCGCGGGAGAGCTGGTCGAGCATCCGTGCGTGCACCTCGACGCGGGTCAGCTCGAAGGTGCGGCAGAACCCCAACTCCGAGTTCTGCGAGATGTTGTCGGCGAGAACGAGGTCGGCGACGTCGTCGGTCATCGATTCGAGCAGCGGGTTCCGGTCGCCGGGATCGAGCGCACCGCCCGACACCGCCGAGTCGAGCAGGATCTTGATGTTGACCTCGTGATCCGAGCAGTCGACGCCTGCCGAGTTGTCGAGCGCGTCGGTGTTGATCCGGCCGCCCGCGAGATCGAACTCGATCCGGCCGCGCTCGGTGACCCCGAGGTTGCCGCCCTCTCCGATCACCTTGGCCCGCACCTGATCACCGTCGACGCGGATCGCGTCGTTCGACTTGTCGCCGACGTCCCCGTGGGTCTCCGTCGACGCCTTGATGTACGTGCCGATCCCGCCGTTCCAGAGCAGGTCGACCGGCGCGAGGAGGATCGCCCGGATCAGTTCGGGCGGCGAGAGTTCGTCGACGCCCTCCTCGATACCGAGCGCGGCCGCCATCTCCGCACTGACGGGGATCGACTTGCGGTCGCGGGACCACACCCCGCCGCCCACGCCGATCAGATCGGTGTCGTAGTCGGCCCACGACGATCGCGGCAGCTCGAACAGGCGGCGGCGTTCGCGGTGGGACCGGTCCGCGACGGGTTCCGGGTCGACGAAGATGTGCCGGTGATCGAAGGCGGCGACGAGCCGGATGTGCTCGCTGAGCAGCATGCCGTTGCCGAACACGTCCCCGCTCATGTCGCCGATTCCGACGACCGTGAAGTCCTGCGTCTGGGTGTCGACGCCCATCTCCCGGAAATGCCGTTTGACCGATTCCCAGGCACCGCGCGCGGTGATGCCCATGGCCTTGTGGTCGTAACCGGCCGAGCCGCCCGAGGCGAACGCGTCACCGAGCCAGAAGCCGTATGACTGTGACACCTCGTTGGCGATGTCGGAGAACGCCGCGGTGCCCTTGTCGGCCGCGACCACCAGGTAAGTGTCGTCCTCGTCGAGCCGGACCACCCCGCGTGCCGGGATGACCTCGCCGGTCGAGCGATCGATGTTGTCGGTGATGTCGAGCAGACCGGAGATGAACTGTCGGTAACAGGCGATCCCCTCCGCGCGCTGCGCATCCCTGTCGGCGGCGGCGTCCCCGGTCGGCGCCGGCGGGCGTTTGACGACGAACCCGCCCTTCGCGCCGAGGGGGACGATGACGGCGTTCTTGACGGCCTGAGCCTTCACCAGGCCGAGGATCTCGGTACGGAAATCCTCCTTGCGATCCGACCAGCGCAGCCCACCGCGCGCCACCGCACCGAACCGCAGGTGGACGCCCTCGACCCGAGGCGAGTACACGAAGATCTCGTGGAGCGGACGGGGTTCGGGGGTCTGCGGGATCTCGCGGGGCCGGAGCTTGAACGAGATCACCGGGCGATGCTCGCGACCCCCTTCACCGGTTGTGTCCGTCACGAAGTAGTTGGTCCGTGACGTCGCGGTCATGACGGCCGCGAAGGCCGACACGATGCGATCGGCGTCGAGGCTCAGCACCGTGCCGATGTCGGCCCGGAGTTGTTCGCTCACCCGCTCGCGCCGGTCGAGGTCGGCGGCGACCGGGTCGAAAGACGCCACGAACAGATCGACCAGCCCGCGTGTGATCTGCGGATGACGACCGAGCACATTCGCGACATGGGCTGTGCTGTAGGAGAATCCGCACTGCCTCAGGTACTGCCCGTAGGCACGCAGCATGGCCGCCGATCGCCAGTCCAGGCCGCAGCGGATGATCAGCTCGTTGTAGTCGTCGACTTCTGCTGCAGCGAGCCAGATCCGACGGAACGCCTCGGTGAAGCGCTCCTCGAGGTCGTCGGCATGGTCGAGGTCCACCGACATCCCGGCGGCCAGTTGCACGATGAACTCGTAGGCCCAGCAGACGGTGTCGTCGGACCGCCGGATCTCGTACGGATGCTCTTCGAGAACGTCGAGGCCGAGACTGTGCAGCACCGGTAGGACGTCGGTGAGGGTCGCCGATTCCCCGCACAGGTAGAGGGTGAACCGCCAGCGGTGGCGGTCGCCCGGCCCGCGGTCCTCGGTGGCGTCGAGTGTCACCGCGAGCGCGCCCGGTTCGAGGGAGACGACGTGGATCAGGTCCTCGAGGGCGTCCTGGGGTTCGCGGATCTCCTTGTAGTCGTCGGAGAGCGAGGGTAGTTGTCGCAGAAAGAGCTCCGGACCGCCCGAAGACGACCCGAACCGGTCGCCGAGGGTCGCGGCGAGTTCCCGGACACGTTCGTCCCAGCCACGGATCGTCGCCGCGAGAGCCGCCTGCATCCGGGCATGCGCGGGCGACCCGGTGTCCACCGATCCCAGTTCGGATGCGGCGCCCGGTTCGATACAGACCAGCACCTGGAGGAGGGCGAGCGGCATCTCGCTCACACGAGCCGTGTATTCGAGTGCGCTGCCGTGCAATTCGTCCATGAGGGCACGTTCGAGGGCGAGTCGACTCTGGGTGTTGTAGCGATCCCGCGGTAGGTAGATGAGGGCGACCGCGGTTTTGCCGTCGACGTTGGTACGCACGAACAGCCGCAGCGAGCGGGTCGCGACCGCGTCGAGCATCTCGGTGACGCGACGGGTGAGCTCGTCGGTGGTGGAGGCGAACATCTCCACCACCGGATAGTTCTGCAACAGCTCGATCATGGACTGCCCAGCGAAGGAGTCCTCGTCGACACCGGCCCGCGCGAGCACATCGTGCACCTTGGTACGCAGGACCGGGACGTCGAGCACGGTCTGGTGCAGACCGGAGGAAGTCAGCGTACCGAGGAACCGGTGCTCACCGTCGTAGTTGCCGTGCGAATCGAAGGCCGGGACCTGCAGCAGCACAGGGAAATTCGACCGTTGGATGCCGGTGGCGACGAAGATCCGACTCGCTCGTGGGAGCAGTGGCCGCGTGGTCACCGACGGGAAGTCCCGGTTGATGGAGTCGGTGCGCCAGACACCGAGCCGCTCGTCGCCGTCCCCGACTCCGTCGGTGCCCACCCGGGTGTAGCCGAGGGGGTGGAAATGGTTTCCGGCGAACCATTCGAGGAGTTTGGCGTACTCGTAGCGGTCGGTGTTGCGGATGCCGGTGGACTCGCGCACCGGTGCCACCGACAGGTCGGCGGCACAGGATGTCATCCGCGACCGCATCCGGGCGGCGTCGTGGTCGACGTCGCCCACCCGGAACACGACCTCGAGGAGGTCCGATCGGAGCACATCCGGGTCGACGCCGGGATGTCCGGCGAGCCCGCCGACGAAGATCCAGGACTCCCAGACGGCGCCGGGCCCGTCATCGATCGCCTCGAGCCGGCCGTCGGTGTCGCGTTGCACCGGCATGACCGGATGGTCCATGCGGTCGATGGAGAGGTCGTGTGCCTCGACGGTCGCCAGCACCGCCTCCACGAGCATCGGCATGTCGTCGTTGACGACGACGATCTCGACCGCGCCGCCCTCGTCGACGGCGACGTCGACCAGTGCCTGGCCGGGATCGCGCCGGGTCGCGACGTCAAGGTGACGCACCACCTGCTCGGCGGCGCTGTCCGCCCCGGAGCCTTCGGCCCGGGACTTGAAGTAGTGGTTCACCGCGTCCGGCACGAGTGAGGTCACATCGCCGATGCTAGTCACCCGTGCCGGACGGGCCGGTATTAATCGCGGGTGAGTTTGCGGTGGGTCACCCGGTGCGGGCGTGCCGCGTCGGCGCCGAGTCGCTCGATCTTGTTCGCTTCATATGCCTCGAAGTTGCCCTCGAACCAGAACCACTTTCCTTCTTCGACGTTGCCCTCCCACGCCAGGATGTGGGTACAGGTGCGGTCCAGGAACCAGCGGTCGTGGCTGATGACCACGGCACAGCCGGGGAAGTTCTCGAGCGCGTTCTCCAGCGATCCCAGGGTCTCGACGTCGAGGTCGTTGGTCGGCTCGTCGAGCAGGATCAGGTTGCCGCCCTCTTTCAGGGTGAGCGCGAGGTTCAGGCGGTTGCGCTCACCACCGGAGAGCACCTCGGCCTTCTTCTGCTGATCCGGGCCCTTGAAGCCGAAGGCACTGACGTAGGCGCGCGACGGCATCTCGTTCTGGCCGACCTCGATGAAGTC
Source organism: Gordonia ajococcus (assembly GCF_012974285.1). Classification (NCBI taxonomy): domain Bacteria; kingdom Bacillati; phylum Actinomycetota; class Actinomycetes; order Mycobacteriales; family Gordoniaceae; genus Gordonia; species Gordonia ajococcus. The sequence goes on from NZ_CP052884.1 coordinate 3,205,421, forward strand.
GAGTCCGTCGGAGACGACCTCCCACACGTTCTTCTTGGGGTCGATGTTGGCGCGCGTCTGGTCGACGTAGCTCAGCTTGACCGTCTCGCCGACCTTGACGGTGCCCGAGTCGGGCTCCTCGAGACCGACGATGGTCTTGAACAGCGTGGTCTTACCGACACCGTTGGGGCCGATCACGCCGACGATGCCGTTGCGCGGCAGCGTGAAGGACAGGTCCTTGATGAGGACACGGCCCTCGAAGCCCTTGTCGAGGTGGGAGACCTCGACCACCACGTCGCCGAGGCGCGGCGGCGTCGGGATCTGGATCTCTTCGAAGTCGAGCTTCCTCGTCTTCTCGGCCTCGGCGGCCATCTCCTCGTAGCGGGCGAGTCGGGCCTTGTTCTTGGTCTGGCGGGCCTTCGAACCCGAACGGACCCAGGCGAGCTCTTCCTTGAGGCGCTTCTGCAGCTTCTGGTCCTTCTTGCCCTGGACCTCGAGACGCTCGGCCTTCTTCTCCAGGTACGTGGAGTAATTGCCCTCGTAGGGGTGCAGCTTGCCGCGGTCGACCTCACAGATCCACTGCGCGACGTGATCGAGGAAGTACCGGTCGTGTGTCACGGCCAGGACGGCGCCCGGGTAGGAGGCGAGGAACTGCTCGAGCCACAGCACCGACTCGGCGTCGAGGTGGTTGGTGGGCTCGTCGAGGAGCAGCAGGTCGGGCTTCTGCAGCAGCAGCTTGCACAGCGCGACGCGGCGGCGCTCACCACCGGAGAGGTGGGTGACCGGCGAGTCGGCGGGCGGACAGCGCAGGGCGTCCATGGCCTGCTCGAGCTGCGAGTCGAGGTCCCAGGCGTCGTTGTTGTCCAGGTCTTCCTGGAGCTTGCCCATCTCCTCCATCAGCTCGTCGGAGTAGTCGGTCGCGAGCTGTTCGGCGATCTCGTTGAAGCGGTCGAGCTTCACCTTGATCTCGCCCATGCCCTCTTCGACGTTCTCCTTGACCGTCTTCTCCTCATTGAGCGGGGGCTCCTGGAGCAGGATGCCAACGGTGGCGTCCGGGTCGAGAAAGGCCTCACCGTTCGACGGCTGATCGAGGCCCGCCATGATCTTCAGGATCGACGACTTACCTGCACCGTTGGGACCGACGACGCCGATCTTGGCGCCCGGGTAGAAGGACATGGTGACGTCGTCGAGGATGACCTTGTCGCCGTGCGCCTTGCGCACCTTCTTCATGGTGTAGATGAACTCAGCCACGTGAAAACTCCTTCGGACCTGCTCGATGCGGGTAGATGTCAGCAATTTGAGATGCTCTGGCGCACGCACCGTCGGTGCGCATACATAGGCCCCAGCCTAGTGGTCGGCCCCGGCGGGCCCGTCGCCCGGTGACCCGCTCCGCCCGGACCGGGCCGCGCATTTGGCCGGATGCCGGGCGCGACGCACGGTTTGTCGCGAGAATGGTTCGCGTCGGCGTGGGCCGACGACGGGTGTGTGAGTTGTGGCGCCGGGCGAGCACAAGTGCGGCGCCGGGGTGAGCGATGGGAGTGTCATGCGCTCGGTTGGTAGGTGGACGGTGCTGACGGTGGTCGTGGGCGTGATCGTCACGTCGATGGGTGCCGTCGGCGCCTGTGCGGCCGAGCCCCGGCAGTGTCCTCCGACCATCTCGCCGCTGTACGGTCCGGCAGGCTCATGTCTGCGGTTCGGCATCACGACGCCGAGCGGCCCGCTCGAGCCCGCGGAGGTCGCCGGCGTCACCGCGCTGACCGGGGTCTCTCCGACCATCAACATGTTCTTCGAGGACTTCACCGCCATCCCGCCGATCGCGGCGCTGAACGCGGTGATCGGCGCAGGGGCCGAGCCGATCGTCACCTGGGAGCCCTGGCGGCATGTCGGCGACGGCACCTACGATCGTGCCGCGTTCTCGATGTCCTCGATCGTTGCCGGAACGCACGACGACTACCTGTACCGCTGGGCCGACGAGCTCGTCGCCTGGGGTTCGACCGTCTATCTGAGGTTCGCCCACGAACCCAACGGCGACTGGTACCCGTGGAGTCCCGCGGGTGGGACGCCGCCCGAGCTGTACGTCGCGGCGTGGCGCCACGTCCACGACCTTTTCGCGTCGAAGAACGCGGTGAACGTGAAGTGGGTGTGGGCGCCGAATGTGCCCATCTCCGACGCTCCCCTGTCCCGCTGGTACCCCGGCGCCGACTACGTCGATGTCCTCGGCGTCGACGGCTACAACTGGGGCTCGGTACCCGGCCACCGATGGACGTCGCCGAACGACCTCTTCGGGCCCTCTCTCGACCAGCTGCGCGAACTCGCGCCCGACAAACCGATCCTCGTCACCGAGATCGGTTGCGCCGAGGCCGGCGGTTCGAAGGCCGACTGGATCGCAGATCTCGTCGACTACCTCGACGAAGCCGACGGGGTCACGGGTTTCGTCTGGTTCGACCACGACAAGGAAGCGGACTGGGGTCTGACCAGCTCGCCGGAGGCGGGCCAGGCAATGGCACGCGCACTGGAGGAAGTGGGATTGCGGTGAAGGGAATCGAGCGGTGACGGGGGTCGAGGCGGACAGTCCGGGTCAGGTCGCGGTGGACGAGACACACGCGCGGATCGATCCCGACGTCGAAGAAGCGCGTCTGCGGTCGGTGCAGCAGCTCAACCTGCTCGACTCCGAGCCCGAGGACCGGTTTGCGCAGATCACCCGCATGGCCAAGGCGGTGTTCGGTGTACCGATGTCGACGGTGTCTCTCCTCGATCGGGATCGGCAATGGTTCAAGGCGGTCGACGGCATCGAACTGCAGAACCAGCCACGCGAGCAGACCGTGTGCCAGGTGACGGTCGCGCGGGCCTACACGCGCCCTGCCGACCCGGCGCTCGTCATCGAGGACGTCTCGACGATCCCGTTCTTCGCCGAGATACCCCAGATCAGCGGGGAGGGCGGAATCCGTTTCTACGCCGGGTATCCGTTGTACGGTCCGGGCGGTCACCCGGTGGGCACCTTCTGCGTCTACGACACCCGGCCCCGGCAGCTGACCGCCGACCAGTTGGCCGCGTTCCGCGAGCTGGCGGCCTGGGCGCAACGCGAGATCGAGAACTCCGACGATCTCGAACGCGCCGCGAAGGTGCAACGTCAGTTGCTCCCCCCACCGCTCGGTATCGTGCCCGGCTACTCCATCGAGACGATGTGCCTCCCCGCGTTCGCCGTGGGCGGCGACTTCTACGACCACTACCCCTGCAACGACGGACTCGTGTTCACCGTCGCCGACGTCATGGGCAAAGGTCTGGGAGCGGCGATCCTCACCGCGACCGTGCGGTCGGCGATGCGGGCCGCCACACGGGCTTTCGACGCCACGTGCGGTGAGAGCGCGGACCACGACCTCGGCGAGGTCGTGGGCACCGTCGCCGGGCAGCTCGCCGAGGACTTCGCGGGCACCGAGACCTTCGCGACGCTGTTCCACGCCCGGCTGCGGACCCGAGACGGTCACGTCGACTACGTCGACGGTGGCCACGGCCTGGCCACCGTCCGTCGTGCCGACGGCCACTGCACCGTCCTGCGCGGTAGCGGACTCCCGATCGGCATCCTGCCGGAGGACACCTGGCGTTCGGCCGCAGTCGATCTCGGCCCCGGCGACATGCTCGTGATCGCCTCGGACGGTCTCCTCGACCTCGTCGCCGGCGGGGACGCGTTCGAACTACTCCGAATGCTCTCCGGCACAAGCACTCCTGCTGCGGTCCGAACGAAGGTCGAGGAAATGGTGGCCAGTACCCCTCCTGTCGACGACGTCACCCTCGTCGCGATCCGACGGGACGAGGCCGGATGAGCGAGAGCATCGAGGAGGCCGCCCTCGCAAGGACCGCCCCGTCGCCGTGGTTGCGGCTGCTCATCGTCACGGCCGCCGTGCTCGGCCTCAACTACATCGTGTGGCGCTGGCTGGCATCGGTGAACTGGGAGGCGTGGTGGATCGCCGTCCCGCTGGTCGTCGCCGAGACCTACAGCCTCATCGACTCGCTGCTGTTCGGGCTCACCATGTGGAAGCTGCAGCACCGCCCCGACCCTCCGCCGCCGCCCGCGGGCGCGACGGTCGACGTCTTCATCACCACCTACAACGAGCCGGTCGACCTCGTGATGAAGACCGCTCTCGCCGCCAAGGCCATCACCTACCCGCACACCACCTGGATTCTCGACGACGGTGACCGCGCCGAACTCGCCGAGGCCGCGCACGAGGTCGGCATCGGTTACCTCACCCGGTCGTCGAACTGGCTGGACAAACCACGACATGCGAAGGCGGGCAATCTGAACAACGCGCTCATGCAGACCGAGGGTGAGTTCATCCTCATCCTCGACGCCGATCAGGTCCCCGAACCGCAGATCCTCGACCGCACGCTCGGCTACTTCCACGACGAGAAGATGGCCCTGGTCCAGACGCCACAGTACTTCGTCAACGTACCGCCGTCGGACCCGCTGGGATCGCAGGCACCGCTCTTCTACGGACCGATCCAGCAGGGAAAAGACGGTTGGAACGCGGCCTTCTTCTGCGGCTCCAACGCCGTGCTGCGGCGGGAAGCGTTGATGCAGCTCGGGATCACGCAATACGTCACCGCCGTCGAGGACGGCGTCGACCGTGCCCTGCGCACCGCACGGACCGTGCTCCGCAAGACCAGACGCCGCGTCCGCGACAACGCTCCGGCACTCGCCGCGCTCGACCGGGTGGCTGCCGCGGTCAAGGAGGCGCGGGCACAGCTGAAGAACCGGGAACCGCTGGCCGACATCACCTACCGATTCCAGGCTCGGGTCGACGAGGCCGCCCGCGGACTCGTCGACGCCGACGTCGAGGCGATGCGTGCCGACCTCGAGGCGATCGAGGCCCTCACCGAGTTCGGCGAACAGGAAACCGGTGCCGGATCGCTCGACTTCGACGCTCTGGCGGTTCTGGCCGAGCGCGAATGGTCCCCGCTCGGCGCCATCGAATCGATCCGTGCCCTGGTCGCCGCGGTCGACGTCGGCAGATCCGATGAGGCGCAACCGATGTTGCCCCTCGCGACGATCTCGGTCACCGAGGACATGGCCACCTGTATGCGGCTGCATGCCCTGGGATGGAACTCCGCCTACCATCATGAGAACCTCGCCTACGGACTGGCTCCCGAGGACCTGAAAACGATGCTCACCCAACGCCTTCGGTGGGCTCAGGGCACCATCCAGGTGATGCTGCGAGAGAACCCGCTGGTCCAGAAGGGGCTGACCGTCGCCCAGCGACTCATGTACTGGGCGACGATGTGGAGCTACCTGGCCGGATTCGCGGCGATCGCCTACATCGCCGCCCCGGTGGTGTACCTCGTACTGGGAGTTCTCCCCGTCCAGGCCTACAGCTGGGACTTCTTCCTCCGCCTCATCCCGTTCCTGGTGATCAACCAGGTGCTGTTCCTCGTGGTGGCCAGAGGCACCCCGACCTGGCGCGGGCAGCAGTACAGTCTCGCGCTGTTCCCGGTCTGGATCCGGGCCTGCACCACGGCGTTCCGCAACGTCTACCTGAACCGACCTCTGGGATTCGCGGTCACGCCGAAGACGAAACAGTCCCAGGACGCGTTGCCGTGGCATCTCGTCCGGCCTCAGCTCGCGGCGATGGTCCTCCTCGTCGTGGCGTCGGTGATCGGCATCGTGCAGTTGTGGCGGGGCGCTATCTCCGTTCTGGGCGTGGGGGTCAACCTGTTCTGGGTACTGTTCGATCTGGTGATCCTCAGCGTCGTCATCATGGCGGTCCGCTACCGCGGTCACGACGAGACCACTGCGGCCGGTACCACCGCGAACGACTCCGCCGCCGACAGCTCCACAGACGAAAGGCCATGATGACGACCTTCGCAACCCGCGCCGTGAACGGTGATGCCGTGGCGATCACCCCCGCGGGCCGGCTCAACATGGTGGCGGCCCCCAAGCTGCGCGATCAGCTGCACGAGCTCGTCGGCGCCGGGTCGTCCCGGATCGTCGTCGACCTGTCCGGGACCGACTTCATCGACTCGTCCGGTCTCGGCGCGCTCGTCTCCGGGCTGAAGGTGGCGCGGCAGGCCGGTGGAGATCTGCGGATCGCGGCTCCCACCGAGCAGGTCGTGACCGTCCTGGAGTTGACCAATCTCAATCGGGTTCTGCGCGTGCACGAGTCCGCGGACTCCGCGTTCGGCCCGGCCGCGGAGACCGTCGAATGAGATCCGCCGGATCACCGTCATGACCGAACAGACGGGGACGCGCGAACTCGAGGAGATCACGTCCGACGACACCCTCGAGCACGTCCACGCGCTCCTCGCGGACCTGTTGCGCACATGCCCCGTCGGCGACATGGATGCCATGCAGTTCGAGCTCGCCCTGGCCGAGATCGGCGCGAACATCATCGAGCACGCCCGGGACGGGAGCACCGTGCACCTCCGCCTCGAGGTCGAGGTGACCCCGGACCGGATCGAGGCACGTTACCGCGATGACGGCCATCCGGCTCGCGTCGACCTCGACGCCGTGAGCCTGCCCGAGGATGTCGCCGAACGGGGACGCGGACTCGCCATCGCCGTCAGGGTCCTCGACGAGTTGTCCTACCGTCGCTCCGACGGACACAACCTTTGGCGACTGGTCCGCAACCGGACGGCGTGAAAGTCACGCCGCCGTCTGGGTTTCCGCCTTGTCTGCGGCGGCGACCGGCAAGGCGGCCGCGATGTCTCGCTCCGACGACGGCGTGCCGCGGTAGGTGACGATGCAGCGACTCAGGTCGAGTCCCACGGCGACGGCGGTCATCTCGAGGTCGGAGCGGCGTGACCCGTCGGCCGTCGGGTACTCGTTGGTCTTGATCTGACCGTGCGCCATGACGGGCCGCCCCTTCGCGATGGCGAGGCCGACGCCGGCGAGGAGTCGGCGCCAGCAGCTCACCGTCAGATACAGCGTCGGGCCGTCCACCCATTCGCCGCTGCGCTTGTCGATGCGGCGCGAGGTGCAGGCCACGCGGAACGAGATCACGTCCTCGCCGGTGGTGGTCTGGCGTCGGCGGGGCTCGGACACAACGGTTCCGATGACGGTCGTGTACGTCTCAAACATGGTCGTCTCCTACTGGTGTCGGCCACGGGAAGTGTGGCCGCATCAGCATCTCCCCCGGCGTGCGTCCGAGACGGGGACCTGATCGGGTTGTGGAGAACTCTCCGAGGTTTACCCACAGATCGCCGGTACCTCTGGCGTTCCGCCCATAGGATCGCGATATGCGACTGCGAGGGTTCCTGGTGGGTCTGATGGCGGCCTCGACGTTGGTCGCGCCACCCTTGTCCACGCCACCTCTGTCTGCGGCGGCGCCGTCCCCTGCTTTGTCGGGCTTGACCGACGCGGTCGCCGGGCGCCTCGCGCTGGCCGACGCGGTGGCCGCGTCGAAGTGGGCATCCGGCGCGGCCATCGACGACCCGGCGCGCGAGCAAATCGTCCTCGAGACGGTGTCGCAACTGGCTCTGGACCTCGATCCCGCCTACGTACGCACGGTGTTCCGTGACCAGATCGAGGCGAGCAAGACCGTGCAGCGAGGGCTGTTCGCCCAGTGGCGGCTGCCCGGACAGACAGCACCCGCTGCGACACCGGATCTCAGTGCGGTCCGGGCGGCGATCAACGAGTTGAACGTCGCGATCGTCGACGAACTCGCGGCCTCACGCGGCATCGTGACGACCCTTCGATGCCCGCCGGAGCTGGTCGCATCGACCACGCGCACGGCCGCCGATCTCGGTTTCGATCCACTGCACGTCGCCGCCCTGGTCCAGGCCGGGGCGTCCGTCTGCGCGGTCTCGACGGGGTCGAGCTGAGTCCGGTGCAGATCAGCCGCGCTTGTTGAGTTCCTTGAGCATGTCGTTGTAGTTCTCGAGTTCGGCGTCGTGGTCGCGGACCGCGTTGCGGTCGTAGCGTTTGGCTTGCCGGGTGTCGCTGCGCTGCCACTGGACCAGTAGGGCCAGCATGATGACGACGAGCGGGATCTCGCCGGCCGCCCAGGCGATTCCGCCGCCGGCGCGCTGGTCGTCGAACAGGTTGTAGGTCCACGGCAGATTGAGTCCGCGGTAGTAGTTCTCGGCGATGACGGCCGTGGTCATCATCAGCGCCACACCGAAGAAGGCGTGGAACGGCAGCGAGCCGAGGACGATGCCGAGCTTGGCGACCGGTTTGACCTGTCGTGGTGCGGGGTCGATGCCGATGACGAGCCAGTAGAACAGGTAACCGCTGAGCAGGAAGTGCAGGTTCATCAGCAGGTGAGCGGCGTGGTACTCGACCACCGACTCGTACAGCCCGCCGAGGTAGAGGATGTAGAAGCTGCCGACGAACATGATCGCCGCGATCAGCGGGTGCGTCAGGAAGCGCGACGGCCCCGAGTGCACGCCGGCCTGAATCCACTCGCGGGGTCCGGGTGGGTTGCCACGGCCGGCAGGCGGGAGTGCGCGCAGAGCCAGCGTCACCGGACCGCCCAGCACCAGCAGGACCGGGATCATCATCGACATCAGCATGTGGGCGATCATGTGGACGCTGAACATCGCGGGGGCGTACCGCCCGAGGCCCGACGACGTCGCCAGGAGCAGCAACAGACATCCGAGAAGCCACGCGAAGGTGCGGCCGATCGGCCAGTCGTCGCCGCGTCGTTTCAGTCGCACGACGCCACGGATGTACACGACCGCCAGGACGATCGCGGCGAGACCGAAGATGAGGTCGAAACGCCAGTCGGTGAAGAACCGGACGAAGGTCGGCGGGCCGTCGATGTCGTAGCCGATGGCGTTCTCGACCGAGGAGACGTTCGCAGTGTCGAGGGCCGGCGGCGGGGTCCGGCTCAGGCCGACCGCGAGACCGAAGGTGGCCGCGAAGACGGCCAGCTCCACGAGTCCGAAGCGCACGAACAGCGACGGCCGCTCAGCCGAATCGAGCTGGGCGATGGTCACACGGCGGTGCCACGCGCCGAGCGCGCCGAGGACGATGAGCGCCGCGACCTTGGCGATGACGAGCCGGCCGTAGGTGTCGGAGAACAGCTGATCGAGGGGCACTCGCACCAGTGCGTTGATCACGCCGCTGAGGCCGACGACGATGATGCACCAGAACGCGACGCGGGAGAAGCGTCGAACGGCCAGCCCTCGCCACCGGCCGGACGCGAGTGCGTAGACCACGACGGCGGCGAGCCCGCCCAGCCAGACGGTCGCGCCGATCAGGTGCAGGATGAGACTGTTGGTGGCGATGTCATGGTTGCCGCCCGACGACGAGTGCCCGGCCAGCGCGGACGGCATCAGGCTGAAGATCATGAACACGATGACCGCGACGGTCGGCCCCCATTTGAGGACCATCCGCGCGATGACCGCGCCGACCAGCGCGAACACCGCCGTCCAGAACCAGGTGCGCACCTCGGCGACCTGGCCGTATGCATTGAGCAGGTTGGCCGGTTTGATCGCCTCCGACAGCGGCGACCCGCTCACCTCCGACGCCGACAGCGGCATCAGCAGCAGCGCGCACACCGACCACACCAGTGCCGATGAGGCTGCGATCCGGATGGCACGATAGCCGCCGACGTCGAGCACGTGGTCGGACTGCGGTGGCACGAAGAATGCGGCGAACACCGCACACCCGAGGGCGATCGCGGCCGCGAACTCACCGATCGCCGTGAGCGTCGGGAGACCGTAGGTGGTGAGCGGCCCGGGGTCGGGGACGCCGGTCAGCTTGAGCGCGGTGGACGCGGACACGGCGGTGACGGCGACGGCCACGATCGCGGCGAGCCATCCCGACGCCCACAGGACCGCGGAGACGACGCCGCGTGGTTCGTTCATCGCGTCGCGATTCTGATCCGGCGAGGCGGACGTCGACGTGCGGGTCATTACTCAACTGTAGGTCCGGGCGCGGACCGCACACCGTCCGACCTGGTGACGCCGTGGTGTGCGGCACACCTGCAGCGGGGGTGGCGTCATGTCGTAAACTCCATGTGCCCGACGCCCCGTGACCTTTTGCCACGAGTGCGCCGGTCAGCCTCCGTAGCTCAGGTGGATAGAGCAAGGGCCTTCTAATCCCTAGGTCGCAGGTTCGAGTCCTGCCGGGGGCGCAGTGACCAGGGTCATCCTGTGTTGCCGCGACCGAATTAGCTCGTCAGGTCGACGATTATTCGACGCTTAGTCGGTGAGAGCGCTATCGGGCGGGGATATGTCCCACAGCACATGCCGACCGTCGGGCTGCAGGTATGGACACGCGAATCGCGGGCCCAGCTCTCTCGACATGGCGAAGTCGTCTGGAACCATCGCCATACACTCAGCCCGCGTCTCTCGAAGCCAACGACCACGCTTCGAGTCGAGACGGGTCACATGCATCGTGACAACGACGATCTGATCGTTGCTCAACACGAAACCGTCCACGATTCCTGCGTCGAGAAGGTAGCTAGGTAGTCCCCCGTCAATTCGAGGCATCCCCGTGTCGGCAAGATCAACGCGAAACTCAGTCACCGTGTCCGTGCGCTCAGGTTTCGCAATCCATCGAACTCCCCCAGCTCCGTCCCACCCCGCCCCCGGACTCGGCACCACGTCCTCGGTGGGCACCATGAAAGTGATGAGGTGAGTCCAACCCGGTACGAACTCCTCCGGCCGTTGCCAAGCATGGAGGCGCCGGTTGTCCGGATCTGGACGAGTCACCCACTTTGCGCCGGCGTGCTCGGTGGACGACAAATGGTAGATGTACGTGCCACTCTCATGAAACGAGTACTTGGCCAAGTCCTTCCATGTCCTAATGGACGCGTAGACGTCGAACTTGTCGCGGTTCGCCCAGACCCTAAACACACTGGAACACTCGCCCGGACGTCCGACCGCGAACCTGATCGCAGACCCCTTCTTCACAGGGTCAAACGTGACAACCGGATCCTCCGGGCGCGGGGGTAAGTGGTAGACGTCCGCCCGGCGAGTCGCCGGGTCAAGGTCCATCACCATGCCAGCAAGCCGGGGCACTTTCCACGGCAAGTCACCAGGCGATTTCACACGTCGAGGTCGAGATGACATGGCGGAATACTAGACACTAACGAAGTGCTGCGGACGGGTCAGCGCGATCGGCGGCCGCTGGCGGGTACCGTCAGTCGTCGTGACGACCGCGAAGTGGTTGGCACGCTCGCCCGTTCGGACGACAATGTCACTTGGTTCAACGACCCGTCGCTAGTATTCCCGCATGCCGGAAACACGCAAGGTTCTTGATTCGGTCACGCTCCGTTTCGTCGGGAATGAGGAGTCGGATTCTGACCTTCACGAGCTGAGAGCTATCGACGTCTCGGACGTACTTCGAGGCCTCGCCGGCATCGTCGGCGATTTCGACAAGGCCGGCGTGTTTCACGTCGAAGGACCCGCCGATTCACAAGTACTCGTGCGCCCTCCGAAAGAGGGCTCGTTCGTCATCGAGGCGATTCGACTGGCCTCCGAGAACTGGGAAGGTGTCGCGGCGATAACCGGAGTGCCGTCGCTGGCGACACTCATTCAGGTGTCCACCAAGTCGGCGCGTGCAGGGGTCCAAGACTTCGAATACCTCGAGAACGGCAACGTGAAGATCACCTGGCAGGACAATACGGTTCACGAGGTCCCCAAACCTGCCTGGGATGAACTGAACAAGCGTAAACGTCGCCGAAAGAAGCAATTGCGGGAAATCATGGCACCGCTCAGCGACGAACGAGTGTCCGAGCTCGATGTCAGCGGTCAGGCCCCGAGCGAAGAGGGCACGCCTGACGAGGCTCCGGCTCCTGAACCGTTTGTCCTCACCCGCGCCGACTATGACAGCGTCGCCCCAGAGGACGAGGTTGAAGAGTCCGCGGAGACGTTTGAGGTAGACGCCCAGATGCAGACCATCGACTTCGGCGACCCAAAAAAGTGGAGGGTGAAGGCCGCCGGCCGGACCCGAAAGGCGTCGGTTGAGGACGCTAGCTTCCTACGGCGTGTCGCACAGGGCCTCGCGATCAGTAACAGCGACATCTTCCGACTCAAGATCCGCGCGGATAAGATCGTGAAGAACGGTCGTGAACGGACTACGTGGACCGTTCTGGAAGTCAAGGGCCCATCGAAAAGGACGGCAGGTGATGACGACACCTAGACAACCGTCGCGTCGACGCCTCGACGTCTCGGGCCTGCTCCTGATGACCATAGGACTGGTGTTTGGAGCTATTTCGTACTGCCTCATCACCTTTGGCACTGTCAACGTTCTGGTGATCGTCCCCTCGGTCGTCGCAGCCACCGTCGGTGCGATGCACCTAATCAAACGTGAGGCCCCACGCGCCTGACCTAGAAAGGCAGCGGAACCGACGCAGGGGGTGGCGACGTCTAACCATTCGTGACTCCCCGCATCCGTCTCCGTCGTGTCTGCCCGCCCGACGCCCACGACTGTGAGCGCTGCCTCATGATTGCCAGGCAGTCGTCGCGCCGACGCCTCGACCTCTCGGGCCTACTCCTGATGACCGTAGGACTGGTGTTTGGAGCTATTTCGTACTGCCTCATCACCTTTGGCACTACCAACGTTCTGGTGATCGTTCCCTCAGTCGTCGCCGTCACCGTCGGCGCGATGCACCTAATCAAACGTGAGGCCCCACGCGCCTGACCTAGAAAGGCAGCGGAACCGACGCAGGGGGTGGCGACGTCTAACCATTCGTGACTCCCCGCATCCGTCTCCGTCGTGTCTGCCCGCCCGACGCCCACGACTGTGAGCGCTGCCTCATGATTGCCAGGCAGTCGTCGCGCCGACGCCTCGACCTCTCGGGCCTACTCCTGATGACCGTAGGACTGGTGTTTGGAGCTATTTCGTACTGCCTCATCACCTTTGGCACTACCAACGTTCTGGTGATCGTTCCCTCAGTCGTCGCCGTCACCGTCGGCGCGATGCACCTCACCAAACGTCAAGCCCCGCACGCCTGACCTAAGGATCGAGGATTCGGGCCAATCCCGCAGGGCTCGCCGTTAAGCGAATCGTTAGTGCTACGCCGTTCCATTAGGACCAAATCACTCGACAACCTCGCGATGATCTGCTCGACGAGTCCGCTCGATGTAGTGAGCGCGCGTCAATGCCGCATCGGCGTGCCCGAGCTGTTCGGCAGCGGCATCGGCGCCCTTCGCCGTCGCCACCGCTGTCGCAACAGCCTTGCGGATCACATGCGGCGTCACCCACTCGGATAGACCCTGACGCTCGCGGGCCGCACGCCACTGGTCGCGGACGTTGCACGCGTCGCGCAGAGTGCCGACCGCGCTCGCGAACACGACGTCATGTTCGTTGGGGAGCGCTGCGAGCTACCGCGCCATGAGCATGGGGACCACCCACCGCGGGAGCGCCAGCACGAGGGCTTGATCCTCGGCCTTGCCCTTACCGTGCGCCTGGATGACCAGACCCGCCCTTTCAACCTCGCCACCGTTCCTCGGATCGTGACCGTCGCCGCCGCGTCTCCGTCGGGCGAGGTCGAGATCCGCCCACCGCACCGCGAGCGCCTCACCGATGCGGACACCGGTCGCGGCGAGGAACGACACCAGGTCGGGCAGGTCGGCGCGTACCGATCGCTCATCGGCACGTAGAGCGACGAGCAGGTCGCGCACCTCCTCGATAGACATCGCCCGCGGCGTCGGCCGCTTGGAGACGACCTTGACGTCCCGGACCGGGCTCGTCGGGACGGCGCCGTTCGCGAACGCGATGGCGAACATGCCGCTCAGCACCGACCGGGAGAGCTTGGCGGTCGCCGCTCCCCTGGTGTCGGCGATAGCCTGGACGGCGGTGTTCATCCGATGCGGTGTGCACTCGCGCAGCGTGAGGCCACCGACGGGCGGGAGGACGTAGGACTCGACGACTTCGCGGTACCGGCGTTTGGTGTTCTCGGCCAGCTCGCCGCGCTCGGTGTCGGCAAGCCAGTCGGCTGCCAGTACCGAGACACGGGTGTCAGCGGTGATCCCCTCGTCTGCGGGAGCAACCCGCTCGGCCAGCTTGCGTTTGAGGCGTTGCTCCGCGTCGAATCGACTGCGCCCGGTCGCCGTGACGACGCGAGTGTGTCCATCGAGATGCGGAATCGACACCACGCCTTAGCGTTTGGCGGCACACCTCGCGAGCTGATACGCCCGAACGTGCCGACGTCCAGGCGCGGGCGTCCGCGGCTCATCGCACGAGGTCGGCCAGCGCGTCGGCCAAGCGCGCGACCTCCGCGTCAGTGAGGTCGATCGCCGCGTCGGCGTCGCCGTTCAACTCGACGCGCCACAATCGCTCGCCCGTCAGATCACTGTCGCAGTCGTGAGACACCAGCAGACTGCCACCGAGGCCGCGAGCTGCCACCCACGGGCGCGAAAGATCATCGCTCATTGTCGTTCCGTTCTCGTCAGCCGACGGCGCTCGCCGCCGGGGTCTACTTCGCCAGGGCGGCGGCGTCCTGGCTGTCCAATACGGCCTTGACGGTCGATGCACGCCACATGCCCCCGCGGGCGGTGGCGATGCCGGCCTCGGACAGCTCGGCGGCGATGGCTCGCAGGCTCAGGCCGCGCGCCTTGGCATCGACGATGCGCCGCGTCACCTCGGCCGGCGTCTCGCTCGGACGTCCGAGACGGACGCCCTGGGCACGCTTCTGCGCCAGCGCGTCCTTGGTGCGCTGCGAAATCAGGCGGCGCTCCAGCTGAGAGAACACGATCATCATCGACGCCGCGGCCTCGCCCGCAGGCGTGGTCTGGTCGACGGCCAGATCAGCCGAGAGCACGCGCCAGCCGTTGCGGCTGGCCTGGTCGAGCAAGCGCGAGGCGTCGGCGACCGACCGTGACAGGCGGTCAAGCTTGGCGACCATCAGCGACTCGGCCTGACCGGCCTCGACGGCGGCGATGGCCTCAGCCAGCGCGGGCCGGTTGGCGATGGCCTTGCCTGAGATCCCCTCGTCGGAGAAGAACTCGACGATCGTCAGGCCGCGCCGGGTGGCCTCGGCCTCGATGGCCGCGCGTTGGGCCGCGAGACCCGCACCGCTGGTGGCCTGCTCCTCGGTGCTCACACGGAGGTAGGCGACGGCGGTCGCGGCGGGGGCGGTGCGCTTGCTCATGTCCCAAGTGTACATAAAACGACCATTTTATGTACGCCTTACTCGTCGGAGATAAGGCGCAAGGCGACTATCGCGCCTTCAATGGCCGCTCGCTCGCTGGTCTTGATCTCGATCTGCTGATCATCGACCGATGCGAGAAAGCGGGAGAGACTGTCCGCGATCTGCTGGGGTGTCGGGTTGGCTGTAGTCATCCGCTGTCGTCTGCCATTCAATGAGTTGATCCCATTGCTGCTCAGTATGATTCAATCATCGCACGGCATGAGCGGTGCGGATGCCTCGTGGAACGGAGATAACCTTGTCCGCTCGTGGAAGTCTTTGTCTGACAGTCAGTCTCGCGATGACCCTAACCGTCGCAGCCTGTGGGGGCGCGAACGACGACGGACCAAAAGGGCCCACAGATGACGAGCTCGCGCAGCAGATTGAGGCCGCTTACGTTCCCGCCGAAGCCTGTTGGAACTCGTTTCGCGATCCCTCGTGTCCCGACGTAATGGAGACCGTCTGGCAGGATCTCCAGGGGCCTTACAAGGAGCTCCAGCGGCAGGGGAACCGAGAAGAGTCCGTGCGGGAGATCGCTAAGGTCCATGCGGGTTGGGAGGAATGGTTGAGGCTCTGCATGGACGACCTGTCTGCAATCCGCCAGGGCATGTGGTGTCTCGAAGAAGCTCCGGGCTCGCGCGACCTTGCCCCCGCGGTCAAGCTTGTTCGTGAGGGGAAATAATGGAATGGCATCACGCACGTTGCGGCCGCAGACGGGCGACGCAACACGATCTGTCGATGCCCCGGTGCTAGTGTCCTCACTGAAAGTACTGGGGGCATAAGTGCTTAGCGGCGTCTTGCGCCGGGTCGGTTGATAGACCCACTCCTGCGGAGAAGTTGACACACGCGGATAAGCCGTTGTCGAAGAGGACCCAGTACGGATACTTGCGATTGTTGTCGATCGCCCGTTGCTTGACGGGCTTAAGCATATCCGGTGTGCTGGTCGCACTAAGTCCGGCAACTAGGTACTTGCAGGAGACGCGCCGGGCCTCGCTCACTCCCTGATTCGGAATCCTTCCCGTCACCTCCTCTGCGAGAGGGTGATTGAGATAGTCCTTCTTTGTCTGAAGCTGATCCTCGATGGCGGCGCTGTAGGCATCAGTCGAACCATCGCTCCCGGGTCCGGCGAGGAGCATCTGGGCTCGGTACGCCGCTTCGTATTCTGGCCATACTCTTCGAAGCTCGCCAACGGTCGGAATAGGGACGTCGGGGAGGTTGCACTGGTCGGTTTCCGCTCCTTGGCTACTGGCAGTTGCGGGTGGCTCACCGTCGTTGTGGCTGCCCGTCACGTCTGCGCTTGAACTGCACCCTGCAAACGCTACCGAGAAGAGTAGAAGTCCGGTGGTGATGCAACTGTGCCGCGTAGTCAAGTGGTCCGCCTTCTTTCAGCTTGTCCTCGTTCGGACCGAACTCTAGGACCAGCCGAGCTGAGTGGTGGCCCGACCGACGGCATTTCCCAGGTGGCAGAGTCACAATCGTTCGATCAGACGACTGGCCCGATAGTGCACCCTCGCTGTCCGTTTCCCGCGGGCGATTATCCGAGCGATGCAACCTGGTCTTCCCCGGGTCCCACTGCCAGCTTGCGTTTCTCCGGCGCACAGCTTGAACCGCATGTGCACCATCAGCCGCCGCCCAGCTCGGCGGCAGCGCTGTCGAGTGCAGTCGCGAGCTCGGCGCGGGTTGGCGCGTCCAACCCGTCGGCGAACCGGGTGCGCCCGATCGCGTCCCAGAGCGCAGCGAGCAACTGGGCGCCGGTAGTCCGGAGAGCGCTGACCGTGCTCGGGTGATCGAGCGGGTCCAGGACGACGCCGGAGGCGATGCCGTGGTCGATTGCGAAGGTGACTCCCTGCAGGTCGTGGTAACGCGCCGTCAACTCGGCCCCGGTTGCGGTGGCCGGCACCACCCTGTTGGGCTTGTACTCGGCGTTCTCGGCGATCAGGGCGCCGACCGCGGCGACGGCGTCAGCTAGCTGACTCATTGGTCCTCCCTCGGTGATGGGTGCGGATCTGCTCGAACAAGTCGGACAACATCGACCTCTTGTCCTCGGTGCCCGACTCCGCGGCGTCGGCGGCATGCTCGGCCACCCTCGTGAGTTTCTCGATGGCGCTCGCAAGGTCGGACACCATGCGCGCGGTGGGCAGATCCAGGGGCACCTGCTCTACCCCGTCCTTGGTGACAACGTTCTCCATTGTGTTGTCCCACAACCGTTCACGTAAATGGAGCGCGTCAGCTAGAGCCTGCTCGGCCAAGTGCTGCCGTTGTGCGCGCAACCGCTCGGCCTGGCTTGCCGCGCCGGCGGGCGTTGGACCCCACAGCAGACCGTGACGCTTGGACCACCGACTCAGCGACGGGCGGTCGAGTCCGAGTTCGCGAGCGGTCTGGCCCTGACTCAAGCCCTCGGCGTGGAGACGCCGGATCTCGGGCTCGTCGTCATCGACGGGCACGCGCGCGGACAGGTGGCGCGCCTCGGGCAGGTCCGGGTCAGCCGAGTCCGACACGGTGACCCCACTTCGCCTGTCGCGTCCAGAACACATCGACGAGCCGCCAGAACTCAGCGCGTGCCGCAGGGGCGCCGCTGGACTTGATGCGCGCATACGCCGCGGCCGCCTCCTCGACGGTGGCGTCCTGGGCGGCGAGGTACTCCTCGGCGGTCACGCACCCCACCGCCCGCCGTGGACCTTGCGCAAGCCCTCGCGGGCGACCGCGCGCTGACGGTTGCCGTCGGCGAGCTCGTCGCGGCTCTTGCGGCTCTTGCGCTCCCGGATCTCGTCGACGGCGCCCTCGGTGGCCTGCTGGCGACTGCGGGCCAGCATCCGCTTGCCCAGCGTGCTCAGCTTGGACTCGTTGACCGCGACGCGCTCAGAGCGGCACGTGGGGCACTGATCATCACCGGCATGGGGCTCGACCTCGAAGGCCTCGTCGCGGACCTCGCCGGCGACCTGGCGCAGGCGCAAACCCTTCTCGATGTCGCCGCTGCGACGGGCACGCCGCTGCAACCGCATCGCGTCGATCTCGGGGTCACTGACGGCCGCGGTGACCATCGAGGGATTGATGTCGGCGGCCGGGACGACGGTGGCGCACGCGGGGCACGGCCGCGTCGGGGTCGCGGGTTTGGTGGGCTTCTTCTTCGGGGTGGTCGGGTTGGTCATCGGATCTCCTTCGGGGTGGGGCGGGTAGTGTGGGGCGAGGGCGGTCACAAGAGTTCTTCGGCTACGTCGGTCAAAGTGTTTGTGAGGCAGCAGATCTCATCTGCGGTGAGGAACACGACCTGTCCGTCGACCTCGATCGAGACGCGGTCGGTGAGGCGGTGGACGATGATCGCCGCGGGATGGCCGTCCTCGTGCTCGCAGGCGATACGGCACCGACCTAGCGGAGTCATGACGTCCCCGCGAGTAAATCAGCGAGTTCGTTTGCGAGCGCGAGCGCCTCCTGTTTGGTCAACAGCCAGCGAGTGCCACTGGACGTCAGGCTGACGGGGTGCAGCTGGTCCCTCGGTTCGCGCGCAACGATGATGCGCGGACGCCCTGTCGGTCGGATCTTCACAGCTTGGCCTCTCTATCGAAAGTGTGTGTTCGCGTATGTGTTCGCGTGATTGGGATGCGGCCTCAGGCGACCACCCGCAACAACGTCGGGCGCAGGAGCGCCGCGGCCTCCTCGGACCGTCGTTCCACTCCCCGACCGTCGTCGGCCAGCAGGGTCAGCCGATTCACAACGTCGTCGTCAGCCTTGGCGAGAATCGACAACAGATCGGAGAACAGCACTGGTCGACCTGCTCGCGAGAGTTTGGGTGCGGTGTCCACGGCCAGCGGGTAGCAGCGATCGCAGTACGCCTTGTCGGCATGATCCATCGATGCCGAGCACCAGGCGCAGACGTCTGAGCCCTCGGCGCAATGCGAGTGCACCGATGCCCCCGCCGGTACGTCGGGCTTTCCGCATACGCGGCAGACGTACGCAGAACCACTTTCCCCGTACTGGCCAGAACCTGTCCTGCCTGCCCTGTCCCTTTCGGTTTTCGGATCGCTTACCGACTGGGTTTTCGAGTCGCTAACCGACTCGGTTTCCGTCCAGGTCTCGCGCGGCGGGCCAGCACTCGACTTCTTCGGACGTCCGCCCATGCGTCCGTTCTGCGCGTTGGCTGTCTGCTGGGCTATGACCTGCTCGCGAGTGCGCTGATACCCGGCGTGGTGCCGGATCACATAGGCGTCGCCATCCTCGGCCCAGTAGCCCGCGGCCACCAGTTCGCTCGCCGCCTCAGGGTGAGTCGCCCACTTGCCCATCCTGGCCTTGGGCAGTCGCAGATTAAACAGCTTGCGGTTGCTCCAGCACAGCCCCTCGACGTGTAGCCGGAACGCGTGATCCGACAGCCCATCGCAATCGTCGCTGAAATCGTCGCTCAACTTGGTCCAGGTCACGTGCCGCGCCCATCGTGCGCCGGCTTAGGCTCGCACAGGACGTGATCGTTAAGCGCGTCGCGGCGCCTCTGGTCCGACACTGGCCGCGACCTCAGGCTCAGCAGGCTCAGCTCGCCACAGGAGGCCGAAACGGCATCGACGGCATAGCGGAGAGCCAGGGCGGTCACGATGCGGCCCTGGGCGTCGGCTGAACAACGCGAGCGGCTATCCAAGCGTCGACGTCGGCGCGGCGGTAGCGAACGCGCCGGCCGTCCCGAACGAACGGAGGTCCCTGCCCGCGCCACCGCTCGGTATCCACGGCCTGACGGCTCATCCCGCGGTACGCCGCCAGCTCGTCGGTCGTCATCAGTCCTTGGTCGGCCATCGACCGCCCCTCTCTCGCCATCGGTTGTGATGACAAGAGTGGACCCGGAAACCATTGTGATGCAACGCTATCTGCGAGAACTACCGAGACGGAGTATGTGAGGCAAGCGGTAACCAACGTGACACCGGCGGCATCCAACATGAGCCGCCACACCTTCCGATCCAGCCTCAAAATGTGATGTATTTCATAACTAGCGTCAGCACTTCGATCGGCCCACTTGGTCGACGAATATTTGACGCTTAGGTGGAGATCTGGTGCGAGATCCGGTGATCCCGCGAGCGCTCCAGAGCGCCGAGTCTCTCTGCACCAGTGAGCGGTTGAGAGTTTGCGAAAGCTGTTGCGAGACCGGGCCTTCTAATCCCTAGGTCGCAGGTTCGAGTCCTGCCGGGGGCACTGTGACATCGTTCAGATGCCGAACGGTGCCGCATAGCGGACCATCCCAGACGGGATGTCGCTCCCGTCGAGGCTGAGCACCATCAGGGCCTCGTCGGGCACCTCGATGCTCAGCCGGACGCCGTGGTCGACGGCTCGTCGGAAGCCGAAACGCGGGTAGTAGTCGGCGTGGCCGAGCACGACGACGGTGCTCTCCCCCATCTCGCGGGCCGCGTCGAGGGCGGCGGTGATCGCGGCCGAACCGGCGCCCGTCCGCTGCAATGCGGTGACCACCGCGCACGGTGCGAGGCAGAGCGCCGGGGCATCACCGATGTGGCAGCGCGTCAGCAGTGCGTAGCCGACCGGTCGATCGTCGTCGTCGACGGAGACCATGGACAGTCCGTCGATCCATGCCGGGTCCGTCCGGAGCGCATCGACCAGCTCGGCCTCCGCCGGCGCCCCGAAGGCGTCGGCGTTGATCTCGTGGACGCGCGTGACGTCGTCGGCCCGCTCCGCCCGCGTACGCCAGGCCTGCTGCGGCATCGGTGTCTCCCTGTCCGGTGTGGCTGAGTGTCCCCAACGTAGCCCGCGGACACTTTCGCGGCGAAACCCTTTTCGGAACCGGCGAGGCGCGCCGCGCGTCCAAGAATCGCACCACCTCTCCGGGTGGTCGCAGTCCTCGAGGATCACGCCACGGAGGATCATGACGCTCCCGTTCACCATTCCCACTCTCCCACTTCGGATTCCATCCTCCGACCGCGGATACCGGTCGCCCGACGACACTTTCGGACTGTCGCCGGCCGAGATCGAGGGAGTCGTCACCGCGTGGCGCGCCAACGGCATCGCCGTCCACGCGATCGACACCGCTGCCATCGGCGACGCCCGGGGCTCGTCGAGTCGGGTCGCGCATGCACTTCGCGACACCGCCGAACCCGCACGACGCGCCGTCGAGTCGATCGGAAACCGCCTGACCGCGATGAGCGAGATCCTCGACGCATTCGTGTCGACGACGATCACCACCGACACCCGAGCCGCGTCGAAGCTCGACTCGCTGCGGAATCGCTGATGCGCCCGACGATCTCGGCGTTGCGCAGGTGGAACCCGCAGTCCTTCTGCGACGCGGGAACGGCGGCCGCAGTCACCGCCGAGGCCCTCGACACCGGACTCGACCGCGCCGTCGCGAGGTTCGATTCCGCCGCGGCGTGGCGTGGCCGAACCCACGACGCCGCGCATCGACGGATCTGGCAGGAGCACGATCACGCCGGCGAGGTCCGCAACGTCCTGCAGATGATCGCCGACGAGGCCTCCGACGCCGGGACCGATCTCACCCATGCCCGCGATCACGTCCTGCGACTCGTCGACGCCGCGACCGATGACGGGTTCCTCGTCGCCGACGACGGGACCGTCACCCATCCCGATCCCGTCCGCGACCCGACCGCCGCCGAGCTCACCGCCAGCATCGACTCGGGACTCATCACGATCGACACCCTCGACGAACGCTACGGCGCCCGACTCGTCGGGTTCGCCGCCGATCTCGCATCGATGGTCGACGGCCAACCCGAGGTCACCCTGCCCGGCAACCGGACGATGGACGCCGACGCCGCGGTGCGCACCCTCGAGAGCCTGACGCCGTCCCAGATCCGCACCGTTCTCGAACGGATGGCACCCGATGACGTACGCCGCCTGGTGCAGGCGAATCCACATGTGATGGGCAACCTTCCGGGCGTTCCCTTCGACCTCCGTATCCAAGCCAACGAGATCAACATCCGCAACGCCCTCGTCGACGAGATCCAGGCCGGCCGGGGCGAAGGCCGTCGAGCACGAACGCTGCGAGACATGTTGACGCAGACAAGCGATCCGACCGCTCCGGCGCCTCACGCCGGTGACGACGGCCTGGTCGAGCGGCAGTTCGTGACCTTCGTGAACACACCACAGGGTCGCGCCGTCGAGATGATCGGATCTCTGCGCCCCGGCATCAGGAACGTCGCCACGTACGTCCCGGGAACGGGCACCACCGTCGACACCGCCGGCGGCGACAACCGTCGTGCCGCAGCCGAACTCACCGCCCAGACCAACGGCCCGGTGTTCCTCTACCTCGACGGTGATCTGCCGAGAGACCTTCGCGCCGCCACGAGTCCGGCCTTCGCCGCCGCCATGGCGCATCGGCTCGCGCTGTTCGGATCCGAACTCGACGCCGAGATCGCCCACCACGCGCCCGGGGCGAGCACCACCTACATCGGCCATTCGTACGGCGGATCGGTCGTCGGCACGGCCGAACAACTCGGACTGACACCGGATCGCGTCATCTATGCGTCGTCGGCCGGCACCGGAGTGCACGATCTGCCCCACCCGGGCGGCGTCGAACGTTATTCACTGACCTTCCCGGGCGATCCGATCCACTATGTGCAATCCCTACCCGGCAACCCACATGGCTCCGACCCCGATTCCGCACCCGGCGTGCGGCGGTTGGACACCGGCACCGTCGAGATCGACGGCCGCCGGTATGACAGCGGGGTCAAGACCCATGGCGGCTACTGGAACGACCCGGACTCGACGGCCTTCCGGAACATGGTGAAGGTCATCACCGGTCAACCGCCCGAACTCTATGTCCCGCGTAAACCCGATGTGCCCGAGCTCCCGCCACCTCCACCCGGTGCCGCGTTCGCCCCGCTGTGGTGGCTGTATCTGCTCAACGACCGCGCCGACGGTGACGTGGACGTGCCGGGCCCCATCCCCGACATACCGCTGCGACTGCCGTGGTGACCGGCGACTACCAGACTTCGGTCGATCAGCTCTTGTCGGGGACCACTGTCCCCCGCCAGCCACCGATGATGCGCATGGAGTGATAGATCACCAGTGCGGCCACCGAACCCAGCGAGATCCCCGCGAACACGAGATCGCCGATCTGCCAGGTGTAGTCGGCGATGCCGATGATGAGCGGGATCGCGGCGGTGAACTGGTTGATCGGCTTGGAGAAGTCGACCTTGTTGCTCACCCAGATCTGGACGCCGATGATGCCGACCAGACCGTAGAGCGCGGTGGTGACGCCGCCCAGGACGCCCGGCGGGATGGCGGCGATCACGGCGCCGATCTTCGGCGAGAGGCCGAGCAGGATCGCGGCCGCACCGGCCACCCAGTAGGCCGCCGTCGAATACACCTTGGTCGCCGACATCACGCCGATGTTCTCGGCGTAGGTGGTCGTCGCCGACCCGCCACCGCTGCCCGCGAGCATCGTTGCCAGACCGTCGGCGGCGAGCGCACGGCCCATCGTGTCGTCGTAGTCCTTGCCGGTCATCATCGCCACCGACTTCACGTGACCGATGTTCTCCACCACGAGCACCAGGACCACGGGCAGGAACAGCGGCAGCACACCGAGATCGAAGGTCGGGGTCTGGAAGTCGGGCAGGCCGATCCACGCGGCGTCGGCGATCCCGGAGGTGTCGATGTAGTCGTTGTCGGAGTCGACCCAGTCGAGCAGGAGTGCCAGCAGATAACCGACGGCGACACTGAGGAAGATCGCGAGACGACCGAGCAACCCGCGGAACAACACCGCCGACGCCACGAGCAGGACGAGCACGATGGTCGCGAGGACGGGGTCGGCGACGAAATTGTTCTTCGCGGCCGGAGCGAGATTGAGTCCGATCAATGCCACGATCGCGCCGGTCACCACTGGCGGCATCAGCGTCTCGATCCACTTCACACCGGCGAAGTGGCTGATCAGGCCGATGATGACGAGCAGAGCGCCGACGGCGACGAGGCCACCGAGAGCCGACGACGCACCGTCGGAGGCGACCGCGGCCGTGACCGGAGCGATGATCGCGAAGCTCGAGCCGAGGTAGCTGGGCAGCCGATTGCGGGTGATCAGCAGGAAGAGGATGGTGCCGACACCCGAGAAGAACAGGGTCGTCGACGGCGGGAACCCGGTCAGCACCGGAACCAGGAAGGTCGCGCCGAACATCGCGACCACGTGCTGCAGTCCGATGCTCACGGTCCGCGGCCACGTCAGGCGTTCCTCCGGTGCCACCACGGTGTTCGTCGTGAGCGTCCACGACAGCAAGTTCTGGGATCTCGTCCCCGGTTCGGTCATGCGCAATAGTTTGCGGTACTCACGGCTCGCCCGCTCTCCTCACCCCGGCCGCGACTCCCGCGCATATGCAACAAGACTCATATACACCTTGTTGCATAGTGCACTGTTGCAGTGTTAGCGTGCCCACATGGCGCTCGAACATGCGATCCTCGTGTCGCTGGCGGAGCGGCCCGGCACGGGTTACGAGATCGGTCAGCAATTCGACCGATCCATCGGCTACTTCTGGTCGGCCACCCACCAGCAGATCTACCGGACGCTCAAGAAGCTCCTCGACGACGGACTGGTCAGCGTCGAGTCGATCAGCCAGGACGGCCGTCCGGACAAGAAGGTCTACACCATCTCCGATACCGGCCGGGATGCGTTGGCGCAGTGGGCGATGAGTCCGACTCCCATGCAGGCGCTGCGCTCCGACATCGGGGTGAAGCTTCGCGCCGCGGAGTTCGGCGACCTCGCCGCCATCATCGGCGAGTTCAAGGCACACCGCGACGAACACCTCGCGCTGCTGAAGCTGTACAGGGGTTTCCAGGCGGACTACTACCCCGAGCCCGATGCCCTGACGGGCCGCAAGCTGCACCGGTACCTCGTCTTGCGCGGCGGCATCCGCCAGGAGGAGAGCTACATCGATTGGTGCGACGAGGTCATCCCCGCACTCGAACGCGAACTCGCCGGCAGGTGAATCACGTCACCCGACGGCAACTGCACGACAGCAACACCCACCCGAAGCGATACGACGACACCGAGATGAAAGGTCGCGCCATGTCAGCCCACACGGCACAACCCAATCAGCACTACCCACATCTGTTCACCCCGCTGCAGATCGGCGGCATGACCATCGAGAACCGCCTCGTGATGGGGTCGATGCACACGGGTCTCGAGGATCGCCTCTGGGACACCGACAAGTTGGCCGCCTACTTCGCCGAGCGCGCCAAAGGCGGTGCAGGACTGATTATCACGGGCGGCTTCGGTACCAGCCGCACCGGTCTGCTCGCCTTCGCCGGCGGCAAGATGACCAACGTCGTCGACATGACCCGGCACAAGCGCGTGACCAAGGCCGTGCACGACGAGGGCGGCAAGATCGCCATGCAGCTGATCCACGCCGGCCGCTACGGCTACACGCCGTTCAAGGTCGCGCCGGGCAAAGAGCCGTCGCCGATCCACCCGTTCAAGCACCTGCGGATGACCGAGCCGATCATCAAGCACGTGATCAAGTCCTTCGGACAGTCGGCGAAGCTGGCCCGCCAGGCGGGTTACGACGCGATCGAGATCATGGGCGGCGAGGGCTACCTGATCAACCAGTTCCTGTGCCCGCACACCAACGACCGCACCGACAAGTGGGGCGGCAACACCGAGAACCGGCAGCGCTTCCTGGTCGAGGTCATCAAGGAGATCCGCCGCCAGGTCCCCCGCGACTTCCCGATCATCCTGCGCCAGTCCATCGCCGACCTGATCCGCAAGGGCCAGACCTGGGACGAGATCGCCCTGATGGCCCGCAAGGCCGAGGAGTACGGCGTCGACGCGATCAACACCGACATCGGCTGGCACGAGGCACAGGTTCCCACGATCGTGACCTCGGTCCCGCGTGGCGCCTTCGTGAAGTTCACCGAGCGGCTGCGCGACGAGGTGTCCATCCCGCTGATCGCCGCCAACCGCATCAACACCGCGGAGTTCGCCGAGGAGATCCTCGCCAACGGCCGCGTCGACGCTATCCAGATGGCCCGCCCGTTCCTCGCCGACCCGCATCTGGCGAACAAGGCCCGCGAGGGACGCGCCGACGAGATCAACACCTGCATCGGCTGCAACCAGGCCTGCCTCGACCACGCGTTCGTCGGCAAGAAGGTGTCGTGCCTGGTCAATCCGCGCGCCGGGCGTGAGACCACGCTGGTTCTCAGCCCGACGCGCAAGGCCAAGCGCGTGGCGGTCGTCGGCGCCGGTCCGGCCGGCCTGTCGGCTGCTGTGGCGAGCGCCGAACGCGGGCACAAGGTGACGCTGTTCGAGGGCGGCAAGTCCATCGGCGGCCAGTTCTCCATCGCTGCCCGCATCCCGGGCAAGGAGGAGTTCAACGAGACGATCCGCTACTTCACCCGCAAGCTCGAGGTCCTCGGCGTCGACGTCAGACTCAACACCCGGGTCGACGCGGACACGATCATCGCCGAGAAGTTCGACGACGTCATCGTCGCCACCGGTGTCGTGCCGCGGATCCCGACCTTCCCCGGCGTCGACCACCCGATGGCGATGTCCTACGCCGACGCCGTGCTCGGCCACCGCGAGATCGGCAAGCGCGTCGCCGTCATCGGTGCCGGCGGTATCGGCTTCGACGTCAGCGAATTCCTCACCACCGATGAGTCGCCGACGCTGAATCTGAAGGAATGGGAACAGGAATGGGGCGTCACCGACGATCCGGAGAAGCCCGGTTTCGTCACCAAGCCCCGTCCCCTGCCCGCCGTGCGTCAGGTGTACATGGTGCAGCGCAAGTCCGGTAAGCAGGGCAAGACGCTCGGCAAGACGACCGGCTGGGTGCACCGCGCCACGATGAAGATGAAGGGCGTCGAGCAGATCAGCGGCGCAACCTACGACAAGATCGACGACCAGGGACTACACCTCAGCTTCCGCGACGACGAGGGCAACGTGAAGGAGACCCGGGTCCTCGAGGTCGACAACGTGGTGATCTGCGCCGGCCAGGAATCGGTGCGCGAGCTCATCGATCCGCTGACCCTCGCCGGGGTCACGACCCATGTGATCGGCGGCGCCGACTACGCGGGCGAGCTCGACGCCAAGCGCGCGATCCGGCAGGGCACCGAGGTCGCCGCCGGTATCGACTGACCTCGCACGACATCGACGTCGCTGTGCTCCGGCTCTCCGGGCCGGAGCACAGCGACGGCTACGATTGGCCCCATGCCGGTACCGCCGCCTTCAGCAAACGCCCGCGCCGTCGTCACCGGAGCCTCGTCGGGCATCGGCCGCGAGCTCGCCCGGGCACTGGCCGCCCGCGGCCATTCGGTCATCCTCGTCGCCCGTCGCGGCGACCTCCTCGAAGAACTCGCCGGCGAGTTGCGCACAGCGCATCAGGTGGCCGTCGAGGTACGCGCCGTCGATCTGTCCGACCCCACCAATGTCGCGGTCCTCGCCGCGGAATTCGCCGTCCGCGAGATCTCGATCCTGTGCAACAACGCCGGCATCGCCACCTTCGGCCCCGTCGCCGACCTCGACGCCGAATACGAACGGGCCCAGGTCCTGCTGAACGTCAACGCCGTTCACGACCTGACACTCGCAGTGCTCCCCCAGATGGTCAAGCGCGGTTCCGGCGGCATCCTCATGGTGGGCTCGGCAGCCGGCAACATGCCGATCCCCAACAACGCCACCTATGCGGCGACGAAGGCCTTCGTGAACACCTTCAGCGAGTCGCTGCGCGGCGAGGTCTCCTCGCAGGGCGTCCACGTCACGCTTCTCGCACCCGGACCCGTCCGCACTCACACCCCGTCGCCCGACGAGGCGTCGATCGTGGACAAGGTCGTCCCCGATTTCCTCTGGCACTCGTCGGCCAAGGTCGCGGAGATGAGCCTGGACGCATTGGCGCACAACAAGATGCGTATCGTGCCGGGAACGCTGTCCAAGGCGATGTCGGTCGCCGGTGGGTACACCCCGCGCGCCGTCGTCGCACCCATCGTCGGCGGTTTCTACCGGAAGTTCAGCGCCGAGTAGCGAGACTCCTCACCGCCGGCGACGTCGACCCGTACCGAAGATCGCGCGACTGAACTCGCGTCCCGCGGCACTGGCCGCCGAACGCAGGAAGCTCTGGACCGGCTTGCTGGTCAGCACCTCGGTGATGATGTCCGGCTCCTCGGGTGCCGGCTTCGGTGCCTGCGTCGGTGCCGGAGCCCGCTTCGGTGCAGGGGCGGGTGACGGTACCGGCACGGGGGCCGGTGCGTCGGCGGACTCCCCGGGTGACAGGGTGTTCGCGGCGAGCACCTCGTAGGCCGACTCGCGATCTGTCGACTGCCCGTACTTGGCGTACAACGGACTCGTCGTGGCCGCAGCCGTGATCGCCTCCGCCCCGATGGCATCCATCGACGAACGCGGCGGGCGCACCACCGTCCACGCGACCGGTGTCGGCGCACCCTTCTCCGACAGCACCGTCACCACGGCCTCGCCCGTACCCAGCGACGTGAGGACCTGCTCGAGCTGGTAGATCTCCGAGACCGGATAGGTCTTGACCGTCTTCTTCAGCGCCTTCTGATCGTCAGGGGTGAAGGCGCGCAACGCATGCTGGATGCGGGCGCCGAGCTGCGAGAGCACCTCGTTGGGGATGTCGGTGGGCAGCTGAGAGCAGAAGAACACGCCCACGCCCTTCGAGCGGATCAGCTTCACCGTCTGCACGAGCTGATCGACGAACGCCTTGGACGCGTCGTCGAACAGCAGATGCGACTCGTCGAAGATGAAGACCAGCTTCGGCTTGTCGAGGTCGCCGACCTCCGGCAGGAACTCGAAGAGGTCGGCCAGAATCCACATGAGAAACGTCGAGAACAGGGCCGGGCGGGTGGCCTGCGCACTGAGTTCGAACAGCGTGATGATGCCGCGGCCGTCGGCCGCGAGCCGGATCAGATCGGCGGGTTCCACCTCGGGCTCACCGAAGAAGGTGTCGCCGCCGCCGGCCTCGAGATTGGTGAGCGCACGCAGGATCACGCCCGCGGTCTGGCGGGACACCCCGCCGATGTTCTTCAACTCCGCCTTGCCCTCGTCGCCGGTGAGGAAGGCGATGACCGACCGCAGATCCTTCAGGTCGAGCAGCGGCAGGCCCTTCTTGTCCGCCCAATGGAAGATGAGCCCGAGAGTGGACTCCTGGGTGTCGTTGAGTCCCAACACCTTCGAGAGCAGGATCGGACCGAACGACGTGATCGTCGCCCGGATGGGCACACCGATGCCGGTGGACCCGAGCGAGACGAACTCCACCGGATGGGAGGCCGGCCGCCAGGCATCGCCGGTCTGCTGTGCGCGTTCGACGATCTTGTCGCTGCCGACGCCCTCGCGACTCAGTCCTGACAGGTCGCCCTTGATGTCGGCCATCACCACGGGCACCCCGTTGGTGGAGAGCTGTTCGGCCAGCAACTGCAGCGTTTTCGTCTTGCCGGTACCCGTGGCCCCGGCGACCAGGCCGTGCCGGTTCATCATCGCGAGCGGGATGCGCACCGAGGCGGTGGCGTCGACCTGTCCGTCCACCGACACCGTCCCCAGTTCGAGCGAGGTCGAGGTGAAGGCGTAGCCGGCGGCGATCGTCTGAGCAGGGCTGAGGGCTTCGGTCACGAGGGACACGATAGCCCGGGTCGGTTCGCTGTTCCGCGTCTCACGCGGGCTTGTCGTGACGGTTGGCTAAGGTTGTCGGGTGCAGGACAAACTGGTGTGGATAGATTGCGAGATGACCGGCCTCCGACTCGAATCGGACAAGCTGATCGAGATCGCGGCCCTGGTCACCGACGGTGACCTCAACATCCTGGGTGACGGCGTCGACGTCGTCATCCACGCCGACGACGAGGCTCTCGCGTCGATGCCCGACGTCGTGACCAAGATGCATGCGGACTCCGGCCTCACCGACGAGGTACGCAAGTCCACCGTCACGCTCGCCGAGGCCGAGAAGATGGTCCTCGACTACATCCGCAAACACGTGACGACGCCCGGAGCCGTCCCGCTGGCCGGCAACTCGATCGCCACCGACCGCGGCTTCATCGCCCGCGACATGCCCGAACTCGACGCCTACCTGCACTATCGGATGGTCGACGTCAGTTCCATCAAGGAACTGTGCCGCCGCTGGTACCCGCGCGTGTACTTCGGCCAGCCCGAGAAGGGCCTCGCCCACCGCGCGCTCGCCGACATCCGCGAGTCGATCCGCGAGCTCCGTTACTACCGCGCGGCGGCGTTCGTGCCGACGCCCGGCCCCGACGTCGACACGTTGGCGAACATCGTCAAGGATCTCGGACCCGCCTGAAAGCCCAGGTCAGAAAACCGATTGGAGTTCTGAGGCATCGACCCGCTAGAGTGTTCTTGGCTCTGAGGCCCGGGCGAAAACCCAGGTTTCCGGCGCCGATGGTGGATGTAGTTCAGTTGGTAGAGCACCAGGTTGTGATCCTGGCTGTCGCGGGTTCGAGTCCCGTCATCCACCCCGACGAGTGGGAGGTCCGTTTTCGGACCTCCCACTTCTCGTTTCACAGGTCGCTGCGTCGGGAGCCGGTCCGTCGGGAAAACCAGTTGTCTGCGGCTGTCGATATCCGAGTCATCCGTACGTCACCATGGTGTCGGGCCACTCCGGTCCGGCGGCAGATGACTGGGGGAACGATGAAGTCGTGACCCGTCGAGCGGTGGAGGAAACCCACGATCCGGGACCGGTTGTGCGGGTGGGACGAGCCGTCGCCGTCGGCCGGGCGTTCGGTCCGACGCGCGGACTGGCGATGCTCGACCGCCTGGCGTCGAACCCCGCGCTCGACCGGTATCGCCCGTTCCACTCGCACGCGCGCTCACGCTCGAAGAGCTGGACGACCATGACTGTGCGGCCGACGCCTACCGACGCGCACTCGACCTGCCCGGCAACGAGGCCGAAGACGACTATCTGGCAAGCGCTCTCGCCGTGTTGGTGCAGACGGACCATCCTGGAGACGACTCACGGTGACAGCGAATCCCGTTGCGTGTCGGCCCGGTTCGCGAGTCAAGGCGCGACGGGACGGAACCGGCTACTCGGCGTCCGCCGAGTCCTCGGAACCCGACCGTGAGCCGGCCTTCTCCGCGGTGGGTACCGGGTCGGAGTCCTCGGGCTCGGACGCGTCGGCCTCCGGGGCGTCGGCGGTCAGCTCACTCGTTTCCGGTGCGCTCGTCTCTGGTGCCTCGGCAACGGGTGCGGGCTGCGAGGTCGTCGACGTCACCGGAACCGTGGGCTCCGGTAGAACGAACGTGAATCCCGATGTGCCCGAGGGCGTCCAGATGGCGCTACCCGCAGCGCTCGGCGCCGTGAACGCGACCCATCCGGTGTAGGTCCCGCCCGGCTCGAGGTGCGCCGGTAGCGGCGGCCCCTCGGCAGTGGCTTGTCCGGCCGCCTGTTGCACTCCCCCGACCAGCGGGGCGAAGTCGTCCCAGGCGATCGACGACAACCGTCCGTCGCCCTTGGCGTCGGATGTGGTGACCGTCATCTCGACCGCGATCGTCGCCTGAGCCCCGTCCGACGGTGCGGTGGACTCTATCTTCTGGAGGGTCGCCGTACCGAGATCGGCGCCGTCGGTGGCGATCACCGGGAAACGACTCCCTATCTCGACGACGGTCGGTGTTGTCGTCCCCTCCTTCAGAACCGGGGCATCTGCACTCTCGCCGGTGGAGGGTGTCGCCGACGAAGACCCCTTGGACTCCGAGTCGGCTGCCGAGGAACTCTCCGACCCTGAGGACGCGGATTCACTGTCGGGACTCGCCGGTTCCGAACTCTCCACACTGGAACTCGCCGCCGATTCCGAGGTTTCTGTGCTCGACGAACTCGGGGCGAGGCGGGCCATCCGTGCCGCCGCACTCTGGACGCCGGCGCTCGGAAGCGGTTCACCGATGCCGCATTCGGCGCGGACGAACTGGACAGTGACCGTCCACACGGTGGTCAGTGTGATCGCGGTCTTGATGTCCACGTCGAGGATCAGGGTGGACAGTGCATGCTTCGCGGTTGTAGTCACCACGCTCTTGAGGGTTCCCTGCACCCGAAATCCGACGGCGAGCGAATCGATGGTGGTGGTCTGGTTCGCGGACGGAACAGCGTAGGAGTTGGTGAGCCCGACCCGGAAGTTGCCCCCGGCCGGGGCCACTGCATTGGTGGAGACGGTCCCGCCCCAGTTGTTGGACGAGCAGCTCACCGAGGCCGAATACTGGCTGTTGTCGGTGTTCAGCACAGAGGCGAAGCCGGTCGGGAAGAGCTCGATGTTCTTGGCGTTCGACGCAGAGGTAGCCGTCACGACACTGCCGTTCATCGTGTACGTCGCCGACGACCGGCCGTCCGCCGCCACCGTTCCCAACAGCAGGATTCCGGTACTCGAGGCGTGGGTCCAGCCGGTCGCGCTGGGAACCAGGCTGGAGCCGGGATTCACGTGGGTGTGGGTGGCGTTTGTCGCCGTGAACTCGCCACTGGTGATCGCACGGTCTGTGTATGCGTGTGCGGTCGTCGACCGTGCATACCCCTCGAGATTGGCGGCCCGCGTGAAACTCGAGTTGCCCCAGACCTTGTCGTTCCACGCGGCCAGGACGCCGGTGGCCTGCGCGATGACGCCGAGGATCGCGACGACGCCGACTATGGCGACAAGGATCTTGCTGCGCTTGGTGAGATGCATGCTCATACGCCGTTGTGTTTCTGTGTTTGTGGTGTGCCGGTGAGGCGCCGGTCAGTGTTTGCGTCGAGCGGCCTCGGCTCTCGGCCAGAAGGCCCAGAGCACGAGGAGCGCGGCGCCCAGGGTGATGCCGCCCAGAACGTAGGGGTGCGACAACCAGACGACCTGCTTCGCGAGACCCGGTATGTGCCAGACGACTTTGCGCACCGTGCTCTCGCGGTACGGCTCCGGATCGGGATTGGGATTGGCGTCGCCCTGCATCGAGATGAGCGCCTCGCCGCCGCCCAGTTGCTCGACCGCGATCACGCGGTGGGTGATCGGCTTCAGGCCGGGTTCACGATCGACAGTGATGATGTCGCCGACCTTCACCTCGGTGGCCGGAATCTCGTGGACGACAGCGACCGACCCCTGCGGGATCGTCGGATCCATCGAGCCGGTCTTGAACAGGATGATCGTGTAGTTGCCGGCGAAGGCGAGCACGGTCAGCGCAATGCACAGGACGCCGAACACCGCGAGGATGTTCAGCACCCAATCTCCGAGCTTGGCGATCGCCGAGTGCGCGCCGGACCGGGGAACGGTAGCGGCGACCGGTGTTTCGGCAGTCTCCCCCGGGACCGCTGTCGGCGGGGATGTGACGGGAGAAAGCGGCTGGGTGACCGCGTCCGACGCGGGGATGAACATCCGAGGAGTCGACGGCCAGGCCGCGTTCGAATCGGGTGTCCCGATCCGCCTCGGGTCGGTCACGTTCCACGACTCGCGTATTCCGGTCTCCGGGGACTGGTCGGGTCGTGGGGTCGCGGTCGTCGTCATCGGACTGTCTCTCTGAAGTGTTTGCGGGTCGCGCCGACCCGAGATCGGTTGCGGGCGAGTCGGCCCCGGCCGGCGGAGGCCGAGGGGGAGCGCTCCGCCGGCTCGGGGCCGGTTCATCAGCCCCCGACGCTCTGTGCCCTCATTTCCCAGATCGCATTCACGCTGGTGTCAGCGATGGCGTTCGGGTTGGCATTCGCCGGGAGGGTCACCTCGAAGTCGATCTTCTTGGTGGCGCCCGCCGCGACCTGGAAGGTGGTCGCGGCCGTGGTGCTGCTCAGCGGCTGATCGCTGATCAAGTTCGTGGTCCCGTCCTTGACGGTCACCCGCAACGCCTGCCCGAGCGTGTTGGTGGCGTTGGACGGATGGATGGTGATGTCGGCAGCCAGGTTGCCCTTGGTCTCCTTCAGCCAGAAGCTGCCCTTGGTGGTTTGACCGGGCATCAGGTTTGCCGGGTCGACCCCGAGCTCCACCGGGAACGCGACGGTGCCACCGGGGCTGGTCTCGTACTCCAGGAAGTCCGTCCCGTTGACGCTGCCCTGCACGTTCCAGGCGGTGTCGCCGATACCGAACGTCCCGTTGCTGAACACGGTGTCGTTCCACGCGGCGAGGGTGACCACGGCGCCGATGCCGAGGACCGCGCCCGAGGCGAGGATGGCCTTGCGCTTCCGGTTCTTTCGGTTGCGCTCGTCGGCCAGAGGGGCACTGGTGGGGGTCTGGTTGTCAGTCATCTTCCGTCCATCGTTCTGCAGGAAGGCAGCCCATTGCTGCCGAGGAGAAATTTAGATCGTCTGGCGATTGTTATTGCCGGTTTCTCGACAATAGCCACGTGAAGTCGATCACCGCATCTAGGTCATTCGTTCCACTATTTCGGATACATCTGTCGCCCTTTTTGTAGATCGTTCGAACTAATCACCCAATGGACATTCGACCCAGTTCGTCAGTGGCCCAAAATTTGCGACAACACCCATTGCAATGATGACAACGCACAATGAAGAAGAGGCAATAAAACGTTGTGATCCATCTCCGTGACCATGGGTGAAATCGAGACAAAGGCCCCGAAAGATCGGGCCGAAGGGCCCACGCGGGCGCCTCCGGCCCGTGCCGATCCCTAGCCGGAACCGGCTCGCGACTTCGAGCCGGCCTTGTCGATGGCCTCCGCGAGCCATACCCCGAGCCAACCGATCGCGCTGCGACCGACCTCGTCCACGACCAACTTCGCGTAGTTCGTGTGCACGTTGCCCGAGTAGAAGTCCTTCGCCGTGACGGCGTCACGGATCAACGACGCCGGGTCGGTAAGAGCTTGCCTCGTGATGATCGCGGCCAGCTCCTTACCCAGTTTCTTGAACTCGGGCGAGATCAGCTCGGACAACACCCCGGTGTCCGACGCGCCGTCGTTCACCCCGTTGCCGGATACCTCGACCGACGAGTCCGAGACCAGCGACACCAACTCCTTCCCCAGGCCCAGGACCTGCTCGACCGAGACCTCGGATGTGGGCAGCGACGCGGCACCGACTCGTGCCCCCACCGCCCCTGCCGCAGTCCAGGTGAGCTCCTGAACCTCGCCGACGAGGTCCGCGGCACGCACGAAGTCGACGCGATCGAGCACCCGGCAGATCGAGGCGCCGACCTTCGCGAGACCGGTCTGGTCCGGGATGAGGTCGAGGACCCGTGCCGTTCGCGCGTAGTCAACCATGTCCGCGAGCTTGACGAACGGACGCATCCGAGTATTCAGACGGCCCGCCACCCGGTGGGCCCGACGGAGGTCTCCCATCCCGATGAGCTGCGGCAATCGGCCGATCTCGGCCCCGAGTGCGGCGTAGTCGATCCTCGTGATCGTGCCGATGACGTCGATGGCGGTCTCGACCGCGTCCGCAACCTCCTCCGCCCCCTCACTGAGAACCGTGCCGATCTTCCCCAGGACGGGATGCCGTCGCTTGTCTATCGAGCAGTACAGGTCGGCCGGGGCACAGATACTCGTCACCCTGCCGGACAGGTCCCCCATCCCTCTCGGGCGCGGGTCGGCGATCCCCGTGCCGCGAGCCGTCGGGCCGACCGTCTCCTGACCGGCGGTTCCGTTACCCGGGTCGGCCAGGAGACCGACTGCAAGAACCCGGTCGGCAGGGATCGGTCCTTCGCCATTGCCGATGGCCTCGGCCAGGTCGCCGGCGGCGTCGGCACCCTGGCTGTAGCCGCTGATCGTGAACTTCAGATCCGGGTCGGCCTCCGCACGGTCGGCGAGCACCCGCGATGCATTCGCGATCGCCGTGGCCTTGCTGTCACCGTATGTCCGCCCGTTGTCGAAGGCGCGCGCCATGTACGGCAGGAAGTAGATGGTGGCCGAGTCGCCGTGGCGGCGCGAGATCGAGTCGGCGACCGCTGCCAGCGCGCCGGTGGCGCGGGTCGGATCAGCAGCAGCATCCGTTTCCCATGTCCCGGGAATGAACAGATTGAAAGTGGGAACGGTCGGCGACGCGAGCGCAGCGCCGACGCCGCCGAATCCGGTCACCACGACGCTCGCGGTCATGGTCACCCCGATCAAGGCCGACGACAATTGTTTGATGGTGCCGCCTCGACGACGCCGCGACACATTTGCTGATGTGCCACATGCGTGAGGTGTGGCGTGGGTAGGGAAGCTGCAATTCATGAGTAGATGTCACAAATCTTCGCATCGATGAGTAGGAACGGGGCGGGTGCCCGAAGACGAGACATTTTCAACCTCCTATTTCTCGTCGTGTCACCGGCCAGCAAATATCAATTTGCGCGTCTTGCGGCACGATTCCAGGAATCGACAATTGCGGTTTCGGCATCCGAAACGCCCGCTGTCATATATGAAATCGAAACCCACTGCCACACAACGGGTCTCATCACCGACTAAACGGGTGCACACCTTGGACAAATGACCCCATGTGAGTGACATCACTTGAGTAATCTCGTCATTTCGGATGGCGAACCTGCGGTCGGAGCCATCCCGGCCGACGACGAAGGGCCCGGATCCCGCCGGTGGACAGCGGGTCCGGGCCCTCAGAGGAAGCGCTCGGTCAGTTCATCAGTCGCAGTTCACCGGGACGGTTGCCCACCTGGGGACAGATCGAGTCGGCGGAGCAATTGAGCGTTGAGCGCGACGACGACCGTCGACACCGACATCAGGATCGCGCCGACGCCCATGGGCAGCACGAATCCGACCGGCGCGAGGACGCCCGCGGCGAGCGGAACCGAGATCAGGTTGTACCCGGCTGCCCACCACAGGTTCTGCACCATCTTCCGGTAGCTCGCCCGCGACAGTTCGATCACCGACAGCACCGACCGAGGGTCCGAGGACGCCAGGATCACACCCGCGGAGGCGATGGCGACGTCGGTACCCGCGCCGATGGCAATACCCACGTCAGCCTGCGCAAGTGCCGGAGCGTCGTTCACCCCGTCCCCGACCATCGCGACCCGCTTGCCCTCGCGCTGCAATTCGGCCACCTTCTCGGCCTTGTCCTCGGGCCGGACACCCGCGTAGACGCGCTCGATCCCCAGATGGCGAGCCACGTCGTCGGCCACGGCACGGGCGTCCCCGGTGACCATCACCGCCTCGATCCCACGCCGACGCAGGCCGTCGACGGCGTCCCGCGATTCCGGACGCACCTCGTCGGTCAGCGCGAGGGCGCCGACAACCTCACCGTCGGCGACGACGTGCAGGATGATCGCCCCGTCGTTCCGCCAGGTCCCGGCGACCGGGAGTTCCACAGCCGCGTAACTGTCGAGCAATCTCGGCC
The DNA here is from genome assembly GCF_012974285.1 of Gordonia ajococcus. Lineage (NCBI taxonomy): Bacteria > Bacillati > Actinomycetota > Actinomycetes > Mycobacteriales > Gordoniaceae > Gordonia > Gordonia ajococcus. Next base: position 3,242,610 of record NZ_CP052884.1, read on the forward strand.
CGCCGACCGCCACGACGACTCCGTCCACTCGTGCCGAGACACCCACGGCCGGTGACGAAGCGAAATCCTGTGCCGGCGAGACGATCAATCCCCGATCTCGTGCGGCCTTGACGATCGCGACAGCGAGCGGATGCTCACTGTCGGCCTCCGCCGACGCGGCCAGCGCCAGGACTTCGTCGGCCGTGCGGCCGTCGGCGGGTTCGACGTCGCGGACCGTCGGGGTTCCGCGGGTCAAGGTCCCGGTCTTGTCGAACAGAACGGCGTCGACCGACCGCATGCTCTCGAGGGCGAGCCGGTCGGAGATCAGCACTCCCCCACGCGCGGCACGCTCTGTCGCGATCGACACCACCAAGGGGATGGCAAGACCCAGCGCGTGTGGACAGGCGATGACGAGCACCGTGATCACACGTACGACCGCCGAGTCCGGCATTCCGACCGCGGTCCAGACCACGGCGGTGGCAGCCGCCGCCGCGACGGCGAACCAGAAAAGCCACCCGGCGGCGCGATCGGCAAGTCGTTGGGCACGCGACGATGAGGCCTGGGCCAGAGCGACGAGCCGTTCGATCCCGGCCAGCGCCGTGTCGTCACCAATTGCGGTGACCTGCACCCGAACCGCCGAATCGGTGGCTACCGTCCCGGCGACCACGTGCTCCCCGACCGATCGTCGCACCGGGCGCGACTCACCGGTGATCATCGACTCGTCGATGTCGGCGGCACCGTCGAGGATCTCACCGTCGGCCGGGATGGAAGCGCCCGGCCGGACCAGCACCACATCGCCCACCACCAGCTCGTCGACGGCGACGGCGACCGTTCCGGCGCCGTCGACCTTCTCTGCCTTGTCGGGCAGCAACGCGGCCAGCGAGTCGAGAGCCGATGTCGTCTGTGCCAGCGCACGCATCTCGACCCAATGCCCCAGCAGCATGATCACGACGAGGAGCGCCAACTCCCACCAGAAGTTCAGCTCGGCGGACAGCAGGTCCAGACTCGCACCCCACGACGCCACGAACGCGACGGTGATGGCCAGCCCGATCAGCAGCATCATCCCCGGGGCGCGGGAACGTATCTCTCCTACCGCGCCCATGAGGAACGGGCGACCGCCCCAGAGATAGATGACCGTGCCCAGCACCGGTGAGATCCACATGACCCACCCGTGATGCGGTAACGAGTAGCCGATCAGATGGGCGAACATCTCGTTGAACGCCACCGTCGGTACCGCGAGGACCAGCATGATCCAGAACAGTCGGCGGAACTGCCCGACATGGTCGGCGTGACCGCCGTGTTCGCCACCAGCATGCTGGTGACCTTCGTGCATCTTCGCTTCACGCCCGGAATGGGTCATCGTTGCACTCATGCCGTCGACTATATACCCCCTACCGGTATACCGTAAGGGTCATTTTTCTCGAGCCACTGGTCGGACACCTCCGACCCGGATGGGGATGCCCATATCACGCACCACCGACAATGCGGGATGGCTGGAATGGCGGCGATAGTCGTTGCACGGCAGCGTGATTGCGCGTACAGTCGAACACACATGGTCCTCTTGACGTTTTCGTGGGCCACTATTGGTGCGGCAGAACGGGACATGCACCGCCTCGGGTGAGGGTGGCCATGGCTGTGAGAGCTTCTGGGGAGTGAAATCCGTAGGCTCGTTTGGTCAGCGCTCTCAGGTGGGTGTTGGTGGCTTCGGCCCGGGCGTTCGATAAGCCCACGACAACCGAGTTGTAGATCTGGACCTGCTGCTGTCGTACCGATTTTGATAGACCGACGAATTCGATGATTCGACTGTGTTCTGCCCGATGCAGCCAGAGTTCGAGCCGTCGCCACGCACCAGAATGGGTCCCGGTGACGATGTGGCGGAGTTCCTCTTTCAGCTGGTAGGCGCGGGCGAGTTCGCTATTGGCGCGTTTGACGACCAGCTCGCATGTCCGCTGTTGAGCTGGCGTGAGGTTTTCGGGGTTCTTCAACAACGCCCATCTCAGATGCCGACGATCGGTGTTCGAGAGTCCGCGGACACGGTGGAGGACTCGGCTGCGGCACCGGTCCACGGCCCGCGTCGCCCACTGGACGACATGAAACGGATCCATGCATCGGATAGCGTCGGGAACACGTTCTGCGACAACAGTTTCGATGTATTGACCTGCGTCGGCACTCACGTGGGTCAGCTCTGCGCTGCGTGTGACGCCGAGCTCGTCGAAGAACTGGCGAAGAGTCTTCTTGGTTGCCCCCTCGCGTGCCCACACCAATCTTCCGGTGTCGTGATCGATGATCACCGTCATATAGCGTCGGCCCTTCCGATAGGCGATCTCATCGATCCCGATCCTGCGCAAGCCATTCAGCCGATCGGTGCGTCCGGTGTGATCGGCGACGACACGAGCGATGATGCGCTGTACCGTACGCCACGAGACCCGCATGTACTCACACACCGCTGAGGCCGGGCTGTGCGCAGCAAGCCAGGCGACCGTGTCGTCGAAGGCTCGGGTCATCTTGGCGGCGGGCCGTGCCCATGGCACGTGCTCAGTGACCACGCCATGGTGTGCGCAGTCCACGCGGTGAACATATCCCTGCAGGTAGCAGCGTGTTCCGCCCAGGTCGAGATGCCGCCAACGCCGGGGTTGGGTCCCACGGTCATAGCCCGGCCGGCGCCGTCGGCAGTGCGGGCACCGCGAGCTTTGTGCGCGATGTGCACGCACCGAGACAACTAATAGCCGGCCGTCATCATCGTCTTCAAAGGCAACGTCGAGCACCACCAGGTGCTCGATCTTCAGTAACTTCTGCAGTAGTCTGGTACCACGCAACGCCCTGCTCCTCGGTTTAGTCTTCGCAAACCAAACCTTATGTGAGACAGGGCGTTGCGCCCTTTAGGCGCACCGGAAAGCACCCACAGAACCGTCAAGAGTGCCACACACATTCGCATCAACGAGTTCCGGGGGTGACCGTCTTGACCGATATCTCCGAGTCCGGTGTCGCCGACGGCCCGCCCTCGCGCGCAAAGGAACTGGTGAGTGAACTCCATCGGATCACCGCCGAACTACAGACCGTCGACCTGACGCAGTGCTCGGATGCCGAACTGGTCGATGTCGCCGCCGACACCGAACGCGCCATCGCCCGACTCACTTTCGCCGGCGACCGGCAGATCGTCGAGATCGCCGACCGCGACCTGCCCCACAAAACCGGGCACCGCAGCATCACCCAGTTCATGACCCACCGCCTGCGCGTGGCCGACCCCATGCGCCGCACCAAACAACGCCACGCAACCGCCACCCACCTCAGCCCGACCGGCGAACCACTCGAACCCGAACACCCCGCTCTGGCAGAGGCATTGGCCGACGGCAAGATCAACACCTCCCACATCCGGGCGGTACTCGACGTGCTCGACCAGATCCCGCACGCCGTCGACCACGACGTGAAGCTCGCCGCCGAACGACAGATGACCGAAATCGCCGTCGACCACACCCCCGCCGACATCACCGCCCTCGGCGCCCGCCTGTTGGCCCACCTCGACCCCGACGGAACACTCGCCGACGACACCGACCGCAAACGCCGTCGCAAACTGTCGGTCAACCGGCAACGCGCCGACGGCACCGCCAAGATGTCCGCCGACCTCACCCCCGAACTCCTCGCGCGGATCACCATGCTGCTCGCGGTCTGGGCCAAACCCGGCATGAACAACCCCGACGACCCCGAATCACCGCACGGGTCGATCGAGAATGCCGACCCCGAGATGGTCGAAGCCGCTGCCGCACGTGATGATCGCAGCGATGCGCAGCGCAACCACGACGCGTTCAACGCCTTGCTGAAGGCTGTGCTCGAGGACGGCCTGCTCGGCAAGAGTCACCGCGGGTTGCCGATACAGGTGATCGTCAAAGCCGACCTCAACGATCTGATCCGCGAAGCCGGGTTCGCCACCACCGCCACCGGCACCCTGATCCCCATCCCCGATCTAATCGACATGGCCGCCGACGCCCAATCCTGGCTGGCGGTGTTCAAAGACGCCACCGCCGTCCCGCTGTACTTCGGGCGCGGCAAACGCCTGGCCACCCGCGAACAGCGACTGGTGTCCTTCGCCCGTCCCGACGGCGAGGCCTGCTCCACACCCGACTGCGACCTATCCGCCGCACACGTGGAAATGCACCACGCGCAACTGGATTGGGGTCTCGGTGGCCTCACCGACATCACCGACCTCGCCCCCGCATGCCCGAAACACAACCGCATGGTCGGCGATCAACCCGGACAATACACCACCCGCATGGTGCGGGAAGGACCCGATGAGGGCCGCTGCGTCTGGCGGCTCAACGCCGAACCCGGCGCACCCCCGAATCCCGAACGCATCAACCGGCGACCCGACCTACCCCGACGGTTCGCCGAGCACCTTGAACAGGTGCGCACCGAAATCCACGGACCCACAACGGCGTCCGGCGATCAGCCGCGCCTGCACCTGCGCCAGATCATCGACCTACGCAACGCCTCCGACGCCGAAGCCACCCTCGCCTCGATAATGCTCGCCGCCGCATACCCGCGCGCCTGAGAATCACGCTCGGGAAGAAATGGTGGACCGCCTTCGAAGATCACGTGCGATTCTGGAGCAAGCATGACCACGGACACCCCGCACGACGTCGAGGACTTCTTCGCAGGCTCGCCGGAGGGCCTGTCGATCCATGGCGCGGTCGAGGAAGCCATCCGTGATCTGGGAGACGACATCGCTGTCCGAGTCACCAAGAGCCAGATAGCTTTCCGACGCCGGACCGGCTTCGCCTACGTGTGGCGCCCCGGCATGTACGTGCGATCCGATGTGCCGGCGGTGTTGTCGATCGCCCTTCGGCACCGCGTCGACTCTGCTCGTTTCAAGGAGGTCGCGCACCCGTCACCGCACGTGTGGATGCATCATCTGGAGATGCGTGCCAGGGCGGACGTGGACGCGGAGGTCCGCCGGTGGCTCGGCGAGGCCTACGACGCCGCGGGCTGACCGTCGATCAGACCTGCGGCGCGGGGACGTCCAGCCCGAGGTCGAGCACCGTGACCGAATGCGTCAGTGCACCGACGGCGAGGTAGTCGACGCCGGTACGGGCATAGTCCTCGGCGACGTCGAGGGTCAGGCCGCCGGAGCTCTCCAGCTTGGTATGCGGCGAACGAGTGTTGCGTCGCTGCACGGCCATCTGGGTTTCCCACGGCTCGAAGTTGTCGAGAAGCACCAGCTGCGGTTCGAGGGGAAGGACCTCGTCGAGCTGGGCGAGCGAGTCGACCTCGACCTCTACGGGCAGACCCGGAGCCGCCGCACGAACGGCTTCCAACGCAGCCGCGACCGAACCGGCGGCGACGACGTGGTTGTCCTTGATCAGGGCGGCATCGCCGAGACCCATCCGGTGGTTGACTCCGCCACCGGCGCGCACCGCGTACTTCTGCAGCAGACGCAGACCTGGCAGCGTCTTACGCGAGTCACGGATCTGAGCGGACGTACCGGAGACCGCATCGACCCACGCCCGGGTCGCAGTCGCGATCCCGGACAGGTGGCAGATGAGGTTCAGCGCAGTGCGTTCGGCCGTCAGCAGAGCGGCCGTCGGAGCGTGGACGCGCAGGACGGTGTCGCCGGGTTGGACGACACTGCCGTCGGCGACAACGTCCGTCACCTCGAAATTGCCCTCGCCGATGACCTCGTCGAACACCGCGATCACCACCGGAACGCCGGCGATGACGCCATGTGCACGACTGACGATCGCGGCGTCGACGACGGAGCCGGCCGGGACGGTCGACGCGGTCGTGATGTCCGGTCCGTACCGCAGGTCCTCGTCGAGCGCGGTCCTGATCAGCGCACGGATCTCGTCGTCGACAACCAGTTCCAGCGCGCCGCCGGCCGACGCCTGACCGATGAAACCGTCACTCACCGCAGAGCTTCCGGTCACTCGCCCGAACCCGGGTTACCGATCGCGATCATCCGCTCGACGCTCTTCCGGGCCTTCTCCGCGACGTCGGTGTCGACGAACACCTCGTCGCGACCCTCACGCAGGCACCGCAGCAGCGCAGCCGGCGTGATCATCTTCATGTAGGGGCACGACGCGCGGTCGTTCACCGCCTGGAAGTCGACCCCGGGCGCGGCCTTGCGCAGCTGGTGCAGCATGCCGACCTCGGTGGCGACGAGAACCTGCTTGGCGCCGGTCTCGCGAGCAGCGTCGAGCATGCCGCCGGTCGACAGGATCTTGACTCGATCCTCGGGCACGGCACCCTCACCCGCCAGGTAGAGAGCCGAGGTCGCACAACCGCATTCGGGGTGGATGAAAAGGTCGGCATCGGGGTGCGACGCGGCCTGATCGGCCAGCTCGTCACCGTTGATGCCGGCGTGCACGTGGCACTCACCCGCCCAGATGTGGATGTTGTCGCGGCCGGTCTCACGCTTGACGTGCGCACCGAGGAACTGGTCCGGAAGGAACAGGACGTCGCGATCGGGGTCGATCGACGCGACGACGTCGACGGCGTTCGACGAGGTGCAGCAGATGTCGGTCAGACCCTTCACCTCGGCGGTGGTGTTCACGTAGGACACCACGACCGCATCGGGGAACTCGGCCTTCCAGGCGCGCAGTTCGTCGGCGGTGATCGAGTCGGCCAGCGAGCAACCGGCGCGCTCGTCCGGGATGAGGACGCGTTTCTCGGGGCTGAGGATCTTGGCGGTCTCCGCCATGAAGTGGACGCCGCAGAAGATGATCTCGTCGGAGTCGACCTCGGCCGCAATACGCGACAGGGCGAGAGAGTCACCGACGTGGTCGGCGACATCCTGGATGGCGGGAAGCTGATAGTTGTGCGCGAGCAGGGTCGCGTTGCGGGCACGTGCGAGGCGTCGGACCTCGTCCGCCCACTCCTGAGTCGGCTCCACACCGGCGTAGCCACCCGGTGCGTCGAACCATTCGGCATCGAGGAGCCCGGCTGCTGGCGCGGTCACGGCCGCCGGGCGATCACTGGTGATGCTCATTGCCACTCCTCTGGCTGTCCCGGGGGGCGTCTACGACCCCGGGTCATCGGGTCCCCGGAGCACGGGCCGTGTGTCCGAGGCATGGTTTTCGACTCATGGTCGAAAACACTATGCATCGTAACATTCACCACACCGGGTTCATTCCCGTCACCCTCGCGGCAGATCACGCACCCTCAGGCGCACATCAGGGCATCGAGGTAGCGTTCGGCGATCCGCGACTGCACCACTCGCCCGATCGGGCCGCCGATCCGCGTGAACCAACGACCTGGCCGGGAGAAGGCGACGACGTGCGCGATCACGGAATCGTCCGGAAGTCGCTGAACCCAGAACCGCTCCTCCCCGATCTCGGGATGCCCCGACAAGGTGCCGTACGCGAAGCCGCGTTCGGTCCCCGCATCGCTCGAGACCGAGTCGATCACCTCGATGACCCGGCACGCGGCGGAGATGCCCACCGGACCCAGCCCCAGACGCATCGTCACCACCGAGCCGACCGCGGCACGCGGGGTCGAGGCATCGACGCCCACTCCGGCACGACGATGCATGTCCCAGTTCAGGATTCGTTGCGCGGCCAGGTCGAAACATCCCTCGCCGGCACCGATCACACGCGAGCGGCGCAGATGGTGATAGCCCGCCGGTAGCTCTCCGGCGGTCGCACCGACCTCCTCGTAGGTGAGGTCCGACGGGCGCGGGGTCACCCGGCGCGCACCACCGCGGAGTCGAGTCCGGCGGCGTCGAGGACCGTGTCGGTGAACACCAGGGCCAGGTCGTCGAGGGAGGTGTTCAGCGACCGCGCGAGTGCAGCGATCGTGGCGAACGCGGGAGTCGGCATCCGGCCCGTCTCGATCTTGCGCAGCGTCTCCGGAGAGATGCCGGCGCTGACGGCGACCTCACCGAGGGACCGGTCGGCGCGGAGTTCGCGCAGCCGCGCGCCCAGACGGCGGCCGGCGGCGATCTGTTCCGGGGTCAACGGGTTGCGGACCATGCACAGAGCCTAGCGGATCTCCGGTATACATATACCGATTGCTGGTATTTCTATACCAGTCCACTCATCCGATCGCGAAGGGAACGAGAATGGTCGAGCTGAAGTCACCATCCGAGATAGGTGCCATGGGGGTGACCGGTGCGTTCATCGCCGATCTGCTCGCCGACCTCGCCGAACGAGCCGATGTCGGCGTCAACCTGCTCGATCTCGAGCAGCGCGCCCGTGACCTCATCGCCGAACGCGGCGCGCAGTCCTGCTACTGGGACTATTCCCCGTCCTTCGGCCGCGGCCCCTTCCGCAACGTCATCTGCCTGTCCGTGAACGACGCCGTGCTGCACGGGCTGCCCCACGACTACGTCCTGGCCGACGGCGATCTGCTGTCCATGGACATCGCGGTCTCGATCGACGGTTGGGTGGCCGACTCGGCCCGCAGCGTCATCGTCGGCACGCCCCGCCCCGAGGACCGGCGACTCGTACAGGCAACCGAGGAAGCGTTGGAAGCAGCCATCGACGCCGCCCGGCCCGACGCCCGGCTCGGCGACATCTCCGCGGCGATCGGGGCCATCGCCAAGTCGTACGGATACCGCGTCAACACCGAGTTCGGTGGCCACGGACTCGGCCGCACGATGCACGAGGACCCGCATGTCGCGAACATCGGCAAGGCCGGTCGCGGAATGAAACTGCAGCCCGGGTTGACGCTGGCGCTCGAGCCCTGGTTCACGCTCGGCTCCGAGCGGGTCAAGTTCGACGCCGACGGCTGGACGATCCGATCGTTCGACGGCTCTCGCGGCGCGCACAGCGAACACACCATCGCGATCACCGACGGCGCGGCGCGCGTGTTGACGTCTCCGATTGGCCGGTCGCCGGGCGTCTGACCCATACAATCGACGCCATGCCAGCCGCCGGGTCCGACCCCTCCAGCTCCGACGGCCCAGAAGTGGTCAACGGCCCCGAAGCGTTCAGTGGCCCCGAAGCGTTCAGTGGCCCCGAAGCGTTCAGTGGCTCCGGCGTTCTGCGGGTCGAGGTCCTCAGCGTCGTCTTCCAGGTCCGCACTCCGCCCTCTGCCGACGGCTCCGACGTCCGCCCCGCGCTCTGCGTCCTGCTCTCTCGGGCCGGTACCGACGCCGAGCCCGGCCGGTGGTCTCTTCCGGGCGGCGACGTCGCCGGTGACGAGAAGCTGTCGGTCGTCGCTCGACGCCTCGTCGCCGACAAGATGGACGTCCGCGACATCGCTCACCTCGAACAGCTGTCGGTCTTCTCCGATCCCGGACGCGTTCCCGGCATCCGCACGATCGCCTCGACGTACATGGGCCTCGTCCGCTCGGACAGCCCGGTGACCCTTCCCGACGGCGCGGCCTGGTTCGACGTGGACGCACTGCCCCCGGTGGCCTTCGACCACGCCGAGATCATCGACACCGCCCGGCACCGGCTGGCCGCCAAGCTCTCCTACACCAACATCGCCTTCGCGCTGGCACCGAAGCAGTTCCCGATGTCGGAGCTGTCGGAGATCTATTGCGCCGCACTCGGCTACGCGGTGGACACGACCAACCTGCTACGCATCCTGAGTCGACGCGCCGTGGTGGTGTCGACCGGCACCGTCGGCAAGACCGGGCGATCCGGCGGGCGGCCGCCGGCGCTCTATGCCTTCGCCGACAACGAGTTACGCGTCACGGATGAGTTCGCGACACTGCGTCCACCGATGTGACCTCGGACCCTGACGGATCGTCACCGGCACGGTGATCGACGTCGAGATCGCCGACGCCGAGGTCCGCCGTGCGTGAGGACAACACGCAGACCAGGTAGACCATCGCGAAGGCGAACGGCGCGCAGATGAGCAGGGTCCAGGGTGCGCTGTGTCCGGCGCGCGTACCGCCGTCGAGCCAGAGTTCGGGCAGCACGCGGTACACCGATTCGAGCGGGAGCCCGGCGATGTCGTCGTCGAATCGCAGGCCGGCCAACCACATTCCGACCTGCGCACCGATCGCGGACCCGGCCACCGTACCGAGCGCGGGGACGAGGAATCCGGTGACGCCGCGCCACGGCCGCGCCGCCGCCCATGCGACGAGTGCGGCGATGCCACCGTAGGCGAACATGATCAGCGCGAAGGCGCCGACAGCGTCGAATCCAGTCGGGATGTCCTCACGGGTCAGGCCCTTGACGACGACGCCGGTCGTGGGCGGTGTCACCAGCGCCCAGATCGCGCCGGCGACCGCGCCGAGCACGATCACCGCCGCGGTCGCGGTGAGCAGTGTCGCGACCGGCCGGGCGACATGCCGCCCGGACGCCGGACCGCTCACCGACGACCCAGTTCGGCCGAGTCGACCGTCCCGTGGCGGGAGCACCTGGCGCTCCAGCCGTCGGGTCGGACCTGCACGACCATGCGGCGCCCGCACTGCCCGCAGAAGCGCGGAGGTTCAAGCCCCAGACGCGCGGCCGGCGGGATGGCGTCGGGTGCCTGCAGTTCCAGTTCGAGGCCCGTGTACACGCCGTACCTGCACGGTTCGGCGAGCGGCCCCGGGACGGTGTCGATCATGAGAGAACACGCTACCGATCGTGGCGAGGATGTAGGAGAGGACCAGCGTCGATCGCGTCCCTCAGATGGTGTCGTTGAGTGACTTGATCGGCATCGACAGGTCGCTGAGCAGGTCGAGGTCGTCCTCCGCGGGCCGGCCGAGCGTCGTCAGGTAGTTGCCGACGATGACCGCGTTGATGCCGCCGAGGATGCCCTGCTTGGCGCCGAGGTCGCCCAGGGTGATCTCGCGGCCGCCGGCGAAACGCAGGATCGTGCGCGGCAGAGCGAGGCGGAAGGCCGCCACCGACTTCAGCGCCTCGGACGCGGGCAGCACGTCGAGGTCACCGAAGGGCGTACCCGGACGCGGGTTGAGGAAGTTCAGCGGGACTTCGTCGGGCTCGAGTGCGGCCAGGTCGGCGGCGAATTCGGCGCGCTGCTCGAGGCTCTCACCCATGCCGAGGATGCCGCCGCAGCACACCTCCATGCCGGCCTCGCGGACCATGCGCAGCGTGTCCCAGCGCTCCTCCCACGTGTGGGTGGTGACGACGTTCGGGAAGTGGCTGCGCGCCGTCTCGAGGTTGTGGTTGTAGCGGTGCACGCCCATGTCGCGGAGCTGGTCGACCTGCTCCTGGGTGAGCATGCCGAGGCTGCAGGCGATCTGGATGTCGACCTCGTTGCGGATGGCCTCGATGCCGGCGGCGACCTGGCTCAGCAGACGCTTGTCGGGTCCGCGGACGGCGGCGACGATGCAGAACTCGGTGGCACCGGTCTTGGCGGTCTGCTTGGCGGCCTCCACCAGCGACGGGATGTCGATCCAGGCACTGCGCACCGGCGAGGCGAACAGACCCGACTGCGAACAGAAATGGCAGTCCTCGGGGCAGCCACCGGTCTTCAGCGAGATGATGCCCTCGACCTCGACCTCCGGTCCGCACCAGCGCATGCGGACGTCGTGGGCCAACTGCAGCAACTCGGTCAACCGGTCGTCGTCCAGGCGCAGCACCGCCAGGACCTGGTCGCGGTCGAGCGGTTCACCGCGCTCGAGCACCTGCTCGCGGGCGATGGCGAGGATGTCGTCGGACGTCTGTGCGTCGCGGGCGGTGTCGACGGTTGCCTGTGTCACGGGCTGAACTCCTTGTACTGGAACTGATTGGGCGGGCTGGAAAAAACGGTCTATGAGGTCCCGGCGAGCGATGCCGGATGGTTGGTGAGGGAGCCGGCGAGCCAGTCGGGGTCGAACCAGGTCGGCGCGGTCCGGCGGAACCGGGCGGGATCGAGGGCGGCGGCACCCGCGGGCAGCACGCCGATCACCGGGACGCCGGTGATCCGCGGCAGGTCGGATCGGTTGCAGCGCATGGCGAGGTCGGGGTCCGGCGGCCACCACCCGATGACGAGTCCGGCGGGCCGGAGGCCTCGAGCGCGCACGGCGTTCACGGTCAGCTCGGCATGGTTGAGCGCACCGAGGCCCGGTGCGACGACGATGACGACGCCGTCGTTCGTCCCGGGTGCCAGTGTCGCTGCGGCGACGTCGAGGATCGTAGCGGACTCCCCCAGTCGCACCAGCACACCGCCGGCGCCTTCGACGAGGGTCAGGTCATGCTTGGCCGCGAGGTCGTCGACCGCCCGCACGATGACGTCAGGATCGGCGAGCGGCATCCCCGCGCGTCGCGCCGCGGTGTCCGGGGCGAGCGGTTCGGGATAGCGGTAGGACTCGACCGTGGTCACCTCACCCGCAAGACGCGCGACTTCGGCGAGATCGCCGGGTTCGCCTGGTGCGACGCCGGTTTGGACGGGTTTGCAGACGGCGACGGCGCTGTTCGCACAAACGGCGGCGGCGAGGGCCGCCGTCGCGACCGTCTTGCCGACGTCGGTCGAGGTGCCGGTGACGGCGAGAACGCGTCCGCGTTCCGGTGATGGTGTCGTCGCGCTCATCGTGCACCCACCTCACGCAGTGCGGCGTCGACGACCTCGGCGACGTGGTCGAGGGTCGCGGCATCGAGGTCGGCGCGCACGGTGATGCGCAGCCGGGAGGTGCCCGGCGGGACCGATGGCGGGCGAAAACACCCGACGAGCACTCCGCGGTCACGGCAGGCCGCAGCCGCGTCGACGGCGCGTTGCGGGTCGCCGACGATGATCGAGATCACCGCTGCGGCGGGTTCCTCGGCGCCGCATGCGCGGGCCAGGCGACGGGCGTTGCCGCGCAATCGGTCCGGTAGCGCGGGATCGGAACGCAGGACACGCAGTGCGGCCCGAGCCGCGCCGACCGCCGCCGGATTCAGTCCGGTGTCGAAGATGAACGGACGCGCACAGTCGATCAGGTGTGACCGTAGGATCTCCGGCCCGAGGACCACTCCGCCCTGCGATCCGAACGACTTGGACAGCACGGTGGTGACCACGAGGTCCGGCGCGCCGGAAAGTCCTTGTTCGGCAACGAGTCCACGCCCGCCGGGACCACGGACGCCGACGGCATGGGCCTCGTCGACGAGCAGCACCGCACCGTGCGCGCGAGCAGCCGCATACAGATCGGCGACGGGGGCCGGTTCGCCGTCGATGCTGTACACCGAGTCGGTGACGACGAGTGCGCGTTCCTCGGTGCGTTCGGCGAGGGCGGCCCGCACGCCCTCATGATCCCCACGATCCACCACGACGACCCGTGCCCGTGACAGCCGGCACCCGTCGATCAGCGACGCATGCGAACCGGTGTCACTCACGATGAGATCGCCGGAGTCATCCGGCCCGCTCGCTCTGCTCCCGGCGCCGCGCCCAGCGAGTGCGGTGACCGCGCCGACATTGGCCAGATAGCCGGAGGAAAAGACAAGTGCGGCAGGGAAACCGAGGAAGTCGGCGAGTTCCGTCTCGAGGTCGACGTGCGCCTGCGTGGTGCCGACGACCAGCCTCGACGCCGTCGATCCGCCACCCCACTGCGCGGCCGCGGCCCGCGCGCCGGCGACGACGTCGGGGTGCGTCGACAGACCGAGGTAGTCGTTGGAGCCGAGATTGATCGCGTCGGCACCGACTCGGCGGACGTGCGGCTCGCGATGCAGTCCGGCGGCGGCGCGGTCGCGTGCGGCCCCGGCAAGCCAGGCGAGTCCGACCTCGCCCGAAGCCACCCCACCCGAGGCGATGTCGTCGGCCTGGCCGGTCGTGGGCTGTCCCGAGGTGATGGTCATGACCGTGCTCCCACGAGTTCGGTGGTCGTCGAGTTCTCGTCGCCGAGGGTCGCCCGCACCGCGGCCGAGATACCGCGAACGATCGTCGAGATGTCGTCGGGCGTGGAGATGAACGGCGGCATCGTGTAGACGAGGTTGCGGAAGGGCCGCAGCCACGCACCGGCGTCGACGGCGGCCGCGGTGGCCGCGGACATGTCGACGGGACGGTCGAGTTCGACGACCCCGATCGCGCCGTGGATCCGCACGTCGACGACGCCGTCGAGCTCCTGCAGTGGCGCCAGGCCGTCGGAGAGACCTCTCTCGATCTCCGCCACGCGTTCGGCCCAGGGCGTCTCCAGCAACAACTCGATGGCGGCGACCGCCACCGCGCAGGCGAGCGGGTTGGCCATGAAGGTCGGGCCGTGGGCGAGTCCGCCGGCCTCCCCCGCACTGATGACCTCGGCGAGGTGTGAGGTGCAGAGTGTGGCGGCAAGCGTCATGTACCCGCCCGTCAGCGCCTTGCCGACGCACATGATGTCGGGGGCGACGTCCGCGGCGTCGGCGGCGAAGAGCGTCCCGGTCCGACCGAAACCGGTGGCGATCTCGTCGAAGATCAGCAGGACGCCGTGGCGGTCGCAGATGTCGCGCAGGGCGGACAGATATGCCGGGTCGTGGAAGCGCATGCCGCCGGCGCCCTGGACGACCGGTTCGACGATGACGGCGGCGAGCTCGTCGCGGTGCTCGCGGATCGAGGCCTCCAGCGTGGCGACGTACTCGGGTCGATACTCGGCGGGCGGAGCGTCGACGAAAACCTGCCGCGTGAGGACCGCCGACCACATCGAGTGCATGCCGCCCTCGGGGTCGCAGACGCTCATCGGGGTGAAGGTGTCGCCGTGGTAACCACCACGCCAGGTCAGCAGGCGTGTGCGCTGCGACTGGCCGCGGCTGCGCCAGTACTGCAGCGCCATCTTCACCGCGACCTCCACCGAGACCGAGCCCGAGTCGCAGAAGAACACCTTCTGCAGCGGTTCGGGGGTGAGTTCGACGAGGAGTTGTGCGAGCCGGGCGGCGGGTTCGTGGGTGAGCCCACCGAACATCACGTGCGACATCCGTCCCATCTGAACCGCGGCCGCGGCATCGAGGCGCGGGTGCCGGTAGCCGTGGATCGCCGCCCACCAGGAACTCATGCCGTCGACGACGGAGCGCCCGTCGGCGAGTTCGAGGTGAACTCCCGACGCCGACGACACCACCAGGGGGTCGGTCGTCGCGGGCAACGCCCCGTAGGGATGCCAGATGTGCTCCGCGTCGACACGGCTGATCTCGCCCTGGTCCACGGCGCGCTCCTCCTTCTTCAACCCCGGGGATCACCTGGACACCGTCCAGGATTCCTGAACACCGTACAGGGAGGCCTGGACGGTGTACAGGTGGCTCGCGCGGGCCGGCGTCGAACCGGTGACTACGCTGACCGCGTGAGCAACAGCCGGACCGACGTCCTCCGCGCTGCCCGCGACATCCTGCGCGAGCACAGCCTGGCCGACCTGTCGATGCGCCGGCTCGCCACCGAGCTCGGAGTGCGTCCCAACGCCCTGTACTGGCATTTCCCCAACAAACAGACCCTGTTGGCCGCACTTGCCGACGACATCCTGGGTGCCGTCTCGATTCCGGCCACCGACCTGGCGTGGGACGAGCGGCTACGTCTGCTCGCCACCGGGATGCGTGCCGCCCTGCTCGATGTGCCCGACAGTGCCGAGGTCGTGTCGTCGAGCTGGGCGAGCGGCCTGTCCACGAAGGCGATCACCGCCGACATCGTCTCGGCCGGACATGCCGGCGGGTTGTCGCTCCGCGACGCGGAGGCCGTCAGCACTGCCGTCTGTCAGCTCGTCATCGGTCTGACCATCGAGGAACAGACCCGCGCGCAGATGGAACGCCTCGGCGTCACCGGACCGTCGGGCCGGGACTTCGACGGCGAATTCGTGGACGGGCTGACGATCATCCTCGACGGGGCACGCACCCGTGCGCGTCGGTGAGATCCCCCGACCCGTGACCGAGTCCACCGACCGTCCCGGGCGGTGCGAATCGAGAAATCACAGGTTCGACGGGTAGATTGCTACGCGGCCGAACCGCCCGTCCCCGACCCGAAAGACTTCCCTGTGGCATCGACGACCCGAGTAGTGGCGCCGGAGTCGGCCCCCTCGACGCCGACGACCCCTGCCTACCGCACCGACCTCGACGGTCTGCGCGGTATCGCGATCACCCTCGTGGCCTGTTTTCACGTGTGGTTCGGCAAGGTCTCCGGCGGCGTCGACGTCTTCCTCACCCTGTCGGGGTACTTCTTCCTCGGTTCACTACTGCGACATGCGATCTACGTCCAGAAGCCGAACGTCACCTTCCGCGACACCCTCAACCCGTGGCCGCGACTGAAGCGACTGCTGAAGCGCCTACTGCCCGCGCTGGTCACCGTGCTCCTGGCCGTCACCGTCCTCACCGTCGTGGTCCTGCCGCAGACGCGCTGGGCCAACATCGGGCAGGAGGTCGTCGCGAGCGCGCTGTACTACCAGAACTGGTATCTCGCGTTGAATTCGCAGGACTACCTGGCCGCGAGTTCGGCGAACAGCCCGCTGCAGCACATCTGGTCGATGTCGATGCAGGGACAGTTCTTCGTTCTGACCCTGCTCGTCGCGCTGGCCTTCGCCGGGTTCCTGAAAGTCGCCGCCCGGTTCGCGCGTCCGTTCGCCGACTCTCGCGTCATCAAGTTCCTCGTCGGCGCCGCGGTGTTCGTGGTCGCGCTGGGGTCGTTCTACTGGGCACATCGTGGGATGGCCATCAACCAGCCGTACAACTACTACTCCACGATCTCGCGGCTCTGGGAGCCGCTCGCCGGCGGCCTTCTGGCGATCTGGCTGCCGAGTTTGCGGGTGCCGAACTGGGTGCGCAACGCCGCGACCGTCGTGGCCCTGGCACTGATCATCACCTGCGGCTTCTGGATCGACGGCGTCGACGAGTACCCGGGTCCGATGGCGCTGGTCCCGGTCGGCGCGACACTGCTCATCATCTGGGCCGGCGCGACCGCGCTGCAGAAGCCGGCGCGAGGCGGTCACGCGGCGCCGGACACGATGCCCGCGGTCAACCGGATACTGGCGAGCACCTGGCCGGTGTGGCTGGGAACCATCGCCTACTCGCTGTACCTGTGGCACTGGCCGTTCCTGATCTTCTATCTCACCTGGCGTGACAAGAACCACGCGAACTTCCTCGAGGGCGTCGGGATTCTCGGGTTCTCGATCGGTGTGGCCTGGCTCACGAAACGCTACATCGAGGACCCGCTCCGCGGCGGTGACCGGTCGGCCCTCACTCGAGGCACCCGCGACGGCCGGTCGCGCTGGCTCTCCTACACGTCGGTGGTGACCTCGATCCTGCTGCTCGGCACCGTCGTGGCCGGCGTCGGTATTAAGCTGTGGGAGAACCACGTCGACAACATCGTCGTCGACACCAAGAATCTCGACCCGCGGTCGTACCCGGGTGCGCGCGCACTGCTCGACGGGTGGCCCGTCCCCGCGCTCGACCCGCAGCCGTCGGCCCTGGAGGTGATCCAGGACTTCCCGGAGACCTCGACCGACGGGTACATGAGCGACTTCACCGACAACGAGATCCACGTCGGCGTCTACGGCGACCCGAATGCGACCCGCACGATCGCTCTGGCCGGCGGTTCCCACGCGGAGATGTGGATCTCCGCGCTCGACACCCTCGGCAAGCGCAACGGGTTCAAGGTCAAGACCTATCTGAAGATGGGTTGCCCGCTGTCGACCAACAAGATCCCCAAGCAGCGCGGCGTCCCCTATCCCGAGTGCTACGACTGGGGCCAGCGGGTCATCGACCGGGTGATCTCCGAGAAACCCGACGCCGTCTTCACCAATTCGACGCGTCCGCGCGACTACCAGCCCGGCGACTGGATGCCGCCGGACTACTCCCCGATCTTCGATCGCTTCCTCGACGCCGGCATCCCGGTGCTCGGCATGCGGGACACCCCGTGGCCGAAGAACGGCAAGGGCACCATCGACACCCCGATCTGCCTCGCCGACGGCGGCGACGCGGAGAGCTGTGGTTCGCGGCGCGCTGCCGTCCTCGCTCCAGAGGACCCGGCGCGCGAACTCGCCGCCACCCGCCGAGACTTCCACCCGCTGGACATGTCGAACGGCATCTGCACCGACGACTTCTGCCCGGCGATCGTCGGCAACATCACCGTGTACAAGGATCCCCATCACCTCTCGGCGACGTATGTCCGGAGTCTCACCGACGAACTCGGCCGGCAGATGGAGGCCCAACTGCCGTGGACCGGCCCACTGGTTCCATGACCTGTGTCTTCCGCATCGCGGTCCACCCGCGGACACGCGAACGGTGGACGTGACCGCTTTGCCCGATGATGCCCTGTCCGAGATGACCGCCTGACGCAACACGACTAGTGTCGACCCATGACGTCGTCTCCGAAGGTGGGCACTACCGCTTCGCCAACCACGGGTGAACACCCGGACCCGAGCACGACCGACACCCCGCCGGTCCCCATGCCGGAGGATCCGGTTCAGGCCGACGCGCTCGTCGAACCCGAACCCGCGCCGATCCCCGTCTGGCCGGGCACCCCGTTCCCGCTCGGCGCGACCTACGACGGTGCGGGGACGAACTTCTCGTTGTTCTCCGAGGTCGCCGAAGCCGTCGAGCTGTGCCTCATCGACCGCGAGGGCAAAGAACGGCGCATCCGCCTCGAAGAGGTCGACGGCTATTGTTGGCACTGCTATCTGCCGAATGTGGTGCCCGGACAGTTCTACGGTTTCCGCGTCTACGGCCCCTATGATCCCGCCCGCGGCCTGAGGTGTGACCCGAGCAAACTCCTTCTCGACCCGTACGGCAAGGCTTTTCACGGCGACTTCGACGGCGACGCCTCGCTCTTCTCCTATCCCCTGCCGACGCACGACGACACGGAGGAGTCGCCCGAGGCGTCGGACGCGGACGCCGCCGGAGCCGATGACACCGGAGCCGATGACACCGACACCGGGGACACCGGAGCAGAGGATTCGGGGGCCGAGGATTCGGGAACGGAGGATTCCGGCGCTGAGGATTCCGGCGCTGAGGATTCCGGCGCTGAGGATTCCGACGCTGAGGATTCCGGCGCCGACGGCGCACCGGCCCCAGAAGCGACTGTGCTGGAACCACTTCCGGAGAACCAGCCCGCGCCCGAGAACCCGATGCCCGCGCTCGACTCGCTGGGACACACGATGGTCTCGGTGGTCATCAACCCGTACTTCGACTGGCAGAACGACCGGTCGCCCAACCGGCCCTACCACCAGACGGTCATCTACGAGGCCCACGTCAAGGGTATGACCGCCACCCATCCCGGGGTGCCCGAGCATCTGCGCGGCACCTACGCCGGTCTCTGCCACCCGGTGATCATCGACCACCTGAAGTCGTTGGGTGTCACCGCGATCGAACTGATGCCGGTCCACCAGTTCATGCAGGACTTCGTCCTCCGCGACAAGGGACTGCGAAACTACTGGGGGTACAACACCTTCGGGTTCCTGGCACCGCACATCGAGTACTCCTCGACGCCCGACCAGCCCGCGAGTGCGGTGACCGAGTTCAAGGCGATGGTACGGGAGTTCCACAACGCGGACATCGAGGTCATCCTCGACGTGGTCTACAACCACACCGCCGAGGGCAACCACCTCGGCCCGACGATCAGCTTCCGCGGCATCGACAACGCGGCCTACTACCGACTCGTCGACGACGACCCCGAGATGTACATGGATTACACGGGGACCGGGAACAGTCTCAACGGACGGCATCCGCACACGCTGCAGCTCATCATGGACTCGCTGCGCTACTGGATCCTGGAGATGCACGTCGACGGTTTCCGCTTCGACCTCGCCTCCACGCTGGCCCGCGAACTCCACGACGTCGACCGTCTGTCGGCGTTCTTCGATCTGGTGCAACAGGATCCGGTGGTGAGCCAGGTCAAGCTGATCGCCGAACCGTGGGACATCGGCGAAGGCGGCTATCAGGTCGGCAACTTCCCGCCGTTGTGGACCGAATGGAACGGGAAGTACCGCGACACGGTCCGCGACTACTGGCGCGGGGAACCGTCCACGCTGGGCGAGTTCGCGTCCCGGCTCACCGGGTCGTCGGATCTCTACGAGGCGACCGGCCGACGACCGCTGGCGAGCATCAACTTCGTGATCGCACACGACGGCTTCACGCTGCGCGACCTGGTGTCGTACAACGAGAAACACAACATGGCCAACGGCGAGGACAACCGCGACGGCGAAAGCCACAACCGGTCCTGGAACTGCGGCGTCGAGGGTCCGACCGACGACCCCGAGATCAACGCGCTGCGCGCCCGGCAGCAGCGCAACATCCTGGCGACCCTGTTCTTGTCGCAGGGCACACCGATGCTGGCCCACGGCGACGAGATCGGCCGCACCCAGCAGGGCAACAACAACGTGTACTGCCAGGACTCCGAATTGTCCTGGGTGGACTGGTCACTCGCCGAGGAGAACGCCGACCTGCTGGAGTTCACCCGCAAGGCCATCGCCCTGCGCACCGCGCATCCGGTGTTCCGTCGACGCCGCTTCTTCGGCGGCAAGCCGATCCGGTGGGGCGACCAGTCCCTCGACATCGCGTGGCTCACCCCCGCCGGCGTGGAGATGACCAGCGCGGACTGGGACAGCGGATTCGGGAAGAGTCTCGCGGTGTTCCTCAACGGGAAGGGACTCGGCGAGAAGGACGAACGAGGCGAGTGGGTCGTCGACGACTCGTTCTTCATCTGCTTCAACGCCCATTACGAGCCCATCGACTTCCACCTCCCGCCGGAGCAGTACGGGCTCGAATGGTCCGGTGAACTCGACACCACCCACCCGACCGGCGACTCGGATCTGACTGCCGCGTCCGGTGATTCGGTGACGGTCGGCGGCCGGTCCGTACTCGTCCTGCGGAAGACGTCCTGACACGATGAGCACACGTCCGACGCCTCGGGCCACGTACCGCTTCCAACTCAACGCCGACTTCGGGTTCGCCGACGTCGCGAAGACGCTCGACCATCTCGTCGAGCTCGGGGTCAGTCACGTCTACCTCTCTCCCATCGGCACCGCCTCGGCCGGGTCGACCCACGGCTACGACTGGCTCCCGCCACCGGCCGTGTCCGACCTCCTCGGCGGTGTCGACGGTCTGCGTGCGCTTCGCAGGGCCGCAACCGACCGCGGCCTCGGCCTCATCATCGACATCGTCCCCAACCACACCGGCGTGGCGGATGCTCTAGCCAACCCGTGGTTCGCGGACCTGTTGCGTCACGGCGTCCATTCGCCCTACGCCTCGTTCTTCGACATCGACCTCAGCGACGACAACGGTGCCGGCGGCAAGATCGCACTCCCGGTCGTCGCCGCCGACGGTGACCTGAGTCCGCTCGAGATCGACGAGCAGGGCAACCTGCGCTACTACGACCACGCTTTCCCGGTGGCACCCGGCACCGAGGACGGCACCCCCGCGGAAATCCATGCGCGACAGCACTACAAGCTCGTGCCGTGGAACAGCGGCCTGATCGGGTACCGCCGATTCTTCACCGTCAACGAGCTCGCGGGCCTTCGGCAGGAGGACCCCGCGGTCTACGACGCCACGCACGAGTGGCTGCGCGAACTCCTCGCCGAGGACCTCATCGACGGTGTCCGCGTCGACCATCCGGACGGACTCTGGGACCCCCAGCAGTACCTCCACCGACTCCGCTCCGATGTCGGCGACGACCGACTGCTCTACATCGAGAAGATCCTCGCTCCGGACGAACCCCTGGAACCGACCCTCCCCGTCGAGGGCACCACTGGCTACGACCAGATGCGCGTCATCGACGCCCTGTTCGTCGCTCCGTCAGGCGTCGTCCAGCTCACCGAACTCAACGAGCACCTCACCGGTGACACCGGCGATGCGCAGTGGATGGCATCGGTGGAACACCAGCGCAAGCTGACGACTCTGCGCGAATCCTTCCCCACCGAACTCCGGCGACTCGTCCGCGCGATCACCCACTCCGACCCCGCCGCCGACGCCGACGCCATCGCCGAGGCGTGCGCCGAGCTGATCGCCTCCCTCGGCGTCTACCGGGCGGACTATCCGTCGCTACGGCCGCGACTGGAGATCACAGCCGTACGGATCGCGACCGAGAAGCCTTCGCTGACACGAGCGCTCGACACGATCGTGCGGGCGACACGCAGTCCGGGCGCGGCCACCTCACGCCTGGCGCAGACCTGCGGTGCGGTGACCGCGAAGAGCGTCGAGGACAGCCTTTTCTACCGCACCGCGCGCCTGGTGTCGGCGCAGGAGGTCGGCGGCGATCCGGCGAACCCGTCGGTGTCGCTCAACGCTTTCCACGATCACAACATCGATCGGTCCCGCCGCTGGCCGCTCGCGATGACCGCGACGTCGACCCACGACACCAAACGCGGTGAGGACGTCCGCGCTCGTATCGCCCTCCTCGCCCAGGTGCCCGAGCGGTGGTCCCTGCTCATCGAACGCGTCTGGCTGGGCACGGACATCCCGGACAACCTGACGTGCTATTTCCTGCTGCAGAACATCTTCGGGGTGTGGCCGGCCGTCGGGCCCCGGCCCGGCGCAGAACTCGCCGACGGGGTGGTCACCGACGAGTTGCGCACCCGCATCGTCGATTACGCCCGCAAGGCTGCCCGTGAGGCCGGTCTTCGTACCACCTGGACCGAGGTCGACGAGGACTTCGAAGCCGCGATCGAACGCTGGATCACCCAGGTCACCACCGAACCGATCGCGAGCGCGGTCGGTGAACTCGTCGCCCGGACCGAATCCGCCTGGCGGCAGGAAAGCCTCGCGCGCAAGGCGATAGCTCTACTCGGTCCCGGCGTCCCGGACATCTATCAGGGCACCGAGTGGTGGGAGGACTCGCTCGTCGACCCCGACAACCGGCGGCCCGTGGACTTCGGTCAATCCCTGGATCACCCGAAAGCGGAGCTGGTACGGACCGCGCTCGGTGTCCGTGCCCGATACCCGGACGCGTTCGGTGCCACGAGCACCTATGACCGCCTTCCCGTCGACGGTCCGGCCTCCGACCGCACCGTCGCATTCACCCGCGGTTCCGGCGAGGTCGCCGAGGTCGTCGTGATCACCGCACGGTTCACGCACAGTCTCGACCCGGACGCGGCGGTCGACACCGTCATCGGACTGCCCTCGGGGGTGCACTGGCGCGATGTCCGCACCGGTGCGGTCTACGACGAGACCGTCGACCTGGCCACGGCCAGGGCCGACCATTCGGTCGCGATCCTCGTCCGGGACTGAGTTCCCGCACGGTTGGAGTGCAACCCGCGGTCGGTCAGCCGGCGGGAGCGGGAGCCGGCGCGGGAGTCGGCGCAGGTGCGGGTGCCCCACCGGCCCCCGGCAACGACTGCGACGGGTCGATCTGACCGCTCGGGCTACCGGGCGGACCGTCGACCTTCGAGACCAGCCACTTGCCGTCTTCCTTGCTCAGGTCGAGCCGGAACACCATGAGACTGGTTCCCCCGCTGGGCAGTTTGACGCTGCGTCCGGTCACCTCCGCCATCACGACCGTCTGGGCGGCGTCGGTGTCCACGGTCTCGACCGCGACGACACTGATCTTCGACGAGACCTCGATCTTGAGCGACTCGACGTTCTGCTCGGTGTCCGCGCGCTCCTGCTCGAGACGCTGACGCAGCTCACCGGTCGACAGCGGACCGAGTAGCTCCTTGGAGTTGCCCGCATTGTCTGCGTTGAGGGTCGTCACCAGCTTGGTGACGAAATCCGCCGACGCGGTCTTTGCGTCGGCGAAGGCATTCGCCTCGCTCTGCAGCGTGTAGGTCCGCCAGCCGAGGAACACGCCGGCCACGATCAGCACGACGATCACCAACGCACCGAGTGCGCGCTTGATCCCGCTCGCGGTGACCGTCAGCGAGAACTCCCTCTTGCCGGCGGCCGCGGGGCCGGGCTCGGGATCGGGCTCGCTGACCGCCGCTCCGGAACCGGTGCGACGAGCCGACTTTCCGCGCGGAGTCGTGGCAGCGTCCGTGGTCTGCCGCGCTGCGGTGGTCTTCTCCTCGGCTCCCGATGCGCCGGCGCCGAGTTCGTCCGTGCCGCTCTCCTCGCCGGTGGCGCTGTCCGCGGTCACGTCGGTGTTCTTGTCGAGATCTGGATTCTCACGGTCTGTCATCTACAGGTCACGCAACTTGTCTGGTCGTCATTTGTCGAGCGGCACTGTGCGGGCATTCGGGTCGTAACCCGGTGGCGGCCCGGCAGTGTCGTCGCCCGGCGGTCGTGGTGCGTTGGCCGAGCCACGGATCTGCTGGTTCGGATCCTCGGTCACACAGTACAGATTGGTCGGGATGGTCAGCTCGAGGACTTTGGTCGGCCGACGCGGGGTGACCGGGTAGTTGCAGCTCGGCCGCGGATACACCGAACCGAAAGTCCACCACGCGCCGTCGTGGAACATGGTGAGGCTCTTGATGCTCGCGTCCCGGATCGACGGCATCAGCGTCGCCAGAGCCGGTGCTCGCAGCGCGCCCTGCTCGGCGATGTCGAGGAACTGCTTCATCACGTCGGTCACCGGATCGGTGAGCTGATTGATCGAACCGGCGAGGCTGGTCATCTGCGACGGGCCGCGATCGAGCAGGGTGCGCAGTTCCCTGTCGGAGGCGGCGGCGTTGTTGATCAGGTCGCTCAGCGACGACACCGTGTTCCCGAAGTCGGGCTGGATGTCGGCGGTCGTCTTGAAGATGGTGCCCGCGTTCTGGATCAGCCTCGTGGTCTCGGGCAATGCGGTGTACAGCCGCGCGAAGATCGTGCCGCCCGAGTCGAACAGCACTTCCAGATCGTTGGAGCCGTCCTCGGAATACAGCGCGACCTTCAGATTGTCCACCGCCGAGCGGAGTTCGGCCGGATCGATCTGCTGGATGAGATCCAGGGAGGACTCGAGAAGGTCGGAGAACGGCACGGTGACCTTGGTCTGGCCGGCCTTGATCACGTCGCCGTCCTTCAGGTACGGCCCCTCGGAGGTGGTCGGCTGGAAGTCGACGTACTGCTCGCCCGCCGCCGACAACCCCAGCGCCGCAACGGTGCTGTCGCGGTTGATCTTGTACCGGTCGTCGACCGTCACCTTCACCGTCACCGAATCCGGTTCCACGCGGATGGTGTCGACCTCGCCGATACGCGCACCGCGCAGCGTCACACCCGAGGTCTCCTGCAGACCACCGGAGATCGGGAACTCGACGGTCAGCTTGTACTTGTCCGCGAACGGTTCCCACCGCAACGTGCCGAGCGCCAGGTAACCGAGTCCGACGACCATGACCAGCACGAGCCCGATGTTCCCGACGAGCACCGAATTTCTACGCAGGAAACCGAATACGCCGCTCATCCGCAGCACCCCTTGGTTCCGGTGAGTCGGGCCAGCAACCGGGTGAGGGTCTGCTGGAGCGCTGCCGAGCCCGAGTCGATGTCCTCGAGCTCGGGAAGCCTGCTCGCCGAATCGAACCCGACGCCCGGGTTGAGCCAGTAGACCTTCGACGACACCGCGGCCGCGCTACCCGGTGTGGACTTGATCCACTTGGGGGTCAACGTGTGCAGATTGTCGGCCAGCGAACCGAGCGGACCCGCCGCCTGTCGCAGACCGGCCAGGACGGTCGACAGATGACCGAGCATCTCGACGAAATTGTCCTGGTCGGTACGCAGGAAGTCATTGGTCGCCGAGGTCACCTGCTGGGTCTTGTCCAGCGCGGTCAGGATCGAGCCGATCTGACCGTTCAGCGACTCGAGGGCGGGGCCGAGCTTGTTGATCGACGCCATGATCTGGGCACGACCGTCGGCCAGTTGTCCGGTCAGGATCCGGGTGTTCGCCAGTGACCGGTCGACCTGCGCCGAACTCTGGTTGAGCTTGCGAATACCGGTCGTCAGTCCGCGGATCGCGCCGTTGAGGTCCGACGGGTTGGTCGCGACCGCGGCACTCAGTTCGGTCAGGATGACCGTGAGCGAGTTCAGCGAGCCGCTGTCCACCACACCGCTCATGCTGATGAGCAGGTCCTCGACCGTCGCCGCCGCGGAGGTGGGTCCGGTCAGGGTGTCCCCGTCGACCATGAAACCCTTCGGCGCGTTGGGCGGCGGCAGCAGGGCCACGAACACGTCTCCGAGCGGCGTCGCCTGTCGGAGTTCGGCGCCCGTGCCCACGGGCAGCTTGGTCTTCTTGCTGACGTCCATCGTGACGATCGCGGAGTAGTCCTTGGCGACGATGGTGTCGACCTGCCCCACGTCGGTGCCGTTGAGCTTCACCTTCGCGCGCGTCGGCAGGTTCAGGGCGTTGTCGAAATTCGCCGTCAGCCTGATGGAGTCGCCGATGCCACCGGGGGCCGGCAGCGGGATCTGCTCGACGGTCAGCCCGGGCAGCACCCCACAACCGGTGAGCCCCATCAGCGCGCTGAGGAGCAACGCCGTCACCGCGCCGCGTCGCATGCGGGAGCGGCGTCGTGCCGGTTCAGCGACCGTGCGACCCAGGGAAGCGCTTGTCACCGCTCTCATTTCGTCAGCTCCAGCATCGCGGAGTAGATGCCCATGTCCGGACCGAAGTCCTTCAGCTTGCCGGTGCGGCAGCCGTCTTTCTGCAGGTTGATCGCCTCACAGAACTCGGCGAGCAGCTCGTTGTCGACGAGCGACTTGTCCAGCAGGACCTGGGCGCGCCAGGTGCCCTGCTCGGCGGAGATCGAGTTGCCAAGGTTCTGGAAGAGCAGCGGACCGACGTCGATGGTCTCCACCACCTGCCGTGAGTAGTCGCTCAGGTTCGCGGTCAGCGCGGCGAGCCGGTCGAAGGAGACCGAGATCGTGTTGGTGTTGTTCTGCAGGAAGGCCGTGGTGTTCTGCAGGGTCTGGTTGAGGTTGCGCAGCGTGGCGACGAGACCGGGTGACTGGCTGCCGAGCAGCTCGGACACCTCGTTGACCGACTTCGAGAAGGCGGTCATCTTCGGGTAGTTCTTCACCAGCGTGGTGGTGAGTCCCTCGATGGTCTCGATGATGTCGACGAGTGCATCGCTGTTGCCCGACACCACGTTCGACGCCTGGCCCAGCTGGTCGAGGGCGGCGCGGATCTCCTCGCCGTTGCCGGTGGCGATCCCCGAGGTGATGTCGATCATGTCCGCGAGCGGGCCGGAGCCCGGGCCCTCGCCCTTCAGGGACACGACGAGACCGTCGATGGCGTCGAACAGTTCCCCGACGGACACCGGGGCCTTGGTCTCCTTCAGCACCGAACCGTCCTCCAGCCTGGGTCCGCCCTCGTAGGCGGGGGTGAGCTCGACGTGGCGCGTGGTCACGATGGAGGTGTTGACGATGGCGGCCGTGGCGTCGGCGGGCACCGGCACGTCGTTGTCGATGGTCATGGTGACCTTGACCCGGTCACCCTGCGGCTCCACCGCGGTCACCTGACCGACCGGCATGCCGAGCACCGCGACGTCGTTGCTGACGTAGAGGCCGGCGACGTTGTCGAAGTACGCGGTGACCTCGATCGCCTGCCCGAATGCGGCCTTCCAGCTTCCCGGGATCATCGAACATCCCGACAGCCCCAGGATGCCGAGCAGGGAGACGCACACGAGGAGCGTCGAACGACGCAGTCTCTGCGGGTTCAGCATCCGTCCACCACCCGGGCCAGGCACAACCAGTTGTCGGGGAAGATGCCCCAGGGCAGGTAGCCGTTCACGTACGGCCCGTCGCCGATGACGTTGTTGGTCAGTCGAGCCGTCACGGGCAGGATCTCCAGCAGCTTGCGCAGGTTGTTGCGGTTCTTCTCGAGACCCTGCGTGATCGTGTTGAGGTTCGCCATGATCGGGGCGAACTGGTTGGCGTTCTCACCCGCCACCGCACTGGCCTGTTCGGTCAGTTCGGCGATGCCGTCGAGCAGGCGGGTGACCAATTCCTCACGGGCCACGATCTTCTGGGTCAGGTCGCGACCCTGGCCGACGATCACCGCGAGCTGCGCCTGATTGTCGTTGACGATGATGGTGATCGTCTTGGTGTCGGCGATCAGCTGGTTGATCTGGTCCTTGCGGTTGGTGATCACCTCGGACATCTGCGTCAGGGCCTCGAATGTCGGTTCGGTGATCGCGGGAACACCGGCGAGCTGACGGTTGAGGGTGCGGATGCTCTGCGAGAGGGTCTTGTCGTCGACGCCGGTCAGGATCGGCGCCCCCTCCTCGATGGTGCGGTTGAGGTCGTAGGGCACCGCGGTCCGCTCGATGTGACCGTCGGGTGCCTCCTCGGGCGAATCGCCCAGCGACACATCGACGTAGCGCTGACCCAGCAGCGTCGACATCTTGATCTCGGCCATACCGTTCGACGTCACCCGCACGTCGGTGTCGACCTTCATCGTCAGCGCGACGTGGTTCCCGGCGAGTTCGGTCTCGGTGACCTCACCGACGTCGATGCCGGCCACCCGCACTTTGTCCCCGGGCCGGATTCCGCCGGCCTGGGCGAAGTCCGCGGTGAGCGTCTTCTTGCCGAGATGCGCGCCCGCCAGTGCCGTCACGCCCAGCAGGAGGGCGACGATGACGACCGCGCCGATCACGCCGTACCAGATCCGGGTGTTGCTGCGGAAGTTCTTACGGAACCAGTTCATCGGCACACCACCGAATGATTCGTGCCACCGATCTTGTTGAAGATCCCCGGCGGCAGCAGGACGTCACCGATCGCGACGTCGAGGTCACAGGCATAGATGTTCAGGTACGCACCCTCTCCGAGTACCAGCGGGAAGTGACCGAGGAAGACCGGCGCGTCGACGGCCATCCGGTCGAGCTTGGAGCCGTTCTGGATGAGCGTCTTGGTGGCGATCCGTCCGTCGGTCGCGGCGGCGGCGAGGCTGTCCCGGCTGCGGCTCAGGACGTCGGCGAAACCGCTTGCGGTGCGTCCGATGTCGGAGACCGCACTGCCGAACGCCGCCGAGTTCGAGTTGAGGTTCGCGATCAGATCGGACATCGACCCGATGACCGTGCCGAGCTGACCGCCCTGGCGGGACAGGTCACGCATCACGGTGCTCAGGTTGTTGATGATCGCGCCGATCACGATGTCGCGGTTGGCGGTGTCCTCGGCGAGCCTGCCCACCTCGGCGACCGTGTAGCTCAGCGAGACCGAATTGCCCTGGAAGGCCTCGAGAAGACCCTGCGAGAGTGCGTTGACCTGCTCGGCGTCGAGTGTCTCGAACACCGGCTGGAACCCGGCGAGCAGCTTGGTGACGTCGAAGGAGTCCTCGGACGGCAACTCCAGTGTCGACCCGGGCGACAACGGCTTGCTGTCCCGGCCCTCCACCAGCGTCAGGTTGAGGTACCGCTGACCGATGAGGTTCTGGTAGCGGATCGCGGCACGGGTGTTGGTGTAGACCTGCTGGTCGTTCTGCACCTCGAATTCGACTCGGGCGCGGCCGTTGTCGAGTTCGATCTTGTCGACGCGGCCGACGCGGACACCGGCCATCCGGACGTCGTCGCCGCTGGAGAGACCCGAGGCGTCGGTGAAGAACGTCGTGTACTTGTTCGTCGATCCCGACACCGATCGTTCCAGGGTCGAGAAGATCACATACGACACGAGCAACGCGGCGATGGCGAAGATCGGGAAGCCGATCAACGGTTTTCGGATCGAATCCGAGGCCGCGCTCATCGTCCCCCTCCGTGGTCGGTGGCAGCATCACGCGCGTCGATCGACTGGACCAGCGGTCCGAGCATGACCGTGTCGGCGGCCGACGGCTCCCGGCGCCGCACCGCACCGAGGGTCTTGTTGTCGGAGTCGGTGGTCACCATGCCCACCGGCCGGTTCTTGCGCATGCCGTCGGACGGGTAGATCTGCAGCGGACCCGACATCGTCGGTCCGGTACCGGTTCCCGGCCCGACACATCCCGGGCCGCGCAAGGTCCCGTACGGGCCGCCGTTGTAGACCGGGCAGTTCTGCCGGGTGTAGCGCACGAACGCACCGAAGCTCACACCGAGGTTGAGCTTGACGTGTCCGTTGGTCCCGGTGAAGACCGTGAGCACCCGGGCGGCCAGGTTGTTGAGCGCGATGACCGCCTGCGGCAGCGAGTTCGGTTCGAGGACGGTGGCACCGAGCATGCGGTTGAGGTCGGTGACGAGTCGCTGACCGCCGTTTCCGTTGCGGGCGAACATCAGCTGCGTCTGGTCGAGCAGTCCCTGGCTGCCGGAGAGCAGTGCTGCGAGGTCGCGCTGCTTCTCGGCGAGCGTCACCGCCGGTATCACGCTGCGCCCCAGGGTGTCGAGCAGTTCCGGCGCGGACTCCGCGAGGCCGCTGATCGCGGCGTCGAAGTTGTCGAACCCCGGGGGTGCACCCGGCGGGAACTGCGCGTTGATCGAGTCGAAGTAGTTGCGCAGCACGCCGACGAACGAACCGAACACCGAACCGCCGCCCTTGAGGGCGTCGGCGATGACACCGAGCACCTGGGCGAGTTCCTCCGGCGGCACCGCGTCGAGGATGGCACTCAACTCGTTCTGCGCGTCCTGCAGTTTGATCGTCTCGAGAGACTTGTCGGCGGGGACGGAATCGCCCGACGACAGCCGCTCGGTGCCCGGTTCGGCGGGCCGCACCAGTTCGACCGAGTTGACGCCGAACAGGTTCGACGGCACGGTCCGCGCGGTCACCGATGCCGGGATGCCCTCGGCCTGCGCGGGCACGATGTCGATCTCGACCTTCTTGATCACCTTCGTCGCGTCGGTCTCGCCGGTGTCGGCGACCGAGATCGACTTCACCGAGCCGACGATGAGCCCGTTGTACCGGACGTCGGCACCCGACGTCAGACCGTCACCGACATCGACGAGGTCGGCGGTCACGGCCACCGTCTTGCTGAATGTGCCCTGGTACCGCATGAACAGCAGCACGAAGATCACCAGCAGGACCAGCAGGAAGGCGACGCCCCGCAGCACGTACTGCAGCAGCGATGGGTTGCGCCCATCGGTCGCGATGTTCACCGGCTCCCCCTCAGCCCGAGATCTTGATTCCGGGCGAGGTGCCCCAGAACACGAGGGTCATGATCAGATTCGCGAACACGATGACGATGATCGCGAGTCGGATGGCATGTCCGGCAGCAACTCCCACACCTTCGGGCCCCCCAGAGGCGAAGTATCCGTAGTAGCACTGGATGAACGTCGTCAGCAGCACGAAGACGATCACCTTGATGAACGAGAACACCATGTCCCACGACACGATGAACTGGTTGAAGTAGTACAGGTAGGTGCCCTCGCCCTGGCCGCTCTGGACCATGAACATGAACTGGCACGCAAGGTAGTTGGCGGCCAGCGACACCGAGTACAGCGGGATGATCGCGAGCACCGCGGCCAGCATGCGGGTGGTGACCAGGTACGGCAGCGGCCGGATCGCGATCGCCTCGAGGGCGTCGATCTCCTCGGCGATGCGCATCGAACCGAGCTGTGCGGTGAAGCGGCAGCCCGACTGCGCGGTGAACGCCGTGGCCGCGAGGAGCGGGGCGATCTCACGCGTCGTCGCGAACGCCGACAGTCCGCCGGTCACCGGCGACATGCCGAGCAGGTTCAGCGCGGTGTAGCCCTCGATCCCCACGGTCGCACCGCCCATGATCCCGAGGATCACCATGACACCGACCGTGCCGCCGCCCACGACGATGGCGCCGTTGCCCCACGCGACGTCGGCGAGCAGCCGCCAGACCTCTTTGCTGTAGTGCCGGAAGGCCAGCGGGACGGCACCGATGGACCGGACCAGGAAGGTGATGAGGTGACCCATCGCCGCGAGCGCGTCGCGCGGCCCCCGATAGACGGCTTTGGCGGCCTCCACGGGCCTGAGCGCGGGTGGCACATACCGTGACGCGGTCATCTCACACCACCTTCGACGGGAAGAGGATCGCGAACAACTGCGTGAGGATCACGTTCACGGTGAACAGGAGCAGAACCGAGTTGACCACCGCAGCATTCACCGAGTTCGCGACACCGGCGGGACCGCCCTTCGTCGAGAGGCCGCGATCGCAGGCGACGATCGCCACGATCGCGCCGAATATGACCGCTTTCGCCAACGCGAACATCAGGTCCGCGGTCGTCGCGAACGATGCGAAAGTGCCCGTGTAACTGCCTGGCGTACCGCCCTGGAAGTACACGTTGAAGACGTAGCCGGTGATGAAACCGACGAAGCACACGAAGCCGCAGAGCAGGAAGCTGACCACCATGGTGGCGAGGAGTCGCGGCGAGATCAGCCGCTCGATGGGGTTGACGCCCATCACCTTCATGGCGTCGATCTCGTCGCGGATGGTGCGCGAACCCAGATCGGCGGCGATGGCCGAGCCGACCGCGCCCGCGAGGAGCAACGAGGTGACCAGGGGTGCGCCCTGCCGGATCACGCCGAGACCGGTGGCGGCACCGGAGAACGACGTGGCGCCGACCTGGCCGGCGATGTTGGACACCTGGATCGAGACGATGACGCCGATCGGGATGGCGACGAGGAGGGTCGGGAACACCGACGTGGTCGCCATGAAAGCGCACTGGCGGATGAACTCACCGAACGGGAACCGCCGCTTGGCGAGGTCGACGAAGAGCGTGCGGAACACCTCGACGAACATGCCCAGCTGGCGTCCGAAGGTGTCGAAGGACGCGACGACATGCTTGTCGAACCACGCCCGAACCGCATTCGGTCTCTTCCGACCGACCTCCTCGTCGTCCGAGGTGACTGCGTCTGTGCTCAATCCCTACCCTTGCGTCTCGGCTCACCCGTTCACCGGCCGTCAGGTCGCCGAGCACGTGATGCGCCAACTCGTGCGCATCGGCTCGGCTGATCTGCTCGAGGTGCCCCCTTGGACATGAGCGTCGCCGTAATATACCCCGCTTTCGTCCGGCGATTGTGATCGGCCTCACAGTATCGCGCGATGCGCCTTCGAGAGCCCCGACATACCTTGCATGATGTGAGGAATTCCCCGACGACGTCCGCGACTGATGACCAGAGCACCAAAACTTGGTCAGTCGACCAACGGGAACAATACCTACCACTTCGTTCCAATGTGGGCCCTTACCACCCGCCACGCTCGGTGAACGAGATCCGGGTGTGGGCGCCCGAGGCCGGGAAGGTGGACCTCGTCGTACGATCCGGCGGTCCCGGCTCCCCCACCCGGTCGGTGCCGATGTCCGCCGGCGCCGGCGGGTGGTGGCAGGTCCCGTCGGACAACGCGATCGAGACCGGCCCGGACCTGCGCTACGGGTTCTCGCTGGATGACGGCCCGGCCCGGCCCGACCCGCGTTCCGTCCGCCAGCCCGACGGGGTCCACGAATTGTCCGCACTCTTCGGCGTCGACGAGAGCCGGTGGACCGACGACGACTGGGCCGGCCGCGACGCGCACGGGGCCGTGATCTACGAACTGCACCTCGGGAACTTCACCCCCGCAGGCACTCTCGACTCCGCGATCGAACGGCTCGACCACCTCGTCACCCTCGGCGTCGATCTGGTCGAGCTGATGCCGGTGAACGCATTCAACGGCACCCACAACTGGGGGTACGACGGCGTCGGCTGGTACGCGGTGCACGAGACCTACGGCGGCCCGGCCGCACTCGCCCGCTTCGTCGACGCCTGTCACGCCAAGGGACTCGGCGTCGTCCTCGACGTCGTCTACAACCACCTGGGACCGTCCGGCAACTATCTGCCGGACTTCGGACCGTATCTCAGTGAGGGCACGACGTCGTGGGGGTCGTCGGTGAACCTGTCGGGACCCGATTCCGACGAGGTGCGCGCTTTCATCGCCGGCACCGCCCTACGCTGGTTCACCGAATTCCACATCGACGGACTGCGTCTCGACGCCGTCCACGCCCTCGCCGACCATCGTGCGGTCCACATCCTCGAAGAACTCGCCGCGGCGACCGACGCCCTCTCGGCCGAGCTCGGGCGCCCGCTGTCACTCATCGCGGAGAGCGATCTCAACGACCCCCGGATGATCATGCCGCGATCTCGCGGCGGTCTCGGGCTGGCGGCCCAGTGGGACGACGACATCCACCACGCCGTCCACACGCTCGTCTCCGGCGAGCGACAGGGCTACTACGCCGATTTCGGCAGCTTCGGCTGCCTCGCGAAGGTCCTGACCGGTGGGTTCTTCCACGACGGCACCTACTCGTCGTTCCGGCGCCGCTGCCACGGCCGGCCGATCCCGACCGACCTCGTGCCCGCGTCGTCGTTGCTGGCCTACACGTGCACCCACGACCAGGTGGGCAACCGGGCGATCGGTGACCGGCCGAGTGCCTACCTGGACGGCGGGCAACTCGCCATCAAGGCCGCCCTGGTCCTGTTGTCCCCCTACACCCCGATGCTGTTCATGGGCGAGGAATGGGGCGCGGCAACGCCTTTCCAGTTCTTCACCTCGCACCCCGAACCGGAGCTGGGCCGGGCGACCGCGCAGGGCCGGAAGGCGGAGTTCGCCGAACACGGGTGGGACAGTGAGGACGTGCCCGACCCGCAGGACCCGGAGACCTTCGAACGGTCGAAGCTGGACTGGTCGGAGCTCACCCGTACCGACCACGCGCGGGTGCTCGACTTCTACCGGTCACTGATCGCATTACGGAAAGCCGAACCGGCCCTCCATGATCCGGCATTCGCCTCGGTCGACGCCGAATTCGACGAGGCGGCAGGGTGGTTCGCGATGCATCGCGCCGACTGGTCGGTGGTGTGCGTCCCCGGCGGCGCGTCCGTGACACTCCCCTGGCCACTCGACGTCCGGCTGGCCTGGGAGCAACCGGACGACGGAGTGTCACCCGGACACAACGTGATCGTCGGCGTCCGGCGCGATTCATAGCCCGAAGCCGCGCCGGGCGGGTCCCGGCCATAAACGATCAGGTCAGGTACTCGTAGGCCGGCGACCCCGGCTCGAGGCGTTCGCAGTGCAGGCGGGAACGCGACATCCGGTCCATCAGATCGCCCAGGTCATCCGGGGTGCCGAGTTCGACACCGACCAGTGCGGCACCGGTCTCGCGGTTGTTGCGCTTGACGTACTCGAACAGCGTGATGTCGTCATCCGGTCCCAGGACCTCGTCGAGGAAACGGCGCAGCGCACCCGGCTCCTGAGGGAAGTCGACCAGGAAGTAGTGCTTGAGGCCCCGGTGCACCAGCGAGCGTTCGATGATCTCGCCGTAGCGGGACACGTCGTTGTTGCCGCCGGACACCAGACATACGACGACCGCGTCGGCGGGCAGCCGCAGCTTGTCGAGTGCAGCGACCGCCAGCGCTCCCGCGGGTTCGGCGATGATGCCCTCGTTCTGGTACAGCTCCAGCATCGCCGAGCAGATGGCGCCCTCGTCCACATGTGTGATGTGGGCGGAGCCCGGGGTCGGCGACACCGGGCCGTCGGGGATGACCCGGACGGCCGGGTTCGCCGAGATGCTCGCCAGGACCGGATGATCGCTGACGCTCGCGCCGAGCTCGGACATCACCCGGTGTCCGATGGTGCCGATCCGCTTCACCGCCGCGCCGTCGACGAAGGGGTCGATGTCGTCGAGGGTGACCGGCCCGCCGTTGACGAGCGCCGCGCTCAGTGACACGGCGCCGGTCGGTTCGACGCCGACGATCGCCACCTCGGCGGAGAGCCCACGCAGGTAGGTCGCCATGCCGGCCAGGCAGCCGCCGCCGCCGACCGGTGCGACGACGACGTCGGGCATCCGGCCGAGCTGCTCGACGATCTCGCGTGCGATGGTTCCCTGACCGGCCGCGGTCCGCGGGTCGTCGAAGGCATGGATCCACGCGGACCCGGTGCGCATCACATCGGCCTGTGCGGCGGCAGCGGCCGCATCGTAGGTGTCCCCGATCGCTTTCAGCTCGACGAATTCACCGCCGTGCCAGGCGATCCGGTCGCGCTTCTGTTTCGGGGTGGTGGTCGGGACGTAGATCCGTCCCGGCACCTTCATGCTCCGGCACGCGAATGCGACTCCCTGCGCGTGGTTTCCGGCACTGGCCGCGACCACACCTCGGGACAGTTCGTCGGCCGAGAGCTGCGCCATCACGTTGTAGGCGCCGCGGATCTTGTAGGAGCGGACGGTCTGCAGGTCCTCGCGCTTGAGGTAGATCTGCGCGCCCGACGTCGACAGTCGCGGGCAGGCCTCGAGCGGGGTACGCGCCACCGCGTCGGCGATTCGCGTCGACGCCGACTCGATGGCGTCGAGGGTCAGTGCCGGACCGTGCTGGTGAACGGGGACGTGGTGCGTACTCACGACTGCCATGTTCTCACTGCGCAGGATCGTTCGGACCGTCCGGGTGCACCGATTCCGACACGGCGGGTGGGTGCCGGGGTTGCCCTGACGGACGGGTGGGTATACCCGCGGAGCCACTCGTCGCCCCGCACCCGTGCGCAAGACCGGGCGAGATCACGGCAGCAGCACGGCCCGCCACCTGACCAGGGAGCAGTCATGACATCTCGCCACCCATCCCGGCGCCGGCGCCGGCGCACCTCTCGCCTCACCCGGATCGCCGCCGGCGCATCGGCCGCCGCCGTGGCGCTCGGTCTCGCCACCGCCGTCGGCCCCGCCCCCGCCTCGGCCGCGCCGCTCTGTCCGGGAGCCGCTCCCGCACGGCTCGTCGGCGTCGTGCCGGGTGCCGCACTCGAAGGCCTGACGGTCGACGCCAGTGGACGCCTCTACACCACCGATCTCGTCTCGGGGCGCGTGTATCGGCTGTCCGGGCCGGGTGCACCGGCGGTGCCGATCGCCCGCGTGCCCGGTGGGAGCGGGGCGGGTGCACTCGCCTGGACGCCCGACGGGACCCTGCTCGTCGGGTACGGCGCCGATCCGCGCGTGTTCGTCGGCGATGCGCTGCGGCACGCGTCCATCGGCCGTCTGGACGTCAACACACGCGCATTCCGTCCGTGGGTGACCGGCCTGTCCGCGGCGAACGGGATGGATGTGTCCGCGCGTGGAAACGTCTACGCCACCAATGATTTCGGCAACCTCATCGGACGCGTCTCACCCGGCGGTGCCGTGAACGCCGCGTGGGGCGCCCTGCCGAGCGCCAACGGCGCGGTCCTGAGCCGCGACGACCGTTGGCTCTACGTCTCGCGGACATTCGTGAACCCGGGCGTCAGCCGGATCTCCACCGCCGACCCGCGGAACGTGCAGAGTCTGCTCGGCGTCGGTACACCGTCGACTCCCGATGGGCTGACCCTCGATTCCCGGGACCGGCCGGTCGTGCCGTTCAACGCGACCGGCGAGATCGTCCGGATCACCTCTCCCGGACGTCACTGCGTGCTGGCGACCGGTCTGTCGACCTCGAGCGTTCTCTCGTACGGTCGCGGCGACCGCGGGTTCTCCGCCGGGCGCCTGTACCGGGCCGGATTCGACGGACGGATCTACGAGATCCCGGGCGGATTCGATCGGGGCGCGACCGCCGCATTCCCCGCCAGGTAGCGCTCGCCCCACCACACCGCGAGGACTGCCACCGCCGTCGCCCACGCAGTGGCCTGTAACGATCCGAGGATCAGCAGGGTCACGACGGCGGTGGCGATGCCGGCGAGGACGGCGTGAGCCTTGTGGGCGGGCCACTCGATGCCGAAGACGTCGATCGTGCGCGGCGCGCGCCGAACCGGACGGTGCACGTTGATGCCGATCATCGTGGTCATCTGCGAACACTCCCCTCTACGGCTGGGCGCTACTGGACGTGGCGTCGAGTATAGCGCCACAGCGAAGAGAAATGTTCGGTGGACCGAAATCCTGGTGACGGGGACCCTGTCGGTGTTCTGGTCGGGCGGTTTCGACGCGGTGGCTCGCTTCGCTCGCTACCGGCTCAACCAGCAGGACACGCCTCGCCGCCAGCGCTCCTCTGGCTCAACCAGCAGGACACGCCTCGCCGCCAGCGCTCGCTACCGGCTCAACCAGCAGGGAGCGGCTTCACCAGCAGAACACGGCTCGACCAGCAGGTCAGCCCAGGCAGCTCGGTCCCAGCAGCGCTTTCAGGTCGCCCATCAAGGCCGAACTCGGCGCCACACGTAGGGACTCGGTCAGCTTGAGCTGCGTCTGTCGTTTGTCGCTGACGAGCGTCACATGCACGTCCGCCATCCCCGGATGGCGCGTGAGTACCTGCTTGAGCGCCTGGACCCGATCAGGGGTGCAGAGTCGCGCGGACAGTGTCAGTGCGACCGGTTTGGTGGCTCCCGCGGTCTCCAGATCGGGAACGGCCAGGTCGTTGGCGCTGATCATCATGCTGTCCTCACGCAGGTTGACCCGGGCCTTGATCAGCACGATGTTGTCGGCCACGATGTCCATCCCGTACGCCACGTACGCGCGCGGGAAGAAGTAGACCTCGACGCCACCGACCATGTCCTCGAGGGTGACCGCGGCCCACGGCTCCCCCTTCTTGTTCACCCGGCGCGTCACCGACGAGATGATGCCGCCGATGGTGATCTGGGCACCGTCGGAGATGTTGCCTTCCAGCAGCGACGTGATCGAGGTGTCGGTGTGCGCGGCGATGGCGTGTTCGACGCCGGCCAGCGGGTGCCCGGAGACGTAGAGACCCAGCATCTCCCGCTCGATCGCGAGCTTGTGCTTGGTGTCCCACTCCTCCTCGGGCACCTTGACCGCGAAGACCTCGGCCAGTCCGGGATCCGCGGCGTCGTCCCCTCCGCCGAACAGGTCGAACTGACCGATCGCCTCGGCCTTCTTGGTGCCGATGACCGATTCGACGGCCTCGGCGTGCACGAGGAACAGCCCCTTGCGCGGGTGGCCGAGCGAGTCGAACGCGCCGGCCTTGATCAGCGATTCCGTCACCTTCTTGTTGCAGGCGGTGACGTCGATCTTGCCGAGGTAGTCGGAGAAGCTGGTGAACTTCCCCTTCTCCTCACGGGCGTTGATGATCGAGCCGACCACGCCCGAACCGACGTTGCGGATCGCGGCGAGACCGAAGCGGATGTCGGCGCCGACGGCCGCGAAGTTGCGCTGCGACTCGTTGACGTCCGGCGGCAGAACCGTGATGCCCAGCTTGCGGCAGTCGGCGAGGTAGATGGCCGCCTTGTCCTTGTCGTCGCCGACGGAGGTGAGCAGACCGGCCATGTACTCGGCGGGATAGTTCGCCTTGAGGTAGGCGGTCCAGAACGAGACGAGGCCGTAGCCGGCGGCGTGCGACTTGTTGAACGCGTAACCGGCGAACGGCAACACCGTGTCCCACAGCGCGGTGATCGCCGCCTGCGAGAATCCGTTGTTGCGCATGCCCTCCGCGAAGCCGTCGTAGGCCTCGTCGAGGATCTCCTTCTTCTTCTTGCCCATCGCGCGACGGAGCAGGTCTGCCTGTCCGAGCGAGTAGCCGGCGACCTTCTGCGCGATCTGCATGATCTGCTCTTGGTAGACGATCAGACCGTAGGTCTCGGAGAGGATCTCCTTGAGCGGTTCCTCGAGCTCCGGGTGGATCGGCCGGATCTCCTGGAGACCGTTCTTGCGCTTGGCGTAGTCGGTGTGTGCGTTCACACCCATCGGACCGGGCCGGTACAGCGCGAGGACGGCCACGATGTCCTCGAACCCGGTCGGCTGCATCATCTTCAGGAGTTCGCGCATGGCCGCGCCGTCGAGCTGGAACACGCCGAGCGTGTCACCGCGGGCGAGCAGTTCGTAGGTCTTCTCGTCCTCGAGCGGCAACGAGTCGAGGTCGAGGTCGATCCCGCGGTTGAGTTTGATGTTCTCCAGGGCGTCACCGATGACGGTGAGGTTGCGCAGACCCAGGAAGTCCATCTTCAGCAGTCCGATGGCCTCACACGACGGGTAGTCCCAGCCGGTGATGATCGCGCCGTCCTGGGCGCGCTTCCACACCGGGATCGCGTCGGTCAGCGGCTCCGAGGACATGATCACCGCACAGGCGTGCACGCCCGCATTGCGGATCAGGCCCTCGAGGCCGAGCGCGGTGTCGTAGATCTTCTTGACGTCCGGGTCGGTCTCGATGAGCGTGCGGACCTCGGCGGCCTCGCCGTAGCGCTCGTGTTCGGGGTTGGTGATGCCCCAGACCGGGATGTCCTTGGCCATGATGGGCGGCGGCAGCGCCTTGGTGATGCGGTCGGCGATCGCGAACCCCGGCTGGCCGAACTGGACTCGCGCGGAGTCCTTGATCGCGGCCTTCGTCTTGATCGTTCCGAAGGTGATGACCTGGGCGACCTTGTCGCTTCCCCATCGCTCCGTCGCGTAGCGCACCATCTCGCCTCGACGACGGTCGTCGAAGTCGATGTCGATATCGGGCATCGACACGCGTTCGGGGTTGAGGAATCGCTCGAACAGCAGTCCGTGCGGGATCGGGTCGATGTTGGTGATACCCAGCGCCCAGGCGACCAGCGAGCCGGCCGCCGAACCGCGGCCCGGGCCGACTCGGATGCCGACCTCGAGGGCGTGGCGGATCAGGTCGCCGACCACGAGGAAGTAGGCGGGGAAGCCCATCTGGATGATGACGTCGAGCTCGTAGTTGGCCCGGTCGAGGTATTCCTGCGGCACCTCGGTACCGGCGAAACGACGCTCCTGGAGTCCCTTCGCGACCTCCTTGCGCAAGAAGGTCTGCTGGGTCTCGCCGTCGGGCACCGGGAAGACCGGCATGCGGTCGCGGTGGGTGAAGACATCTTTGTAGGACTCGACGCGCTCACCGATCTCGAGCGTGTTGTCGCAGGCGCCCGGGACCACCGAGTCCCACTGCTCGCGCATCTCCGCGGCCGACTTCAGGTAGTAGCCGTCGCCGTCGAACTTGAAGCGGGTCGGGTCGGACAGCGTCTTGCCGGTCTGCACGCACAGCAGCGCCTCGTGGGCGGCGGCGTGTTCCTTGGTGACGTAGTGGCAGTCGTTGGTGACGATCGGCTTGATGCCGAGCTTGCGGCCGATGTCGAGGAGACCGTCGCGCACGCGGCGCTCGATCTCGAGTCCGTGCTCCATCAGCTCGAGATAGAAGTTCTCCTTGCCGAAGATCTCCTGCCACTTCGCCGCGGCTTCGAGGGCTTCACGGTCATGCCCCAGACGCAGACGGGTCTGCACCTCACCGGACGGGCAGCCGGTGGTCGCGATGATGCCCTCGGCGTACTGGGCGATCACGTCGGCGTCCATACGCGCCCACTTGCCGAGCTGACCCTCGATGGAGGCGAGCGAGGACAGCTTGAACAGGTTGCGCAGGCCGGTCGCGTTCTCCGCGACCATCGTCATGTGCGTGTACGCGCCCGAACCGGAGACGTCGTCGCTCTTCTGCTCACGCGTGCCCCACTGGACGCGTTTGGTGTCGAACCTCGAACCCGGCGCGATGTAGGCCTCGATGCCGATGATCGGCTTGATGTCGTTCTTGATCGCGGTGTTGTAGAACTCGCTGGCGCCGAACATGTTTCCGTGGTCGGTCATGCCGATGGCGGTCATGCCCAGCCGCTTGGCCTCGGCGAACAACGGTGACACCTTGGCCGCACCGTCGAGCATCGAGTACTCGGTGTGGTTGTGCAGGTGAACAAACGAGTCCGTCACTGTGCCTCTTCTGTGCTCGCTGGTTGCTGTCTCGCGGGGATCATGCGCACGCTGATCTCGTGCCGCCGGTCGCCGAGTCCGGGTCTACTCTAGGCGCGCCCACCGACACCTCCTGGGAGGCACTCCGGGCGGTGACGAATGGGACAGCTGTGACAGCATGGCCGCCTCGCGCACACCCCGATCCACGTCGGGCTACAGCGCAACGAGAAACACGACGACGATCAGGATCAGCAGCACGGCCGCCACCCCTGCCAGCACCAGGGGCAGGCGGTTCGGGCTCGACGACGGACGCGGACCGCCGGACGACATCGGCCCGCCTGGGAACGGTGCACCACCCGGCGGCCGTCCCATCGGTCCCGACCCCGCGGCGCGGAGATGGTCGTTGGTCTGGCGGTGCGGACCGGACGGTGGGTGCTGCCACACGGCGGGATCGGCTCCGGTGGCCGGACGCGGTGGTGCCGGCCGGTCTCGCGGCTGCCTGTCCCCGGACGGGCGTTCACCGGCACGCCGATCCGGGTTCGGCCGGGGTGCGGCCCGCCGCGTCGCCTCCCCGCCGGGCGGGGCGGGCGGAGGTCCGCCGCGGTACGGACGTCCCGGCGCCGGCGGCGGAACCGCGCGACGTGTGGCCGGCATCGGCCCGGGTTGGTTTCGCGAGGCCTGATGGTTCCCGCCGGCCGGGCGCGGCGAGAGTCCGCGCACGGTGACGGCCTCGGCGTCGGGAACCGACGGTCGAGGCACGTGCCGGAGACTCGCCGTCAGTGCGTCGGCGAACTCGCGGCAGTTCGCGAACCGCTCCTCG
Source organism: Gordonia ajococcus (assembly GCF_012974285.1). Taxonomy (NCBI): domain Bacteria; kingdom Bacillati; phylum Actinomycetota; class Actinomycetes; order Mycobacteriales; family Gordoniaceae; genus Gordonia; species Gordonia ajococcus. The sequence continues at coordinate 3,284,483 of NZ_CP052884.1, forward strand.
GGTGTCTTCGCCATCGCCCTGGTGATCACCGCGTCGACCCCGGTGGGCAACCCGGCGACGAGTTCGGATGCCCGCGGCACCGGGTCCTTGAGGTGTGCGCCGATGACCGCGCCGGTGTCGCGGTCGTCGAACGGCACCCGGCCGGTGAGCAGGTGGAAGGTCGAGGCCGCCAGCGAGTACTGATCGCTACGACCGTCCAGCGTCCGTCCCATCAGCTGTTCCGGTGAGGCGTAGGACAGGGTGGCCAGCACGGTGCCGACCGAGGTGAGGGCCTCGGTCTCGTCGGAGATCTTGGCGACGCCGAAGTCGGTGAGCAACACCCGCTGTTCCTCGACCGTCGAGTCCTCGTCGACCTCGGCGAGCAGGATGTTCCCGGGTTTGACGTCGCGGTGGGTGAGACCCCGGCGGTTGGCGTGGTCGATGCCGCGGGCGACCTGCGACGCGATGTGCGCGACCCGCGACGGTGTGAATCTCCCGATGTCGGCGAGCTCACGGGCACAGTCGGTGCCCGGCACGTACTGCATCGCGATCCACAGCACATCCGACCGACCGGTCTCGGACGCGGTGGGGACCGTCGCCCGGCCGCGATTGAAGACGGTCACGATGTTCGGGTGGTCCAGGGTGGCCGCGACCTCGGCCTCGCGGAGGAATCGGCGCCGGAAGTTGTTGTCGGTCAAGCCTGCCGAGTCCTTCAGCACCTTCAGTGCGTCATACCTGGGGAGCTCCGGGTGCCGGGCGAGGAAGACAGCGCCCATGCCGCCGCTGCCGAGGAGTCGCTCGACGCGGTACCCGGCGATCACCGTTCCAGGCTCGAACACTCTCTCAATCTAGGCGAGTTCACCGACGATGTCGCCGGTTGACGGCCGAACGAATGCAACGCCTCCGGCGAGGCCCGACCCGATGCTCAGGTGGCGCGCAGGACGTCGAGTGCGTGCTGGAGGTCCTCTGGATAGTCCGAGGTGAACTCGACCGTGCGACCGTCCGCGGGATGCGCGAAACGCAGCGTCCGCGCATGCAGCCACTGTCGTTCGAGACCGAGCCTGCGGGCCAGGACCGGGTCCGCACCGTAGGTCGGGTCGCCGCAGCACGGATGGTGCAGCGCCGCGAAGTGGACGCGGATCTGATGCGTACGGCCGGTTTCGAGGTGGACGTCGAGCAACGACGCCGCCGCGAACATCTCGAGGGTGTCGTAGTGGGTGATGCTCGGCTTGCCGTTCGCGGTCACGGCGAACTTCCAGTCGTTGCCCCGATGCCGGCCGATCGGCGCGTCGATGGTGCCCGACGGCGGGTCGAGATGTCCTTGGACGAGGGCGTGGTAGCCCTTGTAAACGGTCCGCTGCTTGAACGCCCGCTTGAGCAGCGTGTAGGCGCGTTCGGAGACGGCGACCACCATGACGCCGGAGGTTCCGACGTCGAGGCGGTGGACGATCCCCTGCCGCTCGTGCGCGCCGGAGGTCGAGATCCGGAACCCGGCGGCGGCCAGCGCGCCGATCACGGTGGGACCACTCCAGCCGAGCGATGGATGCGCGGCCACTCCGACCGGCTTGTCGACGACCACGATGTCGGAATCGTGGTAGATCACCTCGAGGTCCTCCACCGGCGTCGGCTCGACCCGCAGCGGTTCCTCGGGTTCGGGCAGCGTGACGTGCAGCAGGGTGCCCGCGGCGAGCTTGTGTGACTTGCCGACGACGATCCCGTCGACGAGGACGTCGCCGTCCTCGGCCAGGGTGGCCACGACGTTGCGCGACAGTCCCAGCATGCGGGAGACGCCCGCGTCGACGCGCATGCCGTCGAGTCCGTCGGGTACCGGTACGACGCGTGATTCACGCATGGGTACTGCCCCCGTCCTCGTTGCCGTCGGTCTTGTCGGTGCTGCCGGTGTCGTCGGGATGCCGGTCACGCCGGGCCGCCCACCCGGTGCGGCTGCCGTCGTAGTCGAAGCCCAGGGCCGACAGGGCCACCAGCAGGATCGCCCCGCAGACCACGGCGGAGTCGGCCACGTTGAAGACCGGCCACCAGCCCACCGAGACGAAGTCGACGACGTGGCCCTGAAGCGGCTCCGGTGCGCGGAAGATGCGGTCGATGAGGTTGCCGATCGCGCCGCCGAGCACGAGCGCGAGACCGATCGCCCATCCCCACGAGTTCAGTCGACTGCTGTAGCGGATGATGACGGCCACGACGATCAGTGCGATGACGGTCAGGACCCAGGTGTATCCCGAGGCCAGCGAGAAGGCGGCGCCGCTGTTGCGCACGAGTCGCAGCGTGACGACGTCGCCGATGATCTCGATCGGGCGCTGCGGATCGAGGGTGGCGACGGCGATGGTCTTGGTCAGCAGATCGAGCCCGATGACGACGAGCGCGACGCCGAGGAGCGCTGCGGTCACCTTGGAGAAGCGTCGTCCGGGGGTCGCGTCGTCCGATCGGACCTGATCGCGGTCGGCGTCCGGAGAGCGGGCGCCGCGCGGATCCGCGTTGCCGGAATCCGTCAGGGGTTGGTCATCCACAGCCTCATTGTCCACGACCGGTCGAATACGCTGGCTACCCGTGTCCTCGCATCGTCGTTTGTTCCGGTCCGTTGTCTCCGCGTGCGCAGTCGTCACGGCGGTGTCCGTGCTGGTCGCGGGGTGCTCGTCGGACTCCGACGACGACACCGGCACAGGTTCGGCGACCTCGGCCGGCTGTGTGAACGAATCACCCTCCCGGGCAGCCGGAGCGGCGCCGGTGCCGATCTCGCCGGCCACGGTCACGCTGGTCGACGCAGGTGAAGGCGAGCGCCGGGTCGCCTCCCCCGCTCCTGACACCTCCTCCACACAGTCGGTGACCTTGGTGACGACCTCCGAGGTCGCCTCGCCGGGGTCGGCGGACGCCGAGACCGTCGAGACACCGCTGACCGCGCGGTTCTCCTGCACCGACAGGTCGGAGGTGGAACTCGAGCTGGGCACCGTGACCTCGCCGGATGCGTCCCTCAACGGACAACTGCCGGCGATGGCCGGGACGAAGGCCGGACTGACGACGGGTCCCGGGCTCGCACCCGTCGCGTTGCGTCTCGCCCCGCCGGAGCAGGCGGGCGAGGAAGCGCGCCTGGCGGTCGAACAGTCCCTGGTGACGGCGCTGAACACCTCGATCGCACTGCCGACCGAACCGATCGCGGTGGGCGCCAGGTGGCGCACCGAACGCGTCATCTCGGCGGCCGCGACGGTCACGCAGACGATCGACGCACGACTCTCGGCCTGGGACGGCAACCGTCTCACCATCCAGTTCTCCGCGGAGGAGACCCCGGTCAACTCGGTGTTCGCCATCCCGGGCGGCAACGACACGCTCACGATCAGCCGGTTCAGTTCCGAAGGCGGTGGAACCGTGGAAGTCGACCTCACGCGCGGGCTCCCGGTCGGCGGCGAGCTGACCTACACCGGTGCGCGCGAACTCGTCGGGGCGGACCCGTCGCGTCCCCTGGTACAGAAAACCGGGTTGACCGTCACCTGGCGGTGAGGGACAACCCGGTTTCCCCGGGGTCAGCCGAGAGGCCGCCTGCCTAGCTCGCAGGCTTGCACATGGCGCTCTGGACCTGGTACAGGCCGAGCAGGTTGCACACGGTCTCGTTGGACAGCTTCCAGCGGCCGTCGTCGTAGACGATGGTCGACTCGGCGTTGGTCGGCGGGTTGCCTGCGGTCTCGATGCGGACCTTGACGCGGGCCTTCTTCGGGCCGGAGCTGATGACCGGGTTCACCAGGACCCAGTCCACGTCCGAGTTCTCCGCACGGGCCTTGACCAGCTCGTCGAAGATGGCCGGATCCTTCTCCGAACCCTGGACGAGGACGATCTTCTCGTCACGGGGGACCTTCGGGTCCACGGCGGTGGCGACGAGCTCGTTGAGGGCGGCGATCGACGGCGGCTTGTCACCGTTGGTGATCGCGGAGCCGGTGTCACCGCCGGCGGCGGCGTCGGCGGTGCTGGTCAGGGTCGGGGCGGGCGGTGCGTCGCTGTCGTCACCACCGCAGGCGGCGACGCCGGTCATCAATGCGGCCGCGATCATGGTCGCGCCAAGAAACTTCCGATACTTCAACGATCTCCCTCACTATGTCTGTGGACGTGGGCGCGCCGGGGCGCTTTCCCGTGGTTCGCCGATGGGGTCTGCCGGGCGAGCCCGGCGACAGCCCACACCACTATGCCAAACGCAGCCGCGACATCCGGGTTCCACGCCGTGGGCGACGACGCTCGACGGCTCCTGGAGATGCCAGCGGGCTCGACGCGGTCACGGTGCTTGACGGCCCGGCGACGTGCCGTGAGGCTTGACGTCCATGACCGCTAATCCGCCGCCCGCCCGGTCGACCGTGCTGCTCACCACCGGTGGCACCATCGCCGCCCAGACCACCGCCGACGGTGCCGTGCCCGCGCTCGGTGCCGACGACCTGTTGTCGGCGACCGGGGACACCGGCGCGGGCACCGTTCGCAGCGTCGACCTGATGTCGGTGGACAGTTCGGCGATGACCGTCGCCGACCAGTTCGCGGTGGTGCGGTCCATCGCCGAGGCGCTCGCCGACCCCGAGGTCGACGGCGTGGTGGTGACCCACGGCACCGACACGATGGAGGAGACGGCCTTCCTGGCGGATCTCTACTGCCTCGACGAGCGGCCGGTCGTCTTCACCGGCGCGCAGTTGCCGGCCGACCACCCCCACGCGGACGGTCCCCGGAACCTCGGCGCGGCCCTGGCGGCGGTCCGCGACCCGGAGTCGCGCGGTCGCGGCGTCCTCGTGGTCGCCGGCGGCCGCGTCCTGCCGGCCCGCGGGCTGTTCAAGGTGTCGACGACCGACACCGCCGCCTTCGATTCGGTGCGCACCGACCTGCCGCGTCCGGTGCTGACCGACGAGATCCCCATCGGCCGGACCGCGCGAGTCGACACCTTCGCGCTGTATCCCGGCGTGTCGCCCGGGCTGATCGCGGCCGCGGTCGCGCAGAACGCCGCCGGCATCGTGCTCGCCGCGACGGGTTCGGGCAACACCCATCCGGACATCACCGCCGAGGTCGTGCTCGCGGTCGCGCACGGGGTGACCGTCGTGGTGACGAGTCGGGTGCCGTACGGCGAGGTGTCGGCGACCTACGGCGGTGGGGGCGGCGCCGTCGACCTGCATCGTGCGGGCGCGATCGTGTCACCGTGGCTGCGTGCGCCGCAGGCCCGGATGGCGCTGATCGCGCTGCTGACGGCACGCTCGAGCCCCGAGGCCATCGCCGAGTTCTTCTCCGCGTCCGGGACGTGACGCCGCACGAGTGGCCGGCGCGGCGATCACTCCTCGTCGCCGGCGAGATCCCATTCGAGGCTGTCGAGCGGGTCGGCGAGGCGTAGGTCGGGGTCGTCGACGCCGAAGGTGCGCGTCCGTCCGGGCCCGGTGGTCCGTGTCTCGAAGCGGACGGTGACGACGCCGTGCCCACTCCCCTGCACCCACCCGTGACCGAACTCGGGGTGTTCCACATCGGCGCCGGGAGCGAACGGCGCCCGGCTCAGCGGATTGCCGCCGGGAGCGAATCGCACGGGTTCGGGTGATTCGGTGTCGGCGGTGGGATCGTGAACCGTCTCCGACACCTCGACGACGTCACCGGATTCCGGTGACGATCCCGGGGCGGATCCCGCCGACGCGGTGTCGTGGTGCGTCGTCTCGTCGGGCGAGGTGTCGAGGTCGTCGAACAGTGCGTACTGCTGCACCGCCGTGAGACCCGAGAAGCCCACGCCCACAAGCCGTATCGACCCGACCGTCCGCGGGTCGAGAGCGAGGCGCTGGGCGGTGCGCTCGAGGTCGTCGAGATCGGTCGTGGCCGCGGCGGTGGTCGCCGACCGGGTGAGGATCGACATGTCGGAACGTTTGAGCTTCAACACCACCGTGCGCGCGCCGCGCCCGTCCTTGAGCAGCCGACGATGCGCGTCGGCGGCGGCTTTTCGTATCGCCTTGCGCAGTTCGTCGAGGTCGACGATGTCGGTGGCGAAGGTCGACTCGGCGCTGATCTGTTTGGCCGAGGCACGCTCGGCCACCGGTCGGTCGTCGACCCCCTGGGCGAGACGGTGCAGTGCCGGTCCGACCGTGGCGCCGAGTACCGAGGCGACCTCGATCGGCGACATCGCGGCGAGGTCGCCGATGGTGTCGATTCCCAGACGTGCGAGGCGATCCCCCGAGACCGGACCGATCCCCCACAGTTTGCGCACCGGCAGTTCGTGCAGGAAATCGATCTCCCCAGACGGCGGGATCACCATCACGCCATCGGGTTTCGCCATTCCCGACGCGATCTTGGCGAGTTGCTTTCCGCTGCCGAGCCCGACCGAGGCGGCGAGTCCGCATTCGGTGCGGATGCGGGTACGCAACATCTCCGCGAACTCCCGCGCATGCGCGACCGTCGCCCCGGCGAGTTCGGCCGGTTCCGCGAACGCCTCGTCGAAAGAGAGCGTTTCGATCACCGGAACCGCTTCGCGAACAATGCGGAACACCCGCTTGCTGACCTTGCCGTAGACCGCGCCGCGCGGGGGTACGACGACGCCGGTCGGGCCGATGAGGCGTCGGGCCTGATGCATCGGCATCGCCGACCTGGCTCCGAACACCCGTGCTTCGTAGCTCGCCCCGGCCACCACTCCCCGGCCACCGGAACCGCCCACGAGGACCGGGCGGCCACGCAAAGTGGGCCGGGTGAGCTGTTCGACCGAGGCGAAGAACGCATCCATGTCGAGATGCATCACCCAACGGGCCCCGCGCTCGGAGTCGTCGCCCGCCGGCGCGGCACCCGACTGCCCGCCGGACATCCACCGCTCGGGAACCGATGAACCGTCGGCGATCGTCGAGTCGGGATCCGGGCGCACCACTCGTCCGAGTCTAGTGAGCAGGACGGATGACGAAGACGGGGATCGAACCTGCATGGCGCGCGAGGTCGTCGTCGGACGGCTTGGTGCCGAGCCCCTCGGGCAGGAACCGGCCGACCTCCCAGCCCCACTTGCGCAGATACTCGCCGATGATCGGCGGACGCCGGTCCGCGTCGACCTCGGTCAGGGCGACGACGGTCCGCCGGCGGCCCCGGCTGAGTTCGGCCGTTCCGGCGGCGCGCACGTTGCGAACCCACTGGGTGTTGCCGCGCGGCGAGACGAGGTACTCGCCGCCGTCGAATCGCAGGACGTTCACCGGGACGCGCTGCGGATCACCGCTGCGGCGACCGACGACGGTGAGGTTCTGGGCACCGGCCAGGTTGACGCCGTGGTCGGCGAGCCAGCGGACGGTGCGGTTGACGACGTTGTCGAAGCCCTCGGGGGCGCGGTAGTGGGTGGTCGAGGTCATGGTGTCGACGCCTTTCATGGTGGCCGGAAGAATTCGAGAGCACCGCTCTCGTTTCAAGTGTGCACCCGGACGCGGTAGAAATCAAGAGCACTGCTCTCGAATTGTGGAAGGATCGTCGCATGGCGACCGGACGAAGCCGCGCGGAGAACCGCGCGATGATGACCGACGAGATCCGCAGACTCGGACGCGAGCATCTCGCCACCCACGGCGCAGCGGGTCTGTCACTGCGGGCGATCGCCCGCGAGATGGGTGTCGTGTCGTCGGCGGTCTACCGATACGTCCCCAGTCGCGACGACCTGCTGACGATGCTGCTCGTCGAGGCCTACAACGACGTCGGCGATGCGATCGACGCGGCGGTCGAGACGGTCGACCCCACCCGCCGCCGGGAGCGACTGCTCGCCGCGGCCGAGGCCGCCCGGGACTGGGCACTCGCCGACCCCGCCCGCTGGGCACTGCTCTACGGCAGTCCGGTCCCGGGCTACACCGCACCCGGCGACCAGACCATCGAGCCGGGTACGCGCATCCCCGCCCTGCTCCTGCGCGAGTGCGCGGCCGCCTACTCCGAGGGTCTCATCCGGGACGACCTACCTACTCCCGCAATCGAAGTCACCGATGACATGGCCGCCATCCGCGACGAGTTCGGCATCGACACCCCGGTCCGCGTGCTGGCGGCGTCGACCACCCTGTGGGCGGTCCTGGTCGGCGCCATCAGCCTGGAGACCTTCGGCCAGTACGGCACGGACACCTTCGCCCATCCGCGTGCGCTCTTCCGGTCCCAGATCGAACTGACGCTGTCGATGCTGTTCACGTGACAGCGCACGGCCGGTCAGTCGTGCGGTGGTTCGCCGGTGACGAAGTGGTCGGCATGGTTGAGCCCTTCCCGGACGAGGCGTGCGAGGTGTCCGTCGTGAAGGCGGTAGACGATCCGGCGGCCGTCTCTGCGGGTCTCGACGAGGCCCGTGAAGCGCAGCTTGGCGAGGTGCTGGCTGACCGCGGTGCGCGATGCATCGCAGGCTTCGGCGAGCGCGGAGACGTCGGCTTCGCCGTGACTGAGTTGCCACAGGATGTGGAGCCGAGTGGAATCGGCGAGCATCCGGAATGTCCGGGTGGCCGCGTCGAGCCTCTCGGCATCCGGTGGTGTGCGGTGGTCGAGACTAGGCCTCGTCGACGTGAGCGAAGGGGCGGGATCGGCGCCTTCCGTGCCACTGCCCATTCGTGTTCACCTTTCCACACCGGCCATGATGGGCCTCGGGTAAGTAGCCGGCCAGAGTCGTGTGGCCGCCATCGCTGAAAGTGTAGCCAGGGCTGCCAGGATGATGGCGGCAGTGAGCTGGGACACCTGCGCCCCCACCCAGCCGGCAAGCGGGTAGGTGACGAGAAAACACGCATGCGACAGCGAGAACTGCGCGGTGAACACCGCGGGCCTGTTCGACTCGGTGGAGTAGTCGCGCAGCAGACGGGCCGTCGGGGTGCTGATGGCCGACGTCGCCGCGCCGATCACCGTCCACGCAGTGATCAGCCAGACCCATCCGACGACCGGGGACACCGAGGTGGCGAGCAGGATCGCCGTACACACCAGACCGACGACGACGAGCAGCGCGCCGGTCATCATCACGCGCCGATCCGACATCCGTCCGAGAAGTCTCGGCATCGCCAATGCGACGAGCATCGACCCACCGCCGTACGCTGCCAACGCCATGGCGACACCGGCATTGACCCCGCCGAGCAGCGATCGGACATAGACGACGGTGTTGACGACCACCAGGCCGGTCGCGGTGGCGACCACCATATTCAGTGCGAGCAGGCCCCGGAGAGGTGCGTGGCCGACCATCACCCGGGCTCCCTTGGTGATCCGCGTACGTAGTCGCTCGTTCTCGGCGGCCGCGGTGATGCGCGGAAGTCGGGTGGAGATGACCAGCGCCGCGGATACGAGGAACCCGAGCGCCGTGGCGACGAAGAGTTGGTTGTAGGAGATGACCAGCAGCAGTGCGCCGGCGATCGCGGGGCTGGTCAGCGACTCGAGGTCATACGCCAGCCGCGAGAGCGACAGGCCCTTGGTGTAGTCGTCGGTGTGGGTGAGCACGGACGGGATCACGGCCTGGAAGGTAGGAGTGAAGGTCGCCGAGGCGGCCTGCAACACGAAGATGAGCACATAGATCTGCCACGTCGAACCGATGAACGGCAGCATCAGCGCGATCACGGCCCGCACCGCATCGGCCGAGACCATCACCGCTCGCCGCGGCAGACGCTCGGTCACCGCCGTGATCACCGGCGCGACGACGACATAGGCGACCATCTTGATCGCCAGTGCGGTGCCCAGCACCGCCCCGGCGTCCTCGCCGGCGATGTCGTAGGCGAGCAGCCCCAGCGCAATGGTCAACAGCCCCGTCCCCACCAGGGCCACCACCTGAGCGGTGAACAGCCTTCGGTAGACCGGATGGGCCAGGACATCCCACACAGCGTCTCCTCATTCCGCCTGACTACACGATGCAGCCATCCTACATGTGCGCAACTGCGCACATGTAGGTGCATGAGTCGGTCGCGTCAGCGGGCGATCGTGCGCGGCTCCTCCACCCCGACCAGCTTGTCGGGATTGCGCATCGCGTAGATCTGCTCGATCACACCGTCCACGATGTGGAACGTGAAGGCGCCCTGTAGTTTCCCGTCGAAGTACACCAGCATGCCCGGCTCGTGATTGAACACGGCGACCTCGACCCGGTAGTCGTCGATCGTCGCCCCGAGCCGCGCGAAGCCGGTGAGCAGGCGTGCCACCGGCAGGGCGCCCCGGACCGGCCGTTTGACCGCGGTGGCCTTGCCGTCGCTGTCGGCCGTGAACACGACGTCGGGAGACAGCAGCGCCATGAGGGACTCGACCTCCCCGGACTGCGCGGCGGCAAGGAACTCCTCGACGACCGCGCCGGCACGTTGCGCATCGACCGGTTCGAAACGGGGCCGCCGCGACTCGACATGCGACCGTGCCCGATGCGCGATCTGGCGAACCGCAGCCGAGGACTTCGAGACCATCGTCCCGATCTCGGTGTAGGAGAAACCGAACACCTCACGCAGGACGAACACCGCACGCTCGTCGGGGTTCAGGGACTCCAGCACCACCAGCATCGCCGTGGACACCGACTCGGCCAGTACGACGTCGTCGGCGAGATCGCGGTCGTCGAGCAGGATCGGCTCTGGAAGCCACGGGCCGACGTACTCCTCCCGACGCCGCGAGCGGGAACGCAGGGCGTTGAGTGCCTGGCGCGTGACGATCTTCGCGAGGTAGGCCTTCGGGTCGGTGACATCGGCGTCGTCGACCTCGGCCCACCTCAGGTAGCTCTCCTGCAGGACGTCGTCCGCGTCGGCCGCGGACCCGACGATCTCGTAGGCGACCGTGAACAGCAGCGGCCGAAGTTCCGCGAAACGTGTTGCTCGACGGTCGGATTCGCTGCTGTTCACCATCGTGCCTCTCATCGGAGGGCCGGTTCGGTCGTCGTGGTCAGGTCGCCGCCGCGGAACCACCGGAACGCACCGGGGTGGGTGGCCTCATGACGGATGTTCCACACCGTACCGCGGCACACCAACTCCTTGGTCCAGGCCGCGAGACGACCGGTCACCACTGCACGCGCCGGCGAATCGTCGCGACGCGTGAACTGTAGGGTGGCCGCGCGGCGGCCGATGCTGGCGCACTGCGCGACGAAACCCTGGTCGACGGGATTCGGCTGCTCACCGGCGATCCGGGCGAGCACCGCTTCGGCCGCCTGAGCACCCAGCGGCTCGGCGGCCTGGCAGCTCATCCTCAGGGGCATGCCCTCGACCGCGACCGCGTCACCGGCGCCGACGATCCGATCGTCGTCGATGCCGGCCAGGGTCGCGTCGGTGCGCAGGCGGCCGATCTCGTCGGTCGCCAGGCCGCTGTCGGCCGCCAGTTCCGGGGCCTCGAAGCCGGTGGCGAGAATCGTTGCCGCGCTCGGCAGTACGTTTCGTTCGCCGTCGATGTCGACGGTGACGGTCCGCTCGCCGATCTCGACCACGCGGCCCGTGTCCACGACGTCGACGCCGAGTCGGATCAGCTGCTTCTCCGTGGCGCTCCGGGCCCGCTCCCCCACCGATGACGCGATCCCCCTGCCGCCCACCAGACGCACGTCGTGGCCGCGTTCGGCGAGTTCGGCGGCGACCTCGATCCCGGTGAGTCCCCCACCGACGACGGTGATCATCTCGTGTGCGCCGAGACCTTCCACGCGTTCGCGAATCCGTTGTGCGCTCGCCCAATCGGCGATGAACAGGGCATGCTCCGCCCCGGGGATCTCCGGGGTTCGGTGCCGGGTACCGATCGCATAGATCAGGTGGTCGTAGTCGAGGTGCGCGCCCGACGCGAGATGCACACGGCGCGCACCGGCGTCGATACGGGTAGCGGTGTCGACGACGACGCGGATGTCGTCGGCCAGCACGTCGTCGAAGCCGACCAGCGGATCACCGGTTCCCGAGACGAACTGGTGCAACCGGATGCGCTGCACGAAGAACGGTTGCGGGTTCACGACCGTGACGGCGACGGCGGGGTTGCGCCGGAGCCGGTTGGCCGCCATCGCGCCGGCATAGCCCGCGCCGAGGACGACCACGTGCGTCCGTGCGACTACCTGGATTTCCTGCGTGGTGTCGGTGGTGCTCATGGTTCTGCCTTCCGTCGGTGTTCGAGGTGGTCATCCTCGAGACACCGACGGCGGCAGAAATGTGACAGCTACCGCGAAATCGGTGGTAAGCCGGCCTTCGCGACGTCGGCGGTGACCCCGTCACCGAGTTCGACGGACCCCGGCGCGCCCTCCGCGGTGACGTCGAACTCCACGGCGAGAACCTCACCGGCGATGAGTCCGGCGTGGGTCTGCGCCCACTCGAGACGCTCGGCGGGGACGACGAGGCGCACCGTGATGCGATCGGAGACGTCGAGGTCGAGGTTGCGGCGCGCGTCCTGCAGCTCGCGCACACGGTCCTTCGCCCAGCCCTCGGCCTCCAGCTCGGGGGTCACCGCGGTGTCGAGGACGACCAGTCCCCGACCACCGGGCAGCTCCGCGGTGGAATCGGGTTCGACGGCCACGAGCTTCCTGGTGAACTCACCGTCGTGCAGCTCGATGCCGTCGGCGACGACGACCTCGGAACCGTCGGCCCCGGCCTGCACCGACCAGTTGCCCGACTTCACCGCCTTGATGGCGCGCTGCACGTCCTTGCCCAGACGCGGCCCGGCCGCGCGGGCGTTGACCGCGATCTCATAGCGCCCGTACTCGCTGGCGTCGGTGGCGAGCGTGACCGCCTTGACGTTCATCTCGTCCTTGACCAGGTCGACGTAGGGCTCGAGCGCGGCGGCGGTCGGCGACGCGACGGTCAGACCGGGCAGCGGGAGACGCACACGCAGCTTGTTGGCCTTGCGCACGCTCGACGCGACCGAACAGACCGCCTGCACCTCGTCCATCGCGGCGACCAGGTCGGCGTCGGCGGGCAGCTCGTCGGCGGTCGGCCAGTCGGTCAGGTGGACCGACCGTTCGCCGGTGAGCCCGCGCCAGATGGCCTCGGTCGCCAGCGGCAGCAGGGGCGACGCGAGGCGGGAGGCCACTTCGAGCACCGTGTACAGGGTGTCGAAGGCGTCGGTGTCCTCGTCCTGACCGGCCCAGAACCGTGCCCGCGAACGACGCACGTACCAGTTGGTCAGCGCCTCGACGAACTCGCGGAAGGCGTCGCATGCACCCGCGATGTCGTAGACGTCGAGCGCCTCGGTCATCGCGTCCCGGGTGGTCGCGAGCTTCGCCAGGATGTACCGGTCGAGGACGTGCCGGGAGTCGGTCCGCCACGTCGCCGGACGCTCCGCGTACAGCTGCAGGAAGCTGTAGGCGTTCCACAACGGCAGCAGCGCCTGACGCACACCCTCCCGGATGCCGCGCTCGGTCACCACCAGGTTGCCACCGCGCAGGATCGGCGACGCCATCAGGAACCAGCGCATGGCGTCGGAGCCGTCGCGGTCGAAGACCTCGTTGACATCCGGGTAGTTGCGCTTGGACTTGGACATCTTCTGGCCGTCGTCGCCCAGCACGATGCCGTGCGCGGCAACGGTTTTGAATGCCGGGCGGTCGAAGAGGGCCGTCGCCAGCACGTGCATGGTGTAGAACCAGCCGCGCGTCTGTCCGTTGTATTCGACGATGAAGTCGCCCGGGTTGTGCGGCGGGGCGCCTGCCGAGTCCCCACCGTCGAACCAGTCGCGGTTCTCGAACGGGTAGTGCACCTGGGCATACGGCATCGAACCGGACTCGAACCAGCAGTCGAGCACCTCGGGCACACGGCGCATGGTCGACCGCCCGGTCGGATCGTCCGGGTTCGGCCGGGTCAGCTCGTCGATGTGAGGCCGGTGCAGGTTGTCCGGGCGCACGCCGAAGTCGCGCTCGAGTTCGTCGAGCGAACCGTAGACGTCGGTGCGCGGGTACTCCGGGTTGTCGGAGATCCACACGGGCAGCGGCGCACCCCAGTAGCGGTTGCGGCTGATGTTCCAGTCGCGCGCACCCTCAAGCCACTTGCCGAACTGGCCGTCACGGATGTGTTCGGGCACCCAGGTGATCTGCTTGTTCAGCTCCACCATGCGGTCGCGGAACTGGGTGACGGCCACGAACCACGACGGCACCGCCATGTAGATCAGCGGCTGTCCCGACCGCCACGAGTGCGGGTAGGAGTGCTCGATGGTCTCGTGTCGCAGGATGCGGCCGGCCGCCTTGAGGTCCTTGATGATGACCGGGTTGGCGTCGAAGACCATCTGGCCCTCGTACGGCGGGACCTGCGCGGTGAAACGGCCGCCCGGGTCGAGCGGCTGCACGACCTCGATGCCGTTGGCGGTCGCGAGTTCCATGTCCTCTTCACCGAACGCGGGCGCGAGGTGCACGACGCCGGTGCCGCTCTCGGTGGTCACGTAGTCGCCGACCAACACCCGGTGCGCGTTCGGGTGTCCGACGAAGAAGTCGAAGGGCGGTGTGTAGGAGAGGTTCTCGAGATCCTTGCCCAGATGGGTGCCGACCACCTCGGGTTCGGCGATCTCCTTGGCGTACGCGCCCAGCAGCGCCTCGGCCAGCAGGTACTGACGGCCGTCGGCGGCCTTGACGTGGACGTAGGTGACCTCGGGGTTGACCGCGATCGCGAGGTTCGAGGGCAGCGTCCAGGGCGTCGTGGTCCAGATCAGTGCGTTGACACCGTCGAGCGAGGCCAGCGGACCCTCGGGCACCGACAGCGGCATCAGAACGGTCACCGCCGGGTCCTGACGCATCCGGTAGGCGTCGTCGAGCTTGGACTCCTGGTTCGACAACGGCGTCTGCTCGTACCAGCTGTAGGGCAGCACGCGGTAGCCCTGGTAGATCAGGCCCTTGTCGTAGAGCGCCTTGAACGCCCACATGACCGACTCCATGAAGTCGAGGTCGAGCGTCTTGTAGTCGTTGTCGAAGTCCACCCAGCGCGCCTGGCGGGTGACGTAGTCGCGCCACTCGCCGGTGTAGCGGAGAACCGAGTCACGACAGTACTCGTTGAACTTCGCCATGCCCATCTTCTCGATCTCCGACTTGTCGGTGATCCCGAGCTGCCGCTCGGCCTCGAGTTCGGCGGGCAGACCGTGTGTATCCCAACCGAATCGGCGATCGACCTTCTTGCCACGCATGGTCTGGTACCGCGGTACCACATCCTTGACGTAGCCGGTCAGCAGATGGCCGTAGTGGGGCAGGCCGTTGGCGAAGGGCGGGCCGTCGTAGAAGACGAACTCCTCGGCGTCGGCACGGTTGTCGATGGAGGCGGCGAAGGTCGAGTCGTCGTCCCAGTATTTCAGGACGTTCTGCTCCACGGACGGGAAATCGGGGGCGCTTCGCCCCGTCCCACCCGTCATGTCGACTTTGGGGTACACACGCCCGGTCGCATTCGCGCCCGTCTCGTTGGCGTTGGTCACGGCTCGTCTCCTCGTGCCTGGTGATGTCGCTCCTCGGCACGGGGACGCACACCGTCAGGTCTGCGCGGTACCACCCCGCTTGCGCCGGAACTCCGGCGCCACTCATCGGATCGCGCGGGTCACCCCGTACGGTCCTGTGGCTGTAACGGGCCACGCCCGCCCGGTTCTACTGAGCGCCTCACGGTGCCGTTCTTCCGGGTGCTCCCCGGTGATGGCCGGATCAACGCGTCAACCAGTGTAACGACGCACCGCCCGAACGGGCGAATCGCCTATCGCCGTCCGGGCGGTGCATCGTCGCGAGAATCAGATCCTCGTATGAACAAGATCAGTCGATCGGCGGACGCCAGTTCGGGTCGAGCGGATCGAAGTCCGGCGCGCGTCGCCGTCCCGGCCTCGGTTCAGGGGATTCGGTCTGTTCCCCCGGCGGCCGTTCGCCGGCCTGTGCCGGATCGGATCGCGGGGAGTCCTGCCCCCACCCCGGCAACTGTCCGGAAGGCCCCTGCCCGTACTGCGGCTGGGGACCCGAAGTCGGCGCCCCGTACTGCGGAGGACGTGGACCGGGCTGGGACGGACCGGACCGGAAGGGACCGGATTGCGGCGAGCGGGGAGCCTGGGGTGGCCGGCCCCCGGACTGCTGCGGACCCGCCGTCCGCTGGGGCGCACGCGGCGGCGGCCCCGATGGCGCCCGGCCAGGGGCCGCCTGTCCACCCGGCGTCGGACCCGGTGACGGCGTCGGGCCGGAGTCGGCTGCGGGGCCGACGGGCTCGCCGACCGACCGCAGGTAGTCCTCGAGGTTGCCCTCGCGACGTTCCGGCGCCGGACGACTCTCGGGTGACGCCGGCCGAGAAGCCGACGGTCCCGACGGTTCGGCCATCCCGGGTTCGAAGGACGGAGGCTCGTAGGCAGCCTTTTCGCGATCGGCGTTGTCGTCGGTCTCGTCCTCGCGTCCGACTCCCGGGACCATGTCTTCCAGAGATCGCGCGGCGTCCCGGTTACGACCCGAGAACACATCGACGAGCAGGAAGGCCAGGCCGAGGAGACAGATGACGATGCAGGCAACGGCAAGCCACACGGTCCCGGTGATGAGACCGAGGATGAGCAGCACGAACCCGATGAGGGTCGCGCCCAGGGCCAAGCTCAGCACATCACCAGCCTAGGGTGCATGACCGGCGCGCGGTCAGCTCGGCGAGTAGCTGCTGAAACCGCCGCTGCCCGGGTCGTTCGAGAACGACTGATCGGGACGACCACCCTCGACCGGTGCCGCGCTGCCGCGCTGCTGCAGCTCCTCGAGCTGCGATTCGAGGTAGGTCTTCAGGCGGGTGCGATACTCACGCTCGAACGTCTTGAGCTGCTCGATCCGACCCTCGAGCACACCACGCTGCTGGTTGATCGTGCCCATGATCTCGCTGTGCTTGCGCTCGGCATCGCTCTGCAGTGCGTCCGCACGCTCCTGCGCTTGCCGCAGCTGCGCCTCGGAACGGGTCTGCGCGTCGGCCAGGATGGCCTCCGAACGCTGACGCGCGTCGGCAAGCATGGCATCGGACTTGCTCTGCGCCTCCGAAACCATCGTGTCGGCGCGGGTCTGCGCATCGGCCAGCATCGCGTCGGCATCGGCGCGTGCGCTGCCGGTCAGGCGATCCGCGGTGTCCTGCGCCAGCGCGAGGACGCGGGCGGCGCGGACGTTGGCGTCGTCGTTGGCGGCAGGCGCGGCGGGCTGCTGGACGGGAGCGGGCTGCTCCTGCACCGGCGGCTTGGCGAACATCTGGGTCCGCTCTTCGGCGGGGGCGGCGCCGGCTCCCGACCGGGCGTCGGCGAGCTCACCCTCGAGCTCCTCGACGCGCTGCTTCAGGTCGGTGTTCTCTTCGATCAGCCGGGCGAGCTCGGCCTCGACGAAATCGAGGAACTGATCGACCTCATCCTCGTTGTAGCCGCGCTTACCGATAGGCGGTTTGCTGAACGCGACGTTGTGCACATCAGCTGGAGTCAGCCGCATGTCGGTTCCCCTCGTGTCTGTGGTGGAGCTTGTGTTCAATTGGCGTGCCGTCCAACCCGGATCGCGCGACGTGAGTCGTTCGACCAATACAGGTTGTCACTAACTATTCATACCAGTCAAAAATAGTAACTGGCGTCCAATCCTGTCACATGCGAACCGTAGGTTGCACCCTTGATCTTCGGCCGGATCGAAACTGTCCGATTCGGCAGGGACATCTGAAGACGACCACCAACGGTAGTTCATCGCCGTACCTCAAGGTACTCGGGTCGGAGGGGTGCCGGGGGCCGAGCCGCGGGCGGACTAGGAGCGGGTGAGAACCAGTGCGGCGGCCAGCGACTCGGCGACCGCGTCGGCGCGGAGACCATTGACGACATTCATGGCGATGATGACGACGAGCATGACGATCATCAGCGACAGATCCAGGCGGATCGGACCCAGCGGGATCGGCGGCAGGATGCGGCGCAACGCCTTGATCGGCGGATCGGTCAGGGTGAACACCGTCTCGATGATCACCACCGCCACCCCGGTGGGTCGCCACTCACGGGCGAACGTCCGCACCAACTCGACGACGAGCCGACCCAGGAGAAGCAACCAGAAAACCAACAGGACGTAGTACAGGACGCCCAACAAAATCGCAGCCACGCGTCAAGATTGCCTGAAGAGCACCGAACGATGCGAACCGAGGGCGCCCACCTGCATCAGGCGTGGTTGTAGAAGCCGGTCTCGGCGATCTTGCGCCGATCCTCGGGCGACACGTCCACGTCGGCCGGCGACAGCAGGAAGACCTTGGTCGCGACCTTGTCGAACGAACCGCGGAGCGCGAAGGCCAGGCCCGCGGCGAAGTCGACGAGACGCTTGGCGTCGTCGTTGGTCATGTCGACGAGGTCCATGATGACCGGGTTGCCGTCGCGGAAGCGCTCACCGATCGTGCGGGCCTCGCCGTAGTCCGAGGGACGCAGGGTGGTGATCTTCTGCAGCGGGCCGTCGGCGAAGACACGCTCGAGTTCCCGGTGCTCGGCACTCATCGGTCGCGACGAGGCGGCACGCAGGGCGGCACTCGACGAACGCTGCAGCGGCTCGAGGCGAGCTGCCGAACGCATCGGCGCCTCGGGGGCGGGTCGCGGTCCGGCGTAGGCGAATTCGGGGGCGAAGTCGCCGGCGAGTTCGTATCCGCCGTCGAAACGACGGTCGTCGTAGGCCATCTCGTCGCGGTAGCCGGCGTCGCGGAAACCGACATCGCGGAGCGACGGCTCGTAGCCGGGGTCGTAGGAGGAGTCGCCGTAGTAGTCGTCACGGTAGGCGCGCTCACGCGACGGGACACGCAGCGCCGAGCCCGACTCCTCGAGGTAGTCGTCCTCGTACTCGCTGGGCGGCACCATGCCGAAATACGCCTTGAACTTCTGCATCGTGGTCATTGTCGGCCTCTCTGTCGTGCGACGCCGGTGTGTGCAACCCCGCCGGATGGTGCATCTGATGTCACTGAGCTTGTTGAGATGTCTGTGTCACTTGGTTCTGGTGTTACCAATGTGATTACTGAGAGAGTAGCGGCCGCTCGCCCATGATCGCGGTTCCGACACGCACGCATGTCGACCCGGCTTCAATCGCATCTTCCATGTCACCGGACATTCCCGCGGACAGTTCGACGGCGTCGGCGTACTGCTCGCGAAAAGCGTTGTGGATACGGGCGGATTCGGCCATCCAGTGCTTCCGCTCGCCACTGAGCGGAGCGATGACCATGAGGCCGCGCAGCGTCAGCGCATCGTCGTTCGACACCTGTTCGGCGAGTGCCGGAAGACCGACCTCGACGACTCCACCACGCTGCGGGTCTCCGTCGAGACTCACCTGGAGCAGCACGCCGAGAGGCTCGGCCCGCTCCCCTTCGTCGAGCGCGGCGCGCGCGGCCCGACCGAGGGCGTCGACCACCTTCGGACGGTCCACCGAGTGCACCGCACGCGCCCAGCGCGCGATACTACGGGCCTTTTTCGACTGGACCGTGCCGATCATGTCGAACACCGGTACGTCGGCCACATCGGCCGGACTCCAGTCGGCGAGCACCTCGGCGACCTTCCGCCCGGCCTCGGGTTCACGGGACTCGCCGAACAATCGGACCCCCAGCGTCAGCAACCGCCGGACGTCGTCGGCCGGGAAGTACTTGGTGACGACCATGAGCGCACACGAACCCGCCGGACGGCCCGCGGATGCGACGGCTGCGTCGAGTCGCCCGCGCACCGCGTCGAGACGCCCGGAGAGCTCGGCGGTGCGTGCGTCATCGAGAGAGTCGTTCATGTCCCCCATCATTCTCCGCGCGGAGCACCGGGGGCCTACTCCCCGTCCGGCGCACTCTCGTCCATCCAGATCACCGATGCCAGGCGGCCGGTCGGCGCGCCACGCCGGTGGCTGAAGAGGCTCGTATCCGAGATCGTGCAGCGCGGGTCCACCGCGACCCCGGCGACCCCGGCCTCGAGGAGCTGGCGGCGCAGGCCCGCCCGGAGGTCGAGGCCCGTGGTGCCCTTCTTGGTGCGACTGGCACTTCCGGGCAGATGCTTTTCGACGTCGGCCTGCATCGCCGGGGGCACCTCGTACTGCTCACCGGAGGCCGCCGGCCCGAGGAACGCACCGATCGACTCGACGCGCGCACCGAGTTCGACCATCACCTTCAGGGTCTCGCGCACGATGCCGACGCGAGCGCCCATGCGGCCGGCGTGGACGCCGGCGATCACCCCGGCCTCGTCGTCGCTGAGGAGCACCGGCACGCAGTCGGCCGACAGCACCGCGAGCGCGAGACCCGGCGTGGTGGTCACGAGCGCGTCGGTCGCGGGGACCGGCTCGTCGACGGGTCCCTCGACCACGGTCACATTCCGGCTGTGGATCTGTTCCATCCAGACGACCGACGATGCGGGCAACCCGATCTGCTCGGCCAGACGATTCCGGTTGGCGGCCACCGCCGCCGGGTCGTCTCCGACGTGGTCACCGAGATTGAACGAGTCATACGGTGCCACCGAGACGCCGCCGGCACGCGTGGTGACCACACGACGAACCCGCATGCGGGTCAGCGCTTCATGAAGGACGGCACGTCGACGTCGTCGTCGTCGAGGTGCACGGTGTTGCGACGCGGGGGCTCCGGCTCACGCTCGCCACCGAAGGGGTCACCCGAGCCCTTCGGCATGTCGCCGAAGAGCGGGTCGTTCTTCGGCGGCGCCGAGACCGCACCGGCCTGTCCCTGGCCGACGGCCGTGCGACCGGACGCGGCCGGGACGTCGGAACGCTTCTTCGGGGTGCCGCCGTCGAATCCGGCGGCGATGACGGTGACGCGGACCTCGTCGCCGAGGTTGTCGTCGATCACGGTGCCGAAGATGATGTTGGCGTCCTCGTGGGCCGCCTCCTGGACCTGGGTCGCCGCGTTGTGGATCTCGAACAGTCCGAGGTCGCTGCCGCCGGCGATCGAGATCAGCACGCCCCGGGCGCCTTCCATCGACGCCTCGAGCAGCGGCGAGTTGATGGCCGACTCCGCCGCCTTCTTGGCGCGGTCCTCGCCGCGGGCGGAACCGATACCCATCAGCGCGCTGCCGGCGTCACTCATGACGCCCTTCACGTCGGCGAAGTCGACGTTGATCAGACCCGGGGTGGTGATGAGATCGGTGATGCCCTGGACACCGTTGAGGAGCACCTCGTCGGCGCTGCGGAACGCGTCCATGAGGCTCACCTGGGCGTCGCCGAGCTGCAGCAGGCGGTCGTTCGGGATGACGATGAGCGTGTCGCAGGATTCACGCAGGGCGGTGATGCCCGCCTCGGCCTGTCCCCCGCGACGCTTGCCCTCGAAGGAGAACGGGCGGGTGACCACACCGACGGTGAGCGCGCCGAGTTTGCGGGCGATCTGCGCGACGACCGGAGCACCGCCGGTACCGGTGCCGCCACCCTCACCCGCGGTCACGAAGACCATGTCCGCACCCTTGAGGAGTTCCTCGATCTCGTCGCGGGCGTCCTCGGCGGCGCGTCGGCCGACCTCCGGGTCGGCGCCGGCACCCAGGCCACGGGTGGAGTCGCGACCGACGTCGAGCTTGACGTCGGCGTCGCTCATCAGCAGGGCCTGCGCGTCGGTGTTGATCGCGATGAACTCGACTCCCTTGAGCCCCTGCTCGATCATGCGGTTGACGGCATTCACGCCGCCGCCGCCGATGCCGACGACCTTGATGACGGCCAGGTAGTTGTGCGGTGGCGTCATGCGCTCGCCTTCCTCGTAATGGATCGTGCTCTGTGTTTCGGGTGCTGATTTCTCAGCACCAGGTGCTGGCAAAACCCTAAACCTGAACCATAGATTTAGAGTTATGTCAAGTAGTTCGTTGTGGAGATGACGCTAGGCATCGCGGGCCCCGGTATCCACAACAGCGCCCGGCGTGTCGGGAAGTCGCACCCGAATTTCGGTGAATCCGGCCGATCGTCAACGAATCTGGCGCCGCTCCGGCCGACGGAGACCGCCGGGATCACTTGTACGCCGGGAATTCGGGACTCGACACGTTGTACATCTTGGCGTCGCGGCTCAACAGGTACGTGAGGGTTCGCGCCTTCTCCGCTCCCCGGTCGCTGTCCCCCCACACGACCCGCCGGTTCTCGGTGAGGATGAACTCGATGTCGACCGGCGAGGTCGCCGTCACCCGGATGACCTGCCGCGCCAGCGATTCCGGGAGTCCGGCGACCGCGGCGATCGCCTCCCGGGTGGTGGGATCGGCCGGGCCGGGATTCGGGGTCTCGAGCACGGGGAGCTTGAGCACCTCGGGCGGCACGCCCTGGGCGCGGACATAGTGGAGGAAGGACACCCCCGAACGATCGAGGACGTGGACCTCGTCCCCGCTCGTCACGATCACCACCGGCATCCGCTCGACGACGGTGATCGTCAGCGACGACGGGTAGGACCGCTGCACCCGGACCGATTCGACCGACGGGATGGTGGCGACCCGCTGCGCGACGGCTCGGGTGTCCACCTGGAGCAGCGGGGTGCCCGGTGCGACGGCGGCGGCGCGGAGTATCTCGTCGGCCGGGACCGAACCGTTGTCCCGGATGTCGGTGTTGCGCACCGACATCAGCGGGGTCAGATAGGCGATCAGGACCAGCCCGACCCCGGCGGCGACGACCATGAGGGTGCCGAGGATCAGGCGCGACCGGCGGCGGGTCGGCCAGCGGATCACGGCACTCCCGTGAGGTCCCCGTTTCCGGAGCCCTCACCGTTCTCGTGCACGGCGTCGTTCCCGGTGCTCCCGCCGAGGGCGGCGAGGATCTCGGGTCCCTGCATGGTGATGTCGCCGGCGCCCAGGGTCAGCACGATGTCGCCGGGCCGGGCGAGTTCGGCGACCTGACCGGCCAGACGCGACAGATCCGGTGCGAACACCGACGGCGAGGTGAGCTGGTCCGCGATCGTCCGCCCGCTCACACCCGGGATCGGCGCCTCGCGGGCGCCGTAGACGTCGGCGACGACCACGGTGTCGGCGAGGTCGAGAGCGGTGGCGAACTCGTCGGCGAATTCGAGAGTGCGGGAATACAGGTGGGGCTGGAAGACCGCGATGACACGGCCGCGCGGCGCGTCGGGTCCGACCCGTGCGGCCATCATCGCCTGGGCCGCAGAGAGCACCGACCGCACCTCGGTCGGATGGTGGGCGTAGTCGTCGATGACCTCGACGCCGCCCCGGCGTCCGCGGAACTCGAAACGGCGATGGACGCCGCCGAATGCGCCGATCCCCGCGAGGACTCGGTCGAGGGCCCCGACCAAGTCGGTGCCGGTGTCGGCACCGTTCATCCGGACGGCGCCGATCACCGCGGCGATGGCGTTGAGCGCCATGTGTTCTCCCGGAAGCGGGAGCACGAGTTCACGGTCGACGACCGTGCCGGCCTCGTCGGCGGGGCCGGTCACCGGCGTCGTGAACCGGACCCGTGCCGCTCCCCCGGTGCCGCGCGGCTCCCAGGACAGCAGCGTCGCCACGTTGGGCACCACCGGCGCCAGCCCGGCGTGGGTCCCGCGGCCGTAGCCGACGGTCGTGACCCCGCGCGCGGCCAGGGCGTCGGAGACACGTCCGGCCAGTGCGGCCGATCCGGGGTCGTCGAGGCACACCACGAGGGTGCCGCCGGTCCGGATACGTTCGGTGAACTTGTCGAACACCTCCACATAGGCCTCGATCGACCCGAAGAAGTCGAGATGGTCGGCGTCGATGTTGGTGACGACGACGACGTCGGGGGTGTATTCGAGCAGCGAACCGTCGCTCTCGTCGGCCTCGGCCACGAAGACGGGGTCGCCGCCGTGATGGGCGTTGGTGCCGGACTCGTTGAGCTCGCCGCCGATGGCGAACGACGGGTCGCTGCCGGCGTGCTGGAGCGCGACGACGGCCATCGAGGTGGTCGAGGTCTTGCCGTGGGTCCCGGCGAGCAGCAGTGTCCGGTCGCCCTCCATGAGCTGGGCCAGCACGCGGGGGCGCAACAGGATCGGGATGCCCCGCGAGCGGGCGGCCACCAGCTCGGGGTTGGTCTTGGGAATCGCGGCATGCGTGGTCACCACCACCGACGGCCCGCCCGGGATCTGGTCGAGTGCCGACGGATCGTGCCCCACCTGGACGCGGGCTCCACGGGTGCGGAGTTCGAGGATTCCGCGGCTGTTCTTGGCATCGGAGCCCGACACCTGACCACCGCGGGCCAGCAGGATTCGCGCGAGCCCGGACATCCCGGCGCCGCCGATGCCGACCATGTGCACGCGGGCCAGCTGCGGCGGCAGTCCTCCGGTTCCCACGGTCGTCCCCTCGCTCATGTCGTCACCTCCCGCACCGTCCCGTCCGATTGTCACTGTTCGACGGCCGATCGGTGGGATCGAAACGCCCTGCGCGACGGCCTCCGGCCCGCACGGAACCCGCGGGCGAGTTCGAGAGCGGCGTCGGCCACGGCCGCGGCGGCATCGCGATGACCCGTACCCGCGGCGGCCGCCGACATCTTCCGCAGCCGCTCCGCGTCGTGCAGCAGTGCCGGCACCTCACGTGCCACCCACTCCGGGTTCACCGCCGAGTCCTCGATGATGAGTCCACCGCCGGCCTCGACGACGGGTAGCGCATTGAGCCGCTGTTCGCCGTTGCCGTGCGGCAGCGGCACGTAGATCGCGGGCAGACCGGTCGCCGAGACCTCCGCGACGGTCATCGCCCCGGACCGGCACATCACCAGATCGGCTGCGGCGTAGGCGAGATCCATCCGCTTGAGATAGCCGACACCGCGGTACGGCGGCGCGCCGTCGACGATCACCGGATCGATCGAGTTCTTGGGTCCGTACGCGTGCAGGACTCCGACGCCCGCTTCACCAAGAGCCTCGGCCGCCCCCGACACCGCATCGTTGAGACGTTGCGCGCCTTGGGATCCACCGAAGACAAGCAGGGTCGGGGCGTCCTCGTCGAGGCCGAAGTAGTGCCGGGCCTTGGCACGCAGGGCCGGGCGGTCGAGTTCGGTGAGGACACCGCGGACGGGCATGCCGACGACGGTCGCATCGAGTCCCGAGCCGTCGACGGCGGCCAGGACGCGGTCGGCGAACCGGGCGCCCACCTTGTTGGCGATGCCCGCCGAGGCGTTCGCCTCGTGGATGACGATCGGGATGCGGTTGCGTCGCCGCAGGTGCATCTGCGCGGCGAGGTAGGCCGGGACCGACACGTACCCGCCGAAGCCGATGACGACGTCGGCGTCCACGTCGGCGAGCACCCTCCGGGTCGCGGCGACCGAGGACACGAGCCGGCCGGGGGTCTTGGCGAGATCCATCCCGGGCTTGCGCGGCAACGGGACCGGCGGGATCAACCGGAGGTCGTATCCCCGCTCGGGCACCAGGTCGACCTCGAGTCCGCGGTTGGTCCCGAGCGCGGTGACGAGGGCCGTGGGGTCGATACGGGTGATCGCATCGGCCACGGCGAGCGCGGGTTCGATGTGGCCGGCGGTCCCGCCGCCGGCGACGACCACCGACAACGGCCGGCCACCCGGGCCTCCGGTCGTATCAGATTGTGCTGCACCCGAATTCACCGGCGTTGTCACTCCATCTCCAGCCACTGTGCACGTCTGTCCCGCGCAGCGAGATCCGTACCGCGAACACCGGATCAGCGGCGTCCCACACGGCCGTGTGTCGGCCGATCGCGCCCGGGATCGGCGGACCGCGGCGTACGCGGCTGATGCGCGCCCGCCCGCCATCCCGGTGACGCCGAGCGACGTGCACTGCCGGCGCCGGGATACCCGCCACGGTAGTCGACGCCCGCTCGTGTCGACGGCGCAGGTCGGGTGCGGCCACCCGTAGCAGGGCGCCGCGTCGACGCACCGCGTGCGGGTGCCGGTTCGGCGGACTTCGCCCGTTTCCACGGCATCGTGAAACGACCCCGGCTCGGAGCCGGCTCGGCCGGTCGTCCGCGACGGTTCGGCGCCCCGGTTCGTCCGGTCGCCCGAGGCCGTCCCGACGCACCCGGATGTCCGGCCGTCCGGCCGCCCGACGACCGGCGCTGGTCGAGACGATCGCGCAGGGTCTCCGCTCGCGACTGCCGGTAGCCCACCGGTGTCGGGAGCCGCAGTACACGGGCCAGCCGGCCCGGTGTTCCGGCGGTGAGCGCCGCGACCGCCTCCGGCTCGTGTCGTGCGGCGTTGGCCAGGAGACCGAGCATTGCGAGCACGGTCAGGGTCGAGGTACCGCCGGCCGAGATGAGCGGCAGCTGGATACCGGTGACCGGCAGCAGGCCGATCACGTAGCCGATGTTGATGAACGCCTGCGCGAGGATCAGCACGGTGATGGTCGCCGTCATCAGGCGCAGGAACGGATCGGTGGAGCGGTGCGCGATACGGAACCCGATGTAACCCAGCAGGACGAAGAGGAACACCACCAGCAGCCCGCCGAGGAGGCCGAGTTCCTCGCCGATGATGGCGAAGATGAAGTCGTTGTGCGCGTTGGGCAGATAGTTCCACTTGGCGCTCGACTGACCGAGGCCCACACCGAACACTCCGCCGTTGGCCAGGGCATAGGTCGCCTGGCGCGCCTGGTAGCCGGCACCCTGAGGATCGTCGATGCCGCCGAGGAAGCTCATCACGCGCTGCGACCGGTACCCCTCGGCGAGGGCGAGGATCACCGCGAGGATCACACCGGACACGGCGAACGCCGAGAAGACCTTGATCGGCAGACCGGCGAACCAGAGCATCGCGCCGACGATGATCGCGATGGTGATCGTCGTCGAGAGGTTCGGCTCGAGGATGATCAGCACGCAGACCAGCATCGCGACCGGAACCAGCGGGATCAGGAGTTCCTTGATCGACGCGTTGTCACGTCGCCGCGACGCCAGCAGGTGCGCACCCCAGATACACAGCGCCACCTTGACCAGCTCCGAGGGCTGCACCGACACGCCGGAGATGACGAACCAGCGCCGCGCGCCCTGGCTGAGCGTGCCGACACCGGGAATGAGCACCAGCCCGAGCAGCAGGATCGCGATGGCCATCGACGGCGCGGCGAAGCGCCGGAGCAGTCGGACGGGGACCCGCAGCATCAGATAGAAGACGATGAGACCCAGCCCGGCGAAGATGACCTGCGTCGTGAAGAGCCCGTAGGACGATCCCTCTTGCGAGTACCCCTCGACCGACGACGCCGACAGCACCATCACCAGACCGAAGGCCGTCAGCATGAACGCCATCGTGAGGACCAGCTGATATGAGGCCAGCGGTCGGGCCAGGAGGCTCCGGACGGCGTCGATGATCAGCGCCGGCAGCGAGGCGGTGACGGAGGCGGCGGTCGAGGCCGCCGCCGAGACGTCCGCGCCCGGCCTCGACCGTGCCGACGCGCGCTCCGACGCCGTGTTCCGCGCCGCACCGGACGGGTTCTCGCCGTCGGTCACGTCGTCCGTCGCATCGTCGAGGTCGCCGTCGTCCACCGCCGCGGCGTCGACCGAGGTCTTGTCGCTGCTCACGCGACTCACCGCGAGGACGAGGAGGTGCCGGCGATGTCCCGGGCGGCGTGCGCGAACGCGTCACCGCGCCGGCCGTAACCGGCGAACATGTCCAGCGAGGCCGCGGCGGGTGCGAGGAGCACCGCGTCGGGCGTCGGGTCACTCGCTGCGGCGAGCTCCCATGCCTCGGCGACCGCCCGGTCCATCACGGCGACGGCGCTGTCTGACTCCGAGGCTTCTGCCGACGACGAGAATGGTGTCGACGAGAGGACGGGTTCGGTCTGACCCTGGCGATGCACGTTCACCGTGCCATCGTCCCCTGTGAATACTGTGACTGTTGGGACTTCTGGGGCGTGTCGCACGATCGCTTCGACGACCAGGTCACGATCCCGCCCGATGGCGACCACCCCGGCGAGCCGATCGCCGACCGCGGTGAGCATCCCGTCCATCGACGCACCCTTGAGCAGGCCGCCGGCGATCAGCACCACGCGGTCGTAGGCGGCGACCGCCGCCTGGGCGGCATGGGGGTTGGTGGCCTTCGAGTCGTCGACGAAGAGGACGCCGTCGCGGGTCGCCACCACCTCGCCGCGGTGGGCGGCCGGCCGGAAGTCGGTCAGCGCCGCCTCGACGGCGTCGCGCCCGACACCGATCGCGAGGGCGAGTGCGGAGGCGGCGAGGGCATCGGACACACCTGATGGACCGGCCGGATGCACGGCGTCGGCGGGCAGCAGGCGACCGGCACCGAAGGCACGGTCGACGAGATGGCCGTCCTCGACCCCCAGCTGACCGTCCTGCGGCGCGCCGAGAGTGAAGCCGACACGGCGTCCCGCGCCCGGCAGGCCCGACGCGACCGGGTCGTCGAGACCCACGACCGCGATGTCGCCGCGCAGCGCGCCGGCCTTGGCGATCGCGTAGGCGTCGAAGGTGCCGTGCCAGTCGAGGTGGTCCTCGGCGACGTTGAGCACCACCCCCGCGGCCGGGCGGACCGACGGCGCCCAGTGCAGCTGGAACGACGACAACTCGGCGCACAGCACGTCGACGCGGGGCGTCGCCCGCATGGCGTCGAGGACCGGCAGGCCGATGTTGCCGCATGCCGCGCCGGCGCGGCCGGAACGCTCGACGATGTCGGCGAGCATCGAGGTGGTCGTGGTCTTTCCGTTGGTGCCGGTGACGACCAGCCAGGTGCGCGGCTCGCCGAGCAGTCCCGCGGCGTCGACACGCCAGGCCAGTTCGACCTCACCCCACACCGGTACGCCGCCCGCCGCGGCCTGACCGACGAGGTCGTGCGTGGGTGCGAACCCCGGTGACACGATCACGACCGCGGCGTCAGCGGTCCACGACGGGTCCGCGAGCAGATCGGCGATCGCGACCGCCTCCGCACCCTGCGAGAGCAGATCCGCGACCCCCGCCACCGCACGCACGGCCGCTTCCCGGGCGGCGGTCTCGGCGTTCCGCGAGGCGAACCGGTCGTCGGCGAGCACGATGTGGACGTCGCGGGTCACCAGGTACCGGGCCGCGGACATGCCGGCGGTACCCGCCCCGCCGACCACCACGGTCCGGCCGGTCAGCCCCAGCGGGTCGCTGCCCGGCGTGGGGTTCTCGGCGGTGAGCGGATCAGCCATTGGTGGTCAGGAACTCTCCGTAGAACAGGGACAGTCCCAGCGCACAGGCGATGGCCGTGAGCAGCCAGAACCTGATGATCACCGTGGTCTCGGCCCATCCGCCGAGTTCGAAGTGGTGGTGGAAGGGCGCCATCCGGAAGACCCGGCGGCCGGTGGTGCGGAAGAAGGCGATCTGGATGACCACCGACATGATCTCCGCCACGAACAGCGCGCCGATGACGACCGCGAGGAGTTCGGTGCGGGTCGTGATGGACAGACCGGCGAGCATGCCGCCGAGCGCCAGCGAACCGGTGTCACCCATGAAGATCTTGGCCGGTGCGGCGTTCCACCACAGGAAGCCGAGGCACGCACCGCCGCCGGCGACCGCGATGATCGCGAGGTCGAGTGGGTCGCGGACCTGGTAGCACCCGGTCGGGATGTCGCTGGGCGGCTTGGCGCCGCCGGCGCAGGCGTTGACGAACTGGAAGAACGTCACGAGGACATAGGACCCGAGGACCATCGCCATCGAACCGGCGGCCAGGCCGTCGAGTCCGTCGGTGAAGTTCACCGCGTTGGACCAGGCGGCGACCACCAGCCAGCAGAAGATCACGAAGACCACCGAGCCGAGGCCGATGGCGTTGATGTCGCGCACATAGCTGAGGTGGGTGCTGGCCGGGGTGAGGCCGTAGTCGTTGCGGAACTGCAGCACGAGGATGCCGAACAGGATCGCGGCGATGAACTGCCCGATCGACTTGGCGGTCTTGTTCAGTCCCAGGTTGCGGTGCTTGCGGATCTTGATGATGTCGTCGAGGAAGCCGACGATGCCCAGCGCGGTCGCCAGTCCCAGCACGAGCAGACCCGACGCCGTGGGGCCGTTGCCGGCATCGGTGAACAGGCCGACCAGGTGCGAACCGAAGTAACCCGCCCACAGCGCGGCCAGGATCGCGACGCCGCCCATCGACGGTGTGCCGCGCTTGGTCTGATGGCTCTGGGGACCCTCGACCCGGATCTCCTGGCCGAATCCCTGACGGGAGAACACCTTGATGAGCACGGGGGTCAGCAGGATCGACACCGCGATCGCGATCGCACCCGCGAGAAGGATCTGGGTCACCGTGTTGCCCTCGTGTTCGCTCGTCCGTTCCGGGCCACGCTCTTCTCTCCGACTCTGTTCGATGTTCTCGGCCGGCACGCCTTGTCGCGCGCCCTCATGGTGCGGTCCCTTCGTCCGCGGGACCGCCGCTCGTCTCCTCGCGGATCTGCCATCCGCAGCTCGTACCCCAGGCGGTGATCACCGAGTCCAGGTCGGCGCTCGCGGCCGCGAGGAGAATGACATCACCGGCGGCGGGACGCCAATCGGGGTCGGTGTCGACGAGCGCCGCGGCGTCCTCGACCGATTCGACGATGCGCGCCTCGTCACCCCAGGAACCCTCCATGACGGCGCCCTGGTGCAGGGCGCGCACCGATCGGGAGTCGCCCACGCAGAGAGTCTTGTCGACGGCCAACCGGACGGCCAGACGTCCGAGGAGATCGTGTTCGACGACACGCTGATTCTCGGCGCTCCCCTCGGGGGTGGCGACCTCGGCGATGATCGCCCAGGTGCGCGGCCGATCCCCCGCGGCGTCGCCGCGCATCTCCACCGAGGTGCTGCCCCGCATCGCACCGGCGTGCTCGGCGAGCCGGCGGATGAGCAGACGTGCGTCGTCGACCGTCACCGGCGTATCCCCGCGGATCACCGTGACGAACGGTCCGGTCATCGATCACCCTCCGCGGCCACCGAGCCGGCGGGTGCGCTCTGCGGGGTCGACGATTCCAGCGCTCGGGCGACGACGTCGCGGTCGTCGAACGGATGCTTCACGCCGTTGATCTCCTGCCCTGCCTCGTGTCCCTTGCCCGCGACGAGCACGATGTCGCCGGGACCCGCCCAGGCGATGGCCTCGGCGATCGCGGCCGCGCGGTCGGCGACCTCGCGTATCGGTTCGGCAGCCACCGGACGTTCGGCGGCGTCGACCGCACGCGCGCCCGCGAGAACCTCGGACCGGATGGCGGCCGGCTCCTCCGACCTCGGATTGTCGTCGGTGACGATGACGAGTTCGGCACCGCGTGCCGCGGCCTCCCCCATCAGCGGGCGCTTGCCCGCGTCGCGGTCTCCGCCGGCACCGATCACGATGGCCACGCGACCGGGTCCCTCGCCGAGCTGACCCCGCAGGGTCGCCAGGACAGCCTCGACGGCGCCGGGTTTGTGGGCGTAGTCGACCAGCGCGAGGAACGGCTGTCCACGATCGACGCGCTGCAGGCGTCCCGGGACACTCACCGACGCGACCGCGTCGAGGGCGGTGGAGATCGGCACCCCCGCGGCATGCGCCACGGCGACGGCCAGCAGGCCGTTCGCCACGTTGTAGCGGCCCGGCAGCGGGATGACGAGAACGTGGTCGCCGTCGGGTTCGGTGAAGGGGGTGTGCGAGGTGCCGTCGCCGACGAGATCCGACGGGCCGGCGTGCCAGTGTGCGGGCGTCGCACCGGTCGACACCGTCACCGGCTGCAGGTGCGCCGCCTCCCCCGGCCGGCGCGCGAGATCGGCCATCCGCCGACCCCACTCGTCGTCGACGCACACCACGGCGCGCACCGCATGGGTGGGCGACGACGGCACGAACAGCTGCGCCTTGGCGTCGAAGTAGGCGCGCATCGTCCCGTGGAAGTCCAGATGATCCTGCGAGAGATTGGTGAAGGCCCCGATCGCGAAGTGGGCGCCGTCGACGCGTCCGAGCGACAGCGCGTGGCTGGACACCTCCATGACGACGACGTCGACGCCGTCCTCGAGCATCGCCGCCAGCAGGGCCTGCAGGGTGGGCGCCTCGGGCGTCGTCAGCGAGCTGGGCTGGGCGACGCCGTTCACGCGGGTCTCGACGGTCCCGATGAGTCCCACCGAATGACCGGCGGCGAGCAGGGCCGCCTCGACGAGATACGACGTGGTGGTCTTCCCCGAGGTGCCGGTGATCCCGATCAGCTTGAGCCGCTGCGAGGGATTGCCGTACACGCGGGCGCTCACCGTGCCGAGCACGGTCCGCGGGGCCGGGTGGATGAGCACCGCGACTGCGGTCTCGGGCGGCAGGACGCGGCTGAGTTCGACCCGGCCGGCCGGGTCGGTGAGGATCGCGGTCGCACCCGCGGCGACCGCCTGGTCGGCGAAACGCGCACCGTGGGTGGCCGCTCCGGGCAGTGCCGCGAACAGGTCGCCCGGCTGCACGTCCTGGGCGCGCAGGGTCACGCCCTGCACGCTGGTGTCGCGGTCGGCGCCGCCGACGAGGTCGAGCCGGGCGCCGGTGGCCGTCGACAGGACGGTCGCCGATGTCGGCGCGACCTCACGCGGACGACCGGGGAGCTTCTTGCCCTTGCGCCTACCGGCCGACCCCTTGCCCGTGGAACCACGAGACGTCATGAGTTCGCCTCCTCGGTTCTTCCTGTCGGTGTACGTGCAGTCTGTCGGTCGGTGGTCGTGATCGGCGCAGAATTGCACTCACGATACCGACCGGGGATCGGCGATCGGGACGCGGTGCGCCGACCATGGCGGTCGTGATCAGTTGGCGGTGAGGGTCAGCCTCGGCGCCGGCGCGGAGAGCGGGACCTGGGCGCGTTGCAGCATCCACGACGCGATGGTCGAGAAGAGCGGACCGGCGGACTGTCCCCCGGAGCCGTCGGAGCTGCGCCGCGGGTTGTCGAGCATGATCCCGATGACGTAGCGGGGGGCGTCGGCCGGGGCGATCCCGGCGAACGTGATGTTGTACCGCGAGTTCGAGTAGCAGCCACAGGACGGATCGACCTGCTGGGCGGTGCCGGTCTTGCCGGAGACCTGATAACCGCTGACGGCGGCCTTGGTACCGGTACCCATCTGCACGCCCATCGGATCGTCCTGCACCACCGAACGGAACATGTCGCGAACGGTCCGCGCCGTCTGCTCGCTGACGACCCGCACCGGCTCCGGACGGGCACGCCCCTCCCGGGTACTGCCATCGCGCTCCTCGGAGACGAGGATGCGCGGCGGGACACGCAGACCGTCGTTGGCGATCGCCTGGTACATCGCGGTCATCTGCAGCAGCGTCATCGAAAGCCCCTGGCCGATGGGCAGATTCGCGAACGAACCGCCCGACCACTGACTCAGGGCGGGAACCTCTCCGGCACTCTCCGCCGGGAGTCCGACACCGGTGCGCTGGCCGAGTCCGAATCGCTTGAGCATGTCGGCGAAACGTTCCTCGCCGATCCGCTTCGCGAGCATCAGCGTGCCCACGTTCGACGACTTCCCGAAGATGCCGGTGGTCGTGTACGGCTCGACACCGTGCGGCCAGGCGTCCCGGACGGTGACACCGGACATCTGAATGCTGCCGGGCACCTGGTGGACGGTGTCCGGCCGGGTGAGGCCGTACTCGATTGCGGCCGAGGCCGCGACGAGCTTGTTGACCGAGCCGGGCTCGAACGGGGAGGTGACCGACGGGTTGCCGAGTTCGGCCTTCGGCTGATCCGACAGCGGCAGCGAGGCGTTGAACGTGCCGTCGTTGGCCATCGCCAGCACCTCGCCGGTCTTGGCGTCGAGCACCACCGCCGAGGCGGCGCGTGCACCGGATGCCTGTTTGGCCTTGATGACCTGGCTCTGGACGAACCACTGGGTGTCGGAGTCCAGGGTCAGACGAACGGTGGAACCGTTGATCGCCGGGTGCACGTTGCGCGTGCTGCCCGGGATGATCGCGCCGTCAGATCCGCGGTCATAGGTACGGGAACCGTCGCTGCCGGAGAGGATCGCGTCGAGCGAGGCCTCGAGACCGATGAGGCCGTTGCCGTCGTAGTTGACATCGCCGATGACGTTGGCCGCCAGGGAGCCTCCGGGGTAGAGCCGAATGCTCTCCGGGTCGGCGCCGACCTCCGGGAACTCCTCGGTGATGCGCTTGGCGACGTCCGGGCTGACCGCCCGCGCCAGGTACACGAAGGGCTCGTCGCCGGTCACCTTCCCGAGTAGGTCCTCTTCGCTGATCGAACCGCCGAGTGCGACCGACACGCCCTTGGCGATCTCTTTGAGCCGCTCGTCGACACCGGGCAGTTCGGCGTTCTTGCGGTGTTCCTCCTCGATCGACTTGCGAACCGCCTTGGGCAGGAACGTCAGTGACCGGGCCTCGTCCGTGTAGGCCAGCGGACGTCCGTTGCGATCGAGGATGGAACCCCGCTTGGCCGTGAGGACCTGGGTGTACTCGCGTTGCTGGGCGGCCTCGGCCGAGATGGACCCGGCCTGGACGGTGTGGACGACGATCATCTTGGCCGCCACCGCGAGGACCACGAGCAGCACGACGACACCGGCCACCCGCGTCCGGAAACCGAAGCTGTGCAGCCCCCCGCCCTTGCGCGGGCCGCCCTTGCCCGGCCCGCGGCCACGCGGGCCGCCGGCGGCGCTCGATCCCCGGCCCGGACGAAGTCCCGGGCCAGACGGCCCATGGCCCGGACGAGGTCCCGGGCCAGACGGCCCGTGGCCCGGACGACGTCCCGGGCGAGACGGCCCATGGCCGAGTCGCTCGAAGGTCGCACGTGTCATGGTCGTCAATTGTTCACCGCTTCAAGGTCGTGACAGGGATTTGGCATCGGCGGGTTGCAGATCGATGGGAGCACTGTGACGGCCCCCACGGCCGGCGAGCACCTCACGTACGGGGCACGACATTCGGTGCCGGGACCGGTGTCGAGGGCGACGGCTGAGGTGTTGTCCCCGGATCGGTCGACGTCGACGGACCCTCTCCCTGACCAGGTGTCGCCGATGGATTCGGTTGGGCCGGATCCGGATCGGGTTGCGTCGGGCTCGGTTGCGTCGGGCTCGGTTGCGTCGGACTCTGCTGCGCAGGCGGGTTGGGTGTGCCGGCGGCACCACCGCCGAGCCCGATCGAGTCGTCCACCTTGCGCGGATCGATGGTCTCGGTGGGGTCGGGCTTCGGCTCGGGGTTGAGATCGGCCATCGGCTTCCCCGATGCCGGTGCCGGCTTCCCGACGATACGGGGCCGTCGCGGGTCGTCGACGATCATCCGCGCCGGATTGTCCGCCGGGATCATGCCGAGACGCGTTGCCTCCCGGGACAGTTCGGGAGCAGAGTTGCCGGATTCGTAGCTTCGCTTCAGCGCATCCCGCTGATCGATGAGCGACTGGTTCTCCGTCCGCTCGATGCCGAGCTTGTAGGAGTCCTGGGCCGACTTGGTGGACAGCCACAGGCTCAGACCGAGACCCAGGACGAGCAACGCGATCACCGGGACCACGAAAGGCGTGTGCTGCAACCGTTCCCGGAACGAGACGCCGGACATCGACAGACCACCACGGACCGCGCGGGGTGCGCTCGTACCGGCCGCCATGCGCTTGTGACGGCGATCCAGCGCACGCTGGGCCGCCCGCGAGCGCGTCGCCCGCTCGGATTCGATGCGCGCCCTCCGCGACCGCCGGGTGTCGCGTTCCTCCTCGGAACGTCCGGTGTCGGAACGCCTGCCGCCGGAACGTCCGGAGCCGGGACGATTGGGGGCCTCGTGCAGGATCGTCATGATCAGCCCTTCTTCTCGACTCTTTCGACCGCCCGGACTCGCACCGGTGCCGATCGCGGATTGGTGGTCAGTTCTTCCTCGTCGGGACGCTCGGCGCCGCGGGTCAGGAGGCGGAACTCCGCGGCGGTTCCCGGCAACTCGACGGGCAGACCGGGCGGCGAGGTCGAGGTCGTGCGAGCCGCGAACTCCCGCTTGACGATTCGGTCCTCGAGCGACTGGTAGCTCATCACCGCGACGCGTCCGCCGACCGTGAGCACGGAGAGTGCTGTCGGCAACGCCTCGCGGAGGACGTCGAGCTCGTGGTTGACCTCGATGCGCAACGCCTGGAAGGTCCGCTTCGCCGGGTGACCACCCGTGCGCCGCGTCGCCGCCGGGATGGTGGCGTAGAGCAGCTCGACGAGGCGTGCGCTGGTGGTGAACGGTTCCTTCTCCCGCTCGCGCAGCACCGCCGAGGCGATCTTGCCGGCGAAGCGCTCCTCCCCGTATTCGGAAAGGACCCGGGCCAATTCGCCGTGGCTGTAAGTGTTGAGCACGTCCGCTGCGGTGAGCGGGTCGTCGGGGTTCATCCGCATGTCCAGCGGGGCGTCCACCGAGTAGGCGAATCCCCGGCCGGCCTGGTCGAGCTGCATCGACGAGACACCGAGGTCGAACAGGGCGGCGTCGATGGATTCCTCACCGGCCTCGTCGAGGACATCGGCGATCTCGTGGAAGGTGGCCTGGTGCAGCGAGATCCGGTCCGCGTGCGGTTCGAGTCTGCGTCGAGCGATCTCCAGGGCCGAGGCGTCGCGGTCGATGCCGACGAGGTGCACGTTCGGGAACGTGTTCAGGATGAGTTCGCTGTGTCCGCCGGCACCGAGCGTCGCATCGAGGAACACGCGTCGGTCTTCGGATTCCAGTGCCGGGGTGAGCAATTCGACGATCCGCCGGCCCATGACCGGGATGTGGCCGAACTCGCCGGAGCGGCGAGTGTCGTCACCAGTGTCATCCACGGAGGGCCCCCATCGGCGTGTCGGCCATGTCGGTCGGCAGAGTCGGCGTTTCGGTGCGAAAGGACTTGTCGGAGTGTCGTGTCGCGGACGGTGGACTCTCGCCTCGTGCCGCGCCCGGATGGAGCGAGGTCCCGACCCGATCACGCACCTGGCGTTGGGGAAGTACGCCAGGGTCGGACCGGATCGGGGCCTCGTGCCACCCGAAGCCCGTGCACCGCTTCCGCCTCGTCCCCTCTCGGCTACAAGACCGCGTTCAGCGCGGCCGAGTTCGCCGCCGAGAAGTTCTCCTCGTGCTGCGACTGGTACTCGTCCCATGCGGCCGAATCCCAGATCTCGAGGTGATCGAAGCTGCCGAACACCACGCATTCCTTGGACAGTCCCGCGTAGACGCGATGGTCGGAGGACAGGCTGATCCTGCCCTGGCCGTCCGGTCGCTGTTCTTCCGAACCGGCGAAGAACGTCCGCTGAAACGCACGCAGGTCAGGGTCGTTGCGTGACGCCTCGACGATCCTCGCCGCGATCGCGTCGAACTCTTCGGTCCGGTACACCGACAAGCTGTGGTCTTGGCCCTTGGTGACCACTACCCCTCCTGCCAGTGCGTCGCGGAACTTGGCGGGCAACGTGAGTCGCCCCTTGTCGTCCAATTTCGGCGTGTAGGTGCCGACAAATCGCACGGACATGTCGACACCTCCTGCCCCTGGGTTCCACGCTCCGGATCGCCTCACCCAGTGATGCCACAGTACCCCACTTTCCTCCACTTTCCACCCCAGAGGCCCACACCAGCTCCCACGATCAGCAAATTCGCAGTTCAGGCACGCAAAATATTTGGAGCTACCTGCGTGTCCACGGCGATCCGCGTCCGCTGGACGTCGGTCAGGCGTGTGACAGACGCGTTGGATGAGGCGCCAGATACCCGTGCGACCTGCGTCTCCGCGCCGGTGGGGCAAGGTGGGGTGCCCGGGTGGGGGAAAGTGGGGCCTCCCTGTGGGGGAAGGTGGGGAACCCCGGTTGGAGGAAGGGGCCGGGAGTGGGTCACGGCGGGGAGAGCCGAGGGGAGGACAGACAAAAGAGCCGCGCACCCCGTGGGGTGCGCGGCTCTTCTACGAGTTGTGCCCGTCAGGCCGGCGGAAACCTACTCCTGCTCGAACCGACGGTTGAATCGTTCTTCCATCCGCTCCGACAGCTTGCGCTTGGAGCCCGATGACCCGGACTGTTTCTTGCCTCCCCCGCGTGGCGAGGACGTCGCGGAGTCGCCGAGGTCGTCACCCCAGAGGGCGAAGAGGCCGGCACCGAACATCACCAGGAAACCCAGGAGGCTGACGATCGGAAATCCTCCGATGTCGATCTTGACGATGAGACCGCCGACGAGCATCACGAGGCCGACGACGAAGATCGCCACCGCCTGTAGGCGACGACGGCCACTCGACTTGCCCAGCCGACGACGCTTGACACTGGACGCAAACTTGGGGTCTTCCGCGTACAGAGCGCTCTCGATCTGTTCGAGCATGCGTTGCTCGTGCTCCGAAAGTGGCACCGACCCTCCTTCTCCCTGATCCGCGACGCCGACGACGGTCAACCACGACCAGTGAGGCGTCTGCGCCTTATTCTCCCATGATACGAGGTGAAATCTGCCGCGACCACCATTACTCGCTGTTGCAGCGCCGGATGCACATACCGGTACGACAACGGAACGCCGAAAGTGTGTCCGGCCTCACGCTGTTCGCCCGATTTGGGGGTCCTCTGTCCCGAATTTGCCTTGCTCGTAAGCGATGACCAGGGTTTCGACCCGACGAAGGAAGTCGAGGACGAGGAGTCGCATGCCGGCGACACTGTCGGGGTCGAGCGTTCGGATGATCCCCGACTCGATCTTCATCCGCACGGGCGACAGCGCGGCGAAGCGCGCCGCCAGCGGCGCGAGTTCAGGGGCGACCACACCAATCCGGGTCCAGGCGTTCGACGTCTTACGGCGAGCGGGACCGATCGGTTCACCGATCGCGAGCGCGGCTCCGGCGGCACGGAGCGCGGCAAGATAGAACTGACGAAATCGCTCGGCGTCGTCCTCGACCCCGTCGGCATTGTCGAGTAGGAGATGTGCGCGCTGGAGGAGGTCGCGCGCGCGTCCGACCATCACCGGGTCGACGGGGGCGGACCGGCGGGATGTGGGCCGACCGGGCATGGCATCCTCCTCACTCGCGGACGACGGTGGCCGGTGGCAGACGCTTCCCTCGTCCGCCACCGGACCGTCATGTCGTCGGGATGAACGCGAACAGCTTGCGGAGGCACATTCATCGAACACCCGTTCGACACGTTCAATATAGCTAGCGGCACGCGTCTCTTCAAGGCGTGGGTCCGCGACCCGCACCCTTCTACAACACCGCGTCCCGCGACCCGATTCCGCCGAGTCCGCCGCACCGAGAGGACAGTCACACCAGATGGTCGGAGAACGCTTGGCCGGGTCGGTGCGGGCCCGCACGGCGAGCCGGAAGACGACCCGCCGGTGACCGTCCGCCTGGTGAACCTCAGTGGTCAGGACTCCCGCGTGTGGCTGGAGCCCGCGCTCGACGTCTACGTGACCGCGATGGGATATCCCCGTGGGACCGAGGTGCACCGAGCCGCCCTCTGGCGCGAGCACATCGCCCGGCCGGGCTGGCGCGCGATCGGCGCGATCGCCTCGCTGCCCCCGCACGAGGCGCAGGCGATGCCGACCGCCCGGCGTCGGGTCGGAACGCCCGTCGGCTCAGGTCCCGACGACGTTCTCGTGGGCATCGCCTACGGGTACACGGGGGCGACCGGCCAGTGGTGGAATCAGCAACTCCGGCTCGGGCTGCGGCAGACCGGACGCTCGCCCGCGGAGATCGAGATGATCGCCCGCGACTACTTCGAGCTGACCGAACTGCACGTACACCCGACCGCACAGGGACGCGGCATCGGCCAGTTGCTGCTCGCACGCCTACTCGCCGACCGGCCCGAACGCCACGTCCTGCTGTCGACCCCGGAGATCCCGGCCGAGCAGAACCGCGCGTGGTCGCTGTACCGGCGGATGGGGTTCTCCGACGTGCTCCGGCATTTCACGTTCACCGGCGACCCGCGGCCGTTCGCATTCCTGGGCCGCCCGCTCCCCCTGGAACTCCAACCGCCGTCGGCTGGTCCAGCACGACCCGCAGGATAAAGGACATGGCACACCCGGAAACGATCGCGCACGGCAC
Organism: Gordonia ajococcus; assembly: GCF_012974285.1. Classification (NCBI taxonomy): domain Bacteria; kingdom Bacillati; phylum Actinomycetota; class Actinomycetes; order Mycobacteriales; family Gordoniaceae; genus Gordonia; species Gordonia ajococcus. The sequence continues at coordinate 3,324,004 of NZ_CP052884.1, forward strand.
AGGACCCGCATGAGCGGGCACGGCGAGCGGCGCGACGCGGTGATCGTCGGCGCCGGTCACAACGGCCTGATCGCCGCGGCGTATCTCGCGCAGGCCGGGCGGGACGTCGAGGTGCTCGAACGCGACGAGATCCCCGGCGGCGCCGTGTCGACCGTCGAGCGCTTCCCCGGTCATCGGATCGATCGCGGTTCCTCGGCGCACCTGATGATCCGGCACTCCCCCGTCCTCGACGACCTCGACCTCGCCGCGCACGGACTGCGCTACGTCGACTGCGACCCCTGGGCTTTCGTCCCGGCGACCGCGACCGCACCGGCGATCGTCTTCCGCACCGACCTGGAGGCCACCTGCGCCTCCATCGAACGGGCCTGTGGCGCGAAGGATGCCGCGGCGTACCGACAGTTCGTCGAGACGTGGACGCCGCGGTCGGCGGCCGTCATGGACGCGTTCTACCGGCCGGCGACCATGCGGCAGTTCGGCCGGGCGTTCAGAGGTCTCGGTTCGACCGCCAGCACCGAACGCACCGGCCTCATCGGACGCCGCAGCGGCGCGATGATGAACCTGACCGCCGAGCTCATGGCCTCGGGCGACTCCCTCCTCGACCGCTATTTCGACTCCGAACAGCTCAAGGCGGGACTCGCCTGGTTCGGCGCCCAGTCGGGACCGCCGATGAATGCACCCGGTAGCGCTCCGATGGTCGGGTTCGCCGCGCTGATGCACCGCATCCCGCCCGGCCGGGCGATCGGTGGCAGCGGCGCGTTGACCGACGCGCTCGTCCACCGCATCGAGGCCGACGGTGGGCGGATCGCGTGCGGGGACCCGGCCGTCTCGATCACCCGGTGCGGGAACCACTGGCGGGTGCAGACCGCATCCGGCGAACGTCGGTGCGCGCCGACGGTGATCAACGCCTGCCACGTGCTGACGACCCTGGACATGTTGGCGGCGGGCGGTTTCGACGCCGGGACCCTCGACCGCTGGCGACGGGACATCGTGGTCGGTAGCGGGATCGGGATGGCGGTGCGCCTCGGTACGACGGCACTGCCCGCATATCGCGACCTCCCCGACGACCTGCCCGCGCACGGCGTCCACTCGGCCCTCGGGCTGCTGGTCACCGATCGCGCGCACCTGGTCGGCGCGCATGCGGCCGCGGCGGTCGGCGCACTGCCGCCGCGGCCCGCCGTCGTTGCGATGAGCTTCTCGGCGATCGATCCCACCCTCGCCCCGGAGGGTCGGCACGCGATCAACCTGTGGGCGCAGTGGCATCCGTATCGGCTCGCCGAGGGCGACTGGTCGACACTGGGCGCGCAGGCCGCAGCGGCGGTCTGCGCCGAGGTGGACCGTCACGCACCGGGTTTCGCGGAGTCGATCGCCCATCGTCATGTGCAGACCCCGGAGGACCTCGAATCCGAACTGGGCCTGATCGGCGGCAACATCATGCACGTGGAGATGTCGATCGACCAGATGTTCATGTGGCGTCCGACCCCGGACCTGGCGGGCCACCGTGTCCCCGGTGCCGACGGTCTCCTCCTGGCAGGTGCGTCGACACATCCCGGTGGCGGGGTGACCGGTGCGAGTGGATACATCGCCGGCCACGCCGCACTGCGTCGGAGACGTTTGTTCGGCTGAGACGTTTGTTCGGCTGAGCGTCGGAGACGTTTGTTCGGCTGAGCGTCTGGCACGATGAGCAGCGTGCGATCGTCGATTCCCGAGCAGGGTGCACCTGAGTCCCTCCGCGATCAGTCCCGACGCCGCCGGCTGATGCCGGTGGCGGTGGTGATCGTGGCGCTCCTTCTGTCCCCGCTGATGGCCGGTTGTCTCGAGCGATCGACGACGGTGGGTGACCGGTATTCCGGCAGCGTCATCGTCGCGACGTCGCCGGACAATCCTCGTGGCGCGCCGCAGCTGGATCTCCCCGAATCGATGTTGGGGCAGGTCTCGGTGACCGAGTTCAAGGAGACGCCGGAGGAGAGTGCGGAGTCGGCCGCGCCGTCGGGGTCCGCGGGAGACGACAACGAGGGCTCCGGTGACAAGCCCGGCGAGGCGGTCACGCGCGTCGGCAGCCGCGCGAGTTTCACCGATCTCACCGCCGGCCAGTTCGGGCAGCTCGGCGACATCATCGCCGACGCGTACGGCGAGACCTCGCTGACGATGGACCTCACGGCCAAGCGCAGCGGCGAGGTCGTCCGCTTCCGCGGTGACACCGACCTCTCCGACCTCACCCCGGTCCGCGACTTCGTGCAGCTGACGGTCACGTTCGGCGGGCCGGTGACGGCCACCAACGGCGACCAGGTCGGCGAGTCGACGGTCACCTGGACCCCGGCGCCGGGCGAACCGTCGGATTTCAGCGCCGACGCCACCTACCCGGATCCGGCGACCGCCGCAGTGAGCAGTTGGTCGTGGTTCGTAGCCATCGTCTGCCTGATCGCGGTGCTGGTCATCGTGCGGATCGCCTATTCGAAGCGGTACCGCGGCCCACGGCCGGGACGACCGGTTTCCACCAACACCGCACCGTCGACCCTGTCCGGCGAGGGACTCTCGGCAGCCGCCGACCCGACGGCGGCGACTACGCCCAAGGAGAGCTGAGAGCCGTCTGCCCGGACCGGCCGCCAGGCGGGAACGCTCAGGCCGGCACGTGCAGCGCCGCGTCGACGTCCACGCCGAGCCGGGCGAGCACCTCGCTGGTCGCCTTGGCGAAGTTGAGGCTGCAGAAGTGCAGGCAGGGTGCGCCCTCGGCGATGAGTCGTTCCGCGGTCTCGGTCGCGAAGTCGATGCCGACCGCGCGCACGGCGGCCCGATCCTCCTCGGGTCCGTCGCCCGCAGCCCTGGCGAACCGTTCCACCACCTTCGGCGGGATCACCGAACCGGACAGCTCGGCCATGCGCTTGATGCTGGCCAGCGAGGTCACCGGCATGATGCCCGGGATGATCGGCTTGGCGCCCTGCTCGGGGTCGGCCGCCTGCACCCGGTCACGCAGCCGCAGGTAGTCCTCGACGTCGAAGAACATCTGGGTGATGGAGTACTCGGCGCCCGCGCGCAGCTTGTTCACCAGGTTGCGGGTGTCGTGTTCGAGGTCCGGGGCACGGTGGTGGCCCTCCGGGAACGACGCCACGCCGACGTGGAAGTCGCCGAGGGTGCCGATGAGACGGACCAGTTCCTCCGCGTATTCGACGCCGTCGGGGTGCTTGATCCACTCTCCGAGCGGATCGCCGGGCGGGTCGCCGCGGAGCGCGAGGATGTTGGTGATGCCCTGGTCGGCATATGCACCGACGAGCGCGCGCAGTTCGGCGACGCTGTGGTTGACCGCGGTCAGGTGCGCCACCGGTAGCAGGGTGGTCTGGGCGGCGAGCTCACCGGTGATGCGGACCGTGCGGTCGCGCGTCGACCCGCCGGCGCCGTAGGTCATCGAGACGAACGCCGGGGACAGCCGCTCGAAGATGCGCACCGCGCGCCACAGACGGGCCTCGCCCTCGGCGTCGCGCGGGGGCATGAACTCGACGGAGAACGGCACCGGTCCACGGTGCGGGGCGGACAGGCGTTCGACGATCGAGGGTGCCGGAGCGGTTGGGGTCACCCGAACAGTGTAGAGAGCGATTCGCATAGCCTGGCAGGGTGACCTCCGCCTTCCCCACGCCGACCTCGCTCGATGCGGTCCCGGCGGCCGTCGAGACCGAATTGCGCAATTTCTTCGACGTCGCGGTACCCGCTGCGTCCGACATCGCCCCGGTGGTCGGCACCGCAGCGGAGCTGGTCCGGGATTTCGTGCTGCAGGGCGGGAAGCGGATCCGGCCGGTCTTCGCCTTCGCCGGGTGGCGGTGCGGCATGAGCGAGTCGGGGCGCGTCGACCCCGATGAGGCGTCGACCGTCGGCCGCGAGGCCCGCGACGCGCTGCGGGTGGGCGCGGCCCTCGAACTCGTGCAGGCCTGTGCCCTGATCCACGACGACATCATCGATCGGTCCGACACCCGGCGCGGACAGCCGACGCTGCACCGTGTGTTCCAGTCGCGGCATGCCGCGGCCTCCTGGGCGGGTGACCCCGCCGACCACGGGGTGGCCGCGGCGATCCTGGCCGGCGATCTCGCACTCGCGTGGGCCGACGACCTCGTGCACGATCACCGGCCGGGGGTTTCGACAAGCTCAACCAGCAGAGAAACAAGCTCAACCAGCAGAGAAACAAGCTCAACCAGCGGAGAGACAAGCTCAGCCACCCCCGAGTACCGTCCCCTGCCGCCCGCCGTCGGCGCCACCTGGGCTGCGATGCGCACGGAGGTGCTCGGTGGCCAGTTCCTGGACATCGTGAACGAGGCCAGCGGCGACGACTCCGCGGCCGCGGCCTATCGCGTGATGGAGTTCAAGACCGCCGCGTACACGGTGGCCCGCCCGCTCGAACTCGGGGCGCGACTCGCCGGCGCGTCGGAGGATCTGGTCGCGACGCTGCGGAAGATCGGACACGACCTGGGCATCGCCTTCCAGTTGCGCGACGACCAGCTCGGCGTCTTCGGCGACCCCGAACGGACCGGCAAACCGTCCGGCGACGACCTGGTCTCGGGTAAGCGCACCGCCCTGCTCGCCACCGCGCTGCGACGAGCGGACGACTCCGACCCCGCACTCGGGAGCCGCCTGCGCACGTTCATCGGCCGCCCTCTCGACGACGACGAACTGGGTTCCGCGCGAGCACTTCTCGTCGATGTCGGCGCGGTCGCCGAGATGGAGGGCAAGATCGACGACCTGCTCGGCGCCGCTCTCGCCGCACTCGACGCCGCCGACATCGGCGACGACATCCGCACCGAACTCACCGCGGTCGCCCACCGGACCGCACATCGCGAGGCGTGAACCCCGGCGTGGAAGCACCAACTGCGACGCCCACGCCCGCGGGCGGACGCGACCGTCCCGCACGTGGCGATCTGATCATCGGCGCGATCGGCTCGATCCTGGTGTGCGTGGGCAGTTTCGGAGTCGGTGATCCGCCCCGCAACAGCACGACGCTCACCGACCTGGGGCTGAGCTGGATCACCTACGGCCACGGCAAGAACCTCTTCGGGACCTTCTTCTGGCTCGGGGTCTTTCTGATGGTCTTCGCCTGGGTCCGGCTGGGTCGCCGGGTCGCGACCGGTTCCGCGAACTCCCCGTCCACTCGGACCCTGCAGCGGTGGCTACTGGTCTGGGCAGCGCCGCTGCTCGTGGCCGTTCCGGTCTACAGCCGTGACGTCTACGCCTACCTCGCCCAGGGTGCGGTGTTCGGTGCGGGGTTCGATCCGTACGCCGACGGTCCGGCCCACCATCCGGGCCCACTCGTCGACAGCATGGCCACTGTCTGGGCCACCACCACGGCGCCGTACGGACCGTTCACCATGGGACTGCTGCGTGTCGTCACCGAGATCACCGGTGACCATGCCGTCGCCGGCGTCCTGGCCGTGCGGCTCGTGCTGCTGCCCGGGCTGTTCCTGTCGCTGTGGGCGATCCCGCGACTCGCGCGCCACTTCGGCGCCTCGCCGCAGGCCGGTCTCTGGCTCGCACTGTTCAACCCGATGGTCCTCATCCATCTCGTCGCGGGACCTCACGTCGAACTCCTCATGGCCGGGGTGCTCACCACGGGTCTCGTCCTGGTCGTGACCGGCCGGCACGTCACCGGCACCGCGGTGCTGGCCCTCGCGGTGTCGATCAAGATCACCGCGGGGATCGCGATCCCGTTCGTGTTGTGGATCTGGCTGTCCCACATACGGTCCCGCCGCCCGGTGACCGCCCGCGACGTCGTCGGCGTCTTCGCCGCGATCGTGGGTGTCTCGCTCGCGGTGTTCGGCGTCTGGACTCTGCTGGTCGGTCTGGGATTCGGCTGGCTGACGGGTCTGGGCTGGGCCGACGTGATCATCAACTGGTTCACGCTCCCCACCTTCGTCGCCCATCTCGTCACGTTGGTCGCCGCCCCGTTCGCCGCTCTCAATCTGCAACCGGTGCTCGAGATCACGCGCGCGATCGGTTCGGTGATCCTCGCGGTCACACTCGTCGCGTTGTGGTGGCGTCACCGGCACGACGCCCGGCACGCGGTCGCGGGTATGGCGTGGGCGATGCTGGCCGTGCTCCTGCTCGAACCGTCCACGCTCCCCTGGTATTACACGTGGGTGCTGGCGATCGCGGTGGCGTTCACGCTGCCGCCGTGGGCACGGGCGAGCGTGGTCGGGGTCTCGGCCTTCATGCTGATCGTGTTCCAGCCAGACGATGCGATCGTCTTCTACAAGCCCGTCGAACTCACCCTGGCGTTCCTGCTGGCCGGACTCGCCGCCTGGTCACTGCTGCGCCCAGACCCGTTGCGGCTCGGCCGGTTCGGGCGATGGGCGTGGGGGTCGGACCGGACCGGCGCAACGGACGAGCCGGCGGCCGAGGAGGACGCGGTCAGAAGGCCTGAGCCTGCGCCCGGCGGATGACCTCGCGGGCGAAGTCGGTGTGCAGGGCCGCGGCGGGATGCAGATCGAGGTCTTCCTGCACGGTGAACAGCCAGGTCATCGCTTCGTCCCGGGTGTAACCCCCGTCGAGCAGGACCCCGACGAGGCCGTAGAAGTGTTTGACGACGCCCTCGTCGTCGAAGAACAGCGCCGGGATCACCGGATGTCCACCGCGGGAGACGGCGAGCAGATTGTGGTCGCGGATGAGTGTGCGCACCCGGTTGGTGGACACCGCGAGCCGGTCGGCGACCTCGTCGACCGACAACATCTCGACATCTGCGGACAGGGTGTCAGGCGACAACGGTATGGAACCCACGGGAAGAAGCGTAGCGGTACTTCCGGGTCCGGTGAAACCGCCGATCCCCGCCTGCCCGCCCGAGGTCCGACACCGACCGCAGCTCACACGCGCCGATGACCCCGACGGTACGGTGCTGCAGGTAGATTCAGCGGGGTGAACTCCCCCGTCGACCCGATGCTCGGGACCGTCCTCGAGGACCGGTACCGCATCGACGCTCCCATCGCGCGGGGTGGCATGTCGGCGGTCTACCTCGGTGTCGACCTCCGGCTCGGCCGCGACGTGGCGGTCAAGGTGATGGACTCGCGGTACTCGGGCGATCCGCAGTTCCTGCGCCGCTTCGAGTTCGAGGCGCGCGCGGTCGCCGGCCTCAAACACCCGGGTCTCGTCGCGGTCTACGACCAGGGCATCGACAACGGCATCGCCTTCCTGGTCATGGAACTCGTCGACGGCGGAAGCCTGCGTGAGCTGCTGCGCGAGCGCGGACCGATGCCCCCGCACGCCGTGGTGGCCGTCGCCGAACCCGTACTCGGCGGTCTCGGGACCGCCCACGCCGCGGGACTGGTCCATCGCGACGTCAAACCCGAGAACGTGCTGATCTCCGACGCCGGTGAGGTCAAGGTCGCCGACTTCGGACTGGTGCGCGCCGTCGCGGAGGCAGGGGTGACCTCGGCCAGCGTGATCCTCGGTACCGCCGCCTACCTCTCGCCCGAACAGGTCGAGTCCACCCACGCCGACGCGCGTAGCGACGTCTACTCGATGGGCGTGATGATGTTCGAGATGCTGACGGGCCGAACACCTTTCCACGGCGACTCGCCGCTGTCTCTCGCCTACCAGCGACTCACCTACGACGTCCCCGCGCCGGGCGACGTGATCGCGGGTGTCCCCGCGGAATTCGACGAGATCGTGCTGCGGGCGACCGAACGCAACCCCGCCGACCGGTACGCCGACGGTTTCGAGATGCAGCGCGCCCTGCTCACCGTTGCCGACGACCTCGATCTGCCGCCGTTCACCGTGCCCGCGCCGAAGCGGTCGCGCGAGCGCGAGATGAAATCGCGCTACCGCGCGGCCGGACCGGGCGGTCACGGAACGCGGATCCAGTCGGCACCCGGCCCGTATGAACCGGGCGCCTCGTCACCGGACTCCCCCGCGGCACCGGTCCGACCGGTCGTCGAACCCGCCGACGATCGGCCCGTCCCGCCTGCCCGCGAGCGGAACGATCGACCGGGATCGCGCGGGCGGGACGCCGCCGACACGCGCGACCAGGCCCCGCTCGAACCCGAACTCGTCGGGGGCGGACGCCTGGGCGCGCTGCTGTGGATTCTCCTGGTGCTGCTGATCGCCGTCGGTCTGGGTGCTGCCGGGTTCTGGGTCGGCAGCACCTATCTCACGATCGGCTGACCTCGATACGGTCGGCGGAGAGAACCGCTGGTCGAGTAGCCGAGGAGCCTGCGACGAGCCCCACGACCGCCGGTTGAGTAGCCGAGGAGCCTGCGACGAGCCCCACGACCGCCGGTTGAGTAGCCGAGGAGCCTGCGACGAGGCGTATCGAAACCACTCGCCCCGTCGCCGGAAAGTGTCAGCCGCGCAGCATCTCCGCGACGAGGAACGCCAGCTCGAGCGACTGCTGGGTGTTGAGGCGCGGGTCGCATGCGGTCTCGTAGCGGCCGGCGAGGTCGAGGTCCGAGATCTCCTGTGCGCCACCGAGACACTCGGTGACGTTCTCACCGGTCAGCTCGACGTGCACGCCGCCCGGATGGCTGCCGAGCGCACGGTGGACCTCGAAGAAGCCCTGCACCTCGTCGACGATGCGGTCGAAGTGCCGCGTCTTGAAGCCGGTCGAGGCCTCATGGGTGTTTCCGTGCATGGGGTCGCACTGCCAGATGACCTTGTGACCGGTCGCCTCGACGGCGGCGACGATCGCCGGGAGCACCTCGCGCACCTTTCCGTTGCCCATCCGGGCGACGAGGGTCAGGCGGCCCGGAACGTTGTGCGGGTCGAGTCGTTCGACGTACTCGACGGCCTGCTCGGGCGTCGTCGTCGGTCCGATCTTCACGCCGATCGGGTTGTTGATCAGCTCGGCGAACGCGATGTGCGCGCCGTCGAGCTGACGGGTGCGCTCACCGATCCACAGGAAGTGTGCCGAGAGGTCGTAGAGGACCTTGTCCCCGCTCTTCGCGTCGGCCGCGGGGTCGTCGGCCAGTCGCAGCATGGCGCGTTCGTAGTCGAGGACGAGCGCTTCGTGCGAGGCGTAGATCGACGCCGAGTGGAGGCTCGAATCGGTGACGCCGCAGGCGTCCATGAACCGCAGACCGCGGTCGATCTCGGCTGCGAGTGCCTCGTACCGGGCGCCGGCGGGCGACGTCCGCACGAATTCGCGGTTCCAGTCGTGGACCCGGTGCAGGTCGGCCTCGGCCTGGGTGAGCGCACGGACCAGGTTCATGGCCGCGGCGGCGTTCGCGTAGGCGCGCACCAGACGCGACGGATCGTGGGCACGCACGGCCTCGTCGGCCGGGAAGCCGTTGACCATGTCGCCGCGGTACGACGGCAGGCCGAGGGCGTCGACGTTCGACGACCGCGGCTTGGCGTACTGGCCGGCGATGCGCGCGACCTTCACCACCGGAAGGCTCGCGCCGTAGGTCAGCACGACGGCCATCTGCAACAGCGTGCGGATGTTCGCCTTGATGTGGGGTTCGGTGTTGTCGGCGAAGGTCTCCGCGCAGTCACCGCCCTGCAACAGGAAGGCCCGTCCCTCGGCGACGTCGGCAAGCTGCGACGACAGCGACTGGACCTCGGCGGGCATGCAGATCGGCGGCACCGACTCCAGGACGGTGCGGATCTTGCGTGCCTCCTCGGCGGGCCAGCTCGGCTGCTGCAGCGCGGGGCGGCTCATCGCGTCGTCGAAACGCTCCTGGAGGCCACCGGGCAACGGCGGCAGCTCGGGGAGTTCGTCGATCGGAACGTCTACGGTCCAGTTCACCACTTGTCCAGCGTAAAGCAGACGCGCCCGCGATTTGCGCCGGGTCAGCCGGCCATCTTCCGCCGGGCCTCCTCGATCGCCTCCCAGCGGCGCAGGTTGTGCCGCGCGTCGCTCAGTGCGTCGTGGGCGTCGGAGGGCGCCGGCGGGAGTGCGGGACGGCCGGCGGCGTCCCAGTGCTGCCGGAGTTCCCGGGTGAAACGCGGGATGGGACGCGGCAGCGCGGTCATCGGACCCCACATCTGACACAGGACGACGTGGTCGTAGGCACCCACCCACGCCCACAGTTCGATGTCGGTCCCGTCGGCGGTGAGGAACTCGAGGAGGTCCTCACGGATCCGGCGGCGGTCCTTCCACACCGGCGACGACGGGGACGGCAGTTTGGGCAACACGTTCGCGCGCACCCAGTCACCGGCGCGGCCGGGATCGAACTCGGTGGACACCGCATAGAACTCACGGCCGTCCTCGCCGACGACCCCGATCGAGACCAGCTCGATGGTGTTTCCGTCCTCGATGAACTCCGAGTCGTAGAAGAACCGCATGGGGACAGTTTCACACGCCGTTTTTCCACGTCCCGGGACACCCTCGGACGGGACCCGCACACGCGCCCGGGCGATGTACGTTTCGCCATTGCCGTCGTTTGCTGGCTACCCTGGTAATTCGTGCGCTCCAGGTCTGTGCTGGCGACCGCTCTCCTGGCGGCGTCGATCATCGCGCGGCTCGTCTGGGACACGCTGACCGTGAACGGCAGGAACTTCGTCGACCTGCATGTTTACCGCGACGGTTCGGCGGGTCTCGCCGACGGGTCGCTCTATTTGTTCACCTATTCCGGTGAGACGGACTTCGCGCTGCCCTTCACCTACCCACCGTTCGCCGCGGTGGTGCTCTATCCCCTGTCGCTGATCCCGTGGGACATCGTGGCGATCGGCTGGCAGCTCGCGACCTTCGCCGCCCTCTACGCCTGTGTGGTGCTCGCGCTCCGACTGTGCGGCCGGTCCACCGACGTCCACGCGCTCGCGGCGCTGTGGACCGCACCGGCCATCTGGTGTGAGCCGGTCCGGGTGACCCTGGACTACGGCCAGATCAACGTCTTCCTGATGCTCGGCACCCTGATGGCGATCTCCTGGGCGCGTCGAGCCGACGGGACCCCGAGCGAGCGCGGTGTGCTCGCGGGCGGCGCACTGATCGGCCTCATGGCCGGCATCAAGCTCACCCCGGCCATCAGCGGCCTCTGGTACCTCGCCGTCCGCAAGCCGTGGGGTGCACTGTCGGCGGCGTTCGCCTTCGTGCTCACGGTCCTCGGCTGCCTGCTGCTCTTCCCGGAGGTCACCCGGACCTACTACGGCACCCTGTTCGGGGACGCCGAACGCATCGGCCCCGTCCAGGCGGTCATCAACCAGAGCCTGCGCGGGACCCTCTCGCGGTTCGTCGGCTTCGATGTCGGCACCGGTTGGATCTGGTTCCTCGGCGTCCTGGTCGCCACCGTCGTGGCCGTGTTCACCTGGCGCGCGGTGTCCGACGCCCTCGGCGTCCTGCTCGTCGTGCAGTTCTTCGGCCTGCTGATCTCGCCGATCTCCTGGGTCCACCACTGGGTGTGGGTGGTGCCCCTGGGCGTCTGGCTCGTACACGGCGCGGGCGCTCGACGCCCCGGCGCCCGCGCGATCCTGGGCATGTGGGTGGTCGTCGCCGGGCTCGGCATCCCATGGATCCTGCGCGTCCTCATCGAATACGGACCCGAGCCCCAGGCTGCCGTCGAGGCCGTGTTCGGAGCGGCCTGGTCGATCGCCACCTTCGTCACGATGGGCTGGCTGATCGCCACCCGTGCGGCGCGCGGCGCCCACCGAACCGACGACCGCCCGCAGGATGTGGTGGCAGCGGCCATCGTCGACGACGGTCGGGTTCTGCTCGCCCAGCGCGCACATCCGGCCGAGCTCGCCGGCAAGTGGGAACTGCCCGGTGGCCGAGTCGAATCCGGCGAGACCCACGCGACCGCTCTCACCCGCGAGATCCGCGAGGAACTCGGGGCCGAGATCGAGGTGGCGGCGCGTATCGGGGCGGAGGTCACCCTCCCCAACGGCCTGATGCTGTACGCCTACCGCGCCCGCCTACATTCCGGAACCCCGGCCGCCCTGGAACATCTGGACATGCAGTGGTTCTCGGCCGACGAACTACGCCGGCTCGATCTCGACGACGTCGTACCCGCCGACCGTGACTGGATTCCCGAGCTGTGCGCCGTCCTCGACGACGCGCGGGTGGGCGAAGCGGGTTAGCACCCCGGTCGTCAACGCTTTCCGCGCGTGGGTTGACCGCCGCTTCGCGCACCTCAGTGGCCGCGGTCGGCCGGCCGGGCCGTCGTGAAGGACGAGAGACTCTCTCGGCCGGACAACGCGTCACCGATCACGCGCGAGGGGTTCGGCGCGTCGGATGAGCGAGTGCGAAATGACGTCGCGTGCGACATCGCTGCAACTGTAGGAGCTCGGTCGACGTCGTTCACCCCTGGTCGATGTCGCACGCGACCTCGATCAGGGTGCCGTGCACTGGGTTGCGGGTCGCACTGCTCAGGCGGCCGCGTCGGCAGCCTGCGACTCGGTGGACGGGGCCTTGTTCTTGAGGCTCGCGGCGTAGACGTCGACGTACTGCTGGCCGGAGAGCTGCATGAGTTCGTACATGATCTCGTCGGTGACGGCGCGCTCGATGTAGCGGTTGCCCTCCATTCCCTCGAAGCGGGAGAAGTCGAGCGGCTTGCCGATGCGGACGGTCACCCTCGTGGGGCGCGGCAGGATCGACCCGGGCGGGTTGAACTTGTGGGTGTCGATCATGGCGACCGGGATGACCGGCACTCCGGTGTCCATCGCCAGACGCGCGAGTCCGGTCTTGCCCTTGTACAGGCGGCCATCGGGTGAGCGGGTGCCTTCCGGGTACATGCCCATCAGCTTGCCCTTGTCGAGTTGGCGGCGTGCGGCGGTGAAGGCACCTTCGGCGGCGGCCGCGCCCGACCGGTCGATGGGGATCTGACCGACCGCGGTGAAGAACCACCGCTGGAACGCGCCCTTGAGACCCGTGCCGGTGAAGTACTCGCTCTTGGCGAGGAAGTAGATCCGGCGGTCGACCATCAGCGGGAGGAAGAAGCTGTCCATCACCGCGAGGTGGTTGCTCGCCAGGATGGCGGGCCCGTCGACCGGGATGTTCTCGTGTCCCTCGATCCTCGGGCGACCCAAGACGCGGAGGAACGGTCCCAGGAAGATGTACTTGAACGCCCAGTACCACATGAGACTCTCCTCGCCGCGCATTACTCCTGACCCGATGCCGGTGTCGACAGCGGACCCCCACCGCCGGAACCCGCACCCCGTGGTCCCGACATCAAGACCTTACCTGCGTCGACTCTACCGACCGGCCCCGGTTTCCTCAGCGGGCGGCAGACGGCGGCGTCGAGCGACTCGCCGCCGTCCGAAGTGCTTGGCGCGCAACCTCGGCCGCGCCGACGACACCGGCTGTCTCACCGAGCTGGGTGCCACGTATCCGGGCGAGCTGACGGTGGCCGGCACCGGTGACCTGCCGCGCGTAGTGCTCACGCGCCTCGTCGAGGAACAAGCCCGAGGCCGCGCCGACGCCGCCGGCCAGCACGATCAGGTCCGGGTCGAAGATGTCTGCGATCATCGCCAGACCCTGTCCCAGGGAGGTCGCGAACCGGGCGAAGGCCGCCAGGGCCACGGCATCGCCGTCGGCGGCCGCACCGGCGACCCGCCGGCCGGTCAGGGAACCGGGGTCGGCGGCGACGTCGGCGGCGAGCTGGCTGCGCCCCCAGTCGCCGTCGGCCAGCAACTCGACCACGGTGTCAACCAAAGCGGTTCCGCTGCAATACCTTTCCCAGCATCCGCGTTTGCCACAGGCACAGGCACGACCGTCGGGGACGATCGCGAGGTGTCCGAGTTCCGGTGCGACGCCGTAACTCCCGCGGTAGATCTCGCCGTCGATCACGAGACCGGCACCGATGCCGGTACCGATCGCGAGCACCACCGTGTTGTGTCCACGCGCGGCCGCACCGAACCGCACCTCGGCCACCGCCGCCGCGTTGGCGTCGTGTTCGGCGAACACCGGGATGCCGACGCGTCGGGTCATGTCCTCGGCCACCGGGGCCTCACGCCACGGCAGATGGGGCGCGAACCGGACGATGCTGCGGTCGGTGGTCAGGAACCCGGCGATCGCGAGCCCGACGGCCTTCGCGTCCCACCTCGAGGTCAGCTCGCCGACGAGACGGTCCAGGCAGTGTTCGAGGGCCTGAGCGGTGGGCGGCGTCTGCGCGCGGAGGGTGTCGAGCATCGTGCCGCGGTCGTCGACCACCGACGCACGCACACTCGTGCCGCCGATGTCGATCCCGATCGTCAGCTCACCCATCACTGCTCCTGCTCGGGTGCGGTGGACGCGTCCGGACGACGCGGGCTGCCGATCCGAACCGCGATCGGCTCGTAGTTCCGCGGTTCCGACACCGAGCTGGGAGCCGACCGCAGAGCCTCCGCGATGGCCTCGAGGACGGCGATGACCGCCGCGAGAAGCCGGGCGATGAGGTCGCCGATCTCGCGCAGCAACGAGGTGATCTCCCCCGACGCACCGGCGAGTGTCTGGCCGACCGGGCCGTCGGCACCGAACGCGGCTACATACCCGGCGGCAGCCGCGCCCGCGTCCTGCGTGCCACCCGCGAAGAGACCCGCCAGCGCGTCGATCTGATTGGCCACACCGAGCAACAGGTCCCGGACCGGATCGCCGTGCGGACCACCGCGGTCGTCACGATCGGGCCCGTCACCCCGTGACGTCCCCTCGTCCGTGCCCATGCGCGTAGTCTCCCCTCACCGCTCGTACCCGGAGGCCTGGTGCCGCTCGCTCTCGCCATCATGAATGGACGGGCGTCCCAGCACCGTACCGTGTGGTCGCCGAACGCGCGTTCTCGCACACGACTGCGCGGGCGGTCTTCGAACGTACCCGGTGTCCGTGCGGCGTCGACTAGCGGCGCGGCCAGACGGCGGGGTCGGGGACGAAACAGACGGTCAGCCGGCCGTCGTCCCAGGCCGCGTCGACCACCGTGCACCGGCGCAACACCGACGGCAGACGCACCGGGTGACGGAACCCGGAGACGGTCACGAGCAGGTCGTCGCCGCTGCGGCCGAGGGCCAGCGAATCGGGTTCGGGCAGGCGCTGTGACCACGACAGCCGGAAGGAGACCGGCTCCTCGGAGGCGGTCTCGACGACCGCAGCAGCCGATCCGCGCGGGATACCGTGTGGATCGGGCAACCGGACCGCGAGTTTGCGCAGCCGCGCCATCCGGTCGATCGTCTCCGTGGACCGGTCCACCAGTGCGACCCGCACATCGCCGCGTCCGGCGAGAAGCCCCTCGACGTGCGCGGCGAGGTCTTCCGGCGACTCCGCGCCCACACCGCGGTTCACCTGAACCGAGGTGAGCGGTAGTCCCATGACGTCCGCCCCCGCGACATAGTGCTCAGCGAGGCGGCGTGCCCGATCCTCCGCGCCGAGAACCAGGTGGACGGCCACCGCATGCGCGTCGGCGAACAACTCGGCGACGTCCGCGCAGTCGCGGTCGATGGCGTCGACCGCGGCGGTCAACTGTGCCATCACCGGCCGTTCGGCCGCCATCGCGAGCCGCCGGTGCCGCGGCCAGAACCGGTTGAGGGCCTGACTCAGCACCGCTCCCCCACGCAGGAACTGCAAGGGGTCGCCACACCCCGAGCAGTCGACGACGATCCGTTGCCACCGACCACTCGTCGCCTCGTCGCGGATGCGCCGGAGCAACAGGAAGTCGTCGATACCCGGCAACGAGGTCAGCTCCGCGGCGTCGATGCCGGCGAGGGTCCCCACCCCCGGCATGACGGCCTTGCTGCGTCCGACCGTGTGCTCGAGGACGTCGACGAAGGCCGACCACGTGCGTTCGGTGAGATCGAGCCGGTCGAGTGTCAGCAGGTGCAGGAACTTCGAGACCGCCACCGGCTCACCGGGTTGCCGGTAGACGCGAGCCCAGTCGTGCACCGGCGACCAACGGTCGACCGTGATGAGCAGTGTGTGCTGCTCCGGTCGGGTGACGGCACGACGCGAATCCCTGGGCGTGCTGGGCCGTTGGGACGCCGCCGCGGCGGCGACAGCGGAGACACCGGAGCCTCCGGGACCGAGCACCACATGAATGGGTGTGAGATCGATCAGCCTTCGACCCTCTTCTTGAGCTCGTGCAGCGCGGAATCGGTGATCGCCTTCTCCGCACGACGTTTCAGCTGTCCGATCATCGGCACCTGCAGGTCGACCATCAGCTCATAGGTGACCTTGGTCGAGCCGGGAACCTGCTGGGTCAGGATGTAGCGGCCCCGCTGGTCCTTCTGCAGATCACTGGAGACCAGCCGCCACGACACCGACGTCCCGTCCGGATCCCACTCGTAGGCAAGCACATACGTGTCCTGCAGGACACCGGCGTCGAGCACGAACCGCACCTCGAGTGCGCGCCCGGCGGCGTCGGCGCGCAGCACCTCGACCTCACGCGCCGCGGCGACCCAGTCCGGGTAGTGCTCGAAATCGGAGATCACGGCCAGGATGTCCTCGGCGTCCGCGCCGATGACGATGTCGCGTTCGGTGTGATCGGCCATCACACGGCCTCGGCGGTCTCGGCACCGGCGGCCGGACCGCCCACGTGCCGGCCGGCCTCGAGGAGCTTCTTCACCTCGAAGGACATGTCCTTGCCCGCCACACGACGACGTTTGTTCTCCTCCGCCAGCGCGTCGGCGCGTGCGCGCGGATCGTCTCCCCGCTCGCCGCCCAGCGGCTGCGTCGGTTCCGCATGGAGGAAGTAGTGCAGTACGAAGCCGTCGAGAATGGCTTCGTTCCAGATCTCCATCGTTCCGGCCACCGGTCCGTCGACACGCCACCGGACCCCCTGCTCGGCACGGTCTTCGGTGACCGCCAGACGCAGGTCGGGCCACCATCGCCGCCAGTTCGCGGGGTCGCCGATCACGGCAGCGGCCAGGCGGGGTGCCGCGGCGACGAAGACCTCGTCGGCCACCTGGATGCTCGTCACGCCCACTAGCTTCACATACTCGTGTCGGCGCAGGGTAGTGCACCCGACGGGCGGTGCCGTGAACGTCCCGGTTCCCAACAGAGTTACGATCTGCACAACGGCATCTACTGGAGGGTAACCACGATGAGTGAGTACAGCGTGCCTGCGAAATTCTCGATCGCCGACGACGAGAACTGCACGAACATCATCTTCGATCTGGCACAGCGATCACCTCAGCACGTCGTGTTCCGCCACAAACAGGGCGATACCTGGGCGCCGATCACGGCCGCTGATGCCGCAGCACGCATCTCGTCGATCGCCAAGGGCCTGATCGCCTCCGGCGTGAACCCGGGCGACCGCGTCGCACTTCTCTCGCGCACCCGCCTCGAGTGGAACCTCTTCGACTTCGCGATCTGGTCGGCCGGCGCGATCACCGTGCCGATTTACGACTCGTCGTCGGCCAGCCAGATCGAGTGGATCATGCGCGATTCCGGCGCCGTCGCGATCGTCCTCGAAGACGACGGCCATCGTGCCGCCTTCGAGTCCATCGACTCGCTGACCGAATCGGTCAAGGTGTTCCAGATCGATCGCGCCGACGGACCGGGTGCCGTCGACGAACTCGTGTCCGCCGGCGCCGATGTCCACGACGACGAGGTCGCCAAGCGCCGCGCGACCGTCGGTGCCGCCGACCCGGCGACCCTCATCTACACCTCGGGCACCACCGGGCGACCGAAGGGGTGCGAGCTGACCCATTCGAACATGCTCTCCGAGGTGCGCGCGGTCCTCGCCGGCGACATCCTCGACGACCTCATCGCGCGCGACGAGAAGCGTCTCCTGATGTTCCTGCCGCTCGCACACGTCCTGGCCCGCGCCATCACCCTGGTCGCGATCGAGGCCGGCGCCGAGGTCGGGCACACCAGTGACATCAAGACCCTCGTCGACGAGTTCGCGGTCTTCAAGCCGTCGCTCATCCTCTCGGTGCCGCGCGTGTTCGAGAAGGTCTACAACTCCGCGCGCCAGAAGGCCCACGACGGCGGCAAGGGCAAGATCTTCGACGCCGCGGCCGAGACCGCCATCGCCTACTCCGAGGCGCGTGAGAAGGGTCAGATCGGGCTGCTCCTCAAGCTCAAGCACGCCCTGTTCGACGCGCTCGTCTACAAGAAGCTCCGCGACGCCCTCGGCGGCGAGTGCGGGATGGCGATCTCCGGTGGCGGCCCCCTCGGTGCACGCCTGGGCCACTTCTTCTCCGGCGTCGGCATCCCGGTGTTCGAGGGTTACGGCCTGACCGAGTCGACCGCCGCGTTCAGTGTGAACACCCCCTCCGCCTGGAAGATCGGCACCGTCGGCAAGCCCTTGTCGGGCAACGCCGTTCGCCTCGGCGAGGACGGCGAGATCCTGCTCAAGGGCGGCGTCGTGTTCAAGGAGTACTGGCAGAACCCGGAGGCGACGGCCACCGCGATCGTCGACGGCTGGTTCCACACCGGCGACCTCGGCACCGTCGACGCCGACGGCTTCATCACGATCACCGGCCGCAAGAAGGAACTCATCGTGACCGCGGGCGGCAAGAACGTCTCCCCCGCCGGACTCGAGGACGTCATCCGCGCCAACGCCCTGATCTCCCAGGCGATGGTCGTCGGCGACGCGAAGCCGTTCATCGGCGTGCTGATCACGATCGACTCCGAAGCGTTCCCCGCCTGGAAAGAACGCAACAACAAGCCGGAGTCGGCCTCGGTCGCCGATCTCTCCGACGACGCCGACCTGCGGGCCGAGATCCAGTCGGCCATCGACGCCGCCAACAAGACGGTGTCTAGCGCGGAGGCGATCAAGAAGTTCCGCATCCTGCCGTCGGACTTCACCGAGGAGACCGGCGAGATGACCCCGACCCTCAAGGTCAAGCGCAACGTGGTCGTGGAGAAGTTCTCCGACGACATCGAGGCGATCTACCAGAAGTGATCCTCCAGAAGTGATCTTCCAGAACTGATCCGTTCGCCGGATCAGGAATCAATCCGCCCGAGCACCCGTTGGTGCCACCATGCGTGCAATCACCTACAGCCGCTTCGGCGGCCCTGATGTCCTGGAGGTCACCGATCTCCCCACGCCCAAGGTCGGTCCGGACTCCGTACTGATCCGAGTGCGCGCCTCGAGTGTCAACCCCGTGGACTGGAAGGTCCGCGAGGGACACCTCGCCGAGATCATGGACACCGTGTTCCCGGTGATCCCGGGTTGGGATGTCGCGGGCGTGGTCGAGCAGGTCGGCCTGGACACGCCGGAGTTCCGGGTGGGCGACGAGGTGTTCGGTTACGTCCGGAAGGACGTCGTCGGCGGGGAGGTCGCCGGCGGCACGTTCGCCGATCTGGTCGCCGCACCGGTCCGCACACTCGCGCACAAGCCGTCCAGCTTGTCGTTCGAGGAGGCTGCGGCCGTACCGCTCGCCGGACTGACGGCGTACCAGACGATTCGACGGGCGGGCGTGCAGTCGGGTCACACTGTGCTGGTCCATGCCGCCGCGGGCGGCGTCGGGTCGTTCGCGGTTCAGATCGCGCGATCTCTGGGCGCACGGGTGATCGGCACCGCCTCGGAGTCCAATCACGACTACCTCCGAACCCTCGGCGCCGAGCCCACCACCTACGGGGATGGTCTGGCAGACCGGGTACGTGCGCTCGAGCCCGCCGGTGTCGACGTCGTCCTCGACTATGTCGGTGGAGAGGCACTCGATTCGGTGCCAGACGTATTGCGCGACGGCGGCACCGTCGCCTCCATCATCGACGCACGGGCGCGAGATGAGTTCGGGGGCCAGTACGCGTGGGTGCGTCCCGACTCCGCGGACCTCGCCGAGCTCGCCCGGCTCGCCGACGCGGGCGACCTCAAGCCGGAGATCGCCGAGGTCTTCGACCTGGCCGACGCTGCCGGCGCTCACGAGCGCAGCCAGTCCGGTCATGTGCGAGGAAAGATCGTGGTTCGAGTCTCGACCGGGGCGTAGGGACGACTCAGAGCAATTGGCGCAGCCGGGCCGCCATCTGACTCCACTGCCAGTTCTCCATCACGAAACGCCTTCCGGCAGCGCCCATATCGGCCGCCGCCGCCCGGTCGCCGAGGATCGCCAGGATCGCCAGGGCGACGGCGTCGACGTCGGTGCCGTCGACCGTCGTCCCCGTCACCCCCTCCACCACGGTCTCCGGCGCACCACCCGAGAGCCCGGCGACCACCGGCACGCCGGTCGCCGAGGCCTCGAGATAGACGATTCCGAGCCCTTCGACGTCGAGTCCGCCCCCGCGGGTGCGGGACGGCATCGCGAAGACGTCGGCGATGTTGTGATATGCCGAGAGTTCTTCGGCCGGAACCGATCCGGTGAAGATCACGTGATCGGTGACATCCGCCTCGGCAGCGAGTGCGTGCAGCTTCTCCGCATACGGGCCGCCGCCGACGACCACCAGTACGGCATCGGGCATCCGGCGACGGATCAGCGGCAGCGCCCGGATGAGCACGTCCTGCCCCTTACGCGGCACCAGTCGCGACAGACACAGGATGGTCGGCCGGTCCCCCAGGTCGTGACGGTCGCGGAACTTCTGCCGCAGAATCGGATCGGGCGCGAACCGGTCGACATCGACACCAGGCGGCAGGTATTCGAGTGCGGCATGCGGACCGAAGGCGGAGGCGAATCGGCCGCGCGTGTACCGGCTGACGAAGGTGATCACGTCGGTGTGGCGACCGATGTGTCCGAGTACCTGACGTGCCACCGGGAGCATCGACCAGCCGACCTCATGGCCGTGCGTACTGGCGAGCACGCGCTGGGCACCGGCACGCCTCATCGCGGGCGCCAGGACGGCCAGCGGTGCGGCCGCCCCGAACCAGACCGTCGAGATCTCTTCGCGCCGAACGATCTCCGCAGCACGTCGGGCGACGAACGGCGTCGGCAGCATCAGCGTCGTGCGATGGCGGTACACCCGGTACGGCGCTGCCGCGTCGAAGTCGATGTGCGACCGGCCGCGCCAGCGCGGCGCGTAGACGACGATGTCCTCCGGCGGTAGCAGATCTACCAGATTCTGCAGATAGGACTGGATCCCGCCCGGCCGCGGCGGAAAGTCATTCGTGATCAACAGGGTTCGTGACATCAGCGGACCTGTCCCTCGAGCCATCGACCCCACCCGGCCACCAGTTCATCACGACCGACGCCGAGCGCGGCCCGGATGGCGGCGTCCTGGCGAGCCGGGTCGGAGGTTGCCGCGACCCCGAGGTAGAGCCGCTTCAGACGCGCCTCGTCGTACCGGTCGGCGACATAGGCAGCCATCGACCACGCACTCTGATAGGCGATCTGGGAGTTCTGCCCGTCCACGGCGAAGGCAGCGTCGTCGGGCAACGCAGTGGGGGTGTTGCCCGCACGGACCGCCTGGGTCAGGTCGGGTGCGGCGTCGGGGAGTCGGGTGTAGGTGCCCTTGCGGCCGACGTACTCGGCCACGCCCTCGGTGATCCAGAGAGGGGCGTCGAGGGCGGTCTGGGCCCGGGCCGCGACGTGGGTGAGTTCGTGGCGCAGCACGACGGCGAGCGTCGGCGCGGCCAGGTCGTCGGCGGCTGGGGTGAAGACGATGCGCTGGCCGGAGGCGGTGCGCCGGGGGAAGTCCACTCGGCTGTACACGGTCGCGGCGGCTGCGGTGCCGGTCACCCCGCGTCCCGGCGCCACGAGCTCGTCGAACTCCTTCGGTGTCGAGGTCGCGACGAGCACTGCGCGTCGATCCCAGGAGTTGCCCCAGAAGGCGGTCACCGCGTCGACGGCATCGGGCAGCAGCCGGCGCAGGTTCGCCAGCGCCGGGTTGGTGCGCAGGTACCAGGCGATCACCGACGTCCCACCCGCGGTCTCCACATCGGAGACCGAGAGTCCGGGGAGCTCCCACAGCTGGGTCGGGGACGGTTCGCCGCCGAGCGCCTCGGCGTCGCCGACGAGCTTCCACTCGTCGCCGTACCTGGCGACCACGAACTGGTTGGTCACCACCACCTCGGGTTCGTCGACCCCGGGCGCACGCTCGCCTCCGAGGGCGTATCGCAGTTCCACCGGCGCGACCCAGGAGTCGGAACTCCCCTTCACGTCGAGAAGCCCCTGGACATCGGCGGGCACCAGCGTCTCGGCTTCCTCGGTGGGTGCGAGCTGATAGCGGAAACGGGCGAACTGCAATCGACCGTCGGACTCGTCGCCGGAGAACGGCCGGGGACGGAAGTTCTCCGCGGCGGTCACCCATCGATTCTCGAAGGCCGGGATCGCCGTGTCGTCCACGAGGCGGCCGATCGCCCGCAGGTCCCCCGCGGACACGGCGGTGGTGAGGTCGTCGAGCAGGCGCGTCACACCCTCGGCACGCTGCTGCTCATACACATTCGCCGGGGTCGTCGACGTCGTGGTGGACCCGGTGGAGACCGATGCGACGTTCGAGGACGGACCCGGACCCCCACATCCGGTGGTCACACCGATCAGCAGCACCACCGCGGAGGCGAGCGTCGGGCGCCAACGCCCGCGGAGTGAGACCACCAGAGGAGTCTAGAACCGACGGCCGGAGTTGAAGGGACCGGCCTCGTCGAGCGGGACGACCTTGACCGGGACACCGAAGGTCGAGGCGTGGATGACGTATCCGTCGCCGACGTACATCCCCACGTGGTGGGCGTCCGGGTAGTAGATGACCAGGTCGCCGGGCTTGAGGTCCTCGCGGGACACCGGCTGTCCGCCGGCCATCTGCGCCTCACTCGACCGCGGGAGGGTCTTGCCGGCCTGCTTGTAGGCCCACACCATCAGACCAGAGCAGTCGAAGGAACTCGGACCGGTGGCACCCCACACATAGGGATCGCCGATTCGCGTCAACGCTGCCTGAACGGCGACGAGCGCGGCGGCGGTGCCCCTCGGGACGATCCGCGGGTCGAAGTCGAAGGTCGGGCCGCGCAGCGCGGCGAGCTGCTTGCCGGTCATCGACTGGTAGATCGTGCGGATCTGGATCGCCTGCATCTGCAGGTCGGCCTGCTTGGTCTGGAGGTCTCCGCGGACGCGTTCGGCGCGCGAGACCGCCTCCGACGCGGCGAGCGCGGTCTGGTCGGCGTCCTTCTTGGCGGCCGCGGTCTGGGCGCGGACCTTCTT
The DNA here is from genome assembly GCF_012974285.1 of Gordonia ajococcus. Classification (NCBI taxonomy): domain Bacteria; kingdom Bacillati; phylum Actinomycetota; class Actinomycetes; order Mycobacteriales; family Gordoniaceae; genus Gordonia; species Gordonia ajococcus. The sequence continues at coordinate 3,346,870 of NZ_CP052884.1, forward strand.
GACGGCGGTCAGGTCCGACGCGGCCTGCCGCGAGATCATGTCGAGCCCCGACATCTGGTCGAGGAGGGCCTGCGGCGAGTCACTGACCATCACCGCATAGAGGCCGCTGACGCGGGCTCCCTGGTAGCTGGCGCGCACGATGGCGTCGACCCTGGCCTGGTAAGCCGCGAGCTGCTCACGGCTGATGTCGAGCTTGCGCTGGGCGTCGGCCGCGGCCTTCTTGGCCTGCACGACGATCGAGCGCTGCTTGTCGTACTCGATCTTGGCGTTGTGCATCGCCTCGGTGGTCTTCTCGGCCTCGGTGCCGAGCTGCTTGTACCGATCGAGAAGCTGATCGGCTGATCGCGCGGGCACGGCCCGCGCCTGCCCGGTTCCGCCGGTCGTCAGTGGGACGACGGTCACGATGGCCGCCAGCAGACACATGACGAGCATCATCGGGCCCGATCGTGCACGGATACGAGTCGCGTTCACTCGCCCCTCCCCGGAAAGCACGGTGCCAGTCACTTCCTTACCGCTTCGTTACCGTCCGCGGACCACCGTAGGTTCCCCCGATGGCCCCAAGGACCGGATCGGGCGGATCGCACCAAACCGCGACCCGCCCTTTCCCTGATGCTCTTGTTCAGTTGATGTCAGTAGCGGCGGATACCGGTGAGCTGCCACTCCTTGACCGCGTCACGCTTGACCGGGGTGCCGTAGGTCGAGGAATGGACGAACTGTCCGTTACCGGCGTAGATGCCGGCATGGCCGCCACCGTTGAAGATCATCACGTCGCCGGGCTTGGCCTCGTTGTACGAGACCGGGCGACCGCCACCGAGCTGGCCGTAGCTGTCACGCGGGATGGTCTTGCCAGCCTGCTTGTAGGACCAGTAGACGAGACCCGAGCAGTCGAAGGCGTTCGGGCCGGCCGAGCCGTAGGAGTAGGGCGAGCCGATCTTGCTCTCCGCGGCCTTGACGGCCTTCTCGCCCGCGGTCAGCTGGGGCTGCCCGAGCGGGGCGCCACCGTGCGGACGGAACTGGTCCGGGATCTGGTTCTGGCCGATGCCCGGGATGGTGAACTGGCCGACGTTCGGGATCTCGACCGTTGCGGCCGGCGACTTCGCGACGGGCTTGGGCGCGGGCGCAGCCTCGGGAGCCTTCTGCTCGCCGGGCAGAGCCGGGATCTCGAAGGTTCCGAGCGGGGTGTGGACCGGGGCCGCGAGAGCAGGGCCGGCCGCAGCAGCGAGCGAACCGAGCGTGATCGATCCAGCGATCACCGCTTTCTTGGCTACCTTGCTCCCACGATTGGGCTGTTCCAAACGATGTTTGGCCACGAAGCGAGTTCTCCTTCAGTTTCTCCCTGTACCGCCGACCGAGTTAGCTGTCGGGTTCGGGCCGGAAGAGTGGCCCTACGCGTTTTCGGCACAGCCGTATCCCGAGAGGACACGCTTGCGCGTTGACGCGATTCACCCCGATTCGGGACAGTCTCACCAGGTCATGTCAGGACTGACATCGACTGGCCGCACTGCCCGAAGTGTGTGGTTCCCCGGTTCGCCCGCAAGGGCGATTGAGCGGCGACTTGTGCGGACCACTTCTGTTGAAGCGGGACGCTCCGCAAAGGTCTCAGAAAGGTTACGAAATCGACGGCCCTGTGTCCACTACGCAACGGACACGCAGATCGCACCCGACTTTCAGCCCGCGCGGAGATCAGTCCCGGCGACGACTCGAAATGCCCGATGACGTGCAGTTTTCGAGGTTCTTGCAGATCGTGCAGCACCGCTGGTGACCATTGCAGCGGACTGGAACACATCGATCGCGAGGTCCAGTTCAGCATCGTCGTCGAGGGCCTGCGCCGTTACCGTAACTCCACCTTCAGCGGGCCCATCGTCCCAGTTCGGGCCGCCGAAAAGCACCGTCATCATGCACCCGTCACAGGCGACGGGGCGGGCCGGGCAGGTCGCGCAGTCAACGTGCATGGTGTGATCTCCATCTCATCTTGGCGCCGGAGGCGTTTGACCTCCGAATCGGGCGGTTCATGGGGGTGTGGTTCGCCGCCGCCGGCGACGATCTCTCACTTCGAGGTGGAGACTAGGGGGCACCACCGACAAACTCGTTCGCACAGTGTTCGACACATGCGTCACAGGGGTAACAGGCGACATCGGCGAACGTCCCCGCGCCGACCGCCGCCGAAAACAGAACGATCGATCGGGGTGTCACATCCGGCCTGTCGGTGCGTCGAACTAATGTTCGGCCCGTGACGCGCATGGATGGTGGCGGTGCAGCCGCGGGACAGACGACCTCGGGCCAACTGACCTTCGCCGACCTCGAAGCCGCCGATCAGGCCACCGGTGGCGACGCGACATCGAACGAGTTCAGCGACCGGGCACTCTTCGACACCACCCTCGTCGTCGTCGACCTCGAGACCACCGGGTCCGATCCCGCGGGCGACCGCATCACCGAGATCGGCGCCGTGAAGATCCGGGGCGGCGAGGTGATCGGCGAGTTCGCCACCCTCGTCGATCCCGGTCGCCCCATCCCGCCCCAGATCGTCACCCTCACCGGGATCACGACCGCGATGGTCACCGACGCGCCCCGTATCGAGTCGGTACTACCTGCGTTCCTCGAGTTCGCCCGCGGGGCGATCCTGGTCGCGCACAACGCTCGCTTCGACATGGGGTTCCTCCGGCAGAACGCACTCCGGCTCCACCTCGACTGGCCGTTCAGCCTGAGTCTGTGCACGGTGACCATGGCCCGGCGCATCCTGTCGCGCGACGAGGCCCCGACGGTCAAGCTGAGCGCCCTCGCCGATCTGTTCGACGTCTCGGTCCGTCCCACCCACCGGGCGCTGGACGACGCCCGCGCCACCGTCGAGGTCTTCCACCGTCTGCTCGAGCGCGTCGGGAACCAGGGCATCGCGACGGTCGGGGAACTCACCTCCTACCTGCCGCGCACCGATCCCCGTCTGCGCGGCAAACGTCACCTCGCCGACCGGGTACCGGCCCGGCCCGGCGTCTACCTCTTCCGCGGGCCCTCGAACGAGGTCCTCTATGTCGGCACCGCGGTGGATCTACGACGCCGGGTCCGTTCCTATTTCTCCGGCAGCGATCCCCGGCGACGCATCACCGAGATGGTCCTGCTCGCCGAGCGCGTCGACGTCGTCGAGTGTTCCCACGCCCTGGAGGCGGCCGTCCGCGAGTTGCGACTGCTGGCGGCGCACGCGCCCGCCTACAACCGACGTTCGACACAGCCCCACAAGGGATGGTGGGTGACCCTGACGGAGGAACGTTTCCCGCGTCTCAAGGTCAGCCGCACCCCCACCGACGAATCCATCGGTCCGGTGGGCAACCGCAACAACGCGTCGACGGTTGCCGACGTGATCGCCGCAGCCGCCGGACTGCGCACGTGCACCAAACGTCTCGGGGCCACCGGCTACCACTGGTGCCCGACGTCCGACGGCGTCCGGCAGCCCGGCGGATGTCATGCCGCCGCCGCAGCGCCCCAGACCGTCCCGGACTATCTGCCGCGCGTGACCGCGGCCCGCCGGCTGATGCGTGGGGAGGCCGACGACCTCCTCGACGACCTCACCGCGCGCCTCGCGGATCTCTCCGAGGCGCAGATGTTCGAGACCGCCGCCCGCCACCGAGACCGGCTCGCCCTCACCATCGACGCCCTGGCGCGTTGTCAGCGGCTGGCCGCGCTGTGTGCGATCGCCGAGATCGTCGTCGCCCGTCCCGACGACGACCGCGGCTGGCATTTCGCCGTCGTCCGCCACGGACGCCTCGCGGCGGCGGGACGTGCGCGTCGGGGCGTCTCCCCCATGCCGGTGGTCGACGCGCTCGTCGCCGCAGCCGAGACGGTCATCGCCGGAACAGGTCCCCTACGCGGGGCACCCGCGGAAGAAGTGGCGCTGATCTACCGGTGGATGACCGAGCCGGGGGCCCGGATCGTGTCCACGACCGATCCGGTGGCGCTGCCGGCCGGATGCGCCGAGCGCCGGCGCGCCTGGTCGCAGTCGGCGCGAGAGGCACGCTCGGACGCCCACTCGGTGGTGCACCGGACACCACGGCCCGCACAGCGCTCGCCGGTCCACCGGCTCGCGGCCACTAGGCTTGCGCCATGATCACTGCCATCGTCCTCATCCAGGCCGACATCCACCAGATCCCGGAGACCGCTCAGTCCGTGGCCGACATCGCCGGCGTCGAAGAGGTGTACTCCTGCGCGGGTGACGTCGACCTCATCGCGAAGATCCGCGTCCGCGACCACGAGCAGATCGCGACAGTGGTGACCGGAGAGATCAACCGGCTGCCCGCGGTGCTCAAGAGTGCCACCCACATCGCGTTCCGCAGCTACTCGAGCTCGGACGTCGAGGGTGGTTTCTCCATCGGCGAGAACTAGTTTCGCGCGGCCGACCCCAACCGGGTGCTGAGCGAGGCCCAGCGGTAGAGCAGGGACGCCGCCGCCCCGGAGTCGATGGCGTCGGCCGCACGGTCCTTCGCGGCACCGAGCGCCTCGGTGAGTTCGGCGGAGGTCATCGGCGCCCGCTGTTCGAACGCCACGATCGCGCCGGCCGAGTTCAGCAGCACCGCGTCACGTACGGGACCGGTTGTGCCCGCGAACAATTCCCGCGCGATCGCGGCGTTGGCGACCGCATCGCCGCCCTGCAGCGCGGACAGCTCGACGCGCGGGATGCCGAGATCGGCCGGGTCGACGCCGAGCTGGGTGACGCTGCCGCCGACGACCTGCCACACCGTCGAGGTGGTGGTCGTGGTGAGTTCGTCGAGGCCGTCGTCGCCGCGCACCACCAGTGCCGATCCACCGCGGTCGGCAAAAGCGCCGGCGAGAACCGGTGCAAGGTCGGCGAAGGCGCACCCGATGAGGCCCGCGGTGGGACGTGCCGGGTTCGTCAGCGGCCCGAGCACGTTGAACACGGTCGGGATGCCGATCTCCTTGCGCGGCGGACCGGTGAAACGGAAGGCCGGGTGGAACACCGGCGCGAAGCAGAACCCGATACCGAGTTCGTCCACACAGCGCGCGACCGCGTCGGCGGACAGGGTGATGTCCACGCCGAGCGCCTCCAGCACGTCGGCACCGCCGCTCTTCGACGACGCCGCCCGGTTCCCGTGCTTCACGACCGCCACCCCGGCGGCCGCGATGACGATCGACGTCATCGTGGAGATGTTCACGGTGTGCGACCGGTCGCCGCCCGTACCGACCACGTCGACCGCCGGACGACTCACCTCGACGAGCGTCGCATGGTCGAGCATCGCCTGCGCCAGGCCGATGAGCTCGCCGGGAGCCGCGCCCTTCATCTTCACGCCGACACCGAAGGCGGCGATCTGTGCGCCGCTGGCACTGTCGGTCATGATCTCGTTCATCGCCCAGGCGGCCTCTTCGGCGGTGAGGTCGATGCGATCGGTGATCTTGCCGAGGATCTGCGGCCAGCTGAAGGCAGACTTTGCGGTACTCACAGGCAGAGAGCCTAGTGCCCCGCCCCGCCGGCCGGACGCTGCAGTACAGACCACCGTCGTGCGATTCCGCCGTGACGGGAACCCAGACTGGCCATGCGGGACCGTTCCTGGGACAGATGCATGGCGTCGAGCAACTGGACACGTGCGAGGACGAGCACCTCGAGCCGGTCGTCGCCGGCCTCGGGCCGCGGCCCCCAGCGGTCGTCGCCGACCACCTCATATCCGTCGAGTGCCGCCACCGCCGCGGCATCGCTCACGCGATCTGCCGGCAACTCGAGATCGTGACGGAGGATCACCTCCTCCTCCCCGCGCCAGGACGACTCGTCGAGGGCGACCGAACTCGCGATCGCATCGTCGTCCGAACCGGCGACGACAACCACCTCGTCCAGTAGACCGAGGGGAGCGGTGCCGCCACCGCTCCGGAGCCGGGATCGCAGGCGCGCCAGGCGACCCCGGGCGACGACCCGCCCGTTGAGGTCGCGGGGACCGGAGGAATCCGAACTCGACATGAACTCACCGTAGCTACCGTGCCAACGCCCCAGACAAGCCGCCGGACACGCCGCCGAACACGCCGGAGACGCGATCCCCGGCCCCCCGACCTGCAGCGGGACAAAAACCTGCCCCCAATATCCGACCCGGGTGGCCACCGCTTACTACGAACCGTCATACTTCACTTGTGACAAGCGCTGTAGGTACCTCAGGAACAGCCATCACCTCGCGCGTGCACTCGCTGAACCGGCCCAACATGGTCAGCGTCGGCACGATTGTGTGGCTGTCCAGTGAGCTCATGTTCTTCGCTGGCCTCTTCGCGATGTACTTCGTCGCCCGAGCCAACTCCGCCATCGGCTGGCCACCAGAGCCGACCGAGCTGAATCTCGCCCTCGCCATACCGGTGACGACGGTGCTGATTCTCTCGTCGGTCACGTGCCAGATGGGTGTGTTCGCCGCCGAACGAGGTGACGTCTTCGGCCTCCGCCGCTGGTACGTACTCACCTTGGCCATGGGCACGTTCTTCGTGTGCGGCCAGGCGTACGAGTACTACCACCTGGTGCACGAGGGCACGACGCTGTCGTCGAGTGCATACGGTTCCGTCTTCTACATGACGACCGGCTTCCACGGCATGCACGTCATCGGCGGACTGATCGCGTTCGTCTACCTCCTCATCCGCACCAAGCTCTCGAAGTTCACCCCGGCGCAGGCAACCGCCGCAATCGTTGTCTCCTACTACTGGCACTTCGTCGACATCGTCTGGATCGGACTGTTCGTCACGATCTACTTCATCCGATGACCCCGGCGACACCGCGCCACGCGCGATCCGCCAACCCAGAGCGCAGCTCGCTCTAGAACACCAGTCCGTCCCGCTTAGTAGAGAGTCACAGATGAGTTCATCTCCACCGCGACCGTCGGATAGCGGCACCGACGCCCGCCGCGCCAAGGCACGGCGCAAGCTCCGTCGACGCGCCAGCGGCACCATCGTGCTCCTGGCCGGTCTGGTCATGGCCGGTGTGCTGGCTTCGGTTCTGACCCCCGACCCCCAGGTCGCGGTGGCCGACGAGAGCAACGCCGCGATGATCAACGACGGCCGCAAGCTCTACGAGACCTCGTGCATCACCTGCCACGGCGCGAACCTGCAGGGTGTGCCCGAGCGTGGTCCCGCCCTGCTCGGCGTCGGCGATGCCGCCGTGTACTTCCAGGTGTCGACCGGCCGCATGCCGGCCGCACGTGGTGAGGCACAGGCACAGCGCAAGCCCGCGAAGTTCACCACCGAGCAGATCGACCAGCTCGGCGCCTTCATCCAGTCCGAGGGCGGCGGACCGCAGGTCCCCCGCGACGCCAACGGCGAGGTCGCCCAGGGTTCGCTCCGTGGCGACAGCATCGGACGCGGCAGCGAGCTGTTCCGCCTCAACTGCGCCTCGTGCCACAACTTCACCGGTCGTGGCGGCGCCCTGTCGTCGGGTAAGTACGCCCCGAACCTCGACGGCGTCAGTGAGGCACAGATCTACACCGCGATGCTGACCGGTCCCCAGAACATGCCCAAGTTCTCGAACCGTCAGCTGGATCCGGAAGAAAAGAAAGACATCATCGCCTACGTCAAGTATGCGACCGAGGCCAAGCCCAGCGGCGGACTCGGACTGGGCGGCTTCGGGCCGGTCAGTGAGGGCATGGTGATGTGGTTTGTCGGCGTCATCGCCATCGTCGCAGGCGCCATGTGGATGGGATCTCGAGCATGAGCGGCAGTGACAAGGACGTCCCGTCGCGGGACGAACTGGAGCAGATGAGCACGGATGAGCTCGTCAAACTCGGCACCAATCTCGACGGTGTCGAGATCATCCACCGGGCCGAGCGGTACACCGAGGCGGGAACCAGGGTCGAGAAGCGCGCCGAGCGCCAGGTCGCGGTCTGGTTCACGATCGCAGGTATCTCCGCACTCGCCTGCCTGGGCATCTTCCTGTTCAACCATTGGGAATTCGCCCTCCCCGACGATCCGAACTACTGGTGGTACACCTTCAACACGCCGCTCCTCGGTGCGACGTTCGGACTCTCGGTGCTGTCCATCGGCATCGCGATGATCCTGATCACCAAGAAGTTCATCCCGTCGGAGATCTCCGTGCAGGATCGCCACGACGGCGGTTCGGCCGAGGTCGACAAGAAGACGATCGTCGGACTCCTCCAGGACACCGGCACCACCTCGACCCTGGGTCGTCGCAAGATGATCATCGGTTCGGCCGGGTTCGGTCTGGGCGCCTTCGCGCTGACCGGCCTCGTGGCCTTCCTCGGTGGCTTCATCAAGAACCCGTGGGCCGAGCGCGAGAACGCCCCGCTGTGGCACTCGGGCTGGTCGCCGATCTACAACTCCAAGGAAGACCCCAACGAGACCGTCTACCTGCGTCGCGACACGGGCAACCCGTACCAGGTCGCCCTGGTCCGTCCGGAGGATCTCGACGCCGGCGGCATGGAGACCGTCTTCCCGTGGCGTCGTTCCAACGGGTTCGGCGAGACCGAGCACTCCCGTCACGCGCTGATGGAGAGCCTCCACGAGGTCCGCAACCCCGTCATGCTCATCCGTCTTCGTCCCGAGGACACGGCCCGCGCCATCAAGCGCAAGGGCCAGGAGAGCTTCAACTACGGTGACTACTTCGCCTACACCAAGGTCTGCAGCCACCTCGGTTGCCCCGCCTCGCTGTACGAACAGCGGAGCAACCGCATCCTGTGTCCCTGCCATCAGTCGCAGTTCAACGCGCTGGAGTACGCAAAGCCGATCTTCGGACCGGCCGCCCGCGCCCTCGCGCAGCTGCCGATCACGGTGAACAATGAGGGCTACCTCGTTGCGGCAGGCGACTTCATCGAGCCCGTCGGACCGGCATTCTGGGAGCGTAAGTCATGACCATCGCCGACCGCCTCGGCGCACAAGCCGAAGAAATGGACTCGCGGTATCACCTCGCCGCGGGTATGCGTCGCCAGATCAACAAGGTGTTCCCCACCCACTGGTCGTTCATGCTGGGTGAGATCGCGCTCTACAGCTTCATCATCCTGCTGATCTCGGGCGTCTACCTCTCGCTGTTCTTCGATCCGTCGATGACGCACGTCGTCTACGACGGCGCGTACCAGCCGCTCAACGGCGTCATGATGACCAAGGCGTACGAAACCACGCTGGACCTCTCCTTCGAGGTTCGCGGCGGCCTGTTCGTCCGCCAGATCCATCACTGGGCAGCTCTGCTGTTCGCGGCGTCGATCATCATCCACATGGCGCGCATCTTCTTCACCGGTGCGTTCCGTCGTCCGCGTGAGGCCAACTGGATCATCGGCTCCCTGTTGCTGGTACTGGCGATGTTCGAGGGCTTCTTCGGCTACTCGCTGCCCGACGACCTGCTCTCGGGCACCGGCGTCCGCGCCGCCATGAGTGGCATCGTCCTCGGCATCCCGGTCGTGGGCACCTGGATCCACTGGGCGCTGTTCGGTGGGGACTTCCCCGGCGACATCATCATCCCGCGCCTGTACGTACTGCACATCCTGCTGTTCCCGGGCATCATCCTGGCCCTGATCGGTGCTCACCTGGCGCTCGTCTGGTACCAGAAGCACACCCAGTTCCCCGGCCCCGGCCGCACCGAGAAGAACGTCGTCGGTGTCCGGATCATGCCGGTGTTCGCCGCCAAGGCCGGCGCGATGTTCGCCTTCGTCACCGGTGTGCTGGCCGTCATGGCGGGCATCTTCCAGATCAACCCGGTCTGGAATATCGGCCCGTACAACCCGGCGCAGGTGTCGGCAGGTTCGCAGCCGGACATCTACATGATGTGGACCGACGGTCTGATACGTCTGTTCCCCGCGTGGGAGCTCTACCTGGGCAACTACACCGTCGTGATGTCCAACTGGGTCGTCCTGATCATCACCATCATGTTCGGCGTGATGTTCGCCTACCCGTGGATCGAGAAGAAGCTCACCGGAGACGACGCTCACCACAACCTGCTGCAGCGTCCGCGTGACACCCCGGTCCGTACCGCGATCGGTGCGATGGCGTTCTCGTTCTACATCCTGCTGACGCTGGCCTGCATGAACGACATCATCGCGTTCAAGTTCCACATCTCGCTCAACGCGACGACATGGATCGGCCGGATCGGTCTGATCATCCTGCCGCCGCTGGTGTACTTCATCGCCTATCGCTGGGCGATCTCGTTGCAGCGCAGCGACCGTGAGGTCCTTGCTCACGGCATCGAGACCGGCATCATCAAGCGTCTGCCGCAGGGCGAGTACATCGAGCTGCACCAGCCACTCGGACCGGTCGACGACCACGGTCACCCGATCCCGCTCCCCTACCAGGGCGCTGCACTGCCGAAGCGGATGAACAAGCTCGGTTCCGCCGGCGCACCGGGTACGGGTTCGATCCTGACCGCCGACCCGGTCGAGGAGCAGCTGCGCAACGTCGAACTCGAGCACGAACTCGAGGCCGCCGAACGCAAGGCTCTCCGCGAACTCCAGGCCAAGGGTGGCAATCCCTTCGTCGAGTAGCTTCCGACGCAACAAAGCGGGCCGTCACGCACCATCCGGTGCATGACGGCCCGCTTTGTGGTGTTGCCCGCCGAATGAGCCGCTCGACGGGATGAGCGTTCCTTCGCCCGTTGAGCGTTCCTGCGCCGGTTGCGCGTTCCTTCGCCGGTTGAGCGTTCCTTCGCCGGTTGAGCGTTCCTTCGCCGGTTGAGCTTGTCGAAACCCCCCTCTCCCCTCCCCCACCGGGCCTTCTGGCCTCGCTCCGACGGCCGCCCCCCGGATATGGCACGGTGGACACCATGCGCCGGTTACGTCATCGTGGTTCCGGCCTGTCCCAGATCACCCGTGGGATGGGCACTCTGGACGCCGAGATCTATGACACGATCGCCCGCTCGCCGAGTCCGCTGCTCGACTCCACGATGCCGGTGCTGACCCACGCGGCTGATCACTCGAAGCTGTGGATGGCGATCGCCGCCGGATTGGCCGTCTCCGGCCGGCCGTCACTTCAGCGCGGAGCGGCCCGAGGTATCGCCTCGCTGGCCGTTACCAGTCTCGTGACCAACCAGGCCGCCAAGCGAATTCGACGCCGACCACGTCCGCATCCGGGACTCATCCCCGACCCTCGACGCGCCCGCAGACAGCCGACGTCGAACTCCCTGCCCTCCGGACACTCCGCGAGCGCTGCGGCCTTCGCGATCGGTGTCGCCGTCGAGAACCCACCCGCGGGCCTCGTGCTGTCCGGGCTGGCCGCCCTCGTCGGACTCTCCCGGGTCGCCACCGGCGCCCACTACCCCGGCGACGTGGTCGCCGGGCTGAGCATCGGGGCCGCCGTCGCGACACTGGGCACCCGTGTCGTGCCGCCGATCGCCCGGCCATCCCTGTCGCTCGCCGATCCGACACTCGTCGAGGCCGAACCTCGACCCGACGGTGCCGGTCTCGTCGTGGTGGTGAACCCGGCTTCCTCGGACGGGCGCGGACGTCGTGTGCTTAAGGACATCCAGACGGCGCTCCCCGCCGCCGAGATCGTCGAACTCGACGACAAGGACGATGTCGCCGCGGTGTTCGCCGATGTCGCGACGCGCGCGTCGATCATCGGCGTCGCGGGCGGGGACGGCACGGTGGCGTGCGCCGCAGGCGCGGCGGTCGACGCGGAACTGCCGCTCGCGGTGTTCCCGGCGGGCACCTTCAATCACTTCGCGCGTGACATCGGTTGCGGGACAGTCCAGGACACCGTCCACGCCATTGCCTCCGGGTCGGTGTCCAAGGTCGACGCGGTGTGGCTCAACGATTCTCGACTGATCCTGAACACCGCCAGCATCGGCGCCTATCCGCATTTCGTCCGCATCCGGGAACGCCTGCGGCGGCGCATCAGCCGTCCACTCGCCACCGCCACCGCGATCATCCGGGTGCTCCGCGAGGACGCCAACGTACGGATCGAGGTCGACGGCCAGGTGCTCGACGTCTCCCTGTTCCTCCTCGGGAACTCGATCTATCAACCCACAGGATTCCTGCCCACACGACGCCTACGGCTCGACGACGGGCTCCTCGATGTCCGGATACTCGAGATGGGACATCGCTGGGCAACCCTGCGGCTGCTGGGATCTCTCGCCGCCGGCCGCCTGGAACGGTCCCGGCTGTACCACGAGATGCAGGTACCCGAGTTCCGGTTCACGGCCGTCGACGGTCCGGTGGCGGTCTCCCACGACGGCGAGGTCGAGGAGAGCTACTCGACCGCGCACTTCCGCGCCGACTACCGCCGGCTGAAGGTGTACGGCCCGGTTCGCTCCAGGCGGATCTGAAGGGCTCGCCCGGACACGAGACAAGAAAAGACGACGCCCCACCGCATGGGTGGGGCGTCGTCTGTTGTCGGTTCTACCGAAGGCTCAGTGCTTCTCGGGTCCGACGTGGTACTCGAAGACGAGTCCGGCCGCGGTACCCAGGATCACCGCCACGGCGAAGATCGCGAGCCAGAAGTTGCCGGATGCGAACCCGACCGCGAAGGTCGAGGCGCCCAGGGCGATCAGGATCGGCCACCACGAGTGCGGGCTGAAGAAGCCCAGCTCGCCGGCGCCGTCCTCGATCTCGGCATCCTCATAGTCCTCGGGGCGGATCTCGACGCGCCGCGACACGAACCGGAAGAACGTGCCCGCGATCAGCGTCAGACCCCCGGCGAAGAACAGGCCGACGACGCCGACCCACTCGATGCCCTTGCTGGTGAACGCGGTGAACAGCGTGTACGCGACGCCGGTCAGCACGAAGAAGGCTGTCAACATCTCGAAGAGGCGTGCTTCGATCTTCATCGTCAGCTCTCCTTCTTGGTGCAGTTGGCGAGGGTCGGGTCATCCGGGTTGCCGGTGGCACCCACCGAACCGTCGGTCTTGCGACGGGTGTCGAACGGAACCGTGGTGACGGCTTCCGGTGCCTGGCAGATCGACGCGAGCGCCTCGGCGTTGGTGGCCTCCGGATTCGACTGGCGGAATCGGATGTAGCTGTCGAAGTCCTGCGGTGAGACCGCGCGGACCTCGAAGTTCATCATCGAGTGGTAGGTGCCGCACATCTCGGCACAGCGGCCGACGAAAGCTCCGGTCCGGTCGAGCGAGCCGATCTGGAAGATCGGGTCGGTCGAGTTCTCCTTCGGGAACGGCATCACGTCGCGCTTGTACAGGAACTCCGGCACCCAGAACGAGTGGACGACGTCGCCCGAGGCGAGATTGAACTCGATGCGCTTGTCGGTCGGCAGGACCAGGACCGGGATCTCGCTCGACGAGCCGACGGTCTCGATCTTGTCGAACCGCAGGTAATCGCGGATGTCGTCGTCGCGCCCACCGGCCGGACCGGGCAGCTCGCCGCCGTGCTCACCCTCGACAGCCGGCTCGGGCTCGACCTCGCCGCCCTTCTGCTGCTGCAGTTCGAACGGGTTGCCGTCGGCCTCGAAGCCGTCGTAGGTCGAACCGTCGCTGAAGACGACCTTGTTGTAGCCGAACTTCCAGTTCCACTGGAAGGCGGTGACATCCACCACGACCTTGGAGTCGTCGTTCTTACGCTCGACGTCGTTCTGCACGATCACGGTGAAGTAGAACAGCACCGCGATGATGACGAACGGGATCGCCGTGTAGGTGAGCTCCAACGGAACGTTGTACGCGGTCTGACGCGGGAACACGCCCTTCTTGGCGTCGTTCGCGCGGTGGAACGTGATCGTCCAGAAGATCAGTGCCCAGACCAGAATGCCCATGACGAGTGCGGCGATGACGGACCAGGTCCAGAGATCGACCATCTTCTTACCCTCGGGCGTGACGCCCTCGGGCCAACCGAAACGCATCGCCTCATTGGCGTCGCATCCCGACATCAGCAGCGCGCCGAGTCCGAGAGCGACGACGATTCCCAGTCGCTTCATCGTCTGCGACGCGGATGAGACACGCCGCGCTCGGGGCCGTCCACCGTGTGCCAATTTCACGCCTTCCTGCTCGCTCACCGGCGCCCTTGCGCCGCAGTGAGTGCATGCCACATGACCTGCACAGGGCAAGTACCCGCCGTGGACACACAACGAAGTCTTGCACCTAGTACTACGCAGCGTAGACCAACCCGGCGAAGCTTTCGTGATCGGGGTTTGATCCGGCCGTGTCCGAGCACTCCAGGTCGGAATCCCGCTGGTGGCTCAGGCATACTCGGACCCGACCCGACGCCCGTCGGGACCTGTGCTCGCGACGAGATTGGGGAGAAGCCAACGTGTGTGGTCTGCTCGGCCTTCTGACATCCGACCGGACGGCCGCCGAGGTCGTCGACGCGGTGGCGGTGGCCTCGCACTGCATGCGGCATCGTGGTCCCGACGAGCCCGGCACCTGGCACGACGAGAACATCGTCTTCGGCTTCAACCGACTCTCCATCATCGACATCGAGCACTCTCACCAGCCGCTCCGCTGGGGCCCGCCGGAGAACCCCGACCGCTACGCACTGGTCTTCAACGGCGAGATCTACAACTACCTGGAGATCCGCGCCGAGCTGGCCGAGGACGAGGGTGCGACCTTCCGTACCGAGGGGGACGGGGAGGCCATCGTCGCCGCGTTCCACCACTGGGGCCCCGACGCGGTGCGCCGCCTCCGCGGCATGTTCGCCTTCGCCATCTGGGACACCGAGAACCGGTCGCTGTTCCTGGCCCGTGACCCGTTCGGCATCAAGCCGCTGTTCGTGGCATCTGGGCCCGGTGGCCTGATCTTCGGCAGCGAGAAGAAGTCCCTCCTCGACCTGATCGAGCGCGTCGGCCTGTCCAAGGACCTGGACCCGCGGGCGGTCGAGCACTACACGGTGTTGCAGTACGTCCCGGAGCCCGAGACCATCCACGCCTCGATCCGCCGGCTCGAGTCGGGCTGCCACGCCACCGCCTCCCCTGGCAGTCCGCTCTCGGTCCGCCGCTACTTCACGCCGCAGTTCGGGGTGCGTCCCGTCACCGACGCCACGCGCCAGAAACGCTATGACGAGATCGCCGACGTTCTCGCGGACTCGGTCGCCAAGCACATGCGTGCCGACGTCACCGTCGGCTCGTTCCTGTCCGGCGGCATCGACTCGACGGCCATCGCCGCGCTGGCGATCCGCCACAACCCCGACCTGATCACCTTCACCACCGGGTTCGAGCGCGAGGGGTATTCGGAGGTCGATGTGGCCGCCGAGTCGGCCGAGGCGATCGGCGCGAAGCACGTCGTCAAGGTCGTCGGACCGTCGGAGTTCATCGAGGCGTTGCCGTCGATCGTCTGGTATCTCGACGACCCGGTCGCCGACCCGGCCCTCGTCCCCCTCTACTTCGTCGCCGCCGAGGCACGCAAGCACGTCAAGGTCGTGCTGTCCGGGGAAGGCGCCGACGAACTCTTCGGTGGTTACACCATCTACAAGGAACCGCTGTCGCTCGCGGCCTTCGACCGTCTCCCCCGCCCGCTGCGTCGGGCGGCCGGCAAACTGTCCGACCGCATCCCGGAGGGCACTCGCGGCAAGAGCCTGCTGCACCGCGGCTCGCTCACGCTCGAGGAGCGCTACTACGGCAACGCCCGCAGCTTCGACGACGCCAGGCTGCGTGCGGTACTGCGCGACTATCGCCCGGAGTGGACCCACACCGACGTCACCGCGCCGATCTACGCGATGAGCGAGGGCTGGGATCCGGTGGCCCGCATGCAGCATCTCGATCTGTTCACGTGGCTGCGCGGCGACATCCTGGTGAAGGCCGACAAGATCACGATGGCCAACTCGCTCGAGCTGCGCGTGCCGTTCCTCGACCCGGAGGTCTTCGCGATCGCCGAGCAGCTGCCGCACGACGAGAAGATCTCGCACGGCACCACCAAGTACGCGCTGCGCAAGGCGCTCGAGCAGATCGTCCCGGCGCATGTCCTGCACCGCAAGAAGCTCGGCTTCCCGGTCCCGATCCGCCACTGGCTGGCCGGCACCGAGATGTACGACTGGGCGCACGACACGATCACCGAGAGCCAGACCGACCACATCTTCGACAAGAACGCCGTGATCGCGATGCTGAACGAGCACCGGGAAGGCGTGGTGGACAACAGCCGTCGCCTCTGGACGGTGCTGATCTTCATGATCTGGCACGGCATCTTCGTCGAGGGCTCGATCGTGCCGGAGATCGTCGACCACACCTACCCGGTCCGCCTCTAGCTGTACTGACCCGCCAGGTTGGGTACGCGGTCGGCGGGTGAGTCGCCTCTGAGTGCGGTGTGGCCGCGTTCGTGATTGTAGATGCGCAGGAACTCGTCGAAGGCGGCCACGCGTTCGGTCTCGCTGTTGTAGGGGCGGGCGTAGGCCCATTCCTCTTGCAGTGTGCGGTTGAATCGTTCCACCTTGCCGTTGGTTTGCGGCCGGTACGGTCGTGTCCATTTGTGTTTGATCCCGTTGTCGGCCAATCGTTTCCGGAACATTCTGGACCGGTAACAGGACCCGTTGTCGGTCATCACCCGTGTGGTCGTGACGCCGATCGAGGCAAAGTGGGCCACGGCACGCGTCATGAACGCGGTCGCGGTTTCCTTCTTCTCATCAGCGAGGATCTCCGAATAGGCGTATCGGGAGTGATCATCGACGGCGTGGTGCAGGTAGGCGTATCCCAGGTTGGGGCGGCCATGCACGGTGCGGGGCCGGGACGGATCGCGATGGGCACTGGAATTGCGGCCGCCTCGGGCGCGGCCGTGCACGCGGTGCCCACCACCGTCGGGGATCCTGCCCAGCTTCTTGATGTCGACGTGGATCAAGTCCCCGGCAGCTTCGCGTTCATACCGGCGAACCTCACGTCGTCGTGCACGCACCGGTGCTCCGGTGGCCGGGTCGGTCCACGACAACCGCACACACTGGTACCGGGTGAGGATGCGGTGGACTGTGGACACGTTCAACCCCAGGTGGAACCCGATCCGAGCTGGTCCCCAACGGCGCGACACGCGTAACCCCACCACCCGGCGTTCCCGGCGACGGGTGGTGCGATGCGGGCATGAGCGGGGCCGGCTTGAGCGGTCAACCATCCCTGCGGGCCCGTGGTCGCGGTAGCGGTCGGCCCACCGTTTGGCCGTGGTCACCGAGACATTGAAACGGTCCGCGGCACGCCGCAGCGGCCACCCATCCTCGACAACACACCGAGCCAGACGCAGCCGGCCAGTCGGGGACAACGGTGAATTACGGTGAGACATGAAGACCTCCGGGTTGAGGAGCGGTTCTTAGACAGCTCCACACCTCACTCGGAGGTCTTCCCTATGTCACGCCGACTCGCCGAACCCCGTACCTAACGTCCCGGGTCAGTACATCTAGCCCCTGTCGCTGCCCGGCCCGAAAACCGCCCCTGGAAACGACCCTCACCAGGCGAACCGACGACACATTGTCGTCGGCGAGCCTCTGAAGGGCGCTTGCCAGGGGCGGTTTTCAGTGGTCAGGCGCGCGCTCAGTGGGCCAGTTTGAGGCCGATGACACCGCCGACGATCATCACCAGGCACAACGCCTGGACCAGCGACACCGGCTGCTCCCCGGTGACCATCGCGAAGACGACGGTCAGCACCGCACCGATACCGACCCAGACGGCATAGGCAGTGCCCACCGGGAGGTCACGCATCGCGAAGGCCAGACCGCCCATGCTGGCGGCGAGGGCCACGAAGAAGACCACGGACGGCGCCACCTTGGTGAAACCGTCGGACTTGCCGAGCGCGGTGGCCCACACCGCCTCGAGAACACCGGACAGCACGAGTATCAACCACGACATGACAGCCTCCCGCGGGCCGTCTTGTCGCACACCGGGTACAGCACCCCTCGTCCGGGAGTCCAGGAGAGCGGACTCTGCCTCCACGTTGTCACATCACCGATCGCGACGGCAATGTCAGACCGGTCACCGACCACTGCTGAGCGAAAACGGGTGGCGCAGGCCATTGCCCGCACCACCCGTCAGCGAAAGACGTTGTCAGAAAGCCGCTTTGATCTCCGCGGCGGCATCGGCGCCGTACGCACCCTCGATGCGTGCGAGTGCCGACTCGACGTCCCAGGTCCAGTCCTGCGTCGACACGGTCTCGAGGACGAGGACGGCGACCATCGAACCGACCTGCGCGGCGCGTTCGAAACCGAGCCCCTTGGAGAGCGCCGACAGGAAGCCGGCCCGGAAGCCGTCGCCGACGCCGGTCGGGTCGACCTTCTCGGTCTCCGGGACGACCGGGACATGGAGACGGGTCCCGTCGCGCTCGACGATCTCGACGCCGTCCTTGCCGAGGGTCGTGACGCGCACGCCGACCATCTCCGCGACCTGCGTCTCGGACAGGCCGGTCTTCTGGCGCAGCAGGCCCCACTCGTACTCGTTGGTGAACAGGTAGGCGGCGCCGTCGATCAGCGTGCGGACCTGCTCGCCGTCGAGACGGGCGAGCTGCTGGCTCGGGTCGGCGGCGAACGGGATTCCCGCGGCGCGGCAGGCCTCGGTGTGGCTGAGCATGCCGGCCGGGTCGTCGGCGCCGATCAGCACGAGTTCCGGCGTACCGGTCTCGGCGATGACGTCGGCGAGCGAGATGTCGCGGCTCTCGCTCATGGCGCCCGCGTAGAAGGTGGCGAGCTGCGCCATCGTCTCGTCGGTCGTGCACATGAAGCGGGCGGTGTGATGGGTCTCGGAGACCCGTACTCCCCGGCAGTCGACGCCGTTGGACTCGAGCCACTTGCGGTAGTCGTGGAAGTCCGAGCCGACCGCCCCGACGAGCACCGGGTTGCCGCCGAGCTGTCCCATGGCGTAGCAGATGTTGCCCCCGACGCCGCCGCGGCGGACGACGAGGTCCTCCACCAGGAAGCTGAGAGAGATGTGTTCGAGGTGGTCGCCGAGCAGCTGCTCGGAGAACTTGCCGGGGAACTTCATCAGATGGTCGGTTGCGATGGAGCCGCATACAACGATTGCCACTGGCGCTCTCAGCCCTTCAGTTGTTTGGTCGGACAGCTGTCCACGCTACCCACTGCCCCGACATACGACACCGGCCGCATCCCGAAAAGGGATACGGCCGGTGCCGGAAGACGTGTTCGACTCAGTTGAACGAGTCACCGCAGGCGCAGCTGCCGGTCGCGTTCGGGTTGTCGATGGTGAAACCCTGCTTCTCGATGGTGTCGACGAAGTCGATCGTGGCGCCCTGGACGTAGGGAGCGCTCATCCGGTCCACGGCCAGCGTGACGCCGCCGAAGTCCGAGGTGATGTCGCCGTCGAGGGTGCGGTCGTCGAAGAAGAGCTGGTAGCGCAGACCAGCGCATCCACCCGGCTGCACGGCGATGCGCAACGCGAGGTCGTCGCGACCTTCCTGGTCGAGCAGTGCCTTGGCCTTGCTGGCTGCTGCGTCGCTCAGGATGACGCCGGTGGCAGTGCCCGTTTCGTTCTGCACGGTCATTGATGCTCCTGTAGTGGTGTGGTCCCGGTGTGACGTGGCCCGATCGCGTCGCGAGACCTGCTGCCCGCGCATGATCGGGAAACACCCCGCTCGCCGGGAGGTCGACCGGTTGTGCCCGTGCGTACAACCGTACTCCTTCGCGCTGTATTCCCGCCTACTCGGACGTGCGTTTCCCCCAGTGCGCGGGGTAGGAGCCGGCGACCGTCTCCGCGAGCTTCACGAGTTGGTTCTCGGCGTCGCTCATGGCGACCTCGACCGACCCGGCCACGTCGACGATGGCATGCGCTTCCGCGATGCCGGCCTCCTCGATCTCAGCCGCCGACAGCGCGACCTGTCCGGCGAGGACCAGGGTCGGCGCGCCGGCACCGGATGCGCCCGCGGTCGACGCCTCATGGTGCAGGGCCGAGACCACTTTTCCGCGGAGTGTCTGGGAGTCGAACTTCCCCTCGCCGGTGATGACGAGGTCGGCGGCCGCGACGTCGGCCGTCAGGTCGGTTGCCTCCGCGACGACCGTCGCCCCGGACACGCGACGGCCACCGAGGGCGAGCAGCGCGGCGCCGAGCCCACCGGCGGCGCCGGCACCGGCGTCGGCGGTGATGTCCCGGCACGCGAGCCCGTTCAGGGTCGCCGACCATTCGGTGAGGCGCTCCTCGAGCAGTTCGACGGTGTCGGGGTCGGCACCCTTCTGCGGCCCGAACACCGTCGCGGCACCGAGCGGGCCGAGCAGCGGGTTCTCCACGTCCGACGCCACGACGATCTCGATGCCGGCCAGCCTCTCTCGCGCCCGCTCCGGCCCGCCCAGGGCGTCGACGAGTCCCGCACCGCCATCTGTCGTCGAGCTGCCGCCGAGCCCGACGACGAGCCGCCGGACCCCGCGTGCCAGAGCCGCCGCCACGAGCTCACCGACACCGTGCGTGGTGGCCGCGACCGCGGTCCGCGGGGTCGGCCGTCCGCCCAGCTGATGGAGACCACACGCCTGCGCACATTCGACGTAGGCCGTCGACGAGGCGTCGTCGAAGAGCCAGCGCGCGGTGACACCCGCGCCGAGCGGACCGTGCACGTCCGCGGTGACGAGAGTGCCGAACCGCGCGGCCAGGACGTCGACGAAGCCGGGTCCGCCGTCGGACTGCGGGGCGAGGACGAGGGTGTCGCCGGGTCGGGCGGCCGCCCATCCGCGGGCGATCGCGGTCGCGGCCACCACGGCCGACATCGTGTCGCCGAAGGAATCCGGCGCGATCAGAACGTGCAAACGCCGACTTCCGTCCCGGGTCATGGGCACGAAGTATAGGGACGCGGTGGCCACCCGGCAGCGTGACCGATTTGGGCGACCGCAAGGGTCCACCGAAAAGCGACGACCACGCGTTTCGACCGCAATCACGATCACCTACGCTCGTAGGCGTGAAGCTGCCATGGAAGAAGGACGAAACGTCGGAGGATTCCGGCGAGAGCTCGGTGACCACGTACGCCGCCGACGACGCGGCCACCGAGGACTCCGCGCCGGCCAAGGGCAGCAAGACCACCCCCGGCAAGGGCCGTCCGACGCCCAAGCGTCGTGAGGCCGAGAACCGTCGCCGTGGTCCCGTCGCGCCGCCGCCGACCACCCGGTCCGAAGCGCGCGCACGCAAGAAGGAACTGAAGAACACTCTTTCCAAGGAAGAGAAGAAGCAGCTCTCCGCGGAGCGGCGCGCCAAGCGCCTCGAGCAGCGTGAGCGGATGATGGAGGGCGACGAGGCCTACCTCATGCCTCGCGACAAGGGCCCGGTCCGCCGTTACACCCGCGACCTCGTCGACGCGCGCCGCAATTTCGCCGGGCTGTTCATGCCGTTCGCGATCGTGCTGATCGTGCTGATGTTCATGGTGCCGCGGGCGGCCGCGCTCACCAACCTGATCCTCGTCGCCTTCGTCGTCCTGATGGCCGTCGACGGCGTCATCCTCGGTCGTCTCGTGAACCGCCGTGTCGCCGAACGCTATCCCGATTCACAGGACGGCGGCTTCAAGCTCGGTTGGTACGCGTTCACCCGAGCCATGCAGCTCCGGAAGATGCGTGCGCCCAAGCCGTCGGTGTCGCGCGGCGACGAAGTCTGATCAATGGCCGATCGCGCTACGCGCACACTCGTCCTGGGTGGTGTGCGTTCGGGAAAATCCGCATACGGCGAGTCGCTGCTCCGCGCGCATCGGCAGATCCGGTACCTGGCCACCGGCCCGGTCACGACGTCGGACGCCGAGTGGACGGCGCGGGTCAACACCCACCGGCAGCGTCGCGATGATCGCTACACGACCATCGAGACCACCGAGCTCGCCGACGCCTTGCGCGCGGCACCGGACATCCCGGCACTCGTCGACGACCTCGGGAGCTGGCTCACCGCCCGGATCGACGCCGTCGACGGCTGGGACTCGGGTTCGGAGATCGATCTCGACGCCGACGTGGCGGACCTCTGCGACGCGCTGCAGACGATGAACGCCGACGTGGTGCTGATCAGTTCCGAGGTGGGGCTCTCCCTGGTTCCCCCGACCCCGGCCGGCCGGCTGTTCCAGGATCTGCTGGGCACACTCAACTCCGCGGTGGCTCAGGCGTGCGACCGGGTGTCGCTCGTCGTGGCGGGCCGGGTGCTCGACCTACCGCGCGACGCGGTCGCCGACGACACCTCCGGCGCAACGGTGGCGGCAACCGCACCGGCCCCCCACCACGCCATGACTGCTCCGGTGGTCACACCAGCCCCCGTCACGCACGGACACGTTGTCGAGCCCACCCCCGTCACGACCGCCGGCGAGCTCCCCGATCCCACCGACGCCGAGGTCTTCGAACCGGTCACCCCGCCGAGCGAGGCGATCGCCTTCGAGGCCCGCGAGCGCCAGGCGACGCTCACCAAGCCGCCGGGTTCACTGGGACGCCTCGAGGAGATCGGCGTCTGGATCTCGGCGTGCCAGGGCCAGTGCCCACCCGCACCGATCACGTCGCCGAGCGTCGTCGTCTTCGCCGGCGACCACGGCGTCGCCCGCGGCGGCGTCTCGGCGTTCCCGCCCGAGGTGACCGCGCAGATGGTCGCGAACATCTCCGCCGGCGGCGCCGCGGTCAACGTGATGGCCGCACGTGTCGGCGCCTCGGTGACGGTCGTCGACATGTCCGTCGACGCCGACACCGCTCCCCACCTGTCGACGTTCAAGGTCCGTCGCAGCAGCGAGGACCTGCGTACCACCGACGCGATCACCCTCGCCGAGGCCCGCGCCGCGCTGGCCGCCGGTCGGGCCATCGCCGATCGGCTCATCGACTCGGGTAGCGACCTGCTGATCGCCGGCGAGATGGGGATCGGAAACACCACCCCGGCGACCGTCCTCATCGGTGCGCTCACCCGCCGCGAGCCGGTCGAGATCGTCGGGCGCGGAACGGGTGTCGACGACCATGGCTGGATGCGGAAAACCGCCGCGATCCGGGACGGCATGCGCCGCGCCCGCAAGGTGGTCCACGACCCGCTCGCCCTGCTCGCCGCGGTCGGCGGCGCGGACCTGACGGCCACCGCGGGATTCCTTGCCCAGGCCGCACTCCGTCGCACGCCGGTGATCCTCGACGGCGTCGTGATCACCGCGGCCGCGATGGTCGCCAACGAACTCGCGCCCGGCGCCATGCGCTGGTGGATCGCCGGACATCGCTCGGTCGAGCCCGCACACCGGATCGCGCTCGACCATCTCGACCTCGAGCCGGTCCTCGACCTCTCGATGCGACTCGGTGAGGGCAGCGGTGCGGTCCTGGCGTTGCCGGTCGTTCAGTCGGCCGCCGACATCCTCATCTCGATGGCGACCTTCGCCGAAGCCGGGGTGACCGACCGCGACGACTCAGCCGTACCCGAACCCGCCCCCGAGTCATCCTGACCGCATGACACGGCGTCGACCTGAACGCATGACACGGCCGGTTCACCGTTGATCTCGCCGTCTCGGGCGGTCCGGACCGCGCTGTGCTGGATGACCGTCCTTCCCGTCGGCACGGACACCGACCCGGACGAGACGCCGGATCGCGCGCTGGGCGGTGCGGTGATGGCCGCACTCCCCGTCGTCGGCATCGTGGTGGGTGCCGCGGCGGCTGCCCTGGCCGCCGGACTGTCGTTCACCGCCCTCCCGGCCACGCTCACCGGCATCCTCGTCGTCGTCCTGACATCGGCGCTCACCCGGGGAATGCACCTCGACGGCCTGGCCGACACCGCCGACGGGCTCGGGTGTTACGGACCGCCGGAGCGCGTCGCCGAAGTGATGCGGAGCGGGACCGTCGGCCCGTTCGGGGTGGCGACCCTCGTCCTCACACTGGGTCTGCAGACCGCCGGATTCACCGGCCTCGTGGGCGAATCCCGCTGGTATGAAATCGCTTTCGCGGTCGCGCTGGGCCGACTCGGGGCAGTCGTCGGCACCCGGACGTCGATCTCGCCCGCTCATCCGAACGGTTTCGGCGCCCTCGTCGCCGGCACCCAGCGGCTCTCGATCCCGGTGTGGTGTCTGGTCGCCGCGGTGGCGACGATCCCGATCGGACTGCGCGACAACGGGTCCGGCATCGACCTCGACCTCGTCGCGGTGGTGCAGGGACTCGTCGTCGTCCTCGTGATCGTGGTGTTCGCATGGGTTTTCACCCGGCACTGTGCGCGTCGCATGGGCGGACTGAACGGCGACGTCCTGGGCGCGACCATCGAACTCGGTGTCGCGCTCGCCGTGGTCGGTCTGCTCGTCTAGACCCGCACACAACAGTTCTGGCGCCACGATCCGCCGATCGTGACGCCAGAATGTCTGTGCCGCAGGAGATCCCTGGGACTCAGGCCCGGTACAACTCCGTCATCCACCCGTGGGTGTCGGCGAAGGTGCCACGCTGGATACCCGTGAGGGTGTCGCGCAGGGCCTGGGTGACCTCACCGGTCTCACCGTTGTTGATCGTGTAGTCCTCGCCCACGCCCTTGACGCGGCCCACCGGGGTGATCACCGCGGCGGTGCCACAGGCGAAGACCTCGGTGATGTCACCCGAGGCGACGCCCTTGCGGAGTTCCTCGGTGGTGATCTTGCGCTCCTCGACCGCGAAGCCGGCGTCGGTGGCCAGCGTCAGCAGCGACGACCGGGTGATGCCCGGCAGCAGCGAACCCGACAGTTCCGGGGTCACGAGGCGTGCATCGGCACCGGAGCCGAACACGAAGAACAGGTTCATTCCGCCCATCTCCTCGATGTAGCGGCGCTCGATGGCGTCGAGCCAGACGACCTGATCGCAGCCCTGCTCGGAGGCCTGACGCTGCGCGAGGAAGGCCGCGGCGTAGTTGCCGCCGCACTTGGCGAAGCCGGTGCCACCGGGAGCTGCGCGCACGTATTCGGCGGACAGCCACACGCTGACGGGCTTGATGCCGCCCGAGAAGTACGCACCGGCCGGCGAGGCGATGACGGAGTAGATGTACTGCGACGAGGGCGCGTTGACACCCAGGCCTGCCTGCGAGGCGAACATGAACGGACGCAGGTAGAGCGCCTCCTCGCCACCTGACGGGGGAACCCACTCGTGGTCGGCGGCGAGCAGCGCCTCGAGCGAGGCGATGAAGTCCTCGACGGGCAGCGCCGGCATCGCCAGACGCTCGGCGCTGAGCTGCAGTCGCGCCGCGTTGGCCTCCGGGCGGAACGCGGCGATCGAACCGTCGGGCTGCCGGTAGGCCTTGAGACCCTCGAAGACCTCTTGACCGTAGTGCAGGACCATCGCCGAGGGATCGAGCGCGATCGGACCGTACGGACGTACCTGCGCGTTGTGCCAGCCCTTGTCCGCGTCGTAGTCGACCATCACCATGTTGTCGGTGAAGTAGCGGCCGAATCCCGGGGCGGAGAGGATCTCCGCGCGACGGCTGTCCGACACCGGATGGGGATGCTCGGTACGGTTGAACTCCAAGGTCATGCGGCCCATGGTACCGCTGGCCGCAAAAGCATTATCGAGCCCGTCCGCGAGGCGTGAGACGGCCCACGGAGCAGCGTCACACCGCCGGGGTCACACGTGGGAGGGCACGAACGGCGGGATGACGACCTCGCACGTGAGATCACGCCCCCGCACGTCGACGATCACCTGATCGCCCTTGGCGACGCCCGACGCGGTGTCCAGCAAGGCCAGCGCGATGCCCTGCTTGAGGGTCGGCGAGAACGTCCCGGACGTGCACACGCCGATCGCGTTGTCCCCCAACCGGACCGCGCAGTCGGCGCGCGGCACGCCGCGGCCGGTGGCCTTGAGTCCGTAGAGCCGACGCGCCGGGCCGGCCTCCTTCTCGGCGACCAGGGCATCGCGCCCGAAGAACGACGGCTTGTCCCAGCCGACCGCCCAGCTCGAACGCGCCTGCACCGGGGTGATCTCCGGGCTCAGTTCGTGACCGTGGAGGGCGTAACCCATCTCGGTGCGCAGGGTGTCACGGGCACCGAGGCCGGCGGGCTGTCCACCGGCCTCGGTGATCGCCTCGAGCAACACGTCGAAGACGGCGCCGGCGTCGTCCCACCGCGGCAGTAGCTCGTAACCGCGTTCCCCGGTGTACCCGGTGCGGCACACGCGGACCGGCTTGTTCCCGTCCGCCGTCGACAGCTCGGCGTCGACGAAGGCCATGTACTCCATGTCGGCGGGCAGGCCCAGTGCGGTGAGGACCTCCGGCGAGCGCGGACCCTGCACCGCGAACACCGCGAGGTCGCGGTGCTGGTCGGTGATCGAGATCTGTTCGGGCGCAACGGCGGACATCTGTGCCACGACGGCCGCAGTGTTCGCGGCGTTGGGGACCAGGAACACCTCGTCGTCGCTCACGAGGTAGGCGATCAGGTCGTCGACGACGCCACCGGAGGAGTTGCAGCACAACGTGTACTGCGCCTTGCCGGGAACGATCTTGCCGAGATCGTTGGTGAGGGTGGAGTTCACGAACTCGGCGGCGCCGGGTCCCGCCACCAGCGCCTTGCCGAGATGGCTGACGTCGAAGATCGCCACGGCCTCACGCACCGCGGTGTGTTCGGCGACGGTGCCCGCGTAGGACACCGGCATGTTCCAGCCGCCGAACTCGGCGAAACTCGCACCGAGTGCGGCATGACGGTCGGCGATGGGTCCGGCGAGGAGTTCACTCATGGGCCATACGCTATCGGGCCACGCACGCCGACCGGAGCGGTCCCGCGGTCGCCGCCGACATGCGGCGCGCTGTGGCAGAGTTGAGCGGGTGAGCAAGAACGACACCGTCGACCGCGTGCGCGGCCCCGAATTCGACCTGTCCACCTCGATCGGCAAGGGCGACACCGCCCTGGTCATCGGCCTGATCAGTGCGCCGGAGGGCGACGAGAAGGCCGGCGGCAAGGAGGAGTCCACCGCCGAACCGACGCTCGCCATCGGTGACGGCGTCCTCGACGACGCGCAGGCAGTCGCGATCACCGCGGCCCTGACCGCACTCGGGGCCACCGGTTCGCACGGCGAGGTGACCCGCCTGGCGGCACCCGAGTCGCTGCCGGTCGACCTCGTCGTCGCGGTCGGTCTCGGGGACGCCGACGATCTCGACGACGCCGACCAGGTCCGTCAGGCCGCGGGCATCGTCGCCCGCGAACTCGACGGCCTCGAGTCGGTCGCGACCACCCTGTCGTCGGTGGACCTCGCCGCCGCCGCCGAAGGCCTGTTCCTCGGCGCCTACCGGTTCGACGAGTTCCGCTCCGAGTCGTCGAAGCCGAAGAAGACTCCGCCGCAACGCATCACATTGCTGGTCGAGTCGAAGTCCAAGGAGGCCAGGGCGGAGCTCGACCGCGCGATCGCGGTCGCCGACTCCGTGGCCATCGCCCGCGACTTCGTCAACACCCCGCCCAGCCACCTCTTCCCCGAGGAGTTCGCGGCCCGCGCCCGCACCCTCGGCAGCAAAGCCGGCCTGAAGGTTGAGATCCTCGACGACAAGGAACTCGAGGCGCAGGGTTACGGCGGGATCATCGGTGTCGGCAAGGGCTCCGCGCGCCTTCCGCGCCTGGTGCGGCTGACCCACACCGGCAAGAAGCCGGCCAAGAAGGTCGCCCTCGTCGGCAAGGGCATCACCTTCGACACCGGCGGCATCTCCATCAAGCCCGCCGCGAACATGGACCAGATGACCTCGGACATGGGCGGGGCCGCCGCGGTCATCGCCGCCACCATCCTGGCCGCCCGCCTCGACCTCGACGTCTCGGTCACCGCGACCGTGCCGATGGCCGAGAACATGCCGTCGGCCACCGCCCAGCGTCCCGGTGACGTGCTGACCCAGTACGGCGGTCGCACGGTCGAGGTCCTCAACACCGACGCCGAGGGCCGGCTGATCCTGGCCGACGCGATCGTGCGCGCGGCCGAGGACGACCCCGATTACCTCATCGACACCGCGACGCTGACCGGGGCGCAGATGGTCGCGCTCGGCACCCGCACCCCGGGCGTCATGGGCACCGACGAGTTCCGCGATCGGGTGGCCGCACGGTCGGCCGAGGTCGGCGAGAACGCCTGGGCGATGCCGTTGCCCGCCGAACTGCGTGCCGACCTCAAATCCCGTGTCGCCGATCTGGCCAACATCACCCCGCACCGCTGGGGCGGGATGCTCGCCGCGGGCATCTTCCTCAAGGAGTTCGTGCCGGAGGATGTCCAGTGGGCCCACATCGACATCGCGGGACCGGCGTTCAACACCGGCAGCCCGTGGGGCTACACCACCAAGGGCGGCACGGGCGTACCCGTCCGGACCATCGCCGCCGTACTCGAGGACATCGCGGCCAACGGCTGACATGACCGGCATCCCACGCTTGAGAATCGTTACCGCCGAGTACGAGCCGAATCCAGTCGGCGACGCGGCGTACGGGTAGGGTGATCCGCGGGGATGAGTGGCTGACCCGCCCCTCATCTCGGCGGTCCCCTGACCGCTTCCCACCCCCGTGCCCACGGAGCACACACCGACGGGCCACATCTACAGACCACCACGTCGAGTTCAGGAGTTCACAACGATGGCCTTCTCCGTCCAGATGCCCGCCCTTGGTGAAAGTGTCACCGAGGGGACAGTCACCCGGTGGCTGAAGGAGGAAGGCGACACCGTCGAGGCCGACGAGCCCTTGCTGGAGGTGTCGACCGACAAGGTCGACACCGAGATCCCGGCTCCGACCGCGGGCGTGCTGACGAAG
The DNA here is from genome assembly GCF_012974285.1 of Gordonia ajococcus. Lineage (NCBI taxonomy): Bacteria > Bacillati > Actinomycetota > Actinomycetes > Mycobacteriales > Gordoniaceae > Gordonia > Gordonia ajococcus. The sequence continues at coordinate 3,375,296 of NZ_CP052884.1, forward strand.
ATCATCGCCCAGGAGGACGACGTCGTCGAGGTCGGTGGTGAACTCGCACTGATCGGCGACGCCGACGAGGCCGGCTCCGGCGACTCCGGTTCCGACGATTCCGCAGGGGGCGACGAGCCCACCGACGCTGCCCCCGAGCCCGAGCCCGAGCAGGCCGCCGAGGAGCCCTCCACCGAAGAAGAGGCGCCGGCCGAGAAGCCCACCGCCGACACCGGTTCGGGTTCGACCGAGGGCACCGACGTGCTGATGCCCGAACTCGGCGAGTCCGTCACCGAGGGCACGGTGACCAACTGGCTGAAGGCCGTCGGTGACGAGGTCGCCGCCGACGAACCACTGCTGGAGGTCTCCACCGACAAGGTCGACACCGAGATCCCCTCCCCGGTTGCCGGCACCCTGCTCGAGATCCTCGCCCAGGAGGACGACGTCGTCGAGGTCGGCGGCAAGCTGGCCGTCATCGGTGACGCCTCGGCGGCCCCGGCGAAGAAGGAGCCCGAGCCGGAACCCGAACCCGAACCGGAGCCGGAGCCCGAGGCCAAGTCGGAGGCGAAGGAAGAACCCAAGGCAGAGCCGAAGGAAGAGCCCAAGGCAGAGGCCCCCGCGAAGTCGACCCCGCCGACCGTCGAGTCGACCCCGTACGTGACCCCGCTGGTGCGCAAGCTGGCCGCGGAGAACAACATCGACCTGAACTCGATCAAGGGCACCGGGGTCGGTGGCCGCATCCGCAAGCAGGACGTGCTGGCCGCCGCCGAGGCCGCCAAGAAGCCGGCCGCCGCGCCGGAGAAGAAGGCCGAGCCGGCCGCCGCCTCGGCTGCGCCGTCGGCATCGCCGGAGATCCGACCCGAGCTCGCCGAGCTGCGCGGGACCACCCAGAAGATCAACCGCATCCGTCGGATCACCGCCAAGAAGACCCGCGAGTCGCTGCAGCAGAGCGCTCAGCTCACTCAGGTCTTCGAGGTCGACATGAGCAAGATCGTCGGCCTGCGCAAGGCGGCCAAGGACAACTTCAAGGCATCCGAGGGTGTCAACCTCACCTTCCTGCCGTTCATCGCCAAGGCCGTCGTCGAGGCGCTGAAGGTCCACCCGAACGTCAACGCGTCGATCGACGAGGACGCCAAGGAGATCACCTACTACGACAAGGTGCACCTCGGCATCGCCGTAGACACCCCGCAGGGTCTGCTGTCGCCGGTCATCCACAACGCCGATGACCTGTCGGTGGCCGGTCTCGCCCGCGCCATCGCCGACATCGCGGCCCGTGCACGCTCCAACGGCCTCAAGCCCGACGAGCTCGCCGGCGGCACCTTCACCATCACCAACATCGGCAGCCAAGGCGCCCTGTTCGACACCCCGATCCTGGTCCCGCCGCAGGCGGCGATGCTGGGCACCGGCGCGATCGTCAAGCGTCCGGTCGTCATCACCGGGGAGGACGGCTCGGAGTCGATCGCGGTGCGGTCGATGTCGTACCTGCCGCTGACCTACGATCACCGTCTCATCGACGGCGCCGACGCGGGCCGTTTCCTCACCACGGTGAAGAAGCGCCTCGAAGAGGCCTCGTTCGCCGCGGACCTCGGTCTCTAGGTACACGACGAGACGACGTCGAGGCGATCGATGCGCATAGCCGTCGCAGGTTCACAGGGGCTCATCGGAAATGCCCTGGTCAACTCGCTGCGCGCGGCGGGCCACACGGTCATCCGTCTGGTCCGCCGCGAGGCACTCGCCGATGACGAGTTCAGTTGGGATCCCGAGACCATCGGGATGCCCGCCGAGAGTCTCGACGGCGTCGACGCGGTGGTCTCGCTCGGCGGGGTCGGCGTCGGTAACGGTCGATGGACCGGGCGGTTCAAGCAGGAGTTGCGCAACTCCCGTATCACGCCGACCGAAGTACTCGCCGAGGCCGTGCGCGACCTGGGCATCCCGACGTTCATCAGCGCCAGCGCCACCGGTTTCTACGGTGACACCGGGACCCGGGCTGCGGTCGAAACCGATGGTCCCGGTGAGGGATTCCTCGCCGAGCTGGTCGTCGACTGGGAGCGCGCCGCCACCGCCAACGCGGGCCCCGACACCCGGGTCGTCCTGCTGCGGACCGCGCCGGTCCTCAGTGCGCAGGGTGGTCTGCTCGGCAAGTTGCGGCCGCTGTTCAAGCTCGGGTTGGGCGGTCCGATCGGCAACGGCAAGCAGTACTTCTCCTGGATCAGCCTCATCGACGAGGTCAGGGCGATCGAGTTCCTCCTCGACTCCCCCGGTATCGCCGGCCCGGTCAACCTGAGTGCTCCGGGGTCCCTGCCGTTCGGCGAGTTCTGCAAGGCCCTCGGCAAGGCCGTGCACCGTCCCGCGGTACTGCAGGTGCCCGAATTCGTGGCACGCCGCGTCGGTGGTGAGATGGCCGAGGAAATGATTCTGTTCAGTCAACGCGTTGAACCCCGCGTGCTCACCGAACACGGATTCACGTTCAACCATCCCGAGATCCGCCAGGCCCTGACCTACGCGATGAAGCCGGCGACATGACCCAGCATTCCGTCCGCGCCGACTCGGCTCCGATCGAGGTCCGGCGCCTGGGCATCGTCGACTACCGTGCGGCCTACGAGATGCAGCACCGTCTGGCGACCGAGCGCGCCGACGGCACGCTCGACCACGACGTGCTCCTGCTGCTCGAACACCCGTCGACCTACACGGCCGGCAAACGCACCGAGGACGCCGACCGGCCCACGAACGGCGCGCCGGTCATCGACGTCGACCGCGGTGGGCGCATCACCTGGCACGGACCGGGACAGCTCGTCGGCTACCCGATCGTGAAGCTGGCGGAGCCGCTCGACGTCGTCGAATACGTGCGGCGCCTCGAGACTGCCCTCATCTCCGTGTGCGCCGACCTCGGAGTCACCACCGGGCGCGTCGAGGGACGATCCGGAGTCTGGATCGACGACGACGCGGGTGAACGCAAGCTCGGTCAGATCGGCATCCGCGTGGCGCGCGGGGTCGCGCTGCACGGGTTCGCCCTCAACGTCGATCCCGACATGTCCGCCTTCGAGGCCATCGTGCCGTGCGGGATCGCCGATGCCGGCGTCACCTCGCTGGCCCGTGAACTGCCACAACCGATCTCGGTGACCTCCCTCCTCGACGCCACCGCGGCCGCGGTTCTCGCCGCGATGGACAACCCGCGGGAGTCCGCCCCGACGGCAACCGAAGGCGCCACGACCGCGAGCGTAGGATCGGTCCGGTGACCGCGTCCCCTCTCACCCCCGGACCCGGTGCCCCCGACGCCACACCCCCGGCCTCGGCCACCGCACCGAAGACCACCGCTCCCCCCTCACCGGCTCCCGAAGGCCGCAAACTGCTGCGACTCGAGGTGCGCAACGCGCAGACCCCGATCGAGCGCAAGCCCAGCTGGATCAAGACCCGCGCGACGATGGGCCCGGAGTTCACCGAACTCAAGGGACTCGTGAAGCGCGAGGGCCTGCACACGGTCTGCGAAGAGGCCGGATGCCCCAACATCTACGAATGCTGGGAAGACCGCGAGGCAACCTTCCTCATCGGCGGTGAGCAGTGCACCCGACGCTGCGACTTCTGCCAGATCGACACCGGCAAGCCCGCCGAACTCGACCGCGACGAGCCGCGTCGCGTCGCCGAGAGCGTGCAGGCCATGTGCCTGCGCTACTCGACGATCACCGGCGTCGCCCGCGACGACCTGCCCGACGAGGGCGCCTGGCTCTACGCCGAGACCGTCCGCGCCATCCACCGGCTCAACCCGGGCACCGGCGTCGAGAACCTGATCCCGGATTTCCACGCCAAGCCCGACCTGCTGGCGGAGGTCTTCGAGGCCCGGCCGGAAGTGTTGGCGCACAACCTCGAGACGGTGCCCCGCATCTTCAAGCGCATCCGTCCGGCGTTCCGGTACGAACGGTCCCTCGAGGTCATCACCGCCGCCCGGGATTTCGGCCTGGTGACCAAGTCGAACCTGATCCTCGGCATGGGCGAGACGCCGCAGGAGGTGCAGTCGGCCATCGTCGACCTGCACGAGGCCGGTTGCGACATCCTGACGATCACCCAGTATCTGCGTCCCTCGCCGCGACACCATCCCGTCGAGCGGTGGGTCAAGCCGGAGGAATTCGTCGACCACTCCGAGTTCGCCCAGGAGGTCGGGTTCGCCGGGGTCATGGCCGGTCCGCTGGTGCGGTCGTCCTACCGGGCCGGTCGGCTGTACGCGCAGGCCATGGCTCACCACGGCCGCGAGATCTCGCCCGCCCTGGCGCACCTCGCCGCCGAGGGTTCGGCCAGCCAGGAGGCGTCGAGCCTGATGGCACGGCTCGCCCGCTGACGCATTCGTGGCCGCGCCCGCCGACCATGCGGCAGGTCGCCCGACGACCGGACGTAAACTGGCCATATGGCAAAGGCGCAGTCCGTGAGCAAGGAAGCAAAGGCCGCGAAGAAGCAGGCCCGCAAGGCTGCATCGAAGGAACGGCGCCAGCAGTTGTGGCAGGCGTTCCAGATGCAGCGCAAGGAAGACAAGCGACTCATCCCCTACATGGTGGGTGTGATCGTGCTGTCCATCGCGGTGTTCACGGCACTCGGCTTCCTGCTGGGCTCGCCGTGGCTGCTCATCCCGCTCGGCGTCGTGCTGGGCGTGCTGGGTGCGTTCATCCTGTTCGGCCGTCGTGTGCAGAAGAACGTCTACACCAAGGCCGAGGGCCAGCCCGGTGCCGCCGGATGGGCGCTGAGCAACATGCGCGGTCAGTGGCGCGTGGCCCAGGCCGTGTCGGGTACCTCGCACCTCGACGCCGTGCACCGCGTGATCGGCAAGCCGGGCGTGATCCTCGTCGGCGAGGGCTCCCCGACTCGCGTGAAGACGCTGTTGAACCAGGAGAAGAAGAAGGCCGCGCGCGTCGTCGGCGACACCCCGATCTACGAGATCATGGTCGGCAACGACGACGATCAGGTCCCGCTGTCGAAGCTGGAACGCCACCTCAACAAGCTGCCCAGCAACATCGACCGCAAGCGCATGGAGACCCTGGAGGGTCGTCTCGCCGCACTCAGCAGCAAGGCTCCCGGTCCCGGCATGCCGAAGGGCCCGCTGCCGGGCAACGCCAAGATGCGGAGCATGCAGCGCACCGCGCGTCGTCGCGGCTGAGCAACTGCGCAAACCCACCCTTTATGGAGAGATCCACCACCCGATCGGGTGGTGGATCTCTCCATTAGTGGTGGGTTTGCGGGGGCGGGCTCAGCGGGTGCGGAGGATCGCCGTCCCGGTCGCGCGATCGTGCAGAGCGCGACCGTTGTAGTCGTTGATCAGGGCCGGCACGAGGAACACCATCAGCAGCTGCCGGAAGAAGGCGCGCACGATGCCGACGGCGGCGGGGCTCTCCTTGCCGGTGGCCTCGGCGGTGTTCCGTTCGGGCCCGTAGTCGACGCGGGCCACGCGCATGCCGAGGACGTACTGGCCGGGGGTGAATCCGAAGAGTGACACCGCGAAGATGCCCATCACGAACCAGATGCCGAGCTGCGTGGTGCCCAGGATCGACGAATCGAAGCCGACGAACAGGATCGCGAGCCCGCCGGCGATCAGCCAGTCGACGAGCAACCCGGCGACCCGCGGCCATCCGGTGGCCAGCGACCCGGGTCCGCACGCGGGCAGACCGAGGTCCTGACCGCGGAAATCATTGTCGACGCCTTCGCCGGGACCGATCTGCGGTCCCGACAGCCAGGAACCGGTGACTCGTCCCATCGTGATGACTCCTCTCGCAACCGCGGCGTCATCGTCGACGACCGCGGCGTTCACTGGTGTCCATCGTAGTCGTGGGCGTCACCCCTTCGGTCTTCCCCGGTCGCCCCCGCGGGCTAGGTGTACTGACCCGCCAGGTTGGGTACGCGGTCGGCGGGTGAGTCGCCTCTGAGTGCGGTGTGGCCGCGTTCGTGATTGTAGATGCGCAGGAACTCGTCGAAGGCGGCCACGCGTTCGGTCTCGCTGTTGTAGGGGCGGGCGTAGGCCCATTCCTCTTGCAGTGTGCGGTTGAATCGTTCCACCTTGCCGTTGGTTTGCGGCCGGTACGGTCGTGTCCATTTGTGTTTGATCCCGTTGTCGGCCAATCGTTTCCGGAACATTCTGGACCGGTAACAGGACCCGTTGTCGGTCATCACCCGTGTGGTCGTGACGCCGATCGAGGCAAAGTGGGCCACGGCACGCGTCATGAACGCGGTCGCGGTTTCCTTCTTCTCATCAGCGAGGATCTCCGAATAGGCGTATCGGGAGTGATCATCGACGGCGTGGTGCAGGTAGGCGTATCCCAGGTTGGGGCGGCCATGCACGGTGCGGGGCCGGGACGGATCGCGATGGGCACTGGAATTGCGGCCGCCTCGGGCGCGGCCGTGCACGCGGTGCCCACCACCGTCGGGGATCCTGCCCAGCTTCTTGATGTCGACGTGGATCAAGTCCCCGGCAGCTTCGCGTTCATACCGGCGAACCTCACGTCGTCGTGCACGCACCGGTGCTCCGGTGGCCGGGTCGGTCCACGACAACCGCACACACTGGTACCGGGTGAGGATGCGGTGGACTGTGGACACGTTCAACCCCAGGTGGAACCCGATCCGAGCTGGTCCCCAACGGCGCGACACGCGTAACCCCACCACCCGGCGTTCCCGGCGACGGGTGGTGCGATGCGGGCATGAGCGGGGCCGGCTTGAGCGGTCAACCATCCCTGCGGGCCCGTGGTCGCGGTAGCGGTCGGCCCACCGTTTGGCCGTGGTCACCGAGACATTGAAACGGTCCGCGGCACGCCGCAGCGGCCACCCATCCTCGACAACACACCGAGCCAGACGCAGCCGGCCAGTCGGGGACAACGGTGAATTACGGTGAGACATGAAGACCTCCGGGTTGAGGAGCGGTTCTTAGACAGCTCCACACCTCACTCGGAGGTCTTCCCTATGTCACGCCGACTCGCCGAACCCCGTACCTAACGTCCCGGGTCAGTACAGCTAGGGTGGGATTCGCCGAGTGCGTTCTCCGAGGTATGAGCCGTGTGTCGCCAAGAACACCGGGTGTGTAACACGGGGGAAACACGGACTTGACGCCTGGGCAACTTCGCCTCCATACGGTTGCCGCTGAGATCCGCTGCTGTTTCTCGGCGGCGGATGTGTGTGGCGTGTCAGTACCACTGACCACCCGATCACGAAGGAGTCACCGCACGGTGTACAGCAGTAAAGAAGAACTACTCGAGGGCATCAAGAAGGAAGGTGTCGAGTACGTCGACATCCGATTCTGCGACCTGCCCGGTGTCATGCAGCACTTCTCGATCCCCGCTTCGGCGTTCGACGAGGACGTGTTCGAGGACGGTCTGGCATTCGACGGTTCGTCGGTGCGCGGCTTCCAGTCGATCAACGAGTCGGACATGATGCTGCTGCCCGACCCGGCCACCGCGCGGATCGACCCGTTCCGCAAGGCGAAGACGATGAACGTCAGCTTCTTCGTCCACGACCCGTTCACCCGCGAGGCCTACAGCCGCGACCCGCGTAACGTCGCGCGCAAGGCCGAGGACTACCTTGCCTCGACCGGCATCGCCGACACCTGCTTCTTCGGTGCCGAAGCCGAGTTCTACATCTTCGATTCGGTGTCCTTCGGTTCGGAGATGAACGGCACCTTCTACGAGATCGAGTCGGAGTCGGGCTGGTGGAACACCGCCTCGCCGAGCGATCCGGACGGCAGCCCCAACCTGGGCTACAAGGTCCGCCCCAAGGGTGGTTACTTCCCGGTTGCTCCGTACGACCACTACGTCGATCTGCGCGACGAGATGTCGACCAACCTGCAGAACTCGGGCTTCGAGCTCGAGCGCGGCCATCACGAGGTCGGTACCGCGGGCCAGGCGGAGATCAACTACAAGTTCAACACGCTGCTCCACGCGGCCGATGACGTGCAGCTGTTCAAGTACATCATCAAGAACACCGCATGGCAGAACGGCAAGTCGGTCACCTTCATGCCGAAGCCGCTCTTCGGTGACAACGGCTCGGGCATGCACGCCCACCAGTCGCTGTGGAAGGACGGCAAGCCGCTGTTCCACGACGAGGCCGGCTACGCTGGCCTGTCGGATCTGGCTCGCTACTACATCGGCGGCATCCTGCACCACGCGCCGTCGCTGCTGGCGTTCACCAACCCGACGGTCAACTCCTACAAGCGTCTGGTCCCGGGCTACGAGGCTCCGATCAACCTGGTCTACAGCCAGCGCAACCGTTCGGCCTGTGTGCGTATTCCGATCACCGGCAACAACCCGAAGGCCAAGCGCCTCGAGTTCCGTTGCCCGGACAGCTCGGGCAACCCGTACCTGGCGTTCGCGGCGATGATGATGGCCGGCCTGGACGGCATCAAGAACAAGATCGAGCCGCACGAGCCGGTCGACAAGGACCTCTACGAGCTCCCGCCGGAGGAAGCCAAGTCGATCCCGCAGGCCCCGACCTCGCTGTCTGCCGTCATCGACCGCCTCGAGGAGGACCACGAGTACCTCACCGCCGGTGGCGTCTTCACCGAGGACCTCATCGAGACCTGGATCGCGCTCAAGCGTGAGAACGAGATCGAGCCGGTGCAGATCCGTCCGCACCCGTACGAGTTCTCCCTGTACTACGACTGCTGAGCACTGCGACTGCTGAGTCGCTTCTTTCAGCACGACGCCCCGTCCGCGTTCTCGCGGGCGGGGCGTTCGTCGTTGATGAGCACGCCTCTGGCGACGACGCACCGGTCACGTCGCCAGAGATCTCGTCTCCGTGAGCACCGCTCAAGGGCAATGTGCCCTCCGAGGCCCCTCAGATGGACGAGATCTGCGCCCGGTCGGCGCCGAGAGGTTCCACCCACCCCGACGCCGAGGTTGCGCACCACCGGCCCGAGGAAGCGCCGGAGACGCCATCTCGTGTTTCGGGGACACAGACGTAGGGCAGACGATGACACGCGACCGCGTGAACGGCCTATTGCGAGCGCCTGGACAGCCGTAGATGTGATCTGTCACACAATTGGGACTTCTTGCTCTGCCAAGCCACACGGTCCGGCCTTAATTTGGTCGTATGACCAGAGATGTGTATGTCGAAGATCTTGTCCCCGGGGATCGCATCAGCCTCGAAGGCACCCCGCGCGTGGTTCGCACCACCAGCCGCCTCGACGACAATCAGTTGCGCATCGAGTTGGTCAAGGGCCGCGACGACCTCCACGAGGTCGTCCTGGACCGCACCGTCAAGCTCCAGGTCAACTAGAAGCCCTCAGCACCACCGCTCAGGCGGCGCTGGCGCCGTCGAGATCGCCGAAGACCGCTTGGTTGTGGCCGAAGGCGGCGATCGCCTCGTCGACGAGCCGTTCCACGGCAGCCGCGTCGAGGGGCAGGGCGTCGAGCCGCGCACGGTAGGCGTCCTTGTACCGCTTGAGTTTCTCGATGCCGTCGAAGGTGTAGAAGCTCAATCCCGATGGATCGACGCCGTAGTGCTCACGCATGCGGTGGGCCACCACCTGTCCTCCGCTCAGGTCGCCCAGATATCGCGTGTAATGGTGTGCCACAAAGCGAGCCGGGTCGTCTCGCGTGGCCTCGATGGCTTCGACGTACCGGGCGACCGACGGCAGCGGCGCACTCGACGCCGGGTCGATCCCGAACGACGCGAGATCGGCTCCGAGGCGCGGGAGCCGACGCAACTTGTCATCGATGACCGCCCCGGCGATCGGATCGTCGGCGAGATGGTCCCCGACCGCTTCGAGGGCCTCGTAGACGAAGTACAGCTGGACGGCCAGCCTCTGGTACTCACCGCTGTCGAGACGACCGGACATGAGGTCGTCGATGAACGGCGCGTGCTCGGCGGCGCGGTGCGCGGCGGCGGTGGCCTCGCGAAGGCGTTCGGAAATGCTGGGTCCCGGGGTGCCGGGATCGGAGATGCTGGCGCTCATGATGCCACCAGTGATACCACCAGAGCCCGATGATCGGAACCGGGCAGGTGATGACTGTCCATCGACGTGGCGACGAATCCGCGCAGGATGACCCGATCGATGGCGACGAGCGGACGGTTGCCGATCCGCTTGTCGGTGGGATACGTCGGCAGGAAACCCGCACCCGCCATGTCGGTGCCGTCGACGAGCCCGTTGCTCAGCAGTTTCCGGTAGGTCGCGTGGTTCCAGGTGGAGTTGTAGTCGCCGATGGCGAGCACCCGGCCCGACGGCAGCTGTGCGAAATGGTCGGCGAGGATGTCCATGTCGTGGAACCAGCCGTCCTTGTCCCCCCACAGCGGCGCGGCCGGGTGAATGGCCAGGACCTGCGTGCCCGGCGCTCCGGGCAGGTCGGTGCGCGCCTGCAGGTTGTGGAGGGTGGTGTCAGGGATGTTGAACTGATCCGACAAGGCCTGCTTGGTGAACAGCGCGGTGCCGGCCGCCTGCGGATACGGGATCGCGAACTCGTTCGGCAGCAGGCGCGCGATCTCACTGCCGCGAAGACGTTCCAGCGCTTCCGGGGTCACCTCCTGCAGGGAGACCATGTCGGGGTCCGCGTCGGCCACGATCTTCTCCAGGACGCCGATGTCGCCGCCGCCGAACAGCAGATTCACCGAGACGACGGTGAACTCCTCGCCCGCCGGCGCACTCGCCGGAATCACCAGCGGGACCTGGGTGTAGGCCAGCGCACCGGACACCGCGAGCGCGATCACCAGCATGAACCAGCGACGCAGCGCGGCGAAGATCGCGATGGCGACGAGGCCCGGGATGAGCGCGAACTGCACCCCGCTCGTCAGATACAGCGCGACGTTCCCGCGCGAGGGATAGAAGTGCAGCCACACCCCCAGCACCACGCCGGCCAGCATCGCCCAGCCGACGATGTACGCCGACACCCACAGAAATCTCTTCATCTGTCCCCCGTACAGCAGCAGGCGCCTATGCGCCGAAGACCTTGAGCACCACGGCCTTCGCCCGGCGCGTCACCCGCAGGTAGTTCTCCAGGAACTCCGACGCCTGGTCCTCCGGCCAGCCGGCCGCATACGCGATCTGGCGCAGTTGTTTGCCCGGACCCGGCAACTGGTCGACCGGCTTCCCCCGCACCAGCACCAAGGCGTTGCGCGCCTTGGTCGCGGTGATCCACGCATTCTTGAGCAGCGCCACGTCGTTCTCCGACAACAACTCCGCGGCACCGATCGCGTCGAGCGACTCGAGTGTCGAGGTGTTGTGGAGACTACGGTAGCGGTGGGCATAGCGCAGCTGGAGCAGCTGCACCGTCCACTCGATGTCGGCGAGCCCGCCGCGCCCCAGCTTGGTGTGGGTCGCCGGGTCGGCCCCGCGCGGCAACCTCTCGGCGTCGACGCGGGCCTTGATGCGCCGGATCTCCTTGACCGCCTCGTTGCTGACGCCGCCCGCCGGGTAGCGCACGTGATCGATCATGTGCAGGAAGTCGATACCCAGGGCCTCGTCGCCGGCGACCTGGTGAGCCCGCAGCAGCGCCTGCACCTCCCACGCCTGCGCCCAGTGCGCGTAGTAGGCCGAGTACGCGGCCAGCGTCCGCACAACCGGGCCGTTGCGTCCCTCCGGTCGCAGCCCGGTGTCGACCTCGAGCGGCGGGTCGGCGCTGGGGCTGCCGAGCGCGGAGCGGACGGTCTCGGCGACGGTCTGCGACCATCGCACGGCCTCGGATTCGTCGGCGTCGCGGTTCGGCTGGCACACGAACAGGACGTCGGCGTCCGAGCCGTAACCGAGTTCGCCGCCCCCGAGCCGCCCCATGCCGATCACCGCGATGCGTGCGGGGGCGGGCTTTCCGCGGTCTCGTTCGGAGACCTTGATCGCGACGGTGAGTGCGGCGTTGAGGACGGCGGCCCACACGCTCGACAGTGCAGCGCACACGGCCGGCACGTCCATCAGTCCGAGCACGTCTGCCGACGCCACGCGGACCAGTTCGGCACGACGATGCGAACGCGCAACGGCGACCGCACGTTTCATGTCCTGTTGTCGCACGGTCGAGGCGATGAGACCCTTGGCCACATCCTCGGGCCGGATGCCGCACAGCTTCGGACCGTCGGGCCCGTCGGAGTACTGGTGGATCACCTCCGGCGATCGCATCAGCATGTTCGCGATGAACTCCGAGGTGCCGAGCACCTTCATCAGCCGTTCGGCCACGACTCCGTCGTCACGGAGTAGACGGAGGAACCAGTCCTTGTCCTCGAGCGCCTCGCACAACCGGCGGTAGTTGAGCAGGCCGGCGTCGGGATCCGGCGTGTCACCGATGTGTTCGAGCAGCTGCGGCAGGATGAGCAGCTGGATCTGGCCGCGGCGCCCGGGTGCGTTCGACAGCGCCCGGATATGGCTGAGCGCGCGGTCGGGCATGGCGTAACCCAGTGCGGCCAAGCGCCTCTCGGCCGACGCGTCGCTCAGGGTCAGCTCGTCGGGCTTGAAGCGGGTGACCGCCTCGAGCAGCGGACGGTAGAAGAGCTTCTGGTGCAGGCGTCGCACGCGGAGGGACTGATGGCGGATCTGTTCGCGCAGCACGCCTGTCGCGTCGAGTTCACCCTCGCGGCGGATGTGGGCCGCCCGCGCGAGCCAGCGCAGAGCCTCGGTGTCGTCGGCCTCCGGGAGCAGGTGCGTCCGCTTCATCCGCTGCATCTGCAGCCGATGCTCGAGCAGCCTGAGGAACTGGTACGACGCGCTGAGATTCGCGCCGTCGTCGCGTCCGACGTAGCCGCCGGCGGTCAGCGCCGCCAGTGCGTCGACGGTCGGCATGACCCGCAGGTTCTCGTCGACGCGGCCGTGCACCATCTGCAGCAACTGCACCGCGAACTCGACATCGCGCAGACTTCCCTGTCCCAGTTTGAGATTGCGTTCGCGCTCCCCCTCCGGGACCAGCGACTCCACGCGGCGTCGCATCTTCTGCACCTCGGGCACGAAGTCCGGACGCTCGGCGGCCTTCCACACCATCGGCTTGACCGCCGCGATGTACTCGTTCGCCAGTTCCATGTCACCGGTCATCGCGCGGGACTTGAGCAGGGCCTGGAACTCCCAGGTCTTGGCCCACCGTTCGTAGTACGCGACATGGGATTCGAGCGTGCGGGTCAACGCGCCGGACTTGCCCTCCGGCCGCAGCGCGGCGTCGACCTCGAAGAAGGCCAGCGATCCGATCCGCATCATCTCCCCGGCGATGCGCGAGGAGGTGCCGTCGGCGGGGTTGCTGACGAAGATGACGTCCACGTCGCTCACGTAGTTCAGCTCGCGCGCACCGCATTTGCCCATCGCGATGACCGCGATCCGGACCGGGATGGGATCGTCGCCGCACACCTCGGCGAAGGCGACCGCCAGTGCCGCGGTCAGCGCGGCGTCGGCGAGGTCGGACAGGTAGGCACCGACCTCGGGCAGCCACATCACCGGTTCGTCCTCGACCGTGGAGGCGACGTCGTGTGCGGCGAGCTGCAGGATCAGGTTGCGGTATGCGATACGGAGCGCGACGACGGACTTCGGTCCGGTCAGTTTCGCGCGGTAGAGACGGTTGCCCTTCTCGACCTCGCCCGGTTCGGCCTCGGCCCCGACGGATTCGAGCATCCGCCGGTCGACCTCATCCCGGTCGGGCAACGCGTCGGCGAGCAGCAGTCGCCAGCTCGACGGCTCCGCGACGAGGTGATCGGCCAGGGCGTCGGAGGACCCGATGACGCCGAAGAGACGACCCCGGAACGACTTGTCGGTGCGCAGCGCCGCGTCGATCTCGGACCACTCGTCCTCGACGGCCCCGCGGAGGCGGACCAGTGTGCGCAGGGCCAGGTCGGCGTCGGGCGCCCGCGACAACGCCCACAGCACGTCGACGGATTCGGGCGTGTTCCAGCCGAGGTCGGCGAGATTCTGCGGCGCGGTGGTGTCGAGGAGCCCCAACCGTCCCGCACTGGGTACCGCGCTGCGGCCCGATCGTCGTGTCACATCACAAAAATAGCGGCACCGGCACGCAGACGTCATCGAGGTCCCGAACGGACCGCCGATCGGTCCTTACAGCGGCAGGTAGTTCTTCAGCTCGTACGGGGTGACCATGCTGCGATAGCCGGTCCACTCGGCCCACTTGTTGCGCAGGAAGTAGTCGAACACGTGCTCGCCGAGGGCCTCCGCGACCAGCTCCGAGTTCTCCATCTTCGTGAGTGCATCCGCGAGGCTGCCGGGCAGTTCCTGGTACCCCATCGCCCGGCGCTCGGCGGTCGTGAGGGCCCAGACGTCGTCCTCGGCCTCGTCGGGCAGTTCGTAGTCCTCCTCGATGCCCTTCAAGCCGGCGGCGAGCAGGACGGCGAAGGTCAGGTACGGATTGCAGGCCGAGTCCGGGCTGCGGACCTCGATGCGACGCGACGACGCCTTGTTGGGCGTGTACAGCGGCAGGCGGATGAGTGCAGACCGGTTGGCACCGCCCCAGGTCGCAGCGGTCGGCGCCTCACCGCCGTGGATCAGGCGCTTGTAGCTGTTGACCCACTGGTTGGTGACGGCGCTGATCTCCGACGCGTGGTGCAGGATGCCGGCGATGAACTTCTTGCCGGTGGCCGACAGCTGCATCGGGTCGTCGGGGTTGTGGAAGGCGTTGATGTCGCCCTCGAACAGGCTCATGTGCGTGTGCATCGCCGAGCCCGGATGCTCGCTGTACGGCTTGGGCATGAAGGTGGCCCACACGCCCTCGTTGATCGCGACCTCCTTGATGAGGTAGCGGAAGGTCATCACGTTGTCGGCCATCGACAAGGCGTCTGCGTAGCGGAGGTCGATCTCCTGCTGACCGGGTGCGCCCTCGTGGTGGGAGAACTCCACCGAGATGCCCATCGACTCCAGCGCCTCGATCGCATGACGACGGAAGTTGGGAGCGGAGTCGTGGACGGCCTGGTCGAAGTAGCCGCCGGAGTCGGCCGGCGTCGGCACCGACCCGTCGAGCGGTGCGTCCTTGAGAAGAAAGAACTCGATCTCGGGGTGCACGTAGCAGCTGAAGCCGAGGTCGGCCGCCTTGTTCAGTTGGCGACGCAGCACGTGACGCGAGTCGGCCCAGCTCGGGGTCCCGTCGGGCATCGCGATGTCGCAGAACATGCGAGCCGAGTGGTGCCGGCCGGCCGAGGTGGTCCACGGCAGGATCTGGAAGGTCGACGGGTCGGGCTTGGCGACCGTGTCGGCCTCCGACACGCGGGAGAAGCCCTCGATGGCCGAGCCGTCGAAGCCGATGCCCTCGGCGAAGGCGCCTTCGAGCTCGGCCGGCGCGATCGCCACGGACTTCAGATAACCGAGTACGTCGGTGAACCACAGTCGAACGAAACGGATGTCGCGCTCTTCGAGGGTCCGCAGCACGAATTCCTTTTGGCGATCCATGGTCGCCGACATTAGAAGTCGGCTGTTAAATCTGTGTTACACGCGCAAGACCAACTCGCTGTCCAGCGAGTTTGTCGGCGCCATCCCATCATCTGGGACAACAACCCGTAGGGCTGGGAAGCCCCCGAACAGCCCGGATGCCGAAGGACCGCGACGGCCGCTGCACAACGGTCCCTGCCCACCCCCAGCGGGGTGTGACCAATTGCATAACTCACGGCGGTTACACCACAAATCCGCGGTGACACAATGGCGCTTGTCCGTGTTCAACCCGGGTACCCGCCGCGCCTCTTCTGGCCAGCCGGGACTCGAGGCAGGAAAAGAGACGACGATGTCCGAAACCTCGGTCTATGGTGCTTCCACCGCAACCCCCGCCACCGACGCGCCCAAACGTCGTGTGACCCGCGTCCATCACCTCGCCCAGATGAAGTCCGAGGGCGAGAAGTGGTCGATGCTCACCGCCTACGACTACTCGACAGCCCGGATCTTCGACGCCGCCGGAATCCCGGTGCTGCTCGTCGGCGACTCGGCGGCCAACGTCGTCCTCGGCTACGACACCACCATCCCGGTCAGCGTCGACGAGATGATCCCGCTGATCCGCGCGGTCGTGCGCGGTGCGCCCCACGCCCTCGTCGTAGCCGACATGCCCTTCGGCAGCTACGAGATCGGGCCGCAGCACGCCCTCGAGAACGCCTTCCGGATCTTCAAGGAGACCGGCGCCCATGCGGTCAAGCTCGAGGGCGGTGAGCGCGTCGCCCCCCAGATCGCGGCACTGACCGCCGCCGGCATCCCGGTCATGGCGCACATCGGGTTCACCCCGCAGAGCGTCAACGGCCTCGGCGGCTTCCGCGTCCAGGGTCGCGGCGACGGCGCCGACCAGCTCATCGCCGACGCGATCGCGGTCCAGGAGGCCGGTGCCTTCGCCGTCGTGATGGAGATGGTGCCCGCCGAGTTGGCCGGACAGATCTCCCGCAAGCTGACCATCCCGACCGTGGGCATCGGCGCCGGCAACGAGACCGACGCCCAGGTCCTCGTGTGGCAGGACATGGCGGGCCTCACCCACGGCAAGACCGCGAGGTTCGTCAAGCGGTTCGCCGACGTCGGCTCCGAATTACGTTCGGCCGCCGAGCAGTACGCCGACGAGGTCCGTCGCGGCGTGTTCCCCGGCCCTGAGCACAGCTACTGAGCTTCGGCGCCTACGCTGGCGTCCATGCGTGACTTCTACCCGGAGATCGAGCCCTACGAGTCCGGTCACCTGGATGTCGGCGACGGCCAGCAGATCTACTGGGAGACCACGGGCAACCCGGAGGGAAAGCCCGTGGTCTTCGTGCACGGCGGTCCCGGCGGTGGGACCTCGCCGACCCAGCGACGCTTCTTCGATCCCGCGAAGTACCGGATCGTGCTGTTCGACCAGCGCGGTTGCGGACAGTCCCGCCCGCACATCGCCGACGGCGCGGATCTGAGCGTGAACACCACGCCCCACCTCATCGCCGACATGGAGAGGCTTCGTACCCATCTCGGCATCGACCGCTGGCAGGTCTTCGGCGGTTCCTGGGGGTCGACGCTGGGACTCGCCTACGCGCAGACGCATCCCGACCGGGTCACCGAACTCGTTCTGCGCGGCATCTTCCTGCTGCGCCGCAGCGAGATCGACTGGTACTACAACGGCGGCGCCGCGCACATCTTCCCCGACGTCTGGGAGACCTATCTCGAGCCGATCCCGGAGAACGAGCGCGACGGCGATCTGGTCGCCGCGTACCACCGTCTGCTGACCTCCGACGATGCCGCGGTCGCCCGGGCGGCGGCCCGCGCCTGGACCGGCTGGGAACAGGCCACCAGCTACCTCCTCCCCCGCTCCGAGGAGGAATCGGGCCAGAACCCCGATGACGCCCACCGCTTCGACCTCGCCTTCGCCTCGATCGAGAACCACTACTTCGTCAACCACGGCTTCCTCGACGACGGGCAGCTCCTCGACAACATCGACGTCATCGCGCACATCCCCGGCGTCATCGTCCAGGGTCGCTACGACGTCGTGTGCCCGATGCGCAGCGCCTGGGATCTCCACCGCGCCTGGCCGGCCGCCGACCTGCGCATCGTCGACGACGCGGGTCACGCGTCCTTCGAAGAAGGCATCCGCCATCACCTGCTGGAAGCGACCGACCGCTTCGCGGAATGATCGGCCGCCGCACCCGCGGCCACTAGACTCGACATCGTCGCAGGCATCAGGAGGAACAGGTGGCCGCATCCGAGCAGGTCGAGGTGGAACTCAAGTTCGACGTGGACCCCGGCCATGTGGCCCCGGATCTACGGGCGCTACCCGGAGTGGTGTCGGCGACGGCACCCGAGACGTTCTCGCTCGATGCCACCTATTTCGACACCGAGAACCTCGACCTCGCCGGCAACAGGATCACCATGCGACGCCGCACCGGCGGCACCGATCAGGGCTGGCATCTCAAGCGCCCCACCGACATCCCCGGAACACGTCGCGAACTCCACGTGGGTTTCGACGAGGCGCCGGCCGACGGTGACGTCCCGGAGGCACTGGTGACCCCGGTCCTCGCACTGACCCGCTGCCGGCCCCTCACGCCCGTCGCGGTCATCTCGACAACGCGCACGGTGACGCGCCTGCTCGGCGTCGACGACGAGCCGCTCGCCGAACTCGCCGAGGATCTGGTGACCACCCAGTCCCTGCTGCCGGGCGGGCACTCCCAGCAGTGGGCCGAATGGGAGTTCGAACTCCTCTCCGGCGGCACCGGCAAGCTGTTGAAGGCCGCCGACAAGGTCCTGCGCGCCGGTGGCGGCCGCTCGTCGTCGAGCGCGTCGAAGCTGGCCCGCGCGATCGGTTCGACGCCGACCGTCCACAAACCCCGGTTGTCCAAGCGCCCCACTGCGCTCGAACTCGTGATCACCGACATCGCGATGCACCGAAACAGCCTGATCGCCTACGACCCGCTCGTCCGCGAGGACGCGGAGGACGCCGTCCACCAGATGCGGGTGTCGTGCCGTCGCCTGCGCAGCGTGTTGTCGGGATACCCTACGGTTCTCGACGCCGAACGCACCGCCCACATCGGTGCCGAACTCAAGCTGCTGGCCCGAATCCTCGGTGATGCACGGGATTCCGAGGTCCAGCTCGAACTCGACCAGTCCCTGCTGCGCGGCGAGAACGCCTCGCCCGAGCTGCTCGCCGCCCTTGCGGGTGCCGAGACCCGAACCCACGATCGCGCGATCCGGGCGGCGCACGCGGCGATGTCGTCGAAGCGCTACTTCACGCTCCTCGACTCCGTCGACGCCCTCCTCGCCTCTCCCCCGCCGGGACCCGACGCGGAACTCCCCGCAACCGACGTCGTCGACAAGGCGATCGCGAAGAGCCGCAAGCACATCCGCAAGGCCCAGGCCGAACTCGCCGGCCTCACCGAAGGCTCGGACGAGTGGCAGGAACAGCTGCACACGATCCGTAAACGCGCAAAGCGGTTGCGCTACAGCATCGATGCGACCGAGCCGCTGAACAAAAAGAAGTACCGCGCGATCGGCGCGGTCGCCAAGAAGATCCAGTCCGCCCTCGGCGACCACAACGACATCCGCATCAACCGCGCCCAGCTCGCCACGATCGTCGAGGACGGAAAGCTCAGCGCCGCCGACATGTTCATCGTCGGCCGTCTCGACGCGCGCCTCGAAGCCGCGTCCGACCGCGCCGTCGCCGAGTACCGCAAGGCCGCCAAGGACCTGTGACAACCGGCGACGTCGGGCGGGTATCGGGTGACCTCGATACGCGGCGTCCTCGCTTCGCTCGGTCGGCGCTACTCGGCCAGCAGTACGGACCCCACAGCTGGATGAACCGACCCCACCTGCTGCCGGTTGAGCCGGCCCCACCGGCAGGTTGAGCCGGTTCCAGCTGCCGGTTGAGCCGGTCACGAGCGCAGCGAGTAACCGTGTCGAAACCACCCGGTGACCCGGCCCCACTGCCGGTTGAGCCGGTCACGAGCGCAGCGAGTAACCGTGTCGAAACCACCCGGTGACCCGGCGTCGAAACGAAGTCGCAGCGCCCTACGCCGGCCGGAACCTGACCGTCCTCGTCACCTCGTCCGCGGTCACCAGCTCGACCTCGAGTCGGGTTCCCGGACGCAGATCACCTTCGCAACCCGCGACGACGGGCGGATCGGCGATGAAGATCTGGGCCGGCTTGCGCTCGGTGGCCGCCGACATCACCACCGCGTCGAAGCGTTCCCCGACGCGGCCGCCCAGGATGACCGCCTCGGCGAGGTCGATGGCCGCCCGGTCGGCCGTGGAGCCGAGGGTGTCGGCCGAGCGCAGGATCTTCGGGAGGGTCGGCAGGGCACGCGTCACCCAGTCGGGCACGTCGTCGCCGGTGGTGACGGCGAGGCACACCTCGGTGGCGAACCGGTCACCCAGCCGACGCAGGGGTGCGGTGACGTGGGCGTAGACGCCCGCGATCGCGCCGTGCCGCTTCTTGTCGTCCGGGATCGCGCGCGCCTCGTCGGTGCCGTCGAGTGCGAGATAGTTGGCGCCGCGCATGAGACCACTCGCGGCCGACTGGAGGGCCAAGGTGCTCGTCCGGTTGCCGGGCAGTCCGGCCAGGAACCAGCCCACCGCCAGCCCCTCGGGCCATTCGACGCCCAGCGCTCGGGCGGCAGCGCGCAGGTCCTCGACCGCGTCGGGGTCGGCCGGCGGCAACGTCCGCAACAATCCGACACCGGCCTCGGCCATGATCGAGCCGGCGCACATCCCGGCGAGCAGGGAGAGCTGCGAGTTCCACATGTCCGCCGGGGTGTGGGGCTGCAGGTCCAACCGCCATCCCGCGTCGGTACGTGACACCCGCTGGTCCGGCAGATCCAGTTCGACGGCGCCGCGGTCGAGCGCCACCTTCTGCCGGAGCTCGCCGAAAGCCGGCAACGCCGCGATCGACGGATGCAACCGTCCGGCCTCGGCATCCGCGCTGACACCGGCGTAGTCGAAGCGCGCCACGGATCGAATTCGCGATCGCCGAACCCGCACATCGATGACAGTGCCGTCCCCCGCCACCCGGATCGTCCACAGCACGCACGGCCGAACCTGTTCGGGCAGAAGCGATCCGATCCCCTCGGACAGTTCCCGCGGATGCAGTGGCACGGAGCCGTCCGGGAAGTACACGGTGGTCCCGCGGCGTCGGCTCTCCTGGTCGAGCGCGCCTTCGGGGATCACGAGTGCCGCGACGTCGGCGATGGCGTAGTCCACGACGAACCCGTCCCCGTCGGCGACGAGATGGACGGCCTGGTCGAGGTCCCGCGACGTCGGCGGGTCGATGGTGACGAACGGGACGCCGGTGTGGTCCTCGCGGGTGTCGGCGAACCGGTCGACGGCCTCCCGCGCCTCGGCGAGCGCATCGTCGCCGTATGACTCGTCCACCCCGAGTTGATCGCGGATTCCGGCGAAGTCGATGTCGGGGGCGAAGAGGAAGCGTGTCACGTGTCGAACCCTAGCGCGCGGATCCCCCGGTGAACCGAAACCGCGGGCCGAAGGCGAACGAGTCGGCGCGTAAGCCGGATCCTGTACCCGCGAGGTCTCTCGACCATCGCGGGCGGCGACCATCCATCTGGGCACACCGTCGCCGGGTACCTCGAGCGGCCCACCCGCGGGCTGGGGCGAGCAGCCCTCGTAACACCCGCGCACGCGCACCGTGAAGTGCGCGCTTCGGCCTTGCTCCGGGTGGGGTTTACCGAGCCGACGCGGTCACCCGCGCCGCTGGTGCGCTCTTACCGCACCGTTTCACCCTTACCGGCCTCGCGGCCGGCGGACTGTTCTCTGTGGCACTGTCCCGCGGGTCACCCCGGGTTGCCGTTAGCAACCACCCTGCTCTGTGGAGTCCGGACTTTCCTCGGTGCGCGGCGTGGCGGTCTTCCGCCCGTTCCGCTCACCGCGGCCGCCCGGCCGACTCGTTCGCGAACCCAGGATACGGCAGCCCCGGCACAGCTCTTCATCCGATGGCGCAGAGCGCCCCGTCAGTGCCAGTGCGCGGCGTCGTTGACGAGCCGGACCACGGAACCGCCGTCGGGGAAGAACTCCGCGATCGAGACCGACGCCAGGTCGAGGTGGAGCCGGAACAGCAACTCAGGTCCGACGCCCAGCGCCTCCCGCAGCATCAGCTTGATCGGGGTCACGTGCGAGACGAGCACGATCGTCTGTCCCGGATAACGCTGCAGCAGATCGTCTTTCGTTTCGGACACCCGCTCGGCGACCTGCGCGAAGCTCTCGCCACCCGGCGCGGGCACGGTGATGTCCGACAGCCACTTGCGGTGGATCTCGGGGTGCCGTTCGGCGGCCTCGACGAAGGTCAGGCCCTCCCATTCGCCGAAGTCGTTCTCGATGAGTCCGGGATGTTCGACGATATCGACCCCGGTCACCGCGGCGACCTCCTCCGCAGTGGCGCGGGCGCGGCGCAGCGGCGAGGTCACGATCGCCGAGATGTCCTTTTCACGCATGACCCGCTGGGCCGCCGCACGTGCCTGGCGCCGACCTTCCGGGGTCAGCTCGGGGTTGCCGCGCCCGGAGTACCGGCGTTCCACCGACAACGCGGTCTGGCCGTGCCGCAACAGGATGAATCTCGTCGGCGAACTCAGCTGCCCCTGCCAGGACGGCGATTTCCGGCCCGGCGTCGACACGCGCTCGGAACCCGCGCTCAAGGCGTCAGATCCCCGATTCGGCGGTGCGCACCAGGATCGCGCCGCATTCCTCACAGCGGATGACCTCGTCGGACAGTGCCGCGCTGATCGAGGCGATGGTGCCCCGGTCGAGTTCCATCCGGCAGGCGCCGCATCGACGTGCACGCAGGAGCCCCGCACCGATCCGACCGTTGGCACGCTGCTTGTCGTAGACGGCCAGCAGGTCGGAGTCGATCTCCGCGGCGAGCGAGTCCCGCTTCTCACGGACACGGGCCAGGTCCTCGTCGATGGTCGCGAGCGACTTGTCGCGGCGGGTCCGCGCGTCGGCGACCTTCTCCTCGAGGTGGGAGATCGTCGCAGCGGCGCGGCTGCGTTCGGCCTCGACGGCCTCCTGCTGCTCCATCAGCGTCAGCAGTTCGTCCTCGAGCACCGCGCGGCGGCGTCCGAGCCCGGCGAGTTCGTGCTGCAGTTCCGACAGCGCCTTGGGTGCCAACCCGCCGGCGGTCAGAAGCTTGGAGTCCTTGGCCTCACGGTTGGTCATCCCGGTCACCTCGGACTCGATGCGGCGATACTCGCGGCTCAGGTCCTCGGCGGAGATCTCCGCACGCACCAGATCGTCGCGGGCAGCATCGATTGCCTTGTCCTGCTCGGCGATCTCGGTGTCCTCGGGCAAGTTCTTGCGGCGATGCTCGAGTCGGTTGATCTCGGCATCGGAGTCCGCGAGATCGAGCAGCAGTCGCTGCACACCGGCGTCGACTTTCATTGCGGCCTCCTGTCTCTGAAGTCCCCCTACCGTACGCGGGTGGTCCCGGCGTTCCGGCGGCGGATGGGCTTTGGTCGGCGTTCCCCCGGGGTCAGCCGAAGCTGTGCAGCCCGAAGGGGTCGGTCGGTGTGTCGAACACCGTCACCGGCACGTGGAATTCCTTGCCGAGCAGTTCCGCGACCTGGGCGCACCACGGGAACTCGGTGGCCCAGTGGCCCGCGTCGACGAGGGCCGGCCCACCGTCGCGCAGACTCTCGTCGGCCGGATGGTGCCGCAGGTCGCCGGTCACGTAGACGTCGACGCCGAGCCCGCGGACACGACCGAGAAGTGAATCGCCCGCACCGCCGCACACCGCGACCGTGCGCACGAGCGCATCCGGATCGCCGGCCGCCCGGATGCCCGACGGGGCGCGCAGTGCCCGCGCGACTACCGCGGTGAAGTCGCGCAATGTCATCGGCTCGGTGAGCGAACCGACCCGACCCAGGCCCAGGTCGCTGCCGAGGTCGGCGAGCTCGAAGACGTCGAACGCCGGTTCCTCGTACGGGTGCGCGTTGCGCAGTGCCCGCAGCACGGATCCGCGGATGGATCGCGCGGCGACCATCTCCACCCGCGCCTCGTCGACGTGGGTTCTGGTGCCGATCTCGCCGATCGTCGGCGTCGCCTCCTCCTGCGCCTCGAACTGGCCCGTGCCCACGACCGTCCACGAGCAGTCGCGGTAGTCGCCGATCGCACCCGCGCCGGCGGCGAACATCGCCTCACTGACCTGTTCGACGTTGCCCTCGGGCACCATCACCACCCATTTGTCAAGGGGTGCAGCAGATCTGGGCTCGATGGGCACGGTGTCGACCACACCGAGCAGGTCGGCGAGTGCGTCGGACACGCCCGGCCGCGCCCGGTCGGCGTTGGTGTGGGCCGACAGCAACGCGATGCCGTGGCGGATCAGGCGGTGCACGATGCGGCCCTTGGGGGTGTCGGCGGCCACCGACGTGACCCCGCGCATCAGCAGCGGGTGATGCGCGATCACCAGGTCCGCCTTCTCGGCCACGGCCGCGTCGACCACGGCGTCCGTCACGTCGACGCACGCCAGCACCCGACGCACCGGTTCGGAGCGGTCGCCGCACACGAGCCCCACCGCATCCCAGGACTCGGCGAGCGCCGGCGGATACGCGCGTTCGACGACGTCGACCATGTCGCCGACGGTGATGCCCTCAGATGTCGACTCGGTTCCCATCCCTCATCTCCTCTCGTACCTGCTCGATCGCTGCGGTCAACGCACGGACCTGCTCGACCGGACGTACCGCGAGCCGCAGATGGTCGTCGCCGAGTCCGACGAAGTTGGCGCAACTGCGCACCGCGAACCCGTGATCGACGAGACGCCGTTTGACGTCCGTCGCCCGTGGCACCTCGACGAGGACGAACGGCGCGGCCGGTTCCGCCACGACGACGAGCCCGATCCGGGTCAGTTCGTCGACCATCTCGGCGCGTTCGGCCGCGACCCGGCGGGCCTGGTCCGAGCAGTAGCGATGCCCCTCGTCGCCGAGGCACGCGGTCAGCGCGGCCAGAGCCGGTGTGGACAGCGCCCACGGCCGACGTCCCGCACGCAGGCGCGCGACGACCTCCGGTGCGGCAAGCAGGTATCCGGCGCGTAACCCGGCCAGACCGAAAGTCTTTGTCACACTCCGGATCACGATGAGATCCGACCAGTCGGACGAGGCCAGCGACTGTGGTTCGAGGGTGCCGTCCACGCCGAGAGTGAGGTCGGCGAACGCCTCGTCGACGACGATGATGCGTCCCGGACGACGCAGCGCCCTGATCGCTTCCCGCGGGTGCAGCACCGACGTCGGGTTGGTGGGGTTACCCAGGATCACCAGGTCGGCGGTGTCGGGTACGTCCGCCCGGTCGAGCCGCCACGGCTCGTCGAGTGTCACCTGGGTGATGGGCACCGCGGCGGCACGCAGCGCGAGTTCCGGTTCGGTGAACGACGGCTGGATGAGGGCGGCATGGCGCACGCCCAGTCGCGGCAGCATCTCGAAGCCGTCGGCCGCGCCGGACAACAGCAACACCTCGTCGGGTGACCGCCCGTGGGCGGCGGCGATGGCGTCGACCGCGCGCCGCTCGTCGTCGTGGCCGGGGTACCGGGCCAGATCGCCGAGACCGCGCATGATGGCGTCGAGGACGAAAGGTGGTGGCGTGCCGCGGACATTGACCGCGAAGTCCACCAGCCCGGGCGCCGCGTCCTGATCGCCGTGCCGGTCCGGGTCGGACAGGTCGGATGTGGATGCCACGCCATACCCAGCTGTCATGCCTACTGACCTTACGTGCACGATGGACGCGTGTTGACGCCGCCAGATCCCCGCCATCCCGACACCGTGCTGCTCGTCGATCTCGACGGCACCATCACCGACAGCTTTGCGGGTATCGCCAACAGCTTCCGGCACGCCCTCGCCGCCGTCGGCGCGTCCGAGCCCGGTCCCGAGGTCGTCGCGGGCATCGTCGGGCCGCCGATGCTCGACACCCTCAACAGTCTGGGGCTCGCACCCGCGGTCGCCGACGAGGCGATGCGCGCCTACCGGGAGCGCTACACCGAGATCGGCTGGCGGGAGAACTCGGTGTACGACGGGATGGCCGACGTCCTGGCCGATCTCGCCGCGTCGGGGCGCACGATGGCGATCGCGACGTCGAAGAACCAGACCACCGCGCGCAAGATTCTCGAGCACTTCGGCCTGGCCGACCATTTCAAGTACATCGCCGGCGCCAGCGACGACGGTTCGCGCCGCCACAAGTCCGATGTCATCGCTCATGCGGTCACGGAGCTGGGACTTCCCGTGGATGCCGACACCGGTCACGTGACCGCACCGGTGGTGATGATCGGCGATCGCAGCCACGATGTGCACGGCGCAGCGGCGTTCGGCATCTCAGCGATCCTGGTCAGATGGGGTTATTCTCTGCACGGGGAGGAACAGGGCGCAGCCTGGACGGTTGATTCCACAGCCGAATTGCGCGACGTCCTGGGTATGTGACCGACGCCCTGGACCACCGAGCGCGTCGGCACGTCGAGCTGAGGTGGGCACCAGTGGCTGAAGAACTACACGTCTGTTTCGTGTGTACGGGCAACATCTGCCGGTCACCGATGGCGCAGAACATCTTCCGGACGGCTCTGGACGACGCCGGACTGGGCGGCAAGGTACGCGTCACCAGTTGCGGGACAACCGGTTTCCACGTCGGCGAACCGGCCGACAACCGCGCCCGCACCGAGTTGCTGGCCCACGGCTACTCCGACGCGCACGTGGCGGCGCTGCTCGGACCCGAACACTTCGACGCCGATCTCTTCCTGGCGATGGACGACGGCCACTTCCGGGAACTCGAACGCAAGCGGCTCGGTGACCGGACGCGACTGCTGCGATCGTTCGATCCGTCGGCACCCGCCGACGACCTCGCCCTCCTCGACCCCTATTACGGCGGCACCGAGGACTTCGTCGCCACCCGCGAGCAGATCGAGAGCGCCGTCCCCGGACTGATCGACTGGGTGCGCCTGCAGCTGGGCGTGGACTGACGCCACGCCCAGCGCGACCGGTCTCATCCGACCGGCGCCACCAGGTTGTGCACGAAGCGGATCTTCTCGAGCACCGGCGCCGGGAGCACGAACGGGTAGAGGTCCGGGTGACCCATCGACCGGTTGATCTGGTTGAGCGCCCACGTCAGCGGTAGCCACTCGCCGATGATCCGATCGAAGCCGACGTCGCCGGGCGGCACACTGTCCAGCGTCGTACCCGACGGTGCCATCGCGAATGCGGCGGCGGTGTCGAGGGTGTCGCGGATGTGCAGGTAGTGCGCGAAGGTCTCGGCGAAGTCCTCGGCCGGGTGCATCGTGGCGTAGGAGGAGACGAAGTTCTTCCGCCATCCTTCGGGCGCACCCTCCTTGTAGTGACGGTCCAGGGCGGCCTGATAGTCGTCGCCGGGGTTGCCGAACAGCTCCTCGAAGCCGGGCCGGCGGTCGTCGGTGATGAGCACGAGCTGGTAGTAGTGACCGATCTCATGCCGGAAGTGTCCGAGAACCGTGCGGTACGGCTCGTCCAGCTCGACGCGCATCTGTTCGCGGTGGACGTCGTCGCCCTCGGCGAGGTCGAGGGTGATGACCCCGTTGGCGTGACCGGTGATGACGTTCTGCCGAGCGCTGGACAGGAGGTCGAAGGCGAGTCCCGTGTCGGGATTCTCGTCACGGTCCTCGATCGGCAGTCCCAGTTCGGCGAGTTCGAGGACGAGCCGCCGTTTCGCGGTCTCGGCCTGGCCGAACGCGACGAGCGCGTCCGGATCGTCGTCACCCGGACGGGTGCGCGTCAGCCGGCAGGACTGGCACAGCTCCGGATTACCCGTCCACTTCACCAGCCAGTTGCACTGCGCCACCTTGATGTTCGCGCACCGTTCGATGAGGACACCGTCGACCTGGGCACGCCCCTTGTCGTCGAGCACTTGGATGGAGCGGGACTCGAGCCAGAACCCGAGCGCACTCTTGCAGTTCAGGCAGAGACTGTTTTCGAAGGAGAGACGCTGGCCGCAGTTCAAGCAGATGAAGTCTCGCATTTCGATCACGCTACCCGTGCTCGGTAACCTGGGAGCTGTGCACGTACTGCGAACAATCCTGCGTCCAGGGTGGATTGCCCTCGGAGTCGTGGTCGTGGCGTTCGCAGTGGCCTGCTTCACGCTCCTCGCTCCGTGGCAGCTCGGGAAGAACTCGGACACCGAACACCGCAACGACCTGATCCGTACCGCGACCTCGCTCGAGACCGTCCCGCTGGCCGAGGTGGCACCGTCGTCGACCCTCGACCCGTCGACCGAGTGGCGTCAGGTCGCGGTGACGGGCCGGTATCTCGAGGACCGGCAGGCACTGGTGCGGTTGCGCAACATCCAGGAACGTCCGGCGGTCCTGGTCCTCACCCCGTTCGCCGTGACCGGTTCGGATCGGGTGATCCTTATCAACCGCGGTTTCGTCCGCCCGGTGGAGGGCAGCGTTCCCGCCATCCCGTCGCCGCCCGTTGGTGAGCAAACCGTTCAGGGACGGATCCGCGCGGCAGAGAGTGTCAGCGCCGACCGCGGCTCACGTGCCGACAACGGCGTGCTGACCGTGCCGTCGATCAACCCCGGTCTGGTGGGGACCGCGACGTCGACGCCGATGGACGACTTCTATCTCCAGCTCTCCCCGGATCAGCCGGGCTCGCTGGGCGAGATCCCGCTCCCCCAGCTCGACACCGGCCCCTACCTCTCGTATGGGTTGCAGTGGCTCGCCTTCGGGATCATGGCGCCCCTCGGTGTCCTGTACTTCCTGATCGCCGAGATCCGTTCGCGCCGTCGGGCCGCCGCCGCCAACGCGGCTCCGGTGACGGAGGACACCGGCGCGGCCCCCGCCGCGGAGTCCGCGCCACGTCCGGAGCCGAGTACCGCCGCCTCGCGCGCCGAGCGACGCCGGCAGATGCGCGAGGAACTGCGCGCCGCGAGCGGCACCACGGTGGTCCACAGCGTCGGACGCATCGGCCACGGTCCGGTCGCCGAGGACACGGTCGGCGACGTCCGCGACGCGACCCCGGACCCCCGGAGTCAGGACGGCGACGTACGGGACAAGCTCAGCCGGCGCTACGGCGGCTGACCGCGACCCGGACCAGACAGCCCGCCACACACACGGCCAGCGTTGCACGCTGAACCCGACGTGACAGCTCGACAGCTGCTCGCAGATCGCCGGGTCGTGGCGCCGGCCCCTGTCCGAGAGTCGGCCGTTGTTCGACGCCGTGCGGGTACACCGTCCGGCCCCCGAGCTGCACCCCGAGGGCACCGGCGAAGGCCGCTTCGACGACCCCCGCATTGGGACTCGGATGTGCACGGCTGTCCCGGCGCCAGGCTTCGGCAGCGCGTCGAGGCGCGCCGGAGACCAGGACGATCAGCGCACCCGCGAGGCGTGCGGGGAGGATGTTGACGACGTCGTCGAGTCGCGCGGCCGCCCAACCGAAGTCGCGATAGCGCTCGATGCGGTACCCGACCATGGCGTCGAGAGTGTTGACCGCACGGTAGCCGAGGATTCCGGGAACGCCGGCGACCGCACCCCAGAACAGCGGTCCGACGGTCGCGTCGGAGGTGTTCTCGGCGATCGACTCCAGCGCCGCACGACAGATCCCGCTCTCGTCGAGTGACTCGGGGTCACGCCCGCAGAGGCTCGGGATGAGGGCTCGCGCGGCGTCGATGTCGTCCGATTCGAGGGCGTCGGCGACCGCATCACCCACCCGGCACAGCGAGGTCCCGCCCAGCGCGACCCAGGTCGACGCGGCGGTCAGCGCCACCACCGCCGGCGCCCGGCGCCCGGCCGATGCGACGACGCCCGCCCCCACGACGCCGCCGGCCGCCACCGCGACCAGGCCCGCGCCCGCCACACGCGAGTCGCGATACAGACGACGTTCGAGCACAGATGTCAGCCGACCGAAACCCGCGACCGGGTGTCCCCGAGACGGGTCACCCAGCGCTTCGTCGACCAGGAAGCCGACAACGAGTCCGGCTGCGGTCGACAACGAACGTCGTGCGGGTCGGTTTCGCTGCTCACGGGTCAGGGACACACAGGCGAGGGGCACCGCGCGATGGTAGCGGCCCCTCCCTCCTCCGTGATCCGGTCGTGCCAGACTCGACCCGTGGCCAGGTCATCTGCAGAACCGTCGCCGGGTCGGCACGTCATCGACACCGGTGTCGCCGAACTGGCACGTGACACCATCGCCGGCGGCTGGTTGCTGACCGTGAACGGGGCGCACAGCTCACACATCGATCCCGACGACCCGACCGTGCTCGACTTCGAGTACCTGCGCCAGATGGCCGCCGTGATCGCCGAACGCCACCCCACCTCGGATCGACTGCGCGTCCTGCACCTCGGCGGTGCCGCCTGCGCACTCGCCCGCTATCTCGACCACCTGTACCCCGATGCCCGGCAGGTGGCCGTCGAGGTCGACGGCGAACTCGCCCGCCTGGTGCGTGAGTGGTTCGACCTCCCCCGTGCCCCCCGGCTGCGGATCCGGGTCGGCGACGCGCGTGAGGTGGTGACCTCCCTGCAACCGGGCACGCGTGAGGTGATCGTGCGCGACGCTTTTGCCGGGGACCGCACGCCGGCCCATCTGACGACCCGCGAGTTCACCGCCGCCGTCCGCGATGTGCTCGTGCCGGGCGGGCTGTATCTCGCGAACTGCGGGGACAGCCGCGATCTGGCGGGCGCTCGCGCCGAGGCCGCAACCGTGGCGCCGGTCTTCGAGCACCTGCTGCTCATCGCCGACGCCGCGATGTTCAAGGGGCGCCGCACCGGAAACATCGTCATCGTCGGCAGCGACGCCCCGCTCGACGCGTCGGCGACACTGGTCCGCACCCTGCTCAGCGATCCGCTACCAGCACAGATCCTCTCGGGCGCCAAGGCGCGCGACTTCGCACGCGGTCCGGGACTGACGGACGCCGACGTCGCGTCGACCGGGGCGTGAGCGGTCGCCGGTCCCGCGTCCGGTCGATGTACGAACCCGCTCGACAGTCGTTAGGGTGGTTTCGACCGCCGGCTGAGGATCTGACGATCGAAGAACCGAGGATGACGTGACCGATCCATCGTCGAGAGCGGGCACCACGCTGGGCCCGTACCGCATCGACAGACTGCTGGGTCGCGGCGGCATGGGTGAGGTGTACGAGGCGTACGACACCGTCCGGGAACGTCGTGTCGCCCTGAAGCTGCTTCCGCCACATCTGGTCCACGACAACGACTTCCGCGAACGATTCGAACGCGAGTCGAAGACCGCGGCCAAACTGTCCGATCCGCACGTCATCCCGATCCACGACTGGGGCGAGAAGGACGGCGTCCTGTTCATCGACATGCGCCTCGTCGACGGTCAGGACCTGCGCAAGGTCCTCGACTCCGGTCCTCTGGCACCTACCCGGGCGGTCCACATCCTGGGTCAGGTCGCGGCGGCGCTCGACGCGGCGCATCGCGACGGTCTGGTCCATCGCGACATCAAACCCGACAACATCCTCGTCGACGCCGACGATTTCGCCTACCTCGTCGACTTCGGTATCGCGCAGGGCACCACCGACAGCCGGCTGACACAGGTCGGGACCGCGCTGGGGACGCTGGCGTACATGGCGCCGGAACGGTTCGGCGACGACCCGGCGGGCCCGGCATCGGACAACTACTCCCTGGCCTGTGTGCTGTACGAATGCGTCACCGGCCAAACCCCGTTCCCGGCGAAGACCGACCAGGGACTGATGACCGCGCACATCACCAAGCCGCCACCGCAGACCGGCGGACCGCTCGACCCGGTGATCGCACGCGGCCTCGGCAAGAACCCCGCGCAACGCTACCCGTCCGCACGCGAACTCATCCGTGCGGCGTCGGACGCCATGTCGGGCGGCGCAGCCGCGTCGGCGGTTCGAGCGCAGACACCTCCGGCCGATCAGGCGCCGCCCACGGTCGTCCCGCAGCCGCTCCCGCCCCCGGGCATGACTCCGCCGACCTACGCGCCACGGCCACCGCAGCAGACGCCGGCGGCACAGCCGACCCCGGGCAGCCCGATGTCCGCCGACCCGACGATGGTCCGCGGCCCGAGTTCGGGTCCGACCGTATCCGGCCCGCCGCACGCCCCCGGTTCGGGCGGTGGATACGGTTCTCCCCCGGGACATTCCGGCCCGCAAGGGTTCTCGGAGCCCCAGCCGTACTCGGGACCTCAGTCGCATTCCGGCCCGCAGTCCTATTCCGGGCCACAGTCGTATCCCGGCCCTCAGTCATACTCAGGGCCACAGTCGTATTCTGGGCCCCAGTCGTATTCGGGGCCCCAGTCGTATTCGGGGCCCAACCAGTGGGGTATCCCCCGACTCCGCCTCCACGCAAGTCGCACACCGGACGCAACCTGGCGGTCGCCATCGGCGTCGGTGTGGTGGTGATCGCTCTCGCGGTCACCGGCATCGTCGTCGCGCTGTCGGGCGGTGGCGAGGATCCGCCGGGCCCCGACACCTCGACCCAGGCCATGCCCGCGGGCACGGTCGCCTGTGACTATCCGACGCGGCCGGTGGTCGGCGGCATCACCCAGCCGCCGCCCGCGTCGACCCAGCCCAACACCGGCACCGTGGACGCGACGATCCCGATCGCCGCGCAGGGCACCATCAGCATGACCCTCAACCGGGCCGAGGCGCCGTGCAACGTCGGTGCCATGGTCTCGCTGATCAAGTCCGGCTTCTACGACGGCAGCAAGTGCCACCGTGCGTCGGCCAAATATCTGATCTGTGGGTCGTCGGGCGGCAAGGAGGGCACCAATCCCGGCTGGACCAGTCCTGATGAACTGCCCGAGGATCTGCCGTCGGCGGGCACGGATGACGACGGCGTCCCGCAGGTGACATATCCGCGCGGTACCGTCGGCATCCTCGATCTGCCCGACGACGAGGGCGCCACCGGGTCGACGACGTTCTTCATGCTCGCCGGCGACACCGATCTCCCGCTGACCTACTCGATCGTCGGCACCATGGACCCCGCCGGCCTTGCCGTATTGGACAGGATCGTCGCGGGCGGGTTCACGCCCGCCAAGCCCGGCGCGCAGTCAGGACCACCGAACCAGAATCTGCTCATCCAGAAGGCGACCGTCGGCGAGTAGCCGCGCTGCTCGCCGCTTGT
The DNA here is from genome assembly GCF_012974285.1 of Gordonia ajococcus. NCBI lineage: Bacteria > Bacillati > Actinomycetota > Actinomycetes > Mycobacteriales > Gordoniaceae > Gordonia > Gordonia ajococcus. Next base: position 3,407,662 of record NZ_CP052884.1, read on the forward strand.
GCGGCGGAGTCGGCAATAGGTATCGCCTGGCGAAACCTATTGCTGACTGAAACCCTCCTGAGCTCGCCACATCTCCGCTCCGGGTCAGATCACGTAGTTCATCCGGTTGAGGATCGCGCTGCCCAGTGCCTCATCGCCATCGATCTCCACCGCGCCCGGATCGGCGTCCCGCCGGCCACCGGCGCACCGGGCCAGGTTCGCCGCGTCGATCCGGAGCCGCACATCGGCGGAGGCGTCGCCGCCCTCGAACTCCTCGACCGCCGCCGCCCGGTCGCCGACGAAGATCCGGACCGTCCGAGCCGCCAGGCCGGTGATGTCGAAGAGAACCTTGCTGCCCTTGGGCGCGTCGGCTCGCTTGCCGACGACGAACGGCAGTGACGCACCGATCTCGTCGAGCGCCCACGACGCGGGGACGGGGTCGGTGACGGCCGAACCGTCGGTGCCGTCGCGCAGGTCGATCTCGTGGACCCAGCAGTCGAAGATGCGGATTCGCATGAAGCGCCCGTAGGTGTCGGCTCCGGCCGGGGTCATCGAGGGAGCCTCGAACTGCTCCTGTGTCATCGCCTGCAGCGCCGCGGTACGAACCCCGACGATCTCCTCGAGCGCCGCGAGAACCTCGGCGCGCGACTTGGGGCGGTAGTGGTCGACCCACTTCTCGTTGAGTTCGCCGATCGGGTTGCGCACGTGGTCGAGCGCACTCACCGTGCGGGTGGCCTCGACGTCTCGGCCGTCGAGCATGCTCTCGGTGCCGATGATGTGCGCGACGATGTCGGCGTTGGTCCATCCGTGCAACACCGAAGCAGCCGACCACTGTTCATCGGTGAGTCCGCCGGCCACGTCGGCGATCGCGGCCCACTGGGCGATCAGACCCGCGGTGACCTCGTCGAGCGGCAGGATGGTCGTGGCCATGTCGTCCTCCTTGCGGTCGTGCGCCCGGCGGGAACACCGGACCGGCACAACCCTAGCCGGGCAGTCGCGCTCAGCGGCCACATTGACCACCGCGCCGAACCGTTCCGAAATCCACGCTCCGACAAACAAGGACAGAACCTGTCCGCATCCTGAGGCAGGATGTCTGCATGTTGGAAACCTCGGCCCGGTTACTCGCTCTGCTGTCGCTGCTGCAGACGCGGCGGGAATGGTCGGGGAAGGAACTCGCGGAACGCCTCGACATCACGACCCGCACCGTGCGTCGCGACATCGATAAGCTCCGCGAGCTCGGCTATCCGGTCGACGCGAATGTCGGTGCACGCGGCGGGTATCGCCTCGGCGCGGGTGCGGAGATGCCGCCCCTGCTCCTCGACGATCAGGAGGTGCTCGCCGTCGCCCTGGGGCTCGACGCGGTGACCACGGGAGCGGTCGCCGACATGGCCGAGGCGTCCGCCGGGGCACTCGCCAAACTGCGCCAGGTCATGCCCTCGCGCCTCCAGCACCGCCTCGACGCGCTGCGCATCGAGGCAGTTCCCAGGGAGGCGCCATCGAGCGCTGTCCCAGCCGATCGCCTCACCGAGATCGCGACGGCCTGTCATCGCCACGAGCGCCTGCGTTTCGACTACCGACGCAACGACGGCGAGGAGAGCCGACGCGAGGTCGAGCCATATCGTCTGGTGCGCAACGGGAATCGCTGGTACCTCGTGGGCTTCGACCTCGCTCGCGCCGACTGGCGTTCGTTCCGCGTCGATCGCATGGACCCGAAGATCCCCACCGGACCGCGATTCACACCGCGCGAGCCGCCCGAGGGCGGCGCGGCGGCCTTCGTCGCCCGCGGTCTCGGCGCACTCCAGCAACGGGCGACGGCCCGGGTACGCATCCACCTGCCGCTGGACGAGGTCGCACCGATGATCCACCAATCGTGGGGCACTCTGGAGTCGGGCGACGAACACACCTGCGAGGTGACCGTCTACAGCACTTCGCTGACGTCGATCGCGCGCTGGATGTACGCCTTCGGGGCCGACTTCACCGTCATCGAACCCGCCGAACTGCGCGTCGAACTCGGCGCCGTCGCGGACTATCACGACCAGGTCGCCGAACGCTATCGGCGCGCGATGACCGCCCGGCCCTAGCTGCGCTGACCTGCTCGTCCGACCGGATCGCCGATTCTTCTCTACGGTCGAAGGCATGAGGCTACTCATCACGGGGGCGACCGGGTACGTGGGCTCCCGACTCGTATGCGCATTGCTCAGGCAGGGCCACGAGGTGGTGGTCACGTCCAGGGACACCCGCAAGCTCGACCGGTTCGGCTGGTCGTCGGACGTCACCAAGGTCGCCATGGACGTCGACGATCCGATCTCGGTGAAGAGGGCGATGTCCGACGCCGGCCACATCGACGCGATCTACTACCTGGTCCATGCCATCGGGACGGACGACTTCGCCAGCGGCGATCGGGACGCGGCACGCAACGTCGCCGAGGCGGCACGCGATGCCGACGTCGCCCGGATCATCTACCTGGGTGGCTTCGTGCCGGGGGGCGGCGACCTCTCGTCGCATCTGCAGAGCCGCGCCGACGTCGCCGAGGGGCTGGTCGTCGAAGGCGGCCCGGAACTCGTCTGGTTGCGTGCGGCGGTGATCATCGGCGCCGGGTCGACGTCGTTCGAGATCATCCGCTACATGGCCGACCGCCTCCCGGTGATCCCCGAGCCCGACTGGATCACCAACGAGATGGACCCGATCTCCATCCGCGACGCCATTCACTACCTCGTCGCGGCATGTGAATCATCGCTTCCGCCAGGCGAATACGATATATCCGGCCCCGACCACGCCCGCTATATCTCGATCCTGCACGAGTACATCTCCGCGGTCCGCTTCCCGCGGCTGCGGCTTCCGGTCTTCGGCGTCAGTACCCGCGTCGCGGGCCGGCTGGGTGGCATGTTCGTGCCGGTTCCGGCGTCGCTGACCGAGGAACTGGTGACGTCGCTCAACCATCCGATGACGGCGTCGGAGCATCGCATCCGCGAACTGGTGCCACCACCCGAGGGCGGTCTGACGCCGATGCGCGATGCCGTGCGGGCATCTGTGGAGTCCCCATATCCCCGTTCCGTCTGCGATCTGAACGACCTGCACCACCTGGCCGACACCGACCCGGCGTGGGCCGGCGGCGATTGGTTGCGTGTCAAACGCACTATCGGTGAGACGATCGGTGGCACGCTGCGGGTGTCGGCGAAGATCGCCGGAGCTTTTCTGTCGAGCCGTCCCTGAATGATTCGTGTCCGTAGACGACCGACCTAGGTGGTGATGAGTGCTGGTGACTGCACTGGCGCGCGACCTCTACAACTCGATAGCCACGGATCGGGATCCCGATCCGGGTTCCCACTACGTCCGACGCCGCTGGATCGTCGGCGTCTTCCTCGTCATCGGGGCCGTCATGCTCGGCGTCTCGATGCGCGTGGAGCCCGGCGACACCGCGTTCTACCCGCTGACGGCCGGAATGGCCGTGGTGTGGATCGCCGGGGCATTCACCTCCGGCAAACTACGACTCGGTGCCTACAGCCCGACGGCGTCCCGGCCCCCTGATCGTCTCGGCGCCGTGGGACTGGGCGTCGTCGTCGGCCTCGCGGTCGGTGCCGCGTTCGTCGTCGGCGGTCTCATCGCCCGGATGATCCCCGGCGTCAGCGACCTGGCGAACCAGGTGCTCGCCTTCGCCGACTACGGCAGCCTCGCCGTCGTCACCGCGATCACCATGATCAACGGACTCGCCGAGGAGCTGTTCTTCCGCGGGGCGGTCTACTCGGCAGCCCGCCCCCACAACCCGGTGCTGGTGTCGACGGTCATCTACGTGCTCGTCACCATGGCGAGCGGCAATGTGATGCTCGGCTTCGCCGGTGCCGTCCTGGGCACCGTCTGCGCCATCCTCCGACGCAGCACCGCAGGTGTCCTCGCGCCCGCGATCACGCACGTCATCTGGGGCGCCGTCATGGTCCTCGCACTCCCGCCGGTCTTCGCGTGAATCGCTGATCCGCTGCGTGACCGGTGGACCTCGGCCTCGACATGCAGACCTCGATCGACGTCTGCATGTCGAGGTGAGGTTCGCCGGTCACCGCTCCGCAGTTTGGGCGTTCGGCGTCGACCCGCTAGATTCGTTCTCGCAAGTGCCGCCGCGGAGGCGGCGCACGCGCGTATAGCTCAGCGGTAGAGCTCTGGTCTTACACACCAGCGGTCAGGGGTTCGAATCCCTTTGCGCGCACCGAGATCTATGGCTCCAACCCGCGCTCAGCGCGGCTTGGAGCCATAGGACGGATCAGCCGACCGAGCTGAGAGCCTGGTCCCAGACGTCGTTCTCGCGCACCTCGCCCGGCCCGACCATGTCGGCGTAGACGATGACACCCTCGCGGTCGACGAGGAACGTGCCACGGTTCGCGTAGCCGCGTTCCTCGTTGAACACGCCGTAGGCCTTCGCCACCTCACCGTGCGGCCAGAAGTCGGACAGCAGCGGGAACAAGAAGCCCTGCGCCGCCGACCACACCTTGTGCGTCGGCGAGGGTCCCACCGAGACCGTCACCGTGGTCACGTCGTCGTTCTCGAAACGCGGCTGCTGGTCGCGGATGTAGCCCAGCTCGCCCTGGCAGGTGCCGGTGAATGCGAGCGGGAAGAAGACCACGAGAACGTTGCGCTCGGCACGCAACGCGCTCAGGGACACGAGCTGGTTGTTCTGATCCCGCAGTTCGAAATCAGGTGCCCGATCACCGACGCTCAGCGGCGCGGTGGGCAGAGCATCGCTCATGCTTTCTTGCCCGAGCGTGCCTTGGGCTGGACGAGTCGGGCGGCCGACCAATCCCCCAGGCTGATCGCCGATGTCTGGGTGAGACCCGCAGTGGGGGCCGCCTCGGCGATCTCGCTCGGATCCACATATCCGGGTTTCCCGGTCTTGGGCGAGAACACCCACACGTATCCGTCTTCGGCCAGCGGTCCGATGGCGTCCATCAGCGCGTCGACGAGGTCTCCGTCGCCTTCACGCCACCAGAGGACCACGACGTCGACGACGTCGTCGGCATCCTCATCGACCATCTCGGCATCGATCGCGTCCTCGATGTCGGCCCGGAGCTCGTCGTCCGTGTCATCGTCCCAACCGACTTCCTGCACGACCAAGCCTGCCTTCAAGCCCAGTTTTTGGGCGTTGCTGCCCGTACCGTCTGTGGCGGCTACCACCGCGCGTGACCTCCTGAGGGTGATGGGACGTTTTTCTCGTCGCCGGTCTGTACGTCTCTTTTCGCCAACTCGCCTGTCAGCATAGGCAACAGCCTAGAGCCTCACATTGCAAGCCGACCGACGTCACTCGATTTCGGGCGTTTCTTTTCAGACGACGGTTGCACGATCGCACGAACCCCCGACACCGGGCGACGGCGCATCAGCGACCGGGACTCGTCGGAGCCGGGCCAGCGGGAACCGAGGTCCGGGGCGTGGCCGAGGAGGCCGCCGGGACGGGCGTGTATTCCCCGCAGACCTCGAGAAGGCGCGCCTTGTCGCGCGTCCACTGCCCCGACACCGGGTTGAGTTCGGTGCGCAGTTCCTTGCGGATCGCGTTCTCGAGACGCGTCGTCGCATCCAGGAACGTCCGCGCCGGCGACGCGATCTCCGGCGGTGAGGTGTCGGTGATCTTCGGCCGGATCTGGTCGGCACCCGCGATGAGGCTCGCCCGCGCCTTGTCGGCGAGGTCCCCGACCTCCGGATACGAATGCGTCGTGTTGAGCCGCTTGATGAAGGTGTTGTAGCCGCGCAGCATCACGACCATCGACGACATCGACTCCCGACAGAGTTCGACGCCCTCGGCACGTACCTGCGCAGCCGCCGAGGCCGACACCTCCGACCGGTAGACCGCCACCTCGCCGGGCGCCGGCACACCGGCACCTCCGACCGTGGACGTGCACGCCGACAGCATGATTCCCCCGAATGCCATGCCGATGGTCGCGCTCACCCGGACACCCCGATGTCCGCCGCGGCCGGGCCCGGCCTCCCCTGTGCCCAGCATCGCCATCCCCCTACTCATCGGTAACGCTGCAAGGACGCTACAGCACCTTCGCGATCGCGACAGCCTACACAGATCCAGCGGTGCCAAGCCCCCTCACATGGGGCACGATGAGGGGTGACACCGCACAACAAAAGGAGTTGCAGTGTCGTACGCCATGCAGTCGGACCACCACCCCGAGTCCGGCCTGTCAGAGGGAGTAGGCATCACCGTGACCGACCAGATGGACCAGGCGACGCAGGACACGATTCCCAGCGAGCACGCCGGCCAAGCCGACTCGAGCTCCAATGGACGTGCTGCCGGACGAAGCGGACACCGGGTCCGCGTCATCCGCGAAGGAGTCGCGTCCTATCTGCCCGACATCGACCCCGACGAGACCACCGAGTGGCTCGATTCGTTCGACGCCCTTCTCGACGCCGCGGGGCCCGGACGCGCCCGTTACCTGATGCTGCGGCTCCTCGAACGCGCCGGCGAGAAGCGGGTGTCGATCCCCGCGCTCACCTCCACCGACTACGTGAACACCATCCCCACCGAGGCAGAACCCTGGTTCCCCGGTGACGAGGAGGTCGAGCGCCGCTTCCGTCAGATGATCCGCTGGAACGCCGCGATCATGGTGCATCGCGCCCAGCGCCCGGGAGTCGGTGTGGGCGGCCACATCTCGACGTACGCGTCGTCGGCGTCGCTCTACGAGGTCGGCTTCAACCACTTCTTCCGCGGCAAGAACCACTCCGGCGGCGGCGACCACATCTTCATCCAGGGCCACGCCTCCCCCGGCATCTATGCACGCGCCTACCTCGAGGGCCGCATCGACGAGGCCCGCATGGACGGCTTCCGCCAGGAACACAGCCACGCGGGTGAGGGCGGCGGTCTGCCGTCGTATCCGCACCCGCGCCTGATGCCGGACTTCTGGGAGTTCCCGACCGTCTCGATGGGTCTCGGCCCGATGAACGCGATCTACCAGGCGCGCTTCAACCACTACCTGCACGACCGCGGCATCAAGGACACCTCCGACCAGCATGTGTGGGCGTTCCTCGGCGATGGCGAGATGGACGAGCCGGAATCGCGCGGCTTCGCCAGCTTCGCGGCCACCGAGGGTCTCGACAATCTGACCTTCGTCGTCAACTGCAATCTGCAGCGACTCGACGGCCCGGTGCGCGGCAACGGCAAGATCATCCAGGAGCTGGAGTCGTTCTTCCGCGGCGCCGGCTGGAACGTCATCAAGGTCATCTGGGGCCGCGAGTGGGATGCGTTGCTGCACGCCGACCGTGACGGCGCGCTGGTCAACCTGATGAACACCACGCCCGACGGCGACTACCAGACCTACAAGGCCAACGACGGCGCCTTCGTCCGCGAACACTTCTTCAACCGCGACCCGCGGACCAAGGAGCTCGTCAAGGACCTCTCCGACGCCGAGATCTGGAACCTCAAGCGCGGCGGCCACGACTACCGAAAGATCCACGCCGCCTACGCCTCGGCGATGACGCACAAGGGCCAGCCGACGGTCATCCTGGCCCACACGATCAAGGGCTACACGCTCGGCAAGCACTTCGAGGGACGCAATGCGACCCACCAGATGAAGAAGCTGACGCTCGACGACCTCAAGGCGTTCCGCGACAGCACGCGCATCCCGATCAGCGACGAGCAGCTCGAGAAGGATCCGTATCTGCCGCCGTACTACCATCCCGGCGAGGATTCTCCGGAGCTCCAGTACATGCTGGACCGCCGCAAGACCCTCGGCGGGTTCCTGCCGAGCCGTCGCACGAAGTCCAAGGTGCTCAAGGCCGACACCTCCTCGGCCCTCAAGGCCACCGCGAAGGGTTCGGGCAAGCAGCAGGTCGCGACCACCATGGCGCTGGTCCGTGTCTTCAAGGAACTGTTGCGCGACAAGGAAATCGGCAAGCGCATCGTGCCGATCATCCCCGACGAGGCCCGCACCTTCGGCATGGACTCGTGGTTCCCGACCCTGAAGATCTACAACCGTAACGGCCAGCTGTACACCTCGGTCGACGCCGAACTGATGCTCGCCTACAAGGAGAGCTCCGAGGGGCAGATCCTGCACGAAGGCATCAACGAGGCCGGTTCGACGGCCAGCTTCGCCGCGGTCGGCACGTCGTACGCCACCCACCACGAACCGATGATCCCGCTGTACATCTTCTATTCGATGTTCGGTTTCCAGCGCACCGGCGACAGCTTCTGGGCGGCCGGCGACCAGATGGCGCGCGGTTTCATCATCGGCGCCACCGCGGGCCGCACGACGCTCACCGGTGAGGGCCTGCAGCACGCCGACGGCCACTCGCCGTTGCTCGCCGCGACCAACCCGGCCGTGATCGCCTACGACCCCGCGTTCGCCTACGAACTCGGCCACATCGTGGACGACGGTCTCACGCGCATGTACGGCGAGGACCCGGAGAACGTCTTCTACTACATCACCGTCTACAACGAGCCGATCAGCCAGCCGGCGAAGCCGGAGGGCCTCGACGCCACGGGCATCGTCAAGGGCGGATATCTGTTCCAGAAGGCTCCCGAGAACAAGAAGTACCCGGCCAACATCCTGGTCTCCGGCGTCACGATGCCCGACGCGCTGCGTGCGTCCGAACTGCTCGCCGAGGAGTGGAACGTCGGCGCGAACGTCTACTCGGTGACATCGTGGAGTGAGCTGGCCCGCGACGGCATCCGCGCCGACCGGGAGGCACTGCGCGATCCCGGCACCGAGCCCGCGCCCGCCTACCTGACCGAACTGATGGCCGACGCGGCCGGACCGTTCGTCGGCGTCAGCGACTACATGCGCGGCGTCCAGGAGCAGGTCCGTGCGTACCTGCCCGGTACGTACCTGACGCTCGGCACCGACGGGTTCGGCTTTTCCGACACCCGCCCGGCCGCGCGGCGTTTCTTCAACGTCGACGCCGAGTCGATCGTGGTCGCGGTCCTCGTCGCGCTCGCCCGCGACGGCCACCTCGACATGTCGGTGGCCAAGCAGGCAGCGGACAAGTACAAGATCGACGACGTGGCCGCCGCTCCCGAGCAGACCAGCGATCCGGGCGTGGCCTGACCCGGAAACCGGGCCGCCGCCGTTCGAGGGGAACCGGCGATCCCGGCATGGCCTGAACAGGGACTAGATTGAGGTCGTGTCCGACGCGCGAGTGAATCAGCCCACAACACCGCCGGCTGACGTGTTCGGTGCGCGGGGTGCCCATGTGCCGGCCCCCGCCACCGTGCACGACGCGCTGCCCGACACGCTGCTCCGGCGGGTCAAGCAGTACAGCGGCCGCCTCGCCACCGAGGCGGTCCACTCGATGCAGGACCAGCTGCCCTATTTCGGCGACCTCGACGCCGCGCAGCGCGCGAGTGTGCAGCTGGTCGTGCAGACCGCGGTCGTGAACTTCGTCGAGTGGATCCAGGATCCCGAGGGCAACGTGAAGTTCACGGTCCAAGCGTTCCAGGTGGTACCGCAGGACCTCGCCCGCCGCATCACCCTGCTGCAGACCGTCGAGATGGTCCGCGTGGCGATGGAGTTCTTCGAGAAGTGGCTGCCGCTGCTCGCCCGGAACGACGCCCAGCTCCGTGCACTCACCGAGTCGGTCCTGCGCTACGGACGGGAGATCGGTTTCGCCGCAGCGGCGATCTACGCCTCGGCCGCCGAGTCGCGTGGCGCCTGGGACTCCCGACTCGAGGCCCTGGTCGTCGACGCGGTGGTTCGCGGCGACACCGGACCGCAGCTCCTCTCTCGGGCGGCCGCCCTGAATTGGGATTCGGACGCCCCGGCGACGGTGATCGTGGGCACTCCGCCGCCCGAACAGAACGTCTCGGTGCCACTGGCCATCCACAACACGGCACGGCAGTTCGACCGGTCGGCGCTGTCGGTGGTCCAGGGCTCGGTGCTGGTCGCGATCGTGAGCGGACCGGCACGGCCGACGGAGAAGTTCGTCTCGGCTCTCCTCACGCACTTCGCCGACGGCCCGGTGGTCATCGGGCCGACCATGCCGAACCTCGGCAGCGCCCACACCAGTGCCGCCGAGGCGATGGCCGCGATCGAGGCGGTGGTGGGCTGGCCGAGTGCACCGCGACCGGTCCACAGTCTCGAACTGTTACCCGAACGTGCACTCAAAGGTGACGAGTCAGCGGTGACCGCTCTGGTCGAATCGGTGGTCCGTCCGCTGTCGGCGGGAGGCTCCACTCTGACGACGACGCTCGAGGCCTATCTCGACTCCGGCGGATCGGTCGAATCCTGCGCGCGCGTTCTGTACATACATCCAAATACGGTCCGGTACCGGCTGAAGAAGATTGCGGAAATCACACGGCGCGACCCGACGAACCCCCGCGACGCGTATGTACTACGGATCGCGACGACCGTCGGTCGTTTGACACACTTACGGCACAAAACGGAGTCTTCTGCCCCATAGGCCACACGAGTAACATGTCCGATTCGCCATTTATGCTGATATGAGCCTTAAGAACACGTTTCGGTAACGAATCTCAGCCTGATGACGAAGCAGGTGGCACTTCGGTGAAGTTTGTGGGAACCCTACAAAACCCTGCGACAAGGTTCATGCTTCTCTACACCCACATAGGGCGGGGAAAGGGTGTTCTCTGGTCACGTGCTTTCGTTGCTTGCTCCCGGCCAGGGTTCCCAGACACCCGGCATGCTCACGCCGTGGCTCGACCTGCCCGGTACCCGTGATCAGATCGCCACGTGGTCCAAGCTCACTCAACTGGACTTGGAACGACTCGGTACCACCGCCACCGCGGAAGAGATCACCGACACCGCGGTGACCCAGCCGCTGGTCGTGGTCGCCGCCCTGCTCGCCTTCGACGAGGCCCGCAAGAACGGCGAGCTGCCCGCGGACGCGGTCGTCGCCGGCCACTCGGTCGGCGAGCTCGCCGCCGCCGCCATCACCGGTGTGATCTCGGCCGACGAGGCCGTCACCCTCGCCGCGATCCGCGGTGCCGAGATGGCCAAGGCCTGCGCTCTCGTACCGACCACCATGGCCGCCGTTCTCGGTGGCGACGAAGCCGCCGTGCTCGCCCGCCTCGAGGAACTCGAACTCGTCCCGGCCAACCGCAACGCGGTCGGCCAGATCGTCGCGGCCGGAGCCGTCGACAAGATCGACGAGCTCATCGCGTCCCCGCCGGAGAAGGCCCGTATCCGCAAGCTCGCGGTCGCCGGCGCCTTCCACACCCACTTCATGGCTCCGGCGCAGGACGCCGTCGCCGCGGCGGCCGCGAAGATCACCCCGTCCGACCCGAATCGCACGTTGCTGTCGAACTCCGACGGGCAGCCTGTAACGAATGGCTCCGAAGCACTGACAAAACTGGTGGGCCAGGTGACCAGGCCGGTCCGCTGGGATCTCTGCTCGGCGTACCTGCGTGAGAACTCGGCCACCGCCGTCGTGGAACTGCCGCCGGCGGGCACGCTCGTGGGGATCGCCAAGCGCGAGCTGAAGGGCACCCCATCGCTGGCGCTCAAGGAGCCCGGCGACATCGCGAAGATCACTGAACTTGGATAGCGGTCGCGGTTAGTCCGCGACCCCCGGAAGATCGGCCCCGACGCCGATCTGTCCAAGCGCGCGGACTCTCTCGGGTCCGTCCTGCGCTCCGGAAACTCATCTACCCGATACACGGAAAGGGAACCACACAGTGGCTGCCACCCAGGAACAACTCATTGCCGGCATCGCCGAGATCATCGAGGAAGTCACCGGCATCGAGCCGTCCGAGGTGACCCTCGAGAAGTCGTTCGTCGACGACCTCGACATCGATTCGCTGTCCATGGTCGAGATCGCCGTCCAGACCGAGGACAAGTACGGCGTGAAGATCCCCGACGAGGACCTGGCCGGTCTGCGCACCGTCGGCGACGCCGTCTCGTACATCCAGAAGCTCGAGAGCGAGAACCCCGAGGCTGCGGCTGCCATCAAGGCTCAGGTCGAGGCAGACCAGAACTGATGAGCTCCCCCTCCCTCCGCGACTACTCGACGCTGGGTGGGAACTTCCCGAGCGTGGTCGTCACCTCCATGGTGGCGACCACCTCGCTCGGCGAAGATCTCGACTCGACGTGGAAAGCACTGCTGGCGGGTGAGTCGGGCATCCGCGTCCTGACCGACGACTTCATCACCAGGTACAACCTGCCGGTTCGTATCGGCGGTCGTCTGCTGAAGGATCCGACCGACGAGGTCACCCGAGTCGAGGCCCGCCGGATGGCCTATGTCGAGCGCATCGCCCACGTGCTGAGCAAGCGTCTCTGGACGCAGGCCGGCGAACCCGAGGTCGACCCCGACCGTCTCGCCGTGGTCGTCGGCACCGGTCAGGGTGGCGGCGACGCGATGGTCGACGCCGTCAAGGCCATGGAAAGCACGGGCAACTACCGCAAGGTGTCCCCGCTCGCCGTGTCGATGGCCATGCCCAACGGTCCGGCCGCCGTCGTCGGTCTGAACGTCGGCGCCCGCGCAGGCGTCATCACCCCGGTCTCGGCGTGCTCGTCGGGGGCCGAGGCGATCGCACACGCGTGGCGCCACATCGTCATGGGTGACGCCGACATGGTCGTCACCGGTGGCGTCGAGGGACGCATCGACGCGGTGCCGATCGCGGCATTCTCGATGATGCGTGCCATGAGCACCCGCAACGAGGACCCCGCAGCCGCCTCTCGTCCGTTCGACAAGGACCGCGACGGCTTCGTCTTCGGCGAAGGTGCCGCGATGCTCATCCTCGAACGCGAGGAGCACGCTCGGGCCCGCGGTGCGCACATCCACGCGCGTCTCCTCGGCTCCGGCATCACCTCCGACGGATTCCACCTGGTGGCCCCGGATCCCAGCGGTCAGGGCAATGCCCGCGCGATGACTCGCGCCCTGCAGACCGCCGGTCTCCAGAAGTCCGACATCACCCACATCAACGCGCATGCGACGTCGACCCCGATCGGCGACACCGCCGAGTCCGCGGGCATCATCGCCGCCATCGGTCAGCATGCCGCGGTGTACGCACCGAAGTCCGCTCTCGGACACTCGATCGGTGCCGTCGGTGCTCTCGAGTCGGTCCTCACCATCAAGAGCGTCGAGGAAGGCGTCATCCCGCCGACCCTCAACCTCGAGAACCAAGACCCGGAATGCGACATCGACGTCGTCCACGGTGAGCCGCGCTACGGACAGATCGACTACGCGATCAACAACTCGTTCGGTTTCGGTGGGCACAACGTGGCGCTCGCCTTCGGTCACTACTGAGTCCTCGGCCTCCTCGCCGATCTCGGCAGCGCCCGAGACGAACCACGCCCGACACCCCTGGAGGAGACTGCGATGACGACCTTGGCTCCCATGCCCGGCCGCGAAGAAGCCGCCGATCCCCGCGACCCCCTGTTGCGGCTGACGAACTTCTTCGACGAAGGCACCATGTCGTTGCTGCACCCTCGCGACAAGTCCGGTGTCCAGGCCGCGGTCGGCCTGGTCAACGGCGTTCGCACGGTCTCCTACTGCACCGATGGCACCGTCATGGGCGGTGCCATGGGTGTCGTCGGTTGTGCTCACATCGTCAACGCCATCGACACCGCCATCTCCGAGCAGGCGCCGGTCATCGGTATCTGGCACTCGGGTGGCGCACGCCTCGCCGAGGGGGTCGAGGCGTTGCACGCGGTGGGTCAGGTCTTCGAGGCCATGGTCCGGGCCTCCGGGTACATCCCGCAGATCTCGGTGGTCGTCGGCTTCGCGGCCGGCGGCGCGGCGTACGGACCCGCCCTCACCGACATCGTGATCATGGCTCCGGCCGGTCGCGTCTTCGTCACCGGACCCGATGTCGTCCGCAGCGTCACCGGCGAGGACGTCGACATGGAGTCGCTCGGCGGTCCCACCACACACGGCAAGAAGTCCGGTGTCTGCCACATCGTGGCCGATTCCGAGCCCGACGCCCTGTGGCGCGCACGCCGTCTCGTCTCGACCTTCACCCAGCAGGGCCACTTCAACCGTGAGCTGGCCGCCGCCGGCGACACCGACCTCAAGGCCCTGCTGCCCGAATCCGCCCGTCGCGCCTATGACGTCCACCCGGTCGTCGAGAAGCTGCTCGACACGGCGCTGGCCGCCGACGGCGAGACCGAGATCTCGAGTTTCGAAGAGTTGCAGGCGAAGTGGGCGCCGAACATCGTCGTCGGATTCGGTCGGCTGTCGGGCCGCAGCGTCGGCGTCATCGCCAACAACCCGCTGCGCATGGGTGGGTGTCTGAACTCGGAGAGCGCCGAGAAGGCCTCCCGGTTCGTCCGCCTCTGCGACGCCTTCGGTATCCCCCTCATCGTCCTCACCGATGTCCCCGGTTACCTGCCGGGTGTCGGCCAGGAATGGAACGGTGTCGTCCGCCGCGGCGCGAAGCTGCTCCACGCCTTCGCCGAGTGCTCGGTTCCCCGCGTCACGCTCGTGACCCGAAAGATCTACGGCGGCGCCTACATCGCGATGAACTCGCGTGCGCTCGGTGCCACCGCGGTGTTCGCCTGGCCCGGTTCCGAGGTCGCCGTCATGGGTGCCAAGGCCGCCGTGGGCATCCTGCACAAGAAGGCACTCGCCGCCGCACCCGACGATGAGCGTGACGCCCTCCACGATCGCCTGGCCGCCGAGCACGAGGCCATCGCCGGTGGCGTGGGACGGGCCCAGTCGATCGGCGTCGTGGACGAGATCATCGACCCGGCCCGCACGCGCAGCATCATCGCCGAGGCACTCGCGGCTGCACCCGCCCGACGCGGTCGGCACAAGAACATCCCGCTGTGACCGCCTGACGGACCCACACGTCGACAGACATACGAAGAACGCCACCGGTTCTCACCGGTGGCGTTTCTCGTGTGTCCCTGAGATCGCGGGATGTACTCACCGCGCTCCCTGGGAAGTTCACGCTCCCTGAGTAGCCCCAGAGCTTGCGGAGGGCGCTCCTCAGCCGACCCGCTGCTGCAGCCAGGTGACCTCGGCCCCGGCACCGCCCATGCGGTACTGCTCGAGGGCGTCGTCCCAGGCCGTGCCGAGGGCGGCTTCGAGTTCGCCGGCGAGTCCGGCACGGTCGGGCTGCGATTCGATCAGCGAGCGCAGTTGGTTCTCGCCGACGATGACGTCGCCGTTGGCGCTGGTCGATCCGCGCCAGAGCCCGAGACCCGGCACGTAGCTGTAGCGTTCGCCGTCGACACCCTCGCTCGGGTTCTCGGTGACCTCGAACCGCAGCGCCGACCACTCGCGCAGAGCGGTCACCAAACGTGCCGCTGTCCCGACCGGCCCCGCCCAGTCGACAGTCGCACGCTGCATACCCGGCTCGGCGTCCTGTGCCGACCATTTCAGGTTCGCGCGTGCATTCAGGGTCGACGACAGAGCCCACTCCACATGCGGGCACAGCGCCACCGGCGCCGAGTGGATGTAGACCACTCCCGTTGTCATGTCCGCAAACTGGTTCAGATTGCGCACCTTTTCACCTCCGTTGTCGACGAGGAACGTCTTCCCCAACACACCTCGCGACTCCGGATATCACACTCGTGGGATTTATTGTGCCTCAAGATGCACGTGTTGCGCTAGTTTCTCGTGCGAGAAAACTTCATTTCTGTGACGAAAGTTCACTGACGACTCGATCGTTGAACTCACTCCACAACGGCTTCGCCCACGGTCCGAACGACCGGTCGGTGAGGACGACGCAGGCGGCCTGCAGGTCGGGGTCGACCCAGAGAAAAGTCCCAGCCTGGCCGAAGTGCCCGAAAGTCCGCGGCGAGTTGCCCGCCCCGGTCCAGTGCGGAGACTTCTTCGACCGGATCTCGAAGCCCAGGCCCCAGTCGTTGGGACGATGCCTCCCGTATCCCGGCACGAACCCGTCGAGTCCCGGGAACTGCACCGATGTCGCATCGGCGAGCGTCTCGGGGGCGAGGATCTGCGGTGCGAGGAGCTCCTGCGCGAAACGGGCCAGATCTGCGGTGCTGGATCGTGCACCGTGGCCGGCCGGTCCGTGGAGCTCGGTCGATTCGAGTCCGAGAGGCGCGCTGACGGCGTCGGCGAGGTACTCCGGAAACGCGATGCCCGCCGCCTGTTCGACGGTCTCGGCCAGGATCTCGAACCCCGCACTCGAATAGATGCGCTTCTCCGCGACCCCCGCCTCGATGTCCCGCGAGTCGAAGGCGAGTCCCGATGCGTGGGCCAGGAGATGCGCGACAGTGGCACCGGGCGGACCGGCGGGGTCGTCGAGTTCGACGGCCCCCTCCTCGACGGCCACCAGAACCGCCTCCGCGACGAGGAGTTTGGTGACCGAGGCGAGCTCATAGTCGCGAGCGGGGTCGCCGAATTCCTCGGCGACCCCGTCACGGGTGATGATCGCCGCCGACACATTGTCGACGGGCCATTCCGTCAGAGATTCAAGGACCGACACATCGGGTCACGTTACCCGTGGACGCGTGCCGGCCGGTGGGCACAGGGCTCACCAATCCTCTTCGGTGTAGCGGATGACACCGCGAATGTTGCGGCCTTCCAGCATGTCCTGGTAGCCCTCGTTGATCTGGTCCAGGCGGTACTGGCGGGTGATCATGTCGGCGATGTTGAGCTTGCCGATCTTGTACATCGAGAGCAGCTGCGGGATGTCGAGCTTGGGATTGGCGCCGCCGAAGATGGAGCCCTGCAGGTTCTTCTGCAGCAGCGTCAGCATGGCGAGGTTCAGGGTCACGTCGCTCTCGAGCATGTTGCCCATACCGGTCAGCACACAGGTGCCGCCCTTGCCGGTGATCCCCATCCACAGATCGACATCCTTGCCGTGGACCTCACCGACGGTGACGATCACCTTCTGGCACATACCGCCGTGGGTGGTCTCCGCGATGGCCATGGCGGCCTCTTCGACCGATGCGAATGCCGCGGTGGCCCCGAACTTCAACGCCTGCTCACGCTTCCACTCCACCGGATCGATGGCGAACACGTTGCGGGCACCCGAGATGACCGCCCCCTGCAGGGCTGCCGTACCGACGCCGCCGACGCCCACGATGGCCACGTCCTCGCCGGGGCGGACGTCACCGCTGCGGGTCGACGAGCCGTAGCCGGTGGGGACGCCGCAGCCGCACAGAGCGGCGACCTCGAACGGGATGTCCTTGTCGATCTTCACCGCCGACGCCTCGTGCACCACCATATAGGGCGCGAAGGTGCCCAGCAAGGTCATCGGGTAGACGTTCTCGCCGGCTGCCGTCTGGATGCGGAAGGTGTTGTCCGACACGGCTTCGCCCTGCAGCAGCATGGCGCCGAAGTCGCACAGGTTGGCCATGCCCGACTGGCACGACGGACACTTGCCACACGACGGGATGAACGACAGCACGACGTGGTCGCCGACCTCGAAATCGGTGACACCCTCGCCGACCTCGGCGACGACGCCGGCACCCTCGTGCCCACCCAGGATCGGGAAACCCGCCATGGGGATGCCACCGGTCACCAGATGGTGATCGGAGTGGCACATGCCTGCTGCTTCCATCTTGATCTTGATCTCGTGCGCCTTGGGGTCACCGATCTCGATCTCCTCGATCGCCCACGGCTTGTTGTTCTCGCGCAGCAGCGCACCTTTGGTCTTCACTGATCTCCTCCGTTCGACCCGGCAACGTCTCGCCCCGGGAGGTCTACCCGCGTCGTTGCCGACGCTTGTGACTGTAGTCACTCAACCACAAAATTGGAACGTGTCCTAGTCCGTGTTCCATCGACTCCCTACGCCGTTCGACGGACCGTCGAGACGCTGGAAACACGGCGACCTGGGCGCTTGGGAACACGCGCCCAGGTCGGAGTGTGTGCGCCGATCAGCGCGGGCCCGGACGGGCCGAAGAAACGATCGAAGCGGTCAGTTCGCCAGACCGGCGTCCTTGGACCCGTAGGTCTGACGCAGGGTCGGCTTGACGACCTTGCCACCGGCGTTGCGCGGCAGTTCCTCGACGATGACCAGGTCCTTGGGGTGCTTGAAGCGGGCCAGGTTCTCGTTCAGGTACGGCTCGAGGTCGGCGAGGGTCAGATCCTCGACGCCTGCGGCGGGGACGACGACCGCGACCGGCACCTCGCCCCACTTCTCGTGCGCGCGACCGATGATCGCCGCCTCGCTGATGCTCGGGTGACCGAACAGCACGTTTTCGACCTCGGCGCAGTAGATGTTCTCGCCACCCGAGATGATCATGTCCTTGGCGCGGTCGACGACGTAGAGGAACCCCTCCTCATCCTGACGCACGAGGTCGCCGGAGTGGAACCAGCCACCGGCGAAGGCGTCGGCGGTCCCCTGCTCGTTCTGCCAGTAGCCCTTCATCATGTTGGGTCCGCGGTAGACGATCTCGCCGACCTCACCCTGGGCGACGTCGTTGCCCTCCGGGTCGATGACGCGGGCGGTCACCGCGGGCACGACCTTGCCGATCGAGCCGATCTTGCGCAGGGCGTCCTTGCCTTCGAGTACGCAGGTGATCGGCGACATCTCGGTCTGACCGAAGACCGCGACGTTCAGCGCGTCCGGGAAGGTCTCGTTCATCGCGCGCAGCACGGTGTCCGAGGCCGGGGCCGCGCCCCAGCTGATCACGCGCAGCTTCAGGTCGCGCGGCTTGGCCTGCTGGGCGGCGCACACGGCCTGCCACTGAGCCGGCACCAGGAAGATCGAGGTGGTGCCCTCTCGCTCGATGGTGTCGAGCATGTCGTTCGGGTCGAACGCTCCGAGTGGGTGGATGACCGACAGTGCCCCCATGTAGAACAGCGGCGTCATGGCACCAAGCCCGGCGATGTGGAACATCGGCGCGACGCACGAGCCGATGTCGTCGGACCGGGTGTGCAGCGCCTGCATGCAGGTGGCTGCCTGCGCCTGCAGGTTGGTGTGGGTGAGCATGGCGCCCTTGGGCTTTCCGGTGGTGCCCGAGGTGTACATGATCAGCGCGACGGTCTCTTCGGGGACGTCGATCTCCGGCAGATCCGAGGAGTCCTCGGCGACGAGCGCCTCGTAATCGAGGTGGTTGTCCTTGTCGGATCCCCCCACGACGACGATGTGGTCGATCGCATTGGTCGAGGCCGCGACGGCATCGACGAGCGGGGCGAGCAGGGTTTCGGTGACGACGACCTTGGCGCCGCTGTCGTTGACCAGGAAGGCGATCTCGGCGGGGCTCATGCGGATGTTCACCGGCACCGGGATGGCGCCGATCAGGTTGGCACCCAACGTCGCTTCGACATACTCGGTGCGGTTGAGCAGGACGATGAGGATCCGGTCACCGAACCCGACGCCGCGACGGGTCAGCGCCGCGGCGAAGGCGCGGGTCCGTTCGTCGAGCTCCTTCCAGGTGGTGACCTTCCCGAGGAACTTCAGGGCCGGGCCGTCGGGGTTCATGAAGGCGTGGCGCTTGACCTGGTTGATCCAGTGGTTGCGGCGCGAGCGCAGCGGTTCGGTGGCGAGGTCGGTGACGGTGTCGACGGTCGCGGTCATACGATCGGTCTCCTTGTTGTCTTTCATCGTGTCGAGCGATGGGTGAAAACGTGTGTGGTGGTGAGTGTTCGGCGTGGGCCGAGGTTCACTTCTGGGCGCCCGCGAAGGCGGCGATGGCGGCCTGGAACTCCGGCGACTGCAGCAGTTCGGTCTGGCCTTCGAGTTCCCGCTCGATGGCCGCTTCGAAGCCGGACATCGTGTGTGCGTCGAGGGCCGACTTCGTCAGGCGCAGCGCGGAGCGGCTCTTGCCGGCCAGCTTCGCGGCGACCTTGTCGACAGCTTCGTCGAGTGCGGCGCGATCGTCGTAGACCCCGTTGATCAGGCCCGCGGCGAGAGCCTCCGGCGCGCGGAGCTTCTCACCGAGGAGGGCGAGCTCATTGGCGCGGACCCGGCCCACGGCCGAGGTGAACAGCATCGACGCGCCACCGTCGGGCATCAGACCGATGTTGATGAAGGCGAGCAGGAAGTACGACCGCTGGGTCGTGTAGATGAGGTCGGCGGCCAGAGCCAGCGAGGCGCCGATTCCCGCGGCCGGTCCGTCGACGGAGGCGATGACCGGGACCTGGACCGACCGCACCGCGCGCACGAGCTCGGAACCGGCGGAGATGATCCCGCGGGCCTGGTCGGGGTCGAGCCCCGACGACCCGTTGGCGGTCGACTGCGAGTTGATGGAGACGACATCGGCCCCGGCGCTGAAGCTTCCGCCCGCACCGTCGATCACGATGACCCGGACGTCGTCACTCGACGACCACTGCTCCATCGCAGCCCTGATGCCGAGGTTCGCCTCGGTGTCGAGAGCGTTCATCTTCCCCGGACGGAAATCGTCAGCCGCGCAACCCCGCGGTCGTCGACCGAGGTCACGATTGCGCTCTGGCTGGTCTCGTCGCTCACTGTTCTCCCCACTGGTGACCGGACAAATAGACACAGGTGATCCCATCTGTGCCATCGCCTAGATTTTTACCACAGTGCGACGCAGATCACGAGAATCTTGGTTAACTTATTCTCGCGTTCCAACGATTCTTCCTGGTGTTTTTGGTCGAGGCACCGGAATGTGTCTCGTGAACGTCGTATCCGGCTAGAGTGGGTCGCCATGACCGTGCGCCCGGGGACGCCGCCTTCCGAGACGTCCCAGACCGATGCTCCGGGCACCCGACGCCGCCGCCCCGCCGACCGGAGACGACTCATCGTCGACGCGTCGGCCAAGGCATTCAGTGACGGCGGCTATCACGCGGTCCGTCTCGAGGACATCGCCGACGCGGTCGGGATCTCCGCGCCCGCGCTGTACAGGCACTTCCCGAACAAGTACGCACTGTTCGCCGAGACGACCGCCGTACTCGCGCAGTCGCTGCGGTCCGCACTCGACGCGGTGGAGACCGGTGGCGACGACGAGCTGCGCTCCCTTCTCGTGGCGATCACGGCCGCCTCGTTCGAGAACCGTCGCAAGGGTGGCCTCTACCGGTGGGAGTCCCGGTATCTCGAGCCGGACGATCGCGCCATCGTCCGGGATGTCGTCGTCCATCAGCACCGGCGCGTCCGAGCGGCTGCGCGACGTCTTCGTCCCGGGCTCGGTGATGCTGACGCGAATCTGATCGCCGCCGCGATGACCAGCGTCGCCGCCAGTCCGACCACCCACCGCGCCTCGCTGCCCGCACGCGAGGTCACCAGCCTCATTCCCGACGCCGCGATGAGCCTCCTCGACGTCGACCTCCCCGATCCGGTGGAACCGGTGGCCTCCGGCGTTCACGGCCTCGCGCCGGCCGCGAAACGCGAGATCATCCTGACCGAGGCGATCAACCTCTTCGCGGCCCGCGGATTCCGCGACGTGACCATCGAAGACATCGCCCATGCCGCCGACCTACCGGCATCCGGCGTGTACCGCCACTTCCCGAGCAAGGTCGCCATCCTCGAGGCCGCGTTCTGGCGGGCGACCGATCGCGTCACCAGCGCCATCTCCGACGCCCTGGCCAACTCGACGACACCACGCGAGGCAATCGTCGGCATGGTTCACAGATACGTCCGGTTGACTTGCAGCACAACCGATCTGATCAGCGTCTACGAGACCGAGATCGGCCACGCCACCCCGGAGGCGCGGAACGCGCTCCGCAACCAGCAGCGCATCACCGTGGAAGAGTGGGCGACCTGGGTGAGCCGCGAACGCGAAAACCTCTCGATCACCCACGCCCGCTTCCTGGTGCACGCCGCGCTCAACGTCGTCACCGACCTGACGCGATTGAGACCACAACCCTCCCCTGAGCGCATCGAGGCGCCGTCGACGCGAATCCTGTTGGGAGAGAACGGCTGAGTCGAAGCCCCGCTCGTTGAGCCGACGCCGAGCGTCGTCCTGCCGGTTGAGCCGACACCGAGCGGAGCGAGGCGTCGCGTCGAAACCCCGTTCACCGCACCCCCCCTGCCGGTTGAGCCGACACCGAGCGACGCGAGGCGTCGCGTCGAAACCAGCCCTACAGCACCGCGAAGTCGTCCATCAGCCAGCGACCGTCGTTCTGGACCAACGTCACCTTCACCCGCGACTGGTACGGGAATCCCTCGGGGAACTGTTTCGCGGTCTGCGGCGACTTGATGGTCTGGTCGAGGGTGACGAGCACGACGGCCTTCCCCTCGTCGAGGGACATGATGCCGGCGTTGTCGGCTTTCGCGGTCGACACCGCTTCTGCGTCGGTGGAGCCGCGACGGGCGTCCTGCGAGGACTCGATGTAGGTCTGGGTGAACGCGGGGGTCGAGATCTCCCGGATTCGACGGTCGAGGTCCGAATAGTCGGCCGAGTTGTAGGTCGTGATCTCGGTGGCGTACTTGCGGGCGGTGTCGAGGATCGTCGTGTCGATCGTGCTGACCGCGGTGTCGCCCGGCGGTCGGCGTCGACGTAGGCGACGGCCAGGACCGCGGTCGACGCCGTGAGCACAACGGCGACGGCCGTCAACGCGACGACCGCCCACGTCTTCTTGCCGAGACCGGTCGCCCAGCCGGTCCAGCGATTGTTCTTGCCGGTGGCGGCTTTCCGGTCGAGCTTGCGGGGTGTGCGGTCCTCAGCGGACTCCCCCGTGGCCCGTGCTTCCGTGCTGTCCGGCTCGGTCTCGCCCTCGACGACGGCGTCGTCTGCTTCCCCACGACGCCCCGCCTTGCGTGCGGCCTTTGCCGCCCTGGCCTCCGCCTCGGCCCGGAACTTCTCCCGGTTCGTGCGGTTGGCCTGCAGGAACTGCTCGCCGTCGAGCGGGGTCACGCCATCTTCGACGTCGGTCGTCGCCGGGGTGGCGTCGGGGGCGTCGGAGGTCTGACGAGGCTTCGGCATGGGTTCAATGTAGCGATGCCGCGTCGGGCACTGTGTCCGGCGTCATATGACCGGCAGATCTCCGAGGCTGCCGAGGTCCAGTGACACCCACTGCTCGGGGTCGAGGTACAGCTTGGTCTGCGGGCCGTGCTCCTTCTCCGCCATCTCGATGTACGGTTCGACGGCCTGCGGCGGGAGGTACCGAGAGGCCAACTCGCGCAGGTCGTCTCGGGTTCCGGCGACCATGTCGACGGCGTTGCCGGACACCGATACGTACTTCAGCCGCGGCGACACCTCGTCGACCATGAGGGTGAACCGTCCCGCCGCCCGGATGAGATTCAGCTTCCGGGACTCGGTGCCGGTGAGCACCCACGGTCTTCCGCCGGGTGTGTAGTGGTACCAGATCGGCACCGTCAGCGGCGCCCTCCCCGGTTCGGCTTCCACAGACAGCGCCGCGACATGCGGTTCTGCCAGAAACGCTTCTCGTTCGCTCTTGCTGAGTGCCATGTCCCGACGGTAAACCCGACCTCTGACACCCGCGCCCGATTCGCTCGGTCCGACCCTACTTCCAGGGAGCGAGCACCTCGGCCGCCCGTTCGGCGAGCACCTTCTGGAACAGCGGGCCGAAGCTCACGCGTCCGACGCCGAGCGCGGCGAGTGCCGCCTTGTTGTTCTTGGTCGGGTGCCCGATGGCGTTGACCGGAAGCGGCAACTCGTCGGCAAGTCTCTTCTGCGTGGCGTCGTCGTGGAAGCCGACCGGGTAGAGCACGTCGGCTCCGGCCTCCGCGCAGAGCTTCATCCGGGCGATGGCACGGTCGACGCGGTCGGACTCGTCGCCGACCTGCTTGATGAACAGGTCGGTGCGGGCGTTGATGACGACGTGGACATCGGTGGCGTCCGACGCTGCGCGCAATGCGCCCACGAAGTCGGCGTGTTCCTGCGCCTCGCGGAGTCGGCCGCCTTCGCTGTGGACGGTGTCCTCGATGTTGAGGCCGACGGCCCCGGCGTCGATGAGTCCCTCGATCAGCGTCTTCGGGTCTTCGCCGTAGCCGGATTCGATGTCGACGGAGATCGGGACGTCGACTGCTGCGGTGATCTGTTTGATCCGAGTCGTCAGCTCGTCGAAGGCGATTCCCTCGTTGTCGGGTTTGCCGATCGAATCGGAGACCGGGTGACTGCCGACGGTGAGTGCGGTGAACCCGGCGGACACCGCCAGGTTCGCCGACCATGCGTCCCACACCGTCGGCAGGATCACCGGGTCGCCCGGTTTGTGGAGTTGGAGCAGAGTCGCGGCCTTGTCGGCTAGTTCCGTCATGACCCCTACAACTACCCCGCTCGCAGCAGACATTCCGGGGCTTGGCGAAAAACTACTTCCGCCAGAACAAATGGTGGGTGACTCCGCTGGGACTCGGGATCGCCTCGTGCTCGAAGCGATCCTCCAGGTCCTCCGGCGAATCCCACAGGCGCAGACCGTTCCCGTAGGTGACGGGCGCGACCGCGATGTGCAGCGTGTCGATGAGATCTGCGTCGAGGAACTCCCGCACGGTGCTGACGCCGCCACCGATCCGGACGTCTTTGCCGTCGGCTGCCGCTTTCGCCTTCTCGGCTGCCTCCGCCGGTGTGGCGTCGAGGAAGTGGAAAGTGGTCTCACCCAGGGTGAACGACGGTCGGAGGTGGTGAGTCAGGACGAAGACTGGGGTGTGGAACGGCGGTTCGTCGCCCCACCACCCCTGCCAGTCGTGGTCGGTCCACGGGCCGCGCTGATGACCGAACTTGTTGCGGCCCATGATCTCCGCGCCGATGTTGTGGGTGAAGTCCCGGGTGAAGTAGTCGTCGAGGCCCCGGGTCCCGCCGGGATCGGTGCGGTTGGGCCAGCTGGCAGTGGCCCCGGCCCACGACATCAGTTCCCAGGGCTCGACGGTGTCGCCGAAGGGCCTCTCGAAGGTCTGATTCTCACCTGCACCGATCCCGTCCTGCGAGACCGCGAAATTCTGCACTCTGAGTAGCTGCGGCATGGTTTGTCGTTTCCTGTTCGTCGTCCGGCATGAGGGATCTATGCAGGACAGACTCACCACCGCAGCGGAACTCATCGGTGGGACGGCAGGTCGGGCCAGCCCCGGCAAACCCACCCCTTTTCGACATTTCCACCCCGACGCGCGCGGCGGTGATTCTGCCGAAAAAGGGTGGTTTTGCGGGCCCACGAAGAAGCCCGCCACCTGCTGTCGCAAGTGGCGGGCTGTCGTTGTTGCTCCCCCAACTGGACTCGAACCAGTAACCGTTCGATTAACAGTCGAATGCTCTGCCAATTGAGCTATGGGGGATTGCTCGGCCCTCGTTCGGCGCCGCGGGCGCTTCACTTGAACCGAGGACAGACTCTAGCGCATGCCGCTGCCGGACGACAAAACGGCAGGTCAACGGCATACGACGTGGCGGCAGTTGTGTCCGGACATCGGACACAACTGCCGCAGATCCTACGACTTCAGTGACCGGCGACGACGTCGGCTTCGTCGACCTCCACCGGCGTCCGCGCACCGGGCAGGAACCAGTAGGCGAAGCACACCGCCCCGAAGAACAGGTAGCCCAGCGAGACCTCGGGCGCGGCCGCCCACGACACCTCCGGCGCGTGGATGAGGCCGATGAACGAGAGCACCGCCCCCACCGCCGCGGCGATGGCCGCGAAGTGGAACTTCTTCTCCAGGATGAACGTGACGATCGTGCCGAGGATCAGCCCGACGAGCACCGCTCCCTCGCCGAGCGTCTTGAGGCCCTCGTAGATCACGCCGGCACCGTTCATCGCCTCCATGCCCACCTCGTCGACCGTGGTCCCCGCCGCCGAGAGCGCGTTGTCGATGAGTCCGCGCCCCCACTCGGCCAGGTTCGGCAGCAGCGCCGCGACCACCGCGACCGCGTGCAGGCGCGGCACCGCCTGGAAGGCCTGTGCCCCGATCAGCAAGCCGATGAACAGCAGGATCGGCACGATCGCCGGCACCGGCAGCAGGTAGTTCAGCACCCCGAACAGACCGAGGAAACACAGCAGGCCGATCGCTGCTCCACTGGCCAGCGAGTAGCTCGCGCGACCACCGGCGTCCTTCCAGCCCGGATGACCGATGTACACGGCCGGCGGGAAGGGCGACCCGAACGCCGCACCGATGCACGCCCCGGCACCGTCGGCGAGCAGCACGCTGCGCAGATTGTAGTTGTCCCCCGCCGCCGCGGCGCTCTCCACATTGCTCATCGCCTCGGTGAAGTTGTAGACGCCCAGCGGTATCGCGGTGCCCAGCAGCGGCGCGAGATCGCCGAGACCGTTGAACAACAGGTCGAATCGTTGATCCGGAATGCCGACGGCGATGTCTTCCACCGCCGCGGTCAGGTCCGGTACCGACATGAACCCGCCTGCCCAACCGATCGCCGTACCGACGAGCAGCGCGGCGAGCCCGACGGGGACGTTGCCGGGCAGCTTCACATCGGTGAAGAAACCGATGAGGATGATCGCCAGCACCGGCAGACCGATCCACGCCGCCTCCCAGATCTGCCCTGCCGGACGCATCGAGATGAACGTGATCGAGATACCGGCCAGGGTGCCGAGCATCGCGGCGCGCGGCGTCAGTTTGCGCACATAGGGTCCGACGAACGCGCCGATCATGACGATGACACCGATCATGAACGCCCACGCCAGACCGGCCTGCCACGCCTGGATGGCGTCCTTGGTGTTCAGGTACACCGGCAACATCACGACGAACACCACGATGAACATGTGCGGGACACTCGGCCCGTACGGCAGGGCTGTCACATCGTCGCGTCCCTCCCGCGCGGCGAGGCGTCGGGCCAGGAACGTGTAGTACAGGTTGCCCAGGATCAGCGCGACGCCCAGCGCGGGCAGCACGGTGCCGAGGACGTTGTCCGGACTGAGACCGATCACGCCGATCATCAAGCCGGTCAACGTCAGCACGTTGACGAGGATGTTGAAACCGAGACCGAAGAAGGCGTTGGTGTCTCCGCGCGTCCACCACGCGACCTTCGGGGTTGCAGCCGGTGACGGCGGGTCGGTGGTCGGGGCTGGATCGGTGGTGGCGCTCATGAATTCCTCCGGACTGCTGGGGTTTGATGGGGAAAACGAGACGCCGATGTCTCGTCTGGGTAGGTTGGATCGTTCTCAGACGGCGGGTTCCACAGGCGCTCGCCCGTTCAGCAGCGGGATGATCGCCGTGCCGGGCGCGGTCCAGCCGAAGATGCCTCCCTGCGCCGCGATCATCTCCAGGCCGACGCGCTGGAAATCGGGGAAGTACGAACCGACACAATCGGATACGACGACGCACTCGAAACCTCGGTCGTTGGCCTCACGCGTGGTGGTGTGGACGCACACCTCGGTGGTCACGCCGGTCACCAGTAGTTGCGTGATCTCGTTGTCGGCCAGCACCTTCGACAGTTCGGTCGCATAGAACGCCCCCTTGCCGGGCTTGTCGATGACGACCTCGGTGTCGAGCGGGGCGAGTTCGTCGATGATGTCGTGCCCGTACTCACCGCGGATCAGGATGCGCCCGAACGCCCCCGGGTCGCCGATCCGCTTCGACGGTTGGCCGCGGTTGAGCTTGGCCGGCGGGCAATCCGACAGGTCTGGCAGATGCCCCTCCCGGGTGTGGATGACGAGCATCCCGACCGCCCGCGCGGCGTCGAGCAGAGCAGCGAGGGGTTCGACGACGCGCTGCAGTTGCGAGACGTCGTTGCCGAGGGTTTCGCCGAAACCGCCCGGCAACAGGAAGTCCCGCTGCATGTCGATGATGATCAGCGCGGTCTGGTCCAGGTCGAGTTCGATCGGACCGGGCAGCGCGTCGAGGATGACGGTCGTGGGCATCGAATGGCCTTCCGAGGTGGGTGTTCGCGGGTTTCAGGACGCGGGAAGCGTGGTCGAGGTGCGGACCTCACCGGCCGACGACGACCGGTCGCGCGGTTCGTCGAGCAGAGCGGCCGCCAACTGGAGCACGGTGTCGTCGGTGAGTGCGGCCCCGAGAAGCATCGCGCTGTGGGGCCGACCGTCGGATGTCACACCTTGCGGAACGGCGATCCCGGTGAGGTCGAGGAGATTTCCGAAATGCGTGTAATGACCGAGCATCGTGTTGGTCGCGATCGGTTGCGCCAGGACCTCCTCGACGGTGAACGTCCGCCCGATCGTCGGTACCACGAGGACATCGATTCCCTCCCACACCCGACCGACCTCGGACCGCAGCTCCTGCAATCGCTGCAATGCAGCGAAAGCGTCTACGGCCGTGTACTTCTCGCCGCTGCGGAGGATGTCGCGGACCACGGGATGGATCTCGTCGGGCTTCTCGGTGAGGAAGTCCCCGAAGACGACCAGTCGCTCCGCGACCCACGGTCCCGAGTACAGGAGTTCCCCGGCTGCCAGGAACGGCGACAAGGAGACGTCGACGATCTCGACGCCACCCGGTAAGGCCAGATGTGCCAGACGGTTTCGGAATGCGAGGTGCGCCTCGCGCATGGCGTCGTCGCCGAAGAACTCCAATTCCTCGACCGGCGGGAGGCCGACCGTGATCGTCGAGCCGTCGAATCCGGGTCCGCGGTCGCGGGACCACGGATCAGCGTCGTCGCGGCCCATCATCACGCTCATGACACGATCCATGTCGTCGACGGTCGCGGTCATCGCCGTGATGCAGTCGAGGGACTTGCAGGCCGGGACCAGCCCCACCGTGCTGATCAGACCGCGCGACGGTTTGTATCCGACGATGCCATTGAGTGCAGCAGGCACCCGCCCCGATCCGGCGGTGTCAGTGGCGACGGCGAAGGGGACGTCGCCGTGTGCCACCGCGAGGGCTGAGCCGGAACTCGAACCGCCGGAGATCATCTCGTTGCCGTAGACCCCGCGCGGCATCGTGGACGGGGTCCGCGTGCCGTTCAGGCCGGTGGCGAACTGGTCCAGATTGGTCTTCCCGATGAACAGCGCGCCGGCGTCGAGCAGGCGCTGTACGACAGGCGCGGTCGTGTCGGGGACGTACGCGTACCCGGGGCAGGAGAGAGTCGTCGGGACGCCGGCCACGTCGATGGAGTCCTTGACGCCGAACGGCACGCCGTAGAGCGGGAGGTCGCGTGCGTCGGGACGACTCTCGAGTTCCGCCGCCGCGGCGAGCACCTCGTCGCGCGGCACGGTCGACAGCCAGGTCCCGTCGTCACCCCGCGCCTCGATGGCGTCGAGGACCATGCGTGCGGTCCGCGTCGGGGATCCGCTCCCGTGTAGGTGCGAGTCGAGGATCTCGGCAACCGTGGGACCGGTGGTGGGCCCGCCCAAAAGAGTCATACCGTCGATTGTCGACAGAATCATGGCGCCTGCGGAACGGCTGTGTGTCGATTGTGTTAGCTGGTCAGCGCGGCTGTTCGTCCCCGGCTGTGGCCGAAACCAGGTCCAGGTAGTGGAGGTGGCCGTGATCGTGGAGGGCCGCGATCGCCGCCGCGGCGTCATTGCGTTCGAGTGCGTCGAGGATCGCCTGGTGCCGGTGGAACCCGTCGTCGGGGCCGTGGTGGTCGGCGGTCTCGGTTCGCAGGTTGACCGCCATCGGCAGCTGTAACTTCAGCAGGATCGGTTCGAGGGTGATGTCGAGCTGTCGATTCCCGGCCAGTCCGACGACGGCGGCATGGAATCGACGGTGCGCGTCATCGCGCGCGAGATCGTCTGTGGCACGGCGCATCGCATCGATCGCCGCACGAACAGGCGCGAGCTGCGATGCCGGATCGGTCAACGGCAGGGCGGCCTCGACGGCATACCGTTCGAGCACCTGGCGCAGCTCGAACAGCTGCAGGATGTCCCGGGGCGACCACTCCGCGACCCGGACCCCACGACGCGGCTGGTGTTCGACGAGCCCCTGCTGGGCGAGCAGCCGTAACGCCTCACGTACCGGCGCCCGACTGATCCCGAGGTCGGCACACAGCGTCTCTTCGACGATCTTCGCACCAGGCGCAAGAGCACCACTCAAAATGGCGTCCCGGATACGCCGGCCGGCCACGTCGACAAGACTCTCCGGCAGCTCACCGCCACCGTGAGACGCCTCCCCGACCGTCATCCGCGCACCCTCCCGTCCGCCGTGTCCGATTTTGCGCCAGTGTAGCGCCGTCGACTGTCGACCGTTTTCCATGACAGTTGGCTGCAGCCGCCGTAGCACGGTGCGGTAATCTCCTCCCGCGGGCCGGGTGCCCGTACGGGGAGTTAGCTCAGTTGGTTAGAGCCGTCGACTCATAATCGATTGGTCGCGGGTTCAAGTCCCGCACTCCCCACCATTCGGCGACGATCAGTCGTCGCCCGTGATCGCCTCCCGCAGCGCGGCCGTCACCGCCGCGGGGTTGTCGACGTTCATCAGGTGCCCGGCGTCCGGGATCACGCGGTAGGTCACGTCCGCCAGTCCGTCGACGATCATGCGGGCGGCCTTCTCCGGACACAGAGCGTCGCTCGACGCCGCGATGACATCGACATGCTGACGGATCTCGGAAAGCCGTGGGGTCAGCGGTTGCTCGCGCACCCGGGCCATCGCGCGTGCCGCGTTGGCATAGCCGGCACCGTCCCCGATCGCCTCGAGTCTCCTGGCCGCGATCTCGTCGACGCGATCATGGGCGGACACCAGCCCGGAGACGGTGTCGTCGCGCATCGCCGCCCGGAATTCGTCGCTCGAGGTGTCGGCGGCCTGACCGGCGCGCTGCGTGTAGAACTCGGCCGCGGCTCGCCCCACCACCGACGACGTACCGAGCACGATCGCCCGGCTCACCAGATCCGGCCGCTCGGCAGCCGCCCAGAGGACGATGGTCCCACCGGCGGAGAAGCCGACGACGATGGCCGGCCCGGTCACGGCCTCGAGGAACCCGACGAGATCTCGGCCGAGTTGCTCAAGGGTCCCCTCGGCCTCCCCGACCGTCGTCGCGCCGTGTCCGCGGAGGTCGACGGCGAAGGTGTGCTGGTCGGCGAGGTCGCGCTGCGTGTGCGCCCAACTCCGACCGTCTTCACCCAATCCGTGGACCAGAACGATTGGCGCCGAGGTTGATTCGTCGCTCCCCTGTTCTGAGTAGTTCACCGTGAGATCGCCGATCGACACCATCGTCATGGATCCAGGCTCTCACACGCGCGACACCCGGACCCGCTCACCTCTCGACCCGGCACCAGAACTCGGCTTCGCCCGGAATCCGCATCAGCCGCACCTCGCCGCCACCGGGACGATCGAAGAGCCGGACCCCGTCGCCCAGGAAGACCGGGACGTGGAAGACGAGGACCTCGTCGAGCAAGCCGGCGTCGATCATCTGACGCGCGACGTCGGCGCCGATGACCGTGACGTACCGATCTCCCGCCAGCCTCGTGGCCTCCTCGACGGCGCGGTGCAGGTCGGTGACGAAGGTGACACCCTCCACCGGGTCGGCGGGCGGATTGTGCGTGAGAACCACTGTCGGGCACTGGTATTCGCCCTCGAACGCACCTTCGCGGTCGGTGCCCTTGTTCGGGTCGTCGCCCCCGAAACTGCGATTCCCCACGAGCAGGGAGCCCGTCCCGTCCCGGAGCCGCCGGGCGGCGGAATTGTCCTCGTCCTCGCCGAAGAACCGCGTCAGCCAGGACATGTCTCCGCCGGGACCGGCGATGAACCCGTCGAGGGATGCGGTCGCCGAATAGATGGTGGTCGCCATGGTGTTCTCCGTTCAGACGTGGTCGATGTACAGACCGCCTGAACCGTTCCGACTCATCGCGCCCGGCGTAAGGCCTCTGCCGAGAGCGACTCAGCCGACGTCGACGGTCGGGTCGAGGGCCTGCTCCAGCAGGCTACGGCGATAGGCCTCCAGGGCCACCAGATCGCCGAAGACGGCGTTGTAACCGTCCGGGTCGTCGCTGGGTGCCATCCGACGCAGTCGTGACTTGATGTCGGCGATCTGCGAACCGACCCACACTTCCTGCAGTCGAGCGAGGACGCTCGTGATGTAGCGGGCGATGTTGTCCTCGTCGACGGGCATCGACTCGACGGCGAGCTCGGTGACCAGCGGGTCGATGACCGGGTCGTCGACGGCGTTGCGCACGGAGTCGACCCAGGCGGCCCCGCCCAGACCCGACGACGTGCCGCCGATGCTGATCATCGCCTGTCGCACAATGGCATACGCGGGCTCGTCGAAGCATTCGACGGGTAGCGAGTCGAAGACCGTCCCGGCGATCGCCGGGTACTGCAGCGCGGCCTTGAGGGCTTCACGCTGGGGCCACAGCCGCGGGTCGTTGGGCTGGGGGCGTGCGGACGTCGGTGCCGTCTCCGCTTCCGGCCGGTTGCGCGCGGGAGCACCGCGTCGACCGCCCCGCCCGGAATCCGTACCGCCCTTGGCCTTCCGGATCTTCGCGCCTTCTTCGCGCACCCGACCGAGGACCTGGCTCACTTCTTCCCAGCCGACCCAGCCGGCGAGCTGGCGGGCGTACTCGTCGCGCAGCGCGACGTCTTTGATGCGGGCGACCACCGGGACCGTGTCACGCAGGGCGTGCACGCGGCCCTCCGCGGTGTCGAGGTCGTGTTCGGTCAGCAGCGTCTTGATCGCGAACTCGAACATCGGCACCCGGCGGGCGATGAGGTCGCGCACCGCGGCGTCTCCCCTGGCCTGACGGAGCTCGCACGGGTCCATGCCCTCCGGTGCGATCGCCACGAACGTCTGACCCGAGATGGACTGTTCTCCCTCGAAAGCCTTGAGCGCGGCGGCCTTTCCTGCGGCGTCGCCGTCGAAGGTGTAGATGACCTCACCGCGGAAGTACGAGTCGTCCATCATCAGGCGCCGGATCAGCGCGAGGTGATCCTCCCCGAAGGCGGTGCCACACGAGGCGACGGCGGTGGTGACGCCGGCGAGATGCATGGCCATGACATCGGTGTAACCCTCGACCACGACCACCTGATGGCCCTTGGCGATGCTCTTCTTCGCGTGGTCGAGACCGAACAACACCTGAGACTTCTTGTACAGCATGGTCTCCGGTGTGTTCATGTACTTGCCGAGGTTATCGTCGTCGAACAACTTGCGGGCGCCGAAGCCGATGATGTCCCCGCCGAGATTGCGGATCGGCCAGAGCAATCGACGATGGAATCGGTCGATCGGTCCCTTGCGGCCCTGCTTGGAGAGACCGGCCGCCTCGAGTTCGCTGAACTCGAAACCCTGCGACAACAACGCCTTGGTCATCGTGTCCCAGCCGGCGGGCGCATAGCCGCACCCGAACTGGATGGCGGCCGCGGCGTCGAAATCCCGCTCGGACAAATAGTCCCGCGCCGCTTGCGCCTCGGGGGTCTGCAGGGCGGCCTGGTAGAACTTCGCGGCGGCGGCGTTGGCGGCGACGAGCCGGGCACGCGTACCACGGTCCCGCTTGATCGCGGTGCCGCCGCCCTCGTAGTTGATCTGGTAGCCGAGCCGGTCGGCGAGCTGCTCCACGGCCTCGACGAAACTGATGTGCTCCTGCTTCTGCAGGAAGCTGTAGACGTCGCCGCCCTCCCCGCAGCCGAAGCAATGGAAGTGGCCGTGGTTGGGACGAACGTGGAACGACGGCGACTTCTCGTCGTGGAACGGGCACAGACCCTTGAGGCTGTCGGCACCTGCTCGCCGCAGTGCGACGTAGTCGCCGACGATGTCCTCGATCCTCGTCTGCTCACGGATCGCCGTGATGTCACGATCGGGAATTCGGCCTGCCACGCGTCCAGTGTAGTGACCCCGGTCGATCGGTCCGGCCGGGCACTCGACACATGCCGTCCACGAGACGGATCCGACGTCTCGGCAGGTCCCCGGCCCGCAAACCGCCCCGGAGAAGGGCCCCGGAAATGCGCCCCCCGAGTTCCGCCCCGCGCCGAAACCGCCCCTCATATCCGCCCCTGGTTTCCGCCCCGGCCGGAAAACCACCCCTGATATCCGCCACCGAGTTCCGCCCCGGCCGGAAAACCACCCCTGGAAACAACCCGACAGCGCCGCGCCGCAACCCATATGTCGCCGCCGGGGCTGTGGAGGGCGTTTCCCAGGGGCGCTTTTCGACGCGGGGTGGATTGTAGGGGCGCTTTTCGGGGGCGGATCTCAGTGCCGGGCGGATACCAGGGGCGCTTTCCAGGGGCGCTTTTCGATGCCGGGCGGATTCCAGGGGCGGTTTCCAGGGGCGCTTTTCAGGCCCGGCCCAGCCCTGCCCACGGCCTCACCCCAGGTGCGCTTGAGCCCCGGAGTTCTGCTTGTCCGTGCGCTCCAGACGGCCCTCGGTCATCGACGCGATCTGATCGATGATGACCCGCATCCGGGCCGCGTCGTCGGCCGCGGCGTTCCACCGGGGCACGAAGATCGGGTCGAGTCCACCGGGAGCGGCTTCGACGAACCAGTTGGCGACGCGGTGAATCCGCTCGCGCTGCCGCTGCTGGGTCGCCTTGTGTCGTTCGTTGGAGAAGATGAACCGCAGCGCCATGGTCTTGAGCATGGGGACCTCGGCGGCGATGAGCGGGGGCACCTCGAGATCGGCGTCGTAGCGTGACACCGGCCGGTCCCCCACCATCGCGCGCGTACCGGTGATGGCGGCCGACGCGAATCGTCCGATGAGCTCACTGGTGAGACGTTTGAGGGCGACATACGAGTCGAGGGTGCCGTCGAAGACTCCGACCGCCCGCACGATGTCCATCTCGTGGAGTCGCCGGGCGGCGTCGACGAGTGCCTCCGGGTCCAGGCCGGGGAATTCCTTGGCGCCGATCTCCGCCATCTCCCGTCGGTCCTGCGGGTCGCCGAGGCTACGCAGGTCGATTCGGCCGCCGATGACGCCGTCCTCGAGATCGTGCACCGAATAGGCGACGTCGTCGGACCAGTCCATGATCTGGGCTTCGATGCACTTCCGGGTTCCGGGCGCGTTCCGGCGAACCCAGTCGAGCGTCGCGGCGTCGTCATCGTAGGCGCCGAACTTCCCGCCGGGGGTGCGTCGAGTCCACGGGTACTTCAACGTCGCGTCGAGCGAGGCACGCGTCAGGTTGAGCCCTGCGCTGTGGCCCTCGGCGTCGAGCAGCTTCGGCTCGAGCCGGGTGAGGATGCGCAGGTTCTGCGCGTTGCCCTCGAAGCCGCCGTGGTCGGCGGCCACCTCGTCGAGCGCGCGCTCGCCGTTGTGCCCGTAGGGCGGGTGCCCGATGTCGTGGGCGAGGCCCGCGAGTTCGACGAGGTCGGGTTCGGCGCCCAGCCCGATGGCGATACCGCGACCGATCTGCCCGACCTCGAGCGAATGGGTCAGGCGGGTACGCGGGGTGTCGCCCTCGCGGGGCCCGACGACCTGTGTCTTGTCGGCGAGGCGACGCAATGCGGCGGAATGCAGCACGCGAGCGCGGTCGCGGGCGAAGGCGCTGCGGTGATCCGTCCGGGTGCCCGGCAGGCTCGCGACCTTGGCACCTTCGGGGACAAAACGTTCGACGGCCTCGTCGCCGTAGGTGGCCATGTCCGGAAGGACATGGCCGGCGGCGCCGGAACTGGATTGACTGCTAGTCAAGCACCCAGCCCCGGCCGACCGCGAAATCGGTGACCCGCTGGCGGATGGCCACGATCTGGCGTGCGGTCAGGTCGTCGTCGGCGTCGAGGAGAAGCTCGGTCAGCTCCTCGGTGAACGCGCCGGCGTCGAGCGAGCCACCGCCACCGCGCGGACGCCGACCGTGATCGTCACGACGATGCCCGCGGTCACCACGATCGCCGCGGTCGCCACGTCCGTGGTGATCGTCGCGGCGATGCGCACGTGCACCCGCCGAATCGTCGGCCGGAGCCTCTTCGGTCACGGCGACGTTGATCGCCTTGGAACCGCGGTCGGTCTCCTCGATGTCGAAGGTCACCTTGGCACCCGGTTTCAGCGAGTCCTCGTCGATGTCGATGTCGTTGATGTGAAGGAACACATCGGCACCGCCCGATTCCGGCGCCAGAAACCCGAATCCCCGATTCGCGTCGTAATGGACGACTTTCCCGCTGACAGACACGACTCCACTCACTCTCTCGTCGCGCGCATGACGGGCCCCATGCCCTCCTCCGCGCGACAACTCGCCCTCAATTGTGACAGACAACCGCAGGTCAGGCGGAATCGTGCCCGTCCCGCCACACCGGGGGTACCAGGTGTGGCGGGCGGTGGTCAGGCGCCGAGCAGCTTGCCGCCGAGGTATTCGGCGACCTTGTCGAGGGCGACACGCTCCTGGCTCATGGTGTCGCGCTCACGCACGGTCACGGCCTGATCGTCGAGGGTGTCGAAGTCGACGGTCACGCAGAACGGCGTACCGATCTCGTCCTGGCGGCGGTAACGCTTGCCGATGCCCTGCGCGTCGTCGAACTCGACGTTCCAGTGCTTGCGCAGTTCTGCGGCGAGGTCGCGTGCCTTCGGCGACAGTTTCTCGTTGCGCGACAACGGCAGCACCGCGACCTTGATCGGGGCGAGACGACGGTCGAGGCGCAGCACGGTACGGGTGTCGGTGCCGCCCTTGGCATTCGGCACCTCTTCCTCGGTGTACGCGTCGCACAGGAACGCCATCAGCGAACGGGTCAGGCCGGCTGCGGGCTCGATGACGTACGGGGTGTAGCGCTCGCCGGTGGCCTGGTCGAAGAACGACAGGTCCTCGCCGGAGTGCTTGCTGTGGGTGGTGAGGTCGTAGTCGGTGCGGTTGGCGACGCCCTCGAGCTCACCCCAGGGGTTGCCGGCGAACCCGAACTTGTACTCGACGTCGACGGTCCGCTTGGAGTAGTGCGACAGCTTCTCCTTGGGGTGGTCGTAGAGTCGCAGGTTCTCCGGATCGATGCCCAGGTTGACGTACCAGTTGAAACGCTGATCGATCCAGTACTGGTGCCACTCTTCGTCCTCGCCCGGCTTGACGAAGAACTCCATCTCCATCTGCTCGAATTCGCGGGTGCGGAAGATGAAGTTGCCCGGTGTGATCTCGTTGCGGAAGCTCTTGCCGATCTGCGCGATGCCGAACGGCGGCTTCTTGCGCGCGGTGGTCATCACGTTCTTGAAGTTCACGAAGATGCCCTGCGCGGTCTCCGGACGGAGGTAATGCAGACCCTCTTCGTCGTCGACGGGGCCGAGGAAGGTCTTCATCAGCCCGCTGAACGCCTTGGGCTCGGTCCAGTTGCCGGGCTGGCCGGTCTCCGGGTCGTTGATGTCGGCGAGGCCGTTCTCCGGCGGGTGCCCGTGCTTGGCCTCGTAGGCCTCGATCAGGTGATCGGCGCGGTAGCGCTTGTGGGTGTGCAGCGACTCGACGAGCGGATCGGTGAACACCTCGACGTGGCCCGAGGCCTCCCAGACCTGACGCGGCAGGATGACCGACGAGTCGAGACCGACGACGTCCTCACGGCTGATGACCATGTTCCGCCACCACTGCCGCTTGATGTTGTCCTTGAGCTCGACGCCGAGCGGGCCGTAATCCCAGGCCGACTTGGTGCCGCCGTAGATCTCACCGCACTGGTAGACCAGACCCCGGCGCTTGGCGAGGTTGACGACGGATTCCACTTTGGACTGGGCGGCCACGGTTAACTGCTCTCCACGGGTTGAGGTTCTCGGCTTCGAACTGTTCTGCGCATGCGCGTGCGACCGGGTGGGGTCGGGCGCGCACGGCAACCCCTACAGACTACCGAGCGGGCCCTCCGTTCGACTAAACCAGTCGCCCCAGCAGGCCGATCGCGGCCCGGCCGATGCCGTCTCCCCGGAACTGTCACAGTGGCAGGGTGATCACTCGAGCACGACTGTTGCCCGTCGTCGCCGCGACCGCGGCCGCGGTGGCCTTTCTCGCCGGTTGCGGCGGAGACCAACGCGAGGGTCCGGCACGCAGCGTGTCCTCGGCTCCGGTGTCGACGCCGGCGGTCGGCCCGCCGGTCGTCGAGGTCACTCCGGATGGGCTGGCCGACGCGGTCACCCTCGACCGTGTCATGGGCCATGTCCGGGCGTTCCAGCAGACCGCGGACAACCACGGCGGAACCCGGGCGTCGGGCACACCCGGACATGCCGCGTCGGTGGATTACGTCGCCGGGCTCCTGCGTACCGCCGGGTTCGAGGTCACCACACCCGAGTTCGGCTACCAGCGATTCGACGCCGGGCCCGTGGAACTGACGGCCGACGGGGACAAGATCGATGCGCACGTTCTCGAGTACTCGGCAGGCACCGGCGGCAAGTCCGTGACCGGAAAACCGGTGGAGGTCGGCGCACTGGGATGCGCACCCGGCGACTATCCGCCGGCCGTGCGCGACTCCGTCGCGGTGGTCACCCGAGGTCAGTGCACCTTCGCCGACAAGGCGCGCACCGCCGAGACGGCCGGCGCGGTCGGGGTCGTGGTGGTGAACAACGAGCCGAAGCCGATGCTCGGCTCGACCCTCGGACCCGACGACCGGCCGGGGATCCCGGTGGTCGGGATCAGCTCCGACGACGGGCAGCGCGTGCGGTCGTCATCAGAGGTGAGCCTGTCGGTCGATGCCGAGACGACCCCCGTCACCACCCGCAATGTCGTCGCCGAGACGCGCACCGGGGCCACCGACGACGTCGTGATGGCGGGCGCCCACCTCGACAGCGTCGTCGAGGGACCCGGCATGAACGACAACGGGAGCGGCAGCGCGGCAGTTCTCGAGACCGCGTTGCGACTCGGGTCGTCGCCGCGCGTTCCCCACCGGGTGCGTTTCGCCTTCTGGGGTGGCGAGGAGGACGGGCTGGTCGGCTCCACGGAATACGTTCGTGGACTCGACGCCGCCGAGCGACGCGCCATCGCGCTCTACCTGAACTTCGACATGCTCGCCTCACCGAACGGCGGGTACTTCACCTACGACGGCGACGACTCCGAACACCAGGGTGCCGGCGCCGGGCCCG
The DNA here is from genome assembly GCF_012974285.1 of Gordonia ajococcus. Classification (NCBI taxonomy): domain Bacteria; kingdom Bacillati; phylum Actinomycetota; class Actinomycetes; order Mycobacteriales; family Gordoniaceae; genus Gordonia; species Gordonia ajococcus. Next base: position 3,446,119 of record NZ_CP052884.1, read on the forward strand.
GCGGCTCCGACGGCATCGAACGCGTCTTCGCGAAGTTCTACGCCGATCGCGGAATCCCGTTGGGCCCGAACGACTTCGACGGTCGATCCGACTACGGACCGTTCATCGCGGCCGGCATACCGTCCGGTGGCGTGGCGACCGGCGCCGAGCGGAAGAAGAGCAAGGAACAGGCCGAGATGTGGGGCGGTACGGCCGGCGAGCCCTTCGATCCGAACTATCACAGCCCGCGCGACACCGTGGACAACGTCAACACCGAATCACTGGCCGTCAACGCCGCCGCCGTCGCCCATGCGGTCGCCACTTACGCGCTCGCGACGAACGGCCCCGACGGCGTTCCGGCGGTCGGCGTGCGGCAGCGAGCCGAGGGCTGAGTCCGCCCTCGCTGTTTGAAAACGATTTCCGTTAGAATGGCGGCAGTGCTGTGACGCGAGCAGTCCGGGAGGAGTGACATGTCGACCGAACCGATCGAAGGGTCCGGGCAGTTCGGCGCGTCCGGGCCGGTCGCGGACTCCGACGCCACCGCCCGTGAGGCCGCTGCCGATCTCCTGCGAGCCCTCGCCTCCCCCACCCGCGTCGCGATCGTCCTGTCCCTGCGCGAACGTGTCCAGTGCGTGCACGAACTCGTCGGACACCTCGGTCTGAGCCAACCGCTCGTCAGCCAGCACCTCCGCGTACTCAAGGACGCCGGCGTCGTCCGCGGCCACCGCAACGGCCGCGAGATCACCTACGAACTGCTCGACGACCACGTCGCCCACATCGTCGTCGACGCACTGGTCCACGCGAACGAGACCAACCGCGGCCCGTCGGTGGTGAACGAGTGACCGGCGTCGAGGCCACCGGCCCGCAGCCGGTCACCGGAATCCGCTCCACGCGTCAGCGCGCGGCCATCGCCGACGCGCTGGCCGGCACCGACGACTTCTGCTCGGCCCAGGAACTCCACGAGATCCTCAAGGGCCGGGGCGAATCCATCGGCCTGACCACCGTCTACCGCAACCTGCAAGCACTGAGCCAGGCCGGTCAGATCGATGTTCTGTGGGACGGTTCCGGCGAGACCCGCTATCGCCACTGCTCGTCCGGACATCACCATCACCTGGTGTGCCGCAACTGCGGCACCACGGTCGAGGTACAGGCCGATCCGGTCGAGAAGTGGGCGGCCACGATCGCCGCCGAACACGGCTTCACCGACATCAACCACACGGTCGAGGTCTTCGGCCTCTGCGCCGATTGCCAAGGGTGCCAGGACAACTGACCCAGCGGCCTGCCGTCGAGTCGTGGTTGCCCTCGTGCCCGATCGCCGGGCAAGGGCGCAATGAGATCGCGGAGCGACGAGCGCGACCAGCTACGTGGCCACCAGCCGCTCGGCGGCGTCGACACCCGCTGCCAGCACGATGTGCAGCACCGTCAGCAACGGCAGGTCGTCGAGCCGACCGGCGGGAAATGTGTAGTACTGCAACACATCTGTGGTGACACCGGTCGGATCGGAACGACGCAGACTGCCGAAGCTCAGCTGCGCGCCGAAGGTCTCCACATCGTCACGCAGGGTCGGGGTGTTCGGCAGGTCCATGGCGACCATCTGGGTCACGGCGAGCACGTCGAGGCCGTCCGCGAGCGTAAGCACGCGAAGCGACGCTCGAGTCGGGCCAACCTGCACCACAACGGATTCCGCATCAGGGCGGTCGGTGGGGCCGAGCTCTGCCACGATGACGGCGGCACGCTCGAGCAGCGCGGCGGCATCGGTCACGACGGCTTCACCCCACCGAAGCGCCGGTCACGGGAGGCGTACTCCAGGCAGGCATCCCACAGGTCCCGACGGTCGAAGTCGGGAAAGAGTTTCTCCTGGTAGACCATCTCCGCATACGCCGACTGCCACAGCAGGAAGTTCGAGATGCGCTGTTCACCCGAGGGACGCAGAAACAGGTCGACGTCGGGCATGTCGGGCTCGTCGAGGTAGCGGGCGAAGGTCGACTCGGAGATGCGTTCGGGGTCGATCTCTCCGCGCGCAGCGCGCCGGGCGATCTCGCGGGCGGCGTCGGCGATCTCGGCGCGGCCACCATAGTTGACGCACATCGTCAGCGTCATCACGGTGTTGTCCTTCGTGAGCTCCTCGGCGATCTCGAGTTCACGGATGACGCTGCGCCACAGGCGGGGTCGGCGGCCGGCCCAGCGGACGCGGACACCCATCTCGTGCATCTCGTCGCGCCGGCGACGGATGACGTCGCGGTTGAAGCCCATGAGGAAGCGGACTTCGTCGGGGCTGCGTGACCAGTTCTCGGTCGAGAAGGCGTACGCAGACAGCCAGCCGACGCCCAACTCGATGCAACCGCACACGGTGTCCATCAGGACTGCTTCGCCGCGCTTGTGTCCTTCGGTGCGCGGCAGTCCGCGGTCAGTGGCCCAGCGGCCGTTGCCGTCCATGACCAGAGCGACGTGCCTGGGCACGAATTGGGCGGGGATGGCCGGGGGTCGCGCTCCACTGGGATGGGGATCGGGGGGGCGAACCTCCGTGCGTGGGCTCGTCGGCTTGCGACCCTTCGACGAACTACCCGGCCGCAACGCCATCGTCGACTCTCCTCACCCCGTTGTCCCGCATCCCGCCGACCGCACCTGGTTCGACACCCGTTTCCATCAGCCTATGAGGCGCGGTGCGTTCGATGAGCGGCAGGGTTCGCAGCTGACGTTCGAGATGCCACTGCAGATGCGCGGCCGTGAGGCCGCTGGCCTGGCGGCGCAGCGAGTTCGAGGACTCCTCCACGTGGTCCCACTGACCGCGGAACAGTGCTTCCATGAGATCGAGAACGCCGGGCGACGGCGTGGCCGAGCCCGGCGGACGGCAATGCAGGCACACTGCCCCACCGGCGGCGACATGGAAGGCGCGGTGCGGGCCGGGGGTGGCGCAGCGCGCGCACTCCTCCAACGCTGGCATCCAACCGGCGCTGTACATGGCGCGCAGCAGGTACGCGTCGAGGATCAGTTCCCGCGGCCGGCGGTCGTCGGCCAGCGCCTCCAGCGCACCCACCGTCAGGCGGTGCAACTGGCGGGTGGGGGCGCGCTCCTCGCCGGCGAGCCGTTCTGCGGTCTCGAGGACCGCGCAGGCCGTCGTGTAGCGGCCGTAATCCGCGACGATCGCGTCGGCGAAGGCGTGCAGACTGTGCACCTGCGTCACGACGTCGAGGCTGCGGCCCGGATACAGATGTACGTCGATGTGCGCGAAGGGTTCGAGACGGGCACCGAACTTCGACCGTGTCCGACGCACCCCCTTGGCGACCGCACGCACGAGCCCGTGCTCCGCGGTCAGCAGGGTGATGATGCGGTCGGCCTCGCCCAGCTTGTGCTGACGGAGCACGACGGCCTCATCCCGGTAGAACCTCACCCGCCGATTGTCCCACTGTGTACCGACACCACCGGGTACCGACACTGGCAAGGTCCTTTCGATACGCCCCTCCGCAAGCTCCGGGGCTACTCAAGGAGCAGCAGACAGCCCTCACACGCCCCGGGGCCGCAGCAGACCAGCCCTCACACGCCCCGAGACCGCAGCAGACCAGCCCCCTCACAAGCGCCGAGACCGCAGCAGACCAGCCCCCTCACAAGCGCCGAGACCGCAGCAGACCAGCCCCCTCACACGCCCCAAGACCGCAGTAGACCAGCCCCTCACACACGCCCCGGGACCACCAGTGACGTCAGTCCAAGCCGATGTCGAAAGAGGTCAGGGGTCGCAGCAGCGACCGCTTCTTCTCGACGTGACCGCCCATCCGGTCGAGGATCGAGGTCAGCGCTTCGATGGCCTCGACGATGTAAGGGCCCTTGTTGAGCATGACCCCCTCCGCGCGGCGGCTCATCGCGGCGTCGGTGACCTCCGCGCGCGTCGGCACGCCTGTCTTCGCCAGACCGTCGAGCACCTGCGTCGCCCACACGACCGGGATGTGGGCGGCCTCGCACAGCCAGAGGATCTCCTCCTGGACCTCGGCGAGCCGCCCGAAACCGACCTCGACGGCGAGGTCTCCGCGCGCGATCATCACCCCGACCTCGTCCCACCGCATCGCCTCGAGCAGCATCTGCGGCAGCGATTCGAACGCGGCGCGGGTCTCGATCTTGAGGACGATCCCGACGTTCCGGGCGTCGAGGCGCTCGAGTTCGGCGATGAGGTCGGCGACATCCTCCGGCGACCGGACGAACGAGTAGTTGACCATGTCCGCGTGCGTCGCCACGAACTCGAGAGCCGCGCGGTCATCCGGTGTCAGCGCGGGAATGTGGAGGGTCGTGTCCGGGAGGTTGACGCCCTTCTCCGCACGCAGTTTGGAACCCTTCGGGCCGGCGCGTTCGACGTCGACGACGATCTCGTCGTCGAGCCTCTCACGCACCCGTCCGGCGATCTTCCCGTCGTCGAACAGCACCCGGTGTCCGGGCTCCACGTCGTCGAAGGCGTCTCCGAGTTCACACCCGATCCGATGCGGCCCGACCCTGGTCGCGGGCATGGGCGACAGGTCGCGCCGGAGTCGGATCTCATCGCCGGTGCGGATCAGCAGATGCTGTGGCTTCTCCGGCAGTTCACCGATGACGAGTGTTCCGCCGCCGAACCGTTTGACCCTGATCGACGCGCCCGTCCGGTAGTAGACGGTGCGGTCGCATTCGGCGTCGATCCCGTCCTCGGAGGCCCCGACGACGTCGAGGCGTCGACGCCGGCCCCGCGCATCGCGCAACACGAGCCGGTCACCGTCGGACAGGCTGCCGAGGTCGTCCACCGGGATTACCGCATCGATACCGTCGGGAAGGTCGTGCTCGGCATCGTGGGGGGTTGTGCTCAACCGCACCCGTGACCGCCGTTCGACGGTCCCGTCGTCGGCGCGAACGGGTTTGACCTTCACGACCTTCGGTCCCGGCTCGAGCGGCCCGGTCCGGAGTTTGGGTCCGGCCAGGTCCATAGCCACGCGCACCCGTCCGGGGAGTGCACGCACCGACTCGATCATCCGCGCCCATTCCGCGGGTCCGTCGTGGGCGCAGTTCACCCGCGCCACATCCATGCCGGCCGCGCCCATGCGTCGCACCAGGTCCGGCTCGTCGGCGGCCTGCGTCGGCATCGTGACCATCACCCGACTCGTCCGCTCACCGTGCTCGTCGCCGGACCGATCGGCGGTGACGTCGTCGACCCCGCCGGGGTGCACACTCCCCAGCAGTCGGTCCCGGTTGGCGCTGAGAACCCGCACGCCGTCGGAGAGATCGCCCCAGATCGGTTGTCGCCGTCGGCCTTCGGCGAGTGCGTCAACGGTTTCGATGACCGTCTCGATCCAGGAGTAGACGATCGACTCCATCCGGCCGAGACTCGACAGCCCGTGAGCGGCCATCGACGCCTGCAGCGGTCGCAGGTCACGACGACGGACGGTGACGTAATGCACGAGATTGCGTGCACTCTGCCGATGCTGTACGGCGACCGCGGAGATCAGCGGACCGGCGTGCTTCTCCGCGCGGTCGAGCTCGTCTCGCAGGTCGTGCAGAGCGTCCGACATCTCCTCGATCGACATCTCCACCGGGAACCCCATGCCTCCACCCTGCCAGGTTTCCGCCTCGGGGGGCGCGGCGACAGCGGCCTGCTCATCCAGCGTTCACGATCTTGTCGAGTTTGGGCGGCAGCGTCATGCCCCCCGGGTAGCGGTGCCAACCCTTGCGGTCGTAGTACTTGGTGCCGAGCAGACCCAGCAGGACACCGATGCACAGTCCGATCAGGCACTGGACGACCGACCGCGCGAGCCCCGCCGACAGGTCGGCGTCGAAGTACAGGACCGACCGCACCCCGAGGTAGATGACGTGCATCGGTTCGATCGCGGCGATCCACTCGAAGATCCGCGGACTGGCCTCCAGCGGCAGGGTCCCGCCCGACGACGGCAGGCCGAAGACCACGAAGAACAGGAGGTTGAACAGCAGACCGGCGTTGCCGAAGACGGCCATCATCGCGCTCGCGCTCACGCCGACGGCGAAGATGCCGAGGATCGAGATCACCCACAGCACGAAGGCATTCGGCAGGGACGTGCCCACCCAGGCGCCCACCACGATGAACAGGGTCGAGAGGACCACCGCGACGAGGAACATGATCGTCCACTTGGCGGCGAGGGTCGCCCAGCGGCTGATCGCCAGACGTTCACGGAGTTGGTAGAACGGGCCGTACTCGATGGGCGTCTGACCGAGCATGCCGTCGACGACGATGCTCACCATCATCGCGCCGGTGAAGCCGGCGAGCACCAGGAGAAGCGTGAGGTAGAACGCCGACAGTCCGTTTCCGGCACCCTGGGGCAGCGGCGTGGGCTCCGACACCGAGACCGCGACCGGATCGGCCAGCGCGAGCTGTGCGGCACCGGTGAACGTGACGTCGTTGCGGTCGAGCTGATCTCGGACCTGTGCGGTCAGCTGCGCGCCGACCTCGGCGTTGACCCGCTCGGTCAGTTGCTCGGCGAAGGTCGAGGTGATCGACGACGCGAAAGCGCCCGAGCCGCGGTTGATGAAGATGTCGATCGCCGGACGCGTGGGCTGCGCCGGAAGGACCGTCGAACGTCCCAGCGCGACTGCGCGATTGGTGAAGTTCGAGCCGATGACGACGACGCCGTACACCTTGCCGCTGTTCAGTTCACCGATCGCGGTCGAGCGGTCGGTGCGCCGGACGACGATGCCGCTGTCAGCGGCCGACGAGATGATCCCGTTCGCGACCTCGTTCCCGATGTTCTGCTCGGTGGCCTTTCCGTCCGCGCCGGTCACCTCACCGCCGGAGTCCTCGTTGACGAGGGCGACCGGGAAGTCGTGGAGGTGGCGTTGCGGGTCGACGACGGCCGACATGTAGAGCGCGGCCATGAGGGAGAACAGCACCGCCACGAGGACCAGTGGGGCGAGCCAGAACCGGGGTGACCCGAGTACGCCGGCGATCGTCCGGCCGGTCGGCTGTTCGACCTCGGGTGCCTCATGGGCTCCGCGACCAGTGTCGGCGTCGGAGTCCGAGACCTTGTGCGACTCGTGCGTTCCCATCGACGTACCTCCCCCGCAGGCGCGTGCCCGCCGTCTGAACACCGTCGCGAGGACGGTGCCGGCATTCTCTCCTCTAGAAGCCCAGTCGGCGTAGCTGCTTGGGGTCGCGCTGCCAGTCCTTGGCGACCTTCACGTGCAGATCCAGGTACACCTTGGTCCCCAGCAGCCGCTCGATCTGTGCGCGCGCAACTGTACCGACCTCTTTCAGACGCGCCCCCTTGCGCCCGATGATGATGCCCTTCTGGCTGTCCCGTTCGACGAAGAGCACGGCGTGGACGTCGACCATCGGCGGCTGGTCCGGGCGCCGGTCCTCGCGATCGATGACCTCCTCGATGACCACGGCGAGCGAATGCGGCAGTTCGTCGTGGACGCCTTCGAGGGCGGCCTCGCGGATGAATTCCGCCATCAGGACCTGCTCGGGTTCGTCGGTGAGCTCACCGTCGGGATAGAACGCCGGACCTTCCTCCATCAGACCGACGAGCACGTCGCTGAGGACGTCGAGCTGCTTGCCGGACTTCGCCGACACGGGGACCACCTCGGCGTCCGGGCCGAGGATCTCGGAGAGCGCCACGAGCTGCTTGGCAACCTGCTCGGGACCCACCCGGTCGATCTTGGTGACCACGCCGAGAAGTGTGGTGCGCGGGGCCATCTCGCGGACCTGGGAGATGATCCAGCGGTCACCCGGGCCGATCGCCTCGTCGGCCGGGATGCACACACCGATCACGTCGACCTCGGAGTACGTGTCGCGCACCAGGTCGTTGAGCCGCTGCCCCAGCAGCGTGCGGGGCCGGTGCAGTCCCGGGGTGTCGACGAGGATCAGCTGGGCGTCGGGCCGGTTGACGATTCCGCGGATCGTGTGGCGGGTGGTCTGCGGCCGGTTGGAGGTGATCGCGATCTTCTCCCCCACCAGCGCGTTGGTGAGCGTCGACTTGCCGGTGTTGGGGCGCCCGACGAAACAGACGAAACCGGAGCGGAATTCAGGAGCGGAGCCGGACTCAGACATCGGCGCCACCGAGTCGCTGCTGCGGCCGCCCGGCGGCATCGGTGACGTACGCGTAGGCCTGCGGACTCAGTTCGTGCAGGGTCGCGAGACCGGGATCGTCGGCGTCGCCGTTGACCAGGACGGCCGCCTCGAAGGAGCCGGCCCCGCTCGAGATCGCCGAGGCGACCGCGACCTGCAGACCGCTGAGTGTGAGGGTCTTGGTGCGGACCTCGGCACCCGCGTAGGTCCGACCGTCGCCGTCGCGAACGGCGGCTCCCGATCGCGCTTCGGCACGCGCGAGCGCGCCGCGAGCGAGCACCACGAGCTTCTGATCCTCGTCTGCGAGGGTCTCGGTCACTGATTCATCCTTGCTGTCGTCTGCTCGTGTGTACTGCGATGGGATTCGTCCTCGTGTTCACGCGCCGCGGTGCGGTCATGACGTCCGGAACGGCCGGAGTGCCCACGACCGCCCGAGGATTCGTGCCGCTGCGGGTCCGGTCCGTCGGCGCCCTCCCCGGGTACCCGGGTGACGAGGACGGTGATGATGCGTTGGCGCCCCTTGCGATTGGGACCGCCCTCCGCGACGAGCTGCAGGCCGTGGGACTTGACCCGGGCGCCGGGGAGCGGGACGCGGCCGAGTTCGAGTGCGACGAGTCCACCCACCGTCTCGACCTCTTCCTCCTCGATCTCGACGTCGAACAGCTCACCGAGATCCTCGACCGGAAGACGCGCCGACACCCGGTACGACCCGTCGCCGAGGTCCTCGACCGGTGCGAGTTCGTCGGTGTCGTACTCGTCGGTGATCTCACCGACGATCTCCTCGAGCACGTCCTCGATCGTCACCAGGCCGGCGATGCCACCGTATTCGTCGACGAGGATCGCCATGTGGTTGCGCGTGAGCTGCATGTCGGCGAGGACCTTGTCGAGCGGTTTGGAGTCCGGGATGAACTCGGCGTCGCGCATGATCTCGGAGACGCGCAGCGTGGTGGGGTCGGTGCGTTTGGCGACCGTCCGTTCGACCATGTCCTTGAGGTACACGATCCCGAGCACGTCGTCGGTGTTCTCGCCGATGACCGGGATACGCGAATGTCCCGACCGGGTCGCGAGGTTGGTGGCCTGCAGGACGTTCTTGTCGGCCTCGATCCAGACCATCTCCGGACGTGGCACCATGACCTCGCGCGCGCTGGTGTCGCCGAGGTCGAACACCGAGTGGATCATCCGGCGCTCGCCGGCCGCCACCACTCCGCGGGCCTCGGCGAGGTCGACGACCTCACGCAGCTCGATCTCGGTGGCGAACGGGCCGTTCCGGTAGCCGCGACCCGGGGTCAGCGCGTTACCGATGAGGATGAGCAGCCGCGTCACGGGCTTGAGCAGGATGCCCAGCGCGAACAACAGATACGACATCGACAGTGCGATGGTGTACGCGTGCTGCCGGCCCAGGGTGCGCGGCCCGACGCCCATGGCGACATAGGAGATGACCGTCATCGCGGTGATGGCGACGACGAGTCCCCAACCGACGCCGAGCCATTCGGCCGCGGACAGGGCGATGAGTGCGGCGGCCGCGGTCTCGCAGACCACGCGCAGCAGGACCACGAGTCCCACGTAGGTGGCGCGGGCGTCGAGGATGATCGCGAGGCGTCGTGCACCGCCGCGGCCCTCCCGGACCATGTCGTCGACGCGGGCGTTCGAGACGGTGGACACGGCGGTGTCGACGGCGGCGAACAGTCCGCCGAGCCCGATCAGAACGACTGCGGCCACGATGAACCAATAACCGGAGGACACGCTCAGTCCTCCTCGGACCGTCCGGTCGCCCCCGCGTCCCCGGTTCCCTGTTCGGTCCCGGTGAATCCGATGTTGGACAGCAACCGCGAATCACGATCGGTCTGCCGCTGTTCCTGCGCGCGTCGGTTCCGCTCGGCATAGAACGCGTCGAGGATCTCGTTCTGCAGCCCGAACATCTCGCGCTCTTCCTCGGGTTCGGCGTGGTCGTAGCCGAGGAGATGGAGCACACCGTGGATGGTGAGCATCGCGAGCTCGTGTTCGAAGGACCTGCGCGCCTCGCGGGCCTGCTTCCGTGCGAACTCGGGGCACAGGACGATGTCGCCGAGGATGGCCGGTCCCAGATCGGTGGCGTCGGGTCGGCCGCCCGGGACGAGCTCGTCCATCGGGAAGCTCATCACGTCGGTGGGTCCGGGCAGGTCCATCCACTGCACGTGCATGTCGGCCATGGTGTCCTCGTCGACGCAGAGGACCGACAGGAGCGCGCCGGGGTTGACGTCCATCGCGTTCACGGCGAAACGTGCGGCGTCGATGATCAGCTCGGCCGGGACCTCGACCCCGGACTCGTTGGCCAGTTCGATGCTCATGAGCGACGTCCGTGGGAAGCCGCACGACGCGCCGCGCGGTTGCCGCCGATCGCGGTATCGATGCGTGCACCGGCTCGCTGGGATTCCTCCGCGCGCCCGTAGGCGTCGACGATGTCGGCGACCAGACGATGCCGGACGACGTCCTGGCTGGTGAGACGGGAGAAGTGGATGTCGTCGATGCCCTCGAGGATCGCGGTCGCCGCCATCAGGCCGCTCTTCGCGCCGCCCGGCAGGTCCACCTGGGTGACATCGCCCGTGACGACGACCTTGGAGCCGAAGCCCAGGCGCGTCAGGAACATCTTCATCTGTTCGCTCGTCGTGTTCTGCGCCTCGTCGAGGATGATGAAAGCGTCGTTGAGGGTCCGCCCGCGCATGTAGGCCAGCGGCGCAACCTCGATGACCCCGGCGGCCATCAGCTTCGGGATCGCCTCGGGGTCCATCATGTCGTGCAGCGCGTCGTAGAGCGGGCGCAGGTACGGGTCGATCTTCTCGCTCAACGTGCCCGGCAGGAAGCCGAGACGTTCGCCGGCCTCGACGGCGGGACGAGTGAGGATGATGCGGTTGACCGACTTCGACTGCAGCGCCTGCACGGCCTTGGCCATCGCGAGGTAGGTCTTGCCGGTACCGGCCGGCCCCAGACCGAAGACGATGGTGTGGTTGTCGATCGCGTCGACGTAGTGCTTCTGGTTCAGCGTCTTGGGTCGGATCGTCTTGCCGCGGCGCGACAGGATGTCCAGCGACAGCACCTCGGCGGGCGACTCCTGGCTGCCGTCGGAGAGCATCGACACGCTGTGCCGGACGAGGTCCGGGGTCAGCGGGGTGCCACGTCCGACGAGGTCGGTGAGTTCGGCGATGACACGTTCGGAGGCGGCGACATCGGCGGGCTCGCCGGTCAGCGTCACCTGGTTGCCACGCACGTGGATGTCGGCGGGCAGCAGCTGCTCGAGCGTCCGAAGGTTGACGTCACTGGCGCCGAGCAGCCCGAACACCACTCCGGGAGAGACTTCGACGGTGGATGTGACCCCAGACCGGCGCGGCTGCGTACGGCTGGATTGCGCGCTCGGGTCGGGGTTGTCGTCACTCACGTATGAAATCACTCCTGGTGGTCTGCGGTTGTGGGCTGCGCGTCCGTCACCTCACAGTGAGAATTCACTGAAGGAAACACACAGCTGTGTGAACAGTGTATCGCTATGCAACGGCCGGTCAGCAGGCAATATTTCTCAGCACGGCCACGTCACCGCCGGACCGCGTGCTTCAGATCCCCAGGACCCGGATCGTCTGCCGGGCGCACCCGGTGCCCGGGTCGACGAAGGCCTCGTGACCTTCGCCCGGTACGACGATCAGTTCGGCCGACTGTCCGCGGGAGATCGCGTCGTCGACGTAGCGGCGGCTCACCACGTCGGGTACCAGGTCGTCCTCGTCGCCGGTGATCGCGACCACGTGCGCGTCGAAGACCGGCGCGAGCAGAGGCGAGGCCTCCTCGTAGCGGCGCGGCGACTCACTGTACGGCCGCCCCATGAGGGCCCGCAGGGATTGTTTGTCCGCCGCGGAGACCGTGTCGAGGACCGCCGCCTGGGCGACGACGGTGGTGATGGTGGTCGAGGCGGTCCGCGCCCCCAGCTTGCCGACGGCCCACACCGCGAGCTGGCCGCCGGCCGAATGCCCGACCACGCCGACTGTGGAGAAGTCGACCGCGGCGAGATCGACCTCCTGCTCCTGCAGCGCCTCGCGCACCGGGCCGTCGAGGGCACGGATCGCGCCGACCACATCGCGGCCGGTGTTCGGCCAGCCGCCGCCGGGCTCCCCGACGCGGCGATACTCGATGTTCCACACGACCGCGCCGCGCTCGGCCATCGTGCGGGCGACCGCGGTCTGGATCGTGGAGCCGTACTCCACCGACCACGAACCGCCGTGGACGAGCACGACCACACGGGCCGGGGTGGCGGGGTCGAGAACGTCACGCGGCACGTAGAGGTGGCCGAATTGTGAAAGCTCGGTGCCGTATTCGATCTTGGTGCGGCGCACGGCGCAGCGTCGGACGGCACTCACCGCGACCACCGTCGGGTCAGCACGCCGATCGCACCCAGCGCGACGGCTGCCGCCGTGGAGGTCCGCAGGACCTCCGGGCCGAGCACCACCGAATGCGCGCCGAGAGCTGTGAGGTCGGCGACCTCGGTGTCGTCGAGTCCGCCTTCGGGACCCACGACGAGCACGATCTCGCTCGCATCGGCGAGCGGCAGTTCGGCAAGGGGCCGGGCGGCCTCCTCATGCAGCACGGCGACGACTCCACCGCCGGCGACCGCGTCGGCACACCGCGCGCGGACGTCGATGGTCGAGGCGAGCTCGGCGACCTCGGGGATCCACGGCCGTCGACTCTGCTTCGCGGCGGCCGACGCGGCGGCCCTCCACTTGGCAACACCCTTGTCCGCCTTGCCCGTCCATCGGGCGACACAACGCATGGCCTGCCACGGCACGATGACGTCGACGCCCGCTTCGGTCGCGAGGTCGACGGCGAGTTCGGACCGTTCGGACTTCGGCAACGCCTGGACGACGGTCACCTGCGGGGTGGGGCGCGCCTGGAACGAGAACTCACGCACCGAGGCGACGAGGGTGTCCTTCCCGGTGATCTCCCGGATCTCGCACCCGGCGACCGAACCGGCGCCGTCCCCGACGAGGATGCGCTCCCCCGCCCCAAGCCGTGCGACCGTCACCGCATGCCGGCCCTCTGGCCCGCTGAGAACGAGGTCGGCTCCCGGGGCGGGGACGGAGTCCGCCCAGAAAAGCGGTGGGCTCACTTGCCCGCGAACGCGTTGCGCAGTCGTGAGAAGAGGCCGCCCGGGGCGGACGCGGCCGAGGTGTTGACCACCTCGATCTCGTCCTGCGCCACCGTCTTGAACTTCTTGAGGGCGTCGGTCTGGGCACCGTCGAGCTTGGTCGGGACGACCACGTCGAGGTGGACGTGCAGGTTGCCGCGGACACCGGCGCTGACGTGCGGCATGCCCTGGCCGCGCAGCTTGACGACCTGACCGGGCTGCGTTCCCGGAGCGATCGTGACGGTGACCGGGTCGCCGAGGATGGTCTCGACGTCGAACTCGGCGCCGAGCGCGGCGTCGACCATCGGCACCTTCACCGTGCAGTGCAGGTCGTCCTTGTCACGCAGGAAGACCTCGTGCGGGCGTTCGGTGACCTCGACGTAGAGATCGCCGGCGGGCCCGCCTCCGGGACCGACCTCGCCCTGACCGCTGAGGCGGACCCGCATGCCACTCTCGATACCGGCCGGGATGCGGACGGTCATGGTGCGGCGCGAGCGCACACGCCCATCGCCGCCGCACTTGTGACAGGGGTCGGGGATGACCTCGCCGACGCCGTGACAGGTGGGGCACTCGCGCACGGTCATCACCTGACCGAGGAACGACCGCTGCACCGACTGGATCTCGCCGGCCCCGTTGCAGGTGTCGCAGGCAACCGGCTTGCTGTCGCCGTTGGTTCCCGACCCGGTGCACGCGTCGCACAGGATCGCGGTGTCGACCGTGATCTCCTTGTTGACGCCCTTGGCACACTCGGCGAGATCGAGTTTGACGTTGACCAGCGCGGGCTCACCCGGCTGGACGCGCGAGCGGGGACCGCGCCCCGAGCCGAATCCGCCGCCGCCACCGAAGGCGCCGCCGTTGCCGAAGAACGCCTCGAAGACGTCGCCGAAGCCGCCGCCACCCCCGCCGAAACCGCCGGCGCCCGCACCCGCCAGGGGATCGCCTCCGGCGTCGACGATGCGACGCTTCTCCGGATCGGTCAGCACCTCGTAGGCGGTGCTGACTTCCTTGAACTCGTCTTCCTTGCCCGGGTTGACGTCGGGGTGCAGTTCGCGGGCCTTCTTGCGGTAGGCGCGCTTGAGCTCCTGGTCACTGGCACCCTTCGCCACACCCAGGATTGCGTAATAGTCACGTGCCACGGTTGTAGTGATCCTTCGGTTCAGTTTGGTACCCAAGCGGTCTCGGGTGATGCCCGCGCGGTGCGTGCCTCATCGGGATGGACGTACGTCCGCGCGGTACGCAGTGGAACCACTCGATTCTGCCGACGACCGGTCGAGGCCCTCACCCGACGTCCGTCGCCGGGGCGGCGGTCATCGTTCGGCGAGCACCTCACCGATGTATTTGGCAACGGCTGCGACCGAGGCGATGGTTCCCGGATAGTCCATTCGTGTGGGGCCGAGCACACCGACGCCGCCGAACACGGTTCCCGATGCACCGTACCCTGTGGACACCACCGAGGTTCCACGCAGGTTCTCGGTCTGCGTCTCTTCTCCGATCTGCACGGTGACCTGGCCCATGTCCTGCGTCGTGGCGAGGATCTTGAGCACGACGACCTGCTCCTCGAGTGCTTCGAGGACGGTGTCCATGCCGCCGACGACGGGCGTGAAGTCGGCCGCCGACCGCGCGAGGTTCGAGGTGCCGCCCAACACGAGACGGTCGTCGCCGCGTTCGACGAGGGTCTCGACGAGAACCATCACGATGTTGAGGACCGCGCCGCGGATGTCGTCGGGTGCGGAGTTGGCGAGTTCCGCGACCGCCGCCGACGCTTCTTCCAGTCGTTTGCCGTGGAGTGCCGCGGAGAACATGTCGCGCAGGCGCGCGATGTCCCCCTCGTCGTGATCCTCGTTCAGCGCGACCATGCGCTGTTCGACCCGGCCGTTGTCGACGATCACCACGAGCAGCAGTCGCGACGGCGAGAGGGACACGACCTCGAGATGCCGAACGCGCGAAACCGACAGGACCGGGTACTGGATGACCGCCACCTGACGGGTCAGCTGGGCCAGCAGCTTCACCGAGCGCCGCAGCACGTCGTCGAGGTCGACTCCGGAGTCGAGCACCGACAGGATGGCCCGTCGTTCGGCGGAGGAGAGCGGTTTGATCTCGCTGATGCGGTCCACGAACATCCGGTAGCCCTTGTCCGTGGGGACACGGCCGGAGCTGGTGTGCGGCTGGGTGATGTACCCCTCGGCCTCGAGCACCGCCATGTCGTTGCGAACGGTGGCGCTCGACACCCCTAGCTGATGTCGTTCGACGAGTGCCTTCGATCCGATGGGCTCCTGCGATTCGACGTAGTCGGTCACGATCGCGCGGAGGATCTCGAACCTACGGTCGTCCGTAGTGGACACGCGGTACACCTCCTGATCCGAGTCCCGGTCCATGGAGTTGGGCCATAGAGTCGGGTACGTCCCATACTGGGTAGGTTCCATACTACGAAACCGGCGCGGAGTCACATGATCTTCAAGGGGGTACGGGAGGGTAAGCCCTATCCCGACCACAAGCTGTCGACGCGGGGCTGGGCGAAGATCCCGCCGCGTCAGCTGCGGCTCGACCAGCTGATCACGCTGACCAAGGTCTTGGCCCTGGACAAGCTGCTGAGCGAGGACTCGACGTTCTACGGCGACCTGTTCGCGCATGTCGTGCGCTGGGAGGGCGAGCTCTACCTCGAGGACGGACTGCATCGCGCCGTGCGCTCGGCGCTGCGGAACCGCAACATCATCCACGCGCGCACCCTCGACCTCGACGCCCTCGATCTCTCCGAGGGCGCCCGCCCTCTGGAGGAGCAGCTCGATGACACCGCCGAGATCCCGGCGCGTCCCCGCGTCGTCGACGTCCCGTCCGAACCGGTCCGGCCGAACCGTGGCGCCGACGATCCGCACAGCGGCGGCGGCGCCCATCGTCGAGGCCCCCAGTCCACGGGCTGGACGAGGCCGACTCGCCCCTGGTAGCCGGCGAGATCCACCACTTTTCGCCGAACCCACCCCGCGACGCGGCGGTGGATCTGCCGAAAAGTGGAGGGTTTGCGGAGCGGGTCAGCCCCAGAGGACGCAGCGGATCACACCGTCGGCGAGGAGCCGGCCGGCGTCGGTGAGGACGTAGGCGTCCCCGGTCGAGGTGAGCAGGCCGTCGGCGCAGAGTGCGTCGGCGTTCGCGCGTTCGGTGTCGTCGAGCAGCCCGCCCGGCAGTCCGGTACGGCACCGTGTGGTGAGCATGACCGCCTCCATGTGGCGGTCCTCGGCGGTGAGTTCCTCCGACGACGCGGCGGGCAACACACCCTCACCGAGCGTCTGCGCATAGCGCGCCGGATGCTTCACGTTCCACCAGCGCACCCCGTTGACATGCGAGTGCGCGCCGGGACCGATCCCCCACCAGTCGTGACTGTTCCAGTAGGCGATGTTGTGCCGGCACGCACCGGCGTCGTCGAGTGCCCAGTTCGACACCTCGTACCAGCCGAAACCGTTGGCGCTCAACCGGTCGTCGAGGATCTTGTAGCGGTCGGCGAGGACGTCGTCGTCCGGTGCGGGCATCTCGCCGCGCCGGATTCGGCGCGCCAGGGCCGTGCCGTCCTCGACGATGAGCGCGTAGGCCGACACATGGTCGACACCCGCGGACAGCACGGCGTCGAGGGTGGCGTGCAGGTCGGCGTCGGTCTCGCCGGGCGTGCCGTAGATCAGGTCGAGGTTGACGTGTTCGAAGCCGGCCGCCCGGGCCTCGCGCGCCGCGGCGACCGCCCGTCCCGGCGTGTGGACCCGGTCGAGGACCTTGAGGACATGCTGGGCCGCGGACTGCATGCCGAGCGAGATCCGGGTGAACCCGGCGGCGCGCAGCTGCTCGAAGAACTCCGGCGACGTCGACTCCGGGTTCGACTCGGTGGTGACCTCCGCGTCGGGAGCGAGGTCGAAGTGGGCGCGCACCGCGTCGAGCAATCGCGTGAGACCGTCGGCACCGAGCAGCGACGGCGTGCCGCCGCCGACGAAGATCGTCGACACCTTCCTCGCCGGCTGCAACAGCCGCGCGGCCGACTCCAGTTCCGCGGCCACGGCCTGCTGCCACGACTCCGGCGACGACGTCGAACCCAGCTCCCCCGCGGTGTAGGTGTTGAAATCGCAGTAGCCGCAGCGGGTGGCACAGAACGGGACGTGCAGGTAGAGACCGAACGGCACCTCGGGGTCGACGTCGCGGCAGGCCCCGGCGACGAGCTCGGTGGTGAGCTCTCGGGCGGGCGCTTCGATGTCGACGTTCACCGTTCCATCATGCCGACCTCGGCGTCTGCACCGAAATCGTCGCGTTCTGTCCCCCTCGTCGGTGGGGCCGGGGAACAACCAGGCGGCCGGGCTGCTTGACCGGCTCAGGTAGGACCTCCGGCCCCGCCGGCACCGGCGCGTTTCCATCATCATGATGGAAAATAACCCCAAGTAGACGAGGCGATGATGGTCGTGGCACTATGGACCCCGTGATTTTCCCCGGGGTGTGGCTCGCAGCGCGTCGCCACATTGATCTCAAGCGCGTCAACAGCGCTTTCTGTCGCGTCTAGCGACGTCTCGGCCCCGATTGATCCCTGAATCCAGGGATGCCGGCACGTTTCAGCCCACCTTTTCGTGCGATTGAAGCCGGCCCCTGTGCGCCGGCACAGGAGATTTCATGACGTCCACAACTGATGCCCCAGCTGTGCCCGATGCCGTTCCCGCTCCGGCCGCCGAGAAGCGAACTCGTCCCGCCCGCAAGGCGCGCCCGGTCAAGCGCCGCGCCGAAGGCCAGTGGAAGCTCGGTTACCGCGAGCCGCTGAACCCGAACGAGCAGGTCAAGAAGGACGACAACCCGCTCAACGTGCGCGCCCGCATCGAGAACATCTACTCCAAGCAGGGTTTCGACTCCATCGACAAGCAGGACCTGCGCGGCCGGATGCGCTGGTGGGGCCTCTACACCCAGCGCGCCGAGGGCTACGACGGCACCTGGACCGGCGACGAGAACATCGACCTCCTCGAAGACAGCCACTTCATGATGCGCGTGCGCTGCGACGCCGGCGCGCTGAACGTCGAGCAGTTGCGCACGCTCGGCGAGCTCTCCACCGAGTTCGCCCGCGACACCGCCGACCTCTCCGACCGCCAGAACGTCCAGTACCACTGGATCCGGATCGAGGACGTCCCGACGATCTGGGAACGTCTCGAAGGTGTCGGACTCAAGACCACCGAGGCCTGCGGCGACTGCCCCCGCGTCGTGCTGGGCTCGCCGCTCGCCGGTGAATCCCTCGACGAGGTCCTCGATCCCACCCCGGCCATCGACGAGATCGTCCGTCGCTACATCGGCGACCCGAAGTACTCGAACCTGCCGCGCAAGTTCAAGACCGCGATCTCGGGCCAGCAGGACGTGGTGCACGAGATCAACGACGTCGCCTTCGTCGGCGTCGTACATCCCGAGCACGGCCCGGGTCTCGACCTCTGGGTCGGTGGCGGACTGTCCACCAACCCGATGCTCGCCCAGCGCGTCGGCGCCTGGGTCCCGCTCGACGAGGTGCCCGACGTGTGGGAGGCCGTGGTCTCGATCTTCCGCGACTACGGATACCGACGTCTCCGCGCCAAGGCCCGTCTGAAGTTCCTCATCAAGGACTGGGGCATCGAGAAGTTCCGTCAGGTGCTCGAGGACGAATACCTCGGCCGCAAGCTGATCGACGGCCCGGCTCCGGAACAGCCCGAGCGCCCGATCGACCACATCGGTGTGCAGAAGCTGCGCAACGGACTGAACGCGATCGGCTTCTCCCCCATCGCCGGCCGCGTCTCGGGCACCATCCTGACCAAGACCGCCGAGGCCGTCGCCGCGGTCGGTTCCGACCGCGTCCGCTTCACCCCGTATCAGAAGCTGATCGTGCTCGACGTCCCCGACGACAAGGTGGACTGGCTGATCGACGAGCTCAAGCCGCTCGGTCTGCACGGCCGCCCGACGCAGTGGCGACGGAATCTCCTGGCGTGCAGCGGTATCGAATTCTGCAAACTCTCGTTCACCGAGACCCGCAAGCGGTCGCAGGTCCTCGCCCCCGAGCTGGACGAGCGGCTCGCGGACATCAACTCGCAGCTCGACGTGCCGATCACGGTGAACATCAACGGCTGCCCCAACTCCTGCGGACGGTCGCAGATCGCCGACATCGGTTTCAAGGGACAGCTCGTCGAGGACGCCGACGGCAACCAGACCGACGGCTTCCAGGTCCACCTGGGCGGCAGCCTCGGCCTGGACTCCGGTTTCGGTCGCAAGCTGCGCCAGCACAAGGTGCTCGGCACCGAGCTCGGCGACTACATCGAACGCGTGGTCCGCAACTTCGTGGATCAGCGCGAAGAGGGTGAACGGTTCGCGCAGTGGGCCGTTCGCGCCGACGAGGAGGCACTCCGATGACCATCAGCACCACGGCGCCGGCCACCGGCCGCCGCCACAGCGAGGACGAACTCCGCGCGATCGCGGCGAAGGGCGCGGCCGACCTCGGTCCCGAGGCCACCCCGGAGGAACTGATCCGCTGGACCGCGGAGACCTTCGGCACGAACTTCGTCGTCGCGTCGAACATGCAGGACGCCGCCCTCGTCGATCTCGCGGTCAAGAACGTCGACCGCGAACTCCTCGGCGGCGACCCGGTCAAGGTCCTGTTCCTCGACACCGGCTACCACTTCGCCGAGACCATCGGCACCCGTGACGCCGTCGAGCAGGTGTACGGCGTGGACATGGTCAACCTGACCCCCGAGCACACCGTCGCCGAACAGGACGAACTGTTGGGCCGCAACCTCTTCGCACGCGACCCCGGTGAGTGCTGCCGGTTGCGCAAGGTCGTCCCGCTCAAGGCGGGTCTGGCGGGTTACGACGCCTGGATCACCGGCATCCGCCGCGTCGAGGCGCCGACCCGGGCCAATGCGCCGCTCATCTCGTTCGACGAGGGCTTCGGGCTCGTCAAGATCAACCCGATCGCACCGTGGTCCGACGAGACGATGCAGGACTACATCGACTCCAACGGAGTGCTGGTCAACCCGTTGGTCGACGAGGGCTACCCCTCGATCGGTTGTGCACCGTGCACCGCCAAACCCGAACCCGGATCCGATCCGCGCAGTGGCCGCTGGGCCGGCCGCGCCAAGACAGAATGTGGGCTCCACGCATGACCGTCACCGAACCCGTCCACGACGCAACCGTCTCCGCCGAGGCCGACGACTTCACCACGCTCGACGCCCTCGAATCCGAGGCCATTCACGTCTTCCGTGAGGTGGCAGGCGAATTCGAGCGCCCGGTGATCCTCTTCTCCGGCGGCAAGGACTCCACCGTCCTGCTCCACGTCGCACTCAAGGCGTTCTGGCCTGCGCCGCTGCCGTTCTCGCTGCTGCACGTCGACACCGGCCACAATCTGCCCGAGGTCCTCGAGTTCCGCGACAACGTCGTCGAGCGTCACAACCTGCGGCTCCACGTCGCCAAGGTCGAGGACTACCTCGCCGACGGCCGGCTGACCGAGCGCCCCGACGGCGTCCGCAACCCGCTGCAGACCATCCCGCTGCTCGACGCGATCACCGAGAACCGCTTCGACGCGGTCTTCGGCGGTGGCCGCCGCGATGAGGAGCGGTCGCGCGCCAAGGAGCGGATCTTCTCGCTGCGCAACGCCTTCGGCCAGTGGGATCCGAAGCGTCAGCGTCCCGAGCTGTGGAATCTCTACAACGGCCGGCACGCACCGGGCGAGCACGTGCGCGTGTTCCCGCTGTCGAACTGGACCGAGCTCGACATCTGGCGCTACATCGCGCGCGAGCAGGTTCTGCTCCCCTCGATCTACTACGCCCATGAACGTGACGTCTTCCTGCGGGACGGCATGTGGATGACCCCCGGCGTCTGGGGTGGGCCCCGTGAAGGCGAAGAGCTGCAACGTCTCTCGGTGCGCTACCGCACCGTCGGCGACGGCTCGTCGACCGGCGCGGTGCTCTCCGACGCCGCCGACAACGAGGCCGTGCTCGACGAGGTGGCCGCGTCGCGGCTGACCGAGCGCGGCGCCACCCGTGGCGACGACCGGGTCTCCGAGGCCGCCATGGAAGACCGCAAGCGCGAAGGATATTTCTGACATGAGGCATGCACCCGACCTTCTCCGCATCGCCACCGCGGGCAGTGTGGACGACGGCAAGTCGACGCTCGTCGGCCGCCTGCTGTACGACACGAAGTCCGTTCTGGCCGATCAGATCGACGCAGTGACCAAGGCGTCGGTCGACCGCGGACTCGAGGGGCCCGACCTGTCGCTGCTCGTCGACGGCCTGCGGGCCGAGCGCGAACAGGGCATCACCATCGACGTGGCGTACCGCTACTTCGCAACGCCCGCACGCTCTTTCGTGCTCGCCGACACCCCCGGACACGTGCAGTACACGCGTAACACGGTGTCCGGCGCCTCCACCGCGCAGCTGGTGATCCTGCTCGTCGACGCCCGCAACGGCGTCGTCTCGCAGACCCGTCGCCACGCCGCGGTGATGGCCCTGCTCGGTGTTCCGCAGCTCGTGCTGGCGGTCAACAAGATCGACCTCGTCTCCGATCAGGCGTCGGTGTTCGCCGAGATCTCCGCCGAGTTCGCCGAGCTGACGCGCTCGCTGGGCTGGTCGGACGAGCAGGTCACCTCGATCCCCGTCTCGGCGCTGCACGGCGACAACATCGCGAACCGTTCGGAGAACACCCCGTTCTACGATGGCCCCACCCTCATCGAGCACCTCGAGACGGTGCCGAACCTCACCGAGCGTGCCCCGGTGGGACTGCGTTTCCCGGTGCAGTACGTGATCCGTCCCCGCACCTCCGAGTACCCCGACTACCGCGGTTACGCGGGTCAGATCGCGGCCGGCCGGGTGTCGGTCGGCGACGAGGTCGTCGTCCTGCCGTCGGGTCAGCGGACCACCGTCAGCCAGATCGACACCGCCGACGGACCGTTGGAGACCGCGCACACCGGACGCAGCGTCACGATCCTGCTCGCCGACGACGTCGACATCTCGCGCGGCGACCTGATCGCGGCTGCGGCGGACGCTCCGGAGCCGGTTCAGCAATTCACCGCCACCGTGTGCTGGCTCGCCGAGAAACCGTTGCGCCCCGGTGTCCGCCTGCTCCTCAAGCACGGCACCAAGACCACGCAGGCCATCGTCGGCGGGCTCGACGCGCTCTTCGACGAACAGAACCTCGCGCTGGAGCAGGCTCCGGAATCGGTGGAACTCAACCAGATCGTGCGGATCTCGGTGCAGACCGCCGAGCCGATCCCGGCCGACGACTATCAGGTGAACCGCGAGTCGGGCAGCTTCCTGCTGATCGACCCGCAGGGTGGCAACACCCTCGCAGCCGGCCTGGTCGGCGACGCGCTCGCGCCGCTGCACCTCAAAGAGTTGGTGTGAATCCGGCTCTCGTCCTCGTCGCACACGGCAGTCGCGATCCGCGCTTCGGCGCGACCGCACGCCGTGTGCGCGACGCCGTCGCGGCGACCCTGCCGGGCGTCGAGGTGGTCTTGTCCTACCTCGACCTCGACGAGCCGCTCGTCGGCGATGTCCTCGGTCGGACCGGGAACGATGCCGGCGGGGATGGGGCGGGCGGCGATCCTATTGTGGTGCCGTTGCTGCTGTCCGCGGGTTATCACCACAAGATCGACCTGCCGGCGATCATCGCCGAGCACCGGCCGTTCGCGTATCAGACCGATGTCATCGGAACGCGGTCGTTCACCGCGGCCCTCGCCGACCGTCTGCTCGAAGCAGGCCTCGACGAGCGCTACGGCGTGATCCTGTCGGCGGTGGGTTCCTCCGACGAGTCCGCCGACCGTCACGTCCGGCGGAGGGCCCTCGAGCTCTCGACCCACCTGCATCGACCGGTCGAGGTGGTCTTCGCGACCAAACTCGGTTCAGGTGACCGCGCGGTCGCCTCGGCTGTCCGCCGGCTCCGTGCCGCCGGTGCCGAGCACGTCGCCCTCAGTCCGTACTTCCTCTCGGCGGGTCTGCTGATCGAGCGGGTCGAGACCGCTCTCGACGCGCTGGTCGAGGAGATGCTCGTGGCCGGCCCGCTCGGCGCGCACCCCGATGTCATCGGGGGCATCTGCAGCCTCTATCGCGCGGCCGCACGGGATCGGGCCGTCACCGCGTCACGGTGACGACTCCTAGATCGTGACGAGCCAGGCGATCACGACGAGGACCAGCAGCGCCAGCAGCGCCAGGGTGACCGGCGAGCGCAGTAGTTTCACAGTCCGGTCCCATCGTCGTCGGCGAAGCGTCTGCGGTCGAACAGCGTCGCCGCCAGATCGACCATGAGACTGAGAACATAGGCGATCAGGATCGCGACCGGAATCACCACGGCGACGGTGACCAAGAGCTGCGGAACGAAGGAAAGGCCGGTCAGCCACTCCTCCACACCGTCCCACCAGGCGAAGAACGCCGTCACCTCATCACCTCGTCCGTCCGATTCGGATCATCCTTCTGCCCGGCCCCGTCGAGACCGACTGGCGTCGGACAGCGCCCGTCGCAATGATAGATCCCATGTCTGTTGCAGATGACTCCACCGTAACGTCCCTGCCGACGGCGACCTCCGCACAGGGCACCGGCACCGACGCCGCACGAGTCAGCGTCCCGGGACCGGCGCCGATGGCCCCGACCAACCCGGCGCACGGGAGCGCCTTCCCACCCATCGGCGACTACGCATTCCTGTCCGACACCGAGACGAACTGCCTGATCGCCCGCAACGGTTCGGTCGAGTGGATGTGCGTGCCGCGACCCGATTCGCCGAGCGTCTTCGGGGCGGTGCTCGACCGGAGCGCCGGCCACTTCCGCCTCGCGCCGTACGGCGTCAACGTGCCCGTCGATCGCCGGTACCTGCCGGGCAGCCTGATGGTCGAGACGACCTGGCAGACCGACACCGGCTGGATCATCGTGCGCGATGCCCTGGTCATGGGCCCGTGGCACGACAACGACCGACGCTCCCGTACCCATCGCCGCACGCCCACCGACTGGGATGCCGAGCACATCCTGCTCCGCACGGTGCGCTGTGTATCCGGCACTGTCGAACTGCACATGAGCTGTGAGCCGGCGTTCGATTACCACCGCGGGACGACCAAGTGGGAGTACTCGGGTCCGGCGTACGGCGAGGCCATCGCCACCGCCCGGGACACCGACGCCGACACCCCGACCCTCAAGCTCACGACCGACCTCCGCCTCGGGCTCGAGGGCCGCGAGGCACGTGCCCGCACCCGCCTCGTCGAGGGCGACAATCGGTTCGTCGCGTTGAGCTGGTCTCGGTTCCCGGCACCGCAGAACTGGGACGAGGCGGCCCAGAAGATGTGGTCCACGGCCGAATCGTGGCGGCAGTGGATCAACATCGGAACCTTCCCCGACCATCCGTGGCGCTCCCATCTGCAGCGCTCCGCGCTGACCCTCAAGGGACTCACCTACTCCCCGACCGGCGCCCTGCTGGCTGCCGCGACCACCTCGCTGCCGGAGACCCCTCAGGGCGAACGCAACTGGGACTACCGCTATGCGTGGGTGCGTGATTCGACGTTCGCCCTGTGGGGTCTGTACACGCTGGGCCTCGACCGTGAGGCCGACGACTTCTTCTCCTTCATCGCCGATGTCTCGGGCATCACCAACGGTGAACGCCATCCGCTGCAGGTGATGTACGGGGTCGGCGGCGAGCGGACCCTCGAGGAGGAGGAACTCACCCACCTCTCCGGCTACGACGGCGCACGCCCGGTCCGGATCGGCAATGGCGCGTACAACCAAGCGCAGCACGACATCTGGGGCACGATGCTCGACTCGGTGTACCTCAACATCAAGTCCCACGAGTCCGTCCCCGAGACCCTGTGGCCCGTCCTCAAGGCGCAGGTCGAGGAGGCGATCGAGCACTGGCGCGACCCCGATCGCGGCATCTGGGAGGTTCGCGGCGAACCGAAGCACTTCACCTCGTCGAAGGTGATGTGCTGGGTGGCACTGGATCGCGGTTCCCGCCTCGCCACCATGCACGGCGAGGACACCCATGCCCGGGAGTGGGCGGCGATCGCCGACGAGATCAAGGCCGACGTCCTGGCCCATGGCGTCAACGACCGCGGGGTCTTCACCCAGCGCTATGGCGACGACGCCCTCGACGCCTCACTGCTCCTCGTACCCCTCCTGCGGTTCCTGCCGCCCGACGACTACCGCGTCCGCGCAACGGTTCTCGCGATCGCCGACGAACTCACCGACAACGGTCTCGTACTTCGCTACAAGGTCGAGGAGACCGACGACGGCCTCACCGGCGAGGAGGGCACCTTCACGATCTGTTCGTTCTGGCTGGTGTCGGCACTGGTCGAGATCGGTGAGCTGGAGCGGGCCAAGACCCTGTGCGAACGTCTCCTGTCCTACTCGAGTCCGCTCAAGCTGTACGCGGAGGAGATCGATGCGAAGACCGGTCAGCAGCTCGGGAACTTCCCGCAGGCGTTCACCCACCTGGCGCTGATCAACGCGGTCATGCACGTCATCCGCGCCGAGGAGGCCGAGCACCAGCACACGTTCCAGCCGGCGAATCACTGAGAACCGGCCGGTGTGCTCTTACCGGGCCAGGTCTCAGATCTCGGTCAGGGCGGCGACCTTGGTGGCCCGCGCGTACACGGTCTCGCCGGTCTTCAGGTTGAGGGCGTTCTGGTCCCCTCGGGTGATCTGGGCCGCGAACTCGTCACCCGTCGTCGCGGCGACGAGCTCAACCCGGGTCTCGAAGCCGAGGTTGACCACACGCAGGACGGTCGCCTTGATCACACCGGTGTCGAGGGACGCGTCGGCCGCCGGCGACGCCATCTCCGGGGTACGTCCGATCCGGATGTCGTGTGGGCGGACGAGTTCGCCGTTCAGACGCACCGTGGACCCGAGGAACGACGCGACGAACTCGTTGGCCGGGCGGTCGTAGAGGTCGTCGGGAGTGCCGACCTGCTCGATGCGCCCCTTGTTCAGGACAGCGATGCGGTCACTCACGTCGAGCGCCTCCTGCTGGTCGTGGGTGACCAGCACGGTGGTGACGTGGACCTCTTCATGCAGTCGACGTAGCCAGCGGCGCAGGTCATCTCGCACCTTCGCGTCGAGCGCACCGAACGGTTCGTCGAGGAGCAGCACCTTGGGGTCGACGGCGAGTGCGCGGGCCAGCGCCATACGCTGCCGCTGACCGCCCGACAGCTGTGCCGGGAACCGCTGCTGGAAGACGGTCAGTCCGACCACCTCGAGCAACTGGTCGACCTTCGCGTCGATCTCCTTCTTGGACCGCTTGCGGATCTTGAGGCCGAAGGCGATGTTGTCGCGCACCGTGAGGTGTTTGAACGCGGCGTAGTGCTGGAACACGAATCCGATGTCGCGCTTCTGCGGCGACTTCTGCGACACGTCGTTGTCGTTGATGCGGACGATGCCCGAGTCCAGTGTGTCGAGGCCGGCGATCGCGCGCAGCAGAGTCGACTTCCCCGAACCCGACGGACCCAGCAGCGAGGTCAGCTGCCCGTCCGGGATGTCGATGGAGACGTTGTCGAGGGCGGCGAAGTCGCCGTAGCGCTTGTTCGCACCGATCACCTGGATGGACATGTCACACGCCTTCCTTGTTGTGGGCGTTCGAGTGGACGACCTGCTTGGCGTCGACGGACTCCGGCCCGTGCGGCGGGGTCAGGTCGACTTCGGTGAGTTCGGCGTCGCCCGAGGTGGATTCACTGGCGTCGACGAGACGGGACTTGGCGCGGCGCTCGATGAGCGACATGAGCACGAGCACCAGGATGGCGACGAACATCAGCAGCGTCGCCGCCGCGTAGGCGCCGAACTCGTTGTAGTCGTCGGTGTAGCGGGAGTGAACCAACAGGGTCAGCGTCTGGGAGACACCGGGATAGTTCGACGAGACCATGGTCACCGCACCGTATTCACCGAGCGCTCGGGCGACGGTCAGGACGATGCCGTAGGTCAGACCCCAGCGGATCGCCGGAAGGGTGATCCGCCAGAAGACCTGCCACGAGTTCGCTCCCAGCGTCGCGGCCGCCTCCTCCTGTTCGGTGCCGATCTCACGCAACACCGGTTCGACCTCACGGGCGACGAACGGCAGGGTGACGAACAGCGTGGCCAGCACCAGGCCGGGGAAGCCGAAGATGATCCGGAATCCGAGACTCTCGACGCCGCCGAACCAGCCCCCGTGGCCCCACAACAGGATCAGCGCGACACCGGCGACCACCGGCGACACCGCGAACGGCAGGTCGACGACCGCCTGCAGGAGACCCTTGCCGGGAAACCGGCCGCGGGCCAGTGCCAGCGCCGTGATCACCCCGAACACCACGTTGAGCGGCACCACGATCGCGACGATGAGCAGACTGAGCTGGAGCGCAGAGATGGCCGCGGGAGTGGTGATCCACTCCCAGAACTGGACGATGCCGTGTTCGAAGGAGCGATAGAAGATGGTGCCGACCGGGACGACCAGCAGGATGAACAGGTAGACCAGCGCGACGGTGCGCAGCCCGTACCTGGTCAGCGGTGAAACCTTCATCGGTCTGCGTCCTCCCGCTTGGACTGCCACCGGCCCGCGACACGCAGGACGAGCAGGGTGACGAAGGCAATCAGCAGCAGTACCACCGAGATCGCGGCCGCGTCGACCGGTGCGTCGATCTCGACCTGCTGCTGGATGTACTGCGACGCCACCTGGGTGTCTCCGGGAATGTTGCCGCCGATGAGCACCACCGAACCGAATTCACCGATCGCACGGGTGAACGCGAGGCCGGCACCGGTCAGGATCGCCGGCAGCAGTGCCGGCAGGACGATCTTGCGGAAGATCGTGGCGTTGTTGGCGCCGAGCACCGCAGCGGCCTCCTCGACATCGACGTCGAGTTCGATGAGCACCGGCTGTACCTGGCGCACCACGAACGGCAGGGTGACGAAGGTCAGCGCGATCACCAGTGCCGGCTTGGTGGCGTTGAGCTGGATGTCGATGGGACTGTTCGGCCCGTACAGCGACAGCAGCACGAGGCTGGCAACGATCGTCGGCAGTGCGAACGGCAGGTCGATGATCGCGTTGACGAATCCCTTACCGGGGAACTCGTCGCGCACCAGCACCCACGCGATCAGGGTGCCGAACACGACGTTGATGAGCGCGGCCACCACGGACACGAGGACCGTGATCCAGATGGCGTCCACCGCGACGGGCGCGGAGATGGCCTCCCAGAAACCGCTCCAGCCGTCGTCGAAGGACTGCACCGTGATCGCGGCCAGTGGGAGCAGCACGATGATGCTGAGCCAGAGCCAGGCGATGCCGATGGTCATCGGGCTCACGCCGGCGAACGTCCGCGAGCGTCCGAGGAATCCGCGCGGCGGTCCGGCATCGGGGACCGGCGAGCCGGTGTCCGGGGCCGTGACCGGTGTTCCGACAGGATCGACCGAGGTCACTGCACACCCCCTGAGTCGTAGATCTTGGTGATGGCGCCCTTCTTCCCGAACAGGGCGTCGTCCACGGCTTTCCAACCCGTCAGGTCCGTGCCGTCGTTCTCCTCGGCGGTTCCCTCCCCGAGTACCTTGCCGAGTTCGGCGATCGTCCACAGCTTCGCGATGTCACCCGGGAACAGGTTCCGGGTCTCGTCGATGACCGCCGGGTCGACGGGCCGGAAGCCCTGCTCGGCCCAGATTCGTTGCGCCTCCGGGGTGAACAGGAAGTCCACGAACGACCGCGCGCCGGCGAGGTCGTCGGAAGTGTTGATCACCGCGACCGGGTTCTCGATCTTGAACGTCTGCGGCGGGATCACGTACTCGACCTCATTGTCCGGGCCGGCGGTGGCGTTCGCCCGGTCGAGCATGATCGCCTCGTTCTCGTAGCTGATCAGCACATCGCCCTGGCCCTGCTCGAAGGCCGTGGTGGCTTCGCGACCCGACTTGGGGACCACCTTGATGTGGTCACGCACCAGTTCGGCCACGTAGTCGAGGCCGGCCTGCGGGTTGCGACCGCCGTCGCTGATCGCGGCGTACGGTGCCAGCAGATTCCACTTCGCCGAGCCGGAGCTGCCCGGATTCGGGGTGACCACCTGCACGCCGGGCTTCAGCAGATCCGCCCAGTCGCGGATGTTCTTCGGGTTGCCCTTGCGAACCACCAGCGCGACGACCGACCCGAACGGGGTGCTGTTGTTGGGAGCCTGCTTCTTCCAGTCCTCGTCGACCAGACCAGCCTTCACCAGTCGGGTGATGTCGGGCTCGACCGAGAAGTTCACCACGTCGGACGGAACACGACGGGCCACCTTGCGCGACTGGTCACCGGACGCGCCGTACGACACCGAGAAGCCGAGGTCCTCACCCGCCGGGGTTTCGCGGAAGGCCGGGATGATCTCGTCGAAGCCGATCTTGGGGACTGCGTAGGCGACCAGATCGAGGTGTCGATCACCGCTGGAGATGTCCACTCCGCCGGGTTCGTCGGTCGATCCGCCACCGCAACCCGCGACGACCACCATCACCGCTGCCAGCAAGCTCACCAGCACAGCGGTGCTCGTCCGACGGATGCCGCGCCGCGCGGCCGGGCCAGCGCTCACTCTTCCTCCAAGACTCAACGGGACCGGCCGGTACGGGCTGTGACCGGCGGACCGAACCACGCTAGCAACCAGCGTGATCGTCATCGGATTTCAAATCAGTGAGATCGAAACTCTGCCCAGGCCACACCTGCGGTCGGCCGGCACACGTCCTGCTACTCCAGCCGCCAGTCCTCGTAGGCCCGCGGATCGTTGACCGGCTCGAGGTGTGTCGTGATGTTCAGATCGGGGACCGCGGCATGCAGATCGTCTTCGACGACCTCGGTGAGGTCGTGGGCGTGCTGTACCGACCAGTCCCCCGGCACCAGCATGTGCAACTGCACGAATCTCTGGTGACCCGCCTCGCGCGTGCGGATGTCGTGGAAGACGATACCGTCGGCGCGGTGCCGGTCGAGCACGTCGTTGATCGCGTTGCGCTGTTCTGCCGGTAGTGCGGAATCCATCAGACCGGCGCCCGACCGCCACACGAGTTGGGTGCCGACGACCATGATGTTGACGGCGACCGCGATGGCGATCAGCGGGTCGAGCGGGAGCCAACCGGTCCACGCGACCAGGAACACGCCCACGACGACGCCCACCGTCGTCCACACATCGGTCATCAGGTGCTTGCCGTCGGCCTCGAGGGTCAACGAGCGGTGTTTCCGGCCGGCGCTGATGAGAATCCAGGCCACCACCGCGTTCAGGACCGTGGCGCCCACGGATATGCCGAGGCCGAGTCCGACTTCCTCGAGCTCACGCGGGTTGATGAGCCGGTCCACCGCGGTTACCACGATGATGACCGCTGCGACGACGATCAGCACACCCTCGAAGACCGCCGAGAAGTACTCGGCCTTGGTGTGCCCGAAGTTGTGACGCTGGTCCGGCGGTTTCGCCGCGACCCGAAGAGCGACGAACGCACCCACGGCCGCGATGACGTTGACGATCGACTCGAGCGCGTCGGACAACAGCCCCACCGATCCGGTGACCCACCAGGCGAGCAGTTTGAGCCCGAAGACCGCGACGGCGGTCACGATGCTGAGCATCGCGAACCGCGACAGGTTCCGGCGATGGTTGCTCGTCATGACCGGCCCCGATCAGGCAGCAAGGCCACGACGACGCAGCAGCGGCTCGATCTGCGGCTTGCGGCCGATCAGCGTCTCGTGCGACACGAGCGGGTCGACGCTGTCACCGCGCGACAGCGTCGCCTCGGCGAACCGCCGGCCGTTCTCGCGCTCCAGGCCGCCCGAGGCGAGGAACCACTGTTCGGTCTCGGCGTCGAGGACCTCCGACCAGATGTAGCTGTAGTAACCGGCCGAGTATCCGCCGCCGAAAACGTGGTTGAAGTAGGCGCTGCGATAGCGGGGCGGGATCAGATCGGTCTGCAGGCCGACCTCGGTGAGGGCCTTCGCCTCGAAGGCCTCGACATCGGTGACGGCAGCGGCCTCCTCGACCGTCAGCCGGTGCCAGGCCAGGTCCAGCGACGACGCCGCCAGGTACTCGAGGGTCCCGTGTGCGGTCTCGGCGCCCGCGGATTCGCGTGCGGCAGCGGCCAGCTCGGCCGGGATCGGGTCGCCGGTCGCGTGGTGCAGCGCGTAGTTGGCGAGCACCTCCGGATGCAGCGCCCACATCTCGTTGACCTGAGAGGGGAACTCGACGAAGTCGCGCGGCACGGATGTCCCCGACTGCGACGGGTACTCGACCGACGACAGCAGACCGTGCAGTGCGTGTCCGAACTCGTGGAACAGGGTCGTGAGCTGATCGATGCTGAGCAGACACGGCTGCCCCTCATCGGGTTTCGTCAGGTTCAGGACGTTCACGATGATCGGCTGGGTCTGCAACACCGACGACTGGTCGACGATGTTGTTCATCCAGGCACCGCCGCGCTTCGACGGCCGCGCGTAGAAGTCACCGAGGAACAGGCCGATGCCGGTGCCGGCGTCGTCCCGCACCTCCCACACGCGCACGTCGGGGTGATAGACGGGCAGGCCGGTCCGTTCGACGAACTGCAGGCCGTACAGCTTGTTCGCGGCGTAAAAGACGCCCCGCGTGAGCACGGTGTCGAGTTCGCAGTAGTCGGCGAAACCGTCGAGCGGGACCGACGATCTGGCCTGCTTCTCGCGCTCGAGCCAGAAGGTCAGGTCGGCGGGACCGATCTCGACGTCGCCGGCGAACTCGGTGAGCCGCGTCAGTTCCCGACCACCGGCACGCATCGCGGTCTCGTTCAGCTCACGGAGCATGTCGTCGACCGCCGACGGGTCGGGTGCGGTCTGCTCGGCGATCACGAACTCGGCATGGTCGCGGTAACCGAGGAGCTCGGCGCGGCGGGCACGCAGACGCACGATCTCGAGGACGAGGTCACGGGTGTCGTGGTCATTGCCGCGCGAGCAACGGTTCACCGACGCATCGAAGACCCGTTGACGCACAGCGGGGTTCGTCAGCTCGGTGAGCACGGCCTGACTGGTCGGCAGTTCCAGGGTGATCAGGTATCCGCTCTCGTGACCGGCATCGGCGGCCGCTCGTCGGGCGGCCGTGATCTGGCCTGCGGACAACCCGTCGAGGTCGGCCGCGTCGTCGACGAGCACCGCCGACTCGTTGGTGTCGTCGAGGATCTTCTGCGAGAACGTGGTCGTGAGATACGCCAGCCGAGAGGCGATCTGACGCATCTCCTCCTGCTCCGCCGCGGGCAGACCGGCGCCGGCGCGCACCGACTCGCGGTACCGCTTGTCGAGGAGACGACGCTGCGGCTCGGTCAGGTCGAGTTCGTCGGTCCGGGAGGCGAGTTCCGAGATCCGGCCGAACAGAACCGGGTTCATCGCGATGGTGTTGCCGTGATCGGTGAGCAGCGTCGAGAGTTCTTGGGAGATCTCGTTGCGCTTGGGGTTGGTGTCGGGGCCGACGAGGTTGAAGAAGATTCCCGACGCGCGAGCCAGGTCACGGCCCGACAACTCCAGCGCCTCGACGGTGTTGGCGAACGTCGGCTCCGCGGGGTCCCACGCGATGGCCTCGACCTCGGCGAGATGCGACGCCATCGCCGAGGTGAAGGCAGGCAGGAAATCGTCGTCGGAGATCGACGTGAAGTCCGGCAGCTCGTAGGGCAGATCGCTCTGTGCCAGTACCGGATTGGTTGCGCTGTCCTGCCCCGCCATCTATTTGCCCTTCGGTTTGTCACCTGCTGCATCGGTGGAGAGCGCCGCGACGAACGCCTCCTGCGGGACGTCGACGCGGCCGATCGTCTTCATCCGCTTCTTGCCTTCCTTCTGCTTCTCGAGCAGTTTGCGCTTACGGCTGATGTCGCCGCCGTAGCACTTCGCGAGCACGTCCTTGCGGATCGCCCGGATGTTCTCGCGCGCGATGATCTTGGAGCCGATGGCCGCCTGGATCGGAACCTCGAACTGCTGGCGCGGGATGAGTTCCCGGAGCTTGAGCGCCATCCGGTTGCCGTAGGCGTAGGCGGCGTCGCGGTGGACGATCGCGCTGAACGCGTCGACGGCCTCACCCTGCAGCAGGATGTCGACCTTCACCAGGTCCGCTTCCTGCTCGCCCGCCTCCTCGTAGTCGAGCGAGGCGTAACCGCGGGTCCGCGACTTCAGCGAGTCGAAGAAGTCGAAGATGATCTCCGCCATGGGCAGCGTGTAGCGGAGTTCGACGCGGGTCTCGGAGAGGTAGTCCATGCCGCCGAGCTCGCCGCGGCGCGACTGGCACAGTTCCATGATGGCGCCGATGAACTCGCTCGGCGCGATCACGGTGGTCTTCACGACCGGCTCGTAGATGTGGCGGGTCTTGCCCTCCGGCCAGTCCGACGGGTTGGTGACGACATGCTCGGAGCCGTCCTCCATCACCACGCGGTACACCACGTTGGGAGCGGTCGAGATGAGGTCCAGATTGAACTCGCGCTCGAGACGTTCGCGGGTGATCTCCATGTGGAGCAGCCCGAGGAAGCCGCACCGGAATCCGAACCCGAGCGCCACGGACGTCTCCGGCTCGTAGGTGAGCGCGGCGTCGTTGAGCTGCAGCTTCTCCAGCGCCTCACGCAGCACCGGATAGTCCGAGCCGTCCATCGGGTACAGGCCCGAGTAGACCATCGGCCGCGGTTCGCGGTAGCCGGTCAGGGCCTGGGTCGCGCCGTGCCGGGCGGTGGTGACGGTGTCACCGACCTTCGACTGCCGCACGTCCTTCACACCGGTGATGAGGTAGCCCACCTCGCCCACACCGAGACCCTGGGTGACCTTCGGTTCCGGTGACACGATGCCCACCTCGAGCAGTTCGTGCGTGGCGCCGGTCGACATCATCTGGATCTTCTCGCGGGGCACGATCTTGCCGTCGACCACACGGACGTAGGTGACGACGCCGCGGTAGGTGTCGTAGACCGAGTCGAAGATCATGGCTCGCGCCGGGGCGTCGGCGTCGCCGACGGGTGCCGGCACCTTGCGGATGACCTCGTCGAGCAGCTCCGACACGCCGACACCGGTCTTGCCCGACACCCGCAGGACGTCCTCGGGCTCACAACCCACGATGTGGGCGAGCTCGGCGGCGTAACGGTCGGGGTCGGCCGCGGGCAGGTCGATCTTGTTGAGCACCGGGATGATGGTGAGGTCGTTCTCCATCGCCAGATAGAGGTTGGCGAGGGTCTGTGCCTCGATGCCCTGGGCCGCGTCGACGAGCAGCACCGCACCCTCACACGCCTCGAGCGCACGCGACACCTCGTAGGTGAAGTCGACGTGACCGGGGGTGTCGATGAGGTGCACGACGTAGTCGTCACCGTCGAGCTGCCAGGGCAGGCGTACGTTCTGCGCCTTGATGGTGATACCGCGCTCACGCTCGATGTCCATGCGGTCGAGGTACTGCGCCCGCATCTGGCGCTCTTCCACCACGCCGGTGAGCTGCAGCATCCGGTCGGCCAGCGTCGACTTTCCGTGGTCGATGTGGGCGATGATGCAGAAGTTCCGGATGCGCGCCGGGTCGGTGAAGGTCTGGTCGGCGAAGGTGGGAATTGGAACTACTCCTCGAGGATGGACACGGGCGTTGACCACCATGTTCTCATGAGCGCCGCGAATGGTGCCCAGGCGGATGGCGGGGCGCTACCGTGGCAGCCGTGACAGCCGAGTCCGACGAGTCGGAAAAGCCAGGGACCACCATCACCATCGTCGAGACCGACGACGTCGCCGCCGACGTGCACCGTCCCGACGGCACACCGCGCGCCACGATCGTCCTCGCGCACGGCGCCGGCGGGAACCGTTCCGCCGTCATCCTGCGCGCGCTGGCAGACGAGCTGAGTTCGCGCGGGTATGTCGTCGCCCGGATCGACCTCTCCTATCGCCGCCGCCGCCCCAAGGGACCTCCCAGTCCGTCGACGTCGCCGGCCGACCGCGACGGCATCCGCGCCGCCTGCGCGATGTTCCGGGCCGAGTCCGACGGCCCGCTGTTCGTCGGCGGTCACTCCTATGGCGGCCGCCAGGCGTCGATGGCCGTTGCCGAGGACGGGCCGGCCCTCGCCGACGGTCTCCTGCTCAGCTCCTATCCGCTGCACCCACCGGGCAAGCCCGACCGGCTGCGCACCGAACACCTGCCGTCGATCACGGTGCCGACCCTCGTCGTCCACGGCAGCACCGACCCGTTCGGAACCACCGAGGAGATGGCCGAGGCCATCGGCCTGATCGACGCGCCGACGCGGATCGTCGAACTCGAGAAGGTCGGTCACGACCTGAACCCGAAGAAGAAGCCGACCGCCGCGCTGACCGCCGACGCGGTGGACGAGTTCCTGATGGGAGAAACTTCCGCATGACCCGCACCAATCGCCCCGCCGCTCTCCGACCGAGTCGGGAGCTGGCGCGCACGATCAGCTACGTCCCGGACCTCGACGGCGACGCCGATCCCGGCGAGATCGTCTGGACCTGGGTCGCCTACGAGGAGGACCCCACGCAGGGTAAGGACCGACCAGTCCTCGTGGTCGGCCGCGATGCGCGCGCCGAGACCACCGACGACGTCCTAGGGCTGATGCTCTCGAGCAACGACCGACGCGCCGCCGACGACGACTGGTTCGGTGTCGGGTCCGGCGGCTGGGACTCGTCGAACCGCCCCAGCTGGGTTCGCCTGGATCGGGTCCTCGTCGTCGACGCCGACGGAATCCGACGCGAGGGCGCCGTCCTCGATCGTGCACGTTTCGATGCCGTCGCCGAGCAACTCCGCGAACGCTTCGGCTGGCGGTAACCCACCCGCGAGACCTACTGGCTCGTCGCAACTTCCCGACCGAGACCGACGTCGAGGGCGAGCCAACCACGACGGTTCAGCACGAACAGCGCTGATGCCGAAGCCGTACCCGTCAATAGCAGCACGACCCAGATCAGCTCCGCTCTGCCCTGGGTCGCAGCAACGCTGTACAGCCATCCCGTCACGGCATTACCCAACAGGATTCCCGCTCCTACGATCGTGTTGTAGAGGCCGTAATGGGTCGCGACCAGTTTGCCGTTCGCAAGTCCGATCATCGTGTCCATCTCGAACGGAAAGACCGCTGCGGTTGCCGCGGCAAGTATCGCGGCAGTCAACAGCAGTGCGGCGATGTTGACGGCGAGATTGCCCTGATCGGTGGTGGTGGTCACGATCAGTGGCAGGAAAGCTGCCGCCATCACAGCCATACCCACACTCAGACTCCCGGCGTTGCCCCATTTCCTGGCGAACCAGGAGGTGATGCGCAGCTGCCCCGCTATGGCCACCAACCCGGTCACCGCGAACATTGCAGTGACGACTCCGGTTGCCGCCGTTGGACTGTCCGCGATCCGATCGGCATGAAGGGGCAAGGCGAGGTAGATCTGGAACGACAACACATACGAGCTGGTCATAGCCACCGCAAAGAGCAAGAATCGGCGGTTGACCAGCACAGTTCGCCAGTCTTGAACAACCGAGTTGTCGCTCGCGGGCGGTTTGGCCGACGGTAGTGCCTTGATCTGAACGATCGTGAGAATCGCGAAGATTCCCGCCGCACACAGGGAAGTGAGCCGAAAGTCGAGTGCGGTCAATGCCAGTCCGACGAGCGGCCCCAAGAGGATTCCGGCCTGGTAGAAGACGTTGAAGACGGCGAACGCCTCGACTCGACGCTCCCCGGCATCAGCGGCCAGGTAGGCACGCACCGCCGGGTTGAACAATGCACCGGCGAATCCCGTTGCCGCCGAGGCAATCAGAATCGCGGGCAACGACGTGGCACATGCCAGCAAAATGAATCCGATGACTCGGATGAGACAGCCCGCAACGATCAGTGGCTTGTAACCCCAGCGATCGGCCAGTGTTCCTCCGACCAGGAACATGCCTTGCTGTGAGAAGTTCCGGATACCCAAGACCAGTCCGACCGCCCACGCGGCCAACGCCAACGGTCCGGCGAGATAGGCCGCCAGGTAGGGCATGAGCATGTAGAAGCCGAGATTGATGGTGAACTGGTTGACCATCAACACCTGGCTAGGACGGTCAAAACTGCGGAAAGTGCGATACAACCGGCGCATCTATCAGCTCGCAGGCTCGGCGCGTCGAATGCGAGTCGGATCGACAACAGAACCACACCGCGTCCAACTGGTCGCCACCTCGTTCAACGGATCATCGATGGTGCGAGGCCCGGTCGGCACCGGCACGTCGAGCAGGTGGTGTGCGCGGCAGTACTCGTCGTTGTAGACGGTTCCGTAGTAACGCGCGGGTCCATCCGGGAAGATTGCCGCGATCCGGGTATCGGCCAATCGGGTTCGTGCCAGCCAGCCTGCCACCAGGGCCACGGCGCCGACGCTCCACCCACCGGTCGCATAATGCGTGGCGGCGAGGGTCCTGCATGCCCACACCGCCTCGGCCGGCCCCACCCAGTGAACCTCACTGAACTGGTCGTAGTCCACGTTGCGCGGATAGATACTCGAGCCGAGGCCGCGCATGACTCGCGATTGTGCGGGTTGCCCGAAGATCGTCGAGCCGACCGTGTCCACACCCACGACCTCCAGATCGGGGTTGAACTGTCGCAGGGCGTGCGCCACACCCGCGGAGTGCCCGCCGGTACCCACTGAACACACCAGCACATCGACGTGCCGCAGCTGTGCGATCAGCTCCACCCCGAGCGGGTTGTATCCCGTCACATTGTCCGGGTTGGAGTACTGATCGGGGCACCACGCGGTGTCGTCGAGTTGCAGCAGCGAACGCACCCGGTCACGTCGTGCCTGTTGCCATCCGCCGGTCGGGTGGGGCTCGGTCACGATATCGACGTGAGCGCCATAGGCTGCCAGCATCTGCCGCAGAATCGGCTCCAGTCCCGGGTCGGTCACCAATGTCACCGGATGACCGAAGACGATGCCAGCCAACGCCAATCCCAGACCCAGGGTTCCGCTGGTCGATTCGACAATCTGCGCGCCTGGGGCCAAATCGCCTCGTGCACGGGCGCGTTCGACCATGTGCAACGCCGGGCGGTCCTTCATTCCGCCTGGGTTGAATCCCTCGAGCTTGGCCCAGAATCCGTGTCCTGCTCCGGCGAAAGGTTCGGAGATCCGGAGCACCGGAGTGCCACCTACTAG
Organism: Gordonia ajococcus; assembly: GCF_012974285.1. Classification (NCBI taxonomy): domain Bacteria; kingdom Bacillati; phylum Actinomycetota; class Actinomycetes; order Mycobacteriales; family Gordoniaceae; genus Gordonia; species Gordonia ajococcus. The sequence goes on from NZ_CP052884.1 coordinate 3,484,293, forward strand.
TTGACGGCTCAAGCTTGCATGGCGAGAGGTGGCTTCGGTGGCAGATACGGCGGCGAATGGGTCACTGGTGATGGGGTTGTATGAAACGGTCACCCGAGCATCCTCTGCGTCGTTGGAAAGGGGGCCGCCGGCCGCAACAACATCGACAGTGTGAGAGGGACTGCGTCATGACAACGCTCCGATCGGCGACAACTCCACCTTGCCGACCGAAGCTCAAGCTGATCGACAGACAAGTTCAAGATCTGCTCAAGAACGCCCACCGGGTTGGCCCGTTCGGTATTGCCCGCCACCATGGAAGGCGTGCACGATAACCGCTTCGTCGACGACCCACTCGTTCCGGCAGTCCGCCAAGCGCAGGGCCAGCATGCGTTGATCATCGAAGACGAGCCCGACATCGCTGAGGTCGTGGCCGGCTATATGCAGCGCAGCGGCTTTCAGGTCACCATCGCGCATGACGGCCGCGAGGGAATCACCGCAGCGCGCGCGGTGACTCCGGTGGTGGTGATCCTCGACCTCGGTCTACCATCGATAGACGGCGTCGAAGTCTGTCGACAACTGCGTACCTTCACCGACGCCTACATCGTGATGGTCACCGCGCGCGCAGACGAGGTCGACACTCTGATCGGTCTGGCGGTGGGAGCCGACGACTACGTCACCAAACCGTTCCGCCCACGTGAACTGGTCGCTCGTATCGACGCCATGCTGCGTAGACCACGAGAATCGACCGACTCCGTCGGGGCGCACTCACGCCGGCTCGGCGATCTCTCCATCGATCCACAGTCTCGTGAAGTCCAGGTATCGGGAAGAATCGTCGAGCTCACGCGTACCGAATTCGATGTGCTCGAGGTCCTCAGCCGGCGGCCGGGCATGGTCTTGCGCCGGGAACAGGTGCTCGCCGAAATCTGGGGGTCGGACTGGGTTGGTGACACTCACGTCGTCGAAGTCCACGTAGCGAGCCTCCGCCGCAAACTCGGCGACAGCGCCGCGACCGGACAGTTCATTCGTACCGTGCGCGGCGTGGGATACCGCATGGGAAGTGGCCGACCTCCGGGAGTAGACCATGCGAATTGATCGTCGCCGGCTCAGGTTCCCCGACGGCTTCGGCTCCCGCCTGCTACTGGCCCAGGCCATCGTGATCGGCGGCGGCGGCATCAGCGTAGCGCTCGTGCTGCTGTTCCTCGCCCCGCACGCCTTCCATGGACACCTCGGCCAGTACAACCCCGCGGTCGGCTCCGCCCCGGCCCGCCATCTCGAATCCGCGTTCACCTTCTCGATCATCGTCTCGATGAGCGTCGCACTGATCACCTCGACGGTGCTGGCCACGGCGGTGAGTTGGTTCCTCGCGCGTCGGGTCCAGCGTTCGGTGGCCAGTGTCGCGCAGTCGGCGGTGGCGATCGGCGCGGGTAACTACCGCTCACGGGTATCCGATCACCGACTAGGCCACGAATTCACCCAACTCAGCGACGCCATCAATCAACTCGCAGAGCGGTTGAACTCACAAGAAGACGTCCGCAAACGCATGCTCTCCGACCTCGCGCACGAACTGCGCACTCCGTTGACCACCATCGGCGCCGTCACCGATGCGATCGAAGACGGTGTACGGCCCGCAGATTCACAGACTTTCGACGTGGTGCGTTCGGCCACGACCCGGCTGCAACGACTGGCCGAGGACATCGCCGCCGTCTCCAGCGCCGACGAGCACCAGCTACCCCTCCACCGAGGGCCGGTCGCCCTCGACAGACTCCTCGAGACCGCGCGCGGCCAAGCCATCGACCTGTTCGCGGAGGCCGGTGTGGAGATGGCCATGGCCGCCCCCACATCACGCATCTACCTCGACATCGACCTCGACCGGATGAGTCAGGTTCTCCTCAACCTGCTCAGCAATGCCCTACGACATAGTTCACCTGGTGACCGCGTGACCGTTGCGGCGCGGGTATCGGCTGGTCGGACCGTCCACATCGCGGTCGTGGACGAGGGTGACGGTATTGCACCACAACATCTTTCCCATGTCTTCGACCGGTTCTACCGCACTGATTCCTCGCGTACAAGAGACGTCGGAGGCAGCGGAATCGGCCTCACGATCGCGCGCTCGATCGTCGAAGACCACGGCGGAACGCTGATCGCCGAGAGCAATGGTCTCGGGCACGGCGCAGCCTTCACCATCGCGCTACCTGCGATCGCCCTCTCCGGCAGCACGGACCGGCCGTCAGCAACCAGGATCACGCCAACCGGGTGATCTCCACGATGACGTCGAGATCCGTTGCGCCGCCGCCGGTGTAGACACCCTTGAGCGGCGAGACGTCCGCGTAGTCGCGACCCACGCCCACCGACACGTGCTGTTCGCTGATCGAGGTGTCGTTGGTCGGGTCATAACCCCACCAGCCACCGGTCCACGCCTCGATCCACGCATGGCTCTGGCCCTGGACCGTCTTGTCGATCGCGGCATCGGGTTCCGGATGCAGGTAACCCGACACGTAGCGAGCGGGAATCCCCAGGCCGCGCAACATCACCAGGGTGAGATGTGCGTAGTCCTGACAGACGCCCTTGCGCTCGTTCCAGGCGTCGACGGCGGTGGTGTGCACGCCCGTGGTGCCCGGAACGTACTCCATCTCGTCGTGGACGAACCGCGAGATCGCCTCGACCGTCTCCCCCGGTGTCAGGCCTTTGGCCACCTTCTTGGCCGCCGAGATCAGCTGACGGTTTCTCGGCACGTACGTGGTGTTGGACAGCATCTCGTCATAGCGGTCGATCACGGCGTCGCTGGTGATGTCCTCCCAGGTCGCCTGCTCGTCCTCGCCCGGCCGTTGCCCGCGATCGGTCTCGACCACCGACATCCCCGACACCTCGAGTTCCTCGTGGGGCGCGTGGAGATCGAAGGCGGTGACCGCGGTTCCCCAATAGTCGGTGTAGCGGTACGACCTGGTGGCCGGGACCGTCTCGACACGGTTGACGATGACGTTCTGCCGGGCATCGCTTCGAGGCGTGAGCCGGGCCTCGTTGTACGACGAGGTGACGGGACCGTTGTACGCGAAACCGGTGGAATGGACGACGCGTAGACGCCAGCTCACAGTTCACTCTCCTCGATGACTTGCCCGTCGCTGACCCGGGCGTCGGCCCACGAGACGTACGGCGACACATGGAAGTACTGCTTGGTGACCGCCTCGTTGACGGCACGGCAGGTGTCCTGCAGATCGACGAGCCGTTCCTGCAGCCCGTCGAGCAGCTCACCCGGTTCGAGGAACTCCAGCGAACTCCGCGCCCGACCGAGCAGCAACTGGGCCTCGGCCTGTGCGCCGACGCGGCTGGGGCCCTTCTCGAGCTGGGCGAGGTTGCGCTCGGCGACGCTGAGCGCATGGAAGATCGCCCGCGGGAACAGACGGTCGAGCAGCATGAACTCGACGATGTTCTCCGCGTCGAGGACGCCGCGGTAGGTGCGCAGGAAGGTGTCGTGACCGCCGGCGGACACCAGCACGTTGACCCATGCGGGCGACGACGTGCGATCCCCCGCACGCGACAACAACATCCGGATCGTCATGTCCACCCGCTCGACCGATCGGCCGAGCAGCAGGTAACGATAACCGTCGTCGTGGCTCAGGGTGGCGTCGGCGAGGCCGGCGAACATCGCCGCACGGTTCTTCACGTACGAGAGGAACTCGTGCGGTCCCAGGCGACGTGAGCGGCGTTCGGCGGCGTCGAGCCCGTTGTAGGTGGTGTTCAGACACTCCCACAGCTCGCTCGACGTGACTTCCCTTGCGCCCCGCGCATTCTCGCGTGCCGCACGGATCAGGTCGACGATCGACCCGACCGCGTCGGCGTCGTAGGCGACGCGCTCGGTCAGCGTCCAGACGTCGAGCTCCTCGTCGGTCTCGGGGGCCTCGAGGCCGAGCACCTGGATGATCAGTCGCGCCTGCTGGTCGACGTCGACGGTGGTGTCCTCGAGCAGCTGATGGATCGCGACGTCGAGGATGCGCGCCATGTCGTCGGCGCGTTCCACGTACCGGCCGATCCAGTAGAGGGATTCGGCGTTGCGCGCCAACATCATCGGGGATCACCGCCCTGCTGCTGGATCATGTCGCCGAGTTGCTGACACGGCCCGCCGGACGACTGCGACCGGGATGTCGTGCCCTGCTGCTGCTGCTGGGTCTGTGTGTGGACCGGGTCGGGGGCGCTGTCGGCGGGTCGGGCCGCGGCGACGCCGCTGGAGGTGACCACCTTCGCCCCGGACAGTTCGCGTTCGGCCTCCGACGTCCGGCTGGCCAACACCCAGGTGTCCTTGGAACCGCCACCCTGACTGGAGTTCACCACCAGCGACCCCTCCGGCAGTGCGACACGCGTCAGCCCACCGGGCAGGACCCACACGGACTCACCGTCGTTGACGGCGAACGGACGCAGGTCGACGTGACGTGGCCGGATCTCGTTGCCGATCTTCGTCGGCACCGTCGACAACTGCACGACGGGCTGCGCGATCCAGCCGCGCGGATCGTTGCGGACTTTGCGCGCCAGCGTGTCCAGCTCCGCCTTGGTGGCCTCCGGCCCGAAGACGATGCCGTATCCGCCCGATCCCTCAACGGGTTTCACGACGAGTTCGTCGATCCGGTCGAGCACTTCCTCGCATTCCTCGGGAAGCCAGCAGCGCAGGGTGTCGACGTTCTGCAGGCTGGGCTTCTCCCCGAGGTAGTACTGGATGATCTCCGGGACGTAGGTGTAGATCAGCTTGTCGTCGCCCACTCCGTTGCCGACCGCGCTCGAGATGACCACGTTGCCGGCGCGGGCCGCGTTGAGCAATCCGGCGACACCCAGCATCGAATCGGGGCGGAACTGCATCGGATCGAGGAAGTCGTCGTCGATCCGGCGGTAGATGACGTCGACGCGCTGTTCGCCCTCGGTGGTCCGCATGTACACGACGTTGTCGCGGCAGAAGAGATCTCGGCCCTCGACCAGCTCGACGCCCATCAGCCGCGCGAGCAGCGAGTGCTCGAAGTAGGCGGAGTTCGCCACACCCGGCGTCAGCACGACGATGTTCGGGTCGGCCTCGTTGAACGCGGCCGACGCCCGCAGTGCCCGCAGCAGATGGCTCGGATAGTCGGCCACCGCACGGACCCGGTGTTTGGAGAAGAGGTCGGGGAACACGCGTGCCATCGCACGACGGTTCTCGAGCACGTACGACACACCCGACGGCGAGCGCAGATTGTCCTCGAGGACACGGAAGTCGCCGTTCTCGTCCCGGATCAGGTCGATGCCGGCGACGTGGATGCGAACACCGTTGGGCGGCCGGATGTTTGCCGCCTGTCGGTGGAAATGCTCACACGAGTGGACGAGGCGTTTCGGCAGCACACCGTCGCGCAGGATCTCCTGCTCGCCGTAGATGTCGTCGAGGAACAACTCGAGCGCCTGCACACGCTGGGTGATGCCCGCTTCGAGCTTGCTCCACTCACTGGCCGAAATCACGCGCGGCACAATGTCCAACGGGAACGGACGCTCCTTGCCGGACAGCGAGAAGGTCACGCCCTGGTCGAGGTAGGCGCGGCCCAGTGCTTCGACGCGGGCCTCGACCACATCGGACTGGTCCTCGTCGGCCATCGCCTTGTAGATGCCGCGGTAGGGCGTACGCACCTCCCCCGCGGCATCGAACATCTCGTCATATGCCTTGCCGTACGGGCCTTTTGCGTATCCACCGAAGTTTCCGGTGAAGTTTCCCTCGCCACTCGACTTCGTCGGTTTGGCGGCCGATCCCGAACCCTTCGTCGCGCCGGTGCGGCCCGACGCCGATTTCCCGGACGAGCTCGACGTCGTCGTCTTCGCGGATGCGGACTTACGCGCCGCCTTCTTGGCGGGCGCACTTGTCGATGCGGGGGTCATAAAGTGCCATGGTGCCGCATAACCGCGTAATCGGCACGACGGTTGGCCACCCGTGTCGCGCAGGGCACGCGACCGCAGTTCAGCGCGAGCGACGCATCGCCAGAGCGCGGCGCTTGACTCGCCGCAGGACATTGGCCGCGCGGGTCTTGACCGGTGGCCCCACCTTGGGCAGCGGCGCCGCCAGCACCATCGACGCAATCGTGTCCAGCGCCACGTCGAGCACCTCCCGGTCCGACGGCATCGGCGCGTCGGCGGCGCCCTCCGCGGACACCTCGAGGTCGGCGAGGTCGCCGGCGACGTCGTATCCGGCGTTGCGCACCGACTCCACCATCGTGGCCGCCTGGGCAGCGGCCCACTGCCGATGTTCGACGGTCAGCCCCTGCGGCGCGCCCGACCGCGCTTCGAACAGGATCTCGCCGATCAGCTGCCCCTTGATGATGCGTTCGTAGCGACGCCATTCGATGGTCTCGGGCTGGAGGCGCTGGTTGAGACCGCGCAGGAACTCGGCCTGAGCGGCCGACAACGAACTGTTGAGGCTCGGCACCGGGATGCTCAGCGGTGCGGGGTCGACGTTGATGACCCGGAGGAAGCGATCCCACAGGGTGTCGCCCGTCGCCGGCCGGCCGCGCGGCACGGTCACCACGTGCACCCGTCCGGGCCCGACGAACTTCGCCCATTTGGCGAGGATGCCGACGTGGTCCTGGAACTCCCAGAACGGTTCGTCCTCGACGAGCGGACCGGCGTCCTCGGTGGCCGCCTCGTCCACCGAGTTCGACTCGGCCGCGAAAGCCACCGCGTCGACGAACTCGTCGAAGGAGGCACGACGCTGATTCTTGACGTTCTCCTGCCACACCGACGGGAGCTGCCTACCGAGGTCGCGGACGGTGGCGATGACGTGGACCTCGTCGGCGAACGACAGACCGGCCAGCAGCCGCTCGATCTGCTCGCTGGTTGCGGTGCTGTACAGCTCGTGGGACAGCAGTGACGTCTGCGGCCAGGCCCGCATCTGCCCGAGCAGCTTGGGCCACACGCCGGCGAAGGCCGGGTCGGCCCAGTCGAGGTAGCGCTCCGACTGGAGGTGGACCGCGGCGTGGAAGTGATCGGAGATCACATTGCCCGGATAGAGCAGCCCCGACGTCTGTAACGCCAGGTCACGGTTGCGCCAGAGTCGATCCTGCAGGTGCGTGGTGCCGGTCTTGGGGAGACCTATGTGTACGTAAACGACGGACATGATGAATCGAGCCTAGACTTTCATGCACGATGATTCTTTCCGGCGTGCGTCGCGCGCGCAACGGATTTTGGGCTGGCCGAACCCGGCTGGTAATGTTGTCCGCTGTTGCGGTGACGCCGTGAAGATACTTCACGCGCCGACACCGCGCGGGGCGAGCCCGGACCACCCGGTCCGCCGCCCCGACCCAGAACAGACAGTCATATCCACCAGCAACGACAGAGGTAACACGCGTGGCGAACATCAAGTCTCAGATCAAGCGCAACCGCACCAACGAGAAGAACCGGCAGCGCAACGTGTCGGTGAAGTCGGCGCTGCGTACCTCGATCCGTAGCTTCCGCGAGGCCGTCGAGGCCGGCGACAAGGCAAAGGCTGCCGAGCTCGGGCAGGCCGCGAGCCGCAAGCTCGACAAGGCCGCCAGCAAGGGTGTCATCCACGCCAACCAGGCCGCCAACAAGAAGTCGGCCATCGCTCTCGCGGTCAACAAGCTCTGAGCTGACCCACTCCGACCTCCGGGTCGCCTCGGCGCGGCGCGCCGCCATATCCTCATACGTACGATCACCCCGGCGGCATCCACGCGGTTGCCGGGGTGATCGTCGTTCTCGGGCGCCTTCGGACGATGGGCCCTGTTACTCGCAGAGTCGCCCGCTGTGGAGCCGCCCCTTCGCCGGTTGAGCCGCCCCCTCCCGCTGGTTGAGCCGGCCACGAGCGCAGTGAGAGCCCCCCTCCGCCTGTTGAGCCGGCCACGAGCGCAGCGAGAGCCCCCCTCCGCCTGTTGAGCCGGCCACGAGCGCAGCGAGAGCCCCCCTCCGCCTGTTGAGCCGGCCACGAGCGCAGCGAGAGCCCCCCTCCGCCTGTTGAGCCGGCCACGAGCGCAGCGAGAGCCGCGTCGAAACCTCAGCTCCGACGACGCCCGTCAGGCCTGAGGTCGGCGACGGCCGCAACGGCGTGCGTCAATGCGTAATCGGCGTCCGCGGCCTGGCCCTTGACGTCGCCGTTGAGCTTGGCGACCACGCCGATCGCGTGAGCGATCGACTCCGAATCCCACGCCTTGGCCTTCGCCTGCACGCTTTTCACCCGGTTCGGCGGCATGCCGAGTTCGGAAGCGGCCGCGAAGTGATCGATCGACCCCATCGGCCTGATACGGGCGATGGCGTGCACGGCCTCGGCGAGGGCATCGGCCAGCAAGACGCGCGGCACGCCGTGATGCAGAGCCCAGGCCAGCGACTCGAGTGCACCGGCCCGGTCACCGAGGACCGCTTTGTCGGCCACCTCGAAGCCGGTCACCTCGGACCGACCCTGGTAGTAGAGCTGGACGGTCTCGCGGTTGACCTTGCCACCGGTGTCGGCGACGAGCTGGGCACACGCGGCGGCGAGCTCACGCAGCTCGGAACCCACACTCTCCACGACCTGCTCGACGACGTCGGCGCTGACCTTCACCCCGAGGGACCGGAACTCGTCGCGGACGAACGTCATCCGGTCCGACGGCCACTTCGGTGCGGTGGTCGCGTGTTCCACCGCGCCGGCCTTCTTGAGCGCCGGCACCATCGACTTGGCGCGCCCCCCACCGTGGTGGATCACCATCAGCGTGATGCCCTCGGGCAGGGATGTGGCCGACGCGGCGATGAGGGCCGCAGGTTCCTTGCCCGCGTCGGCGGCCGCCTCGATGACGACGACCCGCTCCTCGGCGAAGAGCGACGGGCTCAGCAATTCGGCCAGCTCGTGTTCGCTGACGTCGCCCGCGCGCACCCGGGTCACCGGGACCGGAGTGCCCGCCTCCTTGGACGTGGCCTCGGCCACCGCGGAGATCACCCGACCGGTCAGGAAGTCGTCGTCTCCGAGGAGCAGGTGCAGGCGATCGGTCACGTGCTCATCGTGCCAGATCCGGCCGACAACGCCGCGGGGGCTACTGCGACGGTCTCAGCGCCGTGTGATCGACCTGCCCCGCGCCGAAAACCGCCCCTGACAAGCACCCTGTCAAGCGGCGTCGACGACGTATTGTCTCCCGCTGTCCCCTCGAGGGCGCATTCCGGGGGCGCATTTCCGGGGCGCTGTTCGGGGGCGGATCCCGGGGGCGCATTTCGGGGGCGGGCTCCGGCTGCGGGCTCCGGCCGCGGACTCACGACGGTCCCGCGAGTCCGTTCTCCAGGGCGTACAGGCTCGCGCCGACCCGGTTGGATGCCCCGATCTTCGTGTAGGTGCGCTCGACGTGATTGCGCACCGTCTTCTCGCTGAGCACCAGTTTCGACGCGATCTCCCGATTGGACAACCCTCGCGCGACGAGGCCAAGGATTTCCCGCTCGCGAGGTGTGAGCGCGTCGGTGCGCCGTGCCCGGGTCCGGGCGTGGCCGGCGGCGGCGAGGACGGCCTCGACGCAGTCGGCGTCGAGCTCCCCGCGAGCGGCGCGGCGTCCGAGCCGCGCCACCGCGTCCTCCGTGGACATCGCATCCCGATAGGGCCGCGGTTCGATCGCCGATCGATATGCGACTGCCGCGGCGAGGATGCGTTCCGGTCGTCCGAGCGCCGGCCCGCCGAGTCCCAGGGGATAGCCCGTGCCGTCCAGGTGCTCGTGATGGGTCCGGGCGATGCGAGCCTCGTCTCGGAGCCCGGGAATGCGCGTGAGGACGCGGTCGGTGAGATACGGGTGCATACGTACTCGCTCCCACTCGGCCGCGGTGAGGTCACCGGCTTTCGACCAGATCTGGTTGGAGACCCCGATCCGGCCGACGTCGTGGAGACAGCCGGCACGACGGATCACCGCGATGTCGTGCCGGTCGAGACCGAGGTGTCCGGCGGCCGACTCGGCCAATGCCGACACATCGCGCGAATGACCCAGCGCAAAAGGACATTTCAGGTCGACGAAATCACCGATGGCGAGTAGGAGGTGGTCGAGATCCGGATCGTCGAGGCGCAACTCCGCGTCGGGTGCGATGGAAAGCGCCAGCTCCCAGGGATCGTCGGAGTCGGCCGGGAACAGTGTCGCGGGGTCGTCGACGAACGCGTCGACGACGTCGGGATCGAAATGACCGCCCCGGCGACTCCGGGCCATCGCCACCGCGCCCTCGACCCCGTACATGCGGTGGTGAACCTCCGCCATGTCGGCCAGTTGCGCCACCCGCATCTCGATCGGGATACCCGCGCCCGACACCCCGCCGGGTAGTCCTCCCCCGTCGAATCGTTCGAAAGTGAACGTGATCGCGTGCTCGACGTCGGCACCGAGTCCGATGTGGCCGGCCAGGGCGGCCGCCGACAGGCAGTGTGAGTGCACGAGCAGCGACATCTGGCCGCGCGCATCCCGGAAGAGTTCGGCCATCGTCCGCATCCGTCTGGGGAGGGATTCTCCCCGACCGAGATTGCCGACGACGAACCGCAGGTACGGCAGACCCGACCAGTCGACGAGGTAGGCGTTGCGCCGCACCGCGATGTCGTCGCCGAACCAGTGGGCGTACTCCGCGGAGTCGGCATGGCACCCGATCCACATCACGAGCGTCGTGTAGTAGACGGTGTCCTGCTGGTGACGGTCGAGCCCGAGCCGGTGAGCCAACCGACTGGCGATGACCGCCGAGCGCAACATGTGCTCGGCCGGCTGACCGAGCCCGAGATCGCGATCGCGACCGAGAGCCCGGCCAGCACCTCGACACGACGAGGCAGCACATCCTGCGCACCCATGACGTTCATTGTCGCGCTCTTCGGCCCGGGTGTCAGCTGACCGGCACATGCACCGGGTGCGACGCCCGACGTGTACGCAACCCCGGCAGCAGCATCGGCACGCGACGGCGGTATTCGACGTAGTCGTTCCCGAAGACCCGGATCAGGTCCCGTTCCTCGAGATGTATGCCGACGAAGATGTAACCGGTTGTCGCGCAGGCGAACAGAAGGTGCCCGACGGTCATCGTCGGCGTCACCCAGAAGGCGATCACGAAGCCCAGATAGATCGGATGACGCACGACCCCGTACCAGAGGGGCGTGATGAACCGATATGGCGGGAGCGGACGCCGGCGCGCATTGGCGACCACCTGCCGCAGCCCGAACAGGTCGAAGTGGTTGATGAGGAACGTCGAGGTGAGGACGAGAAGCCAGCCGAACACGGACACCCCGACGAGAAGCGCCCGCGCAATCGGCGCCGAGACATCCCAGATGGTGGCCGTGACCGGATGCCACCACCACAGGAGTGCGGCGAGACAGGCTGTCGCCGCCAGCACGTAGGTGCTGCGTTCGATCGGGGTGGGCACGATCCTGGTCCACCTCTTCTTGAAACCTTCGCGCCATCACGCTGTGCTGCGCGGCGAACAAAGTCAGCAACGCCAGGTCGATCACCACCGCCAGGGCCACCCCCGTCGACGGTCCGCCCCGATCGACGGTCCGCGGGACGATCTCGACGCCTCCGACGACGATCGAGGCATTCTCGACGAAGGCGATCGCCCACAGGAACACGATCAGGAAGGCAACGTAGGCGATCACACCGTAGGCGAGGCATCCGAGGCGGACGAGAACTCCTGTCGTAGCGCCGGTTTCGGTGGTGGTCATCGCACTGCTCCCGTGTGGTGAAGTGAGTCCGGGTCGGTCGTGGTGGTGCTCGGAGTGTCGAACGCCGATCGACCGACGAAGAACAGACCGCGTTGCGGAAGCGGGATGTCGCCGATCCGGACCTGCTCGTCGAATGGTCCGGGAGCACCGAGAGTCTCGCCGTTGAGCGATGCCCGGCTGTCGGCGACGCGCCAGATGTACAGAGGTGTTCCCCGGAACTCGGGCCCGTTGGGGGTCCGTGCACACATCCGGACTCGGCCGGCACGCAGCATGATGGTTGCCATCGGTCCCACCGCGTGCAGCACCGCCCGGCTGCGCCACGCTGCTGCGGGCGTCGCACCGCTCAGCGCAGTCATCACGCGCGTCGTGGGTGACGAGGTCAGCTCGACCTGCCAGGTGAGGGTGTTGCCGAGTGTCACCTCGAACGTGTGGTCATCGGTCCACCCGACATCGATCGCCGGAACCTGACGGGTCGTCGCGCCCGCATCGAAATACCGCGGGCAGCTCCGCTCGGGTTCTGTTGTCGTATAGATCGTCCAGTGTCCGTTCGGATCTCGGTGCCATACGGACCGGTACGCCGGACCGATGGAACTGGCGACCATGTCACGCAGAGCCAGATAGTGGCCCGACCTGAACGGCAGGCCCATGACGCCGTATCCGGCGAAACGTTCATCGTCGCCGTCAGCGAGTCGCGGGTGAGCGCGGACATCGGTGACGACCTCTCGGGGTGTTCGTGTGTTCATGACCCCAGAGTCGTCCGCCATACGCCTCACCCGCGTGGGGCATCTGCCTCATCTTCCCCTCACCCCAGCACCTCCACACTCGCCCACCCCAGCACCTCCACACTCGCCCACCCCGGCCCGCCGAAGGCGTGCGCGCACCAGATCATCCACCACAGTTCCGGCCCCAGAGCTCGGACCAAGAGTTCGGCGATCCCGGCACCGAGGCCGTCGGGCGGACCGATCGCACCGATGAGGGCGGCAGCGGTACCGACGACGCTGATGATCGCGACCACGGGTGCGACGAGAAGGTTGGCCACGATCCCGACCACGGACAACTGACCTGTCACCAGCACGACGACCGGCGCGGTCACCACTTGCGCGGTGACCGCCATCGCGATCACCTCCGCCAATCCCGGCGGACAACGCCACGCCCGCAACCGATCCCGGAGACGAGGCGCCCACAGCACGATGGCGCAGGTGGCCGCCACCGACAGCGCAAAGCCCGGCTGCAGCGCCAACTCCGGCCACCACAGCAGACCGCCGATCACTGCGGCCCCCAGAGCAGGCAGCGACTGCGAGCGTCGCGACGCGAACAGAGCCAACACCCCGACCCCACCCATCAGCGCCGCGCGCAACACGCTGGGTGTCGGCCGGACGAGCATCACGAAACCGACGATCACCACGAGGCCGACGATCGCCGACGAGCGCGGCGGCACCCCGATGCTGCGGACGATGAGAAGCGCTGCGCCGCAGACGATCGCGAAATTCGCTCCGGACACCGCGGTGAGATGGCTCAGGCCCGCGGCCCGGAAGTCATCGCGCAGTCCCTCGTCCACCCCGCTCTCGTCGCCGAGCACGAGCCCCGGCAGCAGACCCGCGGCCTCCGGACCGAGGGCGCGGGTCGCCACCAGTTGTAGGCGTTGCCGGATCGATCCCGCGACGGTCTGGTACGCGGGCGGTCCGCCGACGAGCTTCGGGGAAGACGCGGTGAGGGACGCGACGAGAAGAGTTCGGTCCGGTGGTGGCCGCACCTTCACGACGGCGACGACTCGTTGACCGGGCAGCAACCCCGCCCATGCCTGCGTTGCACCACGAAGGTCTGCCGGCGCGGTCGAGACCCGCTCGGTACCGATCTGTTCGACGTCGACGCGCGCGCGGATGCGTCCCTGCCCCGTCGGGCCGATCGGCAACGGATCGCTGCGAAGAGTCATGACCACCGTCGCCTTCCCCGACACATGCGACAGCGGATGATCGGCACGGGCCTCCTGCCGGAGCGAGAGGGATGTCGCACAAGCCGCGGCCAAACCCGCTCCTACGACGACCAGCCCCACCGCCTCCCAGCCGAGCCGGTGAGCACCGCATGCCAGCACCCCGGCGAGGGCCACCACCGCCGAGACGATCGCGACGCCGACGCCGACACCGACCGGGGCCACCAGCCCGCACGCCGTCACCGACCACACCATCACCGCCGGCACCAGCAGCCGGAAGTCCATCGCCTCAGACCGTCACGAGGTTCACCAGCTTCGCCAGCCGGGCCGGACCGATCCCGTCGACTTCGGCGAGCTGGTCCACAGATGTGAAGCGGCCGTTGCGTTCTCGCCAGTCGAGGATCGCCTTCGCCGTCACCGGACCGACGCCGGGGAGCGCATCCAGCTCGGCCTCGGTCGCCGTGTTGAGGTTGACCCGGCCGCCCGGTTCGGCAGCCGACGATGCCGGTGGCGGACTTCCCCGCCCGACCGACGGGCCCGGTGCAGGCACACCACCTTCGGCTCCGACCACCGCACTACGCAGCGACATCCGCCCCTCGCCCGCGGCATAACCGACGAGGATCTGATCTCCGTCGCGCAGAATCCGAGCGAGATTGAGCGACAAGAGGTCCGCGCCCTTGCGCGGCCCACCGGCCTGGTCGATCGCCTCGGCGACCCTGGCTCCCGGAGCGAGACGCACCAGTCCGGGTCTGTTCACCAGTCCGACGACGCTCACCACCAACCGGGCCGGCGTCGTACTCGGTGGCGCGCTGACCGGAGGCACCGATGCATCCGGCATCGACGACGAACCGGCCGTCGCGCCGAAATCCACGACTGGTGCGGAATCCGTTCCGCGGAACAGTCCGAATCCGGCCACGACACAGGCGATCACCCCGACCGCGATCAACGCGATCGCCGCGGGCGGTGCCACGGCGAAGCGTCGGCGCGGAACGGGATCCTCGTCCTCGTCCCGGTCCTCACCCGACCGATCGTCGTCGGGGTCGAGCACATCGTCGAAATGCCCACGCGTCGGCGACGTGGGCGGCGGCGCATCCAGCCACGTCGGCATCCCACCGATCCCCCACCCCGGATGCTCGGGCTCCTCGACCGCCACGGCTGCCGCGGCAGGGTCACCGGCACCCGGCGGTGGGTCGGAGCCGGCCGCGGCCGGCGACAAGTCGTCCCGGCTCGCCGGCCGCTCGACGACCGGCCCCAACCGGTCCAGCGGATTCCGCCGTCCTGATGCGCTCATGGCGTCACACGCTAGGGGTGTTCAGAACCGATCACGTGAGCTGTGGACGCCGACCACGAGATCTGTGGACAGGAGCGCGGCTGTCGACAGGAAACGGGCGCCGTCAGCCCTCCTCGAGCCCTTCGATCGGTTCGAGATGCGACGCGATGACGACGCCCACCGCCCCGGGACCCACGTGGGAACCGAGGATCGGCCCGAGGTCGACGGTCAGCTCGGAGGTCACCATCCGCAGCCGGTTGCGCAGGGTGGCGAGAAGTTCGGCCGCGACGTCCGGGGTCTCGCAGTGCTGCACTCCGACGGTGACCGCGCGACCTCCCGCCGACTCGACCGCGGCGCCGACCATCTTGTCGAGCGCCTTGGAGAACGTGCGATGGCGTTCCTTGAGCTGGAGCGTGCCGTCGACCATGTGCAGGATCGGCTTGATCGACAGCGCCGACCCGAAGAGTCTTCCGGCCGCGGAGATCCGGCCACTCTGACGCAGGTTGTCGAGCTGCTGTACGCACAGCAGTGAGTCCACCGTCGCGGCCTGCCGGATCGCGGACTCGTAGACGCGGTCGCGGTCGGCCCCACCGGCGGCCGCCTGGGCCGCGGCGATGGCGGTCAAACCCACTGCGAGACCGACAGATCGGGAATCGACGATGCGGACCTGCCCAGAGAACTTCTCCGCCGCCAGCCGTGCCGAACCCCAGGTGCCGGACAATCTCCGGGACATGTGCACGCTCACCACACCCGCTCCCTCGCTGGCCTCCAGCGCGGATTCGAAGTACTCGGTGAGTTCGGCGGGATTAGCTCCAGACGTGGTCACGCCGGGCATCGAGACGACATCCTCCGGAATGGGGTCGATGCCCTCGCGGTAGTCCTTGTCCTCGACCGTCACGTGCAGCGGCACCTGCCGGATCCCGTAATGCTCGGTGACCGACTCCGGCAACCGAGAAGAGGAATCTGTGACGACGACGACAGGCACCCGTCTACGTTAGCCGGTTCACCGGCCCGACCTCACACGGGAGTCGTGGCGTCCGTCGACTATCGGTTCGCGCGGCTCTTCTCGACCACCGGCGCCACCGCATCGGCGATCCGGCGATGGCACGAGAAGCCCCAGTGGATGCCGTCCGGGTTCATCTCCGCGGCCGGATCGTCGAACGCGTCCCGGGTCACCGGGTAGAAGTCGACGCAGGGCAACCCGTGTCTCTCCGCCCACCGCGCGATCGCCGCCGTCGTCGGGATACGACCCGTGTGGACGTAGCCGTAATACGGGCTGCGATGGGTCGGTGGCAGACACACGACGATCGGCAGCTCCGGGCGTAGCTGTGTGAGGGCCTCTCGGATCTTGTCCAGGTATTCGACGGTCACCTTCGGCGGCAACGCCAGCGGCCAGCCCAGACGCGAGCCGCGCGGCTGCACCCATGAATACGCGTTCCGCACCAACTGCCGCAACCGATTCGGCCGCACATATCGGATCTGCTCCCGCAGCGCGGTCGGCAGCGGCGAGGGCAGCGTGTCCATCCCCCCGAATGCCAGCACGACGACGTCGGCATGCGGCACCGTGGCCCAGATGTTCGGGTCCTGGGTCAGCGCCCACCACACGTCGCGGCTCGTCCAGCCGATCCGGCCGAACAACCGCACGGGCAGACCGACGTCGGCGCCGACCAGCGACGGCCAGATCCGCGGATCGTCCGCGGGCAGCCCGCCGACCGGGCCGTAGTAGGCCAGCGAGTCGGACAGGACCAGTACACAGCGCTCCCCCGCAGGGGCATCGAGAGCCGGATCGGTCACTGCACGGCTGGATCGGAGTCCTCGGCCGACGCATTCCACACGTCGAGACGCCAGCGCGGGAGCTCGCCGGGCATGCCGTGCCCGGACAGCTGAACCCAGCTGGTGTTCGCCAACCCACCGAAAACCGGCCAGTTGTCCACCGGCAGTCCGAGCAGCGCAGCGGTCATCGCCGCGATCACCCCGCCGTGGGCCACCAGCACGACCGGAGCCTCGGGGTTGTCACCCACGCCCCATTCCGGCAGC
Source organism: Gordonia ajococcus (assembly GCF_012974285.1). NCBI lineage: Bacteria > Bacillati > Actinomycetota > Actinomycetes > Mycobacteriales > Gordoniaceae > Gordonia > Gordonia ajococcus. Next base: position 3,501,144 of record NZ_CP052884.1, read on the forward strand.
TGCTCGATCAGCTCGTCCACCAGCGGGGTGGAACGCTTCGCCACGTCGACGCGGCTCTCGCCACCCGGCGGCGTCCACGTCGCGTCGTCGCGCCACACCACACGCGCTCCCGGCATCGCCGCGTCCACGTCGAGATGGGTGAGACCCTGCCACTCGCCGAGATGGGTCTCACGGAGGCGCTGGTCGACTGTCACCGAGAGCCCGGTGCGCTGCGCCAGCGCCTCCGCGGTCTCCCGTGCACGCTTCAGATCCGACGACCAGATCACCAGGGGCTGCCGCTTGGCCAGTTCGATGGCAGCCGAATTCGCCTGCCGCACACCAAGCTCGGAGAGGTCGGTGTCGAGCTGGCCTTGCATGCGGCTGCCCGCGTTGTACTCGGTCTGCCCGTGACGCAACAGGATCAGGCGCCGGACGACCGGGGTCAGGCGCTCGACCGAGGTGTCGTGATTGTCGGGACCGCCGCTCACGAAAGCCCTTCCACCTCGACCACCGGACAGTCCTTCCACAGACTCTCCAGTGCGTAGAAGCGTCGTTCGTCGGTGTGCTGGATGTGCACCACGATGTCGGCGTAGTCGAGCAGAGCCCACCGGCCCTCACGGGTACCCTCGCGGCGCAGCGGCTTGTGCCCGGCCTCCCGCAACTTCTCCTCGACCTCGTCGACGATCGCATTGACCTGTCGCTCGTTGTCCGCCGACGCGATGACGAAGGCGTCGGTGATCACCAACTGTTCCGACACATCGATCACGGTCACCTCATGGGCGAGCTTCTCCGCGGCCGCCAGAGCAGCCACCTTGGCCATCTCCAACGCTTCAGCTGACGCAGTCACACAAGTCCTCTCGAAAATTCACTTACCGGCCGAGGCCGCAGGCGCTCCCGGCGCAGGATCAACTCTGCCCGCTCGCTCCGCTCCCGGCGCAGGATCATTACCGCCCGCTCGCTCCGCTCCCGGCGCGGACACCCCGGGCGACGACGCCCGAGGCGCACGATACAGCTTCCTCTTGGCGATGTACTGCACGACGCCGTCGGGCACCAGGTACCAGACCGGTCGTCTCTGTGCCGCACGCGTGCGGCATTCGGTCGACGAGATCGCCAGCGCCGGGATCTCCAGCAGGTGCAGCGTGTCATCCGGCATCTGGGCGAGATGCTGCGCCAGATGCGTGGCGTCGAGCTCATACCCCGGCCGGCTCACACCCACGAACCGCGCCAGCTCGAACAGTTCCTCCCAGTCCTGCCACGACAGGATCGACTCCAGCGCATCGGCCCCGGTGATGAAGTACAGCTGCGCATCGGGCAGCTGTTTCCGCAGATCACGCAGCGTGTCCACGGTATAGGTGTCACCGTCACGGTCGATGTCGACGCGACTCACGCTGAACTGCGGATTCGACGCCGTCGCGATGACCGTCATCAGGTACCGGTCCTCGGGTGGGCTGACCATCGTGTGCTCGCCCAGCTTCTGCCACGGACGCCCGGTCGGGACGAAGATCACCTCGTCCAGCTCGAAACGGTGGGCGACCTCGCTGGCCGCCACCAGGTGCCCGTTGTGGATCGGATCGAACGTGCCACCCATGACGCCGATGCGGCGCGCGCGGTGGCGGTCGGTTGACATGGACGGTCAGTCTACGCGGTGACGGCCGGGTCAGACCGGCAGCAGGTCGGCGATGACGGTTCCCAGCTGCGTCGCATTGCGGCATTCGAACATGTCGATGACCTCCGCGTAGTCGGTGGCGACCGAATCACCGGTTCCCCAGTGCTCCTTGGCCTCGGGGTTCAGCCAGTACGCGTGCCGGGCGCGTTCGACCAGTTCCGCGAGCGCGTCGGCGTGCGCGTCGTGGTAGTTGTTGCGCGCGTCGCCGAGCACCAACAGGGCGCCCCGGTGCGTCAGCGTCTCGACGTGGTCGGCGACGAAACCGGCGAGCATGTTGCCGTAATCCGAATGTCCGTCGCGCGTGGAGATCCGCGCGGTCGAGATCATGTGGTGCATCGCAGCACCGAAATCCTCTTCGCCATGGTCGAAGAAGTCGGTGACCTCGTCGACGGTGTCGACGAAGGCGAACACCCGTACCTTCGAGAACTGTTGCCGCAGTGCATATACCAGCCGCAGCGTGAACTGGCTGAACCCGGCGACCGACCCCGACACATCGCAGATGACGATCAGCTCCGGGCGTCCGGGACGCGGCTTGCGGTGACTGAGTTCGATCGGGACGCCGCCAGTGGACATCGACGCGCGCAGTGTCTTGCGCACGTCGACCGCCCCGCGATGGGCACGACGCCGCCGCGTCTCGAGCTTGGCGGCGAGCAACCGGGCCAGTGGCTCGATCGTCTTGCGGATCTCCACCTGCTCCTTGGCGCCCGCGGAGAGGAAGTTGACGTTCTCCGGCAGGGGCGGCACCGCATACGCGCCGACCTTGTCCCGGCCGTTGCGATCGGCCATCCGACGCTGCGTCTCACGCTCGATCGCGGCCCGCAGGTCGGTGGCCTTCTGACGCGCGGCTTGCCGGTACAGCGGCTCGGTACCCGGTCGGGCACCGTCGCCACCGGCCATCGCCGCGGCGATCTTGGCGATCAACGTCTGCGGGTTGACCGCGGAGATCGCCTGATACGCCGAGAAGGCCTCGCCCTTCGTCGACCCGTAGCGCCCCAGTTCGTCGACGATCATCGCGATCGCCTGCTCGAGCCGCCCGTCACCGGCCGCCGCATCGTCGGCCAGCATCTCCGCCAGCGCGTCCCGCACCGCCTCGACGTCGAGGTTTCCGTCCTCGTCGCGCGGCAGATCCTCGGTGACGGTGCGCATTCCCGCGCCGACCGGGAACCACAGGTCGAAGACACGGTCGAAAACCCCTCGATGCGCATGGTCGACGAGCAGCGTCGTCGCCAGACCCTCACGGAGGCGGGACCGCTCGAGCAGATCGAGCACCTCCATCGCACTCGCCGCGTCGATCAGCGCCGACGGCCCGACGACGATCCCGCGACGACGCAGCTCATCGACGAAATCGGTGAGGTGCGCGACGAGCGGAGTCGTCATCAGCCCAGCTTGAGTTCTTTGAGAGCCGTCTTCAGATCGGGCCGGTGTTTGAGCACCACACCGAGGGTGCGGGCGATGAGGCCGTCGTCGAGTCCGCCGCGCTTGGCGTCGGCCTGTTCTCCCGCACCGAGCGCGAGCAGCGTGTGGGCCCAGTCGATCGTCTCGGCCACCGACGGCTTCTTGCGGATGTCCAGCGTCCGCAGCACACCGACGATCCGGACCAGTTCTGCACTCAGCGACGCCGACAGGTTCGGCACCCGCGACGCGAGGATCTCCTTCTCCCGCTCGGCGTCGGGGAAGTCGATGTAGAGGTACAGGCAGCGACGCTTGAGCGCCTCGGACAGTTCACGCGTGGCGTTCGAGGTGAGCAGCACGATCGGTCGGCGCTGCGCGGCAACGGTTCCCATCTCGGGGATGGTGATCGCGAAGTCGCTGAGCACCTCGAGGAGCAGCCCCTCCATGTCGACGTCGGCCTTGTCGACCTCGTCGATCAGCAGCACGGTCGAACCCTCGCGCGAGATCGCCTTCAGCAGCGGCCGCGGCAGCAGGAACTCGTCGGAGAAGATGTCGGTCTTCGCCTCTTCCCAGGCGCGGTTGCCCGTCGCCTGGATGTGCAGGATCTGCTTGGCATGGTTCCACTCGTAGAGCGCGCGGGCCTCGTCGATGCCCTCGTAGCACTGCAGGCGGACGAGCTCGGCATCCGTGGCTGCGGCGATCGACTTGGCCAGTTCGGTCTTGCCGACACCCGCGGGTCCCTCGACGAGCAGCGGCTTGCCCAGCCGGTCGGCGAGGAAGGTCGACGTCGCCGTGGCGTCGTCGGCGAGGTAGCCGGTGTCGCGGAGCCGTGCGACGACGTCGTCGACGGAGGTGAACGACGGGACGACCTGTGGTCCGGAACCGGTGTACTCCGTGGAGCCCGTCATCAGGCCGGCCGAACGTGGCCGTTGCCCCAGACCAGCCACTTGGTCGAGGTCAGCTCGGGCAGGCCCATCGGGCCGCGGGCGTGCAGCTTCTGGGTGGAGATGCCGATCTCGGCGCCGAACCCGAACTGCTCGCCGTCGGTGAAGGCGGTGGAGGCGTTCACCATGACGGCGGCGGCGTCCACGCGGCGGGTGAACTCGTCCGCGGCGGCGAGGTCGGTGGTGATGATCGCCTCGGTGTGACCGGTGCCGTAGGAGTCGATGTGGGAGACGGCGGCGTCGAGGTCGTCGACGACCTTCATCGCGATGTCCATCGACAGATACTCCTTGGTCCAGTCGTCCTCGGTGGCCGGTTCCATGCCCGGCTCGTCACCGTGGATCACGACGCCCTGGGACTGCAGGACCTGGGTGATGCGAGGCAGCGCGTCGGCCGCCACCGCCTTGTCGATCAGGACCGTCTCGGCGGTGTTACAGACACTCGGCCGGCGGGTCTTGGAGTTCAGGATGACGCGGACGGCGACGTCGAGGTCGGCGAGGGCGTGCACGTAGACGTGGCAGTTGCCCACGCCGGTCTCGATGGTGGGGACGGTCGCGTTGGAGACGACGGCCTCGATGAGACCGGCACCGCCGCGCGGGATCACGACGTCGACGAGTCCGCGGGCGCGGATGAGCGCGGTGACGCTCGAGCGGTCCTCGCTGGGCAGCAGCGACACGGCATCAGCGCTGACGCCCTTCGCGGACAGGGTCTCTCGCAGGACGCGGACGAGTTCGGCGTTCGACGACGCGGCCGACGACGAACCGCGGAGCAGCACCGCGTTACCCGACTTGAAGGCGATCCCGAAGGCGTCGACCGTGACGTTGGGCCGCGCCTCGTAGACGATGCCGACGACACCGAGGGGAACCCGTACCTGTCGGAGTTGAAGTCCGTTGGGCAGCGTCTTGCCGGAGACGATCTCACCGATCGGATCGGGCAGGACCGCGACCTGACGCAGACCGTTCGCGATGCCGACGACACGGGATTCGTCGAGACGCAGGCGATCGAGCAGGCTCGCCTCGGTGCCCGCCTCCTCGGCGCGCGCGATGTCCTCGGCGTTGGCGGTGAGGATCGTCTCCGACGCGGATTCGATGGCGTCAGCTGCCGCGAGCAGGACCTCGTTCTTGTCCGCCGACGTGAGACCACCCAGCGAGCGGGATGCCGATTTCGCCGCTCGCGCGAGTCCGAGGACGACCTTCTCGGTTCCGGACTCGTCTCTTGCGACGGAGGGCTCTGCGGTGGGTGCGCTCATCAACATCCTCGACTTCGCGGGTGGTCGCCGCGACGATGCCGCCGCGGGATGTATGCCGTCCTCAAGAGTAGCGCCGGGCCGAGCACGTCCCCAAAGAGCTATCCGGTCCGGTCAGGCTCTGGACCACCACTTCGAGCGCGGGGACGGCGCCTGCTTGTGCCCGTCGCACCACTGAGAGTCGAGAATGCGGCGTTTGAGGGCGTCGACATGACGACCGCACCCCGACCAGGTCGTCTTGCCACACGTTGGGCACTTCACCGGTGAACACATGCTCTCGGTCCTTACGTTCGAGTTCGAGACAACGCCGCCACTATACCCCAGGGGGTATAGTGGCATTGCCATCGATCCCGGGCGTTCACACGTCCCCAGCAGAAGGAAGACCCCATGACACGCGCAACCGGTACTCACGAGCCCCGATTGACGGTGGAGAGAATGGTGCCCGCGCTCGCGGGCGTGATGGTGACGATCAGCGTCATCCTCGTACTGACAGTGTCCCCGTGGTGGACCGTGCTCACCCTCTTCGTGGCCGCCAATCTGCTGCTCTACAGCGCCGTCGGATGGTGCCCCGCCAGCCTGCTCATGTCGAAGGCGGGACTCCCTCGCGCCACATACCCCCGCTGAGCGCCCTGCTCACCCACCCACGAAAACACCCACATCCACGAAAGAGGGGGCCGATGCCTCGGCCCCCTCTTTCGTTCGCTCCTACTCGGCCACCGGCCCCGGACCGCCCGTCACGCCAGCGCGAGGAACAGCTTCTCCAGTGCAGCCTCGGACAACGGCGGCTGCTCACCGTCGGCGGTCTCGACACACTGCCGCATCCCCGACGCCACGACCTTGAAGCCGGCCCGGTCGAGCGCTCGCGACACCGCCGCGAGCTGGGTGACCACGTCCGCGCAGTCCCGGCCCGCCTCGATCATGGCGATCACCCCGGCAAGCTGGCCCTGAGCACGCTTCAGCCGATTCAGAACAGCCCCCATCGCCTCTTCCCCGACGGTCAAGCGCGGCCTCTCGTCTGCGGCCATGGTGATTCCTCCTCATGTTTCAACACCCACAGCTCTCGGTAGTCGGAGCTGTGGATCCTTGACGCCACCATACCCCCCGGGGTATCTTCGCGCCAGATCCAATACCCCTACGGGTATCAGACGAAAGGAATCTCATGGCGCCGAAGACGGCCCTGTCCGAAGACGAAGCAACACCTGACCCAACAGGTTCCGCAGCCGGAATCCTCGGTCGCTGGGGCGCGACGATGGCCGGCCGCGCCCGTTGGGTGTTCGGTGTGTGGGTGCTCCTCCTGGTGGTTCTGGGAGCGGCGGCGCCCTCGGTGTTCTCCTCACTCGCCGGCGCCGGATGGCAGGCGAACGGGTCCGAGTCCGTCCAGGTCCGCGAACTGGCCCAGCAGCACTTCGGCGGCAACTCCTCGGCTGCGGTGCAGGTGGTCGTCCATTCCGACCGCGATCGCGTCGAGAGTCCCGCGGTCCAGGCCGTCGTCGGAAAGATCACCGAACTCGCGGCGACCGATGACCGATTCGCCCAGGTCGTGCCACCACAACCGGGAATGTCCATCAGTCCCGACGGTCACACCGGCATCGTCATCATCGGCGCTGCTGCCAACACCGACGACATGGTGCGGGCAGTCGACGAACACAAAGACGAGCTGACCGGGCTGTCCGGGAACGGTGTCGAGGTCTACCCGACCGGTGCGTCCGCGTTGTGGAGTGACTTCAACAAGGCCAATCACGACGCGATGATCAAGGCCGAGCTGTTCTCCTGGCCGGTCACCTTGACGATCATGGTGCTGGCCTTCGGGTCGCTGGTCGCGGCCGGACTTCCCTTGCTGCTGACCATCGCCGGACTCGTCGCGTCCGCCGGCGGACTGGTCCTGCTGAACCAGGTCACCCCGATCTCGGTGTGGGCGATCAACTTCGCCATGATGTTCGCTCTGGCCCTGGGCATCGACTACGCACTGTTCATCGTGTCGCGCTTCCGCGATGCCATGCGCGGTTACGGCGACAACATGCGTGCCGCGGTCGCCGAGACCATGGACACCGCAGGAAAAGCGGTGTTGCTCTCCGGCATCACCGTCCTGGTGAGCTTGTCGGCCGTGTTGCTGGTTCCCGCACCCGCGGTGCGAACGATGGCCGTGGGCATCATGCTCGCCGTCGTCTTCGTCCTGGCGGCAACCCTGACACTTCTGCCCGCCGCGCTGGGCAAGCTGGGTCCCCGGGTCAATGCGGTGTCGATGCCGTATGCCCGCCGTCAGCAGCACCGTTCACCGGTGTTCGCCCGCTGGGGACTCTTCCTGCACCGTCACCCGTGGACCGTGGCCGCCGGTTCCCTCGCCGTTCTCATCGCGTTGGCGATCCCGGTCTTCGGCCTGAAGGTCGCGATGCCGTCGATCACCGTCGTCCCCGAGGATGCACCGGTGCGTCAGGGCTACGAACTCGTCCAGTCACAGATGGGTGAGGGCGCACCCGGGATGTTGCAGATCGTCGCACCTGCCAACGAGGCACAGCAGACCGCCCAGGCCGCTTCTCAGTCGCCGGGAATCGAGATGGTGACTCCCCCGATGCCCTCCGCAGATGGCTCGGATTACGTTCTGATGCAGGCACTCCCGTCGGTCGACCCGTCCGACGAGCAGATGGGCACGATCGTCGACGACCTGCGCAGCACCCTGCCCGACGGTGCACTGGTCGGTGGCGCGCCCACTGAGAACCTGGACCTCCAGCAGGCCCTGAACGACTACTTCCCGCTGGTTGTCGCCGTCATCCTCATCCTGGGCTTCCTGTTGCTCCTGGTCTCGCTGCAGGCACCTCTGATCGCCCTGATCGGCACCGTGGTCAGCCTGTTGTCGACGGCAGCTGCCTTCGGCGTCGCAAAGCTCATCTTCCAGGACGGGCACCTCGCGGACCTGTTGGGCTTCACACCACAGGGCTTCCTCGACGGGTGGGGACCGGTGTTCTTCTTCGCGATGATCTTCGCGATCGCGATGGACTACACGGTCTTCCTGCTCGCCACCGCGAAGGAACACTTCGAGCGGTCCGACAACGCCACACAGGCACAGATCGACGGGATGGCGCACTCCGGCCGGATCATCTTCGCCGCGGCAGCGGTCATGGTGGCGGTGTTCTTCACCTTCGCCCTGGCCGAACCTCTTCCCCCGAAGGAGATGGGGATCATCCTCGGTGTCGCCGTTCTGCTGGATGCCGTCCTGATCCGTCTCACACTCCTTCCGGCGCTGTTGCGGATCACGCGTCGCGCGGCATGGTGGTCGCCCGCCTGGTTGCGCCGCATCCTGCCCAAGATCAGCTTCGCGCACTGACAACCCGAACCGGATTCCGTCCCGGGCCAGCGGACAACCGTCTGGCCCGGGCCGGGTCCGAACCGAAAGGAACACAATGTCCCTCGCACTGAACACCACGCTGGCCGTCCCCTTCGACGAAGCGGTCGAGCGCACCCGCGCCGCACTCGCCGACCAGGGTTTCGGAGTCCTCACCGAGATCGATGTCCAGGCCACCATGAAGAAGAAGCTCGACGAGGACATGGAGCAGTACCTGATCCTGGGCGCCTGCAATCCGCCTCTGGCAAACCGAGCACTCGGGGTCCAACGCCAGATCGGACTGCTGCTGCCGTGCAACGTCGTCGTCCGGTCGGACCCGGACCATCCCGGCACGACACTCGTCGAGGCGATGAATCCGGATCTGATGGTTCAGGTCTCGGGTGAGCCCGAACTCGAGTCCGTCGCACGTGATGCCGCCACGAAGCTGCAGGCCGCGATCGACGCACTGTCGAACCAGTCCTGACCCCCGCCGATCCCAGAACAGAATCCCTGACACGACAGGAGTTGTCATGAACCGCTTCGACTTCTACTTCGATCCGGTGTGTCCCTTCGCGTGGGCCGCATCGCGGTGGCTCGCCGACCAGGCCGGGAGACACGATGACTCGGTCGACTGGCACGTCATGAGTCTGGCCGTCCTCAACGAGGATCGGGAACCCGCATCGGACCAGCAGCGACGGCAACTGGACACCTCCCGCCGGCTCGGCCGGGTGTTCATGGCCGCCGTCGCGAAGAACGGCGCGGACGCGATCGGGCCCCTCTACTCGGCGGTCGGCCGGCGTTTTCACCACGCGGGCGACGAGATGACCCCCGCGGTCGTCTCGGAGATCCTCGTCGAGGCCGGACTCCCCGGTGAACTGGCCGAGGCCATGGACGACGACTCGTTCGACGATGCCCTGAGGACAGCGCACCAACGCAGTCAGGATGTCCTGGGCGAGACCGGCGGCAGCCCGATCACCGGGATCAACGGAACCCACTTCTTCGGCCCGGTGCTCTCCGACATCCCGACCGGTGACGAGGCCGAGGCCCTCTACTCCGCGATCGTCACGCTCGGGGCCACGTCTGCCTTCTCGCAGCTCAAACGGCCCACCGGAGGCAAACCGACGTTCTCGGCCTGAGCTCGCCGCCTCACTGTCCGCACCGCAACGCGTCGGTCAGCACCTCACGCGATTCGGCATCGACCGTCAAACCGTATGTCGCGCTGACCATCACGAACTGGATCGCGTACTGGCACCAGAACCCGCGGACCGGTGGCATCCACCGGCCCGGTTCGGAGTCACTCTTGTCCTGATTCGAGGGGCCGTCGACGGCGACGAGGTTGGCCGGGTCGTTGGCGAAGCTCAGTCGTCGGCCGAGTTCCCACGACCACGCACCCATGTCCCATGCGTAGGCCAGCGGCACGATGTGGTCGATCTGCACACTCGACGCGTTGCGGTCGCGGCGGAACACCACGAACTCGCCGCTGTACGGGCTCCGGAACTCCCCCGCGAGAACCGCGCGCGGACAACTCGACACCGGTCCCGCCCGGATGTCCTGTAGATCTCGGGCCAGGATGTCGTTGCGGGTGTCGCATCCGTTGCCACCCCCGGCCACGGCCACCGCATCCGTCCACGCCGCGCCGAACGCGCTTCGGTCGTAGTCGTCGCGGTCGGGACGCTGTGCGTGCACGGGGATGGACGCCAAGCGCGCCAGAGCTTCTCGCGCCAGCGTCCGCACTCGCGAGTCGATGTCGGACTGCGGACCGAATCCACCTGATCCCACCGCGACCACGATCGCCGTGACGACCGCGAAGACCAGCAGCGACCACTGTCGGGCCGACCACGACCCCGATGCCGATGACTTCCAGGCGATCCACCGCACCCGCATGCGGAGCCGCCGGAGCGTCGGCGATCGGAACGTCGCGTCGCGGAGGACCATGGGACTTTGACGCAGCGCCGGGCGGCGAGGTTCCACGAAACGTGAAACCTGTTTCCGCGCAGCGGTTCACCTCGCGATGGGCGGTTTCCTTCGCGCTGACCGGATCTGCTCGGCGTGAGGGAAACACGACGGCGGGATCAGCCGACGGTCAGGACTTGTCGAGATACGCGATCTTCTGCGGCACCAGAATCCCGTCGACGAGGTCCGCGAGCGGGCGGTGGTGCAGAAGCGTGATGTCCTCGCTCACCACGTCCTCGGCGAGTCCGCGCGCATCCTCGATGACCTCCACGTCCTCGAGCAAGGACAGGAACCGCAGCGAGGTGTTGACGCCGGACTGCAGCGACCCGAGCAGGTCACCTTCGCGGCGTTGTTCGAGGTCCACACGGGCCAGTTCGAAGCCGTCGTTGGACCCCGCCACGGCACGCAGACGCTGCATCGATTGGGAGATGTCCTTGCTGTGCGTCATCAGCAGACACAGGCCGGCGTGCTGGCCACGACCGACACGTCCACGCAGCTGATGAAGCTGGCTCACCCCGAACCGTTCGGCGTCGACGATCACCATCGTGGTCGCGTTCGGCACGTCCACACCGACCTCGATGACGGTGGTGGACACCAGGACATCGACCTCGCCCCGTCCGAACGCGTCCATGATCGCGTTCTTCTCCTCGGGCGCCAGGCGACCGTGCAACATCTCGACTCGCCGATGCGCGAACGGACCGGCCACGAGAGCCTCGTACTGCTCGACGACCGACGTGGTCTTCGGACCCTTCTCGTCGTCGTCGGCTGCGGGTTCCGGGGCGTCGTCGTCGCCGATGCGCGAGCACACGACGTAGACCTGTCGGCCGGCGTCGATCTCCTCGTTGGCACGTGACCACACCCGGTCGACCCAGTTCTGCCTGCCCATCGGGACCACCGACGTCGAGATCGGCTGGCGGCCGCGCGGCAACTCGCGCAGGACCGACGTCTCGAGATCGCCGAAGGCGGTCATCGCGACGGTGCGCGGGATCGGCGTCGCGGTCATCACCAGGAAGTGCGGGATACGGCCGTCACGCCCCTTGCCGCGCAACACATCACGCTGTTCGACACCGAACCGGTGTTGTTCGTCGATCACCACGAGGCCGAGGTCGAAGAACTCGACCTTCTCCTCCAGCAGGGCGTGCGTACCGATGACGATGCCCGCCGAGCCGGTGACCACGTCGAGCAGCGTCTCGCGCCGGCCTTTGGTCTTCATCGATCCGGTCAGCAGGGCGATACGGGTCGCCCCCTCGGCCGCGGTCAGCTCACCACCCTCGGCCAGGTCACCCAGCATCTTCTTCATCGTTCGGTGATGCTGCGCCGCAAGCACTTCGGTGGGTGCGAGGATCGCGCACTGGTATCCGTTGTCGACGACCCGCAGCATCGCGAGCAGCGAGACGAGGGTCTTACCGGAACCGACCTCACCCTGCAGCAGCCGCGACATCGGTTGCGCCAGAGCCAGGTCCTCGGCGAGTTCCTCCCCCACCGCGAGCTGCCCCTCGGTGAGCGTGAACGGAAGACGCTCCCGCAGCTTGTCCTCGAGACCGCCGGGCACATGCGGGCACGGCGGAGCCGCTTCACTGCGGCCCGCGAGCCGTCGCTGTGCGAGCACCGTCTGGATCGCCAGCGCCTCGTCGAACTTCAGCCGATGCGAGGCGACCTTCACATCGTCCTCGGAGTCGGGTAGGTGGATCTTGCGGATCGCCTCGTCGGTGGAGACCAGTCCGCGTTCCCGGCGCTGCGCGTCGGTCAGCGCGTCGGGGATCGGCGCGCAATGGTCCAGCACCCGCCGCACGGCGCCCAGGATGTCCCAGGTCTGTACGTCTTTGGTGGCCGGATACATCGGGAGGATCTCGCGGTCGAACATCGCGACCAACGGATGCGCACCGCCATGTTCCCGGGTGACCTCCTCCTCGATCGCGTACATCTCGGTCAGCATCTTGGAGCCGACGACGTGATCGATCTCGGGATCGCCGTCGGGCAGGATCATCCACTCCGGGTGGGACAACTGGATCTGCTCGCGGAAGTACTTGACCGTACCGGCCATCATCACCCGGGCACCCGGGCGCAGCTGATGCCTGATGAACTTCGGATTGAAGAAGCTCGCCTCGTAGACCTCGTTCTCGTCGGTGACCTTGACCTTCAGGAACTGTCCACGGCGGCTCTTCATCTGGATCAGATCGGACTTGGTGATCCGGCCGACGATGGTCAGCCACTCGCCGGGTTCGGGCCGCTGATGGTCGGCCACGAGACCACGGCGGATGTAGCGACGGGGCGTGTAGCGCAGCAGTTCGCCGACGGTGGTCACGCCGAGTGCGGCGAGCTTCTCCGCCGGCTTAGGGCCGAGAACGTCGGACAGCGAATCCGCCAGCGCCAGTTCGGTCACTCGACACCCACCTGCAGCAGATCGCTGCGCTGCCCGGTGCGGTAGACCGCGAGTTCGATACCCGGGTAGCTGCGGCGCATCTGTTCCGCGACGGCCTCCAGCGCGGACTCGTCGACGGCGGTGCCGGCGAGCACGGTCACCAGCTCACCACCGGTCGCGAGCATCAGGTCGATCAGGGCGGTTCCAGCCGAGGTCTGGTCGGGCGCCACCACCAGGACGTCGTCGCCGATGAGCCCGAGGACGTCACCGACGTCCGACATCCCGGCCAGCGTCATCATCTTCGTGGTCGCGAGCTGCAGGGACCCCCACCGCGCACCGGCGGCGGCCTCGGCCATCGCATAGGCGTCGATGTCGGGGGTCTCACTCGGATCGTGCACCGCGAGCGCCGCCAGGCACTGGGTCATCGACGACGTCGGGAGCATCAGCACCGAACGCTGCGTCGAACGCACTTCGGTGGTGACGGTGACGAGATCCTGAGAACTCAACGCGCCGTTGGCCATGACCACCACGTGGGCACTGTCGGTGTCGCGGATCGACCGTCCCAAGGCCTGTGCGGTCAGCCCGCCGTCGGCGCGCAGCACGGTCGCCCCGGCCTCGGCGAAGAGGTCGGCCGCACCGTCGCCGAGCGCCACCGCCACCACGGCACGCTTGTGCCGCGGCGGAGGTTCGCTCGAATCGACTTGTGCGCGAATGGCATCGAGCGCGAAGCAGCTGATGCGGACATCCGAGAGCCGGCCGAGTCCCGCGCCGGCCTCCACCGCGGGACCGGGCTCACAGGTGTGGACGTGGACGGAGAAGCGCTCGCCCTCGCCGCTCGAGCTGTCGCCGACGATGACCACGGCGTCGCCCAGTTCGTTCAGACGCTCGCGGAGTTCGGCGATCTGTTCACCCGCCGCGCCGTCGAGCAGGTACATCACCTCGAAGTCCTGATCGCTGCTCTCCACGCAGGCGTCGTCGACCCCGTGTCCGAGGGTCGTGCTGTCGGTGAGGATGCCCCGGTAACGGCGCCGGCGGTTGGCCACCCCGGTGATCACCCGGACCATGGCATCGACGATCACGAGGAACCCGCGTCCGCCTGCGTCGACGACCCCCGCGGAGGCGAGGACCGACAACTGCTCCGGCGTACGTTCGAGCGCCTCGGCGCAGTCGTCGGCGACGGCGCGGACGATGTCGGCGGCGGTCTCCTTCTCATGTGCGGCGGCCGCCTCGGCGGCCACTCGAACCAGGGTCAGCACCGTTCCCTCGCGCGGTTCGCTGACCGCGCGGGTCGCGGCGAGCGACCCGAGGCGGAGGCCGAGCGTCGCCAGATCACCGAAGGTCAGGGATTCGGTGTCGCCGAGGATCTCGGCGCCGTCGGCCAGGCCGACGAGGACCTGCGACAGGATGATGCCCGAGTTGCCGCGTGCCTGCGCCACCGCACCGTCGGCCATCGCGCGGGCGACCTGCGGCAACGACGCGTCGTCCGGTGCGGCCTCGGCGGCGTCCGCAGCCGCCCGCATGGTGAACAGCATGTTGCTGCCGGTGTCCGAGTCCGGGATCGGGAAGACGTTGAGGTCGTTGATCTCGCCTCGCAGATCCTCGAGCTGGTCGACACAGACACGGGCCCAGTCACGCAGCAGCTGCGGGTTGATGGTGCGGGCGATCACGCGGTGACTCTTTCTCGCTCTGACCTGGGCATACGACGGGGCTGCGCCGCGGGCCGAGGGGACGGTCTGGAAGGATGTGTGCAAGGTTACTCGGCGTCCCCGACGACCCGGAGACGTCCGCGCCTCGAGGCGGGGCACCGCGACCCGGATTTGGCCACGCCCACCCGAGCTGGTTATCCTTGCAGGGTTGCCTTTCGGTCCACGCGCACACTTCCGGTGGTGCCGATCCGCGAGGCTGACCACGAGACCATATTCATCTATCAAGGGAGTTCGACGATGGCTGCCGTCTGCGACATTTGCGGCAAGGGCCCGGGCTTCGGCAAGTCGGTGTCTCACTCGCACCGCCGTACCAACCGCCGCTGGAACCCGAACATCCAGTCTGTTCGCGTCGAGGTCGCCCCGGGCAACCGCAAGCGCAAGAACGTCTGCACCTCCTGCCTGAAGGCCGGCAAGACCGCAGCTGTCTGATCGTCATCACCCGTACGCGGGTGATGGGGTTCGAGAGCACGAGACCCGATGCCACCGAGCGTAAGCTCCCCGGCGTCGGGTCTTTGGTGTGTGCGAGATAATGTTCCGCGCATGACTTCCACGCAATCCCCACCACCGAAACCCCCCAGCCCGACGCGTCGGCTCCCGTGAGTGAGGCCAACGGCGTCCTGACGATCGCGGTGTCGGCTGCGGGCGCGGGCAACTCACTCGACGACGACGGGATCGCCGCGGGCACCCAGGCGCTGCGCGAGGTGGCACGCGGTCGTCGCGACGTCGGCGCGGTGCTCCTCGTCGGTGCGGGCAAGAACTTCTGCGCCGGCGGCAACGTGCGGGCCTTCGCCGCCGCCGACGATCGACCCACCTATCTGCGTCTGATCGCCGACAACTTCCACGCCTTTGTCAACGCCCTCTACGAGGCCGAGGTCCCGGTTGTCGCCGCCGCCAAGGGCTGGGCTGCCGGTGCCGGCATGTCGCTGGTGCTGCACGCCGACGTCGCCATCGGCGGCACCTCCTCCAAACTCCGTCCCGCCTACCGCGGCATCGGACTCACCCCCGACGGCGGGCTCACCTGGACCCTTCCCCGCGCGGTCGGCGCCGCGCGGGCACGCCAGATCATCCTCACCGACCGCGTCCTCTCCGCCGACGACGCGCTGAACTGGGGAATCCTGTCGGAGATCGTCGCCGACGAGGACGTCGAGACCGTGGCCCGCGCCAACGCCGAGACGATCGCGGCAGGGCCCCGCTCCGCCGACTCCGGCACCAAACGCCTGCTGGCCGTGTCGTCGGAGAACTCGCTGATCGAACAGCTCACCATCGAGGGACGTTCCATCTCCGAACGGTCCGGCCTCGCCGAGGGCATCGAAGGCGTCGACGCGTTCGTCGGCAAGCGCGCGCCGGACTTCGGCAAGACGCGCTGATCTTCTCGGCTTACCGAGTAGGCCACCGCTCCCTGAGATGGGTGGTTGTCCCGGGTTCTCTCGGAGACGAGAGCGGAACTCAGGGCAGCCGCCAGTCCACCGGATCGGCGCCGAGATCGGCGAGTTCTTCGTTGGCCCGGCTGAACGGCCGCGAACCGAAGAAGCCGCGCGACGCCGACAGCGGCGACGGGTGTGCCGAGACGATGGCCGGGACGTCCGGCAACCACTCCTGAAGCCCGGCCGCATCCTTGCCCCACAGGATCGCGACGAGCGGTTCGTCACGGGCGACAAGCGCCTTGATCGCGCATTCGGTGACCGCTTCCCAGCCCTTCTTGCGGTGAGATGCGGGCTCCCCCGGCGCGACCGTCAGCACCCGGTTCAGCAACAGGACGCCGTTGTCGGCCCACGGGGTGAGATCTCCGTTGGTCGGCATCGGATACCCGAGATCCGAACAGTACTCGGTGTAGATGTTGGCCAAGGACCGCGGAATCGGACGCACGTCGGGGGCCACGGAGAAGCTCAGGCCGACAGCATGCCCCGGGGTCGGGTACGGGTCCTGCCCGACGATGAGCACCCGCACGTCGTCGATCGGCCGGGTGAAGGCCCGCAGGATGTGTTGTCCGGCGGGCAGATAGCGGCGGCCCTCGGCGATCTCGTTGCGCAGGAACCGGCCCATCTCGGTGATGATCGGCTCGACCGGGGCCAGGGCCTCGGCCCAGCCGGGGTCGATGATCTCGGCGAGCGGTTTGGTCGGTGCGGTCACTCCGGTCTCCCCATCAGTCC
Organism: Gordonia ajococcus; assembly: GCF_012974285.1. Classification (NCBI taxonomy): domain Bacteria; kingdom Bacillati; phylum Actinomycetota; class Actinomycetes; order Mycobacteriales; family Gordoniaceae; genus Gordonia; species Gordonia ajococcus. The sequence goes on from NZ_CP052884.1 coordinate 3,517,859, forward strand.
CATCGGTGGATCATGTGTGTCAGTCGAGTCGCCGCAGCGATTCGCGGTAGTACTTGGCGTTCTGGAAGTACATCTCGCTGTTGAGTTCGGTGTGTCCCTCGGGGACCTCGTAGTTCTCCCGTAGTCGCGCGGGCACACCGAGTGCCATACGACGCGGCGGCACGTCGAATTTGAACGGGACGACGGCCCCTGCCCCGACGATCGCACCGCTGCCGATCGTCGACCCGTTCAGGACCACCGAGCCGGAGGCGATGAGACAGTCGTCGCCGATGGTCGCACCCTCGATGTGCGCATTGTGTCCGACCACGCACCGCGCGCCGATCACGGTCGGCTCGAAGACTGTGCAGTGGATGACCGTGCCGTCCTGGATGTTGCTGCGCTCACCGATGGTGATGGTGCCGTAGTCGCCCCGCAGAACGGCCCCCGGCCACACCGAGACACCGTCGCCGAGCGTGACGGCTCCGATCACCACCGCGTCGGGGTGGACATAGGTCTCGTCGCCCAGGACGGGCACGCGGTCGTCGAGTGCGTAGATCGCCATACGGAGACTCTAGCCACGTGCAGATACCGACCCGTGCCCACCCGCGCCGGTCACACGCTCCAGGCCAGCCGGAACCGCTCGGTCAGTGTCTCGGGGGTGTGATCGGGGAAATGGGTGACCTCGTACCGCCGGACCGCCACGAGTGCGTCGACCGCGGGGTCGCCGAGGATCCCGCGAAGCAGCGGGGACACCTCCATCCGGTCGACGACCTCACCTTGATCGGTGGACAGCGGCCTTCGCTCACCCAGTGGGCGGGTGCGGGGATCGACGCCGACCTCGGGCGGCAGGGTGGCCCTGCGTTCGATCCCGGCCGCGGCCGCGCCCAGGATGGCCGCGGTGGCGAAGTAGACGTTTGCGGACGGATCGATGATCTTCACCTCGACATTGGCGCCCCGACCCCGCGTTCCCGGAGCATCCTCTTGCGTACCAACGACACTCGCGATGTCCACCGCATCCGCACGGACCAGTCGCACCGCCGCTTCGCGGTTCTCCACACCCCAGCAGGCGTGGGCGCCGGCCCACTGCCCGGGCAGCATGCGCAGCCCGGACACCACCGATCCACACAGCACACCCTGCAGCTCGAGGATCGCGTCGAGGATGCCCGCGACCGCGCGCTCGCCGTCGGGCGTCATCCCGGCGACCCCGGTTCCCCCGGACAGCAGTGGCCGATCACCGCGGTGCAGCGAGATGTGCTGATGGGCACCGCATCCCGCCTCGTCCACGAACGGTTTGGGTGAAAAGCTGGCACGCAGACCGTGTTTGCGGGCGAGCCGTCCGATCAGGATTCGGGTGAGCACGAGTCGATCGGCCGCGGTGATGGGGTCGGACGGACCGAGTGACACCTCGAACTGCCAGCGCGCGTGTTCGGGATGAAACTGTTCGACGATGATCCCCGCGGCCCGACACGAGATGAGGACATCCCGGACGAACCCCTCGAGTTCGACGAGGCCGACCGCACCGTACGGCGTCCACAGGGCGGACGGCAGCGGCGTCCCGTCCGATGCGACGAGCACGAACTCGAGTTCGTGACCCACCATGGCGTGCAGTCCGGCGTCGGCGAGATCGGCGACGACGCGACGCAGTGTGCCGCGAGCGCACTGCGGCACCGGATCACCCGTGAGGCCGAAGAACTCTCCGGGTGCCCAGCTCAAGGTCGGGTCGACCACCACCCGGGCGTCGAGATCGATCCGGATGCGCTGATCCCCCACCACTCCGACCTCGTCGCTGAACGCGATACCGGTCTGATCGATCGCGAACGCATGCCATGACGGGCTGGCCCCGAGACCCGCCGACGCGAACGCCGGCACTCGTTCGGGAGTGACCGTCTTCGCCAGCGTCAGTCCGGCCGGATTGACGACGGTCGCGAGAAGGATCGACGACGATGCGTCGTCGGCGGCATCCGATCGCGAGACCATGTCCACAGTGTCATGGAGCGGGGCGATTCCGGTGGCGGAACCGCACGGTCCGTCGGATCATCCGCGCGGAACGGCGAACGACTGCCACCCGTGTAGATCGGGCCCGTCCGGTCCGCCGACGCGCCGGCCGTCGACCCACACCTCTGGTGTCGGCGAAGAGGCCTCCCGGACCGACCCGATCACCGTCCAGCCGTCGGGCACGGACGTGACGTCGAAGGCGGCGAGAAGGTGGTGATCCTCACCGCCGGTCAGCACCCATTCGTCCACCTCGACACCGAGTTCTGTGGCCAGTGGGGCCAGATCGGGACGCCGCGGCACCGCGTCGACCTCGACGGCCATCGCCAACTGCGCGGCACGCGACATGGTGATCAGTTCTTCGACGAGCCCGTCGGAGATGTCGGTCATCGCATGCGCTCCGGCCGCGGCCGCGACGGGCCCCTGGCTCAGGTCGGGCATCGGAACACGATGCAGAGCAACGACTTCCGACCACAGTGACTCGTCGATGCCCGGGGTCGACAACACCGCCAGACCGGCTGCACTGGCGCCCAGCGGACCACTCACCGCGAGGACATCGCCGCTGCGGGCACCACCCAGCGAGACCGGCCGGCGACCTTCGAGCGCCCCGACGGCGGTGACGCTCACCACCACCTGCTCCGCGGCGACCAGGTCACCACCGAGAACCCGTGCGCCCAGGGCATGTGCGGCGCCCACGACTCCGTCGTTGAGGTCGAGGACGACGCTCACGGGAGTGGCCGACGGGCAGGCGATGGACACCACGAGCCCGGTCGTCCGGCCGCCCATCGCGGCGACGTCGGCCGAACTCTGGACCACCGCCCGCGCCCCGACCTGCTGCGGCGTCGACCAGTCGAACCGGAAATGCCGTCCCTCGACGACCGTGTCGGTGCTGATCACCGCCGACCCGCCGATCTCGAGGACGGCCGCGTCGTCGCCCGAGCCGATCACGATGTCGTCGGCGGGTCCGGCCGCGGTCGCCGCTGCGGTGAGCGCGGCGATCACCGCACGCTCACCGATCTCCCCCACGGTGTCGGTGTGGTCGGTGTCGACAGAGTCGGTGTGGTCGGTGTCGACAATGTCGAGGCGCTCGGTGCCGACGTCGTCGGAGGTCACTTGTCCGGTCTCACTCTCGTCGGGTCCCCGTCGAGTCGCGCGCGAACGGGATTGTCGGTGACAATGTGTGCCACAGTGTATTGGGCTCACGGCGAACGGTGTTCGCCGCGCAGCGCCCACTGCCGCCGGATTCGAACCCGTGTCGGCGATGGGGGCACAAACGGAGAGGATGCCCGTGGTTCAGGCGTACATACTGATCCAGACCGAGGTCGGTCGGGCCGCCCTCGCGGCGGCGACCATCGCCGAGATCTCGGGGGTCGCCTCATCCGAAGAGGTCAGCGGACCTTATGACGTGATCGTCCGGGTGGATGCCGCCGATGCCACGCAGCTCACCGAGAGTGTGGTTCCCCAGATCCAGAAGGTAGCCGGGATCACCCGCACCTTGACCTGCCCGGTGGTCGACCACACCCGCTGAGTCGGGTTTGCCGGTCCCGGCTTCGGCCGGGACGCGGCCGGCTCCTAGGGTGGTGGCGTGACGTCAGCAGGTTCGGATGACACCCCTCAGGATCCCGAGAACGACAAGGCGGACGATCCGGCGGCCGGTGACCTCGCCGGCCCGGAGGACCCTGCGGTCGACGAACGGTATGGTGCCGGCTCCCGCCTGAGTCCCGCGCTCATCGCGACTCTCGTCGCCATCCCGGTGATGGTGATCGCGGGCTTCATCGCTTTCGCCGCGTTGCGGCCCGAGACGGTGAACCCCGTCGAGTCATACGCCTCGGACGGCAGCGCGTCTGCGGACTGCACGCGTCTGCTCGACGCGGCGCCCCAGCGGTTCGAAGGATTCGGCGACAAGGAGATCTCCGGGGACCGCGCGACCTGGCCCGCGGAAGCGTCCGGCGACGACCTGACGCTGCGCTGCGGCGTGACGCGGCCGGCCGAGCTGTCCCCGACGAGCAACCTGCAGGAGATCCACGCGGCCGGCCGGGCCGGTGTGCAGTGGTTCATCACCGACACCGTCGACGGTTCCGGACAGGCCTACGTGAGCGTCGATCATCGTCCCTACGTCGCACTGTGGGTTCCGTCCAATGCCGGGAACGGTCCGATCACCGACATCTCGGGCCTCATCGACCAGACGCTCGAACGCGGTCCGCTCGACTTCGGCTGACGCTTCAGGTCAGTCCCGGTAGATCTCCGGCTTGGCGCTGCGGCCGAGCAGGGAGTTGATCGCGTCGGCGACCGATTGCCCGTCATGGCACACCTTGTGCACCGCGTCGGTCAGCGGCATCGGCACCTGGTGCTTCTCGGCGAGCGCGCGCACCGACGAACACGACTTCACACCCTCGGCGACCTGTCCGTTGGTGGCCGCCTGCGCTTCGGCCATCGTCGCGCCCTCGCCGAGTCGGGCTCCGAAGGTCCGATTCCGGGACAGCGGCGACGAGCAGGTCGCGACCAGATCGCCGACTCCTGCGAGCCCGGCCAGGGTCTCGATCTGTGCGCCGACGGCCACCCCGAGACGGATGGTCTCCGCAAGGCCGCGCGTGATGATCGTGGCGAGCGTGTTCTGACCGAATCCGACTCCGCTCGCGATGCCGCAGGCGAGCGCGATCACGTTCTTGGCCGAGCCACCGATCTCGCAGCCGATGACGTCTGTGTTGGTGTACGGCCGGAAATAGCGGGTGCTGAACGCGCTCTGCAGGGTGACGGCGCGGGACTCGTCGACGCTTGCGATGACGGTCGCCGCCGGCTGCCCCTCGGCGACCTCATGCGCGAGGTTGGGTCCGGTGAGCACGGCGATCCGGTCATCGGCGACGCCGGTGACCTCGGCGATGACCTCACTCATCCGCAACAGCGTGCTGGTCTCGATGCCTTTGGCCAGCGACACGAGCGATGCGTCGGAACCGATGTGCGGGGTCCACTGCGTCAGGTTCTCCCGCAGGGACTGCGACGGCACGCCGCACACGACGATGTCTGCACCTGTCAGTGCGTCCACCGCGTCACTGGTGGCCGTCAGCTCGCCGGGCAACGTGATGTCCGACAGATAGTTCGGGTTCACGTGTTCGGAGTTGATCGCATCCGCCAGTTCCGGGCGTCGTGCCCAGATGACCGTCTCGGTTCCCGCATCCACGAGGACTTTCGCCACCGCCGTACCCCAGGAACCAGCACCCATGACCGCCGCGCGCACCGCACTCCTCCTGCCCCGGGTCCGTCTCTTCGGACCGAACGACTACCTGCCCACCCTAATGCCACGCACCGGCTGACCGACCCGGAATGTCACCCACCATCGCGCGGTGCACCATGATGGTCAGCATGGACCACAGCGCCGTCGACATGAGCGTCGACCTCAGCGCCGCCACGGGGAGCCCCGCGGCCGGCGGGGCGACGGTCGCGGCCGTGCTGGCCGTCAAGAGTCTCCAGCGCGCGAAGTCGCGGCTGGTGGCCACGCTGTCGGCCGCCACCGGCCACGACGAACCGACCACGCGGGGCTCTCTTGTCCTGGCGATGTTTCTCGACACCGTCGAGGCCCTTCGAGGTGCCGGCGTCTCGAGAGTGGTGGTCGTCAGTCCGGACGACGAGGTACTTGACGCGGCGCGACGGGCGGGCACGCACGGACTACCCGAGGTGGACTCGCCCACGACCGGTTCGGGCCTCAACAGCGCCTTCGGCCACGGTGCGCGGTGGGCCCGTGAGACATGGCCGGATTCGACGCGGCTGGTGTTCGTGCAGGCCGACCTGCCGGCCGCGACCAGCGATTCGCTGCGCGCGGTCCTGCGGGAGGCGCCGGCACACCGTCTCAGCTTCCTGACCGACCGCGACGGTACCGGCACGGTTCTCCTGCACGGCAATCTCCTCCCCGACGAGACCGGTGCTCTCGACGACGCACCTCGATTCGGCCCGGGTTCGGCGGCTGCGCACCGGGCCGCCGGCGCCGTCGAACTCGACCCCGCACACACCCGGTGGATCGATCTGCGCACAGACGTCGACACCGCAACCGATCTCGTCGCCGCACGCGCACTCGGCATCGGCCCCCACACCGCCGAGGCTCTGCGTCGTCTGTGACTGCCGCATGACTCCGCTTGTCGTGTGACGGCGACAGGGACATCGTGCCGTGGACGACGGGGTTCACGGGTCCTGCTCATGCCACGGGCTCCGAGTATGGGTCATCATTGATGGGTGAGCCCTGCCGACGACACCTCATCGACGACCGCCACGGTCACGACCACGCCGATCCCCAATGCCCCGCCGGCCGCAACGCTCGTCCCCGACGAGTCCGCGGACCTGCCCGAGGATCGGTATCTCAACCGAGAATTGAGTTGGCTCGACTTCAACTCCCGGGTGCTGGCACTCGCCGAGGACACCTCGCTGCCGTTGCTCGAACGCGCGAAGTTTCTCGCCATCTTCGCCTCCAACCTCGATGAGTTCTTCATGGTCCGGGTCGCGGGCCTCAAACGCCGCGACGAGACGGGCCTGTCGGTCCGATCGGCAGACGGACTCTCCCCGCGGGAGCAGCTGATGCGCATCGCCGGGCGGACCCAGAGCATCGCCGACCGTCACGCCCGCGTCTTCCTCGACTCGGTCCGACCGGCATTGGCCGACAACGACATCTATGTCGTGTCCTGGTCACAGCTCACCGATGACCAGCGTGCCCGGATGGTCGACTACTTCCAGGACGAGGTCTTCCCCGTCCTCACCCCGCTCGCGGTCGACCCGGCTCACCCGTTCCCCTACATCAGTGGCCTGTCGCTGAATCTCGCGGTGACCGTCAAGGACATCAACGAGAGCGGCGAGCACTTCGCCCGAGTGAAGGTCCCGGACAACGTGAACCGCTTCATCCGGGTCGATCAGCTCGCGCCCTACCGCGGCCCGGACGACGGGACGCACACGAAGAGCGCGGTGTTCCTGCCGATGGAACATCTCATCGCGGCCAATCTCGGCACGTTGTTCCCGGGCATGGAAGTAGTTGAACATCATGCCTTCCGGATCACCCGAAACGCCGATTTCGAGGTCGAGGAGGACCGCGACGAGGACCTCCTGCAGGCCCTCGAGCGTGAACTCGCCCGACGCCGGTTCGGTTCACCGGTGCGTCTCGAGGTGGCCGACGACATGAGCGAGCACATGCTCGAGCTGTTGCTGCGCGAGCTCGACGTCAACCCGGCCGATGTCATCCAGGTGCCCGGTCTGCTCGATCTGTCATCGCTTTTCGAGATCTACGACCTGGATCGGCCGCATCTGAAGGATCGTCCGTTCGTGCCGGCCACCCACCCGGCGTTCGGCGAGCGCGAGACACCCAAGAGTGTCTTCTCGACGTTGCGCGAGGGCGACGTCCTCGTTCATCACCCGTACGATTCGTTCTCCACGAGCGTGCAACGGTTCATCGAACAGGCGGCGGCCGACCCACAGGTTCTCGCGATCAAGCAGACCCTCTACCGCACCTCGGGTGATTCCCCGATCGTCAATGCGCTCATCGATGCCGCCGAGGCGGGCAAACAGGTCGTGGCGCTGGTGGAGATCAAGGCACGCTTCGACGAGCAGGCCAACATCAAGTGGGCGCGCAAACTCGAGCAGGCCGGTGTCCACGTCGTCTATGGACTGGTGGGGCTCAAGACGCACTGCAAGACATGTCTGGTGGTCCGCCGCGAGGGCTCGACGATCAAGCGCTACTGCCACATCGGTACCGGCAACTACAACCCGAAGACCGCGCGGCTGTACGAGGACGTGGGCCTGCTCACCGCCGCCCCCGACATCGGCGCGGACCTGACGGACCTGTTCAACACACTGACCGGGTATTCACGCAAGAAGGAGTACCGCAACATCCTCGTTGCCCCCCAGGGCATCCGGGCGGGCATCATCGAGCGCATCCACCGCGAGATCGAACTCTTCCGCGCGGGCGACGACCGCGCTCGCGTGCAGCTCAAGGCCAATGCGTTGGTCGACGAGCAGGTGATCGACGCGCTGTACCGGGCCTCGCAGGAAGGGGTCCCGGTCGATGTCGTGGTCCGCGGGATCAGCGCTCTGCGTCCGGGGATTGCCGGCGTCAGCGACAACATCCACGTCCGGTCGATCCTCGGCCAGTTCCTCGAACATTCCCGCATCCTGCATTTCGGTGCCCAGAACGAGTATTGGATCGGCAGCGCCGACATGATGCATCGCAACCTGGATCGTCGGATCGAGGTGATGGTGAACGTGCGCGACAAGCGCCTCGCCGGTGAACTCGGCGACATCTTCGCCTCGGCGCTCGACCCGCGCACGCGATGCTGGGTCCTGCAGACCGACGGCAGTTGGGTGGCCTCCCCTGCCGCGGGCGAGGAGGTCCGCGACCATCAGCGACAGATGATGCGCCGCAATCGTCGTCGGCCGGAGATCAATTCGTGACCGGCTCCGCCTTGACGCCGCATCCGGGCAGCGATTCCCGATGACGAAGACGGTGCCTCGGAAAAGTGTGTGGGCCGCCGGCGCCGTCGTCTGGCGGCCGGGTACGTCGGGCTCCACCGCTCCGGAAGACCTGGAGATCGCCGTTGTCCATCGGCCGCGCTACGACGACTGGACCATCCCCAAGGGGAGGGGTGAGCCGGGCGAGACCCTCGTCGACACCGCGGTCCGTGAGATCGCCGAGGAGACGGGGCAACACGTCGTCCTCGGACGGCACCTCGGCGATGTTCACTATGACCTCGGGTCGGGGCGCAAGCATGTGCGCTACTGGTCCGCGCGAGGCGACAACGGTGCGTTCACCCCCGACGACGAGGTCGACGAATTACGCTGGCTCACGGTCGAGAAAGCGCGAAAGACGCTGAGCTATGACCTGGATCGCGAAATTCTGCGCGAGTTCACGCGACTGCCGGCCGATCTGCACACGTTGCTGCTGGTGCGCCACGCCAAGGCGGGGCGGCGCTCTGTTTACAAAGGTGACGACCGCCTCCGCCCGCTCGACGCCCTCGGTCGCACCCAGGCAGCGGCGCTCGTCCCGCTGCTGCTGGCCTTCGGTGCGCAACGGATCCACTCCGCGGATCGAGTGCGCTGTGAGCAGACACTGGAGCCGCTACGCTCCCGTCTCGGTGTCGAGTCCTGCAGCGAGCCGGACCTCTCCGAGGAGGTTTATCGCGCGGATCCGACCGCGGCACAACGCCGAATCCGGGAGCTGGCGTCCGAAATGCCGGACACCCTGGCGGTGTGCAGTCAGGGCAAGGTGATCCCACCGCTGATGGACTGGTGGGCCGAGCGCGACGGCATCACCCTGCCGAAGGCCTCGAACCGCAAGGGCAGCGTGTGGGTGTGCTCGCTCCACGACGGCCGGCTCGTGGCGGCCGATCACATCGCGAGTCCGCTTCCGTCCGACTGAGAGTCCCTCCGAACACAGATCAACCCCTGGTGGGGAAGTCACCAGGGGTTGATCTGAAAAGCGGTGTGCCCTACCGGGCCGGTCTTCAGCGGCGCGTCGACTTCTTGGCCGGAGCCTTCTTCGCCGCGGCCTTCTTGGCCGGAGCCTTCTTGGCTGCGGTCTTCTTGGCCGGAGCAGCCTTCTTGGCCGGAGCGGCCTTCTTCGCCGCGGTCGTGGTCTTCTTGGCCGGCGCGGTCTTCTTGGCCGCCGTGGTCTTCTTTGCCGCGGTGGTCTTCTTGGCCGCCGTGGTCTTGGCCGGAGCCTTCTTCGCCGCGGTCTTCTTGGCCGGAGCAGCCTTCTTGGCCGCGGTCTTCTTGGCCGGAGCAGCCTTCTTGGCCGCCGTGGTGCCGCTGCCGCGCTTCACAGCCGGACCGGTGGCGGCGAGCTTCTGCTTGCCGGCCACGACGGCCTTGAACTGAGCACCCGGACGGAACGCGGGAACCGAAGTAGCACGGACCTTCACGGTCTCGCCGGTGCGCGGATTGCGAGCGACGCGCGGCGCACGCTTCCGCTTCTCGAAAACACCGAAGCCGGTGATCGTCACGCTCTCGCCCTTGTTGACCGCGCGAACGATCGTGTCGACGACGAGCTCGACGGCTTCAGTCGCAGTCTTGCGATCCGCGTCGAGCTTCTTGGTCAGCTCATCAATGAGCTCCGCCTTGTTCATGAGTACCTCCGCAAGCTGATCTGACCGGTTTTCGGCCAGCTACCCACACACGGTAAACGTCGAATTTGAAAACGTCCATCTTCCACGCCAATTAGGACGCCGTGTTGCGAAATCGCATAGCAGCTCACAGGGTCTCCGCGTCGCGGGACCGGACCGTCCGCGCGGCCTCGAGAGGGGTCTCCGGTCAGTCCGCGAGAGTCCTCGGTTTGAACGACGGACGCTTCGACTCGTACTCGGAAATCGCGTCTACCTGCCGCAACGTCAATCCGATGTCGTCGAGACCCTCAATCAGGCGCCACCTGGTGTAGTCATCAATTGCCAACGGCACCACGAGGTCTCCTGCCGTGACGCTCTTATCGACAAGGCTCACCGTGATTTCCATCCCGGGGCTCTCCTCGAGTCGCTTCCACAGCAACTCGACGTCGGACTGTTCGACCTGGGCGGCGACCAGTCCGGCCTTGCCGGCGTTCCCGCGGAAGATGTCGGCGAACCGGGACGAGATCACCACGCGGAACCCGAAATCGGACAGCGCCCATACCGCGTGCTCGCGCGAGGAGCCGGTGCCGAAGTCCGGCCCGGCGACCAGAACGGAGCCGTTGCTCCACGGCTCGTTGTTGAGGATGAAGCCCGGGTCGGTGCGCCACCCGGCGAAGAGACCGTCCTCAAAGCCAGTGCGGGTCACCCGCTTCAGGTATTCGGCCGGGATGATCTGGTCGGTGTCGACGTTGCTGCGGCGCAGCGGGACGCCAATGCCCGTGTGTTCGGTGAACGGCTGCATGATGAAAGTCCCTGTTCGGAAGTTGTCTGGAATGTGGTCTGGGGGTTACTCAACCGAGATCGGCCGGAGCGGACAGCGTCCCGCGGATCGCGGTGGCGGCCGCGACGGCCGGTGACACCAGGTGGGTGCGTCCGCCCTTGCCCTGCCGCCCTTCGAAATTGCGGTTCGACGTCGAGGCGCACCGCTCACCGGGCGCAAGCTGATCCGGGTTCATCCCCAGACACATCGAGCATCCGGCCTGTCGCCATTCGGCGCCGGCGTTCAGGAAGACCTCCCCGAGGCCCTCTTCCTCGGCCTGGGCGCGCACGCGCATCGAACCGGGCACGATGAGCATCCGCATGCCGTCGGCGATCTTGCGGCCCTTGAGGATGTCGGCGACCGCGCGCAGGTCCTCGATGCGACCGTTGGTGCACGATCCGACGAACACCGTGTCGACCTTGATGTCACGCAACGGCGTACCCGGCTGGAGATCCATGTACTCGAGGGCCTTCGACGCGGCGCTCGATGCGACCTCGTCACCGAAGTCGGCGGGGTCCGGGACGGTCGCTCCCAACGGCGCACCCTGCCCCGGGTTGGTCCCCCAGGTGACGAACGGGGTCAACTCGCCGGCGTCGATGTGGACCTCGGCGTCGAAGACGGCGTCGTCGTCGGTGCGCAGGCTGTCCCAATACTCAACAGCCGCATCCCATTCGGCACCCTTCGGAGCGTGCGGACGACCCTTGAGGAACTCGTAGGTGACCTCGTCGGGAGCGATCATGCCGGCGCGGGCGCCCGCTTCGATCGACATGTTGCACACGGTCATCCGCGCTTCCATCGACAGGTTGCGGATCGCCTCGCCGCGGTACTCGAGGACGTAGCCCTGTCCACCGCCGGTGCCGATCTTCGCGATGATCGCCAGGATCAGATCCTTGGCCGTGACGCCGGGGGGCAGGCGGCCGTCGACGTTGATCGCCATCGTCTTGAACGGGCGCAGCGAAAGGGTCTGCGTCGCGAGGACGTGCTCCACCTCGCTGGTGCCGATCCCCATGGCGATCGCACCGAAAGCACCGTGGGTGGCCGTGTGGCTGTCACCGCACACCACGGTCATTCCGGGCTGGGTCAGACCCAGCTGCGGACCGACCACGTGCACGATGCCCTGTTCGGCGTCTCCCATCGGGTGCAGCCGGATACCGAACTCCTCGCAGTTCTTGCGAAGGGTCTCGACCTGCGTGCGCGACACCGGATCGGCGATCGGCTTGTCGATGTCGACCGTCGGGACGTTGTGATCCTCGGTGGCGATCGTCAGGTCGGGGCGTCGCACGGGGCGACCCGCCAGTCGGAGGCCGTCGAAGGCCTGCGGACTGGTGACCTCGTGGACGAGATGCAGGTCGATGTAGATCAGGTCCGGATTGTTGTTTCCGGACGCATCGGCCTCACCGGGCACGACAACGTGGTCGCGCCAGACCTTCTCGGCAAGAGTTAGCGGCTGGGCTGGGCTGTTGCTCATGGCTGCACTCGATATCTTCTCGGGTTCGGCGGACGGTGCGCGCTCAGCTCGCGCTGAAACGTGCATCTCACTATTTGGACAGCTAGTATCGTCCTATGGGACAGGATAGCGCATCCGCGGTCAGCAGCGGAATCGGCGTACTCGACAAATCCGTGGCGGTACTCCACGCCATCGCCGAGGCCCCGTGCAATCTCTCGGAGTTGTGTGGGCGCACCGGACTCCCGCGCGCCACCGCACACCGGCTCGCGGTCGGCCTCGAGACCCATCGCTTCCTCGCACGAGACATCACCGGACGCTGGCAACCGGGGCCGGCACTGGGCGAACTCGCCGCCTCCGCCCATGATCCCGTGACCGAGTCCGCGTTGATGGTCCTTCCCCGACTCCGTGACATCACCGGCGAATCCGTCCAGGTCTACCGCCGCGAAGGTGCCGAACGCGTGTGCGTGGCCGCGATGGAACCGCCTACCGGCCTGCGCGACACCGTGCCCGTCGGAACACGGTTCCCGATGAGCGCCGGCTCCGCAGCCAAGGTCCTGCTCGCCTGGGCCGACCCGGCGACGCAGCGCGCGCTGCTGCACGACAGCGTGTTCAGCGAGCGAGCCCTGCACGAGATCCGACGCCGCGGCTGGGCCCAGAGTGCCGGCGAGCGCGCGGCGGGCGTGGCGAGCGTCTCGGCGCCCGTGCGCGACGGCAACGGTGACGTCGTCGCCGCGATCTCGGTCTCCGGCCCCATCGACCGCATGGGCCGTCGGCCGGGCGCCCGCTGGGCCGCCGATCTCCTCGCCGCCGCCGATGCGATCCACAAGCGGCTGCAGACCTCCCGCGCCTGACCCGCCGCCGCAGGCGTTCCCGGCGTGACCGTTCCGCGCAGCGGACGGGTCGGATAGCTTCGTCACATGGGAGTCAACCAACGCAACCAGATCGTCATGTCCGACGCCGAGATCGAGGAATTCGTCGCGCGCAGCCGCACGGCCACCCTCGCCACCACGGGCCCCGACGGTGGCATCCACCTCGTCGCCATGTGGTACGGGGTCATCGACGGCGAGATCTGGTTCGAGACGAAGTCGAAGTCGCAGAAGGCGGTCAACCTCCGCCGCAACAACCGCTGCACGGTGATGATCGAGGACGGCGACACCTACGACACGCTGCGGGGCGTGAGCTTCGAGGGGACCGCCGAGATCCTCGACGACCCCGACTCCTGCCTGAAGGTCGGGATCAGCGTCTGGGAGCGCTACACGGCGCCCTACACCGAGGAATCGCGCCCCTTCGTCGAGCAGATGATGCACAAGCGTGTGGCCGTCCGTCTGGTGCCCACACGCACCCGTTCGTGGGATCACCGCAAACTCGGTATCCCGGAGATGCCGGCGTCGGGAAGCACCGCCCAGTTCCTGTGAATCCGCCCACCCGATAGGCGGATCCCCCTCGCCCGTGTCGCGATGTGATCATCGCAACACGGGCGAGATCGTCTGCACCACAAAGAAAAACACCCTCCCGCTGCGATGCAGAGGGAGGGTGTTTCTGTAGCCCCGACGGGATTCGAACCCGCGCTACCGCCTTGAGAGGGCGGCGTCCTAGGCCGCTAGACGACGGGGCCTTGGAACTTTGTTGCGATCAAGACCCTAGCACGGTCTCGAACTCATTCAGTTCGCTGGGGTACCAGGACTCGAACCTAGAATGGCTGAACCAGAATCAGCTGTGTTGCCAATTACACCATACCCCACGGACTTCCCTTTTCCCTGAGGAAAAGTGCCGAGAAAGACAATAGCAAAGGGTTACCGGAAGTCCACAAACGTGCAGTTCAGAGGCCTATTTCGCAGCGATCTCACGAGCCGCGGCCAGACGGGCGAGGGTCTTGTCGCGACCGAGGATCTCCATCGACTCGAAGAGCGGCGGACTCACCTGCGAACCGGTGACGGCGACGCGCACCGGACCGAACGCCTTACGTGGCTTGAGCTCCATACCGTCGACCAGAGCCGCGTTGAGGGCGTCCTGCAGCTCCTGGGTGGTCCAGGACGTCAACGGCTCGATGGCGGCGATGGCGGCGTCGAGAACGGCCACTGCGTCGGCTCCCAGGTTCTTGCTCGCGGCCTTCTCGTCGATCGTGAACTCGTCGTCGGACACGTAGACGAACTTGATGAGGTCCCAGGCGTCGGCGAGTACCTGGATGCGCGTCTGCACGAGTTCGGCGAGTGCGGCGAATCTCACATCGTCGACCGGCTCCGACAGGTGTCCGTGACCGATCAGGAACTCCTTGAGGCGCGCAGTGAAGTCATCGGTCTCGAGCCGGCGGATGTGCTCGGCGTTGATCGCGTCGGCCTTCTTCTGATCGAAGCGCGCCGGATTCGAGTTCACCTGCCGCACATCGAAAGCGGCGATCATCTCGTCGAGTGAGAAGACATCGGTGTCGCTGGAGTAGCCCCAGCCGAGCAGCGCGAGGTAGTTGAGCAGGCCTTCCGGGATGAATCCACGGTCGCGGTGATGGAAGAGGTTCGACTGCGGGTCGCGCTTGGACAGCTTCTTATTGCCCTCGCCCATCACGAACGGGAGATGGCCGAACTCCGGGACGAACTCTGCGACACCGATGCGGATGAGTGCCTCGTACAGCGCGAGCTGACGCGGCGTCGACGAGAGGAGATCTTCGCCACGCAGCACGTGGGTGATCTTCATCATGGCGTCGTCCACGGGATTGACCAGCGTGTACAGCGGGTCGCCCGACGCACGCGTCAGCGCGAAGTCCGGAACGGTGCCCGCCTTGATCGTCGTCGTACCGCGGACCAGGTCGTCCCAGGAGAGATCGGTGTCCGGCATCCGCAGGCGCACAACCGGTTTGCGGCCTTCGGCGCGGTAGGCCGCGCGCTGTTCGTCGGTGAGGTCGCGATCGAAGTTGTCGTAGCCCAACTTGGGATCACGTCCGGCCGCCTTGTGACGCGCCTCGACCTCCTCGGGGGTGGAGAACGCCTCGTAGGCCTCCCCTGCCTCGAGAAGGCGTGCGACGACGCCGGCGTGGATGTCACGACGCTCCGACTGACGGTAGGGACCGTAGGGTCCACCGACCTCGGGTCCCTCGTCCCAGTCCATTCCGAGCCACCGCAGGGCATCGAGGATGGCCAGGTAGGACTCCTCGCTGTCACGGGAGGAGTCGGTGTCCTCGATGCGGAACACGAAGGTTCCACCGTCATGACGCGCCTGGGCGAAGTTGAACAGCGCGGTCCGTACGAGTCCGACATGGGGTGTACCGGTCGGCGACGGACAGAATCGGACTCGTACGGCTTCACTACTGGTCATGACCGTCAGGGTATCGAAACCCCGTCGAGCCCTGACCGGCGCGTTCAGTCCCGGAAACGCCCGCAGAAGTCGACGAGGACGCGGTTCACCTCGGCCGGTTGTTCGAGATAGCCGAAATGCCCGGCACGTTCGATCTGTACGTACTCCGCACCCGGGATCGCCTCGGCCACCTCACGCGCGAGGTGGGGCGGCAACGTGCGATCGTCGGCGAACCCGACGACGAGTGTCGGGCGCGTGATGTTGCGATACGCTGAGAGTCGGTCCGACTCCTTGTTGTGGAGCTCGAGCTGAGCGCGCACCCCCGGGGTCACCGTCTGCGGCGAGAACCCGATGATGTCGAGCCAGTCCCGTGCGGAGCGGTCGTCGTCGAGCGTGTGCGGCGACAGGTTCAGATGAGCCGTGATCGCGGCCTCGTACTCCGGCGGCAGCTTGATCTTGTTGTCGTAGAGCGCACGCTCACCGGCCGAGATCGCTTCCTGCAGTGGCGTGTTGCGGCCGTAGGTGGCGATCAGAACAGCGGCCTTGACGACGTCGGGCCGCGCCAGGGCGAGTTCTTGGGTGATCCGGGCGCCCAACGAGGTTCCCACGACGATCGCCGGACCACGGCCGAGATGTTCGATCAGCGCGGCGGTGTCGGCCACCATGTCATCCAGGCCGAAACCCTCGGGACATTCCGATGACGGGGCGATGCCACGGTTGTCGAACGTGACGACGGTGTAGCCGGCCTTCACCAGTGCCGGTTCCTGATTGGCCTTCCACACGCGACCGGGACTGCCCGTGCCCATGACCATCACGACCAGCGGGCCGCTCCCGGCCACGCTGTAGGAGATGTCGATGCCGTTGACGCGTGCCGTATTGGGAGCTGTCATGCCTTGTCCACCACCGGGTTCGAGAGCGTGCCGATTCCGTTGACGGTCACCGAGACCCGCTGTCCGGCAACCATGGGTCCCACACCCTCGGGCGTGCCCGTGAGAATCACGTCGCCGGGGAGCAGGGTCATGATCCGTGTGATCCACTCGACGATCTCGCCGATGTCGTGCAGCATCAACGAGGTCCGCGTCCGCTGCTTGACCTCACCGTCGAGTTCGGTGACGAGTTCGACGTCGGAAGGGTCGAAGGAGGTCTCGATCCAGGGACCGAGCGGACAGAAGGTGTCGTAGCTCTTCCCGCGCGTCCACTGTCCATCGATCTTCTGCTGATCCCGGGCGGTCACGTCGTTGGCGATCGTGTAGCCGAGGATGACGTCCTTGGCCTGTGCGGCCTTGACATCCTTGCAGGGCCGGCCGATGACGACGGCGAGCTCACCTTCGTAGTCCACGCGTTCCGACGACGGCGGACGCACGATCGGGACCTCGGGTCCGATGATCGAGGTGTTCGGCTTGATGAAGATCACCGGGTCCGCGGGCGCCTCACCACCCATCTCGGCCGCGTGGGCGGCGTAGTTCTTGCCGATGCAGATCACCTTGCTGGCCAGGATCGGGGCCAGCACACGGACGTCGGCCATTTTCCAGGAACGTCCCGTGAACGTCGGGGTGCCGAACGGATGCTCGGCGATCTCCTTGGCGACGGCGTCGTCGCCCTCCCCTTCGACGGACACGAAAGCCACTCCGTCGGGACTCGCAATTCGACCTAAGCGCATGTCCAGACCCTATCGCACCGACCGATCCCATCCGTTGGGAGCCGAGTTGGCGGACCCGGCCAGCGGTTTTAGAATGTGAACAGTTTGTTCCATATTCTGAGATTCAGACGATGCGAATCCGCGTGTGCAACGAGAGAGGTGAGTTTCATGGATGACGCCAGAGTCATTTCCGACACCAGACGGTGGGTCATCCTCGGTTGTTCACTTCTCGCCGCGCTGACCACCACCTGCGTCGTCAGCGGCATCGCATATCTGATTCCCTCACTGCACACCGACGCCGGACTCACCCTGACCGAGGCGTCGACCCTGGCCGCCATTCCCACGATCGGCCTCACCACCGCGACCATCCTGTGGGGAATCCTGCTGGACCGCTATGGCGAACGCCGGATCCTGGCGATCTCCCTGTCGATCTCGCTGGCCGGCGCCACCGGCGCGGCCGTGGCCGCGGCCGTCGACGCGTCGTATGTCGTCGTCGGTGCGGCTCTCCTGGTGGGCGGGATCGGTTCCGGTGCCGCCAACGGGGCCAGCGGCCGAATCGTGGTGGGCTGGTTCCCCGCTCATCAACGTGGCACCGCGATGGGCATCCGCCAGATGGCGCAACCCCTGGGCATCGGCGTGTGCGCATTGACGATGCCGGTCGTCGCTGCGACCCAGGGACCCGCTGCGGCGCTGGCGATCCCGGCCGTGATCACGGCCGCGGGGCTGCTGGCCGTGCTCGTCGGGATCAGCGACCCGCCGCGGCGTGCGGCCCCGAGCGGAACCGGCGATGTTCCGGCCACCCGTCCAAACCCGTACCGCGGCAATTCGTTCCTCGCGCGCGTCCACGCCGTCAGCATGCTGCTCGTCATCCCGCAGTCGATGATGTGGACCTTCGTGCCCACCTGGCTGATCGTCGCGCACGACTGGTCACCGGCCGCTGCGGGCTTGCTGATCACCGTGACCCAGGTGATCGGCGCGTTCGGCCGGATCGCCGCGGGCCGATGGTCGGACGCGTGGCTGTCACGGATGCGCCCCGTTCGCATCATCGCCGTGACCGGGGTTGCCTCGATGTGCGCTCTCGCACTGGCGGATTGGTTCGACAGCCCGGTCGCTCCCGCGCTGATGGCGGTGGCGAGCATCATCTCGGTTGCCGACAACGGGCTGGCGTTCACCGCCATCGCCGAGTTCGCGGGTCCCGACTGGAGCGGGCGCGGACTCGCGGTACAGAACACCGGCCAGTTCCTGGTCACCGCCGCGACCACGCCCGTACTGGGTGCGCTGATCGCCGCTGCCGGTTTCCCGGCTGCATTCGCGGTCACCGCGCTCGCACCGCTGGTCGCCGCCGCCCTGGTCCCCAATGATCAGGATCTGCGGGTCGAGGAACTGGCCGAGGTCTGACCCGCCCCGCAAACACGGCGGATACAGATCATCCCACCACCCGGGTCGGGTGGTGGGATGATCTGTATCCGGTGGATCTGTGGCGATCCGCCAAACGTCTCAGCTGAGCCGTTGGCGGATGCGCTTGCCGACCTCGCTGGTGTTCACCGGTCCGCTGCGTTCGGCAAGGTCATCGGCGACGGCCTTCTCGATCCGTGCCGCGGCGTCGTTCTCGCCGAGATGCCGGAGAAGCAGCGCCGTCGACAGGATCGCCGCGGTCGGATCGGCCTTGCCCTGGCCGGCGATGTCGGGTGCCGAGCCGTGAACCGGTTCGAACATCGACGGATTCGCGCCGGTGGCATCGATGTTGCCCGACGCCGCGAGTCCGATGCCACCGCTGACGGCAGCCGCGATGTCGGTGATGATGTCGCCGAACAGGTTGTCGGTGACGATCACGTCGAAGCGGCCCGGATCGGTGACCAGGTAGATGGTCGCCGCGTCCACGTGGCAGTAATCGGTGGTGACGTCGGGGAATTCGGCGCCGATCTCCTCGACCGCGCGGCTCCACAACGATCCGGCGAAGCCGAGCACGTTGGTCTTGTGGACCAGGGTGAGCTTCTTACGACGCTGCTGCGCGCGCTGGAACGCGTTGCGCACCACACGTTCTACGCCGAAGCGGGTGTTGACGCTGACCTCCGTCGCCACCTCGTGCGGGGTGCCGACGCGGATCGCGCCGCCGTTGCCGGTGTAGGGCCCCTCGGTGCCTTCACGGACCACGACGAAGTCGATCTCCGGGTCGCCCGCCAGCGGCGAGGACACACCCGGGAACCGGCGCGACGGGCGCAGGTTCACATGGTGGTCCAGGGCGAAGCGCATGGTGAGCAAGAGACCGCGCTCGAGGATTCCGGGCGGCACCGACGGATCGCCGATGGCTCCCAACAGGATTGCGTCGTGACGACGCAGCGACTCGAGGTCGGCCTCGGTGAGGAGTTCACCGTTGCGGTGGTAGCGGCGAGCGCCGAGATCGAACTCGGTGGTGCTCACCGACGGGACGACGGACTCGAGGACGCCGAGCGCCTCCCCGATGACCTCAGGGCCGATGCCGTCGCCGGCGATGACGGCGAGCTTCACGACAGATCCACCTGGACGATCAGGGTGGCGCCCACGGCCGCACCGATGGCCTCGACGACCTCGTCGGCCAAGACGCTGCTCACGCGCAGCATCATGGTGGCGCCTCCACCCTCGACGTCCTGCGACAGGCCAGCCGCGAGGATGTCGACGCCGGCATCGCCGAGCAGGGTGCCGATCTTGCCGAGCGAACCGGGACGGTCGGCGTAGCTCACGATCAGGTTGTGGCCCTCGGCGCGGAGGTCGAAGTTGCGTCCGTTGATGTTGACGATCTTCTCGACGAGACGCGGCTCGGTGAGCGTGCCGGAGACGTTGTGGATCGAACCGTCGGCGAAGACGGCCTTGACGTCGACGACGCTGCGGTGGTTCGGGCTCTCCGGAGCGGTGGTCACCTCGCTGGTGACACCACGGCTCTCGGCGACGGCCGGGGCGTTGACGAAGGTGACCGGCTCGTCGAGGACGGCCGAGAACAGACCGCGCAGAGCAGAGAGTCCGAGCACCTCGACGTTCTTGGCGGCCAGTTCGCCGCGGACGTCGACGACCAGCGAGGTCGGCGGCTCCTTGCTGATGGCGCCGACGAGGACACCGGCCTTGCGGGCGACCTCGAGCCACGGTGCGACCTCTTCGTCGATGGCGCCGCCGGTGATGTTGACGGCGTCGGGCACGAAGTGACCGGCCAGGGCGAGACGCACGCTCTTGGCGACGTCGGTGCCGGCACGGTCCTGGGCCTCGCTGGTGGAGGCGCCGAGGTGCGGGGTCACGACGACCTGCGGGAGGTCGAACAGGGGCGAGTCGGTGCAGGGCTCGGTGGCGAAGACGTCGAGGCCGGCGGCGCGGACCTGACCGGAGTTGATGGCGTCGGCCAGTGCCTGCTCGTCGATCAGACCACCGCGGGCGGCGTTGACGATGACGACACCCTTCTTGGTGCGGGCGAGCTGCTCGGCGCCGATGAGGCCGAGGGTCTCCGGGGTCTTCGGCAGGTGCACGGTGATGAAGTCGGCGCGCTCGAGGAGCTCGTCGAGGCTGACCAGCTCGATGCCGAGCTGAGCGGCGCGGGCCGGCGACACGTAGGGGTCGTAGGCGATGATGTGGGTCTCGAAGGCGGCCAGACGGGCGGCGACCAGTTGGCCGATGCGTCCGAGACCGACGACGCCGACGGTCTTGTCGAAGATCTCGACACCGTTGAACGCCGAACGCTTCCAGGTCTTCTCACGCAGGGTGGCGTCAGCGGCCGGGATCTGGCGCGACGCCGACATCAGCAGCGCGATCGCGTGCTCGGCAGCGGTGTGGATGTTGGAGGTCGGCGCGTTGACGACCATGACACCGCGAGCGGTGGCGGCGGGGACGTCGACGTTGTCCAGACCGACACCGGCACGCGCGATGATCTTCAGCTTCTTGCCGGCGTCCAGGACCTCGGCGTCGACAGTCGTCGCGGAACGCACGAGGATGGCGTCGGCGTCGACGACGGCCTCGAGCAGCTTGGGACGGTCCGGGCCGTCGACCCACCGCACCTCGACACCGTCACCGAGTGCTTCCACGGTGGACGGCGCCAGTTTGTCGGCGATGAGTACAACCGGGCGGCCAGCAGAGCTCACAGTCTTTTCTCCAGGTTCGGGGCAGGTGCGATTTCTCACCTTTGGCGGGACGGAGCGTCGGAGACTCTCCGTACCACAGCTTAAAGGTCTGGTCGATGGCTCAGAACAGGCGGTCTACCCCAAAAGAGGAGTCGCCTCCGTGCGGCTGGGTAGAGTGTGACGAGCATTACGACACGCTGTTGCCTGCATCACGGAAGGGTTGCAAACCGACCGCGGGTCGATCCCACGCAGGAGCGAACGACGGTGGCTCCCGGTACGGTGTGTTTGACCGCCTGCCGCGATGAGTTGCGGCAGGCGTTTCGGCGCATTGCGAAATCAGAAGTGGAGAGCGGATGACGAAGAAGCTGACGGCACTGTTGGCGGTTTTGGCTGCGACGGTGCTGGCCGGCTGGGGAGCGGGCGTCGCGGTCGCGGCCCCGGCGAAGATCTTCCTCGGGGGCGGCTCAGGAATCCTGGTTCTCAAAGGTGGGAACTCGGCTGCGGCCTGCACCTTGACGACGATCGGCCGCTCGAAGACCGGCAAACTGATCGGCATCACCGCGGGCCACTGTGGCAACCCCGGCCAGAAGGTCTATTCGGAGACCTTCCAGGACCGTGGACAGGCCGGCACCATCACCTACTCGGCCTCCGACCTTGACATGGCGATCATCGAGATGGACGCCTCGCGCGTGGTGCCGCTCCGGACCGTCCGTGGCGTGACGATCCGATCGGTCGACACCCGGCCTATCGGCTTCCCCACCATTGCCTGCAAGGAAGGCCGCACCACCGGCAACACCTGCGGCATCGCCTGGTTCTCCGACGGCGACGTCCATCTGAGCCAGCTGTGCGTGATCGAGGGCGACTCCGGTAGCCCGGTCGTCGTCGGCGACCGCCTCGTCGGCATGGTGAACGCCTACTACTTCCTCGGCTGCTTCGGCCCGGAGACCGGTACGAACATCAAACCGATCCTCGACCGGGTGGCCTCGCTTCCCGACTACAAGGGATACCGCGTCGCCTGACGTCTGATCGAACTTCCCTCGCGACGCCCCGGGTTACCACCCGGGGCGTCGCGCTTTCCCTGGGCCTTACGCAAAGCCACCCTTTTTCGGCATTTCCACCACCTCGCGGCGGAATTTCTCAACCTGTCTGAGACAGGACTTGGTTGGTTGTTCTTCTGTGGTTGATCCCGACGGTGGTCGGGATTTCCGGGGCCCGGGGTGGGCGCCGGAAGCGTTGCGGGTGGGCCAGGTAGTGGCGGTTGAGCAGTGTTTGGCGGTGCTGCCGCTGCTGGGTGGCAGTACCGTCGAACACCGAGGCCGGGGTGTGCCAGGCCAACCCGCTGTGGCGATGCTCGTCGGCATAGGTGGCGAGGAAGGTGGCGGTCCAGGCGCGGGCGTGGTCGATGTGGTCGAACCGGTCGGGACACTGCAGGTCGTATTTGATGGTCTTGAACAGCGATTCGGAGAACGGGTTGTCGTCACTGACTCGGGGCCGGGAGAACGAGGCTTCGATCTTGGCAGCCTGCAGGGCGTCGAGCAGATCGCGTGAGCGCATGATCGCCCCGTTGTCGGCGTGGAGCACCTGCGGGGCGCCGTAGCGGGTGAAGGCGGCGGCGAACATGTCGACTGCCAGGGCGGTGTCCTCGACGTGCTCGATGCGCCAGGCGACCGGGTAGCGGGAGAACACATCGATCACCAGGTACAGCTTGTAGCGCTGGCGGGATGGTCCTTTGAGTTCGGTGACATCCCAGGACCACAACTGCCCCGGCGCCGTCGCTACCGCTTTGGGCGCCGGGCGTGCGCACCCGCCGCCGTGCCTGCCTTTGCGGCGATCACCGGTCATCTGTTCGGCTTTGGCAATGCGGTAGAAACTGCTCTGCGAACACGGCACCCGACCGGCATCGAAAGCCCGCCAATAGGTTTGGCACACTGACAGCTCGGCGTATTGCTCGTCTTCGAGTACCGCTCGTGCCTGGGCACGCTCACCGGCAGTCAATGCCGCCGGCTGTTGGCGGGCGTGCTGCGGGACCGGATCGGTCACCGGTGTGTAGTGCCGATACCGGCGAGTGAGGCGATAAAACGTTGCCCGCGGCAATCCCGCCCACACACATGCCGCCGCGATCGTCATCCCAGCTGCGGCCAACGCGATGACCGTCTCGACTAGGACAGTCCTTTGCGGTGCAGCCACTGCTGGTACTGTTCGGCGCTCATCAACGCCGGTGGGATCTGCTCCTCCTCGCTCGTCGAGCTCGCGGTGATCCCGTCCATGAGCTCGATAGCTTTTCCCATGATCTCTTGAATGGCTTCGGCCTGTTCGACCTTCTTACGTAGCCGTTGGTTCTCAGCGCGTAACCGCGCCAACTCGGCTCGTTCCTGAGCATCCACCCGGCGCGATCCTTTCGACTTGAGTGCTGCCGACACCATCGACACCTCAAAGTCTCCCCGATCACGGGCGTGCAACCAGCCCCGCACCGTGGCCCGCGACAGAGCATGCTCGCGCAGCAACCGGGCACGGCCACCGCGCTCCAGCGTCGCCGCATCCCACAACTGCAAAAACTCGACCTTGAAACCAAGCGGGTAAGACCGCTGCCCATTCGGGGTTCGGCCGACCTCGACACTGATAGTCATCACACATTCCGATCCCCGCACACCCCGCCAGGTGTCTCACAAACAGCCTGACAGGATGCGGCGGGGTGGTGGAAATGCCGAAAAAGGGTGGCTCTGTCGTTGGCAGACGACGGCAGGCCCGCACCTCCGAAGAGGTGCGGGCCTGCTGTCAGAGTGGCTGAGACTCAGGCGGTCTCGGTGATCGGACGATCAACCCAGCTCATCAGGTCGCGCAGCTTCTTGCCGGTGACCTCGATCGGGTGCTCGGCGTTCTGCTTGCGCAGGCCTTCGAGCTCCTTGTTGCCGCCCTCGACGTTGGCGACGAGGCGCTTGACGAAGGTGCCGTCCTGGATGTCCTTGAGGATGGCGCGCATGCGCTCCTTGGTGTCGGCATCGATGACGCGCGGACCGGAGACGTAGCCACCGAACTCGGCGGTGTCGGAGACCGAGTAGTTCATGCGGGCGATGCCACCCTCGTACATGAGGTCGACGATGAGCTTGAGCTCGTGCAGCACTTCGAAGTAGGCCATCTCCGGCGCGTAACCGGCCTCGACCATGACCTCGAAGCCGGCCTTGACCAGTTCCTCGGTGCCACCGCAGAGCACGGCCTGCTCACCGAAGAGGTCGGTCTCGGTCTCTTCCTTGAAGGTGGTCTTGATGATGCCGGCACGGCCACCGCCGATGGCGCTGGCGTAGCTGAGTGCGAGGGCCTGGCCCTCACCCTTCGGGTCCTGGTGGACCGCGATGAGCGCGGGGACGCCCTTGCCGTCGACGAACTGACGACGCACCAGGTGGCCGGGGCCCTTGGGGGCGACCATGGCGACGGTGACGTTGGCCGGAGCCTTGATCAGGCCGAAGTGGATGTTCAGGCCGTGACCGAAGAACAGCGCGTCGCCGTCCTTGAGGTTCGGCTCGATGTCCTCGGTGAAGATCTGTGCCTGCGAGGTGTCGGGCGCGAGGACCATGATGACGTCGGCCCAGGCAGCAGCCTCGGCTGCGGTGAGGACCTTGAGGCCCTGCTCCTCGGCCTTGGCCTTGGACTTGGAGCCCTCACGCAGACCGATGACGACGTCGACGCCCGAGTCACGCAGCGACAGCGAATGCGCATGGCCCTGGCTGCCGTAGCCGATCACCGCGACCTTGCGACCCTGGATGATCGACAGATCCGCGTCGTCGTCGTAGAACAGTTCGATGGCCACTTTGTTTCCCTTCGATTTGTGGCGCCCCTCGCGATTTTCTCTCTCGCCGAGGGACTTCTAAATTCTTCGCCGCTGTTTCCAGCGGAGTGTATCGGTCAGCGATTGACCGACATGCTCTTCGGTCCGCGACCCAGCGCGACTGCACCGGACTGGGCGATCTCACGGATGCCGTAAGGATCGAGCATCCGCAGAAGAGCCTCGAGCTTCTCCGACGTACCGGTGGCCTCGATGGTGAGCGACTCCGGCGACACGTCGATGACCTTGGCGCGGAACAGGTTCACCACCTCGATGACCTCGGTGCGCACCGTCGAATCGGAACGGACCTTGACCATCATCAGCTCGCGGGACACCGAGTTGGCCGGGTCCTGCTCGACGATCTTGATCACGTTCACCAGCTTGTTGAGCTGCTTGGTGACCTGCTCGAGCGGGAAGTCCTCGACGGAGACCATGATGGTCATCCGCGAGATCCCCTTGAGCTCGGTCGGTCCGACGGCAAGCGACTCGATGTTGAACCCGCGACGCGAGAACAATCCGGAGACGCGGGCGAGGACGCCCGGCCGGTCCTCGACCAGGACGCTGAGGGTATGGGTGGTGCTCACTTCTGGTCCTTCTCTGCTGCGCGGTCGGCCGGAGCGTTGTCGACCTTCTGGTCCACAGTCCCGCGTGGGGCGTTCATCGTCTCGTGGATCTCGACCGGGTCCGACGCCGACTCGTCGTCGTCGAACAGCGGCCGGATGTCGCGGGCCGCCATGATCTCGTCGTTGCCGGTGCCCGCGGCGACCATCGGCCACACCTGGGCGTCCTTGCCGACGATGAAGTCGATGACGACCGGACGGTCGTTGATCGCGCGTGCCTGAGCGATGACGTCGTCGACGTCCTCCTCACGCTCGACGCGGAAAGCGACGCAGCCCAACGCTTCTGACAGCTTGACGAAGTCCGGGATCATCCGCGAATGCGTCGCCAGATCGGTGTTGGAGTACCGCTCCTCGTAGAACAGGGTCTGCCACTGCCGGACCATGCCCAGGTTGCCGTTGTTGATCAGCGCGACCTTGATCGGGATGCCCTCGATCGCGCAGGTGGCCAGTTCCTGGTTGGTCATCTGGAAGCAACCGTCGCCGTCGATGGCCCACACCTCGGTGTCGGGTGCGGCGGCCTTGGCGCCCATGGCAGCGGGGACGGCGTAGCCCATCGTGCCCAGACCACCGGAGTTGAGCCAGGTGCGCGGCTTCTCATAGGAGATGAACTGCGCCGCCCACATCTGATGCTGGCCGACGCCGGCGCAGTAGACCGCGTCGGGTCCGGCGGCCTTGCCCAGCGCCTGGATGACGAACTCCGGCGACATCGAACCGTCGGTCTGACGGTCGTAGCTCAGTGGGTACGTCTTCCGGATGCCGTCGAGGTAGGTCCACCACTCCGACAGATCCGGCGTGGCGCCACTGGTCGCCCGCTCGTCGCGCAGCGTCTCGGTCAGCTCGGCGATGACGGCTTTGCAGTCGCCGACGATCGGGACGTCGACCGGCCGGTTCTTGCCGATCTCGGCCGGGTCGATGTCGGCGTGGATGACCTTGGCGTCGGGGGCGAAGGAATCCAGCTGTCCGGTCACCCGGTCGTCGAACCGTGCGCCCAGCGTGATCAGCAGATCGCTTCGCTGCAGCGCACCGACGGCGGCCACGGTGCCGTGCATACCCGGCATACCCAGGTGCTGGTTGTGGCTGTCGGGGAACGCGCCGCGCGCCATCAGGGTCGTGACGACCGGGATGCCGGTCAGCTCGGCGAGCTCGAGCAGCTCCGCGGACGCGTTGGCCTTGATCACACCGCCACCGACGTAGAGAACCGGCGACTTCGCGGCGTTGATCATCCGAGCCGCCTCGCGGACCTGCTTGCCGTGCGGCTTGGTGACGGGACGGTAGCCGGGCAGGTCGATCTGAGGCGGCCACGAGAACGTGGTCTGGCTCTGCAGGATGTCCTTGGGGATGTCGACGAGAACCGCACCCGGACGTCCGCTCTCGGCGATGTGGAACGCCTCGGCGATGGTCTTGGGGATGTCGATCGCACGGCTGACCAGGAAGTTGTGCTTCGTGATCGGCATCGTGATGCCGGAGATGTCGGCCTCCTGGAAGGCGTCGGTGCCGATCAGCGACCGACCGACCTGACCGGTGATGGCCACGACCGGCACCGAGTCCATCTGCGCATCGGCCAGCGGGGTCACCAGGTTGGTGGCACCCGGGCCCGAGGTGGCCATCATGACGCCCGCGCGACCGGCGACCTGGGCGTAACCGGTGGCGGCGTGGCCGGCACCCTGCTCATGGCGGACCAGGACGTGACGGACCTTGGTGGAGTCCAGAAGCGGGTCGTAGACCGGCAGGACCGCGCCGCCGGGGATGCCGAAGACGACCTCGACACCGAGCTCCTCGAGGGATCGGACCACCGACTGCGCACCGCTGACGCGCTCCGGCGCGACGGTGTGCTGACCTACCGCACGGATGTTGCCCGCCGCGGGCGACTGCTGACGCAGTCCGGCGTTACGCGTCGGCTCACTGCGGCCGGCGTCGTTGCGTGCTGTTGGTGCGCTCACTGCACGATCCTCATCTTGTCTGTATTTCGGTGGTGGGGTGATGTGACTACCTGACATGAAAAAACCCCCGACAGCTTCCGCTGTTCGAGGGTGGCGCGTCGATGCCGGTAGGGGTCTGCGAAGTGACCGGTCAGGCGACGCGCCAGCCGATTACTACGAGGATCCCGTTAATCATCACGTTGATCACGGTAGGACCGCGCGTCGTTCTGAGTCAAACTCCGGACCATGCCGTCCCACATGATGGGAAGGCACAGGTGGTGACGGACGTCTCACCCACTACTCACGGGTACACCCGACGCCGGACTCGCCGCGGCCGGGTTGGCACAATGGAGACGTGCCGACTGATTCCAGCGACCCTGCCGCCCAGCCTCCGCGCAGCTCCCGGACACCACGCGACGCGGCGGCCGCCGACGACTCCCTCGAGATCACCTACCCGGTGACCTTCCGGATGAATCGGCTCGCCTACTTCACCGTGCCGATGCTCGCACTGGTCGTGGTCCTGCTGATCGGCGCCTCGCCGTGGTTCGCCTTCGCCTTCGTGGTGCCGGCCGTGCTGTGGTTCTGGATTCATCGTCTGCGCACGATCGTCACCGAGGACGGATTGCGTGCGGTCGGATTCTCGACCACCGAGGTGGCCTGGTCCGACATCGCGGGCCTGCAGTTCCCCAAGTGGAGTTCGGTGCGCGCCGTCCTCCACAACGGTGAGCGAGTTCGCCTCCCCGCCATCGGTTTCCGCGACCTGCCCGCGCTGTCGATCGTCAGCGGAGGACGGATTCCGGATCCGTTCGAGGCGGCCGCGAGCCCCGACGAGTAGAACCGGCACGCCCCAGAGGCACAGAATCGACGCTGCGCGAACGGCTTTGACACGGACTCGGCCGTTAGGCTCGTCGGGTGACGTACGCGACGCTCGACGCGAACCAACTCGACGACCTGATCTCCGACGGTGAACTCGGCGCGGTCGCGACCGCGCTGTCCGCGATCCCCGCCGGTGACATCGCCGCTCTCCTCGACCGTCTCCCCCACCAGTCGCGGGGCGTGGCGTTCCGCCTCCTGCCCAAGGATCTCGCCGTCGAGGTCTTCGACGATCTCTCCGCCGACTCCCAGCGCAGGCTCATCGACGACCTCGGGACGGTCGAAGTGGTCGCCGCGTTCGATCACCTCGACCCCGACGACCGCGCGGAACTCCTCGACGAACTGCCCGCCGGTGTCGCCCGGGCACTCATCCAGCAACTGACCCGGGCCGAACGCGACGTCACCGCCGTCGTACTGGGTTATCCCCGCGGTTCGGTGGGGCGGCGGATGAGCCCGGAGTTCGTGCACGCCCGACTCGACGAGACCGCCGGCGCGGCGCTGAGCCGAGTGAAGGAGCGCGGGCACGCCGCCGAGACCATCTACACCGTGCCCGTGCTCGACGATGCCCGCACGCTGAGCGGCGTCGTCAGTCTTCGTGACCTGCTACTCGCCGATCCGGAGGCACCCGTCGCCGGTCTGATGCGCAAGCCGATGTTCGCGCACTCCGACGACGACGCGGAGTCCACCGCCCAGCGGTGCGTCGATCGGGGCATCCTCGCGATGCCCGTCGTCGACCGCGACAACCGACTCGTCGGCGTCCTCACCATCGACGACGCGGTCGAAGTCGTCGAACAGGCCCGCGACACCGACGAAGCCCGTGCCGGTGCCCGCGAACCACTTCGCGAGCCGTACCTGCATGCGTCGATACTGTCGATCACCCGCGCCCGGATCGTGTGGCTGTTCGTCCTCGCGGTGTCGGCGATCCTCACCGTGAACGTTCTGGAGATCTTCGAGGGCACGCTCGAACAGAAGGTCGCCCTCGCGCTGTTCATCCCACTGCTCACCGGGATCGGCGGCAACACCGGTTCGCAGGCCGCGACCACCGTCACCCGCGCCCTCGCGACCGACGACGTGACGACCCGCGACGTCGTGCGCGTCGCCGGCAAGGAGATCCGGGTCGGTCTGACGATGGGCTCGCTGCTCGGCGTCGTCGGATTCGCCGTCGCCGCACTGGTGTACGGCATCGACATCGGCACGGTGATCGGCCTGACCATCGTGTCGATCTGCACGATGGCCGCGACCGTCGGCGGGGTGATGCCGCTGGTCGCGAAATCCATCCGCGTGGACCCGGCGGTGTTCTCGACCCCGTTCATCTCCACGTTCTGCGACGCGACCGGTCTCATCGTCTACTTCTCCATCGCCAAGGCGGTCTTGGGAATCTGACGCCGCCACCCGGCATCGCGAGCGTCCGTCCACGGCCGAATCGTTTTGTTTCCGCATGTCACAGCGGAGTAGCCTGGTCTCTCGGCGACTCGCGACGCCCACCCTCAGCGTGCGACGCCCCGTTCAACCCAGTTCCCGGGGCACACGGCCCTGTGAAAAACACCCTCGGGATCCCGGTGTTGACGCCACGAGTCCGACGCGGCGAACGCCTCCGGCCCAGGAGCCCGAAGGCGTTCGGCCGGAACGACTCCGCCCGACCCGACGATCGATATGAGGAAGCCATGCCAGCCCTGAGGTCACGCACCACCACCGTCGGCCGCGAAGCCGCCGGCGCCCGCTCCCTGTGGCGCGCCACCGGGATGACCGACGACGATTTCGGCAAGCCGATCGTGGCGATCGCCAACTCGTACACGCAGTTCGTGCCGGGGCATGTGCACCTCAAGGATGTCGGCGAGATCGTCGCCGACGCAGTGCGCGCCGCCGGTGGCGTCCCCCGCGAATTCCACACCATCGCCGTCGACGACGGCATCGCGATGGGTCACGGCGGCATGCTGTACTCGCTGCCCAGCCGCGAGATCATCGCCGACTCGGTCGAATACATGGTCAACGCCCACACCGCCGACGCGCTGGTGTGCATCTCCAACTGCGACAAGATCACCCCCGGCATGCTCAATGCCGCGATGCGCCTGAACATCCCGACCGTGTTCGTCTCCGGCGGACCGATGGAGGCCGGCAAGGCCGTCGTCGTCGGCGATGTCGCTCATCCGTCTTCGGACCTCATCACCACCATCTCCGCGTCGGCCAACAGCGACGTCGACGAGGCCGGGCTGGACGAGGTCGAACGGTCGGCCTGCCCGACCTGTGGCTCGTGTTCGGGCATGTTCACCGCCAACTCGATGAACTGCCTCACCGAGGCTCTCGGACTCGCCCTGCCGGGCAACGGTTCCACGCTGGCCACCCACGAGGCGCGGCGTGCGTTGTTCGAGCGCGCGGGCAAGGTGGTCATCGACGCCGCGAACCGCTGGTACCGCGACGACGACGCCTCGGTCCTGCCCCGCAACATCGCGACCCCGGCCGCCTTCCGGAACGCGATGGCGCTCGACGTCGCGATGGGCGGCTCGACCAACACCGTGCTGCACATCCTCGCCGCGGCACAGGAGGGCGAGGTCGCCGATTTCGACCTGTCGACCATCGACGAGATCAGCCGCAGGGTCCCGTGCCTGTCGAAGGTGTCCCCCAACTCCGACTACCACATGGAGGACGTCCACCGCGCCGGCGGAATCCCGGCGATCCTCGGTGAACTCCGTCGCGCCGGACTGCTCGACGACACCACCTCGACCGTCCACACGCCGACGATGGCTCAGGCCCTCGACGACTGGGACATCCGCGGCGGCAAGGCTCTCGACGAGGCCGTCGAACTGTTCCACGCGGCGCCGGGTGGCGTGCGGACGACGACCCCGTTCTCCACGGCGAACCGGTGGAGTTCACTCGACACCGACGCCGCCGGGGGCTGCATCCGCGACCTCGAGCACGCCTACACCGTCGAAGGCGGGCTGTGCGTGCTGCGCGGCAACCTCGCGCCCGACGGTGCCGTTCTCAAGACCGCCGGCATCGACGAGGACCTGTGGCACTTCGAGGGTCCGGCCCGCGTGGTCGAGAGCCAGGAGGATGCCGTCCAGGTCATCCTCTCGAAGACCATCCAGGCCGGCGAGGTCCTGGTCGTGCGCTACGAAGGCCCTGCGGGTGGTCCGGGCATGCAGGAGATGCTGCACCCGACCGCCTTCATGAAGGGCACCGGCATGGGCAAGAAGTGCGCGCTCATCACCGACGGCCGGTTCTCCGGCGGATCGTCGGGTCTGTCGGTCGGCCACATGTCGCCGGAGGCGGCGTCGGGGGGCGCGATCGGACTCGTCGAGGACGGCGACCGGATCCTCATCGACGTCAAGACGCGTCGACTCGAGGTGCTCGTCGACGACGACGTGCTCGCCGAGCGCCGGGCGAAGATGGAGGCCTCCGAGCGTCCGTGGCAGCCGAAGGACCGTCAGCGCACGGTCACGACCGCGCTGCGCGCGTACGCGAAGCTCGCGACCTCGGCCGACAAGGGCGCGGTCCGTCAGGTCGACTGACGCCTCTCAGCAGAAGATGCGGGGTGCGTACCGGAGTCCGGTACGCACCCCGCATCCTGTGTCGGAGCTTGCTCGTCGTGCGACTCAGTTGAGCGGGTTGGTGCCGTTCGCCAGAATCCAGACGGCAGCGGCCGCCCCGATGCCGACGATCAGCCACACGAAGGACCCGACGAACGGTCGACGGGCCCAGCCCCGCGGGTAGTCCAGTGAGTACAGGCCGGGACCGGTGAGGATGACCGCGGCCGCGGTGGCCGCGAGGAACAACTCGTACTCCGCTCCCTGTGCCGCGGCGAAGAATTCGAAGCCGCCGGCCGAGGACACCCGGTACGCCGCGGCGACGAGCATCGTGCCGAGGATCGCCGACGCGCCGATCGGGGTCAGCAAGCCGAGGATCACCATGAGGCCGCCGACCGTCTCCGCGAGTGCGCCGACGATCGCGAGGATCTGCGCGTAGTCGGCGTTGAACCCGCCGTCGACGAGCATCTGCTCGAATCCGCTGAGCCGCGGCCCGTTCCAGAGGCCGAACAGTTTCTGCAGGCCGTGTGCGCCGACGAACGCGCCGAGCGCGATCCGCAGCAGCAACAGGCCGAGGTCGATGGTGCCGCGCCGCGACTTCGCGACAGCGTCCTCGAGTTCGTCGTCGGCCACCGACCTCGTGTCGTACTCGTCCTCATGCGCCCGGCTCCGTCGACGACCGAACAGTCGCCGACCCGGTGACTCGTCGTCGAGCAAAGCGGTGTCCGACGAACGCGGTTCGTCCGGGTGCGCGCGGTAACGGCCGGTGTCGTCCTCGTCGTCGAGGAAGTCGTAGCGGCCGGTGCCGACCGGTGGCAACGCGGGTTCGGGCCTGGTCGCGGTGTCGTCGGCGGGGATCTCGACGGAGGTACCGGTCTGGGCGGCCGGGCGGCGCCCGAACGCGACGGTCAATTCGCCGTCCGACTGCGGGCTCCGGGACTCCGGAGTGCTCGCAGGTCCCGCGGTGCCCCGAGGTTCCGGGGAGCGAGCAGGTACGGGGCTGCTCGCAGGTTCCGGGGTGCGCACGGTTTCGTGTACAGGTGCCGGTGGCGGGTTGTCCACGGTGCCCCTGATCTGGCGGGTCTCCACATCGCCGGGATCGATGTCGTCGAGTTCGTCGACCCGCGAATACGGTGCCGGCGAACGCCGTGCGTGCCGGTTGTAGAAGTCGTCCCGGTCGACCGCGGGCGGCGGTACGGCGGTCGGTGGATGGTCCGTCACCGGGATCTGACCGGTCGGCTCGTCGTATGGGCTGGTCGCGGACGGGCTCGACGTATCGGGCTCCCTGTCGCTCGGCGTGTCGCGTTCGCTCACATGCCCGACTCTAGAGGCTCGCGGTGTGCGGTCCCCGCACCCCGACGGGGTGAGTCGGCACACCACTACTGTGGACGCCATGTGGAAGGGGCGGCCGACGGGCCGAATGCTGGTGGCGTTTCTGGCGGTGATCGCGCTCGCTCTGGGCGGCTGCGCGAACTTCACCGAACAGGACCGTCAGCGGGAGGCCGGCGCGT
This sequence comes from Gordonia ajococcus, assembly GCF_012974285.1. Classification (NCBI taxonomy): domain Bacteria; kingdom Bacillati; phylum Actinomycetota; class Actinomycetes; order Mycobacteriales; family Gordoniaceae; genus Gordonia; species Gordonia ajococcus. The sequence goes on from NZ_CP052884.1 coordinate 3,551,436, forward strand.
TCAGTCCCAACAACCGTCCGAGTGGCCAGGCCGAGCCGACGCCGCCCCCGGAGACGCCGCGGGAGACCCAGCCGCCGCCGACGGGACCGTGCGTCGACCCCGATCCCGCGGTGATCGCGACCTGTCTCGCGTCGACGGGTGGGGTGATGCCCGGTGACGAGCAGGGCGAGGTCACGGTCGTCGCCGAACGCACGACCGGGAAGATCATCACCACCAAGCGCTATGGCCCCGAACGGGTCCTCGGTCAGGCCCCGGTCGACGCGTCGGGCGACGGCGGACTCATCGATTTCGCCTTCTCCCCCACCTACTCCCAGGACCGCCTGATCTACGCACTGATCACCACGCCGTCGGACAATCGGGTCGTCCGTCTCGCCCCCGGCGACGTGCCGAAGCCGATCCTGACCGGAATCCCCAAGGGCGCCACCGGGAACATGGGCTCGATGTACTTCCGCTCGCCCACCGAGCTGGTGGTCGCCACCGGCGACGCCGGGAACCCGGCCGCCGCTGACGACGCGTCGTCTCTGGCCGGAAAGCTGCTGCTGATCACCTCGTTCACCTCGGGTGTGAGCCCGCGTCCGCAGATCCTGGCCTCGGGTTTCGGATCATCGGTCGCCCTGTGCCCCAACGCATCCACCGGGACCATCTACGTCGCCGACCAGAAGGCCACCGAGGACCGCGTGCAGGTCATCGAAGAAGGTGGCCCCAAGGTGCTGTGGACGTGGCCCGACAAGCCGCAGATCGCCGGGTGCGGCGTGGCCGGCGGCAGCATCTTCGTCTCGACGACCCGCACCCAGCGGATCGAGGGCATCCGCGAACCGACCCGCGAGGACCCGACGATCACCCCTCCCGTCGTAGCCCTCGACCGCCGCTACGGCGCGCTCGGCCGGATGGCCGCTCTTCCCAACGGACTCCTGCAGGTGGCCACCGTCAACAAGCAGGTCGGCAATCCGAAGCCGACCGACGACCGCGTGTTCCGCTTCCTCCCGCAGGGTGGGGGCAACGACCGGACCTGAGCGGGCTTCGACCGCACCGGGCTTCGACGCGGTTCCTCGCTGCGCTCGGTACCGGCTCAGCCGGCAGCAAGCACCACCCACGCTGCGCTCGGTACCGGCTCAGCCGACAGGAAAACACCACCGACACTGCGCGCGATACCGGCTCAGCCGGCAAGAAGCACCACCGACACTGCGCTCGGTACCGGCTCAGCCGACAGGAAAACACCACCCACGCTGCGCTCGGTACCGGCTCAGCCGACAGGAAACACCACCCATGCTGCGCTCGGTACCGGCTCAGCCGACAGGAAAACACCACCCACGCTGCGCTCCGTACCGGCTCAGCCGGCAGCAAGCGCCACCGCTAGGAGCAGGCCGCGAGCACCAGTTCCTTGACCCGTGCCGGGTCGGCCTGTCCGCGGGTGGCCTTCATGACGTCGCCGACGATCTTGCCGGCCGCGGCGACCTTGCCCCCGCGGATCTTCTCGGCGATGTCGGGGTTGGCGGCCAGGGCGTCGTCGACGGCCTTCTGCAGGGCCGAGTCGTCGCGGACGACCTCGAGGCCGCGGTCGGCCACGATCTGCTTCGGCTCACCTTCACCGTCGAGCACCGCGGTGGCGACCTGCTGGGCGAGCTTGGTGGTCAGCTTGCCCTCGTCGACGAGTCCGATGATCTCGGCGACCTGCGCCGGCGTGACGGACAGGTCGGCGAGTTCCACGCCACGCGAATTGGCCTGCTGCGCAAGGAACGACACCCACCAGCCGCGGGCGGCCTCGGGTGACGCACCGGCGTCGACGGTGGCGATGATGAGGTCGACGGCTCCGACGTTCACCAGGTCGCGCATGACCTCGTCGGAGACGCCCCATTCCTCCTGGATGCGCGCGCGACGCAACCACGGCAACTCGGGCAGCGTGGCTCGGAGTTCCTCGATCCACGCCGAATCCGGCTGGACCGGAGGAAGATCCGGCTCCGGGAAGTAGCGGTAGTCCTCCGCGGTCTCCTTGCGGCGTCCGGCCGAGGTGGTGCCGTCGGCCTCGTGGAAGTGCCGGGTCTCCTGCACGATCTCGCCGCCGGTCTGCAGGATCGCCGCCTGGCGGCGCATCTCGTAGCGCACGGCGACCTCGACGCTCTTGAGCGAGTTGACGTTCTTGGTCTCGGTGCGGGTACCGAATTCGGCCGCGCCCTTGGCCATCAGCGACAGGTTCACGTCGCAGCGCATCGAGCCCTGGTCCATGCGCACGTCCGACACGTCGAGGGACTTGAGCAGGTCGCGCAGCGCCGTCACATAAGCGCGTGCAACCTCGGGTGCACGCTCGCCGGCTCCGACGATGGGTCGGGTGACGATCTCGACGAGCGGCACGCCGGCGCGGTTGTAGTCGAGCAGCGAGTGGCTCGCACCGTGGATTCGGCCGGTGGCGCCGCCGATGTGCAGCGACTTGCCGGTGTCCTCCTCCATGTGTGCCCGCTCGATCTCCACGCGCCACGTGGTGCCGTCGGCGAGCAGGACGTCGAGGTAACCGTCGTATGAGGTGGGCTCGTCGTACTGCGAGATCTGGTAGTTCTTCGGCTGGTCCGGGTAGAAGTAGTTCTTCCGCGCGAACTTGCTCGACGGCCGGATCGAGCAGTTCAGTGCCAGGCCGATGCGGATCGCCGATTCGATGGCCTTGGCGTTGGCGACCGGCAGCGAGCCGGGCAGACCGATGCACACCGGGCACACCTGAGTATTGGGGTCGGCGCCGAACTCGGTCGGGCATCCGCAGAACATCTTGGTCGCGGTACCCAGCTCGACGTGCACCTCGAGGCCCATCACCGGATCGAAAGCGGCGATGACCTCGTCGTACTCCAACAGTTCGACGGCGGCGGAAGTCATGGCTGCCAGTTTATGCGGCGATATCCCAGGGATACGTTCAGGGTGATCACCGATGCCGGGAACCGGTCGTCGAACCTACCGTCGAAGACATCAGTTCACCGACCGAGGAGTCCCGATGACCACCGCACAACCTGCTTCCCCCGCCCCGCGACTGACGCGATCACGCTCGAACGCATGGCTCGGCGGCGTCTGCGGCGGTATCGCCGAACGATGGGGCTGGGACCCGACCCTGGTGCGTGTCCTGTTCGTGCTGTCGATGCTCCTCCCCGGCCCCCAGGTGCTCATCTACCTGGCGCTGTGGATCGTCATCCCCCGCGAACCCGCACCGGCCATCACCGCGGTCTAGCTAGCCGAAGATGACCCGGATCTCCTTGTACTGATCCAGGGGCACGGTTTTCAGTTCCCCGAGCGCCTCGTCGAAGGTGATCCGGTCGATCCGGGTCCCGTGGAGGGCGACCATGTGTCCCCAGCCCTTCTCGGCGACCAGGTCCGCGGTGGCCATGCCCATGCGGGTGGCGAGAACCCGGTCATAGGCCGACGGCACACCGCCGCGTTGGATGTAGCCGAGGACCGTTGCCCGGGTCGCGATGCCGGTCCGTTCCTCGATGAGCGGCGCCAGCACCTCCGCGACACCACCGAGGCGTGGCCGGTTGAATTCGTCGCGCCCCTTGGTGGAGTACGCCTCCGTCATCTCGGGGAGCTTGAAACCCTCGGCGACGACGACCATCGGTGCACGACCGCGCGCCTTGACACTGGTCACCCAGGCGCATATCTGATCGAGACTCTCGGGGTGCTCGGGGATGAGGATGACGTGCGCGCCGCCGGCGATACCCGAGTGCAGGGCGATCCAGCCGGCGTGGCGCCCCATCACCTCGAGCACCATGCACCTCCTGTGCGAGTTGCCGGTGGTCCGTAAGCGGTCGATGGCCTCGGTTGCGATCTCGACGGCGGTGTTGAATCCGAACGTGTAGTCGGTGGCGTCGATGTCGTTGTCGATCGTCTTCGGGACGCCGACGATGTTGATGCCGTCGTCGAACAGTCGCTTCGACGCCGACGCCGTGCCCTCGCCGCCGATCGCGATGACACCGTCGATGCCGAGGTTCTCGAGCACCTTCTTGATGTTGTCGGGGCCGCCGTCGGGTTCGGTGTAGGGACCGAACCTGCTCGTCCCCAGGATCGTTCCGCCCTGATTGGACAGACCGCGCACCGTGGATCGGTTCAGTTCCATGATGTCGCCGTAGACGAGACCCGCCCAGCCGTCCTTGAAGCCGACGAACTCGTGACCGTAGACGGTCTCACCCTTGAGCACCGCACCGCGGATGACGGCGTTCAGACCGGGGCAGTCACCGCCGGAGGTCAGAATGCCGAATCTCTTGGCCATGTGGTGAGACCCTCCTTCTCGAGCGCGACGGACACCCCCAATCTAGTGCCCGCGTGCCCGACCCGCTGACCACGAAATCACTTGATCCCGTTCTCGTAGGCGAACACCACGGCCTGCGCTCGATCGCGCAGCGCCAGCTTGCCCAGGAGACTGCTCACGTGGGTCTTGACGGTCTGTTCGGTGACGTAGAGATCGGCGCCGATCTCGGCGTTCGACTTGCCGTCGGCCACCAGATCGAGTACCTCTCGCTCGCGCGGGGTGAGGTGTTCGAGTGCGGGGTTGCGGCTGGGGCGTCGACGGCGTGCGGTCACCTCGGTGATGAGTCGCTTGGTGATCGACGGCGCGAGTAGCGCTTCGCCGGCGGCGACCACGCGCACCGCACGCACGAGTTCGTCGGCGGGCGCGTCCTTGAGCAGGAAGCCCGACGCACCGATCCGCAACGCCTCGTAGACGTAATCATCGATGTCGAAGGTGGTGAGCATCAGCACGCGCGTCGGCGGTTCCAGCCCGGCCGACAGGATCTGTTCGGCGGCCCACAGCCCGTCCTTGCGCGGCATCCGCACGTCCATCAGGACGACGTCGGGACGCGCACGCCGGCACACCTCGACCGCTTCGACCCCGTCGGCGGCGTCCCCGAGCACGGACAGGTCGGGCTGGGCGGCGAGCAGGGCCGAGAAACCCTGACGCACCATCGCCTGGTCGTCGGCGATGACCACGGTGATCGGACCGGTGTTGCCCTGTGCTTGCTGCGATTCCGCGTTGATCGGCACGCCTGCCACGCTACTGGTCGGAGACTGGCGAGGAGACCTTCGGCACGGTCGCCGACGACGGTGCGCCGGCGATGACCCCGTCGCGTGGTGGCGTCATCGGGATCCGCGCACGCACCGCGAACCCGCCGTCGACCGTCGGTGCCGCGACGAGCGAACCCCCTACGGCCTGCGCACGTTCGAGCATCCCGGGGATACCGACGCCGTTGCCGCCGATCCCGAGGGGTTCGGCCGTCGGCGTCGAATTGACCACAGCCACCTCGACGGTGCCGTGCTCACCCGGTGTCACACTCACCAGCGTGCGGCTGCCCGGCGCGTGTCGGGTGGCGTTGGCCAGCGACTCCTGAACGATCCGGTAGATCACCAGTGCCGCCGATTCCCCCACCCCGGCATCGTCGACCTCGCGGATCAGCGTGACCTCGGAGCCGGCCCGAGTGGTCGCGGCGACGAGCGAATCGATCTGCGCCAGGCCCGGATTGGGGGCCGTGGTCTCGGCGCCCTCGACCCGCAGCACCCCGAGCAGCTGGCGGACCTCGTCGAGTGAGGTCCGGGCGGCATCGGCGATGGCGTCGAATTCGGCTGCCGCCGCGGGCGAGACGTCGTCGATCCGGTAGCGCGCGGTCTGCGACATCACGACGACCATCGACATGCGGTGTGCCACCACGTCGTGCAGGTCGCGGGCGATGCGCGCGCGTTCCTGCAGCACCGCGGATTCGGCCTCCGCCTCCTCGGTTTGTCTCGTGCGAACGGCGAGCTGCCGCCGCGACGCCATCAGTCCGCGGAGCAGTGCCACGACGACCGCGAGCACCGAGATCCCGACGATCCACGCGGGGTGCACCGCGTAGGCGACGACGAGCGAGGTCGTGAGCCACACCAGCGGAATCCATCGCAACGGGCAGCGCAGCATCACCATGGCCGTCAGCACGAGCAGCTCGATGAAATGGGTGACCTGGATGGTGAGTTCCCAATCGTTGCGCGTGGGCACGACGAGACCGATGACCTGCGCCGAGACCACCGAGACCGCCCAGCCGACGAGCGGCGCCGACCAGGCGAGCGCGATGGGGAGCGCGGCGAACGCCGCGACGACGGGCAGGACGAACGCCGGCACGGAGTGCGTGACCGGCAGGGTCGGCCACGCGATCGAGTACATGATCAGGGCCACGACCAGGAAGAACCAGTTGACCCGCGAGGAGAAATAGGCACGCACCGCGGGGTCCTGGGCGACCGGCGCGGTGGACGCCCAGCCGACGAAGTCACCGCCGGCCGCGCGCAGATGCTTGCGTAAACCGAACATGAGGTTCACCCTAGGCTCCGAGGGGCCCGGCAGTCCTCATACTTTCGGGGGAGACGACCTCGTTCCCGAGTAGTGTCCGCCGCCGGACATCCCCGCCCCGCCGGTGATTACGAACCGCCCGTCGGAGCGATGTGGACCGGCGGTTTCACCACTTAGCGTCAACGGCCATGAACCCTCCCGGACCACTGCGGAAATGGCCTTCGGACAACACTTCTCACCTTGATCACGGCGCGGACCCGGCGCACCGACGGGGCCGGATCCGAACCCTCGTCGCCGCACTGACACTCGCTGTTCTCCTTGCCGGACAATGGATGTCGACGGCGCAAGCAGTCGCCGGTGACACCGGTTCCATCGCGGGTCCGGTCATCCCGCACCCCGAGGATGCCGACAATCCATATGCCGCAGCCGTCGTCGCACTGACCGGACCGGCTCCGGCCACGACGATGGACGTCCTGCCCGCATCCTTCGAGATGCACATGGGTTACACGCCGACGGTCGTGACCGGTGTACCCACGGACCCGGACGGCGGCTGCTCGTCGCCGGTACCGCTCCCGGACCGGTTCACACCGCTGTGCCGCACACACGATTTCGGCTACGACCTGTTGCGTGCTGCCGCGGCAGACGGCCGACCGCTGGGATCGTGGGCGCGATTCGCCCTGGACCGCATGCTGATCGAGGCGATGCAGCGTTCCTGCGATGATCCCGCCTGCGCGACCGCGGCCCGCGTAGCCCGCATCGGTCTGGCCTGGAACACCTGGCGCCAGTTCGGTGGACCGCCGATCCGACAGGAATCGATTCCCCAGCTGGTGTCCACCACGGTCGAACGCGCGCTGGTCGATCGGCAGCCCACCGAGGAGCTCTCATGACCAGCGCGCCTGCCGCTCGCGTGTCGATGGACGCCGGGCGAGCTCTGCCTCCCCCGGTTCTCGTGGTCAGTATCGTCGCTTCGTATCTCCTGGCGCTCCATCCCGGAACGCTTCCGCGCGACGCGGCGACGACCGCGGTCGTGACGTCCGGCTTCGCCGCCGTGGGCGCGGTCGTGGGAATGCTGTTGTCAGGATGGGCTTCTCGGCGACGCCCGCACCCGGACACGCAGACGCGTCGCGTCGTCTTCGGTGCCGGGGTGCTGATCGCGGCCGGCGGTGCGGGACTGTCGGTGTGGTGGCAGAGCTTGATCCGCGCCGCGGTCGGGGCGCCACCCGTTGGGCCCGACTGGTGGGTTGCGGCTACGGTCGCACCCGCTGCAGCGGTCGCCGCGATCGTGCTGATCCCCCGCGTCACCGCGGTGATCGCGGCGTCGGCGGTCGCGCTCACCGCCGGACTTCTCACCCCGGCCGACGCCGGTGCCGACCGCGGACAACCGTTGCCGCGCACCATCGTCGTCTCCGAGTTCGGGACTCTGCTGCGCGGAGAACTCGCCGCACCGGAATTCGATCGTCCGGCAGAACGGTTGGTGAGGTCCTGGATGCACAGCGGCGGACTGTCGGCTCGCGCGGTGATCGTTGCGGTCCCCACCGGGTCGGGCTGGGTCGACCCGGCCGCGGTCGCCGGTTTCGTCGACCGCTTCGACGGCGACGTCCGGATACTGACACTCCCCTACGCCGACGTGCCGTCGTGGAAAGCGTTCATCTCCGATGATGCGGCCGCGGCGGAATCGTCGATCACGCTGGTCCGCGAACTCGCGAAGGTCCTGGCGAGCCGGTCCGCGGGCGCCCGGCCCCGGTTGGTGCTCTACGGCCAGAGCCTCGGCGCGGTGGGGGCCGACGCCGCCCGGGTCTGGCTCGAGGACCATCACCCGTCACTGCTCGCGGAGACCGTCCTGACCGCACCGCCCGAGGGGACGGTGGCGCAGGCGTCGAGAACGCCGCGGATCGTCATGGCCAATCGCAGCGATCCGGTGGTCCGCTGGTCACTCGGTTCGCTGTGGCGTCCGCCTGCGTATCCCGACGACACCGTGCTCGGCGGTCGACGGGTACCCGAGGTCCCCTGGCTGCCGGTCGTCGGATTCCTGCAGTCCAGCGTCGACCTGCTGGCCGCGCTCGACGGACCGACGGGCGTCGGTCACCGCTACGGGACCGAGCAGGCGCGACCGGTCAGCGGCCTGCCGCGGTGACCTCGCAAACCCACCACAGATGGACGAACCCACCACCTGAAACGGTGGTGGGTTCGCCCAAAAGTGGTGGGTGTGCAGTGACGTCAGATGATCGCGCCGCGAGCCGCCTCATACGACGCGCCGACCCGGTAAAGCCGGTCGTCGGCGAGTGCGGGCGCCATGATCTGCAGGCCGACGGGCATGCCGTCGTCCTTCGACAGCCCGGACGGCACGGACATCGACCCGATGCCGGCCAGGTTCACCGGCAGCGTGCAGAGGTCGAACAGGTACATCGCCAGCGGATCGTCGACCTTCTCCCCGATCGGGAAGGCGGTGGTCGGGGTGGTCGGCGAGATCAGCACGTCGACCTTCTCGAAGGCGGCGGTGAAGTCGCGCGAGATCAGGGTGCGGACCTTCTGCGCCTGACCGTAGTAGGCGTCGTAGTAGCCCGAGGACAGCGCGTAGGTGCCGATCATGATGCGGCGCTTCACCTCTGGGCCGAAACCGGCTTCGCGGCTCAGCGCCATGACCTCGTCGGCCGAATGCGAACCGTCGTCGCCGACGCGTAGTCCGTACCGCATGGCGTCGAAGCGTGCGAGGTTCGACGACACCTCTGACGGGAGGATCAGATAGTAGGCGCCGAGCGCGTAGGTGAAGTGCGGGCAGCTGACCTCGACGACCTCCGCGCCGCGCTCGGTGAGCAGTTCGACCGCCTGGTTAAAGGAATCGAGCACGCCGGACTGGTAGCCCTCGCCCTGCAGTTCGGTGACGACGCCGATCTTGACGCCTTTGAGGTCCTGTTCCGCACCTTCGCGAGCGGCCGCGACCACGTCGGGTACCGGCACGTTGATCGAGGTGGAGTCACGCGGGTCGTGTCCGGCGATGACCTCGTGCAGCATCGCGGTGTCGAGGACCGTGCGGCCACACGGGCCGCCCTGGTCGAGCGACGACGCGCACGCGACGAGTCCGTAGCGGGAGACGGTGCCGTAGGTCGGCTTGACGCCGACGGTCGCGGTGACGGCGGCCGGCTGCCGGATCGAGCCGCCCGTGTCGGTACCGATCGCGAGCGGGGCCTCATACGACGCGAGCGCCGCGGCGCTGCCGCCGCCCGAGCCGCCGGGGATCCTGGTGGGGTCCCACGGGTTTCGGGTCAGCTGGTAGGCGGAGTTCTCGGTCGAGCTGCCCATGGCGAACTCGTCCATGTTGGTCTTGCCCAGGATCGGGATGCCTGCGGCGCGGAGCCGCTCGGTGACCGCGGCGTCGTAGGGCGGAACCCAACCCTCGAGGATCTTGGAACCGCACGTCGTGGGGGCGTCGGTGGTGGTGAAGACGTCCTTGAGCGCGATCGGCACACCGGCGAGCGACGACACGGCGTCGCCCGAGGCGATCGCGTCGTCGGCGGCTTTGGCAGCGACGAGCGCCTCGGCGCCGCTGACGTGCAGGAAGGCCCCCAGCTCGCCGTCCACCTCGGCGATGCGGTCGAGGTGGGCCTGTGTGACCTCGACCGAGCTGACCTCGCGGGTCGCGATCTTGGTGGCGAGTTCGGCCGCGGACAGACCGGTCAGGTCACCGGCGGGACGAGGAGCTGCGGCGTGCGAATCGGGGCTCACTGCTCTTCTCCCAGGATCTGCGGAACGGCGAAACGGTCCTGTTCGACGGCCGGCGCACCGGACAGCGCGGCGTCGGTGCTCAGGCCGGGCACGACGACGTCGGGACGCAGCACGTTGGCGAGTTCGGCCGGATGCGCGGTTCCGGGCACGTCGTCGGCGGCCACCTCCGACACCGACGCGACGTGGGTCAGGATCGAGTCCAGCTGCTTGGCGTAGACATCGAGTTCGTCCTCGCTCAGCGCCAGTCGCGACAGTCGCGCCAGATGCGCGACCTCTTCACGCGATATGGACTTCGGTTCGCCAGCCACCGTCAGCGTCCTCTCTCACCATCACTTGCTCGGTCATGTCGCTCACCCGACGCCCATGCGACGCAGATGCGCCTCTCCAGCCTATGGGAACGCGCCAACCCGACTCACCCCAGCCACCGGTTGCACCTCCCGGACACACCCGCCCCGCCCCCGGCGCGGCGCACCCGGTCGCCTCCGGCGCGGCGCACCCGGTCGCCCCCGGCGCTGCGCGCGCCGTCGCCACGGGTGCGAGAATGACCCACGTGTCTTACCTGTTGCGCGTCCAGCTCGAGGACCGTCCCGGCAGTCTCGGCGTGCTCGCCGTGCAGCTCGGTTCGGTCGGTGCCGACATCCTGTCACTCGAAGTGGTCGAACGCGGCAACGGTTATGCCGTCGACGACCTGGTCGTCGAGGTGGCACCCGGTGCGCTGCCGGACAGCCTGATCACGGCAGCCGAGAAGGTCAACGGCGTTCGCGTGGATTCGATCCGCCCGTATTCCGGCGTGCTCGACACCCACCGCGAACTCGAGCTCGTCGACCAGGTCGCCACCGCGAAGCGCAAGGATCGCCTCCAGGTCCTCGTCGACAACGCCCCGCGCGTGCTGCGGGTGTCGTGGGCGATGGTCATCACCAGGGCCAGCGGCGGCGTCCTACAGCTGTTCGGCTCCTCCGGCGCCCCGGAAACCCCACTCACCAGGGCTGATTGGCTGCCTCTGGAGCATGCGGCGCAACTCGACGCCGAAGGCGACTGGGTGCCGGGTGCATGGCAGGACATGGACACCCGCCTCGCCGCGGCGCCGATCGGCTCCAATGACAAGGCGATCCTGCTCGGCCGCATCGGCGGGCCGGATTTCCGGCCCTCGGAGGTCGCCCGACTCGGCTACCTCGCCGGGATCGTCAGTACGGTGTTGCGCGCCGACGGTTAGCAGGATGATGGAGGCATGACCTCCATCACACTCACGCAAGGAGACATCACCCTTCAGTCGGTCGACGCGATCGTCAATGCCGCCAATTCGACACTCCTCGGCGGTGGCGGGGTCGACGGCGCCATCCATCGGCGTGGAGGTCCCGCGATTCTCGCCGAGTGCAAGGAACTCCGGGCCGGACGCTACAAGCGCGGACTCCCCGTCGGCGAAGCAGTTGCCACCACCGCCGGCGATCTGGATGCACGCTGGGTCATCCACACGGTCGGACCGGTGCACTCCCACGATGAGGACCGATCCGAATTCCTGGTCGCCTGCTATCGCGAATCCCTCCGCGTGGCAGACGAATTGGGTGCGACGACGATCGCCTTCCCGGCCATCTCGACCGGCGTCTACGGTTGGCCCATGGCCGATGGCGCACGCCGGGCCATCGACACCGTCCGGTCCGTGGACACCGCGATGACCGAGATCCGGTTCGTGTTGTTCGATCCGCGGGCGTACCGCGCCTTCGACGCCGCGCTCAACGGTTAGCGCTGCTCAACGAAAAGAATTCGCTCCTGAGGAGCGGACTTACGAAGCGGAATCCCTGCTCCCTGAGGAGCGACCGGAGCGGACTGACGAAGCGGAATCCCTGCTCCCTGAGGAGCGTCCGGAGCGGACTGACGAAGCGGAATCCCTGCTCCCTGAGGAGCGACCGGAGCTTGCGGAGGACGCGTCTCGAAGGGTCGACGACGCGATCTCATCAGGCCTTCGAGGCTCGTCGCTTGCGCTCCTCACACCTCAGGCAGCGAAGGGTCGTGCCGCGTTCTTTCGATCCGGCCGCGAGGGGGTCACTCGGGACTGCCGGTCTCCAGGAGACGCTTGAACGCGTCCTCGTCGAGGACCGGCACACCGAGTTGCTCGGCCTTGTCGGCCTTGCTCCCCGGCGAGTCACCCACGACCACGTAGTCGGTCTTCTTCGACACCGATCCCGATGCCTTGCCGCCACGCTGCAGGATCGCCTCCTTGGCGCCGTCGCGGGAGAAGTCCACCAGCGATCCGGTCACGACGATGGTCTTGCCCTCGAGGGTCCGCGCGATCGAGTCGTCACGCTCGTCCTCCATGGAAACGCCTGCGGCGCGCCACTTCTCCACGATCTCCCGATGCCAGTCGATGGTGAACCAGTCGTGGATCGACTGCGCGAGAGTCATGCCGAGGCCCTCGACGTCGGCGAGCTGTTCGACGTCGGCGGCCTCGATGGCCTCCAGTGAGCCGAACTCGGTGGCCAGCGCGCGCGCCGCGGTGGGCCCGACGTGGCGGATCGACAGACCCACCAGCACGCGCCACAACGCCACGTCCTTGGCCTTGTCGAGGTTGGCCAGCAAGCGTTTCCCGTTCGCCGACAACGCGCCCGCCTTGGTGGTGAACAACTCCGTGCGGGCGAGGTCGTCGGCGGAGATGGAGAACAGATCACCCTCGTTGCGGATCACCTTTGCCGACAGCAGCGCGGTGGCTGCCTCGTAACCGAGCGCCTCGATGTCGAACGAACCACGACCGGCGAGATGAAAGAGCCGCTCCCGCAATTGAGCCGGGCAACTCTCCTGATTCGGGCACCGGACGTCGACGTCGGATTCCTTCTCCGGACGCAACGGCGTACCGCATTCCGGACAGCGCTCGGGCATCTCGAACTCGAGCTCGGAACCGTCGCGCAGGTCGACCACCGGCCCGAGCACCTCGGGGATCACATCGCCGGCCTTGCGGATGGTCACGGTGTCGCCGATGAGCACACCCTTGCGCTTGACCTCCGAGCCGTTGTGGAGGGTCGCGCGAGAGACCGTCGAACCCGCGACGAGGACCGGTTCGAGCACCGCGAACGGTGTGACGCGACCGGTGCGCCCGACGCCGACCTGGATGTCGCGCAGCTTGGTCGTGGCCTCTTCCGGCGGGTACTTGTAGGCGATCGCCCACCGCGGTGCGCGCGAGGTGGAACCGAGGCGGCGTTGGACGCCGAAGTCGTCGACCTTGACCACGATGCCGTCGATCTCGTGGTCGACGTCGTGGCGGTGTTCGCCCCAGTAGGAGATCTTGTCGAGGATCTCGGCGGCGGTCGAGGCCTTGGTGGTGTGGGTGGACACCGGAAGTCCCCACGCGCCGAGCGCGAGATAGGCATCATGCAACGACTCCGGCCGCCACCCCTCGGTGTGGCCGATGCCGTGACAGATCATCCGCAGTTTTCGACGAGCGGTGACCTGCGGGTTCTTCTGCCGCAGCGACCCAGCCGCCGAGTTGCGTGGATTGGCGAACGGCGGCTTGCCATCGGCCACCAGGGACGCGTTGAGCGCCTCGAAATCCTCGACACGGAAGAAGACCTCGCCGCGCACCTCGAGGACGTCCGGGATCGGATAGCCGTCGGCGGCCGTCAGTCGGTGCGGGATGTCGTCGATGGTGCGCGCGTTGAGCGAGACGTCCTCACCGGTGCGACCGTCGCCACGGGTGACACCGCGTTCGAGGACTCCGTTGCGGTATACGAGCGCCAGGGCGACACCGTCGATCTTGAGTTCGCAGAGGAACTCGACCTCGGCACCGGCGTCGGAGTTGACCCTCTGGACCCAGGAGGTCATCTCGTCGTAGTCGAAGACGTTGTCCAGCGACATCATCCGCTCGAGATGGTCGACCGGGGAGAACGCGGTGGAGAAACCGCCGCCGACCAGTTTTGTCGGCGAGTCGGGCGTCGCGAGCTCGGGGTGACTGTCCTCGAGGTCCTGCAGGCGTCGTAGGAGAGCATCGAACTCGCCGTCGGAGATGACCGGCGCATCCTTCACGTAGTACCGGAACTGATGCTCGCGGATCTCCTCGGCGAGCTCCGTCCACTGCTCCCGCAGGTCTCCCTCGGGTCCCGACTGTTCGGTCGCCGGCCGCCCCGACTCCGTTGTTTCTGCCACGCACCGAGGGTATCGGAGTACCCGGACAACGAGCCCGGAGCTCACCGGGCAACTGCACCGCCCCTACGGAATGACGTCGCGCGCGACGTCAACACCTCGGGGAGAAGTGGCGAAGCCGCTGCTCTCGGATCACGGAGCGGTCGAGTCGAGCTTCGCCAGCGACCGTTTCGGCGCGACCTGACGGTAGCTGGCGTCGAGGAGTTCGGCGACCTCGTCCCAGTCGGGGTCCCCGTCACCGTCGAGGATCAGGGCCAGCCACCCGTAGGGGCCGTAGTAGGCCGGCACGTAGAACCGCGGATCCTCTTCGAGCGCGGGCTTCTCCGACTCGTCGGGGATGAACAGGACCGAGTGGTCGTAGCGGATCTTGCCACCCTTCAGACCGCCGCCGTAGTTGGCGAACATCTTGCCGCACCGGAACGTCGGGCGACCGTGCGCCACGACCTCGGTGGCGTCGGGAAGCGCGAGCGCGATCTCGCGGACGCGACCCAGGATCGGGTCGGCGTCGTCGAACATGATCGGATGCGGCATGCCCGCAGGATAGTTCCGGCCGCCCGGGTTCCGCAGTCGTTCCGGGTCGTCAGAGGGCGGTCGGGTCGCCGGCGAGCAGCTGACCCGCTTCGGCAACCACCGCGAGAGCCTTGCGCGCCCAGCTCTCCGACGCTCCGGCCATACCGCAGGTCGGTGTGACGATGACGCTCTCCGACAACACTTTCCGGTTGAGGCCGATTCGGTCGGTGAGTGCGGCGAGGCCGGTCGCCACGGTCTCGGCGTTGACCGGCTGTTTCGGCGCGGTGGACGGCACCCGACCGGCAACCAGTACATCCCCGCGATCGATGAGCATCCCGATGCCGTCGAGGTCGGCGTCGCCGGGTGCGGTGACGTCTATCGAATACGCCACGCCCCGAAGGTGTTCGAGGAGATCCCAACGGGGACGGCTGCAGTCGTGGAGCACCACCGGGGCGTCGACGTGATCGATCAGCTCGGTGAGGGCCCGCGCCACCTCGACCGCCGGGATCGCCCGGATCGGGTCGAATCGGGTGAGGGGTGTGACGGTTCCGTCGATGACCCGGCCGATCATCGGTTCGTCGATCTGGACCACGACCTGTGCGCCCAGGCGCCGGGTGACCTCGCCGACGTGTTCGCGGATTCCTTCGGCGGTGGACGCGACGATGTCGCGGACCGCGCCCGGATCCTTCAGCACACGATGACCGTTGGGCAGTTCGACCGACGCCGACGTCGTGAACGGACCGGCGACCTGGACCTTGTAGGCTCGGCCGGTACCGACGAATCCCGCTGTCTCCCACAGCTCCTCGGCGACGTCGAGATCCTCTTTGAGGTAGTCACGCGCTCGCCGGGTCAGTTGCGACTCCCGTTGCGCCAACCGGTATCCCCAGGTCGCGGTGTCCATCGGGAGGTCGACGAGGATCGCGGCCATCCGGCCGATCAGGTCCGAGCCCGCTCCGCGACCGGGGAGTTCGACGAGGTGCGCGAGGTCGAGTTCACCGTTGACGACGGCAGCGGCCGCGCGCGGATCGGTGCCGGGCATCGAGCCCACGCCGGTGCCGATACCGGTGGGCAGATCGGGTGTGGTCACCGAGCCGCGACAGCGGTCGGTCGCGACGTGGTCGACGCGATGCGTCCGCATCCGACGACCTGATCGCCGCGCTCCGCGTCGGGCAGGTACAGCACGGCGGCCTGGCCGCGTGCGACGCCGGTCAGCGGTTCGTGCAGGACGATGTCGATCGCGGGTTCGCCGTCGACGGTGGTCGGCGTCGCGGTCACCGGCGCGAGCCCGCCGTGGGCGCGGACCTGGACCACGGCCTCGAACGGCTCGTCGGGGGTGATGCCCGACGTCCACACCGCGCGGGTGGCGGTGATGCCCCAGACCTGCAGATCCTCCGCGGTGCCGACCGTGACGGTGCCCGAGTCCGGGTCGATCTCGGTGACGTAGCGGGGCTTGCCGTCCGCGGCGGGGGCGTCGATGCCGAGCCCCTTGCGCTGTCCGATGGTGAAACCGTGGACACCCTCGTGGTCGGCGAGGCGCTCACCGGACGAGGCGTCGACGACCGCGCCCGGACGGATCCCGATCTTGGCGCCGAGGAAGGCGCGGGTGTCACCGCTGGGGATGAAGCAGATGTCATGCGAGTCGGGCTTGTCGGCGACCGCGAGACCGCGGCGCGCGGCCTCCGCCCGGATCTCGGCCTTCGGGGTGTCCCCGACCGGGAACAGCGCACGGGAGAGCTGCTCGCGGGTGAGGACGGCGAGCACGTAGGACTGGTCCTTGTCGTCGTCGACGGCCCGGCGCAGCTCACCGTCGACGAGCTGGGCGTAGTGACCGGTGGCCAGCGCGTCGAAGCCGAGGGCGATCGCCTTGTCGGCGAGCGCGGCGAACTTGATCTTCTCGTTGCACGTCAGGCACGGGTTGGGGGTGCGTCCGGCGGCGTAGGCCTCGACGAACTCGTCGATGACGTCGTCCTTGAACCGGTCGGCGAAATCCCAGACGTAGAACGGGATTCCGAGCACGTCCGCGGCACGGCGCGCATCCGAGGCGTCCTCCCGGGAGCAGCAGCCGCGGGAGCCGGTACGCAGTGCTCCCGGTGCGGTCGAGAGAGCGAGGTGGACGCCGACGACCTCGTGTCCGGCGTCGACGGCACGCGCGGCCGCGACCGCCGAGTCGACGCCGCCACTCATCGCTGCGAGTACGCGCATCAGGAGACCTTTCCGCCGGGTGCGGAGACGAGGCCGGCGGCGCGAGCACGATCCACGACCTCGTCGATGACCTGGGCCACCGCGTCGATGTCGGCGTCGGTGGTCGTGTGGGAGAGCGAGAACCGCAGCGACGAGCGGGCGTCGGCCATGTCGAGTCCCATCGCGAGCAACACGTGGCTCGCCTGCGCGACACCCGCGGTGCAGGCGGAACCGGTGGAGCACTCGATGCCCTTGGCGTCGAGCAGCATCAGCAGGGAGTCTCCTTCGCAGCCGGCGAAGGAGACATGCACGTTTCCGGGCAGGCGTGCGTCCACATCGGCCCCGTTGCGCACCGTGCCCTCGACGCCGAGCAGGACGTCGGTGAGCCGCGACGCGAGGGCGCGTACGCGGGTCGTGTTCTCCTCCATGTGCTCGACACACCAGGTCAGCGCAGCGGCCATGCCGGCGGCCCCGGCGACGTCCTGGGTGCCCGACCGCACGTCACGTTCGTGGCCTCCACCGTGCTGTAGCGGGACGCAGGCGACCTCACGACCCAGCAGCAACGCACCGACGCCCTGCGGTCCGCCGAACTTGTGGGCGGCGAGGCTCAGCGCGGACAGTCCGCTGGCGGTGAAGTCGATCGGCAGGTGGCCGACGGCCTGGACGGCGTCGGAGTGCACCGGCACGCCGAACTCGGCGCCGAGCGCCACGATCTCGGCGATGGGCTGAATGGAACCGACCTCGTTGTTGGCCCACATGACCGAGATGAGGGCGGTCTGGTCGGCGTGTGCCTCCAGTTCGGCACGGAGATCGGCGGGTGAGACCACGCCGTCGGCGTCGACCGGCAGCACCACCAGCTCGGCTCCGGCGTCGGCCGCGAGCCACTGCGCGGGGTCGAGGACCGCGTGGTGCTCGACCCCCGACACGATGATGCGGCGACGCTGCTCATCGGCCCGGCGACGGGCCCAGTAGATCCCCTTGACCGCGAGATTGTCAGATTCGGTACCGCCCCCGGTGAAGATGACCTCCGACGGCCGCGCACCGACCGCCGCGGCGATCGCCTCGCGCGCCTCCTCGAGGCGGCGTCGGGCGGTGCGGCCGGATCCGTGCAGGGAGGAGGCGTTACCCGGCGTGCTGAAGACAGCGGTCATCGCCTCGACGGCTTCGGGCAGCATCTGCGTCGAAGCGGCGTGGTCGAGGTAGACGGACGTGCGCGGAGGCACTCGGGTTGGCAGGGGCATCGCTAGCAAGGATAAACGCGCGGCCGACGTCGACAAATTCCGCGACCGCGTGCCTGCCTCAGACGCGTTCGAGATAGAAGTACAGGTGGCGTCCGTCGATGACGCCGCCCTTGCCGTTCATGATGCCCATGACGGTGGTGTCGTCGACGCGCTTGAAGTGATCGATGACCGGCTGGCCGTCGTAAACCATCGACGCGGTGATCTCGCCGCGGAACTCGATCGCCCACAGGCTCGCCTCGCCCTTGCCGAGTGCGACGTTGGAGAACAGCTTGCCGTTCTCGTCGCGACAGACCAGCGGCTGCACATCACTGCGCGAGGTGAAGGTCTTGCCGAACCAATTGGCCTTCCCCAGCACCCCGTTGATGGCGTGGCCGGTGGTGAACTCGCCACCCTTCCACGCCCCCAGCATCTCTTCGGGACGCAGCGTCGCGAGCCCCGCCCAGACGGTGTCGAGGACCGCGTCGTCGACGAGCCCTTCCGCTTCCCGCAGCTCGAAGAACTTGGCGCGGGCCGCTTCCCGGGTCAGGGTGGACGTCATCGTCGGACTCCTTCGACATACGGCGATCTTCTCGGCCGCGTGCGCGGCCGCTCCGAAGGAACCTATATCAGAGAACAGTCGATGTCACTTTCCGCCGAACTCAGGACGCGTTCGCAGCGACGCGCCAACTCGCGACGGTCGGTTCCCGGCGCTTCGGCGGGCTCGAGACGGACGACCACGGTCAGTCCGCGGGCCCGCAGCACTCTCCGGAGGGTGTCCAGGGGAGAGTCGTCGCCGATGAAACTCGGGTCGGTCGCGGCGTGTCCGTCCGGCCCGAGAAACCTCAGACGGACCGGGAGCACCGGCACCGCGGCGTCGATCGCGGCCTGGAAGAACGCCGGACGGAACTCACCGCCGGTGCGGCCGCAGAAGGTGGTCCCCTCCGGGAACACGATCACCGAGGAGTCGGCGGCCAGGCGCGCGCAGACCCCGCCCACCGCCGCCGGGAGTCCGCGCAGCGTTCCACGGTCGACGGCGATCACGCCGAATCTGCGCGCGATCCCCGCGACGACCGGCATGTCGACGACGTCCGATTTCGCCACCACATGCGCCGAGCTCACCAGGGCCAGCGCGAGGACGTCGAGGAACGAGATGTGATTGGCGACGATGAGCCCGGTCGCGCGCGGGTCGCGTCGCCGGTCGTCGACGACGACCCGGATACCGAGCGCGGCGAGCAGCGGGCCCGAGGCCCGCGCCCGAAGCGCTCGCCGTGGCCGATGCCGCAGGCGCGCCACCGCCTCGTCGGCGACGAGCATCCCGACGATCCAGCAGACGACGGCGGCGAGGCGGCACAGTCGCTGACCCACGACCACCGCGTCGACGAGCAGTGCGACACGCCTCGTGCCCCGGGGACCGAGGCAACTGTCTCCGCAGGTGCTGACCGGGAACCACGGGTGCCGCGCCGGTTCCGCCGACAGCGGGATCATCGCGACGGGGCGGCCGAGCCGAGGCGCTGGGCGCTCGATCGCAGGCGTTCGAGGTAGCGCCGGTTGGTACCTTCCCGATCGAGCACCGTGAGGAAGTCCGCGACATCGAAGACGTCGTCGACGGCGGGTTCGCCGCAGATACGGGCACCCATCCGCAGGTATCCGCGCATCAGGGGCGGCATGCCGACGGTGTCCGACGGCGTGATGTCCTCGAGCAACCGCCCGCCGATGCGTGGGGGCGTCAGTGGAGAGACATGCAGGACGGGGTCGGTGTAGTCCTCACGCAGCCGGTCACGGACCGCGCGCAAGACCGACCCGGGCATCCACTCCCCCGGGCTGTGCAGGGGCACCGATACACAACCCATCAGATAGCGGTAGCCGGCCTGATCCATGTACTGCAGCAGGGCCGCCCACATGAGCGCGGTGACCGACCCGTCACGATGCTCGGAGTGGACGCAGGCACGACCCAGTTCGACTGTCTCCGCGAAGATGTCGGCCACGGCTCCGAGGTCGAACTCGGTGGACGAATACCAGCCGCCGGCGGCGATCGCGCGTGGCGGGGCCAGCAGCCGTGCGCATCCGATGACGCCGTGGTCGTCGTGCCGCACGACGAGGTGTTCACAGAACTCGTCGAAACGATCGGCGTCGCGTCCGGTGACGGCGTCGCCGATGCGATCGGAGAACCCGGGCTCGTCGGCGAAGACCCGGTAGCGGAGTTGTTGGACGGCAACGATGTCGGCCGGGTCTTCGGACACGAGCACCCGGACCGGGCCGGCGGTCAACAAGGTGGTCGAGACGGCGGAAGCGGTTGCAGCGGACGAGGCGATGGACTGCAGAGCGTTCATGCCCCGAATGAAAGCCAGCGTCTGCGTCGCCACGGCCACGTCGGCGTGACGTGTCGGGGCGAACCGGGTGAACACGAGACGCACCGGGATTCCGGGTGAACGGAACGCGAACGCACGGTGGCCCCCGACGCGAACGTCGGGGGCCACCGGAGTTCTGCGTGATCAGCAGATCACTTGCGCTTCTTGACCTCTTCGGTCAGCTGCGGTGCGACGTTGAACAGGTCGCCCACGACGCCGTAATCGGCGATCTCGAAGATCGGCGCCTCTTCGTCCTTGTTGACCGCGACGATGGTCTTCGAGGTCTGCATACCGGCCCGGTGCTGGATCGCACCCGAGATACCCAGGGCGACGTAGAGCTGCGGCGACACGGTCTTACCGGTCTGACCGACCTGGAACTGACCCGGGTAGTACCCGGAGTCGACCGCGGCACGCGAAGCACCCACGGCGGCACCGAGGGCGTCGGCGAGCTCCTCGACGACCGAGAACTTCTCGGCGCTACCGACACCGCGACCACCGGAGACCACGATCGAGGCCTCGGTGAGCTCGGGACGATCGCCACCGATGTTCGGCTCGACCTTGGTGATCTTGACGGCGTTCTCGGCCGCAGCCGGGACCTCGACATCGACACGCTCGCCGGCACCGGCCTGCGGAGCGGCCTCCACACCACCCGGGCGGATCGAGATGACCGGGGTGTCGCCCTTGGCCTGCGCCTCGACGGTGAACGCACCACCGAAGATGGAGTGGATGCCCACCCCGCCTTCCTTGACGTCGACGACGTCGGCGAGGACACCCGAGCCGAGACGCACGGCGAGACGGCCGGCGATCTCCTTGCCGTCGGCGGTGGCCGCGACCAGGATCGCTGCCGGAGCAGCACTCTCGGCGATCGAGGACAGCACGTCGACCTGCGGGTTGATCAGGTAGGTGGCCGCGTCGTCGGACTCGGCGACGTAGACCTTCTCAGCGCCGGCTTCCTTGAGGCCGTCGATGATCGCATCGGCCGAGCCGGGCTTGCCGACGACGACAGCCGACGGGGTACCGAGGGCGCGGGCGGCGGTGATGAGCTCGCTGGTGACCTTCTTCAGGGCGCCTTCGGCGTCCTGCTCCACGAGCACGAGTACTTCTGCCATGTTGGTTTTCTCCTGAATGTCTGGGGTTCGCCGGATTGTCTGGTGGGGAAGATCAGATGATCTTCTGACCGACCAGGTACTCGGCGACCTTCGTGCCGCCGTCGCCTTCGTCGGTGACGCGCTCGCCGGCGGTCTTCGGCGGCTTCGGGGTCGAGGAGTTCACGACGCTGCCGGCGTTGGCCAGGCCCACATCGGTCGGCTCGACATCGATCTCGGCCAGCGAGACGACGGTGACTTCCTTCTTCTTCGCGGCCATAATGCCCTTGAAGGACGGGAAGCGGGGCTCGTTGATCTTCTCGTTGACGCTGACGATCGCCGGGAGCTGCGCCTCGACGTGGAAGATGCCCTCGTCGGTCTCACGCTCGCCCTTGAGGGTCTCGCCCTCCAGGGTCAGCTTGCGCAGATGCGTCAGGTGCGGCAGTTCGAGGTACTCGGCGATCATCGCCGGGATCGCGCCGACACGGCCGTCGGTGGCCTCGTTACCGGCGATGACGAGCTCGACACCCTCGACCGTGCCCAGCGCGCGGGCCAGTACATAGGCGGTCTGAACCGCATCCGAACCGTGCAGCAGATCGTCCTTGATGTGGATCGCCTTGTCCGCACCCATCGACAGTGCCTTACGGATGGCGTCGGTGGCCCGGTCGGGACCAGCAGTCAGGATGGTGACCTCACCGCCGTCGGCCTCCTTGATCTTCAGCGCTTCTTCGACGGCGCGCTCGTTGATCTCGTCCAGCACGGCGTCAGCTGCCTCACGGTCCAGGGTGTAGTCGTCGTCGGACAACTTGCGCTCGGACCACGTGTCGGGAACCTGCTTGATCAGTACGACAATGTTTGTCATGGGTCTACGTCGACCTCCTGCGTCGGGTTCGGCAACTTACCGGCGGGTAAGGCCATGGGTCTCCCCCACTTTAGCGTTTCCTATGTTCTCACTAAACACCGACTACCTCACACTATGGAGCGGCACCGGACCTGCGGGTGAGCCCAGCGGCGACGACGGCCGATCGCTTGTTCGGTCATCGGCGCCGGGACGAACCGGGAGGCCGCGACCCCATGCCCTACGCTCGTGCAGATGACTGACGCAGACCTCGGTTCTCCGCCGACCGCCGGGACGACCGGTCTGGAGGCCCTCGACACCGACCGGCAACTGGCACTGACCGGTGAACGGACGGTTCCGGGCATCCCCGCGGAGAACTACTGGTTTCGCCGCCACGAGATCGCGTACCGCCACATCCTGGACCGCTGCACGGGCCGCGAGATCCTCGAGGCGGGCTCGGGCGAGGGTTACGGCGCCGCGATGATGGCCGACGCCGGGGCGTCGTCTGTGGTCTGCGTCGACTACGACACCGCTGCGGTCGAACACACGCGTCGCCGTTACCCCGGACTCGTCGTGCACCAGGGCAATCTGATCGACCTCCCGCTGGCCGACGCATCGGTGGATCTCGTGGTGAACTTCCAGGTGATAGAGCACCTCTGGGACCAGGCCGCGTTCATCGCCGAGTGCCGCCGGGTGCTGCGTCCGGGTGGCGAGCTGCTGATCTCGACCCCCAACCGGATCACCTTCTCCCCCGGTCGCGACACACCGCTCAACCCGTTCCACACCCGTGAGCTGAACGCCGCCGAACTCACCGAACTCATCGTCGAGGGCGGGTTCACCCTCGAGGCGATGCTCGGCGTGCACCACGGCCCCCGCCTGGCCGCACTCGACGACAAGTGGGGCGGATCGCTGATCGACGCCCAGATCGAGCGGGCCCTCGCCGGCCAACCATGGCCCGCCGACCTGGTCGACGACGTCGCCGCCGTCGTCGCGGAGGACTTCGCGGTACTCGACGCGCGCGACTCCGACATCGACGCCTCGCTCGACCTGTTCGTGGTGGCGATCCGGGACTGAGGAATGACCATCAGCACCACAGAGGTTCCGGGACAGTTCACCTTCGTCCTGCACTCACACCTCCCCTGGCTGGCCAATCACGGTCGCTGGCCGGTCGGCGAGGAATGGCTCTACCAGTCGTGGGCGTCGTCGTATCTGCCGTTGTTCGATGTGCTCGAGCGGCTGGCCGCCGACGGCTTCACCGACCAGTTGACCCTCGGCCTCACCCCGGTCCTGGTCGCGCAGCTCGACGACCCGCACTGTGCGTCGTCGATGTACGAGTGGCTCGCCGACTGGCAGCTGCGGGCCATCCAGGCCGCGACGTCGAGCGATACCGACCGCGCCGACGCCGGCCGCCGCGAGTACCTCGCCGCCCAGCGTGCGCTGGACACCTTCGAGACCAAGTGGCGCCACGGGGCCTCGCCGCTGATCCGCCACGTCGCCTCGAGCGGGGTCGCCGAGATCCTCGGCGGACCGCTCGCGCATCCTTTCGCCCCGCTCCTCGATCCTCGCCTACGGATGTTCTTCCTCCGAGAGGGACTTGCGGACGCCCGCGCGCGTTGGGGTTTCGACCCGGTCGGGATCTGGGCCCCCGAGTGCGCCTTCGCTCCGGGCATGGAATTCGAGTACGCCCGCGCCGGCGTCGGGCATTTCATGGTCGACGGCCCGACCCTGCACGGCGACACCGCTCTCGGGCGGCCCGTCGGCGACAGCGGCGTCATCGCCTACGGGCGTGACCTGACCGTGAGTTACCGGGTGTGGTCGCCGAAGTCGGGCTACCCCGGCCATGCCGCCTACCGCGACTTCCACACCTACGACCACGAATCGGGACTCAAGCGGTTCCGCGTCACCGGACGCTCGGTACCCGGCGACGAGAAGAAGCCTTACGACCCCGCGCGCGTCGACGCCGTGATCGACCGCCACGTCGAGGATTTCGTCGGACACGTCCGCGACCGCCTCATCGAGGAATCCGCGCGCATCGGCCGGGACGCACTCGTCGTCGCAGCCTTCGACACCGAACTGTTCGGACACTGGTGGCATGAAGGTCCGGTGTGGCTCGAACGGGTCCTACGCCGTCTTCCGGAGGTCGGGGTGAAGGTCGGAACCCTCGCCGGCGCAACCCGATCCGGACTCGTCGGCGAGCCGGTCGATCTCCCGGCGTCGTCGTGGGGATCGGGCAAGGACTGGCGGGTGTGGAACGGCCCGCAGGTTCAGCATCTCGTCACGCTCAACGCGGAGGTCACCGAGACCGCTCTCGATGCCGTCGCCAAACTCCTCGCCCACGGAGGCGAACGGAGCCGCGTTGCCGATCAGATCGTGCGGGAGGCACTGCTGACGTTGTCCTCGGACTGGCCGTTCATGGTGTCGAAGGACACCGCCGCGCAGTACGCTGTCTCCCGAGCGCACACCCACGCACACGCCACGCGGGAGATCAGCGATGCCGCGATGCGCGGTCGCGACGACGCGGCGGCGACGCTCGCGCAGAACTGGGCGCGGGCCGACAATCTCTTTCCCGGACTCGACGCGCGCCGGTTGCACGCGATCATGACCGCAGATGGGTGTAGTGCCGAGGGGGGCATCTGATGAGAGTGCTGTTCGTGTCGTGGGAGTACCCACCCGTGGTGGTCGGTGGCCTCGGCCGGCATGTGCATCACCTCGCCACCGAGATGGCCGCCGCCGGACACGATGTGGTGGTCCTGACCCGCCGCCCGTCGGGGACCGATGCGGTGAGCCATCCGACGACCGACACCGTCGTCGAGGGTGTACGCGTGATCGCGGTCGCCGAGGATCCGCCGGAGTTCGAGTTCGGGCAGGACATGATGGCCTGGACTCTCGCCATGGGGCACTCGTTCATCCGAGCCGGTCTCAAGATCCTGGCCGGTGAAAGGGCATTCGCGGATTCTTCGACTCGATGGATTCCCGAAGTCGTGCACGCACACGACTGGCTGGTGGCCCACCCGTCGATTGCTCTTGCCGAATTCTTCGACGTGCCATTGGTTTCCACGATCCATGCCACCGAGGCCGGCCGGCACAGCGGCTGGGTCAGCGGCCGGACGAACCGGCAGGTGCACTCGGTCGAGTGGTGGCTCGTCGCCGAATCCGATGCTCTCATCACATGTTCGGCGTCCATGCGCGACGAGGTGAATCGTCTCTTCGGCTACGACGCAGCCGACATCGCGGTGATCCACAACGGGATCGACATCCGCACATGGCCGTTCGCGCCACGAACGCGGACGACCGGTCCCGCGGAACTGCTGTTCGCGGGGCGACTCGAGTACGAGAAGGGCGTGCAGGATCTGCTGGCCGCACTCCCCCGCATCCGGCGCAGCCATCCGGGCACCACGCTGACCATCGCCGGTGACGGTACACAGCGAGACTGGCTGATGGAACAGGCTCGCAAGCACCGGGTGAGCAAGGCGGTACGGTTCATCGGCGCCGTCGACCACGACGAACTGGTGACCCACATGCATCGGTGCGACGCGATCGTGTTGCCGAGTCGGTACGAGCCGTTCGGCATCGTCGCCCTCGAGGCGGCGGCCACCGGTATCCCGCTGATCGTCTCGACCGCCGGCGGTCTGGGTGAAGCGGTGCAGGAACCGGATACCGGCCTCACTTTCGAACCGGCTGACGTGGCAGGTCTTGCCACCGCGGTGCGGGCGACGCTGTCGGATCCGGATGCGGCAGCGCAACGTGCCTTACGTGCGCGGGCCCGGCTCACGGCCGAATTCTCCTGGGCCGAGGTGGCCGAACGCACGGAGTCGGTGCATCTGGCCGCCAAACGGCGAGTGCGTCATCCGGTTGGGCGCCCGGATATTCCGATGCGACCGTTACCGGAACGCGACCCCGGGAAACCGGTCGAGCACTAATTTGCACTTTCCGTAACAAAAGTGTCACCAGTCACAGGAATAACATCCGTTTCAAGTACGGCCCCTTTTTTTATTCGTTAGCGTGACGTTCGTTCCTCATCTCCAAGGTGATGGGGTATGACATTTCCCTCGGAGGGGCACGATCATGAATCGGAAAACCAAAGGCGCAATATCGGTCGGTGCGGGGGCGATCCTACTCCTCGGGGGGATGGGATCGTATGCGTTGTGGAGTGATGAAGAGGACGTGGCCGGCGATGCGATCACCACGGGCGACTTCGGGCTCAACTGTCCCGCAGGCACGTGGACCGATGTTTCCGGGGACGTACCTGTGGTCGCGATCGACACGACCACCGATCTGATGGTGCCGGGCGATACCTGGGAATACAGCGCCAACTGCACCGTGACGGCCACTGGCAAGAACATGAAAGCCGAATTGTCGGTCACCGGGGTCGGCACCGGTTCCACCACCCCGTCGACGACTTATGTGACCACGACGACTCAGGTGGCCGGCGGTACTCCTAATACGCCCGTGGTCGTCACAAACGGTCAGGTTCTCGCGGTGACCGTGACCGTCGCATTCTCGTCGACGACACCAGACACCGAATTCACCAACGGCACGATCAATGTCAGCGGAATGAAGATCGCACTGAATCAGGTGCGGCCCTAACGGCTGATTCGATGTCCGAAGCCCGAAAGCGGCGGGGCGTCCTCTACGCCGCCCTGGCGATCCTGGTGGCCGTACTGCTCTTCGGATCGGTGCGGACCACCGGGGCGCTGTGGGCCGAGCAGGCAGATGTCTCTGACACCGACATCACCACCGGGACAATCGGTTTGGCACCGGGTACCGGCGGCGGTTCGTCGTTCACATTTCCTGCGCTGAACGGCACCAATGTGATTCCGGGCCAGGCCCAGCAGGCCGTCCTGACCATCACCAACGCCGGCTCGACGCCGTTGCGGTTCCGGCTCGCGTCTGCCGGACCGTCGGTGTCGACGCCCGGCGCGACGGTCACGGTGAACCTCTCAGGTGCCCCGGGGGCGAGTTGTCCCGGGACCGGAACTCCGCTGACCGGTGCGTTCACCGCGCAGGACACGTCGAGTCCCGGTACCGGTTTCACCTCGCCGTGGACGCCTCTCGCCAAGAGTGCCTCCACCTCCTGGTGCGTCCGCGCCGAGCTCGTCTCGGTGACCGGAACACAACCGGCGACGTTCACCATCAACTTCAGTTTCGCAGCGGAGCAGACCCGGCCATGAACGAACCCACAGCACCCGCTGTCGACGAGAGTCCTACCGTCAAGTTCGGCCGGGATGAATCTCTCGAAGCCACAGACAGTTCTGCCGAGCAACCGGCCGAGCGACGCAGCGTCCTCCACCACCTCTGGCAGGTTCTGTCCTGGCTGCTGCTCATCGGGGCCGTCGCGATCATGTGCCTGACGATCCTCATCCCGAAGATCGCCGGAGCACAGCCCTATACGGTTCTCACCGGCTCGATGGAGCCGGACTATCCCCCGGGCACGCTCATCGTCGTGAAACCCCGCCCGGCGGATGAGATCGGTGTCGGCGATGTGATCACGTATCAGATCCGTTCGGGTTCACCGGAAGTCATCACGCACCGGGTCATCGAGGTGACACGGGATGACGACGGCGAGCCACGATTCATCACCCAGGGTGATGCCAACGGCGGCGCCGACGAAGACCCGGTCCGCCCCGTCCAGGTGCGTGGCACGCTCTGGTACTCGGCGCCCTACTTCGGTTGGGTCAACAACTGGTTCATCGGGCAGCGTCGCACGGTGCTGATATTCGTACTGGCGGGCACGCTGTTCGTCTACGGCGCATGGCAATTCATCGCCGATCGGCGCGAGCGCCAGGACGAGGAAGAATGCGGCACGCACCATCCGGTCCGGAGACGATTGCATGAATCGTCCGAGGTGGTCACCGGGCACGTCACGCCGAGTGCGTGCGCTGCTGACGTGCGGAGTCCTGCTGACGACCGGCGCTATCGGTACCACGGCACTGTGGTCGACAACTGCAGCGACCACGTCGGGCACATTCACCACCGCGAACCTCGAGATCAAGGCCAACGGTTCGGTCGCACACACTTTCGCGTTCCCCGGAGCCCTCCTTCCCGGGAACACGACCGCCTATGTGGTGAACGTTCAGAACACCGGGTCGGTGCAGTTCCGCTACGACGCCAAGGTCTCCAGTTCCACCGTGTTGGGGCGGGCCATGAGACTGCGCGTGGTCAGCGGCGGCACCGTCAGCGGATCGACCTGTTCGGGCGGTACCCAGATCGCGTCCGATCTCGCGATCACCGCCGGCGCCGTCGCCTTCGCCACGAGCCGTGGTCCCTTGGCCGCCACGACCGGCACCGAGGCGCTCTGCATGCAGCTCACCCTGCCGTCCACGGCAGCCGGATCTCTCGCCGGCACGAGCGGGTCCGTCACCTTCACCTTCGATGCGACGGGCCCGTGATGGACAGCACCGGATCGGAGAACTTCCCGACCGCCGAGTTCGCGGCGCAGCAGCAGCGCCGTCGGGGTGACCGCTTGCTGACCGTCGGCGCGATCCTGGGCGGCATCTGTCTGGCCGCAACAGCTCTCGCGCTGATCCTCGGGGTGCGCCCGGTGATCTTCGAGACCGGTTCGATGGCGCCCACGATTCCCACCGGATCACTGGGACTCAGCCGCACGGTGCCCGCCACGTCGGTGCATCCGGGCGACGTGGTCAGTGTCATCCGCGACGATGGCGTCCGGGTGACCCACCGCGTCACCGCAACCGGCGAGCCAGTCGGCAACTCCGTCTCGCTGACCTTGCGCGGCGATGCGAACAGCGCCCCCGACCCGCAGACGTACGTGATCACCGAGGTACAGCGGATCGTCGGCACCACGCCGATTCTCGGCTATGTGGCGGCCTGGCTGAAGAATCCGTACACCCTGACACTGCAGGCTGTCGCGGTCGTGTTCCTGCTCGCGGTCGCGTTCGCACCTCGACGGGGATGGCGCAATTCGCCTGCCGGGCAACGAATCGTAGCCGGGACCGCCGCCGCAACCGTTGTCGCACTGAGCGTATCGAACGTCCACGGCACGGGCGAGGCGAGCGCGCTCACCGGTCAGGCCACCGCCACCGGTTCGGTGACCACCGGACGACCGTCGAACCCATCGTTCACCTGTACCAACACGGTTCGGCCGCTCATCTCCGACACGGTCACCCTCAGCTGGCCGAACCCACCGGCGAACGTGACCGCGGGGTACATCTACGAACTCCGGTTCCCGTCCCTCCCCACGATCAATCCCATCTCCGTGCCGGCGACTTCGGGACTAGGGGATCCAGCACACTATGAGTTCTCGTCGACCCTGATCGGAGCACTCCTTGCCCTCCTGGCGGGTGATACCACCGTGACCCTGACCGTCAAGGCCGGGAACTTCCCGTCGGCAGTCAGCCTCAGTCACCAGATCGGCGCTGATCTGGGGCTCCCCGTCGGTATCGAATGCAAACCCCCGGGCACCGTCACCGCACCTGCGGGCGCGGTGGCATTCCTCGCCGCACCGGAGGCGTCGGTAGCCGAAGAGACGACCTCGACAACGGCCGATGAGTCGCCCGTCCCGAGCGTCACCGAGGACTCCGCCGACCCGACGGCCAGTTCCTCGACCGTCTCCGAGCTGCCGGCCGGCGGGACCCTCAGCGGCTCCGGAGAGTTCGCTTTCTACTACGACGACACCGAGGTGACGATCCGGGACGTGGAGACCACCGATGTCGAGTACCGGGCGCAGTTCTCGTCCGACAGCCTGGTCCGCTGGCTTCCCGACACGTCGACGCTGGAGATCAGCGAACCCGATGGCACGGTCACGCTCGTCGACCGGAGCGGCTCGCGATGGACGGAGACCGTCGACGAGCCCGACGCGACCGAGACGACGACCCCGGCCGGCGAACTCGGGTCGGCAGAGACCACGTCGGCAACGATTGCGTCCCCGGTGCCCGCGGCAGTCGAGCCGACCGAACCGTGACGTGCCGACAGATCTACTTGTCGGCTTTCTGCGCGGCAGCCTTCTCCGCCGCCGCCTTCTTGCGTTCGATGTCGGCCAGGGCGCGTTCGAGTTCGGCACGCTGCTCGGCGTTCTTCGCCCAGTCGTCCATGCGGTTCTTGACCACGCGGGCCGGGGCCCCGACCGCGATCGAGTAGTCGGGGATCACCCCCTTGACCACCGCGTGCGAACCGAGGACACAGCCTCGGCCGACGATGGTGTTCCGCAGCACCGACACCTTGGCGGCGACCCAGGTGTCCGGCCCGATCCGAACCGGACCCTTGACGATGCCCTGGTCCTTGATGGGCAGCGTGATGTCGTCCATCTTGTGGTCGAAGTCGCAGATGTAGCACCAGTCGGCGATGAGCGTCGAACCGCCGATCTCGAGGTCGAGGTAGGAGTTCACGACGTTGTTGCAGCCGAAGACGGTCTTGTCGCCGATCTTGAGGCTGCCCTCGTGGCAGCGGATCGAGTTGCCGTCGCCGATGTGCACCCAGCGCCCGATCTCCATCCGGGCGAGCTCGGGCGTGCAGTGGATTTCCACGTTGCGCCCGAGGAAGACCATGCCCCGCAGTACGACATGCGGGTTGGCCAGGCGGAACTTCGCGAGGCGGTAGTAGCGGACCAGGTACCACGGCGTGTACGCCCGGTTGCGTTTCACCCAGCGCAGCGAATCGAGAGTGAGGAATCGTGCCTGCTCCGGATCGCGGCGACGGCCCGCGCGGCGCCGGGACCGGTAGGAGGCGTTCCACATGGTGGTCATGGGACAAACCCTAAACGACCCGTTTTTCGCACACGATAGGCTCACTGCTGGCACGTGCAGTGCCCGTGAGGACCGACGATGAGGAGCGCGATGGCCTTGGCACGACCGCAGGTGTCCCGACACCGCAGATCCGCGGTGACCCGCCTGTTCGTCGCCGTCACCGCCGCGTGCTCGCTGGTGCTCGCCGGCTGCTCCGACGGACACATCGACGTCCGATCGATCCCGAGCGTCGGCTGGCCCAGCTACGGCGGCGCCGCCGGCAATGCGAACTTCGCCTACGCCGACGTCCCCGACGACCTCGCCCTGAGTTGGACGCGTCCCACCGGCGGACCGGTCACCGCGCCCGTCACCATCTCGGGCAAGGGCAATGTCGGCGTCACGTCGAATGCCGCCCAGGGCTGCAACGTGCTGGTGCTCGACGGCCGGTCGGGCCGCAAGAACTTCTGCAAGGACATGCGCGCAGGGGTCGAGATCAACGCGATGCTCGTCGACCAGTACGACCAGCCGTACCTCGGCGAGGAGACCACTTTCCTGGCGTTCAACGCCGGTGGCGCGATCCGCTGGCGTGCCGGCGTGATCGGCGTCCCGCTGTCGGCGAAGTTCGCCGCGCCGAATGAAGTGCTGGTGACCACGACCCAGGGCCAGATCCTGCTGATCGACACCCAGCGCAACGAACTCGTCGCCCCCGAGGTGAAGCTGCGCGACGACGCCGATCCGGAGCAGCCGCTGCTCGGCTTCGGCGACTGTGTGCGCAACGGACCGCAGTGCGCGATTCCCGCGCCCGCCGCCGTCGACACCGGCCGAGAACGCTTCTACCTCAACTTCTTTCCCGAGGGCGCCGCGTCGTCGCAGATCCGGTCGATGAAGTACAACAAGGTGGGCGGCAAGCGCGAGGTGCGGACCGCCTGGACGGCCGATGTCCCGAGCGGAGTCGTCGGTACGCCGACCCTGTCCGCCGACGGCTCGACCCTCTATGCGTTCTCGCGCGACGGCAAGATCGTCGCGCTGAACACCGAGGACGGGTCGACCAAGTGGACGCAGGACATCGGCGGTCACGGCTTCGCGACGATGACCGTGTCACCCGACGGCCTGATCATCCCCACCGGTTCGCTCGGCGCCCCGCTCACCCTTTACCGCGACGCCGGTGACCGTGCCGAACGCCTCTGGCAGCGCACCGATCTCGCCACGGTGAGCCTGTCGGCGCTCACCCAGCAGAAGACCGCGTGGACCGTTGTCCGCGACGCCGGCAAGGACACGCTGTCGCTGGTGGAGGTCTCCACCGCGGACGGTACGACCAAACGGTCTCTGCCGCTACCGAACTCCGCGGGCTTCGCGACCGGTGTCTCGATCTCCTACTCGGGTCAGATCGCCACCGCGACCAATCTCGGTGAGGTGTACTTCTTCGACAGCAAGGCGAACCTGGGATAAGCGTCCGAACAAGAATGCGGGCTGAGTGCCGGAAACCGACACTCAGCCCGCATTCTGTTTGTGCGTGGTCGCTCAGAAGCGCACCCCCGGTTCGCAGATGAACGCGGTCCCCTTGCGTCCGATCCGGGTGAGCACCACCGACAGTGGGCGATCGCCCTTGGGTTTGAGCTTCTTGCGGAGCTGGTCCGGGTCGACGTCCAACCCGCGGACAAGGATCTCGAGCGGTCCGCAATCATGGACGGCCAGAGCCTTGCGAAGGATCTTCTCGGTCACCCCGACCTGTTCGATCACTCGGAAGCCACGTGCCCCGGCCGGCACCGAACCGCCGGTCAGATAGGCGATCTGCGGGTCGAGCTGCCAGAGACCGAAACGGTGCGCGTAATGCTTGACGAGTCCGGCGCGCACGATGGCGCCGTCCGGATCGACGATCCACTCCCCCGCCTCGCCGGCCGGCACCTCGTCGTCCTCGTGGTCGGTGATCTCGAACTGCGACACCGACCCGTCGGGTCGCGTGCGCAGCACGGTTGCCCGGCGTCGGGTCTCGATCCCCGGCCCCGACCACAGGCAGGCTTCCCGGACGCCGCCGTCGAGCGAGGTCACCTGGACCTCACCGTCGAAACCGAACCTGTTGCGCAGCATCTGATGATCCAGTCCGGGAGCACATTTCACGATGAGCACGCGACCGGCATAGGTGGCGAGCAGTTCGAGGAGCGGCGGGGTCAGCTGGTCGAGCCGGAAGATCCGGCCGGCGTCGGAGCGGCGGGCCGGGTCGGCGAGCAGGACGTCGGCACTCGAGGTCGGGGTCAGCGCATCGGCGACCAGGAGCGTCGCGTCGGGTACGTTGTGGCGTGCCATCGCGAGCCGGACCCGGTCGAGGTCGCTGCCGATAGCTCCCGAGATCCCGCTGGCGCGCACCAGTTCTCGGAGCTCGGCCCCGATCGAGCAGGTCATGTCGTGGACGACCGACGCCGGAAAACGGCCGGCGATCTCGGCGGCGCGGTGTTCGGCAACCACCGAGGCGGTCGCCTGTTGCAGTGCGTCGTCGGTGAGCAGCAGCTCGGCGGGATCCCGCAGTTTCGTCGTCGCCCGCCGACGACAGCGCACGGTTTCGATCAACGCGGCGTCGTGCGGTGCATACCGGCTGCGGACCTCGGTGATGTCGGACAGCATCGACGACGACGTGAGCGCGAGACCCGACACCGTTTCCAGCGCCTTCTCGCCGTGCCGCGACCGCAGGAAGCCGACGTCGTCGAGACTGAAGGAATAGCCCATGATCCTTGCAGGCTACCGTCGCCCGCACGGGTTCCCGCGCCGAGGTTCGTCGGCGCTACCCGCGCACTTCGGAGATCGCCAGCACCACCGTCTTGCCGTCATCGGTACCCAGCGACTCGTCGCCGGGATCCTGGTCGACCAGCGTGAAGTGTTTGACGTTGCCGAGATTCAGGAAGTGGGCCGTGCCCTCGACCTCGAGCGCGATCGGTTCCCGCTTGTCGACGACTTCCCGGAGGAACTTCTTCACCTCCGCCACCGGCTCGGCGAAGAGCAATCGGAGGTCGAACTCGTCGGATGTGAGGAGCGTGGCCATAGCCCATGGTGGCACGCGGCGACCCGATCGGTAGCGAGAATGCGCGCGATGGCCCCACGCTTTCTACATCATGGTCCGGTTACTCCGGCTTGGTGCCGGTGACCACCACGTTGTAGAAGAACTTCGGCGGCACGACCTTGCGCAGGACGTTCTCGTCGAGCCAGGTGAGACGCTTCCAGCCGCCGAAGGCGAACCGCGCCCAGCCCCAGCCGAGCTTCTCCGGCGGGACAGCGGCCTCGAAGGTGCGGACCGGCCAGCCGAGCATCGCCGCGGCCAGTTCTTCGGTGGCGGTGGAGACCTTGGCCGCGCCGGCAGAACGGGCGATGCCGGCCAGCTCGTCGGGATCGAAGGTGTGGATGTCGACGACGGCCTCGAGCGCCGCGGCGCGCGAGGACTCGTCCAGCTCCTCCTGCGGGCGCCGCCAGCTCTTGAGCGGACCGAACTTGGTGACGTTGGTGGTGGCGAACCACGTCGCGCGGCTCATCCAGCGTGCGTAGAAGTCGCCGATCGTCGACGGCTCACCGGCGAACACGAAACGGCCGCCCGGCTTGAGCACCCGGAGCACCTCGCGCAGCGCCTGCTCGACATCCGGGATGTGGTGCAGCACAGCATGTCCGACGACGAGGTCGAAGGTGTTGTCATCGTAGGGGATCTTCTCCGCGTCGGCGACCCGGCCGTCGACGTCGAGGCCCAGATTCTCGGCGTTGCGCAGCGCGACCTTGACCATGCCAGGCGACAGGTCGGTGACCGAACCCTTCTCGGCGACACCGGACTGCATGAGGTTCAGCAGGAAGAAGCCGGTCCCGCAACCGAGTTCCATCGCCCGCCCGTACGGCAGTGGCTCGTCGGCGGCGATGGCGTCGAAACGGCCACGCGCGTAATCGATGCAGCGTTCGTCGAAGCTGATCGACCACTTCTCGTCGTAGGTCTCGGCCTCCCAGTCGTGGTACAGCACCTGGGCGAGTTTGGTGTCCTTCAGTGCGGCCTGCACCTGCTCCTCGGTGGCATGCGGATTCGGCGCCGGATCGATACCCGGAGTGGCGTCGGTGGTCATGATCGCTTCCTTGTCGCGTGGGTCGGTCACTGCTGATGTCGTTGTGGGCCGGTGATCAGCCCCGGTGAGGTTCGCTTCGCTCAGCGCCCCGATGGAGTTCGCTCCGCTCAGCGCCCCGATGGAGTTCGCTCCGCTCAGCGCCCGGTGAACTTCGCCTTACCGGGGCCGTTCTCCACGAACGACTTCATGCCGATGGCACGGTCGTCGGTGGCGAACAGCGCGGCGAAGAGCTGTTCCTCGATCTTGAGGCCGGTGTCGAGGTCGACGCCGAGGCCCTGGTCGACGGCCTTCTTGGCGGCGGCGATGGCAACCGACGCGGCGTCGGTGAACTGTCCCGCCCAGGCGAGGGCGGCGTTGTACACCTCGTCGGGGGCGACGACCTCGTCGACGAGACCGATGGCGAGTGCTTCCTCGGCACCGACGAAACGGCCCGTGAAGATGAGGTCCTTGGCCTTGGCCGGGCCGATGAGCCGCGCGAGACGCTGCGTGCCGCCACCACCGGGGATGAGGCCCAGCAGGACCTCGGGCACACCGAGCTTCGCGTTGTCGCCGGCGATCCGGCGGTCGGCTCCGAGTGCGACTTCGAGGCCGCCGCCCAGTGCGTAACCGGTGATGGCCGCGACCGTCGGCTTCGGGATCGAGGCGATGGCGCCCAGGTCGCGTTGCAGACGACCCGCGACCTTGCTCATCTCGGCGTAGGTGAGGTCGTTCATCTCCTTGATGTCGGCGCCGGCCGCGAGGACCTTGGGGCCGCCGTAGACGACGACGGCCTTGATGTCGTCGCGCAGCGTCGCCTCCTCGGCGGCTGCGGCCAGTTCGGCCTGCACCTGGCGGCTCAACGCGTTCATCGGCGGGCGGGCCAGGAGGATGGTGCCCACGCCGGGATGGTCGTCGGACGTCTCGAGTGTCACGAACTCAGGCATCCTCGAAGGCTACCGTCTGGTAAGTCGGCCCGGTGTCCCAGGCCGGACAACCGCGCTCACGCGCGGTTGCGCCTTACAGTGGGCGCATGGCGAAGGGTGCGGGTTCCGCAGGTGAGCCGATCGAGCTGCAGGTGGGCGACCGAACGGTCCGCCTGTCGAGTCCGGACCGCATCTATTTCACCGAACGCGGCGAGACCAAACGCGACCTCGCGGAGTATTACCTGTCGGTGGGTGACGGCATCGTGCGGGCGCTGCGCGACCGCCCCTGCATGCTGCACCGCTTCCCCAAGGGCGTCAGCGGCAACAAGGTACATCAGAAGCGTGTCCCGGCCGGCGCACCCGACTGGCTGGAGACCACCGAGATCTACTTCCCCCGCTACGGACGGACCGCCGACGAACTGTGCGTGACCGAGCTGGCGTCGGTGATCTGGGCCGTGCAGATGTCGACGGTCGAGTTCCATCCCTGGAACTCGCGCCGCGCCGACCCCGAATCCCCCGACGAGTGGCGCATCGACCTCGATCCGATGCCCGACTGCCCGTTCTCGCGCATCCAGCGGGTGTCACACGTGGTCGCGGAGGTTCTCGACGAACTCGGCATGCGTGGTTTCCCGAAGACGTCGGGCGGGCGCGGTCTCCACATCTACGTGCGGATCGCACCGGAATGGGGCTTTCCGCAAGTCCGGCGCGCCGCCCTCGCTTTCGCCCGCGAGGTGGAACGCCGGGCCCCGAAGGACGTGACGACGAAGTGGTGGCGCAAAGACCGCGACCCGGCCGCCGTCTTCGTGGATTACAACCAGAACACGCGCGACCACACCATGGCCTCGGCCTATTCGGTACGCGGCAACCAGCGCGCGACGGTGTCGACGCCGGTGCGCTGGGACGAGATCGACGACATCGCACCCGACGACTTCACGATCGCCACCGTGCCCGCACGGTTCGCCGAACTCGGCGATCTACACGCCGAGATCGACGACGTCGCCCACCGTCTCGACACGCTGCTCGAATGGGCTGATCGCGAGGACATCGGCGAGGACGAGGACTCCGTCGAGGCAGTCGACCTCGACGAGCGGTGATCCGTCAGAGAGTGATGTCGGGCGGCGTCTGGTCGCCGAGCGTGCGGAAGTACTCGTCGGAGCCCGGGAAACCGAGGCCGGAGAGACCGGCACCCGGGGTGGTGTCGGGAAGTATGCATTCGATGGCCCGCTCGGCGGCCAGCAGTTCGTCGACGGTCGCGAAGCCACTGACGTAGTGCAGCTGCGCCCAGGTCGGCGGCATCAGGAAGTGCTTGCCGTCGGCCCACGAGTCGATCGCGACTCGGGCGTTGACCCAGCGCGCCACCTCGGCCTCGGTGGTCTCGGCATCGGCCTCCTGCCCTTCGGGCATGGCGGCGAGGAAGAAGCGGGTGTCGTAGCGGCGCTTTTCGTTGACCGGGGTGATCCAGTGCGCGAGCGGACTCAGCAGATCGGCGCGCAGGGTGAGGCCCCGCGCGGTGAGGAACTCCGCGAACGACAGCGACTTCTCGACGAGCCGCTGTCGATCCTCGGCGAGTGCTCCCGGATCGGCGAAGACACCGTCGGCGGTGGTCGCGAGCAGGACGCCGCATTCTTCGAAGGTCTCGCGGACGGCCGCACAGACGAGTGCCTGGGCCAGCTCGTCATCGGTGTTGAACCGGTCGGCCCACCACGCCGCGTCCGGACCGGTCCAGGCCACGTGGGCACCGGCGTCACGCTTGTCGACGCCGCCGCCCGGGAAGACGGTCATGCCGCCGGCGAACGCCATCTGCTTCACCCGACGCTGGAGGAACACCTCGATGCCGTCGGCGGAGTTCCGGACCAGGACCACCGTCGCGGCGTCGCGGATCGGTGCGGACACGACCTCGGGTCCCTGATCGGTGGATGTCATCGGTTGCCTCCTGCTCGACGGTGACCGCCCGCGCGGCGACGACGTCGAGCGAAGTACCGTCCGTCGACCTTGTCGAGGATGATCTGCTGCCGGAAGGCGGC
This sequence comes from Gordonia ajococcus, assembly GCF_012974285.1. Lineage (NCBI taxonomy): Bacteria > Bacillati > Actinomycetota > Actinomycetes > Mycobacteriales > Gordoniaceae > Gordonia > Gordonia ajococcus. The sequence goes on from NZ_CP052884.1 coordinate 3,589,444, forward strand.
CGTCAGGTTCTCGCTGGTCAGCACCTCTTCGAGCAGGCCCTGTGCGACGACGCCGCCCTCGGACAGGATCAGCGCGTGCGTGAACCCCTCCGGGATCTCCTCCACATGATGGGTGATCAGCACGATGGCCGGAGCGTCGGGGTCGGCGGCAAGCGTGGCGAGACGATCGACGAGTTCCTCGCGCCCGCCGAGGTCGAGACCGGCGGCCGGTTCGTCGAGCAGCAGCAGCTCGGGGTCGGTCATGAGCGCACGGGAGATGATCACACGTTTGCGTTCGCCCTCCGACAGGGTGCCGAAGGTGCGTTCGGCGAGATGCTCGGCGCCCATCGACTCCAGCGACTCGACCGCCTGGTCCCGATCCATCTCGTCGTAGGCCTCGCGCCAGCGACCCAGCACGGCGTAACCGGCCGAGATGACGACGTCGCTGACGACCTCGGAGTCGGGCACACGATCGACGAGCGCGGGACTGGCGACGCCGATCCGAGTCGCGAGTTCCCGGATCTCGATCCGGCCGAGCTTCTCGTTCAGCACGAAAGCCGTACCCGACGTCGGGTGGAGCTCCGCACCGGCGAGGCGCAGCAGGGTCGTCTTCCCGGCACCGTTCGGGCCGATGATGACCCAGCGTTCGTCCAGCTCGACCTGCCAGGACAGCGGGCCGACAAGCGTTTTGCCACCGCGGACTATCGCGACGTCGCGGAAGTCGATCAAGAGGTCGGGATCGGATTCGGTCACGCCCCCATCCTGCCTCACGCCCGCGCAGTCGACCGGCTCGGATCAGCCGTGTCGGAGACGGGCGCGGGAATACTCGGACCGGTTCGCCGGGTTGAGGGACTACGTGACCGCTCAACGCCTTCCCCTGTCCATCCTGGATCTCGCCACCGTCGGCCGCGACGAAACGGTCGCGCAAAGTCTCGCCGCCAGTGTCGATCTCGCGCAGCATGCGGAGAAGTGGGGATACAAGCGGATCTGGTACGCCGAACACCACAACATGTCGGCTATCGCGTCGTCGGCGCCGGCGGTGCTCATCGCGCACATCGCCGCCCACACCTCGTCCATCCGCCTGGGTGCCGGCGGCGTCATGCTGCCCAACCACGCCCCGCTCACCATCGCCGAGCAGTTCGGCACGCTCGCCGAACTCCACCCCGGCCGCATCGACCTCGGACTCGGCCGCGCGCCGGGCAGCGACCAGCAGACCTTCCAGGCTCTCCGTCGCACGCACGCGTCGGCGGAGCGGTTCCCGCATGACGTTCTCGAACTGCAGGCGTTCCTCGGCGACGAGTCACGTATCGAAGGTGTGCGCGCGACGCCGGGCGCCGGTACCCATGTGCCCCTCTACATCCTGGGCTCGTCCCTTTTCGGTGCGCAGCTCGCCGCCGCTCTGGGACTCCCCTACGCCTTCGCGTCGCACTTCGCTCCGCAGGCACTGACTCAGGCAGTTGAGTTGTACCGCCGCGAGTTCCGGCCGTCGGAGGTCCTCGCCGAACCGTACGTGATCGCCGGCGTCGGTGTGATCGCCGACGACGACCCGGACGTCGCTCAGGAGCAACTGCAGATCGCCCGACGCCAGCGTGTCTCGTTGCTCTACGGTCGCGGCCGGACCTTCACCGACGAGGAAGCCGACGCCGTGCTCTCGATGCCTCAGGGCCGGCAGATCGACGAGATGCTCACCTACGCCGGTGTCGGGACGCCCGACGAGGTGCGGAAGTACCTGACCTGGTTCGCCGGACACGCCGACGCCGATGAGCTGATCGTCGCCTCGCTGGCGCCCAGTCGCGCCGTGTCGCTGAGCACCCTCGGACACCTCGCCCCGGCGATTTCGCCGGTCGCCACGCTCGACTGAGCGCCCACGAGTCACCTGCTCGCCGCGGGCAGTTGGTTGTCCGTTCACCGCACAACAGTCCGCAGTCCATTCGGCCGATGAACGATCCGACCGTGAGAACAACACGAACGGTATGGAAGACCCTGGCCGCCATCGCAATCGCGGCCGGTCTCGTCGCCGGCTGCAGCGCGACACAGAGTCCGCCGCAGCATGACGCGCAGTCCGGCGTCGCTGCACCGGCTCCGGCTCCGCGGCTCGCCTCTGTCGACAACTTCCGTGATGTGGCAGGAGCGGGCGACGGCTATCCCGTCGACCGTGGCCACATGCGTCGCGGGGTCCTCTACCGATCGAACGCGCTGACACCCGACGACCACGACCTGGCCTCGCTGTCCGCACTCGGCATCCGCCGGGTCTACGACCTGCGGACCACCCTGGAGATCGAGGCCAAACCCGACGTCCTCCCGACCGGCGCGGCGTACGTGCGACACAACATCGTCGGCGACGACCAGGGATCTGCCGCGATGGGCCTGTCGAGTCTGCGGAGTGCCGACGAAGCCCGCGGTCTCCTGATCTTGGCGAACAAGAACTTCGTCACCGACCCCGACGACCGAGCCGAGATCGCCGCCACCATCCGCGACATCGCCGCCGGCCAAGGTCCTCAACTCTTCCACTGCACGTCGGGCAAGGACCGTACGGGCTGGATCTCCGCGGTTGTCCAGACCCTCGTCGGGGTGAACCGCGCCGACGTGATGCGTGACTACCTGCTCACCAACGAATACTCCGCCGCGTCGATCGACAAGGCGGCCTCGGCCGCGGCGGCGAAAGCCGGACCGGGGACCGGCGAGGCGGTACGGGTCGTGTCCGGGGTCTTCCCGGAGGCGCTGGGTGCCGGACTCGACGAGGTCGACCGACAATACGGATCGATGGAGGAGTACGCCCGCAGCGGGCTGGGCCTGTCCCCCGACACCATCGATGCCCTCAAGGCGGAACTCACGGCGTGAGCACACCACTGAAGTCGATTCATCGGCAGTAATGACCTATCGACATGAGGCTCCGTTGACCTATAGGCCAAGTGGCGCATAGGGGCCATCGAGGAACAGTTCGGTCTGACCCGCGCCCGACCACTCGCGCCCGTCCGGGGCAATTGTCCTGGTGCGCACCAGATATTCCTTCCCGATGAGAACCCGCTGGACGACGCCGTCATGGCGGACATGGTCGAACGGCTGGTCTCGTGCGTCCACGTCGTCCCACTCGAGCGAGACCCCCGGTCCGTGGTAGGTCCGCATCGAGCCTCCGTCCCTCCAGGAACCGGCCTGGTATCCGATCGTCGAGGTGATCCACGGCGGGCAAGCAGGTTCCACTTCCTGCACCCACTCGCCGTCGTCGGCGTCGTGCAGGATCACTCGACCTCGCCGCAGGAGCCGGGTACCCGGCACCAGCTCGAGTTCACAACGCCCGCTGACCAACTCGTAGGTCTCCTGGTCCCATCCGACGACGAGCCGGCCTTCGAAGGGGGTTCCGAAAGTGTCGTTCATGGGCACCTGACGCCCCCGGGCGTCCTCGTGGATGGCGTAGAAACCGGAGAGATCCTCCGACCCGAACAGCGTCCAGAACCGCAGCGATCGCGGAACACCTTCCGGCGCGGGAGGAGGAAGGAGCTGCGGATTCGGGGCGATGGGTGGGCGCTCGAAATAGACACCCCATGAGTGATCGCGGCTCCCATACCAATTCGGGCCACCCACCTCGATCCGTTCACCGTCGAGTTCGATCCACCCCTCCACCGTTCCCGGCTGCGAGTAGCGGGACTGGTCGGTGGTCGGGCGGCCCCGATTGGTCGCGAGGTGATGCGCCTCGAGATAGGCCGGCGACATACCGAACCAGTCGAGCGAACACGACAGACCGGATTCGTTCGGCGCGAGCTCCAACCGGATGTGGCGGTATGGCTCCACCACGGTGATGCGATACGGCCCGACCTCGAGTTCACACTTCTCCCGCCACGTGCGACTGAATCGCACGGTGCGCTGGAGGCCATCCCGGTTCAGACCGACATACCCCCCGATCAGATCCGTGTTCGGAGAGATGCGCAGACCCTGGAAACAGAAGGTCTTCGCCTCCGCGGAGAATGCACCGAAGTAGTACCCGTCGTCGAAGCCGGTGTTGGTGTCACTCACCACCGACAACGGTTGCGACGTCTGATGCACGGGCAGTTCGTCGTAGGGACTCAGCACGAATTTCCTCCTCGTCTGATGAACATCACCGGTCCATCAGAATAGTCTAGGCATGGATTTTTTATCCCTCACCTATTTCGAGGAGTTCGTGGTGACATGGACAGCCAGGCGGGGACCTGTCCCGTCGGCACGTTCGACGACCTGATGGGCCCGCATCCCGACATCGTCCGCTGCCCCTACGGCGCTGAAGCCACACTCACGGCGTGACAGTCTGTTTCAAGCCAGCCGGAAGTCCGCGAAGTCGAATCCGGGCACCACGATGCAGCTGACCAGCGCCGCCTCGTCCCCGATCGGCCGCGCCCGTTGCCACACGCCCGGAGGGACCAGCGCCTGCGGCTGATGTCCGGCGGCGATGTCGGGTCCGACCATGAGCGGGGTCGGATCACCCGGCGCATCGTCGTCTCCGCCGAGGTCGAGTTGCACGGGCGCCCCGCGGTGGTGCAGCCAGATCTCCGTCCCGCGAACGGTGTGCCACGCGGACTGTTCGCCGGGCATCAGGACGAAGTAGATGGCGGTCCCGGCGGCCCGGTCACCGGTGTAACCGGCCGGCAGCACCTCCTGCGGCAGGCCGACCTCGCTCCGCCAGGTCTGGCGATACCAGCCGCCCTCCGGGTGTGGCTGAAGGTCAAGGCTTTTCGCCCAGTCCGGCAGCTCCGTCGCGCTCATCTGCTCCCCTGTCTCGTGATCAGGTCTCCGATGACCTCGGCGATGACGGTGACCGAACCGGGCGCTATCTCGGTGAACCCGGCATCGCGGACCGCCACCGCGGTTCCGGCGGCATCGGCGTCGAGCAGTTCTCGCCATCGTTCGGGCGTGGCCCGACGCACCGCCAGCCGGCATTCGTCGAGCCGCCACCGGATCGCCTCGTCGGCGGTCAACAGCTTGGCGGCGAGCATCGACGCGTGCCCGACCTGCGCGGCGAGCTTGCCGACCGTCATGTCCAGGCCGGGGTTGGTCCACAGCACCACACCGTGTTCCGGCGCCTCGGTGGGGATGTCGCCGTCGACCTCGGTCCCGCCGATCTGCAGTTTCTTGACCCGGCGGTCGAGATCGCCGACACGACCGGGCACGAAAGCGCGCGCCTCGGCGTCGCCTTCGGTCGCGGTGACACCCCACACCTCTTGCGCCGCAGCCCATTGCGCTCCACGGGCGCGCCGGGCGATCTTGCGAATCCGGGCGTTGCACCAGTCGTCCATCGCCGATGCCCACGGTCCGTCGCCGGCGGCGCGGTGGTCCAGGCACAGCAGCGCGACGGCCCGCGCAGCTGCGGCCAGCAGATCGGTGCGATTCGGCGGGTCGTTCTTCTCGATGCGCAGCACCATCGCCATCGCCAGCACATCGGCGGGATCCTCGGGATCCTCACCGCCGCCGACGTACCCGACGAGACGTCGGTGGTCGGCGACGATCGCTTCCGGCACCACCGGGAGGGGCACCGGCCGATCGTCGACCTCCTCGGACGGCGACCGTTCGGCTGTCGGTGTCAGGTCATCGGTCACGCATCATCCCCAGTTCTCGGCTTTCGTCAGACAGAACGGATGTCCGGCGGGGTCGAGCAGCACACGCCACGTCTCCCCCGGTTGTTCCGACGGTACGGTGGCGCCGAGTTCCACGCAGCGCGTCTGGGCGGCGTCGAGATCGTCGACGGCAAGGTCGAAGTGGAACTGCTTGGAGCCGTGCTCATTCGGCCACGCCGGGGCAACATAGTCGGGCACCGTGCCGAAGCCGACGGCGGGACCGTCACCGACGATCATGGCGTACCCCTCGCCCGATGCGCCGATCTTCCAGCCGAGCACCTCGGACCAGAAGGCTGCCGACGCACCGGCATCGGCGCAGTCGAGGGAGATCATGGCGAGCTTCGCGACACTCGTCGAGATGGTCATCGGAGGTCCTTTCACGGCAGGAACGAATGGATCTCCATCGTCTCTCGCCATCTGGACCCCCGCCTTGAACGAACCCGACGGATCGGGCCCCTCGAGACCCGATCTCAGCCCAGCGGGACCCGTCGGTACACACCGTCGGCGGCGTCCGCGGCCTCGATCTCGTCGCGTGACACCCCGAGGATGAACAGCACGGCGTCGAGGAACGGGTGGTTGAGCGTCGCGTCGGCGACCTCTCGCAACGCGGGCTTGGCGTTGAAGGCGATGCCGAGTCCGGCGACGCTGAGCATGTCGATGTCGTTGGCACCGTCACCGACCGCGATCGTCTGCTCCATCGGCACGCCGACCTGGTCGGCGAACGAGCGCAGCGCCTGCGCCTTGCCCATCCGGTCGACGACCTCGCCGATCACGCGGCCGGTCAGTTTGCCGTCGACGATCTCCAACGTGTTGGCACGCACGAAGTCGAGCTCGAGTTCGTGTGCCAGACCGTCGATGACCTGCCGGAAGCCACCGGAGACGAGGCCACAATGGAACCCGAGACGATGCAACGTCCGGATCGTGGTCCGCGCGCCCGGGGTGAGCTCCAGCGATTTGGCAACGTCGTCGAGGACACTCGCGTCGAGACCGGCCAATGCCTTGACCCGTTCGTGGAGCGACTGAGCGAAGTCCAGTTCACCGCGCATCGCAGCTTCGGTCACCGCGGCGACCTCGGGCTCGCGGCCGGCATGTGCGGCCAGCATTTCGATGACCTCGCCCTGGATGAGCGTGGAGTCGACGTCGAAGACGATGAGGCGCTTGGCGCGTCGGGCGAGACCGCCCCGTTCGACGGCGATGTCCACCGAGTGCCTGGCCGCGACTTCGGCCAGTCCCTTACGCAGCGCGGCGTCGGCAGCGACCCCGCCCCGGCCCGCGACGCTGACCATCAGTTCGAGGCCGGTGAGCGGGTAGTCGGCGATGCCACGGATCGAATCGATGTTGCCACCCTGGCTCGCCAGTTTCGCGGCGACCGCGCTGAACGCGGTGGCCGTGACCGGGCTGCCCAGGATGACGACCGCGTGCGAAGACGGCGAGCTCTTGCCGGCTCCGACACCGATCTCCACGCGGACATCGAACCCGATGGAGGCCATGGCCTGTTCGACGACCTCTTGGAGACCTTCAGGGTCCCTGGTTGCCGAGACGAGAACGCCGAGCGTCAGCTGACCGCGGATGACCACCTGCTCGACGTCGAGCAGTGCTACGGCCTGACCGGCCAGGGCACCCATCAGAACGGAGGTGACACCTGGCCGGTCGGGACCGGTGACAGTGAAGAGAACGGTCGTGCCGGTACTGCCTGTTGAGTCTTTGCTCACCGGTCAGCGCGGATCGGGATCCGGCGACCCCTCGTGCGATCCGACGGTGAACGGCTCGCGACGAGCCTCCTCCATCTGGCGATCCTTGCCCGCGTCGTGACCCGGACCGACGTGAGCCTCGGCACGCATCCGCTCGATCATGTGCGGGTAGTGCAGCTCGAAGGCCGGACGCTCCGAACGGATGCGGGGCAGCTCGGTGAAGTTGTGGCGCGGCGGCGGCGACGAGGTCGCCCACTCCAGCGAGTTGCCGAAGCCCCACGGATCGTCGACGGTCACGACCTCGCCGTAGCGGTAGCTGCGGAACACGTTCCACAGGAACGGCAGGGTCGACAGGCCGAGGATGAACGCGCCCACGGTCGAGATGGCGTTCAGCGTCGTGAAGCCATCCGACGGCAGGTAGTCGGCGTAACGACGCGGCATGCCCTCGTTGCCCAGCCAGTGCTGCACCAGGAACGTCATGTGGAAACCGATGAACGTCAGCCAGAAGTGGATCTTGCCCAGGCGCTCGTCGAGCATGCGTCCGGTCATCTTCGGGAACCAGAAGTAGATACCCGAGTAGGTGGCGAACACGATGGTGCCGAAGAGCACGTAGTGGAAGTGGGCGACCACGAAGTAGGTGTCGGAGAGGTGGAAGTCCAGCGGCGGGCTCGCGAGCAGAACACCGGTCAGACCACCGAAGAGGAAGGTCACGATGAAGCCGACCGCGAACAGCATCGGCGCTTCGAACGTTATGTGACCTCGCCACATCGTTCCCACCCAGTTGAAGAACTTCACGCCGGTCGGAACCGCGATCAAGAACGTCATGAAGGAGAAGAACGGCAGCAGCACGGCGCCGGTGACGTACATGTGGTGCGCCCACACGGCCGCCGACAGGGCGGCGATGGCCAGGGTCGCGTAGATCAGGCCCGAGTAACCGAAGATCGGCTTACGCGAGAAGACCGGGAAGACCTCCGAGACGATGCCGAAGAACGGCAGCGCGATGACGTACACCTCGGGGTGTCCGAAGAACCAGAACAGGTGCTGCCACAGGATCACGCCGCCGTTGGCCGGGTCGTAGATGTGGGCACCGAACTGGCGGTCGACCTCGAGGCCCATCAGGGCGGCGGTCAGCAGCGGGAAGATCAGCAGGATGAGCACGCTGGTCACCAGGATGTTCCAGGTGAAGATCGGCATCCGGAACATGGTCATACCGGGGGCACGGAGACAGACCACCGTGGTGATCATGTTGACGGCACCGAGGATGGTACCCAGACCGGACACACCCAGACCCATGATCCACAGGTCGGCGCCGAGGCCCGGGCTGTGGACCGCGTCGGTCAGCGGGGTGTACGCCGTCCAACCGAAGTCGGCAGCACCACCCGGGGTGATGAAGCCGGCAAGGGCGATGGTCGAACCGAACACGAACAGCCAGAACCCGAGCGCGTTGAGTCGCGGGAAGGCGACGTCAGGCGAACCGATCTGCAGCGGCAACACGAAGTTGGCGAAGCCGATGACGATCGGGGTCGCATACATCAGCAGCATCACGGTGCCGTGCATCGTGAAGAGCTGGTTGAACTGCTCTGTCGACAAGAACTGCATGCCCGGCTGTGCGAGCTCGCCACGCATCAGCAGCGCCATGAGGCCACCGATGAGGAAGAACGCAAAACATGCAGAGATGTACATCATGCCGATCAACTTGTGATCGGTCGTGGTCAGCAGCTTGTAGATGAACGAACCCTTGGGCTGATAGCGCTCCGGGAACGGACGCACTGGAGCCACTTGCGTGGTGGGTTGGTCTACCGCGGTCACAGATCCTCCTCTTGCCCGAGCGCGACGCCGAACCCCTTCGGACGTCGGTCGGCACATGAACAAACCGAGCGCTGAATACTGATCCTAAACCCTCACCGGCGCCCGAGCCGAGCGGGTCCTACGATCTGTCGTATTCGACGCCCGACACACCACATCGGCCGTGCTCAAACCCATTTCCGTACGACGCGCCAGGCGTTCCGGACAGCCTGGGCGGCGTCGGCGGCCGACGGTCTCGCGGCCCCATCCGAGCCTACGCTCGACCCGAGTGGGCCGATGCTAGGTTGGGCGGGTGCAGAGCAGGGGTAACGGTGCCACGGATGTACGTGTTCGTCGTATTCGGGGTCGCCGACCGGTCTGGGCAGCCCTTCTCGGTGTGGTCGCCCTCGCGTCGGCCGCCTGTTCCGGCGACGAACCGCTGACCACTCCCGACGGCTCCCCCATCTCGACCACCGTGACACGCGTCGCGGAGGTCAACATCGTCTCCGCCGACCGCGACTTCTCGAAGACATGTCTCGCCCCCACGGCGGCCGACGCCGGGACGACCGACGCCGCCCGCATCGTCGTGACCGATCCGGCGCTCCTGGACGCGCTGTGCGCGCTCGGTATCGGCGACAAGGTGACGGCGGTGACCGCGGCACCCGGTTCGGTGCCCGCCTATCTGGGACCGCAGCTGACGTCCGTGCCGGCGATCGGGACAACCCCGGACGCCGCAGCGGTGTCGAAGGCCGACGCCGACCTCGTCCTCACCACTCCCGGGACCGCCCCGTCGTCGAAACCCTTCGGTGCAGTGCGTTCCGTGACGATCCCGGCCGGCGACTGGCAGGAGCAGTTCCGAGCAGTCGCCGACGCGGTGAACCGCAGCGAGGCGGGCCGTCAGCGGCTCGCCGAGTTCACCACCGAGGCCACCAAGACCGGCCGGCGCATGGACGCCTCGCACACCCAGGTGTCGCTGGTCCGGTTCGGCGACGACTCCGAGACCATCGCCGGCATGGACACCTTCGCCGGGCAGATCCTCGGCGAGATCGGTGTCCAGCGACCCGGCCCGCAGCGCGTCCCCGATTCGTTCCCCGTCGACGACGCGAACTTCCGCGCGGCCGAGGGCGACCTCATCTATGTGAGCTTCGAGGGCGAGCAGGGTCGGAAGCACGGCGAAGAGGTCCTGCTGAGCGACGAGTGGCTGAATCTGGGCGCCTCCATGTGGAAGCGCGTCCTGGCCGTCGACGACGCCGTCTGGTACGACTCGTCGGGCCTGGCCGCCGCGTGGCTGGTCCTCAACGACGTGAAGGGTTCGCTCGACGGGAACTCGTGAGTCACGCCCGGCCGCGAGAGTGCGTCGTGAGTGCCCTTTTCCGGCACTGACCACGCATTCTGCGACGAGGACACTGTCGACCGAGTCCACCGTTTCGATCAGGCCAGGTGAAACCCTCGCCCGTGGCGCCGCAACCCATCACTGTTGACGCATGAGTGTCACCGATCAGTACCTGGCGAACAACGCCGAATACGCCAAGACCTTCACCGGGCCCCTGCCGCTGCCGCCGAGCAAGCACGTCGCGGTGGTCGCCTGCATGGATGCCCGCCTCGACGTCTACCGCGTCCTCGGCATCAACGAAGGCGAAGCCCACGTCATCCGCAACGCCGGCGGCGTCATCACCCACGACGAGATCCGCTCCCTCGCGATCAGTCAGCGACTGCTCGGCACCACCGAGATCATCCTCATCCACCACACCGACTGCGGCATGCTGACCTTTACCGACGACGAGTTCAAGCGGGAGATCCAGACCGAGATCGGCCAGAAGCCGGAGTGGGCCGCCGAGTCGTTCACCGACATCGACGAGGACGTCCGCCAGTCACTCACCCGTATCAAGAACAGCCCGTTCATCACCAAGACGAGTTCGCTGCGCGGATTCGTCTTCGACGTCGCGACGGGTCTGCTGCGCGAGGTTTCCTGACCTTCTGACACAACTGACCGGGTACGCGCTCGAGCCGCATACCCGGTCAGTTCGTCTGCGATCAGTCCTCCGCGGAGTCGTCCGAGCGCTGAACCGCGTCCGGGGCGTTCTCCCTGGTCGCCATACCGCCCTCGCGTCCGTGGTCCTTCGGCCCCGGCGGGTCCTGGCGCACCTCGGCGGTGCCCGCCTCGTGTTCGGACTTCCTGCTGTCCTTCGACTGCCCCATCGCGTCCTCCTCGTGCCACGGCCGGATACCTCTGCGCCGGATCTCCAGTTCTCGTCCATACCCCCGCCGAACGATGCGGAAACCGGCACTGTCGTGGGTCGTCGTTAGACTGGCGGGCGATCCTCGATGCCATCAGAACCGCAGCTCAGTGGGCCGACTCCGCCGGACTCCGCCTCGTCCCCCCGTTCCCTCGCACCCCTCCACGTCCTGTGGCGGCCCGGTGTCGGTATGGCCGTGTGGATCGATGGCGAACCGGCCGACCTTCCCGAGTCGCTTCGCGACGCCGTGTCCGGCCGCCGGTTCCGCAGCGAGATCCCGATCGTCGACGACGGCAACCGGCGACGATTCGTCCGGGCGGCGACACTCGGTCTGACCTCGGCGGTGTCACTGCTCGATGCGTCGAGGTCGGTGACGGTCCCGGGCGACGTCCGGTGGTACCGATACCTCTTGGACGGCGTGCGCACCTTCGTCACCGCGGGTGCGGTCGCGCCGTCGGCCGAGCAGGTCGCCGGGGAATGGTTGCTCCGCTGGGTCGCCATCCCGACGCCCACGTGGCGCAGCTGGCACGCCGTCGTGCTCGGTAGCGCGCCGGATGCACTGCTGCACAACGGCTCCCACGCCGCGCTCGACGATTTCCTCGCCGAGCTCGTCGATCACGAGTGCCGTACCACGATCGCCCGCTCGATCCCCCGGCTCGGTGAACCTCGTCCGGCGTCGCCGGTCGTCCGTGCACTCCTACCCGGGACCGACGTCGGTCCGCCCTGCTCCCCCGAACGACTCTCGGCCGCCGCCGGGAGCTGGTCCCGATGGAATGCCGGCGTGCCACGGGACGACCAGTCACTCATCTTCCGTCTCCACGAGCCCGAGTACGACGACCTCACCGACAGTCACTGGGACGATGCGTGGGAGGACGAGACGTTCGACCTGCCGACCCGCGACGAGGTCGCCGACGCCTCGCGATGGCGGCTGGAGGTCTGCCGCCGCAGCATCGACGGTCAGATCGAGCCGGTCGCACCCCATCGCCTGGACGCCCACGAACTCGACGAGCTGACCACGGCACTGGCCGCCGCGGTACGGGAGTTCCCCGAACTCGATCGAGCCGACCCGGACCGCGGCTCCCTCGACTTCCTGTTGCCCACCGACGTCGCCGCCGAACTGTTCGCCACCGGCGCTGCAGCCCTGGGCGCCGCCGGGATTCCGGTGCTGCTTCCCCGCACCATCGCCGAGGTCCGGCCGAGCCTCACGCTGCGTGCACTGGCGCCGCCCGGCGGTGGCGCACCGGCGGCGATGGTCGGACTCCGCGAGATCCGCGAATTCGAATGGCGACTGGCACTGGGAGATTCGCCCGACGCCATCACCCTGACCGATGCGGATCTCGACGACTTGTCCGGCCAGAAGGGTGATCTGGTGCGGGTCCGCGGCGTGTGGGTCCGCGCGGAGGGTTCGGCGTTGACGCGTGCCGCCGCCTTCGTCGCGACCCAGCGTGCGCTCGCCGCATCTGCGCCACCTGCCGACTTCGGCGAACTGTTCGGACTCGTGACCGGCGAGTCCGACAGACTCCCGGTGCCCGTCACCCGGGTCGAAGGACTCTCGTGGCTCGACGATGTCGCCGAGGGCGGTGTCATCCGACCCGAACCCGTCACGCCCCCAGCCGATCTGGAAGCGATCCTGCGTCCCTACCAGCAGCGCGGCCTGGACTGGTTGGCGCACCTGTCGGACCTCGGCGTCGGAGGTGTGCTCGCCGACGACATGGGTCTGGGCAAGACCCTGCAGGTGATCGCGCTCGAGTGTCACGAACGCAGCGTCGTCGCCGACGATGCCGAGACACCCGGGCCGACCCTCGTGGTCTGCCCGATGTCATTGGTCGGCAACTGGTCTCGTGAGTTCGCGCGCTTCGCGCCGACCCTTCGGGTGGCCATCCATCACGGTCCTTCGCGGGCATCGGGCGCCACCTTCACCGGCATCCGCGACTCCGTCGACGTGGTCATCACGACGTTCGCGATCGCGGGCCGCGACCTCGAGCTGCTCTCTGCACATCCGTGGCACCGCATCGTCGTCGACGAGGCCCAGCACCTCAAGAACGTGAACACCATTGCCTCCAAGGCGATACGGACGATCCCGGCCGACCGTCGCCTCGCGCTCACCGGTACTCCTGTGGAGAACCGGCTCGAGGATCTGCGCGCGGTGATCGACCTGGTTAACCCCGGCCTCCTGGGGTCCGCGTCGGTGTTCCGGGCCCGTTACGCCGAACCCATCGAGCGGGACCGCGACCCCGGCGCCCTCCGACGCCTGTCCGCGATCACGCGGCCGTTCATCCTGCGGCGCGAGAAAACCGATCCGGCCATCGCCGCCGACCTGCCGGAGAAAGCGGATTTCGCGGTGCGCGCCAACCTCACCGTCGAACAGGCCGCGCTCTACCGTGCCGTCATCGACGAACTCATGGAGGCACTGCGCGACAAACAACAGCGAACGCTGCGCCGCCGCAACGTGCTGGCCGCACTCACCCGGCTCAAGCAGGTGTGCAACCACCCTGCGCACTACCTCGCCGACGGCACCGACCTCGTCCGCGACGGCGAACACCGCTCGGGCAAGGTCGAATTGCTGGCCGACATCGTCTCCACCGTCGCCGACGAGGGCGACCGCGCACTCGTCTTCACCCAGTTCGCGGCCTTCGGCGAGATGCTGTCGGGCTGGCTCGGCGAACAGTTCGGCACCGAGATCCCGCTGCTGCACGGTGGTCTCGGCCGCACCGAACGCGATCGTCTGGTCGCCGACTTCCAGTCCGACGACGGCGCCCCGGTGATGCTTGCGACCCTCAAGGCCGGCGGCACCGGTCTCAATCTGACCGCTGCCAACCACGTCATCCACGTGGACCGCTGGTGGAATCCCGCGGTCGAGGATCAGGCCACCGACCGCGCGTACCGCATCGGCCAGAACCAGAAGGTCTCGGTGCACCGCTTCGTCTGCGTCGGCACCATCGAGGAACGGATCGACGACATGATCGCCAAGAAGCGCGAACTGTCCCGGCTGACCGTCGCGGCCGGCGAGAACTGGGTGTCCGATCTCGCCGATGACGAACTCTTCGAACTGTTCCGGCTCCGCGACGAGGCGGTGAGCGAATGACCGTGCGCAAGAAGGGCACTCAGCGTAAAGGCGAACGGGGCACCATCGCGGTCCGCGGGTACGGCCTCACCCCGTGGTCGCGAGCGTTCGTCGACGTGGTCGAGGGCCGTGGCGCCGACGGTGAAGCGGTCGCCGACAGCCGACATGTCACCAAGGCGCGCAGGTACTTCCGCGACCGGCATGTACGTGGTCTGCGGATCGGGGCAGGCCAGGTGACGGCATCGGTGGAGGGCACCCAACTCGAACCGTTCGACGTCATCATCACCACCCGGACCGTCGACACCCCGACTCTCGCCGGTCTGCTCCGTGACCGCGGCGGCGTCGAAGAACTCATGCGACTCACCCGCGGTGAGCAGCCACCGATCCTCGGTGAGCTGCTCGTCCCCACCGAATCGGCGGACGTCGCGACCGACTGCACCTGTCCGGACGAGGCGCCGAGGTGCGTCCATGCCCTGGTGACCAGTTATGAGATCGCCGCCGAGATCGACAGGTCGCCGCTGACGCTGTTGACCGTGATGGGTACCGACCTGCGCGACCTGCTCACCGAGATCGACTCGCGCCCCGCGCCCTCCCCCGTCGCCGCCGACGACGACTCATCGTCGGGAACGCTGCGGCCCGACGACTTCTACGGCACCGCGTCGACGCGGCCGCCGCTGCCCTCGGTCCCACCGATGAATCCCCTCATCGCGCTCGACGGCTCGGACCTGCGCGCCGCGCTGCGTGCCACCGGCGTGGCGCCGGCCGACATCGCCGAGGCGATCGACGAACTCGGCGATCTCTACGACCGCCTGACCGCCACAGATTCATAGCCCGAAACCGCGCTGAGCGCGGCTCCGGGCCATAGATCGGGTGGGATCTAGAAGTCCCAGTCCTCGTCTTCGGTGTTGACGGCCTTGCCGATGACGTACGAGCTACCCGACCCCGAGAAGAAGTCGTGGTTCTCGTCGGCGTTCGGCGACAGTGCCGACAGGATCGCCGGGTTCACATCGGTCTCGTCCTTCGGGAACATCGCCTCGTAGCCGAGGTTCATCAGCGCCTTGTTGGCGTTGTAGCGCAGGAACTTCTTGACGTCCTCGGTGAGCCCGACCTCGTCGTAGAGCGTCTCGGTGTAGTCGCTCTCGTTGTCGTACAGCTCGAACAGCAACTCGAAGGTGTAGTCCTTGAGTTCCTGACGACGCTCCGGCGACTGCGTCTCCAGACCGCGCTGGTACTTGTACCCGATGTAGTAACCGTGGACGGCCTCGTCGCGGATGATGAGGCGGATCAGGTCGGCGGTGTTGGTGAGCTTGGCGCGGCTCGACCAGTACATCGGCAGGTAGAAGCCCGAGTAGAACAGGAACGACTCGAGCAGCGTCGAGGCGACCTTGCGCTTGAGCGGGTCCTCGCCACGGTAGTAGTCCATGACGATGCGCGCCTTGCGCTGCAGCTGCTCGTTCTCCTCCGACCAGCGGAAGGCCTCGTCGATCTCCTTGGTGGAGCACAGGGTCGAGAAGATCGAGCTGTAGGACTTGGCGTGCACCGACTCCATGAACGCGATGTTGGTGAGCACCGCCTCCTCGTGCGGAGTGGTGGCGTCCGGGATCAGCGACACTGCGCCGACGGTGCCCTGGATGGTGTCGAGCAGCGTCAGGCCGGTGAAGACCCGCATGGTGAGCTGCTTCTCGTACTCGGTCAGCGTCCCCCACGATGGGATGTCATTGGACACCGGCACCTTCTCCGGCAGCCAGAAGTTGCCGGTGAGGCGATCCCACACCTCGGCGTCCTTGTCGTCGGGGACACGGTTCCAGTTGATCGCCGAGACCCGGCTGACCAGCTTGATGGGCGCGCCGTCGGCGGGGCTGTGGCTTTCGGTGGAGGTCATGTGACTGTTCCTCGTCTAACGGGTCGTGTGGGGGCCGGGATTGCTGAAAGGCATTGCGGAGCAGGGGGTCACAGCATGCATGACACGCAGCCCTCCACCTCGGTCCCCTCGAGGGCGATCTGGCGCAGACGGATGTAGTACAGCGTCTTGATCCCCTTGCGCCATGCGTAGATCTGCGCCCTGTTGACGTCGCGCGTGGTGGCGGTGTCCTTGAAGAACAGGGTCAGGCTCAGGCCCTGGTCGACGTGCTGGGTCGCCGCCGCGTAGGTGTCGATGATCTTCTCGTACCCGATCTCGTACGCGTCCTGGTAGTACTCCAGGTTGTCGTTGGTCATGTACGGCGCCGGGTAGTAGACGCGACCGATCTTGCCTTCCTTGCGGATCTCGATCTTCGCCGCGACCGGGTGGATCGAGCTGGTCGAGTGGTTGATGTAGCTGATCGAACCGGTCGGCGGAACCGCCTGCAGGTTCTGGTTGTAGATGCCGTCGCGCTGCACGGCTTCCTTCAGCTCGCGCCAGTCGTCCTGGGTCGGGATGTGGATGCCCGCCTGTCCGAAGATGTCCCGGACCTTCTGGGTCTCCGGCTCCCATGCCTTGTTGGTGTACTTGTCGAAGAACTCACCCGACGCGTACTTCGACTTCTCGAAGCCGGTGAACGCCTGGCCGCGCTCGCGAGCGATCCGGTTCGACGCGCGCAGTGCGTGGAAGAGCACCGTGTAGAAGTAGATGTTCGTGAAGTCGATGCCCTCTTCGCTGCCATAGAAGATGCGCTCGCGGGCCAGGTAGCCGTGCAGGTTCATCTGGCCGAGACCGATGGCGTGAGAGTTGTTGTTGCCGTGCTCGATCGAGGGCACCGAGGTGATCGAGGTCTGATCGCTCACCGCGGTGAGTCCGCGGATCGCGGTCTCGATGGTCTGGCCGATGTCCGGCGAGTCCATCGTCTTGGCGATGTTGAGCGACCCCAGGTTGCACGAGATGTCCTTGCCCACATGGGAGTAGGACAGATCGTCGTTGAAGGTCGACGCCGTCGAGACCTGCAGGATCTCCGAGCACAGGTTGGAGTGGGTGATCTTGCCGTCGATGGGGTTCGACCGGTTCACCGTGTCCTCGAACATGATGTACGGGTAACCCGACTCGAACTGCAGCTCGGCGAGGGTCTGGAAGAACTCGCGGGCCTTGATCTTGGTCTTGCGGATTCGACGATCCTCGACCATCTCGTGGTAGCGGTCGGTGACGTTGATGTCGGCGAACGGCACGCCGTAGACGCGTTCGACGTCGTACGGGCTGAACAGGTACATGTCGTCGTTGGCCTTGGCCAGCTGGAACGTGATGTCCGGGATGACCACGCCGAGCGACAGCGTCTTGATGCGGATCTTCTCGTCCGCGTTCTCGCGCTTGGTGTCGAGGAAGCGGTAGATGTCGGGGTGGTGGGCGTGTAGGTAGACCGCACCCGCGCCCTGACGCGCACCGAGCTGGTTGGCGTAGGAGAAGGAGTCCTCGAGCAGCTTCATGATCGGGATGACCCCCGAGCTCTGGTTCTCGATCTTCTTGATCGGAGCGCCGTGCTCACGAATGTTGGAGAGCAGCAACGCAACTCCGCCACCGCGCTTGGACAGCTGCAGGGCCGAGTTGATCGAGCGGCCGATCGACTCCATGTTGTCCTCGATGCGGAGCAGGAAGCACGAGACCGGCTCGCCGCGCTGCTTCTTGCCCGAGTTGAGGAAGGTCGGCGTGGCCGGCTGGAAGCGGCCGGAGATGATCTCGTCGACCAGGTCGCGGGCAAGTGCCGTGTCGCCGTCGGCCAGCGTCAGCGCCACCATGCAGACACGATCCTCGAAGCGCTCCAGGTAGCGCTTGCCGTCGAAGGTCTTGAGCGTGTAGCTCGTGTAGTACTTGAACGCCCCGAGGAACGTCGGGAACCGGAACTTCTTGTCGTAGGCGTGCTTGAACAGGCCCTTCACGAACTCGCGGTCGTACTTGGCGAGGACCTCGGGCTCGTAGTAGTTCTCCTCGACGAGGTAGTCGAGCTTCTCGTCGAGGTCGTGGAAGAACACGGTGTTCTGGTTGACGTGCTGCAGGAAGTACTGGCGCGCGGCCTCACGATCCTTGTCGAACTGGATCTTCCCGTCGGCGTCGTACAGGTTGAGCATCGCGTTGAGCGCGTGGAAGTCCAGCTCGCCGGGCTCATGGCCCGACGGGCCGGCATGCACGCCCGACTTACTTGCTGAAGAGGTGTCCGAGACGGCGGCGGTGGGCGACACGACAGATGACTCCTGCGGATAGTGGTGGGCTTACCAAGTGCCTCATGGGCAGAGTATGGGCGGGGTGTGACAGTCCGGTGGCGGCGCGCCCGGCCGACTGTCAGGCGGGTGCGGCGTGGAGCGAACCGGTTGCCGCGAACGCGGGACTCTGGGCGAAGTCGGCCAGTCCCGCACGCACGCGGTCGACGTCGTCGGTGGTGCCCATCAATTCGAATCGGTACAGGTAGGGCACGCGACACTTGCGCGAGATGATGTCGCCGGCGTAGCAGAACTCCTCACCGAAGTTCGTGTTGCCGGCCGCGATCACCCCCGTGATGAGGGATCGGTTGTGTTCGTCGTTGAGAAAGCGGATGACCTGCTTGGGGACGAAACCGCCGGGCTTGCCCGTCGCCTTGCCTCCCCCGTAGGTCGGGCAGATCAGCACGTAGGGCTCATCGACACGGAATTCACCGGCCGCTCCGGTCAGCGGGATACGCACCGAGCGCATATCCAGCTTCTCGACGAATCGGTGGGTGTTCTCGGAGACCGAGGAGAAGTAGACGATCAACGGCGACGTGGCCGACATGTCTCCCTCCAACCCTGCTGACGATGACCGTGTGGAACGTCTGTTCGTTTGCGTTCTGATCGACGGCGCCGATCACCGACGCCATCTGGTTCCAACACCGGAACCCTCGTGACCATTTCCCGATCCGAGACCGGGGTCACTCTCGGCTGTCACATCCCGACGCGGCGGATCCGGCTTCCCCTTCGGATCGCACCCGCGCCCGGGTCGACGGTGACAGCAGACTGCGGAGATCAGGCAGCAGCAGTGGCGAGCGCCTTGATGCGGTCGGGACGGAAGCCCGACCAGTGCTCGTCGCCGGCGACGACGACCGGGGCCTGGAGGTAACCGAGCGCCATCACATAGTCGCGGGCTTCCGGGTCCTGGCTGATGTCGACGACCTCATAGGACAGACCCTGCTTGTCCAGGGCCTTGTAGGTGGCGTTGCACTGGACACATGCCGGCTTCGTGTAGACGGTGATGGAAGACATCGAGAGGTTCTCCTCGGTCGTAGGAATCGCCAGTGACGTGCAGTTTCCCAGCGTGAAGATGGTGACCTACGTCACCGTCTCCCTGGCGTTTCCGGAGGAGTGGATCCACTTCCTCTTGTCCGCCTGACTGGTACCGCAAACACTACACCTAGTGGCTGACATTTCTGGTCACCACAAGGGGTTGTGAATAACATCGGTGGAAGACATGCAGGTCGGAGGGGTGCAGGATTCGAAATTCCGGCGTGTCACGGGCCCGTACGGCGTGTCGCTCACAGGTTGTCCAGGACTGCTCCACAACATGTGCACCGGCAGTCCACAATCCCCAGCTCGTCGACAAGACGACGCCGCACCGGGCGTGGGCCCGGTGCGGCGTCGAAGAAACCAGAGAACAGGTCAGGCGCTGACGGCGACCTCGTCGACGAGGCGGGCGACCGACGCGACGACCTTCGCCACGATCGTGGGATCGGTGAGGCCACCCTCCGGGAGCGCGGGGATCTGCAGACCGAGGTCGGCCTCCTCGATCGCGCGACCGCCGGCGATGCCGACCGACTTACGGGTGTCCTCACGGGTCCACTGTCCGCCGTACTGGCCGAGGCCCGCACTCAGCACCGCCACCGGCTTGCCGCCCAGCGCCCCGGCGCCGTAGGGACGCGACAGCCAGTCGATGGCGTTCTTGAGCGCGGCCGGAATGGTGCCGTTGTACTCGGGGGTGGCGATGAGCACTCCGTCCGCCTTGGCCACGGACTCACGGAGGGCGACCACACCGTCGTGGAGGGCGCCCTCGACGTCGATGTCCTCGCTGTAGAACGGCAGCGCACCGAGATCGTCGACGACCGTGATGTCGACCCCGGCGGGAGCATTGTCGGCAGCGACCTGGGCCAGCTGCCGGTTGACGGAGGCAGCACGAAGGCTTCCGACGAGCGCAACCAATTCGACAGTTCGATCCGACATGTCATTCCTTTCGACGAGGGCATCGGCCCGGAGGGGACCGTGAATACGCATCAAGTAACCGGACCCGGGTCCGATTGATTCCAGGCCGAGGTAAAGAGTTACCCTCATCACGTGCCGAACGGGCCAGACCACTCCCCGCTCCATATCTCCTTCAACAACTCGGGGACCGAACGTGCCGACGCCGCACGAAATCGGCGTCTGTTGCTGGCTGCCGCCAAAAACCTGATCGATCACCACGGCGCGGCGGCGGTCACCATGGAAGCGGTCGCCCGCGAGGCAGGTGTGGGCAAGGGCACGGTGTTCCGACGCTTCGGCAACCGCACCGGATTGATGCTCGCACTGCTCGACCATTCCGAATCCGAGATGCAGCAGGCCTACCTGTCCGGACCCGAACCCCTGGGTCCCGGCGCGCCCCCGCTCGACCGGTTGCTGGCCTACGGCCGCGCCCGGCTCAAACTCACCTGCGACCACCTCGACATCCTGCTGGAGGCCGGGGCGGCCGCCGACGACTTCATGACCCACCCGGTGGGTCGCGCGTCGACCCAGCACGTACAGATCTTGCTGCGGCAGTTGGGTTTCGCGGACGAGCTCGACTTCATGTCGCTGGCCGTGCAGGCACCGTTGGCCGCCGGGTCGGTCCGGTATCTGATGGTCGAGGTCGGCCTCGATCTCGAGACCATCACCACACAGTGGCAGGAGATGGTCACCGCTCTCGTGGCCTCCCGCCGTTCGCAGTGATCCCCACCCCCACTGTCCTCTCGTAGGCCGGACGAGATGTTTGGTCGCGCACCAGCGTCGGTCGCGTCTTAGCCTTGTGTCGTGTCGGTGAGAAGCGGCCGGCGGGTGACATCGGAGAAAGCGGTGGTGAGCGTGAAGGCAGTGATCGTCGGCGCAGGTATGGGCGGTATGTCGGCGGCCATCGCTCTCAGACAGCTGGGAATCGAGGTCGAGGTCTACGAGCAGGTCACCGAGAACAAGCCCGTCGGTGCCGCGATCTCGGTGTGGTCCAACGGGGTCAAGTGCCTCAACCACCTCGGGCTGGAGAAGGAGACCGCCGAGATCGGCGGGATCCTCCACTCGATGAGCTACGTCGACGGCTTCACCGGTGACACCATGTGCCGCTTCAGCATGCAGCCACTCATCGACGAGGTGGGTCAGCGTCCGTACCCGATCGCGCGGGCCGAACTGCAGCAGATGTTGATGGACGCGTATGGATTCGACGACATCCACTTCGGCAAGGAGATGGTGGCGGTCCGCAGCGACGAGAATCGTGCCACCGTCGAATTCGCCGACGGGACCACCGATTCCGGCGACATCGTGATCGGCGCCGACGGCGCGAGGTCACTGGCCCGCGAATACGTCCTGGGCGGCCCGGTTGCGCGCCGCTACGCGGGGTACGTCAACTTCAACGGACTCGTCGAGGTCGACGAGAAGATCGGCCCGGCCACCGAATGGACCACCTATGTGGGTGATTCACGGCGTGTGTCGGTGATGCCGGTGGCGGGCAACCGCTTCTACTTCTTCTTCGACGTCCCGATGCCCGAGGGCGTTCCGTTCGAACGCGGCAGCGCGCGCGAGGTGCTCGCCGCGGAGTTCGCCGACTGGGCGCCCGGCGTCCAGACCCTCATCGCGGAACTCGATCCCGCGACCACCAATCGGGTCGAGATCCTCGACCTCGACCCGTTCGACACCTGGGTCAAGGGACGCGTCGCCGTGCTCGGCGACGCCGCGCACAACACCACGCCCGACATCGGACAGGGTGGATGCTCGGCGATGGAGGACGCGGTCGCACTGCAGTTCGCCTTCCGCGACCACCCCGACGATCCGATCGCCGCCCTGGACGCCTACCAGGCTGCGCGCACCGAACGCGCCGGCGATCTGGTGCTCCGCGCCCGCAAGCGCAGCGACGTCACCCATGGCAAGGACCCGGAGAAGACCGCCGCCTGGTACGACGAACTGCGCAGCGAGGACGGCACCAACATCATCCGCGGCATCGTCGGCAACATCGTCGGCGGTCCGCTCACGTCCTGAGGCTCCGCCCGAATGCGAACTACTCGCCGTCCCGGCCGATCTCGGCCGTCTTCAATCCGTCGTGAGCGACCAGCGCGGCCTCCCGGGAGAGCGTCGGACCGGGCGCGAGCAGGGACACCACCGACCACGGTGCACGCGCCGGCGAGTCACCGAGCCCGAGGATCCCACCGGTCTCGAGGTCGGGAATCCCGAACCGTACACCCGAATCGTTCACGTAGAACAGCGATTCGGTGCGGGCACTGTCGGCCTCGTTACCGGTCACCTGCAGATACTCCCCCGACCCCTGCGGCAGATAGACCTCGTCGAGACCGGGTCCGACACCGTCGGCCGAGGTGAGGCGTACCGGCACCGCATCGGACGCGAGCGGAAGGGCACGCCCGGCCAGCAATGCGGTCTCGGCCCGAGGCTCGTCGGTGCCACGAGACCAGCTGCGGCACAGCGTCGGATCGGCAGCGAGACCGAGCAACGACGGGTCGGCCTGCGGGAAGTCGCCGATCGGCAACTCCTCCACCACCTTCAGCGTCGCGAGCTCGCCGGGCGCCACCGTTCTGACGGGCGCGGCGCCGTCGCGGTCGGCCAGACGCAGGATCTCGGCGGTCGGGGCACTGATCTCCTGGACACCGCCGCGGAGCACGACGTGATAGGTCGTCTCGTCGTCGACGCCGACCGACTTCACGACCGAGCCGACGGTCGCCGAGTCCACCGCGCCCGGCTGTCCGGCGCCCGGAATGGCGGGCACCGTCAGCGGATCGACGAGCGGAAAGCTGTTGAGCAGGCCGGGGGTCATCCGCCGCGGCGTCACTCCGTCGAGTCCGAGACCCCGCATGACCGGGGCGCTGCCGGTGTCGACCTCCGCGCGAACCGGGCTCCATGCACCGTCCCGGAACAGCTGATAGACCAGGAAGATCTCGTCGCCGGCACGGACGAGCACCGCGTCGGCCGGGCGCGCGGTCTCGACGGTCGACGAACCCAACGCGGGCTTCTCACCGATGACCGTCTGCCGGATCGACTCACTCGACGAATCCGACGCGACGGTCGACGAATCGCACACCGTCCACACGGAGTTGCCCTGGTGCGCCGAACCCGGCAGGGACGCGGGTGCACCCGGGATTCCCAGCAGAGGGCCACGCGGATAGGACTTGAGTTTGGTGTCCGCCACCGACGTCGGCTTCTCGGAACTCCCGGTGATCAGCCGGGCCGAGGCGAGATTGAGCACGGGGTGCAGCGTGTCCTCGACGAGGACATGGGTGCTGCCGCTGTTCTTGCTGACGATGATGGTCGCGTCCCCGACCGAACCCTGCGGCCGGACGAGACCGTACACCCCGCAACCGCCGAGAACGAGCAGGCCCAGAATCGTGCCGACCACCAGCGCCTGCAACTGGGATCGCATCGGGTCGTGCAGCATTCGCACATCGCGGCGCACGAGCGCGTGCTCGAGCCGCTTGATCAGGAAACGATAGCCGTTGACCTGCGCCTTGGTCGTGAGCTGACGTGCCACGACTCCCCCTGTCCGCACCGATCCCAGCCGCCCGCGAACGGGCGCCGCTGTGGACCGGTTGTGATCTCCTGCGGCATACCCCCTGCCGCGCGGTAGTAGCCTAACCGACAATCAGGCCCCTCACGTGCGGGGCTCAGCCGCCTGTGGACACACCGACGGGCGGCGCCGCATTCGACGCGGCACCGGGATCGAGGGGGGATCGTGGATCGGAACACGCGTGCGACGGGGCTTCGCACACTCCTGGTGATCGAGGTGATCGTGGCTCTCGGCCTCGTCGTGTGGGCGTTGTCCGGCAGCGTGTGGGGTTCGTCGGCACTGATCGTGGCCGTGGTGGTCGCAGCCGGACTGGTCAGCGTCGGCGGCCGGTCTCTGTTCGGGCGGATCGGCGCACGGATGTCGTTCTCCTGGTTGCGGATGCGCCGGAGCCCCGCCGACCTCAACCCGGCCCCCTTCGACGTCCCGCTGTCCGGATCGTCGACTCGTCCATCAGCACGCCGCTCGTCGGCACCCACGACCATCGGCGCCCGCTGGGTGGGCGACACCCTGGTCACCGTGGTCCGGGTCGACCCCGGCGGCCCCGCGGTCACCTACCTGACCCCCGGCAACAGCACGCTCGCCGGCGAGACGGGCCAACTGGTTCCGCTCGACGTCCTCGCCGAATGCATCGACCGCTACGACATCGCGCTCAGTTCCATCGAGGTCATCAGTCACGGTGTGCGCGTGTGGGGTTCCGGTGTGGCACCAGCGACCTATGACCGCACCCTCGGACCGCTGTCGGCGACCGCCCAGCGCTCGGTGTTCGTCGTGCTCCGGCTCGATCCACTCGAGTGCCCCGACGCCGTGGCGCGGCGCGGCGGCGGCGCGACCGGTGCCCTGCGCACCGCGACGGTCACCACGCGCCGCGTCGCCAAACGCCTCGCCGAGCACGGGCTGACCACCACCATCCTGTCCGCCGCACAGATCACCTCGGTCACCACCCAGCTGACCGAGGGAGCCGGCCTCGACTCCCTGGCCGAGGAGTGGGAATCGGTCGGGGTGTCGGGGCTCCGCATCCGGAGTGCCGCAGTCGAATCGGAAGCGCTGCCCGCCGTCGTCCGCGACGTCTGGGTCAACTCGGCCGTCTCGACGACACTCACCATCCGACTCCGGCACATCACCGCCGACCGCCGTCACCGCAAGGGACGACGGGAGGTCGAGGTGTCCGCGTTCGTCCGGTTCAACGAGTTCCCGGATGCGCGCCGGTCGGTGCCGTCGTGGCCGGCCGGCCTGCAACCGCTCGACGGACGCCAGTTCGACGCCCTCGCGGTCAGCCTTCCGATCGCGACGCCCACCCGCCTCGACCGGGCCCTGCCGACCCTCACCGGCGACGCGGCCCAGGCTTTCCTGGGATCGGTTCGCCTCCCCGCCGGAGGGTGCGGTCAGCTCATCGGAGCCGACCACGCGGGCCGCGCCGTCGCCACCCGACTCGTCGGCCCCGGCATCGCCACCGTCTCCGTTGCCGCCGGAATCCACGTCGTCGCGCAGATGGCACTGCGCGCGGTGGCTGTGGGTGCCTCGGTCCGTGTCCACACCGACCGACCGCATCGCTGGGCGCCACTGGTCACCGCGGTCGCCGATCCGAGCGCACTGTCACTGGCCGGCGACCGCACACCGGCCCGTCCGGGACCGGCGCTGGTCATCGTCGACGGCGTCAGTCCTCCATCCCCCCAACCGGATACGACGCGGATGATCGTGTCCGCACCGGGCGTCGACGACCCGGCCGGCGGGCACACCGTCGCTCTGATGCAGAATCCGCGTGCGCCACAGGACCTCTCACTCGACACCGGCGGAGAACCGATCCTGGTGACGATGGTCGCGACCCCGGACGAGTGGAACCTGATCGGCGGCTACCCCGAACCCGCGGCCCACACACCCGCCGGACCCGTTCGGCGCTAAGCCCGTATCACTGAGCGCTGTCGCCGCGGTATCACTCAGCGGCTGTCGCCGCGGCCGGCGCGGACGCGGACACCCCGTCGGCAGCCGACACCGCAACCGGCACGAGCGCCCGGTAGAACACCGCGCGCGCCGAGGCGGCCCGCACGATCACGTCCGGGTCGTCGTCGGTGATCCACAGGGCACGACCGGACTGCACTGTCAGCGGCGCGCCACCCGCGGGACGAACCTCGATCGCACCACTGAGCACCGCGAGGATCTGAGGCCCCGGCATGTCGAAACAGATCGACGACGAATGATGCAGCCCGGTGCCGTCCAGCTCGACCCGGGACAGCCGGAACTCCGGCGCGGGGGTGAGGTACACACGTTCCGCGCCGATCATGCGCACCGGCGGTGCCAGCTGGGCGGAGTCGACCGGGGTGAAATCGAGGACGCGCAACAGCTCGGGCACATCGATGTGCTTGGGCGTGAGGCCGCCGCGCAAGACGTTGTCGGAGTTGGCCATGATCTCCACGCCGGTGCCACGGAGGTACGCGTGCAGATTGCCGGCCGGCAGGTACAGACCCTGCCCCGGCTCGAGGTGCACGTGATTGAGCAGCAACGAGGCGAGCACACCGGGATCGTTCGGATAGTCCTCACCGAGTTCACACACCGTGCGCAGTTCGGCGGCGAACTCCGTGCGCCCCGCGCTCAGCACCTCGATCGCGCCGTGCAGTACCGCGGGCACGAGCTGACGTATCAGCGACTCCGGCAGTGTCAGCCAGGTGGTGAACACCGCCCGGAGCCCCTCTGAATCAGGTTGCCCGACAAGCATTCCCAGATAATGGTCGAGTTCGCTGACCTGAAGTTCGCGAAGCAGGGCGATGGTCTCGTGCGGATCGCGGAAACCGGCCAGCGCATCGAAGGGCGTGGTGGCGACCATCAGCTCCGGCTTGTGCCACGGATCGCGGTAGTTGCGGTCGCGGGCGTCGATGGCGAGGCCACGCGCGTTCTCCCGTTCGAACCCCTCTCGCGCCTGTTCCGCGGAGGGGTGCGCCTGCAGCGACAGGGCCTCTTCGGCGGCGAGGACTTTCAGCAGAAACGGGAGCCGATTGCCGAACTCGGCCGCACTGGCCGTGCCGAGTGTCGCCACCGGATCGGCGTCGATCACCTCGCCGAGGTCCTGCTCGGGACCGGAGGGGTCGACACATCGCGCCGAACCTGCCGGGTGCGAACCGAACCACAGCTCGGCTTCCGGATGGGCCGACGGGACAGGCCTGCCCTGAATCGACGCGATGGCCGTCCGTGAACCCCACGCGTAGGGGCGCACCACTCCGTCGAGAATCCTCATTGCACCGTGTTCCCAATCAGGCGGAGATACACCGCCGCCATCTCGACCCGCAACGCCACGACCAACAAACCGAGAACGTCCCCCGGGCCGTCGGCCACCGGGTCCTCACCCGGTGCCGGACGCCGGTCGTCCCACGGTTGGCCGCCACCCGGCGGCACCCCGCCTGCCTCGTCGGCACCGACAACCAGATCGACGTCGCCCAATCCCATCACTCGCTGCCGGGTGTACCACTCGCGCCGGGGAGTCGACACCACCATGATGCGGGGAGCCGGCTCCTGTGCCGGACCGTCGAACTCCGGGTCGTAGAAGATCGTGTCGGCGGCCGGCGCTCCGCCCGGCCGCGACTCCAGGAGCCGGGACATCCTCGCCACGTCGCCGAGTTCGGCGACTGCGCTGATGATCCCGGCGAACCCGACGAAGCTGGAGGCGGCGTGAGCGGCCAGGACCGAACCCGCCGGCGAATCCGACGTCCAGACGGCGGGACGGCCCTGCACGCGGACCGCCAGCGACTTGGCGCGATTGTGGAAGGTCTCGCGGGAAGGATGCGATCCGGAGGCCTCGGCGTCGAGCGCGTCGGCCAGGTCGTCGAGGACGGGCGTCGGGCCGGTGACACGGACCTGCGTCAGTGCGCCGAACACCGCCAGCAGTGCCGCGACGAAACCGACGAAACGGAAGCGCGGTTCGACGTCGAACCGCGGAGAGAGGTCGATTCCGTTGCCGCCCAGGGCATCCCGCAAGGGGCCGGCGATCGGCGCGGCCACGACCACCTCCGCCCGACGACGCTGGGCGCGCGCGGCGGCATCCGCCAGCGCCATGTCTCCGGCATCCTCGCCGGCCACGATCACGACGTCGAGAGGACCGACCCAGCCAGGCAGGACGGGACCACTCACGACCGGGACGTCGACACGCGCTGCGAGGGTGGCGACACTCAGCTCGGCCGCCCGATGCGAGACCTCGCTGGAACCGTGGACGACCACGATGCTACGTGGTCGGAGGTCCGCGAGAGGGGCGAGGACACCCTCACGAACGGCCTCGGCGGTGGCACGGACCTGCGCTCCGGCGAGCGCGACGGCCCGCAGCAGTCCGTCGACGTCCGCGGAGAACAACTCCTCGGCATCGTCGAGGTCGGGTGTACCGGTACGCATGGAACCAGCGTAGCCAGGTGCGGGGACACACGCCCGGGTACGCGACACAGTCACCCGTTCGATTCTCGGACCGGGTTCGGACGGGCGGGCGGGTCCGGGCCGGAGCACGAATGATCCGCGGCCCCCGACGGCGACAACGGGTTCCACGCCCCCCGCGTGGTGGTGTCCGCTCAGTCGACCGGATCCGGGAGTACGCGGAGATGACCGCGGCGGCCCGGACGTGGCCGCGTCTGGTGGCGCGGCACTCCCGGAACGGCCGGCGGCTGCGACGGCGAGTCGACCGGCCCGGCGCGATGGCGGCCGCTCCGGCGATCCGCGAGGGCGGCCTCGTAGGCGGCATCGGCCGCGCGTGCCTCGTCCCGAGCCCGCGAGTCGAAGGCGTCGAGGGAGTCCACCGGCATCCGATCCGAACCACGACCGAGGGGCCCGCGATCGACGAAGCCCGGGCGCGCACCCCCGGCGACGGCGCCGGCCTCGCGGACGGCCTCGGCGAGGGCGGTCAGTTCGTGGTCCTCGGCAGGTGCCGAGAATCCCCGCTCACTGCGCAACATCTCCCACCCCCGCGGCACGGTGATCCGCCGGGCGTGATCGTCGCACAGATCCCAGGAATGCGGCTCCTCCGAGGTCGCCAGTGGACCGATCACCGCAGTCGATTCGGCGTAGACGAAGGTCAGGGTAGCCACCGCGGATCGGGCGCAGCCGGGTCGGCAGCACAGACGGGGAAGCTTCACGTGACGAGATTAGCCCGCCCTGTCCGCAACCACAGATTCGACACGCTCACAACGGGCCGAGGCGGGGGCGACACGAGCCACTGCGACCTCTTAGACTCGCGCCATGCGCATCCACCCGAAGCCGACGCAGCGCGGCTCATACGGCCAGCCGGGACTTCGTCGTGGCCGACGACGGGTCGAACGGTACCGAGACCGGCGAGGACGCGGCCTGCGTTCCCCGCTGCTGCCGCAGAACGTCCCCGCCTACAACACCCGATCCGATGAGTTCGACGCCGTCGCGCTGGAGGCCTTCGCCGAGATCGACGCGCAGTGGCACGATCAGCTCTCCGGACTCGACATCGCCGTCGACGAGATCCCGCGCCTGCTCCCCCGAGATCCCGAGACCGTCGAGTGGCCCGACGAGGTGACCGCCGACGGTGCGGTTCCGCTTGCACGGCTGATCCCGGCGGGGATGGACGTCCACGGGGTTCCGACGCGGGCTCAGATCATCCTGTTCCGCCGGCCGCTGGAGTCCCGCGCGAAGAAGGGGACAGATCTTCTCGAGTTGGTACACGAGGTTCTCGTCCAGCAGGTCGCGACCCACCTGGGCGTCGACGAAGACACGATCGACCGCGGACCTGAATGATCCGCGGTCGATGATCGCGTTCGACGATGACCGTCGAGCGTCCAGCTGTCGCTGGTCTATTCGTCTGTTCTGACGACGCCGTTCCGGCGACGTCGGTCAGATGATGCCGCGCTTGATGCGACGGCGCTCGCGCTCCGACAGCCCGCCCCAGATACCGAAGCGTTCGTCGTTGTGGAGCGCATACTCCAGGCATTCCGCCTTGACCTCGCAGCCCTGGCAGATGCGTTTGGCCTCACGTGTCGATCCACCCTTTTCCGGGAAGAACGCCTCGGGATCGGTCTGCGCACACAGTGCGCGGTCCTGCCACTGCTCCTCGACCGCGTCGAACAGGTCGTCGAAGTCGTTGGGCACCAGGGCCAGATGACGACGACCCGCCGACTCGTCCGCGTCGGCACCGGCGAGACCGGTTGCGTCGGCGGCGAATTCGACTGAGGCCGCACGCGCGGTGCCGCCGATCATCGAATCGTCAACGGGGCCAAGGGTACGGAATTCTGGGGTACCGATCTCCGGGGCGGATGTCATCACGGGAGACTCTGCGATGAATTGCGGGCGATCATGTGGTTCAAGCGGATTGCCGATCGGGTTGTTCAAAGCCATCGTCGGCGCCTCCTAGCTCGGGATGTTGGTCGTAATCTGTCCTT
Organism: Gordonia ajococcus; assembly: GCF_012974285.1. Lineage (NCBI taxonomy): Bacteria > Bacillati > Actinomycetota > Actinomycetes > Mycobacteriales > Gordoniaceae > Gordonia > Gordonia ajococcus. Next base: position 3,619,841 of record NZ_CP052884.1, read on the forward strand.
TGCGAACACGACGTGCTGCCGTACCCACCACTGCTGCCACACCACTTGTACTCCGGGTGCGCGAACTCCCTGCATCCGTTGTACACAGCGCCCGAGCGACGGCACTCGATGCCGGCACCGACCCTCTGCCGAGTTCGAACACATGATCGAATCCCTTGGAGGCCAGTAGTTCTCGACTTCGAATGTTCTCGATCTCAAACTCGGAATGACACTGATGTGATTAGACACGCCGAGGGCGGTCCCGGTCAAGTTGAATCGAAGAATTCCCTTTACCATCGCGTGCCGACAAATCTGTGACTCGACACGACGATGACGCGAAGGCGAAGCGAAGATCACACTCACGAGCCCTCCTCCCAGCCCGCCGGACGGGCATGACAGCGGCGTACGAACCCTCGCGGCCGACCACTAGAGTGGCGGTGTGAAGGAGTACCTGCTGTGAAGGTGACCGTACTCGTCGGCGGCGTGGGGGGTGCCCGTTTCCTCCTCGGACTGCGCGAATTGCTGGGTGTCACCCCGTTCCCGCCGCATCCGGACGACCCCACTCTCGGTGTCGGCGAACATCAGATCACCGCGATCGTGAACGTCGGCGACGACGCGTGGATGCACGGCGTGCGCATCTGCCCCGACCTCGACACGTGCATGTACACCCTGGGCGGTGGCATCGACCCCGAACGTGGGTGGGGCCGGCGCGGTGAAACCTGGCACGCGAAAGAGGAACTCGCCGCCTACGGGGCGGACCCGGACTGGTTCGGCCTCGGCGACCGTGATCTCGCCACCCATCTGATCCGCACCCAGATGCTCGACGCCGGGTACCGGTTGTCCGATGTGACCGCCGCCCTGAGCCGCCGATGGAACCCGGGGGTGCGCCTGCTGCCGGTGACCGACGACCGGCACGAGACCCACGTGGTGATCGCGAAACCGGACGGCGACGAGGGCGAGCGGGTCGCGATCCACTTCCAGGAATGGTGGGTGCGCCACCGGGCGCAGGTCCCGACCTTCGGCTTCGCGCAGGTGGGCTCGGACGACACCACGCCCGCACCCGGTGTCCTCGACGCGATCGCCGACGCCGACGTCATCGTGCTCGCGCCGTCGAATCCGGTGGTGAGCATCGGTGCGATCGTGAGTGTTCCGGGAATGCGCAGCGCACTGCGGACCACGACGGCCCCGGTGGTCGGCGTCTCCCCGGTCATCGACAACCGACCGCTGCGCGGTATGGCCGACGAATGCCTGTCGGTGATCGGCGTGGAATCGTCGGCCGAGGCCATCGCCGCCCATTACGGGGCCCGCAGCGGCAACGGCATCCTCGACGGCTGGCTGATCGCCGAGGGCGACCACGCACGCGTCGACGGCATCTCGATCGGTTCGGCCCCGCTGCTGATGACCGACCCGCAGGCCACCGCGCAGATGATCCGTGCGGCCTGCGCGCTCGTCGACGTGGCGCTGCCGGACCAGAACGTGGGCACCGCGTGAGCGAGCTCGCCGATCATCGCGCCCCGGACGGCCTGGAGATCCGGCCCGTCACCGGGCTCCCCGAATTCACCGACGAATCCGACGTCGCCGCCGAGGTCCTCGCCGCCGCACCGTGGCTGGAATCCGGCGATGTCCTGGTGGTGACGAGCAAGATCATCTCCAAGGCCGAGGGCCGCATGGTCGACGCACCCGCCGACCCGGAGGAACGTGATGCGCTGCGGCGCAAGCTCGTCGAGGCCGAGTCGGTGCGCGTGCTCGCCCGCAAGAACCGCACGCTCATCACCGAGAGCCGTCTGGGTCTGGTCCAGGCCGCAGCCGGGATCGACGGTTCCAACGTGCGCTCCGACCAGCTGGCCCTGCTCCCCGAGGATCCGGACGGCAGCGCGGCACGGTTGCGGGCCGCCATCGCCGAGCGAACGGGCCTCGAGGTCGCGGTGATCATCACCGACACGATGGGCCGTGCGTGGCGCACCGGGCAGACCGATGTCGCGATCGGCTCGGCGGGCATCGCCGTCACCCACCCGTATGACGGTGGCACCGACGACTACGGGAATCCGTTGGTGGTGACCGACATCGCGGTCGCCGACGAACTGGCCGCGGCCGCCGACCTGGTCAAGGGCAAGCTCGCGGCTGTCCCGGTGGCCGTCGTCCGCGGGTTCGCACCCGTCGACAACGGTTCGACCGCCGCCGATCTGATCCGGCCCGCCGAAGAGGACCTGTTCCGGCTCGGCACGGAGGAGGCCATCGCCCTGGGGCGGCGTCAGGCCATCCGCACACGACGTTCGGTGCGCGCCTTCGACGACCGACCGGTCGATCCCGACGACATGCGGACCGCACTCGGGGAAGCCCTGACGGCGCCCGCGCCCCACCACACCCATCCGGTGCGGTTCGTGTGGGTGCGGTCGGTCGAGCGGCGTCGTGCGTTGCTCGATGCGATGAACGCCGAATGGCGCGCCGACCTCGAATCCGATGCCAAGACACCCGAATCGATCGAGAAGCGGCTCCGTCGCGGTCGGATTCTGTACGACGCACCCGAATTGGTGATCCCGTTCCTCGTGCCCGACGGTGTGCACGAGTACCCCGACGAGCGACGCAACGCGGCCGAGCACACCATGTTCACGGTGGCCGCGGGCGGCGCCGTGGCGAGCCTGCTCATCGCGCTGTCGGTCCGCGGGATCGGCAGCTGCTGGGTCGGATCTACGATCTTCGCCGCGCCGACGGTGCGACGCGTCCTCGAACTCGACTCGTCGTGGGAGCCGTTGGGCGCCGTCGCCATCGGGCACCCGCTCGAGGCCGCCCCGCTGCGCGACGCCGCGCCGACCGACGAGTGGGTGGTCGAGCTGTGACCGCGGAGTCGCTGCACGCCTCGGCGGTCGAGGCCCTGACCGCCTGGCAGGCGCCGGACTCGGCGCAGGACAGCCTGCGGCACGCCTACCTCGCGCTCCTCGCCGCCACTCCCGACGCCTGCCTGCGCGCCTGTGCGGCAGGTCATCTCACCGGGTCGGCCATCGTCTTCGACGCCGATCGAAGCCATGTGCTGCTGACTCTGCATCCGCGCGTGGGCAGATGGATTCAGCTCGGCGGACACTGTGAGCCGACCGACGAGACCCTGGCCGACGCCGCATTGCGGGAAGCCCGTGAAGAATCCGGCATCCCGGGTCTCGACCTCGATCGCGTCGGCGGCAGTGGTGGCATCGTGCACCTGCACACCCACCCGATCACCTGTTCACTCGGCGTGCCGACCAGGCATCTCGACGTGCGCTACCGGGTGGTCGCCGCCCCGACTGCCGACGGCAGCCTCCCGGCGTTCGAACGCAGTGAGGAATCGGTGGACCTGCAGTGGTGGCCGATCGACGATCTGCCGGCGGACACCGACGCCGACATCCCGGAGCTCATCCGGGCCGCGCTGGCCACGAAGACCTGGTGAGTCGACCTCGCGAGCCCTTCGTGACGCGTCCTCCGCAAGCTCCGGACGCTCCTCAGGGAGCGGGGGTTCTGCGTCCTCCGCAAGCTCCGGACGCTCCTCAGGGAGCGGGGGTTCTGCGTCCTCCGCAAGCTCCGGACGCTCCTCAGGGAGCGGGGGTTCTGCGTCCTCCGCAAGCTCCGGACGCTCCTCAGGGAGCGGGGGTTCTGCGCCCTCCGCAAGCTCCGGACGCTCCTCAGGGAGCGGGGGTTCCGCAAGCTCCGAAATTCTCGTCCCCTGAGATGCCTCCGAGGGCAGATTGCCCTTGGACACCGCTGAGCGGGACGAGTTTTCGAACCTCAGGCGAGATCGGCGGGCAATCGACGAGGACGGTCAGCACTAGGTATCGCTTGGCGATACCTAGTGCAGAGCGTGGACCGCAGCGGCGGGTGACCTCGATACGCGGCGCCCTCACTGCGCTCGGTCGTCGCCCCTGCTGCCTGAGGTGCGGCGCTAGACCCGAACCCCCTTGCCGACGGTCACCACGCCACCGGCGCTGACGGAGAAGCGTTCCCGATCGGAGTCGGGGTCGACGCCGAGTTGCTCACCGTCGCCGACGACGACGTTCTTGTCCAGGATCGCCCGGCGGACGACGGCGCCCTTGCCGACGCGTACGCCCGGCATGAGGACACTGCCCTCGACGATTGCACCGTCCTCGACGATGACGTTCGACGACAGCACCGAATTGCGTACGGTCCCAGCCGAGATGATGCAGCCCGAGCCGACCACCGAGTCCTCGGCCACTCCCCCTTGGACGAATTTGGCCGGCGGCAGGTTGTGCGTCTCACCGCGGATCGGCCAGCGACCGTTGTAGAGGTTGAAGATCGGGTGCACCGACACGAGGTCCATGTGTGCCTCGTAGAACGCATCCAGGGTCCCGACGTCGCGCCAGTACCCCTTGTCGCGTTCGGTTGCGCCGGGTACCTCGTTGTCCTTGAAGTCGTAGACATACGCCGTGCCGCGGTCGACGAAGGCCGGGATGATGTCGCCACCCATGTCGTGGTCGGAGTCGGAGTCGGCGGCGTCGGCGCGCAAGGCGTCGACGAGTGCCTCGGTGGTGAACACGTAGTTGCCCATCGAGGCGAAGGTCGAGTCCGGATCATCCGGTGTCCCGGGCGGGTCCGCGGGCTTCTCGAGAAAACGCGTGATCCTGCCGGACGCGTCGGAGTCGATGCACCCGAAGGCGAACGCCTCGGCGCGCGGTACGCGGATGCCGGCGACGGTGACGTCGGCGCCCGATTCGATGTGCGCATCGACCATCTGCGACGGGTCCATGCGGTACACGTGATCGGCACCGAAGACCACGATGTACTCGGGTTGTTCGTCGGTGATGAGGTTCATCGACTGGAAGATGGCGTCGGCGCTGCCGGTGTACCAGCGCGGTCCGAGTCGCTGCTGGGCCGGCACCGGGGTGATGTATTCGCCGTGGAAACCCGACGTCCACCACGTCTGCGAGATGTGCCGGTCCAGCGAATGCGACTTGTATTGTGTCAGCACGCAAATGCGCTCGTATCCGGCGTTGACCAGGTTCGACAGCACGAAGTCGATCAGCCGGTAGGCACCTCCGAAGGGCACCGCGGGCTTGGCCCGGTCGACTGTCAGCGGATAAAGGCGCTTGCCTTCGCCGCCGGCGAGGACGATGCCGAGGACGTGCGGCTGTGATCTCACTCCCCCAACTTAACCGCGATCGGGAGCCTCGGCCAGACGACGGCGCCATCGGATTCGTGGTCGTGTTCGCACAGCGATGGCGAACTGCCCGCGATGCCACTAGCGTCGTCGGTATGAGGGTGGCGATGATGACACGGGAGTACCCGCCCGAGGTGTACGGCGGCGCCGGTGTACACGTCACCGAATTGGTCCGCCATCTACGCGATCTCGCGACCGTGGACGTGCACTGCATGGGTGCCGAACGAGAGACCGCAGCGGTCTATTCACCCGATCCGGGTCTGGCCGGTGCGAATGCGGCGATCACGACACTCTCGGCCGATCTGCGGATGGCCGTCGGCGCCGAGGGCGCCGACGTCGTGCACTCCCACACCTGGTACACCGGACTCGCCGGCCACGTCGCCGGGCAGCTGTACGGCGTCCCGCACATCCTCACGGCGCATTCGCTCGAACCGTCGCGGCCGTGGAAGGCCGAACAACTCGGGGGCGGCTATCGCGTGTCGAGCTGGGTCGAGCGCAACGCAGTCGAATACGCGGATGCGGTGATCGCGGTGAGTTCCGGAATGCGCAACGACGTCTGCAACACTTACCCTCGACTGGACCCCGAACGTGTCCACGTGGTGCGCAACGGCATCGACACCAGCCAGTGGTATCCGGTCGACGATCCGTTCGGGCCGGAGTCGACACTCACCGCGCTCGGCATCGATCCCGACCGCCCGATCGTCGCCTTCGTCGGACGTATCACCAGGCAGAAGGGCGTCGCCCATCTGGTTTCGGCCGCACACCGGTTCGCTCCCGACATCCAGCTCGTGCTCTGTGCCGGAGCACCGGACACCCCGGAGATCGGCGCCGAGATCGAGGCGGCGGTCGGTGAACTGTCGGCATCACGACCGGGTGTGCACTGGGTTCGGGAGATGCTGCCGCTTCCCCGCATCCGCGAGATCCTCACCGCCGCATCGGTCTTCGTGTGCCCGTCGGTGTATGAACCGCTGGGCATCGTGAACCTGGAGGCCATGGCCTGCGCGACCGCCGTGGTGGCGTCGGAGGTCGGGGGCATCCCGGAGGTCGTGCGCGACCACGTCACCGGCCGTCTGGTGCCCTACGACCCGGTCGATCCGCAAGCCTTCGAACACGATCTCGCCCAGACGGTCAACGCGGTCGTCGGCGATCCCGCCGGGGCGGCGGCGATGGGAGTGGCCGGCCGCGAACGGGCCGAGGCCGAATTCTCCTGGGCGACGATTGCCGAACAGACTCTCGGGGTATACCGGTCCGTACTGCGCTGACCGAGCATCTCCGTCCAGCGGGGGTCAGCCCGGCGGGGTCGGGCGGCAGACCGTGACGACCACCGACAGTGTCACATCGACGACGCCTTTCCCCACGAATGCGTCTGCACGTGAGCGGATGTCGGCGTCGTCGGCATGGAAGGCCGACGGGCCCATCGCAACCAGGTCGCCCACGGTCTGGGCGTCGAGTTCGGTGACGGAACGGATCGTCGACGAATCGAGGATCTCGTAGCCGTCGGCGAATGTGGCCTGGAGCCGTTCGGATTTGCCGGAGTCGACGCGCAGCATCCGCATGGGTTCGATGATCTCGGCGAGGTGGTCGGCGGCCGGACTGACGACGACGAGTCCACCGCCCGGGTGCAGTACCCGCGCGAACTCGGCCGCGTTGCGTGGTGCGAACACCGAGAGCGCAACAGTGACAGCGTCATCGGCGACCGGGAGGCCACGCCAGATGTCGGCGACGATCGCCGCGTGGCGTGGGGTGCCGCGGGAGATGGCCCGCGCGCAGAATTTGGAGAGATCGATGCCGAGCCCGCGGGCCTCGACAGACGGCGAGGCGTCGGCGAGTCCGGAGACCGCGGCGCGAAGGTAGTGGCCGCCACCGGCTCCCGCATCGAGTACGACGGGTTTGTCGACGCCGGCACCTAATTCGCGCGTTCGGTCCGCCACCGCGTCGAGGACCGGAGCGAAGAACCCGGCGTCGTGCACCCGCGCGCGGGCCGCGACCATGGCGGCGGTGTCGGCGCGCAACGATCCCGAACGTCCGTCGAGCAGTGAGACATAACCCTGCTTGGCGACGTCGAAGGAGTGACCGTCACCGCAGCGGAGTGTCCCTCCACGCGGCGACGGCCCAGACCCGGCTACAGCCGGGGAAGTCTCGTCGTGCCCGGCCCCCGGGAGACCGGTCTCGAATGGCCCGGCACACACCGGGCATCGAAGCAACTCGACGACGTCGGCGAGATCTCCGTTCAGCCGGTGACCCCGCGGAGTTCTTCACCCAGTGCGGCGGCTTCGTCGGCGGTCAGCTCGACGACGAGGCGACCTCCGCCCTCGATCGGAATCCGGACAACGATTCCACGCCCTTCCTTGGCCGCTTCGAGGGGGCCGTCCCCAGTACGTGGCTTCATTGCCGCCATTCTCAAGCTCCCTTCACAGTGTCCCTGCTTTGAACATGATACGTGTCGTCGTCTCAATCGAATGCGAGTGCGCGACACAAGCGCTGTTCCGGCGTGATCCGGTCATCGGTCGGAGGGTACCGACGGACCTCCTTCGCGGGATGCGGGATTGGGGGTCGGGTCGTCGTAAACCCTCTGCTCCCGGCCGTTCTCGGAGCCGGTGGTGTCGCCCGTTCCGGTCTCGGGAACGCCTGTGGAGCCGTGGGTCACACCTGTCCCGGAGTCGCGCTCCCGGAGACGTGTGATGACCGACCGGAGGTCGTCGACCTCGCGTGCGAGACGCGCCAGCGCCCAATCGACCTCGGACTGCTTGTAGCCCCGCAACGTCTGCGCGAACCGCAGCGCCCGGACGTCGTCGCCACTTATCCCGACCGTCGGCAAACGGGTGAGTGTGGTTTCGGGTTCGACCGGAGGCAGGTCCTCCCCGCGCCCGAAGACGAACCACACGACGGCGAACACTGCCCCGGCGACGAGCGCCATGATCAGCAGGTACAGCAGCAGGGTCTGCATACATTCCATCCTGACAGACCGTCGTCCCGCGGCCCCGCCGGCACCTGGCCGCCTCCGTCCGGCCCGCACAAGCATCCGGCGACACCGCGTCACGCCGAGGGCGTGTCACCGTGTCGCCGGAGTCGGGTGGATCGGCCGGCTAGGAGGCCATCACCTTGGAGCCCATCGAGCGGAGGGTGTTCATCGGCGGACGGTCCTCGAGGTAGACCTCGGTGGTGTGCGGCGTGAACGAGCCGTCGGGCTCGGCGGTGAACTGCGTCAGCCCGACACCGGAGTCCTCGATGCCGCACCGGCGCATGAGCGTGCCCACGATCTGACGGCTCATCACGCCGAGTTCGATCAGCGGACGATTGCGGTGGGTGCGGACGCCGAGGTTCACCTGGCCGATGCCCGCGAGGCCGTAGCGGTCGTAGGTGTCGATGAGGAGTCCGATCTCGACGCCGTAGCCGGGCGCGAACGGCACCGACGACAACATCTCGCGGGTTCCGGCGTATTCGCCGCCGAGCGGTTGCAGGACCGCGGTGAGGTCGGGCTTCTGCGAGGCCAACAGCGGCCGGGCGACGAGTTCGGTGACTCGACCGCCGCCGTTGGCGTCCTGGGTGCCGCCGGTACGCAGCGGACGGCGGTAGTACCCCTTGACGAGGTGGATCTCGGGATTCACCAGAAGCGGGCCGAGCATCTTCGGCACGAACATCGGATCCGGATCGATCAGGTCGGAGTCGACGAAGGCGATGATGTCGCCGGTGGTCGCGGCGATCGAGCGCCACAGCACCTCCCCCTTGCCCTTGACGGGTTCGAGTTCCGGCACCGCCTCTTCGCGGGTGATGACCTGCGCGCCGGCGGCCAGTGCACGTTCGGCGGTGGCGTCGGTGGAGCCCGAGTCCAGGACGATCAGTTCGTCGACGAGCGTGCCGTACAGCGGCATGATCGTGGCGATCACATCGGCGACGGTCTCTTCCTCGTTCAGGGCAGGCAGAACCACCGAGACGGTGCGTCCGCCCTTGGCGGCGACGAGTTCCTCGATGGTCCACTTCGGCTGTTCCCAGGTGTGGGTCGTCGACCACTGCCGCTCGTCCGCGAGCGACTCGGCCGGCGTCGGCCACACGGTGGCCTTGTCACGACTGATGGGGTTACGTCGCTTCTGCTTGGTCATGCAAGTCCCCTGACTGTTCGGGCGGGCGGTCTCGTTCCCGCGATGGCAGCGACCATGTCGACCACGCGACGAGTGGCGGCGACCTCGTGAACGCGAAAAATCCGGGCGCCGTCGGCGGCAGCCAGACTCGTCGCGGCGAGAGTTCCCTCCAACCGTTGCTCTAGATCTGTACCCAGAGTCTCCCCCACAAAATCCTTGTTGCTCAGCGCCATCAGGACCGGCCAGCCTGTATTAACAAGATCTTTCACATGGCGTAACAGAGCGAGCCCGTGGTGAGTGTTCTTGCCAAAATCATGCGTCGGGTCGATAACGATCGCATCTCGATGCACGCCCGCTGCCAGCGCCCGCTCCGCCGCACCGGTCACCTCGGCGAGTACGTCGGCGACCACGGCGTCGACGGAATCGCCGTAGGCGACACGGTGCGGCCGGGTCCGCACGACGGCACCACCGGTGTGGGAACAGACGATCCCGGCTCCCCGTTCGGCCGCCACCGCGACGACCTCGGGGTCGTAGCCGGCCCAGGTGTCGTTGATGAGATCGGCGCCCGCCGCGCACGCCTGGTCGGCGACCTCGCTGCGCCAGGTGTCGACGCTGATCAGCACGTCGGGATGGCGCTCACGAATCCACGAGATCATCGGGACCACGCGGGCAGCCTCGGTGGTCGCGTCGACCTCTTCGCCCGGCCCTGCCTTCACGCCGCCGACGTCGACGATGTCGGCCCCCTCGGCGACCACCTGGTCGACGCGTCGCTGCGCGGCCGTGTCGTCGAAGCTGGCGCCACGGTCGTAGAAGGAGTCGGGCGTGCGGTTGACGATCGCCATGACCAACGCGCGGTCGGTGGCCACCGGACGACCGCACAGGGTCGGCGAAACGGTCATCCCTTGGGAACCTTGGCGGCCGCCACTTCGTCGGCGTAGTCCTCGTAGTACTCCACGTAACCCTTCTCCTTGCCGAGCAGGACATAGACCTGTCCGGCGTCGGCATCGGCCTCCGCGTAGCCCTCCTTGCGGAGCTCGACCTTGCGGTTCTTGAAGGTGGAGGTCCGCTCGAAGTCGTCGACGATCCGCACGAACAGCGGGACCGCATACGACGGCAGCTCCTCGTAGAGGTGTTCGGCGAGACGCTTGGGGTCGAGGTCGGCGCCCTCGCGCAGCTTCACGGCCGCCATCCCCGCGCGACCGTCCGTGCCGGGCACCTCGACACCGTAGACCACCGACTGGGCGACCGCGTCGTAGGAGTCGACCGCACCCTCGACCTCGGTGGTGGCCACGTTCTCACCCTTCCAGCGGAACGTGTCGCCGAGCCGGTCGACGAAGGAGATGTGCGCGAAGCCCTGGTCGCGGACGAGGTCACCCGAGTTGAAATACGCGTCGCCCTTCTTGAAGGCGTCCCGAACGATCTTCTTCTCGGTCTCCTCTTCGTCGGTGTAGCCGTCGATCGGTACCCGGTCGGAGATCTGCGCGAGCAGCAGACCGGTGCCGCCCTTGCCCACCTCGGTGAGCCGCCCGTCGTCGTTGCGCTTGGGGTTGCCCTCATCGTCGTACTCGACGATCTTGTACGGCAGCGGGCAGAACCCGGCCGTCTTGTCGACGGTGAAGGCGTTGACGAAGGCCAGGTTGAGCTCGCTGGCGCCGTAGAACTCGACGACGCGGTCCACACCGAACCGCTCGCGGAACTCGTCCCAGATGTCGGGCCGCATCCCGTTGCCGACCACGGTGTGAACCGAGTGCTGCCGGTCGGTGGGCTTCTCCGGCTGCGCCAGCAGATAGCGACACAACTCGCCGATGTAGCAGAAGGCGGTGGCGCGGTTGAGGATCACGTCGTCCCAGAACTTCGACGCCGAGAACGAGCGGCCGACCGCGATGCACGCACCCGATGCGAGCACCGACGACAGCGACACCGACAAGGCGTTGTTGTGATAGAGCGGCAGCGGCACGTACATGGTGTCGCTGTGGCGTAGTCGAACCGCGAGACCACCGATGCCGGAGAGGCTCGCCAGCCAGCGGTTGTGGCTCATCACGCTGGCCTTGGGCATTCCGGTGGTCCCCGAGGTGAAGATGTAAAAGGCCTTGGTCGACGCCGGCAGCTGCGCGGTGATCTCCGGGTCCGAGTCCGGCTTGCCCTCCGCGGCCGCGTCGAACCGGGCGAAGTCGTAGACGTGTTCGGGCAGCGCCGATTTCGGGATCGACTCGAAGGCCTCGGCACAGTCCGGATCGTGGACGAGCACCTTGGCGTCCAGCAACCCGACCGAGTGTTCGAGGACGTGACCGCGCTGGTTGTAGTTCAGCATCCCGGCGATCGCGCCGAGTTTCACCGTCGCCAACATCAGCAACAGATCGGTGGCGTTGTTCTTGGACAGCAGCGCCACCACATCACCCTTGCCGACGCCCGCCTCGGAAAGGACTGCGGCGTAACGGTTCACACGGCGATTGGCTTCGCCGTAGGTGGTCGTGCGTCCCTCGAAGCGGACGAACGGGCGGTCCGGATGCGCAGCCGCGTGCTTCTGGAACACCGATCCGATGGTCTTCTTGGCCTCCGGTGGCCGACGGATCAGGCCGGGTGCGTGCTTGATCATCCCGCTCGCGTGGGGCGCCATCTTCACCACTCCGCGGAGGAGATCCGCGACCCCGACGGTCTTGACCGCATCCTTGGTCGAACCGTTGGTCGTGTCGTTCTGGACGTCCTTGCGCTGGGTGTCTGGGGACATGTGGGCTCCGCTCTCCGCTGGGCGTCGTGAGTGCCCCGCGCACTCACCGGGCTACCTTACCGGCCGGTAGGAAGTTCTACCGCTGTGTCGCCAACTCGATCGCCTCGTCGATCGATGCCGTGACCAGCAGCCGGTCCAGCGATCGCCGGGAGACGAACCCGGTTGTCGACAACTCTCGCAGCCAGCCCAGGAGCGGCGCGTAGAAATCGAAAGGATCGAGCAGAACCACCGGCTTGTCGTGCATCCCGAGGTAGCCGCCCGTCCAGGTCTCGAACAGCTCCTCCAGTGTTCCGATACCCCCGGGAAGCGTGATGAAACCATCCGCGCGCTCATCCATGAGGCGCTTGCGCTCGCGCATGGTCTCGGTGATGACGAGTTCGTCGGACCCGAGATCGGCGACTTCGCGCTGGATCAGCGCCTTCGGGATGATCCCGATCGTGGTGCCGCCCTCCGCGCGCGCCCCGGTGACGAGCGCACCCATCATCGAGACATTGCCACCGCCGGACACGACCGAGTGCCCGGCACGCGCGATCGCCGCGCCCACCTCGGAAGCGAGGTCGAGGAAACGTTGCTCGACGGGACCGGACGCACAGTAGACACAGACGGCACTCACCGGGCAATCGTGCCATCGGCGCCGGGTTGTTTCGCGCCGGGCTGGGTGGGAGCGGCCGCCTCGATCGCCGCGACGACGTCGTCGGGGTCGTCGACGACGGTCAGCAGGTCGAGGTCCTCGGGAGAGATCATCCCGCGCGCGGCCAGGACGTCGCGCATCCAGTCGAGCAACCCACCCCAGAAATCACGACCCACCAGGACGATCGGGAATCGCACGACCTTCTTCGTCTGCACCAGCGTGAGCGCCTCGAAGAGTTCGTCGAGCGTGCCCATCCCGCCGGGCAGGCAGACGAAGGCCTGCGCGTACTTCACGAACATGGTCTTGCGCACGAAGAAGTAGCGGAAGTTCATGCCGAGGTCGACCCACGGGTTGAGGTCCTGCTCGAAGGGCAGCTCGATGTTGAGGCCGATCGACTGGGCGCCCGCCTCGTGCGCACCCTGGTTGGCCGCCCGCATCACACCGGGCCCGCCCCCGGTGATGACGGCATAGCCCGCCTCCCCGAGCGCACGTCCGACCCGCACGCCGAGTGCGTACTCCGGCGATTCGGGCGCGAGACGCGCCGACCCGAAGACCGTCACCGCCTCCGCGACCTCGCTCATGGCGTCGAAGCCCGCGACGAACTCCGACTGGATGCGCAGCACCCGCCAGGAATCGCGCATCGTGCGTTCGGCGCGACGGTTCTCGTCGCGCGGGTCGATCCACTCGAGGAGTCGCCGGTCCGTCGTCTTGCCGCGCTGCTTCGGGCGAACGCGGATGGGTCCGACGTAGTAGACGTCGTCGGCGGCGGGATCGGACGCGGACGATTCCGGATTGGTCGACATGCGGCTCACGCTAGCAGCGGGCCGATCCACCCCCGCCCGGCGTCGGGCGGCTCAGGACAGATAGCTGCGCAGCAGGTCGGTGACCATGCGGATCTGCTCGACCGGAACCCGTTCGTCGACGCGGTGGGCGAGGTTGGGGTCGCCGGGTCCGAGGTTCACCGCCGGGATGCCGAGTGCGGAGAACCTCGAGACGTCGGTCCAGCCGTATTTGGCCCGGAAGCGCCCCTGAGCGGCCTCGACCAGCGCGGCCGCCGCCGGGTGCGCCAGGCCGGGGAGTGCACCGGCCGCCGCGTCGGTGACCTCGAGGGTGACCGTGCCATCGGCGAGGTCGGTCGCGAAGACCTCGCGCACGTGGTCGAGGGCTTGTTCGACGGAACGATCGGGGGCGAAGCGGAAGTTCACGTCGACGTGCGCAGCATCGGGGATCACGTTGCCCGCGACACCGCCGCCGAGCCCGACCGCCGAGAGTCCCTCGCGGTATTCGCACCCCTCGATGTCGACGCGACGAGCCTCGTATGCGGCGAGCTTCGTCAACACTCCCCCGAGTTTGTGGATCGCGTTGTCACCCATCCACGAGCGGGCCGAATGCGATCGAGTACCCGAGGTGGACAGTCGAACCCGAAGCGTCCCTTGGCATCCCGCCTCGATCAGACCGGCGGTGGGTTCGCCGAGGATGGCGACGTCGCCGGCGAGCCATTCGGGCAGCTCACGTTCGATGTCGTTGAGGCCGTTGAACTCGGCAGCGATCTCCTCGCAGTCGTAGAAGATCAGCGTCAGGTCGTGCGCGGGTTCGTCGAGCGTCGCGGCGAGGTGCAGGAACACCGCGTCGCCCGACTTCATGTCGACGGTGCCGCACCCGTGCAGGACGTCACCCTCCTCGGGATGCGTCTCCCGACGCGACGGCAGATTGCCGGCCACCGGCACGGTGTCGAGGTGCCCGGCGAGGATGACACGCTGGGCGCGACCACGATCGGTCCGGGCGAGCACACGATTACCGTGCCGAAGGATCTCGAAGCCCGTCGTCTGTTCCCGCAGTGCCGCTTCCACCGCATCGGCGATCGCCGTCTCGTTGCGTGACTCGCTCTCGATGTCGACGAGGGCGGCGGTCAGTTCGACGGGATCGGCGGCGAGGTCGAGTGCGGTGCTCACGCACATACGGTAGCGGGGTCAGTCGGCGGGCGGTGAGGTCAGTTCGGCGGCGCCGAAGGAGACGCTGAACTTCACGCACCACAGGAACACCGCGGGATAGGCGTCGAGGTCGACATCGGCGGGGATCTCGTAGACCTGGTTGCCCTTGTTGCCCTTGATCATCCCGAGATCGACGTGGGGCGGGTCGGCCGCGGCTCGCCAACCGCCGAGGCCTTCGACGACCTCGGCCTGCGACAGCCAGACGTGGACATCGGGTCCGGTGGTGGTGTCGAGGTCCTCGATGGCGAGAACCCGCGAGCCGTCCGGCTTCTCGATGATCGACACGGTTCCGGAGGTGGAGTGCTCGTGGCTGATGAATCGTCCCCGTGACACCAGGACCGGCGCGACCGGCGGCGGCTGACCGACCTGCGAGGTGGACGGCGTCACGGCGACCGGGATCTCGTCGTCGACCTCGGTGTCTACGAAGATCAGCCACGGCTGGAAGATCACCGCCGCGACCGCGACGCCGACGACGACCACGAACCCCACGCCACCGAGTACCCAGGGCAGGCGGCGTCTGCGCCGGGGGCGGGTGGGAAAGGTCGGTCGTGGCCGGTCATGGCTGCGACGATACGAGCGGTGAACACGCTCCCACCAGGACTTTGAGCCATTCGGATGACGCCGCGCACCGAGTGCCGCGATGCCTGGACGACCGGTGGGCGGCGGGAGTCGCCGTCGTCGATCACCTAGACTGACGAGTCGTGACAACTACTGGCGCACACGCAACTGGCATCGCAACCGTGATCGACGGGGGGTCGACCCCAGGAGTCGTGCTCGACGTCTGGTTCCCCGCACCCGAACTCGACGGCGTCGAGACCGCCGAGACCGTCGTCCTCGACGAGGAATCGACGCCGTCCGAACTGCGCGACCTGGTGGGTGTCGACGAGGCCCGCGGCGTCCGGACCATCGCGGTTCGCACCGGCATCGCCGACCTGTCCGCCGCCCCGGTCGACGCCTACGACGTGTACCTCCGACTGCACCTGCTCTCCCACCGGCTCATCGAGCCGCACGGCGCGAACCTCGAGGGCATCTTCGGGATGCTCACGAATGTCGTCTGGACCAACCACGGCCCGTGCGCGGTCGAGGACTTCGAGTCGGTGCGCGCCAAGCTGCGCGCCCGCGGCCCGGTCACCGTGTACTCCATCGACAAGTTCCCGCGCATGGTCGATTACGTCGTCCCCGGCGGAGTCCGCATCGGTGACGCCGACCGTGTCCGGCTCGGCGCCCACCTGGCCGCCGGTACCACCGTGATGCACGAGGGCTTCGTCAACTTCAACGCCGGCACCCTCGGGTCGTCGATGGTCGAAGGTCGCATCTCGGCCGGCGTGGTCGTCGGCGACGGCTCCGACATCGGCGGCGGCGCGTCGACGATGGGCACCCTCTCCGGCGGCGGCAAGGAGATCATCTCGCTCGGCAAGCGCTGCCTGCTCGGCGCGAACGCCGGTTGCGGCATCCCGCTCGGCGACGATTGCGTCATCGAGGCCGGGCTGTACGTCACCGCCGGCACCAAGGTGACCGGCCCCGACGGCACCCAGATCAAGGCGCGTGACCTCTCGGGTCAGTCGAATCTGCTGTTCCGGCGCAACAGCCTGACCGGCGCGGTCGAGGTCGTGCCGTGGAAGGGCGACGGCATCGCACTCAACGAGGCGCTGCACAAGCACAACTGAGGTTCCACAAACCCACCACTCATGGAGAAACCCAGCACCCATCGGGTGCTGGGTTTCTCCGTTTGTGGTGGGTTTACGCGGTGAGTCGCGCGGCCGCGGCCGCGATGCGCTCGTCGGAGGCGGTGAGCGCCATGCGGACGTGCTTCTGCCCTGCCGGACCATAGAAATCACCGGGCGCACAGAGGATTCCGCGTTCGGCGAGCCAGGCGACGGTGTCGCGGCACGGCTCGTCACGGGTGGTCCAGAGGTAGAGGCCCGCCTCGGAATGGTCGATGCGGAACCCGGCCGCCTCGACCGCGGCCAGCAACGTACGACGACGATCCGCGTAGTGCGCACGCTGTTCGTCGACGTGCGCGTCGTCGCGGAGGGCTGCGGTCATGGCCCCCTGGATCGGGAACGGCAGCATCAAGCCGGCGTGCTTGCGCACCGCGAGGAGTTCGGCGATGAGATCGGGGTCACCGGCGAAGAAGCCGGCACGGTACGACGCGAGGTTGGAGATCTTCGACAGCGAGTGCACGGCCAGCAGACCGGTGTGGTCGCCGTCGCACACCCGCGGGTCGAGGATCGACAGCGGTTCGCCCTCCCAGCTCAAGCCGAGGTAGCACTCGTCGGACACCACGACGGTGCCGCGTTCGCGTGCCCATCCGACGACCTTGCGCAGGTGGTCGACGCCGAGGATCTTGCCCGTCGGGTTCGACGGCGAGTTGATGAACATCAGCGCGGGCTTCGACGGCCCCAGCGCGACGGTCGAATCCGCGCGCACCGGCCGAGCACCGGCCAGCAGCGCACTCACCTCGTAGGTCGGGTAGGCCACCTCTGGGATCACGACCTCGTCCCCCGGTCCCAGGCCGAGGGTCGACGCCAGGCCGGCGATCGCCTCCTTGGTGCCGATCACCGGGAGGATGCCCGACTCGTCGAGCCCGGTGACACCGTGACGCCGCGTCAGCGACTCGGCAGCGGCCTCACGGAGCTCGGTGGTGCCGATGGTGGTCGGGTACCCAGGGAAGCCGGAGGCGTCGGCCAGCGCGTCCCGGATGAGCGCCGGCACCGGATCCACCGGCGTGCCGACCGACAGGTCGACGATGCCGTCGGGATGGGACTGCGCCGTGGCTTTCGCACCCGCGAGGGTGTCCCACGGGAAATCGGGCAGCCGACCGCTCACGCGCGTCGACGACACGCGGAGCGGCGCTGCTGCGCGGGAAATGGGTGTGCTCACTGCGGGCCGCTCTGTCTTCTTCGTACTGTCTGTCTGCGTCGTACCGTCGGTCTTGTCGGCTGTCAGTCTTCTTGGTTCATCGGCGGCAGGCCCTTGATGAAGGCCGGGTCGGCATCGGTCTTGCCGACCTTGCTGGCGCCACCGGGCGAGCCGAGGTCGTCGAAGAAGTCGGCGTTCGCGCTGACGTAGGGCTCCCACTCATCCGGGACATCGTCCTCGTAGAAGATCGCCTCGACCGGGCACACCGGTTCGCACGCACCACAGTCGACGCACTCATCCGGCTGGATGTAGAGCATGCGCTCACCCTCGTAGATGCAGTCGACGGGGCATTCCTCCACGCAAGCCTTGTCCAGGACGTCGACGCAAGGCTCCGCGATGATGTAGGTCACCACTCACTCCTTCGCTAGGGAAGATCGTTGTCGGCGCGACAGGGTGAGCAGCTCGGCGTCGAACGACTCTCCGGCGTCGGCGCCGGCGCGATCCGAGGGCTGGTCGAATCGCATCCCACAGTATCCGCTGCGGTGGTGTCCACGACGAAATCGGCCCCCGGCTCCAAGACATGCAGAAGGCCTTGCTGTAACGAGGATCACATCGATGACCGGGTGCCCACCGGCGTGACGGGCGACTTTCGCTCAGGGTGCCGACAATTCTCGACTCCGGCCGAGGCGTCGGGCATTCTCGGCGGCATGATCGTCGTGTCGAATCCGGTCGCGGTAGACCGTCCCCGTTCCGGCCGATGGGCCGTTCCGGGACTCGAACCGACCTCGCGGTCGATGTGTATGTGCTGTCGCTGACCTGATCAGCCCCGACCCACACATCCACTCCCCTCTCAAGGATCTGCCATGACCTCGACCCTGGCTCGCACCTCGATCGCCGCTTCCCCACCGAAGAACGTCACCCCGAGCACCCGAGGCCCGGTGACCGCGATCGCGCCGCGGACACGAACCCACCTGCCGACGCACCTGCGGCCGGCCGACCTTCTCCGCATCACCGACCAGGGGGTGGCCGATGTGCTCGACGGCCGTCACGACACCCTTCTCCCGGCCGAGTGGGACACCACCCACCGATGGTCGACGCGCCTGTATGCGGACGACGACCTCGACCTGTGGCTCATCAGCTGGACTCCCGGGGAGGCCACCGAACTCCACGACCATGCCGGCTCCCTCGGTGCGCTGACCGTCCTGTCGGGGTCCTTGCGGGAGTACCACTGGACGGGAGACGATCTGGCCGTGCGCGTTCTCGATGCCGGCGACCAGGCCGCCTTCCCGCTCGGATGGGTGCACGACGTCGTGAAGAACCCGACGGTCGAGGTGACCGGCCCGACGCTGAGTGTGCACGCCTATTCGCCGCCGCTGACCGCAATGTCGTACTACGAGGTGGCCGACGCCGGCCACCTGCGTCGTACCCGCACGGTCCTGACCGACGAACCCGAATGAGCGACAAGCCCGCTCCGCGCACCATCGACGACGTCCTCGCCGCGGCCCGCGAACGTATCGAACGGATCGACGCCGCATCGGTGCCCGACGAACTCGCGGCCGGCGCCGTCCTCGTCGACATCCGACCGGCGGCCCAGCGCGCCGCGGAGGGCGAGGCCCAGGGGTCACTGGTCATCGAGCGCAACGTCCTCGAATGGCGATGCGACCCGGCCAGCGACGCACGCATCCCCCAAGCCGTCGACCACGATGTGCGGTGGATCATCCTGTGCCAGCAGGGTTACACGTCGAGTCTGGCGGCCGCGGCGCTTCACGACCTCGGATTGCATCGCGCGACCGATGTGATCGGCGGTTACGAGGCGCTCGCACCCGTGCTCGGCTGATGCCGACACGGCTCGATCGCGACTCCTCCAGCGAGGGAAGTCATCGCCACTTCGCGGCCGGAACCGCTGATCAGGAGCCCTTCTGCCCAGAGGTGGCGATCTCGCGGGGGGTCTAGGCCACCGCGGGCCACGGACGCGGCACCGGGCACGTGTCGACGGCGAGGCCGGTCGACGGGTCGGCGAGCGCGGACACATGGTGTGCGAGTGCCGGGTCGATCCAGTTCGCGGCGTCGAGCACATACGTCGGCTGCGCCGTGATCCGTTCGGTGAGAACGAAATCCGACTCGGCGGTACGGGCGGCCAGTGCATCCAGATTCGGCCAGGGACGTTCGGGGTTCACGTGGTCGGGGGTAAGCGGCGACACCCCACCCCAGTCGTCGATGCCGGAGGCGATGAGCGCGGCACACTCGGCCGGCGACACCAGGTTCGGCGGCGCCTGCACCCGCATGTGCGGTCCGAGGACGATGCGCGCCACGGCGACCGCCGCGAGGAACTCGGTCATCTCCGCGTCGGGGGTGGATCGCATCGCAGTGTCGGGTTTGGCCCGGAAGTTCTGCACGATCACCTCCTGGATGTGACCGCCCGCGGCGTGCACCTTCGCGATGGCGAGCAGGGATTCGGCTCGCTCGTACAGTGATTCGCCGATCCCGACGAGGATGCCGGTCGTGAACGGGACCCGCGCGGTCCCGGCGTCGCGCAGCACCTGCATCCGGACCAGCGGGTCCTTGTCCGGGCTGCCGTAGTGCGGTTGCCCCTTCTCGGTGTACAGACGGCGCGACGTGGTCTCGAGCATCATGCCCATCGACGGGGCCACCGGACGCAGACGCAGGATCTCCTCGAGGCTCATCACCCCGGGATTCAGATGTGGCAGCAGGCCGGTCTCGGTCAGCACGGCCACGGCGGCCGCGCGGACGTAGTCGAGGGTCGACGAATAGCCGCGCGCGGCAAGCCATTCGCGCGCCTCGGGCCACCGGTCCTCGGGACGGTCACCGAGCGTGAACAACGCCTCTTTGCAGCCGAGTTCGGCACCCCGACGGGCGAGGTCGACGACCTCGTCGAGTTCGAGGTACAACCCCTCACCCGCGCGGGCGAGTTTGCCGGGCACCGTCACGAACGTGCAGTAATGACACCGGTCCCGGCACAGCCGGGTCAGCGGGATGAACACCTTGCGCGAGTACGTGACCTGGCGCGAACGCCCGACCGCGTCGAGCCCCTCGTCGCGAATCGCACCGGCGATTGCCTGCAGGCGGACGAGATCCGCACCCGCACAAGACAACAGCGTGACCGCCTGGTCGATGTCGATGGACTCGCGGGCCTCGGCAGCGGCCAGGGCGGCATCGATCGCCTCACGTGAAGGACGTTCCGCGGCAGGATGTTCCACAGCCTTGGCCCGCACCGTGGGGATGCTGAGGTCGGTCATCGTTCCCCTTCCGAAGGATCACGACTGGTCAGGTACGGCGCGGGGTCGAAGGTCCCGTTGCGTTCGCGGAACGACGCCGCGGTGCCCGGCCAGAGCAGCGTGAGACGTCCGCTGTCCGGGTCGACATACCAACTGTCGCAACCGGTCAGCCACACGGTCGACGCACTGCGCTCGTCGATCTCGCGAGTGTAGGCGGCCTCGGCCTCGGGCGAGACCTCCAACGCCCCCACATCACTGTCCCCGAGGAACTCCAGAGCGCCGAGCACATAGTCGAGCTGCGTCTCGATCATGTAGATCGCCGAGTTGTGGCCGAGCGCCGCATTCGGCCCGTCGAGGACGAACATGTTGGGGAATCCGCTGACGACGGTCGACGCGTACGAGGTCATCCCCGACGACCAGTGCTCGGACAAGCGAAGTCCCGCCCGGCCGACGACGCGGCTCGCCGCGGGCGGCCGCGCGGACTCGAAACCCGTTGCCATCACGAGGACGTCGAGGTCGAAGGTGCGTCCGCTGCGTGCGGTGGCCTTCGATTCGGTGACGGAATCAAGCGCACTCGGCTCGAAGACCACGTTCGGCCGCTGCAGCGACGGATAGAAGTCGTCGCTGAGCAGGATTCTCTTGCATCCGATCTCGTAGTCGGGCGTCAGGAGCTCACGCAACATCGGATCGTCGACCTGACGGTGGAGGTGGTCGCGGGCCCGCGCCCGGATCTCGTCGATGTCGGGATGCAGGCCCAGTCGCTGCCGGAACGCGCCGTCGGCCTCGGTGAGAAGCTGGTGGCGGACCTCGCCGGCGACCTCCGGATCGAGCAGGGCGGCACGTTCCTCAGCGGTGTAGCGGCGGTCCTCCCGCGGCACCACGTAGGGAGCGGTCCGGCAGAACACGACGAGCTCTTCGGCGGCGTCGGCCAGGTGCGGGACGAGCTGCACCGCCGACGCACCGGTGCCCACGACACCGACCCGGGCCCCGTCGACGGCGACGTCGTCGTGCCAGGCCGCGGTGTGGACGACCTGACCGGGGAACCCCCCGAGACCCTCGATGTCGGGGATCCTGGCCTCGGACAAACGGCCGACGGCGAGGACGAGCGTCCGCGCACGAAACGTCCGGCCGGAGCCGTCCGCGCCGGCCGCGGTGATCATCCAGCCGGCTGCAGCCTCGTCCCAGGTCGCCTGCCGCAGTTCGCAGTTCAGCAGAATGTGCTCGGCGAGACCCTCGTCGGCGACGGTCTGTTCGAGATAGTCACGGATCTCGCGGCCGCTCGGATACCGCGACGCCCAGTCGGCCGGTGGGCGGAACGAGAACGAGTACAGATGCGCGGGGATGTCACACGCGATGCCGGGGTAGACGTTGTCGCGCCAGGTACCGCCCACTGCGTCGGCCCGCTCGAGGACGACGAAGGACTCGCGGCCGCGACGGGCGAGCTGCGTGGCCATGCCGAGGCCGGCGAAGCCGGCACCGACGATGGCGACGTCGACGTCGTGCACCCCGTCGTTGTCGTCCACCCGGTCACCCCCCTGCGTCGCCGTTCCCGTCACGAACGTACCTGCGGGAGCGGGAGCAGCCGATGCGTTTCCGGCTCGGTGTAGCGGGTGGTGCGCTGACGTGGCGTGCGCCCGGCACGATCGGCGACGGCGACGAGGGTGTCGACGTCGAGGACACGACCCGCCTCCGGACCCGCATGCGGCATGAGCCGGCCGTCGAGCAGCAGGCCGCCGATGTCGTCGGCACCGCCGCGCAGCAGAAGGTCGACGGTGTCGGACCCCAGCTTGGTCCAGGCAACCTGTAGATGGTCGATCAGCCC
Organism: Gordonia ajococcus; assembly: GCF_012974285.1. Classification (NCBI taxonomy): domain Bacteria; kingdom Bacillati; phylum Actinomycetota; class Actinomycetes; order Mycobacteriales; family Gordoniaceae; genus Gordonia; species Gordonia ajococcus. Next base: position 3,642,309 of record NZ_CP052884.1, read on the forward strand.
GGTGGACATCAGGCGGGCGACCGCGTGCAGGGCGCGGGTCTCCCGTTGCGACGCGGTCGACGTCGCGGCGTCGATCAGATGCGGCGGCGTGTTCGACGAGACCATCGGCATCAGGATCAGCTCGCTGAAACCACCCGTGCGGCGCTGGATTCCGAGCAGGGTCCGCAGGTGTGCGACCTGCTGCTCGGGGGTCTCGACGTGCCCGTAGACGATGGTTGCGGTCGAGAACAGGCCGACGCCGTGTGCGGCCTCGACGATCTCGATCCACTCACGCGCCGGTGCGGAGCCCGTCGGCGACAGATACCCGCGCACGGTGTCGTCGAGGATCTGGGCGGCGGTTCCGGGGATCGACCCGAGTCCGGCGGCGCGCAACCGGCGGAGATGTTCGTCGACCGTCGTCCCGGTTCGGGCCGCCCCGTCGGCGATCTCCGCCGCGCGGTACGCGTGCAGGTGCAGACCGTCTGCCGCGCCGGTGATCTCTTCGACCAGGCGCACGTAGTCACCGGCCGGCCGGTCGGCGGGCAACGGCCCCTGCATGCAGATCTCGGTGGCGCCGAGTTCGACGGCCTCCCCGACCAGATCGGCGAGTGTCGGATCGTCGGATCGCCGTTCATCCGAGATGAGGCGGGCGGCGACCCCGGTGTCGAGATTGCGGTTCACGACGAAGGTCAGGACGCCCGGCTCGGTGACCCGGCCCCGGACCGCATCGGCGAGTTCGCACAGTTCCTCGAGCTCGGTGCCGGAGGCGCCCAGCAACGCGACCCAGCCCTCGTCGTCGAGGGCGTCCGGGCCGAGGGCTGTCGGGTCGTCACGGAGACGGCTCAGGGCCGCTGTGACGCGCTCGATCGGGGCCGTGATGTCTTCGGCCCACGCGCGCAGAACCATGTCCACACTCTAACGCTCGGCCGTAGTCGGCCTGCGCGCCGCAGGATCGGCCCCGGCGAAAGTCAGTCGTCGGCCTCGGGTAGCCGGTGAGTCCAGCTGAGCACCGCGGCCGGCCCGATGCCCAGTACGAGGAGCAGCAGGGTCTGGACCAGGTAGTTCCCCGACGTGCTCAGGATGACGTCACCGCCCGGTCCGGGGAGGCCGCCGGCGATGAGAACCACCACCCCCCAGGCGCCGAGCGGGGCATACCGCACCGGCGACGAGGTGTACCCGGCCGCCAGCCAGAGCAGCGTCGCGTTGAGGAGGCCGGCGACGAGGGCCGCCACCGGCAGCGCGACCCCACCGAAACGCTGGTACGCGAACGCCACGCTGAGAAGGCCCACCGCGAAGCCGTCCAGGATCAGCAGCGCCAGGAGGAGCCGGTCACGGACGTGCGGATCGATCATCGAGCCACCACCGCCCCGCGTCGGACTCTTCGGGTCCGGAGTCCCGGAGGTGCGATTGCGTGTACCGCGGGCTGACATGTTCCCCACCGTCCTCACACGATCCCGGCGAAGAGGTCCGTCTCCCGGTCGCCGCCGAGAGCGTCACGCGGATCGTGGTCGGTGAGGACGAAGTGCTCGTGGCGGTGGATCGGCTGCAGGATGTTGTTCGACAGCGCGAACTCGGTTCCCGACGGCGCGACGGTCACCTGCGTCACATGTGCGGCGAGTGCGGCGACCTTGTGGGAGTGGTACGCCGCCACGTCGACCTCGGTGGTGATCTGCTCGTCAGGGTAGCTCGGCAGTTCACCGGGATGGGGCATCCGCCAGCCATCGGGCACACCGGGAGCCGCCGCCAGGCCGTTCTCGAGCGCGCTGCGCTCGGTGACCGACTCGTACAGTTTCACGGGGCCGCCGCCGGCCGCACGGGCGCGTGCGACCGCGGCAGCGGTGACCTCATGCACGAGCTTGTGGTCGGGGTGCCCGTATGTTCCCGACGCGTCGTAGCTGACGACCACCTGCGGAGCGAAGTCGAGGAGCAGCTCGACCAACACGCCGACCGGCTCGTCGAACGGTGCCTGCACGAGAGCGCGCGGATGGTTCGCCGACGGGGCGCCGGCCATGCCCGAGTCGCGCCAGCGTCCGGCGCCGCCGAGGAAGCGCGGGGTCAGGGCCGGACCGTCGGCTGGGCTCAGTGCCGCGAGGGCGCGCGTCAGCTCCGCGATCCGGTAGCCGCCGAGCTGGTCGGCGCCGCCGTCGGCGACCAGTTGTGCGTATTCGTCACCGATGACCTCGCCCTCCTCGCCGAGGGTGAAGGTCAGGACGCGCACGTCGACGCCTTCGGCGAGATAGCGGGCGATGGTCCCACCGGTCATGATCGTCTCGTCGTCGGGATGGGCGTGGACGAGCAGCAGCCGCCGGTCCGCGGCCCGGTTGGCCTCGGTCACGAGAGCTTCCAGTCGACCGCGGTCCCGAAGATCGACTCCTGGATCGGTCCGGTGAGCGGCACGTCACGGACCGCGGGCGTGACACCGACGATCATCGAATCCTGGTACAGCGGCAGGTAGATCGCCTGCGCGGCCAACAGCGGCTCCGCCTGGTCGAGGGTCCCGATCGGGTCCTCCTCGGACAGCGCGTTGCGCGCGAGCTCGATCAACCTCGGGTCGCAGAGACCGGAGATGTTGCTGGCGTAGCTGTCGCCGACGTCCCCACCGCTCGGCGCGATGCTGGTGGGGGTCGGCGGGGTGGCGGGCGACGGCTCGGTACTCGGCTTGGGCTGATTGCAGTCGACGGTCGAGGCCAACGACGCCGCCGGCGGCACACCGAGCCCGGTCCAGCCGACGACGAGGTCGACGCGCTTCTGGGTCAGCGCCGAGCCGTACAGCTCGCTGTTCGGCATCGTCACCACCTGCGAGCGGATTCCGGCGCTGCGCAGCTGGTCGACGACACTCGACGCGGCCGAGATGGCGCGCGGGTCACCGGCCACCGCTCCCACGCGCACGAGCAGGTCCTGACCGTCCTTCTGGAACGGCAGGATGCCCTCGGGCAGCTCCGCGACCTCGACCGCCCCCGGGGTCGGCGTCGCGGCCGGGTTGGACGGGGTGGAGGAGCCGGCCGCGGACGGCGTCCCGGACGCGGGCGCCTCGGTCGACGGCTCGGGTACCGGGGAGGTCTGTCCGGTCGTCTCCGGGTCCGCCCGGCGGTAGCCGGCGCCGGCGAGGAGCGCATCCACCGCGGCCCGGTCGGGACGCGGGCGCGAGATCGGGGTGTAACCCGGGTCGGACGGCGCGAACACGGTGTTCGCGTACGGCTCGACGATCCAGTCCCCCGCACCGGCGAACGTGGTCAGCCGGGGATCGACGAGGCCGAGGATGGCGCGCCGCACCTCCACCGAGCTCATCGCGTCGGTGCGGGCGTTGACGCTGATGCCCAGCGAGCGTGAGGTGAGACTGCGTTCGGTCTTCAGGCCGGGCAGTGCGGTCAGTTCGGCGGCCGTTGCGAGCGAGGCACCGAGCGCGACGATCTCGGAGTCACCCGAGCGCACGGAGTCGAGCATCTGCGCGTTGCTACCGGCACGGCGGAGCACGATCTGGTCCAGCCGCGGCGGCGTCACCCAGTAGCGGTCGTTGCGGGCCAGGCGTACCTCGTCGCGGGTCTTGTCGATCCCGACGATCGCGTACGGGCCGGCCGAGACCGGCTTGCCGGTGTCCATGCCGGTCTGGAAGCCGGCCGGAGCGCCCTTGAAGACGTGACTCGGCAGCAACCCGGTGAACAGCTCGCGCCAGGCCGGATACGGCCGCTCGAAGCGCACCTCGACGACCTTGCCGCCCTCCCGGGACTGCACCGAGTCGATGAGCCGGTAGCCCGCCGGGGCCACCACGTTGGGCTGCCGCGACATCTGCTGCCACAGGTAGCCGAAATCGTCGCCGGTGACCGGCAGTCCGTCCGACCACTGGGCGTCGGTGTGGATGCGGTAGGTCACCGTGAAGGGCTGACGCGACGTCACTTCGGCGGAGGTGACGAACTGGCGCTGCAGCTCCCACACCGGTCCGGCGGGCGTCTGTACGGGAGAAAAAGCACTCGGGAGCGTCATCGCGGCGACTGCCGTGGTCACCGGGTTCTGATCTGCCGCGATGTGCGGATTGAACCCGTTCCCCACCGAGTCGGTGGCGATGAAGATCGTCTTCTCGACCGGATACTCGGTCGGCGTCGGCGGCGGCCCGGTGTCCCGGACGGGCGGCGGCGGATCCGCCGTGCACGCCGTCAGGGCGATGAGCAGTGCGACACCGCACGAGAGCAACCCGAGCACACGGCTCCGGTTCGTGGCGTCGCGACCCCGCTGTGGTCTCGCCCGTTTCACCTCGGATACCCCCATGAAGATGCTTCTCGGTCGATCAGACGATGCCGGTCCCCCGCCGTCGGCGGGAGACCGGCTCGGCGGTCAGCTGACCGCTGCGTCCCGGGACTTGGCCCGCGAGCGCTCACGGGCACGGGTCGACGAGTCCAGGTGCACCTTACGCACACGCACGACCTCAGGGGTGACCTCGACACACTCGTCGGCGGCACAGAACTCCATGGCGGCCTCGAGGTCGAGCTGCATCGGCTTGGCCAGCGTCTCCATCACGTCGGCGGAGGACTGCCGCATGTTGGTCAGCTTCTTCTCGCGGGTGACGTTGATGTCGAGGTCTTCCTGGCGCGGGTTGATGCCCACGACGTGGCCCTCGTAACTGTCGTCGCCGGGGTTCACGAAGAACGTGCCGCGGTCGGCGAGCTGGATCATCGCGAACGGGGTCACCGTGCCGGAACGGTCGCTCACGAGCGAGCCCGTGTGGCGGGCGCGGATCTCGCCTGCCCAGGCGTCGTAACCGTCGAACACGGCGTTGGCGATACCGGTGCCGCGGGTTTCGGTGAGGAAGTCGGTGCGGAAGCCGATCAGGCCACGCGACGGCACGATGAACTCCATGCGAACCCAGCCGGTGCCGTGGTTGTTCATCTGCTCCATCCGGCCCTTGCGGGCGGCCAGCAGCTGGGTGACCGCACCGAGGTACTCCTCGGGCACGTCGACGGTCAGGTGCTCGAACGGCTCCTGGACCTTGCCGTCGACCTTGCGGGTGACCACCTGCGGCTTGCCGACGGTCAGCTCGAAGCCCTCGCGACGCATCTGCTCGACGAGGATCGCGAGCGCGAGCTCACCTCGACCCTGCACCTCCCAGGCGTCCGGACGGCCGATGTCGAGCACCCGCAGCGACACGTTGCCGATGAGTTCGGTGTCCAGGCGCTGCTTGACCATGCGGGCGGTCAGCTTGTGACCGGACACGCGGCCCGCGAGCGGCGAGGAGTTGGTGCCGATGGTCACCGAGATGGCCGGCTCGTCGACGGTGATCCGCGGCAACGGCTGCGGGTTCTCGAGGTCGGCGAGGGTGTCGCCGATCATGATCTCCGGCATACCGGCGACGGCCACGATGTCGCCGGCCGACGCGGACTCCGCCGGTTCGCGCTCGACGCCGACGGTGGCGAGGAGTTCGGTGATCTTCGCGCGTTCGACGACGGGCTTGCCGTCGACCTCGCGGCACCAGGACACCTGCTGCCCCTTGCGGAGCGTGCCGTTGTGGATGCGGACGAGCGCGAGGCGGCCCAGGAAGGCCGATGCGTCGAGGTTGGTCACGTGAGCCTGCAGCGGCGCTTCGGGATCACCCTTGGGGGCGGGCACGTGCTCGAGCAGGACGTCGAAGAATGCGTCGAGGTTCTCCGCGGCCGGGATCTCACCGTCGGCGGGCTGTTCGGTGCTGCACACACCGGCGCGGCCGGAGGCGTAGAGCACGGGGAGCTCGAGCACCAGCTCGGCGGCCTTCGCGGCCTCCTCGTCGAGGTCGGACGCGAGGTCCAGGAGCAGGTCCTGGGTCTCGTCGACGACTTCCTGGATGCGGGCGTCGGGGCGGTCGGTCTTGTTGACGACCACGATCACCGGCAGCTCGGCGGCCAGCGCCTTGCGCAGCACGAAGCGCGTCTGCGGCAGGGGCCCTTCGGAGGAGTCGACCAGGAGCACGACGCCGTCGACCATCGACAGGCCGCGCTCGACCTCACCGCCGAAGTCGGCGTGGCCGGGGGTGTCGATGACGTTGATCACCACTTCGGTGCCGTCCGGCTGACGCCGGTGCACCGAGGTGTTCTTGGCGAGAATGGTGATGCCCTTCTCACGTTCGAGGTCACCGGAGTCCATCACCCGGTCGACGACCTCGGCACGCTCTCCGAAGACGCCGGACTGGCGCAACATGGCGTCGACGAGGGTGGTCTTTCCGTGGTCGACGTGCGCGACGATCGCGACGTTACGGAAGGTGGGGGCAGCGCTCACAGGCTCTCTTTCATGTGGTTGGGGACCGCTTCGGCGGCCGGCACTCGGCGCGAGCCGAAACTACTCAGTGACTCGCGGCGGACAGCTCTGACCGGCGACAAGTGCAGATCACCTTGGGATTCAACGCTACAGAGTATCGGTTTATCTGGTGAGACCGCGATCACAGGCGTCGGAACACCCATTATTAGGGTCTGCTAACCTCGCCGCATGGGCAAGGTCGACGCGGTCAAGGTGGGCTCTCTGAAGCCCAAGAAGAAGTGCTGCAAGAGCTCCACGCGGTGCGTGCGGTGTCCCGTGGTGATCCACCGGATGCGCAAGCTCGACACCTCGGACATGACCAAGAAGGAGCTCAGCAAGGCGCTGAAGAAGGCGCGCGCCGCCTGAACGATCAGCTCGGCGGGATCTCGTCGGTGTTCATCGACCGCTCCGCGGGGTCTGCCGACCGCACCGCGACCGCCAGCGCGACCGCCACGATCCCCACGGCCTCCAGCGGCCGGGGAACCTGACCGAGCACGATCAGGCCGATCACCGCCGCGGTCACCGGGAGCAGGGCGAGCAGGATCGCGAACCGCGCCCGGCCCACGCGGCGCAACACGACCTGATCCAGGGCGTACGGGATGGCGGTCGACGCCACGCCCAGCACCAGGCCCTGACCGATCAGCGCGGCCGCCGACGCACCGTCGCGCACCGCCTCGGAAGAACCCCAACCGGCTACCGCCTCCAGCACCCACCACGCCAGCGGTGAGGTTGCCAACGCGGCGATCACGAAACCGGTGGCGAGATCCTCGACGCCCGCACCACGCGCCGCGACCCGCTTGCCGAGCACGATGTAGCCGGCCCAGCAGGCGGCCGCGGCCAGGGCCAGCAACACCCCCACACCGGTTCCCGACCATCGGACGTCGGCGATGAGGACCACCCCGAGCCCCGCCAGCACGAGTGCCGCGATGTCCCGGCGGGTCCGAGAACCCAAGGCCGCCACCGTGATCGGGCCCAGAAACTCCAGTGCGACGGTGGTGCCCATCGGCAGGTGCGCGAGGGCCTCGTAGAAGGTGATGTTCATCGCCGCCGTGATCAGACCGAAGCAACCGGCCAACCGGAGGCGGGAGGGCTGCCACGCGGACCGCGGTGGCCGGACCCAGATCAGCAGCACCAGTGCGGCGCCGGCGATGCGCAACCAGGCCACCGCCGACGGCGAGACGTCGTCGAACATGCCGACGGCGACCGCCGCCCCGAGATACATCGACGTCGCGCCGAGCACCATCAGGCCGGGCGGGAGAAGCAGTTCGCGTCGCGCGGTGTCGGTCATCAGCGCTCCGTCACCGGGTCGCCCTCACCCGATCACCGCGACCCGCTCGGGCACCAGACGGATACGCACGCGGTCGCCGATGACGACGGGTTCGTCTGCCACGGCATCGATCTCGCCGACCGCGGTCTCGATGCGCACGCGTGGACCCGCGGGCAGTTCGGCGACGAGCACGACCGTGGCGGAGTTCGTGTCCGCGTCGTCGTCCGGGCCGTCGGGGGACGCCCTGGCGACCGCAACCGATTCCGGCCGGAGACCGAGTCGGCGAGAACCGTCCGGCAGGTCGAGCGCGATCTGACCGAGCACGGTGTCGGCGACCCCGGCGCGCAGCTGCGCGTCGATCACGGTGGTGACCCCGAGGAATTGGGCCGTCCACTCGTCGACCGGTCGGCGCCACAGGAGCGACGGTGTGGCGACCTGCACCATCGCACCGGCGCGCATCACCGCGATCTCGTCGGCCATGGTCGCGGCCTCGGCGTGATCGTGCGTGACGACGACGGTGGGGACACCCGCCGCCCGTACGATCTCCGAGATCTCCACCGCCAGTTCATCTCTCAGCCTACGGTCGAGCGCGGCCAGCGGCTCGTCGAGCAGCAGGAGCCGCGGATGCGGGGCGAGCGCACGCGCCAGTGCGACGCGCTGCGCCTGACCGCCGGACAGCGTGTCGACGGAGCGCTTCTCGTAGCCGGGAAGACCGACGACGTCGAGCAGTTCGGTCACGCGCTGGGCGGTCCGGCGGCGCGACCACCGACGAATCCTCAGGCCGTAGCCGATGTTCGACGCGACGCTGCGCCCGCCGAAGAGTTGCCCGTCCTGAAAGACCACGCCGAAGTCCCGACGGTGCACCTCGACCCCGGCGAGGTCCTCACCGCCGAAGCGCACGACCCCGCGTGTCGGCTGCTCCAGCCCGGCGACGGCGCGGAGCAGCGTCGACTTGCCGCAACCGGACGGGCCGAGGACCGCGGTCACCAGGGAACCCGCTCCCCCGACGCGCCAGGACAATCCGTCGATCACGGTGTGCCCGCCGTACGCGACGGTGAGATCGGAGATCTCCAGCAGGGCGTGGGAACCGGTCGCGGTGTCTCGTTCGGTTCCGGTCACAGCAGCGGCACCTCCGCTCGCGGCCGGAACACCTCGACCACCAGCACGGCGAGGGTGGTCGCGGCGACGAGGACCACCGACGCGGCCATCGCGGTCGCCAGGTTGGCGGCGCCCGGCCGGTTGAGAGCCGATCCGATCAGCACCGGGAGAGTCGTCGTGTCGGCCCGGGCCAGGAAGCTGGTGGCGCCGAACTCACCGAGCGCCATCACGAAGGCGAACCCGGCGGCCGCACCCGTCGAACGGCCGATGATCGGCAGATCGACCGTCGCGAACACCCGGGCGGGCCGGGCGCCCAGCGTCGCGGCCGCCTGCCGCAGCCGGACCGGTACCGACTCGAGCGCGGGCAGGATGATGCGGATGACCATCGGGATGGCGATCAGCGCCTGCACGCACGGGATGATCGCGGGCGACGCCGCGATCGCGTAGGGCATCGACGCCAGCACGATCAGATATCCGAAACCCAGGGTGACAGCACTGATCCCGAGCGGGACGAGAGAGATGGCCGAGGCGATCGCACCGACCACCCCGCGGGAACGGTGGAGCGCGACCGCGGCGAGCATGCCCACGACGACGGCGATGAGGGTCGCGAACGCCGCCGACACCAGCGAATACTCGAGGCTCTCCAGCGGGGTGACCCCGTTGACCGGTTCGGCGAGGGCCCGGTATCCGGCGAGCGTCCAGTCACCCCCGGCCGTCGGCCGCACCGATCGCGCCATCAGGACCACGACCGGCCCGACGAGCAGCAGCACCGTCCACCCGCCCACCAACAACATCGCCGGAAGCACGAACCGACCGTTCGCGAACGCCGCATCCCGACGACGCCGCTCGGCGCCGCCACGGGCGGAGCCGGTCCCGGCGGGATCGGCGAACACACGGGTGAGCATCAGGGCCGCGAACACGACGACGATCTGCACCATCGACAACACCACCGCCTCCGGGATGCGGAAGTAGCCGATGGCCTGGGTGTAGATCTCGGTCTCGAGGGTGCGCAACTGTCCCGCACCCAGAATGATCACGACGCCGAAACTGGTGGAACAGAACAGGAAGATCAACGCGGCTGCACCGGCTGTGGCGGGTAGCAGCCTGGGGATCACCACAGTCAGCGTCGCGCGCAGTCGTCCGGCGCCCAGGGTGCGCGCAGCCTCCAGCAGTCGGGGGTCGAGGTTCCGCCACGCCGCACCCACCACGCGCACGACGACGGCGACGTTGATGAACACATGCGCCGCCAGCACCGCGCCGAGCCCGGACTGGATGTGCAGGAAGGACAGCGGGCCGCTCAGCAACGATCGGAAGGCGACGCCGACCACCACCGTCGGCAACACGAACGGCACCGTCACCGCGACGGCGAGGAGGACCGATGCGCGCCCACCGACATGGGCGTACAGCCACGCGATCGGCGCGGCCGCGACGAGCGCGAGCACGGTCGACGCCGCCGCCTGCCCGAGGGTCACGCCCAGGAGCGCCCACGCATCGGTACGCGTGAGGAGATCGCCGAGTCGTTCGCCCGACGCGGCGGCCAGATGCACGGCTCGGCGGACGAGCGCGAGGACCGGCCAGGCGAACAGGACGGCGATGAACAGCGCCGGGATCAGACGCAGCGCCACCCGGCCGGCGACGGTTGCCGTCCGCGCCACGGGCCGCGCCGTCACCCGGGTCACCGGGCGATCACCTTCCGACAGCGGCACGCCACTGGTCGAGCCAGCTCTCGCGGTTCTCCGCGATCGTGGCCGGCGGCATCGATGACATCCACGCCGGCACCGCCGCTCGGGCCGGCCAGCCCTCGGGCAGGGCGACGTCCCGCTGCACCGGGTACACATACATCGACTCCGGCAGCGCGGACTGCACTGCCGGGCTGAGCATGTAGTCGACGAGCTTGCGTGCCCCCGTCGAGTTGCGGGTGCCCTTGAGGACGCCGATGTACTCGACCTGCGGAAAGCAACTGTCGAGCAGGGCGCTGGTGCCGGGCGTCGCGGCGGGCGAGGACGCATAGGACAGCACGATCGGCTTGTCTCCCTTGCCCTCGCCGGCGCTGAACAACTGGTTGTAGGCGACCTCCCAGCCGGAGACGATGGTCGCGCCACCGCCGACGACCTGCTTCCAGTAGTCCTGCCAGCCGTCGCCGAGGGCCCCGACCGTCGTCAGCAGGAAGGCCGTGCCCGGCGAGGAGGTGGCCGGATCGGTCAGCACGGTCTGCGATGCGTACTCCGGTTTCGTCAGGTCACGGAAGCTCGCCGGCGGCGTCAGCGATCGCGACTCGTACCAGGTGTTGTCGATGTTCAGGCAGACGTCACCGCGGTCGACGGCGGTCAGCTGGTCGGCCGCACCGGGGACCGCGTATTCGGCGGCCCCGCCGGCGGCGAGCGGTGACACATAGGATTCCAGGGCGCCCGCCTCGATCGGCCGGGAGGCGAAGGTGTTGTCGATGCCGTAGACCGCGTCCCCCTTGGGCGCGCCCGGGGTCAGGGACACGGTCGACGCCAGTTGCCCGGCATCACCGGAACGCACGATCTTCAGGGTGAGCCCGGTCTCCTGACGGAAGCCGTCGATGACCGACTCGGGCAGCTCGAAGGACTCATGGGTCAGCAGAGTGACCTCACCTCCCGCCGTCGACTCGTCGGCACAGGCCACCGCAGTCGTGAACGCCAGCCCCACACCGACGGTGAGTGCGATCGTCCGGGAGACGATCCCCGCCCACCCACGCCGACGACCGGTGCCACCCACGGGTTGCAGCTCGTTCACGCCCCGCAGTTGGTTCACATCCGACTCCTTGCGACCGACTGTCCCTGTCCTGTCCACCCCCACATCCAACCAGGTGCCACCGAAACGCACGATGCGCCGTCGACCTTAACCACTTTGGTAACAATTGCATCAATAACCACATACGTCACAGTCGCAGCCGGCGGGACTGCCTGGACACAGCAGATGCCGAGGGGCTTAGAATGACCCGCGACGTCCGGGGTGGGATGATCGAAGAACCTGAAGACCCCGGGCGACCCACACGACCACGACCCACACGACCACGAGGCGCACGAGGCTCGCTCTTTCCGGCCGACGCAGCGCCACGACCGATAGGACTCACCAGTGCGTTTCACACGGCCGTCGAGGTTGCGTTCCACCGCCTCTAGCCCGCACCGGACCCGCCGCCACCGCCTTCTCCTCAGTGCATCGGCGCTCGTCGTCGCGGCCGGCCTCGCCCTTCCGGCCGTCGCCCAGGCCGCTCCCGCTCCCAAGGTCGATCAGCGCGTGCTGGACTCGCTCGGCGCGTTCGCACCGGCGATCATCGGCTCGGTCGCCACTCCCGGCCCCGATGGCAAGGTCAACGCCCAGCTCCTCCAGCAGGCCGAGAGCTTCGCCAACACGCCCGGAATGCCCGCCGAGGTCACCAAGATCTGGCGTTCGGTCGCCGACTTCCTCGGGGAACCCGGACGCAAGGAGGCCGCCCGTCAACTGGCCGCCGAGACCAAGCCGGGCGATCCCGAGATCCCGAAGGGCCCGAACGCTCCGAAGATCCAGGAGTTCCTGTACCCGACCTTCGGTCTCGGCTGCATCCCCGGCGGCGGTTCCCTCGGACGCGCACTGGTCACCGCGGGCCCGCAGGAAGCACCGGCACCCGGACCCAAGCGCGGCGAGGGCGGCTACGTCTACACCGCACTCGGCACCGGACCCGCGATCGACAACAAGGCCCAGCCGCTCATCGCGAGCTGGCTCAACGTCGACACCGGACGCACCGGCACCACGACGCTCAAGCGGAACCCGAAGATCAACGTCAAGGACGGCCCCGGCACCTTCACCGGCATCGCCCGGACCGGCAAGGGCCGCGTCATCTCCGCGATCCACGGGAACGTGACCACCAAGACCAAGGGGCAGGTCGTGTCCTGCACGATCGTCCCGGTGATCGGCCTCGCCATCATCTGACGCACGTCCACTTTCGTTCAGCGGCACCCCGGCTCACCGCCGGGGTGCCGTTGTTTTGTGCCCGCACCCCCAACGCACCGGCCGCCGCCGGTGACGAAGCATGTGGCGCGCGTCTCAGGCGCTGAAAGCCGAAAACGCCAGGTCGCCGGGAATGTCGGTATCTCACCGATCGCGCGGATGTCACAGCTCGGACTCGCGACTTGCCCAGGTCGTCACACTCGTGGTCTCTTTTAACTTGAATCCCATCTGTCACACCCGCCACACGTGGCGGGGTGTTCGGCTGTTTGAAGGAGTGCCATGTCCATCACGTCTCGGTTCACACGTCCATTCGTCGGGCGACGCGGAATCCGGCGCTGCGGTGTGGGCCTCGTGGGCGTGGCGATGGCCGCTGCTGCGGTCACCACGACCGCGCCGGCCTCGGCCGCGCCCTCCCTCCCCCTGCTACCGCCGAACATGCTGAGCGCATACTCCATCCCGTTCGACGCCGAACTCGCCGGAGCAATCCGTCTGTTGAAGTCGGCCGGCGTGGACCAGATGGCCGTGCAGGCTGCGCAGGCGGTCCTGGGCAGTACCGGCCAGTTGTCCGTCCAGGACATCTCCGGACGCGCGGGCGCACTGCCATTCGACGCGTCGCGGCCGCAGCCGGCCTCGGCTCCCGCCGCCGCTCCCCATCCGGTGGCCGCCACCGATCCGATTGCCCTGCTCAGGACTCTGGGCATCCAGACCCTGACCCCGTCCGTCGCGCCGTTCTGCACCGCCCCCACCGCCGACAACCCTCTGGGTCTGGTCACCGCGGGCGCCGGCGCCGTCGCGGGCCCCTGGCCGATGAAGACCGATCCGCTCACCCAGCTCAAGCCGCTGCTCGACATGCTCCCGGGGGTCTCGATCCCGGACAAGCTGAACCTGGTGGAGAACGGCGAGACCGCGTACGCGTTCGTGCCCGCCTCCCCGAAGGCCGGCAAGGGCGGCACCATGCAGGTCGCCTGGTTCAACACCAGCACCCTGCAGGGTGGCTTCGCCGATCTCGAGCCCGTCAGCAACCAGGCCACACTCGCCGCCCTGCCGCTGCTCTCGGGTGTGCGTCTCGCCCCGGTGAAGACCGGCAAGGGCACCATCCTCTCCGCCGTCTTCGGCACCGCGCAGAACGGCGCGCAGAACTGCTGGTTCCTCCCGGCAGTCGGCGTCGTCAACGCGTGAGACCCCCACTCACCGACGACACTCCCACCCCCACACACAGAACGAATAGACGACACATGAACACGCACGGCATCTCGTCGACCCTTCGGAGTGCCTCCATCGCCCGCACGGTCGCCCTCGCCGCAGCCCTCACCATGGGCCTGACCACCTTCGGCGTCGCCGCCGAGGCCGTCGCGGAACCGACCACGACCACACCGTCGACCAGCACCTCGACGCCCGACGCCGCCGACGAGGAGACGGGCGCCCCCGCCGACGACAACGCCGGGACGATCGACACCCGCGGCCCCGGTCAGGCACCGGGTGCCGTCCACGCCAATCGTGATCTCGCCCGTGCCCGCATGGTGGCCGGCGCCGTCTCCGGCAACGACTTCACCTACTGGAGCACCGGCGCCGACGGCAAGGCCCACCTGTCCTCCGGCGTGCTGATGGTGCCCGCCGGGCGGGCACCCGCCGGCGGCTGGCCGGTGGTCGCATGGGCCCACGGCTCGCGTGGCATCGCCGACAAGTGCGCCCCGTCGGAGCGTCCGATCAAGGACGACACCACCGAACTGAGCCGGTGGCTCGGCCGTGGCTACGCGGTCGTCTCCACCGATTACGCGGGCGTCGGCACACCGGGGACCCCGCAGTACTACGACCTCGAGGCCACCGCCCGCAACATCGTCGACGCGGTCAGCGCCTCACGCGACGTCTCCGACAACCTGTCGCGCTCGTGGGCGGTCGTCGGCGAGGGGCAGGGTGCCGCGGCCGCGATCACGCTGGCTCGCATCGCACCGCAACTGCAGCAGCGTAACTCGCTGAACTTCAAGGGCGCGGCGGCGACGTCGATCCCGGCCGAATTCGGTGCGCTCCTGGCCAATCTCGGGCCGTCGTCGGCGAGCATCCCCTCCGGACTCGCCGCGGATGCGCTCTACACGCTGAGCGCGATCCGCAACGCGCGCCCGGGACTGGACGTCGACGCGCTGCTCACCGACACCGGCAAGAAATGGATGGCCAAGGCGGCCAACGAGTGCATCACCGAGTTCCGCAAGGACGTCGACGGTCTCGCGATGGGTTCCCTCTTCGCCAAGCCGGTGTCGGGGAACAAGGAGCTGACCAACCTGCTCACCGAGGCCACCGCGCTGCCCAGCCGCGGCTTCGTCAAGCCGGTGATCATGACGCAGTCGCTCCAGGACACATCGGTCGTCGTACCGCTGTCGCTCAAGTACCTCAACGAGGCTCGCGCCGATCGCCAGGTGCAGTCCCGCACCTACCTCACCCTCGACGGTGCGCAGTCGGCGAAGCTGTCCGACAACGACATCCGCGCCTTCATCGCCAAGATCCTGAAATGAGTCGATGATGGGTCGCCGTCTTCCGGGCCGACGGCTGTTCGATCTGGCCTACGCGGCGACGACGGCGGCCGCCACGGTCACCGGCGCGCTGGGGCACCGGCGGGCGGCGGCCCTGACCAAACCGCTGCCGATGCTACTGCTCGCCGGACGAGTGGCCGCCGGGGCAGGGGGGCGCGACGCCGTCGACACCGCCGGATTGGCGGGCGCGCTGGCGTTCTCGATGGCGGGCGACCGGCTGATGTTCCTCGAGGAGTTCGAGACCGAGCCGGTCGCCAAGGACCGCTATCTACGCCTCGGGGCGTCGTTGTTCGCCGGCGCCCAGTTGAGTTACATCGCGACGATGTGGCGGGCAGGCGCTCGGCCGTCGGCCCGGCAGCTCCTCCCCCGGGTCGGCCTGCTCGGCGAATCGGCCGCCGTCCTGGCCCGTCATCGGCCGGCCCTGCTGCCGGTGCTGGGCACCTACGGCAACACGCTCGCGACGATGTCGGCGACGGCGAGCGCCATGTCCGATCCGCAGCCGCGGCTACGGATTGGCGGTGTCGCGTTCCTGCTGTCCGATCTGGTCATCATCAACCGCCGTCACCTGATCACCGATCCTTGTCTCCGGATGGCGGGTGAGGCCTGGGTGCTCGGCAGCTATTTCGCCGCGCAGTACCTGCTGATCGGCGGTCTTGCCGAACGCCTACGCCGACGCTGATCACCGCGGTCGGGCGGCTCAGGCCGTCGCCCGCCCGCTGCACGACGAGTACTGCGGATTGACCATCGGGTTGAAGGCCATCGCGCCGAGCTTCTGCCTGATCGTGAACGCGACGGGCCCGCGTCCGGGATGGATGTCCACCTGCCACTTGACGGTGAAGCCGCGACCGGGCACGAAGACCGTGCCGGTGCGTCCGGTGCGCAGATTGCGCCACGACACGGTGACGTCGTAGGTGTATTCCAGCGCAACGGGTTTCGCACGGTCGGTGCCGATGAGTGCGATCGCGGGTCCGGGCAGTCCGTCGGCCGGGAAGCGGATGTCGTTGAACACGTCGACCCGGATCTTCACCGTCCCCGCCGGCCACGGGTTCACGCTGTCGCAGACCAGCGTCGTGACGTAGTTCGGTTCGGTGTTATCGGGGATGGCCGTCGCGCTCCCCGGCCCGGCGACGCCGATCAGCGCCGCCACCATGCCGACGATCACCGCCCCGATGCCCGCACGTGATCTCCATCGCCCCGAACTGCTCTCCCCGCTGATCATGGGGGAAGTCTAGAGCCGCGCGGTCACCGCGTCTGCCAGAATCGTTCCCATGCCGAAGATCCAGATCGCCCAGGAACCCGCGGCCGACGAACTGCTCTCGACCGATTCGTTCGCACTGCTCGTCGGGATGTTGCTGGATCAGCAGTTCCCGATGGAACGGGCCTTCGCAGGTCCGGCCAAGATCCGTGACCGCTTCGGGACGATGGACCCGGTCGAGATCGCCGACGCAGACCCCGAGGCCTTCGCGGATCTGTGCTCCACTCCCCCGGCCATCCACCGGTACGGCCGCTCGATGGCCGGACGTGTGCAGGCATTGGCGAAGGTCGTCGCCGAACAGTACGGCGGTGACGCCGCCCGGATCTGGACCGAGGCGAGCAGTGGCGCCGACCTCATCAAGAGGTTGCGTGAGCTGCCCGGATTCGGGGAGCAGAAGGCGAAGATCTTCGTCGCACTCGTCGCCAAACAGCTCGACGTGAAGCCCTCCGGCTGGACCAAGGTCGCCGGCGACTACAGCAAGCAGGGATACCGGTCGGTCGCCGACGTCGTCGACCCCGACTCGTTGCAGAAGGTCCGTGACTTCAAGAAGGCGGCCAAGGCCGCCGCGAAGGCCGCGAAGGAGTAGAGACTTCGCGGTGGGTCACCTGACCGGGAATCACCCGACCTTCACCCCCGATCGCGATCCGGTGGCCTAGTGTCGGGAACCATGGAGTCTCTTCCCGAACGAAGCGCACCTCCCGGGACCAATCCGACTCGTCTGCTCCTCGAGATGCCGCTCCGGCTGGGATTCACGGTGACCGGAGTGGTCCTCGCCGCAGCCGAATCCGCGGTGACGATCGCCCGGATCACCGCGGGCAGTGTTCAGCACGAGATCAGCCTGGCGATCGGCGCCGAGGACGAACTCAACGCGGCGCGTACCCCCCTCGCGCTCCTCAACCAGCTGTCCGAACTGCTGGGTCCGGAGCGGCCCTTCGGACGCATCCTGGCCTCGGGCGGCCCCCTGGAACGTCTGCTCAACCCCGGCGGGGTCATCGACCGGCTGACCGCACCCGACGGTCTGCTGGAGAGACTCACCGCCAAGGGCGGGCTCCTCGACCAGATGGCCGACGACCGCGGCATCCTGATGCGCCTGACCGCCAAGGACGGGCCACTCGATCGCCTCACCCGCCCCGGCGGCGTGGTCGACCAGTTCACCGAGAACGAGGGCATCCTCGAACGTCTCACCTCCGAGGGCGGCGTCGTCGACAAACTCACCGCACCCGACGGCATGCTGGAGAAGGTCACCGCTCCGGGCGGCATCCTCGACCGCTTCGCCGCAGAGGCGGGCCTCCTCGACCAGCTCGTCGGCGAGGGCGGCGCGGTCGAGCGCGCCATCGCGCCGGGCGGTCCGCTGGATCGGTTCACCGAGCTGACCGAGGTGATGGGTCAGCTGGCACCCAACCTGATCGCCATGCAGGACACCGTGCACGAACTCGCCGAGACCGTCGACCTGCTGAATCAGACGGTGGCACCCCTCGGCGGTCTCGCCGAGCGACTGCCCAAGCGACTCACCCGCGGCCCCAAGGGCTCCGGCGGCAACAGCGACGCCTCCCCCGCGGACACCAACGGCCGCCCGAACGCCTGAGAGCCAGTCCCCACTGCTCGTTGAGTAGGCACGAGCCGACGCACGAAACTTCCACACCACGCAACCCAATGCCGGTTGAGCCGACACCGAGCGAAGCGAGGCGTCCCCACCGCTCGTTGAGTAGCCGAGGAGCTTGCGACGAGGCGTCCCCACCGCTCGTTGAGTAGCCGAGGAGCTTGCGACGAGGCGTATCGAAACGACCTCCACCCACCCACCGGTTGTGTCAGAACGGTGCACCGCCGCTCGACATAGGAGAGACGGTCGCTCGAGGACCCTAGCGACGAGGCGCGGCGAAACCAGCCCGCAGCAAATCCATGTACCGGTCGACATCGGGCATGATCTCCGGGCTGGTGGTCACCGACACCGCGATGCGGTCGCCGATGCCGTGCACTCCGTGTGTGAGTCCCTGCACCGGCGACAGCGCGGGAAAGCCGGTGGTGAACAGGATCTCTCCGCCATCGAGATCGACGTCGGCGGCACCCCGATCCACCGAGGACACCACGGTGACACCGGTGACCGTCTCCGGCCGGGTGTCGAGGTCGACGGCCCGGATGCCCCAGTGTGCGAGGATCGCCGGCGTTGCTTCTGAGACCCGCCGCTGCGCGACTCGTGCCGGATCGGTATCGGCCGCACGGGCGGCGTCGATCTCATCGCGGATGAGTCGCGCACGTTCATGCGGTTCGTCGGCTTCGAGGTGCAGATCGATCCCCACATTGCGAAAATTGTTGCGCGTCTTCGATTTGTCGGATCGTCCGACGGTGAGTTCCACACCGAGACGTTCACAACCGTCGCCGAGATATCTCGGTAGCGCCTGGGAGATCGCGACCAACACCGCCACCGTGACCGGAGACCCGGACGCGGTGAGACGCTCGCGGTCGAGCACGACGACCCGCAGGAGCCGTCGCGACCCGGGATTGCGGTTCAGCGTCGTCAGCGGATAACCCGGCTTCCCCGGATTCGCCTGTCCCCCAACCTGCGCGACCTGTATTCCGCGTCGGCTCGTCGAGACGAACTCAGCCGGAAACCGCAACGCGCCCAGCGCGAGCGTTCCGACGTCACGGATGAGCCCGGGGACGCCATAACCGCGGGCGACCTTCTCGAGGTACGGGGCGTCGAAGAGGTCCCGCGCGATCTGCGACGCCCGACGTCCGTCCCCGAGCGCGTGGGAGATCTGGAGTACCACGACGACTCCCGTGACCGGATGGCCATCGCCGGCCGGCAGACCGGCCACCGGACCGAACAGGTGCAGTCGCCAGGCCGCGCGGGACGGCGCCAGCTGGTCGGCAACGAGCGCGCCGACGGTGTCCAGACACGACGACCAGGTCCGCGTCGTCGTGTCGACGCGGACCTGGTCGGGTGTGGGTTCGGCCGAGACCCAGTACGGCCGGTCGGCGGTGGCGGGAACGTCGTGGATCCGTAGGCAGAGATCGTCGACGTGCCGCGCCCGCGCCAGCAGTCGCCGGGCGCACTCGTCAAGCGAAATCGACGGTGTGGCAAAGCCATACAGCAGGAACTGGTCGTTGGGTATGCGCTCGGACATCCAGTACGACGCGGCGTCCGCCGCCGCCATCCGCTGCATGGGGCCAGCGTAGCCGCCTACTTCTGGCCGGCACTCCACGCGTAGGGCAGCTCGGTGCCGTTGAGGACGTGGTCACCGATGGCCTGCAGTTTGAAGATCAGCGGGTTGTGGACCGAGATCACCCGCGCGTTGCGCCAGTGTCGGTCGAGGCGCAGCCGCTCGGAGGTGATCGAGGCGCCACCGACCTCGAACAGCTGGGTGGTCGCGTCGAGCACCAGCGGGATGACGGTCGCCTGGGCACGGGCGACGTCGAACTCGACCTTGTCGAGCAGCTCCTCGTCCTGCCAGGCGGTCTCGGCGAGACGGTCGAGCTGATCGGCGATGTCCAGGACAATGGTGCGCGCCGAGTAGGCGGCCGCCGTCAGCCGGCCGATGACCTGCTGCACCAGCGGGTCGTGGCGGGGCAGGTCGGCGGTCGAGTGGGTGAAGGTGCGCGTGCGCTCCCGAACCCACTCGCTCACGTCGTCGGTGGCACGCTGCGCGATACCGGCCAGCACCGACAGTTGCACGAGCTGCAGGTAGGAGGTGGCGTAGGTGCGGCCCTCGACGCCGTAGCCCGGGCCGAGGATGCGATCGCCCGACACCTGCACGCCGCTGAACTCGGTGGTGCCGCTGGCGGTCAGCCGCTGGCCGAACCCGTCCCAGTCGTCGTGCTGGGTGACGCCCTCGGCGTCGGCGTCGACGAGCACCGACACGCGCTCGCCGTCCTGGTCCGCAGCGACGAGGATGTGGTCGGAGTACAGGCTGCCGGTGCTGTAGTACTTGGTGCCGTCCAGGCGCCAGGCATTGCCGTCGGAGTTGTCCGGGTCGCGGCTCAGCCGGGTCTGGTAGCGGTCGATGGCGCCGACACCGGGCTCGGTGATGGCGTTGCCGACGAGCGTGCCCTCGGCGACCTTGCGCAGCCAGCGCTCCGCCTCGTGATCGGGCAGCGCGGCGAGCTGATCCTCGACGAACGACCAGTGCACGCGCAACGCCTGCGGGAGATTCGACTCTGCCGTGGCCAGGTCGATGAGCAGCCGGAACAGCTGGCGCACCGAGGCGCCGTACCCGCCGAGCTCGACCGGCACGCGCAGCGCGCCGAACTTGGCCTCACGCAGCCACGACACCTCGTCGTGTGCGAGTCGCCGATCGTCTTCACGAGCCACCGCGCCTTCTGCGATACGCGCGAAGATCGGGGCGAACACCTCGTCGAGCCGCTCGTCGGTTGTGCCGGCGGCCGACGTGCTTGCGGGCACGGTTGCGGTCATCAAACGTCCTTTCGATACAGACTTGTCGGCCGATAGTGTCGTCGGCTCCCGCCCCTTCGGCCACGATTGAAACCGCGGTGAACGCAACGTTCCCAAGCACTCGATGCCGCGGCAGACTGGGTACCGAACCCGCAGGTATGGCCGATGCCGGACCACGTTGAGACGCCTGTCACGCGTTTGTGCCATTGTGTGCGTATGCCAATCTCGATCGCTGATCTCGATCCGAACACCCCCGTCGTCGTCGGTGTCGGCCAGGCTTCCGAGCGTTTGACCGATCCCGGGTACGAGGCGCTGGGTGAAGCGGACCTCGCGGCGCGCGCCGTCACCGCCGCCTTCGACGACGCCGGCGCGTCCGACCTGGCCTCGTCGATCGACACCATCGCCGCGATCCGCTCGTTCGAGATCTCCAGTCCCCTGTCCTCCTCGCCGCTGGGTCGGCCGGACAACATGCCGCGCGCCGTCGCCAAGCGCGTCGGCGCCGACCCGCGTCGCGCCGTGCAGGCCGTCACCGGCGGGCAGACCCCGCAGACGATGCTCACCGAGCTCGCCGGCGTCATCGCGGCGGGCGACTCCGAGGCAGTCGTCATCTTCGGCGCCGAGGTCATGTCGACCGTGCGGCATCTGCAGTCGAAGCCGGACAATGAGCGTCCGAGCTTCGCCGAGGAGGTCGGCGGGCAGCTCGAGGACCGCGGATTCGGCGTGAAGGGCATCATCACCGTCGCCGAGGTGCGCCATGGTCTCGCGTCGGTGATCCCGCAGTACGCGCTGCTGGAGAATGCGCGCCGGCACAACACCGGTCTGGGCCGCGAGGAGTACGCCGCCGCGATGGGTGAGCTGTTCGCTCCGTTCACGAAGGTCGCCGCGGCGAATCCGCATTCAGCCGCCCCGACTGTTCGCGACGCCGCGGAGTTGGTGACCGTGACCCCCGAGAACCGAGTGGTCGCCGATCCGTTCACGCGCTACATCGTCGCCCGCGACCAGGTGAACCAGTCCGCCGCCGTCGTCGTCATGTCGATCCGGGCCGCACAGGCCGCCGGCATCGACCCGTCGAAGTGGGTGTTCCTGCACGGTCACGCCGAGACCGTCGAGCGCACCTCGCTGAACCGTCCCGACCTCGGTGCCGCGCCGGCCGCACCGGCCGCGGTCCGGCACGCACTCGAGGTCGCCGAGGTGGGTCTCCACGACATCGACGTCATCGACATCTACAGCTGCTTCCCGATCGCGGTCTTCAACATCCTCGACGGCCTCGGCCTCGCCACCGACGACCCGCGTGGCCTCACCGTCACCGGCGGCCTGCCGTTCTTCGGCGGCCCGGGCAACAACTACTCGCTGCACGCGATCGCCGAGGTCGTGACGCGCGTGCGGCAGTCCCCCGGCGACTTCGGTCTCGTCGTCGCCAACGGCGGCGTGCTGAGCAAGCATGCGGCCGGTGTCTACTCTACGACGCCGGCGCCCTGGCGTGCCGACAACAGCGCACAGATCCAGGCTCGGCTCGACGCGGTGCCCAGCGTTCCCACCATCGGCGACGCCGACGGGCCGGCGATCCTCGAGACCTACACCGTCATCCCGAGCAAGAGCGGCAAGCGGACGGGCGTCGTGATCGGTCGCCTGATCGACCACGCAGCGCCGGACGGACTCGGTGCACGCTTCGTGGCCAATCTCGACTCCGACGACGACGAGTTCTTCGATCACCTGTTGACATCTGACGATCCCGCGGGCACGAAGATCGTGGTGCGCTCCTTCGACAAGGGCAACCGGGTCAAGCTGACCGAGGCGGCGATGAACGCCAAGTACCCCGCGGTCGCGCCGGCCTTCCGGGACAGCTACGAACACATCGAGATCCGTCGTGACGGACACCTGCTCGAGGTGACCATCAATCGTCCCGACGCCCGCAACGCGCTGAACCCGGCGGCGAACGCCGAACTGGACTCGGTCTTCGACGCCTACTTCGCCGACGACGACCTGTGGGTGGCGATCCTGACGGGCAAGGGCGACAAGGCGTTCTCGGCGGGCAACGACCTCACCGCGACAACGAGCCCGGCCGCACTGTCGGTGCCCAAGAACGGATTCGCCGGTCTCACCGCGCGCGCGAGCCTGCCCAAGCCGGTCATCGCCGCGGTCAACGGGTTCGCGCTGGGCGGCGGTTGCGAGATCGCGATGGCCTGCCACATCATCGTCGCCGACGAGGAGGCCTCCTTCGGACTGCCCGAGGTGAAGGTCGGATTGGCCGCCGCCGCAGGCGGTCTGGTGCGTCTTCCGCGGATGATCCCGCCCGCGCTCGCCCGCGACATGATCCTGACCGGTCGCCGGATCTCCGCCACCGAGGCCGCCGCGGCCGGCCTGGTGAGCCGGATCGCTCCGGCCGGAAAGGTTCTCGAGACCGCCCGCGGGGTGGCCGAGGAGATCCTCGCCGCCTCCCCCACCTCCGTCCGCGCGTCGATCGCGACGATGGAGCAGTCCGACGCGATCACCGACACCGTCGAGGCGGTCCGCGCGAGCACCAACGTGCTCGACTCGCTGATCGTCAGCGGCGACACCCTCGAGGGCATCATGGCGTTCGTGATGAAGCGGACCCCGGAGTGGAAGGGTCGCTGACAGAGCACAATCGCACCCTGAGGTGTGAGGGAGCTACCGGTGAACCAGCGCAGAATGATGTTCGCATGCGACGTCATTCCGGGCGCCACGCACCGGGTTCAAGGGTGAAGCCGCGGCTGACACCCCGCCGACGCGCCCGTGCGCAGTTCGAGCAGGCGCGGAGTCGTCGCCGGAAAGCGCTCCGCCGCAGATCGTCGTACTGAACACTGGATGACGGTCGCGCACTCCGGGCACGACCCACGTCGTGGGCGAGAGTGAGGCGAGAGCATGGCACGTCGGGGCACGAACCGCTCCAGGACCACCGCGCGCCCGCCCGAGGCACCGTCCTATCGCACCGACCCACCGGCCTGGACGCTCCCCCGCGGGACGATAGTGCTGATCACCATCGCCGGCCTGGTGGTCGCGGTCGGGGGCATCAAGGCGGTCTCGTCGTTCGCCGCGCCGACGTTCCTGGCGCTGATGCTGACCGTCGCCGTTCAACCGGTGCCGAGATGGTTGCGCACCAAGGGCTTTCCCGGCTGGGCAGCGTTCCTGACGACCGTCGTGCTCGTCTACGGCATCCTGATCGGGCTGTTCGCGACGCTGGTGTTCTCAGTGGCCCGGCTTGCGACGATACTGCCCGACTACGACGAGGAGTTCAACGAGATCATCACGAGCTTCCAGGACTTCCTGACGAGCCACGGCGTGAGCCAGGACAAGGTCCAGGACATGATCTCGCACGTAGACACCGGCAAGGTCGTCAACGTGGTCACCGACGTGCTGGCCGGCACTCTCAGCGTCGCGTCGGCCCTCGTCCTCGTACTCGCCCTGTTGCTGTTCATGGCGGCCGACTCGGTGGGATTCGACGACCGGATGACACATCTGCGCGACATGCGGCCCGACATCGCCTCCGCATTCGGCGCCTTCGCGCAGGGCACCCGGAGTTACCTGTGGGTGTCGACGGTCTTCGGACTGATCGTCGCCGTGTTCGACAGCATCGCGCTGGCATTGCTGTCGGTCCCGTTGCCGATCCTGTGGGGTCTGCTCTCGTTCATCACCAACTACATCCCGAACGTCGGTTTCGTCATCGGACTCGTCCCGCCGGCGCTCCTCGCCCTGCTCGACGGCGGGGTCGTGAAGATGCTCATCGTGATCGCGGTCTACAGCGTCATCAACGTGATCATCCAGTCGGTCATCCAACCGAAGTTCGTCGGAGATGCCGCCGGACTGTCGACGACCCTGACGTTCCTGTCGCTGATCTTCTGGGCCTGGGCGATCGGGCCACTGGGCGCGATCCTCGCGGTCCCGCTCACCCTGTTGGCGAAGGCACTGCTCATCGACATCGATCCGGCGACCCGCTGGGCCGATGTCCTGCTGTCGTCGTCGAAGCCGGAACCGCTCCCGGACGACCCCTCGGACGTCACACTGGAAAGCGAATCGTGAGCCGGGCTACGCTCCGGAGCGAACATTCGGTAGATTGCCATTCGACAGAAGAACTTCTTCCTGCCGGGCATCCTCGACGGCAGCGTCTTCTTCTGCCAGGGCTACTCCGAGCCCGAGTCCGGTTCCGACCTCGCGTCGCTGTCGATGGCCGCGGTCGACGACGGCGACGACCTCGTCGTCACCGGCTCCAAGATCTGGACCACCCACGCCTCGGAGGCCAACTGGATCTTCTGCCTGGTCCGCACCTCGCGCCAGGAGCGCAAGCAGCAGGGCATCACCTTCCTGCTCATCGACATGAACTCGCCCGGCATCGAGGTCCAGAACCTCGTCTTCGCCTCGGGCGAGCAGGTCCAGGCGCAGGTGTTCTTCGACGGCGTGCGCGTCCCCAAGAAGAACGTCCTCGGCAAGATCGACGACGGCTGGACCGTCGCCAAATACCTCCTCGTCTTCGAGCGTGGCGGCGGCGCGGCTGCCCCGGCGCTGCAGGTCATGGCCGAGCAGCTCGGTCGTGACGCAGCAACGGTGACCGCACCCGACGGGGGCCCGCTGTCGGAGAATCCGGCGTTCGCGGCCAAGCTCACCGACCTCCAGATCCGCGCGAAGATCCTCGAGGTCCTCGAGTATCGTGCGCTCGCCGCGATGACGTCGGGCAAGGACCCCGGCTCGATCGCGTCGATGCTGAAGATCCTGGGAACCGAACTGAGCCAGGAGATCACCACCCTGGCGCTCGAGGCCGCGGGTCCGCACGGCCGCGTCTTCCAACCGCATGCGACCCGCCCCGGTGGTCCGATCTTCCAGTACACGCCACCCACCGACGGCTACGTCAGCGGTGAGCCCTGGCAGGCCGTCGCTCCCCTGCACTACTTCAACGACCGCGCCGGCTCGATCTACGCGGGTAGCAACGAAATTCAACGAAACATCCTCGCCAAAGCGGCTCTGGGTCTCTGACGGGTCACAGGAGAAAACTGATGGACTTCACACTCACCCCCGAACAGCAGCTGCTGTCCGACGGACTCAACAAGTTCCTCGACGCACGCTACGACCTGCAGGTCAGTCGCGACGCCGCGAAGGTCGGCGAGGGCTGGCAGCCCAAGATCTGGAAGGCCTTCGTCGAGGACCTCGGCGTCGTCGGCGCCTACCTGCCCGAGGAGATCGGCGGATTCGGCGGCGGCGCCGAGGAATTGATGGTCGTCACCGAGGCACTCGGACACGCCCTGGTCGTCGAGCCGTTCGTCGACTCGGTGGTTCTCGGTGCCGGACTGCTGCACTCCACCGGTAACCCGGTCGCGCTCGAAGCCGCCGGTCGTATCGCCGCGGGCGAGGCCCTCAGCGCGCTCGCCGCACTGGAGGACGGTTCGGGCGGCGTGCTGTCGCGCATCGAGACGAGCGCCGACCGCGACGGCGAGGGATGGGTGCTCAACGGCAGCAAGGCCGTCGTCACCACCGCACCCATCGCCGACTACCTCATCGTCAGTGCCCGGACCTCGGGCGAGCCGCACGACCCCGCGGGTGTGTCGCTGTTCCTCATCGACCTCGCCGACGGCGCGCCGCAGGGACTCGAACTCCAGCGGCTGCGCACCATCGACGACCGGCAGGCCGCCGACATCACGT
Organism: Gordonia ajococcus; assembly: GCF_012974285.1. Taxonomy (NCBI): domain Bacteria; kingdom Bacillati; phylum Actinomycetota; class Actinomycetes; order Mycobacteriales; family Gordoniaceae; genus Gordonia; species Gordonia ajococcus. The sequence goes on from NZ_CP052884.1 coordinate 3,668,684, forward strand.
TCACCGACGTCCGGCTCCCCGGAGACGCACTCATCGCGGGCGACGGTGCCATCGACCTGCTCGAGAAGGCCTGGGACACCGCCACCGCAGCCGTGGTCTCCGATGCCGTCGGACTGATGCGGAAGGTCTTCACCGACACCGTCGAATACGCCAAGCAGCGCGAGCAGTTCGGCGTCCCGATCGGCAGCTTCCAGGTGCTGCAGCACCGCATGGTGGACATGCACCTGCAGCTCGAGCAGTCGGTGGCCGCCCAGTACTTCGCGATCCTGTCGCTCGACGCCGAACCCGCCGAGCGCGCCGCCGCGGTCTCCGCCGCCAAGGCGACGATCAGCCGCGCCGCACGCTTCATCGGGCAGAACTCGGTGCAGCTGCACGGAGGCATGGGCATGACCGAGGAACTGGCCATCGGTCACTTCTTCAAGCGTCTCACCGCCATCGAGTACGAATTCGATACCGCCGACGCCCATCTGGCGCGTTTCGCCAAGGCGACCGCGGAGACCAGCGTCTGACGCATCCGCAAACCCACCACAGATCGGCAAAGCCACCACCTTGAACGCATCCTGTCAGGCTGTTTGTGAGACACCTGGCGGGGTGTGCGGGGATCGGAATGTGTGATGACTATCAGTGTCGAGGTCGGCCGAACCCCGAATGGGCAGCGGTCTTACCCGCTTGGTTTCAAGGTCGAGTTTTTGCAGTTGTGGGATGCGGCGACGCTGGAGCGCGGTGGCCGTGCCCGGTTGCTGCGCGAGCATGCTCTGTCGCGGGCCACGGTGCGGGGCTGGTTGCACGCCCGTGATCGGGGAGACTTTGAGGTGTCGATGGTGTCGGCAGCACTCAAGTCGAAAGGATCGCGCCGGGTGGATGCTCAGGAACGAGCCGAGTTGGCGCGGTTACGCGCTGAGAACCAACGGCTACGTAAGAAGGTCGAACAGGCCGAAGCCATTCAAGAGATCATGGGAAAAGCTATCGAGCTCATGGACGGGATCACCGCGAGCTCGACGAGCGAGGAGGAGCAGATCCCACCGGCGTTGATGAGCGCCGAACAGTACCAGCAGTGGCTGCACCGCAAAGGACTGTCCTAGTCGAGACGGTCATCGCGTTGGCCGCAGCTGGGATGACGATCGCGGCGGCATGTGTGTGGGCGGGATTGCCGCGGGCAACGTTTTATCGCCTCACTCGCCGGTATCGGCACTACACACCGGTGACCGATCCGGTCCCGCAGCACGCCCGCCAACAGCCGGCGGCATTGACTGCCGGTGAGCGTGCCCAGGCACGAGCGGTACTCGAAGACGAGCAATACGCCGAGCTGTCAGTGTGCCAAACCTATTGGCGGGCTTTCGATGCCGGTCGGGTGCCGTGTTCGCAGAGCAGTTTCTACCGCATTGCCAAAGCCGAACAGATGACCGGTGATCGCCGCAAAGGCAGGCACGGCGGCGGGTGCGCACGCCCGGCGCCCAAAGCGGTAGCGACGGCGCCGGGGCAGTTGTGGTCCTGGGATGTCACCGAACTCAAAGGACCATCCCGCCAGCGCTACAAGCTGTACCTGGTGATCGATGTGTTCTCCCGCTACCCGGTCGCCTGGCGCATCGAGCACGTCGAGGACACCGCCCTGGCAGTCGACATGTTCGCCGCCGCCTTCACCCGCTACGGCGCCCCGCAGGTGCTCCACGCCGACAACGGGGCGATCATGCGCTCACGCGATCTGCTCGACGCCCTGCAGGCTGCCAAGATCGAAGCCTCGTTCTCCCGGCCCCGAGTCAGTGACGACAACCCGTTCTCCGAATCGCTGTTCAAGACCATCAAATACGACCTGCAGTGTCCCGACCGGTTCGACCACATCGACCACGCCCGCGCCTGGACCGCCACCTTCCTCGCCACCTATGCCGACGAGCATCGCCACAGCGGGTTGGCCTGGCACACCCCGGCCTCGGTGTTCGACGGTACTGCCACCCAGCAGCGGCAGCACCGCCAAACACTGCTCAACCGCCACTACCTGGCCCACCCGCAACGCTTCCGGCGCCCACCCCGGGCCCCGGAAATCCCGACCACCGTCGGGATCAACCACAGAAGAACAACCAACCAAGTCCTGTCTCAGACAGGTTGAGAAATTCCGTTGAAGGTGGTGGCTTTGCCCAAAAGTGGTGGGTTTGTGGGTTATTCGGTCCACACGGGCGTCCGCTTCTGCAGAAACGCCGACATCCCTTCCTGCGCATCGCACGTCATCGCATTGGTCGCCATCGTCTCCGACATCTCCTTGTAGGCCGAGGCCTCGTCGAGTTCGATCTGCCGGTAGAAGGCCTGTTTGCCGATGGACACCGTCCGGGCACTCGACCCGGCGATCCGCAGTGCCAACTCGCGGACCGTCGTGGCGAGTTCGTCGTCCTCGACGACACCGCTGAGGAGCCCCCAGTCGGCGGCCGTCTCGGCGTCGATCGCCTCACCGGTCAGCAGCATGTGCATGGCCCGCTTGCGACCGATGGCGCGGGTCAGCGCGACCATCGGCGTCGAGCAGAACAGCCCGATCCGTACGCCGGGCGTCGAGAACGTCGCGCTGCGTCCGGCGACCGCGAGATCACAGGTCGCAACCAGCTGGCACCCCGCGGCGAAGGCCATTCCGGCGACCTCTGCGATCACCGGTTGGCGCACCTCGTGGACGGTCCGCATCAGCTCGGCGCAGGTGTCGAAGACGGCGCGTTCGTCGTCGAGCGTGCGGTCGACGAGTTCACCGAGGTCGTGACCGGCCGAGAACGCCGGGCCTTCCGCTCGGATCACGATGACCCGCACCTCGGAGTTCTCGTCGAAGCGGCGGAGTCCCGCGGTCACGGCCTTCATCGTGGTGGTGGACAACGGGTTCCGACGCCGCGCGGCGCACAGGGTGATCACACCCAGCGGCCCGTCCACCTCGACCGTCACCCGGTCTGTCGTCTCGCTCATCCGCGGACCCCTCTCCCAGAGAACCTCGATCGGCCGGAACTGCGCACCGGATGCCGCCGGCACTGCGACCTGAGTCACAACCTACCGTCCGGGAATTGCCGGCCGCCGGGACGGGTGACTCCAACTGTGACCAGTACCGCGCTCTTCGAGCCGATGACGCTCCGCGACCTGGAGATCCCCAACCGGATCTGGCTCGCGCCGACGTGTCGATACAGCTGTTTCGCCGGCGACGGTGTACCCACCGACTGGCATCTCGCCCACCTCGGCGTCCGTGCCGCCGGCGGTTTCGGTCTGATCCTCACCGAGGCCGTCGCCGTCGTCCCACGGCCGTCCTCTTCGGACGCGTCGCCTGCGCGAACCGTCCTGGCCGCAGCGCGCCGCACACGAACTGGGCCTCCCCCGCGACGAGGCGCCGTATCCGCCTCAGTATCTGCGCGGCGCCTGGCGCTAGCTGTAATGACCAGGGACGTTGTGGACGGTGTGGCGCCAGTGAATAGGTGAGGACCTCCGGTATCGGTGTGGTTACCACAACACACGCCGCTACCAAGAGGTCCTCATGTCCCACGCTAATGCCTTACTGACCCCAAAGGGGCGTCTGAAACTCGCTTCGGTGATCATCGATGAGGGCTGGTCGATCCGCCGAGCCGCCGAACGGTTCCAGTGCTCGCCCACCACAGCCAAGAAATGGGCCGACCGCTATCGGGACGGCGGGCCCGCGGCGATGGCTGATCGATCCAGCCGACCCCACCGCAGCCCCAATCGGACCCCCACACGCTGCGAACGGCGAATCATCAACCTGCGCTTCACCCGCCGCTGGGGACCACACCGCATCGCCTACCACCTCCAACTGCCCTGCAGCACCGTCGGTGACGGGGCTCAAGAAACTTCCCCAGGTGTGCTCACTGAAATTCCCCACCCGTGGGCGGCTCCTACTGTAGCGTCCGTCGGGTTGGTGCGGTGGCGGTGCGCTGGTTTTGGGTGCGGGCGTGGTGGTCGCGTAGCCGGTAGGAATCGCCGTCGAGTTTGAGCACGACGGAGCGGTGTAGCAGTCGGTCGAGCATGGCGGCGGCGACGGTGGTGTCGCCGAGGACTTCACCCACATTCGGCGACTGACCGGTTGGTGGTGATCACGATGCTTGTCTTCAAATATCGTTGTGCCACAACTTGAAACAGCGCTGACGCGGCTTCGGCCGGTAGCGGCAGGTATCCGAGTTCGTCGATCACCAGCAGGGTGGGACCGGCGAAGAATCGCATGCAGGTGGCCCAGCGGCCCTCGATGGCGGCTTTGTGGCAGCGGGCGGCCAGATCCGCGGCGGTGGTCACATACGTGCGGTAGCCGGCGTGCACCGCGGCATGCGCCAGCCCGACGGCGAGGTGGGTTTTGCCGGTGCCGGGCGGTCCGATGAGCAGCACGTTGGTGGCCGATTCGAGGTAGGCGCAAGTGCCCAGTTCGCGGATCAATGCTCGGTCGACTCCGGGGGCGGCGTCGTAGTCAAACCCGTCCAGGGTGGCGGGGGTGGGCAGGCAGGCGAACCGCAGCCGCCCGGCCAGGCGGCGGGCCTCGGTGGCATCGACCTCGATGCCGAGGAGGTGCTCGAGGGTGTAGGTCATCGTCCACTCCTGCTCGGCGGCGGTCTGCAGCACCTGCGGTAGGGCTTGCGCGGCGGAGTCGAGTTTGAGTGCGGCGAGATGCCCACGTAGCTGCTGATACACCGAGACCGCCGATTGTGACTGCGGTGCATCACTGTTCGGATTGGAGGTGGTGGTGGTTTCGTCGGTCTTGTTGGTCATGGGAGTTGGGTCCTGTTCTGTGCGGCGCGTTCGTACACGCTCAGATCGATCACCGACGCCTCGGTCGGTGTGGCGGGGTGGGCGGTTGCGCGGCGCAGCGCTTCTGCAGCTTGTCGGGCGGTCTGGCCGGGTGGGATGCGTTCCTTGCGGCGATGCGGTCGGCGACTCGATGAGGCGCCGGCCTGGGCCAGGGTGTCCAAGGCGACGACATGGCCGTGGTCACGCACTTGGGCTCCCGAGCCGGCAGTGGCCAGGCGGTGGCGGGCGATCACGATGCCCGAGTCGGTGGCGATGTCGATATGCCCGTCACCGAGACGCTCACTGACGTGCACGTCGCTCATCGCCAACTCCGGGGGCACCGAGTACTGGTTGCCCTTCCATGCCACCAGCGCCTGGCGAGACACTTTCCGCACCTCGGTGACCGTCGTCGGGTACGGAGCTGCTGGCGGGGCGCTCAGGGGTTCGCGTTTGGCGATGGTGGCCACGTTCGAGCGCCCATCTTTGGTTCGGCGCACCCGAACATCCGAGCGGGTCCGGCAGAACGTGTCGCAACTGGTCTGGGCTTGCTCGACGGTCAGCTCGTCAGGAAGTGTGCGCCACCAGCGTTGCGCGGCAATGTGATTGGACTTCTCCACCACACCCTTGCGGTTCCCGCGCCGGGGTGGGCACACGGCCACCGAGACGCCGTAATGCTTGGCGACGCCGGCGAACTCGGCGGTCAACGCGCCGGTTGCCGGGTGACACACCGTGGCCATCCGGTCGAACCGCCACGACTTGGTGACCCCACCCAAGCGGCGGGTGATGCGGTCGATACCGGCGATCACCTGCGGGCGGGTCATATCCGGTGCCAGATAGCCACGCCACCGCCCCGAATGCGACAGTGACCCGACCAGCAGGAATGCGGTCGAACCCCAACCCCACTGCGCTGGAGGATTCGGCAACTCCACCCAATCCCATTGTGTCTCTTCACCCGGCGGGTGTTCGATGATCGCATTCGCCCGTTCGGTGACCTGCGCGCAGTCCGCACACTTCGGTCGCAGACCGCGAGTCCGGATCTGGCGGGTCAGGGTCTGATACGACTGGGTGTAGCCGAGGTCCTCGAGTTCATCGCACAACGTGCGTGACCACAGATGCGGGTCCTCGTCGAGTCGGGCCCGGACATAGTCGAGGTAGGGGTCGAACGGATCAACCGCCGGCCTCTTGCGCTGGCCCGGGGTGCGCTCACCGTTGAGGTAGGCCCGGATCGTCTTTCTATCGTGGCCGGTGTGGCGGGCGATCGCCGAGATCGTCCACCCCCGGTTGTGCAGTGCATGTACTTCCACATCGTTCTCCCGTGTCAACATGAAAGCGGGCCTCCCGAGGTTGCTGGTGAGTGGTCAGAGACCATCAGCATCACGGGAGGCCCGCCTACTCTGGCGGAGCCACACGGGTGGGGAATTCAGATGAGCATCACTGGGGAATTTCGATGAGCGCCGTCATCGGAGCGGTGTTACGCCGGTATCAGATGCCGCTGCTACGGCATCTCGACCACAACACGGGCCTGGTCGTCCGCCGGCCTCGACCACGCCGTTACGAGCATCCAGAGCCCGGCGACATGATCCACGTCGATATCAAGAAACTCGGCCGGATCCCCAACGGCGGCGGACACCGCAAACTCGGACGCACGATCGGTAACCGCAACAACAAGAAGAACGGTCGCGGCTACGCCTTCGTTCATCACGCCGTTGATGACCACACCCGACTGGCCTACTCCGAGATCCTCGGCGACGAACGTAAAGAGACCGCCGCCGGATTCTGGTCGCGTGCGAACGACCTACTTCAACAGTCACGGAGTCACCGTCAAACAGGTACTCACCGACAACGGATCCTGCTGAGAAATTGTCAAGACCTGTGGATCGGGGTGTTTCAGGCGACCTCCGTTCCGGTGCGCTCGTCACCGTTTGAAGGCGGTTGCGGTGGGGTGATGTCGGTGGGCCGTTCGAGCAGTTTGCCTTTGTGGAAGACCGCGCCGGCACGGACCAGGGCGACCAGATGCGGGGCGTTGACGGCCCGCCAGCGGGCTTGTGCGGCGTCTATCAGCTTGTAGGCCATGGCAATCCCGGCCGCGCGTGATCCAGGCCCCTTGGTGACCTTGGTCCGAAGTCGCACCGTGGCGAAAGTGCTTTCGATCGGGTTGGTCGTGCGCAGGTGAATCCAATGCTCGGCCGGGTACTTGTAGAACTCAAGCAGGGTGTCAAGGTCGTCGGTGATCTTGGCGACGGCCTTGGGGTATTTGGCGCCGAAGTCGACCTCGAATGCCTTGACCGCGACCTGTGCCTTGTCGATGTCCTCGGCGTTGTAGATATCCTTGATCGCCGCCAACGCCGACGGATGTGCCGACTTAGGCAGTGCGGCAAGGACATTGGCCTGCTTGTGAAACCAGCACCGCTGCTCACGGGTCGCTGGGAACACTTCGCGGACCGCCTTCCAGAACCCGAGGGCGCCATCGCCCACGGCCAGCACCGGGGCAGTCATCCCGCGGCGTTTGCAGTCGCGTAGCAGGTCGGCCCACGACTCGGTGGACTCCCGATACCCGTCGGTGATCGCCACCAGCTCCTTGCGGCCATCAGTACGCACGCCAATCATCACCAGCAGGCACAGTTTGGTCTGCTCCAGGCGCACCTTGAGGTGGATGCCGTCGACCCACAGGTAGACGTAGTCGGTACCGGACAGATCACGGCGCCCGAACGCCGCGGCTTCGTCCTGCCACTGCGCGGTCAGCCGGGTGATCGTCGAGGCCGACAACCCCGCACCCGAGCCGAGGAACTGCTCCAACGCCGCAGTGAAGTCGCCGCTGGACAGCCCATGCAGGTACAGCAGCGGCAACACCTCACTCATCTGCGGAGACTTACGTGCCCACGCCGGCAGGATCGCCGAGGAAAACCGCTGCCGCACACCGGTATCGGGGTCCACGCGGCGGTCGTTGACCCGCGGCGCCTTCACCTTGACCGCGCCGGCCGCGGTCAGCACCTCACGCGGCTGGTGGTAGCCGTTGCGGACCACCAACCGATGGCCGTCCTCATCGAGCTGGTCGGCGAACTGGGCCACGTAGGCGGCGACCTCGGCTTTGAGTGCTGCAGCCAGCATCTGCCGGGCGCCGTCGCGGACGATCTCGTCCAATAACGACCGACCGGCACCGCCGGTGCTTTCAGTGGCCTCGGTGGCATCGTGAACTACGGTGAGCATGGGCGTACCTTCCCGAACCAGCGCGCCAACGCCGGCTCATGATCGGACCTTCGGATATTCAGATCATCCTCGGGAAGGTGCGCCCACTTTCAACGCCCCCTCACCGAGGGTCATCCACAGGTTCTGATCATTGCTCGATCCTGCTACCGCTCACACCTTTTCAAGCAAACCCTGGGTCCCGAGATCACGCACAAACGTACCCGTCCGTACCGACCACAAACCAATGGCAAAGTCGAACGATTCAACCGGACGCTGAACCAGGAATGGGCCTACGCCCAGACCTACCTGTCAGACGAGTGAGGTTCCCCCCGAACCGTAGAGGCATCGATAATGAGGAGCACGATGCCAGAGAAGCGGAAGAAGTACGACCGGGAGTTTCGTGATGGGGCGGTCCGGATCGTCGAGGAGACAGGTAAGCCGATCGCCCAGGTCGCTCGAGACCTGGGGGTCAACGAGGGCACCTTGGGTAACTGGGTCAACCGGGCGCGCGCCGAGCGGGAGGGCCGCGGCGAGCTGACCGTTGATGACGCTGCTGAGCTCAAACGGTTGCGTGACGAGGTCGCCGAGCTGCGCATGGAGCGTGATGTCCTCAAGCGATCAGTGGTCCTGTGGGTGAAGGAGGCGACGAAGTGAGCGTGGCACGCTTTATCGCCGACCAGAGGACCAACTATCGGGTGCCACACGCGGTGTCCTGCCGGCTGCTCGGGGTCAGCGAGGCGTGGTTCTACAAATGGCATAAGCGGACCCAATCGCCGGGTGCGGCAACGGGTTTGCACACCACCCGCGACTATCGCCGGGACACCATCGACCGGGCCGTGGCGGTGGCGTTCGACAAGGCCCGCGGCCTGCACGGGTCACCGCGCCTGCATGCGGATCTGCGTGCTGACGGGTGGACGGTGACCGAGAAGACTGTCGCTGATTCGATGTGTCGTCAGGGCCTGGTCGCGCGGCGGATCCGCCGGCGCAACGGGCTGACCCGTCAGGACAAGACCGCCCCGAAGTTCCCCGATTTGTTGGGTCGCGATTTCACCGCACAGTGCCCCGATCAGCGGTGGGTCGGCGACATCACCGAGATCCCGACCGCGGCGGGCAAGCTGTATCTGGCCACGGTCATCGACCTCTACAGTCGCCGCCTGCTGGGGGCGGCCACCAGTCGTCACCCGGATGCAGCGTTGGCGTGTGCGGCGATCGAGATGGCGGTCGCCACGCGGGGCGGTATGCAGGCGATATGGCGTGATGACGATGCGCAGAAGCTGATTTTCCACACCGATCGTGGGTCGACGTACACCGCGAAACGGTTCACCAGGCTGTGCCAGAAGATGGGTATCCGGCAGTCGATGGGCCGGGTCGGATCGTGTTTCGACAACGCCGCAGCGGAGGCATTCTTCTCTTCTTTGGAGTGGGAAGTGTTGTCACGCAACGAGTTCCATACTATCATGGAGGCGCAGGCGGTCGTGTTGGAGTGGTGCTACGGCTTCTACAATCACCAGCGTCGCCACAGCGCGATCGGGATGATGAGTCCGGTCGACTACGAGAACACCGCAGTCACCGAGCCCGAAGCCGCATAGAGGAGTCCTCCACGATTCCGGGGGAACCACAGAGGCCCGCGCCCAGACCTACCAGGACTGGGTTCATCACTACAATCACCACAGACCCCACACAGGCATCGACGGCAAATCACCCATCGAGCGACTCGCCGTCCACAACCTCCCTGGGAAGAACAGCTAGCTTCCGCCGGCTCTGATCAGGGCGAGGCATGCCGCTGTCGCGGGTTCGATGATCTCCGACAGCGGCGCGCCCGATTCCACGGCGTCGGCGGTCAGCTCGCGCACCCCGCCCCACAGGAACACCGCCCGCTCCCGGCTGATCGGCGACACGCCCGCGGCGACCATCTCCGGGGTGGATGTCAGGCTGACGAACAACCTGATCCAGTCCTCCATCGCCTCGTCCTTCACCGACTTCGCCTCCCGGCCCAGGGCCGGCAATTCGCGAATCCAGCTGAGCGTGAGGCCGGGGTACCCTTCCCCGGTGCGAACATAGGCTGAAACCGCCTGCCGCACCTGCACTTCCGGGGTCGCTGCGCGATCTATCGCAGCCGCGATCTCGGAGATCATGAACGTGTTGGTGGTCCGCAGCAGCGTGAAAAAGCAGTCCTGCTTGTCGGTGAACTCCTGATAGAAGGAGCGCCGCGAGGTCTGCGCCACACGGACGACATCGGCGACGGTGGTCTCGCGGTATCCCGACCCGGCCACACAGTCGAGCATCGCCGCCAGGAGCCGTTCCCGCGTCGACGACGCGCCTTCCGGCCACAGATGCGAGTTCACGCAGCGAGCATAAGCCTCTTGCCCTGCCTGATACCCCCGCGTACCGTCACTGGTACGCCGACGTACCACCCTCCTCCGGAAGGCCTCGACTCCCGATGAGCACACCTGTCATGAGTGGCAACGCGATCCTGCCGCCCGCCACCCGCCTACCGACGGCTGTGCAGGGCGTCGCCGCGGTCACCTCCCGGAGACACTTCTTCGGTCTCCTCCACCGACGGCACGGTTCGGCCTTCACGGTGAAACTGCCCGTCTTCGGCCCGGCCGTCGTCATCTCCGACGCCGCGCTCGCGCGCGAACTGTTCACCGCAGGCGACAAGGTCATCAACGTCCAGCCCAACCTGGGTCGCATCCTGGGCACCGGGTCGATCTTCTCCCTCGAGGGCAGGCAGCATCGCGCCCGCCGCAAACTGCTGACCCCGCCGCTGCACGGCAAGCGGATGAAGACCTACGAGCAGATCGTCGAGGAAGAGGTCCGGACCGAGGCGGCGACCTGGCCGAACGGGACCGAGTTCGCCTCGATGGAGCCGATGATGCGGATCACGCTGAACGTGATCCTGCGGGCGGTGTTCGGCGCTCAGGGCAAGGACCTCGAGAATCTACGCAGGATGATCCCGCCGATGGTCGTCACCGGTTCGCGCGCGGCCACCTTCCCGAATCTCCCCCACGCCCTGCGGGCACTCGATCCCAACCACCGCTACCGCCGCATGCATGCGGAGTACAAGACCTACATCGGCGACCTGATCACCAAGTCGCGCAACGACTCACGCCTGGAAGAGCGTGACGACATCCTCGCCCTGATGCTGCGCAGCACCTATGAGGACGGCACGGGCATGGACGACGAGGAGATCGGCGACGAGCTGCTCACCATGCTGGCCGCGGGTCACGAGACCACGGGCACGACTCTCGCGTGGGCTTTCGAACGCCTCCGTCGCCACCCCGACGCCCTGGCCGAACTCGTCACCGAGGTCGACGCCGGCGGCACCGAGTACCGGCACGCGACCATTCTCGAGACCCAGCGCAGCCGTCCCGTCATCGACTTCGCCGCCCGGCACGTGGTCGCCGACCACCTCGAACTCGGCCGCTGGCGCATCCCGCGTGGATACAACGTAATGGTCTCCATCGCCCTGCTCCACGCCGACAGCCGTGAGTTCGGCAATCCGGAACGGTTCGATCCGACCCGCTTCCTGGGCACCGCGCCGCCAGCGGCCTGGTTGCCCTTCGGCGGCGGGACCCGGCGCTGCATCGGCGCCGCTTTCGCGACGATGGAGATGGACGTGGTGCTCCGGACCGTGCTGAGCGACTTCGAGCTGCTCCCGACCGACGACCGCGCGGAGCGCTGGTTCTCGCGGGGCGTCGCCTACGCCCCTGCAGGCGGTGGACGCATCGCCGTGAGACGGCGTCCCTAGTCGCGCAAACACCCCGCGAGCAAGTGGTCCGCACCACATTTTGTGTGTGACCTTCGTCATCGAACGCGTCCGAACACCGGGCTCCGCGCCCCTCCGCGGAATGCCGCGGTGCGCTGGGCTTTTACCCCAAAGCTAACACCGTTATCCGTGCGTTACCAAAATCCCGCAGGTCACGAGGATGACGTGACCTTAACGTTACCAAGCCGTATGGTCGGCCCCGGTCCGAAATCAACCACCTTGCCAACCCCGGGTGGTGATAGGAGGAACGAAGACCATGCGAATGACCAAGACGCATACGACCAAGCTCGTCGCCCGTGCCGCTGTCGTCGGCGCACTCACCGCAGCACCGTTCGGCATGCTGGCGTCCACCGCCTCGGCCGACTCCGGCAACTGGGACGCTGTCGCCCAGTGCGAGAGCGGTGGCGACTGGTCCATCAACACCGGCAACGGCTACTACGGCGGCCTGCAGTTCTCGATGAGCACCTGGCAGGCCAACGGTGGCACCGGTAACCCGGCAGACGCCTCGCGTGAGGAGCAGATCCGCGTTGCGGAGAACGTCCTCGCCACCCAGGGCCCCGGCGCGTGGCCGACCTGCGGCGCGAACCTCTGATAGCAGTACCGGCGCCTCAGGTGCCGTGACTGCATCACCGAAACCATGAGGCCGGTGAGTCCACCTCGGACTCACCGGCCTCATGCGTTTCCCCGACCGCGCTCAGTCCGATTTCTCGTCGTCACCCGGTTCCGCGTCGAGCGCCTCGTCGAGAGCACTGACCGCGATGCCATACGGCAGGAAGCGCACCTTGCGACGCGGGTCGGTGTTGTTCTTGTTGGCACGTAGCGCATCGAGTTCGGTGGCATAGACCTGCTCGACGCGGGCCCCGCCGTCCTCGTCGACGACGAACACGGCCCACACACCCGATCCGGTCTCACCGGCTGTCTCCGGACGCGGCTGCGTCCGGGTGCGGCCTCGGGCCGCCTCGTCGAAGAACATCGAGAACGCTCCGGGACCGGCCTGACCCTCGAAGAGCTTCCCGAAGACGTCGCGCAGGCCCTCTCCCGCCTCACGCGCGAACCGGTCGAAGTCCTCCGGGCCGAAGTTGAACGGTCCGCCGCCGAATCCGCTGTTGTCGCTCATGGTGTTCCCTATCTGTGGTTCGGCTTTGCCCGGCCGACCGCGGGGCCGACCTCGCCCACCAGTGTCCTCAGGATCGTTCGTCTCCGCCACCTGCGGTGTCGGCCTCCGCCAGGCGTCGATGCAGACGTTCGCGGACATCGTCGGCCGAGTAGGCGTTGCGCTGCCGCTGGTCCCGCGCGATCAGCACCCCGCCGGTCGTCACGCCGACGGCACCGGCGAGGCCGAGCCACTTCCACAGATTCCTCATGGGGGCAGGATAAGTCGCATCGGAACGATCGTCACCGCCACCGATGGCTGCGAGGGCCGACGAGGCTCTACCCTGCTGAGGTGCCCACCAGGAGAAAACCGCGCCGCGCCGACCTCGCCGGCGAGTCCGGCGGCGTCTCGCTGACCACAGCGCTCGAGGCCACCCGCACCGGCGACGTCTGGCTGTTCCGCGGCGATTCAGGCCCCGACCGCGCCATCCGCACCCTCACCAACGCGCCGGTGAACCATGTCGCGATGGCTGTCTGCATCGACGATCTGCCGCCGCTCCTCTGGCACGCCGAACTCGGCGACAAACTCACCGACGTCTGGACCGGGTCGAACCACCGCGGCGTCCAGCTGCACGATGCGCGCGAGGCCGTCGAACAGTGGATGGTGCGGTACGAGCAGGCGTGCTGGATTCGTCAGCTCAGTCCCGAGGTCACCAGGGAGCAGGAAGACCATCTGCTCAAGGTGATCGCGCGACTCGACGGCACCCCGTTACCGACCACCGCACGTCTCGCCGGACGATGGTTCCGTGGTCGTATCCCCAACTCCGTCGACCTGGTGCGCGGCATCCCCTACCTCGATCGCAAGGTCCGGGAACGTCGTGACCAACGGCAGCACGAGGTCTCGGCGCCGGAGCCGGTGAGCCTCGAAGCCGCGTATTGCGCCGAGGTCGTCGCGATCACCTACCGCGACATGGGCATTCTCGACACCACCAAGGGCTCCAACTGGTTCGACCCGGGCCGGTTCTGGAGCGGCGACCGTCTCCCCCTCCACGCACCGCACACCCTCGGACCGGAGATCGCGGTCCATCTCTCGTAGGGAACACAATGCCCGAGATGATCGCACCGAAGGTACTCAGCTTCGCCTCGATCCTCGACGACACGACGCGGTCGCAGGCGCACGGGATCTCGACACTGCCGTTCATCCATCCGCACGTCGCGCTCATGCCCGACGCCCACGCGGGCAAGGGATCCGCGGTCGGCACGGTCATCCCGACCATCGACGCCGTGATCCCGGCCGCGGTCGGCGTCGACATCGGCTGCGGGATGATCGGCGTGCAGACCTCCATCGGCAAGGACGACATCGCCGGCTTCGACCTCGCCGACCTGCGGCGTCGCGTCGAGTCGACGATCCCGCTGTCACCGGGCAACTACAACAAGGCCGTCCTCTACCCGCACACCGCGTCCCGGATCGCCGAGCTGGATAAGGCCGCAGCGGAGAAGAACGTCGACCTGTCCCACTCCCCGAAGTGGCGCGAACAGCTGGGTTCACTCGGCGGCGGCAACCACTTCATCGAGTTGTGCGAGCAGATCGAGGGCGATGGCACGGGAAGTATCTGGTTGTTCCTGCACTCGGGCAGCCGTGGCGTCGGCAACAAGATCGCGCAGAAGCACATCAAGATCGCCCAGGAGCAGTGCAGGCGTCGGCACATCCCGCTCGCCCACCCCGACCTTGCTCATCTCGCCGCCGGAACACCGGAGTTCGGAGACTACATCCGGGAGTTGCGGTGGGCACAGCGGTTCGCCTTCGAGAACCGGGCCGAGATGATGGACCGGTTCCTCAGGTGTTCGGCGAATGGTTGGGAGACAACTCGTTTCGTCCGGCAGCCGTGATGGAGGTGCGTCGGATCAACTGTCACCACAACTACACCGAGAAAGTGGAGATCGCGGACCGGGCGGTGTGGCTCACCCGTAAGGGGGCCATCGACGCGAGCACCGGGACCCACGGTCTCATCCCGGGATCGATGGGCACCAAGTCGTATGTGGTGCGCGGGCTCGGGAACGAGTCGGGATTGTTCTCCGCACCTCACGGTGCGGGCCGGCGGTTCTCGCGGAGCAAGGCCAAGAAGCTGTTCACCCTCGACGATCTCGCAGCGGCGATGACCGGGATCGAGTACCGGCACGGCGCGGAGTGGATCGACGAGATCCCGGACGCCTACAAGCCGATCGACCAGATCATGGACGACGCCCGGGACCTGGTCGAGGTCGAGGCCGTGCTGACCCAGCTGCTCAACGTGAAAGGTGTGTGATCCGCTCCTTCGTGTGGGTCGCGGTCAGATCGTCATGGCCTCGCGCACGGTGGCCTCGGCAGCCGTACCGCCCTCGCCCGACGAGGTGACCCGGCCGCTCTCGAGGACGTAATACTGTTGCGCCGCTTCGAGAGCGAATCCGATGTGCTGCTCGACGAGCAGCACGCCGAGCCCGCCTCGCCGGGTGAGGGTGGTGATGGTCTGTTCGATCTCGGCGACCACCGAGGGCTGGATGCCCTCGGTGGGTTCGTCGAGGATGAGCATGCGCGGTTCGGTGATGAGGGCCCGGGCGATCGCGAGTTGCTGACGCTGGCCACCCGACAGCAGACCTGCACGTCGACCGAGCAGTTCTTTCAGTGCCGGGAACATGTCGAGCATCTCGGCGATGAGTTCCTTGCCACGTTTGCGGCCGTCGGCCACCACCTGCAGGTTCTCCGCGGTGGTCAGGTGACCGAAGCTCTGCTGTCCCTGCGGGACATAGGCGATGCCGTGCTTCACCCGCGAGCTCGGACGAGCCTTGGTGATGTCGACATCGTCGAAGGTGATGGAGCCCCGGGTGGTCTTGACGAGGCCGACGGCGGCACGCAGCAGCGTGGTCTTGCCGGCGCCGTTGTGGCCCATCACCGCGACGACACCGTCGGTGGGCACCTCGATGTCGACCCCGTGGAGGACCTCAGTCCGGCCATATCCGGCATGCACTCCGGAGAGTTTCAGCATCTCCCCTCAGCCCTTCTTCTCGGTCGACGCGGTGGGTCCGTCCGCTGATTCGGCGGCGATCTCCTCGAGTTCCTCACCGCCGGCGGCGGTTCCGAGGTAGACCTCCTGGACCTTCGGATTGGCCTGCACCTCGGCGACACTGCCCTCGGCCAGCACCTGGCCACGGGCGAGCACCGTCACCGACGTCGCGAACGCCCGCATGAAGTCCATGTCGTGTTCGACGACCACGACTGTCCGCTCACCACCGATGCGGCGCAACAGGTTTCCGGTCTCCTCGCGCTCCTCGTGGCTCATCCCGGCGACCGGTTCGTCGAGCAGCAGCACCGAGGCGTTCTGCACCAGCAGCATGCCGATCTCCAGCCACTGTTTCTGCCCGTGCGCGAGCACACCGGCGGGGGTGTCGCGCAGGTCCTGCAGGCCGATGGTCTCCAGGACTTCGGCTATCCCCTCAGGGATCTCCGCGGGCCGGCGGCGCAGCATGGACCACACCGACCGTCCCGCCCCGGCGGCGATGTCGAGATTCTGCAGCACGCTCAGTTCCTCGAACACGCTGGCGGTCTGGAAGGTCCGGCCGACGCCGAGGCGCGCGATCTGGTGCACCTTCCTGCCGACGAGTTCCACACCCGACTTCTGGATCGAGCCGGTGGGTTTGACGAGGCCGGTGATCGCGTCGATGATGGTCGTCTTGCCCGCGCCGTTGGGACCGATCAGGAAGCGCAGATCTCCTTGCAGCAGTGTCAGATCCACATTGGATACGGCCTTGAAACCGTCGAACTCGACGCTGAGGCCGCGCACCTGAAGGTAGTCGCTCTCCATTCCGGCGTTGCCGCCGGCGACCGGTTCCATCGTGCTCGTCTCGGTGCCGCTCATGAGGAGGCTCCTACCTTGCTGGTGGTGTGCTCGTCGATGTCACCGGTGGGCGACGGATCGGCCGGTCGCTGACGACGCCACCGGAACACCGCGCCGAGTCCGGCGAGTCCGGCCGGGAAGAAGCCGACGACGACGATGAACAGAACGCCCTGGGCGTAGGTCCATCCGGACGGGAAGTTCTCCGACAGGCTGGTCTGCGCCCAGGCGACCGCGATCGCGCCCAGGACCGGACCGAGCAGTGTGGTGCGCCCACCGATCGCGACGCCGATGAGAAAGGCGATCGACGGGACGATCCCGACGTCGGCGGGCGAGATGATGCCGACGATCGGCACGAACAGGGCGCCGGCGATGCTCGCGAACAGTGCCGCGATCGCGTAGGCGACGACCTTGACGTTCGCCGGGTCGTAGCCCAGGAAGCGAACGCGCTCTTCCTGGTCACGCACCGCGACGAGCAGCTCGCCGTAGCGGCTGTACATCAGCTGCCGGGTGAGTGCGACGACCACGAGCAGGGTGCCCGCCGCGATGAAGAACAGCAACTGCCGGTTGACCGGGTCGTTGAGTGCGAGACCGAAGAAGCTGCGGAAACGGTTGAGCCCATTGCTGCCACCGGTGCTCTGCTGTCCGATGAGCAGGATCGCGAAAGCCGCGGCCAGCGCCTGCGACAGGATCGCGAAGTAGGCGCCCTTCACCTTCCGCTTGAACACACCCAGGCCGAGCAGGACGGCGATCACGGTGGGCACGAACAGGATGCCGAGGATCGTCACCACCGGCGACGCGAACGGCTTCCAGTATCCGGGCAGTTCCCGGATGCCGGCGATCTGCATGAAGTCCGGGACGTCGTCGCCGCGGAGTTCCGCGTCGGCGATCTTCAGATGCATCGCCATGATGTAGGCGCCGAGTCCGAAGTACACACCCTGACCGAGGGTCAGCATGCCGCCGCGACCCCAGGCCAGACCGATACCGACGGCCACGATGCCGAAGCACAGGAACTTGCCGAGCAGGTTGAGCCGGAAATCGGAGAGCACCGCCGGCGCGACTCCGAACAGGAGCACCGCCGCGACGGCGAATCCGGCGTAGGTCTTCCAGTGACCGCTGAAATAGTCCTTCACACGAGACTCCTCGACTGGACCGTGAACAGGCCCTGGGGGCGGATCTGCAGGAAGATCACGATGATCACGAACACGGCGACCTTGGCCACCGATGCGGTCGTGTTGTATTCGATGAACGAGTTCAGGATGCCCAGGGCGATGGCCGCGATGACCGCGCCCTTGATCTGGCCCAGGCCGCCGATGACGACCACGAGGAAGGCGTCGATCAGATAGGTCATGCCGGTGTTCGAACTGGTCGAACCGATGAGGGTCAGCGCCACACCGGCGACGCCGGCCAGTCCCGAGCCGATGAAGAAGGTCGTGATGTCCGTGGTGCGGCTGGAGATCCCACTGGTCTCCGCCAGGTCGCGGTGTTGCACGACGGCACGGATGCGACGCCCCATCGGGGTGTACTTCATCGTGACGGCGATCGCGACCACGGCGATGACGGCCAGCAGCATGATGAACAGGCGGGTCTTGGGAACCACCGCACCGAGGATGTCGACACCGCCCGACAGCCACGGCGGCGCGGTCACGTCGACCGCGGGCGCACCGAAGATGTCGCGGGCGAGCTGCTGCAGGATGAGTCCGACGCCGAACGTCACCAGCAGGGTGTCGAGGGGTCGGTCGTACATGCGTTTGATGAGGGTGACCTCGAGCAGCACACCCATGAGACCGCCGACGAGGAAGCCGATGAAGAGTGAGACGATCAGGGACACACCGGCATTCGAGATCAGATACTCCTGGACCGAGTACGCGGTGTAGGAGCCGGCCATGATGAACGACCCGTGGGCCATGTTGATCACGCCCATCTGACCGAAGGTCAGGGACAGGCCCAGTGCTGCCAACAGCAGGATCGAGCCAAGACTGAGCCCGGTGAAGAGCTGTCCGATAACGGTTTCCACGTCACCATCCGTTCGTCGTGGGTGTCGGTGAGGGCACAGGCGTGACCCGCCTCGAGCGCGCGGCTCGAGACGGGTCACGTCGTGTCAGCTGCTGAGACCCTCGGCCCACGGGTAGGACTTGAGGTACGGGTCCGGCTCGATCGGCTGGCCCGAATCCCACACCGTGTAGATGAGACCGTCGCCGCGGATCTCACCGATGCGGGCGGTCTTGGTGATGTGGTTGTTCTCGCCGTCGATGGTCACCAGACCCTCCGGGGCCTCGAAAGTGACTCCGCCGGCAGCCTTCTGGACGTCGGCAACCGCGAACGAGTTCGCCTTCTCGACGGTGTTCTTCCACAGGTAGACCGAGACATAGGCGGCCTCCATGGGATCGGAGGTGGGCTTGTTGGCGCCGTAGGCCGCCTTGTAGTCCGTGACGAAGGACTTGTTCGTCGGGTTGTCGATCGTCTGGTAGTAGTCCCACGCGACCAGCTGGCCCTCGATGTTCTCGACACCGATGCCGCCGACCTCTTCCTCGGCGATCGAGACCGACACCACCGGCATCGCCTGCGGGGTCAGACCGACGTTCTTGTACTCACGGAAGAAGGCCACGTTGGAGTCGCCGTTGAGAGTGTTGAACACGGCGTCGGCGTCGGCGGTGCGGACCTTGTTGACGATGGTCGAGAAGTCGGTCGAACCGAGCGGGGTGTAGTCCTCACCCTTGATCTCGATGCCGTTGGCCGCGGCGTAGGCCTTGATGATCCGGTTGGCCGTCTGCGGGAACACGTAGTCGCTGCCCACCAGGTAGAGGGACTCGACGCCCTTCTCCTTCAGGTACTCCAGCGCCGGCACGATCTGCTGATTGGTGGTGGCGCCGGTGTAGAAGATGTTCTTCGACGACTCGAGTCCCTCGTATTGCACCGGGTAGTACAGCAGCGAGTTGTTGTCCTCGAAGACCGGGAGCATGGCCTTGCGGCTCGACGACGTCCAACCGCCGAACACCGCTGCGACACAGTCGCTCGAGATCAGCTTCTCGGCCTTCTCGGCGAAGATGGTGGGCTCGGACGCACCGTCCTCACCGATGAGCTGGATCTGCTTGCCCAGCACGCCGCCGTCGTCGTTGATCTGGTCGACGGCCAGCTTGATCGAGTCGCGCACGGTGACCTCGGAGATCGCCATCGTGCCCGACAGCGAGTTCAGCGAGCCGACCTTGATGGTGTCGCCCGAGGTGTCGACGCAGGACTCGGCGCTCGAAGCCGAGTCCTCACTGGCCGAACTGCCACAGGCGCTCAGCGCGAGTGCGACGGCGGACAGTGCCGCGGGGATGAGGATGCCGTACCGCCGACGGCGTGTGGGGGTGACGGCGGACGGCAAAGAATCAAACGGCATCCGGAGGCCTTTCTCAATACGTCTCAGGTCGGCTCGGGCGGGGCCGTGACAGATACCCGGCGCACCTGCGCGCCGGGTGACCCCCCGATGACATACGCGCCGCTACTCGGGTAGCGATCTGGCGTATGGGGGGTAAACGTATTTTGACTTTGTTACACCGGCGTGACGTGAGATGAAATCCCTGTTTCCGCTCCAGTGCGGCTCACGCCCGGTTCATGAAAGCGAATGTTGTTGTGGGAATGGACTTTTGAAAGCCGAAGGGCGGCACATCGATTAGGACGTGCCGCCCGCGGGCGTGGTGGCCTGGTAAGAAGCCTAGTGGGAGAAGGTAGCCTCGACCTCTGCGCGACTGAGCTCGGGGTCGGAGCCGAGTTCATAGCGCGGAAGGGTGTGCGGCACATCGGTACCGTCGGCGACGGGACGCCGCGCGGCGGCGAACTCCGGAGCCTCCCCCATCGACAGGTGCGCCGAGTTGATGATGGTCCAGACCGCCGAACGCCGGGCCCGACGCTCGAGCGGATTCGGCGGCACATAGGAGATCAACTGTTTCGCCCACCGGGGCATCGTGTCGCGGATCGCCCAGTCCACCGCCGCCTGCGCGGGATTCTTCACGTTGACGCCCGTGGCCATCGCGTTGCCGTGTGTGAGGGCGAGACGCGGGAGATACGACTCGAGACATTCCAGGGTCTCCGCCTTGGTGGCCGGCAGGTCGGTGCCACCGAGCGAATGCCCCACGCGCACGAACTCCCCGTAGTACCGGTCGAGTTCGGCCCCGCGCAGTGGGCGCGGGTGGTAGATCTCGTGCGCCGTCGCGACCCCCACACGACCGTCGCGTAGTTCCATCGCAGCCAGTCCGGGTCGTCGGCGTCGTAGGTGGCGCCGTCCGGGCGGACCCCCTTGATCGTGTGGTGCATGGCGCGCACCGTTCGTGCCAGTCGCTCAGCGCTGTCCGTCGATCCGTACGCGGTCCCCATGAAGAAGGCCAGGGAGTGCCCGAGGCGGGCCATGGCGCCGTCGGGGTCGATCGACATGGTCGGGGTGCCATCCTCACGCCGCCGGACCAGACGGGAGTGGTGCATCCCCATCCAGAAGATGCTGGGGTCGAGACGTTCGAGGTACGACGCGCACTGCAGGCCGAAGATCAGCGCCGGCGTGTGGGAGTGGACGTACCAGGTGGCACTGTCGGGACCGAACCACCCGGGATCACCGGCCGGACTCTCGAACTCCATCCCCCGGAAGAACTTCGCGCGGACGTTCTCGTCGAATTTGCCGTTGAGCCACGATCCGAGCATCTCGTGCGGCAGGTCCAGCGGAACCCATTCGGTCGACGGCAATCGTACGGGCGCCAGAGGCACGTTCATCGGTCGTCCTTTCTCGGTACCGACACACGGGGGGCGGGCTGGTCCCGGCTCCGGCTGCCGATACGGCGACGCCGTGCGGCACGGTCGCCGTGTGGTCACGGTTGTGTCCACTTTAACGCTTTGGTTACACATGTGACCAGACCTGGCTCAGGTCCGGTGCGGTCCGTCTATGGTGAAACGATGTCCAGTCCGACCCGGTGGGCCGGCGTTCCCCTGGAGGACCGCCGCGCAGAGCGACGAGCGATCCTCGTCGCCGCGGCCTTCGACATCTTCGGGGGCGACGGACCCGAGACCGAGCTGTCGGTGCGCGCGGTGTGCCGTCACTGCGGTTTCAACACCAGGTACTTCTACGAGAGCTTCACCGACACCGACGAGCTCCTCGGTGCCGTCTACGACGCCACGGCCGCCGAACTGGGCACGGTGGTCGAGGCCGCGATGACGACTGCCGGCCGTTCCGTCCGTGCCCGGACCCGCGCCGGCATGCTCGCGGTCCTCGGTCACGCCTCCGAGGATCCCCGTCGCGGCCGCATCCTGTTCACCGAGGCACGCACCAATCCCGTACTCGCGCAACGACGCGCCGCGACGCAGGAGATGCTCTTCGAACTCTCCTTCGCCGAGGCCGACGCCCGGGAGGTCGATCCGCTCACCGGGCGGGTGCGGGCGGCCGTCTTCACCGGGGCCATGGCCGAGCTGGCGCAGCAGTTCCTCGCCGGCAGCCTCGGGGACGACCTCGAACGGGTCGTCGACGACGCCCTGGCGACACTCATACCAGGTCGTCGCTGATCCGCGGGCCCGCTCTCCGCAGCGCCTGGATCGACGCGGGCCCCATGCCGCGGTCGAGTGCCCTGATCATCACGACGACGCCGATGCCCGAGAGCACCAGGGCAATCCCGAACAGCGCCGGGAATCCGAACAGATCACCCACGACGCCCGCCACGAACCCGGCCGCACCCTGGACGCCGACGACCGCACAGGCGAACAGCGTGTAATCGCTTCCTTCGTAGCCCTTCTCGCACGCATCCATCATGAGGGTGAAGACCGCGACGGTTGCCGCCCCACCGAGGATGTGTTCGGCCAGACTCGCGGTCACCACGAGCCAGAACCCGCCGGCGCCCGCCGCGGCCGCCAGATAGAGCGCCAGACTGAGGGTTTGGGTGACACCGCCGAACAGCAGTGCCGGCCGCCGGCCGTAGCGGAACGCCAGCCAACCGCCGAGGGCCGCACCGGCGAGCGCACCGGCTGAGGACAACGCGCCTTCCACGAGAGCGATCTGCCCCAGGCTGAGCCCGACGTCGGACATGAACGGCCCGACGAGTGCCGATCCCATCGAGTTGCCGAACTTGAACGCCCCGACGACCAGGATGAACACGAGGACTCCGGGACGTCGAAGCCTGGCGAGCCAGTCCGTCAGCAGCAGTGCCGGCGACGGTCGCGAACGATGCGCCCGGTCCTCCGACGGCGTCGTCGTCGTGTCCGCGGGAGTACGGGCGAGAAACCACACCGGCAGCGTCAGCGCCACGAGCAGCACCGACATCGCGACGAAGAGACTGCGCCAGCCCGCGAGCGAGAAGAGCCACAACAATCCGCCGCCCCCGACGATCATGCCGACCCGGTAGGCGCCCACCTGGATCCCGTTGCCCAGGCCGCGTTGTCGGGGTCCGAGGCTCTGCACCGCCAGTCCGTCGGTCGCGATGTCCTGGGTGGCGGAGACCAGGTTGATGACCGCGATGCCGACGAGCAACCAGACGAGTGTCCCGGACAGGTCGAGACAGGCCAGGACGAGCGCGATCGTCGCGGACGTCAACTGCATCGCCAGGAGCCAGCGGCGTCGTGTCCCGTACCGGTCGACGTACGGCGCCCACAAGAACTTCAGGCCCCACGGCGCGAACAGCAATCCGTACACGCTGATCTGTGTGAGCGAGTACCCCTCCTCCCGCAGGATGACGGGCACCGCCTGACTGAAGAACCCGTACGGCAGGCCCTGCGCGAAATAGAGGGCCGTGAGCAGGACCATGGTGCCGACGGCAAGCGTGCTCGTACGCGACGGGGTCGACATGGCAGACATCATGCCCCAGCCTCGTCGGCCGGCCCTCCCGAGTCACCTCCAGGCGTTCACCTCACCGGCCGGCAATCCATCGGTCGTCACGCGGCCATGGCCGGAAACGACAGCGTCACCAGCATCAACGCGAAGAGGAACCAGGCGGCGCCCTGCCACCTCTTCTCCACATCCTGCCGACCGCGGTCTGTGGGATCGTGCACATCGTTCATGCCGGAGGCATACCCCCGTCTCCCGCCGCACGAAACCCTCAACCTCGCCGAGTAGCACTACTCATGTCCCGTCGAGCGCGAGCGGACAGGGTCGGTGCATGACCACTTCCAGCAGCATGTTCGGACGCGAGCCCGGGGTCGCGACACTCGCGCGAATCTCCACCGAGTTCGAGGCCATCGCCCGCCAGATGTCCACGGTCTCAGCCGAATTCGCCGAGCTGAGGCGGATCGTCGAAAACCCCGCCGCGCAGACCGGTCAGCAGTCCGCGGAACAGGCTCAGGCGAGTCCCCTCATCCCACCGACCGTGGCTTCGGCGCCTACGCCTCCGGCGCCAACTCCACCGATGACCACGCCGCCGATGACCACGCCGATGGCGCAGCAGCCGCCGACTGCCTGGTCGTCACCCGGACGTCCGCCGAACTATGGGAGCTTTTCCTTCGGGCCGCCCGCCCGTCCGGTTCCGCGTCCGGGGCCGCATCCCGCGTACGCCCCGGTGGCGCAACCGCCGAGCGCTCCGCGGCCGCCGCGTCCGCCCGCGCGCCCGCTGTCCGAACGGGTCGCGGCAGCGGCCGAGCGGGGGCTGGTCGGCAAGGTCCTCGCCACCGCCGGGGTGGGCGTCACGCTGATCGGCATCGCCCTCCTGCTCGTGCTGGCCGCCCAGGCCGGCATCCTGCGCCCGGAGTTCCGTGTCGCGGGCGGCGCGATGTTCGCGGTTGCACTCGTCTCCACCGCGATCTGGTTGCGCCGCAAGCCAGGCGGGCGGGCCGGGGCGATCGCCACGGCCGTAACGGGCATCGCGGCCGGGTACCTCGACGTCCTGGCGGCCACCAAGATCTACGAGTGGCTGCCCGTCGTGGCGGGTCTGGCGGTCGCCGGCGCCGTCGCCGCCGGCGGCCTGGTCCTCGCCTACCGCTGGCGCAGTGAGCATCTCGGACTCCTCGTGGTGGTCCCCCTCATCGTCCTCGGCCCGGTGCTGACCGGGGGCCTCGACATGACCCTGATCGCGTTCATGATCGTGCTCGCCGCGGCGTCGGCGTGGGTGCAGTGGCGCCGCGACTGGATCTGGTTGCACACGGTGCGACTGGCGGCCCCGACCATCCCCCTCACCGTCGTCGGCCTGTCCGCACTGGGCGGCACGAACACCGCGCACACCGGATTCCAGTTCGCCGGTGCCACACTCGTCGTGATCGGCCTCGGTTTCGCAGGTGCGCTGGTGGCGATGCCCACCACCCGTTTCCGTGCGGTGCTCGCCGGTCTGGCGTCGGCGACGACGGTTCCGGTGCTGCTCGCCGGCGAGGTGATGGACACCGCGGGTGCGGTCGCACTGCAGGCCGCGGTCGCCGTGCTCGTCATCGGCATCACCGTGATCTGCTCGGTGGTGCGGACCGAACGCCTCGGGCCGCTGCCCGACGTCGTCGCGCAGATCTGGACCGCGACCTCGCTCGTCGTGCTGTTCGTTGCGATCCTCGTGTGCTTCGACGGGCCGGTGGCCGTCTCCGCGATGCTGGGCCTCGCCACGGTGACCGCTCTGGTCGCCCGTTCATGGTCGGCGACGTCGCTGGTCCTGCTGGGCGGGAGCACCGTGATCTGGGGCATCGGATTCGCGGCCCTGCTCGACGACATGCCGCCCTATGTCCTCGCACAGGCCCGTCTCGTCGAGGAGAACGCCTCGCTGTCGATCGTGATCGGAAGCCTGCTCGCCGGTGCGGGGGCCATCGTGATCGCCGTCGGGTGGACCCGACTCACCGCCGGCGACCTCGCCCGCGTGGCCTACAGCGCTGCTGCCGTGGTCGTGGTGTACGCGGTCACCGCCATCAGCGTGGTCTCCGGGGTCCTGATCGCCGGTCCCGACGGGTTCCTCGGCGGCCATGTCGTCGCGACCACCTGCTGGGTCGTCCTCGCCGGCGCGACACTGGCTTTCGCCCGGCGCCGCACCGGCGGCGAACGCACCGCCGCACTCACCGGAGGCCTGGTGCTCGTCGCCGCGGCGATGGCCAAACTGTTCCTCTTCGACCTCGCCGCCCTCGACGGGATCTTCCGGGTCCTCGTCTTCATCGTGACCGGCCTGATCCTGCTGGGGCTCGGGGCC
Source organism: Gordonia ajococcus (assembly GCF_012974285.1). Lineage (NCBI taxonomy): Bacteria > Bacillati > Actinomycetota > Actinomycetes > Mycobacteriales > Gordoniaceae > Gordonia > Gordonia ajococcus. Next base: position 3,694,447 of record NZ_CP052884.1, read on the forward strand.
TGGTACGCCCGGGCGCTCCACGGCGAGCGGGTCCCGGGGTCGTCGACCACGCCCCCGGGAACCGGAACTCCCGTCAGACCGTCTTGACGGCCTCGATCTCCGCGGGCGCAGCGACGTCGACCTCGGTCGTCTCATCGTGGGAGACGGGCCGACGGTCGGCGGCGGTGCGCGCATGGGTGATGTAGATCGTCAGCCCGACGAAGGTGAGCCCGCCGACGAGATTGCCGATCACCGTGGGGATCTCGTTCCAGACGAGGTAGTCGCCGATCGAGAAGTCACCACCGAGCATCAAGCCGGACGGGAACAGGAACATGTTGACGATCGAGTGCTCGAATCCCATGTAGAAGAACAGCATGATCGGCATCCACATGGCGAGGACCTTGCCGGGCAACGACGTCGACATCATCGCCCCGACGACGCCGGTGGACACCATCCAGTTGCACAGGACCCCGCGGATGAACAGCGTCAGCATCCCCGCGGCCCCGTGTTCGGCGTAACCGACGGTGCGGCTCTCCCCGATGTGACCGAGCTGCTGCCCTATCTCGTCAGGATCGACGCTGAAGCCGTAGGTGACGATCACCGCCATCATCACCGCGACCGTGAAGGCGCCCAGGAAGTTCCCCAGGAACACCCAACTCCAGTTGCGCAACATCGATCGGACCGTCACACCGCGTCGTTTGTCGATCAGTGCGAGCGGGACGAGCGTGAACACCCCGGTGAGGAGGTCGAAGCCCATCAGGTACAGGAGGCAGAAGCCGACCGGGAACAGCAGCGCCCCGAGCAGCGGTTCTCCGGTGCGGACGGTGACAGTCACGGCGAATGCGGCCGCGAGCGCCAGGATCGCGCCCGCCATGTAGGCGCGGATGATCGTGTCGCGGGTGGACAGGAACACCTTCGCCTCACCGGCGTCGACCATCTTCACCGCGAATTCGGACGGATTCACATAAGACAAGAGATTCTCCCGAGCGTTTCGATTCGTGTCTCTTGCCTCCATCGAATCGAGACCACATGTCGACGATGTGTCGTCGGGACGTCCTGGTGTTACATCGACCTCTCCCGGGCGATTCGGTGCGGTGATGTTTCTCGGGGATTACCGCTTCCTCGTGGCGCGGTGTCGCCCGTGTGAAATCTGGCAAGAGTTCCAGCGGCACCTTGGAATTCCGCCGGGAACTGTGCATGGTGGAGGTATCCCTCGACGTGCCAACAGGATTCGGCGACGTCGCCAGTTCCACACGTCGACGGGCCATCATCAGCGCCGACCGAGGAGACACGATGACCACCCCGATCATGCCGAAGTCCGACGCCGCCGACCTCATCGTCGCGGCCCGGATCCGGCAGGGACTCACCTGGGCGACCATCGCCGACAAGATCGATGCGCCGCTGGTGTGGACGGTGGCGGCACTCCTCGGAAAACACCCGGTGCCCGCGGACAAGGCCACGGCGGTCGTCGAGATGCTCGGTCTCGGCGAGGGCGTCGCCGAGAGCCTGCGACAGCAACCGACGCGCACCCCGGACGAGGCCGCGACCAGTGATCCCACCATCTATCGCTTCTACGAGGCCCTCGACGTCTACGGTCCCGCCCTCAAGGAACTCATCCACGAGGAGTTCGGCGACGGGATCATGAGCGCGATCAACTTCAAGGTCGACATCTCGCGTCGCGCCGACCCGGGCGGTGACCGGGTCGTCGTGACCTTCGACGGGAAGTTCCTCGACTACAACTGGTGACCAGTCCCGTTTCATGGCTCCAACCCGCTCAGCGCGGTTCCGAGCTATGAATCGCGCAGGTCACGCCCGCTCGATCGGCATCCAGATCTCCGCGTCGGCGTAGGTTCCGCCCAAGTCGAGGTAGCGCACGAAGGTCGGCCCGGGACGTAACCGCCAGGGGTTCGACGGGAACCACTCGGTTGCCGTTGCCGCCCAGGTTTCCTGGAGGGTCGCCGGGAACGGCCCGGACGAGCGGAAGGTCGCCCACGCACCCGGAGCCACCGCGATGGTCGACAGATCCGGCGGAACCGTCGAATCCTGCTGCACGGCCACACCATGGAGGTACGTGATCGGTGTTCCCTCCGGGGCGTCGGGCCGGCTCTGGTCGGTGACGGCGAGGATGCCGACGGGTTCGGTGTCGTTGAGCGACTTGAGTCGAGCGTGCTCCTCGGGGGCGATCGACGCGAGGTGTTGCTGGATGTGCGGATTGACCCCCTGGTAGATGAGCGGCACCTGTGCGGCGTGCCCGGCGAGTACGAATGCGGGTCGGTCGGTGATCGTGACGTCCATCGGACGGCTCCCTTCGACGGTCAGGCGGAACCTGAGTACGGCTTGTGTTGCGAAAGGACCGCCATGGACCCGCACGTCCGCCGGGGACGCACCGTGGACCGACCGGAATGCCCGGCCGAACGCCTCGACCGAGGAATAGCCGTAGCGCACGGCGATGTCCAACAGGCCGGTGTCACTGCTCACCAGATCGGTTGCCGCGAGCGTCATCCGACGACGACGCACGTACTCCGAGAACGGAATTCCGGCGAGCGCGGCGAACATCCGGCGCAGGTGGTACTCAGTCGTCCCATGGGACCGGGCGAAGCCGGAGACGTCGACGGTCTCGTCGGTGTGCCGGTCGACGAAGTCGACCAGGTCATTCAGCGTGCCGATCATGGCTCTCCTTTCGTCCATGATCATGGTCGCTCCGCGCGATCTCGCACCCGATGATTCCGGGCAGGGACTGTCATCGCCACTCTCGTCCAGTTGTCAGGAAACTCGCAGGAAATCACCGCCTTACTCTCAAGAAGCCCCGGCACTGTGGTGCTGTGAGCGCACCTCAGTCCCCCGACCACACCCCCACTGAACCGCTGGGCGCACCCGGTGGTCCTCCACCGCCGCATGCCCACTGGGACGGCCTGCATTCGGGTTCGCCGCACGCGGCGAGTCCACCTCCGCGTGTCGGCGGCGTGACGAAGCCGATCGTCGTCACCGCCCTGCTGGCGGGCCTGCTCGGCGGCGCGATCGGAGTCGGCGGCAGCGCCCTGCTCGACCAGCACGGCAGTCCCTCGGCGCCGACCCTGAGCTCGCAACCGGCGAACACCGTGAGCGCCGCCGACGTCAAGCCGGGGTCGGTGACCTACGCGGCGCAGGTGGCGTCGAGGTCGGCGGCGGACATCAAGGTCCAGACGGCCCGCGGAACCGCCGTGGGCAGCGGGATCGTGCTCTCGCAGGACGGATACGTCCTGACCAACCACCACGTGGTCGCCGGGGCCGGCTCCGCCAGCAAGATCACGGTCACCACCAGCGACGGCAAGCAGCATTCCGCGACGATCACCGGCAGTTCGCCGTCGTACGACCTCGCCGTGATCAAGCTCGACGGTGCGTCGGGACTGACCCCCGCGGTGCTCGGCGACTCGGACGCGCTGCAGGTCGGCGAGCAGGTGGTGGCCGTCGGTAGCCCGGACGCCCTGACCAACACCGTCACCTCTGGCATCATCAGCGCATTGTCGCGCACGGTGACCGCCGCCGACGAAAGCGGTTCGGCGGTCACGGTGTACAACGGCCTGCAGACCGATACCCCGATCAACCCGGGCAACTCCGGTGGGCCCCTGGTGAATCTGCAGGGTCAGGTGGTCGCCGTGAACTCCGCCGTCGACACCGGGCAGGCAGCCAGCGGCGGACCTCAGTCCTTCGGACTCGGTTTCGCCATCCCGATCAACACTGCCAAGCGCATCGCGAACCAGCTGCTGCAGAACGGTGAGGCGACCAAACCCGTTCTCGGCGTGTCGGGTTCGCTGTCGTCAATCGGCGCCGAGGACGGCGCGACCGTGTCATCGGTGGAGAACGGCGGACCGGCGGCGAAAGCCGGTATCTCTCGCGGAGACGTGATCACGAAGGTCGGCGACACCCCCGTCGCCGACTATGCCGATCTGATGGCGCAGGTGCTCACGCACGCGCCGGGTGAAACCGTGCCGGTCACCGTCGGCTCGGGGTCGGACGCGCGCACCGTGAAGGTGAAGCTCGGCAGCATCGTCGACAAGCAGCAGACCACGGTGCCCGAGTCGGGCGGCGGCTCCGACGGCGGGCCGGACGGATCTCGACTCCCTTTCGGCATCAATCCGTTCGGACAGGTTCCGTGACCGCCTGACGGGTGGTGCGCAGACTTCGTCTGATAACCCTTGTATTGAAAACAAAGCAGGCGCATACTTCGGGTATGGGTTCGTCCGATCAGCCCGCATCCGCAGCGACGGCCACCCGGAGGAGTTACGACTCGACCCTCCGGCGGAGCCAGGCGGAGCAGACCCGCGCGCAGATCCTCGAGGCCGCCACTCGCCTGTTCGCCGAGCGCGGCTGGTCCGTCGGGGTGCGCGAGATCGCTGCTGAGGCAGGCGTGTCCTTCGAGACGGTCTATGCGAAGTTCGGCTCCAAGACACGGCTGTTCCTCACGGCGTTCGACGTGGCGGTCGTCGGCGACGATCGGCCTGTCGCACTCGCCCAGCGGCCGGAGTTCGCCGCGCTGTCCGCGGGCGACCGCCGTGAACGTGCCGCAGCCGGAGCCGCCCTGGCCGCCGACATCTACGCTCGCACCGCTGGTCTGTACCGGGCGCTGCGCGAAGGCGCCTCCTTCGACCCCGAACTCGCATCCAGGCTCGTCGAGGCGTACCGCCGTCAGCGTTCAGATGTGCGGGCAGCGGGTGAGGCTGTCGCCGGACGCACGCTCGCCACCGATGAAGCCGAGGGATTGTGGGCGGTGATCAGCACAGAGGTCTACGACCTGCTCGTCAACAACGCGGGGTGGAGCCACACCCGCTATCGGAACTGGATCGCCGACGCCACCGTGCGACTACTCGGCCCCGATTGACTTCAGCCCTTCGATCGAGAGGACAGGGCCATGTCCATCACCACACGCGAACCCGCCGACACACGAAGCATGGGCATCGTGCACAGCGCACTACGACGGGACCTGCAGCGAGCCCGCCTCGTCATCGGAGCACCGCCTTATCCCGACGACGCCCGCCGACGAGCCATCGCCGACCACATCACCTGGATGATGGGCTTCCTCCACATGCATCACACCGGCGAGGACAAGGGGTTGTGGCCACTCGTCCGGTCGAGAAACCCCGACGCCGCACCCCTTCTCGACGACATGGAAGCCGATCATCTCCGGATCGCTCCGGCCGTCGACGCGTTGATCGAAGCCACCTCCGCCTACCGTCGGGACCCACAGGCACGGGACACCCTGCTCGACGCGCTGGAACGGCTGTCAGAAGTACTGCTCCCCCATCTCGAACGCGAGGAACTCGAGGCGATGCCGGTGGTCGCGGCCGCGATCAGCACCGCGGAGTTCCGGGACGTCGAACACGAATTCTTCGTCAAGCCAAAGGGATTCGCCGAACTCGGCCGCGAGGGTCACTGGGTCGTCGACGGTCTGGGAGATGAAGACCGGGAACTGATCTACGGCGTGGTGCCGGCCGTACCCAGGTTCATCCTCGTCCACGGCTTCGCACGCGCCTACCGGCGTCGGGCCGAGCTCATGTGGGGGCATGTTCCGGCGTCGAGGATCGGCCCGGTGACTGTCGAGGCGAAGAACCCGTCATGACACGCCGTCTCGCCCACCAGGGTCGCACCGAGTCGTATGCCGACGCACCACCCGAGGCCGTCTTCGACATCGTCTCCGACGTGACCCGGGTCGGCGAGTGGAGCCACGAGTGTCGGGGCGCGCACTGGGTCGGCGCCGAGAGGGAGGCAGCTCCCGGCGTACGATTCCGCGGCATCCTTCAGACCTACGACTTGCTCCATGTCGCACCGGGTTTCGACCGCATCTACTGGTTCCTCATCAAAGGCCATCGAGACCGCAGAGGTGCGCTCGCCGCGGATCTCGATCGCCTGGCAGCGCTCGCGGCTGCATTCAGCCGACGGTGAGGATCGCCAATCGCGGTCATGCGCGGTCACCCTCGTCGTCGACGACGCCGATGTCCTCGTTCCACAGGCCGGGATTGGCCGCGATGAACTTCGACATCATCGCCGTGCAACGTTCGTCGTCGAGGATCGTGACCGACACCCCGAGGTCGGCGAGCCAGTCCTCTCCGCCCTGGAACGAACGGTTCTCGCCGATCACCACCGATCCGATGCCGAACTGCCGGATCAGTCCGCTGCAGTACCAGCAGGGCGCGAGGGTCGTCACCATGATCGTCGACGAGTAGTCCCGTTGCCGACCGGCCGCACGGAAGGCGTCGGTCTCCGCATGCGCCGACGGATCATCCTGCTGGACACGGCGATTCCGACCCTCACCGAGGAGGGTCCCGTCGGCGGCGAACAAGGCCGCACCGATCGGGATGCCACCCTCCTCGAGACCCGACCGGGCCTGCCGATAGGCGGTGTCCATCAGATGCGAGAGATCGAGACCGGAGGGGAGGTCCGCGGGAGAACTCATCTGGCAAGAATTGCCGATCGGGACCTCAGGCGGCAACTGAGGACTACTCCGTCCTGCACCGCGCCGAGACCTCCACAGCCACGACACCTACGACGACGATCGACCGACACCAGCGAGATCACCCGCCGATCACCGGGGCAGGCATCTGCCTTTCAACGGCAGCACGCCGGGTCGAGCACCTGGCGCAACGCTTGGAGCGCATCGACGTGGGCACGGTAATAGACGTTCATGCCGCGACGCTCGGGCCGGACCATGCCGGCTTTCTTGAGTTGACCGAGGTGGTGGCTGACCGTGGGTTCGGACAGTCCGACGGCGGTGGCCAGGTCGCAGGTGCAGACCTCGCCGGCCCCGTCGGTGAGCAGGATCGACATCAGCTTGATCCGCACCGGATCGGCGAGCGCTTTGAGTCGCAAGGCGATCTCCAGTGCGGCGTCATCGTCGAGCGGTGCGGCCGACACCGGTTCGCAGCAGATGGGGTCGATCATGTCGATGACCGGGAGCGCCTTGGGCATGACGGCCATCCTACCCACATCATTGACATATGTCGAAGAGGTTGGCACTCTGGACAGCGTCAGTAATTCGATATAAGTCGCACAGGTGGAGGTAGTCATGTCGCGTATGCAGCTCGCACTCAACGTTGATGATCTGAATCAAGCGGTCGAGTTCTACTCGAAGTTGTTCAATGTCGCCCCGGCCAAACGGAAGCCGGGTTACGCGAACTTTGCGGTCGCCGAGCCGCCGCTGAAGCTGGTGCTGTTGGAGAACCCGGGCAAGGGCGGCACGATCAACCACCTCGGTGTGGAAGTCGAGTCCAGCGATCAGGTGCACGCCGAGATCGCCCGACTCAGCGGTGAAGGCCTCTTCACCGAGGAAGAGATCAATACCACGTGTTGTTTCGCCACCCAGGACAAAGTCTGGGTGACGGGTCCGGCAGGTGAGAAGTGGGAGGTCTACACCGTCCTGGCCGACTCCGACACCTTCGGGACCAGCCCAAACCTGCTGGCCGACAGCGCGACCGGCGATTCGACCGACTCGCCGGCATGTTGTGGCACTGCCGGTGCCCCAGAGGCCGGCGAGCCCGCACCGAGTGCGTCCACCGCCTGCTGCTGACATCTCCCGAACCCGTCGGCGAGCAGCAGTGCTGCTGGTGCCCGCCGCCGGCTCAGGCGTGGTCGGCCAGGCGCGCGGTGAGGTCGGTGATGCGAGCGGCGATGTCGTCGCGGATCAGACGCATGCGCTCGATGCCGTCGATCCCGCGTGCGGAGGGTTCATCGGTCTCCCAGACCTCGACGACGGCCCCATCTGGCGGGGTGACTTGCGCGGACGTTCCCAGCACGACCGTGAGGTCGCCGTCGCGCATCAGATCGTCGGTGAGTTGGCGTGGCGTATGGCCGTCGATGTCCACGCCGACTTCGGCGAGCACCTGAGCGGACAGGTCGTTGACATGCTTGCCGATCGCGGCGTCGGTTCCGGCGGAGGAGGCGTTGATCGCGCCGGCGCCCAACGTGCTCGACAGGCCTTGGGCCATGACCGACTTACCTCGATTGCTCACGCACACGAACAGAACCGATCGTGATGTGCTCATCGCACGCTCTGTTCCGTGCCGGCGGGCACGATCTCGGCGAGCAGGTCGACCACCAGCGATCGGATCTGATCGCGGATTGGGCGCACCGCGTCAATACCCTGGCCGGCGGGGTCTGCGAGTGCCCAGTCGCGGTAGTCGACCCCGGGAAACACCGGGCAGGCGTCGCCGCAGCCCATGGTGATGACCACGTCGGAGCGCTCGACGGTGTCGGGGGTGAGGATCTTCGGAGCTTGGTCGGAGATGTCGATTCCGACCTCGGCCATGGCCTCCACGGCCACGGGGTTGATGGCTTCCGCCGGCGCCGAACCCGCAGAGCGAACCTCGACCCGACCGCCACCCAGCGCGGTGAGAAACCCGGCGGCCATCTGAGAACGGCCGGCGTTGTGGACGCAGACGAACAACACACTCGGTCTCGGTGCAGACATGGCGTGGCTTCCTTTTCGGTGTGAGAGGAGGTTATGCGTGTGGTGCGCGGGACGAGCCCTCGAGCAAGCTCAGGACTTCTGCGGGGCGATGAAGCGCTTGCGCAACGCCAGCGAGACGTACACCAACCCCACGAGGACCGGGACCTCGATCAACGGGCCCACGACACCGGCCAATGCCTGTCCCGAAGTGGCGCCATACGTGGCGATCGCGACCGCGATGGCCAGTTCGAAGTTGTTGCCGGCAGCAGTGAACGCCATCGTCGTGGTGCGTTCGTACCCGAGTTTCATGGCCGCACCGAATGCATAACCGCCGCCCCACATCACCGCGAAGTACACCAGCAGCGGGATCGCGATGCGGACGACATCGAGCGGTTGAGAGGTGATCTGATCACCTTGCAGGGCAAAGAGAATCACGATAGTGAACAGCAACCCGTACAGCGCCCACGGACTGATCCTGGGAATGAACGTCGACTCATACCAGTCGCGACCCCTGTTCCGCTCCCCCAGATATCGGGACAGGAATCCGGCGGCCAGCGGGATGCCCAGGAAGACCAGCACCGATTTGGCGATCTGCCACGGAGACGCATCGATCGTTGTCTGCTCCAGACCCAGCCAACCCGGCAAGACCGAGAGGTAGAACCAGCCCAGGACGGCGAACATCACGACCTGGAACACCGAGTTGATCGCCACCAACACTGCAGCTGCTTCACGGTCACCGCACGCCAGATCATTCCAGATGATCACCATCGCGATGCATCGCGCCAACCCGACGATGATCAGACCGGTGCGGTACTCGGGCAGGTCGGCGAGGAAGATCCAGGCCAGAGCGAACATCAACGCAGGGCCGACGACCCAGTTCAGGACCAGCGATCCGATGAGGAGTCGCTTGTCTCCGGTCACCGTGTCGAGGCGGTCGTAGCGGACCTTCGCCAGAACCGGATACATCATGATCAGCAGGCCGATCGCGATGGGTAACGAGACGCCATCGATCGAGATGGCCGACAGCACATCGTTCAACCCGGGGATCAACCGGCCCAGGAGCAGGCCGGCGACCATCGCCACCCCGATCCACACCGGCAGGAACCGGTCAAGGGTGGAGAGTTTGCCGACGACCGCGGGGTGCTCGGAAGTGTTCGATGCGGTACTCACGCGATCACCAACGTGTCCGCGGTGGGATCCGCCGAGCTCAGAATGGACGAGAGCTGCTGCAACGCAGCAGGAATGACCCAGTAGTACACCCAGGTGCCCCGGCGCTCACAGTCCAGCAGACCCGCCTGCCGCAACACCTTGAGATGGTGCGAGATGGTGGGCTGGGACAAATCGAACGATCCCGAGATGTCGCACACGCAGGCCTCCCCGCCGGCATGGCTGGCCACCAGGCTCAGCAACCGCAATCGCACCGGATCGCCCATCGCCTTGAACATGCGCGCCAACTCCACCGTCGCATCGACGCTGAGAGGCTCCTGCACCAACGGCGTACAACACGCCTCGTCCGCCACGTCGGGCAGCCGGTCCTGATTCGACATGCGTCTATATTGACAGACCTCGAACCGCCGACCAAATGAACATTCGTCGAACGCCGGCCGCGAGACAGATGGCGCCAGGGCGATGTCGAGCCATCGATTCCTGCTACTGCATGACGGTCGCCATAGGTGGTCGTCAGCTCTTCGTCAGATCCTGCGCGAGCATCACGATGATGCCGCTGGGCCCACGCACGTAAGTGAGCTTGTAGATGTTCTCGTAGTTCGCGACCCCGCGAAGCGGACGACATCCGTGCCGCGCGGCAATCTCGAGCGCCGCGTCGAGGTCGTCGACCGAGAACGCGACACGGTGCATGCCGATCTCGTTGGGCAGCGTCGGCGTCGTCTCGATGGCGTCGGGATGGAGGTACTCGAACAGTTCGAGCCGGCCTTGCCCGTCGGGTGTCCGCAGCATCGCGATCTTGGCGTGGTTTCCGTCGAGACCGACTGCGGTGGAGGCCCATTCGCCGCTCACCTCGTCCCGGCCGACGACGCTGAGGCCGAGGTCGGTGAAGAACGCGATCGCCGCCTCGATGTCGCGGACCGCGATCCCGATGTTCTCGAGTTTGATGGCCATGTCGGCCACGGTAACTCCCCGAAGCTGTGGATCGGTATCGGCTCAGAGAACCTTCTTCACCACGCTCGACTTCAGTTGCATCTGACCGAAATCGGGAACCTTCGCGTCGATGTCGTGGTCGCCCACGCCGTCGGAGATCAACCGGATGTTTCGCACCTTCGTGCCGATCTTGATGACACCGCCGCCACCGCCCTTGACCTTGACGGTCTTGACGATGGTCACGGTGTCACCATCGGCAAGGGCGTTGCCGACCGAATCCTTGATCTCGGTCGTGGCCGCGGCGTCGACTTCCGACGATTCATCGGCCGACCACTCGTGCCCGCACATCGGGCACACCAGGAGCGCGCCCTGCGGGTGGGTGAACTCCTGAGCACACTCCGGGCACGGAGGCAGCTGGTCAGACATGGAAGAAGCGGAACGTTTGCATGCCCATGAGCATAGCCTGCCACCTGCGCAAACATGCCAACCAGCTGGGCGTTGGACCCGGAAAGAAGGTTCGTCGGAGCTTCCTCATCTCGGATGGACTCTCGTCGGAAACGCCGGCGCATTCAGCCCAGGACCGCCGGGCACTCGATGACCTCGATCGAGTTGCCACGGAAGAGTGTCAGGTGTGGGTGCTCGCCCAGGATGCGGACCGCGTCGTCATGGGAATCGGCCTCGACAACCGCGTACGCAACCTTGGCGTCCTCGAACTCCTCGACGCCGTCGGCGGTCACTCGACGCTTCCGGAACAGTGGGGCACCAGGATCGATCAGAGCCGTTCGATGGGCTCGTGCCCAGGCCGACCAGGCCGCCATGAAGTCGGCCTGCTGCTGCTCGGTCAGCCCAACCCTGTCGATGTCGCCGGCCGAGCCGTTGAGGATCGCGAGAAATCTGGGCACACCAACACGATAGGCGTCGGGGCGAGCCGGTGCGCCGCTACACGTTGAAGCGGAACTCCACCACGTCGCCGTCCTGCATGATGTAGTCCTTGCCCTCCATGCGGACCTTGCCGGCGGCCTTGGCGGCGGCCATCGATCCGGCCTCGTCGAGGTCGGCGAAGGACACGATCTCGGCCTTGATGAAGCCCTTCTCGAAGTCGGTGTGGATGACGCCGGCCGCCTTGGGTGCGGTGTCGCCCTGGCGGATCGTCCAGGCGCGCGCCTCCTTCGGACCTGCGGTGAGGTAGGTCTGCAGGCCGAGGGTGTGGAAACCGGCGCGCGCGAGCGAAGTCAGGCCGGGCTCGTCCTGGCCGATGGAGTCGAGCAGTTCCAGGGCGTCCTCCTCGTCGAGTTCGAGGAGTTCGCTCTCGACCTTCGCGTCGAGGAACACCGCGTCGGCCGGTGCGATGGCGGCGCGCAGTTCGGCCTTCTTCGCGTCGTCGGTGAGCACGCCCTCGTCGGAGTTGAACACGTAGAGGAACGGCTTCGCCGTCATCAGGTGCAGCTCGCGGACCGAAGACAGGTCGAACGAATCCTTCTGCGAGAACAGCGTTTTTCCGCTGTCGAGGATCTCCTGTGCCTTCTTGGCCGCCTCGAGGGTCTCGACGAGGTCCTTGTTCTTGCGCGAGTCCTTCTCCAGACGCGGGAGCGCCTTCTCCAGCGTCTGCATGTCGGCGAGGATCAGTTCGGTCTCGATGACCTCGATGTCGGCGAACGGATCGACGCGACCGTCGACGTGCACGACGTCACCGTCGTCGAAAACACGGACCACCTGGCAGATGGCGTCGGCCTCACGGATGTTGGCGAGGAACTGGTTGCCCATGCCCTCGCCCTCGGAGGCACCCTTGACGATGCCGGCGATGTCGACGAACGACACCGTGGCGGGCAGGATGCGCTCGCTGCCGAAGATCTCCGCGAGACGCTTCAGTCGCGCGTCGGGCAGTTCGACCACGCCCACGTTGGGCTCGATGGTGGCGAACGGGTAGTTGGCCGCCAGCACATCGTTACGGGTCAGGGCGTTGAACAGGGTCGACTTACCGACGTTGGGCAGACCGACAATTCCCAGGGTGAGACTCACGGGCGACCAGTCTATCGGCACCGGCCGCGAGGCCCGACGCTGCGTCGGACCTCGTCGTGGACCCGGCGGTCAGTCCCGGTCCAGCAATCCCTTGACCGGGTTCGGCGGCTCCTTCGGCGGGTCCTCGTCGGGGACGCCCACCTGCTTGGTGACGGGCGCACCTTCGGGTGCCAGCGACTCCCCCGCGCGTTCGGCGATCCGCTCGTTCAGGTAGCGCAACACCACCGCCAGCGACGCGACCGCCGGCACCGCGAGGAAGGCACCGGTGATACCGAACAGGGTGCCGCCCAACGTCACCGAGAGCAGCACGATCACGGCGTGCAGATCCATCGACTTCGCCTGCAACCACGGCTGCAGCACATTGCCCTCGAGCTGCTGCACAGCCAGGATGACGCCGAGCAGGATGAGCGCGGTGGTCAGGCCGTTGGACACGAGGGCGATGAGCACGGCGAGCGCTCCGGCGACGAACGCACCGACGATCGGGATGAAGCCGCCGAGGAAGGTGACCACCACCAACACGCCGGCGAGCGGAACCCCGAGGATGAACAAGCCGAGGCCGATGAGCGCGGCGTCGACGAAGCTGACGACCGCCTGCGTCCGGATGAATCCACCGAGGCTGTTCCACATCCGGGTCAGGACCTCACCGACGTGGGTGCCGGAGGGCTTGCCGACCGAGCGGTCGAACCACGGCACGAACTTCGGCCCGTCCTTGAGGAAGAAGAACACCAGCACGAACGTGGTGAAGACGGTGACGAGCAGCGATGTCGCGGTGCCCACGCCGCTGAACACACCCGAGGCGATGGTCGACGCACTCGACTGCAACTTGCTCGTGATGGCGTTGACGATGTTGTCGAGCTGTTCGTCCTCGATGTTGAGCGGCGGCCCCTGAACCCAGTCCTGGAGATGCTTCACACCGTCGGTGGCCCGGTTGGCGAGTTCGGGAGCCTGGTCGACGATCGACGGCACGATCAGACCGATGACACCTCCGAGCACACCGAGACCGATCAGCATCATCAACAACGACGCCGCCGCGGCCGGGACGCCGTGGTTACGCATCCAGCGCACCGGCGGCCACAGGATGGTGCACACGATGATCGCGAGCAGGACCGGCAGCAGGATCACCCAGAACTTGCCGAGCACCCAGAAGAGCACCCACAGGGCGGCTGCCACCAGCACGATCTGCAGACCCACGGTCGCGCACGATCGCAGGCCGGCCATCATCACCTGGGCGCGCGTCGGGTATGCCTTCTCCTCGACGCCGCCGAGTACGGCATCATCCCCGAGGACGGCGTCGGCACCCACCGAGATGGAATCCGGGCTGCCGGTTCCGGCTTCGTCGTCTGCACGCTGGTCGTCCGAGCTGTCAGTCACTCGTGGATCCTCACACACCACGATGACATCGCGGAGTCGACGCGACGGATGACGGTCGCCGCGGATGCGAACAGCTCAGGGATGCCGCGACCGGTCAGCGTCGGCGCAGTTTGCGTCCGATGAAGCGGATCAGCGAATTGAGCGCCTCGAGTTCGGCGTCAACCTGATTGAAGACCGGCGGGATGTCGTCCCGGCCACACATCTCGACCTCCGGCGCGTCGAACGGCCGGATCGGCGACTCGTCGGCCCGCTGACCATCCCACGGCACGGGCGCGATGCCTTGTTCGGCCTCTTCGGTGAGTGCGCGTCTGATGGTCTCGGGGCCGTAGAGACCCATAATCATCTCCAGGCCCCATCCGGGCAGCCCGGCGAGGGGCAGGTCGTCGTGCCGGCTTCGCCGTCGGCCATCGAACCGTGTGGACATGGCGCAATCGTGCCACAGCACTGTTACTCAGATCACAGATTCGGCCGTACATGTCGCGTCCGATTTCCGCCAGAAGTCGATCCCGCCGAATGTCAGAGTGGAGAGGTGACCACAGCTTCCGTCGAACACACCGTCCCGGGCTCGGCTCCGGACTTCGACCGCTGCTATCGCGCCCTCCAGGCACGGGATGCACGTTTCGACGGCCAGTTCTTCGTCACCGTCCGGACCACCGGGATCTACTGCCGTCCGTCGTGCCCCGCGCAGACGCCGCGACCACACAATGTCGCGTTCGTGCTGACCGCGGCCGCGGCCCAGCAACAGGGCTACCGTGCCTGCCGGCGATGTGCTCCCGACGCCGTCCCCGGTTCTCCGCTGTGGAATGTGAACGCCGACATGTCCGCCCGCGCGATGCGGCTGATCGCGGACGGGGTCGTCGAACGTGAGGGTGTCGGCGGTCTCGCGGCACGGCTGAAGTACTCACCCCGCCATCTCAACCGTGTCCTCACCGACCACCTGGGTGCCGGTCCGCTCGCGCTCGCCCGCGCGCACCGGGCCACCAACGCCCGGGTGCTCATCCAGTGCACGACGCTACCGATGTCCGACGTCGCCTTCGCCGCCGGCTTCGCCAGCATCCGGCAGTTCAATGACACGATCCGCGCCGTCTTCGGACTCACCCCGACCGAACTCCGGCGACTCCGCAACGGTCGCGACCGACCACACGCCGAAGCACCGTCGGCTCCGGGCAGTGTCAGCCTGCGCCTGCCGTTTCGCGCGCCCTACCGCTGGACGTGGATGCGCTGGTTTCTGTCCGCACACGCGGCAGCGGGGGTCGAGACCGTCATCGACGACGCCGACGCACCCCTCGGTTGGCGGTTCCGGCGTGTCATCAACCTCCCGCACGGCTCGGCGATCGCCGAGATCGAACCCCATGACGACCACGTCGGTGTCGTTCTCTCCCGACTCGACATGCGCGACCTCGGTGCTGCGGTGAACCGTCTGCGTCGGCTACTCGACCTCGATGCCGACATCACCGCCGCCGCGGAGACCCTCGCCGACGACCCGACTCTCCGCCCTGTCGTCGAGACCGCGCCCGGACTCCGCGTGCCGGGCAGTCTCGACCCCGCGGAGACGATCATCCGCACCATGCTGGGACAGCAGGTCAGTCTCGCGGCCGCACGACATCAGATCGACCGGCTCGTCGACGCGCTCGGCGAAGCGTTGCCCGACGGTGCCACCTCGGGCGCCGATCGGGTACCGAAGGCTTTTCCCACCTCGGCCGCCATCGCGGCCCACGGACGCGAAGTGTTGCGCGGACCGCGCCGCCGGATCGACGCCGTAATCGGGGTCGCCGAGGCGCTCGCCGAAGGTCGGGTGGAACCGCATGCCGGGGTCGATGCGTCTGACCTACGTGCGCAACTGATCGAGCTGCCCGGAATCGGCCCCTGGACCGCCGACATCGTCACCATGCGGGTGACGGGCGATCCCGACGTCCTGCTCGCGAACGACCTGGTCGTCGCCCGGGCCGCGGCCGACCTGGGACTCGATCTGCGCGACACACATCACTGGGCACCGTGGCGGTCGTACGCGACGATGCACCTGTGGCGACACCGCCTCGCCGGCGCCGGCGAGGACGTATGACGAGCGGACCCCAGATGACGCCTGATCCGATGACGCCCCATCCGACACCGATTCGACTCGAACCCCGACCCGACAGGAACGCCATGCCTGCACCGTCCCCCACCGTCACCGACGGACCGACCGCCCACACCACGGCCGCCGACGACCCCGTCACCCCCGGCACTGCCACCGCCGCCGGTTACGCCACCCTCGACACCCCGAACGGTCCGTTCACCGTGATCGCCGACGACTCGGAGCGCGTCCTCGCATCCGGGTGGACCGACGATCCCGCCTATCTCTCCGCACTCATCCACCGATCGTTGCGTCCGGAGTCACTGCAGCGTTCCGTGACGCTCGGGAGACTCACCGACGCGGTGTCGGCGTACTACGCGGGCGAGGTCGATGCGCCGTCCCGGGTCGAGGTGGTCCAGCTCTCCGGCGGCACCTTCCTGAACAAGGCGTGGGACGCGCTGCGTCTCGTCGAACCCGGGCGGCCGGTCACCTACACCGAGTTCGCCGAGCGCGCGGGCGAACCGGCCGCCATCCGCGCCGCGGCGACCGCGTGTGCGCGCAATGCCGCCGCACTCTTCGTGCCGTGCCACCGGGTCAAGCGCAGCGACGGAACGCTCGGTGGCTTCCGCTACGGACTGGACATCAAGAGGTGGCTGCTCGACTTCGAGGCACCAGCGGAGGACTGAGCCGGAGCTGCGGCGACGGCGTTTTGTCGGAGGCATCCGCCACCATCGGGGCATGATCGCTGCAGCCCTGTCACTCGTGTTCGGCGTCCTGCTCGGCATCGCGCTCGGGTGGTGGGCGCATGCCGCGCGCAGCGCCGGGGTGGTGGCGGCCGCCCGCTCCGAGGTGGAGATGCTGCGCGAGGGACGCAGCGAGGTGGCGTCGTCGTTGTCGTGGGCCACCGAGGATGCGGCACGGCGGCAGTCCACGGCGATCGGCAGCCAGGTGCAGCACATCGTGGAACCGCTACGCGCGACCCTCGCCCAGCTCTCCGACGAACTGCGTCGGGTCGAGTCCAATCGGATCGGCGCGTACGCCGGGCTCACCGAGCAGGTTCGCGGCATCCACGCGGCATCCGTCGCGCTCAACGACCAGACCCGGCAGCTCGCCAACGCACTGCACAGCTCCCACTCGCGCGGCCGCTGGGGCGAGGTGCAGCTCGAACGGGTCGTCGAACTCGCCGGGATGACCAAACACTGTGACTTCAGCACCCAGGTGTCGCTGCCGGACAAGACCAAGGCCGGCGCGACGGTCCGGCCCGACCTCGTCGTCCACCTCGCGGGCGGACGCGACATCGTCGTCGACGCCAAGGTGCCCCTCGAGGCGTATCTGCGTGCCGCCGAGTCCACCGAGGCCGCCGCCCGGGATCGTCTGATCGGCGAGCATGCCCGGGCGCTGCGCGCACACATCGCCCGGTTGTCCGCGAAGTCCTACTGGACGGCCTTCGAGAACACGCCGGAGATGGTGGTGCTGTTCCTCCCCGCCGACGCAGTCCTCGAAGCCGCCGTCCGCACCGATTCCGAGGTCCTCGAGTACGGCTTCGCACGCAATGTGGTGATCGCCACTCCGACGACCCTCATCGCGTTGCTCCGGACCGTCGCCCTCGGCTGGCGCCACGACGCGATGGCCCGCGACGCCGCGGTCATCCATGCCCTCGGCATGGAACTCCACCAACGGCTCGCCGGTGTACTCGGTCATCTGGGCTCGCTCGGCACATCGCTGCAGCGCACCGTCGACGCCTACAACTCGACGATCGGGTCGGTCGAGAGCCGGCTGGGCGTCACCGCACGACGACTGGCCGAACTCGACGCCCTGGGCGAGGTCGCCGAACCGCCGCGGCCCCGCGTGATCCACGACACCTGCAGGTCCGCCGAATCCGTCGCGACACCTGCGACGACATCGGCGGCCGCGTCCACGCCACGGTCCGGGGGTGGAGCGTTTTCCGCCGATGAACCGGTACCGTGACCATGTGCCTTCCCCGCAACGCCTACAGACGGCGGTACCCCTGGACCAGCAGTCCGTGCTGCCCGCGGTCCGCGGTCTGCCGTGGTGGGGTGCCGTTCTCCTGGCAACCGGGATCACGGCCCTCGGTGCGGCGATCGACGCCGGCAGCAACGATTCGCTCGGCGGGATCTACAAGTTCTGTTATCTCGTCGGCTGCGTCCTCGCTGCTCTGGCCGTGCGTCGCCGCGCACTGTTCACCGCTGCCGCCCAGCCGCCGCTGATCGCGTTCTTCGTCAGCATCGTCACGCTGTACGGCCTCAATTCCGAGCAGGCGTCGTCCGGTCTGAAGAGCCTGATCTTCAAGGTGCTGTTGCCGATCGCCGCGGATTTCCCCTGGATGCTGACGGTCTTCCTCGTCACCTTGGCCATGGTGCTCGTCCGATGGTTCCTGACCCGCGGCGACGACGACAAGAACTCCGGTGGTCGCGAGAAGCCGACGGGGTCCCGCGGTGCGTCGACTCGCGCGAGTCGAGACAAGAACGACCGCGCCAAGACCGGCGAGTCGACCGAGCGCGCGACGACGCATCGTCGGGCCAAGAGCAGCACGGCCCAGCAGGCCGGCCCCGGCCAGACCGCCAAGGCGCCGTCGAGCAAGTCGCGCCCCCAGCGCTCCCGTCCCGGCTCCGCCTCCGAACGCCCGGCCTCGTCGACGCGTACGGCGACCGTCGAACGGACCCAGCGGACCCCGGCAACCGCGCGCCCGACGGTGGCGGATCTCGCCGCACCCGACCTCACCCCGTCGGACGCACCGCTCTCGGGTCAGGCCGACACGCCTCGTACCGACCCCGCCCCGTCCGGTTTCCAGACGTACGAGTCGGCCACCGACGGCGGTCCGGCAGGCGTCGCCGACACCCGCTCCTGACGCGCGCCGAATCGCCACCTCCGGTCGCGCGCGCCAGGCGGTTTCAACCGGTCGTGACCAGCGGGGTCTCCGACGAGCGTCAGCCGCCGGCGTTGAGTTCGATCCAGTGCCCCAGCTTTCGGGCCGCGGCGTCGACCAGTTCGGGCCACTCCATCGCACCCTCGTCGGCGTTGTCGGTGACGGCCTTGACGAGCCGGCACGGGATCCCGAACTGCGCGCTCACATGGGCGACCGCGCATCCCTCCATGTCGACGAGATCGGCGTGGCGTGCCAGTTGGGCCCGCCGCACCGGGTCGGCGACGAAGGTGTCCCCCGAGGCCAGCACCGTTCCGTCACCGTCCGGGAGTTCCCAGCGGTCGGTCATCTCATAGCCCATGGCGCGTAGTTCGGCGCTGCTGATGTCGTGTTCGAGCACCGATGACGGGATGAACAGATCGCGTCCGGGACCGACGACTTCGTCCCGCAGCACCCCCGCGGTGCCGATGTTGATCACCTGCCGGACCGGTGCACCGGCGGCGAGCTCGCGACTCAACGCCATCGTCGCCCGGACCTTGCCGATCCCGGTGATGAGCAACCGTGAACCCGCCGGCAGATGCCGCGCCTCGGCGCGGGTCGCCGACACGATCAGAACACTTCCGGACACACCACTCCGCACATCGTCATCAGACACCGGGTGATTATCGCGTGCGTCATCTGCGCGCGAGCGCCGCGGACGCCCGAGCGGCCCGGCCCAGAGCGGTGCCGTAGCCGGGTCCGTGCCCGGCGGCGTGCACCGCGAGCGGGTGCAGTTGGTGGACCTCGACCCTGTCCTGCCAACCGGGCACCAAGGGGTGCGTCTCCTGATAGCCGTCGATGATCTCGTCGAGCAGCGGGCAGCCGAAGAGCGCGAGCATCGCGAGGTCGGTCTCCCGGTGACCCCCGTGTGCGGCGGGGTCTATCATCACGACGCCCTGGGAGGTCCAGAGCACGTTGCCGTTCCACAGATCGCCGTGGATGCGGGCCGCGGGTTCGTCGTCGTCGAACGCTCCGCTCGCGACCAGCTCGCAGGCGGCGCGAACGGCATCCTCGTCCTCAGCGGTCAGATTGCCGGCCTCCCGCGCCGGACGCAGATACGGCTCGACGCGTTCCCGCGCGTAGAACTCGCCCCACGAGTCGTATTCGATCGAACTGAGCGGGCGCCGGCCGATGAACAGCCGGCCGTCGAAACCCGCGGGCGGCGAACCGAACCGCGGGGCACCGGCGTCGTGCATGCCCGCCAGCGCAGCTCCGAAGGCCCGGGCGGCCTCGCGATCCGGACGCGTCGTGTCGAGGTACTCGAGTTCGATGGCGTCCTCGCTCACCGCGAGCACCTTCGCCACCGGTGCGCCGGAGTCGGCGAGCCAGCGCAACCCGGCGACCTCGGCCGCGAAGAAGTCCCGGTGACCGCCCGGCGGGCCGCTGCCCCGCAGCGTCTTACGGAAGACGCGGCTCACTGCGCCGAATGGTGGTCGCGTGCCCGCGCCTCGAGCGTCGTGCCGCTAACCCGCGCGAGCTTGTCGAAACGATCGTTGGCCACCCGCATCGCGATCTCGTAGGGCAGGGCGAACTTCCGCGCCCACCAGTATCCGAACCGTATGTCGAACGACGTGTAGACCATGAACCGATTCTTGCGGATCCCCTTGAGGATCGCCGCGGCCGCGGTCTCGGGTGACACCGCGACCTTGTGGAAGTTGTTGATGGCGGCCTTGACTCGCGGGTCGGCACGGTCGACGCCGACGATCTCGACGGTGTCGACCAGCGGGGTGTCCACACCGCCCGGACACACCAGCGACACCCCGATACCGTGACGCCGCAGATCGAACCGCAACACCTCGGAGACACCGCGGATCCCGAACTTGCTCGCGCTGTAGGCGGCGTGCCACGGCAGGGCGAGCAGCCCCGCGGCCGACGACACGTTGACGATGTGTCCGCCACTCCCCCGCCGGACCATCTGCGGCACAAAGCATTCGATGATGTGGATCGGGCCCATGAGATTGACGTCGACGAGCGATCGCCAATGGCGGTGCTCGAGATTCTCCACCGTGCCCCATGCCGAGATCCCGGCGATGTTCATCACGACGTCCATCACGCCGACCTCGGCGTCGACCTGCCGCGCGAAGTTGGCCACCCAGTCGTAGTCGGAGACGTCTCCGGCGAGGTGGTAGAGCACGGTTCCGTCGGCGCGGAGGATTCCGGCGACGACCTCGTCGAGCTGATCGGCGTGTAGGTCGGTCAGCACCAGTTCGGCACCCCGTGCGGCGGCTGCCTCGGCGGTCGCGCGTCCGATCCCGCTCGCCGCCCCGGTGATCAGTACCTTGCGTCCGCGCAACGACGGCACCGGAGTGTCCATCACCAGGAGATCTCGAATGCCCATGGGGCCGAGGTTAGCCGCCTGAGGCGGACGGGCTCAGCCGATCGGCAGCTTCCCGTCGAACAGGCCGTACAGAATCGTGAGCATCGCCTTGAGGACCTGCGCCGACACATCCTGTCCCTGTGTGGCCAGCAACTGGACGACGGCCTCGGGCTCCTCGGTGGCGAGCAGCTGCTGCACGAACGGGATCACCGCGGACAGCCCGCTGGCGTCGTCGGCCGGCGGCACCGAGGGTGCGGGTCCGGCGCCGGTGGCCGCATTGCCGTTGACGTATTTCAGGATGCCGTCGGTGATGGCCGTCGCGTACTTCAGCTGGCCATCGCGTCCGGCCAGGGCGGCCGCCTCGGCCGG
This sequence comes from Gordonia ajococcus, assembly GCF_012974285.1. Taxonomy (NCBI): domain Bacteria; kingdom Bacillati; phylum Actinomycetota; class Actinomycetes; order Mycobacteriales; family Gordoniaceae; genus Gordonia; species Gordonia ajococcus. The sequence goes on from NZ_CP052884.1 coordinate 3,715,994, forward strand.
GTTGGACAGGTTGCCCATCTCGATGAAGACGGCCGGGACCTTGGTCAGGTTGACCGCGGCGATGTCCGGACGCGTCTGGATGCCGTTGTTCACCCCCGCGTAGTTGGCCGACGGGAAGCCGGCAGCGATGAAGGAATCGCGCATGACGGTCGACGCCTTGCGCCCCTCACCCGACTGCACGCGGTTCACGGTGGCGTCCGGGATCGGCAGCGACGGCACGATCATGTGGAAGCCCTTCTTGGCGCCGTCCGCTCCCCGGCTCGTCGAATCGGCGTGCAGGCTGACCGCGACCGCTGCGCCGGACCGGCTCGCCGCGGCGGCACGCTCGTCGACGCAGCCACCCCACCCGAGGTCGTCGGGCCGGCTCAGCACCACCCGGGCGCCCTGGCTTTCCAGGCCGGCCTTGACCAGCTGGGTGATCTGCCAGTTGACGGTGTGCTCCTCGGCCCCGTTCACCCCCGTGGCCCCGGTGGTCTGGCAGTCCTTCTTGCCGCCGCGCCCGTCGGACACCTGCGCGCTGAGGCTCCGACCGGCAGCACTCGCCTGGTGCCCCGGGTCCAGGAAGATCGTCTTCCCCGCGAGCGCGGTCCCACGGGCCGGCACGGCCTGTGCAGGCGCCACCACCAGGTTCGACGCCATCACGGTCGACGCCATTGCCGTCACGGCGAAGGCGGTCGTCAACATGCGCTTCTTCATCATCTTCTGGAACATCGGCGTTTCGAGGCGGCGACCGCGCGTCTCAGCTCCGGTCATTCGCCTCACTCCTCCCGTTAGGCACCATTGGTCACACTGGTCACAGACTTAACAGTGAAACAGGGCGAGCGGAGTTTGCGAAATGCGCTACCTGGGCGTTCCGGATTTCGTTAGCCGAATGTGACATCCGGACCGGCGTGTCGCATGATCCGCGCCACACGTGTCGCGGGTATCGCGCTCAGTCGGGCACGTGGCGCAGGACACCGAGAATGCCGTGCTCGTCCTCCGCATCCTCCGGACGCGCGATCGCGGCCTGCAACTCGGCGTTGACGGCCTCGGCGTCGAGACCGCGACCGATCGCGACCAGTTCGGTCGACGGCGTCCGCGGCGCCCACGACTCACGGCTCACCCGGACGAACCCGCCCACAGCGTGTACGACGAACTTCTGCCGATACCGCGGCCGGTCGAAGTGCACGATGCCCTTGATCCGGAAGCATCCGCTCGGCGGTCGCTCCAGGAACCGCGCGAGCCGACGCGGGTCGAGCGGTTCATCGCTCCGAAAGGTGATCGCCTCGTACCCGGCGTGCAGGTGGTCGTGACCGGAATGGTCGTGTTCCTCGAGCAACAGCTCGTCGAGGGTGAGCTGTCCGCTTCGCGGTTCGTCGGTCCCGGCCGACTCGTCGATGTCGAACAACAGCGCCGGGTCGATCCGGGCCTCCTGGGTCACCATCGCCGCTACGGTCGGGTTCAGCTGCGCGACAATCTCTTCGACGGTTCGCAGGTCCGCGCCGGTGATCAGGTCGGACTTGTTGACCAGAATGAGATCGGCTATCGCCATGTGCGCGTCGACCTCTGGGTGTTCCTCGCGCAGCGCGTGGATGTGCGCGGCGTCGACCACGTAGACCAGACCGCCATAACGAAGCCGCGGATCCGTCACCGCGGTGACCATCCGGATGAGTGATCTCGGTTCGGCTATCCCGCTGGCCTCGATCACGATCGCGTCGATCTTCGCGCTCGGGCGGACCAGGGAGGTCAGCGCGTCGGCGAGACCGTCAGCGTCGACCGTGCAGCACATACATCCGTTGCTCAGGCTCACCGCACCGTCGGCCTGGGCGGACACCAGCAGTGCATCGATGTTGACCGATCCGAAGTCGTTGACCAGGACGCCCAGTCTCGTACCGGTGGCTCCCGCGGTGCGCAGCAGATGGTTGAGCAGGGTCGTCTTGCCGGACCCGAGGAAACCGGCGACCACGATCACCGGCACCGGCGGCCGGGCCGTCCGGGACGTGCTCAGGCCAGACATGCCGGGCAGATCACGGCGAGGTCCCGACCCTCGCGGTCGGGATGATTCGCGACGTTGTTCGTCGAACCCCCGCATTCGACGCATTGTCCGAGCACCTCGGCGCGATCGGAGAACTCCGTGCTCATGCGGTTGTCGAAGACGTAGAGAGATCCTTTCCAGAGCCCTCCGTCGCGGTACCGCTCGCCGTATCGCACGATGCCGCCGTCGAGCTGATAGACCTCGTTGAATCCACGGCTGCGCATGACCGTGCTGAGGACCTCACACCGGACGCCCCCGGTGCAGTAGGTGACCACCGGACGGTCTTTGAGGTGGTCGTAGGCACCGCTCTCGATCAGTGGGATGAAGTCGCGCGTGGTCTGCGCCTTGGTGACCACCGCCCCGTCGAACCGCCCGACCTGCGCCTCGATCTCGTTGCGGCCGTCGAAGAAGACGACCTCGTCACCGCGTTCGTCGACGAGTCGGTGGACCTCTTCGGGCGTCAGCCGGACACCGCCTCCGACCACCCCGTTCTCGTCGACGACGATCTCGTCGGGAACCCCGAAGGTCACGATCTCCGGGCGCACCTTCACACTCAGGCGGGGGAAATCGTCGCCGGCGCCGTCCGACCATTTGATGTCGGCATCGGCGAACCCGGGGTAGGAACGGGTGGTCCTGACGTAGCGTTTGACCGCGGCGATGTCGCCACCGACGGTGCTGTTGATTCCGTGTCGTGACACGATGATCCTGCCCCGCAGCCCGAGCGACTCGCACACCGACAGCTGCCACAGCCGAATGGCTTCCGGATCGGGCAGCGGGACGAAGACGTAGAACAGAACGATCTTGGGGGTCGACACAATGCAAGGGTACGGAAATCGACCACGGCGGCCCGTACCCGTCCCACGTCCGCGGCCGACTCACTTCGGCCGTGTGATCTGCGCGTCATTCGCAACCGTGACGGTCGCGGCAATCGTGACGATCACGGGTTGCTCGTTGCCCACCGACACCACGCCGTCACGAATCGTCATTCCACCGACCGACGAACTGTCCACCCTCACCGAGGTCGAGTCGTCGTCGACGACGTCCACCACCGGTGAGGACACGGCACAGAATCTTCCCGATTGGACAATCGGCCGAGTGGTCGCATTGGCCCCACGAGTCGACAATTCGCGCTTTCATCAGGGTTCGGTGACCGCGGATTCACCGTTACAGGACTCGTCCGGCTTCCATTTCTCCACACCCGATCGATCAGTCAATTGCTCGACCGGCACCAACGGACGGTCGTCGCTGGTCTGCCGTATCAACGACGGGGCCGACTCCGGACCTTCGAGGCGGCGCGAGGCTCCGTCCACGGCGTCGGCATCCTGCGACTGGGCGCCCGATTACGCAATCCTCAGTTCGGACGGTCCGCAACATGGTGCGTGCGCCAATCGCTATCCGGTTCTCTATCGCTCTTCAATAGTCGACTTCGGGCACACAATTTCCATTTCGCGATTCTCTTGCCTCATCGAGACGATTGGCATGTTCTGTCTCGAATCGCGTTCGAAATCCGGATTCTCGGTGACCGACGGTGGTTACCGAACCATCTACGCAGCCGATCGCGCACCCGAAGATCTGGTGGCACTCTCCCCTGAAGAAACGGGCGAATCCGCTCGGAGTGCGACGACCATCACGCCCACAACTCGGACATCACGGACGACAACTCGGACCGAGACACACCGAACGCGATCATCGAACAGCAGTATTGCGCCTAATCCCTAATAATCTGGCGTCCCGGCTTCCCTGAGGCCTTTCGATACTTTATGGTCTAAGCGGGGGGGTTCTCAGCGGCTACTCATAGTTTGGGTCTAAGCTGTGTACCGATGAAAAGATCAAACCGGGTGGATAAGGTTTAATAGACCTCCCACGACCGTCTTGGTCGCATGACACAAATCGAGGGGAAAGCGTTTCATGGCGAAGAAGGAAATCGTTCAGGTCATCGACGATCTCGACGGCAAGGTTTTGGATCAGTACGAAACTGTTCGGTGGTCACTCGACGGTAAGAATTACGAGTTCGACACTTCATCGAAGCACGCTCAGCAATTCCGTGATTCGCTCGCGAAATACCTCGACATTTCGCGTCAGACCGGCCGGGTCACCAAGCGCGCGACGGCCTCCACCGCCGCTGCCGGCGGCGGACGCAACAAGGAGACCACCAAGGCGATCCGCGAGTGGGCCATCCGCGAGGGCTACGAACTCAGCGACCGCGGCCGCATCCCGCAGAGCATCATCGAGGCCTTCGAGGCCGCACACTGACCGGTCACGCGTGAGGAATTCCTCGGCGACCCGATCGGCCGCCCGGCTGCATCTTCTGCGCCGGGCGGTACTCGTCTCCGACCCGGTGCACGTGTGAAGCCGCTCGAACCGCTGACCCCTCCGGTCGACCCGGTAGAGGCGCTGACCCGCATCTCCTGGCTTCTCGAACAGCGACGAGAGAGCACGTACCGGGTGGAGGCGTTCCGACGAGCCGCCCAGGCCGCGGCACGACTCTCCGCCGACGACCTGCGCGACCGGGCATCGGGCCGATCCCTCACCACGGTGAAGGGCATCGGGAAGACCAGTCATCGGACAGGCCGTCGACGGCCGGGTCCCCGACTATCTCGCCCGGCTTCAGGACGAGGATCCGCCGTTCCCGCCGGAGGGCGCCGACGATCTGGTCACCGCCGTCGTCGGGGACCTCCACGCACACACCGAGTGGAGCGACGGCGGCGCCCCCATCACCGAGATGGCCTCTGCAGCACGGGCCCTGGGCCACGATTGGCTGGCGATCACCGACCACTCGCCGCGCCTGACGGTCGCCAACGGGTTGAGTGCCGAACGACTGGCCTCCCAGATCGAAGCCATCGACGAGTGGAACAGCTTGCACGGCAATGGTTTTCGACTTCTCCGGGGAATCGAGATCGACATCCTCGACGACGGCGCGCTCGATCAGTCGGACGAGATGATCGAACGCCTCGACACCGTGACCGCCTCCGTCCACTCACACCTGCGGATGGACCACGACGCGATGACGACCCGGCTCGTCAACGCCGTGTCCGACCCTCGCGTCCATGTCCTGGGGCACTGCACCGGCCGCCGGGTGCTCAGCGGACGCGGCCACCGACCGCCGTCGACCTTCGACGCTCGCGCGGTCTTCGAGGCGTGCGCCGCGAACGACACGATCGTGGAGATCAACTCACGACCCGAACGCGTGGATCCGCCCGACGAGCTGATCGAGATCGCCCTCGAAGCCGGCTGTCTGTTCGCGATCGATTCCGACGCGCACGCGCCCGGCCAGCTCGAGTTCAAGGTCCTGGGTGCGCGTCGTGCCGTGGAGCACGACATCGACCCGGACCGGATCGTCACGACGTGGTCGTCGGATCGGTTGCTGGAGTGGATCTCCCGATGAGCCTGGCGGCCAGCGGGAACAGCAGGACCGTCGTCGCGCCGGCGGCCACCAGTGTGGAGGCGAGCGCGGCGGAGATCAGTTCCGAGGACACCGCGACCTCGGTGACGGCCACGATGATCGGCAATCCGGTCACGGCGAACAGCGCCAGCTGACCACGCTCGCGCGGGTGTCTCAGGAAGTGCCCGTCGTCGAGGAAACGGGCGCTGAACCAGACGGGACCGCCGCGGGCGATCGCGATGGCCAGCACCAGCACGACCCACGTCCCGGGCTTGGACGCGACCGCGGACACGTCGATGTTCATACCCGAGGTGACGAAGAAGATCGGGATCAGGACTCCGAACCCGATGACCTCCAACGACCTACCGACATGCGGGTGTTCGGGTCCGATGAGCCGGCGCAGGATCAATCCGGCCGCGAAGGCGCCCAGCACGACGTCGAGGTCGAACACCGCGGCCACCGTCATGAGTGACACGAGCAGCAGCACCACCACGCGCACCGGCAACTGCACCGTTCCGCCGGCCATCTCACCGATCGCCGTCCCGATGCCGGGGATGCGCGCGAGGATGTGCTGCGGGGCAGCCGCGATCAGCAGAGCAGCCAGCACGAAGAGCACCAGTACGATCACCGCACCGCCGAAACTCCGGCTGGTGAGCAGCAGCGACATCGCGAGCACCGGGCCGAGCTCGCCGACCGCCCCGTGCGCCATGACCGCACGCCCCAGGCGGGTGCCGTCGAGGCCGGCTTGTTTGAGGATGGGCAGCAGGGTGCCGAGCGCGGTCGAGGTGAGGGTGATCGCGATCGCGATGTGGGCGGTGAAGCCGGCCTCACTCAGACCCAGCGCGAGAACCGTGGCGACCAGGGCCACCGAACCCCAGGCGATGAGGAGACTCACCAACCAGGACAGCTGCGCGACTCGACCAGGCCTGCCGCCCAACAGCTTCGGGTCGAGTTCGTAACCGGCCAGGAGGAACAGCATGCCCAGGCCGAGCTGGCTGAGCATGTCGATGCCCGTGCGGTCGGCCCAGTCCAGCGCGTGCGGGCCGATCACGATCCCGAACACCAGCAGCAGCACGGCGTCGGGAACGTAGCCGCGGGACAGCCTCGACAACAGCGGCGACACCGCGGCGATGAGCACGATCCAGAACAGCGACACGATCACTGAGGTGTCCGTGGACGCGGACTCGGCGAGAATCATGCGAAACATCGTGGCATGCCGCCACGTCCGTCACGCGAGGTAGTCAGTCCCGCGGGATCGGCGGTGCGTGATCGGGCGCCATCAGCGCCCCGATCTGCGAGAAGATCGGGTTGCCACCGTTGTCGTAGGAACCGTCGGGGCCGAACGCCTCCGATTCGTAGGTCACCGCGACGGCGATGGAGATCTTCTCCTCCGGCAGGTATCCGACCACGGCGGCGTAGCCGTTGAACAGCGGATTCTGGACGATCCATTCCCCGGCGAGGACCACCCCCATCCCATAGGTGTAGCGCTCGTTCATCTCCCGGCACGTCGCGCATCCGGACAACGGCCGGGCGATCCCGCGGAGGCGGGTCGAGGTCATCGTCTCGTAGCCCTCCTTCGAGAGCGTCTCGCCGGCGAAGAGCTTGCGCCCGGTGGCCTCGACGTCGTAGATGTTCGACGTCTGGATGGCACCGTGGGTGATGCTCCACGACGGGTTCCAGCCGGTGGTCTCCTCGTAGAAGGGCGTATCCGGCGAAAGATTCAGGATTCCGCGCCGTTCGGAGGAGTACGCGTGCAGGGCCGGCTCGGGAATCGTCGCGGTCAGGTTCGACACGGTGTTCGTCAGACCCAGCGGCTCCGAGATCCTCTCGCGGAGCAGATCTTCGACGGGCTTGCCGGTGATCTTCTGCAGCGCCAGACCGAGGATCACGTAGTTGGTGTGGGCATAGTTCCAGTTGGTGCCGGGCTTGTACAGCAACGGCTTGTCGATTGCGTAGGACAGCATCTCGTCGATCGTCCACGCCTTGAAGGGATTGTTGAGTTCAGTCCTCTCGAAGGCTTCGTTGCCGAGAACGTAATCCTGGTATCCGGAGGTCATGGTCGCCAACTGACCGAGGGTCACCTCGTCGGCGTGTGGGATCTCCGGAACCCACCTGCCGATGGTGTCGTCGAGGGACACCTTGCCCTCGTCGACGAGCTGCAGGAGGACCGCGGCGACGTAGGCGATCGCGACGGCACCGTTGCGGAAGTTCATGTCGGGGGTGGCCGGGATACCGGTCTGGGATTCGCCGAACGCCTTGGTGATCACCTCGTCGCCGTCCTGTGTCACGCGGACGATCACTGCCTTGAGGTGCTTCGACGCCATCAGGTCTTCGACGATCCGCTCGATCGCCGCGGCTTTCCCCGGGTCTGCGGAGGTTGCCGAGGTGGGCGACTCCGAGGACGAACCGGACGACCCGCACGCCGCGAGCACGACGACCAATAGTAGTGCCACGACCACCGACCAGCGCTTTGCCATACAGTCAGCTTCTGGCATCGGCCGTCGTCGCGAGTCCGAACTCGGCGGTTTCGGCACACAAATGGCGGTACTTCGTGTTGCGAAGCTGTCCGGCGGCCGGCGGCGTACCGTCGTCGGTGACCCGACCCGCGCGACCCGAGGCGGCCATCATGACCACTGCCCAACCGACGATGCCCACAGCGTTCATCGGACACGGCAACCCGATGAACGCACTCGAACGCAACCGGTACACCGAGGCGTGGCGGGCGTTGGGGCAGGCGGTTCCGAAGCCGCGGGCGATCCTGGTGATCTCCGCGCATTGGTACACCAACGCGACAGCAGTGACGGCCATGCCGCGTCCGCGCACCATCCACGACTTCTACGGATTCCCGCAGGACCTGTTCGACGTGGAGTACCCCGCACCCGGCGCCCCGGACGTCGCCGAGATGGTCTCCGACGTGGTCAAACCCACGTGGTGCGGCCTCGACCTGGACAGCTGGGGCATCGACCACGGCACCTGGTCGGTCCTGGTGCACACGTTCCCGGACGCGTCGATCCCGGTTCTGCAGTTGTCCCTCAACGCCTTCAAGGACTTCGAGCACCACTACGAACTCGGCCGTAAGCTGGCGCCGTTACGCGAGCAGGGCGTGCTCATCATCGGCAGCGGCAACATCGTCCACAACCTGCGGGCCGTCGATTTCAGCAAGGCCGACAGCGGATACGACTGGGCCCACCGGTTCGACGACGCCGCGCGCGAAGTGCTGCAGGACAACCCCTCTCACGTCCTGAGCCTCGACGGCCATCCCGACTTCGAGAATTCCGTGCCGACACCCGATCACTACCTGCCGCTGCTCTACGTCGCGGGACTGGCGCAGGAGTCGCCACTGGATCTGCTGGTCGACGGACATGCGGCCGGATCGATCTCGATGGCTGCTTACACACACGGCCTGGACCTGGACGCCGGACAGTTCAGCGACGCGCCGGCCGCCGAACTGCCCGAAGGGTTCCCAGCGCTGAACTCCAACATCTGACCCGTTACCCCGCCGGCCGAGTAGGCCGAGGCGCAAGCCGACGCGTCCCACCGCCGGCCGAGTAGGCCGAGGCGCAAGCCGAGGCGTCCCACCGCCGGCCGAGTAGGCCGAGGCGCAAGCCGAGGCGTCCCACCGCCGGCCGAGTAGGCCGAGGCGCAAGCCGAGGCCGTATCGAGGTCAGACCTTCAGGAAGTCGTCGATCTGATTGATCGCGCTGGAGGCACCTTCGACGACGCCCATGTCGAGCACCTTCTGAAGTGCTTCGGCGGAGTCGTAGGTGCTGATGTATGTGGCGAGTGTCTTGTCATCCTTCTCGGCGAACGTGTATGCATTGCGGGACTCGGGCATATCGGTGAGCGGGTTGAGGTCCGCGTCGGCGAATCCGTCGAGGAAGGTGAATCCGCGCGGCTCGTCGACCGTCTCGACTTTCCAATAGCCGCCGAACTTCTCGCCATCGGGACTGGTCATGTAGTAGGTGACCTTCCCGCCCGGCTTGAGTTCGTGGTCGACGACGGTCGCGGGGTAGGTGGGCGGACCCCAGATCTTCTCCAGCTGACGCGGATCGGCATAGATCTGCCAGACGCGTTCGATGGGGGCGGCGAATTCGGCGTTGATGGTGATCGTGCGGGCGTCGAGGTCCGGGGTCACATCGATGACGGGCATTGGTCATTCCTCCGATGGTGTTGTAGCTGGTGGTGTTTCGAGCGTGAGCAGATCGTCGATGCGCGCGATACGGCCACGCCACACCTGTTCGAGTTCGGTGAGCATCGACGCCACCGAACGCACCGCGGCGACATCGCCACTGGCCAGTTGTTCGCGCCCCTGACGTCGTTTGGTCAGCAGGCCCGCCTTTTCCAGCACGGCGACGTGCTTCTGTACCGCCGCGAAGCTCATGTCGTATTTCGCGGCGAGTACCGAGACCGAGTGTTCACCGGCGAGCACACGTCGCATGATGTCGCGGCGGGTGCGATCGGACAGCGCGTGGAACAGGGCGTCGGCCCTGTCCTCGTCGTCTGGCGATGTGCCAGTGGTTCCGGCCACACCTACAAAGTACAACCGATTGGTTGTATGTCAACCCCTACTCCGGAAGTCGCTCCCGACAGCACGCCGGCACCCGCGACCGGCAGACCTCACTTCGACCGCCAGACGTCGACTGGAATCTGGCAGTCGGACTGACGTCGACCGGTCAGAGCTCGGTGACCTGACCATCCTCGACGTGCCAGTGCCGGTCGACGCGCACATTCGCGAGCATGCGCCGGTCGTGCGTGACCAGAAGCAGTGCGCCGTCATAGGAGTCGAGGGCCGATTCGAGTTGTTCGATCGCCGGGAGGTCGAGATGGTTGGTCGGCTCGTCGAGCACCAGGACGTTGACACCACGGGCCTGCAGCAGCGCCAGCCCAGCGCGGGTGCGCTCGCCCGGTGACAGTTCGCCGACCGCCCGGTCGACGTGGTCGGCGCGCAAGCCGAACTTGGCGAGCAGTGTCCGGACGTCGGCCATGGTGAGGTCGGGCACGAGTTCGGCGAAGCGGTCGGCGAGCGGTGTCGTACCGGTGAATTGCCCTCGCGCCTGGTCGATCTCACCGATCGCTACATTGGCGCCGAGCTGCGCGGAACCCGAATCGGGTTCGAGGTGGCCGAGGAGCAGCCGGAGCAGCGTCGACTTCCCGGCGCCGTTGGGCCCGGTGATGCCGATGCGCTCACCCGCGTTCACCTGGATCGAGACCGGCCCCATCTCGAAATCACCTTGGCGCACAACGGCGTTGTTGAGGGTCGAGACGACAGAGCTCGATCGGGGTGCCGAGCCGATCGTGAACTCCAGGACCCATTCCTTGCGCGGTTCGGCGACCTCGTCCAGGCGTGCGATCCGACTTTCCATCTGCCGGACCTTCTGCGCCTGTTTCTCGCTGGACTCGGTGGCGGCACGGCGTCGGATCTTGTCGTTGTCAGGTGCCTTGCGCATCGCGTTGCGCACACCTTGGCTCGACCATTCTCGTTGCGTGCGCGCCCGCGCCACCAGGTCGGCCTTCTTGGCGGCGAACTCCTCGTACTCCTCGCGTTTGTGCCGACGCGCCACTTCGCGTTCCTCGAGGTAACTCTCGTAACCGCCGCCGTACACCGTGTTCGTGTGCTGGGCGAGGTCGAGCTCGAGGACCCGGGTCACAGTGCGCGCCAGAAACTCTCGGTCATGACTGACGAGCACGACGCCGCCGCGGAGACCGGCGACGACATCCTCCAGGCGGGCGATGCCGTCGAGGTCGAGGTCATTGGTCGGTTCGTCGAGCAGCACGATGTCGAAGCGGGAGCACAGCAGCGCCGCGAGGCCGACGCGCGCCGCCTGGCCACCCGACAGCGCGGTCATCGGGGTGGTGTCCGGGTCGATGACATCGGTGGCGAGGCCCAGGTCGGCGAGGACTGCCGGCAGACGTTCGTCGAGGTCTGCGGCACCGGTGGTGAGCCAGTGGTCGAGGGCCGTCGCATAGACATCGGCGGGATCGTCGGCACCGGCCGGAGCGGAGTCGTCCGCGAGAGCCGCGGCGGCGGCGTCCATCGCCCGCGTGGCAGCCGTGCATCCGGTACGACGCCCGACGTACTCACGAACCGTCTCCCCGGGGATCCGCTCGTGCTCCTGTGGCAACCAGCCGACGAACGCGTCGGCCGGTGCACGGGTCACCGTTCCGGCCAAGGGTGCGAGGTCACCGGCGAGGACGCGCAGTAGCGTCGTCTTGCCTGCTCCGTTCGCTCCGACCACCCCGACCACATCGCCGGGCGCGACGGTGAGGTCGAGGTGATCGAACAGGACGCGGTGGGCGTATCCGCCCGCGACGTCCTTGGCGACGAGAGTTGCGGTCATCGGTCAATGGTCGCACCACCGGTGGCCCCGGCCGTGGGCGGTCAGCTCCGGGTCGGCTCGGCGGCCGGTCCGTCGTCGGACGCCCGGCCCAGAGCGAATTTCCCATTGCCGAACATCAGCGGATACAGGATGCCGCCGATGAGGCCGCCCAGCAGCGGCGCGACCCAGAACAACCACAACTGACCGGGTGCCCCGTTGCCGTTGAAGAACGCGACCGCCGTCGAACGCGCCGGATTCACCGACGTGTTGCTGATCGGGATCGAGACCAGGTGGATCACCGTCAGCGTCAGACCGATGGCCAGCGGACCGAATCCAGCGGGCGCCCGGCCGTCGGTGGCACCGAGCACCACGAGCAGGAAGAACGCGGTGAGGACCGCCTCGGCGATCAGCACCGCGACGAGACTGTAGTTGTTCGGTGAATGGTCGCCGTAACCGTTGGCCGCCATGTTGCCGGTCGCCTCGAACCCCGGCTTGCCGTTGGCGATGGCATAGAGCAGGGTGCCGGCGAGGAGCCCGCCGACGACCTGCACGATCCAGTAGCCCGGTAGATCCTTGACCGGCAGGCGACCGCCGATGACCGCACCGAGCGTGATCGCCGGGTTGAAGTGCGCGCCCGAGACGTGCCCGACCGCGTAGGCCATCGTGACGACCGTCAGACCGAACGCCACCGCGACGCCGAGCAACCCGATGCCCAACTGGATCAGGGTGTCTCTGTCGTCGCCGGCGCTCGCGACGTATTTGGCCGCGAAGATCGCGCTGCCACAACCGCCGAAGACCAACCAGAAGGTGCCGAACAACTCGGCCAGCAACCGGCGCGGAGTACTTGCCATGAGACCGTTCTCCTCTGCCCGGCTCGTCGATCACGGGCACGGCAGCGCCGAGCCGGGTACCCACCACCGCATACCGAGTGGAACGCAGCCACCCACGCGAAGTCCGGCGGTTCACGGATCCCATGCCTAGAAGTGACCCTCGTGTCCTTAAGTTCGAGGACGAGCCGGGGACCAGCGGACGGTCGGGGTCGTTCGCCATCGAACCGTCGTGGATCGCCACGTCGTCACGACCGCCGATGAGCACCCCTCGAAATCCTCATTCGACCGCATGAAATACGGCGTTCGTCACGCCGTGGAAGCCGTCCGAATCCCGCCCGTTCCCCCACTCTCGAAACCATCGATGACCTGCGAAGACAAATCGGCCATCCCTCGCGATCCGGGTTTCTCGGACACCACCGTGAGCCTTGAGTGTGCGCGGTACTCTCCCCGAGTCGACGACCGCACAGAGTCATGGGTCGCGTTCCGCTGAGAAAAGGAGCCAATCGTGGGCAGTCCCTACGACCCGAATGAGCCCACCCGGCTCGGCCCGCAGGGTGGACAACCCGCGCCCGGTCAGCAGCCGTACGGTCAGCAACCCCATGGACAGCAGCAGCCGTATGGCCAGCAGCCCTACCCGCAGCAGCAACCCCATGGCCAACAGCCGTACGGGCAACAGCCCCATGGCCAACAGCCGTACGGGCAACAGCCCTATGGGCAGCAACCACCGTTCGGGCAGCAGCCCTATGGTCAACAACCGTACGGTCAGCAACCGCCTCCTCCCCCGTCGTCCGGCGGCGGCAAGAAATGGTGGTTCATCGGCGGCGGCGGACTCCTGCTCGTGCTCATCGTCGTCGTGGCGGTCGTCCTGGCGTTCACACTGGGCGGCGACAACAGTTCCGACGAGCCCAAGGTGCCGACCGCGTCGGCCGTCGCCATGCTGCTCCCGGAGGCCGAATTCCCCGACATCACCGGCGAATTCACACTGGACACCGACCAGTCCGACGAGGACGACGGCACGAGCGTCGACAACGAGAAGTGCGCGCGACTGGTGGAGAGCCCCGACACCACCGCCGAGTACGCCGAACGCCAGCTCAGCGAAACCGCCGACTCGGGAGAGGTCTTCTTCGGTCTCGACGAGTACAGCGTCGACGTGACCAAGCCCGCCGACGGAAGCTACCAGGACTTCGACGAGATCCTCTCCGCCTGCCGATCCTTCACTCTGAATCTGGAGGAGGACGGCGAGACCGTGCCGGTCGCGATCAAGCTCGAGAAGCAGAACCTGCCGATCAGTGGCGACTACAAGGCATTCCGGATGACCGGCGAGTTCACCATCTCCGACATCGAGGTCCACATGGTGGGCACCCTGGCGGTCGGCGAAGAGCGCGGCGTGTCGTTCTCGGTGGCCCACAACACCTTCAGCGACAGCGCGCCGTCGGTCAGCTCGGAGGTGACCAGCAGCCTCGCCGAGATGTTCACCGCGCAGCGTCAGCAGATCAAGGACGCCGCGTAACCCGACGCTCCGACGCGGTTGAGACTCACACCGATCGGGTACGACGCCAAGGCACTGTGTACCGCGAGAGAAAGAGGTGAGTGTGGCCGGCACGGACGCATTCGACAAGATGGTCGAAGTCATCGACTACCCGGTGTTCGTGATCACGACCGTCGCCGACGGTCGACGGTCAGGGTGTCTCGTGGGGTTCGCGACCCAGACGAGCATCGACCCCCGGCGCTTCCTGATCGGGATCTCCCAGGCCAATCACACGCACGGCGTCGCAACGGCCGCCGAGTATCTCGCGGTTCACCTGATACCGAGCGATCACCAGGAACTCGCCGAACTGTTCGGAGGACAGACGGGCGATGAGGTCGACAAGTTCGAGCGATGCCGATGGTCGGCGGGCCCGCATGGTCTGCCGATCCTCGAAGACTCGGAGATGTGGTTCGCCGCACGGATTCTCGATCGCATCGACGTCGGCGACCACACCGCGCACATCGTCGAGCCGATCGACGGCGCGGTGTTGGTCGACGACCCTTCGCGCGATTCCTGGGTCAGCTTCGCCGACACCCGCCACATCGAGCCCGGACACGACGCATGAGCGACACGACCAACGAGGAGCACGGTCCGGGCTTCGACGCGCCGGCGTTTGCCGAACGCCTCTACGCCGACTTTCCCGAAGGGCTCCGCACCAACATGGTGATGAGCATCGACGGCTCGGTGAGTTTCCGCGGTCGGGTCGGCCCGTTGTCCTCACCGGCTGACCGTGCCCTTTTCCACGCGCTCCGCGCCCTGTCGGACGTCGTGCTCGTCGGTGCGGCGACCGCGCGCGTCGAAAAGTACGGTCCCGCGACCCTCTCCCCCGAGCTGGCCGAATTGCGTTCGCGCACTCGCGGGTCGGGAAGCTCGGACATCCCGCGACTGGCGATCGTCTCGCTGTCCTGCGCACTGCCCGAACGGTCTCTCGACGTACCGCCGGAGCATCGACCGATAGTCATCACCTCCGCGCAGGCGGACACCTCCGCGGTGCGGGACCGAGCGGAGATCATCGCCGTGGGAGACGACGGCATCGACCTGCCCGCCGCGATCGGCGAACTCCGTGCACGAGGACTGCGACGGATCAACTGCGAAGGCGGGCCGAGCCTGCTCGACAAACTGTCCGAAGCCGACCTCGTCGACGAGTTCTGCGTGACCCTGGCGCCCCAGGTGACCGCCGAGGGCAACCCGGTGACCGACCCGGCCGCGGCAGTGCTCAGTCCGCTCGACGCCCCTCGTCGATTCCGGCTCAAACATGCCGTTCCGCACGGTGACGACGTGTTCCTGCGCTACGTGCGGTGACACGCGGGGAGCGTAGGTCGGCTCCGCTACGCTCTCGACCATGAGCAAGAAGAAGAGCTGGAAAGAGCTGTCCCCCACCGCGAAGGCCGCGATCGTGACGGTCGCCGCGGTCGATGCCGGTACGCGAGTGTGGGCACTACGAGACCTCGCCGGACGGCAGGCCGACGAGATCAACGGCCCCAAGCGTGCCTGGGTCATCGGACTGTCGCTCGGCTCGACCGCCGGCATCGCGCCGGCTGTCTACCTGCTCTGGGGCCGCAAGCGCCGCGGGTGAGCCCGCGGGCCGCTTTGGGAAACCATCTGGGTCGGACACGCACTGGACGCCCCGGCATCCGATTCCGATAGGGCAAGACCTGCACGGTGTCCCGAGACCGCACTCGAAACGCGCCGGTTCCGGGATACTCGAGGTGTGCAATCTGCAGCGTCGACCGGCCGCGCACCGAAGAACATGAGCTGGATTCCGGGCGGGATGTTCTGGATGGGGTCGGAGGAGTTCTACCCCGAGGAGCGTCCGGTCCACCAGGTGGGTGTCGGCGGGTTCTGGATGGACACCCATCCGGTGACGGTCGCCGAGTTCCGGCGTTTCGTGAAGGCCACCGGTCACGTCACGACCGCCGAGGTCGCGCCCGATCCGGCCGAGTATCCCGATGCCGACCCGGCACTGCTGGTACCCGGGTCGCTGGTGTTCACCCCGCCCGCTCGGCGCGTACCGCTCGACGACTATCGCCGGTGGTGGTCGTGGGTGCCGGGTGCGGATTGGCGCCATCCCGAGGGTTCGGGAAGTACGGTCGGCGGCCGCGAACGCCATCCGGTGACCCACGTGTCCCACTATGACGCGCTCGCCTACGCCCGGTGGGCGGGCAAGGAGCTGCCGACCGAGTCCGAGTGGGAGTTCGCGGCCCGCGGCGGCCTCGATCGGGCCCGGTTCGCATGGGGCGACGAATACACCCCGAAGGGGCGGTACCTGGCCAACACCTGGCAGGGCGAGTTCCCGTGGCAGAACCTCGCGGAGGACGGGTACGTCGGCACGTCCCCGGTGGGCAGCTTCCGGCCCAACGGTTACGGCCTGGTGGATGTGACCGGCAACGTCTGGGAATGGACGACAGACCGCTTCGCCGCCCGCCACGATCCGAACAGACGTGGGAGCTCCCCGGCCACGGCATGCTGCATGCCCGCCGATCCGCGCACGCTCGCGTCCGGGCCCGGCGCCGAGGCCCATCCCCGGCGAGTCATCAAGGGCGGCTCGCACCTCTGCGCCCCGAACTACTGCTTGCGCTACCGGCCGGCAGCCAGGCAGGGCGAGAGCGCGGAAACCTCCACCTGCCACATCGGGTTCCGCTGCATCGTCCGCAGCCGCTGAGCAGCGCCGGTCAATCGATCGAGAACCAGGCGCGCACCTGCGCCTCGTGGTCGACATAGCGTTCGCCGGAGACGTCGACGACGACCCTGTCGATCGTGCCCCCGGTGAACGGGAACGGGGACACGTAGTCCGGTGTGACCGATGAGGCGCTGTCACGCCCGACGCAGATGCCGTCACCGACGGCACAGAACGGCCCCGGTTGGGTGACGATCTCACCGGTCGCCACCTGCTGATCGTCGACGTAGAGGGTCAGGGTGCCGGCGAACCCCGGCATCGCCGGATCGGTGTTCTTCCCGGAGAGGGCGAATTCGGCGGTGCACACGTGGTTTCCGGGACCAATGTCCCGGTCGGCGACCACGGTCTGCAGGTGCGAGCCGACCCAGTTGAAGGCGTAGCGCAGACGACGATCCCTCACGTAGAGACTGTGACCGCCGGCCAGGCCGCCGTGGGCGTAGAGGACTCCCCCGGCATCGGCCGAATCCAGGTGGACTCCGGCGGCGATCGTGTAGGACCGTCCGATGATGACGACACCGGCTGCCTCGGGGACGTCCGCACAGTCCGGGTAGTAGACGTAGCGGTCCCGCGTCTTTCCTGGGCGGGGGCGTTCGGCGACCGCCTGTTCGAGGATGCTGCGGTCGTCCAGCGGTAGCCCGTGGTAGCGGCCGGCGTAGTAGAACCACAGGCTCTTCAAGGCTTCCAGTCGCTCGGGTTCGGCGGCGGCGAGATCGTGCAGTTGGGCCCGGTCCTCCACCAGGTGGTACAGCTCCCACACATCTTTGTCGAAGTGACCCCACCCGGACAGCGGCGGATGCACGGAGCAGACGAGCCACCCGTCGTGATAGAGCGAGCGTTGCCTCAGCATCGTGTAGAACTGCACGTCCTTGCCCGGTGCGGTGGGATCGGTGAGCGAGGCCGCGAAGCTCTCGCCTTCCAGCGGACTCTGGGTGTATCCCTTCAGTACCTCGGGCGGGGTGATGCCGAGCAACTCGTAGATCGTCGGGACGACATCGACCGCATGGACGTACTGCGGGCGCGGTTCGGCCGAGGCGTCGATCCGCGCCGGCCACGAGAGCACGCATATGTCGGCGACGCCACCCTCGTAGCCGGCCCAACGCTTCCAGTACGGAAACGGGGTGTCGAAGGCCCACGCCCAGCCCGTGTTGTAGTGGTTGTACGACAACGGTGTGCCGAGCTCGTCGAGGTGCGGCAGGGTGTCCTCGGCGGTGTCGGGGATCCCGTTGAAGAACCGCCATTCGTTGAACGATTCGTTCGGCCCCCCTTCACCGCTGGCACCGTTGTCGGAGACCACGACGATGAGGGTGTTGTCGAGCTCGCCGGTCGCTTCGAGCAGGTCGATCACCCGGCCGAGCTGGTCGTCGGTATAGGAGATGTAGCCGGCGAACACCTCGGCCATCCGGATGAACAGGCGTTGCTCGTCGGCGGTGAGCGAATCCCAGGGGCGGACCGTGTCGAGCAGGGGCCACGGCTGTCCGTCGGGCCCGGTGGCGGCCGGTTCCCTGTGCGGATTGATCGGGGGGAGCTCGGTGTCCTCGGGTAGCAACCAGAGATCCTTCTGCCGCTGCAGGATCTCGGCACGGATTGCCTCGTAGCCCTGGTCGAACCTGCCCTTGTACCGGTCGGCCCATTCGGTGAAGACATGGTGCGGGGCGTGCCCGGCCTGTGGGGCCAGGTACATGAAGAACGGTTTGTCCGGGTCGACGACCCTGGCGTCACGGATGAATTCGATTGCCTTGTCCGCCAGGTCTTTCGACAGATGGTAGCCGTTCTCCGGGGTTGCGGGGGCGTCGATCGGATGGTTGTCGTAGACCAGGTCGGGGTACCAGCTGCTCGACTCGCCGCCGAGGAAGCCGTAGAAGCGCTCGAACCCGCGGCCCAGCGGCCACCGGCTCTTGACCGCCGCCATGTTCATCTCGTCGGCCGGCGTGAGATGCCACTTGCCGACGCAGTAGGTGTTCCATCCCCGCTCGGCCAGCACCTCGGAGATGAATCCGTTCTCGAACGGGATGTGGGTGCTGATGCCCGGGAACCCGGAGCTCAGTTCGGCGATGGTCGCCATGCCATTGGTCGTCGCGTTGCGCCCGGTCAGCAGTGAGGCCCGGGTCGGGGAACACAGGGCGGTGGTGTGGAAGTTCGAGTACTTCACACCCCGGTCGGCGATGCGTCGCATGGTGGGTGTCTCGATCGGGCCCCCGAAGATGTCCATGCTGCCGTACCCGACGTCGTCCCAGGCGATGATCAGGACGTTCGGGGCGTTTTCGGGTGCCTGTGCGGGGAGATACGGTGCCCAGTCCGGGACGGCATCGCGAATGTCGACAGCGATCTTTTCGCGGCGAATTCCCGCCATGACGACGCTCCCGGTGTCGAGCAGACTTGGCTGACCCCCGGAATCCCGAGCGTAACAACTGGCCTGATCGCCGACCATGCAAACGGCCCGATCGGCCGAAGTTCATCGCACGATATCGCGGCTCCGACAGAATGTGACCACGCCACCCGCGGGTCGAACAGGCCGCGGATTCGGCTGTGAGGTCCGGGTCGTCTCCGGCCAGATTCCGGGACTGAAGTCGGAGTCTCCTGGATCACCAACGTCGGAGACTGGATCTGGCGGCACGGCGCGACGCCGGGTCGACCCCGCGTCGCCGAACGTACGACCCTCCATCTGGGCGAATCCGTTTAGGCTGCAGCACTTGGTATTTCAGTCGTAAGCGCCGGCCGAGGAGACGAACGAGTCCGGAAGAACTCCACCCGACCTATGTCACGGCACCACCCGGTAACGCAACATCATGTCGTGATCCTCGTGGTCGAGGATGTGGCAGTGCCAGACGTACCCCTGCAGATCCTTGGTGACCATTCCGTGCGCAGGCGTCGCACCGGCATGGTTGTGGTGCGCAGACGGTGCCGGCCGGTCGGCCTCCTGGCCGAGTGACGGGCGTGTCCAGGACTGTGTCGGATCGGAGGAGAAGATCGCGTCGGGGTCGAATCCCAGTTCGTCGGCCGTCGGGAAGCGGACGACGATCGACGTCACGTGCCCACCGGTGGCGTGCACGGTGTCCTTCCAGCCCGCCTCCCAGGCCGCCGGGCCGCGCATCGGTCCCGCGTAGAAATCGCTCGGATCGGGTGCCCAACGGGTTCCGAGCGGCGGCTGCGGATGGGCGGCCTGGTACTCGACGGTCCGCAGTGGACGCCTTCCGAGTACACGGAACATCACCAGATGCAGGTGCACCGGGTGAGGATCCGGCGTGATGTTGATGATGTCCCATCGTTCGGTGGTACCGGCGCGCGGCTTCTCGATCTGCGGATCGGAGTAGCGCAGATTGTTCAGCGACATGATGGCCGGCGGGACGCGCAGCGCGTAGGGCTGCGAAACACTCACCCGCCGCACTCGCGTCGGCGTGGCGATCGGCGGAACCGGTCTGGGTTGTCCGTGGCCGCCGCGCAATCTGGTCGGAACACCGCGTCGGTGACCGCGATCGGCACCTGCGATGAACCGGCAGAACCGCGGCATGGCGACCTCTCCCAGAATCGCCGCCTGGAATGGCGGCGCGAGGTCGTTGCAGAGGTCGACGGTTTCTCCTGGTGCGAGCGAACCGAAGTCGACCAGAAGATCGAACCGCTCGCCGGGCGCCGCCTGGAACGAACGGGTCGCGACCGGAGCGTTGAGCAGGCCGCCCTCGTTGCCGATGACCCAGAACCGCATGCGGTTGGAGAAGAAGAGGTTCCACACCGAGAACGACGCCGCGTTGATCAGCCGGAAGCGGTACAGCCCACGAGCCACCGTCATCTTCGGCCACACCTTGCCGTTGACCAGCCCGCGGTCGCCGACCGCGCCTCCCTCCCACATCCCCTGCGGGACCACCGGCGTCGAGCGCAGTGACTGATGCCCGTCGGGGCGGAAGATCTTCTCCTGCAGGATCAGTGGGATCTCGTACTCGCCGGCGGGGAGCCCGAGTGGGTTCTGGGGCGTGCCGGTGTCGTGGTCGTCGCGCAGAAAGTACATCCCGGCGAGCCCGGCGTAGACGTTGGCGCGCGTGATCGCCATCGCATGGTCGTGGTACCAGAGGTGCCCGGCCTCTTGACGATTGGGGAATTCGAACAAGGCCGTGCCGTGATGCGGCAGCATCAGCCGTTCGGGGTTGCCGTCGAATTCCGGCGGGGTGGCACCGCCGTGGAGATGCATCGAGGTGACCGGCTCGTCGCGGTACCGCTCGGCGACGCCGTGCAGTGACGTGTCGAGGTCCGCCGCGAAGATGTGCTTGCCGAGTTCGCTGCGATAGTGGACGGTGGTCTGCTCGCCCACGTGTGCCTCGATGGTCGGCCCCAGGTACGACTCGTCGTTGTACGCCATCGTCGGCACCTTCGGCTGATCCCGGTGGAACCGGCTGCTGGTGGTGCGGGCGATGATCTCGATCGGCTGCGACGGCGATGAGGTGATTGCGCTCGGCACGCGAAGGTCGTCGACGTACGGGGCCATCTCCGGCGAGTGGAAGATGGTCGGCAATTTGACGGGCGGCAGCTTGATGTCAGGCACGGGCACGGCGCTCGACGAGCCTGCGCCGAGACGGCCCGCCATCGCGGCCGACGCGGTGGCGGCGGCAGTTGTCCTCCAGAGAAACTGCCGACGATTGATGCTGTGCCCCACGCGATCCCCTAACCCGAACGGACTTGAAACGAGAGAACCATACCATCGGTATGGTTCTTTCGACCCGGCCGAAGCGACCCCACGAATGCAACACCGCCGCTGGTCGCCGTGGTGTACTCGGTTGCGAACATCGTCCGCGCCGACCAGAGAGGATCGCCCCACCGATGACCGAGTCCCGTCGGAGCGCACGCCTGAGCGCCACCGACTGGGTGGACGCCGCATTCTCGCTGGTCACCTCCGAAGCCGGCGGTGTGCACGGGGTCACGATCGCGCGGTTGTGCACGACGTTGGGCGTCACCAAGGGCAGCTTCTACTGGCACTTCAGAGACCTCGACGCCTTGTGGGAAGCGATGGCGGCGCGCTGGCAGGAGATGAACCGTCGACGCGTCGCCGACCTGGACGAGCTCTCCGAGGTGCCGCCCGAGGGCCGCCTGATCGCTTTGTCGACGATGCTCGTCAGCAGGGATCATCTGACGGTGGAACGTGCCATCCGGAATTGGGCGCGCAGCAACGACACCGTCGCCGAAACGGTGCGCAACATCGACACGGAGATCTTCGAGGCAGTCGAGGCCATCTTGCGGGAATTCGAGATGAGCACGGTTCAGGCCCGCTTGCTGTCCGGCGTCTTGGTCTACGCCGGTATCGGCTACATCCACGGGCACGAAGGCCTACCGACCATCTCCCCGGAGGACATACAGCGAGCACTACCCGGGCTGTTGTCCTTGACCGTGGCTGAACCGCCGGCCGATCCGGACGCGCCCGGTCCAGGCGTTCACTGACGCGTGCGATTTATCCTGTCGTGGGCGCAGTTGCAGGATCGCGACCCCGAATCGACGCGCTGGCCAGAGATAGCCCTTCTGACCCGGAGGTGGCGACTCTGCGTTCGGGACCGATCGCTCAGATCAATTCGGGCAGTACACATTCGGTGAGCGGAGCGAGATCCGGCGGCAAAACCGAACCGTCCAGCGGCTGCCAGCGCAGTTCGGCGATCTCGGCCGCGGGGCTCAACGTCGCCCTGTCCACCGGTGCCGAGCAGACGAAGACCGCTGCCTCGACGTCGAATCCGTCCTCGTTGGCGGCGACAGCACGGTAATCGCCGCGCGGCTCCAGCTGCGCGGGGTCGAGCTCGAGCTGTAACTCCTCCCGGCACTCCCGGATCGCTGTCTGCAGCGCACTCTCACCGGGCTCGGGCTTGCCCCCGGGAAACATGAATCGGGCGGTGCCGCGCTTGCGCACGGTCAGGACTGCGCCGGTGGTGTCCCGCAGGACCACCGCACTCACCCGGATGACAGCCGAATCGACCACAGGGGCACCTTATGTCGCGCACCCGCAGGCAGCGGACCCCGGGTGGGTACGACGTCGGCCTACGCTCGAACCACTCGCGCAGCTCGTCCTCGAACGCGACGGCACGTATCGGGTGATCGCCGCCGGGGTGGCCTGGCACGCCGGGGCCGGTTCCCATCCGGGCCGGCCGACCGACAACGCGAACTGGCATGTCATCGGGATCGAGGCGGTGAACGACGGCAGGGCAGCAACGATCTCCGAAATGAAAACACCCTTTCCGACGGATCGGAAAGGGTGTCTTCTTGTGGAGCTAAGGGGACTCGAACCCCTGACCCCCACACTGCCAGTGTGGTGCGCTACCAGCTGCGCCATAGCCCCGTATTTTGTTGTTCCGCCCTGTTCGAGGGCACTAGGAAAGTTACACCACTGCCACGACGGCGACCAAATCCGCAGGAACCGGGCCCGATGGAGGGCCCGGTCCCTCCCGGATCAGGACTTGCCGGCCAGGATTCCGTCGAGCCAGCCGGTGCCGTCGAGCAGGTTCTCGACGGGCTTGCCCTCGTGCAGAACGCTCGGGGTGCCCACCTGGCCGGCGGCCTTCTTCAGTTCGTCGGTCGACTTCGTGGCGTTCGCCTCCGCCTGCGCGACCTTCTCGTTGTTCGTGATGCACGTCGCGGTGGCGGGGGTCGCACCCTGCGCCGTCGCAAGGCGCGCGAGTTCCGGGCTGGTGATGTTGCCGGTGCCGTCCTCGGCCGGCTGGGCGCCGAACAGCGCGCTGTGGAACCGGAGGAACAGGTCGGTGTTCTGCTCCTGCGCCACACACGTGAGGGCACCCGCGGCCCGCGAGCTGTAGTCGCCCGTCGCCGATCTGGAGTTCAGGAAGTTGAGCGTGTGATAGCGCACACGCAGCTTGCCCTCGGTGACCGCGGCGGTGATCGCCGGCCCCGACTGCTGCTCGAAGAGCTTGCAGACCGGACACAACGGATCCTCGAACAGATCGATCAGCGGCGCGTTCTCCGGTCCGACGATCATCGTCGAGCTCGACGCGAGCGCGGACTGGTCCGCAGTGCCCTTGTCGCGGCCACTCCACCAGATGCCGCCGATGACCAGACCCGCGATCACCAGGACCGCGATACCGCCGAGGACGTAGGTCATCGTGCTCGACGGCGCGCTCGGCTGATACTTCGATTTGGTGGCGCGGGGCACGGAGGCTCCCGACTTACGCTTTTCGCTCACGTTACGACAATATCCGCGCCGCACTGATAAGTCGCTGAGTGGATGCCCCGGGTCGGCGAGCGGCCCGGAACGTGCGTCGTTACGCTCGGCGGGTGACGAACAGAGAGCTCGACGAGGACATGAACCCGATCAGCCATGAGCACGCGGACGTGTCTGGTGGCCGTGTGCGAGCCGCGACCTTCGGGGCGATGGACGGGCTGGTCACCAACATCAGCCTGGTCGCCGGTGTCGGTGGCGCCGGTGCGAGCGCACACACCATCGTGTTGTCGGGTGTCGCGGGCCTGATCGCGGGCGCGTTCTCAATGGCTCTCGGCGAGTTCACCTCGGTCTCGACGCAGAACGAGCAGCTCGACGCCGAGGTCGCTGTCGAGCGCAACGAGATCGAGAAGAACCCACGCGGCGAGCTCGACGAACTCATCGACATGCTCACCGACATGGGGATGACCGAGTCGACCGCGACCACCGCGGCGAACGAGATCCACGCAGACACCGACGGCGCCGTCAACGTTCACATCATCCACGAATTGGGCGTCGCCCCCTCGGACAAGCCGTCCCCGTGGGTGGCCGCGGTCTCGTCGTTCATCATGTTCGCGATCGGCGGCATCGTGCCGCTCATCCCCTACCTACTCGGCTTCTCGTCGCTGATCCTCGGCCTGTCGGTGGGTGCCGTCGGACTCCTCATCGCCGGTGGCGTCGCCGCCTACGTGACCCGTCATCCGATCGTGCGGGGCGCGCTGCGTCAGCTGTGCTTCGGGGTCGTCGCCGCCGGCGCCACCTACCTGGTGGGCCTGGCGATCGGCGTCCCCGCGGGCGGCTGATCAGCTCCCGAGTGCGGCGTCGACGACCTGCTGCGCCTCCTTCTGCACCTGCGCGAGATGCTCGGGACCCTTGAAGGACTCGGCGTAGATCTTGTAGACGTCCTCGGTTCCCGACGGCCGTGCCGCGAACCACGCGTTCTCGGTGGTGACCTTCAGGCCGCCGATCGCCGCCCCGTTGCCGGGCGCGGAGGTCATGATCGCGGAGATCGGTTCACCGGCGAGTTCGGTGGCCTTGACCTGCTCCGGCGACAGCTTCGACAGCACCGCCTTCTGCTCGCGCGAGGCGGGCGCGTCGATGCGGGCGTAGGCGGTCTCGCCGTACTCCTCCGCGAGCTCGGCGTAGCGCTGCGACGGCGTCTTGCCGGTGACGGCCAGAATCTCCGAGGCGAGCAGCGCCATGATGATGCCGTCCTTGTCGGTCGACCACGGACTGCCGTCGAACATCAGGAACGACGCCCCGGCGCTCTCCTCGCCGCCGAAGGCGACGCGGCCGGACAGCAGCCCGTCGACGAACCACTTGAAGCCGACCGGCACCTCCAGGAGCGGCCGTCCTATTCCGGCGACCACCCGATCGATCAGCGACGAGGACACCAGCGTCTTGCCGACCGCGGCCTGCGCCGACCATTGCGGGCGATGCGTGAACAGGTAGTCGATGGCCACCGCGAGGTAGTGGTTCGGATTCATCAGGCCGGCGTCGGGCGTGACGATTCCGTGGCGGTCGGAGTCGGCGTCGTTGCCGGTGGCGATGTCGAACGAGTCGCGCGCGGAGATGAGCGACGCCATCGCGTTCGCCGACGAGCAATCCATCCGGATCTTGCCGTCGGTGTCGAGCGTCATGAACGAGAACGTCGGGTCGACGGTGGGGTTGACGACGGTGAGGTGTTCCAGGTTGTAGCGCAGACCGAGGTGGGCCCAGTACCCGACCGACGCCCCGCCGAGCGGGTCGGCGCCGATGTGGATGTCGGCGTCGCGGATGGCCTTCATGTCGACGACGTCGCCGAGGCCGTCGACGTAGTTGTGCAGGAACGAGTAGTCCTGGACGTACTCGCTCGCCCGGGCGCGTTCGAAAGGGATTCGCTTGACCCCGTCGAGGCGTGAGGCGAGCAGGTCGTTGGCGCGCGCCGCGATCGCCGAGGTGATCGTGGTGTCCGCCGGCCCCCCGGTCGGCGGGTTGTACTTGAATCCGCCGTCGCGGGGCGGGTTGTGCGACGGCGTCACCACGATGCCGTCGGAGAGCACACCGGGGTTCTCCTTGTTGAACGTCAGGATGGCGCGGCTGACCGCTGGAGTCGGGGTGAACGAGTCGTCCTCGGCAGTGAGCACCGACACCTCGTTGGCGGCGAGCACCTCCAGCGCGGTCCGCCACGCCGGAATCGACAAAGCGTGGGTATCGAAACCGATGAACAGCGGACCCGTGATTCCGGCGCCTCGCCGGTATTCGACGATCGCCTGGGTTGTCGCGACAATGTGCGCCTCGTTGAATGCGGTGTCGAAACTCGAACCGCGATGACCCGACGTCCCGAACACGACCTGCTGCAACGGGTCCGAGGGATCGGGGACGTTGTCGTAATAGGCACGCTCGAGTGCGTCCACGTCGATGAGGTCTTCGGGCAGGGCCAATGTTCCAGCTCGGGAATGTGCCATATTGCGATTCTGCCACCCTGCGCCGAATTCGACTCTCCGACGACACCGATCAGCACGGCTGACGAGAGGCGATCCGTATTCCACCCGGAATCGAATCGCTAGGGTGGAACGATCGCCGACGCGCCGTTGGAGGACTGCCAGACCATGTTGAACCCCGGTCCACCCGCCATGTTCTCCCCGAGACTGTTCTCGCCGGGACGCGACTCGACGGGCCTCGTCGTCCTGGTACTGCCCGGCGGCACCGACGACAGCCGCAAGCCGTTCACCCCGTGGCAGGCGTCGGCGCTGCGGATGTATCCGTTCACATGGTCGCTGCGGTTCCGCTACGGACGGGCGGTGCGCGTGCATCAGGTGCGGTACCGCGTCTACGGCTGGAACGGCGAGGAGAACAGTCCGATGCTGCCGGCGCGCGCCGCTCTCGACGAGATGTGCCGTCGACACCCGGGCGCACCCGTGGTGGCGATCGGACATTCGATGGGCGGCCGGGTCGCCGCCCAGCTGGCGACCGACCGCCGGGTGATCGGCGTCCTGGCGCTCGCCCCGTGGTGGCAGTTCGCCGACTGGCGGCACATCCAGCCCGGCGCCCGGGTGGTGGCGGTACACGGCGACGCCGACGAACGCACATTCGCCAAGCGAACCCGGAAGGGTATCGACGAGCTGTCGGCTCAGGGCGTCGACGCCGAGTTCATCAACGTTCCCGACGGCGGTCACGCCATGCTCGACCACATCGGTCTGTGGCAGCGCACCGCCCTCGACTTCGTCGGCGAACGGCTCTCCGCGCTGCGTCGGGCCTGACAACCCACAAACCCACCATTTATCGCCAAACCCAGCACCCCCATGGGTGGAGGATCTGGCGATCAATGGTGGGTTTACGAGGCGCTCGATCAGGCCGGGCGCCGCGACCCCGACAGTTCCTCGACGAACTCCGCGTAGAACTCGACGTAGGTGTCGCCGGAGAGCACGTACATCGGATCGTCGCCGGTCTCGCCGTAGGCCTGCTTGCGCAGTTCGGTGCGCATGTTCTTGAAGGTCGACGTGTGTTCGAGTTGGGGGACGATCCGCACGAACAGCGGCACCGCGTAGCTCGGCAGTCCATCGCGGACGTGCGCGGCGAACCCCGCGGCGTCGAATTCCTGACGGTCGCGGAGACTCACGGCTGCCATGCCGGCCTTGCCGTCGACGCCGGGCACCGGCACGCCGAACACGACGGCCTCTTCGACGGAGTCGTGCGCGTCGAGGACGGCCTCGACCTCGGTGGTGGCGACGTTCTCTCCCTTCCAGCGGAAGGTGTCACCGATCCGGTCGACGAACCCGATGTGGTTGAAACCCTGGTCGCGGACCACGTCGCCGCTGTTGTACCACTGGTCACCCTTCTTCAGGGCGTCGCGGACGATCTTCTTCTCGGTGGCCTTGGGATCGGTGTAACCGTCGAACGGGACACGCGAGTTGATCTGCGCGAGAAGCAGTCCCGTACCGCCCTTGCCGACCTTGCGGACCCGTCCGTCGCCGCCGCGCAACGGCTCGCCGGTCTCTTCGTCGTATTCGACGACGATGTACGGCAGCGGCGAGAATCCGGCGGTCTTCGACAACCCGAAGACATTCACGAAGCCGATGTTGGCCTCGCTGGCGGCATACAGCTCGACGATGCGGTCGATGCCGAAACGCTCGGTGAAGTCGTCCCAGATGTCAGGGCGCAGTCCGTTGCCGACGGCGAGCCGCACGCGGTGTGCGCGGTCGGTCGGCTTCGGCGGCTGCGCAAGGAGATACCGGCACAGCTCACCGATGTAGCTGAACGCGGTGGCGTCGTTCTCGATGAGTTCGTCGAAGAACCGCGACGCAGAGAACTGCTTGCCGATCGCGAGGCAGGCGCCCGAGGCGAGCACCGACGACAGCGAGATCGTGAGCGCGTTGTTGTGGTAGAAGGGCAGCGCCGTGTACATCACGTCGTCACCGCGGAGACGGATGCCGAGACCGCCGATACCGTTCATGGCCACCAGCCAGCGGTAATGGGTCATCTTGCTGGCCTTGGGATATCCGGTGGTCCCGGAGGTGAAGATGTAGATCGCGGTCGACCCGAGTTCGACGGTCTCCGTCGCCGCCGGGTTGACCGGCGAGCACGGCGCGGTCAGCGACGACAGCTTCTCGAACGTGAATTCCTTTGATGGACGCGCACTCTCCGGCACCGAGTCGAGAGCCTCGACCAGATCCTCCTGGTAGAGAACGACCTTGGCGCCGATCAGACCCAGGCTGTGCTCGAGCACCGCGCCGCGCTGGTGGAAGTTGATCATGCCGCAGATCGCGCCGATCTTGACGATGCCGAGCATGGCGATCACGACGTCGGGGTGGTTCTTCGACAGCACCGCCACCACGTCGCCCTTGCCGACGCCTTCCCGGGTCAGGAAGTCGGCGAGCCTGTTGGCGCGGGCGTTGGCCTCGCGGTAGGTGATCGACGAGCCCTCGAAGCGCAGGAAGTCGCGGTCCGGGTACTTGTCGACGGACTGCTGGAAGCGTTTGCCGATCGACATCTTGGTCGTCGGCGGCTTGGGCAGCATCTCCGGCAGCACACGCAGAACGGTCCCGATGTCCTTGCGCAGTGACGCGACCCCCGCCGCCATGTCGGCGAGACGGATGTCGGGCAAGAGCCCGGTCCCCGATGCGTGTTCAACCATTCAAAGCCTCCCCGAGTATGTGTTCGACGACACACACCATAGCGGGAGATCGGCGACGATGAAACGCCGGTAGCGATTCGTTCCAACCGGGAATCGGTCACCTGGTGATGGCGTCGCCGGTTGTGACCCGCCACACTGTCTTCCATGACCGACAACACCGTTGCCGCGCCGGACCGGCCCGCAGCGCCGACCGGACCGCTCGAGGGCGTCACCGTACTCGAGCTGGGCACCCTGATCGCGGGCCCGCATGCCGCCCGACTCCTGGGCGACATGGGCGCCGACGTCATCAAGATCGAGCCGCCGGGCAAGCCCGACCCGATCCGCACCTGGGGCCAGGCCGAGGTCGACGGCCATCGCTTCTACTGGACGATCCACGGCCGCAACAAGAAGGCGATCACCCTCGACCTGCGCTCCGATCGTGGACGCGAGATCTTCCTCCGGCTCGCCGACCACGCCGACATCGTCGTCGAGAATTTCCGGCCCGGCACCCTCGAACGCCTCGGCATCGGCCCCGAGGTGCTGTCCGAGCGCAACCCGGGCATCATCGTCGTACGTGTGTCCGGCTACGGCCAGACCGGACCGGATTCGACGCGTGCCGGTTACGCATCCGTCGCCGAAGCGGCGAGCGGCCTACGGTATCTCAACGGTTACCCCGGGCAATTGCCTCCGCGACTGGCACTTTCGCTCGGTGACACCCTCGCCGGGATGTTCGCCGCGCAGGGCGCGTTGGCGGCACTGTACCGTCGTTCGGTGACCGGCAAGGGCCAGGTCGTCGACACCTCGCTCATCGAATCCTGTGTGGCCGTTCAGGAGTCGGCGATCGCGGACTACGACGCCGGTGGCGTGGTGCGCGGACCGTCGGGCACACGCCTCGACGGCATCGCGCCGTCGAACCTCTACCCCACCAGCGAGGGCACGCATGTGATCATCGCGGCCAACCAGGACTCGGTGTTCGCACGCCTCTGTCAGGCGATGGGCCGGCCCGAACTCGCGACCGACGAGCGGTTCGCCGACCACGCCGCCCGCGGTCGCAACCAGGACGAGCTCGACGAACTGATCGGCGAATGGTCGTCGCAGTATTCGCCCGACAAGCTCACCGAGGTCCTGAGCGCCGCGGGAGTCGTTGTGGGACCGGTCAACACGGTCGCCGAGGTGGTCGCCGACCCACATCTGCGGGCACGCGGCATGATCGCCGAACACTACGACGAACGGGCGCAGCGCACGGTCCTTGGACCCGGCGTCGTGCCGCAGTTCAGTGAAACCCCCGGCGGCATCCGCAACGCCGGGCCCCCGGCCCCGGGATGCGACAACGAGACCGTCTACGGCGAGCTGCTGGGGTTGTCGACCGGGGAGCTCGAGGAGTTGCGTGAAGAGGGTGTCATCTGACGCCAACTGGAATCCACCCCGACATCCGCCCCTGGTATCCGCCCGCCGTGGACCCACCGGCGGCGATATGTCGCCCACCGCGCTGAGCAGGGCGCTTTTCGGGGGCGGATCTCGGGGATGACGGGGTATGCGGGCCACCCAGGTAGAAAGTTCGGGGGCCCGAAACTATAGTGTCGGCATGCCCAAGCCGCATCCTGACCGCCGACTCCTGCCATTCGGTGCGTTCATCGCTGCGGTCGGCATCCTCATCACGGGCTGCACACTGTCGAGTCGGCTGCCCGACGAAAAGGTGGTGCTCACCACGTTCACCGTGCTCGCCGACATCGCGTCGAACGTGGCCGGCGACCGTCTCCGCGTCGAGTCGATCACCAAACCGGGCGCGGAGATCCACGGCTACGAACCGACGCCCGGCGACGTTAGACGCACGGCGACGGCTTCCCTCGTCGTCGACAACGGACTCAACCTCGAGGCCTGGTTCGGGCAGTTCGTCGACGGACTCGACGTCGAGCACGTCGTGGCCAGCGAGGGCATCGCACCGATCGACATCGCCTCGGATGCCTATGCGGGCAAACCGAATCCGCATGCATGGATGAGTCCGGTCAACGTCGGCATCTACGTCGACAACCTGGTCGACGCCTTCACCGACCTCGACCCCGAGGGCGCCGAGATCTTCGCGGCGAACGGCGCGTCGTACAAGAAACAGCTGCAGCAGGTACAGAGCGAATTGGTCTCGGCACTCGACGACCTGCCGCCCAACGAACGCGCACTGGTCACCTGCGAAGGCGCCTTCTCCTACCTCGCACGTGACGCCGGGCTCACCGAGCGCTACATCTGGCCGGTCAACGCCGAACAACAGGCCACCCCCCAGCAGGTCGCCGCGACCATCGACTTCGTACGCAAGAACCGGGTGCCGGCCGTCTTCTGCGAGTCGACGGTCTCCGACGCAGCGATGCAGCAGGTCGTCGGCGCCACCGACGCCCGCTTCGGGGGCACCCTGTACGTCGACTCCCTCTCGGAGGCCGACGGCCCGGTGCCCACCTACCTCGACCTGATCCGCCACGACGCCCGGACCATCGTGTCGGGACTGACGGGAGACAACCGATGATCACCTCGCAGGCAATCGAGGTCGACGACGTCACCGTGCGCTACGGGCGAATCCTCGCGCTCGATCACGCGTCGGTGCGGGTGCCGGCCGGCCGCGTCTGCGCTCTCATCGGCATGAACGGATCAGGAAAGTCGACGCTGTTCAAGACCATCGTCGGGTCGGTCACCCCGACCACCGGCTCGGTCACCCTCGCGGGCAAGAGCACGACCGCTGCGCGCAAGTCCGGCCTTGTCGGGTACGTACCGCAGTCCGAGGACATCGACTGGTCGTTCCCGCTGTCGGTACGCGATGTGGTGATGACCGGCCGCTACGGCCATCTCGGCTTCACCCGACGCCCCAAACGCGCCGACCACGACGCCGTCGACGCAGCACTCGCCCGCGTCGAACTCACCGACTACGCCGACCGCCAGATCGGCCAGCTCTCCGGCGGTCAGCGCAAGCGCGCCTTCGTCGCCCGCGGCATCGCCCAGGAGGCGTCGATCCTCCTGCTCGATGAGCCGTTCGCCGGCGTCGACAAGCGCACCGAGGCCACGATCACCGCACTCCTGCGTGAACTCGCCGACTCCGGCGTGACGATCCTGGTCTCCACTCACGACCTGCAGGTCCTGCCGACGCTCGCCGACGAGGCGATCCTGCTGATGCGCAGGGTCGTTGCCCAGGGCGCTCCGGACGAGGTCATCACCACCGACAATCTCGTGCGCGCCTTCGGACTCGACCCGCTCGAACGCGACCGCCAAGGAGAGGCATCGTGAGCATTGTCGACTACCTCCTCGACCCGTTCGCCTACGCATTCATGACGCGTGCGCTGTGGGCGACGCTGATCTCGTCGGTGGTGTGCGCCCTGTTGTCCTGCTGGCTGGTACTCATCGGCTGGTCGCTGATGGGTGACGCTGTCTCTCACGCGGTGCTGCCCGGTGTGGTCCTCGCCTACATCGTCGGAATCCCGTTCGCCATCGGCGCGGCCGTCTTCGGATTCCTCGCGGTGACGATGATCGGCGCGGTCCGCGACGGCGGGCGGGTGAAGGAGGACGCCGCAATCGGCATCGTCTTCACGACGCTGTTCGCGCTCGGCCTGGTCCTGATCTCGGTGACGCCGAGCCAGACCGATCTGAACCACATCATCTTCGGCAATCTGCTCGGCGTCTCGACGTCCGACCTCATCCAGATCGCCATCCTCGGCGCCATCGTCGCGGTCATCCTTCTGCTCAAGCGCCGCGACTTCACTCTCTACGCCTTCGATCCCACGCACGCCTTCGCCATCGGTCTGAGTCCGAGACTCCTCGGCGCTGCACTCCTCGCACTGCTCGCCCTGACCGCCGTGACCGCCCTGCAGGTCGTCGGCATCGTGCTGGTGGTGGCGATGCTGATCATCCCCGGCGCCACCGCGCAGCTGCTCACCAACCGATTCAGCCGGATGCTCGTCATCGCTCCGGTCACCTCTGCACTGTGCGGCGTCATCGGCCTGTACGTGTCGTACTACCAGGACACCTCGCCCGGCGGCATGGTCGTTCTGGTGCAAGGCATCCTGTTCCTGCTCGTCTTCCTGTTCAGCCCGACCCACGGCGTCATCAGCAAGCGACGCCGTCACCGCGAGAACGCGCCGGCCGACGCGACGGCGGCTTGAGCCGCCGACCGAGACCGGCCGGCTGTCGAAATCCGCCGTATCAACCGGGTGTTGCCCACGTACCCGCAGACATGGATCCGACGCCGGGCATCATTTGGCGCACCACCGGATGTGACGGGAGTAACGTGAGAATCGCTTGCAGCAGCGTCGAGCATCCTGTAACACCGAACCCCGGAGTGTGCGCGGTGATCATCCTCGGAATCATCCTTCTAGTTCTCGGATTCATCTTCGGCATCCCGATCCTGTGGACCCTGGGCATCATCATCGCCGTGATCGGCGTGATCCTGGCGATCCTCGGTGCCACCGGGCGCGCAGTGGGCGGTCGAGCGCACTACTACTGAGATAGGCACTCGGAGAACCAGCACCAGGCTTTCGCCGAACTCGAAGTTCGAGGTCAGCTCGGATTCCCGAACTGACCCCACGCTTTTCCCGAGGTTCGTGGGACGGGCTGCGGAAGTGACCAGCAAATCCCTACGGTCCCGTTGCGAGAGACGTGTACAACCCCTGTACGCAAAAGCGCCCCACCTGCGAACAGGTGGGGCGCTTTCGCCGTGGAGCTGCCGGGAATTGAACCCGGGTCCTCCGTCGTGTTGGTAGGGCTTCTCCGTGTGCAGTCCGCTATGTCTCTACTTGGATCTCCCGGTCACGCGAACAAGCCGAGATGACGATCCCAGTCGCTGTTTGATGTTCCGACCTCGCCCGCGACCGGCGAGGACGGTGAGCTCCCTGAGATGATGCCGGCATCCGGATTCGGGAGCACAATCCGGGCCGACAGACTAGCCGTCGCTACTTAGGCAGCGAGGGCGTAGTCGCGCTGATTGGAATCGGCGCTTAATTGGTTGCTGCGACGCTTATACGGTGGTCTCCAGCCTGCACCGACACGCTTCCCCTACCTCGACGCACGTAGTCGAAACCGATCAGCCCCGAGGAGGAACCCGCCGACCGAAGTCAGCGAGTACTTCAGTCTAACAAGGCGGACAGCGGAGTCTATTCCCGGGATTTCGACAAGCTCAACCAGCGGGAAACTGGAGAGCTCAACCAGCGGGAAACCGGAGGGCTCAACCAGCGGGAAACCGGAGGGCTCAACCAGCGGGAAACCGGAGGGCTCAACCAGCGGGAAACCGGAGAGCTCAACCAACAGCGAGAACGGAGCCCGATCAACAGGACGGGGCGAGCACGAGCGGGGCGTACATCTCGACGACACGGTTCTCCCAGTCGTCGCCCACACTCCCCGACCTGGCCTTTTCGGCCACGAGCGTCCCGACGATCCCGTCGAGCAGGGTATCCGGGTCCACGGTCGACGCCACGAGACCACGGCCCTTGCCGTCGTCGATGACGGCGGCGAGATCGGCGCGGTGCTTGGACAGCACGGTTCGGAAGATCTCGGTGAACGCGGGATCGGCATCGGTGATCAGCGCGGCCATCCCGCCGAATCCGATGCCGTCGGACACCATCGACGCCGCCTGCCGGACCACCCACCTGAGTCGCTGCTCACCGGACAGATCCTCGTCGGGGGCCGGCGGCGTTCCCACGGCGACGAGCGCGGCGGTCAGCATCTCGTCCCGGTTGCGGTGACGCCGATAGATGGTGGTGCGGGCGACGCCGGAATGAGCTGCGACCGCCTCGATCGTCACCCCGGCCGGACCTTTCGCGCGCAGCAACTCCAGCGCAGCCGTGATGATCTTCGAGCCGCTGTCAGCAGGCACCCGCGGAACCCTTCGTCGTCGAATCCGGTGCTTCAGGAATATCACGCGCCCATCGAGCGCTACATAAAGTGTAGCGCTACAGTCGGTGTATCGATACATGCTATGTAGCGATCAATGTCAAACAAGGAGGTTGGTGGACGTGCACAATGCATCCAGCTCTAAGTCGTACGCTTTCGCCGGGTACCTGGTGATGCTTCTCGGATTCCTTTTCCTGGGACTCTTCGTGGTGTCCCTGGCCGGCGGCATAGGTACGCCGGCATGGCCGGTCGGCGTGGCGGTGGCAGTGCTGTTCGCCCTGTCCATCGCAGCTTTCCGGCTGCAGATCGCGCTCAGCAAGCAGCACTCCGACGACATGATCATCTCGTCGGATCCGATGACTCCCCCACTGCGACGGGCCGACGTCGAACAGTACGAGCGGACCTACCGTCGCGCACGGGTGGCAGCCGTCGAGGCCCCCGCGACCGCACCCGCGGACGAGGGCACTCGTCTCTACCGGGCCGCCTGACGGCTATCTCCCCGAAGGTGAGTCACATCCCCTTCACCCGACGGCCGATCTCACGCTCGACCTCACGCTGCGCGGTCCGCTTGGCGATGTCGTGACGCTTGTCGTGGGCCTGCTTACCGCGGGCCAGCGCCAGCTCGACCTTCACGCGACCATCGCTGAAGTACATCGAGAGCGGCACGAGCGTGAGGTTGCCGTCGCGGATCTTGCCGATCAGGTTGTCGATCTCACGACGATGCATCAGCAGTTTGCGCTTACGCCGAACCGCGTGATTGGTCCACGAGCCCTGGCCGTACTCGGCGATG
The DNA here is from genome assembly GCF_012974285.1 of Gordonia ajococcus. Lineage (NCBI taxonomy): Bacteria > Bacillati > Actinomycetota > Actinomycetes > Mycobacteriales > Gordoniaceae > Gordonia > Gordonia ajococcus. Next base: position 3,751,663 of record NZ_CP052884.1, read on the forward strand.
TGCAGGGCGTGCAGCCAGACCTCGCCGTCGTCGATGGTGGCGAAGGCGTCGACGAGCGACGCCTTTCCGGCGCGCAGGCTCTTCACCTCGGTTCCGACCAGGACGATGCCGGCCTCATAGACGTCGAGGATGGTGTAGTTGTGCCGCGCCTTGCGGTTCGTCGCAATCACGTTGCGTCCCTTTTCCCTGGGCATCGCGCACTCACCTCCTCGTCGAACCGGTAGTCGTACTGGCCGCGCCACACCGGCAGCGGCGGGTCCGCTCACTCACGGACGTACACACGAAGGGTGACATATGCCGTCGCACCCGCCAACACAATTCCGCCGAGGATCAGCCAGGGCGCCACGAACAGCACGTCGGTCAGCTCGATGCGGGCGAAGAAGCTGACGCCGTACAACTCCTTCAGCGCCGTGTCGAAGAAGAACTTCTTCGCGAGCAGCAGACCGCCGATCGCCAACAGCGAACCGGCCAGGGCGGACACCACCGCCTCCAGCAGGAACGGCAACTGCGTGTACCACCGCGTCGCGCCCACCAGGCGCATGATCGACACCTCGGTCCGTCTGGTGAAGGCAGCGATCTGAACGGTGTTGATGATCAACAGGATCGCCGCGATCGCGAGCACCGACGCGATCGCGAAGGTCGCGTTCCGCACGCCGTCGAGCACGCTGAAGATTCGTTGCACCAGTTTGCGATCGTCCTTGAAAGCGTCCACGCCCATGTCTTTTCGGCCCGCGTACTTGGTGAGCACGGCGTCGAACTGTGCCGGGTCGGAGACGCGGACCCGCAACGACGCCGGCAGCGTGCCCTCGACGATGTTCTCGGCGAGGTCGGGATTGTTGGCGAAGATCTCCTTCGCACGCTTGTAGGCCTCGTCCTTGTCCAGGTACGTCACCGAGGTGACCCCTGGCTCGTTCTCGAGTCCCTGGCGCAGCTGCGCACACGGGTCCGCATCACACTGCGGATCGCGTTCGGTGACCTCAGGATTGAGGTAGAACTCCATCTCCACCCGGTCGAGGAAGATCTTCTGGCTCTTGTCGGCCATCTGGATCACCAGCAGACCGCCGCCGAACATGCCCAGCGTGATCGCCGTCGTGATGATCATCGCGATGGTCATGGTCGCGTTGCGGCGGAGCCCGTGGAGAACCTCGCTGATGATGAAATTCGCTCGCATGCTTGCTCAGACGTCCTTGGGGGTCGTTGTTGTGTGTCGGGAGTGGGCCGAGCCGTCAGCCGATTCCGTACACACCCTGCGGGTCGTTGCGCACGAGCTGCCCGTTGTCGAATTCGAGGACCCGGCGTCGCATCGCGTCGACGATGTGCCGGTCGTGAGTGGCCATGACCACCGTGGTGCCCCGACGATTGACGCGGTCGAGGACGTCGACGATCTCCTCGCTGGTCTCGGGATCGAGGTTTCCGGTCGGTTCGTCGGCCAGCAGAACGAGCGGGCGGTTGACGATCGCACGGGCGATCGCCACTCGCTGCATCTCACCGCCGGACAGTTCGTTGGGCATGCGGTCGTGCTTGCCCTCGAGGCCGACGTACTCGAGCACCTCGGGCACCACGCGCTGGACCGTCGACCGCGGGCGGCCGATCACCTCGAGCGCGAAGGCGACGTTCTCGGCGACGGTCTTCTTCTGCAGCAGACGGAAGTCCTGGAACACACAGCCGATCGACTGTCGCAGCTTGGGCACGTCCCGGGCCCGGAGCTTGTTGACGTGGAATTCACCGAGGTACACGTCGCCGCTCGTCGGCCGGTCCTCCTTGAGCAGCAGTCGGAAGAACGTCGACTTGCCCGATCCGGACGGTCCGATGAGGAACGCGAACTCCCCCTTGTCGACCTCGAAGCTCAAATCCTTCAGAGCCGGCCGAGAGGATGCCTTGTACTGCATCGTGACGTTCTCCAGCTTGATCACGATGAGCCAGTGTAACGACGACGCCTGAGAGTCCGTTCAGGCGCGACACACCACACCGTGAATGTTCCTGACCTGCCCCTTCGGCAGCGGTTGTGTCGACCTCAGCGTGTCGGGACCGGCGTGGTCGGCGTCGGGGCGCCGAACTGCGGTATCTCCACCCCCGGCAGACCCGGGATCGTCGGGCGGGTGGTGGACGGCGTCGACGTGGAGCGTGTACCGCCCTCGGTCCCGCCGTCGATGCCCGGCTCGCCGGTCGACGACTCCGACGGTCTGCTGGACGTGGTTTCGCTGGACGTCGACGGCACCGGCTCCTCATAGACCGGTGTGTCGACGACCTGCGACGTTCTCGGTGCAGGTCGAGGAGGTTCCGGCGCGACCACACCGTAGCGCTGCGAGGTGTAGCCGTAGAGGACACAGCACAGGATGAACACGGCGAACAGGATCGTGGTGCTGATCCGGACCGTCGTCCGGCCGATGTGCTGATTCCACCGGAACATGCGCCGGTGGCGCCCGTCGTGCGGAGTCGGGTTGCTGCCACCGGACCCCGACTGCTGCGCCCCCGACTGCTGCGACGCGGCCATCACTCGTCCCCGCCCCGATCACGCGCGACCTGGTCGGCCAACGTTGCCGGCGGCCCACTCGACGCCTGGACGTCGCGTGCGGGCACGTTGATCCCCTCCCGTGCCAGCGCCCGGATGATGTGGATACGCAGTGCCCGACCCACCTCGAACTGTTTGCCGGGGAGTGTTCGGGTCACCATACGGACGGTGATCGAATCGAGCTCGAGGCTGATGACACCCAGCGACGACGGCGCGTCCAAAAGGAGGTCATGCCATCTCGGCAGCTCGTAGAACTCGCTCCCGACCCGGTCGAGCGTGTCGTTGACGAGACCGATGTCGGCCTCGGCGGGCACCGGCACGTCGACGACGGCGCGGGCCCAGTCCTTGGATAGGTTGGTGGCCTTGATGATCTGACCGTTGGGGACGGTGATCACCTCACCCTCGGTGGTGCGGAGCTTGGTCACCCGCAACGTCACGTCCTCGACCGTTCCCTCGGCCGGCGCATTGCCGGTCACCGTCAGGTTCACCACGTCGCCGTAGCCGTACTGCTTCTCGGCGACGACGAAGAAACCGGCGAGGATGTCCTGCACGATGCGCTGCGCGCCGAAACCGAGCGCCGCACCGATGACCGCGGTCGGTCCGGTGAGCCCGCTCAGCGGGATCCCGAACACGCCCAGGATGTGGATGATGACGATGATCGCGATCACCACGATCAGCGTCCACGCCACCACGTCGACCAGTGCCCGACGGTGTTTGGCGTCCTCCGTCTGGACGATGAGGTCGCTGGTGGAGAAGCGCGATTCGACCCGCGTGGCATATTTGCCGGCGAACCACCGGATGACGCGCGCCAACAGGACCGCACCGAGAATCCAGATGACGATCTCGAGTCCGCTGGTGGCCAGCCAGACATAGACCCGGCCGATGAGGATCTCGGTCGGGGACGGCCCGGCGGCCAGCAGCACGGTTCCCGGCTGCACGATCACGCTTCGGCGGACGCCATACGCCAGCGGATCCCGGCCTCGATGAACTTGTCGAGCTCGCCGTCGAGCACCGCGGTCGGGTTGTTGTCCTCCACGCCGGTCCGCAGGTCCTTGACCATCTGGTACGGGTGCAGCACGTAGGAACGCATCTGGTTACCCCAGCTCGAACCGCCGTCGCCCTTCAGAGCGTCGAGTTCGGCGCGCTCCTCCAGTCGCTTGCGTTCGAGGAGCTTGGCCTGCAGCACCCGCATCGCCGACGCCTTGTTCTGCAGCTGGCTCTTCTCGTTCTGACAGGTCACGACGATGCCGGTCGGGATGTGTGTCAGGCGCACGGCGGAGTCGGTGGTGTTGACCGACTGACCCCCGGGGCCGGACGAGCGGTAGACGTCGACCTTCACGTCGTTCTCGTCGACGTCGATGTGGTCGGTGGTCTCGACCACCGGCAGCACCTCCACCTCGGCGAACGAGGTCTGGCGGCGGCTCTGGTTGTCGAACGGGCTGATCCGGACGAGGCGGTGCGTGCCCTGCTCGACAGAGAGGGTGCCGTACATGTAGGGCGCCTTGACCGCGAAGGTCGCGGACTTGAGGCCCGCCTCTTCGGCGTAGGAGGTGTCGTAGACCTCGACGCCGTACCCCTTCTGCTCGGCCCAGCGGATGTACATGCGCATCAGCATCTGTGCCCAGTCGGCGGCGTCCACGCCACCGGCGCCCGAGCGGATGTTGACCAGTGCCTCGCGGGAGTCGTACTCACCCGCGAGCATCGTCTTGACCTCCATGGCCTCGATGTCGGCGCGCAGGCTCGCCCGCTCGGCATCGGCGTCGGCCAGGGCGGCGGTCTTGTCGTCACCCTCTTCGGCGTCGGCGAGTTCGTAGTGCACGGGCAGGTCGTCGAGGCGCTGACGCAGTTCGGAGACCTTGCGCAGCTCGGACTGGGCGTGCGAGAGCTCGCTGGTGACCTTCTGCGCGTGGTCCTGGTCGTTCCACAGGTCGGGATCGGAGGCCTGCATCTCCAGCTCGTCGATGCGACGACGGAGCTCCTCGAGGTCGAGCACCTTTTCCACGGTGGTCAAGGTGGTGTCGAGGGATTCGAGGTCTGCGGTCACGTCGGGATGCACGGTTATCCAGAGTACCGACCGCGGGCCGGGTCAGACAGTGTCAGGCCCCGCAGTTCAGATGCCGCCGGGTCCCGCGGTTCAGATGCCGCCGGGTCCTGCGGTTCAGATGCCGCCGGGTCCTGCGGGCGGCTGCGGATCGGGCAGGACACCGAACTGCCAGGACGTCACGGCCTTCTGCGGCTTGTAGATCACCGGCAGGTCGTCGCCCACCTGCGGCCACGGATCGTCGGGACCGAGCACGAGGGTTCCGTAGACCTCGGTCGGGTTGGTCTCCGGTCCGACGATGGTCCCGGTGATGGTGTAGAAGCGCTGGCCGTTCTTGTCCGTCGCGCTCTGCGGGTCGACCTGGTCGTCGGAGACGCCGACAACCGTCAGCGTGCCCTGCACATACTGCGAGGCCTTACCGGGGGACATCGCCCGCGGGTTCCGGCCTCGCTGCCACTGGACGACCAGCACCACCACCAGCGCGGCCAGCAACAGGGTGAACGTCACGGTGAGCAGCATGACGGCTACCCTACCGGGCATGTCCGCCGACTCCGGTCCGAAAATCACCAGAACCGCACAGAGCTACGACGACGACCTCGAACTCGCGCTGTCCCTCGCCGATTCCGCCGATGCGCTGACCACGGACCGGTTCGGGGCGGTCGACCTCCGCGTCGACGACAAACCGGACCTGACACCCGTCACCGACGCCGACCTCGCCTGCGAGACGCTGCTCCGCGAACGGCTGGCCGCCCGCCGGCCCGCCGACATGGTCCTCGGTGAGGAGTTCGGCGGTGACGCGAACCTCACCGGTCGCCAATGGGTCATCGATCCCATCGACGGCACCAAGAACTTCGTCCGCGGGGTGCCGGTCTGGGCCACGCTGATCGCCCTGCTCGTCGACGGAGTGCCCACGGTCGGCGTGGTGTCGGCACCTGCCCTGCGCCGCCGCTGGTGGGCCGCCGGCGGACTCGGCGCCCACACGTGCTTCGACGGCGAGGACGCCCGTCAGCTCTCGGTGTCGGGGGTCGGCGACCTCTCCGCGTCGAGCCTGGCGTTCTCGAGCCTCTCCGGCTGGGCCGACCGCGGCATCCGCGACCGTTTCGTCGACCTCACCGATCAGGTGTGGCGGGTCCGCGGCTACGGCGACTTCTTCAACTACTGCCTGGTGGCCGAGGGCGCGGTCGACGTCGCCGCCGAGCCGGAGGTCTCCCTCTGGGACCTCGCCCCTCTCGACATCCTCGTCCGGGAGGCCGGCGGGCGGTTCACCGCACTCGACGGGACCCCGGGTCCCGCCGGCGGCAGTGCCGTCGCCAGCAACGGTCTGCTCCACGACAAGGTGCTGGCCGCGCTCCGTCCCTAGAGCACAGTCCCTAGAGCTCCGTACCGGTCTCCTTGTCGAGGACCTTGAACTCGGTCGCGTCGTTCTTCATGTCCGACAGTCGCCCGTAGTGGATGCCGGTCCCGGCGTCGGAGAGGATCGCCTGGTGGATCGGCACCGCGACCCGCGGGGCCATCGCGCGGAGGTAGTCGACGGATTCGCTGAGCTTCATCCACGGCGCGGCCGACGGCAGCGCGAGGACGTCCACGCGCTCGAAGGGGATGTAGAAAGAGTCACCCGGGTGCATGAACTGTCCCGGGTTCTCGGGGGTGCCGAGAATATAGGCGACGTTGTCGATGACCGGGATCTCCGGGTGGATGACCGCGTGTCGGCCGCCGGTGAATCGTGCAGTGAGTGAACCGATCTCGATCAGGCCACCGCTGTGGGCAGCCGTCCACTCCCCCGCGACGTCGTCACCGTTGAGCTGTGCGGTGGTCTGCGGGTCGGCGTAGAGCACGGCGTCGGGGTTGCCTGCGACGAGGTCGGGCAGCTTCGCGACATCGCAGTGGTCGGGGTGCTGATGGGTGATGAGGATGGCGTCGAGACCGCTGATGCCCTCGAAACCGTGCGAGAAGTTGCCCGGGTCGAAGAGCACCTTGGTCCCGTCGATCTCGACGAGCAGACAGGAGTGGCCGAAGTGGGTGATCTGCATGCATCCACTCTGCCTTCTTCAGACCACGATCGGGAAGATCCCCCAACCCGCGGCGGCGTCGACGATGCGCGCCAACCCGTAGGTCAGCCACACGCCCAGCAGGACAGCTCCGGCGCGGCCCGACACGACGTCGCGCCAGCTCGCGAGCGGAGACTTCCGCCGCCACAACAGAGTTGCGGTTGCGAGGGCGACGGTCACCATGGTGAGGACGAGCAGGATCGGCCCGAAGACGTTGAAGCGAAACGCCGCTCCGACGTCGCCGTGCATGAACGCCACCCAGCTACGGGTGAGACCGCAACCCGGACACGGCAGGCCCGTCATCATCGCGAACGGACAGATCCCCGGACCGGCGTCGATCCCGGCCGGGGTGAACACGCAGGCGGCTCCGACCGCGGCCGCGCCGGCCAGTCCGACGACCGCCGCCCCCAGCGCGCCGGTGGACGATAAGCGCAGGTCGGAGCGGGCTTCCACGGTCACCCGGCCAGCCTAGCGCGTGACGCCCACGACGGCGTCGGACAAGTAGGTGACAAACTTCTTACTGCAGAGTAAGGTCTGGACTTACCACCGAGTAAGATCGGTCCGCAAATACCTGTGCAGAGCCCCTTACCGGGGCGACTGGAAGAACGGCTGGTGATCATGACAACTCACACCGAACCGCGCGACACCTCCGCAGTCGGCCGCAACCCGCATCCCCGCAACTTCATCGGCACCGCGATGCGTGTGCTCACGACGGTGACCGGCTCGGAGTTCGCGGAGAAGTACAAGATCCGCGAACCCATCAACCGGGTCGCCTATCAGGCCACCAAGACCGGTTTCCAGACCCTCGGTGCGGCCAACCGCGCGTTCAAGGCCGCCCAGGGCGGCTCGGGCGACGCCAAGCGGCTGACCACCGCACCCAAGAACTACTTCAACCTCACCCCCGACGACGAGCAGCAGATGATCGCGGAGACGGTGAAGGAGTTCGCCACCGAGATCCTGCGCCCCGCCGCCTACGACGCCGATGCCGCCGCCACGGCGCCCGAGGACATCGTCAAGCGCTCGGCCGAGCTGGGCATCACGATGATCAACGTGCCCGAGACCTTCGACGGTGCGGCCTCCGAGCGTGGCGTGGTCACCAACGCACTCGTCGCCGAGGCGATGGCCTACGGCGACATGGGCCTGGCCCTCCCGCTTCTGGCGCCGAGTGGTGTGGCAACCACCCTCACCAACTTCGGCACCGACTCCCAGCAGCGCACCTACCTGCCCGACTTCGCCGGCGAGAACGTGCCGCAGTCGGCCGTCGTCATCGCCGAGCCCAAGCCGCTGTTCGACGCATTCGCGTTGAGCACCAAGGCAACCCGCGTACCCAGCGGATACCGCCTCAACGGCGTGAAGTCCTTCGTGCCCGCCGCCGGGTCGTCGGAGCTGTTCGTCGTCGGAGCCCAGCTCGACGGCAAACCCGCGCTGTTCCTGGTCGAGTCCGACTCGAAGGGCCTCATCGTCGAAGCCGATCCCGGCATGGGTGTCCGCGCCGCCGGTATGGGACGCCTGCTCCTTCAGGACGTCGCCGTTCCCGAGACGGCGCTGCTCGCCGGCGACGGCGACGCCGCCGTCGCCGCGTACCGCGACGTGGTGCGCCTGTCGCGGCTGGGATGGTCGGCACTGGCCGCCGGTACCGCACGCGCCGTGCTCGACTACGTGATCCCCTACGTCAACGCGCGTGAGGCCTTCGGCGAGCCGATCTCCAACCGCCAGGCGGTCGCGTTCATGGTCGCCAACATCGCCACCGAGGTCGACTCGATCCGCCTCGTGACGCTGCGCGGCGCCGCACGTGCCGAGCAGGGCCTGAGCTTCGCCCGCGAAGCCGCCCTCGCCCGCAAGCTCACCATCGACAAGGGCCTGCAGATCGGCCTCGACGGCGTCCAGCTGCTCGGCGGACACGGCTTCACCAAGGAGCACCCGGTCGAGCGCTGGTACCGCGACCTCCGCGGCGCCGGCATCGGCGAAGGCATCGTCGTCCTCTAGACCGACTGTGACCCAAGGAAACTGACATGAGCATCAATCTCGAACTCCCGAAGAAGCTGCACGTCACCATCGACCAGGCACACCAGGCGGCGGCGGAGATCTTCCGGCCCATCTCGCGCAAATACGATCTGCGCGAACACGATTACCCGGTCGAACTCGACACCCTGGCCAGCCTCTACGACGGTCTCTCCGAGACCGGGCAGGCCGGCGCGGGTGCCGACGGCGGTCGCAGCCAGCAGAAGAAGGCGAAGCCGCGCGAAGAGGGCGCGGTGGTCAACGGCGGCAACATGCAGTCGGCGCTCAACGTAATCGAAACATGCTGGGGCGACCTCGGTCTCATGCTGTCCATCCCCTACCAGGGTCTGGGGAACTCGGCGATCGCCGCGGTGGCCACCGACGAACAGCTGGAGCGGTTCGGAAAGGTATGGGCCGCGATGGCCATCACCGAGCCCAGCTTCGGCTCCGACTCGGCGGCCGTGAGCACCACCGCCACCCTCGACGGCGACGAGTACGTCATCAACGGCGAGAAGATCTTCGTGACCGCCGGCTCGCGCGCCACCCACATCGTCGTGTGGGCGACCGTCGACAAGAGCCTGGGCCGCGCCGCCATCAAGAGCTTCGTGGTCCCGCGTGAGCACCCCGGGGTGGAAGTCGTTCGGCTGGAACACAAACTGGGCATCCGTGTCTCCGACACCGCGGTGATCCGGTTCGAGAACTGCCGGATCCCCAAGGAGAACCTGCTCGGCTCCCCCGAGGTGGACACCAAGAAGGGGTTCGGCGGGGTCATGCAGACCTTCGACAACACCCGTCCCCTCGTCGCGGGCATGGCGGTCGGTGTCGCGCGTGCCGCGCTCGAGGAACTGCGCCGCATTCTCGACGAGGCCGGCATCGAGGTCGACTACGACCGTCCCGCCGCCGACCAGCACGCCGCGGCCGCCGAGTTCCTGCGCATGGAGGCCGACTTCGAGGCGGCCTACCTGCACACGATGCGCGCCACCTGGATGGCCGACAACAAGCAACCGAACTCGACCGAGGCGTCGATGTCGAAGGCCAAGGCCGGACGCACCGTCACCGACATCACCAACAAGGTGGTCGAGCTGACCGGCACGCTCGGGTACTCGGAGCGCCTGCTGGTGGAGAAGTGGGCCCGCGACTCGAAGATCCTCGACATCTTCGAGGGCACCCAGCAGATCCAGAACCTCATCATCGCCCGCCGCGTGCTGAACAAGAGCAGCGCCGAGCTCAAGTGAGCCTCTGACCGTGCGCTTTTCGTCCCCGCCGCTTCGACGAAGGTGGCGGGGACGAATGCGTTCGGCGCCGGTGGACCTCAGGCCGCCCCGACTAGTGCCAGACCGACGGCACATGCGGCGACCGATACGGTCAGCGTGATTCCGGCGTACCCGGCCGCGACCAGCCTCTGCCGGTTCTCCGCCAGGCGGACGACCTCGAAGCTCGCGGTGCTGAAAGTGGTGTAACCGCCACAGAATCCGGTGCCGACGACGGCCTGCAGTTCATGCGGAGCCCCCTGGAAGATCACCAGACCGGCGAGCACACCGAGCAATGCCGAACCGGTCACGTTGATGACGAAGGTCCCCCACGGGGTGATGCTGGGCCACTTCCATTTGACCGCACCGTCGACGACGAAGCGCACCACCGCTCCGAGCGCTCCCGCCACCACCACGGCGAGGGCGATCATCGGCGCCTCCGTCGTGCCGCGAATCCCGAGGCGGCGGCGATCCCGCCGGCTGCCGCGCCGAGACCGAGCACGACGCTGACCGCCGCGTACGCGATGGCGGTCACCACCGCCGACGCGCGGGTCAGTTCCGAGATCTCCAGCGCGAACGTGCTGTAGGTGGTCAGCGCCCCGCAGATGCCGGTGCCACCGAACAACCTCACCCGCTGGCGCCAGCCCTCGTCATGGCCAAGCCGCGCAAGCAGTTCCAGGAGCGCACCGAGGACGAAGGCGCCGATGATGTTGACCGCGAACGTCGCCCACGGCCAGTGCCCCTCGGCGGCGGGGAACGTCTCCTCTGCCCAGTACCGCACGCCCGTACCGATCAGCCCTCCCGCGAACACCCACGCCAGGGCGTGCACGCGCAGATGCAGCGGCCGTTCGTCGGGATCGACGGGGAGTTCGTCGTGCTTGTCCACATGCACGCGACCAAGTCTCCGCTACGTGACGACCGTGTACAACACGATCAGATAGACCGGCACCAGCACGTCGAAGAAGAAGATCGGTCCGGCGTTGCCCGCCTTGAAGTTCCGGTGCGTCACCATCTCCCGCACGTGTCCGACGGCGGCACCCAGGTAGAACACGGAGAACGCGATGATCGTGGCCAGGGTGAACTCGTCACCGAAACCGGAGGCGATGACGCCCAGCACACCGGTCGCCAGGCTGGCGAGACCGACCTCCCACTGCCACGGCGTCTTCGACGGCCAGCCGATCGACTCCGCGATCGGCTCGCCGAAGAACATGTGACCGCAACCGGTCATCCAGCCCTGTACACCGATCATCCACAGCACCGAGTTCTCGAGCAGATCCCGGCCGAGGTCGCCTCCCGGTGCCAGCACGTCGATCACCGTCATGACGATCGTGCCGACCAGCCCGACGAACGGGACGAGGGCTATCGCGGTGCGGAGGATGCGGTCGCGCACGTCGTGACGCCCGTCAGCCCTTGAGCTGCTCGGCGAGCGCGGTCAGGACGTCCGGGTCCTCGATGGTCGACGGGACCGTGTACTCCTCGTGGTCGGCGATCTGGCGCATCGTCTTGCGCAGGATCTTGCCCGACCGCGTCTTGGGCAGCGCCGGCACCACCGTCACATCGCGGAAGGTCGCGACGGCGCCGATCTCGTTGCGCACCTTGGCGACCAGCTCGCTCCGCAGCGTGTCCGCCTCGATCTCGACACCCGACTTCAGCACCACGTAACCGCTCGGGCGCTGCCCTTTGAGATCGTCGTGGATCCCGATGACCGCGCATTCGGCGACCGCCGGATGCGACGCCACGACCGCCTCGATACTTCCGGTCGAAAGCCGGTGCCCGGCAACGTTGATCACGTCATCCGAGCGTCCCAGGACGAACACGTACCCGTCGGAGTCGAGATATCCGCTGTCGCCGGTCAGGTAGTACCCCTCGAAGGCGGCGAGGTAGGACTTGCGGTAGCGCTCCTCGTCGCGCCACAAACCGGTCAGCGTCCCCGGCGGCAGCGGGAGGGTGATGACGATGTTGCCCTCCTCATTCGCGCCCACCTGCTTGCCCTCCGCGTCGACGACGCCCACCTGATAGCCGGGAACGGGGACCGTCGGCGACCCCGCCTTGATCGGCATCGGTTCCAGGCCACGAAGATTCGCCGCTATGGCCCAGCCGGTCTCGGTCTGCCACCAATGGTCGACGACCAGCACCCCGAGAACCCCCGAGGCCCAGGTGAAGGTGTCCGGGTCGAGTCGCTCGCCTGCCGCGAACAACGTGTGGAGCGTCGACACGTCGTACTTCGCCAGCTCCGCGGCATTCGGGTCGGCTTTGCGGACGGCGCGGATCGCGGTCGGCGCGGTGAAGAGTGCCTTGACGCCGTGGTCGGCGATGACGCGCCAGAAGGCACCGGCGTCCGGCGTACCGACCGGCTTGCCCTCGTACATCACGGTCGTCGCACCGACCAGCAGCGGCGCGTACACGATGTAGGAGTGGCCGACGACCCAGCCGACGTCGGACGCCGTCCACCACACGTCACCGGCGGAGATGCCGTAGATGTTCTTCATCGACCAGGTCAGCGCGACGGCATGGCCGCCATTGTCGCGGACCACACCCTTGGGCTTTCCGGTGGTGCCGGAGGTGTAGAGGATGTAGAGCGGATCGGTCGCGGCGACGGGCACCGGATCGACGGCCCGGGCGTCGCCCATCGCGGAATCCCAGTCCAGCCAACCGTCGTGATCGGCTGCGGAGCCGTTGATCTCGGGACGATCCTTGACGATGACGGTCTGCGGAGCACTGGCCGACAGTTCGATCGCCCTCGCCACCATCGGCAGGTACTCGACCGCGCGCCCCGGTTCCAGACCACCGGAGGCGGTGACGACAGCGACCGGCTCGGCGTCGTCGATGCGGGTGGCGAGTTCGGGTGCGGCGAACCCACCGAAGACCACCGAGTGGACGGCACCGATCCGCGCGCAGGCCAGCATCGCGATCGCGGCCTCCGGGATCATCGGCATGTAGATGACGACGCGGTCACCGGCGGCGATGCCCCGGGCGGCGAGGACACCCGCGAAGCGCGAGACCTCGTCGAGCAGTTCGGCATAGGTGTAACGGCGGACCTCGCCGACCATCGCCGAATCCCAGATGAGTGCGGGGCGGTCGCCGTTTCCGGCCTGCACGTGCCGGTCGAGGGCGTTGTACGACGTGTTCAGCTCGCCGTCGGGAAACCATCGGTAGAACGGTGCGGCCGAGTCGTCGAGGGCGCGAGCGGGCCGCACGGTCCAGTCGACGGCCCGGGCGGCCTCGAGCCAAAAGCCTTCACGATCGTCGACCGCCTGGGTGAATGCTTCGGTGTACCGGCCCATGGCCATCCTTTCGCCGTTCTCGCGCGCAGGGCGGGACACCTCATGTGCCCCGCCGCCCCTAGAGGGTATCGGTGTGATGGCCGGCACCGAATCGGATCTCTCAACCTGCGCCGATCGGTCACCTGCAGGCGACGAACGGTCACGCACCACGCTCGGTCAGGCGTTGCGCAGCTCCCCCACCGCCGCGGTGACGTGGTCGAGGAAGGCGCGGACGGTGTTGAGCTCGGCCGCCGAGAAGTCGTCGACCACGGTCCGGACCCGGTCGATGAGCGGACCGAAGAAGCCCCAACCCATCTCCTGGGCCGCGTCGGTGACGTACAGCGTGACCCGTCGACGATCCGCGTCGTCGCGCGCCCGGGAGACCAGGCCCCGACCTTCCAGCCGATCGATCAACGCGGTCGTCGATGCGCTGTTGAGTCCCAGGTGACCGGCAAGCCAGCCGGGGGTTGCGATTTCCCCTGCCCGCGAACGGTCGAGGAGGGCGATGAGCGCACGCACGTCAGTGGCATGCAGGACGTTCCGCGACGCGAACTCCGACCCGAGCAACTCGAGTTCGACGGTCAGCGCCCGCAGACGATGGACCAGGTCGTCATGTTCCACGCCGACCACTTTACGACATATTCTCGATGATCTACTCTCTCGATCATCGAGATATTAGACAGATCGGAGCGGCCCCGTGGCACGACCGTCACTGCAGGAGTTCGCCGATTCGCCTGACGGCACGAGGTTCTTCACCGCCTACGACGCCCTCATCGCACGCGGAGGAGGTCGGCCCCTCGAGGTCGAGAGCGGCCACGGGGTGACTCGGGTCAACAGTTACGGCACCTCGCCGGGCACGCCCATCGTCCTGCTCCCGGGCGGTGGCGCGACATCCGGGTCGTATGTGAATGTGGCCGGCCGCCTCGCAGAGTCGCGTCGGGTACTCACCGTCGACATCATCGGCGACGCCGGTCGCTCTCGCCCCGGGCCCGGCCGACCGCGCACAACCGACGATCTGTCGACCTGGCTGGACGCGACGTTCGACGCCCTCGATGTCGAATCCGTTGACCTGGTGGGCCATTCGTACGGCGCGATGATCGCGCTGGCCTACGCGACCGGCGTCCACCGAGAGAGGGTGCGGCGACTCGTCCTCCTCGACCCGACCTCATGTTTCGCCGGCCTGCGACTGCGCTATCTCGCCCACGCAGTGCCGACGCTCATCGCACCGACTCCGCGGCGGCAACGCCGGTTCCTGTCGTGGGAGACCCGCGACGCCACCCTCGACCGCACGTGGATCGAGATGTACTGCGCCGGAGCGCAGTACCCCACCGGCCCGACGATCGTTCCGAAACGCCCGTCCCGAGAGGAATTCTCGAAGCTGCAGGGCGGCAAGATCGTCACCGCGATCTTCGCGCCCGACAGCCGGGCACACCACTCTCCCCGTGTCGCGGCGCGACTTCGGGAGCACCTACCCGATGCGCGGATCATCATGTTGCACAGCGGAACCCACCACACACTGCCACTGGAGCCCGCGGACGAGCTCACCGCCTCAGTGCTCGACGCGGTCGAGCAGCGTGCGGAGAAGCGTGTCGAAGTAGACAAGTACAGGACCTTGCGGTCTCCACCACCAGGATCGGATGCCCGACGATCTCCCTGAGACGTGCCTCGTCGGTGATGCGCATGCGCACCTCCCAAGCCTTCAGCGGGAGGCAAGGCCGCGTTGCGGAGCGGTCCATCCCGGTGTCCAGCGGATGGTGCGGAGCGATGCCTCGCGCGTCGCGAACCGGCGGTGCTGATGCAGCCTCCCGTCGGTGACGACGAGATCCACCTCGGAATCGAGTCGGCGGGCAAGACTCTTCGCCGTCCACCCGGGCCGCCGACCGGACGTGCCCAGCACGACCGCCCCGGCGCCGAGGCGATCGGCAGCGTGCTGCAGCACCGTCACCGGGTCGCCGAAGTCGGTGACGATCTCCACCGACCGTGCACCGAGCCAGATCGCGAGTTCGCGTGCGGTCCGCAGCTGCTCGGCGACCGTGGCCTGCCCGGTCAGCAGATAGGACTCGCCCTTGAGTGCATCGTGGAGTCCGGTCGGGGCCTCGTCTCGTCGGCTGCGTCGTGTCGCACAGACGAGAATCACGTCGGACGTCCCGCCGGTCGCGCGCACGGCGGTCTTGATGGCCCGGCGCGACGCCTCGCTTCCGGAGACGCCGACGACCACCGGGCGTCCCGCGGACAGTCCGTGTAGTTCCGGAACAGCGGGTGACGCGACCCATCGCGGGCCGTTGCGTCCGGGGAACAGCATCATCGTCTCGTCCTCTCGCCAGGGGGGTAAACGTGCTGCTCACAACGCTATGGAGATGAAGACCCCGAAACGCCATGCCGTGGGATGAACTGACCTCCACCCATGGGTGGAGGCCAGAATCCATCGGTGGGCGGAGGTGGGAGCGGGCTGCGGACCTATTCTGGAACGGTGACGAGCTTCACAGCAGACCTCGGAGCCGAACTGCGGCGTCGGGTCGAACGCGCCGGCGGGGACTATCCGCCGCTGTATCCCGCGGTCATCCTGTCGGCGAGTGTGGTCGTCACGGTGGTCTCGGTGGCGCAGCGATACCCGTTCGATCGGCCCGGCTGGGTGATCGCCGGGCTCGTGCTCGCCTGCGTCACTCTCGTCCTCGATCTGAGTGTGCCGCCGTCGTCCTTCGTGTGCTTCACCGTGCTCGCGAGCACGCTGTGCTTCCTGATGGATCCGGTGCCCAACGACGCCGCGCCCCTGCAGCTGATCCTGTCGGCGGCCATCGGTGCCGCGATGTACTCGCTGCGCACCGGAATACGCGTGGTGGCGTTGTGCATCGCGCTGGTCGTGGGGTTCGGGATCTTCGGTGGCCTCGAGTCCCCGGCGCTGTACGCGCTCGGTGTCGCGTGCGGGTGGCTGATCGGCTACATGGTCCTGATCCAGAAACGCCTGTCCGACAACCGTGCCCGCGTCCTGCGCGAGCGTGCCGACCGCGCCGCCAGCGACGAGCGCCGCCGCATCGCCCGGGAAATCCACGATGTCATCGCACACTCGTTGTCGATCACCATGCTCAACGTCACCGGCGCGCGGCGCGCATTGGAACAAGATCGCGACGTCGATGAGGCAATCGACGCCCTCACCGACGCCGAACGCCAGGGCCGGCAGGCCATGTCCGAGATCCGGACGATCGTGCACGTACTCGGCGCCGACGAGTCGCAACCGCCCACGGCAGCGCCCGGTGGCCGCGATCTCACCGCGCTGATCGACGACTACCGGAAGGCGGGCGTCCACGTCTCCTATCGGGTGGCCGGCGACCTCGCCTCGCTCCCCGATCCGGTCTCGGCCGCCCTGTACCGGATCACGCAGGAGTCCCTCGCCAACGTCGTCAAACACTCGACCGCCAACCGGGCGGCGGTGAACGTCACCGTGGACGATTCGGTCGAGATCATCATCGAGAATCCACACCTCGGCGCACGGGCGCGGGATCGGGGCGGCGCCGGCATCGACGGCATGACACAACGCGCCGCCTTGCTCGGCGGCACACTCGAGACCCGGCACGACGATGGGACCTGGATGGTCCACGCCACACTGCCGGCACGGGTCATGACCGACGGGCTGAGCGTATGACGACCGGCAACAGGTCGGGCGCGGGTCCCACCGACACGGTCGCCGAATCGATCCGCGTCCTGCTCGTCGACGACCAGGAACTGATCCGCACCGGACTGCGGCGCATCCTCCGACTCCGCGACGGTTTCGACATCGTCGGCGAATGTGCAGACGGCTCAGAGGTTCTCGCGGCGGTGGCCGAACACCGGCCGGACATCGTGGTGATGGATCTCCGCATGCGCAACATCGACGGCATCACGGCCACGACGATGCTGCGGACACTCCGGAAACCGCCCCCGGTGCTGGTGCTGACCACCTTCGACGACGACGATCTGCTGTCCGGCGCACTGCGTGCGGGGGCCGCGGGTTTCATCCTGAAGGACTCGCCTGCCGAGGCGCTGATCTGGGCGGTGCGGGCTGTGGTCCGCGACGGCGCCTTCCTCGATCCCGCGGTCACCGAACGCGTACTCAACGGCTTCCGGCGTGCCGGCCGCGAACGGACCTCGACCGCGCCGGACCTGACCGACCGCGAGACCGACGTCCTGCGCCTGATCGCCCGCGGGCTGACTAATGGCGAAATCGGTTCAGCACTCGGCATTTCGCAGGTGACGGTGAAGAGCCACGTGAACCACATCTTCACCAAGCTCGACCTGCGGGATCGCGCGGCAGCAATCGTCTTCGCCTATGACCGAGGGCTGGTCCTGGCCGAGTTCGACTGACGGAGAACAACGAATCCACCCCGGAGATCCGCCCTCCTGGACGCAGCCGACGACGGTATGCGCGCGGCGCGACCCCATCGGTTGGTTTTCCGGGGCGGTTCTCGGCACTCAGCCGTCCAGCCGCACCTCGACCCCGTCGGCGAAGCGATACGGCCCCGCCACCAGGAGACCGCCGAACCGCTTGCGCAGCCGCGACATCTCGGCGCGCACGGTCACCGTCCGGTCATCGACGCCGAAGAGGTGCGTCGACATCTGCGCCGCGGCGACCCCGCTGCGATGCCGGGCGAGGTGGGTGAGGATGTCCCCGTGACGCGGCGAACACCGGTGGGTCCATCCGCCGCTGGCTCCCTCGACCGAGACCGCGACGCACTCACCGCCGAAAGCGGTCGTGACCGTGCGCATCGACACCCGCGTCGGCGACGCATCCACCGCGTCGGCGACCCGAACCAGCCAGCCGCCCGGCAGCGCCTCCACATCGCACTCACCGAGCGCACCGAAGAAGGTCCGGCCGGGTCCCACGCCACGCGGCAACAGCAGCCGGGCTCGCGGGGACACCGCGTCGACAGCCGCCACCCAGCCGTCGACGTCCACGGCCAGCGCCGGACCCGGTGAGCGGGCCAGGATCGGGGCAGCGACCGCGCGTAGGCAGTCCAGACGTCGATGATGCCGTTCTCGCAGCTGGGACTCGGCAAGCCGCGCGACGGCGTGCACGAGCGCCAGCGTGGTGGGATGGATCGTCGCCGCCGGCCCACTCACGTCGACGACGCCGAGCACGTCACCGGTGCGCGGGTCCTTGATCGGCGCGCCGGAGCACGTCCAGGAGTGATGGCTGCGCACGAAGTGCTCGGCGGAGAACACCTGGATGGACCGGCCGGACATCAGGGCGGTGCCGATCGCATTGGTGCCCACCGAGCTCTCGGCCCAGTCGGCGCCCTCGATGAAGCCCAGCTGATCGGCGCGGCTGAGCACCCTCGACGACCCGCTGCGCCACAGCACATGACCCCGCGCATCCGCGATCACCAGGATGTTGTCGCCGTCGGCGATGAGCGAGTCGAGACCGCGGGCGAGTTCGTCGACGACCTCGACAAGCCCCGATTGGCGGCGGCGCTCCTCGAGTTCTTCCACGTCCAGTCGTCTTTCGACGGCAGAGTCCGCGTCCGGGTCGAGGCCCGCCTTACGGAACCGCTGCCACGAGTCGTCGATCACGGCGGCGCGGACGTGCCGGCATCCGCCCACCCGACATCGCCGCGTCGTGGACGGCGCTGAGGACGTGGGCGAACTCCCTCGGATCGTCGCCGGCCTGAACCGCAGGCTCCAGATCGGAGACGTGGTCGGAAGTCATCATCACGAAGATTGTGCGTCACATCACAGAATCGATGCAAGAAGGGGTCGGGTCGCAACGGGCTGCAACCCTTGCCGCGGTGGATAGGCGTGGCGTCTGCTGTCCTCAGCAAGACTGTGGTCCGCGTCACTTTCGGGGGTGGACCACCCGAACTGTTGAGGAGACACCATGACCCAGACGCTCGAGCCGGTCGTCAGCACCGGCCGGACCCCGCAGCAGCGGATCGACGCGTGGCTGGAGGAGTTCGAAGCCGCGCTGGCCTCGCTCGACGTCGGTCGGGCGACAGCTGCGTTCCTCACCGACAGCTATTGGCGCGATCTGACGGCGTTCACCTGGAACATCAAGACCGTCGAAGGCCACGAGCAGATCACCGACATGCTCCTTGCTCGTCTGGCCGACACCCGTCCCGCGGGCTTCGCGACGACCGAGGAGGCCGCCGATGACGGCGACGGTGTGGCGTCGGCCTTCATCTCCTTCGAGACCGCCGTCGGACGCTGCGAGGGTCACCTACGTATCCGCCCGGACGCCGACGGCACCGATCGCGCCTGGACGCTCCTCACCACCATGCAGGAGCTGAAGGGGTACGAGGAGAGCCGGGGCCCCACCCGCGTGCTGGGTGCCGTACATGGTTCCGATCCCGACACCCGATCCTGGGCCGAGAAGAAGGCCGACGAAGAGCGCGAGCTGGGCCGCACGGCACAGCCCTACGTCCTCGTCATCGGCGGCGGACAGGGCGGGATCGCGCTGGGCGCACGCCTCCGGCAACTCGGGGTGCCGTCGGTCGTCGTGGACCGTCAACGACCGGCCCGGTGATCAGTGGCGCAAGCGGTACAAGTCTCTCTGCCTACACGACCCGGTCTGGTACGACCACCTCCCGTACCTCCCCTTCCCGGAGAACTGGCCGGTGTTCGCACCCAAGGACAAGATCGGCGACTGGCTGGAGTTCTACACCAAGGTCATGGAGGTGCCGTACTGGAGCAAGACCACCTGCCTGTCGGCCACCTACGACGAGGACCAGGAACGCTGGACGGTCGAACTCGACCGCGACGGCGAACGCCTGACTCTTCATCCGATGCAGCTCGTTCTCGCCACCGGTATGTCCGGTAAGCCCTCGATCCCGACCGTTCCGGGTCAGGACATCTTCGCCGGCGAACAGCATCACTCCAGCCGGCATCCGGGACCCGACGCCTACGCGGGCAAGAAGGTGGTCGTGATCGGGTCGAACAACTCCGCCCACGACATCTGCAAGGCGCTCGTCGACACCGGCGTCGACACCACGATGGTGCAACGATCGTCAACGCACATCGTGAAGTCGGATTCGCTACGGTCGATCGCTCTCGGCGGCCTCTACAGCGAGGAGGCGGTCGCCTCCGGGATGACCACCAAGAAAGCCGATCTCACCTTCGCCTCGCTGCCCTACCGGATCATGCACGAGTTCCAGGTGCCGGTGTACAACCAGATCCGCGAGCAGGACAAGCAGTTCTACGACCGTCTCGAGGCGGCCGGCTTCCAGCTCGACTTCGGGGACGACGACTCGGGTCTCTTCATGAAGTACCTACGACGCGGCTCGGGCTACTACATCGATGTCGGCGCCAGCGAACTCATCGCCAACGGCACCATCAAGCTGGTCCAGGGTCAGCTCGATCATCTCACCGAGACCGCGGTGGTCCTGTCCGACGGCACCGCACTCGAGGCCGATGTCGTGGTTTACGCCACCGGATTCGGATCGATGAACGGCTGGGCCGCCGACCTCATGGGACAAGAGGTCGCCGACCGCGTCGGCAAGGTCTGGGGACTGGGATCGGAGACCACCAAGGACCCCGGACCGTGGGAGGGCGAGCAGCGCAACATGTGGAAGCCGACGCAGCAGCCGGGCCTCTGGTTCCACGGAGGCAATCTGCACCAGTCCCGCCACTACTCGCTGTACCTGGCCCTTCAGCTGAAGGCTCGGTACGAGGGCCTCGACACTCCGGTCTACGGCCTGGCCGAGGTGCACCACCTCAGCTGAGGACGCATGAACGAGAAATGCCCCAGCGACAACTAGGTCGCGGGGCATTCTCATGGCTTGGACGCCGCATCCGTCCTGAACCGACCCGAGCGCTGAAATGCACTGTGGCCCTTCACGAACGGTGTCGTGAAGGGCCACAGTGGAAGTTGTGTTCGGCGGTGTCCTACTCTCCCACACTGATTAAGGTGCAGTACCATTGGCGCTGGAGGGCTTAGCTTCCGGGTTCGGAATGGGGCCGGGCGTTTCCCCTCCGCTATGGCCGCCGTAACATTGTGAAACAACCACAAACCGCTGGTGTTTGTTTGTTCGTGTGTTGTCTCAGAAGATGCATAGTGGATGCGAACACACCAAAACAGAATGTTTTTGTGGTGTGTGGGTGTTGTTGGTAAGTCCTCGGCCGATTAGTACCAGTCACCTGAACACATTGCTGTGCGTACAGTTCTGGCCTATCAACCCCATGGTCTGTAGGGGGCCTTAACCCCGCAAAGGGGGTGAGAAACCTCATCTTGGAACAGGCTTCCCGCTTAGATGCTTTCAGCGGTTATCCCTTCCGAACGTAGCTAACCAGCGGTGCCCCTGGCGGGACAACTGGCACACCAGAGGTTCGTCCGTCCCGGTCCTCTCGTACTAGGGACAGGTTTCCTCAAGTTTCTTACGCGCGCGGCGGATAGAGACCGAACTGTCTCACGACGTTCTAAACCCAGCTCGCGTGCCGCTTTAATGGGCGAACAGCCCAACCCTTGGGACCTACTCCAGCCCCAGGATGCGACGAGCCGACATCGAGGTGCCAAACCATCCCGTCGATATGGACTCTTGGGGAAGATCAGCCTGTTATCCCCGGGGTACCTTTTATCCGTTGAGCGACACCGCTTCCACTTGCCGGTGCCGGATCACTAGTCCCGACTTTCGTCCCTGCTCGACATGTACGTCTCACAGTCAAGCTCCCTTGTGCACTTACACTCAACACCTGATTGCCAACCAGGCTGAGGGAACCTTTGGGCGCCTCCGTTACCTTTTAGGAGGCAACCGCCCCAGTTAAACTACCCACCAGGCACTGTCCCTGAACCCGATCAGGGTCCGAGGTTAGAAGTCCAATACGATCAGAGTGGTATTTCAACAACGACTCCATGAACACTGGCGTGCCCACTTCACAGTCTCCCACCTATCCTACACAAACCGAACCGAACACCAATACCAAGCTATAGTGAAGGTCCCGGGGTCTTTTCGTCCTGCCGCGCGTAACGAGCATCTTTACTCGTACTGCAATTTCGCCGAGTCTGTGGTTGAGACAGCAGAGAAGTCGTTACGCCATTCGTGCAGGTCGGAACTTACCCGACAAGGAATTTCGCTACCTTAGGATGGTTATAGTTACCACCGCCGTTTACTGGGGCTTAAATTCTCAGCTTCGCTCCCCGAAAGGAACTAACCGGTCCTCTTAACCTTCCAGCACCGGGCAGGCGTCAGTCCGTATACATCGTCTTACGACTTCGCACGGACCTGTGTTTTAGTAAACAGTCGCTTCTCTCTGGTCTCTGCGACCCACACCAGCTCAGAGAGTAAATCTCGTCACCAGGATGGGTCCCCCTTCTCCCGAAGTTACGGGGGCATTTTGCCGAGTTCCTTAACCACAGTTCTCTCGATCGCCTTAGTATTCTCTACCTGACCACCTGTGTTGGTTTGGGGTACGGGCCGTGTACCAACTCACTAGAGGCTTTTCTCGGCAGCATAGGATCATGGAATTCACCGCAACGGCTACGCATCACCTCTCAGGCTCACTGTGTTCCGGATTTGCCTAGAACACGCCCTACAGGCTTACACCAGTACAACCACTGACTGGCCCCACTACCTTCCTGCGTCACCCCATCGCTTGCCTACTACCAGCCAAGGTCCCATGCATCACCCCACCCGGCACCCGAAGGTGCTCCTGGGGGATCTGGATGGTTAGTACAACTGATTCAGCATGGGCGCGGATACACGGGTACGGGAATATCAACCCGTTGTCCATCGACTACGCCTGTCGGCCTCGCCTTAGGTCCCGACTCACCCTGGGCGGATTAGCCTGGCCCAGGAACCCTTGGTCATTCGGCGGCAGAGTTTCTCACTCTGCTTTCGCTACTCATGCCTGCATTCTCACTCCCACACCCTCCACCACTAGATCACTCTGTGGCTTCCACGGATGCAGGACGCTCCCCTACCCACCCACACACCTGGTTCACCATCCGTAAACGGAGAACGGGCTATTGTGTGAGTGCCGCGGCTTCGGCGGTGTACTTGAGCCCCGCTACATTGTCGGCGCAGGATCACTTGACCAGTGAGCTATTACGCACTCTTTCAAGGGTGGCTGCTTCTAAGCCAACCTCCTGGTTGTCTTCGCGACCCCACATCCTTTTCCACTTAGTACACGCTTAGGGGCCTTAGCCGGCGATCTGGGCTGTTTCCCTCTCGACTACGAACCTTATCGCCCGCAGTCTCACTGCCACACTCTCACTTACCGGCATTCGGAGTTTGGCTGACGTCAGTAACCCTGTGGGGCCCATCGGCCATCCAGTAGCTCTACCTCCGGTAAGAAACATGTGACGCTGCACCTAAATGCATTTCGGGGAGAACCAGCTATCACGGAGTTTGATTGGCCTTTCACCCCTACCCACAGCTCATCCCCTCCATTTTCAACTGAAGTGGGTTCGGGCCTCCACGACGTCTTACCGTCGCTTCACCCTGGCCATGGGTAGATCACTCCGCTTCGGGTCTAGACCCGGCGACTCAAACGCCCTATTCAGACTCGCTTTCGCTACGGCTACCCCACACGGGTTAACCTCGCCACCGAGCACTAACTCGCAGGCTCATTCTTCAAAAGGCACGCCATCACCCACCCCGAAGGCGCAGGCTCTGACGGATTGTAAGCGTCCGGTTTCAGGTACTATTTCACTCCCCTCCCGGGGTACTTTTCACCTTTCCCTCACGGTACTTGTCCGCTATCGGTCACCAGGAAGTATTCAGGCTTACCGGGTGGTCCCGGCAGATTCACAGCAGATTCCACGAGCCCGCTGCTACTTGGGAGAACATCACGCAAGACCATGTGTTTTCAGCTACCGGACTCTCACCGTCTACGGCAGACCATTCCAGGCCACTTCACCTAACACACGATTTTCTGACTCACGCTTCCACAGGCAGATGGAAGAAGATGAACCCCACAACACCACACACACAACCCCTACCCGGTATCACATGCGCATGGTTTAGCCTCATCCGCTTTCGCTCGCCACTACTCACGGAATCACTTTTGTTTTCTCTTCCTATGGGTACTGAGATGTTTCACTTCCCCACGTTCCCTCCACACCCCCTATACATTCAGAGGTGGGTAACACGACATCACTCGTGCTGGGTTTCCCCATTCGGACACCCTCGGATCACAGCTCGTTTGACAACTCCCCGAGGACTATCGCGGCCTACCACGTCCTTCATCGGCTCCTGGTACCAAGGCATCCACCGAACGCCCTTACACACTTACAACAACACCTACAAACCACCCCCACCACACAACCCGAAAGCTGCACACAACCCCAAAGGATCATGTTCGGCGAGGATCGAATGTAGACAACACAAAACATTCTTTCTGCTAAATCACAGACCAACAAAAAATTGTTGATTTGAAATAAAGATGCTCGCATCCACTATGCACTTCTCAAACAACACACACCATCCCACCACCCACACCTCCGCGCCCCATCACAGGACACCTCACCAGCATGATTGGCCGAACAGTTAGGTCAGAGACAACCCGTTGCACACCCGAAAGCATGCCGCGTGTTCTCTCAGAACCCCGATAGTGTGCGATGAACCCGCCGGCCTCACGACCCAGCAGCAACCCCCCAAACTTCCACAGGTGTGGAAGCGGTGAGCCTGTCTGATGTTTCACCCTCGAACACACACGCGCCGCAGAACATACGCCTGCAGAAACACGTGATGTTGTGTGCTCCTTAGAAAGGAGGTGATCCAGCCGCACCTTCCGGTACGGCTACCTTGTTACGACTTCGTCCCAATCGCCGATCCCACCTTCGACAGCTCCCTCCCACAAGGGGTTAGGCCACCGGCTTCGGGTGTTACCGACTTTCATGACGTGACGGGCGGTGTGTACAAGGCCCGGGAACGTATTCACCGCAGCGTTGCTGATCTGCGATTACTAGCGACTCCGACTTCATGGGGTCGAGTTGCAGACCCCAATCCGAACTGAGACTGGCTTTAAGGGATTCGCTCCACCTCACGGTATCGCAGCCCTCTGTACCAGCCATTGTAGCATGTGTGAAGCCCTGGACATAAGGGGCATGATGACTTGACGTCATCCCCACCTTCCTCCGAGTTGACCCCGGCAGTCTCCTGCAAGTCCCCGGCATAACCCGCTGGCAATACAGGACAAGGGTTGCGCTCGTTGCGGGACTTAACCCAACATCTCACGACACGAGCTGACGACAGCCATGCACCACCTGTACACCAACCACAAGGGGGCTATATCTCTATAGCTTTCTGGTGTATGTCAAACCCAGGTAAGGTTCTTCGCGTTGCATCGAATTAATCCACATGCTCCGCCGCTTGTGCGGGCCCCCGTCAATTCCTTTGAGTTTTAGCCTTGCGGCCGTACTCCCCAGGCGGGGTACTTAATGCGTTAGCTACGGCACGGAACTCGTGAAATGAGCCCCACACCTAGTACCCACCGTTTACGGCGTGGACTACCAGGGTATCTAATCCTGTTCGCTACCCACGCTTTCGCTCCTCAGCGTCAGTTACTACCCAGAGACCCGCCTTCGCCACCGGTGTTCCTCCTGATATCTGCGCATTTCACCGCTACACCAGGAATTCCAGTCTCCCCTGTAGTACTCAAGTCTGCCCGTATCGCCTGCACGCCTACAATTGAGTTGCAGAATTTCACAGACGACGCGACAAACCGCCTACGAGCTCTTTACGCCCAGTAATTCCGGACAACGCTCGCACCCTACGTATTACCGCGGCTGCTGGCACGTAGTTGGCCGGTGCTTCTTCTCCAGGTACCGTCACTTGCGCTTCGTCCCTGGTGAAAGAGGTTTACAACCCGAAGGCCGTCATCCCTCACGCGGCGTCGCTGCATCAGGCTTGCGCCCATTGTGCAATATTCCCCACTGCTGCCTCCCGTAGGAGTCTGGGCCGTGTCTCAGTCCCAGTGTGGCCGATCACCCTCTCAGGTCGGCTACCCGTCGTCGCCTTGGTAGGCCATTACCCCACCAACAAGCTGATAGGCCGCGGGCCCATCCTGAACCGCAAAAGCTTTCCACCAAACACCATGCGATGTAAGGTCATATCCGGTATTAGACCCAGTTTCCCAGGCTTATCCCAGAGTCCAGGGCAGATCACCCACGTGTTACTCACCCGTTCGCCACTCGAGTACCCGCAAGCGGGCCCTTCCGTTCGACTTGCATGTGTTAAGCACGCCGCCAGCGTTCGTCCTGAGCCAGGATCAAACTCTCCATGAAAAAATAGCGAAACAAAACCAACACCCAAAAGGTGCCAGCGTTTCAACACAATCAGGAAAGCAAAACCTGACCAATCCAAAACTAGCAAAAACATGTGACACCCAGACGGGGCCGAGCGCCACACACAATAAACATCTACATCCATAAAGAATGCACGATGCCAAAATGGCATCAGACAATTCATCATCACACTATCGAGTTCTCAAAGAACACACACCCACCAGATACTCACCCCGACAAGGGCTTTCACCAGCAGACTTGTTCTGACTTTCCGCGTCAACCCCGTCTCCGGGGCAACTCTTCCAGCCTACCAGACCCGATCCTCAGTCCGCAAATCCGAAGTTTCTCGAACTCAGGGGATCTGGCAACCCCGCACACCTCATCCAAGACACGAAGTCTCGAACTCGAAGTTCGGGGGCGGCCAGCGAAGAACCCGGTCTCCACTCCCCGCCTTCAGACCCTCTCAGGTCTTCCGGGGCGGCGCCGTGGCTCGCTGACTCGACATAAGTTACGCACGTGGGTCCCCAACGTCAAATCGCCTGGTCAGAAGGGGTGATTGGGGATCGGCGCCGAGGTCGGCATGCACAACCGCGGCGGATTCGCGCGAGATTCGGTGAAGAAATTCCTCGGTCCGCTCCGGAGACCGGTGCCGGCCGATCTGGATCGGCCCCCATCCCGCAACCGGGCGAGCTCCACGCACCTGCGGTTCGAGCACCGCGCCAGGCCGGCCGTCGCTCGGGCATCGGCTCCGCACACATGAGAAGCACATAGCAAGAACCCCCGCCCGGGAGTCCCGGGCGGGGGTTCTTGTGTTGGTAGCGGGGACAGGATTTGAACCTGCGACCTCTGGGTTATGAGCCCAGCGAGCTACCGAGCTGCTCCACCCCGCGTTGGTGAACACCACGTTACACATGCGCTCGTCAGCGATGCAAATCGATCCCGAAACCGCGGCTGAACTGGGCGTATAGGAGTGATCGCGGTCACGGAAGACCGTTAAGCACAGGTCACGGCGCCGTACCTGACCTGCGTCGGCGGACCACCATCACTGTGAGCCGAGTCACCTTCGGGCGTAGAATCGGCGCTACCCGAACCCGGCCGACCCACCACCGAGGAGGGACCATGTCCGCCCACTTCCACCATGAGAGCCACGGCAACCATCCGATGAGCTTCATCGGATTCGTATCCGCGCTCGGCGGCTTCCTGTCGGCTGCACTGTGGCTGGTCCACATGGCCTCCGGCAACACAGGCCTCGCAGTCCTGTTCGCAGTGGTCACGGTCGCAGCGTTCGGCTTGACCGTCTCGATCTTCTTCACCATCGGTCACCGGTATCACCACAGCCCGGTGCTACCGGACAACACCGCGGACGAAAAAGAGCGCTACGTGCGCAAGTACCGCGGCTAGCGGTACCCGACGCACGTAACGCTCGGATCGTTACTACTGCCCGATCGACACGCCCCCGTGTGGGGCGCGTCGATCGGATCCACCCGGTTCAGTTCTGCTTCGGTAGTGACTCGTACTGTGTCACAGCCTTGTTCAGCTGATCGAGGGCCGCGCCATAACCGGCGAAGTCGCCCTTGGTCTGCGCGTCGCGCAGCGCGCTGAGCGCGTCTCCGATCGCCTTCACCGCGGCATCGCGCTCGGGTGTACCACCCTGCGGAGGAGCCGGCAGCTGCGGGCTCGTCGTCCCACCCTGCTGCTCAGGCCGGTCCGGCTGGGTGGGCTGCTGTTCACCGGGAACCACACCGGCGGCCGGCGTGATCCCGACCTGGCGCAGTGCCTCGGCCGTCGTGGGCGCATAACCGATCCGGGCCTCTCGTTCCTTCGGCTCGTACCGGGTGATCACCCGGAACAACCGCGGGAAGGCCTCTTCGCCCTGGGCCTGCGCATACATCGGGACGACGTACAGGATGCCGTTGTCGCCGACCGGCAGCGTCAGCAAGTTGCCGAACGTCACCTTCGCCGTGTTCTCGAGGGACTTGAGTGATTCGGCGACTCGACCATCGGTCTTCATCGGGTTGAACGCCTGCTTCGGTCCCGACCGCTGGTTGTTGCCCGGCAACTCCTTGACGGTGATCTGTCCGTAGTTCTCCGGGTCCGAGGCAACGGTGAGGTAGGCACCGAGGATCGGACGGTTGAGTCGTGTGAGGACCGAGGTGAGCTGGAACGACGCCTGCTTGCTCTCCGGGTCCGAGGCCACGAAGTAGTACGGCGGCTGATCGAGTCCACGCTGTTCGGCGTCGGGGCTCGTCGGGTCCGACGGCACCGACCAGAAGTCGTTCGCCTGGAAGAACGTTCCCGGGGTGTCGACGTGGTAGCGCGTCAGAAGCGCCCGCTGGATCTTGAACAGATCCTCCGGGTACCGGACGTGCTCGCGCAACGAGGTCTGCTTGTCGAACTCGGCACGCGAGGCGACCGATCCCGGGAAGACCTTCATCCACGTCTTGAGGACCGGGTCCTCGGTGTCGAACTCGTACAGCTTGACCTCACCGGTGTAGGCGTCGACCGTGGCCTTCACCGAGTTGCGCACGTACGACACGGTCTTGTTGACCTGCGTACGTCCGGTCTGACCGGGGTTGAGGTCCTGGGCGTCGGCGGTCGCGCTCTGCAGCGACGTCGGCTGCGAGTACGGGAAGTTGTCGAGCGTGGTGTAGCCGTCGACGATCCACTTGATCGAGCCGTCCTCCATGACCGCCGGGTAGGTCTTGGAGTCGACGGTCAGCCACGGCGCGATCTGCTTGACGCGGTCCCGCGGGTCGCGGTTGTAGATGATCTTCGACGCCGAGGTGATCTCGCCCGACAGCAGGAAGTTGCGCTCCGCGTACTTGCCCGCATAGAGGAGTCGGGTGAACCAGTTGCTCAGCGGGACGCCCGCCGGCCCCTGGTAGGTGTACTTGGCGTCGCCCATGTCGTGTTCGCGGGGCTCACCGCCTTCGGAGCCGACGATCGCGTAGTCGGGGTCGATCTTCGCGAGAAGCTCACCGAAGTAGATGCGCGGCTGTGTCACCTTGATCGGGGCGTCGCGCTTGTACGCCTCGGTCTGGTAATTCGTGGTGTCGCTGACGTAGTAGAACGGGTCTCCGCCGCCGTCGATGTCGTTCTCGTCGACCGACTCGTTGACCCGGTTCGCCGGCGCGGCGACGAAGCCGTTGCCGTGGGTGTAGACGAGATGCTTGTTCAGCCAGTTCTGCTGGTTCTCGAGGTAGCGGCTCGGGTCGAGTTCACGCACCGCGACCACGAAGTCGCGCAGTTCGCCGTCGATCTTGTAGCGGTCGACGGCGAGCTGCGTCGGGAAGCCGTAGAAGTTCTGGCGCTGCTGCTGCTGGATGAACGTCGGCGACACCACGTTCGGGTCCAGGATGCGGACATTCGACAGCGTCGGGGTGTCACCGTTGACGAGTGCGGGATTCGCGGGCTCGGCGGTCCAGTCCTTCTGCGTGATGACCTTGTCCGGCCCGATGCCGTAGGCCTCCCGCGTGGAGTTGATCGCCCGCTGGATGTATTCGGCTTCCTTCTGCGCGGCGTTCGGCTTCACCGAGAACTGCTCCATGGTGAGCGGCCAGCCCACACCGATCAGCAGTGCCGAGAACAGCATCAGCACGGTTGCGAGGGCGGGGATGCGCAGATCCCGCAGCACGATGGCGGCGAAGAACGCGACGGCACAGATGATCGCGATCGCCATGAGGATGAGCTTGGACGGCAGGACCGCATTGATGTCGGTGTAGCTGGCACCCGGGAAGATCTCGGCCTTGCGCTGACTCGAGAGCAGGTTGTACCGGTCGAGCCAGTAGGCCGCCGCCTTGAGCAACAGGAAGGTGCCGGCCAGAACGGCGAGCTGGATACGGGCGGCCATCGTGACCGAACCCCCGCCCTGGCCAAGCCGGATGCCGCCGAAGAGGTAGTGGGTGACCAGGTTGGCGAGGAACGCCACGACGACCACGACGAACAGGAGATTCAGCACGAACCGGTAGAACGGCAGATCGAAGGCGTAGAAGCCGATGTCGAGGTTGAACTGCGGATCGGTCTGGCCGAACGAGGTCCCGTGCAGGAACATCTGGACCGTCGCCCAGGAACCCTGCGCGACGAGACCGGCGAGTGCGCCGATGATCAGGGCCGGCACCACGGCGAACCACCGGACCTTGGTCATGATGGCGGTCCGGTAGCGCGCGAGCGGATCGTTGGGTCCCGCGGTGGGCACGAACACCGGCCGGGACCGGTAGGCCAGGGCCACCGCGCCGAAGATGATCAGGCCGACGACAACAGTCGTGATCAGGAAGAGGATGACGCGGGTCCAGATGACCGTGCCGAACACGCTCGAGTACCCCACATCACGGAACCACAGCCAGTCGGTGGCAAGACCGATCAGTCGTGGTCCGATGAGCAAGAGGACCAGCACGGCAACGCCGAGGCCGATGACGATCTTGCTCCTGCGTGACAGTGTCGGCATTCCTGCCGGCCCTCGGACGCCCACCAGACCCACTCTCCAAAGCTCTCAATTCGGACAACGCCCTGCGTGACGCGCAAGCCTGGGCGTGGTGCCCACTGTACTGGCACCGCCCGAATGCCGATCACACTCGGGCGGTGGGACAACGATCCGGGACCGGTCACGGTTCCCGGGTGCGCCCCGCCGGGGCAAGATGGTCGGATGCCCGACAACGCGACGACACCACGCGGCTTCTCCACCGACGACCTCGGAAGCTCGCTGAGCGAGATCATGGATCACCTCGATGCCGGTGGCTGGGGGCAGCCGCCGGCGGTGTACGCGCTCGTGCCCACATCCCTGCTCGTCGAGCGCGTTCCCGGCGTCGTCGCCGACCACGACCGGTCGGTCTTCACGCCCGTGGAGGAGGAGTGCGACGACCTCGACGAATTCCTGGCCACCGCGATCTGGCCCGCAGCGGTCGCCGGGGCGGCGGTGGCGCTCGAGATCGTCGTCACCCCTCCAGGCCCCGATGACGACGGCACACCGAAGTACGTCGTCACCGAGACCGGTGATCACCGGCCGGACGAGGACGTCGCCCGGCTGGTCGTCGGGGTGCTGCGCAACGGCCCCGACCTGGCTCTGCTGCGGCTCCGGTCCGAGCCCGACGAGGTACCCGAACTCCGCACCCACCCCCAGCTCGCGCTCGAGCTACGGGCAGCGCTGCACGAGACCTTCGCCCCGGACTCGCCGGAGTCCTGACCGATGGACCGCCGGTCCGTCAGCAGGACGGGGCCGGGCGTCCCGAACCGATCGCGTCGAGGGCGTCGACCGCGCCGTCGAGCGTCTCGACCTTGACCAGTTCGAGTCCGTCGGGACGGTCGGAGACCGCCTCCGCGCAGTTGCGGCCCGGGACCAGGAACACCGTCGCACCGGCGTCGCGGGCCGCCCGTGTCTTGTGGGTGATGCCGCCGATCGGCCCCACGTCACCGTCGGCCGAGATCGTGCCCGTTCCCGCGATGAACTTGCCGTGCGTCAGTTCGCCGGGACTCAACTGGTCGACGACCGAGAGCGCCAGCATCATGCCCGCCGACGGTCCACCGATGTCGCCGACGGTGTAGGTGACCTCGAGCGAAGGGTCGGCGTTGGCGACCTCGGCCGTGACCCCGAGGAATCCGGCCTTCTCGTCGCCGGGATGCGGGGCGAGCGTGACGGTCACGGTCTGCGGCGTGCCCTGCCGCACGATCTCCAGCGGAAGCACCGTGCCCGGCGGATTCTTCGACACGACGTCGCGCAATTCCTTGCTGGTCTCGACCTCGACTCCCCCGGCCCTGGTGACCACGTCGCCGGCGCGCAGGACGTCGGCCGACGGCCCGTCGGCGCCCACAGCGGCGATGCGCAGGACCGTGGGACGGTCCAGGAACCGCAGGGCCGCGACGGTGGCGTCCTCCTCCGACCCCGCCATCTGCTGGGCGTTCTCCTGCTGTACCTGTTCGGTGCTGCGGTCCGGCGGATACACCTCGTCGCGCGGGGTCAGCGCGTACTTCCCGGACATCCACATGCCCAGGGCGTCGAAGAGTGTGAGCCCGTCGCTCACCGACACCGTGGTGAGGTTCAGGTTGCCGGTGGTCTTGTCGAGGGGCGCACCGTCGATCTGTACGACCTTGCGTTCGACGACCTTGCCGTCCTGCTCGACCTTCGTCATCCCCAATGTGTTCAGCGTCGGTCCGGGACCGAGAGCGGCGTAGGGCACCTGCACCTGCGTGCCGACGACGAGCAACGCCAGCAACACCAGGGCGCTGACCGCGGCGGTGGCGATCCGGCGGAAGCGAGGGCTCGAACTCATTCCGCACACGATAGTGCCCCGACCTCTGAGGACAGTGTCGACGTCGTGCTCCGCACAGGCCGACGTCATGCCGCCACACCGCCGGGCGGCGGGCCGCGCACGTGCGGCGGCGCTACGCGCACGGCGAACATCCGACGCCGTTGAGGGGCCTGTCCGGGCGGTACGGTGGACATATGAGTGATCTGCCCTTCGGCTTCTCGGCGTCCGGCAACGGCGACGACGACCGCGACAAGAACAGCGGCGACCAGAACAAGCCGGGCGACAACCCCGGCGGCAACCCCTTCGGCGGGGCCAACCCGTTCGGATTCGCCATGGGCGGCCAGGGACTGGGCGGTGGACAGGGCTTCGGCGACTTCGATCCGTCGAACTTCGACCCGAACATGCTCGGCCAGATGTTCTCCCAACTCGGCAGCATGTTCAGCGGCATGGGCGCCGGCATGGCCGGTGGCGGCGGCGGTCCGGTGAACTATCAGGTCGCCATGAATCTCGCGCGCCAGCAGATCGGTTCGTTCACGCCGATCCTGGACAAGGAGATCTCCGCGTCGGCCGACGCCGTGCGACTCGCCGACGTCTGGCTCGACGACGCGACCACCTTCCCCAGCGGCGTCACCCAGACCGTCGCGTGGACCCCGGTGCAGTGGCTCGAGGAATCCATGGACACCTGGAAGGGTCTGTGCAACCCGGTCGCCGAACAACTCGCGCGCACCTGGCAGGACAACCTGCCCGCCGAGGCGGCCCAGTTCGCCGGCCCGATGCTGGGCATGCTGACACAGATGAGCGGTATGGCCTTCGGGACCCAGCTCGGCCAGGGCCTCGGCCAGCTCGCCAAAGAGGTGCTCACGTCCACCGACATCGGCCTGCCGCTGGCCCCCGAGGGCATCGCGGTGCTGCTCCCCGAGGCGATCGCGAAGTTCGCCGAGGGTCTCGAGCAGCCCGGACAGGAGATCATCGTCTTCCTCGCCGCCCGCGAGGCCGCGCACGTCCGCCTGTTCACCCACGTCGGCTGGCTGCGTCAGCGCCTGCTGTCGACGGTCGAGGAGTACGCCCGCGGGATCAGCATCGACTTCAGCGGGATCACCGACGCCACGGCGAACATCGATCCCACCGAACTGCTGTCCGATCCGTCGAAGCTCGAGGAGCTCATCAGCTCGTCGACATCTTTCGAGCCGACCACCACGCCCGAGCAGAAGGCGGCGCTCGGCCGCCTCGAGACGCTGCTGGCGCTCATCGAGGGCTGGGTTGAGCAGGTGGTGACCCGAGCACTGGGCGACCGCATCCCGAGCACCGGCGCGCTGACCGAGACCATCCGTCGCCGCCGCGCCTCCGGCGGCCCCGCCGAGCAGACCTTCGCGACCCTCGTCGGTCTCGAACTGCGCCCGCGCAAGGTCCGGGAGGCGTCGGAGCTGTGGCGCCGGGTCTTCGAGGCCACCGATCTGTCGACCCGCGACGGTGTCTGGGCGCATCCGGACCTGCTGCCCGACTCCGACGACCTGGACAACCCGGCGGCGTTCATCGACCGTCTGCTGCACAAGGACACCGACCTCGACGACGCGATCGCGCAGCTCGAGAAGTCGCTCGCCGAACAGGACGGGATCGAACAGGGAGAGGCCGACTCCGGAGACGACGGCCCGAACCCCGGGCAGACCGGCTCATAACTCCACAGTCGACGCCGAGCCCCATCATGTTGTGGATAACCGGCCCGAACGACGCCGGCGAGGTCTTTTCGCTGGCAGAGTTGCGCCATGTCCATCACGGTCCCGCGCATCCGTCCGGGAACACCGATCCTGGTGCGGCCGGGCAACCGGGTCCACGTGGGGATCGATCCGGCCGGCAGCGTGATCATCGAACTCGACGCCGGCATCTCGGCGCATTCGGTGGCCGCGATGTTGCGGTTGCTGGAGCGCCCCTGCACACCGGAACTGCTCAGCCGTCGCGCGTCGGCGGCCGGGCTCGCCGACGACGAGATCCGGACACTCCTCGACGGTCTGGCCGCGGCCGGACGGACCATCTCCGACATCGCAACCGAAACATCTTCGGGCAGTTCAGATCTCGCGGACTTCCGGATTCAGATCCACGGCCAGGGGCCGTTGTCGGACCTGCTGGGCGCCTCCCTGCGCGCACAGGGCATGCAGGTGCACCGGACGATGCGGCGGCGAGCCGACGGCTCCCTCGACACCGTCGACACCCGACTGGTGATCCTCAGCGACTTCCTCGTCCACGACCCGCGGGTCGTCTTCGCACTGACGAGGGCACGGATCCCGCATCTGCTGGTGCGCGTGCGCGACGGCGTCGGCATCGTCGGCCCGCTCGTCCTACCCGGACTCTCGAGTTGTCTGATGTGCGCCGATCACCATCGCTCCGACGCCGACCCGGAATGGCCGATGATGGCGGTGCAACTCATCCGCGCGCCGGGCGATGCGGATCCCGCGATCGTGCGGCCGACCGCAGCGATCGCGCACGGCCAGATCGAACGTCTGGTGAACAGCTTGCGGCGACCCTCCCCCGCCGCGAGACGATACGAACCGCAGCTGTTGAATCAGGTGTTGGAGTTCCGCGATGACCCCGCACGGGTGGACCGTAGAGAATGGTTACCCCACCCGAGCTGCGATTGTCGTCCGGTGGGAGACGAACGGCTCAAGTCGTCTATTGTGTGACGCGGAAAGGATGCTATGACCGACATCACTCGGGGGCAGGGTCGTCGCAACGCGAAGTTGGCGTCTCTCCCCATCGGTATGGCCGGACGTGCGGCGGCGGGGCTCGGCAAACGCATGGTCGGCAAAGACAAGGACGAGGTCAACCAGGAACTCCTCGAGAAGTCCGCGGAACAGCTGTTCGCGGTCCTCGGTGAGCTCAAGGGCGGCGCCATGAAGGTAGGCCAGGCGCTGTCGATCATGGAGGCCGCGATCCCCGACGAATTCGGTGAGCCGTTCCGGGAGGCGCTCACCAAGCTCCAGGCGGAAGCACCGCCGATGTCGGCCGACAAGGTCCACAAGGTCCTCGACCAGCAGCTCGGCACCCGCTGGCGCGAACGCTTCAAGGAGTTCTCCGACGAGCCGGCAGCGTCGGCATCGATCGGTCAGGTCCACAAGGGCGTGTGGTCCGACGGGCGCGAGGTCGCGGTCAAGGTGCAGTACCCGGGCGCCGACCACGCACTCAAGGCCGACCTGAAGACGTTGTCGCGCATGTCGGGACTGCTGCAGCGGCTGTCGCCGGGCACCGACGTCAAGGCGATGATGGACGAGCTCATCGATCGCACCGAGGCCGAACTCGACTACCTCGGCGAGGCCGAGAACCAGCGGGCTTTCGCCAAGGCGTACGACGGGCATCCGGACTTCTTGATTCCCAAGGTCATCGCCAGCGCACCCAAGGTCGTGGTCTCGGAATGGGTCGACGGTGTCGCACTGTCGAAGATCATCACGACCGGCGACCAGAAGACCCGCGACAATGCGGCCGCGAAGATGGCCGAGTTCGAGGTCAGCTCGCCCTACCGGGTCGGCCTGCTCCACGGCGACCCGCATCCGGGCAACTTCTTCATCGCCGACGACGGCCGGTTCGGCGTCCTCGACTTCGGCGCCGTCGGCCACTACCCCGGCGGTCTGCCTCCAGAGACGGGGCCCATCCTGCGCCTCGCCCGGGACAAGAAGTACGACGAGCTCAAGGAGCTCATGGTCGAGGCCGAGTTCATCCGGCCGTCGCATGCGTCGAAGGTCACGAGCGCCGACCTCGAGGCCTACCTGCGGCCCTACGTGGACCCGCTGTACTCGGAGTCGTTCCACTTCACGCGCAAGTGGATGCAGCGCGCCGCCGGCAAGGCGACCGACGTTCGCGGTGAGGTCTACAAGACCTCGCGAAACCTCAACGTGCCCAAGCGGTTCGTGATGGTGTTCCGTGTACTCGGCGGCTGTGTCGGCATAGCCTCGCAGCTCGAGGCGCATGCGCCGTACCGCGCGATCATGGAGGAATGGGTCCCCGGCCTGGGCGATTGATCCCCGACAGCACGCAGAACGACGACGCCGCGAGCATGTGCTCGCGGCGTCGTCGCTGTCGGTTCGATTCAGGCCGCCGCGTTCTTCCGCGGCCGGCCACGGGGGCGCTTGCGTGCGATCACCGCACCGCGCTCGAAGATCTCGCCACCCCACACGCCCCAGGGCTCGGCGCGATCCAGGGCCGCCTGCAGGCACTGGGTCCGCAGCGGGCAGTCGGCACACATGGCCTTGGCACGCTCGAGGTCACGGGGATTGTCGGCGAACCACAGATCTGCGTCGGCCACCTGGCAGGGCAGGTCGAGCCGGGCGGTCGCTGCGCGGTCCGCCGATGGACAGGACTCGAGTACGCAATCGACAGTCATTGGTGTTCTCCACATCTGCTCGTTGGGAAATGGTGACCCATGTCCTCGATGTGGCTGTCGGTCCGAACCCCTGGTGGGACGTTGATCGGGTGACAAAAAAGAGGGCCACGGGTTTCGCCTCTGCGATTCGCCCGTGGCCCGAATGTCTCGGAGGTCTAACTCCGTGGAATTCGTGTCGGTACGGGGAACCCATGCGGCGCGGGGGCTGCTGCTGCGGCTGCCGCGGGCGGCGCTACGTGCGCTGCTGCAGCCGGATGCGCTGCCGGTGCCATCGTTCGAATAGCGACCGGACGTGCACAGACGGCAGGCAGCCAGGAGCGGTTGCGACGGGCGCGCAGAACGACGGCGTGCGCCTGATTCGGCTTGGCCGCAGGCACGGCGACGCCGGCCTGGTTCACGATGCTTCCGTTCACTGATCCGCTCCTTTCTCTTCTCGATGGCTCCCACATGAGCGATGGGCCCCTGACGGACACAAGAACTCCGGCGTCCGCCGTCGCACAGGAATACTCCCACCCGTGCCGACGGAGACCAGACTAAACGGTGCGCCGGAAAGCGCACAACCTATTTTTGACCTGCGGTTTTGACGAGTTCGAGGAGATCCTCTCCGTACTCGTCGAGTTTTTGCGCACCGATCCCCGAGATCGACACCAGCGCGGCGGTGTCGGTGGGACGTTGTTCGGCGATCGCGGTGAGCGTCTTGTCGGAGAAGACAACGAAGGCGGGCACCTTCTTCTCGTGCGCACGATCGCGACGCCACTCCTTGAGCGCGACCAGGAGGTCCTCATCGAGGTCGGACGGGCATCCGGCACAGCGGCCGAGGAGGGTCGCCGTCGAATCCATCAGCCGCGAGCCGCAGACGCGGCACGTCGGCCCCTTGCGGGGGGCACGTTCCCTGGCGACCTTCGAGGCCGGCGAGTCGTCGGGGATGAGGTCGGCGAGGAACCGGGAGCGACGGCGGGCGCGGCCGCCTTCGTTGCGGGCGAGCGCCCAGGACAGATGCAGGTGTTCGCGGGCACGCGTCACACCCACGTAGAACAGTCGACGCTCCTCCTCGACGTCCTCCCAGGAACCCTTGATGGCCTGGCTGATCGGCAACGATCCGTCGGTCAGACCCACCAGGAAAACCGCATCCCATTCGAGCCCCTTGGCCGCGTGCAGCGACGACAGGGTCACCCCCTGCACGGTCGGGGGGTGGCGTGCCTCGGACCGGGTCGTCAGTTCGGCGGACAACTGCGGCAGCGTGAGGTCGGGGTTCTCCGCGACCATGTCCTCGGTCAGCTGCACCAGCGCCTTCAGCGATTCCCAACGGGCGCGCGCCTGGGCACCCGACGGCTCCTCGTCGGTGAGTCCGAGTTCGCCGAGAACCGCGCGTACGACGTCGATGGTCGTGACACCGGGCTTGACCTCGCGGCCGGCAACCGTGGCGATCTGACGCATCGCCTGCCGGACCTCGGTGCGGGCGAAGAAGGCCTCACCGCCGCGCACCTGGTACGGGATCCCGGCCTCGGTCAGCGCCTGCTCGTAGTTCTCCGACTGGGCGTTGACGCGGTAGAGGATCGCGACCTCGGACGGCGAGACACCCGACTTGATGAGGTGTTTGATCTCGATCGCGATCGACGTGGCCGCGGCCGGTTCGTCGGCGTACTCGGCGAACTGCGGTTCCGGGCCGGGTGGTCGCTGGCCGATGAGCCGGAGCCGGGTGCCGGCGATGCGTCCGCGGGCGGCGCCGATCACGCGGTTGGCGAGGTCGACGACCTGGGGTGTGGACCGGTAGTCCCGCTCCAGTCGGACGACCGTCGCCTCCGGGAAGCGACGGCTGAAGTCCAGCAGGTAGTTCGGCGAGGCGCCGGTGAACGTATAGATCGTCTGGTTGGCGTCACCGACCACCGTCAGATCGTCGCGCTCGCCGAGCCAGGCGTCGAGCAGACCCTGCTGGACCGGCGTCACGTCCTGATACTCGTCGACGACGAAACACCGGTAGCGCGAACGGAATTCGTCGGCCGCACCGGGTTCGATGGTCAGGATCTGGGTCATGTAGATGAGCAGGTCGTCGAAGTCGAGGAGACGGTCGCCGTCGGGCGAGACCTTGGAGTCCTCGTAGTGCGCGTACACCGCGGCGACCTTCGGCGGGGGTGCCGGTGACTCGCGACCGAGACGACCGACCGCCTCGACGTAGTTCTCCGGCGAGATCAGGGTGGCCTTGGCCCACTCGATCTCCGAGGACAGGTCGCGCAGGGTGTCGGTCGCGGTGTCCAGGCCGGCGCGGCGTGCGGCGCGCGAGATGAGCGGAAACTTGTTGTCGAGGAGCTCCCATCGGGCATCGCCGAAGGCGCGCGGCCAGAAGTATCGCAGCTGCCGCATCGCGGCGGCGTGGAAAGTCTGGGCGGCGACGTTGCCGGTGGAGCCGCCGACGCCGAGGCTCCGCAACCGGGTCCGCATCTCCCCCGCCGCGCGGGCGGTGAACGTCACCGCGAGGACCTGACCGGGATTCACCTGACCGGTGTCGACGAGATGCGCGATACGGCGCGTGATGGTGCGCGTCTTACCCGTACCCGCACCGGCGAGCACGCACACCGGTCCGCGCGGCGCGAGGACGGCCGCGGACTGCTCGGGGTCGAGGCCCTCGACCGCACCGGCGTCGCGGGAGCGGGCATCGGGGTTCGCGGAAGAGGTCGGGTGGCGCACGGGGTCCACTATGTCACCACCCACCGACGCACTCCGGACCGGCGATCGGGGCCGGCGATCGGGGCCGGCGTGACGCGTCCCACGCCGGGGACGACGGCGCCGCCGGGAACAGCCCCGATGACCGTGGTGTTATGGGTGCATGAGCAACGTGATCGACGACGAGGCCGGCGCCCGCACCTCCGACACCGGCGAACTGACCATGTACACCACCTCGTGGTGCGGCTACTGCGCCCGCCTCAAGACCGGACTGAAGGCCAGCGGGATCCCCTGGCAGGAGATCGACATCGAGCTGAACCCGGATGCCGCCGAGTTCGTCGGCAGCGTCAACGGCGGCAATCACGTCGTCCCCACCGTGCTCTACGCCGACGGCACGACCGCGACCAACCCCTCGATCGCCGACGTCAAGAAGAAGCTCGGCGTCTGATCTCGTGACCCGATCACCCGGGCCCGGCTCTCGCCGGACCCGGGTTTTCTCCTCTGTCGGGCTACCGGCCCGGCGCTTGCGATCCCTGGGCCCAGGACTCGATCAGCGTGCGTGCGATCGAGATCGAGCCCGGCAACTGCAGCCGGGGCGCTTCGCCGCCCGGACCGGAATCGGCGCGCGTCCATCCATCCCGCGACAACGCCTCGCGCACCTCGTCACGGTGGAACCACTGGGCGTCGCCGATCTCGCCGTCGAGGAAGGCCAGTTCGTCGGCCGGGTCGCCGATCGCGGCGAAGCCCAGCATCAGCGACCGCGGGAACGGCCACGGCTGGCTGCCCAGGTAGCGC
Source organism: Gordonia ajococcus (assembly GCF_012974285.1). Taxonomy (NCBI): domain Bacteria; kingdom Bacillati; phylum Actinomycetota; class Actinomycetes; order Mycobacteriales; family Gordoniaceae; genus Gordonia; species Gordonia ajococcus. Next base: position 3,792,034 of record NZ_CP052884.1, read on the forward strand.
GGTTCACGCACCACGATGCCGACTTCTTCGTGCACCTCCCGCAGGACGCACTGTTCGAGCGACTCCCCCGGCTCGACGAAGCCGGCGAGGGTCGAGTACCAGCCGTCGGGCCAGACGGCCTGTCGCCCCAGCAGAATCCGGTCGGCGCCGTCGTGCACCACGGTGATGATCGCGGGATCGGTGCGCGGGAACTCGTCCCGGCCGGATTGGACACTACGACGTACCCAACCGCCCCGTGCCGGCTGGGTGGCCGAGCCGTCGACCGGTGAATGGCGCGCCGTCTCATGCCAATTCAGGATTCCCAGTGCGGTGACGAGCAGGCCCGCCTCGTCCGGCGTCAGATGGATCGCACCGCGGCGCGCGTCGTCGGTGGGTCCGTCGATGTGGTCGACCCGGCGCGTCCACCGGTCGATGCCGTCGACCACACCGAGGATCACCGCGTCGGCCGGCGGCGCATCGGCGACGGTGGCCGCCGGAACCCAGTGCAGTGCACCGGAATCCCCGACCGGATACCGGCCGTTGGAGTCGATCAGCAGCACCTTCGCCGAAGACCATCCCGCCAGCATCCGCTCGGTGTCGTCGCGGATCTCGTCGGCTCGGTGGAAGGTCGCGCGCGACAGCAGCGGCTGCTGGACAAGTTCGAACTGCACGTCGGTGTGTCCCTTTTCCGTGGTCGGTGCTGATGGTCGGCGAGCCCTAGTCGTCGCCGGGGCTCTTGCGGACGTACAGGAGGCGGTCGCCGACCTCGATCTGCTCGACCTCGCTGTCGTCGACGCGGTGCAGCACCCCGTTGCGGACGACACCGAGCACGATGTCACGGGTGTGCGCCGGTGAGCCGCCGGTCTCCGTCGGGTCGACCTCGCGTTCGGCGATGGCGTAACCCGCGTCGGGCGTGAGGAGATCTTCGATCACCTCGACCACCGACGGCGTCATCGTCGCGATACCGAGCAGGCGTCCCGCCGTCTCCGAGGACACCACCACGGAGTTCGCGCCCGACTGCCGCATCAGATGCGTGTTCTCCGACTCCCGGATCGACGCCACGATCTTGGCCCGCGGGTTGATCTCGCGTGCGGTGAGCGTGGCGAGGACGGCGGTGTCGTCACGGTTGGTGGCCACGACGATGCTCGCGGCATGTGCGACACCGGCGAGGCGGAGCACGTCGGACTTGGTGGCGTCGCCACGGACGGTGACCAGCCCGTTGGAGGCCGCGGACTCCAGGACGGTGGGGTCGGCGTCGACGACCACGATCTCCGAGGGCTTGATGCCGTCGCCGCGCATGGCGTCGACCGCGGTGCGGCCCTTGGTGCCGTAACCGATGACGACGGTGTGATTGCGCACGGTATTCCTCCAACGCTGGATCTTGAGCGCCTGTCGGGACCGTTCGGTGAGCACCTCGAGAGTGGTGCCGATCAACACGATCAGGAACAGCACACGCAGCGGCGTGATGATGATGAGGTTGATGAATCGAGCGAAGGGGCTGATCGGCGTGATGTCGCCGTATCCGGTCGTGGACAGCGTGACCGCCGAGTAGTAGAGCGCATCCAGGTAGGACAGTTCGTTGTCCTGGGCGTCGCGATAACCTTCGCGGTCGAGCCAGACGACCACCGAGGTGAACAGCAGCGCCAGCGTTGCCCACAGCACCCGCCGGCCGATGGCGCGGCTGGGGCTCTGCTGCAGTTCGGGGATGCGGACGACACCGACCAGCGCGTGGTCGGGCCGGTTGGCCAGCTCGGATGATCCGAAGCGGCCGCGGAAGCGGCTACGCACGGCCACGTTTGCGCTCCTGGAGTTCGCTCACACGCTGAAATGTAACCCACGGAGGGGCGCGATAGCTCATTTGGCGAGCTTGGCGGCGATGGTTGCCTCGTCGGGCAGGTCGTCGGCCTCCAGGGTGTGTCCGTCACGCACGTAGTGGAACGCCGCGTGCACCTTCTCCACCGGGACACCGGCGAGCTGCGCCCAGGCGATCCGATACGCGGCCAACTGGATGAACAGCGACTCCCGTCTCGCCGGTTCGGGTACGACGCCGGTCTTCCAGTCCACGACCGTCCACGAGCCGTCCTTCTCGGCGAAGACCGCGTCGATCCGGCCGCGCACGACGATGCCGCCGATCACCGTCTCGAACGGCACCTCCACCTCGGTGGGGCTGCGATTGGCCCAGCGCGAGGCGAGGAATGCGTCACGAAGGGCGTCGAGGTCGGCGTCGGGACTCGCTGTTGCGTCGGCGGCACCGGGCAGTTCGTCGATGTCGAGCAGCCGGGTGGCGCCGAACCAGCGTTCCACCCAGGCGTGGAATGCGGTGCCGCGCCGTGCCATCGGGTTGGGCCGGAAGGGAGTCGGACGCCGGAGCCGACGGGCGAACTCGGCCTCGTCGGCGTCCAGTTCGACGAGCTGACTGACCGAGAGGTGCGTCGGCAACGTCACCTCGACGAGCGCCTGGTTGGCCTGATGATGTTCGGCCAGAAGTGCCGCCACCTCGGCCTCCCAGGCCGCGACCTCGACCTCCGGATCCGGTGGCATCGGCAGGGTCTCCGGATCGGCCGAGGTGGCGGGGGTCTCGAACAGCGCGGGCGCCTCGCGGTCCGCGATGGCCGCCAGGACGAGGTCGGCGGCCGCCTGCACCGCATCGCGGCGCCCGGCGAGCGGGTCGCGCGGCCAGGGCTGCGCGACAACGCGTTCGGCGAGCGGGTTGGTCGCGTCCTCTGCGGGCGGCGGCGTGCGGACCGCGATGGACAGACCGGTGGAGTCGACGGCCGGGTCGGTGACCGCCTCGTCGACGGCAACCATCAGCTCGTCGAAGAAATCCGAACCGCCGCGCGGCTTGTCACCGGTCTCCGACCAGTGGTGGGCCGAGATCAGCAGATCGTGCCGGGCACGGGTGAGGGCGACGTAGAGCAGGCGCCGGTCTTCCTCGAGGCGTCGTTCGCCGATCGCCGCCTTGTGATCGGACAGGGCGTCCTCGAGCTGTTTGCGGTCGCCGACCGTGTCGATCTTCAGCAGCGGAAAGCCCTCGGGCGCACCGTCGGCCGACTCGGCGGGGATCGCGAGGTCACCGCGCAGGTCGGCGGGGAGTTCGCGCGCGCTGCCGAGCCAGGTGGTGTCGGCCTTGGCACTGGGGAAGATGCCCCTCGCCAGGTGGGGGACGGCCACGACATCCCACTCCAGGCCCTTGGCCGCGTGCACGGTGAGGATCTGCACGCGCTGTTCGGCAACCTCGATCCGGCCCGGTTCGAGGCCTTTCTCGATGGACTCGGCGGCGTCGAGGAACGCCAGCAGCCCAGGCAGATTGGCGCCGGGACGGTCGGCGTAGTGACTCACGTAGTCGGCGAACGCGTCGAGATGTTCGCGGCCGGTGATCGCACCGCGCATGCGCCGTGCGCGGATCTGTGCTTCCACGCCGACGCCGATGGTGTTCTCCACGTCGGCGACGAGTTCGGGCAGTGGCTGTCCGATGCGGCGCCGAAGTGATTCCAGTTGGGCGCCGAACGCCCGGATGCGGGCGTATCCCTCGGGGCTGTAGTCGCCGGGGTCACCGGGATCGATCACGGCGTCGGCGATTCCGGCCCGGTCGACGATCTCGGTGGGCAGCACCGCGTCGAGCGCGGCGTCGAGTTCTTCCCGGCTGGTGACGACCCCACCCGCTTCGGCGTAACTCTCGGCGGCCAGGGTCGTGGCCCGGCGCCAGAGTGCCGCAAGGTCTTTGGCCCCCAACCGCCAGCGGGCACCGGTGAGGAGCCGCATCACCGCGGTGCCGGCCATCGGGTCGGCCATCACGCGCAGGGTCGCGACGATGTCCTCGATCTCCGGGACGTGCAGCAGTCCGCCGATGCCGACGACCTCGGTGGGGATGCCGCGGCTCTCCAGCTCGGCGGCCAGCGGTGCGGAATCCTCGTTGCGCCGCACCAGGATCGCCGTGGTCGGCGGTGCCTCGCCGGCGGTCTCGGCCGCCCGGTAGCGCGTCTCGATCTCGTCGGCGATCCAGTTCCGTTCGTCGATGACCGTCTCGGTGAGAGCGAGGGTCGCGGTGCCGCGCGGGGCGTCGGGCCGGGGCCGCAGGATGGAGACCGGGATGCCGCGGCGGCGGAGTTCCTCGGAGATCTGGTTGGCCAGGCGAAGGCCCTGGGCGGCATTGCGCCAGCTGGTGAGGAGTTCGCGGCGCTCGGCGGGCGTGCCGTCGGGGCGCGGGAAGTCCCGGGCGAACCGCGGCAGATTCGCCGCGGAGGCGCCGCGCCACCCGTAGATCGACTGGATCGGATCGCCGACCGCGGTGACGGCGACGGCATCGCGCGACGGATCGTGGCCGCCGAACAGGGTCGAGAGCAGCACGCGCTGCGAGTGCCCGGTGTCCTGGTACTCGTCGAGGAGGACCGCCCGGAACGCCGTGCGCTCGGCGGCCACGACCTCCGGATTGGACACGACGAGCCGTGCGGCGAGCGACATCTGGCTGCCGAAGTCCAGTGCGGACTGAACCCGCATCGTCTCGCCGAGGGCGATGACCATCGGGATCAGTTCGCGCCGTTCGTCGATCACCTCCTGGACCTTCAGCAGCGCCTGCGTCGGCTTGTCGCGTTGCTTCGGCCCCTTCGGCAGGGTGTCGATGAGCTCGTACAGCTTCGAGCCCGCCTCGGCGAGATCGTCGATGTCGACGAGATGTTCGGACATCTCGCCGTACAGCTTGAGGACGGATTCGGTGACGGAGGCCGGAACCTTCTTGGTGTTCAGTTCCCCCGGCCACGACGACACGAGCGAGAACGCGAGCTGCCAGAGTTCGGTCTCGGTGAGCAGCGTCGACGACGGTTCGACGGGCAGGAGCAGGCCGTAGTCGGCGATCAGCCGGCCGGCGTACGCGTGATAGGTGCTGACCTCCGGGTCCGCACCGCGCAGGCGCGCGGCCAGCGAGCCGTCCGGGTCCCAGGTCCGCAATGCCGGTGCACCCGACAGCATCGACAGCCGGCGGCGGATGCGCGCACCGAGTTCACTGGCGGCCTTGCGGGTGAATGTGAGTCCCAGGATCTCGTCGGGCGCCACCACCTGGTTGGCGACGAGCCACACCACGCGCGACGCCATCGTCTCGGTCTTGCCCGCACCGGCACCGGCGACGACGAGCATCGGTTCGACCGGCGCCTCGATCACCGCGACCTGTTCCGGGGTCGGGTCCGGGAGGCCGAGCGCCGCAGCCAGCGACTTCGCGCCGATCATCGCCCGGCCGGTCGCGAGTCCACCGGTCTGGGTTCCGCTAGTCATCGGTCACCGCCTTTCCGGGGATCTTCGCGGGGCAGCTGGTCGAGAGGTTGCAGTGCACGCAGCCCGGGTTGGGCGTCGCGGTGAAGGTCGGGCCGATGCTGGCCCGAGCGGCCCGGCGCACGACGCCGATCCACTCGTCGAGCAGCTCCGGCGTCAGCGGTGACTGAACGCGTTCGGCCGCACCGGAATTACGGTTCGCGGTGGACACGTACACCAGACGCGCCCCGCCGGGTGCGACATCGCCGAACTGCGGCACTCCCCCGTGGGCCAGCGCGACCTGGTAGGCGGCCATCTGGGCGTGTTCGTCGGCGTCGGCCTTGGTGATCGGGGTCTTCGACGTCTTGACGTCGACCACCACCGGGCGGCCGGCCGAATCGGTCTCGAGGCGGTCGACCCGGCCGCGCAGCCGCACGTCGGGGGCGTCCTCCTCGCCGGGTTCGCCGGTGGGACCACCGGGAATGGTCGCGTCGACGGGCAATTCGACGCCCACCTCGTCGAGGTCGGCCCGCGAGATCCGCAGCCAGTCGCGGAAATGGCCGAGCATGTTCTCGGCACGCTCGAGTTCCCGCGCCGAATACCAGCCCGCACCCGTGTCGACCCGGTCCCAGATCCCGCGTAGCGCCGCGGTCACCTCGGCCGGATCCAGCTGTCCCGCGACGGCCTGCACCAGCGTGTGCACCAGGCTGCCGGTGAGCGCCGGTGTCCCGTCGCCGTCTCGGCCGCCGTTGCGTTCCAGCACCCAGCGCAACGAACAGCGGTTCAGCGCTTCGACATTCGACGGCGACAGCACGACTGGTCCGTTGTCCGGTGTCCACAGCGGCGCGTCGGTGCTGGGTGCGGCGAGCCCGAACCAGTCGCGCGGATGGGCACCCGGGATGTCGGAGTCGGCGAGCACGGCGAGCAGGCGGGCGGCCGCGCGCGTCCGCTCATCCGGTTCGGGTTCGTGCGCACCGGCCATCACCACCGACCGCAGCGTGGCGACCAGCGACGGCAGCGACAGCACGCGGTCGACGCCCGGGTCGAGCTGGAGTTCGGCCTGCGGCGCCTCCTCGTCGGGATCGTCCACGAGGTCGGCCAGTTCGGTGAGAAAGCGAGACGGCGAGGCGTCGCCGCTGCCGTCCTCCACGGCCGTCACCAGCAGCCTGCTGCGCGCACGCGTGCACGCGACCAGGAACAGCCGCCGCTCGTCGGCCAGGGCCGTGGCGCCACGGGCGACGGTGTCGACCGCGCCGGCGTCCATACCGTCGAGGATGTCGACCAGCGCGCCGGTGGAGAGCACGCCGCCCCGGCTGCGCAGCGACGGCCACAGACCGTCCTGGACACCGGCCACCGCGACGACCTCCCACTCCCGGCCCACCGCGGCGTGCGCGGACAGTACGGTCACCGATTCGGTTGCCGCTGTGGCGGTTCGGCTGTCGCGCGGGATCTGCAGCTGAGAGAGGTAGTGGACGAACCCGGCCGGTCCGGCGGCGGGCAGCGTGTCGGCGAAGTTGGCGGCCGCCTCGAACATCGCCATCACCGCGTCGAGGTCGCGGTCGGCCTGCTCCCCGGCCGGACCGCCGCGGACCGCCGACGCCGCCCAGCGCCGCTCCAGACCGGTGGCCTGCCATGCGGCCCACAGCGTCTCCTCGACGCCACGGCCGGCATCGTGGGCCCGCTGTCCGGCCGCCACGACGTCGAGCACTCGTGCCAGTGGGGCGGCCTCGGTCTCGGTGAGGGCGCGCCGGTACCGTGCGCCGAGTTCGGGGTCGAGGAGGGCGCGGGTGAGCGAGGTCAGCGACTCCGGTTGTGCCGTCGGGTCGCTCTTCTCGTCGAGGCGTCGGATGCCGCGCCGCAGACGCCGCATCGCGCCGGGATCGGCGGCACCGACCGGACCCGACAGCAGTGTCAGGGTGTCCTCGGTGGTGAACAGCTCGAACTCCGGGATCGCCTCACCACGTGCCGTCGGGTCCTCGCGCCGGGCGGCCACCACCCGCAGCACCAGCATCAGCGCGATCACCGCGCGCTGCCGGTGCAGCGGCAGATCGCTCGCCGGTGTCGTGACCGGGACACCGGCCGACCGGAACGCGCGTCGGAGCGGCGGCAACGCCAGCGACACCGACCGCACGATCACCGCCATCTGCGACCACGGGACGCCGTCGAACAGATGCGCCCGCCGGAGCAGATCGGCGATCGCGGTGGCCTCCTTGGCCGTCGAACCGTAGACGCGTACCGCGGCGACGTCGCGCGGCACGTCGGCATCACCCTCGGGCCGTACCGGCTCCGGATACGCATGCGGGCGCGCCCCGGGGAGCCGGGCGGCGATCGCACGCCCCAGGCGAGCGAGGTCGGGGTGGGAGCGGAAGTCGTGTTCGAGGACGATGTCACGGTCGGAGCCCGGGTCGGCGAGCTCGTCGGCGAAACGCGGACTGGCTCCGCGGAAACCGAAGACCGACTGATCGGTGTCGGCCGCGATGATCGTCGAGGTGGTGCCGGTGCCGACCAGCCGGATCAGCTGTGCTGCCTGGGGATCCAGATGCTGCGCATCGTCGACGAGAAGGTGGCGGATGCGGCGGCGTTCACCGCTCAGCAGTTCCGGGTCGGTGGCGAAGGCCGACAACGCCGAACCGATCAGCTCGGCCGCGTCGACGGCCGGCGCCGATGCACCGGGGGTCTCGAGTCCGACTGCGCCGCGCAGCAGCATGTTCTGCTCGTACTGGGCGTAGGCGCGGGCCGCGGCGGTCCACTCGGGGCGTTTGTGTTCACGGCCAAGCGCCGCGAGTTCCTCCGGTCCGACGCCGCGTTCGGCGGCCCGCATCATCAGGTCACGCAGGGCCTGCGCGAAACCGTCCGTTCCCAGGGCCGGCCGTAGATGCGCGGGCCAGTAGTGCGCCCCGTCCTCGATGTCGCCGGCGAGCAGCTCACGGAGCACGACGTCCTGCTCCGACCCGGTGATGAGCCGCGGGGGCGGGTTGCCGTGTGCGCTCGCCTGCAGGCGCAGGATCGCGAAGGCATAGGAGTGCACGGTGCGGACGAGGGGTTCGCGGAGCGCACCGCCCAGCACGCGCCGCCCGGCGGCGTTGGCCGAGAGCACGCGCCGGGTGATCTCCTCGCGCAGCGCAACCGCCGCACGACGACTCGACGCCAGGACGAGCACCGATTCCGGATCTGTCGCGGGGTCGAGCAGGCGCGCGACGGCGGCGTCGACGATCAGTGCCGTCTTGCCGCTGCCGGGTCCGCCGTGGACCCGGATCGGCCGCCAGGCCTGCTGTTCCGCGCTGCCCGGATTGCTCGCGGCCGGGTCGATGACCTGCGCGATCACCGGCGGCCACGTCCGGGGACGGTCCGCCACCTCGGGAGCCGCGACGAGTCGTGCGCGCAGGGCGCTGCGTGGCGCCGTGGTGCCCGGTTTCCGACTCATGGGCTCCATCGAATCATGTGCCACCGACGCCCCCGTCGGCCCCGAGGTGTCACGCGGGTGGGTCGGGCTCCGGCCCCGCGCATACGGCAGGATGGACGGGTGACAGCTCTCAACACGTATGTCTTCGGCGGCGGCTCGGCGGAGAGCACCCCGACGGTTCTCGCGATCCACGGGCTCACCGGCCACGGTCGCCGCTGGGAGCCCCTGGCCCGGCACCTGGGTGGCGTCCGCATCGTCGCACCCGATCTCATCGGCCACGGTCGCTCACCGTGGCGTCCGCCGTGGAGCATCGAGCACCACGTACGTGCACTGTCGGCGGTCCTCGACGAACACGTCCCCGACGGTCGTCCGATCGTCGTCGCGGGTCACTCGTTCGGCGGTGCGCTCGCCCTGCACCTGGCGAATCGCCGACCCGATGCGGTCAAGGGGCTCGTCCTCCTCGATCCCGCGCAGGGCCTCGACCCCGAGTTCGCGCTCGAGGTCGCCACCGACAGTCTGGACAACTGGGACTACGCGAACGTCGACGCCGCGCGCGCTGCCAAGAAGTCCGAGGGCTGGGCGGATGTTCCCGACGACATCATGGAGGCCGAGCTCACCGAGCACCTGATCCCCCGCCCGCACGGCCAGGTGGGCTGGCGGGTCAGCGCCCCGGCGGCCGCCGCGTCGTGGAGTGAAATGGCCAGGCCCGCAGTACTTCCGCCACCGGGCGTGCCGACGCACATCGTCGTCGCCGACCAGGTGCAGCCGCCGTTCGTCCGACCCGCGTTCCTGGAGGCCTGCGCGAGCGAACGCGGTGGCGACGTCACGGTGCACCACGCCGACTGCGCGCACATGGTGCCGTTCCTCGAACCGGAACTGACCGCGACCCTGATCCGCTCACTGCTCTGAGGGCCTGCGCCGATGGCTGCGATCACCGAGGAGCAGGTGGAGACCGTCCGCGCGCTGGTCGCGGCCATCCCGGTCGGGCAGGTGAGCACCTACGGCGACCTCGCCGGCGCGGCCGGACTGTCCAGCGCGCGGATCGTCGGCTGGATCATGCGCACCGACACCGCCGACCTGCCGTGGCACCGGGTCGTTCCCGCGAGCGGTCGTCCCGCACCGCATCTCGCCACACGTCAGCTGGAACGACTTGCCGCGGAGGGCGTTCCGATCGACGACGGACGGATCCGGTTGCGCGAGTGCCGGTGGGAGATCCCCTGACCCGTCAGACCGGGGTGCGCCGATACGGGCTGATCGCCGCACGCATGCGCGTGACGATGAGGTCGACGATCCGCGGGTCGGGGCCGAGAGGTGCGGCCACCGCGTCGGCGCCGTAGGTCTCCAGACGCTGGTGGAAGAGTCCCGGCGCGAGCAGGTAGCTCGCGATCACCACGCGGCGACCCGTGCGGCGCGCACATGCGACCGCCTCCGGCACCGACGGCTGCGCAGTGGCGATGAATCCGACCTCCACTCGCCCACCGATCAGCGATTCCAGTTGCCGCGCAGCCAGATACACCTGTCCGCAGGCACCGGAGTCCGACGATCCGGCGGCCGCGAGGACCACCGCGTCGCCCGGCTCCCAACCGGCCTCGGCCAGCCGCAGGCGGGCCACCGCCGCGATCGACGGGTCCGGGCCGAGCGCGCGGGTCACCACGGTGTCGGACCGGCCCGCCAGCGCGACGTGTTCGGGGATGTCCTTGCGGACGTGGTAACCCGACGCCAGAAAGGCCGGCACCAGCACGGCCGGACGGTCGAGGTCGGCGATCACCTCGCTGGGCGTGGGTCCGAGTACGTCGACGAACGCGGTGCGGGTCACACCGATCCGCGCGCTGACGGCCTCGGCGATCTCGGCGATGACGTTGACGCCGTGCGGATTACGGGTGCCATGGGCGACCAGCACCGGACTGACGTCGCGCAGGCGGTCGCCGTGCGGGAGCCGTACGTGATTGTCTCGCATGTGTCCTCCCCAGGATGTGGTCATTCGTCTTCGGCGTCGTACTCGAGGTCGACGGCCAGGCGGTAACCGCGTTTCACGACGGTCTGGACCATCTTCGAATCCCCCAGTGCCGCACGGAGTCGCGCGACCGCGACCTCGACGGCGTGGGTGTCGGAGCTGTCGCCGGGCAGCACGGCGAGCATCTCCTGCCGGGACACCACCCGACCGGGATTGCGCGCGAGCAGTTTCAGGAGCAGCAGGCCCGTCGCCGACAGGTCTTTCAGTTCGCCGTCGACGACGACGGCCTGCCCGCGGATCGCGGTGTCGTGTCCGGCGACACGCAGCACGTGGGTGCGGCGCGGGAGTTCGTCGGTGATCAGGCGCGCGAGCGCACCGAGCCGGAACCGGCGCGGATACGTCGTCGGGATCTGCAGCGCCTCCAGTGGACTGGCCGTCACCGAGCCCACACACATCACCGGCACCGCGGTACGCAGCGCGTGGACGAACTGCTGCAGCTTCCCGAGTTCCTTGGCGCGGGTCAGGATCGACGCCGCGGCCGGCGCACTGGTGAAGGTGATCGCGTCGAGGTCGCCGCGCAGCACCGAGGCGATCATCTTGTCGATGCGCGCCACATCCGGATGCATGTTCCAGCGGTAGACCGGGATCGGTACGACCTCGGCCCCTGCGGCGCGCAGGACGGTGCAGAAGTCCGGCAGCGGTTCCCACTCGCTGGTCGCGCCGTGGAGCTGCACGGCGATCCGCACACCTTCGACGCCCTCGGCGAGCAGGTGATCGAGCACCTCCGAGGAGGATTCGCTCTCCGGCGACCACTCCTCGCGCAGTCCCGCGGCGCGGATCGCTCCCTTTGCCTTGGGGCCGCGCGCGATCAACCGGCTCTTCGACAGCGAATGCAGCACGTCCTCGGCCCTGCCCCAGCCGTCGGCCGCCTCGATCCAGCCCCGGAACCCGATACCGGTGGTGGCGACCATGATCTGCGGCGGCGAGACGATGATCTCCTCGGTCACCCGCTCGAGTTCGGTGTCGTCGACCAGTGGCAGGATGCGGATGGTCGGCGCCTGCACGACCCGCGCACCTCGTCGTTCCAGCAGCGCGGCGAACTCCTCGGCCCGGCGGGCGGCGGTGATACCGATGGTGAATCCGGTCAGTGGCAAGGGGTCGGCGGGCAACGGGTCGGCGGGCAACGGGTCGTTGTCGGTCGAGTCACCGGGATGATTGATGGCGTTCACGCGGGAAAGAACACCTCGACGGTCCGCTCGACGACGCGTACTCCGTAGCTCGGCACGGAGACGGACTCGTCGTCCAGGCAGACACCGGTCCGCAGCGCGAACACCTGCTTACCGAGCGGCGAGGCCACCGTCGGCTCGCCGGCGCGGTCACCGGTGAGTCCGCGCGAGAGCACCGCGGCGCGGCCGAACGGGTCGATGTTGCCGATCGCGTACAGGCGGGAGCGGCCGGGTGCCGCCTCCCGGTCGGTCTCGGCGGCGAGCAGCCGGAACAACGCGGCCTGCTCTCCGCGAGGACCGAGCACCGCGACCCCGCGTCCGACGATCAGGTCGTCGATCGAACAGGCCCTCACCCAGGTTCCCTCGACCGCGCCGGACCCGTCGACAGCGAAGGAACTCCGTCCGGTCTCGTCTGGTGCGATGGTCATGTCGGCACTCCTTCCTTCACCGGCGCCGCGTCCACGACCGATCCGGTGTTCACATCCGCCCCCGGACGTACCTGCGGCATGTCGAGCAGCACCGGCACCTTACGTTCGTACTCCGCGAACCGGATGGTCGGGTCGACCACGTCGGGTGCGTTCACGAACGACACGAACCGCCTCAGCTTGTCCTCGTCGCCGAGCACCGCTGCCCATTCGTCCTGGTATCCGGCGACGTGCCGGGCCATCGCGTCCTCCAGTTCGGCGGCGAGTCCCAGGCTGTCGTCGCAGACCACCGCCTTGAGATGGTCCAGACCGCCCTCCAGAGACTCCAGCCACGGGGCTGTGCGCTGCAGTCGGTCGGCGGTACGGATGTAGAACATGAGGTACCGATCAATGTAAGCGACCAGGGTGTCGTCATCCACTCCGCCGGCCAGCAGCTGCGCATGCTTGGGGCTCTGGCCCCCGTTGCCGCCGACGTAGAGGTTCCAGCCGTGCTCGGTGGCGATCACGCCGACGTCCTTGCCGCGGGCCTCCGCGCACTCGCGGGCACATCCCGAGACCCCGAACTTGATCTTGTGCGGCGACCGCAGGCCCCGGTATCGCTTCTCCAGGAAGACCGCCATGCCGACCGAGTCCTGGACGCCGTACCGGCACCAGGTGGAGCCGACGCAGCTCTTCACCGTGCGCAGGCTCTTGCCGTAGGCGTGGCCGGACTCCATCCCGGCCTCGACGAGGCGTCGCCAGATCTCGGGCAGCTGGTCGACGCGGGCGCCGAACAGATCGATGCGCTGACCGCCGGTGATCTTGGTGTACAGGCCGTAGTCGCGGGCGATCTCGCCGATCACGATGAGCTGCTCGGGCGTGACCTCACCTCCCGGCATGCGCGGCACCACCGAGTACGACCCGTTCTTCTGCATGTTCGCGAGGAAGTGGTCGTTGGTGTCCTGCAGTGCGGCCTGTTCGCCGTCGAGGATGTGCTCGCTCGACGTGGAGGCGAGGATCGAGGCGACGGTCGGCTTGCAGATCTCGCAGCCCTGCCCGGTGCCGTAGCGGTCGATGAGCTCGGAGAAGGTCCGGATGCCGGTGACCGCGACGATCTCGAACAACTCGGCGCGAGACTGGGAGAAGTGGTCGCACAGCGACTTGCTGAGCTCGACGCCCGACGCGGAGAGCAACTGCTTGATGCTCGGCAGGCAACCGCCGCAGGTGGTGCCGGCCGAGGTGCAGCCCTTGATCGCCGCGATGTCGCAGGCCCCCTCGGCGATCGCCGAGCAGATCGCCCCCTTCGACACCCCGTTGCAGGAGCAGATCTCGGCGTCGTCGGGCAGCGCGTCCATACCGACGCCGGTGCCGCCCTCCGGCGCGATCAGAGCCGCCGGGTCGCCGGGGATCTCCCGGCCCACCATCGGCTTGAGCAGGGCGTAGGCCGAGGCGTCGCCGACCAGGATGCCGCCGAGCAGGGTCTTCGCGTCGTCGCTGACGACGATCTTGGCGTAGCGGCCCGCCACCGCGTCGTGGTAGGTGATCTCGAGGGCGTTCTCGGTGGTCGCGAACGCATCGCCGAAGCTCGCGACGTCGACGCCGAGAAGCTTCAGCTTCGTCGACATGTCGGCGCCGGGGAAGGTCGACGAGCCGCCGAGCAGGCGGTCCGCGACGACTTCGGCGGTCGAGTAGCCGGGAGCGACGAGCCCGTAGCAGCGCCCCTCGACCGCGGCGACCTCGCCGATGGCGAAGATGTTCTCGTCGTCGGTGACGCAATCGGTGTCGACGAGCACACCGCCGCGCTCGGCGACCGCGAGGCCGGCGTCGCGGGCGAGCTGATCGCGGGGCCGGACGCCGGCCGAGAAGACGACCAGCGAGGCGTCGATCAGCGACTCGTCCGAGAGCGTGACGCGCAGCCCGCCGTTCTCGGCGTCGGCGATCTCGGAGGTGCCGACCCCGGTGTGGACCTCGAGACCGAGGTCGGTGACGAGGTTCTCCAGGATCGCCCCGCCGCCGGCGTCGACCTGCATCGGCATGAGCCGCGGCGCGAACTCGACCACATGCGGTTTGAGACCCATCAGCCTGAGCGCGTTGGCCGCCTCGAGTCCGAGCAGGCCACCGCCGACGACGACGCCCGTGGCCCCCGGGCCGGCCGCGTCGGCGGCCGCCCGGATGTCGTCGAGATCGTCGAGCGTGCGGTAGACGAAGCACCTGGGGTTGTCGTGACCCGGGACCGGCGGTACGAAGGCGTAGGAACCCGTCGCGAGCACGAGTGCGTCGTAGGCGATCTCGCGTCCCGACGACGTGACGACGCGGCGTTGCGGCCGGTCGATCGCGGTGACGGCCTCACCCAGATGGGTGACGACGAGATCGTCACCGTCGTAGGTGTTGCCGTCCAGTGCCAGCGAATCCCGCTGCCATGCGCCGACGTAGGAGGACAGACCCACGCGGTCGTAGGCCGGTTCGGTCTCCTCACAGACGATCTCGACGCGCCACCGGTTGTCGGTGTCACGCTGCCGCATCTCCTGCACGAAACGGTGTCCGACCATGCCGTGACCCACCACGACGACGGTGCTGCAACCCGTGTTGGTCTCGCTGCTCATTGTCTACTCCCTGTGCCTTGCCTGGTGGTCGAGTTGCGCCGCGCGCGATCTCAGGCCAGCGCTTCCTTGGCGGCCGGCTCGCCGGTGGTGGCCGTGCCGGCGCTCACGGCGTCCGCGACCGGCAGATCGGTGGTCTCACCGACGACGATCGGGCGCCGTGCGTAGAACCACCAGGTGACCACCGCGGCCATCACGTAGAAGGTGAGGAACACCCAGAAGGCCTGTGTGGCCGACTGATTGGACTTGTAGCTGGACCGCAGTACCAGGTTGATGCCGACACCGCCGAGGCCGCCGGCCGCACCGGCGATCCCGATGAGCGCGCCGGACATGCTGCGCGACCAGGTGGTCTTGCCGAAGGCGTTCAGACCCGACAGCGACTGCGCCTTGTGCTCCCAGATCGTCGGGATGATCTTGTACACCGAACCGTTGGCGATCCCGGAGAGCAGGAACAACAAGATGAATCCGGTGATGAAGGCCGCGAGGACACCTCCGCTGATCACCTTGCCGTTCGCATCGGCCGACATACCGGCGATCACGAGGATCGACGCCGATGCGGCCATCGCGATGAAGCAATACAGCGTCACCTTGCCGCCCCCGATGCGGTCGGCGAGCTTACCGCCGTAGGGACGTGCGACCGACCCCAGAAGCGGTCCGATCCAGGCGATCTGGGCCGCCGCGAGGGCGGGCTTGGAAGCGCCGGCCGAGGTGAAGCTGATGTTGAGGACCTGGCTGAACGCGAAACCGAAACCGATGAACGAGCCGAAGGTGCCGACGTAGAGCAGGCAGATGAGCCAGGTGTCGCGGTACTTGAGGCAGTCGATCATCGCCTTGCCGCTGGCCGTCTGATGGTCGAGGTTGTCCATGTAGATCGCGGCGCCCACACCTGCGATGGCAAGTGCCACGAGGTAGATCGCGCAGACGATCTCGGGCTGGTCGGCGAAGAGCCAGATGACCAGCAGACCGATGACCTGGACGACCGGGACACCGATGTTGCCGCCGCCGGCGTTGAGTCCGAGCGCCCAGCCCTTGAGACGCTGCGGGTAGAAGGCGTTGATGTTGGTCATCGAGGAGGCGAAGTTGCCGCCGCCGAACCCGGTGATGGCCGCGACCGCCAGGAACCAGCCGAACCCGAACTCGCCCGGGTTCATCATCAGCATCATCGTCAGGCCCGTCGGGATGAGGAGCACGACGGCCGAGAAGATCGCCCAGTTGCGTCCACCGAACTTCGCGGTCGCCTGGGTGTAGGGAATGCGCAGGCACGACCCGACGAGGGTCGCGGTCGCGGCGATGACGAACTTCTGATCCATGCTGATGCCGTACTCGGGGCCCATGAACAGGGCCAGCACCGAGAACAGCGACCAGATGGAGAAGCCAACGTGTTCGCAGATCACCGACCAGATCAGATTGCGCTTGGCGATCGCGGCGTTGCCGTTGTCCCAGGCGACCCGATCTTCGGGATCCCAGTCGGTGATGGTGTGGTCACGAGTGAGCTGTGCTCTGAGGTCTGCGAAGGCCATGCGTCCCCGTCTTCCGATGCTTGGTGGTCACTGCACGAGCAGTGCGGGCGGTCATCTGTGACACGACAGCGGGCTGTCGTATCGGGCGCCGACACCGATGTCGTGCGACTGACACCAAGCATGTGGGGAGCGTGTTGCGGGGATTTTCCGCGAGGTGACCGGACCGTCACGTTGTTCTCACTTCGCCGCAGATGGGGTGTGAGAACCCTGACAGATCCGACGCAGGGCTGTGAGCTGCGGTTATACGAGCAAACGTACCAGCTCGACGACCCGCTGCAACCCGGGCAGTGCGCCGGAGGTGGAGCGCGGGTGCAGCGCGTGGACCGCCAGCCGGAACATGGTCGCCCGCAGCATCATCTGCGGCCACTCCGGCTGATCCGACCACCGCTGGACGAGTTCGGTGTCCGCGCCACCCCAGGCGAGGGCGTCGACCACCGCGACCGCGGCCGCCCAGGGGGCCGGTCGCCAGTACGGGACGATGTCGGTGATGCCGGGTGCGGCGGCACCGGCGAAGAGTACGGTGCCGAACAGGTCGCCGTGCACGACCTGAGACGGCAGGTCGACCGGCTTGCGAAGCTTCGCAAGGGTTCTCAGCATCTCGACGCTCTGCACGCCGTCGGGTGCCGTCGGCTCGGCCATCCCCGCGGCCCGCGCCGACCGCAGCGGGACGTCCTCCCACGCGGCACGGTCGGCCGCGGTGAAGACGTCGACGTCGGTGTGCGGCGGCGCGGGGGGCTGCAGGAGGAAGCGCGGACGTTCCAGTGCGGCGGTGGCCTCGTGCAACCGGTCGGCGACGAGGACGACCTCGTCGTGCCGCGGCTCGGGGGTCCCGGCGATGTAGGTGTCGGCACGCCATCCCGAGACGACGTAGCGCCCGTCGGTCGCGCGGAACGGCCGTGCGATCCGCATACCCTCGACGTACAGCGTCTCGCGGACGGAGGCCGACCAGGCGGCGCGCGCGTGATCGGGCACCAGCGACAGCACGACCTCACCGACGCGCCAGCCACCGACCCAGGAGTCGCCCATCGCGACGGGCGGATGCGCGGTGAGCCCGAACGTGTTCAGCACATGTTCGGGCGGCTCGACGGTATTCACCAGGCCAGATTACCGAGCGCCGTGGACCGATTCGGTGAGGCACGCGGTGCCGCGCCCGAGATGCGGCGACCGCTGCCCCCCGCGGACGCGGTCAGTAGACCGGCAGCGTCTTGTCGACCTGGTTGGCCCAGGCGGTCACCCCGCCCTGGAGATGCGTGGCGTCGGCGAAGCCCGCCCGCTTGAGTGCGGCGAGCGCCTCGGCCGAGCGGATGCCGGTCTTGCAGTACAGGACCGTCGGACGATCCTGCGGCACCTTCGCCAGACCCTCGCCCGACAGGATCTCGCCCTTCGGGATGAGGGTCGCTCCGTCGATCCGGACGATGTCCCACTCGACCGGCTCACGTACGTCGATGATCGCGAGCTTCTCCCCCGCGTCGATCTTCTGCTTGAGTTCGACGGCGGTCAGCGTCGATCCGGCCGCGGCGTCGGATGCCTCACTGGACACCACGCCGCAGAAGTCGTCGTAGTCGATGAGGCCGGCGATGCGCTCACCCTCGGGGTCCTTGCGGATCTTGATGGTGCGGTAGGTCATGTCGAGGGCGTCGTACACCATGAGCCGGCCGAGCAGCGGCTCGCCGATACCGCAGATGAGTTTGATGGCCTCGGTGCCCATGATCGAACCGATGGAGGCGCACAGGATGCCGAGCACACCGCCCTCGGCGCACGACGGCACCATTCCGGGCGGCGGGGCCTGCGGATACAGGTCGCGGTAGTTGATGCCGCGGCCGTCGGGAGCGTCCTCCCAGAACACCGACGCCTGACCCTCGAAGCGGTAGATCGACCCCCAGACGTACGGCTTGTGCGCGAGTACCGCGGCGTCGTTGACCAGGTAGCGGGTCGCGAAGTTGTCGGTGCCGTCGAGGATGAGGTCGTACTGCGAGAACAGCTCGACAGCGCCTTCGGGTTCGAGACGCTCGTCGTGGAGGTTCACCGTGACGTACGGATTGATCTCGAGGATCGAGTCCCGCGCGCTCTCTGCCTTCGGACGCCCGATGTCGGACTGGCCGTGGATGACCTGGCGCTGCAGATTGGACTCGTCGACGATGTCGAATTCGACGATGCCGATGGTGCCGACACCCGCCGCGGCCAGATACAGCAGCGTGGGCGAGCCGAGTCCGCCGGCGCCGATCACGAGCACCTTCGCGTTCTTCAGGCGCTTCTGACCGTCCATCCCGACGTCCGGGATGATCAGGTGGCGGCTGTAGCGGGCCACCTCTTCATTGCTCAGTTCGGCTGCCGGCTCCACGAGGGGTGGCAACGACCCGGTGAGCGACCCTTGCGACGACACGAACGCCTCCAGTATTCGGCGAGTACACGGACTCTTGGCACAACCACCGTGGTGGCCGGCTCATTCCCGTGGGTCAGCGACTGGGAAACGGCCAGGGGTTGGGACGACAGACGAACGCGCGATTGGCCTTCATGTCCGGATCGAGGGCCATGACCTCGGAGTTGGCGGTACCGAAGGACTGCTGCATCATCACCGGCGCGAGCGCGCCGTCCTCGCGGCACGGCTCATGTGCGGCGTAGCCGAGTCCGTGCCCGACCTCATGATTGACGAGATACTGCCGGTAGGCGACGTCGTCGCCCTCATAGGACAATGCTCCGCGAACCCAGCGCGCCTCGTTCAGGGTCACGCGGCCCTGCGGCGGGTAGAAGCAGGAGGTCTCCAGCTTGATCTGGTACCCGCACAGCTCGCGGGTCGTTCCGGTGGAGACCAGGGTGATGCGCAGGTCCGGCTCGCCGCGGTCGATGCGCCGGAAGCTCACGCGTCCGTCGCCGATCCAGCTGCGCGGATTGGTCAGCGTCGTGTCGACCATCTTCGCGAAGGTCGGGTCGCCGCCGTAGTCCTGAGGGTTGAGACCGTTCTCCACCTCGACGGTGTAGGTGTACTCCTGGCCGCCGGTGCCGACCTTCTCGCCCGCACCCCGCAGCACCCGGAAGGTCTGCCGGCCCTGCGTGGTGAACGGGCCACCCTGGGGGAGGGTACCGGCGGGCAGTGCCGCCGCCTGGATGTCGCCGGTCGGGGCACCGAT
The DNA here is from genome assembly GCF_012974285.1 of Gordonia ajococcus. NCBI lineage: Bacteria > Bacillati > Actinomycetota > Actinomycetes > Mycobacteriales > Gordoniaceae > Gordonia > Gordonia ajococcus. The sequence continues at coordinate 3,811,489 of NZ_CP052884.1, forward strand.
CGGACGCGTCTCGGTGCTGATGTACGGGTTGCGTGCAGCGGAGTCGGGGTTGACCGCGGCGGTCGGTGCCAGATCGGCGTTCCCGCTGTCCTTGATGGTCACGACTATCAGCGCGATCGTGAGGATCGTCAGAACCGGGATGGCATAGGCGCGCCAGCCGTACGTCGAGACGAATCGGCCGAGAGCCGACTGCTTCTTGTACTCGGGCTGTGCATCGCGATCCACGCGGGGACGGCCGCTGTCATCGGTCGGGTCCCAGCGCGCACGCAGCGGCTGGTCCGGCTTGGGACGTCCCGACGATCTCGGGCCGACATCCTTGGTGCGCACCGGTCCCTGATCCAGGCCGGGGCCACCATCCTCTGCGCGGCTCACGGACTAACTTTCTCACAGCGGACCGCAGATACTGCGTAGGAAGGTCTCCCGAGTACGATCTTGCCCATGTCGACCGCAACCAACGCGTCCGCAGTGCCCGGACGCAGTACGCGCCTGCCGCGCAGCGCACGGCGGATGCAGTTGCTCGACGCGGCCAGTGAGATCTTCGTCGAGCGCGGCTACCACGCCGCCGGGATGGACGAGATCGCGGTGCACGCGGGAGTGAGCAAACCCGTCCTGTATCAGCACTTCCCGTCCAAGCTGGACCTCTACATCGCGGTCGTCGACTCCCATGCCGAGAAGCTGGTGAGCGATGTGAACACCGCCCTGCGCACCACCACCGACAACCGGAAGCGTGTGCGTGCGGCGGTGGAGGCGTTCTTCGACTTCATCGACCAGGACAACTCCGGCTACCGGCTGATCTTCTCCTCCGACGCCTCCGATCCGGCCGTCATCCGACGCGTCGAAGGTGCCACCGAGGCGTGTGTGGATGCGGTGTACGGCCTGGTCATGCACGATTCCGGACTCGATCCGTACCGCTCGCGCATGCTCGCCTCCGGACTCGTCGGAGCCAGTCAGGTCAACGCGCGCTACTGGCTCGAGGCCAAGCGGCCCGTCGACAAGCAGACCGCCGTCGACACCACCGTCGCGCTCCTCTGGGGCGGTCTGTCCCACTTCCCGCGTCAGGCGCCCCAGAACACCGAGACCCAGAACGACGCCGAGACCCCGGCGGAGGACTCCGACCCCGGTCCCGCCTGAGAACCACGGACGTACGAACAAGGGTCCTGCGCGCACCTCGCGATCATTCGCGGAGGGCGCACAGGACCCTTGTTCGTTGGCTTGTGTCCGGTCAGGAACCGAATCCGACGCGACGGTTCTCCGACGCACCGACCTCGACGTAGGCGATCTTGGTGACCGGGATCAGGTAACGGGCGCCCTTCTCGTCCACCAGGGCCAGCAGCTGCTGCTTGCCGCCGAGTGCCGCCTCGACCTCGGCGTAGGCCTTGTCGCTGGTCAGCGACGTCGCGATGGTCAGCTCACGCGGGCTGTCGGTGATGCCGATCTTCACTTCCACGGCCATGTGCCGCCCTCCTCCGGTGTCAACAACGCTTGCCGCACAAGGCTAGTCCAGCAGCTGTCAGACGGGACAGCCGCTCCGCTGACAGCGAAAAGCAGCGGGGTGCGCGAGCCCGGTCAGTCGAGTCCGAGATCGGCCATGCGCGTGGCGTGTTTGGCCGCGACCGCGTCTAAGAACCGAGCGACCCCCGACAGCGACGAGGCCCCGGAGAACAGCAGATCGGTGACCTCCTCCTCGGCGGCGAGCACCCATTGCGCATGGGTGATGGCCTCGCCGAGCAGGCGGCGACCCCAGAGGACCAGCGCCGATTTGATCGACGGATCCGCCTCGACCGCGGCCCGGACCTGATCGCGGGCGAAGGCCGAGTTCGCGGTCTCGGCCATCACCTCGGCCATCACCGAGCGGGAGTCGGGCGGGAGCATGTCGGACAGTTCGACGTAGAAGTCGGCGGCGAGCCCGTCGCCGACATAGGCCTTGACCAGAGCCTCGTACCAGGTCTTCGGGGTGGTGGCCCGGTGGTACTGGTCGAAGATCGACCGATAGCGTTCCACGGCCTCGGCGGCGGTGAGACCGGTCATCGTCTCGACGCGCTCGGCGAGCCGGTCGAAGTGGCCGACCTCGGAGGCGGCCAGCCGCGCGATCGCGATCTTGCCCGGCACATCGGGAGCCATCGCCGACTCTTCGATGAGCCGGTGGAAGGCGGCGAATTCGCCGGCGAGCAGCACCGCGAACAGCTTCCCGACCACGCGGTCCTGATTCTCGATCGCAGCAACCGGCGTGGACGACGGGATGGGCTCAAGGGGGTCGGATGCATGCGCCATGAGGTGATGGTAGCGGCCGCTCCGGAAGCACCAAGTACACTCGACTGCGGTGCACTCCGACGGGACCCCCCGTCGCTTGCCCGCTGAGCTGCGTGATCATCGCGTGCTCTCCGGCGCGAGCGTGTGGATGCGGCCGATGGGATGTGACGACAACCGCTCGCGAGATTCTCGCGGGAGCCAAGAGTTCGTGTCACGACGCCCCGGTCGGATCCCCGGTGCCACTACGACATTTGCGCGCGCACTTTCGAGCTTTCCTCGTGCGCGCAGGAATCACACGCGCGCAAGAGACTGCCCAGAAAGGCAACCACCGCATATGAGCGATTCGGCCGTGCAGACGACCATCGTCGACGACACCCACACCGCCCCCACCTTCGCCGAACTCGGCGTGGATGAGCGTATCGTCTCGGCTCTCGCCGACGACGGCAAGACCCACACCTTCGCGATCCAGGAACTGACGCTCCCGCTCGCCCTCGAGGGTCACGATCTGATCGGTCAGGCCCGCACCGGCATGGGCAAGACCTTCGGTTTCGGCATCCCGCTGCTGCACCGCCTGGCCCACGCCGAGGCCTCCGGCGTGCGGCCCCTCGACAACACCCCGCGCGCGCTGATCATCGTGCCGACACGTGAGCTGTGCGTTCAGGTGACCGGCGACCTCCAGGTGGCGGCGCCGTCGCTCGAGGTCACTCTCGCCGACGGCACCCGTCGGCCGCTGAAGGTCACCTCGATCTACGGCGGTCGCCCCTACGAGGCGCAGATCGCCGAGCTGCAGTCCGGCGTCGACGTCGTGGTCGGTACCCCGGGTCGCCTCCTCGACCTCGCCCAGCAGGGCCACCTCGTGCTCGGCAAGGTCTCGATCCTCGTCCTCGACGAGGCCGACGAGATGCTCGACCTCGGCTTCCTCCCGGACATCGAGCGGATCATGTCCGCGCTGCCGACCCCGCGCCAGACCATGCTGTTCTCGGCGACCATGCCCGGACCGATCGTCACCCTGGCCCGGACCTTCCTGCACCGGCCTACCCACATCCGCGCCGAGAACGCCAACGACTCGGCGGTCCACGACCGCACGAAGCAGTACGCCTACCGCGCGCACGCACTCGACAAGGCCGAGCTCGTCGCCCGCATCCTGCAGGCCGACGGCCGCGGCGCGACGATGGTCTTCACCCGCACCAAGCGCACGGCCCAGAAGGTCGCCGACGACCTCGCCGAGCGCGGGTTCAAGGTGGGTGCCGTGCACGGCGACCTCGGTCAGATCGCCCGCGAGAAGGCCCTCAAGCGGTTCCGCGACGGCGCCATCGACGTCCTGGTCGCCACCGATGTCGCCGCCCGCGGCATCGACATCGACGACGTCACCCACGTCATCAACTACCAGTGCCCCGAGGACGACAAGACCTACGTGCACCGGATCGGCCGTACCGGGCGCGCCGGCCGCACCGGCATCGCGGTGACCCTGGTGGACTGGGACGAGCTGCACCGCTGGGAACTCATCGACAAGGCCCTCGGTCTCGGCATCCCCGACCCCGCGGAGACCTACTCGACCTCCGAGCACCTGCGCGAGGACCTGTCCATCCCGGAGACGGCCACCGGCCGCATCGTGGCCGCCAAGCCCGAGCGCGACCCGAACGAGACCCGCGAGACGCGCGAGGACCGGGAACCGCGTAAGCGTTCGACCCGCACCCGTCGTCGTACCCGCGGCGGCCAGACCTCCGAGGGCGACACCGCGGAAACCGCCAGCACGAGCACCGAGACCGCCGAGGAAGCCAAGGGCAACGATTCCGAGGCCTCCGACGAGGGCACCGGCGAGGGCGCCTCGAAGCCGCGCCGTCGTCGCCGCCGTCGCGGTGGAGCCAAGGGCAAGCCGGCCGGTGAGGGTGCAGGCGACGCGACCCCGGTGTCCGCCCAGTCCGCACCGGCAGCTGCCGAGTAACCACCACGAGTCCACGCGTGGCACGCGTCAAACCGGAGCGGCGCCGGCCGATCGACCTCGCGGTCACCGCGATCATCGTCGTGCTCGTCGCCGTGTCCGGGCTGATCGCCTGGCTGGTGAGTCCGGTACGTGGGACCACCAGCGTCCAGGCGCAGTCCACCCCACCCAAGGTCGAACAACCCGCGGCGGTTCCGGGCTCCTTCGCGCCACGCTGGCACGCCGCCTCCGACGCCACCGTCACGCCGGCCATCGCCGCTTCGGTGGTCGTGACCGGCAACGGCGGCACCGTCACCGGGCACGACCCGGCCTCGGGGGCGGAGCTGTGGTCCTACCGCCGAGATCTCGACCTCTGCGTCGTCGGCACCGCGTGGACCGCCAGCACCGACCTCGCGCTCGCGGTCTACCGCAACTCCCGCGGCTGCTCGGAGGTCACCGCGCTCGACGCGAAGACCGGGGCCCGCAAGGGCGCCCGGACCAGTGACGCCGACGACCAGCTACGGCTGGTCAGCGACTACGGGTACGTGATCGCCCAGGGCCCCCGCCGGCTCGAGACGTGGGGCTCGAACCTGGTGCGCGGAATCGAGTACGGCCGGGTGGAGGCGCGCGTCCGCCCGGAGGACGAGGCCAAGCGCAAGGACTGCGTCATCTATTCCTCGGCCATCTCCGGCGACCGCATGTCCGTCACCGAACGCTGCGCCGACGACCCGGGGTATCGGCTGACCGTGCTCGGCGTCCTCCTCGACGACGACGAACGCGTCGAGCAGTACGGGTCGACACTGATCACCGGTGACGTCAGCGGGCCACCGCCGGTGGTCATCGCGATGTCGTCGTCGGGTATCGCCGTCTACGACGGCGGCGCGAGTCCCGCCGAACCGCCGGCGCTCGGCGGCGACAGCGGACCGTCCATCCGACGCTTCGACTCCGAGGGCGTGGCGACCGGCTCGAACACCGTGTCCGGGGATGCGACACCACCGTCGGGAAGCGTCCCGCTCGACGGGAACGGCATCGTCACCTATTGGACCGGCAAGTCGACGGTCGTGCTGGATGGACAGAGCCTCAAACCGATCTACCAGGTCCCCGGCACGCTCGGACCCGGCCAGGTGATGGCCGGGCAGCTCCTGCTGCCGAGTACGGCCGGGATCAGCGTGCGTGATGTTGCCGGCGGCCGCGAGATCCGTTCGATCCCGCTCGCCCGCAACGCCCCGCCGGACGGAGTGGTGAGCCTGCGGGTCCTCGGCGACGTGGTCGTCGAACAGCGCGGCACGACGGTCGAGGCCTTCGGTCCGGCCTGACCTCACCCGTCACGACGCCTCAGAAGTCGAGGGTGCGTACACCCTCCCCCGCGTCCCAGTACTTCCACAGGTTCTCCGCGAGTTCGCGATATGCGGTGGCGCCCTTGTTCTTTCGTCCGCGCATGACCGAACTCCCGGAGGCCGAGGCCTCCGCGAACCGGACGGTTCGCGGGATCGGCGGGTTCAGCACCGGGAGCTCGTAGCGATCGGCGACGTCGGAGAGGACGTCGCGGCTGTGCGTGGTCCGAGCGTCGAACAGCGTGGCCACCGCACCCAGCATCGTGAGGTTGGGGTTGGTGATCTGCTGGACCTCGCGGACGGTGCGCAGCAACTGCCCGACACCACGATGCGCGAGCGTCTCGCACTGGAGCGGGACGATCACCTCGTCGGCCGCGGTGAGCCCGTTGAGCGTGAGCACGCCCAGCGACGGCGGGCAGTCGACGATGATGACATCGAAGTCCTGCCCGACCTCGGCCAGTGCCCGCTTCAGTGCGTACTCCCGCCCGGGCCGCATCAGCAGCAGTGCCTCGGCCCCGGCCAGGTCGATGGTGGCGGGCAGCAGGGTCACCTTGTCCTCGGTGTCGAGGAGCACGTCGGCGATCTCCTCGTCGCCGAGGAGCACGTCGTGCACCGAGGACTCCAGCTGGTCGGGATCGTGCCCGAGGGAGAACGTGAGACAGCCCTGCGGATCGAGATCGACGACGAGCACCGACACGTCGAGGTCCGCGAGAGCGGCTCCGAGGGACTCGACCGTGGTGGTCTTGGCGACCCCACCCTTCTGATTGGCAATCGCGAGGATGCGCGTCATGGGCCCTACTGTACGGCCGGTCGGCACCGAGTCGACATATTAGAGTCGGCGTCGCGGTAACAACTGGGTCAACTGATCGGAATGCCCGATTTCCGCCGCGATCAGGTCAGGGGCCGGGTTCGAGGTCGCCGGCCAGCCACCGGACCGAAGCCGGACTGAACAGCATCACCAGCACCGCGAGGGCCGCCAGGGCCAGCGGCACGCTGAAAACCGGCAGGCCGCTGGTGAACAGGTAGTACGCCACCGGGAGCAGCAGGATCTGGGCGATCATCGCGATCGAGCGTCCCCAGCGCCGCCCCGTCCACAGCGCGATCCCCCCGGCGAGGACGCCGCCGCCGATGATGCCGAACCAGGCCGCGGTGCCGTAGCCGCTGATGGTCGTCTCCTCGTGCCCGGCGAGCGCGCGGATCACCAGGATCACCGCCACCACCACGCCGATCAGTCCCTCGACGGTGGTCACCGCCCCGGCCACCTTGATCTGGGTGGGCGTCACCGACGGATCGGCGTCGATCTCAAGCCGGTCGTGCTCCGGGCGGTCCTTCTCCGTGCTCACCCGTCCAGGGTATTCGGCGCGGGTCGGGAGAGGCTGTGCACCCCACGCGGGCACATCTGCCGGGCCGGCGGACGCAGGGCGGATGCGCGCCCATGCCACCCACCCCATATCCTCGGGTGTCGTGCGCGTCATGCTCATCGTCAACCCCTTCGCCACCGCGACCAGTCCGGCCGGTCGCGATGCTCTCGTGCACACGCTGAGCGCACACTTCGACCTCGACGTCGAGCTCACCACCCACCGCGGGCATGCCTTCGAACTCGCTGCCCGCGCGGCGGCCGAGGATTTCGACACGGTCATCGTCCACGGCGGCGACGGCTCGGTGAACGAGGCCACCAACGGTCTCCTCGACCCGCCGGGGACGAGTGACCCCTCGCGTCACCGGCCCGCCCTCGCCGTCATCCCGGGCGGCAGCGCCAATGTCTTCGCGCGCACCCTCGGCATCGACCCCGACCCGTTGCTCGCGACCCGGCAGATCATCGAACTCCTCGACGCGGGGGCGAGCCGTCGGATCGGCCTCGGTCACACCGACGACCGGTGGTTCCTGTTCAACACCGGAATGGGTATGGACGCAGTCGTGGTGCATGCGATGGAGGACAAGCGCCATGCGGGCAAGGCCGCCACTCCCGCCCGGTACCTGTGGACCACCGTCACCAGTTTCCTCAAGCAGGCGGGCAGTTCGGCGACCTTCGACGTCGAGATCCCCGGCCGCGACCGGATCGTCGGCGCCCGTTTCGGTTTCGTCTCCAACACCAGCCCCTGGACCTATCTCGGACCGCGCGAGATCCGCACCAATCCGACCACCGGTTTCGACACCGGTCTAGGCGTGTTCGTGGCGACCTCGACCGGCGTGTTGCGCAACCTTCCCCTGGCCACTCGATTGCTGACACAAGCAGATCCCAAGGCGCACCATCTATTCCGGGATGACGATGTCGACGAGGTCCGCTTCATCGCCGAGGCCCCGATCGACGTGCAGATGGACGGCGACTACATCGGCGCGTTCCGCGACATACGCTTTCGCCATCGTCGCGACGCCCTCGGCGTCATCGCGCCGCCCGCCACCGCGTAGGGCAGCGCGGCGATCGCGAACAGCGCCGCCGGGCCCAGATGTGCCGAGCCCGCGGCCCATCCGGCGAACGCCAGGAGCGCGACCACCTCCTCCCCCACGCCCGCGATCGACGTGACCGTCGCCCGCGACGCCGAAGCCAACCGGTCCTGCAGCGCGGCGTCGGCGACGACCAGCGCCCAGCCGAAGATCCCGAAAGCGACGGCCACGCCGAGGACACCGGCCGGGTGGCCCCACAGCGCGGCGAGGATCAGCGTGACCGCACCGGCTCCCACCGCGGGGCCGACCGCGGCGGAGTCGCAGACGCGTCGCGCCGCGAGGGAACCGCAGATGTCGCCGGCGGCGACCACGATCATGAGCAGTGCGACCGACTGTGGGGTCGGGGTATCCGAGACCGAATCGGCCAGGAAGGACTCGACCAGCAGCGGCAGATACTCGTCGAGCGCCGCGACCCAGGTCAGAGCGACGACAAGCATCAGCATCCGGCGGGCGACCGGCTGTTCGCGCACGTCGCGCAGCCCATTGCGGAGAATCGCGAGCCACCCCGTCGGCGCATCGTCGACGGCAGTGACGGCGGCGCCCGGTGCCACATCCTGTCCTGTGCGTCGTGGCCCGGTGCGCCGGGTCTCGGGCAACAACGCGGATGCGACCGCGCAGAGCACGCATGCCGCGACGCTTGCGATACCGACCGCCGCGTATCCGCCCCACGCGAGCAGGGGCACCGCCAGCGCCGTGCCGCCGATCAGCCCGACCGCGGCGGCCGCGCGCATCGCACCGGCCAGACGCGCATAGTCCGGTGACCTGCCGAGATGCGCGAGTTCGTCGTAGACGAGCGCCTGGCTCGTGCCGGAGCGCAGCGAGCCGCCGATCGCCCACAGGACGAAGCCGGCCCCGAAGGAGAGGAACGAGGGAGCGAAGGTCCAGAGCGCGAAGCCGGCACCGGTGACCAGCGGCCCCGCGACGAGCAGGCGGCGTCGTGAGAACCGGTCGGCCAGGATTCCGGTGGGAACTTCGACGACCACCGTCGAGACCGACCAGAGCGCGAACAGGGCGCTGATCTCGACGGCCGACAGCCCGGCCCCGGGAACGGTGGCATCGGCGAACAGAATCGCGTAGACCGGGTAGAGCGGTATCAGGTCCTCGAAGAGGGCGGCGCTCACGGCCGCGGCCGTTAGTCGCCGTTGTGGACTCGGACCGTCATGGCCGGATCGGCGTGGTGTGGATCAACATCGTCGACGCATGTGAGCAAGAGTACTCGATGGGTCTGTCCACGTCACGGGCTATTTTGTGCCATGCCAGGGTCGCGACCTGCGGAAACTCATCGACAGTTGTCGCGGGGTGCGCGTAGGCTACTACACGGGCGGTCAACCTGCTGTCCGTACCCCCCGTGGGTCCCGCTTCGGCCGGAGTGGTAGGCGCGAGACGTGATGTTGCCCACGTGTTAACCGAGAACCATTGACTTCGGCCGGATTCGTGAAAGTATTCACAAGCAACAACGCGGAAACATACGGTGCGCCCGCGTGAACTGAGAGTTACCAGCCAACAAATCAGCAATCAGCCAATCGAGTGGTGCGCGGAAACGCGCCTGAAGGAGTAGTGGAATGGACTGGCGTCACAAGGCCATCTGTCGCGACGAGGATCCGGAGCTGTTCTTCCCCGTGGGAACCAGCGGTCCGGCCATCGCACAGGTCGCCGACGCGAAGCTCGTCTGTGCACGGTGCCCCGTCACCGCCGATTGCCTCTCGTGGGCCCTCGAGTCGGGCCAGGATGCAGGCGTCTGGGGCGGCATGAGCGAGGACGAGCGTCGCGCACTGAAGCGTCGTACCGCACGCACCCGCACCCGGAGCAGCGTCTAGAGCTCATCCGAGTCGGCGTTCGCCCGGATTCGAAGAAACCCGGCCACGGCCGGGTTTTTTCGTGCCCGGCAACGGTTTTGCCGACCGCCCCTCATGACCGCAGGGGAACGTTCACTCCGACTTCGGTTCCCGCGCCCTCGGGATTGGCACGGACGTCCAATTCGCCGCCGAGTTCGATCGAGACGAGTGTCTTGACGATCTGCAGTCCGAGGTGATCCGAGGTGGACAGGTCGAAATGCTCGGGTAGGCCGGAGCCGTTGTCGCGCACGGCGATCCGGAGGTTACGCACGTCACGTTCGGCGATGACGGCGATCTCGGCGTCCGACCGGGGTGAGCCGTCGAAGCCGTGCTCGATCGCGTTCTGGATGAGCTCGGTGAGCACCATCACCAGCGGCATCGCGAGCTCCGCGGTGAGCACCCCGAGACGGTCGCGATGACGCACCGTCACCCGCGACTCGTTCGACGCGACATCGACCAGGATCGGAACCAGGCGATCGACGACCTCGTCGAGATCGACCTCCTCGTCGACGCTGCCGGACAACAGCTCGTGCACGAGGGCGATGGAGGCGACGCGGCGCACGGCCTCGTTGAGGGCCTCCTGCGCGTCGGTGTTGGAGGTGCGCCGGGCCTGCAGACGCAGGAGCGCCGAGACCGACTGCAGGTTGTTCTTGACCCGGTGGTGGATCTCCCGGATGGTCGCGTCCTTGCTGATCAGCGCGCGGTCGCGCCGTTTGACCTCGGTGACGTCGCGGATCAGGACCACGGTCCCGGATTCCTGGCCCTTCGGGCGGAGCGGCACCGCCCGGATGAGGACCGTCGCGCGTCGGGCGTCGGCCTCCACGCGCATGCCGATGTCGCGGTACGGCCCGGTCGGTACCTGGGCGACCCCGGCGGCGATGTCGAGCATCATCGCGACATCGTCGGCCTCGAACGGCTCGGTGACGAGTTGTTTGACGACGTCGGACAGCCTGGTGTGGTTGAGCTCCGCCGTCCAGCCCATGCGGTGGAACGCCGAGAGCGCGTTGGGGCTCGTGTAGGTGACCGTGCCGGTCCGGTCGAGCCGGATGAACCCGTCCCCGGCGCGAGGCGTCGACAGACCCCGCGGATTCCCCTCCTCGTGCGGGAACGTGCCATCGGCGACCATCTGGCACAGATCGTCCGCGGAGTCCTGATAGGCGAGCTCCAGGGGCGACGGCAACCGCGGGTGGGTGAGGTCGACGGCCCGCGTCAGCACGCCGATCACCGCCCCGTCGAAACCGACCGGAACCGCCTCCTGACGCATGGCGGTCGCCCCGAACCAGGTGGGGTCCTCGTCGCGGAGCACCTTGTCGGAGTCGAAGGCGCGGAGCACCTGCGGATGCACCGCGGTGTCGATGACGCGGCCCACCTCGTCGGTGGGGAACACGGTCGACGCAGTGTTGGGCCGGCACTGTGCGACGGTGACCACGGCGCCCTCAGCCGTGCGGACCGACAGGAGGAAGTCCGCGAAGGAGAGGTCGGCCAGCAGCTGCCACTCGGCGACCAGACGCTGCAGGTGCGCGGCAGCCGCGTCGGAGAGGGTGGTGTGCTCGGCGAGCAGGTCGGCAAGGGTCGACATGGGGATGCTCCGGGTTCGCGGACCGGCGGGCGGGCGGGCGGGCTACTCGAAGGTCGCGATGACGTCGCCGGCCTGGATGACATCGCCCACCTGCACTTTGATGTCGGCGATGGTGCCCGGTTCTTCTGCGAGAACAGGGATCTCCATCTTCATCGACTCCAGCAGCACCAGGCTGTCACCGACCTCGATCTGCTGTCCGGGGGCGACCAGGACCTCGAGGACACTCGCGACGATCTCTGCCACCACGTCTTCTGCCATGCACATAAGTTAGCCCACGTGATGGCGGCCGACGATCGGTCGGGGCCGCGTCGGCGCCGGGCGATGACCGACCGGGTTTTGGCACGTGGGAGAATGCCTGAGACACTGTGATGTCCCCATCCGCCGGCAAAAGGAGATGCGTCATGGGAAAGCGCGGACGCAAGAAGCGCGCTCGTAAGAAGAACGCTGCCAACCACGGCAAGCGTCCCAACGCCTGATCTTCGCCTCTCGGCGGGGTTCGGCGAACGAGCACCAAGAAAAACGCCCGGGTACGGCCACCATGGCCGCCCGGGCTTTTTCGTGTCCGGCCTCCGCACGGTCGGAGGCCGGATCGGGTTCAGCGGTCGGTTTCGGCGATCTCCTGGATGATGACCGTCTTACGGATCTCCACTCGCAGACGATCGCGCAGACCCTGAGGTGCCTGGTCGCCGCCGCATTTGCGGTTGACGAGCGCCTTCAGCTGCAGCTCGATGCCGTAATGGGCGAGGCAGGACGGGCAGGTGTCGAGGTGCCCCTGGAGCCGCCTGCGGGCGTTCTCGTCGCATTCGTTGTCCAGCAGCAGCCAGACGTCGGCGATCACCGCGGAGCAGTCGAGCTGGGTGAGTTCCGGATCGATGTCGCTCATCGCGCCACCTCCGCACCCTTCGCGCTGGCGGATCGGTTGAAACCACGCTCCCGCGCGACGTCGGCCAGCAGTTCACGCAGCTGACGGCGTCCCCGGTGGAGTCGGGACATGACGGTGCCGATGGGGGTGTCCATGATCTCGGCGATCTCCTTGTACGGCAGGCCTTCCACGTCGGCGTAGTACACGGCCATCCGGAAATCCTCCGGGAGCTCCTGCAGCGCGGCCTTGATGTCGTCGTCCGGAAGGGCGTCGAGGGCCTCGATCTCCGCCGAGCGCAACCCCTGTGAGGTGTGCTCGGCAGTCGACGCGAGCTGCCAGTCGGTGATCTCGTCGGTCGGGTACTGCGCGGGTTGGCGCTGTTTCTTGCGGTAGCCGTTGATGTAGGTGTTGGTCAGGATCCGGTAGAGCCACGCCTTGAGGTTGGTGCCCTCCCGGAACGACGCGAAGGCGGTGAACGCCTTGATGTAGGTCTCCTGGACGAGGTCCTCGGCATCGGCGGGATTGCGGGTCATCCGCAGGGCGGCACCGTACATCTGGTCGAGCAGCGGCAGGGCGTCGCGCTCGAACCGTTCGGTGAGCTCCGCGGGCGACTCGCTCGGATCGGTGCGCCGCGGCGCACCCTTCTCGGCAGACCCCTTCTCGGTGTCGGCTGACTCGGCTTCGGCCACTACGATCCCTTCGATGAGAGGCGTCACTGGGACGTTGCCGGTCAAGCTTACCGACCTCGGCCCAGGCAGGAGAGGCCTCGCCTCCACGAGTTCCGGTGGTTCGAGTACCGCCGTTGAGCTCATATCGGTTCGACCTCCTCGCATGCGCTCCCGATCATCACGTCGCAACCAGTCACAACAGGCCGGGACGGGAGGTTTGTTCCCGACGTGATCCGTCACATCGGCGGAATTCGACCCCGAGCAGGGCAGCTCCGCCGACAACGGTGAACCGGGGGCGGCTCGCTTACGCTTTCCACGTCCCGACTCCGTCCCCCAGGAGGCTCCCGACCATGGCGGCAACACCGGCGATCGCTGCACTCGAACGCGCGAAGGTCGTGCACACCGTGCACCGCTACGACCACGACCCGCGGTCGGAGGCCTACGGGGCCGAGGCCGTCGAGGCCCTCGCCGACTCGCTCGGGGTGGTCGGCGAACAGATCTTCAAGACGCTCGTCGTCGAATTGTCCGGCGGCGATCGCCCCGGGCTCGCCGTCGCCGTGGTCCCGGTCCCCCGCAAACTGTCGGTGAAGGCGGCCGCCGCCGCACTCGGTGCGTCGAAGGCGCAGATGGCCGAGGCCAAGGCCGTCACCCGCAGCACCGGTTACGTCCTCGGCGGCGTCTCGCCCGTCGGCCAGCGCACCGCCCTGCCGACGGTCGTCGACTCCTCGGCGCTCGAGTTCGACCGGATTCTCTGCAGCGCAGGCAGACGCGGACTCGAGATCGCCCTCGCACCGGCCGACCTCGTGGCGGTCACCAAGGCGGTGGTCGCCGACATCGCCGTGTGAGGTCCCTTGTGTCGCAGGCGTAGGGCAGCATGGTGACCATGTGAGGACGCTATGCGGTGACCACCGATCCGGCGAAGCTGGCGGCGGAGATCGACGCGGTCAACGAGGTACCCGACCCCCCGGCGGCGGATGCCGCCGACCTGGACTCCCCTGGTCCGCGCTCCCTCGGCCCGAACTACAACGTCGCGCCCACGACCACGGTGATGACCGTGGTCAAGCGGCATTCACCGGAGGACCCGCACGACGACCCGCTGCTGCGCATCCGCGCCATGCGGTGGGGGCTCGTGCCGCCGTGGAGCAAGGAGGTCGGCAAGGGTCCGCTGCTCTTCAACGCCCGGGCCGAGAGCGCCGCGGAGAAGAGTTCGTTCCGTGCCTCGGTGAAGTCCAAGCGATGCCTCGTGCCGATGGACGGCTGGTACGAGTGGAAGAAGGGTCCGCTCGACAGCAAGGGCAAGCCCACCAAGGTCCCGTTCTACATGTCCCCGCAGGACGGCACGCGGTTGTTCATGGCCGGGTTGTGGTCGGTCTGGCACGACAAGAACTCCGACGACGCGCCGCCCCTGCTGAGCTGCTCGATCCTCACCACCGATGCCGTGGGCAAACTGCGCGACGTGCATGACCGGATGCCGCTGATCATGCCGTTCGACAACTGGGATGCCTGGCTCGATCCCGACCACCGGGCACCGGACGAGCTGTTCGCCGCGCCCGCGGAGCGTCTCGCGGAGGCGATCGACATCCGCGAGGTCGCCCCGCTGGTCAACCGCGTCGCCAACAACGGACCGGAGTTGCTCAACCCCCTGTGATGCCGACTCACGCATCCGCGACCAGCACTGCGGCCCCGTCGAAGCGTCCCGCCGCGAGGTCGGCGAGTGCGCGATCGGCCTGCGACATCGGGTACCGGTGGGTCGTCGCCCGGACGCCGTGCTGGGCGGCCAGCGTCAGGAACTCGACGCCGTCGGCGCGAGTGTTGGCGGTGACGGAGCGGATCTCCTTCTCGTAGAACAGCTCCCGCTCATAGTTGAGCGGAGGGATGTCACTGAGATGGATGCCGGCGATCGACAGGACGCCGCCACGGTCGAGTGCGCGCATCGCGACCGGGACCAGCTCGCCGACCGGGGCGAAGGTGATGGCCGCGTCGAGCGGCACCGGCGGGGCGTCGGTGGCGTCTCCCACCGACGCCGCGCCGAGGTCGGCGGCCAATCGCCGGGACTGTTCCCCGCGCGTCAGGACGTGCACCTCGATCCCGAGCGCGATCGCCAGCTGCGCACACAGGTGGGCACTGCCGCCGAAACCGTAGAGCCCCAACCTCTTCGGACGTCGGCCATCAGTCTCGAGATCGTCGAGGAGGCCGGTCCGGCGCAGTGCGCGATAGCCGATGATGCCCGCACACAGCAGCGGGGCGATCGCCACGTCGTCGATCCCGGACGGCAGCGGATACGCGAACGCGGCGGGGACGGTGACGAACTCGGCGTAACCGCCGTCGACCGCCCATCCGGTGTACACCGATGCCGCACAGAGGTTCTCGGCACCTCGGACGCAACGATCACAGGTGCCGTCGGTGCTGTGCAGCCAGGCCACGCCGACCCGGTCGCCGAGCGCGAAACCGTCGGCGTCGTGACCGAGTTCGACGACCTCCCCGACCACCTCGTGACCAGGTGTCACGCCTGTGCGGCGGACCGGCAGATCACCCTCGGCGACATGCAGGTCGGTGCGACAAACGCCGCACGCGCGCACCCGGACCAGCAGTTCACCGGGCCCGGGCCGCGGATCCGGTTTGTCGACGAGCCGCAGCGGACGTGTGTCGATCGGCCCCGGCTCGGTCACCGCCCAAGCACGCATGCCCCTCAGGTTAGTGCCGGACACACGACGCCGCGCGGTCTTGAACATGACCGGTATCACTCCTGGGGACGTCATCATGCCGACAGGGTGTCGGTATCGTTGTCGACATGGTGTCGGCAAACCTGCGAGAGCAGTGACATGTTCCTCGCACTACGTGAACTCTCATTCGCACGCGGACGATTCGCCCTGATGGGCTCGGTGGTCGCGCTCATCGCCATCCTGATGGTGCTGCTCAGCGGGCTGTCGGTCGGTCTGGTGAACGACGGCGTCTCCGGCCTGAAGAAGTTGCCGGTGACCTCCTTCGCGTTCCAGAAGGACGTCGCCACGGATTCCGCTTTCTCGCGCTCTCTGGTGCCGACTTCGGCCGTCGAGAAGTGGGCGCAGCAGCCGGAGGTCGAGGACGCCGCCCCGTTCGGCAACACGTTGATCAACGGCCGGACCAACACCGGCGTCGACATCGACCTCGCCCTTTTCGGCGTCGAACCGAACACCTTCGTCAACCCCGCCGCCGCGGACGGCGACTCGCTCTCCGGTGCACCGGGAGAGCTCGTCATCAGCGAGACCGCCGCCGAGGACGGCCTCGCGATCGGCGACACGGTCACCGTCGAGCCGCTGGGTACGCAGCTTCGCGTCGTGGGAATCCTCGACGGTCAGAGCACTTTCGGACACGTCGACGTCGCCTACGTGCCGCTCGGCACCTGGCAGGAGATCGGCGCCGGGTCGCGTCCCGGCGAGCCGGTGCCGCCCCGCGTCTACGAGGACATCACCGCTGTCGCAGTGCAGGCGGGCAACGGCGTCGACCTGGCGGCCGGTGACGCAGCCGCGAACACCACCTCGCTCACCCTCGACGAATCCTTCGGCGCCTCACCGGGATACACCGCCGAGACGTCGACCCTGACACTGATCGAGGCATTTCTGTACGCGATCTCGGCACTCGTCGTCGGGGCGTTCTTCACCGTCTGGACGATCCAGCGCAGGCAGCAGATCGCGGTGATGCGGGCGATGGGCGCCTCCACCGGATACCTGCTGCGCGACTCGCTGATGCAGTCGTTCATCCTGCTGCTCGTCTCGGCCGGGGTGGGTATAGGCATCGGCGTCGGCCTCGGGGCCGCCATCGGCTCCACCCCGATGCCCTTCGCCCTCGAGACCGGTTCGGTCGCAGGGGCCGGCGCCCTGCTCGTGCTCTTCGGCATGATCGGCGCCGCCGTGGCCGTCCTCCGCATCACCCGTGTCGATCCCCTGACCGCCCTGGGAGGCAACCGATGAGCGCACTCACCCTCTCCGAGGTCAGCCTCGTGCACGGGGACGGCGAGGACGTCGTCACCGCACTCGACACCGTGAGCATCGACGTCGCGCCCGGTGAGTTCGTCGCCGTCATGGGGCCGTCCGGTTCGGGTAAGTCCAGCCTGCTGGCCGTCGCGGGCGGTCTGATCACTCCGACCTCGGGGACGGTCACCGTCGACGACACCGACCTGAGCACCGCGTCGAAACGAGAGCTGACCCGCATCCGGCGCGAACACATCGGATTCGTCTTCCAGAGCGGCAACCTTCTCGACGCACTGACCGTCGAGGATCAGTTACGGTTGCCACTGACCTTCGGCCGCGTCACCGACCCCCGCTCTCCCGACGAGCTCCTCGCCGACGTCGGCATGTCGCACAAGGCCAAGCGTCGTCCCCACCAGCTCTCCGGAGGTGAGCGGCAGCGTGTGGGCATCGCCCGGGCACTGATGACCCGGCCGGATGTACTCCTCGTAGACGAGCCCACGGCCGCGCTCGACCGCCGGCGGAGCCACGAGATCGTCGAGCTCCTGGCCCATGAAGCCCATGAGCACGGCGTCGCGACGGTCATGGTGACACACGACCACGAGGTCGTCGCGCATTGTGACAAGGTGTACGAAATGGTCGACGGAAAGCTCACGCCGGGATCGCCGGCATCCAGATGAGCTGAGGAGGTGGGCGTTTGCCACGCATTCAAGCGCCCACTGTCGCCGAGCATCGACGACAGCAGATCCAGGCGATCCTCGCCGGCGCGAAGGCCATCCTGGCCGAGACCGGCGAGGCGCCGACCCTGGCCGCGGTCGGCAAGCGCGTCGGCCTCGCCCGCTCGAGCGTCTACCAGTACTACTCGTCGAGCGAGGAACTCCTGGCCGCGGTCGTGGCTGATCTGTTCCCCAGTTGGGGCCGGTTCGTCCGCGATCGTGTCGGTGCGCAGACCGAACCCGGACAGCAGATCTGGGGTTACATCTGTGCCAACGTCGAATTGTTCGTCGGTTCGGAACAGGCTGTGGCGAATGCGCTTGCCCGGGTGGTCGATCCGAGTGTCCTACAGGAGCCGATGCAGCGGTTCCATCGGGAACTGCAGGAGCCGCTCGTCGAAGCCCTCGTCGCGCACGGCGAGCAACGTCCGCTCGAGGTGGCCCAGCTGATCGACGCGGTGATCGTCCAGGCGTGCAGGTCACTGGGTGCCGAGCATTCCGAGACGGCGACGTCGCCACCTGCGAACGCAGACGGGTCCGAGATCACCGCGATGATCCGCCGGTTGCTCGGCGGCTATCTCGGACTCCCCGACACTGACCTGGGCTCCGGTCAGCGGAATGCGTAGTCACTCAAGGGGAATGAGTCCATCTCGCGCAGGGTGCGCAGCGTGGAGGCAGGACGCAGGAGCGTCGCCTCACCGTGCTGATTGAAGTAGTAGCTCCGCGACGTCGTGCAGTCGCCGTTGTAGAACACCGACGACTGCAGGCGGCGGGTCGCCTCGTCGAGGAAGTCGGCGTTGGCCGCCTCGGTGACCTCGAAGGTGTCCCGGCCGCGGCGTCGGAGTTCACCGAAGAGGCGGGTGATGTGTTTCATCTGCCCCTCGATGGTGGTGAAGTAGGACAGGCCGCTGTAGGAGTACGGACTGTTGAGCGAGATGAAGTTGGGGAACTTCGGCACCGCGACGCCCTCGTAGGCCTGGAATCGGCCCTCCCGCCAGAACTTCCCGAGGTCGCGGCCCTCCCGGCCGATGATCTCGAAGGCGGGAAAATTGACGTCCCACAGGTTGAATCCGGTGGCCAGGACCAGGGTGTCGATCTCGGTCTTGGTGCCGTCGCCGGCGAGGATGCCGTCCGCCTCGAGCCGGGCGATCCCGCTGGTCTCCAGTGTCACATTCGGTCTGGCGAAGCTCGGGAAGTAGGTGTTGGAGAAGGTGGGACGCTTGCATCCGAAGTCGTAGTCCGGCGTCAGCTTTCGTCGCAACTCCGGGTCGGGGACCTGTGATCGCAGGTGCGCCTTGCCGAGTCCCGCAGCCAGCTTGTTGCCCGGCTTGAACTGCTTGAAGTGGAGGACGCCGAAGACCATCAGCATCTCCAGCAACGAGGTGTTGACCAGCCGTGCTGCGCGCTGGGTCAACGGGATTCGCCGGAACAGCTGCTGCACCGGCGACGGGATCGCGAAGTCGATCTTGGGCACCACCCAGATCGGTGTCCGCTGAAAGACGGTGAGCGCATCGGCACGCTCGGCGATCTCCGGGATCAGCTGGACGGCGGTGGCGCCGGTGCCGATGACCGCCACCTTCTTACCGGTGAAGTCGAAGCCGTCCTGCCACGCCGCGGTGTGCAGGATCGTGCCCTGGAAGTTCTTGATCCCCGGGAAGTCCGGGACGTGCGGCTGGGAGAGAAAGCCGGTCGCGGTCACCAGGTACCGGGCGGTGCGCTCGGTTCCGTCACCGGTGCGCACCCGCCAGAGACGCGCGGTGTCGTCCCACTCGGCGCCGTCGACCGTCGTCTGGAATTCCATGTGCCGTGTGAGGTCGTACTTGTCCGCGACGTGATGTGCATACCGCTTGAGCTCGGGACCGGGGGCGAACAGTCGAGACCAGTTCGGGTTGGGCTCGAAGGAGTACGAGTAGGTGACCGAGGCGATGTCGACGGCGAGACCGGGATAGTGGTTCACGTGCCAGGTCCCGCCGAGATCGTCCTCCCGCTCAAGGATCGCGATGTTGCCGATGCCCAGGCGTTTGAATGCGATGGCCGCGCCCATCCCACCGAATCCCGCGCCGACGATCAGGACGTCGTGGGCAGGAGCCTCGTGAGCAGGAGCGTCGTGTGCAGGTTGCATGGAAAATTCCCCGATAACTGTTACCGACAGTTACCGTAACGTAGCACACACTCAGGCGGCCCGGAACCGCTCCGGATCGCCTCAGAAAGGCGCCGGACCGTCCGCCCGCTGACGACGTTCCCGCTCGCGCTGGTTGCGGGCACGTTCGGCTCGCCGCCGGGCGTGTTTCGCGGCGGTTCGATCAGTCGGCGGCGGGGCGTCGTCGCCGGTGATGGCCCGGGGTGTCCAGTTGTGCAACAACCGAATTCGCCGAGTTGACGTCCCATGCGATATCGGTCCGGCTCCGCGAACTCGGTGAAAGTCGCGCCACCCGAATGACATCGCATGGCGCTCATCGCCATCATGCGATCGCGGTCCCGTCCCACAGCACGTCGAAGAACTGCGTCGCCATCAGCTCCTCGCTCGTGTCGCGGTTGAGTCCGAGCTCCTTGCGATAGGCCAGGATGTGTTGCAGGGACAGTGCCGAGTAGAGCAACGGCAGGTGGTCGTGCGGCTGGTCGTAGACACCGCCTGCACCCTTCGCCGCGGCCAGGTCCCTGCGCAGATGCGATGGATGCCTGAGCGCATCACGCAGTACAGCCGCTGTGATCATCTTCTTGCGCCCCGCGGGGACGACGACCAGTTCACCCGGGTCGAACAACGCGGTGTCGAACTCGTCGGCGGTGGCGACGGTGCACCCGGCGGTCGGCCGCGGATTGCATTCGACCATGTGGTGGACGCCGTCGTCGGTGACGAGGTAGTCGAAACTGATCTGCCCGTGCCAGTTCAGTTCTCGCGCGAGGCTCTGTGCGGCGGCGAGCGACTCCGGGGAGTCGACCGACTCGAAGACGATACCGCCGCGGTCGTCGATGGCGAGGGGATGCTCGTAGCAGGAGTGCAGCACGATCTCCCCGTGATGCGCGACGCTCCAACTGCACCGGTCGACACCGGTGAGGTATTCCTGGACGAGCCACGGATCGTCGCGGGTCGGGGTGATGTCATCGATCGAGGACTCCCCGGCCAGCGGGCCGGTGTTGGTGAGGACGTCGAGTCCGCCACGGCCGTAGGCGGCCCGGGCGAACCAGTGCGGCCAGCGCTGCGTGGCCTCGCGCAGTTCGTCGCGGTTCGTCGTGGTCACCGACTCCGCGGCCGGAAGCCCGAGTTCGCGGCACAGTGCGGTGAATTCGACCTTGTCGTGGACGCGGGCCAGGGTCTCGAAGTCGGGGAAGAACAGTTCGGTGACCGGATGCGCCGCCGTGATGCGGTCACGATGCCTGGCGAGGTAGAAGACCTCCTCGAACATCGGGAGCAGCCAGTTGATGTCGTGATCGCCGATCGCTTCGATCACCGCGTCGATGAAGGCCGCGGTCTGCTGGGTGGGCGCGGGGAACACCAGATGCCTCCGCGCGCCGCGCGAATGGCTGCCCGGCGCCGCCGCGAAGGTGTCCGCGGCGGTGACATCGCGGCCGGTCTCGCCGAGTTTGTGGATCTCGTCGACGGCGAACGGCATCCGTGACGTGGTCACCAGGACACGAGGTTCAGAAGCCTGCATGCCACGGACCATAGGCGACGCGACGGCGCCCGGTCCGGCGATGCGCCGAGACGTCGAGGATTTGTTCCCGGTGAACGCCCGGAACCGGTCCGGCGGTAGTTTGGCAGTCTCATGTCTGATCGATCGAGCACCCCGTCGTTCATCGCGGCGGTGTACGCATTCGCCGTTGTCATGCTCGGGACCACGCTGCCGACGCCGCTGTATTCGATCTACAGCGAGAAGCTCGGATTCGGGGTCGCGACGACGACGGTCGTCTTCGGGGTGTATGCGGCCGGCGTGATCGCCGCACTGATCGGATTCGGCCGCTGGTCCGATGTCGTCGGCCGACGCAAGCTGCTCCTCGCCGGCGCACTGCTGTCCGCCGCGAGCGCCGTCGTCTTCCTCACCGCGGGACCGGTCTGGCAACTGCTCGTGGGGCGGGTGCTGTCCGGGCTGTCGGCGGGCATCTACGCCGGGGCGGCGACGACCGCGGTCATCGAACTGGCCCCACCCTCGTGGCGGGGTCGTGCGCCGGCGGTGGCGACCGCGGCCAACATCGGCGGTCTCGGACTGGGACCGCTGGTGGCCGGCCTGCTCGCCGAATACGCGCCGTCACCGCTGCGCACCCCGTTCCTCGTCGATCTCGTCCTGCTGACGCTCGCCGGCGTCGGGATCTGGCGACTGCAGGAGACGGTCGACGTCAAACCCGGTGCACGTCTTGGTGTTCAGCGACTGTCCGTGCCCGCCGACATGCGCGGGGTGTTCGTGCGCGCGTCGATCGCCGCCTTCGCCGGTTTCGCCGTGATGGGGACATTCACCGGCGTCATGCCCTCTTTTGTGGTGAACATCCTCGGCATCGACGACCGCGCCTTCACCGGATTCATCGTCTTCGTGCTGTTCGCCTCGTCGGCCGTCACGCAGATCGTGGTGCGGCGCATGCCCACCGACCCGGCACTGATCGCCGGCTGTGCGATCCTCATCGGCGGCACCTGCCTGTCGATCGTCGGTCTGACCGCCGCGTCGACTGCCGCTCTGCTCGGTGGCGCCGTGGTGTGCGGTGTGGGGCAGGGCATGTCCTTCAGCAAGGGACTGGCCTCAGTGGTGGCGGCGAGCCCGGCGGATCGGCGCGCGGAGGTCACCTCGACCTATTTCGTGGTCGCCTACGTCGCGATCTCGCTGCCCATCGTGGGACAGGGCGTGGCCGCGCAACAGTGGGGTCTGCGCCCGGCCGGGATCGCCTTCAACATCGGTGTCGCGGTGCTCGCGCTGGTGGCGCTGATACTGACGATCTTTGTGGTCAGGAGCCCGGCACACCGCACTCGTTGAGCACGTTCACCAGGCGACGGAACCGCACGCTGCTGACGAGGTCCTCGACCAGCACCACCTCGCCGTCGGCGTTGGCCAGCGGGATGCACCAGTTCGGGTACTGCTCGGCGCTGGTACCCGGCTGGTTCTGAATCCGCCGCTCCCCCACCGCATCCACCAGGGCGACGCTCAGCAGCACCGACGGCGAATGGGCGATGACGGCATACAGGGCATCGACCACCTTGGGGTCCGACAGCGGGGTGTCCCGGGACAGCAGCCCGCGCTCGTAGGCGAGTTCGAGGACGGCGTCACGTTCGCGTTCGTTGCGCTCCCGTTCGGCCTCTTCGCCCGTCTCGAGGAGGCCCAGCCGCGCTCGAAGCGCGATGTGGTCGCCGGCCAGATAGCCCGACGTCGGCGGCAGATCGTGGGTCGTCACCGACGTCAGGCACAGCTCGCGATAGCGCTCCGGCGCGATCGCGGCTGCGCGGTCCTGCTCGAACCACAGGATGGACGTGCCCAGGATTCCGCGCTCGCGCAACGTCTCCTGCACCGTCGGCTCGAAGACGCCGAGGTCTTCGCCGACGACCACCGCGTCGGCCCGCTGCGCCTCGAGCGCGAGGATTCCGATGAGGGCCTCGCTGTCGTAGTGCACGTAGGTGCCGCCGGCCGGAGTCATGCCGTCGGGAATCCACCACAGCCGGAACAGGCCCAGGATGTGGTCGACGCGGACGCCGCCCGCATGCCGTAGCACGGTGCGGATCATGTCGCGGTAGGGCTCGTAGCCGGCCTCGGCGAGACGCCGCGGATGCCAGGGCGGCTGATCCCAGCCCTGTCCCTGCTGGTTGAACCCGTCCGGCGGCGCGCCCACCGTCGCCCCCGACGCGAGCACGTGACCGAGCGCCCAGGCGTCGGCGCTGTGCCGGCCCACTCCCACGGCGAGGTCGGTCATCACGCCGACCGACATCCCGGCGGACTTCGCCGCATGCGCCGCAGTGGCGAGCTGCTCGTCGCAGATCCACTGCAACCAGATGTGGAAGTCGATGCGCCGCGCCAGTTTCCGGCGCTTCTTCTTCAGGTGGACGGGATCGAGAAACTTGTCCTGCCAGCGCGGGTCGTCGGCGTCGTAGCGTTCGGCCAGCGCGCACCACGTGGCGAAACGTTTGAGGCCCTTGCCCTCCCGCCGGCGGAACTCGCGCAGGGCGGTCTTCCGCTCCGGGCTCAGTGGCACGTCGTAGATCAGTTCGAGCGCCTCCAGCTTGGCCCGGTAGGCCTTGTTGCGCCGAATCCTGTCGGTGGCGGTGTTCTCGCCCATGAACCCGCGGGCGAGCTTGCGAACCCACTTGCGCTGCGCCTTCGACAATCCGTCGAGTTCAGGGATGTCGGTGACCCGGATGTAGAGCGGGTTGAGGAAGCGGCGGGTCACCGGCAGATACGGCGAGGCCTCGATCGGGGGGTGCGGTTGCGCCGCGTGCAACGGGTTGACCTGGACGAAGTCGGCGCCGAACGCGCTGCCCGCGACCTCGCAGATGCCCGTCAGATCGGCGAAGTCGCCGACGCCCCACGAATCCGCCGAGCGAATCGAGTACAACTGCACGGCCAGACCCCACCGCTGCCGCCCGAGCAGCCGGTCAGCGGTGTGGAGCCGGCGCGGGGTGACGATCAGCGGTGCACTCGACGCCGTCGAGTCGTCGACGTCCAGGGCCTTGATGTGGTGGTATCCGGGTTCGAGGTCGTCCGGGATCGCGAAGGTGGCCCGCCCGACCAGCGCGCCGTCGATCTCGCGCGGCTCCACCCATACGTCGAGTTGTTCGGGTGCGACGTCGCGGCCGTCCTCGGTCGCGATCCACACCTTCACCAGATTCCCGTGCGGGACATGGACGCAGAAGGTGTGGCCGGTGCCTTCGGTCACCACGGTGACCGAGGGGACGAACTCGCGCCACGGCCGCTCGTCGACCTCGCGGATCGACTCCTCGACCGCCTCGGCCGAGTCCGCGGCGACATCGAGGGCGCCCAGGACGGCGACGAGCGTCTCCGCGCTCACGTCGTGGGTCTCCTCGTCCCAGCCCACATACTCGGTGGCCACACCGTGACGATGCGCCAGCTCGGTCAACCTGTCGGGGTTCACGTCAGCCACCTCGCCATCGTCTCAGGATTCAGACGGGTCTGCTGACTGATACGCCCTCCGCACGCTCCGGGCTGCTCAGGAAGCAGGAGCACCGAATATGACGCCCGGATTCAACAGCCCTTGCGGATCGAAGGACGCCTTGACGCGCCGCATCGTGTCGAGGTCGACGTCGGACCGGCCGAGGTGCGTCCAGGCGGTCTTGGCGCGGCCGATGCCGTGTTCGGCGCTGATGGACCCGCCGTTGGCCGCGACGATCCCGAACACCCGATCAGTGACCGTCCCGGTGTGTTCCTCGGGGACGTCGAGCAGGTTCACGTGGATGTTGCCGTCGCCGATGTGACCGAAAAGTATCGGCCGGCAGGGGAATTCGCTCATCTCGCCGACCTCGGCCAGTTCGGCGAAGGCCTCCGGCAGGGCCCTGATCGGTACCGAGATGTCGAGTTTGACCACCGGCGTCGTACTCGACCGTGCGATCGTCTCGGTGTGACTCTCGCGCGCGCCCCAGAGCGCACGGGCGGGCGCGGGTTCGAGCACGGCGTCGATGAGTCCGTCGGTCTCGCCGAACAATTCGGCCATGGTCGACTCGATGTCGCCGACCCCGGACACCTCGAGCAGAACGTAGGAGGGGCCCGGTGTCGCGGTCGGGCGACGCTGTCCGTGCTCGTGGACGAGTTGGATGCCGGCCTCGGTCATGAGTTCGGCCGCCTCGACGGTGAGGCCGCGTGACGATGCGGCCCCGATCAGCCCGATCGCGTTCTCGACGTGCTCGACGGCGGCCACCGCGACCGTCGCCGCCGACGGCGGCACGACGAGTTTGAACAGCACGCGCGTGATGACCGCCAGAGTGCCCTCACTGCCGGCCAGGAGTGCCGGGAGGTCGTATCCGACATTGTCTTTGACCAGCGACGTCCACCGGCGCAGGACGCGACCGTCGGCGAGGACCGCCTCGATCCCGAGCACCTGGGAACGCGTGTTACCGCGACGGATCATGCGGATGCCACCGGCGTTGGTCGACACCACCCCGCCGGCGGTGGCCGACTCCCTGGAGGCGAGGTCGACGGGGAACGCGAGACCGGCCTCGGCGGCCCGGCCGTCGATCGCGTCGATCGTCGCCCCCGCCTGGGCGCCCACGCAGCGTCCGACCGCGTCGACCTCGTCGATGTCGGTCATCCGGACCGTCGACAGCACGATCACCGGTCGTCCCGTGTCGTCCCGGGCCGGCGGGACCGACCCGCCCACCAGTCCGGTGTTCCCACCCTGCACGCAGATCCGCGCACCGACGGACGCGCATTCACCGACGACCCGGGAGACCTCCTCGGTGGTGCGCGGCCGCACGACCGCATCGGCCTCGCCCCGGTACCGGCCCGTCCAGTCGACGAGAAAGCCCTCGACCGCTTCGGGATCGGTGAGGACGTGGCCCTCACCGACCACGTCGCGCAGCTGCGTCACCAGAGCATGCGCACGCGCGGGCATCGTGTCAGACCTGTGCCACCGCGTCGGCGACCGGCGTGGGTCCGTCGTTGAACTCGATCACCTTGTGTACGGTCTCGGGCCGCGCGAGAACGGCTGCGGCAACCGCGGCGACGTTGTCGCGGCTGACCTCGTCACCCCCGCCGCGGGTCCCGCCGACGGCGATCCTCCCCGTCCCCGGCTCGTCGGTGAGCCGGCTGGGTCCCAGGATCGTCCAGTCGAGATCGCCCGACTTGAGGTAGGTGTCGGCAGCCGCCTTGGCCTCGGCGTATGCGTGAAACGAATTGTCCTCGGGAACACCATGATCCGGGCGGGCGCCGAAATAGGAGACCATCACGTACCGGTTGATCCCGACCTTCGCCGCGGCGTCCATCGAACGGATCGCGGCGTCACGGTCGACGGCGAAGGTCCGTGCCGGGTCGCCTCCGCCCGCACCCGCCGACCACACCACGGCATCGTGTTCGGAGATCGCCGTGGCGATCCCGGTCGTGTCGAGGGTCTCCACGTCGGCGACCACGGGCACCGCGCCGGTCTCCGCGACGTCCTGGGCATGTTCGGGATTGCGGATGATCGAGGTCACCTGATCGCCTCGGTCGGCCAAGATCTTCGCCAGGCGCAGCGCGATCTTGCCGTGTCCACCGATGATGGCCACTCGGGTCACTGGTTGCTCACTTTCGCAGTCGAGGAACACACGTACTTCTCCCAACGTACTCACCCGCGAACGGCGCCGCCCCGGCCCGAACGCGTGGTGCGTCGGGAACCGGGGCGGGGTCACGGTCGGGTCGGTCAGACGCGTGTGCGGCGTCCTCGCCCGGTCACGAGCTTGACCAGGAACAGCAGGATGCACGCACCGACCAGGCACGTGATGAAGCTGAAGATCCATCCGGCGCCTTCGACGTCCACGCCGAAGAGTGTCAGCAACCAACCGCCGAGCAGACCACCGATCACACCGACGACGATGTTGAGGATGATCCCCTGCTGCGCATCGGTCTTCATGATCTTGCTGGCGATCCAGCCGGCCAGGCCACCGATGATGATCCACGCAATGATGCCAATTCCCAGCATGTCTGCCTCCTAGGTCGTCGTTGATCCTGCGTGTGTAAATCGTCCGAATCGTCCAGATCGTGCGATTTGCTACAAGGCTGAACGTACCCAGATCGCGCACCCTTCACACCTGAGCCCTCGATCTGTATGCGCATCGAGACCCTCGGATGCCTCAACCGACACCTCCGAGCAGCCCAGACGCGGCCCGGTCCGAGGTCAGCCGTTTCCGGGGGTCGGCGGAGTGACCGGAGTCAGGGGCAGGTCACCTTGATCTCGTACGACTTGGTCACCTTCTGGGTCGGGTTGGCGAGGTCGATTCCGGTCGCGTCGCCGGTGATCGTGTAGGTGTCGCCGTCCTTGGAGGCCTCGGCTTTGCCGTCGCCCAATCCCTTCTGGAAGCCCAGCGTCACGCCGTCCACCGAACCGAGCCCGACCGATTCCACCTCGGGCGAATCACCCGACGACAGCACGACGCCCACACCGGAGGTTCCCGATCCGGAACCGATCCCGATGGTGACCTTGTCGCCGGCGTTGGTGCAGCCGACGCTCTTGTCCGCCAGCTCCACCTCTTTGCCGTCTACGGTCACCGAAGCCTCCGCGTCGGTACCGTCGGAACCCGAGTCGTCCGAGCCGCATGCGGTGACGGCCATCGCCAGTGCCGCCGCGCCGAGGACTGAAGCGATGTGCACCTTGTTCATCATGGGAACTCCTGGGCAGTCGTGAATGCCGCCGGGCGGCGGACTGAGACGAATCTAGCCGTTGAGCTGCGGGTTGGAACCGAAACGTGGGGATCTCGCCGTCGTTGGGCGTAGCAGGGCGGCTCAGCCGATGGGCAGCAGTTTGGCCCCGGCTTCGACCATGACCGCACGCGTCAGATCCCGAAATTGCTCGTAGTGTCCGTGATACCCGTATTTGGCATGCAGACTCGGCCACCGCGTGTGGGCGGCGGCCGCGCCGATCGCGTTGGCCTCGTGAAGGTATGCCGGCAGGATGTTCTGGATGGTCGGATCGCGCCGGAGCCGGTGGACGGTGTCCCGGTGCAGCGACGACGACGACCGGTACTTGGTGATGACGACACCCAGTTCGACGATCGTTCGGCCGATCTCGGCGCCGAAATCGGCGACCTGCCGCTGGATGCGCGGAATCGCGTAGGTGGACAACACATCCGGGATCGTCGGGAGGAGATATCCACTGGCCATGAACAATCCGTTGAGACTGAACGGGCCGACGTTCGGCGGGCAGTCGATGAGCACGTAGTCGTAGCGGGACATGGCCGGCGCCAACGCACCCCGCAGCACCCCGACCGCGGCGAGATGATCGTCGGCGACGACCCGGTGCGCGCTCATCTCCTCCTGTAGGTCGATCAGATCGAGCGACGAGGGTACGAGGTCGATTCCCGCGACCCCGTCGATCGACGAGACACCGCGTTGCACGGTGCGTTCGAGATCGAAGCGACGGGTGCCGTCGAGGACGTCGGCGAAGAGGGTGGCGACGGTGTGGCCGCGCGCGTTGCACGCCTGCCAGGTCTTCTCCCCGATCATCATCGTCGTGAGGTTGGTCTGGGCGTCGAGATCGACGAGGAGCACCTTCTTGCCGAACACACCGGCGAGAAAATCGGCGAGACCGGCCGTGAGCGTGGTCTTCCCGACCCCACCCTTGAGGCTGATGGTCGCGATCACCGTCGGCATGGGAGTCCCCGGTCTGTTCGGTGGTGCCCGTCGCGAGACAGACTAACCGGGTGGCTCTCGGCGCGCAGTCGGCCGGCCGAAGTGGATGCCGTCGGTCTCGGGGAGACGGTCCGGCACGTCGACCCAGCCGTCGAGGAGCCGACGACGAGCCGGCGTCCAATCCGGTTTGAACCTCGGCCGTGCAGTCGGCGCCGGCCGCAGCGGACTCGACGCCGGTGGTCGTCCGTCGCATCGCGCGGAACAGTGAAAGTGGCGATTATTCGAGCGGCCGGGAAATTCATATCGGCCCCGATTCTGCCGACCGACGAGAAATCTGTAAGAATGACGTTCGCCGAACATTCACGCCGAGACCGTGCGGAGATCATCGGCATATTTCGTGAACCGCGAGGAAACTCGTCCCGATTTCCGTTTCCTTCGTTTGCGGAGTACCCACACATTCACCGACCGCGGCCGCCCGACTTCCGCGAGGGAAGGACGATCATGACCACTCGCCTCCGAACGCTCACCGCTGGAACGGCTTTCATCGCGGCCGCAGCATTCGCGACGGCACTGGCACCGGTCGCGACGGCAGCTCCGGCCGACGTCACCGTGTCACCGTCGGTGTCGGGAAACACGATCACGCTGAACGTCGTCAACAAATCGGCCAAGCGCATCGGCTGCGAGATCTTCGGCGTGGCGGCGAATACCCCTCCGGCCGCGTCGGGTGTGGCTTTCGGCTATCAGACCCCCGAAGAACTCGGCGCCCTCATCTCGCCCGGCACGTCGAAGAATGTGACGATGCAGGTCGCCACGGGCACGCCGCCGAAGCCCACCGGGTCCAGCACCATCCCGAACGGGACCTACGACATCTACTGGGGTTGCGCCACCATCACCCTGCCTCCGGGTTCCGCCCGCGAAGAGTTCTGGGGCACCAACCCGCCGCTGACGGACATCACCCCGACGGCGGGCGCACCGATCCGGGTCACGGTCACCGGTGCCGGGCGCGCCGCGCCGACACCGGAGAAGCCCGCACGTCCCTCTGTCCCGGGATTCCCGCAGATCCAGGTTCCCGAGCAGATCTGCGTCCCGTGGGCCTGCTACCCGGTCCCGGCTTTCTGACGCGTCACCGGACGAACGTCACAGGGGCGTCGGATGGTTGCCCTTCGACTTCGAGCGGAACAGCATGTAGCCGCCGTAGAGGGCCAGTGCGATGAGTGCGATCCAGAAAAGCCCCTTGAGGAGTGGGCCGATCACCGCCAGCGCGATGAGGACGACCGCGATGATCCCGAGGACCTTCCAGAACGTGGTTCCTGAATCCGTTGATGTGCTCATGCCTCGAGTCTCCGCCGCCGTAGCCCGGAAATCGACCGGCCGGCCGGGATATGGGGCGAAGTTCAGGGACTTCCCTGAGGTCGGGCCCTACCGCTGAAACCAGGCCTCGGGATTGCCGCTAAGCGCCTTGGAGATCCGCAGACGCGAGGTGTCGGTGAGATCGTCGGGCAGCGCGTCGGGCGCGAACCAGTCGACATCGGAGTTCTCGTCATCGGCGGCCCGCGGTTCACCCTCGAGGTACCGCGCCAGGAAGCAGACGTCGAGGTAGCGCGTCTGATCGCCGTTCGGGTAGGTGATCAGAGGCGTAACGTCGATGCTGGTCAGCCGGATGATCTCGGCGGTCACCGCGGTCTCCTCGGCGACCTCGCGCAACGCCGCACGAGCCGGTTCCTCCCCTGGTTCGAGGACCCCGGACACCACCGCCCACTGTCCGTTGTCGACGCGTCGGGTGAGCAGCAACCGGCCGTCGGCGTCGCGGACCACGACGCTGACACCGGACAACCAGAGTTCGCGATGGCCGACGTGGGCGCGCAGGTCTCGGATGAAGTCGGGAATGGGCATCCCCACATCCTGCCCGCCCGCACGACGTGGCGAGCATCGGCCGTGCGCACAATGGAACTCATGAGGATCTCCCGACGAGCCGAAGGGATCGCCCCGTTCTACGCGATGGAGTTCGCGCGGAACGCGGCCGAGCTGGAAGAGCAGGGCCACCACGTGGTCAAGCTCAACATCGGCGAACCCGACTTCGGACCGCCGCCGGCGGTGCTCGCGGCGGCTCGTGAGGTCAGCGACGGCAGACCTCTCGCGTACACCGGCGCACTCGGACTGCCCGAGCTGCGGATCGCGATCGCCGACTTCTACGGACGCCACTTCGGCGCCGATGTGGACCCTCGACGGGTCGCCGTCACCTCCGGCGCCTCTGCGGCACTGCTCATGACGTGTGCCGCGCTCATCGATCCCGGCGACGGAGTGCTCATCGGGGATCCGTCGTACCCGTGTAACCGCCAGTTCGCCCACGCCTTCGGGGCACAGGTCAGCCTGATCGAGACCAGCGCCGAGACACGGTTCCAGCTGACCACCGACGACGTCGAGCGGGCGTGGACAGACACCACGCGGGGCGTCATCGTCGCCACCCCCTCGAATCCCACCGGCACCTCGGTGCCCTACGACGAGCTGGTCGCGATGACCGATCTCGTCGCCGCCCGTGGCGGCTGGACCATCGTCGACGAGATCTACCTCGGGCTCTCCGACCCCGGTCCGGACGGACGCGCACCGCGCAGCATCCTGGCCGTCGATACCCCGGGCACGGCCGAGACGATCGTGGTCAACAGCTTCTCCAAGTATTTCGGCATGACCGGCTGGCGCCTGGGCTGGTGCATCGTGCCCGACGAGCTGGTCGGGGTCGTCGAACGGCTCGCACAGAACTTCTACGTCTGTCCGCCCACCCCATCCCAGTACGCCGCACTCGCGTGCTTCACCCCGGAGTCGCTGGCCGTCGCCGAGGACAACCGGCGGGAGTTCGCACGTCGTCGGCACCTCGTCATCGACGGACTCGCCCGCATCGGGCTCGACGTGCCGGTCGTCCCCGACGGCGCGTTCTACGTCTACGTCGACGTGAGTTCGACCGGATTGACCGCGGCCGAGTTCTGCGACCGCGCCCTGCGTGAGGCACACGTCGCCCTCACACCGGGCAAGGACTTCGGACTGGCCGGCGCCGACCGGTTCGTCCGGCTGTCCTATGCGGCCTCGACCGAGGATCTCGCCCTCGCCGTCGATCGTCTCGGGGCGTTCGTCGGCGTGCGTTCGGGCAGCGACACCGAGATCGCGTGACGCGAGCGGCGGAAACGCCGCCGGTACCGGCGCGCGACGCCAGACGGAAAAGGACCGCAGGACGACACCTGACCGGTCCGGCCGGGAAGCGCGTCACGCGACGTCCCCGGGACCCCCAGAGTTCTGGGGGTACGACTCATCCAGAATGCTGGCGAGGAGATTTCCGGCGTTCGAGGGATGGCGGGAACAAAAGGCGTTCAGCGACTCTGAGTGCCATGAACACACCGATCACCTCCGAACCCATCGACTTCGCCGACATCGACGCCCTCGCGACAACGGTCGCCGGCCCCGTCCTGACAGCAGCCGACGAGGGCTACACCGCCGAACTCACCGGCTTCAACCTGGTGGCAACCCCGGCGGCACAGGTCGTCGTCGGCGCGACCACTGCCGAAGACGTAGCCGCAGCAGTGCGATACGCGCGTTCCAACGGACTGCGAGTCGGCGTGCGGGCCACCGGACACGGGGCACCGATCGAGGGGCGCGGCACGGTCGTCGTCACCACCTCGCGGATGACCGAGATCGTCGTCGACCCGGTCGCCAAGACCGCCCGCGTCGGCGCCGGCGTCCGCTGGCGCGACCTCGCCGCGGTGACCGCCCCGCACGGCCTGACCGGCATCGTCGGGTCCTCGTCGTCGGTCGGCGTGGTCGGCTATCACCTCGGGGGCGGCCTCAGCCCGCTCGGACGCCGATTCGGCTGGGCCGCCGATCATGTCCGGTCGATCGAACTGGTGACCGCGGACGGGATCATCCGAACGGTCGACCCCTCGGCCGGGTCGGATCTGTACTGGGCGATCCTCGGCGGACGTGACGGCTTCGGCATCGTCACCGCCATCGAGTTCGAACTCTTCGAGCTCCCCACCGTCTACGGCGGCGGCATCTTCTTCGCCGGCTCGGCCGCGGCCGACGTCCTCCACGCGTGGCGTGAGTGGGCGCCGACGCTCCCGGACGAGGCCGGCACCTCGGTCGCCATCCTGCGTCTCCCGCCGGACCCCAACCTGCCCGCCCCGCTGCAGGGTCAGCTCGCCGTACACGTCCGCTACACCCACACCGGCGACCCGGCAACCGCGGCAGCGCTTCTCGCGCCCATGCGGTCGGCCGGCCCCATCCTGCTCGAGAACATCGACGTGCTGCCGACCGCCGCACTCGACGCCGTGCACATGGACCCACCCGGACCGATGCCGAGCGCCGAGCGCGGCAGCCTCCTCAGCGAATTCCCGGCGTCGGCCGTCGATGCCCTCCTCGAAGCGGCCGGACCACAGGTCGCGAGCCCGCTGGCCATCGTCGAGGTCCGGTTGATGGGCGGCGCGCTGCAGCGACCGCAGCGCGTGCCCAACGCCGTCGCCGGGCGGTACGGCGCCTTCAACGTCATCGCGATCGGTGTGCCCGCAGGCCCCCTCGGCGCTCAGGTGGGAGCACACCTGAGCGCCGTGACCGCGGCTCTCGCCCCGTGGTCCTGCGGTGCACTGCTCAATTTCTGCGGCCTCGGCGCCGCCGAGCGGGCGGGGATGTGGACGCCCGAGCAGCAGATGCGCCTCGAGACGATCCGACGCCGCCAGGACCCGACCGGTGTCCTCCGAGTGGATGATCCCAGCTTTGTGGGATAGACATCGATGCAGCTCATGCCGATGATTGTCCAATGACCTCGAGCCTGACCGCCGAACGCGTGCGCCGCGACATCGACGTCGTGGCGCACGCGGGTCTCGGTCTCGACGACTTCTTCGCGGAGGCGGTGGATTCGCTGCGTCGCGCGGTACCGATCGACGCCGCATGCGTCGCAACCTTCGACCCGAACACGGTCATGCTGACCTCCGCCCGCAAGTACGGCGATCTCCTCGGACAGGACCACAAGGACCCCGAATTCGGACTCCTCGAATACGGCCGGGTCGAGCCCTCGGCATTCCGGGAACTGGTGGCGCACAAGCGTGACGCCATCGGCATGAACCTGCTGACCCGGGGCGAGCCCCATCGTTCGGATCGCATGGCGCAGTTGATGATTCCGGAGTACTGCTTCCACGACGAGGCACGTCTGGCAGTGCGCGACGGGGACCGGGTGTGGGGCGGGATCGCCATGTTCCGCAGCGGCGCCGGATGTCGTCCGTTCGACGAGGACGAGATCGGGTTCCTCGCTTCGCTGTCGCAGACGCTGGCCCACGGGGTCCGGATCGGGCTGCTCACCGCGATCGTCGCCGAGGAACGCACGTCGATCGCACAGGGCCCGGCGGTGCTGATCATCGACCGCGACAATCAGATCGCGCAGATGAGTGCGGGAAGCCAGGAACGCATCGACGACCTGGCGGCCGGGCCGAACACCGCGTCGCCGAGCAACCCGATCTTCGGACTCATCGGTGCCGCACGGCGCTACGGCGCGGGCGAGACCGACGTACCGCCCCGCCTGAGGGTCCGCGGCAAGTCGGGTATGTGGCTCGTCATCAACGCTCTCCGCTGTCCTCGGCCGACGGACGGTCCGGCGAGGTCGTCATCACGATCGAAGAGGCACGGCCACCGGAGATCATCCCGCTGGTCGTCGAGGCATTCGGGCTCACCGCGCGGGAGCGTGACGTGACCCAGATGGTGTTGCAGAGTGTCGCGACCAAGGACATCGCCGCCACCCTGCACGTGTCGGCGTACACGGTGCAGGACCACCTGAAGTCGATTTTCGACAAGGCCGGCGTCCGCAGCAGTCGCGAACTCATCTCACGCGTGTACTTCGACCAGTACGCACAGCGGCTCAACGAGCCGCACGCCCCGTCGGGGTTCTACGCCTCCACCCCGTAACCGCAGGTCGACGCCACATCGACACAAGAGGGTCCGCGCTGCGGGCCCTCTTTCTTCGTCGTGAGACGCCGGGCAGCTAGGTCATGCGTCTCACAGTGAGACGTTTGTTACCTGCATCACAGGGTTGTATCGAAGTCGCTCCAGTCCATGCGGGCCGGCACACCCGTCGGCTCCCTCTAAGAGGAGGCGCACTTTGAGCAGGCAGAGCTTGACGAAAGCCCATGCGAAGATCACCGAGTTGTCCTGGGAGCCCACCTTCGCGACCCCGGCAACCCGGTTCGGAACCGACTACACCTTCGAGAAAGCTCCGAAGAAGGACCCGCTGAAGCAGATCATGCGGTCGTACTTCCCGATGGAGGAGGAGAAGGACAACCCGTGTACGGCGCCATGGATGGCGCGATCCGCGGCAACATGTTCCGCCAGGTCCAGGAACGCTGGCTGGAATGGCAGAAGCTGTTCCTGTCGATCATCCCGTTCCCCGAGATCTCCGCGGCCCGCGCGATGCCGATGGCCATCGACGCGGTCCCCAACCCCGAGATCCACAACGGCCTGGCCGTGCAGATGATCGACGAGGTTCGTCATTCGACGATCCAGATGAACCTCAAGAAGCTGTACATGAACAACTACATCGACCCGGCGGGCTTCGACATCACCGAGAAGGCCTTCGCGAACAACTACGCCGGCACCATCGGACGCCAGTTCGGTGAGGGGTTCATCACCGGCGATGCCATCACCGCCGCCAACATCTACCTCACCGTGGTCGCCGAGACCGCCTTCACCAACACCTTGTTCGTCGCGATGCCCGACGAAGCGGCCGCCAACGGCGACTACCTGCTGCCCACCGTCTTCCACTCGGTCCAGTCCGACGAGTCGCGGCACATCTCCAACGGCTACTCGATCCTGCTGATGGCGCTGGCCGACGAGCGCAATCGCCCTCTGCTGGAACGTGATCTGCGGTACGCGTGGTGGAACAACCATTGCGTCGTCGACGCGGCGATCGGCACCTTCATCGAGTACGGCACCAAGGACCGGCGCAAGGACCGCGAGAGCTACGCCGAGATGTGGCGCCGGTGGATCTACGACGACTACTACCGCAGCTACCTTCTGCCGCTGGAGAAGTACGGGCTCACCATCCCGCACGACCTGGTCGAGGAGGCCTGGAACCGGATCACCAACAAGCACTACGTCCACGAGGTCGCGCGGTTCTTCGCGACGGGCTGGCCGGTCAACTACTGGCGCATCGACGCGATGACCGACAAGGACTTCGAGTGGTTCGAGGAGAAGTACCCCGGTTGGTACAACAAGTTCGGCAAGTGGTGGGAGAACTACAACCGCCTCGCCTACCCGGGTCGCAACAAGCCGATCGCCTTCGAGGACGTCGACTACGAATACCCGCATCGATGCTGGACCTGCATGGTGCCCTGCCTCATCCGTGAGGACATGGTGGTCGACAAGGTCGACGACCAATGGCGCACCTACTGCTCGGAGACCTGCCACTGGACCGACGCGGTCGCCTTCCGCGACCACTACGACGGCCGGGACACCCCGAACATGGTTCGCCTCACCGGTTTCCGCGAATGGGAGACCCTGCACCACGGCAAGGATCTCGCCGACATCATCACGGATCTGGGTTACGTCCGCGACGACGGCAAGACCCTGATCCCACAGCCGCACCTCAACCTGGACCCGAAGAAGATGTGGACGCTCGACGACGTCCGCGGCAACGTCTTCAACAGTCCCAACGTGCTGCTGAACGAGATGTCCGACGCCGAGCGGGACGCGCACATCGCGGCGTATCGCGCCAATCCCAATGGGGCCGTGCCGGCCTGACGCCCTTCGAGACGCTCGCAAGCTCGCTCCTCAGGGAGCACGAAGACGCTCGCAAGCTCGCTCCTCAGGGAGCAGACGGGCGGGGGCGTCCCCTGGCGCCCCCGCCTCCCCGTCCTCCCGTCGTCACCGTCCGAAGGAGTTTTCGTGGCCGACACACATCGCATCAACTTCGCCCCCGTCGACATCGAGATGGAGGTCACCGAGGACGAGTCGATCCTCGACGCCGCGTTCCGGCAGGGCATCCACCTGATGCACGGGTGCCGCGAGGGCCGGTGTTCGGCCTGCAAGTCGTACATGCTCGACGGCGACGTCCAGATGGACGACTACTCCACCTTCGCCTGCAACGAGGCGGAGGAGGCCGAGGGCTATGTGCTGCTGTGCCGGTCCTACGCCTACAGCGACTGCGAGATCGAGCTCCTCAACTTCGACGAGGACGAATTGCTCGGCGGCGCACCGATCCAGGACGTCCGCACCCGGGTCGCCGCCATCGAGCCGGTGACCTCCGACATCGTGTCGCTGCGCCTAAACGTGGTCGAACCGGAGACCTTCGAGTTCAAACCCGGCCAGTACGTGGACCTCTCGGTCCCCGGTACCGACGAGAAGCGCTCGTTCTCCATCGCGACGACCCAGGCCACCCCGGACAAACTCGAGTTCCTGATCAAGAAGTACCCGGGCGGTCTCTTCGCCGGCCTGCTCGAGGAAGGGCTCGCGCCAGGCGACGAGATCATGGTCAACGGCCCGTACGGGTCCTGCACCCTGCGCAACGGCCATGTGCTGCCGATCATCTGCATCGGTGGCGGGGCCGGCATGGCCCCGCTGCTCTCGCTGCTGCGTCATGTCAGCGAGACCGGCCTGAACCGGCCGGTGCGCTTCTACTACGGCGCCCGGACCGCGGCGGATCTGTTCTATCTCGACGAGATCGCCGCGCTCGGCGAGAAGATCGCCGATTTCCGGTTCCTCGCCTGCCTGTCGGAGTCCGCCGACGGTGCCCCCGACGGGGTCGAGGTCGCCGAGGGCAACGTCACCGACATCGTCAACGAGCACGAATCCGATCTCGCCCGAACGGAGGTGTATTTCTGCGGCCCCCCACCCATGGTCGATGCGGCACTCGCTCTCGCCGACCAGCATTCGGTCCCTCGGGACCAGACCTTCTACGACAAGTTCACCAGCCCGGCTTTCGACTAGAAGTCGCCGAACGACAGGAACGAAAGGTATGTCCGCACCCACCGCACCGAAGTCCTCTCCGGGATCTCCTCAGCGCGAACGTAGTTTCCCGACCATCGAATTCACCGACGCCGAGGCCGGCGCCAAAGAGTTCCCGAGCAGCAAGAGCCGCAAGTACAACTACTATCAGCCGGCCAAGAAGCGGGCGACGGTCTACGAGGACGTCACCGTCGACGTGCAGCCCGATCCGGAACGCCACCTGACCCAGGGCTGGATCTACGGCTTCGGCAACGGTCCCGGCGGTTATCCGCAGGAGTGGACGGCGGCGAAGTCCAGCAACTGGCATGCCTTCCTCGACCCCAACGAGGAGTGGGAACAGACCATCTACCGCAACAACTCGGCGGTGGCCACCAGGTCGACCTGTGTCTGCAGAACGCCAAGCGGGCCCGGGTCTACGACGGATGGAATCCCTCGTGGCTCAAATTCATCGAGCGCAACCTCGGCGCCTGGATGCATGCCGAGAGCGGAATGGGCCTCCATGTCTTCACCTCGATCCAGAGGTCGGCACCCACCAACATGATCAACAACGCGGTCGCGGTGAGTGCGGCGCACAAGCTGCGCTTCGCCCAGGACCTCGCACTGTTCAACCTGGATCTCGCCGAGGCCGAGGAGGCCTTCGACGGATCGGCACACAAGGAGGTGTGGCAGTCCGCGCCGGAGTGGCAGCCCACCCGGGAGGCCGTCGAACGGCTGACCGCGATCGGCGACTGGGCGAAGTTGTTGTTCTGCACCAACATCGTCTTCGAGCAACTCGTCGGGTCGCTGTTCCGGACCGAACTGATCATGCAGGTCGCGGCACGCAACGGTGACTACATCACGCCGACGATCGTCGGCACCGGTGAGTACGACTACGACCGCGACCTGAACTACACGCGGGCCCTGTTCCAGATGCTCTCCCGCGACGAACAGTACGGCGCGCAGAACCGCGAGCTGTTCGGACAGTGGCTGTCGGAGTGGGTGCCGCGTTGCCTCGACGCAGCGCGTGGACTGCAACCGATCTGGTCCCAACCGGCGGACAAGTCGGTCACCTTCGCCACGAGTCTCGAGGCGGCGACCGAGAAGTTCCGCGACGTCCTCAAAGCCATCGAAGTCGACATCCCCGAGGAGTTGAACCAGTGAGCACCATGCAATTCGGCGCACAGACCGAGTTCTCCAACATGTGCGGCGTCACCCTGATGAACACGCCCATCGGCCGCGTGGTCGCCGACGTCATGGGCGCCAAGGACGGCGTCGAACTCACCGAGTACCCGTCGATGATCCGCGTCGACGGCGTCAACCGGCTCGAGTTCGACTACGACGAACTCACCGACGCCCTGGGCCAGGAGTTCGACGGCTCGGTCTTCGAGGAGATCAGCTCCACCCATTACGGGCGGATGGTGCACCTCGACGATCGGACCTACCTGTTCGCGAGCCCCGAGGACGCCGCCGAGTTCATCGGGTTCGATCTCACCGCCGAGAGCTGACGCGAGGCGAACCGACGCCCCACACGACTACGTCGTGACCGCCGGTGACCGAGCCCGGCGGTCACGACGTAACCACCATCAACGATCCATCCCCGCCACGGTTTTCATCTCTTCCCCGCCAACCAGCCCATCAGACCAAGGGAGTCATCGATGTACGAGAAGAATGGCGACAAGTACTTCATCGTCGACGCACACGTCCATCTCTGGGACGGCCGTGAATCCAATCAGCGCAACATCCACGGCAAGCAGTTCATCGATTGTTTCTACGACTACCACCGCAATCTCAGTCCGGAAGAGGAGGTCTGGGACTACGACACCTACACCTATTACGGTCCCGAACGCCTCATGAGCGACCTGTTCGAGAACGGCCCGGCCGACCATGCGATCTTCCAGGCGACGATCCTGAAAGACTTCTACGTCAACGGTTTCGCCCAGGTCGACGACTCGCTGAAGCTGTGCGAGGACAACCCGAAACTGCTCACCTACAACCACGCCTACGACCCGCGTCACGGAGAGGCCGGTCTCGAGCAGCTCCGCAAGGACGCCGAGAACATGAACCTGAAGGGCGTGAAGCTCTACACCGCCGAATGGTTCGGCGACTCACGCGGTTACAAGCTCGACGACGCCTGGTCGCGCCGCTACCTCGAGGAATGCATCAAAGCTCGGCATCAAGAACATCCACGTCCACAAGGGCCCGACGATCCGCCCGCTGGACCGCGACGCCTTCGACGTGGCCGACGTCGACAAGGTGGCCACCGACTACCTCGACCTGAACTTCATCATCGAGCACGTTGGTCTGCCTCGCCTCGAGGACTTCTGCTGGATCGCCACCCAGGAGTCCAACGTCTTCGGCGGGCTGGCCGTGGCCATCCCGTTCATCCACACGCGGCCCCGCTACTTCGCTCAGATCATCGGTGAACTCCTGTACTGGATCGGCGAGGACAAGATCCTCTTCGCCAGCGACTACGCCCTGTGGACGCCGCAGTGGCTGGTCGAGCGGTTCGTCGACTTCCAGATCCCGGAGGACATGACCGAATACGCGCCGATCACCGTCGAACAGAAGAAGAAGATCCTCGGCCTCAACGCGGCCGCCCTGTACCCGCACATCGAGGTTCCCGAGGAACTGAAGCTCCCGACCAGCGCGGCCGATCCGGAAGTCGAGGTGGCCGCCGGCGCGAAGGACGCGGTGACGGCATGACCGCGGTCGCACCTCTTCCCGGATATGTCGCCGGTACCGCGGTGGAACTCGAGCGCGACGTCCTCGCCGCACTCGACACCGTGCTCGATCCCGAACTCGACCAGCCCATCACCGAACTGAGGTTCGTGCGGTCGATCCTGATCGACGAGGCGGGTGTGACCGTCCACCTCCGGCTCCCGACGTCGTTCTGTTCGCCCAACTTCGCCTATCTGATGGGGTCGGATGCCCTCGACGCCCGCGCCGGCTACAAGGGGACGTTCGGCGTCGAAGCACTCGAGAGCCTCGACGAACTGCGCCTGACGTTCCAGCGCAAGGCCCACACGGCCGCGATGGAACGCGCCGTGGCCGCCGAGATCGCCGCGGGACGGGTCACGGTGGCCGAGGTGGATCGGCTGGCATTGCGCGATCTGCCGCGGGGACAACACAAGTCGGCGCTGCTGCGACGGCGCATGGAACTGGGCCTCAGCATCTGCCCCAACAGCCTCGTCGTCGTCGACGAGGAGGGGCACGCACTGCCGGTCGATCAGGTCCCCATGCGGTTGAGATTCGCGCGCTCCGTGCGTATCTCGATGGAGGGCAACAGCCACTTCTGCCGCGGCCTGCTCGCCACCCGCTACGCCGACGACGACGAATGCGACGGGGCCAGCGGCCCGGTCATCACCAATCTCCGCGAAACCCCTCGCGCACACCACCGAAGCGAACAGGAGTAAGCCATGCGCGCAGTCCAGGTCGTCGGCTATCACGACAAACTGCAACTCAACGAGGTCCCGGCACCCGAGATCACCGGACCCCACGACGTCATCGTCCGAATCGGCGGTGCCGGTGTGTGCCGCACCGATCTGCATATCCTCGAGGGTCAGTGGGAGGCGAAGAGCGGTGTCGCGCTTCCCTACACGATCGGTCACGAGAACGCCGGCTGGGTCGAGTCGATCGGTGACGCCGTCACCAACGTCGCCGTCGGCGACAAGGTGATCCTGCACCCGCTGATCACCTGCGGTCTCTGCCGGGCCTGCCGATTCGGCGACGACGTCCACTGCGAGAACAGCCAGTTCCCGGGTATCGACACCGACGGCGGTTATGCGGAGTTCCTCAAGACCACCGCCCGCAGCGTGGTGAAGATCGACGATTCCCTCGAACCCGCCGACGTGGCCGCACTCGCCGACGCCGGCCTGACCGCCTATCACGCGGCCGCGAAGGTCGCGCGGATGACCCGATCCGGCGACACGTGCGTGGTCATCGGCGCAGGCGGTCTGGGGCACATCGGAATCCAGGTGTTGTCCGCGATCTCCGCGCTGCGGATCGTCGTCGTCGACCGGAACCCCGATGCGGTGGAACTCGCCAAGGAGGTGGGTGCCGAGATCGGCATCGTCGCCGACGGAACACATGTGCAACAGGTCCTCGACCTGACGGGCGGACACGGTGCCGAGGCCGTGCTCGATTTCGTCGGCGAGGGCGGGGCGACCGCCGAGGGTACCGCGATGCTGCGCCGCGCCGGCAGCTTCTTCGTGGTCGGCTACGGCGAGAACATCGACGTCCCCACCATCGACGTGATCTCCACCGAGATCAACTTCATCGGCAACCTGGTCGGTTCCTACAACGACCTCGGTGAGCTGATGGACCTCGCCGCCCGGGGAAAGGTGAAGCTGCACACCAGCACCTACGCCCTTGCCGATTTCCAGCAGGCACTCGACGATCTCGACGCCGGTCGCGTACGCGGCCGCGCGATTCTTGTGCCCTGACCCTTCGAGGCTCGTCGCTATCGCTCCTCGCACCTCAGGGAGCAGTCGATCGTCGCTATCGCTCCTCGCACCTCAGGGAGCAGAGGACGCGCGCTCCGCCGGCTGAGCCGGTACCGAGCGAAGCGAGGCACCGCGTCGAAGCCCCACGCAGGCCGAACCCGCCCTCGCAAGCTCGCTCTCCGCCGGCTGAGCCGGTACCGAGCGAAGCGAGGCACCGCGTCGAAGCCCCACGCAGGCAGAACCCGCCCCTCGCACCGCAGAGAGCAGAAGGCACGACAGATTTCCCGCAGTACCCAGCCGAGAACACCACAGAAAGGCAGGACGACCATGGCCAAGGAGTTGCGCTACAACGCCGAAGCGCGACTGCGGCTCGAGCGAGGAGTGAACGCACTCGCCGACGCGGTCAAGGTGACATTGGGACCGAAGGGCCGCAACGCGGTCCTCGAGAAGCTCACCGGCCCACCGACCATCACCAACGACGGGGTGACGATCGCCCGGGAGATCCAGCTGCGGGACCCGTTCGCCAACATGGGCGCACAGCTAGTCAAGGAAGTGGCGATGAAGACCAACGGCGTCGTGGGTGACGGCACCACCACGGCAACCGTGCTGGCGCAGGCCATGGTTCGCGAAGGTCTGCGCGCGGTCGAACAGGGTGCCAACCCGATGCGCGTGCGCCGCGGGATCGAGCGTGCGATCAGCACGGTGATCGATGCGCTGTCGGAACAGTCCGTCTCGCTCGGCGGCCGTGGCGATCTCGAACGCATCGCGACCCTGGCCGCGAGTGACGACGAGGTCATCGGTTCGGCCATCGCCGCCGCGGTCGAGTACGTCGGCCGCAACGGCGTCATCACCACCGAGGAGAGCGACACCCTGGGACTGTCGGTGGGCGTGGTCGACGGCATCGAGTTCGACCACGGCTACATCTCCGGGTACATGGTCACCAATCACGAACGGATGGAAGCGGTTCTCGACAATCCGGTGGTGTTGCTGACCAACAAGAAGATCACCTCGGTGCAGGAGATCATGCCGAGTATCGAGGCGGCCAAACGGGCCGACCGTCCGCTGGTCGTACTCGCCGAGGACGTCGACGGTCCCGCCCTGCAGCTGCTCGTCGGCGGCAACATGCACAAGACGATGCAGTCGGTGGTGGTTCGTGCGCCGGGATTCGGTCATCGCCGCGTCGCCGAACTCGAGGATCTCGCCGTCGCGCTCGGCGGTCATGTGATCGCCAAGGACACCGGCCTCGAACTGCACGAGGTCTCCCTGGAGCATCTCGGCCAGTGCGACCGGATCACCGTCACCGAGGACGCCACCACGATCGTCGGTGCACGCGGCGACCAGACCCTCGTCGATGCGCGGGTCGCCCAACTCGAGGCGCAACACGGGCGCGCCCGGATCGACGCCGACCGGGACAGCCTGGAGCTGCGTATCGCACGGCTCACGGGCCGGGTGGCGGTGATCCGGGTGGGCGGCGTGACGAGCGTCGAACTCAAGGAACGCATGCTCCGTGTCGAGGATGCCCTGGCCGCAACGCGTGCCGCGGTCGAGG
This sequence comes from Gordonia ajococcus, assembly GCF_012974285.1. Lineage (NCBI taxonomy): Bacteria > Bacillati > Actinomycetota > Actinomycetes > Mycobacteriales > Gordoniaceae > Gordonia > Gordonia ajococcus. The sequence continues at coordinate 3,855,226 of NZ_CP052884.1, forward strand.
ACGGCATCGTCTCCGGCGGTGGTACCGCACTGGCCCAGGCGCACCGGGCCCTCGACGCCCTCGGCGACGTAGGCGGTGACGAAGGAGCCGGCATCGACGTCGTCCGCAGGTCGATGGCCGAACCGCTGTTCTGGATCGCCACCAACGCCGGATTCGACGGCGAGGAAGTGGTCAAGGTCGTGAGTGGTCTTCCCCTCGGCCACGGATTCAATGCGATGACGGGCAACTACGGCGACATGTTCGACGAGGGCGTGATCGATCCTGCCAAGGTCACCAAGGCCGCGCTGGAGAGCGCCGCGTCGATCGCGGCGCTGCTGATCACCACCGAGACCGCGGTGGTCGAGGAGGTGTTGACGCACCCGGGCGCGATCGAGGCCCCCGGATTCGGTGATCTCGCCGAGGGGATGGTGCGGCCCTCCAACATCTACTAGTCCTCCCTCCCCCCAAGACCCCGGCGGGGACGTCGTCGCTGCAGCGGCGACGGGGGCCGGTCGCGATTGCGGATTCGTTCTCGGCGTCGATCGCGACCGGCCCACTTCCGGCTGTCTGCGGACTCCTGACCAGGTATGACCCTGGTCGACACGAGTGGTCGTTAACGCCCATGACCAGCGCTTTGTCCGATACACTGCGATGGACATGAGACCTACATCACAGTAGGGAGTTGCAGTCCCGGTGAAGCCCAAGCCAATTACAGCCCGCTCTCGTGAACCCATCGCCCACGTGGCCCGGGCTCGCGAGAAGTTCCTCAGTGCCGACGATTCCGGGGACGGTCGCCTCGACGACGCCGTCCGCGATGCGATCTCCACCTCGTGGCGCCGATCCCGGTCGTTCAAGGTCCAGGCCGACCGCCTGGAGCTCCCGTTCGTGCGGGAGCCGAACACCGACAGCCCGCTGATGACCGCAGCCCAACCGGTTCTCGATCAGCTTGCCGCCGACCTGTCGTCCGAACCCGTGAGCATCATCCTCACCTCGCCGGACGGCGTGGTGCTCTCGCGCACAGCCGGCAGCGGCGAACTCCTCGGCCGGCTCGACGAGGTGTCCCTCGCCCCCGGCTACAGCTACAGCAAGGAACACGCCGGCACCCACGGGATCGGAACCGCGCTCGAGACCCGGCAGGCGACCCTCGTCACGGGTGCCGAACACTACGCCGGATGCCTCGCGCAGCTCAGTTGCGCCGGGGTGCCCATCCGAAATCCCTTCTCCGGCGGCGTCGTCGGTGCCCTCGACCTCACCGGGTGGGTCGAAGAGGGCGGTTCCCTCCTGCTTTCGCTGGCCAGGTCGGCGACCGTGCAGATCGAACAACAGATGCTCACCAACGCCAGTGAACGCGAATCCCGGCTTCTCTCCGCCTATCTCGCCACCTGCCGGCGCGCACCGCAGATGATGGTGCTCGCCCTCGCCGCCGACGTCGTGCTGATGAACCGGCGACTCCGGCAGAGCATCGACCCACAGGATCAGGTGTCGATGCTCGAGCATGCCGTCGACCAGACCCTCGACATCGCCGCGGGTCGTCGGGTGAACACGCTGCCCAGCGGTCGCTCGGTACGACTCGCACCGGTCACCGAGTTCTCCGACGCCGACGCGGGTATCGCAATTTTCCATGTGCACCTGATGGATTCGGCCACCACACCACCGAAGCGCCAACCGGCGAAGGCCTCGGTGTTACCCGGGATCGTCGGGCGCAGTTCCTCGTGGCGGCAGGGATGCGAGCGCATCGCCCAGCTGTCGCGGCGGGTCAATGGATCGCGGTCTCGGGCGAACGCGGTTCCGGCCGGTCGGCGGTTCTGCGGGCGGCGGCGGGACAGTACCGACGCGGGACGACCCGCGTGTTCGCCGCCGAGGACTTCCAGGACACCGACACGATCGACGGCTTCGCCGCCGAGATCGACACGGACGGGTTCGCGATCATCCTGCGCGATGTCGACGAGTTCGACGACGACATGTTGTTCGACGTCGCCGAGGTGCTGCAGGGACGCGAGCACGCAGGATGGCTGGGGATCACCCTCAGCACCAGCGACGCGATGCCGACACTGGGCGCGACGCTCCTGCCGTTCTTCTCGCACACCATCGAGGTACCGCCGCTGCGCCATCGCATCGAGGACCTCCAGGTGCTGGTGCCGACCATCCTCCGACAGCTCACGCGGGGACGGGAACTCGACGTCGCGCCGGACGCCATGCGGCAATTGAGCAAGTACACGTGGCCGGGAAACGTCGCGGAGCTACGCCAGGCGTTGCGCGACGTGGTGACCCACCATCGGTCGGGAACGATCGCCGCACAGCATCTTCCACCGACGTATCGCGCACAGAGCCGGCACACCCTCACGCGGATCGAGGCACTCGAACGGGATGCGATCGAGCGGAGCCTGGAGGAGAACGACCAGAACAAGGTCGCGGCCGCGAACGCGCTCGGCATCTCGCGCGCGACGATCTATCGCAAGATCAAGGAATTCGGCATCGACGTCTGACGGCCAGATCGGGAGGCCGGCAGATCGGGACGATGCCACCCCCGCCGAATGGCATCGTCCCCGGTGGGCGCACGAGCACGCCATGACCGAAGTTGTTCACGATCGTGAATCCCGGATAGTCCAGCATGTTCCGCGCACCGTGACAAGCAAAAGTGTCAAGGTGTGATGGTCGTAACAGCGTCCGGCGACGGCTGCATTCCGGCGCGCGGCCTGACCCCTCGACCGAGGGCCCGATACCGAGCGGACGATCGGCAGGGGCATGATGAACAAGTGCCCCGTGAGACGGGCACCACACAGCGGTCCGATCACGAGGAAGTGCGATGACCACACCCATGTCCCGGCGGGATCTCGAGTTCCTGCTGTACGAATGGCTCGATGTCGAGGCACTGACCTCACGGGACCGCTTCGCCGCGCATTCACGCGACACCTTCGACGCCGTCCTCGAGCTCAGCGCCGACATCGCGATGAAATGCTTCGCTCCGGCCAACAAGATCGGCGACGCGAACGAGCCCTACATCGGCGAGGACGGCAAAGTCGTGCTCCCCGACGAGGTGGTGTCGGGGCTCGCCGAATACCGGAAGGCCGGCCTCATCGCGGCCTCGTTCGACGAGGAGCTCGGCGGCATGCAGCTGCCCACCGTCATCCGGCAGGCGTCAGCGGTGTGGTTCCAGGCGGCCAACGCCGCCATGTCGTCGTACAACTTCCTCACGGTCGGCAACGCCAACTTGCTGGCGGAATACGCAACCGCCGAGCAGCGCGACACCTGGGTCCGGCCACTCGTCGAGGGCCGCTTCTCCGGAACCATGTGCCTGTCCGAGCCGCAGGCGGGATCGTCGCTGGCCGACATCACGACCAAGGCCGAACCGGCCGGCGACGGCACCTACCGGATCACCGGGACCAAGATGTGGATCTCCGCCGGCGACCACGAACTGACCGAGAACATCGTGCATCTCGTGCTGGCGAAGGTGCCCGGCGGAGGTGCGGGCGTCAAGGGGATCTCGCTGTTCATCGTGCCCAAGTTCCTCCCCGACGGCACCCGCAACGACGTCGCCCTGGTCGGCCTCAACCACAAGATGGGCAACCGGGCCACCACCAACACCCTGCTGAACTTCGGCGACGGAACCTTCTCCCCCGACTCCACCCCCGGCGCAGTGGACACTCAGCCCGCTCGCTCCGCTCCCGGCGCTGTCGGCTATCTGGTCGGCGAAGAGCACCGCGGCCTCTCGTACATGTTCCACATGATGAACGAGGCGCGGATCGGCGTCGGGTTCCTCGCCACCGCACTGGGTTACGCCGGCTATCAGGCGTCGCTGGAGTATGCGAAGGTCCGCACCCAGGGCCGGCCGGTCGACCAGAAGGACCCGTCGACCAAGCCGGTGCCGATCATCGAACACGCCGACGTCCGGCGCATGCTGCTGGCCCAGAAGTCCTATGTGGAAGGCGCACTCGCCTTCGAGCTGTACTGCAGTGTCCTCGTCGACCAGGCCGCGACGTCCGCGGACGCCGAGGAACGCGCGCGGATCGAGTTGCTGCTCGAGGTGCTGACCCCGATCGCCAAGAGCTGGCCGTCGCAGTGGTGCCTGGAGGCGAACAGCCTGGCGATCCAGGTCCACGGCGGATACGGCTACACCCGCGAGTTCGACGTCGAGCAGTACTACCGCGACAACCGGCTCAACCCAATCCACGAAGGGGCACACGGCATCCACGGCATCGACCTGCTCGGCCGCAAGGTGATCATGCAGGGCGGGGCCGGGTTGGCGCTGCTCGCCGAGACCATCGGCGCGACCGTCAGGCGCGCACTCGAGGTACCCGATGCGGCGGCTTACGCCGAGGTGTTGCAGTCGACCGTCGACCGGCTCGTCAAGGTGACCGCGCACATCTGGTCGGCGGGCGATCCGAAGCTCTCCCTGGCCAACGCAACGCTTTATCTCGAGGCCACCGGTCACATCGTCATCGCCTGGATGTGGCTCGAGCAGCTGCTCGCCGCGGACGGCCGGACCGGTGACTTCTACGATGGCAAACGTGCTGCGGCCCAGTACTTCTTCCGGTATGAACTACCGAAGACCGGTCCGCAGCTCGATCTCCTGACCGCTCTGGACCGGACCACACTCGACGTCGAACCGTCCTGGTTCTGACCTCACCACCACATCGACGCGGCGCCCGATGCGTCGCGTCACGTAAGAATATGCAAGGGAGACAACGATGTCCGTGATGGATCTGTTCGACACCACCGGCAAGGTGGTCATCGTGACCGGCGCTTCGTCGGGACTCGGTGTCTCCTTCGCCCGTGGCTTCGCCGAGGCCGGCGCCGACGTCGTGCTCGCCGCGCGTCGGGCCGAGAAGCTCGCCGACACCGCCGCGGCCGTCGAGGCGCTGGGGCGCAAGGCGCTCGTCGTCCCCGCCGATGTCTCCGATCCCGAACAGTGCCAGCGCGTCGTCGACGCGGCGATGGAGACCTTCGGCAAGGTCGACGTCCTCATCAACAACGCCGGTGTCGGCACCGCGTACCCCGCCACCCGCGAGGCCCCTCAGCAGTTCCGGGATGTCATCGACATCAACCTCAACGGCTCGTACTGGATGGCGCAGGCGTGTGGGCGGGTGATGCTGCCGGGCAGTGCGATCGTGAACATCTCGTCGATCCTCGGCATCACGACCGCCGGACTGCCGCAGGCTGCCTACGCCGCGAGCAAGGCCGGTGTCATCGGTCTCACCCGGGACCTCGCCCAGCAGTGGGGTACCCGCAAGGGCATCCGGGTCAACGCGATCGCACCCGGCTTCTTCGAGAGCGAGATGACCGACACCTACAAGCCCGGCTACCTCGACTCCCAGATGCCGCGCGTCGTCCTGGGCCGCACCGGCCACGGCGAGGAACTGGCCGCCACCGCGATCTGGCTGTCGTCTGCGGCCGCCGGGTACGTCACCGGCCAGACCCTCGCCGTCGACGGTGGCGTGACGATCACCTAGACCGGGCACGCGATTGCGGCGCTCGACGGCCGTGCGGCCCTAGACTGTCCGCAATGGAATCCGCACCCGCTCCTGACAATCCGTTGCATCCCACCCTGCGCGAACCGGTCAACCAGGTCGACCCCCGGGCCAAGACGCTGTGGCGCATCGGACCGCTGATCCTGGGCGTGCCGGCCACCGTCGCGGCGATCGTGGTCGCGGTCGTCGTCGCCGACGCACGATGGGGCGCAGCGCTCGCCGCAATCGCGCTCGCGGTGCTGACCGTGTTCTACACGACGGTGGTCCCGTTGTGGCGGTACCGCTTTCACCGCTGGGAGGTCAGCGAGGACGCGGTGTACGCACAGTCCGGCTGGTTCGTCCGGCACCGGGTGATCATCCCGATCGCACGTATCCAGGTCGTCGACACCGAGGCCGGACCGATCGAACAGTTGCTGAGGCTGGCGAAGCTGACCGTGACCACCGCCTCGTCGGCGGGCACGATCCACATCGCCGGCCTCGACGCCGAACTGGCCCGCGCGACCGCATCCGACCTCACCATCCGCACGCAGGCGTTCACCGATGACGCAACCTGATCCGCAGCCCGGCCCCGAGTCGCCACCGACCCCGGTGCCGGGCCTGCACATCGACGCCCCCGACGAATGGCATCGCCTGTCGCCGTGGATGATGGCGGTGACCCCCGTCGAACAGCTCCCCTCGCTGGTGCCGATCCTCATCGCACTGGTCTTCGCGGGTCAGGGCGCGCCGTTGATCACACTGATCGCGACCATCGTGATCGTGCCGCTGGTGACCGTCGTACCGTGGCTGACGACGCATTACCAGGTGACCGACGAACACGTCCGCGTCCGTAGCGGACTGGTCACCAAGAAGGTCGCCACCGCCCGGCGCGACCGGATCCGAAGCGTCGACCTCACCGCGTCCCTCGTCCACCGGGTGCTGAACCTCCAGAAGGTCACCATCGGAACCGGCGGCGACGAACAGGCGTCGCAGGTCAAACTCCGCGCCGTCACCCTCCCCGAAGCGCGCGCACTGCACGACGACCTGATGCCGACGGCAGGAGCCCGACCGGCTGCAGCGGCGTCGAATTCGCCGGCCTCTCCCGACACAGCGGCGGCGGCACCCGAGGTGCTGACGCGATTCCAGAACGCCTGGCTGCGGTACTCACCGTTCTCCCTCGGCGGTCTCGCGATCGCCGCCGCGGCCGGCGGCATCGGACTCCAGATCGCCAACGACGCAGGCATGTTCGACGAAGGGGTCGGGCTGGCGCGCGACGCGTTCCACAGCCTGCGGTCGATCCCACTCGCGCTCATCATCGCCGTGGGCGTGGTGGCGGTGATCCTCGTGGGCGCCGTCCTGTCGGTGATCGGATATGTCCTGAGCTACTGGGATTTCCGGCTCACCCGACATCCCGACGGGACGCTGCGCACCGAACGCGGACTCCTCACCACCACCGCGATCAGCTTCGACGAGAAGCGCATCCGCGGCAGCCATCTCACCGAACCCGTCCTGATGCGCCCATTTCGAGGCGCTCGTCTGCAGGCGATCGCCACCGGGGCAACCAAACACCCGCTGCTGCTCCCGCCCGCTCCGATCGACGAGGCGATGCGGGTGGCCGGTCTGGTCACCCACGAACGTTCCGAACTCACCGCATCGCTGACCGGGCACGGCCGCGTCGCCCACCTCCGGCGGCTCAACCGCGGGTTCCTCGCGGGTCTGGTGATCCTCGTCGGTATCACCGTCCCGGTCGTCACCGGCGCGATCCCGGTCGGCTGGATCGCCGTGGGTGTGCTCGCGCTCGCCGGGTCGATCGGCCTCGGCGCGGCCCGGGCACGGCACCTCGGTCACCGCCTCACCCCGTCGTCGGTCGTCATCGCACCCCCGACCGTCGCCCGACAGCGGATCGTCGTCGACCGTGACGGCCTCATCGGCTGGGCGAGCAGGGCGTCGGTCTTCCAGCGTCGCGCCGGGGTCAGCACGCTGATCCTCGCAACGGCCGCCGGTGCCGAGCACTATTCGCTGGTCGACGTCGACGATCCGACCGCCGCGGCGATCACCGGCGAGGTGTCGCCGGACTGGGTGGCGCCGTTCCTTCGCTCCTGACCCGACCGACGTACGACCTGGACGACTGACCGAGACGTTCTGGGAAATCCGTCCGACGGCCCCAACCGCTGTGGTAGACATCACACCAGCTGAGTCAGAACTGACTGTTCTGGGGTCGATGGAGGGTCGGACACATGTCGGATGACCAGCAATCAAGGGTGAGCGATTCCGGTGACGGGACCGCCCGGGAGGGCTTCTCCCGCCGCACGGTCCTGCGGGGATCGGCAGCCGCGGCCGTGCTCGCCGGCACCGCGACGGCACTCCCACACGCGCACGTGCCCTCGGCACGGGCAGTGCCGCGCAATGGGCGCGGGCGCGGGCGCGACGTCGCCGTCTTCGGCGGCGGGATGTCCGGTCTCGCCGCCGCCCACGAGCTCGTCGAGCGCGGCTTCGCGGTCACCGTCTACGAGCCCGCACACCTCGGCGGGAAAGCCCGCAGCCACGACGTACCGGGCACCGCGAGCGGCGGCCGTCTGGCGCTGCCCGGCGAGCACGGATTCCGCTTCTTTCCCAGCTGCTATCAGCACGTTCCGGAAATGATGGAACGAATCCCCGTGGGCCGCAGCAGCGTTCGCGAACGACACCTGATCAGCGTCGAATCGGCGACGATCGCGTTCGACGAATCCGGCTACGCACCGACCACGGCGCCCGCCTCGCTCCTGGGTTTCGTCGACCACGCACCCGAGATCGTCACCCTGGACAACCTACGCAACGCCATGATGACCGGACTGAAGTTCGTCGTCGACGTCCCCCTGACCGAACTCGCCTACTTCGTGTCGCGGGAGCTGGTGATCGCGACGAGCTGCACCGAACGCCGGATCGGTCAGTGGGAGAACCAGTCCTGGATGCAGTTCGTGAAGGCGAAGGGCAAGTCACGCTCCTACCAGCGTTATCTCGTCGGTGCCCTCACCCGCGCCCTGGTGGCCGCGAAACCCGACTCGGCGTCGGCCCGTACGATCGGCCAGATCGGCCTGGCCCTCACCACCGCCGCCAGCGGCCTGATCCCGCAGTACCAGTCGGGGCTGGTCATCGGTGACGTCGACCGTATTCTCAACCGGCCCACCAACCATGCGTGGATCGATCCGTGGGTCGCCTATCTACGGGGCCGCGGTGTTCGCTTCGCCATGGGGGCGGGTCTGGCGCAGCTGAACGTCGCCCGTGGCCGGATCACCGGTGCGCGGCTGACCACCGGCTCGACGGTCGAATCCGACTGGTACGTCGCAGCGATGCCGATCGACCGGCTCAAGCCGCTGCTGTCGCCCGAGCTGGTCTCCGCGGACCCGACGCTTGCGGGCATCCACCAGCTCCAGGACGACTGGATGGTGGGCATCCAGTACTTCCTGTCGAGGCGATCGGAGTTGCCACCGGGCCACATCGCCGCGCTCGGGACCCCGTGGGCGCTGACGGGCCTGTACCAGGCGCCGCCCTGGAAGGTCGACTTCTCCCGCAAGTATGGCGACGGTCGCGTGAAAGACTGCCTGTCCATCGACATCTCGGAGTGGGAGAAGCCGGGGATCCTGTACGGAAAGCCTGCGAAGCAGTGCACCAAGCAGGAGATCGCCCGGGAGGTGTGGGCGCAGATGAGCCGGGCGATGAACGCCGGTGGACGAAAGATCCTGAACTCCGCGGACATCGTGACATGGTCGCTCGACCCCGGGATCACGTGGTCGCCGAACATCGCCAACGCGACCCCGCTGATGGTCAACACCGCCGGGTCGTATGCGAACCGGCCGAACGCGCACACCAGGATCCCGAACCTGTTCATCGGCGGCGACCACGTCCGCAGCAACATCGACCTGGCAACGATGGAGGGCGCCAACGAATCCGGTCGTCGGGTCACCAACGCGATCATCGCCGCGTCCGACAGTCCCGCGAAGAACGCGACGCTCTTTCCCCTGTGGGAGCTGCCGATGCTCGATCCCCTCAAACAGATTGACCGCGACCGCTACCGCGCCGGCCTCCCGCACATCCTCGACGTGTGAGCCGTGCGATCTAGGATGCGGAGGTGACCACCCCACCCGGTGGCGCACGCCCCGCCGTCCAGCAACTTAGTGGCGTGACGCGTACCCGCATCCTCGACGCAGCGATCCGCGTGCTCGTCGACCGCGGCTACTCCGGTGCCAGCACGGTCGCCATCCAGAACGAGGCCGGCATGAGTCGCGGCCGGCTCCTGCATCACTACCCGTCGCGGGATGCACTGTTGATGGCCGCGGTCGGGCACCTCGCCCGCACCCGGATCGAGGAACTCCCCAGTCGGGTGGACTGGCCCGACGACCCGATCGCCCGTATCTCGCTCGCCACCGACGTCGGGTGGTCGACGTTCCATCAGCCGTACTTCGTGGCGTCGATGGAACTGTGGGTCGCCGCCCGGACCAACGAGAACCTGCGCACCGCGTTGCTGCCGACCGAACGTGAGATCGGCAAAACCGTGCGCGAGGCGGTCGCCGGGTTCCTCGGGCCGGAGCTGACGGCGTCGCCGCGGTACGCCGACCTCTACCCGATCCTGTTCACGAGCATGCGCGGTGCGGCGACGACCTACCTCATCGATCGACGCGACCCGCGCACCGATCCGCATCTGCGGCTATGGAAGGACATGATCCGGATCTACCTGCTGGAGAAGTGAATCGGGTTCCCGCTCATCCGCTGACCGAGGACCGTATCGAGGTCCCGCTTATCGGTTTCCTTCCCGCTTATCGAGCTCAATAGGGAGGAAGGAAACCGATAAGCGGGAACGACTACTACCGAAAGTCGTTGCACACCGTCCGATCCACCCGATCGGCGCCGAACAGAATTGTCTCCCTTTTGAGGGAACACGTGGGTGGGCCGGACTTCGATACGCCTCGTCGCAAGCTCCTCGGCTACTCAGCCAGCGATCGGGGGGCCTCGGTAGCAAGCTCCTCGGCTACTCAGCCAGCGATCGGGGGCCTCGGTCGCAAGCTCCTCGGCTACTCAGCCAGCGATCGGGGGCCTCGGTCGCAAGCTCCGCGGCTACTCAGCCAGCGATCGGGGGCCCTCGGTCGCAAGCTCCGCGGCTACTCAGCCAGCGGCCGGGAGCGCCTCGAGCAGCCGTTCGACGAGTGGTGCCTGCGCCGGGTTGAGTTTCTTCTTCGCGGTCTCGGGGTCGAACCACTCGGCGCGATCGATCTCCGGGAACGACTGCATGCGACCCGACCGCGGGGGCCAGGCCATCTCGAAGGTGTTGCTGATGACCGTCGACACGTCGAGATCACCTTCGACGGCGAACCCGACCACGATCTTCCCGCTCTTGAGTTTCACCTCGCCGAGTTCGATGTGCGGGCCGTCGGGCACCGGGCTGCCGATCTCCTCGAGGAACTCGCGTCGCGCCGCGTCCCATTCCGATTCGTCCGGGTCGATCAAGCCCTTCGGGAGCGACCACGATCCCTCGTCCTTGCGGGCCCAGATCGGACCGCCGGGGTGAGCAAGGAGCACTTCGACGCCGGCCGGGCCGGTGCGTCGATACAGCAGGATTCCCGCGCTGCGGCGGGTCGTAGATGCGGTCACGTACACATCCTGCGCCACCCATATGTCGTCGAAGGTGTCGACCGGCGTCACGACTCGCGACATCTGCCGGAACGTCCGTCGCACAGCAGGGATCGGGTGCCGTCGTCGATGCGGCAGATAACCGTCTACTGAGTGCTCGTCGACTGCCGTCAGTCCCCAACGGACTTGGCATAGTTGCTCGCCCCGTAGAAGTCGACGGTGACCACCGGTTCGTCGCCGACCACCCAGGCGTCGTGTCCGGACGGCAGCGACGTGATCTGTCCCGGCCCGGCGTCGAACTCGGTGCCGTCGGCCATCACGATGTGCAGCACCCCGGACACGTGGTACTGGAAGTGCGGGGCCTCGCACAGTTCGGTTCCGGCGATCGGTTTCACATCCACCGACCATCGCCAGCCCGGTTCCAACTCGAGTCGGCCGATCTCGGAGTCCCCGACGCCCACCACGGCCATGCGACCGTGTCCGAAGGTGCGGACCTCGTCGGGTTCGGCGAAGTCGCGGTGCTCGGTGCGATGCTCGGTGCCGGTCATGATTCCTCCTGCGGGTCGACATCCGGATGCCACCTCTGACGCTACGAACCCGAGCTTGCGGTTCGGTCGCGGTCGGCGCACGATCCGGCGCTGATGAGGGCCTCGAACCGCGTGCCCCCGAGACACGACCGCGACGGAGCCCGGACGCCGCCCCGCGCGTCGCGAATCGGCATATCGTGGGGTCCATGTCCTCCAGATTCGAACCCGGTCCCGGAGCCGACGACGTCGCCGGCTCCCCTACCGACGACTCCGACGAGCACATCGTCGATCCCGACGTCCCGCATGAATGGCCCCACGCCTCGGCCTTCGCCTTCGGTGATTCGACGCCGATCGGCGAGACCGATCGCCTGGCCCGTGAACGCGCCGCGTACGAGGCGGCCGGTCACGCCGATTACAACCGGGGCCACGCGGTGGGCGGGTCCGACGGAAGCACCGAGGGGCAGTAGATGGAGGTCTTGTCCAGCCGAGTACTCCTGCTCTCGGCAGATCCCGAACGACTGCAGGCCTTCTACCGTGACCAGCTGGGTCTCCCGATCCACCGCGAGTACCCCGGCGGAATCGTGTTCTTCGCCGGCAACGGACTCATCGAGATCTCATCGCACATGAAGACCGACGCACCCGACCCGTCGAGCAACGCGGCGCTCTGGTTGCAGGTCCGCGACGCCGAGGCCACCGAGAAGCAGTTCCGCGACCGCGGGGTGAGCGTCACACGCGAGCCGCGAACCGAAACGTGGGGCCTCATCGAGATGCATGCCGAGGACCCCGACGGACGCGGGATCATCGTCGTGGAGATCCCCGCCGATCACCCGTTGCGCAAGGACACCCGCTAGTCGGCCGGCCTCGGCGGTGGTGAAACCGGCAGGACCGGGCATGACAAACTGGTTCGCATGAGTACCTGGAACGCGCCCACCTGCGCGAGCGGCCCGAACGCCGGTCTGAATGCCACCGTCGAGCTGCCCGGTTCCAAGTCCATCACCAATCGCGCGCTCGTCCTGGCCGCGCTCGCCGACGGCCCGTCGACCGTCCGTGGAACCCTCCGCAGCCGCGACACCAACCTCATGCTGGATGCTCTGGCGGCGCTCGGGGCGCAGGTGCGTGTCGATCCCGCTGCCGAGACCACCGTCTCCCTCTCCCCCGGGCCGCTACACGCAGCCGACATCGACTGCGGCCTCGCCGGAACGGTCATGCGGTTCCTACCGCCGCTGGGTGCGCTGGCCACCGGGCGGGTGCGCTTCGACGGCGACCCGCAGGCGCGCGTCCGCCCCCAGACCACGATCCTCGACGCCCTGCGCGGTCTCGGCGTCGCGATCGAGGGTGACCGCCTGCCCTTCACCATCGACGGCACCGGCCGGGTGCGGGGTGGCGAGGTCACCATCGACGCGTCCGGGTCGTCGCAGTTCGTGTCGGGTCTGTTGCTGTCGGCCGCCCGGTTCGACGAGGGACTGGTCATCCGCCACGTCGGGCCGCCCGTCCCGTCGACACCGCACATCGACATGACGGTCGACATGCTGGCGACCGCGGGCGTCGAGGTCGACACCTCCGAAGCCGATGTCTGGCGCGTGTCCCCCGGTGCGATCCGGGCCGTCGACTGGACCGTCGAACCCGACCTCTCGAACGCCGCGGCGTTCCTGGCCGCGGCCGCGGTCACCGGCGGCACCGTCCGCGTCCCGTACTGGCCGGCGGTCACCACGCAGCCCGGTGCACGTATCGCCGACGTGCTGGCCGCGATGGGCTGCACCGTCGAGCACCTCGACGGCACTCTGACCGTCCGCGGGCCCGCCGTGCTGAAGGCGGTGAACCTCGACCTGCGCGACATCGGCGAACTGACCCCGACCATCGCCGCCCTGTGTGCCGTCGCCGACGGCGAATCCGAGCTGAGCGGCATCGCCCATCTGCGCGGCCACGAGACCAACCGGTTGGCCGCCCTCACCACCGAGATCACCCGGCTCGGCGGGATCTGCGCCGAGACCGAGGACGGGCTCCGGATCACCGGGACGACGCTGCACGGCGGGACCTGGGAGTCCTACGCCGACCACCGCATGGCCACCGCCGGCGCGATCGTCGGACTCGTCACGCCCGATGTCGTGGTCGACGACATCGAGACGACGAGCAAGACCCTGCCCGACTTCCCCGGTATGTGGCAGCAGATGATCGGTCGCCTTTGAGCCGCCGCGCGGCGAGTTACGACGAATCCGATGTCCGGGTTCGTCCGGGAAAAGGCACGCGTCCGCGCACCAAACAACGTCCGTCCCACGACGATGCCGAACAGGGCATGGTCGTGTCGGTGGATCGCGGCCGGTGGGGTGTCGTCCTCGGCGGCGATCCGGACCGTCGCGTCGTGACGATGCGGGCCCGAGAGCTCGGCCGGACTCCGATCGTCGTCGGCGACGACGTGTCGGTGGTCGGCGACCTCTCCGGGAAGCCGGACACCCTGGCGCGGATCGTGCGTGTCGCCGAGCGCCGAAGTGTGTTGCGGCGCACCGCAGACGACTCCGACCCGTATGAGCGGATCGTGGTGGCCAACGCCGATCAGTTGTTGATCGTCACCGCGATGGCCGACCCGCCGCCGCGCACGGGGTTCGTCGAACGAGCACTGGCGGCGGCCTACGTCGGCGGTCTGTCCCCCATCCTGTGCCTGACCAAATCCGACCTCGCCGATCCGACCGAGTTCACCGCCGCCTTCGCCGACCTCGACCTACCCGTCATCCGCGCCGGACGCGACGACCCCATCGACGACATCCTCGACGCGCTGCGCGGGCACATCACCGCCTTCATCGGACACTCCGGCGTCGGAAAATCGACACTCGTGAATCGCCTTGTCCCCGACGCATATCGAGCGACGGGGGTGGTCTCCGGTGTCGGCAAGGGACGCCACACCTCGACCCAGTCGGTGGCGCTTCCGCTACCCGGGACTGGCATCCCGCGCAGCTGGGTCGTCGACACCCCCGGCATCCGGTCCTTCGGACTCGCCCATGTCGGTCCCGACGACATCATCGCAGCGTTCGACGATCTCCGCGACGCCATCGAGGAATGCCCCAGGGGCTGTACGCATCTCGGCCCGCCGGCAGATCCCGAATGCCGGCTCGACGACCTCGGGGGTCACTCCTACCGGCGCGGCATGGCCGTCCGGCACCTACTGGCGGCCGTCAGCGGAACGCTCAGCGACGACGACGCCGTTCCCGCAGCTGACGAATCGCCGTCTTGAGCCCGGTCGACCTCGGCATCCCGGCAAAACGCTTCTCCGACGCGGTTTCCGGGGCATCGTCGGCGGTCGCGCGCAGGAACGAGTCCGGCAGGGCCAGTTTGTTGATGGTGCGCAGCGTCTGCAAGTACTGCACCACGATCGAACCCGTCGTGTAGGGCAGGTCGTACTTGTCGCACAGCGCACGGACCCGAACCGCGATCTCGGCATACCGATTGCTGGGCAGATCGGGATACAGGTGGTGTTCGATCTGATAGCAGAGGTTGCCGCTGAAGAACGCCATCGCGGGTCCGGCGTCGAAGTTGGCCGTGCCGAGCATCTGCCTCAGGTACCACTGGCCCTGGGTCTCGTTGTCGAGGGTGTCTGCGGTGAACTTCTCTGCACCGTCCGGGAAGTGGCCGCAGAAGATCACCACATAGGCCCAGACATTGCGGATGAGGTTCGCGGTGAGATTGGCGGTCAGCGTGTGTTTGAAATTCGGTCCGGACAACACCGGGAACAGCACGTAGTCCTTGGCGACCTGCTTGCCCACCTTGCGCGCGAACAGCTTGAGCTGCGGGATCGCGATCTCCTTGGGCTTGTCGCCGGAGATGACGTCCTTGAGGTCGAGATCGTGCAGACCGATCCCCCACTCGAACAGCGCCGCGAGCACGATGTTGGTGAACGGCTGGAAGATCTGTTTGGGCTGCCACGGCTCGTCGCGGGTGACGCGCAGCGTCTTGTAGCCGACGTCGTGATCCATGCCGAGGACGTTGGTGTACTTGTGATGGATGTAGTTGTGGGAGTGCTTCCAGTGTGGCGAGGCGCACACCATGTCCCATTCCCAGGTGGTCGAGTGGACCTCCGGGTCGTTCATCCAGTCCCACTGCCCGTGCATCACGTTGTGCCCGAGCTCCATGTTCTCGATGATCTTCGAGAGCGCGAGAGCCCCGGTCCCGAGGAGCCACAGCGGCCGCGATCGACTGCCGAGCAGAGCTGCGCGGCCGGCGACCTCGAGGGCGCGGTGCGCCAGGATCGTGCGGCGCAGGTACTTGACGTCGCGAATCCCCCGGTCCGCCTCGATCTCACGACGGAGGGCGTCGAGTTCGGCACCCAGCGCCTCCACATCGGCGTCCGTCAGATGTGCGTACTCGTTGATGTCAGTGATCGCCATTGGGTCCCATTATGCCGACGTTGTCGAATCGATGCATGGACGCAGCCGGGCGGGCGTCCGACGCGCCCGCCGACCACGATCCCAGAATCAGGCGGCCGCCTCGTCGTCGCGCGTCGCGCGCAGCGGCGTCACGACGGCACGGCTTCCACGGCCGGCGCGCCGCCGCTCGCGCAGACCCGCGATGGCCGATCGCAGCCCGCGACGGGTACCGGTCTGCTCGTCGACGGTGGCCTGCAGGCGCGCGCCTTCCGGCAGCCCCTGCTTGAAGCGACGCTCGGAAGCGGTCTCCGGGGCGTCGTCGGCGGTCGCCTTCAGATACTTGTCCGGCAGCGACAGTTTGGCGATGGTCCGCCAGGTCTTGGCGTACTGCACCGGGAACGGGCCGGAGGTGTAGGGCAGGTCGTACTTGTCGCACAGCTCACGAACGCGCACGGCAATCTCGGCGTAGCGGTTGCTCGGAAGGTCCGGGAAGATGTGGTGCTCGATCTGGTACGACAGGTTGCCGCTCATGAACGCCAGCACGAAACCGGCGTCGAAGTTGGCGCTGCCGAGCATCTGACGCAGGTACCACTCGGCCTGGGTCTCGTGGTCGACGTCCTGCTTGGTGAACTTCTCCGCACCGTCGGGGAAGTGCCCACAGAAGATGACCGCGTTGCTCCACACGTTGCGGATCACATTGCCCAGGGCGGTCGCAGTGGCCGCCTTGCGGTAGGCGTTGACGTATCCCACCTTGTGTCCGGTGGTGGCGGCCACCAGCGCCGGGTAGGCGAGATAGTCCTTGGCGACCTGCTTGCCGACCTTCGACAACACGTCGGCGACGTCGCGCTTGTACTGTTCCTTCTCCTCGGGCGTCCGGCGCTTCTTGCCGAGCTCGAGGTGCTGCACGGCGACTCCGTACTGGAACGCCAGCGCCAGGATCGTGTTGTAGACGAGGTTGCCGTAGTTGAACGGCCGCCAGCGCTGGTCACGCGTGACGCGCAGCAGGCCGTAGCCCACATCGTCATCCATGCCGAGCACGTTGGTGTACTTGTGATGGATGTAGTTGTGGGTGTGCTTCCAGTGCGCCGACGGGTCGGTGTTGTCCCACTCCCACGTGGTGCTGTGGACCTCGGGATCGTTCATCCAGTCCCACTGCCCGTGCATCACGTTGTGGCCGAGCTCCATGTTCTCGACGATCTTGGCCACCCCGAGTGCACCGGCACCGGCCCACCAGGCCGACTTCTTGGTCGACCCGAACAGCAGGGCGCGTCCGGTCAGCTCCAGCCCGCGCTGGAAGCGGATCGTGTTCCGCAGGTAGCGGGCGTCCCGCTCGCCGCGGCTGGCCTCGATGTCGGCGCGGATCGCGTCGAGCTCTGCGCCGAGTGCTTCGACGTCGGCTTCGGACAGATGCGCGTATTCGGGGATGTCGGTGATAGCCATACGTGTGGTCCCTTCGCCGGGTGGGTGGCTGCGCTGGTGTCGGCGTCGACAACCGGTGCGGCTCATGCCTGGGTTCCAAACCCTACGTTTCCGTAACTTACGCAAGCGTAGGTTACTGATCGCGCGTGTGTCCAGCGATGGGGTGGGCGGGTCGTTTCGACGCGGTGCCTCGCTGCGCTCGGTACCGGCTCAACGAGCAGGGCACACGGACGCGGCGATGGGGTGGGCTCGACGCGGCGCCTCGCTGCGCTCGGTACCGGCTCAACGAGCAGGGCACACGGACGCGGCCTCGCGGTAGTCGTCGACGAACAGCTCGAAGCCGATGAGGTCCTCGAAGACACCGTCGGAGCGGGCAGCCAGCTTCTGCCTGCTGACCTCGCGGAAACCGGCCGCGCGGGCGAGTTTCTTGCTGCCTTCGTTGCTGTCGGCGGCGAACAGCGTCAACCGCCGGAACCCCAGCTTCTCGAAGGCATAGCGCACAGACGCCGGGAACGCTTCTCCCAGAACGCCCTGACCGCGCGCCTCGGGATGCGTGTAGAAGCCGGCCTCGGCACCGGTGACCTCGTCGATGTGCAGCAGGGTGATGTCACCGAGGTAGTCGTCGGTCTCCAGGTCGGCGACCGCCCAGGTGCAGGTAAGGCCCTGCGCCGCGGTCCACCACTTGCGCAGACGTTCGGCCGCGGCGTGCTCGAGTTCCAGCGGGTCGGGTCGTGCGAAAAGGTATTTGCGGGAGACCGGGTCGTCGAGGGTTTCGCGGATGCGCGGATCATCGTGTTCGGCGAGGGGCCGGAGACGGAACCGCTCGGTCTCGAACACGTCGGTGCGCCATTCCGTCTTCGGTTTCCGCACATCGTCGGCACGCAGCGAGCCGACCCACGCGTCCCGGATGTGTCCGCGGACCTCGATCCCGTCGGGCACCGCGGCGTCGAGACGGAACCCGCAGGAGTGCGCGACGCGCAGGGCGTCGATGTTGCCCGCGACCGTGGTCCAGCGGACGACCTCTTTGCCCGCCTCGGTGAAGGCGTAATCGACCGCCAGGAGGACCGCGCGTTTCATCACGCCCCAGCCACGGGCGTCGGGGTGGAGGTCGTAACTCAGCCTGCTGAGCGGCCCCTCCCCCTCGAGGTCGACGGTGCCGACGAACCGGCCGTCGAACTCGACGGCCCACAACATCCGGGAACCCTCCGCCCAGGATCGGGGTGCATAGTCGAGGGCGAACCTCTCGGCGGCGGCGCGACTGTAGGGCGCCGGGACGGGTGTCCACCGCATCATGGCCGGATCAGCCGCGAGCTCGACCATGCGATCGAGATCTCGGGGCTCATGAGGCCGCAGGGTCACTCCGCCGTCGGTGAGAACGGGGACGTTTTCGGGAATCGGGACCGCGGCTTTCACCGGTCAGCCTCCAGACCGAACTGGACGCCGAGCTCGACGGGACCCATCACTGTGACCACGCACGTTTTCGAGCGTACCGGCTGTTCCCGCGGCGTCGCCGGGTCACAGACGAAGAAGCAGGTCAGACGTCCAGCGTGCAGTCCCCGGCAGCGGCACTGATGCACGTCTGGACGCGTTCGCCCTCGACATGTTCGACGCCGGAGCGGAGATCGCGCACGCATCCCTTGTCGAGCATCACCACGCAGCTCTGGCAGATCCCCATCCGGCAGCCGAACGGCATGATCGCGCCCGCGGCCTCGCCGGCCTCGAGAAGAGTGGTGGCGCCGTCGACAGCCGCGGTCTTGCCGGACCGGCCGAAGGTCACCGTCCCGCCCTGCGCACCGACCACACCGCGTTCGAGGGCGAACCGTTCGATGTGCAAGCGGTCGGCCAGGTCGGCGTCGGAGTAGAGGCGATGCAGACCGTCGAGGAAACCTGCTGGGCCACACGCCCAGGTCTGACGCTCACGCCAGTCCGGGCACAGGTTCGGCAGCACCTCAGGGGTGATCTTGCCTGCCGTGCGGGTGTACTGCACGTGCAGGTCGACGAGACCCGAAGACGCCATCTCCTCGAGTTCGTCGGCGAAGAGCAGGTCGGCCTCGGTGGGTGTCGAGTGGATCAGGCGGATGTCGGTGTTCTGCTTGCGCTGTTTGACGGTGCGCAGCATCGAGATGATCGGCGTGAGTCCGCTGCCGGCGGTGGCGAACAGGATCTTCTCCGGCAGCGGGTCGGGCAGGACGAACTCACCGCGCGGCGCGGCGAGGCGCACCACGGTGCCCGGCGTCAGGCCGTTCACGAGGTGGGTCGACAGGAAACCCTCCGGCATCGCCTTCACGGTGATCGCGATGGTCTTGTCGTTCGCCGACGTATCGGGGGTCGAGGTGAGCGAATACGAGCGCCACGTCCATCGGCCCTCCATGAGCACGCCGATCCCGACGTACTGTCCGGGCGCGTAGTCGAACGAGAATCCCCAGCCCGGACGAATCCGGATGGTCGCGGTGTCCTCGGTCTCCCGGATCACCGAGATGACCTTGCCGCGCAGCTCGCGCGCCGACCACAACGGGTTGGCGAGATGCAGGTAGTCGTCGGGCAGCAACGGCGTGGTGATGCGGGTGACCGCCGCACGGACCCACTGGGCACCGCGACTTCGCGCCGCGACCCCGGCCACCGGTTCTTCGAATCGCTCGAGCAGACCCAACCCACACACCGCCTTCGACGTCAGGAACACTGCGTTGACACTCTAACCTACGCAACCGTAGGTTAGCGCCGTCAGGAGTCGGGGACGAGTCGGGTCAGAGCAGTTCGAGCAGGAACGGCAGCTCCTGGGTGGCATACCACGCGAGGTCGAAGTCCTCGGCGTCGCCGACGGCCAGTTCGGCGTCCAGGTCGCCCATGTCGGCTGCGTCGATGACGACCACCGCGGCACGGACCTTGTCCTCCGCCTCTTTTACGTCGACGTGGACCGAGGCGATCGCCGAGACCGGAATCGTCCCGGAGACCTTCACCACGGCGTCGTCGAGATCGGGACGGAGTTCCACCTCCTCGACGTCGGCGGCCACCACGACCCGACGCGGCGGCAACGAGGGGGTGTCGCCCGGCTTCGTGACGGCCTCGTCGGCGGCGAGATCGCCCTCGGCAGCGGCGTCGCCGGGCTCCGGCACTTCCCCGGCGAGCAGGCGCAACGACGCCCGTGCCGCCTCGCGCATCGCGACCTCGGAGAGTTCGTCGTCATCGCCGGAGACGAACGCCTCGCGCAGCGCCGGAGTCAAGGAGAATCCGGTACCGCCGATCGGCCGGAACTCGCCATTCGAGTTGAGCTGCATCAACATTGCCAACGTCGCCGGCAGGTAGACCCTCATTCGACCTTCGCTCCTCGCGGTCCGATTGCGGTACCCGCTCACCTTAGCCGCGACCTCGGCTCAGCCGGTGACCAGCAACTCATCGAAGGACTCGGCGACGTAATCCGCCATGTCGGGCAGGTCCCGGATGACACCGCGGTCGGCCATGAACGCGAACTGCAACCGGTCGCCGTACTCGACGACGCTGACCGCGAGCGCCCGCGGTGACACGAGAACCGGGATGTAGAAAACCTCGCGCACCGGAACACCGAGCACGAAACGGTCGGCGACCGGCGCCGTGCTCATCGCCACCGGCACGTTGTACGAGCGGCTGTCGAGAGACCGGAACGCCCGGGAACTGATGTCGGCGAACGGCACCATACCCAGCTCGGGAAACAGCGGACTCGGGCCGGTACTCATGCGTCGCGACGACTGCGCGTACCGGTCGGCGAGTCCCGCGACCTGGGCGAGCCGCACGGTCGGGTTCGATTCCCCCACCGGCAGGTCCGTCACGAAGCTCGGTTTGCCGACACTGATCCAGCCGGGTTCGGACTCCGCCTCGACCTCCACACCGGGGTCCCGGGTCGACAACGGGATCACCACCCGGACGGTGTCGGCCGGCACCGTAGCCGGGTCGACCGACAGCATCCACCTGCGCATCACCCCGGAGATGATGGCGAGCTCGACGTCGGTGACGGTGCAGTTGTGGTGATCGGCGATCTTCGCGCAGTCGCGGCGCGGCACCGACGCCGTGGTGAAGGTCCGCGTCGTCGTACCCGAGTTGTTGAGCGGACTGCGGGGAGCGGAGTCGGTGAGCTGGCCGACGACGTCCCCGAACCGCCGGACGGTGTTGCCGACCGCCGAACGCACCTCGGACACCAGGCCGTTGCCGTGCACCATGGTCTCGACCAGGTCGCCCGGACGGGCCATCGCCTCGGCGAGCGCACCGATGACCAGGCTCGTCGTTCCCGGCGGGGAGCCGGGCATCCACAGTTCCTCGGGCAGCGACTCCGGCGTGTCGGTGTCGTCGCAGATGACCTCGCTGATCTCCGGGTGCTCCGGACCATCGATCAGACAGCGGTGCGACTTCGTCAGGATCGCCAGCCGTCCGTCGGCCAGACCCTCGATCAGGTACATCTCCCACAGCGGCCGTGTGCGATCCAACGGTCGGGACATCACCCGGGAGATGAGCTCGGCGAGGTCGGTGGGACCGCCCGGCCGCGGTAGTCCCGAGCGCCGGATGTGGAAGTTGATGTCGAAATCCCGGTCGTCGACCCACACCGGGCGAGCGAGCCCAAGCGTGACCTCGCGGACCACCTGCCGGTACCGGGGCGCACGCTGGAGTCGGTTCTCGACCAGCGACACCAGCGACTGATAGTCGATCGCGGGTCTGCGGGACACGGAAGCGGAAGCGGAAGCGTTCTCCCCGGTCGCCGTGTCACCTGCCTTCATCCCTTCGCCGGCGCAGGGGTCGATGACCAGCAGCGCCCCGAGATGGGTCGTCGACCGGGCATCGTCGAGGAAGTAGTACATCGCGTCGCGCGGCGACAAACGGTTCACCACGCCGCCGATCCTAGCCGCCCGGACGCGTGGTGGCCGGAATCGACAGTGTCAGCAGAACTGCACAGCGGTCAGCAGAACTCGAGCGCCACGAGTTGCCAGCGGTATTCGACCTGACCGAGGCCGGCTCGCGCACCCCGGCCAGCGGCGCGCGGATCGGCTCCACGCACACGGCACGGCTTGCGTTCGACGCGCCCGGCGAAGGCGCGGACCCGCCCGCCACTGGTGTACGACCCGAAGACCTCGGCGCTGCTGGTGTCGCGCAGCTGGACGTGGACGCGGTGGAGGACCGTACCGCGAGCCGGCGGTCCCCCGGGGGCACCGCTCGTCTCGGCGACGCGGAAGGCGTCGTGGCGGACCAGTGCCACCACCTGGTCGGCGATCGCGGGCGAGACGGAGTCGCCGAGGTGCGCGATCCCGCGGCGGCGGTCGATGACCTCGAAGAGCAGTCGAGACGTGGCGACGGTGAACCTCCGGGCCTCCACCGCGGCGGCCACGGTCTTGCGCGACGGCCCCGCACCGGAGCGCGGCCGTGGGAACACGGTGCGCTCCCGGTCGGGCCCGGCCCCGGTCGCCCCGGCCCCCATCGCGCCGGGCCCGGCCGGTTCATACGTGGGGGCCGGCCGAACCCGAACCCTCGTCGTCTGTGCGCCGGCGGGTGGAGCGGAAGTGAGTGTCTGCATGGGGATTGGACGCAGCCACTCCCCTGTCAGGTTCCGCTTTTCACCCGAAAATTTTTCAGCGGCGCTGCTTCTTGGCCTTCGGCGGCTTCGGGCGGCTGCCCTTGGTGTTCGCACGCGCGGCCGCACGACGCTCCCGACGGCTGGCCGACTCGGCGGCACCGGCGAGTTCCTCCTCCTCGGAGTGGACGACCGTGCCACCACCCTCGTCGGGCCCGGAGAACGTCATCGGCACGTCACCATCTGTGACGCCGGACCCCCGCAATGCCGCGGGCACCTGCGAACCGGCGTCGGCCGCCGGGGCGGGTGCACCGGCACCGACCGCGGCACGCAGATCGGCCGCGGTGGGCAGCGGCGCCTGCGGTGCCGGCTGCTCGGTCTGCACCTGTGCGTTGAACAGAATGCCGAGCGCTTCCTCCTTGAGGCCCTCGAGCATGCCGGTGAACATGTCGAAGCCCTCGCGCTGGTACTCGACCACCGGGTCGCGCTGCGCCATCGAACGCAGGTGGATGCCCTCGCGGAGGTAGTCCATCTCGTACAGGTGGTCACGCCACTTGCGGTCGAGGACGCTCAGCAGGACGCTGCGCTCGAGCTGGCGCATCGCACCCTCACCGGCGAGCTCGTCGATGGCCTGCTCACGCTTGTCGTAGGCGGCCTTCGCGTCGGCGACGAGGGTCTCACGCAGCTCCTCGGCCGAGATGTCGTCGCGCTCACCGTATTCCGTCTCTCCGACAACGGCTTTGGGATCGAGTTCGATCGGGTACAGGGTGCGCAGGGCGGTCCACAGCTCGTCGAGATCCCAGTCCTCGGCGTAGCCCTCGGCGGTCGCGCCGTCGACGTAGGCGCTGACCACGTCGTCGATCATCTGCTTGACCTGCTCGTGGTGATCCTCGCCCTCGAGGATCTGGCGGCGCTCGGCGTAGATGATCTTGCGCTGCTCGTTCATGACCTCGTCGTACTTGAGGACGTTCTTGCGCATCTCGAAGTTCTGCTGCTCGACCTGGGTCTGAGCGCTGCGGATGGCCTTGGTGACCATCTTGGCCTCGATCGGCACGTCGTCGGGCAGACGGCTCATGATCGCCTCGAGCGCACCGCCGTTGAAGCGGCGCATGAGCTCGTCGGCGACGGAGAGGTAGAACCGCGACTCGCCCGGATCGCCCTGACGGCCCGAGCGGCCGCGCAGCTGGTTGTCGATACGACGCGACTCGTGGCGCTCGGTGCCGAGCACGTACAGGCCGCCGGCCTTGCGCACGGCCTCGGCCTCGTCGGTCGCCTCCTTGCGCGCGACCTCGATGGCCTCGTCCCAGGCCGCCTCGTACTCGTCGGGCGTGTTGACCGGGTCGAGACCGGCCTTGCGCAGACGGGTGTCGGCGATGATGTCCGGGTTGCCGCCGAGCACGACGTCGGTACCACGGCCGGCCATGTTGGTGGCCACGGTGACCGCTCGCAGACGGCCCGCCTCGGCGATGATCTGGGCTTCCTGCTCGTGGAACTTGGCGTTGAGGACGTTGTGCGGGATCTCGCGCTTCTTCAGCTGGCGCGACAGGTACTCCGACCGCTCGACGCTGGTGGTACCGATGAGCACCGGCTGGCCGATCTCGTGACGCTCGACGATGTCGTCGACGACCGCGGCGAACTTGGCCTCTTCCGTCTTGTAGATCAGATCGCCCTGGTCCTTGCGGACCATGGGTCGGTTGGTCGGGATCGGTAGCACCCCGAGCTTGTAGATCTGGTCGAACTCGGCGGCCTCGGTCTCGGCGGTACCGGTCATACCCGACAACTTGTCGTAGAGACGGAAGTAGTTCTGCAGGGTGATCGTGGCGAGAGTCTGGTTCTCGGCCTTGATCTCGACGCCTTCCTTGGCCTCGATCGCCTGGTGCAGGCCCTCGTTGAAGCGGCGGCCGTCGAGCACACGTCCGGTGAACTCGTCGACGATCAGGACCTCACCGTTGCGAACGATGTAGTCCTTGTCGCGCTGGAACAGTTCCTTGACCTTGATGGCGTTGTTCAGGTAGCTGACCAGCGGCGAATTGGCGGCCTCGTACAGATTGTCGATGCCGAGGCGGTCCTCGACGAACTCGACACCGGCCTCGTGCACGCCGATCGTCTTCTTCTTGATGTCGACCTCGTAGTGGACATCCTTCTCGAGCAGCGGCGCGATGCGCGCGAACTCGGTGTACCACTTGCTCGACCCCTCGGCCGGGCCCGAGATGATCAGCGGGGTGCGCGCCTCGTCGATGAGGATCGAGTCGACCTCGTCGACGATCGCGTAGGCGTGGCCGCGCTGGACGAGGTCGGCGAGCGAGTGCGCCATGTTGTCGCGCAGGTAGTCGAAGCCGAACTCGTTGTTGGTTCCGTAGGTGATGTCGGCTGCGTAGGCCTCGCGGCGCGCAGATGAGGACATGCCGGTGAGGATCACCGCGGTCTCGAGGCCGAGGAAGCGGTGCACGCGCCCCATCCACTCGGAGTCGCGCTTGGCGAGGTAGTCGTTGACCGTGACGACGTGGACGCCGTCGCCCGACAGCGCATTGAGGTACGCCGGCAGCACACAGGTGAGGGTCTTGCCCTCACCGGTCTTCATCTCGGCGATGTTGCCGTAGTGCAGCGCCGCGCCGCCCATGAGCTGCACGTGGAAGTGCTTCTGGTCGAGCACGCGCCATGCCGCCTCGCGGGCTGCCGCGAAGGCCTCGGGCAGCAGCTCGTCGAGCGTCTCACCGTCGGCGATCCGTTTCTTGAACTCGTCTGTCTTGGCTCGCAGTTCGGCGTCGGAAAGCGCCTCGAACTCGTCGGACAGCGCCTCGACGTGCGACGCGATCGCGTCGAGTCGCTTGACCATGCGGCCTTCGCCGACACGCAACAGCTTGTTCAGCACCGTGGATCGAGTCCCTCACCTGTAGAAAACACACGGAATCCGGCCCGTGCGAACACACAGACCGGATCCCATGGTAGCGAGGTGAGCTGAGCAGACCCTGATCGACCGGCACGTTGGCCGAAGACTTCATCCCTTCGGGATTCGTCGGCGGCTCACCGGAAGGGCGGCTCAGCGGCGTTCAGGTCAGGCGGATGAGGCCGTAGTCGAACGCATGCCTGCGGTACACCACCGACGGCTTGTCGGTCTCCTTGTCGTGGAACAGGAAGAAATCGTGCCCGACGAGCTCCATCTCGTAGAGCGCGTCGTCGACGTTCATCGGTACCGCGGTGTGTTCCTTCACGCGGACGATCTGACCCGGCGTGTACTCGTCCACGTCGTCATGATTGGACGTCGTGGCACCGGCCGCGGCGGTCCCGGGCTCACCGACGAGCCCCTCCACGGACAATTGGTTGTCCCGCAACGGCGGTGCCCCGATCTCGGTGGCCTCGGCCACCGACAGCGGACGGCGGTTGCCGTGGTGCACACGGCGCCGGTCCTTGACCCGGCGCAGGCGGGATTCGAGCTTGTCCAGGGACCGCTCGAGTGCGGCGTAGAAGTTCTCGCCGCAGGCCTGCGAACGGACGATCGGACCCTTGCCCTTCGCGGTGATCTCGACCTGCTGACAGGCCTTGGACTGTCTCCGGTTGCGTTCGTGGTACAGCTCGACGTCGAATTGGAAGATCGTCGGATCGAATCGCTCGAGGCGGGCGAGCTTGTCGCCGACGTAGATGCGGTAGTGGTCGGGTATTTCGACGTTCCGGCCGCTGAACACGATCTTGGCGATGGGCTCGGCGGGTTCGTCGGATTCCACCGTCCCCGGTGGGCGGACGAACGCGAACTCCTGGTCGTCGGAGTCGGTTTGGGCGGGTTGGTGGTCGGGCTCGAGGCCCTCCTCCACGGTCGGCCTCTGCTCTGCGAGTTTGGGTTCGCGCTGGCCTCTGCGGTGGATGACGTTGGACATTCAACTACCTCCTGAATTGTTCCCGGCGCGCCTGATACATCGTGATCTGTTGTCGCACTGATGATTTGGTCGACGTCGAGGATTAGTCCATGCCAACTGACAGCTGACACTCAACGGCAGGGGCACCACCTCCTGAAAACCGGTCGTTACCGGCGCGGGGAATCTGTTGTCCTCCCGGCAACCCGATGTACCCACGACCGTAGTCGCAAGTTCGGGTATCGGCCACGTTTTGGCCTGCCGCGTCGGCGGAGTCGGGACAAGTGGGGTACGAAGGCCCCGGCACGGTGATCCCAAGGTCTCGGCCCACGCCGTCCAACAGGCCGATCCGTCCACAGCCGGCGCGACGCCACCGGGTCGGAGCACGACCGGACCTAGGGTCGGGACATGACCTGGCGACAGGTGCCGGCCGCGGCGGCAGATCTGGTTCTTCCCGTGGTGTGCGGCGGGTGCGGGCGGCCGGGGACGCCGTGGTGCCGACGCTGCGACAAGGCGTGGCACGACGTTCCCGTCGCCGCCCGGCCGCGCATCGAGCCGGGTGTTCCGGTGTGGGCTCTCGGGCGCTACCGGGGTCCGCACCGGCAGGGGATCATCGCGGTCAAGGAACACGATCGACGTGATCTGATCCCACCGCTGGGCGCCGCACTCGCCCACGCCGTGCGGGTCCTGGCCGGCTGGGGCGAGATGCCCGACGCGGATCGCCTGACATTGATCCCCGCACCGACCCGCCGGATGAGCGCCCGGCGTCGCGGCGGCGACCGGGTGACCGCGATCGCCGAACACGCCGCACCTCTTCTGGGGTCCCGGGTCGTCGTGACGCCGCTGTTGGTGACGTCGGCGACCGCTCGCGACTCCGCCGGACTCGACGCCCGGGCGCGTGCCCGCAATCTCGCGGGCGCGGTCCGTCTGCGCGCCGGTCCGTCTCCACCGCACGGTGCCGCGGCACTACTGATCGACGACGTCATCACCACGGGTGCCACCGCGGCCGAGTCGGTGCGCGTACTGCGTGCGGCCGGCGTCGGGGTCGCGGCGGTCGTGGTGCTGGCCGCCGCCTAGGGAGGGATCAGGGCAGCACCGGGATGGCGCCGGCGATCATGGCCGGCTCGACCTCGGTCCAGTACTGGTCGGGCTGCCCGTTGTTGCTGCCGAGACGGAGCACGCCACGCTGATCCCCGACGTAGATGGTCGACGAGTTCGCCACCACGGCCCGCACCGGTGGCGACACGTTGCCGCTGAGCAGGCCGACCGCCGGGGTGCCGTTGATCGACAGCTGCACGACCGGGGACTCGGGTGCCTCCCGCGCGATGACCAGCGTCGTCGGCGACGCCCAGTCCAGGGACACCGCACGATTGCCGACGTTGTAGGCGGCGATGCGCGGACTGGTCAGCGACACCTGCCCGTCGGCGTTCGTCGACAGCACCGCGAACACGATCTGCCCGCCGACGACGAGTGCGGCACGGACGCCGTCTGGTGCGACCTGCATCTCGGTGATGGCCCCGCGCGCCACGGTCGGGATCGACGACGCCTCGACCGGGACGGTCTGGGTCCCGTCGTCGTCACGCTGCCACTGGACGGGCTTGCCGTCCACGACCACCCACACGGAGTTCTCGTCCGCCCCGAAGGACGGCCGGGTGATGGACACGCCGCTGACGATCGGACCGACGTCGCCGCCGTAGTCGCCGATCACGCATTCGAGCCGGCGGTCGCTCGCGGTCCGGACCGCGGCCACCCGCGCGCCGTTGTCGGAGATCGTCGCCGCCCGCACATCGCGTGACGACCCCAGCGGTCCGCGCACGGGCACGGTCCCGGTGTCGGTCACCGCGCGCAACGCCCCGCCGGTGACGATGTTCAGACCGACGTCGGTCGACGGCACCGCGTTCGGATCGAAGGACCGGACGTCCGCGGGCTGCCACCCCGAGGCCCGTTCGCCCACCAGTGGCGCACCGTCGGCGTCGATCACGTACGGCCCCGAGATGTCGGCTCCGTCGAGGGTCCAGACGATCTGGGCCGCCAGGACCGTGCGATCCCTGCTCGACGCGTTGCCGATGCCGTTGAGGTCGACGCGTACCCCGCCGCCGGCCAGTCCCACCACCGGTCCGCGCAGCGTCGCCCCGCTCGGGAATCCGCTGTCGACAGCGGCGGACAGGTCGGCCGCCGGACCGTTGATGAGCCGGTTGACCAGCACGGTCGGGTCGGTGGCCTGCCCGGCGTAGAACCACCGCGGGTCCGGGACGAGTCGCCGGCCGGTGCGGTCGGAGAAGTAGAGCGAGACCGGACGGTAGGTGTTGTCGAACTGGTCGCGGTCGATCATCGTCCCGTTCGGCAGGGGCCCGTCGATCCGCCACTGGTCGCCCTGCCGGGTCAGGCTGATGCTGGTCTCGACCCGGCCCGAGGCGGGCAGCAGCTGCCCGTCCGATTTGAGGGTGCCGACGTTGTCGCCGGTCAGCCGCATGCGGACGGAGTCCTCGTTGCGCTGGTCGACGAAGATGCTGATCTCGTCGAGGATCAGCGCGTCCCCGCGGTCGTCCCACTGCTGCGAGGCGACCGGGGTCAGGAAGGCGCGCGCGGTGTCGTGTCCGGAGTCCGGGTCGACCGTCGACTTGAGAAACGCGCGGACGAGGGCCTCCGGGTCCATGTCGGACTGCGGCACCGGGGCCGCGTTGGTGGCGCCTTCGCGCTGGAAGGACTTGATGGGCTGCGGAGACGAGTCACTCGGGATCGACCCGCACGCCGACACCACCACCATCGCGACGGTGGCCATCGCGACGGCGATCACGAACCCCAGGACACTCCGACGCGGGTGTTCCGGACGACCTGCGACGCTCATTCGATACCAGCCTCCACGCCTGGTGTACGGCTACTCGTCTTGGCGGCGGTCCGGGGAGCCGAGCCGACGGATTTCAGCGGCAACGGCGAGCCGAGCACCTTGTGGCCGCGCACCAGAGGCAGGGTCAATCGGAAGCACGCACCCTTGCCGGGTTCGCCCCATGCCTCGAGCCGGCCCTGGTGAAGACGGGCGTCCTCGATGCTGATGGCCAGTCCGAGACCGGTGCCGCCCGAGCGGCGGAACCGCGACGGATCCGAGCGCCAGAACCGGTTGAACACCAGCTTCTCCTCCCCCGGCCGAAGCCCGATGCCCTGGTCGCGGACCGTGATGGCGACCGCGTCGCCATCGGACCGCATCGTGAGCGTCACCGGCTTCCGTTCACCGTGGTCGATCGCGTTGGCCAGCAGGTTCCGCAGAATACGTTCGACGCGGCGCGGATCGATCTCGGCGAGCACCGGTTCTGCGGGCAGATCGAGGACGAGTTCGGTCCCGGTCTCCTCGGCGAGATGCCGCACCGTGGCGAGAGCTCCGTCGATCGGGATGGCCATGTCCATCCGCTCGGCCGCCAGCTCGGCCATACCGGCGTCGTGGCGGGAGATCTCCAGCAATTCGTTGAGCAGCGTCTCGAAGCGGTCGAGCTCCTTGTCCAGCAACTCGACCGAACGTTTCCGGACGGGGTCGAGTTCATCGCGGCCCTCGTAGAGCACGTCCGAGGCCATGCGGACCGTGGTCAGCGGCGTCCGCAGTTCGTGACTGACGTCGGAGGTGAACTGACGCTGCAGCCCGCCGAACTCCTCGAGATGGGTGATCTGCTTGGACAGGCTCTCCGCCATGTCGTTGAACGACATCGCGAGCCGGGCCATGTCGTCCTCACCGCGCACGGGCATGCGTTCCTTGAGGCGGCCGTCGGCGAAGCGGACCGCGATCCGGGACGCCGACCGAACCGGGATGACGACCTGCCGCGAGACGAGCCAGGCGATGGCCGCGAGCAACCCGAGCAGCACGATGCTGCCGGTCAGCAGGGTGCCGCGGACGAGGTCGACGGTGTTCTGCTCCGCGGTCAGGGGGAAGACCAGATACAGCTCGAGACCGGGAACCGACGCGTTGGTCGGCGTGCCCACGATCAGCGCCGGCGCGTGCCCGCCGGAACCGTTGGGTACCTGGGTGTACTGATAGGCCACCTGGCCGCCCCGAACCATGTCCCGGAGGTTCGACGGCACCTCGGCGGTCGGGCCGACGCCGCTGGACGCACTGCCCCCGGACGATCCGGGGACGAGCAGGACGGTGTCGAATGCGCCGACGGTTCCAGAGGCCTGTCCGGTGTCGGCATCACGATCGGTCAGCAGCGACCGCGTCTGCTGCAGCCGGTTCTGCACCGACATGTTGCCGGCGCCGCTGGACAGGTCGCGTTCCACCGAGATGCGGGCGCGGTCGATCTCCTCGGTCGCCGCCGCCAGCTTCACGTCGAGGAGTCGGTCGGTGATCTGGGAGACCAGCACGAAACCCAGGATGAGCAGCACGACGACCGACAGCGACAGCGTCGACGCCACGACCCGCAGCTGCAGCGAGCGCCGCCAGATGTGCCCGAAGGCACGTCCGACAGCGCCGGCAGCGCGGGTGAAGCGTCCGAAGGTGCTGTTGACCCGTCGTCGGGAACGACCGATCACGGCGGGCCGGCCTTGTAGCCGACCCCCCTCACAGTCAGCACGACCTCGGGGTTCTCCGGGTCGGTTTCGACCTTCGCACGCAGACGCTGAACATGCACGTTGACGAGTCTAGTGTCCGCCGGGTGACGGTAGCCCCACACCTGTTCGAGGAGGACGTCGCGGGTGAAGACCTGACGCGGCTTTCGCGCGAGCGCGACCAGTAGATCGAACTCGAGCGGGGTGAGCGAGATCGGCACGCCGTCGCGGGTCACCTTGTGCGCAGGGACGTCGATCTCCACCGGACCGATCGAGAGCAGTTCGGCCGGCTCCTCGTCCGTCCGGCGCAGGCGTGCGCGCACACGGGCGACGAGTTCCTTCGGCTTGAACGGCTTGACCATGTAGTCGTCGGCACCGGACTCGAGACCCAGCACGACGTCGACGGTGTCGGACTTCGCGGTCAGCATGACGATCGGGACACCGGAGTCGGCACGCAGCACGCGACACACGTCGATGCCGTTCATGCCCGGGAGCATGAGGTCGAGGAGCACGAGGTCGGGACGGATCTCCCGCACCGCGGTGAGTGCCTGCGTCCCGTCACCGACCACGAAGGGTTCGAAACCCTCGCCGCGCAACACGATCGTCAGCATCTCGGCGAGAGCGGCGTCGTCGTCGACGACGAGGATGCGAGGCTTCATGTGTTCAATGGTGACACCATCGTGATGAAAGCGTGGTGAATGACGCGCCGTACCGGACGTACTGGCTCGATTCGTCCCACCACATACACTCCTCCGCGTGGGTCAGTTGATTGCGGTGGAGGGGCTCGACGGCGCCGGTAAGAACACGTTGGTCACCGGTCTGGTCGAGCGCTGGACGGCGTCGGGTCTGCGGATCGCGACGTTCACCTTCCCGCGCTACGGGAAATCCGCGACCGCCGACATCGCGTCCGAGGCGCTGCACGGTTCGCACGGCGACCTGCGGGACAGCGTGTACGCCATGGCCCTGCTCTTCGCCCTCGACCGGGCCGATGCCGCGGAAGACATCGCAGCGGCCACCGCGGCCAACGACATCGTCATCCTCGACCGTTACGTCGCGTCGAACGCGGCCTACAACGCCGGACGCCTGGAACAGGACGTCGACGGAGAGGTCGTGCGATGGGTCGCCGACCTCGAATACGGCCGGTTCGGGATGCCCGTACCCGATCGACACGTGTTGCTGGGGGTGCCCGCCGAGGTGGCGATGCAGCGCGCCCGGACCCGGGCCGCCGGCGATGCGAGCCGGGTACGCGACGCCTACGAACGCGACAGCGACCTGCAGCGCCGCGTCGACGCGGTGTACCGCCGGCTCGCCGAGGACAACTGGACATCCCCGTGGTACCGGTATGACGGGCAGGACATCGCCGCGCTGGCCGATCTCCTGATTCCCTGACCCAAGGCGCGCGCAACACCCGAAACAGGTGTCATTCGGACGAACGCCACCGGCGATGACGGGGCTCTGCCGCCACCACGGCACTTCGATAGCCTGAATCAATGACTGGGGAGAGGGTCGCATGACCTATCAGCCGCCACCACCCGGCGGTGCGCCGCCACCGTTCGGACCCGGTCGGCCCGGACAAGGCCCCCAGTGGCCGGGCCCCGGCGGGCGGCAGCCCGGCGGACCCCGTCCAGGACAGTTCCCGCCCGGGCAGACACCCCCCGCGCCACAGCCGCGACCACCCTACGGACCATACGGCCCCCCGCCTCCCTACGGCGCCTACGGTCCCGGGCCATACGCTCAGCGCGGCGGTCACGGAGGCCCTCCGGGCGGCCCCTATGGTCCCCCGCCACCCCGGCGCAACGCCGGCGTGATCGTCGCCTGGATCACCGGCGGCGTCGCGGTGGTGGCCCTCGTCGCCCTCGTGGTCACCCTCATGGTGACGTCGTCCGGACCAGACGAGTCCACCGTGGCAACGGGTTCGAGCACCTCGTCGAACAGTTCGCCGGATGGTTCCGCGAGCACCGCGGACGAATCGGAATCCGAATCCGCAGACCACGCAGCGCTTTCCCAGATCCGGGCGGCCCTCCAGAACTACGTGTCGGCTCGCAACGCGCGTGACGTCGTGCGCATGAAGGCCGCGGTCTGCACGCAATCGCGCGACCGGATCACCGGCCCGCCGCCCGACGACGACGGCAACATCGTGGTCGACGGCTTCCTCGGGACCGTGTTCGACGGCGACGTCGCACAGTCCGAGGTCGTGTCCCACCTCGAGAAGGGCAACCAGCGCACCGAATCCGAGAAGTCCAAGGAGCGGTTCCTGAAGGAACGCGGTTCGTGGATCTACTGCCCCGACGCCGAACCCGACATCGGTGCCTGAACAGCGAAAAAGCCGCAAACCCACCACTTTTGGAGATTTCCACCACCCGATCGGGTGGTGGATTTCTCCATCAGTGGTGGGTTTGCGACGCAGGTCCGATCAGTAGCGGTAGTGCTCCGGCTTGTACGGACCCTCGACGTCGACGCCGATGTACTCGGCCTGCTCCTTGGTGAGCTTCGTCAGCTTGCCGCCGAGCGCCTCCACGTGAATGCGCGCAACCTTCTCGTCGAGATGCTTGGGCAGACGGTAGACCTCGTTGTCGTACTCGTCGTTCTTGGTCCACAGCTCGATCTGCGCGATGACCTGGTTGGAGAAGCTGTTGCTCATCACGAACGACGGGTGGCCCGTCGCGTTGCCGAGGTTGAGCAGACGCCCCTCGCTCAGCACGATGATCGACTTGCCGCTGTCGAAGATCCACTGGTCGACCTGCGGCTTGACGTTGATGCGCTTGGCGCCCGAACGCTCGAGGCCGGCCATGTCGATCTCGTTGTCGAAGTGACCGATGTTGCCCAGGATCGCCTGGTGCTTCATCTGACGCATGTGGTCGATGGTGATGATGCCCAGGTTGCCGGTGGAGGTGATCACGATGTCGGCGTCACCGATCGCGTCCTCGACGGTGACCACGTCGTAGCCGTCCATCAGGGCCTGCAGCGCGTTGATCGGGTCGATCTCGGTGACCTGGACACGGGCGCCCTGCCCGGCCAGCGACTCCGCGCAACCCTTGCCCACGTCGCCGTAACCACAGATCAGCACCTTCTTGCCGCCGATGAGGACATCGGTACCGCGGTTGATGCCGTCGATCAGCGAATGGCGGGTGCCGTACTTGTTGTCGAACTTGGACTTGGTGACCGAGTCGTTGACGTTGATCGCGGGGAACGTCAGTTCGCCGGCGGCGGCGAACTGGTAGAGCCGCA
Organism: Gordonia ajococcus; assembly: GCF_012974285.1. Classification (NCBI taxonomy): domain Bacteria; kingdom Bacillati; phylum Actinomycetota; class Actinomycetes; order Mycobacteriales; family Gordoniaceae; genus Gordonia; species Gordonia ajococcus. The sequence continues at coordinate 3,889,690 of NZ_CP052884.1, forward strand.
GTACGCCGGTGGTGGTCTCCTCGGTCACGCCCTGGACCGACTCGGAGATGGTGGTCCACTTGTTCTTGTCGGTCTCGAAACGCTTGCGCAGCAGTTCGAGGAAGACCTTGTACTCGGCCGGGTGATCATCCTCGGCGGGCGGCACGACACCGGCCTTCTCGAACTCGGCACCGCGCAACACCAGCATGGTGGCGTCACCACCGTCGTCGAGGATCATGTTGGCCGGCTTGTCCGCCTCGGGCCAGGTCAGCATCTGCTCGGCTGCCCACCAGTACTCCTCGAGCGTCTCGCCCTTCCAGGCGAACACCGGGACACCCTTGGGCTCGTCCGGGGTGCCGTGGGGACCCACGACGACGGCCGCAGCCGCGTGATCCTGGGTCGAGAAGATGTTGCACGACGCCCAGCGGACCTCGGCGCCGAGCGCAACAAGCGTCTCGATCAGCACAGCGGTCTGAACGGTCATGTGCAGCGATCCGGAGATTCGAGCACCCTTGAGCGGCAGGACGTCTGCGTTCTCACGACGCAGTTCCATCAATCCGGGCATCTCGTGCTCGGCGAGCTCGATCTCCTTGCGGCCGAAGTCCGCCAGGGACAGATCGGCCACCTTGTAGTCGATCCCGTTGCGGCTGTCGGCCTTCAGCTCGTCCTGAGCAGTCGTCATCTGATCCCCTTGTCGTTCGCGTCGGACGCCGCGTGTCTGCAGCGCGATATGCGTTCGATCCAGGCTATCCGACCACGCCCGCCGAGCCCATTGTCAGGTGTCGGGCCCGGGTTCTCCGGCTGCTACGCCCGGGGTTCCGATCTGCTCACCTCGCTCGCGCCGGGCGAAGACCGAATGGCGGTATCCGTACGAGAAGTACACGACGACGCCGACCACCATCCACACCACGAACCGGATCCATGTCTCCACGGACAGGTTCAGCATCAACCACAGGCAGGCGAGGATGGCGAGGATCGGGATGAGCGGAACGAAGGGCGCCCGGAAGCCGCGTTCGAGATCGGGCCGGGTCCGGCGGAGGACGAGCACCCCGATGCTCACCAGTACGAACGCGAAGAGGGTGCCGATGTTGACCATCTCCTCGAGGGTTCCCATGGGGAAGAACGCCGCCAGCACACCCGAGACGATGCCGACGACGACGGTGAAGCGCACCGGTGTACCGCGCCTGCCGGTGTGCGCCAGCGATCGGGGCAACAGTCCGTCGCGCGCCATCGCGAATCCCACGCGGGTCTGACCGAGCAGCAGCACCATCACGACCGTGGTCAGGCCGGCGAGCGCGCCGAGGTCGATGACCCAGCCCGCCCAGGTGACACCGTTCGCCTCGAATGCCGTGGTGAGGGTCGACCCGGTCACCTCTCCGGTCACCGGATCGGTCTGGTCGGCCAGTTCCGGGTAGGGCACCATCCCGGACACGACCAGACTGACCGCGACGTAGAGGACCGTCACGATGGCCAGAGATCCCAGGATGCCGCGCGGCATCGCCTTCTGCGGGTTCTTCGTCTCCTCGGCGGTCGTGGCCACGACGTCGAAACCGATGAAGGCGAAGAAGACCAGCGATGCCGCCGCCAGCAGGCCGTACCAGCCGAAGGTGCTGCCCTCGGCACCGGTGATCGCCGAGAAGAGCGTCTGGTGGAGGCCGGTGTCGCCCTCGGCGGGCGGCGCGGCGGGCGGCACGTAGGGGTCGTAGTTCTTCATCTTGATGTAGAACGCGCCGACCACGATGACCAGCAGGACGACGAAGACCTTGATGGTGGTGATGACGAGTGACACCCGCGACGACAGTTTGGTACCGAGAGCCAGCAACACCGTCAGCACGGCGATCAGCAGCACCGCGCCCCAGTCGAAGCTGATCGAGTCGGTGATCTGTACCGATGCCGCGGAGCCGAGGATGTTGCCCAGGTAGAGCGACCAGCCCTTCGCGACCACGGACGCGGCCAGGGCGAACTCGAGGATCAGGTCCCACCCGATCACCCATGCGACGAACTCGCCGAAGGTGGCGAACGAGAAGGTGTACGCACTGCCGGCGACGGGCACGGTCGAGGCGAACTCGGCGTAGCAGAGCGCGGCCAGCGCGCAGGCGATCGCGGCCAGCACGAAGGCCAACGACACCGACGGCCCGGCGAGATTGCCCGCGGTCCGGGCGGTGAGGGTGAAGATGCCGGCACCGACCACGACCGCGACGCCGAACACGGTGAGATCCCACGCCGTGAGGTCTCGGCGGAGTTTGGTATCCGGTTCGTCGGTGTCGGTGATCGACTGCTCGACCGACTTGATGCGCTTGAACGGGTTACTCATCGTGCCTCCTAGGACCGAAGGTGACGCGCATCGCAGCTCATCCAGGCCAGTTGACCGGAGGCTGATCGTACGCCGAGCGCAGGTGGGACCACCAGGCCCGACTGAGCTCAGCCGTTGCGGTTCAGGTGTCGCGGAACGGGTGCGGCTGCGCTGCGCGTTCCTCGTCGTCGCGCACGAGGTCGGGATCCTCGAACAGATCCACCTCGGAGCGACGGTTCAGGAAGATGATGCTCGCGACCAGCCCTCCCCACACGATCCCGATGGAGACGAGGAGCATGACGATGGCGACACCACTCATCGGAGGGCCTCCTCGGTGGGATTGGGGGCGGCGCCGCGGACACCGTCCGGCAGTGGTGGCCACGGCAGGAAATCGGGTTCGTCGCGGCCCTTCCACGACGGCAGGGTCAGGGCGACGGCAGCGATGACGATCAAGGCGATGGTGCCCCACCCGAAGACGCTGATGTACCAGGTGGGATACCCCTCGTACCCTTCGTCGATCACCGACCAGACCTTCTGGACGAGCATGATCGTCAGGAAGATCGGCGCGACCACACCGACCAGCCCGAGCCAGATCTTGCCGACCTTGAACGTCGACACCGCATTCAGGTGGTGGCGCAGCATGTCGCCGCGTCGCAGCACCCAGATCAGGATGATCGTCATCAGGATCGCCGAGGAGACCACGCCGACGTTGTTGGCGAACATGTCGACGGTGTCGAGGGCGATGAGGCCCGAAGTGGTCGAGAACAACCCGACCGAGATGAGACCGCACACCACGGACACGCCGACCGCGGCCTTGGTCCGGGACAGGCCCCACTTCTCTTGCAGCGCACTCGACACGCCGATCATCAACGAGATCAACGACGTGAACCCGGCGATGACCAGCGAGCCGAAGAACAGCGCACCGAAGAACGCGGCGCCGGGCATCTCCGAGATGACCGCCGGGAACGTCACGAAGGACAGGATCGGTCCGGTGAGACCCTCGAGGTCGGACACGGCGACCTGCTGCTGGTAGGCGAGGAAGCCGAGCGCGGAGAAGACGCCGATGCCGGCGAGGATCTCGAACGAGGAGTTCGCGAATGCGACCACGAGACCGGAGCTGGTCATGTTCGCCTTACGCCGCTGGAACGACGCGTAGGCGATCATGATCCCGAAGGCAATCGACAGCGAGAAGAAGATCTGGCTGTACGCCGCGATCCACACGTCGAGGTCCTTCAACGCCGCCCACTGCGGGGTGAACAGGGCATTGAGGCCGTCGACGGCACCGGGCAGCGTGAGAGCGCGGATCACCAGCCCCGCGAAGCCGACGAAGAGCAGCGGGATGAAGACGACGTTGACCTTCTCGATGCCGTTCGCGACGCCCAGCATCAGCACGGCGAGCACGGCCAGCCACACGACGATCAGCGGTAACGCGACGCCGCCGACGATGGTCGTGGAGACCCCGGGGTCGCCGACCTTCAGGTACTCGCCGGTGAAGAAGGCCGCGGGATCGTCGCCCCAGCTCTGATCGAACGAGAAGAAGAAGTAGCTCAGGGCCCACGCGATGACCGCCGCGTAATAGACACCGATGACGAACAGCAGGCCGGTCTGGAACCAACCGAGGACCTCGGCCGGCTTCTTGATCCGCCGAAAGGACAACGGCGCGGTGCCGCGGAAACGATGACCTACTGCGTAGTCGAGGAACAGCACCGGGATGCCCGCGGTGAGTAGGGCGACCAGATACGGGATGAGGAATGCCCCACCACCACTCTCGTAGGCCACGCCGGGGAACCGCCAGATGTTGCCGAGCCCCACCGCCGATCCGATTGCGGCGAAGATGAAGCCGGAATTCCGGGTGAAGGACTCCCGGGGCTCTCCGGCGGCGTTCGCAGATGCCACTGCTACCTCCTCGTCGGGCGCTGAGTCCTCGAGACACGGGTGCCCCGACGACCGTCGGATTCCGACGCTATCGCACCCACCCGTCACGCGGGCCCGTTGACGTCGGCCTGTCGGAATGCCGTCGACGGATGCTCCCCGATGAGCAGAGACGACAACGGGAACCCCGCGGGATGACCGCGGAGTCCCCGTCGGCGTGTCGATCAGGCGAGCGAGCGGAACCCGCTGGCGATCGAGGAGTCGGTGTCCGACATGATGCGGCTCGCGTTGCTGACGCCGGACTGCAGCGACTGCAGCGACTCCCGCGACTGCGTGAAGATGCGGTCGAAGTTCATCTGTGCGTCGAGGTAGGCCGCCTTCGCCTCAGCCGAACTCCAGTTGCCGTCGAGCGCGGCGATCTGGTTCTTGAGCTGCGTGTTGAGAGCGTCGAGCTCACTGAATGCCCGCTGCAGTCCGCCACTGAGGTCACCGAGTGCCGCGAAATCGTAGTTGATGGTCATGGAAGTCCCTTTCGAAGAGGCGAAGCAGGTCAGACGGTGATGTTGAGGCCACCGGCTGCGGCGGCGTCCTGGTCCTCGTAGCCGGTGAAGCCGTTGGTCAGCTGGGCCTTGATCTGATCGAGGAGCTGGTTCATCGTGTTCGCGGCCTTGTTCCAGTCGGTGTGTGTGCCGTCGAATGCCACGCCCGCCTTGCCTTGCCACGTCGGCGTCGCGTTCGACGCGTGCTTCGCGATGACGTCGATCGTTTCTTTCATATCGGCGACGATCCCGCCGACGCCGGCCGCGGTGGCCTGGCCCTCCGCGACATCGACCTTCACACCGGGGCCACTGGCACCTGGCAGATTCAGCATGAGTTGTCCTCCTGTGTAACGGCACCGTTTGGCGATGCCCCCGTTGGTATCCGTGACACAGATACCCCTGACAGTTGTCTCTCGCGGTGTGGACCGCGAGATCCCCCGATGCGGATCATGTCGACCACGTCCCGCCCGGGAGGGTCTCGATCAGCAGGCGCACGGCCTGCGCGATCCGATGACCCGAACCCGGTGAGAGGGTGGTCCACACCCGACCGTCCGGAGACTTACTGGGACTCGACACGATCCGCCCCCGGGCGGTGTCGAAAACGGCTAGGGCCCCAGAAGATTGGGAGAATCGTCCGTCCTCGTTCGAGGAGGCGACGATCTCGGTGCGCACCCGGCAGGATGCGAATGCCGAGGAGATGACGACGGCATCGGCCAGCGGCACGCCGAGCGTGTACAGAGCGTCGGTGACCTCGGTACCCGTGCCACTCCGTCCGAGGCTGTCGACGAGTTCGTCGGTGGGTACCGAGAACGAGGTGAACTCGCATGCAGCGGCGTCGTCGAACCGGGAGCGCACGATGTCGGCCACCGCGTCGAGGTCGGCGAGCTCGACGACGGCCAGGTCGAGCCGTTCGCCGGAACGTTCGGCCAGAACATGCTCATAACCCCTGCGTGCCAGGCACATTCGGCGAACACCGGTATCGGTGAAGGAACGGATCTCGATCTCACGTTGCGGCCGGGAGAGGACGCGGAGAACCGTGGCCAGCCACGGGACGGGCTCGTCGTGGTCCACCAGGCCGAGGGCGGCGATGGCCGCATCGCTCTCGCGGTCGGCCACATGCTGCGCGGACTCGTCCTCAGCACCGACGGGCATGTCGAGCACCACCGGCCAGGTCTGCACGCCGAAGCGATCCCCGAGGCGAAGGAGCACAGCCGCGTCGAGCGCGACGGCGTCGTCGTGAGTCGTCGGCATCATGCGCGGTCCCCGTGATCACCGAGGAACAATGTCTCCGCCAGATACCGCGGATCGACCTTCGAAGACTCGGAGACCGGCGCCGAGACATAGTGGGCTGCAGGATGATCGGAGGTTTCGACGTCGGCCCAGGTGCGCGGGGCGTCAAGGCCGTCCGACGCACGTGCGAGGCCATCGCCGGGATCGGACGACTCGGAGTCGACGGAGACGCTGCGGATGGTGGCGCCACGATCGCCGGCGGCCGCCGTTCCGGGCGCCATCGGTGGCGGCACACCGGCCCCCGGCGTGGTCGCCGTACTCGCGGATGCCGCAACGGGAGTCGCAGACGGGGGTCCAGCACTCGCCACGACCGTCGGCGCGTAGCGGAGCTTTTCCGCGGGCGGCGCGTACGAGCCGGACATCACACCCGTCATCGGCGCGCTCGGAGGCGTCATCGGTGGCGTGACCTCGGCTCGCGCCCCGGCCCGAGCTGCGGCGGCCTGCTCGGAAGCAAGCGCCTCGCCGGACACCAGGTCGGGAGCCCGGCGCGAAGACGGCCAGGGTTTGCCCACCGGTTCCGTCGCGTTCTCGTACGTCTGCATGACCCGGGCTGCGCGCATACGTTGCTGTGCGACAGCACGTTCGGCCTCCGCCGCGGCCCCGGCGATGATCGGCGCGACCGCGGTTGCGCTGGTGGCGATCTCGTGGAGCTTCGTCGCCACCTCGACCTCGGCGAGGTTGGGCATGTTCAGGCGCGCGACGGTGGTCGCAGCTGCCTGCGCCTCCGCACGCAGGGCATTCTCCGCAGCCTCGGCGGCGGTGTCGGCGAACCACGGAGCCAGCTCCGTGAGTTTCTCGAACGCCGCACTGGTGTGTGCGGACTGCCAGTGCACACCCATTCGCGCGAGTACCGCAGCGTAGTCGATCCCGGCCTCGCCGATCTCGGTCGCGAGCGACGCCCACGCCGACCCGGCTTCCGCCAGTGGCGCGGGACCCGGCCCGGCCCCGAGGTCGGCGGCAAGTTGTCCGCTCGTACGCGCGTCCCAGTTGACGCCGGTGAAGCCTGCTCCGGTCGTGCTGGTCATGGTCCCTCCCCTCTGCTGGTCCACGAGTCTGGTGCGATGTCCGAGTCGACTGCCGCGGTGGCGGCGGTCGGTCAGGTATGTGGGTTCACGCCTCGGTCTTGAATGCGGCGGCGGCCTCGGCTTCACCCTCGATGAATCCGGACGCCTGCGCCCGGAGCAGGGCGGCGATCTTGCGAAGCTCGAGAATGCCGGTCGCCGTGTCCTTCTCGAACTCCCGGGCCACCGAGGTGAAACTGGCCGCGGTTGCGGTCGACACCTCATCCCGACCCTGGGCGTGAACCGCGAGCTTCGGCCCCGCACCGTTGAGAGCCAGTTCCAGCCGATCCGCGATCTTGTCGAGATCACCTGCAGCCGAGAACAATGCGTCGGGCTCTACGCGAAGTTGTGTGTTGCTCATACTTCCTCGTCTCGTGTCAGACCGGGCACGCCCAGCCGTAGCTCGATGTCCGGACCGGAATCGGTGTCGGCCGTCTCGTCGTGGCCGATGACCGCGGGTGCGACCTCGGGATCTTCACCGACCACCGCGCGCCCGTTGTCCTCGGTGACCAGATAATCGGGCACGCTGTGCTGCCCCTCGGACGCACCTGCTCCACGCGCTCCGGCTCCGGCTGCGCCCATCGGCGCCCCGCCCATCGGCATCGCCGCCGGCGTCGTCGCGACCCGAGTCGCCGCCGGCGACCCCATCGCAGGCTCGCCGACGCCGAAACTGGTCGGCACCGTCGGACGGGAAGCGCTCAGCGGCGCCATGATGCCGCCGACTCCGCCGATTCCGCCGCCACCACCGCCTCCGCCCCCTCCGCCGCCGCCTCCGGCGGCCTTGGCCTTGGTGAGCGGGATTCCGGCCGGGCCGACGATCGCCGAATCGGGATTGACGCCGAGCATCTTGCTGATCGGCTGCATCAACGAGGACGGGAGTTCGGCGGCAGTGGACACCGCCGGGGAGACCACGTCGAGGACCGAGCCGGCCAGGGCGAACGGGGACTGCCCGGCACCTGCGGTGGGCGCGCCGGTGACCGCGACGGGCGCCCCGTTCGCGGTCATGGCCGTCGTGGGAGCGAGGAGCTCTGCCCGGGTCACCGCGACCGCCGCGGTGGCCAGTTCCAGCCCGGCCCCGGCGACCACCGCCGCCGTACTGAGCCCGACCGCGATCGCCGGACTCATGATGACGGGGACCAGAGCCGAGATCTTGGCGACCGTGGCGGCGACGATTCCCTGGACGACGGCCAACCCCTTCGCGACGATGGCGGCGGCGGTCTTGGTGTCGATCGAGATGCCGGATCCCTGGGCTGCCAGGGCCGTGCTGTTCGTTCCGGCCTCGGCAGTCTTGGTGGCCGCACCGACCGCACCCTGGCCCGACCACAGCTGATCGGCGAGCTTGAGTGCGCCCTGCCCCATCGTCATCGACGTCTCGAGCACCTTGGTGAGGCTGTCGAAGATGATCGTCGGGTCGAATCCGGCACCGTTGAGATCACCGCTGCCGAACCCACCGAGCAGGTCGGTGATCGGCTTGATGAACATGTCCAGGTTCGGTGGCTGTATCGGTGGCAGACCCGGCATCGGCGGCAACGGCGGCAGTGCGGGGAGGGGCGGAAGTCCCAGTCCCCCGAGCACATCCGCAACCGTGCGGTCGAGGATCGGTCCCAGCGGACTGGCGTCGATCATCTCCTGCACCGTCATGTGGTTCAGTGCAGGCACGTCCGGGACGCCGGGCAGCGGGCCTGGCCACGGAGGGATCGGGGTCACAGCACCGAGCGGATCGCCGCGGCGGTCGCCGCGTCGGTGCCCTCGTACTCGGCGAGACCTGCCACCGTGGAGGCGGCGGTCGCGGCGTGTACCGCGGCGAGCTGTCCGACCGACATCAGGTGATTGGCCTGAGCCACGATGAACGACGCGAGGAACTCCTGACCGATGAGGCCGAACACCGGGACCATCGCAGCCGTGTTGGCGGCGGCGTCGATCGACCCGGCCGTTCCGATGGCGGACGCCATGGCCGCATTCGTCGCCGCGAAGCCTTCGAGCGCTTCGGATGTCACTTTCACGTTTGTCATCACAACCCCCTCGTGAGTGCAAGTCTTTCTCGGTCGGCCACCTGTCGGCCGGTCGGTGTCATTCACCCGCCGGACGCGCACCGAGCATGTCGCCGAACGATTCGTTGAAGTCCTCGGTCACGGCCGCCACGCGGGCGTAGACCCGTTGTGCGGCAAGAGCCGAAGTCGCCACGATCTGCTCACCCAGCCGTGCGGCGCCGAGTTCGTTCGCGCCACGCTCGAGGCGAAGATCGATCAGGGCCCCCTTCGCGTCGACCTCGGCGGTCACCAGACCGTCGGCCGAGGTCACCGCCACCGTGATCGCCTCGAGGTTCTCCTGGAAAGATCGCAGTCCGTCCAGCTGACGGGCGGCACGCGCCTCGAGTTCGTCCATGGCCCAGCTCATCGGCGCAACCACGACGTCATGGCGTCGGCTTCCTCGTCGTCACGCTCTTCGGCCGCGGACAGATCCTCCGGACGCGGCAGCTTCATCTCGTTGACGAGATCGCGATCGACTCCGGCCGCGAGCAGGTTCTCCCGCAACCGGATTCCGGCCGACATCGCGGCCTGCTTGCACAGGCGCAGGATGTCAGCAGCCAGCAGTTCGGGATGTTTGTCGAGTTCGGTGGACGCGATGTGCACGGCAACCGGCAGACCTTGGGCCGTTGTCCGGACGGCCAGGCCACCAGATCGCGAACGTGCTTGTGAGAACTGATGCACAGGCGCCCACGGATCGTCGTCGCGCGCGTCATCGGCATACGTTGCCGTCTCATCGGTGTAGCTCATCGAAGCCGAACCCCCCTTCACGCCGAATTAGACGCAGACGGGGTTCCTCCCGGTTCCATCGAATTTTCGTTCGACGAAGCCACCTCCCAGATACGGTCACCGCGTCATGCATCACCATGACCACGGTGCCGCCCCGCCTCGCACCTGGGATTCAAGTGCCTGATCCTGCCACAATCCGATCAACGCCACCACACGCCGAATCCGATATCTCGAACCCAGGTGTGAGACGAACTGTGGATCTCGTCCGAAATCCTCTCACACCCTTGGGTACACTCTCGTCGACGCTGCCGGAGTCGATCACAGTGCAAGCAGATCCTCGCATGCCGCCGGTGATCATGCTCGCGCACGGATCACCGCTCGCCCGGTCGGCCCGGCCGCAAGACCAGAGGATTCCCGATGACGTACGAGAACTCGACGCCGAACGGCGCCGACGCGCCGGCACCACCGCCGTGGCTGCAGTTCGCACCGCCTCCCCCGGAGGCCGCACCGGCTCCGCAACCACCGTCGGCACCGGCGCCACCGCCCTCGTCGAAAGACGGCCTAGACACCGCTTTACCGCCGATCCCCGGCCACACCCAGCCGAAGGCCACGGCGCCGCCCGGCCACGACGCACCGCGTCCACCCGAGACGAATCCCGCTGGCCGCACCACGCCCGCGACCGCCGGTCGGTACACGCCACCGCCGGTTCCGCCCGCGCCCGAGCCGGGCCGGTTCCCCGCTACGAATCCGGCAGCCGACCCGTACACGCCTCCGCCCGGACCGCCCATCCACGCCGGGCCCACTCCCCCGTTCGACCAGTCATCCCCACCGGCACCTCACCTGCCTCCGTCGTTCCCGGAGTCCGGAGCCCACGTCCCGGCCCGCCCCGCCGGCCCGCCGATGGTGAACAGTCAGATGCCGCCGGGACAGTTCGGCCCGGGCACCGGCCCCGCACCCGCATATCCGGGTCAGCCGATGCCTGCGGGTTACGGCCCGCCACCGGGCGGACCGTCGCTGGACGAGGTCGCATTGATCCGCAAGGCGCGTCGTGCACCGAGCCGCGGATGGCGACGAGCGGTCCACACCCTGTCGGCCGGCGCCATCAACCCCGGTGAGTCACAGGGCGACATCGCCCATCAGCAGCTCCTCGAACGCGTGAACCGGCCCGTGCGGGGCGACTATCGGATCGCGGTGCTGTCGCTGAAGGGCGGCGTCGGCAAGACGACGACCACCGTCGGCCTCGGCTCGACCTTCGCGTCCCTGCGCGGTGACCGGGTGATCGCCGTCGACGCCAACCCCGACCTCGGCACGCTCGCCCAGCGGATCCCGCAGCAGACGCGGTCCACGGTCCGCGATCTGCTCGCCGATCAGAACGTGTACCGCTACTCCGATGTCCGGGCTCACACATCCCAGGCACCTAGCCGCCTGGAAGTGCTTGCCTCCGAACGTGATCCGGCGGTGGCCGAGGCGTTCAACGAGGAGGAGTACCGCGGGGTCGTCACCATCCTCCAGCGGTTCTACAACATCATCATCACCGACTGCGGCACCGGTCTGAGCCACTCGGCGATGAACGGTGTCCTCGACCTCGCCAACACGATCATCCTGGTCAGCTCGCCGGCGCTCGACGGTGCACGCAGCGCCGGTGCGACCCTGGACTGGCTCGAGGCCCACGGTTTCGGGCACCTCGTGTCGCGGGCCGTCGTTGTGCTGAGTTCGTCGCGTCCCGGGTCGTCGACCATCGACACCGATCAGCTGGGCCAGCACTTCCTGACCAGGTGCCGTGCGGTCCACAAGATCCCGTTCGACGACCATCTCGCGGAGGGCGCCGACGTCGACCTCGAGCTGATGTCGAAGGACGCCAAGCGGTCGTTCGTCGAGCTCGCGGCCACCATCGCCGACGATTTCTCGGGTACCACGCTGCCGCGGGAAGATCCCTACCTCGGATAGATCGGGGTCTCACGTCGCTTCTGGCGGGACCTGTTTCTCCGACGGGGCCGAGTCCACCGGCACGACGGCGCGTTGCCGTCGTCGCGTCTCCCGCCAGCGCCGCGCCGCGTGCACGAACATCGGCACCACGACCGTGAAAACAGATCCGATGATGAGGATCTCGATGTTGTCGCGGACGACCGGCACGTTGCCGAGCAGGTAGCCCGCCAGGATTATCCCGCCCGCCCAGACGAAGCTACCCAGAACGCTGAACAGCGTGAACACACGGTGCGACATCCCGCTGAAGCCCGCGACGAGTGGCGTCAGCGTTCGGACGATCCCGATGAACCGGCCGAAAAACACCGTCAGCGGACCGAATCGGTCGAAGAAGGCGTTGGTCTTCACCACATATTCGGGACCGATGCTCCGCATCATCCGGCCCTCGACGACACCGCGACCCAGCCGTCGACCGATGAGGTAGCCGCACTGGTCCCCCGCCACCGCGGCCAGCGCCACCAGGGGAATGACCAGCCAGACCGGTGCGAACGGGTCGGGTTGCGCGGCGAAGACACCCGCGGTGAACAGGAGCGAGTCACCGGGGAAGACGACACCGACCAGCAATCCGGTCTCGACGAAGACCAGGACGCACAGACCGACCAGGCCACCGGTGGCCACGAAGGATTCGACATCGAACGGATTCATCAGCGCCAACAGTAGTGGTTCGCGCAGGTGAGACGGTTGTTCGGACCGGACCAACAGATGAATTCCGGTGGAGGTCCGGGCGACGGCCGGCCTGGTCATCCGTCCCACTCACATACCGGCGCGCGACCTCCCACGAGATGGGGTTTACTCGAGGAAAGCAGCACACCTCGAGCAAGAAGGGGGAACCACAGTGCAGTCCAAGACCCCCGGTCCGTCGAAGACACCAGGCCCGTCCTTGCGACCCGTCACCGACACCGACGTCCGCGTCGAGTACCACACGATCCACGGCTACCGTCGCGCCTACCGGATCGCCGGCAGCGGTCCCGCCCTGCTGCTCATCCACGGCATCGGCGACAACTCGTCGACGTGGGATGAGGTCATCCCGATCCTGGCCCAGCACTACACGGTCATCGCGCCGGATCTCCTCGGCCACGGCCTTTCCGACAAACCCCGGGCCGACTACTCGGTCCCGGCTTTCGCCAACGGGATGCGCGATCTCCTCGTCGTCCTGGGGCACTCCAAGGTCACCGTCGTCGGGCACTCACTCGGCGGCGGTGTGGCGATGCAGTTCTGCTATCAGTTCCCGCGGTTCGTCGAGCGCCTGGTCCTCGTCGCCGCCGGCGGCGTGACCAGGGAGGTCAACCCCGCCCTGCGCCTGATCTCCCTACCAGTCGTCCACCAGGCCCTGTCGGCACTCCGAATCCCGGGCGTCGTACCCGGACTCCGGGCCGCCGCGAAGGCCGCCGCGGCCGCCCCGGTACTCCCGTTCGCGCCGGCGAGCACCACACCCAGGCGCCTTCTCGCCGATCACGAGGACCTGATGCGCGTCCTGGGCGGCCTCGCCGACCCGACGGCATGTTCGGCGTTCCTGCGAACACTGCGAGCCGTGGTCGACTGGCGCGGACAGTCGGTCACGATGCTCGACCGCAGCTACCTCACCGAACGCCTCCCCGTGCTGCTCGTATGGGGTGACGAGGACATCGTCATCCCGTATCACCACGCCGAACTCGCGCATTCGGCGATTCCGCACTCCGAACTCGAAACCTTTGTCGGCTCCGGACATTTCCCGTTCCACGACGATCCGGAACGCTTCTGCCGAGTGGTCATCGACTTCATCTCGCGGCACGAGCCCATCGTGTTCGACCCGCTGAACTGGCGTCATCTGATGTCCGAGGGAGCACATCCCGAGCAGTTCACCGGCGACGAGGACACGGTCGAGGAGGTACTCGAGGCGTTCGAAGACGAACGCAATGCGACCTGAGCGAGCACACCGCCGTCCCGTGTCGGAGGTCTGTGCCACCATGGGTCCATGACCTACCCGGGTGGCGGGCCCGACGGCACCACGCCGTTCCCGCACCAACGTTCCGAGTACGACTCGAGCCCCGGTTTCGCCGTGCCCGGCTACGGTGCGCCACAGTCGGATCCGACTCAGTACCAGTACGGCGCGGCACCGATCCCCGAGCAACCGCTCGTCGTGATCGGCGACATCACGTGCACCCAGAACTTCGTCATCACGCCTTCGGGCACCTGTCCGATCTCCGGTACCCAGTGGACCGTCACCGACATGTCCGTGTCGACCGAACGGATGTCACAGACCGGTCTGGTACTGGCCATCGTGGGGTTCTTCATGGTGTGCTTTCTCAGCCTGCTGTTCCTGCTGATGAAGGAACGCAGTACCAGCGGCTACATCCAGGTGATCGTGCGCGGCGCGGGCGGCTTCCTGCACGTCACCAACATCCCGGCGTTTTCGCCGGTCACCATGGGTGACGTCTCGGGTCGCGTCAACTACGCCCGCACGCTGGCCGCGATGGCCTGACCGCACGACCACCGAGCACGCTCGACACCACGCAGGACCACACCGAGGAGGACGACCCCGATGACCAGTCCGGAGAACCCCGGAGACAAGCCGTGCGACCCGTTCGTGAAACAGCCCCCGCCTGCGGAGACCTCCCAGAACGGCGGCCCGGCCCACGGCACCGACCCCAACGCGGGATACGCGGGACCGCCGTCTCCCGGCGCGCCCGAGGGTTACCAGTCACCGCAGGGGTATGACGCCCAGCAGCAGTACGGCACCCCGCCGCAGTACGGTTCCGCTCAATACGGAGCACCCCAGTACGGAGCACCTCAGTACGGTGCACCCCAGTACGGGGCACCGGCTGGCTACGGATATCCCGGCGCACCGGACCCCACCGCTCCGTACGGTCGCGATCCCGCGACCGGCGAACCGCTGTCGGACAAGTCGAAGCTCGTCGCGGGTCTGCTCCAGATCTTCCTCGGCTCGCTCGGCGTCGGCCGCTTCTACATCGGCGACAACACCATCGGCGGTATCCAGCTCGGCCTGACCATCATCGGCTACATCACCGCGATCTTCCTGATCGGGTTCGTGCTGATCTTCGGCGTGGCGATCTGGGCTCTCGTCGACGGCATCATGATGCTGACCGGCAGCGTCCGGGACAAGAACGGCCTCAAGCTCGGGAACTGACCCTTCGATACGCCCCTCCGCAAGCTCCGGGGCTACTCAGGGAGCAGTTGTTCACCCTCCCCTCCGCAAGCTCCGGGGCTACTCAGGGAGCAATTGTTCACCCCCCCCAACCTCCGGGGCTACTCAGGAAGCAGGGCTACCTCAGCCGCCGCAGCAACCGGTGGATCCGCGCACGTCGCGGGTCACCGTGTTGCGGGCGGCTAGTTCGTCGTCGGCCGGATAGTCGACGCCAACCAGACACAGTCCGCGGGCCTCCGCCACCGGAACCTGCGGGCTGCGCACCTTCTCCGAGAGTAGTCCTCGACACCAGTCGATGCCGCGCCGGCCGTCGCCGACGCTCGCGACGGCACCCACCAGCGACCGCACCATCGACCAGCAGAACGCATCCGCAGTGACCTCACCGACGAGGACTCCGTCCGGGTCGCGGGTCCACTCGAAACGCTGGAGGTCGCGGATCGTCGTCGCGCCCTCGCGACGACGGCAGAAGGCGGCGAAATCGTTCAGCCCCAACAACTCCGACGACGCGGCATTCATCGTTCGCACATCGAGCGGTCGGCGCCACGTCGCCGTGGTCCGGGCCACCACGGGTTCCGGGCCCCAGCGCGAATCGTCCAGGCGGTACCGGTAGTGGCGTCGTAGCGCGGAGAACCGCGCATCGAATGCGTCAGGTACCACCCGGACTTCTTTCACCCGGATGTCATCCGGGCACATCTTCGCCAGTCGACCGACGAGGGTCGACGGGTCCCCGCCGATCGACCGGGTCTCCAGCGCCGAGGCCGGGATGACGGCGTGCGCGACCTGCCCCGTCGCATGCACACCGGCGTCGGTCCGCCCGGCCACCGTCAGCCGGACCGGCACCCGCAGGATCGTCGACAACCGGGTCTCGAGTTCCTCGCACACACTGCGCTGACCGATCTGCCGTGCCCATCCGGCGAAATCGGTGCCGTCGTAGCCGAGGTCGAAGCGCAGACGACAGAACCCGCCGGCACCGGAATCCGGGCCGACGGGTTCGGTCAGCAGTTCTCGACTCAGTCGACTACTTCTTGTCGTCGTCTGTGTCGGACGAAGCGGGGTCGGTCGCCTCTTCCGCCTCCACGGCGGTGGCGGCGGTCGACTCGTCGTCGACGGCCTCGGCGACAGCTTCGGCGTTGGCGACCTCGGCGTCGGTGGCGTCGGCCTCGACAGCCTCCACCACGTTCTCGGTCTCCGCAGCCTTCTTCGAGGCGGCGACGCGGGTCGCGCGCGAAGCCTCGCTCGACGCGGTGGTCTCGCGCACCAGCTCGATCACGGCCATGGGGGCGTTGTCACCCTTGCGCGGCAGCGTCTTGATGATGCGGGTGTAACCACCGTTGCGATCGGCGAAGAACGGGCCGATCTCGTCGAACAGCGTGTGCACGACGTCCTTGTTGCGGATGTCCTTCAGCACCTCACGACGGTTGGCCAGCTTGCCGGCCTTGGCGTGGGTGATGATCTTTTCCGCGTACGGGCGCAGGCGCTTGGCCTTTGCTTCGGTGGTGGTGATGCGGCCGTGCTCGAAGAGCGAGGTGGCGAGGTTCGCCAGCATCGCTTTCTGGTGGCTGGCCGACCCGCCGAGGCGGGCACCCTTGGTGGGCTTGGGCATTGTCTTCTCCTAGGAGGACTCCCGATCGCTCGAGCGGGAAGTCAGGGTTTGGGCGAGCGTGACAGCTTGCCGCGGCGACGCGACTAGAGCTGTTCGGTTTCGGCGAAATCCTCACCGGAATCGGCGTCGAACGACGCGTCTTCCGACCACGTACCGGTGGCGGGGTCGTAACCGGCGACCTGCGACGGATCGAAGCTGGCCGGACTGTCCTTGAGGGACAGGCCGAGCGCGTGCAGCTTGACCTTGACCTCGTCGATCGACTTCTGGCCGAAGTTGCGGATGTCGAGCAGATCCGACTCGGTCCGGGCAACCAGCTCGCCGACGGTGTGAACACCCTCGCGCTTGAGGCAGTTGTACGAACGGACGGTCAGCTCGAGATCCTCGATCGGCAGGCTGAACGACGCGATGTGGTCGGCCTCCGCCGGAGACGGCCCGATCTCGATGCCCTCGGCCTCGACGTTGAGCTCCCGGGCGAGCCCGAAGAGCTCCACCAGGGTCTTGCCCGCCGACGCCAGCGCGTCACGCGCGCTGATCGAGTTCTTGGTCTCCACGTCGAGCACGAGCCGATCGAAGTCGGTGCGCTGCTCGACACGGGTGGCCTCGACCTTGTAGGTCACCTTGAGCACCGGCGAGTAGATCGAGTCGACCGGGATACGGCCGATCTCGGCACCCGACGCCTTGTTCTGCACGGCCGGCACGTAGCCGCGGCCCCGCTCGACGACGAGCTCGATCTCGAGCTTGCCCTTGTCGTTCAGGGTTGCGATGTGCAGATCGGGGTTGTGCACGGTGACACCGGCCGGGGGCACGATGTCGGCGCCGGTGACGGTGCCCGGACCCTGCTTGCGCACGTACATGGTGACCGGCTCGTCCTCGTCCGAGGAGACCACGAGGCCCTTGAGGTTCAGGATGATGTCGGTGACGTCTTCCTTGACCCCGGGGACGGTGGTGAACTCGTGCAGGACACCGTCGATCCGGATGCTGGTGATCGCAGCACCCGGGATCGAGCTGAGCAGAGTACGACGCAGCGAGTTACCGAGGGTGTAACCGAAGCCCGGCTCGAGCGGTTCGATGACGAACTTCGACCGGTTCTCGGCGATGACTTCCTCGGTGAGGGTGGGTCGCTGTGAGATGAGCATTTCGTTTTCTCCTTTGGCCGCCCGCTATATGACGGCCTCGAGGGTGAACCGAACAGCAGGTAGCTGTCGGGCTGGTCTTGCTCGAGGAACTACTTGGAGTAGAACTCGACGATGAGCTGTTCCTGCAGCGGGACCTCGATCTGAGCGCGCTCGGGCACCGAGTGCACGAGGATGCGCAGGGTCGAGGGCACGACCTGGAGCCAACCCGGGACCGGACGATCGCCGACGAGCTCCTTGGCGATCTGGAACGGGACGGTCTGCAGCGACTTCGGACGGACGTCGATGATGTCGTACTGGCTGACGCGGTAGCTGGGGACGTCGACCTTCACACCGTTGACGGTGAAGTGGCCGTGGCTGACCAGCTGGCGAGCCTGACGACGGGTCCGCGCGATGCCCGAGCGGTACACGACGTTGTCGAGACGGGTCTCGAGCAGCTTCAGCAGTTCGTCACCGGTCTTGCCGGTGCGACGATTCGCCTCCTCGAAGTAGCGACGGAACTGCTTCTCCATCACTCCGTAGGTGAAGCGGGCCTTCTGCTTCTCCTGCAGCTGCAGGAGGTATTCGCTCTCCTTGATCCGCGAGCGGCCGTGCTGGCCGGGCGGGTAGGGGCGACGCTCGAACGCAGCGTCTCCACCGATCAGATCGACGCGAAGACGACGAGACTTCTTAGTTGCGGGGCCGGTATAACGAGCCATGTTTCTCTGTTCCTCCCTTTCCCGCTAGACCCGACGCCGCTTGGGCGGACGGCAACCGTTGTGCGGCTGCGGGGTGACATCGGAAATGGTGCCGACCTCGAGGCCGGCTGCCTGCAGGGAGCGGATGGCGGTCTCGCGACCCGAGCCCGGTCCCTTGACGAACACGTCGACCTTCTTGACGCCGTGTTCCTGGGCCTTGCGCGCAGCGTTCTCGGCCGCGAGCTGAGCCGCGAACGGGGTGCTCTTGCGCGAGCCCTTGAAACCGACGTGGCCCGACGACGCCCAGCTGATGATGTTTCCGCTGGGGTCGCTGATCGACACGATGGTGTTGTTGAACGTCGACTTGATGTGTGCGTGGCCGTGCGGGACGTTCTTCTTATCGCGACGGCGGGTGCCCTTCTTGGGGCCTGCGCTACGTGACTTCGGAGGCATTACTTCTTCTTCCCGGCGATGGTCTTCTTCGGGCCCTTGCGAGTGCGGGCATTGGTCTTGGTGCGCTGTCCACGGACGGGCAGGCCACGACGGTGGCGCAGACCCTGGTAGCAGCCGATCTCGATCTTGCGACGGATATCGGCCTGCACCTCGCGACGCAGGTCACCCTCGACCTTCACCGAGGCTTCGATGTACTCACGCAGCTTCGAGACGTCTGCGTCAGTGAGATCCTTCGCGCGGAGGTCGGGGCTGAGGCCCGTTCCCGCGAGGATCTCCTTGGAGGTGGTGCGTCCAACTCCGTAGATGTAGGTCAGTGCGATCTCCAGCCGCTTTTCGCGGGGGAGATCCACACCAGCAACACGTGCCATGTGGCGGATTTCCTTTTCGATGTCCAGAGGTCTTCTCCCAGTCCGTCCCGTGAGCTGTGTGCGGACCGTGTGTCCACACCTCGCGGGCTCCGGCCTCTGATCCGGAGGTAGGCGGTGACTCGTCTGTCGCCGCTGGTGCTGAGAGGTCTTCTGATATTCGGTTGTCGTTCTTCAGTTGTTCTGACTCAAGCGACCCGGAGGGGTGCGCGTGATCAGCCCTGACGCTGCTTGTGACGCAGGTTCTCGCAGATCACCATGACCCGACCGTTGCGGCGGATCACCTTGCACTTCTCGCAGATCGGCTTGACGCTCGGCTGAACCTTCACGTCAATCTCTCCTGCTCGGCTCGCCCGCGCGCACGCCGAAACGCGGCCGTACACGTGGGTGTCGGTCTCCTCCCAGACGGATGTCGGGGAAGTCTTCTCCCGGCGGCGCCGGGAAAGTCTTACTTGTAGCGGTACACGATCCGCCCACGACCGAGGTCGTAGGGCGAGAGTTCCACGACGACCCGATCCTCGGGCAGGATGCGGATGTAGTGCTGCCGCATCTTGCCGCTGATGTGGGCGAGAACCTTGTGTCCGTTCTCCAGCTCAATACGAAACATCGCATTGGGCAGGGGTTCGATCACTCGACCCTCGACCTCGATGGCCCCGTCTTTCTTCGCCATGTCCTCCGCGATCCTGGCCGTTTCCGCGACACCCGGATGGTGCTGCGTCGTTGGCCCGGTTGAATCAGTGTTTGTCCGTTAGGGTGTGGGCACCGGTCCGCAAGGACCTGCACCCGGTGCGAGCGTCTCCGGATCCGCGTGGGGGCACGCGAACACCGGCACGCGAGACGCACCGACGATCTATGTTACGCGAACTGCGAGAACAGTCCAAATGCGTGCCGATCTACCCGGCCATCCACATGGTTCGGACACGAGACCACGATTTCGGCACGACCGTACTGGCAGACTGTTGCCCATGCTGGCATTTCTGGTCCGCACCGTGTGCACCGCGGTGGCGTTGTGGGTGGCGACGCTGATCGTCCCGGGCATCGAGTTCGTCGGCGGGTCGACGACGGCCGAGAAGATCGGGATCGCACTGGTCGTGGCCGTGATCTTCGGCGTCCTCAACGCCTTCGTGAAGCCGATCGTGCAGATCATCTCGATCCCCTTCTACATCCTGACGCTGGGGCTCATCCACATCGTGATCAATGCATTGATGTTGGAGATCACCGCGTGGATCACCCGCAACACCACGCACTGGGGTCTCGAGGTCGACGACTTCTTCTGGTCGGCCATCTTCGGCGCGATCGTCGTCTCGGTCGTGGGCTGGCTACTCGCGCTGCTGATGCGGGACCCGGTCGATCGATGAGCGCCGCGAGGAAGACCCTCGAGGGCCTCAGACGCCTCGGGGGCGTGGCCGTCGCCGTCCCGGCGCTGTCTCTCACGCTCGCCGCGTGCGGCAGCGACGCGGCCGTCGATCAGGAACGGTCGGTCACCGTCGTCGGCTCCGGACAGGTCAGCGGCGCCCCCGACACATTGCGCGCCGACATCGGCGTCGAGTCGACGGCCGGCGACGTGACCACCGCGGTGAACGAGACGAGCGAGAAGATCCGCGCGGTCACCGACGCGATCGTCGGCGCCGGTGTGGAACGCAAGGACGTGGCCACCCAGCAGGTCTCGGTCACCCCGCAGTACTCGAGCCCGGTCCCCGGCGGTTCCGGTCAGATCAGCGGATATGTGGCGACCAACTCCATCCGGGTCACCATCCGCGACATCTCCACGGCCTCGACGATCCTGAGCGCGGCCGCCACCGCGGGCGGCGACAACACCCGGATCAGCAATGTCGCCTTCGCCATCGACGACGATTCTCAACTCCTCGAGGAGGCCCGGGAAACGGCGTTCAACGACGCCCGGGGGCGCGCCGAGCAGTACGCCTCGCTGGCCGGCGACGATCTCGGCAAGGTCCTGACCGTCAAGGAGACGACCAGCGGCCAGGAGCAGCCCGCCTCCCCCGGTTCGTTCGAGCGCGATGTCGCCGCAGCCCCCGTCCCCATCGAACCCGGCGAGCAGGAGCTGACCTTCACGGTCACGGTGACGTTCGCGCTCAACTGAGCTCGTTCGACGTGATGCGCACCCGAATTGCCCGGTGCGCGAAGAATCTTCGCCACGGATCGACAACAGCTGGGTCACAACCCGATAACACCGCCGGAACGCGGTTTCTACCGTGAGGGGGGCCGGGGAATAGGAGAGCGGAGTCTAGCGAAGGAGATTGTCATGACGGGTATCCGAGTACGCGCACTCACCGCCACCGGTGTCGCCGCAGCGGCCGCACTGGTCGCGACCCTGGGGGTCACCGCGCCGGCCGACGCCGCCGAGACCAAGTCGCTGAAGGTCTCCGGCGAACTCGAGATCGCGCCGGACCCCGAGATCCTCGAGATCACGGCCGAGGGCACCACCGACGCGGAGGGCAAGACCACCGGAACCTACGTCGCGACCCTGCTGGCCGGTGACGACGACAATCCCCTCCCGTTCAAGGTGAAGGGACCGATCACGTGCATCCACACCGAGGGCAACACGGCGTCGCTGGTGTACCCGATCACCGGCACCGAGCCCAACCTCGTCCCCGCTCCGCTGAAGGACGCACTCGCGGTGCAGATCACCGTACGCAAGGGCGCAGGCGAGGACGACAACAAGGTCGGGGTGAACGGCCCGGCACCCACCGCCTCCTTCCGTGGATGCAAGCCCGCGGCCACCCCGTACGAGTTCGACGGGGACATCGAGATCAGGTAGCTCTCCGGGTCTCCCCTGTCGCGAAAGAGCCACGCGCGCCTGGCATCCTGGACCGGTGCGAGCCGTCATCCAGCGAGTCAGTCAAGCCCGCGTGAGCGTCGACGGCGAGGTCGTCGGCGAACTCGACATCCCGGCCGGCGGTTCGGGCCTGGTCGCGCTCGTCGGCGCCACCCACGACGACACCGCCGACCATGCCGCGAAGCTGGCTGACAAGATCTGGCGGTTGCGGATCTTCAACGGCGACGACGGCCCCGAGAAAGCCGCCGCCGACATCGACGCCCCGATCCTGGTCATCAGCCAGTTCACCCTGTACGCCAACACCGCCAAGGGACGACGCCCGTCCTGGAACGCCGCGGCCCCGGGCCCGGTGGCCGAGCCGCTGGTCGACGCGGTCGCCGACGCCCTGCGCGCCGCCGGGGCAACCGTCGCCACCGGCCGGTTCGGAGCGAACATGCAGGTGAGCCTGGTCAACGACGGACCGGTCACCCTGATTCTCGACGTCTGACGACTAGGGTCGAACCGTGGGACGAATAACCGCACGCCGGCGCGTCACCCGCATCCGACGCGATGCGGCCCCGACGCAGCGTGCCGACACCCTCGCCGTCGAGGAACCGTTGGAGATCCGCGTGGGCGGTCGACAGCTGAGCGTCACCATGCGTACCCCCGGCCACGATTTCGAACTCGTGGCCGGATACCTCGTCTCCGAGGGTCTCATCATCGCCGGCAGCGACTACTCCACCGCGCGGTACTGCGCGGGTACCGACTCCACCGGCGCGAACACCTACAACGTCGTCGACGTCTCGCTGGCCGCCCACGTTCGGCCGCCCGCATCCGGCGTCGTCCGCCACAACACCATGACCAGTGCCTGTGGTGTCTGCGGGAAGGACAGCATCGAGTCCGTCCACACCGCGTCGGCCCACGACCCGGCGGCCGACACCTTGACCGTCGACGTCGACACGCTGCTGGGTCTCCCCGACCGTCTACGCGTCGAGCAGGACGTCTTCGACAAGACCGGCGGGCTCCACGCGGCGGCGCTCTTCGACGCCGACGGCGAACTGCTCGTCGTCCGTGAGGACGTGGGCCGGCACAACGCCGTCGACAAGGTCGTCGGCTGGGCGGTCCTCGCCGACCGACTCCCGTTGACCGGCACCGTCCTCCAGGTTTCCGGCCGGGCGAGCTTCGAACTGGTGCAGAAGGCCGCGATGGCGGGCATCCCGATGCTGAGCGCGGTGTCGGCGCCGTCCTCGCTCGCCGCCGATCTCGCCGACGAGCTCGGCATCACCCTGATCGGGTTCTCCCGCGGCGAGTCGATGGTGGTCTACACGCGGCCGGATCGGGTCGTCGCCGTCGACGAACACGCCGGGATCGTCACGAGTTGAGGTCGTGGCGCAGCGGATCGTCGAGTGCGGCACCGGTGACCGGGTCGAACCAGTAGGTCTCGGAGGGCTCCGGCACCAGACCGACCACGTCACCGACATCGATGGTGCGCCGATGGTCGACGCGAACGACGATACGGCTGTTCCGCAGCGGGACATCGGCACTGCAGTAGACGAACTGTTCGGCGCCGAGTTCCTCGACCAGATCAACCGTCCCGCGCAGCGCCCCGTCGTGCGAGACCGTCGAGACCGTCCACGATTCGGCGCGGAGTCCGACGACCACCTCCGAGGAGTTCGCAGCGGCGAGGACGGAGTCGGGCACCGGTAGGTGTGCCGCGCCCAGACGCACGACACCGTCGTCGATGCGGCCGTTGATCAGACACATCTGCGGCGACCCCATGAACGATGCGACGAACAGATTCGACGGCCTGGAGTAGATCTCCCGCGGAGTGCCCACCTGCTGCAACACACCATGGTCGAGGACGGCCACCCGGTGCCCCATGGTCATCGCCTCGATCTGGTCGTGTGTCACGTACAGCGTCGTGACACCCAGTTCCCGCTGCATCGCGGCGATCTGCGCGCGGGTGCTGACCCGCAGCTTCGCGTCGAGGTTGGACAACGGCTCGTCCATGCAGAAGACCTTGGGACGCCGGACGATCGCACGTCCCATCGCCACCCGCTGCCGTTGTCCCCCCGACAGTTTGGCGGGCTTCCGGTCGAGAAGATGTGCGATGTCGAGCATTTCGGCGACTTCGGCCACACGCTTGCCGGTGTCCGGCTTGCTCATACCGGCATTGCGGAGGGCAAAGCCCATGTTGTCGGCGACCGTCATGTTCGGGTACAGCGCATAGTTCTGGAACACCATTGCGACGTCGCGCGCCTTGGGGGCCATCCCGACGACGTCGACGCCGTCGATCAGGATGGCCCCCGATTCGACCGACTCCAGGCCCGCGACCATCCGGAGGCTGGTCGACTTACCGCAACCCGACGGGCCGACGAGCACCATGAACTCGCCGTCGGCGACGTCGAGATCGAGCGAATCCACCGCGGGTGGTAGGTCGTCGGCGAACCGCCGGGTCGCCGCGTCGAAGGTCACTGAAGCCATGAACTATCGAATCCTGCCCTGTGTCTTGCTGTCAGAGATGGTTACGGGGTGCGTGATCAGTTCGGCAGCTTGGACTTGATCTGTCCGTCGTAGATCCGCTGCAGCTGCTGCTGCACATCGCCGAGGGTCTTGGTGACATCGGCGTTGCGCAGACCGATCTGCTCGTAGCCGGTGCCGATCACCTTGTCGGCGCCGGGCAGGAACACCCGGGCGTAATCCTGCGACTTGGTGTTCGGCAGCTGCTCGATGGCGGTCTTGAAGTTCGGGTTCTCGGCCAGGAACTTCCTCATCGACGGGTCGTCGGCCGCCCCGGTCCGCACCGGCATGTAACCGACGTTCTGCGAGAAGTACGCGGTGTTGGCGGTGTTGGTGAAGAAGTCGATGAACCTGAGCGCGTTCACCTTCCGCTCATCGGAGATCTTCGCCGGGATGGCGAGGCCGGCGCCGCCGGTCGGGCAGCCCTTTGTTCCGTCCGGCGCAGGCAGGAAGGCCGTGCCGAAGCTGAACTTGGCATCCTTGGTGACACCGGAGAGGTCACCGGTCGACGCGATGGTGGACGCGATGATCCCGGCACTGAAGTCGGCGGCGATGTCGTTGGAGATCGCGGCGTACTTGTCCTTGTTGATCGAGTCGGACAGATACTGCGCGGCCTCGATCGTCTTGGGATCGGTGAACTTCAGGTCCCACTGGTCGGAGTAGGCACCACCGAAGGTCCAGGTGGGACCCTCGAAGGTCCAGCCCAGGTAGTCGGTGGCGTTACCCCAGCCGTGGGCCTTCTTGCCCGAGCCGACGACCTGCTGGATCCGCGGACCCCACTCACCGAACTCCTGCCAGCTGGCCGGACCGCGATCGGGCAGTCCGGCCTTCGCCCACACGTCCTTGTTGTAGTAGAACAGCGGCGTCGACCGGGCGTACGGCAACGCCCAGTGCTGATCATTCCAGTTGTAGTCCTCGACCAGCGAGGCAACATATTCCGAGGTGTTGACGCCGGCCTTGCCGAACAGGTCGTCGAGCGGCGTGATCGCGCCCTGCAGAGCGAAGTTGAACCACCACACATCCGACAGGACGACGATGTCGGGCACCGATCCGCCGGAGAGCGCCGCATTGAACTTCTGGGCGACCTCTTCGTAGTTCTTGCCGCCGTCCACGAGCTTGACCTTGATGTCGGGGTTGGCGGCCTCGAACCGGCTGATCAGTTCCTTCTCCACATCGGCCGATTTACCGGGGTGATTCGACCAGAAGGTGAGGGTGTTGGCGTCTCCGCCGGCGGAATCGCCCCCGCTGTCTCCGGAACCGGCACAGGCGGCCAGAGTGAGACCGGCGGCTGCGGCGGCTGCCGCGGCGAGAAAGCCCCGGCGCGAGAGATCGGTCATGGTGTCATACCCCTTTGTTCGTTGTTCGTCGGATACGTGGAGCCCGTGCTGGTCATCCTTTGACCGCACCGGAGGTCAGGCCCTTGATCATCTGGCGTTGCAGTACCAGGAACACGATCAGGATCGGGAGCATCGCCAGGACGGTCGCGGCCATCACCGGTCCCCAGTTGGTGACGCCGTCGTTGTTCTGCAGCTGCGTGAGACCTACCGGCAGCGTTGCCACCGAGTAGTCGTCGGCCATCAGGAACGGCCACAGGTACTCATTCCATTCGTTGACCAGGGTGATGAGCGCGAATGCGACCATGGTCGGGATCGAGATCGGCAGTACGACCCGCAGCAACAGCCGGACATGACCCGCGCCGTCCATCCGAGCGGCCTCGATGATCTCGGCGGGGATGGACAGAAAGTGGTTGCGCATCAGGAAGGTGCCGAAGGCGACACCGGCGAGCGGGAGGATGATGCCGATGAAGGTGTTCCGGAAGCCGAGTTGCGCGACCAGGGAATAGTTGGTGATGACGGTGATCTGATTGGGCACCATCAGCGCTGCGATGATGAGGATGAACACGACGTTCTTGAAGGGAAACCGCAAGAACACCAGCCCGTAGGCGCTGAGCACGCCCAGGACGAACTTCGCCACGGTCAGGACACACGTGACGATGACGGAGTTCCGCAGGAACTGCCAGAACGGCACGGATGTCGTTGCCTCCGTGTAGTTCTCGGGGTGCCAGCTGGACGGCCACCAGACCGCCGGCTGGACGTAGATCTCGGAGCGGTCCTTGAACGACGCCAGGACGATCCACACCAAGGGCAGCGCCACCACGACCACCACCAGCACCATGGCCGCGTAGCCGCAGGCGGTCACCAGACGATGCCTGCTCACGTCGTTCATCGACTCTCCCGATCCATGACACGCACCTGCGCAACGGTGATCACCAGCAGGACGACGAACATGATGGTCGCGACCGTGGCACCGTAGCCGGCTCGAAAGTTGCGGAACGACTCCTCGTAGACCTGGTAGACCATCGTGGTGGTGCCGTTACCCAGAGGTCCTCCCCGCGTCATCACGTTGATGATGTCGAAGACCTGTAACGAGTTGAGCATCACGGTGATCGACAGGAAGTACGTCGTCGGACGAAGCTGCGGCAAGAGCACCCGGCGGAAATGGGTTGCCGCACTGGCACCGTCGATCTGGGCGGCTTCGTCGAGGTCGACCCGTCGCGCCTGCAACGCGGCCAGGTAGATGACGAACGTGTAGCCGATGTTCTTCCAGAGATAGGTGACCGTCACCATGAACAGTGCCCAGCCGGGCTGCTGGTAGAAGTCCGGTGCAGAGCCGAGGCCGAATCGGGTCATCAGGTCGTTGATGAGACCGAAATGCGGATCGAAGACGAACTGGAACGCGATGCCGATCGCCGCACCGGAGATCACGAACGGCGCGAAAACCACCGAACGCACCAGGTTCCGACCTCGGAGCGCCCGGTCGAGCAGCATGGCGAGCACCAGTCCGATCAGCATGCTCCCCGCCACCGCGACGACGGTGAAGACGACGGTGTTCGAGACGATCGTCCAGGTATCGGAGCGCGTCGCCCACTCCCGGTAATTCGACCACCCGATGAAGGTTGCCCCCGGCGACGAGATGTTCCAGTCGTAGAACGACATTCGGATGTTCTCGATCAAGGGACGGTAGGTGAACACCCCCAAGAGCACGAGATTGGGGCCCACGATCGCCAGAAAGAGCGCATAGGTGCGCCACGGACGTCGGCGCCCCACTTGGGGAAGGACTCGTTCGGTGACCGCGGGCACCCGGGGGAGTATTCAGATCGATTCGGACATCCCGCGAACGAGTCGGGGGTGATCCGGTGACAACTGGGTGTCCGGTGGGTGTCACAACCGGTACGGTCGTCCAGGTCGAGCGTACCGGTTGCCGGGCGGCCTACGCCTCCTTGCCGGCCGCCGCGAGCTTGAGCAACTGCCCGGCGGTGGCGTCGGGCAGATAGGCGCGCGATACGGCCAAACCGATGCGGGGAAGATCACCTTCGTCGCGAACAGCCAGGTACACGGGCTCGTAGCGCGGATTGAACTTCTTCTTGAACGTGTGCAACGACCGGAAGCCGTAGTAAGGTTCGAGCGCTGCGCCGAGCGCGTCGAGCAGTTTGTCGAGCGGCTCGGGATCGAAATCCCCGGTGCGGGCCAGCGGCGCACCCGACAGCGAGATGAACTGTGCGCCCTCGTCTTTGAACGCGACAGCCGAGGAGGCGATGAGGTACTCGACGACGGGACCGAAACCGTCGGTCCGCCGCCGCATGATGTCGAGGGTCCAACCCGCAACCCCGCCGCCGGGCCCGTACACGGGGAGCCACGACAGCACACCGTGGACGTTGCCGTCCGGATCGACGGCGAGGGCGACCCGCACCGCGGGGTCCATCGCCTCCTCCACACTGCCGAGCGTGAAACCCATCTCCGGTAAGCCCTTGTCCCCCACCCATTCCTCGGAGATGGCGCGGACCTGGGTACGCACGGCGAAGGACTCGTCGGCGAGGGTCACCATCTTCATCGAGATGTCCTGCTTGCCGGCCTTGTTCATCGCCGACCGCACGTGTTGCCACGGCTTGCCCTTGAACTCGAGGCCGGGCAGGTCGACGATCGTGTCCTCCGCAATCTGCACGCTGAGCCAACCGCGTTCGGTGACGATCTCCGATGTCGACGACCCGATGGAGAACCAGCACGGCGTCGCACCGGATCGCTCCGCGAGCTCGATGAAGGCGTCGACCGCCGCCTTGCCCCGCTCCGGTGCGCACACCGGATCTGCCAGTGCCAGAAGGGTCCCGACGTGGTTCTGGTAGGTGACCACCGACTGCCCCGCGGAATCATCCGCACTGCCGGTGAACTGATAGGAATTGCCGGGCCAGGTCGTCATCCACGACATCGTGCCGCCGCCGTGTTCACGCAGGAGCGCCTTGACCCGGTCGACCGGGTCGGCGTCGGGGTCATCTCCCGCGCCCACATGCCGCACCCGCCACGGGACGGCGAACGCGAACCGGCCGGGGATCAGGATGGCGAGCAACAACGCCCACAGCAATGTGGTTCCCAGTGTCACCGCCCCCTCGGTGGAGACGTCGGTGAAGATGACGAGGACGACCGTCAACACCGTCGCGACGACGTTCACTGCGCCGATCACGACCGCGACCCACCAGGCCCAGCGCTTTCCCCGCCGCAGCTCGCCGGCGATCAGCACGTTGATCACCAGACCGATCAGCATGGTGAACACTGAGGCGTCGCCCGCGTCGGTCGGGCCCAGCGGGCCGTCCCCGGGGAACAGGAAGACCATCAGGTTCGCCGCCGCGATCACCAGCAGCGCGGCACAGCCCAGCATCCGGACCTCACGCCGAGTGCGCGGCATGTAGCCGCGTTCCTTGATGGCGAAGAACTTCTCCCCGATCACCAGCATGATGACCGCTGCGAGAACGTATTCGACGGAGGCGAGCGTCCCCTGGAACAGGAAGGCGATGGCGACAACCGCACCCATCAGCACACGCACGCGCAGGCGCCACGGTGACCGGACGGTCGCCGAGGCCACCGCGACCGCGGACACAACCAGGGCGCCGACACCGGTCCCCCGCGAATCGGCCAGCTCCTCGGCCCACCGCCAGGAGGTGACCTCGGTCGACAACAGCCACAGCAGACCGACGGTCAGGAAGCCGGCGACGAGGTGGCCGCCGACGCCGACCAGGATCGCCTTCACGGTGCCCAGTTGCCACTCGGCCCAACCCATTCCGACGATCACGACCACGAACGCGATGACGTACAGCCACGGGCCGGGTTCGACGAAGGCGGAGCTGATCGGCGTCCACCACTTGCCCTCACGCAGAGCGGGCAGACCGAAGGCCACCTCGTGATACCAGGCCTTGTCGTTCGCCCGGCTCCAGAGCGACCCGGTCGCCACCCCGACGACCGCAAGCGCGATGGCGAGCGCGGCGGTGAACGGCAACCGGCGGACAGCAGAGGACCACGACACGTCGAAGTGCATGGTCAACCGTACGACGGCGCGCTGCCCCGCAGTGCCTCCTTGTTCGGCAATGTCCCGTATTCGATGCGCTCCGGGCGATTTCGGCGCACAACTGGACCATGCGTCGGCTGTCCGGGTGGCCCGAGCCCGAGACGTTGGGCGAGCCATGGCGTTTGTTGCCGGAGAGCAACTGCCCACGCCGTGAAAGTATGCCCACCGGGAACCTCGGAGTAGTGGACGTCCATGCCGGCCGCCCGCGCCGCCCGGTACGACGTCACCACCGCCGGCCGGGTGGAACGGTCACCGCGTCCGACGACGAACGCCCCCGCCGAGTCGGGGTAGCGCCGGCTCGCCAACAGATGGAGAGGTGTCACCGCCCGGAAGGCCGCCGCGTCGCCCCCGAACGCCGCGTCGACCGTGGTCTTCGTGGAACCGAGAGACGGTTCGGCGTCGCCGGAGAGGTCCAGGAACGTCGGGTACATCCCCGGACGGGTCGTGGCCAGCTGAAGTGCGCACGTGCCGCCGTACGAAAGCCCGCCGATGGCCCACGCCCGCCGGTCCGTCTCGGCGACGGGAAGTGTCCTGCGCGCCCAGCTCGCGACATCGTCGGTCAGATATGTCGCGACCCTCCCCAGCCGGGAATCCAAGCAGAGCGGGTTGCCGAAGATGCTGCCGGTGCCGTCGGCCAGGATCACGATCGGTGCCAGGCCGTCGTGAGCGCTCGCATAGGAATCCATGGTCGCCGCCAGCCGGCCCCCGAACAGCCAATCCTCCGGCGAACCGGGCTGACCGGCCAGCAAGACCAGGACCGGAAGCCGAGGTGAGACCGGATCGAAGACGGCCGGCGGCAGGTAGACCTTGGCCGGTCTGGCTCGGAAACCCGAAACGGTACCGGGAATCCCGGCCGTCAGAATCCTCCCGTGACGTCCGGTGTCGCGGGACGGGCGCCATTCCGGCAGATCGACGACTCGCTGATGGTGAGCGACCTGCGCCACCGAGACGGTCGGGGCACCCTCGTCGTGAATGAGCGCACCGACGGTCGGGTACCAGGCATAGAACGTGTTGACGTGCGAGAGCCCGAGCACGACAGCCAGCACTGCGGCCAATACGGTCACAGATCTCTGGACGACGCCGCGTCCGGCGACGAGACGGGGCACCGACAGCAGCAGGCCGAGAACGCCCGCCGCACCCCATGCGCACACCGCCACGGGAACCGATTCGCCCCAGGAATGTTCGATGAAACGACGCACCAGCAGGGCCAGCACGACTGTCACGGCAATTGTCACCGGAACCACCACGAACAGATGGCGCTTCCGGGGCGAGAGAATCAGCCAGAGGACCGCGACCACACCGAGGACCGTCACCGTCAGCGGAATCCAGCCGCCGATGATCGACAGACCTACGGCATCACCCATCGCCATGGACCTCCCCAGCAGATGACCCGGCCAGGTTAGCACTGCGGGACGCCGACAGCGGGGGCCGATGGCGGCGTTCAACACCCAGAGGGCGAGAATCTCATTCCGGGCGGGGAGTCAGAATCCGCGGACCGTCTGCGGTGACCGCGACCGTGTGTTCCCAGTGGGCGGCGCGAGATCCGTCGTCGGTGACGACCGTCCAGTCGTCGGCGAGGACAGTGGTGTCCACGGTGCCGAGAGTCAGCATCGGCTCGATCGCGAGCGTCGACCCGATCACCAGCAGCGGGCCCTTGCCCGGCGCGCCCTCGTTCGCAAGGAACGGGTCCATGTGCATCTCCCGGCCGATGCCGTGACCGCCGTACCCGTCGACGATGCCGAAGGGACGGCTGAACTTCTCCTCGGCGGCGCGGGTACCGAGTTCGATCGCATGGGAGATGTCGGTCAGGCGGGCGCCGTCGACCATGGCGGCGATACCGGCCTCCATCGAGAGCCTGGTGGCCTCGGACAGCTCCGCATCGGCCTGCGACAGCTCTCCGACACCGAAGGTCCAGGCCGAGTCGCCGTGCCAGCCGTCGAGGACCGCACCACAGTCGATGGACACCAGATCGCCTTCGGCGAGAACGACATCGGCCGACGGGATTCCGTGGACCACGACCTCGTTCACCGAACTGCAGATCGATCCCGGGAAGCCGTGGTAGCCCTTGAAGGACGGCACGGCCCCGGCTTCGCGGATCACCGTCTCGGCGACCTCGTCGAGGTCGAGGGTGCTCACCCCCGGCTTCGAGGCGGCGCGAACGGCCACCAGGGCTGCTCCGACGACCGCGCCCGCCGCCGCCATCGCATCCAGCTCGCCGGCGGAGCGGAACGGGACGCGCTTACGTTTACGAAAGCCCATGAGCGGACGCAGTCGGCGGGACGTCAGGAAACGCCGGCGCCGAGAGCGCTCAGCACACGCTGGTGGACATCCTGGATGTCGCCCACCGCGTCGATGGTCTTGACCTGATCGCCGTAGTAGTCGAGCAGGGGCGAGGTCTCCTTGGTGTAGACGTCCATCCGGTTGCGGATGACCTCTTCGGTGTCGTCGGCGCGGCCACGGGCCAGCATGCGCTCGACGACGACATCGGTGTCGACGACGAAGGACAGCACGGCGTCGAGCGAGGCGTCGAGGTTGGCCAGGATCTCCTTGAGCGCGTCGGCCTGCTCGGTCGAACGCGGGAATCCGTCGAGGATGAAGCCCTTGGTCGCATCCGGCTCGCTCACGCGCGCACGGACCATGTCGACGGTGATCTCGGACGGGACCAGGTTGCCTGCGTCGAGGTACTTCTTGGCCTCGATGCCGACCGGGGTGCCCTGGGAGATGTTGGCGCGGAACAGGTCACCGGTGGAGATGTGCGGGATGCCGAGGGCTTCGCTCAGCAGTTCCGCCTGGGTGCCTTTACCTGCGCCGGGGGGGCCGAGAATAACGAGTCTCACTTGAGGAATCCTTCGTACTTGCGTTGCATCAACTGACTGTTGATCTGTTTCATCGTGTCCAGACCCACACCGACCATGATCAACACGGCCGTGCCCCCAAATGGCAGGTTCTGGACGTTGCCGCTGTTACCGATCTCGAGGAACAGGTTCGGCAGCACCGCGATGATACCGAGGTAGATCGAGCCCGGCAGAGTGATGCGGCTGAGCACATAGCCCAGGTACTCCGCGGTCGGGGCGCCCGGCCTGATGCCCGGGATGAAGCCACCGTACTTCTTCATCTCGTCGGCGCGTTCCTCCGGATTGAACGTCACCGCCACGTAGAAGTACGTGAAGAAGATGATCATCAGGAAGTAGACCGCGATGTAGACCCCGTTGCTGGGATCGGTCAGGTACCTGGTGACGTATTCCTGCCAGGTCGACTGCGTGCCGTCGGTGCTGCGCGTCAGTTCGACGATCAGCTGCGGCAGGTACAGCAGCGACGAGGCGAAGATGACCGGGATGACGCCGGCCTGGTTCACCTTCAGCGGCAGGTAGGTCGACGACCCGCCGTACATCTTGCGGCCGACCATGCGCTTGGCGTACTGCACCGGGATGCGGCGCTGACCCTGCTCGATGAAGACGACGCCGGCCACGATGATCAGCGCGGCGACACACACCAGCGCGAAGACGAGTCCGCCGCGGGAGTTCAGGATGGTGCGACCCTCGGCCGGGATGCGAGCGGCGATACCGGCGAAGATCAGCAGCGACATGCCGTTGCCGATGCCGCGTTCGGTGATGAGCTCGCCGAACCACATGACGACACAGGCGCCGGCGGTCATGACGAGCACGATGATCGCGAGACCGAAGATGCTCGAGTCGTTGAGGACCTCACCGCTGGTCGCACAGGACTGAGGGAGGAGCTGACCGCGGTCGGCGAGGGCGACGATGCCGGTCGACTGGAGAAGTGCCAGCGCCACAGCCAGATAACGCGTGTACTGCGTCATCTTGGCCTGACCGGCCTGGCCTTCCTTGCGCAGCTGCTCGAACCGTGGGATGACCACCGTGAGCAACTGGACGATGATGGACGCCGTGATGTACGGCATGATGCCGATCGCGAACACCGACAGCTGCAGCAGCGCGCCGCCGGAGAACAGGTTGATCAGGGAGTAGACCGAGCTCGACTCACCGTTCGAGACCTCGTCCAGACATGCCCGCACGGCCTGGTAGTCCACGCCGGGCGACGGCACGGTCGCACCGAGGCGATACAGGACGATGATGCCGAGAACGAAGAGGATCTTCTTCCTCAGGTCCGGCGTCCGTATGGCCGCGAAGAGGGGGGAAAGCACTAACTCCTCCTAGGAACGACCACGCGAGGTCTGTGTTCCGGGTCGGTGGCGACCCGATCCCCCGTGTGCTCGGCAGTCGACAATGTTCGGGATGCGGCGATCTGTGCGGATGCGGCAGACAACGTCTGAAACTCTAACAGTGACGCCGAAACGCCCCGGTCGGGCGGCAGCTCTGCTGCCGCCCGACCGCGGGTCTGTTCCGTCAGAGTTCGGTGACGCTGCCTCCGGCAGCGGCGATCTTCTCCTTGGCGGAGGCGGTGAACTTGTCGGCGGTGATGTCGACCTTGACCGACAGGTCGCCGTCGCCGAGCACCTTCACCAACTTGTTCTTGCGCACCGCGCCGGCTGCGACGAGCTCGTCGACGCCGATGGTGCCGCCCTGCGGGAAGAGGCGCGCGATGTCGCCGACGTTGACGACCTGGTACTCGATCCGGTTGCGGTTGGTGAAGCCCTTGAGCTTCGGCAGCCGCATGTGGATCGGCATCTGGCCACCCTCGAAACCGGCCGGCACGTTCTTGCGCGCCTTGGTGCCCTTGGTGCCGCGGCCCGCGGTCTTACCCTTGGATCCCTCACCGCGACCCACGCGGGTCTTGTCGGTCTTCGACCCCGGTGCGGGGCGAAGGTGATGGAGTTTGATGGTCATTGCTTAAACCTCTTCGACTGTCACGAGGTGACGAACCGCGTTGATGAGGCCGCGGTTGATCGGCGTGTCCTCGCGGGTGACGGTCTGGCGGATGCCCTTCAGTCCGAGGGTCCGCAGGCTGTCACGCTGGTTCTTCTTGGTACCGATGGTGCCCTTGACCTGAGTGATCTTCAGCTCTGCCATGATCAGACTCCCTGTCCTGCGCGAGCGCGCAGCATACCGGCCGGAGCGACGTCCTCGATCGGCAGACCGCGGCGGGCCGCGACCTCTTCGGGACGCTGCAGCATCTTGAGAGCGGCGACGGTGGCGTGGACGACGTTGATGGCGTTGTCGGAGCCGAGGCTCTTGGCGAGGACGTCGTGGACGCCCGCGCACTCGAGCACGGCACGCACCGCGCCACCGGCGATCACCCCGGTACCGGGGCTGGCCGGGCGCAGCATGACGACACCGGCAGCGGCCTCACCCTGAACCGGGTGGGTGACGGTGCCACCGATCAGCGGCACGCGGAAGAAGTTCTTGCGAGCCTCTTCGACGCCCTTCTGGATCGCGGCCGGGACTTCCTTGGCCTTGCCGTAGCCGACGCCGACCATGCCCTGGCCGTCGCCGACCACCACGAGAGCGGTGAACGAGAAACGACGTCCACCCTTGACCACCTTCGAGACGCGGTTGATGGTCACCACGCGCTCGAGCTGGTTGCGGTCCTGGTCGCGGCCGCCGCGATCGCGGCGATCTCCGCGGCCACCGCCGCGACGGTCGTTGCCGCCACCTGCGGTGTTCTGGTTGCTGTCGTTACCGGCGGGTCCGTTTCCGCCGTCACGCTGACGTCCGGGCATCAGAGGTTCCCTCCGGTCATGTGGGTGTAGCTGGTGAAGATGGTCATCAGAAGCTCAGGCCTCCCTCACGGGCGGCATCCGCGAGCGCGGCGATACGGCCGTGGTAGTCCTTGCCACCACGGTCGAACACGACGGCGTCGACGCCGGCGGCCTTGGCACGAGCGGCGATGAGCTCGCCGACCTTGCGGGCCTGCGCCGACTTGTCGCCGCCGGCCGCACGCACGTCGGACTCGATCGACGACGCGGCGGCCAGCGTCTTGCCGGCCAGGTCGTCGATGAGCTGCACGTGGATGTGGCGCGAGCTGCGCTTGACGGCGAGACGCGGACGCTCCGGGGTTCCGCTGACCTTCTTGCGGAGACGGAAGTGCCGGTTGGCGGTCGCGGTGCGACGACGCGTCGACACGTCCTTGCCGAGGGGCTTACGGCTGGTCTTGGTAGCTGTGTCACTCATGGCTTACTTACCCGTCTTTCCGACCTTGCGACGGATCTGCTCACCCTCGTAGCGAATGCCCTTGCCCTTGTAGGGGTCCGGACGACGCAGGCGGCGGATGTTCGCCGAGATCTGGCCGACTTTCTGCTTGTCGATACCCGAGACCGAGAACTTGGTCGGGGACTCCACGGCGAAGGTGATGCCTTCGGGGGCCTCGATCGGTACGGGATGGCTGTAACCGAGGGCGAACTCGAGGTCCTTGCCCTTCGCCTGGACGCGGTAGCCGACACCGAAGATCTCCATCTTCGTGGTGTAGCCCTGCGTGACGCCGATGACCAGGTTGTTGATCAGCGAACGGCTCAGGCCGTGCAGCGCGCGGCTGCGACGCTCGTCGTTGGGGCGGGTCACGACGACGGAGTTGTCCTCCTTGGCGACCTCGATGGGCTCGGAGACGGTGAGCGAGAGCTCACCCTTCGGGCCCTTGACGGAGACGCGCTGTCCGTCGACGGTGACGTCGACGCCCGCGGGGATCTCGATGGGGTTCTTACCGATACGCGACATGTCGTTTCCTCCCCTACCAGACGTAGGCGAGGACTTCGCCGCCCACGCCCTGGTTGGCTGCCTGGCGATCGGTGAGCAGACCCGACGACGTGGAGATGATGGCCACGCCGAGGCCGCCCAGCACCTTGGGCAGGTTGGTGGACTTTGCATAAACCCGGAGACCCGGCTTCGAGACGCGGCGCAGACCTGCGATGGAGCGCTCACGGCTGGGGCCGTACTTCAGGGAGACGATGAGGCTCTTGCCGACCTCCGCATCCTCGATGCGGTAGTCGGTGATGTAGCCCTCACGCTTGAGGATCTCGGCGATGTTCACCTTGATCTTCGACGACGGGAGTTTCACCTCGTCGTGGTACGCCGAGTTGGCGTTGCGCAGACGTGTCAAGAAGTCTGCGATCGGGTCAGTCATGGTCATGGGTGACCGTCAACCTTTCTCGTGGCGGTTCCCATACAGCGCCGATGAGAGGGAAATCCCTCTGACCTGCGGTGGGCCTTCCACGAAGTGGATAGTTTCTGAAGGTTCTCGCCGCCGGTGCCCTTGGCTTTTCGCCGGCACCGGAGACTATTCAGTTGTGTCCCGGGCACCTGAGGTGCACAGGCAACCGGTCTAGTGTAGGGAATCTGCTGGCCAGACCCAAATCGGGCCCGGGAGCGCCACCGAGATCGGGCACCATCGAGGGTATGGATCGCCGCCAGCTTCTCACCGCCGGGCTGCTCGGGTTCACCGGCGCCGTACTCACCTCCGGCTGCTCGGGCGCCGACGTCGTCCGCCCCTCACCGTCGCGCGACGGGCAGAGAGACACCGAGGACACGGGGAGGACAGCCGTCGAGGTGATCGCCTCGGGACTGAACGTGCCGTGGGCAATGGGATTCCTCCGCGGCGGCGATGCGTTGGTCACCCAACGCGACGACGCCACGATCGTGCGGGTGTCCGGGTCGGGCGAGGTCCGGACCGTCGGCGAGATCGGCGACGCCGCGCCTCGCGGCGAGGGTGGGCTGCAGGGCATCGCGATCGCCCCGGGCGCCGAGGACGCGGTGTTCGTCTACTACACCACCGACTCCGACAACCGGCTCGTCCGGCTGGACTTCGACGGCCGGCGACTCACCGGTCCGCGCACGCTCCTGCGCGGCCTCGACGCCGCCTACAACCACCACGGCGGTGCGCTCGTCTTCGATGCCGACGGCAGCCTCTTCGTCGCGGTCGGCGATGCAGCCGAACCCGCTGTCGCACAAGACATACGGTCCCTCAACGGCAAGATCCTACGTGTGGACACCGAGGGTCGCCCATGGCCCGGCAACCCGTTCGGCAACGAGGTCTACTCCTACGGCCATCGCAACGTGGAAGGGTTGGCATTCGACGGCGCGGGCCGCCTGTGGGCAACCGAGTTCGGCCAGAACAAGCGCGACGAACTCAACCTCATCCGGCGCGGCGGCAACTATGGCTGGCCCGAGTTCGAAGGCGAATCCGACGATCCTCGGTTCATCGCCCCGAAGGTCACCTGGACCCCGCAGGAGGCCTCGCCGGCCGGCCTCGCGATCGTCGGTGATCGCGCGTACGTCGCCGCGTTGCGCGGCCGGAGGCTGTGGGAGGTGCCCCTCGACGGCGAGTCGACCGGTCAACCGGCGAGTCACCTCACCGACGACTACGGACGGATCCGCGCGGTGGCCGCAGCACCCGACGGTTCGCTCTGGGTGAGCACGAGCAACACCGACGGCCGCGGACAGCCCACCGATGACGACGACCGCATACTGCGCGTGATTGCCGGATGACACGACGCTGTCGACAGCAGATCCGGGTCACCCGACGGCGGCTCTCTCGACTGGGGCTCACTCGATCGGCGCTCTTCGCGTGTCTGACCCGTCGAGCCGACGCGGCCACGATCATCATCCGACCAGCCCCGTGAAGAGACCACCGATTTCCGCAGGCACCATGACGACATCGCGTATTCAGCGCGAGTTCCGCCCAGAGCAGCGCACTATTCACCAGGCCGCACATGTGTAAGCCGGCGAAAGCTCCGGCAGTGTTCCGGTCGGCAACAAATCGGCGTCGATCGGCAGAACCACAACCATCGTGCGCGCCGTATGCCATCGTCGAGCCATGCACTCGACCCGGCTGCCCGAACTCGTCGACGAGCTCCTGACCACCGCACATGGGGCCAGGAGCCGTCGCGCTGCGCACACACTGTACGGCGACTCCTCACGGCACCTGCGACAGACGGTTATCGCGCTGGTCGCCGGAGCCACGTTGTCCGATCACGAAAGCCCCACCGAGGCAACCCTTCACGTCCTCCGGGGCCACGTCTCCCTCAAGACGGGCGAGCACAACTGGGATGGCCGGCAGGGCGACCTCGTCACGATCCCTCCCGAGCGTCACGGACTCACCGCCCGCGAGGATTCCGCGGTGCTGCTGACAGTCGCCACGCACTGACCCACGACGCCGAAGCACGTCAGACCTACGCAATCGATGAGCGCAACCTGCCCTGGGGTCCGCAATTGTTCGAGTGTGCGGATTTGATTTCCCGACACACCATTCTTGAGATTGTCTGTCGCATTCGCGTCGAATCGAGGAAATGGCAGATATCGCCTGACACAGATCCGTATCGTTGCGCGCATGGCCCGGTCCGGCGACACTCAGGGCACTGCAGCCACTGCCCTTCTGAACATCGGCAAGTTCTTCACCCGTTGGGACGAGACCGACGACCGTCGCGCAGTATTCCGTGACGGTGGGCGCGCCGGCGACGTCTTCTATCGAGACCGGTGGAGCCACGACAAGATCGTCCGTTCCACGCACGGGGTGAACTGCACCGGTTCGTGCTCGTGGAAGGTCTACGTCAAGGACGGGATCATCACCTGGGAGACCCAGGAAACCGACTACCCGTCGGTGGGACCCGACCGACCCGAGTACGAGCCACGCGGATGTCCGCGCGGCGCCGCATTCTCCTGGTATACCTACTCCCCCACGCGTGTTCGGCACCCGTACGCGCGAGGTGTTCTCGTCGAGATGTACCGCGAGGCGAGAGCCCGGCTCGGTGACCCCGTCCTCGCCTGGGCCGATGTCGTGTCCGATCCGCTCCGGCGCCGCTCCTACCAGCAGGCCCGGGGCAAAGGCGGCCTGGTGCGGGTGAGCTGGGACGAAGCCACCGAGATGGCGGCCGCGGCACATGTCCACACCATCAAGACCTACGGGCCCGACCGGTGTGCGGGATTCTCACCGATCCCCGCGATGTCGATCGTGAGCCACTGCGTCGGCACGCGCTTCATCCAGCTCATCGGCGGCGTCATGACGTCGTTCTACGACTGGTACGCCGACCTGCCCGTGGCGAGTCCGCAGGTGTTCGGCGACCAGACCGACGTCCCGGAATCGGGGGACTGGTGGGACGCGACCTACCTGATGATGTGGGGATCGAACGTGCCCGTCACCCGTACCCCGGACGCACACTGGATGGCCGAGGTTCGCTATCGCGGCACCAAGGTGGTCGCCGTCAGTCCCGATTACGCCGACAACACCAAGTTCGCCGACGAGTGGCTACCGGCGCAGGCCGGCACCGACGCCGCTCTCGCGATGGCCATGGGCCACGTCATCCTGACCGAGTTCTTCCGCGACCGCACGACCGACTTCTTCGACTCCTACGTCCGCACCTACACCGACCTCCCGTTCCTCATCCGCCTCGACGAGCACGACGACCAGGACACGCTGGTGGCGGCCAAGTTCGTCACCGCCGACGAAGTCGGCTCCAGGCCCACCGCCGACGAAGTCGGCTCCAGCCCCACCGCCGACGAAGTCGGCTCCGGTCACACCGCCGAGGACGTCTGGAAGACCGTGTTCTGGGACGAGGACCGCGACGGTCCCGCGGTGCCGAACGGTTCGGTGGGGTTCCGGTACGCCGAGTCCGGCGTGGGACGGTGGAATCTCGACCTCGAGGGCGTGCGGCCCGCCCTGACTCTCCTGGGTCCCGACGCGGAGCTCGTCTCGGTGTCCTTCCCGGTCTTCGACGCACCGGACGGCAGCGGCTCGGTGGTCCGCCGCGGTGTCCCGGCCCGGCGGATCAACGGCCGCCTCGTCACGACCGTCTTCGACCTGATGCTCGCGCAGTACGGCGTCGCCCGGGACGGGCTTCCCGGCGAGTGGCCCACCGGCTACGACGACGCGACCACGCCATACACCCCGGCGTGGCAGGCCGAGATCACCGGCGTCCCGGCCGAGGCCGCGATCCGCGTCGCCCGCGAATTCGCTGCCAATGCCGAAGAGTCGCAGGGCCGCTCGATGATCATCATGGGCGCCGGAATCTGCCAATGGTTCCACGGCGACGCGACCTACCGCGCGATCCTCTCGCTGCTCATCCTCACCGGCTGTATGGGCCGGAACGGGGGCGGCTGGGCACACTACGTCGGGCAGGAGAAGTGTCGTCCGATCACCGGTTGGGTGTCGCTGGCGAACGCGCTCGACTGGTCGCGTCCGCCTCGGACGATGACCGGGACGTCGTACTGGTACATGCACACCGGGCAGTGGCGCAACGATGGATATTCCACCGCGTCACTCGCCTCGCCGCTGGCGCGCGGCTCGATGAACCACGAGCACACCGCCGACGCGATCGCACAGTCCGCGCGGCTCGGGTGGATGCCCTTCTACCCGCAGTTCTCGGCGAATCCCCTCGACGTCGCCGACGAGGCCACCGCAGCGGTCGACCGTGGAGACGCCGACGACGTGGCCGGTTACGTCGCCGACCGTCTGCACACCGGCGACCTGACACCCGCCATCTCCGATGTCGACGCGCCGGAGAACTGGCCGCGAACTCTCGTCCTGTGGCGGTCGAACCTGCTCGGTTCGTCGGCCAAGGGCAACGAGTACTTCCTGCGGACTCTGCTCGGCACACATCACAACGTGCTGGGGACCGAAGATCCCGAGGCACCGCGTCCGAGCGAGATCCGGTGGCATGACCGGCCTCCCGAGGGGAAACTCGACCTGCTGCTGTCCGCCGACTTCCGCATGACCTCCACGACGCTGTTGTCCGACATCGTGCTGCCTGCGGCGACCTGGTACGAGAAGTACGATCTCTCGTCCACCGACATGCACCCCTTCGTCCACGCGTTCACCCCGGCCATCGCTCCCCCCTGGGAGGCGAAGTCGGACTTCGAGCTGTTCCACCGGCTCGCCCGCAAGTTGTCGGAGCTCGCTCGGACGCACCTCGGGACACGTCACGACCTCGTGAGTGCGCCGATGCAGCACGACACCCCCGGGGAAACCGCCCAACCGCACGGGCGGGTCGTCGACTGGCGCGACACCGGCGTGCGTGGCACACCTGGTCGGAACATGCCGAACTTCAGTGTCGTCGAACGTGATTACACGGCGATCGCCGACAAGCTCGCGACGATCGGACCGCTGGCCGACACTCTGGGCTTCACCGTCAAGAGCGTGACCTACCCTCTCGAGGAACACACGCGGACGCTCGCCGAGTCCAACGGCGTCATGCCGAGCGGTGCCGGCGAAGGCCGCCCGGCGATCGACACCGACGAGAAGCTCGCCGAGGCGATCCTCACGCTGTCCGGCACCACCAACGGCGCACTCGCGGTGGCCGGTTTCGAACAGCTCCAGACCCGCGTGGGTGTGCAACTCGACGACCTCGCACGAGGTTCGGAGGAGAAGCGGATCAGGTTCGCCGACACCCAGAAGGCACCCGTTCCGGTGATCACCTCGCCGGAATGGTCCGGCTCCGAGACCGGCGGTCGGCGGTACGCCCCGTTCACCGTGAACATCGAGCGGCTCAAGCCTTTTCACACACTCACCGGACGCATGCACTTCTACCTCGATCACGACTGGATGATCGACATGGGCGAGTCGCTGCCGATCTACCGACCCCCACTGGACATGCACCGCCTGTTCGGCGAACCGCGACTCGGTCCCGACGGCGCGCGCGAGATCACGGTGCGTTACCTGACGCCGCACAGCAAGTGGTCGATCCACTCCGAGTACCAGGACAACCTGTTCATGCTGTCGCTGTCGCGTGGTGGTCCGGTCGCCTGGCTGAGTCCGCAGGACGCCGCGTCGATCGAGGTGTCCGACAACGACTGGATCGAATGCGTTAACGCCAACGGGGTGTTCGTCTGCCGCGCGATCGTGAGTCACCGGATGCCCGAGGGCGTCTGCTACGTACATCACGCGCAGGAGCGCACCATCGACGTACCCAAGTCGGAGGCGACCGGGCGCCGCGGCGGAATCCACAACTCCCCCACCCGACTTCTCGTCAAACCCACTCACCTCATCGGTGGATACGCCCAGTTGTCCTACGCCTTCAACTATCTCGGCCCCACCGGCAATCAACGCGACATGGTGTCGACGATCCGCAAGCGCAGCCAGGAGGTGACGTACTGATGCGAGTCATGGCCCAGGTCGGGATGGTGATGAATCTCGACAAGTGCATCGGATGCCACACCTGCTCGGTGACCTGCAAGCAGGCCTGGACCAACCGGTCGGGCACCGAGTACGTGTGGTTCAACAACGTCGAAACCCGTCCCGGGCAGGGTTATCCACGGCGTTATGAGGATCAGGACACGTGGCGCGGTGGATGGCGACTCAACCGCAACGGGAAGTTGCGGTTGCGCACCGGGGGACGGCTCCAGAAGCTGTTGACCCTGTTCGCCAGTCCCGTGCAGCCCACGATCAACGACTACTACGAGCCGTGGACCTACGACTACCAGACGCTGATCGATGCCCCGCTCGGTGACGACTTCCCCGTCGCGCGTCCCAAATCCCTGCTCACCGGCGAGGACACCAAGGTGACCTGGTCGGCGAACTGGGACGACAACCTCGGTGGCGCAACAGAACACGTGCCGC
Source organism: Gordonia ajococcus (assembly GCF_012974285.1). NCBI lineage: Bacteria > Bacillati > Actinomycetota > Actinomycetes > Mycobacteriales > Gordoniaceae > Gordonia > Gordonia ajococcus. The sequence goes on from NZ_CP052884.1 coordinate 3,932,987, forward strand.
ACGACCCCATCGTCGAGAAGCTCCGGCGCGACAGCGAGGACGCGGTCAAACTCGGGTTCGAGCAGACCTTCATGTTCTATCTGCCGCGGATCTGCGAGCACTGCCTCAATCCTTCGTGCATGGCGTCGTGCCCGTCCGGCGCGATCTACAAGCGCAGCGAGGACGGGATCGTGCTCGTGGACCAGGACCGGTGCCGCGGCTGGCGTCAGTGCATCACCGGATGTCCGTACAAGAAGATCTATTTCAACCACAAGTCCGGTAAGGCCGAGAAGTGCACCCTGTGCTATCCGCGCATCGAGGTGGGTCAACCCACCGTGTGTTCGGAGACCTGCGTCGGACGCCTGCGCTACCTCGGGATCTTCCTGTACGACGCCGACGCCGTCACCGCGGCCGCGTCCACCCCGGATGAGCAGGATCTTTACGGGGCCCAACTCGATCTGATGCTGGACCCCGACGACCCCGAGGTCCTCGCGGCGGCTCGGGCCGACGGGATCCCCGACGACTGGCTGGCGGCGGCGCGCCGCTCACCGGTGTACGCGCTGGCCAAGAAGTATCGGGTCGCACTTCCGCTGCATCCGGAATACCGCACCATGCCGATGGTCTGGTACGTCCCGCCGCTGTCCCCGATCGTCGACCTGCTGGCCGAGCAAGGACACGACGCGGAGAGCCCGGGAACCCTCTTCGGCGCCATCGAGGCGCTGCGTATCCCGGTCGAGTACCTCGCCGAACTGTTCACCGCCGGTGACACCACGGTGGTCGACGCGGTGTTGCGCCGCCTGGCGGCGATGCGTGCCTACATGCGTGATGTCACGCTCGGCCGGGAACCCGACGGTGCCATCCCCGCGGCGGTGGGGATGACCGAGGAACAGATCTACGAGATGTACCGGCTGATGGCCATCGCGAAATACGATGAGCGGTACGTGATCCCGACCGCACATCTCGAACAGGCCGAGAAACTCGACGAAATGGCCTGTGCGCTCGACTACGACGAGGGTCCGGGCATGTTCGACTCGTCCGCGTTCGGTGAGGCGAGTGGCCGTCCGGCACCGGTCTCGGTGGAGACCTTCCACGCGCTGCGGCAGCGACAGACCACCGACACCGCGGCCGGCTCGCACACGCTGGCCGGACGCACCAACCTGCTGAACTGGGACGGGAACGGTGTTCCCGCGGGGATGTTCCCCGACCGCGCGGAGCACGGGCGAGAGAATGAACGGGGCGATCGCGGATGAGGGCCTTCCCCCGGTTCGACCGCGCCGCGAGAACATCGACCGGAGTCCGGGTGATCCACCAGATCAGCTCCTGGTGCCTCAGCTATCCCGACGACGACGTGCTCTCGCGCATCGACCTCATGCGCGCCGCTCTCGACGAACAGCGCCGGGACGCCGCGGTGCAGTTGCTCGGACGCACCGTCGACCACCTCGCCGGCGAGGACGCGATGACCCTGCGTCGCAACTACATCGATCTGTTCGACCTGTCGAAGCGATCCACGCTGTACCTGTCCTATTGGTCGGACGGCGACACCCGCCGGCGCGGATCCTCGCTCGGCGAGTTCAAACAGGTCTACCGGGACAGCGGATTCCTCGTCGACCTCCACGGCGAGCTACCCGACCATCTGCCGATCGTCCTCGAGTTCAGTGCGCGCGCCGATCCCGGACGAGGCGTCGAACTCCTCGAAAAACACCGCGCGGCACTCGAACTCATCAAGTTCTCGTTGCTGGAGGCGGACTCACCGTACGCCGGCGCGGTGGCCGCGGTGTGTACTACCCTGCCCAGTCCGTCCCCGCCCGACCGCGAGACGGCGATGGCACGATGCCGGCCGGTCCCCACCGAGACCGTGGGACTGGAACCCTACGATCCCCGGCTTCTCCCCATCGATCCGACGTCATCACGACCCCCGATCCCGAACCCGACCGTGAGGTGACGCGTGGACATCTTCCTCTGGGGCGTACTGCCGTACGTGACGCTCGGACTGCTGATCGGCGGCACGATCTGGCGATATCGCTATGACAAATTCGGCTGGACCACGAGATCCTCGGAACTCTACGAGTCCCGCCTGTTACGAGTGGCCTCGCCGCTGTTCCACCACGGGATACTCGTGGTCATCATCGGACATGCGATGGGTCTGCTGATCCCGGAGTCGTGGACCGACGCGGTCGGTGTCAGCGAGACGACCTACCACTGGGGCGCGGCGATCTTCGGGCTGCTGGCCGCGGTCGCGACGCTCGTCGGAGTGGGCATGCTCGTCTACCGCCGCCGCACCGTCGGCCCGGTGTTCATGGCCACCACCCGCAACGACAAGGCGATGTATCTCGTGCTCACCACGGCGTTGATCGCGGGCACCTACATCACGATCATCGGCGCGGCGGACCCGCACGCGCACGGCGTGAACTACCGGGAGACCGTGTCCCCGTGGTTCCGATCGATCTTCGTCCTCCAACCGGACGTCTCGGCGATGGTGCAGGCCCCGTTCCGCTTTCACGTCCACATTCTGATCGGGATGCTCCTGTTCGCGATGGTGCCATTCACCCGGTTGGTACACATCTTCACCGCACCCGTGCACTATCTGTTCCGGCCGTACATCGTCTACCGGAGCCGCGACCGTCGACCGGCACCGGGTAGCCGGCCGTCTCGGCCGGGCTGGGCCCCGGTCGGAGTGAAGGACCGTGATCGATGACCACCGACACCGCAGCCACCCGGGCAACCACCGGGTCGCAGTCGATCAACCTCACGCTCGCGACGCTGGCCTTCACGATCAGCTTCTGGGCATGGAATCTCATCGGCCCCCTCGGAGTGGTGTACACCGATCAGCTGGACCTGTCGGCAAGCCAGAAGTCGATCCTCGTCGCGATCCCCGTTCTCGTGGGGTCGCTGGGCCGGATCCTGACCGGAGCCCTGACCGACCGGTTCGGTGGTCGTCTCATGTTCACGGTGCTTCTGGTCGTCACGATCCCGTTCGTGTTGCTGGTGGCGGCGGCCGGTCGCCTCGCGAGTTACCCGCTGCTGCTCGTCGCCGGGTTCCTCCTCGGCGTCGCCGGTACGACGTTCGCGGTGGGCATTCCCTTCGTGAACGCCTGGTACGACAAGTCACGTCGTGGCTTCGCGACCGGGGTGTTCGGCGCGGGAATGGGCGGCACCGCGCTGTCGGCGTTCTTCACCCCGCGATTCGTGTCGTGGTTCGGATACGTCGCCACCCACGTCGTCATCGCGGTGGCGCTGGCGGCGACCGCGGCGGTCTGCTGGATGTTCATGCGCGACTCACCGCGCTGGGTTCCGTCCCACGACTCCGTGGTGCCGAAGCTCGCCGCCGCCGCCAAGTTACCCATCACCTGGCAACTCGGTTTCCTCTATGCCGCGACGTTCGGCGGTTTCGTCGCGTTCAGCACCTATCTGCCGACCTACCTCAAGGACGTCTACGACTTCGACCTGCAGGCGGCCGGCACCCGAACCGCGGGTTTCGCGATCGCGGCGGTACTCGCCCGACCGCTCGGCGGCATCCTGTCCGACCGGTTCGGACCGCGGATCATCACGGTGATCTCGTGCGGCGGCGCGGTGGTCCTCGCCGCCTGGATGATCACCACACCCCCGGTGGAGATCCCGGCAGGCATCGATTTCGTGCTGATGGCGATCTGCATGGGCCTCGGATCGGGGTCCGTGTTCAGCTGGGTCGCACAGGCCGCGCCGGCCGAACGCGTGGGCTCGGTGACCGGCATCGTCGGAGCCGCGGGCGGGGTCGGCGGCTTCTTCCCGCCACTGGTCATGGGGGCCACCTACGACGCCGCCACCCACAGTTACACCACCGGCCTCGCCCTGCTCGCGGTGTTCGCCGCAGGTGCGATGGTGTTCACGATCTTCGGCATCCGCGGAAGGCCGGCCGACTGAGCCCGCGCCCGACCGGCACTCGGGCTTCGACGAGCAGAGTTGTCGGACCTCCGTGGTGTCATGTCGTCACCCTTCGAACAAAGGAGCGATCCATGTCAGACCACGCTGCCGCGATCCGAGGTCTGCCCCGGTGGCATCCCAATCCCGTCATCCGCTCGACCATCGAGACCATCCGTCGCTGCGGCTGGCAGGTGACCTCCATCGGCGAAGGATCTCCGGAGACGAGCAGCCGCGAGACCGACTGCGGCTTCTCCTACACCGCAGGACTCTCGCTGCACTCGATCCCCGAACTCGCCGTCTACGGCGTCGATCCGGTCACCGCACATCACGTCCTGAACGAGCTCGGCGACCTGCTGCACCGCGAGGACTGGCGCGATCTGGTCGCGACACAGACCGACATCCGTCTGCAGACGGTGCGGTCTCGGTGCGGCTGATCGAACAGGTCGACAAGGACGAACTCATCCTCGCCAACCTGCTGTTCCCCGATTCCCCGACGCTGCAGGTGGTCTGGCCCGACGAGTACGGCCGGTTCCCCTGGGAGGAGGGTTACATCCTGCTGCCGATGCATCAGCCGGTGAAGGGCATCCCGGATCTCTCGGTCCGCTCACGACAAGCCGCACATGTCGTCACCGTCGAGTCCGGTCCCGACCGCACCCGCCCCCGTCGGGGCCGCCGGATCTCGGGTCACTGAGGCCCGCCGCTTGTCCGTGGTGACACGCTCTACGCGGGGTTGCCACGGACAAGCGGGCGCCGAGGTGTCAACATTGTTCACCGGGGGTAACGACCGGCGGGGGCACGAGGAAGGCGGATAGCGCGTGCAGCACCTGCCCGTCGTGCTCGCCGTGCTGTGTGCCGCCGTCTTCGGCGGAGTCGTCATCACTGCCATCTACCAGCGGCCTCAGCGTGGGCTCCTGCTGCTCGCCGCGTTGACCCCGCTCGACGGTCTACTCGACATCGCACCCGTCCCGGGGATCGCGGGGGCCTGGAAGGAAGGCATCCTCGCCGTCACGCTGATCTGCGCAGCGAACCGTCGTCTCCGCCCGTCCACACGAACGGGTCCGCCTCTTCACATGCCGTGGTGGCCCGCGGCGGCCGGCCTGGTGGGCCTCGGACTGATCTCGGCGGCGTGGGTCTACGGGCCCGTCGGGATCTACGGCGTCAAGGTGACCTTCTTCTATCTGTTCGTGGTGCTCGCGCTGTGGCTGACACCGTTCGACGCCCAGGACCGCGATCGCCTGGTGTCGATCATCATGACCCTCGGCGTGATCACCACCCTGGTGGGCATCGGACAGCAGATCGTCGGTCCGGCAAGGCTCGTCGAACTCGGTTACACCTACGGTGAGCAGGTCCGCTCGAGCGGACCGTTGTTCCGCACGTTCTCCACGTTCAACCAGCCCTTCGGGTTCGGACTGTTCGTCACCATGGCCCTGCTGGTCGGCGGGGCGGTGGCGCTGTCCGACACGAGCCGCCGCCGCAATCAGCTGTTCCTCGCGTTCTGGCCGGTCATGGCGATCACGATGGCCACCTCGGTGGTCCGCGCGGCGATCCTCGGTCTCGCCGTCGGCGTGATCTGGCTGGCGGCGTTGCGATTCCGGCGCCTCATCGCGCCGATGCTCGCGATCACCGCGCTCGCCCTGGTGTCCTTGCCGTTCCTGCCGCCCTCGATCACGAAGGTGTTCTTCTCGTCGAGCAGCCTGAGCCAGCGCGGGTCGGGATGGAGCGAGATCTTCGCCAGCATCGGGGTGCACCCGCTCGGTCGCGGTCTCGGTTCCAGCGGGTCGGCGGCAGATGCGATGTCGGCGGCCCGTGGTGAGAACACGCAGACGGTCACCGCCGGCGCGGGTGGAACGGTCCAGGGCATGTCGTCGAACTACCAGCCCGACAACTACTACGTGAAGGTCCTGCTTGAACTCGGACCGATCGGGTTGTGGCTCTTTCTTGCGATGATCGTGACGGCGGTGATCTGGTGCGTGCAGTCCGCACGCCGGCTCCCCGACCCGGACGGGGCCTTCGTCCTGGGTGTCAGTGCCTCGATCATCGCGGCGATGGCGGCCAGCCTGGTGGCCACCTATTTCGAGATCTTTCCGCTCGACTTCTACTTCTGGATGCTGTTGGGAGCTGTGGGATGCGCGACTGCACAACACGAATCACGTACGGTGCGCTTGCACTTCGACCCGGGGGAAGCGGCGTCCAGACCTACATCCGCGAACTACTGAGGGCGCTGCCGGCGCATCTCGGTGACACCCCGCTGGCGGCGATCGTCCAGGAGGACGCCACCGGCGAGTTGCCCGCGTCGATCACCCCGTTGCGTCGCCCGGTGGCCGACGGCGTCCGACGCGCGATCCACGGTGTGCTGCCCACCCGACGCGGTGGGGTGTTCCACGGATTGGACGTCGACCTCCCCGTCGCGGGGCCGACGACGACCGTGGCGACCGTGCACGACATGTCGGTACTGGACATGCCGTCGGCGTCGAGCAGGTTCCGCGCCACAGGCGAATCCGTCCTGGTCCGCACCACGTTGCGGCGGGCAGACGTTCTGATCGCGGTCTCCGAGTTCACCGCCGAACGCATCCACGACGTCTGTGGGCGCGACGCCCACGTCACCGAACTCGCGCCCGCGGACTGGGCGCACCCGCCCGCCGCCGCGGACATCGAGCGTGTCCGCACGAAATACGAACTGCCCGACCGTTTCGTGTTGCAGATCGGCACGGTCGAGCCGCGGAAGAACGTGGCACTGGTCGCGGCCGCCGCGCGCCGGCTCGACATCCCGTGTGTTCTCGGCGGCGCCGGGTCAACCGGACCCGACGCCCCGTCGTCGGCGATCGGCCTCGGATACGTCGACGTCGAAGACCTCCCCGGGCTCTACGCCGCAGCCACCGTGACCGCGTATGCGTCGTTCTACGAGGGGTACGGGCTACCGCCGGTGGAGGCGATGGCCTGTGGTGGTGCCGTTGTCGCGAGCGCCGTCGGCGCACTTCCCCAGGTCGTCGGCGACGGGGCCGTGCTCGTGGAACGACACGACGAGGACGACTGGGTCCGCGCCCTCGAACCCCTCGTCCGGGACCCCGAGACCCGCTGCGGGCTGGTGGACGCGGGCACCCGGGTCGGGGCATCGCTGAGCTGGGGCACCACCGCCCGACGCACGGTCGATGCCTACCGCGCGGCCGGCATCGATCTGCCCGCCGCGGCCCCGCCCCCGGGTGGCTCGCAGTGAGCCCGGACGTCACCGGGCCGTTGCCCTCCGACGTCGAGATCGAGCGGTTGGCGATGGAACCACCCGAACCGTCAGTACCTCATCCGGCGTCGGACGCGAAGGCGGCCACCCGGGCCACCGCGGCGATGCTGTTGAGCCGCATCGTGATCGCCGCGCTCGGCTGGGCGGGCAGCGTCATCATCGCGCGCACGCTGTCCCCGGAGGACTGGGGCAGTTACTCGTTCGTGTTCGCACTCCTCGGGCTGACCGCGATCTTCACCGACCTCGGCGTGGGCCGTGCCGTGATGGCCCGGCTCATCTCCGACGACGCCGAGGACGTCGCCCGGACCTCGTCCGCCTTCATCGCGTTGCGGGTACTCCTCGGACTCGTCGGGTACGTGCTGGCCGTCCTCTATGTCGTAGTGCTGCAGTATCCGGGCGAGGTCATCCGGGCCACCGCGGTCGCCGGACTCGTCGTCGTGTTCGCCACGCCCGGACAGGCGCTGACGGTCATCTTCCAGAGCCGGCATCGCCTGGTCCTCACCGCGATCGCCGAAAGTCTCGGCCAGGTGCTGCAACTCGCGATCACCATCGCGGCGGCGTTCGCCGCACCCTGGCTGCTGGTGTTCGTCCTCGCGCCCGTCGCCAACGAGATCTTCGCGCTGGTCGTGAAGGTGGCCGGGATCGCACGCCGATCGTCGGGGCTGCGGCCGTCCCGGGTCGTCGAGTGGTCACGGTGGAAACCGATGCTCGCCGACGCCCTGCCACTGGCGATCGGGTTCGCGCTGACCATCGCACTGCAGAAGATCGACGTGCTGTTGCTGAGCCTGCTCGACTCGCTCGACGCGGTGGGCATTTACAGCATCGGCTACAAGTTCTCCGACATCATGGACACGCTGATCCTCGCTGCCGTCGGCCCGATCAGCACACTGCTGGTGGCGGCCTGGCCGCACCGTCCGGCCGAACTCCGCCGGCAATGCCGAAGCGCAGCGATCGCTTTCGGCGCGGCCGGCGCCGTCACGGTGGCGGCGTTCTGGCCGAGCGCCGGACAGATCATCGAACTCCTCTACGGCCGCCGCTTCGTCGACGGAGCCGACGCCGCACGGTTCCTGGTGCTGGGTGCCGCGATCATGGCCTTCGTCGTACTCGGGATATTCCTCCTCGCCGCCACCGGATCCGCGAGACGGTATCCATGGATCGCGGTCGCCGGCCTCGCTCTCAACGTGGCCCTCAACGTGGTGCTGATCCCGCGGTACTCCTACACCGGCGCGGCGATCACGACCGTGATCACCTTCGGCGTGTGCGCCGTGGCTCTGTGGGTCGTCGTGGCCCGGACGCTGCCCGTCGCCGAGTTGTTGCCCCTCGGTGCACTCATCGCGCTGGCGCTGCTCACCGCCGCCGTCTGCGTCGTCGGTGTCTGGGCCGTCGACCCGGTGCCGTGGCCCGTCGTGTCCGTCATGGCCGCGCTTGTCGTCGCCCTGCCCGCGGCCGCCCTGTTACGGCTGACCACCCTTCCTGCCGGCCGCCACACAAAGGTGATGCGATGACAGAACCAGTGATGTCCACCGGCACATTCGTCTTCGTCGCACACACCGGGCAGGTGTCGGGGGCGGAGAAGGTGATGCTCGACCTCATCGACGTCGCGCTCGAGCGCGGCCGGCGGGTGGTCGTCGTGTGTCCCGACGGCCCCCTGCCCGACCGGTTGCCGGACGGTGTGCAGCACGTGCCGATCCCACCGCTCGGGCTGAGCGGTGAACGCGGGCTCCGCCGTCTGGCCGGGGCCTCGCGTCTCCTGGTGGACTGGGTTCGCGCCGGACGCATCCTCCGCCGCATCACCCGGCACGACGCCACGACGATCGTGAACTCCCTGTTCGCCTTGCCCGCGGCACGGGTCGCGAGTCCTCACGACCGGGCGTCGTGGCTGGTGCACGACACGTTGTCCACCGGGCGTCAGCGTGCGGTGGTGCGTCTCGGCGCGCCGGCGATCCGCCGTGCGGTGGCGGTGTCCGAGGCAACCGCGGCGCCGCTGACGGCGATGGGCCTGCCCACGGTGGTGGCACACAACGGGGTCCGGTGGCCGGTACCCGCACTGTCGACCGAACTCCACGACCCGCCCGTCGTCGGAATCCTCGCGCTGCTCACCCCGTGGAAAGGTCACGCGGTCCTGCTCGAGGCCGTCGCCTCACTCCCCGGAGTCGAACTGGAGTTCGCCGGCGGGTCCTTCCCCGGGGACGCCGACCACGTCGCATTCCTGCACGAGCGTGCCGGACGACCCGATCTCGCCGGTCGCGTGCGATTTCTCGGTCACACCGATCCGCAGGCCGCGCTCGAGCGGTGGGATGTCGTCGTGTCGGCCAGCGTGACCCCCGAAGCCGGTCCGCTCTCGGTGCTCGAGGCGATGGCCTACGGGAAACCGGTCATCGGCACCGATCACGGCGGCACGACCGAGTTCCTCCGCGGGGGCGCCGGAATCCTTGTTCCACCGTCTGACGCGCCAGCATTGGCCGCGGCCATCACACGAGTTCTCGACGATGCGGACCTCCGGCGAGCAATGACCGCGCAGGCCCGTGACCGGATCAGCACCAAACACGACAAATCCGTCACGTTGCCGCTTATGCTGCACGAGTTGTCGTCATGACGACGACACAGAGGTGGCGCGCACTGCACTCCTTCCTAGATAGGCTGCCCATGAACCAGTCCCTCTCCCGCCGACGGAAGACCTCCCGGTCAGTGCTGGCGTTCACCTGCGTCCTGCTCGCGACCCTCGCCGGCATCGTGTGGGTGCGCAGCGACGCCCACTCGGCGCCGACCACCTGTGCGTTGTCGAGCGGCAGCCACAAGGTGGCGGCCTCGCCCGGAGCCTCGATACTCGCCGCGTCGGACGCCGACCTGAACCGGGAACTGTCGCTCGCCAAGGAGCTCGACATGTGGGCGGTTCGGATCGACGTGGACTGGTCGGTCGTCGAACCCCGTCGCGGCCAGCGCAACTGGGCGCCCATCGACCGAGTGGTGAATGCCGTCGTCGCCCACGGCATGTGTCCGGTCGGTCTGGCCACCTACACCCCGCTCTGGGCCGCACGGCCGCTCGACTTCCCGCGCAACTCCCACTACCGGCCCGCCGACCCCAACCTGTTCGCTTCCTTCGCCGCGGCGGCCGCCCAGCGCTACTCACAGTCGATCGCGGTGTGGGAGATCTGGAACGAGCCCAACCTCGCCAACTACTGGCTGCCCCGGTCCAACACCACCGAGTACGGGCGACTCCTCGCGGCGTCCTACACCGCCATCAAGCGGGCCGTCCCCGAGGCGGCGGTGATCTCGGGCGGTCTCGCCCCCGGGACCGACAACGGTCGCGACATCGCACCGCTGACCTTCGTCCGCAACCTCTATCAGGGCGGATTCAACCGATCCTTCGACGCGCTGAGTGTGCACCCCTACACCTATCCGGCGCTCCCCAATGATCCGGCCGCGGCATCGTGGAGCACGGCCGCACGGATGTGGGACATGCGCGACGTGATGGTCGCGGCGGGGGACGGCGACAAGAAGATCTGGATGACCGAGTTCGGCGCCCCCACCGGCAGCGGGACCAACGCGGTGTCCGAGGAGATCCAGGCCCAGAGCATCCAGATCGCGATCGGCGCGCAGAACGATGCGTCGTGGCTCGGACCGCTGTTCGTCTACTCCCTGCGCGACGCGGGGACCGACCCGAACAACCTGGAACACAACTTCGGCCTGGTGCGCCGCGACTGGTCGCCCAAGCACGCGTACACCTTTCTGGACTCGCGCTAGACGTCACGTCACACGTGAGGGCAGGTCGTTAGCTAAAGTGAACCGAAAGTCGACCGACGGCAAGATCATCGGGCGGCGACCGCCGGGGGGCACCCAACACCACAGGAGAGATGTGTGACCTCCAGTCTGGACTCCGCCGGACGCCGCGACGCGCCACCGTCGGTCGATCTCTTCGGGCATTTCCGCGATCTCGCCCGTGTCGCCCTGCCCGCCATTCTGATCGGCCTGCTCGTCGGCGCGTGCGTGTTCGGTCTGCGCACCGCGCTCGTACCCAAGGAGTACTCGGCGACCGTGGTCGCCGAGATCACCCCGTCCGGCGACATCATCCCGGGGGACGCCTACATCGAGCAGATGCGTGCCCCGTTCATCGCGCTCTCGACCGACGAGAACGTGCTCCAGCAGGTCCTGACCCAGGTCGACACCGGTTGGGACACCACCGAACTCCGCGAGCACGTCACCACCGGACCGGGTACGACGCCCTCGCTGCTGCTGTTCACCGCGACGGCACCCTCATCCGAACAGGCCGAGAACGTGGCACGCGCCATGGTGACCGCGATCTCGGCGGCTGCGATCTCCAACCACGCCCGCGACATCAGCCGGGTCGTCGACCAGCTTCGCGCCCAGATCACCGCCGAGCGGGCACGAAACCGCGCGCTGCCCGATCGGGGCGACTCCAAAGCGGAGTCCAATGCCACCCTGGCGGACCTCAACTCACAACTGACCCGCCTGCAGAACTCCTCGACCGACAGCCTCGCGATCCTCGCCGCCCCCTCGGCGGGCGCGAAACCGATCGCCCCGAATCCGACGCAGGAAGGTGCCGTGGCCGCCATCGCCGCAACCATCCTCGCCGCCGAACTGCTCGTACTGATCCGGGGCAGAGCCGGGCGGACACCGAATCCCATCTGGGCGAGGAGAATCGCCCACAAGTACGGGGCGCAGCTCTCCTACGACGACGCCACTGCCGGCCCAGGACTGCCGGACACCGTGCTGCCCGCGCTCGCCCAACGACACCGACGCGCACAGGTCGCGCTCATCCTGACCGGCTCCGGTGTGGATGCGGACGGCCTCGTCGACCGGACCGCCCCGCCCGCCGACGACGCCGCGGGACATCCGATGCGTCTCGAACGGCTCCCGCTCACCGAACCGTGGTGGCAGCGTGTCGATCCGGGTGACCTCGCGCTCGCAGTGGTCACCATCTCGACCGCCGGCACCGACCGGTCACTCGCCGAGCGGGCGCTCGCCCAGTTCGCCGAGATCGGCATCAACCGTCACCTCGTCGTACTGCGACGTCCTCCCGTCGGAGCCGACGACACTCTGGCCGACGACGGTCCACCACCGGGTCCCGGTGTCGATGTCCACACACCGCGAGCCCACGTCGATCCCTTCCCCAGCGGCGACGTGGCCACGACGGCGGTGCCGTCCCACCCGCCACGCACGCCGGCCCACCGGCACTCGCACGGTCGGCCGTTCGACTCCGACCGGTTCCGCGTGTCCCCGCTGGACGCGTCCCCGCGGGACCCTCGTCCTCAGGAGCCGTTCTCCCCGAACCGGAACGGCACCACGTGGGACATGGGTGACCATGCCCGGTGATCGCATCGCCGTCGTCCACGAACGGCTCACCGAGATCGCCGGATCCGAACACGTCGTCGAGCAGCTCGCCGCGACGTGGCGCGAGGTCGAGGTCCACGCACCCATCGCCCGCGCCGAAGGGATCCCGGCGGGTCTGACCGATCCCCCGATCACCACGCCACTCAACCGCGCCTACCGGTTGCTCCACGAACGCAGTTACGCCCCGTTGCTTCCCCTGATGCCGTGGGCTTTCCGCCACATGCATCTCCGGGACGCATCGGCGATCGTGGCCAGCCACCACGCGTTCGCGACACAGTCGGTGTTCGCCACCGACGCACCCGTCATCGCCTACGTTCACAGTCCCGCCCGGTGGGCCTGGGACCCGTCGCTGCGCGCAGGCGAAGGCGGCGGAGCTGCCGGTGCCGCGATACTGTCGGCCCTGTCGGTCGTCGCGCGCCGATGTGAGGTCGCAGCCGCACCGGAACTCCACACCGTGGTCGCGAATTCCACGGCCGTGGCGGCACGTATCCGCGAACACTGGGACCGCGACGCGATCGTCGTCCACCCACCCGTCGACCTCGATGGATTCACCCCCGATCCGGCAGTGGAACGCGAGGACTTCTACCTCCTCGCCGGGCGCCTGGTGCCCTACAAACGTCCCGACCTCGCCATCGCCGCTGCCGCGAAAGCCGATGTCCGGCTGGTGGTCGCCGGAGACGGCCGCGCCATGCAGCAGTGCCGTGAACTGGCCGGCCCGAAGACCACCTTCCTCGGGCGGGTTCCCCACGAGACGCTCCTGAACCTGCACCGCAGCGCGCGTGCCGTCCTGATGCCCGGCATCGAGGATTTCGGGATCGTGCCGGTCGAGGCCATGGCCACGGGCACGCCGGTCATCGCTCTCGGCGAGGGCGGGGCGCTGGACACCGTCGTCCCCGGGTCGACCGGACTCCTCGTCGAACCCGGCTCCGACGACGACATCGTCGACCGGTTCGCCGCAGCCATGCGCGACTTCGCCGTCGCCGATTACGACCGCACCGAGATACGGGCGTGGGCCGAACGATTCCGCCGGGAACGCTTCCGCGCCGAGATGCGGGAGGTCGTCGGTGCCGCAATCTGACACGACGCGTTCGACGGTCCTCGATCGCGCCCTCGCGACGTCTCGCACGATCGCGATGACCGGTCCACTGGCCTCACTCGACGCCGACCGCATCCGCGAGCGCCTCGCACCCGCGCTGACCCCGACCTCGCGCCTCACCGTCGTCCCCGACCCGGCGTCGAAGACGTGGGCCCACGACGTCTCGCCGATCCCCATCTCGGTGCGGCCCGATCTGGCCGAGCTGTCCCCCGGCGAGATCCTGACACGGCTGCGGAACGCTCCGGTACCGGCGGGACGCCCCGAGTATCTGCTGTGCGGGAGTTGGCTCGTTCTCGAACACAGCCACGGGATCGGCGACGGCCGGGTCGGTCTGGAGCAGTTCGCCGGGCTGGCCGGCCGCGACGAGGCCGCGATGGCAGCCAACCTGGAACGGTCACTGCCGGCGAACTCGGCGTGGCACGCCGCCCGCAGGCACCTGTTGCGCAACCCCGGACGGCTGCGCGAGATCGCCCGCCTGCGCGCGGCGAACGCGGCCGGCGCTCCGGCGGGCCCCACCCGTTCGCTGTCGGACTGGCGCACCACGCGCCACGTCGTGGCCACCTCGATGCCCGCCGACCGGGCACGCGCACTACGCGCCGCGGTCGCCGACAGCGGGATGAAGGCGTCCTCGGCCGCCGTGACCGTTGCACTGTGGCGTGCGGCCGTCACCGCGCAGGGCGTCTCGATCGACGATCGCACGCAAGTGCTGTTCGACTGCCGGCGCTACCTCGACCCCACGCACGCCGCGGATCACGGCAACCTCGCCGTCGGCATCCCGATCCGAGTCCCTGACGGGGCGACGCCGCCCGAGGTCGGCGACCGCATCCGCGCGGTCGCCGGTTCCGGGTGGCCGGCCGCCATCCTGGCCTCGGCGGAACTCCGCGGCCTGCTACACAAGTCGGGGGCCGGGATCGAGCCGGGGGCATCCGACGACGTCCAGGTGCCCGACCGACTGCGTCTCTCGGTCAGCGACATGGGGCGGATCGACATGTTCGACGACGTCGACTGGGACCCGACCGCGCCGTCGCACCACCTCTATGCCTCCCTCGAACCGGACGGTCCGGATGCGGCGACCACCTTCGTCAGCGAGATCGGCGGGGTCCGCTCTCTCACCACCACCTTCTACCGCGCCTTCATCGACCCCGCCCTGATCGAAGCCGCCCAGCAGCACCTCTGCGACGATCCGGTGTCGCTTTTCGAACGGCTCCTCACCCGATCATGAGTGCACCCGGCCCCAGGTTCCGTGGCCCACGATCGCTCCGCTCGGGAAGATCCTCACCCCTGCGCTCGGGAACATCCTCACCGTTGCGCTCGGGAATCATCTCGACCGTCCTGTTCCTCACGACCCTGCTGGTCGCCCTCACCGGGACGTCCTGCGCCACCGATGGCTCCTCCGAGTCCGGCCCGTCCGGGAGCACGGTGCCGGAGGGGGCATCGCCCGGCGACGTCATCGGCACGGCCTCCGACACCAGCGAGTACCGCTCACTGGCCAAGATCGCCGAGCGCGCGCTGCGTTTCCGGTATCGCTCGGAGCATCCCGTCACCGGCGAATTGGTGCCTGTGTCGGCGGCCGCATTCGTGCCCCGTGGAACGGCCCCCGCCGGCGGCTGGCCCGTCATCGCGCTCGGTCACCCGACGACCGGCGTCGCGAACAACTGCGCACCGTCGTTCTACGGCAACCTGCTCGGCACCGTCGATCTCGTCGCCACCCTCCTCGAGCAGGGATTCGTGGTCGTGCAGACCGACTACCAGGGTCTGGGCACCCCGGGTGATCACGCCTACCTCGAACCCACGGTTGCCGCACGCAACATCATCGACTCGGTGCGCGCAGTGCGCTCGATCGTCCACGACACCACCGACGACTGGTGGGGATTCGGTGTGTCCCAAGGTGCGCACGCGGTGTTCCGGGCGAACGAGATCGCCGATTCCTATGGCGACGGACTGAACCTGATGGGGACGGTCAGCATGAGTCCGGCACTCGACATCCGGCCCCTCGCCGACTCCATGGCGGCCGGCACGCTGACACCGGATCAGATCGCGTTCCTTCCGGTCATCCTGACGGGACTGAAGACGGTCCACCCGGAACTGAACATCGACGACTACCTCCGCGGTCCCATCCGCGACACGTTCCGGGTCTTCCTCGAATGCAACGACGCCGCGCGGGTGCAGAAACAGGACATCGTCGAGATCACGGAACCCCCCGACTACCGTCCGATCGACGCCGCTGCCACCGAACGACTGCGGGGGTGGCTGGGTGAGGCGAGTCTGCCGCAGGGTCGGGCGAGCGCTCCGATGCTGATCTCCTACAGCTCCGAGGACAAGGTGATCCGTCCGTCGTGGACCGCGGGCGCGATAGAGCAGGCCTGCGCTCGAGGTGATGTGATCAACACGGTGATCGTCAGGGGGCAATCGCACGGCATACTCGACGTCGGCTCGAAAACAGCAGACTGGGTGAAGGCCGTGTCGAACGGGGATCCCGTCCGGAACGACTGTCGATGACCCACCACCCGCCGTCGGGGCAAGCGCGGTGTGGCTCGCGAAGTGGAGACCTCTCATGAACACCAACCCGAACGAGGCGGACGACCGCGAAGCGGACGCGTCCGCAGATCGACTGTCGTCGGTACTGGGCGTCCCGGGCGACTCGACCATGTCGGCCATCTTCGACGCGGTTCGAGGGGCAGATGAGAAGACCGCGGCGGCATTACGCGAACTGCTGTCCGACCCGGCCCGCGTGCGAGCCATCGAGGAATCGGGGCTTCTCTCCGGTCAGCCACATCCGGCCGTCGATGACGCGATCAGCCTGACGATCAATGCGCTTGGCGTCGCCTACGCGGCACTCAACGTGGTCACCGCCGAAGGACAGACCAACGCGTCGATCGCCTGGCAGTCCGGAAAGCCGGGGCACAAGGGTACGCGGCCGCTGCTGGACTCTCTGTGCGTCTACCCCGTTGTGAGTGACGCAATGCTGGTGATCGACGACATCGCCGACCATCCGGTCCTGTCCGAGCACTCGACCGCACGCAACGGCGAGGTGGCCTCCTACCTCGGCATTCCGCTGCACGCGGGCGACGGACACGTCATCGGTACCTTCTGCGTCTGGGATACCGAACCGCACCACTGGTCGTCGACCGACATCGCCCTGCTCACCGATCTGTCGGTGGTGGTGAGGGAAGCCGTGTTCCGCGACTGAGCGCGACTCGCCGGCAAATGTGAGGCCGAGTCGCATGTTTCCGTTAGCCACCTTTACAATTGGCGGTGACCGGGGGGCCGTTCATCGATGGAGTGGACTTGGCTACCCATACCTCGGAGGTCGAGGCGCTGCCCAGGTCGGGCAGGCCTGCCGACTCCCCTGATTCTCGGCGCTCACTCGGCGACCTGGTGCGCGATGATCCGCTCAGTACCGCCATCACGGTTTCCATCGACGTCGTGACCTCGGCGATCGCCACAGCTGTCGCCATCTGGTGGATCGTCCTTCGCCAGTCCGACTATCCCCCACTCTGGACCATTGCGCTGTACCCGGTCGCCCTCGTGGGCGTCTTCGGGTTACGAAAGATCTACCGGCGCGGACTCAATCGCCGATTCCTGGACGAGGTCGGCAAGGTCATGACCGGTTGCACCGTCGCGGCGATGGTCCTGCTGTCGCTGATGCTCCTGGCCGGCCTCGACGAACGTCCGGGCGCGGCCACGACGAAGCTCTGGATCTCCGCGTTGTTCTGGGTCCCGTTCGGGCGGCTGGTCCGGGATCTCGTTCAGCGCAACCTCCGCCGCCACGGACACCTGATGGCACCGACCCTGATCATCGGCGATGGACCGGTCACCGAGCAGGTGGTCGGGCGCATGGTCGCAGCGCCGGAGCACGGCCTCAAGCCGGTCGGTGTCCTGGCCGCCGGGGCACCGCCGCGTGACCGGGACGAACGCGCGTCCCGGGTTCCTCAGCTCGGGGGTGTCGACGACCTCGACCAGGCGATCCGGGCGACGAATGCCGAAATCCTCGTGGTCGCCTTCGCGGTCACGAACGTCGAGCGATTGACCGCGTCGGTCCGCATCGCACACCGGCACGGGGTCAAGGTGTGGATCGTTCCCCGCATGTTCGACGTCATCGGCCGACGCAGCCGCGTCGACCACATCGGTGGCCTCCCGTTGATGTCGGTTCCTCACACCAATCCGCAGGGATGGCAGTTCCGGACGAAGCACATCGGCGACCGTGTGGTTGCAGCGCTGATCCTCGCCGCGATCTCGCCCGTGTTCCTGACACTCATGTTGCTGGTGCGCCTGAGTTCCCCCGGCCCGATCTTCTTCGCCCAGCCGCGTGTGGGCCGCGACGGCCGGGTCTTCGACTGTCTCAAGTTCCGTTCGATGCGACCCGAGGACCCGACGGCCGAGAAGTTCCGGCCCGCGGCCGGCAACGCCCCCGGCGGCGTCGAGGGCGTCGACCGGCGCACCAGGATCGGCAAGATCATGCGTTCGACGTCGATGGACGAGTTGCCACAGCTGCTCAACGTCGTGCGCGGAGAGATGAGTCTTGTCGGGCCCCGCCCGGAACGCCCCGAGTTCGTGTCCCTGTTCGAGGTGCAGATCCGCCGCTACGGCGAACGGCACCGGGTCAAGGCCGGCGTGACCGGCTGGGCCCAGGTGCACGGTCTCCGCGGTCAGACCTCGATCGCCGACCGCGCCGAATGGGACAACTACTACATCGAGAACTGGTCGCTGTGGCTCGACGTCAAGATCCTGCTGCTGACGGTCCTCGCAGTACTCAAGCGCGCCGAATGATGGCCGGCAGCTGATACTCAGAGGCTCGGACGCCGGGTGTCGTACGCGTCCTGGTACCTCACCCGCCGACGACCGTCGCCGGCGACGACGAGAACCGTGCGGATGATGATCGCGAGCAGGATGAGGCCGCCCACGATCGCCAGTAGAACCACGGTCATGACGACCTCCTCACCGCCGGCCACCACAGACGCGAACTGCGTTGCGGCAGCGTCGAATCACCACGGACATCGCCGTGGACGCACTGTCGGTGAACATGGTGCGGCGTCACCGCCCACGAGCGCCACTGATTTTCCGGCGCCTTCACACTGTGGAGTTGTCAAGGAACAGATGCGGTCCCGACATGTGGCGGACCCCGCTGCTGGTTGAGTACGCGAGGAGCTTGCGACGAGCCGTATCGAAGCCGGCTGCGCGAAAGTCAGGCGGCGTCGTCGAGTCGCATGGTGCGCCGCTTGTAGGCGGGTAGGGCGCGCCGTTGCGGATCGACGTCGGCGGGCGGGATGAGCCACGGGTGGCGGAGGAAGCCCAGCATGATGTCCCAGCCGTTGTGGTGGACCTGGGTGTGGCAGCGTTGACAGAGCAGGCACCCGTTGTCGAGGTCGGTATCACCGTCGTCGGACCAGTGCTGGATGTGATGGACCTGCGTATGTGACGGCGGCGCACCGCATTTGATGCAGGTCTCGTCGCGCAGGATGATCGCCTTGCGCAGGCGTGCCGGGAACAGTCGTCGTTCGCGGCCCATGGCCAAGGGCACGGTCTCGCCGTCTGTGAATCTCGGTGGGCGTGGCACCCGACAAGGCTTGGGTGAGGAGTTCGATTTCGTAGATCGTCCGGTCGCCGTCGGAAAGCGCTGCAGATGAACGTCTCTCGATCACCGCGATGCCCCGGACGATGGCATCGACGACTTCACCCGAGAGACGACCATCGGCAGCGCAGGCCTCGACCTTGCTCAGCGTGCCGAGAGCGTCGGCGATCCGAGTGGTGCGAGTAGCCGCTGCGGGCGGGAACCCCATCTCGATCAGCAGCTTCTTGGTGGTCGAACCCGCCTTTTCCGCGACGCCAAGGTCGTCGAGGTATGCTGCGTGCGTGGCGATCTGGCGATCGGCCACGTTGCGGATCAACCGCCAATACTCCAGCTGCTCGTACGTCAGACGGCCGGTGGGATCGTCGGCGGGCAGGGTGATCTCGACGAGTTGGTCAAGGACCACGTTGAGTGAAGTGGTGTCGATCCGCGGGAGCTCGCGACTCACTGGCCCCTTCACTGACGCACACCGCGTAACTCACGGTGCCGTGGGTCCTGGAACGCCGCGGGACGGCCCACAGGTGACGTCAGTCGGTATACAGGCAGTTCCCTCGCGCGTCCGACTTGGCACAATGGACGACGTGCTCACCCTGTCCGCCGGAGAGAACCGCCCGTTGCCGTCGTCGGCTGTGACGGTCTCGGTGCGTTCGGCATCGCCGGTCAACACCTCGGCGATCCTGCTCACCGATGCCGGTCGCGTCCGCTCCGACGCCGACCTGATCTTCTACAACCAGCCGGCCGGTCCGGGCGTCGGCTACCGGTCCGCCGGGGCGGTCGACATCGTCACCGTCGACACCGCCGCGCTACCCCGCGACATCACGACCGTCGTCGTGGCCGCGAGCCTGGACGGCAGCGGGCCGTCCACCTTCGCGACCGCCGGTGCGCTGACCGCGACGCTGAGCGGCGGCGGCGAGGAACTCACGTTCGCGCCCACGGGCCTCACCAGCGAGGCCGCCGTCGTCTGCCTGGAGATCTACCGCCGCAACGACACCTGGAAGGTCCGCGCCGTCGGTCAGGGCTACGACGCCGGGCTCGCGGGTCTCGTCTCGGCGTTCGGCATCGAGGTCGAGGACGACCCGGCACCACCACCCGAGCCCGGCCGGCCACCGCGGGTGACCGATCCCCAGCCGTGGCCGCCCGCCTCGCAACCACAGTCACCACCCGCGGCCGCGCCGTCACCCGTCACTCCGCCCCCGGCTCCGGCCACCACCCAACCCACGGGAGTCCCCATGCACAGCGATCTGTTCGCCCCGTCCCACGCCGAGGTCAGCGGCCAGGGAATCCAGAAGCAGGGCAGCAAGATGTGCCGTATCGGTCTCTCGGGTGAGGTGATGGCCCGCACCGGGTCGATGGTCGCCTACCAGGGTGACCTCAACTTCGAGGCCCTCGGCTCCGGCGGGCTGGGCCGGATGATGCGCCAGGCCATGACCGGCGAGGGTGTCCCGCTGATGAAGGTCACCGGACGCGGCGACCTGTTCCTCGCCAACGCCGCGTCGGACGTCCATCTCATCGACCTCGACGGCACCGACGGCCTGACCATCAACGGCGCGAACGTCCTGGCGTTCGACTCGACCCTGCGCTACGACATCCAGCGCGTCCAGGGGGCGGGCGCGATGAGCAACGCGGGCCTGTACAACTGCGTGTTCACCGGTCGCGGACGCATCGCCATCACCACCGACGGCACCCCGGTGGTGCTCAACGTCGACGCCGCGACCTACGCCGACCCACAGGCCGCGGTCGCCTGGTCGTCGAGTCTCCGTACCTCGGTGAAGTCCAACGACTCGTTCAACCTCGGCACCCTGATGGGACGCAGCACCGGCGAACGTTTCACCCTCGCCTTCTCCGGCCAGGGCTTCGTCGTCGTGCAGCCGTCGGAGCTGCCGCCGGGCGGCTTCATCGGCGGCACGGGCGGCGGCGGGGCCGCGGGCTCCGGCGCCGGCGGGATGCTGGGCGGCATCCTCGGGCGCTGAGCCCGGCGGCGGCTCCTACCGGAAGACGCTCCCCTTGTTCTCCGACGCCTCGACCCGTTCGACGATCCAGGCAACCAGCACCTCGGCCTTCCGCTTGCGGCCGGTTTCCTTACGGGTGTCGAGTTCCTGTTCGGCGATGATGTCCCGGAGCTGCTCGATGGTCAGCTCGCCAAGCCGCGCCGCCAGGTCCTGCCCGCCGCTCTCGCGGTAGACGACGAACGGGTCGAACGCACCCGGTTGACGCGTCACCCGCTTCTTCGGCGCCGCGGCACGCTTCCGCGGCGCCGGCACCGGTGCTGCGCCGAGCACACCATCGGCCGGACGCAATGCGTCGACGACTCCGGTCAGCGCGGCGGCGAAGCGGGAGGACCGCTCGGCTTCCGCGATGATCACCGTGGTCAGTCCGGCGATGAGCTGTGCGGCTTGCGGATTCTTGGCGTCCAGCTGCGCGAGCGCCCCGCCGACGGCCTGGTACTCCATTCGACGGCGGGTGTCGTCGGAACTCATCGGATCTTCTCCTGCGCCTCGGTCATCACGTCCATGGCCAGCCCACGGAACTGATCGAACTGTCCTTGATTGCCGTACTTGACCCGGAGCGTCCCGTAGGGCGTGAACTCAGCAGCTGCCGCAACGGAATTCGCCTCATTGATGTAGCTGGGCAGCACATGCTGGATGGTGGGATCACGACGCAGACGCAGGGCCGTCGACCGGTGCACGGCCGAGTTCGCCTTGTACTTGGTGATCACCACGCCGAGTTCGACGATCGTCCGGCCGATCTCGTCACCGATCTTGCGCACGCGGGTCTGGATCTGGGGAATACCGTACGTGGACAACACATCCGGGATCGTCGGGATGATGTAGGCATCCGCGGCGGCCAGACCGTTCAGCGTGACGGGTCCGATGTTCGGCGGGCAGTCGATCAGCACGTAGTCGTAGAAGTCGACCACCGGTGCGATTGCTTCACGCAGGAACTGGGTTCCGTTGCCTCGAGCGCGCCCCTCCACCCGCAGCGCACTCAGTTCCTCCTGGACCTCGATGAGATCCAGGGACGACGCCAGCAGGTCGACGGTATTCACCTTCTTCACCGGGGAGACACCCCGTTCGATCGCGTCGTTCAGCCGGAAGTACTGGGTACCGTTGATCGCGTCGGAGAACAACGTGGCCAGCGTGCGGCCATTCGTGTTCAGCTCGAACCATCGCTCCTCGCTGATCATCATGGTGGTCAGATTGATCTGCGAGTCGAGATCGATGAGCAAGACCCGCTGCCCGAACTCCGCCGCCATGAACTCGGCCAGCCCGGCGGTCACGGTCGTCTTGCCGACACCGCCTTTCAGGCTGATCGTCGCGATCACCTTCGCCATCGAGAATTCCTACCTTCCATACGGTCATGCATCGACGATTGCCCCCGCCCCTTCCTTGCGTACCGTGAACCCGACCTTCGGGGAGGGATCAGCAAGATACGGAAGCGCATACGAGAACAGGGTCGCCACGTCACGCGGATCGGCCCTGCCTCGCCTGTGCGACTTGAAGTGGCGACTCCCCTTGGGCGGATCGCTGGCGAACAGGAGGATCATCGCTCCGCGGGTGGGCGACCGGAGCGCGTCGGCCAACCGGCCGCCGACGAGCTTGCTCGGGTTGCCCGCGATGTGTTCGATCGCGTCGCGTTCGCGCACCGCGGTTCCGGTGAAACCCGTGCGATAGTCAGCCTCTTCGCGTTTGCGGTTGACGAGCGGAAGTTCCGTCGGGTAGTCGCCGATCGTCGCAGGCTTCTTCGTCTTGGGGATCGGCAGCAGGATCGCCATGTCCTCCAGCGCCCCGCGTTTCATCGCCGATTCGAAGGCCCGACGATGCGGTTCGAAGTCCCAGTTGGCATCCCACACGAACCGGGTGATCGTCTCCAGAACGACCTCGGCGTCGACAATCCCGTACCGCGCATGGAACATCCGTGACGTGGAATCCTTGTCGATGAACGAGAACTCGCCCGACTCGTCAAGGGCATCGAGCAGTGGCCGCACCGCCGCGAAATGGGTGGCGTTGTACGAGCCGTCGCCGCGGGGTGCCTGCATGGTGAAGCTGAAACTCTGGCCGCCGACGCTGCGATAGCTCAGTTCGGCGTTGTACATCTTGTTGGTCGCGGTCGGCCGCAGCCACGGCAACCGCTGGAACACCATCGG
Source organism: Gordonia ajococcus (assembly GCF_012974285.1). NCBI lineage: Bacteria > Bacillati > Actinomycetota > Actinomycetes > Mycobacteriales > Gordoniaceae > Gordonia > Gordonia ajococcus. The sequence goes on from NZ_CP052884.1 coordinate 3,956,262, forward strand.
TGGTACATCGCGCGGGGTGATCATCGGCTCACCGGCCTCATTCACGCCTTTGAACCGACGGAGTTCGTCGCGGAACTCCTCCTCGTCGGCGACGACGGCCTCGAACGCCTCGTACATGTCCACGATCCGGCCGCCCGGTCCCGGCACCTCCCGGCCGATGAACAGCCGCACCAGATCTCGGTAGCCGGGGCGGAAGCCGAACCAGCGTCCCATCTGCATCAGCGTGTCGGCCTGCGCGGTTCGCCGGGTGTAGTAGGTCGTCGTGAGCCCCTCCACCGTGAACCCGCGGCTCAGCTTGGTTCCGCCGACCAAGATCTTCCACACGGGATGCTCCTGGAAGTCCAGCGGCTCCTGGATGTAGTCCTTGTCGGCCGCTCCGTTCACCACGATGACCGGGCTGACGCCCGAACCGATCCGGTCACACGCCGCGCCGATGAACACCTCGAGCTCACCGAATGACGCCGGACTTGCCGTCGACGGGTCGGCTCGCACCGCGGACACCCGACGGAAGTCGTCGTCCCACAGGTTCTCCAGCCGCGCCAATCCGTGCGGCTGGCTGTACCCGGCTCTCTTCCACACCATTTCGAAGTCGTCGGCCAGCGCCTTGTGCTCGGCCTGCTTCACCGACTCGTGGACCAGCATGGTGTGGTGGTGGAAATCCCCTGGTACACCTCGACTTTGCCGGTACAGTTTGATCGCGCCGGCCAGGACGAACGAGTCCAGCGCACGCCGCATCTCGGCGGTGCGATCCTCATCGCTCTGCGCACGTAGATCCCGGACGAACGCCTTCTCGTTGGAATTCGCGGGCGTTTTCTCGACCCCGTCGTCGAGTTGATCGGCGTCGTGGAAATCGGCTCCGCCCATGTACTTCTCGGGCCGGTCGAGACTCACGATGAAGTCGTTCGGGAAGATGTTCACCGAGTCGTCGGGATCGACGAAGACATTCGCGAACGGCGTTGCCGTGTATCCGATGTACTGGCTGCGTTTGAGGGTGTCGAGTAGACGCGAGATCTGCTCGTTGATGGCGGTCCGTTCGATCCGGCCGGCGGCGAAGTTCTTCGGATTCTGGGTGTTCACCGACGCCTGGTCGGCCTCGTCGTCGATGATGAGGGTCGGGATCTGTTCCAGAGGCGTCGGGATTCTCCCGACGTCGGCGACGAGTTTGCGCAGCACGGCAGCGTTCTTCTTGACCACCGCCACCCGGACGTTGCTCGAGTACAGGTTGACCGGATCGAAGAGCGGCCGTGAATGATCAGCGAATTCGTAGTGCAGGGTGCCGATCCCCTTGGCCAGAGCCTGGTAATCGTCGACGCGGCCGGTCAACCTGCGGATCGCCGGGGCTTCGTTGGAGTGGTTCGGGTCCAGCACATGATCGAGGAACCGACCGGCATGCCAGTCTTCGTCATTTTCGTACTCGGCGTCGTCGATGTTCTGCATGCCGATGAGTTCCATGTCGAGTCGGCGCTGAGTCTGACTGCGCAACAACTCGATCGTGCCGGTCAGCACGATGACCAGCCGGTAGCCGGCGTCGATCGCCTTTGCGATCACCCCGGTGAAATTCGCGGTCTTCCCGCTCTGGACGTGACCCACCACAAGTCCTTTGGACTGGTAGGGCTCGTCACGGGTCGGATCGGCGAGACGCTGGACGACGGCGGTGGTCGCGACGTCGAGACCGGTGATGACCTCGGGTTCCCAGCCCTTAACGGCGAGCACGCGTCGATAGGCCGACCAGTAGAAGTTCTGTGCCACACGACGTTCGGGCACATACCAGGGTTCCCATGGCTGCGGGGCGGCGATCACAGTGGGGCCGACCGCGATCGGGAACGCGGCGGTGAGCGCTTCGAAAGCGACTTCGGGAATGCCCAGGAGTGTGTAGATCAGCGTCCGACGCCCGTCGGTCTGCGGTGCGGTTGCCGCAGTCCACTCCGCGGCTCCTTCCGCGTCCCAGCGTGTGAGCGACGATCGGACGGCCGACCGCACCGCCGAAGCCCGGTCGTCGACGATGATGTCGATCAGGGCTTCCATCGTGACCGGACCTCCGCCGGCGTCCAGGACACGTCCGGCCACGGCACCGAGGAAGCGAGCCGGAGCGAGATCGGTCTTGAACTCGCGCACCAGAGCGTCGATCACCACGTCGATCACTCGTCACCCCCATCCTCTGCAGCCAGTGCAGCGATCAGCACCCGTTGCCAGGCGTCGATCTGCTCGACCTGCCTGGCACTGTGCCGCACCGCGTCGAACATGTCCTGTGCCAGCAGGAACACCAAGGTCCGCAATACCGGGAGGTCAGCGCCGTTCGAACGTCGGCGGCCGCCCAGCTTCCTGCGGAGACGCGCATTCAGCCACAGTGCACGGGATTCGAGATCGATTTCGAAGAAGCGATCCTGCGGCAGTACCCGCCATCCGATCTGGACGGGTTCTGCGGTCTCCACGAAGGTGAAGGTGTCCGCGAACTCGTCTGCCACCTCATCGGGCAGCCCGGTCCCCGGTTCGACCACGGTGATCGGACGACGCTGAACCCGCCGCGCGGCGACGGCGGTCGCCGCCGCGTCGTCGAGGTAGTTGCCCAATGCGTCGTGAAGCGCCGTGGCGAGTGTGGCGTCGAGCGTCACCCCGGCCTTCTCCGGATTGATCGTGATGTGTTCGGCCAGAAGGGGGTCGATGTCTATCGCAACCCGCGCCAGCGCCCACTCGGGTCGTGGACGCAACACGCCCAGCCATCCACCGGCCTGTAACAGTCGGCCATTGCGATACACGAAGAACCCCTGGGAATCCCGGCCGGGTCGCCCATCGAGTTTGTAGTCGGGCGAGGTACTGCGTGCGGGCCAGATGTGTGCGGTCACCACGTCGCTGCCGAGAACGGACACGGACTTCGGATAGCCCGTGCCGCCACTGGTGCGATAACCGAACGGGTCGACCGGCCGCACCGACCTTGGTACACCGGCCCGCCCGGCCAACTCGTCGGCGACATCGACGGTGATGGTGAGGCCGTCGGCGATCAGACGGTGGAACACCAGGCCTAGCCACGCCTGCAGATCGGCGACCGTGACCTCCAGCCAGGCACCCTGTTCCTCGGTGGCGACGCCGTTGGGAAAGGTCCGAATCCCGCGCCATTCGACGATGGTTCCCGACCGGAACGGGAACCGCGGTGCGGCCGTGTCGATCACCCTGGCCGCGTCGGCATCGTCGACGACATCGAGCCGGGGCGCATCGTGGCGAGCCTCGACGGTGAGCCGCCGGCCGACCGGATCACCCTGTACGGCATGCGAATACACCGTGACCTGGTCCGCCTGGCTGAGGGATGCGGCTTTCAGACCGACTCCGAAGTGGCCTTGTTCGTCCCCGCGGTAGGCACGCTGGGTGCCGTACCGCATGGCGGCGTCGATGGTGACCGGATCCATGCCGAGTCCGTCGTCGACGATCCGCAGTCCGCTGACCCGTTGTCCGGACTGCAGGAACCGCACCAGCACATGCTGCGCCCCGGCATCCACGCTGTTGTCGATCAGATCGGCCACTGCCGTGAGCAGGGTGTGGTGCAGCCCGAGCGCGCGGATGGTCGGGGTTTCCGCCGATTCTGCGGTCATCGAACGGCCACCGTCCACGCAGACTCCAGCAGAGTGGCGACCGCGTCGTCCCGTGCCTGGTAGCGACTGAGGATTCGGCGGGGTTTGGCGGAGGCCTCCATCCCGATCGCGCTCGCGAGCAACGGAACCGCCTCGTTGTCGGACACGGTGTCCGGCTGCGCGACACCGACGAGTGCCAGCGCACCCCGGACGGGGTCTTCGAGCGTCGCGACGCAGGGAACAACCCCGAATCCACCGGTGGCCGAGTAAGTGAGGAACACGTAGTCCGTGGGCGCGACCTGTTCCTCCACCAGAAACCGCCGGATGGTCCCGCACGTCGGGTTGATTCCGGTCCACCGGATCATCTGTGGACCGAGCGGACTTCGCAGCTCACGCGTCTCACCCCTGTTGCAGCCGAATGCCTGTGCCACGCCAACCGGAATCGTGAAGCCCGATCCGCGCAGGTGCTCGGTGGTGACCCGCATCCGGAAGCACCAGGTGTCGCCGATTCGGTAGAGGCGTCGCGTGGGACGGACGGAGTCCATGCCGGCGACTCCGTCGACAGCACCGGGTTCACCTGCGACGTCGAGGAGGGCGGGCCGCCTGGGCACGGACCCCACGCCGCCGGCAGCGATTTCCCGTCCGGCCAGACGCCACAGCCCGGAAGCGGTGGTCTCGAACCGTTCGTCGTCGGAGAGCCGGCGGGCGACGTACTGTTCGGAACGATCGGTGTCGACCAGGTCGACCAGTGTGCGGATGTCGACGGGTCCGCCGACCACCTCCAGGACTGCTGCGGCATGGTCGACGAGGCGTCGGGTGGACAGCAGCACATGGTCGTCGAGGACCGGGATCCCGCAGTACTCCAACCACTGTCGTGTCTCGTCGGGCGTCAGCTGCAGCGTTTCGGCGGCATCGTCGACAGGGACGACCCCGTTGCCGGATTCGAACTGCTCGAGCATGACGATCGTGCGCCCGGTGGCCGAACGGAGGTCCGGTGCGATCGCCCACGGCCCGGTGACCTCGAATCCGTCGTCGAGCCGATCGAGCGCCAGCCACAACGGCACGCCCAGTGACGGGACCTCGGTCCGGAGCACGGGCTGCATCTCGAGCAGCCTGATCAACGGGGTCACCGGCCGGATCTGCCCTCGCATGCTCGCCAACAGACCGCCGGCCGTGGTCTCGTACTCACAGGCCGAGGCCAGGTCCTGCCTGAGCTTCGCCACGATCCCCGAAGCACGACTCTTGCTCACGTGCAGCCGTACGCTCAGCTCGCCGATCGTGATCGGGTCGGTGGCCATCACGAAGGCGGTGAGGGCAAGGGTCTCGCGCTCGTCGAGTTGCTCGATCAGGTTCTCGAGTTCGTCGACCGGATTCGACTCAACCGTGCGCGCGAAGTCCCGCCCGGTGATCGCCGAGATACGCGCAGCGACCTCCTGCACCTGCTCGGGCGTCTCGTCCTCGATGTCGATGCGGATCAGGGGTGCGTCCTGCGCACCGCGGAGCCCACGCCATCGCGCCAGTACCCGCAGGTCGTCGACGAGTTGGGTGACGACGGGATCGACGGTGTTCTCGTCCTCGGGCAGACCGTCCTCGGGGTCGACCAGGATCGAGGCACCCAGGACGCCGGTGGCGACGTCCTGCACGGTCTCTGGACTCGTGCCCCTGAGGTCGAACAACGACCCGACGGTCGTCGACAACAAGCCCTCCACCCGGTCCCGGTCGGTGAGTCTCCGCACGACGGTCTCGGCTCGCGGACCCAGACGCAGTGCGACGAGGCTCGCCGACGGGTCGATCCCCGGCGCGAGTTCGCCGAAGGTCGCGGTTCGGTGCCGACGGACGGCCAGACGTGCCAGGCCGGCGACCAGTTCGTCGAGTGAGGTGTCCGCCGCGGTCTCGCGCGGGGAATCGGCGATCCACCAGTCAGGGACGTTCGGCACGAGGGCTTCGAGGTGCGCAGCGTCCGATGACTCGTAGGTGTCGAGCCACGGAAACAGGTCGACCCAGGTGGTTCCGCGCAACGCGGCCGCGCCGATCTCCGAAAACGCGAACATCACCTTCGAGCTCCAACATTCCGCCACCACACACTGCGGTGATGATCCCGTCGTCGGAGCATATCCAATGCCCGCGATCACGCACGACGAGCGGGTGTGGAGCTGTCCCGATTCCCACCATCCTCGCTGCGGTATCCGTCGCGAAAATGCGCGCCATATCCCAACTTTCGCTACGGATTCCGGGGTCACGGGTAACGTCGCGCCCATGCCCGTTGCCTCCGCCTCCGTCGTGATCAAGCAGTCGGTCGAGACCGTCTGGGAGTATTGCCTGGTCCCCGAGCACGTCGCGGCACTCACTCCGGGTGTCGTCGGCATCGTGCCGGTGTCGGACGGGCCCATCCGTGTCGGCACCACGTGGAAGGGCCAGATGAAAGCGCTGGGGCGCACGGTCGGCTGGGTCGGCGAGTTCATCCGCGTCGACCCCGCTGAGGCGACCGAGTTCGCCTCCACGGAGTCGCCCGTCGGGTTCACCATCTCCGCCACCTTCGATGACGCGCTGGACGGAGTCCGACTCACCTACCGTGTCCACAACGATGGTGTCGGCGGCGGAGCCATCGGCCGGGTCGCCGACGCGCTCGCCATCCGTGCTTTTCAGCGCTCGTTGTCGGCCAGCGCCCGAGAGCTGCCGCGCCTCGTCGACAACTGGGCGGCAAGACGCTGATCTCTGTCGCGAGACCATCCGGACGACACGATTCGGGTGTCGTCCGCTCGGACGGTTTTCGTGTCGCACGCCGGAGCGATCGGAGGTCGCATCAACGGTCACGTCGCCGGTCGTCGAACTGAGCCGTGGCCCCGCCGAGCACCGGATGCACTGCACCACAGCACAACCCGGATGGCCCCCGTTCGGGGGACGCCGCGAGCCCGGCGGCGGGTCCATCACACGCGGGACTCCGACCAGGTGAATCGTTCGCGGAACTGTTCGTGACCGCCGCCGCGAACGACTACCGTCAGAGACGTCGGCTGGGTCCGCGGTGGTGATCTGTTCAGCCATCGTCGTTCACAGCGATATGTGCTGCTTCGTATCGAAGGTCTCCCGAAGATGACCATGACCACTGCGCGACCCCGCCGCGTCCGGGTGCTCGCGGTCGCAGCTGCCGTGGGTCTGGCGCTCTGCTTCGGCGGGCAGGCACCCGCGACGGCCGAACCGAGCGACTCCGGCGGCGGCTCGCACAGCGTGGACGCCCCTGGTTCCGGAGGGGACTCGAGCAGCGGTGGCGAGTCGGGCAGTGGTGACTCGGGCGGCAGCGCCTCCGGCGGTAGCGGCGCGGAGGGCGGTGGAGACTCCACCGGCAGCGGTTCGGGCGGCACCAGATCCGGCGGCGACTCCAGCAGCGGCGACTCCGGCGGTGGCTCCGCCGACAGCACACCCGACCCCGGGTCGAGCACGGATTCCGATGCCGGCGATTCCCCAGCGGAACCCTCGAGCTCCCTCTCGGAGAACGACGTCGTCCCGGTGGACCCCACCCCACCATCCGAGACCGAGGGGTCCAGCGCGGGCGAGCCCAGCGCGCCACCTGCCGCCGAGGTGACCGAGCCCGACCCGGAACCCTCCTCCGACCCCGCCCCGAACACCGCAGTCGCGGACGTCGACGTCGACATCCACCGAAATCCGGTGCCGGACCAACCCGACGACGCCGATCGCGACGGCGCCGACGGCACTCCGCCGCCCGGAGCCGAACGCCGGCCCGGGGACTCTCCGCTTGCCGCACGATCGGCCGGGGCCACCGGATCACAGTTCGATCGTCGCGTGTCGCCATCCGGCGACCCGCCTCCGTGGGCCCCCATGCTCAAGACCTCCACCCCGCCGGTCGCCGTGGCCCCGCAGCCGTACAAGACCGGCGCCTTCGGGCTCCTGACGTTCCTGGGGATCCACATCCTCGGAGGAGGAAGCACCGGCGCAGTCAGCCCGGCACCGTGGACCCTCCTGTGGTGGATACGGCGTTTCGGCACCCCCGGCCCGGTCGCCACCGCCGAATCTCCCCTCACCCCCTACACAACCGGCCTGGTGACAACCGGTCCCGACCAGTTCCTCGGCTCGGCCGAGGGGTCGGGATCGAACAGTCCCGTCCCACAGTCCGCGCTCGTCGGCGGTCTCGTCTTCGGTTCCGCGCTCCTCACCAGAAAGCGCATGGCGGCCGCGGTGACGGTCACGTCGAACGACCCTGCGTCGACGATCCCGGTACCACGCCACACTCATGCAAAGACGGTGGCAGCACCCGCTCCCTCCGGCGTCCTGCACGGTTCCTTGCGGTTCACCGATCCGGACGGAAACCCGATCCCGACGACGCTGCACGGCGTGACACGGACGAGCGACCAGACCTTCCTCACCGCGAGCGGCAGCGTGCTCGCCTACGACGCGTCGACCGGCACGTACACCTACACGCCCGGCCTGCCGGCCCGCGTCGCAGCAGCCGCACCGGATGCCCCGGAATCCGCTCGCTTCGACTCCGTGGTGATCACGGCGGCCGACGGCCGGGGCGGTACGACACCGATCACCGTCGCCCTGCCGATCACGAGTCCGTACACCCTCGGGCAGGTGACGGTACCCGGCTGCCAGATCGACGACGTGGTCATCGGCCACGACGACGCCGCGTTCGTGACCACCCGACGCGGCGACGGTTGCACCCAGGTCTCCGTGGTCCGGCCGAAGACCATGACGGTGGCAACGGTCCCCATCGCGGGGTCGCCGGCGGAGCCGAACCGTGGCGTCGTCCTCGGCCCTGACGGCCGCGCCCATCAGCTCACAGAACTCGCGGAGATCGCCGACGAGACCCTCAGGACATCGGTGCGCGTCACTCGAGTGGATCCGTCCGGCGCCGCGTCGACCACCCGACCGATCCTCGGCCAACCCGCAGATCACCTACTGTTCGACGGCGCCGGCGTGGGCTACCTGCTGACCACGTGGTCCGACGACGACGGCCGGGCCTACACGTACCTGACCGCCCTGGACCACGACGGCACCGCCTTTACGTTCCCGCGTATCCCTGGCGCCGGCAGCCGCCTTGTCCTGTCCTCGTCGGGAAAGGTGTTCGTCTCGACGTCGGATGCCGATGAAACCAGTCTCTACGAGGCCGGCCTTGCTGGACTCTCGCCCGTCGGGCCGGTGTTCGACGGCGAGGGCGGCGACATCTGGGCGCGGCGCGGGGACACGCTGTACTTCGTGCGCCATCACGGCGATCACGTCGGCCGGCCGGTCGCCACCCTCGCGATCCGCGACCTCGGGGGTTCGATGACCACCGTCGGAGAGATCCCCGGGCTCGTGTCCTCCGTGGTGCCGACCGATGCCGCCGTGTATGTGGTCTCACGGTCTCCCGAATCGGTTCATGTCACCGCAGTCCGTTCCGAGGGCCAGATCTCGACGGTCGATCTCGCCGGCACCGACGACGGCGGCGCCGTTGCCGGACCCGGCGACCACCTCTTCCTCGCGCTGACGGACCCCTCAACCGGGATGAGCACCGTCGTCGGGATCTCACCGGACGGCGTCGCGCAGATGATCGCAACGGGAATCGGGCCGGCGTCCGTCCAGGCAGACGAGTCCGGCGCGGTCTTGCTGACGGCGACGACCACCACGCCGGCCGGCGAGGACACCACGACGGTCACCGTCATCCGCGGTGACGGCATCGTGGACGACGGGTACGTCGTCCACGGGACCCCGGTCTCGGTCCACTTCGACCGGACCGGCGCCGCGCATATCCCGATGCTCGCCACCGACCCGGTCAGCGGGGCCCCGCTCATCTCCCTCGCGGTGATACGCCCGGACGCCACGACCGTGGTGTCCCCTCCGGTCTTCGGGGAGCCGGCCGGCACCCCGGCGATCGCCCACGACGGCCGGACATATCTGCCGCTGACCCGCTTCTGTCCCCAAACCCGGCGACCGACAACGACTCTGGTCGTTTTCCACACCGACGGTTCGGTCGTCGAGGCCGGGGAGTTCCACGGCCATTCGACGCACGGCCCGGTCATCTCACCCGATGGCGACGTCATCCTTCTCACGCACGACGCCGGTACCACGACGATCCGTCCGATCAGGACGACCGCCCACAACAGTCACAGCGTCGAGAACCCGGCCCCCGCCTTGGTTGTCGAACTCAGACCTACCATCTCGGCCATCAACCCGAAAACGGGCGCCGTGTCGGGTTCGGTGGCCGAGACGACCGGCCAGACCTGCGCTCTCCGTTATCTGACCACCGACTCCCAGGTGATACTCGATTCCGGCAGCGGCACATTCGTTTTCACGCCTACCACGGCGCAGCGCCACTGGACCACAGGGTCGGCCTCACACGATTTCGCCGTTCTGGTCTCCGATGCGTCGGGGTCTTCCACAGTGATCTCGGTGCGCGTCCCGATCATGCCCGCGACCACCCTCGATCCACTCGATTAGACTGCGCGGCAACGACTTCGCCGCACCGAAACGGATGAGCACACATCCACAAGACGCACTCGAATCTGGAGGAGACCTCCCACGGCGTCCGTATGACCTATCACGTCGAGTCCGCCAACGGTTTCGGCGGTGTCTTCGGCAAGATGGCCGACCCGATCGTCATGCGCATCTATCAGCGCTCACTCACCGCGTCGATCGAGAGCGTCCCTGATCTCATCGAGGAGTGGCTGGCCCGGAAAGGTTGACCACAGACACGAAACGGCCCCGATCTCCGCCAGACGGAGATCGGGGCCGTTCGTCAAAGCGTCAGCCTCGGGGAAAAGTCACCAGCTGGACTTCTGCACGCCCGGGAGCTCGCCCGCGTGCGCCATCTCGCGCAGGCAGATTCGGCACAGGCCGAACTTGCGGAACACCGAGTGCGGACGACCGCACTTGTTGCATCGGGTGTAGCCCCGCACGGCGAACTTGGGCTTCTTGTTGGCCTTGTTGACCAGAGCCTTCTTTGCCATGTCAGTTGTCCTTAACGTTGTTGTCCTTGAACGGGAAGCCCAGGGCACGCAGCAGCGCGCGGCCTTCCTCGTCCGTGCGGGCAGACGTCACGACGGTGATGTCCATACCCCGCGGGCGGTCGATGTTGTCGATGTTGATCTCGTGGAACATCGACTGCTCGTTCAGACCGAACGTGTAGTTGCCGTTGCCGTCGAACTGCTGGTCCGACAGACCGCGGAAGTCGCGGATACGCGGGAGTGCGATGGACACGAGGCGGTCCAGGAACTCCCACATGCGGTCGCCGCGCAGGGTCGCGCGGGCGCCGATCGGCATACCCTCACGCAGCTTGAACTGCGCGATGGACTTGCGAGCGCGGCGGATCTCCGGACGCTGACCGGTGATCTTGGCCAGGTCCTCGACAGCGCCGTTGATCAGCTTCGCGTCACGGGCGGCGTCGCCGACGCCCATGTTCACGACGACCTTCACGACGCCGGGGATCAGCATCACATTGGGGTACTCGAACTGCTCGTTCAGCTGGCCCTTGATCTCCTCGCGGTAGCGAGTCTTCAGGCGCGGCTGGATCTTGGTCCCGGCGGAGCCGTTCTCGATTTCGGTAGAGGTCATGTCAGATGTCCTTCCCGCTCTTGCGCGAGATCCGGACCTTCTTGCCGGTCTCTTCGTCGACGCGGTAGCCGACGCGGGTCGGGTTGCCGTCGGAATCGACGACCATCACGTTCGAGACGTGGATCGAGGCTTCCTGGGTCACGATGCCGCCGGAGGAGGCACCGCGCTCGTTGGCCGACGCGGCGGTGTGCTTCTTGATTCGGTTGACGCCCTCGACGAGGACACGCTGGGTCTTCGGGAAGGCCTGGATGACCTTGCCCTTCGCGCCCTTGTCCTTGCCCGAGATGACGATCACGGTGTCACCCTTGTGAACCTTCATGCTCAGATCACCTCCGGTGCCAGCGACACGATCTTCATGAACTTCTTCTCACGCAGCTCGCGGCCGACCGGGCCGAAGATGCGGGTACCGCGGGGGTCGCTCTCACCCTTGAGGATGACGGCGGCGTTCTCGTCGAAGCGGATGTAGCTGCCATCCGGACGACGGCGCTCCTTGGTGGTGCGCACGATGACGGCCTTGACGACCTCACCCTTTTTGACGTTGCCGCCGGGGATGGCGTCCTTGACAGTGGCGACGATGACGTCACCAATGCCGGCGTAGCGCCGCGAGGAACCGCCGAGCACGCGGATGCACAAGATTTCCTTGGCACCGGTGTTGTCGGCGACCCGCAGGCGAGATTCCTGCTGAATCACTCGTTAGTCTCCTTGACCTGGCTTCTTATGTACGGCGGATTTCCGACCCGACGCACACGGTCCGTTGCCACCGAACACACGCCTGCCTGGGGTTTTCCACCAGGCTGTGACACCTGGACGGATCGCCCAGTGGGTTCGTGAGCCGATTCGCGACACAGCCGTGCCGCAGGCAACCCCATAAGTGTAGGGGAACGTGCAGGTGGGAGCCAAATCCGCGCTGCGGACCCCCGTCAGGCGTTTGGCCATCACCCGTACCGGGCAAAACTATTTTCGAACCGGACCCATCTGGCCCGGTGCCCCACACGAAGCACCCATGGGACGAGACCAGCCCGCACTGGCCGATTCAAACCACGAGCGATCAGTACGGCTTCACCATCCGGTGCGCAGGAAGCAGACCTGCGACCGACGGGGCACCCGACGAGTGTGACGAGTTCCGGGGGGATCTGCTTCGACCCGAGCGTGACCACGTTTTCACGCCATCGGGGTCCGACGTCCAGCACGAAACGCGCGACCTGGCCTTCTCACGACTTCGGTTCCCGGCTGCCAGGCGCCCGTCCACAGGGGAGGCATGCGTGACCACTGAAGACACGATCCGGCACACCAGCCGTATCGAGAGCACATCCGACCGCGACCCCGCCATCCCGATGACTGCCGCCCAGCGCGGCATCTTCTATGCCCAGCAGCTCGAACCCGATGTACCGCTGACGATCGACGCGTACATCGAGTTCCGTGGCGACACATCGGGTTCCGACGGCGCTCCGGTCGACATCGATCCCGAGATCCTCCAGCGCGCGACGACGCTGACCGAGCTGGAGACGGAAGCGTCCATGCTGCGGCTGACCCCGACGGATGACGCCGAACCGACCCTGACCATCGACCGGTCGCGCCGATTGGTCCTCGGCACACAGGATTTCAGCGACGCCGCGGACCCGCGTGCAGCCGCACTGGCCTGGATCGACGACCACCGGTCGAAGAGTCCGGACATGTTCTCCGATCCTCTCCTCGACACACACCTGCTCAAAATCGGTTCGGGACATTCGATCTGGTACTGCCGCGGGCATCACATCGGGTACGACGGCTATGCCGCCATGTATCTGATGCTCCGCGTCTCGTCGCACTACACGGCGATTGTCAACAATGCTCCGCCTCCCCTGGCAGACACCGCGACGATGGCCGAGATCGCCGCGATGGACGTCGCCTACCGTGCGTCGGAGAAGTTCCTCGACGATCGGGAGTACTGGTCGCAGCATCTGGCCGATCTGCCCGAATTGGCCACTCTGACCAGGCGTTCCGGTCCGGCGGCACCGTTGTCGACGGTCCGATCGGCAGTGCTCGACGACGACCTGGTCACTCGCATCCGCTCCCTGGCACGGGCCCACCGGGTGCGGCCGGCGTCGGTCATCACCGCTGCCGTCGCCGCCTATGTCGCCCGGTTCACCGACCGTGACGAGGCCGTCCTCAGTCTTCCGGTCGCCGCGCGCGACCGTGACGTCCTGCGTACCTCCGCGGGCCTCGTCTCCAACGTCGTCCCGCTACGCGTCGCCCTCGACCACGACGCCACCGTCGCCGATCTGCTGGCCTCGGTGAACGCGGAGATCAAGAGCGCTGTGCGCCACCAGAAGTACCGACACGAGGACATCGTCGCCGACATCCTGGACGCCGCCGGGGCCCGCCGTGGGTTCTTCGGACCGCTGGTCAACGTGATGCTGTTCTTCCAACACATCGACTTCGGGCCGGTGCACGGCGAACTCAATGTGCTGTCCACCGGACCCATCGAGGACCTGTCGGTCAACGTCTACGACAGTCTCGACGGCGGCATGAGCGTCGACCTGGAGGCCAATCCGAACATCTACTCCGACGACGAGATCGTCACCCATCACCGGCGACTCGTCGAGTTCCTCGAAGCTCTCGTCACCGCCACTTCCGAGACCCCGGTGTCGCATGTCAGCGTGCTGCGCGAGTGTGAAGCCGCGGAGTTGCCCCAGGGCACCACGGGTGCACATGTCGAGCTCGGCGGGCGCACGCTCGTCGACCTGCTGGACGAGGCCGCGGCGGCCCACCCCGAGGCGCCGGTCCTCGTCGCGGCGCACCCACGCGACCCGGCCGAGTCCAGCCCTCTCTCCCACGCCGAGTTCGCGCGACAGACGCGATCACTGGCAGCGGCGCTTCAGGATCGCGGCGTCGGAGCGGAAAGCGTTGTCGCCGTCCAGCTCCGACGCAGCCTCGATCAGGTGCTGGCTCTGCACGCCGTCGTCCGGGCGGGCGCGGCCTTCGTCCCGGTCGACCCGGATGAGCCGGCCGATCGTCTCGAGCACATCCTGGCGGTGGCGGCCCCCGATCTGATCATCGGCGAAGCGAGCCTGGCCGAGCTGCGGGCGAACCCCGACCGGCGAGAGCCGGTGACTGTCGCCGGTCCCGACAACACCGCGTACCTGCTGTTCACGTCCGGCTCCACCGGCAAGCCCAAAGGCGTGGCGATTACCCACCGTGCGATCGTCAACCGGCTCGGATGGATGCAGGCGCGGTATCCCCTCAACGAATCCGACCGTGTTCTGCAGAAGACCCCGGCCACCTTCGACGTGTCGGTCTGGGAGTTCTTCTGGCCGTTCGTCACCGGCGCTGCCCTAGTCGTGCCGTCCGCTGACGGACACCGCGACCCCTGGTATCTCCGCGACGTGATCGACGAACATCGCATCACCACGGCGCATTTCGTCCCGTCGATGCTCACCGCGTTCTCGGCCGCGCTGTCCGCCGACTCCGACACACCCGGCGGTGCGCACCGGCGGGACGAGAGGACTCTTGGCTCGCTGCGCCAGATCTTCACCAGCGGCGAGGCCCTGACACCGGGCACGGTCGGTGCGACGGCGGCACTCACCTCCGCCCCGATCCACAATCTCTACGGCCCCACCGAGGCGGCCATCGACGTGACCCACCACGACGCCTGCCGCGCCGACGTGCCGGTCGTGCCCATCGGCCGACCGGTGTGGAACACCAGCGTCCACGTCCTCGACCACCGGTTGCGCCCGCAGCCGCCCCGAGCGGTCGGCGAGCTGTATCTCGGCGGCGTCCAGCTCGCCCGCGGCTACCGGTCACGGCCCGATCTGACCGCGGCGCGATTCATCGCCTCCCCCGACGGAACCGGCGAACGTCTCTACCGCACCGGCGATCTGGTCCGGATGAACGACGACGGTGAACTGGAGTACCTGGGACGCACCGACTCCCAGGTGAAGATCCGCGGCCAGCGGGTGGAACTCGGCGAGGTCGAGTCGGCGCTGGGCTCCCTGCACGGAGTCGCTGCCGCGGGTGTCCTCGTGCGCGACGATCTCGTGGCCGACGGACCCGTCCTCGTCGGCTACGTCAGCGGCACGGCCGACCTGCACAACCGCGAGCTCCGGACCGAACTGGCATCAGCCCTGCCCGGGCACATGATCCCGACGGTGGTCATGGTGCTCGACGAGCTCCCGACCACCGCGAACGGCAAGCTCGACCGCCGTGCGCTCCCCCGCCCAGAGCTCCGCACCGACCGCGAGTTCGTCGCGCCGGAAACCGCGCTCGACCGGTTCGTCGTGCGCACCGTCGCCGATGTCCTGGGACTGGACCCCGATCCGACGGGGAGCTCACCGATCTCGTTGCGCGACGACTTCTTCGCGATCGGCGGCTCCTCGCTGTCCGCGACCCGGGTGGCGTCCCGTCTGTCGAAGGCGACGGGACGGCGGATCGGTATCCGCACGATCTTCGACGCCGAGGATGTCGGCGGGATCGTCGACGCGCTCACCGAACTGGGTGTCGGAGTCGACGATTCCCCGGGGACCACCTCGGCCCGCGCCGCTTCGGCCCTCCTCGCCGACTCACCGGTGCCACTGTCACCGGCACAGCATCGGTTGTGGCTGGCCACCCGGCTCGACCCGGCCGGCGCGGCGACCTACAACATGCCCTTCACCGTCAGACTCGTCGGCACGCTCGACACCGATGCCCTGCGGGAGGCCCTCACCGACGTCATCGTCCGGCACGAGCCGTTGCGGAGCATCGTCGTCGAACAAGACGGCATAGCCTTCATGTCGCCGCGATCGCCGGACACGGTGACCGTCGACCTGCCGGTCTTGCGGACGGAGGATGTGCGCGATCTCCCCGACCGCGAGTTCGCTTCGCAGACCTTCGATCTGGGCGCCGACCTGCCGATCCGTGCGCGACTCGTCCGTACCTCCGACGACGACCACCGTCTCACCGTGGTGGTCCACCACATCGCCGCGGACGGATGGTCACTGGCACCCCTCGCCGGCGACCTGGCGACGGCCTATCGCGCCCGGCGGGAAGGAAACGAACCCGACTGGGCGGCACTGCCCGTCACCTACTCGCAGGTCAGTGCCGATCGCCATGCCTGGCTGTCCGAGTCTGCCGACGCCACCGCCGAACTCGACTTCTGGCGCGCCACACTCGCGGACGCCCCCGGCGAGACCGATCTGCCGCTCGACCGCCCGCGCACCGGCCGTGGTGACGCATCGGGCGCGTCGGTGACCCACACGGTCTCGACCGACACACACCGCGCCATCCGAGAACTGGCCGCCGCCACCGGTTCCACCGTGTTCATGGTGTTGCACGCCGCCGTGGCCGCCCTGCTGCGGTCGCTGTCCCGATCGTCGGACGTCGTCGTCGGAACTCCCGTCGCCGGCCGGGGGGACGCCGACCTCGACGGCCTCGTCGGCATGTTCGTCAACACGCTGGCACTGCGCACAAAGGTCGACAAGGACGCCGGTTTCGTCGACCTGCTGACGCATGTGCGCGACGTCGACCTGAACGCCTTCGACAACGCCGGCCTGCCCTTCGACCGTCTCGTCACCGAACTGAACCCCGACCGGTCGTCGCATGTCCATCCGTTCTTCCAGGTGTCCCTCGCTCTGGAGGACCGTTCGGCCATCCGCCTCGACTTCGCCGGCCTCGCGGCCACCGCGTCGCGGGTCGACACCGGCCACACCACCTTCGATCTCCAGCTGACCTTCACCGAGGTGCAGGACACCGACGGGGAGCCCGCCGGAATCGGTCTCGAGATCGCTTATGCCACCGCACTGTTCGACCGGTCCACGGTGACCGCACTCACGTCACGGCTCGACCGCCTGCTCCAGGCGGCCACCGCACAGCCGCGCTCGGCGGTCGGCGACCTCCCGGTCCTCGACCTGCACGAGCGACTCGATCTCGTGCCCGCGGTCGGCGAGGGCCGCCGACCCGTAGAACATCTGACTACGCTGCTGTCCACGGCCGCCGCCTCCTCCCCGCATCGGGTCGCCATCACCGACGGCACCCGGTCGCTGACGTATCGGGATCTCGACGCCGCGTCGAACCGGCTCGCGCGACTGCTGATCGAACGGGGCGCCGGGCCCGAACGTCATGTCGCGGTGGCACTCCCCCGTGGCGTGGACTGGATGATCGCCATGTGGGCGGTGACCCGGTCGGGAGCCGCGTGGGTGCCCGTCGACCCGGCCTACCCGCCGGCGCGTATCGCGCACATGCTCACCGACTCCGGTTCCTGCCTCCTCCTGACCGACCGGTCCGCCGACCCGCGGCCGGCACTGGCCGACGAATCCTCAAGCAACCCCGGGCATCTCCCGCAGATTCTCGCTCTCGACGACGGTGAGGTCATCAAGTCGGTGCGCCAGAAGTCCGCCGCCCCGGTGTCGTCCTCGGAACGGCCGGGCCCGCTCGACGTCGACCAGCCCGCCTACCTGATCTACACCTCCGGCACCACCGGCACACCCAAGGGTGTGGTGGTCGGTCATCGAGGTCTCGCGGACTTCGGGGCGCAGCAGGTCACGCAGTACGGGATCACTCCCGACAGCCAGACCATGCACATGGCCTCCCCCAGCTTCGACGCGACCGTGCTCGAGATCCTCATGGCCATCGCGGCCGGTTCGACCATGCACATCATCCCGCCGGGCATCGTCGGCGGCGCCGAACTGGCCGAGCTGATGCGGGAAGGCCATGTCACCCATGCATTCCTGACCCCGTCCGTGCTGACCACCATGTCGCCCGACGACGTCCCCGAACTCGAGGCCCTCGTCATCGGCGGCGAGCATCCGAACCCGGAAGTGGTGCGTACGTGGTCGAGCGGACCGCGGCTGTTCAACGCCTATGGCCCCACCGAGACCACGGTCGTCGCAGCCGTGTCGGCGCCGATCGAACCCGACTACACGACGCTGACCATCGGCCGGCCCATCCGCGGGGTCTCCGCGCTCGTGCTCGACGAACGCCTGCGGCCGGTGGCCCCCGGGGCGATCGGCGAACTGTACATCGCCGGTGAGCATCTCGCCCGCGGGTATCACGGGGTGCGCCCGCTGACCTCGAAACGGTTCATCGCCAACCCGTTCGGTGATCCCGGCGAGCGGATGTACCGCACCGGCGACCTGGTGCGTTGGACGACCGATCACGAACTCGAGTTCCGCGGCCGTGCCGACCATCAGACCAAGATCCGCGGTCACCGCATCGAACTCGGTGAGATCGACGCCGTGCTCGTCTCCGACGCCGCGGTGCGTGCGACGGTCACCACCACCCGTGGCGAGGGCGACCGCGCTCATCTCGTCTCGTATGTGACGATGGCGCACGGAACCTCCGATACGGCATCCGACGTGCGTGAACGGTTGTCGGACCGTCTTCCGCGGCACATGATCCCGTCGGCGATCGTCGAGCTCGACGAGATCCCGACGACTCCGATCGGCAAGGTCGACCTGCGCGCGCTGCCCGCACCGGAGACCCTGCCGGCGAACACCGGCGTCGTGTACGTCGCACCGATCACACCGATCGAGCAGACGGTGGCCGACCTCATCACCGAACGCCTCGACCTCGAACCCGGTACCGTCGGCCGTCACCACGACTTCTTCGACCTCGGCGGGAACTCGCTGCTGGCGACCCAGATCGTCGGCGCGCTGGAGCACCTGACCGGACACCGGATACCGGTACGTGAGGTCTTCGACAACTCGACCGTCGCTGCCATCGCGCGGCTCGTGCCCGGGCGGGAGACCGGCCGGTCGGCCACAGACGAGACGCGTATCCCCCGTCTCGTGCACGACCCCGACGCGCCCGTCGAGCCCGGCCCGGCCCAGCAGCAGCTCTGGTTCCTCAACCAGCTCGCCATCGGCGAGGTCACTGATGGAGATGGCTCGGCGACAGCCGGTTACGCCATCGCGTTCGCGCTCGACCTCCGGGGCCGGCTCGACGTCGACGCGCTCGCCACCGCGATCCGGCGGACCGTCGACCGTCACGTGATGCTGCGAACCGTCTATCCCGATCTCGACGGCAGGCCTGTTCTCGACGTGCGCCCCGCCGACGCGGTCACTCTCGACCTCGCGGTCACCGACACCACCGAGGCGCAGTGGCCGGACCTGGCCCGTGCTCTCGCCGGCCGCCCGTTCGACCTGACCACCGACCTCCCGCTGCGGACCGCGTTGCACCGGATCGACGGCGACACCATGCACCACCGGCTGTCGATCGTCATCCACCACATCGCCGCCGACGGATGGTCGATGATCCCGCTTCACCGCGACATCACCCGCACCTACGCCGAACTCGGTCGCGGCGACGCGACCGAGACCGACCGGCCCGACACCGCGATCGACTACCTCGACTACCTGCGCTGGCAGGCCGAGAACCTCGCCGATCACGGTGAGCTCGCGGAATGGTGGCGACGCGAACTCGACGGGGTCGACGCGGGGCCCATCCTGATCCCCGATGCCCCGGCCGGACAGACGCGACGTGCCGAGGTCGTCGAGGTCGAGTTCGGCGCCGAGATCCGTGGCCGGCTGATGGCCGTGTCCCCGGGTCGCGCAACCGAATTCATGAGTGTGCACGCGCTGTTCGCGGCGCTGCTCCACCGTCTGCACGCCGATCCGGCCACCCATGTCGGCGGCGCGGCCTCCGACATCGTCATCGGCACTCCAGTCGCCGGGCGCAACGACCCCCGTCTCGCCGACGTCGTCGGGATGTTCGTGAACTCGGTGGTCCTGAGGACACCGGTGGACGGTCGCGAGAGCTTCACGGCGCTGCTCGACTCCGTTCGCCACCGTGACCTCGAGGCGCTGTCGCAGTCCGACATGCCGTTCGAGCGGATTGTCTCGATGGTCAATCCGCCTCGTACCGGCCGGCATCCGATCTTCCAGATCGCGCTCGCCTTCGACGCCCAGACGAGCGACGCCTCCACCGGCATCGGGACATCCGGTCCGCTCGACGGCGACTCCGGGATCTCCGACCTCCGCATCGACGCCGACGAGATCGACACCGGTGTGGCCCGTTTCGATCTCGAGCTCCGCATCCGGGACGGGCGTGCGCGGTTCACCTATGCGACCGACGTCCACACCCGCCCTCGCGTCGAGGCCCTGGCCCGGATGTTCGCCGAACTCGCCGACGCCGCGACGGCACATCCCGACGTGCCCATCGACGATCTCCCCTTGACGACGACGGCGATCGCCGCCCGGCAACCGAACACCGAGCCCACGATCACGCCGCGTCACCTCGCCGACATCATCACGGCAACCGCACGCCGGTTTCCCGACCGGGTGGCCGTGGAGGACTCCGATCGCAGTCTGACCTACTCCGAGATCGACGAATTCTCGACGATCTGGGCGCACAACCTGCAGGCCTTCGCGGTGGGCACCGACGACGTCGTCGCCGTCGCACTCGATCGCAGCATCGAGTCGGTGATCGCGACCTGGGCGATCGCCAAGAGCGGGGCCGCGATCCTCCCGGTCGACACCCGATACCCCGCCGACCGGATCGCCCACATGATCGCCGACTCCGGGGCGAGGCTGGGCATCACGACCGCGGACCGGTTCGCGGATGTGCCGCAGGAGATCTGGTGGGCCTCCCCCGGCATGTTGGGTGTCCCGTGGGAGAACCCGACCCCGGATGCCGACTCGCTCACGGGTCCGCGCCACGTCGACTCGCTCGCCTATGTGGTCTACACCTCCGGATCGACCGGAAAACCCAAGGGCGTCAGCGTGACCCACCGTGGCCTGGCCGCATTCGCTGCAGCGCAACGCGATCGCTACCGGGTGGCGCCCGGAGACCGCACGCTGCACTTCGCCTCCCCCGCCTTCGACGCCGCGATGCTCGAGTTCCTCCTGGCGTTCGAGGTCGGCGCGACGATGGTGATCGTCCCGTCGACGATCTACGGCGGCGACGAACTCGTCGACTTCCTCGACGACCACGCGGTCACCCACGCGTTCATCACCCCGGCTGCGCTGGCCACCGCCGCGCCGCATCCACTCCCTGCGCTGCGCACACTCGGTGTCGGAGGCGAGGCCTCCACGCCGGAGCTGGTGGCGCGCTGGGGAGCCGACCGCAGCTACATCAACTCCTACGGCCCGACCGAGACCACGATCGTCGCCGTCATGTCGGAGCCGCTCCGTCCGGGAACGCCGATCACCATCGGCACCCCGGTCGTCGACTGCACCGCACTGGTCCTCGACCATCGCCTGCGCCCGGTGCCCGATCACGTCCCCGGTGAGCTGTACATCAGCGGCCCCGGGGTCGCCCGTGGCTATCTCGACCGGCGCGGCCCGACCGCCGCCCGTTTCGTCGCCCGACCCGACGGTTCCGGCGACCTCATGTACCGCACCGGTGACATCGTCCGGCGCGACGCCGACGGATCGCTGATCTACCACGGCCGCAGCGACAACCAGGTCAAGGTGCGCGGTTTCCGTATCGAACTCGACGAGGTCACCGCCGCGCTCGGAGCAGCCGAGGGTGTCGACTTCGCGACGACGATCGTCCGCGGGCAGGGGGCCGACTCCGTGCTCGTCGGGTACGTCACCCTCACCGACCCGGCCGACGCGCCGGACATCGCAGCCATACTCGACACCGTCCGGCAGCGACTCCCGCGTCACATGGTCCCGTCCGCGATCGTCGTGCTCGACTCGATCCCGTTGACCCGCAACGGAAAACTCGATCATCGCGCTCTCCCCGATCCCGCCACGACAGCACTGTCGTCGACGGGACGGGCTCCGCGTTCTCTCGCCGAGACCACGCTGACGCACATCCTCGCCGACGTTCTCGATCTCCGTCCCGACGAGGTCGGCGCCACTGACGACTTCTTCCTCCTCGGTGGCACGTCGCTGCAGGCGACCACCCTTGTCAGCCGGATCAACCGGGTCCACGTCGGCGAACGGCTCCGGGTCCGCGACGTCTTCGACCATCCGACACCCGAATCGCTGGCGCCGCTGCTCACGCTCCCGGAGGGTTGGAACGTGAGTGCACCGGCCGCGGCCGACGCCGGTTCATCCGAAGACGACGCATCCGAACGCATTCCGGTCCGACCCGAGCGGTTCCCGCTGGCGCCCGCCCAACGTCGACTCCACTCGATGGCCACCGCGAACCCGGAATCCACGGAGTACCTGATGCCCTTCGTGCTGCGTCTTCGCGGAGAACTCGACGTGCCGGCCCTGCGCGGCGCACTCGTCGACATCGTGGCCCGGCACACCAGCCTGCGTACCGTCTTCGAACCCGGCGAGCACGGCCCCATGGGTCGCGTGCTCGACGACCCGGAGGCGGTGATCGGGGACCTCGCCGTGCAGTGGACGACCGACGTCGCCGCCGAGATCGCCCGGCACGCAACCCGGCCGATGGATCTCGCCCGACATGCGCCGATCACCGCAACACTCGTCGCGGACAGCTCGACCACCGGCTCGGAGACCGAGCACGTACTCGTGCTCGTCGTGCATCACATCGCCGCCGACGGTGCGTCGTTGCCGATCCTCGTGGCCGACCTCACCCGTGCCTACGGCGAACGTCGACGCGGCCGTACCGAGAACTGGCCCCCGGCCGACGTCGACTACCGCGACCACGCGGTCGAGAGTGCCGACGCCGAGAGCCTCGCCCACGACCTCCGCTTCTGGGAGGAGACCCTCGCCGATGCCCCGGCGGAGACCACCGTCGCGCCGCTGACGGATGACGCACAGCCATCCGAGTCCGGAGCGGGCTCGGTGAGTCTCGGGCTTCCGGCACACACGCGAGCGGGCCTGGTCGCCTTCGCCCGTGAGCAGTCGACCACGCCGTTCTCGGTGCTGCACACGGCGCTGGCGATCCTGCTGCACCGGCTCGGCCTCGGCACCGATCTGGTCGTCGGCAGCCCGGTCGCGAATCGCATTGGGCACGACGCCGACCACGACTACAGCGGTGTGGTGGGCATGTTCGTCAACGTCGTGCCGCTGCGGACGCGTCTGGCGGCGGCCGACACGGTCGCCGGACTCGTCCGCCGGATTCGCGACGCCGACGTCGACGCACTCGACCACCGCGGCCTGCCGTTCGACGACATCGTCGCGTCGCTGAACCCGCCGCGCACCCCCGGACGGCATCCGCTGTTCCAGGTCGCGCTGTCGGTCCACGACTACACGGCCGGGAACACCGGGGTTCCGGCCGACGGCCTGCCGGCGGCGACCATCGAGATGGATGCCGGACTCCGCGCATCGATCGCCGAATTCGATTCCCCGGAAGCGAAATTCGACCTTCAGTTCACGATCACCGGCATACGCGACGGCGACGCCGCCCTCCAGGTCACCTACGACACCGCTCGATATCGCCGACAGGATGCCGAACTCCTGGCCACGCGCCTGATGCGGGTCGTACGCGGCATGCTGGGTGACCCGGGCCGCCCGATCGGTGACATCCGGATCACCGACCCGCTCGAGATCGCCGAGCGCACACCATCACTCGGACGTCCGGCGCAGATGCCGACGACGCTCGACCGGTTGTTCGCGCAGGCCGTGCAACGCAACCCCGATGGTGTGGCGGCGATGGCGGGCTCGCCGGAGTCACCCGAAACCATCACCTACGCAGAGCTCGACGCCCGTTCGAACCGGTTGGCCCGCGTCCTGCTGGGTCGCGGCGTCGGCGCCGCGGACGCCGAACACGTAGTCGCAATGGCCGTGCAGCGGTCGATCGAGTCCCTCGTGGCGATCTGGGCCATCGTGAAGACCGGCGCGGCCTATGTGCCGATCGACCCCACCTATCCCGCCGACCGGATCGCCCATATGCTCGGCGACAGTGGTGCACGGCTCGTCGTGACGACCGCGGCGGCCGGCGAATCCATCGCCGCCGGGATGGCCGGGGATCCGACACCGCTGCTGGTTCTCGACGACGCGTCGACGATGACCCGGCTGCAGCACTCGTCACCCTCGCCGATCACCGATTCCGAACGCGGCTCGACGATCCGGCCCGATCAGCTCGCCTACATCATCTACACGTCCGGTTCGACCGGACGACCCAAGGGTGTGCTCGTGCCGCATTCCGGGCTGCGTCCGGTACACGACGAACTCGCCCACCGGATGGCCCCGGGTCCGATGTCGCGGGTGCTGCACTTCGCGTCGCCCAGCTTCGATGCGTCGGTCCTGGAAATGCTGCTCGCCCTTGCCGGTTCGGCGCCGTTGGTCATCGTCGGTCCGCAGGTCTACGGCGGTGAGGCCCTCAGCGACGTCATCGACTCTGCGCAGGTCACCCATGCGTTCATCACGCCCGCGGCCGTGGCGAGCATGTCGCCGGCCGCGGTGCCCTCGTTGCGGGCGCTCGCCGTCGGCGGTGAGGACTACGGCGCCGACCTGGTCCGGCGCTGGGCTCCCGGACGCACCCTGATCAACGTGTACGGTCCGACCGAGACCACGATCATCATCACCGGCAGCGAATCCCTCACGCCCAACCGTCAATTGACT
This sequence comes from Gordonia ajococcus, assembly GCF_012974285.1. Classification (NCBI taxonomy): domain Bacteria; kingdom Bacillati; phylum Actinomycetota; class Actinomycetes; order Mycobacteriales; family Gordoniaceae; genus Gordonia; species Gordonia ajococcus. Next base: position 3,980,746 of record NZ_CP052884.1, read on the forward strand.
ATCGGCACGCCGAACAACGGAGTGGGCGCGCTCGTCCTCGACGAGCGTCTCCATCCGGTCCCGGCCGGGGTGGTCGGCGAGCTCTACCTCATGGGACCGCAGATCACGCGTGGTTACCATCGCCGGCCGGGCCTGACCTCGACCCGTTTCGTGCCGGCACCGATGGTCACCGGCCCGCGCTTCGCCGGGCGTCGGATGTACCGCACCGGCGACCTGGTCCGCTGGACCGAGGACGGGCGACTGGTCTATGTGGGCCGCGGCGACACCCAGGTGCAGGTCCGCGGCTTCCGGATCGAGCTCGGCGAGATCGACGACGCCCTGACGACCGAGCCGGATGTCGACTTCGCGGTGACCCTCGTCGACGGGACCGGTGCGGCGGCGACGCTGCGGAGCTACGTCACCGCGACCGACGGAGCCGCCCCGGAACCCGCCGATCTCCGACGCCGCGTGAGTCGCCGGCTCCCCCGGCACATGGTGCCGACCTCGGTGACGCTGCTCGACTCCATCCCGCTGACCCCCACCGGCAAGCTCGACCGCAAGGCGCTGCCCGCACCCACCGATGACGCCACCCGTCGGGCACCAACCCCGGGTGGGGAGACGACGATCGCGCAGGTCTTCGCCGAGGTCCTGGAAGTCGCCCCGGACACGATCGGGGCCGACGACGGCTTCTTCGACCTCGGGGGCAATTCCCTGCTGGCCACCGCCGTCACCGCACGCCTGACCGAACGGACCGGCCGCCAGGTGTCCGCGCAGTCACTGTTCGGCGCGCCGAGCCCGGCGGAACTCGCTGCGGCACTGGGGATCGACGGGGCGGCGCCGACCGATCCGTCGGAACTGTCCGGCACTGCGGGGCTGGACCTGCTCCTGCCGCTGCGTCGGCAACGCGGTGACACCACGGAGAATCCCGGCGAGCCACCTCTGTTCGTCGTCCATCCGGCGATCGGGCTGTCCTGGAGCTTCACCTCGCTCCTGCCCCACCTGCCCGCCGGCCGGGCGTTGTACGGACTGCAACATCCGGCACTGTCCGGGAAGCGCTGCCCACGCTCGATCGGCGACCTCGCCGCGGAATACGTGGCGCAGATCCGGACCGTCTCACCGGAGGGTCCGTACCACCTCGTCGGGTGGTCGCTCGGCGGACTGATCGCGCACGAGATGGCGGTTCAGCTGCGCGAGGCCGGCGACGAGGTCGCCCGGCTCGTCGTGCTCGACAGTTACGTCATCTCCGAGCGGCCGGACCTCGACGCGGAGGCGTCGATCACCGACCTGATGCGCGAGTTCGGTCTCAACATCGACAGCGAAGAGTTCTCCGGCACAGACGAACTCACGGTAGCCGATGCCCACCGCATCATCTCCTCGGTGGGCGGAGCGCTCGGTGGTCTCACGCGGGAGACCCTGGGCACGGTCCACGAGGTGTTCCGCCACGCCTCACCGCTGGCGGAGAGGTGGCGGCCGCGTGTCTACGACGGGGACCTGACCTTCGTCACCGCCACCGTCGACCCCCAGCCCGGCGCGCCCGCCGTCGAGGCCTGGTACTCGAAGGTGACCGGACGGGTCGTCGAGATCGAGTCGCACAGCACGCACGCACGAATGATGTTGCCCGAGCACGTGTCCGACTGGGTACATGCCATTGGTGTATCGCCGGGAGAACCGGCGTCCGCCACACGACAGGAGAAGTGATGACCAATCCCTTCGACGACACCGACGGAGTCTTCCGGGTGCTCGTCAACCACGAGAACCAACACTCGCTGTGGCCGGAGTTCGCACCCGTGCCTGACGGCTGGCGGACCGTCTTCGGCCCGTCCGGTCACGACGAATGCCTCGAGTACGTCGAACAGAACTGGCGAGACATGCGGCCCGCCAGCCTGATCCGGACGATGGAAAGTGCACAGGACAAGGGAAGCGAGGTCACCCGTGGGGCGACACAGTATCGCTGACAACACCCCTGACCGTGGGGCGTCACCGTATGCGCTGGAGCTCCGCGGGCTGCAGAAGACCTTCCGCACCGGATTGTTCGGCCGCGGCCCGCGGGTCCACGCCCTGAACGGCCTGGATCTCTCGGTCCCCACCGGAACCGTGCACGCGCTCCTCGGCCCCAACGGCGCGGGCAAGACGACCACGGTCCGCGCGGTGGCGACGCTGATGACCCCCGACGAGGGCTCGGTCATCGTTGACGGCATCGATGCCATCGCCGATCCCGGCGCGGTCCGGAAGATCGTCGGGGTGTCCGGCCAGTACGCCGCCGTGGACGGGAACCTGACCGGTTTCGAGAATCTGCGCATGGTCGGTCAGTTGTACGGGCAACCACGTGCGGTGGCATCGGAACGTGCCCGCGAACTGATCGCGGAGCTGAACCTCGCGGATGCCGCGGACCGACCGATGCGGACCTACTCGGGCGGGATGCGGCGTCGCCTTGATCTCGCCGGCGCCCTCATCAATCGCCCCTCACTGGTGATCCTCGACGAACCGACGACCGGACTCGACCCGCGCGGCCGACGCCAGATGTGGGAGGTCATCGCCGAGCAGGTCAGCTCGGGCGCGACGGTCCTACTGACGACGCAATACCTCGAGGAGGCCGACGCCCTCGCCGACGAGATCACCGTCATCGACCACGGCACGATCCGGGCCCAGGGAAGCGCAGCGGAGCTGAAGTCCGCCACCGGTGGATCAATACTCACCGTCGAAGTCGTTGTCCCCCATACGGACGACGCGGACGCGCGGGTCTCGGCATCCCTCACCGACATCGGCGTCGGACCGGCAGAACGCCTCGAATCGGGCGCGGACGGTGACATCGGCATCGATTCCGTGCGCTGGTCCGTTCCCGTCGACGACGGCACCCGCAGTGCGGTCGCCGCGGTCCGGGCGCTGTCCACGGCCGGCATCGTGGTCGTCGACGCATCCGTCTCGACACCCACGCTCGACGATGTCTTCCTGACACTCACCGATCGGGGGCATACCGAACCTCCAACTGTCGACCAGATCACCGACGCACCAACAGATTCGTACCTCACGGTCGCCGAACCGGACATAGATGGCAAGGCAGTCGACGGTCTTGCCGGACCTGTCATCGGAACAGACGACACCGACGCGGACGTAACCGACATTCCGCCCAGCCGATCGGAGCGAGCCCGTGTTCACTGACACCGCAGTACTGGTCGAACGAAATCTACTGACCGTCAAACGTATACCGACACTTCTCATCAGCGCGACGATCCAGCCGCTGATGTTCGTCTTCCTCTTCGCCTATGTCTTCGGCGCGACCTTCGGCGGTAGCTCGTACCGCGAGTTCCTGATGGCGGGGATCTTCACGCAGACCGTCGTGTTCAATGCCGCTTTCACCACTGTCGGCCTGGCGAACGACACCTCGGACGGGATCATCGACCGCCTCCGCTCACTGCCGATGACCCGACTGGGCGTCATCAGCGGCCGGGTCACCTCGGACATGCTCCTGGGCGCCGTCGGACTGGCGGTGATGGTCGCCTGCGGACTGGCCATCGGTTGGCGGATCTACGGCAGCGCCGCCGACGCCGCAATCGCCTTCGGCATCATCGGACTCTTCGCCATCGCGATGGCCTGGGTCGGTGCCGTGAGCGGCCTGGCGGCGCCGAATGTCGAAGCGGCACAGAGCATAGGCTTTCTCTGGATGTTCCCGGTGACATTCCTGTCGAGCGCGTTCATCTCCGCGCAGAGCCTCCCCGGACCCCTGCGGACCATCGCGGAATGGAACCCGGTGACCGCCGTCGCGACCGCCTGCCGTCAGCTGTTCGGGAACGAGGCACCACCGATGTTCCCGACCGCGACCGGGTGGGTCGCCGACCATGCCGTGGGGTATGCGGTGGGCTCGTCGTTGGTCATCCTGGCCGTGTGCGTCCCTGTGTCCCTTGCCCTTTACCGAAGGTCAGCAAACCGGTGATCGCGGATCGCCGGAGAACTCCCGGCCATTCCGGTTACGGTGAAGAGGTGACATCGGACGACGGCAGCGCGACCCCCGATGCGGACCACGGACGTGGACACGAATCTCGTTTGTTGCGCGATCTTCTCGAATCGGCTTCCACCGGGGACCGTGCCGCGTTCACGCGTCTGTACGACCTGACGAGTTCGCGCATCTACGGGCTCGCGTTCCGCGTCGTCCGCGACGATAGCGCCCCTTGGGGTGGTGGACTTCGGACCGGCGTGAGCCACGCGTTGTGATCAACGAGTCGTGGTGAATGTTAGGCGATTTGGCGTGTTTCGTCGACTGTTTCGGTGGCTTGATGTTTGGCGGCGATGACTTTGCGAAGTTCGGCCATGCTGATGTCGGAGAGGTAGCGGCGGGTGACTTGCCACTCGTCGTGGGCCTCGATCACGACCGCGGTCGCCAACCGCAGGAACGCGGCGGGGTTGGGGAAGATCTCGACGACATCGGCACGGCGTTTGATCTCCTTGTTGAGCCGTTCGATGGGATTGTTGGACCAGATCTTCTGCCAGTGCGCGTGTGGGAACGCGGTGAACGCGAGCACGTCGGGTTTGGCATCGGCCATCATCGCCGCCACCTTCGGGAACGACGATTCCAGGGTGTCGGCGACCTGGTCCCACTGCGCGGCGACCTCGGCGGGCTCGGTGTGAGCGAAGATGGTCTTGACCGCCGCGGTCACCACGGGTGCCTGTTTTGCTGACACCGCACCGTGCAGGTTCCGCATGAAGTGAACCCGGCATCGCTGCCACGATGAGCCGGTGAACTGTTGGGCCACAGCGGCTTTCAATCCGGCGTGGGCATCGGAGATGACCAGATGCACCCCAGACAGACCCCGCGCTTTGAGGGAGGCGAGGAATTCACGCCAGAACTCGAAGGACTCCGAGTCGCCGACTGCGGTACCCAACACTTCACGGGTGCCGTCGATCGACACTCCCGTCGCCACGACCAACGCTTGCGACACCACGTGGGCACCGACGCGAACCTTGCAGAAAGTGGCATCGGCGAACACGTACGGGAACTCGGTGTGGGTCAGCGAGCGCTCGCGGAACGCGGCCACTTCCTGGTCGAGGCCGGCGCAGATGCGGGAGACTTCGGACTTGGAGATGCCCGAGGACACGCCGAGGGCGTTGACGAGGTCATCGACCGAGCGCGTGGACACGCCGTGGACGTAGGCCTCCATCACCACTGCGTGCAGTGCTTTGTCGATGCGTCTGCGTCGTTCGAGCAGGCTCGGGAAGAACGACCCGGATCGTAGCTTGGGGATCTTGACCTCGACATCACCCGAGGTCGTTGACACGGTCTTGGTGCGGTGGCCGTTACGGTGAGTCGAGCGTTCCGCGGAACGCTCATAGCGGCCGGCACCGATTTTCTCGCTGGCCTCGGCCTCGATCAGGGCTTGTAGGCCCGCTCGGATCAACTCGGCGAACACCGCGCCGGAATCAGCGGCCGTAAGTGCATCGAGCTGGGCGAGCAAGGCAGAATGATCGTGGGTCATCGCGTCGTGTGTCCTTCTGTTGAGTCACTGGGTAGGTAACTCACTGACCACTACGCGATGGCCCGCCTCAACAGGGGCACCGACACGCAACGTGACGGCCTCACCCCAGCCCCGAAACCCCACCACACCAGGGGACTCACCCTCCGCGACCGCGAATACGCGGAGGAGATCGTGCAGGAGGCCTACCTGCAGTACTGGCAGAAGGCGGGCCAGTACCACGCCGCCCGGGGGTCGGTCCTCACCTGGATGATGACCATCGCCCATCGTCGCGCCGTCGATCGCGTGCGCACCGAGCAACTCCAGCAGGAACGGATGTCCGACTACGGCGCTGCCTCGGTGGAAACTCCACGCAACATTCCGCTCGAGGTGGTTGTCCACGCCGACGAGGCGCGTACGCTACGGACGTGCCTCGGCGAGCTCACGGAACTGCAACGAAGCTCCATCGAGATGTCCTACTTCGGCGGTCTGACCTATCCGGAGGTGGCAGAGCAGACCGAGACCCCCTTGCCCACCATCAAGTCACGCATCAGGGACGGCCTACGCCGCCTGAAACAGTGCTTGGGGACGCAGGAGGATGTCTGAACTGACCATGACAACCACTGACACGGATCCCGATGACCGCATGTCTGCCTGGCTCGACGATCACATCGAGCTGTATGCCGTTTCCGCTCTGACTCCGGAGGAGACCCTCCGCGCGGAACGGGAACTCGCCGCGCTCCCGCCGGACGCACGATCGGCCTATGAGGACCGGATCGTCGAGATCCACACCGCGATGGCCGGATTCTCGAGCACGTACGCACTCGAGACGCCTTCCGGCCTTCGGGGTCGGGTACTGACCCACGTCTTCGACGGGGCCGCCGGATTCGATGCGCCGACACCGCCTCCGATTCCTGAGCCCGTGCCCATCGGCGGACGCCGACAGGGTCCACAGCGGACGACGGCCGTGCTCGCCGCCGCCGCGGTGACCGTCGTCGTCGCTCTCGGCGCCGGCGTCCTGATCGGCCGCACCACGGCACCGGAACCCTCGCCCGCCGCGACCTCGGTCGGCGAGACGCAGCAGGAGGTCCTCACCGTTCTCGCGGCCGGTGATGCGACCATCACCGCCGAACCCCTGGCGGACGACCGCGGCACGATCACCGTCATCACCTCCGAGACCGCCGGCCGCGCGGTGACCCTCATCCGGGATCCGGGCCGTCCGATCTCACCGGACAGCACTTTTCAGCTCTGGCTGGTCGGCGGAGCGGAGAAACCGGTCCCGGCCGGTCTGATCCCCGGTGGCGACACCGAACCGGTCGTCGTCGACGGGCTCGGCGACGCCCAGGTGCTGGCGGTGACCATCGAGCCCGCGGGCGGTTCCCCGCAGCCGACCACGCCGATCCTGGCCCAGGTCCGTCTCTGAGCCGAGGCCGTATCGCCGAGTACGCCTGCGAACGATGCCTACACTGACGGCGGGGCCATTTCGCCGGCCGGCGCGTCCTGCGTCGGCAGAGGTGGGATGAATCAGAGAAGACAGGTGGGGCGCGGTGGGCGTGAACGGCGGACGGTTCCGGACGGTTCTGTTGACGGTGACGGCGCTACTCGCCGCGCTCGGCTGCGTATCCGCATCACCCGCCGGCGCGGAACCCGGATCGCGGGTCATCGACCGCTACGTCGACGACCCCCAGCAGACGACGCTGTTGGTGCACTCGGCGGCGATGGACCGGTCGGTCGCGGTGACCGTCCTCACGCCACGCGACCGGTCTCGACCGGCTCCGGTTCTGTACCTGCTCAACGGGGCCGGCGGCGGCGAGGACTCGGCGACCTGGGACGCCCGGACAACATACAAGAAGTACTTCGCCGACAAGAACGCCTACGTGGTGACGCCGATCGGCGGCGCCTTCTCGTATTACACGGACTGGCAGCGTGACGATCCGGTACTCGGCCGCAACAAGTGGCAGACGTTCCTGACCGAGGAACTCCCGCCGATCATCGACGAGGAGTTCCCGACCACCGGCGCGAACGCCATCGCAGGTATCTCGATGGCGGGGACCTCGGTGCTCAATCTGGCCATCGCCGCCCCGGGGCTCTATCGATCCGTCGCCGCGTTCAGCGGCTGCGCCCGGACAAGTGATCCGGCCGGACAGCAGTACATCCGGATGGTCGTCGAGGATCGTGGCGGGGCGAACATGGTCAACATGTGGGGCCCGCTGAGCGGACCGGGGTGGCGTGCGAACGACCCGTACCTCAACGCCGAGAAGCTGCGGGGGACCAAGGTGTACATGACCAGCGGGACCGGCCTGCCCGGTTCGCACGAGCGGCTCGGGGATCCGAGTATCGACGGCAGCGCCTTCGACCTGGTCAACCAGGCCGTCGTGGGTGGCGGCATCGAGGTCGCCATCGACATCTGTACCCGTCAGATGGTGCAGCGGATGCGCGCACTCGGGCTGCCGGTCCAGGTGAATCTTCGTCCCACCGGTACCCACTCGTGGGGTTACTGGCAGGACGACCTGTACGCGACCTGGCCGAAACTGGCGCGCGACCTGCGCTGAGCCCCGTTCCGGGATCACCGCAGGCCGCGCGTGTGACGGGTCGGTCACCAGCGATCGAGGCTGGTGTATCCGTCTTGCAGGGCGCGGGCGAAGAGGTGCGTCTTCGTCGGGGCCGGACGGCCGACCGCGGTGTACTTGGCACGGATTCGTGCGAGGTGGGTGCTCACGGTCGACGCCGAGATGAAGAGCCGGGCGGCCGCCTCTTCCTTCGACTCGGCAGCGAGCCAGCCGAGCAGAACCTCGACCTCGCGGTCGGACAGGCTCGGCCGCGGCAGCGCCGCCGGTGCACGGTCGACGGCCGGGCGGTAATCCGAAAGCCGGGTGATCCCGTTGTGGAGCATCGACTCCGGCGAGCCGACGCGGCGCTGGTCCACGGCCCCCCGGGACTGTGCGGTTCGGTAGAACTCTGAAGTGGCCGTCACTGGTCCATCCCCTAATTTCTGGCGCATCGCCCACGTCCCCCGACGCCGCACGCTCCACGCGTCATTCCCAATGATCTGAAAGTAGTGCTGCTGTCGGTCGCCCGGTAGACCCAGAAATGGGGACTCCTACTGTTCCGGCGCCGATCGCCCACTGATTCCCCACTATTCCCCTTGTCTGCCTACTGATTCCGAACCGGACAGTCCCTGGGCCCGATCCGGATCGACCTATTGTCGACGATCCGAAGCGCCACGACTCCGGTGCCGTTGGGGCACCGGGAGCCAGCCGTCCTCCACCGCACGCTTGAACAGGTCGACCTTCGTCCGGGTCGGCCTGCCGGCGTCTGCATACTTCTGACGAATTCGTTTGAGGTACTCGTTCACCGTCTCCGCGGACACCCCGAGGGCCGCTCCCACCCGAGAAGAGGTCTCCCCCGACGCGTACAGCGCCAGCACCTTCTGCAGCTGCGGCGACAGATCGACCGCGGCCAGTTCGGGGTCACCGTCGATGGCCGCGGCCCACTCGGTGGTCAGAACCGCCCGCCCCTTGGCGGCCGCGCGGATCGCGTCGATGATGACGGACTCCTCGGCCGACTTCAGTACCACTCCGAGCGCGCCCGCCCGGGCTGCCGAACGCAGGAGCGCCGGATGCTCACCGGATGTGTACACGACCGTGGCGACACCGGCCGCGGAGAGCGTGTTGACGTTCTCTCTGGGCGTGGTGCCGTCGTCGAGGCGCAGATCGAGCAGCACGACGTCGAGTGGCATCCCCGCGAGCACGCCCGCGACCGTGGACGCCGAGCATGCCAGCGAGATGTCGTCGACCGGGTCCAACACCCGCTCGATCCCCCAGATCGGCGAGCGGTGATCGTCGATCATCCCCACGCGGATGACACGACCCTCCGCCACCACATCGTTCGCCGTCACCGTGCGCACCTCGCCGTCGACATCCGACTCGGCGCGGCACCCCTTCGGTGCGGCGATGCGACGTTACCCTCGGGCATCGACGACGCCCCCTTTCGTCGGCTCACCGTGCGGCATTCACGCGTCTCTCAGCAATTACACAGTGTGGCGCGTCCGCACACGAGGCGAACCGTATACGACATGTCGGACACCGGCCGCTTTCCGGCCCGGACCTGCGACAATCCGTCTCGCCTCGTCGCCTTCCCTGTCCACAGGATGGGGGACATCCGCCTTCCACGACGCCCCCGCACCCTGGCCGTGCAAGACTAGAACACGTTCTAGTCTTGCATCGATCCGTTCCAGCAGCCCCCACGTCAGAGCAGTAGAAGGAGTACCGGTGACCGCACCCTCGTCCCACGACATCCTCGGCACCACGGTGACCATGCCCGTCGAGATCCGGCATGCGCAGTGTTTCGTCGCGGGCTTCACCGCCGACGCGGCCGCGGTCCAGCGAGCGATCGACAGCGAGTCCGCACGCCCAGGCACCCTGCGTCCGCTGCGCATCCGACCGGGACGAGCGATGTGCATGCTGGTCTTCGTCGACTACGTCGACGGCGACCTCGGGCCGTACAACGAGTTCGGTGTCTGTTTCCTCGTCGACGACCCCTCGCAGCCCCCGACCTCGCCTCTTCGGGCGCTCCGCTCGCTCGCCAAGGGCGACGCACGCGCCCTCGTGCACCGACTCCCGGTCGACGGCGACTTCACCCTCGCGGCCGGGCGCGGGATCTGGGGCTTCCCCAAGACCCTGGCCGAGTTCGACGTCGACCACACCTCATCGGTCCGGCACGGCCGGCTCGAGGCCGACGGCGCGCTGATCGCGGATCTGCGGATCAAACCGGGGATCAAGGTCCCGGACACGACCGCCGACACCGTCCTGCACGCCTACTCCCAGCTCGACGGCGTCACCCGACTCACCCCCTGGCGGCTGACATCGGTGAGCGGGACCCGCACGCGCCTCGGCGGGGCGAGCCTCACGCTCGGCGACCATCCGATCGCCACCGAACTCCGCTCACTCCGACTCGGCCGGCATGCGCTGATGACCAGCTCGGTGGAGAAGATCACCATGCGATTCGAGGACCCGACCGTCGTCTGAAGTCTTTCCGGGCACCGCGATCCCCGACGCCGGGGAGAATGGTCACCATGAGCAATCTGGAAGCCCAGCCGGCCGAGGTCGAATGCCGGACCGACGCCGAAAGTGCGACCGGGTCCGGACGCCTTCGCCTCGAGGTGCTCACCGCACGCGACGTACCCCTCGGCGGTCCGCGCGCGATGACCGTTCACCGGACCCTCCCCCAACGGTCGCGGTCACTCATCGGCGCGTGGTGCTTCGTCGACCACTACGGACCCGACGACGTGGCGAGTACCGGCGGCATGGATGTACCGCCGCATCCACACACCGGCCTGCAGACGGTCAGCTGGCTGTTCACCGGCGAGGTCGAGCATCGCGACACGATGGGCAATCACGCGATGGTCCGCCCGGGCGAGATCAACCTGATGACCGCGGGACACGGCATCGCCCACACCGAGGTGTCGACGCCGGAGACCACGATCCTGCACGGGGTGCAGCTGTGGACCGCGCTTCCCGCCGATGCCGTCGACACCCCAAGGGATTTCGCCCATCACCGCCCGGACGACACCGTGCTGGACGGGGTCACTGCCAAGGTGTTCCTCGGCGAGCTGCTCGGCACCCGGTCACCGGTGCACACGTTCACGCCGCTGCTCGGCGCCCAGCTCGACTTCGCGCCCGGCGCCACCCTCGACCTCGACGTCGATCCCGCCTTCGAACACGGCATCCTCGTCGACGCCGGGACGATCGAGGTCGCCGACACCGGGGCCGCACCCCTCCAGCGCACCGAACTCGGTTACGTCGGAGTGGGCGCGTCGCGACTGACGCTGACCAACGTCGCCGACGACGAGGCCCGCGTGATCCTTCTCGGCGGCACCCCGTTCGGCGAGGACATCGTGATGTGGTGGAACTTCATCGGTCGCACGCATGAGGAGATCGTCGGATTCCGCGAAGAGTGGATGGCCCACAGCGAACGGTTCGGGCAGGTACAGGGATACGACGGAGACATCCAGCACCTGCCCGCCCCCGCCTTGCCGCACTCGCGGCTGCGGCCGCGGACGAACACGCCGGGCCGCGCCTGACGGGCGCGGCTCGGCCGATCAGTCCATCGGCAGAACCCGTCCCTGGCCGGCGAATACATTGCGCCAGTGCCAGGTCTGGGTCTTGATGTCGTAAGGCAGCAGCACGATCCAGAACGACCACCCGACTATCAGAGAGATCGGCATGAGACCGGTGATCACAGCAGCAGTCTTGTACTCGCGGTGACGCAGGTATGTGCGCGGCGCCGCCAGAGCGTATCGAAGGCTGGCCATCGGCGAAGATTTCACCCGACGATAGGACTGCGAGGCAACCAGCGAGGGTAGCCACCACATGACCTTGCCTTTCTTCTTGAACGCCAGACAGAGATCGACGTCCTCGAGCAAGTCGGTCTCGAGGAGCTGCAAGGCACGGGTCGAATCCCAATCTTCCCGGCGGACGACCATGTTCGCGCCGTATAAGTTTTCGCGTCCGCGATCCGCATCCGCCATGCGCCTGACTCTGCGCTCAAACCAGCCGGCAAATGGGACGTCATACGGATACGTAGCGCCCGACGCCGCCGCGACATCCGGTCGCTGTTCGAAGAAATCCACGACGGTTTGCGCCCAGTTGGGTTCTAGACGGGTGTCGGCGTCGATGCGCCCCAACAGGTCACCGATGGCAACTTCGAAACCTCGCTCACGAGCCCAGGCAACTCCAGCCCGCTTCTCCGCCACGATCCTGAGGGGTAGGCGATTTTCGAAGGTTCGCGCGATCTCGATCGTGCGGTCCGTGCAGTTGTTGTCAACGACGACACACTCGTCCACCGGATAGGTCTGAGCAGCTATGGCCTCCAGACAGGGTCCGATGGCATCTTCTTCGTCGAGGACGGGAATGATCACACTCAGCTTCGGCATCCTGGTCTCCAGTCGCAAATCCCGCTTTTCGGACCTCCCCTCCTTAGCGAACCTTACCAAGTTCGAGAGGCTTAGGCGAGGCGGAGGATTCCGGACCAGGCACAATGTCCGGGTAGACTCGGCATACCCAGCTGCCTATAGGGAGCGGCGAGTCTCATACTCGTGAGCGCGCGGCCACCAGCGACGCGTGTGTCGGCGCGTCGGGAACGTCGGCGAGCCTACCCTGAGCGAACCCCTCGCGCAGCTCGGGCAGGACCTCGCCGAGCAGGTCGAGCTGCTCGAGGACAACCTTCAATGGCAGGCCCGCATGGTCGACGAGGAACAGCTGTCGCTGGTAGTCCCCGAAGCTCTCGCGGAACGACAGCGTCTTGTCGACGAATTCGGCGGGGCTGCCCACCGTCAGCGGGGTCTGCGACGTGAATTCCTTGAGCGACGGGCCGTGACCGTAGACGGGTGCGTTGTCGAAGTACGGCCGGAACTCGCGCACTGCGTCCTGCGAGCGCGGTCTGATGAAGAACTGCCCGCCCAGGCCGACGATGGCCTGATGGGCCTTGCCATGTCCGTGGTGCTCATACCGCTCGCGGTAGAAGGCGATGAGCCGCTGGAAGTGTTCCTTTGGCCAGAAGATGTTGTTGGCGAAGAAGCCGTCGCCGTAATACGCGGCCTGCTCGGCGATCTCCGGACTGCGGATCGATCCGTGCCACACGAACGGCGCGACGCCGTCTAGCGGGCGCGGGATCGAGGTGAACGACGTGAGCGGGGTACGGAACCGGCCCTCCCAGTCGACCACGTCCTCGGTCCACAGACGGTGGAGCAGGTGGTAGTTCTCGATCGCGAGCGGGATGCCCTGGCGGATGTCCTGACCGAACCACGGGTACACCGGTCCGGTGTTCCCGCGCCCGAGCATCAGGTCGACGCGCCCGTCGGCGAGGTGCTGCAACATGGCGAAGTCCTCGGCGATCTTCACCGGGTCGTTGGTGGTGATGAGTGTGGTCGCCGTACTGAGCTGCAGACGCTGTGTCTGCGCGGCGATGTAGGCGAGGGTCGTCGTCGGCGAGGACGAGAAGAACGGCTCGTTGTGGTGCTCCCCGATGGCGAACACGTCGAGGCCGATGTCCTCGGCTTTCTTGGCGATCTCGACGATCGCCTTGATCCGTTCGTTCTCGGAGGGGGTCCTGCCCGTGGTGGGGTCCGTCGTGATGTCGCTGACGCTGAAGATTCCGAACTGCATGTCGCGCCTCCCGTTGCGTGCCGATCCTGCTGCTCTGGCAGCCTCGCCCAGCATAACCGGACCGCGGTCCGATTAATTCCGTCTCAGCGCTGGGTTAGTGTTGGCTCACTACTCCGCGGTGCCGATCCGCGGAGGCGTCGCATGAAGGGGAATCAATGAAGATCCGGAAGTCCGTCGCCGCCATCGCCATGGCCGGGTCCGCGCTGTTCGTTGCCACCGCCTGCTCATCTGAGGACGTGGACGAGGCCACCAGCAAGGTGTCGACTGCAGTTGAGTCCGCCGCGTCCGAGGTCTCCACCGCCGCCGGTGACGCGATCGACGAGGTGACCGGCCTCAGCGACTCGAGGGCCCAGGACATTCTGCGCAAGGCCGTCGACCCGGCGACACCTGCCGACGAGATCGACACCGTCGTCGACACCTCGGAGCCCGCCACCAAGGCTGCGGTCATCGCCTTCGCGAAGGGTTCGTCGGTCGCCGGCTACACCCCTGAGGTCTACACCGTGAAGGACGTCTCGAAGGACGGCGACAAGCAGGCCGTCGCCATGGTCTCGGTCGCCAGCCCGCATGCCCCGGCCCCGGTCGACATCAAGCTCACCTATGTCGACGCCGACGGCGGCTGGAAGCTCAGCGCCGACGCCGTCACCCAGCTCGCCGGAATGGCCACCGGACGCTGACACCGGCAGGCACTTCCTCCTCGCCGGTAGACTCGCCCCGGTACGGCCCGTCCAGCGAGCCGTCGAGCGAGGAGGTGCCGTGCGCGTCGACATTCCCACCCAGCCGTTCCCACCGGCGATCACCGAACGTCATGACCGATGGCCCGCGGTCAACGATCTCGACGACAACTCACTTCCCGCGGCGTCAGACTCCGCAGCAGAGGCCGCGCCTCCTGCCGAACATCAGACACCTGGGCCCTCGCCGCGGCCCGTCACACGCGTAGAGCCGCGTGTGCGCCCGGCACCGGCGGACCACGCCGCACTCCCGCCAGTGGGCGACTTCTGGGACCTGCAGATCTCCGCCGACCAGAACCCCGTTCTCGGCATCACCTCGAGCGGACCCGCCCGACCGTCGACTCGCCGGCCGGTGTCGATCATCGATTTCCGGCCGGCTCCCGCTTTCCGACCGTTGCCGTATTCGTCGCCGACGGTACGCCGTACGGTAGCGCCCGCCGCATCGCTGGCGCTGACAACCGGTTTGATCGCGGTTCCGATGACCCTCGTCCTCGGACTCGGGGCAATTCTCGGAATGGTCGCGATCGTCGCCGGCATCGTGGGGATCAGACAGGTCAGCCGTGCACCCGCGACACGTAGAGGCACCGGTCGCGCGGTCACCGGAATCGTCTGTGGCGCCGGAAGTGTCGTCGTCGGCGGGCCGATCATTTTGGTCCTGGCACTGATTTTCGGTCTTTGAACCGACACCGCCAGTTCGCAGCACCCGCACCCGCAAATACAGATTCCCGCGAATCGTCGCAAAACGAACGTAGTCCCAGACGACGAGACCCGCCCGGTGTCACCGGGCGGGTCTCGTCGTCGAGACGTTGCGTGCTGTGGGCCTAGCTGACAGCGCGAAGGCGGGGGCGCACGCTGGCGACCTCCCCGCGCTCACGCCCGAGCCATGCCTGAACCTCACCGATCACCTGCAGCCGGGCCTCGGCGGGCTCGATGTCGGCAAGCGCGGGCACGCAGTGCATCAGCGCCGCGTAAAACGCAGCGGTGTGAGACATGCCCTGGTCGGCAAGCACCGTGTCGTAGTCCTCGATACTGTCAGCGAGCTCCCCGTACGAGAGCGCCTTGTCGCCCAACCGCACCGCAGTGAGATGCGGCGTGATCGCACCACGATTCTGAATGTCGTGCAGCAGATCGTCCATGGTCAAACTACCTTTCCCCCCGCCACTTCGGCGTGACCGCGGCGTCCTCGCCTCCCCAGACGTTGGTACGTTGCGGCCCTTCCACACAGTGTGCCCTACCTCAAAGAATTTGAGGACTCCTACTTCAGCATCTGTGGCACATTCCACAAGCAAATCTGCGAGGAAAATGCAACTTCATGTTACTGGTGGGGTTCTAGTTACGGTAGTGCACTGCGAATCGTTGGTTAACTTGTTATTCACGCGCGATCGTCCCGACATTCCGGTAGATCGATACCGGACAAAGCGGTTTAGGAACCGGCGCCCTTGTCCGCTTCCATGGCCTCGATGAGGCTCTTCGGCCGGAGGTCCGTCCAGTTCTGCTCGACGTACTCGAGGCACGCAGCGCGACTGTCCTCGCCAAACACCTTGGTCCATCCGGCTGGGATGTCCGCGAAGGTCGGCCACAGCGAATGCTGGTTCTCGTCGTTGACGAGCACGTAGAAGCGACCGTTCTCGTCGTCGAATGGGTTGGTCATGGTCTTGTCCTTTCACTTTTGGGTTCGGTCGTTCTGCTCGAGACTCTGTCACCAGGGTCTCATTTCTGGTCACTGTGCCGGCAAGATCCGAAGTGCCTTGTCCAACAACGGACCGATCAGGGCGAGGGCCGCTCCATCGGCCATGCCGAGATGGGGGACGTCGACGTCGTGGTTCACGACGTCGCCGCTGACGTAAGGTCGCCAACTCGCCGCCACCCGGGCGGGATTCTCCTTGTCGGCGATGGCGGTGAACACGACGACGTCACCCGACAGCGCCGACGGCGTGTGTTCGGCCATTACGGTGTCGGCGACGCGGAAGCTCGTCATGATCCGGTCGATCTGATCGTCGTCGAGCAGTCCGGTGGCCCGCAGCTGGGTCCGGATCAGCTCGGCGACCTGTTCCGGCGTCGCCTCCCCTCCGTCGGCGGGTTCCAGATCGAACAGTGTCCGCCATGCCCCGAGCAGTTCGGCCACATCAGGCTCGGACTCCGTGCGATCATCGCGGGCGAGATCGGCCACCGACGGGGCCGCGTCCATGAGCGCGACGAGCCCGACGGTCTCTCCGGACGCCTGGATCTGCACCGCGATCTCCTGGGCGATCACACCACCGAGAGACCAACCGAGCAGGTGGTACGGGCCGGTCGGTTGCACCGCGCGGATCTCGCTCAGATAACGACGCGCCATCTCCACGACCGAATCGGCAGGTTCCTCACCCGTCACCACGTGCGGGTCCTGTACGCCGTAGATCGGCCGGTCCGCCACATATGGCGCCAGACCGCCGTAGAACCACGCCAGACCGCCTGCAGGATGCACACAGAAGAGTGGCGCACCCCGTCCCTCGGCCCGTAGCGGGATCACGATGTCACCGGTCAGCGCGGCCGACGATTCGGCCCGGAGATCTGCGAGCACACGGCTGGCGAGACCTCTCACGGTCGGGTCTGCGAAGAGCCACGCGAGATCGACCGCACGACCGGTCTTTTCACGCAATCGTCCGATGACGCGCGCCGCCGACAAGGAGTTGCCACCGAGGTCGAAGAACGACTCGGTCACGCTCACGCGTTCGATCCCCAGAACCTCGCCGACGACCTCGGCGATGAGCGACTCGGTCTCGTCTGCCGGCGGCACGTATTCCGCCGGCTTTACAACAGGCTGCGGGAGAGCCTTCCGGTCGATCTTGCCCGCCGCGCTGAGGGGCATCTCCTCGAGGACGACCCATGCAGTGGGCCTCATGTACTCGGGTAGGCCCCGGGCCACGACGTCCTTGACGACGTCCAGATCGACGGCTGCGGGGTCCGCCCCGGCGACATAACCCACCAGGCGCTCTTCGCCGGCTGCCTCCACGACCGCCGCGACCGCGTGCGCGACGCCCGGAGCCGATGCGGCGACCGACTCGATCTCACCGAGTTCGATGCGCTGACCACGTAGCTTGACCTGGAAATCGGTGCGGCCCAGGTACTCCAACTGCCCGCCTTCGTTCCACCGGACGAGGTCGCCCGTGCGATAGAGACGTGCGCCCGGGGCACCGAACGGATCGGCGACGAAGCGGTCGGCCGTCAGATCGGCGCGACTCGAGTAGGCACGAGCCAAC
This sequence comes from Gordonia ajococcus, assembly GCF_012974285.1. NCBI lineage: Bacteria > Bacillati > Actinomycetota > Actinomycetes > Mycobacteriales > Gordoniaceae > Gordonia > Gordonia ajococcus. The sequence goes on from NZ_CP052884.1 coordinate 3,998,301, forward strand.
TGCACACCTCCGAGGTACAGCTCACCGTTGACCCCGACGGGTACCGGACGCAATCGCGCATCCAGAACCCGCACCGTCGTGTTCCACACCGGTACGCCGATCGGGATGACGGTGTCGCCCGCCGACACCGGGTGATGGGTGACGTCCACCGCTGCCTCGGTGGGCCCGTAGAGGTTGTGCACGCTCACCTCCGGCAGCCTCGTCGACGCGTCCGCGGCCACGGACACCGGCAACGCCTCACCGGAAGTGAACAGCCGCCGAACGGAGTCGAGACGTCCGACGCCGTCCGGCCCGATCACCTCGAGGAATGTCGAGAGCATGGACGGGACGAAGTGCAGGGTCGACACCGCCTGGTCGGCGATCACCTGGGCCAGATAGTGCGGATCCCGATGCCCGTCCGGGCGTGCGATGACCAGTCGGGCGCCGGTCATCAACGGCCAGAAGAGCTCCCACACCGACACATCGAACGTCACCGGGGTCTTCTGCAGCACCACGTCGTCACCGGCGATCGGGAAGGCGCCCTGCATCCACTCCAGGCGGTTGACGATCGCCGCGTGCGAGACCGCGACACCCTTGGGACGCCCGGTCGAGCCGGAGGTGAAGAGGGTGTAGGCGAGGTGGTCCGGTAGCAGGACGCCGGTGCGCTCCTCGGCCGACACCCAACGGGGTGCATGGCGTCCGACGGGCTCGTCACAGTCGACGACGACACGGTCCAGATCGAGGTCTGGGAGCTGCTCTCCTGCGCCGGCCACCAGGGCCAGTCGCACCCCTGCGGTCGTCGCGATATGGCGCAGCCGATCCGCCGGCGCATCCACGTCGATCGGGACGTAGTGTCCGCCCGCGGCGACTACGGCGTGCACGGCGACCAGGAGCTCGACCGATCTCGGAATCGCGACTGCCACCGGCACGTCTGGCCCGACACCCCGCTCGATCAGGGTTCGCGCCAGACGGGCCACGCGTCCACCGAACTCAGCGTAAGAGACCTCCCGGCCCTCCACCACCAGGGCGGTCGCGTCCGGGGTGGCGGCGATCTGTCGTCCGACGAGATCGGGTAGCACTGCGGGCGCCACCGACACGTCGGGTCCAGATTCCCACTCGGCCACCTGCGCGGTGTCCTGGTCGAAGACCGGAACGTCGCCGACCGCGAGGCCGGGATCCACCGTGGCGCTGTCGAGTACCCGTACCAACTGGTCAGCCATGCGCTCGGCCGTCGCGGCGTCGAAGAGGTCGGTGGCGTAGATCAGGGATCCGTGCCAAGGATCGCCCGATCCCGCCGTCGTGATCCCGAAGGTGAGGTCGACTTGAGCCGGATAGTCGGCCGGGGCCACCGGTTCGACAGTCAGGTCGTCCCCGTCCACGTCGGCGTCCGGCGCGGACGGCGAGGGCTGACCGAATGTCAGCATCACCTGGGACAGAGGCGCGAACGACTGTGACCGGACGGGGTTGAGCTTCTCCACGAGATACTCGAACGGCACGTCGGAGTTGGCGAACGCGTCGAGGTCGGTCGTGCGGACCTGGTCGACCAGCTCGGCGAAAGTCGTTCCCGGCCTCACCTCAGTGCGCAGAACCAGGGTGTTCACGAACATTCCGACGAGGTCGTCGATCTCCCGCCGGCCACGACCCGCGACCGGCGTGCCGATGGCGATGTCGTCGTCTGCCGACAGTCGCGACAGCAGCACGGCGAGCGCTGCGTGAACCACCATGAACGGTGTCACACCGAGGAGTCGCGCGGTTTGTGCCGTCCTGTCCGCGACGGCGGGCGGCACCTCGAATTCCACGAGGGCCCCGCGCTGCGAGGCGACGGCGGGACGCGGGCGGTCCGTGGGGATGTCGATGACGTCCGGAATGCCGGCGAGGTGCTCGACCCAGTAGTCGAGCTGTCGTCCCAGAACGGATCGGCGATCGTCGACGGACCCGAGGACGGCGCGTTGCCAGAGCGCGACGTCGGCGAACTGCACCGGCAGCGGCGCCCAGTTCGGCTCCGATCCGGTGCGGCGCGACTCGTAGGCGACCACGAGGTCGCGCACGAACGGTCCCATGGACTCACCGTCGGCAGCGATGTGATGGACGACCACGGCCAGCAGATGCGATCGCCCGTCCGAGGTCTCGGCGAACAGGCGCACCCGTAACGGGGAGTCGACTGTCACGTCGAAACCTCGCGTCGCGGCGGCGATCAGTTCCTCCTGGGATTCGACCACGGCGAAATCGAGATCGCGCAGGGCGTCTCGCGGTTCGGCAATCGCCTGGACCGGGTCGCCGTCGATCGACGGATAAGTCGTCCGCAGCACCTCGTGGCGCTCGACGACGTCGCCGAGCGCGGCCTGCAGGGCGTCGACGTCGAGCGGCCCCCGCAGACGCAGTCCGGTCGGGATGTTGTACGCCGGCGACGTGGTGTCGAGCTGATTGATGAACCACATGCGCTGCTGCGCCAGTGACAGGGGAACACGTTCAGGCCGTGGCCCTGCGACGATCGGCGCGACACCGGTTCCGTCCGGCGGGGGCAGATGCCGGGCGAGTTCGGCAACCGACGGATGATCGAAGAGATCGCGCACCCCGACTCGACGGTCCACCAGTTCCGACAGCCGTCCGGCGACCCGGGTCGCCGACAGGGAGTTACCACCCAGGTCGAAGAACGACGCCGTCACCGACACATCGTCGACCGCGAGGACCTCGCGGAAAACTGCGGCGATCGCCTCCTCCGACGGGTTCCGCGGCGCCACCGTCTCGGTGGAGGCGAACTCGGGTTCCGGGAGAGCCCGGCGGTCGGCCTTGCCGATCGGGTTCAGCGGAATCCGTTCGAGCACCATCAGACTCGAGGGGACCATGTAGGCGGGCAACAGTGCCCCCAATTCGGACAGGATCTGCCCCGGCGTCTTGTCGACCCCGCCGGAGAGCGTGACATAACCGGCCAGTGCGGTGCCCGCCGGGCGCTCGACGGCGATGACTGCCGCCGCGGTCACCTCCTCGACTCGCAACAGCGCCGACTCGACCTCGCCGGTCTCGATACGCAGACCGCGGACCTTCACCTGGAAGTCCGTGCGACCCACATACTCGAGTTGATCGTCAGACCGCCACTTGACGAGATCGCCGGTGCGATACATCCGCGACCCCGGTTCGCCGTAGGGGTCCGCCACGAATCGCTCGGCGGTCAGCCCGCTCTGGTTGACGTAGCCGCGCGACAACTCCGGCCCCGCCAGATAGAGCTCGCCCGCCATGCCGACCGGGACCGGGTGCAGGGACTCGTCGAGGACCCGAGGGGCGACACCGGGCATCGGATCGCCGATCACCACACGCGCACCTGGCCGGAGATCGCGAGCAGTTATCGCGATGATCGTGGTCTCGGTGGGGCCGTACCCGTTGTACAGGGTGCGCCCGCCATCCGGTGTGACCCACCGGGCGACCTCGGTCTCGGGCACCGCTTCGCCCCCGAGCATGAGGTTCGTGAGTACACCATCGGCGACATCGGGCATGGTCGCCGCGACACTGGGGACGAGGAACGCGTGAGTGGTTCGGTGCTCGTCGACGAAACGCGTCAGCTCCGGTCCGCCGTAGGTGTCCGCCGGTGACACCACCAGGGTGGCTCCGTTCGGGAACGCGCCCAGTACCTCGAGCATCGTGGCGTCGAAGGCCGGTGAGCTGACTGCCAGCCACCGCGACGAGGGGCCCGAACGGTGCTTGTCGCGTAGACCGTCGGCGACGTTGCGCAAGCCGGTGTGGCTGACCATGACACCCTTCGGGCGTCCGGTGGAACCAGAGGTGAAGATCGCGTACGCGGCGTTGTGCGGGCGGATCGGCGCCCCACGGTCGGCGTCGGTGACCGGATCGGACGGCCACCGGTTCGAGATCGTCTGCAGGGCAGCGTGGTCGATGACGATCCACTCGGGTCCGGCCGGGAGCGACTCGACGCTCGCGGCCTCGGCCAGGCCGAGTGCCGCACCGCTGTCCTCGACGACCATCCGCACCCGATCGCTGGGGTACTTCGGGTCGATGGGCGTGAGGACCCCGCCGGCCTTGGCCACCGCCCACATCGCGATGTACATCAGGTCGGACCTGGAGAAGGCCGACAACACCATTGATTCCACGCGGACACCGCGCTCGATCAGCATCCTGGCCAGGGAGTTGCTCAGTTCGTCGACGCGGGCATAGGTCAGTGCACTGCCGTCGTAGATCACTGCGGTCGACGACGCATGGCGAGCCGCGGAGCCACTCAGCATCTCGGGGAGGGTGAGCACCGGGGCCGGCGTCGCACCCGTGACCGCGAGCCGTGCGGTCATCGCCTCGGCGTCGAGCAACTCGATCTGCCCGATGATGCGCTCGGGGTCGGCGGCGAACGATCCCAGTAGCCGACGGACGACCGCGGCGAAGCCGGCGACGGTCGGCTCGTCGAACACGTCCGGCAGGTACTTCAGTGTCAGCGTGAGACCACCCGCCGACGGCGCCGCGGCGAGGGTCAGCGGGTAATGCGTCGCGTCGCGCCCGGACACACCGCGGACCTCGAGTTCACCGCCTGCGACGGCGTCCGCCGCGCTCGACGTATCGACCGGATAGGACTCGTACACCGTCAGGGTGTCGAAGAGAGCGCTCTCCCCGATCGCCGCGGCGATCTCGGCGAGTCCGATGTGGTGGTGGTCCAGCACCGCGGTCTTCGCGCGCTGTAGCCGTCCCATGACGTCGGCAACCGTTGCGCGGGGGTCGACGTCGACGGCGACCGGCAGGGTGTTGATGAACAGCCCCACGATGGCCTCGGCACCGTCGAGATCGGCGGGCCGGCCGGAGACGGTCTCGCCGAACACCACCGACCGCTGCCCCGTCATACGCGACAACAGGACCGCCCACGCGGTCTGCAGCACCACGGACAGGGTCAACTCTCGCGTACGTGCTAGCTCGGTCAGCGACGCTGCCGCCGCCGCGTCGAGCTCGACCGCGAGATCGCGCGGAAGGGGCCGCTGCTCCGGCGACATCTGTGTCGGGGCGACGAGTGTCGGACCCTCTACCCCGGCAAGGGTCTCGCGCCAGGCCGCCAGTCCGGCGTCGCGATCGCGATGGCCCAACCATCGCAGGAATGCGTCGTAACCTGACGCATCAGACGCGGTCAGGATCGACCCGGTGAAGTAGGCGACGAGGAGATCGGTGAGCACCAGCGGTCCCGACCACCCGTCGAGGAGGATGTGATGGTTGGTGATCACCAGGCTGTGACGGTCGCCCGGTTCGGCGATCAGCGCGAAGCGGATGAGTCCGGGCCGCGCCATCTCGAACCGCGATTCCCGCTCCGCGTCGGCCACCGCGTTCCGGCGGTCGTCGAGTTCGGCGGCGGAGACATCGCGCAGATCGACCACCGACCACTCGGGCTCGACCTCAGGCGGGACCACTGCGACGACGGTTCCGGCGTTCGTGCGCACGTAGGCCGACCGGAGGATCGCATGGCGTGCGAGCAACAGTCGACTCGCGTGACGCATCCGGTCCGGCTCGAGCGTCCCGTGCAGTGACAGCGTGGCCTGGGTGACGTACACGTCCGCCGCTTCGTATTCCGCTGCCAGCTCGGCCTGATAGAAGAGTCCGCGCTGGAGCGGGGACAGCGGCCAGATCTCGGCGTCGCCGAAACGTGCGGTGAGATCGTCGACCTCCGCCTGGGTCAGCCCGGGAGCCAAGACATCCGACGGAGTCCGGCCCGGGACGCCGCCGTCGCCGACCCAGCCGACGAGAGTCCGCAGTGCCTCGAGCCAGCGACCGGCGATCTCGGTCACCTCGGCGTCGTCGAGGACCGCCGACGGGAAGGTGAGTTCGGCGTGCAGCACTCGGCGTCCGTCGACGACGATCGTCGACACGTTCACCGAGAGCACCGCGGAGACCGCCATCGCCCCCGATGCGGTCGGCGGGAGGCTGTAGCGCTCGGGCACCGGGGTGAACGGGACCAGGTCACCGTTCTCCACCGCCGCCGCGGTGTTGCCGAAGTAGTTGAAGCTCACCTCGGGTAGCGGCCGGTCGCGCAGACCCGACGCGGGGTCGAGGTAGCGGGCGGAGCCGAAGGACAGGCCCCGGGCAGGCATGGACCGGCGTGTCTCCTTGACCGCCTTGACACGCTGGACCAGTGCCGCGGCGTCAGCGGGAGTACTGCCGGCCACGTCGACTTCGATCGGCATGATCGAGGTGAACCAGCCGACGGTGCGGGCGAGATCCGCGCCCGGCGCGACCTCCTCCTCCCGACCGTGTCCTTCGAGCAGCACCGGTACCGACCCGAGTTCTCCCGACGCACCGACGGCGACGGCGAGGGCTGCGATCAGTGCGTCGTCGACGGCCGATCGGAAGGCGGCCGGTACGTCGACGAGCAACGGTTCGGCGACATCCGCGGGAACCTCGACGGCCAGGCTCCGGACGGTAGACATCCTGTCCCGGGCACGATCGAGGGGTGCCCACGCCTGCGGCCCCGCGGGCAGCTGGCGGCTCCAGAACGCCCGGTCGGCGTCGCTCGAGTCGGCGAGGCCGGCGAGTACGTCCGCCCACCGGCGGAACGACGTGCCAACCGGCTGCAGTTCCACGACCGCACCGGCGGCCACCTGAGCCCATGCAGTGGCGAGATCGGTGACGAGCACCTGCCAGGAGACCGCGTCCACGGCCAGGTGGTGGACCACGACGAGTAGACGGCCGTTCTCCCCATCGGTGGGCCGGAGCGCGACGAACTGCGCCATCGTGCCGGTCGCAGGATCGAGTCGGCCGAGGGCCTGCCGGTGGGCATCGAGCACGGTGGAAGTGAACTCTGTCTCGCCGGGTCGTGCCGAGGTCTCCATCATGCTGATCGCGGCTGTCGCGTCGAACGGCCCGCCCGCGGTCAGGACCGGCACGCCGTCGTCGTCAACCGCGAACGTCGCCGACAACATCGGATGGTGGGCGACGACCGCCGAGATGACTTGGGCGAGTTGTTCTTCGGTGAACACGTCGGGTAGGGCCAGTACCGCCGACTGGGAGAAGTCGGCAATGTCGGCGAGGGTGGCGGCATGCTCGAGCAACCAGTGCGCCATCGGGGGCGCGGTAACCGGACCGGTTGCGCCACCAGGCAATTCGGCGAGGACTTCGCCCTCACCACTACGGGCGACAGCGGCCAGGGCCCGGACCGTGCGGTACTCGAAGATGTCCCGCGGGGTGACGGTCAGTCCAGCGGCACGGAGTAGCGAGGACAACTGGATGGACATGATGCTGTCGCCGCCCAGTTCGAAGAACGAACGGGTAACCGAGATCTGGGGGTCACCCAGGACCATCGAGAAGACGTCGGCAAGGACCTGTTCGGTCGGGGTGGCCGGGGACTCGAAGGTGTCGTTGTCGACGATTCCCGGGACCGGCAAACCCGTCCGGTCGAGCTTGCCCGTCGGCGTGAGTGGAACCTCGTCCATTGCCACGATCGCCGACGGCACCATGTATTCCGCGAGCCGCCCGGCCAGTCGCTTCCGCGCGGCTTCGGCGTCGAAGGCGGCAGGCTCCGTGGTCACCACGTAGCCGATGAGGCGCTTGGTCCCCGTCGGACTGTCCATCCCGAGCGTGAACGCCTGATCGACTCCCGGCTCCTCGCTCAGCGCGGCGTCGATCTCCCCCAGCTCGACTCGCTGACCGTTGATCTTGACCTGGAAGTCCGAGCGTCCTGCGTAGAGAAGTTCGTGGTCGACGGTCCAGCGAGCGAGGTCGCCCGTCCGGTACATGCGTGTGCCGGGGGACGCGAACGGCGCGGCTACGAAGCGCGCGGCCGTGAGATCGGGTCGATGGAGGTATCCGCGGCCGACGCCATCGGCGATGACGTAGATTTCGCCGACGACTCCCACGGGAACGGGCTGCAGACGATTGTCGAGGAGCACCACGGCGAAGCCGGGGATCGGGCGCCCGATCGTGATCGGACGGTCCGGCACCATCGCGCCGACGGTGGACAGCACCGTGGCCTCGGCGGGACCGTAGAAGTTCCAGATCGGACTCAGGTTCGCGAAGCGGGCCACCAGCTCAGGCGGGCAGGGCTCGCCTGCGGTCAGGAGGTGACGGACCGTGGGAATCAACTCTGGGTACAGGGTCCCGAGAACGGACGGCGTGACAACCATGTCGGTGACGCCGCCCGCCGTGACCACCTCTGCCAGAGGTTCGCCGGCATAGGCATCCGCCGGCGCGATCACGGTCGTGAAACCGGGTAGGTAACCCCACATCAACTCGAAGAACGCAGCGTCGAAACTCGGTGACGCCACGTGCAGCACCCGCACGTCGGGCCCCTTCCCGGACACCGTGAGCTGCCGGGAGAGGAGGTCGGCGATGCCGCGGTGGGAAACCGCCACGGCCTTGGGCCGCCCGGTCGATCCCGAGGTGTAGATGAGATAGGCGAGGTTGTCGAGGCGAACCGCCGCCAGGCGTTCACCGTCGGCGATCGGGGCATCCGACCGACCCGCTATCCGGGCGCCGGTCGCGGGATCGTCCAGCACCACCCAGTCGGTGTCGGTCAGCCCACGGAAGGACGCCGCGTCGCCCGCGACGGTCACACCGACCGACACCCGCGAATCGGTGAGCATGTGACGAATCCGGTCGGCGGGGTGCCGCGGATCCACCGGAAGGTGGGCGCCGCCGGCCTTGATGACCGACCACACCGCGATCACCGACTCCATGGACCGCGAGATGCCAACTGCTACGGGAATTTCCGGACCGACGCCACGTTCGATGAGTTCTCGGGCGAACCTGTTGGTCACCGCCTCGAACTCAGGGTAGGTCATGACCCGGTCCCCCTCGATCACCGCGGGGCGATCGAGGTCGAGGTCTCGCGCGGCGAGCATGTCGGTCAAGGTGGCCGGTTGGACACCCTCGGTACGGGCGAGGGCCACAGGCGCCAGCCGAGCGCGTGTCTCGTCGTCGACGATGGCGATCTCCCCGACCGGTCGGTCCGGATCCGCAGTCATCGCGGCCAGGACCAGGCGGAGCACACCGACGAAACGGTCGACGGTATCCGTGTCGAAAAGTGTGGCGGCGAAGGAGACCTCACCGCGGAGTTCCCGGGCGTCGGACTCACCGGCACGTTCGGTGAAAGCGAAGGCGAGGTCGAACTTCGTCGCGGGGGCGGCGGCTTCCTCGAAGCCCACCCCGAACGACGTGAGTGCCTCGGCGATGTCTTCCTGGTCGGATTCCACGAGATAGTTGAAGCCGACCTGGAAGAGCGGTGCATGCGCGGTGGATCGTTGCGGCGCAATCGCTTCGACGATCTGCTCGAATGGCACATCGGCGTGCGCGAACGCGTCGAGATCCTCCTGCCGAACGCGGGCGAGCAAGTCGCGGACAGACTCCGCAGAGTCGACGACGGTTCGCAACACCACCGTGTTCACGAACATGCCCACCATCTCGTCGAGTGCGGCCTCGCCACGTCCGGCGACGGCCGCGCCGACCGCGATGTCGTCGGTCCCGGCCACGCGTGCGAGGGTCGCGGCGAGCGCGGCGTGGACGACCATGAACGGTGTCCCGCCGACGGCACCGGCGAGTTCACCCACCGCGCCCATGACCGCGGGCTCGATGGTGAAGTCGACCCGGCCCGCGGTCGGATCGAACACCGGCGGCCGTGGGCGGTCGGTGGGCAGGGGCAACACCTCAGGCAGGTCGACGAGGCGCCCCCGCCAGTATTCGATCTGTGCCGCGAGAACGGAAGAGGGGTCGTCCGGGTCTCCGAGAACCCGGCGCTGCCACAGGGCGAAGTCCGCGTACTGCACCGGGAGGGCCCGCCATTCCGGTGCCCGGCCGCTGACCCGGGCGGCGTATGCGGTGACCAGATCGCGGGCGAGGACGGGGGCCGACTCGCCGTCCGAGGCGATGTGATGGGTCACGAGGAGCACCAGGTGGTCGCCGGCGTCGACCTCGGCCACCCGGACCCGGATGGGCAGATCGCGCTTGACGTCGAAACCCTCGACGGCAGCGGCACGTATGTCGTCGGCGCTCCCGGCCGTCCGCCAGTCCAGGCGTCGGGCGGCCTCATCCACGTCGAGCACCTGCTGGTGAGGGGTGCCGTCCTCGGCGGGGAAGACGGTGCGCAGCACCTCGTGTCGTGCCACCGTGTCGGTGACCGCGGCATGCAGCGCGTCGAGGTCGAGGTCACCGGCCACCCGCAATGCGACGGGCACGTTGTACGCCGGTGAGGTGGTGTCGAACTGGTTGATGAACCACATTCTCTGCTGGGCGTAGGACAGCGGGATGCGGACCGGGCGCGGACCCGCGACCAGGGGTTCGCGACCCGAGGCGTCACGTCCAGCGGTGCCGGCCACCAGGGCACGCACGCTCGGCGCATCGAACAGGTCACGCGCGGAGACCGGCCGGCCGAGGCGTTCGCTGACACGGGCGACGACCCTGGTCGCCGACAGAGAATTGCCCCCGAGATCGAAGAACGAGTCGGTGACCGACACCTGTTCCACGCCGAGCACATCGGCGAATACCGCGGCGACATGGGCTTCGGCATCGTCGGCCGGGGCGACGTACTCCCCCACCTCGATGACCGGCTCTGGGAGTGCGGCCTTGTCGAGCTTGCCGACCGGTGTCAGCGGCAGAGAGTCAAGCACCGTGATCGACGCCGGAACCATGTGCGCCGGTAGCCGTTCGGACAGGTGTGTCCGCAGTTCGGTCACATCGATCGAGTCGCGGTCGCCGACCACGTATGCGGCCAGCGCCGTTGCCACCGACCCGCCGACCCCGACCACCACCGCGGAGTCCACGGCACGGTGCGAGGTCAGCGTGCTCTCGATCTCCCCGAGTTCGATGCGTAGACCGCGCAGCTTGACCTGGTCGTCGCTGCGGCCCGAGTACTCGAGTACGACCTGGCCGGAGTCGTCCTTGCGCCACCGCACGACGTCACCGGTCCGGTACATGCGGTCCCCGGGAATCCCGTACGGATTGGCGACGAACCGCACCGCGGTCAGCGCCGGGTGGTCCAGGTAGCCACGCGAGATGGCGTGTCCGACGACGTACAGCTCACCGGGCACTCCGACGGGCACAGGCTTGAGCCGGTTGTCGAGGACCAGCAGCCCGACGCCGTCGATCGGACGGCCCAGGTACACCGGCGCACCGATATGCATCGGCTCGCTGATGGTGACACCGATGGTGGTCTCGGTCGGGCCGTACAGGTTCTGGATCCGACGCATCGTCGCCCAGTCGTCCTTGAGTGCCTGAGGCACCGCTTCGCCGCCGGCGTAGACGACGCGCAGGGCCGGCAGCGCCGTGGACTGCAACGTGGACAGGACCGTCGGCGTCAAGAACGTATGGGTGACCGCCTGCCGCATCATGAAGTCCTGCAGCTCCGGCCCGCCGACCGCCTCGCTCGGACGGTAGATCAGGACACCACCGCTGACGGTCGCCAGCAGGTACTCCAGCACCGACGCATCGAAGCTCGGCGACGCGAAGCCCAGCACGCGACTGTATTCGTCTGCGCTGGAACGCTTCCGTTCCTCGGCGGCGAAGTTCGCGAGACCGGTGTGGGTGACGACGACACCCTTCGGCCGCCCGGTCGATCCCGACGTGAAGATCACGTAGGCGGTGTTGTGCACCCGCGTCGGTGTCGGCCGTTCCTCATCGACGATCGGATCGGCGCTCATCGTCTCGATCTCGGCGACGACGCCGGGATCGTCGAGACGCTCCCAGCTGCCGAACCGGCCCCGCGGCAGCTCGCCGGACCCTGAGACGCTGAGGCCGAGAACGGCTCCGGAGTCCTCGACCATCGCCGCGACCCGCTCGGACGGATAGTCGGGATCGATGGGCACATATGCGCCACCGGTCTTGGCCACCGCCCAGATCGCGGTCAACAACCGGGCGGAGCGGCCGATGGCGAGGGCGACCAGGGTCTCGGTCCCGACCCCGCGGCGTAGCAGCCATCGGGCCAGCCGGTTGGACTCTGCGTCGAGCTGCGCGTACGTGAGGGTCGCTCCCTCTGCGTCGACGACTGCCTGGCGTGGTCCCCAGGTCGTGGCGGCCTCGGCGAAGATCTCCCGCAGCAGGACCGGTGCGGTGCTCGGACCGCTGACGGCGAGTACCTCTGGGTCTGTGCCCTCCAGCGGATCGAGTACCCGGTAGCCGGCGCCTCCGGCGACCGAGGAGGACTCCGGCGCCTGGGCCGCCGCGGGGCCACCGTGGTCCCGCGCCCGCAGGGGGAGGTCACCCACTGCCACCGACGGATCCGCCAGTGCCGCCTCGAGGATTCCGACGAGATAGTCGCCGAAGGTCAGCACGGTGGTCGCCTCGAACAGGTCGGTGGCGTACAGCAGCGCGATACGCCAGTCGCCCTCGCCGGGCACGACTCCGACCAGCAGATCGACGCGGGCCGGGACCGAGCCGGTGATGACCGGCGCGACCTGCAGGCCGGCTATCTCCCCAGCCGCAAGATCTGAACCGGCCAGCTCGGGCAGAGCAGTCTGGTCGAACGTGAGCCAGATCTGGGTGAACGGCGCGAACGCATCCGATCGTGTCGGCCGGAGCGCGTCGACGACCACTTCGAAGGGGACGTCGGCGTTCGACATCGCCTCGACATCGGCTGCGCGCGCACGGTCCAGCAGATCGGCGAACGACGCCCCCGAGTCGACCTGGGTACGCAGGACGAGGGTGTTGACGAACATGCCGACGAGCGGATCGAGCACCGCCTGGCCGCGGCCCGCGACGGGTGTGCCGATGGCGATGTCGTCGTTCGCCGACAATCTGGCGACCATGGCGGCCAACGCCGCGTGCACCACCATGAACGGTGTCACACCGAGTTCGGTGGCCCGTTTGCCGATCTGGTCGGCGATCTCCGCGGGGATCGACATCTCGACCCGATCACCCTGCCGGGTGGCGACTGCCGGCCGGGGACGGTCGGTGGGCAACTCCACCAGGTCCGGGAGCCCGGCCAGCGCACTCCTCCAGAAGTCGAGCTGTCCGCCGACGGTCGACGACGGGTCGTCGAACGCCCCGAGCACGGTGTGCTGCCAGATCGCGAAATCGGCGAACTGGACCTCCAACGGGGCGAGGTCGGGGTCGCGCTCTTCGATCTCGGCGAGATACGCCGCGACGAGATCGGAGACGAACGGGCCCATCGATTCGCCGTCGAAGGCGATGTGGTGCACGACGATCGCGAGGATGTGTTCGCCGTCGTCGACCTGCCACAACCGGATCCGGATCGGCCACTGCTTGGCGACGTCGAATCCGCGGTCGACGGCCCCGGCGATCTCCTCCTCGGAGTCCACGACGTCCCAGTCCAACCGGGCTGCGATCGTCGATGCGCGTCCGATCTTCTGGTACGGCTCGCCGTCGACGGCCGGGAATGACGTGTGCAGGACTTCGTGCCTGCGGACCACACCGACGATCGCCGCGTGCAGAGCGTCGGTGTCGAGGTCACCGGTAAGACGCAGCACGGTCGGGATGTTGTAGGCAGCCGAATCCGTGTCGAACTGGTTGACCAGCCACATGCGTCGCTGGGCGAAGGACAGCGGTATCCGTTCCGGTCGCGGGTCCACTGCGACGATGGGTGCGAGCGCCGCATCCTGCTCGGACACCGCGGCGGCGAGCTCACGCACCGATGGCGCGTCGAAGATCGTTCGCACTCCGAGATTGACACCGAAGATCTCACCGGCCCGCGCGGCGACCCGGGTCGCAGAGAGCGAGTTGCCGCCCAGGTCGAAGAACGACTCGACAACGCTGACCTTCTCGACCCCGAGCACGTCGGCGACCACCGCGGCGATCGCAGACTCCTTCTCGTCTTCGGGGCCCACGTACTCCGCGGCCTCGAAGACCGGCGCGGGCAACACCTTTCGATCGATCTTGCCCGAAGTGGTCAGCGGCATCTCGTCCAGCACCACCCATGCGGTGGGTCGCATGAACTCCGGGAGATGCTCGGCTGCAACCGTCTTGACGGCGTCCAGATCGACCGCCCCGGCAACGGAGACGTAGCCGACGAGCTGTTCGCCACCATGAGCCGACACCACCGCGGCTGCGGCGTTCACCACCCCGGGCGCGGAGGCAAGCACAGCCTCGATCTCGCCCAGTTCGATCCGCTGACCACGAAGCTTGACCTGGAAGTCGGTGCGCCCCAAGTACTCCAGTTCCCCCTCGCGTGCCCACCGAACGAGGTCACCTGTGCGGTAGAGCCGCTGCCCGGGGGCACCCGAAGGTGCTGCGACGAACCTGTCGGCGGTGAGATCCGGACGGCCGGCGTAGCCGCGCGCCAGCTGAACGCCACCGAGGTACAGCTCACCTGCCACCCCGATCGGGACCGGGCGCAGGCGTGCATCGAGGACGTGGACGCTCGTATTCCACACCGGGGCACCGATCGGTATCGCCGGATCACCGGCGAACACCTCGTGCGCGGTGACATCCACCGCAGCCTCGGTCGGACCGTACAGGTTGTGCAGGCTCGCTCCGGCCAGCAACTCGAGTGCGGTCCCCGCCACCGCCGGGGCGAGCGCCTCGCCGGAGGTGAAGACCTGCCGCACCGAACGGAGATCCGCGGAGTCCTGGCCTGCGAGAACGTCGGCGAAGGTCGACAGCATGGACGGCACGAAGTGCAGGGTCGTGACCCGCTGCGTCGCGATCAGTGAGGCGAGGTACATCGGGTCGCGGTGTCCATCGGGCTCGGCGATCACGAGTCGCGCGCCGGTCAGCAACGGCCAGAACAACTCCCACACCGACACGTCGAAGGTGTACGGGGTCTTCTGCAGGACCGCGTCTGCCGCATTGAGGGCGTACCGGGACTGCATCCACTGCAGACGATTCACGATCGCCTCATGGGAGACCGTCACACCCTTCGGACGTCCGGTCGATCCGGACGTGAAGATGGTGTAGGCGGCCGACGCTGGTCTCAATGGGGCGACACGCTCGTCGTCCGTGACCGCCGGCGTCGCGACGTCCACCTCGGAGGAACAGTCGATCACGATGCGATCCACGTCGGTGGTACCGGACCAGACCGGTGCGTCGGCGGCCACCAGCAGAAGCCGCGTGTCGGCGGTCTCGAGCATGTAGCGAGCGCGGTCCTCGGGCGCGTCGACGTCGACCGGCACATAGTGTCCGCCGGCGGTGACGATGGCGTGAACGGCGACGAGCATCTCGACCGAACGCGGAATGGACACCGCGACGGCCACGTCTGGTCCGACTCCCCGCGCGATGAGCTCCCGCGCGGTCTCCGCGACACGCGCACCGAACTCTCGGTAGCTCATCTCGCGGTCGCCGGACACGAGTGCGGTACGCCGTGCGTTCGGTGCCACCTGGGCTGCGAGCAGATCCGGCAGCACTGCGGTGGGCAGCGGAACCCGGTCGCCGGTGGACCAGGCCGAGACCTCCGAGTCGACGTCGCCGAAGACTGGGGCATCGCCGATCGCGGAGTCAGGCCGCGCGACCAGGGTCTCGACGGTTCGGAGCAGCCGGTCGGCAAAGGTGCCGACGGTGGCCGGGTCGAACAGGTCGGTCGCGTAGCGGATGACGCCACTCCACGCCGAGCTTTCCGCGCCCTGCAGGACCTCGACGGTGAGGTCGTACTGACTGGGTCGGTCGCCGGTCTGCATCGGTGCGATGTGCAATCCGGCCAGCGACACCGGTTCGTCGGTGTCGTCGAGGACGTTGAGCAATATCTGGGCGAGCGGCGCGAAGGCCTGCGAGCGGACCGGGTTCAGTTTCTCGACGAGGTATTCGAACGGTACGTCGGCGTTCGCGTAAGCGTCGAGGTCCACCCGGCGCACATCGTCGAGCAGACGGTCGAACGTCATCGACGGCTCGACGCCGGTGCGCAGGACGAGGGTGTTGACGAACATGCCCACGAGAGGGTCGAGTTCCGGACGGCCGCGCCCCGCGACCGGGGTCGCGATCGTAATGTCGTCCACCGCAGCGAGGCGAGAGATCAGGGCGGCGAGGGCTCCGTGGAGAACCATGAAGGGAGTGATGCCGCGCTCACGCGCCACCGAGATGACTCGTGTCACCACGTCGGCGGGTAGTTCGAACGGAACCGACGCGCCGCCCATCGACGCAACCCGCGGACGCGGACGGTCGGCAGGGAGGTCGATCACGTCGGGTGAGCCGGCCAGCTGGTCCTGCCAGTAGCCGGCCTGCCGTCCGACGATCGACGACGGGTCGTCGGCATCGCCGAGGACGTCGCGTTGCCAGACGGCGAAGTCGGCGAACTGGATCGCCAGTGGGGCCAGCTGCGGGGTCTCACCGCGTCGGCGCGCGTCGTACGCGACGACGACGTCGGTGACCAGCGGCCGAATGGACTCGGCGTCACCGGCGATGTGATGAAGCACCACCACCAAGACGTGACGGTCGGCTGCCTCCCGGAGCAAACGAACCCGTACCGGGAGATCCGCGGTGACATCGAAACCTCGCGCCGCAGAGGCGTACAGCGCGTCGAGATCGGTCTCGTCGGCCCAATCCAGCGCGGGGCGCGCCCGGTCGACGGGCCAGATCTGCTGCACCGGTTGGCCGTCCACCGATGGATACGTGGTGCGCAGCACTTCGTGACGTTCGATGACGTCACCGACCGCTGCGCGCAGGGCGTCGGTGTCGAGGTCACCGGTCAAACGCAACCCGGCCACGATGTTGTACGCACCCGAAGACGCATCGAACTGATTGATGAACCACATCCGCCGCTGCGCAAACGACAACGGCAACCGCTGCGGACGCGCACCCGCCACGATCGGCGGAAGCGCCTGCACCGAACCGACATCCACCCGCACCGCCAGCTCACGCACCGACGGCGCATCGAACACCATCCGCACCGTCACCTCGGCATCGAGCGCATCGGCCACCCGCGCCGCCAGCCGTGTCGCCGACAACGAGTTCCCACCGATATCGAAAAACGACTCCACCACACTGACCTGCTCGACCCCGAGCACATCGGCGAACACATCCGCGATCACCCGCTCCAGATCGGACTCCGGCCCCACATACTCCGCCGAGGTGAACTCCGGCTCCGGCAACGACTTCCGATCCAACTTGCCCGCACTGTTGAGCGGCACATCCTCCAGCACCACCCACGCGGTGGGACGCATGTACTCCGGCAACCCGACCGCAACCGACGCCTTGATCGCCTCGAGGTCCAACCGCTCCCCCGGACCACCCGCAACATAACCGACCAGATGCTCACCACCAGCAGCACTGACCACCGTCGCCGCCGCATGCACCACACCCGGCGCACCCGCCAACACCGCCTCGATCTCACCGAGCTCGACCCGCTGACCCCGCAACTTCACCTGGAAATCGGTACGCCCCAGATACTCCAAGTCCCCACCAGCATTACGCCGCACCAAGTCACCGGTCCGATACAACCGCTCACCCGGCCCACCGAACGGATCAGCCACAAACCTCTCAGCAGTCAGATCCGGACGCGCCGCATACCCACGCGCCAACTGCACACCACCGACATACAACTCACCGACCACACCATCAGGCACCAACCGCAAACGCGAATCCAACACAAACGACGTCGAATTCCACACCGGCCGACCGATCGGCACATTCAACACACCATCAGCCCGACCCACACGCTGATACGTGATCTCCACCGCCGCCTCGGTCGGACCATACAAGTTGTACAACTCCGCCGACGGAACCGCCGCCAACGCCTGCCCCGCCACCGCAGGCGGCAACGCCTCACCCGAAATGCCGACGTGGCGAAGGCTGGTCAAGCCCTCGAGGCGACGTGGTCCCGCGAGATCGAGGAAGACCGACAGCATCGACGGCACGAAATGCACCATCGTCGCCCGAGTCTCCCGGATCGTCTCCGCGACATAGACCGGATCCAGATGACCATCAGCCCTGAGCACCACCACCGTCGCACCCACCATGAACGGCGCGAACAACTCCGGCACCGACACATCAAAGGTGTACGGCGTCTTGAGCACCACCACATCCGACTCATCGATCGGCAACTGATGCAGACCCCACCACAACCGGTTCACCACCGCCGCATGCGGCAACGTCACACCCTTGGGCCGACCCGTCGAACCCGACGTGAAAATCGTGTACACCGCCGAGGACACCGACAACACACCACGACGCTCCGCAGCAGTCACCGGACACGTATCACCCACCACCGGACCCGACGCATCCACCACAAACGTCCGCGCACCACAATCAGCCACCGCCGCCGGAACCGGCCCAGGACCGACCAACACCAACTCAGCACCCGCGGTCTCCACCATGTACCGCACACGCTCAACCGGAGCACCGGTATCGATCGGCACATACTGCCCACCCGCCGACACCACCGCATGAATCGCCACAACCATGTCCACCGACCGCGGAACACACACACCCACAGCCACATCCGGACCCACACCGGCATCGATCAACGCACGCGCCAACACCGCCACACGATCAGACAACTCGCCGTACGACACCGACCGGCCCTCGAACACCAGAGCCACCGCATCCCGATCACGAGCCACACCCGCCGCCAACACATCAGCAACCGTCTCCGGCACCAACTCCCGCGACTCACCCGTCGACACCGCCAGAACCGTGCCTGCTTCGTCGGTGTCGAGGACGCGGATATCGTCCACCCGCAGACCCGGGTCGGGCACCTGGGCGAGAATCCGCTCGAGCATCGTCATGTAAGTCTCAGCCGCGGCCCGGGACACGTGGGCAGGACGGTACTTGAGTGTCAGACGAAGCTCCCCACCGATCGGCGAGACCTCGAGGGTCATGGCGTAATGGGTGGCGTCCTTCATCTCGACGTCGTCGATCTGCAGATCCGCGGACCGGTCGGCAGCGGCGGCTTCGCCGAGCTGGATCGGATAGGACTCGAACACGAAGAGCGTGTCGAAGAGACCGTCAAACGGTGAGACCTGCAAGATCTCCGACAGTCCGATGTGCTGGTGATCGAGGACACGCAGCTTCGAGGAGTGCAGTGCCTGAATACCATCCGCGACACGGACGCCAGGGTCGACCTCGGCCACCACCGGAATCGTGTTGATGAACAGCCCGACTGCCCGATCGATGCCTTCCAGCACCGACGGCCTACCCGAGACCGTCTCTCCGAAAGACACAACCGGAGTACCGCTGACACGTGCGAGGAGGACGGCCCAACCAAACTGGACCACTTCGGCCACCGTGGCGTCAAGCGAACGCGCCAGCGCATTCAACTCGAGTACTCGGCGCTCATCCAGGGTGAAGTGGGTCGACCCGGGCAGTGCTTCCTGCGCTCCCGGTCGGCTCGACCCCACGATCGTCGGCTCTTCCAGCGGTGCCAGGACCTCTTGCCACGCCCGCAGACCGGCGTTCGAGTCCTGCGACGCGAGCCATCGCAGGTAGTCGGCGAACTCGGCGCCCTTCGAGACGCCGGCGTCGGTCACCGTGGTACCGGTTCGGTAAACCGATACTAGGTCGGCGAGCACGAGCGGCGCAGACCAACCGTCCATGATGATGTGATGGTTGGTGAACACCAGAGCGCACCTGCCACCCGGCATCCGCACAAGCAGGAACCGCAGCAGCGGCGCACGGCTCAGATCGAAGGGGCGGGTGTACTCGCGGTCCACCAATGCATCGAGCCGCGCACTCGCGTCGTCATCGGAGAGCTCCGAGAGGTCCTCGACACCGATCGGCGTGCTGACCGAGGAACGGACCACGACTACCGGTTCGCCGCTTTCGGCTCGGAAGAACGAAGAACGAAGTGCAGCGTGTCGCCGTGTGACCGCATCGGCCGCTCGCTGAAGGCGCATTTCGTCGACGTCCCCGGCGACGCCGATGACCGACTGCGACACGTAGACGTCGACTTCGTCGCCGGCCGTCGCCAGTTCGGCCTGGAACAGCAGACCCTTTTGCAACGGTGAGAGCGACCAGAGCTTCGCACCCGGGTGTTCAGCCGCCAACCGGTCGATATCGGTCTGCGAGAGATTCGCGGCGGGAATGTCGGACGGCGAGTAACCCACATCCCCCGACGACGCGACCGCGTCGGCAATCGCCGAGAGCGCCTCGAGGAAATACCTGTCCAGCTTCTGCATCTCGTCGTCGGACACTGCCGACGGCGAATGGCTCCACGCGACCTCGAGCTCACGTCCGTCTGCCGTGCTCACGGTCGAGATGTTCGCGTTGAGGTTGCCCGGTACGACCATTCCGCCGTTGACCGTGCCGGGCAGCAGGTACCGCTCCGCGGCTGGGAGGAATGCGACATCCGAGGACACGTCCGTGGCGTCCGCAGACGATTCGGCCACGTTCCCCAGATAGTTGAGGGTGACCTCGGGCATCGGGCGGTCGGCGACCGGTGAACCCTGAGTGAGGTAGCGGTGCACGCCGAAACCGATGCCGTTGTCGGGCAACGCGTTCAGCGCTTCTTTCACACCCTTGACCAGACCGACGACCGAAGCGTCGGACGTCGACGCAGTCACCGGGAAGGTCACCGGCGCGATTCCGGTGAACCACCCGACTGTGCGGGTGAGATCTGCGCCCGGGGCGACGTGCTCCTCGCGTCCGTGCCCCTCGACGAGCACGGTCAGGTTGGTCAACGGCGTTCCGGGCGTGCGCTCGGCCCGGAAACGGGCGAGTGCACTACCAAGTGCCGCCAGCAACGCGTCGTTGACGCGGGTGCGGAACGCCACCGGCACGTCGACGAGGACCGGCTCGGCGATGCGGGCCGGTATACGCGAGACCACATCTCGCAGAGCGCGGTCGCGGTCACGGTCGCGGTCGATCGGCGCCAGTACGGGGGTGTCGGTGTCCGGCAACATGCGGTCCCAGAGCGCGGCCTCGTCGGCGCGGGCGGTGGCGAGATCAGCGATCGCCGCAGCCCAACGGCGCATGGATGTGCCCTCGGCGGGCAACGAGATCTCCTCCCCGCGGGCGCGCTGCGCCCCCGCGTTGACCAGGTCGGCGACAACGGTCTGCCAGGAGACCGCGTCGACCACGAGATGATGGATGGTGACGACCATCCGGCCGTTCCCACCGTCGGCCGGCCGCAGGACGACACAGCGGACCATCGCACCGCTCTCGGGGTCCAGGCGCAGCATGGTGTCACGGTGCGCCGCGTGGACCGCGGCTTCGAATTCGGTCGTGCCCGGCACCGCGTCGACGATCTGCTCCTCGACAGCGGCCTTCGCATCGAATGCCTCGCCGGCCAAGAGATGCGGTACGCCGGACTCGGAGTGGACCAACCTGGCCGACAGCATCGGGTGAGCGGCGATCAGCGCGGTGAGGACGTCGACGATGTCGGAATGCGGGATGCCCGCCGGTATCCCGACGACCATCGCCTGGGCGAAAGCGGCGTAGTCCGTCGGCGCGTCGGCGCGTTCCAGCATCCAGCGTGCGACCGGCAGAAGCGGCACGGCACCGGTCCCGCCGCCGGGCAACTCGGCGAGCGTCTGCCCTGCCCCGCTCATGGCGACAGCAGCGAGGGCGCGAACGGTCTTGTGCTCGAAGATGTCCCGTGGACGGACCGCGAATCCCGCGGCGCGCAACAACGCGGCGAGCTGGATCGACATGATCGAATCGCCACCGAGCGCGAAGAACGACTCCGTCACCCCTACGGTCGGGCGTCCCAGCAGACCGGCCATCACCTCGGCGATCAGCTGCTCGGTCGGGTTCTCGGGGGCGACCTCTTCTGCGCTGTCGAAACGGGCTTCCGGCAATGCTTTTCGGTCGATTTTGCCCGCCGATGTCAGGGGCATCTCGTCTACGACGTTCCACGACGCCGGTCGCATGAACTCGGGTAGGGTTTCCTCCGCAGCTGCCTGGACGACGGCCACATCGACCGATTCGCTGGGGCCGGCAGCGAGGAAGGCTGCGAGGAACTCTCCGCCACCCGGCGCGGACGCGACGGTGACCGCCGCGTGCACGACCCCCGGCGCCGCGGCCAGCACCGCCTCGATCTCGCCGAGTTCGATCCGCTGTCCGCGCAGTTTCACCTGGAAGTCACTGCGTCCGACATACTCCAGGCGGCCGTCCCTGTTCCAGCGGACGAGGTCGCCCGAGCGGTACAGACGCGCGCCTGGCTCTCCTAGCGGATCGGCGACGAACCGTTCCGACGTCAGCGAGGGACGCGACGCATAACCACGGGCAACCAGGGCGCCGCCTAGGTAGAGCTCGCCGACGATGCCCGGCGGGACGGGCCGCAGGCGCGCGTCGCGCACGTGTGCGCGTGTGTTCCACACCGGCCGTCCGATGGTCACGTGCGAGTGTCGTTCGACGTGGTCAACGGTCGAGTAGATGGTCGTCTCGGTGGGACCGTACTGGTTGTGCAGGCTCACTCCTGGCAACGCCTCGTGGAAGCGTCGCGCCAGAGCCTCTGGCAGGGCTTCGCCACCGGTGTGCACCAGCCGCAGACGCGTGAGCTGCGTGAGCTGCTCGCGGTCGACGACCTCGAGGAAGACCGACAACAGCGACGGCACCAAGATCGCGGAGGTCACCCGTCGCGCCCGCATGACCTCGGCAAGGTACTGCGGGTCCCGGTGTCCGCCCGGGGCGGTCACGACCAGGGTGCCCCCGGCGAGCAGCGGCCGGAAGAACTCGAGCACCGACGGGTCGAAGGTGTACTCCAGCACCTGGAGGACGACGTCGTCGGCGGTGAAGCCGTAGCGCCACTGGTCGTAGGCGAGGTGGGTCGACAGCGATCGATGGCTGACCGTCACGCCCTTCGGACGGCCCGTCGAACCCGACGTGAAGATCGTGTACGCGGCGCGGTCGGCTTCGCGCGAGGACACTGGGAGGTCAGCACTCGCGATCAGGGGTGCGTCAGAGTCGATCTCGGCGCCGGCGTCGATCTCGATCACAGTGATGCCCTCTAGTGCGCTCAACGCCGCGGGCAGCTCCCCCGCGAGCGTCAGCACGAGGCCTGCCCCCGAGGTGGACAAGATGTACTCGATACGCTCCGACGGTGCCGCCGGGTCGACGGGAACGTACTGTCCCGCTGCGGCATTGACGGCATGGATACCGATCACCATCTCGATGGAGCGCGGCAAGCACAGCGCCACTGCGACATCCGCGCCAACTCCATGGCCGAGGAGTGTCCGAGCCAGTATTGACACCCGGGCCGCGAACTCGGCGTAGTCGAGCACCCGATCGTCGAGAACGACGGCCGGCGCCGTGGGCGTCAGCCGGCTCAGCTCCGAGACCCGGTCCCACATCGCCGCGGTGTCGATCTCGGCGATGTCACCGCGTGCCGTGATCTCGTTGTCGTCATCGGCCGGCACTGCCACCGACACGTCGCCGACCGGAAGGGCCGGATCGGCGGTCACGGTGTCGAGCACTGTGATCAACCGGTCGATGAAGACCCGGATCCCGGTCTCCTCGAAGAGGTCGGTGGCGTACGTGATCGAACCCGCCCAGTTCTGTTCGGACGCGCGGATCTCCAGCGCGAGGTCGAGCTGCGCAGGATGATCGCCGGTCTCAGCCGGCTCGACCGACAGTCCCGGGATGGAAGCGGTCGACGGTGTGTCGTCGACGAAATTGAGCATTACCTGCGCGAGCGGTGCGAACGCCTCCGAACGCGCGGGGTTCAGTTTCTCGACGAGGTATTCGAACGGGACGTCGGCGTTCGCGTACGCGTCGAGGTCCACTCCGCGGGTGTCGGCGAGCAAGTCGTCGAAGCTCCGTGCCGGGTCGACCGCGGTTCGCAGCACCAGGGTGTTGACGAACATACCGATGGTCTCGTCGATCTCAGACCTTCCGCGACCGGCAACCGGCGTGGCGATGGCGATGTCGTCGACGGCTGCCAAGCGCGACAGCACTACCGACATCGCGGCATGCACCACCATGAACGGCGTGGCCCCCGCCCGGCGCGCAAGAGGCGTGACGCGCTTGACAACCTCGGCAGGGAACTCGAACGCGATGGTGTGGCCGCGCATCGATGCCACGACGGGGCGCGGATGGTCGGTCGGAATGCGGAGCAAGTCCGGCAGGTCTGCGAGTTGCCGAAGCCAGTAGCCGAGCTGCCGTCCCAGAATCGATGATTCGTCGTCGACATCGCCGAGGACGTCGCGTTGCCAGACGGCGAAGTCGGCGAACTGGATCGCCAGCGGGGGCAGCTGCGGGGTCTCACCGCGGCGCCGCGCGTCGTACGCGACCACGAGATCGCGGACCAACGGGCGCACCGACTCGTTGTCGCCGGCGATATGATGGACGACCACGACGAGCACGTGCCGATCTCCGGCCTCACGTAACAGGCGGACGCGTACCGGCCACTCACGCGTGACATCGAAACCGACGCCGGCGGCCTCGACGAGCTCATCGGATGACGTCGACTCCGCCCAGTCCAACCGGTAGTCGACCAGCTCGGCGGACTCGATCGACTGGACGGGTTCACCGTCGATGCTCGGGAACACAGTGCGAAGGATCTCGTGGCGCGCAACGACATCCAGGAAAGCTGCGCGCAGGGCGTCGGTGTCGAGGTCACCGGTCAAACGCAACCCGGCCACGATGTTGTACGCACCCGAAGACGCATCGAACTGATTGATGAACCACATCCGCCGCTGCGCAAACGACAACGGCAACCGCTGCGGACGCGCACCCGCCACGATCGGCGGAAGCGCCTGCACCGAACCGACATCCACCCGCACCGCCAGCTCACGCACCGACGGCGCATCGAACACCATCCGCACCGTCACCTCGGCATCGAGCGCATCGGCCACCCGCGCCGCCAGCCGTGTCGCCGACAACGAGTTCCCACCGATATCGAAAAACGACTCCACCACACTGACCTGCTCGACCCCGAGCACATCGGCGAACACATCCGCGATCACCCGCTCCAGATCGGACTCCGGCCCCACATACTCCGCCGAGGTGAACTCCGGCTCCGGCAACGACTTCCGATCCAACTTGCCCGCACTGTTGAGCGGCACATCCTCCAGCACCACCCACGCGGTGGGACGCATGTACTCCGGCAACCCGACCGCAACCGACGCCTTGATCGCCTCGAGGTTCAACCGCTCCCCCGGACCACCCGCAACATAACCGACCAGATGCTCACCACCAGCAGCACTGACCACCGTCGCCGCCGCATGCACCACACCCGGCGCACCCGCCAACACCGCCTCGATCTCACCGAGCTCGACCCGCTGACCCCGCAACTTCACCTGGAAATCGGTACGCCCCAGATACTCCAAGTCCCCACCAGCATTACGCCGCACCAAGTCACCGGTCCGATACAACCGCTCACCCGGCCCACCGAACGGATCAGCCACAAACCTCTCAGCAGTCAGATCCGGACGCGCCGCATACCCACGCGCCAACTGCACACCACCGACATACAACTCACCGACCACACCATCAGGCACCAACCGCAAACGCGAATCCAACACAAACGACGTCGAATTCCACACCGGCCGACCGATCGGCACATTCAACACACCATCAGCCCGACCCACACGCTGATACGTGATCTCCACCGCCGCCTCGGTCGGACCATACAAGTTGTACAACTCCGCCGACGGAACCGCCGCCAACGCCTGCCCCGCCACCGCAGGCGGCAACGCCTCACCGGTCGTGCTCAGCAGACGCACCGACGTGAGGCCGGCCAGTCGCTCGGCACCAGCCACGTCCAGGAAGACCGACAGCATCGACGGCACGAAATGCACCATCGTCGCCCGAGTCTCCCGGATCGTCTCCGCGACATAGACCGGATCCAGATGACCATCAGCCCTGAGCACCACCACCGTCGCACCCACCATGAACGGCGCGAACAACTCCGGCACCGACACATCAAAGGTGTACGGCGTCTTGAGCACCACCACATCCGACTCATCGATCGGCAACTGATGCAGACCCCACCACAACCGGTTCACCACCGCCGCATGCGGCAACGTCACACCCTTGGGCCGACCCGTCGAACCCGACGTGAAAATCGTGTACACCGCCGAGGACACCGACAACACACCACGACGCTCCGCAGCAGTCACCGGACACGTATCACCCACCACCGGACCCGACGCATCCACCACAAACGTCCGCGCACCACAATCAGCCACCGCCGCCGGAACCGGCCCAGGACCGACCAACACCAACTCAGCACCCGCGGTCTCCACCATGTACCGCACACGCTCAACCGGAGCACCGGTATCGATCGGCACATACTGCCCACCCGCCGACACCACCGCATGAATCGCCACAACCATGTCCACCGACCGCGGAACACACACACCCACAGCCACATCCGGACCCACACCGGCATCGATCAACGCACGCGCCAACACCGCCACACGATCAGACAACTCGCCGTACGACACCGACCGGCCCTCGAACACCAGAGCCACCGCATCCCGATCACGAGCCACACCCGCCGCCAACACATCAGCAACCGTCTCCGGCACCAACTCCCGCGACTCACCCGTCGACACAGAGACCAGATCGGCGCGAGCGGTGTCCGACAGCAGGCTGACGGAACCGACGGTGAGCGACGGATCCGTCGTCAGATCGTCGAGGAGTGCGACGAACGTGCCGGCGATCGCCTCGATCGAAGGACCGTCGAAAAGGTCAGTCGCGTAGACGATCTGACCGCGCCATGAACCGTCCTGCGTCGCGGTGCCCACGCTGAAGGTGAGATCGACCTTCGCCGAGTCGGTACCGGGATTGACGGTCTCGAGGGTCAGGCCGGGCAACTCGGCGACGAGCCCGAC
Source organism: Gordonia ajococcus (assembly GCF_012974285.1). Classification (NCBI taxonomy): domain Bacteria; kingdom Bacillati; phylum Actinomycetota; class Actinomycetes; order Mycobacteriales; family Gordoniaceae; genus Gordonia; species Gordonia ajococcus. The sequence goes on from NZ_CP052884.1 coordinate 4,024,841, forward strand.
GCCGGGCTCCCCCGTCAGTCCGAAGTCGTGCTGATCGAACGACAGCATGACCTGACTCAGCGGGGCGAACGCTTCCGAACGCACCGGGTCGAGCCGCTCGACGAGGTACTCGAAAGGGACATCCGCATGCGCCAGCGCATCGAGGTCGGTGGCGCGGACCTGGTCCAGAACGGCCTCGAATCCGTCGTCCTCGCTCAACCGGGTACGCAACACCAGCGTGTTGACGAACATGCCGACGAGTTCGTCGAGCACCTGCCGGCCGCGGCCGGCGATCGGCGTCGCGATGGCGATGTCGCCGGAACCGGTGAGCCTGGACAGCAGCACGGCGAGGACCGCATGGGTCAACATGAATTCGGTGACGCCGTACGCACGGGCGAGATCGGCGATGCGCGAAGCGGTGTGGGCGGGAACCGTGAAGTCGATGGCTTCGCCGCGAAGCGACGCCACCGGAGGCCTCGGCCGGTCCGTCGGCAACTCGATGACATCGGGTAGGTCAGCGAGCTGCTGCTCCCAATACGCCAGTTGCGAACCCAGCACCGAAGTGGGGTCGTCGACGTCGCCGAAGACCCGGCGCTGCCACAGCGCGAAGTCTGCGAATTGAACCGGCAGAGGCGGCAACTCGGGAGCACCGCCGTCCCGGCGGGCCTGGTAGGCGACGACCATGTCCCGTACCAACGGGCCGATCGACTCACCGTCGCCGGCAATGTGATGGATGACTGCCAGGAGCAGGTGCGTGTCCTCGGATTCGCGCAGCAGGCGTACCCGGATCGGCAGATCTACGGTGACGTCGAAGCCCGTCATCGCCGCCTTCAACAAGTCGGCCTCGCCGTCGACGACCCCGAAGTCGAGTCCCTGAAGGGCGTCGGCAACCGACTGCACGGACTGGTACGGGACGCCCTCCACTGCGGGGAAGACGGTGCGCAGCACCTCATGCCGCGCCAGGACGTCGCCGATCGCCCCCCGGAGGGCCTCTACGTCGAGATTGCCGCGGAGTCGCAGAGCCGCGGGGAGATTGTATGCGGGAGAAGCGGTGTCGAGACGGTTGATGAACCAGACGCGCTGCTGTGCGAACGACAGGGGGACCCGGTCGGGCCGCGGCCCCGCGACGATCGGTTCGAGAGTTCCGCTCCCGGGACGGATCCGGGCCACCAGATCGCGCACTGTCGGCGCCTCGAAGACCATGCGCACCGACACCTCGGCATCCATGGCCTCGCCGACGCGCGCGGCGAGGCGAGTTGCCGACAACGAGTTGCCGCCGAGGTCGAAGAAGGACCCGGCGACGCTGATCTCCTCGGCACCCAGCACGTCGGCGAATGCAGCCGCGACCAGCCGTTCGGCTTCATCAGCGGGCGGCACGAACTCGGCCGTCGAGCGGAATTCCGGTTGCGGCAGCGCTTTTCGATCAGCCTTGCCGGTCGGGTTGAGCGGGATCGAGTCGAGGACGACGAGCGCCTCGGGCACCATGTACGGCGGCAGCGACCGCGACACGGCGGCGAGCGCATCGTCGGGTGACACCGAACGACCGGGTTCGGCGGTCACATACGCGGCCAGCCGGGTACCTGCCGGGGTCGGTATGCCGACGACGACGGCCGACGCGACCTCCGGCAGCTCACGAAGCGCAGCCTCGATGTCACCGAGTTCGATTCGCAGACCACGGATCTTGACCTGGAAGTCGGAACGACCGACGTATTCGAGGGTCATCGACGAGGTCCATCGCACGAGGTCGCCTGTGCGGTACATGCCCTCACCTGTGGCACCGAACGGGTTCGCGACGAACCTCTCGGCGGTCCGGGCGGGCTGGTGCGCGTATCCGCGGGCCAACGGCGGACCCGCGAGGTAGAGCTCGCCGACCACTCCGATGGGGACAGGCCGCAACGACTCGTCGAGCACAAGGGTCGTGATGCCCTGGACAGGCGCACCGATCGTGACCGGCGCACCGGGCCGTAGCGGTCCGGTGCCGGTCGCGATGATCGTGGTCTCGGACGGGCCGTACAGGTTGAACATCGTCCGGCCGCCGGAGTCCGGTCCCAGTGTGCGCCGGGCGATCTCGGATTCCGGCAACGCCTCGCCGGCGGTCATCAGGACGGGGAGCGCCTGCGCCGGGAGTTCCGGGAGGGTGGCCAGGACGCTGGGCACGATCACGGCGTGGGTGACCCCATGGGCGACGATCATGTCCGCGAGTTCGGGCCCGCCGTAGATGTCGGGGGGCGACAGGACGAGAGTTGCCGCATTTCCGTAGGCGAGTAGATACTCAAAGACGGAGGCGTCGAAACTCGGCGAGCTCACCGACAGCATGCGGGACCCGGCGGCGAGGCCGTAGTCCCGTGCTGCCAGATCGGCGACGTTCGCCAGGGCGCGGTGGGTGACCACCACTCCCTTGGGACGACCGGTGGAACCGGACGTGAAGATCAGATAGGCGGCGGAATCCGCGGTGAGGACACCTGTTTCGGGAAGTGCGCTGCCGGTCTCCCCTTGCAGGGCTCGCAGGAGCGTGTCCAGGTCGTCGTCCAGCACCGTCCAGTTCGGCCCCGCCGGCATCGCGGCGTGGTGTGAACGTCCGACTACGCCGATCGTCGAACCGGAGTCCTCCACGATCGCGGCGATCCGCTCGGCGGGATACCCGGGATCGACCGGACAGTAGACCGCACCGGTCTTGGCGATCGCCCACAGGACGATCTGCCCCGCCAGGCCCCGGGGAAGCGCGCTGATGACCGGCCGCTCAGGTCCGGCGCCCGCGGCGATCAGCCTGTGCGCCAACGCCGTCGATGCCGTGTCCAGTTCGCCATAGGTGAGCTGCGCCGAACCCATGACCGCAGCGGGGCGGTCGCGGTGCACGGCGGCTGCGCGGAAGATCTCCGACAGGTTCACCGGCGGAGCGGCGTCGGGCCCGGCGACCACCATCGCGTCGCGGCCGGCCGCCTCCATGATGTCGAAGTCACGGACCGGCCGGTCGGGTGAGTCGACGGCCTGACGCGCCACATGCTCGAAATGGTCGACGAATCGGGCGATCGTCGACGGCTCGAACAGGTCGACCGCGAAATCGATCGTGCCCGAGAGGTAATCACCGCCGGCCTGCTCCCCTGCCAGCCCTTCGACAAAGGTGATGTTGAGATCGTAGTCGGTCAGCGCGCGCGTCTGGTCGACGAATTCCGCTGCCACTCCGGGCAATTCGAACTGGGTCGCGGTCGCGTCCTGCAAGGCCAGAGCCACCTGGAACAGCGGTGCGTGCGATTCGGATCGCGGCACCTGCAAGGCATCGACGACCAGCTCGAACGGCACATCGGCGTTCGACATCGCAGCCAGATCGCGGTCGCGGACGACTCGCAGGAGTTCGTCGAACCGCGTGTCGGATTCGAACTCCGTACGCAGCACCAGAGTGTTGACGAACATGCCGATCAGATTGTCGAGCGCACGCTCTCCACGACCGGCGTACGGAGTCCCGACGCTGATGTCGTGGCTGCCCGTGATCCGGTTCAGGACCACGAGCCACAACGCATGGAGCACCATGAACAGCGAGACGCCATGGCGATGCGCGAGCTCCTCGAGCTCGGCTGCCATTCCCGCTCCGATGGTGAACGCGTGGCGCGCGGAACGCTTGGTCTGCACACGCGGACGAACGTGGTCGAGCGGAAGGTCGATGATCTCGGGCGCGCCGGCGAGGGCGTCTCGCCAGAATGCCAGCTGTGCGCCCGCGACGGTGTCGGTCGAGGCCGGATCACCGAGCACGTCCCGTTGCCAGAGCGCATAGTCGACGTACTGGACCGGGAGCTTGTCGAAGTCGGGTGCCGAGCCACCGTGCCGTGCACGGTAGGCCACCATCACGTCACGTGCGAGCGGCACGATCGAGGCGCCGTCCGCGATGACGTGGTGAACGACGAAGACCAGGACGTACTCGGTGCGCGACAGCTGCAGCAACCGCACCCGCAGCGGCGGTGCCGCGTGCAGGTCGAAGGGGGCACGCACCAGCGCGTCGACGGTCTCGTCGATCGCGTGCGCAGCCACCGGCACCGGCGGGTCGACCACGACATCCGGTGGGGTGTCCTCGACTTCGCAGACCAACTGCTGCGGGACACCGTCGACGGACGGGAACCGGGTGCGCAGCGCCTCGTGCCGACGGATGACGTCGTCGATGGCCGCCGCCAGGTGCCGGGACTCGAGCACACCGGAGAACCGCATGACGAGCGGGATGTTGTAGACCCCGCTTTCCGGCTCGAGCTCGGCCAGGAACCAGAGCCGTTGCTGCGCATAAGAAAGCGGAATATCCCCGGGACGGTCGATCACCGTCAGCTCCGGGATCTCGACGTGGGCGCGGTCGCGGACCCGCTCACCGAGGGTCCGCACCGACGGGCACTCGAAGATGTCCCGGACGCCGACCCGCAGTTCGAGGACCTCGGTTGCGCGAGCGGCGATCTGCGCCGCGACCAGTGAGTTGCCGCCCAGGTTGAAGGCCGACTCGGTGACGCTGATCGACTCGACGCCGAGCAGCTCGGCGAACACCTCGGCCAGCCGTCGCTCGAGTTCGTCGGCCGGCTCGACGAACTCGACCGTGGCCTTGTCGAGCGCGGGCATGGGCAGCGCCGCCCGGTCGAGCTTGCCGTTGACGTTGAGCGGCAGTTGTTCCAGGACCATGATGACGTCGGGCACCATGTAGTCGGGAACCAGCTCGGCAACCGCGGAACGGACTGCGGCCGTGTCGAGTTCGGCGCCATCCGCACCGGCACCGGTCACGTAACCGACGAGATAGTCGAGCTTGTTCTCCCGCTGGCGGACGGCGGCGGCCGCGGCGTTGACGCCCGGCGCGGCCATCAGCGCCGCCTCCACCTCACCGAGTTCGATACGGAAACCACGGAGCTTGACCTGCGCGTCGCTGCGGCCGAGATACTCCAGTCCGTCCCCGCGCACGATGGCGACGTCACCGGTTCGGTACATGCGGTCGCCGGTGCCGAACGGATTCGCCACGAACCGCGCGGCATTGAGCTCCGAACGTCCCAGATAACCCCGAGTCACCTGTGGGCCGGTGAGGTAGAGCTCGCCGGGGACGCCCTCGGGAACGGGTGCCAGGCGTCGGTCGAGGACATGCGCGGTCAGCCCCGGAAGCGCACCGCCGATATCCGATGCCGCTGTGCGAGAGACGAATTCGGGAGTACAGTCGCGTCGCGTAGCGTAAACAGTAACCTCGGTGGGCCCGTACATGTTGTTCAGCTCGGGACCGGTCCCGCCGTCGATCTCCTGACGGTCCTCGTACCAGCGTCTAACCTGTTCGAAGTCGAGGGCCTCGCCCATCAGCACGAGGTAGCGGAGCGAGCCGGCGAGGCGGCCGAGAGCCGGCGGGCGCAACGCTGCGGCCAGCTGGTAGAACGCCGACGGCGTCATGTTGACAAAGGTGATCCGCTCGCGATTGACGACGTCGATGAAATCGCCGGGCGATCGCGTGGTGAAGAAGTCGAGGACCACCAGACGACCGCCGAACATCAGCGACACCCAGATCTCGGCGACCGAGACATCGAACGCGTACGACTGGAACATCGCCCAGACATCGCGATCGGACAACTCGTACATCTGCTCCATCGCGGACATCAGATGGATCACGCCCTCGTGGTGCACGACCACGCCCTTGGGCTTACCTGTCGACCCCGACGTGTACATCACATAAGCGGGATGGCGCGGGTCGATCCGAGCCGGGATACGCTCGTGCCCCTCGGCGGTGGAGATCTCCTCCACCGTGCACAAATCGACGTCGAACTCCGAACGCCAGTCGTTCGCGGTGTCTGCGTCGGTGATGATCCGAACCGGTTCGGCATCGGTGACCACCGATTGCAGCCGCTCCATCGGATGCGATCGATCCAGGGGAAGGTATGCCGCACCTGACTTGACGACGCCCAGAAGTGCGACGATCAGTTCGGCGTCACGGCTGAGCGCGACGCCGACGAGCTTCTCGGGACCGGCACCGGCCGCCACCAGGCCCGCCGCCACGCGGTTGGAGCGTTCGTCCAGTTCCCGGTAGGTCAGGGACACGCCCTCCAAATCGGTGACCGCGACGCGATCGCCGAAACGGTGCACGGACGACCGGAAAACCCCGGGCAGGCTCGCCCAGTCGTCGGTTCCGAGCACGGCTGACGCCGAATCCCGGATGGTCGAGATCGCTCGCTGCGTCGCAGTCGCCATCTCGGCGGGTGAACTCCCGGGTGCCACCACCAGACCGGTTACCGCGGCCGCGACGGCGGCCTCCGAATCGAGCCCCTGCGCCGCCAGGATGCCGGCGGTCATCGACGCCTGGGCGTGCAGTTGACCGAAAGCAACCGGACCCGCCGCACCTTCGAATGCGGTGGCGTCCGGATCGAGGGCGGCCGCGGAAGCCACCAGGTTCAGTGTCGCCGGGCTGGATCCCCATGGACGAGAAATTTCTGATCCTCCTGATTCAGCGGCGGTCACTGCGTAGTGGTCTGTTGTGGTCGGCCCGCACTCACGATTCGCTCGGCGTTGTCACGTAGTTGCGCGAGGACGGTGTCGAGCGCTGCCGGCCCCTGGGCCGCCAGGCCGGGCACACTGCTCATCAACGCCATCGTCAGCGCCGCATCTTCATCGGAACCGGGGATCACGCCCATCATCGCGGTCGCCGCCGACGACAACTGCCCGAACTGGATCTGCGAGCCGTTGTTCTCGATCGCTTCGGCAGTGGGCTCGAGCTGTGCCGCCGACGCCACCAGCGCCGGAAGACTCAGGTCGACACGGCTGTCTTCGGCGGAGTCGACGAGCTCGGAAAGGGTGTGGATCACGATGTCTCCGACTATACAGTCGACGTCCGCGGCCACCGCCTCGAGAACCTGCACGAATCGTTGTGCCAGCTTGTCCACCGTCGCAGCGTCGAACAAGTCAGTCGCGTAGTGGATTTGGCCTCGCATGGGGCCGTCGGCATCTCCCCAGGCGGGCGACCCTGCCGGGTACACGGTGAGCTGGAGATCGACCTTCGCGCTGACGAGTTCCTCGGGAATGTGCGACACCCGCAGGCCCTCGAGTTCGATGGTGGGGAACTCCAGATTCTGGAATGCGAACATGACCTGGTAGATCGGATTGTAGGCTGTCGGGGGCGCCGGCAGCACCGCCGATGCGATCGTCTCGAAGGACACGTCTGCGTTCGCCATGTCGGCCAGATCCTGACGGCGAACCCGTTCCAGCAGGCCGGCAAAGGTCTCGTCGGGCTCCACCCGCGTGCGTAGCGCCAGCGTGTTGACGAACATGCCCACGACATCGTCGAGTGCCCGATCGTCTCGTCCGGCATAGGGCGTGCCGATGACGACCTCGTCCTGTCCGGAGAGCCGCGTGAGAAGGGCTGCGAAGGCTGCGTGCGCGACCATGAACAGGGTGCTGTTGTTCTCCCGTGCCAGTTTCTCGAGCGAACGCACGAGTTCGGGCTCGACCTCGAACTCGACGAGACCACCCTCATACGATGGCGTCTTCGGCCGCGGGCGGTCTGTCGCCAGGGTGATCACTTCCGGCGCACCGGCGAGCCGGCCCGTCCAGTAGTCGAGCTGGGACTGCGCCTCGGTACGCCCGTCGGTGTTGACCCGGCCGAGCTTCTCCAGTTGCCACAACGTGAAGTCGGCATACTGCACCTCCAACGGCGACCACTGGGGCGCGCGACGGTGACGACGCGCCGTGTACGCCGCCATCAGATCACGGGCCATCGGTGCCATCGAGGAACCGTCACCACAGATGTGGTGGACGACCGCGACGAGCACGTGGTCGGTCGGCGAGACCTCGAGCACTGCAACCCGAACCGGCGGCTGGCTCGTCACGTCGAAGCCTTCGCCGGTCACGGCTGCGATGGCCGCCTCGACAGATCCCTCGACCCGGATCGTCCGGAAGTCCATCTGACCCACCACCGACTCCGGTGGGATGATCACCTGCGCCGGTTCACCCGAGATCATCGGGTAGGTGGTGCGAAGGGACTCATGCCGCGTCAGGACGTCGATGACCGCCAGCCGCATCGCCTCGTGGTCGAACTCACCCTCGGCACGCAGGGCCAGCGCCACGTTGTACGCGGCGGACTCGGGTGCGGCCTGGTTCAGCAGCCACATGCCGCGCTGGATCGTCGACACCGGAACGAGCTCGGCCCGGCTGCGCGGGCGCAGAGGCGGCGGTGCCTCGCCCGCCTCGGGGGTCGAGAGGTGCTCGGCGAGCTCCGCGACCGTGGCGGCTTCGAAGAGTTCCCGGACGGAGATGGTGCGGTCGAGCACCTCCCCGAGACGGGTGGTGACCTTCACCGCCGACAACGACGTGCCGCCCAGACCGAAGAAGTCGTCGGTCGCACCGACCCGGTCCCCGCCGGTCACCTCGGCGAACACCCCGGCGATCACCGACTCCATCTGGGTCCGCGGGGCGACGTACTCGGCTGTCGAGCTCAGGTCGACAGGCGGGAGTGCCTTGCGGTTGATCTTGCCCACCGGGGTCAGTTCGAACTCGTCGACAAGCACCACGGTGTGCGGGACCATGTGACGCGGCAGGCGCTCGGCAGCGAACTCCAGCAGCGCATCCGGACCCACCCAGGACCCGGGCGTCGTGGTCGCGTAGGTGACCAGCAGGGTCTCCCCGCCCGGTCCCGGCATGCCCACGCTGAGGCAGGTGACCACGTCCGGATGGTCCTCGAGCACGGCGTCCACCTCGCCGGGTTCGATGCGCAGACCACGGATCTTGATCTGGAAATCGTTGCGTCCGTGGTAGACGATGCGTCCGTCGGGACGTCGGGTCACCCGGTCGCCGGTTCGGTACATCCGTCCCGAACCGAACGGGTTGGCCACAAAACGCGTTGCGGTCAACGGCGTCTGGTGAAGATAGCCGAGCGCCACCTGATCGCCGGTGAGATAGAGCTCGCCTGCGACCCCATCCGGGGCGGGGCGCAGTGCGGAGTCCAGGACCAGGGCTCCGACGCCGGTCCACGCCCGGCCGATGGTCACGTGGTCGTCGAGGGACATCGGGCCGTCCACTGTCGCGATGACCGTCGCCTCCGTGGGCCCGTACGCGTTGAAGAATCGTCGGCCCGCCCAGCGACGGACCAGTTCCACGCTGCACGCTTCACCGGCGGCCATGATCGTCTGCAGCGTCGGGACGTCGGCCGGGTTGATCGTCGTCAGCACAGACGGGGTCATCATCGAATGGGTGACACCACCGTCGTTGATCACCTTCGTCAGTGCCGCACCCGCATAGTCGTCTGCTCCCGCCACGACGAGTTCGGCGCCGGCGCACATCGCCAACAGCAGTTCGAGGATCGAGACGTCGAAACTCGGTGCGGCGACGTGGAGGACTTTGCTCTGCGAATCGACTCCGAAACGCTTCAACGCGCTGACCGCGAGGTTCGCCACCTGGCGATTGCTCACCGCCGTCGCTTTCGGGCGGCCGGTGGATCCGGACGTGAACACGAGGTACGCGAGATGGTCGAGACCCGCAGGTACCGGCATCTCCGAATCCGAGATGGGTGCACCGCTGTGCCCGGCGACCTGCATCTCGGTGCCCGGACCGTCGAGCTCGAGCCATTGCATACCGGTGCGCTGTGTCGGTGCGTGCCCGGCCTTGGCGAGGCCGATTCGCGCACCAGCGGTCTCGAGGAGCATTTCGCGACGATCCGCCGGATAGGTCGGGTCGACGAGCACGAAGGCCGCACCCGACTTGATGACCGCAACCGTCGCGACTATCGACAACACCGATCGGCGCATCTCGACTGCCACGACGTCGCCCGGACGTGCGCCCAGCCTGATGAGCTCACGCGCGATCTGGTTGGTCCGTGCCTCGAAGACCTCCCGGGTGACGGTCGTGTCCCCCGACAGGGCAACCACCGACCGGCCCGGTTCCCGGGCCGCATCCCCCAGGACGTCACGGAAGGTGCGCGGGCGAGCCGGCGCCTCCACCGCCGTCACCTCGGCGGCCCGACGCGCGTCCAGCAGATCGATGCGACCGACCGGTGATGTCGGATTCGACACCATCGCGTTCAGGACGCGCTCGAACTCCGCGGCGACCTCGGCGATCGTCGAGCGATCGAAGAGATCAGTCGCATAACCGAACTCCGCGACGATGCGCGACCCGTCGGGACGATCGACCTGGGTGAAAGCGATGTGGAGGTCGTACTTCGCGGCAGGCACCCGGGCGTCGAGCAATCGGGCGCCGAAGCCGCCCTCGACCGCGCCGAGGCGGTCGTGGTTCCAGGTCATCATCACCTGGAAGAGCGGCGAATGGTTCAGGGCGCGCTCGGGTGCGACGGCTTCGACGACCTGCTCGAAGGGAACGTGAGCGTGTGCGAGGGCGCGGGCACTGACCTGACGGCTCTTCGCAACGATCTCGTCTGCGGAGTCGTACGCACGGACTTGGCTCCGCAGTACCACCGTGTTGACGAACATGCCGACCAGGTCGATGACGGCAGGATCGTCCCGGCCGGCCACTGCCGTCCCGACGGTCACGTCCTGGCCGCCCCACAGCCTTGAGAGAAGCACCGACAGCGCGCCATGGAGCACGTGGAACGGGGTGGACCGGTTGCGGGCCGCTAGCTGCGCGATGGCCGAGACCGTATCGGTGCCGATCTCGCGGTCCAGGTACGCACCTTCCCCGGTTGGAACCGCGGGGCGCGGGCGGTCGGTCGGGAGGTCCACCATGTCGTCCAGTCCGGCGAGCTCGGTGGTCCAGAACTCCAGTTCGTCATGGGCCACCGAGCCCTGCTGAGCACGATCGCCGAGGACGTCTCGTTGCCACAGGGTGTAGTCGACGTATTGGAGCGGCAGCGGCTGCCATTCCGGCTCCGTACCGCGCCTCACCGCGTCGTAGGCGTGCATCAGGTCACGGACCAGCGGGGTCAGCGACAGGCCGTCGCCGCACACATGGTGCAGGACGATCACCACGGTGTGACCTGATGGCGACTCGATCACGGCACACCGGACGGGAACTTCACGAACCAGGTCGAAACCGGTGGCCGACACCTCGGCGATGACGGTGTCGATCTCATCGTCGGCGACCCGGCGGACCTGATCGATGATGTCGCCGACGACGTCGGCGACATCCAGGATCTCCTGCGTCGGCTCACCGTGCACGGCGGGATACCGGGTACGCAGCGGCTCGTGTCGCGCGACGACGGCTTCGAAGGCCGCGCGCAGTGCCTCGGCATCATGACCTGGCCCGAGTGCGACGGCGCCCGCCATGTTGTAGGTCGCGGCCTCGGGATCCATCCGGTTGATGAACCACAGCCGGGTCTGCGCCGGTGACAGCGGCAGGACCGCCGGACGTTCTTTGACGCGGGCGGCTGCCGAGGGCAGCCGTACGGAACCGGCGCGGTCGATACGACGGGCGAGGTCGGCGAAATCCTCGCTCTCGAACAGTTCGCTGAGCGGCAGCGACGTGTGGAAATTGTCGCGGATGCGCGCCGCCAGGCGGGCCGCGTCGAGCGAGTCCCCGCCGGCCGAGAACAGGTTGTCCCGCATCCCGACGCGCGGAACCTGCAGGACGTCGGTGACCAGTGCCGCGAGTTCGGTCTCGGTCTCGGTCTCGGGGGCGACGTATTCGGCGGTCGCGGCGAGGACCGGCGCCGGCAACGCCCGGCGATCCAGCTTGCCGTTCGCCGTCAACGGCAGGGCGTCCACCATCATCACGACGTCTGGGACCATGTATTGCGGGACGCGGTTGCGGACGCCTTCTCGCACGGCAGGCGCGTCGAGCGCCGAACCCTCTTCGACACTGACATATCCGACGAGCTTGGCACCGCCGCTCTCGTTGCCGTCGACGACGACCGCCGCGGCCGCGGTGACTCCATCGACCCCGCGCAGTGCCGTCTCCACCTCCCCGAGTTCGATCCGGAACCCGCGAAGCTGAACCTGATCGTCGGCGCGACCGAGGTATTCGACATCGTCATTGATGCGACGCCCGAGGTCACCGGTGCGATACAGCCTCGTTCCCGAGCCATCGGGATTCGCGACGAACCGGGTGGCGGTCAGACCGGGCCGACCCCGATAGCCGTGAGCCAGCTGCTCACCGGCGACGTAGATCTCACCCACCGCATGCTGCGGCACCGGACGCAGTCGGCGGTCGAGGACCTTCAGCGCCAAGGACGACAGCGGTCGCCCGATCATGCTGCCGCTGTATCCGCGCACCAGTTCTGGATCCAGCGGCCGGAACGTGACGTGCACCGTCGTCTCGGTGATGCCGTACATGTTCACCAGCGCGATGTCGTCACCGAAGCTGTCATACCAGCGGGCGACCTCGTCAAACCGCAGTTCCTCACCGCCGAAGACGATGTACCGCAGGGAAAGATGTGCCGGCGCCCGGCGCCGGGCGTCGGTGAGCACGTAGAACGCGGACGGGGTCAGCGACGCAACGGTGACCCGCTCGCGGTCCAACAGCGCCAAGAACTCCTCGGGAGCCCGTGCCACGTCGCGCGGCACGATCACCGTCCGGCCACCGCTCAGCAGCGGACCGAACATCTCCCACACGGAAAAGTCGAATGCGTACGAATGGAATACGGTCCAGACGTCCTCCGGCGAGAAGTCGAAGTCCTCGTTCGCGGCGTCCAGCAGAGTGAGGACGTTACGGTGCGACACCGCGACACCTTTGGGACGCCCCGTGGAGCCCGAGGTGTAGATCACATAGGCACCACTGCCGGAGTGGACTCCCGCCGACGGCGATGCGCCGGGCCCGGATTCGGTCAACTGCTCCAGCGTGACCGCGGGCGCATCGCCGAGCCACGCGCCGTCCTGACCATCTGTGATCACGCAAACCGGTGCGGCGTCACCGACGATGTAACTCAACCGGTCCTCGGGATTGGTCGTGTCGAGCGGCAGGTAGGCCGCACCGCTCTTGAGGACGGCCATGATCGCCACGACCAGACCCGCGTCGCGCGCGGTCGCGACACCCACCAGCGCACCCGGCCCCGCGCCACGGGCGACGAGGCCGTGGGCCACGACATCGGAACGGGCGTCGAGCTCGCCATAGGTGAGGGTGACGCCGGAAGAATCGGTCACCGCACCCCGATCGGGATGAAGTCGCGCGATCTCGCCGAACACCTCGATGATCGTCCGGTCGGCGTTGGCGGTCGGGCTGACGGGGCGGGGAAGCGTCTCGAGCAGACGACGATCGGAATCGGTCAGGATGGCGATGTCGTCCACCGGACGATCCGTGGCCTCGGGCCGCAGGAATTCGCCGAGGAAATTGACGAAGCGGGAATGGAGCGCATCCAACTCGTCCTGGGTGTATAGGCCGGGGTTGCCGTGCAGGTCTATCACCAGCGGCGCACCGGGGCTGCTCTGGTACAGATTCAGCAGCATGTCCTCGAGAATCCCCGAGCTCAGGATGTGATAACCGGTGGTCGCACCGGCGATCGCAATCGGCTTGTCGAAGAACATCATGTTCACGACGGGGCCGAACGACGCCGACGCCGAGTCCAGCTGGCCCGCGTCCCGACGGATGTCCTCGATGCGGTACCGCTGATGACGAAGTGCGCCGGTCAGTTCGATCTGTACCTTCTCGATCAACGACCGTACGGAGCCCTCGGTGACATCGGCGGTCCGGACCGGCAGAAGGTTGGCGACCATGCCGCCTCCGCGTTTGACCTTCGCACTGGCGCGGCCGGTCACCGGGAGGGTCAGTACCACATCGTCCTTCCCGGTCATCCGGGCCAGGAACGCGCTGAACGCCGCTGTGAGGACGACCGCGGCCGACGTGTTGAGTTCGGAGGTGCGGACCTCGAGACGGCGTTGCTCGTCGGCCGGAAGCGTGGTCGATGAGACCAGGTTGACGGGGGTCAGCGGAGCTGTGGCGCCGCGAGTCGAGAGGGTGACGCGCTCGGGCAGGTCGGCCGTCCGGGCCCGCCAGTGCTCACCGTCGGTCTGGCGACGTGAGGACGCGCGATATTTCTCGTCGTCAGCGACGATCTCCGCGATGGTTGCGGGCGGTTTCTCGTCGAACTCGCGGCCTTCGATCTTCGCGTTGTAGATCTCGACCGTCTGGCGGATGAGTGTCAGCGCCCCGTAACCGTCGATCACTATGTGGTGACCGCGGGTGTACCACAATGTGCGCTCGTCCGATACACGGATCAGGCACGTGACGACGAGTGGATCGGTGGCGAGATCGAGGGGACGCTGGTAATCGTCGTGCATCCAACGGCGGGCCGCTTCGAACGGGTCCGATTCGTGGCGCACGTCCACATACGTCATCTCATGGCCCCAGTTGTCCAGGTCCACTATCTGGTAGGGCTCGCCGTCCTCCTCGAGGATTCGCAGGTAGGGCGACTGATTGGCGATCGATGCCTCTTCGAGCGAGTCTCGCAGCAGCTTCTGGTCGAAGCCTCCGGGTGCGTGCCTGACGTCGAGGTACTGCGCGATGTTGACCGAATAGCCGGAGGAGAGCCGCTCGGCGAACCACATTCCGCGCTGCGCCGCGGTCAGCGGCACCTTCGACGGCTGTGTCGGACCTCCCGCCGGGTTCATATCGTGCACGTGGTGCGCCTCATCTCTCGACATTTCATGGTCACTTGTGACCAATTCGGACACACGAACTCCTGATTATGAGCCATACGGAACCAAATTGGTAACACGCGATGTCACTCAGTCGCCCCTTCGTATAGTCCAGTTCGTAACTCAACCACGGCCTCGCCGTCGATTCGCAACTATCAACCGTGATCATCCGATTTTCCGCGGTCAACACTCCCATGCACTCGAACGCCACGTGGTTTGTTCGGATTCCTGCTTCCCTGCGTTACATCACCGGGTGACATTCGACCGATGGACGCGCCGGTTGGAGCCGACGTCATCCGGCATGTGACGAATGCCCTGGCGGCAACCGTTGAAACAATCAACTACGAACCTCCACGTTATCCCGTAGCCGACCACCTCAACGTTCCGGTGCCCGTGCCCCTCTCGACCTCTGGCACTACTCCCGCCACGACACGCAGGTGATCGCGTGCTGCCTGACGACTGCGTATGTTGAGAGGCGACCCGGCGGATTCCGCGGGGAGCCGGAAAAAGGAGATACATGTCCGACGTGTCACAGGGGCGACACGAGTCATCCAACCGCACCCGCCCGGTTGACTCGTGGCGTGGTGATCCCCGGCCCCAGCCGGCCGATACCGCTCCAGGGAACGGTGCCGACTCACGCGAACCCGGCGCTACGTCTCCATCGCGTCCGCGGGCAGGGCGTCACGCACGCCAAGACCACGAGCCGTCTCCATGGTTCGACGCTCGACCGACGAGCGAACGGGCGCCTCGCGGCGGGTTCGGCGTCCGGGTAGAGGCGAACGACGGGCAGCAGCCCTCCCTCGCCCCCGAATCATCTCTCCCGACCGCAGGTCATTCATCTGTCGTACCCGGGACCCTCCACACCGACAGCGCGGTTTCCGGCCAGGGCTGGTCCGGGGATCCTGTCGTCACCCCGGCACCGGCGTCGGTGTGGTCCGGCGATCCGCCGGACCACAACCTGTCCACCGCGCCCCAGCAGGCCCCACCAGCCCCTGCGTCGTCGCGGCCAGAGGCCCGTACGGTCGCCGTTGACGACCCTTCACCCGAGAACCGGGAGACGCAGGACCGGCACGCGAAACCGCCGGCAGATTCCGTGATCGCGATCGGTGTCGACGGCCTCCACAAGAAGTTCAAGGACATGGTCGCGGTCGAGAGCGTGAGTTTCTCGGTCCCCAGAGGTTCCATCGTCGCGCTACTCGGACCCAACGGAGCGGGGAAGACGACGACGGTGAACATGCTGTGCACTCTTCTGGCGCCGGACGGCGGATCCGCCACAGTTGCGGGTCACGACGTGGTCAAGGACGCACCAGCCGTGCGCCGGTCGATCATGCTGACGGGACAGTTCGCCGCCCTGGACGAATCGCTGACCGGCCAGGAGAACCTGGTCCTGTTCGGCAGGCTACTGGGATTGAAGAAAAGCCAGGCACGGGCTCGCGCCGATGAACTACTCGACCAGTTCGGCCTCTCTGCTGCGGCCGGGCGACGCGTCCGCGAATACTCCGGCGGAATGCGTCGCCGCATCGACATCGCATGCGGCCTCGTGACAATGCCGCAGGTCGTGTTCCTGGACGAACCGACGACGGGGCTCGATCCCCGAAGCCGGCAGGAAGTGTGGAGTCTCGTCAACGGGCTTCGAGACCGTGGGGTCACCACTCTGTTGACCACGCAGTACCTCGAGGAGGCAGATGCCCTGAGCGACCGGATCGTGGTCATCGATCGCGGCCGGGTGATCGCTGAGGGTACATCGGACGAGCTCAAGGAGCAGACCGGCGCTTCGTACTGCCAGGTCACGCCCCAGCACGTTCACGACCTGCCCCGACTCCACGAAATACTCGCCGATCTCATCGGTCCGACACGCACGCCGGCCGCACGCTTGCCGATCATCGACAGCGACGACACCGGCGGCTTCTCCGCGCTCCACGACGACTCGGGAGGCGAGTTGTCGGTGGCGGTGCCGGCACCCCACGGCGCGGAAACGCTCGTCGAGATTGTCCGACGGACGACCGCAGAGGGAATCGAGCTCTCCGACATCGCGCTGCGACGCCCGTCCCTTGACGAGGTGTTCCTGTCGCTAACCGACCCCGCACGAGACAGCACGGCGACGTGACGATTCAGATCGACGCGATTCCTGAGCGAATCAGCGCATTTGGCCAGTGGTGGGCTTTGACGGTTCGCGGCCTGGCCGGAATGACCCGTACCGGCGAAGTATTGTTTGCGCTCATATCACCTGTTTTCTTGGCGGTGTGTTTTTACCTACCGCTCCGCTCGATCATGAACGCAACCCCGGGAATGGATTACGCGCAGTTCCTCATGCCGATCATCACATTGCAGGCAGTGGGGTTTATGGCGTCGTCTGCGGCGATGCGGTCTGCTTTCGATGGGGCCAAGGGGATCAGCACCCGCTTCCGGACGATGCCGATGCCCCTGATTGTTCCGGTATTAGCACGCTTGAGCGTCAACGCTGTGTTGCTCGCAATTTCACTGGTCTGCGCAACATTGGCGAGCCTGGTCATCGGGTGGCGCGCGGAAGGCGGAGTGTCCGGGACTCTCGGACTCTTCGCCATCGCGGCGGCCGTCGGCCTCCTCGTCGCGGTTCTCGCCGACGCCATCGGCCTTCTCGCGGGAAGTCCGGAAGCCACGAGTCAGGCGCTGTCCCTACCGATCTTGATACTCGGGATGCTGTCGACAGGTTTCGTTCCCGAGAACCAGTTCCCGGACTGGATCGGGCCCTTCGTCCGCAATCAACCGATATCGCAATTCGCGACAGCCATGCGGGCATTGAACGAAGGAACCGCAACGCGTGAGATCCTGATGCCTTCGCTGTGGTGGTGCGTCGGACTGGCGGTTCTGGCGGTCGTGCTCATGTCTCTCGGAGTTCGGAAGATCGCTCGATGACGACTCACACGATGAATCCACCGATTCCCGCCGGCGGCGCCGAGCCGTCGGAGATGGCCGGCGAACGGTCACCGCGCGCATTGCTCGACCAGGCTCTGGTCCTCACCGGACGCCAGTTGGCCGTCCTCGTCCGGGACCGCGCCACGGTCCTTCAGATTTTGCTCATGCCGGCGCTGACCATGCTCATGTTCAAGGTGGTCCTCGGCGATGCCGTCGGAAAGGCGACGGGCCAGGACAGCGTTTACGGCACGGTTCCCCTCGTCATCCTGGTGAGCGCGATGTTCGGGTCCTTGGCGAGCGCCGTCAGGTTGAACAAGGAGCGAGGGACAGGACTTCTCGGCAGGCTCTACGTCCTTCCGATCCATCGGGCCGCCGACCTCACGTCCAGGGTGCTCTGCGAGGTGGTCCGCATCGTGGTGACAACCGTCCTCCTGCTGTTGGCGGGAATGCTGATCGGGTTCCGGTTCACGCAAGGCCCGTTTGCGGCGATCGGGATAATCGGTGTCGCGTTGATGTTCGGGATCGCCTACTCGACATTCGTCCTGTCGGTCGCGGTCAACGTTCGGCCCAGCGTGACACTTGTACCCATGCTGTCCCTTCTGTCGAGCGTGCTGATGTTCTTCAACTCGGGGTTCAGTCCGGTGGAGGCCTATCCGACCTGGCTCCAGCCGATTGTCGAGAATCAGCCGATGACGCCTGCGATCGAGGTCATGCGTGCTCTCGCATCCGGGGGACCGATCACGGAGAACATGCTCAAGGTGATCGCGTGGGCGCTGACTATCACGGTGGTGTGCGCGGTTCCTGCTCTACGCGGTTACCGACAGGCGGCGACCTCACGATAGTACGGCCTCACGCTGGTGCGGCCTCGTCGCGCTAAGACATCCGTCCGGTCTGCTGGTGACGGCGCCCGGGCACCGGAGTCCTCTTCGAGGGGTCGCCTGGCTCGAGTACCTTCCCGGGAAATCAGATCCCAGTGGGAGCCGACCCATCGACGCGGCCCGCACGACCGGGAGCCGACTCGATCGCGTCCTGCTGTCCAGGCGAGTACGGAAATGCCGCCAAGAGCTCGTCCTGCAGCACCCGCAGGTTGGGAACCCCTGTGTATTCGTCCTTCAGCTGTTGTATCGCGTCAGCGTCTTCCACAATCGCAGCATTGTGCTGCACGGCATTGCCATCAAATGCAGAATAGTAATCTTCGAATTTGTAACGTCCGCCGCCGAGTGGTTTTTTCAAAGCAACCCACGCATTCGGCACGCCGAACGCGTCGGCGACGACGAGGCCGTGAAGACTGGTTGCGAAAACGAATTCACACTTTGTGATATCTACGATCACATCTCGCGGATCTCTCAAAGGGTCGATAGTCGCCACTCGTCCAGCTTGGGCCAGCGCGCGAAGAATCCGGTCGTTTCTGTGTTCATGGTTGTAGACGAAGCCGACCCGCCCCGGAACGACCGGCGCCGGCTGGTAGACCCTGCTGACGAGCAAGCCCGGGTCGCCGAGGGCCACTCGCCGGTCGGCGCGGACCCGGTCCAGAGTCAGCTTCCCTCGTACGGCATAGAAGTCGAAGTCCGGGAAGTCGTACTTACGCTTACGTTTGGGCTCCTGTATGAACCCACTACCCCACACTTTCAATCCACGGGGGGCCCCAGCCGCCTGCACCATCTCGAGGATCGAACCAGCCCCGATGAACTCGCTCCGTTTAGGATGGGCCCACGTGCAGGAAATCTCCGATATCTCTGGAACGAGTCGCGCGGTCAGCTCATCACCGAAGTTCGGGCGGTCGTGAGCGAATCCGACTCGGCGCCACCAAAATGTCTTGACACCTTCTCGCCGATCGTTCAATTTATCCGCCAGCAGGCGCCGAGCGTAAGGGATCATGACCTAACGTTAACGGAGGAAAATAGCGCGCCGAAATGCACTGGAGACCTGCATCCGTCTATGTGATATCGTTCCAGTCTCTTTTCATTACGTGGTACACAACGCGAATCATGCTCGGTACGAGTTACCGCGGGTTTCGGCCGATCCGCGAACGCCCCCGCCCGAACCATACGAACCCGAAGCGGTCGATATTGTGTGACAAGCCTCACTTCCATTCCGCGGTAGGGTATGGGCGGGTCGCCGAAGTTCGCGACGCGGTGCTCTACAAGAAGCCGCACACCATCACGGCCCCCGACTACACGTGGCGGACGACCGACAAGTGGATCAACTTCCCGTGGTCCGTCCAGGGCCCGATCGTGGGAGGGTGAGTCCGTGACACAACACGAGCAGACCGCCGACAAGACGGGCGCGCAGACCACGGTTCGCGACAACGCACCGGGCCGGCGCTATGAGATCACCATCGACGGGACGCCGGACGGCGTCGTCGCCGGTTTCGCCGAGTACCGCGACCGCACCGATCCCGAGACAGGCACCGAGCGGGTCTTCTTCCACACCGAGGTCGCCGAGGAGTTCGGCGGCCGCGGGCTGGCGACGATCCTGGTCCGCCAGGCGCTCGACGACACCCGGTCACGCGGGTTGACCATCGTCGGGGTGTGCCCGCTGGTGGCGGCGTTCCTCGGGAAGCATCCGGAGTACACCGACGCCACGCGGCCGGTGACACCCGATGTTCTCGGTTGGCTCCGACGTCAGCAACCCTGAGGGATCACGCTCACGCCGGAGTGACGGGCCCCGTCGTGTCCACGTCACCGACCGGGGTGGCATCGACGGCGACACCGCCGTTCCGAAGTATTTCCGACCTGCGCATGTGCGAGCCCACATCGACGACGATCGAGGCGACCACCTCGCGGCCCGACGGCAGGATACGGGCGGTCACGCTGCCCTGAACCGCCATCGTCGCCTCGACGGCGGTCAACTCGTTGACGAGCATCCGACGGGCCAGGCTTCCCGGCGAATGTTCGTCGTCGAGGTCGTCCGATGTGTGGTCGTCGAGGCCACCGTCGTCGAGCAACCGCACGGAGACGCCGCGTCGGCGTACCGCCCGCACCGACTCCCCCACCTCCGGCGCATCCCACCCGGGTGCACGGATGGTGTCGCGGAGGTGAGCCTCCGTCAGCCGCACCTCGAGCGCCTCCTCTGAGCCGAACTCGTGTCCGGCGGCGATCCGCTCCAGGATCGGACGGGCGCCGGCGTCGAGTCGTTTGAGCTGTTGTCGACGTTCAGAGGCCGACGCCGTCGTCGCGGCCTCCTCCGCAGCCTGCGCGAACGCCTGTTCCCGGAGGCTGCGGAGGCGGTCGGGCATCGGGATGGCCATCAGCC
This sequence comes from Gordonia ajococcus, assembly GCF_012974285.1. Lineage (NCBI taxonomy): Bacteria > Bacillati > Actinomycetota > Actinomycetes > Mycobacteriales > Gordoniaceae > Gordonia > Gordonia ajococcus. The sequence goes on from NZ_CP052884.1 coordinate 4,045,474, forward strand.
CGAACAGCGTCGCCAGCACCAGGACCGGATAGCAGAACATGGTGTTGCCGGCCCCGACCGCGTAGCCGATGCCGGTCAGATGCCCGCCGACCGCTGCCAGTCCGGTCGCGCTGAGCGCCCCCACCCAGGCGAACAGCGGCCGACGGTACAGCACCACCATCGCCAGGATGATGGTCATCGCCGAGGTCATGGGTGATGTCTGCACCGTGAGGTACGTGTCGAGCGGCAGGCTCCAAAACGACGTCGTGAGTCCGGCCACCGTGAGCGTCGTCACCGCCAAGGCGGTGCGCCTGGGCAGAGTCGACCTGCCGTATCGCATGAGCATCGATGCGGCTGACACGAACATGACGAAACCCGCCGCCAGCGCGACCCACGTCGCGGCCGATCGGATCTCCCGACCCGCGCCGATGACCGCGACCACGTAGATGCTCGCGAAGATGACGAGTGCCCTGATTAACAGCGGCGAACCGAGTCCGAACAGGTTCAGGGTCGTCGTATCGAGGTCCATCGGGTCCTCCGGCGGCGGTTGCGAGGTCATGGGCGCCTCCACTCGACCGTCACGACCGTGCCCTCTCCAGGCGCGCTGTCGATCTCCGCACTGCCGCCCGGCAGACCGGCCATCCGTGCCCGGATGCCGACTGCGATGCCGAATCGCCGCGGATCGACGAGAGCCGGGTCGAAGCCCACCCCGTTGTCGGCCACGGACACTCGGGCGAAGCCGTCCCTGAATTCGGCGGCGACCTCGCAGCGCGAACCGGCGCCCCCGTGGCGCATCCAGTTCCGGGTCGCCTCGGCCACGCAGTCGACCATGTCCGCTACCACCTGCGCCGGATAGCTCGCCGCGGGTGAGGCGATCACGTGTGTACACGACGCGCGGTCGCTCATCGCGACGACAGCGTCCTCAGTACGGGAGGAGAACGTCGCGGCGGTGAACTCCGACGGCGGCACGGTGCTGCGGTCCAGTTCCGCGAGCGCCGACACCGCCTGCGCCGCGAGGCGCGGATCCGGCGGCCCCCGGCGCACCGCCAGGAGGGTGGCGATCACGTGATCGTGGATTAGCGCGTCGAACCGGGAGCGCTCCGCCTCCTGCGCCGCGTTCGCCGCGGCGCGGGCGGTCATCGCCAGGACGGCGGGATGCCGCTCATCGAGGGCACGGACGTTTCGTACCGCGGACACGGCCACCGCCAGGAACACCCCGGCGAGCGCCGCCGACAGCGGCACACTCAACAGTTCAGCCGGCCGGAGCTCACCGTAGCGGGCGATCTGATTCGCCACGTGAACGGCGAAGGTCGCAACGACGAGATTCGTCACCGCCATGCCGGTGCGGAGCATGACGACCAGCCCGAAGCTCGACACCGAGGGGAACTGGAACAACCACACCGCCCAGCGGGCCTCCTCGTCCGGTTCACCGAGCCAGGCCGGGAACCACAGCAGCGTCGCGACGAGATAGCCCAGGGCGCAGGCACACACGAGTGTCAACAAAGCCCGCGGGACGGTCAGGAAGGTGGAAGCCACCAACAAGGTCGCCGGCAGGACGACCAGCACCAGACTCACCGGCGTCCACCACGCGGCCGCGAGATCTGCCCGGGCGATCGCCACCGGGAACATCACGGCACAGAACGCGAGCAACCCGGAACCGACGAACCGGCAGCCGATCCTCTTCTGCCGGTCGAGATCCGATGCGTCCTCTCGGATACCGCGACCGAGGTCTCGGCGGAGGCGATCGATCAACTCCGCCATAAGGTCCGTCCCGCCTGACCCACGCCGCGCGTCGACCCCCGTCATCGCGCGAACCGTTTGTCCCGCAGTGGGGAAGGATCGCGAATGTCAACGATCGTGAACCCGACCAACGCCACCCGATCATCGGTGTCGACCCCCACCGACGCCAGGGTTTCCCGTCCCGGGGGGTGAATGCGCACGGTCACGCGGCCGCTCTCGGCGTCCGCGAGCAACTCGGCGATCGCCGCACCGAGACGCTCTCGCGCGAGGGCGGCTTCCTCCTCGGCGAGGACGGACAGGCCGCCGTCGTCGAGGAGTACCACCCTGACGCCGCGCTGCCGCGCACGCCAGGCCGCGTCCCGCACCTCTGGCACGTCCAGGCCGGACGCGCGGATGCCGTCTCTGAGCTGTGCCTCGATGAGTCGGGCGACGGCCACCTCCTCGACACTGAATCGACGCCCCTCGGCGATCCAGGTGAGGATCGGGCGGGCTCGTTCATCGAGTGCCGCCAGTCGCCGGTCCCGTACCTCGGCCGCCGCGGCTGCTGCGGCGTCTGCTGCGACCTGCCGTTCATTCGCCGCGCGCAGGGCGTAGATCTGCCGCGCCATCGGGCGCAGCATCAGTGAGAACAGCGAACCCATGATCATGATGGCGTAGCCGGGAAGTGTGATCGACACGCCGTACTCGGATCCGACCCCGCTGACCTGTCCCCACACCGCGGCGACGACTGTGATCGCCGCGCTCGCGAGCCACGCCGCGAGCGGTCGGCCGCGAACCGCGAGGAGGGCTAGGACGATCACCGATGCGCCCATCGGCGGCCCGGACTGAATCGCCTCGGTCACCGGGAACGGCAACGCGAACAACGTCGCAGCGACCGCGGCGACCGCGAGTGCCGCAACGACGACGGTGATCGGAGTCGGCAACGGGTCGCCCGGGGCATCGAGCAGGGCGACACCGGCGACGAGGAACAGGACGAATCCCGCAGTAAGCCCAGCCCACTGCCACGTCGCGAGGGATTCGGAGAAATTGGCGCAGACCGTCAACATCACGTAACTGGCCGCGAATACCGCCATCATCACCCGCAATGGCCGAGAACCGATCCCGAAAGCGTTGACGACCGCTCCTCGGTCGTCCACGCGCGCGACCGAGTCGCGGTCGCACGTCACGGCCGCTCCCAGGTGATCGACACGGTGGTGCCCCTGCCGGGCCGGCTGCTCACATGCGCCCGACCGCCCGGAATACGTGCCAGGCGCCCGCGGATACTGACCACGATCCCCAGCCGGCCGGGCGCCACGGAGCCGGGGTCGAAACCGGTGCCGTTGTCGACGACCGCCATGCTCAACGAGTCGGGCGCGATGTGCACGATTGCGGCGCAGTCGGCGTCCGGACCCGCGTGACGAAGCACGTTTCGCAGAGCCTCCGACATCGCTTCGACGACCGCGTCGACGACCTCGGCCGGGTACACGATCAGTCCGTCGTCGGTCTCGTCCATCACGACTTCGACGTCGAACCGCTCCGAGATGTCGGCGGCCGCGGAGCGCATGCGCCGGATCGCGTCCCGCGCCGACCCGGCGACCGGCTCCGTCGGCGTGGGCACCCGGGCCAGCTCTTCGAGCGCAGAGCGCGCCTGCGCGGCGAGCCGGGCGTCGGGCCGGCCCGGTTCGACCGCGAGCAGCGATGCGATCACCCGGTCGTGGACGATGGCGTCGATACGAGCCTGTTCGACGTCGCGCGCCGACGTCGCCGCAGCGTTTGCGGCCGCGCGATACGTGGCCTCTCGCGTCTCGTCCAACATGCGTCCGGTGCGGATCGCCACCAGCACGACAGAGAGGAACACGCCGGTGAACACGAACGACCAGACGATCTCCAAGGCCAGATCGGCGTTGACGGCACCGAAGCGTCCGAGTTGCTGGGAGATGTTGGCGACGAGTGAAGACACCGCCAGACTGATCAGCCCCAGTCGGGTGTGGATGAGCATCAGCACCATGCTCGGCATCCCGCAGAACGCGATCATCCACTGCGCGGAATCTCCCGGATCCGCCAGCGACGTGCCGTTCCAGGCCACGAACCAGAGGGCGACGCCGAGGAGATAACCGCCCCACGTGGTCAGCGCCAGCGGTCCCAGCCACGCCGTACCCGGTCGGAAACTGGCCAGGATCAGCAGGATTCCCGGTCCGACAGACAGGAGGATGCTCACCGGCGGCCACCACGGGGCCGTCAGCGGAGCGGCCGCGACGATCTGGGTGATCGAGACGAGTGGGTAGCCGATGAAACCGAGTCCGAGGAAGCGGGCACCGACGCGTCGGACACGATCGAGATCCTGCTCGGCCGAGTCGGATTCGAACACCCGACGCATCCACGCCGGATGGTCCATCGGGGTGTCGGTCAGAGATGCATCGGTCGCGGCCATCAGGTCAACCCTCACACCCACCGGTGACGCGGTCAATCCATCGGGGGAACCAACGGGAACGGCGGACTCACCCGGCACGCCGAACGGCCCGTCCCCCTCGAAAGGGGAACGGGCCGTTCGGGTGTAGAGCTCGCTGGGAGTCGGCTTACTTGGCCTTCTCCAGCACCTCGACCAGACGCCAGTGCTTGGTCGCCGACAGCGGGCGGGTCTCCATGATCCGCACGCGGTCACCGACGCCGGCATCGCCGTTCTCGTCGTGTGCCTTGACCTTGCTCGTGGTCCGGATGATCTTCTTGTAGAGCGGGTGGCTCTTACGATCTTCCAGCTCGACCACGATGGTCTTCTGCATCTTGTCGCTGACCACGTAGCCGATCCGCTCCTTGCGGCGGTTACGCTCGGCAGCCTGGGTTTCGGTCACTTTCTGGTCCTCACTCATGCGTCTTCACCTTCCGGTCCCGACGCCAGGCCCAGCTCACGCTCACGCATGACGGTGTAGATACGTGCGATCTCGCGACGCACGGTGCGCAGACGGCGGTTGTTGTCGAGCTGGCCGGTGGCCATCTGGAAACGAAGGTTGAAGAGCTCTTCCTTCGACTCCTTCAGGCGGTCGACCAGATCGGCGTCGTTGAGCTCGCGCAGCTCGTTCGCAGCAACTCCGAGAGACATCAGAACTGCTCCTCTCGTGTCACGATCCGGGTCTTGATGGGGAGCTTGTGCTGTGCGCGGCGCAGGGCCTCGCGAGCGATCTCCTCATTCGGGTAGGTCATCTCGAACAGCACGCGACCCGGCTTGACCGGGGCGACCCACCACTCGGGCGAACCCTTACCCGAACCCATGCGGGTTTCGGCCGGCTTCTTGGTGAGCGGGCGGTCCGGGAAGATGTTGATCCAGACCTTGCCGCCACGCTTGATGTGCCGGTTGATCGCGATACGAGCGGACTCGATCTGACGGTTGGTGATGTACGCGCCTTCCAGAGCCTGGATGCCGTAATCGCCGAACGTCACCTTGGTGCCGCCCTTGGCCTGCCCCTTGAGGCTGGGGTGATGCTGCTTGCGGTGCTTGACCCGACGTGGGATCAACATGGCCTAGCCCTCCTGCTTCTCAGCCGCACCAGCAGTGGCCTCGGCAGGAGCGGCCTCGGCCGCGCGAGCGGCGTCGGTGCTCGTCGCAGTGGTGCCCGAGGCACCGCTACGCCGGGGCCGGCTGGGCCGGCGCGGACGGCGATCCTCGGCTGCCGGAGCGGCCGCAGCCAGCTCGCGACGTCCACCGACGATGTCGCCCTTGTAGATCCACACCTTCACGCCGATACGGCCGAAGGTGGTCTTGGCTTCGTAGAGTCCGTAGTCGATGTCGGCGCGCAGCGTGTGCAGCGGCACGCGTCCCTCGCGGTAGAACTCACTGCGGCTCATCTCAGCGCCGCCCAGACGACCCGAGCACTGGACCCGGATACCCTTCACGTTCGGCTGACGCATCGCCGACTGGATCGCCTTGCGCATCGCGCGGCGGAACGCCACACGGTTGCTCAGCTGCTCGGCGACGCCCTGGGCCACCAGCTGGGCCTCGGACTCTGCGTTCTTGACCTCGAGGATGTTCAGCTGGACCTGCTTACCGGTCAGCTTCTCCAGGTCGCCGCGGATGCGATCGGCCTCGGCGCCACGGCGACCGATGACGATGCCCGGTCGCGCGGTGTGGATGTCGACGCGAACCCGGTCCCGGGTGCGCTCGATCTCCACCTTCGCGATGCCGGCGCGCTCGAGCCCCGTCGAGAGGAGCTTGCGGATCGCGACATCTTCCTTGACGTAGTCCGCGTACTGCTTGTCGGCGTACCACCGCGACTTCCAGTCGGTGGTGATGCCCAGACGGAAGCCGTGCGGGTTGATTTTCTGGCCCACTACTAGGCTCCCTTCTTCTTCGGCTGACGCGAACGGCCACGGCCGCCGGCTGCCTTCTCCGGCAGGCTCTCCACGACCACGGTGATGTGGCTGGTGCGCTTGCGGATACGGAATGCGCGGCCCTGGGCACGCGGCTGGAAGCGCTTGAGGGTCGGGCCCTCGTCGGCGAACGCGGTGGCGACGACCAGGGTCCGGCGATCCAGATCCAGGTTGTTCTCTGCGTTGGCGACAGCGCTGGCCAGCACCTTGTACACGGGCTCGGACGCCGACTGCGGGGCGAACCGCAGGATGTCCAGGGCCTCGTCCACGTTCTTCCCGCGGATGAGGTCCAGCACGCGGCGGGCCTTCATCGGCGTGACGCGAACGAACTTCGCGGTGGCCTTGGCGGTCGGATTATCGGTCTGCGTAGTCATCAGCGGCGCTTCGCTTTCCGGTCATCCTTGATGTGACCCTTGAAGGTGCGGGTGGGGGCGAACTCGCCCAGCTTGTGACCGACCATCGAGTCCGAGATGAACACCGGCACATGCTTGCGTCCGTCGTGGACGGCAAAGGTGTGACCGATGAAGTCGGGAATGATGGTCGAACGGCGGGACCAGGTCTTGATGACCTGCTTGGTTCCCTTTTCGTTCTGAACGTCCACCTTCTTCAGGAGGTGGTCGTCGACGAACGGGCCCTTCTTGAGGCTGCGTGGCATTCTCTTACCTCCTCCTGTTATCGCTTGTTCTTGCCGGTGCGACGGCGACGGACGATCAGCTTGTCGCTGGCCTTGTTCTTGCGGGTGCGGCCCTCGGGCTTACCCCACGGCGAGACCGGGTGGCGACCACCGGAGGTCTTGCCCTCACCACCACCATGCGGGTGGTCAACCGGGTTCATGACGACACCGCGGACGGTCGGGCGCTTGCCCTTCCAGCGCATACGGCCGGCCTTGCCCCAGTTGATGTTGCTCTGCTCGGCGTTGCCCACCTCGCCGACGGTTGCGCGGCAACGCACGTCGACACGACGGATCTCGCCGGAAGGCATACGCAGCGTGGCGTAGGCGCCTTCCTTACCGAGCAGCTGGATCGACGCGCCGGCGCTACGTGCCATCTTGGCGCCACCGCCCGGGCGCAGCTCCACAGCGTGGACCTGGGTACCGGTCGGGATGTTGCGCAGCGGCAGGTTGTTGCCGGGCTTGATGTCGGCGGCCGGACCGCTCTCGACGATGTCGCCCTGCTTCAGGTTCTTCGGCGCGATGATGTAGCGCTTCTCGCCGTCGACGTAGTGCAGCAGCGCGATGCGCGCGGTGCGGTTGGGGTCGTACTCGATGTGAGCGACCTTGGCGTTGATGCCGTCCTTGTCGTTACGACGGAAGTCGATCAGACGGTAGGCACGCTTGTGGCCGCCACCCTTGTGACGAGTGGTGATGCGGCCGTGAGCGTTTCGGCCACCGCGCCCGTGGAGCGGACGCACCAGCGACTTCTCCGGATGGTCACGGGTGACCTCGGCGAAGTCGGAGCCGCTGGCCCCGCGACGACCCGGGGTCGTCGGCTTGTACTTACGAATAGCCATGAGTCTCAGTCCTTCTCTGAAGCCCCGGTCAGCTGACCGAGCCTCCGAAGATCTCGATGGGCTTGCTGTCTGCGGTCAGCGACACGATGGCGCGCTTGGTGGACTTGCGCTGGCCGTAGCCGGAGCGGGTCCGCTTGCGCTTGCCCTGTCGGTTCGCGGTGTTGACGCTGGCAACCTTCACACCGAAGATCTTCTCGATCGCGATCTTGATCTCGGTCTTGTTGGACTCCGGGTGCACCAGGAAGGTGTACACGTTGTCCTCCATGAGTCCGTAGGACTTCTCGGAGATCACGGGCGCCAGGATGATGTCGCGCGGATCGGCAACGGTCGTCATGTCAGGCCTCCTCTGCTGTCTTCTCGACGGCAGCCTTGGCATCCGCCGTGTTCTGCTCGATGAAGGCATTGAGCGTCTCGACGCTGAACACGACTTCGTCCGAATCCAGGACGTCGTAGGTGTTGAGCTGATCGGGAGCGATCGGGAGCACGTTGTCCAGGTTCGCCACGCTCTTCCACGCCGTCAGGTCCTCGCGGCCGAGAACGACCAGGAACTTGCGACGATCGGAGAGGCTCTCCAGGAACTCGCGAGCCGACTTGGTCGAGGGGGCCTGCCCCGCAACCAGTTCGGTGATCACGTGAATGCGCTCGTTGCGAGCGCGGTCGCTCAGGGCACCGCGCAGGGCGGCGGCCTTCATCTTCTTGGGGGTGCGCTGGCTGTAGTCACGCGGCTGCTGGCCGTGGACGGTGCCGCCGCCGGTGAACTGCGGTGCACGGGTCGAACCCTGACGCGCACGGCCGGTGCCCTTCTGGCGGTACGGCTTGGCGCCACCGCCACGGACCTCGCCGCGGGTCTTGGTCGAGTGCGTGCCCTGGCGAGCCGCGGCCTGCTGGGCCACGACGACCTGGTGCATCAGCGCGATGTTGGCGGGAGCGTCGAAGAGCGCGGCCGGCAGGTCAACGGTTCCGTTGGTCTTGCCGTCGGCGGTCTTGACGTCCAGCGTCAACTTGGTCGTGGTCTCGGTGCTCACTACTTCGCACCACCCTTCACTGCGTCGCGGACCACCACGATGCCGCCCTTGCGACCCGGGATCGCTCCCTTGATCAGCAGCAGACCGGCCTCGGCGTCCACCTTGTGGACGGTGAGGTTCTGCGTGGTCACCTTGTCGTTACCCATACGACCGGCCATGCGCATGCCCTTGAACACGCGACCCGGGGTGGCGCAGCCACCGATCGAGCCCGGTGCGCGGTGCACGCGGTGAGCGCCGTGGCTGGCGCCCAGACCGGCGAAGCCGTGGCGCTTCATGACGCCGGCGAAACCCTTGCCCTTCGAGGTGCCCGTGACGTCGACCAGCGCGCCGTCGGCGAAGATCTCGGCGGTCAGTTCCTGACCGATCTCGAACTCGCTGACGTCGTTGACGCGGATCTCGGCCAGGTGACGGCGCGGGGTGACCCCGGCCTTCTCGTACTGGCCGGCGACCGGCTTGGTCACCTTGCGGGGATCGATGGCACCGTAGGCGAGCTGGACGGCGGTGTAGCCGTCACGGTCCTGCGTACGGAGCTGGGTGATCACGTTCGGGCCGGCCTGGATGACCGTGACCGGAACGACGCGGTTGTTCTCGTCGAAAACCTGGGTCATGCCGAGCTTGGTGCCCAGGATGCCCTTGGATGAACTCTGGTTGCTCATGATTTATCTCGCCCCCGTCCTACTGGATGTTGACGTCGACACTTGCCGGCAGGTCGATGCGCATGAGCGCGTCGACCGTCTTCGGGGTCGGGTCGAGGATGTCGATGAGTCGCTTGTGTGTACGCATCTCGAAATGTTCGCGGCTGTCCTTGTACTTGTGCGGCGAACGGATGACGCAGTACACGTTCTTCTCGGTGGGCAACGGCACCGGGCCAACGACACGTGCACCCGTACGGGTCACGGTCTCCACGATCTTGCGCGCCGAAGCGTCGATCGCCTCGTGGTCGTAGGCCTTGAGCCTGATGCGGATCTTCTGTCCCGCCACGCTGTGTCCTCTTCCGTCAGTTGTTCTCGACAGACAAACACCGCGTGACCAGGGGCAGGCTCTCGCCGGCTGAGCACATGACCACCGTGTGAGATACGGCAATCGACGCTGTTCATCTGTCGTTGTACGTTGGCTCGTCGCTGGTACGAGCCGGTTTGCTCCGGCACCCGCGGTCGGGCGTGTCGAGTCCGTGAACCTGATTCGGAGCACGCGTTACACGCCCAGTCCCCGTAAACCGGGCCTGGGAGTCATTCACCTGACGGCTTCCGCGGTGTCGGCACAGAGTGCGACCTGCGTCCGCCGGTCAAGGCAACCCGACAAGTATGCAACAGAGCCGGTGCCGATTCAAATCCGGCTTGGTCACACCCCTGCTCCTGGCGATCGCTCACCGAATCCGTTCCCGCTCACCCCTGCCTGCAGGCTGAGCGGGAACGGACATCGTGAGCGCGCGCGGGCGCACCTAACTGACCGGTGAGTAAGATACGCGCATGGCTGCACTCAACCCCACCTTCGCCCTGCGCAAGAAACTCCCCGCCAACCCGCTCGGCAACGTGCTCTTCTCGCTCGGCATGGTCGCGAAGGTCCCCTACTTCGGCACCGTCCTCCCCCTGGTCCAGGAGATGGAGCCCGGGTACTGCAAGGTCACCGCACCCAACTGGTTCGGCGTGCACAACCACATCGGCACCTTCCACGCGATCGCTGCCTGCAACCTCGCCGAAGCTGCGATGGGCATGCTGATGGAGGCCACCACCCCGACCACACACCGATGGATCCCGAAGGCGATGCAGACGAGCTACCTGACCAAGGCGACCACGCGGCTGACCGCCGAAGCGCGTCTCGCCGACCCCGTCGACTTCGGCGCCATCACCACTGGGACCGACGTCACGGTGTCGGTGAGCATCGTCGACACCAAGGGCGTCGAGGTCGTCCACTGCGACATCACCACCTGGGTGACGCCGAAGTAGCGGTCTCTGCTCGACGTCTCTGTACTCGCAACTGCCGGATCAGGACCCCTACCACCGAGACGAGGACCCACAGCAGCGGCGCCCAGGCATAGCAGGACATTCCGTACCAAGCAGAGACGACGACCAGGCCCTCGGCGGCGCTCGTCGTCGCGGTGTCGGCCGCGACAACATAGGTCCATCCCCAGAACGCTACGAAAACCAGGTAGCTCAACGGCAAGCAAACGACCGCGAGCCTGAGTGAGTACGGGCGGAACCATCGTCGGATCAATTACCGCCCACCTTCACGTCGTGGTGCCCCGGCAGGTGCATCAGGGGACCCCACGGGTCGGTCGGGTCCGGCATATGACCGTAGACCTGTGTCGGAACTCCAGAGTCGGAGTCTGCGTAGACCTCCCAGGCTGGATAGTTGGTGAGCTGACCTTCCAATCTTGGCTCCACACCGTCGTATGGTTCTGCAACCAGGGTTCCTCGCACGCTGGCCCCCACCGTGCTCGAAGCCCACTTGCCAACTTCCTGGTCGTAGAACGGACATTGTATATGCGCCCGACGCCACGCCTACGTGTCCATCCACAAGCGTTCCGGGTGCAACGTACGAACAGCCCCCCGCTCCACCGGTGACGGTCACCCCGAAGTAGCTACCGGTAGCAGGCCGGCCACCCTGCCGATCGCACCGTCTCCGCCGAACAATAGGTCGCGCGCGGATAGTAAGGACCCATCGTCGACGCCGGCGGTGCGCCCGAGTCCTGAGATGCCTGTACCGATCGCGGATAGAACTGCGGCGACGGCAGCATGTGGCGCAGGAACACGATCTTGCGCTCGACGGAGGTGGTCCCCCACGGAATCACCGTCAGATCCGACGACGCGACCTGTTGGGGCGTCAGGTCCGCGGGCGCCGCGATCACGTAAGTGTAGTAACCGTCCGCGTCGAGTCGGGTCTGGAAGTCGGCCGCGCACGCCACCACCGGGTAGGGGGTGACCTTGTCGTTCTGGCACATCGACCAGTACCGCACCTGGAGACCGGGGGTGGCCGGCGACTGGCCGGCACGGCTGTCGGGGAACGTCGGCGCCTTGCCGCGGATGACGGCCACGCGGCCGGGACGGTAGGTCAGAGGGGATCCGACGTACTTGTTGTCGCCGTTGGGGAAGAGTCCCGCGGTCGTCGCCGGGTTGGTGAAGGTGACCTCGGCCGCGTTGTCGGGGAACGACGCCGCTGCGGCCCGCTCGATGAAGTCGTCGAAGACACGCGTGAGAGCCGCGGCGATCGGTCCCTGGTACCGCCGGGGGTTGAACGGCTGCGCGCACGGCTGCAGCGGAATCGACTGCCCGCCGACGGAGAAGGTGACCGTCGGCAAGGTGACACCACCGTTCGGCGAGGCGGCGTCGTCGGGCACGTAGATCCGGACGAGCAGGAATCCGACGGGGGCCTGTTGTCCGGCGGGCAACCCCCGGATCTCGTTCCGCGAGTGGTCGGCGGCACCGGAGACGACCGTCGCATGCCAGCGCCGCTCGGCCGGCGCAGGCATGGCCACGGGAGCGACATAGGGGTTGATGCTGCCCGGGTCAGGTCGGATGGCGTCGTCACGCAGGGTGTCGACGGTGTCGAGATCCGTCCCGTAGGTATTGAGTGAGAAATACCGGGCGGCCGGGAAGGTCCCCGACAAACGGATCGAATCCCCCGGACCGAGGGCGTAGGGCAGCACCCAGTAGGTCGCATTGGCGTCGGGAAAGGCGACGTTGAGGTCGGTGCTGTTGGACATCAGCTGCCACGCGCATCCCGGGCCGGGTGCATAGCCCTGCGGGGCTGCCGATGCCGGAGCCGGCACCATACCGGCCACCACCGTGAGCACCGTGCCGATGACGGCACCGGCGAGCGCTCGAATCACAACATGGACCTGTGCTGACATTGGTCTTTCCCTCCGCCGTGGAGATAGTAGCCAGAGGTCACCTGTGTGTCGGGCCGATTGCACGACACCGTCTCGGCCTGCCACCCGGCGGGGATGCTCATAGGGTGAGGGATGGCCCCGTCGTCGATGCCGCCCCCGGTGCGGTGCAGACCTTCGGGGTCCGCGCCCGGAGTGCGGCAGTATCGAAGAGGGACGGTTTGTCACAGCAGAGCCGACCGGCAGGCGCCACCGAGCAGGAGGACAGACATCATGTGCGGAATATGCGGCGAGATCCGTTTCGACGGCAGCGTGCCCGACGTCTCGACCGTCGATGCGATGACCTGCGAGATGGCGCGCCGCGGCCCCGACGGGAGCGGCGTCTTCGCGAAAGGGGCTGTCGCTCTCGGGCATCGGCGGCTGAAGATCATCGATCTGTCCGAGAAGGGCAGCCAGCCGATGATCGATCCGACGCTGGGGCTGGCACTCGTGTTCAACGGTTGCATCTACAACCACCACGAACTGCGGGCCGAACTCGAGGGGAAGGGGTACTCCTTCTTCTCCCACGCCGACAGCGAGGTGATCCTGAAGGCCTTCCACGCCTGGGGCCCTGACTGCGTGGACCATTTCATCGGCATGTTCGCGTTTGCGATCGTGAACACCGACACCGGCGTCGTGACCCTCGGCCGCGACCGCCTCGGCATCAAGCCGCTGTACCTCGCCGACACGCCCGGACGACTCCGCTTCGCCTCGTCGGTGCAGGCCCTGCTCCGCGCCGGTGACGTCGACACCTCGATCGATCGTGTTGCGCTGCACCACTATTTCAGCTTCCACGCAGTGGTCCCGGCGCCACACACCATCTACAACGGCATCCGCAAACTGCCGCCCGCCACGGTCATGACGATCAACCCCAACGGGCGGCGCACCGAGCGGAAGTACTGGGAGCCGACCTTCGCGCCCCACCCCGACCGTGCCGACTGGGACGAGGAACGCTGGCATGCCGAACTACTGGACTCGCTGCGCACCTCGGTCAAGCGCCGCATGGTGGCCGACGTCCCGGTCGGCGTGCTCTTGTCCGGCGGTGTCGACTCGTCACTCGTGGTCGCCCTGCTCGCCGAGCAGGGCCAGAGCGACCTGGCCACCTTCAGCATCGGATTCGATTCGGCGGCAGGAGAATCCGGCGACGAGTACGCCTATTCCGACCTGATTGCGGACACCTTCGCGACCGACCACCACAAGATCCACATCGGTACCGACCGGTTGCTGCCCGCGATCCCCGACACCGTCGCGGCGATGGGTGAGCCGATGGTCAGTCACGACTGCGTGGCCTTCTACCTGTTGTCGCAGGAGGTCAGCAAGTCCATCAAGGTGGTCCAGTCCGGGCAGGGCGCTGACGAGATCCTCGGCGGGTACAGCTGGTATCCACCGCTGCGCGGGGTGCCGCGGAAGGACACGACCCGCGCCTATGCGAACGTCTTCTTCGACCGTGACGACTCCGACATCCGCAGCATCCTCGCCGACGAGTACCTCCTCGAGGCCGGCTACGATCCCAGTTTCGCCTTCGCGCATGCACATCAGTCCGCACCGGGTGCCGACACCTCCGTCGACGCGGCGCTGCGCCTCGACACCACCGTCATGCTCGTCGACGATCCGGTGAAACGAGTCGACACGATGACGATGGCGTGGGGGCTCGAGGCGCGGGTGCCCTTCCTCGATCACGAGTTCGTCGAACTCGCCGCGACCTGTCCGGCGGAACTCAAACTCGCACACGGCGGCAAAGGTGTTCTCAAGGAGGCCAGCCGGGCGCTCCTCCCCTCGGCGGTGATCGACCGGACCAAGGGCTATTTCCCCGTGCCGGGCATCCGCCATCTGACCGGCGGAGTCCTCGACCTCGTCACCGACACCCTCCGCTCGCAGGCCGCGGTCGACCGCGGCCTCTATCGACCCGAGGCCCTCGAGAAGCTCTTCGGCGACCCCAACGGCATCCGGACCCGACTCGACGGCAACGAGCTGTGGCAGGCCGCCCTCCTCGAGATGTGGCTCCAGACGATGGAAGCGAATTCCCGACGGTGACCATCCTTCGTTTCGACGACCGCGGTTGGAAGACATATGGCGCCTCACTCTCCCCCGACGGGAGTGCGTTCGCCTATATCGTCGACGACGGCAACGGTTATCCCCGTGCGGCGCAACGATCCCTGTCCCGTGACGGTGTCGGCGACCTGCGCTGGGTTAAGGTGCGGTCCACCGGCCCGGTCCGGAAGATCGTGCATTCCACCGACAGCCGGTGGCTGGCCGTCGAGATCGCCCCGAGTGGCGGTGAGCACCACCAGGTCTGGGTCGTCACCACCGACCCCGACGACGACACCGCGCACCGGATCGCGGCCACCCGCCCGGACGGCCGGTCCTACGGGACCGTCCGCCTCGTCGGCTGGGACACCGACTGGGTTCTGCTCACCGCGATCGACCACGACGGCACGACGCATGCGTTGCGCGTCCATCCCGGCACCCAGGCCACCCGCACTCTCGACCTGCGGGTCGGCAGCGAACTGATCGACTCCTGGAAGGGGGCGACGCTCGTCCGGGTCGGTCCGCGCGGCTATCACGACATGCTCCTGATCCGGCGCCACCCCGATGCGCCGGACGACGAGGTCACGATGACCCCGCTGCTCCCTCAGGACCCCGGCGCGGTCACCGATCAGGGTTACGTGCTCGACCAGGGTTTCGACCATCCGTCGCTGGTCTTCGTCCCCGCGCCCAACGAACCGATCCGCGACCTCGACAGCGTCCAGGCGCTGGTGCGCAGCGACTTCGACGCGAAATTCCCGCGGCTCCTCGGCGTCGAGGTGAGCAAGTTCGGCGTGCGGTTCCGGGTGATGGCGCAACGCGTCGACATCGGGCTCGACGAGTTCGCGGTCAGCCACGACCAGTCCACCGTCGCCCTCCTGTGGAATGTGAAGGGCCGCAGCGAGTTGCAGATTCTGACACTCCCCGACCAGACGCTGCATCCACCGGTCGAGCTGCCCGGCGAGGTCGCCTCCGATCTCTCGATCAGCGCGGCGGGTTCGGTGGTGTCGGTGACCGTCTCGAGCCCACAGCATTCCCCGATCGTCCACCTGATCGACGTCGCGAACCGGACGGTGACACCCGTCCGCGACGACGTCGTCACCGGCGAGGGTCCCTCGAGTCTCCTCCGCCCCGAACTCGTGGAGTTCTTCGCGCGAGACGGCATGCCGCTCTCGGGTTTTCTCTATCGGTCCGCGAGGAAGAGCCGCGACGAGCGGCCCGGCCCGACCCTGCTCTACTTCCACGGCGGCCCCGAGGGCCAGACCCGGCCGGACTACCAGTTCCTTTTCGGGCCCCTCGTCGACGCCGGGATAACCGTCTTCGCGCCCAACGTCCGCGGATCGTCGGGCTACGGACGCCTCTTCTCCCATGCCGACGACCGGTACGGCCGCTACGCGGGCATCGACGACGCCGCGGATTGTGCGGAACTGCTGTGCCGGCTGGGTATCGCCGATCCGGACTCGGTGTATTGTTCGGGCCGCTCCTATGGCGGCTACCTGACACTCGCCTGCCTGACCTTCCACCCCGACGTGTTCGCCGCCGGCATCGCCATCTGCGGCATGAGCGACCTCGAATCCTTCTTCCGCAACACCGAACCGTGGATCGCCGTCGCCGCCTACACCAAGTACGGCCACCCCGAGTCAGACCGCGAGCTGCTCGCCGACCTCTCCCCAATCCACCGAATCGACGATGTGCGAGCCCCTCTACTCGTGGTCCACGGCGCACACGACACCAACGTCCCGGTCAGTGAGTCACAACAGATCGTCGCCGAACTGCAGGCCCGCGGCGCGGTCGCCGAGATGTTGATGTTCGACGACGAGGGCCACGAGATCGTCAAGCGCAGCAACCAGCATCGATTGACCGAGGCCGTCGCCGAGTGGATCGCGAAGTACCCGAGCCGCTCCGGAGTGATGCGATGACCCGGCGGATGACCGACCGGTTGCTCGCACAGCTCGCGGAGACCCGCACGGGCAACGAGCGCGCCAATGTCCTCGAGGAGCTCCGCCGGCTGATCCTGTCCGGTGGCGCGCCTCCCGGCACCCAGATCCCACCCGCCGAGATCGCCGACGTCTTCCAGGTCAGCCCGATACCGGTACGCGAGGCGCTGAAGACGCTCGTCGGCGAGGGTCTCGTGGTGCACCGGCCCCATGCCGGATACCGCGTGAGCCAACCGTCCACCGACGAGCTCCGCGAGATCTACTTCGTTCGTGGAACCCTCGAACAGGCCGCCCTCGCCCGATCTGTCGAACTCATCGACGAGTCGTCACTCCAGATCGCCCGGGACCGGCACGCCGAACTCCTCGTCGCGGTGAAGTTCAACGACGGCAAGGCATTTCACGATGTGTCCCGCGAGTTCCACCGCGCACTCACCACGCCGTGCGCGATGCCGCGACTGCTCAACATGTTCGAGGCGACCTGGAACCTCACCGAACCCTTC
This sequence comes from Gordonia ajococcus, assembly GCF_012974285.1. Lineage (NCBI taxonomy): Bacteria > Bacillati > Actinomycetota > Actinomycetes > Mycobacteriales > Gordoniaceae > Gordonia > Gordonia ajococcus. The sequence goes on from NZ_CP052884.1 coordinate 4,062,395, forward strand.
CAGATGATGCGATCGGTACCGTCGGAGACGCAGGCGGCACTCAACGCCGATCACGAAGACCTGCTCGACGCCTTCGCCGCCCGCGACACCTCAGCGGTCCTCGAGGTCGCGCACCGGCATCATCGGCGACTCGAGAGCGCGATCATCGAGAACGCAGACCTCCTCGACGTCCGCCACGACTGACACGCCCGGCCCCGCTGCTCACCCGTTGGAATATATCCACGCGTTCATCGGCAGGTAACAAACCGTTCCTATTTTTGTCCCATCAGCATTTCCGCACCTGAGGGCGGTTTTCCGCGCTGAGAGACACACCGGGAGAACACATGTCCACACCGACCCCTGCCGAGGCGGCACAGTCGCATCACGGCGCCGCGGGCGAGAGCGTCATCAAAGCCGGCTACGACGAGCGACTCACCAACACCGATCTCGCGCCACTGAAGGAACAGAAGTGGACCTGGTACAACATCTTCGCGTTCTGGATGTCCGACGTGCACAGCGTCGGCGGCTACGTCTTCGCCGGCAGCCTGTTCGCGCTGGGTATCGCCGCCTGGCAGGTCCTCGTCGCCCTCCTGGTGGGCATCGTGGCCGTCAATCTCCTGTGCAACCTCGTCGCCAAGCCATCGCAGATCGCGGGCGTTCCGTATCCGGTGACGACGCGAGTGTCCTTCGGCGTCAAGGGTGCCAACATCCCGGCGATCATCCGCGGCGCGATAGCGGTCGTCTGGTACGGCATCCAGACCTACCTCGCCTCGGTCGCGTTCGGCCTGCTGGCATTGAAGTTCTGGCCGGGTCTCGAACCGTGGGGTGACGTCGACCAGCACGGTTTCCTGGGGCTGTCGGTCCTCGGCTGGGCCGGTTTCCTCCTGATGTGGGTCCTGCAGGCGTTCGTGTTCTGGAACGGCATGGACACCATCCGCAAGTTCATCGACTTCTGCGGGCCGGCGGTCTATGTGGTGATGATCGTGCTCGCCGGCTACCTGATCGTGAAGGCCGGCTGGGACAACGTGAGCCTCGATCTCTCGGTGGGTGAAGGTCTGTCCGGCTGGTCGTCGATCACCATGATGTTCAGTGCGTTCGCGCTGGTGGTCTCCTACTTCTCCGGCCCGATGCTCAACTTCGGCGACTTCTCGCGCTACGGAAGGAGTTTCGGCGAGGTCAAGAAGGGCAACTTCTGGGGCCTGCCGGTCAACTTCCTGTTCTTCTCGCTGCTCGTCGTGTGCACCGTCTCGGCGGCGGTGACGGTGATCGGCACGGACGAGGACGGCAACATCATCACCGACCCGGTCCATATCGTCGACAAGATCGACAACACCACCGCCGCCGTGCTCGGCGTGCTGACCTTCGCCATCGCCACCATCGGTATCAACATCGTCGCCAACTTCGTGTCCCCCGCCTTCGACTTCTCGAATGTGGCCCCCACCAAGATCAGCTGGCGTACCGGCGGCATGATCGCGGCGGTCGGCTCGGTGCTCATCACCCCGTGGAACCTCTTCAACAATCCGACCGCGATCCACTACACGATGGACACACTCGGCGCGGTGATCGGTCCGCTGTTCGGCATCCTGATCGCCGATTTCTACCTGGTCAAGAAGCAGAAGATCGTCGTCGACGACCTGTTCACCATGAAGCCCGAAGGCACCTACTGGTACCGCAACGGCTGGAATCCGGTGGCGGTGGCCTCGACCGTCATCGCCTCCATCCTGCCGATCTGCGTCGTCGTCTTCGGCACCGCCTACCAGGCCAGCTTCACCTGGTTCATCGGCGCCGGACTCGGCCTGGCGGTCTACACGCTGGGCATGAAATTCGTTCCCGCGCATCTGATCCACGGGTCGGTACCCGCGGCACACATCACCACCGACATCGCGGTCGACGCCGCGGGTGACCCCGTCGTCGACCCGACGCCGGAGCCGGCGGTCGCCCAGGAGACCACCACCAGCTGATCCGTGGGGCGCCGCGGTCTCGGGATCACGAGGCCTGACCGAGCCCGCGCTCCGCGATCGACTCCAGGACACCCATCGGCGCCTCGTACGGTTCGGCCTCGCGGGGCCAGTGCACGATGACGTCGGTGAATCCCAGTTCGGTTGCTCGCCCGACCATGTCGTCGAACAGACCGACGCTCTCGAGCGCATTGCGCGGAGACGCGTCGAGACTGAGGTATCGGTCGATCCGACGGCCGGGGTACCGGCTCAGCTCCTCGTCGAGGATGTCGACGGTTCGTCCGACCGCCGCGAACCAGTCGCCCAGCGTTTCCGCCGCTTGGCCGGTGGTCACCCAGGCCTCACCGTGGCGGGCCGCGAACCGCGCCGAGCGGGGTCCGTTGCCGGCGAGGAGAAACGGGACCCGGTCGCGTACGGGTCCACGCCCCAGCCGCATGTCTCGCGCCCGGTAGTACTCGCCGTCGGCGTCGACGTGGTCCTCGCGCAGGGTCCGGTCGAGGAGGCCGACGAACTCCTGGAATCGATCGACGCGCTGCCGGGCGGTCAGCTCGGGCTGCCCGAGCACGACATCGTCCGGTGTGCCGCCGGCGCCCAACCCCAGCAGAAAGCGACCGTCCGAGATGTCGACGAGGGTCTCTACCTCACGCGAAAACGACACCGGGTGACGGAAATTGGGCGAGACCACGAACGCTCCGAGTTGGATGACGCTGGTCACCGCGGCGGCTGCCGACAGCAGTGGCATACAGCCCGACCAGCGCGAGTCCGGCAGACGACCCCAGACGAGGTGATCGTAGGTCCAGGCGTGATCGAAACCCATCTCCTCGGCCAGAATCCACCGCGGACGGGACTGTTCCCAGGTCAGGTCGGGCAGTATGCAGATACCGTGGCGCACGCCTCGAACACTACTGCGTCGTCCCGGTTCTCCCGGCCGGCTCAGCGATGCCTGGCCCCGGGCAGCACGACCGCCGACGCCACGAAGAAGCAGAGCGCGCCGACGAAGGTCCCGGCGGTGGCGGCGACGGCGTCGGCGGTGACACCGTCCTCGGTGACGAAAGCGCCGACCGCGGACACCCCGAACGCCACGCATCCCACCCAGTTCACCAGCACCGACCACCAGTCCCGGTCCCGGATGTCGAGGCCACTGCCCGACGATCGCGAGTACGCGACGAAGGCGACCGCGCCGCTGATGAGGAAGGCGATCGAGCCGCCGGCATCGGGCGACCACACCAGGTGACGCTCACCGGCGACCGTCTGGGCGAACAGCGCACTCGTCGTGGAGATGTTGAACAGGATGGTGCCGACGGACTGGGTTGCGGCACTCAGCCATTCGGCCCGGGTGGCCGATCCCGGCAGCGACGCCTCCAGCTCAGCGGGCGGGCCGCTACGCACCAACTGGATGAAGCCGGCCCCGGTGAAGAACCACGCGCCGATGAAGTAGCACAGATTGACGACGTCGGCACCGGCGAGCTGCCCGAATCCGGGTGCCGACCCCAGGGCGAACAGCGCGGAACCAACCATGAAGCCCCAGCACTGCTTCGGCAGGGTGGGTGCGAACGCCGCGGCGGGCCAGACTCGACGCCGTGCGGTCGCCACCGACGCATCACGCGGTGACATCGAGGACCGCGATGACCTTGCTCGGTTCGATCCACACGCCCAGTTCGCCCGGGACGCCGTTGCGCGTACCGAACTCCTCGGCCCGGTCGGCACCCATGTACCGCGCCCCGCACATCGTGGCGATCCGACGCACCTCGTCGAGATCCTCGGTCACCACCGCGCGCCCTTGCACCTGGACGAACCCGTACGGGGGCTCCGGCAGGTCCACCGACATCACGGCCCGCGGATCACGCAGAAGCGCACGACCTTTCGCGGTGGTGGCACCGGTGTTGAAAGCGAGACGGTCACCGTCGACGACGAACCACACCGGGATGACGAGGGGCCGCCCGTCGGCGGCGAGATAGCCCAGATGCCCGGTCTTGGTTCCGGACGCGAGGAATTCACGGACGGTCGGATCGGACAGCGAGGTGGCAGACATGCACCCACCCTAGATCCGTGACGCTATGTGCACCGCCATCATCATGATCGTGGCATGCGGACCGCTGTGGCCGCCGGTGGGCAGGATCGACCCGTCGACGATGCGCAACCCCTCGGTCCCGTACACGGCGCCGAGTGCGTCGGTCCACACACCCATCGGCATGGTGCCCCACGCATGCTGGGAGAACCCGGGCACCGCGGCCACCGAGACGCTGCCCGGCACGACGATGCCGGCGAAGTCGGGCGAACGCAGCATCTCCACGACGCGGTCGGCACCCGCACGCATCGATGCGGTGGCCTCGGGCGACGGTTCGCCGAACTCGAGTCGGACCCGTCCCCGGTCGGCGACGAGCTTCACCGGCGACCGGCGCATCGCGGTCACCTCGACCATCGTCCCGATGGGCGGCACGCCCTCGATGTAGACCGCGAAATCATCTCGATAACAACGGATCTCGAGTCCATCGACGGTGTGGAGCACGGTCGGCAGCACCATACCGGGTTCGGCCGGATCCGTCCGCCGATAAGAGACGACCAACCCGCGATGCTCACCGGCCTCCAGAAACCCCGCCCCACCGAGCACCTCGAGATCCGAACCGAGCAGGAGCCGCGCGGTGCCCAGGGTGCCGGCGGCGAGTATCACCTCACCGGCGCTCACGGCGAACCGGTCGGTCGCGACACCGGTGACGCGCCGCCCGTCGGAGACCTCGAGCCGTCGGACCTCACAGTCGGCCACGACACGGAGGTTCGGCCGGCGGAGGGCCGGCTCGAGATAGGCCTCGGCCGCGGTCCGGCGCAGCATCCCGGACCGGTTGCCGAGCACCCGGTTCACGCCGATGACCGGCCACCGGACACCGAGCGGCCGAGTCACCTCCCGCGACGACCAATACCGCTCGAAAGCCGTTCCGGCATCGCCGAGTTCGTCGTCGGACACCGGAGAGACGCCCATCGTACCGTCGCTTCCGTCCAGCTCGGAGTAGGCGGCGTCGATCGCCTCGAGGCCCCAACCTTCCGGCCAGTCCGCGAAGTCGTCCTGGTGCCAGCGGAGGAAGTAGCCGCCGTTGACCACCGAGGAACCACCGACCGCACATCCCCGCGCCGCGGTCAGACCGTCGAGATCGGTGGCGTGCCGGACCGCGTAGGGCGCGCGGTCGCCGATCGGGAGACGCCGGAGGTCCCGGTCTTCCGGTCCCGGCCAGCGCCCGGGTCCCCGCTCGAGCAGCACGACGTCGCGCCCGGATTCCCTCGACAGCTTCTCCGCGAGGACGCATCCCGCGCTCCCGGCACCGACGATGACGACATCCGCGGTCAGACGACCATTGTCGGCCGACTTCAGCGCGGGATGGCGGGATCGACGGGTCATCGGGAGATGACCGGGCGCAATGCCTCCGCGTCTCGGTGGGTGATGACGCCCTGCCACAGACCCGCACCGTAGGCCAGATCGTCGAGGCGACGCATCACCAGATAACGGAACGGGCCCAGGGCCGGCGGGGTCGTCGGGTCCGCGAGCAGGTCCCGGAACCAGGACACCACCCCCTCGACGACCGCCACCTGGACCACGAGTATGCGGAAGCGTCTCGACACCAGAGCCATCAGCAATGCCACCGGCCAGTAGTGCCGGCAGATCGCATCGGCCGCCTGCAGTAACCCGAACCCGGCCGCTCGTCCGGTCAGTTGCGCCGAGACGAGAGGTGCCGAGGGCAGATCGCCCAACCGCTTGCGGAGCCGGGTCGCGAGGTGGGTCAGGATGAGCATCGCCAGCGCGGTGCCGAAGCGGGTTCGCGACAGCAGTGCGACGACGGCCGCGGCCATCGGCACCGACAACACCAGCGGGGCGGCTCGATCGCCGTGACGTGCCGCGAGGTGGGCGGCCCCGGTTCCGTAGAAGCATCGGCGAGACAGCACCGAACGCAGGTCGGTGCGGTGGTCGTGGGCCACCCGCGCGACCGGGTCGTAGCGGATCCGCCATCCCGCGGCATGCATGCGCCAGCACGCGTCGACATCCTCGGCCACCCGGAGCGACTCGTCGAATCCACAGAATGCACTGCGCCGCACCACGATTGCCGCGCTGGGGACGTATGGGACCCGGGTCGAGGGCAGGACCGCCGACTCCTCCGGCCCCATGTCCAGGGACGACCAGCCGTTCTCGTAACGCTCCGCCAGCGAGGACGACTCGTCAGCCGATCGGAGGCCGACGATGCGAGGGGCCACGACCCCCACCGTCGGGTCGGAGAAGTGGGTCAGCAGCACGGTCAGCCAGTCCGGGTCGGGAACGACGTCGGAGTCGAGGAAGGCCACGAAATCGGTGGTGGCGGCCGCCGCCCCGGCGTTCCGGGCAGCGGCCGGACCACGATTGTCCTCGAAGCGGATCACACGAACGCCGGGCCGCTCGGCCACGATCGGGACGTCCGAGCCGTCGTCGACGACCACGACCGTCAGACCGTCGAGGGCATCGAGCAACCGGTCGACACCGGCCTGGTTGTCCTTGACCGGCACCACCACGGTGACATCGGCGGGTTGCGGCCCGAACATCGGACGGGGGTTGGCGATCCCGGCGTCGAGAAGTGCACGCGCGAGACGGCGGGTCACGTTGTCGCACACCTCGATTCGACCGTCATCGGAAGTCATCCCGAGCGCGGTGTCCGACATGCGCAGCAGTCGCGTCGGAGATCCGCCGACGAGATACCGGAAGTCACCGCCGCGCGCGGAGCGCAGATCGATCTGAACCTGGAAACCGTCGGGCAGATCAGTGCGGTTCTCCGGCGCCGCTTCCTCCGACGTGCCGGCGCCCTCATCTACGTTTTCGTCCGAAACCGATTGTGCACCAACGGCTTCTTCGCCACTGATGCCCTGGGCCGTGGCGCCGCCGCGGGGTGCGGAATCGTCGAGCGCGGTCATCCGATCCGCCCCTGCTCGTCGACCTCCCAGGAGACAAGCGCGGCAGCGAGTCGATCGGTCACCTCGGCCACCAGTCGACGTCCCTCGTCGGCGGTGGCCTCGGTGGGATCTCCCAGCACGCCGTTCGGGCTGACCGCGGCGACACCTCCCTCACGCATGACCGGCAGAAGTGCGCCGACCGGCTCGCGATTGCCGGCGGCCGCCCGTGCGGGGTCGACCAACGACGGCGAGACATGCAGCAGCACAGAGGTTTCAGTGAATCCGGCATGCGCATCCGCCCCTGGGAAGGCACAAGGGAACCAGGCGGCATCACGCCCCTCGTACCGGAGTCGGGTCACCGCGTCGATCAACGTCCGAGTGTTACCGCCGTGTCCGTTGACGAACACGATGCGTCTGGCCCATCTGCAGGCGCTGCGCCCGTATTCGACGAGCATCCCGCGAAGAGCGTCATGCCCGATGGAGATCGTCCCGGCGAAGCCTTCGTGTTCGCCGCTCGCGCCGTAGTTGAGGTCCGGCGCGCGGAGGATGTCGGAATCCCCGAGGCGCTCGCAGACGACGTCGGCCACCGCCGCGGCGATACGCGTGTCGGTGTCCAGAGGCAGGTGCGGACCGTGTTGCTCGACAGAACCGAGGGGTACCACGAGAGTGATCACCTTCCCATCGAGGTCCGGCCAGCTGCACTGCCCCAGCGTCGACGGTCCTGTCATCTGACCAATGCTAGCCATCGCGCCCTCAAGCTTCTGCCCCTCGGCCCAAAAACAGGAAGAAAAACGCGCCGAAATTGTCGTGCCGCCCGGCTTGACGAGCGTTCGATCGGTTGTGGAATGCTAATGCCTACGCGTGACGCCTGACACAGGTGGCAGTACAACGACCGGAGGACGACACATGAGCAGTACGACACCCCATAACAGTGGAAAACCCGGCCCACTCAGTTCGATCCGGGTCATCGAGTTCGCCGGCATCGGTCCGGGACCCCATGCGGCCATGTTGCTCGCCGATCTGGGTGCCGACGTGGTCCGGGTCCAGCGCCCCGGTTCACTCCCCAAGCCGGGCGTGAACGCCGATGCGCTGTTGCGCGGGCGTCGCGTCGTCGAGGCAAACCTGAAGGACGAGACCGATCGTGCGACGATCCTCGACCTGGTGGCCAAGGCCGACGTCATCCTCGAGGGTTTCCGCCCCGGCGTCATGGAGCGTCTCGGATTCGGGCCCGACGACCTCACCGAGGTCAATCCCGGCCTCGTCTACGGCCGGATGACCGGCTGGGGCCAGGACGGCCCCCGCGCGAACCTCGCCGGCCACGACATCAACTACATCTCGCTCACCGGTCTGCTCCACGCGATCGGCCGCAAGGATGATCGTCCGGTGCCGCCGCTCAACCTCGCGGGCGACTTCGGCGGCGGATCCATGTTCCTCGTCGTGGGCGTGCTGGCCGCACTGCTCGAGCGCGGCATCTCCGGCAAGGGGCAGGTCGTCGACGCAGCGATGGTCGACGGCGCTTCCGTTCTGGGACAGATGATGTGGGCGTTCCGCGGCACCGGCCTGTGGAGTGACACACGCGGCACCAACATGCTCGACACCGGCGCCCCCTACTACGAGGTCTACGAGACCTCGGACGGCAAGTACATGGCCGTCGGCGCCATCGAGCCGCAGTTCTACGCCGAGCTGCTGAAGGGCCTCGGCCTGGCCGACGCCGACCTTCCGGCACAGAACGACATCGCGAACTGGGGCAAGCTGAAGGAGATCTTCACCGAGACCTTCAAGTCCCGCACCCGCGACGAGTGGGCCAAGGTCTTCGACGGCACCGACGCCTGCACCTCGCCGGTGCTGACCTTCGCCGAGGCGCCCGGCGACCCGCACATGGCCGCCCGCGCCAACCTCGTCGACATCGACGGGGTCACCCAGGCACAGGTCGCCCCGCGCTTCTCGCGCACCCAGCCGGAGACCCCGGCCGGACCCGCCACCGAGGCCGTCGACCCGAAGACCCTCTGGGCCTGATCCGGCACCACGGAGAATCGCCACTCCCCGGACGGATGCGCTGGTTCCAGCCGGCGCTCCTGAATGGGAAGTGGCGATTTTCGTTTCTCACGATTCGCTTCGTGACGATCTCGCTCCCTGAGGTGCGATGCCCGGCGAACTGTCGGAGATTGCGTCCGCGTGAGCACCGTCCGAGGGCATATAGCCCTCGGACGCACCTGAGGTGGACGAGATTTCCGACCGCGCGGCCCGCTGTTCACCATTCACCCCGTGAAGTCCGGTGCGCAGCGCCCTGATTGATGTCGCGCTGTGCCCGGTTTGGTGACCGGTTGGTGTTGTTGGTTGATGCCGGGAAGACGGTGAAGCAGGCGGCTGCCGAGGTGGGTCTGTCACCGGAGCGGTGTTCGACGATTCTGAAAGCGATCGGCCGACCTGCGGGCAAGCCTCATCGTCGGCATCGGCCACCAGGGGTGGTCGATCGGGAGGTGATCGTTGCCCGGTTCATCGAGACCGGCAAGATCCTGCCGGCAGCGAAAGCTTCGGGGGTGTCGCATACAACGGCTCGCCGGGTTCTGGTGGAAGAGGGTCTGATCAGCCGCGAGGGCATCCTGCCAAAGAGTGCCGATGGCACCAAAGACCGCTTCCTGGCCCTGGTGCCGCAGGGGCGGACGGCGACTGCGGCTGCGCGCGAAGTTGGGGTTCATCCGGCCACGGGATCGGGGTGGCTGCGCGGGATACGCCATATCCGTGGCGGCCGAATTTATCCCGATGGCACGGTCGTGGACTACACCAACAAGACCGTCGACAAACAGTCGGTGACCAGTGCAGTGATCAGGGACCGGTATCTGTCGCTCGAGGACCGGGTAGCGATCGCTGACGGGCTGATCGTGAAGGATTCCTTGCGTGTGATCGCTGCCCGGATTGGCAAGCACGTCTCCTCGGTGTCTCGTGAGGTGCGGGCTTATCGTGGCGAGGATGGCCGGTATCTGCCATATCAGGCTGATCGGGCTGCGGTGGCGGCTCGCGCCCGGCCCAAGCAGTCCAAACTGGTGGTGAACGCGGTTCTGCGGGCGGCAGTCGAGGAAGGCTTGGCGCGCAAGTTGTCACCGGAGCAGATCTCGCACCGGTTACGGCGGGACCATCCTGACGACGAGAGCATGCGGGTGAGTCACGAAACGATCTATCAGGCGCTGTACTTTCAGGCTCGCGGGGGTTTGAAAAAAGAAGTGCAACTAGCACTTCGGAGTGGACGCACCCGCCGTAAACCGCAGCGCAAGCCCGGGGAACGCTACCAACGGTTCACCGACGAGATGATCATGATCAGCGAGCGTCCCGCTGAGGTGGAGGATCGGGCGGTGCCCGGTCATTGGGAAGGCGATCTGATCGTCGGGGCCCAGCACAAGTCCGCGATCGGCACCCTGGTCGAACGCAAGACCCGTTACACGATGCTGTTGCACCTACCTGACGGCCACGATGCTGAAACGGTACGTGATGCGTTGATCGCCTCCATCGGCACGCTGCCCGAGCATTTGCGGGGATCGTTGACCTGGGATCAAGGGGCGGAGATGGCCGGGCACAAGCAGTTCAGCATGGCCACCGATATGACCGTGTACTTCTGCGACCCGGCCAGCCCGTGGCAGCGGGGTAGCAACGAAAACACCAACGGCCTTCTGCGCCAGTACTTCCCGAAGGGTACCGACCTGAGCATCTACGGGCCGGAGGACCTCGAACACGTCGCCCAAGAACTCAACGGGCGTCCACGCAAAACACTCGGCTGGGATACCCCAGCCGAGCGTCTGCGTAATCTAGTCACCACCCAATAGCCACCAGCGTTGCGACGACCCCTAGAAACCACCCAATCAGGGGGAACGACTTCAGCCGAGGTCGTACAGCCGGAGCGATGTCGCGTGCGACGTCATTCAGCCGGCCCGTTCGATGCGACCAATCCCTCGCTCCCTGAGGTGCGAGGAGCGTAGCGACCTCCCCCGCTCCCTGAGGTGCGAGGAGCGTAGCGACGAGCCTCGAAGGGTCAGACCTTCGAGTGCCCCATGTCGATCTGGAACTCGGCACCGGTGATGCCCTTGGCGCTGTCGGAGGCCAGATACAGCACGGCATCGGAGATCTCGTCGAGCGACGCGACCGGGTGGTAGTCCAGGATCGACGTGAAATGCGGGTTGACCCAAGGAATCCCGAAGATGCGATGTGCCTCGGTGTCGGCCACGCCCATCGGGGTGTCCACCGCGTAGGGGTGCACGCTGTTGACCCGGATGCGATGGTGGCCGAGCTCCTTCGCGGCGGTCTGCGCCAGACCCACCAGACCGTGCTTCGACGCCGAGTACGACGCCTGCAGGGGCATCGCCTTCAGCCCGGCGACGGAGCTGATGATGGCGATCGAGCCGCCGTTACCGGCCTCGAGCATCGCCGGGACCGTGGCCTTCAGCGTCTTCCAGGCGCCGACGAGGTTGATGTCGACGACGTCGGTGAACTGTTCCTCGGACAGCTCCCACACCTTGCCCCAGGTGAGCACGCCCGCATTGGCGATCACGTGGTCCAGCCGTCCGAACTGTTCGACGGCATCCGCGACGAGCTGCTGCTGGAAGCCCAGGTCGCGCGTATCTCCCTGCCGCGCAAGGATCTTACCCCCGACGCCCTCGACGAGCCGGATGGTCTCGGCGAGGTCCTCGGCGGTGGCGGGCGGATAGGTCGCGTGGTCGATGATCGGACCCGCGATGTCGAGACCGACGATCGCGGCTCCCTCCCGGGCGAACCGGACCGCGTGATTGCGGCCCTGACCACGGGCGATGCCGGTGATGTAGACGACCTTGCCGTCGAACTGTCCCATGGCAGAACTGTAACACGTTCTAGTTCTGCCCACGTTCTAGTTCTACCCACATCCGGTCCGGCACCGAGAGGCGTTCACGAACTCGCCCGCCGACCGGAGATCCGGTCGGCGGGCGGGAATCGGCGGGTGCGACGCGTCAGGCGCCGAAGGACCTGGTGAAGTCGTCGGGGATGATCAGGTCGTCGGCCGAGAGCTCATGCACGCTCCTGTGCCCCAGACCCATCAGCACGCCGTCGAGCCCCATGCGCATGAGGTCGAGGACGTTCTCGACGCCGGCCTGGCCGTTGGCAGCGAGACCCCAGAGGTACGCCCGGCCGATCATCACAGCCCGGGCACCCAGCGCGAGCGCCTTGGCCACGTCACTACCGCGACGGATGCCGCCGTCGAGAAGCACCTCGATGTCGTCGCCGACCGCGCTGGCGATGTCGGGCAGCAAGCGGATGGTCGCGGGGGTGCCGTCGAGGTTGTTGCCGCCGTGGTTGGAGACCGAGATGGCCGACGCACCGATGTCGACCGCGCGCTTGGCGTCGTCGAGCCGGGTGATGCCCTTGACCATGAACGGACCGCCCCAGTGCTCACGTAGCCACTGCAGGTCTTCCCACGTGGGCGGCGGGGTGCCCATCCACTCGCCGTAGGCACCGAAGAAGGTCGGGCCGGGGACGCCCTGCGGGGTGAGGTTGGGCGCCGTGAGATCAGGGATGACGACCTTGCCGCCCTTGACCCAGTCCAGCGCGTAGCGCGGCTTGACCGCGATCTCCGGACCCAGACGCACGAGCGCCTTCAGGTTCACCTTCTCCGGGATCTCCGGACTGCCCCAGTCGCGTCCGACGTTGAAGACCCAGTCGGTGGTGACGATCAGCCCTTTGGCGCCGGCCGCCTTCGCCCGCTCGGCCCGCCGGAGGATGTCCTCACGGCTGCCGAGCCAGTAGATCTGGAAGAAGACCTTGTCGTTGACCGCGGTCACCTCTTCGACGGCGTGGGAGGCGAAACTCGACAAGCCCATCGCGGTACCGCGGGCGGCCGCTGCACGTGCGACGGCGACCTCACCGTCCGGATCGACGGCCTGGACACCGGTCGGCGAGATCATGACCGGGAAGGAGAGCTCCTGCCCCATCACCGACGTGGTCATCTCCCGCTCCGGCTGGGCACCGACAACGTGTGGTGCCCAACCCAATTCGGAAAAGGCCTGCACGTTGTCGTCGAGGGTCACACCGGCCTGGGTGCCGGCGACCAGCGATGCGTAGACCGACTTCGGCAGCCGTTTCTTCGCACGACGCTGAGCCTCGGTGACCGTTTCGAACCAGGGGTTTCTCGCCCAGGGGTTGAGAGCCATTCTCTTACTCACTCACTCTTCTCGGATGCGGGCCGTCGCCCGCGGGATATGTTCGATGCCCCGCGATGACTCGACACACGGTGGGGCCGCATGGATTACCGCGCGGCGGGGGTGAACCCGGCCAGCGGGTTCTCGTCACAGGACTTGGTGGGTCGTCCACCCACCGGGGTCAGGTCGCCGTCGGGGCGACGGGTCATCAGCGTCAGGGGGGTGCCGCGCGAATGATCCTTGTTGGCCGTCGGTTTGGTGCGATCGCCGGCGAGCAGTTCTTCGCCGTAACCCTGCACGCACTCGGGGTCCGGTCCGGCCAGCGGCAGGCCGGTGAAGAACTTGGCCGCCATGCAGCCACCGCGGCAGGCGTCGAAGTGCGCACACTTGGTGCAGGCACCGGCGTTCTGCGGCTCGCGCAACTCGGTGAACAGATCCGAACGCTGCCAGATCTCCTGGAATCCGCCGTCGGACAAGATGTTGCCGGCGAGGAAGTTCTCGTGGATCGCGAACGGGCAGGCGTACACGTCGCCCACCGGGTCGATCAGGCACACCACGCGCCCGGCACCGCAGAGATTGAGGCCGGGCAGGCCGCCGCCGGAATCCCCGCCGAAGGCCGACAGGTGGAAGAACGAGTCACCGGTCAGCACACGATCCCCGTGGGCGACAAGCCAGTCATAGAGTTCGCGCTGCTGCTCGGGCAGCGGGTGCAGGTCGTCCCAGACGTCGGCGCCACGGCCGGACGGACGCAGCCGGGTGATGCGCAGGGTGGCGTTGTAGCGGTCGGCGAGTGCCTTGAACTCGTCGAGCTGCGCGACGTTCTGCCGGGTCATGACGACGCTGATCTTGGCGTCGGCGAACCCGGCCTCGGCCAGGTTCTCGAGCGCCCGGACCGCCATGTCGAAAGAACCCGGGCCGCGCACGGCGTCGTTGACCTCCGCGGTCGCGCCGTCGAGCGAGATCTGAACGTCGACGTAATCCGATGCCGCGAGCCGCGCCGCGACCTTCTTGTCGATGCGCAAACCGTTGGTGGAGAACTTGACTCCCACCTGATGGCTGGTGGCGTAGTCGACGAGTTCCCAGAAATCCGGGCGGACGGTCGGCTCGCCGCCGCCGATGTTCACGTAGAAGACCTGCATGCGCTGCAGTTCGTCGATGATCGCCTTGCACTGTTCGGTCGACAGCTCGCGCGGGTCGCGCTTGCCGGACGACGACAGGCAGTGCACGCACGCCAGGTTGCAGGCGTAGGTGAGCTCCCAGGTCAGGCAGATCGGTGCGTCGAGGCCGCGCTCGAACTGGTCGACGAGGCGTCCGACCTTGGGCACCTGGTCGGCGGGCGCGCTCGGACGCTCGGAGGTCACGAGTTCGGCTGCGGTGGGCGGCATCTCGATGGTCGTCATCGTGTCGGTCCTAGGGTCGGGGCTGAATGCGGGGTGTCGATCGGGGCTGGCGATCGGGACGGATTCTGGATCAGGCCGCGCGGGGCGTGATCATCGCGCTGTCGGCCAGCGCCCTGAGCGCCTGCACATACAGCGGACGCTGCGCGGGCGTGATCCCCGCGGCGAGAAGGGCTGCCTCGGCGGAGTCGTGATCGGCGAGGGACTGCACGATTCCCACCACCGTGAGGTTCTTGAGGAAGGACAGCTTACGGGTACCGAAGTGGTACAGCAGGGCGCCGAAGGGCTCGGGGCGCAGCGCCACCTTCGGGTTGAGCTCCCACGCGACGAACGTGTCGAAGCCGGCTCGGGAATCGGGGGAATCGGGACCGGGGGTGTCGAACCGGACCCCGGCGACCGCAGAACGGCCGCCGGAGGTCGGATTCGATGTCGGGGCAGACATCAGTAGACCCCGCACATCCCATCGATCGACACCTCTTCGACGAGCGACTCGGCGATGAGTTCGGTCTCGTTCGAGTTTCCAGCGGTAGCGGCGGACTGGTCGGCCATGATCCATACCTCCTGATCTTCTTAGTGACTCGGATCACGAAGGACTATAGTGGCACTCAGTGCAGATTTCTACTGCTAGAGCAAAGCTGCCCGTTCGGGCAGGTGATCCGCACGTGTTCCGTCGGCCGCGCGGAAGTGCATCCCATATGGTGAGGTCTCGATGACGTCGACAACACAGCAGGACGCGAACCCGGGGCGCACCGCGCCCGGGCGACGCCCGATCTCCTCGCGCGCGCGGATCAGCGCGCTCGCGATCAGCCTGTTCACCACGCGGGGCTTCGAGGAGACCAGCGTCGACGACATCGCCGAGGCCGCGGGCATCGCGCGCCGCACACTGTTCCGGTACTACTCGTCGAAGAACGAGATCCCTTGGGGAGAGTTCGACGACCACCTCGGCGAATTGCGCGGACTTCTCGCACAGATACCCACCGACATCCCCATGGCCGACGCCCTCGTCGATGCGCTGGTCGCTTTCAACCGGGTGCCACCGGAGGAACTCGAGAACCATCGCAGGCGCATGTCCCTGCTGCTCGGAGTTCCGGCGCTCCAAGCGCATTCGATGATCATGTATGCCGATTGGCGCCATGTCATCGCCGGGTTCTGCGCAGCCCGACTCGGCCTGGACGAGAACGACCACATCCCCCAGACGATCGGCTGGCTGTGCCTGGGCGCGGCCCTCGCCGCCTACGAGCAGTGGCTGGCCGACCCCGATGCCGACCTCGAGGCACTCATCGCCGCCGGTGCGCGGACCGTCGCGAACGGGGTCGCGTCACTCGCCCGGACGGCATGACCACCGCGGCGACTACGCTGGCGACGGCATGGCCTCGTGGGACGCCCACAGATTGGGCTATCCTGAAGTAGAACGTGTTCTAATTCGGTCCGGTTCAACCCGGTCCTCGACGTCGGAGAGCTGCTACATGTCTGACCTGACCCCTCATGGCTCACGAAGCGTGATCCTCACGGTGGCCGAGGTGATCGATGAGACGTCCGATGCCAAATCCATCGCCTTCGAGGTCCCCGAGACGTCGTCGGCCGCCTTCACCGACTACAAGCCGGGGCAGTTCCTCACGCTCCGCATCCCCAGTGAGCAGACCGGGTCGGTGGCCCGCTGCTACTCCCTGGCATCGTCGCCGTACACCGACGCCCGTCCCAAGGTGACCGTGAAGCGCACCGTCGACGGCTACGGGTCCAACTGGGTGTGCGACAACCTCTCCCCCGGTTCCCAGGTCGAGGTGCTGCCCCCGTCCGGGGTCTTCACGCCGAAGTCCTACAACGACCCGCTGCTGCTCATCGCCGCCGGCAGCGGCGTGACGCCGGTGATGTCGATCCTCAAGGCGGCGTTGAAGAAGAGCGACGCGCCGATCGTCTTCTTCTACGCCAATCGCAGCGAGGACGACGTGATCTTCGCCGCCGAGCTGCGCGACCTGCTCCACGCGCACGCCGACCGCCTCACCGTCGTCCATTGGCTCGAGACCCTGCAGGGGCTGCCCACCGCGGCAGCCCTGACATCGGTGTTCGCGCCGTACTCGACCACCCACACCGCCTACATGTGCGGTCCCGGACCGTTCATGGACGCCGTCCACAAAGCCTTGGCGCAGGCGAACTTTCCGCACCACAACGTCCACACCGAGGTCTACAACTCGCTGTCCGGCGACCCGTTCGCCGACGTCGAACTCGAGGAGGTCAGCGAGGAGGACCAGGCTTCCGCGGCCACCGTCGAGGTCGAACTCGACGGCGAGACCCACACTCTGAGCTGGCCGCGCAAGCGCACCCTGATCGAAATCATGCTGGCAGCCGGGCTCGACGCCCCGTACTCCTGCCAGGAGGGCGAGTGCGGTTCGTGCGCATGCACTCTCACCGAGGGCACCGTCGACATGGACAACGCCGGCGCGCTCGACCCCGAGGACATCGAGGACGGTTACATCCTGGGCTGCCAGGCACATCCGACCTCGGATTCACTCAAGATCGAATTCTGACCGGCAGTTCCGACCATCGAAGGGGAGCACCGACGTGACGACCATCCTCAGTTCCCGGCGTGAACGCTCCCGATTCAGTCCGGCGCAGCTCGCCCGCGGTATGGCCGTGATGCTCCTCGGTATCGGGGCACTCCACTTCGTGGCACCCAAACCGTTCGACGAGATCATCCCGGAGGAGATCCCCGGCGACCCGCGAACACTGACGTATCTGTCCGGGGTTGCCGAGATCGGCTTGGGCGCCGGACTTCTCGTGCCACGGACCCGCCGCCTCTCCGGTGCGCTGGCGGCGCTGCTGTTCCTCGCCGTCTACCCCGCGAACCTCAACATGGTGCGGATCTGGTGGGACAAACCGCTGCCATACCGGGTCGCCGCACTGGCGCGCCTGCCGTTTCAGTTCCCGATGATCTGGGCGGCGATACGCGTGGCGCGCGA
This sequence comes from Gordonia ajococcus, assembly GCF_012974285.1. Lineage (NCBI taxonomy): Bacteria > Bacillati > Actinomycetota > Actinomycetes > Mycobacteriales > Gordoniaceae > Gordonia > Gordonia ajococcus. The sequence goes on from NZ_CP052884.1 coordinate 4,079,749, forward strand.
GAGCTGATCCTCTCCTCGGCGTCTCCTCACCTCAGCGCACGGAAGTGCGCGCGCTCCTCGGGCGTCCGGTGTTCGATCGCGTAACTCAGTGCGGTGCGGCCCATTCGGGCGGCATTCTCCTCGAGGTACGCCAGAAGTGTCTGCTCGTCGACGCGCTTACCGATCTCGCGAAGCATCCACCCGAAGGCCTTCTGGATGAGGTCCCGCGGGTCGTCCCGGACGAGTGGCGCCACCGACAGAAGCACTGATGCGTCAGCGTGTTTGATGTGGGCGAAGGTCGCGATGATCCCCACGCGTCGCCGCCAGAGGTCGCCGTCGGCGGCGTGGGCGAGGATGACGTCGATGTCGCCCCGCCGGCGGCAGTATTCGCCGAGGACGGAATCGGCGGACGAGTCCACGAGATCCCAGTTGTTCACCCGTCCCCGACGGACCGCGTCGAGGTACAGACCGACCCACCCCGCAGCCTCGTCCCAATCCGGGCCCGAGCGCGGCCGCAGGGCCCGTTCGAACTCGCCGCGCAGCAGGAACAAGGCGATGAGCCGATGCTCGTGAACCGGCGAGTCCAGAAGCGCGACAACCTCATCAGCGCCGATGCCACGGAAGCGTTTGGCGATCGCCCGTTGCTGGGGCACGCGCAGGCCGAGGAATTCGTCACCCTCCCCGTAGCCGCCGGGCCGGACCTGGAAGAACCGCGCCAGGTCGACCGCACACTGGGGATCGGCGATCTCGGCCGCCGCCGCGCGTACCGAAGCGGCGTTCAACTCGGCGCCCACCGACGCTACAGCAGATCGGCGATGGGCGTCGGTGTCTGGAGTTTCGATCGGGTCTTCATGACGGCACCGACCTTGCCCGCACCGACGACGCCGGTGAGGACGCCATCGCGGCTGTAGTAAGCCACGAACTTCTTGCCGTCGTCGTCGACGACGTGCACGGTGTCGTCGGCGCGTGGGGAACCGAGCACCTGGATCTTCAGATCGAACTGGTCGCTCCAGAAGTACGAGACCCCGGCGGTGACGGCGTCGCCACCGGCGATCTGGTGGGCGACGACGGAGGCCTGTTCGACCGTGTGGTTCCAGTGCTCGACACGGTGCGGGGTGCCGTCCTGGTCTCGCCAGTTGGCGACGTCGCCAACTGCGTAGACGTTCTCGGCACTGGTGTGTCCGGTTGCATCGCAGGCGATCCCGCCACCCGCTTCGCGCGGCGCGAGTTCGATCCCGGAACCGTCGAGATAGCCGGTCACCGGTGTCGATCCGATACCGACGACCACGATGTCCGCGGACAGTTCGGTGCCGTCGTCGAGCTTGACCGCGGTGACCTTCGGTCCGGTCGGGTCCTCGACGACGACGATCTCGGCAACGCCGACCCCGGTGCGCAGGTCGACCCCGTTGGCGGTGTGGAGGCGTGAGACCAGCGTGCCGATCTCTTCACCGAGAGCCACCGCGAGCGGAGTGGGGGCGGGCTCGACGAGGCTCACGCTCAACCCTCGGGAGGTGAGGCTCGCGGCCACCTCGCAGCCGATGAACCCGGCACCGATCACCACAGCGGTCGAGGCGGCATCGATCTCGCCGCGCAACGCCACCGCGTCGTCGTAGGTCCGGATCATGTGCACGCCGGCCACGGCGTCGGCAAGACCCGGGAACGGTCGCGGGTTCAGCCCCGTGGCCAGGACCAGCGTGTCGTAGGCGAGAGTGTCGCCGGATGCCAGCGTGATGGTCTTTCCTGCCGGCGACACCGAGGTCACCGCGGAACCCAGGCGAAGGGTGATGCCGGATTCGCCGTAGAACTCCTCGGGTTTGAGGTCGACCCGATCGTCTTTGCCGAGCAGGACAGACTTCGACAGCGGTGGACGGTCGTAGGGCGGATGATCCTCGGCCCCCACCAGGGTGATCGGATCGGTGAACCCGTGGTTGCGGAGGCTCTCCGCAACCCTGATCCCACCCAGGCCCGCCCCGACGACCACGACGCCCGCGCCTGATCCACTCATCTTCGTCCTCTCTCACCGCGGACACCGTTCAACTCGGAATGCCCGACGACATTCCGAGGACAGTGCCTCAGCGGGTTACGTCTCCGACCGGTTGCAGGTCGGACAGCAGCCAATTCCCGTCGACCTTACGCATAAGTGCCCACCTCGCGGTAGGGGTTGTCTCACCGTCCGCGTCGGCAGGCACCCTAAAGCCTATAGGTTTTTGTCCGTCGGCGACAGACACCGTCTGGTCGACGAACACGAGGACCCGCGCGCGTTCGTCGGCGCTGTCGTCCAGACCGGCGCCCACGACCCGTCCGACCATCGAGATCGCCGCGGCCCGCGCCCCGGGAAGGACGACGTCGGCGCCCCGGTTGCGGTATTCGAGACGCAACGGGTCGGCAAGCAGCGCATCCGTGCGCCGCCGCTGGTCGGGTGGGTCATCCGGCCCGAATGTCATCAGTGCACCGACCGCGCCGCCCGCCGCGGACAGGATCGCGGCACGCTCATCCTCGCTGGGCTGTGGGTCGGACCGCAACACCGCGATCCCGGCGATCAGCGCGACAACGAGTGCCACGACGGTGACGACGGTCAGCGCAGCGATGCGATGGCGTTGCCGGCGTGTCGGGCGCGGTTCCAGGAGTTCGGTCACGACAGACGCGCCTCGGCGATCTTCCAGCCGTCACCGGTGCGTTCCATGGTGATCAGCGCCGTGATGCGTTCGGCGGTCGCGTCGACGGCGGCCGGGTCCGCCGCCCTCTCCGACCCCAGCAACAGCGGGTTCGTGGCGTCGGCGACGACGAGCACGTCCACGGTGGTGCCGGTGTCGTCCGACGCCGGGTCGGTGACCAGGCCGGCCGAGACCACCTGTCCGACACTGCGTCCGGTCTGCGTGCGCACTTCGGTGACGAGAGCGTCACGGGCCTTGTCGATGCGATCCCGCTGCGAGCCGGTGCTCACCGCGAGCACTCCGTCCACATAGGCACCGGCCTCGGCCGGGTCGGCGGTGAGCATGGCCGTGACCGCAGCACGCGCCGAATCCAGCACTTCGCCCTGCAGATCGACTTCGGCCCGCTGCCCGCGGATCTGCCATCCCAGGACAACGCCCGCGACGACGAGGATCGCGACGATCGCCGCCACGGCCAGAAGACCCGCTCGTAGGCGGCGCGTCCGTCGCACGGCACGCTCGCGGAGCGCGGGTGCGGCGGCGATCCGGGCTGTGCGCGCACTCCGCGTCGCCTCGTCGACCCGGCTGCGGGCAAGCCGCACGCGGGCGGAGGTCGAGTCGTCTGCCTGCGTCACCGTCTCACCCGATCACATCGGCCGCGGCGAGCAGCCACGAATCATCGGCACGGACGAAGCGAGCCAGCACCGATCGCCGGACCGTCGCCGCATCAGGTTCGGATCCGGCACGAACATCGGACCGTACGGTCACCGCCACCCGCATCAGTGCCTGCCCTTCGACGGCGTCGGCGTCGACCACGCTGACGATCTCAGGCCGCCACACGACCGAGATCGTCCCCGGCTCCGGCGGCCGGGTGAGCTGTGCTCCGTAGCTGTCGAGAAACTGGCGAGCGACCAGCTCCCGGGCCCGCGCCCGATCCTGTTGCCACCGAGACGAATCGACCGAGAAGACGTCGGCCACGATCGTTCGCGCACGGCTGCGGAGCTGCTCACGGCTGTCCTGCAACTCGTCTCCCGCGGCGTGGGCACGCCACGCGGACCCCGCGGCGACCAGCGCAGCCGCGAGCACCAGCGCCGCCACCAGAATTCGGAGAGCGCCGGCCCGCGCCGAGATGTAACCCGATGAGGTCATGGAAGGTATTGCACCGCCCCGAGTTTCAGCGAGCCGTCGTCTGGTGTGACCAGTACCCGTAGCCGGAATCGGCGTGCCTGCCCCGGACCGGTCCCGTCATCGGCGTCGAACAGGACGGTCGCCGCGACGAGAACCGTTGCGCTGCCGCCCTCCCGGGCAGAGACACCCGTGCCGTCGACCGAGGACTCGGACACCGAACCATTGGCCTGCACGAAAGCGCTGTAGCTGTCCGCGGACTGGGCGAACTCGTCGTAGAAGGTGCCGGTGGCGCCCGCGAGGATCTTGCGCGCCCGGCCCGGATCGCGATGGTCCGGCGCGATCAGCACGGCGACGCGTTCGGCGGCGGCACGTTCGAAATCGTCGTCGGTGTAGGCGTTCCGCGCGTCGGACCAGGCCGCGACCGCGATCCCGGCGCCGACGACCGCGACGACCGTCACCAGAATCGTCAGAATCCACCGCCACCGCGGCACCGGGCGTCGCAGGCCCGCGTCGACCTCCACGGCATGCAGTTCGTCGAGCGCCTCGCGCAGTTCACGCCGAGCGCTGCGTGCGGACGCGATTTCCGCCGCACCGGACCGCGACCCCTCGCTCAAAGCCGGGCTCTCCTCTACGACGACAGGCGGGTGTTCGCTTTGTTCTCGACCTTCTCACCGCGGATTCGGCTCGAGTAGGCGGCGCGCGCCTCCTGGTCGGGGCTCAGGAAGATCGAGTCCAACTTGGTGAGCTTCCGGCTGAACCGCTTCATCGCCTGTGGGAACAGGGGACTCGAGTCCGCCCAGCGCATCGACCGCGGGGCGTACACGCGCGTCACCGGGCGGGCGATCGTCTCCACGACGATGGCCGCCACTTCTTCCGGCGACACGGTCTGGATGAACTTGTTGGTCTGGAGTCCGGAGATCAGCGCGGTCCGGGTGAAGGTCGGGAGGACGGCGCTGACGGTGACACCCTCCGGCTCGAGCTCGGCGCCCAGCGCCTCGGAGAACTCGATCACCGCGGCCTTGGCGCCGTTGTAGATGGTCAGACCCGGGGTCGGGATGCGGCCGGCCGTCGACGCGATGTTGACGATGTGGCCGGTCCGTCGCGGGGCCATCCGGCGAGCTGCTTCCTGGCAGCCGATGATGACGCCGAGGACGTCGATGTCGAAGGTCCGGCGGATGATCGTGTCGTCGTAGGACAAGAACGGACCGACCGGCATGATCCCGGCGTTGTTGACCAGGACGTCGATCGGTCCGAGCCGGCTCTCGACCTCGGAGAGGAACGCGTCGAAGGACTCCCGCCTGGTGACGTCGACCTCGACGCCCTCGATGCCGAGATCGGCAGCGGCCTTGCCGACCGCCTCGCCGTCGACGTCGCCGATGGCCACCTTCGCGCCCGCTCGGAACAGCTGGGTCGCGGTCTCGAATCCGATACCGCGCGCGCCGCCGGTGATGACCACCACCTTGTCCTTCAGCGCCGCGCGGACGGCATCGTGGTCGGGCTTCCGAGACAGTTTGTCACGCAGGCTCATTGGTTCCCCCTCGGGTGATTGTTGTTGATTGGTCTCGACAGTGGGCGGCGCGCACGGCCACCGCACAGGAGGTCGTCGCCGTAGTGCGTCGGGCTCCGGTCACCAGATCATCGGGGCGAGGAACTTCGCCGCGAAGTCGCGAACCCGCTGCGGTTCGGTGCGGGCCGGATCCGACGGCGGCGTCTCGAGGAGCGAGATCACCAGGCGCACATGGATCTCGACCGCCTCGAGCAGATCCTCGACCGGCATCTGGGCGCCCTCGTCGCGCAGCGTGGCGGCAACCCGATCGGTGACCATGTCGATGAACAGCGACGTCATCTTCGCGGTGACGCTCTTGATCTCGGAGTCGGTGAGGACGATCCGGCTCAACAGCGGGTCCGACATGACGAGCTCGGCACCGACCGCGAACGCCTCGACGAGCGCTTCCTTGGGTCCCATCCCCTTGACCGAGGCCTCGAGTTTCTGCATGCCGCGTTCGTAGGCATCGTTGGCCACGGCATAGAGGAGCGCCTCCTTGTTCGGGAAGCGGCGGTACAGGGTGCTGCGGCTGACGCCGGCACGCGCTGCGACCTCGTCGATGTTGGCGCGGCGCACACCGACCTCGGCGAACTCTGACGCCGCGGCCGCGAGGATCGCCGCCTCCTGGTCGGCCGGGCTCGCGGTGTTGCGCACCTTCCGGGTGGACGTGCGGGCGCCCTTCCCCTTCACGACGCTCTTCACGGTCTCCTTCACGAGATTGTCCGACACTCGATCACCTGCGCCGAAGGGTCACAGGGAGCTTGTCCTTGGGCACGGGCAGCGCGCTGTAGTCCATCGGCAACGTGTAGTCGGCCGGCACCGACCATTCGTACCCACGCAGCAGGTGATGCATGATCGTCTTGATCTCCATCTGGCCAAAATACAGGCCGATACATTTGTGAACGCCACCACCAAATGGCATCCAGGCGAACCGGTGGGACTTGTCCTCCGCGCGCTCCGGACCGAACCTCTCCGGGTCGAACATGTCGGGATTGGTGAAGAACTCCGGGTCCCGCTGGCCGGACAAGGAGGAAGTGGTGACGATGGTGCCCTCGGGGATGTGGAAACCCTGGACCGAGGTGTCCTTGATGGCCATGCGGGGCTGGGCCGGCACCGGCGGACAGAGCCGCAGCGACTCCTTCATCACCAGGTCCAGCGCAGTCATGCTCCCGAGGCTGTCGTATCCGAGTTCGGGTCCGAGTTCGAGCGACTCCGACCGGGCACGTTCCTGCCACTCGGGCGCCTTGGCCATGTGGTAGGCCATCTGGGTCATCGTGATCGTCGACGTGTCGTGCGCGGCCATGAGCACGAAGATCATGTGGTTGACCACGTCCTCGTCGGAGAAGCGATCTCCCTCATCGCTCTCCGCGTGACAGAGAACCGAGAAGAGATCCGGGGTCTCCCGTGCCCGCTTCGCCGCGATGTTGGCGTAGAAGAACTCCTCGAGGACCTTGCGCGAGCGCAGCCCCTTCCACCAGCGACCGCCCGGAACGGGTTTGCGCACGTAGGCGACACCTGCACGGACGGTGTCGATGAACGCCTTGTTGATCCGGTCGGCCTCGTCCCTGGGAAGGTTCAGGCCGAGGAAGACCTCGAGCGCGACGTCGAGAGTGAGCGCCTTGAACTGTTCGAACAGTTTCACCGAGCCGACCGGGAACTCCCCGACGCGCTCGGCGATCATGGGCTGCATCTCCTGCATGTAGCCCTTGAGCGCAGAGGTGCTGAACGCCTGCTGCAGGATGTGCCGATGGTGACGGTGCTCGTCGAAGTCGAGGAGCATGACGCCGCGGTTGAAGAAGGGACCGATGAAGTAGCTCCACGCCGGACCGTTGGCGAACGCCCGGTCCTTGTTCATCAGGATCTCCTGCGCGGCGCGGGGGTCTCCCGTCACCACCATCTGCACGCCGAAGGCATCGAGTCCCGACACGTTGCCGAACCGGGCGCGGCGGCGGTCGGCGAAGGCGAACGGGTCGCGCCGCATCGACATGATCTCGAGGATGCTGTTACGACCCGAACACGGCACGGCCTGCAAGCCGCTCCCCGTGGGAGGGGTCGCGAGTACCGACGCCATGACCGTCTCCCGTCCAGTCGAGTCGTGCAGAATGTGATCCACATCGCATACTAGACCATGTTGAGACAATCTGGGAAAAGCGTTCCTAACTCGCCTCCGATCGGCCGGCGAGCGCTCAGCCCTCGACGAGCAGTCGATGACAGCGTCGAAGCCGGTGCCGCCACCACTGTTGACGGTCCTCCGGCGCAGCATGACTCACGACGTCGACGTCGAACCCGGCACCGAACCAGCGTGGTTCGACGACGCCGTCCCGCATCAGGAACGACGGTGCGACGTCGGCGGTGAAGAGCGAACCGGTGCCGAGGCCGCAAGCGAGGTCGAGACGCGGTAGTGCGGCCGCGGCCGCGACCCCGGCTGCCATGCCGATCGCGCTGTCGAGGGCGCTCGACACGACGACGTCGAGACCGAGGGTGTCGGCGAGTTCGAGCGTCGCCCGCATCCCGCCGAGCGGTGCCACCTTCACCACGGCGACGTCGGCGGCCTCCGCGGCGACCACCCGCAGCGGATCGTCGGCCCGGCGGATGGATTCGTCGGCGGCGATCGGCACGTCCACCGAACGCCGCACCTGCGCCAGTTCTTCGACCGTGCGGCACGGTTGTTCGGCGTATTCGACGTCGCCGATCGCGCGGAGAGCGGTGATCGCCTCGTCCACCGACCAGCCGCCGTTGGCGTCGACGCGCACCCGACCGATCACCTCACGTGTCGCGGCGACCCGCGCGACGTCGTCGTCGAGGGTCTGGCCCGGTTCGGCGACCTTCACCTTGGCCGTACCCGCGCCCGGATACCGCTTGAGCAGTTCGGCAACATCCTCGGCCGGGATCGCGGGCACGGTCGCGTTGACCGGCACCGTGTCCCGCACCGCGGGGGGCGGACCGAGGTAGGCGGCCTCGATGCCGGCCCGCAGCCATGCGGACGCCTCGTCGTCGTCGTACTCGACGAAGGGACCGAACTCGCCCCAGCCCGCCGGCCCGGCGAAGACCATCGTCTCGCGGGCGGTCAGTCCACGGAACCGGGTTCGCATGGGGAGGCGAACCACCACGGCCGTCGCGAGCAGGTCCTCCACATCCGGGAGCTCCCACTCACCGTTCACGCCGGGCATCACATCCTCCTGGGTCACTCGCGTCGACTTTGAACGAGGGTTATGTGAATTCGATGGAACAACCTTCCCACTTTGTTCCAAGTGCGCTACCCTCGCCCTCATGTCAGTCAACCAGGGATTCGATGCCGGTATCCGCGAGGCGGAGCCGATGATCGTCGACGACACCCCGGACACCGCCGGCGAGATCGTGCGGCCTCGGCTCGGAGCCGATTCACTCGTGTGGAAGTTCTACGGCGATTCCCGGGGCATCCTCGGCTTCCAGCGGCTGGCCGGTACCGAGAACTGCATCGAGCAGCTCGGGCAGGCGGTCCTCGACCATTCGGTGATCTTTTCCGACTTCCTCGGTCGCGCCAAGCGGACCGGGCCGCCCGTGATGAAGACCGTCTACAGCACCGAACCCGAGAAGTGGGGCCGGACGGTCCGTGACTTCCATCGCGACATCAAGGGCACCATCAGCGACGGCTCGCGCTATCACGCGCTCAACCCGGAGCTGTTCTACTGGGCGCACGCGACCTTCGTCGACCAGGTCCTCTACATCACCGACACGTTCATCCGTCGCCTCAGCTACGCCGAGAAGGTGCAGATCTTCGAGGAGAGCAAGGTCTGGTACCAGCTCTACGGTGTCAGCGACCGTGGTCAGCCCCAGACCTACGAGGAGTTCCTCGCGTACTGGGAGGACATGCTCGACCGCTTCGTCCCCCACAAGACGATCGTCTACGCGACCGGCTACATCCGTCAGGGGCTGCCTCGCCCCAAGAAGATCCCGGGCCCGGTGTGGAAGGTTCTGTCGGCTCCGCTCAACGCGTTCATCCGCACGGTCATCGTGGGGACGCTCCCCCAGCAGATGCGTGATGTCTGCGACCTGGAGTGGAACGACAAGAAGGAGAAGAACTTCCAGCGCTTCGCGGCTTTCATGCGCGCCATCAACCCGCTGGTCAACCGACTGCCGCTGAAGTACCTCTACGTCCCGTGGGCGCATGAGGCGTGGACGAAGGTGGGCGTCGACCCGCGGCCGCTGCACAACAAGCCGGCCTAACGACCCAGGCCCTTCGAGGCTCGCTCCGCTCGCACCTCAGGGAACGGTGGGTCTCGCTCCGCTCGCACCTCAGGGAACGGTGGGTCCCAGGAACTCCTCGACGTGCCGAATGAACTCCGCACGTCGGTCGCGGTGCACGCTGTGTCCGGCATCGATGGTGACGAACCGTGAATCCGGCAGGGCCTCGCTGACCGTCCGCAGGTGACGAGGCGGCAGGAAGCTGCGTTCCCCGCCCGAGATGACCATCGTCGAGGCGCTCACGCGCGGCAGTTCCGACCACCACTGTGGTGCACAGACATCGAACTCGGCGACGATCTCGTCGCCCATCCGGCCGTCGAACCGGATGACCGGGAAGGGGTTTCCCACCAGGGCGAGGAGTCCGCGGACCTGTTCGCCCAGGGTCGCCTTCATGGTGATGCCCTCGGAGAGGTCGGCCTCGTCGCGGGGCATGGGCGGTACCTCCTCGAGGACCAGACGCCGCACCCGCGACGGCTCGTGCATCGCCAGGCGGAGCGCGGTGTGCGCACCGAGCGAGTGCCCGACCACGTCTGCACTGTGAATGCCGAGGACGTCGAGCACGTAGACGAGGTCGTCCCGGAAGTCGTCGAGCCGATAGGCCCCCTGCGCGCGACCGCTGCGGCCGTGTCCGCGGAGGTCGACGCTCACGACCGGTCGACCCTGCCGGCGCAACGCCGATGCGAGGGGACGCCATGTCGAATGGTCCGACGCCATCCCGTGGACGAGTACCACCGGCAACCCCCTGTTGGGTTCGCCGGCCACCCGGACCGCGAGGGCCGGCTCGGCCCGCCGCTTCAGCACGCGCATGAAAATCAGCCTACGGCCGGCCGCGGTGCGCGCCGCGTCACACCCAGTCCTTCCCACCTGTACCGCAGCCATCGTGGGCCACCCGGACTACCGCTCGACGATGGACACGCTCAGGGAAGGTTTCTCCGAGTCGGCGGTGTCGAGCCCACCCGCGCCCGCCCAGATCGCGTCGACCATCGGCTGCAGGAACAGGCCACCGAGCTGGCGCACCATCACCCGGACCACCTGCACGGCCTCGGACCGGTCGGTGGATGCCAGACCGCTCTCGCGCGATTTGGTCACCTCCGACCTGGTCAGTTCCGTGAGACGCCCGATCAGCGCCCCGTGCTCACCCGCCGGATCGAGCACGGCGCGTCGGAGGTAGTCGACCACCGGCGGGTGTTCGAGAAGCATCCGTTGAACCGCCCGGTCCCGTTCGGCTATCACCTCACCGGGAGTGCCGTCGGTGGGCGCCGACGCGATGGCCTGGGCGTGGTAGTCGACGATGAGCTGCTCGACCGCATTGCGCAGGCCCTCTTTGGTCTTGAAATGATGCTGGACCAGCCCCACCGTCACCCCGGCCGCCGCGGCGACAGCGCGCATCGAGACACGCCCCTCCCCCTGATCCGCGTACAGGTCGAGTGCCGCGTTGCGAATCTTCGCCTTCGCGGTGAGATCACCAGGACTCGCGCGTGGATCTGACATGACTGTGTACCTCCCGCAGGCCGACGTCGATTGTACAAAGAGATGGGTTTCCATACATCAGAATTGCCAACTGTACAGTTGTATCGGCTGTCTGGTCGTGATCCTCAGGACAGCACGATCGACCAACGAATCCGAAGGGACCGTCATGACCACCGAGATCGTCCGGGGCCTGCCCTCGACGCACGGCGACTCCTACCAGCTCAACACCACCACGCTGATCCGCCACAGCGCTCGCACCTACCCGGAGCAGGAGATCGTCTCCCGCGCCGCCGACGGTTCCTGGGATCGCTACACCTACGCCGACTGCTATGCCCGCACCCAGCGCGCCGCCAACGTGCTGACCGGCCTCGGTGTGAAGCCGGCCGACGTCGTCGGCGTCCTCGACTGGAACAGCAGACGTCATTTCGAGCTGTACTGGGCCATCCCGGGTACCGGTGCGGTCATGCTGCAGATGAATCTGCGACTCGCCCCGGAGGATCTCGGCTTCGTGACCTCGCACTCCGAGGCATCGGTGGTGCTCGTCGACGAGTCGCTGCTCCCGGTCGCCGAGGCCATCGCCCCACACGCACCCGGTGTGCGTCAGTGGGTCGTCATGACGGATCGCCCGTCGGCCGAGATCTCCACCAGCCTGCCCGACGTCGTGTTCTTCGAGGACCTGATGGCCGCCGCCGAACCGTCCTTCGACTGGCCGGTGATCGAGGAGAAGTCCTCCTACAGTGCGTGTTACACCACCGGCACCACCGGTCGGCCCAAAGGCGTCTACTACTCGCATCGCGGGATCTACCTGCACACACTGGCCGAGGCCGCCAACCTCGGCATGGATGCCTCGGACGCGGTCATGCTGATCACCCCGATGTTCCACTCCTCGTGCTGGGGACTTCCCCAGTCGGCGATCTTCAGTGCCGCCAAAGTGGTTCTGCCCGGGCGATACCAGGCCGACGACACCGCGATGCTCGTCGACACGATGATCGACGAAGGTGTGACCATCGCCAACGGAGCACCGGCGATCTTCCAGCCGATGCTCGACTACATCACCACACTCGACGAGAAGCCCGACTTCAGTCGCGCCCGACTCCTCTGTGGCGCAACCGAACCCGCCCTGTCTCTGATGCGCGGCTTCGCCGACCTGACGGGCGCCGACATCATCCACGCCTACGGCGCCACCGAGACCACCCCGATGGTGACCATCAACCGCGGCCTCAAGTACACCCTGCAGGGCAGGATTTCCGACGAAGAGAAGTGGGATCTGAAGCGCTCCCAGGGACTTCCGCTCAACGGCATCGATGTACGAGTCGTCGACGCCGACGGCAACGACCTGCCGCATGACGGGGTCAGCCAGGGTGAACTGCTCTTCCGCGGTCCCTGGATCACCGAGCGCTACCACAACCTCGACGACGACGCCGACAAGTTCCTCGACGGTTACTGGCGCAGCGGCGACGTCGGCGTGATCGACGAGAACGGGTACATGAAGCTCACCGACCGTCTCAAGGACGTCGTCAAGAGCGGAGGTGAGTGGATCTCCTCGATCGACATGGAGAACGCCATCGTCGCTCACCCGCGCGTGGCCGAGGCAGCCGTCATCGGCGTCGAACACCCGAAGTGGCAGGAACGACCGGTCGTGCTGGTGGCCACGACCGACGGCGAGGACATCGACATCGACGAGGTGCACGCGCTACTCGTCGACCGCTTCGCCAAATGGCAGCTCCCCGACACGATCATCCGGGTCGACCGGTTGCCGCGCACCAGCGTCGGCAAACTGGACAAGAAGAACATGCGCGGCGAGTACGGAGATCTCTACACGAACACGCAGTAGGACATTCTAGGAAAGCCCGCCGGCGATCGACTGCGATCGCCGGCGGGCTTTTCTCGTCTCGTCAGAGTTCGTCGACGATCCGTTCACGGTCGCGTGATGACAAAGGCGCCCCAACCGCTTTCGCGGCTGGGGCGCCTTTGCGACTCAGAGAGTCAGTGCGTCAAGACAGGATCACTTGGTGATCCGTGACGCAGGCCCCCGCCCCGAGGACGACGCTCGCACGTCACCACCGAGGGCCGGGGGAAATCGTCACTTGGTGATCTTGGTGACTCGACCCGCACCAACGGTGCGGCCACCCTCGCGGATGGCGAAGCGCAGGCCCTCGTCCATGGCGACCGGCTGGATGAGCTTGACGCTCATCTCGGTGTTGTCGCCCGGCATGACCATTTCGGTGCCCTCGGGGAGGGTCACGACGCCGGTCACGTCCGTGGTACGGAAGTAGAACTGCGGACGGTAGTTGTTGAAGAACGGGGTGTGACGGCCGCCCTCGTCCTTGGACAGGATGTACGCCTGGCCCTCGAACTCGGTGTGCGGGGTCGTGGTGCCCGGCTTCACGATGACCTGACCGCGCTCGACGTCCTCACGCTTGAGGCCGCGGAGCAGCAGACCGGCGTTGTCGCCTGCCTGTGCGGAATCGAGGAGCTTGTGGAACATCTCGATACCGGTGACGGTGGTCTTGGTGCTCTTCTCGCGGATGCCGACGATCTCGACTTCCTCGTTCACGTTGACCTCGCCGCGCTCCACACGACCGGTGACCACGGTGCCGCGGCCGGTGATGGTGAAGACGTCCTCGACGGGCATGAGGAACGGCTTGTCGGTCTCGCGAACCGGATCCGGGATCGACTCGTCGACAGCAGCCATGAGCTCTTCGATCGACTTGGCCCACTCGGCGTCACCCTCGAGCGCCTTGAGCGCCGAGACCTTGACGACCGGTGCTTCCTCGTCGAAGTCCTGGGCGGCCAGCAGTTCGCGGACCTCCATCTCGACGAGCTCGATGATCTCTTCGTCGTCGACCATGTCGGCCTTGTTCAGGGCGACGAGGATGTAGGGCACACCGACCTGGCGGGCCAGCAGCACGTGCTCGCGGGTCTGCGGCATCGGACCGTCGGTGGCGGCAACCACGAGGATCGCGCCGTCCATCTGAGCCGCACCGGTGATCATGTTCTTGATGTAGTCGGCGTGACCCGGAGCGTCCACGTGAGCGTAGTGACGCTTCTCGGTCTCGTACTCAACATGCGAGATGTTGATCGTGATACCGCGAGCCTTCTCCTCAGGAGCCTTGTCGATCTGGTCGAACGCGAAGCTCTTGTTGAGTTCCGGGTACTTGTCGTGCAGCACCTTGGTGATGGCCGCGGTCAGGGTGGTCTTGCCGTGGTCGACGTGACCGATGGTGCCGATGTTCACGTGCGGCTTGGTCCGCTCGAACTTCGCCTTCGCCACTTGATTGTCCTCCTGGACTGTTGTTGCTCTACTGGGCGGATCCCAGCAGGGGTTTTCATTTACGTTGGTGCGCCCGCTTGTCGGCCAGCGCGTGTCGCCAGGGCGACCGGGGAATTACTCTCCGGTGGCCTTCGCGATGATTTCCTTCGACACGTTCGCGGGAACTTCCGCGTACGAGTCGAACACCATGGAGTAGTTTGCCCGGCCCTGGGTCTTCGACCGAAGGTCTCCGATGTAGCCGAACATCTCCGACAGCGGCACCTGTGCCTTCACGACACGTGCACCACTGCGCTCCTCCATGGCCTGGATCTGGCCACGGCGGGAGTTCAGGTCGCCGATGACGTCGCCCATGTAGTCCTCAGGAGTCGTGACCTCGACGGCCATGATCGGCTCCAGGATGACCGGGCCGGCCATCCTCGCAGCTTCCTTGAGGGCCTGCGAGCCGGCGATCTTGAAGGCCATTTCCGACGAGTCGACGTCGTGGTACTGACCGTCGAGCAGGGTGACCTTCAGGTTGACCAGCGGGTAACCGGCGAGGACACCGTACTGCATGGCGTCCTGGGCACCGGCATCCACCGACGGGATGTACTCGCGCGGGACTCGACCACCGGTGACGGCGTTGGCGAACTCGTAGGTCGCACCGTCCTCGGCATCCACGAGGGGCTCGAGCTTGATGATGACCTTCGCGAACTGACCCGAACCACCGGTCTGCTTCTTGTGGGTGTACTCGTGCTTCTCGACCGTCTTGCGGATGGTCTCGCGGTACGCCACCTGCGGCTTGCCGACGTTGGCCTCGACCTTGAACTCGCGCTTCATGCGGTCGACCAGGATGTCGAGGTGGAGCTCGCCCATACCGCCGATGACGGTCTGGCCGGTCTCCTCGTCGAGCTGGACCGAGAAGGTCGGGTCCTCTTCGGCGAGCTTCTGGATCGCGGTGCCGAGCTTCTCCTGGTCGGACTTGGTCTTCGGCTCGATCGAGACGTTGATGACCGGGTCCGGGAAGCTCATGGACTCGAGCACGATGGGCGCTGCCGCATCACACAGGGTGTCACCGGTGGTGGTGTCCTTGAGGCCGATCATCGCGTAGATGTGACCGGCGGTGGCGTCCTCGACCGGGTTCTCCTTGTTGGCATGCATCTGGAAGAGCTTGCCGATGCGCTCCTTCTTGCCCTTGGTGGCGTTGAGCACCTGGGTGCCGGCGTTGATCTTGCCGGAGTACACGCGCACGAAGGTGAGCTTGCCGAAGAAGGGGTGGGCCGCGATCTTGAACGCGAGAGCCGAGAACGGCTCGTCGGCGGACGGCTTGCGCGAGAGGATCTCTTCCTCGTCGCCCACGGCGTGGCCCTCGACCGACGGCACGTCCAGCGGGGACGGCAGGTAGTCGATGACCGCGTCCAGCATCGGCTGGACACCCTTGTTCTTGAAGGCCGAGCCACAGAGAACCGGGTAGAGCTCACGGGAGACGGTCAGCTTGCGGATCGCAGCCTTGATCTCCTCGACGGTGAGCTCTTCGCCGCCGAAGTACTTCTCCATGAGGGCTTCGTCGGACTCGGCGACCGTCTCGAGCAGCTGCTCGCGGTACTCCGCAGCCTTCTCGACCAGGTCGGCCGGGATCTCCTCGATGGTCGGCTCGGCACCGGTCGGCACGACGCCGCGCCAGGTGATGGCCTTCTGCTCGATGAGGTCGACGACGCCGTCGAAGTTGTCCTCGGCACCGATCGGGAGCTGCAGGACCAGCGGCTTGGCGCCGAGGCGGTCCTTGATGGTCTGAACGGTGAAGTAGAAGTCCGCGCCCAGCTTGTCCATCTTGTTGACGAAGCAGATACGGGGGACTTCGTACTTCTCGGCCTGACGCCACACCTGCTCGGACTGCGGCTCGACGCCTTCCTTGCCGTCGAACACGGCGACCGCGCCGTCGAGGACGCGGAGGCTGCGCTCCACCTCGACGGTGAAGTCGACGTGGCCGGGGGTGTCGATGATGTTGATCTGGTTCTTGTTCCAGAAACAGGTCACGGCCGCGGAGGTGATGGTGATACCACGCTCCTTCTCCTGCTCCATCCAGTCGGTGGTCGAGGCACCGTCGTGGGTTTCACCGATCTTGTAGTTCACACCGGTGTAGAAGAGGATTCGCTCGGTCGTGGTGGTCTTGCCGGCATCGATGTGGGCCATGATGCCGATGTTGCGCACCTTGTTCAGGTCGCTGAGCACTTCCTGTGCCACTTATTCGCCTCGCATTTTCGCTAGAGCTGTTGGGTCTGAGGTGGGTCCGGCCGCGGCGACCCGGAAAGGGCCACCGCGGCCGACAGTGATCACCAGCGGTAGTGCGCGAACGCCCGGTTGGCCTCGGCCATCTTGTGAGTGTCCTCGCGGCGCTTCACCGAAGCACCGAGGCCGTTGGACGCGTCGAGCAGCTCGTTGGCCAGGCGCTCGACCATCGTCTTCTCGCGACGCTGACGGCTGAAGGTCACGAGCCAGCGGAGCGCCAGGGTGTTGGCGCGACCCGGCTTGACCTCGATCGGCACCTGGTAGGTGGCGCCACCGACGCGGCGGCTCTTCACCTCGAGGGTGGGCTTGACGTTGTCGAGCGCACGCTTGAGGGTGACGACCGGATCGGTGCCGGTCTTCTCGCGGGCCTGCTCGAGCGCGCCGTAGACGATGCGCTCGGCGGTCGACTTCTTGCCGTCCAGCAGGATCTTGTTGACCAGCTGGGTGACCAGCGGCGAACCGTAGACCGGGTCGTTGATCAGCGGGCGCTTGGGTGCGGGTCCTTTACGTGGCATGACTTATCAGTTCCCCTTCTTCGCGCCGTAGCGGCTACGGGCCTGCTTGCGGTCCTTGACACCCTGGGTGTCGAGCGAGCCGCGGATGATCTTGTAGCGCACACCCGGGAGGTCCTTCACACGACCGCCGCGGACGAGCACCATCGAGTGCTCCTGCAGGTTGTGGCCTTCGCCGGGGATGTAGGCGGTGACCTCCACCGAGCTGGTCAGACGCACACGGGCGACCTTGCGCAGCGCGGAGTTCGGCTTCTTGGGGGTGGTGGTGTACACGCGGGTGCACACGCCGCGACGCTGCGGGCTTCCCTTGAGGGCCGCGGTCTTGGTCTTCGCAGCCTTGTCATGACGGCCCTTGCGGACCAGCTGATTGATGGTTGGCACTAGGTGTTCATTCCTCTTTGTTGTCCGTTGTGGTTGGTGCTCCGGGCAAGCTCGTGGAAACCGATCTCCAGACCGACTTCCGGCGCGCTTCCACAACTCGCCCCACCAGCGCATACGCACTGGTCAGTACATTTTCGCTACCCCGGGGTCGGGCGTGTCATACACTCGACAGCGGATTCGCCTGTCAGGCCGCTGTGCCGCCCTGCCCCGAGTTCACTCGATCTCGGGGCCGACTCGAGAGCCATTGGCCGGGCATGCGGACTGGCCCAGCATTGGCCGGGCACCGACGATCCACTCTACCGATCGGGTTTGCACAGGTCAAAAAACGGATCCTCCGCGCGACCTGCAGGTGAACAGGTCGTGTGCGCTGGGGCCCGAACACACTGCGACACGGCATTACCTTCTCCACTCTTACACCCCCGGACCCGGCGCGTCGAGGCTTCGTCCGGCCCGATCTGGCCGACCGTTTCCCCTGGCCGGAATCGGTGCCCGGACCTGCGCGATCAGGGGTGCAAAAGGACTGTCGGGATCCATCGGTCGGCGCGACGGTGAGCTCTGACCGCCGTACCAGCGGTCGACGATCGTCGCCTGGCGTTCGAGGTTGTGTTCTGCCCACTCGTGGTGAGCGTCACCCGGCCCGCGGAGGCGGTAGACGTTCTCGCCGAGCTCGTGCCGCGCTTGAACCGCGAGCGCGTCGGCCAGGAACGACGCCGACGACCCGGCGCCGACGATCTGCCGGACGTGCACGAGCTCGTGGATCAGCAGCTGTCCGGGCACCGGATAGGCCACGGGCCCGGGCCCCAGCGGCGCGTCGAACATCGCGCCGAGGTGACAGAAGACCAGGCCGTCCACCGCGGGCAGCGTGAAGGCACGTCCCCCGAGTCCGGAGAGGTCGGTGAGGATCACGTCATCGAACCATTCGGCAGGCCCGAACACACGCTCGGCGGCTCGACGTTCCTCGTCGGACAGCGGGCGGTGCCGGATGCGGAGGCCGGCAACGACCCCGGCACCCAGGCCCGCCATCACCGCGAGCGCGAGCCCGAGGGGTCCGAACCAGATCGTCACGAGTGCGACGTGCACGGTCACGAGCACCCCGGCGGTCGGCCCTGGTCCCGCCGGCAGACGTTGACCTCCGGCTCGATGGGCGAGTGACAGCACGACACCGAGGAACCGTCCGTAGCCGCGGGCCACCCGGACGAGGAGTCGTCTCGACATCGAGTGCCCCTCAGTCCCGTACGGCCATGACGACCAGACCGGGTCCGACGTGTTCGTCGGCGGGCAGCCGGAGCTCGGCGACCGGGCGCAGGCCGGCCTGCTCGATCAATCCGACGTACTTCTCCGGCGACCACTGATGGGTCGTCCACTCGACCGGACCGCCGTAGACCACAGTGCGTCGCACGTCCTTCTCGCCCGTGTGGGTGCCGGTGATGAAGCAGCCGCCCGGCATCAATGCGCGGGCGAATGAGGCGAGCACCTGAGGGAGAACGTGCCGCGGGAGGTTGAACAACGACCCACCACCCCAGGACACCGCCCACCGATGCGTCAGCGAGATCCAGGTCGGTCGCCGAGCCGACCTCGAAACGGCAGGACGGGTGCAGGCGACGCGCGTTGTCGATCATGCGCGGCGAGAGGTCCACGCCGGACACCTCGAGTCCGCGCTCGGCGAGATAGGCGGTGACGGTCCCGGGTCCACAGCCGACGTCGAGCACGGGACCGATGCCCGCCACCGATTCGGCGAACGCGTCGAGTGCGGCCTTCAGCCACGGCTGATACCGGGGGTCGCCGATTCCCGTGTCCACCACCAGTCGGACGTAGTCGTCGGCCACCCGGTCATAAGACGCGCGGACGGCGTCGAGGTCGGCCGGTCGATCGATGGGGTCGGCGCGCATGGGCCCCACGATAGGACCCGGATACGACACCGCCCCCGGTCCAGAGATCCGGCCGGGGGCGGGCATGACGATTCCGGGCGCCTACGGGGTGTTGAACCAGGCGACGACCGAGGGCCACGCCTTCGGGTTCGACTCGCCGTAGCCGATGTAGGCACCGATGAACGCACCGACGCCGGCGCCGATCCAGCCGAAGACGATGAAGCCGATGAGGCCGCCGATCAGCGTGTACAAGGGCGTGTTCCCCCGCCAGCCCTTGTTCAGCTCCGTCCACATGATGTCGTAGCGCTGCTGCTTGGTCAGGCGCTGCTTGGCCGCCTTCGTCTCGGCGGCGTCGAGCACGGCCCGGAAGTCCGTTCCGACGACCGGAGTGAGGGTGACCGACGACTTGTCCGCACTGACCGCGGCGCGCAGCGGAACGGTGAACCCGTCCATCTGCCCCGACAGCGGCATCGACGAGACGATGCGACCGCGGCCGTCGAGGATCTGCAGCGCACCCGCCGGCGTGACCGCGAGGCTTCCCCCGCGGACGTCGACGATCACGCTCCTGTGGTCGCCGCCGATCGCTGCGGACGCCGTCGGGAGCGCCACCGTCGCCGGTGCCGCGTGTGCCGTCGCAACGGGGACGGCGACGAGTACTGCACCCATCATGGCCAGCGCCATGATCCCTGCCCTGAGGTGCTTCATGTGTGAATTCTCTTTCTCACGAGGATCTTTGGCCCGTGCTCGGGCCGCGGTGATCATATCGGAGAAGAGACAGGTTGCCGCAATCGTCTCAACAGGCCAATCCCGTGTGGGCGCTGACGAATCACGTTGCGGCGCAGCAGATTCGAGAATAGTGAGCGGGATCACTCCGGCGTCTGGGGGAGTTTCACCTTCGAGCCACCGCGCTTGGCCGGATTCGACGGGGGCGGGACCACCGGGCCGATGTCCCCGTCGGGGGCCTCGTCGAGGTCGACGATGACCGGCGCATGATCGCTGGGTTTGCTGCCCTTGCGCGCCTTGCGGTCGATCCAGGCCGCCTCGACCCGGCCGGCGGCGGACTCGCCGGCCAGGATCAGGTCGATCCGCATGCCCAGGTCCTTGTGGAACATTCCGGCACGGTAGTCCCAGTAACTGAAGACCCGGTCGTCCGGCCAGCGGTCACGGACGACGTCCCGCAGACCCAGAGCCGCGAACTCGGCGAGTGCCGCCCGTTCCGGCGGGGTGACGTGCGTGTGCCCGACGTAGGCGTCCGGGTCGAAGACGTCGGCGTCGGCGGGAGCGATGTTCATGTCGCCGCAGAGAAGCGTCGACGACGGGTCTGTGACCGCGCGCGCGAGCGCGGCCAGCCACTCGAGCTTGTACGTGTAGTGATCGGAGTCCGGGGTGCGGCCGTTGGGCACGTAGAGCGAGTAGATGCGCAGGCCGTCGCACACCGCCGAGACCGCCCGCGCCTCGAGCGTCTCCGGGTTCGGGTAGCCGGGCATGCCGTCGAATCCGATTCGCACGTCATCGAGCCCGACCCGCGAGAGCAGGGCGACGCCGTTCCACTGACCCTGCCCCGCATGCGCGATCTCATAACCGCGTTCGGCGAGATCGGCGCCGAGCGTCTCGTGGAATGCGGCATCGGAGAGCTTGGTCTCCTGCAGGCAGACGACGTCGGGACGCCGTTCGTCGAGCCACGGCAGCAGGCGCGGAATCCGCTGTTTCACCGAGTTCACGTTCCAGGTCGCGACGCGCATGGGCCCACGGTAGTACGACCCACCGACGCCGTTCCGGCCCGGCATCCGGGCTTTCCTTCGTCGGTGATGTGTGTCACGTTGGTGTCATCGACACTCTCTCGTTCCGGCCAGATCGAACGCCACACCGCCCTGTCATCGAGCACTCGTGGCGACGGTCGGCGCTGTCGGGAGTCAGGCCGGAGGACAACACCCCCGCCCGACTCCGGGACATCGGATCCGCCGATCCGCTGCTCGATGCGGCGCGTCCCGTCCTCGACGACGCCGCGGCCCGTCTCGCCGACACCGACGTGTCGCTGCTGCTCGTCGACCACGAGTGCCGCATGGTCACCCGGGTGGCATTCGGGACGACCGTCGAACGCCGGCTCGATGCGATCGGTGCGACGCCCGGTGTCCCGTTCGGCGAGGACATCGTCGGGACCACCGCGCTCGGCACCCCCGCCGAGACGCGCGGCGGTGTGATCGTCAACAGCACCGAGCACTACCTCGAACAGTTCCGGACGATCAGCTGCTTCGGGCAGCCGATCATCCATCCCGCGACCCGACGCCTCGCGGGGATCATCTGCATGTCCGAGATCGCCGACCGCATCAACCCGCTCGCGGTGCCGGTGGTCAACGGCATCGTCGCCGACATCGCGGACCGGTTGCTCGACCGATCCCGTGCGCACCAGCGACGCGTGCTCGACGCCTTCCAGCGCGCCGCGCCACGTCGCGACATCGCGGTGGCCGCCATCGGCGACGACCTGCAACTCACCAATGCCCTGGCCGCCGAGTTGCTCTCCCCCACCGACATCGGCGCACTCCGCGTGATCGCCACCGATCCCGCGCTGCGTACGACGACGCTGCCCCTCACGCTCGTCTCCGGGGCGGAGGTCGAGGTCGCCGTCGAACCGGTGGCCGGTACCCGCGGGGCCGCACTGTTCCGCTTCCGCGCCCTCAGCACACCGACGACGCCGACGCGGTCCACTCCGGTCCGGCCGTCACGCACGACCGTCGCCGTCTCCGGTGAGCCGGGCACCGGACGCACGACGCTGGCTCTCGAACTTGCCGCCGAATCATCCGACGAGTCCGGCCGAACCGTGGTCGTCGACGTCGCCGACGAGTTGATCAACGGTCGACAGCCGGATGTCGCCGGTCAGCTCGCACGAGCTCGATCGTCGGGGGTCCCGCTGGTGATCGACGGTGTCGACCTGCTCGACGACCGGTCCATCGCCCTGGTCACGCGGGCCACGGCATCGACACCGGCGGCGGCGCCGTTGATCCTCGTCAGCGGTCCTCGCGCACAGGCGGGTCCCGCGGTCGCGGCGCTGCTCGGCCGGTGCGCAACCCGCATCGATCCGGCGCCACTACGTCACCGGACCTCGGAGCTCGCGGCCGTCGCGAGCGGCGTCCTCGGTGAGATCGATCCTGAACTCACGCTGTCCGGACCGGCGACCGACGCCCTGCTCAGCCAGGACTGGCCCGGGAACCTCACCGAGCTGATCGCGGTCCTGCGGGAGGCCGCGGCGTCGTGCCGGGAGCGGGCGGCACGCGTGATCGAAACCGCGGATCTCCCGGCCACCTATCGGACGACGAGTCGGGCGGCCCATCTCTCCGGACGGGAACAGGCCGAGCGAACCGCGATCGTCGACGCGCTCGACCGAGCGGGCGGCAACAAGGTCCGCGCCGCCCGGGACCTCGGGATCAGCCGCACCACGTTGTACGCGCGGATGCGAGCACTCGGGGTCCAGTAGGCACCGCGATGAGGCCGGGCCGTACGTCAGTCGACGAGCGGATCGGCCAGCGTGTGCCGTGCGAGCGCGGCGATGAGGTCGGTCTGCGTGACGATGCCGACCAGCAGGTCCCCGTCGAGCACGGGCACGGCACCGCATCCGCTGTCGGCGAGCATCGGCAACAACGCGGTCACCGGCGCGTCCGGCGCCGCGATCGGCAGCGTGGTGTCCATGACGTCGGCGGCCGTCAGGACGCTGCCGTCCCGGCGCAGCAGCCGGGCGAACATCCGGTCCGATCCGCGTGCCGAGCCCACGCGAAGGCGTGAGACGAGATGGATCTGGAAGACGACACCCAGGAACCGGCCGCCGCGCGTCACCACGGGCAACGAGGTGAAGCGGTGGGTGTCGAACATCTGCGCCAGGTCGGGAAGTGTCGCGTCCGGTCCCACTGTCACCAGATCCCCGGACATGACGTCACCGGCGACGAGCGGGTCGGCGCGATGGCCCGCAGCCTGGAGTTCGGCTGCCACGATGAGTCGTGCGAGATCGGCGACACCGAGATTGAGGGACTGGCTGTACCGGTTGAGGATGTCGGTCAGCTCGTCCTCGTCCAGTCCGATCCGCGCGGTGGCCGACGACTCGTCGTCGAACCGACGGTACGGATACCGGCGTCCGGTGACCCGTGCGTATCCGGCCGCGAGCACGACCAGCGCGATCGTCCCCACGGCGACGGGGGCCAGGGCGAACCGGAACCCGAGCGCGTGGACCACGTCCGGGCTGAGCCCGGCGGTCATCGCGACGGCGCCGCCGGGCGGATGCACTGCGCGACAGACCACCATGGCCAGGACCGCCACACCGACTGCGAGCGGGACGCGCAGCTCACTCGGCGACACCAGCAGGGTCACCAAGACGCCGGCGAACGCCGACACGGTGTTGCCGACGACCGCCGACCAGGGCTGGGCGAGCGGACTGTTGGGCGCGGCGAACATCAGGACCGCGGACGCCCCGAACGGTGCGATCAGGAACAGACCCGTCCGCAGATCGACTCCGGACGTCGCGAGCACGAGTCCGACGAGCCCGAGACCCAGCACCGATCCGACTCCGGCACGTACCGCCTCGCGCAGCGACACCGACGCTCCCGGCGGTCCCACCGACTGCAGCGCACCGCGAAGACGGTCGGCCATGCGCGCTGCCATCGGTTCCCTCTCCGGATGTGGAGGCGGCGCTCGCCACCCCCGGACACGCTAGCGACGCCGCCGGACGCACTTTCCGCGACCCCGGATCACGCCATCCGGCAACGACGAGGTGAAGGTGTTCAGTTTCTGGACACGGCGACCGCCCCGATCGGTGGCAGAAATGAGTCAGGTCACAGCTATGACCCAGATCACCCTGACCGGCTCGTCTCGACCCGCTCGCTTCGCCACCGGCGTCGAGCGCTTTCCCAGGAGGTACCCATGACCGCAGTCGCCACCGACCTGCTCCCGAAGGTCCGCGACTTCATCGGCCACGACCGCCCGATGCTGATCGGCGGTGAATGGGTGTGGTCGGCGTCCGGCCGCACCTTCGAGACCATCGACCCCGCCACCGCCCGTCCCCTCACCTCGGTCGCTCACGGTGACGCCACCGACGTCGACCGCGCGGTCCGCGCCGCCCGCGAGGCCTTCGACTCCGGACCGTGGACGCGGATGAAGCCGAACGAACGCGAACGGCTGCTCTGGCACGTCGGCGATCTGGTCACCGAACGCGCGGCCGAGTTCGGTCAGCTCGAAGCACTCGACAACGGCAAAGCCGCGACCATCGCGACCGCCGTCGACACCGCTTGGGCCGCCGACATCTTCCGCTACAACGCGGGCCTGGCCACCAAAATCACCGGTTCGACGGTCGACGTGTCGATGCCGTTCGTACCGGGTGGCGAGTTCCACGCCTACACGCTGCGCGAACCGGTCGGGGTGTGCGGGTTGATCGTCCCGTGGAACTTCCCGCTGCTGATGGCCGCCTTCAAACTGGCGCCGGCGCTCGCGGCGGGCAACACCGTCATCCTCAAACCCGCCGAGCAGACCCCCCTCACCGCACTGCTGCTCGGTGAGATCTTCGACGAGGCGGGCTTCCCGCCCGGCGTGGTCAACATCGTAACCGGATACGGCGAGGCAGGCGCCGCCCTCGCCGCACACGACGACGTCGACAAGATCGCCTTCACCGGTTCCACCGAGGTCGGCAAGAAGATCGTCGAGGCGGCGAAGGGCAATCTCAAGAAGGTGTCGCTCGAACTGGGCGGCAAGAGCCCCAACATCGTCTTCGCCGACGCCGACTTCGAGAAGGCGGTCGCCGGATCGGTGGCCGCGTGGATGTTCAACCACGGCCAGTGCTGCGTCGCCGGCACCCGGTTGTTCGTCGAGCGTCCGATCTTCGACGACTTCACCGCGGCGGTCGCCGAGGCCGCATCCCAGGCGAAGATCGGCCCCGGCCTCGATCCGGCCACCGAACTCGGACCGCTGGTGAGTCAGGAGCAGTTCGACCGCGTGTCCGGCTACGTGGCGGCCGGACTCGCCGACGGTGCACGAGCATTGACCGGCGGAAAGCGTTGGGGCGATGAGGGATTCTTCATCGAGCCGACCGTGTTCGTCGACGTCGAACCCGACTTCTCCATCGTGCGCGAGGAGATCTTCGGGCCGGTCGTCGCAGCGCTGCCGTTCGACGCCGACACCGGGGTCGCGGCCGCGGCCAACGACTCCATCTACGGTCTCGCCGCGGGCATCTGGACGACCGACCTGTCGAAGGCGCACCGGACGGCCCGCCAGATCAAGGCCGGTTCGGTGTGGGTCAACCAGTACAACGGCTTCGACACGGCGATGCCCTTCGGTGGCTACAAGCAGTCGGGCTGGGGCCGCGAACTCGGCTCCTCGGCCATCGACCTCTACACGCAGACCAAGGCCGTCAACATCGCGCTGTGACCGGCCATCCCTGATTCACCCAGAGTTCCCATCAAGTGCAAAGGAGCACGTCATGACACTCACCACCAAGGCCGCCGTTCTCACCGCCCCCGGAAAGCCCTTCGAGATCGTCGAACTCGATCTCGACGAACCCCGCGAAGGTGAGGTCCTGATCAAGTACACCGCCGCGGGCCTGTGCCATTCCGACCTCCACCTCACCGACGGCGACCTGCCGCCCCGCTACCCGATCGTGGGTGGTCACGAGGGCTCCGGCATCATCGAGGCCGTCGGACCCGGTGTGACCAAGGTGAAGCCGGGTGACCACGTCGTGTGCAGCTTCATCCCCAACTGCGGCACGTGTCGTTACTGCTCGACGGGACGACAGAACCTGTGTGACATGGGCGCGACCATCCTCGAGGGTTCGATGCCCGACGGCACCTTCCGATTCCATTCGGGCAAGGATGATTTCGGCGCCATGTGCATGCTGGGCACGTTCTCCGAACGCGCCACCATCTCGCAGCACTCGGTGGTGAAGGTCGACGACTGGCTGCCCTTGGACAAGGCGGTCCTCGTCGGCTGCGGCGTGCCGTCGGGCTGGGGGACCTCGGTGTACGCCGGCGGCGTGCGACCCGGTGACACCGTGGTCATCTACGGCATCGGCGGGCTCGGCATCAACGCGGTGCAGGGTGCGGTGTCGGCCGGCGCCAAGTTCGTCGTGGTCGTCGACCCGGTCGCCATGAAGCGCGACGCCGCACTGAAATTCGGTGCGACGCACGCCTATGCGGACCCCCAGGAGGCCGCCGCCAAGGTCAACGAACTGACGTGGGGACAGGGCGCCGACCAGGCACTGATCCTGGTGGGCACGGTCGACGAGGAAGTCGTGTCGAACGCGACGGCCGTCATCGGCAAGGGCGGCACAGTGGTCATCACCGGTCTCGCCGATCCGGCCAAACTGACCGTGCACGTGTCGGGCACCGACCTCACGCTCAATCAGAAGACGATCAAGGGCAGCCTGTTCGGCTCGGCCAACCCGCAGTACGACATCGTCAAACTGCTGCGTCTCTACGATCAGGGCCAGCTCAAGCTCGACGAGCTGATCACCACCACCTACACCCTCGACCAGGTCAACGAGGGCTATCAGGATCTCCGCGACGGCAAGAACCTTCGCGGGGTCATCATCCACGGCGAGTGAGCCGAGCCGGACTCGCCCGGGGGACTCATCCCCGGGCGAGTTCGCGTATCCGTTGCCCTCCGGTTCGCCGCACGCAGTTCCCCGCGCGCCGCACCACCGGTGTCCGGGATGGACCGGGCAACTGTCCGAGCATCATCGGATCCCGGTTGCCGACGGAGCGGTGACCACCTGCATGGTGATCACCGGAATCGTGTACGCGCTGCTGCTCAGCGGGGTGGATGTGGACGTCACCTACGGCTGGGTCAACGACGTGCTGCACCGCATCATCCCTCTGGTGATACTGGTGGACTGGATCGATCCTGGTGCGCGCCAGGCGGATTCCCGAACGTAGTTGGCTCACCTGGCTGGCCGTCCCGCTGGTGTACGGCGTGTACACCCTGATCCGCGGACCCATCGTCGACTGGTATCCGTATCCGTTCATCGATCCCCGTGGGCAGGGCTATGTCTCGATGACCATCTCGCCCGTGGTCGTGTTCGTCGGGATGGCGCTCATGTCCTTCGGCGTCTACTGGGCCGGGACCCGAGGCAGGTCACGCGAGGAGGTCGCCGCCTGAGGGCGGTGAACTAGAGACCGGATTCGACGCCCAGCGCCACGGCGATCTGCTCGCACCAGGTGTCGACCACCTGGGCGCGTCGTGCCGAATCGTCCGACAGGGTATCGGCGAGACCGAGTCCGCGAGCGAAGTCGAGTGTCGCCTGGACAAGGCGGCGTCCCTTCTGGTCATCCGGCGAGACACCCATCGCCGCCATCGTCCGCTGATGGGCGGCCCGGGCGAACTTCGCCTCGAGGGGCAGGATCAGTTTGCGCAGCGCAGGGTCGGACGCTGCCGCGGCCCACACCTGCAGTGCCGCCTTGAATTCCGTGCCCGTGTACACCGCCACCGCGCACTGGACCGCGGCGCTCACCCGCGCAGGGGTGATCGCCTCGTCGGAGCCGGGTGCCTCGATCTCGCTGCCCGCCGCCGCGGTCAGGTCGTCGAAGACCTGCTCGAGCGCAGCGGTGATGAGCGCTTCCCGCGTCGGAAAGTGATGTTGCGCAGCACCTCGCGACACTCCGGCACGTTTGGCGACGGCGGCAACCGTGGCGGCCGCCCATCCGTCCGCCGCGAGCACGTCGACCGTGGACCGCAGCAGTCGCTGACGGGTCAGCCGTGAGCGTTCCTGCTGCGGGCCACGCGAATTCGGGCCGGCATTCGACGACCCTGGGTTCGGGGACACTGCCGTGGACACCGGCGCCACACCTCAGTAGGACTTGGGAAGGCCGAGGCTGGCCTGCGCGACGAAGTTGAGGATCATCTCCCGGCTGACCGGCGCGACGCGGGCGATGCGGACGAGGCTCAGCATCGGCGCGATACCGTACTCGGACGTCAGTCCGTTGCCGCCCATCGAGTGCACGGCCTGATCGACGATCTTCACCGCAGCCTCGGCCGCGGCGTACTTCGCCATGTTCGCCGGCTCGGCCGCGCCCCAGTCGTCGCCCGCGTCGTACATCGTCGCGGCCTTCTGCATCATGAGCTTGGCCATCTCGAGCTCGATCTTGCCCTGCGCCAACGGATGCGCGATGGCCTGGTGCGCGCCGATCGGCGTCTTCCACACCGTTCGTTCCTTGACGTACGACACTGCCTTGTCGAGTGCGAACCGTCCCATCCCGACCGCCGACGCCGCAGCCATGATCCGTTCCGGGTTCAATCCGGCGAACAGCTGGCTGAGAGCGGCGTCCTCGTCGCCGACCAGCGCGTCGGCCGGCAGTCGGACGTCGTCGAGGAACAGCTGGAACTGCTTCTCCGGGTTCTGCAGTTCCATGTCGATCATGGTGTAGGAGAAGTTCTCCGCATCGGTCGGCACGATGAACAGCGCCGGCTTGAGCTTGCCGGTCTTGGCGTCCTCGGTACGCGCGACGATCAGGACCGCCTGGGCCTGGTCGACACCCGAGATGTAGACCTTCTGGCCGGACAGCAGCCAGTCCGCGCCGTCACGGCGAGCGGTGGTGGTGATGTTGTGCGAGTTCGACCCGGCGTCGGGTTCGGTGATACCGAACGCCATCGTGATCGACCCGTCTGCCAGTCCGGGCAACCACCGCTGCTTCTGCTCGTCGGTGCCGAAGCGCGCGATCACATTGCCGCAGATGGCCGGTGAGACCACCAGCATCAGCAGCCCGGTGCCGGACGCAGCGATCTCCTCCATGACGATCGCCAGCTCGTACATGCCGGCTCCGCCGCCGCCGTACTCCTCGGGGAGGTTGACCCCGATGAAGCCGAGCTTGCCCGCTTCCTGCCAGAGTTCGTCGGTCTTGCGTCCCTCACGGGCGCACTGCCGGAAGTACTCCTGGCCGTATTTGGCCGCCAGACCGGCCACCGCGGAACGCAGTTGGGCGCGCTCCGGGGTTTCCACGAAGGGGTTGTCCAGGGTTGTCATCGCGTCGTTCCCTCTCGGTCGTGTCGGTTCGGATGTTCGCAGCGGTTCAGGCGTGGAAGCCGAGCCGCTTGGCGGCCAGACCGTTGAGGATCTCGGTGGTGCCGCCGCCGATACCGATGATGCGCATGTCGCGGTACTGCCGCTCGACCTCTGTGCCGGTCATGTATCCCAGTCCGCCGTGGAGCTGAACGGCCTTGTTGGCCACCCATTCTCCCGCTTCGACGGCGGTGTTCTTGGCGAAACACACCTCGGCGATGAGGTCGTCGTGTGAGGTCACCTTGCGTTCCACCACGGCGCGTGTGTAGGTGCGGGCGATGTCGATACGACGCGCCATCTCGGTGAGGCTGTCCTGCACCGACTGCCGCGCGATGATCGGTTTGCCGAAGGTCTCGCGGTCGCGCGCCCACTGCACGGTGAGATCGAGACAGCGCTGCGCGCTGGCGTAGGCCTGCACCGCGAGTCCGGACCGCTCGGTGACGAAAGCCATGGCGATCTGGGCGAATCCGGAGTTCTCCGGGCCGACGAGGTTCTTGACCGGCACACGTGCGTCGACGAACGACAGCTCTGCGGTGTCCGAGCAGCGCCAGCCCATCTTGTCGAGCTTCCGGGTGACGGTGAATCCGGGTGTGTCCTTGTCGATGACGAGCAGCGATACGCCGCCCGCGCCCGGCCCGCCGGTGCGCACCGCCGCGACGACGAAGTCCGCCCGGACAGCCGAGGTGATGTAGGTCTTGGAGCCGTTGACGACGTAGTGGTCGCCGTCCCGCTCGGCCTTCGTGGTCAGGTGGCCGACGTCGCTGCCTCCGCCGGGCTCGGTGATCGCGAGGCTGCCGATCTTCTCGCCGGCCAGGGTCGGGCGCACCCAACGGTCGATCTGTTCCGGATCGCCGGCGGCGATCAGGTGCGGCAGGGCGATGCCGTGAGTGAACAGCGAGGCGAAGATGCCGCCGGCCGCACCCGCGTAGTGCAGTTCCTCGGCGAGGATCGTTGTGTCGATGTGATCGCCACCGGAACCGCCGACCTCCTCGGGGATCCCGAGGCCGAACAATCCGAGCTTCGCGGCCTCGAGGTGGAGCGAACGCGGGATCTCGCCGTCACGCTCCCAGTCGTCCTGGAAGGGCAGGATGTGCTTATCGACGAATCTGCGGACCGTCGAACGCAGTTCGAGACGTTCCGGCGTGTCCCAGACGTCGGGGCTGACAATGGGCACCCAAGGCTCCTTTGTGTGATGTGACTGTGATGTGTTGGGGTCGGGTCGTCGGTGCGGTGGTTCAGGCCCCGCGCGGCTCGCGCCCCTCTCCCGGCGGGCCGGCGAAACACTGAGCGATGCCGGACCATTCGAGCGCGTCGTGACCGACGATCTCCAGGTCGAGGTCGGCGAGGGCGCGACGCTGGGTCACCAGCTGACAAAAGTCGAGCGCCGAACCGCGGATGACGTCGGACGCGTCATCGGGCCCCCACGTCCACAGCTCCCCCGACGGCGACGTCAGCGCATAGTGGAACGGTTCGGCCGGCGGGGTCCTGCCGTTGACGATGTAGGCGAAATCGCGTGTGCGCACCCCGATGTGCGCGACGTGGCGGATGCGGTCGCTGGGCAGCACGGTCACCCCGAGGGCATCGGCGACGTCGAGGCCGTGGGCCCACGTCTCCATCAATCGCGCGGTGGCCATGGAGGCGGCCGACATCGGCGGGCCGAACCACGGGATCTTCACACCCGGTGGCACGTTCCGGAGCGCATCCGCGAGCTTGCCGCGGGCGAGACGCCAGCCGGCGAGGATCTCCTCGGCCGGGGCACCCGCCCCGGCCTCGGCGGCGTCGTCGACGTAGGTCTCCGGATTCTTCTGCAGGGCTTCGGTGACGAGATCTGTGAAGCGATCGGGATCGGTTGCCGCGATGGCCGCGACCTCATCGGTCCACGCCAGATGCGCGATCTGGTGGGCGATCGTCCACCCCGGTGCGGGTGTGAGCGTCGCCCATCCCGCGTCGTCGAGGTCGGCGACCAGCGCATCGAGCTGCTCCGACTCGGCCTCGAGATCTGCCACCACACCGTGGACGGCCGCTGCCCGATCAGTCATGCGGTCAGCCTCACACAGGATCCCAGAAGAATCAAGCACGCTTGATTGTTTTTCGGCCGGAAACGCTGAAAACCGCCCCTGGAAACGGCCCTCCGGACCGCGTCGGGCGACGATATGTCGTCGACTCCGCTGCAGGGCAGGTTCAAGGGGCCGATCTCAGAGGCGGTTTTCAGGGGCAGATCTCAGGGGCGGTTTTCGGGCAGTGGTGCGACGGACTCTCAGTGATAGTGGACGTCGAGCGTCGCGCGACTGAGCAGCACGTCGTCGTATGACGTCATGGTGGCCTCGAAGGACGAGATACGACGCCCGGTCTTGATCGGCGTCACCTCCACGGTGACCTCGCCGCCGTCCACCGCGGGCGAGCGGTAGAAGCCGATGGCCATGTCACCGATCGAGTAGTCCTGCCCCGGTCCGGCGTGCAGGTGACCGGCGAACGAGCCCGCCTGGCCGACGATCGTGGCGATGACGCCGCCGTGCATGGTGCCGAACATGTTGCCCATCCAGGGATCGGTGGCGCTGCGGAAGCGGATGCCGGCGTCCCGGTCGGTGGCACCGTCGAGCACCTCGACCGTGCCGTTGAGCATCTCGACGAGCGGCCCCGGGTCCCGCTGCTTGGTGGCGATCTCCTCGACCACCGCCCGTCCCGGCAGACCCGAGGGAATCGTCGGCGGGAGCGTCACCCCGTGGTCGTCGTTGCAGCGGGGCATCGGCATCCCGATCTCCGCGGACGGTGTCTGCCCCGTCGGGGCGCGTCCGACGCGGACGTTGCGTGCGGAACCGACACAGCAGAGTTGCCCTGCGCCGGAACGGATCTCGACGCTCGTCGACCCCCAGCCGTCGTCGTGCATCACGACATCGGCACGCGCCGCCAGCATGTCCCCGATCCGTGCGCGACCGTGCGTCGAGAGCGACAGCCGAGCCTGCAGCGTGGCGGCCGCCGGATCGTTGTGGACGCGATGGAACGGGATTCCGCCGCAGTGATCGAAGAGAACAGCGAGGGCGGGCACCTCGATGAGGCCGCGATGGTCGGCGAACTGCGAGCACAGGAGCTGGGCGGCACGCACACCGTTGGGCTCGACGGCCAGGTCGCCGAGGTGGAATGCGGACAGTGGGTCATGCGGCCCCGGATTCGGTGACTCGGCGTGGTGCAGATCGCTCATGCATCTTCTGTATCAGCAGAATGCGGCCGACCTCACCTTGAGGAGTCCAACATCACTCCCGTACGCTGTGGGTTCGAAGTGTCCAAAGTGACGGGAGATACACATGGGACGCAAGACTGTTGCTGGATTCGGAGCCGCCGCGGCATTCGCTGCACTGACCCTCGGCACTGCCACCGCGCAGGCGGCTCCCGGCGAGCAGCCACTGAGCGTCGAGCAGATCCCGAACGCCGGCATCACCGTGGGCTCCAACGGTGTAACCGGAGGTTTCGTCGCCTCGATCCTCGCATCCGCAACCGAACCCGGGATCACCCATGTCTCACTGAACACCACCCCGACCGAGTCCTGCTCGACGAACCTGAAGGACGCGCGCATCGGCATCTCCTGGACGAACCGGTCGACCGGGAACTCCGGTAGCGAGGTCTTCGCCACATGCACCGACGGACGCCCGTCGGACGGGGTCTCGATCGCGACCGGCGCCGGGCCTGTCGAATTCACCACGACGATCATCGGCAAGAACGACCAGACGTTCACCGTCGTACCCGGTAGCGGTTCCTTCACCCGCTAGAGCACACCCACACGAGCCTGTCGGGGACGCTTCGGCGTCCCCGACAGGCTTGCAGTAGACAATATTTCAGATCTGTACACAGACCGGGTGAACACGTTCTAGATTTGGCCGCATGGCCGAGACAGTCACCCAGCTCCTTCAGGAACGCGCCGACGACGACAACCTGGCAATCACCTACGAGGGCAGCCGGTGGACGTGGCGCGAGTACATCCGCGACGCGGAGAAGACCGCGGCCGCAATACTGTCCGTGGCCGACGCGTCTCGCCCGATGCACATCGGCACTCTGCTCGGGAACACCCCGGACATGCTCATCGCCCTGGCCGCCGGGGCTCTCGGCGGCTACGTCACCGCCGGCATCAACAACACCCGACGGGGCGAGGGCCTGGCCGCCGACATCCTGCGCGCCGACTGCCAGATCCTGATCACCGACGCCGAGCACCGCCCTCTCCTCGAGGGCCTGGACCTGCCCGGCGTCACCGTCCTGGACACCTCGACCCCCCGATGGGCCGATCTGGTCGCCGGAGCCGGCGAGCTGACCCCGCATTCGGTGCCGGGTGCCATGGACACGTTCATGCTGATCTTCACCTCGGGCACCAGCGGTAACCCGAAACCGGTTCAGTTCGCGCACATGATGATTCCGTTCGCCGGCCCCGTACTCGTCGACAAGTACGACATCGGCCCGGGCGACGTCTGCTACCTCTCGATGCCGCTCTTCCACAGCGCGGCACTGATGGGTGGCTACTGCGTCGCCCTGTGCGGTGGCGCGGCGATCGCCCCGGCCAAGTTCTCGGCGTCGACCTTCCTCGACGACATCCGCCGCTACCGGGCGACGTACATGAACTACGTCGGCAAGCCGCTCGCCTATATCCTCGCCACCGAGGAGAAGCCCGACGATGCCGACAACCCGCTGCGCGTCGCCTTCGGCAACGAGGCCACCGACCGCGACATCGACGAATTCTCGCGTCGGTTCGGTTGCACGGTCTGGGACGGATTCGGCTCCACCGAACTCGCGATCATCATCACCCGCGAACCCGGCACCCCGCACGGCTCGATCGGCCGGGGTTTCCCCAACGTCGCGGTCTACGACCCCTCGACGATCACCGAGTGTCCCCCGGCCCGATTCGACGACACCGGAGCACTTCTCAACTCCGACGAGGCGATCGGCGAGCTGGTCAACGTCGAGGGCGGCGGGATGTTCATGGGCTACTACAACGACTCCGACGCCACCAACGAGCGACTGCGTCACGGGATGTACCGGTCCGGCGACCTCGCCTACAAGGATTCCGACGGGTGGATCTATCTCGCCGGACGTACCGGCGACTGGATGCGCGTCGACGGCGAGAACCTCGCCGCCGGACCGATCGAACGCATCCTGCTCCGGATACCGGAGATCAACCGCGTCGCGGTGTACGCGGTCCCCGACGAACAGGTCGGTGACGCCGTGATGGCGGCCGTCGTACTGCAGGACGGCACCTCGCTGAGCCCGGAGTCCTTCGCCGAACAGCTTGCCGCACAGGCAGACCTGTCACCGAAGGCCTGGCCGCGCTTCGTACGGATCGCGGAGGACCTGCCGACGACCGCCACCAACAAGATCCTCAAGCGCACCCTGAAGCAGGAGGGTGCGACGGCCGGTGACGGCATCCTGTGGGTCCGGGAGCCGCGATCGCGCACGTACGGGGAGGCCGTCGGGGCGAGTGCCTGAGACGATGGAGGATCAGCTCACCGAGCTCGGCTACTACGCACTCTCCCGGCACCCCGTCACCCCGAGCGAGCTCGCCGCCGAAGCACGCTTCGCCGACGAGATCGGACTCGGCACCGCTTTCGTCTCGGAACGGTTCAACATCAAGGACGCCGCCGCACTGTGCGGGGCTCTCGCCGGTGCGACCGAGAATCTCGGAATCGCCACGGCGGCAACCAACCACAACACCCGGCATCCCATCGTCACCGCGACCATGGGGGCGACGCTCAGCGAACTCTCGGCGGGGCGGTTCGCTCTGGGTCTCGGGCGCGGGATCACCCCCCAGTGGCAGATACTCGGGCTCCCCCTCGTCACCGGCGCCGGCCTGCGTGACATCACCGGGCTCCTCCGCAGGCTGTGGACGGGCGAGATGGTGATCGGTCACGACGGACCGGCCGGCTCCTACCCTCTGCTGAATCTCGGTGTGACACTCGACCCTCCCCCACCGATCCTGATGGTCACCATGAGTCCCAGGACTCTCGAGCTGGCCGGTGAGATCGCCGACGGCGTCGTCCTGCACACATATTTCAGCGACGACGCGACCCGCCGGGCAGTTGCCCATGTCCGAGGCGCAGCGGAGCGGGCCGGGCGCGATCCCGCCTCGATCCGGATCTGGTCGGTCGTGGCGACGGTGGGCGACCACCTGGATGAGACCGACCGTCTGCGTAGGCTGTACGGGCGGCTCGCCACCTATCTCCAGGGGTATCCGGATCAACTCATGGCGGCCAACGCCTGGGACCCGACAGACCTGGAACGAGTCCGGGCCACTGCGGCTTTCAGCGGTGCGCGCGGTCCCATCGACGCCACCGCCACCGCCGGTGAACTCGCCGACCTGGCCGCCGTCATCCCGAACGCGTGGGTCGCCACTCGGCGACCGGCTCGCCGTCGGACTGCGCGAAGACCGTCGCCGCGCAGTTCGACCTGGGCGTCGACTCGGTGATCCTGCACGGTGCGACACCGACCGAACTCGCGCCGGTGGCCTCGGCGTACCGCGACATACGCCCCGACCGCGCGGTCGGACTGCCGGCCAACCCGGGAAGGATGCCCTCGTGACGGAGACACCCGCATGACAGAAACCATCGAGATACCCACGAGCGTCGAGCAACTCACGCCCGCCTGGCTGACGGACTTCCTCGGCGAGAACGGCCACGACGAATCGATCACCGCCGTCGCCGCCTCGGCCGTGGGAACCGGGCAGATGGCCGGGTCGTACCGCCTCACCCTCGACTACTCCGGACCGGCCGAACTCCCGGCCACGATGATCGCCAAGTTGGCGACCGGCGAACCGGAACAGCGGGCATTCGGTTCCGGAGTGTTCCGCAACGAGGTCCGGTTCTATCGTGATCTGGCCTCGGCTTTCACCGTGCCGATGCCGAGGTGTTACGCCGCGACGATCTCGGACCCCGGCACCGAGTTCGTCCTCCTGCTCGAGGACATGGGCGCGGCGGTGCAGGGTGACCAGATCATCGGATGTACGGCGGCACAGGCGGAGTCGGTCGCGGTAGCGGCGGCCGGGTTGCATGCTCCGCGGTGGAACGACCCCGCACTGCTCGCGGAGATGCCACTGCCCGGTGAAGCCGAACGCGAGATGATGGAGTCGTTGCTCGCGCCGATGGCCGACGTCTATCGCGAGCGCTTCTCCCCGGACGGACAGAGTTCGGCCGCCGTCGACTGGCTGGTGCGTGAGGCCGGCGACTGGCTCGTCGCCCCGCTGCGCAACACGGCTCTGATCCACGGCGACCTGCGCGTGGACAACGTGCTGTTCGGGCCGTCCGGTGAGGTGACGGTGATCGACTGGCAGACGATCACGACCGGTAACCCGCTGCGCGACATCGCTTTTCTGCTCAGTACCAGCCTGACCACCGAGGATCGTCGCAAGCACGAACGCGGCATCGTGGCGTCGTATCATCGCGCGGTCGTCACCGCCGGGGTGACCGGGTACACCCTCGACGAGTGCTGGGACGACTACGTCGGCAACCTCATCCAGGCCCCGCTGATCATCGTCTTCGGCTCGGCCGCCGCCCAGCCCACCGAGCGTGGCACCGCCATGTTCGACGCCATGCTGTCCCGCAGTGCGGCGGCGATCGATGACCTCGCACCCGGAGGGCTGGCCGGACGATGAAGCTCGTCATCGGCGGCAACGGTTTCCTGGGTTCCCGGCTGGTCCGCCGGCTCGTCGAGAACGGCGACGATGTCCGCGTCCTCACCCGCCCGACGAGCGACCTCCGCACGTTGTCCGGACTCGACGTCCACCATGTCACCGGCGATCTGTTCGACCAGGATTCCGTGCGCGCCGCGATGGCCGGCTGCATCGTGGTGTTCCACTGGCGGTCGACACCCGGGCCTGGTTACGGGATCCGGCTCCGCTGTACCGCACCAACGTCGACGGATTGCGGGCCGTGCTCGACGTCGCCGCCCGTCAGCCGTTGCGCAAGTTCGTGTTCACCAGCAGTGTCGCCACCATCGGTCGGGTGGAGGGTCGTCGGGCCACCGAGGGCGACGCGTTCAACTGGTCTCGGCGCGCGCCCGAGTACGTGCTGAGTCGAGTCGCGGCGGAGAACCTGTTGCTCGACTACTCGCGCGACGGGGCCGTGTCGGGAGTCGCCATGTGCGTCGCCAACACCTATGGCACGGGCGACTGGCAGCCGACGCCGCATGGATCGTTCGTCGCCGGAGCAGCCCTCGGCAAGATGCCGTTCACAGTCCGCGGATGCCGAGCCGAGTCGGTCGGTATCGACGACGCCGCTCGCGCGCTTGCCCTGGCGGCCGATCGGGGTGAGGTGGGCGAACGCTACATCGTGTCCGAACGGTCCATCGACATGGGTGAGATCGTGGCGATCGCCGCACGCGCCGCGGGCCGGGAGCCGCCGCGCCTCGTGCTCCGTCGTGCGGCGTTGTATGGGGCCGGCGCCGTGGGCTCGGCTCGGGCAGCGATCACGCGCAGGCCGGTCCGGCTGACCGTTCCGTCGGTGCGGCTCATGCATTTCATGTCGGAGATGGACCACTCCAAGGCCGAACGCGACCTGAACTGGCGCCCGCGCCCGGTCACCGAAGCCATCGAGGAGGGGGCGCGGTTCTGGGTGGATCGCCGAGCCGCCCGCCACTCCTGACGCAAACCCACCCTTTTTCGGCATTTCCACCACCCGCGCGGGTGGTGGAAATGCCGATAAAGGGTGGGTTTGTGGGGTGTCCGAGTTAGCCGAGTAGCTCGGCGAGCTCGACGAGGCTGTACGGAGAGGTGTCCCTGTGGTCGCGGTAGGCGACGAAGCTCGCCTGCTGTGACTCGAACCGGCCGATGAAACCGCCTGCGGCGCTGAAGATGTTGCCGGTGATGTGCTCGGCCGCGTCGCTGGCGAGGAAGACGTACAGCGACGCCACGTACTCGGGCGGCGCCGGATCCAAGGCCGCGTCGCGGGTGAGGTCGTCGAGAATCCCCCGCCGATGCAGCCCCTCGATGTGCGCGACGTAGTCGTCGCCGGTCGACAATCGCGACTTGGCTCCGGGCATCACCACGTTCACCCGGACGTGGTGATTGGCAAGACCCGCGGCCGCGGCGAGTGCGAGCGCATTGACGCCACCCTTCGCCGCGGGATAGCCGCTGCCACCGAACATCCCGAGCGACGCCGCCGAGCCGGTGAGCACGATCGACCCGGACGCCTGCTCGACGAAGACCCGCCCGGCGGCCTGGACCAGATGGAACGCGCTCATCAGATGGGCGTCCACCTGGGCCCGGAATTCGTCCGGGGCGATGGTCAGCACCGTCGACCCCGGGGGTTCGGCGATGCCGGCGCAGTTTATGGCGATGTCCAGTGCACCGAACTCGGCGAGCGCGGCGTCGACCATCTGCTGGGCGACGCCGTCGTCACCGGCCGAACCACAGACTCCGACAGCCTGACCGCCGCCGCCGCGGATCTCCGCGACCGTCTCCTCCAGCGCATCACCGTCACGACCGTTGGCGACGACCGAAACCCCCTGTCCCGCGAGTGCATATGCAACCGCGAGACCGATGCCCCGGGTGGCGCCGGCGATCACGGCGACCCGGCCACCCAGTCCGGCGGCACCGGGAGACCAGCCGCCGTCCGGACTCACGTCGAGCTACCGACCGGCGTGATCGGGATCGAGCGGCCGCGGTCGACGAATTCGAAACTCGCGCCACCGCTGAACCGAGCGATCGCCACCTCGCCGCTCTCCTTCTGTGCGGTGTCCGACGTGACGATCCGGATCTCGAGCGCGTCGTCGGTCTCGACGGCACCCTCGACACTCAGGTAGGGATTCACCGCGGTCGCCGCCGCCTGCAGCGGTTCCAGATGATCCGGGCTGATGATCGACATCCACCCGCCGTCGGCCGTCGCATCGGACTCACGCGGAATCCGTACGACGACGGCGTCGCCGTCGACGGTGGCGGTCAGGCCGGTGTACTGCGCCGGACCGAAGCACGGATGCAGGGCCAGGACCTGGGCGAGACCTGCGGCGCCGGTGGGGAGATCGAGCGCCGCGCGAATGCGGTCCGCCGCGAGTCCGGCGATCCCGATCAGCTGTCTGCGGAGGATCTCGACCACCTGATCCTCGCTCTCGGCACACCGCCGCAAACCGACCAGGAAGCCGAGGGACAACAGCTGATGCTGCAGCGCAACCTCTTCGGCGATCCGCCCCAATGCCGACGCCGACCACTCGGCGAACTGGAGATCCTCGACGAGCGGGCCTCGATAGTCGACCCAGCCGTCGGTTGCCGAGCTGTCGATCGCGGACAGCTGGATCTGGCCGGCGCGAGTGCCGAACATCTCCTCGGCGTCCGGAGGGAGCGGCAGTTCCTCGCGGTCGGGTTCGATGGTGACCGTCCACTCGCAGTGCGGAGTCCGGTCGACGGGACGACGAGGTGGACGATGCACCGGCCGGATTCGCGCCCGCCGGTTGGTGGCGATGGCCGTCGCGTCGAAGGTCGGGTCCTCGATGTCGTGGCACATCGTGGTGACGTAGTCGTCGCCGA
Organism: Gordonia ajococcus; assembly: GCF_012974285.1. NCBI lineage: Bacteria > Bacillati > Actinomycetota > Actinomycetes > Mycobacteriales > Gordoniaceae > Gordonia > Gordonia ajococcus. The sequence continues at coordinate 4,119,560 of NZ_CP052884.1, forward strand.
GCGGTTCGACGTCGAGCAGCGCACCGCAGTGATCGAGCACGAACGACCCGTGATACTTGTCGTCGACCCGAAACCGGAATCCATGAACTGCGGCGGCGCACCGATGTCGAGTTGGAGGCATTTGAACATGTCCTCGACGCCGTCACCGTCGATACCGAGCGCGGTCCGGATCCGGTGTGTGTAGACCGGACTCGCGGCCTTCCACTCCTCGATGGCGATCCGGCCCATCACGTCTCGTCCGAATGCGCCGATGAGATGGGCCATTCCGCTGCGGTCGATCATCTGACCGCACAGCAGGAGTTCGGGTACCAGGACGGCGAGCTGTTCCTGACTCAGACCTTGGTAGGTCGGGGCTGTGGGAGTCATCTCAGTTCACCAGAACGCGACCGGCGTCTTACCGAAGTCATACCAGCCCGGCAGATTCCCCGGCGCCGCCTTCTCCACCCGCTTGAGCATGCCCTCGCTCATCGCGTTGTTCTGCATCATCTCGATGAAGAGTGCGGAGACGTTGCCGTAGTCGAAGAAGTCACGTTGCCAAGAGAACTGGAAGTTGTCGCCGTACTTGAACCAGCTGCCCTGGATACCTTCGAGCGCATAGTGGGTGCCGTCGTCGCGGGTGCCCTCATAGATCTGCTTCCAGAGCCCGATCATGTCGCCGGTCTTCTCGTCGATGACCCACGCCTGGTACGGGTACTCCCACCCTTCGAGGCCCTCCATCTCCTGGCCGAGCGCGAGTTCGCGGATCTCCTCGCGACCCACGGCCATGAAGTCCTTCTTCGGGCCGTAATTCCAGCCGTAAGTGGCGTCCTCGGTGTAGAACTCGGCGAGCGGCTTCCAGTCTCCCGCCTTCTCCGCCTCGATGTTGGCGGCGAGCCACCGTTCCTTCATCTCTTCCAGTTCGGCACGGTCAAAAGACATGTGTTCCACCTTCACTCGTCATCTTCGATGAGACGCAACGCTTGCGTCGGGCAGTACTGCACGGCCGCCTCGACCTCGGCGCGCCGGGATTCGTCGGGAGTCGCGTCGAGGATCTCGACATGGTCGGTCTTCGTCGCGAAGACCTCGGGGGCCTCGAGCTCGCACATGCCGTGGCCCTGGCACAGATCCAGATCGACCTCGATGCGCATCAGCGGTCCTGACGCTTACGGTAGGCAACGCGGCACGGCTGCTGGAGCTGAACGACCATCTTCGAGTGGTCGTTCCGGTAGCTCTCGGACGGCTGCAGCATCTCGAACTCGTAGTTCTGGAACAGCACCGAGAAGATCGCCTTGAGCTGCATGATCGCGAATTGCGCACCGACGCAACGATGCCGGCCCGCCCCGAACGGAATCCAGGTCCAGCGGTTGACCAGATCCTCCTGCCGCGGCTTGTCGTACCGGTCGGGGTCGAAGGTGTCCGCGTCCGGGAAGTCCTCCGGCAGGCGGTTGGAGATCGCCGGCGACACCGCGATCGACTGACCGGCGGAGATCTCGTAGTCCTCGACGTGGAAATCCTTCTGCACCACACGCATCAGGATGATCAGCGGCGGGTGCAGGCGCAACGCCTCTTTGAGGGCGTTCTCGAGCCGAGGCATCTGCCGGGTGCGGGCGAAGGTGTACTCGGGACGTTCACCGGCCGGCGTGTCGCCGTAGATCTCGTCGAGCTCGTCGTAGACGCGCGACATGTAGTCCGGGTTGCGCAACAGCTCGATCAGCGTCCACGCGGCGGTGCCCGACGTCGTGTGATGGCCGGCGAACATCATCGAGATGAACATGCCAGTGATCGTGTTGGCGTCGAAGCCGACCTGGACGAGCACGTCCATCAGGTCGCGATCGTCTTTGTCCTCAGTCGGATTCGCGATGCGCTCGTCCATCACGCCCTGGATGAACTCGACGAGTTCGGCACGCGCCTCGTCGCGTTTGCGGAAGCTCTCGATGTCGGCCTTGTAGTCGACGTACGCGATTGGGTCGGTGCCCTTCTCCAGGTCATGGAAGAGGTGGGCGATGTGCCCGCTGAGCCGCTCCCGGAACTTGCGTCCGATCAGGCACGACGACGAGGTGTAGAGCGTGAGTTCGGAGAAGAAGTCGAGCAGGTCGATCTCGCCCTCGTCGCCCCACTCGGCGATGATGCGCTCCACCTCGTTCGGGATCGTCACCGCGTGCTGCTTCATGTGGGCGCCCTTGAGCGCTGAGTTGTGGATCGCCTTGGACCGCTCCTCGGGGCTCGCGTCGAACACGACGCCCTCGCCGAACACCGGGGTCATGAACGGGTAGGCGGCAGCCTGATCGAGGTCTTCCTCGGGCGCGCGGAAGAACTCCTCGTTGGCCGCGGCCCCGGACACCAGCACCACCTCGCGGTCGGCGAGCTGGAACATGCCGACGTCGCCGCATTCCTCGCGGACGCGCCAGAACAGCGAGATCGGGTCGCTCGCGAGTTCGTCGAGATGGCCGTGTTCGCTCTCGCCGCCCGAGACTCGATGCGGCTTCTTCAGACCTGATGCGGTGGTGGCGGTCATCGATGGGTCCCCTTGTCCTTCGTCGACTGTGGGTCTTCTGGTGTCGTGGCCCGGTCCCGGGAGACCGCACCCTCGGCCTCCACCTCGACCGCGCGCATGTGGGCACCGCGCGGCATGGTGACCATCGCCGCGACGGCCAGCGCGATGTGCTGGGGTTCGAGGAAGTTGCCGTGGCGGGCCAAGCCGTGCTTGATCCAGTCGTTGAGCATGTCCTCGGTGGTCTTCTGGTCGAGGTTCATGCCCATGCCGGTCAGCGTCTGTCCCGGTCGGACCACACCTGCTCGCACACCGGTGCCCTCGAGTTCGAGCTGGATGGTGGCGACCACTCCGTCGATCCCCGACTTCGCCGCGACATAGGCCGACGACCAGGGCCGCGGGTGGAGTACGACATCGGAACCGATGAACACGAAATCGCCTCGGGCACGGTCGATCATGCCACCGATGACGGCCCGGTAGATCCGGTAGGCGCCGGTGAGATGGATGTTGACCTGATCGGCGAAATGCTCCGGGCTCGTCTCGTAGGAGAGCCCGACCGCGAGGTCGCCGGCTCCGGCGACCGCGATCTCGAGTTCGCCGAGTGCGGCCTCCGCTTTCGCAACGCAGTCGACCACGGACTGTTCGTCGGTCACGTCGAGCGGTACGGCGACCGCCTCGCCGCCCGCGGCGATGATCTTGTCGGCCAGCTCCTGGAGCTTCTCGACTCGGCGGGCCGCCAGGGCCACGGGATGGCCGGCCGCCGCGAGGTGTTCGGCCGTCGCCGCTCCGATGCCCGACGAGGCACCCGCGACGAGGACCGGCCGACGTTCGGGATGAGGACGAAAACCCATCAGCGCACCGTCACTTTCACGGGGAGTTCGGCGAAGCCGCGCACGTTGACCGAGTGCACGCGCACGGCTTTGTCGATGTCGATGTCGACCGCGCGGATCGACCGGATCACCTCGCCGAGACCGATGTTGGCCTCGAGACGGGCGAGATGTGCGCCGAGGCAGAAGTGCGCTCCGAGACCGAAGCTCATCAACGCCTGGCCGTTGTCGCGCCCGATGTCGTACTTGTCGGCATCCGGCCCGAAGACCTCCTGATCACGGTTCGCCGAACCGACGAGGAGGAGGACGCGGTCACCGGCCGGGATCACGTGGTCGCCGTAGGGTGCATCCTCGATCACGCGACGCACGACGATCTGGGTCGAGTTGTCGTAGCGCAACGTCTCCTCGGTCCACTGCGGGACCGCGAGTTCGGGGTCGGCGAACACCTTGGCCAGTTCGTCGGGATTACGCCAGCCCCAATAGAGCGCATTGGCAAGGAGTTTCGTCGTGGTCTCGTTACCCGCGACCACCATCAGGACCATGAAACCGACGATCTCGTCCTCGGTGAGCCTGATCTTCTCGCCGGTCGCGTCGTCGTCGATCTCGGCCTCGATCAATGCCGAGACCAGATCCTCGCCGGGACTCTTCCGCCGGTCGGCGATGAGTTCCGAATAGTACTTGTGCAGTTCGATGTACGCGTGGATCGCGGCCTCGGGGATGTCGAGGACACCGTCCTCGCGATGAAGGAGCAGATCGGACTGGTGCCGCAGATGTGTCCGGTCGGCTTCGGGGACTCCCAGGAGCTCGGAGACGACGTCCATGGGCAACAGTGCGGCGAAGTCGTGGACGTAGTCGAACTCGCCCCTGTCGAGGCACTTGCTCCAGTGCTGGTGCGTCAGCGCGGTGATCCGGCCGGCGAGGTCGTTGACGCGGCGCGGCGTGAAGCCCTTCGAGACCAGCTTGCGGATGCGCATGTGTTTGGGGTCGTCCATCGCGAGGAAGGACATCGACTTGTGTGCGTCGGGCCCGTACGCCGACGGGTCCATCGACACGCCCCAGCTGTTCGAGAACCGTTGCACGTCACGGAATCCCGCGCGGACATCGGCGTGATTCGCCAGTGCCCAGAAGTTCATCTCGGCGTTGTAGTAGACCGGCGCCTCCCGACGGAGCCGGGCGTAGGTCGGATACGGATCCTCGTGGAAGTCATAGGCATACGGGTCGAAGGGGAGGGCTCGCTCCATCCCCGGCACCGATGTCGTTTCGGTCATCACTTCTCCATCAGTAGATGCGCAGCAGCGACAAGACGTTCGGAGGTCTGCTCATAGGTCATGTGCCCCATGCCGGCGTAGACGAGGCCGCCGGAGTAGATCATCTCCAGGGTGTCGAGGAGCGGCCCGGGATTCTCCGGATCCTCCTCGAGCGCGGCGGCCAGACGCCGGCGGATGAACGCACCGATGCGGACGCGGAGGTGCTCGACGTCGGGGTCGGTCCCCAGCAGCGCAACGGTGACCGCACCACCGAGTTGCCCCTCCCCCGCCACGACGAGCGCCACCTCGCGGAGCACCTGCGCGACCCGCTCGCTCGGCGCCGCGGCGGGATCGGGTTCGGAGACCCCCGCGGACAGCCGCCGCCAGAAGACCTCGGCGACCAGATGGCTCTTCGACGAGAAGTACGTGTACGCCGTCGCCGGCGCGACACCCGCGATCTTGGCCACCGACCGCACCGTGAGCCCGTCGAAACCCTCGGCGTTCAGCACGTCGACCGCGGCCTCGGTGAGCCGCGAGACCGTCTCCGCCTGCTGCTGCGTGAGGCGGCGACGTGTGGATTCCTGGGATACGGGGCTGGACATGTGAGCCACGCTACACTAGGTTTGAACGCGAGTCCAGACACCTGTCCAGATGGAGTTCCAGCTCATGCCCCTTCGCCCCGAAACCGCGTCGGATCTGTTGATCGACGGCAAGCTCACCCCCGGCAGCGGCGGTGTCTTCGACGTCGTCAACCCCGCGACCGAGGAGGTCATCGGACAGGCCGCCGAGGCCACCGCCGCCGACATGGACGCCGCGATCGCCGCCGCCCGCACCGCTTTCGACACCACCGAGTGGTCGCGCGACCACGCCTTCCGCGCCCGCTGCCTACGACAACTGCGCGATGCCCTCCTCGCCCACGCCGACGAGTTCCGCGAACTGACGATCGCCGAGGTCGGCTGCCCGTCGTTCCTCACCCACGGCCCGCAGTTCGAGGGACCGGTGACCGATCTCGGCTACTTCGCCGACCTCGCCGAGAGCTACGAGTGGTCCCGCGATCTCGGCGAGGCCAGGCCGATGGGCATCAAGAACCATCGTGAGCTTCGGTCGGAGGCCGTCGGCGTCGTCGGTGCGATCACGCCGTGGAACTTCCCCCACCAGATCAACTTCGCCAAGATCGGGCCGGCCCTCGCCGCCGGATGCACCGTCGTCCTCAAGCCGGCACCCGACACCCCCTGGTGCGCGGCGCTCGTCGGCAAGGTCGTCGCCGAGGAAACCGACCTTCCACCCGGCGTCCTGAACATCGTCACCTCCACCGATCACCGCCTCGGCGAGCAACTGTCCACCGACCCCCGCGTCGACCTCGTCTCCTTCACCGGCTCCACCGCGACCGGCAAGAAGGTGATGGCCGCGGCGTCGGAGTCGCTGAAGAAGGTGTTCCTCGAACTCGGCGGCAAGTCCGCGTTCATCGTGCTCGACGACGCCGACATCGGTTCGGCCTGCGCGATGGCGGCGTTCAACGTCGTCACCCATGCCGGCCAGGGCTGTGCGATCACCACGCGCCTCGTCGTGCCTCGCCCCAGGCTCGACGAGGCGATCACCGCGACCCGCGACGCGCTGGCCGGTCTCCCGGCCGGGGACCCCACGAGTTCGGGCACCATCTGCGGACCGTTGATCTCCGAGCGTCAGCGTCAGCGCGTCGAGTCCTACATCGAACTCGCCAAGCAGGAGGGCGGCACCATCGAGATCGGTGGTGGCCGCCCGGCCGACAAGCCCAACGGTTTCTTCGTGGAGCCGACGCTGATCTCCGGACTCGACAACTCGGCACGCGTCGCGCAGGAGGAGATCTTCGGTCCGGTCCTGGTGATCATCGCCCACGACGGCGACGACGACGCCGTTCGCATCGCCAACGACTCCCCCTACGGACTGTCGGGCATGGTCTACGGCACCGACGAGGACCGGATCAACAAGGTGGTCAACGGTGTTCGCACCGGGACCATGGGCGTCAACGGCGGCATCTGGTACTCCGCCGACGTCCCGTTCGGCGGCTACAAACAGTCCGGCATCGGCCGCGAGATGGGCGTCGCCGGTTTCGAGGAATACCTGGAGACCAAGGCCGTCGCGCGACCCGCGTGACCTCCCCCGCCGGCTGAGCCGGCACCAACCCCGCCGGCTGAGCCGGCACCGACCCCGCCGGCTGAGCCGGTGCCGAGCGAAGCGAGGCACCGCGTCGAAGCCCCCACAGCGGCCCGTCACAGAGCCCACACCACCACCTCCCCCGCCGGCTGAGCCGGTACCGAGCGAAGCGAGAAACGCCTCCCACCCCGCCGGCTGAGCCGGCAACCCCACCGCCGGCTGAGCCGGTACCGAGCGAAGCGAGGCACCGCGTCGAAGCCCCGAAGCGGACCCGAAGCTCGCGGAGGCCCGTCACGAAGTCCACCCCCCACCACCCACACAGAAAGCAGGACAATGAGTTCCCAGCGTTTCGAGAACAAGACCGTCATCGTGACCGGCGCCGCCGGCGGGATCGGCGAAGCCTACGCGCGGGCACTGGCCGCCGAGGGCGCCAACGTCGTGGTCGCCGACCTCGCCGACGAGAAGGGCAAGCAGGTCGCGGCGGACATCGGCGGACTGTACGTCAGCACCGATGTGGCCGACGAGGAGTCGGCGAAGGCACTCGCCGCGGCGACGGTCGACGCCTACGGCTCCATCGACGGCCTGGTCAACAATGCGGCGATCTACGGCGGCATGAAGCTCGACTTCCTCATCACCGTGCCGTGGGACTACTACAAGAAGTTCATGTCCGTGAACCTCGACGGTGCGCTCAACGTCACCCGCGCCGTCTACCCGCACATGACCAACGGCGGCGGCGCCATCGTCAACCAGTCCTCCACCGCCGCATGGCTGTACAGCGGCTTCTACGGTCTCGCCAAGGTCGGCGTCAACGGCCTGACCCAGCAGCTCGCCACCGAACTCGGCGGGCAGAACATCCGGGTGAACGCCATCGCACCCGGCCCCATCGACACCGAGGCCACCCGCACGACCACCCCGAAGGAGATGGTCGCCGACATCGTGAACCGGTTGCCGCTCAAACGGTTCGGCAAGCCCGAAGATCTCGTCGGGATGTGCCTGTTCCTGCTCTCCGACGAGGCGATCGGCAAGGTCGTCGACAAGGGTGCGAAGGCGGCCGGTTCACTCGCCGAACTCGCCGCCGGGACCGACATCGTCGGCATCTGCGTCCTGAACGACGAGCAGGTGAGGTCGGTGGTCACCGGGCCCGACGGACTGTTGTCGACGGCCCGTCCGGGCACCATCATCACCGTCCATTCCACGATCGGACCGGACACCGCGGTCGACCTCGCCGAACAGTGCGCGGCCCGCGACGTGGTCCTGCTCGACGCCCCGATCTCCGGTGGCGCGATGGGAGCGGCGTCGGGACGGCTGGCGATCATGGTCGGCGGCCCGCGCGAGGCCTACGAGAAGCTCAAAGAGCCCTTCCGGCTCACCGCCGACATGCTCGTGCACGCGGGCCCGGAGGTCGGCGCGGGCACCAAGATGAAGCTCGCCAGGAACCTCCTGCATTTCATCTCGTTCACCGCGACCACCGAGGCGGCGCGCCTCGCCGAGGCTGCCGGGCTCGATATCACCAAGCTGGGCAAAGTCGTTCGGCACACCGACGCCGTCACCGGCGGTGCCGGTGCGATCATGCTGCGGGAGACCACGGCGACGCTCGACACCGACGATCCGTGGTACGGCATCTTCACCGGCGTTCGTACACTGGGCGAGAAGGACCTCTCGCTGGCGCTCGCGCTCGGCGACGAACTCGGCGTCGACCTGCCTCTCGGGCAGATCGCACTCCGCGAGCTGGCCCCCGGACTCGGTGTCCCCCATCTCGAAGGAGAAACCGCATGACCCGATCCAATGTCTCCGACGACGCACCCGACGAGGTGCGCAAGCGCGGCCTGAGGCGGATGTCCGAGGTCTACGGCTGGGAGGTGAGCGATGGTCCCGGCGACTACTTCGCGCACACCGCCGACCAGGTGTTCGGCAACGTATGGGCTCGCGAGGGTCTCTCCGACGGGGATCGGCGACTGATCCTGCTCGGTGCACTCGCGGCGGGCAACAACATCGACGTCGCCGAGATCCAGGCCGGGGCCGCTCTGGGCAACGGCGAGCTGACGCCCGAACAGCTCGAGGAGATCAGTCTCTTCCTCTGCTATTACATCGGCTGGCCCCAGGGCACCAAGATGCACTTCATGTTCGGTGAGGTCATCAAGAAGTACCGGAAGCAGAAGTGAACAAGCACATCATGTTTCGCCCGCTGGCAGACGGCAAGGGTCCCTCGTTGCTGAGTGCCTCGCCGGTGCCCGACCTCGCCGCCGCCGGATACACCGACACCGAATACGCCGCGTCGGGAATCGCCGACCGGCTCGTCGGCGACGGAGACACACCTCCGGCCGAGTTCACGACCCGGCTGGTCGTCCGACGCCCCGCAAACGCGGCCGCGTTCAACGGCTGTGCCGTCGTGGAGTGGCTGAACGTGAGCAGCGGCAGTGATGCCGCGCCCGAGTATTCCTATCTCGCCGCCGAATTGGTGCGCGCGGGTTACGCCTGGGTGGGGGTCTCGGCACAGTACGTCGGTGTCGAGGGCGGCACCGGTTCGGTGGGCGTCGCCACCGGTGAACCCCAGAGTCTGTCCGCCAAGGACCCGGGCCGCTACGGCGGACTACATCACCCCGGTGACGCCTACTGCTACGACATCTTCCGCTCGATCGGATACGCGGTTCGTGGTGACCACTCCGGAGAGGCACCGACCCCGTATCACCCGCTCGCCGGACTCTCCGTCGGCATGGTGCTCGCGGTCGGCGAATCGCAATCCGCGATGGCCCTGACCACCTATGTCAACGCGGTGGCCGCCGCCGGGGACTTCGACGGGTTCCTCATCCACAGTCGTGCGGCTGCAGGTCTGCCCGCCGGCGACGTGGGTACGGGCATCGATGTGGGCACCGTGTTCAGCGGCGAACCCACCAGGATCCGTACCGATCTCGACGCACCGGTCCTCGTCGTGCAGACCGAGACCGATCTGCTGACCAACTTCCGCTACCACCTCGTTCGTCAGCCGGACACGGACCGTCTGCGGGTGTGGGAGATCGCCGGTACCTCACACGCCGACCTGCATCAGATCGGCGACTTCGAGGAGTTCCTCGGCTGCCCCGATCCGGTGAACCGCGGCCAGCAGCGCTTCGTGTTGCGCGCGGGGCTGCGCCATCTCCGCGCGTGGGCCGACGGCGGGGATCCGCCACCGGTCGCCGATCCGCTGCGTCTGCGCGGGGTGACGACTGCCGAACCCGAGTTCGAGGTCGACGACATCGGCAACGTCCTCGGCGGCGTCCGTACGCCGTGCGTCGACGCGCCGACGCATGTGTTGAGTGGCGTTGTCCCCGATCCGATCTCTCGCATCTGCCTACTGTTCGGATCGACCCACCCCGTCCCCGCGCATCTGCTCGCAGAGCGCTACGGCACACGCGACGAATACGAGAAGCACTATCGTGACGCCGCCGACGCGGCCATCAACGCCGGGTTCGTCTTGGTCGAGGACCGGGACGAGCTGATCGCCGACGCGAATCCGGACATGGTGCCCGAGTAGGATTTCCGGGACTCGTCGCGGGCGACGTCAGTTGATCGCCCGCTTGCCCTCCTCGGCCGGGCCGGCCGGGCGCGCGCGTTCACTCAGGAATCCGTCCGTCGCGTGCCGGATGCCGGTCGAAATGGCATGGCCGACATGGCTTCCGGGATACCAGTGGATGCGTCCACCCCAGTGCTCGTGGAGCTGCTGTGCAGCCGACACCCAGGTCACGCGGTCGTTGAGTGCCGCGACCACCATCCGGCGGTCCGGGGTTGCGATCGGTTGCACCGACAGCGGACTGATGACGCTCGCCACCTCGCGCACCGACTCGTCGCGCATCAACGATGCGAGGCGCTGCCCCTTGGGTCCGCCGCGAGACATGTGATGGGCGAGCGTCGCATGCATGTCCAGCATCGGCACCACCGCGAGCACTGCGGCGATCCGCGGGTCCATCGACGCGGCCAGGGCGGCGATGGGGCCACCCAGAGACGTTCCGGCGATCGAGATCTCGGCTGGTTCGTGACTCTCGATCCAGGTGATCAGCGACCGGATCTCGGCGACGGCGCGGACCGTGATGAGGGTGTTCACCAGCGGGTCGAAACCCGGATAGGACACCTTCGTCACGCGCCGGGGTCCGTGCGCGGGGAGCACCGGGAACGCGACGTCGTAGCCGAGCTTCTTGTGGAGATGCGCCGCCCGGAACGCATACAGGTCATCCGGTCGTCCCTGCGCGGCACCATGCACCCAGATCAGCCATCGGGCGCCGGCCCGGCGCTTCGTCATCACCCGAACCGACGAGATGCCGTCGGCGTACGGGTCCAGCGACGCCACCGATGCCGGCAACTTCGCGTCGACGGCATAGTCGATGTGCTCGAACGACGTGGTGCCGAAGACCTTGCGGTCGCGCGACAGGATTCTGGGCGCACCGGGATCCCGGTGTATCCCAGCGGGTCCCAGTCGGAGGAATTCGTCGGCCACGTCGGCGCATCGCGCCACCATGTCCTCGACCGTCTCCATCGGCGGGATGTCCCGGATCACCGAGTTGACCGCGATGAACAGTTCGTCGATCGCGGTCTCCCCGACCTGCCGCGGCCCGCACCCGGCTGCCGGGATACCCGTCTTCGGGTTTCCTCGTCCCGCCGCGATCGAGCTGCCGATCGCCCGAGGCAGTACGCCGGCGAACAGTCCGAGCCGGGCTCGTTCGGTCTCCCAGTCGATCAACTGGCCTCCCGTGCCATCTCGCCGATACCGAGCGCATCGGTCGCCTCGTCGACCGCCCGCACGACCCGGCGGAGGAACCCGGCCGGGTCCGGCATGGATTCCGGTGTCGCGATGAGTCCCATGCTGAGCCGTCCGGCGTAGCTGTAGGTCGTCAGGTTCACGTCGGCCGGCGCGATCGCCAGGGCGAAGGAGATCCAGTCGACAACCTCGATGTCGCCGATCCAGCGCGTGGTCCGGGGGCCGGGCATGTTGGCGGTGGTGATGTTGTTCATCACCAGCGGTGCCCGGTTGGCGGCCAGCCCGCGGAAGAACGGACCGAGCCGTCCGGTATAGGTCGCCAGCTTCTCGGTCAGTTCGAAGCCGACGTCCCGTCGGCACGCCACGGTGGCCGCGCAGCTCTCGCCGGTCGCGACGATCCGTTCGACGGGATCGGCCAGATCGGAGCGCAGATACGCCATGGCGGTGGCGATCTCGTTGCCGTGAACCCGGTTGGACCCGAGGTCTTTGCAGACCCCGAAGATCGTGACCGAGGTGCCCGGCTCCTCGCCGCGCGCGATGAGCTCGTCCCTGATCGCACCGGCGATCACACCGTGCAGGGCACCGTTCACCGTGGTGCCGGCGGCCAGGGCGATCCGCTGGATGTCGGCGAGCGCGATGTCGGCCGACGCACACACCCGGTTCGCCCCGCTACGTGCATTGAAGCTGGTACGGCGCACCGTCAGCGGTTTCGGGATCAGCTCGCCGTGGGACGCCTTGCGCCGCGCTGCCACCGCGTGCCGGGCCGCGGAGACCACGGACGGGAGTCGACGGACCAGTCGACGCGACTCTGTGCGCGCCGCCTTCGTGAGGGCCCTCGTGTCCTGCACGAGAGCCTCGGGGACAGGTGCCATGGAAACACGATCGCCCGGTTCGGCGGTGGCAGCCATGAAGGTGTTGAGCGCCGCGAGTCCGTCGGCCACCGCGTGGTGGACCCGGACCACGACCGCTTGCCGACCGCCGTCGAGACCGTGAACCAGGGTGAGTGCCCACAGCGGACGGTTGCGGTCGAGTTGCGCGACCGCGAGTTCGGACAGCACGGCGTCGAGTTCGGTGCGTCCACCCGGGGCGCCGACCCACACCTCGTCGATGTGGTCGGCGACGTCGAAACCGTTGTCCTGCACCCAGAAGGGGCGCGCCGAACAACCGGGCACCCAGCGCACCCGCTGGGTGGCACGCGGGAACATTCCGAGAAAGCGCGGCAGGACGTCGGCGATCTCGGCGAGTGACAGTGGACGACCGTGTCGGGACGTGTCGAGCACCGCGACCTTGAGAGTGTGCATCGGGTTCGACGGGGTCTCCATGTTGAGCATCAGTGCGTCCGGCCCCGTCATGCGCTCGGCACCCGAACCGGCATCGGCACCGGCGAACAACTCGGTGACGTCAGGTGTGTTGCGTGCGTTCATCATTCAGCTCACCTTCCGTTCCGGTCCGGCCGACTCCAGGTCGCGCTTGAGGATCTTGCCGGTGGCGTTGCGGGGCAGTTCGTCGAGGAACTCGACGTCGCGCGGAACCTTGAACCCGGCGAGCTGTTCCTTGACGTGCCGGCGGATCTGGTCGGCACCGATGAGGGTCTGCGGAGTCCGCACCACGTACGCGGCCAGACGTTGACCGAACTTGTCGTCGTCGACCCCGATGACGGCGACCTCGTGCACCTCGTCGAGGGCACCGATGACCTGCTCGACCTCGAGCGGATAGACGTTCTCGCCGCCGGAGACGATCATCTCGTCGTCGCGGCCGACCACGAACAGCCGGCCGTTCTCGTCGAGCCGCCCGACGTCGCCGGACACCATGTGCCCATCGCTGAAGGATTTGGTGTCCGAGGTCGTGTATCCGTCGAATCCGGAGTTGTTGGCGACCACGATGCGACCGATCTCGCCGACCGGGAGTTCGCGATCGTCGTCGTCGAGAATCCGGACGCTGGTGCCGGTCAGCGGCCGGCCGGCGGTGTCCGGGCTGATGCGCAGGTCCTCGGGTGTCGCGGTACTGATCAATCCGGCCTCGGTGGCGTTGTAGCTGTTGTAGACGACGTCGCCGAAGCGGTCGAGGAAGGCGATCAGGGCATCGGTACGCATCCGCGAACCGCTCGCCGTGGCGAATCGCAGACTGGGCATCGGATGCGCGTCGAGAACCTCGTCGGGCAGGTCCATGATGCGTTCGAGCATCACGGGGACGACGGCGAGTCCGGTCGCGTCGTGGTCGCGGACGAGGTCGAGGGTCGCGACCGGGTCGAAGCGGCGGCGCATGATCATCGTGCACGTCATGGTCGCCGAGATGGCGACCTGCCCGAATCCCCAGGCGTGGAAGATCGGTGCCGCGATCACCGTGGATTCTCCTGCGCGCCAGGGAATGCGATCGAGCATCGCGGCCAGCGACGCGATGTCGGTACTCCCACCGCGACGCGCGCCCTTCGGGGTACCCGTGGTGCCCGACGTCAGCAGCACGATGCGTCCGGCGCGCTCCGGCCGTGCGGGTCGCCGGCCGAGGTTCGCGTCGATGAGCGAGTCGGCCGTGAAACCCGAGACCGGCCCGGTCTCGGTCCAGGCGTGGATGCGGCGCATCCACGGAAGCCGTTCCGCCGCCGGAGCGATGACCTCGTCGAACTCGTCGTCGGCGATGAGGACGTCGGCACCCTCCCGCTCGAGGACGTCGGCGAGCTGAGGTCCGGCGAAGCCGGTGTTGAGCAGCACCGCATCGGCACCGAGCCGCGACGTCGCGGCGAGTGCCTCGATCAGTCCGCGGTGGTTGCGGCAGAGAATCGCGACGGTCGTGACCGGAGCGCCGGGGAGCTCACGCAGTCCGACGGCCAGGGCGTCGCAGCGCGCGTCCAGCTCGCCCCATGTGAGCCGGCCCGCCTCGTCGATCAGGGCCAGGGCCTTCGGGGCACGGGCGGCGGCCAGACCGATTCCGCTCACCGGTGACGCACCACCGTGGCGACGCAGGTTGAGACCCATCCGGATGTAGCGGTCGAGTCGGAGCGTGCCGAGGAAGCCGCTGCGGACGAGGGTGCGAACGAGCCACGTGTAGGTGGTGACGCGATCGCGGAACCGAGTGATCATCGTCGAGCTCCTTTCGTGGTCAGCCGAGAACCGGGAACCGGCGCTCGCGGGCGAGCCCGTCGAGGGCATGCTGCATGTGCTTGCGGATCATCTGGTCCACCTCGGCATGGTCGGGATCGGTCCCGAACTCGGCCGTGATGTCGATGGGGTCGAGGACCTGGGTGACCAGCTTCGACGGCAGCGGCACGTTCGGCGGGAAGTGGGCGGTTAGCCCGAACGGGAAGCCGAACGCGAACGGTGCACTGTCGACCCGGAGCAGCTTCTGCAATCCGAGCAGCTTGGCGAGGCTGCCGCCGCGGTTCAGGAAGAGCTGTGTCTCCTGGCCGCCGATGGTGACGATCGGGACGATCGGGACGCCCGCTTCGAGAGCGGTGCGGATGTAGCCGGTGCGTCCGTGGAAGTCGATCGTCGCGGACTGGCTGGTGGGACGCAGCGCTTCCCATTCGCCGCCGGGGAACACGATGGTCGCGGCACCGGCTCTGAGTGCGGCGACGGCGTTCTTGGGGTGGGCCGGCAGGAAGCCGACCTTGCCGAAGATCTGTTTGCCCGCGCCGGTGAAGATGAGGTCGTGGGCGAGGGTGTACAGCGGCCGGTCGGGTCCGAACTCGTCGGCGAATGCGACGCTGATCACCGGGACGTCGAAGGCCATCAGCCCGCCGGAATGGTTGGAGACCAGCAGGGCGCCCCCGTCGGGAACCTTGTCCATGCCCCGGACCTCGGAGCGGAAGTAGGTCTTGGCCACGAGCTTCAGGACGGGTAGCACCCGTTTGACCCAGGTCTCGTCGCGAGCGGTGAGGTCGAAGGTATCGGCACTCATCGTGGAGCACTCCTGTGGTTGGGTTTCCGCCTCGCGCGGATCACCGCCGGAGGTCGCCCGTGAGCTGGATGACCTGGTGGTCGATGTCCACGAAAACAGAAACGAGAACACGTTCTAATGCTTGAATTAGAACACGTTCTACTGCAGGCCTCCACCCTTCGTTACCTATGCCACACCTACTGATCGGTAGACACATGGAGTTCATCCTCGAGGACATAACCGAAGACGAAGTCGCTCGTCGCCGCGGCGTCTACACGCCCCTGACCGACACCGTGCGCGACCTCGTCGACGCCGTGATCCGCACCGAGGTGGGCGAGGATGCACTCGCCGACGCGCAGCGGCGGATCGCGGAGATCGTCGCCGACCTACGCACCGAGCAGATGGACGGCCCATACGGCGTCCGGCACACGCGCGAGAACACCGGCATGGCCTGGGGGAATGCCGTGATCGGCGTCCGCAACGCCCTGGCGCCCCCGCTCGACATCGAACACGTCCCGGACGGCGTGCGCAGCGAGTTCATCCTGGGCGCCGCCTACGAGGGACCGCCGGGGCAGGTCCACGGCGGCGTCTGCGCCATGCTCCTCGACCACCTGCTCGGCAACGCGGCCAGTTACTCCTCACCGTGCTACACCGGCACCATCACCGTCCGCTACCTGCGGCCCACTCCCCTCGGCGCGCTGGTGGCCCAGGCGTGGGTGACCGAGCAGAACGGGCGCAAACGCATCGCACGCGGCACCATCTCCGACGCCGAGGGCGTGACCTGCGAGGCCGAGGGCGTCTTCATCGTCCCGCGATCCGCGGTCGACGGACCCGTGGTGCGCTGGTCGGAGGGCTGAGCGGATGCGTGCCGCGGTGACCACCGCAGACGGATTCGAGGTCGTCGAGGTCCCCGACCCCACGCCGGGACCCGGTGAGCTCGTCCTCCGGGTCGCCGCGAACGGCATCTGCGGCTCCGACCTGTCGACCGCCCCGTTTCTCCCACCCGGCACCATCCTGGGACACGAGTTCGCCGGGGAGGTCGTCGCGGTCGGTCCACCCGACCCCGCCGATGGCACAGACCACGGTTTCCGCCTCGGCGATCACGTCGCGTCGATGCCCGTCCGCGGCTGCCGACGATGTCGCGCCTGCCTGGTCGGCGACATCGCTCGCTGCCCGTCCGCACGCACGCTGGGGCTGGGCGTCCTCCCCGGGGCACTGGCCGAGTTCGTCGTCGTCGGTGCGGCCGAGAGTGTGCTGGTCGATGGCATCGACCCGGTGGACGGCGCCCTCGTCGAACCCCTCGCGGTCGGCCTGCACACCGTGATGCGGGCCGGGATCGAACCCGCCGACCGCGTCCTCGTGCTTGGTGCCGGTCCGGTGGGAACGGCAGTGCTGCACTGGTTGTCGCGCGGCGTGGCCGGCGAGGTGATCAGCTCCGACCCCTCGCCCGGTCGGCGTGCCGCGGCCCTCGACGCCGGCGCATCCGCGGTGCACACCCCGGAGCAGCTGTCCGGGGAGGTCCGCGACGGCTTCGACGTCGTCATCGAGTGCGTCGGCAAACCCGGGATGATCGCCGCGGCGCTCGACGCCGTACGAACTCACGGCCGCATCGTCGTCGCCGGCGTGTGCCTCGGCGACGATCACTTCATGCCCGTCGCCGGCATCGTCAAGGAGGCGTCCATGCACTTCGTCTCGTACTACACCAAGACCGAGTTCTGCACCGCTGCCGCCGAACTGAACCGCGGCGCGGTGGGCTCGTCGACGCTGGTCAGCCAGATCGTCGGGCTCGACGAGGTGGACCGCGTGTTCGCCGAGTTGTCGGCGCCCAATGATCATCGGAAGGTGCTGATCTCACCCGCCGTCGGCTGACCGGCCGAGATGCCCTGCGACCTCCGCCGGGCGTACCGTCGTACGGGTGAACAGTGCCGTTCCCGAAGCCCCCAGACCCGACAGCCCCAGACCTGAGGGCCCTGTGCCGTTCAGCTCCCACGAGGCGGATCGGGTGCGCGCGGTCTGGCAGGACCTCGACCTGCCGGGCATCGTCGACGTCCACACCCACTTCATGCCGCGTCCGGTCATGGACAAGGTGTGGTCGTACTTCGACTCCGCGGGGCCGCTGGTCGGGCGGGAGTGGCCGATCACCTACCGTGCCGACGAGGACGTCCGGGTGTCGACGCTGCGCGAATTCGGTATCCGCGCCTACTCGTCGCTGGTCTACCCGCACAAGCCGAACATGGCGGAGTGGCTGAACGGCTGGGCCAACGACTTCGCCGCCAACCACGAGGACTGCCTGCACACCGCGACGTTCTACCCGGAAGAATCGGCCACCACCTACGTCTCTCGTGCGATCCAGGCCGGAACGCAGGTCTTCAAGAGCCACATCCAGGTCGGCGACTACTCCCCCATGGATTCCCTGCTCGACGGAGTCTGGTCGCAGATCGCCGACTCCCAGGTGCCGGTGATCATCCACTGCGGCTCGGGTCCCGCACCCGGCCGGCACACCGGCCCGGAACCCGTTCGCGCTCTCCTGCATCGGTTCCCGTCGTTGCCACTGATCATCGCGCACATGGGCATGCCCGAATACGCGGCCTTCCTCGACCTCGCGGGCGAGTACCCCAACGTGCACCTGGACACCACGATGGCGTTCACCGACTTCGCCGAGGAGGACGCCCCGTTCCCCGCGGACCTCCGTTCGCGTCTCGTCGACGCCGGGGACAGAATTCTGTTCGGCAGCGACTTCCCCAACATCCCCTACGGTTACACGCACGCCCTCGAAGTCGTCACCGACCTGGGATTCGACGACGACTGGCAGCGCGATGTGTTGTACCGCAACGCTACTCGGCTGTTCGGGCTCGATCGTCCCAGCAAATGACGATGTCGGTGTCCGCGCCACGGAGCACGGACACCGACATCGCAGAGATCCACCACGGGGGCCGGCGGATCCCGACCCGGGCGAACTCGGCATCACATGCAACACGCTGTGTTCCGGATACGTGGAGATCCCGACGCGGGTTCCGACGCAGTCGTCGTCGGCAGGAAAGGCCAACACGGGCCGCTACTCGAATCCTCAGCAGAATTACAAGGACCTGACAAGGACGGGCCGACATGCGACCCTGGACGAGGTCACGCACGCCGCTGTGAGCCTCCTGGGCGAGCACAGTGGCGCGATCACCGGAACCACCCTCAACGTCGACGGTGGATCGTCCCCGTACTGAACCCGCCGCGTCGAGCGCCGGTTTCGTTCACACGTACGAAATTCCGAAGTCGGACACCGTTCACCAGTAGTGTGCAATCCGACTGCGAATCCAGCCAGCGGCTCGCGGACCGCCGCCACCGAATGAGAAAAGGTCGACGATGACACGCGAACTGACCCGCACGGGTCTCCCGATCATCTACAACCCCGGAGAGATGCGATCGTCTTCGGAGAAGAATGGCGAGACCACGCGTGCCCCCAAGGCATCGGAGACCACCGCCGCGTCGATCGTCTCCGACATCGTCAGCCTGGGGCTGCGGCGCGGCGACCGTCTCCCGGCCGAGAGCGACATGCTCGCCAACTACTCGGTCAGCCGCGAGACCCTCCGTGAGGCGCTTCGCATCCTCGAGGTCCAGGGGCTGATCACGCTCAAGCGCGGCCCCGGTGGGGGTCCGTTCGTGAGCGCGCTCAACGCGTCCTACCTCGCGCGCACCGCCACGCTGTATTTCCATCTCGCCGGCGCGACCTACGACGAGGTCTTCGACACCTGGGAGATCCTGGAACCGCAACTGTCCGCCAAGGTCGCCCGGATCGAGGATCGGAAGCTGAAGGAGGCCGCCTTCGCGCGGTTCCTCGACTACGACGTCGAGGAACACGAGGAGAGCGAGATCTTCAGCGATCTCAACAACTTTCACGCCGTCATCGCCGAACTCAGCGGCAATCGCGTCCTCACGCTGCTCACGCAGGCGATCGACCACATCGTCGTCGAGCACGTCCTCGAGGCCGGCCGCGACACCATCGCCGAGGACGATGCGATGAGCCACGACCACGCCGACATCGCCAAGGCGATCATCGCGGGCCGTCCTCGTAAGGCGGAGACGCTGATGCACGATCACATCAGCGAGGTCGTCCAACGGTTCCGGGACCGTCACCCGGAACGGTCCGACGAACTCGTGCAGTGGATGTGAGCTGCTACAGGACCTGAGACAGGAACGTACGCAGTCGTTCCGACTTCGCGTCGTCGAAGATCTCGCCGGGCTCACCGGTTTCCACCACGACGCCGTGATCCATGAACAGCACGTTGTCACTCACATTGCGCGCGAAGCCCATCTCGTGGGTGACGACGACCATCGTCATGCCCTCGGATGCGAGGTCGGCCATGAGTGCGAGCACACCCTTGACGAGTTCGGGATCGAGAGCCGAGGTCGCCTCGTCGAAGAACATCACCTCCGGTGTCATCGCGAGTGCACGCGCGATGGCCACACGCTGTTGCTGACCGCCCGACAGGCGTGCGGGTCGCACGTCGGCCTTCTCGGTCAGGCCGACGATCTCCAGTTGCTTCAGCGCGACGTCGCGTGCCTCGTCTTTGCTCAGCCCCTTGAGTTTCCGCGGTCCGAACGCGACGTTCTCGACCACCGTCTTGTGCGGGAACAGGTTGAAGTGCTGGAACACCATGCCGATTCGGCGGCGCAGTTCGTCCGGGTTGTCCTGGAGCACCGACCGGCCGTCGAGCAGGATGTCCCCCTGGTCGGGTTCGTGCAGGCGGTTCAGTACCCGCAGGAGCGTCGACTTGCCCGATCCCGAGGGGCCGATGACGGTGGTCGTCGTACCCGCGTCGACCTGGATGTCGACGCCGCGCAGCACGTGATGTTTGGCGAAGGACAGGTGCAGGTCGGTACCGGTCAGCGACACAGCTTTTCGTGTGGTGGTGGCAGGCATGGCCTATCCCTTCTCGACGACGGTGACGGGCAACGGATCATCGTGGACATCGGCCGGCCTACCGGTACGGAGGCGACGGTCGATGTAGTTGACCAGGTGCGTCAGCGGGATGGTGAGGATGAGGTACATGATGCCCGCGGCGACCAGCGGAGACAGGTTTCCGGTCTGCGCGTTGAGGTCTCGGCCGACGGCGAACAGTTCGCGCTGGCTGGCGAGCAGTCCGAGGAAGTAGACCAGGGAGCTGTCCTTGATGAGGCTGATGAACTGGTTCATCAGTGCGGGCAGCACGCGCCGGACGCCCTGTGGGATCACCACCAGCCGCATCGACTGCCGATAGCTGAAGCCGATCGCACGCGACGCCTCGAGCTGACCGTCGTCGACGCTCTGGATACCGGATCGGAAGATCTCGCCGATGTAGGCGGCCGCGAGCAGTGCCAACGCGACGGCGCCCAGCCAGTACGGGTTGTTTCCGGTGAGGCCCTTGACCACCGGGCCCACGCCCAGGCCGACGATGAGGATGACGACGACGGCCGGCAGACCGCGGAAGATGTCCGTGTAGACACGTGCGGGCCAACGCAACCAGCGCGACCGGGAGATGCCGCAGACCGCGAGGATCATCCCCAGGATGGTGCCCAGCACACCGGAGACCACGGAGAGGATCAGCGTGTTGACCAGGCCGGTCTTGATCAGTTCGGGGAACGACTTCTCGTAGAGCTCCCAGTTGAAGAAGGTGTCACCGAGCTGTTCGAGCGTGCTCTTGGGCGTGGTGGCTTCGGTCGGGCCGGCGTTCTCGGCGTTCTCGGCGGCGATCGCGGCGATGTCGGGGAGTTCGGGTTCGGGTGCGGCTTTGCTGCCCGGCTTCCAGCCTTCGGGGAGTTCGCGCGGCACCCAGTCGACGTAGAGCTTGGCGTAGGTGCCGTCGGCGATGATGGCATCGAGCCCGGAGTTCAGGGCCTCGACCAGCTTGGGCTTGTTCTTGCCGACCGCCCACGCGACGAAGTTGTTGACGCTGAAGGTGTTCTCCACGATGGCGGTGCCGTCGCCCTCGCGTACCGCGCCTTCCGCCTGTTGCGACGGCGCGACCCACGCGTCGACCTGACCGCTCTTGAGATTGGCGTAAGCCGTTGCGTAGTCGGGGAACTTGACCGGGTCGAGGCCGAGCGTGTTGACGACGTAGTCGTCCTGCACGGTGCCCTGGACGACGGCGATACGGGTGGAGTCCGACAGGTCGCCGAATCCCTTGATGGGACCGCCCTCGGGGGCGACGAGCGAGAAGTAGCCGAAGTCGTAGCCGTTGGTGAAGTCGACGGTCTTGCGACGGTCGTCGGTGGTCGTGATCGACGACGACCCGACGTCGAACCGGTTGTTGGCGACCTGCGAAAGCAGACCGGCGAACTCGGTGCCGTTGAACTCGATCTGCAGACCCAGCTTCGCGGCGATGGCCTTGAGGAGTTCGTTGTCGAAGCCGGTGAAGTTGCCGGCGCTGTTGACACAGATGCTGGGTCCGGCGTCGGACAAGGTGCCGACGGAGATCTTGCCCGGCGCAAGCAGTTCGAGCGAGCCGATGTCGATCTGGTCGATCGGCGTGGTGTTCGGGGTGGTGTATTTGTCCTCACCGCCCTGTTCCGCGGCGGCCAGGTTGACCGGCGCAGCCGACGCCGACGCAAGCCCGGCCGGGCTACAGCTGTCGTCGGGGGCTGCCTGGGCATGCGGCGCGGGTCCGCCGAGGATCGTCAGCATGCCGACGATGGCGGCGGTCAGCGCCAGCGCGAGGATTCGAACCACGCGCGGAGCGGCTCGATGAGCGCGGGGAGATCGGTGGTTGGACACCACTCGGACCCTAGCCCGACCCCGCGGTCACGTCCCAAATTTTTGCTCACCGGTGAGCGTAACCCCACTGAACTGGGGTTTTATCTCCGAGCCGCCGGGGCAGGTGGCACGGATCAGCAACAGGTTTCGCTGAGCGAAACCTACTGCTGACTCACCCGCTGCGCGTTCGCGCGTCTCAGACTCCGGCGCCCGACCAGCCCGGGAACGACGGGCCGGGAGACGTCAGGTCTCCCATGTCACCGCAGATACTCGGGTCGGGCATCGGTTCCCGCCCCCACTTGTCAGGCCCCGACCCCCGTGGCGCCCACGAATCCGTGTACTCCGACACCCACCAATCTCCGAATACGTCATAGCCGGGAAACAGGCTGGGACCGGGCCGGGTTTCGGGCGGCGACTCGCCCTCACGATGGAACGTCAGACGGTCGACCGCCACGAACCTGTCGCGGGCATCGGGGACATTCTCCGAATCGAAATAGGGCGGAAAACTCGCTTCTTCGGTGCTCACCTGCCCGGATGTGCACACAAGCGCGACAGCAGAGTTGTCGCCGAGGTCACGAACGTCGGCAATCTTATAGATCTCATCCACCGTCTGGTAGTCGTTGCTGCCCAGAGGCGGCATCCAATCCTTGCGCCCAGGAATCGCGTCTTTGATGCCTGGAAACTCACCGTCAACATCCCAGTCGAAGAGTAGTAGGGTTTCTCCTTCGATCACCCCACGAATGAACGTCCCCGTCGGGGATGACAGGTCGACAGCACCGTCCTCACGCCAGCGCATTCTCCACTGCAAACGGTCTGCTGCCCGCGCTTCCGAGGGGGACATAGATCGGACCGAACCGGACGCGGTATTGCCCGAAGAGCCCGAGGATGAGGATGTACCGATGTCGCTGCAGGCAGTCACGAGCCCAAGGCACAGCAATGCTACTGCGACAACGTCAGCGCGGCGCACGGTCCACTACCTCCATGGACTGGTCGGAATCGTTAATGGTCGGATCTTCGAGTGATTCACCGAAGTGGTCGTTGTATTCGAAACGAGTACTTTCCGCGCCAATTTCCTTCGAGAACCTCGTGAATTCTCGACCGTTGGCCTCAACCTTTTCCAGGTCGATAGACCCGTCTGGCTTCACAAATGTTATCGAAGCACCGTCGCGAGCTATCCACGCCTTGCCCCAGAGGTCTGGTCGATCCTCGAGGTAGCCAGACGTCACCTGTACCACGCGGTCTTGGCCGGCGGTCAATTTGTCGAGGCTGGTTCCCAGGTTCTCAAGCTCTGTCTTCCATGCAGCTTCGTTGTCCTGCGGATCGGCAGTCGGCAATGAAATCTCATCCATCTTCACGAGTGGCACGGCCAGGCCGGCGACCTCGGAAAGCCCAGGCACTTTCAACCCGCCAGCAGCCAAAAGCCCTCCGGCCGAGTCGATCAGGAAGGACTTCTCGTTGTACTCCCGCAATCTCTCCCACTGGTCGTTGTCGGCGAGGGTTGAGAGCGCGTTGGTCAACCCGTCGTCCATTGACCTGTGTATTTTGGCAGCGGCAGTGGCGAGCTCCGAGTTGTCCGGGTCGCTGCCGTACTCGTGCGCGAGGAAGTTCTCCCAGTGCACGGCTGCGCTCAACGCAACTCGACCCGCACCGGGATCCGTGGAGAGCACCCCGATGAGTTTCGAGAACTCCACCGCGTCTTCGAGCGGAGCGGCTGTGTGGTTGACCAACACCCCATCCGGAGCACCGGCGAAGTTACCGAAATACGGCGCGAGGTTCTTGGCAAGTACCTGCGACAGCAGGGCATTCCGGTCACCGAAGGTTTCGTACTTGTTGTTTCCTGCTGAGTCTCGTTCGACGACCAGCGAATCGAGTTCGTTCTCGTGTTCGATCAGAATGCGCGCCAATGCATCGGCGGCCCTACCACCGAGCTGTCCCTCGTACCCCTCGGATGGTGCCGCCGCCCCGATCCAATCGAAAAGATCTCTGCCGCCCGACAAGTCACCTTCCGCACCGAGTTTGGCACCGTCGACAGACCACCGTTCAGAAAGGATGTTCAGCACGTGCGCGTCGGCGTCGTACTTATGCCCTTCAGCAACTGTCACGCTCATCCGCTCCCCGGTCAGGAAATCTGTGACGGCTTGCCGGTCGTGACTCGAGTTGGTGAGCATCGAGCTCGCGAGCTTTCGAACGTCCTCGACGCGCTGATTCTCGTCGTACAGACCAAAGAGCTTGTCGTCGCCGTCCGGTAGAGCTCCGACGATCTCAGAGGACTGCTTGAGCATCCCGCGGTCGACGTCGGTGCCCAACTGCAGACCACGGTCGGTCCGGTCACTCAAGATTGTGTTGAGTGCCTTGAAGTCCTCGAGACGCGGCACCCCCGCGAAGGAGTAGGGGAATCCGGTCGACGTTCCTGCTGTCGTGTGCTTTATCGGATTCTCGCGTAGCAGCGACACAACCGAGCCAGGCAAACGGTCCAGGCCGCCAGTCGAGCCCGCTTTCGTGTGCACATTGGGACTCGACATGATGCGGAACGCGTCTCCGAGCAGACCGGGCGCGGCGTTGTGAACTTTGAGGAGGTCGTCCATGTTCGCCGTCTCGAGCTCGGTCATGATATTGCTCAAATAGTTGTACTGCCCCTGGGAGATCTCCGTGACTTGCCCTTCGCGGAGCGCTTCAAGCTGGCCGGGACTCAGGCATGTCGCTCGCCTCAGACGCTCTCGGCCCGCCGGCGACAGCTTGCCATCCTTGAGTGCCTGCAGGTCTATCTCGGACTGGCGGATGCTGAGTCCCGCTGTGACGGGTGTTAGCGTCCTGATGAGTTCTTCTGCTTCGCTGATCGCGCGCTTCGTGTCCACGTCAGCCGTGTGCAGCTCCTGCGCAAGCCTCTGCAGCCGGATGGTCTCGTTGGTCGCTTCCTCACCCCGGATGCGGCGAGCTTCGGCTATCTCGGACAGCGCGGTGGAGTCGCCCTCGTTGCGCTTCTCTTCGGAGGCGTAGTCGCGCAGATCACGAACGGTCCAATCATCTTCGACTGAGAACAGGTCGTTCTCGAGATTGGACGCTGAGGTGTTGAGGTTCGCGACCATCGGGGCCATCCGACTGCTGCCAGACGTGAACGCTTCGCCGAGTTCCTCGACTGCGTCCGCAACCCGGGTCATCTGCGTTTTCTCCCAGTCCGCGCGGGTCACCGCTCCGTCACGCGCGACCCCTTTCCAATCGAGGCCTGTTACCTTCGCGTGGAGTTCCCCGGCTTTCCTCTCGATCGCGGCCGACACCGGAACCAATGCGGACGCGGCATGAGCGAGAATCTCGGGGTGCGCGTCGCGGACAATACTTCGAGTCTTTGCCGCCATCACTCAGGACGCTGGTTGAGATTGCCGAGTGACTCCAGTAGCCGAGCGGCGACGTAGTCGGCATTGACCACCGCGCTCGAGGCAGATTTCAGAGCATCACCGAACTGCTCGTGTCGACCCGCAATTGTTGTCAGAGCCTGCCTCACCGACCCGTCGAGGCCATCCGTGGCTGATGCGGTCTCGAAACCCGCCAGCGAGTTACGGATAGCTCCGAACGTCGGCGACTCGATCCGCCGAATCGACGTCCCGTACGAATGCAAGTGCCTCGCTGCGTCCGCGAGACTGCTCGGGTTCACCTCTACAGGCTTCGGTGTCACTCGTCCCCCACCCAATCGCATGGCCACGAGGTGGCCACGATCAGCACAAATGTCTTCGCGATCCTAACCCTGCCAAGACAGGGGTGCACTCAGGTACTCCACAATGCCGATCGCGGCCGTCAGGAACCGCTTCCGACTCGGAGCCCACACAGTCAGCAATAGGTTTCGCTCAGCGATACCTATTGCTGATCGAAGCGACTACCCCCGCGCGGCGATTCGCGCCTGGACCTCGGGGCGTCGAAGCGGCGGGACCGTCTTGGGCGGCTGGCGACGCTCGGGAAGGGCGTCGAGCAGGGTGCGGGTCGCCGCCGTGACGGCGACGACCGCGGCCTCGAAGGCCTCGACGTTGGCCGGCGACGGGTGCCGAACGCCGCTCACCTTCCGTACATACTGTCGCGCCGCCGCCTCGACCTCGTCGGCCGTGGCGGGCGGTTCCAGTCCGCGGAGTTCGGTGATGTTGCGGCACATGGCGGTTCCCTTCGCAGGTGGCATCTCCTGCGGTCGTCGCCGGCCGGACCGGTCTCAGTCACCGATCTTGACGACCGCCTTACCCAGGATCCGCCCTTCGGCGAGATCGGTCAACGCCTCGGGCAGCTGATCGAGCGAGTAGGTGACGTTGACCTGCGGGGTCATGCCGTCGGCGATCATCTGAGTGAGTTCCTCGTGCAGCTTCGCCGGGAGGTTCAGCTCGGGATGGGTGCGCACGTACTCGCCCCAGGCCGCGCCGACGACGGCGATGTTGCGGAAGAGCACGCGGTTGAGCTTGACCGTCGGGATCCCGCCCGCAGCGAAACCGACCACGACGTAGCGACCGTCGGGGGCGACCTGGCGCAGCGCCTCGTCGAAGACCTCACCGCCGGACGGATCGATCATGACGTCGACACCTTTGGGTGCGACCTCCTTGAGCTTGTCGCCCCAGCCCTCTTCGAGCTGCACGATCTCGTCGGCGCCCGCACTGCGCAGCAGTTCCTCGGCACCCTTGCGGTGCACGATGGCGACGACCTTCGCACCCATGGCCTTGGCGACCATGATCGACGCGGTGCCGACGCCGCCGGCGGCACCCAGCACGCCGACGACCTCACCGGGCTGGGTGTGCGCGCGGGTCTTCAGCGCGAACAGCGCGGTCTGGTAGTTGATGCCCATCGCGGAACCCTGCTCGAAGCTGAGTCCCTCGGGCAGGGGCAGCAGCTGTTCCGGCGCGGCCGCGACCTGCTCGGCGAAACCGCCGACGATCGACGCGACGAGGACCTTGTCCCCCACCTTCACCGACGATCCCTCGGGCGCCGACCGCACCACTCCCGCGACCTCGGTCCCCGGGGTGAACGGGGTGGGCACGCGGAGCTGGTACTTGCCCTGGCTCATCAGGAGGTCCGGGAAACACACACCGCACGACTTGACGTCGACGACGACCTGGCCGTCGGCGGGAGTGGGGTCGGGGACGTCGGTCAACTCGAGTCCGGAGGGGCCTGTCTCTGCGCTGAGTACCTGAGCTTTCATATCGCTCACCCTACGCGGCGCCCCTCACACACCCGATAGGATCTGTGCCATGTCACAGTCCACGGCGCCGTCGCCGAACGCACCGTCCCCCGAACGTCGCCGAGTCGCCGACGAGGCGCCGGGCTTCATGCCGCTCGACGAGGCACAGACGCTGTTCGAGATCGCCGGAGAGTATCTGTCACAACCGGATTCGACGAAGGTCGGCATCGAGATCGGCACCTATTGCGGAAAGTCCACGGTCTTCCTCGGTTCCGCCGCCGAGGCGAATGACGCAGTCATCGTCACCGTCGACCATCACCGCGGTTCCGAAGAACACCAACCAGGTTGGGAGTACCACGACGAATCCCTCGTGGACCCGCACACCGGAACGCTCGACACCTCGGCGCGCTTCCGCCGCACCATGTTCGACGCCGGGCTCGAGAAGACCGTCGTCGGACTCCTCGCACCGTCGACCGTCGCCGCCCGGATCTGGGGCAAGCCCGCCGACTTCGTGTTCATCGACGGCGGCCACAGCATGGAGGCCGCCCAGAACGACCTCGACGGCTGGGCCCCGTGGGTGCGTATCGGCGGGGCCCTCCTGATCCACGACGTCTTCCCCGATCCCGCCGACGGCGGACGCCCGCCCTACGAGATCTACTGCCAGGCCCTGGAAACCGGTCAGTTCACCGAGGTCCGGGCCGAAGGCTCGCTGCGCGTGCTACGACGCGACTCCGGCGTCGTCGGCGCACCGCTGGCCGGCTAGCGCCTTCCCGCGTAAGGATTTCCCTCCCGAGCGACCAGTTCCCTGCCGCTGATCGAGTCCGATCAGCGGCAGGGAAACGGTGCCGCGCGAAGATCGATTACCGAAAACAGTTGCGGCCTCCGGCTATTGGGACTCGTACTGTTCCAGCATCGCCCGCGCCTTGCCGAGGACGTCGGGATACCGCTTCAGGTGGGCGCCACCGTTGACGTCGAAGGCAGCCCCGGTGATCCACCGCGCCTTGTCGGAGGCGAGAAAGACGACGGTGTCGGCGATCTCGGCTGGTTCGCCGCTGCGTCCGAGCGGGGTGTTCTCGATGTACTCCTCGGTGAGTCCGGGGACGAATCCGATTCCCTCGGTCAGCGGCGTCGACACCAGACCCGGCGACACGGCATTGACCCGTATCCCCCGGTCCGCCAGTTCCAGGGCAGCGACCTCGACGAGCATCAGGACCCCCGCCTTCGACGCGCAGTACGACCCCATCCCGGCGCCTGGCTGCCGACCGTTGAGCGAGGCGATACAGGTGATCGAGCCGCCGTCGGCGATCCGACGGCCGGCGTGTTTGATCACCAGGAACGTACCGGTGAGGCAGACGTCGAGGGTGTGACGCCAGGCGCTCAAGTCGAGTTCGGTCAGGGTACCCGGATCCGACAGGCCCGCACAGTTCACCACCGTGTCGAACTCCCCGACCGCGTCGAAAGCGGCGACCACCGAGTCTTCGTCGGTGACGTCGAGACGCAACGCACGGACCGTGTCACCCCGCTCGGCGGCGACTCTCTCGGCACGCTCGGCGTCGACATCGGCGACGACGACCTCCACTCCGTCGGCCGCCAGCGCGTCGACCGTCGCCAGCCCGATACCCGACGCCCCGCCGATGACGATCGCGCGCTTCACCGGGCACTCACGGTCTTGTCCGCGAGGTGGCGGGTGAGGAACGAGACCGCATGTCCGACACACGGTTCGAACCAGTCGTTGCCCTCGAAGACGTCGAAGTGATCACACGGATAGTGCCTGACCTCGGCGCGCGCCTTGAAAGCCGTCTTGGCTGCCGCCTGCGGCGGCGCGGCCGAGTCGTAGTCGGCGATCTGGACGAGCACCGGGGCATTGAGGTCGCCGACATGCCTTGTCGGCCCGGAACCCGCCGATCTCCAGACCGACCGACGCGTCGACCTCGTTGCGCCACGACGGTCCGGCAATGGCCAGGTAGCTCTCCAGGAATCCGGGGGCGGTCAGTGCCGCATCGCGGTCACCCGGCTCGCCGACCACGCGCATCATCTTCGGGCCGCGCCCCAGCTTCGACGACACGGCACTCGCCACGGCCGACGCGGTGGAGCGCGCGATGGCCGCACCTCCGACCTGGTCATAGGCCACGCGACCGGCGGCCAGACCGTTGACGAGCGGGATCACCGAGACCACCGCGGCGATGTCGAGACGACCGCTCGCGACCGTCAGCGCATGACCGCCCGATTGCGAAACACCTCAGAGGATCACCCGATTCGGGTCCACACCGGCTTGCTTCTTGGCGGCCACGATCGCGGCCCGGTAGTCGTCGGCCTGGCGTTCCAGCGAGATCTGCTGCCGCGGTTGCCCATCCGAGAGACCGAAACCGCGGTAGTCGAAGGCGAAGACGGCGAGTCCGGCCTCCGAGAATCGCTGTGCGAACGGCGCGAGACCCGAATCCTTGGTGCCCGCGAAACCGTGCGCCATCACGACGACGGGGCGTTTGCCGTCGATCTCGAAAGGCGAGCCCGACGAACCGGCGAAGAACCAGGCGTCGCATTCGGTGCCCGCCGACGGGAAACGGACGGTCTGCGCTCCGGACGGTGCGGTCATGCGGTGGCCTCCGTTCCCGAGACGCTTGCGACAGGAACGTTGTCCGCCACTCCCGCCCAGGTCATCGGCCCCTCTTCCTGCGCGCGGCGTCGGCCGTTGGGGATCTCCTTGGTACGCATGTTGTGTTCGTACGGGTAATGGTCGAGCTGCTGGGTGTGGCGTGCGCTCTGCACCATGTGGCCGGTGAAGAACTGCGTGTCCGCGGCTATCGTCTCCCGCATCTCCGCCACCGATGGTGGGCGATAGTGTCCGGTCGCGTACGCGCCGATGAGGCGCGCCTGGCATTCGACGAACGGGAACAACGTCGGGACCGCCTGTGCGAATCCGGCGAAGACGAGGTCGTCGATACCCGGGTAGAACATCCGCTTGTACAGGTCGATCCGGTTGTCCGGCGCGCTGATGAAGTCGGGGTCGAAGAACGGGAAGGTGATGTTGTAACCCGTTGCGTAGATGATGATGTCGAAGTCGTCGGAGGTGCCGTCGTCGAAGTGGACCGTCGACCCGTCGAGGCGACTGACATTCGGCTTCGCGATGACGTCACCGGAGCCGAGACGCAGCGGCAGCTCCACCGATTGTGTCGGGTGTGCCTCGAAGAACTTGTGATTCGGCGTCGGCAGACCGTAGTCCTCGGGACGTCCGGCGGTGATCGGCTGCATCATCTGGACGAACTTCCGCTGCCACGACATCGGGATGTGGGGGGAGGTCTTGTAGTACTTGTCGGCGGGTTTGCCGCCGAAGTACTTCGGCACGATCCAGGCCCCGGACCGGGTGGACAGCGTCAGCTTGTTGTCCAGCGCCTTCGACGACAGTTCGACCGCGATGTCGGCCGCACTGTTCCCCAAGCCGACGACCAGGATCCGCTTGCCCGAGAAGTCATGTGGCGTCCGCGGATCGATGTAGTGATGTGCGTGCATCTCGATGCCGTCGAACTCGCCCGGGAAGTTCGGGAAACGCGGGTCCCAGTGATGTCCGTCGGCGACGACGAGGAGGTCGAACCGGCGTCGTTCACCGTGCTGGGTCTCCAGCTCCCAGCCGCCGCCGTCGAGCCGGCGTGCATGTTCGACGCCATTGGTGAACTCGATCGAGGGGATGAGGTCGAAGGCCTCTGCATAGGCGTCGAGGTAGGCCTTGATCTGCGTGTGGTGCGGGAAGTCGGGATACTCGTCCGGCATCGGGAAGTCGCGGAAGGACAGCTGGTGCTTGGAGGTGTCGATGTGCAGCGACCGGTAGGCACTGCTGTGACCGTTCGGATTGCCGAACGCCCAGTTGCCGCCGATGCGGTCGGAACTCTCGAAACACGTGTACGGGACGCCGTAGTCGGTGAGCATTTTGCCTGCGGTCAGACCGCTGATCCCGGCGCCGATGATCGCGGTGGTCGGTAAGCGCACGCTTCCCCCTCTGGACAGACATCAGTTCTGGACAAACATCGGGTGTAGACACAATCTGGTTTGTGTCTACACGATGGCCGGGACCGTGTACACAGATTCCGCGAACTGTCTACGGCCTTGTTAGTCTTCGCCGGAGCACACACGCCACAACGAGCAACGCAGACCGCAGAGCAACGCAGGAGAACCCGTGATCGAGACAACCAACCCGTCGGTTCACGACCGCCTGCTCGACGCCACCGCGAAGTTGCTGGCGGACAAAGGTATTCGCGCCACCACGATGCAACAGGTCGCCGAGTCGGCCGGGGTCTCCCGAGCCTGGCTGTACCGGCACTACCCGGACAAACCGTCCATGATCGGCGCCACCATCGTGCGACTGACGGAATCGTTCTGGCGGGACGCACGGACCGCGCTCGACGACATCGGCGATCTCGCCGGTCAGCTGACCGCCGGTGTGCGGATCGGCCGTGGCGCCTACGACGACCCCGGCACCCTCCTGATGCGGCTGCGTACCGAGGAGCCGACAGAGTTCGCCGAATGCGCGGGCGTCGGCGTCGTGAAACTGGTCCCCGACCTCGCCGGCTTCTGGTTCCCCTACGTCGAGGCGGCCGCCGGCCGCGGCGAGATCCATCCCGCGCACGATCTGCACGAGGTCGCCGAATGGGTTGCGCGCGTGTTGATCAGCCTCGGAACCACGCCGAGCGAGACCATCGACATCGACGACGCCGGACAGGTCCGGCGCCACCTCGACCGTTTCGTGATGCCCGGCCTGCGCACCGACCCCGGCGCCTGACGGACCGCTAGACGACCGCCGGTGCGAGCTCGAGTTTGCCGGCCAGCTTGGCCAGGTATCCGCTGGCGCGCTCGACCGAGTCGTCGGGAAGGCCGTACAGCACGGTCGTGACACCGATCTCGCGCCACTTCTCGAGCTTCTCGGCCACCGGCTTGAAGTCGAGGACGACGACCTGCGGGTCGCCGTCCCGGCCGGCGTCGGCCCAGATCCGCTTGAGCAGCGCCACCGAACCCTCGATGTCGTCTTCGCCCGGCGTGGTGATCCAGCCGTCGGCGCTGCGGGCGATCCACTTGAAGTTCTTCTCCGTGCCGGCTCCGCCGACCTGCACCGGAATGTGCGCCTGCGTCGACTTCGGCCACGCCCAACTGGGACCGAACCTGACGAATTCGCCGTCGAACTCGGCTTCCTCCTGCGTCCACAGCGCCCGCATCGCCTCGAGGTACTCGCGCAGCATGGTCCGGCGACGCTTCGGTGGCACGTGGTGGTCTTCGAGCTCGTCGAGGTTCCACCCGAATCCGACGCCAAGGGTCACCCGGCCACCGGAGAGGTGGTCGAGCGTCGCAATGGTCTTGGCGAGGGTGATGGGATCGGACTGCACGGGAAGAGCCACCGCAGTGCCCAGTCGAATCCGCTCGGTCACCGCGGCTGCGGCCGCGAGTGACGTCCACGGGTCGAGGGTTCGCATGTACCGATCGTCGGGCAGGGTCTCGTCACCGGTCTGCGGATGCGCGGCGTCGCGACGAGTGGGGATGTGCCCGTGCTCGGGGACGTAGTACGACGCGAAGCCGGCGTTCTCGATCAGCGGCGCCAAGATGTGCGGCATGAGGCCACGATCACTGGTGAACTGTACGATTCCGAAATCCATGAGGGCCTCCCCGGGCGCCGTTGCTGCGCCCTCATCAGAATCGGACGGTTGACTGGACACCAGTCTAGGTGATGGGCGCCACAGAGGCCAGGGGTTCAGACCCTTCGAGGCTCGTCGCTTGCGCTCCTCGCACCTCAGGGAGCGACGGTCCGGCTAGGGCGCGACAACGAGCCGTTGCCGGACATCACGGAAGATCCCGTTGGCGACGCTGGTGCGGCTCACGGCATCGGCGGCCAGGACGACAGCCGCCGAGGTCCAGCAGCTCTTCTCCACCGGCCAGCGCTTGCCGTCCGCGAAAACCAGTCCCGTCCAATATGATCCGTCGGGATCGCGCAGGTGCTGTATGGACGCGATCAGCTCGACCGCATCAGCTGTGTCGCCCAGCGCGTCGAGAGCCAGTGCCAACTCGCAGGTTTCGGCGCCGGTGACCCAAGGGCGGTGGTCGACGCACCGCACACCCTTGCCGGGGACGACGAACTGGTCCCAGCGACGGGCGATCAGTTCCTGACCCTCCTGGCCGCGCACCGCACCGCCGAGGATCGGGTAGTACCAGTCCATCGAATGTTCGGACGGGGGCGTGAAGATCTCCCACTCGTCCCGCACGGTGTCGGCGCGGATCACATCCCCGAGCCTGGTGTGGGCGACGATCCAGTCCTCGTCGGGCTGATCCATCTGACCGGCGATCCGGATCGCACAGTCCAGAGCCTGAAAGATGCTGGAGTTGCCCGTGATCAGAGCTTCACCGAACATGGCGCCGGTGCGGTGGTCGCCACCCCACCGGTACGCGCCGTCCTCGCGCTGGAATCGGAGGACGCAGTCGATCGCCGACCAGACCACCGGCCACATCCGTTGCAGGAAGCCATCATCCCCGGTGATCAGGTAGTGATGCCACACCCCGACCGCGATGTAGGCGCAGAAGTTGCTGTCGGTGCCGGCATCCTCGACCTTGCCGCACACGGTGCGGATCGGCCAGGAACCGTCGGCTCGCTGCTTGCGCCGCGACCACTCGTAAGCGGCCTCGGCCTCGGCGTGAAAACCGGTGACCGACAACGCCATCGCCGATTCTATGTGATCCCACGGATCGGTTTGCCCGCCGGGGAACCACGGCAGTGCGCCGGATTCCTCCTGCATGCCGACGATCGCTGCGCCCGTGGCGCGCATCTGCTCGGCGGTGACCACTCCAGGGACAGCCGGAGCGACCGTCATGAAGACGCAGCAGTCTCGGGCTTACGGAGATACAGGGCCACGGACTTCCCGATGAACGGGTTGAGCACCTGCTCACCCACCCGGGTCAGCCACGGCTTGCTCATCATGTCCCAGACGAGCAGCTGATGGTAGCCCTTGACCAGCGGGTTGTCGTTGTTCTCCACGCCGACAGCACATTTCAGCCACCAGTACGGAGCGTGCAAAGCGTGTGCGTGATCGGTGCCGGTGACCTCGAGGCCCGCCGTGCGCAGCTTGCCGGCCAGTTCGGAGGCCTTGTAGATGCGGACGTGTCCGCCCTCTACCTCGTGATACTCGTCCGACAGGGCCCAGCAGACCTTCTCCGGCCAGTACCGCGGCACCGTCACCGCGGCCACCCCACCGGGCTTGAGAACGCGAACCATCTCGCTGATCGCGCCCTCGTCGGACGGAATGTGCTCCAGGATCTCCGACATCAGCACCACATCGAAGCTGTTGTCCGCGTACGGGAGACGCAGTGCGTCACCGACCTCGGCGCGCGCCTTGGCCGAAGCGGGCACATGCCCCTCGGCCGTCATGGCGTCGAACATCTCCGCGACATCGGCCATGTCGCTCTCCGACATGTCGAAGGCGATGACATCCGCTCCTCGCCGGAACATCTCGAAGGAGTGTCGGCCCTGACCCGCCCCGATGTCGATCGCCTTGATGCCCGGGCCCACGCCCAGACGGTCGAAGTCAACTGTCAGCACTCGATGTCCCTTCTGTTGCTCGCCGGTGTCCGGCCAGCACGGTTTCGTAGTGGGCCGCCGTCTTCGCGGCCACCGCCACCCAGCTGTAGTTCTCCTCGGCCCGGCGCCGTCCGCCCGAGCCCAGACGGGCCCGCAGCTCGGCGTCGTCGAAGAGTCGACCGATCGCCTGCGCCAGACGCCCGGAGTCCCGCGGCGGAACCAGCAGCGCGGCTTCCTCGCCCGTACCGACGACCTCCGGGATCGCGCCGGCGCGAGTGGCCACCAGCGGTGTGCCACAGCTCATCGCCTCGACCGCCGGCAACGAGAAGCCCTCGTACAGAGACGGCACACACGCAACCTCGGCCGAGGCCAGGAGTTCCGCGATCTCGGAGTCCTCGAGCCCCGAGACCACCGACACCCGATCGGCGATCGCGAGATCCTCGATCATCGCGGCAGACGGTCCATTCGGGTCCAATTTGGACACCAGTACCAGTTGCACCTCGTCGCGTTCGGCGGCGAGCTTCGCCACCGCCTCGAGCAGGTACGACACCCCCTTGAGAGGTGCGTCTGCACTGGCGATGCTGACGATGCGTCCCGGTACGCGTTCGGTTCCGGGCGTGAAGATCTCGGTGTCGACGCCGAGCGGAATCGTCGTGATACGGCCCGACGGGATGTCGAAGGCCTTGCGGATGTCGACCTCGCTGCTACGGGAGACGGTGAGCAGTTCCGGGATCCGGCGCGACACACGTCCCTGCATACGCAGGAAGGAATGCCACCGCCACGCAGTGATCTTGCGCCAGCCCTTGGCCGCGCGGACCGCGAGGGTGCGGTCCCGCGTGATCGGGTGGTGGATCGTCGCGATCAGCGGGAAGCCCGCCTTCTGGATGTCGAGCAATCCGTAACCGAGACACTGGTTGTCGTGCACGATGTCGAAGTCGTCGCGCCGCTCCTTCAGCAACCGGGCGACCCGGAGGCTGAAGGTGAGCGGCTCGCCGAAGCTCGCCGTCCACATCGATCCGACCTCGAGCAGGTCGATCCAGTCGCGGTACTCGCTCAGTCCCGGGGTACGGAAGGGGTCCGGCTCGTCGTAGAGCCCGAGGCTCGGCACCTTGGTGATCGTGACACCGGCGTCAATCGCCGACTGGTCCAGTTCCGGGTACGGCTGCCCCGAGAAGATCTCGACGCTGTGCCCGAGAAGCGCGAGCTCTCGGGACAGATGACGGACGTACACCCCCTGCCCACCGCAATGAGGTTTGCTGCGGTAGGACAGCAGTGCAATCCGCACGGTTACTGCGCCCCGGCGGTGGCAGCCGCCTCGAACTCGGAGATGCTCACGAACTTCGCACGCGCACGGCCGGCCGCCTTGCCCGCCGACTTCTCGGCGGCGTCGATGGCCTTCCACCCGGCGAGGTCGATGCGGTTGGCACCGCGATCGGCGACGAGCGCGGCGACATCGTCACGCGGGGTCGACGGATCGGCGATCGTGCCGGCGCCGAAGTCGTCGATCACGGCGCGCGCCGTCTCCTGACCACACAGCCGATTCATGCCGATCCCGCCGGTGGCCCCGCGCTTGATCCACCCGGTGACGTACAGGCCCGGCATGACCTCGCCGTCGGCGGCCACCTGGACCCGCCCGCCGGCATTCGGGACGACGCCGCGTCCCTCGTCGAAGGGGAGGTCGGTGACCGGGACGCCCCGGTAGCCGATGGCTCGCAGCACCAGGCCCGTCTCGAGGTCGAACCGCTCATCGGTCGGCGTCACGGCCACTCGCCCGGAGGCGTCGGTGTAGGCATT
The DNA here is from genome assembly GCF_012974285.1 of Gordonia ajococcus. Taxonomy (NCBI): domain Bacteria; kingdom Bacillati; phylum Actinomycetota; class Actinomycetes; order Mycobacteriales; family Gordoniaceae; genus Gordonia; species Gordonia ajococcus. The sequence goes on from NZ_CP052884.1 coordinate 4,156,046, forward strand.
GCGCACGCACGTCAGCGCGGTCACCTCTCCGTCACCGGCGATCTCCACAGGAGACGTCAGGAAGCGGAAGACGATGCGCTTGTTGCCGGGCGTCTGCGGCCGTTCGGTGAACTCGCGGGCCAGCCGGATCTTGGTTGCGATGGTGGAGTCGAGCGTGTCGTCGGCCAGCGCCGCCTCGGTGGCCGGGTCGAGGGCGAGGTCCTCGGGATCGATGACCACGTCGACCCCCTCGACGTCGCCGAGGGCCAGGAACTCGCTGTTGGTGTAGGCAGCCTGGGCGACGCCTCGCCGGCCGAGCAGCACGACCTCCTTGATGTTCGACTCACGCAGCTTCGCCAGGGCGTGGTCGGCGATGTCGGTCTTGGCCAGCTCGTCGGGATCGGTCACGAGGATGCGTGCCACGTCGAGCGCCACGTTGCCGTTTCCGACCACCACCGCGCGCTCCGAGGACAGGTCGACATCGAGGTCGGCGAAGTCCGGGTGGCCGTTGTACCAGGCGACGAACTGGGTGGCCGCGACGGAGTTGCGCAGGTCCTCCCCCTCGATGCCCAGCCGCTTGTCGGTGGCGGCACCCACCGCGTAGATGACCGCGTGGTAGCGCGCGACGAGTTCGTCGTGGCTGATGTGCTTGCCGACCTCGACGTTGAGGTAGTAGTCGAAGTTCTTCTTGGCGGCGACGGACGCGAAGGTCTTCTCGACGCCCTTGGTGGCGGCGTGGTCCGGGGCGACGCCCGCGCGGACCAGGCCGTAGGGCGTGGGCAGGCGATCGAACATGTCGACCTTGATGCTCTGCTTGCGCACGAGTTCCTCGGCGGCGTAGAAGGCGGCCGGCCCGGCGCCGATGATCGCCACGTGCAGCTCCTTGTCGGGCAGCTGCGGCGACTTGCGCGGCGGGACGAGCCCGCCCTCGACGTCGTGGTCCTTGTAGTAGTCCGCGTTGATCTGCAGATACGGCTCGTCGCGCTCGGTGAGCTGATCGTCGGGGACGATCGCCTCGACCGGGCACTCGTCGATGCACGCGCCGCAGTCGATGCAGGTCTCCGGGTCGATGTAGAGCGCCTCGGCCGTCAGGAATTCCGGCTCGTCGGGCGTCGGGTGAATACAGTTCACCGGACACACGCTCACGCAACTCGCGTCGTTGCAACATGGCCGGGTAATCACATGCGCCATCTGCTGTTTCCTCGTAATCCAATACGTAGAACGTGTTCTAGTTTCGGCCTTGACTGTACCTTAACTGCAAAGATACCTGCGACCCATTGAAGGGACTCGAGTGAGCCAGGTTACTTCAGGTGTACAAGCGGGATCATTACCGGCCCGCAAGGACGGCGCCCGGTTCTACCAGGCGCAGTACCGGGTCCGGACCGGTGATGTCGATCAGGACATGCGGGTGCGGCTCGACGCCGTCGCTCGGTACCTGCAAGACATCGCCAACGACAACCTCGAGGCCACGGAGTTCGGCAAGACCGAACCGTTCTGGATCGTCCGGCGAACCGTCATCGACGTCATCCGGCCGATCTCCTGGCCCGGGACGGTGACCGCCCAGCGCTGGTGCGGGGCCCTGTCGACGCGGTGGACCAACATGCGGGTGCGTCTCACCTCCGATCACGAGACCAACCGGTTCAATCCCGACCCGCGTCCCGAGGGCCTGATCGAGACCGAGGCGTTCTGGATCAACGTCAACGACAAGGGCGTGCCCTCGCGGCTGTCGGACGAGGCCTTCGAGATGCTGTCGTCGATGACCGACGAACACCGTCTGCGGTGGAAGTCGATGAACCCGGAGAAGGCTCCGGCCGCCGAGGACATCCCGTTCCCCGATCGCGAGCACGTCCTGCGCATCACCGACTTCGATCCGTTCAAGCACCTCAACAACGCCGCCTACCTCGAGGCCATCGAGGACGAGCTGGTCGAACACCCCGATCTCGTCGACATGCCGCACCGGGTGGTCATCGAGTACCTGCGGCCCATCGTCCCCGGGACGCGCCTCACCCTTCGTCGCGTCCGCGAGGGCGACCAGCTGACGGTGTGGCTGCTGGTACCAGGGTCCGGCGACGAGCTGGTCGTTGCCGCGAGTGTGGTGGTGGCGCCGCTACCGGCCTGAGGCGCGGCGCTACTGACCGCCCTGGAGGAGCAGTTCCATCAGCTTGATCGGGGCTGCGCACGGGTCCCCCTGGGGCGCACTGCGGGGTTCGACGAACCAGGTGAAGATCCCCCGGCTGGGCGCCCGCGCGGTGACCCCGCAGACGCCCGGACGGTCGGGACTGCGCTGGGTGAAGGCGGACTGGCTGGCGACCTTGATGTTCTCGGTCTGGAATCCGAGCTTCTTCGCCGTCTCCTTCTCGAGGTTGACGTTGCCCCATTCGAACCAGTTGAACGTCACGCTGACGACGTCGGTGGCACCGGACACCAGCCAACGGCAGATGGCACCGCTGAAGGATCGCTCGGCGAATCCACCGCCGGCCACGACGTCGGCGATCATGGCGTCGGGGAGCACGTCGCATTCGAGGAGCAGCTTGTCGAACTGATCGGTGTCGATGTCACTGCTGCCGGACTGTCCGGCGGCGCCCACCGGCACCGGCTCACCGTCGACCGTTCGTGCACACCCGGCGAGCGCGGTCAGGCCGAGGAGAAGGGCGATGAGAACCGCCAGCGGCCGCCTCATGACGCACGCTCGATCGACAGTGTCGCCAGCTCCCGGGCGGCGTCGCAGATCTGCTCGATCGGACGGGCCTGCTGTGCGTCGCCGCGGATGGACCATTCGAAGAAGTCGGCCCCGAAACCGATACCGACCTCACAGATCTGACCGGACTGGGTGTAGCCGATGAACCCCTGATGACCGTCGATCTCGAGCTTGTTCGTGACATCGCGCGACAACTTGACGTTGGCCTCTTCCCGGCCGATGGGTGAACCCCGGTACCAGTTGAACGAGGCGACCGCGCCCGTGCGCGAGCCGGTGGTGTCCCACTCACAGACCGAGGTGTTGTTGACGGTCTCGGTGAGCCCGCCGAAACCGGTGATCCGGGTGACCTCGTCCAGCGTCACCCCACCGCATTTGCCGAAAAACGGTCCGGAGCCCGCCTGGGCGGGGGCCTCCGGGGTGTTCGGCTTGTTCGGGTCGGCCGGCGCGTCGTCCGAACAACCGCCGACCAGCAGCACGACGACGGCGAGGAGTGCGACGAGGAAGCTCGAGTCGCGGAGCCGATCGAGTTGTCGCCGTTCACGTTTGGTGGGCCTGCCGGCGCCGCGGTCACGACGGGGCTGGCTCGCGAGGATCTCCTTGGGCGGAGGTGGCGGGGACCGGTCGACGAAACATTCGGCGGCCATCGGCGCGGACACCCGCTTGTTGATCGTCTTGATCACCTCGACGATGCGTTCGCGCCCGGCCAGACGGACACGGATCTCGTCGCCCGGAACCACGGGCTGAGCGGGCTTCGCGGTTACGCCGTTGACCCGCACATGGCCACCCCGGCACGCCGCACCCGCCGCGGATCGGGTCTTGGTCAAACGGATCGCCCAGATGTAGGCATCGACGCGCGTGGACATGGTCAGCGACCCGGCCGCCCGGCCGCCGGGCCGTGGTGACGACCCGAATAGTCGATCATGTGCCCGCACTCCCTTCACCCGCGTGCGCCCGCCGCCGACGCGCACGGCGTCGCGGTCGAGCTCAGTGGCCACCACTGTAGCCGCGCCCGCCGTCGAGTCGCGGTTTCACCGCGCGGGCGACGTGCTCACCGTTTGCGGGTCAACAGATACACTCCGCCGCCGACGGCGAGGACGGCGAACAGGATCGCCAGGAACGTCTGGTCGAGCAGCAGCAGGACCACGAACACGGCGATGCCCGGCGAGACCGCGACCAGGCTCATCACCGGATGCTCCCGGACGACCTCCGACACCGCTCTGCTTCTGTCGCGATCGATCGCCATCACGACCTCCTCATCGGCTCCGCGTGGCGTCCAGCCCCGCTTTTCGTCCAGAGTAGTGGTCGACGCCCCGGCACGGATCGAGTCCAATGCCGGGGCGCCGGTCTGAGGGGCGGCCGGTGTCAGGCCGCTTCTGCGCCGGAGCTGCTCGACGAGTCCGAGCCCGAGTCCGATGCGCTGGCGGAGTCGGTGTCCGAACCCGCGTCGCCGCCGGCGTCCGGACTCGCGTCGCCGCCGCTGTCCGAACCGGCGCCGTCGGAACCGGAACCGCTGGAGCCGCTGCCCGATTCACCGCCGTCGTCGGTGCCCGAACCGTCGTCGTTGCCCGCACCGTCGTCCGAGCCCGCACCGGTGTCCTCGGCGTCCACCGCGGTTTCGGGGGCGCGGTGCTTGCCCTCGTAGGTGGCGCGATGCTTGCCGACGTATTCCTCTTCCTCGACGACGTCGCTGCCCGACTCGCCGGTCTCGGGGGCAGCGAGCTCGGGGGCTTCGGTGTCCGCAGAGGTGACCGACGCGAACCCGGCGGGGGCCGAGGCCGCGACCCGGGCGACGGTGTTCGACTGCGGGATCACCGCGTCGTCGGTCGCCGGGATACCGAAGGGGAACTCGTAGCTCGGTATGTGGATCACCGGGACGATCTCGCCGGTGTCGAGCTGACCGAAGGAGATGACCGGGCGGCCGAGACGATTGGGCCGGAGTTCGCCGTTCACCTCGACCAGGGGACGGAAGGTGACCGTGGAGCCGAGCCAGTCGACGGTGATCGGCCCGGTGAAGCCGTAGTCGCTGGTGAGGCGGAGGAAGTTGCCGCTGAGCAGGCCGTGGTCGCCCCCGACACTGAGCCGGGCGAAGTCCTTGGAGAGGGAGAACCAGTCTCCGTCGAAGTCGACACCTTCGCCGCCGAGCAGCGCGGACGCCAAGCCGGACAGGATCTCGAGACCTGCGCCGCCCAGTACGCCGGTCGGGTCCGCCAGGAGCGCAGTCGGGTCGGTGAGCGCGAACTGCACCTCGCCGTTGGGCTGCTGGTAGCGGAAGTCGAAGGTTCCGGCGACATTCGCACACGCGCCGACGCCGTCGGCGTAGCCGGCGGTGAGTCCGCCGTAGCAACCGACGCCCGTGATCCCCGGGATGGTGGCCAGAGGCTTGCCGAGAACGGTCACGTCGAGATCGCCGGTGTTCCACGCGTGGGCCGAACCGATCACCGCGAAGGCGAACGCCGACCGGCCGTCGCTGGCCCCGGCGGTCGCGATGCTCAGCGGCAGGTAGGAGACGGCGGTGGCATCACCGTCGCGGTATGCGAGTGCAAACTGAAAACCGTTGCCCTTGACCGTCGCCGAGCCGGTGGTGTCGGGTTCGGGTGTGATCTCGAAGGGCAGCTCCGTCTGGAAGATCGGCACGAGAATGACGTTCGCGGCATCCTTGATCCACTGCGGAATACCGTCGTAGAGCTCCTTGAACGAGCCGTACACGCCGACCGGGACCAGCTCGAGGCTGTCGGGCAGCACGACCGCGACGCCGAATCCACCGAGGTCGGTGGACGAATCGGAGCAGTCCGCTCCCCCATTGCCACCGCCCGATGCGCAGAGCTCGATCCGCCACGCCTCGACGAGCTCGGCCAGAGCCTCGTTGTTGATGTCGGCGAAGAGGTCGCCCAGCGGATTCGTACCGTACTCGTTCTTCAGGTCCTTGATCTGGTTCGCCAGACCGGAGCCGGTCGTGGGGGTCGGCCACAACGACAATGCCTCTGCCGCGGCCGGTTCCATCGCCTGTCCGGCGCCGATCGCGGCGACCGTGGCGAGCGCGGCAGCACCCGCGACGACGCGGTGCTGGCGCTTCTGCTTGCGGTCCGCGCGGCGCGCGACCTTCTCCGAACGCTGAGTTCCGTTCCGCCCCATGCTGGTCACTCGTCCAACTTTCTTCTCCCACCCCTTGCGCTGAGCAAGTTAAGCACCGGGGATCGAAAATTGGTAGCCGACGCGGCGCCACGGCACGGAAGCGACCTGCTGGACAAACGACCAGGTCGGAAGGTTTGCGCGAGACGGATGCGGCCGCCCGGATCCGTATGACGTCGAACCCGGATACCGGGCTCGACGTCATACGGATGAGATGCGGGTGGGCGAGGTCGGGACTACCAGCGGTCGCGGTCGAGTTCCGTTCCGGCAGCACCGGCGTCGGCCGCGCAACCGAAGCCGACGATCCACCGCGCCGGTCCCGTCTCGCCGGCGGCCACCTCGACCTTGCCCAGCATCATCGGTTCCGGCAGAGCGGCGAGGAACTCGCCGAGCGCGGCCGGCGACAACCGCCAGATCTCGCCCCGAATGGCCCGTCCGGCAGCAGGATCGCGGATCAGGCCCGGTTTCGGCGGGATGGTGTCGAGCGCTACGAGTCGGTAGGTCGGGGTCGTGGTGATCTCGCCCGCCCATCGGGCGCCACGCTCGCTGAGCTCGTGGGTGAGCGGCCCGCCCCGCATGTGCGCGCCGAAGACCGCGAGCTCGATCGACTCCGCGGTCTCCACCCACGACGCCCGGATGTCGGGAGCACCGAGGAACCGGCCCGCCACGTCGACGAGGACCGCATCCTCGTGTGCCGTGCCCAGGAAGGTGACGCCGAATTGCGCCTCGGTCCCGTCGGTTTCGGATACGACGCCGCTCGGGACGGCGAGGCCGCAGAGATCGAACAGATTGCAGAAGTTGGTGTACGTGCCCATCCGGGAGTTGACGCCGACCGGGTCGTCGGCGACCTCGGCGATCGTCGGGTGCGCCGGCGCGGTCGGGACCATCAGCACGGTGGCGTCACCCCACTCCTCCATGGCCTCCGTCCGGAGTTCGGCAAGGCGGCGGCGCGCGCGGAGGAGATCCACGGCGGTGAATCGGGCTGCGGCACCGATGATCCCGGCTACGGTGGGGTCGAGCCCGGCATCGTCCGGGTCCGCCGAGTCCAGGAAGTCACCGACCGCGTCGTGCCGTTCGGCGACGAGCGCGTCCTCATACAGAAGTTTCGCAGCCGCCAGGAAGGGCGACAGGTCGACGGTCTTGATCACGAGTCCGGCAGCCTCGGCCCGCAGCACCGCCTCGGCGAACGCGGCGCGCCAGGCCTCGTCGAGTTCAGGCAGGTCGGCGGGCACGGCGACCACAGGACGTTCCGGTGCGGCCAGCGGCGCCGACGAGCCGAACGGCCTCGGGCCCTGCGCTGCAGCCATAGCCGACATGGCGCGGTTCGCCAGTGGGAGGTCGGCGGCGAAGATCGTGACCGTGTCATAGCTTGCACACGCCGGCACGACGCCGTCGGTCGAGATCGCCCCGACCGTCGGCTTGACGCCGACGAGCCCTTGTAGGCCCGCGGGTACGCGGCCCGATCCGGCGGTGTCGGTGCCGATCGCTATGTCCGCGAATCCGAGCGCAACCGCCACCGCAGATCCCGAACTCGAACCGCCCGAGATGCGATCGGGTCGTCGCGAATCACGCACGGCGCCATGAGGACTGCGCGTTCCCACGAGTCCGGTCGCGAACTGGTCGAGGTTCGTCTTCCCGATCACCACGGCACCGGCCGCCCGCAGTGCCGCGACCGCGGGTGCGTCTGCGGTCGGCGTGGAGGCGTAGCCCGGGCAGGCCGCGGTGGTCGGCAGCCCGGCGACGTCGACGTTGTCCTTGACCGCGAGGATCGTGCCGGCCAGCGGCCCGCCGGACGCGAGTGCCGCATCGAACTCGGCCGCGACGTCCGCCTGCGGACGCAACGTGATGAACACCTCGGGACGGTCCGCCGCGGCGATCCGGGTGTAGACCTCGTCGACCTTGCTCATGCCACTCGCTCCTCGTTCCCCACGCCGACCACTGCCGTCTCGGCGCCGTTGCCGTCGTCGGCGAATTCACCCTGCGCCGACCATCTCTGACGCTCCTCGGCCCGGGCGATCTCCATCTTCTCCCGCCGAGAGGCGATGTCGGCGGCATTGTCTTCGAGGTACTGCTGGTGTTCTGCCAGCGAGAAGACACCGTCGACGATCTTGGTACTGTCCCCGCGGCCGGCAGCGACGTCGGCGCGCATGTCGAGGAGTTCCTCGGCACTCACCGGGTACCAGTGGATACGGTCGAAGAAGCGCAGCAACCATGGGTGTTCGGGATCGAAACCGGGAGCCGGCTGCGGGTGGCGATGGTTCCACACCTGCGTGGTGCGTCCGACGAACTGATAGCCGCCGGGACCCTCCATTCCGTAGATGCACAGGTAAGCACCGCCGATGCCGACCGCGTTCTCCGGCGTCCAGGTCCGCGCCGGGTTGTACTTCGTCGTGACGAGCCGGTGGCGGGGGTCCAGCGGAACCGCCACCGGCGCACCGAGATACACGTCGCCCAGGCCGAGTACCAGATAGCTGGCGTCGAACACGGTGCGATAGACGTCGTCGACGGAGTCGAGGCCGTTCATGCGGCGGATGAACTCGATGTTCCACGGGCACCAGGGAGCGTCGGAACGCACACCGAGCATGTAGCGTTCGATGGCCTCCCGGGTGGCCGGGTCGTCCCACGACAGCGGCAGGTGAACCGTTCGGCTGGGCACCACGAGATCTTCGGCGGCGGGAAGCTCGCTCTCGCATTCGGCCAGCCATTCGAGCATCTGCGTCTGTGACCACACATCCGGGTCCGCTTTCACCTGCAGCGACCGGATGCCGGGCGTGAGATCGATCAGACCCCGGGGCTCTTCGGCGGCGATGCGCTCACTCAGCGCGTGCACACGTGCCCGGAGCGCCAGGTCGAGCTGCATCTCGCCGTATTCGACGAGGATGTTGTCGTCTCCGGAGCGGCGGTACGTCACCGACGTCGACCCGTCGGCGGTCGTCGTCGAGCCGAGGATTCCGTTGTCGGCGTCGCCGCCCGAGGACAGGACGTCGACGAAACTGGCGCGCCGGCCGAGGCCGGTCTCCTTGGGCGAGGCGGTCTCCGCACTGCGCACGGCCACGAAGCGGATCGTGTCACCGGGCTTGAGCTGACCGAGCTTCCACCGCTGGGCGGTCACGACCGTCACCGGGCACACGAATCCGCCGAGGCTCGGCCCGTCGGGTCCGAGAAGGATCGGTGTGTCGCCGGTGAAGTCCAGGGCACCAACGGAGTACGCGTTGTCGTGGATGTTCGACGGATGCAGTCCGGCTTCGCCGCCGTCATTGCGCGCCCATCGCGGCTTGGGACCGATCAGCCGGATGCCCGTCCGGTCGGAGTTGAAGTGCACCTCGTAATCGGTGGCGAACAGGTCGGCGATGTCGGCCTCGGTGAAGAACTCGGGTGCGCCGTGCGGACCGACGGTCACCGCCAGTTGCCAGGTGTTGGTCAAGGCGGGCTGCTCGTCGCCGAGGATGCGCCGCGCCGGACCGGTCGGACCGCCCAGCAGTGCGAGCTGATCGCCCGCCGCGAGCGGCCGGCCGTCGAGTCCACCGAAACGCCCCATCGTGAAGGTCGAACGGCTACCGAGATAATCCTCCGCGTCGAATCCGCCCGACACCGCGATGTATGCCCGCATGCCCAGCGACCCGACGGTACCCACGTCGAGGACGTCACCGGCAGCCACCGAAAACGGAACCCATTGCGGCACGGGCCGTCCGTTGAGCGTCACGGCGACCGGCGCACCGGTGACCGCCACGACGGCCCCGGCCTCGAAGCGCAGTGCCGGACCCATGAGGGTGATCTCGAGGCCGGCCGCCGCCTCGGGGTTGCCGACCGCGAGGTTGGCGAGCCGGAACGACAGGTCGTCCATCGGCCCGGAGGGCGGTACCCCGACCTTCCAGTACCCGGTACGACCGGGCCAGTCCTGGATGGTGGTGAGCGGGCCGGACCGCAGGACGGTGACGGGGGCCGGCGTGGGGGCCCCGATGGAGGCAGACATGGTGTGGTCCCTCGGTGAGTCGGTGAGCTGTACGGATTCGACGCGGCGGAGGTGTCAGGCGGCTGGTCGGGTCACGATGACCCGGACCGCGGTCGGGTCGAATCCGTTGCACGGGTTGTTGATCTGCGGGCAGTTGGAGATCAGCACCAGGGTGTCGGTCTCGGCGCGCAGCGCTAGGCGCTTTCCGGGCGCCGACAGTCCGTCGACGATGCCGAGAGACCCGTCGGGGTCGACCGGCACGTTCATGAAGAAGTTGACGTTGCCGACCAGGTCGGCCTTGCCCAGTCCGTGCCGGCTGCCCTCGATCAGGAAGTTCTCGACACACGCGTGCTGATGCTTGGTGTGGTGGCCGTAGCGGAGGGTGTTGGACTCCTGCGAGCACGCACCACCGACGGTGTCGTGGTTGCCGACCTCGTCGGCGACGATCGTCATCAGCGGGTCGCCCTCCTGGTCGCAGATGACGGTGCCGGTGGTCAGGAAGATGTTGCCCTGCGCGGCGATCGTGGCCTGCGCCGAGTAGCGCTTCGTGTGGTCGTCGGCACCGTAGAAGAGGGTGTCCACGGCCTGGTTGCCGTGTAGGTCGACGATGGTGAGCACGTCGCCGGCCGCGACGACACCCGACCAGGGGCCGCGTTCACCCACGGTGGCGTCGTGGACGACCGTGCCGGTGACGAGGGCGAGGCCGGCGGCGGGTGCCGCGGCGAGATCGATGGTGGCGGTCATGAGTGTTCGGTCCTCTCGGGATGGGGAGCTCAGAAACGAGCCGCGGCCCAGGCGTCTTCGGAGTTGGCGACGGCCCGTTGGTATTCGGGGTCGGTGTGTGCGACGCCGGCCAGCAGCGCATCGAGTTCGGCCTGGGCCTTCCACGCGAGCAACTCGAGCGAGGTGGTGTCGAAGGTCGGCGACGGGTCGACGGGGTGTGCGGTGTTCACGATCGCCACGACGCACGGCAGGTGCAGGATGAGGTCGACCGACTTGTCGGCACCGGCGGAACCGGTGGAGCGCAACGAGCCGTCGTCCTCGACCTTCACCCCGTGGAAGAACGACACCGAGGGTGCGACGTCGGTCGGCGTCAGGCCGTGCTTGGCGGCGGCGAGAGTGAACATCTCGCGTCCCGCCGGGGTTGCCGAATGTACATGTCCGTCGCCGTATTTCGCGATGTTGCCGGCGAGAGTGGTCGTGCCGCAGAGGGCGTCGTGATGGCCGGACTCGTCGGCGACGACGGTCGCCAGGACGCGTCCCTGATCACTCAGCAACGGATGTCCGGCGCCGAGATAGGCCTGCCACGGGACCTTCACCGTGTCGGCGACATTGAGCCGCTCCCACGGTGCGTCGGCGCGCCACAACAGGATGTGGGCGCAGGCCGAACCGGCGACGTCGTGCAGGCGCAGGCGCGTACCGCGGGCCAGGACCTTGCTGGTGTAGCGCCCACCGGGAACGGCCTCGGCCCAGGTCAGGGATGCGGGCTCGATGCCCGCGGGTGGGTTCGGCCAGTTCGACGCCGGGACGACCGGCATGCTGTCGGTGATACGGCCGGCCTGCGACCGGGCATGCTCGCGGGCTCCCGCGGTGGTCCCGGTGGCGGTGATGGTGGTCATTCTCGTGACTCCTCCGAGTTGTTCAGGAAGCGGGGAAGGTGACGGGCTTCGGATGTTCCTTGCCGCGTGGGAAACACGCGATCCCGACGAGGACGGTGACGGCGATGCAGATCGGTCCGGCCCAGCGCAGGATCGGCATCTCGCCCGCGGGATCGAAGACCTCGGCGCGTGGCCAGGCCAGGTTGATCACCATGAGCGCTCCGTAGAGCACCGCGAGAGCGTTGACGACGATCCCGAGGCGACCCAGGCTGAACAGCTTCTTGCCGCCGGCGTCGACGCCGCCCCGGTGCGGCCAGCCCTGGAACCGGCGGTAGAGCATCGGACCGGTGACCGCGAGGTAGGCCAGGTAGATCAGGATGATGCAGACGCTGGCGAGGGTCGCGAAGATCGCGGAGTTGCCCACGTTGACCAGCAGGATGCCGATGCAGAGCACACCGATGAGGATCGACGGCGCGATCGGGGTACCGGTGCGGCGGTTGACGTGGGACAGCTGCGCGGAGAACGGGAGCCGGCCGTCGCGGGCCATCGAGAACATCAGTCGCGAGCACGCGGTCTGGATGGCGAGGGTGCAGATGAAGATCGCCACCGCGACGTCGCACAGCAGGACCTTGCCCCAGAAGCTGCCGAGCACCGAATCCAGGACGTAGGGCAGTCCGCCGGTCGCGAGTTCCTCACCGAGCGTCGGCGCTGCCATGAGCGCACCGAGCAGCATCAGTCCACCGCCGACGGCGGAGACGGTCAGAGCCATCCGGATGGTGCGCGGTGCGACCCGTCGCGGGTCCCGGGTCTCCTCGGCGAGCTCGCCTGCGGAACCGAAGCCGACCATGACATATGCGGCCATCAGGCCGGACACGATGAACGCCCAGATGTAGCCGGGTTGCTGCCCGGGGACGCCGGTGTCGAAGACGACGTCGGGGCCGCGGCGGGCGTGGGTGAACAGCGCGAGGATCACCGCGGTGACGCCGACGAGTTCGCAGATGACGCCGATGCTGTTGACGCGGCTCATCCAGGTGACGCCGACACAGTTGATCGCGGTGACGATCACCAGGAGGATCGACCCGAGCAGCACCGCATTCGCCGCACCGCTGGTACTGGTGAGCGTCGGGTCGTCACCGACGATCTGGAAGCCCGTCCACACCGCAGGCAGGACCACCTGCAGTGCGATGGCCGCCGCGGCGGCGGTGACGATCTGCGCGATCATCATGAACCATCCACCGAACCAGCCGATGACCTCACCGCCCAGGCGCCGGGACCACTGGTAGATGGCACCCGAGATCGGGTACCGCGCAGCGATCTCCGCGAAGCACAGGGCCACCAGGAACTGGCCTGCGTAGACGATCGGCCAGGTCCAGAAGAACGCCGGTCCACCGAATCCGAAGCCGAGTCCGAAGAGCTGGAAGATCGTGGTCAGGATGGAGACGAACGAGAAGCCCGCGGCGAAGGAGGCGAATTTGCCGAGCGAGCGGTGCAGCTGCTGCTCGTAACCGAATTCGGAGAGGTCGTCGGCGTCGAGGTCGCCGGCCGGCGCGGTGGCCGGTGGCGCGACAGCCGTTTCCGGGGTTGAGGTCATGGTGCGTTCTTTCTTGTCGAGGAGCTCCTCGTCGAGCGCGAATCTGTCAGTTGACAGATAAGCGAACGCACATTTCTTGCGGTTGACAGTTTTGTTCCGACCGCGAAAACGGGCGTAACGAGTGCGTTAATCGATGCAGGTCGAGGTATCGCAACGGCCTCCGGAGTCGCTCACACATGGTCCACTGGGTCGAGAACATCCACCAACGCAGGAGGAATCATGGCGACCGGCACGCGCTCGGCCACCACATCCGGCGGTCCCGGGCGCCCACGCCTGGTGCCGTCGAGACGTCGGGGCGAGACCGCCCGCGACGAGATCCTCGACGCCGCCGCCGAGCTCTTCACGCGCCACGGCTACACCGGGACATCGACGCGGATGATCGCCGAGGCCGTGGGCATCCGTCAGGCATCGATGTACCACTACTTCGGCACCAAGGACGACATCCTCGCGAACCTGCTGGAGACGACCGTGCTCGCCTCGGTCGAACAGGCCCGCGCTCTGCTCGACACCGAGGGACCGGCGTTGGATCGGCTGCTCACACTGGCCCGGTTCGACGTGGAACAGCTCGCCCGCGCACGCTGGAACCTCGGCGCGCTCTATCTGCTACCCGAGGTGGGCGAACCCCGATTCGTCGAATTCCGCTCCGCGCGACAAGAACTCGCCGCCGCCTATGCGGCGCTGACGTCCGCGGCGCTGGGCGATCCGGCGGACAAGCGCTGTCTGCTGCCGTTCCGCCTCGTGGAGTCGGTCATCATGATGCGCGCCGACGAACAGCGCGGCGAGCTCGGCAGCCACACCGCCGAGGGTCTCGTCGGCACGATCGTCGGCGCGATCCGGATGCTGACCGAACACCGGCCCTGACCGGCCGACGGCCCAGCGGAGAGCAGAACGACCCTGGCGCAGTAGGTCACTGCGCCAGGGTCGTTGCTCTGGTCCGATCAGCAGCTGCCGACCACACCTCCCTGTAACGCGACCTCCGCCATCCGCAGCAGCGAACACGGCACCGCATCGCGACGGGCGGACTGGGCGGGCGCGATCCTCTTCACCGCCGGCGTCGGCGTCACGCGCCGAACCGCGGGCACCGGGGCCGACCGCGTGACGGCGGACACCGGGGTCAGCTGCCTGATGGCGGTCGCCGGTACCGGCGGGGCCACCTGGGCCGGAGCCCGGTCGAGAGAGACCGACGTCGGCTGGGGACGCGTGGCCGGCTTCCGGTTGAGCGGCACCTTCCACCCCTTGTCGTAACCGTGCGCCGCTCCGATGGCGACACCGGCCGCGACTGCCGGCAGCGCGACCAGAGTGGCGACGACAGCGGTCCCGACCAGCGGACCCACGACGAGACCGGTAGGCCAAAGCGGAAGTGTGAGAACGAGTCCGAGTCCACCACCGACCACACCGCCGACGGCCAAGGCCAGCGGAGCCGCGACACCGGCGCCGATCACACCACCGACCGCGGCGTCGCCGACCATCTGTTCGGCGACCTTGTCCGCACGAGCCACCGAAACCCCGTTGCTGCGCAGGACGTCGGAGATACCCGCCACGAGTTCACCCGAGCCGGCACTGATGTCCCCGGCCAGCTGCCGGGACACGACGCTGGGGCGACGTAGCTCGAGATTGCCGATACGCACGACGTCACCGGTTCCGGCCGCTCGATCGGCGACCCGACGGGCGGGCCCCAGCGGCGTCGGATGCACCGACACATCACCCGGCAGAACCCGCGGCCAGGTCGACGTCACGACCGACTCCTGGTTCCCGCCAACGGCCTTCGACACCACCACCTGGGACACCGGACGAAGGTCCGGCAACCTCCCGATCGGCGGGGCCCCGGCGAGAATCCCCGCCGGGGCGAGGTCCGGTGTCGGCGGCCCGGCCCCTGGAGTGGCTGCGTCGGCAGGTGCGGTCACCGCGAACGACGCGGCCATCGCACATCCCAACAGTACGACCGCTGGGCGTCGAACGCGCAAGCCCTGGAAGCGCATTCGGTGTAGCTCGGTCGAAGTCCCTGACCTGCTCATGGACTACCTCATTTCTGGATGGTGAATCTCCCCTTGTTGAAAAACGCTAGACCCGGAACGGCCGTCCTCGTGGCCGTTTTCGCGAGTCATGTATTCGTCGAGAATCGCGGCGATCCGGATGATCGCCTCGTTCTCGGTCATCCCGAGGTGGTGCACGTCGACGTCGACGTTCGAGATGTTCCCGCGGACATACGGTGCCCATCCGTCGTGCCCCACCGCGTCCGCACGACGGTCGCGGACCGCGGTGAAGTACCGCAGGTCGACGTCGACGACGGGTGGCTGCCAGTCCCCGGTCGCCCGGATCAGCATGTTGTACGCCTCGGTGAGGTTCTCGATGGATTCGGCGTCGATGCCGAGTCCGCCGCCGAGACGCGCGGCGATCTGTTCGGCCGCCTCCTCCGCGGTCGCGTCGGCGCTGACGAAGTCGATGCCGAGGACCGGTCCGAGGTTGCTGATGAGTTCACCGGCCGTGATGGTGGTGATCGCCTCGGTGTCGACCGCGTCGGCCTCGGTGTCGAGCATCGCGAGCAGCGCGACCTCTTCCCCTGCTGCCCGCATCTCCGCGGCGACCGCGTGCGCGATCGTGCCGCCCAGCGACCACCCCATCAGGTGGTACGGCCCGTGCGGCTGCACGGTGCGGATCTCGTCGAAGTAGCGGCGGGCGAGCCCGGCCACGGTTGTGGGACCGTCCTTCTCGCCACCGATCTGTGGTGCCTGCAGGCCGTACACCGGTCGTCCGGACGCGAGGTGCCGGCCGAGGGTGTGATAGGCCCACGAGAGCCCGGACGCGGGATGAACGCAGAACAGGGGCGGCCTCTCACCGCCCGGCCGGATCGGCAGCAGGACGTCGAACCCCAGCGGTGGCAGCGCGTCGAGTTCCATGGATTCGCCGGTGCCTTCGCCGTTGCCCATCCCGTCCTCGATCCGCCGGGCCAGATCGGCCGGACTCGACGCCGACAGCATCCACCGGACGGGGATGTCCATGTGCAGTTCGCTCTTCAGGTCGTTGACCACCTGGACCGACCGCAGCGAGTTGCCGCCGAGTTCGTAGAAGTCGTCGTCGACCCCCACCCGTGGCACCCCCAGGACGTGTTCGAAGGTGCGGACAATCTCACCTTCCAGCCAGGTCGACGGCTCGCGGAACTCCGCGGTGTTCAGCGCCGGCTTCGGCAGGCGCTTGCGGTCGAGCTTGCCCGACGCGGTCAGCGGCACCGTGTCCAGCACCAGCACCGCGGTGGGCATCATGTACCCCGGCAGTTCCGTCGACGCGTAGGCCGTCACCTCGTCGGTGTCGAAGTCGGCGGCGTCCGGGGAGTCGATGCCCGGGGTCGCGGGCACCAGGTAGACCGCGAGGAACTCGACGGTGTCGGTCGAGGTGACCGTGGCGACCGCGCGGGCGACCTTCGGGTGTTCGGCGAACACCGCCTCGATCTCCCCGAGCTCGATTCGCAGGCCACGCAGCTTCACCTGGAAGTCGCTGCGGCCCAGGTACTCCAGATCCCCGCTCGGCCGGCGGCGCACGAGGTCGCCGGTGCGGTACATCCGCTCCCCCGGCGCGAACGGGTCGGGTACGAAGCGTTCCGCGGTCAGGCCGGCTCGTCCGTGATAGCCACGAGCCACCTGGGTCCCGGACAGATACAGATCGCCGGTGACGCCCGTCGGTACGGGCTGCAACCGCGAATCGAGAACGTAGGCACGGGCATTCCACACCGGCTTGCCCATCGGCACGGCCCCGGTGTCGTCGGGATGCGCGGCATACGCGGTGGCGTGCACCGTGAACTCCGTCGGACCGTAGAGATTGTGCAGTTCCACCCCGGGCAGCATCCGCCGCGCCGCGGCGACCACGTCCGGGCCGAAGGCCTCGCCCGCCACGAGGAGCGCCCGCAGCGAATCCAACGAGCCGGTGGTCGCGGCGCCCGCGAACACCGCCAGCATCGAGGGCACGAACGAGGTGATGGTCACGCGCTCCCGGGCGATCGTGTCGGCGAGGTAGTCGGTGTCGGTGTGTCCGTCCGACCGCGCGATCACGAGGCGCGCTCCCACCGCGAGGGTGGCGAACAGCTCCCACACCGAGACGTCGAACGTGGCCGGCGTCTTCTGGAGGACGACGTCGGTGACGTTCAGCTCGTACTCGTCGCTGATCCAGAGAACCTGGTTCACCACCGAACGGTGCGACACGGCGACGCCCTTCGGCCTTCCGGTGGAACCGGAGGTGAACAGGACGTAGGCGAGATGGTCCGGTGTCAGCCGACCGAGCCGGTCGTCGTCGGTCAGCGGCGCATCGTCGAAGGCGTCGAGTTCGACGCCGTCGAGCGATGTCAGGACCACGACCGGGTCGGCGCACTCCAGCATGTAGTCGATCCGCTCGGCCGGATGATCGGGATCGACCGGGACGTACGCTCCACCGGCGGCGTGCACCGCGTACATCGCGGTCACCTGGTCCAGCGAACGCCGCATCCGCAGCGCCACCAGTGAATCCGGGCCGACCCCGCGGGAGACGAGCCACCGGGCCAGCCGGTTGACGCGGCCGGCGAACTCCGCGTAGGTCAGGACGGTCTCGCCGGCGGTGATCGCCGGGCTGTCGGCGAACCGGACCGCGGAATCGGCGAAGAGCGACGCCAGCGTCGCCGTCGGATCGATCGCGTGGGCGGTCTCGTTGCACCGCACCAGGACCGCGTCCCGTTCCGAGTCGTCGAGCAGGTCGACCTCGTGCACTCCTCGCGCGGGATCCTCGGCGAGCGCGGTGAGCATCCGCATCAGGCGTTCGCCGAAGCCGGCGACCGTCGATGCGTCGAAGAGGTCGGTGGCGAAGGTGATCCCGCCTCGGAGACCGGCCGGCGCGCCGCTCGCGTCGTAGGTGTCCGACACCGTCACCTGCAGGTCGAACAGCGACATCCCGGTGTCCGGCTCGACGGCGGACGCCGACAGCTCCGGTAGTTCGATGTCTGCCGAGGCGGTGTTCTGGAACGCGAGCATCACCTGGAACAGCGGGTTGTAGGCGTCGGACCGGACCGGGTTGAGCTCCTGGACGAGTCGCTCGAAGGGGACGTCCGAGTGGCCGAAGGCCGCCAGATCGGTGTCTCGTACGTCGTCGATCAGTTCCCGCAACGACATGCCCGGCCGCAGCTGTGTGCGGAGGACCAGGGTGTTGACGAACATGCCGATCAGATCGTCGAGTTCGCGCTCGCCTCGCCCGGCGTACGGGGTGCCGATCGACACGTCGTCGGTCGCCGCGAGCCGGGCCAGGAGTGCCGCCAGCGCCGCGTGGAAGACCATGAACAGCGTGGTGTTGTGGGCACGCGCGACCTGCTGCAGCGCGGCGTGCAGATCGGCGTCGACGGTCAGCGGCACGTTGCCGCCGGTGTAGGACTGTGTCGGCGGCCGCGTGCGGTCGGCGGGCAGTTCGAGCAGCGCAGGCGCGTCGGCCAGCTGCCTGGTCCAGTAGTCGATCTGCGCATGCAGGAGCGAGTCGGGGTCATCGGCTGCACCGAGGACCACCCGCTGCCAGAGCGCGTAGTCCGCGTACTGCACCGGCAGCGGTTCCCAACCGGGTTCCCCACCGTTCGTGCGGACCGCATACGCGTTCATCAGATCGCGGGCGAGCGGCGTCAACGACGAACCGTCGGCACCGATGTGATGGATGACGACCGCGAGCACCCACTCGTCGTCGCCGAGCGAGAACAGGCTGATCCGCACCGGGACCTCCGACGTCACGTCGAAGGGCCTGGCCAGCAGCCGGGACATCGCCTGCGGCATCTCCGATTCGGGAACCGACGTGACGACCACCGGGACACGGTCACCGGTGGGCGGCAGGATCACCTGCGTGGGTTCGGCATCCACGTAGGGGTAGACCGTGCGCAGGATCTCGTGACGGTCGACGACGTCTCCGACGGCCGACCGGAGGGCGTCGACGTCGAGGCGTCCGGACAGCCGTACGACGATCGGGATGCTGTACGCCGGCGAGTCGGGTTCGATCCGGCTGAGGAACCACATCCGCTGCTGCGCGTACGAGAGCGGGATGCGTGCGGGTCGTTCCAGCGATCCCAACGGGATCCGGCCGATGGCCGTGTGGGATTCGGCCCGTGCCGCCAGCTTCGACACCGTCGACGCCTCGAAGATCATCGACACGCCGACGTTGGTGCCCAGGGCCGCGCCGATCCTCGACACGACACGGGTCGCGGCGAGACTGTTGCCGCCGAGGTCGAAGAAGTCGTCGTCGGCACCGACCCCGCCCTCGATCCCGAGGACCTCGGCGAAGACCCCCGCGACGATCTCCTCCACCGGGGACGCCGGGGCGCGGAATCGCCGGGTGGTGATCAGCGGTGCGGGAAGGGCCTTGCGGTCGAGTTTCCCGCTCGGCGTCAACGGGATCTCGTCCAGAACCATGACCGCGGCCGGGACCATGTACGGCGGCAGCGAGTCCAGGAGGAGGGCACGCAGCTTCTCGCCCGAGACCACCTCACCGGGAGTGGGCACCACATAGGAGACCAGCCGCATGCCGACCCCGCTGTCGCGGCGCGGCACCGTCACCGCGAACGACACCCCGGGGTGCTCCCCCAGCGTGGCGTCGATCTCGCCGAGCTCCACCCGGAAGCCGTGGATCTTGACCTGGAAATCGTTGCGTCCCAGGAACTCCAACGATCCGGCGGCATTCCAGCGGACGACGTCACCGGTGCGGTACATCCGCTCCCCGGCCCGACCGTGGGGATGGGCCACGTAACGCGATGCCGAGACGCCGGGCCGGTTCAGATAGCCACGGGCCAGCGCCGGACCGGCCAGGTAGAGTTCGCCTGCCACGCCGACCGGGACGGGCTGCATCCGCGCGTCCAGGACCAGGGCCTGCATCCCGGCCATCGGGGTACCGATCGTCGACCGTTCCCCCGCCTTCAGCGGCTCGGTCGCAGTGGCGACGATCGTGGCCTCGGTGGGGCCGTACAGCACTCGGAATCGGCGTGCGCGGGCCGGATCGTCGCCCACCCACCGGGTGATCAGGTCCGTCGGCACCTCGTCGCCGCCGGACATCACCTCTCGCAGGTCGTCGAGACCCGCGGGATCGACCGACGCCAGCGCCGCGGGGGTCACGAACGCGTGGGTGACGCGTCGGCTGCGGAGGAAGTCGCCGAGTTCGCTGCCGCCTCGTACGTCGGTCGGCGCCACCACGAGTGCCGACGACGAACTGATCGCCAGCAGGATCTCGAGCAGGGATGCGTCGAAGGACGGCGAGGCGAAATGCAGGACCCGGGAGTCGGGTCCGCTCGCGGGATCGACGAACAGCGAGGACAGATAGTCGGCGACCCCGGCGTGGGTGACCGCGACGCCCTTGGGCACCCCGGTCGATCCGGACGTGAACACGACCCAGGCCGTGTTCGCTGCGCGCACCGGCCGGATCCGTTCGGCCTGTCCGACCTCGCCGTCGTCCAGCGCGTCGATGCGCGCGGCGTCGGCGGGATCGTCCGCGACGACCCAGTCGATCGTCCCGGGTAGTCCGGCGCGTGCGCCGAGCGTCGTGATACCCAGCGTCGCACCGGAATCGGTGACCATCTGACCGATCCGGGCGGTCGGGTAGTGCGGGTCGACCGGCACGTAGGCGGCGCCGGACTTGACCACGGCCCACCAGGCGATGACGGAGTCCAGGGACCTCTCGACCGCGACGGCGACCGGCTGTTCGGGTGCCGTACCCCGTCGGATGAGGTGCCGTGCCAATCGATTCGAGCGTCGGTCGAGTTCGGCGTAGGACAGCTCGACGCCACCGGCGACCACCGCCGGCCCGTGCGGGTTCCGCCGAACCGCAGCGGCGAAGACCTCCGGCAGGAGTACCGATGAGGGCGGCGCCTGGTCACCGGGGAGCCGCGGCCGTCCGACACGGGAGAGCAGGTCGGTGCGTTCCGCGGAGTCGAGCCAGTCGATCTCGCCGACGGGTGTCTCCGGATCGTCGACGATCGCTTCCAGTATCCGGCACAGACGCTTGACGAAGCCCTGGACCGTCTCCGGGTCGAAGAGGTCGTGCGCGAACATCATCGCGCCCGAGATGCCCTTCGCCGCACCGTTCTCGCCGTAGGCGTCGGCGACCACGAGCTGTAGGTCGAACTGGCAGACACCGGTGTCGGCCTGCACCCGCGACACGGTCACCTCGGGCAGTTGCACGTCGACCTTGGAGAGGTTCTGGAAGGCGAGCGCCACCTGGAACAACGGGTGGTGTGCGGTCGAGCGTTGTGGGTTCAGCTCCTCGACGATCCGCTCGAACGGGACGTCGCCGTGCTCGTAGGCATGCAGGTCGGTGTCCCTGACCTCGCCGAGAAGTCCGGCGAAGGACTGATCGCGGTCGAGGGATGTGCGCAGCGCGAGCGTGTTCACGAACATGCCGACGAGCGGTTCGAGTCCCGGCTCGCCGCGGCCGGCGACGGGGGTCCCGACGACGATGTCGTCGCCACCGCTCAAGCGGCCGAGAAGCGTGGCCAGCGCGGCGTGCAGGACCATGAACAGCGACGCGTTCCGCGATCGCGCCAGTTCCAGCAGGCGGCCGTGGAGCCGGGCGTCGATCTCCACCGGGACGTGGCCGCCGGACAGACTCGCCACCGCAGGTCGCGGACGGTCGGTGGGGAGATCCAGCACATCCGGGATCTCGGCCAGCGTCGACCGCCAGTAGTCCAGCTGCGCGTGCATGAGGGACTGCGGATCGTCGGGCTCACCGAGCACCCGACGCTGCCAGAGCGCGTAGTCGGCGTACTGGACCTCGAGCGGTTCCCAGGCCGGTTCCTGTCCGGCGAGCCGGGCTGCGTAGGCGGACATCACATCCCGTGCCAGCGGCGCCATGGACTGTCCGTCACCTGCGATGTGGTGCACGACCAGGATCAGCAGGAACTCTCCGGCCTGGTCCAGGAAGGGACCGCCGACCGCGGTGCCGGGCTCGCCGATGCGCAGGAGTCCCACGCGGATCGGCACCCTCGTGGTCACGTCGAAGCCGCGACGTACGAACTCGCCCACCGCGTCTTCGACGGCGCTCTCGGGCACGTACCGGATCTCCACCGCTGCTGCCACGTGGTCGAGCACCAGCTGGTGCGGCTCACCGGCGTCGTCCGGGTAGATCGTCCGCAACACCTCGTGCCGGCCGATCACGTCGGCGAGCGCATCCTCCAGCGCCGCGATGTCGAGGTGTCCGGCCAGCTTCAGGATCACCGGGATGTTGTACGCGGGTGATTCCGGCTCCATCCGGTTCAGGAACCACATGCGCTGCTGCGCCAGCGACAGCGGGAGGCGCTCCGGTCGCGGGCCCGGGATCAGCGGTGCCCGCTGTCCTTCGTGCAGCGATCCGGCGAGCGCGGCCAGGCTCGACACGGTGGGCGCCTCGAACAGGGCGCGCACCGGGACACGGACGCCCAACGCCGCACCCACTCGCGCGGCGACCACCGACGCGCTCAGCGAATCGCCGCCGAGGGCGAAGAAGTCGTCGTCGGCACCGACCCGAGCGATGTCCAGGACTTCCTCGAAGGCGGTGGCCACCGCGGACTCCGCGGGATTCGACGGTGCCCGGAACTCCGTTGCGGCGAACACCGGTGCGGGCAACCGGCTCCGGTCCAGCTTGCCGGTCTGTGTGCGCGGGACCTCGTCGAGTACGACGACCGCGGCCGGGACCATGTATGCGGGCAGCCGCTGCGACAGCGACTCCCGCAGGTCGTCGCCGGAGCACTCCGCACCCGGTACCGGCACGACGTAGGACACCAGCGTCCGCGGCATCCCGTTGTCACTGCGGGCGATTGTGGCTGCGTACGCCACGTCCGAGCGACCGCCGAGGAGCGCGTCGATTTCCCCGACCTCGATCCGGGTACCGCGGATCTTGACCTGGAAATCGTTGCGTCCCAGGAACTCCAGCTGGTTGTCGACGGTGCGCCGGACCAGGTCGCCGGTCCGGTACATCCGGTCGCCGGTGTCACCGAACGGGCACGCGACGAACCGGGCCGCGGTCGTCGTCGCGTTCCCGACATAGCCGTCGGCCAGTCCGGGTCCGAACAGGTACAGCTCGCCGACGACGCCCTGGGGCACCGGGCGCATCCAGGTGTCGAGCACGGCTGCGGCGACCGGACCGACCGCGCGGCCGATCGTCACCCGGCCACCCGGTTCGAGCGGTTCGCTGGCCGTGGCCCAGATGGTGGATTCGGTGGGGCCGTAGAGGTTGATCATGGCGCGTCCCGGCGCCCACCGCGCGATCAGCTCGGGGCCGACGGCCTCGCCGGCGGTCGCGAGGACACGCAGCGTGTCGAGTCCCGCATCGGGCACGGTCGCCAGAGCCGAGGGCGTCACCACCACGTGGGAGACATGTTCCCGACGGATCAGCTCGGCGAGTTCGGGGCCGCCGTAGACATCCGGCGGCGAGACGACGAGGCGCCCACCGGAACCGTGCGCCATCAGCATCTCGAAGACCGAGGCGTCGAAGCTCGGTGAGGCCACCTGCAGAACGCTCGACGTGGCATCGCAGTCGAGGATGCGATGCTGTGCGTCGACGAGCCGCGCCAGGCCGCGGTGGCTGACCAGCACGCCCTTCGGCGTGCCGGTCGAACCGGAGGTGTAGATCACGTAGGCGGTCTGTGCGATCCGGATCGGACCGCCCCGCTCCACATCGCTGATCGGCTCGGCGGCTTCGGCGTCGAGCATGCACAGGTGCCGTTCGTCGTCGAGTTCGAGCCACTCGACGCCGGGGGGCACGCCGGGACCGTCCAGGGTAGCGGTCCCGGCGTGCGTGAGACCCAGCCTGACATCGGCATCGGAGAGCAGGTATCCGATCCGTTCAGCAGGCAGGGTCGGGTCCACCGGCAGGAATGCCGCACCCGTCTTGGCCACCGCCCAGAGGGCGACGACCGCGTCGAGCGATCTCGGCAACACACAGGCGACCACGTCGTGCGACCGGACTCCTTGGCGCAACAGGAATCTGGCCATTCGGTTCGACCGCTCGTCGAGCCAGCGGTACGACACCGACGCGCCACACGTCACCGCGATCGCGTCGGGGTGGCGGGCGACGGATGCGGCGAGGATGTCGGGCAACGTCTCCGGGTGGTGACCCCGCAGCGGCGCCGGCCGATCCCGCTCGCCGCCGACATGCGCGAGCATGCCCAGGCGCGCGTCGGGGTCGTCGGCGATCCGGGACAGGCACTCGACGAAGAGGTCGACGATCTCCCGCGCCCGGCTGGGGTCGAAATCGTCACGGCGGAAGCGAAGGGTGATGGACAGGCCCGGTTCGCCCTCCCCCGCATCGTTTTTCGGTGCCACGACCAGACTCAGGGGGTACGGGGTGGCGTCGACGCCGGTGAGCCCGTCGACGCGGAGACCCGCCGACGAGACGAGTTCCTGCAGGCTCGACTCGCGCAGGGGGAAGGACTGGAAGGCGAGCGCGGTGTCGAACATGTCGGCCAGCCCCACCGCGCGGTGGATGGCGGGAAGGCCCACGTAGTGGTGGTCGAGCAGTTCGGCGTTGTGGTCCTGGGCCTCGACCAGCAACTCCCGCAACGACGTCGAGGGATCGAGCCGGACCCGGACCGGGACGGTGTTCAGGAACATCCCGAGGGCCTGGCCGACCCCCGGCAGTTCCGGCGGGCGTCCGGCGACGGCCGAACCGAGGATCACGTCGGTCTCACCGGTCAGCACACGCAGGACGAGTGCCCATGCCGTGGACACCGCGGTACCGACGGTCACCGCGGAATCGGCGGCCACGGAGCGCAAACGCAGGAACTCCTGTGCGGGCAACTCCGCGCCGACCTCGCCGGCCCGATCTCCCGACATCGCGGCACCGTTCCGGCTGACGCGGGTCGCCGCGTCGACGTCGGCGTAGGCCCGTGTCCACGCCGCGATGGACGCGTCGTGGTTCTGCTCGGCCAGCCAGCGCAGGTAGTCGCGGTAGGAGGGGGCCGAGCCGGCCGTGTCGATACGCTCCGGCTCGCCGTAGAACTCGAGGAGTTCACCGATGAGCAGCGGCATCGACCAACCGTCGAGGATCACGTGGTGATTGGTGATGTGCAGCGCGAACGCCTCGGCCTCGAGACGGACCAGGGTGAACCGGATCAGCGACGGGATGCTCAGGTCGAACCCCGCGGCGGCGTCCTCGGCGGCGATGCGTTCGGCTTCCTCCCGGGCCCGGTCGGCGGACCGGCCGGTGAGGTCGATCTCGCGGAAGGCGACGTCGGTGTGCCCGACCACGACCTGGCGTGGGCCCCGGGAGGTCTCGACGAAACCGGCGCGCAAGATGTCGTGACGGTCGACGAGCGCCTGTGCGGCACGACGCAACCGCGCGCCGTCGAGGTACCCCGACAGCCGGATCGTCGACTGCACGGTGTAGTTGTCCGAAGCGTCGGGATCGAGCGTGGAATGGAAGTGGATGCCGGCCTGCGTGGGCGACAGCGGCCAGATCTCGGCCAGATCCGGGTAGCGATGGTGGAGGAGCTCCGCATCGGAGTCGCAGACATCCCCGAAGTCGTTGTCGGAGAGCGCATCGCGGTTCTCCAGAGGTGCGACGTCGGTCTCGACTGCTCGAGCGGGGTCGCCGGACTCGGGGCCGTCGAGGTCGGCGAGGGCCGCCAGCGCGGCGACCGTCTTCGCCTCGAAGACCTGGCGGCCGGTGATCGTCAGTCCGACCGACTTCGCCAGTGCCACGAGCTGCATCGAGACGATGCTGTCGCCGCCGAGGGCGAAGAAATTGTCGTCGGCGGTCACCGTGTCGACGTCCAAGACCTCGGCGAACAGCCGGGCGACGAGCTTCTCGGTGGGGGTTGACGGCTCTCGACCGCCGGCGCTCTCGGCGCGGAAGTCCCACGCGGGGAGCGCCTTCTGATCAACCTTGCCGGTGCGGGTGACCGGCATCGCCGGCAACTCGAGGATGACGGTCGGCACCATGTAGCGCGGCAGGGATTCCGCGAGGTCCGTGCGCAGCGCGGTCACGTCGAGCTGCTCCCCCGGCGTGCCGACCACATAGGACACGATGACCGGCCGGCCCGCCGGTCCCGGCTGGACCAGGGTGACGGCCTGCGCGACCGCGTCGTGCCGCGCGAGATGTGCGTCGATCTCGCCGGTCTCGATACGCAGACCGTGGATCTTGACCTGCTGGTCGTTGCGTCCCAGATAGTCCAGTTCGAGTCCGCCGCGTCCTCGGATCCACCGCACCTGGTCACCGGTGCGGTAGATGCGCTCGCCGGTCGCCGACCGGGGATCGGCGACGAACCGGGATGCGGTGAGGTCGGGACGGTCGAAGTACCCGCGGGCCAGACCCGGTCCGCCCAGGTACAGTTCGCCGGACACGCCGACCGGCACCGGCCGCAGCCATGCGTCGAGCACCACCGCAGACACCCCGCGGACCGGCCCGCCGATGGTCACCGGTTGTCCGGGCTGCAGGTCGTCGGCCGCGGTGGCCCAGATCGTGCATTCGGTGGGGCCGTAGTGGTTCATCAGCCGGCGTCCGGGGGCCCAACGGTTCACGATGTCCGCGCCGGTCGCCTCCCCGACCACCGCGATCGTCGTGAGCGACGGCACGCGTGCGGGGTCCATGGTGTTGAGGGCGGTCGGGGTGATGATCGCGCACAAGATCTCCTCGGTCCGCACCAGTTCCTCGAGATCGGTTCCGCCGTAGACGTCCTGGGGCGCCACCACCAGACATGCCCCGTTGCCGTGCGCGAGCAGCACCTCGGAGACGCAGGCGTCGAAGCCCGGAGACGACACCTGCAGCACTGCCGAACCCGGTTGCACGCCGAAGTAGTCGCCCAGTTCGGTGACCCGGTCTCGCAGGCCCCGGTGATCGATGTGGACCGCCTTCGGCCGTCCGGTCGATCCGGAAGTGAAGATCAGGTACGCACTGCTGTCGGCCTCCACCGTGGTCGTCGACCAGTCCGCTTCCGCCCCTTCGTCATCCGCCTGTCCGGCGGCGTCCAGAACGAGCCAGTCGACGGAATCCGGGAGGTTCTTCGTGACCTCTTCGACCGTGATGCCGAGCGTGCAGTGCGAGTCGGCCAGCAACTCGGCCAGGCGGTATGCGGGATTGCCGGGATCGAGGGCGACGAACGCTGCTCCCGACTTGGCCACCGCCCACATGGCGACGATCAGTTCGACCGACCGCGGGAGCGCCAGCGCGACGAACCCCTCGGGTCCGGCGCCGCGGCGCACGAGTTCACGGGCGACACGGTCGGCCCGTCGGTCGAGCTCCCGGTAGGTCAGCGTGCCCTCTCCCGAACGCACGGCCGGCATGTCGGGGTGGCGGCGCGCGGTGTCCGACAGGATGCCCCGGAGCGTCCGCGGTGTCATGGCCGGCGGACCCTCGACGCGGGACAGCGCGGCCCGTTCGGTGTCCCAGCAGGGAGAGACCGCCGCGACCTTCCGGCCCGGGTCCGCCGCGATCTGCCCCAGCAGCATCGCGAAACGTTCGAGCAGGAGTGACGCGCTCTGCGCGTCGAGACGATCGGCGGAGTACTTCAGGATCAGCTCGTAGCGGCCCGGATCGCCCGCCCCCCGTCCGGCGGTCACCGGTCGGGGCGGGGTGACCTGCAGGCTGACCGGATACGGGGTGGCGTCGTGCGCCACGATGCCCTTCCACCGCAACCCGGCATCCGCCAGGGCGCCCGCGACTCCCTCGGCGTCGATGGGATAGGACTCCAGAACCGTGGCGGTGTCGAAGATGTCGGCCATCCCCGCGGCGCGCTGGAGTTCGGCGAGCCCGATGTTGCGGTGCTCGAGCATGGTGGCCTGCTGGGCCTGCGCCCTGGTGAGCAACTCCGTGACGGTCTCGTCGGGATCGAGCCGGACCCGCACCGGCAGGGTGTTGATGAACAGGCCGATCATCCGCTCGATGCCCGCGATGTGCGCCGGCCGATCGGAGACCGTGTTGCCGAACACCACATCCGACCGACCGGTCATGGCGGAGAGCAGCAGTGCCCACGCCACCTGGATGGCGGTGTTCGGGGTGACGCCGTGGGCGCGGCCGAGTCCGAGCACCGCGTCGGTGGTGGCCACGTCGAGATCGAGGTCGACCTGCGCGACGTCGTCCGCGGCGACCCGGTCCGGGTTGCCGGTGAGTCGCGTCGGGCTCTCGATGTCGGCCAGCATCTCCTCCCACGCGGCCGTCGTCGCCTCATGGTCCTGAGAATCCAACCACTGCAGGTACTCCCGGAAGGACCGCGGTGCGGGCAGCCCGGCCGCTCCGCCGTCCGCCGAGTCGGCGATGTACAGCGCGAGCAGGTCGTGGACGAGCAGCGGCATCGACCAGCCGTCGAGCACGATGTGGTGGTTCGTCAGCAGGAGCAGGAACTCGTCGTCGTCGACGCGGATGAGGTGGAACCGCACCAGCGGCGGCTGCGACAGGTCGAAGGGGGTCGCCGACTCGGTGATCAGCCGGCGCAGCTCACGATGCCGCTCCTCGGCGTCGACGATGCCGGTGAGGTCGGAATCGGTCCAGTCGACGGGCACGTCGCGCAGCAGGATCTGGCGTGGACCGGAGCGGGTCTCGACGAAGGCGACCCGGAGACTGTCGTGGCGGTCGATGAGCGCCTGCGCCGCCTGCCGCATCCGTTCCGGCCGGACCGACCCGCCGAGGGTGACCTCTGCCTGCACGACGTAGCCGTCGGCGCCACTCATGCCTCCGGCGCTGTTCTTGGCGTCGATGCCGTCGAAGGTGGCGTGGAACAGGAGTCCGGCCTGCAGGGCGGTCAAGGGCCAGACGTCGACCATCGACGGGTGGTCGCGCAGCCAGCCGTCGATCTCCTCCTGGGTGGTCTCGACGAGCGGGAAGTCCGACGGGGTGTGACCGCCCACGTGATCGGCCTGCGCGAGTCGGGCGAAGGCCTCGAGAGCCTGCACCCACAGCTGCGACAGTTCTTCGGCCTCGGCGCGGTCGAGCACCAGCGAGGCGAATTCGAACACGGCGTCGAGTTCGAGTCCGTCCGGACCCGGCTCGGCGATCGCGTTGATGTCCAGGATGGCCGGCAACGCCATCGACGGGTCGGCCGTCCCGGCCAGCGCGTCGAACTCGCGTGACGGCGTCCACGGTCCCACGAGATCCCGGGTGCCCGCGCGGCCCAGGTAGTTGAAGCTGATCTGCGGTTCGGGACGGTTCTGGAGTTCGTTGCAGCCCACCGGGTCCAGGTGCCGGACCATGCCGTAGCCGATGCCGTTGTCGGGCACCGCGCGCAGTTGTTCCTTCACCCGCTTGATCGCCGCGCCGGCGGCTGCCCCGCCGGCGAAGGCGTCGTCCAGATCGATGCCGGCCAGGTCCAGGCGGACCGGGAAGCGAGAGGTGAACCAACCGACGGTCGCGGTCAGGTCGGCACCGGGGACCGCGGACTCCTCACGACCGTGCCCCTCGAGCGCGATCAGTTCGCTGCCCGATGCCTCACCGCGCAGAGACCGCCAGCGTGCCAGCGCGAGTGCCAGGGCGGCGAGCAGCGGGTCGTTGGGGCTGCCGTGGAACCGGCCGGGGATGGTGGTGACGACCGACTCGGTGACGTCGGCGGGTAGGCGCACACGCACGCGTTCCGCGGTGGCGGTGACGTCGCGATCGGGGTCCAGCGCGCGGGCACCCAGCGGACGGTCACCGGCCGCGAGGATGTCCGACCACAGGTCGAGTTCGGCGGCGGTACGGCCGGAGGACCGTTCGACCAGGCCGTGGACCCAGCGCCGCACGGAGGTCGTCCGCGGGCTGAGCTGCGGGTCGGCGCCCGCCGCGATCTGACCGTGGGCGATCGCGAGGTCGCCCAGGAGGATTCGCCACGACACCCCGTCGACGGCAAGGTGGTGGATGACGAGCCACAACAGATCCGGCTTCGCACCGCCACGGTCCCGCATCCACACGAAACGCGTCAGCAACCCGGCCGTCGGGTCGAGGAGATCGGCCGCGGCCTGCAGGTGTTGGTCGATCTCGTCGGCGTCGCGACGGTCGAGCCACACCTCGGCGAGCGTGGAGTCGACGTCGACCGAGCCCGGTTCCCGCACCTCGACGAACCTCTCGCCCGAGTGGACGTCGCGCAGTACCGCGCGCAGGATGTCGTGACGGTCGACGAGGGCGCCCAGTGCACGAACGAGGTCGGCGCGGTCGAGGTCGTCCGGGAGTTCGACGAGGGCGGCCTGGGCGAAACGGGAAATGTGCCCCCGGTCGAGCATCGCGTGCATGATCGGCGCCAGCGGGAACGATCCGACGCCCGCCCCGGGGAGTTCCTGCAGGGCGTCGTCGTCGGCTGAGTCGGTGGCCCGCACCGCCAGGGCCGCGACGGTCTTGCACTCGAACACGTCCTGGGTCGAGAACGCCAGTCCGGCGGCCTTGGCGCGGGCGACGAGCTCGATCGAGGAGATGCTGTCGCCGCCGAGGACGAAGAAGCTGTCGTCGGCGCCGACCTCGTCGACCCCGAGGACGTCGGAGAACAGCTGTGCCAGTCGGTATTCCCCGGGCGCCGACGGAGGCCGTCCGGTGCGCGCGGACGCGAAGACCGGAGCGGGTAGTGCCTTCCGGTCGACCTTGCCGAACGGGTTGAGCGGCAGGGCGTCCAGCGTGGTGATCACCGCCGGGACCATGTGCGGCGGAAGCGATTCGCGCGCGAATCGGCCCAGCTCCGGGACATCGATCCGGTGGTCGCGGACGGGCGTCACGTAGGACGCGAGGACGGTTGCGCCGGAGTTGTTGCGGACCGGCACGGTGATCGACGCCTCGACGTCCGGGTGACCGATGAGAACCGCGTCGATCTCGCCGGGCTCGATCCGGAACCCACGGATCTTCAGCTGGAAGTCGGTGCGTCCCAACAGTTCGAGCGACAGTGCAGAATCGTCTCCGACCCACCGTGCGAGATCGCCGGTGCGATACATCCGCTCCCCGGGCCGGCCGTGGGGGTTCGCGACGAAATGGTCCGCGGTCTGCGCGAACAGGTTCGCGTAGCCACGCGCAAGACCCGGTCCGGTCAGATACAACTCGCCCGCGGTGCCGACGGGGACCGGCTGCAACGCAGGGTCGAGGATCACCATCGACGCGCCGCGCACCGGCCGGCCGGCCGTCAGACCCTCGGGAGGGTCGAGGACCTTGCTTGCGGCGGTGATGGTCGCCTCGGTCGGTCCGTATTCGTTGATCATCCGCGCGCGCCGCGTCCAGAGTTCGACGATGCGCGGCGCGGTCTTGTCGCCGCCGACCATGACCGCCCGCAGATCGGTCAGCTCCTCGGGCTCGACCGTGGCCAGCATCGCCGGCGTCAACGTCAGGTGGGTGACACCCTCGTCGGCGAGCAGGCGTGTGAGCCGCTCGCCGCCGATCACGTCCGGCGGCACGACGATCAGCGCGGAACCGCTCGCGAAGCAGGTCAGCAGCTGTTCCATCGACGCGTCGAAGCTGGGCGAGAGCGCGTAGGACACCCGCGACTCCGGGTCGAGGCCGTAGGCCTCGGACCGGTCGGAGATCAGGTTCGCGAGTCCGTTGTGCGTGACCTGGACGCCCTTCGGCACACCCGTCGATCCCGAGGTGTAGGTCACGTAGGCGACGTTGTCCGCACGCAGCGGACGAATGCGGTCGCCGTCCCCGATCGCCGGGCCCGAGGCGAGGGCGGCCCCCTCCCCGAGACCGCCCTCCCCTCGGGATTCGTCCCCCCGGGAATCGTCACCGTCGACGAGCACCGTGGGCATCGACTCCGGGAGTCGATCGGTGAACTCGTCGGCGGAGATGGCCACCGCGGCGCCGCTGTCGGCGACGATGTGCTCGATTCGCTTGCGTGGGTAGTCCGGGTCCACCTGGACGATGGCAGACCCGGACTTCGCAACCGCCCACGCGGCGGCGACGGACTCGGCGGACCGTCGGAGAAGTATCGCGACCGACGTGTCCGGCCCGCAGCCCAGGGCGATCAGGCGGCGCGCCATCCGGGACGAGACGGCGTCCAGTTCCCGATAGGTCAGGCGGACTCCGTTCGACGAGATCGCGACCCGGTCGCCGTGACGAGCCACGCTCTCGGCGAGGATGTCCGGAAGAAGCCGCGGCGCAACACCTTCCGGACCACGAACGGGCAGAAGCGCAGCGCGTTCGTGATCGTCGAGCAGGTCGAGCAGACCCACCTGGCGCTCCGGCGGACCGCCGAGGAACTCGTGCAGGAACATCAGGAACCGGCGGTGGTGGTCGGCGAGTTCGGCAGCGGTGTAGACGTTGGGGTTTCCCTGGAAGTCGATGTGCGTGCTGTCGTGCCCCGCACCGGGATAGATGTTGACGAACAGATCCGAGGTGGGCCCGGACGTCAGCACGTGCAGGCGTCCCACCACGTCGCCGAACACGACCTCGCTGTCGACCATCATCAGGTTCACGGCCGGACCGAACGAGGACGCCTCGTCGCGGGCGATCCCCATGTCACGGAAGATGTCCTCCTGGCGGTACCGCTGCCGCCGGAGAGCGCTCAGCAGCTCGCCTTTCACGGCGGTGACGACCTCGCTGAGCGTGTGCCCCGCGACCGGGACCCGGAGCGGCACGACATTCGCCACCATGCCACCCGAGCGACGGAGGACGGCGGAATGCCGGCCCGAGACCGGCAGACCCAGAAGGACCTCGGGACTCCCGGTCATCCGGGCGAGGTAGGCGGCGAAGGCCGCGACGATCACCGGCGTGACCCCGCCGTCATGCGAGGCGTCGTCGAGGAGTCGGGCGGTCTCGTCGGGCAACGGGGTGCTCACGAGGGTCGGATGCAGCGTGGGCTTGCCGAGTCGGCCGGCGAGACTGACCACCGGCGGGGCACCCTCGAGGTGTTCGCTCCAGTACTTCCGGTCGTTCTCGTAGCGGGTCGAGCCGGGATATGACGCGTCCTGCTCGATGATGTCGGCGAGATCGCTTGCCGTGCAAGGCGGTGGGGCCTCGCCTCGGATGCCGGCGTTGTACCGCTCGGTGATGCGCCGGACCATCGTGACCGCCCCGAACCCGTCGAGGGCGATGTGGTGTGCACGCAGGTACCAGAAGTAGTGGTTCGTCCCCACCTGGTACACGATGCTCGTCATCAGATGGTCGACGAGCAGATCCAGAGGCCGCGAGTAGTCCTCCGACATCAGGCGATGTGCGGTCTCGACCGGGTCGGGCTCCCCGCGCAGATCGACGGTGTACACCGGGGCGCTGTGGGCCGCGTCGACGTACTGCCGCGGCTCGCCGTCGACCTCGATCAACCGCAGGTACCCGGAACCGAATTCTCGTCCGGTCGTCCGCGCGGCGTCTTCCAGCACACCGGTGTCGAGTTCACCTTCGATCTCCACGTACTGCGCCACCGAGATCGGCAGGTCACCTGCCACGTGCTGGGCGAACCAGATTCCCCGCTGCGCTGCGGACAGGGGCAGGGTGCCGACCCGTGACCGAGCGCCCGACTCATCGTCGAAGGTTGACTCGAAATTTCTCTCTGAGATGGTCAACGCGGCCTCCCCATGCGTCTTCATCGACTGCATTCGCCGGGCATGGGGGCAGAGCCCTGGCGGAATCTTCAGACCACAAATCGCCAATCCCGCGCCTGACACGAGACCGGGCAAAGTGGCCCCCCTGGATAGTTGTCGCCCCCTCGACAAGAACGGACCCTACTCTCGCGAAACTTTCCGCCACAACGATTTCCGCGAAGACAAACCGCCCGTTATGAACCAGGATGGCAAGGTCTCGAAATGATGACATTCGGCAATTGGTCCAATCGGATGACATTGCCCTGACCGCCTGTTATCCGCGCAGATTTCTGCATCTCCACTGCCGCAGAAACAGATTCGGATCCAGATTCACAAACCCGGGGGTACGGTCCCGAAACCGTTTGTCGGGGAGGTGGTTTCAGGCGACACCGGAAGACGGTTAATAAGCACAAATCGCCCAGAGTGCGCATATCGTCAATCTCATTAGATTGGGTAGCTAATGGGTATGAATAATTTGACTAACGACGCCGTGACCATTTCGATATTCAATCTCCACTTAGATTCTCAACCGCGACAGAAGGTCTCGATTCAGACGGTGTCGTTCCAGGAAACTACAACGACCCAGACGCATGTACATCTGCGGCAACCACATTGCCGCGCTGCTCCGTAGGACCTTTGTCACTCGGCGGGTGCCTTTGGTCATCACGCTGTCCCCCGTTCGGTTCACCGCGTGCCGACCGTTGCGCCGCAGTCGCCGAACCGGCCTCTACCGGGCAGGCACCGACCGCGTGCGCCAGACCCGGCGGAGGCATCCCGCTCGCGCAGGGCTCAGGTCCACGGACTGGCCCTGCTGCTCCTCGCCGCCCACTACCCCGCCGGGCGGACCCCGTCGCGGCCAGGTACGCCGTGATCGACGGTTGGCGCGCCGTCGATCGGCGACGCCGCAGGCCGATTAGGGTGGTGATCATGGCAGGGCGCAGCATGGACTTCGATCCCATCACCGAGGCACGGGACAACTGGACCCAGGCCGGGTGGGGCGACGTCGCCGACGGCATGGTCGCGGTGACCTCGGTGATGCGCGCGCACCAGATCCTGCTCGCCCGCGTCGAGGCCACGTTGCGACCGTTCGATCTCAGCTTCTCCCGGTTCGAACTCCTTCGGCTGCTGGCGTTCTCACGCCAGGGCGCACTGCCCATCACCCAAGGCCAGCGACCGTCTCCAGGTTCACGTCACGAGCGTCACCCATGCGATCCGTCGCCTCGAGGAAGGCGGCCTCGTCCGACGTGTCCCGCACCCGACCGACGGGCGCACCACCCTCGTCGAGATCACCGACCTCGGCCGCTCCACCGTCGAGGACGCCACCAAGACCCTCAACGAGAAGGTCTTCGCCGACGTCGGCATGACCGACGACGAGATGGCCGGCCTGGTCGGGGCGATCCAGTCGTTGCGGAAGCACAACGGGGACTTCTGACCGAGATCGGTGTTGCGTTTTGTCCCGGCAACCGGGACAGAACGCAACGTCATCACGAAGCGGCCCGCAGTAGAGCACTCCGAACTGCCTCGACGACCTGCTGCGGCCGTTCGGTCAGGTCCGCCCACGTGAAATTCAGGACTGTCCATCCGTCGGCGATAAGCGCATTGCGCTTGGTCCGGTCCCGCTGAAATGTGTCGGCGTCGCGGTGGAACGCAAAGCCATCGATCTCGACGGCGAGCCTGGCCTGCGTGAACGCGAAATCGAGCAGGTACCCGCATACCGGCAGATTGGCCGTCCATCCGTCGATGCCCTCACGACGGAACAGTCCAGCGGTCAGGCGTTCAGCCTCAGAGCGTGTCCCGTCCTCGAGTTGATCGAGATACTTCGACACCGCTCCGGATCCGGCGCGTTTGGGGTATCGGCCATGTGCGGCCCGGAGGTCGGCGAGCGTCACGTCCTCGGAGAGCAGCACCGAGTCGAGGACGCCGATCCCGAGATCGACTGCCGCGTCGAGGACGGACAGCGCGGGCCTGGTGACGCGGAGGTCGTCTTCGACGGTGACGTCCTCGTCGGCGAGGTCACGGTGCCGTACCAGCGCAGTCGCCGACGACCTCGCGTGGCGCCCGCGACGTCGCGTGAGCACCAGATGTTTCGCGGGCTCCCTGGGATGCAGCCTCAGCCACCAGCACGCCGCGATCCCACCGAGCGCGGCGTCGTCGCCGACGGAGAGCACCGCGATCCGGGCCTGCGCCCGTGCCGAACGATGATGGCCGGAGACCAGGTAGACAGCGGGCGCAACCGCGGTCCAGTCCCCCGCTGCCCGGCGTCGGCTGATCGCGGACCGGCTCAGCCCGGCCGCGTGCGCCTGCGACGTCGTCAGCACGCCGTCCTGGCGAATGATGAGCTCGTTGAGGTCGACCACGGAACTTCGACGCAGCACGCGTCGACGCGGTTCCACCTCCCCCGAGCGCAAGAAATCCCGTTGCGTTTTGTCCCGGTAACCGGGACAAAACGCAACGGGATTTCAGGAGCCGTCAGGCAGGTACTTCGAGACCTAGTGCAGCGAGGTGATGATCGCGCTGAAGTCGAGGTCGGCGTGCTGCTCGGCGAAGCCGCGGTACAGCTGTGCGGCGTGGGTCCCGAGCGGTGCGCGGGCGCCGGTGCTGGCGACGGCGTCCATCGCCAGACCGAGGTCCTTGTTCATCAGTGCGGTGGCGAAGCCCGGCTTGAAATCGTTGTTCGCCGGCGAGGTCGGGACCGGGCCCGGGACCGGGCAGTTGGTCTCGATGGCCCAGCAGTTGCCGGTGGCACCGGTGACGACGTCGTAGAGCGCCTGCTCGTCGAGGCCGAGCTTCTGAGCGAGGACGAACGCCTCGCCGACCGCGATCTGCTGGACGGCGAGCAGCATGTTGTTGCACACCTTCGCCGCCTGGCCGGCACCCGCCGCACCGCAGTGGATGATCTTCCCCGCCATCGGGTCGAGGGTCCCACGCGCCGCGGAGAAGGCCTCGTCCTCGCCGCCGACCATGAAGGCCAGGGTGCCGGCCACGGCACCCTTCACCCCGCCGGAGACCGGTGCGTCGACCTGAGCGAAACCGTGGTCGACGGCGCGACGGTGGATCTCCCGCGCATCGTCGACCGAGATGGTCGACGAGTCGATGAAGAGCGCACCGGTCGGGGTGACCGGGATGATCTCGTCGTAGAGCTTCTTCACGATGCCGCCGTTGGGCAGCATGGTGATCACGACCTCGGCCGCGGCCACGGCCTCGATGGCGGCGGGGAACGTCTCGATGCCGTTGGCCTTGGCGGTCTCGACCGCCTCGGGAACCGGATCGAACCCGTGCACCGTGTGCCCGGCCTTGACCAGATTGGCGGCCATCGGGCCACCCATGTTGCCGAGGCCGAGGAAAGCGATCGTCGTCATTGTCTTTGCTCCCTAGAGTGTTTGCCTGCGAAAACCATTGCGTTGCAGCGAGTTCGCGTCAGCTCTCCCGGTAACGGGACGCGATCGAACGGCCGAGGACGACCCGCATGATCTCGTTGGTCCCCTCCAGGATGCGGTGCACACGGAGGTCGCGGACGATTTTCTCGATTCCGTACTCGGACAGATACCCGTAGCCGCCGTGCAGCTGCAGCGCCTGGTCGGCGACGTCGTAGCAGCTGTCGGTGACGAAGCGTTTCGCCATCGCACACTGCTCCACCTTGTCGGGGGCGTTGTCGTCGAGCGCGGTCGCCGCGTGCCACAGCATCAACCGTGAGGTCTGCAGCGAGGTCGCCATGTCGGCGAGTGTGAACCGGATGGTCGGCTCGTCGAGCAGCGAGTTGCCGAACGCCCGACGACTCGAGACGTAGGCGGCCGCCTTGTCGAACGCCGCCTGGGCACCACCGAGTGAGGACGCCGCGATGTTCAAACGGCCACCGTTGAGGCCGTTCATCGCGATGCCGAACCCGATGCCCTCGGTCTCGGCGAGCAGGTTGGCCGCCGGGACCCGCACCTCGTCGAGGATGACCTGCGCGGTGGGCTGTGCATGCCAACCCATCTTGTGTTCCTGCGCACCGAAACTCAGTCCGGGAGTGTCCTTCTCGATCAGGAAGGTGGAGATGCCCTTGGGTCCGGCGTCGCCGGTGCGGGCCATCACCACGTACAGGTCCGACGACCCGGCACCGGAGATGAACTGCTTGACCCCGGTGAGGACGTACTCGTCACCCTCACGCTCGGCACGGGTGGCTAGTGCCGCCGCATCCGATCCGGCACCCGGTTCGGTGAGGCAGTAGCTCGCGATGGTCTCCATCGTCGCCAGTCGCGGCACCCACTTGTTGCGCTGTTCGTCGGTGCCGTAGTGATCGATCATCCATGCGCACATGTTGTGGATGGACAGGAACGATGCGACCGCCGGATCGGCGTAGGCCAACTGCTCGAAGATCCGCACGCCGTCGAGACGGCGGAGTCCGCTGCCCCCGGCGTCCTCGGAACAGTAGATGGCACCCATCCCCAGTTCGGCCGCCTCGCGGAGCTCAGGCACCGGGAAGTGGTTGGACGCATCCCATTCCAGCGCGAAGGGCGCCAGTTTCTTGGCCGCGAAAGCCGCTGCGGTCTCGACGATGACGCGTTCGTCACCGTCGAGCCGCGCGACTGCGGCCTCGGCAAGTGTGGTCATCTCGGCCGCACTCAGTCCATCGTCGGGATGACGAACTCCGCGCCATCCTTGATGCCCGACGGCCAGCGCGTCGTGACAGTCTTTGTCTTGGTGTAGAAC
Organism: Gordonia ajococcus; assembly: GCF_012974285.1. Taxonomy (NCBI): domain Bacteria; kingdom Bacillati; phylum Actinomycetota; class Actinomycetes; order Mycobacteriales; family Gordoniaceae; genus Gordonia; species Gordonia ajococcus. Next base: position 4,194,090 of record NZ_CP052884.1, read on the forward strand.
TGGATCGACGCCGGGCCGTGCTGGTTGAGATCGCCGAAGCCGGAACGCTTCCAGCCACCGAAGGTGTGGTAGGCCACCGGCACCGGGATCGGCACGTTGACGCCGACCATGCCGACCTCGACGCGTGCGGTGAAGTCGCGGGCGGCGTCACCGTCCTGGGTGAAGATAGCAACACCGTTGCCGTACTCGTGATCCGAGGCCAGCGCGAGGGCTTCTTCGTAGTCGTGCGCGCGCACCACCACGAGCACCGGACCGAAGATCTCGTCGGTGTAGATGCTCATGTCCTTGGTGACGTTGTCGAACAGGCTTGGTCCGATGAAGAAGCCGTTGGAGATGTCGTCGTCGCCGTACTGCTGCTCAGGCGTGCCGATCTCGCGGCCGTCGAGAACGAGCTCGGCGCCTTCCTCGACACCCTTGGCGATGTAGCCGCGGACACGATCGAGTGCGGCGGCGGTGACCAGCGGGCCGTAGTCGGCCTTGGGATCGAGGCTGTGGCCCACGCGCAGTGCGTTGGCCTTCTCGAGCATCTTCTCGCGCAACCGGTTCGCGGTCTCCTCACCGACCGGCACGGCAACGGAGAGGGCCATGCAACGCTCGCCGGCACTGCCATAGGCGGCGCCGATGATGGCGTCGGCGGCCTGGTCGAGGTCCGCGTCGGGCATGACGACGGCGTGGTTCTTGGCACCGCCGAAGCACTGCGAACGCTTGCCGTGTGCAGCGGCGGTCGAGTAGATGTACTGCGCGATGTCGGAGCTGCCGACGAAGCCGAGAGCCTTGACGTCCGGGTGGGTCAGGAGCGCGTCGACGGCTTCCTTGTCGCCGTGGACGACCTGGAAGACACCGTCGGGAAGCCCTGCCTCGGTGAACAATTCGGCCAGGCGGACAGGCACGGACGGGTCCCGCTCGCTGGGCTTGAGAATGAAGGCGTTGCCGCAGGCGAGTGCCGGGCCGGCCTTCCAGAGCGGGATCATCGCCGGGAAGTTGAACGGGGTGATACCCGCGACCACACCGAGCGGCTGGCGGACCGAGTGGACGTCGATGCCGTTGCCGGCACCCTCGGTGAACTCGCCCTTCAGCAGATGCGGGATGCCGATGGCGAACTCGATGACCTCGACTCCGCGCTGGATGTCACCGAGGGCATCGGAGTGGGTCTTGCCGTGCTCGAGCGACAGTGTGGTCGCGAGCTCGTCGGCGTTCTTGTTGACCAGGTCCACGAAGCGCATGAGGACGCGGGCACGACGCTGCGGGTTCCACGCCGCCCATTCCTTCTGCGCCTTCGAGGCGGTGGCGATGGCGGCGGCGACCTCGTCGGTCGACGCGAGCGGCACCTGGGCCTGCACGGCACCGGTACTCGGGTTGAAGACGTCGGCGAAGCGGCCACCCTCGGCGGTGACGCGCTTGCCGTTCAGGAAGTGCGGGATGGAAGGGACAGCGGGAGCGGACACGGAGATCACCTTTGATTCTTCTCGGGCGTTGCCTGGTCGGGGTCTCGGCCGGGGGCCTGACGCGTTGTTCGGGGTTTTCGGACCTGCCTCGTCGGCGTCGGAGCCGGCGGCGAGCGCCCCGTTCCGGAGTTCGGGGTTATGGCCTCTGTCACCACATAGTAGGACATCCAAGTATTTCTTCCAACCCCCTTCCCACCTGCGATTTCGCAGCGAGGAGCGGGTTAGGTTACCCTCGCTGCCAAAAGCCGACGTCGAGAGGAGTTCTGCAAATGTCGGTCGTCATCCTCTACGGAACCGAGACCGGAACGGGCGAGCTCGTCGCGGACGCCATCGCGGACGCGCTCGACCAGCACGATCCCTCGATCTACGACATGAGCGAGTACGCGGTCGAGGACCTTGCCCCGGAAGACTTCCTGGTGATCGTCTGCTCGACCTACGGCGAGGGCGAGCTCCCCACCGGTGCCGAGCCCTTCGCCGACGAACTCGAGAGCGTCAACCCCGATCTCGGCGGGCTGCGCTTCGCCGTGTTCGGGCTCGGCGACTCGATCTACGACACCTTCAACCGCGGCGGCGAGATCATCGCCGAGATGCTGACGAAGCGTGGGGCCGTCCAGGTCGGCGAGCACGCCCGCCACGACAACTCGTCGTCGATCAAGCCCGCGAAGCAGGCCGAAGAATGGGCCGAGGGCATCGCGGAACTCATCGAGGGCTGATCAGAACAGACTGGTCGACTCCGAGCTGATCATGCCGCCGGCCGTCCCACGGTCGGCGGCATTGCCGTCTCTGTGGCCACCGCCTGCTCCCATCCGCGGACAGCCGACAGCTTCGCCAGCTCACACACCGCGCGGATCATGATCGCGAGCACGATGCCGAGGAACATCGCGGTCGGCACCGAGACGTTGAGGTTCTCGCCGAGCAGCAACACGCCCAGCACCATCGCGACCGCCGGTTCGGCGACCGTCATGGACGGGAACGACGTCTGCAGGTCGCCCGCCCCGAAACCCAGCTGCTGCGCGACCACCGCACAGACCACCACCAGCACGAACAGATAGATCTCCGGCTGGACGAAGGTGCGCCAGAACTCGTGGGTCATCTGGTAGATCACCGCTTTGACCAGCAGCGCCGAGACCCCGAACATCGTGCCCGCGACGAGTCCGTAGAACAGCGCCTTGTAGTGCGGGCTGGAGCGTCGCGCCAGGATCACCAGGCCCACGACCATCCCGATGACGGCCCCGACGGTGCCCCACAGCAGGAGCGCATCCGGTCGCCGGAGTGACGGTTCCGGTCGCGAGACGATGAGGAACGTCGCGACGCAGACGACGAGCACCCCTCCCCACGCCCACTCGATGCGCGCGGGATGCCGGTGGTCCGCCCAGGCCTCCAGCGGCAACGCGAACAACACCGCGAGCACGACGAGCGGCTGTACCAGCAGGATCGACCCGAGCCCCAGGGCGGACGCCTGCAGGCCGAAGCCGCAGAGCGCGATCCCGGCACCCACCCACCATCCGACGGTGATCGCACCGTTGACCCGGGACGCACGCTGCCGCAACACGGTGCCGGCGGCGATCATCAACGCCGCCAGCACCGCCAGTAGCGCGGGAACCCAGGAGTGCACGTCCCCAAGGGTAAGGGCGTCGGGGACCCCGCGCCCGAGTCGGGCACCTGCCGGCCGCGGATGCACCCGGTGTCGCAACCCCGACAACCAGCGCCGACGACGTACATTCGAGTGCATGCGGTATCGGTCGGATCTGGAACGCCTGGCCACTCTCGACGCAGCCGCGATCGAGCGGGCCTGCGCCGACTGCACGACCCTGGACGAACTCATCGGTTGTGCCGTCGACGAACACCTCGAGTTCGATGCGCTGGCCGACGAGGCCGAGATGCACGACGAGCGCGAGCACGCCGCCTTCCTGCGCCAGGAGGCCGCCGCGTGGCGCGCGACCGTTCGCCTGTTGCGCACCATCGCCGCCGATCCGGACGCCTATCCCGCGGAGTCCCGGCGGACCGGCACCGCATGAGCGGCACACGCACCTTGATCCTGATGCGTCACGGCAAGTCGGCTTATCCTCCGGCGACGCGCGACCACGACCGCCCGCTCGCCGGACGCGGCGACCGGCAGGCCGCCCTCGCCGGGCGCTGGATGGGCGACGAAGGCCTGCGCATCGACGCGGTGCTGTGCTCGACGTCGACCCGGACCCGCCAGACCCTCGAACGGACCGGCGTGCGGGCGCCGGTCACCTTTGTCGAGGACATCTACGGCGGGGACGCCGACGACGTGCTCGAGTCCATCCGCATCCACGCGCCGGCCGACGCGGCCACGCTGCTCGTCGTCGGACACGAGCCCGGTATGCCACAGACCGCGCTGACGCTCGATCCGGCCGGTCCGATCGATCGGTTTCCGACGTCCGCGTATGCGGTACTCACCGTCTCGCAGCCATGGGAGCGCCTCGGTATGGCGCCGGACCCCGACGCTCACCTCGTCGGCGTGCGGATACCTCGGGAGGAGTGACCGCGGCTGCTCGACCCGACCCCGAGCGAGCATAGGAGCGCGTATGCGCGAGACCCAGCGGACCATCATCGAAGCCCTGGGGGTCCGACCCTCCATCGATCCCGCCGACGAGGTGGAGCGGCGGGTGGGCTTCCTCGCCGACTATCTCCGCGCGGTCGGCGCGTCGGGATATGTGCTCGGCCTGTCGGGCGGCGTCGACTCGACGCTGGCCGGGCGCCTGGCCCAGATCGCGGCGGAGCGTGTCCGGGCCGATGGCGCCGACGCGGTGTTCGTGGGCATGCGTCTGCCGTATCGGGTACAGCACGACGAGCACGACGCCGCCGCCGCCGTCGAGTTCGTGGCGGCCGACGAGACGCTGACCGTCAACGTGGCGCCGGGAGTGGATGCCCTGAACAGCGAGATCTCGGGGGCGATGGGCGCGCCGCTCACCGACTTCACCAAGGGCAATGCCAAGGCACGACACCGCATGGTCGCGCAGTACGCCGTGGCCGGCGACCGCGGGCTGCTGGTGATCGGCGCCGACCACGCGGCCGAGAACGTCACCGGTTTCTTCACCAAGTACGGCGACGGCGCCGCGGACATCCTGCCGCTGTCGGGTCTGAACAAGCGTCAGGGCCGATCGCTGCTGCGTCACCTCGGTGCGCCGCAGCAACTGTGGGAGAAGATCCCGACCGCCGACCTGCTCGACGAGAAGGCGGGCCAGACCGACGAAGACGAACTGGGCCTGACCTACGAGATCATCGACGACTACCTCGAAGGCCGCGAGGTCCCGATCGATGCGGTGGAGAAGATCGAGGCCGCCTGGCACCGCAACCGGCACAAGCGCACGACTCCGGTGGAACTCGACGACTCCTGGTGGCGGGCCTAGCTGTACTGACCCGGGACGTTAGGTACCGCGTTCGGCGAGTCGACGTGACATAGGGAAGACCTCCGAGTGAGGTGTGGAGCTGTCTAAGAACCGCTCCTCAACCCGGAGGTCTTCATGTCTCACCGTAATTCACCGTTGTCCCCGACTGGCCGGCTGCGTCTGGCTCGGTGTGTTGTCGAGGATGGGTGGCCGCTGCGGCGTGCCGCGGACCGTTTCAATGTCTCGGTGACCACGGCCAAACGGTGGGCCGACCGCTACCGCGACCACGGGCCCGCCGGGATGGTTGACCGCTCAAGCCGGCCCCGCTCATGCCCGCATCGCACCACCCGTCGCCGGGAACGCCGGGTGGTGGGGTTACGCGTGTCGCGCCGTTGGGGACCAGCTCGGATCGGGTTCCACCTGGGGTTGAACGTGTCCACAGTCCACCGCATCCTCACCCGGTACCAGTGTGTGCGGTTGTCGTGGACCGACCCAGCAACAGGGGCGCCCGTACGTGCCCGCAGACGCGAGATTCGTCAGTACGAACGCCAAGCGCCCGGAGACTTGATCCACGTCGACATCAAGAAACTCGGCAGAATCCCCGACGGTGGCGGACACCGCATCCACGGCCGCGCCCGAGGCGGCCGCAACTCCAGCGCCCACCGCGAGCCCGCACGACCCCGCAAAGTCCACGGCCGCCCCAACCTGGGATACGCGTTCCTCCACCACGCCGTCGACGACCATTCCCGCTACGCCTACTCAGAGATCCTCGGTGATGAGAAGAAGGAAACCGCGACCGCGTTCATGACCCGTGCCTTGGCGCACTTCGCCTCTATCGGTGTCACCACCGCGCGGGTGATGACCGACAACGGGTCATGTTATCGGTCCCGAATGTTCCGGAAGTTGTTGGCCGACAACGAGATCACGCACAAGTGGACCCGCCCGTACCGGCCGCAAACCAACGGCAAGGTCGAACGCTTCAACCGCACCCTGCAGGAGGAATGGGCCTACGCCCGCCCCTACCTCAGCGAAACCGAACGCGTCGCGGCCTTCCCCGAGTTCCTGCGCATCTACAATCACGAACGCGGCCACACCGCACTGCGAGGCAACTCACCCGTCAGCCGCGTACCCAACCTGGCAGGTCAGTACACCTAGCGAGCCGGCGCGCGATCTTCGGGCACTCCGCGGTTTACTGTTGTCGACGTGTCTGTCTACGCAAACGGCTTCGTTCGGGTCGCGGGTGCGGTGCCCGTCCTCACGATCGCCGAACCCGCCGCGAATGCCGCACGCACCGTCGAGCTGATGCGGCGCGCCGCCGACGACGGCGCCGCTCTGGTAGTCTTCCCCGAGCTCGGGCTCTGCGGCTACAGCATCGACGACCTGTTCCACCAGGACGCGCTGATCGACGGGTGCCGCGACGCACTGAGCGAGATCGCCACGGCCAGTAGGGGTCTCCGACCACTGATCGTGGTGGGTCTGCCGATGGTCGTCGGCGACGGACTGTTCAACTGCGCGGCGGTCATCCACGACGGCGAGGTGCTCGGCATCGTCCCGAAGTCGTATCTGCCGAACTACCGCGAGTTCTACGAACAGCGATTCTTCTCGGCCGCCCGCGATGCGGTGCCCACCACCGTGACCGTCGACGGCAAAGAGGTCCCGTTCGGGGCGGATCTGATCTTCGAGGCGACCGATCTGCCCGGTTTCGCACTGCATGTCGAGATCTGCGAGGACGGCTGGGTGGCGATCCCGCCGAGCACCTGGGCGGCCCTGGGCGGCGCGACCGTGCTGGCCAATCTGTCCGGCAGCCCGGTCACGATCGGCAAGGAGTCCTACCGGAAGAACCTCTGCACAGGCCATTCCGCGCGCACGATCTCCGCGCACGTCTACGTCGCGGCGGGTTACGGCGAGTCGACCACCGATCTCGCCTGGGACGGTGACGCCCTCATCACCGAGAACGGCTCTCTGCTGGCCCGGAGCGAACAGTTCGCGACCACCGATCAGGTGATCTCCGCGGACATCGACCTCGACCGGCTCCGGCAGGAACGCATGCGGATGATCAGCCTGCGCGACCAGGCCGGCGATTACTCCGATCAACTGAAGTCGTTGCGGCGCATCGGGTTCTCGTTCGGCGAACTGAACGGCGACGACGATGTGCTGCGCCGGGTCGTGCCCCGATTTCCTTATGTCCCGACGGATTCCGCCGATCTCGACGAGCGCTGTGCCGAGGTCCGGCACATCCAGGTGCAGGGTCTGGCCCAGCGGTTGCGCTCGACGGGCATCGACAAGATCGTCATCGGCGTCTCCGGCGGACTCGACTCGACTCTCGCACTGCTCGTCGCGGTCGACACCTTCGACCGACTCGGCCTGCCCCGCACCAACATCCTGGGTTACACGATGCCCGGTTTCGCCACCGGCGGCGCGACGCTGCGCCGGTCTCACATCCTGATGAACTCACTCGGTGTGACCGGCAAGGAGATCGACATCCGGCCGTCGTGCGAGCAGATGCTCGCCGACCTCGACCACCCCTACTCCCGCGGCGAGAAGGTCTACGACGTCACCTTCGAGAACGTGCAGGCCGGTGAACGCACGTCGCATCTGTTCCGGCTGGCGAACCACCACGGCGCCATCGTCCTCGGCACCGGCGACCTGTCCGAACTCGCGCTCGGGTGGTGCACATACGGTGTCGGCGACCAGATGTCGCACTACAACGTCAACGGCTCGGTGCCGAAAACCCTCATCCAGCACCTGATCCGGTGGATGATCAGCAACAGCCACCATTCCGCGGAGACCACCGAGGTGCTCGCCGAGATCCTCGACGACGTCATCTCCCCCGAACTCGTCCCGGCCGGCGACGACGGGAAGATCCAGTCCACCGAGGACACCGTCGGCCCGTACGAACTCCACGACTTCTTCCTCTACTACGTGACCCGGTTCGGGTATCGGCCGACCAAGGTCGCCTACCTCGCCCGGCAGGCCTGGGGTGACCGCTCACGCGGCCCGTGGTCGGAGCTGCTGGTCGAGGACAAGCGCAACGAGTACGACACCGCGACCATCGAGCACTGGCTCGGGATCTTCCTGAAGCGCTTCATGGGCAACCAGTTCAAACGCACCGCCATGCCCAACGGCCCCAAGATCGGTTCGGGCGGTTCGCTGTCACCGCGCGGCGACTGGCGTTCGCCGTCCGATGCGTCGGCGCGGGTCTGGCTCGACCAGCTGGCGGGCGGATCGGACCGGGTGTAGCGCCCACCGGTCACGCCGCGCGCGGCGCGGCTCAGTCGCAGGCGGCGAGCAGCTGTTTGAGCTGATCGTCGAAGGCGTTGGCGATCTCCCACGGGTCGGGGGTCTGGTCGGTGCACGCCAGGATGCCGATGTTGAGGTGTCCGTCGGCGGAGAACACCGTGATGTTCAGTCCGAGTCCGTGGAAGATCGGCCCGAGCGGGTAGACGGCGGTGACGCGTGAACCGAGGAAGTAGAGCGGGAAATCGGGGCCGGCCACGTTGGACACGAGGACGTTGAAGATCGGCGGATGCGCCGAGGCAAGCTTCCGGTTGCCGTAGAACTTCATCGCCGTCGACAGTGTGACCCCCGGTGCGAACTGAGCCCAGGACCGCAGGATGTTGGCGTCGATCTCGGCGTGGTGTTCCTTCGACTTTCGGCTGAACTCCGCCTGCTTCTCGAGTCGCTCCACCGGATCCTCGACGTCAGTGGACAACTGGGTGAACATTCCCGTCACCTTGTTGGTGCCCTCGACCACGAGGTCGGACTCGTCGGCACCGTGGACGGACACCGGCACCATCCCGACGAGCGGCCTGTCGGGCAGCTCGTCGTGTTCGAGTAGGTAGGTGCGCATCGCACCGCCGACCAGCGCCAGCACGACGTCGTTGAGCTTCACCCCGAAGTGGTTCTTCACGCGCTTGACGTCGTCGAGCGACAGTTGGCTGAGGCCGATGCTGCGGTGGGGCGTGATCGCCGAGTTGAACCGGGTCCGGGGCGCCATGAACGGTGCGGGCATGGCGGACTGCCGTTGAGCCCGGCGCAGCCAGCCGACCGGGACGCTGACCGTCCGCGGCAACAGTTTCGCCATCGCCTGCGGGCGCTGGCGAAGTAGTTGATCGCCCCGGTCGCGGCGATCGTTGCGCGCGACGGCGGGCCCGCCGATTCGTGGACCTTCGACGAGTCGAGTTCGGGTGGGTCCGGTGTGAGAGTGCACATCTGGGCGAGCATCTCGGCGCTGGTGACACCGTCGGTGCCGGCGTGGTGCATACGCAGCATCGCGCAAATGCGGCCGTTGGAGAGCCCTTCGATGATCCACAGTTCCCAGAGGGGCTTGCCCCGGTCGAGGGTCTGGCCGGCGAGATGACCGCACAGTTCGGCGACCTCACCCGCACCGCCCGGCGCGGGCACCGCCACGCGATGGACGTGACGCTGGATGTCGAAGTCCTCGTCCTCGATCCACACCGGGTGGTCGATGTTGAAGATCGAGTTGTCGAGCTTTCGGCGGAAGGCCGGGATCGCGGCGACGCGCCGCTCCATCTCCTCGCGCAGCCTGTCGAAGTTGTACCCGCCGGGCATGGTGCTCGGATCGATCTCCACGAGACCGATGACGTGCATCAGCTGGCTCCGGGTCTCCAGGTAGAGGAACGAAGCGTCCAAACCACTCAACCGCTGCATGACATCAACCTCTCGTCTCCCCGCACCCGAAAGCCCCCACGCCATCATGCCGCACGCCGGAGACTCCGGAAGCGTGTTCGTCCCAGTCGATCGACCAGGTTGTCCTCCACCGCCCGGACAGGACTCAGATCGGCATCGAATCGACCATCTGGAGGACGTTCTGGGCCGGGGTCTCCAGCACCACGATCATCGCCAGTTCCCGAGCCGGGTCGTCGGTGATCTTGAAGACGCCGCGACCGTTCTCGTCGATGAGGCCGGTGCCGTGCTTCCACCGCACCGGCCGCGAGGTCGCCGACGAGCGGGAGTACTCGGCGTTGAGGGCGTCCTTGGAGGCGAACCAGAACACGCCGAACGGGCGGTCGACCGCCCCCGCGGCGCATCGCACCACGAACACGGTGCGCACCTTGCCGTTTCCGGTCTCCGACGGGCCGACCTCGTCGCGGCCGCCGGCGTACCTACGGACGCACTCGGCGTTGCCCCATCTCGCGGCGGTGTCCGGGGTCTGTGGGAGGAGCTCGGGGAACTGCGCCACGAGCGGCGCGAAGACCCCCCAGGTCGCGCCAGTGCGTACGGACTGCGACGGGCTCGGCGGCGAGACGGTGTCGCCGTCCAGCGCGGCCACCCGGTAGGTGTGTTCGCCTGCGGGCACCGAGGCGTCGACGACCTCGGTCTCCGTACCGCGGTACACGACTATCCCGTCGTCGCGGACGAGCTGATAGCCCGTCGCACCCGGCACCGCATCCCAGGTCGCGACGAGGCGTCCGGTTCCGGCGTCGAGTTTCAGGCCGGTCGGTGCATCCGGCACGTCGACGCTGGTGAGCGCACGTACCGAGAAGAAGGAGCCGACGGCGAGCAGCACCGCGGCGACGACGATCGCCGCGATCGTCCACGGCCGCACGGTCGGTGAGTTCGGCGGGGTGGTGGGCGGGCCCGCGGGTGGGGTGGTCACAGGTTGTGCCATCAGATCGGCAGCCTCTTCAGCAGATCGGCCGCAGCGGCAGCCGGTTTGCCGGGCACCACGACCCACACGACCGACTTGGCGCGGTCGCCGGTGTCATGGGCGAGGATGGCCTGCCCCTGATCACGCTGCTTGTCCGAGAGGTACAGCGTCCCCGTGAAACCCTGCGCCGTTGTGTAACCGGTGCCGCGCAGATTGTAGGCGGTCACGTCCGCCGCCGCCCGCGCCTCCTCGGGTGTGTCGTACACGTCGACGATCACCTGGTAGTCCGCATTCTTCGCCTCGTCGTCGCGGTAACGGGTGCACCACACGGTGCGCTTGGAGGACTCGAACGCGAGGTCGCCGTCCTCGCCCCAGCACCGCATGCCGTCGAAACCGTTGGTGCTCAACGGAGATGCCGGCACGAGGTCGTGGTAGAGGTCGGCGATGGGTTGAAGTTCGCCCCAGGTCATGAAGACGTCGACAGCCTCTGAGTTGCGGGAGAACTCCGAGGTCCGGCCGTCCTCGTCCTGCGCAGCGACCTGGTAGGTGTACGTACCCGGAATCGGGCGCGGTGCGGTGAATTTCGTATCGGGACCGGAGTAGATGACCTCGTGGTTCTGGGTGACGACGTAGTCGGTCGCGTCGTCGACGTGACCCCAGGACAGTTCGACGGCGGTCGTCGTCACCTCGGCGTCGGGTGCGTTCGGGGTCTCCAGTGTCCCCGCCGAGGTGCTCACGAATCCGGCACCGGCGCCGAGGATTCCGGCGATCAGCGCGACCGCCGCCCCGATCGCGACGACCGTGGCGCCACCTCCACGCCGGACGGGCCGGGCCGGTTCCGCGGCATGTGTGGGCTCCCATCCGTGCAGGGTCTCGGTCGAGACCATCGGCGGCCCCAGCCGCTCCCGGGCGGTCGGATCGGTCGCCCGATCACGGTACGCCGCAGATGAAGTCGGATCTCCGGCGGCAGGCATGCCCGGAGCCGACCCCGAAGAACCCGGAGACGCATGGGGATCCGGCTGCATACGCGGCCCGACGAGGGTCTGACGGGTGTCGAAGGCATCGTGCAGGGCGTCGGCGAACTCGCCGGCGGTCGGGTACCTGTCGTCTGGGTTCTTGGCCATCGCCCGAGCGAGGACCGCGTCGACCGCGGCCGGGAGCGCCCCATTGCGACTGCTCGCCGGCGGCGGCTCGTGGTACATGTGCGCGGTCATCAGGCCGTGCAGCGACGTCGCATCGAAAGGCGGTGCGCCGGTGAGGAGTTCGAAGGCGGTGGCGCCGAGCGAATAGATGTCGCTACGGGGGTCGACGCGTCGGCCCTCGATCTGCTCGGGCGACGCGTAATGCATCGTCCCGATCGTGATGCCGGTCCCGGTCAGGTTCGTCACCTCGTCGAGCACCTGCGCGATGCCGAAGTCGGTGACCTTGACGGCCTCGGGTGTGAGGGAGCCGGTGTTTCCGGGACGGTCGCCGCCGAGACCCGGGGTGACGAGGATGTTCGCCGGTTTGATGTCGCGGTGCATGATCCCGCGACGGTGCGCGGCGTCGAGCCCGGCGGCCACGCCGCGGACGATCGTGCACGCCAGCCGAGGGTCGAGGGGCGCGTCGGCCGCGAGCATCCGCGCGACGTCGACACCGGGCACGTACTCCATCGCGATCCAGAGCTGACCCTCGAAGACCCCCCGGTCGTAGACGGTGACGACATTGGGGTGGTGTAGCGGCGCGACGATGTCCGCCTCCCGCTCGAACCGGGCGCGGAACACCGGATCGGTGGCGTGTCCCGACCGCAGGACCTTGAGTGCATCCGACCGCGGCAGCCGCGGGTGGGCCGCCTTGTAGACGTCGCCCATGCCACCGCGTCCGAGCACGTCAAGGACGCGGTACCCCGCGATCAGGTCCCCTACCTGGTACATGACGTCCTCACCGATACCCCGTGCACCCGCGGCTTCGGGCGGATGCATAGGCACCGAATGCTACCGAGTGTCACCAAACCCCGGCCGGGTACACCGTCCGAACCCTACGATCGGCGTCGATGGAATCCACCGAGAAACTTCCCGACGCCCCGGGCGGGGCCTTCAGCGCGACCGAACTCGACGAGGCGTTCGCCGAATTCCAGCGCACGGTCGCCGAGGTCGCGGTCAGCGGTGACTGGGACCGCTACGCCGACATGTTCACCGAGGACGCCGACTTCGTCGAGCACGCGCTGGGGACGCTGCGCGGCCGCGAGGAGATCCGCGCCTGGGCCTGGCGCACGATGACCGCCTTCCCCGGAAGTCACATGACGGGCTTCCCGTCGCTGTGGCACGTGGTCGACGCCCCGACCGGTCGGGTGATCTGCGAGGTCGACAACCCGATGCGCGATCCGGGGGACCAGAGCCTCATCACCGCCACGAACATCACCATCCTCACCTATGCGGGCGACGGTCTGTGGAGCCGCGAGGAGGATGTCTACAACCCGATGGAGTTCGGCCGGGCAGCGATGCGGTGGTGTGAGAAAGCCCGCGAACACGGCAATCTCGATGAGCCCGCCGCCACGTGGATGGAGACCAGCGGCGCCTTCTTCGCCCGGTCCCACAAGAAGGGCTGACGCCGGGAAAAATCCCCGCCGACCTGCGACGAGGCGACCGAACCGATCGCCCAGGACAACCGTGACCGACACCACCGTGCACGGTCGTAACGTCGGCACCATACGGACACGACAGTGTCACAGACGGACTTGGGACCCGATCGCAAGTGCCGTAGGCTAGGGCTTTGACCAGTGGAGGAGGGCTGCGCAGTCGCGCGTCCGAGACCACCCAAGGTCCGCCCGGGTGGGCGTGACCCGCCCACGACGACGCCGCTATCCCACTCGCGGCACCGTCGCGAGGCAAGAAAAGACGACACACGTACGACATACGCGGACACCCTTCGGAGGACATCTATATGGCACGCGAGCTGACGCAACTCGAGCTTCTCAAGGAACTCGCCCCGGTTGCCGAGGAGAACGTCAACCGTCACCTCAAGACCGCCAAGGACTGGAACCCGCACGACTATGTCCCGTGGGACGAGGGTCGCAACTTCGCGGCGCTCGGCGGCGTCGACTACGACCCCGAGCAGTCGCAGCTCGACGAGGTCGCCAAGGCCGCGATGATCACCAACCTGCTGACCGAGGACAACCTCCCATCGTACCACCGCGTCATCGCCGACAACTTCTCGATGGACTCCGCCTGGGGCCACTGGGTCGGTCGCTGGACCGCCGAGGAGAACCGCCACGGCATCGTCATGCGCGACTACCTCGTCGTCACCCGCGGTGTCGATCCGGTCGCCCTCGAAGAGGCGCGGATGATCCACATGACGAACGGCTACGACCCGATGCTGGCGACCGCCGGTCGCGTCGACGAACTCGAGGAGCACGCCGACGAACTCGGCCTGCTGCACTCGGTCGCATACGTGACCTTCCAGGAACTCGCGACCCGCGTCAGCCACCGCAACACCGGCAAGGCCTGCAAGGACCCGATCGCGGACAAGATGCTGCAGCGCATCGCGGCCGACGAGAACCTGCACATGATCTTCTACCGCAACATCTGCGGTGCGGGCTTCGACATCTCCCCCGACCAGACGCTGCGCGCGGTCACCGACATCGTGACCAACTTCCAGATGCCCGGCGCCGGAATGCCGAACTTCCGCCGCCACGGCGTCCTGATGGCCAAGCACGGCATCTACGACCTTCGCCAGCACCTCGAAGAGGTCGTCATGCCGGTTCTGCGCAAGTGGAACGTCTTCGAGCGCGACGACTTCACCGCCGAGGGCGAGAAGACCCGTGAGGAGCTCGCCGCCTTCCTCGAGCAGCTCGAGAAGGACACCATCCGCTTCGAGGAGATGCGCGACCGTTCGCTCGCCCGCGAGGCCAAGAAGCGGGAGCAGCGGGCATCCTGAGCACGACCCTCTCCAGCAGCCCGGCGCCTTCGACCTCCGAAGGCGCCGGTTCTGCGTCCCCGGCCAAGCTCCGCATCGGCTCCATCGAGCTGGCGAGCCCCGTCGTCCTCGCGCCGATGGCGGGTGTCACCAACGTCGCATTCCGCACGCTGTGCCGCGAACTCGAGCTCGCCCGCACCGGGACCGTCTCCGGTCTGTACGTCTGCGAGATGGTGACCGCCCGCGCCCTCGTCGAACGTCATCCGGTCACGATGCACATGACGACCTTCGGACCCGACGAGAGTCCGCGATCGATGCAGCTGTACACCGTTGACCCGGAGTACACGTACCAGGCGGCGAAGATGATCGTCGACGAGAACCTCGCCGATCACATCGACATGAACTTCGGCTGCCCGGTACCCAAGGTGACGCGCAAGGGCGGTGGCTCGGCCATCCCCTACAAGCGGACGCTGTTCCGCAAGATCGTCGCGGCCGCCGTCCGTGCGACCGAGGGCACCGACATCCCGGTCACGGTCAAGTTCCGCATCGGCATCGACGACGACCACCGCACGCATCTCGACGCGGGGCGCATCGCCGCCGAGGAGGGTGCCGCCGCGGTCGCCCTGCACGCCCGGACCGCGTCGCAGCGCTATTCCGGCGAAGCCGACTGGGATGAGATCGCCCGCCTCAAGGAGCACGTCACCTCGGTGCCGGTGCTGGGCAACGGCGACATCTTCGAACCAGCGGACGCGGTGGCGATGATGAACCGGACCGGGTGTGACGGAGTCGTCGTCGGCCGCGGCTGCCTCGGACGCCCCTGGTTGTTCGCCGAACTCGCCGCCGAACTCAACGGATTCGAGGCACCCAGTCCCCCGAACCTGGGCGAGGTCGCCGAGATCATGGTCCGGCACTGCCAGCTCCTCGTCGACCACCACGGCGAGATGAAGGGCTGCCGCGAGATCCGCAAACATGTGGCGTGGTACCTGCGGGGATTCCCGGCCGGCTCGGAGATCCGTCGGCGGATGGCGCTCGTCGGCAGCGTCGACGAGCTGCGCGAACTGCTGTCCGAACTGCCTGCCGACGCACCGTTCCCGAGTGACGGTCATGGCCCGCGCGGCCGCCAGGGTTCGCCGGCGAAGGTCGCCCTGCCCGACGGCTGGCTCGACGATCCCGACGAGGACGTCGTGCCCGCCGGTGCGGAGATCATGCACTCCGGCGGCTGACACGTTCTGCGAAAACCGTCACAACGACGGTCCGGCTGAGTTCGATTCTCAGGTGCGATCAGTAATATGGCGCGAAGGTCCCGGCCACCCGGGGCCCTGCGTGCGTGCGTGCCGCGTCGATCAGCCCCGACGCGCGGTCATGCGCATTCGAGACCTACGGGGTAGAGGAACGTGCATTGAGTCGGACATCGGGACCGGACGAACCGGAGGCGGGAGACGAGGCCAACCGGTCTCGTCGTGGCCGTCGTGCCGGGCGTCCCGACGATGCCAACGACCGCCGTCCGCCGGTGGACCCCGGCGCTCGGGACGCCTCGCCGCCGGGAGCGCACCCGAGTCTCCGCGAGCCGCGTTCCAGTGATCGCTTCGTCCGCGGGCGGACCCGACTGACCGTCCGCGAGCTCATGGAGCAGATGAACGCGGAGGAACCCCGGACGCCCCCGGCCGACTCCCCCCGCCGCGGACGCTCCCGCGCCGGTGCGCCCGACCAGGCACCCCCGCCCGGCCCTTACGCGAACATCCCGCCGACGACCCGCAGCCGGTCCCGCCGCTTCAACCCGGCGCAGCCCGATCAGGTCCGGCCCCCTCGTCCTCCGCTCGGACGGAGCGACCAGAGCCAGCCCGCGGCCGACGATCGTCCCACCGAGATCCACCGCTTCGACAACGACGTCACCCAGAAGATCCCCACGATCGGTGACAAACCCGGCGAGCCCGCACCCGACCTGTCGGACCGCGCCACCGCCCAGCGCGCCTTCGAGGAGTCGCGTGCCCAGGACGCGCTGGTACCCCCGGCCGCGACCACGCCGGACGAACCGCCGACCCCTCGCGAACCGCTCGAACGAACCCCCGACCTGACCGGTCCACTCCAACTCCGCCAGGCGCCCCGCCACCACCCGGGGCGCGGCGGCGACCGTCGCGGTGCACTCGTCCGAAAGACCACCGCCACCGGACGCATCCTGGTGGCCATCGCATGTGTGACCGCCCTGGTCGGCACCGGTTTCGTCTGGAACTACCTGCAGTCGTGGAACGGCAACTGGCGCAATGTCACCGCCGTCGACGCCGAAGACAAGAACATCCGCAACAAGGACGCCCAAAACGGCGACGAGACCTACCTGATCGTCGGCACCGACACGCGTGGCGGCAAGAACGCGAAGGTGGGTGCGGGCACCACCGCCGATGCCGAGGGCGCCCGTTCCGACACCGTCATCCTGGTCAACGTCCCGGCCAACCGTGAACGCGTCGTCGCGGTGTCCTTCCCACGCGACCTCCAGGTGGACCAGCCCGCATGCAACTCGTGGGACAACGAGACCGGCAAGTACGGCGCGGAGATGCCGGCACAGAGCGGCGTGAAGCTGAACAGCGTCTACTTCTACGGCGGCCCGCAGTGCCTCGTCCGGGTGCTGACCCAGATGAGCGGCCTCAACATCAACCACTTCATCGGCATGGACTTCTACGGCTTCGAGCAGGTCGTACGGACGATCGGTGGTGTCGAGGTGTGCTCGACGGTGCCACTCTACGACTACGAGCTCGGCAACATCCTCCGCAAACCCGGCAAACAGAAGCTCACCGGGCGCAGGGCCCTCAACTATGTCCGCGCCCGCAACATCGCCTCCGAGGGCAACGGCGACTACGGTCGCATCAAGCGTCAGCAGCTGTTCATGTCGTCGTTGCTGCGTTCGACGCTGTCGGGCAACGTGCTGGCGAACCCCAACAAGCTCAACAGCATCGTCAACACGTTCATCAAGTACAGCTACGTCGACGGCGTCGACACCCAGTCGCTGATCAACCTCGCCGAGTCGATGCAGGGCATCGAGGCCGGTCGCGTCTCGTTCCTGACCATCCCCACCTCCGGCACGACCACCGACGGTTCCAACAATGAGATCCCACGCACCGACGACGTCGATGCGATCTTCAACGCGATCATCGACGACCTGCCGTTGCCCGGCGAGAAGGTCGAGAAGAAGAAGCCGACGTCCAAGGCGCCCTCGCGAGCTCCGAGTTCGAGGAACTCGACGGAGACCCCCGGACGGATCAACGCCACCGCGCAGAATCCCGGCAACATCGGTATCCGCGTGCTCAACGGGACCAGCACCACCGGTCTCGCCGCCGAGGTGTCCGACCAGTTGAAGCCGTACGGCTTCGACGTCCGCGGTGTGGCCGACGCCTCGGAGAGCCGGGACGACACCGTCGTGCGGTACGGCACCGGACAGCAGAACGCGGCCGCCACGCTGGCCGCCATGTTCCCCGGCGCCGAGATCCAGCTCGACCGGACGGTCAAATCGGGGGTCGAACTCATCCTCGGGTCCGACTTCACCGGCGAGCTGGGATCGGTGCCCGACGCCGGGGCCACGGTGAACGTCGAGCAGCTCGCGCCGGCCGAGAACACCGGTGATCTGCCCAACGATCTCGCCGTCACCAACGCGGGCGACACGACCTGTACCTAGCACGATCGTCCGGATGAGACGACGACGACGTCACCGCGCCGGTCGTTCACGCTGCGTTCATCGCCCGTGAGCGAAGAAGACCGTTCCCCGACGTACCCTGGGTACATGCGTACTGCCTACCAAGAGCAACTCGAGGAGCTGACCAACGTCCTGGGTGAAATGTGTGAACTCGCGGGTACCGCGATGTCGCGTGCCACCCAGGCGCTCCTGCAGGCCGACCTCGCCGTTGCCGAAGAGGTCATCGGCGACAGCGAACGGATGGCACAGTTGTCGGCCCGCGCCGAGGAACAGTCCTTCGCTCTCCTCGCTCTCCAGGCCCCGGTCGCCGGCGACCTCCGCGGAGTCGTCAGTGGTTTCCAGATCGTCGCCGACGCCGACCGGATGGGTGCCCTCGCCCTCCACGTGGCCAAGGTCGCCCGTCGTCGCCACCCGGCAAAGGCCCTCCCTGAGGAGGTCAACGGCTACTTCGCGGAGATGGGCCGGCTCGCGGTGACCCTTGCCAAGAATGCGCATGAGGTCTTGGTGACCCACGACCCGCAGGCCGCGCTGCGCTTGCAGGAGGACGACGACGCGATGGACGATCTCCACCGCCACCTGTTCACCGTCCTGATGGACCGCGAATGGCAGCACGGCGTCGCCGCGGCGGTGGATGTGACCCTGCTCGGTCGCTACTACGAACGCTTCGCAGATCATGCCGTGCTGATCGGTCGCCGGGTGGTGTTCACCGCCACCGGCAAGACCCCCGAACAGTTCCAGAACATCGGGTGATCTTCCTCGCTCACCCTTCTCGGGGAGCGAGGGCACACATTTCGAGAGGCCGAGGATTCAGTTGGATGAACTGAACTCGGCCTCTCTTCATGTCAGGAACATCTGGCGCGCTTTGCGCCCGGGAACGATTTCACAGCTGCACATGTCCCCGTTATGGTGGCGGACATGGGCCAGAATCAGCCGATCGAACCCGATTTCAATGCGATGACCGACGAGGCAGCCGCGGCAGCCGCCCACCGACGGCAGATATTCACCTATCTCGGCGTCATCGCATCGCTCACCGCTCTGCTGGTCATTCTCCTGATCAACATGTGAGCAGCAAACAAACAGGGCCCCTCCCGTCAACGGGAAGAGCCCTGTTCGGAAGGTTGGCGCTGCGTCAGCCGAAGCGCCCCGAGATGTAGTCCTCGGTCTCCTTCTTCGTCGGATTCGAGAACATCGTCTCGGTGTCGCTGATCTCGACCAGCTGTCCGGGCTGACCGACACCCTCGAGATTGAAGAATGCGGTCTGGTCGCTGACGCGGGCGGCCTGCTGCATGTTGTGGGTCACGATGACGATCGTGTACTCCTTCTTGAGCTCACCCATCAGATCCTCGATGGCCAGCGTCGAGATCGGGTCGAGCGCCGAGCACGGCTCGTCCATCAGCAGCACGTCCGGGGAGACCGCGATGGCCCGCGCGATACAGAGCCGCTGCTGCTGGCCGCCGGAGAGCCCGCCGCCGGGCTTGTCGAGACGGTCTTTGACCTCTTCCCAGAGGTTCGCGCCGCGCAGACTGCGCTCGGCGACCTCGTCGAGCTCGGCCCTGTTGCGCACGCCCTGGAGGCGCAGGCCGGCGACGACGTTGTCGCGAATGGACATCGTCGGGAACGGGTTGGGTCGCTGGAACACCATGCCGATCGTGGCGCGCACGCTCACCGGATCGACGTTGCGGCCGTAGATGTCCTCGCCGTCGAGCAGCACGCTGCCCTCGGCGTAGGCGCCGGGGGTGACCTCGTGCATCCGGTTCAGGGTGCGCAGGACCGTCGACTTGCCGCAGCCCGACGGGCCGATGAAGGCGGTGATGCAGCGCGGCGGCACCTCGAGGGTCACGTCCTTCACCGCATGGAAGTCGCCGTAGTAGATGTTCAGGTCTTTGATGTCGAGGCGCTTTGCCATGACGTTGTCCGTTTCTCAGTGTCGACCCGTTCACCGGGCCGGGGGTGGTCTCAGAGTCGCCGAGACTCAGGATGTCTTGGGTGCGAAGATCTTCGAGACGACCTTGGCCCCGACGTAGACGATGGCCACGAGGATGACCAGGCACAGGGCCGCCCCCCAGACCTTGTCGAAGACACCTGGCCCGTTGTTGTACTGCTGAACCATCATCAGCGGCAGTGATTCCTGGTTGCCCTCGAAGGGATTCCAGTTCATCGCGCGCGTCGAGCCGACGAGGATGAGCACGGGCGCCGATTCCCCCATCACGCGGGCGATGGCCAGCATCACGCCGGTCACGATGCCCGAGAGGGCCGTCGGCAGCACGATCTTCACGATGGTCTTCCACTTCGGGATACCCAGCGCATACGACGCCTCGCGCAGATCCTGCGGGACGATCTTGAGCATCTCCTCGGTGGCACGGACCACGAGCGGCACCATGAGCAGCACCAGCGCGATGGCCACCACGAACCCCGAGCGGGGCAGTCCGAGGCTGGTGCGCCACACCGCATAGACGAACAGGGCCGCGACGATCGACGGAACTCCGGAGAGGATGTCGACCATGAAGGTGGTGACCCGGGCGAGCAGCGACTTCTTGGTGGCGTACTCGACGAGGTAGATGGCCACGAAGATGCCGAGCGGGATCGAGATCACGGCGGCCAGTGCGGTCTGCATCAGCGTTCCGACGATGGCGTTAGCCGCGCCGCCCTTGCGCTCGGGCAGGGTCCACCAGTCGATGTCGAGCAGTGGTTCGATGCCGCGGATGACCAGCGTGGCGACCAGCCACACGAGCGGGACCAAGGCGATGAGGAGTGCGGCGATGACCGAGGTCCGGACGATGTGATCGGTCAGGCGCCGACGCTTCGCGAGCGGGGCGAAGCCGGTCGGCTTCTTGACCGGGTCGGCCGATCGTGAGGGCGTTGTGACGGTCATGGTCACTTCTTTCCGGCGACGACCGCACGGGCCGCGGCGTTGACGATGAAGGTCAGGACGAAGAGGGTGAGTCCGGCGGAGATGTAGGCGCCGGTCTTGCCCGGTGAGTCGAACTCGGCGGCGTTGTTGGCGATCTTGGTCGCGAAGGTCTCGCCGCTCTCCATGAGGTTGAAGTTCATCGGGCCGGCGGTGGAGATGATCAGCAGCAGCGCCATCGTCTCTCCGAGCGCGCGACCGAGGCCGAGCATCGAACCGGAGATGTAGCCGGAGAAGCCGAAGGGCAGCACCGCCAGCTTGACGACCTCGAACTTCGTCGCGCCCAGGGCGAGAGCGGCCTCACGGTGCCCCTTGGGCGTCTGCATGAAGACCTCACGGGTGACCGCGGTGATGATCGGCAGGATCATGACCGCGAGCACGATGCCCGCGGTGAGCAGCGTGCCACCGGTGGACATGTTCGCGACCTGGGTGGGCTGCTGGAAGAACGGCAGGAAACCGAGGTGGCCGACGAGCCACTCGTTCACCGGCACCAGCGCGGGGCCGAGGACGAGGATGCCCCACAAGCCGTACACGATCGAGGGCACCGCGGCGAGCAGGTCGACGGTGTACGTGATCGGTCCGACGAGGCGCTTGGGGGCGTACTCGGTGAGGAAGATCGAGATCCCGAGCGCGACCGGCATCGCGATGAGCAGGGCGATGACGGAGACGACGACCGTCGCGTAGAACAGCTGTGGGATGCCGAACGCGAGTTGGTTGCCGCTGGTGATCCAGTCACCGGTGTAGGTGAAGAAGTTCTCCTCGTTCTTGGCCAGCGACGGGATGGCCTGCGCCAGGAGGAATAGCGCGATGAGCCCGATGACGAGCGAGACGACGAAGCCCGAACCGACCGCCAGGTTGCGGAACACCTGGTCGGCCACACGGTGACGCGCCCCGGAGTGCAGGTTGCTGGGTGTGGCGCCGTCGGGCGACGACTCGGGAAGGCTCGTCCCATCCGAATCCGGCGGGATCGCACCACTTTCTTTGCTCAGCGACGTCATGCGTCCCTCTTGTGCTTCCGCTCTGGTCATTGGGGCCACTTCCCGGTCCACTGCTCACAGTCCGTGCGACACACGAAGAGTCGTGTCAGTGTGTCAACCGCACATGCGGGGCCGCAATTCCTGGCGGCCCCGCATGCACTGTTCCGTTGTGTCACGTCAGGCGTTGCCGCTGCCGGCAAGCGCGTCGATGCTGCCCTGCAGCTTGGCCTTGAAGTTCTGCGGCACCGGCACGTAGCCGATCTCCGCGAGACCGGTCTGGCCGTCGCCGAGGATCTTCGTGAACGCATCCTTCAGGGTGGCACTGGTGGCCTCGTCGGAGTAACCGGCCGAACAGACGATGCTGTACGGCGTCAGCAACAGCGGGTAGGCACCCGGGGTCTTCGACGCGAACAGCGCGTCGGTGTCGACGACGAGGTCCTTGCTGGCCGGGTTCTTGAACTCCAGCGCGTCGAGGGCCTTGCCGGCACTCTCCGCGTTCAGCTCGACCGGACCCGCTCCGAAGTCGATGTCGGCGACACCGAGCTTGTTCTCGGTCGCGAAGCCCCACTCCACGTAGCTGATCGAGCCGGGGGTCTTCTTGACCGTGTCACCGACACCGGTCGACTTCGACGCGCCCGAACCGACGTTCTTGGGAGCGAATTCCTTGCTGTGCTCATACGGCCAGTCGTTGGTCGCCGAGTTCTGCAGGAACCGCTGGAAGTTGTCGGTCGTGCCCGAGCTGTCGGAGCGGTAGACCGGGACGATGTCGCCGCCCGGCAGCTGCGCGCCCGGGTTGAGTGCGGCGATCGCCGGATCGTTCCACTTGGTGATCTTGCCGTTGAAGATCTTGGCGATGACGGCGGGATTGAGCTTGAGGTCGTCGACGCCCTCGAGGTTGTAGGCGACCGCAACCGGTCCGACGACCATCGGCAGATGCCAGGCGTCGTTGCCGTTGCAGCGATCCTTGGCCTTGGTGATCTCGTCGCCCTTCAGGGCCGAGTCCGAACCCGCGAAGTCGACGTCGCCGGCGATGAACTTCTTGATGCCGTCACCGGAGCCGCTGCCGGTGTAGTCGAGGACGATGTCGCTGTCGTCCGAGAGGATCTGACTGAAGTGCTCCATGGCCTTCTGCTGGGCGGTGGAACCCTCGCCACTCACCGTCTGAGTGTCTCCCCCACCACACGCCGTCACCAGGGTCAATGCCGCGATCGCCGACACCGCCGCCAGAGCGCCGTTCCGCTTGATTCTCACCGCAGGTGTTGCCTTTCCGTATCGTGCTCCGTCCCGAGGCCCGGGTGTCCGGAGTGTCCGAAAAGGAAAGCTAGGCGCGCCGGGTTGCCGAATCCCCGACAGAAGGTGAACGGAAGGTGAACCACCCGAGGCGGTCAGGTGCGAATGGCGTGCCGCGACCTCCGGGACCGGATGGAAGTGATCTACGCAACGCAGGTGTCCTTACTTGGCGGGAGCCACACATCGGCGACATCGTCGGGGCGATGCGGACCGCGCTCAGCCGCGGGCTTCACCCGTAGGCGACATCGACGGCATACCTGGTGAAGCCCAGGCGTTCATACGTGCGCAAGGCCGCCGTGTTGTCGCCTTCCACGTAGAGGTTGATCTCGGCGACACCGCGCCGTGCGAGGTGGTGGAGTCCGGCAAGCGTCAGCAGCTTCCCGAGCCCGCGCCCCTGCGCCTGCGGATCGACACCGACGATGTACACCTCGCCGAGATCGGCATCGTGCTGTTTGGTCCAGTGGAAACCCAGGAGCCGTGCCGGATCCTCGGCGTCGAAGGCGAGGAACAGACCTTCGGGATCGAACCAGTCGGCCGCGACCCGCTCGGCGATCTGATCGAGCTCCCAGCCGCCCTGTTCGGGATGCCAGTCGAAGGCGGCGTTGTTGACGCGCAGGATCTCTGCATCGTCGTCCGACCCGGCATAGGTCCGGAGTGTGAGACCCGGATCGACGACGAGTTCGGGGAGCTCGTGTCCCTCACCGACCGGGCGCCGTAGTTGCAGGAGTTCGCGCCGCTTCTGCAGTCCCATCGCCGATGCGAGCGCGACTGCACCGGGCAGATCGCCGTGCGCCCACACCCGGGCCGGGAGCCCTTCCTGCTTCGCCGCGGCGAAAGCGGCGTCGAGCAGCGAGCGTCCCAGTCCCTCGCGCCGCCGCTCGGGGTCGACGACCGCCTCGATCATCGACGGCTCGCCGTCCCGACCGGGCACGACGTTGGCGTAGGCACCTGTGGACCACACGTGGATGACCGGCGAATCCGCGTCGGTGTCAATCGCTTTGACCGCCTCGTCCGAGAGCGGAGCGACGCCGTCGGCAGAGGTCGCCGCACGCACCATGCGACGTGCCTCGGCGACGACCTCCGCGGGGGCGGCACCTCGTCGTACCTGCATTCGGTCAGTTTCCGGCGCTGGCACTGAACTCCTCGTCGAAGGTATCCGGACCGTGGAGGGTGTCGTCGAACTCGCCCGGATCAACTTCCGGGGCAACGTCTTCCGGCACTTCCTCGACCTCGGCCTGGGCCCCCCGACCGCGCGTGGGCCGCACCGCCTTGTATCCGACGTTGCGGACCGTGCCGATCAGCGATTCGTGTTCGCTGCCGAGCTTGGCGCGCAGACGGCGCACGTGCACGTCGACCGTGCGCGTACCGCCGAAGAAGTCGTACCCCCACACCTCCTGCAGCAGCTGAGCGCGCGTGAACACACGACCTGCGTTCTGCGCCAGGTACTTCAGGAGTTCGAATTCCTTGTAAGTCAGATCGAGGGGACGTCCACGCAGTCGCGCGGTATACGTCCCCTCGTCGATGACCAGCTCCCCGAGCGTGACCTTCCCCGACGTCTCCTCGGCGGCCACTCCGCGGGTGCGCACCACCAGCAGGCGCAACCGCGCGTCGAGTTCCGCCGGTCCCGTGCCCGGGAGCAGGAATTCGTCGATGCCCCAGTCCGCATTGACCGCGACCAATCCGCCCTCGGTCAGCACGGCCGCCACCGGCACCGAGGAGCCGGTGCTACCCAGCAGCCGGCACAGTCCTCGTGCCGCCGCCAGATCCGCGCGTGCGTCGACCAGGGCCACGTCCGCGTTGCCCGCCTCCATGAGTGAGGAAACCTCCGTCGGGGCGACACG
The DNA here is from genome assembly GCF_012974285.1 of Gordonia ajococcus. Classification (NCBI taxonomy): domain Bacteria; kingdom Bacillati; phylum Actinomycetota; class Actinomycetes; order Mycobacteriales; family Gordoniaceae; genus Gordonia; species Gordonia ajococcus. Next base: position 4,219,094 of record NZ_CP052884.1, read on the forward strand.
CACGTTGTGAGCGAGCAGCGACAGCGACGGCAGGACCGACTCCGGATTGGGATCGGCCGTCAACAACAAGAGATCCACCTAGCACTCCGATCTCGTTCGTCCCCGTCCCAGACCATCCAATCCGCCCACCACGCTGTGAACGCCTCCGCACACGCCACCGCAGATTGTTTACTCTGGCTTACCAACGTGTGCGAGATAGGTGACAGAATAGCGCCATCCGCGCACTTCGCTGTTAACAAGTCGAGTCGGGGCGATCGGTGGACACGCCGGAGAGGATGGTCGTCCGAGCATGCCGGGCATCCGGAAAGTCCTCGTCATCGCGGTCACCGTGGCGGTCGTCGCCGCCGGATCGGTGCTGCTCGTCGACGTCGGCGCGGCCATTCGCAGCGAGCACCGACTCGCCCGTGCCCTCGCCGAATCACCGCGCGTCCCATTCGATCCCGAGGTGACACTCGCCGGGTTCCCGTTCCTCACCCAGGCGTCGAAGGGTGACTACTCCGGGGCGACGATCGCCGCTCGCGGTGTCGAACTACCCGGTTGCGAACCCGCCCGCGGCATCTGCCGAGGCGAACTCGGCGCCACACTCGGCCGTTTCCAGGGCCCGGAACGAGGGGATTTCACCGGGAGTGATGTTCTGCACACATCGTCGATCTCGGCCTACACCCGCCTCGACGCGGTCACCCTCGCGCGTTATCTGCGGATCACCGATCTGACGGTGAGCACGCCCGCCCCAGACGGCAAGGCCGGGGGCGGTGGTCCCCAGGACGGCGTCGTCTCCCGTTCGGAGGGTGTCGTTTTCACCGGCACGGTCGCCCTGCCGCCGGACGCCGGGCTCGCCGCCGATGATCCCCCTTCGGCGTCCTCGTTCACCGGGCCGAAGGTTCGGGTCAGCGTCGCGGTCGACCTGTCGGTCTCCGACGGCGCACTGGAGATCCGGGCCACCGACTTCTACACCGGACCCGAACGACACGTGGACGCCGACGTCCCCGAGCAGATGCGCGCAGCTGTACTCGACCGTTTCAGCATGGTCCTCCCCCCGCTCCCGATGGCCTGGGGACTCGTGGCCCAACGTGCGGAGAGCTTCGGCGGCGACGTGCAACTCGTCGCCGACTCCGGCCCCGCCGGCCTCCGGCCGGGCCGGTTCTGACAACGCCGTACGCAGCGCACACACCGCTCTGCACGCGGCCTTTCTGCGCTGGTCAGAGCGCAATCCACCCGGGGGTTCGGACTCCGATCGGCACTGTTGTACCCTCGTGGGCATGCAACAGCGCCGTGAGTACTTGCTCACACGCCGCCGGGCGATCGACTTCTGTCGTGTCGCCGATTGTTGCTGTCGCACGCACCGCTGACGGTGTGCCCTACATGCGCTGCCACGCAGTCGCATCATGCGCACCGCCGATGACGACGGGGTGCGTCTTCACCGAGGCCTGAGTCCTCTCTCCACACGCCTCCTCGCTCATCACAGATCAGAGCCCGCGGGCGTCTGTCCGCGCCTCGCCGCTGTTTCGCCACACAGATCCATCCACCACCAGATATTCATCCGAAAGGAACCAGACATGGCACGTTCCGACGTCCTGGTCAGCGCCGAATGGGCTGAACAGAACCTCAACGCCGACAAGACCGTCTTCATCGAGGTCGACGAGGACACCTCGGCCTACGACGGCGGCCACATCCCCGGCGCGATCAAGCTCGACTGGAAGCAGGACCTGCAGGACGGAATCCGCCGCGACTTCGTCGACGCCGATCGCTTCTCGAAGCTGCTGTCCGAGCGTGGCGTCGCCAACGACGACACCGTGATCCTGTACGGCGGCAACAACAACTGGTTCGCGGCCTACGCCTACTGGTACTTCAAGCTGTACGGCCACAACGACGTCAAGCTGATCGACGGCGGCCGCAAGAAGTGGGAGCTCGACGGCCGTCCGCTGTCCTCGGATGCGGTCACCCGCCCGGCCACCGAGTACAAGGCCTCCTCGCCCGACCTGAGCATCCGCGCGTTCCGCGACGAGGTCATCGACGCCATCGGCACCAAGAACCTGGTCGACGTGCGCAGCCCTGACGAGTTCTCCGGCAAGATCCTCGCGCCGGCGCACCTCCCGCAGGAGCAGGCACAGCAGCGCGGCCACGTCCCCGGCGCCATCAACATCCCGTGGTCGACCACCGCGAACGAAGACGGCACCTTCAAGTCCGACGAAGAGCTCACGGCTCTCTACGCGGGCAAGGGATTCGACGACAGCCGCGAGACCATCGCGTACTGCCGCATCGGCGAGCGCTCGAGCCACACCTGGTTCGTACTGACCGAGCTGCTCGGCAAGAAGAACGTCAAGAACTACGACGGAAGCTGGGTCGAATACGGCTCGCTGGTCGGCGCGCCGATCGAACTCGGAGAAGGAAAGTAACAACTATGTGTGCTGCACCCAAGCAGGGACAGAAGCTGCCTGCCGGCGTCGACGTGGAGAAGGAGACGGTCCTCACCGGGCAGGTCACCGACGGCTCGGGCAACCCGGTCGCGGGCGCCTTCGTTCGTCTGCTCGACTCGACCGGTGAGTTCACCGCCGAGGTCGTCGCCTCACCGACCGGCGACTTCCGCTTCTTCGCCGCCCCCGGCACCTGGACGCTTCGCGCCCTGTCGTCCGTCGGCAACGGCGATGCGTCGATCAGCCCCGAGGGCCCCGGCATCCACGAACAGGACATCACCGTCTCCAAGTGATGCACTCCTCGTCGTGGGTGTCCGAGACCTCACGACGCCGCCCGGTCACCGCACTGCGGTGACCGGGTTTCGTCGTTTTCGGGTCCCTCGAGTGGCGACCCGCTGAACCCTCCGCAGGAGCCCGGGTTAGAATTTGCCTCGTGGTCCTCTTCTTCGAAATCCTGCTGATCCTGGCCGCCGTGCTGATCACCTGGTTCGGTGTCTACACCCTCTACCGCCTGGTCACCGACGAGTCGTGACGTCCCACCCGGGAACCGGTGGAGCCGCCGACGAGCCTGCCGGCTCCGTGCCCATGGGCGACGGTGTCACGCCGCCATCGGGCGACGGTGTCGCTGTGCCCGCGGGCGAAGGTGTCGCCCATCGTTCCGGTGACGAGGCGATAAGCCAGGCCGAGGCACGGGCCGTCGAGTCCGGCAGCCGCGAGCGCAACGTCCCCACCTGGGACGACCTCCCGCTGCCCGCCGACACCGCGAACCTTCGCCTGGGCGCCGATCTCCATCCCGGCCTGCTGGCACTTCTGCCGCTGGTCGGCGTCTGGCGCGGCGAGGGCGAAGGCCACGACGCGGACACCGACACCGACTACCACTTCGCGCAGCAGATCGTCGTCTCGCATGACGGCCAGAACTTCCTCACCTGGGAGTCGCGCTCGTGGGTCATCGACGACGACGCCGTCTTCGTCCGACCAGACCTCCGCGAATCCGGTTTCTGGCGTATCGGCGAGGACGACACCATCGAGTTGCTCCTTGCCCACGCCGAGGGTTCGGTCGAGCTCTTCTACGGCACTCCCCTCAACCAGACCTCGTGGGAGTTGGCGACCGACGTCGTCATCAAGTCCCAGTCCGGCCGCCGCGCCGGCGGGGCGAAGCGCCTCTACGGTCTGGTCCCCGACGGTGACCTGGCCTACGTCGAGGAGCGCGTCGACACCGACGGCGACCTCATCCCCCGTCTGTCGGCCAAGCTCCGACGCCACGTCGGTTGAGCATCTCGCGGGATCAGCGGATTCCCGGGAGCCCCTCACCGATGAGTCCGGCCGCAACGTCGTAGATCCGAGAACGCCAGGTACAGATTCCGCTTCGGAAGGGCGCTGTAGACCAGCGACCCGAGCATGATCACGACCGACCCGTACGCCGTCGCGGCGCCGGGTCGGCCCGCCCAGCCGGGGTGAACCGTCCCCGACGCCGAGATGTAGGGTCCGTGTCCGGGTGAACCGCCGCGCCGCGGCCCCACCACGGAGAACACGTCGCTGTGGGTGGAGTACGGGGCGATCTTGAAGTCGACCCGCTCATGCGGCCCGCATTCGACGACGGTGTACTCCGCTCCGGAACGATGAACGACCGCGACCCAGGTGTCACCCGCATTGCGGACCGTGAATGTCGTTCCGCCGGAACGAAATTGGTACGTTATCCGGTCCTCTACAGGGTCCCGCAGCCGGCAGCCGGCGAGTCCGCTGACCCAGTCGGCACTCCATGGTGTGAGGTAACGCTGGTCGAAGAATTCCCGCTCCGACGGGATCGGGATGGTCACCGGCATCGCGCGACCCCGGTGGACCCACACCCCTCCGTAGATCACCGGACGACCGTCGGCTCGACGGGGTGCCTGTACATAGGTGAACGAGTCCTCGTCGGACAGGGTGATCGTCTCACCGGGTCCGAGGCGGCGGAGTTCGACGCGGCCATCGAAGAAGATGAGCGCGGCCGCGGAGCCGTCACCCCGGTTGTGGATCGTCACATGCTCGTCGTCCGCGTGGAAGAGCCCGGCGGCGTGGGGATCGGCGAAGGCGAAACGCGGTGGTGTCGCGGTTCCGAAATCCGTGTCACCCGGGCCCCAGTAGCCGTCTTGCCAATGGCTGTCGCGGGCGGCCGCTTCATTGGTTTCAGGGCCGTCGAGACCGGGTTCGATCGGGTCTTCACGGACAGCGTTCGTGGTGACCATCGTTCTCTCCCTCTGGCCGGTGTTTCCTCTGGCAGGTATTCGTGGCACGCACAACGGTGGACTGCTCCAGTTCACTCCCGCTGGAGCCCGGTCTCACGAGTAGTGCGCTACGCGGATCACCGATGGCCGTCGTGCCGGGAACGAGTGGTGGGCGGACATGAGGGCCCGAGACACGGAACGGCCCCCGCATCGCTCGAACGAGCCTCGTGCCGACCGGACCGGGTCGGGATGCGGGGGCCGGGTGACCACCTGGTATTCGTCGGCGCTGATGAGGTGGTGACCCACCTCCGGCGACACGAATGCCACACGGTCAGCTGCTAACGGATGGTCACCTCACATGTCCGATGAGAAATCACTATCAGACCACCTCCTTCCCTGTGTAACCGCGAAAGTACGCCCGCTCTCGGCGTCCCGCAACGGGATTTTCGACACGGCTCCGCCCTTCGCTCGACACCGGTTCGATCGGGGCACGCGGCTCGATCAGCTGGGTCAGACGGGGTGGATCAGGGCACGGGTACTGCGGGTGCGCCCGATCCCGGGACCGGCGCGGCCGGCGGCGCTGCCGGGGCCGGGGAGGGCGCCGGCGACTGTCCGGGCACCGGCTTGGCATCCGGCGGCAGGGACTCGACGACCTCGAGCTTGGAGCGGAAGGTGTCGTCGGTGATGACCTCGATGTGGTTGATCATCCAGCGCCCGCCCTGGCGTTCCATGTCGAAGGTCAGCCGCGACGGGTTGATGCTGACGAGTTCCTTCTGGCCACGGGTGACCGACTGGTTCATGAAGATCAGCACCTGCGAGGTGTCGGCGGTGTTGGTGACCACGCCGGCGTCCTGGATGGTGACCTCCGAGACGACCTGCTGCTTGCGAACCTCCGCGGCCAGGTTGTTCTCGGTGATCAGCTTGGTGTACTCGGGTTTGGCCGGGCCGGTGAGCACGCTCATCGACTGGTCGATGTGATCGCTGACGTTCCCGGCGTTGTACCCGAACATGGTGTTCGCGTAGTCGCGGGCGGTGGCGAGCGAGGATTCGCGCGCTTCCTCCTCCGCACGGCCCTGGGTGTACCGGTAGCCGAGGAACGCGGTGGCCGCGACGGTCGCCACCACGAGGACGGCCAGCACGATCAATCCCAGGCGCGCCTTGCTGAGCCCGGATGTCTTGCCTGCCATCACGCCACCCACTCGAAATCCGTCATCTTCAGGTCGCCGTTGATCCGGGTCATGTCCACACGCCAGCGGAACACCTTGTCCTGGGCGGGGGTCTGGCCGTCGAGCGACTGCTGATGCCAGCCGAACACCATGATCACCGAACCCTCGTCGGGTTCGGCCTTGGTGACCGCCGAACTGAGGATGATCGACTTGGTCTCGAGCTTGCCGTCCCGCACGAGCGAGGCGACCTGCTGGATGTTGTTCTGCACTTCCTGCTTGACCTTGCCGCTGGTGTCGTCCTGCACCGACCTCAGCGTCTGGTCGACGGTGTCGGGATTCATGCTCGTCAGGTTGATCAGCACCTGCGAGGCGAACGCCGAGTACTCCGCCCGCAGATCGTTCTGCTCGTTCTGCCGGGCGATGCCCAGCGCGAACACCACCGAGGCCACCGCGCAGACGACGATGACCACGATCGCGACGACGACGCCGACCACGGCCCGCGGCGATCGCCGGCCCGACCCGCGGTAGCGAACCTTGCCCTTGCCGGCCTTCTCCGGGGACTTCGACGCCAGACGTGCCCGACGTCGCTCGCGGTAGCTGACCGTCTTCTCGACCTCGGAGGGATCGGGAGCGATCTCCGACCCGGCGTCCGGCTCGGCGAGTGGCACTGCGGGGGTCGTCGTCTCCTCGGCCGACTCGACCGGGGTCTCGGCGGCGGCGGTCTCGGCAACGGGGGTCTCGGTAACCGGGGTCTGCTCCGCGGGCTTCTTTCCGGCCGGGCGGCCACGTCGGATCGGCGCCGACCGGACCGGCCTCGTCGGCTTCCGACGGTCGGTCTGGGCGGTGCGACTCGGTGCCGTGCCGGCCGGGCTCGTGGTGACCGGGGTCGACGTGGTGCCGTCAGGCGTCACGGACTGACCGTCCTGCTGATCATCGTCTGCCATGTACTGCTCTGTCCCTGCCCTTCACTCCCCGTGCCGGCGTTGTACGTCTTGCCGTCGGGTCCGATGAAGTTGCCCGACTCCGGATCGTATGTCGTGGCGTACACCGCGGGCTCCGGGGTGAAGTCCTTCGGTGTGCCCGGTGTCACGGTACCGGAGGACGCCGGCTGCCATTTCAAGCCGAACGGAAGACCGCTCTGGAACGGATCGACCGATCCCGGCAGCGGTTTGTAGCCCGTGCGGCACTCGGCCGGCGTCGTCGCGCGGCGGCCCGGGAACTCCGCACACGGGTAGTTGCGGGCGCCGCGCACGGCGACGTTGGAGTTCTGCGGCACCCGGCAGAGCATTCCCGGCGGCAGCTCGCGCGCGGTCTGCGCCGACGGCCACCGCCACTCCTCCTTGGGCAGGAAGCCGATGTTGCACACCGGCCGGTCCTGGAAGCCCAGCGAGAAGTTCACATTCGGCCCGTAGTTGTTGGTGCCGGTGTTCAGGGCGGTGATCAGTGAGTTCATCAGACGCGGATAGAGCACCAGGATCTGCTTCCAGTTCGGCAGGTAGATCGCCTGGGTCTGGGCGATCGTGCCCAGATTCGACACCAGCAACGGGTACGAACCGCCGAGCGATTCGAACAGTTTCTGTGCCTTCGACGTCGTCGACGGCCCCTTGCGGAGGATGTCGCCGATCTCGGGACGATCGGCCCGCAGCTGGTCGGTGAACGCGGTGACGTCACGGGTCCACGCCCGGATGTCGTCGGCCGTGCGGGACTGCGTCGCCAGCAGCGGAGCCCCCTGCTCGACGAGTGCGATGGTGGTGTCGGTGTTGTTGTTGGCCTCGCCGATGAACAGGGTCATCGAGTCGAGGAGCCGCTGCAGCGCTTCACCGGTGCCGTTGAAGGCGACGAAGGATTCGTCGACCAGCGACCGGAGTTTGGTGTCGCCGATCTCCTGCAGCATCGCGTCGGCCTGGTCGAGCATGGTCGAGATCTCCACGGGGACCTCGGAGACGGTGACCTCGGTGCCGTCGTGGAGGTACCCGGTCGGAGCGTCGGCCGGCGGGTTCTTGTTCGGGGTGAACTCGACGAACTGCTCACCGATCGCCGAGACGCTGCGCACCGATGCCACCGCCGACGCCGGGATGTCGGTGCCGTTGTCGATGACGAGCGTCGCCGCGACGCCGTCGTCGGTGAGCTTGACCGAGTCGACCTTGCCGACATAGACGCCGCGATAGCTGACGTTGGCGTTCTGGTACAGGCCGCCGCTGGTCTCCATGTTCAGCTGCACCCGATAGCTGCCCACGCCGAACATCGACGGGATCCGGATGTAGAACAGCGCCATCGCGACCATCGCGATCACGGTGACGATCGAGAAGATGATCAGCTGGATCCGGACGAATCGAGTGATCTTCATCAGCGCCCACCTCCCGCATACGAGGGCACCGTCGGCGGCGCCGTGGGCGACGGCACCTGCACCGGTGGAATGAGATTGGCCGGAACCGGTTCCGCGGTGTCGGGAAGCTTCTCACCACCCGGGATCAACGGCGCGGTGAAGGGGTTGAGTCCGCGAGCGGCCGCACCGGCCGGGCGGCCGAACACGCCTTCTGGGCCGGTGACGCCCAGGCCGGCGAACATCGTCTCGCTCAGCCGGTCCACCGTGAGGTCGAGGGTCAGATCCGAGTTCACGAAGTCGCCCTTGACGATTTGGCGGATGGTCGGCTCGTAGAACGGGAAGGTCAGCAGGATGTTCAGCGACTGCGTCATCGCCGGTCCCGAGGCCTGCAGCTGATCGAGGGCGGGTTCGATTCCCTTGACGATCGTGACGATGTCCTCGGAGTTGGCGCCGAGGATGTCGTTGGCGGTCTTCGACAGTTTCGACACCGAGGCGAGGGTGTCGAGGAACTGCTGACGCTGGTCGACGAGCAGCTGCAGGATCTGCGGGCTCGCGTCCAGCGCTCGTTCGATCGTGTCCTTCTGCTCGTTCATCGTGCGGGACAGGCGATCAAGCCCCTCGGTGGCGCGGATGATGTTGTCCTTCTGGGCATTCAGATCCGCAACCAGGGTGGTCAGCCGCGGGATGAGTTTCTTGATCTGCGTCTCACGTCCGCCGAACACCTGGCTCATCTCGTGCACGATGTCGCCCACCTGCGACAGCCCGCCGCCGTTGAGGACCACCGACAGCGAGCTCAGCACCTGCTCGGTGCTCGGGTAGGTGCACGCCGCGACCTGTTGCGCGGCATTGATGTCGGGCACCGTCGGCACCTTGGGATCGGTGACGATGTTGGACTGTTCGGGACACTTGGTCAGCGGGATCTCGTCGCCCGCTTCGAGGCGTCCGCCCTCCGGTTCGGCGGGCTGGACTATCTCCAGGTGCGTCGAGCCCAACACACTGGTCATCCCGACCATCACATGCGAACCGCGCGGGACGATGACGCCGTCGTTCAGACGGATCGTCACCTGTGCGTTCCAGTCCTTCACCGCGATGTCGCCGACGCTGCCGACGTTCGCATCGTCGATGAGGACCGGGGCGTTGTTCACCAGTCCGGCGGCGGACGGGATGAGGGCGGTGATCTGGTAGGAGCCGCCGCCGGTCCCCTCCGCACCCGGCACGGGCAGCGAATTCGGTCCGTCGAAAGAACATCCGGCGAGGAGCGCGGTGAGCGCCACCGCGCCTGCGGCCAGTCCGCCGCGTAGGCGTGCCGAGGTCATCGGTCACCCCCGAACGGCACCAGGAGGTTTCCGAGCGGCGAACCGGCGTTGTCCCGCCGCGTCTCGTTGTCGATGCGCCGCACGCCGGCCTGCGCCCGCGCCTTCACGTTCGCATTCTGGTACTGCAGCTGACTCGGCAGCGCATTGGTTCCTTGCACCGGGTTGGTGAGGAAGGGCGGGTAGTTCATCGAGATCGACGACAGCACCGGCGCGAGGATCTCGACGCATTTGTCGATGTCCTGCATCGACGTTCCCGGACGGTTGGTGGCATCCATCGAACCACACAGCAGCGTGATCAGGTTGGTGCCGTTGCCCAGGCCGAAGACGCCCGACAGCGAGCCGGAGAGCGGGTTGTAGATGTTGTAGAAGTTCGCGAGCTGGTTGGGCGCGGAGTGCAGCACGCCCTCGACCTGCTCGTTCTTGTCGGCGACGATCTTGGTGGTCGCCTGCAGCCGTTCCACCGACGAGGCCAGTGCGTCCTTGTTGGTGTCGATGAAGCCCTGCACGTCGGTCATCGCCGAGTCCAGGCCCTTGAGCGCCTCGTCGAGCTCGGTGGTGTTGTCGGCGAGAACCGAACTCACCGAGGCGAGCCGGCCGTTGAACTGCACGAGCTGCTCGTGGCTGCCCGACAGCGCGTCGGTCAGCTTCTGCAGACTCTGGATCGTCGAGAACAGATCTCCCCGGCCGGCGGCGAGGGTGCCGATGACGTCGGAGACCTCGCGGATCGACTTGTTGATCGCGGCGCCGTTGCCCTCGAGATTCTCGTCGAAGACGTTGACCGCCCTGGCCGCCGAGCCCTGGTCGGGACCCTCCGGACCGATCGCCTCGGTCAGCTTCGTGAGCTGGGCCTTGATGTCATCCCATTCCATCGGGACCGCCGTGCGATCCATCGGGATGTCGTAGCCGTCGGACATCACCGGGCCGCCCGAGTAGACCGGGGTCAGCTGGACGAAACGCCCCGACACCAGGCTCTGCGCAACGATGACCGCCTTCGCGTCCTCCGGGATGTCGACGCTCTTGTCCACGCGCAGTTCGACTTTCACGTCGTTCTCGCGGGGCGTGATCTTCGAGACCCGGCCGACGTTCACACCCAGGACCCGCACGGGATCACCCTCGTAGAGGCTCGCGACCGATCCGAAGTAGGCGGTGAAGGTGTTCGTCGTGGACCGGAGGAAGACCGTCCAGCCGACGACGACCAGGGCGATCACGAGTACCACGGCGAGCACACCGAGCAGCACCTTGCGTCCGATGGTCATGTTCACCGCCCTCTCGTGGTCGGCGCCGGCGTGGGATAGGTCGGGGATGGCAGCGGGCCGCGTGGCGAGTCCGTGCCGTCGGGGGGACCGAGCTTGTAGTAGTCCGGGATCAACGGGAAGCCGGTATACATCAGCGACTGCCAGACCTGCGGGTAGCGTCCGCGCAGCGCGTTCAGGAAGGTCGCGGTGTAGTCGCCGAAGCTGTTGAGGCCCACCAGGGAGTCGAAGTTCGGACCGGACGCCACCGCCTCGCCCAGGGTGTTGGCGAAAGGCCCGAGCCGATCGATCGTCTCCTTCAGGTTCTTCTCGTTGTCGGTCAGGATCGTCGCCACCCGGTCGAACTTCTCGAGCACCGGCGTCAGCTGTGCGTTGTTCTCGGCGATGAAGCCACGCAACTGAGCGGTCACGTCGCCGATGCCCTTGATCAGCTGGTTGAGCGCGTATCTCCGCATCTCGATCTCGCCGACCAGGGCGTTGGCGTCGATGAGCAGCCGGTTGATCTGGTCGTTGCGGTCTCCGACGATCTTGCTGACCTGATTGGCCTTGGCCAGCAGGGCACGGAGTTCCTGGTCGCGGTCGGCCACGGCCTTCGACAGCCGGGCGACGCCGTCGACCGCGCCCTGCACCTGGTCGGGTGTCTCGGAGAAAGTCACCGACAGCGTGTTCAGCGCGGTGTTCAACTGGTCGGTCTTCGTCCCCGAGATCGTGTCGGTAGCGCCTTCGAGTGCGTCCTGCAACGAATACGGCGCGATGGTGTTGCCGAGGGTGATCGATCCCCCCGGCTTGATCCGTTCGCCGCCGTGCGGGATGACCGTGAGGTTGCGCCGGCCCAGCACGGACTCGGTGCGGATGGCGGCCTGCGTCTCGTCGCCCATCTCGACCTCGTCGTTCATCCGGAACGAGACCTTGACCTTGGTGCCCTGGTCGGTGCCGGCGAGTTCGATGCCCTCCACCGTGCCCACCTGCACGCCCGACACCACCACGATGTCGCCCTTGGCGAGTCCGCCGGCGTCGTCGAAGTAGGCGCTGTAGGTGCTGATGGGTGCCAGGTACGGCAGCTTGTCCATCTGCATGGCGGTGATGACGACGAGCGCGATCACCACGATGCCGATGACACCCACCTGCGCCCGGGTGCGTCCGCCGCGCTTCTGCTCGCGCGCGATGTCGGCCTCGTCGGATTCGGTTCTGCGGCTGGAGAACATGCCGCCGAAGGGAAGACTCATGAGCCGTCACACCTTCCGCCCGCGCGGGTGGTGTCGCCCATGACGTTGTTCGAGGTGTAGATGATCGTCTGTCCGCCCGGCGCGGGGAGCAGTAGTCGGATGCGGCAGAAGTAGATCTGCAGCCAGGCACCGTAGGAACCCAGGTTCGACAAGGTCTTGTAATCCTCCGGCAGGCGCGTCAGCAGATTGCGGACGAATGGCTCGGCGGCCAGCAGCTCCTCCGACACCCGACCGGTGTTGGCGACCATCGACTGCAGCGTGGGACGGGTTGTCGAGAGCAGATCGGCGAGACCGTTCGTGACCCGCGACGTCTGGGTGAGGGCATTGCCGATCGTGCCCTTCTGCTCGGCGAGGCCGGTCACCAACTGCTGCAGCAGGTCCACGCTGGTGTCGAGTCCCGCGCGGTCGCCGTCGAGGGTCGCGAGTGTCGTGTTCAGGTTGTTGATGACGCTGTCGATCAACTGGTCGCGGTCGGCGAGTGCATCGGTGAACGACGCGGTGTTGGCCAGCAGGGTGTTCAGCGCCCCGCCCTGGCCCTGGAAGACCGCGATCAGCGAGCTGGTGAGCGCATTGACGTCGTCGGCGTTGAGGGTCCGGAACAGCGGTTTGAAACCACCGACGAGTTTGTCGAGGTCGAGTGCCGGTTCGGTCTGGGTGATCGGGATCTGCGCACCGTCGCCGAGGAAGCTCGAGGTGTCACCGGTCCCCTGCTGGAGTTCGAGATACCGGTCGCCGGTGAGGTTCTCGTACCGGATCAGTGCCCGAACGGATTTCGGGAGCGGGTACTGCTCGTCGACGGAGAAGGTGACCACGGCCTCGTTTGCCCGGTTCAGTTCCACACCGCCCACGGAACCGACCTCGACGCCGGCGATCTTGACCTTGCTGCCCGACTTCATCGCCGATGCGCTGGTGAAGACCGCGGAGAACTCGTTCGACGCCCCGGAGCGGTACCGGCTGAAAACCACGACCAGCGCGACGAACACCAGGATCATCACGACGGTGAACGCGCCGAGTTTGATGAGGGTCGCGCGGAACGCGCGTGCGCGGTTATCCACGGGGCGGCTCTTCGAACAGGATCTGGAACAGCTTCTTCGAGTTCACCTTCGGCTTGGTCCTGGGCTCGTAGGGCTGAGGAGCGTTGTCGCCCACGAAGAACGGGGCGTGTTCGGTACTGCCCGGGTCGGAGAGACCACCGGCGCAGGTGGGCGGTGCCTCGACCCCGACCTTGGGCAGGTCATACGGGTAGGCGTAGGGGTCCTTGCCGGGGAACAGTCCGGCGTCGAGCATCAGCATGCCGTTGCGGCCACCCATGAACGGTTTGGCGACCTCCGAGGCGATGGCCCCCGCGGTGAGGAAGCACTTGATGCCCGGCGAGTTGTAACCGAGCAGCGCAGCAATGGGATTGAGATCCGACAGCGCGCCGATGAGCGTCTTCTTGGTCGGCGCGATGACACCGTCGATGGTGTTGGCCATCCCGGTGGCGTTGATCAGCAGCGCGTCGAGGTTGGAGGTGTTGTCCACCAATGTGTTTCCGACGACGGTGAAGTTGTCGACGGTGCGAATCAGGTCCGGCATCGAGTCCGCGTAGACGTTGGTGACGGTCGCCCCCTCTCGGAACAACCGGTTCAGCGCCGGCAGGTGCGGATTGGTCTTGCCCAGCAGCGTGGTCAGCTGCTCCAGGGCCACACCGATGTCCTCACCCTGACCCGACAACGCGGTGTCGACCGCACCGAGGGTGGCGTTGAGTTTCTCGGGCTGCAGGTCGGCGAGCACCGAGACGAGTTGCTGGAAGACGGTGTTGAGTTCGACGACCACGCGGTCGGCGGGGATGACCGCGCCCGCGGTGAGTTCTCCCTCGGCCTCGCCGGGGACGACGAAGTTGACGGCCTTGGCGCCGAAGATGGTGTTGGACTTGATGTCGGCGACCACGTTACCCGGGATCTTCGACATCTCGCTGTCGGCGATGTCCAGGGTGAGGATCGCGTCGCCGCCGCGTTCGGTGATCTCGCCGACCCGCCCCACCTCGACCCCGCGCAGTTTGACCTTGGCGTCGGGATTCATCACCAGGCCGGCGCGCGGTGCGACGAGCGTGACCTGTTGGGTTCCCTTGAACGCGCCGAGGAACGACGCGCTGGCGCCGATGATCAGGGCCAGCAGCGCCGAGACCATGACGACTGCCGCCAGGCGACGGGTGGTCCGTGTCCGTTCTTGTCTCTTGCTCATCGCTCAGCCCGCCAGGTTGAACTTGCCGTCCGCGCCGTAGATGGCGAGGGAGGTGAGCAGGGTGATGACGACGACCACGACCAGCGAGGCACGAACGGCGTTGCCGACCGCGACGCCCACGCCGACCGGACCGCCGGAGGCGTTGTACCCGTAATAGGTGTGGATGAGCATGACCGCCACGGCCATACAGATGGCCTGCACGAACGACCACAGGATGTCCGACGGGATCAGGAAGGTGTCGAAGTAGTGGTCGTACACACCCGGCGACTGTCCGTAGAGGAACACCGTCGCCGAGCGGCTCGCGAGAAACGATGCCAGGGACGCCAACGCGTACAGCGGGATGATCGCGATCAGACCGGCGACGATGCGGGTGCTGACCAGATACGGGATCGAGGAGATGGCCATCGTCTCGAGGGCGTCGATCTCCTCCGACACCCGCATGGCGCCGAGCTGCGCGGTCGCGCCGGCGCCGATGGTCGCGGCCAGCGCGATCCCGGAGATCACCGGCACCGCGATACGCACGTTGATGAACGCGGAGAAGAAGCCCGTGAGGGCCTCGACGCCGATGTTGGCCAGCGAGCTGTAGCCCTGGACGGCGATGGTGCCACCGGTGAACAGCGTCAGGAAGCCGACGACCACGACGGTGCCGCCGATCATGGCGAGTGCCCCTGTGCCCATGGAGATCTCGGCGATGAGCCGGAGGGTCTCCTTTTTGTACTGCTTGAGCGCACGGGGGATCGACACGATGCTGTCCCAGTAGAACAGTGCCTGATCGCCGATCTGGTCCCAGTCCTCGCCGGCTCGTTTCACCGCGACGCGCGCGGTCCGGAAGCGGGTGGTGAACGGAAGTACCATCGCTCAGCCCGCCGTTGCTTTGAGTCCGACGGCGGTGACGACGACGTTGACGACGAACAGTGCCATGAACGAGTACACGACGGTCTCGTTGACGGCATCGCCGACACCCTTCGCGCCTCCCTTGACGTTGAGTCCCTGGTAACAGCCGACCATGCCGGCGAAGAGGCCGAACAAGGCGGCCTTGACCATGGAGATCATCAGCTCGCCAAAGCCGGTGAGCAGGGTCAGATTGGCCACGAAGGCGCCCGGGTTCACGTCCTGGAGGTATACGGAGAAGACGAAACCGCCACCGATGCCAATGGTGCAGACCAGGCTGTTCAGCAGGAGGGCGACGCCCGTCGACGCCACGATGCGCGGGACGACGAGACGGTGGATCGGGTTGATGCCGAGCACCTTCATCGCGTCGATCTCTTCGCGGATGGTGCGGGCGCCGAGGTCGGCGCAGATGGCCGTGGCACCCGCACCTGCGACGATCAGCACGGTGACGATCGGGCCGATCTGGGTGATGGTGCCCAGGGCCGCGCCCGCACCGGACAGATCCTGCGCACCGATCTCGCGCAGCAGGATGTTCAAGGTGAAGCTCACGAGCACCGTGAACGGGATTGCGACGAGCAAGGTCGGCACCATCGACACCCGGGCGATGGCCCACGACTGTTCGACTGTCTCCCGCCACTGGAACGGACGACGGAAGAGCTCACGCGCCGAATCGACGCCGAGCGCGACGAAATCCCCGATCCCCCCGAGGGGTGTTGCCAGTTTGTTCAGCACCAGCGGACCCCCTTCACCCTCGCACCATCGCGAAACCTATCACGCAGAATCCCGGCGATTAAGTCAGTTGACCAGAGCGCTTGCCGAGAACGTACGTCCCGGATCTCGGTCGGCGAAGTAGCCGGTGAGAGTCTTGGCCAGGTCCTCCGAGTCCCACGCATCGCCGTCGGCGGTGAACACCTCGTCGATCGTGGGTGCCGCCATGAGGGTGACCTTGGGGCCGTATACGACGAACACCTGTCCGGTGACGCCGTCGGCTTCGGGGCCGGCGAGGTAGGTCACGAGACGGACCACATGTGCTGGATCGAGCGGATCCACGCCATCGCTGGGCGCCTCTCCGAAGACGTCCGCGGTCATCGCGGTCCGCGCGCGCGGGCAGATGGCGTTGGCGCGAACGCCGTAACGCTTGAGTGCACGCGACGCGGACAGCGTGAGCGCGGTGATGCCGGCCTTGGCGGCACCGTAGTTGGCCTGCCCCTCGGGACCGAGTAGACCGGCCTCCGAAGAGGTGTTGATGATCCGGCCGTAGACCGGACCACCAGCAGCCTTCGACGCCGCACGCCAGTGCGACGCCGCATTGCGATTGAGCAGGAAGTGGCCGCGCAGGTGCACGCGGATGACCAGGTCCCACTCGTCGTCGGTCATGTTGAACAGCATCTTGTCGCGAACCACGCCCGCGTTGTTCACGACGATGTCGAGCGAACCGAGCTGCTCGGTCGCCGCGGTCATGATGGCAGTCGCGGTGGACGAGTCGCTGATGTCGCCGGGCACGGCGATCGCTCGACCACCGGTCGCGGTGATCGTGTCGATGACATCGCTCGAATCGAGCGCTGCCGGAAGGTCGTTCACGACGACCGCGGCCCCTTCTGCGGCGAGACCGATGGCCTCCGCCCGACCGAGACCTGCACCTGCACCGGTGACGACCGCGACGCGACCGTCCAACGAGTAACCCACCCGACATCCTCCTGAGCTGAAACTAGAACCTGTTCTAGCATGATTCCCGATCAGATGGAACCGAGCGGGAGTTCCAGCTCTGTCAGTCCTCGACGACCGAGAGTGCGGACTTCGGGCAGTTGGCCGCCACCTGCCGCAGTTCCTCGACGCGGTCCGCGGGGATCTCCTCTTGGAGAATGACCAGGTAATCGTCATCATCCAGGTCG
The DNA here is from genome assembly GCF_012974285.1 of Gordonia ajococcus. Classification (NCBI taxonomy): domain Bacteria; kingdom Bacillati; phylum Actinomycetota; class Actinomycetes; order Mycobacteriales; family Gordoniaceae; genus Gordonia; species Gordonia ajococcus. Next base: position 4,236,005 of record NZ_CP052884.1, read on the forward strand.
AAGAAGTCCGGTGCCATCCCCACACAGATGGCGTTGGACTCGCACAGGTCGAAATCTGCCTTGATACGCATCAGAACCTCCTCCTCACCGGCTCGTCGCCTGTTGACGGGGCTGCCAGAACAGGTTAGAACGTGTTTCAGAAACTAGACGAGCCTTCCCCCATAACTTGACCACAAGCGGGGTTCGGACGCTAGCCACCCACCCATGGAGTTTCGATGCGAATCGCCTATACCGATCAACAGTCCGAGCTCCGGCGGGAGCTGCGTGGCTACTTCTCGTCCCTGATGACCGAGGAGCGCCGCGCGGCGCTGTCCGGCGGCGACGGCGAACTCGGCGAGGGGGACGCCTACCGCGATGTCGTTGCGCAGATGGGCGCCGACGGCTGGCTCGCCCTCGGGTGGCCCACCGAGTTCGGCGGCCAGAACCGCTCGATGATGGATCAGCTCATCTTCACCGACGAGGCCGCCATCGCAGGTGCCCCGGTTCCCTTCCTCACCATCAACTCGGTGGCGCCGACGATCATGCACTACGGCACGGAGGACCAGAAGGCCTTCTTCCTACCGCGCATCGCGGCAGGCAAGCTGCACTTCTCCATCGGCTATTCCGAGCCGGGCGCCGGCACCGACCTCGCTGCGCTGCGCACCACCGCGGTCCGCGACGGCGACGACTACGTGATCAACGGCCAGAAGATGTGGACGAGCCTGGTCCCCTACGCCGACTACATCTGGCTCGCCTGTCGTACCGATCCGTCGACGCTGCAGGAAGGCGGCAAGAAGCACAAGGGCATCTCGGTGCTCATCGTGCCGACGAACGCCGAGGGTTTCGATTACACCCCGGTGCACACGATGTCGGGGGTCGACACCAGCGCCACGTACTACCAGGACGTGCGGGTACCGACGTCGGCGATCGTCGGCGACGGGGGCGGCGGGTGGCCGCTGGTGACCAACCAGCTCAACAACGAGCGCGTCGCCCTGTGCAGCGCGGCACCGATCCAGACCGCTCTGCGCGAGACGATCGCCTGGGCACAGCACACCAAGACCGGCGACGGACAGCGACTCATCGACGCCCAGTGGGTTCAGCAGAATCTCGCCCGGGTGCATGCGAAGGTCGAGTTCCTCAAGTTGATCAACTGGAAGATCGCCTCGATCGCCGGTTCGGGCGAGGCGCCGAGCCCCGCCGACGCCTCGGCGACCAAGGTGTACGGCACCGAGTTCGCCACCGAGGCCTACCGGTTGCTGATGGAGGTCGTCGGCCCTGCGGCGACGCTGCGCGCGGGAAGCCCCGGCGCCCACCTCAACGGTCGGCTCGAACGCTTCCAGCGCACCTCGCTGATCCTCACCTTCGGCGGCGGCACCAACGAGGTCCAGCGCGACATCATCGCCATGCTCGCCCTCGGTCTTCCCCACCAGCGTCGCTGACGACTCACTCGAAAGAGGCACTCCACCATGGATTTCTCCCTTCCCGAATCCGGTGACGACGTCAGTGGCCTTGCCCGTGACATCGCCACCGCCGTCAGCACGCCCGAACGCGTCGCCGAACTCGAATCCGCACGCGCACCGATCGACGCCGAACTCTGGCGGCAACTCGGCAATGCGGGCCTGCTGGGGCTCGAGTTGACATCGGAGGACGCGGGCGATGCCGGCGGCGATCTCGGCGTCATCGAGAACGCACTCATCGCAACCGAACTCGGCCGGACTCTCGCGCGGGTGCCGTTCGGATCGCATGCGATCGCCGCACTGCCGGTCATCGCCGCGCACGGGTCGACGGCTCTTCGTGAGCAGGTGTTGGCTTCGGGGGCCTCTGGTGGTCTCGTCGTCTCGGTGGCCGTCGAGGAGGACCTGGGCTCGCCCACCGACTCCCCCACCACCTCCCTCTCGTCCGACGGTTCGCGACTGTCCGGCGTCAAGGTCAACGTGCCCTATGCCGAGGCCGCTGATCTGCTGCTGGTCGACGCGGTCGGGCCCGACGGCGTCGTGGTGGTCGCCGTGCGCACCGACTCGACCGGGGTCCGGGTCACGGCCGCGCCGTCGACCGGACTGATACCGACCGCGCAGGTCGAGTTCGACGACGTGCCGGTGGATCCCGACGCCGTGCTCGAGGGTTCCGGCGTGGCGGACGCCCTGTGGGCACGGGTGACGCTGGCCTGTTGCGCCGAACAGTCGGGTGTCGTGCAACGCGCGCTCGAGCTGACCGCCGAATATGCCCGTGAGCGTGAGCAGTTCGGCCGGGCGATCGGCTCTTTCCAAGCCGTCGCCCAGCGTCTCGCCGACGGTTACATCGACGCTCAGGGTCTCGCGCTGACGGCCACCCAGGCCGCTTGGCTGCTGGCGAACTCGGACAACGCCACCGAGGTGCACAACGCGATCGCGACTGCCAAGTTCTGGGCCGCGGAGGCCGGGCATCGGGTAGCGCACACCACGGTCCACGTGCACGGTGGCGTCGGCCTCGACACCAGCCATCCGGTTCATCGATACTTCCTGCGCGCCAAGCACAACGAGTTCGCCTACGGATCGGCGACGGCGTCGGTACGCGCGATCGGCGCCGAGTTGGCCGCCACCCCGGCGTGAGCGCGCCGGGCCGGGTGTCGACGGGGTCGGTGGTGTCGACGGTCGGCGACCTGCTCGCCCCCTTGAGCGAGGTCACCGACCGCGGTGTGTACTTCGAGGAGGAGTTCACCTCGTGGGCACGCCATCTGGAGGGCGCTGCGGTCCGGGCGGACGTCCTGCTCGAGTGGTTGTCACCCGACCGGCCACCCCATGTCGGTGTACTACTCACCAACACACCGGAGTTCAGCGCCCTGTTCGCGGCCGCGGCGCGGCACGGCTTCGTCCTCGTCGGACTCAACACCACTCGACGCGGCGCCGCGCTCGCCGCCGACGTCGCGCGCGCCGACTGCCAGATCGTGCTGTGTGGCAGCGATACCCGCGACCTGCTTGCCGGCGTCGACCTCGGTGACGTCCGCGTCGTCGACGTCGATGGTCCGGAGTGGTCGTCGGCGATCGAATCGGGTGCCGCGGCACCGCTGGTCGAAGCGACGCCCGACGACCTGCTGATGCTGATCTTCACGTCGGGAACCACCGGCGATCCGAAGGCTGTGCGCTGCACGCATCGGACCTTCGCGGTCAGCGGACCGATGCTCGCGGAACGGTTCGGAATCGGTGCCGACGATGTCATCCATCTGTCGATGCCGATGTTCCACTCGAACGCGATGATCGCGGGATGGAGCGTGGCCGTCGCGGGTGGTGCGTCGATCGCGGTGCGTCGCAGCTTCTCCGCACGCGGCTTCGTCGCCGACCTCCACCGCTACGGCGTGACCTACGCCAACTACGTCGGAAAGCCGCTCAACTACATCCTCGCCACCGACCCACATCCCGACGACGCGTCGAGTTCATTGCGCATCATGTACGGCAACGAGGCGTCGGCGGTGGATCGGCAACGCTTCGCCGTCCGCTTCGGCTGCCGCGTCGTCGACGGATTCGGGTCCACCGAGGGCGGTGTCGCGATCACCCGGACCCCGGACACCCCGCACGATGCGCTGGGTCCGCTTCGTGCACCGACCGCCGTCGTCGACGTCGAGACCGGTGAACCCGCACCGCCCGGCGTAATCGGTGAGATCGTGAACTCCTCGGGGCCGGGGTTGTTCGCCGGCTACCACAACGACCCCGACGCGACGGCCGAACGCATGCGCGGCGGCGTCTACCACACCGGCGATCTCGCCTGGGTGGACGACGACGGCTACCTGCACTTCGCCGGCCGCCTCGGCGACTGGTTGCGCGTCGACGGGGAGAACCTCGGCACCGGACCCATCGAACGAATCCTGCTGCGGCATCCCGCGATCCGACAGGTCGCGGTGCACGGGATACCGGTGGAGATCGGGGACGAGATCGAGGCGGTGATCGTCGCGGACGGTGACCTGGACCCCGAGGACTTCGCCGACTTCCTCTCGGCGCAGAACGATCTCGGCCCGAAGCAATGGCCACACCGGGTGCGGATCGTCGACTCGCTTCCCGAGACCGCCACGTTCAAGACGGTGAAGCGCCTACTGGCATCCGATCCCGGCCCGCCCACCTGGCGACGTGAGGGTCGAACCTACCGCTCCTGACGCAGACCCACCCCTTTTCGGCGTTTCCACCACCCGCGCGTGCTGGGTTTGCCGAAAAGGGGTGGGTGCGGGGCGGGTCAGCCGCCCAGCGTCTTGTTCATCCGCCCGACGGCCTCTTCGTACTCACTCACGAGATCCGCGATGAGGCCGGCGACCGGGGTGATCGCGTTGCAGCGTCCGACGATCTGACCCGCGGGCATCGCGACGACGTCGGGATCGTCGGCCGCCGAGATGCGCGCGTGCGCCTCGGCGACGAGGAGGTTCTGCAGCGGCATCGGCAGCGGTTCGGGAGCGTTCTCGGCGTCCCAGGCGTCGGTCCACGCCGTCTTCAGCAGACGCGCGGGCTTGCCCGAGTAGATACGACGACGCACCGTGTCGCGCGACGTCGCCTTGAGCAGCGCCTGCTGTACCGTCGACGGCTTGTCCGAGCCCTCGGGCACACCGAGTTTGTATTCGGCGGCGGTCAGCCAGTACGTACCCATCCACACGCCCTGCGCACCGAGCGCGATGGCCGCGGCGATCTGGCGACCGCTACCCACACCGCCGGCCGCGAGCACCGGCGCGGAGTCGCCGACCGCGTCGACGAGTTCGGGCCACAGGATCATCGAGGTGACCTCGCCGGTGTGGCCGCCCCCCTCGTAGCCCTGGGCGATGACGATGTCGACGCCGGCCTCGACATGGTGCAGCGCATGGTCTTTCGCGCCCGCGAGGGCGGCGACCAGCACCCCGTTGTCGTGCGCGGTCTGGATGACATCCGACGGCGGCGATCCGAGCGCGTTGGCGATGAGTTTGATCTGCCCGTACTTACGACGATGCTCCATCGCGACGTCGACATGCGAGCGGGCCACCGAGTGCAGCCAGCCCAGCACACCCGCATTCACGCGATCACCACCCGGCAACGGCGGGACACCGAGATCGTCGAGCGTGCGCTCCACGAACGCCCGATGCTCCGGCGGGATCATCGAATCCAGGTCGACCTTGGACCCCTCGGTCGGGATCTTGGCCGGCATCACCACGTCGACGCCGAACGGCTTGCCGTCGGTGTTCTCGTGCATCCACTCGAGGACCTCGTCGAGTTCCTCGGCCTCGTTGAACCGCACACATCCGAGCACACCCAATCCGCCGGCACGGCTGATCGCCGCCGCGACATCCTGGCTCGGGGTGAACCCGAAGATCGGGTACTCGATGCCGAACCTGTCGGCCAGTTCTGTACGCATTGCTCTCACTCGTTTCCGGCGCTCTACAGCGCCTTGTCACATTTCCGGCGCTACAGCGCTTCGTCGGCGGGACGCTCGGCGGTGACCGCCGCCCCCCAGCGATAGTCGGGTTTACCTGCGGGCGAACGCTTGATCTCGTCGACGAACCAGACGCTGCGCGGGCATTTGTAGCCCGCGAGCTCCTTGCGCACGACGTCGTTGAGACTCTCCAGCGAGGGACGTGCCCCGTCACGGGCGGCGATCACCGCGGCGACGCGCTGACCCCAGCGGTCGTCGGCGACTCCCACCACAACGGTGTCGAACACATCGGGATGGGCCTTGAGCGCACCCTCGACCTCCTCGGGGAAGACCTTCTCGCCGCCGGTGTTGATCGACACCGATCCGCGGCCGAGCATGGTGATGCTGCCGTCGGCCTCGAGAACCGCGTGGTCGCCCGGCAGCGAGTAGCGCACGCCGTCGAAGACCTTGAACGTCTTCGCCGACTTCTCCGGGTCGTTGTGATAGCGCAGCGGCACATGGCCCGACCGTGCGAGCACCCCGATCTCGCCGCTGCCCGGTTCCACCGGCGTACCGTCCTCACGGAGGACGTGGGTCTCGCTGTCGGCGTTCACGCGTGGGCCCCCGGTGTGCGGTGTGCCCTTCGCGACGATGCCCAGACCACCGAAACCGGTCTCCGACGAGCCGATCGCGTCGACGATGACGGCGTTCGGGAAGCGTTCCAGGAACTGCTCTTTCACGCTCGGCGAGAACAGGCAGGCCGACGAGGCGATCGAGACGACGCTCGACAGGTCGTACTCCTTGCCCTGCCCGAGGGCCTCGACCATCGGGCGCCCCATGGCATCACCGGTGATGAACACGACGTTGACCTTGTGTCGCTCGACGATCTCCCAGGCCGTCGGACCGCTGAACTCGGGGTACACCACGGCTTTTCCGCCGGCGAACAGCGACTGGAAGATCGCCCACTGTGAGCCGCCGTGGATGAACGGCGGGATCGGGTAGCGCACGAGCTGTCCACCGTCGGCACCGGTCTTCGCGAGGTGCCACTCGTCGGGCACGGGTTCGCTGGTGTACCAGTCGATTCCGCCGCCGAGTACGCGCCACACATCCTCCTGGCGCCACACGACGCCCTTGGGTTTTCCGGTCGTGCCGCCGGTGTAGAGCATGTACAGGTCGTCGTTGGAGCGGTCCTCGAAGTTGCGTTCCGACGGCGCCCCGGCGATGGCCTCCTCATACCGGATCGCGTCGTCGTGCCCCTCGCAGCACAGGTCTTCCGACGTCCCGTCCTCGATCACGATGCGGTGCTCGATCGCCGGTGATTTCGGTAACGTGTTGCACACCCGTTGCGAGTACCGTCGCTCGTGGATCAGGACCTTCATCCCGGAGTCGGTGAAGATGTGCTCGAGCTCGGCCTCGACGTAGCGGTAGTTGACGTTCACCATGACCGCTCGCGCCTTGAAGACGGCGATCATCGACTCGACGGACTCGAGGGTGTTTCTGCTGTACAGGCCCACCCGATCGCCGGGCTGCACGCCCAGTTCGCGGAGCTTGTGGGCGAGCGCGTTGGAGCGCGCCTCGAGTTCGGCGTAGGTCCGGCCGTGATCGCCGGATTCCAGGGCGACGCGCTCCGGAACCAGGTCGACGGCATGCTCGATGAGATCGGCGATCGTATAGGCCATGGCCTCAAAATTAGAACGTGTTATCGTTCTGGGCAAGTGCGGAATATGACCGGGAGACAGCGATGACCACAGCCACCCCCACCGAGTCCGTCACCGACAAGGCTCCCGAGTGCCTCGTCGAGAAGCGCGGGCACATCCTCATCGTGACGATGAACCGTCCGGAGGCGCGCAATGCACTCTCGACCGAGATGATGCGGATCATGACCGAGGCGTGGGACCAGGTCGACTCCGATCCCGACATCCGGGTCGCGATCCTCACCGGCGCGGGCGGTTACTTCTGCGCGGGCGCCGACCTGAAGAGCATGAACAAGCAGGCCCCTGGCGACACCGTCGACTCCGGCGCGTGGAACCCCGCGTCGTTGCCCGCCCTGCTCAAGGGCCGTCGCCTGACCAAGCCGCTCATCGCCGCGGTCGAGGGCCCGGCCATCGCCGGCGGAACCGAGATCCTGCAGGGCACCGACATCCGAATCGCCGGCGAGAGCGCGAAGTTCGGCGTGTCCGAAGCACGGTGGGGTCTCTACCCGATGGGCGGCAGCGCCGTGCGCCTGGTCCGGCAGATCCCGTACACCGTCGCCTGTGACATCCTCCTGACCGGCCGGCACATCACCGCGCGCGAGGCGCTCGAGTACGGCCTCATCGGGCACGTCGTCGACGACGGCAAGGCACTGGACAAGGCTCTGGAGCTGGCCGAGAAGATCGCCGCCAACGGACCACTCGCGGTCCAGGGCATCCTCAAGACCATCCGCGAGACCGAGGGCCTCCACGAACTCGACGCCTTCGCGATCGACGCCGAGATCGGCATCAAGGTCTTCAAGTCGAAGGACGCCAAGGTCGGGCCCCGCGCATTCGCCGAGAAGCGCACCCCGGAGTTCACCGGCGAGTGAGGACCACCGAGCACCGGTGAGAATCCACACCGCACTCTTCGGTCCGCAGCAGGCGGCCGAACGCGCCCGGGCACTGCGAGACGCCGGGATCGACGGGATCTTCACCTTCGACGGCCCGCATGACGTCTTCAGCCCGCTGTTCGGCGCGGCCGGCGTCGACGGCGTCGCGCTGATGACCAACGTCGCCATCGCGTTCCCGCGAAATCCGATCACGGTCGCCCATCAGACCAACGACCTCCAGCTGCTCAGCGGCGGCAGGTTCACCCTCGGACTCGGCACGCAGATCCGACCGCAGATCGAGAAGCGGTTCGGGGTGCCGTTCGAGCGGCCGGTCGACCGGATGGTCGAGTTCGTCTCCGCACTGCGGGCGATCTTCGACTGCTGGCAGAACGGCACCCGGCTGGACTTCGACGGCGAGTTCTATCGGCACCGCCTCATGACCCCGATGTTCAACCCGGGACCCAACCCACACGGCATGCCACCGATCTACGTCGGCGCCCTGGGACCCCGACTCACCCGCGCCGTCGCCGAACATGCCGACGGCCTGCTCGTCATGCCGTTCACCACCGATCGATTCGTCCGCGAATCGATCCTGCCGCGCGTCGACGCCGGCCTGGACGCGTCCGGACGTACCCGCGCGGACTTCGCGGTGGTCCCGGAGATCATCGTCGCCACCGGTCGCACCGCGGAGGAGTTCGACACCTCGGTCGACGCGGCCCGCCGTCTCCTGTCCTTCTACGGGTCGACGCCCGCCTATCGACCGGTGCTGGAGATGCACGGCTACGGGGACCTCCAGACCGAGCTGAACCTGCTGTCGAAGCAGGGGCGCTGGGCGGAGATGGCCGGTCTCGTCGACGACGAACTCCTCGAACTCATCGCCGCACACGGCAGTCCACGCGATGTGGCCGCGACGATCCGCGCACGGTCGCACGACATCGCCACGGATGTCGCGATCTACCAACCGTTCCCGCTCGCCGACGAGACGCTCGCGGAGATCATCGACAGCCTCTGACCACTTGCTGCCTGAGCGATGAGGCGACTACACCAGCGTCGCCAACTGCCGGATGGTCTCGGTGTCGCGCGCGGTGACCATCAGCATCGTCACACCCGCGGCCTCCCAATCCTTGATCTGCGCCCGGACCACGTCGGCGGTCCCGACGAGCATCGTCTCGCGGACCATCTCGTCGGGGACCGCGGCCATCGCCTCGGCCTTCTTGCCGCTCAGGAACAGGCTGACGATCTCGTCGACCGCGTCGCCGTAACCCATGCGCTTGTAGAGCTCGGCGTGAAAGTTCTTCTCCTTGGCGCCCATTCCGCCGACGTACAGCGCGGTCGACGGCCGGTACCGCTCGATCGCCGACGCCACGTCGTCGGTGATGACGACCTGCACCGTGGCCGCGACCTCGAAGTCCTCACGACTTCGGCGTGCTCCGGGACGTGTGAATCCCTCGTCGAGCCAAGAGTTGTACTGATCGGCGAGCCCGAGGCTGAAGAAGATGGCGAGCCAGCCGTCGGCGATCTCGGCGGTCTGCGCGACGTTCTTCGGCCCCTCGGCGCCCAGCCAGATCGGGAGGTCGGCGCGCAGCGGATGCGTGATCGGCTTGAGCGACTTGCCGAGTCCGGTGGCGCCGGGCGCGTCGGCCGGGTACGGCAGCGGATAGTGCGGTCCGGCACTCGTCACCTTGTCGGCGCGGGCGAGGACGTCACGAACCACCTGGACGTATTCACGGGTGCGCGCCAACGGTTTTCCGAAGGGTTCGCCATACCAGCCCTCCACCACCTGCGGCCCGGAGACACCGAGGCCGACGATGTGCCGGCCGTTCGACAGGTGATCGAGGGTCAGCGCGTGCATCGCCAGCGAGGTCGGCGGCCGCGCCGACAGCTGGGCCACCGCGGTGCCCAATCGGAGGCGCGACGTCGCCGCACCCCACCACGCCAGCGGCGTGTAGGCGTCCGATCCCCAGGACTCCGCGGTGAACACCGCGTCGAATCCGCATTCCTCCGCGACCGCGATCAGCTCTGGCGCGTTCGGGATCGGATCGGCACCCCAATATCCGAGTTGCAGACCGAGCTTCACTCGCATTCCCTTTCGCCGGCCGCGGAGATTCTCACGGCCTGACATGCGTCTTGTGTCCAATACTAGAACGTGTTCTACTCGAGATGTGAGCATGAGCGTAACGTCTCCGGCCGCCGGCAACCCCATCGCCAGTCCTGTTGCCACGGTGCCCGAGCCGAAGTCCCCCATCCTGACCGCTCCCCTGATCAACTCCTTCGACTACACACGGTCGCTGGGTCCGGTGCTGAGCCAGTTCGCGCTCGCGCTGCGCGACGGCCGCATCGTCGGGTCGAAGGGCAGCGACGGCAAGGTCTCCGTGCCGCCGGCCGAATTCGATCCCGTGACCGGGAAACAGTCGACGGAGTTCGCGGAGGTCTCGACCGTCGGCACCGTCACCAGCTGGACCTGGCAGGACGAGCCGGTGCCCGGACAGCCGCTCGACAAACCCTTCGCGTGGGCACTGATCCGGCTCGACGGCGCGGACACCGCACTGCTGCAGGCGGTTTCGGTCGAGTCGCCGTCGGAGATCTCCACCGGACTGCGTGTGCACGCGGTGTTCGGCGCCGCACGGATCGGCCGCATCGACGACATCGCGTACTTCGCCCCGGGCGAGAGCCCACAGACCGCACCGGAGAACACCGCCGACGCACCGAAGGGTGCCGAGGCCGGCCTCGTCGTCATCCCGACCCCCATCACGACCGAGATCACGCATTCGGCCACCGAGGAGGAGTCCGCCTACCTCGAAGGCCTCAAGGCGGGCAAGCTGATCGGTACCCGGATCGGTTCGGGCGTCGACGAAGGGCGCGTGTACTTCCCGCCCCGTTCGGTCAGCCCGGCGGACGGCGCCCGCGCCGTCGAACGAGTCGAACTCCCACACACCGGCATCGTGACGACGTTCTGCATCGTGAACGTGCCGTTCCAGGGCCAGCGGATCAAGCCTCCGTATGTGGCCGCATATGTGCTCCTCGACGGTGCGGACATCCCGTTCCTGCACCTGATCCTCGACTGCGAGGCCGACGACGTCCGAATGGGCATGCGCGTCAAGGCCGTCTGGCTGCCCGAGGACGAGTGGGAGCACTCGATCGGCAACATCAGCCACTTCGCACCCACCGGCGAACCCGACGCCGAGTACGACACCTACCGAGCCCACCTGTGATGAAGGACCATCTGTGATGACACTGCCGCCGATCGCGATCATCGGGTTCGCCCACAGCCCCAACGTCGTGGGCACACATGGCACCACCAACGGTGTCGAGATGCTCATCCCCTGCTTCGACAAGCTCTACGCCGAACTGGGCATCGGCCGCACCGACATCGAGTTCTGGTGCAGCGGTTCGTCGGATTATCTTGCCGGACGCGCCTTCTCGTTCATCTCCGCAATCGACTCGATCGGCGCGATGCCGCCGATCAACGAGTCCCATGTCGAGATGGACGGCGCCTGGGCACTCTATGAGGCCTGGGTGAAGATCGCCACCGGCGAGGTCGACCTGGCGCTCGCCTACGGCTTCGGCAAGGCCTCCGCAGGCAACACCGACCAGACCCTCGCCCTGCAGACCGACCCCTACACGGTCGCGCCGCTGCATCCCGATGCCCGTTCGCTGGCCGCGCTGCAGGCACGCGCCGGGATCGACGCCGGGACCTGGACCGAGGCCGACATGGCCGCCATCGGGGCCCGCACCTCCGGCGGTTCGGTCGACGACCTCCTGGCGAGCGACTACGTCGCGAATCCCCTGCGCCGCCATGACATCGCGCCCTACACCGACGCAGCCGCCGCGGTCGTCATCGCCAGCGAGCGCAAAGCCCGTGAACTGGTGGCCAATCCGGCGTTCGTCACCGGTTGGGATCACCGCATCGACACGCCCAACTTCGGGGCCCGGGATCTCACCGTCTCGCCGTCGACGAAGCTCGCCGGCGACACCGCGTTCGGTGACCGCAGCCGAGCGGTGGACGTGGCCGAGATACACGCGCCGTACTCGCATCAGGAGATCATCGTGCGTAATGCTCTCGATCTACCTGATTCGGTGCGGATCAACCCGTCCGGCGGTGCGCTGGCCGGCAACTCGCTGTTCTCGGTAGGCCTACAGCGCATCGGCTATGCGGCCCACGAGATCCTCACCGGCAACGCCGGCACCGCCGTCGCCCACGCGACGAGCGGCCCTCTGCTGCAGCAGAACATGGTGGTCACCCTGAGCGACCAGAACAACGCGGGAGGCGGGAACTGATGGGACACAAGAACCGTGCGGCAGTCCTCGGTACCGGCCAGACCCGCTACGTCGCCAAGCGCTCCGACGTCACGATGGCCGGTATGGTCCGCGAGGCGATCGACGCGGCGCTGATCGACTCCAGGGTCTCCCTCGACGAGATCGACGCCATCGTCATCGGCAAGGCCCCCGACCTCTTCGAGGGGTCGATGATGCCCGAGCTCGCCATGGCCGAGGCCATCGGTGCCGTCGGCAAGCGTCTGATCCGGGTGCACACCGCCGGATCGGTCGGTGGCTCGACGGCGAACGTCGCCGCATCCCTGGTCTTCGCAGGCGTCCACAAGCGCGTCCTCGCCGTCGCCTGGGAGAAGCAGTCCGAGTCCAACGCCATGTGGGCGCTGTCCATCCCGGTGCCGTTCACGAAGCCCGTCGGCGCCGGCGCCGGCGGCTTCTTCGCGCCGCACGTGCGCGCGTACATCCGCCAGTCGGGCGCACCGGAGCACATCGGCGCGATGGTCGCGGCGAAGGATCGTCGCAACGGCGCACTCAATCCGCTGGCGCACCTGCATCAGCCGGATCAGAGCGTGGAGAAGGTCATGAGCTCACAGATGCTCTGGGATCCCATCCGCTACGACGAGACATGCCCGTCGTCGGACGGCGCGTGTGCGGTCGTGATCGGTGACGAGCAGGTCGCCGACGACGCGGTCGCCGGTGGCAACCCGGTCGCGTGGATTCACGCCACCGCCATGCGGACCGAGCCGCTGTCGTTCGCACACCGCAACGTGGTCAGTCCGCAGGCCGGCCGGGATGCCGCTGCCGCCCTGTGGAAGTCGGCGGGCGTCAGCAATCCGCTCGACGAGGTCGACGTCGCCGAGATCTACGTGCCGTTCTCGTGGTTCGAACCGATGTGGCTGGAGAACCTCGGCTTCGCCGCCGAGGGCGAGGGCTGGAAGCTGACCGAATCCGGCGACACCGAGATCGGTGGGCGCATCCCGCTCAACGCCTCCGGTGGCGTGCTGTCGTCGAACCCGATCGGCGCGTCGGGCATGATCCGCTTCGCGGAGGCCGCGATCCAGGTCATGGGCAAGGCCGGCGACCACCAGGTCGACGGTGCCCGCAAGGCCCTGGGCCACGCCTACGGCGGTGGCTCACAGTACTTCTCGATGTGGCTCGTCGGAGCCGACAAGCCCCTCCACTGACCGGCGTTTCGTAGCATTCATGCGCACCATCAGCGCATGGATGCTACGAAATCCGCTCGGGCACAGCGCAGGCCATCCCGTCCGCCATTCCGGTCGGACGGACCCCCAGGGACTGGTTGAGGCGAGCCCGCTGATTCTCCCAGGCGACGGTCATCGCGAGTTCGACGATCTGCGTCGGCGAGAAGTGACCGGCCAGGCGTCGACGCACCTCGGCGAGATCGTCGGCGACCGCGGGGGTGCGGGTCATCGCCTCGGCGAAGGCGATCACGAGCTTGTCGACCTCGCTGTAGGCATCGGAGTCCTGGTAGTCGGGCAGATCACGGAGTTGCTGCTCGGTGATCCCGGCACCCGATGCCAGCGCCGAGCCGATGTCGAGACAGAATTCGCAGCTGACCATCCCCGCGGCCTTGAGTTCGGCGAGCTCTTTGAGTTTCGGGTCGACACTGTTGGACAGCAGCATCGCGCTCTCCATCCCCATCGTCGCCCCGGCGATGAGTGGTCGCCGCGCTATCTTCCCGACGAGTTCGGTGCGGTTGCGCCGGGCTCCGCTCATGGCGCTGAGGTAGTTTCGGATCCGGTGTAGTGCTCTCATATCTACCCTTCCCGTCCGCGTCGCCGGCTGTAACGCCGTGCAGCCAAGTATGTGACCAGCAGTACAATCGCCGCCAGCGCCACCGCACCGTGCGCCACGGCCCCCAGGCGAAGACCCCGATCTCATGCACCCCGCGGCCGCCCAGCACCAGACCCAGCGGCACCCCCACGAGAAATGCGACCGGCAGCCATCGGCGACGCGTCGACGCCACCACGATCGCCGCACCGACCGCCATGAACGCGAGGCCACCGTCGACCATCGCGTGCTGGTTGTACGGCTCACCGAGCGAGGTCGAGAGCCATTCTCCGGCAACCATGTTGCCAACACCATGCAGGACAAGGAGAAGCCCGAGCACAGCCGCGGCCCCCTGTGCGAGCGACCACCGCCACCGGCCGGCGGAACTCGCCCGCGCCGCGGCGACCTGCCGTTCCACGGCCGCGTAGGTCGACGTGGTCGGCGCACGCCGGAAGGCATTGGCCAGCAACACGAGATCCGGCTCCACCGCACCCGGTCGGGCGGAGCCGGCGAGAACGGCGGCGATGTCGTCGTCGAGGCGCTCGGCCGCCGCGACCTCCTCGGGATCGAACGGCGGCTCGGAATCGGATGGATCGTTCGACGTCACCGCGGCATCACCTCCCTCAGTTTGGCCACGCCGCGGTAGACCAGCATGCGAGCCGCGGTCGCCGAGAGACCCATCGCAGCACCGATCTCCTCCGAGGTCAGCTCGGTGGTGAACCGCAGCGTGACCGCTTCGCGTTCCCGCGCGGTGAGAACCCACAGGCGACTCCGGACATCGTCGACGTCCGCCGCGCGGAGCATCGCCGTCTCCGGATCATGCCCTCGGACCGGTCGGCATCGGCACTCACCTCGGCCACGGGCACCTCTCGCGCGGTACGCGCCCACCAGTCCGCGACGACATGCCGGGCGATCCCGATCAGCCACCTGCCCACCGAGCCGCGCCGGCCGTCGAAACGGTCCCAGGAGCGGATCGCCTTGGCGAACACCTCAGCGGTGACGTCGTCGGCATCGGCGGTTCCGGGCACACGGGTACGCACGTAGCGCCACACCCCCGCAACGTGCTCGCGGTACACCGCGTCGAATTGATCGATCGCGCCGGACTCCGAGTCCTTCCACCCTTCGTGTCGATGGTTCTCTCGACCCATCTTCGGCCACGAGGCAACCACTGTAACGACCGATCCGACAAGAAGACCGCGGGCGGGACGGGTGAGGTCATCACCGGTCCCGCCCGCGGCGGTTCGTGTGCTCGTTCAGGCCTTGCGCACCGAGTTGATCGTCTTCTCGACCTCCCAGTAGGCCCGCAGTGCGGAGAGGCGGCCCTCGGAGTCGGCATGGTAGGTGAACACACCACGCGCCTCGGAGACATGACCTGCGATGTGCGTGACGATGCTGCCGATGTAGGCGACCTCGTTCCCGCAGATGATCTCCTCGTCGAAGCGGAACTCGATGCTCTCGGTGGTCGCGATCGACTTGTCCCAGAACTCCGAGATGCGCTCGTACCCCCGGAATCCGACACCCTCCGGATCGAACATCGAGGGACCCACCGGATCCTGGACGATCGCGTCCGGCGCGAAGTTGTCGATCCACGCCTGCTTGTCGCGGGACTCCACGAACTCTCGTGAACGACGACCCGCCACGACCGCGGGATGGTTCTCGCGGTCGATGTCCAGGTAGGCCGGCTTCGGGTCTGTCGCGGTCACTTCGTCCCGTAGTCGACGCGGAGTTCCTTGACGCCGTTGATCCAGCCGTGACGCAGACGACGCGGCGCGGCGACCTTGGTGATGTCCGGGACGAGATCGGCGAGCGCGTTGAACATCAGGTTGATCTCCATGCGCGCCAGGTTGGCGCCGACGCAGAAGTGCGCACCGTTGCCACCGAAGCCGACGTGCGGGTTCGGGTCGCGAAGGATGTTGAACGAGAACGGATCGTCGAACACGTCCTCGTCGTAGTTGGCCGAGCCGTAGAACATGCCGACGCGCTCGCCCTTCTTGATGTCGATGCCACCGATCTGCGTGTCGCGCTTCGCGGTCCGCTGGAAGCAGTTGACCGGGGTCGCCCAGCGGACGATCTCGTCGACGGCCGTCGCGGGGCGCTCCTTCTTGAACAGTTCCCACTGGTCGGGGTTGTCCAGGAAGGCGTTCATGCCGTGGCTGATGGCGTTACGCGTGGTCTCGTTGCCGGCCACGGTCAACAGGATGAAGAAGAAGCCGAACTCCGTCTCGTCGAGCGACTGCCCGTCGATGTCGGCGTTCACGAGCTTGGTGACGATGTCCTCGCCCGGGTTGCGGCGCTTCTCCTCCGCCATCGTGTAGCCGTAGCCGAGGATTTCGGCGTTGGCCTGCTGGGGATCGGTGGTGTAATCCGGGTCGTCGGCGTTCATCATCGAGTTCGACCAGTCGAACAGCTTCTCGCGATCCTGCTCCGGAACACCCAGGAGATCGGCGATGGCGAGCAGCGGCAGGTCCACGGCGACGTCCTTGACGAAGTCGCCACTGCCCTTCTCCAGAGCGCGCGTGACGATCTCGCGGGCGGCGTCGTCGAGCTTCTCCTCGAGGAAGTGCACCGCACGGGGAGTGAACAGCTTGGAGACCAACTTGCGCAGACGGGTGTGCTCCGGCGGATCGTGGTTGATCAGCAGGGCCTTGGTGATCTCGATCTGCTCGGCGGTCATCTCGTCGTCGAAACGCATGATGACGCCGTTGGCGTTGGTCTCCCAGTCATCGTTGTTCTTGGAGATCTCGCGGATGTGGGCGTGCTTCGAGATCACCCAGTAACCGCCGTCGTGGAAACCTCCACCCTTGCCGGGCGCCTGGGCGTTCCACCAGACCGGCGCGGTCTTACGGAGCTGCGCGAACTCCTCCACCGGGATTCCCTGCTCGAGCAGGTCGGGGTTGGTGAAGTCCCAACCCTCCTGCTCCATGAACGCACACTTCACGACTACGTCGGAAGGGCTCGTGCGCGCAGAATCCGCCGTGGTCGGCTCACTGCCGATCGGGGCACTCTGGGCCTGGGTCACGTCACACCACCTCGCTGGAGATTTAGAACCTGTTTCAATCTCATTAGACCACATTGTGACACACGCGACACCCCCGGATGAGAACTTGTTCTAGTTTTCGGATCGCGCACCCGCCCCACCTGCGGAGTTCGGCCGTCGGGGACATAAGATCCCATGTATCCCGGTACGCATCGGAAGTCCGGCGGAACGTGCTACGACACCGCCCAGACCGGCCTTCCGACGCTGCCCATGGACGCAAACATAGAACATGTTCTAGCTTGATTGCACGGCCTCGACACCTCCGTCGAAGTGCCGTCGACCCGCAGACGACGGACGAGGTCCGCCGGGTGAACGAAGGAGTGAAGATGGGCGTTCCGGTCATCGTGGAAGCAGCACGCACGCCGATCGGCAAGCGCGCCGGGTGGTTGTCGGGCCTCCACGCAGAGGAGTTGCTGGGCATCATGCAGCGCAGTCTCATCGAGAAGGCCGGAATCGACCCGGCCCTCGTCGAGCAGGCCATCGGCGGCTGCGTCACGCAGGCAGGCTCGCAGGCGGGCAACGTCACCCGCAAGGCCTGGCTGTCGGCCGGACTCCCCGAGCACACCGGCGCCACCACGATCGACGCCCAGTGCGGATCCGCCCAGCAGGCCAATCACCTCATCGCCGGGCTCATCGCGTCGGACGCCATCGAGGTCGGCATCGCCTGCGGCGTGGAGACCATGACCGCCGTGCCGCTCGGCGCGAATGTCGGCACCAATGCCGGCCCTTACCACGCGGACTCATGGAATGTGGACCTGCCGAATCAGTTCGAGGCAGCCGAGCGGATCGCCAAGCGACGCGGCATCACCCGTGCCGACGTCGACGCACTCGGCGAACGAAGCCAGCGCCTCGCCCGCCAGGCCTGGGACGAAGGACGCTTCGACCGTGAGGTGCTCACGTTCAAGGCGCCCGAGCGGACCAAGGACGGCGAGCTGACGGGCAACATCATCGATGTCAGCCGCGACCAGGGCCTGCGGGAGACCACTCTCGAATCCCTCGCCGCACTCAAGCCGGTCATCGACGGCGGCATCCACACGGCGGGCACGTCGTCGCAGATCTCCGACGGCGCCGCGGCCGTGCTGATCATGGACGAGGCGAAGGCCCGTGCCCTCGGCCTGACGCCGCGCGCCCGCATCAAGGCTCAGGCGCTCGTCGGCTCGGAACCGCACTTCCACCTCGACGGCCCGGTCCAGGCGACTGAACGTGTCCTGGCGAAGTCGGGAATGTCGTTGTCCGACATCGACATCGTCGAGATCAACGAGGCCTTCGCATCGGTGGTGCTCAGCTGGGCCCAGGTCCACAACGCCGACATGGATCGCGTCAACGTCAACGGCGGCGCCATCGCTCTCGGCCACCCCGTGGGCAGCACCGGTTCTCGCCTGATCACCACGGCCCTGCACGAACTCGAGCGACGCGACGGACAGACCGCCCTGGTCACCATGTGCGCCGGCGGCGCGATGGCCACCGGCACCATCCTCGAGCGCATCTGACCGCGTGGCCGTCTTCGACCCGGACAAGAAACCGGACCAGCTCGATTCGCCGATCGTCAGCACCATCATCAAGCTCGGCTCACGGGCACACACCGCGGTGTACAAGCTGACGGGCGGACGATTCGGCGAGACCTGGCGCATCGGTGCGGGGCTCAAGAAGCCAGCGCCGGTGTGCCTGCTCACCACCATCGGCCGCAAATCCGGTCAGCCGCGTACCGCGCCGCTGATCTACCTGCGTCGCGGGGACGCGTTCGTCGTAGTCGCTTCGCAGGGCGGCTCGGCGAAACACCCTGCGTGGTACCTCAATCTGCGCGACAACCCTCAGGTCACGATCCAGCTCGGCAAGGAGAAGTACGACCTCGTCGCACATACCGCCACCGACGCCGAGCGCGCCGGATTGTGGCCGGATCTGATCAAGGTCTACGCGGATTACGACACCTACGCCGCCTGGACCGACCGGGAGATCCCGGTGGTGATCTGCAAGCCGGCCGCTGCCGCCTGAGGAGCGCGACACCTCTGGTGCCTGATCGGAGAGAACGCGACACACCAGCAGTGCTGCCTGAGGTGTGAGGAGCGCAAGCGACGAGCCACGAAGGCCTGGTGAGTCGACGTCGCCAGCCCTTCGTGGCTCGCTGCGCTCGCACCTTAGGGAGCAAGTACAAGCGCCGGCTCGCACCTCAGGGAACGACCGGGCCCTGTCGCGCGAGCTCCCGAACCGCGGCACCGGTCCAGGCGTCGAGAAAAGCCCGGAGTTCGGCACCGGTCCGGTGCGACTCGGTGTCGAGGACCATGGATTGCAGTGTGCGCAGGACGATCTCGGCGATGAGGTCGAGGGCGTGGGCGTCGTAGCCGTTCTCGGCCCAGCCGACCTCGAGTCGGTCGACCATCGTGCGGGCGAATCGTCGGGCGTCGGCGGAGGTGAATCCGCCGACCACCGGCACGCTCAGCTTGTCGGCCCGCAGGAGTAGGCCGACGTAGTCGTCTTCGGCGAGCTCCTCGAGTACGGCGGCGATGCCCTCGACGAGGGCCGCGTCGGGTTCGGCGATACCGGCCAGTCGTGTCATCACCCGTTCGAGCAGTCCTTCGACGGCGTCGAGGGCGGTCGCCGACAACAATTCCTCGGTGCCGGAGAAATAGCGGTACACCGTCTGCCGGGTGACCCCGAGTTCACGTGCGACGTCGGCGATGCTGGTGGCCGTGCCACGCCGGTCGATGGTCGTGCGGGTCGCCGCCAGGATGCGCGCGACCGCCTCGGCGTCGTTGACGGGTACCCGACCGCTCCAACCATGTGTGCGCATCAGGTCATGAGCCTACCGTCACCAGTCCGTTCGCCCGCGTCTCGAGCTGACCATACGCATGACCCAATGATGTATGGTGTGGTGATGTAGCACACATCACGTACATGCGTGCTCGTCCACCCGGAGGTTCGAGATGACGACACCGACGAAGGTCAATCCGTTCCGCGACGGTTTCGACTTCACCGACCCCGATCTACTCCAGCAGCACGGCATGCCGGTCAAGGAGTTCGCCGAGCTCCGCCGCACCGCCCCCGTCTGGTGGAATGCGCAGCCGGTAGGTACATCGGGGTTCACCGACGGCGGTTTCTGGGTGATCTCCAAGCACGCGCACATCCGCGAGATCTCGAAGAACAACCAGCTGTGGTCCACCAACGCCAAGGGCGCGATCCTGCGCCTGCCCGACTACGTGACGCCCGACCAGATCGAACTCACGAAGGCGTTGCTCATCAACCACGACCCGCCGGAGCACACTCGACTGCGAAAGATCGTGTCGCGCATGTTCACTCCGCGGGCGGTAGCACTGCTCAAGGACCAACTGGCGGCCTCGGCTCACGAGATCGTCGAGGCCGCGGCCGCCAAGGGCAGCGGCAATTTCGTCGACGACATCGCGGTGCATCTACCCCTGCAGTCGATCCTCGACCTCATCGGCGTCCCGCAGGCCGATCGCGAGCGGCTCCACGTGCTCGTCGACGCGATGATCAACAACGACGACCCCGACGAGACCATCGACCCGGCGACCGCGAACGCCGAGGTACTCGCCTACGCATATGCGATGGCGGAGGAACGCCGCAAGAACCCGACCGACGACCTCATCACCGCCCTCATCGAGGCCGACATCGACGGCGAGAGAATGACCGAGATCGAGTTCGGTTTCTTCGTCGTCCTGCTCATCACCGCCGGCAACGAGACAACCCGCAACGCGACGTCGCACGGGATGAACGCCTTCCTGGACCATCCGGAGATGTGGGAGCTCTACCGGCGGGAACGTCCGGCGACGGCCATCGAGGAGATCCTGCGATGGTCCACCCCGGTCCATGGATTCCAGCGAACCGCCCTGACCGACACCCGAATCGGCGACGTCGACGTCGCCGCCGGCCAGCGTGTCGGGTTGTTCTACAGCTCCGCGAACTTCGATGAAGAGGTCTTCGACGACCCGTTCACCTTCGACATCACGCGAGATCCCAACCCGCACCTGTCCTTCGGCGGCAACGGCGCCCACTTCTGCATCGGCGCCAACCTCGCCCGACTCGAACTCAACCTGATCTTCAACGCGATCGCCGACACCCTGCCCGACATCGCCCGGCTCGGCGAACTGCGTCGTGTGCGATCGGGCTGGCTGAACGGGGTCAAACAGTTCGACGTCTCCTACCGGAACTGAGGTGGCCGGACCGGTTCACCGAGTCGCGGCCGGAATCCATGCCGCGGAACGCCGTCCGGACCAGTTGGCCAGCGTCTCGGTCGGCCCGGCGCCGGCCCGCGGCTCGACAACGACGCCGAAGGGAACGTTCGGGTCCTCGCGGATCTCGGCGGGGATGAACTGACGCGCGATCGCGAGCGTCGCGGCGGCGGCTTTCGGGACGGCTTCGGACGGCTGCCCGGTCGCCACCGCGAGATCCCAACCGTGCACCAGACTTTCGTTGACATAACCCCACAACGCACCGGCGCCGGGAACCTCACCCCACGGGACCTGCACCGGCGCGGTGAGCGTTGCGTCGTCGGACCAGAGTTCGAGGGCACGAGCCACGACCGCCGCATACTCCTGCGCGTCGAAACGGTCGGCGATGAACGGCATCGACCGCACGTCGACTCCCGCGGGCAGGGCGGCCGCGCGCTGCGCCGTCGCAAGCAGATGGGCCCCGAGAGTGCGGACGTCGAAGTCGTCGCACGGCGTCGGGGCGGCGAACTGGTCGGCTGTCACCGCGGAGAGCAGCTCGGTGACCCAGGTGGTGGCGGCCGCGAAGACCGGGCGGGGATCCGGCGGTGTGGTCTGTGCGTTCATGGTCTTTCCTTTCGTCGGTGGCTGACGAGTCCAGTCAAACCGCGAAACCTGACATCTTCTGTCATGTTTGTGCGAGATGATCGTCGGCATGCGCGCCGAACGCCTCATCGCGGTCCTGATGCTGCTCAAGAAGCACGATCGGGTGACCGCGTCGACGATCGCCGTCGAACTCGGGGTGTCGGAGCGGACCGTGCTGCGCGACATCGAGGCGCTGTCGCTGTCCGGGGTGCCCGTCTACGCGGAGCGCGGCCGGCACGGCGGGTTCTCGCTCGTCCCCGGCTATCGCACCGACCTCACCGGCCTGACGGTCGAAGAGGCGACCTCGCTGCTCGCCGGAACGGGACGGCTCGACTCGCCCGCCTTCGCCAGCGCGATGCGCAAGGTCACCGCGGCACTGCCCGAGGCGTACAGAGGTACCGCGGTACGGGCCGCCCAGCGGGTTCTGGTCCGCCCCGAGGGATTCGTGCGGACGCCGAAGGAACTCGACGCTCTCGATCCGGTGCAGTTCGCGGTCTTCGCGGGCAGGCGAATCCGCACCCGGTACCGCCCGCGTGGGGTGGGCGAGGCACGGGAGCGGATTCTCGATCCGATCGGGCTGATCATCGCGGGCGACACCTGGTACCTCGTCGCACACGGTGCGGGTGACGGGACCTAGGAACGGATGTACCGATTGTCGCGGATGAGCGAGGTGGAGGTCCTGGACGAACCGGCGGTGCGCGACGCAGACGTGGATCTGGAAGAGATCTGGGAGCGGCGTCGTACCGCGTTTCGTTCCTCGTTCGATGCGGTCGACGTCGTGGTCGAGTGCACCCCCGACGATGTCGATCGGGTCCGCGCGATCGTGCTCTCCTCGGAGACGAGGGGTGACGCCGCAGATCGTCGACGGGTCGAACTCCGGTTCGCCGACCGCCGGCATGCCGCCGGCGCGTTGTGGGCGGCGATGTTCGACCTCGACATCGCGGTCCTCGAACCGCAGTGGGTCCGGGAGTCCTTGGCCGACCGGGCGCGAGCGGTCCTCGCCCGCCCCTGAAATGCGCCCCCGAAATCCGCCCTCCACAGGCGGCTCGACGACAGTATGTCGGCGTTCCGCCTGCTCAGCGCGGTTTCCAGGGGAGGTTTCCAGGGGCGGTTTCCAGGCGCGGGACGCCTAGCCGACCCCGCGCTCCGCGTCGGCCCAGTACTGCGCCCGCAGTGCCTTCTTGTCCGGCTTGCCCAGCGCGGTCAACGGCAGTGCATCGGCGAAGATCACCCGCTTCGGTGACTGCACGGCACCCTTGCGATCCTTGACGGCCTGCTGGATCTCGGCGGTGATGCGCTCCTTGGCTGCGTCGTCGGCGTCCGCGTCGGGACGAAGCACGACGATCGCGGTGACCGCCTCGCCCCACTTCTCGTCGGGCACACCGATCACGCCGACCTGGCCCACCGCAGGATGCTCTGCCACCACGTCCTCGACCTCGCGCGGGAACACGTTGAAGCCACCGGTGACGATCATGTCCTTGGTGCGGTCGACGATGAACCAGAATCCGTCCTCGTCTTCACGTGCGACATCGCCGGTACGCAGCCATCCGTCGCGGAAGGTCTCGGCGGTCTGCTCCGGGAGTCCGAGGTATCCGCCGGCGAGAAGTGGTCCGGCAACGCAGATCTCGCCCGGCTCACCCTGCGGGACGGGCTTGTCGTCGGGGCCGAGGAGTGCGGTGCGCAGGAAGGCCGACGGCCGGCCGCAACTGCTCAGGCGACGCTGGTCCTCCCCCGGCCCCGGATGATCCCCCTTGGCGAGGTAGCTGATCACCATCGGCGCCTCGGACTGGCCGTAGTACTGGGCGAAGATCGGGCCGAACCGTTCGATCGCCTCCGCGAGCCGGACCGGATTGATCGGCGACGCACCGTAATACACCGTTTCCAGCGACGACAGGTCACGCGTCCGCGAATCCGGATGGTCCATCAGCGCGTACAGCATGGACGGCACGAGCATCGTCGCGGTGATCTTCTGCTCCTCGATGGTCTTGAGGACCTCGGCCGGATCGAACTTCGACAGCACCACCATCGACCCGCCCTTCATGAGGGTGGGGATGAAGAATGCCGCACCCGCATGCGACAGCGGCGTACAGAGCAGGAACCGGGGATGCTCCGGCCACTCCCATTCGGCGAGCTGGATCTGCGTCATCGTCGCCATCGCGCGCGCGGTTCCGATGACGCCCTTGGGTTTTCCGGTGGTGCCGCCGGTGTAGGTGATCGAGACGACGTGTTCGGGCGACAGATGTTCGGCCACAAGCGGTTTCGGTTCGAAATTGTCCGCCTCGGCGATGACGTCACGAGCCTGGGCCGACAACTGCTCGGGCACCGGGCCGAGGGTCAGCACCTGCTTCAGTCCGGGGATACGTTCCAGCAGCGCCGCCGCACGCTCGACGAACATCGGCACGGGGTCGATGATGAGGGTCGAGACACCGGCGTCGGACAGGACGTAGGCGTGGTCGTCGAGCGAGCCGAGCGGGTGCAGCGCGGTCCGTCGCCACCCCTGCGTCTGGCCGGCCCCGATGACGAAGAGCACCTCGGGCCGGTTCAGTGCCAGCAGGCCGACCGCGGTGCCCGTGCCCGCGCCCAGCCCCTCGAACGCCTGGATGTAGCGGCTGATCGCGGCGGCCATCTCGCCGCCGGTCATCTCGGTGTCCCCCAGGGACAACACCGTGCGATCGGCATGGCGCCGCAGCGCGGCGACCATCAGGTCGCCCATGTGCGTGCCCCCGCGAAGGTGATCGAAGTCGGTCGGTGCGGTCGTCGTACCCTCGTTCGTCATGCCACAAGACTAGGACGTGTTACAGCTTCAGGAAAGAAGGTCCACCAAAATCGCGGTTATCGCCTATAGAACACGTTCCAGGTTGCGGTCTCCGGGGAACGCTCACCCATCCGCGACTCCCGCCACGGATCGAGCGGGTTGCCCTACGATCGAAGTATGACTGATCTCGACCTGGCCACCACTCGCCGCGACATCGCCGACGCCTTGCTGACCGCGCTGGAACGCCGCCACGAGGTTCTCGACGCCATCGTCGACGCGGAGAATCACGATGAAGCCGTCACGGCGATCGTCGAGCTGCTCGGCAAGTCGCAGCTGGGCGCCAAGGCGATCCTGGACATGAAACTCGACCAGCTGACCAAGGACGAGCGCCGCAAGAACCAAGCCGAGCTCGACGACCTCAACAACGCCCTCACCTTCACACTCGCCGAGCGTCCGGCCAGCAGCGGGGACACCCTCGACCTGCGCCCGTTCGACGCCGAGGCCGATGCCGAACTGTTCGCGGCCCGCACCGACGAACTCGGCACCGCCGGCGACGGTTCCGGGGCACCGGCCGGTGACGTCGCCGCCGAGATCAGCGCCGCCGCCGACCGCGTCGACGCCGAAGAGGCCGTGTGGCTCGTCGCCGTCGAGGGAGAATCCAAGGTGGGCTTCGTCTTCGGCGAACTGAAGGACGGCGAGGTGGACCTGCGGATCTGGATCCACCCGCAGTACCGCAAGTCCGGCTACGGCACCGCTGCCCTGCGCAAGTCGCGCTCGGAGATGGCCGCGTATTTCCCCGGAGTGCCGATGGTCGTGCGGGCGCCCGGCGCATAATCCAGCATTTCTCGCTGGACCCACTGCCAGGCTGTTGGTGGGTCCATCATTCTCGGTGGATTACGCTGCGGGTCGAGCGCGAAGGCCTGTGGCGCTGCACATGAACGCTCACGCGCCGAGCGCGAGCCTGACGGCAAGTACGACCAACACGAGCACATACGCCATCGACCCGAAAACGATGCCGGCGCCTATCTGACGACGCTTACCACCGTTGAACATCAAGAACCCACCGACAACGGCCACCAGAAGGTACAGCACGAAGCTGGCCGCCAACACCACGATCCAGGTCAACGGGGCCAGCGCCAATGTGCCGATTGCAGCGAACGGTGTCATTGGCCCGAAGAACCGATTGTCCTGGACTTCGCTCGTAATCGGGTTCACGTCGCGCTTTCGAAAATCAGTCGGGCGAGCCCCGCGGAAACCGCGGCTGTAGCAACCACGGACGCCCAGCCGCGCGTGTTTCTGAATATCGCCAGAACGCATGCTCCCACGATGATTGCGACCGGAATCGCCTTGGCGCCCTGGTAAATGGGCAAGCGCTCAGCAAAATACGAGGCAAAGAAACACAAAATCATGAGCAGGAGAGCCACGCACGTCCTCGTCGCGTAACTCCGTTGACTGGTACTGTCGCCGGGCTCGACTGTCGCAGCCTGCTCGCTGGTCATCGTGCTGCGTTGCGTGAGTCGATATCGGGCGTGCTCATGCGGCTCCTTTGACGGTAGGCGGACTGTCTGCCGATCCGAAGTCCGTTATCCCCTCGATGCCGGGCGGATGAGGACCATACACTTGCTCGGGGTTGTTCTCTCTCGGAAATCCTTGCAAGTCCCATTGATAGTCCCCGTACTCATGGCGGAACGGGAGATGCACGAGCGGCCCTAACCCGATGTGGTCGCCGGAGTCGTCTTGATGCAAGATCCTGGTCTTGCCGTCAGGTAGGTACTGGTAGGTCTCCATCGACGGGAAGTCGGTCGCAACCCCCGAGACCCGGGCACCGTCAACGCCAGGGGTCACGATCGTCTGTCCGCGCACCCTCCACCCCGCGTCACCAGCCGGCCCAGGAGCAAGTGGATCCGCGGCGTCGTAGTTGATCAACACAGTGCCGTCTGGCAGCTGAGCAGCAGACATCTTGGGCGTGCCGGTCCTGACTTGCCCCACCGTATCGGCCGACGGATTCTGCCGCGCAATCACTATGCCGTTCTCGTAGTCGATGAAGTACGAGACCCGGGTGTTCTCGGGGGCGAAGTTCGGGTCAAATTCGCGGCCGTCTCCATAGTGCCGCGATGCTCCCCCGAGTACCTTGCCGTTGGGGATGAACAGACCAGTGGCGACAACACCCTGTCCGGGTACGGGGTCAATCTTGATGACGCTGATGACCGGCGGGACCCCTTGGTTCTTGGGGTTATAACTGTGGAGGTCCAACGCTGCTGCCATTCGCCAGTCATTGAGGGTGTCGGGCTCCCGTCCATAGACTTTGCGGAAAGCCTCGATCTGATTGGCAACCAAACCGCTGTTGACAACGAGAGATTCCGGGGCCATGGCGTAGAGCTCGCCGACCGCAGCGCTGATCGCGCTACCGGCAGAGGTGACAGCCTGGTCTGCGGCATCTCCCAAGCCCTTCAATCGTCCCTGGATCTCGGCAGCCGTGGTGGCGTCGAACTCCGCGCCGTCGGGCGCCTTCTCCGGAACAAAATTCAGCATGTAGTCACGGCTCGCCGTGTCGAGGACATACCCGAGGTCCGCGGCGGCATCGGTAGCGTTTCTCAGTCCGGTCCTGGCGCTGGCGATGTCGCCTGCGCCGGTATTCAAGGTCTGCGCCAGATCGCCGTACTCATCGGCCATGCTCTGAAGCCAGCACGTGATGGACACGGCACGGTCGTCGGCAGGTCCACGTGCGTCTCCGGTCCACTCGCCGCGCATCAGATTCCGGACCGGGTTCCCGGCTTTCGGGGCTTCAAGGTCGAGGTTCGCCTTGAGTGCAAACAACCCATTCGCGATCGGGGTCAGTGCCTCCGGCTTCCACGACGCGATCTCGTCGTAGCTAGGCGTCATCTCAGCGAGATGCCTTCGCTGTGACGTCCTCAAGGATGGGAGCCGGGACAAGATGATCGGTGAGCGCCCCGACGCGTGTCGGATATCCGATGGAGTCCTCGATCCGCTTGGCACTGTCATCGTCAGCCTCAACGGTGATGTTCCGGCAGTTCATCACCAACGCGGCGAATGAGGAGACGGCGTCTGAGGTGTTCGACAACGCGGTCGCGATCTGCTTGTCCGTTTTCGACGCGATACGCGACATATCGTGCGTCGCACCGCGGAACGCATTCACGAGAGAACTGAAGGACTCTGTGGCGTAGCCGTCTTCCCCGCCTGGACCGAGCGTCAGCTCGCCGATCCGAGATGCACTCTGCTCGATCGCCTGAGCGGCCGAAATCAACGATTCAGGCTTTACGACCAGATCCGACATGTTTCTCCCCCGAGATGGCTACGCAGAACACAGTACTGCGCCTGCCACAATCTGCGCGCAGTCGCCCGGCGAAGTACCTGCTCAACCGATGCTAGGAACATATCGGCGAGCCGTCTCGTCGGCATCCACAGGTCCTCGCACCCACTACCCAACAGGCAACGCATCGCACTCGACGACCCGTCCCGAAAGTAGTAGACGCGTCGATCACTGCTGGGCGTGCGGGGCCAAGTAAGGACGCGGCAGCCCGAACCGCGCGACAATCGCGCGAATCCGGTTCTCCTCGTCGACGACGAAGGTCTCCGACACCGGAGCACCGAGTCGCAGGGTCCGGGGTCGGACATGCACCACATACCGCGTGGTGACGCTGTGACCGTCGACCGTCGCGGTGAAGTCCGAGACGCGGTGGATCAACCGGAACTGCGGACCCCGCGCGAGGCTTCGTGCGATGTGGGGGCCGTTGCGGCCGGTCCGCAGACCGAATTCCACGCGGGTGCAGTCGGGATGCAGCGACACCGCCGACGGGTCGTGGCTGACCAGGGCGTCGACATATGCGCGGGCCGCCGCGACCCGCTGCTGGTCTCTGTCCGCCGAGGTCACCGCGCGCCGTAGACCGGCATGGGGACCGGCGCCTTCGCCAGGATCTCCTCCACCACCGGACCGAGTTCGGCAACCTCCCAGCGAGACCCCTTGTCCCGCTCGACGCTTCGCTGCCAGCCGTCGGTCACCGAGATCTTGCCGCCCTCGACCTCGAAGACCCGACCGCTCACCGACGCCGACTCGGGCGAGCCGAGCCACACCACGAGCGGTGAGATGTTCGCCGGATCCATCGCGTCGAACGATCCGTCCGCGGGGGCGGCCATCTGCGCGGCCATCTCGTCA
The DNA here is from genome assembly GCF_012974285.1 of Gordonia ajococcus. Classification (NCBI taxonomy): domain Bacteria; kingdom Bacillati; phylum Actinomycetota; class Actinomycetes; order Mycobacteriales; family Gordoniaceae; genus Gordonia; species Gordonia ajococcus. Next base: position 4,264,718 of record NZ_CP052884.1, read on the forward strand.
CCGGCACCCATCGTCATCTGGGTCCGGGCCGCGGGCGCGATCGCGTTGACCGTGACGCCGTAGCCGCCCAGTTCGGCGGCCGCCTGGACGGTGAGCGCCGCGATACCCGCCTTGGCCGCGACATAGTTGCCCTGGCCGATCGAACCGTACAGTCCGGCACCGGAACTCGTGTTGATGATCCGCGCCTGCGGCGTACGACCCGCCTTGGCCTCGGCCCGCCAGTGGGCCGCGGCATGACGCAAGCCGACGAAGTGACCCTTGAGGTGCACGCGAATGACGGCATCCCACTCGTCCTCCGACAGCGACACCAGCATGCGGTCGCGGACGAATCCCGCGTTGTTGACGAGCACGTCGAGCCGGTCGAAGGCGTCGAGGGCGGTGGCGACCATGGCCTCGCCACTCTTCCAGTCGGCCACGTCGCCCACCGAGACGACGGCTTCGCCGCCGGCCGCGACGATCTCGTCCACGACCCCGGCAGCGAGATCCTCCGCATAGTCGTTGACCACGACCTTCGCCCCGTCGGCGGCGAACGCGAGCGCGTGGGCTCGTCCGATGCCCTGTCCGGCACCGGTCACGATGACGACGCGGCCCTCATTCAACTTGCTACTCAAGGTGTTTCCTTTCTGAACTGCGAAGACTGTGCTTGTGCGGTGGGTCAGACGGCGTTGCCGGCGGTCGCGGCGTCGAGGAAGGCCGGCTTCTCGCCCCCGCCGTGCACGGTGAGCGTCGAGCCGCTGATGTATCCCGCCAGCGGTGACAGCAGGAAGGCAACGGCGTTGCCGACGTCGACGGGGGTTGCCATCCGGCCCAGCGGGATGGTGGCGCCCACGGCAGCGACTCCGGCGTCGTCCCCGTAGTGGAGATGCGACTGCTCGGTCTCCACGGGTCCGGCGACGACCGAGTTGACCCTCACCTTCGGGGCCCATTCGACGGCGAGCGAAGTCATCAGGTTGTCGAGGCCCGCCTTGGCGGCTCCATACGCCGACGTCCCGGGCGACGGCCGGTGTCCGCTCACGCTCGACACGTTGACGATCGCCCCACCGTCCGGCTGCGTCTGCATGACCGCGTTCGCCGCCTTCGCCACCGCCAGCGGGGCCAGGAGGTTGAGGTCGACGATCTTGCTCGCGAACCGGACCGATGCGTCGGCGGCCAGCGCGAAGGGCGACCCACCGGCGTTGTTGACCACCCCGTCGATGCGTCCGGCGCGGTCGACGATGTCGTCGATCATCGCCTCGACGGCCGCGGCGTCGCGGACGTCGCACGAGACGAAGTCGATCTCGCGAAGGTCGTCGGCGAGACTGTCCGCACTCCGGCCGCAGATGACCGGCCGGGCACCGAGGGTCGACAACACCCGCGTGATACCCGCACCGACTCCGCGTGCACCACCGGTGACCAGGACAACCTTCCCGACCAGGCCCAGCTCGGCCTGTGACTGCGTCTGCATGGGTGCTACCCTACCAAACAACCAAGCACTTGCTTGGTTCATGCTTGCGCAGCCCACGAGGTTGCCAACGCAGCCACGAGAGGAGCACGCGTGCCGATCACCACGAGACGTACCGAGTCCGGCATCGTGACCATCACGGTCGACTACCCGCCGGTCAACGCGCTGCCATCGGCAGCGTGGTTCGAACTCGCCGACGCCATCACGGCGGCCGGCAACGATCCGGCCACACACGTCGTGGTGTTACGCGCCGAAGGACGAGGCTTCAACGCCGGCGTCGACATCAAGGAGATGCAGGCCACCGAGGGCTTCGACGCCCTGATCGGCGCCAACCGGGGATGCGCGGCCGCCTTCGGCGCGGTCTACGACTGCGCGGTGCCGGTGGTCGTCGCGGTCAACGGCTTCTGCGTGGGCGGCGGAATCGGTCTGGTCGGCAACGCCGATGTCATCGTCGCCTCCGACGACGCGGTCTTCGGGCTTCCCGAGGTCGACCGCGGCGCCCTCGGTGCGGCAACACATCTCGCGCGCCTGGTGCCGCAGCACATGATGCGCACCCTCTACTTCACCGCGAAGAACGTCACCGCCCAGCAACTCGAGCACTTCGGTTCGGTGTACCGGGTCGTCCCCCGCGAGGACCTGCTCGACGCCGCACTCGAGGTCGCCGAGGCCATCGCGGCCAAGGACACCCGGGTGATCCGCGCGGCCAAAGAGGCCATCAACAACATCGATCCGGTGGACGTGAAGGCCAGTTACCGCCTGGAACAGGGCTACACCTTCGAGCTGAACCTGGCCGGCGTCGCCGACGAGCACCGCGACGCCTTCGTCTCGACCGGTAAACCGCTCGCCTCGAACGCTTCTCACAACGGAGGACACGCCTGAGATGCCGACCGACAAGACAAGCACTCTCGACGACGTCGTCGCGGAGCTCCGCGACGGGATGACCATCGGGATCGGCGGCTGGGGTTCGCGCCGCAAGCCGATGGCGCTCGTGCGCGCGATCGCCCGCTCGGACGTCAAGGACCTCACCGTCGTGACCTACGGCGGCCCCGACCTCGGGTTGCTCTGCGCCGCAGGCAAGGTGCGTCGCGCATACTACGGCTTCGTGTCGCTCGACTCCGCCCCGTTCTACGACCCGTGGTTCGCGAAGGCGCGCACCAACGGCGAGATCGAGGTGCGCGAGATGGACGAGGGCATGGTCAAGTGCGGCCTGGAGGCCGCGGCCGCACGGCTGCCGTTCCTCCCGATCCGCGCCGGACTCGGTTCCGACGTCCTGAACTTCTGGGAGGGCGAACTGAAAACCGTCGAATCCCCGTATCCGGACGCCGACGGACGGACCCAGACGCTGGTCGCGATGCCGGCGCTCAAGCTCGACGCCGCTTTCGTCCACCTGGATCTGGCCGACGCCCACGGCAACGCCGCCTACACCGGCGTGGACCCGTACTTCGACGACCTCTACTGCGCGGCCGCCGAGCGCCGCTACCTGGAGACCGATCAGCTCGTCTCGAACGAGGTACTGGTGAAAACCGTTCCGCATCAGCGACTCCTGCTGAACCGGATGAACGTCGACCGCGTGGTGCACGCCCCCAACGGCGCGCACTTCACCTTTGCCGGCGAGTACGGGCGGGACGAGAAGTTCCAGCAGTTCTACGTCGCCAGCGCCAAGGAACCCGACACCTGGGAAGCGTTCTCGCGCCGATTCCTTCAGGTCGACGAGGCGACCTACCAGCGAGAGGTGACCGCATGGCAGGCCGAGCAGGAGGAGAACGCACAGTGAGCACCGCAGAGACACAGGCAACGAATATCCCGCCGGCTGAGCCTTCCTCCCCGCTGGCTGAGCCTGTCGAAGTCACGCGCGCCGAGTACTGCGTCATCTCATGCGCCGGCATCTTCGCCGGTGCCGGCGAGATCATGGCGTCGCCGATGGCGCCCGTCCCCCTGCTGGGCGCTCGCCTGGCACGCCTCACCACCGAACCCGACCTGCTGATCACCGACGGCGAGGCGCTGATCCTCGCCGACACACCGCCGATCGGCAAGACCGGCCCCATCGAGGGCTGGATGCCGTTCCGCAAGGTGTTCGACGTCGTGGCGTCGGGCCGTCGTCATGTGGTCATGGGCGCCAACCAGATCGATCGTCACGGGAACCAGAACCTGTCGGCGTTCGGCCCGCTGCAGCACCCGACGCGGCAGATGTTCGGTGTCCGCGGCGCACCCGGCAACACCATCAACCACCCGACGAGCTACTGGGTGCCGCGTCACACGGCACGCGTCTTCGGGGAGACCGTCGACATCGTGTCCGGCATCGGATACGACAAGGTCGACCCGGACAACCCGGCATACGACGACCTGAACATCCATCGAGTCGTCACCAACCTCGGTGTCTTCGACTTCGGCGGGGCGGGTCACACGATGCGGGCACTGTCGTTGCATCCGGGGGTCACCGCCGACGAGGTCGCGGAGAACACCGGCTTCGAGATCGAGGGTCTCGCCGACGCTCCGGAGACCCGGCAGCCCACCGCCGAGGAACTCGGCCTGATCCGAGACGTCCTCGATCCCAAGGGTGTTCGCAACAAGGAAGTCCGATGAGTCCGGCGCGGGCGGCCGGCCTGTCCACGTCGTTCACCGAGCTGGTCGGGGTCGAGTACCCGATCGTGCAGACGGGAATGGGCTGGGTTTCCGGGCCGTCGCTGACCTCGGCGACGTCGAATGCCGGCGGTCTCGGCATCCTGGCGTCGGCGACGATGACCTTCGCCGAACTCGAGGCCGCGATCGCCAAGACGAAGTCGTTGACCACCAAGCCGTTCGGCGTGAACATGCGCGCCGACGCCACCGACGCCCCGGAACGGATCGATCTGCTGATCCGCGAGGGCGTCAAGGTCGCGTCGTTCGCGCTCGCGCCGAAGCCCGAGCTGATCGCGAAGCTCAAGGACCACGGCATCGTCGTGATCCCGTCGATCGGCGCAGCGAAACACGCGGTGAAGGTCGCCTCCTGGGGCGCCGATGCGGTCATCGTTCAGGGTGGCGAGGGCGGCGGTCACACCGGTCCGGTCGCCACCACCCTGCTGCTGCCGTCCGTCCTGGATGCGCTGTCCGCGAAGAACATCGACATGCCGGTGGTCGCTGCGGGTGGCTTCTTCGACGGTCGCGGACTCGCCGCGGCGCTCGCCTACGGCGCCCAGGGCGTCGCGATGGGAACCCGGTTCCTGCTGACCTCCGACAGCGCGGTCCCCGACTCGGTCAAGCAGGAGTACCTGCAGCGCGGCCTCAACGACACCGTCGTGTCGGTGAAGGTCGACGGCATGCCCCACCGCGTGCTGCGTACCCCGCTCGTCGAGGCACTGGAAAGCGGCAGTCCGGTGCGGGCGCTGTTCGCCGCGGCCCGAAATGCCAACGAGTTCAAACAGATGACCGGCATGCGCTGGACCACCATGCTCAAAGACGGTCGCACGATGAAGAAGTCGGGTGAACGGACCTGGCAGCAGGTCATCATGGCCGGCAACACCCCGATGCTGCTGAAGGCCGGGCTCGTCGAGGGTGACACCCGCGCCGGTGTTCTCGCGTCGGGGCAGGTCGTCGGTATGATCGATGACCTGCCGAGCTGCGACGAGCTGATCCAGTCGATCATGCACCAGGCGCACGAACGGTTGAAGACTCTCGGTTCGCTGGGGTAGCGGAGAGAATCGCTACCTCTGCCCACGCCCCTGCTCCCTGAGGTGCGAGCGAAGCGAACCTCGAAGGGCCGGTGACGTCATCTCACCAGGCCTTCGAGGCTCGTCGCTAGCGCTCCTCGCACCTCAGGCAGCAGTGGGTCGCTTACGCTCCTCGCACCTCAGGCAGCAGTGGGTCGCTTACGCTCCTCGCACCTCAGGCAGCAGTGGGTCGCTTACGCTCCTCACACCTCAGGCAGCTGTGGTTGTCACGACGACGGCGTGAGCGTCCAGCCCGCGGCTGCGGTGCGCTGGTTCCAGAACTCGGTGTAACGGCCACCGCGGCTGAGCAGTTCGTCATGCGTACCGATGTCGTCGACGCCGCCCCGGTCGTCGAGGACGACGATCTGGTCGGCGGCGATCACGGTCGACAACTTGTGCGCGATGACGAGCACGGTGCTGCGGTCGGCGAGGCGACGGATGGATTCGGCGACGTGCGATTCGTTCTCCGGGTCGAGAGCGGAGGTCGCCTCGTCGAAGAGCACGATCGGGGCGTCCTTGAGGAGCGCGCGAGCGATCGAAACACGTTGCCGCTCACCCCCGGAGAGCGCAGATCCGCCTTCGCCGACGACGGTGTCCCACCCGTCGGACAGACGCTCGACGATGGACGTGACACCGGCGGTCTCGGCGGCCGCGCGGATCTCGGCGTCGGAGGCATCGGGGCGGCCGAGTTTGATGTTCTCCCACAGTGTGTCGTCGAACAGATAGACGTCCTGGAAGACCTGCGACAGCTGGCCCATCAGCGCGCCGGTCTCCTGGTCGCGGACGTCGACACCGCCGACCTTCACCGAACCGCCGTCGACGTCGTAGAACCGGGCGATCAGACGGAAGATCGTCGACTTGCCCGAGCCCGACGGGCCGACGAGCGCGGTCATCGTGCCGGGCTGCGCGCGCAACGACACATCTCGGAGCACCGGGGTGCCGTTCTCGTAACCGAAAGCGACCTGCGACAGTTCGACCGAACCCGGCTCCGTGATCGGTTGCGGCTGGTCGGGGGCGGGCATCCGGTCGGTGTCGAGGACACCGGTGATGCGGTTGATCTCGTCGGTCGACATGCGCAGCGTCGAACCGAGTTCGGCGAGTTCGCCGATCGGGCCGAAGAAGCGGGCCGCGAGACCGAACACCGCGACGAGCAGGGCCGGTTCGATGTGACCGGACACCGCGAGCCAGGCGCCGAGCGCGAGGACCGCGCTGAACACGACCTGGACCGAGAGCCCGTTGAGCAGGATGCCGAGGATGGAGCGCCAGAGCATCGACTTGCCCACCCGCGCCTGCTGTCCGAGCGCATCGGCCAGCGGTGCGTGTGCGGAGTCGGCCGCGCCGAAGGCACGCAACACGGCCTGGCATCGCGCGTACTCCAGTACACGGTTGTTGACCTTCACGGCCTCGGCCCGCTTGCGGCGCTCGGCCTTCGCCAGGAACCGGCTGGACAGCTTGCCGACGTACATGAGGACCAGCGTCCCGGCGACCATCAGCAGGCCGATCCGCCAGTCGAAGACGCAGATTCCCAACACGACGACCACCGAGCTGACCGTGTTCACGACGACCGGCGTGATGTAGTGCGCGCCGGTGCTGCCCACGAACATCGTTCCCTTGACGGCGATCTGCGAGACGTCGCCGATGCGTTCGCGGGTGAACCAGCCGAGTGGCAGCGTGACCATGTGGTCGCCGAGCCGGTGATGCAGCATGCGCATCGCGTACAGGGCCATCGTCATGCCCTTGAGCGACTGGATGTAAGCGCTCACGGCACAGATCAGCACCAGGACGGCCAACGGCCACAACCACTTCGCCGCGCCGGAGAGGTCGCCGGTCAGCAGGTTCTCGGTGATCGGGACGAGTGTGAGCATCGCGAGGCCCTGGGCGACGCCGTACAGGACGACCCAGCTCAGGAAGACGACCATGCGGGCACGCTCGGAACCCAGAATCGTGTAGAAACCGCGGATCATCGTGCCACCTCGCCACTCTCGACCGCGCCGAGCGCGATCTTCTCGTCCTGCCGGGTGGTGCCGGCCTCGTAGCTCGCCCACATCGACGCGTACAGACCACCGTTGGCGACCAGCTCGTCCTGACGTCCCTGTTCGACGACCCGGCCGCGATCGAGCACGACGATGTTGTCGGCGTGGGTGATCGAGCCCAGCCGGTGCGCGATGACGAGGACCGTCCGGCCGACCATCAGTGCGCCGATGGCCTGCTGGATCTGGGCTTCCGATTCCGGGTCGGCGAAGGCGGTCGCCTCGTCGAGCACCAGGATCGGGGTGTCCGCGAGCAGGGCGCGGGCGATCGAGACCCGTTGCGCCTCACCACCGGAGAAGTGTGCGCCGTCGCCGACGACGGTGTCGTATCCGTCGGGCAGTTCCAGGATGCGCTCGTGGATCCGGGCCGCACGCGCGGCGTCGTGGACCTGCTCCTCGGAGGCGCCGGGCCGGCCGAGACGGATGTTGTCCCGCACCGACATCGTCAGCAGCTGCACGTCCTGCAGCACGAATCCGACGTGTCGATAGAGCTCGGTCGGGGCGATGTCGCGGACGTCGACCCCGCCGATGCGCACCGACCCGGAATCGGGATCGCCGAATCGCGGCAACAGTGTCGCCAGGGTCGACTTACCGCTTCCCGACGGTCCGACCAGCGCGGTCACGGTGCCCTCGGCGAGTTCGACGCTGACGCCGTCGAGTGCCTTGACCCCGGCGGGCACACCCAGTCGCGGCGGATAGGTGAAGTGCACGTTCTCGATTCGCACGTCGTGTCCGGCGGGGACCTGCGGGTTCTCGGGGACCGTCAGCTCGGGTTCGGCGAGCAGATCCGCGATGCGCAGCGCCGCGGCCGACGCCTGTTGGCGGGTGTGGACCGCGGTGGACACCGTCAGGAGCGCCGTCGGCAGCACCATCGCGATCAGCGTCGAACCGACGAGTTCGATCGGCGACACCCAGCCCTGGTCGACGAACCAGTAGCCGACGCCGAGGTTGACCAGCAGGATCAGCGGGGCGGAGATCAGGACCGTGGTGATGGCCTGGACGCGGAGCATCGGGCCCATGTACCCGGCGAAGTCGTCGTTGAACTCGTCGGCGGCATCGATGAAGCGGCGGTGGGCTTTTCCGGTCTGCCCGAACGTCTTGACCACGGCGACACCGGCGATGAACTCGACGATGGTCGCGCTGATGCGGGCGACACCTTTGTCCATCTTCTCCATCTCGGCGGTCAGGTCACGCGCCATGTAGGAGTAGGTCAGGGCGTACAGCGGCACGGTGGCGATGGCCAGCAGACCGAGGCGCCAGTCGAGGACGAAGCAGTAGATCAGCGCGAAGATCGGCGACAGCACCGCGGCAGTCGCCTCCACCTGCGCGTGGGCGACCAGATAGTGCAGGTCGGCGACGTCGTTCTGCACCGACTTGCGCACCGCACCCGAACTGGTACGACTGAACCAGCCGAGCGGGAGCCGACCGAGCTTGTCGGCGATGCGGATTCGGAGTTGTGCCTGGAGGTCGAGGTCGGCGAAGTGGGTGATCGCCAGCGCCAGGAAGGCGAACAGGGCGCGCGCCGCGAGACCGCCCACGACGAGCCACACCACCAGCCAGACCCGGCCGGTGTCGGTCGGGCCCGGTGCCAGAAGTGTGCGCCCGAGCTCGACGATGCCGATGAACGGCACCACGGTCGCGGCCGAGGCGAAGATCTGGACGAATTGCGCGAGAACGGTCCGCGTCTTCACCGGTGCCAGCACGTCGGCGAGAGCCGCCGACTTGGCCTTGGCCTCCGCCCGAGCCCTGTTCCGGGCAGCCTTCGGGTCGTCGGGCGTCTCCTCCGGGACCCGGGTCGGTGCAGGTGCGGCCACTTCGGTTCCGCCAGTTGTCATAGGCGCACCTTAGCGGCCGCCGACGAGTTAAGGAAAGGTACCCTAACTCTCGCCGCTCTCAGCGGGGCAGGATGCCGTCGAGGACGATCGACAGGTATTGATCGGCGATCGACTCCACCGTCATCGGGCCGCCCGGCCGGTACCAGCGCACGGCCACCCACACGGTGTCGCGCATGAAGCGGTACACCAGTTCGACATCGAGATCCGGACGGAATTCACCGTCGTCGACGCCCCGCTGCAGCACCGCATGCCACAGTTGGCGGAACTCGACGTTCAGCTCCGAGATGTAGCCGAACCGCTCCTGCCCCGACAGCCGCTTGGCCTCGTCCTGGTAGATCGCGACCGCATTGCGTTCGGCGTCGATCGACTCGAAGGAGGCCACGACGAGCCCGCGGAGCGTCTCGGTCGCCGAGAGTCCCGCCGAGGCGATCTGGCGGTACCGGGCGAACAGGTCGTCGAGGAACCGGCGCAGGATCTCGTCGACCATCGACTCCTTGGAGTCGAAATGATGGTAGAGACTGCCCGACAGGATTCCCGCGGCATCGGCGATGTCGCGCACCGTCGTCGAACGCAGGCCGTTCTCGGCGAACATCCGCCCGGCGGTGGCGAGCAACTCGTCACGGCGCGACGAACGGACGACGGTATCGGCGCCGGCTTTTGCGTCGGTCCCGCCTTTGTCATCGGTCTTGGTCTGACCACGTGGTGACACGCATCCTCCTGGAGTCTGCCCATCACCCTAGCAAGCGCTTGGCCGGGTACGTTATCCGACGAACCCGGCCAAGCGTCCTACGCGCAGATCATGCGCACCCGTGTCAGGCGCCGAGGCGCTTGCGCACCTTTTTCATGGCGCGAGTGTTGAAGAACTTGAACAGCTTGAGCTGCTGATCGGTCATCTTCGTGTCCTTGGCCACGAACGGCGGCGACATCATCTCGGCCACCGTCAGCGGCAGCGTCGAGAACGCGACCGCGCGGGCGTGGCTGAGGGTCTCGAAGCCGGTCCGGCCGTGGTAGCCGCCCATGCCGGAGCGACCGACGCCACCGAACGGCAGCTCGCCGCTGAACAGGTGGATGGCGAAATCGTTGCCGTTGATCGAGCCGCTGCGGGTGTTGTCGGCCAGCTTCTCGAAGCGGTCGTTGCGATCGCCGCACCAGTACATGGTCAGCGGGTGCGGATGCGACGAGATGTGGCTGATGACCTCGGACAGCTCGCGGTACGGGTACACGGTCAGTACCGGACCGAAGACCTCGTCCTCCTCGATCTTCATGCCGGCCTTGACGCCGGTCAGGAGCGTCGGCGGGATCTTGCGACGCTCGGCGTTCGGCAGCGGCTCACCGCCGGGGATGACCTGGCGCTTGGTGGCACCGAGCGCGACGGCGTCGTCGATGAGGCCCACGATGCGGTCGAAGTTCTTCTGGTTGATCGTCGCGGTGTACTGGTCGTTGTCGTAGATCGTCGGGAAGTGCTCGGTCCAGCGCGCGACCACCTTGTCGGTGAACTCGCCGAGCTTGGCCTCCGGGACGAAGACGTAGTCGGGGCACAGGCACACCTGGCCGCCGTTGACCAGGCGGGCATCGGCGAGCATGTTGGCGGCCTTGTCGATGTCGGCGTCGAGGTCGACGACGGCCGGGTTCTTGCCGCCCAGCTCCAGGGTGACCGGGATCAGGTTCTTGGCGGCCTCCTGGGCCACCGAGGCGCCGACCTCGGGCGAGCCGGTGAAGAACATGTGATCGACCTTGAGCTTCGCGAAGTCCGAGCCCGACCCGTGCTTCGAGGTGACGATGGCCAGCTCTTCGATGGAGAAGTAGTCGGGTGCGTACTTGGCGAGAACGTCCGTGGTCTTCGCGGTGATCGACGACGGGCGCATCAGCACGCGGTTACCCGCGGCGAACGCCGAGCCGGCCGGAACGATCGTCAGCTGCAGCGGGAAATTCCAGGGTCCCATGATGCCGACGACGCCGAGCGGGTCGTGGCGCACGCTCTGCTTGTAGCCCAGGAGCCCCTGGACCTTGGCGTACTTGGTCTCACCCATCCACTCCTTGACGCCACGACGCTGGTGCGTGAGGTCGATCATGCAGCCCGCGACGTCGGCGGCCAGCGACAGCTCGCGTGGACGTGAGCCGTAGTCCTCGGTCAGCGCGGCAGCGATCTCGTCAGAGTGGTCGAGCAGCAGCGCGGCCAGTCGGGTGATGCGGTCGATGCGGGTGTCGGCGTCGGGGATGCCGTCACGCATAAACGCGGCCCGCTGGATCTCGACCAGCTCGGTCAGTGTGTGCTCTTCCGAGGAGACGCCACGCTTCGCGGTCGTCGCCCCGGTGCTGGTGTGCTCAGCAGGCTTGGTCATCGAGATCCCCTCAGGTAGTTCGTGCTGCAGGTCGGACGTGCGGCGTTTGGAACAAAAGAGTCCGCTTGTCCCACACCATAGTATGCGCCAGATCACACCAGGATGTGGGTACGTCCGTTGTCAGAATGGTACGACCGGCACGCCGAAAGGTCGAGACCTCGCCCGGGGGATCTTCGGGGAGGTCTCGGCCTTGCGGGTGGTCAGCTCAGGCGCTCGATGATCGTGACGTTGGCGGTCCCGCCGCCCTCACACCCGCGGCTGACCGCCCCTCCTCAGCTGAGCCTTTCGATGATCGTGACGTTGGCGGTCCCGCCGCCCTCACACATCGTCTGGAGGCCGTAGCGGCCGCCGGTGCGTTCGAGTTCGTTGAGGAGGGTGGCGAACAGCTTGGCGCCGGTGGCACCGAGCGGGTGTCCGAGTGCGATGGCACCGCCGTTGGGGTTGACCTTCGCGGGGTCGGCGCCGGTCTCCTTCAGCCAGGCGAGCACGACCGGCGCGAAGGCCTCGTTGATCTCGACGACGTCGATGTCGTCGATGGACAGGCCGGCCTTGCCGAGTGCGTACTTGGTGGCGGGGATGGGCGCGGACAGCATCATCACCGGGTCGTCGCCGCGGACGGACATGTGGTGGATGCGGGCGCGCGGGGTGAGGTTGTGCGCTTTGAGCGCGCGTTCGGAGACGACGAGGGTGGCCGACGAGCCGTCGCAGATCTGGGAGGCGACGGCCGCGGTCAGGCGCGACCCTTCGGCGAGCGGCTGCAGTCCGGCCATCTTCTCCAGCGAGGTCTCACGCGGGCACTCGTCGACGACGCAGTCGCCGAGCGGGACGTTCTCGTTGTCGAATCGGCCGGCGGCGATGGCCGCGCGGGCGCGCTCGTGGGACTGCAGGGCCCAGTGCTCCATGTCCTCGCGGCTGATGTCCCACTTCTCGGCCATCATGCCCGCGCCGACGAACTGCGAGATCTCGGTGTCGCCGAAGCGCTCCCGCCATCCGGCGGATTCTGCGGTGGGCGTGGTGAATCCGAACTCCTGGCCGGCGATCATGGCCTGGGAGATCGGGATCGCGCTCATGTTCTGCACGCCGCCGGCGACGACGACGTCCTGGGTACCGCTCATGACGCCCTGCGCGGCGAAGTGGATGGCCTGCTGGCTCGATCCACATTGCCGGTCGACGGTCGTGCCGGGAATGTCGAGCGGCAGACCCGCGGCCAGCCATGCGGTGCGGGCGATGTTGCCGGCCTGGGGGCCGATGGCGTCGACGCAGCCGAACACGACGTCGTCGACGACGTTGGGGTCGATGCCGGTCCGCTCGACGAGTGCGGAGATGATGTGCGCGCCGAGGTCGGCGGGGTGGACCTTGGCGAGCGAGCCGTTGCGTTTGCCGACGGGGGTGCGGATGGCGTCGACGATGTAGGCCTGCGGCGTGGTCATGGGCGGTACTCCTTTGGGTGGGCGGTGCTGGAGGGCAACCGGGTTCAGGCTCGCTGGCTGGAGATCGAGATGACCTCGCCGGTGAGGTAGGTGGTGTAGTCGCTGGCGAGCATGGCGACGGTCGCGGCGACCTCCCATACCTCTGCGGCACGGCCGTAGGCCTCCTTCGAGGCCAGTTCGTCGAGAAGGTCGTCGCTGGTGACCTTCGCGAGGAACGGGTGCTTGGCGATCGACGGCGCGATCGCATTGATCCGCACTCCCACGTCGGCGGCTTCGAGTGCCGAGCAACGGGTCAACGCCATGACGCCGGCCTTCGCCGCGGCGTAGTGCGCCTGTCCGCGTTGGGCGCGCCAGCCGAGGACCGAGGCGTTGTTGACGATGACGCCGTTGTGCTCGACCGATCCGAAGTAGCGCAGTGCGGCTCGGGTGGCGCGGAAGGTGCCGTTGAGCGTGATGTCGAGGACACGGTCCCACTCTTCGTCGGTCATATCGGCGACCGGCGTCTCCCCGCCGAGTCCGGCGTTGTTGACCAGTACGTCGATGCGTCCGAGTTCGGTTGCGGCGTCGGCGATCAGGGCGTCGACATCGGCGGTGACCTGGACGTTGCAGGTGCGCTGGGCGACCGTCCGTTCGGGGAATTCGACCGCGAGCTTCTCGGCGGCCTCACCGAGGCGGCGTTCGTGCCAGTCGCTGACGAGGACGTCCGCACCTTCGAGGAGTGCCCGACGGGCCGATGCGAATCCGATTCCGGTGCCGGCGGCTGCGGTGATCACGACCTTCTTACCGAGCAGCAGATTGTGACCGGGGGTCTCGGCGGGCGGGACGGCCAGCGGCGAGATCGCCCGTGCGCCGTTCTCCGTCACATCAGTCTGGGTCATGTCAGCGTGCCTCTCGGGGAAGGCCGAGCACACGCTCGGCGATGATGTTGCGCTGCACCTCGTTCGAGCCGCCGTAGATGGTGTCGGCGCGGGTGAAGAGGTAGAGCCGTTGCCATTCGTCGAGTTCGACGTGTTCGGGATCGGTGATGTCGTTGGGCTGTCCCTCGGCGGTCGCGTCGGGACCGATCAGTGCCGGCGCCCCGACGACGTCCATGGCGAGTTCGCCGAGATCGCGATGCCAGTTGGCCCACAACAGCTTCGACACCGACGCGGCTCCGGCCTGACTGGTCACGTCGCCGTCGAGGGTCCGTTGGGCGTGTGCCCGCATGACTTTGAGCCCGATGTCGGCGCGCGCGAGCCTCGATGCCAGTTCGGGGTCGTCGACCGCGCCGTTCGTGCGCGCGACCTCGGTCAGCTTCTCGAGCTCACGTGCGAACCCGACCTGCTGGCCCAGCGTGGACACCCCGCGCTCGAACTGCAACAGACCCATGGCGACCTTCCAGCCGTCACCCGGTTCGCCGACGATCAGGTCCGCGTCGGTCACCGCGTCGTCGAAGAAGACCTCGTTGAATTCCGATGTGCCGGTGAGTTGTTGGATCGGCCGCACGGTGACGCCGGGCTGGTCGAGCGGGACCAGGAGGAAGCTCAGACCTGCATGTCGTGTCGACCCCTTCTCCGTCCGCGCTATCACGAACACCCATTGCGCGACATGCGCCAGCGAGGTCCAGATCTTCTGGCCGTTGATGATCCACTTGCCGTCCTCGACACGGGCATTCGTCGAGACCCCGGCGAGGTCGGAGCCCGCGCCGGGTTCGGAGTAACCCTGCGACCACAGCTCGGTGACGTCGACGATGCCCGGCAGGAAGCGCTTCTTCTGCTCCTCCGTGCCGTACGCGATGAGCGTCGGACCGAGCAGCTCCTCGCCCAGATGGTTCACCCGGGCGGGCGCGTTGGCGCGGGCGTACTCGCGGTGGAAGATGATCCGCTGCTCCAGCGTCGCCCCGCGACCGCCATGTTCGGGAGGCCAACCGATGCAGGTCCATCCGCTGGCAGCCAGGTGACGGTCCCATTCGAGGCGTTCGGCGAAGAACTCGTGCTCGCTGCCGGGTCCGCCGCGCCCCTTGAGGCCGTCGAACGTCCCGGTGAGGTTGTCCTCCAGCCAGGTGCGCACCGCCTTGGCGAACACCTCGGCGGAGTTCGGCGTGGCCTTGGCCCATTCGCCCAGGTCGACGGCACGATCGGCCAGATTGATCGAGGTCATGCGAGCTAGCATAACGCACCAAGCAAGTGCTAGGTTGGGGCCATGGCGCAGACGTCCCAGCTCGGGAAACTCTCCGCGATCACGACTCCGGCCGCGCTGGCACACGCCGCACACAGCTGGCCCGACCGTATCGCCCTCATCGACGACCAGTGGCACCTTTCGCCACAACCGCACGTCGAACTGACCTGGTCACAGCTGCGCGATGCGGCGCGCGACTTCGCGGCGGCGCTCGTGGCCTCGGGCATCGAGGCCGGCGATCGCGTCGCCCTCTGGTCACCGAACAGCTTCCACTGGCCGATCGCCGCACTCGGCATCCACTGCGCCGGAGCGACACTCGTGCCGTTGAACACGCGCTACACCGCGAATGAGGCGATCGAGATCATCGAACGTTCCGGCGCGAAGGGCGTCGTCGTGTCGGGACCGTTCCTCGCCGCCGACCACTGCACGGAACTGCTCGACAAGCACCGTGACGCGATGCCGGATCTGGTGGTGCAGGTGCCGTTCTCGGCGGGCGAAGCCGTACCCGACGGCGCCGTGGACTGGGACGACTTCCTGTCCCGGGCAACCCCGGATGCACGCGACGAGGCGGACCGTCGCGCGGCGGCCGTCTCCGAAGACGACATCTGCGACATCCTGTTCACCTCCGGCACCACCGGGAAGTCCAAGGGAGTGTCGGCAACTCACCGTCAGACGATGACCGGGTCGCACGGGTGGGGTGCCAACGCGGCCCTCTCCCCCGACGACCGTTATCTCATGGCCAACCCGTACTTCCACACGTTCGGATACAAGGCCGGCATCCTGCCGTGCGTGCTGTTCGGCGTGACGATGGTGCCCCTGGCCGTGTACTCGCCGGAGAAGTCGATGCAGATGGTGGCCGAACACCGCATCACCGTCTTCCCCGGTGCACCGACCATCTTCCAGACGATCCTCGACGACCCGAGACGTTCCGACCACGACCTGTCGTCCCTGCGCATCGTCATCACCGGCGCGGCGATCGTGCCGGTGGTGCTCGTCGAACGTCTGCAGCACGACATCGGCGTCGAGACGGTCATCACCGCGTACGGCCTGACCGAGGCCAGCGGCTTCGTCTCGACCTGCACCCCCGAGGACGACGACGAGACCGTCGCCAACACCTGCGGCCGCGCCTTTCCCGGCATGGAGATCAAGCTCTCCGAATTCGGTGAGGTCCTCGCCCGCGGCGAGATGGTCATGGTGGGCTACCTCGACGATCCCGACGCCACCGCCGAGACCATCGACGCCGACGGCTGGCTGCACACCGGCGACATCGGCACCATCGACGAGCGCGGCAACCTCACGATCACCGACCGGCTCAAGGACATGTACATCTCCGGCGGCTTCAACGTCTACCCCGCCGAGATCGAGCAGACACTCGCGCGCCTCGACGGGGTCACCGAATCGGCCGTCATCGGCGTCCCCGACGACCGGCTCGGCGAGGTGGGCCGTGCATACCTCACCGTTCGCGAGGACGCCGACCTCGACGAGGCGAAAGTCATCGACTACGCCAAAGAGCACCTGGCGAATTTCAAGGTCCCGCGGTCGGTGGTCTTCGTCGACCAGTTCCCGCGCAACGCTTCGGGCAAGATCCTCAAGCGCAACCTCACCTAGCCGACTCATAGCCCGAACCCGCGCCGCCCGACCTCACCGAGATCGACGGACTCCAGACCACGACGAGGGCACTGACCGTCCTCGACGCGGCCGTCGACGGCGGTTCGCGGTTTCTCGACTCGGCGTTGCTTCGCGAGCACACGACGGTGGCCGAGGTCGTCGACGCTCAGATCCGCAACAGCGGCCGTCGCGGATCACGCAGGTCTCGCGAGATGATCGCTGCAATCACCGACGGCTCCCGGTCGGAGGCCGAGCGCAAGGCGATCGCCCTGCTGCGGTCCGGCGGCATCACCGGATGGACGGCCAATGCGCCGGTCTGCGGCTACGTGGTCGACCTCGCGTTCGTCGAGCAGAAGGTGGCCATCGACATCGACGGTTTCGTGCGCCGATCCATAGCTCGAAACCGCGCTGAGCGCGGCTTCGAGCTATAAAACGGCCGGGGCGTGTTTGTGCATTTTGGCCAACACCCCGTCGGAACTTCGTTGCGGGAGGACGTGGGATAGATCACAGCGGGCGGCTTAGTGTCGGTCATCACACACCGACCGACCGTGAAAGGGCATCGATGCCTGACCTCGCGTACCTCCCCTGGCACCTCGCCGAGCAGCACGGATCTGCGCCCGCACTCGCCGACGAGCGCACCGAGCTCTCCTTCACCGAGTTCGACGCCCGATCCGCCGCGCTGGCCGCCCAACTCCGTGAACTCGGACTCGGCCGCGGTGACGTGCTGGCGATCAAGCTCCCCAACCGGGTCGAGCTGGTCGTGGCGATCGCCGCCGCGTGGCGCCTGGGCGCCGCCGCCACGCCGATCAACCCGGCATTCACCGACACCGAAGCCGACCATCAGGTCAGCGACTCCGGTGCTCGGCTGATCATCAGTGTCGACGGTTCGTCCCCCACCTCGGGCGTCGCCGGCCTGGCGGTCGACGAACTGGCCACCGAACTCCCCGACGAACAGGGTCCACTCGCGCCCGCACCGGTCGCCGGCGCCGACACCGCACTGCTGATCTACACCAGCGGCTCCACCGGACGTCCCAAGGGCGTGCAGGTCACCCATGCCAACGTCGACGCGATGAGTGCGACGATGGCCGAGCACTTCGGCCTGACCGCCGACGACCACTGCATGCTGATCCTGCCGCTGTTCCACGCGAACGCACTCATGGTGTCCACCTTCGCCCCGTTGCGCGCCGGTGCCCGTCTCACCATCCGCACGGGGTTCTCGGCGTCGCGTTTCTTCGACGACGTGGAAACCCTTCGGCCCACCTATTTCTCGGCCGTGCCGACGATCTTCGCGGTGCTGACCGCGATGCCCCCCGAGGTGCGGCCCGACACCTCGTCCCTCCGCTTCGCCATCTGCGGCGCCGCACCGGTGAGCCGAGAACTGCTCGACGCATGCCAAACCCGTTACGGTCTGCGCCTCGTCGAGGGCTACGGCCTGACCGAGGGCACCTGCGCGTCGGCGTGCAACCCGGTGGACGGAGTGCGCAAACTCGGCACCGTCGGGCCGGCCCTTCCGGGACAACGGATCCGGATCGTCGACGCCGACGGACACGACGTCCCCACCGGCGAGACCGGCGAGGTCATCATCTCGGGACCGACCGTGATGGCGGGCTACCTGAACAATCCCGAGGCCACCGCCGAAACCATCCGTGACGGCTGGCTGCACACCGGCGACATCGGACGCCTCGACGCCGACGGCTACCTACAGATCGTCGACCGCATCAAGGACATGATCATTCGCGGCGGAGAAAACCTGTACCCCAAGGAGATCGAGTCCAGCATCGCGCAACTGCCGGGTGTGCTCGAGTGCGCGGTGGTCGGTCGCCCGCACGAGGTGCTGGGAGAGGAACCCGTCGCCTACGTGGTGCGGTACCCGGACTCGCAACTCACCGCCGACGACGTCATCGCGCACTGCGCCGGTCACCTCACCCGGGTGAAGGTGCCTGCCGAGGTCACCATCCTCGACGAGCTGCCGAAGAATCCGGTCGGCAAGATCGACAAGCCCTCGCTGCGCCGCGGCCTCGCGGTGACCTGACCGACCGAGCCCCCAACGCACCCCGGCACCGCACCACGCCGGCGTGCCGGTAGGTCCTACCCACCGCAAGGCCCCCCCGTACCTCCGGGCAGAGCCCCGTCAACCCGATCCCTTC
The DNA here is from genome assembly GCF_012974285.1 of Gordonia ajococcus. NCBI lineage: Bacteria > Bacillati > Actinomycetota > Actinomycetes > Mycobacteriales > Gordoniaceae > Gordonia > Gordonia ajococcus. Next base: position 4,283,394 of record NZ_CP052884.1, read on the forward strand.
AAGAAAGAGAGCGACAATGGGTTTCAACACCGCCGACATGCCGCCGGTCGATCCGGCGAAGTTCGGATCGTTACCCTTCATGGAACGCATGCGCCTGCTCGCAACCCACTGGTGCGAGTACGGCTTCGGCAGCCCCAAGAAGCTGCACATGCTCTACGTCTACAAACTGATCTTCTTCACGGTTGTCGGCCTGCTGCTGGTCGGCCTGACCACCCCGGCGCTCGGCGGCTTCGGCGAGATCGGCTCGTGGTGGACCGAGCCGATCGTCTACGTGAAGCTGATGGCGTGGACCACGCTGTTCGAGGTCCTGGGCCTCGCCTCGTCGTCGGGACCGCTGGCGTTCAAGTTCTCGCCGTTCATCGGCGGCTGCCTGTACTGGTTGCGCCCCAAGACGATTCGTGTTCCACCATGGCCGGGCAAGGTGCCCTTCACCGCCGGTGACACCCGTCAACTGTGGGACGTGGCGGTCTACGGCCTCATCCTGCTGAATCTGGCGTTCCTGGTCTGCTTCCCGGGACAGGTCACCGACCGCGTTCCCGGCAGTGAGGCCGGCCTGCCCCCGCAGTGGGCGATGTTCAGCTACATCGGGCTGATCGTGCTCATGGGCCTGCGCGACAAGACGGTCTTCCTGGCCGCCCGCTCGGAGCAGTACCTCGCCGCACTCCTGATCTTCGCCTCGGCCGGCTCCGTGGTCGACATGATCATCGCGGCCAAGATCTTCATCTTCGCGAGCTGGTTCGGTGCCGGCATCTCCAAGCTCGGCCGCCACTTCACCCTGGTCGTCGCGCCGATGGTGTCGAACACCCCGTGGATCACCTCACGGCGTCTGAAGCGATCGCTGTACCGCAACTTCCCGGAGGACATCCGTGCCTCCAAGGTCACCAGCTCGATCGCCCACATCCTGGGCACCATCGTCGAGCTCGCGTTGCCGCTGATCCTGCTGTTCTCGACCAACACCACGCTCACGCTGCTCGCCCTGATCGGCATGACCGGGTTCCACATCTTCATCATCTCCACCTTCCCGCTGGCGGTGCCGCTGGAGTGGAACATCTTCTTCATCTTCTCGGCGTGGTTCCTCTTCTGGGGTCACCCGGCCGGTGAGGGCTGGGCGGTCACCGACATGAGCACCGGCTGGCTGATCGCCGCCATCGTGATGGCCGCGTTCTTCCCGATCCTGGGCAACCTGCGTCCGGACCTCGTCTCCTTCCTCCCGTCGATGCGGCAGTACGCCGGCAACTGGGCGTCGGCGACCTGGGCGTTCCGTGGACGTGAGGTGGAGGACAAGCTCAACCAGCATCTCGTCAAGTCCAACCTGAACCAGATCGACCAGCTCACTGCGGCATTCGGCAACGAGGTTGCGGAGATCTTCATGCAGAAAGCGGTGGCCTGGCGCACCATGCACAGCCAGGGGCGGGCGCTGATCTCGCTGATGATGCGCCACACCGACGATCTCGACAACTACGTGGTCCGTGAGGCCGAGTTCGTGTGCACCACCCTGATCGGCTGGCAGTTCGGCGACGCACACCTGCACAACGAGCACACCATCGCCGCGGTGCAGCGACGCTGCAACTTCGCACCTGGCGAGGTGATCGTGACCTGGACCGAGTCCCAGCCGATCCACCGCAACTACATCGAGTACAAGGTGATCGACGCGGCGATCGGCGTGGTGGAACGCGGCACCTATGTGGTCGCCGACGCCACCGAGGAACTGCCGTGGCTGCCCAACGGGCCGATCAAGCACACCGTCACCTGGACGCGCCCCGGATATGTTGCGCCATCGGACGGTTCGCAGTACGTGCAGCAGTCTAGGGTGAATGCATGAGTCGTGGAGTAGTGGTCGGCAGCGGGCCCAACGGACTCGCTGCCGCCATCACCCTCGCCGCCGCCGGTCTCGAGGTCACCGTCCTCGAGGCCGCGGCGGTGCCCGGCGGTGGAACCAGGTCGGCCGAGGTCACCGTCCCCGGCCTGGTGCACGACGAATGTTCAGGCTTCCACCCACTCGCGCTGGACAACGCGTTCAGCAGGCGCTTCGACCTCGCTGCACACGGATTGCGCTGGGCCGCTCCGCCTGTGCAGTACGCCCACCCGCTCGACGGTGGTGACGGTGCAGCGGCCTATCGCTCGGTGGACGAGACCGCCGACCAGTTCGGTGACTCCGCCCGTCGGTACCGGCAGCTCTTCGGCTCGATCACCGGCAAGTTCGATCGTATCGCCGGGGAGTTCCTCCAGCCCATGCTCCACGTACCGCGGGACCCGTTCCCGCTGGCGCAGTTCGGGATTCCGGCGGCTCTGCCGGCCACCTGGGTTGCCCGGTGGCTGCGCGACGAGCGGGCGGCGGCACTGTGGACGGGAGTGGCGGCGCACGCCTTCCATCCACTCACCACACCGCTGTCGTCGGCGATCGGCGTCGCCCTGGGCACCGCCGCACATCGCTACGGATGGCCCGTCGCGGTCGGCGGGTCGGCGACGATCAGCCGTGCGATGATCGCACTCCTGGAATCGCTGGGCGGAACGGTGGTCACCGACACCACCGTCACCTCACTCGACCAGCTCGACTCCCCCGACGTCGTCCTCCTCGACACCTCGCCACAGGCGGCGGCCGGCATCCTCTCCGGCAAGCAGCCAGAGCGCGTGGCGCGTGCCTACCGCCGATACCGGCATGGGCCGGCGGCATTCCAGGTGGCATTCGCCGTCGAGGACGGCATCCCGTGGAGCTATGAACCGGCACGTCGGGCCGGGACCATCCATGTCGCCGGGAGTTCCTCCGAAGTCGTGGCCGCCGAACGCGACACCTGGTCGGGGCGGATGCCGTCGAAACCCTTCCTCTTGGTCGGGCAGCAGTATCTGGCCGATCCGGACCGCGCAGCGGGCAACCTCGTCCCGGTGGATGCCTACGCCCATGTACCTGCCGGATTCGCCGGTGACGCAAGGCAACTCGTCGTCGATCAGATAGAACGATTCGCCCCCGGCTTCACCCGGCGCATTCGCGCATCGCATGTGCGCGCAACCGCCACGATCGCCACCGCCAACCCCAATTACGTGGGTGGCGACATCACCACCGGCGCCAACTCCGCGCGCCAGTTGATCTTTCGTCCGCGAGTGGCATTCGACCCCTACTCGACCGGCGTCGAGGGCGTCTACCTGTGTTCGGCGGCGACGCCACCGGGGGCGGGTGCACACGGCCTGTGCGGGTTCCATGCCGCTACCTCGGCCCTGAAGAAGCTCGAACGCGGTAGCGGCCCACAGGCCTCGACGCAACAGGCTTCGACCCAACAGGGTTCGTCCTGATGAGCAACGGCGCTCTCGGACGCCGGCTGGTCTCCCCCGATTCACCCGACGCGGCGGAGATCATCCGGTTGTCCACCATCGTCGGCGAGCGACTCGCCGCGCGCAGCGATGAACTGAGCGAGTCGATGACCACGGCGATCGAGAACGGCCTCGAGGAGCTCAACGACCCCGACCTGCTCGAGTTGTTGCGAGCGAGCGTCGCCGCCAACATCGCGACGATCCTGCACATGATCCGCAACAACATCCCGCTCGATCAGGCGCCACCGGTCACCGCAGCGACCGAGTATGCCGATCGGTTGGGACAGCGGGGCATCCCCGCCTCGTCGCTGCGGCGGGCCTACCACTTCGGTTCCGATGACCTGCTGGCCAATGTGTTCGAGGAGGTGAGAGAGCTCGACACCTCTCCCGAGCTGCGGCTGCGGGTGCTGCACCATTTCGCCGGCTGGCTACACAAGTACGTCGACTGGATCACCCGTGTGGTTCTCGATGTACACGAGGAGGGCCGCCGGTACTCGGTCGAACAGAACGCGACCGTGGTGTCGACGATGGTGCGGCGGGCGCTGCAGGGCGACCTCACGAGTACGGACGAGTTCACCGTCAGGACCGGCTATCCGTTGACGCGCACCCATCTCGCGGCCACCCTGTGGATCGACCGGGCCAACCCGGGCACCGACAACACCGCACTGCTGGAGTCCCTGGCGCACGACGTCGCAACCACTCTCGGCTCCAGAGCACCCCTTTTCACCTCGGTGGACCGCAGCACCGCGTGGGTCTGGTATCCCGTGGCCGACGCCGATCCCGAGGTGGTCCGACCGGTGCTGTCCGTGGTGCCGGGCGCACGGATGGCCTTCGGCTCCCCGGCCCCCGGACTCGAGGGATTCCGGGAGAGTCACCAGCAGGCCGAGAGTGTCAAGCATGTGGCGGCGGTGTCGACGAATCCGGCGATGACAGTGGTGGGGCACGGATCGGGCGGCATGTCGATCATCGCGATGCTCGCTCGCGATCTGCCCGGCACACGACGCTGGGTGCGCGATGTCCTCGGACCGCTCGCCGCCGACACCGAGGCCGCCGAGCGACTGCGCGACACCGCCCGGGTGTTCCTCGACTGCGGCAACAGCTACGTCGCGACGGCCGAGGCCCTCAACATGCACCGCAACACCGTGAAGTACCGGCTCGGACGAGTCGTCGAGGAGTTGGGTCACCCGATCGGCGAGCGTCGCCTCGACACCGAACTGGCCCTGCACACCGCACACGTCCTCGGTGCGGCGGTGCTGTGAGCGCGCGACCGGTCCCATGACTGCCTGACCACCCCGTGCGATCGGCAAGCCGCTGTGGTCGGATGGACGGGTGGCGACGACTCACGACAGAGCACCGATGACGATCACGGTCGGGTCCGCACGTCCGGCGGCGGTCCGGCCATGACCCTGATCGGCACCGATCCGACCACCGAATTCCTCACCCGGGCAGGCATTCTGGATCCCGATCTGCCGACCACCCGAATCGTCACGCACGGCGCGGTGGTGTTCCTCAACGGTGATCGTGCATGGAAGATGAAGCGGCCGGTGCGTTATCGCTACCTCGATTTCTCCACCCCGGAATTCCGGCACGACGCACTCGACGCCGAGCTGCGCCTCAACCGGCGCATCGCCCCCGGCGTCTACCTCGGACTGCACAAGGTGGACGACGCAGAAGGCAACAGCGATTGGGTGCTGGAGATGCGTCGCTTCGACGACGACGCGCTGCTGTCCACCCGGGCCGAGCGCGGCGATCTCGACGACGCCCTACTGCGACGACTGGCGGAGCTCACCGTAGAACTGCACGCGGCGTCGGAGATCTGCCCCGACCCGCACGGTGCCGCGCGCATCCAGGAGGTCGTCGACGGGAACCTGGGGAGCATGTCGGCGTTTCCGGAGATCCTCGATCCCTCGCGAGCGAGGTTGCTGACCGATCGCCTGACCGCGATGATCAGCGCTCACTCCGATCTGCTCGACACCAGGGCCCGCGCCGGTCGGGTCCGGCACGGTCACGGTGACCTGCATCTGGGCAACATCGCGGTGATCGACGGCGAACCGTTGCCTTTCGACTGTCTCGAGTTCGACGCCGACATGGCCACCACCGACGTGCTCTACGACGTCGCGTTCCTCGTCATGGACCTGTGGGCACGAGACCTGCGGCACGAGGCCAACGTGGTGGTCAACAACTACCTCGACCTCTCTCCTGCGGACGAGGACGGCTATTCGCTGATGCCGATCTTCCTGTCGGTGCGTGCGACGGTGCGCGCTCATGTCGCCGCCGCCGAAGGGTCCGTCAGCAGGGCCCACGACTACCTCGACCTCGCCCTGGCAGTCGTCGATCCGGCGTCGGCACGGCTGGTCGCGATCGGCGGTGGATCAGGCACCGGGAAGTCGACCGTGGCCCGCGTCATCGGAGCGGAGTTCGTCCCGGCACCGGGCACTCGCATTCTTCGCAGCGATGTGCTGCGCAAGCGCCTGGCCGGGGTGCCGGAGCACACCCGGCTCCCGGCAGCCGGCTACACCGTCGAGATGGGTTCCCGGGTGTATGGAGAGCTGTGCCGGCTGGCTGATCAAACGCTGGGTGGCGGGATGAGTGTGATCGCCGACGCGGTGTTCGGCCGTGCCGTACAGCGCGACGCGATCGCCGGCGTCGCCGAGACACTTGCTGTCCCGTTCACCGGCATCTGGCTCGAACTCGACGAGGCCGAACGCATCGCGCGCATCGAGGCGCGCGGCGCCGACGCGTCGGATGCCGATGCGTCGGTGGCACGACGACAGACCCAGTCGCTGGAGCCCCCAGGGGCCGAATGGGTGCACGTCGACGCCGGCGCCGGGGTTCTCGATCGAGTGCGGCACGCACTCGGCCTGCCCGGGTCCGCCGGCACCCGATAGCGTCCGGTCAGCCGCGAGGGAGCGGCTTGACCAGGGGGAACAGGACGGTCTCGCGGATTCCGAGACCGGTCAGCGCCATCAGCAGACGGTCGACGCCCATGCCGGTTCCGGTGGTCGGGGGCATGCCGTACTCCATCGCCGTGAGGAATTCCTCGTCCAGGACCATGGCCTCGTCGTCACCGGCGGCGGCGAGTCGTGCCTGGTCGACGAAGCGCTCGCGCTGGATCACCGGGTCGACGAGCTCGGAGTAGCCGGTGGCCAGCTCGAACCCGCGGACGTAGAGATCCCACTTCTCCACCACGCCGGTCACCGACCGATGCGCGCGGACGAGCGGCGAGGTCTCGACCGGGAAGTCGCGGACGAAGACCGGCCGGCTCTGCTTCTCGCCGACCATGTGCTCCCACAGTTCCTCGACGAGCTTGCCGTGGCCGTAGCCCTTGCCCTTGGGGACCTCCAGGCCGACACGATCAGCGATCGCCAGCAGTTGGTCGACGGTGGTCTCCCCGGGCGCACCGGCGGGCACGATCTCCTCGCCGAGCGCTTCCGACAGCGACGGGTACATCTCGAGGGAGGTCCACTCGCCGGACAGGTCGTACGTCGAACCGTCGGGCATGATCGGGGTCTGGGTACCCAGGGCGGCCTGCGCAACCTCCTGCACCAGCTCACGGGTCATGACCGCGGAGTCGTCGTAGGTGCCGTAGGCCTGATAGGTCTCGAGCATCGCGAACTCGGGCGAGTGGGTGGAGTCGGCGCCTTCGTTGCGGAAGTTGCGGTTGATCTCGAAGACGCGCTCGATGCCGCCGACGACGCAGCGCTTGAGGAACAGCTCCGGCGCGATGCGCAGGAAGAGATCCATGTCGAAGGCATTGGAGTGCGTCACGAACGGACGCGCCGCGGCACCGCCGTGCAGGGTCTGCAGCATCGGGGTCTCGACCTCGAGGAACCCTCGGCGCCCCAGCGCCGCACGGAGTTCGGCGATCACCTGGATGCGGGTCCGGGCGTTGTCACGGGCCTCCGGACGCATGATGAGGTCGACGTAGCGCTGCCGCCTACGGGTTTCCTCGTTCATCTCCTTGTGGGCAACCGGCAACGGCCGCAACGACTTCGACGCCATCTGCCAACCATCGGCCATCACCGACAGCTCGCCGGTGCGAGAGCTGATGACCTCACCGGAGATGAAGACGATGTCGCCGAGGTCGACGTCGGACTTCCAGCGGGCCAGCGATTCCTCGCCGACGCCGTTGAAGCTGACCATCGCCTGGAGTTGGGTGCCGTCCCCCTCCTGGAGAGTCGCGAAGCACAGCTTGCCCTTGTTCCGCAGGAAGATGACGCGCCCGGAGACACCGACGTGCTGGCCGGTCTCGCTGCCGGCCTCGAGGTCGGGGTAGGCGGCGCGGATCTCGCCGAGAGAGTGGGTGCGCGGAATCGAGACCGGGTATGCCTCGCGGCCCTCGGACAGGATGCGCTCGCGCTTCTCGCGGCGGATTCGCAACTGCTCGGGAGTCTGGTCGTCGGTGTCCGGGGTCTTCTCGGCTGCGGCGGAAGCGGCGGTGGTCGGGCTGTCACTCACCCCACGCACCCTATCGGTGCCGGTCACCGACTCCCAACTCGCCGCAGCCGCTGTGACAGCGGTGACAGACCGCCGGCGGTTCAGCTCTCGTGCGCGGAGATGACGGCGAGTTCGTCTGCGCGGATGCGACCGTTGACCTTGGCCTGGCGCATCCGGCGGTGCCCGCCGACGACGAACACCGCACCGTGGATGCCCCGCGCCTGCAGGTGCCAGGCCAGCCACTCGGCCTCGTGGCCGTCCTCGCTGACGAGGATCCAGCGGGAATCGGTGCGCGCCGCGGTCAGCGACTCGGGGGTGCCGGGGGTGAGCCGGTCGAGGACCTCGACGGCGTCGATGGCGAGTGCGCCGAACAGTGCACCGTCGACCTGGCGTCGGCGATGCGAGCGGACGTCCACGGGTGTCGCACCCTCGGCGACGGCCTCCGCGTAGTCGCCGACCTGCAGCGACAGGGGTGCGGCCGGTGCCGGAGCGACGATGGGCGCGGTCGCGGCGAAGGTGGTGCGGGACAGAACAGGGGTGACAACCGATGCGGTCATGAGAGGGAGTCCTCGGGTGATCGGAAACGAGCGGGGAGCGCGAAGGAGGGCAGCCGCAGATGCGGTACTAGCCCTGACAACACTCCTGACAGCTCTTGATCACGGCGACGAGTATGCCACAGCTGTGCGCACGGGACCAGACCCGAGTGACGACTACCGCACCGGTGGTTGCCAATCCTGAATGCGCCGCAGCCGACGGTCGAATGCCGCATCGGGGGCCGCCCGCAGGGCCAGCTCGCGCAGGCGGACCGCGGGTCCCGACCGCCACTGACCGACCCGTCCGATCGCCGACGCCTGGCGAGCGATGCGGCGGGTGCGACGCCGCCGTAGACGGTCGTAGGTTCGCAGGGCCTCGTCGACGCCTGCTCCGCCCTGCCCGAGCAGCGCGGCCAGGGTCGCCGCGTCCTCCATGGCCTGGTTCGCCCCCTGGCCGAGGTTCGGGGTCATGGCATGCGCGGCGTCGCCCACGAGCACGCGCCGGCCCCGGACGAAGGTGGACAACGGACGCGCCAGTTCTTCGATGGGCAGCACTCCGACGTCCGCCGGATCGGTCGCGTCGAGGATCTCCCCGATCGGTGCATGCCACCCCGAGAACCGTTGCCGCACTTCGTCGATACCACCCGGCTCGCCACTCCGCCCGTAGGTGACGGACGCGAACCAGTAGACGTGTCCGTCCGGCAGCGGGGCGATGCCGAACCGCTGACCGCGTCCCATCGTCTCGCCCGCGGCGTCGAGGTGGACGGGCCGTGCGGTGACGGCTCGCCACGCGACATATCCGCGGTAGGCCACACCCGGGTCGTCGGCGACCGCGGGCCGCACCCGACTCCGCAGACCGTCGGCTCCGACGACCAGGTCACAGCTGTCGATCGACGTGCCGTCCTCGAGCCGGACCGACCCGTCACGAACCTCGCGTACAGCGGTTCCGGTCCGGATCTCCACGCCCGACCCGAGCCGGCCGAGGAGCGCCTCGTGGAGATCGCCGCGGCGCACCACCCGGAGTTGCTCGATCGCCGACGGGTCGAAGCGGGTGAGCCAACGCCCGTCGGCGCGACGTGTTCCGTTCACGGTGAGTGAAACGCCGACCGCGTCGGGAACCGCCGCCCGGAGGCCGAGCGATTCGAGCGCGCGGAGCCCGTTGCCGAACAGGCTGAGTCCCGAACCTCCCCCACGAACCTCCGCCGACCGCTCGAGCAGCGTGACCTCCGCGCCCAGCGACGACAACCCCGCCGCAGTGCACAGCCCCGCGATGCCTGCGCCGACGATGACGACCTTCATCCCAGACCTCTCCACACGGAGAAGAATGACGGGTCGACCATCCCTCCGCCGCGATTTCCCGGTGGACGGCGAATCGACCCCGCGACGTCACGGCGCGCCGGCTGGGCGCCGATCACGATCCGTCGCAGCTACTGCGCGCGCTCCGCTGAACCCGATTCGTTCCGGATGTCGTCGGCGAGGGCGCGCAGATGTCCGGGTCCTACTTGCCCCGGCGAGGGTTGGCCTTGGACCGCTCATGCACCAGCCGCAACCCCTCGAGGGTGAGGTGCGGGTGGTGGTCGGTGAGCGACCGGCATTCGTCGAACATCAGCGGGGCCAGGTAGCCGGTGGCGACCACGGTGACGTCGTCGCCGTCGAAGCCCGGCACGGTGTCGCAGACGCGATCGACGAGCGCGTCGACCTGGCCGGCGAATCCGTAGAGGATGCCCGACTGCAGGGCCTCGACCGTGTTCTTGCCCAGCACGCTGCGCGGCGGCATCAACTCGACCTTGCGCACGGTCACGGTGTGCTCGGAGAGCGCCTCGACCGCCAGGTTCACGCCGGGCGCGATGGCGCCGCCGAGGAATTCACCCTTCGCCGACACCGCGTCGACGACGGTCGCGGTGCCGAAGGCCACGACGATGCAGGGGCCGCCGTATTCATGATGCGCGGCAAGGCAGTTGGAGACACGGTCGGTACCGACCTCCTTCGGGTTGTCGACGAGCAGCGGCACACCTGTCCGCACGCCGGGTTCGAGCAGGACGTGCGGGCCGTCGCCGAAGTAGCGGGGCAGCATGACCCGCAGCTCGCGCAGCAGCGACGGCACCGTCGATAGAGCGCTGACCCCGGTGACCTGCTCGATGTCCGACCCGAGCATGCCGCGGAAGACCCAGGCGAGTTCGTCGGCCGTGTAGTTCGGATCGGTGTGAATCCGCCAATCACGCACCAGCCGTGCGTGATCCCCCACCCCGGCATGGACGCCGAGGTGGATGTTGGTGTTGCCGACGTCGACGGTGAGCAGCATCGAAGGACTTCGTGTCGTCGGTGGTGTCAGACCGCGGAGTCGGCGAAGACCGGGCCGTCGAACTGCCGCGGGTCGAGCAGACCCGAACCCTGCGGCGCATGCGCCGGGTCGTCACCGGATTCGAGGATGCGGTTGTGGTCGTCGACGAAGACGACCTGCGGCGCATAGGCTTCCAGTTCGGCCTCGTTCAGCATGCCGTAGGCGATGATGATGACGAGATCCCCGGGGTGAACGAGATGCGCTGCGGCGCCGTTGATCCCGATGACACCACTGCCGCGCTCCCCGGCGATCGCGTAGGTCACCAGCCGGGAACCGTTGTCGATGTCGACGATGGTGACCTGTTCACCCTCGAGCAGACCCGCGGCGTCGAGCAGATCCTGGTCGATCGTCACCGACCCCACGTAGTGCAGATCCGCCTGGGTCACGGTGGCGCGGTGGATCTTCGAGGTCATCATGGTGCGCAGCATGGGTCAGTGTCCCCCTGTGTCGGTCGTGGATGTGGTTGCAGGTCCGGAGAGTTCTTCTTCGAGTGCGGCGAGGCCTCCGACGTTCACGCCGACATTGTCGATGAGGCGGGCGGGTCCGAGGCGCGCGGCGACGAGCAGCCGGGCGGCGCCCTTCTCCGGAGCGTCCTCCAGTGCGCGGCCGCGGAGGGCCAGGTATTCGACGTCGATCTCGGGCACGGTGTCGAGCACCGCCTGCGCCGCCGCGACGATCGCGTCCCGGCCGCCCTCGGCGGAATGCGCCCCGGCCACCAGCGCGGCCGACAACGTCGTGGCCAGCTCCCGCTGCTCCGGGCTGAGGTAGCGGTTGCGCGAGGACATCGCCAGCCCGTCGGATTCACGGACCGTCGGGACCCCGACGATCTCGACGTCGAGATCGAGGTCGGTGACCATCTGCTTGATCAGCACGAGCTGCTGATAATCCTTCTCGCCGAAGTAGGCGGCATTGGGTCCGACGATGTTGAGCAGCTTGAGGACAACTGTCAGCATCCCGGCGAAGTGCGTCGGGCGGGAGATGCCGTCGAGGATCGCACCGGCTTCGCCGGGGTTCACCATGGTCCGCTGCCCGTTGGGGTACATCGACGCAGCGTTCGGCGCGAAGACCAGTTCGACGCCGAGCGGCTCGAGCAGCGCGAGGTCGGCGTCGAGGGTGCGTGGGTACGCGTCGAGGTCCTCGTTCGCACCGAACTGAAGCGGGTTGACGAAGATCGAGACCACGACGATCGTGTTGCCCTTGGCCTTCGCCGCGCGCACGAGCTGGAGATGGCCGGCGTGCAGCGCTCCCATGGTCGGGACCAGCACCACCCGCTTGCCCGCGGCGCGCAGCGTTCTGGTCACCCGGGTCAGGGTCGCCGGTTCACGGTGCACGGTCATCTGACCGGCCTTGTAGGTCGGCGTCGCATCGGGCGGGACACTCACAGCATCTCCTTTGATAGGCGGTGTCGGGTCGGTGACCTCGGTGCAGGTCATCGCCCCTCCAGGAGGTCGAGAAGTGCGGTCGGCGCGTCGGTGCGCGCCGCGGCGCGACGAGCCATCGTGCGGTAGGCCTCGGCGATCCCGCGTTCGCCGGAGCCGCCGGGGACGGCGCGGAGCGCGGCGAGGTGTCGTCGAACGGCGGCGGCGTCGCCGCGTGCCACCGGACCGGTGAGCGCCGACGGTCCGAGTTCGAGCACGTTGCTCAACGACGCGGTGACGAGCGGGGCGAGGATGCGTTCGGCGAGCCGCGCGCCGCTCCCGTCGACGGTCGCGACGTCGCGTCCGGAATGGTCGATCGCGGCGTTCAGCGCGGCCACGGCGTCGGAGATCAGCGCGATCAGGTGGTTCGCACCGTGCGCGAGCGCTGCGTGGTAGAGCATGCGGTCGGCTTCGGCGATCCGCACCGGTTCCCCGCCCATCTCCAGGACGAGCGACGACGCGATGGCCTCCCCGACCGGGTCGGCGGCGGTCACCGCGAAGCAGGCGTTGGTCAGGCGCGCGGTGTCCTCCGCGGTGCCGACGAAGGTCATCGCCGGGTGCAGGGCCAGCCCGAGCGCCCCACGCGAGGTCACCGGCGCGAGGATGTCCACCCCCTGGGCACCGGCGGTGTGCGCGACGATCGTGCCGGGGCGCAGCGAACCCGACGCCGCGATCTCGTCGATCACCGCGCTCAACTGGGCATCTGGCACGCTGACCAGCAGCAGTTCCGATCGGGCGACGACCGCGCCGAGGTCGAGGATCTCGGAGTCCGGAAGGCGCTGCGCTGCTCGAGCGCGCGACTCCGCGGACCGGGCGACGACCGCGCCGACGACGTGGCCGGCCTTCTCCAGGGCCTCGCCCAGTGCGGTCCCGACGCGTCCGGCGGAGACGATGCCGACGGTGAGGCGGGCGGGCGCGGGCAGATTGCACGTGCCGGGAAAAGGATCGGGGTGAACCGGATACGGGCGATCGCCGAAAGCGTCCTCGGCAGAGCTGCCGAGCGAGTGCCCGGCATGAGTGCCGGAAGCGTCGTCGCCGCCGGCCTGCCGTGCGAACGGCACGCCGGGATCACCGGTCGGTGAGGTCACCGCTGTCCTCCGTGGTTCGTTCCAGTCCCGTCGTCGCCGGATTCCGCGGGGAGAGGCTTTCTCCTCAGCGGCGTCGGCACGGGTACCAGACGTTGCAGAGCCAGGGTAGGACTCTCACCGCGGTCCGAGCCAGCTGTGTGACAGGTGTCACCCGGCATGACGGTCCCTCCACCGGTATCGCGCGGCGGCCTCGCCGGCGTCCGACGCTCGACGTACCCGGCTGTGACCTGGCCCGAACCGGCGTACTCTGAGGCCGTCCGAGGCGTGTCATCGCTCCAACGCCCGACCTCAGGGAGTCCGCAGATGAGCCTGGAAGCGGGTACTCGGTTCGCCGGTTACACGATCATGCGCAAGATCGGTGCCGGCGGCATGGGCGCGGTCTACCTCGCGCAGCACCCCCGGCTCCCGCGCCTCGACGTCATCAAGGTCCTCGCCGAACACGTGTCCAACGACCCGACGTTCCGTGCACGCTTCACCCGCGAAGCCGACCTGGCCGCGCAGCTCGACCACCCGTGCATCGTGAGCGTCTACGACCGCGGTGAGGTCGACGGCCGGCTGTGGATCTCCATGCAGTACGTGGCCGGGACCGATGCGGCGGCTCTCGTCAAGGCGTCCCCCGGAGGTCTCCCCCTCGACGACGTCGCGGCGGTGAGCGATTCGATCGGCGCCGCACTCGACCATGCGCACCGACACGGCCTTCTGCACCGCGACGTGAAACCCGCCAACATCCTCATCAGCGCAACCGAATCCGACTCCGGAGACTCTCAGGAGCGTCGTATTCGACTGGCCGACTTCGGGATCGCCCGCCAGACCGACGGGGGGACCTCGCTGACCTCGGCCAATCTGGTGCTCGGTTCGTTCCCCTATTCATCACCCGAACAACTGTCGGCGGAGACGCTCGACGCCCGCAGCGATGTCTATTCGCTCGCGTGCAGCATCTTCGAATTGCTCACCGGCACTGTGCCGTTCACCGGACGGACGCCGATGATGATGATCCACCATCACCTCACGACCCCGCCACCGGACGTCTCGTCCCTGCGTTCCGGCCTCCCGCCGGCAGTGTCCGAGGCGGTGCGCCACGGGCTCGCCAAGAACCCCGCGGACCGGCCACCCTCGGCGGGCGCCTTCGCCGCCGAGTTCCGGTATGCGGTCGACACCACCGGCTTCTTCCCCGCCCCCGCCGGGCACGTCGGTGCAGGAATCCCGTCCCGCGCCCGGAGGGGAGGGAGCGCTCCGATCCCGCCGCAGACCCAGACGATGCGGAACCGAGGCACCTCGCCTCCGACCGAGGCCGCGATGGTGCGCACCACCGCGGTACCGATCACTCGACCATCGGATCCCGCCCCCGCCGAGACCGGACAGGTGCCCTCGTCCTCCTCACACGGTCACGGGTTCCCTGCGGCGACGGCCTATTCGGAGCTTCCGGGACAGACGGTCCCCGGCCCCGCCCTCGAGTCGACGATGATCCGGGCCTCCGGCGACCTCGTGGTGATCGACCCTCGTCCGACCGGGGCGGAGGCGGCGCGACTCACGACGGCGTCGCTGGCCTGCGGAATCGCGGCGGTGCCGCTCAGCCTCGTCGGCGGTTTCGGCCTTCCGGTGGGCGTCGCGGGCTGGTATCTCGCCGGACGTGGTCGTGCCTCGTCGGCGGCGCGACTGGCACAGACATTGTCCGTTCTGGGGATGCTGCTGAGTCTCGGGTTCCTCGGCTTCGTCATCGGTCGGGCGATCGCCCTGCAATTCTGACGAGCCCGCTCGACGTCCGCGAGGTCACCGCTCGTCGTACGTCGTCGGCTCCGGCCGTCCCTGACGCGACAGCGCACCGAACACAGCGTCGACGATCCACAGCGTCACCACACCGGCGATGATGTCGACGGAATCGTCGAACGGCGACCGGAAACGCGGCGAGAAGGGGTCGAGGACCCTGGTTGCGGGCACACCCAGCAGGTGACCGGTGCCGTCCACTATCGCGTCCACCGGATTCGTGGCCCACCCCGCGTAGGCGTTGACGGCGAGCAATGCGATGACCGGAATCGCGAGCACCCACCAGAACTGTCGGCGACGTGCGACCGACCACGCGACGATCAGCAACACGACCCACGCCGGCATGTGATCGGAACAGAAATTGAGAATCCCGTACTCTCCCGACCTGACCAGGACCGGGATCTGACCGCCCCAGAAACCCAGTGCTCCGATCGCACCGATGGGGACCGCGAACGCCGCGCGGACGACACTCCGTGACCACAACGCGAGCACCAGGACCATGTAGACGGGCATCAACGCGGTGAGCACCCAGATCAGGATCAGGCTCGTCGCGGGCCCGTTGGCGACGTAGTCCGCGTAGTACTCGGGGAAGGGGGTCTCGTTGAGCGGGTCGAAGGTGAACAGCCACAACACCATCGGCCACCAGGCAAGGACCGGCAGGAACAGCGAGGCACTCACCAGCGATCGTTTGACCGACGTGCCGCGATCGGTGTGGCGGACGGGCGCAAGAGCGGCGGCCCGGTCGACCAGACCGGACGTACCGCCTGCCAGAGCACCCCTCATTTCCGCATTCTAGGTCGACCGTCCAACTTCGAGGAACCGAATTCGCACCCATGTCACAGAAGTGATCCGACCGGATGACGAAACTGATACGAATCCCGGAAATCGTCTGCCCACGATCGGGTTCTGACGAGCAGAAATCCGTCGTATCGGCGTCGTCTGGCGTCAGCTGTCGCGGCGCCGGCGGCCCCCGCTCGAACCGGTCTGCTGCCGCAGCTGACTGAGCAGCTCCGAGACCGGGAGGCCGGCCGAATGAGCCGACTCGGAGTCGTCGTCGGCACCGCGTCGGCGTCGACCACCGCCGTACGCCGCGGCCGGGCGTCCGGCACTCCCCTCGTGCCGACCGCCGGCAGCGAGGAACGCGGGAGGTTCGACATCGGAAGCCGCCGACACTTCCTCCGCCGGAGCCGGAGTCGGCTCGCGGGACCCGGCCTCGGGCCCGCTGCTCGCACCGGTCGCCCACTCGTCGGTCGGCGTCTCGTCGGTGTAGGCGCCCGACTCGGCGGCACCGTGCGCGTCGTCGACGACCTCCGCATCGGACACCTCCTCGGCGACGGCGGTCTCGGCTGCCGGGGCCTCGTCGGTGTACGCGGTGTACGGCGCCGAACCGGCGGGATGCTGGTCGACCTCCTCGACGGGGACCTCGGTGGCGATGCGACCGGAGATCGGCTCGTCGGTGACGACCGGTATGACCTCCGTCATCTCGTTCGGATCGACCGACTCGGTGTGCCGGCCGTCGTCGGCAGTCGGCGCGGTGGCCGCGAAGTCGCGGGCGGCGAGCAGACCGTCGTCGTCGTAGGCCGAGCTGTAGGGCGGGACGCCGCCGAAGGAACCCGCGTGGGTCCCGGACAATCCGGAGGCGAGCTCACGCATCTTCTCACTCGACAGCGCGGCACGCTGATCCGGAAGCGGTTCTCCGAGAAGCATTTCGAGACTCGAACGCAGGGCAAGCACCTGAGCCTTCAGCTCGGAGAGTTCCTCGTTGGACTCGGCGGTGACCTCCTTGCGGATGGTCGTCTCGACGTCGAGCTCGTACTGACGTCGCGCCGCGATCTCACGCTCGAGCTGCAGTTCGTAGACCAGCCGTAGGTCTCGGCTCTTCGCCTCCGCGCTCTCGGCCTGACGCCGGAACTTGGTCACCAGGATGGCGCCGATGACCGCCGCCCACAGCGCCGCGATGACCGCCAGCGAACCGAGAATCGACAGGCGGTCGGTGAAGACCATCAGCACGCTGGCCGCCAGAGCCAGCACGATCAGCAGACCGAGCAGCCACTGCGCCGCCGACCGACTGGAGCGTCGCGAGTCGGCAGAACGGCCGTTCGAGGTCGTCATGATCGTGAACTTACCCGCTGTGAGTACATTCAGAGGCCAAGCGGGTACGGAGTTTCTCATATCGGCGACGTGTTATGTCGCCCATGATCGGTCCACTCGGCGACATCCGCTCCCGACCCACGCCATTCGCACGGAGCCGATGTCACGAATCGCCGACGGCGGGCGGATCGTCGGGAGCCCGGCAGCAGTACTCGAGCCACATCGCCGCGCACACCAACAGCACGCCGCCGATCAAGCCCACGATCGCGCCGGGACGATCGTGGTCGGCGGCCGCCACATCCTGTTGGCCGAGGAGGAAGGCCAGCAGACCGGTCCACACCCCGACGGCGATCGCCCCGAGAATGGCAGATGCCTTGGCCAGGGCCAGCACTCGTGCCGCGGTCAGCGGATGAAGCTGTCCACGGGCACGACCCACGTCGCGGGACTCCACCCGGGACCGCACGACGAACGCGATGACGACCTCGAGCGCGGCGAGCACATACAGCACGATCCCGGCCAGCAGGGGCAGCGGCGGGAAGTCGTTGTAGTTGTACCGCACCAGAATCCACGCGGCGACGGCGGTGACCACGGCGATGACGACGAGGTCGCGGATGCGGGTGGGACCGAGGCCGGTCTCCTCGTCGTCCTTCCCGGGGCGGTGCGGGTCGGGCCGGGTCATGACGTGCCACCCCCGACCGGCCCATCGGTGAGCCGGCGAACGGCACGGACCGCGTCCCGCTCGTCGGGATCGAGCGCATCGATCAGGTCACGCACCGGCCGCTCGCCGTCAGGTGTCCACAACGTGGCCTCCGGTTCGATCTCCAGCCACGGGATGAGCACGAACGCGCGCTCTGCGGCCCGCGGATGCGGAAGTGTCAGGACCGGGTCGTCGTCGACGACGACGCGTCCGGCGTCCGACACCGAGATGACGTCGACATCGAGGGTTCGCGGTCCCCAGCGGACCTCACGGGTTCGGTCCGCGGCCTGCTCCAGACCGGCACCCCGGTCGAGCCATTGCCGCGCGCTCAGCGGGCCGTCGACGATGAGCGTGATGTTGAGGAAGTCGTCCTGTTCGACCCCACCCCAGGGCGGCGTCGCGTACACCGCGGACACCGCGACGAGTTCGTCGGCGAAGCTCTCGACCACCGACCGCAGATGGCCCAGCGAATCACCGACATTGGAGCCGGCCGAGAGCACCGCGCGACTCATCGCATGCCCTTCCGGGAACGGCGGGTCACCACCGCGACGTCGTCGAAGGTCAGCGGGATCGGCGCCGACGGCTTGTGCACGGTGACCTCGCACGCGGAGATGCGCTCGTCGGCCATGATCGTCTCGGCGACCTCCGCACCGACCGTCTCGATGAGATCGCGCGGCTCGCCCCCGACGATCGCGGCGACCTGCTGGGCCAGTGCACCGTAGTCGACGGTCTCGACGAGATCGTCGGTGTCCGCGGCGGCACGCAGATCGAGCCAGAGGGTGACATCGATGAAGAAGTCCTGGCCATCGGCGCGTTCGTGATCGAAGACCCCGTGGTTGCCCCGGACCTTCAGTCCGCGTAGTTCGATCCGGTCAGCCATGCGATCCTCCTGCCGGGAACGTGGTCCGTGAGCCACCCGCACGCCAGGCCTCGGCGACGGTGACGGCGTCGTAGCTGCTCGCCACATCGTGGACGCGGACACCCCAGGCCCCCGCCGCCGCGGTCAGCGCCGAGATCGACGCGGTCGCGACGTCGCGTCCCGCGGGCGGTCGGTCGACGCCGTCGCGACCGAGCAGGGTGCCGAGGAACCGCTTACGGGAGGCGCCGACGAGGACCGGGAAGCCCAGTCCGACGAAAGTCGGCAGCGCATGCAGCAGCGCCCAGTTGTGCTCGGCGGTCTTGGCGAACCCGAGTCCGGGATCGAGGATGAGGCGGTCCGGGTCGACACCCGCCGAGACCGCGGCGTCGACCTGCGCCAGCAGCTCGCCGCTCACCTCGGCGACCACGTCGCGGTATCCGCCGACGTCACCGCTGCGATGGGTGAACCGGCGATCCGAACTCTCGCCCGCGGGCCGCCAGTGCATCAGGACCCATGGCAGCCCGGCGTCGGCGACCACCCGCGCCATGTCGGCGTCGGCGCGTCCGCCCGAGACGTCGTTGATGATCGCGGCGCCGGCCTCGATGGCGGCGGACGCGACGTCGGCCCGCATGGTGTCGACCGAGACCGTGGCGCCGTGCGACGCGAGGGCGGCGATGACCGGGGCGACACGTTGCGCCTCGAGAGCGGGTTCGACGCGCACGGCGCCCGGACGCGTGGATTCGCCGCCGACGTCGATGAGGTCGGCACCCTGCTCGATCAGTTGGAGCCCGTGCGCGACCGCCGCATCGGTGTCGAGATAGCGGCCGCCGTCGGAGAAGGAATCGGCCGTGACGTTCAGGACGCCCATCACCAGCGTGCGGTGGTTCCCACCGCCGACCGGGACCGCGCTTGACGAAGTCATCCGATTTTCCGACGGGGTCATCGGGAGATCAGCCGGACTCACCGGGTGATCAGGTCGAGGGCTTCGCCGCGGGATACCGCACTGGTCTTGAAGATTCCGCGGACGGCCGAGGTCGTGGTGGTCGCTCCGGGCTTGCGAATGCCGCGCATCGCCATGCACAGGTGCTCTGCCTCGATCACCACGATGACGCCGCGGGGCCCGAGCTTGCGCATGACGGCGTCGGCGATCTGACTCGTCAGCCGCTCCTGGACCTGCGGCCTCTTGGCGTACAGGTCGACGAGCCGCGCGAGCTTCGACAGGCCGGTGACCCGGCCGGACTCACCCGGGATGTAGCCGACGTGCGCGACGCCGTGAAAGGACACCAGGTGGTGCTCACAGGTGGAGTACATCGGGATGTCCTTCACCAGCACGAGTTCGTCGTGGTCCTCGTCGAACGTGGTGGCGAGAACGTCGTCGGGATCGGTGTACAGACCCGCGAACATCTCGCGGTACGCGTTGGCCACGCGCGTCGGCGTGCGGATCAGACCTTCACGGTCGGGATCCTCGCCGACGGCCAGCAGCAGCTCTCGGACCGCGGCCTCGGCACGTGCCTGATCGAACTCCGATCGGTGCCCATCCACCACGGCGTCGTGCCCCTTGCTGATCGTCATGCGTCAAACCTTACGAGCTTCGCCCGTTTTCACCCTCACCGGCACTGTCCGGTCGGGTGGTCCCGTTCTCGCCGCGCCGGTCCCAGCCGTTGGTCCCGTTGGAGCCGGGACGCTCGGTCGAGGACTGTTCCGGTGGCCACCCCGGCGCCGACCAGTCCCGCGGGGCACCGTAGTCCGGCCGCGTGCCACCGGTGTACGGGCCACCCGGAGGGGGCGTGGACTGACCCGGGGTCGGGTACTGCGGGTTCGGGTACTGCGGATTCGGATATTGGGGACCCGGGTTCTGCGGACCCGGATACTGGGGATTCGGGTACTGGGGATTCGGGTAGTGGGGGTTCGGGTTCCCCGGCGCCGGCGGAACCGGCCCGCCCTGGGCACCCGGCTCCGGATAGAGCGGCGGGTAGTTCGGCACCTGACCGGGCGCCTGCGCACCACCGGGATAACCTGCACCCACGGGCTCGGGGACCTTCGCCTCCTCCGGCGGAGGCCACGGCTCGCCGCGCTCGATGGCGAGCTCGCCCGGCGTCTTCACCGGCGGCTTGTCGCTCGGGGTCCGCTCACCGAAGTCGTTGAAGGCGGTGATCCGCGGACGCTTGACGACATCGGAGAAGATCTTCTCCAGATCCTTGCGGGTCAGCGTTTCCTTCTCGAGCAGCTCGGTGGCGAGCACGTCGAGGGTGTCGCGGTACTCGGTGAGGATGGCCCACGCCTCGGTGTGCGCCGCCTCGATGAGACGGCGGACCTCGTCGTCGATCTCGCTGGCGATCTCGGCCGAGTAGGCCGACTGCGCTCCCATCGAACGACCCAAGAACGGATCGCCCTGGTCCTGGCCGTACCGCACGGCGCCCAGCTTCGCGCTCATGCCGTACTCGGTGACCATCGCCCGTGCGATCTTGGTGGCCTGGTCGATGTCCGACGACGCGCCGGTGGTCGGCTCGTGGAAGACGAGTTCCTCGGCGGCACGACCACCCATCGCCATCACCAGGCGGGCGATCATCTCCGACCGCGTCATCAGGTCCTTGTCCTGCTCGGGGACAGCCAGGGCGTGGCCGCCGGTGCGGCCTCGCGCGAGGATCGTGACCTTGTAGATCGGGTCGAGGTCGGGCATCGCCCATGCCGCCAGGGTGTGGCCGCCCTCGTGGTACGCCACCACCTTGCGCTCGTGTTCGCTGATGATCCGGCCCTTACGACGCGGCCCGCCGATCACGCGGTCAACGGCTTCCTCGAGCGCCTCGGCGGTGATCGTCTGCTTGTTCTCACGTGCGGTGAGCAGCGCGGCCTCGTTGACGACGTTCGCCAGGTCGGCGCCGGACATGCCCGGCGTTCGCTTGGCGAGACCGTCGAGGTCGGCGTCGGAATCGATCGGCTTGCCCTTGGCGTGGACCCTGAGGATCGCGCGACGCCCGGCCATGTCGGGGTTGCCGACCGGGATCTGACGGTCGAAGCGCCCGGGGCGCAGCAGCGCGGGGTCGAGGATGTCGGGCCGGTTGGTCGCCGCGATCAGGATGACGCCGGACCGGTCACCGAAGCCGTCCATCTCCACGAGGAGCTGGTTGAGTGTCTGCTCGCGTTCGTCGTGGCCACCACCGAGGCCTGCACCGCGCTGGCGTCCGACGGCGTCGATCTCGTCGACGAAGATGATGCAGGGACTGTTGTTCTTGGCCTGCTCGAACAGGTCCCGCACACGTGAGGCACCGACACCGACGAACATCTCGACGAAGTCCGAACCGGAGATCGTGAAGAACGGGACACCGGCCTCACCGGCAACCGCGCGCGCCAGCAGGGTCTTGCCGGTTCCGGGCGGGCCGAACAGCAGCACGCCCCTCGGGATCTTCGCGCCCAGCGCCTGATAGCGCGCCGGATTCTGCAGGAAGTCCTTGATCTCGTAGAGCTCCTCGACGGCCTCGTCGGCGCCGGCGACATCGGCGAAGGTCGTCTTCGGCATGTCCTTGCTCAGCTGCTTGGCCTTCGATTTGCCGAAGCCCATGACGCCACCGCGGCCACCGCCCTGCATGCGGCTCATCACGAAGAAGAACAGACCGAACAGCAGGATCATCGGCAGCACGAAGATGAGGATCTGCCAGAGCACCGACTGCTCGTTCACATTGGTGGTGTACTTCGTGCCGGTCTTCTGGACCGCGTCGAAGATCTGGTCACCGGCCTGCGCGGGGTACTTGGTGCTGATCTTGTCCGCGTCGGCGTCGTTGACCTTGATCGGGGAGTTGAGCTCGATGCGCAGCTGCTGCTCGCGGTCGTCGATGCTGATGAACTTGGTGTTCTTCTTGTTCAGCTGCTCCAGCGCGACGGAGGTGTCGACGCCCCGGTACTCGCGGTCGGAGTTGCTCATCACGCTCCAGCCCCACAGGGCGAGCAGGACGAGCGCCAGGATGGCGAGGTTGCGGAAGACTGTCTTACGGTTCATGCCAGTTGGTGGGGGTCCGACCGGCGCGCGGGATCGAGTCCCGGCGCCCACTCCGTTCCCATGTCCTTCCCATCGACGTACACATTGAGGCTACCGGTCAACGATCACGCTGGTGAAACCGTTCCCGCGGCAGATCCACCGCCACGACGCGCGGACGCCGCGTGGGCGCCGACGGGTTAGCTGCTGTAGACCGCGGGCTTGAGGCGCCCGATGTACGGCAGGTCCCGGTACCGCTCGGCGTAGTCCAGTCCGTATCCGACGACGAACTCGTTCGGGATGTCGAAGCCCACGTCGGCGACGCGCACCGGCGACCGCACGGCCTCGGGCTTGCGGAGCAGCGTGCACACCTCGATGCTGCGAGGCGAACGCGTGGCGAGGTTCTTCATCAGCCACGACAGCGTGAGGCCGGAGTCGATGATGTCCTCGACGATCAGCACGTCGCGTCCCTCGATGTCGCGGTCGAGGTCCTTGAGAATTCGCACGACGCCCGACGAGGAGGTCGACGACCCGTAACTCGACACCGCCATGAACTCGAGCTGGGACGGGATCGGCAGGGCACGGGCGAAATCGGTCATGAACATGACCGCACCCTTGAGCACACCGATCAGGACCAGGTCGTCCTCGATCTCGGCGTAACGGGAGGCGACGGACCGGGCGAGTTCGACGGTGCGCTGCCGGATCTGTTCCTCGGTGATCAGAACAGCATCGATGTCAGCGGCATAGGGGTCTGCGGACTGCACCTTCACAGCTTGTCATGTTTCCCGGGTCACATGGACGACGGGTGCGAACTGCGGGCCGACATCGGGCTGACGCGAGTGTCAGTTGTTCACACTAATCGCGGGCCAGGTCACCGGGTTATCCGATTACAGTGGGATAACGAACAGTAACAGTGGCCACTCCGGAAACATTTCCGAACTATTACGGTGCTCGGTTTGTGAACGTGAAAACAGCCCGTGTGTCACCGCCGGGTAATGCAGGGTAATCCAGCCCCTGCGAATAGGATCGATCCCGGTTGCCCGACATCCACTCGGGGACCTCCCCTCCACGGAAAGATTTCCTTCATGTCAACTGATCGACAGGACGGGGCCTTGTCGCGCACACGCACGCGCACATTGGTCGCCGTTGTCATTTCCCTTGCCACGGTTGCGATCACAGCCCTCGCCGGGACCGCCCAAGCCGCACCGAAGCCGGGCGGCGCACCCACATACGATGCATCGTGGAATGCGTCTTCACTGACTCTCGCACTGCACAATGCATCGGCGAGCACCGAAAACGGGGTTCTGTCGATTCGAAACCTGTCGGGTGCGGAACTGTTCCGTATGCCTCTTACATATCGCAAGGAGTACCTCCAGTTCCCGATCGACGCACATAAGGCCGGAAACCGGGTCACGCTGATTCCGTCGCGCGATGCGGCTCGTTCGGTTCCGGTCAATCCCGTCGAGGTGGAGCAGGTCCGCGGCATCGCCCGGCACCAGGTCGCCGCACCTCAGACCCGTCAGGAGCGGGATGATCAGGCGTTGGTCCGCTTCCAGCAGCAGCTCAATGCAGGGATGACCGTCTCCTCGTTGGTCGGAACTGTCATCGGCGGGATCATCGGAGGGGCTCTCGGGTGCGCGCTCACATCGGTCACCCTCACGCCAATCGCATGCGTCGTCCTTGGGATCCCCATTGGTGCCGCAGCCGGCGGCATCGTTGGCCTCTCCCTGGGCGGCAGCGGCACCCTGATCGGAGCGGCAATCCAGTACTTCCAGACGATCAACTCGCCGTTCAAGGCTCCCAGAAAGTAGGTCGTCGACCTCTCGCCCTGACGGTTCGTCTCACCTCTCGGTGAGGCGGACCGTCAGCGTTTGACCGGTGCGTTCCACGACGGTCCGCACGGCCAGGTCGCCACCGATCGCGACCTGGCCGCCGCCGACACCGGTACCGACGACGAGCCGGTCCACCGCAGCGATCACCCGATGCGTCGGTTCGGTGGCCCCGACCTCGAGCAGCCAGCGTCGGAGCACCCGGGTCCGCACAGCCCTCGGCAGGTCGTGCAGCGGCGCGATCTCCAGACCAGCGGGAGTGCCGGCCCTCTCCCATACCGTCTCCGCCCAGCCGTCGAGGGCGTCGTTGTCGTCCTGCAGACCGTCCGCGGTTCGGACCAGCGCGTCGACGACGCCGCCCCGTAGCACGTCGTCGAGCAACGGGATCACCTCGGACCGCAACCGCACCCGGGTGAACCGCGGGTCGCGGTTGTGTGGGTCGTGGTGCATCGCCAGCCCGAGTTCGGTGCACACGGCCAGCGTCTGCATCCGGCGCACCTGCAGTAGCGGCCGCCCCCATGGCGCCTTCCACGCCCGCATGCCGGCGATCGATCGTGCCCCGGAACCGCGTGCGAGTCCGAGCAGTACGGTCTCGGCCTGGTCGTCGGCGGTGTGCGCGAGAAGTACCGGACGACCTTCCCGGGCGGCGTCGAGCGCCGCGTACCGTGCGTCCCGGGCAGCGGCTTCGAGTCCCCCGCGGGTCCCGACCCTGACCTCGAGCACGCGCGCGTCCGCACCGAGTCCGCGTGCGGTCTCGGCGGCGCGGGCGGCAACGCCGGCGGAACCCTTCTGGAGACCGTGGTCGACGACCAGCGCGGTGACGTCGAGTCCCGCGCCGACGGCCGTCGCCGTCAGGGCGAGCGAGTCCGCGCCGCCGGACAGCCCGACACAGACCGATGGGCGCGGCCCGTCGAGCCAGGTGGTCGCGAATTCCGCGACCACCCGCGTCACAGCACGCGTCGAATCCATGCCTGCGGGGTGTCGATCTCGTCCGGGAGCGGCATCGTGTCGGGTGAGGTCCACACCGTGTTGAACCGGTCCATGCCGACGGTTTCCACCACCTCGTCGACGAAGGCCTTGCCGCGGATGTACTGCGCGATCTTGGCATCCATGCCGATGAGAGCGCGGATGATGCGCTGAACCGGGTTCTGCGGGGCCTTGCGGCGCTTGTCGAATGCGGTGCGAATACGGGCTACGGACGGGACGTGCGCCGGGCCGACGGCGTCCATCACGTGATCGGCGTGACCCTCGAGCAGCGTGCCCAGGACCATCATCCGCTGGAAGGCTTCGAACTGCTCGGGGCTCTGCAGCAGCTGCATCGCGCCGATGATGCCCTTCTCACGGGGTTCGGACCCCCTCAGTGCCTTGGTCATCCGCGTGACGATCTCGGTGGTCGACTCACCGGTCTCGGAGGTGAGCACGGCGACGTTGTCCTGCATGTAGTCACGCAGCCACGGATTGGCGGAGAACTGCACGCGGTGGGTCACCTCGTGGAGGCAGACCCACAGCCGGAAGTCGGACGGCACGACCTTGAGCTGTCGTTCGACGTTGATGATGTTGGGTGTCACGACCATCAGCACGCCGGGTTCACCGGTCTCCGGATCGGGCGTGAACGGGTCGTACTGGCCGAGGATGGCCGTGGAGAGAAAGGCCAGCAGACCCCCGGCCTGGACACCGCCGAACTTGGCGGCGAAGCCGTGCGAACCCACGTCGGTGCCGGCGGCGTCGGCCCCCAGCATCGATCGCATCGAGTCGGAGGCCGCGTCGATCCAGCCCGGCCGGTCGAGGATGCGGGTCGTCGGGATGCGGAGTCCGTCGGCGAGACCGGTGACCTCGCGAACCGGCGCCTCCGCCCGAGTCGCCGCGTCGCCGAGTTCGGCCTGGGCGGCCTCGTAGGTGTAGGCCGTGGTCTTGGGGCCGGGCCGCACGAGCCGCTTCGCGGTCGAGGCGGCGAGCGGCCAGTCGATCTGCGACCCGATGCTCAGGCGAGTGTCCTCACTCACCGGCTCGACCTCGGTCTTGCTGTCGGTTCCAGGCATGCTCATCGGCACCCGCACTCTCTGAGTTGGCCCACCACGGCGTCGAGGGCGGGTCTCGCGTCCGCCGGCGAGGTGCCGCCGGACATCAGGGCGAACGACAGCACGCGGCCGTCGATCGTTTGCACTATGCCCGTCAACGAACTGACCCCGGTGAGTGTTCCGGTCTTCGCGCGCACCCATCCGGCACCCGGAGTGGTGGCGATCGGGAAACGGTCGGTGAGGGTGCCGGTGCCGGCGGCGATCGGCAGTCCGTCGAGCATCGGTCGCAGCGCCGGCCGCGAGGGTCCGCTGGCCGCTGTCATCACCGCGTCGAGCAGCGCGGGGGTGGTGCGGTTGGCGTAGGAGATGCCCGACGCGTCGGCCAGCGTGGTGCCCTTCCACTGGTCGGGGAACGTGGTGGAGAGAACCTGCTCGACGGCGTCGACTCCGGCGGCCAGGGTCGCCGGTCCACCGCGATGCACCGAGAGTTCGATCGACAGCGTCTCGGCCAGCACGTTGTCGCTGTGGCGGAGCATGTCGTTGACCCGCGTCACCAGGGGCGCGGACTCGACCTTCGCGATGACGCGGTCGCCGGCGGGTGCGGGTGCGGTTGCCTCGGTCACCGGTGCGTCCACACCCAGCGCCGCGGCCAACGCCTCCCCGGCCATGATTCCGGGCGTCGCCGAGCGAGGTGAGTACTCGTCGAGCGGCTCAAGCCGGGCGCCGTCGACCATCAGCGACTCGATCGGGGCGATGTCGCCGCCCTGGATGTCTCGACGGTCCCACGTACGGTCCATCGTCGGACCCGAAAAAGCGCTGAGATCAACCGCGACCGAGGTGACCGGTATCTCGGCCTGTTTGATCTGGTCGGCGAGGTCGGCGATGCGCCCGGGCTCGGTGTAGAAGGTGTCCGCACCGGCCGGCTGCGCCGACAGCGTGGGGTCGCCGGCACCCCTGAGGATCAGCTGTCCGTTGGATCCGGCGACGACGGTGGTGGTCACCCGCGCGTCGTGCGGCATGGCCTCCAGGAAGGCGGCGGCCGAGAGCACCTTGTCGTTCGACGCGGGGATACGCGGACGGTCGGGATTGCGCGACCACAGGATCTCGCCGGTCAGCGAGTCGGAGATCATGCCGCTCAGGACGCCGAGCGCCGGATTCCGCAGCGCAGGGGCGATGGCTCGGGACACCCCGGCCGGCGTCGGTGACGGAGCGGAGGCGACGACCGGGTCGATCCGCGGGTCGACGGAGATCGCGGCGGGCTGCGGCGGGATTCCCGGCGGCAGCTCGGCCTCCTTGTCGAGCCGGAGTGCAACGACCACTGCCGCGGTCGACGCCAGCGCGAGGATCACGACTGCGGCGATCGTCCACCAGAGGAGTTTGCGACTGCGGGGTCTGCCATCGCGACCTGCGGGTCTGGTGGATGCGCCCACGAAGCCTCCGGATCTCTCGAACTGCACACCGACGGTGAGGACGCCACTGGCCGGCGCACCACCCGGCCGAAATGTCGGATGTGAGCAACCCGGACATCCGCCGCCCCCGCGATCTGCGGGGGTACGAAGTCCGAGGTCGTCGGACTAACAGTATCGTTGTTGCGACGCGCGGCCATCTGGGCCGCCCGGCGATCACACCCCCGATCCGCAACTGCCAGGAGGAACAGTGGAATTCGATGTGACCATCGAGATCCCCAAAGGTGGCCGTAACAAGTACGAGGTCGACCACGAGACGGGCAA
Organism: Gordonia ajococcus; assembly: GCF_012974285.1. Classification (NCBI taxonomy): domain Bacteria; kingdom Bacillati; phylum Actinomycetota; class Actinomycetes; order Mycobacteriales; family Gordoniaceae; genus Gordonia; species Gordonia ajococcus. The sequence continues at coordinate 4,311,475 of NZ_CP052884.1, forward strand.
GGTCTACCTCGACCGCTACCTGTACACCTCGATGGGCTACCCGGCCGACTACGGATACATCGACGGCACCCTCGGCGAGGACGGCGACCCGCTCGACGCGATGGTCCTGCTGCCCGAGTCGGTGTTCCCCGGCATCATCGTGCGCGCCCGCATCGTCGGCATGTACACGATGACCGACGAGGCCGGCGGCGACGACAAGCTGCTGTGCGTGCCCGCGGGTGACGTGCGCTGGGACCACATCAAGGACATCTCCGACGTGTCGGAGTACGAGCTGGGCCCGATCTCGCACTTCTTCGAGCATTACAAGGACCTCGAGCCCGGCAAGGAGGTCCAGCCGGGCGGTTGGGTCGGCCGGGAGGCCGCCGAGAAGGTCGCCAAGGAGGCCATCGCCCGTCTCGCGGAACAGCCCCACGAGGCCAACGAGCCCTCGCGAGGCTGACGCCACCTCACGAGTCGTACACCGACCGCCGACGACACATGCTGTCGTCGGCGGTCGTTGCGTTTCGCTTCGGCGTCGTCAGGCGACGCGGTGACGCACGTCGGCGAAGACCGGCAGCACCTGCTCGCGGATTCGACGGTCGGTGGCCGAACCGTCGATCGGGACCAGGATCACGGCGTCGGCGACCTCGGCGACGTAGATGTCGCGCAGCAGCGTGATCAGACCGTGGGTGGTGCCGACGTAGCGGATGGTCTCCGAGTCGTCGGTGGAGGTGTCGGCGTGCTCGACGGCGGCGCGAGCCGACGCCGCGTGCGGCGCGATGGCCACCTCGACCTCGAGGGCGACCGCGAAATTCGCCTGGTCGTGGGTGCCCGCCCGCAGCAGCGCGCGTGCACGCTGGGCGTCCCGCAGCGTCTGACGACGCACGACGATCGGGAAGGTCAGTGCCACAGAATCACCCGCGACCGCGACCTGGAAGCCCGGACGACCGATGGTGACGGCGGTGGGCGGTGTGGAGAGTTCGATGGTCATGCCGGGTACCCCTCGTCGAGTTCGGGTCGGGTGGTGGTCGTGGTGACGCAGCGCGAAGCGAGTGCGTCGAGCAGGCGGTCGATGTCGTCGGAGGTGGTGCCCGCTCCGAAGCTCGCACGGACGGCACCCTCGGGATGACCGAGCCGCTTGAGCAGCGGGTGGGCACAGAACTTGCCGTCGCGCACGCCGATTCCGTGCTCGTCGCTCAGGTACTCCGCCACGGCCCGCGGCGCGACGCCGTCGACGGTGAACCCGGCGATGCCGACGCGGTCGGTGGAGTCGGTGAAGATCTGCAGCGGCCGCACACCGTCGATGCGCGCCAGCCCGGCGTCGAGCCGTTCGCAGAGCCGGAGTTCGTGGAAACCGATGGCCTCGGGTCCCAGCTCGGCCAGCGCGGTGCACGCCTCGGCGATCGACACCGCACCGAGCACGTTCGGCGAACCGGCTTCGTGACGAGCAGCGCCGGTGTGCCAGGTGGCGCCGGCGGTGTTGCCGCCGCGAGGGAGGTCGACGTCGGCGGTCGCGCCCCCGCCGGCGAGGTAGGGGTCGGCGGCGTCGAACCAGTCGGAACGGCCGATGAGGACCCCGGCGCCGAACGGCGCATACGCCTTGTGGCCGGAGAAGGCCAGGTAATCGATGCCGTGGCTGACGATCGAGATGGGCCGGTGCGCGACGAGCTGCGCCGCGTCGACCAGGATGCGCGCGCCGTGGCGGTGGGCAATGGAGGCCAGCCGGCCGATCGGGAGGACCTCACCGGTGACGTTCGACGCGGCGGTCACCGCGAGCAGCGAGGCCGGCTGCGAGGCGAGTTCGGCGTCGATCGCCACGAGGGTGTCCTCGATCGTGTCGCAGGCGGTGACCACGCGGGCGCGGTTGCGGCCGTTCTTCGGTGCGCACCACGGCAGCAGGTTGGCGTGGTGTTCGATGTCGAGGACCACGACGTCGCCGGGAGTGATGTGGGCGGCGAGATTGATCGCGTCGGTGGTGTTGCGGGTGAAGACGACCGTGTCGTCGACGCGGCCGCGGACGAACTCGCGGACGGTCTCACGCGCGGTCTCGTATCGGCGGGTGGTGATCTGCGACAGGTGGCCCGCACCGCGGTGCACGCTCGCGTACTCGCCGAGGGCTCCGGCGACCTGCGCGGCGACCGACGCCAGCGCCGGCGCGCTCGCTGCGTAGTCGAGATTGGCGTAACCGACGCTGCGCCCGGCGGCGACGGGGACCTGTGCATCCGAGCCGACGACCGGTGCGAGCGCGGGGATGAACGGCCCGCGGTCGGCGAACACCGGTGCATCGCGGACAGGACGGGCGGGTGTGACGGGTGCCGACAGCACAGCAGTCATGACGAGAACTCCTCGAGAATCCACACTTGCCGCGTTCGGGTTCGAACGCAGCCAGGTCGTCACCCGGAGCACCCCACCGTGGAGGAGGGTTGCCGACCAGCGAGCCGGGGCTTGTCACTGGCACTCATGACCTGCGACAAGGTTCGCGGATCCCGCCTGAGGGTGTCAATTTGGAATCACCGTGATTCCGAGTTAGGGCAGGCTTACCTGTACCCTGGCGGTTGTGTCATCGAGTGAGGTCTTCGTGCTGTCGCGTCCCCACGGCACCGTGCGGGGCGAAGGGGTGGTCCGGTCGTTCACCGACGTCGACGAGGCGTCCGCCGCGCTGCGGGCGGGTGAGCTCGGGTCGTTGACCGGGGCGATCCCGTTCGATGTCCGCGACCCCGCGGCGCTGGTGGCTCCCGCGCGGCTCCGCACCGGCGAGGCACCCCTGACCGGGAGTGCGCCGCTGTCGCGCCGAGCGGTGTCGACCGTGAGCCACCCGGACAGGGATGAGCACCGCGAACGCATCGCGCATGCGGTCAAGCGCATCGTCGCCGGCGACGTCGGGAAGGTCGTGCTCGCGCGCAGCGTCGACCTGGTGCTCGACGAGCGGATCCGGCCGGCGGAGTTGCTCGACGCACTCGCCGGCGGCAACGCGGGGCACAACGCCTTCGGCGTCGACCTCGGCGCCGCGACGGGTTCGGGTTCGTGGTTGCTCGGCGCCAGTCCCGAAGCGCTGCTGCGCAAGTCGGGTTCGACCGTGACCTGCCATCCCTACGCGGGTTCGGCACCACGGTCCGCCGACCCGGCCGTCGACCGGGCAACCGCCGACGAGTTGGCCGCGTCGACAAAGGATCTCGCCGAGCACGCGTTCGTCGTCGACCATCTGCGCGAACGCCTGGGGCACCTCTGCGACGAGGTCGACGCACCGTCGACACCACAGCTCGAGTCGACCGGCGAGATGTGGCATCTGGCCACCCCGATCCGCGCGACGCTGCGCGATCCGGCGGTCACCGCACTCGACCTCGCACTACTCCTCGGACCCACACCCGCAGTGTGCGGAACCCCGAGTGACGTTGCCGCGCAGATCATCCGCGAGGTCGAGGGCGATCGTGGCTTCTACGCGGGCACGGTCGGCTGGTGCGACGCCGCCGGCGACGGCGAATGGATGGTCGCCATCCGGTGCGCCGAGCTCGCGGCCGACGGTCGGAGTCTGCGTACATGGGCGGGCGGCGGCATCGTCGAACACTCCGACCCGCAGGCGGAACTCGACGAGACGCAGTTCAAACTACGAACCGTGTTCAACGCGCTCGGTATCCCCCTCGCGGACATCGTGAACTGACCCTCCGGTGAGCACGTCCTCCCGCAAACTCGCCTCTGACCACGAAGGTCGGCGCTAAAGTCGATGAACGTCGGGGCGAAGGGGCAGGGAGGCGTAGCGGGTGACTGCGGAGCGGTCGACAACCCAGACGAGCATTCTGCCGATCATCTTCGCGCTGTCCCTGGCCTTCACGATCACGGCCGTCGATCCCCTGGTGCTGAGCCTGAATCTGCCGCAGGTGAGCCGGGAACTCGACGTCCCGCCTACCGGTGTCGGATTGCTGGGTGGAATGTCGACGCTGGTCATGGCCGCGTCCGTCCTCGGCGCGGGAAATCTCGGTGACTCGATCGGACTCCGACGACTCCTGATGTCGGGACTGGCCGTGGTCGCCGTCGCCGATGTGCTCGCCATGCTCTCGCCCGGGTATGGCTTTCTCCTGGCGATGCGCGTCGTGGCGGGCCTGGGCATGGCGGCGCTGCTCGGGGTATCGCTGGCCCTCCTCAAGACGTCGGTGACCGAAGAGCAGCGACCGAAGGCCATCGGCATCTTCGTCGCCATCGAGATGGTTCTCTGCGGGGTGCTCCCGGCTCTGACGGGCTGGGCCGTGACGGGTCTCGGCTGGCGGCTCGTGTTCCTGGTCGCACCACTGCTTGCCGGGGTCTCGATGCTGCTCACGGCAAGGTTCGTCCCGGAGTCGCCTCGTCAGGAACGCGCGAAGCTGGACGTGATCGGCATCGTCCTGATCGGGGTGGCACTCCTGACCCTCGTCATCGGACTCGCGGCCGCGCAGAACGGTATGCTCCGGCCCCAGACCTGGCTGCCGCTGCTCGTCAGCGTGGTCGGGGCGGTGCTCTTCGTCCGCCACGAACGCCGCACCCCCGAACCGGCGCTGGACCTGTCACTGTTCGGCAACCGGACGTTCACGGTCGCGCTCGCAGCGGCCTTCACACTCAACTTCCTGATCGCGGGACTCAGCATCGTCCTGGGGCAGTACGGCAGCAAGGTGCTCGCGCTGTCACCGCGGACGGTCGGCCTGTTGTTCCTTCCCGGCTCGCTGCTGATCGCCGGCGCGCTGATCATGTCCGGGAGTCTGATGGAGAAGTTCTCGCCGAGACCGGTGATGGTCGCCGGTCTCGCGACCATGGCGGCCGCCGGGCTGCTCATGGCCGGCACGGTCAACCCGACGATGGCGTTGTGGCTGCTCGTGATGGCCGTATGGCTGTACAACCTCGGGTCGATGGTGAGTTCCACACCCGTGTCGGAGACGGTGCTCTCGCATGCGCCGAGTGGGCAGTCCGGAACAGTGGCCTCGGTGCAGACGGCCTTCGGGATGACGGGCTACGCGTTCGGGCCCACCGTGTACCTGCTCCTCCTGAATGCGTTCTTCAATCGGGAATGGCTTGCCGACACCGAACAACGGGGTCTGACGGTGACACAGGGACAAGAGGCCGTGGACGCCGCGCGTAGCGCGGTGGCGCAGAGCCCGGGTGGCGTCGGATACGACCCGAACCTGCTGCAGCAGGTGGGCGGCCTCGACCTCGGAGCGGACTTCTCCGGCGCCGTGCGACTCACCATGCTGACCGTCAGTGTCCTGCCCATCGCGGTTGCGCTCGGCGTGCTCAGGTTCCGTCATGAGCGCCCGGCTCGGGCGGCCTGACGACCGCCGCGACGCCTGACCGGAAGAAGAGCCTCGTGCGAAGGCTCAGCCGAGCGCCCGATCCAGGTCGGCGAGCAGGTCGTCGATGCCCTCGAGCCCGACCGACAGGCGAACCACCGAGTCGCTGAGACCGATCGCGGCACGTCCCTCGGGCCCCATCGCGCGGTGCGTGGTGGTGGCCGGATGGGTGATCAGCGACTTGGAGTCGCCGAGGTTGTTGGAGATGTCCACGACCCGCAGCGCGTTGAGGACCTCGAAGGCGCGCTTCTTGCCGTCGATGCCGTCGTGGTCGTTGAGCTCGAAGGTCACCACGGTGCCGCCGCCGGTCATCTGGCTCTTGGCCAGCTCGTACTGCGGATGCGACTGCAGGAACGGATATTTCACCCAGCGGACCCGTGGGTCGGCTTCCAGGAACTCAGCGATCCGCAGTGCCGAGGCCACCGAGGCGTCGACCCGCAGGCGCATCGTTTCGAGGCCTTTGACCAGCGTCCACGCATTGAACGGGCTCAACGCCGGACCGGTGTGGCGCATCAGCTGCTGGACCGGACCGTCGATGTAGTCCTTGGTGCCGAGGACGGCACCACCCATCACGCGACCCTGGCCGTCGATGTGCTTGGTGCCCGAGTAGACGATGACGTCGGCGCCGAGATCGAGACCGCGCTGCAGCAGCGGGGTGGCGAAGACGTTGTCCAGCACCACCTTCGCGCCCGCGGCATGCGCCAGCTCGGACACCTTGGCGACGTCGACGAGCATCTGCATCGGATTGGACGGGGTCTCGAAGAAGACGGCGTCGGTCGGCTTCGACAGTGCGCGTTCCCACTGTTCGAGGTCTTCACCGTCGACGAACTCGGTCTCCACGCCCCAGCGCGGCAGGATCTCGTTGCACACGACGAAGCAGGAGCCGAACAGGCTGCGGGCCGCCACGAGCCGGTCGCCCGCCTTGAGCAGGGCGCCGAGCGCCACGAACACCGCGGCCATTCCGCTGGCGGTCGCGAAGCAGGCTTCGGCACCTTCGAGCTGACGCAGGCGCTCCTGGAACATGTGGACGGTCGGGTTGCCGTACCGGGAGTAGACGAACCGCTGGTCCTCGCCGGTGAAGGCACGCTCGGCAGCCTCGGCGGAGTCGTAGACGTATCCGCTGGTCAGGTAGAGCGCCTCGGCGGTCTCGTGGAACCCGGATCGCGCGAGGCCGCCGCGCACGGCGATGGTGTCGGGCGAAAGACCCTCCGGCAGTTCACGACCCACGGACAGATCAGCACTCACGATTGCCTCCACGGCAGATTTTCGGCACGCCATCCGGACGCGCCGCGATGGTCGTTCTCGTCGAGGGCACCCTCGAACCCGTCGACCACGTTGTAGGCCTTGCCGATTCCGTCGGCGGTCGCCGCCTCGGCCGCACCGATCGATCGGTGCCCCGAACGGCAGAGGAAGATGACCTCGTGGTCATCGGTCACCCCGGCTCTGCGCAGCTGCTCGACGAACTGCTCGTTGCGCCGACCCTCGGGGAACGTCGTCCACTCGGCGAAGATCGTCCGCTTCCCCAGCACCTCGAGGTCGGGAACACCGACGAACGACCACTCGGCCTGCGTCCGACAGTCGACGAGAACCGCGTCGGGATTGTTCTCGAGCTTCGCCCACGCTTCCCGCGGGGTCAGGTCGCCGGCATAGGTCATGAGGAGCACACCTTCCATTCGCCGTTCTCGCGCACCACGGTCGTCTCCACGACCTGCTTGTCTTCGGACTTGTTCTTATAGTGCCAATGGACCTTCGCGGTCGCCCGGTCACCGTCGACCACCAGGTCGGTGATCTCGGGGATCTCGATGCGGCCGTTCTGGTCCAGCGACGCCTGGTTCTCCGCGACGAACTGCGCCTCGGCGGGGAAACCGGGCTTGTCCAGGTCGGCATCGCACGTGTTCGCGCGGTACTCGGCGTAGTCGGGGCCGTTCTTGGCCGTGTAGAGGTCGTTGATGGCGTACTGGACCAGCGCGTCGTCGCTGACGCGTTCCTCGGGCGGCCGGGAGATGTTGGAGAGCACGATCCCGAGCACGACGAGCGCGACGACACCCGCGGCGACGAAGAACGGCCACGCGTTCTTCCAGTTCGGTGGTGCCTCGTCGACGACGGCGGCGTCCACGTCGGCGTCCGACGATCCGGCCTCACCGGACGCAGGCTTCTTCGAGGACGCGGCGCCCCGGGAGGTGTTCCGGGATGCGGCGCCCTTACCCGACTGCTTGTCGGGGCCCCCGCCTGCAGCTTTGGCCATGGCGCGAAGTGTATAGACCGGCCGGGTGTGACCTCCGCCCGGCTTCTGCAGGCTCCCGCACGTCCCGTCGCCCGCGGCGAATGCGATGCCCGCGACCGTGTGGCAACCGCCCGGCGCCCGGGAACGCTCCGGCCGCGGGCGTCGTCACGATGACGTCGAGAAGTGAGGATTACCTCACAGGAGATTTTGGCCGGGGACACCGAGCGCCTACCGTAGAAGGGATAGGCCATATCCAAGCGTGTCGACAGTAGGATCAGGGGTTTCGCATCCAGCACCTGCGTCGGGGCGCGCCGAGCAACGGAAGACACCTACTCCATGAGTGACAACAGCCGCCCGCTGCGGGTTGCGATCGTCGGTGCGGGTCCCGCCGGGATCTACGCCGCCGACGCGTTGATGAAGTCCGACACCGCCAAAGACCGCGGTGTCAGCATCGACCTCTACGAGCGTATGCCGGCTCCGTTCGGTCTGATCCGTTACGGCGTCGCGCCTGATCACCCGCGGATCAAGGGCATCATCACCGCGCTGCACAAGGTGCTCGACAAGCCGCAGGTCCGTCTGCTCGGCAACGTCGACTACGGCACCGACATCACGCTGGCCGAGCTGAAGCAGCACTACGACGCGATCATCTTCTCCACCGGCGCCACCGACGACCGTGCGCTCGACATCCCGGGCATCGACCTCGAGGGCAGCTACGGCGCCGCGCAGTTCGTCGCCTGGTACGACGGTCATCCGGACTTCCCGCGCACCTGGCCGCTGGAGCAGGAGAAGGTCGCCGTCATCGGCGTCGGCAACGTCGCCCTCGATGTGGCGCGCGTGCTCGCCAAGACCGGCGACGAGCTGCTGCCGACCGAAATCCCGGCCAATGTCTACGAGGGCCTGAAGGCCAACAAGGCCGTCGAGGTGCACGTCTTCGGTCGCCGCGGACCGGCACAGGCCAAGTTCACGCCGCTCGAGCTCAAGGAACTCGACCACTCGCCGAACATCGAGGTCATCGTCAACCCCGAGGACATCGACTACGACGAGGGCTCGGCCGTCGCCCGTCGTGGTTCGAAGATCACCGACCAGGTCGCGACGATCATCGAGAACTACGCGATCCGGGAACCGAAGCAGGGTGCGATCCACAAGCTGTTCCTGCACTTCTTCGAGAGCCCGGTCGAAATCCTCGGCGAGGACGGCAAGGTCGTGGGCCTGCGCACCGAGCGCACCCAGCTCGACGGCACCGGCAACGTGAAGCCCACCGGGAAGATCACCGACTGGGAGGTCGGCGCGGTGTACCGGGCGGTCGGCTACCTGTCGGACAACCTGCCCGAGATCCCCTTCGACTCGCAGGCGGGAGTCATCCCCAACGAGGCCGGACGTGTGTTCGACGAGGGCGAGCAGCTCACCGGCGTCTACACCACCGGTTGGGTCAAGCGTGGTCCGGTCGGCCTCATCGGCCACACCAAGGGCGACGCCAACGAGACCGTCGACTGCATCCTCAAGGACATGGAGGCCGAGAAGCTGCTCGAGCCCGCCGCGCCCGGCGAGGACGCGATCATCGAGCTGCTCGAGTCGAAGAGCATCCCGTTCACCACGTGGGACGGCTGGTACCGCCTCGACGAGCACGAGCGCGCCCTGGGTGCCGCCGAAGGCCGTGAGCGCGTGAAGGTCGTCGAGCGTGAGGACATGCTCGCCGCGTCGGAGCCCCACAAGGTGGCGCGCCCGTCGGCCTGATCGACACCGCCAGACCAAAACGAGAGGGGCGACCGGTTCTCACCGGTCGCCCCTCGTCGTTCGTTCAGCGGTTCCCGTCTACCGACCGGGGATCGCGGGCACTCCCTTGACGTCGGTGCCGCCGCCGGACAGCGCCGCCGATGCCGACGAGCCGGCACCGAACCTGTCGAACGGGTTGTCGATGCGCCGCATGTTCCACCAGAAGCCGGCGTTGTCCGTCAGGTTCTCGGCGTAGTCGGAGATCGCGTAACCGGCGATCGACGACGGGAAGCAGCCGAACCAGGTGGTCTTGATAGTCAGGGATTCGTTCTTCTTCAGCTGCGACTTGAACTTGGTCGCGCCGTTGATCTCCTGCAGCGTGACATTGCGGAACTCGCCGTCACGCGCGGTCACCCGCATGAACCGGGTCATGCTCCACGCCTGGTTCCACGGCGTACCCGGTGCTCCGAACTGGCAATAGACCCCACCTGTCATCTGAAGGTTGGGGACGGCTGCCTGGGCGGGCGCAGCACCCACCAGCGTGCCTGCTGCGATGCTCCCCGCAGCCAGCACCCCGACAACGGCACGTTTGAGTGACTTCATCGATCCTCCTGTTTTCACAACCCTGGAAACACTGAACATATCGATTCGAACTCAAAGCAGTGTTACCGACGACACGGGCCCCGTTCGGGTTCCGCGGGTCTTTCGTTATCCGAACGACATCCACCGCCCCGCACCGTCAGGCCCCTCGAACTGCATTGGTAAGGTAACCCTTCGTGCGCCGCTCCCTCCGTGTCCTCGGCATTCCGGTGCTGATCGCGGCCCTGGTGGGGCTAGTCATCGCCTCGGTGCTCTTCGGCACCCGCCCGGTCCCGCTCGACGAGGTCTGGACGAGTTTCGCCGCGGGGATCTCCGAGATCTGGTCGGCCCTCGTCGACCTCCGGATTCCCCAGATCACCAAGGACACCGACGTCGACGGCATCGTCTGGGACCTCCGTGTCCCTCGGACCCTGCTCGGGCTGTTGGCCGGCCTGGCCGTGGGCGCGGCCGGCGCCATCACCCAGGGACACACCCGCAACCCCATCGCCGATCCCGGCATGCTCGGCGTCAACGCCGGCGCGGCCTGTGCGGTCGTGGGCGGGATCTACCTGCTCGGGATCACCAGCCCCGTGGCGTTCATGTTCTTCGGATTGCTGGGCGCGATCATCGCCGCGACCGTCGTCTTCGGTCTGTCGGCGCTGAGCGGCTCGAGTCCGCTGACCCTGGTGCTCGCCGGCACCGGCCTCACGGCGATGCTCACCGCGATCACGTCCTCGATCGTGCTCGTCGACACCAACTCGCTCGACCAGTGGCGGTTCTGGAGCGTCGGTTCGACCGCCGGCCGCGGGATCGACGTGTTCTGGGCGAGTCTGCCCTTCATCGCCGTCGGGCTGGTGTTCGCGCTGGCGAGCGGCTTCTTCCTCAACGTGTTGAGCCTGGGCGACGACATGACCAAGGCCCTCGGCTCTCGCGTGGTGCTCATCCGCGCGCTCGGCATCCTGACGATCACGCTCTTGATCGGCGCCGCGACCGCCGCCTGCGGGCCCATCGTGTTCCTCGGTCTGGTCGTGCCGCACATCGCTCGTGGGATCGTCGGCGCCGACTACCGCTGGATCATCCCGTACTCGGCGCTGTTCGGCGGGATCCTCCTCGTCGGCTGCGACATCCTCGGCCGCATCGTCGCGCGCCCCGGTGAGGTCCAGGTGGGCGTCATGCTGGCGCTGGTCGGCGCACCGTTCCTGATCGTCATGGTCCGTCGGCAGAAGTTGGCATCCGTATGAACACGTCCGACGTGAAGACGCCGACGCCCGGGACACGTGCACGGAGCATCGCGCGGCATGCCGGCGGCTACCGCCTCGCGATCGAGCCGGTCTCGGTCGTCGTGCGTCCGCGCATGCTGATCGTCGCGCTCGTCTCGGCAGCGCTCGCCGTGGTGTTGTTCCTGGCCGGCGTCGGCGTCAGCGACTACCCGCTCACCCCGATCGACGTCGCGCGAATCCTGCTCGGCGGCGGGACCCGCATCGAGAACGTCGTCGTCTTCGACGTCGCGCTCCCCCGAGCCCTCGTCGGCCTGCTGGTGGGCATCGGCCTCGGGTTCTCCGGGTCCATCACCCAGCTGATCTCCCAGAACCCCCTCGCCACCCCCGACATCCTCGGCATCACCGCAGGAGCGAGTGCGGCGGCGGTTGCGGCCATCGCCTTCTCGACGACGAGCTGGGGCAGCTGGTTCGGCGACCTCGGCGTCCCGGCCTCGGCGATGATCGGTGCGCTCCTGACGTCCGCGGTGATGTACGTGCTGGCCTGGCCCGGCCGCAAGGCCAACAGCGGCATCAACCCGTTCCGCCTCGTGCTGATCGGCGTCGGCATGACGTGGATGCTGCAGGCGCTCACCAACTTCCTGCTCACCCGCGCCGACATCCGCGACGTCGGGCGTGCCCAGGTGTGGCTGGTCGGATCGGTCGCCAACGTGGGCTGGTCCAATGTCTGGCCGGTGGTCGGCGGGGTCGTGGTCGGGGTCGTCGTGATCGTGGTGCTGTCCCGGCAGATCGGAATGCTCAGCCTCGGTCCGGACCTGGCGCGCGGCCTGGGCGTCCGGACCGGCGCGGTGTCCACCACGCTGTTGCTGACGGCGGTCCTGGTCAGTGCGCTGTGCGTGTCCGCCGCCGGACCGATCGCCTTCGTCGCACTGCTGGCCCCGCAGATCGCGCTGCGGCTGGCCCGCACCGCGGTACCGACGCCGTTGTTGTCCGGCCTGATCGGCGCCGCGCTCGTGCTCGGCGGAGATCTGTTGTGCCGCACGGTGCTACCCGGCGGGCTGCCCGTCGGAATCGTGACCGCCGCGATCGGCGGACCGTTCCTCATCTACCTGATGATCGCGATGTCCCGGAAGGCGACCGTATGACCATCTCCCCCGTCGATCACACATCGCTGGCGACGTCCCGCCTGCGCGGTACCGGACTGACCGTCGGCTACGACCAGCGGGTGGTCATCGACGGCCTGGACATCGACGTCCCCGACGGCCAGGTCACGACCATCATCGGCTCCAACGGCTGCGGCAAGTCGACGCTGCTCCGATGCCTCGCGCGCCTGCTGCCGCCGAAGGCCGGCACGGTCTACCTCGACGGCGACGACATCTCGCATGTCCGCCCCAGGCAGGTCGCGCGGACCCTGGCGATCCTGCCCCAGAATCCGGTCGCGCCCGAGGGTCTGACCGTCGCCGATCTCGTCGGCCGGGGCCGGCATCCGCACCAGCGGTGGTATCAGCAGGCGACGGCTGCCGACGAGGCCGCGGTGGCCGAGGCGATGGAGATGACCGACACCCTCGAACTAGCCGACCGCACCCTCGACGCGCTCTCCGGCGGTCAGCGCCAGCGGGTCTGGATCGCGCTCACCCTCGCGCAGGGCACCGACCTCATCCTGCTCGACGAGCCGACCACCTACCTAGACCTCGCCCACTCGATCGACGTCCTCGACCTGGTCCGACGCCTCCGCGACGAGCACGGCAAAACCGTGGTCATGGTGTTGCACGACCTCAATCTCGCGGCACGCTACAGCGATTCACTCGTCGTCATGAAGAACGGCGCCATCGTCGCCACCGGCGCGCCGGCCGAGGTCATCGACGCAGAGATGCTCGACGAGGCCTTCGGGTTGCGCGCTCATGTCATGACCGACCCGATCTCGGGTGGGCCACTGATCGTGCCGCTCGGAGCGCACACCCGCGCGTTCTAGGACCCCGGGTCCCGTTGTCGCGCGGCATCGTTGGCGAGCATCTGCTCACGCAACGAGTCGTAGACCGGCGGGGTCCCGGAGAGATGCGCGACGAGCACGGCGGCCGCGGTCGCGGCGAGCATCGGGACCGCCACGGTGGTCGTCGCGCTCATCTCCATCACCACGACCATGCCGGTGAGCGGCGCCCGCACCACCGCGCCGAACAGTGCGGCCATGCCGGCGAGCACCATGGCGTCGCGCAGCGTCGAATCCGATTGCGGGAGCACGGCGTCGAGGCCGGCGGCGAACAGGACGCCCCACAGTGCGCCGAGCGCCAGCATCGGCGCGAACAGGCCGCCCGGGGTTCCCGCGGCATACGACAGCGGACCGGCGACGAACCGGACCAGGAACAGCGCGGCCACCACCGGGAGCACGACCGAACCGTCGAAGATCTGTTGCGCGAGATTGTCTCCGCCACCGGCCGCATCGGTGTCGACGGCCGTCAGGCCGCCGACGATCGCACCGATGACCGCGGCCTTCGCGATCGGCGGGACGCGCGTGATTCCGCGAACCGCGTTGATCGCCCCGAGAACCGCTCGCCCGTAGGCGATTCCGACGAGACCGCTGAGGAGGCCGAACACCACGAATACCGGCAGCAGGGTGATCGGGGGCGCGGCCACCACGCCGACCCGGAAGTCGGGCCGGTCGCCGAGGATCACGTGTCCGCAGGCCACCGCGGCGGCGACCGCGAGAATGGTCGGCACCACCACTCGAATCCGGAACGAGTGGGTCACCTCCTCGAGCGCGAAGAGCGCACCGCCCACCGGCGCCGTGAACGCCACGGCGAGACCTGCTCCGCTGAGCGAGGTCTGCATGACGCGGACATCGTACTGGTCGAGTCCGGCACGTCGTCCGGTCTCCGATCCGACCGCCGCACCCATGTGCACCGTCGGTCCCTCACGGCCGAGGATCAGACCGGATCCGATCGCGGCGAGACCGCCGAAGAACCGCGCCGGGATCACCCGTAGCGGCGCCGGCCCCGCTTCTCCTCGTTCGACGGCCTCCACATGCTGGATTCCGCTGCCCGCCGCGGTCGGTACGAGGTGGGAGACGAGCGCGCCGAAGGCCGCGCCGGCCGCCGTCACCGCCACCGGGATGAACCATCCCGGTGCGCCGAGTCCGTCGGCCCACTGCAGCATCTCGAACCGCCACCGGTTGAGATGGTCGAGGCACCACCGGAACGCGCCGCCGAGGACGCCGGTCACACACCCGGCGAAGACGGCGAGCACGCACAACCTCACCAGTCCCTGGTTGTCGGCCGTCGGCGAGGTCACACGTGCAAGTTACCGCGCACGCCGGCTTCGACCGGCGCTTCCGAACGGCAGGTTCGTGTCGTCCACCGGCGATTCGGGGTCACACGGGCTGAATCAGGCGTCCCTGCACCACGAGTGACGCATTCTGCTTCAGGCGCCGGACGCGGATGCTCACCGAGTAGCCCAGAATTCCGGCCACGGACGCGACCCTGGTGCGTAGGTATCGATAGAAGTCGTCGGTGTCCCGGCAGATCACCGCGACCATGAGGTTGTGTTCGCCGCTGATCGCCGCGGCGAACGCCACCTCGTCGTGCGCGGCGAGCGCTGCACCCACCTCGTCGATCGCCGACGGCGTCACGGTGAGCCACAGCGTCGCGCTCAGACCGAAACCGAGACGCTCGGGCAGGATCTCGACGTCGTAGTGCAACGCGCCGCTGCGTTCGAGCGTGCGCAGACGGCGCCGGACGCGCCCGACCGTCCAGCCACAGATGCGTGCCAGCTCGCGATGTGGAAGTCGGCCGTCCTGGGTCAGCGCGTCGACGAGGGGTGCGTCGTCGTCGCCGAGGCGTACATTCTCGCGGGGTTCGTCCGGTACGTCCTCACCGCCGGTCCCGGCCTCGTCGTCGCCGGGGAGAGGGCTCGCGGTAGCGCTCGAGATCAACAGTGTCCGGGCGGACTCCGAGAGCTCACCGCCGAAGCCGGTCCATCTCGACGCGGGGAGTCCGACGTCGAAGGCGTGCAGGACGAGGTCGATACGGACGTCGATGACCGAGGCCCGCGTCGGGAGTGCATTGAGCAGCACGTCGTCGCCGCCCGCACCGATCGGTGAGCGGATGATGCAGATGATCTCGGCGCCTCCGGAGACCACGTAGGCGAAGCCGACGTCACGACGACGCGCGAGCGACGCGGCGAGCGGTTCCATGCGGTCCGGCCGGCACCGCACCCGCGCCACCCATTCGGAATGGCCACGCACCGCCGGCCGCACGATCCCCACGACCCGCATCACCCCGGCACGACGCAGCGCCTGGTAGCACCTCGCCGCGGTCTGTTCCGAGATGCCCGCGACCTCGCCGAGTTGGCGGAACGACGCCCGCGGATACACCTGGAGGGCACGGAGGATAGTGCCGTCGACGTCGTCCATGATGGAGGAATACTACTCGTCGAACCGGTCTGGTTGACGCAATGTTCCGTGTACGCCGCGCTGGTTGCGGTTTCCCTGCCGAGCCGCCGGACAATGATGGATGTCTGCGCTTCTTCGCGCGGCAACCATCGCCTTGTCCTCCCGAGACGACGACCTGTGGTCACGTCCGGCCACCGGGCGCCGCCCAGTCCCACCCGAGATCGAAAGCGAGAGTGCGTGACCACCACGTCCACCTCCACCGCCCTGCCCGCTCCGCCGGAGCGCCGGACCGCCACCGTCGTGATGGCCTGCATCGGCGTCTTCGTGGCCTACCTTCCGATCACGAGCGTCGCCGTCAGCCTGCCGGCGATCGGGAACGCGCTCGGCGCCTCGACCGCGCAGTTGTCCTGGGTCCAGGACGCCTTCGTTCTGCCGATGGCGGCGTTCATCCTCACGGCAGGAGTGTTCGGCGACGTCCACGGCCGCCGCAAGGTCTATCTCACCGGTCTCGCACTGTCCGCACTGGGCGCCGTCGTCGCACTGTCGGCGCAGTCGATCCAGCTCGTGTGGGCCGGTCAGGCTCTGGCCGGCACGGGTGCCGCCGCACTGTTGCCGACGACCCTCGCGCTCATCAGCCACGCCGTGCCCGACTTCCGTGAACGCGGCAAGTTCATCGGCATCTGGGCGTCGTCGCTGATGCTGGCGCTGACCGTCGGCCCGCTGATCGCGGGCCCGGTGGCCGAGGGCATGGGCTGGCGCTGGATCTACGTGCTGCCCATCCCGTTTGCCGTCGCCGCGTTCGCGGTGGCACTCGCCGTCCTGCCGGAATCCCGCGCCCCGCACACCCGACGCCTCGACTGGGCCGGTCAGGTGACGGCCGCCGTCGCGGTCACCGCACTGGTCTTCGGCGTGATCGAGGCCGGCGTCAACGGGCTCGCCGATGCCCGTGTGATCATCGCCCTGGTGATCGCCGTCGTCGCGGGTGCAGCCTTTGTCGCCGTCGAACTCCGCTCGGACAGCCCGATGCTCGACCTCGCGCTCTTTCGCAGCCGCGCCTTCACCGTCACCACCCTGATCGCGATGATCAGCTTCCTGGCTCTGATCGGCTTCATCTTCGTGCTCAGCATGTACTTCGGCATGGTCCAGCAACTCGGCACCATCGAGGCCGGCTGGCGACTCGCGCTGATGAACGGCGCCTCCATGGTCGTGGGTGCGCTCGCGGGCAAGATGATGCACCGGGTCCAGGCACGCGTCATGATCGGCGGCGGCCTGGCCATGGTCGCGGTCGCGCAGTTCGAGCTGCTCACCATCGAAGCCGACACCACGTTCGTCTCGATCGGCTGGCGCCTGATCGTGCTCGGCCTGGGCATGGGCCTGGTGATTGCCCCGATGACCGCGACCGCGGTCTCCGCGGTGCCCTATCGGCTCGCGGGTATGGCGGCGGCCGGAAACAATGCCTTCCGGCAGGTGGGTGGCGCACTCGGACCGGCCGTTCTCGGCGCGTTGCTGACGGCGGGTGCCGTCGACTCGCTCCCGGGCAAGCTCACCGACGCCGGCATCGGCGACGAGATGCGCGACAGCGTCGTCGCCGCCGTGGACGGCGAGGGTCTCGGCGCGGTCGCCGGTCTCGACCTCGGCGCCGACACGCCCACGGTCATGAACGCCCTCGGCGACGCGTTCCTCGACGGCATGCACCTGTGCCTGATCTTCTCGGGCCTTCTCTCGGCCGCAGCCGCCCTGCTGTGGTCCTCTCGCTGCGCCCCGGCCGGGACGCCGACCACTAGTCAGGCGAACGCCGCGACCACATCCGCGGCGCGCCGGAGCTGGTCGAGGTCCGAACTCGTCGGGATGAGTTGCACCTCGTCGGTTCCGATGTCGGCGAACCGCCGCAGGACGTCCGCGAGCTCGGCCTCGGTACCTGCCCAGCCCGTCGTGGGAGCGATGGCGTCGACGAACTCCGACGGAATCCAGTTCATGTAGTGGTGCAGATGGCGTGTCACCTGTGCACGCGGACCGTCACCGTCGCCGATCGCGAACCAGAACGACGTCGCGAGATGCGGCGCCGGTTTTCCGGCCTCGGCCCACGCGGAGCGGGCGACGTCGAAGAGTGCGTTCTGTTTCTCCGTGTCGAGGTCGAGGGTGACCCCGGCGATGCCGTCGGCCCAGTCGACGGCGCTGCGGATCGTCTTGGGTCCGGTGGTGCCGACATGCAGCGTCGGGCCGCCCGTGCGATGGGGCGGCGGACCGACCGGCAGCACCGATTCGGTGAGCTTCTCGCGGGCCCACACCCGCTTCATGGTCGCGGCTCGGTCGGCGAGTTGCCGCATGGTCTGGGTGGACGGGTCCGCGCCGACGGCCCGGTAGTCCTCATGCCGGCCACCGACCCCGAGTGCCACCGTCAGCCGCCCCTCCGACAGCAGGTCGCCGGTGGCCAGCGACTTCGCCAGCATCACCGGGTCGTGGAGCTGCGGCACGACGACGGTCATCACCAGCGGGACCCGCCGGGTCCAGGCGGCTGCCGCGCCCAGGAACGTCAGGCACTCGGGGTTGTCGAACGCGATGCGTTCACCCCAGCACAGGGAGCTGAACGGGCCGTCGTCGGTGGTGGTGGCCCACGAATGAAGCGTGCCTGCGTCGAGGTCCGGCTCCATCACGGGCATCGTCATCCCGATGCGCACGGCGCCATTCTGGCATGGACTCCGTGCACCCGGAGACGCTTTCGCAGATGTCGCGTATCGTCGTGCGGTCCGCTACGATGCGCGATATCCGAGGTGGCGCAACGGTTTCCGTTCGAACACTATGCCGTTGCGGCCCGACCCACGTTCGCCGACCGCACCGGCGAGTTCCGCAACTCCCGCAACGCCGTTCGGAGACCGCGACGCTTTCCCGTCGCCGGATCGACACCGAAGTGGTCGCTCAAACCCTCGCGGATCGCGAACCGAAGCTCCGAGGCGGTCTCCGGCGCGTCGTCGGCGGTCGCCTTCAGAAGCGAATTCGGCAGTGCCAGTTTGGCGATCGTCCGGAACGATTGTGCGTACTGGCCCAGGAGCGAACCCGTCGTGTAGGGCAGGTCGTACTTGTCGCACAGTTCCCGCACCCGCACCCCGATCTCCTCGTACCGACTGCTCGGCAGGTCCGGGAAGAGATGGTGCTCGATCTGATGACTGAGATTGCCGCTCATGAACCGCATCAGCGGACCGGCCTTGAAGTTCGCCGACCCCAGCATCTGTCGCAGGTACCAGCGCGGCTGGTCCTCGTTCTCGAACTCCTCGACGGTGAACTTCTCCGCCCCGTCCGGGAAGTGGCCGCAGAAGATGACCATGTACGCCCAGTAGTTGCGGATGATGTTGGCGGTGAAGTTCGCGGTGATCGTCGTCTTCCAGTTGGGTCCCGCCAGGGCCGGGTAGATCAGGTAGTCCTTGGCGGCCTGCTTGCCGACCTTCGTGCCGATCACCCGCAGGTCCTTCGCGGCCTGACGGTAGGTCTTCTCACCGTTGCGGAGCTTCTCCGTTTCCAGATGATGCAGCGCCACACCGTATTCGAAGAATGTGCCGAGGGTCAGGTTGTAGATCGGGTTGCCCAGGTTCCACCACTCCCACGGCTGATCACGGGTGACGCGCAGGATTCCGTAGCCCACATCGTCATCCATCCCGACAACGTTCGTGTACTTGTGGTGGACGAAGTTGTGGGAGTGCTTCCACTGCGCGCTCGGGCAGGTGGTGTCCCACTCCCACGACGACGAGTGGACCTCCGGATCGTTCATCCAGTCCCACTGCCCGTGCATCACGTTGTGCCCGAGTTCCATGTTCTCGATGATCTTGGCCAGCGAGAGCATGGCGGTGCCCGCGGCCCAGGCGATCTTCCTGTTGCTGAACATCAGTGCGAGTCTCCCGCCGGCCGCGAGACCGCGCTGGAGGGTGATGGCGCGCCGTATGTAGCGCGCGTCGCGTTCACCGCGGGAGTCCTCGATGTCTCGCCTGATCGCGTCGAGTTCGGCACCGAGGGTTTCGATGTCACTGTCGGTGAGGTGGGCGTACTGGTCGATGTCGGTGATGGCCATGAAGCCTCCTACAGATCGAGGGTGCATTCACCGGACACTGCACTGATGCAGGTCTGGATTCGTTCTCCTTCGCGACGTTCTTCGGCGGTGCGCAGGTCGCGCACGTACCCACCCGCCAGCGGGACGACGCAGGTCTGGCAGATCCCCATCCGGCACCCGAAGGGCATCTGGATGCCGAGATCCTCGCCTGCCTCGAGAAGTGTGGTGGCGCCGTCGACCTCGACCTCCTTGTCGGAGATCGCGAACCGGACGGTACCGCCCTCGCCGCCGTGATCGGTGCGGGCAATGGTGAACCGTTCGATGTGCAACCGTTCGCGCAGGCCGCCGTCCTCGTAGTGCGCCTCCATGGCGTCGAGCAGCGCCACCGGGCCGCAGGCCCAGCATTCCCGCTCACGCCAGTCCGGCGCCCACTCGTCCATCCGTGAGACGTCGAATTTACCCATCTCCCTTGTCAATTGGAGGTTGAGTTCATACTTGTCGGCCTCGTCGGCGAGCTGCTCCATCTCGTCGAGGAAGATCACGTCGTCGCGAGTGGGGGCGGAGTGTATGTGGACGATGTCCGGCGTCTGCCCGTGCGACTCAGCTGGCGCAGCATCGCGATGACCGGGGTGATCCCGCTGCCCGCGGTGACGAAGAGGATCTTGCCCGGCACCGGCTCCGGTAGGTGAAAATCGCCCTGTGGGGATTGCAGCCGGATGATGGTCCCGGGACTCACCCCGTCGACCAGGTGGGAGGACAGGAAACCGTCGGGGTTCGCCTTCACCGTGACCGCGATGGTCTTGTCCTGCTCGGACGACCCGATCGAGGTCAGTGAGTACGAGCGCCAGTGCCACCTGCCGTCGATCTGCAGGCCGATCCCGACGTACTGGCCCGGCTTGTAGTTCTCGGGGAATCCCCAGCCCGTGCGGATCGTCACCGTCGCGGTGTCGTCGGTCTCCTTGGTGACGTCGAGGACCTTGCCGCGCAGCTCACGCGCACTCCACAGCGGGTTGATCAGATGAAGGTAATCATCGGGGAGCAGCGGAGTGGTCGCCCGAGCGACCAGTCCGCGAAGAACATTCACCCCGGGTGCGCGCGCCTCGACTCCTGCCGCCGGGCGCTTGCTCCATTTGAGTAGGCCCACGCGCACTCCTCCCCTCGGACTCACGTGGCATCGTGCCATCGGCGTACATACCCATCCGAGCGCGAATGTACACACGCGAGAGTGCCGGCGATCGTATGTAGAGGTCACGCGGAGAAGGCGCCCTCACCAGACGAAGGCGCCGCCGGTCCAGATGCTGGTTGCGACGAGCGCGAAGAGGAGTTCGATACCGATCGTCTTGGCCGCCGCCTTGAGAGCCGCGAGCGCACCGCGCCAGGCCTGCTCGAGGCCTCGGGTCCGCACGAGTTCGGAGACGATCGCGCCCACCACGAATCCGAGCAACAGCCCGATCACCGGCACGACGAAGAATCCGACGATCCCGACGAGTCCGCCGATGACGACGGTCCGGTTCGGGATTCCGTCGGTGCGCAACGACTTTCCCGCGACGAGATACTTGATGACCTCGCCGACCGCGATCACCAGGATCGCCGCGGCGAACACGGACCAGGCCCAGCCGCCGACGACGAGCGCCCAGACGAACAGCGCGCACACGATCAGCAGCGTTCCCGGCAGAATCGGGACGACGATCCCGATCAGACCGACGACGATGACAGCCGCAACGAGCAGCTCACCCCAGAGCGGCACCTGTCCGTCGCCCGGTCACTCGCCGGCGACGGACGACCCGGGGGCCGCCCCGTCGGCGGAATCCCCGGTCTTCACCAGGGACGTCATGACCGGGGACTGACCCGGGGATGCCGAGCGCGGCGGACCGGCCGGACGGGGCGCCCCGGGGGGAGCGATCGGACGCTGGCCACCGGGACCGCCGAGGGGACGAGGCGCCGGACGCGGTCCGGGTGGCGGAACGGGACGGCCGGGCGGGACGGGGCGGCCGGGCGGCGGACCGATCGGCCCGGGCGGAGGTCCCGCGGCTCCCGGCGGCGGTGCCGAGTGTCCCGGCGGAGGTCCTGAGTGCCCGGGCGGGGGTCCCGGACGACGAGGCGGCGCGGGCGGAGGCGGCGGCAGGACCGTCGCCTTCCGGACGGCGGCCCGACCGGGAACCGGCGAGACGAGCGACGCCGCACGCACGGCGCGCTCACGGGCGGCCGGGACGTCGTCGGCGGTCGCCGTGACCACACCCATACGCCGGCGATGGAAGCTCTCGGGCTTGCCGAACAGGCGGATGTCGGTCTCGGGCACCGCGAGTGCCGCCGCGACGTTCTCGAATCCGATGGCGGGCTCGTCGAGTTGCCCGTAGATGACCGCCGAAGCGCCGGGCGACGCCAGCGTGACGTCGACGGGCAGGCCGAGGATCGCGCGGGCGTGCATCTCGAACTCCGACAACCGCTGGGTCGCCATGGTGACCAGGCCGGTGTCGTGTGGACGTGGACTGACCTCGGAGAAGTAGACGTCGTCCCCCTTGACGAACAGCTCGACTCCGAAAACGCCACGGCCGGCGAGCTTTCCGTCGCCCAGAGCGGTGGCGATGCGCGCCGCGATCGATGTCGCCGAGGCGTGCGCGTCCGCACTCATCTCATGCGGCTGCCAGCTCTCCACGTAGTCGCCGTTGATCTGGCGATGACCGATCGGCGCGCAGAAGTGCGAGGTGAGAACGCCGGTCCGGGGATCGATGGCACGAACTGTGAGAAGTGTGATCTCATAGTCGAATTCGATGAATCCCTCGACGATGACCCGGCTGCCCTGCACGCGGCCGGCGGTGTTCGCGGTCTCCCACGCCGACGCCACGTCGTCGGGTCCGCGCAGCACCGACTGTCCCTTGCCGGAGGAGGACATCACCGGCTTCACGACGCACGGGAATCCGATCTGCCGGGCGGCGACCGTCAGTTCCTCGAGGGTGTCGGCGAAGAGATACGGCGACGTCGGCAGGCCCAGCTCCTCGTCGGCGAGGCGGCGGATGCCTTCGCGGTTCATCGTCGCGACCACGGCACTCGCGGTCGGGATGACCTCGGCGATGCCACGTTCGGCGACGTCGACGAGCGCCGCGGTGGCGATGGCCTCGATCTCCGGCACCACGTAGGCGGGCCGGTGCTTGTCGATGACGGCGAGCAGCGCGTCCGGGTCGGTCATGTCGATGACCTCGGCATGATGGGCGACCTGCTGGCCGGGCGCGTTGGCGTACCGGTCCACGGCAACGACCTCGACGCCGAGACGCTGGAACGCGATCACGACCTCTTTGCCGAGTTCGCCCGCACCGAGCACCATCACCTTGGTCGCCGTCGGACTCAGCGGCGTGCCGATAACGTCCGGCGGACCGATCGTCGGCGCCGGCTGATCCGCGCTGGTCGCGCTCTCGCTGTTCGACGTCATTCCCAAATCCTACTTGTCGTCAGTACATCTTCTTCCACGGTGACACCCGGTCAGGGCGGTGTCGTGGTCCGGCTCTCAGCCGATGACCTCGTGCACGTAACACCACCGCCAGCTCTCGCCGGGTTCGGCGGACCGCATGACCGGATGGGCGGTCTCGTGGAAGTGTGCGGTCGCATGCCGCCGCGGACTGGAGTCGCAGCAGCCGATGTACCCGCACCGCAGGCACATTCGCAGATGCGCCCAGTGATCCTCGCCGATCGCCACACAACCCTCGCAGCAGAGCTTTTCACCCGTAGCAGGCTCCGGCACCGGGATCGACCCGTCCGCGACCGCGGCGAGCTCGGGGCAGCGCGCCGACGGGTTCGACGAGTCGTCGGCGGCGGATGCCGGACCCGACCGCTGGCCGCCGCGGGTCGAGGACCGGCGAAAGATCTGCATGTTCACCATTATCAACGGCGCATCCGGCGATTACAGTCGCTCGGATGAGTGCATCGCTTCTGCTCGTCGCGGTCGTCGCGGTGGCGGTTGCTGCACTGTGCCGTCGCTACGGGCTGTCCTCGCCCCTGGTCCTGGTGACCCTCGGCCTGGCGGCCGGCTGGATTCCGAACATGCCGGCACCCGAGCTCGACCCGGAACTCGTGCTCTTCCTGATCCTGCCGCCCCTGCTCTACTCGGCCGCGCAGGAGAGCTCCTATCAGGCGATCCGCGCCAACTGGCGTGCGATCGGGATGCTGGCGGTCGGTCTGCCGCTGGCCACGACCTTCGTGGTCGGGGTCGTCGCCCACCTCACCGTGCCCAACCTCCCGCTCTCCGCGGCGCTCGTCCTCGGCGCCGTCGTCGCCCCGCCGGATGCGGTGTCCGCGCAGGCGATCGGCCGGCGCCTCGGCCTGCCCCGCCGCGTCATGACGCTCCTCGGCGGCGAGAGTCTGCTCAACGACGCCACGGCCCTCACCGCGTTCCGAATCGCGCTGGCCGCCGCGATAGGTGTCACGACCTCGCTGGGTGAGGGTCTTCTGACGTTCGCCGTCGCGGCGCTCGGCGGTCTCGTGGTCGGCCTCGTCGTCGGCATCGCGGTGTCGTGGGTGCGTATCTGGCTGACCGATCCGCCGATGGAGACCGCGCTCGGGATACTGGTCCCGTTCGCCACGTACTTCGTCGCCGAGCAACTGCACTGTTCCGGCGTCATCGGCGTGGTCACGGCAGGGTTGTTCCTCGGTCAGCGCTCGGTGCGCGTCGGCTACGCGACCCGCTTGCAGGACGAGGCGGTCCGCAAGTCGATCGACGTCATCCTGGAGGCCTTCGTCTTCTTCCTCATCGGTCTGCAGATGCCGTTCATCATCGAGGGCGTCGAAGGCGAGTCCTGGGTCCAGGTGGGCATCGACGCCGCAGCGGTCCTCACCGCCACGATCCTGATCCGGTTCATCTGGATCTATCCGGCCGCGTACCTGCCGCGCCTGTTCGTCCGCCGTATCCGCGAACGCGAACCGTTCCCACCCCGTCCTCGGTGTTCATCGTGTCGTGGGCCGGTATGCGCGGGGTCGTCTCGCTCGCCGCCGCGTTCGGTATCCCGCTGATGACCGAGGCCGACGAGCCGTTCCCGGCACGTGCCGAGATCCTGCTCCTGACGTTCGTCGTCGTGGTCGGCACGCTCCTGATCCAGGGCACCACGCTGCCCTGGGTGGCGCGGGCGCTCGGCGTCACCGGCGACGAACGCGCACAGGACCGTCTCGCATACGCCGCCGCTCAGGACCGTGCCGCGCGCGAGGCCGAGCAGCGACTCGAGGAGATCGCGGCCGGTCTGGCCGACGACGACCCCCGACGCATGCAGGTGGTCCTGATGCACAAGTGGATCACCTCGCAGCGCAACGTGGCATGGGAGGAACTCGGCCGTGGCCCGGAGGCGATCGGCGAGAGCCCCACCGCTGCTGGCTCCCGGATACGCACTGAACTCCTGCACCTGCAGCGCAAGGTTTTCATCGAGGAACGCAACGCCGGACGCATCGACGACGGGGTCCTCCGGGTCGCGCTCCGCCGCGTGGATTTCGCCGAGGGACAGGACGACCGCGACGCGTGACCCCGGGCGTATCGAAGGGTCATCCATCCGACCGATGGCGGGGAGTTCTGCCCATGTTGCAGACGACAGTTCTGCTCTAACTTCGGTTCTCATGAAGACCACCCACATCCGCCTGGCCACCGCCGGCGCGTCCTTCGTCCTGGCCGCCGGCGCTCTGGTCACCGGCACCTCGTCGGCCGCCGCGGCCCCGATCGCGCCGTCGTGCGACGCCGGCCAGCACACCGTCACCTCGGTCGTCACCGCGAAGTCGGCCGCAACCATCTGCGAGTGGGGCGACGGCAGCCTCGAGTACCGGGGCGTGGCACGCAGCACCGGTAACACCCTGTGCATTCCGGTGGCGGAGGTTCACGAGCAGGAGAACGGCAGCGGCCGTCACTACTTCGTCGCCTACAACAACGGGTACAAGTACTCCGTGTTCGAGGGGCTCGGCCTCAGCATCGTCGGGCCCGACGGCATCCTGATCAGTTCCGAAGACGCCATCTGAGTTCTCACCCGGCCGCCGTCTCCCCCGGCGCCTTCTCCCCCGGCGTCGTGTGCGCGGTCGTCGTCTCCTCCCCGACGGCGGCCGCGTACACGATCGTCTCGGCGGTCCGGCCACGCAGTGACAGGGTCTCCTGTCGCCGCCAGTGCCGGGCCTCCGCCGGGTCCGCGGCGTCGACCGCACGGCCCGCAGCGAGCGGACTCGCCGGATCCCGCTTGGCGAGTTCGGACAGCCGGGCACTCTCGTTCACCGGGTCGCCGATCACCGTGTACTCGAAACGTTCGATGGCACCGACGTTTCCGGCGACGACCGACCCGTAACTCACGCCCACACCCGCGGACAGTTCCGGGACCTCGACCGCGAGGTCGGCGACGATGCGTCGCGCAGCCGCCAGCGCCGCACCGGCCGGGTCGTCGAGTTCGATGGGCGCGCCGAAGATCGCGAGGACCGCGTCCCCCTCGAACTTGTTGACCAGGCCGTGCTTGTCCTCGACAGCCCGGACGATGACCGCGAAGAACTTGTTGAGGATCTCCACGACCTCGGTCGGACGGCGTTGCGCCGCAAGGGTCGTCGACCCGATCACGTCGACGAACAGCGCGGCGGCCACGCGCTCCGTGCCGCCGAGTTCGGGGTCCGACGACAACGCCGCCTCGGCGACCTCGTGGCCCACGTGCCGGCCGAACAGGTCGCGCATTCGCTCCCGTTCCCGCAGACCCGTGACCATCGAGTTGAAGCCCACCTGGAGGTCACCGAGTTCGGTGCCGTCGTAGACCACGAGGTCCGCGTTGTCCAGATCGCCCGCGCGAACGCGGTTCATCCCCGCCCGTACGCTGCGGATCGGCCCGGTGATGCTCATCGACGACAACAGGGTCAGCAGCAGACCGGTGAACAGAGCGGTGAGTCCCAGGACCGTCACCCCGACGAAGAGATCGAGTTTGGACGTCTCGTCGCGTGCGACCCCGAACGCCACGACCAGCAGGATGCCGATGATCGGGATCGCCGAGCCGACCATCCACGACACCACCGCACGGGACTTCACGCCCGTTTGCTTCCGGCGATGGAATCCGGCCGAGATCAGGTCGGCCACAACGGGACGCAGGGTGAAGTCGATGAACAGGTAGGAGATCGCCACCACGACGACACCGCTCAGTCCGACGACGAACAGTGTCTTGGGGATCAGCTGCGGATCGACGATGCCGTACATGATCGTCAGCATCACCGCGGCACCCGACCAGAGGAGACCCTGCACGAGCGACAGCCGCCACGGCAGTCGCATCGTCCGGCGCGCGTCTCGTTTGGTCGGAACCTCGTCGCGGATGACCCACCGCAGAACATGAACGCCGAGAACCGTTCCCCATCCGATGCCGATCACGAACGCGGCGAGGATGTACACCGGGACCACGATGAAGTTGACCCACCACAGTTCGGCGGTGAAGACGGTCGGTTCCGGGATGCCGACCGCGGCGAGCGCGGCCGCAACGATCGCGCCGACCAGGTTCGCCACGACGATCGAGGTGGTCAGCAACGTCTGGATCCGGACCCGCTGCGCGAAACCGCTCTCGTCGGCAGAGCCGAGCAGGATCGACCCGTAGTCGCGGCTCCCCCGTCTCGCAAGCATGCCCAAGCTAATCACGACGACCGCCGTCATCGCCCGTGTGCGGCCCTCGGATTCGGGACGAGCAGGGGAACTGGGCGCCACGACCTGGGTGAACACCCTAACCTGGACGCATCATCGTCTCCCTCGGCTCGCCGAAAGCAGCGCCATGACCGCATCCGATGTCCCGACCCGGCCCGCGCCGGTCGACATGTCCCGCAACCCGTTCCTGACCGGCGTGTTCGCCCCACAGCGCGACGAGGTGGACGCCACCGACCTGCCGGTCAGCGGTGAGATCCCCGCCGACCTGCGGGGCAGCTACCTGCGCAACGGACCAAACCTGCGCTTCGACCCGATCGGCTCGTACGTCTACCCGATCGACGGCGACGCGATGGTGCACCGCATCGGCTTCGACGGCGGCCGGGCGTCGTACCGCAACCGGTTCGTCCGCACCCCGATGGTGCTGGCGGAAGAGGCTGCGGGACATGCCATCTGGTCGGGTATCACCGACGGCTACACCCCGTCGGCAGCCGAGGTCGGGGACAAGCTGGCCGGGACCGTGCGCGAACTCCCCGACATCAACATCGTGCGGCACGGTGGGCGGTTGCTGGCGATGGCCGAGGCGGACCGGCCGTATCAGCTCGCACCCGCGGATCTCGCCACCCTGGCCCGTACCGACTGCGACGGCGCGATGTTCGTCGGCAGCACCGCTCACCCCAAGATCGATCCGTCCACCGGTGAACTGGTGTTGTTCAACTACGTCCTCGAGGCGCCCTACCTGACCTGGACGGTGGTCGGTCCGGACGGGCGGGCAACCCGCGAGCCGACGCCGGTCGACGGCCTCGATGCGCCGATCATGATCCACGACATGGCGTTGACCAGCCGGTACATCGTCTTGTTCGTGTGCCCGCTCGTCTTCGACATCGAATCCGTGATGAGCGGCGGATCGTTGTTGTCCTGGCAACCGCAGCGGGGCACGCGCATCGCGTTGATCCCGCGGGACGGCACCGCGGTGCGCTGGGTCGACGCCGACCCGTTCTGGGTCTGGCATTTCGCCAATGCCTTCGACAATCCCGATGGATCGGTGACCGTCGACTATGTGGAATGGACCTATCCGGGCGGCTTCGCCGACCAGCCGACACGAGCGTCGTCGTCGCTGACGCGCGCGGTCATCCGACCCGATGCCGGGATCACCAAGACCGTCCTGAACAGCACCGAGCCGGACATGGAGTTCCCCCGCGTGGACGACCGGATGCTGACGCGGGAGCATCACCGCATCGCCAGCGTCGCCAAGGGACCGAGGGACAGCGGCGACCTCGACAGCCTGTGGTTCCACGACCTCGTCGCCGGGACCGAGAAGGTCTGGACGCCGGGTGCCGCGATCGGCGAACCGATCTACATCCCGGGTGCCGAACGCGACTACTGGGGTGCGATCGGCACGGACCCCACCGATATGACGTCTCGGTTCTACCTGCTCACCGTGGACGCACCCGA
This sequence comes from Gordonia ajococcus, assembly GCF_012974285.1. Taxonomy (NCBI): domain Bacteria; kingdom Bacillati; phylum Actinomycetota; class Actinomycetes; order Mycobacteriales; family Gordoniaceae; genus Gordonia; species Gordonia ajococcus. The sequence goes on from NZ_CP052884.1 coordinate 4,339,992, forward strand.
GGACGGCCCGATCGCGACTGTGGACTTACCGCTCCGCGTTCCCTCGGGACTTCACGGGGCGTGGCTGGCAGATCCTTCGCCCCACGCCGGTTGAGCCGACACCGAGCAACGCGAGGCGTCGCGTCGAAACCCGATTGCCACACCCACCCACCGACCCAACCAGCACGACACGAGGTTTCGACACGGTGGCTCGCTCCGCTCGCTACCGGCTCAACCAGCAGAAGCCCACGCGAGTTGAGCCGACACCGAGCAACGCGAGGCGTCGCGTCGAAACCCGGTTGCCACACCCACCCACCGACCCAACCAGCACGACACGAGGTTTCGACACGGTGGCTCGCTCCGCTCGCTACCGGCTCAACCAGCAGAAGCCCACGCCGGTTGAGCCGACACCGAGCAACGCGAGGCGTCGCGTCGAAACCCGGTTGCCACACCCACCCACCGACCCAACCAGCACGACACGAGGTTCCGACACGGTGGCTCGCTCCGCTCGCTACCGGCTCAACCAGCAGAAGCCCACGCCGGTTGAGCCGACACCGAGCAACGCGAGGCGTCGCGTCGAAACCCGGTTGCCACACCCACCCACCGACCCAACCAGCACGACACGAGGTTTCGACACGGTGGCTCGCCCCGCTCGCTACCGGCTCAACCAGCAGAAGCCCACGCGAGTTGAGCCGACACCGAGCAACGCGAGGCGTCGCGTCGAAACCCGGTTGCCACACCCACCCACCGAACCAACCAGCACGACACAAGGTTTCGACACGGTGGCTCGCTCCGCTCGCTACCGGCTCAACCAGCAGAAGCCCACGCCGGTTGAGCCGACACCGAGCAACGCGAGGCGTCGCGTCGAAACCCGGTTGCCACACCCACCCACCGACCCAACCAGCATGGCGCGAGATTTCGACGCGGCGGCTCAGCCAGCAACCCCGACCACCGCTTGACATCGGAGCCCCGAGTAGCCCCGGAGCTTGCGGAGGGGCGTATCGAAGGTCAGACGATGGCGCGACGAACGATCGTCTGGTCGCGGCCCGGTCCGACACCGATGCACGACACGTGCGCACCGGACAGCTCTTCGAGTCGCAGGATGTAGTTCTGCGCGTTCTTGGGCAGATCCTCGAAGGTCTTGCACTGGGAGATGTCCTCCCACCAGCCGGGCATCTCTTCGTAGATGGGTTTGGCGTGGTGGAACCCGGTCTGGGTCATCGGCATGTCCTCGATGCGCTCGCCGTCGACCTCGTAGGCCACACAGATCGGCACGGTGTCGAGGCTCGACAGCACATCGAGCTTGGTGAGGAAGTAGTCGGTGATGCCGTTGACTCGGGTCGCATATCGCGCGATCACCGCATCGAACCAGCCGCAGCGTCGGGCGCGGCCGGTGGTCACGCCCACCTCGCCACCGGTCTTGGCCAGGTAGGCACCGTGCTCGTCGAAGAGTTCGGTCGGGAACGGGCCCGAGCCGACGCGCGTGGTGTACGCCTTCAGGATGCCCAGGACGGTGGTGATCTTGTTGGGGCCGATACCCGCACCGACAGCAGCGCCGCCCGCAGTCGGATTCGACGAGGTCACATACGGATAGGTGCCGTGATCGACGTCGAGCAGCGTGCCCTGCGATCCTTCGAGGAGCACCGTCTCGTCGCGTTCGAGCGCCTGGTTGAGCAGCAGCCGGGTGTCGGCGATCCGGTGCTTGAATCCTTCGGCCTGACCGAGCACCTCGTCGACGACCTGCGCCGGATCGAGAGCCTTGCGGTTGTAGATCTTGACCAGGATCTGGTTCTTCAGTTCGAGCGCGGCCTCGACCTTCTGGGCGAGGATCTTCTCGTCGAGGACGTCGGCGACCCGGACACCCACGCGGGCGATCTTGTCCTGATAGCAGGGACCGATGCCGCGGCCGGTGGTGCCGATCTTCTTGTTGCCGAGGAAGCGCTCGGTGACCTTGTCGATGGCCACGTGATACGGCATCAACAGGTGCGCGTCGGCCGAGATCAGGAGGCCGGAGGTGTCGACATCGCGGTCCTCGAGTCCGCCCAGCTCGGTGAGCAACACACCCGGGTCGACGACGACGCCGTTGCCGATCACGTTCTGCACGCCGGGGGTCAGGATGCCCGACGGGATGAGGTGCAGGGCGAAGGTCTCACCTGACGGGAGTACGACGGTGTGGCCGGCATTGTTGCCGCCCTGATACCGGACAACCCAGTTGATCTGGCCGCCGAGCAGGTCGGTGGCCTTCCCTTTGCCCTCGTCGCCCCACTGGGCGCCGATAAGCACGATCGCGGCCATGATTCAGGTACTCCTTCGTGTGGCGCGCTTGAACTGATCAGAACAAACCTCACCAACACTACTGTGTCGAAGCCCCCGATACCCTATCCGCGTGCCTTTCGCCCTGATCACCCAAGCCGGTCGCGCCGACGACAAGAAGACGATCCGTGCCGCCGTGACCGACGCCCTGTCCGATGCGGCCGTCACCCGCCTCATCGTCGAACCCCGTGTCGCCGAACGGTTCGCACCCACCGTCGCCGAGGAGAACGACACCTTCCTCGGGCAGGTCGTGGCCGCCCTCATGGCCACCGAACGTCTCGACGTGGAAGTCGCATACGTCTCGGCAGAAGGCACCCCGGCGACGCGCCGGTACCGCCTCCCACACGGGCCGGCCGCCCGTCAGCTGGCTGAGAACGGCACCGCGAGCCCGGTGCCGCTCATCCGCGACGACGCCGCGACGGTCATCTTCGGCAGTGCCCGTCATCTCGGCGCCGAGGGCGCCAAACTGCACGGCGAGTCCTACGTCGACAGCGAACGACTCTTCGACGGCGAGGTGCGTTCGGTCCTCATCGAACCCACCCTCGAGGCTCCCGGTCTGCGCGCCCAGGTCGAGCGTTGGCTGCTGCCGGGACGGTGGGTCGCCGGCCGGGCGGTGCAGACGGGCGGCACCAACATCGTGGTGGAACGCGAGGGCGTCGTGAACGAGCGCGTACTGAAGCGGTCGACGTTCTACCGCCACGTCACCGATCTGCTGCTCGTACGCCCCTGACGGGCCGGCTCAGCCGACCGGGACCGGCGTCTGCGTGGGATCTCCGGCGGACTCGGCGACGGCGTCCTTCCCGGTGGTCAGGTGCAGGTCCTCGCGACGGATCAACGAGGAGGCCACGACGCTGATCACCGCGGTCAGCACCAGGTAGCCGGCGGCCGCCCACGGCGACCCGGAGGCCGCACCGATGAGTGCGGTCAGGATCAGCGGGGTCAGCCCGGAGGCGTAGATACCGGAGAACTGGTAGACCACCGACAGACCCGTGTAGCGGACCTGCGTCGGGTACAGACTCGCGAACAACGTGCCCTGGGCACCGTAGAAGAGAGCGTGGACCAGGCCGAACACGATCACCAGGGCGACGGTGAACCAGACGAGGTTCTCGGTGCCGAAGAGCGCGAACACGGGATAGACGGACAGCCCGTAGGCGGTCATACCGGCGAGGTAGACCGGTTTGGCGCCGTACCGGTCGGTGAGGAGCCCGGACACCGGGAGCAGCACGGCCATCACCAGCGAGGCGATGGTCACGGCCACCAGGACCGGAACCTTCTCCATGTCGAGTTCGCTCGTCGCGTACGCGATCGCGAACACGCCCCAGGTGTTGAATGCCGACCCCTCACCCCAGCGGGCGAGCAGTCCGAGCACGGTGTTGCGGGTGTTCGGCGGGAGCACGACCTCGCGGATCGGTGCCGTCGACTTCTGGGCGAGTTCGGCCACCTCGGCGAACGCCGGGGTCTCGTCGACCTTCAGCCTCACCACGAATCCGATGACGACGAGCACGATGCTCACGAGGAAGGCGATTCGCCAGCCGTAGGTCAGGAACGCGTCGTCGTCGAGCGCCACCTGGAGCAGTGCGAACACGCCCGTGCCCAGCGCGAGACCGAGGGCGAGCCCGATCTGCGGGATGCTGCCGAAGAGACCTCTTCTGCCGTTCGGGCTGTGCTCCACCGACAGCAGGACGGCGCCGGCCCACTCCCCGCCCAGCGCGAAACCCTGCACGATGCGCAGCAGCAACAGCAGGATCGGGGCGATCACGCCGACCGACGCGGCCGTGGGCAGCACACCCATCAGCGCGGTGGCGACGCCCATCATGACCATCGTGATCGCGAGGGTGCGTTTGCGTCCGATCCGGTCGCCGATGTGCCCGAAGATCACTCCGCCGATCGGTCGCACGACGAATCCGACCGCGAATGTCGCGAACGACAGCAGCGTCCCGACGAAAGAACTCTGGTCGGGGAAGAACAGCGTGTTGAACACCAGACTCGCGGCGGTCGCGTAGAGGAAGAAGTCGTACCACTCGACCGTCGTGCCGAGGAGACTCGCGGCCACGACCGTACGGAGTCGCTTGCGGCGCTCGGCGTCGGTCTCGTGAACCGTGGGGGAGGCGGAAGTCCGCAGAGATGAGGCCATGACCGGCTCACGGTAGCGGCGAGGCGCCTGGTGTCGACGACTACGAATCAGCGTGAGCGCAAGTCCCCGCCCGGCTTGCATCGGCGGGGTCCGCTGTCGTGGCGGTCAGGACGCGAAATAGTCGTCGAGCGTCACCATGCGCAGCTTCCGGCGGCGGATGATCTCGACCAGCTCGGGATAGACCTTGGTGACGGGGTCGTGGTTCGCGTGGCCGATCACGACGGTCTGCGGCCGGAAGTACTTGCGTGCGCACTGCACGAGGTACCTCTCGGTGATCAGGCCGGAGTCCGAGAGAGAGCCGTACCAGAGCGTCGGCATGGTGTAGCCGAGGTCGGCGGCCACCGCGTCGACCGCCGCGTTGCGGTAGCCGAAGGGTGGTCGGTAGTACGGCGTGCCGTCGACGCCGAAGTTCTTCTTCAGGAACCGCTTCGTCCGTCCGAGTTCGTCGGCGATCCCCTTGGCCGAGAGTTCGGTGAGAGCGGGATGGGTCCAGGTGTGGTTGCCGAGCTGGATCTGCCCGGATTCGACGAGCGGGGCCAGCTCGGCGCGGTGATCGGTCCACCCGTCGAACGATCCGGTCACGAAGAACGTGAACCGCGCACCGGTGTCACGGGCGAACTCCACGTAGGCCCCGATGACCTCGGAGCTGGCGCCGTCGTCGACCGTGAGGGCGATGTGCCTGCCCTTGCCCGGCAGTCGCGTGATCGGCTCGGCGGGCAGCGGGCGACGGGTTCCCACGGCCGGCGGGAGCAGTCTGGCACGGGACAAGGCCGGCGTGGGCGGGCCGGCCGGCGAGGTGGGCAGCGTAAGCGGAGTGCCGGACGGGGTGATCTCGGCGGCCGGGACCGGCGAGGCGCACCCCGTCACGGTGCTCGCGCTCAGGGCCCCCACCGTGCCGGCCGCGAGGACCGCGAGGAAGTCGCGTCGTTCCATGCCGGGAATTTAAGGCATAACCGACATTGTGGGTTCAGCGACGCGGGCTCACCACGTCATCTCGTCACGACATCGTCGCTGATCGTCGTTCGGGTCCACCTGAACGGTGGCGTGTTCGAGTCCGTGACGGGCCAGGACGGCCTGCGCCGCCGGGAGCACCTCGGCGTTCGGGCGGCTGCTGCCGAGATGCACCGTGGCCACGTCCATCCCGGTGGTCAGGGTCCAGACATGCAGGTCGTGGACGTCATCGACGATGGGGATACCGGCGAGGTCGGCACGCAGCGCCTCCACGTCGACGTGCGCGGGCGCCTGCTGATTGAGGATGCGCAGCGCGTCGATGGCGAGCCGGAGTGCCCGCGGCACCACCCACAGGGCGATGAGGACCGCGACCACGATGTCGGCGTAACCCCACCCGGTGGTCAGCGCGACGATGCCGGCGATCAGGACCCCGACGCTGCCGACCGCATCGGCCAGGACCTCGAGGTAGGCGCCGCGGACGGCAATGGACTCCTGCGCATCTGCGCGGAGCAGGAGCATGACGACGAGGTTCACCGCCAGACCCAGCAGTGCCACGACGATCAGCGTGAGGCCGGGAACCTGAGGATCGTTGCCGATGCGCTCGATGGCCTCGAACAGGACGAAGGCCGCGACCCCGATGAGCAGGACCGCGTTGGCGACGGCCGTGAACACCTCGGCGCGATGCCACCCGAAGCTGCGGGTGTCCGTGGTACGGCCGTGCCGGCCCAGGAGCAACGCGATCAGCCCCATGATCAGCGCGACCACGTCGGTGAGCATGTGCCCGGCGTCGGCGATCAGGGCGAGGGAGTTCACCACGATGCCGGTGACGAGTTCCACCACGAAGAACCCGCCGATGAGAGCCACCGCCAGCACCATCGGCCACAGCCGCCGCTCCCCCGCGGCACCGGTCCCGGGGGTGTGGGAATGCGAATGTGAATGACCCATGATGGCGGTCAATATATGCACAAGTTCGCATATGTGGCAACAGCCCACCGTGCCCGGCGGGCGGCCTCAGCTCCGCAGGGTCGCCAGAGCCGACGACCGGCGCAACCCCGCGATCATCAGCAGGTCGACGAGCAACGAGCGGACCTCTGCGAGCAGCGCGGCTTCCGAGAGATGGCTGTTCACGGCCAGGTCGGTGGGCGCCTTGCGCACGATCGAGCGGATGACGCGCGCGGCCTCCACGGGGTCGGGGTCCTCACCGGGGTCGGCCAGCATCATCTCCCGGAGAACCTCGAACGCTCCGCCCACGTCCTCGATGATCTCGATGATCGCCGGCTGGACCCGCTCACCGCGCTGGGTGACGGCCAGGGACCGACGGGCGATGATCCGGAAGTTGCGGACCGCGTTGTCGATCGGGTCCGCGGTTCTCACGAGCCGGTCGAGACGGTCACGCGAACCCCAGTACAGCGGCGAGATCCGGGTGACCTCCCGGCCGCCGGTCATGTCGGTGCGCATGTTGTTGATGGCCGTCTGCGTCCCGCGTGCGGCCTCGAGCGCCGCGGCTATCGTCTCCGCATCCCCGTCGCGCAGACCCGCGGCGACCGACCGCGCCGCGTTTCGGATGGTGAGCAAGACGCCCGCTGCGTCCTCCCGCGCCCGATTGGCCGGGTTGACCGGGAACAACGCAGCCACCACTATCCCGACAACCCCGCCGATCAGCGCGTCGATCGCGCGGTGGAACCCGGCGACACCGCCGGGCGGCAGCAGGGTCGCGACCAGGACGGCCGACGACGCCGCCTGCATGGGGATCAGCAGACCGTCGTCGAGCACGACAGCCAGCGACATGGCCAGGACGACGACGACCATGATCTGCCAGGCGCCCTCACCGACCACCCCGATGAAGAGGTCGCCGACGAGGATGCCGATCGCCACACCGCCGACGAGTTCGACCGATCGACGCCATCGGCGTCCGAGACCGAGTCCCAGCGAGATGACAGCCGCGATGGGTGCGAAGAACGGGTCCGGATGTGCGAAGACGTGGATGGCGATCCACCACGCCACCCCGGCGGCCAGCGCGCACTGGACGATCGGGACGAGAGATATCTTCAGACGCCGAAGGCGTCGTCTGACGGTCCCGGGCAGGGAGTCGTAGACCCGGCGCGGATACGAACCGCTCGCGGCTGCCGGCATTCGACGGGTCGCGGGTCGCTCAGACCAGGCCGAGCTCGGCGGCCGCCCGGGGGTCGCTGTCGTTGAGGAGGTCGAGGCAACGCAGATGCTCGTCCTCCTCGCCGATCAATTCGGCGGCGCGCGCGAGCGCGCCGACGCACCGCAGGAAGCCGCGGTTGGGTTCGTGGCTCCACGGGACGGGACCGAAGCCCTTCCATCCGTGACGGCGCAGCTGGTCGAGGCCGCGGTGGTAGCCGGTCCGGGCGTAGGCGTAGGCCGCGATCACCGCGCCGGTGTCACCCGCCTCACCGGCAGCCGTCGAGGTCTCGAGCGCCGCCTCGGCGAGGTATGCCCACGCAATGGAGGCCGTGGGATGGGCGGCCGCGACCTCGGCGGGGACAGCCCCGTTGAGCAGGTCCGACTCGGCGTCGTCGTCGCCGGTGAGCAGAACCGGTTGCGGGCCGAGGAGATCTCCGAATGACGTCATGTACCCATTCAAGCATCGTGACCGCGGAGGCGACCGTATCGACCGAACGCCCTAGTGCTCGACCGGCCGGCGATTCGCTAGGGTGAATGACGCAATCGGTCCTGTCACCGAGTCACTCGGCGGCCGGACCGAAACCATGCGATGGGCAAGAATGCGGGGTGATCAGTCGATGGCTCGATCAGAGGGGCCGAGAACTGCTGTCACCAAGGCACTCTCGACGCTGCGCCAGGTCCGGGACGAACGTCGCGCGCGGCGGACCGGCCACACACCGGGCACCGACCCGTTGAGTCCTCCCGGGCCGAAGAGGGAGTCCGGCCAGGATTCCGGGTCTCACACGGACATCGCAGACACCACCCCGGATAATGTTCCGACCGGCGAGGACGCCGGGAACCGGAGCACCAGCAGAGAGGGCCACGAGCCAACCGTGGACGATCCCACCCAGAACGACACCGCCGAGAACCAGGCCGACGGAAACAAGGCCGACGGGGCGGCGGCCACCGGCACCGACGCTACTGACGCGCCCCGCCCTGCGAAGGCACCGAAGCCGAAGGGCGGACGCGGGATCGACGGCGCCACCCAGGTGATCAGTCGGGACAATCTCCCGTCACCCGAGGATCTCGAGGATCTGGACACGATCGATCCGCTCGGAGCCGATGATGCGGGCACGAGCGGTGAAGAGACCCCGGCCGCGCCGACGAGCAAGCCCGCCCGTCTGGGTCCGAGCGATTCGAAGACCACCGTGATCCGCCGCGAGGACCTTCCCGACCCGAGCGAACTCGAGGATCTCGACGACATCGACGCGACTGCGGCGCCCGAGACCGAAACCGAAGCCGAAGCCGTCGAAAACCCGGCGAGCGCGTCTGCGGCGGAGGCGGAGGCCACCACAGCGGACGACGACGAGTCCGCCGTGCCGGGCGCAGAGGTGTCGGGCGCAGAGGAGTCTGACCAAGAGAAGCCGGGCACAGAGAAGTCGGCTGAGTCCGGTGCATCGGAGACCCGGGAAGCGGAGGACGCCGACGAGTCTGGCGCCACCGTCGCCGCCGTCGCAGCGGGCTCAGCAGCCGCCGGTGCTGCCGTGTCGAGCACCGACGAGTCCGACGAGGACACCTCCGTCGAGGACGAGACCGGCGAACCCGAAGCGGTGGACGCAGCCGCTGACGGGGAAGCCGAAACCTCCACTGCGGCAACCGAAGACGAGAACACCGAATCCGACGAGGCCGCCACCGAGCCCGCCGGAGACGCTGCCGCCGAGACCGCGGAGCTCACCGAGACCGCCGAACCCACCGAGACGGAGGTCCAGGACGAGGCCGCGTCGGACGAGCCCGTCGAGGTCGAGGCCACCGGAACCGAGGACACCGGAGCCGAGGACACCGCGACCGACGAAGAGGCGCCGTCCGGCGAGGCACCCACCGAGGCGATCGTGCTGCCGCCGACTGCCGAAGACTCTGATGAGTCGAGCGCCGCGTCGGAGGACGTGCCCGAAGACGAGTCCGACTCGGACGCCGCCACGAAGGTCATCCCGGCGGCGGCCGCCGGGGCCGCGGCTGCCGGTGCGACCGCTGCGGGCACGAAGTCGCCGGCGACGGATGAGCGCACCGACACCGTCCCGGAGCCCGCGGTCGCCCCGTCGTCGACCGGCGAGTGGACGACCACGACCCACCAGCCTCAGGTCATCCCCGGCAGCAAGCCGTCGAAGACCACCAAGAAACGCGGCAAGGGTCCGCTGATCGCCGTCGTCGCGCTCCTCGTGGTGATCGTGGCGGCCATCGGCGGCATCTTCGCCTACCAGAACATGACGGCGACCCCGCCGGCCGACGAGGCCGCCGAGGTGGCGCTGGACTACACAACCGCGCTGTACGAGGGCGATCTCGAGACCCTGCGGTCGGTGACGTGTGGCGAGCTGCACGCCTTCTACACGGACTTCGACGACGCCGCCTACCAGAAGACCTACGACGCGCAGAAGGCCCGCAACGAGCTCGTCCAGACGCAGGCGATCAACGCCGTCCGGGTCGTCGAGGGCGGCGACCTGGCAGTGGTCGAGGTCGTCGCGGTGCACACGAGCTCGCCGGAGACACCCGAGACCGTGACGCTGAACCTGCAGCGCGACGGTGATGCCTGGAAGGTGTGTAACCCCACGTGACCGGCGGTCAGGGGTGGGGTCCCCCGTCGACCACATCCCCTCCGCCGCCCCACGCCCCGCGATCGGACCGGCAGGAAGGCCGGCCGGAGTCCGGGGAGCAGTCCTCGGACGTCCCGGCCTACTTCACTCCTCGACGACCCACGCCGCCGCCGGTTTCGGGCGGCCCGTCGCGGCGTATCCGGCCGGCACATCTCGGGGACACCGATGCGCGTTCCCGCACCGGGTCAGGTTCGCGCACCGATCCGGCGGTCGTCGTCGCCGCGCTCGTGATGATCGCACTGGCGGTTGCGGTGATGGTCGGGTTGCTGACCTCCTGACGCCGGTTGCGGCCGCCTCACCTCTCCCCTCGACCCCGGAGAACAGTTCTGCCCGCACCCTTCCGGGTGCGGGCAGAATCGTGTGTCAGACGATCAGGCAGTCAGCGACTTGCCGTTCGACTTGAGGTCGTTGCAGGCCTCGACGACGCGCTCGCTCATGCTCGCCTCGGCCTTCTTGGACCAGCTGCGCGGGTCGTAGACCTTCTTGTTGCCCACGTCGCCGTCGACCTTGAGGACGCCGTCGTAGTTGCCGAACATGTGGCCGGCAACGGGACGGGTGTAGGCGTACTGGGTGTCGGTGTCGACGTTCATCTTCACCACGCCGTAGCTCAGCGCCTCGTCGATCTCGCTCTTCAGCGAGCCCGAGCCGCCGTGGAAGACGAAGTCGAAGGGCTTCGCGCCGTCGGCCAGACCCAGCTTCTTGGCGGCGACCTCCTGCCCGGTGTTCAGCACGTCGGGACGCAGCTTGACGTTGCCCGGCTTGTAGACGCCGTGAACGTTGCCGAAGGTCGCGGCGAGCAGGTAGCGGTTGCCCGAGTCGCTGGCACCGAGGGCCTCGATGGTCTTCTCGAAGTCCTCGGGGGTGGTGAACAGCTTGTCGTTGATCTCGTTCTCGACGCCGTCCTCTTCACCGCCGACCACGCCGATCTCGATCTCCAGGATGATGTTGGCGGCGCCCGCCTTGGCGAGGAGTTCCTTGGCGATCTCGAGGTTCTCGTCGAGCGGCACGGCGCTGCCGTCCCACATGTGCGACTGGAACAGCGGGTTGCGGCCGGCGTCGACGCGCTCCTGCGAGATCTGGAGCAGCGGGCGCACATAGGTGTCCAGCTTGTCCTTGGGGCAGTGGTCGGTGTGCAGGCCGATGAGGACGTCGTACTTGGCGGCGACGACGTGCGCGAACTCGGCCAGTGCGACGGCGCCGGTCACCATGTCCTTGACGCCCTGGCCCGAACCGAACTCGGCACCGCCGGTCGAGAACTGGATGATGCCGTCACTGCCGGCGTCGGCGAAGCCCTTGATCGCGGCGTTGATGGTCGACGACGAGGTGCAGTTGATCGCGGGGAATGCGTAACCACCCTTCTTCGCCTTGTCGAACATCTCGGCGTACTGCTCCGGGGTTGCAATGGGCATCGACGAATCCTCCAGGGTGTTGATGTGCTCTGGTGTTCGGGTTCTCTCGCCGTCGGTTGTTCTCCGTGGCGAGCAGCCGGACTTCCCGCGGCCGGACTTCCCTCAGTATGGCAGGTGCCACAGTTGCGGGTGCGCCCGGATTCGCGCCCGGACCTGCACCGTCCTCGGCTCAGGCGCGGGTGAGCAGCAACGGCGCGGCCATCCGCGCGGACCACCGGCCGCCGGCGAAGGTCAGCCCGAGCAGCCGGCGGTCGTCGAGTGCCCGGAACTCGTCACGGACCCACCGCCACGGCATCGGTCCGTCCTGCCCGTATGAACACACGATGACCGGCCGGCCGTCGAGCCATGAGGGCTCGAGCGTCACCTGCATGGGCATCAGCTCGCGGAGGGAGCCGTCGGCGTCGTCGACCAGGTTGACGGCGTCACCATCGGCGGCGAACCGCTTCCCGCGCCAGCCCCGCATCCCGCCGAGCGCGATCGCCCGCGGCGCCACCGCCTTCAGAGGGGCCGGTCCCACGAAGGTGATGAGGTAGTCGCCGGGGGCGGGCAGCGTGGTCGGGGGCGACGTCTCCGAGAACAGGGTGCGCAGGCGCCCCAGGGACGTGGGCAGGGTGGTGATCACTGTGCTCCGATGCTCGAGGTGTGGTCGGGTGACGAGGTCCGGCGGGCACTGTAGCGGGCGGCGAACCGCTCGGCCATGGCGGTGATGGTCAGGCTGGGGTTGACACCCACGTTCGCCGGGATCGACGAGCCGTCCACCACGTACAGGCCGGGATGGCCGAACACCTGGTGGTCGGTGTCGATCACGCCGTCGGAGGCGTCGGTCCCCATCGCGGCCCCGCCGAGGACGTGTGCGGTGATGGACTTGCCGCCCACGCTCTCCAGCAGCAGGTTGAGCGGCCGGCCGCCCACCGATTCGGCGAATCGCCGGGCCACCTCATTGGCCTGCGGCAGGTAGCTCGGGGCCGGGGCGGCCCCACCGGTTCGAGACCGCAGGACGCGCCGCCACGGCGTGACCGGGGAGCGGTCCATCACCAGGCGGATCTCGTTCTCCACGTTCTGCATCACCGTGAACACGCTCAGGCGCTCGATGAAGTTGCGCGCGGTCATCAGCCGGAGCTGCCGGAACGGGTGGCGGCCGAGCTCCGCCAGCGCCGCGCGCCGTCGCCGGGAAGGGACCTCACCATCGATCAGCGGGCCGAGCTGCAGACGCATGTGCCAACCGCCGACGTACCGGTTCTGGGTGACGTGCGTGGCCTCGTCCGGATAGAACTCGCTGGAGATGGTCGGGCCTCGGGTGAGATCGGCGTTCGGATCGTCGGCGAGAACCGCGGTGATGGCCTCCGAGTTGGTGCGCACCCCGTGACCCAATCGGGGCGAGACGTGCGGCAGCAGCCCCTGCTCGCGGGAGCGGAACAGCAACTCGACCGTGCCCAGCACGCCCGCGGCCAGCACCACCTCGGCCGCGCGCAGGACCTCACCGTCGGCGGTGCGGACCTCGTATCCGCCCTCCGGCATCGCGGCCACGGTCTCGACGCGGGTGTCCGGGCTGATCCGGACTCCCCGGCGCTCGGCGAGCCACAGATAGTTCAGGTCCAGGGTGTTCTTGCTGCCGTACGGGCAGCCGATCAGGCAGGCTCCGCAGAGCCGGCACCCGGTGCGATCCGGGCCTTCGCCGTCGAAGAACGGGTCGGGGACGGTGACGCCCTCCTCACCGGGCGCACCGAACCAGATCGCCATGGGCGTGGGGCCGTATGTCTGTCCTGCGCCCATCTTCTCCGCGGTGGTCTCGAGGTGGCGGTCCATCTCGCCGACGAACCGCGTCGTCTCGCGTCCGAGCATGCGGGCGGCGGTGCGGTAGTGCGCGGTCAGCTGGGCGCGCCATCCGTCGGCCACCTCGGGCCAGGCGGGGTCGGTGAAGAACTCCTCTTTGGGTTCCAGGAGTACGCCGGCCCACACGATGCTGCCGCCTCCCACACCGGCGCCGCCGATGATGCCGACGTGTCGCAGCACCCGCTGCCAGAAGAAGCCCTTCAGCCCCAGCTCCGGCATCCACAGGTACTTGCGCGGGTCGGTGCGGGCGGCGAGGAGATCCTCGGGCGAGTGCCGACGACCCTGTTCGAGCACCAGCACGCGCCGACCCTGCTCGGCCAGCCGCAATGCCGAGACGGCGCCACCGAACCCGCTGCCCACCACGATCACGTCCGCGGTGTCGTCGGGGTCTGCGGAGGGGTGCTGGGAGGGGTCGTTCGACGAACCGGACGTCATGCGAAGAGCTTAGTTCGGACCGGTCGGGATGGCGGGGCGGGACCATCCGGTGAAGTCGTCTCGTGCCGCCGAACCGGTCGCACGCCCCGCTCCCGATCCCGGCGCGATTCGTCGTCGTCGATTTCGCGAGATTCTGCCCAGGTCGCATTCGTGGGTACTCTGGGATCCCGTGATCGACTCAGCACTTGCCACCACGACCACCAACCTGGCTCTTCTGCCGGGATTCCTGGATCCGGTCAACCTGCTCAACTCGTTCGGCACCTGGATGCTGGCGGGTCTGCTGCTGGTGGTATTCATCGAGTCGGGGCTCCTGTTCCCGCTACTCCCGGGCGATTCCCTGCTCTTCACCGCAGGCCTGATCGTCGCGGCGAAGTCGGCGGAGATCGAGCCCTTCGCGCCGCTGTGGGTGCTGCTGGTCACCATCCCGATCGCTGCGTTCCTGGGCGACCAGGTGGGGTATTGGATCGGCAAGAAACTCGGCTACACCTTGTTCACACCGAACGCGAAGGTCCTCAAACAGGCCTACATCGACGAGGCCCACGAGTTCTTCGAGAAGCACGGCCCGGTCACGATCATCCTGGCCCGCTTCGTCCCGATCGTCCGGACCTATGCACCGCTGGTCGCCGGCGCTGCCCGCATGCGGTACGCCGTCTTCCTGACCTACAACATCGTCGGCGCGGTGGCCTGGGGCGTGGGTGTGACACTGCTCGGATACTTCCTCGGGCAGATCGAGTTCATCCGCGACAACGTCGACTACATCTTCATCATCATCGTGCTGGTGTCGGTGCTGCCGATCATCTCGGAGATCGTCAAGCGCATCCTGCGGTCGCGCAAGGGTGTCGTCGAGGAGGAGCCGCTGGCCCCGTCGAAGGACCCGGCCACCACCCCGCCGGCCGAGTAGGCCCCCACTGCGGAGGCGCGAACCGGTATCGAGGTCCGCTACCAGGCGTCACCGAGGTCGGCGTGCTGGCGTACCCACGCGTGCATCGCGATCCCGGCCGCGACACCCGCATTGATGCTGCGGGTCGATCCGAACTGGGCGATCGACACCGTCATGTCCGCCTGCCGCTGCGCGTCGTCGCTCACGCCCGGACCTTCCTGGCCGAACAGCAGCACACACTCGCGCGGGAGTTCCACGGTCTCCAGTGGCCGTGACCCAGGGGTGTTGTCCACCGCCACCACGGCCAGCCCCTCGCCCCGAGCCCAGTCGATCAGGTCCCCGACCGTGTCGTGGTGCATGAGGTGCTGGTAGCGGTCGGTGACCATCGCACCACGACGGTTCCATCGACGACGCCCGACGATGTGGACCGCCGCGACGGCGAAGGCGTTCGCGGTGCGCACCACAGTGCCGATATTGGCGTCATGGGCGAAGTTCTCGATCGCCACGTGTAGTGGGTGGCGACGCGAGTCGATGTCGGCGACGATCGCCTCGCGCTTCCAGTACCGGTACGCGTCGACGACGTTGCGGGTGTCCCCGTTCGCCAGCAGTTCGGGGTCGAGGCGCTCGTCGTCCGGGATCGGCTCGTCGGGATGTTCGACGGACCACGCGCCTACACCCACCGGCGGTCCGGTGACCCACTCGGTGGGACCGGCGACCCCGGCGTCTGGGTCGAGCGCGTCAGGCAAGGCCGAGATCGCTCAGCCCGAGCAGCGAGCGGTAGGGCACGCCCAGCCCGGTGATGACGGCGTCCGCACCGGTCGCACGGTCGACGACGGTGGCGACACCGACGACGTTGCCGCCGATCTCGCGCACGGCCTCCACCGCGGTCGACGGCGAAGCACCCGTGGTGCTGGTGTCTTCGACGACGAGCACATTGCGGCCGACGATGTCGGGTCCTTCGATCCGACGCTGCATACCGTGGGCCTTGGCGGCCTTGCGCACGACGAAGGCGTCGATGTCGCGGCCGTCGGCGTGCATGATCGAGGTCGCGACCGGGTCGGCGCCGAGCGTCAATCCGCCCACGGCGACGTAATCCCAGTCGGCCGTGAGCTCGCGCATCAGCCGGCCGATCAGCCGAGAGGCCTCGTGATGCAGGGTGGCGCGGCGCAGGTCGACGTAGTAGTCGGCCTCCTTACCGGAGGAGAGCGTCACCTTGCCGTGCACGACGGCGAGTTCGCGGACCAGTTCGGCGAGTCGTGCCCGGCCCGCCGAGTCGACCTGGGGTGGCGTGTCGTCGGAAACCGGGATTGACGAGGACATGCGACTACTCACTCTCGAACTCGCCGGCCGTGGGCCGGTGTGCACTGGATGACGATTACCCTACGGTGTCCGCGACACCGTCAGATCAGCCCTGTCGGATCAGCTGCGGTGACGGTTGGAGCGATCGCCCGTGTCGTCTGGGCGACGCGAATCCTCCGGCTTCCGCGAGCCGGAACCGCGGACGGGCATCGGGGCCATGCCCCGGCCGGTCGTCGTCTGCGCTGCACCTGTCGCCGGCGGTTTGCGGACCGGCGGCGCGCTCGGCCTGGCTGCCGCAGAAGCCTCCGTAGCGGGAGCCGCCGCAGCCTGGCGACGACGCTTGTCGCGCATCGACTCGGTCTTCTCGTCGGCGAGTTCGGCGCGCGTGGGTCCGTGTGGATCGCGAGGGTCCGGCGAGTCCTCGGGTTCGCGCACCGGCGGGAGAACACGCAGCAGGTCGGCGAAACGACGAACCACCTCGAGGCCGGTGTTGAGTGTCGCGGGGTCGTTGGTCAACGGCAGCGAACCGAGCGCCCAGTTGCCCTCGTTCCACAGCACTTCGACGAACGC
Organism: Gordonia ajococcus; assembly: GCF_012974285.1. Lineage (NCBI taxonomy): Bacteria > Bacillati > Actinomycetota > Actinomycetes > Mycobacteriales > Gordoniaceae > Gordonia > Gordonia ajococcus. The sequence goes on from NZ_CP052884.1 coordinate 4,356,573, forward strand.
CGGGGCTTTGTTGGCCAGCGCGACCATCCGCCGGTCGCAGACACGGCGCGCGACGTCGAGGTTGTTGGAGAACATGACTCGCGGCCCCATCGCACCGAGGAGTTCGACGTCCTCCTCGGCCGGAGCCAGCACATCCTCGTGACGCAGGTCCACAACGACGGGCGAGGGCGAGGAGCGGCGGACGGCGATCACGGTCGCGGTCTCGGCGAGATCGAAGACGACGGTCTCCACGCCGCCGTAGCGGCCGTACGCGACGTCGCGGACCTCGACATGATCGGGGACGTTCATCGTCGCCCGGCGAAACACCTTGCGCAGCTTGGTGTCCGTCTCGCGGAACTTGAACTCGTGCTCGTCCCCCCAGACCGCACGCTGGTGTCGCGCGACGCTCGACCGCTGCCGGTCGAGCCACAACAGGACGCCCGCACCCGCGAGTGCCACGGCGGCGATCAGGAAATAGACGGTGGTCATCGCGCTACAGCCTACTATCGGCAGGGCCGCGGCGACGTCATCCGCCCTGTCGAAGTGTGGCCGTTACGTAGCCGCGTTCTTTGTCGACGACGTTGACCAGCGTCTCGGCGAGCGCGGCACCGTCCGCAGAAGCCTCCAGGCCGACATATCTGCGCAGGTTGTCGAGGATCTGTTCGGCCAGCGCCTCGCGCCAGCCGAGGGCATCGCCGCTCATGTGCGCCGAGATCGCGACACCGGGAAGATCCCACAGCTCACTGTCGGCGGGCAACGGTTCGGTGGCGAACACGTCGAGCGAGGCCGCCCCGAGGTGCCCCGCGCGCAACGCCTCGACGAGCGCCGGCTCGTCGACGAGCTCCCCGCGGCCGACGTTGATCAGGTGCGCTCCCGGCTTCATCGCCGCGAGCACTCGAGCGTCGATCATCCCAGCGGTCTGCGAGGTCAGCGGCGCGATGGTGACGACGTTGTCGAAGTCGCCGACGTGATCGGCGAGCTCGGCGGTGGGGATGACCCGACCGAAGTCGGGGTCGGACTCCCGCGCGGTCCGCCCTCCACCGACGACCCGCATCCCCACCGCACGGAGTAGTTGCGCGGTGGCACGACCGATCCCGCCGGTGCCGATCACGAGGACCGAACCCCGAGACGTGCCGACCGTCTCGCGATGCTTCCAGACATGATCGCGCTGCAGGGCCATCGACTCGTGTAAACGCTTGTCGCGCGCGAGGATCGAGGCAAGAACGAATTCCGCGATGGGCCGGTCGAAGACCCCGTGCGCGTTGGTCACCACCACGTCAGAGGCGGTCAACTCGTCGAAGAGCAACGAGTCGACCCCGGCCGCGCAGACGTGCACCCAGCGCAGCGCCGACGTCGCGTCACCCCAGTTGTCGGCGAGCGCGCGAGAGAAGAAGTCCCACAACACCAACACGTCCGCACCGGGTAGGACTTGCGCGAGATCGTCTGCCACGCAATGACGTATCTCGGCGAGGTCGGCGAGTTGGTCGAGGTTCGGCGGCGGCGCGACACCTGGGGCACCGAGGAGCGCGAGGACCGGTCGTCGGGTGCTCATACGGCCACCGTAACCCCGATCCCTCTGCACTCGTCGAGTGGACGACGCACTCCCCGCTCCTTGAGTAGGCACGAGCCGAGACACCAAACTGCCACACCGAGCAACCCCCCGCCGGTTGAGCCGACACCGAGCGAAGCGAGGCGTCGCGCCGAAACTCACACACCGAGCAACCCCACGCCGGTTGAGCCGACACCGAGCGAAGCGAGGCGTCGAAACTTACACACCGAACAACCCCAATGCCGGTTGAGCCGACACCGAGCGAAGCGAGGCGTCGCGTCGAAACTTGCACACCGATCAACCCCAATGCCGGTTGAGCCGACACCGAGCGAAGCGAGGCGACGCGCCGAAACTCACACACCGAGCAACCCCAATGCCGGTTGAGCCGACACCGAGCGAAGCGAGGCGTCGCGTCGAAACCCGCCCGCCACCACACCCCACCGACCGGCTCAAGGTTTCGACGCGGTGGCTCGCTCCGCTCGCTACCGGCTCAACCAACGTGGCGCGAGGTTTCGACGCGGTGGCTCGCTCCGCTCGCTACCGGCTCAACCAGCGTGGCGCGAGGTTTCGACGCGGTGGCTCGCTCCGCTCGCTACCGGCTCAACCTCCAAGCCGGACCTCCGGTTGACAACGGAGCCCTCCCGCTCCTTGAGTAGGCGACGAGCGCAGCGAGGAGCCGTATCGAAAGGACCCCCACCACCGCTGACTGTCACATTGTTGACAATCGTACGATCTCCCGTCACGGTGTACCCATGACTGCCGGCGTTGACTCCCCCACCCGCACCCATCAGACCGCCTCGCTCAGTCCTGCGCTCAAACAGGCGACGCCCGTCGTCGTCGACCATGCCCTGGGGTCCTGGATTCACGGCACCGACGGCCGCGACTACCTCGACTTCACCACGGGCATCGGGGTCACCAGCACCGGTCACTGCCACCCGCATGTGGTCGCGGCCGCACAGGCCCAGTGCGCCAAGGTGATCCACGCCCAGTACACGACCGTTCTGCATCCGCCGCTGCTGGAGCTGACCGAACGTCTCGGTGCGGTCCTCCCGGCGGGCCTGGACTCTGTCTTCTACGCCAACTCCGGTTCGGAAGCTGTCGAAGCCGCGATTCGTCTCGCCCGGATGGCGACCGCCAAGCCGAACATCATCGTCTTCCAGGGCGGATTCCACGGCCGCACGGTGGCCGCGGCGAGCCTGACCACGGCGGGGACGCGATTCTCGGCCGGCTTCTCCCCGTTGATGAGCGGCGTCCACATGGCGCCGTTCCCCTATGCCTTCCGCTACGGCTGGGACACCGACACCGCCGTCGACTTCGCGCTGCGCGAGCTCGACTACCTCCTGCAGTCGCGCGTCGCCCCCAACGACACCGCCGCGTTCCTCATCGAACCCGTCCTCGGCGACGGCGGTTACCTGCCGACTCCGCCTCGCTTCCTCCAAGGGCTGCGCGAACGCGCCGACCGACACGGCATCCTGCTCATCCTCGACGAGGTGCAGGCCGGCTTCGGTCGCACGGGCAGGTTCTGGGGCCACCAGCACGCCGAGGGATTGACTCCCGACATCATCATCACCGCAAAGGGCCTGGCCTCCGGTTTCCCGATCTCGGCGATCGCCGCGCCGACCGAGCTGATGAGCAAGGCGTGGCCGGGCTCGCAGGGCGGTACATACGGCGGCAATGCCGTGGCCGCGGCGGCTGCCATCGCGACCCTCGAGGTCATCGAGGCCGAGGGACTCGTGGAGAACGCCCGCGTGCGCGGCGAGCAGATGCTCGCCGGCCTGCGTGAGGTGTGTGCACGATTCCCGGGCGTCGGCGACGTCCGCGGACTCGGTCTGATGGCGGGCATCGAGTTCATCACCACCGACGCCGCGGGCAACACCGTGCCCGACGCCGCTGCCGCCGTCGCGGTGCAGCAGGCCACCACGGCCCAGGGTCTGTTGACGCTGACCTGCGGACCCTCGGCCAACGTCGTCCGACTCATCCCGGCCCTTGTCGTGACCGCCGACGAGATCGACCTCGGCGTCGCACGGTTCGGCGCAGCGTTGCATGCCGCACTGGGTTAGGCCGGTGGACATCGCGGTCGAACTCACCGACCTCGGCATCGATGCCGACGCGTCGCCTCGACGCTTGGCCGAATACTCCTACGACGCCTCGAATTACCGCATCCCGCCGCTGGCCGTGACGTTCCCGCGGTCCGCGCGTGAGGTCGCCACCATCGTGGCCCGCTGTCACGACCTGGGAGTCCCGGTCGTCGTGCGCGGTGGCGGTACATCGATGGCGGGCAACGCCATCGGCGATGGCGTCGTCATCGACCTGTCCCGTCACCTCGACCGTGTGCTGTCGATCGACGCCGAGACCTCCAGCGCGGTGGCCGGTTCGGGCATCGTGCTGACCACGCTGGCGGCACGTGCCCGTGCAGCGACCGGCGGCCGGCTCACCTTCGCACCCGACCCCTCGTCGGCGTCGCGGGCGACACTCGGCGGCGCGATCGGCAACGACGCCTGCGGTAACCACTCGGTCCGGTACGGACGTACCAGTGACCACGTCATCGAGCTCCACCTCGTCACCGCGGACGGTGTCCTGCTCACCGCGACCCGGGACGGGTTGTACGCCACCGACCCCGGCGACGCCGCCGCGGTCGCCCGCGCAGCCGAGATCAGTGCCTCCCTCGGTGATCTCGCCGCCGCCAATCTGGCGATCCTGCGCACGGAACTCGAGACCATCCCGCGTCAGGTCTCGGGTTACCACCTCGCACGACTGTTGCCGGAGAACGGTTTCGACGTCGCGCGTGCACTCGTCGGCAGCGAGGGGACATGCGCAATCGTGGTGTCGGCCAAGGTGCGGCTCGTTCCGGTCGCGACCTCCCAGCTCCTGCTCTGCGTCGCCTATCACTCCCCGTCGGACGCCGCTCGCGACGTACCCGCGATCCTCCCGTTCTCGCCGTCGGCCATCGAGGGCATCGACCGGAAGATCGTCGCGACGATGGCCGCGCGCCGCGGCCGGGACACCGTCGCCGGACTCCCCGAGGGTTCGGCCTGGTTGTTCATCGACGTCGACTCCGAAAGCGCTGCGGCGCAAGGGGAAGACGACGTCCCCGCGACCGCGAAGCGCCTCCTCGACCACCTGCGTGGGCAGGGCCGGATGATCGGCGCCACCGTCGTCGACGACCCGGTGCGGCGCAGGGCCCTGTGGCGCGTCCGTGAGGACGGCGCCGGACTGTCGTCCCGACTGGCCGACCCCGACGACGAGAGCATCGGCGGGAACTACGAATCCTGGCCCGGCTGGGAGGACGCGGCGGTCGCCCCCGAGCGCCTGGCCGACTACCTCGACGACTTCGCCGAACTGCTCGACCATCACCGCCTGACCGGCGTGATGTACGGCCACTTCGGCGCCGGGTGCATGCACGTGCGCATCACGTTCGACCTGCGCACGCCCGAGGGACGCGCCGTGATGGAGCACTTCTGCACCGCGGCCGCCGAACTGGTTGTCCGTCATGGCGGTTCGCTGTCCGGGGAGCACGGCGACGGACGCGCCCGCTCGGCGTTGCTCCCGATCATGTACTCACCCGCGATGATGGCGGCCTTCGCGCGGTTCAAGTCGATCTGGGACCCGGCCGGGACCCTCAACCCGGGCAGCATCATCGACCCACCGTCGATCACCGCCGACCTCGCTCTCGCCGATGTCCCGCGCCGGGCCTGGCCCACCGCGTTCCACCTCGGCCACGGTTCCCGAAACAAGCCCCCGAAATCCGCCCTCAGCAGCGGCGTCGACGACACCACGTCCTCGACGACTCCCTCAGGGGCGCATCTCCGGGCTGGTTCTACCGACCTGCCGCTCCTGGACCCCTTCGTCCATGCAGTTCAGGGCTGTATCGGCGTCGGCCGGTGCCGGGCCGACACCACCGGTGTCATGTGCCCGAGCTATCGGGCGACCCGCGATGAGAAGGACTCCACGCGGGGTCGTGCCCGTGTCCTGCAGGACATGGTGCGCACCGCGCCGTCGATCGACGACGGATGGCGATCCCCCGAGGTCGCCGAAGCCCTCGAACTGTGCCTGTCCTGCAAGGCATGTTCGACGGACTGCCCGACCGGCGTCGACATGGCGACCTACAAGTCGGAGTTCCTCCACCATCACTACCGTCGCCGCATCCGCCCGCTGTCGCATTACTCGCTGGGCTGGATGCCGGCGTGGCTGGCGGCGGCGGGGATCGCGGCACCACTGGTCAATCGCGCGCTGTCGTCGAAGATCAGCGGTCTCGCCGCACGCGCGGGCGGCATCGATCCGCGCCGGACGATGCCGTCGTTCTCGACCCGCCGCGTCCGTAGGACCCATCTCGACGCACTCGCGCCGGTGTCCCCGACCTCGCAGGTGATCCTGTTCGTCGACTCCTTCACCCGCGCCTTCCGCCCCCAGGTCGCATCGGCGGTCACCGAGGTACTCGGCGCGACGGGTGACCAGGTGGGCTGTTCGGCCGACAACTGCTGCGGGCTCACCTGGATCTCCACCGGCCAGCTGGACAAGGCCCGCCGGACACTTCGACGCACCGCTGCGACTCTCGACGACGGCACCGACCGTCCCATCGTGGTGCCGGAGCCGAGTTGTGCTGCCGCACTGGCCAAGGACCTGCCCGAACTCGTCCCCACCGACAGCGCTCGTCGCGTGGCGGCGCGGGTCCGGAGTTTCGCCGCATACCTCCCGACCCTGCTCGACGCGGGATGGCGACCGCCGGCGCTACCCGACGAGGTCACCCTCCAGACCCACTGCCACGAGTACGCGGTCTTCGGCGCCCGCACCGGCACCGCCGCTCTCGAAGCGCTCGGTGTCACCGTGCACTCCGCCGACGGATGCTGTGGCGTGGCAGGTAACTTCGGTTTCGAGAAGGGACACTACGAGGTCAGCATGGCCGTCGCGGAGAACGGGCTCGCCCCGGCGCTGCGCGACGACCCGCATCGTCCCGTCATCACCGACGGATTCAGTTGCGCGATGGCGGTGGAACACCTCGCCACGGTCGACGACGGACTCGCCGGCGCACGCGAGGTCCGCGGTGTCCACCTCGCCGAACTGCTCACCGCCACATCAGAACCCCGACAGACCACCGAAGAACCGAGGAGAGCCCGACCATGACGGCCATCGCCACCCACCAGGTCCCCGACGCCATCTCGTCCATCCGCACCGACCTGTTCATCGACGGTGAATGGGTTCCGGCCGCCGCGGGCGACCGGTTCGACGTGCTCAACCCGGCGACCGGCGAGGTGCTCGCCCGGGTCGCCGACGCCGACGCCACCGACGCCCGCCGCGCACTCGAGACCGCGGCCGCGCATCAGGCCGAGTGGGCGGCCACCTCACCGCGCCGTCGCAGCGAGATCCTCTACCGCGCATACGAACTCATCATGGACCGGGTCGACGAGATCGCCTCCGTGATGACCGCCGAGATGGGCAAGCCGCTGGCGGAGGCCAAGGGCGAGGTCGCCTACGGCGCCGAGTTCTTCCGGTGGTTCGCCGAGGAGGCCGTCCGGATCGGCGGTGACCACACCACCACCGGCGACGGCGGCCATCGCATCGTGGTGAGCAGGCAGCCGGTCGGTCCGTGCATCCTGATCACACCGTGGAACTTCCCGCTGGCCATGGGGACCCGCAAGATCGGGCCTGCCGTCGCCGCCGGTTGCACGATGGTCCTCAAGCCCGCGGAGCTCACCCCGCTGACCACCCTCCTGCTGGCGGACATCCTCGTCGAGGCGGGTCTGCCCGCCGGCGTGCTCAACGTCGTGACCACCACGAATCCGTCGACGGTGGTCACCGAATGGATGGACAGCGGACTCGCCCGCAAGGTCAGCTTCACCGGATCGACCGAGGTCGGGAAGACGTTGCTGCGGCAGGCCGCCGGGACCGTCATGCGCACCTCGATGGAGCTCGGCGGCAATGCCCCGTTCATCGTGTGCGCCGACGCCGACATCGCCCGTGCCGTCGACGGTCTCATGCTGGCCAAGATGCGCAACACCGGTCAGGCGTGCACCGCGGCAAACCGGGTCTTCGTGCATCGCAGCGTGATCGACGAGTTCACCGAGGCGTTCACGGCGAAGATGGCCGCTCTGAAGGTCGGCGACGGCGCAGCCGAGGGCACGCAGGTCGGGCCCCTCGTCGAGCCGAAGGCCGTTGCGAAGGTCTCCTCGCTCGTCGACGACGCGGTGTCCAAGGGCGCCACGGTCGCGTGCGGTGGGCAGGCCACCGAAGGTCCCGGCTACTTCTACCCGCCCACGGTGCTGACCGGGGTCGGACTCGACGCCGACCTGGTGCGCAACGAGATCTTCGGCCCGGTCGCGGCGATCATCCCGTTCGGCGACGCCGACAATCCCCTCGACCCGGCCGCGGACGACGAGGTGATCTCACTCGCCAACGACACCGCGTGGGGCCTCGTCGCGTACTTCTTCAGCCAGGACGTCGACCGCTGCGCTCGCCTGTCGGTTGCGCTCGAAGCCGGTATGGTCGGGGTGAACACCGGCATCGTGTCGAATCCGGCCGCTCCGTTCGGTGGTGTCAAGGAATCCGGCCTCGGCCGTGAGGGCGGCCGCGTGGGCATCGAGGAGTTCCTCGACATGAAGTACACGGCGACCCCGATCCGTCACTGATCCGGAGATCCATTGCCCGGAACGACCATCCGGCACCCGACCACCGACGTGTGAGCAAGGAGCAGGAAGCCCATGTACCTCGGTACTCAGCTGTTCACCGACAGCGAGTACGAACAGCGCCTGACACGCGTCCGCGAACTCATGGACCGTCAGGGGTTGTCGGCGATCATCGTCACCGATCCGGCCAACATCTTCTATCTGATCGGGTACAACGCGTGGTCGTTCTACACCCCGCAGATGCTGTTCGTCCCGATCGAGGGCGAGATGGTCTTCTACGCCCGGGAGATGGATGCCCGTGGCGCACACCGCACGACGTGGTTGTCGGACGACCAGATCGTCGGGTACCCGGAGAGCTACGTGCACCGGCCGCACGTTCATCCCTTCGACTGGGTGGCGTGGTCGCTCCGGCAACGACACGCCATCGCCCCCGCGTCCCGCGGGGGTTCGGTCGGCCTGGAGATGGATTCGCACTTCTTCTCCCCCAAGGCATATCGGGCGTTGCACAACGCGATCCCGGAGTGGAAGCTCGTCGACAACTTCGAACTCGTCAACTGGGTGCGATCGGTGAAGTCCGAAGCCGAGGTCCAGTTGATGCGGCAGGCCGGGATGGTGTGTTCGGAGGCCATGCGTGCGGCCATCGACACCATCGAGATCGGTGTGCGGCAATGCGATGCGGCCGCGGCGATCTCGCAGGCACAGATCACCGGGACACCGGACTATGGTGGCGACTATCCGGCGATCGTGCCGATGATGCCGACCGGTGCAGCAGCCGACACCCCCCACCTGACCTGGCATCAGGGCACCTTCGTCGAGGACGAAGCGGTGGTCATCGAACTGACCGGCGCGCACAACCGATACCACTGCCCGCTCGCGCGGACCGTGTCGCTGGGTACGCCGCACAAGGAACTCGACTACGTCGCGAAGGCGACCGCCGAAGGCTTGAACAACGTCCTCGAGGCGATCAGGCCGGGAGTGGCGACCCGCGAACTCGCCTCCACCTGGAACTGGACCCTCGCCAAGTACGGCCTCGAGAAGCCCTCACGTCTCGGCTATTCGATCGGCATCGGGTATCCGCCGGACTGGGGTGAGCGCACCATCAGCATCCGCACCGAGGACGAGACCGTCCTCGAGACCAACATGACCTTCCACATCGTCTGCGGAATGTGGATGGACAACTACGGTTTCGAGCTCTCCGAGTCGGTGCGGGTGAGCCCCACCGGCGTCGAGTGCTTCACGTCGTTCCCGCGGGAACTGATCCAGAAATGACCGCCGCCACCTGAAGAACAAGGAACACAGGACAACCCAACCGCTGCCCGACATACGAGAACCGCACGACAACCCAACCGCTGCCCGACATACGAGAACCGCACGACAACCCAACCGCTGCCTGAGGTGCGAGGACCGCACGACAACCCAACCGCTGCCCGACATACGAGAACCGCACGACAACCCAACCGCTGCCTGAGGTGCGAGGAGCGCAAGCGACGAGCCACGAAGGCCTGGTGAGACGAGGTGCATGACATGACCACAACGACCGAAACCGTGAACGACGTGCGTCATTCCGGTCCCACGCTCCCCCTTGCCGGGCGGACGAAGGATCTGGTCGGGTCGATGATCGACTCGTCGACCTCACTGCTGGCCGCACAGTCCCACGACATCGTGCGCTTCGCGATGGGCTCCCCGGCCGACGAGGCCGTTCCCGCCGACGAGTTCCGGCAGATCGCCGGCGAGATCCTGGATCACACGTCGTTCACCTATGGCGCCACCGAGGGCGAGCCCCGGCTGCTCCAACTGCTCGTCGACTACCTCGCGACCACACCCGACCCGTCGACCCACGATCGTCTGGTGATCACCACCGGAGGCATGCAGGGCCTCGACCTGGCCTGCAAGCTCTTCGTCGATCCCGGCGACCTCGTCATCGTCGAATCCCCGACCTACACCAACGGCAGCGCGACCGCCCTCTCCTACGGGGCCCAGCTCCTCGAGGTGCCCGTCGACGACGACGGCATGCAGGTCGATCAGCTCGCAGATCTGGTCGCGCACACCCACAAGACCCCCAAGGCGATCTACACGATCCCCACGTTCCAGAACCCCTCGGGCGTCACGATGTCGGAGGAACGACGCCGCGAACTGCTGCGCCTGGCGCACACCTGGGGTGCGGTGGTCATCGACGACGACCCGTACGGGCTGCTCCGTTTCGCCGGCACCGACATCCCGACCTTCCAGACGCTGAGCCCCGGCGATCCCCTGATCTTCTCGGTCCGGACCTTCTCCAAGATCCTGGCGCCGGGGTGGCGCGTCGGCTGGGTCGACGCCGACCCGTCACTGCGGCAACTGCTCATCAACGGCAAGCAGGCCATGGACACCTGCACCAACGTGCCCAACCAGCACATCGTCGCCGAGTACATCGCGCGCGGCGGTCTCGAGGACCACCTCGCCGGCATTCGCTCGCTGTATCGCGAACGCAAGGACGCCATGCTCGACTCCATCGAGCGTCACCTCGGCGACCGCGTGGTCACCACCGACCCGGAGGGTGGCTTCTTCCTCTGGGTGACGCTGCGCGAGGAGTTCGCCGAGATCGACACCCGCGAGCTGTTCGAGATCGCCCTGGCCGACGGCGTCGCGTTCATCCCGGGCCCGGCACTGTCGCCGGGCGGCCGGTTCCGGAACTCGATGCGCCTGTGCTTCGCGTCGAGCACGCCGGAACGGATCGACGAAGGCATTCGACGCCTCACGTCGAGTCTTGAGAAGATGGCCCGGTGAGCGGTGAACACGAACCTGAGCTGAGTCCGGCCGAGCAGTCGCTCGTCGATCTGATCGACGAGTCCGCGATCACCGCGCTCACCATCGCGCTGGTGGAGGCGCCGAGTGAGAATCCGGGCGGCACCGAGGCTTTGGCCGTCGAGGTCCTGGAAAAGGCGTGTCGTGCCCTCGGGCTCGCCGTCGACACCCACGAGGTCGCGGTCGGGCGGCCCAACCTGATCGCCACCCTCCCCGGCGGCGACGGACCAGGTCTGATGTTCCTCGGCCACTCCGACGTCGTGCCCGCCGGCCCCAACTGGACCGCCGACCCGTATACCGTGCGAACTCGTGACGGACGCCTCGTCGGACGCGGCACCACCGACATGAAGGGCGGGATCGCATCCGTCGTGGCGGCCATGACCGTGCTCTCGCGGACACGGGAATTCGGCATGGAACTCTCCGGTCCCGTACGCCTGGTCTGCACGGTCGACGAGGAGGAGCACGGTATCGGCGTGCGTGACTTCGTCGGCCGACCCGCCGATCACGACTTCCTCGGTTGCATCGTCGCCGAGCCGACGGACATGCAGATCGTCCGCGGGTGCCGAGGGGCGTCGTACATCGAGATCGAGGTGACCGGACGCGCCGCGCACTCCGGTCGGCCGGCCGACGGACGCAATGCCATCGACGCCGCGGCGGCGATCGTCGAGATCATCCGCACTGATCACGACCACCTCGCCGAAACCCTCGACGATCTCCTCGGCTGCGGCACCTGGAATGTCGGCACCATCCACGGCGGCCAGGGCATCTCGGTCGTCGCGCCGACCTGCTCGCTCGGCATCGACCGTCGCCTGATGCCCGACGAGGACCCGCTCGCCATCGCCGAGAATCTCCGAAAGACCATCCGCGACAGAAAGATCGACACCGACGGCATCACCGTGGACGTCCGCGTCACCATGGAGATGCCGGGTTTCGCAACCGCCGCCGATCATCCGCTCGTCAGTGCCGCCGTCGGCTCGGTCACCGATGCCGGGGCCGCGACCTCCGTCGGCGGATGGAGCGCCGCCTGCGACGGCGGCTTCGTCAGCCGCGACCTCGGCATCCCGTCGATCGTGCTGGGACCGGGCAACATCAACACCGACGCACATCAGCCCGACGAGTCGGTCGCCATCGCAGATCTGGTCACTGCGGCAAAGGCGTACACGCTCGCCGGGCTGAGGTCGCTCGGCAGTTAGGCCTTCGACTCCGCCGGCATCTTCTGCAACTCGTGGAAGTCGTTCTCCTTGCTGGGGATCTCGGTTCCGCGGATCGAGCACCCCGCGGTCTCCTTCAGGAACAGGAGAGCGATCATGCCGATGGCGCAGGCACCCATCATGTACGCGGCCGGGAAGAGGTTCCAGTCGGTGTTCTCGACGACGGCGTCGTTGACCAGCGGTGCCGTACCACCGAAGGCGGCGGTCGCGACGTTGTAGGAGATCGCGAAGCCCGCATACCGGACCTGTGTCGGGAACATCGCCGGGAAGGTCGCCGAGATGGTGGCCAGCTGTGGGATGTAGAGCACCCCCAGGATGACGAATGCGACTATCGCCCAGGCGAATCCCTGACCCATGAGCCAGTACAGCGGTATCGCGAGGACGAACAGTCCGGTGAGCGATCCCCACCACATGGGCTTGCGTCCGGTCGAATCCGACCACCAGCCGAAGAACGGGATGAGCAACATCATCACGAGCTGCCCGATCAGGTTGACGACGCTCGCCGACGTCTCGGACAGGTTGATCGTGTTCTGGAGGTAGGTCGGCTGATACGCCAGCAGCGTGTAGTTGGCGACGTTGAGCGCGATGACCATGCCGAACATCGTCAGGATCGGTCGCCGATAGTTGACGATCAGATCCTTGAAGCGCGTCCACGCCGTACCCGTGATCTCGTTCTCCTGCTCCAGTTCCTGGAACACCGGGGTGTCGTCCATCTGCGACCGTAGGTACAGGCCGACCAGGCCCATCGGCAGGGCGAGCAGGAACGGGATGCGCCAGCCCCATTGATCCATCTGCGACTCGGTGAGCCCCAGCTGCAGAAGCAGGACGAATGCGGTGCCGCCACAGAAACCGGCGAGGGTGCCGAACTCGAGGAAGGAGCCGTACTTGCCGCGCTTGTTGTCCGGCGCATACTCGGCCATGAACGTTGCGGCCCCGCCGTATTCACCACCGGTCGAGAAGCCCTGGATCACGCGGAGCAGGATCAACAGGATGGGCGCCCACACACCGATCGACGCATGCGTGGGCAACAGGCCGATCAGCGCGGTCGCGCCCGAGATGAGCAGGATCGTCATGGCGAGAACCGATTTGCGGCCGATACGGTCGCCGATCGGTCCCCAGATCATGCCGCCCAGCGGGCGCAGCACGAACGAGACCGCAAAACCCAGCATGGTGCCGATGGTTCCGAAATCACCGGGGAAGAACGCCTGGGTCAGATACACCGAGGCCGCGGCATAGACGCCGTAGTCGTACCACTCGGTGGCGTTTCCGATGGCCGAGGCACCGATGGCCTTGTGGAGTAGTTTCCGGCCCTCGGGTGACTCCGGGTCCGGGGCGAGCCGCTCATAAGTATCCGCTGGTGTCGTGTCGCTCATCTGCGCTTCCTGAATGTCGTCGGGACCGTACTGCCGCCCCTCGATAGGTCATCTCCGTGTCGGTGGACCCTGTGCACGGTGGCGGCTCTTTCACCACCCGTGGACATTCGAACCGCGAGCGCTCAGCTCCCGGACGCGGTGAGATCGTCGGCGTGGTCGCCGTCACCGATCAATCGGCGCAGCCCGTCGGCCATGTGCTCGATCATCAGTGCATCTGCCTTCGCAGAATCCCCCGCAGCGATGGCGTCCACCAACGCCTGATGTTCGTCGATCCGTTCCTTTCCCGATGAATATGTTCCTCGCATGGCTCGCAAACACATTCGTGTCTCCACGAGAATCGTCTCGTGGAGACGCGAAAGCCGTCGGCTTTCCGCAAGTTCCACCAGTGTTTGGTGAAATCCCATGTCCGCCTCTGCCATCCCGGCGCCGTTCGGTTCGTCGATGAACGCGCGCATGGCCTCCACCGCCTCATTCAGCGCGGCCACCGCCTCCGATTCGCGGTGCGCGATGACCTGTTGCACGGCAGCACGTTCCACCGCCGTACGCGCGACGTACATGTCGCGGATGTCGTCGTCCTCCATCGAGACGACGAACAGGCCTCGGTTGCGATGGCTGACCAGCAGACCCTCCGCGGTGAGACGTTGCATCGCCTCACGCAACGGGCCGCGGCTGACGCCCAGGTCTGCGGCGAGACCCGACTCCGTCAACTGCGACCCGGGCGGGAAGTCACCGTTCGCAATGGCATTGTGCAACTTACGCGCGATGATCGCCGGTGTCGACTCCTGTACCAACGGGGTGAGAACACGACGGCGCGTCGAACCTGGCTGTTTTCCCTGGTGAGACGCGGTTCGTCGACCTCCCGGGCCGTCTGTGCCCGGGTTGTCCCCATCCACCTTGATCGTCACCGTCATTCCTTCTTTCTTACCGCGAAAGGCGCGAATAGGTCAGCGTTTCACCCCGCGCGCCGCCCATCCAGACGTCGTTGCACGCAGCCGCGAATTCTCTCAGCCCTTCGGTGATCGTGGCGAAGACGTTGCCGGGGACCCACCCGACATCGCCGTTGACCAGCAGATTGTTCCGGCCGTAGAACACGGCCAGGTCGATCAGCAACCGGTGTTCGGAGGGGGCGGTGTCGACGTCGTAGCCATAGGCCGGGTTGTCCAGCACACCGTCGAACGTGAAGTAGCACAGGTCACCGGGGATCGGCGTGATGGTAGTGTTCTCGGCACCCGGTTCCACCGGCGCGAATGCCGGTAGGAGCGTGTAGATCTCATTGCGCGCGAACTTGCCGTGGAAGACCTGGCCACCCAGCGGTAGCGCGTCCCACACCGCCGCGGCCGTCCGCGGCGCCTCGGCGTCGAGCATCCGCGCCACCGCGGTCACTCCGCGCTTCTCGAGTGTCACGGTGATGAATCGGTCGGCGCGTTCGGTCACGGACGATCCCCCAACATCGTGAAGCCGGCGGCCGCCTCGTAGGCGGCAGCGACCCGCAGCACGGTCGTATCCCGGTGTCGCGCAGCGACGAACTGCGCTCCGGTCGGCAGACCGTCGACGAATCCACTGGGCACGGTGATCGCCGGCTGCCCGGTGAGGTTGAACGGATAGGTGTACGGCGTCCACGACGTCCAGTCCGGCGACGCCGACCCCTCGGGCACGGTTCGTCCCGCCTCGAAGGCGATCCCGGGCATCGACGGTGTGACAAGGACGTCGAACTCCTCGTGGAACAGGCCCATGCTGGTCCCCATCTCCATGCGCAGGGCGTTCGCGCTCACGAAGTCACCGGCCGTGAGGTCCCGATGACATTCGAGCGCCTCGAGTAGCAGCGGATCGACCTTCTCCTCCGCGGCCGGTCCGAGTGCCCGCACCACCACCTCGGCACCCGCGTACCAGATGATGTGATACGCCCACGCGGGATCGTCCCACTCCAGATCGACCTTCTCCACCGTCGCGCCGAGTTGTTCGAGCACCGACACAACACGGTCCGTATTCGCCTGCACGCCAGGGTCATTCGATCCGAAACCGAGATCGGCACTGTAGCCGACTCGCACATCGGAGAGATCCCGGACATCGGCGATCGCGGCGGCGGCACTGTCGGTCGGGGTCGCCAGTGCCGACCAGTCCCGCGGATCGTGCCCGCTCAGGACGTCGAGGAGCAGCGCACAGTCCCCGACCGTCCTCGTCATCGGACCGACGTGTGCGACCGGGGCGAACGGGCTCGGCGGATACATCGGCACCCGTCCGAGCGTCGCCTTGAATCCGACCACCCCGCAGTAGGCCGCCGGTATGCGAATCGATCCCCCACCGTCGGTACCCACCGACAGCGGACCCAGCCCGGCCGCCAGCGCCGCGGCACTACCGCCGCTCGACCCACCGGCTGTCCGCGATGCGTTCCACGGGTTACGGGTGATGCCGGTGCGTGGGCTGTCGGTGACACCCTTCCAGCCGAACTCCGGCGTGGTGACCTTGCCCAGCATCACCGCGCCGGCCTCGCGAAGTCGCGCCACCGCGGGGGCATCGGTGTCCCAGACCATCTGATCCGGCTCGATCATCAGCGAGCCCCGCAGCGTCGGCCAGCCGCTGGTGAGCAACAGGTCCTTGATGGTGACGGGCACACCGTCGAGCGGCCCCAGAGGCGTTCCCGCACGAAACCGCGCGGTGCTCGCCCGAGCGGCGGCGAGGGTCGAGTCCCGATCGACGAGGCAGAATGCGTTGACGGACGGGTCGACCTCGTCGACGGCGTCGAGCAGCTCGACCGCCACCGCCTCGGGCGTCAGCTCACCCGTACGGTAGGCCTCGGCCAGTTCGATCGCGCTGAGCCAGCGTGCCGTGTCCGACATACGCCCCCCATCGGTCGCGATTGGTAGATTGTTGACAATCTACCTTGGAGGTGTGCGAGTGACAACCACCATCGCGATGCTGTATCCCGGCCACGCCGCCGAGGACGACTACGAGTTGATCGAGTCGGCACTCGTGGCCGCGGGTGCCGCGGTCCGACTGCCGGTGACCATCACCGAGATCGAATCCGACGACCACACCGTCGACGCGATGGCCGCCGTCGGCGAACAGGACCGTCTCGCCGAAGGCGTGCGTCGGGCCCAGGCAGATCAGCCGGCGTCGGTGATGTGGGCGTGCACGTCCGGAAGCTTCGTCTTCGGTCTCGACGGCGCCCGACGCCAGGTCGCCGGCATCGCCGCGCTTGCCGACCGGCCCGCGTCGTCGACCTCCCTGGCCTTCGTCGATGCGTGCCGTCACCTCGGACTGTCGCGGGTTGCGATCGCTGCCACCTACCCCGATCCCCTGGCGTCACGCTTCATCGGATTCCTCGCCGACGGCGGCATCGAGGTCGCCTCCCTGCGCGCGAACGACATCGAGACCGCCGCCGAGGCCGGCATCCTCGACGGCAACGGTCTCTTCGACATGATCGAGGCCGCGGATCACCCGGACGCGCAGGCGATCCTGATCCCGGATACCGCACTGCACACCGCGATGTGGATCACCGGACTCGAGGAGAAATTCGGGAAGCCGGTCCTGACGGCCAACCAGGTCACCGCCTGGCAAGGCCTCCGGCTCGCCGGGATGACCGCGGCCACACCGGATCTGGGAACACTGTTCCGTCGCTGAGGGTCAGTCGAGGACGGCCTTGGCCACTGTGATGCAGGTGGTGATCCACTCGCGGTCGTCGGCGGTGAGGGCTCGCGACGCCTTCTCCGCGTCCTCGATCGCCCAGTGCGCGTTCAGGATCATCCGGACGATCACCCAGTCGCGCGCCCGGTCCGGGTCGAGGCCGGCGTCATCGACGATCGTGTAGAAGCGGGACCGGATCACGTACCGCGGGTCGCCTTGTCGGCGGTCGAGGCGATTCCACAGCATCGGGGCGGGTTCATAGTGCGGATCCCCCGACATCGGCTTGGGATCGATCACCAGCCAGCGGCGCGCGCCGGACGGCTCCGCCAGCACGTTCTCGTGGTGAAGGTCGCCGTGCACGACGACACCGACCGTGGAATCGTCGGAGAGAAAGTCCTTTCCGAGCGAAAGCGCCTGTTCCACAAATCGTCTCGGAACCGGCGCGTCACGCGGCATGGACTGCAACCCGGCGAGCCAACGCTCGAGGTGCGTGGTGAGACGCGCCATCCGACCGGGTGCCGGTACGTGCAGGACGCCGTACAGTCCTGCCATCACGCGACACGCCTCGTCGTCGCCGATCGAGGTGAGGTCGGTCCGCTCGAGCCGTTCGAGGAGCAGCGCCCGAAGCCGCGGGTCGGCGCGCAGCATGCGCACGGCACCCCGTCCCGCCCAGTGCTGTAGTCCCAGTGCTTCCTGCGCGCCCTCGTCGTCGCCGTCGAAGGCGATCTTCAGAACGGCTCGACGGCCGTCCCGGTAGGTCACCGGGATCACGAGCGACTCGCACCCGTGCCACAGCTCGGCGCCGTCGCGACGGAGTTCCCAGTCGTCGAGAAGCGCCGATGCCGTTGCGGGCAACCGGCGAAGCCAGTCTTCCCAGGCGGGCCCCAGCGCCGCTTGCGCCGCGAGGCCCGGCGGAATGTCGGCCGCACCGATCATGAGCGCACGCAGATCATGAACGCAGGAAGCGGTAGCCCATTCCCGCCTCGGTGATCAGGTGACGCGGATGTGCCGGGTCCACTTCGAGTTTCCGTCGGAGACTCGCCAGGTAGACGCGTAGATAGTTGCTCTGCCCGAGGTATCCGGGACCCCAGACCGAGTTCAGGATGTCGCTCTGGGACACCAGCTTTCCTTCGTGGCGGACCAGCATCTCCAGGATTCCCCACTCCGTCGGTGTCAGATGGACCGGCTCCTGCTCTCGGATCACCTGTTTCGCACCGAGGTCGACGACAAACGCGCCGGCGTCCACCACCGGCGATTCCGTCGTCGCCCCCGATACCGCGCCCCGACGCAGCGCGGCACGCAGCCGGGCCAGGAACTCCTCCATCCCGAAGGGTTTCGTGACGTAGTCATCGGCCCCCGAGTCGAGCGCCACCACCTTGTCCGCCGCGTCGGTCCGCGCCGAGAGCACGATGACCGGAACGGTCGTCCACCCGCGCAGACCCTCGAGAACCGTCAACCCGTCGATGTCGGGAAGACCGAGGTCCAGGACGACGACGTCCGGGTTGAACCGCGCAGCCGCGGACAGGGCCGCCGCCCCGGTCGCCGCCGTGGAGACCGCGAAACCGCGCGCATTCAGATTGATCCGCAACGCGCGCAGCAGTTGCGGCTCGTCGTCGACCACGAGGACGCGGCTCTTGTCGGCGTTCACCGGGCGCCCTCCTCCGACCTGGGAATGTCCGCCACGGTAGGCAGATTCACGACCAGTGTGGCCCCGCCGCCGGGAGTGTCCGCGGTGGACAACTCTCCTCCGATCGCCGTGATGAACCCGTGCGCCACGGGCAACCCCAGCCCCACGCCGGACGATGCGCCCGCGGTGTCGCCGCCCTGGTGGAACGCCGCGAACACCTGCTCGCGGTCGGTGGTGGGCAGTCCCGGCCCGTGATCGACGACGCGGATCACGCAGCGCGGCGGGTCGTCACCGGTTCCGCTGACGGTGATCTCGACGTCGGGCCCGCCGTGCCGGTGGGCGTTGTCGATGAGATTTGCGAGGGCACGTTCCAGCAGACCCGGGTCGGTGTATGCCCATGCCTGGCCGAGGTCGATCGTCAGTACGAGGTCCGGGTTGAGCCGTTGCACCCCGGCGGCGGCGCGGTGCACGACCTCGGGCAGGAACGTGTGCTGCATCTGGGGGCGTACGGCGCCCGCGGCGAGACGGGAGGAGTCGAGCAGATTGCCGACGAGTCCCGCCAGGTGGTCGACCGACTCGTCCACCGTCGCCAGCAGTTCCGCGGTGTCGTCGGGACTGAAGGTGACGTCATCGCTGCGCAGACTGGACACCGCGGCCTTGGCCGCCGCGAGCGGTGTGCGGAGGTCGTGGCCGACCGCGGACAGCAACGCACGCCTGAGTTCGTCGGTCCGGGCCAGGGCCTCGGCGGAGGCCGCCTCGACCTCCAGCGCGTGCCGCTCGACCGCACCTGCCGCCTGCCCGGCGACCGCGGCCAGCACCCGCCGGTCCCGCGCGCCGAGTCTCGGCCCGCGGAGCAGCAGCTCGAACTGTTCACCCGGTACCGAACACGTCGTGTCCGCCTCGTCCGGACCGTTCAGCGGGCGGTCGCCGACCCAGGCCTCCACTGTCCGAGAGGTTTTCGATGTACGACGGACCAGGGCGACGGCCGACTGGTCGTAGGTCTCGCGTAGCCGTTCCAGCAGACCGGGGACATCGGCACCGCCGAGCACGACGCTGGAGAACATCGCGAGCAGTTCCGCCTCGCGCGTGGCGTCCCGCGCCTGGGCGCGCCGTACGGTCGCCGAATCGACCAGGGCGGCCACGGCGGTCGCGATCAGCAGCATCACCAGGATGGTGATCAGGTTGTCCGGTTGATCGATGGTGAACGTGAATCGGGGATCGGTGAAGAAGTAGTTCAACAGCAGACCGGAGACCACCGCCGACAATGCCGCGGGCGCGATACCTCCGAGCATCGACACCGCGAGGACCGACACGAAGAACAGCGCCGACTGGCTGGTGAACCCGAGCCACGGATCGAGCAGCCGCAACACACCGGTCGCCAGCAGCGGCACGAGCACCGCGAGGATCCAGCTCAGCGGCCGATGGAACCTGGTGTCGCGGACGTCGAGTCGATGTCGTCGTGGCGTCTCGTCGTGCGTGACCATGTGCACGTCGATGCGCCCGCTGCCGCTCACGACCGTTGCCCCGACACCTTCGTCGAAGATCCGCTGCCAGCGCGGCCGTCGGGACGTACCCAGGACCAATTGCGTTGCGTTGACCCCGCGTGCGAACTCCAGCAGGGTGGCCGGGATGTCGTCACCGACCACCGTGTGGATCCGCGCACCGAACCCGGCGGCGAGCTCTCTGAGTGCGGTGAGATCGACGCCGTGATCACTCAGGCCGTCTCCCCGGACCACATGCACGGCCAGTAATTCCGCGCTCGATCGCGACGCGATACGACTCGCACGACGCAGCAGGGTGGGCGACTCCGGCCCGCCGGTGATCGCCACCACGACTCGCTCGCGGGCTTCCCAGGTGTCGGTGATCGAGTGCGCCGCACGATAATCGGCGAGTTTGTCGTCGACCTGGTCGGCCAGCCACAGCAACGCCAGCTCGCGCAGCGCGGTGAGATTTCCCTGTCGGAAGTAGTTGCCCAGTGCCCCGTCGACCCGGCTGCTCGGGTAGACCTTGCCCGCGGACAGGCGCTGCCGTAGCGCCTGCGGGTCGATGTCGACGAGCTCGATCTGGTCGGCGCCGCGAACGACGTCGTCGGGCACCGTCTCCCTCTGCACGACGCCGGTGATCTGGGCGATGACGTCGTTCAGGCTGGCGAGGTGCTGGATGTTGACGGTCGAGCAGACGTCGATACCGGCGTCACGGAGCTCCTCGATGTCCTGCCAACGCTTGGCATTTCGAGATCCCGGAGTGTTGGTGTGGGCGAGTTCGTCGACCAGCGCCACTTGCGGATGGCGCGCCAGGACGGCGTCGAGGTCCATCTCGTCGAATGTCGACCCCCGATAGGGGCGGGCGATCCTGGGGATCACCTCCAGGCCCTCCACGAGGGCCGCGGTCGCCGGCCGCCCATGTGATTCGACGACCGCGATCACCACGTCGGCACCTTCGTCCCTAAGGTTCCGGGCCTGCGCGAGCATCTCGTAGGTCTTCCCGACACCAGGCGCGCATCCGAGGAAGACCTGCAGTTTGCCTCGCCCGTCCGAGCGCCGGCGCGAAGCCGCCTGCGGTGTCGTGACCGGCGAAGTCACCGGTCCCGCCGCTGAGGTCATCCGCCGATTCTATCGCCGGTCAACGGGTGTGACACGTGGCCGGCCCGTGACCGAGCGCCAGATTCACCGACGGGACGTCGACACTGGGCTCCCCGAGGAACCCCCACTGTCTGCCCTGTGTGTGGGCGGCGATGAGCGAGCGGATCACCTCCGGCGAGAGGCGATTCTCGCGTGCCAGTCGCGGCACCTGTAGTTCGGCATATGCCGGACTGATGTGGGGGTCGAGCCCTGACCCCGATCCGGTGACGGCGTCGGCCGGAACCGCCTGCGGCGCCACCCCCTCCCGGTCGGCGATGAACGCCCGTCGATCCTCGATGTTGTCGAGGAGGATCACGCTGTTCGGACCCTGATTGCTCGCCGCCGACGCGGAGGGATCCCCGGTGACCATCGGCGCGCCCTCGGCACCGAGGACACGCGCGTGGAGATATGGGTCCGGCCCGCCCGCCGGCACCTGTGGATCGAGTCCGATGAGCGACGAGCCCACCACACATCCGGAGGCATCGACGAGACGGGAACCCTCGGCACTCGACGAGTCGACCCGCGAGATCGCCCACACCGCGGCGGGATAGGCGAATCCGAGGATGAGTGTGAGCCCGAGGAGCATCCCCAGTGCTGCGACGCTTTGCCGGAGCAGACCGGTCACGATCATCTTCATCTTGCTCACCCCATCCCGGGAAGGAAACGGACTACGTGATCTATCAGCCAGATGCCGACGAAGGGGGCGAGCACGCCACCCAGGCCGTACACGAGCAGATTGCGCCCCAGCAGCTTCGAG
Organism: Gordonia ajococcus; assembly: GCF_012974285.1. Taxonomy (NCBI): domain Bacteria; kingdom Bacillati; phylum Actinomycetota; class Actinomycetes; order Mycobacteriales; family Gordoniaceae; genus Gordonia; species Gordonia ajococcus. The sequence continues at coordinate 4,378,718 of NZ_CP052884.1, forward strand.
GCCGACGACGGGCGATATCGCACTCCCCGTAACGAGAGGGGGATGAGCGCGACGATGATCAGCGCATTGAAGATCACCGCCGAGACCATCGCCGACTCCGCCGAGTGCAGACGCATGATGTTGAGGGCGTCGAGCTGCGGGTGGACGGCGGTGAACATCGCCGGGAGGATCGCGAAGTATTTCGCGAGGTCGTTGGCGAGCGAGAAGGTGGTGAGAGCCCCGCGGGTGATGAGCAGTTGCTTGCCGATCGCGACCACCTCGATGAGCTTGGTGGGGTCGGAGTCGAGGTCGACCATGTTGCCGGCCTCCTTTGCAGCCGAGGTTCCCGTGTTCATCGCCAGCCCGACGTCGGCCTGTGCGAGCGCGGGTGCGTCATTGGTTCCGTCTCCGGTCATCGCGACGAGGCGTCCGGCCTGCTGCTCGGAACGGATGAGGGCGAGTTTGTCCTCGGGGGTGGCCTCGGCGACGAAGTCGTCGACCCCGGCCACGGCCGCGATGGCGCGCGCGGTGAGCGGGTTGTCGCCGGTGACCATGACCGTACGGATGCCCATCGAGCGCAACTGGGCGAATCGCGCGGTCATCCCCGGCTTCACCACGTCGGACAACGCGATCACTCCGAGCACGCGGGCGGGGTGGCCCGCCTCGTGCACCCCGACCAGGAGCGGAGTACCGCCGTCGGTGGAGATGCGCTCCACGTCCGCGAGGACCGCCGGTTCCACTGTTCCCGCCGAGTCGGCGACCCAGCGTCCGAGTGCGTCGGCCGCTCCCTTGCGGTACACCACCGTCGCCTCGGCGTCGTGCAGGTCCACGCCGCTCATGCGGGTCTGGGCGGTGAAGGCGACCACCTCGCGGCGCGTCGCGCCGACGGTCGGGGCCTCCGCGACCGGTTCCACCCCGTACGAGGTCCGGCACAACTCGACGATGCTCCGCCCCTCGGGAGTGTCGTCGGCAAGACTGCACTCCGAGGCCACCCGCGCCAGTTCGTCGACGGGCACGCCCGGGGCCGGGTGCAGCGCGGTGGCTCGGCGGTTGCCGTAGGTGATGGTCCCCGTCTTGTCCATCAGCAAGGTGTCGATGTCCCCGGCGGCCTCGACCGCCCGGCCCGACATCGCGAGCACGTTGCGCTGGACGAGCCGATCCATCCCCGCGATGCCGATCGAGCTGAGCAGCGCGCCGATGGTGGTCGGGATGAGGCAGACCAGCAGCGCGATCAGTCCGACCGGGTCCGGCGACCGACCCGCGTACTGCTGCATGGGTCCGACCGCCACCACCGCCAGCAGGAAGATGATCGTCAGGCTCGTCAGCAGAATGTCGAGTGCGATCTCGTTGGGCGTCTTCTTGCGGTCCGCACCTTCGACCAGCGCGATCATGCGGTCGACGAAGGTCTCGCCCGGTGCCGTCGTGATCTTGACGATGATCCGGTCGGAGAGCACGACGGTGCCGCCGGTGACCGCGGACCGGTCTCCTCCGGACTCCCGGACGACGGGAGCCGACTCACCCGTGATCGCCGATTCGTCGACGGTCGCGATGCCGTCGACCACATCCCCGTCGCCGGCGATGACCTCTCCGGCCTCCACCACGATGAGGTCGCCGACGCGCAACGCACCACCGAGCACCTCGTCGATGACGCCCCCGTCTCCCAACCGACCATCTCGTAACCGACGGGCCACGGTGTCACGCTTGATCTTTCGCAGGCTCTCGGCCTGCGCCCGCCCTCTCCCCTCGGCCACGGCCTCGGCGAGCGCGGCGAAGACGACGGTGAACCACAACCAGGCCGCAACGGTCCAGCTGAACCAGGACGGGCGCAGGATCGCCAGGACGGTGGTCACGGCAGCGCCGAGGAACACCACGAACATCACCGGGTTACGTGCCTGATCACGAGGGTTCAGTTTCCGCAGGGCCAGGGCCATCGACGTCACGAGTGAGCGGAGGTCGAAAGCGCCGCGGGACACCAGTTCCGGTTCGTGGCGCGGGTCGCGTTCGGCGCGGGAGGCGCCTCGGTCGGTGTCGATCAGTCGTGTGGTCACAGCAGCGCCTCCGCGATCGGTCCCAGCGCCATGGCCGGGAAGAAGGTGAGTCCGGCGACCAGCACGATGGTCGCCATGAGTAGGGACCCGTAGAGGAAACCGTGCGTGGGCAGGGCGGAGAGCGCCTCCGGACGTGCGACCGGTTCGGCCGACGTGGCCTCCAGCACGGCGCGCCCGCGACCGGGTCCCGCGACGCCGGTGGGGCCGGTTCCGGTGACACCGGTGCTCTCGGCTGCGCTCTCGTCGACTGGGCCGCGCGGACGCTGCCGGGCGAGAAGGCCCGCGAGGGCGAGCACGAGCACGATCGGCACGAACCGACCCAGCAGCATCGTCACGCCCAGGGAGGCCTGGAACCAGTCATCGGTCACCGTGAGCCCGCCGAAGGCACTGCCGTTGTTGTTGGCCGCCGACGCGTAGGCGTAGAGAACCTCGCTGAAACCGTGGATCGCACCGGGTGTTCCCGGCTCGCCGCTGTTCCCTTGCGCCTCCCCCGTCGCCGTCAGGATCACCGAGATCGCCGTACCCGCGAGCACGAGTGCCGGCATGACGAGGACATAGAGCGCCGTCGTTGTCATCTCGGGCTGACCGATCCGCTTTCCGAGGAACGTCGGCGACCGGCCGACCAGAAGTCCACCGATGAAGACGGTGATCATCGCCATCACCAGGATTCCGTACAGTCCCGATCCGACCCCACCGGGCGCGACCTCGCCGAGGAGCATGTTCCACAGGACCGCGCCTCCACCGCCCGCGGAGAAACTGTCGTGCGCGGAGTTGACGGCACCGGTCGAGGTCCCGGTCGTCGACACCGCGAACAGCGCCGAACCCGGAATCCCGAAGCGCACCTCTTTGCCTTCCATCATGGCGCCCGCCGCGTGGGACGCCGCCCCGGACGGGTGACTCTCGAAGATCCATACGGCGGTGAGCATGATCGTCCAGATCCCTGCCATCACACCGAGAAGGGTCAGTCCCTGGCGCCGGTCCCGGACGAGGGTTCCGTAGGTCCGGGTGAGACAGACCGGGATCACCAGCAGCGCGAAGATCTCGACCAGATTCGAGAACGGCGTGGGATTGGAGAACGGGTGCGCCGAGTTCGCCGACAATGTCCCGCCGCCGTTGGTACCGAGTTCTTTGATCGCCTCCTGGGAAGCGAACGGGCCGATGACACTGCGCACCTCTGCACCATCCGTCGTCGTCCACACGAATCCGCTGTGCCAGGACTGCACAACCCCCTGACTCAGCAGCAACGTCGCCACGATGATGCTCAGCGGCAACAGGATCCGGATCACCCCGCGTACGAGATCCACCCAGAAGTTCCCGATCTCACCGGTGGCCCGGCGGTTGACGATCCCGCGGACGAGCGCGACGGCAACGGCCATCCCGACCGCGGCGGAGACGAAGTTCTGTACCGCCAGTCCCGCCATCTGGGTCAGGTTGGTCATCACGATCTCGGGTGAGTACGACTGCCAGTTGGTGTTGGTGACGAAGGAGATCGCAGTGTTGAACGCCATCGCCGGAGACACACCGGACTTGCCGTCGGACAGCGGAAGCGCTCCCTGCATCCTCTGGATCGCGTAGAGGACCACGAAGCAGACCGCCGAGAATCCCAGTACGGCAAGGACATAGCCCACCCAGGACTGTTGCTTACGCGGATCGACGCGGGCAAGTCGATAGAGGAGACGCTCGACGCCGAGGTCTCGTTCGCCGGTGTACACGCGCGCCATGTGATCGCCCAGCGGCACGTAGACGGCGGCCAGGATCACGACGAGCGTCCCGACCTGCAGGAGCCCGGCAACAGTTGTGCTCATCGCTTCTCAGAACCTCTCCGGGTACACGAGAGCCAGGAGAAGGAGCAGCACCGTGATCGCCGCGAGCGCCAGCAGCGCGACGTTGATCACCCCGTCGGCGGTCACGACTTGATCCGCAGGTCGAGGCCGCGAACGGCCAGTATGCACAAGCCGAACCCGGAGATGGCAAGCAGCAGGAACAGCAGATCCGCCACGATGACTCACTCTCTGATCGCACCGATGGCCCACCGTGTGGTGGGCACACCGAAGGATCACGCGCCGCGAGCGGCACCGGAGAGTTCTTAACGCCTTTCTTACGGAAGGCCGGCCGTTATTGACGGCTCGTTGTCGCCGGTCGGACCCGCCCCGCTACGCCGCGGTGATCGCAATCCCGATGGTCCCGCTCTCTCCCCGCCGGATCTTGCTGCTGAACAGCAGCACCCGCGCCAGGAGTCCGTACTTCTCGGCGAGCTTCTTGCGGACGTGCCTGGTGCCCTCGGCGTCGAGCACCACCCCGGTGCCGGACACCGGTTCGCCGGAGAGTTTCTTTCCGCGCGCATCGGTCGCCTGGACCACTACCTTCGGATTCCGCTTGAGACGCTTGACCTTCCACGCTTCGGTTTCCGACCATACGAGCAGCCGATCGCCGTCGAGAACCGCCCAGACCGGCGACGACACCGGTGTGCCGTCCTTGCGATAGGTGGTCAGCTGCACGTACTTCGCGGTACCCGCTTCGCCGAACGCCGTCGAATCCTGTGATGTCATGCGGCAATGCTACGGGCGAACAGCGATTGTGCATGGGTTGTCGGCCAGTCGGCGGGGGTGGTCTCACCGCCGAGCACACCTGCGTCGCAGAGCGTCGCCCAGGCGGTCACCTGGTTGGCGGAGAGGACCGGCTTGCCGAGCTCGGACTCCAGGTCGGCGAGGATGTCATAGGTCCACAGGTTGGTACAGGAGACGAAGACGGCGTCGGCGTCGGGATGGTTCGCGGCGCGGATGAGGTCCGCCGTCACGTGGTACGGGATGGCCCAGATCTCGTGATCGCGGCCGAGACCCGCCTGGGCGACGACGTTTCTCCCGGATTCGGCGAGGAAGTCGCACAGCAGTCCGGTGAGCGCCGCGGTATACGGCGTCGCGACCGCCAATGTCCCGACGTTCATGGTGTTCAGCGCCCGGATCAGCGCCTCCGAGGTCGTGACCGCCCGCTCGGCTCCGGCGGCGAGCATGCAGTTGGAGATCTCCATCGCGCCCGCCATCCCGTAGACGAAGCTGCCGGAGGCGCACGCGTATCCGAACGCCCGGGGCGCGACCGACGAGACGGCTCTCACCGCCGCCGAGATCTCCGCGTGATTGTTGAGATCGCGGCACAGCTCGACGTCGACGGGCGCGTCGATGTAGCCGGTCCGCGTGAAGTAGAGCGAGACCGATTCCGGCATCCAGCGCCACAGCTCGCGGTCGAGGGCCATGTCGAACGGGCACACCATCCCGATGCCGATCTGGGCGTCCATGCAGGGATGATGGCACATTGTTGGATTGTCTACAATCGCTGCCGCAGGGCGGCATCCACCTCGTCCCGAATGACGCACTCGTAGGCGTGGTCGTTGACGATCCCGGTGGCCTGCATGAGCGCGAACATCGTGGTCGGACCGACGAAACGCCAGCCCCGCTTCTTGAGGTCCTTCGACATCGCGATCGATTCCGGCGAGGTCGTCATCGACCCCGGGACGTGCTCGCCCGACGGGGCGTATCCCCAGAAGTACGACTCGAGCGAACCGTGTTCGTCGATGAGGTCGGCCGCCCGCTGCGCGTTGTTGATCGCCGCCTCGATCTTGCCGCGATGCCGGATGATTCCCGCATCGCCGAGCAGTCGCGTGACTTCGGCATCGGTGTAGCGCGCCACCTTCTCGACCTCGAAGCCGGCGAACGCGGCCCGGAAGTTCTCGCGTTTGAGGAGGATCGTGCGCCAGCTGAGGCCGGACTGGAAACCCTCGAGACAGACACGCTCGAACAGCGACGTATCGTCGGTGGTCGGGAATCCCCACTCGGTGTCGTGATAGGTGGTCTCCGGCTCCCGGCCCGCCCACAAGCAGCGCCGCCGACCGTCTGGGCCTTCTATTGTGCCCTCGGACATGAGTCTCCTCTCGTGGCGAGCAGGCTACGGCACGGTCACGACAGATTGCCGCCGTTATCATTCCGTTACCAAAGGTTGCGAAAGCATCCCGTTGTGTCTCGCGATAGTCACTTCTCGCCGCCGCCCGCCTAGCGTTGTACACATCGCACACCGAGAGCGCTCCGACACCGTCGTAGATCCCCGCTCCGGAAGCGCGAAAATACATCTGCGGCAAGGAGTCTCGTGATGCATGAATCCGACCTGAACAGTCTCCTTGCCCGCGTGGCAACCGGGGACTCAGACGCCTTCGCCCAGTTCTACGACGCGACGTGTGACCGTGTGTACGGCATGACACTGCGGGTACTGCGCGATCCCGGTTACAGCGAGGAAGCTACCCAGGAGACGTATCTGGCCGTGTGGCGTAACGCCGACAGCTACGATCCCCGGTCGGGTTCGGCACTGTCCTGGATTCTGACGCTGGCGCATCGTCGGGCCGTCGACCGGGTGCGGTCGGAGTCTGCCGCGACCCGGCGCACCGTCGCCTACGGCATCGCCGACACCGGCCGCGAGATCGACGAGGTCAGCGAGTCGGTGGAGCGTCGGGAGATCGCTCGCCTGATCCACACCGGTCTCGAGAACCTCACGCCTCTTCAGCGGCAGGCCATCGAGCTGGCCTACTTCCACGGACTCACCTACCGCGAGGTGTCCGAGCATCTCGGGGTCGCGCTGCCCACGGTCAAGTCCCGCATCCGCGACGGTCTCATCCGTCTGCGCCAGACGGTGCCGGGCCTGGCCGCCGTCGGCTGACCGACCACGGCCCCGGAGACACACCGGGACGACCGCCCAGAGATCCGCCCCGGAAAAGCGCCCTCCATGCCTGCGCCGACGTCATATCGTCGCCGCCGAACCCCTGGAGGGTGGTTTTCCGGGGCGTTTCTCGTGCCGGATCTCAATCACACCTGGCCGTAGGGGTGCCAGCCGTTGTGGTTCCACTTGCCGCCTCGGCGCTCCCGCACCGCGCGCAGGCTGGTACCCACATACCGTTCTTCCAGCTCGGGGTCCGGTGCGCCGGTGTACACCCACCGCTTCGGGTCAAGGTTGCCGTCGGCGTCCCGGTAGGCCTCCCAGTAGTCGACGCGATGCACCGCGCGGACGATGTCGTCGGCGAAGACGAGCACCGGGAGGTCGGGCACCGTGCGATGGGGCCCGGCACGCCATCCGCTCCGCGCCCACTCGTAGATCTGTTCGGCGCCCGCACCGGGACGAGCCGAATCGTCGACCTTCACCAGCACACATGGTTCGGGCAGCGGCGGTGCGAGCGGTGCCGCATGGCGTAACACCATCTCTTCCAGCGAGATCGCGCCGCTCGGCGCACTGTTCGTCAGCGGGAGTCGCGCCAGGTCGGCGAACTCGACCGTGAACTGCTGCACGTACGACGCCAGCTCCTCGGGCGAGTCGACGACGTCGTCGCCGTGCCGGAGAATCCAGTGCTCGACACCGAATCCGTCGGCGTCGATGTCTCGGATACGCTCCTCGGCCGCGGACCGGACGGCCGGTGAATCGGCGTCCCCCACCACCTCCCCCGCGTCCGGCGTGACGCCGGCGAGCGCGGCACGAGCGTGGTGGTGCACCCGATTTCCTCGTCCCGCCCCCACATAGAACACCGATGCGTCACGGGGGTCGACCAGCGCGAAGACGTACACGCCGAGCACCGACTGCACCTCGAGGGGAACGGGTTCCGGCGCGCCCGGCGCTGCCACTCCGACCGGCCGCAGGAGATTCAGAACCGCGTCGACCACCGTGGGCCGCACCCCGAGTCCGCCGCCGCGCAGGCCACCGATGATCACTTCTCCGGCCCGCTCCCGGTCGACGAAACGTCGACCCGCGTTGGCATCGATCGCGCACACGACGTCGACGACCTCGGCCCTGCGCGCCCGCGTGTCGCGTGACGCGGAGAGCTCGTCCTCCGGGTCGAGCATCTCGGCGAAGGCCGTCGACTCCAGGAACTCGCCGAGCGCGCCGACCGGCAGTTCGACGGCGTCCATCCTGCTCATCGCACGCCGCCTACGACATGGAGAGTGGGTGGCTTTCGGTTCATGGTGGCGATGATGCCAGCACGGTCGCCCGTGGAGTGGTTAGACTCGGTTCCGTGCCAGCCTTCAGTCCCCTCGAATGGCCGGTGTTCCGCCAGCTGCGGTCGGGTGACGTCTTCGGACGCGGGCCCGCCGTCACGTCGGCGAAGACACGTGCCATCGAGCCGCGTACGGCCACTGCCGACCGTGTGGTGCAGAGTGTGTGCCCGTTCTGCGCCGTCGGGTGTGGCCAGAAGGTGTACGTGAAGGACGAGCGCGTCGTCCAGATCGAAGGCGACCCGGACTCCCCCATCTCGCGCGGACGATTGTGCCCCAAGGGCGCGTCGAGCGAACAACTCGTCAACAACCCGTTGCGCCAGACCACGATTCGTTACCGGGCCCCGTACGCGACCGAATGGCAGGACCTCGACCGCGACACGGCCATCGACATGATCGCCGATCGTTTCCTGGAGGCGAGGCGTCGCGGCTGGCAGGATCACGACGACGAGGGTCGTCCGCTGCGACGCACGATGGGTATCGCCTCGCTCGGTGGCGCCACGCTCGACAACGAAGAGAACTACCTGATCAAGAAGCTCTTCACCGCAGCGGGCGCGATACAGATCGAGAACCAGGCGCGCATATGACACTCCGCAACGGTTCCCGGTCTGGGGACCTCGTTCGGACGCGGCGGCGCAACGCAATCACTGCAGGACATGGCCAACGCCGATTGCATCATCCTCATGGGTGGCAACATGGCCGAGGCACACCCGGTGGGTTTCCAGTGGGTCTCTGAGGCCAAGGCCAGGGGTGCGCGGGTCATCCATGTCGACCCGCGGTTCACGCGGACCTCGGCGGTGTCCGACCGGCACATCTCCATTCGGGCCGGCTCCGACGTCGTCCTGCTCGGTGCGCTGATCAACTACGCGATCACCCACGAGAAGTACTTCCGCGAGTACGTCGTCGCCTACACCAACGCTGCGACGCTGGTCTCGGCGGACTTCCGCGACACCGAGGACCTCGACGGCCTGTTCTCCGGATTCGACTCGGAGACAGGGGAATACGACGCCAGTTCGTGGGCGTACGAGGAACCGCAGCCGAACTCCGAGGACGGCACGGTGGACTCGCCCGGTGGAGCGGACGAGGGTCCGCGCGCCAGGGACCGCGCGGTCGGCCACGAACACGGCTCCGGGGGGCCGCCCCTCGAACACGGCGCCACTGTTCGCGACGAGTCGCTGGAACATCCGCGTAGCGTGTTCCAGATCGTCAAACGGCACTACTCGCGCTACACGCCGGAGATGGTGCGCGACATGTGCGGCATCTCCCTCGAGGATTTCGAGTACCTCGCGCGGTCGGTCACCGACAACTCCGGGCGCGACCGCACGACCTGCTTCGGCTACGCGACCGGCTGGACCCAACACACCTTCGGCGCCCAGTTCATCCGCGCCGCGTCGGTCTTGCAGCTCCTGCTCGGCAACGTCGGGCGTCCGGGTGGCGGCATCATGGCGCTGCGCGGTCACGCCAGCATCCAGGGCTCGACCGACATCCCCACCTTGTTCAACCTGCTGCCCGGCTATCTCCCGATGCCGTCGGCGGGCAAACACGACACCTTCGACGAGTACATCGAGGCGATCACGTCGAGGAACGAGAAGGGCTACTGGGCCAACGCCGAGGACTATCTGGTGAGTCTCCTCAAGGCGTGGTTCGGCGACGCCGCGACCGCGGAGAACGACTGGTGCTACGACCATCTGCCGCGCCTGACGGGTCCCGCCGGCACCTACCAGACGACGGTCGACATGCTCGCCGGCAAGGTCGACGGGTATTTTGTCCTGGGCCAGAACCCCGCCGTCGGCTCGGCCAACGGTCGCCAGGCACGGATGGCGATGTCCCACCTGAAGTGGCTCGTCGTCCGCGACCTCAACATGATCGAGTCGGCGATGTGGTGGAAAGAGGGGCCGGAGATCGACTCGGGTGAGTTGCGCACCGAGGACATCGCCACCGAGGTGTTCTTCATGCCCGCTGCCACCCACGTGGAGAAGGCCGGCTCGTTCACCCAGACGCAGCGGATGGTGCAGTGGCGTCACCAGGCCGTCGAGCCGCCCGGTCAGTGCCAGAGCGAGATGGACTTCTTCTTCGAGCTCGGACGACGCATCCGTGAACGCCTCGCCGACTCGACCGACGAACGCGACCGTCCACTGCTCGACCTCACCTGGGACTATCCGCTCGACGACCACGGCAACCCCGAACCCGAGACGGTCCTGTCGGAGATCAACGGCTACCACGTGTCCGGACCCGATGCCGGCAAGAACCTGACGTCGTACACCGAGATGGCGCGTGACGGCTCGACCGCCGGCGGCTGCTGGATCTACACCGGCGTGTACGCGGATGCCCACAACATGGCGGCGCGGCGCGTACCCCAGGGCGGTGGCGGCATCACCCAGCACGAGTGGGGCTGGGTGTGGCCCGCGGATCGTCGAATCCTCTACAACCGCGCGTCCGCCGATCCCGACGGCAGACCGTGGAGCGAACGCAAGCGGTACATGGAATGGGACGCCGACATGGGCCGCTGGGTGGGCCCCGACGTGCCGGACTTCCCGGTCGATCTCGCACCCGACGCACATCCCGACCCGTCACTCGGGGGTGTCGACGCGCTGTGCGGCGACGACCCGTTCATCATGCAGGCCGACGGCAAGGGCTGGCTCTTCGCGCCGCGCGGACTCGTCGACGGCCCGCTGCCGACCCATTACGAACCGCAGGAATCCCCGGTCGTCAACGCGCTGTATCCGCAGCAGCAGTCGCCGGCACGCGTCCTCTTCCCGCGTGCGGACAACCTCGACGCCCCGAGTGGAGAGATGCCCGGCGCCGACGTGTACCCGTTCGTGTTCACCACCTACCGGCTGACCGAACACCACACCGCAGGCGGCATGAGTCGCTGGACGCCGTATCTGTCGGAGCTGCAGCCGGAGATGTTCTGCGAGATCTCTCCGCAACTGGCCGCCGAGCGCGGACTGAGCAACGAGGGGTGGGCCACGATCATCTCGCCACGCGCTGCCATCGAGGCCCGCGTTCTGGTGACCGACCGGATGAGGCCGTTGACCATCAACGGCCGCCAGGTGCACCAGGTGGGCCTTCCGTACCACTGGGGCGTCGGCTCCGACGCCGTGGTCAGCGGCGACGCCGCCAACGACCTCATCGGGGTCACACTGGATCCCAACGTGCAGATCCAGGAGTCGAAGGTCGGTTCGTGCGACGTGATCGCCCGGCCGCCGGCCCCAGGGTGCCGCCCTGATCGACCTGGTACGTGCGTACCAGGAGCGTGCCGGGGTGACCACCGAGACCGACAACCAGCACATCACCGGAAAGGCGGAGGAGTAGATGGGGCAGCTGTCCGGACCGACCGATCCGACCTCCGACGTGGGGTGGCACACGCACGAGACCCGCAAAGGGTTCTTCACCGACACCTCGATCTGCATCGGCTGCAAGGCCTGTGAGGTCGCCTGCAAGGAATGGAATTCCAATCCCCGCGACGGCGACCTCGAACTGACCGGTATGTCGTATGACAACACCGTCGCGCTGGGCGCCAGCACATGGCGCCACGTCGCGTTCATCGAACAGAGCGCCGATCGCATCGCCGAAGCCCGCGAGTCTGGGCGTGCTCTGGTCGGACTCGGCATGCCGTCCATGCCGCCACCACCGCTGGCTGAGCCGGCACCGAGCGCAGCGAGGCGCCGCGTCGAAGCCACCCCACCGCCACCTCTGCCGGCTGAGCCGGCACCGAGCGCAGCGAGGCGCCGCGTCGAAGCCACGCCACCGGACACCCCCGAGTTCCGCTGGCTCATGTCCTCGGACGTCTGCAAACACTGCACCCACGCCGGCTGCCTCGACGTGTGCCCCACCGGAGCACTGTTCCGCACCGAGTTCGGGACCGTGGTCATCCAGGACGACGTCTGCAACGGGTGCGGAACATGTGTCGCCGGTTGCCCTTTCGGGGTCGTCGAGCGTCGCGCCGACGGCACCGCCGCGCCGACGACCCGTTCCGGCGAACGCAAGGGTGAGCAACCCGAGGTGCCGAAACGTGGTGTCGCGCAGAAGTGCACGCTCTGTTACGACCGGCTCCTCGACGACGAGACACCCGCCTGCGCGCAGACCTGCCCGACCACCTCGATCAAATACGGCGACCACGACGACCTGGTCGCCGACGCTCACCGCCGCGTCGCCCAACTCCATGAGCAGGGCATGACCGAAGCGCGTCTCTATGGCGCCAACCCCGACGACGGCGTCGGCGGGACCGGTTCGGTGTTCCTGCTGCTGGACGAACCCGAGGTCTACGGCCTTCCGCCGGACCCGCGCGTGTGCACCGCCGATCTGCCGTCGATGTACAAGCGGGCCGGTGTCGCCGCTGCCGGGATGCTCGTGGCGGCCGCGGTGTCGTTCCTGCGGGGTGGCCGATGACGTCGTCGGAATTCGATTCCTTTCGCCCGCCGGAGCCGCCACGTGGTCGTGGGCGTGGGCTGGGGCGCGGCGGTAAACGCAAGCAGCGCAGGGACTTCGGTCAGGGTGACGGCAACCGCGAGATGTCGATGGTGCCCGACGCCGAATTCTCTTCCTACTATGGGCATCCGGTGGTCAAACCACCGCCGTGGGACGAGAAGGTCGCCGCCTACCTGTTTCTCGGCGGCGTCGCCGGCGGGTCAGGAGTACTCGCAGCAGGCGCCCAGTTGACGGGTCGCGACGCCCTGCGCCGAAACGCCCGGCTGGGCGGACTCGGCGCCGTGGGGCTGGGTGCGATCGCCCTCGTGGCCGATCTCGGGCGTCCCGACCGCTTCTACAACATGCTGCGCACGTTCAAGGTGACCTCGCCGATGAGCGTGGGATCGTGGATTCTCTCGGCGTTCAGCGGCGCGCTCGGCGTGGCCGCGGTCGGTGAGATCGACCGGATGACCGGTTCGCGGCTGCCGCTCGGCGTGCTGCGGCCGGTTCTGCGGGCCGTGGAGGCACCGGCCGGACTCGCCGCCGCCGTCGCCGGGCCACCACTCGCCGTGTACACCGCGGTGCTGCTGTCCGACACTGCAGTACCCACGTGGAACGCCATGCACCGCGACCTGCCGTTCGTCTTCGTCAGCTCCGCGAGCCTGGCGGCGAGCGGTCTGGCACTCGTCACCACCCCGACCGCCCAGGCCGGCCCGGCGCGCACTCTCGCCACGCTCGGCGTCGCCGGGGATCTCACCGCGATGCGCCTGATGGAGCGCCGCATGGACCCGGTGACCGCCGAACCCCTGCACGACGGGACAGCGGGCAAGCTCCTGCGGTGGAGTGAACGTCTCGCCCTCGCGGGCGGCATCGGGGCCCTGGCCGGCGGACGTTCCCGACCGGTCGCCGTCGCATCGGGCCTCGCGTTGCTCGCCGCATCGGCGTGTACGCGGTTCGGCATCTTCGACGCGGGCATCGAGTCCGCGAAGAACCCGCGCTACACCATCGAACCCCAGAAGCGTCGGCTTGCCGCACGACGCGCGGCCGGCATCACCGGCGACTCGATCACGACCGGTCCACCCGTCACCGAATCCTGATCCCCGACCCGGCGACGGTCTCCCCGATCACGGGATATCCCGGCACCTCCCCGACGACCAGCAGCCCACCGGACGTCTGCGCGTCGGCGAGGAACAGCAGGTCGTCCTCGGAGACGCCGTCGTCGGCGCTCAGATGCGGGTGCACCCAGTCGAGGTTCCGGCGGGTGCCGCCCGAGACGTAGCCGTCGCGGAGCGCCTCGCGGGCACCGCTCACCGCCGGGACCGCGCTGCGGTCGATCACCGCGCCGACACCCGACGCACGGCACATCTTGTGCAGATGACCGAGCAAACCGAAGCCGGTGACATCGGTGGCCGCGCGGGCCCCGGCGTCGACGGCAGCTGCCGATGCCTTCCGGTTCAGCGTGGTCATGAGCGTGATCGCCTCGTCGAACACCTCTCCGGTCTGCTTGTGCCGGTTGTTGAGGAGCCCGACGCCGATCGGTTTGGTGAGGGTGATGGGCAGCCCGGCTTCGGCGGCGTCGTTGCGCAGCAGCTTCTCGGGTGCCGCGACGCCGGTGACGGCCATGCCGTACTTGGGTTCGGGGTCGTCGATGGTGTGCCCGCCGATGACCGGGCACCCGGCCTCGGCGCCGATGGCGAGACCACCCCTCAGCACCTCGGTCATCAGGTCCATCGGCAGCACACCTCGTGGCCAGCCGACGAGGTTGATCGCGACCACCGGCGTCCCGCCCATCGCGTAGATGTCCGAGAGCGCGTTGGCCGCGGCGATACGACCCCATTCGAAGGGGTCGTCGACGACCGGGGTGAAGAAGTCGGCGGTGGACAGCACGGCGAGGTCGTCGCGGATACGGACCGCCGCGGCGTCGTCACCGTCGTCGAGCCCGACGATGATGTCGTCACCGACCTGGCCGGTCAGCCCGGCGACCGCCTCCTCGAGTTCGCCCGGCGGGATCTTGCACGCACAACCGCCACCATGGGCGTAACCGGTCAGTCGGACAGGGGCATCGTTGCTGACAGTCACCCTGCCGACAGTAGCGCCGACTGATCGCCGGCGTGCCTGGCGCGGATGAGCCGGGTCGCGTCCGAGAGGCGACACGATAGGTTGTAGGACACACGGAGGCGTACGGGTCCTGGTGGGCTCCCCGGTCTTCAAAACCGAGGAGGTCGAGTATCTCGGCCTGGCGGGTTCGATTCCCGTCCGCCTCCGCCAGGAAAACGCCGGCTGAGCCGGCACCGAGCGTAGCGAGAGCCACCCACCGCCGGCTGAGCCGGTGACGAGCGAAAGCGAGGAGCCGTGTCGAAGCCCCCCGAAGCCGCCGTCCCCGCCGACCCGCGCCGACACATTCCGCGCACGGATGGCCTGCTGGCCCTACCGGCGGTGGCGGATGCGCGAGATCGACTGGGTGACATGGCTGTTCGGGCGATCATCCGCGATGCCCAGGAGTCGGCTCGTCGTGGCGAGATCCCACCGGAAGACGTCGAACCACGAGTCGTCGGAGAATTGACCGCCCGACCTGTCTCGTCGGCTCGGCCGGTCCTCAACGCCACCGGCGTGGTGGTTCACACCAACCTCGGCCGTGCCCCGTTGTCGGCGGCGGCACTCGAAGCGGTCGTCGCCGCATCGGGCTACGTCGACGTGGAACTCGACCTGCAGACCGGTCAGCGATCCAAACGCGGTGCGACCACCCGAGCCGCGCTGCTGCAGGCCTGTCCCGCGGCGGGCGATGCCCTGATGGTGAACAACGGGGCGGCGGCCCTGGTCCTCGCTACCACCGCACTCGCCGCCGGTCGGGCGGTCGTGATCAGCCGTGGCGAGATGATCGAGATCGGCGCGGGATTCCGGCTCACGGAGCTCATCGCATCCACCGGCGCGCGCCTGCACGAGGTCGGCACCACCAACCGCACCCATGTCCGCGACTATGCCGAGGCGGTTGCCGGGGACGACGTCGGCGCCATCCTCAAGGTGCATCCGAGCAACTTCCGCGTCGAGGGTTTCACCAGCGAGACCTCGCTGACCGAACTGCGCGACCTGGGCCGGACTCACGGCGTGCCGGTGATCGCCGACATCGGTAGCGGACTCCTGCAGCCCGATCCCCTCCTCCCCGACGAGCCGGATGCCACCACCGCGCTCACCGCCGGCGCCGACCTGGTCATCGCCAGCGGCGACAAGCTCCTCGGCGGACCGCAGGCCGGTCTCCTGCTCGGCGACGCCGCACTCGTGCAGCGGTTGGCCAGACATCCGCTGGCTCGCGCTGTGCGCGCCGACAAGCTGGCACTTGCGGCGATGGAGGCGACGGTCGGCGGTCCGCGGCCGCCGGTCCACGAGTATCTCCATGCCGACGCCGACCGCCTCCGCGCGCGTGCTGAGAGTCTGGGCGCCGCAACCGGTTTCCCTGTCGTCGAACACGACGGACGGGTCGGCGGCGGGGGCGCGCCAGGTGTACCCCTACGCGGGTGGGCGGTGCGTCTTCCGGTGGGCGCCGCGCAGCGGCTGCGGCTCGGCGACCCCGCCGTCCTGCCGCGCGTACACGACTCCGCCTGCCTCGTCGACCTGCGTTGCATCCCCGAGGCCGACGACGCGAGGGTCCTCGCCGCGATCAAGCAGGCGCTCGCCGATCAGTGAGGTCTCGCGCGAAGTACGTGGTGGCCACCGCGGGGCACGTCGACCACGGCAAGTCGACGCTGGTGCGTGCACTCACCGGTATCGAGCCGGACCGCTGGGAGGAGGAACGACGCCGCGGTCTGACGATCGACCTCGGATTCGCCTGGACGACACTGCCATCGGGCGCAGATGTCGCCTTCGTCGATGTCCCCGGTCACGAGCGGTTCATCCCCAACATGCTGGCCGGACTCGGTCCCGCGCCGGTCGTACTGTTCGTCGTCGCCGCCGACGAGGGCTGGAGTGCCCAGTCCGACGATCACCGGGACGCGCTCGCCGCGCTCGGTGTCGACTACGGGCTGTTGGTGATCTCGCGTGCGGATCGCGCGGAGGAGAATCACATCGATGACGTGATCGCCACCGCCCGTGCCGAGTTGGCCCGGACCGGACTGGCCGAGGCGCCGGCGGTCGTGACCTCCGCTCCCACCGGGCGTGGCCTCGATGAACTGCGCCGCACCCTCGACACGGTCCTCGCGCAGACGCCATCTCCTTCGACGTCGGGGCGCGTCCGCCTCTGGATCGACCGCGTTTTCACCCGCACCGGGGCGGGCACGGTGGTCACCGGCACGCTGCCTTCGGGCACGATCGGGGTCGGTGACACCATGGAGCTGGTGGGCCCCGACGGGCACCGGTCGGTCGATGTCCGCGGATTGCAGAGCGAGGGAACATCTCTCACGACCGCGGCGCCGGTCAGCCGAGTCGCCGTCAATCTCCGTGGTGTCGGCGTCGAGACCCTCGCGCGTGGAGACGCTCTCGTCACTCCGGGAGCCTGGCATTCGTCGGTCGAGGCAGACATCCGCCGCGTCGGTGGCGTCCCGTTCGACGATGCTCCCGAGCACCTCGTCGTCCACATCGGAACCGCTGCACTGACAGCCCGCCTGCGCCGCTTCGACTCCGACCACGCACGCCTGACATTCGCACGTGCCGTGCCACTGTCCCGGGATGATCGTCTCGTGTTGCGAAATCCCGGTCAGCGCATCGTCGGTGGCGGGATCGTCCTGCACCCCGATCCGCCCGGGCTCCGTCGCCGCGGCGACTCAGCTCGCCGGACCGCCGTCCTGGCCGGGATGAGTGAAGACGGCGGCGCCGCGGAAGAGGTTGCCCGACGTGGCGCCGTGCGCGTTCCGGATCTGCATCGGCTCGGCCTCGTCCACGACGGTGAGACGCCACCGCCGGGGGTTCGTGTCATCGACGAGTGGTGGGTCGACGAATCCACCTGCGCGGCATGGGCCCGGCGCCTGCACGACGCGGTCGTCGGAGTTCATGAGCGTGAGCCCATGTCCGCCGGCCTGTCGACGTCAGGGGTTCCTTCGTTGCTGAATCTCCCTGACGGAGCACTGTTGCCGACGGTGATCGCCGACGCCGGACTCACGTCGTCCGACGGCCATCTCTCGATCCCGGGCCATGTCCCGGATCTCGGTGACGCCGACGAAGCGATGAACGCTCTCGAGCGCCGTCTGGCCGAGCAGCCGTTCCGCGCTCCCGAGGCGGACGATCTCTCCGCGCTCGGCCTGGGGACCAGGGAGCTCGCGGCTGCCGAGCGCACCGGCCGCATCCTCCGCTTGCGCGACGGCGTGGTGCTGTTGCCGACCGCGCCGGCGCTGGCCATGCGGACCCTCGCCGCACTCGACCAGCCGTTCACGACCAGCGAGGCCCGCCAGGCGCTCTCCACGACGAGACGCGTGATGATCCCACTGCTCGAACACCTCGACGCCCGGGGTTGGACCCGCCGCCTCGACGCCGGGCACCGAGAGGTCGTGCGCCCCACCGCCGGCTGAGCCGGCACCGAGCGGTCGTGCGCCACACCGCCGGCTGAGCCGGCACCGAGCGGTCGTGCCCCCCACCGCCGGCTGAGCCGGCACCGAGCGGTCGTGCGCCCACACCGCCGGCTGAGCCGGCACCGAGCGGTCGTGCGCCCCACCGCCGGCTGAGCCGGCACCGAGCGCAGCGAGGCGCCGCGTCGAAGCCCAGGTAATCGGAGTCGTCGACTGGAACCACGACAAAGGGACCCACCCCGAAGGGTGGGTCCCTCTCTAGATCTGAACTCAGCCGAGCACCAACGACTCCCCGTCGGCACTGACGTTCACCGGAACGATGTCGCCGTCGCGGATGTCTCCCTTCAGCAACTGCCTGGCGAGCTGGTCACCGATGGCCTGCTGCACCAGCCGGCGCAGCGGACGAGCACCGTACAGCGGATCGAATCCACGTGCGCCGAGCCATTCCTTGGCCTTCGGCGACACCTCGAGGTCGAGGCGACGCTGGGCCAGCCGCTTCTTGAGCTGTCCGAGTTGGATGTCGACGATCGCCACCAGCTCCTCGGGGCTGAGAGCATCGAAGATCACCACGTCGTCGAGCCGGTTGATGAACTCGGGCTTGAACGCCGAGCGCACCGCCGCCATGACCTGATCCTTGTCGCCACCCGCGCCGAGGTTCGAGGTCAGGATCAGGATGGTGTTGCGGAAGTCCACCGTCCGTCCCTGGCCGTCGGTGAGTCGGCCTTCGTCGAGCACCTGCAGCAGCACGTCGAACACGTCCGGGTGGGCCTTCTCGATCTCGTCGAACAGGACCACCGTGTACGGGCGACGACGCACGGCCTCGGTCAGCTGACCTCCGGCCTCGTACCCGACATAGCCGGGGGGAGCACCGACGAGCCTTGCGACGCTGTGCTTCTCGCCGTACTCGCTCATGTCGATGCGGACCATCGCCCGCTCGTCGTCGAACAGGAACTCCGCGAGCGCCTTGGCCAGCTCGGTCTTGCCGACACCGGTGGGGCCGAGGAACATGAACGAGCCGAGCGGCCGGTTCGGGTCGGCGACACCGGCGCGTGCACGACGCACCGCGTCGGAGACGGCTTCGACAGCGGCCTTCTGACCGATGACGCGTTGCCCCAGTTCGTCTTCCATGCGCAGCAGCTTGGCGGTCTCACCTTCGAGCATGCGTCCGGCCGGGATTCCGGTCCACGACGACACGACCTGCGCCACGTCGTCGGGTCCGACCTCCTCCTGCAGCATCACGTCCTGGCCGGGATCGGTGCCGGTCTTCTCCAGTGCGGCCTCGAGTTCCTTCTCCAGGCCCGGGATTCGGCCGTACCGCAGCTCGGCCGCGCGCCCGAGGTCACCGTCGCGCTCGGCGCGATCGGCCTCGCCGCGAAGACGATCCAGCTCCTCCTTGAGGTCGCGTACCGCGTCGATCGCGGTCTTCTCCGACTGCCACCGCGCGGAGAGCTCGTTGAGCTTCTCCTTCTGGTCGGCCAGTTCGGCGCGTAGCTTCTCGAGCCGCTCCTTCGACGCCGCGTCGGTTTCCTTCTGCAGCGCAACCTCTTCGACCTCCAGCCGGCGGACGATGCGCTCGACCTCGTCGATCTCGACGGGGCGCGAGTCGATCTCCATCCGTAACCGCGACGCCGCCTCGTCGACGAGGTCGATGGCCTTGTCGGGGAGGAATCGCGAGGTGATGTAGCGGTCGGAAAGTGTTGCCGCAGCGACCAATGCGGAGTCGGTGATGCGCACGCCGTGGTGCACCTCATACCGGTCCTTGAGGCCGCGGAGGATACCGATGGCGTCCTCGACCGACGGTTCGCCGACGTACACCTGCTGGAAGCGACGCTCGAGTGCGGCGTCCTTCTCGATGTACTTGCGGTACTCCTCGAGGGTCGTGGCACCGACCAGCCGCAGCTCACCACGGGCGAGCATCGGCTTGATCATGTTGCCGGCGTCCATCGCGGAATCGCCGGTCGCACCGGCCCCGACGATGGTGTGCAGCTCGTCGATGAAGGTGATGACCTGTCCGGCCGATCCCTTGATCTCGTCGAGCACGGCCTTGAGCCGCTCCTCGAATTCGCCGCGGTACTTGGCACCGGCGACCATCGAACCCATGTCGAGGGAGATGACGGTCTTGCCGCGCAGCGATTCCGGCACGTCGCCGGCGACGATGCGCTGGGCCAGGCCCTCGACGATCGCCGTCTTGCCGACGCCGGGCTCACCGATGAGGACCGGGTTGTTCTTGGTCCGCCGGCTGAGCACCTGCACGACACGCCGGATCTCGGTGTCGCGCCCGATGACCGGGTCGAGCTTGCCTTCGCGGGCCGCCGCGGTCAGGTCGGTCGAGTACTTCTCGAGTGCCTGGTAGGTCGACTCCGGGTCCTCGGAGGTGACCCGGGCGCTGCCGCGTACGGCGACGAACGCGTCCCGCAACTCCTGCGGGGTCGCGCCGGCGTTGTGCAGCAACTTGGCGACGTCGGAGTCACCGGTCGCCAGACCGACGACGACGTGCTCGGTCGAGACGTACTCGTCGTCGAGTTCACCGGCCAGCTGCTGAGCTGCACTGATGGCCGCGATCGATTCGCGGGAAAGCTGGGGCGTCGCACTGGCCTGGGCCACCGTCGGCATGCGATCGACCAGTCCCTGGGCCTGCGCACGAACGCTCGACGGGTCCACGCCCACTGCCTTGAGCAGTGGCGACGCGATGCCGTCGGACTGATCGAGCAACGCCACCAGGATGTGGGCCGGTCGCACATCGGGGTTGCCAGCACTGGCCGCCGCCTGCACAGCAGCGCTCAATGCCTGCTGTGTCTTCGTGGTGGGGGTGAAGCTGTCCACTCGCGTGCACCTTTCTCTTTAGTCCAACAGGCTCAAGTATGAGCCATACGGAGGATGCAACGCCAACAAAGTTGAGTACATTCCGCTCAGCTTCGATATAGATGTGAACTGCGTCATATCGGGACCCGCTCTCTGCGCAGCCTGGTAGGCGGCTTCCGGGTCTTCGGCCAGGGATCCTGCGAAGATCGCGAGAAGCGGCGAAGCCCGCGCCACCATCACGGAATGGACCATCGCGCGATTCCGCACCTAGCCCGACGCGAGCCCGTAAGCGGTCTCGAGTTCGGCCAGCACACGCTCCGCCAGCGGGATGAGCGGTTCTACGTCTGGCAGCATCTCGCGGCCGGCGACACAGCCGAACGACACCTTGTCCCCGTGCGAGTAGACGGTGATGTTGAGACCCAGACCGGCGAACACCGTCGAGATCGGGAACAGCGAGTCCAGGCGGGCGCCGTTGTAGTACATCTCTTCAGCGGGACCTCGGAGGGTGGATATCGGCAGGTTGTATCCGGTGCGCCGCTTGGGACCGAAAGGCAGCAACGCGGTCACGACGCTCTGCGCGACATTCGGCACCACCAAGGCCAGCGATGCAGCCCCGCCGTGGGCTGCGACCTGTTTCTTCGCAAAGTCCATGGCCCGGTGGATCGTCGCGAGCCGCTCCACCGGATCGTCGACATCGGTTGCCAGGGAGCATGTTTCCAATCCGAAGGCGTTGCTGCGCGCGGTTTGTCCCGGATCGTCGAGCACCCGCACCGAGATCGGGCACAGACCGACGAGCGAGCGCCTCGGGAGTTCGCCCCGCTCGGCGAGCAAATCGCGTAACACCCCGGAGATGACCGCGGTCAGCACATCGTTGACGGTGACGTCGGCTGCCACGCGGATCGCCCGTACCCGACTGAGCTCGAAGGTGGCGCCGACGACCGCCCGGTCCGGGCCCACTCGGCCGTTGAACCGGACGAACGGTGCACTCAACGGCAGGCCGACCCTACCTTGCAGCGCCCCGACCAGCAGATCGCGCTGCCCACCGACGACGCTTCGGGCAAACCCCAGCGACGACTTCGCGAGACCCGCGGCCGACCGGACGGCCGTGAGCGGGTGCGGCCCGGATGACGGTTTCGCCGGCGACGCGACCCGCGGAGAATGGACGCTGGCGGCGTAGAAGGGTTTCAGGTCGCGCCTGTCCGGGTCCCCACTCAAGGAGTCGGCGATCATCTGCATGCCGGCCACCCCGTCGACCAGCGCGTGATGGATCTTGATGTAGAACGCGAACCGCCCGCCGGACAGGCCACCGATCAAGTACGCCTGCCACAGCGGCCGGGATCGTGACAACCCCTGCGCGTGCAGATCGCCGATCAGACGCCACAGTTCGGCATCGTCGCCTCCAGGCGGGAGGTGTAGGCGCCGAACATGATCGACAACATTGACCTCGACCTGTTCCCACGTCCACAGCCCCAGCGTGTCGACGCCGATGTGCGGGCGGCGTGCCAGCCGCGGATCAACCGCGTCGGTGGCGATGAGTCCCTGCGTATAGAGATCGTCGACAAAGCCCGGCCCCGCATCATCGGGCGGAGAGAAGATCATCAGCGCAGCGACGTGGATCGGGTTGACGAGCGTCTCGGCGCTCATCAAGGCCGCCTCCATCGGGTCCATCAACTGCATACCGGTGCTCCCGCCGTGGCCAGGCGACACCGAGGAAACGGCGCCACGCCGGGCCGTGACCGTCGATCGTCCCGCTGATGATAGGCACGATCCCCGAGAAACGAACCGGTTTCGTCCACTGCGTCTTCCGTCTGTACGCGTTGCACCCGGAATCAGTTTACAAACGTACACTGAACTCATGTCGGCAGATCACCCTCGCGATCGCGAGATGCCCGCACTCGCGGCCCTGGGCCGAACCGAGCTGGGCAGAGCTGTCACAGGAATCGCAACCGTGCACGCATCCATTGCCGACACCGTCTTCGGCGGCCTGCGCGCCGCTTGGGGTCCCCGGGTCCGTCCCGCCCAGATGATGCACGACGCCATCAGCACGTCCACCTATTCCGCTATCGTCTCGTCCGTCGATGTGGTCGGCGACCTGGCCGAGTCGCTCGCCGACCGCCACGGTGGGGTGCCGTCCGAGACCAAGCGCGGCGCCGTGGCGATCGGCATCCTCGACGGTTTGATCGGGGATCAGCTGACCGCCGAGCAGTCACCCCTGGCTCCGGAGACCGCCGTCCGTGTCGACGGCGCGATCGTTCCGATCACCCCGGAGGACCTGGCGGGCGCCTTCCCCCGGGCCACCGGGCACCTGACGGTGTTCCTGCACGGCCTCATGGAGACCGAGTTCGCGTGGGAGCTCGGCGGCAGACCCACCTACGGCGCACGCCTGGCCGATGACCTCGGCAGCACCGAGGTCATGATCCGGTACAACTCGGGACGACACATCAGTGACAACGGCCGCGATCTCGCACAGTTGCTCGCCGACCTGCTGTTGTCGTGGCCGGTGCCGGTCACCGACCTGACCCTCATCGGCCACTCGATGGGCGGACTGGTGATCCGGAGTGCGTGCCATCAGGCCGCCGCCGTCGATACGTATTGGCCCCACCTGGTTCGACAGACGGTGTGCCTCGGTACGCCGCACCTCGGCGCGCCCCTGGCACGAGGGGTTCACTGGGCGACGGCGGCCCTGCGCCTGTGGCCGACCAGCCGTCCATTCGGCGCGCTGCTCGCTCGGCGCAGTGCCGGAGTCCGCGACCTGTTCCACGGGACGGTCACCGAAGAGCAGTGGCGCGACACCGACCCGGAGGCCTTTCTACAGCCCGCGGTCGATTACCCACCGCTCATGAAGGGCGCGCGGCATCTCTACGTCACGGCGACCGTGACCCGACGACCCGATCACCCATTCGGCTGTATCGTCGGCGACGGATTGGTGATGACGAACAGCGGCGGTGGCCGAGATCGGAAGCGGCACCTCGGATTCGAGGTCGACGACGGGTTCCACATCGGCGGCGCCCACCACTTCACCTTGCTCAACGACGACACCGTCTACGAGTGGATGCTCCCCCTGCTGAGACCTCGCCGTGCGCTACCGCCGGGCTCGAGTCCCCCGGAATCGCCACCTCGCCCGAACACGCGCTAGCTGCAGGTGGCTCCTCTACCGCGAACCAGCGACTCTGCGGCGGCGCGGACGGGTCCGGACCCGCCACCACAGCCCCACCCACGACGCAACGACCACGGCAGCGACCAACCCGCGCACCAGGCCGAGGGCAGAATCGGGGTAGATCACCCCGGTCAGGTAGTGGTCTATGAACCCGGTCGAGGGCAGCCCCGCTTCGCCGGCACGATGCCGCGCCCAGTTCTCGGCATCGGTGAGCGGGCACCACAGCCCCAAGCCCACCGAGGCGAGTCCCCACCCCACGGCCGCGAGGTGGAGCACGACGGTGCGTGGCCACCGCCAGGCGATGAACCCGCCGAACGTCAGATACAGCAGGAACAGCAGATGCAGGACCGCTATGCCGTCGGCCAGAACCCGATAGGGCATGTGTCCAGCGTAAATCGGTCGGGTTCACCAATCTGCCGATCTGGAACACGGCGATATCGGACACTCGAAGCGAGAAGCACCCGTTCGACGGAAGGACGCGATCGGTGAGCACGAGCATGACCGACGAGGCCGCCAACGTATTCGCCGATCCGACGGCCTACGCCGACGAGCCGCGACTCCACGCGGCGATGGCCCACCTCCGGGCGCACAACCCGGTCGCCTACGTCGACAAAGCCCCCTACCGGCCGTTCTACGCGATCACCAGACACGCCGACATCATGGACATCGAGCGCGACAACAACCTCTGGCTCAGCGAGCCCCGCCCGGTGCTGGTGACCGCAGTGGCCGACGACTTCGCCAAGTCGCAGCTCGAGTCCGGAGCGGGGTTGCGCACCCTGATCCACATGGACGACCCCCACCACAAGAAGGTGCGGGCGATCGGCCAGGACTGGTTCCGGCCGAAGGCGTTGCGCGAGCTACAAGTCCAGGTGGACGCACTGGCGAAACGCTACGTCGACAAGATGGCCGAGATCGGTCCGGAATGCGACTTCGTCGAGGACATCGCCATCCACTTCCCGCTGTACGTCATCCTGTCGTTACTGGGGTTACCCGAAGAGGACTTCCCCCGGATGCACCAGCTGACCCAGGAGATGTTCGGCGCCGACGACGAGGAGTACCAGCGCGGCACCACGCTCGAGGAGCGGATGGCGACGCTGTTGGACTTCTTCGACTACTTCAGCAAACTGACCGCCTCCCGGCGCGCGAATCCCACCGGCGACCTGGCATCGGCAATCGCCAACGGCCGGATCGACGGCGAGCCCCTCTCCGACGTCGACACCGCCTCCTACTACGTGATCGTCGCCAGCGCCGGCCACGACACCACCAAGGACGCGATCTCCGGAGGCCTGCGCGCACTCATCGAGAACCCCCACGAACTCGACCGCCTCCGCCACGACCCCGAACTCATCGACACCGCGGTGGAGGAGATGATCCGCTGGACCACGCCGGTCAAGGAATTCATGCGCACGGCCGCCGCGGACACCTCGGTGCGTGGCGTACCGATCGCCAAGGGCGAATCCGTCTATCTCGCTTACACTTCCGGAAACCGGGACGAAGAGATCTTCGACGACCCGTTCACCTTCGACGTCGGACGCTTCCCGAACAAGCACCTCGCGTTCGGTTACGGCGTGCACTTCTGCCTGGGCGCAGCGCTGGCGCGGATGGAGATGCGAAGTCTGTTCAGCGCACTGATCCCGCGACTGGATTCGATCGAGCTGGCCGGCGAACCCGAACTGGCCGCGACGGTGTTCGTCGGCGGGCTCAAGCACCTGCCGATCCGGTACTCGATCCGCTGACACCTCACGTATCGAACCCGGCCGAATTGGGTACGCCGCCCCCATGACCCACTTCGACTTCTACTTCGATCCGGTATGCCCCTTCGCCTGGGCCGCGTCGCGTTGGCTCCTCGACCGCGCAAACGCCCACGATGCGGATGTCGACTGGCACCTCATGAGTCTCGCGATCCTGAACGAGGACGAGGAGCCGGATTCCGACGAACAGCGCCGCCGGCTCGACACGGCACTCCGGCTGGGACGCGTCGTCGCGGCCGCCACCGACAAGGCCGGCGCCGACGTCATCGAGCCGCTCTACTCCGCGCTCGGCAGACGTATCCACTTCGCGGGCGACGAGGTGACCACGACGGTCGTCGCCGAGGCGCTGGCCGAGGCAGGACTCCCGGCCGAGCTGGCCGACGCCATGGACGACGCCACCTTCGACGACGCGGTGCGCGCGTCCCACGAACGCAGCCAAGAATCGCTCGGCGAGGACGGCGGCAGCCCCATCCTCGGCATCGACGGCACCTACTTCTTCGGACCGGTGCTCGCCGACATCCCGACCGGCGATGAGGCCGAGACCCTGTACACCTCGCTCGTCGCCATCGCCGGCACGACGTTCGCGCAGATGAAACGGCCGGCCGATCCGCCGACCTTCACCGCGTGAGTCAGTCGATCTGCACGTCGACCCGCTCGTCGTAGAAGCAGATCAGATCCCGCACCGGTTCGGCGTCGGGCAGCGGATCGGTGTAGGTCCAGGCGACGTCGGGAACGACCTCGTCGCCGACCACCGCCGACCAGTACGTCGCCTGACCTTTGTACGCACACACGGTGACGGTGTCGGAGCGTTGCAGGACATCCATCCGGACGTCCTCGCGCGGGATGTAGTGCCGCGCCGGGAGGTGTGTTTCCAGCAGGAGCGTCGGGTTGTGACTCTCCGCCAGCACGGTGTCCCCGATGCGCACGACGATGTGCCTGCTGGTGGCGAGGCAGTCGATTCGTTTGTACGGGTCGTGCGCATGACCCATCGCGATCTGTTCTTCCTCGCGCCATTCGTCGAACGCGTCCCAGTCAAGGAGTACATAGTCGGCGAGATCAGGGTCGTCGAGCCGAAACCCAGCTCCGACCAGCGTCCGCGTGTCGGCCCCGATGTCGTAGGCCGCGCCGGGCGCGGTGTGCATCGAAAACGGATGCGCCGGCGTCAGGATCGGGGGGTGATCAGCGCCCGGCATCGTCGGTACGTGATGCTCGAGTGGGACGGCGATGTCCGCGGTTCCCACCGCGTAGCACCCGACCACCCGATACGGCTCCCAGACCTGGATCGGTTCGGCCGAGTCGACGACCACCTGACCGTCGACAAACGCGCGGACCCGTCGGTGCATGTCGGTCCACCGCAGCAAACCCACCTGAGACTTCGTGACTTCATCCAGGGACGTGGCCATGGACCGATGGTCCTCCGCCTCGTGGCCTTTTGCCAGGGATCACGGCAAGTAATCGGCACTGCAGCTCAACCGACTCGGTTCTCGTCCCCGCTGATGCGAGGATGAGACAGTGGCCCATCCAACGGACACCGAACCTCCCACCGGACATCCCGGCGCCGACGATGCCGCGTGGAACCGCGCTGAACGCGACGAAACCGAGACCCAGCGCCTCGACCGCAACTGGAATTCCCTGCTACAAGAGCTGCGCGTCGTGCAGACCGGCGTGCAGATCCTGACCGGGTTTCTGCTGACCATGCCGTTCCAGAGCCGCTTCGAGGACCTCGGTGGTGGCCTGCGCGTCGTCTACCTGATCACCGTGTCCTTCGCGGTCGGCGCCGCCATCCTGCTCGCCGCACCGGTCGCACTGCACCGCGCGCTGTTCCGCCGGCACCAACTCGCGCTCATCGTCGCCCTCGCGCATTACATGGCCTTCGCCGGGCTGACACTCCTCGGGCTGGCGCTGTCCGGCGCGATCACCGTGGTGTTCGGTGCGACCGCCGGTCCGGTACCGGCAGTCGTGGCGGGGTGCTGCACGTTCGTCGTGTTCTCGATGGCGTGGATCGTCCTGCCTCTGACCGCACGTGGCATGACCGACCCTCCCGACGACGATGCGACCCCGCGCGAGCGCGGTCATTGACATCTCGCTCTCCGCGCGGGTAGGCAGACCAGATGACCACGGCGTCGCGCTTCACCGAAACCCGCTTCGACCAGGTGACCGTGCTCGCATCCACGCACGGTGGAACGTTCCCGTACGGAAACACCGTCGTCGTGCACGGTTCCGAGGCGACGCTGGTCCTCGATCCCTCCCTCGACGTCGACCACGACCCCGTCGGTGCCGATGCCGTCATGATCAGCCACGCGCACGAGGACCACATCGCCGGCCTGCGCCACTTCGACACCGCGAAGTATGCGCATCACGACGAAGTCGGCGGAGTTCGTTCACTCCAGGTCCTTCTCGACGGCTACGGACTCACGCCCGAGGAACGCGCCGCGGTCGACGCCCAGATCGGTGACACCTTCGCACTCACGCCCGGCTTTCCGGACGCGCGCGGCGTCGGCGACGGGCACGTCTTCGATCTCGGGGACATCACCGCGACGGTCGTCCACCTCCCCGGCCACACCCGTGGACACTGCGGCGTCCTCGTCGAACCGACCGGTTTCTTCTACATCGCCGACATCGACCTCACTCGCTTCGGCCCGATGTACGGCGACGTCGGCAGCAGCGTCGACGACTACCTCGCCTCCATCGCGCGCGTCCGCGAGGTCGAGGCCCGGTGGTACGGCACCTTCCACCAGAAGGGAGTCGTGGAGGGCGCGAGAGTTTTTCGAGAACACCTGAAAGCGTACGAGGGCGTCATCCACCGGCGCGAGGAACGGTTGCTGGAATTCCTGGACCGGCCCCGGCGACTCGACGAGATCGTCGGGCACCGGCTCGTATACCGACCTCACGTACAGATGCCCTTCGTCGATGCCGTCGAGCGCCGCACGGCCGGACTGCACCTCGAACGGCTCATCCGACACGGGCAGGTCGCACGCACGAACGACGGGTCGTATCACCGGATGTGACATGTTCGGCATTTCAGCTACCCTTCAACATCGCCGGGCTACCGTCGCAGCGTGAACACAATCAACGGCCTGCCCATTCACCCGCTCCTCGTACACGTCGTCGTGGTGCTGGTCCCACTCACCGCCCTGATGGCGATCATCGGGGTGTGCTGGCCGGCGGCACGGGCCCGCCTCGGAATCCTCACTCCCCTGGTCGCTCTGGCCGCGTTGATCTCCGTTCCACTCACCACGACTGCCGGAGAATCGCTGGAAGAGCGCGTGGGTCCGAATCCCGCGATCGAACACCACGCCGGGTTCGGGGAACAGGTCATTTACTGGGTCGGTCCGCTGTTCGCACTCGCCGTCCTCTGGTGGGCGGTTCACGACGAGCGGGTGATGGCCACCATCCACACGAGAATCCCGGCATCGGCGAAACTCTCGCAGCGGGTGACTGCACTCGTCCTGGGGGTCGCGCTGATCGTGGTGGCCGTGGGGTCGCTGTACATCGTCTACCGAACCGGCGATTCCGGCTCCCGCGCCGCCTGGTCATGACACGCACGAACACGTGAATCACGTCGGGCAGACCGAGTCCGGGCAGATACTGGAGCACATGCGCGTACTGGTCGTCGAGGACGATCCGCGGGCCACCGAGACCCTGCGGCGGACCCTGCGGGCCGAGGGCTGGGCCGTCGACACCGCCGCCGACGGCGTCGCGGGTGTCGAATCCGCCTGTGCCAGAAGTTACGACGTCATCGTCAGCGACATCATGATGCCGCGACTCAACGGCTACGAACTCGTCCGAGAGCTGCGGCACCGCGGTGTGTGGACCCCGGTACTCATGCTCACCGCCAAGGACGGGGAGTACGACGAGGCGGACGCATTCGATCTCGGCGCCGACGACTACATGGTCAAACCGTTTTCCTTGGTCGTGCTGTCCGCGCGATTACGCGCACTCGCACGGCGCGGCGCCCCGGAACGACCGACCATCCTGCAGGCCGGATCGCTCTCGCTGGACCCGGCGCGACGAGAGGTCCGGCGTGGGGAGACACCGATCCGCCTCACCGCCCGAGAATTCGCGGTTCTCGAATACCTGATACGTCACAAGGGCAACGTGGTCAGCAAGACCGACATCCTGCGGGCGGTGTGGGACGAGCACTACCGTGGCGACGACAACATCGTCGAGGTGTACGTCGGCTACCTCCGCCGACACATCGACACCCCTTTCGGGGTTCGCGCGATCGAAACCGTCCGCGGCGCCGGCTATCGGCTCGCCGACAATGGCGGTGACCCCTCGACCTGATCGGCCCGCAGCGGTAACGACACCCCGATGGTGCAGCCTCCGCCGTCGGTGTCGAGCACGGTGACGGTGCCGTGATGTGCACGAACGATCTCGTCGACGATCGAGAGGCCGAGTCCGGTGCCGCCCCGGCGATCTCGCGAATCGTCGAGCCGCACAAAGCGGTCGAAGACGCGTGCACGATCGTCGACAGGAATACCCGGCCCGTCATCGGCCACACTGATCGTCACCCATTCCGGGTCGACGGCCATGGTCACCGTCACTGCGGAACGGGCATGCCGAACGGCGTTGTCGCACAGATTCCGTACCACGCGGCCGAGCTGGTCGCGGTCGCCGAGTGCACGAACCGGCAGCACGGTCGCCGAGATCTCGAGGTCGGTGGTGAGATCGAGCCGGGTGACCTCGTCGTTGACGATGTCGTCGAGATCCACTTCCTCGAATGAGGGCCGCAGTCCGTACTCGTCGGCACGGGCCAGGAGAAGAAGGTCGTCGACGAGGTCGCGCAAGCGGTGGGCCTCGGGCAGCAGGAGTGTGGACACCGTCGCGGAATCGATCGGTTCACCTGTCCGGACGGCGAGCTCCAGCAATCCCAGGATGGTGACGAGCGGGCTTCGCAGTTCGTGTGAGGAATCGCCGACGAACCTGATCTGCTGTTCGCGGGCGAAGGCCAGCGCATCGAGCATCTCGTTCATCGTCACCGCGAGCGTGGCGATCTCGTCGTCCGTGTCGGCGACCGGAACCCGTCGCGCCACACCGGATCTCGAAATCTCCGCAACCTCGGTTCGGATGGCCTCCACTGGTCGCAGTGTTCGGCCGACGAGCTCATAGGTCGTCGCCGCCGCGACGATGAGGATGATCGGGAACACCACGCAGAGGACGCCGAAAACCGTCAGCACGGTCGCGTGGATGTGTGCTTCACCGGCTCCGACGACAACGCTGAACACCTGCCCGTCCGGCGCCGTCACGCCCCGAACCACGACGCGGAACTCGTCGTCCTCTCCGGGGAATGTCGCGTCCACCGCGGTATGCCGTACCCCGGCATCCACCGGGGCCACCAGTGGCCGGACCCGTTGCCGCTCGTGGCTCGCCGCGAGCACGGACCCATCTCGGCCGACGATCTGCACGATGCCGATCGAGTCGGTCGGCTCCAGCTCGGTCGTCGCCACCGCCGCGAGCCCACCCTGCGCCAGGGCGTCGGCGATGTCTTGACTCCGTGTCGACGTCGCCGTGTCGGCGGCGTCGGTGAGCGAACGGTAGACCACGATCAGCACCAGCCCGCCGGCGATTGCCAGGGCCGCGAACAGGGTCGCCACACCGATGACCGTCAGCCGGACGCGGACACTCCGCCATCCGAATCTGCCGGACCAGATGTGTGGTGCTCTGACAGAACTCATCTCACCACCGACGCAGGCACCGGCTCACCTCCGCCAGAACGCGCTCGGTCCGCTCGATCCCCAGCGCCTGGGTCGCACCCGTGACACCGACCTCGAGTTCACCCGTCGGCGTCGGACACCCCTCGACCTGAAGCAGCCAGCGTGTGCGACGCGGCGGGAACGCGTAGAGGATTCCACCGGATGACGGCGGTGAGATCACCGGCGACCAGCCGAGCAAGACGGGTACGGGGAACAGATGGTCGTCGTCGACGGTCCGGCCCGCGAGGTCGAGCACTTCCTCCATGGGCGCCGATGCGGCGCGAATGCACCTGCGACGCAAGGCGACCGAAGTATCTCGATCCTCGCCCACCGACAGCGGGGTGATCACCGCGAGCACGTGGTTTTCGACGACGCCCTCCGCACCCGGGGGACGCTTGGACACCGTCGTGGCGGCCAGGACACCGGGTTGTCCGGTCATGTCCGCCAGCGCCCTGGCCACCACGTCTCCGAAGGCCTCGAACGGCGTCATGTGTTCCGCTGCCGCTCGGCTTCGGAAACGCATGTAGGTGTCCGCATCGACCAACCCGCGACGACGGATCGCGCCATCGATCGGCCACGTCGCCGGGTCGACGCCGCCCAGTTCGAAAGCCGAATCGCTCTGCTGTACGAGCAACTCTTTCCAGAAGTTGTGCAGTTCGAAGCCTTCGTCGTCGCCTGCCGTACTCGCCGGATCCAACTCCGCAGACGGCCCCTCCGGAGTCAGGGCCCCGCCCGTCATCAGCGCTTCGGCGTCGCGGGCGAGCACCCCCAGCGAACGCCCGTCCACCGCGATGTGGTGCATCACCGCGACCGCACCCATGACGAGGCCGTCCGGCCCCTCGAGGAGACGCACTGCCAGCGGTGGCGCCACCCGCACGTCCAGGGTTGCCGCCATCTCCTTCGCTTCCGCTCGTAGGCGTTCCCGATCCGGGATGTCCACCACCTCGATCCGGGACACGACCGCATCGAGCGGTACGTCGCGCGCTGTTCGCCGGATCGGCCCCGTCGGGGTGTCGGGGAACGTGGACCGAAGTGACCGGTGCCGTTCGAGGAGGGCACCGATGAGCGCCGATGTCTCCGCCACCCCCGGGCGGTCCCACGACGAGGGGACCCAGGCGACGCAGATCAATTGCGCGACAGGGTGGCCCGGCTCGCGCACCACAGTTCGCTCAGCAGGCGTCAGGGGGCGTTCGGCGGCGTCGCCGTCTCCGGCAGGCTCGTCTCGCTCGTCACGCACCCGCGGTGTCCGCTGCGCCATCTGCTCGGCGAGAGACGCGAGGTCGGGCGAGGTCAGCACGTCGTTCGGTCCGATCTCCGGATAACCTGCCTCGGCGAGTCCCTGAGCGACCCGCATGACCGCCAGCGAGTCGCCGCCCTGCTCCACGAACCCCATCATCGGATCGATCGATTCGACACCCAGGACCTCGCCGACCACGCGTAGCAGCAGTGCCTCGTGGGGGCCGACCGCCCCGCGGGTCGGATCGTTCACCGGCAACGGAAGATGCTGCAATGCAGCGAGACTCAGTTTCCCGCTGACGGCACGCGGCATCTCGTCGAGGATGACGACCAGCGCCGGCACCATGTACGACGGCAGCATCCGAGCCAGTTCCCGACGAATCGCTCGTCGGCCGGGTGGACGGGAGATGTCTTCGGGGACCACGAAGGACACGATCCCGGCGCGCCCTGACTGCAGGTCACGGAGTGTCGTCGCGCACCGCCGGACCCCGTCACACCGCATCAGTGCGGCATCGATCTCACCGAGTTCGATGCGCAGGCCGCGCAACTTGACCTGCCCGTCCCGCCGGCCGAGTATCCGCAGATCCCCGCTTTCGGTCCACGTGGCGACGTCACCGGTCCGGTACATGACCGGATCGTCGGAGATGGTGCAGTCGACGAAGGCCTCATCGGTCTGTTCGGGGTCGTCGAGATAACCGTCCGCCACTTGCGGTCCCGCACAATGCACGGTACCGAGGGCGCCTGGTGGCTGGGGACGGCCGCGCCGGTCCAATACGGACTCGGTCACCCCGACCATCGGCGGACCCACGGTGATCTCCCCGTGCGTCGAGAGAGGTCCGGAGATGTTGATGCTGCATCGGGTTTCGGTGGGCCCATATGCATTTCGCACCGGTACACGTGCGCTCCACTTGTCCACGAGACAAGCCTGCGGCGGCTCACCGCCGACGATCACCTGGGTGAACCCGTCCGCGAGGTCGACCGGTAAGGTCTCGAGCACCGACGGCGTCATGATGATGTGGGTGACGCCGTGCCTGCGGATGAGATCGGCGAGCGGGTCACCTCCCTGGGTGGATGCGGGCGCGATGACCAGCGTCGCCCCGGTCGCCACGGCGGACAGCATCTCGACGATCCCGGTGTCGAAGGTCGGGGACGAGACATGCAGCAGGCGTGACCGAGACGTCAGCGCATACGACGCCCGGATCTCGGCAACGAGCGCGGGGAACCCGCGGTGCGGTATCACCACACCCTTCGGACGGCCGGTGGAACCCGAGGTGAAGAGGATGTATGCAGCGTCGTCGGGGCCGCGGTCGTATCCCGCCGGCCGCCGTTGGGCCACCTCGTCGAACGTTGTTGCGGCGCAATCATTTCCATCGTCGAGCACCAGCCAGCGGATGCCGTCCTCGACGGCGGCGCCCGGACCACACAGTCCGATCCGCGCACCGCAACGGGCAAGGAGCGCTTGCGTTCTCGCCTCAGGAGCGGCCGGGTCGCCCAGAGGCACCCAGACGCCGCCGACCATGAGTACCGACCAGAACGCCACCACCGACGCCGCCGATCTCCCGACGGCCACCGCCACCGGATCACCGGCCTGCACACCCTCGGCCTGGAGCCGCCTCACACAATGACTCACCCGCTCCGCGAGCTTTGCACGGGACCACTCGACCTCGCCGTCGACGAGCGCGGCGGCCGACGGATCCGCCGTGCAGTACTCGGCGAACAGGCCGACGGTGGGGACGAACGGTGGCGCGGGCGGGCCGCTGCGTCGCCGGAAGCGGTCCCACTCGCCTTCCACGAAGACCGCATCGTCCGGGATGGCCACCCCGTCGTCGATCTCGCGAACAAACGCCGTCAGGTAGGTGTCGTATCGCGCGGCCAGCGTATCCAGCGCGCCGGCGTCGAAGGCCGCCGCCGGTGCCTCCCAGGTGACCGCCCGCTCACCGAACTGATCGGCAGGGTGCATCGTCACTGCGACATCGCCGACGGGGCCGGTGCGCATCACCTCCAGGCACCAGTGGAGACCGTCGACGACCGGCGGCGAGAAGGTGGGCAACAGGTTGACCACCACACCGAAGGCGGTGGTTCCCCGGCGACCACGCAACATGTCCTCGCGCGGGTAGAGCTGGTGTCGCAACGCGTCGATCACCGCCGACGACACGGACTCGACCGCTCCCGCCGCCGCGAGGTCTCCGATCCCGTTCAGCGTCAGCGGCACGACGTTCGACAACGGTTGCACGGCGCGTCGACGCACCGCCGAGGTGCGGGCGGCGACCGGCAGCGCGAGTCCCACGTCGGGAGTGTCGAGCAGGCGAGCGCACAGACCCGCCAACGCGGCGACGAGCTCCTCCGACCCGGCGGTCCGCGGGCTCGTCAATCGTCGTGTCACCCGGGTGATCTCCGACGTCATCCGCGGGGCCGCACCCGACAGCAGTGACGGTTCGTGCTCGTCGAGAACGGTTTTCCAGTGCCGCGCATCGGATTCCCGACGGGGCGAGTCGGCGTACCGCTTCTCGTCGGCCGCCAGTTGATCGGCGCCCGCGACGGGCAGATCGTCCGGAGCGGCGATGCCGCCGTACACGTCGGCGACATGTCCCATGACACGCAAGACCCCGGCGCCGTCGGTCAGGACGTGGTGCACACGCACCACCCACCGGTGATGATCGCCGGCCAGACGGTGCAACTCGCTGCGAAACAGCGGCATGGTGAGGTCTGCACCGTCGCCAGCATCGACGAACTGCTGCGCGCGGTGGTCACTCTCGGCTTCCGGATCGGGGAATCGCGAGAGATCGACTCGGACAACGGGCTCGATCGAGGAGCCGGCACGCCGGATCGGTTCTGCAGCGACACCATCCGATGGTGTCAGCTCGGCCGGCGAGTGTCCGGCCGGAATGTGTACGTCATTCCACCCGACGTGATCGAGCACCCCACGCGTCGCATCCAGCAGACGCGGACCATCGAGGGGACCACGGAGGGTGAGCCCGAATGCGACGACGTGCGAAACGCCCGGCTGCAACATCTGGGACATCCACAGCGCGCGGCGCGTCGCCGTCATCGACGATCGTCCTCGAACGGGTTCCCGTCGGGCGATCGTCGGCAGCGTTTCTCAACCGAGTCCACACTCCGAACGTAGCCGCGCCGAGTTGAAGGTCGGCTGAAGTACCAGGTACACCGACATTTCCGGCAAGGCTGCGACGAACCGATCACGCCCCGAGTGCTCTGGCGAACATGGGCCAGGACTCGTGCATCTGGTCCTGCCAGTAACCCCAGGAGTGGGTGCCCACCGCCGGGAAACGCACGTTGGCGGGGATGCGGAGAGCCGCGAGACGCTGGGCCAGGGTGACCGTACAGGTCCGGGCCGCTGCCTCGCTGATCCCGCCGACGGTCACCTGGGCGGCGAGTCTGCCCACGTCCCCGCGGACGGAACGGTCGGCCGGGTTGTCATGCCCGCCCGGCACACCGGTGGCCGCGCTGATCCACAGCGCCGGCGTACGACGAGCGAGCTTGTACGCGTTGACGACCGGGTCCTGCGCAGCCCATTCAGGATCCCCGGGCAGCCCGTACATGTTCGTCGCATCGGCCCCGTACGGGACGAATGCGACATTCCTCAGCATGAGCTGCCCCGTCGGCGTCACGGTGTCGGCACAGCCCGAGTGGGCGCCGACCGCGCGGTACAGACCGGGATGGTTCTCCGCGAGACGGATCACCGAGTTTCCCGACATCGAGATCCCGGCGATACCGCGGGCCCGCCCGCGGCTGTACCCGCCGTGTGCCCCTTCGAAGGTGGAGGGCAGTTCCGAGGTCAGGAACGTCTCCCAGCGCAACGGTCGAGACGTCTTCACCTGGTACCGGAAGTTGGCCGCCGGATCCACGCGTCGCCAGTTGGCGTAGTAGCTGGCGGCGCCGCCGATCGGAGTGACGGTCCAGACGTTCTTGTTCGCGTAGAAGGCGTTCGCATCGGTGGCATGCGTCCAGTCGTCGTTCTCCTCCCCGCCAGACGATCCGTTGAGCAGGTACATCACCGGCGCGCTCTGGTTGCGGTTGGCCGGCGTCTGCACGAGGAGCGGGACCTGGGTCTGCATGGAGGGCGACCACACCGACGCCACGAAGTTGCGTGGTGATGTCCAGGTCTGACGGTAGGGCGCCCCCGGGGACGCATGCGCGTACCGCACCCCGTCCAGTGTTCGGGCGTCCGCCGCACCGGCGCCGGAGGCGAGTAGTCCGACGACCAGTGCGATCACTGCGGAGATCGAGACGATGCCGGCGAATCCGGCCGGTGACCTGCGGTTCATGCGAATGCTCCCGTGTCGGCGTGTGCCGGAGCGCGAGCTCCGTGCTTCGCCATCGTAGCCACCCCCGGACCGGACCCCGGGGACATGTTGGTCAGTCGTCCCGGTTCGCCCTGCTCACGCGGTCGACGATGCGTCGCCGCTCCACACCCGCCCCGTCACCGGGGATCGGACCGCGTACTACCGTGTGTGGTGATATTCGGACTCGGAGGTTTCACTGTGAAGAACATCGGCGTCATCGGCGGCGGCACCATGGGAGCGGGCATCGCGGAGGTGTGCGCGAAGTCCGGCAGCGATGTCGTGATCATCGAGGTCAAGCAGGAATTCGCCGACGCCGCACGTGCGCGTGTCGAGAAGTCCCTGGCCCGCGCCGTCAGCAAGAGCAAGCTCAGCCAGGAAGATGCCGACGCCGCTCTCGGCCGGCTGCGCGTCAGCCTCGACTACGCCGACCTCGCCGACCGCGATCTGGTCATCGAGGCCGCACCCGAGAACGAGCAGCTCAAGCGCGACATCTTCGCACGCCTCGACGAGGCCGTCGGCGAGAACACCATCCTCGCCACCAACACGTCGTCGATCCCGATCATCAAGGTCGCGACCGCCACCAAGCGTCCCGAGCGCGTCGTGGGCGTCCACTTCTTCAACCCGGTGCCGGTGATGCCACTGGTCGAGATCATCTCGACCCTGGTCACCACCCCGGAGACCGCCGACGCCGTCAGCGCCTACGTCAAGGACGTCCTCGGCAAGAATCCGGTCAATGCCGGTGACCGTTCGGGCTTCATCGTCAACGCCCTGCTCATCCCCTACCTCTGCCAGGCGATCCGGATGTACGACTCCGGCTACGCCTCGGCCGAGGACATCGACACCGCCATGAAGGGCGGCTGCGGCTATCCGATGGGACCGCTGACGCTCGTCGACACCATCGGCCTCGACATCACCCTCGCGGCCGCCGAGTCGTTGTACGACGAGTTCGCCGAACCGCACTTCGCGCCTCCGGCACTGCTGCGGCGCATGGTCGACGCCGGTCACCTGGGACGCAAGTCCGGACGTGGCTTCTACAACTACTGAACCCTTTCCGACGAATCCGGCTGAACGCCCCCGACGACGCCACCGCGTCACCGGGGGCGTTTTGTCGTCATGACGAGGTTCGCCGGATCGTGAACCAGGGGTGTGACTCACCTCACTTGGCCCGAGACCTGTTGTCGCGCAACGAATCCGTGAGCCCGGCGACCGTCGATTCACGATCACGGGTTACAGACGAGGACCCGGTGGCAACACTCGGGGTGTACGCATCCCATAGCGGATGAGAAGGGAGCGAGACCAATGACAGTTTCCACCACCACCATCCACCAGCAACTTCGTGCAATCCTCGCGATGACCCACACCGAGATCCAGATCGCCGAGACGCGCCAGGCCCAGGCCCGGACCGACGCGATCCGCAAGGAACTCTCCGAGAACGCCGAGAAGGCGCGAAAGCGTGCCGAGGCGATCGAGGCCGCTCTTCGCGACCGCGGCGGACTCGTCGATGTCGTCCGACCCGTTCTCGGTCGCGTCGGCGCGATGGCCAAGACCCTTGTGGAGCAGGCCCAACCGCTCGACGAGGCACTCCTCGACGACCTCGCCCTGGAGCAGCGACTCCTCGCACGCTCGACGTATCTCAAGGCCCTCGCGACCGGCCAGGAGGACACGGAGCTCGTCGACCTGGCCGAACGGCTGGTCGTGGCCCACACCGCGACGGTCAACTGGCTGACCACGGTCCTCGCCGAAGAGGCGCTGGGCGGACCTACGGCACTGCGCCGGGGACCGACCCAGTGGGCGAGCGGACTCGCGGCACGCGCGCTCACCGCACCGGC
The DNA here is from genome assembly GCF_012974285.1 of Gordonia ajococcus. Lineage (NCBI taxonomy): Bacteria > Bacillati > Actinomycetota > Actinomycetes > Mycobacteriales > Gordoniaceae > Gordonia > Gordonia ajococcus. Next base: position 4,417,445 of record NZ_CP052884.1, read on the forward strand.
GAACGGCGCATCGTGGGCCATTGACCGGACCGCTGACTTCGCGCGCCAGATCCCGGACCCGATCGCCGTGGTGCGCAGCCGTTTCGCGAGCGCCGTCGATGACGCGGCCGACGCCGCCTCGCGTGCCGGTGACGCGATCGAGAACGCCGGTACCGCGGTCTCGAAGACGGTGGCCGCCGGCCGCGACGCAGCCCTGGAGGCAGTCGAGGACAGTGCGCGCGACAGCGGCGCCGTCGGCGCAGCGGACGCGCTCCACCAGCTCCGCGAGTTCACCGGCACCGTCGACTCCGCGGATCTGCCGATCGATGGTTACGCCGACCTCAACGTCGGCGATGCCGTCGCCGCCGTCAAGGAACTGACGGCACCGGCCGAACTCCGCGTGACCCTCGCCTACGAGGAGACCCACAAGAACCGTCAGCGGGTCGTCTCGGCCATCGAGATCCGATTCGCCGAACTCGCCAAGGAACTGGTCGGCATCGACAGCTGATCGGCCCTACCGGCCAACACGACGGCCGCCATCCCAGCGGATGGCGGCCGTCGTCGCATGCTGTCACCGGTACGCCGGGGCCGTTGACACGAACCCACGGTTCTGACATTTTTGATCACACCCGTTGTCACATCAGGACGCGGGCCGAGCCGATCCGGGGGTCAGATGTCTCAGCAGAAACGCACGATGACGCGAGTCGAGATGGACAACATCGACAGCAGTTTCTTCGCGCGATCACTGTTGTCGATGGGGCAGACCATGAGTACGACAAACGTGATCATGCAGCTCGCCAACCCCGCCGTAGGCTACGGCGTCGCACGCAGCAAGGTCGAGAACGGGCGCCTCGACAAGCATCCGGTGAAACGTGCCCGCACCACCGCGTCGTACCTGGCGGTCGCCGCGATGGGCAACGCCGACGACCGACGGCGCTACCGACAGGCGGTCAACGGACAGCACGCCCAGGTGCGCTCGGACGCCGACAGCCCGGTGGAGTACAACGCGATGAACCCCGACCTCCAGCTCTGGGTCGCCGCCTGCCTCTACTTCGGGTGGGAGGACATCTACGAGCGCGTGCACGGCCCACTGCACGGCGCCGAACGTGAGGAGTTCTACCAGCAGGGCAAGGTGTGCGGTACAACGTTGCAGATGCCCGCCGAGGCCTGGCCGGAGAGCCGCGATGCCTTCGACGAGTACTGGGACTCGCAGGTCGCCCGCATCGAGATCAGCGACGAGATCCGGGACTTCCTCCTCGACATCGCCAACTTCGGCTACGCACCCAAGGCGATCCAGGACCGTTACGGTCCGGTCAAGCTCCGGCGGACGATCGGCTACCTCCCCGAACCGTTCCGGAAGGCCCTTCGGGTGGACTGGACCGACGAGGACCAGAAGTGGTTCGACGAGTACGTCGGCAAACTGGTCGAGGCCGAGCGCAAAAAGCCACTCTGGTTGTCGCAGATCGCTTTTCACATTCTCCTGCGCGACGTCCGCCTGCGTTGCCGGCTCGGCCGTCCGCTCGTCTGACGCCGTCCGACACACGCGTGCGGTGTGCGAGGAGCGATAGCGACGAGCCTCCTCGCTCCCTGAGGTGTGAGGAGCGATAGCGACGAGCCTCCTGGCTCCCTGAGGTGCGAGGAGCGATAGCGACGAGCCTCCTCGCTCCCTGAGGTGCGAGGAGCGAAAGCGACGAACCTCCTCGCTCCCTGAGGTGCGAGGAGCGAAAGCGACGAGACGGTCCTATAGCTTGTCAAGGGTTCCGAGGTCGGTGGTGAGGTCGCGGAACACTTCGCGGGCGATGTAGCGCTTGAGACAGCGGATGATGTCTTTTTTCGTTTTGTGTTCCGCGGAACGCCGCTCGACGTAGGCGCGGGTGGGTGCGTGGGATTTCATCCGGCCGACCGCGATCATGTGCAGAGCACTGTTGGCTTGCCTGTCTCCACCCCGATTGAGTCGGTGACGGCTGGTCTTGCCCGAGGATGCCGGTAGCGGTGCGGCACCGACGAGTTTGGCAAACGTCGCCTCGGTGCGCATCCGCTCAACGTTGTCACCAGCGGTGATCACCAGTCGTGCGGCGGTGACCGGTCCGATCTGCGGTCGGGACAACAGGGTCGGCACCACCGTGGCCAACAGCCTCTCGAGTTCGCGGGTCAACGAACAGACCTCGCGTTGGGCGAGTCGGTGACGCTCGAGCAGTGAACGCGCGGCACGCACGAACGCCGCGGCCGGCCCGGACAGATCATCCTGGTCAGCCGGCACCGGTAGACCCGCGATGAACGCTGCCCGCGCAGTGATGGTGCGTGCCTGGCGGGCCTGGTCGGCGAACTCCACTGGTGCGGTGGTGCACAGGTCGCGGATCTGGTTACCGATCCGGGTGGCCTCTTCCACCGCCGAAGTCCGTGTCACGGTGAGCATTCGGACCGATTCGACCGTGCCGCGGGTGTCTTTGGCGACCGCGGTGGCGCGGCCGGTGATGACCGCCATCGCCGCGGCATAAGCGTCGAGTTGATCGGTCTTCCCGTGGGCGTAACGGCGCGGTAGGTCGGGGGCGTTGACCTCGATCACCGCGACCCCCTGATCGGTGAGCATGCGGGTCAATCCGGCTCCGTAGGAGGCGCTCGACTCCACCGCGGCGTACTCGATCCGGCCGAAACCACAGGCCCACTGCCACATCTCGGTGTAGCCGGCAGCGGTGGTCGGGAACTCCCGATCGGCCAGCGGACGGCCGTCGGCGGCGACAATGGCGGCATGGTGGGTGCGTTGATGGGTATCCACGCCCAGCACCACCACTTGCGTATCGATCATGGTTGGGGTCATCGTGGTGATGTCTCCTTCACACTCGTGTGCTGGATGACCTCACCGGGGCGGGTGGACAGGACAGTGAAGAGTCACGGCCCACCAGCCAGACAGGGTCCTAATCAAGTCACACCCGCCCCGGCCCTCAGGTCTCATGGCGCGGGTAGCCGACCGGAGGTTCCGGGCCGACACATCTCGCTCATGACAGCAACCGTCAGCCTCGAAGTAAGTCAGACCCAGACCCGGTCGACCACCCAACCCATTCTCACTGCCTCGAAGGGCCCGTAACCGGATCGCCGAAACCGCAGCTCTCCGGCGTCGTGCCGACGTAATGTCGCCCGATGACCTTCCGCACCACGGCCATCACCGCCATCGCCGCAGCCGCACTCCTCACGCCCGCTCTCCTGGGCCCGGTCACCGCGAATGCGACTCCCTCCTCAGGGGTCTCGGCAGTGACCCTCGCCGAGACCGACATCCCCGCCGGACTGCTGCCGTTCGTTCCGCAGGGCGTGCACGTGGAGGTCCGCGAGATCACCATCGCACCCGGCGGCACCACCGGCTGGCACTTCCACGACGCCCAGATCTACGCCTTCGTCCGGCAGGGCACGCTCACCCACCCGGGCGCGGACTGCAAACCGGTCGTCTACCGGGCCGGCGAGGTCATCGAGGAACCCGCCGGGAAGGTCAACACCCACGAGGGCACCAATCTCGGCACCGTCCCGGTGATCCTCGACGTCCTCTACCTGATGCCGCCCGGCAAGCCGTTGTCGGAGGATGCCGTCGCACCAGCCTGTGCGCAGTCGTAGATGTACCGGCGCTCCGGCTTTCAGCCGACCGGCGTCGTGGCCGCTTCGTCGATGATGTGCGCTAGGTCGCCGGGGCGGCTCCACATCGGCCAATGCCCGGTCGGGAGGTCGACGAGGTCGACATGGTCGAGGCGTGACACCTCGGCGAACATGGGGTGACCCGCGTCGGCCAGCTCGGTTATCTGCGCACTCGGAATCGAGCAGCACACCAGAGTGGTCGGGACGGCACGTCGCGCATCGTTCGTGAGCTCCACCCGCTGCCGGAGCACGGGACCGGGTTCCGGAACGGCCCTGGCCCGAAAACGCTGGAGCGTCTCGGTGTTCAGGCTCTCGAGACTGGCCTGCTCCCCGAGTACGTCGAAGGGCGGCAGAGGGAGCTCGTCCAGATCCTCGGGTGCATCCGGGGCGAAGACACTCCCGGACGCGACGGGCCCGCTGTCGACCCACACCACGTGGCGAACGAGTTCGGGTCGCTGGTCGAGCACCAGACTCACCGGCGCGTTGGCCCCGCTGTGCGCCACGATGACCACCGGCTCGGCCTCGGAAGCCCCAGCTCCGATGATGGTCTGTCTGATCGCCGTCGCCTGGTCGTCGAGCGTCCTGGAGGCACGCCCGGAGTCCCGTTCATCGAGGCCGGGAAGCGTCATCGGAATGGCCCGCCGGCCGTCGGCGGTCAGGTGTTCGCACACCTCGTCCCATGCCCACGCCCCCAGCCAATGCCCGGCGATCAGGATGATGGGTGAGTTGTTCGCGTTCGTCGTCACGTCTCGATGCTGTCAGGCCTCTAGGACAGCCCCTGTCCCCATTTGGACACGATCCTGCGTCTCCCGTGTGGAGCACCCCGGCACGACGCCCGGACGTTCCGCGGTCGGTACACCTCGACCATCCCTGACGCGTTCGGTCGTAGACTGCCGGTTCATGTGCCGCCGCGTCGTGCTGACCCTGTCCGTGCTGCTTGTGGTCGCGGGTCTCGCCGTGCCCCAAGCCAGTACTGCTCGAGCGGATTCCGCGCTCGTCGCGGCCCGTTCCGCGGTGTTCGGCGCCGACAACGTCGACCAGACCACGGGCGCGGTGCGCGACGACCGCGTTCTCTTCTCCTGGTTCGGCGTCTCGAGCTTCGCGGTCGCCATGGCGGGCAAGGTCTTTCTCACCGACGCCTGGGTGCCCAACGCCTACCGCGGCCACGTCCCGACGACCCGGGCTCAGATCGCCGCGATCAAACCCTCGCACATCCTGATCGGGCACGGGCATTTCGACCACGCGGCCGACGCCGTCGACATCGCCCGCGCCTCCGGTGCGCGCCTCGTCGGCTCGGCGAGCCACTGCGCGTTCTTCCACCGGTCCGCGCCGCGCGTCGCCTGCGACGTGGTGGCTGCCGCCGGTGCCCGTCCGGGTAGCACCCGGCCCTACCGGGGCATTCCCGGGATCGCGGTCACCGCGATGAGCAACATCCATTCGACGCTGAAAGCACCTGAGGGCGAACATCCTCCGCTGCTGCCCATTCCGCCGAGCGACCGCCTGGTCACCAACCCGCCGCACGCGGACGAACTCGGCCGGCTCGCCGGGCACCTCGACGATCCGGAGGGCGGCGCCGTCCTCTATGCGTTCGAGGTCGGTGGACGGCGAATCGTGTGGAACGACTCGGTCGGCCCGGTGAGCCAGGTACCCGGCGGGCGGGCCATCCTCGCGACGCTTCGCGACCTCGGCCCGGTCGACCTCCACGTCGGGTCCATCCAGGGCTTCAACGAGATCACCAACGGCCTGGGCGATCCGCTGCGCTACATCGACGCACTCCGTCCGAAAGTCTTTGTGCCCAACCATCACGACGACTGGTTCCCGGTGATCGCAACCCCCGCCGTCAACCGCGAACGAGCGTTCTTCGACGCGCTGGCAACCATCGACGCCCGGCCCGAGGTGCGCTATCTCCGCGACCCGCAGGACTACCTGCGCCCCGACCGCGTGACGCTCGAGCTGCGCTGATACGCCCAACCCGGTGTTCTCGCGGAGTTTTGATCAGATCCAGAAAAACGCCGTGCAACCGTAGGGAACGTGCCTATGGTGGGTCACGTGGCATCGACATCTGACTATGCCCAGCAACTCCGGGCCGCAGACCTCAGAGTCACCCAACCACGGGTGGCGGTCATGCGTGCCGTCGACGAACACCCCCACACCGACACCGACACCATCTACGGCATCGTCCGACAGATGCTGCCGAATGTGTCCCGTCAAGCCGTCTACGACGTCCTCCGGGCACTGACCGAAACCGGTCTCATCCGGCGGTTCCAGCCGTCGGGTTCGGTGTCGCTCTACGAATTCCGCACCGGCGACAACCATCACCACGTCGTCTGCCGCGCGTGCGGAACCGTGGCGGACGTCGATTGCGCAATCGGCGAGGCACCGTGCCTCACCGCATCCCACGACCACGGTTTCGTTCTCGACGAGGCCGAGGTCATCTACTGGGGACTCTGCCCGGACTGCGTCAGCCCAACCCCGACCTGATCACATCCGTGATCGCAGCCCAACCGGTTCCACCATCGAAAGGAATGTCGTGACCTCCGACAGCCGCCCACCCAATCCCGCCGAAGAGACTCGCAGCACCAGCGAGAGCGAGAATCCGGCCATCCCCTCGCCGGAGCCGAAAGCGCATGCGCCGCTGACCAACAAGGACTGGTGGCCCGAGCAGATCGACCTGTCCAGGCTGCACGCGCATTCTTCGCTGTCCAACCCGCTCGGCGAGGACTTCGACTACAAGAAGGAATTCGCGAAACTCGACGTCGAGGCACTCAAGGCCGACCTCGTCTCGATCATGACCCAGTCACAGGACTGGTGGCCCGCCGACTACGGCCACTACGGAGGCCTGTTCATCCGCATGAGCTGGCACGCGGCCGGCACCTACCGCATCTACGACGGCCGCGGCGGCGGCGGGCAGGGCGCACAGCGCTTCGCCCCGCTGAACAGCTGGCCCGACAACGCAAACCTGGACAAGGCACGTCGTCTGCTGTGGCCGGTGAAGCAGAAGTACGGCACCAAGCTGTCCTGGGCCGACCTGCTGGTCTTCGCCGGCAACGTCGCCCTGGAGTCCATGGGATTCAAGACGTTTGGCTTCGGTTTCGGTCGCGAGGACATCTGGGAGCCCGAAGAGGTGTACTGGGGTCCCGAGGACACGTGGGGCGGCACCGACAAGCGGTACTCCGGTGAGCGTGACCTCGCCAAGCCGCTGGGCGCCACCACGATGGGTCTCATCTACGTCAATCCGGAAGGCCCCGAGGGCAAGCCGGATCCGGTCGCCGCGGCCTACGACATCCAAGAGACCTTCGCCCGGATGGCCATGAACGACGAGGAGACCGCGGCCCTCATCATCGGTGGCCACACCTTCGGCAAGACCCACGGCGCCGGGGACGCGGGCCTCGTCGGTCCCGAGCCCGAGGCTGCACCGATCGAGCAGCAGGGCCTGGGCTGGAAGTCCAGCTACGGCAGCGGCAAGGCAGAGGACGCCATCACCTCCGGCCTCGAGGTGGTCTGGACCAACACGCCGACGCAGTGGGACAACAGCTTCCTCGAGATCCTCTACGGCTACGAGTGGGAGCTGCAGAAGAGCCCCGCCGGTGCGTGGCAGTACGTCGCCAAGGACGGTGCGGGCGCAGGCACCATTCCCGATCCCTTCGGCGGCCCGGGACGCGCGCCCACCATGCTGGTCACCGACGTCTCGATGCGGGAGTCGCCGATCTATGCCGACATCACCCGCCGCTGGCTCGACCATCCCGAGGAGCTCGAGGAGGCCTTCGCCAAGGCCTGGTACAAGCTGCTCCACCGCGACCTCGGTCCGGTCAGCCGCTACCTCGGCCCGTGGGTTCCCGAGCCGCAGATCTGGCAGGACCCGGTGCCCGCCGTTGACCACGAGCTGATCGACGACGCCGACATCGCGTCTCTGAAGGGCAAACTGCTCGAAGCACTTTCGCCGACGCAGCTGATCAAGACCTCGTGGGCGTCGGCGGCCAGCTTCCGCAGCACCGACAAGCGCGGTGGTGCCAACGGCGCACGCATCCGTCTCGAGCCCCAGAAGAACTGGGAGATCAACGAGCCCGGTGAGCTCGCCAAGGTGCTGCCGGTGTACGAGCAGGTCCAGAAGGACTTCAACGACTCGGCGTCCGGCGGCAAGAAGGTGTCCTTGGCGGACCTCATCATCCTCGGCGGTGCCGCCGCGGTGGAAAAGGCCGCGGAGGCAGCGGGATTCCCGGTCACCGTGCCGTTCACACCGGGACGCACCGATGCCTCGCAGGAGAGCACCGACGTCGACTCGTTCGAGGTGCTCGAACCCCGCGCGGACGGTTTCCGCAACTACAGCCGCGGCGGAGAGAAGGCGCCACTGGAGGAGCTGCTCCTCGAGCGCGCTTACATGCTCGATCTCACCGCTCCTGAGTTGACGGTGCTGGTCGGCGGTCTCCGCGTCCTCGACGTCAACCACGGCGGCTCGAAGCACGGCGTGTTCACCGACCGTCCGGGAGTCCTGTCGACCGACTTCTTCCGCAACGTGGTCGACATGGGCTTCGAGTGGAAGTCGGGTTCGGAGGAGAACGCCTACGAGGTCGTCGACCGTGCGTCCGGCGAGACCAAGTGGACGGCGACCACGGCCGACCTGGTGTTCGGCTCGCACTCGCAGCTCCGCGCACTCTCCGAGGTCTATGCCCAGGATGATTCGGCCGAGCGATTCGTCAACGACTTCGTCAAGGCGTGGGTGAAGGTGTCGAACAATGATCGTTTCGATGTGAGCTGATTTCGGCTCGTCGATCGGGAGGCACCCCGCGGACCAGGGCCGCGGGGTGCTTTCGTGTCGGCACGCGCTATAGTATGGATTGAGCAATCCTTCAATCCATCAATCCGTCAACTAGTGCTTTCCCCTGGAGTGACCCGTGCCCGATCCCAGCCCCGAGCAGCCGCTGTACGAGATCAAGGCCAACCTGTTCAAGGCGCTCGCCCACCCGGCGCGCATCCGCGTCCTCGAGATCCTGAGCGCCAACGGTGAACCGACTGCGGTGAGCGAGCTGCTAACGGCGACCGAACTCGAGCCGACGCTGCTGTCCCAGCATCTCGGCGTACTCAAGCGTCACCATGTCGTCACCGGCAACCGCACCGGCAACGCCGTATTCTACGAACTCGCGCACCCGAAGATCTCCGACCTCTTGGTCATCGCCCGGACCTTCTTGATCGACACCCTCGGCGCACAGCGCGAACAGTTCGATGCCATCTCGTCGCTACCACCGGTGACACCCCGATGAGCACCAACGTCCTCACCGGTGTCCTCTCTCGAACGGCCAGATTCGTCCCCCGCCGCAGCGACTACGCGGGGCTCCGACGCAGCTGGCGCGCCGATGTCGTCGCAGGCATCACCGTCGGCGTCGTCGCGCTTCCGTTGGCGCTGGCGTTCGGCATCAGCTCGGGTGTCGGCGCCGCCGCCGGCCTGATCACCGCCGTCGTCGCCGGGCTCGTCGCCGCGATCTTCGGTGGCTCACACGTCCAGGTGTCCGGGCCCACCGGCGCGATGGCCGTCATCCTCGCGCCGATCGTCGCCGAGCATGGTCTGAGCAGCATCGCGGTCGTCACCGTCCTGGCCGGCGTCCTGGTGCTGGTGGCCGGTGTCCTCGGTCTCGGCCGCGCCGTCACCTTCATCCCCTGGCCGGTCATCGAGGGTTTCACCCTCGGCATCGCGGCGATCATCTTCCTGCAGCAGGTGCCGGCCGCGTTCGGCACCGTCGCACCGTCCGGCGCACGCACCCTCAACGCAGCCGTCGACGTCGTCGTGAACGCCGACTGGTCGACCGCCTGGCCCGCGCTGGCCGTCGTCGCGATGGTCGCCGTGATCATGCTCGTGTTACCGCGCATCCACCGCAGCATTCCCGAGTCACTCACCGCCGTCATCGTCGTCACCCTGATCGTCCACTTCACCGGCCTCTTCGACGTCGCCAGCATCGGTGAGCTGCCGTCCTCGCTGCCCGCCCCGTCGATCCCGCACGTAGACCCGGCGATGGTGAAGTCGGTTCTCGGCGCCGCGGTCGCCATCGCGGCCCTCGCCGCGATCGAGTCGCTGCTGTCGGCGCGCGTCGCGGCCACCATGTCGCCGACGGGCCCCTATGACCCCGACCGCGAGCTCGCCGGTCAGGGTCTGGCCTCGGTCGCGTCGGGAATGTTCGGCGGTATGCCGGCGACCGGGGCCATCGCCCGTACCGCGGTCAACGTGCGTTCCGGCGCACGTACACGCGTCGCCGCGATAGTGCACTCACTACTGCTGCTCGGGGTCGTCTACCTGGCGACCGGTCCGGTCTCGGCGATCCCCCTTGCCGCGCTGGCCGGGGTACTGATGGTGACCTCGTTCCGCATGGTGTCCGTCGGTACCGTCCGCGCGATCCTCAAATCCACCCGGTCGGACGCGCTGATCTTCGTCGTCACCGCGATCATCACCGTCACGCTGGACCTCATCGAGGCCGTCCAGATCGGCATCGTCGTGGCCGCGTTCTTCGCCCTGCGCCAGGTGGCGCAACGGTCCAGCGTGACCCGCGAGCCGCTGCCCGGCGACCCTCGACCCGGCGACGAGCGGATCGCGCTGCTCCGCCTCGACGGTGCGATGTTCTTCGGCGCGGCCGAGCGGATCTCGACCACGATCGCCGACCACCCCGACGAATCGGTGTCGGTCGTCATCATCCGGATGTCGCGGCTCGGCATGCTCGACGCGACGGGCGCGCACTCGCTGGCCGAGATCGTCACCGAACTCGAGAACCGCGGGATCACCGTCATCATCAAGGGCGTGCAGCCCGACCACCTCGAACTCCTCGAGGGCGTCGGGGTCTTCGACTCCCTGCGTCATGACAACCACCTCGTCGACACCCTCGACGAGGCCATCGCCCACGCGCGGAGTCACGTCGAACGCGAGAGAATATGAACTACCTGCATCGACGCCGACCCCCCGAGGTATCGCGCCGCCCCGCCTCCGGCGGCATCGAACCACAAGACCCGAGGCCCATGAACGCGAGGCTGATCACAGGGGGCAGAATCGGGGGGTAGTTGTCACACGAGCACACCGCAAGCGTGGTATCGGTGAAGCCTGACTCACAAGGTCGCCGGCGACACCGGTTAATACAGACAGAATCGAGAACATCAGGCATGAGCACCCAAAAGCCGACCATAATCTACACGTTGACCGACGAAGCTCCCATGCTCGCCACCCACGCGTTTCTTCCGGTGGTGCGTACGTTCGCCGGCGCGGCCGGCATCGAAGTCGAAACCAGCGACATCTCGGTCGCGGCGCGAATCCTCGCCGAGTTCTCCGATCTCCTGCCCGAAGACCAGAAGGTTCCGGACAACCTCGGCGAACTGGGCAAGCTCACCCAGGAGCCCGACACCAACATCATCAAGCTGCCCAACATCAGCGCGTCGGTCCCGCAGCTCCACGCCGCCATCAAGGAACTCCAGGAGAAGGGCTACGACCTGCCCGATTTCCCGGGCAGTCCGAAGAACGAGGAAGAGCAGGCGATCCGCGACCGGTACACCAAGTGCCTCGGCAGCGCGGTCAACCCGATCCTGCGTGAGGGCAACTCCGATCGTCGTGCCCCCAAGGCCGTCAAGGAGTACGCGCGCAAGCACCCGCACAGCATGGGCGAGTGGTCGATGGCATCGCGCACCCACGTCGCGCACATGCGCGAAGGCGACTTCTACCACGGCGAGAAGTCGATGACCGTCGACGGCGACCGCAAGGTCAAGATGGAACTCATCCCCGACGACGGCAGCGAGACCCTGGTCCTCAAGCCCGAGATCGAGCTCACCGACGGCGACGTCATCGACAGCATGTTCATGAGCAAGAAGGCGCTCATCAAGTTCTACGAAGAGCAGATCGAGGACGCCTACAAGACCGGCGTCATGTTCTCGCTCCACGTCAAGGCGACGATGATGCGCGTCTCGCACCCGATCGTCTTCGGCCACGCCGTGAAGGTCTTCTACCGCGACGCCTTCGAGAAGCACGGCGACCTGTTCGACGAGCTCGGCGTCAACGTGAACAACGGCCTGTCGGATCTCTACAGCAAGATCGAGTCGCTGCCGAGCGCCCAGCGTGAGGAGATCGTCGACGACCTGCACAAGTGCCACGAGCACCGTCCCGAGCTGGCGATGGTCGACTCGGCCCGCGGAATCACCAACTTCCACTCCCCCAGCGACGTCATCGTCGACGCCTCGATGCCCGCGATGATCCGTGCCGGCGGCAAGATGTACGGCGCCGACGGTCGCCTCAAGGACACCAAGGCGGTCAACCCGGAGTCGACCTTCTCCCGCATCTACCAGGAGATGATCAACTTCTGTAAGACCAACGGGCAGTTCGACCCCACCACGATGGGCACCGTCCCCAACGTCGGCCTGATGGCGCAGAAGGCCGAGGAGTACGGCTCGCACGACAAGACCTTCGAGGTCCCGGTCGGCGGCACCGCCAACATCACCGACATCGAGACCGGTGAGGTCCTGCTGACCCAGACCGTCGAAGAGGGCGACATCTGGCGTCTGTGCGTCGTCAAGGACGCCCCGATCCAGGACTGGATCAAGCTGGCCGTGAACCGCTGCCGCGACTCGGGCATGCCTGTTCTCTTCTGGCTCGACCCGTACCGTCCGCACGAGAACGAGCTGATCAAGAAGGTCCACAAGTACCTTCCCGAGCACGACACCGAGGGTCTGGACATCCAGATCATGTCGCAGGTCCGTGCCATGCGGTACACCCTCGAACGCGTGGTCCGCGGCCTCGACACCATCTCGGCGACCGGCAACATCCTGCGCGACTACCTCACCGATCTCTTCCCCATCCTGGAGCTCGGCACCAGCGCGAAGATGCTGTCGATCGTGCCGCTGATGGCCGGTGGCGGCCTGTACGAGACGGGTGCCGGCGGTTCGGCGCCCAAGCACGTCAAGCAGCTCATCGAGGAGAACCATCTCCGCTGGGATTCGCTGGGTGAGTTCCTGGCCCTCGGGGCCAGCCTCGAGGACGTGGGCAAGAAGTTCGACGACCAGCGCGCGGTGATCCTGGCCAAGGCACTCGATGCGGCGACCGGCAAGCTGCTCGAGAACGACAAGGGTCCGTCGCGCAAGACCGGCGAGCTCGACAACCGCGGCAGCCAGTTCTACCTCGCCCTGTACTGGGCCCAGGAACTGGCCGGTCAGACCGAGGACACCGACCTGGCCAAGCAGTTCGCGCCGCTGGCCGAGACCCTCGCCGAGAACGAGGAGAAGATCGTCGAGGAGCTGAACTCGGCTCAGGGTCAGCAGGTCGACCTCGGCGGCTACTACTACCCGGACTGGGACCGGACCGCTGCGGTGATGCGTCCGAGCAAGACCTTCAACGAGGCTCTCGCTTCCGTCGAGTTCTGATCCACGCGTCACGGATCGAGGCGCCCCGGGTGATCTGATCACCCGGGGCGTTCTTCGTGCTCGACGACTACCGTCGATGTCATGGCCGACGCCGACATCCATTTCTACTTCGATCCCGTGTGTCCGTTCGCCTGGATGACGAGCAAATGGGTGCGAAAGGTCCAGGCGCAGCGCGACTACCGCGTCGACTGGCGGTTCATCTCGCTGCGACTGCTGAACGCGCACATCGACTACGCCGCGCACTTCCCACCCGAGTACGAGGCCGGACACACCGCCGGACTCCGGTTGCTGCGCGTGGCCGCGAGCGTCCGTCGGGAACACGGTCGCGACGCGATCGCTCCGCTCTACACCGCTCTCGGCACACGGATCTTCGAGGAACACACCGGCACCTACACGGTCGACAACACCGACTACCGAGGTACCGTCGGCTTCCTCGATCCGGTACTGGAAGAACTCGGACTTCCCGCCCACCACGTCGACGCGCTGGAGAACACCGACCTCGATGCGGAGATCCAGGCCGAGACCGACGAGGCGCTCGCGCTGACCGGCCGCGACGTCGGGACACCGATCATCCACTTCCGGCCGCCGGAGTGCGTGGCGTTCTTCGGCCCCGTCATCAGTCGCCTGCCGAGTGACGAGGACGCGCTCACGTTGTGGGATCACGTGATCGGGCTGGCGAGTTTCCCCGGTTTCGCCGAACTCAAGCGCAGCCTGCGCGAGAAGCCACAGCTCCGCGCCTTCGGCGTGACCGACGCGGAGGCGGGTGAGCAGGAGGACTGGCACGGCGGCAGCCGCCGGACCCAGAAGGGCTGAGAGTTCCCGGCGGCTTCCCGCATGATTCGAGAGCTTGCGGGTACCCGCTGTGAATGGCACACCCACAAGCACGTCTGGGACTGGTCACCGGCGCATCGAGCGGCATCGGACGCGAACTGGCCGAACGGTTCGTCGACGACGCGTTCGACCTGATCATCTGCGCTGAGGACGCCGGAATCGAAGACGTCGCCGTTCGGCTGCGAAAGCGGGGCCGTGAGGTCACGGCGGTCCGCGCGGATCTTCGCACCGCCGACGGCGTCGAAGCGCTCTACACCGCCGTTCGGAACACCGGGCGGCCCCTCAACTCGGTGGCTCTCAATGCCGGCATCGGGCACGGCGGCGCATTCGTCGACACCGACCTCGCCGAGGACTTGTCGATCATCGATCTCAACGTGCGGTCCACCGTCCACCTCGCCAAGCTCGTACTGCGCGACATGGTCGAGCGTGATTCGGGAAAGTTGCTGATCACGTCGTCGATCGCGTCGATGATGCCGGGTAGTTTCCAGGCCACCTACAACGCGTCGAAGTCGTTTCTGCAGTCCTTCGCGGAGGCGCTGCAGAACGAGCTGAAGGATTCGGCGGTCACCGTCACCTCACTGATGCCCGGTCCCACCGAGACCAACTTCTTCCATCGCGCCGAGATGGACGACACCCGCATCGGCCAAATGTCCAAGGACGATCCGGCCGAGGTCGCCAGACAGGGCTACCACGCGATGATGAGCGGCAAAGCCCGATCCGTGGCGGCGTCGACAAAGACGCGAATCATGGCCGGCGCGAGCATGATCACCCCCGATGCGGTGAAAGCCGCGCTCCATCGCGTTCTCTCCGCGCCGGGGTCCGGTTCCACGAGCTGAACGAGGGGCGCCGTCGGATCAGGCATCGGAAACCTTGGGCTGCAACGCCGATGCCCACCGATCGGTGTAATCGGCGATGCGGGTGTCGGTGGTGTAGGTGGAGTCGATCAGGTAGAGACCGGGCAACGGGCACACGGCGCCGAGTTCCACGAGCACCGGCTTGAGCAGCAGGTCGGGTGCCATGGCGTGCGCCGGACCCGCCCCCAGCATGAGCGGCACCGCGGTGACTCCGCGCAGACCGTCGCCGGTCGCGAACTGGTCGAGGAAGAGCTTCAGAACACCGGTGTAGGTCGACTTGAACGTCGGGCTCGCGACGATGACGAGATCCGACGACGCAACGGTCTCGACGGCCGCCTTGACCTTCTCGTCGCCCCAGCCGAGGAGACCAGGGCCGAGTTCGATGACGTCGACCACATGGTCGGGTGCGGATCCGGTCAGCGCTTCGGCGAGCCGGTTGGCCGCGTCGAGCGTCCGCGAGCCGGGTTTCGGATTGCCTGCGACGACGGTGGTGGTCATGGCGGTGCCTCTCGGTCGGAATGA
Source organism: Gordonia ajococcus (assembly GCF_012974285.1). NCBI lineage: Bacteria > Bacillati > Actinomycetota > Actinomycetes > Mycobacteriales > Gordoniaceae > Gordonia > Gordonia ajococcus. The sequence continues at coordinate 4,432,630 of NZ_CP052884.1, forward strand.
ACCGTGCTGGATGCTATCCGGGCACCGTCGCGGCCGCACCACCCAACGGGGATACCGATCACGCGGGCTGACGTCACGCCGACGCCAGAACCGCACCACCACGACGCCGCACCACGAACACGACGCCCGTCGTGATCACCAGTGCGACGATCGTGCCGATCGCGACTCCGACGACGGCGGTCGTCTCGCCCTGCGCCGTGTCCAGGATTCCGAGGAACGCCCAGACCAGAGTGAGCGGATAGGCGACCAGCACGGAGCCGACCACCGCGGTCACGGCGAGCCCGAACAGGGCGCACAGGATCAGGACCGTCAGCTGCCAGCCGAGGGACTGCGGGTCGGCGAGCTCGGCGCCGATGGCGGCCGCCCAGTTCTGGAAGACCGCGGCTGTGGCCCATGCGGCGTAGACGCCGACCAGGACGCGGGTGAGCACTCGCAACCAGCCGGGTGCCGCGTAGTCGGCAGGGCGCGCCGCGATCCGTGCTGCGTCGAGCAGCACCATCGTCATGACGGTCAGCACGATCGGGGTGATCCACGTCCATTCCGCGGCGGACACCAGAATCCAGATGGCCGCACCGGCGAACGCGATCTCGAGGTCGATGAGCAGGCGACGTGGATCGGCGGTCCCTGTCGATCCCTTCCAGACCACCGCGAGCGCGACGACGAGCGACAGCAGGTAGATCAGGCTCCAGATGGAGAACGTCCAGCCTGCCGGCGTGATGAGCAGATCGGTCGTCGACTCATCGGGTGAGGCACCGATCCCGGAGAACGGCACAACGGGCGCCACCACCTGCGCCACTGCGAGAAACACCGCGAGCCAGGTGATCGGACCGGAGACGCGTGCGACAGATGCCATGGCTCCCACCGTAGGCACAGGTTCGACTCCGACCATGTGGAAGCCGCTGAACTGCAACATCACCGACAGCCGGCAGCGGTCAGGAAGTCGTGTCCGCCGTCTGGCGATCCGCCGCCCGGGTCACGGTCGGCGTCGCCACCCGTGTACGCCGGAGCACCAGCGCGATCGCGATCGCCGAGATGACCGCATAGACCACACCGATCGCGACGGCCCCGCCGATTGTTCCGGCCAGCTGCCCGGCGATGCCGTCGAGTACCACCATCACCCCGGCCCCGCTGTAGGCGAAGGCGGAGAACGTGGCCGCCACCCGGCCCTGCTGGATGGGCGTGAGCCCGACGGTGATGTACGCCAGCGCGACCCGGTAGCCACCGGCTTGGCCGATGCCGCCGATGACGGTACCCAACAGGATCACCTCGAGCCGGCCCACCGCGAGACCTGCGATCGCGATCGACCAGCCAAACGCCAGGAGCAATCCCACCGACGGCAGCGTGGTGATGACGCGGAGACCCACGCCGACGAAGTTCGCCAGCATCGAGACGATCAGGCATGCGCCGCCGACACATTGCGCGACGAGCAACGACTCGCTGATGCCTGTCGCAAGAATCGCATTCGGCATGGCTCCCACCGCGAGCGCGCCGATCGCCCATGCCAGCGCCCCGACGAGGAACGCACCGGGGTCGCGGGACCGGGACGAGTCGACCACCACGTCGAGATCTCCGGTGTGCGCCGAGGGTACGTCCGCGATCTCCTGCTCGCCGACCGGCACCGGATCACGTCCTGGCGCAAGCAGATCCGGGGCCGCCCGGAGTCCCGCGACCAGGAAGCCGAGACAGATCGTCATCGCGACCGCGTGGATGGCGTAGACCGTCACCAGCTGCCAGGGCAGGTACACCGCGATCAGGATCGCGGCGATGAGTCCGGACCCGGCACCGATGAGAGAACCGGTCGCCATGAACGCACGACCCTTCTCGCCGCGGGCCGCCACCATCATCGCCGCCGCCGCACCGGTGCTGAGCGCCACCGACGCGCCTGTCATCAACCGCCCGGGGAACAGCACCAGCGGATACCAGGCGCCGACGATCTCCACCAGGTCGCCGACGATGGCCGTGAGGAACGCGATCGGCAGCACCTTGCGCGTGTGCCGGATGAGCGGGCCGCGTGCGGAGATCAGCAGGATGACGATGAGCGCGACGAAGTAGGTGGCGAACAACACCGCGGCCGCGGCCGGACCGAAACCGTGGCGATCCATGTAGCCGGGCAGCAGCGGCGTCATCGCATTCGAGCCGCAGATCGCGAGGATGAAACCCACACCCGATGCTCCTGCGAGCAAACGGGTTCCGGCGTCACCTGTGCCCGCCGCGACCTTCACTGTCATATGTCGTGCCTCCTCATGCCACCGGTGGCCGTGAAGGCGCCGGACGGCACCACCGGAATCACCGTGCAGGAGTACTCAATAGGACAGCTGTAACCGATCGGGAACCTGATCGTGGCGGCCGTATTGCGCACCTCGGACACGTGAGCACGACGCGCTGACCTGCCCGGATGGCGGACGTCGTGCGAACCACGCCGATTGCCGCCATGCCCTGATCCGGTTGGGAGATCTGGGCGTGCAGTTCCACCGGGATCGGTCAGCCCGTCGGCTGAAGTCCGACGTACTTCTCCGCGACGCCCGGGGCGTCGAGTTCCCAGTCGATGAACTCGTAGAGGTCGACGGCCACCTCGGTGATGACGTCGCGTAGTTCGAGCGGTCCGAGCCACTGCTCACCGATCGCCCCGATGCCGTCACGGGCCCCGAGCAGGTTGCCGGTGATCGCCCCGGTCGAATCCGAGTCGCCGTCGTGATTGACCGCGATCACCACGCCGTGTTCGAAGTCGCGTGCGACGAGCGCGCAGTAGATCGAGATCGCGAGCGCCTCCTCGGCCACCCACCCCTCGCCGAGGCGGGCAATGGCTTCCTCCGGCGCGACGTTCTCGGCAGCGATCTGCTCGGCGAGTTCGACGGCAGCAAGGGTCTCGTCGTGCTCCGGTTTGGTTCGCAGGATGTCCTTCGCGCCGGCGAGCGACTCGTCGAGCGTCGCACCTTCGACGAGGTCGCGAATCATCACCGCGAGTACGCCTCCGCTCAATGCTCCCGACGGATGACCGTGCGTCAGTGCCGCGAGCGAGGTTGCGAGGTCGAAGGTTCCGACCGCCGACCATTCGGCGCGCGATGCGAACAACCCGACGGGGGCGACTCGCATGACGCCGCCGCAGCCCTTGCTGTTGTTGGATGCCGGCGCACCCGGTCGTGTCGTCGCGCGCAGAGCACTCAGGCAAGTGGTGCCGGGTGCGCGCTGATCATGGAGTTCCCGGTGGCTCATCAGCCAGGTGGCTCGTTCGGTCATCGGCAGCACACCGTGACGCGGGTGTTCACCCTGCGTGATGAACCAGCGAAGGTAGGCGCGGGCCGTCGTCGCGGCGAAGCACGAGATGCCGCCGTCGCAGTCCCGCACCCACGCGCGCAGAAGTCCCTCGGCAGTGAACAGCGTCATCTGGGTGTCGTCGGTGATGGTGCCGATCCCGCCGTACGCGGGAGCATAGGAGGTGATCCCGGCCGGACCGAATCGATCGACGATCGCCGCTCGTGACATGAACTCGACCGATCCCCCGAGCGCGTCCCCGACCGCACCCCCGATCAGGCAACCAACAAACTGATCCTTCATCGGTGTCACCTGCACTTTCCACGGTGTTCCAACCATGTTCACATGCAGGGACGACATTCGCACGACGACAGTTCGACGAGGCCTACGCCTCGTCGTGCTGTGAGTGGACCGCTTCGTCGATCACATCGGTCGGGGCAGCCGGTCCGCAGTTCTTGTCAGACCCCCGAGGTAGAACTGAAGACACAGAGAATTGACGACGGAGCAGTAGTCAACGACGGTCCCACCCAACCGCATGTAGGCCTCCACGAGAGAGACGGCTCCGTCATGATCGACACCGCCACGACTTCAATCGACGCAATCCTCGACCACCTCATCGAGATCACCCCACCCACCGACGACCCCACTGGCCGCACGACGTGCGAGCAGCTCAATCTCCTACGCCTGATCCGCAACACCGTCGATCACCAGATCGTCTCCCACACAGCACAACTCGATGAACTACGCGTCGCCGAGAAGGCCGGGTCCACCACCAAGAAGCTGCTGATCGAGATGGGCTTCGCACCCGCGGTCTCCACACGCGCCACCCGCATCGCCGACGCGATGGGCACATTGAGCAAGGCCGAGGCCTACGCGGCCGACGGACGCCTCTCCGCCGAGGTCGTCGACGCCATCGTGCGCGGAATCACGACCATCGAGAGACGTTCCCCCACAGCGCTTTCCGACGAAGACCACGCCATCTACGAAACCGAGCTCGTCACCCAAGCCCTGTCGGGAGCCACACCCCCCGAGATACAGAAGCACGCCCAGATGATCGGCAACACCATCGCCGACACCTCCGACAACGGAATCCCCGCCAGCGACGACCGGACCCTCGACACCCTCTCCCACCACACGACCGAAGACAGTCGCGTCGAGATCCATGCCAACGTGACCCAAGTCGTCGGCGAGAAATTCATCGCCATGATCGACGAACGCGGCGTGCCCCGACCCGAACCCGACGGCTCCCCCCGATCGACGCTCAGCCGCCCAGATCCGAGCCGACGCGCTGGAGGTGCTGTTGGATCAAGCTGCCGTTGGAGCGGCCATGGACACCATTGGCACCCCCAGAACCCAAGTGGCGTTGACCATTCCCGCCACCGGCGACCCCGCCACACTCCCTTGGACGGGCCCGGTCACCCACGTCATCGCCAAACAACTGTCGTGTGACGGTTCCTTGACCGAGATCATCATCGACGGCGAGACCGTGCCCTTGCAGATGGGCCGCGAACGACGACTGTTCCCGGCACACCTGCGCAAGGCGATCATCCTGCGTGACGAGACCTGCATCAAATGCGGTGCGCCGCCATCCCATACCCAGGTCCACCACATCCAACACTGGACCGACGACGGCAACACCGACCTCGACAACGGCTGCCTGCTCTGCCAACGCTGCCACACCCAGGTCCACCACCACGGCTGGGACATCCTCCTCGGCTACGACCGCCACCCCTGGCTCATCCCACCCGCCGACATCGACCCGCAACGCCGCGCCCTACCCGCCCACAACCGACGCACCATGCGACTCGACGACGCCGCCTGACAGACAGCCCGGTTTCGATAGCCCCGTCGCAAGCCACTCACCCCCTCAACCAGCGGGCGGTTCGGTCCGTCGATCCGCACTCGTTCTTTGACAACTCCACAGTGTGAAATCCAAGCTCACCCGGGTCCGCACACCCATCCGTTCCCGCTCGCGCATCCTCGTCGGCGGGAACGGATGGGGCGAGAGGCGGCACGCTCCGCCGTGCCGACGTGCACTATCGCGGCGGGCGAGATGACCAGCCACCACCACTGTTCACTACTCGAACATACGTGCGATAATTCTGACGTGAGCATGAAGTGGATTGGCGGGGACAACGGCCAACCACACCGGCCGGCGTTCGTGCGGGTCGGCCACAAGGCGGTGCTCATCGACCTGGGCGCCCTCTACCCCAACGCACCCCACTTCACCGGCGAATACAACCCCGAAGGCCTGCAGATACGGTCGGTCCACCTGGGCGTGCTCACCGAGTGGGGACGCGACGAGTGGGGCGCCTGGTACGGCAAGGTGACCTACACGATCACTGCCAAGGACCGCCAGGAGAAGGTGACGCACTGGGTGCCGTCCTGGGCGCTGCGCCCGGCCGGGGACCCGCCGAATCCTCGGCGCTGAGTCATCCGAGGATCATGGCAGATCCACCTTGCTCGCCAGCCAGCGACCGTCGACCTTCTCCATGGTCATCAGCACCCGGCTGCGGTCGACGCGCGGTTCCGGGCTCGCGGTGTTGGTGATCGACTGGTCGACGAACAGCATCACCACGACGCGATCGGTCGTCGCCGACTTCACGCCCGCGTCGATGACGACACCCTTGCTGGTGGCTTTGTTGTCGACGAGCATCTGCTTGAGCTGACTGCTCGACCGCGAGTACATGTCCTTGAACTCGCCGGTCGCGCCACCGAGGACCTCGGTGAAGTTCTGGTCGATGCTGCCGGAGTCGATACTGGTCAGCGTGACCGCGTAGTCCTTGGCGGTGGCCACCGCCTGCTGCTCGGCCTGGTCGACCGCATGGTTCTCGTAGAGCTTCCAACCCGCATATCCCCCACCGGCGAGCAGCGCGAGGATCGCGAGGACCGCAACGACCCGGCGCGGCCGCAGGAGACCGGCCAGCCGTCCCGCCCGGATCACGGGACGACGACGCGCCGAAGTCTCCTGCTCGGGGGCCGCGGGTGAATCGACCACATCTGCGTCCCCGACCTCGATCTCGGTGGTCTCCGTGGTCGCGTCGGACGAGACCTCGTCCACCACCGACTCGTTGTGGGATCGCCGCGACCTGCCTCCCCGCACGGGGGACTTCTTCACGACGTCCTTGCCCTTCGGAGTCGTGGTCCCGGTCGTCTTGTTCGTCGTGGCCGCGCTCATGGTCTCGCCTCTCGCCTCGGATACGGGTGGTCTAGTTGTAGTGGATGTCGGGGCCGCCGAACGGCGTCGGAATGGTCTTCGGTCCACGCGGTGTCGGGTCGGTCCGGGCCTGGGGATCGCTCCCCGGTGCCGGCAGGTTGGTGTCGTCGCCGGGCGGCCGTGGCACAGCGCCCGCACCACGAACCAGGAGTTCGGTGTTCTTGCAGTGCGTGTTGATGAACGGCTCCGGGAAATCCGGCCGCGACGCTGCCGCCCGGGGAAGGTCGTAGTCGCAGGGGACGCGCGGGTAGACGTCGACGCTGCCCCACAGGCCACCGTCGCGGAAGGCGGTACCGATCGCGTCGAGTGTCGACCCGGAGCGTTGCGTCGGGAAGAAGAACTCGCGCAATGCCGGGACGCGGAGGAACGGCGCGGAATCGCCGGCCGGCCGGAAGTCGAGGAACTGTTCACCGGCCGGCGACAGGCTCGACACCCTGACTTCTCCGTCGGCCGGGATCCTGATGCCGGCGTCGATGGTGGCGACCACGCGCACCCCCTCGTCGTCGATACGCACCGAATCGACCCGGCCGACCGGGACGCCGCGCAGCGTGACGTCCTGATTCGGCAGCAGCCCACCGGATTGCGCGAGTTCGACCTCGACGCGGATGTTCGATGCGGTCGGATCCCGCTGCAGGGTGTCGAGCAGCAGGTACGCCACTCCGACGACGAGGATCGTCAGAAGTCCCAGCACCGACAACCAGTTCCGACGCCGACGCCCCCATCGCACGGCCGCAACGACGCCTCGGGCTCCGGTCTCCACGAGGTCGGGCCGCGCGCTCATCGCGGCGCTCCCGGTTCGACGTGCTGACGCAATCGCATCAACGTGACCGACAACGATCCGATGAACTGCTGCCAGTCGGTGACGTCCGGCAGTCGCATTCCCGGATCAGCCCGGTGATTCGGGTCGTCGAGGGCGCCGATCGCGAACTGGGAGATCGCGACGTCCGTGTGTCCCGACGTCGCGTCGGTCAGTTTGACGATGGGCCCGAGGATGCGGTTGACCGCGTCGAGGCTGGCTCCCGGTGCCGTGGCAGCTGCGTTGAGCGACGCGGCGATCCGGTTGATGTCGTCCATCATCCCACCGGCGGCGGTCCCCTTCACCGACGGGAACGCGCCGAGTTGCCGGATGATCCGGTCCACCTGCTCGACGGTCGTCAGGATCGATTGCGTGTTGTCGGCCACCGTCCACAGCGCGGGTCCGGCTGCCGCGAGGGCCGAGTCGATGGTCTGCTGCCGTGCAGACACCGTCGACGCCAGCCGGCTCGCGGAACCGAGGACGGCCTCGATCTCCTCGGTCCGTGCCGACAGCGAGGACACCAGGACCGTCGACTGCCTGACGAGCTTGCCGAGTTGGTGCCCGTCGTCGCCGAGCGATTCGCCCAGACCGTTGACGATGTCGGTGAGGTTGCGGATGGCACCGCCGTTGACCAGCATGGCGGCCGTCGACAGCACCTCCTCCACCGTGGCTCCGGCCGACGTGCGGTCCAGCGGGATGACGTCGCCGTCACCGAGGAGGACCGCGCCCGGCTCCGGTTCGGCAGGTGGTTCGAGGGCGACGAACACGTCGCCGAGCGGTGTGGCGGAACGTAGTTCGGCACGGGTTCCCTCCGGAAGGCGGGTCCCGTCGGCGATCCGCATACCGACATCGGCGAGATAATCGTCGACCTCCATCGACTCCACGAATCCCACGTCGGCGCCCAGGAGCCGCACCTTCGCCTTGGCCGGGAGGTTCAGCGCGTTGTCGAACTGCGCTTTCAGCTCGAACCCGTCGCCGCTGGTGCCGGGCGCCGGAAGCGGAAGTTGTCCCAGACCCACCGAACACCCGCTGAGTACGCAGATCAGCACTGTTACGACCGCGGTGACGGCCTGCCGGTGAATTCGCCTCGCCGCGTTCATTTCTGTCCGACCCCCGCCATCGCGGCCAGCATCGCCGTCACTCCGAAATCCGGGCCGAAGTCCTGTGGCTTACCGGTGTTGCACCCGAGGTCCTTCAGGTTCGCGAGATTGCAGACCTCTTTGAGGACCTGCTGGTCGAAGAGAATCCGGTCGGCGAAGGTGTGCACCCGGATCGTGCCGTTGATCTGGTCGATCGCGTTGTAGGCGTTGTTCATCAGCGTCGGCGTCAGGTTCAGGAACTCGGAGAGTTCACGTTGGTAGTCGGCGAGCGTGCGGGTGACGGTGGTCGCGTCGCGGGCCGCGTTCCGTAGCGGAATCCTGTTCTCTTTGAGCAGTTCCGAGGTCTTGGCGAGAATCTGGTTGAGCTTGGCGCCGGTGTCTCCCTCGCCCAGTTGCTGATCCGCGATGACCTGGCTCATCGCCCGCAGGCTGCCGCCGAATTCGCGAATCGTCTTGTCGTTGTTCGCGGCGGCCTCGGTGAGGATGTCGAGGTTGTCCACGAGCTTGACGATCGCCTCCCGGGTGGCGCTCGGGTCGGCTCCGGTGCGCAGGGCCTTCGACAGTTGCCCGAGTGCGTCGCGCAGGGCCGGGCCGTTGCCGTCCAGGGACTCGGAGGTCACCGACAGCATGTCGGCGATCGGTCCCCCGCCCTTTCCGTCCCCGCCGAGCTCACCGGCCAGGTTGTCGGTCATCGTGAGCAGGCGGTCGAACTCGATGGGCGTCCGGGTCCGGTCGAGCGGCAGGAACGCGTCCGCGGCCAGCTTCGGTCCGCCGGAGTAGGCGGGGGTGAGTTCGACGTGGCGGTCGGTGAGCACCGACGACGACACCGCCACCGCCGTCACGTCGACCGGCAGGGTCACCTCCTCGTCGACCTCCATGGTGACGTCGACGACGGTGCCGCGCGGACTGATGTCGGTGATGTGGCCGACCGTGATTCCCAGGACCGACACCTTGTTGCCGTCGTAGAGGCCTGCGGCACTGTCGAACTGTGCGACGATCCGGTGGGAGCCGGACGACGGGTTCCAGATCGCGACGATCGTCGCCGCCACCGCAACCGCGATCGCCGTCACCACCACCAGAGTGCGCATACGTGGTCGTCTCATCGGCAGTCCTCGAAATACTGTGCGCGTCCAACCTGTTCGGCTCGTCCGCTCAGCGCACACATCCATGAGTCGATGAGAAAGCCTGCGGGCCCGGTGAAGTCGATGTAGTTGCCGGCGCCGGTCGCATTGGTGAAGTTGCGCACCGGCAGCGGCAGGGCCTGGAGCGTGTTGCGCAGCAGGTCGTCGTGACGGGCGAGCGCACCCAGCATCCCGTTCAGGTCCTCGATGAGTGCATCGAGCGCCGGCCGGTTCACGACGGTGATGCGATGCAACTGCGCGACGAGAGCCGTGGTGGCGTTGAACATCCCGTGGACGGCGTCCCGGCGTCGGGTCAACTCGACCATCAGGTTCCGTCCTTGGACCATCAGCGATCCGATGTTGGACTCCTGGTTGCGGATGACCGTGGTGACACGTTCGGCACCGGTGATCAGTTCGCCCAGCTGGGTGCGCCGGGTCGCGATGATCTCCGAGAGGGTGTGTGCGGTGGAGATGGCCTCCGGTACAACCTCCGGCGCCCCCTCGAGTTGTGTCGACAGTGTCGTCATGGCGTCGGCGAGCCCACCGGCGTCGACCTGCTCGAAGTTGGTGGTCGCATCCTCGATCGTCTCCTGCAGGTCGTAGGGAACCCGGGTGTTGCGCAATGGAACCCGATCATCTTCCAGTGATCCCGATCCCGCCGGGGTGATCGCGATGTAGCGCGAGCCGAGGATCGTGGTGAGTTTGATCTCCGCCTTGGTCTCGTTGCCTAGCCGGATTCCGCGGTCGATGTTCATCGAGATGATGACCCGATTCCCGTCGAGACGTGATCCCTTGACCTCACCCACCGGCACACCGGCGAGAGTCACCTGATCACCGTTCCGGATCTCACCGGCCTGTGCGAACTCGGCTTCGATGTTCTTCCGGCCGACGTCGATCGCACTGATCCCGACGACGAGGACGAGGACGCCCACGCCGCCGAGGCCCAGGTAGAGCGAGTTCCATTCGGCGATCGGCTTCCGGGGCGATCGATCGGTCATTCGGCGGGTCCCTGACGTTTTCATGGCTGACAGATCGGCGAGTACTTCGGCTTCCCGCCAGGCGTGGCCGCGGCGACGATGGCCGGTGCCAGCGGGGTGAGGAACGGAACGAAGTCGGCGGGATTGAGGTCACACACGTAGGCGCTGAGGAAGCTGCCCTCCTGGCTGACGCGGGCCATCCCCTTCAGGAGCAGTGGGACGTTGGCGCCCAGGTACTCGAATTCGGACTTCTTCTCGGCGAAGTGGGCGAGGAAGCCCGGCTGTCGGGTGAGGAAGGCGTCGAAGGACGGTGCGGTGTCGGAGGCGATCTCCGCGAGGCGTCCACCGACTTCTGTCATGACGTCGGCGGTTCCGACGAGGTCCTCAGAGGTAACCCTCGTCGTCGACCCAGGCCTGGTCGTTGGTGGGGAACCAGCCCTCGTCGTCGAGAACCGAGCCCTTCCCCAGGTAGGAACCCGACACCTGTGCACCGCGGACGAACAGCGAGCCGGTCTCGCCCGGACCGACGGGTTTCCCGTCGGCATCGCGGATCTCGATCTCCATGCCCGGTATGGGGCGCCCCACGCTCTCGAGCCGCCGTCGGATGCGCGGGTCGTCAGAGGCGATGGCCCGGGCATCATCGTCCGGACCCAGCAGTGCGAGTGTCGAACTCGTCTCGGTGAGTCCGTACGCGTTGCAGAAGCCGGCGTCGGGGAACGCGCGCATCGCACGTTCGAGAACCGGAAGCGGTAGTCGCGCACCGCCGTAGGAGATCAATCGCAGTGCCGGCGCCTCCGCGACCTCGCCACCGAGAGCGTCGACGACACGGGCGAGCATGGTCGGAACCACGGTCGCCGATGAAATCGACTCTCGTGCAACCAGGTCCAGCCAATCGCCGGCATCGAAGTCGGGAAGGTGCACGACTCGACGGCCGCCGTAGAAGTTGGTGAGCGTGGCCCCGACCGCCGCCACATGGTACGGCGGCACGGTGATGAGGGCCGCCTCTTCTTCTCCGGCGCCGGCGAAGTCGACGGTCGCGAACCCGTGGGCCTGGAGGTTCTCGTGCCGCAGCGGTACGACCTTGGGTTTCGACGTGGTACCGCTCGTGTGGAGCAGGACCGCGGGCGCGTCGTCGGGAACATCGATGGGCGGCATCGGTTCCGCCGCTCGCGCCGCAGCCAGGAAGTCGTCGAGGCCGACCACCTGGTCCCGCCCGGCGACCCGGTCACGGTATCGCTCCTCGACGACGATCAGAGGATGGTCGAAGTCGTCGACGAGATCGCCGAGCACCTCGTCGCCCAGACGGTAGTTGACCGGGACGAAGGGCACGCCGGCCATCGCCGCGGCGAAGAACACCTGCGGATATCCGGGGCCGTTGCGGCCGAGATAGATGACTTCCGAGGGCGGACGCCCGACAGCGCCATCGGAGGGGAAGACCCGGAGATGACCGCCGCACCGCCACGGGCGGTGGCGACCACGTCGCCATGGGTGAGACCCGAGGCACGGTCGCCGAGCGCGACTCGATCACCGAGCCCGGATTCCACCATGTCCAGAAGAAGGCCGACACCCATGTTTCCGCCAATCCACGTGAGCTCACGAATGGTGCGCAGCGTCGAGCAGCGCACACCGCTCATCGTCGATGATTAAGTGTAATCAGTTCACCGTTTTGCGTCCCTCAGTTGAAGAGGTCGACCACGGATTCCGTCGCGAACCGACCCCACAGCATCTTCTTGGCAGCCGTCTTCATATGCCGGCGCCAGTGAGCCTCGGCCGCTTCGGCGTCGCGGGCCTCGACCAGCGTGATGAGCTTGCGGAATGCCCGGATCGTCTTCTTGAACTGCGCGGCGACCTCGCCGGTGTCCGTGGATCGGGATACGACACGCGACATGTGCGTCGCGACCACGTCGGCGAGAACCTGACCGATGAGTCCGATCGCCTGGTTGCCCGCGCGCTCCAGGATCAGATCGTGGAAGCGGAACGCGGTCCGCGACCACTGGTCGAGGTCGGCGGCATCGGCCCCGGCGTCGACCAGGTCCGCGAGTTCGTCGATCACCACGACGAGAGCCTTGAGGTCGTCGTCGGTCCGGCGTGCGGCGAGCATCCGAACCGCGGCCGGCTCGAGGACCATCCGGGCCTCGTACAGATCGGAGAGCGTGGTGTTCTGGATCTGCAGCAGCAGCCCGATATAGCGGGCGGCAACGGACACATCGGGCGAAACCACCTGCACGCCACCGCGCGAGCCGCGGCGGACGACGATGAGCGATTCGTTCTCCAAGATGCGGAATGCTTCTCGTAGCGTGGGCCGCGAGACATCGAACCGTTGTCCCAGCACGGTTTCCGGCGGCAACATGTCACCCGGCTTCAGCACCCCGCGCACGATCTGACCGCGCAGCTGTTGAGCGATGAGTTCAGCGGTCTTGGGGACCTGAATCCGCTTGGGCAATCCGTTCTCGTCGAACGAGCTGTTGGCCAATTCCCACACCTTCCGGAAGCCGGCGACTGCCGAGCGGGATTCAGCCTAGCACCCGGCCGAATAACACCCCGGTTTTGACCAAACCGACATGAAGATGATCACACCCATTGTACGGTTCAATCATCTAACTCATCTAGTGATCCTGCGGGACGCAGGGGAGGTACCCACAGCATGTCGGATGCATCAACCCAGAGCACACGTACCGGGCAGCTCTTCATCAACGGCAAATGGGTCGACGGCCGCGGCGCCGAGACGATCACCGTGATCAACCCCGCGACCGAGGCGGTGATCGGGACGGTGCCGCAGGCAACTGTCGCCGACGTCGAGGACGCGGTCGGCGCCGCACGAGCTGCGTTCGACGAGGGCCCGTGGCCGCGGATGTCCGTGCGCGAGCGAGGCGCGGTGTTGCGCCGGATGGCCGAGGGTTTCGCCGACCGCCGCGCCGAGCTGGTGGACCTCTCCGTCGCCGAAGCGGGATCCACCCGTGCGCTGGCGGAGTTCCTGCAGGTCGGCACCCCGATCGACCACTTCTTCGACCTCGTCGACCGCATACTCCCCGGCTTCGAGTTCGAGACCCCGCTGCCGCCGATGATCGGCAACGGCATCGGTCAGGGTGTGGTGGTCCGCGAGCCCTTCGGTGTCGCCGCCCAGATCACGCCGTTCAACTTCCCGCTGTTCCTGAACCTCTGCAAGGTCGCGCCGGCACTGGCCGCGGGCTGCACGGTTGTTCTCAAATGCTCGCCGTACACGCCGTTCGAGGCCCTCGTGGTCGGCGAGATCGCCGAGGCCGCGGGACTGCCGCCGGGCGTCCTGAACATCATCACCGGCGACGTCGAGGCGGGCGAAGCGCTGACCACCCATCCCGGCGTCGACATCATCAGCTTCACCGGCAGTGACACGGTGGGCACGAAAGTGTATGGGCAGGGGGCACAGTCGCTGAAGAAGGTGGTGCTCGAGCTCGGCGGCAAGTCGGCGAACATCCTCCTCGAGGACACCGATCTGGACAAGGTGATGCAGAGCGTGCTCGGGGGCTTCCTCACCCATGCCGGACAGGGATGCGCACTGATGACCCGCATCCTCGTGCACGAATCGCTGCACGACGAGCTCGTCGGCCGCGTCAAGATGGCGCTCGACTACGTCCCGGTGGGCGATCCGGCCGATCCCAACGTGGTGATGGGTCCGCTCATCCGTGAGGCCCAGCGCCCCCGGGTGGAGGAACTGATCCGGGTCGGCCAGCAGGAAGGCGCCCAGATCGCCTACGGCGGTGGACGACCCGCCGGACTCGACAAGGGGTTCTTCGTCGAGCCCACCCTCTTCGTGGGTGTGGACAACGGTATGAAGATCGCCCAGAGCGAGATCTTCGGCCCCGTCGGTGTGGTCACCCCTTCTCCTTCGATGCCGAGGCCGTCCGGATCGCCAACGACAGTCCGTACGGACTCTCCGGCGGCGTCTGGTCGGCCGACCCCGTACGCGCACACGGCATTGCCCGCCAACTCCGCACCGGCATGGTCGTCGTCAACGGCGGCGGAGGCGGATTGATGCCCGACGGACCGTTCGGCGGCTACAAGCACAGCGGCATCGGCCGCGAGTTCGGCGCGCATGGACTGTCGGAGTACTTGCAGCACAAGACGATTCAGTGGGCAGCCGGTCGATGAGGGTCGTCGTCGACCAGGACAGGTGCGGCGGTCACGGTCGTTGCATCGCCGTCGCACCCGATCTCTTCGACCTCGACGACGACGGAGTGAGTTTCCCGATCACCGAAGAGATCGGGACCGATCAGGAAGCAGCGGCCAAGGAGGCCATCGCCAACTGTCCGCAGAGCGCGATCCGCATCGAATGAGACCGTTACCGGTCATCGGGAGGACTGAACAAGCAATGTCGAGTTCACTTGGGGAGAAACCCGATTCGGGTGCGGTCGGGCAGACCTCACCGGATGACCGGTCGCCGCACCGGTGGCCAAGGAGTCGCCGCCGATCGTGTGGCTCGCCCGGCTGGGGGCGGTCTTCGTCGCCATCCAGGCCTACGTCTACATCCGGTGGATCTTCTCCGACTCCTTCACCCCCATTCCGACCGGCCCCGACGATGTACCGACCCACACGCTGGTCATCATCCGGGCGTCGGAGGTCATCTGCGTCGTCGGCGTGATCGCCTCGATCATCTGGCTGGTGCGCCGGACACGACGCGACGGACAGTTCCCCACCATCGGCGTCTTCATGATGGGCTGGCTGCTCACCTGCTGGCAGGACGTCGGCGTCAACGCGGTGGTACCCGTCTTCTCCTACAACTCGGCCTTCCTCAACATGGGCACATGGGGCGAGTTCGTTCCGGGTTGGGTCAGCAAGGGACCCGAGACCCCCGCCCCGATCCTGTACGAGCTGGCCGACTACATGCTCTTCCTCCCGCTGGCCGTCGTCGGCATCGACAAGGCCGTGAAGGCCGCGCGAGCACGCTGGCCGCGGCTCAACAAGGCCGGCATCATCGCGGCCCTGCTGCTGATCTTCCTCGTGCTGGACACCATGAGCGAGCAGATCCTGCAGCGCCAGGGGCTGTGGTCGTACCTGCGGGTGAACGAGACCTGGTCCATCTTCACCGGCACGCTCAACCAGTTCCCGCTGTACGAGGGCATCGTCTTCGGTTCGGTCGTCATGGTGGCGTCGATGTGCTTCTACCTGTTCCGCCGCGACGGCGACCGGCTGATCACCGACGCCGGCATCGAACGGCTCAAGATCACCCGCGGCGTCGCCGTCGTGCGCATCCTCGCGTTCTCGGCGGTGATGAACGTGATCCTCGCGGTCTTCTTCCTCGGCTTCAACCTGGTCAACATGCACGCCGACGTCGCGCCCACCGATGTACCGAGCTACCTGCACCAGAACATGTGCGGACTGGCCGAGAACCCGCCCTGTCCGCACCTCGAGTAGCCGAACGCCGAATCACGGGATGGCCGTCAGCGCTGCACGCCCAGCGCGACCGGCCGATCCGGGTCCGACGACCACTGCGAGAACGACCCGGGAAACAGGGTCGCGTCGATGCCGGCGACCGCCAGGGCGGCGATCCCGTGGGTCGCGTTGACCCCGGAGCCGCAGTAGACCACCACCTCGCGCTCGTCACCGGGTACGACGCCGACCTCGGCGAATCGGCGCCGCAGTTCGTCGGCCGAACGGAAGCGCCCCGTCTCGTCGATGTTGTCGACCGTCGGGGCGTTGACCGCACCCGGGATGTGTCCGGCCCGTGGATCGACCGGCTCGACGTCACCGCGATACCGTTCTCCCGCACGAGCATCGACGAGCAGCGCGTCACCGTCCGCTACGTCGTCGATCGTGGCGACCGGGAGGTTCCCGGCGGTCAGCGTGACCGTGCCGGCGCGCGGTCGCCCACCGTCTCCCGTCGTCGTGCGCAGACCCTCGGCACACCAGGGGCGAGACCACCGTCGAGCAGGCGGACGTCGGCGTGCCCCGCCCAGCGGAGCAACCACCATGCCCGCGCGGCCGCGAGGTTGCCCGAATCGTCGTAGACGACGACGGGCACGCCGTCGTTGATCCCCCACCGACGAGCGGCTGCCTGCAGATCGTCGATCGCGGGGAGCGGATGCCGGCCGCCGGCCGCCGGCCGGCCCGGACGGCGGGGCGGCCAACTCGGTGTCGAGGTCGACTTACACCGCGCCCGGAATGTGGCCCTGCCGGTAGTGCTCGCGACCGTCGGGGTCGCCGAGCCGCCAGCGCACGTCGAGGACGACCGGGGGCGTGCTCAGAAGATGTTCGGCCAGGTCGAGCGGCGCGATGAGGTACTCGTGCATGGCGCGAGGATACCGATCGGCAGAATGGTCCGGTGGCGCTCATCCCCGCGGTCTTGTTCGGCCTGCTCACCTTCTGGTTACACCGCCGGATCGTCCGCGCGACCGCACTTGCCCGGCCCTGGTCGATCGTCGCCGATGGTGCGCTGGTGGTGCTGTGGGCGCTGGCGCTCGTCGGGTTCGAGAGCGGACGATCACTGGATCCGTCGTGGGCGCGTCCCATCGGCACGATCGGACTGATCTGGCTCGCCACCTTCTTCTACCTGTTCCTCGGCCTGACGATCATCGGCCTGCTCTCGTTCGGGGCGCGCGTCATCCGTTGGGCGCGACGCCGTCTCGCGGGCGCACCGGACACCCCGCAGTCGGCCGCGCGCCGGTTGCGCCGGATGCGGATCGCGACCGCCGCGGTGGTCGCCGCCGCCGTCGGGGTCACCGGGTACGGGGTCGTCGAGGCGTCCCGGCCGCAGGTGATCGACGTCGACGCCACGCTCGCGAACCTGCCCGCACGGTTCGACGGCCTGCGGGTGGCGGTCGTCTCCGACCTGCACGTCGGCCCGGCGCGCGACGCCGACTTCACCCGCGGCGTCGTCGACCAGGTCAACGCGCAGAACCCTGATCTGGTGGTACTGGTCGGTGACCTCACCGACGGCACGATCCCCCACGTCCGCGACACCCTCGAGCCCATTGCCGGACTACGAGCCCAGCTCGGCGTGTACGGCGTCAGCGGAAACCACGAGTACTACTCCGACGACGGCGGACGCTGGCTGGATGTGTGGGAGGAACTCGGCGTGCGCACGCTTCGGAACGCGCGGGTACCGCTGACGGTCGACGGCCAGACCATCCAGCTCGCCGGCGTCCACGACGCCACCGCTCCCGAACCCTATGAGCCCGATCTCCCTGCCGCCCTGGCGGGCTCGTCTCCCGATGACTTCGTGCTCCTTCTGGCACACCAGCCCAATCAGGCCGTGGAGGCCTCCGGTCTCGGAGTCGATCTGCAGTTCTCCGGGCACACCCACGGCGGGCAGCTGTGGCCGGTCCGCTACCTGGTCCCGGCTCAACAACCCACGGTCACCGGTCTGGACACGGTCGGCGAGACCGTCATCTACACGACCCAGGGAGCCGGCGCTTGGGGGCCGCCTGTCCGCGTGCTCGCCCCGCCGGAGATCACGGTGCTGACGCTACGGACGAAGTCGTGACGTTCCACGTAGGCTCCACACGATGACGGAGTTCAGGTTGGACATCGGGGGACGACTGATAGCGGTTCGGGAAGCCGGAGAGTCGTCCGGACCTACCGTCGTACACTTTCACGGCACTCCGGGATCCCGCCTCGAGGCCGCCTTCGGCGATCAGATCGCCCAGCGCGCCGGGATCCGGGTGGTGAGTTTCGATCGCCCCGGGTACGGCGGGTCGGACCCTGCGCCGATCGGTCTCACGCCGGTCGCCCGCGATGCCGAGGCCCTGGCCGACCACCTCGGACTGGACCGGTTCGCCGTCTTCGGATGGTCGGGCGGTGGGCCCTTCGCGCTTGCCGCCGCAGCACTGATGCCCGACCGGGTGACCTGCGTCGGTGTGTCCGGCGGCCCCGGACCCGCGCTCGACGTGCCCGGGGCGCGTGAGCTGCTGACCGACAACGACCGGCTGGCACTTTCGCACCTGCCGGCAGATCCAGCTCGGGCGGCCGAGGTCTTCCTCGCGGGCAACCGGGACATGCTCGATGCGATGATGTCCGTTCGGACCGACCCGACAGCGCCCTGGATCGACTGGATGTGGGGCACCAGCGACGCCGCGGTCATCGCGGACCCCTCGGCAAGACAGACGCTCTTCGAGTCCTTTTCCGAAGCGATGAAAAGGGGTCCGGGTGCCATCGCATGGGACAACGTCGCATTCGTCGGTCCGTGGGATTTCCGGCTCGCCGACGTCTCGGCGTCGGTGTGTCTGTGGTACGGCGCCGACGACACGATGACGCCCCTGCCGAACGGCGAATGGCTGGCCCGCCACCTACCCGACGCCGATCTCACCGTCTTCCCGGGTGAAGGTCATCTGCTCCCGCTGAGACACTGGGACGCAATGCTTTCCGCGTTGATCGCCGAGTGAGGACCGTACCCGGACCGGAACGCGACATGCCCCGGCGACACGGTGCGGTCGGCGGGGCATGTGGCGCGTGTGCGTCAGCTGTTGATGTCCGACGGATGCGTCGCCAGCGGCGTCACCTTGATGTCCATGTACGGGAACAGCGGCAGACCCGACAACAGCGTGTGCAGCTCATCGTTGGAGTTGACGTCGAAGATCGAGTAGTTGGAGTATTCGCCGACGATCCGCCAGATGTGGGGCCATTTGCCGGATCGCTGGAGATCCTGCGAGTACGCCTTCTCCCGGGCGACCGTGTCGGCCCGGACGTCCGGGTCGAGGTCGTCGGGGATCTTGACATCCATACGGACGTGGAACAGCATCACTTCTCCGGATCGAGCACGAAGTCGTAGGCCACGGTGAAGCCACCCTTGCCGTCTTCCTTCGGGTCGAGCACGAGTTCGGGCTTGACCGCGCTGGCGACGTCGTCGTCGTTGTGCGGGTCACCGGGGAAGTAGAGCTGCGCGGTCAGCTGCTCGTGACCGGGCGCCGACACCTTGAGGTGCAGGTGCGCGGGACGCCACGGGTGCCAGCCGGCGGCGGCGATCATCTTCCCGCATGAACCGTCGGTCGGGATCATGTACGGCGCCGGGCGGATCGTGGTGATCTCGAAGCGACCCTCGTCGTCGGTGGTGAAGGTGGCCCGCAGATTCCATTCCGGGATGCCGGGCGCGAACTGGGAGTAGAAGCCGTCGTCGTCGGCGTGCCACAGCTCGACCTTGGCCCCGGCGAGCGGGGTGCCGTCGCACGAACGGACCTGGCCGTTCCACAGCAGCGGATCGCCCTTCTCGTCTTCGCGCATCGGCACCGAGCCCGTGGAGCCCTGGTCCGGCGCATTCGGCACGTAGTACGGGCCCTCGATGCTGCCCTTGTTGCCCTCGCGGTGCTCGGTGGCGACATCCTCGACGACGTGCTCGACCCAGACGTCGAGGAACAGCGGCCACTCGCCGTCCTCACCGACATTGATGAGCCACGCCTTGAGGGCGTTGTACTCGTCGTAGGTGACCTTGTGCTCGCGGATCGTCGCGTGCACGGCGGCGAGTACCTCGTTGATCAGCGTGGCCACGCGCTCCGGCGGGGTGTCCCTGACGGCCTCGAAGGGCGACTTGTCGGCGTGGAACCGTTCGGTTGCGGAGGCTCCGGAGGCTGCTGCGGTCGCGACCTCGTTCGGGTGCTCGGTGGTGGTCATGATCTTCTCCTTGTACTCACTGCTCGTGGGGCTGCCACGAAACGCTTTGTGGGAAAGCTCTTTCAGTTGTCGGTGCGGTAGCGGTCGAGTTTGGCCGGATCGATCTCGAAGCCGATGCCGGGTGCGGTCGACCGATGCAGATGGCCGTCGCGGATCTGGAGCGGTTCGGCGAGCAGGTCGTCGCTCATGTCGAGGAAGTTCGACAGTTCGCCCGCGTACCGCGACGTCAGTTCGAAGGCACTGCCGAAGGCGAGCGCACAGGCGGTGCCGACCTGGCCGTCGATCTGATTGCCCATGACCACCGGGACGCCGAGTCCCTCGGCGAGGTGATGTGTCCGGCGTGAGGTGGTGAAGCCGGTTCGGGCGGTCTTGATGCTGATCGCGGTGGCCGAACGACCGAGGATCTCCCGGGTCACGTCGGCGGGAGTGGGCACCGACTCGTCGGCGATGAACGGTACGTCGAGACGCTCGACGAGCCATCGGCGACCGAGCACATCCGCTGCGTCGCAGAGCTCTTCGGCGAACAGCAGATCGAGATCGGCCATCTCCTTCATCGCCCGCGCCGACTCGGCGGCGGTCCAGCCGCGGTTGCCGTCGACATACAGTTCGATCTCGTCGCCGAACCGCTCCCGCAAGGCGCGCACGACCGCCGTGTCGAGGGTCACCGGATGGCGGCCGACCTTCACCTTGAAGGTCCGGATGCCGTACGTGTCGACCATCTTCTCGGCCTCGGCGACCATCGCCGCCGGTTCGGCGAAACCGAGCATATGGCTGACCCGCATACGGTCGGTGAAGCCACCGAGCATGTCGCCGACGGGAAGTCCCTGGATCTTTCCCAAGGCATCCCAGATCGCCATGTCCACTGCGGATTTGGCGGCCGGGTTGCCGATCGTCTTGGCCAGGCGCGCCGCCACGACCTCACGTTCGAGCAAGGTGAGACCGACGACTGCCGGCGCGAAGATCGTGTTGATCACGGCGATGATGCCGTCCTGCGTCTCACCGTAGGTGAACGGGCGTGGTGGGGCCTCGGCCACCCCGATGACACCGACGTCGGTGTGCACGCGCACGAGCACGTGATTGGCGACCTGCACCTCGCCCGACGCGAACTTCAGCGGCTTCACGTAGGGAATCGCGAATGGAATCGCTTCCACCCGAGTGATCTTCATGGTTCATCTCCGTATCGAGCGCTCGCGTGAGCGCCGGCTTGGGTTGGTTCGACGGCGAAGGCGGCGGCGATGACGTCGGCCACCGCGGCCGTGACGGGGTCGTTGTTGCCGGCGCGCCAGGCCAGTGCGACCTCGACGGTGTCGGCGTCGACCAGGTCCCGGACGACGAGTCCGTCGAGCGGCAGCGAGCGCACGGACGCCGGCAGCACCGAGACACCCAGACCGGCCGCGACGAGAGCGAGGAGTACCGCGGTTCCCGGCGCCTCATGGGCGCGATGGGGCACGAAACCGGCTGCGCGGCAGGTCCTCATCGCCGCGTCGTTGACGGCGGAGTCGCGGCTGTCGTACATCACGAAGGGTTCGTTGCGCAGGTCGGTGACCGAGACGACCGGCTCGACCGCCAGGCGGTGGTCGATCGACACGGCGAGCACCATCGGCTCGACGTCGATGACCCGTGTCTCGATGCCCTCGCCGACCGCCGGCGGTCGCAGGACGCCGAGGTCGAGTGCGCCGGCGCGTA
Source organism: Gordonia ajococcus (assembly GCF_012974285.1). NCBI lineage: Bacteria > Bacillati > Actinomycetota > Actinomycetes > Mycobacteriales > Gordoniaceae > Gordonia > Gordonia ajococcus. The sequence goes on from NZ_CP052884.1 coordinate 4,454,358, forward strand.
ATGCGTCGCACTGGCTCGGGGTGAGCATGTCCGACTGGATGTGCAGGTCGACGTCCGGCAGCTCACGCTTGACCACCCGCGCGATCCGTGGCAGATGCGAGAACGCGGCGATACCGGTCAGTCCCACCCGAACCAGACCGCTCCGCCCGGCAGCGATCCGACGCACGCCGTCGACCGCATCGTCCACGCCCGCGAGGATTCGCTCCGCCTGACCCTTCAGGTAGGCCCCGGCCGGGGTCAGCGCCACCTGGCGGGTGGTCCTGGTGAAAAGCGTGACGTCGAGTTCGTTCTCGAGCTGACGGATGGCGTAGGAGAGGGCCGGCTGCGCGACGTGCAGCGACGCAGCGGCCTGACCGAAGTGACAGGTGTCGGCCACTGCGGCGAAGTAGCGCAAGTGCCGTAGCTCCATGACCTGGCCTTATCTCGATCTCGGTGGATGTCGGCCCCGGTGCTGTGACCGGGAACACGTCTCCACGGTAGGACCTCGCTTAGATACAGACAATGACCCGTTTTCCATTTATTGATGTCTTTTGTTTATCAATCTGGGCCTAGGTCAGGACTGGTCATTACCCCAGTGTGATCGGCACCACGTGGTGCCACAGTGCACATACAGCCCACATCTGGAGGAACACGACATGACCGCGTCCGTAACGGAACATCTGCACCACGTGAACTCGGTTCTCGGCGACGCGGTCGTCGACGACCGCGAGGCCGGCATCTACCGGGCCAACCGGCGGATATTCACCGACGAGGACATCTTCGAACTGGAGATGAAGCACATTTTCGAGGGCAACTGGATCTACCTCGCCCACGAGAGCCAGGTGGCGAACCCCGGTGACTACTTCACCACCTACATCGGACGGCAGCCGGTCGTGATCACCCGGGACAAGAGCGGTGAGCTGCACTGCCTGATCAACGCCTGCGCCCACCGCGGCGCGATGATCTGCCGCCGCAAGACCGACAACCGGATGACGCTCACGTGCCCGTTCCACGGGTGGACGTTCCGCAACGACGGCACCCTGCTCAAGGTCAAGGATCCCGAGGGCGCCGGATACCCGGACACGTTCGACGTCGACGGTTCCCACAACCTGACCAAGGTCGCACGTTTCGACTCCTACCGCGGATTCCTGTTCGGCAGCCTCAACGACGACGTGGCCTCGCTCGACGATCATCTCGGCGACACGCGTCTAGTCATCGACATGCTCGTCGACCAGTCGCCCGACGGCCTCGAGGTGCTTCGCGGTGCGTCGACCTACACCTACGACGGCAACTGGAAGGTCCAGGCCGAGAACGGTGCCGACGGCTACCACGTCACCGCGACCCACTGGAACTATGCCGCAACCACTTCCCGCCGCGGCACCGGCGAGTCCAAGAACGACACCAAGGCGCTCGACGCCGGCGGCTGGGGCAAGTCCGGGGGCGGCTACTGGTCGTACCCCAACGGCCACCTGTGCCTCTGGACCTGGGCGGCCAATCCGCAGGATCGCCCGCTGTGGGACAAGATGGACGACCTGAAGAAGACCCACGGCGACGCCAAGGGCGAGTTCATGGTGAAGGGTTCGCGCAACCTCTGCCTGTATCCGAATGTCTATCTCATGGACCAGTTCTCGACGCAGATCCGCCACTTCCGGCCGATCGCCCCGGACAAGACCGAGGTGACCATCTACTGCATCGCCCCCAAGGGTGAGAGCGATACCGCACGCGCGCACCGCATCCGCCAGTACGAGGACTTCTTCAACGCATCCGGGATGGCGACGCCGGACGACCTCGAGGAGTTCCGCAGCTGCCAGCTCACCTTCCGGGCCCAGGCGGCACCGTGGAACGACATGAGTCGCGGCGCGCAGCACTGGCTGACGGGTCCCGACGAGGTCGCCGATTCACTCGGCATGACCGGCGTCATCTCGGCCGGCGTGAAGAACGAGGACGAGGGTCTCTACCCCGTCCAGCACGGCTACTGGCTCGAGACCATGCGCGCCGCAGTCGCCGCCGAAGAGGCAGCAGCCGCCCAGACCAACGGCCGACGGTGAACCGGCCACAAGCGATTACGGGGAACACACGATGACCACCTCAGAGACCACATCCGGCGCCACCGGCACACCCGCGAGCAGCCGGGCGGACGGCGGAAAACTGATCACCCAGAACATGATCGAACAGTTCCTCTATCGCGAGGCGCGTTACCTCGACGACCGCGAGTTCGAGAAATGGCTCGACTGCTATGCCGACGACGTCGTCTACTGGATGCCGTCGTGGGACGACGCCGACCGGCTCACCGAGGACCCGCAACGAGAGATCTCGCTGATCTACTACGCCAACAAGGGCGGCCTGGAGGACCGGGTCTTCCGGATCCGGACCGAACGCTCGTCGGCGACGTCGCTACCCGAACCGCGGACCAGTCACAACATCTCCAACGTCGAGGTCATCGAGCGGCGCGGCGAACTCGTGGACGTCCGGTTCAACTGGCACACGATGTATTTCCGGTACAACGCCGTCGATCCGTACTACGGGACCTCGTTCTACACGATCGACTTCTCCGGGGAACAGCCGCTCATCCGGCGCAAGACGATCGTGCTGAAGAACGACTACATCCACCACGTGGTGGACGTGTACCACTTCTGACCCGAGCTCAATTCTGACCCGAGCCCACTTCTGACCCGACCCCACTTCGAGGAACCTCTCCATGACTGTCACCACCGACGCGGACACCGGCATTGGCGCCGGCACCGCCACCAGCCACCAGGTGGCGCTGTCCTTCGAGGACGGGGTCACGCGCTTCATCACCTGCCGCGAGGACCAGACCGTCGCCGACGCGTCGTACCGGCAGCGCATCAACATCCCTCTGGACTGCCGCGACGGTGCATGCGGAACGTGTAAGGCGTTCTGCGAGTCCGGAGATTACGACGGTGGCATCTACATCGAGGACGCGGTGTCCGACGCCGAGTCGTCGGAGGGCTATGCACTCCCCTGCTGTATGAAGCCGAAATCCGACCTCGTGCTGCAGATCGCGTCCACGTCGGATGTGGCGAAGACCCAGGCGGCGAGGTTCACCGGGACGATCGCCGGGCTCGACCGGCTCTCCGACTCGACGATGCGCCTGGAGATCCGCATCGAGAACCGCGGCGAGCTGGCGTTCCTGCCGGGCCAGTATGTGAACATCGAGATCCCCGGCAGCGATCGTGGCGACGGTGAACCGGTTAGCCGCTCGTACTCGTTCGCCAACGGCCCTCACGAGGACCGGCTGATCTTCCTGATCAAGCTCACCCCCGGCGGCGCGATGTCGACCTATCTCACCGACCGTGCGACACGCGGCGAGGAAATCTCCTTCACCGGTCCGCACGGGTCGTTCTTCCTGCGGGAGGCCACCCGTCCGGTACTGCTGCTCGCCGGTGGCACCGGGCTGGCACCGATCCTGTCGATGTTGCGGAAGATGCACGCCGACAAGAGCCTTCGCAAGGTCCACCTGATCTACGGCGTGTCCAGCGACACCGACCTGGTCGCCACCGACGAGATCGAGTACTTCGCCGACAAGCTGCCGGGCTTCACCTGGGACCACTGCGTGTCCGATCCGGCCGGCACCGCGGCGAACAAGGGCTATGTGATGAGCCTGATCCGGCCCGAACACCTCTACGACGGCGACGTCGCCATCTACCTCTGCGGTCCGCCGCCCATGGTCGAGGCCGTGCGCAAGCACGTGGCAGAGGTCGGGATCGAACCCACCGGCTTCTACTACGAGAAGTTCGCGCTCGCCGCGAAGCCGGCGACTGACCGTGATCGCACGGCGATGCCGGCGGTCGAGCCCGAACCGGAGGCGGGCAGCGTCACCGAAACCGAGGCGATCAGCGACGAGGCCGCTGCTCCTGCTGCCCCGACCCCGGTCGGTCGGGACGGTGACGACCCCATCCTCGAGGTCGCCGACGCCCGCGCCATCGCCGGCCGGATCGCCTTCCCGCCGACCGGTCTCGACACCTGGTCCGGCTCGAGACCCGCACCGCGCGAGGATGACTCGCTGGCCCGCATCGGTGGGCAACGGATGTGGGACGGACGGACCGGCGATGCCGGACTCGACGTCGACGCGGGTACGCTGCGTCCCGCCGGGACCGCACGGTCGATCGCCGGGCAGGAACTCTTCGCGCCCGACGGCATCTCGCAACTCCACGAGAGTGCGCCCAGCACAACCGAACCCGACTCCGTCGAGGCACCGCCGCTGCCCACCGTCGTCGGCTCACAGGGTTATCAGATCGGCGAGGAACACCCCGAGATCCACGAGTCCGACGCACTTTTCGAGGCACGCGCCGCGCTCGAACTCGGCGCTCTGGAGCTCACCTTCGGCCGGATGACCCATCAGCAGCTCACCGGCTATCGGCTGCTCGCCGAGGCCACGGTCCCCTACGTGGACGGCGACCGCTTCGTCGACGCCGCGCAGTACACCGAGACGAACGCGGCCTTCCACGACTACCTGTTCAGCCAGACCGGCAACGACCATCTCCTCGAGGCCTACAAGGCCCTCGGCGTGAAGGGCCGCATGACCGAGGTGCTGCGCAACGCGACCTGGTGCCACCCGCTGTGCGCACAGGACCACCTCGACATCGTCTCGGCGTTCGAGTCCGGCGACCACGATGCCGCCCGCGCGCTCATTTCGGCACACGCCGACCGGTCCAAGCAGACCATGCGCCGGGCGATGGCCGACGAGATGGCCTCGCGCCGGCCGCGTTTCATCACCCCGGGACGCTTCGCGAACAAGGTCGTCGTGATCACCGGTGCCGCACAGGGGATCGGCGAGCAGACGGCACGACGGATCAGTGCGGAAGGCGGTCGGGTCGTCCTCGCCGATCGTTCAGATCTGGTGGAGGAGGTCGCCCGAGACCTCGAGACCGCCGGTCCCGGTGCGGTGGCGGCGATCGCCGACCTCGAGACCTACGACGGTGCCGAATCGGTGATCCGGCGCGCTCTCGAAACCTACGGCCGGGTGGACGTGCTCATCAACAATGTCGGCGGGGCGATCAACTTCAAACCGTTCACCGAGTTCACCCACGAACAGATCCGGGCCGAGATCGACCGCTCACTGCTGACGACGCTCTACGCGTGCCGCGCGGTGCTGCCGTCGATGGTCGAACGCGGCGGCGGGGTGATCGTCAACGTCTCCTCCGCGGCGACGCGTGGCATCCACCGCATCCCGTACTCGGCGGCCAAGGGCGCTGTCAACGCGATGACCGCCTCGCTTGCCATGGAGTACGCCGAGTACGGCATCCGCGTGGTCGCGACCGCCCCGGGTGGGACGGAGGCCCCACCGCGTCGGATCTCCCGCGGTACCCCCGAACCCCGCAACGAGGTGGAGGCCGGGTGGTTCCGGGCCCACATCGATCAGACGTTGTCCTCGTCGCTGCTGAACCGGTACGGGACGCTCGACGAACAGGCCGCGGCGATCTGCTTCCTCGCCTCGGACGAGGCGGCCTACATCACGGGCAGCGTCCTGCCGGTCGCCGGCGGCGACCAGGGCTGACCACCCACGTCGGGAAGACGCGGGCGAGTCTGTACGACCCGGGGTCTGTGACCTGGGTCCTAGTATGGAGCGATGATGGTCACTGCCGTGTGCGTCGGGCGGGACCGTGAGGTCGATGCGCTGTGGTCGCGGCTGCGGCACGCGACGGGCGCGGAGTTCCTCGCCGTCTCCGGTGACCCCGGGAGCGGGAAGTCGACCCTGCTCACCCATCTGGTCGCGCGGCATCGCGCCGAGTCGCACGGTACCGACGACACCGGGGCGACCCTGTGGGCGCGCGTGTCACCGTGGCAGGCGTCGACGCCGGGTGCCCTGGTCCGGCAACTGCTGCAGGATCACTCACCCGCCGGCACAACCGATGTCGAAACACTGGTCGGCGGCCTGCTCGCCGCACTCGGCCCGGCCGCCGACACCCCGTCGCTCATCGCCATCGACGACGCCGATCTCGCGGACGAGATGTCACTACAGGCATTGCTCACGCTCACCCGCGACCATCGCGCCTGCCGGGTCCTCGTCGTCGCCACGACATCCCGGCCCGGGGCGCGTCTGGTGGGGCAACCCCTCGACGAACTGCGGCTCGAGGGCATCGACCCACAGGGCACCGCCGAGATCGCGGGCCGGCGGGGCATCGTGCTGCACCCCGCGATGCGGGAGGAGTTGACCCGTCACACCGCGGGCAACCCGCGCGACATCGTCGCTCTCCTCGACGAGGTGCCCGCCGGTACGTGGTCGCGCAGCGGCGCCCAGCTACCGGCCCCCCGATACGTCGTCGCGCAGGTCCGCGACCGGTTGCCCGACACCGGCGTACCCGCGCGCTCGCTCATCGAGGCGCTCGCCATCCTCGACGACGCCGAACCGCTCTCCACCGCAGTGGAACTCGCCGAGATCACCGACCCCTTGGACGCCATCGACGAGGCGCGACGCACCGGACTCGTCACCTGTGACGGGGCGCTGACACCGGCCGAGGCCCGACCTCGGATCGTCACGCCCCTCGTCCGTGCGGCAGTGCTCGAGGTCCTCGGGATGGGAGCGGTCGGCGAGGCCCATCGTCGTGCCGCGCAGATCGTCGCCGACCCCGCCCGACGACTCCACCATCGAGTTGCCGCGACGCCGACCGCCGATGCCGCACTCGCCGACGACCTCGCCGAACTCGCGCGCGCCCGCGGCGCCGACGGGGCGTGGGCCGAGGCGGCTGGCCTCTACCGCCAGTCCGGTCGGCTGACCCCCGACCCGCTCGAACGCGACACACGGGTGACACTCGCGGTGGATTCGCTTCTGGCCGCGGGTGATTGCACGGGCGCCGGCGCACTGGTCCCGACCGTCGAGAGCCTACGGGAGACGCCGCTGCGCAACGCGACCCTCGCCTACCTGGCGATCCTGCGCGGGCGTTCTGCGGAGGCACAGCTCCGCCTCGACCGTGCCTGGGGAATCGTCAACGTCGAACGAGAACCCGACGTCGCGGCCCTCATCGCGCAACGCCACGTGCTGCACAACCTGGTGCGCTGCCAGGGTTCCGAGCTCGTCGCCTGGGCAGATCGTGCGATGGAGATGGCCGGGGGCCGTTCGGCGGCACGGGTCGAGGCGGCCGTCATCCGTGGTCTCGGCCTGGCGTGGTCGGGTCAGCCGGAGGCCGCACGCGCCGAGTACGAGTCGGTCTCGGCGACCATCCGCTACGGCGCGCAGGCACAGCGAGCCGTCATGGGTCGCGGCTGGCTGCAGCTCGGACTCGACGAGATCGATGCCGCGCGTACGAATCTCGAGGCTGCGGTCTCGATGGCGCAGCTGGGCGGTTCGACGCGGATCTCGTTGTGGGCGCTGGCCTGGCTGGCGCGCGTGCAGTTCCTCACCGGGGACTGGGCCGATGCGATGCGCAGCGTCGAGGCCGGCCGGGCGCTCGCCCGTAGCAGTGGAATCGCACTCACCACACCGCTGCTGAACTGGACTGCGACGCAGATTCATTCGCTTCGCGGCGACTGGGAGGAGGCGCATCGCAGCATCGCCGCATCGGCCACGTCGATCGGCGACTACGAGATCATGCGGATACCGGAATTACTGGCGCGGGCGCAACTCGCCGAGGCCGCAGCCGATTACGGCAAGGTGCGTCGAATTCTCACACCGCTGGTGACGATGGCCGAATCCGTCCCCGCCCTCGCCGAGCCCGGGCTGTGGCCGTGGGTCGACGTCCTGGCCAACGCGCAGGTTCTCGAGGGCCAGTTCGACGAGGCCGACCGGTTGCTGCGCACCTACGAAGCCCGTTCCGCCGAACGCGGCCACCGGTCGTCGGCCGCCCGGATGAAGTACGCGCGGGGCCGCCACCTCGGTGCCACCGGAGACATCCACGGGGCAAGGAGGGCGTTCGAGGAAGGACTCGAACTCCTCGACGGACTGGGGTTGCGTTACGACCAGGCACGGGTGAACTTCGCCTACGGACAGACACTGCGACGCGCGGGTAAGCGCCGCGCCGCCGATGCCGTCATCGGTACCGCGCGAGACCTGTACCTATCGCTCGGGGCGACCAATTACGTCGACCGTTGCGACCGTGAACTCAAGGCAGGCGGACTGGCCGGGTCGCGAACCGAGAACCGGGGCTCGCCGAGAGACGCCGGCGAACTCACCCCGCAGGAGGAGGCCGTCACCGCACTGGTGGCGCGCGGGCTGTCCAACCGCGAGGTGGCGGCGGAGCTGTTCATCTCGCCCAAGACCGTGCAGTACCACCTGACCCGGATCTACGCGAAACTCGGCCTGCGGTCGCGGTCGGAGCTGGCGGCCTCGCGCCGTTGAGTGGCCGCCGGCTCAGACCGCGGCGTGCACCGCGGTGCGATCGGTGACCGGCGCTCCGGTCTTGGCCTCGACGATCTCGAGATCGACACCGGGAGCGAACTCCACGACCTCGAAACCTGTTCCCGCGACGTCGAACACACCGTGATCGGTGATCACCCGGCTCACCACGCCGCGACCGGTGAGCGGTAACGAACACGCCTCGAGGAGCTTCGGCTCACCCGCCTTGGTGACATGCTCCATCAGGACGATGACCCTGCCCGCCCCGTTGACCAGGTCCATGGCACCGCCGATCCCCTTGACGAGTGCGCCGGGAACCATCCAGTTCGCGAGGTCGCCGTTCATCGCGACCTGCATGCCGCCGAGGACGGCGACGTCCACGTGGCCGCCGCGGATCATCGCGAAACTGGTCGCTGAGTCGAAGTACGACGCCCCCGGCAACACCGACACGGTCTGCTTGCCCGCGTTGATCAGGTCGGGATCGACCTCGTCGTCGTACGGGAAAGGGCCGACGCCGAGGATGCCGTTCTCGGCGTGCAGGTAGATCCCCGAGTCGTCCGGCAGCTGGTCGGGGATCATCGTCGGCAGACCGATCCCCAGGTTGACGTAGTCACCGCGGGTCAGTTCCCGGGCCGCGCGGGCGGCCATCTCGGTACGGGTCCAAGTCATCTGAATCTCCTGGCTCAGTGCGCCGCGACGGGACGCTCGCGGACGGTGCGCTTCTCGATGCCCTTGCGAGCGGCCTGCTCGGGGGTCAGCTCGACGATCCGCTTCACGAAGATCCCAGGCAGATGGATCTCGTCGGGACCGAGCTCGCCGACGTCGACGACCCGTTCCGCCTCGACGATGGTGATCCGCCCCGACATCGCCGCGGGCGGGTTGAAGTTGCGTGCGGCCGCGTGGAATCGGCAGTTTCCGGCGGTGTCGACGACCGCCGCGCGGATCAGGGCGTAGTCGGTGACGATGGCTTCTTCGAGGACCATGTCCACCCCGTTGAAGGTGCGGACCTCCTTGGGCGGGGACGCTTCGGCCACCGAACCGTCGGGGTTGTACCGCCACGGCAGACCACCCTCCGCGACGAGGGTGCCCACGCCGGTCGGGGTGAAGAACGCCCCGATTCCGCTGCCGCCGGCGCGCATGCGCTCGGCCAGAGTGCCCTGCGGGGTGAGTTCCACGGTGACCTCGCCCGCGAGGAACTGGCGGCCGAATTCCTTGTTCTCGCCGATGTAGGAGGCGATCACCTTGTCGATCCGGCGGGCCTCGAGCAGCAGACCGAGGCCGGCGCCGTCGACACCGCAGTTGTTGGAGACGATCGTCAGGTTCTTCGCACCCTGCTCGAGGAGGGCGTCGATCAGGAACCCGGGGATGCCGGCCAGGCCGAAACCGCCGACTGCGAGGCTCGCGCCGTCGGGGATGTCGGCGACCGCATCCGCCGGCGACGCGGCCAGTTTGCTCACCGCACCGGTGGCGGCGGTCTCGTCGATGGTCATGGCTGCTCCAGGTGTTCGATCAGTGCGGGGTTGATGATGTCGGGCTGCTGAGCGTTGGCCAGGTGCGCCGAGTCCGGCACCACGAGCAGACGGCCCTGCTGCACGTTGTCGGCGATCTCCTCGAGTTTCGCCGGTGGGGTGGCCGGGTCGTCGGCGCCGGCGATGGCGAGCGTCGGCGCGACGATGGACGGCAGGTCGTCCCGCAGATCCATGGCCGCGATCACCTCGCAGCACGCGGCGTACCCCTCGGCCGGGGTCGCGGCCACCATGTCCTCGTGATACTTCCTCGACGCCTCGTATGTGCTCCGGTACTCCTCGGTGAACCAGCGCTGCACGACGGCTTCGGCAACTGCCCCGGTGCCTTGTGCCCGGACCGTCGCGGCCCGGTCGAGCCAGGCCTGGGCCGGGGGGAGTTGCGCGCCGGTGCAGAGGACGGCGAGACGCCGTACCCGTTCGGGATTGCGTGCGGCGACCCGCATCATGGTCATTCCGCCGAGCGAGAGGCCGACGAGATGTGCCTGCGTTATCTCGAATCGATCGAGGAGGGCGATCACGTCGTCGGCCAGATCGTCGATCGTGTACGGCCCCTGGGGAACCGGGGATTCGCCGTGCCCGCGGGTGTCGTACCGGACGACGCGGAAGCGGTCCTCGAGTGCGGCCAGCTGCGCGTCCCACATCCGGTGCGTCGAACCCAGCGAGTTCGACAGGATCACCGCGGGGCCGTCCTCGCGACCGGTGACGACGGCGTGCACCTCGACCGCGCCGGTCTCGCGCCCGCTCATCGGGTCGCCTCGAAGATCGCGGCGAGTCCCTGGCCGCCGCCGATGCACATGGTCTCCAGGACGTGGCGCGCCTCACGACGGCGCGCCTCATGGGCGGCGGTGGCCAGGATTCGCGCACCGGTGGCACCGATCGGATGCCCCAGGGAGATGCCGGAACCGTTGGGGTTCAGGCGTTCATCGCTCGCGTCGATCTTCCACTCGTCCAGGCAGGCGAGGACCTGCGCGGCAAAGGCCTCGTTGAGTTCGATCAGGTCGATGTCGTCGAGGGTCAGCCCGGCCCGTGCGAGCACGACGGCGGTCGCACTGACCGGACCGAGACCCATGGTCTCCGGCGCGCACCCGGTGACCGCCCAGGAGCGCAGTGCGAGAAGGGGGTCCAGACCGCTGCGTCGTGCGTGTGCACGCGTGGTCACGACACACATCGCCGCGCCGTCGTTCTGGCCGGAGGCATTACCGGCGGTGACCGTGGACTCCGCGTCGACCTTGAGCCGGATGGGACGCAGCTTCGCGAGCGAGTCCGCGGTGGCGTCGGCGCGCGGATGCTCATCCCGGTCGACGACCGTGGCGGGTTTCCCGCGGCGTCCGGGAATCGCGACCGGGACGAGTTCGTCGGCGAAGCGGCCTTCCTCATGGGCGGCGACGGCACGGTGGTGCGACCGTGCGGCGTACTCGTCCTGGTCGGCACGGGAGATGCCGTACTTCGCGCGGAGGTTCTCGGCGGTCTCGATCATCCCGCCGGGGACGGGGTGGGATTCCCCACCGGCGGTGAGACGACCGCGGTCGAGCCGGTCCATCAACTCGACGCCGCCCTGCTTGATCCCCGAGCGGAGTCCGAGTGCGTAGTGTTCGACCGTCGACATCGATTCGGCGCCGCCGGCGACCACGAGTCGCGCTCCGCCGGTCGCCACCGAGGACGCGGCGGTGAGGACGGCCTGCAGACCCGATCCGCACCGGCGGTCGACCTGCATGCCCGGGACGCCGACACCGAGCCCGGCATCGAGAGCGGCGATCCGGCCGATCGCCGGCGACTCCCCGCTCGCGTAACCCTGCCCGAGGATCACGTCGTCGATGTCTCCCTCACCCAGCCCGGTGCGCGCGGTCAGTTCCCGCAGCAGATCGGTCGCCAATCGGGTCACCGGCACGGTGGACAGCGCTCCGCCCATGCGGCCGACGGGCGTACGCAGGGGCGAACAGATCACGATGTCGGTGTCCGAGGTGCCAGAGGATGCCATGCCACCAGCGTAAGGACCTGCAGCGATATGGAGAAGTATCCATTTGTCGAGTTTTGATATCTCACACATATCAATCGGTAGAGTGGGTGCATGGAACTACGCCACCTGCGGTACTTCCGCGCGGTCGCCGAGGAACTGCACTTCGGCCGTGCGGCCCAACGGCTCCACATCGCCCAGCCGCCGCTGTCCCAGCAGATCCGGCAACTCGAGGACGAACTCGGGGTCCCCCTGCTGGTCCGGTCGACGCGCCGCGTCGAGCTGACCGCCGCGGGTGAGGACTATCTGCGTCAGGTCGAGGCGATCCTCGACTCCGTGGATGCCGCGGCCCGTCGCGCACAGCGCATCGCCGACGGCCGGCAGGGCAATCTGGCGATCGGCTGCGTGGGGTCGGCGACCTACTCACTGCTGCCCCGCTTCGTGCGCGCGCTGCGCGACGAGTTGCCCGACGTGGACGTGAGCGTCCGCGGCGAGATGCTGGCACCCGAACAGATCGGCGCGCTGGCGTCGGGCGACATCGACCTGGCGTTGCTGCGCATGCCCGTGGAGACACACGGTCTCATCGTCGAATCGATCCGGAAGGACCGGCTGATCGTCGCACTCCCCGCCGACCATCCGCTCGCCGACACCCCCGAGGAGCAGTTCGTGGAACTCGCCGCACTCCGCGGCGAGGACTTCATCTCCCATGTGGGCGGTGGTCGGTCGGTGATCGCCGGGGTCCTGGCCGCCGCGTCGGACCGCGCGGGCTTCGTGCCGCGTGTGCGCCACGAGGTCGAGGAGACGTCGACGCTCGTGACGCTGGTCGCGGCCGGACTCGGCGTCGCGATCGTGCCAGAGCCGACCTCGGCTCTCGGCGTGGCCGGCGTCGTCTACCGACCGCTGGCCGCACCGATCGACCACGTCGACCTGACGGCCGCATACGCCGCGGCCCGCCGAACCCCGCTCATCGAGCGGGCGGTGGCGGTGCTGCGTACCCTCTCCTGAACGCCGCACCTAGCCGCTGCCGAGCGAGCCAGCGCAGCGCAACCCCCGCTCCCTGAGGAGTGAGCTTGCGAGCGTCCGCCCCGTGCTCCCTGAGGAGCGAGTTTGCGAGCGTCCGCCCCGTGCTCCCTGAGGAGCGAGCTTGCGAGCGTCCGCCCCGTGCTCCCTGAGGAGCGAGCTTGCGAGCGTCCGCCCCGTGCTCCCTGAGGAGCGAGCTTGCGAGCGTCCGCCCCGTGCTCCCTGAGGAGCGAGCTTGCGAGCGCAACCCCCGCTCCCTGAGGAGCGAGCTTGCGAGCGTCTCGAAGGGCCTGGCGAGAATCTCTCACCATGCCCTTCGAGGCTCGTCGCTATCGCTCCTCGCACCTCAGGGAGCGAGAGATCGGTTGCGACGCAGCGATGTTCGCGAACTATCAGCGGTGCGTGAAGTTCGGGTCCCGCTTCTCGACGAAGGCGGCCATGCCCTCGGTCTGATCGTCCGTGGCGAAGGTCGAGTAGAACAGGACCCGCTCTGCGTGGACACCCTCGGCCAGGCTCGACTCGAAGGCGCGGTTGACCGCGTCCTTGGCGAGCGCGGAGGCGATGAGCGACTTGGAGGCGATGACCTCGGCCACCTCGATCGCGGTGGCCAGGGCGTCCTCCTTGGGCACGACACGCGAGACCAGGCCCGCACGCTCGGCCTCGTCGACCTTCATCTGACGACCGGTCAGGACCATGTCCATCGCCTTGGCCTTGCCGACGGCGCGGGTCAGGCGCTGCGAGCCGCCGATGCCGGGGATGACACCGAGGTTGATCTCCGGCTGACCGAAGACGGCGTTGTCGCCGGCGATGATGGTGTCGCACAGCATCGCGAGCTCACAGCCGCCGCCGAGCGCGTAGCCGGTGACCGCGGCGATGATCGGGGTGCGCGCACGCGCCAGCTCGTCCCAGGCGCCGAAGAACTGCTCGTTGACGACGTCGGCGTAGGTCTTGGAGGACATCTCCTTGATGTCGGCGCCGGCAGCGAAGGCCTTCTCCGAGCCGGTGATCACGATGGCACCGATGCCCTGGTCGACGTCGAGTTCCTTCACGACGCCGACGACTTCGTTCATGAGCTCGGAGTTGAGGGCGTTGAGCGCCTTCGGGCGGTTGAGGGTGATGATGCCGACGCGGCCGCGGCGTTCGACGAGGATGGTCTGGTATTCGGTCACGTGATTCCTTCTTCCGGTTGTGGTGGTCGGTCAGGCAGTGACGTCAGGCAGGGAACGTCAGGTCGTGCGGCAGCGGCGCGAAGAACGCGTCGACGCCCGCCTCCGAGAATTCTGCCCAACTCGGGTTGCGGTCCTTGTCGATGACCTGTGCGCGGATGCCCTCGGCCATGTCGGGATGCAGGAGGCACCGGAGGGATACGCGGTATTCGCGCACCAATGTGTCCTCCAGGGTCGCGTCGGCCGCGGCCTCGCGCAGCGAGCGCAGCGTGACCGCGAGTGCGGTGGGGCTCTTGGCCGCGATGGTGTCGGCAGTCTTGGCCGCCGCCTCGGTGCCGACTGCGCGGCAACGGTCGATGATCTCCGAGATCGTTTCGGCAGCAAAGGCTTCGGCGATCCAGTCACGCTGCGCGGCGAGCTCCGACGCGGGAGCGTCGGTGGCGTACTGCTCGATCGCCGCGTCGACCCCGGAGGTCCCGATGGCCTCGATGAACGCGGGCAGCGAGTCCGAGGGGACGAAGTGGTCGGCGAGACCCATGGCCAGCGCGTCGGCGCCGCGGAGGTGAGCCGCGGTGAGGCCGGCGTAGAGGCCGAGCCCGTCGGGAACACGCGAGAGCAGGTGTGTGCCACCGACATCGGGGACGAATCCGATGCCGACCTCGGGCATGGCGAGGCGGGTGCGGTCGGTCACGATGCGGATGTTGCCGTGTGCGGAGACGCCGACGCCGCCGCCCATGACGATGCCGTCCATGATCGCGACGTAGCTCTTCGGGTAGCGGGAGATCGCGGCGTTGAGCCGGTACTCGTCGAACCAGAACTTCGCCGACGGCGAGTTCTCCGCGTCGACATCGGTCGAGTCCGGGTTCCCGCTGAGAGCGGAGGCGTCGCGATGGATCGCGACGATGTCGCCACCCGCACACAGGCCGCGCTCGCCGGCACCGTAGAGAACGACGGCCTCGACGGCGTCGTCACCGGACCAGGCGTCGAGGCGTTCCGCGATCTCGGTGACCATCTCGTGGTCGATCGCGTTGATCGACTTCGGACGGTTGAGGATCAGCGACCGCGCCGACCCGTTCTCCTCCGTCAGGACAGACGGGACCAGCACTGATTGTTCCGACACGACCGAAACTCCTCTCCACACCGACAGGCCTCCACAGATGGTTGCATATCCTAGTAACAGAGGCCAGACCCCGGGTGCCCCTCCATTACGAGGTTAGGGTGGCCTCATGGGCTACTCGAGAGCACGCGTCCGCGGGGTCGACGACCTGACGCCCAACCTGCGCCGCCTGACGTTCGACGTCGATGACCTGACCGGCCTGGGACTGCCCGGCGTCGCCGACGAGGCGGTGGGCATCTACTTCCCCTTCGAGTCGCACCGCTCGACCCCGGACATGGAGTGCCGGGACGGGACCTGGGCCTACTACGACACCGACCCCGCGCCGGCCGGGCGCAACTACTCGATCCGCGCAGCCGACCCCACGGCCGGCACCGTCGTCGTCGATTTCGTCATCCACGCCGCGGGACCGGCGACCACGTGGGCCCAGCGGGCCGAGCCGGGTCATGAGGTGGTTCTGACGCACGCGCGTAGTTGGTTCACGCCACCGGCCGGTACGAGCCGACTCGTCCTGGCCGCCGACCTCGCCGGACTCCCCGCCCTCGCCCGGATTCTCGAGGAACTCTCGTCGACCGTCGGCGTGACGGTGGTGGTCGAGGTGCCGGCGCCGACCGACCTCGCCTACCTACCCGAGCGGGAGGTCGAGACGATCACGCTGGTCGGCGGCAATGGACGGACGCCGAGCCGGCTCGCGCAGACGGTCGCCGAACTCGACCTTCCGGCACCAACTGACACCTCCGCGTACTGCTGGTTCGCCGGCGAGGCCGCCGAGTCACGTTCCGTCCGTAAGCATCTGCGCAGCGAGCTGCGATGGGGCCGTGATTCCTACGACGTGATCGGCTACTGGCGAGCGGACAGCGAACGCTGGACCCGACGCTATACCGAGCGCAGCACCGAACTGTTCGCGGTGTACCGGCAGGCGCTCGCCGACGGCAAGACCGAGAAAGAGGCGTCCGAGGAGTTCGACGAGGCGCTCGAGCGCGTCGGCCTGTAACCGACGATCCGGACCGCGCAACCGGCACTGCTCAGGTCCGGTCTGCCCGAGTTCGGGGACCGCGCTCCACGTTGCGGGTGATCCGCCGCAACAGCTCGATGAGGGTTTCGATCTCCTCGTCGTCGAGGCCGTCGAGCATCTGCCGTTCCGACTCGAGACGACGCGGGAACTGCTCTTCCACCAGCTCCCGTCCTTCGGGGGTGAGTGACAGCAGGACCACCCGCCCGTCACGTTCGAGCCGCTCGCGTTCGACCAAACCCATCTTGACCAGGCGCTCCACGTTCTTCGTCGTCGACGCCCCGGAGATCCCGGTGACCGAGGTGACCTCGCTGGCGCGCAACGGGTGATCGGCGCGCGCGATCGCACTCAGGACGTCGTATTCGACGCGGGTGACCCCACGCGGGTCGAGTTCGCGCTCGAAACGCGCCAGCGCGAGGGCACTGATCCGCGTGATGCGACCGATGACGTCGATGGGCCTGCCGTCGACCTCGGGATACCGGGCCTCCCACTCCGTGCGGGCCCGGTCGACGGCGTCCGGGAGGACTTGGTCACCGGGTCCGGATGCAGCGGAAGGAGTTGGCACGTGACACATCGTACTCGATCATTTCCAACTGTTTTATAGATATTTTACTTGAGAACTATTATGGTGGTCGAATGCCGTCCACCTTCAGCGGCACCACCCGCCGCAGTCGCCTGCAGCACTCGAGGAGGGCGCTCGCCCATTCGGTGTCGCCGTCGGCGTGGCGCGCGACGCTCGAGTTCCGGCGGGCGGACCCGACGTTCGCGATCGGCTTCCGCGTCGGCCTCGCCGGTGCCATCGCGCTCGTCGTCGGAGGACTCGTCGGCCATACCGAGGTCGCGGGCTTCGCCGCTCTGGGGACCCTGTCGTCGGCCTATCTCCGTTACGAGCCGTATCCGCGCATGGCGGGCAGGCTCGCCGGGGTGGCGTCGCTGATAGTCGCCTACACCACCCTGGGTGCCCTCCTGGGCGTGCTGGGCGTGTCGATCTGGGCGCAGATCCTGCTCGTCTCCGGGGGCGCCGGACTCGCCTTCTGGTTGTGCGCGGCGTTCCGCATCACCGGACCGGGCCCGGCCATCATGATCTTCGCCGCCGCCGGCGCCGCCGGATTTGCCCACACCGCAGCCGACGCCGTGACGGCCACGTTCGCGGCGGCATTCGGCGGGCTCGTGGGCTGGGTCGTGGCCATGGCGCCCGCACTGTCCCATCCGCACGGCCCGTCGCGGGTGGCCGTCGCCCGGGCACTCGCCGCCGTGTCGGGGATCGAGCACTACGGTCCGGGCTCGGTGGCCGCGGCTCGAGCGTCGATCGGGCAGGCACGCGAGGTGATCGCCCGGACCCCGGCACGACGCGTCGACGCCCATGTCGCCGAATTGATCTCATTCCTCGACGCCGCGGAGTCGGTGCTCGACAGCGGTTCTCACGACTCCCTGACCGCTCGGCGCGAGGACTTCTCCCACCTCGAAGCGGAACTGCGCAAGGTGCGGCCGAACCTCACTCCCCCGCGCGAGCGCACCGACGTGACCATGCCCGGAACCGCGCCGAAGAACACTCTGCGCGAATCACTCCGGGGATTGTCCGACCGGGAGATCGGAGTGAACGTCGCCCGGGTGACCACCGCGTCCCTGCTGGCCGGTGGGCTCGCCACCGCGGCCGGTCTCACCCACCCGCTTTGGGCGTCGATCGGTGCGCTCGCCGCGCTGCAGGGAGTCAACTATCGACACACGGTTCAGCGAGCCATCCAGCGCCTCGTCGGCAATGTCGGTGGCGCGGTACTCGCGGCGATCATCATCGCCGCCGGACTCGGATACTGGCCGCTCGTCGTGGTGATCGTCGTATGCCAGGGTGCCGCCGAGATGGTCGTGACCCGCAATTACGCCCTCGCCTCGGTTCCCATCACGGCAATGGCGTTGCTGGTCACCAGCATCGGCAACCCGGTGGGTGCCGACATCGGCGCGACCCGGGTGTTCGACACCCTCCTGGGCGTGATGATCGGTGTCGTGGTCGCGGCCGTCACGATCCGCCTCGACGACCGGCACCACCTCGACACCACGTGATGCTCCCCGGACAACTGCGGGTCTAGTACCGTGCGACCTGCCCGTCCTTGGGTGCGCGGTACATCTTCCACACCAGCTTCGGAATCCCGCGTACCGGCAGCGGCTTCGGCCAGTCCCGCGTGCGCATCAGAGCCTCGGTCCCGCCGTCGACGGTGATGACGGCGCCGGCCATGAAGTCGGCGGCCGGCGACAGCATGATCATCACCCACGCGGCGAGCTGCTCCGGGGTTCCATACTCGCGCACCGGAACCGGAAAGGACTTCACGCTCTTGGCCTGCGGGCTGTCGAGCTGGGATCGCAGCAGGGGCGTCATCACCGGGCCGGGCGCGATCACGTTGATCCGGATGCCCTCCCCGGCCCACTCCGGCTTGGTGCCCTGCCAGCGTGACCACTGGGTGACCGCGATCTTCGATGCCGCGTACGCGACCGGCGCGGTGACGCCGCGGCGTCGCAGGATCTGCCGGGTCGCCCCGGCGGTGTCGCCGTTGATGAGCCGCCGGATGGCACCGCGCGGCACCAGCGGTGTCACGGTCGTCGAATTGGAGCCGAAGACAACCACTTTCGCCTTGTCCGCAGCAGCGAGGGCCGGGCGCCAGGCAGTCAGCAGATCGGTGACGCCGAGGACGTTGACCTCGGTGATCATCCGCTCACGCCCCTTGCTCGGCCCCATCCCGGCGGCGAGGACCGCCCCGTCGAGCGTGCCGCCGGCCTTGGCGAGGACCTCCTCGGCGGCCTTCTGCCGACCGTGCGCGGTCGACAGGTCGGCGACGACGTCGGCATCGCGCAGATCGACGCCGATCACCGTGTGCCCTTCCGCGCGTAGGGATTCGGCCACAGCCGCGCCCATCCCCGACGCCGACCCGGTCACCGCGTACGTGCCGCCTCCAGTGGTCATACCATCCCTCTCTTGAATCTCTGATCGCTCTTGCTGTCACGCTGGCCGGCGCCGTGCCGGTCCTGCGTCCGTTCATAGGCGTCGTTGAACGCCCGCAACTCGTGGAGCAACGCCTCCGGGCTGCCCGGTGCGAGATCGGCGAAGACCTGCTCGAGTCGCTCGGCACGAAGCAATCCGTCCCGGCGGAAGGCCTCGCGTCCCGCATCGGTGGGACGGATCAGCTTGGAGAGCGAGTCCTCGACCTCGAAACGCTCGAGGTAACCGTGTTTGATCGCGGCATTGACCTGCCGGTTGACGGTCGACTGCTCGAGTTCGAGTTCTTCGGTCAGCTGGCGAAGCGTGCGCGGCCGACCGTCGGACAGAACCCACAGGATGGCGAAGGCGGACTTCTCCAGCCCGACCGACGGCGGGAGCAGCCCCTTGCGCCGGGACATACGCAGCAACTCGGCCACCAGGTCTCGGTGTACCGGCGATTGCCACGGCTCGTGGTCCTCGGACATTGCTCCTCCATCGCATCGACCAGGACAAATCTACTGTCCGGTTTGCCTATGTACGTTACATATGTATGCTGCATACCTCGAAGGAGGTCTCGCATATGAGCGAAACACAAGGCCAGTTACCCCAGGAGGGAACCGAACAGGCCCCCGCCGGCGCCGTCGGCAGCGTCGTGGCGCTCTGCTTCGGCGGACTCGTCGCGTCACTGATGCAGACCTTGATCATCCCGATCCAGCCGGATCTTCCGCGTCTGCTCGGAACC
The DNA here is from genome assembly GCF_012974285.1 of Gordonia ajococcus. NCBI lineage: Bacteria > Bacillati > Actinomycetota > Actinomycetes > Mycobacteriales > Gordoniaceae > Gordonia > Gordonia ajococcus. The sequence continues at coordinate 4,474,132 of NZ_CP052884.1, forward strand.
TCGATCGGCAATGCGTCGTGGATCATCACCGCCACCCTGCTCGCCGCGGCGGTCGCCATGCCCATCGCCGGTCGCCTCGGCGACATGTTCGGCAAGCAGCGCGTCCTACTCGCCAGCGCCGTCCTGCTGACCCTCGGATCGCTGCTGTGCGCAGTGGGCGATTCCCTCGTTCCGCTGATCATCGGTCGTGGCGTGCAGGGCCTCGCGATGGGTTTCATTCCGGTGGGCATGAGCTTGATCCGCGAGATCACCCCGCCTCACATCACGTCGATGGCCGTCGCCGCGATGAGTGCGACGCTCGGCGTCGGCGGTGCGATCGGTCTGCCTCTGTCGGCGTGGATCGTCGAGACGTGGGACTGGCATGCCCTGTTCTACGTCGCGACCGGCCTCGGTGTGCTCATCATCGCCGCGGTCCTGCTCCTCGTCCCGCGGGTCAACAACTCCGCCGGCGGCCGCCTCGACATCCCCGGTGCCGTCGGTTTGGCCATCGGCCTCTCGGCCTTCCTGATCGCGGTGTCGAAGGCCAATGACTGGGGCTGGACCTCGGGCAAGACCCTCGGCCTGGGCCTCGGCGGCATCGCCGTCCTCGTCGTCTGGGGAATCTTCGAGCTCCGCCAGAAGGAGCCCCTGGTCGATCTTCGGACGACGGCCCGGCCGGCCGTGCTGCTGACGAACATCGCCGCGGCCGCCATCGGTTTCGGCATGATGGCGCAGTCGATCATCCTGCCGATGCTGCTGCGGCTGCCCGAGGCGACCGGTTACGGCCTGGGCCAGTCGATTTTGGCTGCGGGTCTGTGGATGGCGCCCGGCGGTCTGATGATGATGTTCTTCGCACCGCTGTCGGGCCTGCTGATCAACAAGATCGGCGCGAAGTACACCCTCGCCATCGGCGCCGGCATCCTCGGCTGCGGCTACCTCTTCGCCTTCTTCCTCATGGACGCGGCGTGGAAGCTGATGCTGGCCTCGATCATCTGTGCCATCGGCGTGGGCGTCGGATACGCCGCCATGCCGACCCTGATCATGGGTTCGGTGCCGGCCACCGAAGCCGGCGCCGCGGTCGGACTGAACGGCCTGATGCGCTCGCTGGGCACCACCGTCGCCTCCGCCGTCATGGCCCTCATCCTGGCCAGCGCGACCATCTCGCTGGGCGGCACCGAGGTCCCCGACGAGTCGACGTTCACCTGGTGCTTCCTGATCGCGGCCGCCGCCGCCTTCGTCGGCGTGGCGATCACCCTGCTCATCCCCTCCAAGGGAAGAACATCGGGCATCGTCGAGGAGCAACCGGTACGCGCCCGTCACTGACCCTCCCCGAGATGCCAAGCGGCCCGGTGGTCCTCGTGATCACCGGGCCGCTTCGCGTCTGCTTCACAGGCCGCTACGTCGCAGCGTCACGCGGTACGTGTAGTGCTCGGGCAGGAAGTAGCTGATCGCGAGTTCGACGGCCCGCCCGCGTGAATCGGTGTAGAGCCGGTCGACGCGCAACACGGCGTGACCCACCGGACAGCCGAGCCGCCTTGCGGTCTCGGCATCGGCGGTGGTGGCCGTGATCGATTGCGCGCATTCCTCGATCGGATACTGCAGGTGCGGTTCGAGCAGACCGATCATCGTGTGCTCGCTCGTCGCACCTGTCTTCACCTCGGGCGCACCGATCACGAGCCGAGCCACCGACTCCGGCCATGACACGGTCGTGACCACGAACGGCACCCCGTCGTGGAATCGCTGGAACACGATCCGGTAGACGACGTCGGTGTCGAGCCGCAGGCGTCCGGCAGCCTCGAGATCGACTCGGCGCGAGGGTGATTCGAGGACCTGCATCTCGGTGTCGGTCGAGAGGTTCATCAGGTCGTCGATCGAGCCCAGTTGCCGCAGGTACTGACCGGCGTTCTCGGTCGCGAAGGTCCCACGGCCGGGTACGCGATACACCGAGCCCTCGGTGACCAGCTCGAGAAAGGCGCGGCGTACCGTCTGCCTGCTCAGGCCGTACTCCTGTGACAGTTCGGACTCGGTGGGGAGCCGTACACCCCCCTTGTAGCGGCCTTGGGCGATGTGCGATCGCAGTTCGGCGGCCAGCACCTTGTACGCCGGCTCGGACTGCCCGACCTCGCTCATCCCACTCCCCTGTTCGAGTACGGCTGCTCCTGACGAGTCGACGCCGTCAGATACCGCCCCGTGCCACGAGCTGCGCGGCGATCACGTTGCGCTGGATCTCGTTGGTGCCCTCACCGACGATCATCAGCGGTGCGTCGCGGAAGTACCGTTCGACGTCGAACTCGGTGGAGTAACCGTAGCCGCCGTGGATGCGGACGGCATTGAGGGCGATCTCCATCGCGACCTCGGAGGCGTAGAGCTTGGCCATGCCGGCTTCCATGTCGCACCGCTCGCCCCGGTCGTACTGCTCGGCGGCGTGCCAGGTGAGCTGCCGGGCCGCGGTCAGCTTGGTCGCCATGTCGGCCAGGTAGTTGCCGATCGACTGGTGCTTCCAGATGGGCTGCCCGAAGGACTCGCGCTGCTGCGCATAGGCCAGCGAGTCCTCGAGTGCTGCGGTCGCGACACCCAGTGCGCGACAGGCAACCTGGATGCGGCCGGTTTCCAGCCCCTTCATCATCTGGCCGAAGCCCTTGCCGGGTACGGCGCCGAGGATCGCCGACTTCGGTGCGCGGTACCCGTCGAAGGAGAGCTCGCAGCTCTCGACTCCCTTGTAACCGAGCTTGGGCAGGTCGCGCGAGACGGTCAGTCCGGGACCGTGTTCGACGAGGACGATCGAGATGCCCCTGTGCCGCGGCTGTGCGGCCGGGTCGGTCTTGCACAGCAGGGCGATCAGCCCGGAGCGTCGGGCATTGCTGATCCAGGTCTTCGCCCCGCTGATGACCAGCTCGTCGCCGTCTTCCTTGGCCACGGTCGACATCGCCTGCAGGTCGGAACCACCGCCCGGCTCGGTCAGCGCCATGGTTGCGCGCATCTCGCCGGTGGCCATCCGCGGCAGGTAGTTCTGCTTCTGCTCCTCGGTGCCGAACAGGGTCAGCAGCTTGGCGACGACGGTGTGACCGCCCATCGCGCCGGCCAGGCTCATCCAGCCGCGTGCGAGTTCCTGGGTGACCTGCGCGTAGCAGGGCATCGAGACCGGCGAGCCGCCGTACTCCTCGGGCACGGCCAGACCGTATATGCCGATCTGCTTCATCTGCTCGATCCACTTCTCGGGATATTCGTTGGCGTGCTCGACCTCCTGCACGGTCGGCTTGACCTCGCGGTCGATGAACGACCGGACGGTCTCGACGAGAAAGGATTCTTCCGCTGACAGCGTGCTCATGAAGGGGCTCACCTGTGTTCTTCGAGGAGGGCTGATTTGTACGGCCATTTTGTCGATAGGCCGTACCTATGTCAACCTTCCCATCGGACATCGAGGTCTGATAGAACCGTGAAGGCACGACTTTGGCCGCACATTTGAACCCGACATCCGGGTTGACACGATCACTGGGAGCAATGGTGCAGAGAAGACGAGGCGTCCTGGTGGCGCCGGCCTCCGACGACCGCAAGGCACGCAAGGCGCTGGCCTCCATCGCCGACGAGGTGGTCCTCGACCTCGAGGACGCGGTCACCCCGGCCAACAAGGACTCGGCGCGCACCGCCGCCGCCGAACTCGTCGCCGAGTTCGGGGCTGATCGCGCTGTCTCCCTGCGCATCAACGCCATCGACACCCCGTGGGCATCGGACGATCTGGCCGCCTGCGCCCAGATGCCGAACCTGACGTCGGTGGTGCTCCCCAAGGCCGACACCCCCGGTGATCTCCAGGAGGCCGACAAGCAGCTCGGCGATTCCGCCGTTCGTCTCCAGGCACTGCTCGAGACCCCTCGTGGGATTCGCGACGCCGGAACGATCTGCGCGGCCACCGACCGTCTCGACGCCGTTCTGATCGGTTATGCCGATCTCGGCGCGTCGCTCGGCCGGGCGTCAGGACTGCCGATGCGGACCTGGCACGTCGTACAGGACTCGGTCCTGCTCGCCGCACGCGCCGCCGGGGTGGACGTGATCGACGGCCCCCACCTCACCATCGCCGACGACGACGCGTTCCGTGACGCCAAGCGCTGGGTCCGCGACCTCGGCTTCGACGGCACCTGGGTGATCCACCCGGCCCAATTGGCAAGTGCGATCCAGATATTCACTCCGGACGCGGATGCCATCGAGGACGCGCGACGCGTACTCGAGGCACTGGAGAAAGCAGCCGCCGCAGGCGCCGGTGCCGCCGAGCTCGACGGCCGGATGCTCGACGAGGCCCTCGCCGTCTCCGCGCGCCGAGTCCTCGCGAAGGGAGCGGTCGATGAGTGAGCCGATCGCGGTCGGCGGGCCGTACTTCGACGAACTGACCCACGGGCAGGTGTTCGACGACGCACCGTCGCTGACGCTGACCTCCGGGCTCGCCGCGTCGCATCAGACGATCCTGGGTGACCGGCTACGCCTGTCCCTGGATGCACATCTGGCGGGCCGCGTGCTGGGCGAGGGCACGCTCGCTCATCCCGGCCTGGTGACCGACGTCGCGATCGGACAGTCGACACTGGCCACCCACCACGTGAAGGCCAACCTCTTCTACCGTGGGCTGCGTTTCCTCAGCTATCCGAAGATCGGCGACACCCTCACCACCGTGACCGAGGTGGTCGGGCTGCGGGAGAACAAGTCCAAGCCCGGTCGCGCCCCGACCGGTCTGGCCGCCCTGCACATGGTCACCACCGACCAGAACGGCGCCACGGTTCTCGACTTCTACCGCTGCGCGATGCTGCCGCTGTCCCCGGCCCCCGACCCGGGACGCACCGTGCACGCCGACGACCTGAGCGCCATCGGCCCCGGCGCGGATGCCGAACCGGCACTGCCCGACTGGGACCTGACCACCTACCGGTCATCGGTCCGCGGGCAACATTTCTCCCCCGAGCTGGCCGGACGCGTCTACCGCTCGAGCGCCGACGTGGTCTCCAGCGCACCGGAACTCGCGCGTCTGTCGCTGAACATCGCCGCCACCCACCACGACGAGCGAGTGGCCGGCAAGGCGGCCGGCGGACGGCTCGTCTACGGCGGACACACCATTGGACTCGCTCTGTCGCAAGCAAATCGGGCCCTGCCGAACCTCGTCACCGTGGTGGCGTGGGACTCGTGCGACCACACCGGGCCCGTCCGCGAGGGCGACACGCTCAGCTCGGAGATCCACGTCGAGGACGCCACCCCGCTCGACGGCGGGGGTGGAATCCTGCGCCTCCGATCGAAGGTCGTCGCCCACGGCGACCGTGACGACCAAGCAGGGGAGGACCGCGACGTCCTCGACTGGCGCTACCACGTCCTGATGGCCTGACCCGAACACCCTTTCTCGGAGGATCTTTCGCATGAGCACCACACCCCGCCCGCTGGAGGGCCTGCGCATCGTGGAGGTGTCGAGCTTCGTCGCGTCACCGTTGTGCGGTCTGACGCTGTCCCAGCTCGGCGCCGAGGTGATCCGCGTCGACCCCCTCGGCGGCGCCGCCGACACCAACCGGTGGCCGGTCACCGCCGACGGCAACTCCATCTACTGGACCGGCCTCAACCGCGGCAAGAAGTCGGTGACCGCGAACTTCCGGGAACCCGAGGGCCAGAAGCTGATCCAGGATCTCGTCACCGAGAGCGGGCCCGGTGGCGGCATCCTCGTCACCAACGCCGGCGGTCGTGCATGGATGAGTCACGAGACCCTGTCCGCGAAGCGCTCCGACGTCATCACCCTAGAACTGCTCGGACGCACGGACGGGACACCCGGTGTCGACTACACCGTCAATGCGGCACTGGGTTTCCCGGCGATCACCGGCCCAACCGACTACGCCGGTGTGGTCAACCACGCCCTGCCCGCGTGGGACGTGGCCTGTGGTCTGTACGCCGCCCTCGCGATCACCGCGGCGGTACGACGCCGCGACCAGACCGGTGCCGGCGCTCAGATCACGTTGCCGCTGGAGGACACCGCCCTGGCGATCGCGGGAACGCTCGGTTACCTCACCGAGCCGCAACTCGGCGGCGGTAGCCGGCCCGCGACCGGCAACGACGTCTACGGCACGTACGGAACGGATTTCGTCGCCTCCGACGGTGGCCGCTTCATGCTCGTCGCCCTCACCCCGCGCCACTTCCGGGACCTGGTCGCGATGACCGAGACCGGGGATGCGGTGGCAGCGGTCGAGAAGGCGCTCGGTGCGGACTTCACCGCGGAAGCAGACCGCTACACCCACCGCGGAATCCTCACCCCGCTGTTCGCCGCGTGGTTCGCCCGCCACTCCACCGCCGAGGTGGAGGCCGCCCTGGCGAAGAGTTCGGTGCTGTCGGAGCGCTACCGCACCTTCGACGAGGTGGTGGAATCCGGCGTTCTACAGAAGAATCCGCTGTTCACGGAACTGGACCAGCCGGGTATCGGCAGATACCTCGCGGGCGGTCTCCCGGCCCGGTTCGACGGTGAGCACTACTTCACCGGCCCCGCCCCGGAGTTGGGATCCTCGACAGGCTTCTGACTCCCCAACAGAGTGCGGGATCAGTGCCGCCTTCCGGCACTGATCCCGCACTCTGTTCAGGTCACCTGTGCGCCAGGTGATCCGGACGAGGTGCCGTACCGTCGAACGGTTCCTGTAGGGCATTCGACTTCGCGTTGAACACGACGAAGAGGTTGCTCCGCGGGTACGGGGTGATGTTGCCGGCCGAAGCGTGCAGGCAGTTGGAGTCGAAGTAGAGCGCCGAACCCGCGGGGCCGGTGATCGTGTCGATCCCGAGTTCGTCGGCGAGGGTCGCGACATCCTCCTCGTCCGGCGTGCCGAAGGGCGGACGGTACGAGGTCAGCGATTCCCGGTGGTAGCCATCGGGTGTCGCGCCGACGCAGCTGACGAACCGACGGTGCGAGCCGGGGATGATCATCAGCGGCCCGTTGGTGGACAGGTTCGGGGTGAGTGCCAGCGACACGCTGAGTGCTCGCGGTGCGGGCATCCCGTCCTCGGCGTGCCAGGTCTCGAAGTCGGAGTGCCAGTAGAACGGTCCACCGGCGAAGCCCGGCTTCAGGTTGATCCGGCTCTGGTGGATTGTGACCTCGTCGTCCAGGATCTGTTCGGCGACACCGCGGATCGAGTCGCGGTCGCAGATCTCGGCGATGATGTCGCTGAGGCGGTGCACCGCGAACAGCGAACGCACGTCGCCGTTCGAGGACTCACGGATGACCCGGTCGTCCTCCCCGAGTCGGTCGGTGATGTCGGACACCTCACGGAGACACGCGTCGATGTCGGCGGCCGACAGGACCTTGTTCTCGGTGTGGTACCCGCGGTCGGCATAGTGGCGCAGCTCGGGCGCCGACAGCGGCCCCGGGTTCCCCATGCTGCCCCACACGGTGTTGTGGGGTCGCGGTTCGATCTGGCTGCGGTGGGCGAGACGGGTCCGGTACACGTCGACGCCTCGGGTCAGGCTCTCGGTTCGGGCATTGCGGATATCGATGTTCTGGCTTGCTGTTTGAGTTACCACGATCGATTCGATCCTTTCCCTCATCCGGCAGGCCGCTCGGGACAGGGCATTCCGGCGGCAGGCAAGGTGATTGTGTTGTGCGCGAATCCGTCTCACGGGAACGGACCGCGAAAGATACGGCCGCACGAGGCACGCGATGATCTGCACGCACCTGACAGGGCCGTATGTGTGCAGCCTGCCAGGGAAATGCGGCCCCCCGCAACCATGCTGGTATGCCGGTTGCGAAGGCCGTGCATCGTCGCGATCTCAGATGTGTTGCAGGACCACGGTTGCGATCGACGACGGTTTGCCCGACGAATTCGCCGATATGACGCGCACCACGGACAGGCTTCGGCCACGGTGCAGGGTCTCCGACGTGAAGGTCGTGGTGTCGGCGGCGTTGCACGGGCGGACATAGCTGATGTCGATGCTGGTGGTGCGCAACTGCCCGTCCGCCTCGACCGACGACATCGCCGCGAGTTCGGAGGCGCAGATCAGGATTCCGCCGTGCACGCTGCCCATCCCGTTGGCCGAGAGGAAGGTCGGGGGCATGGTCAGAACGCCGGGCGCGGTGGGGACCAGGCCGAGCTGGTCGCGAACCGGGCTGGCCGGCGCGTCGAGCACGTCGGCAGTCGCATGTGCACCCGGTGAGGTCGGGGCGTCGATGAGGTGGGACCGCTGGACGATCGTCGCGATCGTGCGACCGGAGGGATCCGAGATCCTTCCGGTGGTCATCGCGCCCCGCTCGTCGCGGGCGACGAGTTCGCCGGTGACGTCGAGGACCGTCCCGTCGAGCGGCGGGTCGGCGACGAAGTCCATCCGGATCCCGAGGGACACCGGCCAGCGTCCCTCGGGGCTACCCGCGTCCACGACATATCCCGTCACGTCGTCACAGACGACGGCCAGCGCCGCCCGGGTGACGCCGGCGGCGGGATCGGCGAGCCACGGCCCGGTCTCGATGCGGGCCTCACCGCGTTCGGCGGACATCGAGAGTCCCCTGATCCGCAGCATGACCTCGGGTCCGCCGAGGTAGAAGTCAGACGAAGTCGTCGGCATGGAACGAACTTACTCAGCGTCGGGAATCGGCGTACTCCAGGATCACGTCGACGGCCCGCGCCGCGCTCTGGCAGGCGCCCTCCATCGTGGTGGTCCAGTCTGTCCTGGTCCAGTCGCCGGCGAGGGCCAGACCGTCGACGGTGGTGCGCTGGTCCGGCCGGATTCCCGCGGTACCGGGACGCTGGGCGAACGTCGATTTCGGCATCCGGACCACGTGACTGTGGATGACCTGCGCGTCCGCGGCCTGCGGGTAGTACCTGCGCAGCATGTCCATCTGGATGTCGGTGATCTCGGCGTTGGTCTTGCCGATCAGGTCATACGACGCCGACACCGTCGTCGAGTAGAACCAGTTGTCCTTCGGTTCCCGTCCGTGCATGCGCTGACGGTCCCAGACCTGTTCCAGCACTCCCTCACCGCCGTGGAGGATCTCACCCCAGTCGGTCATCCCGATCGACCGGTCGAGGTAGAGGTTGACGCTCACGATCGGGACGGGCGTGAGGTTGTCGACGGCCTCGTAGATCCGTTCGTGTCCCGGGACCTGGTCGAGCAGCCCCTTGACGCTCCACACGGGTACCGCGCAGATGACCGCATCCGCCGCGACCTTCTCCCCGTCGGCGAGTGTCACCCCGGTGACGGTGCCGTCAGCAACGTCGATCGTCGAGACCACGGCGCGATGCCGGACGTCGACGCCGGCGTCGGCGAAGCGTTTCTCCGCGCCCGCGATGAACAGGGTGTCGAGGTCGACGGTCGGGAATCCGATGGAGACCGGGGTGCGGGTCGCGAGAGCGCGCCGCGCACCTGTGACGAGCAGATCGGCGGGCACCTTCGCCGACGAGATCTCGGTCTTGTCGCCGGTCAGGCCGATGACGATGCCATCCCACAGTGCGTCGCGTGCCGACTGTGGCATGCCGATGCGGCGGAACCACTCGTCGGCGGTCACCTCGTCGAGCCACTCGGGCTGGCGGAACGCGTGCCGGATCAGCCGTGCCTGGGCGATCGCGGTCCGCACGCGGTCCACACCGGTCACCCCGGGGAGGTCGCCGATCGCGGCACGCAGTCCGGTCACGCCGCCGAACGCCGACTTGCGGGTGGCGCCGCCGGGCATCCGGAACGTCATGTGTCCCGGGAACTCGACGTGTTCGCGGGTCCCGACGCTCTCGAGGTACCGCATGAGGTGTTCGTATCCGCTGGCGAAGACGTGTTGCCCGTTGTCGGGGACGTCGTCCACCGCGGCCAGCGGCATCGAGATGGTGCGGCCACCGAGCGAACCGCGCCGCTCCAGGAGCGTGACCCGCTGCCCGGCCTCCGCGAGCCACACCGCCGACGCCAGACCGGCGAGTCCCCCACCCACGACAACGCAATGCATGCGCCACAGCGTATCGGCCAGCGGTGACCGATGTGAGATGGTTCGACCGTTGCGTCTCAGTTCGTCATCCTGACGTTCCTGGCAGCACGCGGTCACTGCGCTACCGGCGGGCGAGCACCGGTCAGCCCGGCAACGTCTCACCACCGATCGGGGCGAGCACCTCGCCGGTGTAGTAGGACGACAGCTGCTCGGCCGCGAAGAACACATAGGACGGCGCGATCTCATCGGGTTGGGCGGCTCGGCCCATCGGCGCCTGCGTCCCGAAGTCCTTCACGGCCTCGGCCGGCATCGTCGCCGGGATCAGCGGGGTCCACACCGGTCCGGGCGCGACGCAGTTGACGCGGATCTTCCTCTCCAGCAACGACTGTGCGAGCGAATAGGTCAACGCCAGGACCGCGCCCTTGGTCGCCGAGTAGTCGATGAGACTGTCGTTGCCGCGCAATCCGTTGATCGACGAGGTGTTGATGATCGCGCCACCACCGGTGAGGTGGGGCACGGCGGCGCGGGTGGTGTGGAAGAAACTGTGGATGTTCACGTCGAACGTCCGGTACCACTGTTCGGGGTCCACCTCGAGGAAGTCGTCGACGACCTCCTGGTAGGCGACGTTGTTCACCAGGATGTTCAGCCCGCCGAGCTCGGCGACGGTGCGTTCGACGACGTCGGCGCAGTGGGCCGGGTCACCCAGGTCGCCGCGGTAGGCGCGCGCCTTGCGACCCTCGGCCTCGATCAGCGCGACGGTGTGGCGCGCGTCCTCGTCCTCGTCGAGGTACGCGATCGCGACGTCGGCCCCTTCCTTGGCGAAGGCGATCGCGGTGGCCCGGCCGATACCCGAGTCGCCGCCGGTGATCAGCGCCTTCTTGCCGGCCAGCAGGTCGCGGCCGCGGTACTCGCGCATCTCGTCGCGCGGACGGTCCGGCATGTCCCCGGTCTCGCCCGGGTAGGGAATCGTTTTCGCTTCGTGTGGGGAGTTGCCCTGATCGGTCATCGTCGTCGGTTGCCCGCTGTGCCGCAATCGAAAACCTGCTACCGCGTTCAGGGATTCTCGTCGGGGATCTCCTGATCGAGTTTCTCGTCGAGCGTCTCTCCCTCACGCTGCTCGCGGGCCGTCGTCCCGGTACGGTCACTGGCCGACTAGTCCTCCGGCGGGTCCATCCCGTCCTCGAGCGGATCGCGGGCGAGATGGTCCTCGTCGAGGTCCTCGGCACCCACCGTCGAGGTCAGATCGGGGTTGACTCCCTCCGTCGCCGCAGTCGCGTCGGTGCTCTCACTGTCGGTGCTCACCACGACCTCCTCAATCTTCTCGGGAAACGATCTCGTCGGCGACAGGTACGTTCGCCACGGCACCGTGCCTACCCGAGCACCGAACGACCAAAACAAGAGCGTTGACCTGCTTGTTCGTCCATGTCTCCGATCGGTCCGCGACACGGGTCGGGCCAATTCTTGCCGCTGATGAAACCCGGGTAAGCTCATATCTCGCCCGAGACCGCCGGCGCTGTCGTTTTTGCGTGCCTTCTTAGCTCTAGGGGTGACCGTGCCAAAGACCAACAACATTCCTGCCGATGATTCTCGGATTCGTCACGTCGGCAGCTTCCGGTTCCTCTTCGACACCGAGGAGTGGTGGTGGTCCGACGAGGTGGCCGAGATGCACGGTTACCAGCCAGGTGAGGTCACCCCGACCACCGAGCTGCTGGCCGGTCACAAGCATCCCGACGACCGCCACGCCTTCGACGAGATGGTCGCGACGATGCTGAGCCGACGCACGCCGTTCTCCAGCCGTCATCGCATCATCGATACCTCCGGCACGGTCCATCACGTCGCGGTGGTCTCGCAGCAGATCATCGACGAGCACGGCGTACCCATCGGAGCCGAGGGCTTCTACCTCGATCTGACCGGGTACGACGAGCAAACCGTCAAGTTCCAGGTCGACGAGCACGTCGCCCGCTTCCGCGAGAACCAGGGCGTGATCGAACAGGCCAAGGGCATGATCTCGATGGCGTATGGGGTCAGTCCCGAGCGCGCGTTCGAGGTGATGCGCTGGCGTTCGCAGACCGCCAACGTCAAGGTCAACGAGCTGGCCAAGAACATCGTCTCGGGCGTCCACAGGTACGTCGTGCTTCCCGACCCGGTGCGACAGTCCTTCGACCACCTCCTCCTGAACGCTCACCAGAACGAGAACTGAGACCTTCCCGACACGCATCGTCGTCGGGTTTCACAATCGTCGTACCGGGGTATCCGCAAGCCAACTGCCGCTCTCGGCAATTCTGCGGTGAAGACGCCGCAATCCTGCGGACCCGGTTGAGCCAACAGCCGTTCATGTCTCGAAGTGAACGGATGGAACAGTGGACGGACGTGTTATCGGGCAGCTCGGCGGTGCGGCAACCCTCGAGAAGGTGCACAGCTCACGGACGACGCGGTCGAGCACCGCGCACATCCGCGTCGCTTCCGTCCCGCAGTCGCATGTCTACGTCCGGCATCTCTCGCCGGTGAACGGGTCGGTCAGCCTCCTGGACACCGGTGCCGTGTCGGTGACCCGGCTGCCCGACCCGGTGCCTGCTGACGGCGCCAAGGTGCCCGGCGGATGGTGGCCGCCGTTGATGCTCGACCCGCGGTGGATTGCCGAGCACCACAACGAGTTCGACGTGTTCCACATCCACTTCGGCTTCGACGCCGTCGAACCGTCGGTGATGGCCGACGTCCTCGGTGAACTCGACCGTCACGACAAGCCGCTCGTCTACACGCTGCACGACCTCCGCAACCCTCACCACCCGGAGCCCGGCGCCCACGAGGAGGTCCTCGACCTCCTCGTCCCGGCCGCGGACGAGGTCATCACGCTGACCCCGGGTGCGGCCCAACAGATCTCGCAGCGTTGGGGTCGGTCCGCGGCGGTACTCCCGCACCCCCATGTGGTGCCGCCCGCCCGGTTCGCCCCCCGCGAGGCACCGACCGACGAGTTCATCGTCGGCGTGCACGCCAAGAGTGTGCGCGCCAACATGGACCCGCTCCCCGTCATCATGACCCTGCTGGACGCCGCCTCCGACTATCCGGACATGACGATTCAGATCAACCTCCACGACGAGGTCTTCGTCCCCGGGAACCACTGGTACAACCCGGACTTCGGCACCGCCGCACTCGCGCTGTCGCGCCACCCGTATGCCCGCGTGCGGGTGCACGAGTACTACACGGACGATCAGCTGTGGGACTACCTCGGCAAACTCTCGGTCTCGGTCCTGCCCTACCGGTTCGGTACCCACTCGGGGTGGCTGGAGGCCTGCCACGACCTGGGCACCGCGGTGATCGCGCCCAGCTGCGGCTTCTACCACGAACAGCAGGAGTGCTTCACCTACGACTTCACCGAGGACCATTTCGATCCGGAGTCGCTGGTTGCCGCACTGGCGCAGGCATATTCCGCTCGTCCGGCACCGGCGATGTGGCGCGATCGTCGCGCACAGCGGCTGTCACTCGCCGAAGCCCACGCGGGCCTCTACACCCGGGTGCTGCATGAGTGAGTCGCTCCGAATCGCCGTTGTCGCGTCCAGCCGGTACCCGATCGCACAGCCCTTCGCCGGCGGCCTCGAAGCCCACGTCTGGCATCTGACGCGGGCGCTGACCCTTGCCGGTCACGAGGTCACGCTGTTCGCGGGAGCCGGCAGCGACCTGCCGGTCGAGTCGGACCGATTACGTGGCGACCTGTTCGAGCCGTCGGCGGCGGCTCGGTCGGATGTGTCGATGCCGCCGATCGAGGTGCTGCACGATCATCACGCCTATCTGTCGCTGATGCTCTCGTTCACCCGGAACCCGGATGACTTCGACGTCATCCACAACCACAGCCTGCACTACCTGCCGGTCGCGATGGGTCCAGCCGTCGACACTCCGATGGTCACCACCTTGCACACCCCGCCCACGCCGTGGCTCGAATCGGCACTGGCGCTGGCACCGGATACCAGGTGCGTCGCGGTGAGCCGGCACACCGCCCACGCGTGGTCGCATGTTCTCGGTTCGATACCGGTGGTACACAACGGTGTTCGGCTGAATCACTGGCCGATCGGCACCGGCGGTGACGACCTGGTGTGGTTCGGCCGACTCGTGCCGGAGAAGGGCGCCCACCTCGCGATCGAGGCCGCCCGAATCGCCGGTCGTCGGCTCCGGCTCGCCGGACCGATCAGCGACAAGACCTACTTCCGTGATCACGTCGCGCCGGCCCTCGGCGACCAGGTCAGCTACGAAGGTCATCTACACCAGCACGAACTGGCCCGGCTGGTCGGGTCGTGCGGCGCTGCGCTCGTCACACCGGTGTGGGACGAGCCCTACGGACTCGTCGTCGCCGAATCCCTCGCCTGCGGAACACCAGTGGCGGGATTCGCTCGCGGCGGCATCCCGGAGATCGTCGGTGACACCGCCGGCATGCTGGTCCCGGGCGATGATGTCGTCGCGCTCGCGGAGGCCGCCGAGAAGGCATTCACGATCGACCGACGGGAGGTGCGCCGGCGCGCCGAGCAGCATTGTTCCGACATCGCGATGATCGACCGGTACACCGACATCTACACCGAACTCGTGGCCGAGCGAGAGCGCCGAGGCTCCCGCCGACTTGCCGGGGCGTTCTCGGCATGATCGGCTATTACGTCCACCATCAGGGTCGCGGACACTGTTCGCGGGCCGCCGCCATCGCCGCGCGCTTACAGACCGACATCGTCGCACTCACGAGCGCCGAACTGACCGATCCGGCCTTCGACGAGGTCGTCGTCCTGGACCGCGACGACGCCGATCCCGCTCCCTCCGACATCGACGCCGGCGGTCTGCTGCATTGGGCGCCTCGGCACGACGCCGGGTTGCGCAACCGGATGGCCCAACTGGCGGATTTCGTCGCGACGCGGCGGCCGGCCGCGATGGTCGTCGACGTGTCGGTGGAGGTCACTCTGTTCCTCCGGCTGCTCGGCGTACCGGTCGTGGTCATGGCGATGCCGGGCGTGCGCGACGATCTTCCCCACCAACTCGCCTACCGCGCCGCCGACGCCATCATCGCTCCCTGGCCCGGCGACCTGTACCAGCCGGACTGGCTCGTCGAGCACCTGTCCAAGACGGTCTTCACCGGCGGCATCTCCCGCTTCGACGGCCGGCCACAGGTCGCCCACCCGACCTTCGCCGCCGACATCCTCGTTCTCGGCGGGGCCGGCGGCAACGCCGGGGCAGCGCATCCGGCGATCGGCCTGGCCGACGCATTCCCCGATCTCAAGGTGGTGGGCCTCGGCCCGGCCTTCCGAACCTGGGTCGACGACCCGTGGCCGTTCCTGTGCAGTGCCCGCCTCACCGTCATCGGCGCTGGGCAGGGGAGTGTGGCGGATGCCGCCGCGGCTGGACGTCCCGCTGTCGTCATGCCGGAGGACCGTCCGTTCGCCGAGCAGCGCGCCACCGCGAACACTCTCGCGCGTTCCGAGCTCGCTCTGGTCGCCTCGACGTGGCCCGACATCGACCGTTGGCGATCGATCGTGGATTCGGTCGGTGATTCCGAACCGGCGTGGTCCCGGTGGCAGACCGCCGGCGCCGCCGAACGGGCGGCCCGCGCCATCGAAGCGGTGGCGAGATGACGACCGGAAGTGCAGAGGAGACCGTCGCGGTGATCACCATCGTGTCGGGACGCCACCTGCATCTGCGCCGGCAACTCGAGGCGTTCGAGCACTCGACCGCGCGACCCGACGTCCACATCGTCGTCGCCATCGATGACCCCGACATCGATGGGGTCGTCGCCGATTCGGCTCCCGCGGCGCATCCGACGCGGGTCGTCCACGTCGAGAAAGAGGAGTCCGGCACGTTGCCGCTCGCCGATGCTCGCAACACCGGCGCGCAGGCCGCCATCCACGCCGGGGCAACCCTGCTGGTGTTTCTGGACGTCGACTGCATCCCCGGGCCGGACCTGGTGCAGCGTTATCTCCGCTCATGCGCTGCGACACCAGAACTGCGTCTCCTCTATTGCGGGCCCGTGACCTACCTGCCACGCGACCAGGAGGTGTTCGACGCACGAGAGCTCCACCACTTCACCGACCCACATCCCGCGCGTCCGGTGCCTGGGCCGTGCCAGACTCAACTGTCCTCCGAGATGACACTGTTCTGGTCGCTGTCCTTCGCCGTCCGCTCGATCGACTGGCTCAGGATCGGCGGGTTCCACATCGGTTACCGAGGCTACGGAGGAGAGGACACCGACTTCGCGATGTGCGCCGCACGCAACGGCTTTCGCATCGCCTGGGTCGGCGCCGCCCACGCGTACCACCAGCACCATGCGGTGTCGGACCCGCCCGTCGAGCACCTCGAGGACATCCTCCGCAATGCGCGAGTGTTCCACCGGCGGTGGGACCGATGGCCCATGGAGGGATGGTTGAACGCCTTCGCGCGACAGGACCTC
This sequence comes from Gordonia ajococcus, assembly GCF_012974285.1. Classification (NCBI taxonomy): domain Bacteria; kingdom Bacillati; phylum Actinomycetota; class Actinomycetes; order Mycobacteriales; family Gordoniaceae; genus Gordonia; species Gordonia ajococcus. Next base: position 4,490,424 of record NZ_CP052884.1, read on the forward strand.
ATCACCTACGACGAGACCGTCGACGACTGGCGCCGGACTACGGTCGAACGGTTGAGCAGATGATTGGCCGGACTTACTTCCGGACCTTCGAGAACCTGATGGTCACGTCGCGAGTCGCCTCGGCGGGCGACGATTCCGCGTAACTGATCGCGTGGGTGTCGGTGACGGTCTGGACGACTCGCCATCCGAACGTCGACTCGTCCAGCTCGACGCCATCCACGAGCTGACCCCGGACCTCCCCGACCACGCCGTTGGAAGCGAGGTGCAGAGTGACCTCCATCGAGGAGCTCTCGGCTGCTGCGGAGATTATCTGTGAGCAGATCTCGTCCACCGCGACCTTCGCGTCGATCACGTCGTCGAGCGACCAGTCGTCGATGTACAGAGCCGTCTCGACCAGCGCGCGCACCAGCGCAAGTCGATCAGTGGCCGCCGGGACCCGCAGCACCGTTGGCAGACTGCCTTCGATCGATAGCTGGGAAGTGGCGTCGGAGTCGGTCATCAAGTGAGTCTTCTTCGCACGTCGATATGAGTGGATCTTCATCGGTCTGCTCATGAATGCCCCGCGATGGTCTCGTCCAAACCGTGGTTGTTCAGCCGACATGCTGATCGTGCTCCCCGAAACACGTCTTCCGACGTTAGCAGAGGCGTCAACTGAATCGACTGCACCCGCCGACCCCAGAACGCGACGTCCACCCGCCCTCATCTGGGACAACGGCCGACGGCCGCAACGGCGACGTTTCAGCGCGAGGCGCCTGCGGTACCCGACGGACACAGTCACATCGGAGTTCACCACCACCTGGCGAAGGGACAGCTATGCCAGATCTCACACCTGAACGGGAGGTCGCCTCGCGCGAAGCCATCGCCCGACGACCGGCCCGGAAGTCGCGCGGACTCAACGCCATCGGTCTTCTCGGAATCTTCTGTCTCGGACTGATGCTGGTGCTCGGCGGTATGGCGATCGCGGCCGGTGCCGGCGACCGGGACGCGACCGTCTGGCTCGCCATCGGCGCCGTCATCGCCGGTCTCCTCGCGGTCGGCCTCCTCATGGGCAGCCGAGTTCTCCTGCGGCGGCGGGCAGGTCGCGACGGCGAACGAGCCCACCAGGATCCGATCCAGCCCGAGACCACGGCCGAGGAGGCCGAGCGCTACGAAGAGCGGTACCACGGTTTTCCCGTCGACCACGACGGCAAGCACGAACGGGCGCGGGTAGAACGCCGCGAAGACCACAACGACCACGGAAAGGCCTGAAAGCATGCGCGCAGTGACCTGGCAGGGCAAGCGAAACGTATCGGTGGAGACTGTGCCCGATCCGAAGATCATCGAACCGACGGACGCCATCATCAAGGTCACCTCGACCAACATCTGCGGTTCCGATCTGCACCTCTACGAGGTGCTCGGTCCGTTCATGAACGCGGGGGACATCCTCGGCCACGAGCCGATGGGGATCGTCGAGGAGGTCGGTTCCGACACCGGGGATCTACGGGTCGGGGATCGCGTCGTCATCCCGTTCCAGATCTCCTGCGGCTCATGCCAGTTCTGTAATGACGGATTCATGACGCAGTGTTCGACCACCCGCGTCACCGACCAGGGCACGGGGGCGGCACTCTTCGGCTACTCGCAGCTCTATGGCTCGGTGCCGGGCGGGCAGGCGGAGTATCTCCGTGTGCCGCAGGCACAGTTCACCCACATCAAGGTGCCGGTGGAGAACCCGGATTCCCGCTATGTGTACGTGTCGGACGTTCTCCCGACGGCATGGCAAGCCGTCGAGTACGCCGAAATCCCCAGCGGCGGAACGGTGACCGTCCTCGGACTCGGACCCATCGGTGACATGGCCGCACGTATCGCCGCCCACAAGGGCGCGCGGGTGATCGGCGTAGATCGCGTGCCCGAGCGCATCGCGCGTGCACAGGCGCGCGGCATCGAGACGGTCAACATGGACGACGTGGACGATGTCGGCGAGGCGATTCGCGACCTCACCGGTGGACTGGGCACGGACTCGGTCATCGACGCCGTCGGCATGGAAGCCCACGGTTCACCACTGAACAAGGCCATGCAGACCGTCGTTGGTCTGCTCCCCGACGCGATCGCGCGTAAGGCGATGTCGGAGGCGGGTCTCGACCGGCTGGGCGCGCTCTATTCCGCCATCGACATCGTCAAGCGCAGCGGGACGATCTCCTTGTCCGGCGTGTACGGCGGTGCCGCCGACCCGTTGCCGATGCTGACGATGTTCGACAAGCAGATCCGGCTCCACATGGGACAGGCCAACGTGAAGCGGTGGGTCGACGACATCCTTCCGCTGCTGACGGATGAGGACCCGCTCGGTGTCGACACCTTCGCGACGCATGAGCTCCCGCTCGGCGAGGCACCCGACGCCTACGCCAAGTTCCAGCGCAAGGCCGACGGGATGGTCAAGGTCATCCTGAAGCCCTGACCGAGACCGAGGGCCCGCGCCGATGCCTCCGGCGCGGGCCCTCGGTACCCGAGCGTGTGACCGCAGTTGGTGGACCGCAGTGGTTACGCGTGCTTGAGCAGGGGCTCCTCGTACTCGTCGTCGGCAACCTCTTCACGCAGCGTGTCGAGAATCCGGGTGAGAAGCCTCGACACATGCATCTGTGAGATCCCGACGTGCCGGGCGATCTCACTCTGGGACATCGAACGGAAGAACCGCAGGGTGAGGATCGTCCGTTCGCGTTCGGTGAGCCGCTTGAGCGCCGGCTGGAGGGTCACGAACTCCTCGATCATGTCGAGTCGCTCGTCCTCGTCACCCAGAGTGTCGGCGAGCGTCCAGCCGTCGGTGGACGAACCCGCCTCGGCATCTATGGAACTCGCTGTGTACGCCGACCGCGCGACCATCCCTTCGATGACCTCGCTGACCGGTAGTCCGAGGTGCTCGGCGATCTCACTCGGCCGCGGTGACCTACCGAGGGATTGCAAGAGCTCCTCGCTGGCCTTCGCGATGTTGAGTGAGGCCTCCTGCGCACGGCGTGGCACTCTGATCGACCACGTGCTGTCACGGAAATACCTCTTGACCTCACCCATCACCGTCGGAACGGCAAAGGCGAGGAAATTGTTGCCACGCTCGACATCGAATCTGTCGACTGCGTGCATGAGACCGATCCGCGCCACCTGGCGGAGATCGTCGACCGGTTCACCACGATCGGAGAACCGTCGTGCGACATGATCGGCGAGCGGTAGACACCGCTCGATCACTTCGTCGCGTTTTTTCGCACGTAAATCGTCATCGCGTTCACTGCGGATCTCACGCAGTATCGGGAGGACGTCGCTGTAATCGTCGTGCTCGGCGCGTTCTTGTGCCGCCATTTGTCACCACCCAGACGTTCTGATCTTGCGACCGATGGGCTGACTACTGCCCCATCTAGCATGGATTGCGATGTGCGCACGCGACTCGACGCACATCGCTACTAGACAACCACGTTCTACGGCGCAGGTCCAGCTACGGCGTCTCACGATGCGGGATTCCGAAACCTACGAACGTAACCTTCTCGACCTTGTTCGGCACTCGAAACACCCGTAGGGTTGGTAGAGCGGTTCAGGTAGGAGCTGCACAGTAATAGCGAGAGGGCACCCAGGGCTCCTCGGCTCACGCGACATCACGGTTTATCTCCATTCAGGACGATCGTGAACTTGGGGTCTCGCGCCGTCACCGGCGTCGGACACTGACCGGGCTCGATCGTCGATCGATCGCTCGGCACGCTTCCTACTGAGACGAGCAATCCATGCCACTCACCACCTCGACAGTCTTCCGTTCGGCGTTCGACACCGGCAGAGGGCCGTCGACAACCACACCCAGGCGCTTCGATTCCGCGAAATCCTATTGTGTACAGCGCTTTTCCGGCAGCGTCGACCGTGAAACGGCCGCCGACTTCGCGGCCGCCCTCGACCGCGTCGCGCGTGATCGAGTCCATGGCGTCGTCCTGGACTTCTCCGCGGTGAACTTCTTCGGCACGATCGGACTCGTACTGCTCCAGACCTTCGTCGACGACGCCACCGAGCGATCGATTCCCGTTGTCCTGGTTGGCGAACGAACCGTCAGCCGTCCACTGGAGATCTGCGGGATGACATCCTACGTACGGGTCTTCGACACCGTCGACGACGCCGGACGCCAGCTCACCGAAGGTGAGATCGGTCCCAGTGCAACGGAATTCGCTACCTTCGAGTAGAACTCCGCCGGCTCGCCCCGGCAGGTCACCTCTTCAGGGTGATCTGCCGCGCTATCTCGACGAGCTTGGTGTTCGATTCCTGGGACAGCTTCTTCAACAGCTCGAAAGCCGCCACGGCATCGATGCTGAAACGCTCCATCAGGATGCCCTTCGCCTGGCCGATCACATCGCGGTTGGCGAGGGCGCTGTGGAACTGATGGTCCTTCTTGATGGTGTTCCAGGCCAACGCGGCGTGGGTGGCGTAGACAACGCCGATGTCCTCGGCGTGTAGGTCGAAGACCTGCGGCTCATCCGCGAAGAGGTTGAGCGCACCGATCTTGTTCTGATTGGCGAAGAGTTGGAAGGACAGCACGGAACGGATCGGCACCTCGTCCATCGCGCGACTCCGGTATACCGGCCACCGCTCGTCCTTCTCGAGATCGTCGACGCGGACAACCCGGTCGTGGAGGGCAGCCGAAAGGCACGGTCCCTCACCGACCTCCGCCTGGATGCGATCATGCAATTCTGCGATCTCGTGCGTCGAACCGAAGGACTCGATGGATCGTCGATCCGTCGCGACCGTGAGTCCGGCGTATTGGGCACCGGGGATCTCCGACACCGCACCCTCGACGATGGTCTTGGCCACCAGTTCGTCGTCGGCGTCGTCCCCGTGCAGCTCCCGAGCCATCTCCGCGATGCGGAGATGGACGTCGTCGTTCGCGTCGGTCACGATCGAACTCCTTCCCGGCGGGCGGGGCGTAGCGGGACCGTCCATGGCCGCCGTGACTATACGAACCCGAGTACCCAACGTACCGCCTGCAAACCCCCTGAACGGGGTTTCAGTGCACTGGACGATCTCCACCCGTCCAGCTCGCAAATCCACCCCTTTTCCGCAACGTCACCCCCGAGTGGGTGGTATGGCGGAAAAGGGGTGGGACTACCTCAGCGGAACGCGGTTTCGCCGGTGAGGGCACGTCCGATGGTGAGCTGGTGGACCTCGGAGGTGCCCTCGTAGGTGAGGACGGACTCGAGGTTGTTGGCGTGCCGAATGACCGGGTACTCGAGCGTGATGCCGTTGGCGCCCAAGATGGTTCGGCATTCGCGGGCGATCTTGATGGCCTCTCGGGTGTTGTTGAGCTTGCCGGTGCTCACCTGTTCGGGGGTGATCTCGCCGCGGTCCTTCAGACGGCCGAGGTGGTAGGCCAGCAGATGCCCTTTGCCGACCTCGAGTGCCATGTCGGCGATCTTGGCCTGGGTGAGCTGGTACCCGGCGAGCGGCTTGTCGAAGACCTCGCGGGACCGGGCGTAGTCGATGGCGGTCTCGAGGCAGTCGCGGGCGGCGCCGATCGCACCGAAAATGATGCCGAACCGGGCCTCACCCAGGCTGGTCAGCGGGCCGCGCAGGCCCTGTGCCTTCGGCAGCACGGCGGATTCCGGCAGGCGGACGTTGTCGAGGACGAGTTCGGAGGTCACGGACGCGCGCAGCGACATCTTCTTGTGGATCTCCGGCGCGGAGAACCCGGGGGTGTCGGTGGGGACCACGAAGCCGCGGATGCCCTCATCGGTCTGGGCCCACACGACCGCGACGTCGGCGATCGAGCCGTTGGTGATCCACATCTTGGTGCCGTTGAGCAGCCAGTCACCGCCGTCGCGCTTGGCGTTGGTGCGCATGCCGGACGGGTTGGACCCGAAATCGGGTTCGGTCAGGCCGAAACATCCGATCGCGTCACCGGCGGCCATGCGCGGCAGCCACTCGTTCTTCTGCTCCTCCGAACCCCAGTGGTGGATGGAGAACATCGCGAGCGAGCCCTGCACCGACACCAGGCTGCGGATACCGGAGTCGACGGCCTCGAGTTCGAGGCAGGCGAGACCGTAGGCGGTGGCACTCATGCCCGGGCAGCCGTAGCCCTCGAGGTGCATACCGAGCGCGCCGATCTGACCGAGTTCCTTGGCGATCTCGCGGGCCGGGAGTCTCGCGTCCTCGAACCAGTCGGCGATGTGCGGCCGCAGACGCGCGTCGGCGAAGTCGCGGACGGTGTCGCGGATCGCGATCTCGTCGGCGTCGAGCAACGAGTCCAGGGCGAAGAGCTGGGTCAGAGTGCTGGGGCGAGACATCGGAACCTCCGGGGAGTCGGGCGGCGTAGAACTGATCCTACAAGTCCGTCGAGAACGTTTGCGAGAACGTTTGCATGGACTAACGTAAGGGGTCCGACGCGCAGCGTCAACAGAGGCACTCGACAGGAATGGGGACCAGCGTGGCCGGTGGTCAGCGGACGCCGACGCTCAAGGAGATCGCCCGACGCGCGGGGGTCCATGTGTCGACGGCGTCCCGGGTGCTGCGACAGTCGGAACCCGCCGACGGCTGGTCGGAGTCGGCACTGAGGGTCCGCGAGGTCGCCGACGAGCTGGGCTACCAGCGCAATCTGTGGGCGGCGAGTCTCCGCACCCGCAAGACCACCACCCTCGGCGTCGTGATGACCCGACTCACCGACGGCGTGGTCGCCACGACCTACCAGGGCATCGAGCAGGAGGCGACCCGCGCCGGCTACTCGGTGCTCCTGTCCAGTCCGCCCGACGACCCGGAAGCCCAGCGTGCGGCTATCGAACTGCTCGTGGGACGGCAGGTCGACGGTCTCCTCCTCAGCGGATTGCATCGCCCGGGCCGGAAGTTCATCGCCTCGTTGCGGGTCGGCGACGTACCGATGCTGACCCTGACCCGGCACGCAGACGCCGGACTCCCCTTCGTCGGCGGCGACGACGTGCGCGGCGGCGCCCTCGCCGCACGGCACCTGATCGATCGCGGGTACACCGACCTCGCCGTCATCGCCGGTCCGGCCCACGCGACGACGGCAACGGATCGACTCGCCGGCTTCCGGGCCGAGACCACGGCGGCAGGTATCGAACTTCCCGACTCTCGGGTCGTCGCATCGAGTTTCGAGGTGCGCGGCGGCACCGAGGCCGGGCAGGTTCTGCTCGACGCACCGAACCGGCCGCGGGGGATCTTCGCGGTGTCCGACACCATCGCCGTCGGTGTGCTCGGCGTCGCCCGCGACCTCGGACTACGTGTCCCCGAGGACCTGGCCCTCGTCGGCTACAACGACATCCCGATCGCCGCGCAGCTTCCGGTGCCGCTCACCACGATCCACTCCCCCGCCCTGGAGATCGGGCAGACCGCGGTGCGCGGGTTGCTCGATCTGATCGCGGGACGCGACGTCGAGTCGCGGCGCCTGCCGGTCGAGCTGATGGCACGCGGAACCACCTGAAAGCCGCGCGCCGCGTATCAGAAATGCTGCGCGCCGCCGTCGATCGAGATCTCCTCGGCGGTGATGAACTTCGACTCGTCCGATGCCAGGAAGGCCACCACGCCGGCGACCTCGTCGGCCTCGGCGGCGAACTGGTTGAGGAATGTCATGCCCATCCCGGCAAGGCGCGGGTTGGCCTTGTTCGTCTCCTCGATGCGTTCGACCATGCGGCCCGAGCCCATCGGCGTGATCACCGCGCCGGGATGGACGGTGTTGACACGAATGTCGTGCTGCCCCAACTCCGCGGCGAAGGCGCGCGACATCCCGACGAGCGCGTGCTTGCTCGTCGTGTAGTGAACCATGAACGGCTGCAGCTTCTTCCCGGCGAGCGAACTGATCAGGACGACCGATCCCCCGCCACGGCCGATGAGGTGGGGAGCCGAGGCGGTGACGGTGTTCCAGACGCCGGTCACATTGATGTCCATGGTGTCGCGAAAGCTCTGCGGGGTCACCTCGTCCCAGGTCTCGGGGATGCAGATACCCGCGTTGGCGACGACGACGTCGAGCCCGCCGAGCTCCTCGACCCCATCGGCAACCGCCGCCCGAAGACCGTCGAGATCTCTTGTGTCGCAGCGGGTGAGAATGGCCTTGGCGCCGAGGTCCTCGACCAGACGCTGGGTCTCGGCGAGATCGTCCTCGGTGGCCGGATCATACGGAACGCCCGGAAGCGGTCCGACGACGTCGACGCCGATGATCTGTGCCCCCTCGGACGCGAGCCGTACCGCGTGGGCTCGCCCCTGTCCTCGGGCGACGCCCGTGATGAACGCAACCTTGTCCGCCAAACGCGCCATGCCGATCCTTGTCTGCCGTAGATGTCGGGTCCGTGATCAGTCGACCGACTGCATACTGGCCGACCCTACCGACGACGGCCGGACGCGAAGTGGTTTCCCCCACTCACCGGTACGCGACGGCCCGATCAGGGATTGACCGCCGCGGCATGTGCCGAGTCGAGCGCGAACCGATTCTCGTCCCATCCGTCGGCGAGCGGGCCGAAGAAATGGAAGCGCACCCTCTTCACGCGGTAGAGCCACCGCCCGTCCTGCTTGACCAGCTCGTCGGTGTAGCGACCGGCAGCGATCGACGCGACACCGTCGAGGACGCACGGCTGCCAGAGAAATGACCGGGCAACAGCCGTGTCATCGTCGATCTCGATCTCGAGGTTGGTGATGAAGTGCCAGAACGAGGTGAGGCCGCCGTCGGCGAGACCTGCGAAGAAGGCGCGCATCTCGATCTTGCCCCGCGGGTTCGACAGGCCGTCGAACTCACCGTCGTCCGTGAACAGAGTCATCAGGTCATCCCAGTTCCCGTCGTCGAGGTGACGGCAATATCGCGCGTCCAGTGCGCGGATCGCCTCGAGATCCTCGAGGCGCGTCAACCGCGCGGCCAGATCGGGTTCGGTGCTCATGCTCATGCTCCAGAGTTCGTCGACGGACAGCGCAGCATATTAACGATTGTTCACGTGATCCACACCATAAGCCGGGTCGCCTGAGAGCGTCAACCAACCCGCGATCCGCTTCCTTGCTGGTGGAACCGCACCGCCCTACCCTGAGCGGATGAACACCCGATCGCCATCGGCCACCGCCGCATCCCGCGACCGCATCCTCGACGCCGCGCTCGACGAGTTCTTCACCGCCGGATTTCACGGCGCGACGATGCGCACCATCGGTAATCGCGCTGGTTGCAGCGCCGCAAACGTGTACAACCACTTCGAGAACAAGTCCGATCTGCTGGTCGAGATCCTCCGCACCGCGAGCGACGAGCAGTTCACCGCGACCCGCAACGCGATCCGCCGGGCCGGCAAGGACCCCGTCGAACAGTGGCGCGCAGCCGTCGTCGCACACGCCCTCTACACCGCGCAGAAGCCGCGCGAATGTCTGGTCGCGAACACGGAACTGCGCTACCTGGGCGAGATCGACCGCAAGCGTGTCGTCGGCTCGCGCGACGCCCAGGAGCAGCAGTTCATCGACATCGCCGAAAGAGCGGTCGATCAGGGGCTATTCCACATCGACCGCGTACACCAGGCTGTCACCGCGGTTCTCCTGATGTGCGCCGGAATCCCGGTGTGGTTCCGCCCGGACGGGCCGCGGACCGCGTCCGAGGTCGCCGAGGACTACGGCCAGTACGCCCTCAACCTCGCCGGATACCGCCCAGACGTCGGTCAGGCATTGACCGCGGGCTGACCCGGTGCTCTAATGGTGAACGCACGTTAATGAGTGGCCGGCGAGTACGACCCGGTTCACTCCGGCCCGCATTCACCAGGAGAAGGCCATGACCCATCGGCCGTCACAGCCCCGGACCGACAGCCCGCGATACCTGACCGAGGATCGGATCGCCATCCGCGACCTCGCCCGCGACTTCGCCATGAAGCAGGTGCTGCCGGTCGCCAACGAGCTCGACCCCGTCCAGGGGACCATCCCCGACACGCTCAAGAAGGCGATGGCCGAGGTCGGGTTCTTCGGCATCATGATTCCCGAGGAGCACGGCGGCCTCGGGCTCGGCGTCTTCGAATACTGCCTCGTCGCCGAAGAACTCTCGCGTGCGTGGATGAGCGTGTCGGGACTGTTGGCGCGCGGCAACGGCATGGGCGGCGGATTCACCCCCGAGCAGGAGTCCGCACTCCTGCCACGCGTGGCGCGCGGCGAATACCTCGGCGCCTATGCGCTTTCCGAGGCCGAGGCAGGCTCCGACGTCGCCAACATCTCCTGCCGGGCGACCCGTGACGGCGACGACTGGGTCGTCAACGGCACCAAGATGTGGTGCACCTATGCCGACGAGGCCGACTACCTCGTGCTGTTCGCCCGTACCGATCCGAACAAGGACCCGGCCAAACCGCATCGCGGCATCAGCGCCTTCCTCGTCGAGAAGGATCGCGGCGTGTTCCCCGAGGGCATCTCCGGCACCAAGGTCCGTAAGATCGGCTACTTCGGCTGGAACACCTGGGAACTGTCCTTCGACGATTTCCGCATCCCCGCCGACCGCATGCTCGGCGGGGAGGGCAAGGGCTTCTACCTCGCGGTCAGCGGGCTCGAGGTCGGTCGTGCCCACACGGCGGCTCGCGCGATCGGCCTGGCCCGCGCCGCACTCGAGGACTCCATCGCCTACATGCACACCCGCAAGCAGTTCGGCCACGAACTCGCGGACTTCCAGCACCTGCGTTTCAAGATCGCCACGATGGCCGCCGACATCGAAGCGGCCCGGCAACTGATGTACTCGGTCGCCACCGACATCGACACCGGCAGGCGTTGTTCGCTCGAGGCCTCGATGTGCAAGCTCGTCGCCACCGAGATGGCCGAACGGGTGACCAGCGAGGCCGTCCAGATCCACGGCGGCGCGGGGTACACCACCGACTTCCAGGTCGAACGGCATTGGCGCGACGCACGTCTCACCAAGATCTTCGAAGGCACCAGCGAGATCCAGATGCGGATCATCTCCGACGAGTTGCTGGGCAGGGCCGGGTCATGAGTTCCGCCCTCGCATCGATCCGCGTCGGCGTCCGGACCGCGACCGGCACCGAACCGGCCGCCGATGTCCTCGACCGCCACGGGCTCCGCATCCCCGCTCGTTCACCGTCGTTCGGGATGGTGGTGGCGGAGTGGCTGACCGACCCGGTCCCGGCTGCCGAACGGCTCGGCGTCACCTGGTCGGCCACAACGCCGATCACCGGGTCGGACCGTGTCCACGCCACCACCGTCGTGACCCGCGTCGGACCCGACGGCATCGACCGCGAGGTCCGGCTGCTCGACGACACCGGGCGGGTTCGCGAATCCGGGACGGAGACCTGGCGTACCGAGATCCGGACCGAAGTGATTCCGTCGCTTGACTTCTGCTCGATCGAGTGGGGTGAGCAACTGTGTGGACGCCTGCATCACGACGCCGCGTTCACCTCGTCGGTCTCCACCTGGGACGGCACCGTCGGACTGCGGTGCGGCAACCGCGAAGTGCACCTGCGCATCTACAAGGGCCAGGTCATCGACGTCACGCGGCGCGCGCTCCTGGGTGCCACGTTCACCTTCGAAGCGGCCCCTGTCACCTGGGTGGATCTGATGCTGTCCGACTCAGACGACTTCATGCGTCGCGCACTCCGTGGTGAGTTCTCCTCAGCCGGAAACGGATACGAGTATCTGCGATTGACCAAGCCGTTACACGCGATCATCCAGAACGCGCGAGCGATGGCGCGGGAGGTGCACTCATGATCGAGGCACGCTACCTCGAGATCCAGGGCGCCTTGGCGTTCGTCGAGATCGTCACCGCCGACCCCACCGCGCCGGGCCGGCGCGTCGTCGACATACCGACGGTGCTGTGCATCCACACCGCCGGACAGAGCGGCGTCCAATGGCGTTGTGCCGCACAGGACATCGCCGACCGCGGCTACCGCGTCATCGTCCCGGACCTACCGGGTCACGGACGCTCCGAGCCCTGCCCAACGGGCCCGATCACCGGCCTCGGCGACTACGCCGACTGGCTCACCGCCGTCCTTCGGCGTCTGGACGTCGAGCGGCCGTATGTCATCGGGTGTTCCATCGGCGGCAAACTCACGCTCGAACTGGCGACGCGGCCGGAGTACCCGCTCGCCGGGGCCGTCGCCATGGCCGCCGAGACCGGGCCGGGCCGGGTCAGGATCGCCGGTCTACGACGCGAACTCGAGGATGTCGCCGGGCCCGCCCGCGCGGACCGCACCTACCTCGGCAGCCTGGCCTCCGTAGGACGGGCGGTGCCTGCGGCGCGGGCACATCTCATCGGCCTCATGCACAAACGTGAGGACCCGGAGATCTCCTCGTCGGATCTCATCGGCTGGGGCAGTCACGATGTCCGCGACCGGCTCACCGAACTCACCTGTGGCCTGCACCTGGTCTGCGGCGCCGACGATCCGTGGATCAGTGTGGACGCCGTCCGCCGAGCCGCCGACGAGATCAACGAACTCGACGGTCCGCGTGCGGAGTTCACCGAGCTGGCCGGATACGGCCACTATCCGATGGAGGAGCTCCCCGACTTCGGTTCACGCGCCGACGCCTGGCTGCGGTCCCTGTCGTCCGGCACGCGCACCCCGGAGGTCGTGTCATGACCATCACCACCCGTCCCACGCTCGCGGGAATGCTCGCCGACCTCGTCCAGAAGTCCCCGGACAGTCCGGTGGCGATGGACGTCGCCGACGGCGAGGTGATCACCCTCACCCGATCCGAACTCGCACGACGAGTCGAGCAGCTGCGCGAAGAGCTGTCCGACATCGGTGTCCGTCGAGGCCAGTGTCTGGCGGCATATCTGCCGAACTGGTCCGACGCGCTCGTCTGGCAGTTCGCCGCGTCGGCCGTCGGTGCGCACGTCATCGGGGTCAACACCCGGTACAACGTCGGCGAGGTCGCCCACATCCTGAACTCGGCGCGGCCCGTGGTGGTCGCCGTCCCCGCACAGTTCCACGGGCTCGACATCTTCGGCACCTTGCGCGATGCGAGTTCGGCGGCCGATCCCGTTCCCGCGATCGCGGTCGTCCCCGGGCCGTTGAGTCCCACCGCGACGCCGTCCGACTTCGATCTCGGCGCGGGAGCCTGGATCGCCGGAAGTGGCGACACCACCGGCGTTCACGCACCCGCGACCCCGTCGACGGCGGCATGGACACCTGCGGGTGAGCGCGCTGCGGACACCGGTGAACTCGGGGTCGCATTCACGACCTCGGGCTCCACCGGGACCCCCAAGCTCGCAGCGCACCGGGATTGTGCCGTCGTCCGACACGCGCATGCCGATTCCGTCATCATGGACGTCCGCGAGGGCGACGTGGTCCTCGGCGTCCTACCCGTGTCGGGTGTCTTCGGATTCAGCACGGCCATGGCCGGTCTCGCCGGTGGCGCAGCCATCCTGATGGAGCCCGTCTTCGACGCGGTGGCCGCCCTCGATCGAGTCGAATCGCTGCGTGTGACCCACATCGTCGGCGGCGACGACCTCTTCGGGCGCCTGTACGACACCTGGCATGACGGCCGGCGTACCGACCTGAGTTCGTTGCGTTGGCTCGGCATCGCGGACTTCCTCGGCCGGTCCCATGACATCGCCCGGTGGGCGCGTGACGAGGCCGGCGCCGAGACGACCGGTGTCTTCGGTTCGTCGGAGATCTTCGCCCTCGCTCTGCTGTGGTCGTCGGACGACCCGGAATCGTTGCGCTGGAACGGCGGTGGCCGGCCGGTGGAGGATGCCATCGAGGTCCGTGTCGTCGATCCGTTCGACGACCGCATCCTGGGAGCCGACGAGGAGGGTGAACTGCAGTTCCGCGGTCCCAACGTCGTCGACGCGTATCTCGGCAACCCGGAAGCCGCCACGCGGGCATTCACCACCGACGGCTGGTTCCGCAGCGGCGATCTCGCGCGCACCCTCGACACCGGCGGCTTCCGTTATGTGTGCCGTATGGGAGATGTGTTGCGGCTACGAGGTTTCCTCGTCGACCCGGCGGAGATCGAGCACCGCCTCGCCGAACACGAGAACGTGCAGACCGCGAAGGTCGTCGGGGTCACCGGTTCTGGTGGTTACACCGAGGCGGTGGCCTTCGTCGTACCCGTCGAACCCGACGCCGACCTCGACGCCGCCGCGTTGAAGGCCTGGTGCCGCGACCGCCTGGCCGCATTCAAGGTGCCTGCCGCCGTACACGTGATCGAGGAGATGCCGACCACGGTCGGGGGCAACGGAACCAAGATCCGGGCCGTCGAGCTGCGCGACTGGGCGCAGCGGTGGTCAGGCCAGGAAGTGGACTACCGCAAAGGAACACCCGCATGAGCGTGAACACCGCACCACCCGCAGCCGACGACGTCGTGATCTGTGAGCCACTCCGTACGCCCGTGGGACGCTACGGCGGTTCGTTCGTCGACGTCCCGGCGACCGACCTGGCCGCGACGGTGATCTCGGAACTGTTGCAACGCACCGCGATCGACCCGGAGAGTATCGACGACGTGATCTTCGGCCAGTGTTACCCCAATGGCGAGGCGCCGGCCATCGGTCGCGTCGCCGCACTCGATGCGGGACTCCCCGTCACCGTGCCGGGTTCCCAGCTCGACCGGCGTTGCGGCTCCGGTCTACAGGCCGTACTCGACGCCGCGATGCGCATCCAGACCGGGGTCGCCGAGCTGGTGATCGCCGGCGGCGTCGAATCCATGAGTCGCGCAGAGTATTACACCGAATCGATGCGATGGGGCGCCAAGGGCGCGCCGGCCGCCCTGCACGACCGGCTGGCCCGCGGCCGCGTCACCGCGGGCGGAAAGAACCATCCGGTCCCCGGTGGCATGCTCGAGACCGCGGAGAACCTCCGCCGCGAGTACTCGATCCCGCGCCGGGAACAGGACGAGTTGGCCGTCGAATCGCATCGACGCGCCGTGGCCGCCATCGAGAGCGGCAAGTTCGCGGAAGAGATCGTGCCGGTGTCGGTTCCGCAGCGAAAAGGCGACGACCAGGTCGTCGACCGCGACGAACATCCCCGTGCCGACACCACGCTGGAGTCACTGACCCGACTGCGCCCGATCATGGGCAGATCCGATCCCGAGGCGACCGTCACCGCCGGCAACGCCAGCGGCCAGAACGACGGCGCCGCCGCCACACTGGTGACCACCCGGGCGAATGCCGAACGCCTGGGTCTCGATCCGCTCGCCCGCCTGGTCACCTGGGCGGTGGCCGGGGTCGGCCCGGAGGTGATGGGCATCGGCCCTGTTCCCTCCACCGCCAAGGCATTGGCGCGGGCGGGTCTCGAACTGTCCGACATCGATCTCATCGAACTGAACGAGGCCTTCGCCGCCCAGGCGCTCGCGGTCACTCGAGAGTGGAAGTTCGCCGACGCCGATTTCGAGCGCACCAATGTCAACGGGTCGGGTATCTCATTGGGTCACCCGGTCGGTGCGACCGGCGTGCGGATCCTGACGACACTGCTGCGTGAACTCGACCGTCGTGAGGCACGTTTCGGACTCGAGACCATGTGCATCGGGGGCGGACAGGGGCTCACCGCGATCTTCGAGCGGGTCTGAGACCCGGTTCAGCCGACGAAGGTGGCGACCCAGCGCTCGAAGCGCGGGACGTCGCCGCCGTGGGCCTCGAACCATCCCCAGGCCCCGCCCGGCGTGCCGGTCACCTCGTCGATGACGAGGTCGATGGCCTCACGCGGAGTCCGCAGGATCGGAGCGGCGAGTGTGGTGCCGGCCGGGATTCTGCGCCGCTCGCGCAATCGTGCGAAGACCCCGGCGATGAAGTCCTCGGTGCGCTGGTAGTCGGCGATCACCGAATCCGCCTCGACCCCGGCGAGGAGCAGTGCGATCGCCACGACCATGCCCGTGCGATCCTTGCCGGCCGCGCAGTGCACGAGTGTCGAACCGGTGAAATCGAATTCGTTGAGAGCCGCGGTGAGCCGGTGTTGCCCGGTGCGGATGACCGACGAATAGATCTCGATGAGCGCCGTGTCGGCGAGCCGGTCGATACGCGCACTCGACGACACCTGCCGATTGACGACCCGCACAGCCGACGGCCAGGTGACGGCTATCGGCTCGATCTCCGTGGGGTTCCGCAGGTCGACGACGGTACTCGGCGGCCACGGCACCCCCGCCGGGTCCTCGTCGGCGGGATAGGGCGCGTCGCTGCGGATCAACACGTTCGGCACCGTCACACCGCCCGACGCGAGGGGCAGCCCACCCAGGTCCCGAAGATTTGCGAACGTCCGGAGCCTGGCATCGGAGGAGGAGAGGGTCACGCGATTCCCGTCGTTGTCACTGACAAGTCGCACCTCAGGATACTGAAGTCTGGACCCTGCGGTATCCGTGCGTGAGCTATCTCTCCGGAGTCGCCTCCAGGCGGGCCTGCGCATCCCGGAACATCGCCACGACGGCCATGCGTACGTCCGTCCGGTTCACCACCGGACGGTCCCACTCGAATCGCATCTCGACGACCCCTTCGGGGACGGTGACGTCGAAGATCGCGGCTTCGTGATCGAATCCGGTCATCACGGCCGCAGTCGCGTCCGGGCGTCGCCCGAGAGCGTGGCAGATGACCAGTGAATCGTCGGCGTGGTCGCCGTTCATGTGCGCCAGCACCCCGGCCACCACGTCCTCGGTGAACTGCGGTGTCGTGTCGTGACCAGCCATGTCAGCCTCTCTCGTCGATCTCGTCGAGGGTACTCGGCGCCGTCACCTCGTCTCCGGACGGTGTTGCCCCGGGACACGATCGAGCACTCACGTACGGTGAAGCGATGACCGGGTACCACTCCTACGAGCCGGCCGCGGGCCACCGGCTCGCCCATGACCCCCTCAACGCGATCATCGCGCCGCGTCCCATCGGCTGGATCTCCACGGTGTCCGACGACGGGGTGCGAAATCTCGCCCCCTACAGCTTCTTCAACCTCTTCAACTACTCCCCTCCGATCATCGGCTTCGCCAGCATCGGCTGGAAAGACACTGTCGCCAATGCCAAGTCGACCGGTGAGTTCGTGTGGAACCTCGCGACCGAGGCGATCGGCGAGCAGATGAACCAAACCTCCGCCGCGCTTCCTGCAGACGTCGACGAGTTCGACCACGCCGGCCTGACCGCGGTCGACTCCGACCTGGTCCGCCCGTCCCGGGTCGCCCAGAGCCCGGTCAACTTCGAGTGCCTGGTCACCGAGGCCTTCCAACTGCGGTCCGCCGCAGGCGAGTCCGTGGACACCTGGATGGTCCTCGGCGAGGTCGTGAAGGTGCACATCTCGACGGCGCTTCTCGGTGACGACCTGACCTACGACACGGCGCGCCCCCGACCCCTGTTACGCGCCGGCGGCAAGGGTGACTACTTCATTCCGAGCGACGAACACCATCTCTACATGGAGCGGCCCCAGCCGATGACGCGTTAGGTTCCCGACACCGCGCGCTGGATCGCCGGCGCCGTCGGCATCCCGGTGCGCGCCCCCACGTGAACCACCGACAACGACGCTGCTGCCGCACCACGCCGCGCAGCCGTCACGAGATCGTCGCCGGCCGCAAGGGAAGCCGCCAGCACGCCGTTGAAGGTGTCGCCGGCACCTGTCGTGTCGACCACCGTCTCGACCCTGCCCGCCGGCACGGCGGTCGCACCGGCGCGGTCGACGACCAGCAACCCATCGGCGCCGAGCGTGACGATCACGGTCACCTCGAAGTGTTTCGCGAGGGCGACTGCCATCTCGGTCTCGGTCATGCGGTCATGATCCGCGACCACCGACGTCCGCACGTACAGGTCGCGCAGTTCCGAGGCGTTGGGGGTGAGGATGTCCGGAACCGAGATCACGCCGACGAGTTCGTCGAGGACGGGGGCCGGATTGACGACGCACGGGACACCCTGTTCCGCAGCGGCTTTCACCGCTGCAATGGCTGCATCGGGGGCTATCTCGGTGCTGACGAGTACGCAACCGACTCCCCAGTCCGCGGCGCGGCCGACGGCCGCGCGTACCCGCTCGGGGTCGACACGCGCATTCGCCCCCGATCCCACCGCGATCTGATTCTCGCCGGACGGATCCACCACGATCAGCGCGGCGCCGGTGGCGACTCCGGCGACCCGGGTGACCTCGGTGATATCGACGCCCTCGTCCGCGAGCTCCGCGAGAGCCCCCGCTCCCATCTCGTCGTCACCGACCGCGCCGCAGTATCGGACAGCCGCGCCTGATCGCGCCGCCGCGACAGCGGCGTTCGCACCCTTGCCACCTCCGTGGCGGGCCACGTCCGGCCCGACGACGGTCTCCCCGGGGCCGGGCAGCCGATCGGCACCGACGACGAGGTCGACGTTCACGGCCCCGACTACGAGCACCTTCCCGGTGTCAGCATCGGTCATGAGGGCTCCTTCGACGTCGGCACAGGCAGGTGCGCACGATTCTGGCACCTCAGAAAGGCGCCGGACCGGGGCGCGCGGGAAGGAGACGCACACGTCCCGCGCGACCCCGGTACGTCACGGCGTGGTCGACGCACCGCGCCTGGGAAGTACCCAATCGGCGCGCGGGAAGTGGCAGGTGTAGCCGGACGGATACCTCAGCAGGTAGTCCTGATGCTCGGGTTCGGCCTCCCAGAACGGTCCTGCGGGCTCGATGGTCGTGACGGCCGCACCCGGCCACAGGCCCGACGCGTTCACGTCGGCGATCGTGTCCCGGGCCACCTGCTCCTGCTCCGGGCTCAGCGGGAAGATCGCCGACCGGTAGCTCGTCCCGACGTCGTTGCCCTGGCGGTTACGAGTGGTCGGATCGTGGATCTGGAAGAAGAACGCCAGAATGTCGCGGTACGTGGTCTGCGTCGGGTCGAACACGATCTCGACGGCCTCGGCGTGACCGGGATGGTTGCGATAGGTGGCGTGGTCGTTCTGCCCGCCCGTGTAGCCGACGCGGGTGCCGAGGACACCCGGCTGCTTGCGGATCAGGTCTTCCATCCCCCAGAAGCATCCGCCGGCGAGGACCGCGGTCTCGGTGCCGGGTCGGACGGTGATCTGGCCGGTGTCGGTGGTCATGCGGTCTCCCCTTCGGTATGGGTGTCTGCGGTTGTGGTGTCGCCGAACAGCCCGGTGTACTCCCCGTAGCCCTCGGCTTCGAGGTTGCTAGCCGGGATGAAGCGCAGCGCTGCCGAATTCATGCAGTAGCGCTGTCCGCCGGCTTCGCGCGGACCGTCGTCGAAGACGTGGCCGAGGTGGCTGTCGGCCCCCGACGAACGCACCTCGGTGCGTCGCATCCACAGGGTGCGATCGGACTTGGTCGTCACGGCGGCGGAGTCGATGGGTCTGGTGAAGCTCGGCCATCCGGTGCCGCTGTCGTACTTGTCGGTGGACGAGAACAGCGGCTGGCCGGAGACCACGTCGACGTAGATACCCGGCTCGTGGTTGTCCCAGTACTCGTTGTCGAAGGCGCGCTCGGTGCCGTCGCGCTGGGTGACGCGGAACTGCGCGTCGGTGAGGCGGTTCAGGGCCTCGGGGGTCTTGCGGTACTCGTTGCTCACGATTCCTCCTGTCGACGCCGGCCGCTCGTCGATCTGGCATGGCTCTCCGGCGTCATCATGCGCAACAACGCGGGGTCCCGATTTGGTCCCGCGCGAGTGAATCCGACAATTCAGGCTGGTGAATCCGGCTGCGAGGTCGTCGTTACCCTGAGGACCGCCAACCAACACAATGGCGTCAGGAGTTCTCCACGTGACGATCGAGCACGGAAGCGCCGAAACCGGCGTCGAGGCAGACGAGGGTTACCAGCGCGGGCTCACCGCGCGCACCGTCCAGATGATCGCCATCGGCGGCGCGATCGGCACCGGACTCTTCTACGGGTCGGGCGGAGCGATCGAGAAAGCCGGACCGGCGCTCGTCCTCGCCTATGCACTCGCAGGCCTCGCCATCTTCATCGTGATGCGAGCCCTCGGCGAGTTGCTGATCTACCGTCCGATCTCGGGCGGGATCAGCGAGTACGCCGACGAGTTCCTCGGCCGCTTCGCCGGGTTCAGCCAGGGCTGGACCTACTGGGCCGTGTGGACCACCACGTGCATGGCCGAGATCACCGTCGCCGGCAAGTACATCAACTACTGGTGGCCGGCGGTCCCCGTCTGGCTGACCGCACTGGTCGCGCTCCTCGTCCTGTTCTGCGCGAACCTCATCTCGGTCGGGCTGTTCGGAAAGGCCGAGTTCTGGTTCTCCACGATCAAGGTGACCGCCATCGTCGGCATGATCGTCGTCGGCATCGGCGTGCTGCTCCCGATCTCCGGGTTCGGCCCGGAGACCGGACCGTCGGTCACGAATCTCTGGAACGACGGCGGATTCTTCGCCACCGGCTTCAGCAATGCCCTGCTCAGCCTGCAGATCGTGATGTTCGCCTATGTCGGCGTCGAGCTGGTCGGCGTCACCGCGGGTGAGGCCGAGAATCCGCGGGTCACGCTGCGCAAGGCGATCAACTCGGTACCCTTCCGCATCGGCATCTTCTACGTCGGCGCCATCATCGTCATCCTGTCCGTGCGCAGCTGGAAGGACTACCAGGAGGGCGAGAGCCCGTTCGTGTCCGTCTTCTCCTACATCGGCATCCCCGGAGCCGCGGGGATCGTGAACTTCATCCTGCTGACCGCTGCCCTGTCATCCTGCAACTCGGGCATCTACTCCACCGGCCGGATGCTGCGGTCGCTGGCGCACACCGGTGACGCCCCGAAGCAGCTGACGAAGCTGTCGAGCCGCAAGGTCCCGGCCGCGGGCATCGCCGTGAGCGCTGCGGTGATGGTCCTCGGCGTGGTGGTCAACGTGCTGGACCCCGAACACGCCTTCGCGTACATCACGGCGGTCTCGACGGTCGGCATCATCGTGATCTGGTCGACGATCCTGCTGTGTCAGATGGCCTTCCGGCGCCGGGTCGCACGCGGCGAATTACCCGCCTCCGACTACCGGGTGCCCGGGGCGCCGGTCACCACCTGGCTTGCACTCGCCTTCCTGGTCATGGTTTTCGTATTGCTCTTCTTCGACGAGGACGGGCGTATCGCGCTCATCGTCGGCGCGGTGTGGTTCACCGGAGTCGGCATCGGTTACCTCGCCTGGACGCGCAACGCCGGGGAGCTGGCCGACCGCGAGGTCTGACGATCCGCCGACGAACGAACCCGGACCAGATGGACGAGCGGCCCCGACGGAGATGTCCGTCGGGGCCGCCCGGGTTCGGGGGCGCCGAATCCGGTCAGAGAAGAGTGACCCTGCCAGAGGTGCCGTCGACCTCGACCATGGCTCCGTCGGTGATCCGCCGGGTGGCTTCGGTGGCCGACACGACGCAGGGGATGCCCAGCTCGCGACTCACGATCGCGGCGTGGGAGAACGGGGCGCCCACGTCGACGACGACCGCAGCGGCGGCGACGAACAGCGGAGTCCACGACGGATCGGTGATCGGTGCGACGAGGATGTCACCCGGCTCCAGGGCCGAGGGATCATCGGGATTCGTGAGAACCCTGGCGCGGCCGCGTGCAGTGCCGCCACAGGCGGGAACGCCGGTGATGGTGTCACCGCTGGATGCGGCAGCGACACTCGACTCCGAACGCAGCGGCCATTCGCTGACCGGGGGCGGGGTGCCGTCCACGACGAACGGCGGTGTGCGATCGAAGAGGTCGAGGTAGACCTTCTCCCGCTCCACGAGGGTTTCCCGGTAGGACTCCGGGTTCTCGAGGAAGTCCGGCAGTTCGTCGGCGAACACCATGAAGATCTGGCGGCTCGAGTCGATCGCGCCCTTGTCCGCGAAGCGACGACCGAGTTCGAGAGCCGGTAGACGGAGCTCGTGGATGAGCATGGCAGCGGTTGTTCGGCCTCGTTCGCGGCCTCGCATCCACAACGCGGACGCATTGAGAACCGCCTCGAACTGCGCGGAGGCTTCCGCGTCGGCGGCCAGGGTCTCGCGGATCGCCGCTGCTGCAGCATCGCGTTGCGCGGCGCGCTCGGCGGACTTCGCCTCCGGTGCTTCGTCATCCGAGACATCGCGCATTCGATCGATGGTTGCAAGGGCCAGGTCCGGGTCGACACCCCAGGTGATGGCTCGGATCTCCCACTCGGCGGGGCCACGGAAATCCCAGTCGGCGAGGAATGTGTCGAGCTCAGCGGTGAACTCCGCGACCGCGGCCGACTCGGAAGCCCTGAGCTTCGCGTAGAGGCCCTTGGTGCCTGCGTCGAACAGAGCCGCGACGTCCGGATGCTGAGCCCGACGGCTGAGATCCCACATACGCAGCGAGGGGCCGGCGGAATCGACGTTGCCGAGTCCCGCGACGAGGGTGAGGGACTGTTCCGGCTTACCGACCGCCTCGGCCAGCTGTGCGATGGCACCGAGCCCGACACCGGACTTCAGGCTCGCCTCGATGTGATGCTTGAAGAGTCGACGCAAGAGGGTCTCGAACGAATTCATCCGCTCGACCAGCTCGGCGTCGGACAGCGTGGTCATGTCCGGCCGATTTCGACGGATCTCGTCGACCTCGTCGCGATCGGCGTCGTAGGCGGCGAGGTCGGTCGCGCCGAGGACCTGCTCGGCGAGCCACGCGTCGGCCTTGGCCTCGTACTCGGGGCTCTGGTCGAAGTCCCGCTTCTCACTCTCGTAGCTCGGGATGCCCGGCATGTCGCCGAAGTACTGCAGGTCGACCGCCTCGGCGCCCATGCCCGGTACCCGCACACCGAACAGGCGCATCAGGGACATGTTGATGTAGAGGTAGCTCCCGAAGGCCGGAAGGATGTTGAAGTCGACCGAGTCGTCGTAGAGGTCGTCGTCCCACACCCCGCACGCGATGAACGCATCGCGCCATCCGGGTTCAAGAGTGTGCTGGAACCCGAGGGAAGCGTTCAGCGGGGTGATCGGGTCGGGGAAGATCTCACCGACGTTGGCGCGGGAGTACAGCGGGAAAATTTTCGAAGTCTCGTTCGAGATCGGCCAGGCAGTCATGTGTCCGGGCGTCCTTCCATTTCGTCTTGAGCCAGCGGCCGAATCCTCGAACCGCTTCCGGCATCGCGCCACCGATTTGTCGGTTAGCGAACGCTGTGTCACATTATTCTGTGACACCACTCACGTTGTCAACCGCCCGTGACTGCCTATTGCCCGTCCAAACACGCGCTTTCGTCCGAACGTCCCATCTCCACTGGACACAGATGTGATGAGTGAGTCACTATTTATGGCAGGCACGCCGGTGATGACAGGCTGCCGAGAGGAGAAGTCTGATGCGAGTGCTGGTCACCAACGACGACGGGTACGACGCCGATGGGTTGATCGCGGTCGCGTCGGCGCTAATCACGGCGGGACACGAGGTGGTCGTCGGCGCACCGAGTTCCGAGCGCAGCGGCAGTGGCAGTTCGTTGGGCACCATCGAGGACGGCGCGCTGATTCCCACGACCGAGCACCGGCTCGCCGAACTCGGTGACACCCCGGTGTTCGCGTTGGACTGTCCGCCGGCATTGACGACAATCGCGTTCTGCTCGGGCGCGTTCGGACCGCCGCCTGAGCTCGTGGTCAGCGGCATCAACGAGGGCCACAACACCGGACGGTCGATCCTGTTCTCGAGCACGGTCGGGGCCGTCCTCGCCGCGCGCGTGGCCGGCGTCGGCGGCATCGCGGTCAGTTCCGGCTTCGCCCCGCATAGCCGCTACGACACCGCCGCGGCGGTGACCGAGCGTATCGTCGGCTGGATCGCCGAATCCAACACCCCGCGAATGACGTTGAACGTCAATGTTCCTGACGTCGACTTCGCCGACCTTCGTGGTATCCGGATGACATCGCTCGCCGCCAGGAGCATGTTCTCCCTTCGACTCTCACGCACCGAGAACGCACTGCTGATCAATCGCGTGCTGCGGGACGCCGGCTTCCGCGAGGGCACCGACAGTGCCGCCGTGGCCGACGGTTTCGTCTCGGTGTCGGCGTTGCGCGGAGTCGACGCGGACAGCGATCCCATTCGCGACGCGGACGCAGCGGTGCGATTGGACGACGCATTGGGTCTGACGCGACTCGCCTGACAGCGCCGAGCAACCTGTACACCGATTGAGCCGCCCGTCACCAGGTGACGGGCGGCTCAATCGATATGGGGCTCAGTCGCTGCTGCCGGACCGAGTTCTCACTCGTCGCCGGCGCCGCGCTCGCGGCCCGACGTCAGCAGCAGGTCCTGGTGCAACTCCATCCAGATGTCGTGGTAGCTGTCGTACATCGGACGGGCGAACGCCGCGGTGTCGCCGTCGCGCACCTTCTGCAGTGCGACCGACAGTCGGGCGCTGTAACGACCCAACCGGGGAATGTCGGTGCCGACCGCATCCAGCGCAGCGGAGACCCGCTCGTGAACCTCATCCAACTCGGCGACGACAGATGCGTCGTAGTCGGGATCGGTGTGATCGTTGGGCGTTTCGTCCGGACGAACCTGCCACGCGGAGCAGATCTTCTTGAAGTCGCCGTTGATCGGTCCGAAGGCTTCGCGGAACGTATCCACTGCCACACGCTCGGAATCACCGAGCACGAACTCCGTGGCCAACCGCTCGTACTCCTCGCGGCCTGCCGGAGTGATCATCGTGCCGGAGATGCGTCCGCCCTCACGGCGCAGGACGAAGCCCGTTTCCCGGAGCGCATCGACCGTCGCGGTCAGTGTGTCGGAGGCCAGACCCGTCAGCGCGGCCAAGGCCTCGTCACTGGCGAGTCCTTTCACCTTGAGGGCGTGCAGCACATCGAATTCGGCGGTTGAGGTCTTCGTCGTCATACTTTCTCTCCTTGAAACGTCGACGGACTGGGCAACTGTTGCGAATCGGGGAACTTCGACGAACCGGGGCCGGCGCCTTCGTCCGCGGTGGCGAAGCGGTCGACCAGTGTGCGCTTGTCGAGCTTGCCGGTGGGTAGGCGGGGTAGGTCGGTGGTGAATTCGACGGATCGGGGCGCCTTGAAGTGCGCCAGGTGCTCGCGCGCGTGGTCGATCAACTCGGCCTCGGTGACCACCGCTCCGGGGCGCACCTCGACGACCGCCTTGACCGACTCGCCGAACTCGGCATCCGGGACACCGACCACCGCCACGTCGGCGACGGCGGGGTGAGCCATCAGGGCCGTCTCGATCTCCTCGGGGTAGATGTTGACCCCGCCCGAGATGATCATGAAGCCACGACGCCCGACGAGATAGAGGAAACCCTCGTCGTCGAGGTACCCGATGTCCCCCATCTGCTTCAGTGCCGGACGGGACGCGTCACCGGAACCGGCGGTGGCCTCGAAGCAGACTGTGCCCTGTTCGCCGGGGTCGACGTCGGCGCCGTCGGCGTCGGTGATGTGCACCCTGGCAGCACCGAGGGGGCGGCCGACCGACCCGGGGTGCGACTGCGCCTCCAGCGGCGAGATGTAGGTGTGGCCGTAGCCTTCGGAAGCTCCGTAGTACTCGTGGAGGATCGGCCCCCACCAGTCGAAGATCGCCGTCTTGACGTGCGGCGGGCACGGGGCACCAGACGTGAAGGCCACCTGGTGACGGGGCGAGAGCGCGATGGACTCCCGATCCGGTAGACGCAGCAGGCGGACGAGCATGGTCGGCACCCACTGTGAGTGGGTGACCCCGTAGTCGACGATCGCCCTCATTGCCCCCGCGGCGTCGAACCTCTCCATACACACCACCGTGCCGCCGGCAGCCAAGGTGATCAGTTGGAACGTGAACGGCGCCGCGTGATAGTTGGGTGCCGGGGAGAGCAGGACAGAGTCGGAACCGACCCCGAGCTTGTCGACCAGCCCGGAGTGTCGGCGCGGCGCCTCGGAGGGATGTATTCCGAGCAGTGGCTGGGCGAACCGTTTCGGGCGCCCGGTGGTCCCGCCGCTGTAGAGCACTCGCGCACCGAGCAACTCGGTTTCCAGCGGGTCGGTGGATTGATCGGCGAGGGCCGTATCCCACTCGACACACCCCTCGGCCGCCCCGTCGGCGCACACGATCACCGGGTGCTCGTCGGTCGTGCCGCCCACCGCGGCGACCACCTGCTCGGCGAGCGCAACGCTGGTGACTATCGCCGCCGGACGGTCCTCACTGATGAGTGCCGCCAACTCGGCAGGCTTGAGGTGCCAGTTCACCGGCGTCACGTAGAGGCCACTGCGCATCCCGGCGGCCACCGCCACCGGCCAGGCCAGGTTGTTCTCCATCACCAACACGACCGAGCCGCCCGGGCCGACGCCCCGCGACTGCCAGAATCGAGCCAGCTGGTTCGATCGTCGATCGAGCTCGGCGTAGGTGATGCGCTCCCCCGACCCCGCCATCACATAGGCGATGGCTTCGGGGCGGTCACGCACGGTCGACGGTGGGTACACGTCACTCCTGATTGCGAATCGCAAGTCGCATTGCTCACCCCCGGCCGATCAGCCGGTTATCGCAGGCAAGCAACCTCGGACTTTTCTATTGTTGTGGTTCACAACACACCATAGACTATGGTTTAGTGAAAGTGCAGTCACAAACCAGAGTCTTTTGGAGACGACATGACAATCGCTGACAACATCGACCTGATGGATCTCAGCCCCTTCGCCGCGGGCGTCGACCACGAGCTGTTCGCACAGCTGCGCGACATGGACCCGCTGCACTGGAACGCCGAACACGATGGCCCGGGATTCTGGTCGGTGACCCGCTACGAGGACATCAAGGCCGTGGCCTCCAACGCCGAAGACTTCACTGTCACGCAGGGTACCCAGATCGCCAGTCGACGCGCCGAAGGAGAGGGGGCGCGCAGCATCCACCACGTCGACCCTCCCGAGCACGGCAAGCTGCGCGGCATCGTCACCCCGCACGTGCGGCCCGTGAAGCTCAAGTCGCTCGAAGGGGACATCGCCGCCGTCATCGACGAACTCCTCGATGCCCACACCGGCACCGGTGACATCGACTTCGTCGCCTCCATCGCCGCGCAGCTCCCCCTGGTGATGATCGGACGCCTCCTCGGCGCACCGCTCGAGGACTGCCCGAACCTGTTGCGCTGGACGAACCAGATGGCCAGCGAGGATCCCGACTACTCCGAGGGACCCGAAACCGCGGTGAAAGCGCGTGACGAGGTCTTCGACTACTTCCGCGGACTGGAGAAGCTCCGCCGCGAATGCCCCGCCGACGATCTGATCAGCGTGCTGACCGCGGCCGAACTCGACGGTGTACCGCTCAGTCGTGGCTACCTCGATGCCTACTACCTGATCCTGATGGTCGCGGGCAACGAGACGACGCGCAATCTGCTGTCGGGCGGGGTCAACGTCCTGTCCGAGAATCCGCAGTGGTGGGACTTCATGCGTGAGAACCCCGCCAAGATCCGGGTGGTCGTCGAGGAGATGGTTCGCTGGGTCTCGCCAGTCCTTTCCATGCGGCGCACCGCAACCCGCGACATCGAGATGCACGGCAAGACCATCCGAGAGGGCGACAAGGTCGTGATGTGGTTCTGCTCGGCAAATCGCGACGAACGCGCCTTCGAGAACCCGGAGACGTTCGTCGGCAACCGCTTCCCCAACGAGCACGTCGGTTTCGGGTGGGGCGCGCATGCCTGCCTCGGCTCGAACCTCGCGCGGATGGAAGCACGGCTGTTCTTCACCCACGTCATCGAGCGCGGACTGGACATCAAGGTGATGGATCAGCCGAATCGGTTGCAGAGCAACTTCTTCCGTGGCATCAAGACGCTCCCGGTCCGGATCGAAGAGACCCGATGAGCACTATCGGCGAGCTGGGGACACCCGCCGGCGTCGGAGCGGGTCCCGCGGCCCTGATCGAGGACCGCGTCATCGCCGATGGCGCACCGATCCCGGTGATCAACCCGTTCACCGACCGCGAGATCGGTACGACCCATGAGGCCGGTACTGCCATCGTCGACGAGGCCGTCGCCGCAGCCGTGGCCGCCTTGCCGTCATGGTCCCGGACCAGCGCGGCGCATCGGGCAACGGTGTTGCGTGCGACCGCGGATCTGATCGATCACCATGGTCACCGGATCGCGGCGACCGTGACCTCCGAAATGGGAATGCCGACCGCTCTGTCCACTGCCAGCCAGCAGGTGTTGCCTGCATCGGTCCTGCGCGCCACCGCAGACGCTGCCGAGCGCTTTCCCTGGGAACAGACCGTGGACGGGGCGATCGTGCGCCGCGTTGCCGGCGGCGTCGTCGCGGCGATCACACCGTGGAACATGCCCGTACATCAGATCATCGCCAAGGTCGCCGCCGCCTTCGCCGCCGGCTGCACCGTGGTGCTCAAGCCCTCCGAGGCGACGCCCTTCGATGCCGCACTGGTCCGTCGGTGCTTCCTCGAAGCCGGGCTTCCCGCAGGCGCATTCGCCATCGTGAACGGTACGGGACCAGAGACCGGGCAGGCGTTGTCGTCACACCCGGACATCACCCACGTGTCGTTCACCGGTAGCGTCCGCGGCGGAAAAGCAGTCGCTGCGGCGGCCGCAGAGTCACTGGCCCGGACCACGCTCGAACTCGGCGGCAAGTCACCCGCCGTCGTGCTGCCCGACGCCGACCTCGACGCCGTCGTCCCGAGGATCCTGGCCTCCGGGCTGGTCAACTCCGGCCAGGCCTGCAACGCGACCACGCGACTCGTGCTCCCCGCCGCGCATGCCGACCGCATCGAGCAGCTGATCGGCGATGCGCTCGCCGAACTCGTGTTCGGCGACCCGACCGCACCCGAGACCACCCATGGTCCGCTGGCATCAGCCGCGCACGCCCGCCGAGTTCTGGACCACATCGATCTCGCCCGGCACAACGGTGGTCGCGTGATCGCCGGTACCGGAGAGCAACTCGGCATAGGCAACTCCCGTTGCTTCGTGGCCCCGATCGTCTTCGGTGATCTCGACCGCTCCGCGTCCGCGGTGCGCGAGGAGATCTTCGGGCCGGTCCTGGTGGTGCAGTATTACCGCGATGTGGCCGAGGCGATCGAGGTGGCCAACGACAGCCAGTACGGCCTGTCCGCTGAGGTGTGGTCCGCCGACCGGGATCACGCGGTCGAGGTCGCGACACACCTCGAGGTCGGCCAGGTCAAGATCAACGGGGTGCGTACCCGCGAACGGCCCACCGTCCCCTTCGGTGGGGTCAAGAACTCCGGCTACGGACGCGAACTCGGCAGTGTGGGTATCGCCGAGTTCACCGAGGTATCGGCGGTGATGGCATGAGCGACGCCTCCAGCATCGCACGTACGGTGGTCATCACCGGCGCCGCGTCGGGAATCGGTCTGGCCCTGGTGAATCGGTTGCTCGACCGAGAGCCGGACACCCGCGTCATCGCGATCGACATAGCCGCCTGCCCGGACGATCGCGCACACTCCCTCCGGTGCGACCTGTCCGACCTGGCGGCCATCGCCGCACTGGATCTACCCGACCACGTCGACGCATTGGCCAACGTCGCCGGCGTGCCGGGCACCGCGCCGGCCGAGACCGTCCTGGCGGTGAACACCCTGGGCCTGCGGGCGCTGACATTCGCTGTGCTCGAACGGATGTCAGGAGGTGCGGTCGTCAACGTGGCCTCGATCGCGGCACACCGGAACACCCTGGGACACGACGATATCGTCGGACTCCTCGAGGTCCGCGACCGCGACGAGCTACGTGAATGGCTGGACCGGACACAGCTCGACGGCCCGGCGGCCTACGACACGTCCAAGCGTGCTGTCGTGGATTGGACCATCGCCTTGTCGGCGTCTCTGCAGGCCCGAGGTATCCGCGCGCTGTCGGTCAGTCCCGGACCCACCGAAACCCCGATCCTCACCGACTTCGAACAGTCCATGGGCGTCGACGCCATTGCACGATCGGCATCGATGGTCGGCCGCCATGGCACCGCCGCGGAATCGGCGTCGGTGATCGACTTCCTGCTCAGCCCTGCTGCAGACTGGGTCAACGGCATCGACGTCCCCGTCGAAGGCGGACTCACCGCGCTGCGTTCAGCAGCCCTCCCCACTCCTCTGTCCCAGCCTCGAGCTCGGGTCGACACCACCGAGTGAAAGGACCACTCTGATGAACACACCCGCTGTCCTGGCACTGGACGGGACCGCTCCGGCCGACCGGGAGTTACTGGGAGGCAAGGCCTACAGCGTCAACCGCATGCGGTCGCTCGGGCTGCCGGTCCCGCCCGCCTTCGCCATCACCACGCCGGTCTGTGCACGGTTCCACGACAACGGAGGCCAACTCCCCGACGAGGTGTGGGACGAGGTCGTCAATCAACTGCACGTCCTCGAACAGCAGACCGGAAAGACCTTCGGTGCCGGACCGTTTCCCCTTCTTGTGTCGGTGCGTTCGGGTGCCGCGCAGAGCATGCCCGGGATGATGGACACCGTCCTCAACCTGGGGCTGACCGAGCAGCTGACCGCCGACCTCGCCGAGGCGACCGGGGACCACGACTGGGCGCGCGACACCTGGGCGCGGTTCTGCGCGGGATACGGCGAGGTCGTTCTCGGTGACGCCGCGTCCGCACCGCCCGTCGATCCGCACGACCAGTTGCGCGAGGCCATCGGCGCGGTGTTCCGCTCGTGGACCAATGAGCGGGTCACTGCGTATCGCCGCCACCACGGACTCGGCGAGGGCGGTGGCACCGCGGTGACCGTGCAGGCCATGGTGTTCGGGAATCGCGACGAGCAGTCCGGTACCGGTGTGATCTTCAGCCGCGACCCGGCCACCGGCGACCCTCAGCTATTCGGCGAATGGCTTTCGCAAGCACAGGGAGAGGACGTGGTCTCCGGAGAACGCACTCCGCAGACGATCGATCAGTTCCAGGTTCACTCCCCGCAGTTGCACCAGGATCTGAGTGCGATCTCGGCCACTCTGGAAGCCGAGCATCGCGATCTGGTCGACATCGAGTTCACCGTCGAGAGCGGCACGCTCTACATGCTGCAATGTCGATCGGGCAAGCGGTCTGCACGTGCGGCGGTGCGCATCGCCGTCGATCTGGTCCGTGAGGGCCTCATCAGCCGTGAGGAGGCCGTCTCGCGCATCAGTGCAGAGCAGGCCGAGGCCCTCGCCCAGCACAACTCGGCCGACGCGGGCGCCGAACTGCTCGCCTCGGGCACGGGCGCAGGACCGGGAGCCGCCGTCGGCGTCGTCTACACGGACACCGACGCCGCCTGCATCGCGGCCGCCGAGGGCGAACGCGTGGTCCTCGTGCGCCCATCGACCTCCCCGGCCGATGTCCCGGCGATGTTCGACTCCGTCGCCGTGGTCACGGAGGTCGGCGGAACCACGTCTCATGCCGCACTGGTGTGCCGCGAGATCGGCGTGCCGTGCGTCGTCGGCTGTGGGATCGGCCTCTCGCAGACCTTGGCGGGACAGACGGTCACCGTCGACGGTTCGACCGGAAAGGTCTACGCAGGCGACGCACTGAACTCCGGGGACACCAGCGACGAGTATCTCGACGAACTGCTGTCGTTCCTCCCCGACACCATGCCGGATGGCCATCCGCTGAAGGCACTACAGGCAGCACGGTCGCTGGAAGGAGCGACCCGATGAGTACCGAGACCGGCCCGGACACACGCGAGCATGACGGGATCAACGCGGCCTATTCGGCGGCCGGACTGCTCGACGAGACAGCGGTCTCGACCAAACGCGCCAACAAGCGCGGTGAACAGACCCGCGACAAGCTGGTGAAGGCGGCCACCGAGTGCTTCACCGAGTACGGATACACCCGCACCCGCATCTCGGACATCACCCACCGCGCCAACGTTTCTCAAGGCAACTTCTACCGCCACTTCGTAGGCCTGGACGACATCTTCCTCGCGGCTCTCCGGCCGTCGCTGCAGGAACTGGCCACCGCCCGGCTGCGGCCCGACCGAACCCACGGTGAGTTGGAATCGCTGATCGAGGTCAACACGACATATCTACAGGCCTACGCCCGTAGCCGCCACATGCTGCGCCTGCTCCGCGAGGCCGCCGCGGCCAGCGAGAATCCGGGATTCAAACAGTTGTGGCTCAACCTTCGTGGCGACTTCGTCAAACGCACCGAACGTTGGCTGGAACGCCTCGTCGCGAGCGGCGCGATTGAAAGCTGTGACACCAACCTGCTCGCGGAGACGCTGGGATGTGCCACCGAACAGATGGCCTACATCCATGTCGGCCTGCCGACCAGCACGCCTCGACGAGAACGACTCGAAGCGCTCGGCACCGCACTCGGCGAACTGTGGTACCGAGCGATTCCCCTCATCTCCAGGACCACCACATGACCCAATCGACCATCTCTCCCGTCGCACGGACCCTCGGCATCGACGTGACCGTCACCGCGGTCATCGACGAGACCCCGGAGGCCCGCACGATCGTGCTAAACTTCCCCGACGGCACCGACTACCGGCCCGGACAGTTCATCACCGTCCGTATTCCCAGTGACCGCACCGGCCTCGTCGCCCGCAGCTACTCCCTGTCCACGGCCCCGAACGTCGACGCTTCCCCGGCGATCACCGTCAAACGAACCCGCGACGGCTACGGGTCGAACTGGTTGTGCGACAACGCCGAACCGGGATTGGTGCTGCATATCCTCCCACCGTCGGGCGTCTTCACGCCACGGTCCTGGGAAGGACCGCTGTACCTCTTCGCGGCCGGCAGCGGGGTGACCCCGGTGATGTCGATACTGCGTTCGGCACTGGCGGAGCACGACACCGACGTGGTGTTGTTCTACGCCAACCGCGACCATGAGTCGACCATCTTCGCGAGCGCGATCGACGAACTGACAGCTCGTCATCCCGCGCGACTGACCGTGAACCACTGGCTCGAGACCGAGCGGGGTCTTCCCACCGCGGATGCGGTCAGCGGGGTCCTCACCGACGCAGTCGGTACGGGCGAAGCATTCATCTGTGGCCCAGCACCTTTCATGGACCTCGTCGAGCACACCCTGCGGGAACACGGCATCCACCACGACCAGGTTCACGTCGAGCGATATGTGTCGTTGACCGGCGATCCGTTCACGCTGGACACTGCCGACCACGAGGGCTCCGGTGCATCGGAGATCACCGTCACCATCGACGGAGACGTCCGAACCGTCCGGTGCGGCACGGACACCGTCCTGCTCGACGCGCTCCTCGCCTCGGATGTCGACGCCCCGTACTCGTGTCGCGAAGGGGACTGCGGGTCGTGTGTGGCACGCCTGACCGCCGGGGAAGTAGACCACGGCAACGGGATCGCACTGGAACCCGAGGACATCGACGACGGCTACCTGCTGACCTGTCAGGCGACCCCGAAGAGCGGCCGCATCGGGATCGAGTTCGACTGAACTCTCAGACCTGATCCGATCCGGTCATCGGCGCAGCGCCGTCCGGAGCACTCGCGCCCGGGGAACCCTCCGGGCCGGATCTTCTCGTGTAGTTCCTGGAATACATTGAGAATCACCACTTTCCATCGCGCCTGAATGTGGCGCCCCTTCCTGAAAGGACCAGTCGTGCAGACTGAACCCGAGGACAGATCACTGGAAGGCCGCACCCTGATCATGTCAGGCGGCAGCCGAGGCATCGGCGAGGCGATCGCAATCCAGGCGGCCCGTCGAGGAGCCAACGTGGCCCTGATCGCGAAAACGACCGAGCCGCACCCGAAGCTGCCCGGCACCATCTACACCGCGGCTGCTGCGATCGAGTCGGCCGGCGGCAAGGCGCTGCCACTTGTCGGTGACATCAGGGACGACGAGTCGGTGGCCGACGCCGTCGCGCGCACGGTCGAACAATTCGGTGGCATCGACATCGTCGTGAACAACGCCAGCGCGCTCGATCTGACACCGACTGCAGATATCAGCATGAAGAAGTACGACCTCATGCAAGACATCAACGCGCGCGGCGCCTTTCTCCTGACGAAGACCGCCATCCCGCATCTACGGCGATCGGCCAACCCGCACGTCCTGACCCTGTCGCCGCCGCTCAATCTCGAACCGAAATGGTTCGCGGACATAGGGACTGCGTACACGATCTCGAAATTCTCGATGTCCCTCGTAACCATCGGACTTGCCGCCGAGCTCGCCGGCGACGGTATCGCCGTGAATTCCCTGTGGCCGCGAACGACCATCAACACGGCCGCTGTTCGCAACATCTTGAGCGAGGAACTCGTCTCGCGTAGCCGAACGCCGGACATCATGGCCGATGCAGCGATCAGCATCATCACCAAGCCCTCCGACCTCGTCACCGGACAGTGCTTCATCGATGACGAGGTCCTGGCCGGTGACGGTGTGACCGATTTCTCGGGCTATCGAGTCGTACCCGGCGACGTGGAGCTGGAACTGGACTTCTGGATGGAGTGGGCATGAGTTCGGTCATCTTCGGAGTGGACGAACGAGGTGTTGCGTCCATCGAACTCAACCGGCCATCCGCGGGCAATGCACTCGATCTCGAGGTCGCCGACGGCCTCGCCCAGGCGATCACGTCGATCCGCGAGAATGCCGACGTACGGGTCATCCGTCTGTCTTCGACCGGAAAGATCTTCTGCGCGGGCGGCGACGTACGGGCAATGGCGGCGGCGTCGGACCGCCCGCGGTTCCTCGCAGACCTCGCGGGGTCCATACACCGTTCACTCATCGCACTCGACGAGCTGCCCGTCCCGATAGTCGCCGCAATCCAGGGACCGGTTGCGGGCGCCGGGCTCGGCCTTCTACTTGCAGCCGACTACGTGGCCGCCACTCCCGCCAGCTCTTACGTAGCTGCGTACTCGACGATCGGGTTGTCACCGGATTGCGGGGTGTCGATCAGCCTCCCCCGCGTGATCGGCATGCGGCGGGCGCTTCAGATGCTCGTTCTCAACGAACGTATCGATGCGTCGACCGCACTCGCGTGGGGCCTCGTGGATACGGTCGTGGAGCTGGACGAACTCGCCTCCGACGTCGACGGTGTTGTGTCCCTGCTTCTCGATCGGCAGACGTCGGCTGTCGGCCAGGCGCGGAGGCTCGTTCGAGCGTCCTACCAGCGAGATTTTGCCGAGCACCTCGACGATGAAGCCCTGACCATCACCCGTCTGGGCGGTACCGAAGAAGTGGGCGCCTTGCTCTCTTCCCGTTCGAAGTGACCGCCTGGAAGCGGTCCTGTCCGGGCTGGTGACCGGCCGCGCTTCCGGCTGATCGTCGGCTCACCGCGTCGTCGACGTCGCAGACTGCGCGGTCGACGTACTGGACACGTTCAGCCTCGACGGCCGTCGACGTCTTCGATGCCGCGATACTGCCACAGGTCCGACCCACGCACGGAGGTTGCGGCGATCTTGATGATCGCGTTGGTGGGCTGCTGGATCGTCGGGTTCTCTCGTTCGTCCATCCGGATCTTCCCAGGGTCGTCCATGATCACGCCGAGCAGTTTCTTCCACTTCAGCCCGCCGTCCGCGGCGGGGCGGTCCGTACTCATCGACGCAGGCGACTTCGTCAGGGCGGGTTCCCGACGACTTGGGAGCGAAACCCGCTGACCCGTCGGCGATCAGCCCTTGCCGTCGCCCTCGTGGGTGTTTATTGTTTGTCATACAAACATCTACTTCGACCAGGCAGGATGCTGTGGCGACCTCCGGACGCGCTAGCCGGGAAGCGGGCAAGGCGACCCGCCAGACCCTGCTGCGTGCCGCTGCCGAGGTCTTCGCCGAACAGGGGGAGACGGCATCGGTCGCCCAGATCTGTCAGCGAGCCGACGCCTACCCGAACCAGGTGACGTACTACTTCGGTTCCAAGGAACAGCTGTTCGTCGAGGTCGCCTGCGTCGGCGTGCTGCGCGCCGGGCGTCGAGCCGAGGAAGCCGCCGCCGGAACGACGACCGTTCGCGACTACACCAACACGCTCGTCGGCACCTTGCTCGGCCCCTGCGCGCGGGACGTCGAATTGTTCACCACCGCCATGCTGCTGACGGCGCGTCGGACCGACCTGCGCGAGCACATCACCGACACGCTGCGCACGCTCCACGAACGCGGCGAACAGGCGCTGATGTCGACGCTCGTGCGCACCGGCTGGAAGCTGCGCGCGGGGATCGACGTCGAGGCGAAGGCGTTCTGGTCCGCGATCTTCGGTCTCGCAGTCCAGAAGGCCGCCACCGGAGCCGATTTCGGCTATCGGCTCGAGGACGCGGTCGCGGTGATCTTCACGAACCTGCAGATCCCGGACCGGGTTCTGGATCGGCCACTCGTACCCACGTCCCAGGAGGCATGATGTCCCAGTCCGCAACGCACATCCATCCGCAACCCCACCTCACCCACGAGGTGTTCAACCAGTCCGCGCCGCGGGTGGACGTCAACGAATACGAACTCGACACCGTCCTGACCGAGGCGGTCGCCCGCCACGACGGCGCCTGGGGCGACGCCGAGCTCCGCGAGATCGGTGCGCTCGTCGGCAGCGAATCCTTCAAGCACGACGCCCATCTCGCCAACACCGTCACCCCCGTACTGCGGACGTTCGATCGCTGGGGCCACCGCATCGACGAGGTCGAGTACCACCCGGCATATCACCGGATCATCTCCGCCTCCATCGCGCACGGTGCCCATACCCGTTGCTGGGCCGACCCGCAGCCCGGGTCGCACGTCGTCCGCGCGGCGGCCTTCATGCTGTTCGGTCAGATCGAACCGGGCCACGCCTGTCCGGTGTCGATGACCCATGCGGTCATCCCCTCGCTCGAACTCCAGCCCGACGTCGCCGCGAGCTGGGTGCCGAAGGCGTTGTCCCGCAGCTACTCCCCCGATCTGAGCGCCACCAAGGAGTCGGCGATATTCGGTATGTCGATGACGGAGAAGCAAGGTGGCTCCGACGTCCGCGCCAACACCACGGTCGCCGTCCCCGCCGGGACCGGCGGACAGGGCGCCGAGTACCTCCTCACCGGGCACAAGTGGTTCTGTTCGGCGCCGATGTCCGACGCATTCCTCGTCCTCGCCCAAGCGCAAGGCGCTGGCGGCGAGGGACTTTCGTGCTTCCTTCTCCCACGGATACTGCCCGACGGGACCCGCAACGTCTTCCGCATCCAGCGACTCAAGGACAAGCTCGGCAACAAGTCCAACGCCTCGAGCGAGATCGAACTCGACGGCACCGTCGCCGTGATGGTCGGCGAACCGGGACGCGGCGTGCGCACGATCATCGAGATGGTCGCGCAGACGCGGCTCGACTGCGTCCTCGGTTCGGCGGCCGGCATGCGGCAGGCGGTCGCCGAGGCCGTGTGGCACGCCCGCCACCGCGCCGCCTTCGGCGCGACGCTGGCCGACCAGCCGGCGATGACCGCCGTATTGGCCGATCTCGCACTGGAATCGGAGGCCGCGACCACCACCGCGATCCGGCTGGCACGCGCCCACGACGAGGATGCCGATCCCCAGGAACGGGCCTTCCGCCGGCTCGCGACCGCCGTCGCCAAGTACTGGATCTGCAAGCGCGGACCCCACCACGCCTACGAGGCGCTGGAATGCCTGGGCGGCAACGGATACACCGAGGACTTCCCGCTCGCCATGCGCTACCGCGAACAGCCGGTGATGGCCGTGTGGGAAGGCTCCGGAAACGTCATCGCCCTCGACGTCCTGCGCGCGATGACCCGCGAACCGGAGTCGGTGGCCGCCTTCGATGCCGAGGTGTCACTCGCCCGCGGCGCCGACCGCACTCTCGACGCCCACCTGGACCGGCTCCGCGACCAGCTCGGCGAACTGTCGCGCCTCGGCCCGGCCGACGCCCAGCGCAGGGCCCGGTCGACCGTCGAGGCGATGGCCCTGGCGCTCGAGGCGTCACTGCTGGTGCGGCACAGTCCGTCCGCCGTCGCCGACGCCTTCATCGCCAGCCGGCTGGGTCCCGACCGCAGCTTCGAGTACGGCGCGCTTGCCGACGGTGCCGACCTCGCCGCGATCCTGGAGCGTCACTGAGGTCCACACCCTTCCGCTCTCACACAACACCTTCCGCCGCGGCCAGGATCTGTCGGCGTAGCGTCGACGCGGTGTTGGGCAGCCACATCGCCCGGACGGGGGCGAGCGGCGGATCGGTGAATTCGATGATGCGGATGGAGTTCGCATAGATCCAGCCGGGTTCGTTGGTGACGAACGCGCAGGCTTTCGGGTGTGCGATCACCGCGGTGTGCGGTGGCGTACCCAGGAGCGTCGACAGGATGATCCGCGGTTCGAATCCCGCACGCCGACACAGTCCGACGAGGATGTCGGTGTACTCGTATTCGTGCTCGGGGCCCCACACGACGATCTCGTAGTCGGCGAGGTCGGCCATGTCGACGTGAGCGTGCGCGGCGAGCGGGTGATCACTGCGCACCGCGAGCCGGAGTTCGTGCTGGGTCGCGATCGTCGTCGCCATGTCCGGGGGCGCCGCCACACCGCGGCCCAGTGCCAGATCGATCGAGCCCGACAGCAACTCGTCTCGCATGAAGTCGGCGAACACCGGGCGCACCGTGATCGGTATCGAGGGGTCGGCGAGGACGACGGGTTCGATGATGCGGAACACCTCCGACGACGCGAGGTCTGGTGCGTGGCCGATGACGAACGGTGCCGGCGACCCGGAATTGACGCGCCTGACCTGGGTGGCGAGCTGTTCGCCACCGGCCAGCAGCGGCACCGCGCCGCGGTAGAGCGCCTCCCCGGCCGGCGTCGGCGTCAGGCTGCGGCGCGACCGGGAGAACAGCTCGACACCCAACTGCCGCTCGAGTTCACGAATCGCCGACGACAACGCCTGCTGGCTGATGAACAGGGTGTCGGCCGCGACGCGAAGGCTCGGAGCTTCCATGACGACGACAAACATTCGGAGTCGACGCAAGTCGATATCGCGGAGTCCGGCGTCCCCAGAACCATTCATCAACCTTCTCCTGTCAGTTATCCAGATTGATGTGATTGTAGGTTGACCTTTGACCCAATATGCTCATTTCTGCATGGCGTCGTATTCAGATGTCAGTCGCGTTTGGGCTACCTGCTGAGGTCCCCCCGCGGAGGGGACGGGAGGACCTCGGCAGGTGCTTCCCACTCATATCTTCCTGCTTTCGCTTCTGCGACCGGGCTTCGGCGAATATTTCTCGCGCTGATGAAGTATCGTTAACGCCCCTCTAGACTTCGCATTGTTCGCCACACCCTCATTTCCGGAGCTCGATCAGGTGGAAGAAACGGTCGGCCGTTCGCCGAGATCCAGACCGTTGAGCGGGCTCGGTGGCGACTCGCTCACCGCTGAGATCGCACGAGGCGGGCAGCTCTACGACGAAACGCATCACGTCCTTCGGCAATTACGACTGCGCGAACGTCATATCCGCTACACCATCGCCGGGCTGGTACTGATCTTCGGCGTCGTGGGGGCACTCGGGCTCTTCACACCGAGTGGTTCGCAGGGGTCGGTATGGCGGTCACTGATCCTCGGCACCGCTGCCGCCACCACCGTTCCCACCGCGATGGCGGTGAGCCGAGTTCATCTGGGCGAGATGTGGTGGACCAAGAAATCACACGTCCGAGGATTCAACAACGTATTCGTCGCCTACGCGGACATCGGAGTGGCGGTGTGTCTGTTCGCCATCGCCGACCCACGTCTCGCGTTGTACTTCTCGGCGCTGTTCGCCGTGGTGGGTTCGTACAGCGCACATTTCGTGCGGGCACGCGTCGTGTATCTCCACATGGCTTTTTCGAGCGCGGTGACATGCACTCTCGGCATTCTCGCGTGGCACGACGGCGTTCCGCCGGTCACCGCGTTCTCCGCGACGCTCGCGCTGCTCGTCGCCGTGAACGGGACCGTCACCCTCCACCACGGTTACACCTCCGATCTCCAGCGGACCCTGAAACATCAGCTGCGGATGGCCAACACCGATCCGCTCACCGGATTGCTGAATCGCCGCGGATTCATCCTGGCGACGTCCACGCTGTTGCGCCGGGGGCAAGGGGATCGGTTCGCACTCCTCATCGCCGACGTCGACCGCTTCAAACGGATCAACGACGACCACGGCCACGGCGTGGGTGATCTCGTACTGCAGCAGGTCGCCGAGATCCTCCAGGGAGCAGTGGACGAGCCGGCGGTCGTCGCCCGGCTCGGTGGGGACGAGTTCGCGATCGCGATGCGGCTCGACGAAGCCGCGGCGCGTGCCGTCGCCGAAGACATCCGGGCTCAACCGATCGATACCGAGGACGGCGAGTGGGCGACCGTGAGTCTGGGTATCGCGGTGGGTCCGCTGGACCGCGACCAGATGTCCGACGTGGATGCAACCGCACGGATTCGACGCGACCTCGCCCTCGCCGACGATGCCCTGTTCTCGGCCAAGGCGAAGCGCCGCGGCAGCTATGCCGTCGTGCTGACCACGTCTACAGGATCACGCCCGGATTGAGGAGCCCCTCCGGGTCGAGGGCGTTCTTGATGAGCGCGGTCAGCTCCATCACGTCCGGTCCCACCTGGTCGGGCAGCCAGCCCTTCTTGAGGCGCCCCACGCCGTGCTCGCCGGTGATGGTGCCACCGAGTTCGATGGCGAGGTCCATGATATGACCGAACGCGGTCTGCGCACGGCCGGCCTCGGCGGCGTCGGTCGGGTCGAAGACGATCAACGGGTGGGTGTTCCCGTCGCCGGCGTGCGCGATCACCGAGATCATCACCTGATTGTCCGCGGCGATCTTGGCGACGCCGTCGATGAGATCGGGCAACGACGGCAACGGCACGCCGACGTCCTCGAGGAGCAGCGACCCGAGCTTCTCCACGGCCGGGATGGCCGCGCGCCGGGCGGCGGTGAACGCCTCCCCCTCGGTGGGATCGTCGGTGGCGAAGACCTCACCGGCGCCGTTCGTCTCGAAGGCGTTCCGGATGAGTTCGACCTCCTGGGCGCCGGCCGCCCCGGGTGCGTCGGACTGGGCGACGAGCAGCGCGCCGGCGTCGCGGTCGAGCCCCATGCGCAGCATGTCCTCGACCGCGTTGATGGCCACCGAATCCATGAATTCGAGCATCGCCGGACGGATCTCGCCGGTGACGGCGAGGACGGCACGGCTCGCGTCGTGGACCGAGTCGAAGATCCCGACGACCGTGCTCGCCGGCCCCTGGGGTGGCAGCAGCCGCAGGGTCACCTCGGTGATGATCCCGAGGAGTCCCTCGCTGCCGACGAAGAGTTTGGTCAGCGGGAGGCCTGCCGAGTCCTTGAGCTGTTTGCCGCCCACTCGCACCGCGCGGCCGTCGGCCAGCACCACCTGCAGGCCCAGGACGTAGTCGGTGGTCACCCCGTACTTCACGCAGCACAGTCCGCCGGCGTTGGTGGCGACGTTGCCGCCGATCGAGCAGATCTCGAACGACGACGGGTCCGGCGGGTACCAGAGACCCTCGGCCGCCGCCGCGGCCTTGACCTCCGAGTTGAACAGCCCGGGCTGCACGACGGCGGTCCGCGTCGCCGGGTCCACCGCGATCTCGCGCATCTTCTCGGTGGAGAGCATGATGGCGCCGTCCACCGCGGTCGAGCCACCCGAGAGGCTGGTGCCGGCACCCCTCGTGATGATCGGCACCCGGTTCTCGTGACACCAGCGAACCGTCGTCTGAACGTCTTCGGTCGAGGTCGGGCGGACGAGTGCGAGCGGGGTGCCCGCGGTCGGGTCCAGGGCACGGTCCTGGCGATACCCGGCAAGGATGTCGGGGTCGGTGATCACCATCCCATCGGGCAGCGCGGCGGCCAACGAACTCGTATCGGCACTCATACGTTCAGCGTATTCTTCGCCGCCCGGACCGCGGTTTCACTTTGACACACCGGCCGGTCGTCGCCGGGAAGGCGTATCAATGAGATCGTGAACGACTTCAACACCACCATCATCAACGAGTTCCGCACCAACAACGGACATGTCGAGACCGCAGGGTTCGGGAAGAACCTCGTCCTGCTGCACACCGTCGGCGCCAAATCCGGTGAGCCGCGGATCAGCCCGCTGTTCGGTCTCGCCGACGACGGCTCCTGGCTGGTCATCGGGTCCTTCGCGGGTTCCCCGACGACGCCGGCGTGGGTGCACAACCTGAGGGCCCACCCCGACTCGGTTGCCGTCGAGGCCCCCGCCGTCGACGGCATCGAGCGTCACGACACGCAGGTCACCGAGATCACCGACGACGACTGGGATGAGGCCTGGGCGAAGTTCACCTCGTTCACCGATCAGTTCGTCAAGTACACCGAGACCGCACAGGGCCGAAGGTTCCCGATCTTCCGCCTGACGCCGACGGCCTGACCGCGAGCCCGGGTCCCGACACCCCGATCGTCGCACCGCTCCGACCGGTCGTCGTCGCCTTACGCTGACAAGGTGTTCGAGGTTGGCGAATGCGTGGCCGGCTTCACCATCGACGAGTTCCTCGGCGGGGGTGCGAGTGCCGACGTCTTCCGTGCCCATCGCGACGACGGCAACGGGCCCGTCGCGCTCAAGGTGCTGCACCCGAACGCCTCCGACCACGGCCGGGTCC
Organism: Gordonia ajococcus; assembly: GCF_012974285.1. Taxonomy (NCBI): domain Bacteria; kingdom Bacillati; phylum Actinomycetota; class Actinomycetes; order Mycobacteriales; family Gordoniaceae; genus Gordonia; species Gordonia ajococcus. The sequence goes on from NZ_CP052884.1 coordinate 4,532,570, forward strand.
GCGAACGGTTCGAGCGGGAGTCCGGGATCGCCTCGCTGCTCGACCACCCGCACATCGTGCGGATTCGCGCGCACGGCGAGATCGCCGCGCCGCCCGGGTCTCTCGGCCCCCACCACCTGCCGTCGATGTGGCTGGCGATGCAGTACGCGCCCGGCCCGTCAGCCACTGCACTCGTGCCCGGTCGCACCGACGAACCCCACGTCGACACGATCCTGCGGGTCGCCGCACAGATCGCCGATGCCCTCGACCACGCCCACCGCCAGGAGATCCTCCACCGCGACGTCAAACCCGCCAACATCCTGCTCTCCCGGCCGGTCAGCCCCGACGGCGACACCCCCGCACCGGTGGACGCCTATCTCTCCGATTTCGGGATCGCCCAGTTCCTCGACGACACGAGGCCACTCGCCCGGAACGGGCGGGTGCAGGGTTCCATCGGGTACGCCTCACCGGAACTGCTTCAGGCACAACGTCTCTCGCCGGCCAGCGACAACTACTCCTTCGCATGCAGCCTCGTCGAGATGTTCACCGGCGAACCGCCGTACCCGCGACACACGTCGTTCGCGATCACCTACGCACACATCAACGACGAGCCGCCCCGCCTCACCCGACGCCGGCCGTGGCTCCCGTCGGCGATGAACTCCATCTTCGCCAAGGCGCTCGCCAAGTCGCCGCAGGACCGCTATCCGACGTGTACCGAACTGGTCGACATACTGGTCCGCCTCATGCGCGACGTGCCCGTGCCCGAACCGACCCGCTCACGAAGGTGGGGGCGTCCGCGTCACCTGTGACGAGATCCGACACGTCACGCGTCGTCGAGCTTGTAGACCCGGACCGCGGTGTCGCGGAAGATCCGTCGCAAGGCCTCGTCTCCCCATGGCGACGCGCAGTCGACGAGGGCTCCGACGAGTACGTCGATCGCGGCGTTGGGCCGGTCGATCGGGTAATTGGACCCGAACATGACGCGATCGGTACCGAAGTGGTTCACGACGTGTTCGACGAACGGACAGATCATCTCGGCGAGTGTCGTCTGCCCGCCGATGTTGCCCCACCGTTCGTGGCCGTAGCCGAGGACCGGCATCGCGAGACCGGAGAGTTTCACCACCACATTGCGATACGACGCCAGGGTGGTGATCCGTTCCCGCCATAGCCGCCAGATGTCCGCGCGCGCGGCGGCCGTCGCGCCCGTGCGAGTCCCGATCGGGCCGAAAACCCCGGCCGGCATCCCGAAATGATCGAGCACGATGGTCGTGTCCGGATACTCCCTCGCCAGCACGATGACGTCGTAGAGCTGATGGGAGTAGACCGCCGCCTCGAAGACGAGCTTGCGCCCCGCGAGCTCGGCGAAGCCGTCGAGGAAGGCGGTCGACGACAGGATGTTGTCGGCGTCGCCACCGTCGCGGACGCGTGGATCGGGGTGACGCGTCGCCACCAGCCGGACGCCTCGGACCCGCGGTGAGACGATGAGCTGCTGGTCGAGTGTCTCGGCGAAGTCGTGGTCCCGTGGATCACCGTGGGCGACGATCGCTCCGAGACGGGGAGCCCCCGCCTGACCGAACGGGAGGTCCTCCAGATAGCGCGTCTCCTCCACCGCGGTGCTGTGGGCGGACGCCTGTTCCCCGGCCGGAAACGCCTTGCGCCAGTGCGACTCGACGTGCACGACGGTGTCGATGGGCACACCGACGACCGTCGGCACGAGTGCGGCATCGGTGGCGTACTGCCGCGGCCCGTAGGGACGCGCGACCGTTCGCGGTGTCAGCACGAACTCGCGGTCGGCGCGCGAGGCGACGAGCGGAAACACCCGGTCCCCCAATCGGGGGACGAACCCGTACAGGCGCGACGAACGGGTTGCGGCCCAGGGAGTGCGCCGCAGATTCCAGTGCTGCACATGCGCGTCGACGATGGCCGGGAGGACACCGTCGAGGGACGTCATGCTGGTACCTTGCCATACCGGATCACAGTCCGACATACGATGGCGGATCCTGAATTCTGTCGGGTCGAGAGGCTAGTGTTGGGTCTCTTGGAAGAGGCGGGGACGAACGCCGACGGAGGTTGTCCAGAGAGAATGGCGAGCCACTCACGCCACACGTTGCATCAGCTGCGAACAGCGGTGAACCGGCAGCCCGACCGGTTCGCGACCAACGTCTTCACCCGGATGTTCGCGATCGACCCCGACCTCCGGGACCTGTTCGGCGTCTCGATGGCCGCACAGCAGATCGCCTTCCATCGCGTGATCGACCACGTCCTCGAAGCCATACCGGCAGAATCCGGCCACGCCGACCTCGTCGAGTTCCTCGCCCAGCTCGGTCGCGACCATCGCAAGTTCGGCGTCGAACCCGAGCACTACCACGTGATGTACTCGGCGCTCATGGGCGAGTTCGCCAGTCTGATGGAGGGGTACTGGGACTCCGAGGCCCAGCAGACGGTCTCCCAGGCGATGATGCTCGTCACCGGCGTGATGCGTGGGGCGGCCGAAACCGCCACCCATCCGGCGCGGTGGACGGCAGAGGTCGTCGAGAAGTACCGCATCAGCCGCGACCTCGCCGTCGTACGACTCATCGCGCACGCGCCACTGACATTCATCGCCGGCCAGTACCTCGAGGTCCACATCCCGCAGTGGCCGAAGCAGTGGCGCAACTTCTCGCCGTCGATCCCCCCGAATCCGGCCGGTGAGCTGGAGTTCCACGTACGGGCGATCCAAGGTGGGGCGGTCAGTTCGGCGATCGTCAGCGAGACCAGCGTCGGGGATGTCTGGACGCTGTCCCAGAGTCACGGCACGTTGCACGTCGACCGGGATCAGCCCGTGCTGATGGTCGCCGGCGGTACCGGTCTCGCCCCGCTGCGTGCGCTGCTCATCGAGATGTCCAAGCGCGCGGACTCGCCGCCGACCCACATCTTCTACGGCATGCGCCATCCCGGCGAACTCTACGACCTCAGTGTGCTGCGGCGGATCGCCGCCACCAATCCGTGGTTGCAGGTCACCGCGGTCTCGGAGGAAGAACGCGACCCGTGGTGGATCAGGGCGGTGGCGACGCCGGCCGAACTCGGGATCGAACACCGCATCGGCACCCTCGCCGACGTGGTTGTCGGCGCCGGGAACTGGGAAAACCATCAGGTGCTGATCGCGGGGTCGGCGCAGATGATCGAGGCGACCCGGCGACAGCTGATCATCGCCGGGGTGCGGGCGAGCCGCATCCAGCACGACCCCGTCTACTGACCCCGGGGCGCTGATTCTCCCGGCGCCGGCACCTCGATGGTGGTCGTCTCCGTCTCGGTGATCGTGGCAGCCGACACCTCTTCGGTCACCGTGGTCGTCCGGGTGACCGGACGCGGCGTGCTGGTGACCGTCGTGGTGCGGGCCTGCGGCGTCTCGGTCTCGGTCTCGGTGACCGTCGTCGCGTCTGCGGTGACGGTCACCGCCGCAGGGGTCTCGGTGACCGTCACCGGAACAGCTTCGGGGGTGGCCCTCTCGGCGGCCAGGATCAAGGTCAGCCCGACGGCGCCGAGGAACACCGCGGCGCCGATCGCGGCGCCGACGAACCACCAGCGTCGCCCCGTCGACACCCGCGTGGCCCCCGCCGGGGCCGACAGCGCCACCAGGGCGGCGTCGGCCGCGCCGATGGCCGACGCGAGCGGGGGGTTTGCGGCGACCGTGACGGGTCGCTGCGCCGCGTACTCGAAGGCGGGAGCGATGCCGGGCATCTCCGCGCCGGGTCCCACCACGATGATGGAGGTGATGTCGCGACCGCGCGGGAGCTTGGTGACCGCCGTCGCCAGAGCGGACGCCCCGTCGGGATCGGTGACGGGCGCGAGCCGGTTGGTGGTGAAGTCGGCGGTCCCGAGGACCGCACCCGACGTCGTGTCGACCGTAGCCACAGTGGTACCGGCCGCCGGGGCGGCATCGCGATCGAGGTCCACGACGGCCACGACGCCGCCTCGGGTGGCGTGGGTGCAGGCGATCTCGGCGAGCGCCGAGGCGTATCCGGTGACGACGACGCGGCGATGCCAGGATTCGCCTGCGGCGTCCGAGGCGAAGGCTTGCGCCAGGTGCTTGCGGACGTCCTCGCGAGAGGCGGAGACACCGATCTGGTCCACCACGACCGGAACCGAATCGACGAGTACGATGATCGCGGCCTCGACCGCGGGGGCCGAGGAATCCGGCAGGTCGACGAGATTGCTCGCCAGGATGTGCCCGTCGGCGTCCCGCACGACGGACGCGATCTGGTCGTCGACGACGGATATCCCGAGAACCACGGATCCGGGCAGTCCCCCACCCGCCGGATCTTGGGTCATCGTCACCTCCACATCGACGTTTGCCCATGAAGCCTAGCGGCTGTTACGCGATCCGTGGCAGCCGGACCGTCGCGGAGTACCTCGCCAGACCGACTCGGCCGGATGCTGGGTGTATGCGGCGTCGCGCACCGCCTCGTCGGTCTCCAGCCCCGCACCGAGCGCACCGCCGACCGTGGCGAGCGAACACGTCAGCCACGCGACCTCCAGGTAGTCGGTGATCCCGGGATCGTGGCCGAGTGCATCGCCGAAGACCTGCGGGACCACCAGGCACAGTGCGCCGGCGGTCGCGAGTACGAACAGAGCCGCATAGAACGCCGCGACGCCCAGCACGACGGTGATGACCGTGACGGTGTTGAACAGGACGATCTGTTCGCGCGACTGCCGCGACGATCCCCGCTCCCACAGGTCGGCGCCGATGATCAGGGTGGCGGTGATGGCGACGATCGAGCCGACGGCGACGCCGGTGAGCCGGACCCATCCGAAGGTGTCGGCCAGCAGCCAGATGTCGGCGGTCACCAGTGCGAACACGCCTGCGGCGATGGCGCCCGTGAGCGCACGGGTCAGCCCGAGCGCGAGGCGCCACGGCCGATTGGCGCGGACCATGCCGGTGAGGAGTCGGAGGTTGCCGGTCAGCACCCGGGCGGTGAAGGCGGTGCTCTCCTCGTCGGTGTCGGTGCCGAGCTGGCGGACGCGGTGCCGTAGCGGGGAGCGAGACGGCGACTTCTGATGCTCTCGGAGATCGTCCGCGTCGGCGCCGAGGAGCTGAGCGAGGAGACCGACCACCGTCCCGCGCGTCCGCTGACGCAGGCCGGTCGGACCGAGCGCGGGAACCGACAGGACCGCAACGCCGTGCACCGCGTTGGCATGGGCGACGACGGGGCGGCGTCCCACGTGTAGCGGCAGGTCGGTCAGGCAGACCACGAGGTCCCATTCCCGTTCGAGGAGAAGGTCTCTCGCGGCGTCGACGATCTGGGCGTCGGTCGCGGGCGGCTGCACCACGGACACCTCCACGACCTCGACCTGCCATCGGGCTCCGGGGAAGGTCGTCTGCACGTGCTCGATCAGATCCGCGTCGACGAGTTTGCGCGCGAGACCGATCGGCTGTCCGGGCGCGGCGACGACTCCGAGGACAACCGCCGGTTCGTCGCCGGATGACGACGCCTCGTCCTCGAACTCCATGTGGCGCCCTTCGTGTGGTGGTCGTCGCCCGGCGGCGACGAAGTGATCAGGCGGTGAATGTCTCGATCAGGGTGTGCTGTTCGACGGCCGAGGGAGCCTGCATCCCCGGCGCCTGCTTGTCGGAGTGCGACGCACGGAACGAGTCCGACTTCAGCCACGCCAGGAAGTCCTCCCTGGCGTCGAATTCCATCGTGGACACGTAAGGCAGGCCGTCGGCCTCCGGGCGCATCAGTGTCGCGCGCTGCAGGCCCGGGACGCCCTTCAGCGTGCTGCGCATCGACTCCGAGAACGCTTTCTCGAATGCCTCGGCATTCTCGGTGACATCGATGCGGTTGGTGATCACGAACATTCGTCGACTCCTGGACTCGGGTCTGATGGTCGCCGCCATCTTACCGACACCGTGTCGGCAAGAGGGCGGCAAGGTCAGCCGAATCGCTTCGCGAGCGCGCGCAGCGTGCCCTCGATGCCGTGACCGTTCTTCTTGTCGTACCCGATCAGTTCCATGATCTTCGGGATCTTGAGCGTCGAGTAATCGAAGGTCTCGGTGACCTGTGTGGTCGTCGGCGACGTGGACACCAGTTCCCAGCGCCAGCGATGGCCCATGGGGTGCTTCCATTCGACGACCTTGTCGGTCTCGACGTCGGTCGCGGTGGACGTGATGGTGTACGGGACGCCGAACTGCTTCATCCCCACACTGAATCGCGCGCCGGGGGTGAGCTTCTCCGGCCCCTTGACGGGTGTGTCGCGCACCGTGCCCGAACCGTCGAGTTCGTGATGCCGGTGCGGGTTGACGACGAGGGCGAAGACGTCGGCGACCGGCGCATCGACGACGATGCGCCGGGAGACGCGGTGCGGGCCCGTGTCAACGGTGGTAACGGTGTCGGATGCCATACATCCAACGTACGCGGGCCCTGCCGGTCGGTTCGCTCAGTCGACGGAACGCTTGCGCCGCGGCTGCCACACGACCAGCGCATTGGTCCGGGGCACCGGGACCAACTCGCCGCCGCGACGGTTCCGCGACGCGGCAACCTCGTCGGAGAGTTCACGGATACGCTGCTGGAGCGCCTCGACCTGATTGCTCAGATCGATGATCCGTTTGATACCTGCGAGATTGACGCCTTCTTCCTGCGAGAGACGCTGGATCTCTCGCAGGAGTTCGACGTCGCGGGAGGAGTAACGGCGTCCGCCCCCACTCGTCCGCTGCGGGGTGACCAGACCCAGACGGTCATAGGTGCGCAGGGTCTGGGCGTGCAATCCGGCGAGCTCGGCGGCCACCGAGATCATGAAGGTCGCGCCATCGGCGTCGAAGTTCTTGTGGCCGGCCATCACTCATCTCCCCCAGTTCGCCCGTGGATCGAATCCGCTTGCCCGCTCGGCCTGATCGTAGGCACGCATCGCCTCGATCGCGGCGTCGTCGAGCTTGTCCGGCACCGCGACCTTGACGGTGACGAGCAGGTCGCCTGCTCCGCCGGACCGCTTGGGGACGCCGCGGCCACGCACGCGGAGCGTCCGGCCGTCGGTCGTGTTCGGTGGGATCTTGACCCCGACCGAACCCTCGAGGGTCGGTACCGAGACCGTCGCGCCGAGAACGAGTTCGGAGATCCGCACCGGCAACTGCACGCGAAGGTCGTTGCCGCTGCGCGTGAACTGCTTGTGCGGGGTCACGTGCACGACGACGTACAGGTCGCCCGACGGCGCTCCGCGGCGTCCGGCCTCACCCTGTCCGGCAAGCCGAATCCGTTGACCGTCTTCGACTCCCGCCGGAATGCGCACGTTGATGGTGCGGGTCCGATTCTTCACGCCGCTGCCGGAGCAGTCGCCGCACGGGTCGTCGATCCGCGAACCGGTGCCCTGGCAGTCCTGGCAGGGTTCACTGAACCCGAACGCGCCCTGGTTTCGGCTGACGAAACCGGAGCCGTTGCAGTTGGGGCACACTCGCGGGCTGGTGCCCGGCTTGGCGCCTGAACCGTGGCAGGTCGTGCACGGGGACGGGCTGGTCACCCGCAGCGGGACCGTCGTACCGAGGGCCGCGTCCTTGAAGGACAGCGTGGTCTCGGTCTCGAGATCCTTACCGCGACGCGGACGGCTGGCCGTCGACGTGCGTTGGGTTCCGCCGCCACGGTTGAAGAGACCCTCGAAAAGGTCTCCGAAACCGCCGGCGCCTCCCCCGCCGGTCTGGGCACCGCCGAACAGGTCACCGAGATCGAAGTCGTTGCCACCGGTCGTGTAGGTCGTACCGCCGTCGGGGAAGCCACCCGGGAATCCGTTGCCACCTCCGCGGAATCGTCCGCCGGCGAACATGGCCCGGGTCTCGTCGTACTCTTTGCGCTTCTCGGGATCACTGAGCACGCTGTGGGCTTCGGACACCCGCTTGAAGCGCTCTTCGGCCGCGGAATCGCCGGGATTGGCATCCGGATGCAGCTCGCGTGCGAGCTTGCGATAGGCCTTCTTGATCTCTTCAGCCGAAGCGTCAGAAGCAACGCCCAGGTCCTTGTAGAAGTCGTGTTCCAACCACTCACGTTGTGGAGCCACCAGACGTCACCTCCTCAAAAGTCTTTTGTTGTCTGGATTGATATTTCGGTTGTGTTCGTACTCTCGCCAGAGAGCCCTGAGGTGCGAGGCGCGTGCTCTCGCTCCTCGCACCCCAGGGCCACAGACGGTCGATCTATTGTGCACCGGCCTGGTCACCGGCGGGCTCGGGATCGGTGACCGTCACCATGGCGGTACGGATCACCTTCTCGCCCAGCCGGTAACCGCAGCGATACACCGCGCCGATGACGGGGTGGTCGCCGGTGCCGTCGTGCTGAACTGCCTCGTGGAGTTCAGGGTTGAACTCGTCACCCGAGGCACCGAAGGCCTCGAGGCCCTCGGTGTTCAGCACACCGGCCAGCTTGTCGGCGACGGCCCGCAGCGGACCGCTCTCGAGATCGCCGTGCTCACGGGCACGGTCGAGGTCGTCGAGAATCGGCAGGAGCTTGTCGATCAGGATCTGCTTGCCGTAGGCAACCGATCCCTGCTTCTCCTCGGCCGCGCGTCGCCGGAAGTTGGCGAACTGCGCGCGTTCCCGCTGCAGATCCGCCGTCAGTTCGGCGACCCGCGCATCTGGCGACGTCGCATCGGCCGGCTGTTCGTTGTCGGGCTCGTCCACGACGGGTTCGGCGTCGGCCGGGCCGGGGCCGGCGGCCGGCTCGTCGCGCACCTCACCCGTTTCCGGGTCGATGCGACGACGGTCGGTCACCGTCACCGGCTCCTCGCCGGACCCATTCGTCGAATGGGATCCTGCGGTCACTTGTTCTCCTTGGCGTCGGCGTCGTCCACGACCTCGGCGTCGACGACATCGGACTCGCTGTCGGCGGCTGCGCCGGCTTCACCGTTGGGGGATTCCGCAGCGGCGTTGGCGTAGATCGCCTGGCCGAGAGCCTGCGACTCCTCCGACAGCTTCTCGATCGCGGTCTTGATCGCGGCCGAGTCGGTGCCCTTCAGCGCTTCCTTCGCGTCGGCGACCGCAGCCTCGACCTTTTCCTTCACGTCGGCCGGGACCTTGTCCTCGTTGTCCTTGAGGAACTTCTCGGTCTGGTGGACCAGCGACTCCGCCTGGTTGCGGGTCTCGGCCTCCTCACGACGCTTGCGATCCTCGTCGGCGTGAGCCTCCGCGTCCTTGATCATGCGGTCGATCTCGTCCTTGCTCAGGCCGGAACCCTCCTGGATGCGGATCGAGTTCTCCTTGCCGGTGCCCTTGTCCTTCGCGGTGACGTGCACGATGCCGTTGGCGTCGATGTCGAAGGTCACCTCGATCTGCGGGACACCCTGCGGCGCAGGTGCGATGCCGCCCAGCTCGAAGCTGCCGAGCAGCTTGTTGTGCGAGGCGATCTCGCGCTCGCCCTGGTACACCTGGATCTGCACCGACGGCTGGTTGTCCTCGGCCGTGGTGTAGGTCTCCGACCGCTTGGTCGGGATGGTGGTGTTGCGCTCGATCAGCTTGTGCATCACGCCACCCTTGGTCTCGATGCCGAGGGACAGCGGGGTGACGTCGAGCAGCAGCACGTCCTTGACCTCACCGCGGAGAACACCGGCCTGCAGGGCGGCGCCCACGGCGACGACCTCGTCCGGGTTGACACCCTTGTTGGGCTCGCGGCCACCGGTCAGTTCCTTCACCAGATCGGTGACGGCCGGCATACGGGTCGAGCCACCGACGAGCACGACATGGTCGATGTCGCCGACGGAGATGCCCGCATCCTTGATGACGGCCTGGAACGGGGCGCGGGTGCGCTCGAGCAGATCAGAGGTGATCCGCTGGAACTCGCTGCGCGAGAGCTGTTCGTCGAGGAACAGCGGGTTCTTGTCGGCGTCGACGGTGATGTAGGGCAGGTTGATCGAGGTGCTCTGCGAACTCGACAGTTCGATCTTCGCCTTCTCGGCAGCCTCACGCAGACGCTGCAGAGCCATCTTGTCCTTGGTCAGGTCGATGCCCGAGGTGGACTTGAACTTCTCGACGAGCCAGTCGACGACGCGCTGATCCCAGTCGTCACCACCGAGGTGGTTGTCACCGGAGGTCGCGCGGACCTCGACCACACCGTCGCCGATCTCGAGCAGCGAGACGTCGAAGGTGCCGCCACCGAGGTCGAAGACCAGGATGGTCTGTTCCTTCTCACCCTTGTCGAGTCCGTACGCCAGCGCGGCCGCGGTGGGCTCGTTGACGATGCGGAGCACGTTGAGGCCGGCGATCTGGCCGGCTTCCTTGGTGGCCTGACGCTGGGCGTCGTTGAAGTATGCGGGCACGGTGATCACGGCGTCGGTGACGTCTTCACCGAGGTACGCCTCGGCGTCGCGCTTGAGCTTCATGAGCGTGCGCGCGCTGATCTCCTGCGGGGTGTACTTCTTGTCGTCGATCTCGATCGTCCAGTTGCCCTCACCCATGTGGCGCTTGACCGAGCGGATGGTGCGGTCGACGTTGGTGACCGCCTGGTTCTTGGCCGGCTGACCGACGAGTACTTCTCCGTTACGCGCGAAGGCGACCACGGACGGCGTGGTCCGCGAGCCCTCGGCGTTGGCGATGACCGAAGCTTCGCCACCCTCGAGCACCGAAACCACGGAGTTGGTGGTGCCGAGGTCGATTCCAACAGCACGAGACATGTTTGGCTTCCTCCTAGTTTGTGGGTGTGCACCCAAGTCCTTGTGCCCCCGCGGCCTGAGACGCGGGGATGATGTCCGAACCCTGCGCGAGGTGGACTTCAGTGCGTCCGACTCATGTCCTACTGAATTCGGAGCGGCGAGTCAAACCTACTTGAGTCTGGATCGCTCAGGTTTCTCGAAGTGTGTAACGGGGGTCCCACGGGGTTTGTTCCCGCGCCGCCGGGAAAAGTTGAGCGGATTTCACTCAAGCCGTGTGGTCCTTGACACACCGGCCGCCACCGTGCAGATTTCAACAGGAAGCAAGCGATTCCACTTCGACGAATCCGAGGACCCGCACATGACGCTGCCCCGACCGACGACCGCCGAACCCGGCTCCGCTCCGATACGTCCCTATCGGATCGCCGTGTGGGGTCCCGGCGAAGTCGGCGGCGCGGTCATCCGTGCCGCGGTCGCCGACCCGGCGTTCGAGGTCGTCGGTGCGCTGGTGCACAACCCGAAGAAGGACGGCAAGGACATCGGTGAGCTGGTGCGCACCGATCCGATCGGGATCGCCGCCACCAGAGACCGCGAGGCCTTCAAGGAGCTCGACGTGGACTGCGTCGTCCTCACCCCCGCACCGGCCGCGGTGATCAAAGGGCTCGACGACGACGTCATCGATCTGCTCGAGTCCGGGAAGAACGTCGTGGCGACCGCCGCTTATCACAACGTGTCGATGCCGAACTGGCTCAGCCCCTTCCGCAAGTCCCCGCAGCGCATGCTCGAGGCGTGCCGCACCGGCGGCGCCACCCTGCACGGGACCGGTGTCCATCCGACGTTCATCGTCGAACGGGTCGCGATGACGATGGCCAAGGCGATGTCGTCGGTGAGTCATGTGCGATCCGTCGAGGCTGTCGACTTCTCCCGTGCCGGATCCATGTGGGGCGGCCTGGAAGCACTGGGTTTCGGCGCCGACCTGGACTCCCTCAGCGCCGAGTCCCCGGTCGCGCGCGGCGGCGACATCTACTACGGCGACCTCACCGGCAACGTCGCGCACGCGTTGTACGGCGCGGACAGTGCCGAGGTCAGGGTCGAGACCTCATTGCGCGGACTGCCCGCCGAACGTGACGCCCAGGTCGGTGCGACGACCATCAGGAAGGGCACCGCTGCGGCCCTGCATTTGACTCATCGCGGCTACCTCGGCGACCACCACTTCTTCACGAACGAGGAATGCTGGTATCTCGCTTCGGTACCCACTCAGCCCGCTCGCTCCGCTCCCGGCGCCGAACTCGTGTACCGGGGCGATGACCTGCCGTTCGGCGGGTTCACCAGCCCGATCGCGTACACGCTGGTCATCAGCGGCGAACCGGCCGAGATGCGGGCACAACTCGAGTTCGGCATCGGGTCCGGGCACACCAACCCGATCACGACGGCGTCGGTGCGGGCCGTGCTCGATGCCGTCCCGGCGGTGGTCGAGGCCGAACCGGGCATCCTCGTCGACGACGTGGGCCCCCACTACCGGCACGACGACCGGGTCCGACTCCCGTGAGCCAGGAGCCGATGAGCCACGAGGCGCGGCCGGAGGTCGCCGCGTGGAACGGCCTGGTCGACGCACTCCGGACCGCCGGCGACAAGCTCGCGGCCGACACCGCCGACCTCGATTCGGCCGAGCAGGCGGACGGGTTCCGTGCACTGGTCCGCGGGCTGTCGAATCAGTTGTCGCGCTTGGAAGCCGACCGTGAACGTCCCGAGTTGGTGCCGTTCAACGGGTGGCGACACAAGTTCCTGATGGACAATCCCGACTTCAAATACTGGGTCACCGAGGTCCGCGGGGACCGCACCTACCGCATCCGCGGGAACCGCGGGGATGCGTCGTACCTGTCGGTGACCGTCTACAAGCGGACCGGCGGCATCGGCTCGGAGGCGACAGCCCGCATCGACAGCGACGCCATCGGATTCGACGACGACGGCGGCTTCGAGATCGTGGTCGGCGGTACCGCGCCGGGTGCCGGGGACTGGCTGGACCTTCCGGAACGCTCCGGGGCGATCTGGGTCAGGTTCTTCCACGGCGATGTCGCACACGACGAATTGGGCTGGTGCAGTATCGAACCGGTGGTCGAACCGCCGGTTCCGCCGTCGATCGATCCGGACAGGTTCACTTCTGCGCTGGGCACGTTGGCGGCCACGACGTCCATGCTGCCGACGATCTTCGAGATCTCGACGAAGGACGATCTCGATCCGCCCAACACCCTGCGGCACTGGTCGGAGATGGCCGGGGGCGCGGTGTTCACCGAACCGGGCATCCACTACGTCCGCGGTGGCTGGCAGCTCCAACCGGATCAGGCGCTGGTCATCGAGGGCGACACCGTCGAGTGCCGGTATTGGAACATCCTGGCCTACAGCCGATTCCTGAACTCCCTCGACTTCCGGTACCGGCCGGTGTCGTACACCGGTGCCACCGCCACGGTGGTCGACGGTCGCTACCGCTTCGTCGTCGCGGCCGAGGATCCCGGTGTCGGAGACTGGATCGATTCCGAGGGAAGGGACTTCGGCATCGTCGTCATTCGTTTTCTCCAACCGACGGACACCCCTCCCCTGCCCTCGGTGCGGGTGGTGCAGCTCCACGAACTGCGAGGTGAATGATGGTCGCCTGGACCCCGCCACCGCGCACAGCGGTCGCCGAGAACATCTATGCGGCAGCGGAAGCCGATCGCGCTGCACGACCCGATCGGTATCGGCTGGGCGCCGGCGCGGTCGATGCGATCGTCGAACGGGCCACCGCGAAGCACGGGGTCGAGGGTCTGGGCGAGCCGGCGCAGTGGCGTCCCGGCCTGGAGCAGTACCTGGAATCGGCCGGCGAGGACGGGCGGTTGAACGCCGTCGGCGTCCGGAATGCGCAGGACGCGGTGATCGGAAAGCTGCGGGCGCGCTCCATCTTCGACAAGACCCTGCGGGAGAACCCCTCGGTGAGTGAGCGTGATGTGCTCCCGCCGATCGTGATCATCGGGGGCTGGCGCACCGGGACGACGTTCCTGTATCGGCTGATGGCCCGCGATCCCCGTCTCCGCGCGCCACGCCCGGTGGAGTTGTACGCCCCGTGGCGGGTTGCACAGCTGTCGCCGGACGAGCGCGAGCAGCTGATCGAAACCCAGGCCGCCGAGCCCAATCCACTGCACATGCTGAATCCGGCGATGGCCGCGGTCCACGATTCCGGGCCGGCACTGCCCGAAGAGTGCGTGCTCGGAATGGGCACGACCATGCGCAACTGGGCGTTCAGCTCGACGATGCGCCTCGACAGTTACTCGCGCTGGCTGGCGGAACAGGACTTCGCCGGCGAGTACGCGGCGCACCGCACGATGCTGCAGATCCTCGACGATGGTTCCCGACGACGCTGGCTGCTGAAGGCACCGGCCCACACTCCCGAACTCGCCGACCTCGCACAGACATATCCCGGAGTCTGCATCGTTCATCTTCACCGCGACATCGTGGAAACCGTGGCCTCCGGCGCGAGTCTGTTCGCGACATACCGGTCGACCTACAGCGACGACGTCGACGGGCACGACGTCGGGCGGTTCCAGATCCAGCAGTCCGAGTTGTGGTTCCGGCGGGCACTCGAATTTCGCGACTCCCCTGCAGCCGGATCGGCGACCGTCCTCGACATCGACTACCAGGACCTGGTGTCCCGACCCGAGGAGACCGTCGGCCGGGTTTATGCCGCGGCCGATGTCGAACCCCCCGACATCTCGTCGATGCTCATCGAGCACAACGCCGAGCAACCGCGGCACAGCAAGGGCAGACATCGTTACGGTCCCGAGGAATTCGGGATCGACCCCGGAGCCTTGCGCGAACGGATGGCGTTCTACACCGACGTCGTCGCCGAGTGGACGTCGCACCCGGTGTCCTGAGGGCAGGACGACGACCGGTTGCACTTGTGTATCCGACGAGCCGATTTCTCGCCCGCACACCGTCGAACGGGGTTACCGTCGCGGTGTCGGACTCGGGAGGTCGAGATGGGCGAGGTCACGTCGGTAGAGGCCGAGACGGATGTCCGGTGGGTGCCGTGGCGGGTGGCGCCACATTCGGGTTTCGAAGTCGACGATCCCACGGGCAAGGGCAGCGTCCGGGTGGTCCAGGTCGACGATCGGCAGTTCGTCGTACTCAACACCTTTCGTTACTCGGACCCGGATGTCGAGAAGGACCTGTCGACGCGACTGGTCCGCAGCGGGATGAGTGACGCCCGGGCACGCGCGGCAGTTGACGACGCGCGGACTTTCGTCCCACGTGAGGACAATCCCACGGATCTGGCGTCGGTCCCGCGCTTCATGCGGTGGTTCGAGGACTCGTACGGGCGGCACACGCTAGCCGCGATGATCCATGACGAGCTCATCAGCGACGCGGTCAACTCCGGCGCGCTGCAGAGTGACACGCTCTCCGACCGCTTCTTCCGGGAGATGATGCGTACTTCCGGGGTCCCCTGGCTGAAGCGCTGGCTCATGTGGTCCGCGGTGGCGCTCCGCACCCGTTGGGTCGCAGGCGGTTACCGCCGGTGGAGCATCGTGCTGTGGCTGTTGCTCAGCGTCGTCGGGATCACTGCGACGGTCGGTTCCGCGGGCGCGTTGCTGTTCGACTGGCCGTGGCCGGTGTCGTCGCCGGCGTGGTCGCTCGTGGTGGCACTGCTGATGATCTTCGTCGCCGCACCGCTGTGGGGGCGACAGTGGGCCGCCAGCCTCATCGCCGCGGTCGGTGCGTTGTGGCTCGTGCCCGCCGCTGCGGTGACGAGTCTCGCCTGGCTTGTGTACGTGGTGCTGGAGAGGATCGCCCGGGATCTGGGGCTTCGGTGACAAGGGCGGGGCGTCGTCCGGTGGTCCGGACGACGCCCCGCTCTGGTGTGTTCCGACGTCAGGCCGCGCTGACCTGTTCTCCCGCTGCGGGTTCCAGTGCCTGCGCGACGATCTCGGCGACATCGGTCATCGGACGCACGTCGAGGGCGTCGAGAACCTCAGCCGGCACGTCGTCGAGGTCGGGTTCGTTGCGCTGCGGGATGAAGACGCTCTTCAGCCCGTTGCGCTGTGCGGCGAGCAGTTTCTGCTTGACCCCGCCGATCGGCAGGACACGCCCGTTCAGCGTGACCTCACCGGTCATGCCGACCTCGGCACGCACCCGTCGACCCGTCGCCATCGACACCAGTGCGGTGACCATGGTGACGCCCGCACTCGGCCCGTCCTTGGGCACCGCTCCGGCCGGAACATGCACGTGGATGGTCTTGTTGAGCAACTCCGGGTCGACGCCGAGCTGCTCCGCGTGCGCCCGCACGTACGACAGCGCGATCTGTGCCGACTCCTTCATCACGTCGCCGAGCTGGCCGGTCAGCTTCAGTCCGGGATCGCCGTCGGTGGCGTTGACCTCGATGAAGAGGACATCACCACCCATTCCCGTGACGGCGAGACCCGTTGCGACACCGGGGACTGCGGTTCGTTCGGCCGATTCCGGGGTGAACCGGGGACGGCCGAGGTAGTCGCGCAGGTCCGGCTCGTCGATGGTGATCGGTGCGCTCGCCTTACCCTGCGCGAGGTTGGTCGCCGCCTTGCGCAGCGCCTTTGCGAGAAGCCGTTCGAACTGTCGCACACCGGGTTCCCGGGTGTAGTTCGCCGCGATCTCGCGGAGCGCCGCGTCGGTGACGGTCACCTCGTCGGTGGTGAGTGCCGCACGCTCGGCCTGCCTGGGCAGCAGGTAGTCGCGCGCGATGGCAACCTTGTCGTCCTCGGTGTAGCCGTCGAGGGTGACCAGTTCCATGCGGTCGAGCAGGGCCGACGGGATGTTCTCGATGACGTTGGCGGTCGCGAGGAACAGGACGTCGGACAGGTCGAGATCGAGGTCCAAGTAGTGGTCGCGGAAGGTGTGGTTCTGCGCGGGGTCGAGGACCTCGAGCAGCGCCGCGGCCGGGTCACCCCGGTAGTCCGAGCCGACCTTGTCGATCTCGTCCAGCAGCACAACGGGATTCATCGATCCCGCCGCGCCGATGGCACGCACGATGCGGCCGGGCAACGCACCGACGTAGGTGCGCCGGTGCCCGCGGATCTCCGACTCGTCGCGCACACCTCCGAGGGCGACGCGCACGAACTTGCGGCCCAGGGCCCGGGCGACACTCTCGCCGAGCGACGTCTTGCCGACGCCGGGCGGACCGGCCAACACCATGACGGCACCCGATCCACGTCCGCCGACGACCTGCAGGCCGCGTTCGGCGCGTCGTGCTCGCACCGCGAGGTACTCGACGATGCGGTCCTTCACGTCGTCGAGGCCGTGGTGGTCGGCATCGAGGATCTCGCGGGCCCCCTTGATGTCCGTGGAATCCTCGGTGCGGGTGTTCCACGGCAGGTCGAGGACGGTGTCGAGCCAGGTGCGGATCCACCCGGTCTCCGGCGACTGGTCGCTGGCGCGTTCGAGTTTGCCCACCTCCCGGAGTGCGGCTTCGCGCACCTTCTCGGGCAGGTCGGCTTCGTCGATGCGCGACCGGTAGTCGTCGGCACCCTCGGGTTCGTCCTCGCCGAGTTCCTTGCGGATGGCGGCGAGTTGCTGACGAAGGAGGAATTCCTTCTGCTGCTTGTCCATTCCCGCACGGACGTCCTCGGCGATCTTCTCGCTGACCTCGGACTCGGCGAGATGGTCGCCGGTCCACTCGATCAGCAGGCGCAGGCGCGCGGCCGTGTCGGGTGTTTCGAGGAGCTCACGTTTCTGCTCGTCGGTGAGCCAGGATGCGTAGCCCGAGGTGTCGGCGAGGTCTGACGGGTCGGTCATCTTGTTGACCGCATCGATGAGCTGCCACGCCTCGCGACGCTGCAGCATCGCCAAGACGAGTTTCTTGTACTCGCCGGCCAGGGTCCGGACCTCGTCGGTGACCTCGGA
Organism: Gordonia ajococcus; assembly: GCF_012974285.1. NCBI lineage: Bacteria > Bacillati > Actinomycetota > Actinomycetes > Mycobacteriales > Gordoniaceae > Gordonia > Gordonia ajococcus. The sequence goes on from NZ_CP052884.1 coordinate 4,550,051, forward strand.
GTCTTCGACCTCGGTCACATCGACCCACAGCGCCGCGCCGTGGCCGGGCGTACCGGTCCCGATCTGAGCCCGCTGCTCACCCTTGACGACGGCGGCCAGTCCACCGCCGGGGATACGCCCGACCTGCACGATCGAGGAGATCACCCCGTAGGTGGGATACCGGTCGTCCAGGCGTGGGGCGACCAGCAGTTTTCCGGTCTCGCTCGCCCGCGCGGCGTCGACGGTGGCCTGAGCGGCATCATCGAGCGGGATCGGCACGACCATGCCGGGCAGGACGACAACGTCCGGGACGAAGAGGACCGGCAGTGAATATGTCTGCGACATGAAACCTCCAGAGTTAAGCCTGACCGACTCAACTGAGGTGGCTGGAAGTTTGTTCCCGCGTGGTTTATGCCAGGGGCGAACGAAGAGTCACTCCCAACTGAACCCATCCGGATCGACGAACTGCCCGGCGTCACCGCCGATCATCAGCCGATGCGACCCGGAACCCGCGGCGTCGACGCCGGCATCCTTGGCCGCGGCTTTCCGGCCGTAGAGCGCGAGTTTCACCGAGTCCGGGCCGCTCTCGAACTCGACGTACTTGCGGCCGTAGCTCTTGCCGACCACGAACCCCCGGTCCACGTAGAACTGCTTGGTGGCCGCGACGTCGTCGACGCCGAGCAGCAGGACCAGGTCGTCGAACTCCCGGGCCCGTGCACCGGTCGGCTTCTTCGACGAGCTGGCGACCTTCCAGATCGCGCCGTCGGGCGCCTGGACCACGCCGCCGTAGCCCCAGAAGGACTTCTTGGCGGGCTTGAGCACGGTGGCGCCGGCGTCGATCGCGGGTTCGAGGAAGGAATCGGCGACCGTCGGGTCGGCGACCACGAGCGAGATCACGAAACCGCGAAAGCCTTGGCTCGGCGATGCGGCGGCCTGGAACCGCAGCCGATCGCCGAGTCCGAAAGCCTTGTCGTAGAAGACCTCCGCAGCGCTGATGTCCGGAACTTCGAGGGTGAGTGCGTTGATGTTCGTCATGCTTCGACGCTATGGCGCGTCGAAGCGTTCGCGCTTCTCGATTCCTGATCGATCGGTTCTGGTCAAGCGCTCACGAGCGTTCGGCTGGCTTCGATACGGCTCGTCGCAAGCTCCTCGCCTACTCAACCAGCAGGCGGATCGATCGGCAGCAGGGGTGGTTCAGCCCGGGAGGTCGGCCGCCACGCGGGCCGTGAAGACGACGACCTGCGCCACGACCAGTACCGCCAGTCCGACGGCGAACGCCGCCGCCGTGACGACCACCCCTGCGGAAGCCTTCAGCGCATCCCATACCGACTTCAGCGTCATGACCGATCCCCGAGTCGCGTGGCGAACAAGCGGTCTATGGACGGGTGTCGGCGGACCGACATCGAGTCGAGGGGCATGGGCTGACCTCCGTGCGGACAAATATCCCGGACGACGGTGTCCGGGGTCACATATGTACCACACATTAGTTGATACCGCGACTAAATTTGACGTTGGAGTCAGCGGGTCGACTCGCCGAGTCTCACTCCGGGGCAGTCCGAGAGCCGCCTCGGCCACGAACCACGGGGAACGCAACGCACACGCCAACATCCGAGGAGCTTGCATGTCGGTCCTGTCCCCCACCTCCACCCGCCAGCCGCTGGGCCGCGCCATCGCCCGGATCGCGCTCGGAGCAATCCTGGCGATCGCCGGCATCGGTCACCTGACCGCACAACGCGACGAGTTCCAGGCACAGGTCCCCGACTGGGTGCCGTTCAGCAAGGACTTCGTGGTCCTGGCCTCGGGTGGGGTGGAGATCGCATTGGGCGCAGCCCTCATCGCTCTCCCGCGTCATCGCAAGATCGTCTCGTGGATCGTTGCGGCATTCTTCGTCGCGGTGTTCCCCGGCAACATCCACCAGTACGTCGAAAACATCGACGCCTTCGGCCTCGACACCGACCAGAAGCGGCTCACGCGCCTGTTCTTCCAGCCGGTCCTGGTGCTGTGGGCGATCGCGGCCGGAACCGGGAAGCGTTCCGACTAGCGGCGACGGGTGCACGCATCCTGGCAAGCGGTGTCCATCCCGGCCCGGACCTGCGGCCGGAAGCCGGCGCCCGAGCTGATCGTCAGAGCGGCGACGAGCCCCCCGACAGCGCAACCCGCTGCACAGATGTACATCGCCGTCCGGAAGCCGTCGCCGAGAGGCTCGCCCGGTCCGGCGTCGATCCCGGCCACCGCGGGCAACACCGCCACCGCCAGCAGACCGGCCACGCGGGCCACCGCGTTGTTCACGCCCGACGCGGTCCCGGCCAGCGCATCGTCGACCGCACCGAGGGCAGCCGACGTCAGGGGCGCGACGGTCACCGTCATCCCGAGCCCGAACACCAGGACGCCGGGCAGCACATGAGCCAGGTAGTCCGTGCCCGGCTGCACGCGCGTCATGAGCGCGAAGCCACCCGCGGCGATCAGCGGGCCGACGGTCATCGGTAGCCGCGGCCCGGTGGTCTGGGCCAGCCTGCCCACCAGCGGAGAACCGAACAGCATGATGAACGTGCTCGGGAACATCGCCGCACCGGCTTCGAACGCCGAGTATCCGAGGCTCTGCTGCAGTTGCAGGGCAAGCAGGAACAGTGCGCCGCCCAGGCCCGCGTACACCAGCAGCGTCGTCAGGTTGGCGCCGGTGAACTGCGACGATCGAAACAGCCTCAGCGACAACAACGGCGACCGCACCCGCGTCTCGATGACCACGAACGCGACGAGAGCCGCCACACCCGCGAGACCGGCGGTCGTCGTACCGGCGGACCAGCCGCTCGACGGGCCCTCGATCAGCGCGTAGATGACGCCAGCGAGACCGAGCGTCATCGTCACCGCGCCCGCGACGTCGAGTCGACGCGGCGCGGACGGATCGCGGGACTCGGGCACATGCCGAATCGAGATGACCAGCGCACCCACCGCCAGCGGCACACTCAGGAAAAAGGTCCAGCGCCACGACGCCGCGTCGACGAGCCACCCGCCGACGAACGGTCCCAGCGCACTGGTCGCGCCCGACATCCCGGCCCACAGACCCACGGCCGCACCGCGATCCGACGGCGCGATCTCCGCGTTGATGAGTGCGAGGCTGCCCGGCACGACAGCCGCTGCCGCGACGCCCTGAACGAGCCGTGCGACCACCAGCCACTCGACGGACGGCGCCACCCCGCAGCCGATCGTCGCCACCGCGAACATCGCCAGGCCCCCGGTGAAGACGAGCCGACGGCCGTACCGGTCACCGGCGACGCCTCCCAACAGCAGAAGTGAGCTCAACGTCAGCAGATAGCCGTCGAGTACCCACTGCTGTCCACGCAGACCGGTGTCGAGGTCGCGGGCGATCGACGGCAGCGCGACGTTCACGACCGTGCCGTCGAGGAATGCGACGCCCGACCCCAGGACCGCGGCGACGAGCAGCCACCGCCCCGCCGGCGACGCAGCGCGAATGCCGACCGGTTCTTCCGCCGAACGGTTCGCGATCATGTCTGCCTTCCCGAGACCGGGGTCGCCGTCTCCCCAGGGTCATGGTCAGAACGTTGACGCGCAACCGTCGCCGTCAGCGACGCATATCGGCAGCGATGGCGTCGACCAGTCCGACGAACTGGTGTCCGCCGGTCTCGTGACGATGGAGCTGGGCGTCGGGAAGCAGCGCGGCGTTGAGATCCAGGTGGCCGATCGGGACTTCTTCGTCGTCGACGCAGTGGTGCAGGGACAGTGCGACATGGCGCGGTGGTGGTCCGGTGAAGTCGTACTCCTCCATGGCCCACCCGTCCGGCCCCCAGTTCGGCATCGCCAGGAGGACAGCGCGTCTCGGTCCGGCATACGCCGGCTCCGCCAGCAGGTGCAGCAGCACCGACGCCCCGAACGAGTGGGCCACGAGCAGGTCGTCGGCATCCATCGTCGACAGCCGTGCGCGCAGTGGGTCGGCCCACGCCTGCAGGGACATGTCGCCGGCGGAGAACTCGGGCATGTCGACGGGCACATCGAGCGCTGTGCCCAGGCCGGCGGCGATCGGCCGGTCGTCGGTGAACCCACCAGCACCGTGGATGAACAACAAATGTGTCTGACTCATCGATCCTCCTCGAACTCGTGCGTCACCGGGTTCGACTCGCGCAGACGCGCGATCTCATCGCAGGGTTGCGCTCCTCTTGACTCAGCCTGGATGCACCGATGTGGTGTGCCGGTGGTGGTGGAGGGTGTTGTGGGCGTGCGGTTTTGGGGGTGGTGGTATGTGGGCGTGGGTGGTCTGCCGATCTCGGAATGTCGGCTTGTTTCACTGGGTGTCCTGGTTGGGCCCGGGGGTGGGCGGGGTTGGTAGGGGTTTACGCGGGTTTTCGATGGTGGGTGTGGTCGAAGAGGTTCTGCCAGTACGGTTGCCAGGGCCAGTCGCGGGGTAGGTGCAAGGTCACGCGGCGTGCTGAGCGGGAGATGCGGGCGGCGATGCTGATCAGGGTGCGGCGCACGGTGGCGGTGGTGGCGGTGGTCATCCCGGCCACACATCCCGCGGCGCGGGAGAGGTTGAACGCGATGACTGCGCAGGTCAGCCAGGCGTTGTTCGCGGCGAACTGTGCCGAGGGCAGGTGGGCCAGGGGCCCGTTTTTGAGGTCGGCGTGGACGTTTTCGATGATGGCGTGTCCGCGGTGGATGGCGTCGGCGGTGACCGGATCGGGGTCGGGTTGGCTGGTGAAAAACGCGTGGTAGCGCCAGATCGGGAACAACTCGCCGGTCTGGGTGCTTTGTTCGTCGGGTACTCGCCGCACGATCAGGTGACCAGGCACTGGCTTCTTGCCGCTCATGTTGCCGGTGAATGCGGTGAACGGGGTGGCCGCGACCTGGGCGCGGTGGACCACGGTGTGGGTGTCGGGGTCATAGACCGGGCGGGTGTAGGTGATCGGTGTCCAGGCGGTGGCGTCGATGTTGGCGATGGCGCGCAGGACGTCGGGTTGGCGCCGCAGGGTGATCGAGACGTGCGCACCGTGGGCCAGGCAGGCGCGGACCATGTCGTAGGAGTAGAACGCGGAATCGGCACGCACCAGCACTGGTGGTGCAGTGGTGGTGGGCCTCAGACGGGTGAGCGTCTTCAGTGCTGAGGTGATCATTGACGCTGCGCCGTGCGAGGAACCGCGAGCACCGCGGCGTAGGCGCTGCCCACAGATCACCGGGGCCCGTCCTGGGGCGGTGAGCGTGGTCAGCAACACGTTGAGTCCGCGGGTGCCGGTGTAACCGACCTGCGCGCCCTGTTTGCCATAGCCGTGGACCTCGATGACAGTGTCATCGATGTCGAGCATCACCGAGGCGCTGGGATTACTGAGATCACCGAGCAGGCTGGTCTGTCGTGTCAGTTCGCCGAGAAACCGGGTGGCGACTGCGTCGAGTTGGCGGGTGTGGCCGTAGGTGAACATCCGCAGAAACGATCCCAGCGTGGACGGTGCGTAGGTGCGGTCGAACAGGGTACCCATCGCTCCGTGACGCAGCACACCCATGTCGGCGATGCTGTCCGCACCCATGACCATGCCGGTGACCAGCGCCGATACCTTCGCTCCTGGGTGGGCGCCTTTGTCGGTGGGGATCGTGAGCCACTCGTCGGCCAGGTCGGCCAAGCTGCACGAGGTGGCCAAGCCCATCACCGGCACGACCCCCGCTGCGGCGATCAGGTTCGGGTCGTCGAACGAGGCTGCTGCTACCGGGTTGGTATGAGAGAATCGCATCTGCGAGATGCCTTTCTTCGTGCCTGAATGTGTTCCTTAGACAAGTCCCATTCTTGCACTGCAGCAAGGCATCTCGCTTCTCAACACCCCATCAAACACCAGAAACCTCACCCCAAATCGGTGCATCCAGGCTCAGGGAGCAGGGGCGGACGTGGCGCCCGACCCCGCCAGCAGCAACCCGACCATCGCCTTGGCATCCGCTTCGGTGTAGCCGGGTCCGACGATGCAGAGGTTGCCGATCGCACGCAGGAACGTCACGGGGCTGACGTCCTTGCTGACCTCACCCGACTCTTGAGCCCGCTCGACCAGCGACGCGAACGCCGGAACGAGACTGTCGAAGATCAACGCGTGCAGGTTGTTCAGGCTCGGATCGTCCGAACTCAGAGCATCACTCAACCCGTGTTTGGTGACCAGGAAGTCGGTGAACGCCGAGGTCCAGCGACACAACGCATCCGTCGGAGGCACGTCGTCGGCGATCAATTTCTCGGCCAGTGCGACGCACTCCTCGACCTGATGGCGGTACACCGCGGTCACCAGGTCGGCGCGCGTCGGGAAGTGCCGATACACAGTGCCGACACCCACACCGGCACGCTTGGCGATGTCGCGGACCGGCGCTTGCACCCCGGTTTCGACGAAGGCCGCCGCAGCCGCATCCAGCAGCGCCTCACGGCTTCGTTCTGCACGTAGTTGACGTGCGGTTTTCGACTCCGACACAGTTCACCCCTTGCTCGCGGAACACTGTTCCGATAGGTTGGCGGAACAGTGTTCCGTCAAGATTATCGCAACCCTTCCGCGAGAGAAGCCATCATGTCCACTCCCCTGCTCGAACGTCGAATCGTCGCCGTCAAGCCGCTCATCGTGCCCACCACCGATCGCCCGGTCCCTCTTGCCGTGAAGGTCACCGCACCGGTCGACGGGGACAACCTTCCACTCATTGTGTTCTCGCACGGCAACGCGTGGTCCATGGACGGTTACGAACCGCTCGTGGACCGTTGGGCTGCTGCGGGATTCGTGGTCGTGAACCCCACCCACCTCGACTCCCGGCGCCACGGAATCGGATTCGACGACCCGCGGTTCGTCGACATCTGGCGCATCCGGATCAGCGACGTTCACGCCGTCATCGATCATCTCGACGACATCCTCTCGACCGCCGGTCATGACCTCGGCACCCGGGCCGACACATCGAAGCTTGCAGCCGTCGGACATTCCTGGGGCGGGCAGACGGTCGGCACACTTCTCGGAGCACGCGTCATCGACGTCGATGGTGTTGTCGGCAAAGACTTCTCACATCCGTCAGTACGCGCGGGAGCTCTCATCGCGACCGCGGGAACCGGCGACAGCCTCACCGACTTCGCGCGCGAACACCTGCCGTTCATGCGACCGGACTTCAGCCGGATGTCCACGCCGGCTCTGGTCATCGCGGGCGGAAAAGATGACTCGGCGTTGTCGACCCGCGGCCCAGAGTGGCTCACCGACGCCTACCACCTCAGCCCGGGGCCCAAGCGGCTGCTCTACATCGACGACGGCGAGCACACCCTGGGAGGGATTGCCGGAGAAGCGGTTCACGAGACCACCGACGAGGACCCGCGGCGGGTCGAACTGGTCGCAGACGCCGTATCCGCCTACCTGCTGGACGTATTCGGCCTCAGCACAGGCGAATGGGAGAAGATCGCCGTCGGCGCTGCGGAGGGTGCGTACAGCATCGACGGCAAGTAGCCCTTCGAGGCTCGTCGCTATCGCTCCTCGCACCTCAGGGAACAGGAGGCCGCACCAACCCTCCTCGCACCTCAGGGAACGGGAGGCCGCACCAACCCTCCTCGCACCTCAGGGAGCAGGCGACTCCAGCTTCTCCGCCAGCCAATCCACGGTCTGCATGCCGAACAGATCCGTGCCCCAGCCGTAGAGGTTGGTGAGGAACCGTACCATGCTGCAGTCGGTGGGCTGGTAGTCGACCTGGGTGCCGCCGCGGCGGTAGTCGGCGGCGAGCTTCCGCGAATCCGCGGCCGGGACCAGCGACATCGGCGAGTCGTCGGCCACGCAGGAGGCGATGAGCACCGGTGCGTCGGGCGACTTGCGGCCCAGCTTGTTGTCGTCGTACACCGCCTGGAAGTCGGCGATGTCGGCGGGATTCTCCCCGGACTTGAACAGCGCGTTCATCGGCACGAACGGCATCGTGAAATACGCCGGGGTCTGGCACTGGGTGCGGAACACGTCGGCGATGGCCTTGCCCGTCGGGGTGAGCTTCTCGTCGAGCTTCATCTCCGGGTAGCGCGGCTCTAGACCGAGCAGCGTCGCGAGGACGAAGGCCGAACCGACCGAGCCATCGGCGGTGGCGATGAAGTTCTTCTGGTCGACGACCATGCCCTCGAGGACGACGCCCTTGATCTCCAGTTCGGGCGCATACCTTTTCGCGTTCTCCGCGGCGAAGGCCGCGCCGACGCCGCCGCCGGCGATGCCGAACACGCCGAGGGGCGACGCGACCGACAGGCCGTTGTCCTTGTGGCGCAGTGCAGCTCGCAGCCCGTCGAGCAGCGCCTTGCCGGCGAACTTCCCGGCGAAGACGCCGTGCGGCTTGGGATCACCGTCGTTGCCGACATCGCTCATCATGACCGCGTAACCCTTGCCGAAGAACTGCGCCAGCGGACCCAGAGCAGACCACGACGCGCCGTCCATGGGATCGCCGCCGGTCCACATCGTGGAGGGATGGCAGTAGGCGCCGACGCTGTCGTTGGCCAGCTGATATCCGATCAGCGGTCGAGTGGCATCGGAGCGCCCGTCGCGCGGGATCATCAGGAGCCCGGTCGAGATCTCGGGCTCGTCGTGCAGTCCCCGGGTCACGTACATCAGCTTGTAGGCGTCGAGCTTGCCGGGACGCACACCCATGAACTGGACGGCGACCCTCTTGGCTTTCAGTACGTCACCGGGCTTTTCGCGACCGGTCAGACGCGGCTCGGCATAGAAGGGGTCACCGGCGACGAGCGGGTCTATGACCTCCTGCGGGCTGGCGAGCCGCCCGTCGCGCAGGGCGCCGACGACGAAGCCGTTCAGCACCTCGTCGAGGCCGGGCGTCCGGTTCGGTGCGGCGGTGGCCGGTGCAACCAGCCCGATACCCGACAGGACCATGACCAGCACGGCCGCGAGCGTGACGCTTCGGGACATGCGCGAGAAGGAGGAGATCACTGGTAGGTCACCTTGATCGAGGTCAGAACCGACTGCATCAGCGGCAGCAGGTTGCGGGTGGGACGGTGCGTTTCCATCTGCTCGAAGTACGGAGCCCTCATGGCCGCGCTCAGTTCCGGCCAGCTGTACTCGACCTGTGCGCGGTACTTCGGCAGCAGCTGATCGGTGATGTAGAGCCACCGGTCCTCGTACACCGACCAGTTCCATTCCGGCAGCGGCAGACTCACGACTGCGCGACGACCGTCGGGCGCGCGGCCCTCGACCTCCATCGGACGGAACGACCGCGGGGGCACCACGCCGGCGACCGACGGCGCGGCAGCAACAGTGCTGCCGTAGGTCATGGCCTCGCCGACCTCGCCCTTGTAGTTGCGGGTCGCATCCCACTGCTTCTTGATGACCTCCCCCTGCTCGCGCTGCAGCAACCGGGCGTTACCGGCGGCGACCGCGGCGGGATCCTTGGAAGCGATACCCTCCCAGGCGCGCATGATCTCGTCGTCGAAGATGCCCGCCTCGTGCATCTCCCGGAGTGCCGGCAGACCGCCGACGACGTAGGCCCGGTGCATCGGCATCAGGTCGGAGAAGATGTTCTTCTGCATCACCAGGATCTGCCCCTGGACCTGCCGGAGGTCGTCGGCGGTGATCTTCGCGCCCACGCGAGCCAGGGCGCGGAGACCACCGGGCAGGCTGTTGACCGCCTGCGGTCCCGCGAGTTCGTTGGCGCGCGCCACGATCGCGTGCGCGACCGGCTGCAGTCGGCTGAACTCGAAGATCTCGGTGGCGTCCTTGTAATCGAGGAGGCCGCCACCGAAGTCGCCGCCGACCAGACCACCCATTCCGGCCCACTGCAGTTCACGGTGTGCGAGTTGCAGGTCCTCGTAATAGCGGTAGGACTTCAGCAGGTTCTGGTGATTGGCGCCGACGCCATCGCGCGGGTTCCACGATGCGAGGTCGATACCGGCGCGTGTCGTGGTCTCGACGAGCCAGTACTGGAACAGCAACGCCTCATACGACGACGGGGCGAGCCCGCGATCGCGGGCCTGCTCGACCAATCGATGGAGAGTGCCGGGATCGGTCGGCAATGCCGGGTGCACGCCGCCCTGCCCCTGCGACGCATCACGATTCACCAGCGGCAGGTTCAGATACCGCCCGAGGGATTCGGCGGAGGCCGAACCCCCACCGACGAGCGAACCGAGCGCGACGACCACTGCCACCGCCGCGCAGACCGACCCCCGCAAGACCTTGTTCACGACGCCCCCCCCGTTTCAAGGCACCGACCATCACGGCCGAATCACATTCGAATAACCGAAGTGAATCTAATCCTTGATGTAGTCAGACAGCAATTCGGCATCGATAAATCCGTACGAATCCGCCGAAACACGCCCTGTCGGGCGAACAGGGCAGCGCAACACCGTATTCGACGATGCCCGAACTGCCCGGATCATTCTCCGCTCAGGATCAGCGCATTCTGGTGGGCCGCGTCTCGAACAGCGCCTTGAGGCGGGCCAGATCCTCTTCGACCATGAGGGTGTCCCGGTCGAACTCCTCGTCGGACATGGACAACTGCCGCACGGTGAACACCACCTCCGCGCCCTCGGGATGAGGTAGCACGCGCAGCGGATTGTGCACGGTGGCCCCGTTCGGGAGGATCACGTCGTGGTCGACGACCCCGAGGGTGTTCCGCGGAACGAAGCGGACCGTCACGGTGCCCATCGGCGACTCGGCCACGAGGTCGTCACCGCGTCGGACGACCTCCGAGGTCGCCAACCCCGCGGCCCATTCGGGGAGATTGTCGGGTTCGGAAACGAATTCGTACACATCGTCGGCTGACGCGCCGATCACCGTGCTGACATGACGACTCCTCATGAGCAGACTCTAAATCGGGTTTCGCGCATCTGTGGTGGGGGAACGTCGAATCGTCGACCGTGGAAAGTTCCAGTCTCAGTCATCCGACAAGGGAGTCACGACGAATGACCGACGAGCCAACCAACCGACCGTCCGACCCCGACGATCAGCACGACCCGGACGCCGATCCCGACATGCTGACATCCACCACGACGCAACCCGATCAAGCCGAGGGCGAAGACGACGACCCTGCGGAGACCAGCAAAGACGCGACGAAGGACGACGAAGGGTCACACTGATGACACACGATGAACCGAACCGGGACGACTCGGACCGGCACTTGCACACCCGAACGGCCAGGCGTAAGACCGGCATGATCACGCGAATGGGCATCGTCGCCGCATCCCTGATCGCGGCTGCCACAGGGTCGGTGATCGCGGGGAGTGCCGCGGCCGAGGCTCGGCCGGCGTGCTCCGACGTCGAGGTCGTCTTCGCTCGCGGCACCGTCGAACCCGCCCCGCCACTGGGGGTGACCGGACTGTCCTTTGTCGAGGCCGTCCGGAGTCAGCTCCCCGGCAAGTCGGTCGCCGCCTACGGCGTCCGATATCCGGCGAGCGACCAGTTCCGCAACCGTTTGAAGTTCGCCCGGACCGTCGCCGACGGTGTGCGTACGACGCAGAACCGGGTGAAGTACCTGGCGGCCAACTGCCCGGGCTCCAAGGTCGTTCTGGGCGGCTACTCCCAGGGCGCCGTCGTCGCCGGATATGCGGTGCACGCCGGTCTCGACCTCCCCGCTCGGTACGCCGCCTACGACCGTTTTGTGCCGCCACCGCTGCCTGCGTCGCTCTCGCGCAATGTCGCGGCGATCGTCTTCTTCGGAGCTCCGTCGGACCGCTTCATCGACGACATCGGCGCACCGCCGGTCCGGGTCTCCACCCCCTACCGCGGCAAGACCGTCCGCTACTGCGTCGCCGGTGACACCATCTGCGACGGCGCCCCCGTCGGCGGTCCCAACGCTCTGCACACCCTCTACTCGGTCAACGGCATGACACTCGACGCCGCACGCTTCGTGGCCCGGCGCGTCTGACCGCTGTTCAGGGGCTGGGGCTCTCCCCCGCCGCAACACCCATCGTCCGGGAGACGAGCTGCGAGATACGCACATCCCGATCGTGATTCAGGTGTTCGAGCATGAGCAAGCGGGCCTTCTCGGCTGATCCGTCGATGATCGCCGACATGATCTGCTCGTGCTCGCTCACCGAACTCTCGAAGCTTTCGCGACCGGTCGGGGCGAACCACGGTGCGCTGACCTTGATCTGGTCTCGCAGGTCCCGTTCCATGCCGTATATCGTCTCGTTGTGCGCCGCCCGCATCACGCAGTCATGGAAGACGTTGAGTGCGTGTCGAATCTCGACCGGATCGGTGTGACTCGCGCTCTGCGCCAGCGCCTCTCTGAGCCGGGCGATGTCGACCGGTGTGTGGCGTTCGGCGGCCGCCGCTGCGGCACTGGACTCGAGAATCGCTCGCACCTCGAAGATCTCGAGCATCTCCTCGTCGCTGCGGATTCGCAGGACGAATCCCCGCGACGCCGCGATCAGGAGCCCCTTGCGTTCGAGGAGCCCCAACGCCTCTCGAACAGGGGTCCGCGACACCCCGAACTCCTCGCTCAGCGCCTGAGGGATGAGGGTCGCGTCGGCGGGATAGTAGCCGTGCGTCAAACGCTCGTGCAGCGCTTCGTAGACCGCGTCGCGGGCGCTCTTCATCGGCGGTCACCTTCCGTCGGGTGGGGCGGACTCTGCGAGCCCCTCGATCCTCGCAGACAACCCGACAAGCGTGTCGACACGAACCGGCCTCAGGTCGTCGACGACGAGTGCGGTGTCGTCGGCGAAGCGGTGTGAGTCCGTCTGCACGCCGACCAACGGGATGCCGAGGTGCCGGGCCGTGAGTTCGTCCCACTTGCCGTCCCCGAGGATCACCATCCGCCAGTCGTCGATCTTGTGACGACGCGATGCCTGACCGATGGCGTCGCGCACGATCTCGGCGCGGTTGTCGTGCTCGGTACCGGTGGCGAGCTGTGCGTCGTCCGGTTCGACGCCGAGCACGCGCAGTTTGGTGCGGGCCAGGGCACGAAACGACCCGGTGGCGAAGGCACCGTACACATCACGCCGTGTCGCCAATTCTGCCAGCAGCTTTCGTGAACCGGCGATCTCGTCGACCGCTCCCGTGGACACGTGAGCGTCGAACTCCTTGGCGTAGAGTCGCTCCAGTTCCGCGATGAACTCCGGGTCGGCGGGAATGCCGTGCTTGTCCTCGTACACCTCGTTGGTCACCGCCGAATCGGTGTATGCACGGTAGGCCTCCCACGGCTTCGCGAGCACATCGAGGCCATGCCGGGCGAGCACGTCGATCGCCACCCGGTCATGCGCTGCGGCCGAGTCGAGCAACGTGCCGTCGATGTCGAAGATGACCAGCGTCGGCGTCTCCGAAAGGGCTCCGTGGGTCATCGCGGCCGCATTCCCGTCACGAGCGGGAGATCGGGATGACTCCGCCATTCGCTCAGCGAACCGTCAAAGACCCGGGGTTGCGGGTAACCGGCCTCGACGAAGGCCAATGCCGCACCCGCGGCGTTGATCCCGCCGCCGCAGTAGACGATCACTTCGGCATCTTGATCTATCTCACGCTCCTGCAGCGCCTTCCGGGTTCGCTCGGTCGAGAAGGTGCCGTCGTCGTTCAGCAGGTCGGGGTAGGGCACGCTCAGACTGCCCGGGATGTGACCGGGCCTGTCGCCGCCGGATTCACCGGTGTAGTCCGGAGACCGGAGTGCACATACGAGCGTGGTAGACGATCCTTCGTCATCGGACACCGCACGTACCTCGGCGAGGTCGGCGAACACCGGGGTGCCGAGGTCCCGGATCTCCACGCCGGTGGCAGCGCCGACGATCTCGGAGTCGCCGGTGGCGACCGGGTAGCCGCGGTCTGTCCAGCGGGCGAATCCGCCATCGAGCACGCGAGCACCGTCGTACCCGAAGGACCGCAGCACCAGCCACACGCGCGCGGCGTAGGCGCCGGTGAGCTGGTCGTACACGACGATGTCGTCCTCCGGGTTGAGGCCGAGTTCCGCTGCTGCCACGGATATCTGGTCGATGGTCGGCCGCGTGAAAGCAATCGTCGACGACGGATCGGAGAAGGCCGCGAACAGGTCGGCGAACCGGGCTCCCGCGATGTGGGCGGCGCGGAAGACCTCGTGACCGGGACCGAACACCGTCAACCCGGCATCGTCGACCGACCGCGCGATGCTCGCGTCGAGCACGACGACGGAATCGGCGTTGCGGTGCAGCCATTCCGCCGAGACGAGTGCGGAGTCGGCGCGGGTCACGCGCCGGCCTCGGCGACGCCCTCACCCGGTTGCGCCATTCGCCACGTTCCGGACGGTTGAGACCGAGGTTCTCGCGCAACGTGTCGCCCTCGTACTCGGTGCGGAACAGGCCGCGACGCTGTAGTTCCGGCACCACGTGATTGGCGACGTCCTCGAAAGCCGCGGGCACATGGGTCGCCTGGATCATGAATCCGTCGGCGGCCCCGGCGTCGAGCCACTGCTCCATCGTGTCGGCGATGTCATCGGCCGAACCGATCATGTTGCCCTCGGTGCGCGCACCGTACCAGCGTCCGATCTCGCGGATGGACAACTTCTCGCGCTCGGCGAACTCCACGACCTCGCGGTAATGGCCTTCCACGCCAACCACTTCGAGCGACGGGAGCGGACCGTCGAGGTCGTACTTCGTGAGATCGACGTTGACGTGGTACGCCAAGCGGGACAGGCCGGCCTCGTGGTCGACGAGTTCGAAAAAAGCCTCGTGCTTGGCCATCGCGTCGCGGACGTCGGTGCCGACGACAGTGGTGGCGGCGGGCAGGATCTTGAGCTGCTCGGGATCCCGGCCGTGGGCGGCCGCGCGCCGCTTCATGTCCTGGTAAAAGTCAACGGCACTCTCGAGCGACTCGTGGCTGCAGAACACGACGTCGGCCCAGCGGGAGGCGAAGTCGCGTCCCGTCGGCGACGCGCCGGCCTGCACGATGACCGGGTATCCCTGCGGCGGCCGGGGCACGCCGAGCGGCCCCTGTACCTGGAAGAAACGGCCCTTGTGGTCGATCGCCTCGACCTCCTCGGGACGAGCGAAGCGGCCGGACTCCTTGTCGTGGATCAGCGCGTCGTCGGACCAGGAATCCCACAGGCGGGTGGTCACCTCGAGGAACTCCTCGGCCCGCGCATACCGCTCCTCGCGATCGGGCAGCTTGTCCTGGTTGAAGTTCTGCGCCTCCGCATCCTGAAAGCTGGTGACGACGTTCCACCCGGCGCGTCCGCCACTGAGGTGATCGAGCGTACCCATGGACCGCGCGAGGTTGTACGGCTCCTGGTAGCCGGTCGACATCGTCGCGGCGACACCGAGCCTGGTGGTCACCGAGCTCATCAGGGCGATAACCGTCATCGGGTCCAGACGCGGTGTGCCGGTACCGAATTTGACCGCCGGCTCGAAGGAGTCGCCGAGACTGCGCGGTACGGCGAGCGCGTCGGGCACGAACGCCACGTCGAACTTGGCGTCTTCGAGGACCCGGGCGATGTGCAGATAGTGCTCCGCGGTGAGGAAGCCGTCCCCGGCGTCGGGATGCCGCCAACCGACCGTCCCCTGCGGGCCGGCATTCATGAATGCGGCCAGGTGGATCTGCTTACGGGACATGTCATTCGCTCCTTTGCGACTGATCTGCGGTTGACGATGGGCGGGGCGCGTCTGCCTCGTCAGAGAGTGGAGAGTTCGTCGAGGAAGGCCACGGCGAACCATCCGGTGCCGGTGGTGCGAGTACCTGCCCGCTCCCCCGCCGCGGCGAATGCGGCGTGCGCGGTGCGTGCTGCGGTGAACGGATCGACGACAGCACAGTACGCCGCGCTGAGTGCACCGAGGCTGCAACCGGTGCCGGTGACCTGAGGCATCTTCGCGTCACCGCCCATGACCGAGGTCGCCCGGCCCGACGGTTCACAGATGTAGTCGACCTCGCCGGACACCGCCACCACCGCGTCGAGGCGGACGGCCAGGTCCTTGACGGTGTCGATGACCTCCGAGGAGTCGAGCGTCGAGTCGACGCCGCTGCCGCCGGCGCCGCCGGCCAGTGCCGAGATCTCGCTGGCGTTGCCGCGGATGATCGACGGCTTGTACTTCAACAGCGACGTCAAGATCTCGTCGTATTCGCCTGCCCCTGCGCCGATGGCCACGGGATCGAACACCCACGGGGTGCCCGCCGTATGCGCGGTCGCGGCGGCCTCCTCCAAGGCCTCTGGAGTCACCGACGACATCAGGGCTGCACCGTTGATCCAGACCGCGCCCGCCCCGGCGGGGAACGCAGCGGTGAAGCCGGGAGCCGCCCCGATCGCGGGACCCGCACCCAGCGCGAGCAGCACGTTCGCGCTCAGGTTGGCCGCAACGTAGTTGGTCAGGCCATAGATGAACGGGGCCTTCTCCCGGAGGCTCGCGATGGCAGTCTTCACATCGGGCGACTCGATCGTCGTCGTTTCCATCGGTACTGCTCCTCGCACTTCGCACTCCGGGACTAGAACTGCATTTAGTTGTATACAGTTGGATGCGAGCCGAGCCAGCCAGTTCGTAGTTAAACTCAGCCCGGTTTCAACACATGCCACGTGCCTCACGGCGACTCCCGGCACAGTGGGCGACGGTATACGGCACGCGTGACCTCACCCCCGACGACCGGCGTGCTGCTGTCTGTGTTCGCCGTTCTGCTCCTGGCCTTCGGCGCCGACTTCCACTTCTCCCGGCGGATCGCGAAACGCCACAAGCTCTCGGCGCGGATCTTCATGACGGTCAACGTGTCGGCGAGCTCGCCACGGCTGTCGCCCTGGTCCTGACATGGGTCGCTCTGTGGAGTCCGGCGGCGTGGGAACGGATCGACAACCTCCTGGTCTTCGGACCTGGCACGGTGGCGATGCTGTGTGTCGTGATCCTCACGGTCGAGACGGTCCTCTCCCGCACGTCGGATGCATGGCGGGGCCATGGGTTTCGACAGGCTCAACCGGCAGAACAACCTCGCTCAACCGGCAGAACAACCGCGCTCAACCGGCAGAACAACCCCGCCCAACCGGCAGAACAACCTCTCTCAACCGGCAGAACAACCCCGCCCAACCGGCAGAACAACTCGATCCTCGAACTCCCGGCGGGGGGTCACCGGCCGACCGGGACCAGCTCGATCGTGAGGTCGAAATGGTTGATCGCGTGCGGCATCTCGGTGACCCCCGACCGCACGCGCGGCGACAGGACGTTGTCGCGGAAACGGTACTGACGCAGCAATTCTGCGATCACCAGAGAACTGAACAGCATCACGACGTTGCGGCCCGGGCACTCCCCCGGGCCGTCGCTGAACGGCACGACACCGGCGAGGTCCTGCGCTCGACCGTCGAGCCAGGCGTCGGGAGTGAACTCCTGCGCGAAATCCATCGCCTCGTCGTCGCGCTGGAAGAACTCGCCGATGACGATCGTGGTGGCACCGGCCGGCACGACACCGCCGGCCCACCGCACGTCCCGTTTCGCCTCGCGCAGGATCGCCAGCGTGGTCGGCCACAGCCGCAGCGATTCCAGAACCGTCGCACGCACGACGGGGAGCCGGGGTGATCCGCCGGACTCGCCGGCGCGAGCGTCCTCCCGCGCCCGTTCGCTTGCGCCCGGATGGGCGGCGAGCAGGGCGAGCGAACGGTGCACGGCGACCGCCACGGCGTCGAAGGCGAAGAGCCACTGGGGAATCTGACCTACGGGGTCGGCATCGGTCCGGTCGTCGACCGGCGCATCCCGGATGGCGCCGGCCAAAGAATCCTGTGGCGCTCGGGCGACGAGTTGTTCCAGACGACGCCGGAAGCGCGAGTAGGTCGACTTGCGGCGCGGGAACGCGTACGCCCAGTTGGCATCATGACGCAGCACCGTGAGCAGATCGGTGACCTCTTCGTCGTCACGCGCCGCGTCGCCGAAGACGAGTCGACGCACCATCCGCCAATGGGATACGACATACCGATCCCAGGTGAGTTGTCCGTCCGGACACGAGGCGACGAGGTCGTCGACCTCGGACCGGACGATCTCCGCGCACCGAGCATGGAGCGAGTGGACAGGCGAGCTGGTCTGCAGCGCAGACTCGTTCAGCTGTCGACGCACCCGACGACGCTCTCCGTCGGAGATCAGGACTCCGGTCGGCTGGAACCTTCCCACCGCCGCCACCTTCTCCCGGGTCGCCGAGGTGAACGGGTCGGGGGTCGCGGCGAGGATCGTCTGGACCGCGATCGGACGCAGGGCCACGACCATGGCTCGCGGGAACCGCAGGCGCAGCGCGTCGGCCTCGTATTTCTCGCGGATGTCATCGAGGATCCGGGCCGCACGTGCGTGGGTGTCCAACCGCCCGCCGAGGCGCACCAACGCTTTGCGCCTGGCGAGGACCCCTTCGGACACGATCGGCGTCAGCACCCCGCCGATGATGCGTGCGGTGTCCAGCACGCCGGCGGTGGCGAGGCGCGGCGCAGGCGCGGTTTCGCGATCGTCGGTCCCTGGCGATGACGGCAACGGCTCTCCCTTCGTCGAGTACCTTGCTCGCAGGGCACATCGATCCCTGCCTGCGGCAGCCACATGAGATGCTGCCGCGGGCAGCGGGTACCCGCGCACTAGCGCGGCAAAACGAAGACTTCCGGCTCCGCAGACCCGTCAGCTGGTCGAGAGCGAGGCATCGAGCCGGCGGTGGCCGTCCCGGACGAGAACACCGTCGCCATCGACTCGAGTGACGTCACCCCACGGAATCAGAAATGATGTGGTCCCGGCACCAGCGCTCCGGCCACGCCAGCTCCAGGTCCTCCTGAGACTCCTCGAGGTCGACCGTCACATCGATGTCGCGCACGCGGTCGATCGGGCTGCGATCGAGCTCGTCGACATGCGGTCCCCCGCCGAGCATGCGGTACAGCAGGGCACGACCACTGAGGAGCGCCGAGACGTGGGGCGGCCCGTCGTCGCGGATCTCGATCTCGACATCGTCGACGACGCCAATCGGTACCCCGTCCCGGTCACGGATCTTCCTGCCCAAGAGATGGATTCGAACATCGATCGTGGTGCGTCGGGACACCTTTCGACTCGCGTGCGAACGACCACCTGCCCCCACGGAGGCTGCAACAGGAAGAAGGCCACCCCGAAAGCCGCAAGGCACAGCCCCACCAAACCGGTCACGTTCTCCATGACCTTGAAGTTGTTGCGCCACCGGATGATCCACACGGCAAAGGCGGCTATTCGAATCGTGTGACAGCGCGGGACGACACCAGCACGCGGGTGGCCTCCGCCATGGCGGCTTCCACACCGGCGCGCATGGGTTCGTCTGCCGCGTCGTCGATGTCGAGATTGACGACGGTTCCGTACGCCGAGAGCGACTGCTCGATCATGTCATCGAGCGGAACCCGGACGTACTGGGTCGTGGCATCTCCGTCAGCCCAGAGCATCACCCCCTGGTGTGCGGAGGCGACCGCGCTGACCACATCGCCGGACGAATGCGAGAGCTCGGCGGTCGCGCCACCCACGGCCATCCGGTGGCCGAAACGCCGGGCGTGCATACATCCCGCGTCGATGGGTACCCGATCGCCGAACGCCGCACAGCATCGACACGACCACCATCGCGAGGACTGACGATGAGCACCGACGATCTTTCCGTGCAGTCGACGCACGGGGAGCCGGCCACCGTTCTGGAAGTGTCCGGTGTCCTCGACTCCGACACCTACCTGCATGTGCGGGACGCCATCGTGCAGGCGGCCTCCAGCACACCGGGATGCCTTGTCATCGACATCCGCGCACTGACAGTGCCGGCGCCCTCGGCGTGGAAAGTGCTGACCAGTGCCGCGTGGCTCATCCGCCGGTGGCCCGCGGTCCCGATGGCCGTCGTCGCCGATCCGGCCCGCCGGGCCGAGCTGGACAACGAGAAGATCACCCGATCCGTCCCCGCGTACGACTCGCTGGACACCGCCCTGAATCGTCTGGCGGAAAGCCAGGACGACAAGGTGACTCGACGGATCCACACCACGATCCGTCGCGACATCGGTTCGCCGATCGCCGCGGCACGGGCGGCCGTTGCGGATGCAGTCGGCAAGTGGGACCGCGATTTCGTCTCGCTGGCACTCGTGCTGACCACCGTCCTGGTGCGAAATGCCCTGGTGCACACGTCTGCCGACCCCGAGATCGCGATCGAGGTGCGCGGCTCCGACCAGCTGTTCGTCGCCGTCAGCGATGACAGCTCGGACGTCCCCGCGCGAGTCGAGGACGAGCACGGTCACACCCGGGCCGCGTCCGGACTCGCGGTGCTCACCACGTTGAGCCGCCAGTGGAGCTACACGCCCCGCGGAACCGGCAAGACCGTATGGGCCGTGATCGGACCGGAAGAGGTCGCGCGTTTCACCAATCCCGAGCGTGAGGTCTGACTCAGCCGGCGAGCAGCGCCACTATCGCCCGTGCGAGACCGCGGCGCGCCAGTTGCTGATCCTGGAAGCTGCCCAGTTGCTTCTCCGACACCAGACCGCGCATCGCACCCGGCAGGAATGCCGCGACCTCGCGAACCCGGTCGGGATCGACGTCGAGATCGGCGAAGGCCCGCTGACAGGAGTCGGTCCACGACGGCCCCCACGAGGCGAGCTCGGCAGCGGCCTTGGGGAACAGCCGCCGCAGTTCGTCGGGATCCCGCGGAAGAGCGGCCCGCAGCGTCTCGATGGCGCGCGACTCGGGGGCCGTCAGCCCCTCGTACATGAGGTCGATGATCGCCTCCACCCGTTCCGCCAGTGGCGCTTCGGGTTTCACACTGACCGGGAGGTCGCCGCGTTGTTCGGCGGTTCGATGGAGCACGGCCGCCCAGAGACCGTCGATGTCGTTGAACTGGTACTTGATCGCACCCCACGTGGCCCCGATGTCCTTGGCTATCCGGTTGCCGGACACCGACGACGGGTCGCCGGAGGCCAGCGAGCTGATCGCGGCGTCGAGCATCGCGTCGCGGGTGGCCTGCCCACGACGATTCGCACGCCGCGCACCGCGCACCGGCGTACCGGTCGGGGTGCGGGCGTCGACGGGTGCCATGATCGCCGATGGTAGCCGCTCGGGCGTTCAGCCCTGGCGTTCGGCGGCGACGAGTTCACGGACGGCCGGCGCCACCTCGTTCGCGAACCTGGCCAGATCGTCAGGATCATCGGTGGCCAGGACGTATGTGCTCATCCCGAGGGTGACCGTGAGATCCGTGAGCTGCTCGGCCCACTGCGCAGGGGTGCCGGCGAGTAGTCCGTCGCCGGCACCGAAAGTACCCGCGATGTTGTAGATCCGGGTGATCTCCGCGGGGTCACGACCGGCCGCACGGGCCAAATCGTCGATGACCATCGATTTCTCGGCGATCAGGTCCGGCGGGACGAACTGCAGGCTGGGCACCCAGGCGTCGGCGACTTCTCCGGTCAGTCTCAACATCCGGGGACCCAACGCGCCGAGCCAGATCGGGATGTCGTGAGCCGGAGCGGGTCCGGCGTGCAGACCGTGGACGGGATAGAACTCACCGCCGAGATCGACTGTGCCACCGGACCAGAAGGCCCGCATCACGGTGATCGCCTCGGCCAGCGCGTCGACCGCCTCGCCCGGCGACCGGCGGGGCCCGCCCGCGGCGACCACACCGTCCCAGAATGCCCCGGCACCCAGACCGAGTTCGACGCGGCCCCCGGTCAGGATGTCGAGGCTCGCCGCCGCCTTGGCCAGCATCACCGGCGGACGCAGTGGCAGGTTGGCGACGTTGGGCGACAACCTGATCGACGTCGTGCGCGCGCCGATGACGGACAACAGCGTCCAGGTGTCGAGGAAGCGTCGCTGGTAGGGATGGTCCTGCACGCTGACGAGGTCGAGACCCGCGTCCTCGGCGGTGCCGACAAGCCGCAACAGGTCGTCGGCGCGGTCGGCACGTGGACTCGGAAAGAACCCGAAGCGCAACGGTTGTCCGTAGTCGGTCATGACGTCTCCGTATCGGCGAACCGGGGAGTGACTCCGGGACGACTCAGCTCGCGGCGCCCTCCACCTCCGGAGGAGTCGAGACCGAGTACATGACCCGGTGGATCTCCGCGGTGAAGTCCTCGGCGGCCTCGATGTTGGAGGCATGGCCGGTGTCGAACACGACGAGCTGGTCGAGATATCCGCGGATCGAGAGCGTGTGCGCGATGCGCTGGGTCATCGCATGGGGAAGCAGCAGGTCGTGGCGGCCGCCGATGACCGTGGTGGGTACCGTGATCGCTTCGGCCCCCACCGGACCGAGGGCCAGTTCGACGAGCGCGACCGCAGCCTTCGCCCGTGCCGCAGGGCTGCAGGAGCGGGTCATCGCGAGCACGAACGCGGCATGATCGATGGTCGCCGCACGACCGTTGAGTATGCGGGTCCGGACGAGACTCCGCGCGACCCGGCCTCCGGGAAACGGGAACGGTATGGCCAGAGCGGCCTGGCCGAGCCAGAGCGGAGCCTTGAGCGGGTTGTTGAGCAAGGGCAGGACGCGGGTCTCGGCAGCTATCCCGCCCCACGTCGTGTT
Source organism: Gordonia ajococcus (assembly GCF_012974285.1). Lineage (NCBI taxonomy): Bacteria > Bacillati > Actinomycetota > Actinomycetes > Mycobacteriales > Gordoniaceae > Gordonia > Gordonia ajococcus. The sequence goes on from NZ_CP052884.1 coordinate 4,572,391, forward strand.
TGCGAGAACCAATGCCGCAGCACGCTCTTCGACCCTGTCTTGATGACGGTGAGCCCAGGCCTGCACGGTGATGCCACCCATGCTGTGGCCGACGAAGACAGCTTTCGACGAGTCCGGCACGGCCTGCTCGACCACCGTCTGCAGGTCATCGGCCAGGACATCGGCGTCGAATTTGCGCTTGCCCCAGGTGCTCTCGCCGTGGCCGCGCTGGTCGTAGGCGATGACGTGGTAGCGCTCGGCGAGGGCGTTGATCTGCGGGTTCCAGTATTCGATGCAGCACGACCACCCGTGGATCAGCACCAGCACCGGCGCATCCGCCGAACCGTAGTGGTGGACCCGGAGCCGGGCACCGTCGTCGGTGAGCGCCCACGAGGTGCGCTCGGGCTCGCGCGAGTTGAACAGCGCGTTCTCGTACTGTTGGCTACGCAGCCGGCGGCGAGCCTCGGCCGGTCGGACCAGACCGGTCAACAGCGCTCCGGCCGCGGCCAATCGTGCAACGCCCAACGCGCCACCTGCGTTCATCTCGGCCTCCCGACGTCATCACTGTAACTCGCGTCACAGTACCGGCTGATGATACAAACCGGCGCCCAGCGTTCCAACAGTTTCGTTTGAAGAATTGTTGGACACACGAGTAACCAAACCAGGCGGCACTCAAACCACCACGAGAACGCCGTCTCGGAGACTTTTCACAGAGCCCTCTTGCATTCTGGGCCGGCCGGTCCTACCGTGACCGCATGGCGAGAACGCCGCTGTCGATGACACCCACCGGGTGGTTTCAGGTCGCATGGTCGACGGAGATCGCCGTCGGCACCGTGCGCACGATGAAGTACTTCGGACGCGAGATGGTCGCGTGGCGATCGCGGTCGGGACATATCTCCGTCTTCGACGCCTACTGCGAACACCTCGGCGCCCACCTCGGTCACGGCGGCCACGTGGAGGGCGAGAACCTGGTGTGCCCCTTCCACGGGTGGGAGTGGAACCGCGAGGGCCGCAACGTCTGCATCCCGTACGAGAACCACCCCAACAAAGGCCGGCGCATCCGCAGCTACCCGGTCGTCGAACGCAATGAGGCGGTGTGGATCTGGCACGACGTCGACGGACGGCCACCGTACTTCGACGTTCCCGACATCTTCGCCGACTTCGACAGCGACAACGGCGGGGGGACCACCGCGGCCGACTACTATCCGCCGGTTCCCGCGGCGACACTGTTCCGGCCGGGGCTCGAGATCCACCCGCAGTACATCATGGAGAACGGCGTCGACTTCGCCCACTTCAAGTTCGTCCACAAGACACCGTTCATGCCGGACTTCACCCGGCACGACTTCTCCGGGCCGGTGTCCTACGTGGACTTCACCATCGCATTCGACGAAGGTGCAACCCTCGAAAGCGCCACCAGCGGTGTCGAATCCGTCAATGCCGGGCTCGGGTGCTCGGTCACCAAGAGCTGGGGCATGGTCGACAACCGCACGATGCCCGCCGTGACCCCCGTCGACGAGCACACCTCCGACGTGCGGTTCACCGTCTGGATCGGACGCAAGCCCGGCGAGGAGACCGGCGAGATCACCCGGTACGGAAAGACGATGGCCGACCTGGTGATCGAACAGTTCGCCGCCGACATCGACATCTGGGCACATCAGCGCTATTCCGATCCACCTGCCCTCTCGCGCAAGGAGTTCGACGGCTTCACCGCACTGCGGCAATGGGCCCGGCAGTTCTACCCCGACGGCGGCGCGTCGGCCGACGAGATCGTCCGCATCCGGCGCTCCGAACTCGATGCCCTACGCGCGGCAGCGCATACCGATTCCCGCGCGGCAGGGCAGCCCTGATCCCAGCCCGTCCCGAAAGGACCTCACGATGACCGCACCCGCACCGATCCGGGTCTTCCAGGTCGCCACCGGCAATCTGGGCACCGAGATGATCGATCGAATTCGCCATCATCCCGACCTGGAACTGGTTGGCCTGCACTGCTATACACCGGACAAGATCGGCCGGGACGCCGGTGAGATCGTCGGCATCGGGCCGGTCGGGGTGATCGCGACCGGGACGGTCGAGGAGATCATCGCGGCACGGCCCGACGTGCTCACGTTCCACGGCGTGTTCCCCGACGAGGATCTGTACGTTCAGATCCTCGAGGCCGGGATCAACATCGTGACCACCGCCGACTGGATCACCGGCTTCCACCGGGACACCAACCATCCGCACCACTCCGGACGAAAGGTCAGCGAGGTCATCGCCGAGGCCTGCGCGAAGGGCGGCGCGACCTTCTACGGGACCGGGATGAACCCCGGCCTGGCCCAGATCCTCGGGATCGTGCACACCGCCGACGTCGCCGAGATCGAGAACGTCACGGTCACCGAGTCGGTGGACGTCTCCTGCCATCACTCGGTCGACACGTGGAAGGCGGTCGGCTACGGCCTGCCCGTCGACGACCCGAGCATCCCGGACTCGTTGTACAAGTACACCGCCGTCTTCGCCGACTCCGTGTATCTCATGGCCGACGCCTTCGATCTCGAACTCGACGAGGTCACGTTCTCCTACGAATTGGGCGCCTGCACCAAGGACGTCGACCTCGGCTGGTATCAGCTCCCGGCCGGGTCACTGGGCGGCAGCTACATCAAGTACCAGGGCATGGTCGACGGTGTGCCTCGCGTCGAGTCCCACCTGGAATGGCAGATGACGCCGCACACCGACCCTTCGTGGAACATCCAGGCCTGCTACATCACCCAGGTCACCGGCGACCCCAACATCTACTCCAAGCACATGATCTTCCCGCGCAAGGGATTCGACCTGTCCAAGCCGGAGAACTTCGCGTCGATCGGCATGACCGTCACCGGCCTGCCCGCACTCAACTCGATCCGGTCGGTGGTCGCGGCCCCGCCCGGGATCGTGACCAGTGCCGACCTTCCGCTTCGGAGCTTCGCCGGCCGCTTCACGTTGTGAGTCGGTGCGGGATCGGTGTCGACCTCGGCGAACCCACCCTCGAGAATCCCTCCCTCGAGACTTCTTCGGGAATCCCCTTCAGCCGAGGTCGATACTGACGCCGGTGAGCTCCGCGCCGATGTCCCACAACCGCTCCGCGACCGCGCGATCCTTCGCCTTCGGCGACGGTTCGACCAGTACCGGCGGACCGGCGAGACCGAAACTTCCGGTGGGGCCGTAATACTGGCCTCCCGAGACCTTCGGGTCGGTCGCTGCACGCAGGATGGGCAACGCACCCTCGGGCGGGTCCATGATGAACCGATCGGTGAGCCACCGCAGCGACGGTGCGTGATAGGCCCACTGCAGGAACTTGTTCTGCTCGCGCATCACGCCGGTCCTCGTGCCACCGGGATGGGCGGCGAGTGAGATCGCTTGGAGCCCCGCTGTTCTCAGCCGACGGTCGAGTTCGAGTGCGAACAGCATCTGGGCGAGCTTGGCGCGTGAGTACGCACCGGCGCTGGTGAACGTGCGATCCATCGGAAGATCGGAGAAGTCGATGGTGCCGGCGCGGTGCGCGTGACTGCCGACGGTGACGATCCGCGCGGCGTCGGTCGCGAGGAGCCGGTCCATCAGCAACCCCGTGAGCGCGTAATGACCGAGGAAGTTGGTACCGAAGTCCATCTCGAAACCGTCGGGGGTCAGGTCGCGCTGCGCGCGCATGACGCCGGCGTTGTTCACCAGTACGTCGATGCGGGGGTGGCGTCGCCCGATCTCCTCGGCGGCTGCGCGGACGGAGTCGAGACTGGCGAGGTCGAGGTCGACGATCTCCAACTCGGCACCCGGGACCTCTGCGACGATGTCATCGCGCGCGACGGCCGAGGTCTCGGGGTTGCGGCAGGCCAGCACGACGGTGGCGCCGAGGGTGGCGAGCCCGCGCGCGGCTTCCCGGCCGATCCCTCCGTTGGCGCCGGTGACCACGGCCACCCGCCCGGTCTGTGGCGGCGCGTCGGTCAAGGTCCAACCCGTCTTCACGTGCTCCCCCTCTGCGTTCCGGCACAACAGACGCTGTTGTTCGTATCACATCTCATGTGACATATCCGGGCCGGGTGTCACACGCGACCGCACCCCGACTGCGTCCGGGAACGCGATCGGGGTGCGGATCGACTGGTGGTCAGCGCAACGGAATCCGGACGTCAGACGGTCACGGCCGCCGGTGCGGCGCTGCTGAACCGTCCGGCCGGCGCGAAGCGGGCGAGGACCTGATCATGCGGCTCCCCTGCCACCGCGGTGATGAAGCCCTCGACATCCTCGCGGGTCCGCAGACCGAGCAGCGGATTGGGGTCGGAGAGCAGGCCGAACAGCGCCTGAGCGATGGCCGGACTGACTGCGGCCGCCGGAAACGACAACTCCGCGTGCGTCGCGTAATCGGGATCGCCCAGGAAGAGCCGGGTGACCTCGACGGCGGCGTGGCCGCGACGCTCCCAGTGCTTCTCGAACTCTTCCGCCAGCCAGTCCGCGGTGAACTCACCGTCGTGCGCACGGGCGGCCTTCACCAGCTCGGCGACCTGGATGACCGTGTTCTGCGCTCCCTGGCCGGCGACCGGGTCGACGGCGATGGCGGTGTCGCCGATCGCGGCAACGGGATGTCCGCTCGTGGTGGTTGCCACGGCCTGACGCACGGTCGGGGTGACCGCACCCTTCAGCCACGACACCGGATCGGACTCGATGACGTCGAGCTGCTCGATGACGGGAGCGTCCTCGGGGAAGAACTCCTGGAAGATCCCGGCAATCGTCCGGCGGGCGGTCACGGCGTCGTGGACGTCGTCGAGGCGCGGGGCCCACGCACCCGACGGCTTGGCGAACACGATGAACGACCAGGTCGCGCCGACATCCTTGTGCAGGAACGGGCCGACGAACAGCTCACCGTTCTCGCTGTCGAGGTTGTACAGCGAGTGGCCGGCACCGGCGGCGCTGCGGTAGGAGAAGACATCCGAGCCGTGGTCGACGCCGGTGAGCGTGACCTGCAGCAGGCGACGCTGCGGTTCGCGGTAGTGGGTGCGCGACTCGTCGACCGGGAACAGCGTCGACAATCCGCCCTTGCCGGTGGCGACGAGCGTCAGGTCGGCCGCGGCGGCGATCTCGTCGAGCCGGTCGACGTCGACGGTGGTGACCTCGAAACGCCCGCCGCGGTCCAGGAAACGACCGAGGCGATCATCGGCGCGCAAACGGAGGTCGACGGCCTGGGCGACATACCCGTAGTCGGGGTCGAACTCCAGGACGGGGGCGCGGTCCGCACCGGAACCCCCGTACAGGCGAGCACTCATACCGGTGGTGTTGCTGACCTCGTAGAGGTCCTCGATGATCTCGGCGTCCCACTCGCGGGACTTGCCGAAGTAGACGCCCACGCCGGTCGGCGGGACCTTGTTGCGCAGGGTCTCACGGTCGCGGTCGCTGTAGATCGTGACGTCGAAGCCGGCGTCGAGAAGGCCGAGACCCGCGGAGGTCCCGGCCAGGCCCGCCCCGATGATCGCGGCGGATCGTCGTGTCGTCATGTATGTCTCCCTGATCGGTTGCATGTGGTGCACGTGATGACTGGGAGACAGGGTGCCGGGGGGATCGTCGTGGCTGAAGGTTTAGACGCAGCCCGAGCTAATGGGTCGCCGGGGCGGCGCTACCCGCGGTTCACGGCATGTCGCTCGTAGATGACCTGATCGCCGAACGTCCGCGTCTCGACGAGCTCGAGGTCGACCCTCTCGGTGACCGGCGGGAAGAACGCCGTACCGCCGCCGACGACGACCGGGTAGCGGAAGATGCGGAGTTCGTCGACGAGGCCCTGTTCGAAGGCCTGCGACGCAAGGTCGGCACCGCCGATCTCGACATCCCCGTCGGTCGAGCCGACGACCTCGGCGACCTCGTCCGCCAACGGACGTCGGGCGAGTCTGGCGTTGCCCTCGACGCGGTCGAGCGTGCGGCTGAACACCACCTTGGGAAGTGCCGTCCACAGGTCCGCGAAGGCGATGCTCGCCTCGTCGTGACGCATCGCCGGGTCGGTTTCCCAGACCCGCATCGTCTCGTACAACCGGCGTCCGAGGATCTCCGCGCCGAGTTCGCGTATCCGGTCGGTGTGGAATTCGAAGAGTTCGTCGTCCGGCACCGACCAGTTGAAGTCGCCGTCACGGTCGGCGACGAAACCGTCGAGCGAGAGGCCCATCGAGAAGAACAGCATGCAACTCCTCACACCGTGGTTTGCGGGGAATCCTCCGAGCGTACGGCCGTATTCCGAGGTCGTAGCGGCATATCGCGAACCTGCGAACCACCTGTGCGTCCGCCGACACCCGCCGCATGGGCGGCGTGGCCGGGCCGCCGGCAAGTACCATCGCCCTCTGTGCGCACGCCCGTTCCCGAAGTGACCCCGGTCGTCGCGACGCCCAGCGAGGACGCCGCGACCGGTAACACCTCGGGCTATCGCCTCGACCTCGACGGCCTGCGCGGCATCGCGATCGCGCTGGTCGCGGTCTTCCACGTCTGGTTCGGCCGGGTCTCCGGCGGCGTCGACGTCTTCCTGACGCTGTCCGGCTATTTCTTCGTCGCGTCGCTGCTCAAGCACGTCCTCGCGACTCAGACGGTCTCGGCGTCCTGGGGCGCCGCGATCAACCCGTGGCCGCGCTTCTGGCGCCTCGTCCGCCGGTTGCTGCCCGCGCTACTCCTGGTCCTGGCATTCGTCACGGCGATGATCGCGCTGGTCATGCCGACCACGCGGTGGGGGCCGCTGGGTGCCGAACTGCAGGCCAGCGCCCTGTACTACCAGAACTGGCATCTCGCCTTCGAGTCGCAGGACTATGCGGCCGCCGACTCCGCGAACAGCCCGATGCAGCACCTCTGGTCGATGTCGATGCAGGGTCAGTTCTTCCTGCTCACGCTGCTGTGCGCGCTCGCGCTCGGTGGTGTGCTCCGCGCGCTGTCCCGCCGGATCGCCTTCTTCCGCCGGCCTCAGGCCGTGCGCGGCGTCGTCGGGTCGGCGCTGCTGGGCGTCGCGCTGGTGTCCTTCGCGTGGGCCAACTACCGCCACGGCATCAACCAGCCGTTCACCTACTACGACACCGTCGCCCGCCTCTGGGAGCCGCTCGCCGGCGGTCTGCTCGCGGTGTGGATGCCGAAGCTGGCGCTGTCCGCCCGGATGCGAAACCTGCTGAGCATCATCGCTCTCGGTCTGATCATCACCTGCGGCTGGTGGATCGCCGGAGTCCAGGAGTACCCCGCGGCGTGGGCGCTCGTGCCCGTGGGCGCGACGCTCATCCTGATCTGGGCCGGCTCTCCGGCCGCCGCCCGCCCGGGCGCGGGGCAGGCCCCGGTGAGTCGCGGGCTCGCGCATCCGCAGCTGGTCTGGCTCGGTTCCATCGCCTATGCGCTCTACCTGTGGCACTGGCCGCTGCTGATCTTCTACATGGCGTGGCGCTATCAGGACGAGGTGTCCTGGCTCGAGGGCACCGGAATCCTGGGCGTCTCCGTGCTGATCGCCTGGCTGACCACCAAGTACGTCGAGGCACCGCTGCGTTCCGGGTCGTTCCGGCGCACGAAGTCCGACGAGTCATCGGCAGTAGACAAGGCGGCGACCGTCGAGAAGGCGAAGCCCGGAAAGACGACCAAGCCGGGATTCCAGAACTCGCGCGGCTACCGCGGAGCTCTCCTCGCGGTTTTGTTGATCATCAGCGTTGCCGCCGGCAGTGCCGCGGTGACCTGGCAGCGCGACGCCGCGAACGCGACCCTCGACACCGAGAACCTCGACCCTCGCCTCTACCCCGGCGGCCGCGCCTTCCTCGACGGTGCGCCGGTCCCGAAGGTGACCGCCCAGCCGAGTCCGGACGTGGTCGACATGGACTGGCCGATCACCTCCTACGACTCGATCATCAGCGGTTGGAAGGACCCGACGATCAAGGTCGGGTACTACGGCGACGTGACCGCCACCCGCACCATCGCCCTGGTGGGCGGTTCCCACGCCGAGCAGTGGATCACCGCGCTCAACGAGATCGGCAAACGGCACAACTTCCGCGTCACGACGTACCTCAAGGTGGGCTGTGCGCTCACCACCGAGCACGTCTTCACCTGGTTCGGCCAGAAGTACTACCAGTGCAACGACTGGTCCCGACGGGTGATGGACCGCCTCGCCGTGGACAAGCCGGACTACGTGTTCACCACCTCGACTCGTCCGCCCGAGGGATCCGCCAGGGGCGACAGCGTGCCCAAGGATTACAAGGAGATCTTCGCCCAGTTCCGCGACCGTGGTCAGAAGGTCATCGGCATCCGCGACAACCCGTGGTCGACCGGCCAGCTCAAGCCGCCGGAGTGCCTCGCCAGCGGTCGCAAGCCCGAGGTGTGCGGCGTCTCGCGCGCACAGGCCATGGCACCGACCGACCCGGCCGCCGCTCTGGCCGACGAGTTCCCGAACATGACGTTCCTGGACTACACCGACGCGATGTGCGACGACACCTACTGCCCGGCGGTCGTCGGGAACATCTTGATGTGGCACGACTTCCACCATCTGTCCGCGACCTTCGTGCGCAGCCTCATCCCGGCGATGGAAGCGGATCTGCAGAAGACGACCGGCTGGTGGTGAAGCGGCCTCAGGCGCTGGGACGGAAATGCACCGGACGCCGCTGCCGGTAGGTGACCCGATCTCCCGGAGCGCCTGCCCATTCCGGCTCGGCGCGGACGGTGAGCTCAGCCGCCGCGCCGTGCTCATCACCATCGGCAACCGGCAACACCGACAGCCCGACCTCGATGTGATCACCGCACGGCGTGACCGCGAGCACTCTCCCGTGACCGCGGTCGACGCCGTCGGGACTTCCCGTGCTGTCTCCGCTGCCGGTGCCGGTCACGATCTCCAGATCGCCCGGCCGCAGTAGCACCGTGCCCGGCCCACACGCCGATTGGCGCAACCGCAGCACGCCGGCACCACACTGCACTCGGCCGCCGCGAGCCTCGCCGGGGAGTTCCGACACCTCGCCGAACATCCGCGCGACCTCGATGTCGACCGGTTCGAGATAGATCCCTTCCGGGGGCCCCACCTGCCGTACCCGCCCGGCCATCAGCACGACGATGCGGTCGGCCATCGACATCGCCTCTTCACGGTCGTGTGTGACGAGGAGGCCACTGGTGCCGTCGGCCAGAATGGTGTCGCGGACATGACGACGCAGGCGCGTACGCAGCTGCGCATCGAGCGCGGAGAACGGCTCGTCGAGACCGATAACCGCCGGGCGGGGGGCGAGCGCCCGTGCCAATGCCACCCGCTGCCGCTGGCCGCCGGAGAGCTCGCTGGGACGGCGCGCACGCAACTCGCTGAGCCCGACGACGTCGAGCAATTCGGTTATCCGCGTTGCACGGCCAGGGGTCCGGCGCCACCACGGCCCCAGCCCGAACCCGATGTTCCCCGCCACGCTCAGGTTCCCGAAGAGTGCACCCTCCTGCGGCACGAGGCCGAAGCTGCGCTTCTCCGTGGGCACATCGACACGACGTGTCCCGTCCGTTCGGACCGCGGCGACCTCGGTTCCGCCGATCTCGATGCGCCCCGATCGAATGGGCTCCAGACCGGCGATCGTCCGCAGCAACGTCGTCTTGCCGCATCCCGACGGCCCGATCACCGCGGTGATCGAACCTGCCGGCACCTCGAGCGACACCCCGTCGAGGACCGTCGTGTCGCCGAAGACGACCGAGATGTCCTCCACTCGCACTGCGTCATTCACTGACGTGTCACTCACCGGCCACCGGCCTTTCCGAACAGCGCGGACAGTGCCGCGGTGGGTATCGAGGCGACGACGATGAGAACCAGACCCAGGACTGCCGCACGCCCGTAGTTCATGTCGTTGTTGAGACTCCACATGTCGGTCGCGAGGGTCCTGGTGCCGATCGGCGCCAGCATCAAGGTGGCGGGTAGTTCCTTGGCCACCGAGAGGAATGCCAGCGCCGCGCCGGCCAAGACGGCCGGCGCCAGCAGTGGCAACTGGACGCGGACTGCGGTGGCCACCGGTCCCGCTCGGAGGGTCCGCGACACCTCCGCCATCTGCGGCGGGATCGCATCGACCCCGGAGCGGACCGGCCCCAGGCACACAGGCAGGAAGAGGACCGCGTAGGTCGCGATGAGCATCGCCGCGGTCAGGTAGTAATCGGGCAGGAGCCGGGTACCCAGGAACACCATCGACAGGGCGACCGTCACGCCGGGCAGCGTGTATCCGAGGTAAGAGACCACCTCGACGGCGTCACCGGTCCGTGTGCGCGGCCGGGATACGAAGAACGCCAACGGCAGGGCCAGGAGCACGATCACCATCGCGGCCTGGACCGACAACTCCATCGTGGTGCCCGCATACGGCCCCACCCAGGCGATCAGGTCACCGAGATCGTCGAAGCCGAGTCGCTGGGATTCGCTGATCTCCGTGCACAACCCGACAACGGGCACACAGACGCCCACCATGACGACGGACGTGACGACACCCCAGGCCACCGGTCGGTCCTGGACCTGTCGCGCTCGCAGCGGCGTGGACCCGGTGTCGACATCGCGGCGCATGCGGCGTTCGGCCACTGCGAGCACCACGGCGATCAGGGCGAGCACGAGACCGTACAAGGCGGCGACCGATCGGTCCAGGGTTCCGTTGTAGGCGTTGTAGATCCCCACCGTGAACGGCTCGAAGCGCACGATGGCAGGACCGCCGAAATCACTGATCGCGTAGAGCGCGACCAGCAGCGCGCCGGCAATCACGACGGGACGGATGCGTGGGAGCGTGACACGCAGGAACGCTCCGACCGGTCCGCACCCGAGGGTGCGCGCGGCGTCCTCGTCCGCCCGTCCGGTCCCGGAGATCACCGCCATGACCGGCAGCATGACGAGGGGATAGCAGGCCAGGGTCAACACCAGCGCCGCGGCCCACAACCCTTCGAATCCGGGGAACAGTCGGACCCACACGAACCCCGACACGTAGGACGGGATCGCGAGTGGTGCAGCCAGCAGCGCGATGACCACCGCGCGTCCGCGGCGGACGCCGTGGGCCACGCACCACGCCAACCCCACACCCACCACGATCGACGCACACGTCACGATGACCGCGAGTTGCGCCGTGCGCCAGAGCAGTTGCCCCGTGCGGGGCCGGAACAGAAGCGCGACCGCCTCATCGATGCCGATCCCCACAACCCGAATCACGAGATAAACCGCAGGGGTGATCAGCAGCAACGCGATCACGACACTGACCGACCCCAACAGAATTCGTCCCGACCGCGTTCTCTGGCCGGGACGAATTCGAATGCGGGTCAACAGATCAGACAGCGCCGACCTCGTTCAGCAGTTTGTCGGTCCCCGCGACGTCGGCGAGCTCGTCGAGCGTGATCTGCGGCGGCGACAACTGGTCCAGGGTCGGCAGCCCCGGGACCGGAAGCGGCTCGTTGCCGATGACCGGATACTCGCCGACCTCACGCGCGAAGTACGTCTGGGTTTCGGGCGTCAGCAGCTGCCGGATGAACTCGAAAGCCTGCTCCTTGTCGGATGCCGTCTTCAACACACCGATCGCCGCGACATTCACCAGCGCGCCGGGGTCGCCGTCGGAGAAGAAGTGGAGTCGACCGGGCACGTTCTCGATCCCCTTCTCCTGCACTTCCTGAACCCAGTAGTAGTGATTGGTGAGGCCCGCGGCGAGCTGACCGCTGTTCACCGCCTCGACGATCGGGCCGTTGCCGTCGAAGGACTTGGGGTCGTTCGCCAGAAATGCGGTGAGCCAGTCCCGCGCACCCGCGTCACCGCGGGTCAGTCGCAGAGCCGTCACGAAGGACTTGAAGGAAGCATTGGTCGGCGCATAGCCGACCTTTCCGCGCATCTCCGGTGCGAGCAGGCCGTCGATGCCGGCAGGCAGCTGGGCTGCGGGCAGCTGGCGCGGGTCGTAGATCAGCACACGCGAACGTGCGGAGGTGGACACCCAGGTACCCGTCTCGGACCGATAGGCCTCCGGGATGTTCGCGGCGATGTCGGCGGGCAGCGGCTCGAGCAGACCGGCGTCGGCAAGAGCACCCAGCTCACCGGCATCCTGCGCGAAGAACAGGTCGGCCGGCGACCGGTCGCCTTCCTCGAGAATCTGGGCGGCCTTCTTGTCATACCCGGCTGTCACCGGGATCGTGCCCCCGATGCGCTCGACGAGCGGACCGACCAGCGACTCCGAACGACCCGAGTACAGGACCAGGGTCTCGTCGTCTCCCGATGTGTCGCCACCTCCACAGGCGGCGAGCAATCCGGCCGCAACGATCGCCGCTGCGCCGATCGCGATCACTCGTCGGGCCCATCTCTTGGCTTCCACCTGTTCCACCCTTCTGTGGAGGTCATGCGGTCGACTCTGTCGCCCGCCAGCATGCGCAGCCTAACCTATGAAGCGTCGTCGACCCCAGCCGCGGTGGTTCACCTCAGCCGATCGCCGTCAGCAGCGCACGCGGACCCGCGAACACCGTCTCGCGAATGTGATTGCGCACCAATGTCCATGACGGACAATCACATTCAGCGACAACACCATTGGCGTCCACCCCTTCTCCGCGGCACAGCGCGATGGCACGCCTCAGGTGGAAGTCCTGGGTGACGATGAGCAGCGCCCGCACACCGAACACCTCCCGCGCGCGGCGGCAGCTCGCCGCGGTGTCGAACCCCGACGGGTCGTCGAGAATCACCTGCGCCGGTACGCCCGCGGCTTCGAGGTAGTCCCGCATCACCGCGGGTTCATCACCCGCCTCGGGAGAACCATTGCCGGAATTGATGATTCGTATGGCACGGCCGTCGCGATACAGCTCCGACGCCGTGTCCAGCCGGCCGCGCACGTAGTCCCCGGGAGAACCGTCCTCGACGAGGGAACCGAGCACCAGGAGCGTGGAACCGGACGGCACCTGACCGGCGCCGAGAATCCGGTCCGCAGACACGGCGTACATCCACGTCGCCGCGACGGCGATCCACAGTTCGACGACCACCAGCAACACCGGCATGACGAGACGAGCTGCTGACCTCACCCGTACAACCTAGGTGCACGAACACATCTCACCCAAGATGACCATTCGACGCCGCGCCGGTGGTGACGGACCGATACTGGATTCATCTGCCGCGCTCAGCCCGATGCGTAAACCGACAACCGTGGAAAAGAGTGTGAATGCAGTACATGCCGGTGACCTCGTCGATATTCCTGCTGGCCGAGACGCGCGAGCAGCCCATGCACGTGGGCGGGTTGCAGTTGTTCGTACCGCGGGAGGGTCAGTCGTCGGCCGACCTCGCCGAGGAGGTCATCGCGGCCTTCTCCTCCTGTGGCGAGATCCATCCGCTGTTCCGCAAGCGGCCGGCGTCGCCGGTCACGATCCTCGGCAACCTCGCCTGGACCTACGACGACGAGATCGACTTCGACTACCACGTCCGCCGTGCGGTGCTGCCGCGCCCGGGCCGCGTCCGCGAGCTGCTGCGCTACGTGTCGCTGAACCACGGCACCCTGCTCGACCGGTTCCGGCCGATGTGGGAGATCCACGTCATCGAGGGCCTCGAGGACGGCCGGATCGCGATCTACAGCAAGATCCACCACTCCATCGTCGACGGGGTGTCAGCGCTTCGCCTGCTGCAGCGCATGCTCTCGCCGGACCCCGATGACCGATCCGGATCGGCACCCTGGGACCCGGCCCTCGCCGGGAAGAAGCGTCCGCGACCAGCGCCGACGCTGAGGTCGCGGATCTCCGGGATCGCCGACGCCGGCCTGCAGGTGGCCGGGCTCGTACCCGCGGCCGCGAAGGTGGCCATCGCCGGTGTACGCAAGCCGGACTTCGTGCCGCCGGTGCCCCGCGCCCCGCGAACCATCCTCGACGTGGCGATCGGCAGCGCCCGCCGCTTCGCCGCCCAGCAGTGGGAGATGGAGCGCCTACGGGCGGTCGCCGACGTCCTGGACATCACGCTCAACGACGTCATCGCCGCGATGTGCTCGGGTGCGCTGCGCTCGTACCTGATCGATCAGGATGCCCTGCCCGATTCCTCCCTGATCGCCGCCGTGCCCGTGTCGATGCACACCGACGGGGACAGCGACGGGAACGCCGTCACCGCGATCATGGTCGACCTGGCCACCGATCAACCCGATCCCGAACGCCGGCTCGATGCACTCGTCGCGTCGGCTCGCCAGGCGAAGAACGTCGTCCGTGGCCTGAAGCCCCTGCAGGCGCTCGCTCTCGGCGCGGCCAATTTCGCGCCGCTCGCATTCGCGACCGTTCCCGGCTTCGTCCAATACGTTCCGCCGCAGTTCAACATCATCATCAGCAACGTGCCCGGGCCGTCGGAGCAGCTCTATTGGAACGGCGCCCGACTCGACGGCGTCTACCCGGTCTCGATCGCGATGGAGGGCCTGGCGTTGAACATCACCGTGACCAGTTCGGCCGATCACGTCAACTTCGGTCTGATAGGCGCTCGTGCGCAGGTCCCGAGCCTGCAGCGGCTGCTCACCCACCTCGACACAGCCCTCGAGGAGCTGGAGAAGGTGGCCCGGGTCCGCTGACGCGGACCGACCGCGGGAGCCGAATGGGATCCTCGACACCCTGACTCGACAGTAAGTTACTCGCGAGTATCATTCGATGTGAGATAGACCAGCGAAAATTAGGTCAACCTTGGCAGCGCGCCGACGGCGCGACGAATTACGGTTACCTGTAGTACACCGCCCTGTGGGAGAGCCCTGCGCACTCTGTGCGCTTCCTCTGCGGCGGACGACCTAGACGAAAGGCCGGTACGCGCCCGTGACAGCCACGACGATTGCCATCGGCACCACAGCAGCGGTGATCAGCCTCTTCTGTTGGTACTTGTTCCTCGGCGGCGTGGTGCGGATGTTCCGCACCATCAAACTCGGCCAGAAGGTCGACAGTTCCCGATTCTGGCCGGTACTCCCGCGTCTGGGAACGATGATCAAGGAGTTCATCGCCCACACCCGCATGGTCAAGTTCCGGACGGTGGGCTGGGCGCACTGGCTGGTGATGATCGGCTTCATGGGGGGTGCCCTGCTGTGGTTCGAGGCCTACGGCCAGTCGATCAACCCGGAGTTCCACTGGCCCCTCTTCGGTGACACGTTCGCGTGGCACCTCTGGGACGAACTGCTGGGCATCGGCACGGTCGTCGGCATCATGGTGCTGATCGTCATCCGCCAGCTCAACCACCCGCGCGTCCCCGAGCGCATCTCGCGATTCTCCGGTTCCCGCTTCGGCGCGGCCTACTTCGTCGAGGCCGTCGTCCTGCTCGAGGGTCTGGGCATGATCCTGGTGAAGGCGTCGAAGATCGCGACGTACCACCACTCGAACGCGTACTCCGATTTCTTCACCATGCAGGTCGCCAAGATCCTGCCCGAGTCGCCGACCCTGGTGTCGATCTTCGCGGTCATCAAGCTGATGAGCGGCATGGTGTGGCTGGCCGTCGTCGGTCTGAACACCGACTGGGGCGTCGCCTGGCACCGCTTCTCGGCGTTCTTCAACATCTACTTCAAGCGTGAGGCCGACGGCGGCGTCGCCCTCGGTGCCGCCAAGCCGATGATGAGCCAGGGCAAGGTCCTCGACATGGAGACCGCCGACCCCGACGTCGACGCCTTCGGTGCGGGCAAGATCGAGGACTTCTCCTGGAAGGGCTGGCTCGACTTCTCCACCTGTACCGAATGTGGCCGCTGCCAGTCGCAGTGTCCGGCCTGGAACACCGGCAAGCCGCTGTCCCCGAAGCTGCTCATCATGTCGCTGCGCGACCACGGCAACGCCAAGGCCCCGTACCTGATGGCCGGTGGCCGCAAGGACATGGGCGGGGACGAGGTCGGCCTGGTCGACGCCGACGGCAACGTCCTCGAGGACAAGCTCAACGCGATCCCCGAGGCCGCTCGTGCCGAGGCATCCCGCAAGCTCGTCGGCGAGTCCAAGGGCAGGCTCGGCGGCGGCGAGGGCCTCGAGTCCGCGGACGGCGAGTTCGATCCCGAGGCGCTGGGTGCGGTCATCGACACCGAGACCCTGTGGAGCTGCACCACCTGTGGTGCCTGCGTCGAGCAGTGCCCGGTCGACATCGAGCACGTCGACCACATCCTCGACATGCGTCGCTACCAGGTCCTGATCGAGTCGGACTTCCCCACCGAGCTGGCCGGCATGTTCAAGAACCTCGAGAACAAGGGCAATCCGTGGGGCCAGAACGCCTCCGCGCGTACCGCCTGGATCGATGAGATGGACATCGAGATCCCGGTCTTCGGCAAGGACGTCGAGTCGTTCGAGGGCTTCGAATACCTGTTCTGGGTCGGCTGCGCCGGCGCCTACGAGGACCGCGCGAAGAAGACCACCAAGGCCGTCGCCGAGCTTCTCGACATGGCCGCGGTGAACTTCATGGTTCTCGGCGAGGGCGAGACCTGTACCGGTGACTCCGCACGACGCGCCGGCAACGAGTTCCTCTTCCAGATGCTCGCGCAGCAGAACATCGAGATGCTCGGCGAGGTCTTCTCGACGGCGCCCGAGCAGCGCAAGAAGGTCGTCGTCACCTGTGCGCACTGCTTCAACGCGCTGGGCAACGAGTACCCGCAGCTGGGCGCCAAGTACGAGGTCGTCCACCACACGCAGCTGCTGAACCGACTGGTCCGCGAGAAGCGGCTCGTGCCGGTCGCCCCGCTCGGCGAGGGCGTCACCTACCACGACCCCTGCTACCTCGGCCGCCACAACAAGGTCTACGACGCCCCGCGTGAGCTGATGGGTGCCGCCGGATCGACTCTCACCGAGATGCCGCGTCACGGCGAACGGTCCATGTGCTGTGGTGCCGGTGGTGCCCGCATGTGGATGGAAGAGCAGATCGGCAAGCGCATCAACCTCGACCGGGTCGACGAGGCGCTGGACACCCTCGGTGACACCACGGGTGACCAGGTCAAGAAGGTTGCCACCGGTTGCCCGTTCTGTCGCGTGATGCTGACCGACGGTGTGACCGCACGGACCAGCGGCACCGAGTCCGAGGGCAAGGTCGAGGTCGTCGACGTCGCGCAGCTGCTGCTCGACTCGGTCAAGCGCGGCTCGACCGAGGTCAAGCTCGGCGGCCGCTTCCTCGGACCTCGTCCGAGCGCTCCGGAGCCCGAGCCGGAACCGGAGCCCGAGAAGGTTCCTGCGGCCGCCGCCGCAGCTGCGACGGCCACCACCGAGGCGGCTCCGAAGCCGAAGGTCGGCCTGGGCATGAAGGGCGGCAAGAAGCCCGGCGCCGCAGCCAAGACCGCAGCACCGGCAGAGGCTCCCGCGGAGGCACCGGCCGAGAAGAAGCCCGCGTCCAAGGGCTTCGGCATGAAGGGCGGCAAGAAGCCGGGAGCGGCGGCTGCAGCGCCCGCTGCGGCTTCGGCACCGGCAGAGGCTCCCGCCGAGGCACCGGCCGAGAAGAAGCCCGCGTCCAAGGGCTTCGGCATGAAGGGCGGCGCGAAGCGTCCGGGTGCGGCGAGCAAGCCTGCCGCAACGGCCGCTCCTGCTCCCGCCGAGGCCGAGTCGTCGGAGGCCGTCAAGGCCGAGGCACCCGCGGCTGAGAAGCCGGCCAAGGCCAAGGGCTTCGGTATGGCTGCCGGCAAGCGTCCCGGTCAGAAGACGGCCACCCCGAACGCGGCAGCTGCCGACGCCGGAGTGACCGCCCCTGCCGAGAGCAAGGTCGCCGAGGCCGAGTCGGCACCCGATGCGGCTCCGACCGTCGACACCGAGTCGGCCACGGCAACCGCGGCAACGGGCACCGCTGCCGCGACCGAGGAGAAGCCGGCCAAGGCGAAGGGCTTCGGTATGGCCGCGGGCAAGAAGCGCCCGGGCGGGATCGGCAAGGCCGCCCCCAAGCCGGCCGCGGAAGCACCGGCAGCCGAGGCACCGGCTCCGGCGGCTCCGGAAGCCGAGGCTCCTGCCGAGGAGACCGAGGCAACCCCGGCAGCCGAGGCACCGGCAGCGGAAGCCCCGGCCGAGACGAACGGGGCCGAGGTCCCGGCTCCGTCGAGCAACGGCTCGGGCGATGCCCGCACCATCGCCGAGACCGGGGCGTCGAAGGCCAAGGGCTTCGGCATCGCCGCCGGCAAGAAGCGGCCCGGCCACCAGTAGTCACCAGCAGTACCGCGAAACGGGCTCCGACCACCACGGTCGGAGCCCGTTTTTCGTAGGCCGGCCACTGCCGCGCAGCACTGGCGGAAACCGACTTGCACGCGGCTGCGACAATTGAACTCGTGAGTAGGCCCCATGTGTCGCATCTGAACCAGAACCTCAAGCCGCTCGAGCAGTCGCTCAAGCTGCAGAACGTGTGCTACGAGATCCGCGGACCCGTACACGAGCACGCGCAGCGGCTCGAGGCAGAGGGCCATCGCATCCTCAAGCTGAACATCGGGAACCCGGCGATCTTCGGGTTCGAGGCACCCGACGTGATCATGCGCGACATGATCCACGCACTGCCGTACTCGCAGGGCTACTCCGAATCGGCAGGCGTGCTGTCCGCGAGACGCGCCGTCGTGACACGGTACGAGCTCATCCCCGACTTCCCCTACTTCGACGTCGACGACGTCATCCTGGGCAACGGTGTCTCCGAGCTCATCACGATGACGATGCAGGCGCTGCTCAACGACGGCGACGAGGTGCTCATCCCGGCCCCCGACTACCCGCTGTGGACGGCGATGACCTCGCTGTCCGGCGGCCGTCCGGTGCACTACCGCTGCGACGAGGAAAACGGCTGGAACCCCGACATCACCGACATCGCGTCGAAGATCACCGACCGCACCAAGGCGATCGTCATCATCAACCCCAACAACCCGACGGGCGCGGTCTACTCACGCGAAGTCCTGCAGCAGCTCGTCGAACTGGCGCGTGAACACTCGTTGCTGATCCTCGCCGACGAGATCTACGACAAGATCCTCTACGACGACGCCGAGCACATCAACGTCGCCTCGCTGGCGCCGGATCTGTTGTGCCTCACCTTCAACGGCCTGTCCAAGGCGTACCGCGTGTGCGGTTACCGCGCCGGCTGGGTCGTCTTCACCGGCCCCAAGGACCATGCCACGGGCTTCCTCGAGGGCATGGGCATCCTCGCGTCGACCCGCCTGTGTGCGAACGTGCCCGGCCAGCACGCGATCCAGGTGGCGCTGGGTGGGTACCAGTCCATCGATGCGCTCGTCTCCCCGGGCGGTCGCCTCTACGAACAGCGCAACGTCACCTGGGAGAAGCTCAACGAGATCCCCGGTGTCAGCTGCGTGAAGCCCAAGGGGGCCCTGTACGCCTTCCCGCGCCTCGACCCCGAGGTACACGAGATCCACAACGACGAGCTGTTCGTCCAGGACCTGCTACTGCAGGAGAAGATCCTCGTCGTGCAGGGCACCGGGTTCAACCTCGAGGACCACAACCACTTCCGCATCGTCACGCTGCCGTGGTCGCGGGACCTCAAGGAGGCCGTCGAACGGATCGGCAACTTCCTGTCGTCGTACCGCCAGTAGGTTGCGGAGCGCCGTCTCGAAGGGCCCGGTCTTCTGACCGGGCCTCTTTGTCTCCTCCAGGGTCTGGACATTTGTGTAACCGTTGGTAACGTGTACCTCCAATCGGGGTCTACAACGAGGTGACACGGATGTCCGAACATGCAGTGCAGGTGCGTCCCGACTGGCGACGGGGAACGGTGACCGGCGACGGCGTCACCCTCGCGACCTTCGAACTCGGGGACCCTGAGAATCCGACGGTCATGCTGGTGCACGGCTGGCCCGACACCCACCATCTCTGGACCCACATCGCACCTCGGCTGGCCGAGAAGTATCACGTGGTCGCCTATGACTGCCGCGGATTCGGCGAAAGCGACCGTCCAGGCGAGGTCGGTGCGTACCGGCTGGCCGAGCTCGCCGACGACCTCTTCGCCGTCGCCGAAGCGGTGAGTCCCGACGCTCCCGTGCACGTCGTCGGTCACGACTGGGGTTCGGTCCAGGCCTGGGAGGCCGTCAGCCGACCGAGGTCGCACACCCGCATCGCATCCTTCGTCTCGGTCTCCGGACCCAACCTCGACCACCTCGGTCAGCTGTTACGCGAAGGACTGACCCGCCCGACACCCCGCCGCATGCGAACCATTGCGACGCAGTCACTCTCATCGGCCTACACGGGACTGTTCCAGCTGCCGGTGCTGCCGAACGCCCTGCTGACCGCACTGGGAAGTCCGCGGGCGTGGAAGCAGTTCCTGCACACCATCGAGGGCACCCCACCGGAGAACGTCGTCGTCGCCGAGACACTGCGCCGCGACATGATCACCGGACTCGCGCTCTATCGCGCCAACATCCGCCAGAAACTGGCCCGCCCGGAGCCCCGCTCGACCGCGGTGCCGGTGCTGCAGGTGGTCAACGAGCGCGACATCGCCCTGCGTCCGGCCATCTACGACAACACCCCGACCTATGCGGCCAAGCTGTGGCGGCGCGACACCCCGACCGGCCACTGGCTGCCGTATACCAAGCCGGGCTACCTGACCGACACGATCCTGGATTTCCTTGCCGCGCAGACCGACAACGAGGCGCCGCCGACCGTCGAGCGGTCGCGGGTGTTCGCCGAACCGAAACCGTTGGCCGGAAAGCTGGTCGTGATCACCGGCGCGGGCAGTGGCATCGGTCGGGAGACCGCACTGCTCCTCGCCGAGCGCGGGTGCGAACTCGTGCTCGCCGACCGGAACCTCGACACCGCCGCCGAGACGGCGCAGGCCTGCAAGATCGCCGGCGCGGTGGCGCACGCCTACCTCCTCGACGTGTCCGACACCGACTCGTTCACGTCCTTCGCCGCGACGGTCCGGGAGAGCCACGGGGTACCCGACATTGTGATCAACAACGCCGGGATCGGCTTGGCCGGTGGGGCTCTCGCCGCAACCGACGAGCAGGTCGATCGGCTCTTCGACGTCAACCTGCGCGGGGTCATCACGGGGAGCCGCGAGTTCGGCCGTCAGATGGTGGACCGCGGAGTGGGCGGGCACATCGTCAACGTCTCCTCGGCCGCGGCGTTCACGCCGTCGCGCAGCCTCGGCTTGTACTCGGCGTCGAAGGCGGGGGTCCTGCTGTTCTCGGAGTCGCTGCGCGCCGAACTCGCCGAGCACCGCATCGGTGTCAGCGCCATCTGCCCGGGCATCGTCGACACCAACATCGTGTCGTCGTCGCCGATCGCCGGACTGGACGCCGATACCGAACAGGCACAACGAGATCGGCTGAACCGCTTCTACCAGCGCCGAGGTTTCACCCCGGATCGGGTGGCCGTCGAGATCGTCTCGGCGATCGAGCACAACAAGGCAGTCGTCCCGGTGACGCCCGAGGCGAAGGTCGGTTATCGCATATACCGTTTCGCGCCGTGGCTGTCGCGCATCGGCGCCCGACAGAAGGTGACCGGATGAGCACCGTCGAACGCCCGCGTCCGGACCTGAGCCACACCGATCAGACGAGTGCTGATCAAGCCGATCCCGGCCCGGTCGAACTGCATGCCCGCAACGTGGCATTCGACTGGGACGACGTGCCCCTGCACTGGATTCCCGGCCACCCGGTGGCGTCCAACTTCATCAGCGTGTTGAATCTTCTTCTCCCGGAGGGGGAACGCTGGTTTGTGCAGACCTACAACGAGGCGCTGCCGCTGGTGGCCGACGAGGAACTCGCCTCTCGCATGCGGGGTTTCATCGGACAGGAGGCGATGCACGCCGAAGCTCACGACCATGTGCTGTGGGAGTTCCTCGATCACCACGGCATCGATCCACGTCCGTACCAGCTGCAGATGGAGTGGGTCTTCCGCAGAGTTCTCGGACCGGCGACGAGCGGCCCGCCGCAAGCGCGGCACAAGCACCTCATCGAGCGGTTGTGGCTGATCGCCGCCCTCGAGCACTACACCGCGGTGCTCGGCGATTTCGCACTGAACAACAACTGGATCGAGACCGGCGCGCATCCGACGATGGCCGATCTGTTCATGTGGCACGGCGCGGAGGAAGTGGAACATCGGGCCGTCGCGCACGACGTCGCAGCCTATTTCGGCGACAGTTACCTCCGCCGCGGGCGCGCGATGCTCGCCGTCCTCCCGATGCTGCTGTTCCTCATACAGCGCGGCTACCGGTTCATCATGAAGCAGGACACGTCGGTGTCCTACAACTACATCCAGAAGAAGTGGCAGTTCCACCGCGGCGTGCGCGCCAACGTCCTGCCCCCGCTTCGGAGCATCGTCTTCTCCACATTCAGTTACTTCCGGCCCGGCTTCCGCCCCGAACAGATCGGCAGCACCGCCCAGGCCGTCGCATACCTCGCCAAGTCACCGGCCGCACGCAACGCGGCCTGAGAGACTCCGATGAACCAACGCGCACATCCGCATTCGACGAGTCTCACCCAGCCACCGCCACATCTGTACGGGCGGTGGCGCCGCGATCCGATCCTCACCGTCGGGACCGCGTTCATGCGGGCGTGGTGGCCGGCCTGGCGGCCGCTGTCCCCGCTGAGGCCGGCGCCGGTCAACGACGGGATCACCCACGTCCGCATCGTGGACCGCGAGGTCGTCGCACATGACGAGAACGTCATCGCGCTGACCCTCACGGCCGCGGACGGCGGGGTGCTGCCGTCGTGGCACGCGGGTGCCCACATCGACGTGCTGCTCCCGTCCGGCCGCATGCGCGAGTACTCGTTGTGCGGCGACACCGCGGACCGTGAGCACTACCGCATCGCGGTGCGGCGCATCCCGGACGGCGGTGGCGGTTCCATCGAGGTCCACGACGCTTTGGAGATCGGCGACGTGATGTCGATCAAGGGACCGCGCAACGCTTTCCCCCTGGCGGTACCCGGCCACGGATCGCCCGCTCGCCGGATTCGCTTCATCGCCGCCGGGATCGGCATCACGCCGATCCTGCCGATGCTGACGGTGGCGGAGCGCTTCGGGCTGGACTGGTCGATGATCTACACCGGTCGCTCGGCCGACTCGATCCCCTTCCTCGACGATGTGGCGAGGTTCGGCGACCGCATCACCATCCGCACCGACGATCGGCACGGACTGCCGACGATGTCGGAACTGGTCGGTCCGGTCCCGGATTCGGACGCCGACCTCGCGGTGTACTGCTGCGGACCGGTTCCGATGCTGGAGAACCTCCGCCGCCACCTGGCCGACCGCGCGGACATCGAACTGCACTACGAACGTTTCAGTCCGCCACCGGTGGAGGACGGCACACCGTTCACGGTGACGCTGGCGTCCACGGGGGAACGGATTCCGGTGGCCGCCGACGAGTCGGCGCTCGCCGCGCTCCGGCGAGTGATGCCGTCGGTGCCTTACTCGTGTCAGCAGGGCTTCTGTGGCACATGCAAGGTCAGGACGTTGTCCGGCGACATCGACCACCGTGACAACATCCTGACCGAGCCCGAGCGGGAGGCCGGGACCATGCTGACCTGCGTGTCACGCAGTGCCGGCGGGAACCTCACGCTCGATCTGTGAGGTGGCCACTTCTCCCTGCGGACGCACCCCCGCTCCCTGAGGAGCATCCGGAGCTTGCGGAGGATGCGTCTCGAAGGGCCCTTCCTGCGAATCCGGCACCGCGTGCCGTCCGGCGACCGTGCCGCGCAGCAGGAACGCCGCTGTCACACCGGCTGCGGCCGTGATCGCCACCGCCGCCCACACCGCGTTGTGCAGACCGTCCATGAACACCTGCTGGACCGCGACCCGGACCGTCTCGCTCATCGCGGCGGGCACCCGGCCGGCGACCTCGACCCCGGCCATCACCGACTGTTCCGCGGTTGCGACCACCTCTCGAGGCAATCCGCTGTCCGACAGCCGATCCCCGATGCCCGCGACGTAGGCCGAGGTCAGGATCGAGCCGAGCACCGCAACCCCGAGGGTGCCGCCGATCTCGCGGGTGGTGTCGTTGACGGCGCTGCCGGCACCGGCCTGTTCCGGCCGCAGCGCATCCATGATGAGCTGCGTACACGGGCCCGAGATGAAGGCCAGGCCGGCAGCCATCAGCGACATCGACCAGACGATGAGCTCCCAGTAACCCGAAGCGCGCGAGGAGATCTCGACGAGCGCGAAGCCGCCGGACATCAGGAATGCACCCGCCACGGCGACGAAGCGTGCACCGAACCGGTGGGACAGGGCCATCGCCACCGGCGACAGCACCGCCATCACGATGGCGAACGGCAGGGTTCGCACACCGGCGGCCAGCGGACCGTATCCCTTGACCGCCTGAAAGAACTGGGTGATCAGGAAGATGAACCCGAACAGTGCGAAGAACGCCACGCTGATCATCCCGGCCGCGGTGGCGAAGTGCCGGTTGGCGAACAGTCGCACATCGAGGATGGGATGGGCGATGCGTAGCTGCGTCACCACGAACACGGACAGGATCGACAGGGCCGCAACGATTCCGAGGACGGCTCGGACCTCACCCCAACCGACGTGCGGCGCCTCGATCAGCGTGTAGGTGAGAAGCCCCAGACCGGCAACCGACAAGCCCACACCGATGGCGTCGAATCGCGGCACCGCCAACGGTCGGGTACCGGGGACGACCGCGAGGATCACCGCCAGCGCGGCCAGCCCGAATGGGACGTTGACCCAGAAGACCGAGGTCCACGAGAAGTGCTCGAGCAACCAGCCACCCAAGACGGGACCGATGGCGACGGCCACACCGGAGACGGCCGCCCAGATACCGACGGCCGTCGCCCGCTCCCTGGCGTCGACGAAGATCGTCGTGATGATCGCCAGCGTCGCCGGGAACACCAGTGCGGCAAAGAGTCCCAGGCCGCCGCGCGACGCGATGAGCTGGCCCAGGTTCTGCGACGACGCCGCCAGGATCGAGACCGCCATGAAGCCGACGACGCCGGCGAGGAGCATCCGCCGGTGGCCGAACCGGTCACCCAGATAGCCACCGGTCAAGAGCAGGCCGGCGAACACGAGCGTGTAAGCGTCGACGATCCATTGCAGGCAGGAGATCCCGGCGTCGAGGTCGCGGGCCAGCGTCGGCAGAGCGACGTTGACGATCGTGTTGTCGATCATGACCAGCAGTTCGGCAAAGCTGAGGGCGCCGAGCGCCCACCAGCGTGAGCCCATACGTCCTGTACGCATCGGCATTCTCCTGTTCCGTGAGCTGATGAAGTTCAGACGGAGTAGAACCTCGTCCTACAGTTATAGAATAATGTTCTATTCAAGAAGAACACCGTGCTAGTAGATTGTCAATATGCCCACCGCAAAGCCGCGCACCCGAACCTCCGCCGCCGACGTCCGGTCGGCACTGCTGCGCGCAGGTCGTGCGATCCTTGAGCGCGACGGCGAAGCCGGGCTCACCGTACGGGCGGCCGCGGCTGAGGCGAAGGTCGCGCCGATGGGCGTCTACAACCACTTCGACGGCCGCGATGGACTATTGGATGCGCTGGTCACCGATGGTTTCGTCGAATTCGCACGAGCAGTGGGAGCCACCGACGACGACCCGGTCGCCCGCTTGCGGAACTCCGGTCGCGGCTACCGCGAGTTCGCCGTGTCGAACCCCGTCCTCTACGGCCTGATGTTCTCCACGCGCTGCACGCCGGATCTCGAGGTGGCGGCGCATGCATTCGACGTACTCGTCGACGTCATCCGGTACGGACAGGTGGCCGGCGTCGTGATGGCCGGCGATCCCGCCGATCTCGCCATGCAGGCCTGGTCAGCGGTTCACGGTGCAGTCAGCCTGGAACTCGCCGGCACGCACCCGCCACAGGTCGACGGCGCGGCGAACTACGAGAGGGTCCTGGCGTTCGTCGCGCGAGGCCTGGCGCCGAGCCCCGCCGACTGATCACGGCAGGACGATCGGCGGCAGTCCGGGAATCGGATTCGGGATCGTCACGCCGCGCTGCGGACGCGGTGCGCGGGATCGTGGTCGCGGTGCCGGCCCCTGCTCGTTGGTCACCACCGGCGGTGGCGGTGGCGTGTAGCCCTGCGCGGGCTGACGCGCCTCGGCGAAGATGGCCGGGTCGGCGTACTCCTGGCCGGTCGGCGCCGTGGTCGTGGGCGCCGTAGTTGTGGGCGTGGTGGGAGCAGCAACGGGCGCCTGCGAGGAGTCATCGTTCCCCGTGGCCAGTGCGACCGCGACCGCGGTGATGGCGAGCGCGCATACCAGCGCCAGGCCTGCCAGGACCGTGCGTCGCGAACGGGACGGCACCGGAGCAGGTCGGCCGTAGGGCGAATGCTGTTCCCGCGCAGGGAACG
The DNA here is from genome assembly GCF_012974285.1 of Gordonia ajococcus. Lineage (NCBI taxonomy): Bacteria > Bacillati > Actinomycetota > Actinomycetes > Mycobacteriales > Gordoniaceae > Gordonia > Gordonia ajococcus. The sequence continues at coordinate 4,598,482 of NZ_CP052884.1, forward strand.
TGCGATGGGTTGGGATCATCGGGGCGGTGCCGACGACCTGCGGACCCGGGTCAATCAGGCGTGCCTCGTCCTCGAAGGCCGGCGGCATGTTCACGTGCTCTCGAACCGGCGCGGGGTCTTGCGCGGGTGGAGTTCCGAAGGCAGAGGTCGCTGTGGCACCGAATGCCGTTGCGGGCGCAGGATCTACCGGACGTGAAGGCTGCTCACTGGATATGCGGTCAGCATCGACGACCGGGAAATCGCCTGAGCGACCAGGACTCCCGATCGGCGGCTCGGTTACCTCGTCGGCCACAAGGTTCAGCGCCGTGTCGACGACTGGTTCTGCGTCGAGTTCGACGATGGCACCGACACCATCTTCGACCTCGGCTGCGACCTCTGGCTCGTTGTCGGGGTCGGCACCGGCACGCGCAGCCTGTGACTCGTCGGCGTTCTCGGCCTCCACCGCGTCCGCATACGGCTGCGTCTCGTCTCGATCGCCGTCCACGGCTTCCGGCTCGGTCGATATGTTGTCGGTGCTCTGGCTGGTGTGCGCGGCAGCGCTGTTGTCTGTATCGACGCTGTCGTCTGCGGCGGCGCTGTTGTCTGCATCGGCGCTGTGGTCTGCATCGGCGGCGGTCGCGGTTCCGTCGGTGTCGGGGTCGGCGGACGTCGCTGCCTCGGCGTCGGGGGTGCCGCTAGCCGCATCCGGTATGTGCGCTTCCCGCGGGCCGCTGAGCGGTACAGCCGGCACCGTGGCCGTCAGCGGACTGGGCGCAGCGTCGACGACCGGTACCTGTACGGCTTTGGCGATCCCGTCGCGCAGGCCGGGCCACACGCTCAGACCGTCGGTGATGACGACTGCAGGGGCCTGCGCACCGGCCACTGCTGCGCGTGCCAGTTCCTCACCGCGTGCGATCAGCGCGCCGCCCGCCTCCTCGACATCCCGGCGTGCCAGGCGGAACAGCCGAATGTGTCGGCGTCCCATCAGGAATGTGCCGTCGGAATCCTGCAGGCGTTCGCGTCCGCGGGCGATGAGATCGAACAGTTCGTCATGCCATTCCGGCGATGTCGGTGACTCGACGCGCCCGATCCTGATCAGGTGGTCGGCGATGGCGCGGTCGAGCGCACCGACAGACAGGGCCACGTCGGAATAGGTGTCGGCGACCGTGCCCCGGGAGGTGTCGAACCGCCCGACGGATACGCAACCGTTCCCGTCGAGACCCAGCAGCACCACCTCAGGGGCGTCGAGCCCGCGCTGACGGAGTGTGGCCCGCACGTCGTCGAGCACGGCGGGATGAACCGAGACCTCTGCAGACGCAGAGGCCGGCCCCATGGCCGCATCGAACACCGTGTCGGTCATCTGATCAATTCCTGCACTTGTGTGCACCTCGCCCTACACGCCCCCACGGCGCGAAGGTCCCCCCGTCAATCGCGGGGTTAACCTAACACGTCCACTCGGGGAACCGCTTTCGACGAAGCCCCGTTCACCTGCGTGAACGAACTTGTTGTCCCAATTTTTCGCGCCGGCACCGGACCGCCCAGCGCCCGGTAGTCCCACCCGGCGTCCCGCCAGGCCTGTGGGTCGAGGCAACGACGGGTGTCGACAATTCGCTTGTGGCGGACCACGGGCGCGAGCTCGTCGGGTGACATGTGGACGAACTCCGCCCATTCGGTGGCGATGACGACGACATCGGCGCGATCGCAGGCCTCGCGCGCCGACGCCGCGTAGCCCAGTGTCGGCTGCACCCGGCGCGAATTGCCCATTGCCTGCGGGTCGAAGACGGTGACCGACGCCCCGTCCAGCGCGAGACGGCCCGCAACGGCGAGCGCGGGAGAGTCGCGGACGTCGTCGCTCTCGGGTTTGAAGGCGGAACCGAGTACGGCGACATTGCGGCCCAACGCTTCTCCGCCGAGCGCCTCGGCGACGAGTTCGGCGGCGGCGCTGCGCCGACGCATGTTGATGGCGTCGACCTCGCGCAGGAATCCTACCGCGCGAGGGGCGCCCATCTCGTCGGCGCGGGCGGTCAGCGCTCGGATGTCCTTGGGTAGGCAGCCGCCGCCGAAGCCCAGTCCCGCGTTGAGGAATCGCCGGCCGATCCGGGGATCGTGGCCCATGGCGTCGGCGAGCGTACCGACGTCGGCACCGGCGATCTCGCACAGTTCACTCATCGCGTTGATGAACGAGATCTTGGTGGCGAGAAAGGCATTGGCGGATACTTTGACGAGTTCAGCAGTGGCCCAGTCGGTCTCGATCAACGGCACACCAGTTTCGAGTACTTCGCGATAGATGTCTCGGACCACCTCGCCGGCCAGCGACACCGCCGGTGCGGCCTGCGGGTCGTCGACGAGTCTTCCGGCACCGAGGACCAGCCGGTCGGGCGACAGGGTGTCTTCGACGGCGAAACCCTCCCTCAGGAACTCGGGGCTCCACGACAGCTCGACGTCGGCGCCCGGCGCCGAGAGTCGCGAGATCCGTTGCGACAGTTCCTCACACGTGCCGACCGGGACGGTGGACTTGCCGATCAGGACGTGCTGGCCGCGAAGTGTGGGAACGAGTGTGTCGACGGCCGCGTGGACGTGGGACAGGTCGGCGCGGTGTCCACGCGCTTCCTGCGGGGTGCCGACGCCGATGAAGTGGACCGAGGCGTGGTCGGCGGCGATCGAGTGGTCGGTGGTGAATCGCAGCCGCCCTGCGTCGAGGTTGCGGCGGAGGATGTCTGACAGTCCGGGCTCGAAGAACGGGACGTCGCCGGATTGCAGGCGTTCGACCTTCTGCGGATCGATGTCGATGCCCACGACGTCGTGCCCGAGTTCGGCCATGCACGCCGCGTGCGTGGCGCCGAGGTATCCGCATCCGATCACCGTGAGCTTCATGATCGCAACGTTTACCCAGGTGGTTGAGCCTTGAACCAACCGTGGCGTTGCGTGTGGTGATCGGCCGGATGAACAGTCAGTCGGTCTTGTGGAAGTTCAGGTACGCCTTCGACGGGGTCGGCCCGCGTTGTCCCTGGTACTTCGATCCCACGGCCTCACTGCCGTAGGGGTGTTCGGCCGGGCTGCTGAGGCGGATGAGGCACAGCTGGCCGATCTTCATGCCGGGCCACAGTGTGATCGGCAGGTTGGCCACGTTGGAGAGTTCGAGGGTGATGTGGCCCGAGAACCCGGGGTCGATGAAGCCGGCGGTCGAGTGGGTCAGGAGGCCGAGCCGCCCGAGCGAGGACTTTCCTTCGAGGCGTCCGGCGAGGTCGTCGGGCAGGCTGCACACCTCGAGGGTGGAGCCCAGCACGAACTCACCCGGGTGCAGCACGAAGGGCTCACCCTCGGTCGGTTCGACGAGGGTGGTCAGTTCGTCTTGGCGTTGGGCCGGGTCGATGTGGGTGTACCGGGTGTTGTTGAACACGCGGAACAGACTGTCGAGCCGGACGTCGACGCTGGAGGGCTGGACGAGCGCAGGATCGAATGGATCGATGGCGAGGCGCCCGTCAGCGATCTCGGAGCGGATGTCGCGGTCGGAGAGCAGCACGGTGTCGAGGTTATCGAATGGTCAGGGTGGATCTGCGCCGGTGTCCGTCGGCCCAGACGCCTCGTCCTGCCCGTGACCACTCGACCGGCGTCGACGGGCATCGGCTCGCATCCGGTTGAGGACCTCGTCGGTGCGGTTGGCGTGATTGACCTTCGGGGTCTGATCCGGGTGCGACGTCGGCGGGTGCCAGACGACGCGACCTGCGTCGACCCCATCGGTGGCGATCGTGGTGGCCCACTGGTCGTCGCCGGGGCCGACCGCACGGTTGTGCGGTCCGCATGCGGTGGTCATGTTGTCGATGTCGGTGGGGCCGTCGTCGGCTGTCCATTCGGCCACGTGGTGCAGTTCGGAGTCGAAGGACGACCGCGTGCAGCGTGGACACGTGCAGCCGCCATCGCGACCCACCGCGGCGATCCGCTGCGCCCGGGATGCCAGGCGCTTGGCCCGTCCGAGGTAGAGGACCTCACTGGTGTGGTCGCGGAATACCTCGAGGTACTGCTGCGACTCGGCGGCGAGTTCGACGACATCCTTGATCGGGAGTAGCGCCCCCGTCGCGGTGCGCGCGGGAGCCCCGGCCCGGTTGCGGAGCGCCGATTCGGTGATCGTGACGATGACGTGCGGCGGCAGTCCGTGATGGGAACGACCGAGCGCGCCGTCGTCGAGTGCGTACCGGAGCAACGCCGAGAAGGCGTCGTGGTTGCGTTTCGCGGTCGACCGGTTGTCGCGTTCGGCAGCGGCCGCGAGGGCATCGGGATCAGCACTGCCGGGGTCTCCGACGGGTGACTCCGGGTCGTCGGGGTTGTTCATGCCCGGCGCTGCCCACACCGCCAGTACGACGTCGAGCATCGCCCGGGTCTTGGGGTCGAGGTCGGCGGTGAGCTTGGACATCAGCTGTGCGTCCTGAGGGCCGAGGCGCATGCCGCGCATTCGGGCACGGTCGCGGTCGTCGGTCAGGGTTCCGTCGGGATCGAGGTGGGCGAGAATCCGCCCGCCGAGTTCGCGCAGCGAGGACGGGTCGTAGTCGCGGGCGTAATGCGCAAGCGTCGCCTCGGCGGCTTCACGGTCCGCCGGGTCTGCGGCGGCCGGGACCTTCTTCATCACCTCGACGATGACGTCGACGTTCCGCCCCGAGATCTCGCCTTGGGCAACACCTTTGGCGGTCTCCGGGAATCGCGGCTCGAGTGCCTCGCCCTGCATGTCGGGGAACTTGCCGATCGCCCACACGCGGTTGAGTAGCCGGGTGGCCTCTCCGCTGCGGTTGAGCACGCTGGTGACGAAGTTGGTGACGGTCTGGCTGCCGGCTTTCCGGTATGCGGAGCGTTCGTCGATGTCGATGATGTGGGCGGCGAACGACGTGAGCATGCGACGCTCGGCGCGTTCGTGCTCCATCGCGACCTTGAGCAGGTCTGTGTCGGAACAGTCCGTGGACGCCGTCTCGCTGATCTCGTCCAGCAGCGCGTGTAGACGCTCGTACTGGTCGAGAAGAAGTGGCTGTGATGCAGATGGCTCGCCTAAAGCCATGATTTAACCCCCGTCATCATGGCTTTACTCGAAACTATGTTCGATAGTACGGGCGTCCGCGCCGGTGCGCAACCCCGGCTCGGAAAGAATCTTCGCGCCGCTCGCGAAGACCCCGACGCCGGTTTGCTAGGCTTTCGGACGCGAGCCCAGCGCTCGCACGCCGATGTAGTTCAATGGCAGAACATCAGCTTCCCAAGCTGAATACGCGGGTTCGATTCCCGTCATCGGCTCCACCAGCACCGCCTTGGAGCGATGTTTCGCAAGTCTCGGCCGACACCTCAGAGTCGATCACACCGAGCTCCGCGTTGATCCAGTGGTGTTCGGTGTCGTCGGGTTCGCCTCGGCGTGAACGACTCTCAGCACCGGAACCGCCCCTAAGCACAACCTCCAAGACCTGTTCGAATCCTTTGGGCGTCACGTCCACTTCCACTGCCGTCTTCGCCGAGAGCCCGCGCGATCCAGCGCATCGCGGCGAGCTTCACCGCTGCGGGGGTATCGTCGTCGGTGGCGATACCGACGTTCAAGACCGGTACGTCGCCGAAGGCCCAGCACAAACCTGCCGGTAGTGGGCGGGGTTAGCCAGGTGCCCTTGCGAGGGGCGCAGGCGACGCCTCTCTTGCCGGGCGGGAGGCCATCGGGCCATGCACGACACTCCCACGACCGCTCGCACGCGCACCTACACTGAGCTTCGATGAACCGGCCGCACGAGCACCACCACCACGGTGAATCCTGCGTGGCCAGGGTTCCGCTGTTCTCCCGGCTGAGCCACGACCAGCAGGACGAGGTGGCATCGCTGGCACGACCTGTACGCGTGGGCCGCGGCGAGACTTTCGTGTGGGCGGGCCGGGACACCGCCAAGCTGTTCGTGGTGCACGAGGGCCTGGTCAAAGTCGGGCGCACCGCCGAAGACGGGCGTGAGGTCACGCTGCGCCTGCTGGGGCCCGGCGACGTCGAAGGGGAGGTCGGCTTTCTCACCGGTGCCCGGCCGGAGAACGACTACATGGCCCTCGAGAGCTCCACGATGTGCGTGTTCGACCACAGCATGCTGACCGAGCTCGTGCACCGTTACCCGGACATAGGGGTGGCGATGCTCCACTCGCTGGCGACGCGACTACAGGAGACCGAGCGGCGGCTCGCCGCCCGCACCCTCGTCGACGTCAGCGCCCGCATCGCGTCCTACCTCCTTGACCTGCCGGCGACGCGGAGCCTCGACGGAGCGCTGACCGTTCGGCTGCCCGTGTCCAAGAAAGACGTGGCCACCTATCTCGGCACCATCCCCGAGACGCTCAGCCGACGGCTCGCGGCGCTCGAGCGCGAGGGACTGATCGATGTGCGTGGTGCCGAGGTCGACCTGCTGGATCTCGAGGGCCTCGAGCGGCGGTCCGGCGGCTCTTGACCTAGGTCATGGAGCCAGGACGGACACCGGTCTAGTTTGGTGATTGCACCTGGTAGGCAACCAAGGAAAGGAGCCCGCCATGAGCATCAGCACCGCGGTCCACCGGCTTCTCGCGCTGTTCGCACGCGATGCCTCCGCCCACTGCGACACCGAGAACGGCCCAGCCGCCACCGACGGCCGCCGGGCGCTCGAGAGCGGGAACGTCAACATCGCGCTCAAGTGGGTCCAGCCCAGCGACGAGAACGAGATCCGGGCCGCTTTCGACAAGGTCCTGCGTGTCCGTGCCGCCGGCGGGGAGGCCCGCGAGGTGGCCGACCGGTGGTTCCTCGAGACCCTGGTCAGGGTTCACCGGGCGGGCGAGGGCGCCGGCTTCACCGGTCTCAAGCCCGCCGGCGAAGGCGTCACCGCGCAGGTCGCGGCAGCCGACGAGGCGCTGGACCTCGGCAGCATCGAGCCGCTGCGCGGACTCGTCGCCGACGACCGCTGGGACGAGCTCGAGCGCCGGTTCGATCGGGCCATGGCGCTCAAGGGCTTCGACACCGACGACCTGGACGCCGCTCGCGAGTACATGGACGCCTACGTCCGGTACTTCAAGTACGCCGAGGGTCACGAGCACGAGCACGGGCACGCGCACGCCGGGCACCACTGATGTGCCGGCTCACCAGGGTTCGGTCACACTCGATGGCGCCGACCCTGTCGGACGGGCGCTTCGCACTCACCAGGTCGCTCCGGCGATCGACCCCGATTCACCGGGGAGACCTGGTCGTGGTGGACCATGCCGAGACGGGCGGGCGGATCGTCAAGCGCGTGATCGGCCTACCGGGGGAGACCGTGGAGATCGACGGCGGCGCGGTTCGGATCGACGGCGTGCCGCTCGACGAGCCGTACGCCTCGCCCTCTTACTATCGCGGCATTTTTCACGTCCCCGCCGGGCACTACCTCCTGCTGGGCGACAACCGCGATGCTTCCGACGACAGCCGCACGTGGGAGCAGCCCTACGTCGAGCGGGCGGTGCTGACCGACCGACTGGTCGTAGTCCGCAATCCATTCGTCTCCAGGTCCCGCTGAGTCGATCGCGCTCCTCAACCCTCGCCCTTCGACGGTCCGGCGGGTGGCCGTAGGAGGGGCAGCGTCGGAGATGCCTTTATGCCGCGCGAGGCGTCGCCACGAGCCGTGCCTGCTGCACGTCCGCCAGGATGTTGATCCGCCGCTGCAGATAACGCGAGCTCAGAGTTGATACGGTCGTACCAGACGGAATGGTGAGCGTGCCCAGCACAGACGCCGGATGGTGGCTCACGTGACAGGCCACTGGGCTCGATGACATTCCACCACCTACTCCGCACGAAACCCGCGCACCGGGAATGCTCGGACCGCGACCACTGTTGCGCCCAGAGTCAACGACATCGTCGAAGAAGAGGTGCAGCAGTGAACATCGGGATCATCGGAGCGGGATTCATCGGCGGAACACTCACTCGTCGGCTCACCGAACTGGGACATGAGGTACGTGTTTCGAATTCTCGCTCACCCGAGACCCTTTCGGAACTGGCTGCCGAGACCGGCGCCACGGCGGTGTGGGCCGCCGAAGCCGCACACGACGCCGACCTCGTGATCGTGTCCATCCCGCAGAAGAACACCCCTCACCTGGCCGCCGGCATCGTCGACGCACGCAAATCGGGCGCACCGGTCATCGAGACCAACAACTACTACCCGCAGCAGCGCGACGGGAAGATCGAGGCGATCGAGAACGGCACCCCCGAGAGCGTGTGGGTGTCCGAGCAGATCGGTGCGCCCGTCTACAAGGTCTTCAACGGGATCTACTGGAAGCACCTGCTCACGAAGGGGCGCCCGGCCGGCGCCGAGGGCCGGATCGCACTGCCGATCGCCGGAGATCACCCGGGCGGAAAGAAGATCGTCTTCGGCATCGTCGACGAACTCGGCTTCGACCCGGTCGACGCCGGATCGCTCGCCGAGTCGTGGCGTCAGCAGCCGGGAACACCCGTGTACGGCAAGGACTTCGGCGTCGACGACACCATCACCGCACTGGCTGAGGCCTCGCCCGAGCGCACCGGGGAGTGGCGCGCCGCCTGACGTGCCGTCGGTCACCGCCGCTTCGGACGCACCCCGGGCTTCTTCCGTGCGCTCTTCCCCGGGATCTTCCCCGCGGACTCCCGCGCGGCACGCTTCGCGGCGGCCTTCTCCCTGGCCGATCGTTTCGGCGCCGGTTCGGATTGCCCCCGCGACGAAGTCGCCTTGCGACCGCGGACGATTCCGATGAATTCGTCGGCCAACTCGGTGGTCGGATCGGGCCACAACAGGCCGACGGTGCCGGTCGGCGCGTCGGACACCGGACGGTAGACGAGATCCTTGCGGTGATGTAGTCGCGCCAGGGACTGAGGCACGAGAAGGACACCGATACCGGCGGCCACGAGTTCGATTGCATCCCCGGTGGTTTCCGGACGGTGGTCGATCGCGGTGCCGGGACGACCTCGATACGCGGCGTCCTCGCTCCGCTCGGTCGGCGCTACTCGGCCAGCAGAACCACCCGCGTCCTCGCTCCGCTCGGTCGGCGCTACTCGGCCAGCAGAACCACCCGCGTCCTCGCTCCGCTCGGTCGGCGCTACTCGGCCAGCAGAACCACCCGCATCCTCGCTCCGCTCGGTCGGCGCTACTCGGCCAGCAGGGTCGACGAATCCCGACACCGGTTCGTCGAGTGGCCACAGGAACTGCTCGTCGGCGAGGTCGGCCAGCGTCAACTCGTCACCTGCAGTGAGCACATGATCCTTAGGAACCACGACGACGGTGGTCTCCTCATACAGCTCGATGGTGTGATGCGGTCCGGCCTCGCCGTGACGCAGCGCGTCGGGCAGGCGCGTGATCGCCATCTGCACACTTCCCTGTCCGATGGCGTCCGCGCACTCGGCAACCTCGAGGGCGACCAGCTCCAGCGGGGCGTCGGGTCGCCGCTCCTCCCAGATACGGACCCACTTGCCGGGGGTCACGCCGGGGACGTACGCCAATCGAAAGGCCGGAGACCCGGAAACGCCTGCCCGGTCGGGTGTGGTCACGACCAAAGGCTACCGCCCGATACCCTGGGGCAATGAGCTCGCAGTCGATGAAGCCGGCCACCGCCGCCAAGAAGCTGGACGTCTACCTGCCGGCGACCCCTGCCGAGTTCCGCGACGGTTCCATCACCCGCGCTGAACTCGCCGCCCTGCAGGCCGACCCACCGGAGTGGCTGAAGACCCTCCGCGCGGAGGGACCGCACCCGAAGAACCTGGTCGCGGCCAAGCTCGGCGTCTCCAACTCCGCTCTGGTCCGCAACGGGATCACCGAGGCGCTGACCACCGCGCAGATCAACGAGCTGCTGGCCGAGATGCCCGAGTGGCTGGTCGCCGAGCGCGCCACCCAGGTCGAGGTCCGGCGTGAGGAACGACGCGTCAAGTCGCTCCACGAGGACCAGCGCCGGGACCGCGAGGAAGCCGAGAACCCCGAGGACTGACCAGGCGGATCCCCTCCGGCTACCGCACCGGCCGCCGCCCCGGCACGACGAGTCCGCATTCATACGCCACCACCACCAGCTGTGCGCGGTCCCGCGCACCGAACTTCGTCATCGCCCTGTTCACATGGGTTTTCGCGGTCAGCACACTGATCTGCAGGTGCTCGGTGATCTCGGCGTTGCCGAACCCCTCGGCCATGTGGACGACCAACAACTGGAAAGAGGTTCCGCTCCAGACCAATCCGGGCGGACTCCACATCGTCGCCCTGGTGGGTGCCGCGGCCCCGGTCCCGTTGCGCTGACCTCGATACGCGGCGTCCTCGCCGCGCTGGGTCGTCGCTACTCGGCCGACAGGGGCATGACCCTGCACCCAGTCATGGGGCGCGGGTCATCCCGACAACCGCTCGTCGAGCATCGTCGTGAGGTCGTTCGCCAGCGCTCGCGAGTCCGCGGTCACCAGCACTCCGTCGCGGACCACCCAGCGGCCGCCGACCATCACGTCGCGGGGTCGTCTGCCGGGCCCCGCCCAGAGAAGACCGTCGAGCGCGTCCGGGACGCCGGCGTCAAACACATCGGAGCAGTCCCACACGCACAGATCCGCAGCCGCGCCGGGACGTAGGTGTCCGAGCTCGGGGCGGCCGAGGCCCGTGGCGGACCCCTCGGTCGCCATCGCGAGACAGTCGCGGGCCGACACCGGGTCGCCGATCAGTCCGGAGACCTGCATCGCCAGTCGCGCATCCGCGAGGAGGTGGCCGGCATCGTTGCTCCCGCCGCCGCTGGTACCGAGCCCGATGCGTACGCCGGCGCGGCCGAGGGCGGCCACGCGGGCGACACCCCACCCCATCGGCACATCACACCCCGGCGCGTGGGTGGCGTGGGCACCCGACCGCGCCACCAGATCCAGTTCGTCATCGGTGATCTCGCACAGGTGCGCGACGGTGACATCGGCGGCCAGCCAACCCCAGTCGTCCAGTAGTTCCAGAGGGCGCCGGCCGTACCTCTCGGCGGCGATCTCGACGTCGATCTGTTCGTTGGCCTGAGTTCGACGACGCAGTCCGAGACGTGCTGCAACTTCGGACAGTGCCGCGAAGGTCTCCGGCCCGTCGGCATGGACGCCCGACGGACCGACGGCGAGCTGGGTGAGGCCGTCGGGTGACACACCGTCGGTCGCCCCGTGCAGGTGTGCGTCATGGATGTCGACGACCGACTGTGCGGCCGACTCCGGGTCGTCTCGGGCGGTGCCGCGCACGAAGACCAGCCGTGCGCCGACGCGGCGGGCGGCGCCGATGGTCGCGCCCGCCATCGCGACCGGGTCCTGGTCGCGGGGCCACGTGAGGTGGTGGTCGGCGACCGTGGTCACCCCGCACAACAGGGATTCGGCGACACCGACTCCAGCCGCGGTGGCGGTGAGCTCGGGGTCCACCGCGGCCTCGGTGTAGCGCCGCGCCATCCCCGCGAGCCAGTCCCGCATCGGCCGGAATCGACCGTACGGACGTGAGCGAAAGGCACTCTGCAGCAGGTGATGATGGGCATTCACCAATCCGGGTGTGATCACGCACCCCAAGGTGTCGACGACCTCGGCATCCGATGGCGCCGGACCCGACGCGATGACCGCGCCGTCGACGACGATCGGGCCACGCGTCACGGTACTACCGTCCACCAGCACCGCTTCCGCCCCGGTGAGGACGGTCGGCCTCACAGCTTGAGCACCAGACGCCCGCTGGTACAACGTGATACGCAGATCATCATCGACTCGTTCTCGGAGCGTTCCTCCGGCGAGAGCACCGCGTCCCGATGGTCGACCTCACCGCTCACCACCCCGGTCTCGCAGGTGCCGCACATCCCCTCGCGACACGACGAGGGCGCCACCACCCCGGAGCCGTCGAGGGCTTCGAGGATCGTGCGGTCCTCCGGAACCGTCAGCGTCACACCGGACATCGCCAGCGACAGCTCGAACTCCCGGTTGGGAACACTCTCCGCGACCGCCGCCGTGAACCGCTCGGTGAACGAGTCCACCGCCGGTTGCGGTGCACACGCGTCGGCGATCGCGTCGAGCATCGCCGCCGGACCGCAGCCGTACACCGCGGTTCCCCGGGCCGACCCGGTGAGCGCATCGCTCAGAGTCAGCCGGCCCGACACCCGCGACTCATGCACGGTGACGTGGTCAGGATGAGCCGAGACGAGGTCGTCGGCGTACGCCATCTCCGCCCGCGTTCGCCCGATGTACAGCAGTCGCCACGGCCGGCCGGCCGTACGAGCCTCGTCGACCAGCGCGAGTATGGGGGTGATCCCGATCCCACCCGCGACGAACACGTACTCGAGAGCACGGGTGAGCGCGAAATGGTTCCGCGGCAGACTGATCCACGTCTCATCACCCACCGCGAGATCGTCGTGCACCGACACCGAACCGCCGCGGCCGTCGGCCCGGCGTTCGACCACGACCCGGTAGACCCCGGGATCGGCGGGACACAACGAGTACTGGCGCACCACTCCCGAGGGCGCGACGAGGTCGACGTGGGAACCCGCCGACCAGGCGGGGAGCGGGTCACCGGACGCGGCGGTCAGGACGAACTCCTCGACACGCTCGGCGACCGGCCTGCGCGCGGCGACGCGCACACGTAAGGGTTGCGCACGACCAGGAGAAGACAGTGCAACCCCGGAGGAAGACAGGGACATCGGTGGACTCCTCGATTCGGCGAGGCCCGTCCGGCTCCCAGCCACAGGAACCACACCCTCACCGACAGCCGCGACGATCGCTACGACGACGCCTGCACCACGATCAGATGCGCGACATCAGGGCCGACCAGTCGCCACCGATGAGGAATGCCGCCAGCGTAGTAAAGGCTGTCGCCGGTCCGCAATTCGACGATGCGGCCGTCGGACAGATCCACCTCGATCTCACCGGACACCACATGTAGCCACTCATCCTGCTCGTGCCGGTAGAAGTCGCCGAATTCCCTTGCACCCAAAGCATGTTCCTGGGGATAGAACGCCGCGTCACCGTTCACCAGCAGCCGGGCATGCCCGGCGTCGTCCCCCGTCTGCGGGAGCACGGCACCCTGATCGGCGCGCACGATCTGCGCGCCCGGGGGTGCGTCGGCCGGGGCGTTCCCGGCCCGTCCCGGGTCCGCGGCGAGCATGAGACTCACCTGCGTCGTCCCCAGCGCACGGGCGATGCGCTCCAGCGTCGTCATACTCGGCCGCGCGTACCCGCGTTCCAGCTGCGACAGGAAGGAATGCGAGATGCCAGCCTGCGCAGCTAGATTCGCAAGGGTCGTATCCTGCTGTTTGCGTCGCCGGCGGATCTCGGCACCCAGCGACGCCTGCGCCGCATCCGGCTCCTCCAGTGCCATTCGATGCACCTTTCACACTCCGGCGTTGGTTACACATCCGCAGCCGTGGTTAACAGCGAGGCAACAACACGTTCCTATATTCAGGGGTGTTGACGTGGTCAACAAATATCACGAAACCGCTCCCGCCGATCCCAGCCCCGGCGGAACCACCGAGACCGGCGCACCGAGGCGCCGAGATCGATCTCTGCCGCACAGCCCACGAGCGCAACGTCGCACTCACGTCCAGAACCACCGGCCGCCAACGGAGTTCACTCATGCAGGACACGCCGCACGGACCCGTGCACGGCATCACCGCGTCGTTGACCGACGGCACGCTCGCCGATGTCGAGCTGCTGTCCGGTCCCGACGGAGTGGTGCGCGTGGCGAGGATCGCGCCCGTCTCCGACCGGAACCCACGCGATCACACCGCCCGGGCCGACCCGCAGTGGCTCGATCTGCGCGACTTCGTCCTCACCGCGTCCGCCGCCGAACCGCACGCGCACCTGGACAAGGCCTTTTCGTGGACAGAGCTGAATCCGCCGCTCGGCGACCTCGATACGGCGATCACGGTCTGGCGAGCGGGAAGCGTCCGTCTCGACGAGGAGTCCTTCCGCCGGCGGGCGACGCGGGCGATCACCACCCTGCTTCGCAACGGGATCACTGCCGTCCGAACACATGTCGACGTGCCGCCCGGCCCAGACCCGCTCCGGGCCACCCGGGCGCTGGTCGGCGTCCGGGAGGCCATGCGCGACCTGGTCACGATTCAGATCGTCGCGCTGGCGAATCCGCTCACCCCGACCGAGGTCGTCGTCGAAGCACTCGACGCCGGCGCGGACCTGGTGGGCGGAGCACCGCACATCGCCGACGACCCGCGCGCCGAGGTGGCCCGGCTGGTCGGCCTCGCCGAATCCCGCGGAGTCGGCATCGACCTGCACACCGACGAGTTCCTCGACGGCGACCACCACACCATCGACCACTTCGCCGACCGCGTCGCCGACTGGCCCGCGGATCGTCTCCGAACCGCCGGACACTGCTGCCGTCTCGACACCATGCCTCTCGACGAACTGGAACGGGTCGCCGACGCCCTCGCCCGTGCATCGGTGTCGGTGGTCGCGTTGCCGATCACGAACCTCTATCTCCAAGGACGGCACGGCCCGTCGAAAGGACGGCGCGGTATCACCGCGATCGACGTGCTCCGCGATCGCGGTGTCCTCGTCACCGCCGGGGCCGACAACATCCGCGATCCGTTCAACCCGGTGGGACGCGCGGACCCGCTGGAGACCGCGTCGCTCCTGGTCACCGCCGGTCACCAGAGTCCCTACACGGCAATGTCACTGGTCACCGACGCTGCCCGTACCGCGCTCGGCCTCCCCGCCGGCGGACCCGTCGTCGGGGCACGTGCAGATTTCCTCGCGGTCCGGGGCACCGACGTACTCGACACCATCGCGACCGCCCCCGCGGACCGGGTGGTCCTCGTCAACGGTTCGATCGTGGCCCGCACCGAGACCACCACCTGGACCGCAGTCCCGGCCGAGTCCCGCGCCGGCGCCCCTGATCACGCCACACCGGCTCCCTAGGTCCTGGAGACGTCATGACCCCATCAGCGCCGACCCCCTCAGCGCCGACCCCGTCGGCCACACCCCTCGAACTCGGTCATCCGCTCGTCGGTTTCGAGCACGCCGAACTGACCTATCCAGACGGAACCCACGCTCTGCGGGACGTGAACCTGACCGTCCGGGAAGGCGAGTTCGTCAGCGTCGTCGGCCCCTCGGGATGCGGTAAGTCGACCCTGCTGCGACTGTCCTCCGGCCTGGAGACGATCACCGACGGGTACATGCAGTGCGGTGCGGACCGCATCGGTTACGTGTTCCAGGACGCCACACTCCTCCCCTGGCGGTCGGTCGCCGACAACGTCGCCCTGCTCGGCGAACTCGACGGTGTGCCGAAAGCGGAGCGGCGTCAGAGGATTGCCGCTGCGCTGGAGACAGTGGGCCTCAACGGTTTCGAGGATCATCTGCCGCACATGCTCTCCGGCGGCATGCGCATGCGTGTATCGCTCGCCCGGTCGCTCACCCTCGACCCCGACCTGTTCCTCTTCGACGAGCCGTTCGCCGCGCTCGACGAGCTGACCCGCGAACGGCTCGGGGTCGAGCTCACCGAGCTGTTCGCCGTCAAACGCTTTGCGGGCCTGTTCATCACCCACTCCGTGGCCGAAGCAGCATTCCTGTCCACGCGGGTGCTCGTGATGTCCGGGCGTCCCGGCACGATCGTCGACGAGATCGAGATCCCGTTCGACTTCCCACGCTCTCCGGACCTGCGTTTCGAGCCCGAGTTCGCCGCGATCGCCGGTCGGATCTCCCGCTCGCTGAGGGAGGCACACTCATGACGGTCCCCACGGGCACCACGCCCGCCGCCGACACCACGGCGGTCGTCGACACCGGCTCGACCACGGAGCTCGCCGTCGCAGCCGCACGCAAGCGTCGACCACGTTCCCGATCGTTCGTCTCGATCGCGGCGCCACTCGTCGTGCTGGGCATCGTGATCGGTCTCTGGTACCTCGTCACCTACGCGATCCTCGACGAGGGCAGGCGTTTCCTCATGCCGGCTCCGCACCGCGTGGTCACCGACGGCTTGTTCGGCACTGCCGCGCCGTCGATGTGGGAAGCCCTCGGCCGGACGACGACGGTGGCCCTGACCGGTCTGGCCATCGCCGCCGTCATCGGCATCGTGTGGGCGGTGGTGATGTCCCAGTCGCGCATGATGGAGACCGCGTTGTTCCCCTATGCGGTGGTGTTGCAGTGCATACCGATCCTGGCGCTGGTTCCCCTCGTCGGCTTCTGGTTCGGGTTCGGTTTCAGCGCACGGGTTTTCGTGTGTGTGCTCATCGCACTGTTCCCGATCGTGTCCAACACCCTCTTCGGTCTGCGGTCGGTGGATCGGCAGATGCGCGACCTGTTCGCACTGCATCACCCGAGCCGGCTCACCGTGCTGCGCAAACTCGAGTTCCCCGCGGCGATGCCCGCCATCTTCGCCGGACTGCGCATCTCCGCGGGCCTGTCCGTGGTGGGTGCGATCGTCGGCGACTTCTTCTTCAAACAGGGGAACCCCGGCATCGGCATCCTCATCGACAACTACCGGTCACGACTGCAATCCGAAGAGCTGTTCGCCTCCATCGTGCTCGCGTCGTTGCTCGGGGTCGTCGTCTTCTGGCTCTTCGGCCGGCTCGGCAACCGGATCGTCGGCCGCTGGTACCAGCGCTGACACGCCGGCCCGGCCCCCGCTCTCCCGCTCGTCCCGCTCGTACCTGTCCGTTCCCGACCGTAATCGGCTCTACCGAAAAGGAATCATGAACACACACGTCTGGCGTCGCCTGTCCAAGGCCACCGGGGTGATGGCCGTCGCCGCGGCCGTCGCCTTCACCGCGGCCTGCGGTTCCGACGACACCGCCGAGTCCTCCGGCTACACCGGTCCGATCGGTCCGGTCGACCTCAGCGCGAACTGCCCGGACAAGGTCGTCATCCAGACGGACTGGAACCCCGAGGCCGAACACGGCCACCTGTATCAGCTGCTCGGACCGGACCCGGTGATCAACGCCGGCAACAAGCGGGTGACGGGACCACTGTTCGACCGCGGCCAGTACACCGGCGTCGACGTCGAGATCCGCGCCGGCGGACCGGCGATCGGCTTCCAGTCGGTCACCTCGCAGATGTACTCCGACCCCGAGATCCTGCTGGGCTACGTCGACACCGACCAGGCGATCCAGAACTCCGAGTCGAACCCGACGGTGGCCGTCATGGCTCCGCTGGACATCAGCCCGCAGATGATCATGTGGGACCCGGCCACCTACCCGCAGGTGAAGGGCATCGGCGACCTCAAGCCGGTCGATGCGCGCGTGCTCTACTTCGAGGGCGCCACCTACATGGACTATCTGACCGGTTCCGGCGTCCTGTCACCGGATCAGGTCGACGGCAGCTACGACGGCACACCCGCGAACTTCGTCGCGGCCGGCGGCAAGACGGCCCAGCAGGGCTACGCCAGCTCCGAGCCCCAGCTCTACGAGGAGGAGGTGGAGGGCTGGAAGAAGCCGGTCTCCTACCAGCTCGTCCACGACGTGGGCTTCCCCACGTACAAGTCCGCGATGGCCGTCCGCGCCGGCGCTCTTGAGGAGAACACCGCCTGCCTCGAGCAGCTCGTCCCCGTCCTCCAGCGCGGCGTGGTCGACTACCTCGCGTCGCCCGAGACCGCCAACAAGGTCGTCCTCGACGCCGTCGAGCAGTACGACACCGGGTGGGTCTACACCCAGCGCAACGCCGACTACGCACTGGAGACCATGGCGCAGCTGAAGCTCATCGGCAACGGCCCGAACGGCACGGTCGGCGACTTCGACACCGCACGCGTGCAGCGGGTGATCGACGTGACCACCCCGATCTTCGACAAGCAGGGCACCCCCGTCGTCGAGGGCATCACCCCGGACACGGTCTCGACCAACCGGTTCATCGACACCTCCGTGGGGTTGCCGTCGTGACCTCCCCGGTGATCGCGGTCGGCACCGACGACGGACGACCCGACTTCGGTCCGGGCGACGTCGACGCGCTGGCCGACGATCTCCTGGCACTTCTCGGACCGCGCGGGATCAGCACGCTACCCCGCGCGCTGGAACGCGCAGGCCGGGACGGGTCGGGGATGAGCCCGATCCTGTCCGCGCAGGATCTCGGGACCCCCGACCTCGTGTGCTACCCGCGCACGGCGGAGGTGGTGCCCGCGATCGTCCGCGCGGCGGTCGCCCGGGGCGTTCCGGTCACCACCCGCGGGAAGGGCACCGGCAACTACGGGCAGGTGATCCCCCGGTTCGGCGGTCTCGTCCTGGACATGACCTCGCTCAACGGGATTCACGAGATCACCGATCAGACGATCACGGCCCAGGCAGGCGCGCGGATGATCAACCTGGAGCAGACCGCCTGGGGTTCCGGAAGTCAGCTGTGGATGTACCCGTCGACGGTGCAGTCCACGCTCGGCGGCTTCCTCGGCGGCGGGTCGGCCGGCACCGGCACGATCGTGCACGGTCGCAATCACGAGGGTTTCGTGACGGCGCTCGACGTCGTCTACGGCACCGAGGACGCCGAACTGGTGCACCTGGAAGGTGATGACGCACAGCCTTTCGTCCACACCTACGGGGTGGCGGGTGTCATCGTGAACGCCTCGGTGCGCGTCGAACCACTCCAGGAATGGCGCTGTGTGTACGCCAGTTTCGGGTCGACCCGGGAGGCCTTCGACGCCGCCCACCGGCTCTCGTCGATCGAGCCGAGACCGCGACTGCTGTCGGCGGACGGTCCCACCGTCGTCGAGGCGCTGCCCGCCGACCCCGCCTTCGTGCGGGGTCGCGCGAATGTCCGCGGAATCATCGACGCGAGAGCACTCGAGGAGTCCACCGATCTCATCGCCGGCGCCGGCGGCCGGGTCGAGGCGGTCCGCGAGGGCATCGCCGAGACGATCAAGCTGTCCACGCTGTCCTACAACCATCCGACCTGGTGGCTGCAGAAAGCGCAGCCGGACAGGTGGTTTCACATGGAGGTCCGCGGCGACGCACTGGTCACCCGCCTCGAGGAGGTGGAGAAGGTCTACGAGGGCGGGATGCTCCACCTAGAGGTCGGTCACGGGATGATGTTCGGGATGCTCAACGGGATCTACTGCAACGCACAGCAGGTCATCGACGGGGTCGCCGCCCTCGAGGAACTCGGGGTCGGCGTCCACTCACCTCACCAGTGGTACGTCGATCTCGACGCCGAACGCGTGCAGGCGCTCGCG
Organism: Gordonia ajococcus; assembly: GCF_012974285.1. Taxonomy (NCBI): domain Bacteria; kingdom Bacillati; phylum Actinomycetota; class Actinomycetes; order Mycobacteriales; family Gordoniaceae; genus Gordonia; species Gordonia ajococcus. The sequence continues at coordinate 4,617,534 of NZ_CP052884.1, forward strand.
GCCCGGACCGACCCGAAAGGCCTTCTGAATCCCGGGAGGTGGATGTGACCGCAGCGTTCGGGTCCCGCCGCTACGCCGAACTCACCACCGCCGAGATCGACTCCGCACTCTCCCGGGACTCGATCCTCGTCCTGCCGACCGGGGCGATCGAACCGCACGGCCCGCATCTCCCGCTGGCGACCGACCTCATCGTCGCCGAGGCCGTGTCGGCCGCCGTCGTCGGACGCGGAGCCGCAGCCGGACATGACGTCTGGCTGCTCCCCGCACTCGGTTACACCAAGTCCGACGAGCATGCCGCACTCCCCGGCACGATGTGGCTGCGACCGTCCACTCTGTTCGAGACCATCGTGGACATCGGGTCGTCGATGGCCGCGACCCCCGCACGACGGCTGCTGTTCCTCAATGCGCACGGCGGCAATTCGGCGCTGATCGAGGTGGCGGCACGTGAACTGCGTCGACGCTTCGGCCTGCAGACGTTCTTCACCTCCGGCCCCGGTCGGGCCGGCCCCACCGAACGAGGACTGGGGATCCATGCCGGGTGGGCCGAGACGTCGATGATGCTGCATCTGCGACCGGATCTCGTCCAGATGGACAAAGCCGTCGCCGCGGTGGCCGACGCGGTGGCCGATTCGAACCACGTCGGCTTCACCAAAGCCGTCAAGTTCGGTTGGCTGTCGACCGATTTCGCCGAGTCCGGGGTCATCGGCGACCCCACCGGGGCAGACGCCGCCATCGGGGCGGAACTCTTCGAGGAGCGCGTCATCGCCCTCGTGGATGCGCTCGCCGACATCGCGACCTTCGACCCCGGACGGGTGCGGCGATGATCACCAGCGGGGTGGAGTTCGGAAGCGATTGTCCGCCCGAGGAATACCGCACCATCGATCCCATGGTGTTGCTCCGACGCTGGCTACCGCCCGCCGACGCCGCCCCCGCACTCATGGCGCTCTCGACTCTCGGGCGCGACGGGTATCCGCGCGTGCGCCACGTGCTGCTCAGTGACGCCGACGACGCCGCGGTGTACTTCCACACCGACAGCCGGTCGTCGAAGGTGGCCGAGCTGGCCGAACTGCCACGGGCCGGGATCGCGGTGGCGTGGCCGCAGCGGGGACGCCAGGTGGTCGCGCACGGCATCGTGCGACGGCCGGCGGAAGACTCTCTCCGCGAGACCTTCTCGCGCCGCACCCGCTACCTGCAGCTGCTCGCCTGGTGCAACGATCACGAGATGTCGGCACTCCCCACCCACGGTCGGCATCGACGATGGGCGGAGTTCGACGCCACCCATCCGACACTGAGCCCGCCGGACACGTGGACGGGTTTCGCCATCGACATCCGCGAGATCGCCTTCTGGCGCGGCGATCCGGACGGCCCCTCGCAACGGGTCCGCTTCACCCGCACCGACCATTCCTGGACATCGGAGGTTCTTCCCGGATGACGGCCACGACCTTTCACAATGCGCTGATCCTGCCGGTCGCGGGAGACAAGCCCTGGTTCCGCGGATGGCTGACCGCGGACGCCGGCGGGCGGATCTCCGGCATCGGCGAGGGCGCCCCACCGGCGGATGCGCCGGGAGTGCGACACGACCTCGAGGGATGTTTCCTCGCACCGGGTTTCGTGTCGGGTCACAGCCACATCTACACCGGCGGCATGCGCGGTGTCGCCGCGGACAGCCCGCTCTACGAATGGGTGTCCCGCAACAGCCTGATGCTGCTCGGCGCCGACGCCGACGACCTCTACTGGATGACCCTGGCCGGCGGCCTGGACCACCTGTCGTCGGGTATCACCTCGGTGTACAACTTCACCCAGTCACGGGTGATCGCACTGTTCGACTACGAGAAGTCGGTGCTCCGCGCCGAACGGATCCACCCCGCCGAGTTCGTCAACCGCCAGGTCGACGGGTTGGCGGCGTCGGGTATCCGGTTCGTCACCAGCGTGCGACTCGACGACGAACAGCTCGCCGAGGACGAGGCCTTCCACGGATTCGACGAGGTCATGCGACATCTCGCCACCGTCGACCCGGCCCTGAACCTGGGCGGCTCGGTGTACGGCTCCGTCCAGTGGTCCTCCGCGCCGGTGACCGCCGAACGCGAACGCGCCCTGATGGATCGGTACGGCATCACCAACCAGGCCCACTTCGTCGAGACCGCGGAGCAGATCGACATCCAGCAGGCCAAATTCGACTGGTACGACGCCGCCGGTGTGCTCGGCCCCGATTTCGCGTTCGGTCACTTTGTGCATCCGACGGACCGGATGGTCGCGCGTGCGCGCGACACCGGTTCGTCCGTCGTCTGGCAACCGATGTCCAACGGTCGGCTCGGCTCCGGCATCGCCGACATCCCGCGCCTCCTCTCCGACGCCGTCACGGTCGGCATGGGTGTCGACGACCAGTCCTGCACGGACGTGTCGGATCCGTTCGAGAACATGCGCACCGGGCTGTTCCTGCAGCGCGGTCTGCGCAGCGATGCCGCGGTGCTGTCCCCGGCGGACGTACTCGCCCTGCACACCATCGGATCGGCCACCGCGATCGGGGTCGCCGACCGGGTCGGCTCCCTGGAGGTCGGGAAGTACGCGGATCTGGTCGTCGTCGATCCGTACTCACCGCACACCGGGCCGATCTGGGACCCGGTTGCCACCTACGTTCTCGGATGCGGACTCCGGAACCTGCGTGAGGTCTTCGTCGGCGGTCGGTCGGTATGGGCACGCGGCGTATCGGACCCGATGCGGTCCGAGGCCGATCTCGAACTCACCGAGCGGATGATCCGCTCGGCGGCCCGCTCGGGGATTCGCCCGGCCGTCTCCCCGCCTGCCGATCGCGCCCGGACTCTCGCCATCCGAAGCAGATGACCTGACCTGCACCTTCTGTCACCCCCGCACGGCGCGACACACCTCACAGCCGTTCGCTCACGGTGAGCGTCGACGCCACGGATGCGTCCGAAAAGCGCAATATGTCACAAATTTCCACTTGATACGCGTGACTAACGGAAGCGAGCAGGTCACCCTTGGTTCCGTGCCGGAACCGGGGGCCTGTGCAAAAGTGGTACTCAATAACTACTGTTAGTGACTAACACGTATGGCGGCAGTGCCATATGTCGCACGATCGGTCGGCACTGCCGCCGACCCCTGCGCTCGAAAACCGAAAGGGTTTACCACGCCATGGCGTCGTATCTGTTCAAGCTCGGGAGGTTCTCCTTCCGGCACAAGTGGGCCGTCATAGCGGTCTGGCTGATCGCGATGATCGCGGTCGTCTCGCTCGTCGGCGTGCTGAAGCCGAAGTTCGCCCAGGACTTCAGCCTGCCCGGAACCGATTCGGGCACCGCCACCGAGCAGGTGGAGGAGTACTTCCCGCAGGTCATGAAGGAGCAGGAACGCGCGTCCACGAGCATCGTCGTGGCCGCGAACGACGGCCTGCAGAACCACACCGAGCAGATCAACAAGCTGGCCGAGGATCTCCGCACGCTGCCGGACGTCATCGCCCCGGAGACCGTGGTGAACCCGGTGATGGCTGCTGCCGTCGACCCGGCCATCGCCGCGTCGGTCCTCGGCGACAACGATCGCGTCGGCCTGATCCAGGTCCGTCAGAACATCACGATCATGGACCTGACGACCGAGAACAAGGACCAGCTCGTCAAGATCCTCGACGAGAACCGCGGCAACGGCCTGCAGGTCGAGGCCACCGGCGCGCTGATGCAGGTGATGGAGCAGGGCGGCGCCGCCGAACTGATCGGCTTCGCCATCGCGTTCGTCGTCATGATCGTCGCCTTCGGCGCCCTGATCGCCGCGTTCATCCCGCTCGTAACCGCCATCGTCGGCGTCGCGATCACCATCATGCTGCTCACCCTGTCGGCCGAGCTGCTCTCGATCAACCAGTCGGCGACCGCCATCGTCACCATGCTGGGCATCGCCGTGTCCATCGACTACGCGCTGTTCATCGTGTCCCGGTACCGGGCCGAACTGAGCCGGGGCGGTGATGCGGCCGATGCCGCCGGCCGCGCGGTCGGAACGGCCGGATCGGCTGTCGTGTTCGCCGGCCTCACGGTCATCATCGCGGTCGTCGCCCTCGTGGTCATCGGCATCCCGATCATCACCCAGATGGGTGCCGGCGCCGCCGTCGCCGTCCTGATCGCGGTCGTCGCCGCACTCACGCTCATCCCGGCACTCCTCGGCGCGTTCGGTCGCTTCGCCTTCCGTCCGAAGATCCCGTGGATCAAGCACGCCGAGCAGTCCGAGGACGGCGACACCCTGGGCGTCCGCCTCGGCCGCACCGTCGTCAAGGCTCCGATCCCCTTCATCGTCCTCGGCCTGCTGGCTCTCGCCGCGGCCGCCATCCCGGCCACCAAGATGGAGCTGGGCCTGTCGCTGTCGACCGAGGACGAGGCACCGGCTCAAGCCTTGCTGAGCAAGGGTTTCGGTGAGGGCATCAACGGCCCGCTGCTCGTCATCCTGCACGACGCCGACGCCCCGATCGCGCCGGCCGCGGACGACGCCGTCAAGCACATCGCCACCCTGAAGGACGTCGTCAACCCCGACTCGCTCACCTGGATCGGCAACGAGGGCGGACAGAACGGCAACACCGCACTCATCACCGTGACACCGAAGAGCGCACCGTCCTCGCCGGCGACGCACACGCTGATGGAGAACATCCGCGCGTACGCACCGGTTGTCGACGAGCAGGGCGCCGAACTGCATGTCGGCGGACAGACCGCGATCATGTCGGATCTGTCGCAGAAGCTCGACGACGCGCTGATCCCCTATCTGATCGTCGTCGTCGGCCTGGCGTTCCTGATCATGATCGGTGTCTTCCGCTCCCTGTGGGTGCCGCTGATCGGCACGGTCGGCTTCATCTTCTCCGTGCTCGCGACCTTCGGCATCACAGTTGCGATCTTCCAGGAGGGCTGGTTCGGCATCATCTCGCACACCCAGCCGATCATCTCGTTCCTGCCGATCTTCCTCATCGGCGTGGTCTTCGGACTCGCGATGGACTACCAGGTGTTCCTGGTGACCCGAATGCGCGAGGAGTACATCCACGGCATGACCGCCAAGGAGGCCATCGTCGCGGGCTACCGGCACGGCGCCCGTGTGGTGACGTCGGCGGCGATCATCATGATCAGCGTCTTCGCCGCGTTCATGCTGTCCCCGGAGACGACCGCCAAGATGATGGGCTTCGCCCTCGCCTCGGCAGTCCTGTTCGACGCCTTCGTGATCCGCATGCTGGTCGTCCCGGCCGTGATCGCCCTCCTCGGCGACCGCGCCTGGACCCTGCCGCGCTGGCTCGACAAACTCGTCATCAACTTCGACATCGAGGGCGAGTCGGTCCGCCACCGCGGGCTCGCAGATCCGGACGACACGAAGACGCCGGTACCGGCGGGCTGACCGTGTCCACAGGACGATCCACCCCCGACGCCCCGGGCACCGGCCCGGGGCGTCGGCCCGGCTTGCGCGAGCGGCAGAAGATGCGCACGCGCAACGCCATCCGTGAGGCCGCTCTGCACCTCATCGCCGAGCACGGTTACGCGAAGACGACGGTCGAACAGATCGCCGAGGCCGCCGGTGTCTCCCATATGACGTTCTTCCGCTACTTCCCCACCAAAGAGCAGGTGGTCGTGGGTGGGGAGCATTTCGAGGCGGAGGCTCGTGCGATCGTCGAGTCGATGCCCCGAGGCCTCGGGCACTTCGACCTCATCCGTCGGCTGTTCACCGAACTGGACCGCCTCACCGCCGACGACCCCTGGGTGGGCAATCCCCTACGGATGCAACTGATCCGATCGGAACCACTGCTGCAGAAGACCTTTCACGTCGAGGTCGAGCGAACGATGGCCGGGATGCGACAGCTCCTCGCCGACTATCTCGGCCGCGACGCCGACGACTTCGCGCTCGGAGTGTTCCTCGACGCGGTGGCCGGCGTGACCTTCCGCCTCGCGGCCCAGGCCGAGGAGAGTTCCACGCAGCCGCAGATCGAGACGACCCTGCGGGCCATCGACCTTCTCGAGCAGGGTCTTCCGCTCGACTGAGCGGCCCCGCTGAAGACCCTCCCTGAATACCGCCGCCGGAAACCCCGTGGGATCCGCCCCCGAAATCCTCCCTCAGCAGGAATGTCGGATACACATAGTCGACGGCCGGCCTGGGGAGGGTCGATTCCAGGGGTGCATTTCAGGGACGGCGTTCTCGAGCGTTTCCGAATGTCGCAGTGCGCCGGTGTGACCCGGCCTACGATGAGCTGACCCGCGCAGGAGGGATCAGCATGCGACTCACCCGACGCCTCCAGATCAGGCTCTGGCCATGCACTCTCGCGGTCTCTGCACTGACATTCGCCCTCGCCGCGACATCACTCATCGCGGCCTCGCCGCCGACGGCCCGGGGTTTCGCCGAGGACATCTGCTACACGCCGGGAGCTCCACCGCACAGCTGCGGACCGCTGCCGGTCGTCTGTCCCCCGGACAACCCGAACGACCCGATCTGCGGGGCACGCGCCTTCCTCCGTTACGCCTACACGCTTCGCCAGCCGCTCGGCGGGCGCAGCCTGGTGCACACCGATTCCACGTACATCATCGCGCGCAAGGTCGGGTTCTCCGTGCGCGACGCCTACTGGATCGCCGCGTACAGCGAGGCGACCGACCTGGGCACCTTCGTTCCCCGTGACCTACGCGGAAATCTGCTGCCGAACGGAGCACTCACCACGAAGGACATCGGCGGCCTCGTACGCACCCACTTCGCGACCGGCGGCTTCCTGTTCCACTTCCTGCCGACCATGCGCGGGCCCCGATCCCCCCAGCCGAACGGCTTGCAGCCCAACGTGAACGACCCGCGGCACGAGGTGATGCTCACCCACATCCGCAAGTGGGCGATGGACGGCCCGGGCAGCGCCGCACCCCTGTGCACCGGCGGTTTCACGAACCGCACGGCCACCGGCGACTACGCCACCGGCGCAACTTGTTACGGCGGTGAGCAGCCTGTTCCGATCAACGGTCAGTACAGCCTCGTCGATCCGATGGACATCCCCTTCCAGAACATGACCGGCCGCCAGGTCATCTCCGACGGGGTGACCTCGGACCGCTTCGACTCCTACATCGGCAACCAGTCGGCCAATGCGCGGACCGGCATCTACATCCACGCGCTCGGCGACCGCATCTCGCACCACGTGTGCACCGACGAAGGACGCATCACCCCGCCGACGCCGCGCCAGCGCGCGTTCGACATCGACCTGTTGGTGCCGGGATGCGATCAGGGGCCGCACGCGGTGCGCCACGAGTTCGAAACCGGAGTGGACTTCGGCAAGCTCGAGCGGCAGGACCGCACGACCGAGGCGACGCTGTCCATGGTCTACGACGAGCTGGTGAACTTCGCCCGCCTCCGCGGCACCCTGGACCCGTCGGCGACCACGCCGGCCGCGAAGACCGCGGTCGTGACCAACGGCCTGCTGCCGGCCCTCGAGCGCCGCAACCCGGAAGCCCGTCTCCGCGCGGTCACCTCGGTCGGCTGTCGTCTCGGTGTGCCGGCCTTCCCCGGTAGCCCGGCCTGCTGACACCTCCTCCGTCGGGGGCCGCCTCATCGAGTCCGGCAGGAGGCACCCCGACGCCCCGGCCGTTTGTCCGGCGAACAACCTCTAGGATCGAGGGGTGACCCGCGACAGCGACGCCCGGCCCCGCACCAGTTCCGCACGTCGCCCGCGGCGACGGACCGTCGCGCGGTTGCTGGCGCCGCTGATCGCGACCGCTGCCGCCGTCACCGCCACCGCCGCACTGGTCGCCCCCACCCAGGCCGCACCCGCGAAGCCCGCACCGGCGCCGTTCCCGATCGGCGACCTGGCACGGCTCTACCCGTCGGACGTCTCCTCATTCCCCGGCGGCATCTACCTACAACCGATCGAGACGTTCAGCGCGCTGCGCCGGGACCATCCCGAGATCATGGCGCAGAACCTCGACAAGGTGGTGGCGATCAACCAGGCCGCGGCCGACGACCCCGCCCTGCAGCGACGCGCCCTCACCGACGCCCACGACGATCCGCTCGTGACGATGTCGGATGCGTTCGGGCAACAGCTCGGACGCCACTTCCGGGACGCACTGGCCGCCGGCCGGCTGCCCAAGTCCAAGGCGATCTTCAGCGACTACCTGGCTCGCGGTGGCGGCCTCGCCAACACGACACTCGTCGAGAAGTACGTGTTCGACAACGACCGTCCGTTCGTCGTCGCCCCCACGCGAATCCGGAAGTACACCCGCGCCGGCACGAACGAGTACGACGCCCTCGGAACCAATCCGTCCTTCCCGTCGGGACACGCGGGTATGTTCTTCTGGCGGGGAACCCTTCTCGCGCTGATGCTTCCCGAGTTCGCCCCGCAGTTCCTCACGCGCGCTTCCGAGGGTGGGTATCACCGCATCGTCCTCGGTGTGCACTACCCGCTCGACGTGATCGGGGGCGCGATGGTCGGGCAGGCGGCGGCCGCCGACCGGTGGAACGACCCGGGCTTCAACCGGCTGCTCCGCGCGTCCGCCGCCGAGATCCGTCGTGAACTCGAATGGCGTTGCGGCGCCCCGCTGCCCATCTGCATCGAGCAGGACACCCCGTATCTGACCGACGCCGAGGCCAGGCGCATCTACACCGATCGCATCACGTACGGCTTCGGTCGCGTTGCCTCACCCACCCATCGGATGGTCGTTCCGCAGCAGGCCGTCGACATGATCGCACCGGCCTTCCCGTCGCTGTCGGACGCACAGCGTCGTCAGATCCTCGTCGCGACCGCACATCCCGCCGGGTACCCACTCGACGACCAGCGGCCGGGACGCGCCTCCTGGCAGCGACTCGACCTCGTGCGGGCTTACACCGCGCGCGTGACCGTCGACCGCGACGGCGACGTCACCGTTCACTGACGACCCGCCCACTTTTTCTCACTGAATCGTTTGCCCCACTGCGCGTTGCGAACTCGCCGAACGCACCAGTTCGGCGTGCCGATCGGACCAGTGTGAGTCCAGTTTGCCGGAACAGCTTGACACCACCGTAAGGATACGGCTAATTCTCGGGTGGTCCACGTCACACCCGACGGGGACTCACCGCCCGTGACCAGGGCGGACGGTGCCGAATCTCGGATCCAGTCCGACGACTGGGTTAACGAACTCAATCACCCTCAAGCCCCGCCGGGGCGATGTCGTCATGCCCTCGTTCTCGGGCTGCTTCGTCGTGCCCGGAGATCATCGGGAAAGGCAGTCGAAACATGCGTTTGTCGAACTCTCGAAGAGCCGGTCGGTTGGCGGCGGTCGCTCGTCGCCGCGGCGTGCGTCTTCTCGGTCGTGTCGTGTAGCAGCGACGACGGCGGATCGGATGGCTCCGCCGCGGATTCCAGCGGCGCCAAGGCCTCCGGCGAAGCGATCAAGGTCGGGTTGTTCAACCCTTCGAAGGGCCCGGCCACCCAGCCCGGGGTCACGACCGGCAAGCAGGCGGCCGTCGACTACATCAACAACCAGATCGGCGGCATCAACGGCCGTCCCATCGAGATCGTCGACTGTGGCATCGACCAGACCGCACCCGAGTCGACGGTGTCCTGCGCCAACCAGTTCGTCGAGGCCGGCGTGGTCGCCGCGATCGACGGCTTCAACGCCGAATCCGCCGCCGCCGTACCGATTCTCACCGCCGCGAAACTCCCGCTGGTCGGCCAGATCCCGTTCAGCACCATCACCGGGGCATCGCCGGCGAACCGCGTGTACTTCGGTCCGCCGCCGGCTGCGTTCCTCGTCGGCTTCATGCAGCAGCTCAAAGCCGAGGGCAAGACGTCGCTGACCCTGGCGAACGCGGATCTGCCCCAGGCCCACCAGGTCTTCGACGGGCTCATGAAACCGCTCGGCGCACAGCTCGGCATCGACGTGAAGTCGGTCTACTACCCGCCGACCGGCCCAAACTTCACGCAGCTGGCCAGCCAGCTCGCCGAGGGCAATCCGGCCGCCGCCGGACTCATGACCTCCCCCAACGACAACGTCTGCACCAAGCTCGCACAGTCGCTGCGCTCGGTGAAGTACGAGGGGACCATGTTCATGGCCGCGTGCACCGACTTCATCGACACCCTCGGCGCGCAGGCCGTCGGCGCACAGACGTACTCTCCGTTCTGGCAGCCGCCCGCCCTCGACGCCACCCCAGCGGAGGTCAAGGGCAACCTGGAGACCGCACAGAAGTTCATCGACGATCAGAACGGCACCGCCGGCTTCTACGCCTACGGCACGTTCTCGATCCTCGCGGACTTCGCGACCACGGTCGGCAACGCGAAGCTCACCGAGTACACCGGACCGAGCGTCCTGCGCACCCTCAAGGCGATCAAGGACTACCAGTCCTTCATCGGCCCGAAGCTGACCTGCGGCAAGACGACGAGCCCGAACTGCACCACCGAGATGCTGCTGTTCAACGTCGTCGGTGACAAGAAGACCGAGCCCGCCACCGGCGGTTTCATCACCCCGCTCCCGGCAGCGCTCCAGCGCATCCCGGGCGCCTACTGAGCGATACACCGCGCGGTGGGGCGGGCCTCGACCCGAGGCGCGTCCCACCGCACCCGCTCTCCACGAACCGATCTCCGGGTGGCGCGTCCACCCGTCCGCGCCATCCGACCGCGTGAGATGCACGCGCCGAACGAATGAGTACGCCACATGGGCCAGTTCCTCCAGTTCGCCTTCCTCGGGCTAGCTGTACTGACCCGCCAGGTTGGGTACGCGGTCGGCGGGTGAGTCGCCTCTGAGTGCGGTGTGGCCGCGTTCGTGATTGTAGATGCAGGAACTCGTCGAAGGCGGCCACGCGTTCGGTCTCGCTGTTGTAGGGGCGGGCGGAGGACCCATTCCTCTTGCAGTGTGCGGTTGAATCGTTCCACCTTGCCGTTGGTTTGCGGCCGGTACGGTCGTGTCCATTTGTGTTTGATCCCGTTGTCGGCCAATCGTTTCCGGAACATTCTGGACCGGTAACAGGACCCGTTGTCGGTCATCACCCGTGTGGTCGTGACGCCGATCGAGGCAAAGTGGGCCAAGGCCCGGGTCATGAACGCGGTCGCGGTTTCCTTCTTCTCATCAGCGAGGATCTCCGAATAGGCGTATCGGGAGTGATCATCGACGGCGTGGTGCAGGTAGGCGTATCCCAGGTTGGGGCGGCCATGCACGGTGCGGGGCCGGGACGGATCGCGATGGGCACTGGAATTGCGGCCGCCTCGGGCGCGGCCGTGCACGCGGTGCCCACCACCGTCGGGGATCCTGCCCAGCTTCTTGATGTCGACGTGGATCAAGTCCCCGGCAGCTTCGCGTTCATACCGGCGAACCTCACGTCGTCGTGCACGCACCGGTGCTCCGGTGGCCGGGTCGGTCCACGACAACCGCACACACTGGTACCGGGTGAGGATGCGGTGGACTGTGGACACGTTCAACCCCAGGTGGAACCCGATCCGAGCTGGTCCCCAACGGCGCGACACGCGTAACCCCACCACCCGGCGTTCCCGGCGACGGGTGGTGCGATGCGGGCATGAGCGGGGCCGGCTTGAGCGGTCAACCATCCCTGCGGGCCCGTGGTCGCGGTAGCGGTCGGCCCACCGTTTGGCCGTGGTCACCGAGACATTGAAACGGTCCGCGGCACGCCGCAGCGGCCACCCATCCTCGACAACACACCGAGCCAGACGCAGCCGGCCAGTCGGGGACAACGGTGAATTACGGTGAGACATGAAGACCTCCGGGTTGAGGAGCGGTTCTTAGACAGCTCCACACCTCACTCGGAGGTCTTCCCTATGTCACGCCGACTCGCCGAACCCCGTACCTAACGTCCCGGGTCAGTACAGCTAGCCGCCGGTGCCATCTATTCGGTACTCGCGTCATCCCTGGTCGGCATCTATGCCGCCACCGGCATCATCAACTTCGCCCAGGGGGCCATCGGCCTCTACTCGGTCTATCTCGTCGCGGCGTTACGCGCGGACGGGAGTCTCGTCCTGCCCATCGGCACCGTGAGTCTCGGCAGTGAGGACAACCCCACGTCGATGGAACTGGCACTGATCCTCGGTGTGGTCAGTGCCGTGGTCTGGGCGTTGCTGGCACATGTCCTCGTCTTCCGGCCCCTGCGACACGCGCCCGTGCTGGCGCAGGTGGTCGCGTCGGTCGGTCTCATGTTGTTCCTGCAGGCCCTCGTCCAGTTGCGCTTCGACACGGAAAACCTCTTCGCCCAGTCGATCCTGCCGGAAACCACCGTCGAGATCGGCGGTGCCGTCGTCAACGTCTCCGATCTGATCCTCGCCGGCGTCGCCATCGCGGTGTCCCTGCTGCTGTGGGCCTACTTCCGGCTCACCACCCTCGGTGTCGCGACGCGCGCCGGGTCCGAGGACGAACTCGCCGCCCGCCTGTCCGGCTACTCCCCCGACCGTCTCGCCGCCATCGTGTGGGCGATCACCGGCGCGGCAACGGGTCTGATCGTCGTGCTCGCCTCGTTCACCATCGGGCTGACCGTCACGAGCTACACGTTCTTCGTCATCCCCGCGCTCGCCGTCGCCCTGGTCGGGCGGCTGACGTCCTTCGGGATCGCTTGCGCCGCAGGCCTTGTGCTCGGGGCCTTCCAGTCGGTCATCTCCTGGCTCGCCACCAAGAGCTGGTGGCCGGAATGGGCGCAGTCCGGGCTCGGCGACGCCGTGCCCTTCGTCATCGTCGTCGTCGCACTGTTCCTCCTCGGCGGCCGTATCCCGTCGCGCGGATCGCTCGGCGAGGTGCGCATGCCCGCGGTGCGCATCCCGCGCATCCGGATCATCCCGACCGTCGCGATCATCGCAGCCGTCGTCATCGCGATCCTGCTCACCTCCGGCACCTGGCGGTTCGGCGTGGTCACCTCGGTGATCCTCTCCCTCATCGCCCTGTCGCTGGTTCTGCTGACCGGTTACCTCGGCCAGATCTCGTTGGCGTCCATGGCCTTTGCCGGTGCCGCCGGATTCGCCCTGTCGAAGCTGACCACCAACTGGAACGTGCCGTTCCCGTTCAGCATGCTGTTCGCGGCACTCATCGCGACCGGTCTAGGCGTGTTGGTCGGCGTCCCGGCCCTCCGCATCCGCGGCGCGCAGCTCGCGGTGGTGACCCTGGCAGCGGCACTGGCGATCCAGAGTTTCGTGTTCAACAACCCCGCCATCACGGCATTCGAGGGCAACATGATCGCCGACCCGACGATCTTCGGCATCGACCTCGGGGTACGCGACGGCACCAATCTCGTCACCCTTCGGTTCGCGCTGATGGTCCTCGTCGTCGTCGCGATCGCCACCCTCGTCGTCCTTCGGTTCATGGGCGGCTCGACCGGCCGCGCGTTCCTCGCGGTCCGTTCCAACGAGCGCGCCGCGGCGTCGGTCGGGATCAACGTCGCCGCAACGAAACTCCTCGGCTTCGCCCTGTCGGCCTTCCTCGCCGGCATCGGCGGCTGTCTGATCGGTTACAGCCGCGGGCAGCTCTCGGCCGGTTCGTTCACCGTCATGATCGGCCTGACCCTGCTCGCGATGACCTACGTCGGCGGCATCACCTCGTTCGCCGGCGCCGTCATCGCCGGCATCATCGGTCCGCTCGGCGTCGGCTATGTGTTCCTCACCCAGACCCTCAGTCTCGGTGAGTACTACGAACTCATCGCCGCCGGCAGCCTCCTGCTGATGGCTGTGCTCAACCCCGTCGGCGTGGCCGGGGCGGCGTCGGAACTCGGTGACAAGATCCGGGCCCTGCGGCACCGGAAACCAGACCCCAAAACCGAGGCGCCCGGCGCGGCGCAGAGCACACAGGCAGGTGTCCATGTCTGAGTCGACCGCATCCGATACCGCCGTCCTGGACGGGACCGCGCTGCTCCGAACCGGCGGGCTCTCCGTCCGATATGGCGGAGTCAGCGCCAATTCCGATGTCGACATCACCGTCGGCGCCGGCGAGATCGTCGGACTGATCGGCCCCAACGGCGCGGGCAAGACCACCTTCGTCGACGCCGTCACCGGGTTCACCAAGGCGACCGGCACGGTCTCACTCGCCGGTGAACGCCTGGAGAAGGCGTCGCCGCACCGTCGGCGCCGAGCGGGTATGGCACGCACGTGGCAGGCCGGTGAGCTGTTCACCGACCTCACCGTCTCCCAGAACCTGGCCGTCGCCGTCCAGCCCGTCGGTCTGCGCGCGATGCTGTCCGACGTCGTCAACGGTTCGCGGCCGCCCGCCGAGACCATCGATCGGGCACTCGACCTGGTCGGCCTGCGCGACGCCGCCGATCAGCTGCCCGGCGAACTCACTCTGGGACAACAGAAGTTGGTGGGCGTCGCCCGGGCGCTGGTCGGTGGGACACGGCTCGTCCTGCTCGACGAGCCCGCCGCGGGCCTCGACACCCACGAGAGCCGTGACTTCGGCGCCGAACTGCGGCGCATCGCCGCCACCGGCATCGGCATCCTGCTCATCGACCACGACATGTCGCTGGTCCTGGACGTCTGCGACCGCCTCTACGTGCTCGACTTCGGAAAGGTCATCGCCAGCGGCACACCCGCCGCCATCCAGGACGACCCGGCGGTGATCTCCGCCTACCTGGGAAGCCCGGAGGTCGACCCGGATGTCGTCGCCGAACTCGACGCGGCGGATTCGTCCGGTGCCCCATCCGATCCCGCCACCGGCACCCAACCCTCCCCCACCGACGCGCCCGAGGAGAACCGATGAGCACCGACACCTCCGCCGCGAAGCCCGTCCTCGAACTCGACGACATCACCGTCGGGTACGGCGGTGTGCCGGCGGTACGCGGTCTGAGTGCCTCGGTCCGCCCCGGGGAGATCCTCGCCCTGCTCGGGCCCAACGGTGCCGGCAAGACGACGACCCTGCTCGCCGCCGTCGGCGCACTGCCGCTGATGTCGGGCTCCGTCACCGCGCTGGGCGAGCCGATCGACCACCACATCGAACGCAACGCACGCCGTGGCGTGACCCTGGTCCCCGACACCCGCGGTCTCTTCCACAAGCTGTCGGTCTCGGACAACCTGCGGCTCGCCAAATGCAAGAACGGCACCGACCTCGACACCGTCTTCGAGTACTTCCCGAAACTGAAGACCATGCGTTCGCGGCACTGCGGCAACCTCTCCGGCGGTGAGCAGCAGATGCTCGCCCTCGCCAAGGCCCTGCTCGCGCGTCCGCGGGTGCTGCTCATCGACGAGATGAGTCTCGGCCTGTCGCGCGCTCGGGATCGCCGACTCGGCGATAGTCCTGCATCACGGCCGGGTGGCCCTGTCGGCGAGCGCCGCCGAACTGCGCAGCAGACGAGACAAGGTGGAGGCCGCGTACTTCGGCCGCACCATCGAAGAACAGGCCTCCTGAGACCGGTCGCGACGAACGACACCACCGACGAATCCGGGGACGACGTGGTCATCGCCGACGATCAGAACACCGACGATCGGAACGCGAACGGGACCGACGGGTCCGCTCGCCGGCGCGTCGGGCGTGACCGCCCGGCGCGCAGCACCCGCAACCGCCCGACCGACGAGGAGTTGCTGGACGCCGCCTGCGAGGTGATCGCCGAGGTGGGCGCCGACCGCGCGACCATGACCTCGATCGCTGAACGCGGCAGCACCACGCGGGTGACCCTCTACGCCCATTTCGGGTCCCGCGACGAGCTCGTCTCACGCGTCATCGCCCGCGAACTCGACATCTTCACCTCGTTCATGTTCCGCGTCTACGACGAGAGCGAGGACATGCCCTACGGGGCGCGTGCCCGCCATTCGGTGCGGTGCCTGTTCGATTACGCCCGCAATCACCCCGCGGGCCTCCGCGTGCTGATGGGACGCAGTGAGGGCGGAGGCGGCAACCGGCGCTTGTACGCGGCGCTCGAACCGCGTATCTCCGCCCGGCTCCGAAAGAACTACGCCGAACAAGGCGCCGACATCGCGGCAAGCGCGGACACGCTCGCGTCCCTGCTGCTGGGCATGAGCCTCGACGTCGCGCACCGTGCGCTCATCGTCGACGGCGCCGGCATCGACGAGGCGTGTGACCTCGCGGTCACCGCCACCATGGCCGTACTCCGGGACGTCCGGCCGGAACAACTCCAAGCGCTCGACGCGTCCCTCGAACAGCGCTGACAGCCGGATCACCCGGCGTCGCCCGCACGATCGGCGGCCGGTCCCGGGCCCGTATCCAAGACCCGGACAAGTCGACCCCAAGTTTCCCGCAAGCGGGTCGGGCGATTCTTTCTCCTGTCACACGAACCCCCGCGGTCGAACCGCCCCGGTACCCCGGACCACGGCCGCCCAGGAGAGGAACACCATGTCGCGTCCGCAGAACATCCAGTCCGACACCGATCAGCTCGAGACCGAGGAGATCGGCCCGCTTCCCGGCCCGCGCCGGCCGCTGTGGCAGATCGGTCGCCGCGCCACCGTCATCGTGGCCTGCCTGGGCTTCAGTGCCCTTGCGGCGTGCAGCTTCAGCGTCGGCACCCAGACGGTCGAGGAGGCCTCCGACATCGATGTCGGCGAGTGCCTGCAGATCGGTGAGGAGGAAGGCGACGGCAAGGTGGCCGCCACCAAAGAGGACTGCGAGGGCACCGAGGGGCTGACATTCTACGCCGCCGACAAGGTGAGTTCCGGTGCGGAATGCACCGCCGACTACACCTCGAGCCTCACCTTCAGCGGAGGTGACGAGAAGCTCTGCATGACACCGAATTTCGCGACTGACACCTGCTATCAGATCCCACTCAACGGCGGAGACCTCGCCGACTACCGCGAGGTCGGATGCAGCACCTCGCCGGTGGCGAACACGATCATCGCCAAGACGGTCAGCCGTGGCGACGGATCGATCACCTGCCCCGGGGATCAGACGAGGTGGACCTTCACGCAGCCGGCGTCGATCGGTTACTGCCTGACCGAGGATGTCACCGCCGCAGGCGAATTCGGCGGCTGAGTCGCCGGTTCGGCCATCGGCGGCTGGCCCGACGATGCGGAGTTCGTCGCCGCGTCGACCAGGCCGTGACCGACCCGGTAGTCGGCGCGCATCCGGGCCATCTCCGCATCGCGCACGCGATAGGCCTTCTCGATCCGCGCACGGGCTCGCCGTGCGCCGCCCCGGCGCTGTGCCGAGCCGGCCAATGCGAGGGCCGGACCGACCCGACCGAGAACGTGCTTGATCGTCCCGTCCGGGATACCCAGGGCGTCCGCGTCGTGGTCGCCGATGAACACCCGCTGCAACCCGTACATGACGGTGGTGGCCAACCGGTTTCGCAGGACACGCGGGCCGGGGAGCACGTTGGCGAGTTCCGGGACGAGATAGTCCTCGGTGAGCGCGACCACGAAGTCGTGATCATCGGGTCCGGGTCCCGGCGACGTCAGGCGATACAGCTCCTCGATGCGGACATGATCGGCCTCGCAGCTCGGATTCAGTTCTGGACTCATGCCGACGACATGCCCGACGTAACGCCAGAGATGGTAGATGTCCTCGAGTTCCCGATCGGTGAACCGGACCCCGAGGGTGTGCATGGCGTCGATCGCGATATGCCCGAACTCGGCGATCGTGAAGGCCATGTACGGCTGTGGAATCGGTACACCCCAGGCCTTTTCGTCCCAGTCGCCCCGCTTCCACAGCATCTGCCGCACATGCGCGTGGATCATTCGGACCCGCACGGTGTACGCGAAACCGTCTCCGTCGCGGCGCATCCCGCCCGGCGTGATGACCTGGCTGAGCCACTCCCCGACCTCCACCGACCGCATCGCCGGCTGCGACACGTAGCGCCCGGTGATCGCGAGCGGCTTGGCGGCGATGGTGTTCCCCGCTCCGCGTACCAGTGATGCCGCACCCAGCACGATGCCGAGCGGTGCGGTGTTGACGATGAGCGCATCCGCGGCCCGGGCCATCCGATCGTGGTCGGCCCAGGCCGGCTCGTCGTCGAGGAAGGCGAACAGCGCGCGCATGGAATCGGTGGACTCGTCGAGCGAGGAGATCCCGTGGGCGAGTGCGTTCCGCAGCACGGAGGTCGTCGACCCGCCCGGGTGCGAGTCGGCCGCGACCGCCTCGGCGAGGGGATCGGCGAGCCACATCTGGTCGAGCTAGACCCGCCCGGCCTCGCCATAGCGCTGCACCGCGAGGTCGGCATTCACCAGATCAGACGGGATCGATTCCATGGAGTAATGAGAACACGGGCGTTGCCACTTTCCGAAGACTTTCCGGATGACGGCCTACAGACTTCGCTGCTTCGCATACTCCGCCATCGCCGCGCGCTCGCCGTCGTGCTTCGGGTAGAAGAAGAACACGATCGTGGCGCCCGCCAGCACGATGGCCGCGGCGGCGCCGTAGGCGCGGTTGTCTCCGTGCACGAAGGCGTCCCGGGCGGCGCCGATGATCTGGTCGGCGTACTGCGGATAGCGTTCGGCAAGCACCTCGGCGCTGGAGAAGGACTTGGTGAGTGCGATTTCGGTCTGCTCGGTGATCTGGTCGGCCTGCGGCGACGCCGCGATGGTCTCCCGCAGCTGGTTCGCGTAGCCGGCGGTCAGGATGGCACCGAGTGTCGACTGCAGGATGGCCCCGCCGAGGTCGCGCTGCAGATCCGACATGCTCGACGCCATACCCGCCCGCTGGACGGGAACCGATCCGGTGAGAGATTGCGAGGCCGGGGTCCCGGCCAGTCCCACACCGACACCCACGAGGACGTAGACCAGGCCGACGTGCCAGAAGTGGGCGTGGGAGTCCCAGGTCAGCATCGCGAACACGAGCCCGGCCACGATGAAGGCGTAACCGGACAGCAGGGTGAACCGCGATCCCATGCTCTGCACGAGTTTGGCCGACTGCGGCGCGACGATGACCATCGCACCTGCGGCGGGCAGGATCGTCGCGCCGGCGGCGAGGGTCGAGTAGTCGAGCACGTTCTGCATGTACTGCTGCCCGATGAACATCGCGCCCATCAGCGTGCCGAAGACGATGAGCCCGCCGACCGCGGCGACCCAGAAGGTGCGTCGGGCCGCGATCCGGAGGTCGAAGAGCGGAACACGCACGCGCAGTTGCCGCCACACGAATCCGGCACCGGCGACGACCGCGATCACAGCGAGGATGTAGACCTGGAGCCGCTGATCTCCGTTGGGCGCGAAGTTGATCGCGAGGACCAGCGCGCCGACCATCACGATCGAGACGACACCGCCGAGGTTGTCGACGACCGCCGCCTCGTCACCGGTGTCGGTGGGCACCAGCCGCCACGCCGCCGCCAACGCGAGAACGGCCAGCGGCAGGGTCACCAGGAACACCGCGTGCCAGCTGAACACCTCGAGCAGCGCACCCGACATCAACGGGCCGAGTGCCGAGATCGCCCCGCCGAATGCCGACCAGGCGGCGATCGCCCTGGTGCGCCTGGGTCCCGACCACAGGGCGGTGATCACCGCGAGGGTCGTCGGGAAGGCCAGGCCCGCAGCGATACCGCCGACCAGGCGGGCACCGAAGAGGACCTCGATGGTGGGCGCGAGCCCGGCCACGAGCGACGCCGGGATCGACAGTGCCATGCCGAAGACGAGCATTCGTTTGCGGCCGTGGCGATCTCCCAGCGCACCGAAGTACAACACCGATGCGGCGAGGCCCAGCGAGTACCCGACGGCTATCAGGTTCAGTTGCGTCGAACTGGCGTCGAGATCCTTGCCGATGTCGGGCAGAGCGACGTTGGCGACCGCGAGATTGATGTTGGCCACGCCCGCGACGAGGATCAGCGCGATGAGAATCGCACGCGCGCGTGCCGGTGCCGTGCCTGTTTCGACCTCGGGCGTCGTCGACGTCATCGGTGAATCGTACGTGCGGAAGCACTGCCCGAGCAGGGCTTCCACGCGTCAGCGGCACGGAATTGCCACGCCCCGGGCACCGAACAGCCCGGGGACGGGATCGTCGTGTGTCAGATGCAGACGCTGAACGACAAGGAGCCGAGCGGAATGTCCAGGCAGATCGCCAGCGAACCGACGGCCTGTTGCGGCTGGATCGGTGGCGACTGGGCGGGCGCAGCCGACGCCGCCGGCACTCCGGCGAGTCCGAGTGTGCACACCGCGGCCACCGTTGCGGCACCGACGGTCAGACGACGGGTGATCGTTGACTTGTTCATGATTGAGCCCCCTCGAGCACATTTCCCCCGCACCGAGACCTGCTCACGTGACCCATCGCCGCAGGTGGTGCTGGGTCCTGAGTCTACGCCGCGGCGTGCCCGATCGCGTCCCACATCTTGGGGACATTCGAGGAGGACCGGGCTCAGAGGCTGATGCGCAGACCGTCCCACTCGTGGTCGTGCATGAACCCCTCGGCGAGTCCGACCCGGTACTTCGCACAGCTGCGCAGGATGCCCGCGTATGCGAACGGGAGCATCACCGCCGGCATCTGGTCGCCGGGCCGGGTGATCACATCCGATGCCCCGCGGAAGTCGCGGATGAACTGGCGGAGGGACCTGCCGTTTCGGGAGGGGGCACGCCAGCCGTAGAGCATCATCCCGAGTCCGATCATCCGGTCGACATCCGTTGCGGGGGTGATGATCTCGGTGTCGGGATCGGAGGTGCCGAGGAAGGCGCGGTCCACGCCGTCGCCCGGGGAGAACATCATGATCCCACTCGTCGCGCGCGGATTGCACTCGATGCAGAACAGGTCCTTGTCAGGGCCGTCCTCGATGAAGTCGAAGCCGATCTGCCCGGTGAAGTCGACTCGCTCGACGATGTCGGCGACCCACGCCTGGATGCGCGGATGGTCGACGGACCGGAAGTTCAGACATGAACTGCCGTCGATGGCGTAGTCGACCGGATAGGTGGCGTGCGCGTAGATCCGGCCCTCGTGGCACACCGAGTAGGTGCAGTACTTGTCGCCCGAGATCCACTCCTGCGCGACCCACGGGTTCTGCTCGTCGTGCTCGAGCCAGGTCAGCGGATCCCCGGGCTGCACCTTGTGCACCTTCTGCGAACCGCGCGAGTAAGACCGCTTGAGCGCGAAGGGCTTGTCGAAATCGAGCGATCCGGCGTCCTCTGGTCCGGCGACCCGCGCGAACTTGCGCGTCGGGGTTCCGAGTTCGACGAGCAGTTCCTGGAATTCGTACTTGTGGTGCAGCCGGTTCTCGATGTCGAAATCGGAGAGGAAGAGCCGGCATCGCGGCGGAAACAAGTCCGCGAGCATCGCGATGATGTCGGTCTCCTCGTGGACCGGGATCACCATGTCGACGTCGTTCTCCTCGACGATCCGCGCGAGCGCACGACAGTACGCGAGCGGTTCGAACTTCGGCGGCGGAACACGGTGAAAGTCGCTCACCCCGTTGGAGAATCTGCTGATCGCGACGGCCACCGAATCGACGGTCGTCACCCGGTGGCCACCCGCGGCCATGAGCCGTGCGAGTTCCAGGGAGAGGAACGACCGACCGAAAGTGATCAGTACATGAGCTCGTCCGGCGCTGTCCACTCGACAGAGTGTAGGGGGTACCGGGTGCCCGGGCGCGACGCCTCGGTTCCCGTGCCTGTTGAACGGAATTCGGACACCGCGGGAATATTCGGTACCGATCTGTCGGTTCGACCTGTTAGTTTGCGCTCGACCGGTCTCTTCGGGCCGGTCGGACGCGTAGTGGCACGCGATCGGGTTGGACGACGGACCGGATGTTCGGCGAGACCGGGCGTCCGGACCGGGTTGGAGGTGGCATGCAACTGTTCGTGGTCGGTGTCATCGCCGCATGCCTTGCCGCCGTCGCCTACGGGATGTCGACGGTTCTCCGTGCGCTCGGCGCGCGCCGGGTCGCCGCGACGGCCGCCGAGGAGGGCAAGGGCATCACCACCGGGACCGGTGCCCCCACCATCTCCTCGACGATGTCCACCTTCGTCGATCCCGCCTTCATCCTCGGCACCACGATGGTCGTCATCGGTTTCGCCGGTGGATCGCTCGCCGCGCGGTTCCTCCCGCTGTTCCTGTCGCAGACCATCGTGTCCGCGAACCTCGTCGTCACGGCACTCCTCGGGACGATCATCCTCAACATCGCGCTGCACACGCGCGAATGGGTCGCCATCTGGCTCGTCGTGATGTCGCTGTGCCTTCTCGGTGTCTCGTCGTCGCACCACACCGGCGGCGGTGAAGAGATCGGCTTCCACTGGGGCCTGTTCCTCGTGACCCTCGCGCTGTGTGCGTTCGCCCTCGTCGGCGTCTACAACCTCGGTTCGGCCGCGGCCGCCATCGCCGGCGGTGCCGCGGCCGGTCTGCTGTTCGGCATCATCGCCATCGCCGTGCGCATCCTCGGCGGCGTCGAACCGTTCGATCCCGTCGCCCTCCTGACCGACCCGGCGGCATGGACGATCGCCACGGCGGGCGCGGTCGGCTTCTACGTCCAGACCGTGGCCCTGCAACTGGGTGCGGTCAACGGTGTGACCGCAGTGCTGGTGGTCGGCGAGACCGCCGGCCCGAGCCTCGTAGGCGTCGTGTTCCTCGAGGACACCGCCAAGCCGGGACTCGGCTGGCTGGCCATCGTCGGCTTCGTCGGCGCGGTCATCGGCGCCGTGCTGGTCGCCTGGTACGGCTCGGTCGACCCCGATCACCTCGGCGAGGCCCCGCCGATGAAGGGCGGCTGGCGCCGCGGCCGCGAGGAGCCGGAGGACGAAACCGACGGGCTTCCCGACGACTTCGATGCCGATGAGTTCGAAGCAGAGGCCTTCGAAGAGGACTTTCGCCGGGAACCGTTCGAGCCCGGCCCGCTCGCCGAGGCCGTCGAGCCGCACCCGGGTGACCCCGGGTCCGACCACCGGTCCGCCGGCAGACGGGACTCGCAGCGCAACTGATCGGGACGTATCTCCCCACCAGATGGTTGACACCCGTTCCACCGGTGGAGATGGTGGGGTGATGACGCCCACCGCGACGGAGTCGCTCGCCCGCCTCGCCTACGAGACCCTCGAACCCTTCCACGTCCTCGCCTACTTCAACCCGGGACTCGGCCGGGCACAAGAGGACACCGGTCTCGACGGCCACGCGTTCTACGTCGGCGCCCGCGGAGCTCCACTCGGTCCCTGCGCCGCCCCGGTTGTCTCCGCCGCCTTCTACAACTTCAACCCCGAACTGATCGCCAAGTCGTGGAACGCCGCGATCGACGCCGGTCTCGACCGCGTCCACGAACGTCGCCACGCGATGCTCGACGATTCCCTGCGAGAGATCCTGGGTGATTCCGCCGACGACGCCCTGCTCGACGAACTCGCCTCCGAGTACACCGAACTCGCCGTCGGCCTGCCGCTCGGCGGTCGTCCCCTGACGGCCGCGTGGGCTTCGGCACCGATCCCGGACACGCCGCGCCTGCGGCTGTGGCAGGCGACCGCGATCCTGCGGGAATGGCGAGGCGACAACCACATCGCGGCCCTCGTCCTCCACGGACTCAACGGATTCGACGCGGCCGTCTTCCATGAGGCCCAGCTGCCCGATCCGGAGGTGAAACGCCGGGTCATGGGCAAACGCGTCGTGCTGCTCACCCGCGGCTACTCCGAACAGGACTGGGAGGACAGCGTCGACCGGCTCGTCGAAGCAGGCCTCGCCGAACGCGTCGACGACGGTCATCGCCTCACGGCACAGGGCGCCGCGGTGTACGACGACATCGAGGCGACCACCGACGCCGCGGGTGAATCCCGGTGGGCCGGGACCGCCGAGTTGCTCGAGCGGACCCGTCCGATCGTCAAGGCCGTGATCGGCGCCGGGGTCCTGCCCGGAACGAGGCGCAGATGAGTGGCCACGCCGAGGATGTGCGCGAGATCGAGAGCCTCAAGTACCGGTACCTGCGGGCACTCGACACCAAGGACTGGACCACGTTCGCCTCGACGCTCACCGCGGACGTGACCGGCAACTACGGCGCGACGCTGTCCTTCGGCACCCGGGACGAACTCGTCGGATACATGGAGGCCAACGTCGGGCCGTCGGTCATCACCGAGCACCGCGTGGCCCACCCGGAGATCGAGATCTCCGGCGACACCGCCCGCGGCCGCTGGTATCTGCAAGACCGGGTGATCGTCGTGGACTTCTCGTTCATGCTGATCGGCGCCGCCTTCTACGACGACACCTACCGCCGGACCGAGGACGGCTGGCGCATCAGCGCCACCGGCTACGACCGCACCTACGAGGCCACCATCGGACTGGTCGACCTGCCGAGCTTCGCGCTCGAGGTCGGCCCGGCCGTACGAATCTGAGGACGTGACATGTCTGAGCGAGTCTTCTCCGACCGGGTGGCGGCGGGACGAGCCCTGGGTGAGCGGGTCGCCGAGGTACTGCGGGCACGCCCCGACACCCGCACGGCGAGGCCGGTGGTGATCGGACTGGCCCGCGGCGGTGTGCCGGTGGCACGCGAGGTCGCCGATGCGGTCGACGGCGATCTCGACGCCCTGGTGGTACGCAAGATCGGGGCACCGGGGCATGCGGAGTTCGCGATGGGGGCCCTCACCGCCGGCCATCTGGTGGTCAACGACGACATGCCCCGGCGACTCGGGGTGTCGAGCGCCCAGTTCGACGCGGCCGCCGACCGGGAACGCCGCATCCTGCACGACCGCGAAGCGCTCTACCGCAGCGGCCGGCCGCCGGTCGAGGTCGAAGATCGGGTCGTGGTGCTGGTCGACGACGGCCTCGCCACCGGCTCCACGATGGCGGTGGCCATCGACGCGCTGGACGCGGCCGGCGCGTCGCGGCTGATCGTGGCCGTGCCCACGGCACCGTCGGATTCGGTCGGCCGGCTCATCGACCGCGGGGTCGACGAGGTCGTCGTGCTGACCATGCCCGAACCGTTCGAGGCGGTCGGACTCTCCTACGAGGACTTCAGTCAGGTCGACGACGATGAGGTGATCGCATGTCTGGATCGCGATCACCGGCCTTGAGCAACAACCTGGCGATGCCCTCACGATCGGTGACGTCCAGTTTGGTGGACGCACGGTAGAGGTGGCCCTCGACGGTGCGTACCGAGACCGTGAGCCGTTGCGCGATCTCCTTGTTGGACAGTCCTGCCGCAACGAGATTCGCGATCTCGCGTTCACGCGCGGTCAACGGGAGCGGTTGTGCCGCGGCGATCAGTGCGGGCGTGCGCAGTCCGCCGCACTCCGACGCGAGTCGATTGGCCGACGCCGCCGAGGCCACGGTCGCCGACCGTGCGCCCGCCGCGTCGTGCAGAACACTCGCCTGCGCGGCCGCGTCGGCTGCCGACAGCCGCACGCCCAGTGCCTCCAGATCGGCTGAGCACAAGTCGAGTTCGACCGCGTCGCCGGCGGCGAGAGCGGTTGCGTGCCGGGCGTAGAGCGGCGCCAGCGGACCGTCGACCAGTCCCGCGAGTTCGGTGAGACGCTCGGCGACGCCGGCATCGCCGAACCGGGCCGCAGAGTGCAGTGCCTCCGCCTCGACGGCGAATTGTCCCGACTCCCTTGCTTCTTCCGCTGTCCGGTGAACCAGCGCGACGGCTCGTGAGATGGTTCCGGCGGCCGCCGACTGCCAGGCCTCGGCGATGTCGAGCATCGGACCGAAGATCGCGACGTGCTTGCCGTACCGCGCCCGGGCCTTCTCCAGGACCTCGGCGGCACGGTCGGCCTGACCGAGCGCACTCAGCGCCTGGATCAGGAAGATGTGAGCCGGGAAGTTCCACGACTCGGAGAACTTCCCGCTGTCCAGGATCGCGAGGGTCTGCTCCATCCGCCGGGTCACGGAGACACATGCACCGCGCGAGAGCTCCACGGCGGCAACGAGAATCTCCGACATCGCCCAGCCCAGGTACTGCGCGGTCTGTGCGGCCGTCATGAACCGCCCGGCCGCCGCATCCGCGTCGTCGAGCCGACCGGTCAGCGTGAGGGCGAGGATCTCGCCGAAGCCGGTCGGGAATCGGAGCAGACCATCGACCTCCACCTCCCGGGAGTGCGCGGCGAGGGCCTCGACCTCGTTCCCGCAGCCCGCGACCGCCCTGGCGAGACTGCCGCCGAACACCGCCCATTCGATCGCCCAGGGCAGCTTCCGCTTCTCGGCGAAGACGCTGTCCGAGAGCGAGATCGCCTCACCGATGCGGTTCTCGAACAGCGCGCATGCCGAGGCGATACCGGTGACGATCGGGACGAGCGCCGGCCGCATGTCCCGCGTGCGCAGCATCTGCAGGATCTCGTCGGCGCGGTCGGCGTCGCCCAGCGCCCAGAAGGCGTTGCCGATTCTCAGGTTCCCCCACAGCAGGAGTTCTCCCTCGTCGAGATCGCCCGGCGAGAACCCCGAGAGGATCTCCTCGGCCTCGTCGGGATGGCCCTGCCACATCCGGGCGCGGGCAAGCAGTTCGGCGACGTCGACCCCGGCGCCCTCGTCCAGGGCCGCCCGCGCGAACCGTTCGCCGAGCGAGGTCTGCGCGAGTTTCAGGGCATCACTCGCCGCGGTCCGGACGAGCGACAGGTCGATGTCGACGTCGCTCTCGATGGCGAGGTCGGCGAGCCTGATCCGCTCGGCAGGGGTGTTGGTGGGACGCGACCTCAGCGCCGCGACGAGGTTGCCGCGCAGACGCCGTGACGACACCAGGCCGAGCCGGCGGCGGATCACCTCACCGAACAACGGATGGAGGAAGGCCACATCCAGTCGGCGACCGTCCCGCGTGATGCGGACGAGTCCGGCGATCTCGGCCTCCTCGACCGCCTCCTCGCCGGCGAGTTCGGCCAGCACGTCGATGTCGAGCGGTTCGCACAGGCTCAGGTACTTGAGCGCGTTGAGAACCGAGGCGTCCAGTTGTTCGATGCGTCCCTCGAGCAACGATGCGAGTTCGGAGGTGATCGCGGCGCGCCCGCGCAACTGCCAGACCCCGTTGACCTGTCGCAGCGTGTTCGCCTCCCGGGCACCGTCCACGAGATGCCTCAGGAACAGTGCGTTCCCACCGGACGCCTCCCACATCTGGGTGGCCGAATGTTCCTCCAGCTGCCCGCCGAGGACCGATTCGATCAGCTCGACACTCTGCTCTTTGGTGAACGGCGACAACGTGATACGGGTGAGGTGGTTGTCCTTCCACAGCGACGTCACGGCATCGGGCACCGCTTCACCGCTACGGACGGTCGCCACGATGTGCACCGCCCGATCGATCGCGAGCTGGTGCAGCAGGGTCGCGGACAACTCGTCGAGCAGGTGCGCATCGTCGACGCCGATGACGACGTCACCGTCGGCGAGCAGTGACTCCCGGGCTGCCGCCAGATAGCTGACCGGATCGCTCGACGTCGCGGGTCCGACGAGATGGGCGAAGACCCCCAGCGGAATCGATCGCGCCGACTCCGTCCCGGCCACCCACCGCACGCCGGTCGGCAGTTCGGCGGTGGCATGCCGGGCGAGGGTGGTCTTGCCCACCCCCGAATCGCCGGTGAGCACGACTCCGCATCCGCTCGTCTTCCCACTGAGCGCAGCGAGGATCGTGCGGAACTCGCGCTCGCGCTCGACCAGCGGCCACGTGGTGGACATGACAGGGGATTTTAGTCCGCACCGGAGCTCCGCGTGCTCTGACGAATCGTCATGGACATGTCAGCAGGACGCGCAATGCCATGTTCCCGCCGCGCTTGTGGCGGACGGTGGGGCCGTCAAGTCCGCGAATCACGCATCCCGGGCATTGGTCACGATGATCGCGATCGACAAGAGGATCGCGGTGAACGTGGCGAAGTACACCAGCGAGCCAAGGGCATTCCAGTGAAAGGTGTCGTTCCCACCGGACAGGAAGTTCCACCCGTTGAGGAAGGGCAGGAACGGCGTGATGTTCTCACCGATGCGCGGGAGCACCGAGAGGATGCGTTCGAACGCGAACATCCAGCCCAACACGATGGCCACCGCGCCGGCGGAATGCCGGACCAGCGCACCCACCGCGAGCCCGATCAGCGCACACAGCATCGCGAACACCGGCGTGCCCCAGAGCTGTCGTACGGTGTCCGGCCCACCGAGCGCGATGCCGTTGCCGGTGAGCGCCTGCCCCAGGACCACCCCGAGGAGACCCACGACCGCTGCCACCACGAAAGTGAGACCGCCGAACACCACGGTCTTCGCGAGAATCACCAGCGGCCGTCGGGGGGTCGCGGCGAAAGTCGTTCGGATGGTGCCGAATCGGTATTCGGTGGTGACACCGAGGACGGCCATGATCGCGAAGATCGCCACGCCGAACTGGTTCACGCCGACCAGATAGTCGATGGTCCGGGTGTCGACCGACGCGGGGTCGGCATAACCACCGGACAGCAGCCAACCGAGCAGCGCCGCAACGCCGATGCCGAACACGACCACCATCGCCAGGCACCAGTACGGGGACCGGGTGCTCGTCAGTTTGATGCGTTCGGCGTCGATCGCCGCAAGCGCCGGGCCGATCATCGCCGACCCCCTTCCGGAGTGGGAGAACCGGATTCGACGGGCCGGAAACCGTCGCCCCCGTGATAGTCGACGGCGTGTGCGGTCATCGACATGAACACCTCCTCCAGCGAGGCCGACTCGGCGGCGAGTTCGTGCAGCGTCACACCGGTCGCCGCCGCGATGTCACCGACCCGGTCGGTCGTCGTGTCGGGCACCCGCATCACCGGCCGCCCCTGGGCGTCGGGCGCACCCGGTGCCGGCGCGCGTCCGGCCTCCACCAAGGCGGTGTGCAACCTCTCGAGTTCGGGTCCGCGCACCCGCACCGACTGCCGTGCCCTTCCGGTGAACTCGCCGACCGAACAGTCGGCGATCAGTCGTCCACGCCCGATGACCACGAGATGGTCTGCGGTGAGCGACATCTCGGTCAGCAGGTGGCTGGAGACGAGTACGGTGCGTCCTTCAGCGGCCAACTGCCGCATGAACCCGCGTATCCAGACGATGCCCTCGGGATCGAGCCCGTTGACCGGTTCGTCGAACAGCAGGGTGTGCGGGTCGCCCAGGAGCGCACCGGCCAGTCCGAGCCGCTGCGACATGCCGAGTGAGAATCCGCCGGCCCGTTTGCGGGCCACCGACGTCAGTCCGACCGTCTCGAGCACCTCGTCCACCCGGGACACCGGAATCCGGTTGCTCGCCGCGAGCCACCGCAGATGTGACCGCGCGGTGCGGTTGGGGTGAACCCAGTGTGCGTCGAGCAACGCACCGACCTGACGGAGCGGATGGTCGAGGTCGCGGTACTGCACGCCGTTGATGGTCGCGGTCCCCGAAGTGGGGCGGTCGAGACCCAGCATCATGCGCATCGTCGTCGACTTACCCGCGCCGTTGGGCCCCAGAAAGCCGGTGACCCGTCCCGGGTTCACCTCGAACGTGAGATCGTCGACCGCGCGCTGACTCCCGAAGTCCTTGGTCAGATTCGTTACCCGCAACACGACACGACCATAGCCGCCCGCCCTTCGAGCGGGATGGCTCCTCTCGCCGAGAACTCGATTCGGGTCACGCGTGATCGGGCATCGGTGACGACGCCTGCGCCCAGAACCTCTTGGGAATCCGCCCTGCCCGCGCCGCGAGGCGGCCCGCGATCACCGCATGCCGCATCGCCGAGGCCATCCGCTCGGGATTCTCCGCACGTGTGACCGCGGTCGCGAGAAGCACCCCGTCACAACCGAATTCCATGGCGAGGGCCGCATCGCTGGCGGTACCGATACCCGCGTCGAGGATGACCGGGAGCGGGTCGTCGGAGGCGGTCGCACAGTGGTCGACGATCATCTCGATGTTGTGCGGGTTGAGGATTCCCAGTCCGGTGCCGATCGGCGAACCGAGCGGCATCACCGCGGCGACACCGAGGTCGGCGAGTCGCGCGGCGAGAACCGGGTCGTCGTTGGTGTAGGCGAGCACCACGAAGCCGTCGGCCACCAACGAGGCCGCGGCGTCCACGAGTTCGACGGCATCCGGCATCAGGGTGCGCTCGTCGGCCACCACCTCGAGTTTCACCCAGTTCGTCTCGAACGCCTCCCGGGCCAGCTGCGCGGTGAGCACCGCCTCGGCGGTGGTGTGGCAGCCGGCGGTGTTGGGCAGGACCGCGATGCCGAGACGGCGCAGCAGGTCGAAGACACCGGTCCCGGACGCGGCGTCGACGCGACGTACCGCCACGGTCGTGAGTTCGGTTCCCGACGCCACGAGGGCCCGCTCCAGGCTCGCGAGGTTTGTCGCGCCACCGGTTCCGGTGATCAGACGAGAAGAGAACTCGCGGCCGCCGATCCGGAGCGGGTCGGCGTCGGAACCGCCGGCGACGTCGACGACCTCGGACTCAGCCACCCTGCACCGCTGTCACGATCTCGACGACCGCGCCCGTGGTCATCGTGTGCTGCGACCACTGTCCGCGCGGGACGACCGCACCGTCGACGGCCACCGCGATCCCCCGGTCCGGTAGGCCGAGGCGGGCGACGACGTCCCCCACCGACACGTCGTCGCCGACGTCGAGGTTCTCTCCGTTCACGGTGATGGTCACGGTCATGCTCCTTCCAGAATTCCCAGCACGTTGTCCGCGGTGCCCGGCGCGAGGACGATGCCGTTGCGCCCGTGTCCGGTCGCGACCACCGTGCGGTCGTCGACCCGCTTCACGATCGGTAACCCGTCGGCGGTGCACGGCCTCAGTCCGGCACCCGCCTCCACCAGCTCGTAGGTGCGCAGACCCGGCATCACCTCGATGGCGTCGGCGAGCAGATCGGCGACACCACCCGCCTGCGGGGTGCGGTCCCCGAAGCCGCCGGCCTCGTATTGCGTTGCGCCGACCACGATCCCGTCCTCGCGTGGCACCAGGTACACCGCTCGGCCGTGGAGCCGGGCACGGACCACGTGCCCGGGCGGCGGCACCGACCACCGCGTCCGGCGCAGTCTCAGGATCTCCCCTTTCGCCGCGTGGAGCGGCACGTCGGGAAGCAGTTCCGCCGTGCCGAGTCCGGCGGCGAGAAGGATCTGGTCCCGCGGGCCGGCATGTTCGTGGACGTCGGCCAGGCTGCCCACCCGCGCCTCGGTGAATCGCACCCCCGCGGCGGCCCCTACGCTGCGCAGGGTCGCCAGCAGACGACGGTTGTCGATCGACCACTCGCCGACCGCCCGGTAGCCACTGACGAGCCGCGAACTCAACGACGGCTCCAGCGAACGGATCTCGCGACCCGTGACCGTGCTGAGCGTGGCGTCGGTCCGCGGTTGTTCGGCCCAGACGAAGTCCGCGAGATGCTGCAGGTACTCGGCGTCGGCGGCGGACGCGGCGACGAACAGGGAATCGGTGGCCGTGACGATCGTGGGGTCGCCGAGCCGCTTCACCAGCGTCGGCCAGCGCCGCACCGACTGCACCGACATCGCGAGCGCCGCTTCTTCACCCGGATGCCCCTCGCCGAGCGAACCGAGCATGCCGCCCGCCACCCACGACGCCCGCTCCTCGTGCCCGGCGTCGACGACGCGGACCTGCCAGCCCGCATCGGCGGCAGCGAGCGCACAGGTCAGACCGATCACGCCACCGCCGACGACGGTCAGCGCACGGTCGGGCTGCTCCGGGTGGGGTTGTTCCTCGACAACATGGCTCACGCCAGATCACCTTCCTTCGCCGGAATGACCCGGATCAGGTTCGACGGTCAGCGGAGGGTCCGCACTCTCAGCCCGGCCGGTCCGGGCTCCCGTGTGTTCTCGCGGTCCACCCTACGCCCGGCCCGCACCGACGCGGCTAGCCTGGTCGCCGTGACGACTGCCCCCGAATCGCGTGCTCGCGAACTGCGCCGCCGCCTGGACTCCGCCCGGCTCTACCTGTGCACCGACGCGCGGCGTGAACGCGGCGACCTGCTCGAGGTCGTGAACGCCGCCCTCGCCGGCGGCGTCGACATCGTGCAGCTTCGCGACAAGGGGTCACCCGGGGAGAAGAAGTTCGGCACTCTCGAAGCCCGCGAGGAGCTCGAGATCCTCACCGCGATGCGGGACGTCGTCGACGCCCACGGCGCATTGCTCGCGGTCAACGACCGCGCGGACATCGCCGCACTGTCGGGCGCCGACGTCCTCCATGTCGGACAGGGTGACCTGCCGCCACGGGTCGCGCGCCGGATCGTCGGCCCCGACACGATCATCGGTGCATCCACCCACGACCCCGGGCAGGCCGCAGCAGCGGCCGCCGACCCCGACGTGGACTACTTCTGCGTCGGCCCGTGCTGGACCACCCCCACCAAACCGGGTCGGACCGCCGCCGGCCTCGATCTGGTGTCGACGACCGCCGTTGCGATGTCGGAACCCGGGACTCCGCACAAGCCGTGGTTCGCCATCGGCGGCATCGATGCCCCGCGGGTGCCGGAGGTGACCGCGGCCGGAGCGCGCCGCATCGTCGTGGTCCGGGCGATCACGGCCGCCGCCGACCCTGCCGCGGCGGCCGCGGAGCTCCTCGCACGGCTGTAGCACCCGGGTCCGGAAAACCGCCCCGAGAAACCGCCCCGGTAAAGCGCCCTCCGGGGCGGCGCCACGTGCATATCGTCACCGGTCACGCTCTGGAGGGCGTGTTCCAGGGGTCGATTTGAGGGGCGGATCTCCGGGGCAGATCTCAGGCGCGAAACCCGTTTGCCGCCCTCGCCACCGAGGGCTATTCTGGACCGATCATGATGTGGATCAAGCGCGCGCTCGTAACCCGCCGCAGCGGGGTCTGATTCTGACCGACCCCCCGCTGCGGGTCGGTTGCGCGCTCTTGTCGGTCATCTCTTCTTCGACCGAAATCGGCTTTCGAGATGCATCCTCTTCATCTGCCTCACCCATCCTTCTCACGACACGGACACGCGACCGCGCCGTCGGCCGACCCCATCACCGAACACTTCGGCCGTCCGCTGCCCGCGGGTATGCGCGAGGAGGTCATCGGGATGAGCTGGCAACGATTCACCGACGAATATGCGAGCGGCGGCACCATCCGGCTCGGATCGTGGTCGGTCGCACCGACCCGTCAGGACCTCGTCGAATGCCGCGCGACCATCGCGATCGCCGATCGCATCATGTCGTGCAGCGCCGTCGCCGCCGGACCGCTCGGCGCGATGACCTCGATCCTCTACGACCTCGGCGCGCCGGTTCAGATACTGCGGCTGCACCAGCGCGAACTCGACGGTTCGATCGCCACCTTCCTGCTGTGTGAGAACAACGGCAGGCAGGTGTGGGCCTTCGGCGAGGGCAGCACCGGGGACGAGGCGAACATCGCGGCACTGATCTCCGGCGCGAACCGGCTGCTCGGACCCGCGGCGGCGTGAAGCCCGACCTGTGAAGTTCGGCGTCGTGAGGTCCGACGGTGTGAAGTTCGACGGGCCGAACCGCTATCCCTGCGGGTCGAGCGCCGCGATCCGTTCGCGCAGCGTGGGCCAGGCCAGACCGAACGCCGGGTGCAGCGGGAGCTGATCGACGTGCTTCTCCTCCACCCAGCGCAGTTCCGTCGACTCGAAGTTGGCGATCGTGCGCACCGGCTCGTCTGTCTCGGCGATGACCGTCGTGTAGGTCCAGCCGCCGGGTGATTCGTGGGTGATGACGGCGGCGACGACCCGAAGGTCCTCGCCGTTGATGCCGGCTTCTTCCTCGGCTTCCCGAATCGCGGTATCGATGGCGCCCTCGTGCGAGTCCCGGGCGCCGCCGGGCAGCGCCCAGGTACCACCCTGATGCGACCACGCGGCGCGATGCTGGAGCAGAACGCCCGTCACGCCGTCGGCCAACGGCGCCCGGAGCAGCAGACCTGCTGCGCCGTGAACACCCCAATACCGTGAACCGTCGGGATCGATCACCCAGCCGTCGCCGTCTCCGCGCACCACGCCTCCTTGCAGACCCGACGAGGGGATCGCCGGGGTTCCTCCACCGTAAGTGAGACATGCCCGACCTGCCAGGGCGATGGCGATCCATCCGTTGGATCAGTGAAACCAATCCGCGTACCGCAGCGAAACGAATCCGCGTACCGCGGTGACACCGATCCGCGTACCGCGGCAAGCGGGTCCACGCGGCGAAGAACTCCACCCCGCCGCCCCGAGGCCTCCGGAGTGGCGACCGCGTTGAAGGGAGGAACCCACCGGAGATGGCATAGGCTGAAACACGCACGACCCGGTGAGCGATGACCCCGTTGAGTCATTTCTTCAGACAGGTCGCGGGAGCCGGAACGGGGGCCGGCGACCGAGCGGCCGCACCGGAGACGATCCAGCGTTCGAGAAGGGGATCAGCTAGGTGACCGGCGATGCGTCCTCCGTGCGGACGGCACTCACCCGTGGCGGTCGCACGTTCCGTCCCGCCCAGTCGTCGCCGCCGATCCGCCAGGTCCTCGCCGATCGTCGCGAGCTCGTCGCGACCGCCCGCGAACGTGCGCAGTCACCGTTCCAGACGCTCCGGCACTATTCGGGCACCACACCGGGCAAGCTGATCATCATCTGCGTCATCCTGTTCCTCGGCTGCCTGTCCACCGGTCTGTACGCCTCCACCGTGCTCGAAGACCGCACCCAGACCCTGCAGCGCCTGATCGATCGCACCGAACCGCTCGCCGAGGCCGCGCAGGTCCTGTACAGCTCCCTGTCGATCGCCGACGCGTCCGCGAACGCGGCATTCATCTCGGGCGGTCTGGAAACTCCTGATCTGCGGCAACGCTACTCAGATGCCCTGGCGACGGCCGCGTCGTCGTTGATCCTCGCGACCGGCACCTCCAGCGAGCCGGGGCCCGGGATGGCCCAGGACGCGACCGAGCGTGCCCTGTCGTCGGACCTCGACACCCTCTCGACGTCGATCCCGGTCTACAGCGGACTCATCGAGACCGCCCGCACCAACAACCGGCTGGGCAATCCCGTCGGATCGGCGTACCTGGGCCAGGCGTCGTCGCTGATGCAGGACAAGATCCTGCCGGCCGCCCAGCGCCTCTACGAGCGGCGGTCGATGGCGATCGCCGACCCGCAGCATTCGCTGACCCGCCCGCCGTGGACGGTCTACGTCCCGCTGTTGCTGCTGCTCACGGCGATGGTGCTGACATCCCGCTACCTGGCGCGCAGGACCCGCCGTCGCTTCAACCTCGGACTGGTCGCCGCGATCGGCGCGCTCACCCTGGGGACGGTGTGGCTGCTGGCGTCGGGCCTGATGTCGGTCGCTGCGACCAGCAACGCCCGAACCGACGGCGCCGACCCGCTTCGCGAACTCACGGCCGCCCGCATCCTGACCCAGCAGGCCAGATCGGCCGAGACCCTGGCCCTGATCCGCCGCGGCGACCAGGGCGGACTGGAACGGACCTTCGCCGCGACGACTGCCAGGATCGACGGCATCGTCGACGACGTGCGCACATCCGAGGAGACCGGTTCGGTGTCGGCGGAGCAGCTCGACAAGGTGAGCTCGGCGCTGGCGGAGTGGAAGCGCACCGATGCCGGCGTCCGGCGGTACATCCAGACCGGCAACTTCGACCGCGCCCGGCAACTCACGGTCGGGGACGGGCTGAACAGTTCGGCACGCGCGTACACCGCCGTCGACACCGCCCTCGTGGACGCGATCACCACCGCGCGGACGTCGTTCCGCGACGACATCAACACCGCCCAGCGCGTACTCGGCTTCACCGGGACCGGGATACTGCTGCTCTCGGTCCTCGCCGCCATCGCGATCGTCGGCGGACTCGTCCCCCGAATACGGGAGTACCGATGATCGCTCGCCGACTCGCCCGCCGCCGGTTCTCCCACTCCGGACCCGTCCGCCCGCGCCGTCCGGTGGCGGCGGCCGTCCTGCTGCTCGTGGCATTTGTCGCGACCGGTTGTGTCCGGTTCCCCGCCGCCGAGTCACCGCCCCCGACCGCGACCGTCGGCCCGCTGGTGCTGCCCGGCGTCCAGACCGACGTGCCCATCGAACCGCCGCCGAGTTCGGAGGCGTGCAACGCCACCCTCACCCTGCGTCCGCCCGCACAGATGCCCGCGCCCGGCCGCATGCCGCCGAATTCGACGATGGCCGGGATCTTCGAACGCGGCCGGCTCATCGTCGGACTCGACATCGGCTCCAACCTGTTCAGCTTCCGCGATCCCATCTCGGGCGACATCCAGGGCTTCGACGTGGACATCGCGCACGAGATCGCGGGCGCGATCTTCGGTGACCCGCGGCGCGTCGAGTTCCAGGTGCTCAGCTCCGCACAGCGGATCGACGCGTTGCGCGACAAGACCGTCGACGTCGTCATCAAGACGATGAGCATCACCTGCGACCGGCTGCGCGACATCAGCTTTTCCGCCCCGTATTACGTTGCGTCCCAACGCATCCTGTCGTTCCGCAACTCGAACATCGCCGGACCGGCCCAGCTCGCCGACAAGCGGGTCTGCGCAGCCCGCGGCACCACCTCGATCGGCCGGATGCAGTCCATCCAGCCGCGGGTCCGGATCGTCAGCACCACCACCTGGGCCGACTGCCTGGTGCTGATGCAGCAGGGACAGGTCGACGCGGTGACCAGCGACGACGCCATCCTGGCCGGGCTGGCCGCACAGGACCCATGGGTCCGGGTCGTCGGTCCGAGCCTCGGGGAGGAGTTCTACGGCGTGGGCATCCCCAAGGGCGAGGACGACATGATCCGCTTCGTCAACGGTGTGCTCGAACGCGCCCGCGCGACCGGCCGCTGGCAGGAGATCCGCGACCGGTGGCTGACCATCCTCGACAGTGGATTCGGCGCACCGCAGCCGTACTATCGGGATTGATCGCGCATGGACTTCGCCGGCGAACCATCACAGACAGACCGTCACGGTCCCGACGACCGGGACGGGCCCGCTCCCGACACCCCGGAGGAGATCGGTACCCAGCGCGTCTCCCTCGCCGACCTGATGGGTGACGACGACCCGGTCACCGACCGGCACACCCGTGACGGGCACATCATCGACGGGGGCACCGCCGATGGTGGCACCACGAACGGGGACACCACGGACGAGGGCACCACCGATCAGGTGGTCGAGGTCGGTACGCAGAAGGCCGATCTCGACGCGCTGATGGCCGAGACCGACGACACCACGGAGCCCCGCGCCATGCCCGACCCCGGCGCCGTATTCGACACCGAAGTCGGAACACAGGCGGCCACCCCCGCCTTCACGGTCGGCATCGCGCCACCGGACCGATTCGACGGCCGGACCGATCGGGTGGTCCGCACGCGGGCGACGCCGAGCACGGAGCCGGATTCCGGACCACTCGGACGGCGACTCGTCCCGCGCCGACGCCCCCCGGTCCACGAACGTCGACTCGGCAGCGGACTGGTCGAGATGCCGAAGATCACCGACATCGAACCCGAGGACGCGGTCATCGACGATCCGGTGATCGTCGAGGGCAAGCGATTCTGCTGGCGCTGCGGCAAACCCGTCGGCCGACTCGAGGGCGAAGGGGAAGGTCCACCCACCGGAGACTGCGCCAACTGTGGTGCGCGGTACTCGTTCGTGCCCGGTCTCGCCCAGGGGACGCTGGTCGCCGATCAGTACGAGATCGCCGGCGCGATCGCCCACGGCGGACTCGGATGGATCTACCTGGCCATCGATCGCAACGTGAGCGACCGGCCCGTCGTTCTCAAAGGCCTTCTGAACTCGTCGGATTCGGAGGCGCAGCGCGTCGCGGTGGCCGAGCGTCAGTTCCTGGCGTCGGTGAACCATCCCGGCATCGTCAAGATCTACAACTTCGTCGAGCACGTCGCCGACGACGGCGAGCGCTTCGGCTACATCGTCATGGAGTACATCGGCGGTCAGACGCTCAAGCAGATCACCTCGGGTGACCACGAGAAGGGGCTGCTGTCCGTCGAACAGGGTCTCGCCTACATCCTCGAGGTGTTGCTGGCCGTCGGCTACCTGCATTCGGTGGGTCTGGTCTACAACGACGTCAAACCCGAGAACATCATGGTCGGGAGCGACGAGGTCAAGCTCATCGACCTGGGTGCCGTCTCGCCGATCAACGGCTACGGACACCTTTACGGCACACCGGGTTTCCAGGCACCGGAGATCGTCAAGACGGGACCGCAGGTCGCCACCGACATCTACAGCGTCGGACGCACTCTCGCGGTGCTGACCGTGCCGATGGAGATGCGCAACGGCCGGTACGTCGACGGACTCCCCTCCCCCACCGAGACCGCCGTCTTCCGCGACAATCCGTCGTTCTACCTTCTGCTGCAACGTGCCACCGCGCCCGACCCGGCCGACAGGTTCTCCTCCGCGGAGGAGATGAGCACCCAGGTGCTCAACGTGCTCCGCGAGACGGTCGCGGTACACACCGGTGTGCCCCGGCCCTCCCTGTCCACGGTCTTCACCCCGCAGCGCTCGACGTTCGGCACCGACCTGATGCTCGCCCCGGTCGACGGCTTCTTCGACCCCGACCAGGCCGCCTTCTACGATCCGGTCGACATCGCCACCGCGCTCCCCGTGCCCCTGGTGAACCCGCTGGACCCCGCCGCGAGCCTGTTGACCTCGGCGGCCCTGTCGGATCCGCGGCAGACGCTCGACTCGATCAACACCGCACGCGCAGAAGGGTTCGCGTCGATGTTCGGTGGCCGTCCGGTCAAGAACGCCCACCCCTCGCTGGAGATCGACCTGGCCGAGGCCCGCGCCCACCTACAGCTCGACGACGTCGACACCGCTCTCGCGCTGCTCCGCGATGTCCGTGAGCACCACGGCGATTCGTGGCGGGTGGACTGGTACATGGGCATCTGCGCGCTGATGAACGACGAACCCGAACTGGCCTACGAACGGTTCGACGAGGTACTGGGGGCGATGCCCGGCGAAGTGGCACCGAAGCTCGCGGTGGCCGGAACCGCCGAACTGATCGGCCGGTGGCTCGCCGACGAGAACGGGTCGTCGAAGTCGGCCGACAGGATCTCCCGGCTCTACGACGTCGCGCAGCATCACTACCACGATCTGTGGCTGACCGACCACAGCATCGTCACCGCCGCCTTCGGCCTGGCCCGCCTCGCCGTCGCGGCCGGCGACTACGACGGCGCGATCCGTCCCCTCGACGAAGTTCCCGCCACCAGTAGGCATTTCAACACCGCCCGGGCGACCGCGATCATCGCCCTGGTGCACGGTCGTCCCACCTCGGAGGTCACCCGGGAGCAGATCGTCGAGGCCGCACGACGACTCGAGCAGATCCCGGACTCCGAACCACGCAAGTCACGGATGCTGTTGATCGTGCTCGGCACCGCCCTCGGCTGGATTCACGACAATCCCGACGCCGAGAACGCCGACACCGAGCCCTCGACACTCCTGGGCTTCCCCTTCACCGAGTACGGAATCCGCACCGGCACCGAGAGATCCCTGCGCCAGCTCGCACGTCAGACCCGCAACAACCGCGAGCACCGGTTCATGCTCGTCGATCTGGCGAACTACGTGCGGCCGAACACGCTGTTCTGACCTCGACACGCGGCCGGCGGTGCGGCGACGAGGTCGATGGCTGCGGCCACCCCTCCGCTCCCTGAGGCGCGAGGAGCGGGGGCCGGTCCGCTCACACCAGCTACCCGGCGGGCAGTGCTGCGACCAGCGCCGCCGACTGCCGCGCGATCGCGAGCTCTTCGTTCGTCGGGACCACCAGGACGTCGATCACGCTGTCGTCGGCGGAGATCCGGCGCGCCGATCGGTCGGCGGCCGTGTTGCGGTCCGGGTCGACGACGATTCCGAAACGCTGCAACCCGTCGAGTGCGTCGGCGCGGACGCGTGCCGAGTTCTCGCCGACGCCGGCAGTGAAGGTGATCGCGTCGAGCCTCTCGAGGGCGAAAGTGTAGGCGCCGAGGTAGTGCCGCAACCGGTGGATGTAGACGTCGTAGGCACGGCGGGCGTTTTCGTCACCGGCATCTATCAACTCGGCGATCGAGCGGAAGTCGTTCTCGCCGCACAGTCCTCGGAGTCCGGACCGATGGTTGAGCAGGGTGTCGATCTCGTCGACGGACAGCCGGACCACGCGGTTGAGGTGCAGCACGAGGCCGGGATCGATGTCGCCGCTGCGGGTTCCCATCACGAGACCCTCCAGCGGGGTCATCCCCATGCTGGTGTCGACGGGCTGTCCACCCGAGATGGCCGACGCCGACGCCCCGTTGCCGAGATGCAGCACGATCTGGTCGATATCGGCGAGATCCTTCCCGAGGAACTCGGCGACGCGGCCCGACACGTACTCATGACTGGTGCCGTGGAATCCGTACCGCCGGATGGCGTGTTCGGCCGCCACCTCGCGGTCGATGGCGTAGGTCGCGGCCGCGGGCGGCAACCCGTGGAAGAAGGCCGTGTCGAACACCGCGACCGACGGCACGTCGGGAAGCAGGGCCCGGGCCGCCTCGATACCCACGACATTGGCCGGATTGTGCAGCGGCGCAAGGGGCGAGATGCGCTTGATCTCCGAGATCACCCAGGAGTCGACGAGTGTCGGCTCGTAGAACGACCGGCCGCCGTGCACCACGCGGTGCCCGACCGCCGCCAGGCCCGCGTGCACCAGGTCGGTGCCGTTGTCGGCGAAGAATTGTTCGGCACGCAGGACCGCCGTCAGATGATCGGGTAGCGACACCGACTCGGTGACCGTCTCGCCGTTCTGTTCGTGCGTGATCGACGAACCGGCGTCGCCGATGCGTTCGGCGATCCCGTCCGCGAGGACGACGCCGGTGTCGGGCTGGACGAGTTGGTATTTCAGCGACGACGAGCCGGCGTTGAAGACGAGGACCGCGCCGGCGGTGCCGGCGCTCAACGCGCCTCTCCGGTGGCGACCTCTTCGGTGCCGGCATCTGCGGTGCCGGCCTCTTCGGTGGCGACCCCATCGGTGCCGGCCTCTTCGGCGTCCACCTGCTGCGCCTGGATCGCGGTGATGGCGACCGTGTTGACGATGTCGGACACGAGCGCGCCACGGCTGAGGTCGTTGATCGGCTTGTTCAGGCCCTGCAGCACGGGGCCGATCGCGACGGCACCGGCGCTGCGCTGCACCGCCTTGTACGTGTTGTTGCCGGTGTTCAGATCCGGGAAGATCAGTACCGTCGCCCGTCCGGCCACCGGGGAGTCGGGCATCTTGGTCTCCGCGACCGACGGTTCGACCGCCGCGTCGTACTGGATGGGACCCTCGACGAGTAACTCCGGCGCGCGTTGCCGCACGAGTTCGGTTGCGGTCTTGACCTTCTCGACGTCGACACCCGATCCGGACGTGCCGGTGGAGTAGGACAGCATCGCCACGCGCGGATCGATGCCGAAGGCGGCGGAGGTCTGCGCCGACGAGATGGCGATGTCGGCGAGTTGCTCATCGGTCGGGTCGGGGACGATCGCGCAGTCGCCGTAGGCGAGCACCTTGTCGGCCAGGCACATGAAGAACACGCTCGACACCGTCGAGACCCCCGGCTTGGTCTTGATGATCTCGAACGCCGGCCGGATGGTATGGGCGGTCGTGTGCGCCGCTCCCGACACCATCCCGTCGGCGCGCCCGGTGTGCACCATCATCGTGCCGAAGTAGGAGACGTCGATCACCTTCTCCCGCGCGCGGTCGAGTTCCATGCCCTTGTGCTTGCGGAGATCGGTGTAGATCCGGGCGAACTCGTCCAGGTACTCCGAGGTGGCCGGGTCGATGACGGTTACCCCGGCCAGGTCGAGTCCCAGCTCGATTGCCCGCTCCTGCACGGCATCCGGGTCACCGAGCAGCGTGAGGTCGGCGACCCCGCGGCGGAGGAGCCGACTCGCCGCCCGCAGGATGCGATCGTCATCGCCCTCGGGGAGCACGATGTGCTTGCGCTGTGCCCGTGCACGGGAGATGAGCCGGTACTCGAACATCTGCGGGGTCACGACCGACGGGACATCGACGTTGAGGTTGCGCATGACCACCTCGGGATCGACGTGGGTCTCCATCAGCGCCAACGCCGCCTCGATCTTGCGTGCCGACCCGGCGCCGAGCCGCCCACGGGTGTGGGCGGCGGTCCGCGCGGTGTCGTAGGTGCCGTGCGGGCAGCTGATGATCGGCAGCGTCGGCTTGAGTCCGCTGACCAGCGCCTCGATCATCGGATGTGGTTTGAGCCCACCGTTGAGGATGATGCCCGACAGCCGCGGGAATCCCTGTGCCGTATTGGCGTTCACGAGGGCGAGGAGGACGTCGGAGCGATCGGCGGGCGTGATGACGACCGTGCCGTCGGTGAGGCGCTCCAGAATGTGCTCGACGGTCATGCCGCCCACCATCACCCGCAGCGCCTCGTGGTCGAGGAGTTCCTCGTCGCCGCTGTACAAGGTGGCGCCGAGCGACTCCTTCAACTCACCCATGGTGGGCGCGAACAGGATCGGCTCCTCGGGGAGGCACAGGCTCGGCACCCCGGTGCGGCGCAGCGTCGCCCGGATCTCGTCGAGCCGATCAGGGTCACAGCGGTTCGCGACCATGGCGATCGGTGTGGCATGGGCGGCGCCGACCTCGGCGAGCAACCCCTCGGCGAGGTCGGCGATCTCCGCCGGGGACCGGTCGATGGCTTTCAGTGCGAGCACCATCGGCGCCGACAGGTTCGCGGCGATGCGTGCGTTGAAGCTCAGCTCCGACGGGGTGCCGACGTCGGTGTAGTCCGAGCCGACGATCACCACGCGGTCGCACCGCGTTGCCAGGGCATGGAAGCGGGCGACGATCTCGCCGATCGCGGCATCCGGGTCGTCGTGGACCTGCTCATAGGTCACGCCGAGGCAATCCTCGTAGGGAACGTCCACGGAGTCGTAGTCGATCAGGAGATCGAGCAGCGGGTCCCGCTTGTCTCCGTCGGCGCGGGTGATCGGGCGGAAGACGCCGACTCGGCCGCCGGTCGCCGCGAACAGGGCCAACAGCCCCAGCGCGACCACGGATTTCCCGGTCTCCCCTTCTGCCGAGGCCAGATAGATGCTGGTCGTCGATTCACTCCCGGCACCTCGATCACCGGCAACTCGATCTCCAGCAGAGCGGTCGGAAACGGCAGCGTCGGTGGCCATGCGCCCCAGCATAGTGGCGCCCGGTGATCAGATCAGGATGCCAGGATTACAGACGCCGTCGGGATCGACGGTCGCCTTGACCGCCCGCAACGCCTCGAGTGCCAGCGGACCGATCTCGTCGTGGTAGGCGTCGCGATGGTCGCGACCGACGGCGTGATGGTGGGTGATGCTCGCCCCGGCGGCCCTGATCGCGTTGTTGGCCGCGGTTTTCGCCGACGCCCACTCCGCGATCGGATCGGCGCCGAGCGGTGCCACCACGGTGAAGTACAGCGACGCACCGGAGGCGTAGACGTGGCTGATGTGGCACATCACGAGTGGAGGTGTGCCCGATGCGGTAAGGGTGTCGGTGATCGCGGCGGTGACCGAGGCGCGCAACTCGTGCAGCTTCGACCAGTAGGTCACTGTCTCCAGGGTCTCGACCAGCACTCCGGCGTCGAGCAGCGGGTCACGCAGGTAGGGCCCGGCGAAACGTCCTGTGCGCCAGGACTCTCCGGGGCCGCTTCCCAGGGCCGTACCGCCGGCGTCGACGAGCACCTCCGACGCGGCGTCGCGGCGCCGGCGCACCTCCTGATCGCTGCCCTCGTATCCGGTGATGACCAGGCAGCCCGTCGAATCACCGCCGAGCTGCGCGGGATCGGCGAGATTGATCGCGGTCTCGACCTCGTCGGACAGCCGGATCACGGTGGGCAGCGGGCCGTCCTGGGCGAGTCGTCGCAAGGCGGTCGCGCCGTCGGCGAAGGAGTCGAAGCGCCAGCCGTCGAAGAGCCGGGTGGCCGGGACGGGACGGATCCGGACCCGGACGCCGGTGATGACGCCGAAGGCGCCCTCGGAGCCGAGGATCAGCTGGCGGAGGTCGGGTCCGGCCGCGGACCGTGGTGCCGTGCCGAATTCGAGGGTGCCGCGCGGGGTGGCGAGGACGAGCCCCTCCACCATCTCGTCGAAACGGCCGTACCCCGCCGACGACTGGCCCGCCGACCGGGTCGCCGCGTACCCGCCGATCCCGGCTCCCTCGTAGGACTGCGGGAAATGTCCGAGCGTCCAGCCGCGGTCACTCAGGAGTGCTTCGGCGGCACTCCCGCGCAGACCCGCCTCCAGGGTGGCGATGCGGGAGACCTCGTCGATCTCGACCAGACGGT
This sequence comes from Gordonia ajococcus, assembly GCF_012974285.1. Taxonomy (NCBI): domain Bacteria; kingdom Bacillati; phylum Actinomycetota; class Actinomycetes; order Mycobacteriales; family Gordoniaceae; genus Gordonia; species Gordonia ajococcus. Next base: position 4,661,367 of record NZ_CP052884.1, read on the forward strand.
CGAGACGCCGGAGGTCGAGGCTGAGGACTCCGGCGAATCCGGCTCGGTCGGGCGCGAGCCCGCCCACCACCGAGGTCCCGCCGGTGAACGGCACGACCGCGACCTTCGCGGCGGCGCAGACCTGCAGGATTCGCACGACCTCGTCGTGATCGGCTGGGTAGATCACCAGGTCGGGGGCGTCGGCGGCGTCACCCGCACGCAGCCGCAGGAGGTCGGGAGTCGAGTAGCCACGGGTGTGCTGGACGCGCGCGTCGTCGGAATCGACCACGTACGCGGCGCCGACGACGGCTTCGAGGTCGGCGCGAACGGCTGCCGGCAGGGTCGATTCGCGCGGGGTGACCGACTCGGGTGGGACGCCCCGGTCCTCGGTGGCGTCGCCGGCCAGCGCGGCCGCAGCAGCGGGTAGCTCGGTGACGCGCGCCGGGTCGCCCCAGCGCGGCCGCCGCATCTCGACGACGGGGATCGCGGTCTCGTCCGGCTTCGGCTCGTCACCCGTCCGGTCCGAGCCGGTCATCATGAGCTCACTGCTCCGTCTTGACGACCGCGCGCACGACGAGGTCGGCGATCTGCTCGTCGGTGAGCGAACTGTCCGGGATGAGCATCAGGGAGTAGATCGTGCGCACCAGGAACTCGGCGGCCCCACGCGGGTCCGGGACGAGCTGGTCCCCGATCTGCGGTTCGAGATCGGGCAGCGTCTGGTCGACGATCTGGTGGATGAGGGTCGGACCCGACGAATCGCTGGTCGCGACCAGCGCCCGCACGACTTCCTCGGGTTCCTTGCGCAGCACATACTGCAGGGCCTCGTGCTCGCGGATGTAGGGCAGCACGTTCACGACCTGCGCGCGCACCTTCCCCGCCGCGTCGGGCGCGGAGGCCGACCATTCCCGCAGCTTCACCCGCAGCAGGGACACCTCGCGGTCGACGATCGCTGCGACCAGCGCATTCCGTCCGCCGAACATGCGGTAGGCGGTGGCCCGGGCGACGCCGGCATGACGCGCCACGGACGTCAGACTCAACGTCTTGGCGCCGAAGCGGGAGACGAGTCCCACTCCGACCTCCACCATGCGGTCACGGTCCATGCGAAAAACTTATCGAATCAGGGTGTCCGCAGGTGCGGGCGCCTCCGATCAGGCTACCGTCCATCGGCCACCGACCGGATGTGCCGGGCGGCCACGGCGAGCGTCGCCAGGTCGAAGCGTTCGGCCGCCTCGATCTCGCCCAGGGTGACCGTCGCCCGCTGCAGCGCCGTCTGGTTGGAGAGTTCCCAGGCCTCGATGGCCTCGGTCGGCCAGTAGGAGACCGCGGCCGCCCGGACCGGGTCGTCGGCCAGGGTTCCGACGACGTTGCAGGTGAGGTCGCGGAGTGCGCGGTACAGGTCGTCCCGCAGCGCGGAGCGGGCCAGCGCATGCCAGCGGTCCCCGCGGGGCAGTGCCGAGAGACGGATCAGCCATCGGTCGACGTCGATGTGGTCGGACAGCGCGAAATAGACGGCCCCGACGGTCGCGATATCGCACCCCGTCTCCTCGGCCACTTCCGCGATGTCGAGGACGCTGTAGCGGTACAAGCCCTCGGCCACGCGCCGTGCGATCGCCGGCGGAACCCCTGCCTCGGTGTATTGGGCCACCGCCGATTCGATGCGGGCCGCCTCGTCGCCGCGCAGCCAGATCGACACCTGCGGCGCGGAGTCCCGGACGATCCGGAAGCGTTCGATCGTCTGCGTCACCGGGATCGGCTGCGGGCGGCGCGTCAGCAACCAGCGCGAGGCACGGTCGAGGAGCCGGCGCGCCTCGGCGATGATCTCGTACTCCACCTCGGGACGCAGACCGGCCGCCTCGATGTCGGACTGCAGCTCTGCCAGTCCCAGAACCTCCACGGCGACGACGAATGCCCGCACGATGTCGGCGGCCGCCGCGCCGGTCTCCTCTCGCAGCCGGAACGCGAACGTCAGGCCGCCGAACGCGAAGAGGTCGTTGACGAGTTCGGTGGCGATGACCTCGGTCCGCAACGGGAAGTCGTCGACATCGCCCAGATCCGCGAGTGCTTGCGGGAAGTACCGCGTGAGCCGGTCGGAGAAGTAGGGATCGTCGAAAGCGCCAGTCGCCGCACAGAGCTCGGTCTTCACGTCGAGTTTTGCATGACCCATCAGGGTCGCGAGTTCCGGCGACGACAAGCCCTCCCCGCGTCGGGCCAGGGCCGCGAAACCCTCGGCGGTGGGCAGGGTCTCGAGTGCCCGGTCCAGACCCCGGCGCCGTTCCAGGTCCTCGACGAGACGGGCGTGCACGTCGACCATCTGTGCCGCATGCGCGCGTGCTTCACCGAGAATCCGGTTCTGCGCCCAGTTGTTGCGCAGCACGAGATCGGCGACCTCGTCGGTCAGCTCGGCGAGGACCTCGCCACGCCGTGCCCCCGACACCCCGGTCGAGGACCGCCCGTCGAGCAGGATCTTGATGTTGACCTCGTGATCGGAGCAGTCGACGCCCGCCGAGTTGTCCAGTGCGTCGGTGTTGATCCGTCCGCCGTTGCGCGCGAATTCGATTCGCCCGGCCGACGTGACGCCCAGGTTGCCGCCCTCCCCGATGACCCGCGCCCGCACCATCGTGGCATCGACGCGGACGAGATCGTTGGTCCGGTCACCGACCTGATCGTGGTTCTCGGCCGCGCTCTTGACGTACGTACCGACCCCGCCGTTCCAGAGCAGATCGACCGGCGCGCACAGGATGGCCGAGATGAGCTCCTGCGGAGTGGCGTCGGTCGTCTCGCGCGGCAGCCCGAGCACCTCGGCCGCCTCGGGCGACACCGAGATCGACTTCGCCGTCCGGTCGAAGACCCCACCGCCGGTGCTGATGAGTTCACGACGGTAGTCGGCCCACGAGGAGGACGGGAGACCGAAGAGTCGTCCGCGTTCCTCGAATGACCTGTCGGCGTTCGGGTCCGGGTCGATGAAGATGTGCCGGTGGTCGAAGGCCGCGACCAGTCGGATACGCGGGGTCGAGAGCATCCCGTTGCCGAAGACGTCGCCGCTCATGTCGCCGATGCCGGCCACGGTGAACGTGTCCCGGTCGACGTCGATGCCGAGTTCGGCGAGATGCCGGGTCACGCTCACCCAGGCGCCCCGCGCCGTGATGCCCATCGCCTTGTGGTCGTATCCGACCGAGCCGCCCGAGGCGAAGGCGTCGCCCAGCCAGAAGCCCCGGTCGACGGCGATGCCGTTGGCCACGTCGGAGAACCGTGCGGTCCCCTTGTCGGCTGCCACGACGAGGTAGGAGTCCTCGCCGTCGCCGCACACCGTCGCGTCGGGGTGCACCGAACGTCCGTCGGCGGATCGGTTGTCGGTCAGGTCGAGCAGGCCCGAGATGAACTGGCGGTAGCCGTCCTCCCCCGACATCGCCGGGTTCTTGACGACGAACCCACCTTTCGCGCCCGCCGGCACGATGACCGAGTTCTTCACCGTCTGCGCCTTCGCCAGTCCGAGAATCTCGGTGCGGTAGTCGTCGCGGCGATCCGACCATCGGATCCCGCCGCGGGCAACGGCACCGAAGCGGAGATGAACGCCCTCGACATCTGGTGAGTAGACGAAGATCTCGTGCAGCGGACGCGGCGGCGGGAGGATGTCGACCTCCCGCGGCCGGAGCTTGAACGCCAGCTGTGGCCGTTCCGGTCCGAGCGCGTCGGGGCGGTAGAAGTTGGTGCGACTCGTGGCGAGCACGAGAGAGCGATACGCACGGAAGATCCGGTCGGCGTCGAGTCCCTGGACCCGGTCGATCAGCGCGTCCAGCGTCCCGAGTCGTCCGGCGACGAGATCGACACTCCGGGCGGGGTTTTCGATGCCTGGATCGAACTGGGCACCGAAGAGCTCGACGATCGCCGAGGCGACGTCCGGGTTGCCGGTCACCACGGACTCGATGGTGCGCTGCCCGTACGGCAGGGCCGTCTGCTGCAGGTAACGGGCATAGGCGCGCAGCACGACCACCTCGCGCCAGCCCAATCCGGCGGTGAGCACCAGGTGCCCGAAACGATCGGGTTCCGTGCGGCCCGACCACATCGCCGAGAACACATCCAACACTGCCGCGTCGTCCGTACCCGCGCCGGCGACCCGTCCCGGAGAGGCAACGAAAGCGTGCAGGCGACAACGCAATCCGTCGGGGCGTCGGACCACCGTGGTGGCGTGATCGACGAGCTGGAGGTCGAGGCTGCGCAACAACAGGATGACCTTCTCGAAGGACACCTCGGGGCCGCCGCTGTACAGGGTCACCTGCAGGTGACCGTCCGCGGTCGTCTTCGCCCCGACCTCCACGGTGTCGGGCGTGAGCGCTTCGAGGATCGCGACCTCGGGGGCCGCGGTGTGCGCCTGCTCTTCGACGTAGCCGGTCGGCAGGAGGTCGTGGCGAGGGGGCAACGTGCTGGTCATCGCTGGACTCCGGGGGTTCAGGTGGCGGGGTTGGTGATCGGAGGTGGTTCGGGAGAGCTGTTGGCGTGCAGTGGAATGCACGCGGCCCACCCATGGACGACGCTGGCCATGGGTGGGCCGGGAGTGCAGGACGCGTGTCCTGTCAGTCCTGAGTGATCAGGACTTCACGTGTGCATCCGCGACGTCGAGTGCGGTGTCGAGGATCGCCAGACCCTCGCGCACCTCGTCGTCGGAGACGGTGCACGGCGGCACCGCGTGGATGCGGTTGAAGTTGGCGAACGGCAAGAGCCCGTTGGTCTTGCAGGCCGCGATCACCGCGTTCATGGCCGGGCTGCTTCCGCCGTATGGCGCCAGCGATTCCCGGGTCGCACGGTCGGCGACCAGCTCGACGGCCCAGAAGACACCGAGTCCGCGGACCTCTCCCACCGACGGATGCTTGTCGGCGAGCGCACGCAGTCCGGGACCGAGCACCTCGGTGCCGATGCGCGCGGCGTTCTCGACGATCTTCTCGTCGGTCATGGCGTTGATCGTCGCGACCGCGGCCGCGGTGGCGAGCGGGTGACCCGAGTAGGTCAGGCCGCCCGGGTACGGGCGCTGAGCGAAGGTCGCGGCGATCTCACCGCTGATGGCGACGCCGCCGAGCGGCACGTAACCGGAGTTCACCCCCTTGGCGAAGGTGATCAGGTCCGGCACCACGCCGTCGAAATGTTCGATGGCGAACCACTTTCCGGTCCGGCCGAAGCCGGCCATCACCTCGTCGGCGATGAACACGATGCCGTAGCGATCGCAGATCTCGCGGACACCGGCGACGTAACCGGGCGGCGGGACCATGATGCCGGCGGTGCCGGGCACCGACTCGAGCACCAGTGCTGCGATCGAGTCGGGTCCCTCGAGGCGGATGAGCTGGTCGAGAGAGGCCAGCGCGCGCTCGGTCTCCTGCTGCTCGTTCTCGGCGTGGAACTGCGAGCGGTAGAGGAACGGTCCGTGGAAGTGGACCACGCCGCTGTTGCCGTAGTCGTTGGGCCACCGGCGCGGGTCACCGGTCATGTTGATCGCGGTGTCGGTGCCGCCGTGGTACGAGCGGTAGCGGGTGAGCACCTTGTACCGGCCGGTGTGCAGTCGCGCCATGCGGACCGCGTGCTCGTTGGCGTCGGCTCCGCCGTTGGTGAAGAAGACCTTGTTCAAGTCGCCCGGCGTGCGCTCGGCGATCAGCCGGGCGGCTTCGGAGCGGGCATCGTTGGCGTGCTGCGGTGCGATGGTGCACAGGGTCGCCGCCTGCTTGCGGATGGCCTCCACGACGACGGGGTGCTGATGTCCGATGTTGGTGTTGACCAGCTGGGACGAGAAGTCCAGCAGGCGGTTTCCATCGCCGTCCCAGACGTAGGAGCCCTCGGCGGCCAGGATGGTCATCGGGTTGATCTGTTCCTGGGCCGACCAGGAGTGGAACACGTGCGCGCGGTCGAGGGCGTGGGCGCGGACGCCACGCTCGCGTGCGGACTCGAGGTCTTCCCCGGTCGACAGGATGACACGCTCGGTGGTGGTCATGTCGGTGTCCTTTCTGCGGTGTCTCGCCGGTCAGTTGTTCTCGGGGAAGCCGAGGTTGATGCCGTCTCGCTCACTGGGGTCCTGCCAGCGGGTGGTGACGACCTTGCCGCGGGTGAAGAAGTGCACGCCCTCGGTGCCGTGGGCGTGGGTGTCGCCGAACAGCGAGCTCTTCCAGCCGCCGAAGCTGTAGTAGGCGGTGGGCACCGGGATCGGGACGTTGATGCCGACCATGCCGACCTCGACCTCGTTCTGGAAACGACGCGCCGCGCCACCGTCGTTGGTGAAGATCGCGGTGCCGTTGCCGTACGGGTTGCTGTTGATCAGCTCGAGCGCCTCGTCGTAGGTCTCGACCCGCACGACCGAGAGGACCGGGCCGAAGATCTCGTCGGTGTAGACGCTCATGTCGGTGGTGACGTTGTCGAGCAGCGTCGGGCCGAGCCAGAAGCCGTCGGTCTCGCCGTCGGCCTGGACGCCGCGGCCGTCGACGACGACGGTGGCGCCGGCCGCCTCACCGGCGTCGACGTAGGAGGCGACGCGATCGCGGTGGGCCTTGGTGACCAGCGGGCCCATGTCGGAGTTGCGGGTGCCGTCGCCGGTCACCAGGCCGACGGTGCGTTCGGTGATCTTTGCGACCAGTTCGTCGGCGATGTCACCGACGGCGACGAGCGCCGAGATGGCCATGCAGCGTTCACCGGCCGAGCCGAAGCCCGCGTTGACCATCGCATCGGCGGCGAGGTCGAGGTCGGCGTCGGGAAGGACGATGGCGTGGTTCTTGGCGCCGCCGAGGGCCTGCACGCGCTTGCCGTGCGCGGTGCCGGTCGAGTAGACGTACTGCGCGATCGGGGTCGAGCCGACGAAGGAGATGGACTTCACGGCGCGGTTGGTCAGGAGCTCGTCGACGGCGGTCTTGTCACCCTGCAGCACGTTGAAGACGCCGGCCGGCAGCCCAGCCTCGGCCCAGAGTTCGGCGATCCAGATGGCGGCGGTGGGAACCTTCTCCGACGGCTTGAGGATGACGGTGTTGCCGGTGGCGATGGCGATCGGGAAGAACCACATCGGGACCATCGCGGGGAAGTTGAACGGCGCGATGATGCCCACCGGGCCGAGGGGCTGGCGGATGGAGGCGACGTCGACCTTGGTGGAGGCGTTCTCGGTCATCCCGCCCTTGAGCAGGTGTGCGATGCCGCAGGCGAACTCGACGACCTCCTGGCCGCGGGAGATCTCACCGAGGGCGTCGGAGAGCACCTTGCCGTGCTCGGAGGTGATGATCTCGGCCAGCTCACCCTTGCGGGCGTTGAGCAGTTCGCGGAAGGAGAAGAGGATCGAGGTGCGCTTGGCGATCGAGGTGTCGCGCCAGCCGGGGAAAGCCGCTGCGGCGGCGGCGATCACGCGCTGTGCGTCGGCGGTGTCGGCGAGTGCGACCTGACCGGTGACCTGACCGGTCGCCGGGTTGGTGACCGGGGCGAAGCGCTCGCCGGTGCCGGAGAACTCCTTGTTGTCGAACCAGTGCGAGATCGTCCTGGTGGCGAGTGCGTTGGTCATGGAATCGCGTCCTTTGCTCGAGGGATCACTGCTGGGAGGGATCCGAGGGAGGGGGAACCGGGAGCCGCGCGGGAGAGACGGTGCGCTGCGGTGGTGATTACAGAATGCGGCCTCCGGAAGCCCTACGGTGCCGACAGTGTGTAAGTTTCGACCCGAAGTCCTTTACACTCTGTTAGGTGAAGCCGACCATTGCGGACATCCTCTCGCTTCCCGTGGTGCGCAACGGGAAGCCGAGGCAGGTGGGTGGCGGGCGACTCGACCGCGAGGTCCGATGGGCTCACGTCAGCGATCTGGCCGATCTCACCGATCTGTTGCAGGGCGGCGAGATCGTCCTGACCACCGGACCGGCACTTCTCGCGGACCCCACCGGTTACCTGGAGGGGCTCGCGGCTGCCGGAGCGGTCGGGGTGATCGCGGAACTCCTCGACGCCGACGTACCCGATTCCGTTGCGGCGAACGCTGATCGCCTCGAGCTGCCCGTGGTGGTCCTTGAACGCGCGATCCGCTTCGTGGACGTCACCGAAGAGGTGCACAGCGCCATCGTCGCCGACCAGTACGAGGAGGTCGTCTTCTCGCGGCACGTCCACGAGGTGTTCACCGGGCTGGGGATGCGCCGGGCGGAAGTCACGGAGATCGTCGAGGCAGCAGCCGAACTCATCGACTCGGCGGTCGTCCTGGAGGATCTCACCCGGCAGGTGCTGGCATTCGCCGGTCGAGGTACTCCGGCGAAGGATCTGTTGCGCGACTGGGAAAGACGCTCCCGACTCACGCCGACCGGGCGGGAGACCTCGACCTCTGGCCCCGAGGGATGGCTCACCGCGCCGGTGGGTGCGCATCGTCAGGAGTGGGGACGGCTCGTGGTCCCCCACCCCGGCGACCTCGGCGAACGCGCGCGCATGCCGTTGGAACGCGCCGCGCAGGCCCTCGCACTGCATCGGATGATCGAACAGAACTGGACCGAGCTGGAGATGCGTGCCCAGAACGGTCTGGTCGACGATCTGCGCCTGGGACGGATCCCCGACGAGGCCGAAGCCACCGCACGCGCCCATGCGCTGGGTCTGCAGCCAGGGTTGACATACGCGCCGTTGACGATTCGCGTGGTCGAGTCGGTGAGCGCCGACCAGGTGATGGCACAGGGCCGCTTGACGCGGGCGCTTGATTCGGTGCGGCACTCCGTGCGGGGTGTGGGACGCACGGCATTGACCGCGCTGCGTCCGACCGGCCAGATGGATCTGATCCTGTCGCTGCCCGCCTCGCGGAACACCGACGTGATGACCGATGTGTGTACAGCCATCCACACCTCACTCCTGCGGGTCGACGGCGTCGTCCGCGTGACGATCGGCGTCGCACCGGACTCGACGCGGCTCGTCGACGCCGCGCGCGGTCTCGCGGAGTCGGCCCACGTGGCCGAAGCGGCGCTGTCACTACCCAAGAGCGACAAGGCCTTCCACCGGACGACCGACGTCCGGCTACGTGGCCTGATCGCGGTGATCCGCTCCGACGCCCGCGTCCAGGCGTTCGCCGAGACCGAACTGCGCGGCCTACTCGAACACCACGCGCGTCACGACGACAACATGCTCGAGACACTGCGACGCTTCATCGGGTTGGGCGGCAACAAGGCCGAACTCGCCAAGGCGATGAACCTCACCCGACCGACGGTCTACGCCCGTCTCGCACGGATCGAACGCATTCTCGGCGTCGAACTCGACGACGCCGAATCCCGGACGTCACTGCATGCGGCACTGCTCATCCTCGACAGCCGGCCGGAAGCCGAACGCGGCCGCTGACGCATGAGCGCCACTTCGAGAGAGAAGCGCCAGCCGTAACCGGCGCTGCTGCAGTCGAACTGACCCCCGCTCCCTGAGGAGCGTCGAGCCCCGACTGCCGAACCTCAACTCGACCGGCAAACGTCGATCGAAGTCTGCGGGGCGGGTTGACGTCGACCGGTGGTCGGGTAAGCGACGGTGTCTCACCAGGCCTTCGAGGCTCGTCGCTTACGCTCCTCGCACCTCAGGCAGCAGACCTGGGCGCGTTGCGTTCTTTCGGATCAGGGATCGGGGAACTCCCGCGCCTCAGGGGGCGAGGGGCGGGGCGGGAGTCGCGGATGGCTTCACAACTCCCGGATCTGCTGCACCGACACGACGCGGAGCCCGTGCTCGGCGGCGAACTCGAACGCCTCACCGGCGCCGGCCATCTGAGTCTCGTCGCGCACCGACACCAGGTCGGCGAAGGAGACGACACCGGAAAGCCCTGCGCGGCGGGCGAGTTCACCCAGTTCGCGTGCACAGCCGTACGACGCCGCGGCGTCGGCGGCGACGCCGACGACCAGGACGTGGCCGGGCCGGGTGAAGTCCGCGTGGCCGAACCGGTCGTCGGCCAGGGCACGGAGGGTGCAGGCGCGGTCGGCGGCCGAGATGCCGGTTCCGACGCCCGCCACCGCATCCACCGAGACCGCGAAATCGGTTGGTGCACCCGGGGTCACGTCACCGGCGGGCAGCATCGGCGGCAGCCCGAGGACCCGGCATCGATCTGCGGGCAGCGACACCGTCACGAGACCCGAGCCGAACCGGATGACGAAGGCCATCTCCTCGGTGGTCGCGGGTTCGGCGGCGAGTGCCAGTACCACCCGCCCGGATTCGACGTCGGACACGACGACGGGACGTCCGGCACGCACGTCGTCGAACACCTCGTGCGCGATGTGCGACGAATCCTGCGCAGGGGCGGCACGTTCCAGCAACACGGCCATCGTGAATCCTCTCGGAGGAAGAGTGGAGCGGCCGCCGACCGATCGGACCCATCACGATCGATCGGCGGCCGGGTTCTGGTGGGACACCTGCCCTGAGGCAGGACTTGCTCAGACGCGCTCGGCGAGATCGCCTGCGTCGGGATCGACGGAATCCGCTTCGCGGACGCGAGCTTCGGCGACCTCGTCTTCCTCGGCCAGCCGCTCGGCGTGCGGAACGGCGAGCCACAGGGCGAGACCGATGGCGACCACACCGCCGAGGAGCTTGCCGATCAGCATCGCGGCGATCATGTTCGGCTGGAAGTTCGCGGTGAAGGCGATGTAGTCGCCGATCGCGAACGCAGCGCACACCGCGAACGAGATGGTCAGCACCTTGTCACGGGCCGGCATCAGCGGGACGACCCGGAACAGGGCGAGGACGTTGGCCGCGCCGGCGAAGAAGCCGGTCATGCCCGCCTCGGAAACCCCGACGCGCTTGCCCAGGGCGGCCAGCGGCTTGTCCAGCCAGGTCCGGATGGCGTAGACCATCGGGAACGCACCGGCCAGCATGACGCCGATGTAGCCGGCGACCTCCAGTGCCCGGAACTGGTCCTCCTCGTCGGCGATGAAGGGAGCCAGACCCCACGAACCGAACATCCACGAGAACACACCGGTGAAGTACTCGACGACCCCGAGCGCGAGGGCTGCCGTGGTGACCGCACGGATCAGCTGGCCGAAGGCCATGAAGCCCGAGATGGACTGACGGGGGAAGAACTTCAGCAGTACCGCCAGCACGATCATCAGCAGGACCAGCGGGATGAGGTTCAGGATGATGTCGACGACCGGCAGGTCGAACGGCTTGCTGGCGTCCGATTCCGTGGACACGTCTTCGCGGAGCAGGACGCCCGTCTGCGCCAGGATCAGCGTCATGAAGAACGCGGTGAACGGGATGCCGAGCAGACCCGTCATCACGCCCAGAGCCATGTACTTGTGGTCCTTCTTGGGCAGCATCGCCAAGCCGACCGGAACGCTGAACGCGATCGTCGCGCCCGCGGTCATGCCGACCGCGAAGGCGAGGATCCAGGCGTTGTGACTGCCGGCGACCTCATGGGACAGCTGGTAGGCACCCTGGTCGGCCGGGATGAACGAGCTCACCGCGATCGACGCGTCGGAGTGCATCCACCGGTACACCGGTCCGATCCACTTGTCGATCCCGTCCGCGAGGAACGGGATGATCGACATCATGCCGCCGACCGGGAGGAAGATCGCACCGATCGACATGATGCCCTCGCGGAACTCCTCGCCCAGCGGTGACCCCGGTTTGAAGATGTAGGCGCCGGCCCCGAGGAGCAGGAACGCCATCATGATGTAGATGATGATCTGGCCGAACAGTTCCATCAGGCCGACCTCCCTTCACGTGAATTCTGTTGCGAGCGCATGTGTCTGGTCTCCTGGCCCCGGTGGCTCAGCGACCCGCGAGGAGGCCGCCGTCGATGAGCACCTCGGCACCGGTGATGTACGAGGCATCATCGGAGGCGAGGAATGCCACCGTCGGGGAGATCTCTTCCGGTCCGGCCAGGCGACCCATCGGGATCGTGGCCAGAGTTGCCTCTTCGGCGCCCTCGCCGAGCTGTGCGAACTCGTCGCGGAGCATCTGGGTGTCGATGTATCCGGGGTGGATGCTGTTGACGCGGATGCCGAACTTGCCGTAGCTGAAGGCGGCGGACTTGGTCATCAAGGTGACCGCACCCTTCGACGCGACGTAGGACAGGTAGCCGTCCGCACCGACGAGGCCGAAGATGCTCGAGGTGTTGATGACGGCCGCGTGCTTGCTCTTCTTGAGCAGCGGGATCATCGTGTGGAACGACAGGAAGATGGACTTCTGGTTGACGTTGGTCGTCTTCTCCCACGCGGCCTCGGTGGAGAGCTCGGCCGGGTGGATGTCGGCGAGGATGCCGGCGTTGTTGACCAGGATGTCGAGGTATCCGACGGTGGTCTCCAGCTCGGCCGCCAGCGCCTGCCACTGCTCGATGCGGCTGACGTCGAGCTGGTGGAAGGCGACCTGCAGGCCCTCGGCTTTCAGGGTGCGCTCGGCCTCCGCGCCGACCTCTGCATTGATGTCGGCGAAGTGGACGATCGCACCCTCCTGCGCGAGGCGGCGGGTGTGCTCGAGTCCCTGACCACCGGCACCGCCGGTGACCAGGGCGATGCGGCCCTCCAGGCGGTTGGCGACAGGTGCGGTGCTGCTCATGATGAAGTACCTTTCAGTGCTCGTGAATCCTATGGGTGCGGTGCGTGCGGCAGCACCGTCTGTGGAGGGGGACTCTCTTGTCCCCCGAAGTGAGGCGTGACCTGTGGGTCGGACCGCTGTGGCCCGGGCTATCGATTGACGACGTAGAACTTGCGGACGGTCTCGAGGACCTCCCAGGTCGCGGTCTCATCGGCGTCGATGACGAAGGTGTCACCCGCGGCGATATCGAAGACCTCCGCGGAGGGATGGACGGTCACCCGTGCGCGACCGGCCACCAGAGCCACCGACTCGGGGCCCGCGACGTTGCGCAGCACACCCGGCGTCATCTGCCAGATGCCGTGCGACTGTCCGCCGTCGGTCCACAGCACGCGCGAGCTGATGATGCCGGTCTCCGGGTCGGTACGCTCCCGATCGACGAGGTCGGCCTCGGCGATGCGGAGGTGACGGGAGTCGACGATGGTGCCCAAGGCATGGTCCTTTCGGGATGAGTCGGCCCGCCGGACGCCGTTGTCCGGCGGGCCGATCAAGGTGGTCGGTGAAGCGGCGGGTCTCAGCCGTTGAGGTGGGCGAGCTGCGGGGCGACCTTCGCGCCGAGGAGCTCGAAGCTGCGTCGGTAGGGTTCCGGGTTGTCGGTGTACTCGTGGACGAAGCTGACCAGGGTGCCGAAACCACCGACGGCGTTGTACAGCTCCTCGATGCGGGCGGCGACCGTGTCCGGCGAACCGATGATGAAGAAGTTGTCGATCATCCAGTCGAGATCCAGATCGTCCTCGCTGATCTCCCCGCCGGTGAGCAGCGGCCCGAGGCCCAGACCCTTGAAGGTCGGGATGTTGTACTTGCCCCACAGGGTGCCCATGGCACCGTTGCGGACCAGGTCCAGAGCCTGTTCGTCGGTGTCGGCGACGAAGATGTCGCGGCAGACGCGCCAGTCGGCCTTGGACGGGTTGTATCCCGCTTCCTTCGCCGCGGTGGAGTAGGTCTCCCAGTGGTTGATCCAGGTCTTCTCGTGCACCTGCTGGCTCAGCAGGTAGGCACCGCGGGAACCGGCGAACTTGATGGTCGAGGAGTTCTCCGACATGCCGGTGATCATGATCGGGATCTGAGCCTGAGCCGGCTTGAGGTGCGGGCCGGCGATCTCCTCGTCGTGGGCGGGCATGTCGACCGAGAAGTACTCGCCCTCGATCTTGAAGGCGCCCTCGCGCTTGAAGATCGCCTCGAGGATGTCGAGTGCCTCCACCATCATCTTCGAGTTGTTGGCACCACCACCGGTGCCGAACAGCTGCGCATCCGAAGCGTATGCGCCCGGGGCGATTCCGGCGATGTACCGGCCTCCGGTCATGTGGTCGAGCCACATCATCCGGTGCGCCAGCGCGATCGGGTTGTGGTACGGCAGCAGGTGTGCGGCTGCGCCCAGGGTGAGCCGCTCGGTCACCTGGGACGCGGCGGCGATCATGGCGTCGGGGGCGGGCGACGGCTCACCGCCGAGGGTGTAGTGCTCGGCGAAAAAGGCCTCGTCCCAACCGTATTCCTCGGCCCATTTCACGAGCTGGAGGTCCCAGTCGATGACCTCTTTGGCGGTGCGCTTGCCGTGGGCGTAGTCGTGCGAGTAAGGCGCGCTGAAGGTTCCGAATCTCATTGATCTCCTCTTTCTCGATGGACCGGCGGGCGCCGGGTGGGTAGGACGGGATGGCCGGCCGGCGCGGTGCGCCGTCGGTTGAGTTCTGATGGCTGGGGCCTGGGGAAGGAAGGGGGCGTCGCCGTGACCGACGGCCGCCCTAGGCGGGCGTCGGCTCGGCGAGCCGGCGGAATCCGCTGCGATGGAAGATGATCGGCTCGCGCGGCGTGGACTCCTCCGCCTGCCCGAGTTCGAGGACCTCCACCGAGCACGATCACGTGGTCGCCGCCGTCGAGAATGTCCGCGATCCGGCAGTCGAACCAGGTCACCGTCTCACCGAGGATCGGATTGCCGGTGGAAGTCGTTGTGTAGTCGAGGGATTCGAATCGGTCATCGCCGCTCGAGGCGAACTTGCGGGCCAGCTCCGAGTGCTGCTCCGACAGGATGTTGACCGCGAACGATCCGGTTTCGGCGATCACCGGCCAGGTCGTCGAGGTCCGGGCAGGAGCGATGGCGATCAGCGCCGGCTCGAGCGAGAGCGACATGAACGACTGGAGCGTCATGCCGTGCGGACGGCCGTCGTCGACACCGGTGACGATCGTGAGGCCGCTGGGGAACTGGCCGACGGCCTTCTTGAACGCGTCATGGTCGAACGCTTGGGTTGGCATGAACCACCCCTTCCGAGGTTCTGAACATTTGTTGAAACTTTGTTGGACGTAAACCTAAAGGCGGGCATCCTCGCTGTCAACGGGTAGTTCCCAAGTTTTCCGCGCTGTAACAAGCGAACTCGGTGTTACACGGGTGTTAACCGGGGGCTGGATTCTAGCCAGTTCCCGACCCGCACATGTCGTCAAAATTGAGACATAACTGAACGTTTGTTGTAGCTTTGCGGTGAGCAGAGAGCGGACACGCATCCGGTAAGACAATTCAGACCCCGGCCTTCAGCTCGGCGAGCAGGGCGTGTCAGCCCGACCACACCGAGCTGAAATCCGCCCCCAAGAACCGCCCCCGAAATCGGCCCTCCAGCAGGACGCCGGCGACATATCGCCCGTGCCGGACTTTCAGAGGGCTCATCTCAGGGGCGCATTTCGGTGGATGGCTACGGGGGGCGTCGTCGATCGGGATCAGGCTTTCGCACCCGCGGAACGGGTCTTCACCTGCGGGTATTCGCGCGACTCGTCGGTGCGGATGATCGCGAGCACGACCTCACGGAGCTCTGCGTCCGACAAGGACGCGTCACCGACGTTGCGCTGGACCGCCGATCCGTCCCAGACCGCTTCGAGGATGGTGGCCACTTGCGCCGAGCAGTACGTCTCGACACCCGATTTGGCACGCTTGGACCACTTTCGGATGAGCTGCCGGTAGGCCTTCTCGCGAACACCCTGCGCGTACATCTCCCACATGAGAACGACGGATTGGGTGTCCTCCGAGAGCTTTCGCGTCATGTCGACGACTGCGTCGGCGAGATCTTCGTCGTTCCGGACGAACGTGAATCCGCTCTCGTACTTCTCGGAGATGCGGTCCACGTAGTAGGCGAACGCGTCGAGGAGCAGTTCATCGAGATCGGCGTAGTGATAGTTCACGGTGCCCAGCGCGAGATTTGCCGCGCTGCACACCTTTCGGTGGGTCACACTCTTGACGCCGCTCTCGGTGATCACCTGCAGAGCTGCTTCCATGAGAGCGGCACGGGTCGCCTCGGACCGCGCATTCTTCGCTTTCATGAGCCCTTCCCCGACATCGACCGAACTGCGATTATCGCACTCCGGAGTCGCGCACTGCAGTGGCACCCTGGGCATCGATGGCGCCGGCCGGCGCGACACTCTCGACACCACTGCCTCGGCGGGTCCGCGGCAGCAGCCGACGGGCGATCGCCACCCCGCCGATGCACAGCACGCCGCCGATGATGCCGATGCCCGTCGGGAGTTCGTCGAGTATCGCCCAGGACATCACGATGACGATCGCGGGAACCACGAGCGTCGTCGCCGCCATCGCGCCCGCATCGGTGCGCGCAAGCGCGTAGGCCCAGGTCGAGAAGGCGATCGCGGTGGGACCGATGCCGAGATAGATCACCGCGGCGACCGCCGGCGCGTCCGCGTCGGCGAGTTCGGCGATCGCGGTCGGCGCGAACGGGAGCGTCGCGACCAGGCCGGCGAGCGCACCGAGCCAGGTCGCGGTCAGCGCGCCGACCGTGCGGAGCGCGGACTTCTGGATGAGCACACCCGTCGCGTAGAGGCCCGCGGCACCGAGGCCCAACACGATGCCGAGCCAATCGGCGTGTGCGTCGGCGGTGGCCGAACCACCGACCGCGATGAGCACGACCCCGGCGAAGGCGATCGCCATCCCGATCACCAGGTGTCGCGGAAATCCCTCTCCCAGAAAGGCTCCCGCCGCCAGCGCGACGAGGATCGGGGCGAGGTTCACCAGCAGGGACGCGGTACCGGCGTCCAGATGTTGCTCGGCCCAGTTCAACAGCACGGTGTAACCCGCGAACCAGGCGACACCGTAGGCGATCACGAGACCCAGTGCCCGTCCGCGGGGAAACCACGCGGGGACCGGACGGTCGTCGTCGACGGCAGTGCCCCGTCTCCGCAAACGCACCACCAGCATGATGGCCGTCAGCGGGACGACCGCCGCGAGCAATCGCACGAACGCCATCGACCCCGGCGAGAACGAATCCCCCAGCGCACGAATGCCGATGAACGCCGACGCCCACAACACCACGGTGACCACCGCAGCGAGCGCAGGCAGAGAGACGACGCGGATGCGTGGCGGGAGCAGGGGCACGGTCCCAGCGTCGCGTATCGCACCCTGAAGGACAAGCGATTTCATGGGCTTCGACAAGCTCAGCCAGCGGGGGGGCAGCTCAGCCAGCGGGGGGCAGCCCAGCCAGCAAGGGCAGCCCAGCCAGCGAGGGCAGCCCAGCCAGCGAGGGCAGCCCAGCCGGCGGGGGCAGCCCAGCCAGCGAGGGCAGCCCAGCCAGCGAGGGCAGCCCAGCCAGCAGGGGCGGCCCAGCCGGCGGAGCGGGGCTAGCCGAGCTTGCGCAGGCGCGGTTCCAGATCGCGCTGGAAGTTCTCCAGGAACCGACGCTGGTCGTGGCCCGGGGCGTGGAAGACGAGGTGGTTGAGCCCCGCGTCGGTGTAGAACTTGACCTTCTCCACGGCCTCGTCGGGGTCGGACGCAACGATCCAGCGCTTGGCGACCTGCTCGATGGGCAGTTCGTCGGCGAGACGTTCCATCTCGGTGGAGCTGTTGACGCTGTGCTTCTGCTCCGGCGTCAGTGACAGCGGCGCCCAGAAGCGCGTGTTCTCCAGTGCCAGTTCGGGATCGGGATCGTAGGAGATCTTGATCTCGATCATCTTGTCGATGGCGTCGAAGTCCCGTTCGGCCTTCTCCGCACCTTCCTTCACCGCCGGCAGCAGCTTCTCGGTGTAGAGCTCGGCGCCCTTGCCCGAGGTGCAGATGAAGCCGTCCCCGGCGCGACCCGCATACCGGGCGACGACCGGACCACCGGCGGCAACGTACACCGGGATCGGTTGTTCCGGAACGTCATACATGTACGCACCCTGCGTGTGGTAATACTCGCCGTCGAAGTTGACCTCGTCGCCGGTCCACAGTTCACGCATGAGAGTGATCGCCTCGCGCAGGCGGGCGAAGCGCTCCTTGAACTCGGGCCACTCGCCCTGGAAGCCGGTGGCGTATTCGTTGAGCGCCTCGCCGGTGCCGACACCGAGCATGATGCGGCCCGGGTACATGCAGCCCATCGACGCGAAGGCCTGGGCGATGACGGCCGGGTTGTAGCGGAAGGTCGGGGTCATGACCGATGTGCCGATCTGAACGCGCTTGGTGCGCTCGCCGACGGCCGCCATCCACGCGAGCGAGAAGGGAGCGTGGCCGCCGTTGTGCCGCCACGGCTGGAAGTGGTCGCTCACCGCGACCGAGTCCAGTCCGTGTTCCTCGGCCGCGACCGCGATCTCCACCAGCTCGCGCGGATCGAACTGCTCCGCCGATGCCTTGAAACCGAGCTTGAGTTCTGCCATGAGCCTCGCCCCTAACCGTCGGCCGTGCCGACCTGACATTCCCTGGTCGATCCGCTGATCGTGATCGCCGTCTGTGACCTCAGTTACCAACCTAGAGCATGGGTGGCGGGACGCCTCTCCAGCTCCCGGCGTGCACCTCCACCCGCATCCGGAAGGGACGAATGGACCTCAAGTTGACTTGAAGTCCTACCCTGGGCGACATGAGCATGGAGTCGGTCGCGTGGGACATGATGTACAAGTCGTCGACCTCGCCGGACGGTAAGCGGTTGCGGGGGGATCGGCGTACGACGCTGCGTCGGATCAGCGGGTTCGCCGGACCCCATCGCCGCCGGATAGCGCTGTTCCTCGTGCTGTCCGTGTTCACCGCGGTCCTGACGGTGGTCACGCCGCTCCTCGCCGGACGCGTCGTCAACCTCATCACCGACAGCGGGTCCGAGGCGATGATCGTCGGTCTCGCGGTGACGATCGCCCTGATCGCCGTCGCCGAGGCGGCGGCCGGAATCGGGGTGCGGTGGCTGTCGTCGAACATCGGCGAGGGCCTCATCCTCGACCTGCGACGCGCAGTCTTCGACCATGTCCAGCGGATGCCGGTCGCCTTCTTCACCCGCACCCGGACCGGCGCCCTGGTGAGCCGGCTCAACAACGACGTCATCGGCGCGCAACGCGCCTTCAGCGACACGCTCTCGGGCGTCGTGTCGAACATCGTGACGCTCACGCTGACGCTGGGCGTGATGATCTACATCAGCTGGCAGATCACGCTGCTCGCCCTCGTGCTGCTGCCGATCTTCGTGGTCCCGGCGCGCCGGATGGGACGCCGGATGGCCGCCCTGTCGCGTGAGGCCGCCGAGCACAACGCCCGGATGTCCACCCAGATGACGGAACGGTTCTCCGCACCCGGAGCCACCCTGGTCAAGCTGTTCGGACGTCCCGACCTGGAATCACGCGAGTTCGCCGACCGTGCGGATCGCGTGCGCGACATCGGTGTTCGACGCGCGATGCTGCAGGCCTACTTCTTCACCGCGTTGACGCTGGTCTCGGCGCTCGCGCTCGCCCTGGTCTACGGGCTCGGGGGATGGCTTGCGGTGAACGAACATCTGTCGGCGGGTGCGGTCGTCTCGCTCGCCCTGCTCCTCACCCGCATGTACGCCCCGCTCACCGCGCTGGCGAACGCACGGGTCGAGATCATGAGCGCGCTGGTCAGTTTCGAGCGCGTCTTCGAGGTCCTCGACCTGACACCGCTGATCACCGACGCCCCGGACGCACGCCCGGTCCCCGGCACCGAAAGCGGCCGGCCGGTCCCGGTGTCGGTGCGCTTCGACGACGTCTCCTTCGCCTACCCCGCCGCCGACAAGGTCTCGCTGGCATCACTGGAAGAGGTTGCACAGCTGGACAACCGGGCGGGTACGACGGTTCTGCACCACGTCGACCTCGATGTTCCCGCGGGCAGCATGGTGGCTCTTGTCGGCAGTTCGGGTGCGGGCAAGTCGACGATCGCGAGTCTCGCGACCCGGCTGTACGACGTCGACGAGGGCTCGGTGCAGCTCTCCGGCGTCGACATCCGCGACCTGCAGACCGCGTCGGTGCATCGCACCGTCGGCCTGGTCACCCAGGACGGCCACCTCTTCCACGACACCATCCGCGCCAACCTCGTCCTCGCTCGACCCGACACCTCCGACGAGGAGATCTGGGACGCGCTGCGCCGGGCGCGTCTCGACGAGCTGGTGGCGTCGTTGCCCGACGGACTCGACACCATCGTCGGCGAACGCGGATACCGCCTCTCCGGCGGTGAGCGCCAGCGGATGACGATCGCGCGGCTACTGCTCGCGCAGCCGTCGGTGGTGATCCTCGACGAGGCGACCGCACATCTGGATTCGACCTCGGAGGCGGCCGTTCAGGAAGCATTGGGCGAAGCCCTCGAAGGCCGGACCTCGATCGTGATCGCACACCGCTTGTCGACGATCCGCGCGGCGGACCAGATCGTGGTGCTCGAAGCAGGACGCGTCGTCGAACGTGGCGATCATCCGACGCTGCTGGCGCGCAACGGACGCTACGCCGAGCTCTACCGCACGCAGTTCGCCGACGACGGCGACGAGGGCGAGGACGACGGCGGGACGCTGAGCGCCTGACTCCGGCTTTCCCGGAGGGGGCTCACCAGAACCTTCGGATCAGGCAGCAGGGGGAGGGTTGTCGTCGAGGTCGTCGAAGTTGTCGATCAGCGGACGCCGGGGGCGCTTCGGGTCCTTGGCGCGCTCTGCGCGGCGGCGGCGGATCTGCAGCACGATCAGCACGATGTTGACCACGATGATGGCGATCCCGACGGCCACCCAGAACCAGCGGCCGTCGCGCCACCAGTCGACGGTCAACCAGCCCAGGCAGACGATGAGGATGGCCGCGCCGACGCTGGTCATCGTCGTCGACAGCGTCTGCGCGCCGCGGGAGAAGTCGGGGCCGGTACTCACGGGAACTCCTGGGTAGAACAGGTCGGGATGGCGATCAGGTCTGGATCACGACGACAACCGCGATCAGGATGGCCACCACCACTATCGCAGTGACGACGAACAGGATCTGGGCCGGGCCCGGCATCTGTCCACCCTGCTGGAGCACTCGCATCGTCCGCCGCCAGCGCCACGCACCGATCACGGCGAGGGAGCAACCCAGGGCGACGAGGACGAGACCGAGGACCAGTTCGAGCACCGGATCGTCGATGTCGGGGGCGAGGTAGACGATCGCCATACCTGCCGCCATGAACCCCATCGCGGTCCGCACCCACGCGAGGAGCGTGCGTTCGGCGGCGAGGGTGAAGCGCGCGTCGACCGCACCGGGCGGGGCGTCGGTGGGTGGCGCGGCGGTGGGGACGGCACCTGCTTCGGTGCCGGGGCGGCTTTCGTCAGCCGACCCGTTGGTCCTCTCGGTCGTCAGTGCTCTTGCCCTCTCGTATCGCCTGTTTCGCGAAGGCCGCGGTCACCTCGATCGCGTGGATGGTCTCCGGGTGATGCGAGGCCAGCACCGGGAACGCGTGCACCTGCCAAGCGTAGCTGTGCGCGAGGGCCTCGATCCCCGCCTGGTCGAGAATCTCGACCAGGTCGATGACGTCGGGCTCCAGCATCTCGCCCTGGGCGGTGACCATGACCGTCGGCGGGAACTCGTCCGGATCGAGATCGGAGATCCGGCGCACCCCCGTCAGCGGCACGGGACCGCGATCGAACTTGGGGGCCAGCTTGGCCATCTTCGACTTCGGCAGATAGGCGTCGGAGCGACTGGACCGGTCCGGGTTGGTACCCAGGTCCACGTCGAGCAGCGGAGAGAAGCCGATGAGCGCCGCCGGGGCCGGTAGTCCGCGCTCGGCGACGGCCTCGACGACCTTGGCCGCGAGGAACCCGCCCGCCGAATCACCGGCGACGATGACCCGCCGATAGTGGCGTTCGTTGATCAGTTCGGCGTACGCGTCGATCGTGTCGGCCACCGATGCGCCCACCCCCGCCTTCGGCAGCTGCCGGTACTCGAGTGAGAACACCGGGATCTCGCAGGCGCGCGCCAGCCGCGCGGCGATCGAACGGTGGGTACCGAGACCGCACACGACGAAGGCGCCGCCATGCAGGTACAGCATCGCCGTGTCGCTGTCCCGGCGCGACGGACCGGCGGGCATGATCAGCTCCGTGGAACGACCCGCGAGGGTCAACTGCTCGCGGACGACCCCGCGGGGTTTGGGTCCGACCGCCATCAGCCGGTCGATCAGGAACAGACCGGCGAGGCCCGCACTGTTGACCGGCCACAGGGTGAGCATCGGCTTCAGGAACAGGCGTGATCCGAGCCAGAGAGGATATGACAGGAGACTCGGCCGCCGGTGATGGACGATGGGCATGGAATTCCTCCTGGTCTGAGCCGAAGCTACACCCTCGGCACCCCTCCTGTATCCGGTAAACGCCGGGGAAAAACATTCACCGGGCCGAGCCCTGCTGGTCACCTGGGTCGGCTATATTCTCGAACTCGTGACTAGACGGTGGCTGTGACGCAGGTACAGATCTCTCCTCAGTTCCTGCTGTCCGCGCAGGCAGACGATCCGCGGACCCTGTGTGACGTCCTCACCGAGACCGCGCGGGCGAACCCCGACGCCGCCGCGATCGACGACGGCGACGTCACCCTCACCTACGGCCAGCTGCTGGCGCTGATCCGACGCACCGTCGCTCGTCTCGCCGAGGTGGGCGTCGGGCACGGCAGCCGCGTCGGCATCCGGATGCCGTCCGGTTCACGCGATCTGTACGTCGCCATCCTGGCCACGCTGTACGCCGGTGCCGCCTACGTGCCCGTGGACGCGGACGATCCCGATGAGCGCGCCGAACTCGTCTTCGGCGAGGCCGACGTGGATGCCATCGTCGACGCCGACGGCCCGCACGCGACGAAACCCGCCGGCACCGCGGTCGCACCGGCGCGTCCGACACCCGACGACGACGCGTGGATCATCTTCACCTCCGGTTCCACCGGCACCCCGAAGGGTGTCGCGGTCACCCACCGCAACGCGGCCGCCTTCGTCGATGCCGAGGCACACATGTTCCTCGCCGACGCGCCGATCGGACCCGGTGACCGTGTGCTCGCCGGGCTCTCGGTCGCTTTCGACGCGTCGTGCGAGGAGATGTGGCTGGCCTGGCGCAACGGCGCCTGCCTCGTTCCGGCACCACGATCGCTGGTGCGCAGCGGCATGGACCTGGGGCCCTGGCTGGTCGCGCGGGACGTCACCATTGTCTCGACCGTGCCGACACTGGCGTCGTTGTGGCCACCGGAGGCCCTGGAGGCGGTGCGACTGTTGATCTTCGGCGGCGAGGCCTGCCCGCCGGAACTCGCCGATCGCCTCGCCGTGCCCGGGCGGGAGGTGTGGAACACCTACGGCCCCACCGAGGCGACCGTGGTCGCGTGCGCCGCCCCGCTCGGCGGACCCGGTCCGGTGCGCATCGGATTGCCTCTGCGCGGATGGGATCTCGCGGTCGTCGACGCCGACGGCCGGCCGGTCGCCGAGGGCGAGGTCGGCGAACTGGTCATCGGCGGCGTCGGACTGGCCCGCTACCTCGACCCGGCCAAGGACGCCGAGAAGTATGCCCCGATGCCGACCCTGGGCTGGGAACGCGCCTACCGCAGTGGCGATCTCGTGCGACTCGAGTCCGCGGGCCTGATCTTCATGGGTCGGGCCGACGACCAGGTGAAGGTCGGCGGGCGACGCATCGAACTCGGCGAGATCGACAATGCCCTACAGCACCTGCCCGGTGTGAGTGGCGCCGCCGCCGCGGTCCGCAAGTCCGCGGCGGGCAACAGCCTGCTCGTCGGCTACCTGGTCTCCGCTGATCCCGACTTCGACGTCTCGGCCGCGCACGCCGAACTCACCCGCCACCTGCCCACCGCGATGGTCCCGACCCTCGCCCTCGTCGACGAATTGCCCACGCGCACTTCGGGAAAGGTTGATCGCGATGCGCTGCCCTGGCCCCTGCCGGGCAGCAGCAGACCAGTGGATGAGGATGTGGAACTCGGTGAGACCGAGTTGTGGCTGGCCCAGTTGTGGACCGATGTGCTCGGCATCCGGGTCAGCAGCCCCGATGTCGACTTCTTCGCCGAGGGCGGTGGTTCGCTCGCCGCCGCACAGCTGGTGACCGCGATCCGCGGACGCCACCCGGACATCTCGGTCGCCGACCTCTACGACCATCCCCGTCTCGGCTCGATGGCCGAGATGCTGGACGCGCGCAGACCGACGACGAACATCGTCGAACGTCATGTGAGACCGACACCGCGCGCCACGGGCGTCGCCCAGGTCGCGCTGACCGTTCCCCTGACCACCCTGACCGGTCTCCAGTGGGCGACCTGGCTCGGCGTCGTGAACAACCTGGCCGCCGTCGTCGCCGACCGGATGAACCGCTCGGTCCCGTGGCTGGTCGAGGTGAACTGGTGGGTTCTGCTCGTCGCGTTCCTGGTCTTCATCACGCCGCCCGGCCGGATGTTCATCGCGGCGTCGGGTTCCCGTCTGCTCCTCGCCGGCGTCACCCCGGGTGAGTACCCCCGCGGCGGCGGCGTGCACGTGCGGCTGTGGGTGGCCGAACGACTCCTGGACGCGAGCGGTGCGGCGAACCTCTCCGGCGCGCCGTGGATGATCTACCTCGCCCGCGCTCTCGGCGCACAGGTCGGGCGGGGCGTCGACCTGCACACGATCCCGCCGGTCACCGGACTGCTGACGGTCGGGGAAGGCGCCTCGGTCGAACCCGAGGTCGACCTCGCCGGTTGGTGGATAGACGGCGACGTCGTCCACATCGGGGAGATCGCGATCAAACGCGGGGCGACGATCGGCGCACGGTCGACGCTCATGCCGGGAGCCGTCGTCGGACGTGACGCCGTCGTCGCGCCGGGTTCCGCGGTGTTCGGTCGGGTGAAGGCGCGCCAGCACTGGGCCGGCTCACCCGCGATCAAGGTGGGCAAGGCCGCACACCCCTGGCCCGATCACCGGCCACCGCGCGCCAGTGGCTGGGTGCCGGCGTACGGCCTGTCCTCGCTGGTCCTGGCCGCGATCCCGCTGGTCTCGCTGGCCGCGGGACTCGCCGTCATCGGCAGCTGGGCCCTCTCTGCGGACCGGTTGCGCGACGCCGCGGTCCGTGCGCTCATCCTCCTGCCGGCCGCGACCCTCACCAGCCTCGTCGTCTTCGCCGCGATCACCGCAGGACTGGTACGCCTGGCATCGCTGGGGTTGAGCACCGGCTACCACCCGGTGCGATCCCGGGTCGGTTGGCAGGTCTGGCTCACCGAACGGCTCCTCGACGCCGCCCGCACCTATCTGTTCCCGCTCTACGCCAGCCTGCTGACACCGATCTGGTTCCGCGTGCTGGGCGCCAAGGTCGGCAAGAGCACCGAGATCTCGACGGCACTCGTGCTGCCGCGCTTCACCACCATCGGCGACGGCGCCTTCCTGGCCGACGACACGATGGTCGCGTCGTATGAGCTGGGCGGCGGCTGGCTGCACATCGACGAGGCGAAGATCGGCAAGCGCTCGTTCCTCGGGAATTCCGGGATGACCGGGCCGGGCCGCAAGGTGCCCAAGAACGGCCTGGTCGCGGTGCTGTCGGCGACGCCGGACCGCGCGAAGTCAGGGTCGAGCTGGCTGGGCAGCCCACCGGTCCGCCTGCGCCGCACCGCCGCCGAGATCGACACGTCGCGCACCTTCGACCCGCCGACAAAGCTGAAGGTCGCGCGTGCCGCCATCGAAACCCTGCGTCTCATCCCGGTGATGGTGTCGTTCGGGCTCGGTGTCGGCATGTTGTTCGCGCTGCAGTACGTCGCCGTTCACCTGCACTACGGCATGGCCGCGCTGGTGAGCGGACTGTTGCTGCTCGGGGTCGGCGCCATTGCCTGTGGCACCGCGGCCGCCGCCAAATGGCTCGTCGTCGGACGCATCACGGTGAGCGAGCACCCGCTGTGGAGTTCGTTCGTCTGGCGCAACGAGCTGTCGGACGCGTTCGTCGAGACCGTGGCCGCGCCGTGGTTCGCCAATGCCGCCACCGGGACACCGATTCTCAACCTGTGGCTTCGTCTGCTCGGCGCCCGGATCGGGCGTGGCGTGTGGTGTGAGACGTACTGGCTACCCGAGGCCGATCTGGTCAGCCTCGGCGACGGCGCGACCGTGCAGCGAGGCTGCGTCGTCCAGACGCATCTGTTCCACGACCGCGTGATGGCCATCGACCGCGTCACCCTCGACGCCGGCGCGACCCTCGGACCGCACTGCGTCGCCCTTCCGGCGTCGGGGCTGGGCGAATCGGCAACGGTCGGACCGGCTTCGCTGGTCATGCGCGGCGACGTCGTGCCCGCGCACACCCGTTGGCAGGGCAATCCCATCGCCCCGTGGCCGACGGCGAAGTAGGTTCCGACCAGCCCGACCAGCAGGGCGGTCCTGCCGGCCGAGCCGCGTCGAACGAGCGCAGCGAGGACGCCGCGTGTCGAGGTCAGACCGCAGGCTCGACCGGGGCCTCGACCTTCTTGGGGAGCGTCAGGAGCGTCGCGATGGACAGTGCGACCAGCATGATGCCACCGACCCAGGCCAGGACCTGGAGCGAGAAGACCGGCAGGATGATCATCACGATTCCGGCGATCACCGCGACGATGCCCGAGAGGATCAGGAACCAGGTCGGGCTGTGACCGGACTTCGTGACCGCCGCATAGAGGTCGGCGACACCCTGGAAGATCCAGCCGATGCCGATGAAGACCGCGAGCAGCCATATCGCGTCGCCGGGGCTGAAGAGCGCGATGATTCCGGCGAGCAGCACGATCACGCCGACCACGCCGAGCAGTACGCGCACTCCCGTACTCAGGAACGACGCCGCGAACGCCTGGTAGATGCGGAAGATCCCGGCGATGATCAGCGAGATCGCGAACAGGATCGCCACCACGACGATGGTGGGTCCCGGCCACACGATCACCACGACACCGAGAACGATGCCGACGATCGAGGTGACGATCAGCGCGGTGCGGACGGCGCCGATCAGTTCGTCGGGGAAATGTTTCGTGTACGCCGTCGCAAATGTCATGGTCGAAGGTTATCGGGAGACGGACCCCGGCACATGCTGATCGCGGGGCCCTGGCACAAACCTGACTGCGGCTACCGGTAATAAGTAGCGGATGACCATCATCGCCTTTTTCGAGGCTGTCGAGACCTCCTCGGCGTCGGAGCTGCGCTACCGGCCCACGCAGTTCGCCTCCAGCCTGTGGGCGCCGGGGACGTTGAGCGGGCCTGCGGTGTGTGCGCTCGCCGCGCGCGCGGTCGAGGTGGAGTACGGCGACGATCAGTTCCTGCCGGCCCGATGCACGATCGACCTGTTCAAGGCCGCCCGCGACGTCATCACCTCCACACGGACGCGGCTGACACGCTCCGGTGGACGTATCCGGGTCGTCGACGTCGAGATCGTGCAACACCCGGAGGACAGCGAGGAGGTCGTCGTGGCACGAGGGACGACCGTGTTCCTGCGGACCTCGGCCAACCCGCCGGGAGAGCGATGGCAACGGCCGCCGGAGGCGGTGACGTTCCGTCCGCCGAGATCGACGCCCTCGGACGACGACCTCATCCCGCGATGGGCGTCCGACGCGCCGGGCCGTGCACCCAGGGAATGGGAGTACGAGATGCCCGATCACCAGAACGCCTATCGCAAACGAGTCTGGACTCGCGCGGCCCCGATCGTGCCCGGCGAGGAGCCGACACCGTTCCAGCGCGCCGTCATCAGCGCGGAGTCGGCGAGTGTCATCTCGAACTGGGGTACCACCGGCATCGGTTTCATCAACTGCGACCTCACCGTGGCGATCAGTCGTCTACCCCGTGGTGAACGCATCGGCGTCGAGGCCGACCTCCATGTCGAGGACGACGGCGTCTCGGTCAGCAACGCGGGACTGTACGACGCCGACGGGATGTTCGGGACGGCGCTGGTGACCGCGGTGAACAACGCTGCGGCACAGATCGACTTCACCACCGTCGACACCACCGCACGCTATCGTCCACTCTGACCGTTTTCAGCGTTTCGCCAGGATAGCGACCTATTCTTCCGGCCCCCAGCACCTCTCAGGTCTTGATAAGGTCTCGCCCATGACACGACGCCTTCATCGGCTTCTCCTGGGTCTCGTCGTCTCGACGCTCGCAGTTGCTCTGACGACGACACTGACCGCCTCGCCCGCACAGGCCGGGAATGCCGCAGGTCCGGCGACCATCGTCAATCGCCTGACGGGCCCGTTCGCGATGAACGACACCATCGGACGCTTCAACATCGTCGGCACCGATCTGGGCGTCATGTGGGACAACGGTCGCGGCGAGATCCTCACCGCATTCGGTGACACCCAGTCGTTCAACGGTTGGTCCCTGCTGTACGGCGAGCTGTACTACTGGCGGTCCAACGTCCTGCTGCGCAGCGCGGACCGCAATCTGGCCGACGGCATGACCTTCACCTCGCACGCCGGCCGCCCCGGCCACGCGAAGCGACTGCTGAAGCCCAATGTCCGTCGCGAGGTCACCATCATCCCGACCGCGGGTGTCGCCGCCAACGGCAAGCAGTACATGACCGTCATGTCGGTCAAGCGATGGGATCAGCCGGGGATCTGGACGACCAACTGGTCGGGCCTGGTCGTCTCGAACGACAACGGCGAGAACTGGCGGGCCCTGAACGCCTTCCGTCCGAACGGAGGCGGCAACAAGAAGTTCCAGATGGGCGCCTTCCTGAAGGTCGGCAAGACCATCTACTACTACGGCACCCCGGACGGCCGGTGGGGCGGCGTCTACCTTGCCCGCGTCGACGAGAAGGACATCGAGAACCTCGGCAAATGGGACTACTTCTCCTACGGCCGTTGGGTCCGCAACGACCCCGGCGCCGCGACCCCGGTGATGGGCGCCCCGACCGGCGAGCTGTCCGTGGCCTGGAACGATTACCTCGGCAAGTACATCTCGCTGGCAAGCCAGGACATCGGCGTCACCCTCCGCACCGCCGATAACCCATGGGGCCCTTGGACTTCCGGTGAGATCGTCGCACCGTCCGCCGACCCGTACACCGGCTACGCGCCGTACATCCACCCGTGGTCGAAGGGCAGCACGCTCTACTTCACGTACTCGATCTCGATCGGCTATCAGGTCTATCTGATGCGGTTGCCCCTGAAGAGATGACACTGAAGAGATGACGCTGCAACGCTGAGGTCGGCACAAGGGGGGTGTGGGGCGGTTCCGGATCTTCTCCGAACCGCCCCACACCGCGTTCTCCGGGTGGTTCAGCCCTGGCCCAGCATCGCCCGCATCTGGTCGATCTCGGCCTGTTGCGTCTTCTTCACGTTCGTGGCAAGGGCTTTCGTGGCCGGGTCGGTGCCGTTGGCCAGCACCTTGTCGGCCATCGCGATGGCGCCTTCGTGGTGACGGATCATGCCCTCGAGCCAGAGTCGGTCGAACTCAGCGCCACTGGCGTTCCGGAGTGCCGCCATCTGCGCCGCGGACATCATCCCCGGCATGCCCTCTTGGCCCATGCCGCCACCCCCGGGCCCCATGTCCCCGTCGTCCATGTGTCCGTCGTCCATGTTTCCGTGACCCATGTCCCCGTCGTCCATGTGTGCCCCCATCGGGACGCCCCATGACCTCAGACGGGCTGTCATCTGGTCGATCTCGTTCTCCTGCGCGTCCTCGATCGTGTTCGCGAGGGTGATCAGTTCGCGATTCTGCGTCCGGCCCTCGACGAGTTCGGCCATCATCACCGCCTGGCGGTGATGCGCGATCATCTCGGTGGTGAACTCGACGTCGGCGTCGTTGTGGGCCGACGCGGGCGACTGGCCGGGCGCGGACGAGCCGGCCGGGGACGATGCCGCCGGGCGGTCGGCGGAGGTTGTGCCGGAAGGAGATTCATCGGACGAACATCCGGCGAGAGTGAGTGCGACGGCGGCGCCCAGGGCGGTCCCGATCGCGGCGCGGCGTCGAACAGTTGCATTGCGTGGTACAGACATCGGTTTTCCTTGCTGCTGAGGGTTTTCGGGTATGACGACATGGCGGACCCACCGGTCCGCGGATGTCTCCTCAGCAGCGGATCACCTGCAACTGCAGGTGCGAGCGGATGGCCCACGGGGGCGGACGTCCGAGGACGACGACGCCGCGACGAGCCGGGCGATACCGCGCTGCCGCCGACAGGGACAGGAAGGCCCAGACGAGCAGGACGAGAGCGGCAGTCGGGAGATCGATGTCGGCGGCTCGGGTGAACACGCACCCGTGGTCGTGATCGCCGCAGTCCGCACCGGACATCGACGGGGCCTCACCCATCACCGCGGCATGCGTCATCCCGGGCGCCGACGACGCTGCCGCCGTCTGATGACCGGCGTGGGAGTGGGAGTGGGAGTGGGAGCCGGCACGGCCTTCCGCCCCGGCCGGACCCGCGACCACGGTGTGCATGAGCATCACCGCGAGCGCGAGCGGAAGGATCAGCCCCCGATACCGTCGTACGGTCCGGGCCCCGTGCCGGGTCATCTGTCCCAGGCTAGCGGGGTCACGACGCGGGCGTCGACACCTTCTCGGCGTCCGGGTCCTCACGGTCGGATTCGGTCCCGGCGGCTTCGGTCCCGGCAGCTTCGGTCCCGGCAGCTTCGGCCTCGGCGGCCAAACGTTTCTGTCGCGGGATCAGATACTTGCGATCGACGATCTGGTACGCCGCGATCACCGCTGCGGCGAGTGCCCACCCGAGCACGATGTCGAAGACGTAATGCTCGGCGGAATAGACGAGGGCGAACGCCATCGCGAACGCGTAGCCCATGAAGAGCGTCTTGCCGAGCGCCTTCACCCGTGGCCACATGAAGAGCGCCAGCAGCATCGTGAGACCGGCGTGCAGCGACGGGATGGCCGCGACGAGGTTGGACTTGCCCTGGCCGAGCGTGACCAGGTTCGACGCGGCATGGATGTTCAGGAAGTTCCAGCCACGCGCCGAGATGCGTTCCACGTACGGTTCCGCGTCGGGATGGGCATTGTCCAAGGGCCCGAGCAGGCCGCCCGGTTCCTTGGCCACGGGCTCGTACATGCAGATCGGGTCACGCGGATAGTCCTGGACCTCGGCCGCGGTGCATCGTGCGGCAGCCCACGGCGGGGCACCCGGGACGAGGGTGTACCCGACGAGGGCCAGGAATGTCGTCGCGACGAAACAGGCTGCGTATCGGCGCCAGGCCGCACGGTCCTTGAGCCACAGCCACGCGGCCACCGCATACGGGATGATGAAGTACGACATGTAGACGACGCTGACGATGACCTCCCACCAGGGTGGGCTCGCCTGCTTGAGGTTCTCCTGCAGCCACGCCGTGGGCGTGATGCCGCCGAAGAGGAACGCGTCGAAGTCGATCGCGAGATTCCAGTGCGTCGGCATGCCGACGACCTGCGCGATGTTGCGCGTCCAGTCGTAGAGGATCAGGATCAGGGCGAACGGCGCCCAGTCGAGGATGATCGTGATGAACCTGCGGCGCCCGATGCTGGCCGCCGCCAGTCCGAGGCACATCAGGATGATCAGCCGCGTGCGGTCGAAGGCCAGGCCCTCGAGGGCGATGTGCACGCCCATCAGCACGAACCAGGCGGTGACGGCGATGCGTCGGACCATGGTCAGGTCGCGACGGTTCTCGGGTTCGGCCTCCATCTCCGCGGCGGCGGCCAGGTCTTCGAGAACCGGCGCCATCTCCGGCGGGTCGACCTCGGACGTCTCAGGGGCGGATTCGGGTCCGGAGGGCGGTTGGTCGGACCTCGACAGCGTCGCATCCGCCGAGTTCGTGTCATCAGGCTTCTGGCCATCACCGCGTTCCGTGGACCTGCCCGGTCGCGGGAAGCCCACCGACTCGTCAACACTCACCCGACACAATCCCGCCCGTCACGCCCCTCAGGGCACCCACGCTCGTAACCTGCCGTCAGTGTAATGGCCATCTTCCATTGGTGAGCCATCGCAGCACGGCGCGTATCGCCGGTCGTCGCGACCGGCCCCATCACCCACCCGGCGACTGGTTTCGGCTGAAATACACCCCGTCGGGGTGTCGTGGATCACACTGGAGTCCGGCAATCCCCATTCCAGAGGAGGTCTCGGTGCCCAATCGCTACCTGCGCTACGGCGACCAGCGCTACATCATCACCAAGGAGGCGGAGGCTCGGCTGAACCGCACCCTCGATGCGGTGTATTCCGACGGGACTCGCGGCCATGAGTGGCTGAACCTGTATCACGACAGTGCGGCCCCGTGCCGCCTGCTGATCGCGGCCGGGGTACCGATCACGATCGAGACGGAGCCGGCACCCGGCGAGTGACGAGTCGTCGAATGACCGACCGCGGTGGCCTGTCCCTCGGGACTCGGGCACCGGTATTGCCGCCCGGATGCGGGCACTATCGTTGACGCATGCGCATCGGAGCACACCTTCGCGAGGACACCGACCCGTTGGTCACCGCCACCGAACTCGGCATCGACGTCTTCCAGATGTTCGTCACCGATCCGCAGAGCTGGAAGAAGCCGCAACCGAATCCGCATGCGGCCGCGATCCGCGAATCCGATGTCGACGTCGTCGTGCACTCCAGCTATCAGATCAACGTCGCGAGCCTCAACAACCGGCTGCGCATGCCGTCGCGCAAAGCCGTCGAACAGCAGGCCGACGCAGCCGCCGAACTCGGGGCCTTCGGTCTCGTCGTGCACGGTGGGCATCTCCGTGACGGTGAGGAGTCAGCAGAGGGATTCGCCAACTGGCGCAAGCTCTTCGACCGCCAGGTCGACAAGGGCGGCTTCGGGGTGCCGATCCTGATCGAGAACACCGCGGGCGGCGATCACGCGATGGCACGGACGCTGGAGTCGATCGATCGGCTGTGGGAAGCAGTCGGCGACTTCGAGCAGGCCGGCTTCTGCCTCGACACCTGCCACGCCTGGGCCGGCGGTGAGGATCTCGTCGGACTGGTCGAGCGCGTCAAGGAGATCACCGGACGCATCGACCTGGTGCACCTCAACAACTCTCGCGACGAGTTCGACTCGGGTCGCGACCGTCACGCCAACCTCGCCTCGGGGCACATCG
This sequence comes from Gordonia ajococcus, assembly GCF_012974285.1. Taxonomy (NCBI): domain Bacteria; kingdom Bacillati; phylum Actinomycetota; class Actinomycetes; order Mycobacteriales; family Gordoniaceae; genus Gordonia; species Gordonia ajococcus. Next base: position 4,694,032 of record NZ_CP052884.1, read on the forward strand.
ATCCAGAGGTGCTCGTCGCCGTGGCCGCGGCCGCCGATGCGCCGGTGATCCTGGAGACGCCGGCCGAGGGCATCCCCGCCGACCTCGAATACCTTCGTTCAGCGCTCTAGCCGGTCCGTCACGACAGATTCCGGCCCGGGGTCGGGGTTCCGCGGGATACGCGGCCACGTTCATGACATCCGTCCCGTCACAGCGTCCGCCGTCGATCGTGGTGCGTCATACGCCTCCGGTCCTGCCGCCGCCAAGCGCATGAGCGATTGGACCGCATATCCCCGTCACCTGCAGCCATTGCCGGAATTGTCGTGCGTCATCGCCGGCCCGGCAGTCGGTGTAGATCACATCGGCAGCGATTGATCCCCCGGCGATATGGGTCTATATTGGCGGTTACCGGCGAGTAACTTAGCTCGAACCGAGACTGCTCCACCATGCCCGGCCGGTACCCACTTCACCCGAGTGGGATCGGACCGGGACCTGGAACAACCCGCCATCACGCATACGGCCGCACCAGAGAAGGAATTCATCATGGGCCATTACAAGAGCAACATGCGCGACCTGCAGTTCAACCTGTTCGAGCTGTTCGAGCTCGACAAGGTGCTGGAGTCGGGCGACTTCGGCGACCTCGACCACGAGACCGCCGTCGACATGCTCCGCGAGGTCAAGGCACTCGCCGAGGGCCCGATCGCCGAATCCTTCGCCGACGTGGACCGCAACCCGCCGGTCTTCGACCCCGAGACCCACAGCGTCACCATCCCCGAGGGCTTCAAGAAGTCCTACAACGCCCTCGTCGAAGGTGGCTGGGACAAGATCGGCATCGCCGAGGAGCTCGGCGGCCTGCCCGCCCCGCGTTCGCTGTACTGGGCGATCGGCGAGATGATCCTCGGCGCCAACCCCCCGGTGTTCATGTACGCCGCAGGTGCCGGCTTCGCCAACATCTTCTACAACAACGGCACCGACGAGCAGAAGAAGTGGGCCGCGATCTGCGCCGAGCGCGGCTGGGGCGCCACCATGGTGCTGACCGAGCCCGACGCCGGTTCGGACGTGGGCGCCGGCCGCACCAAGGCCACCCAGCAGGAGGACGGCTCCTGGCACATCGACGGTGTGAAGCGCTTCATCACCTCGGCCGACCAGGACATGACCGAGAACATCTTCCACCTCGTGCTCGCCCGCCCCGAGGGAGCCGGCCCCGGCACCAAGGGTCTGTCGCTGTTCTTCGTGCCGAAGTTCCACTTCGACTTCGAGACCGGTGAGCTCGGCGAGCGCAACGGCGTGTTCGTCACCAACGTCGAGCACAAGATGGGCATCAAGGCCTCGGCCACCTGTGAGGTCACCTTCGGGCAGCACGGCACCCCGGCGAAGGGCTGGCTCGTGGGCGAGGTCCACAAGGGCATCGCGCAGATGTTCGAGGTCATCGAGCACGCTCGGATGATGGTGGGCACCAAGGCGATCTCGACGCTGTCGACCGGTTACCTGAACGCTCTGGACTACGCCAAGGAGCGCATCCAGGGTGCCGACATGACCCAGATGACCGACAAGGCAGCCCCGCGCGTGTCGATCACCCACCACCCGGACGTGCGTCGTTCGCTGATGACCCAGAAGGCCTACGCCGAGGGTCTGCGCGCGGTCTACCTCTACACCGCATCGCACCAGGACGTCGCTGCCGCCAAGATCGTCTCCGGCGCCGACGCGGAGATGGCGCACCGCGTCAACGACCTGCTCCTGCCGATCGTCAAGGGCGTCGGTTCCGAGCGCGCCTACGCCACCCTCGGTCACGAGTCCCTGCAGACCCTCGGCGGTTCGGGCTTCCTGCAGGACTACCCGATCGAGCAGTACATCCGCGACTCGAAGATCGACTCGCTCTACGAGGGCACCACCGCCATCCAGGCGCAGGACTTCTTCTTCCGCAAGATCATCCGCGACAAGGGGCAGGCCCTCGCGCACGTCGCCGGCCAGATCCAGAGCTTCATCGACTCCGAGGCCGGCAACGGTCGGCTGAAGGCCGAGCGCGCTCTGCTGAAGACCGCCCTCGAGGACGTCCAGGCGATGGCCGCCTCCCTGACCGGGAGCCTGATGGCCGCACAGGAGAACCCGGCCGAGCTGTACAAGGTCGGCCTCGGTTCGGTCCGCTTCCTGATGTCCGTCGGCGACCTGATGATCGGCTGGCTGCTGCTGCGTCAGGCCCAGATCGCCCTCGCCGCACTCGACAACGGTGCATCCGACAACGACAAGGCCTTCTACGAGGGCAAGGTCGCCGTGGCCAGCTTCTTCGCCAAGAACATGCTGCCGCTGCTCACCTCCGTCCGCGTCACCGTCGAGAACGTCGACAACGAGATCATGGAGCTCGACGAAGCGGCCTTCTGATCTGAGAATCCGCAAACCCACCCTTGATCGGCAAACCCACCACCTCGCGAGGCGGTGGGTTTGCCGATTTGTGGTGGGTTTGCGGAGCGGTCACTCGAGCAGCGAGACACAGGACCTCCTCTTCGTTGCCGGCGAACCAGAACGTCGAGTAGCTGAGCCCGCAACCGAATCGGGTGAACGACTTACTGGCGACGACGTAGTGGAAGTCGGTGGTGTCACACGAGATCTTCTCGGCCTTCAGCCAGTCCGACCCCGAGGTCATCTCGAGACACTGCCCGACCTCGACGTCGTCGGCGTTGTGGACGATCGAACCGTCGGAGTCCCGACCAGCGCCACCGCACCGGCGATCACCGCGCCTACGACGAGGAATGCAAGGACGCCGAGCGTGATCCAGAGCCCCTTGTGACTCTTCTTCGGCGGTGGCGGCCCTTTTCGGCAAACCCACCACCCGGACGGGTGCCGGATTAGCGGAAAAAGGGTGGGTTTGCCGTTGCGGTCGCGTCTCGATCCGAGAAGGTCCGGGTGTGTCATACGGGACCTGCCTAGCCTCGGGAAGTGAGACCACCGACAGTCGGGGACAACTCGAGGGAGAGCCCATGAAGGCACTCGTCTTCCACGGACCAGGCAAGAAGAGCTGGGACGACGTACCCGATCCGACGATCCTCCACCCGACCGACGTCATCGTGAAGATGGACGCCACCACCATCTGCGGCACCGATCTGCACATCCTCAAAGGCGACGTACCTGCCGTCGGGCCAGGTCGCGTACTCGGCCACGAAGGCGTCGGGACGATCACCGAGATCGGCTCTGCGGTAACGACTCTCGCAGTCGGCGATCAGGTGATCCTGTCGTGCATCTCGGCCTGCGGCAAATGTGACTTCTGCAAGCACGGCGTGCATTCGCACTGTCTGGGCGAGGAGGGTGCGTCGGGTATCGGCTGGATCTTCGGGCACCTCATCGACGGCACACAAGCCGAGTACGTACGTGTCCCCTACGCGGAGACATCGGTCTACAAGCTGCCGTCGGGGGTCACGCCGGAGCAGGGCGTCGTCCTCAGTGACATCCTGCCCACCGGTCATGAGATCGGTGTCCGCTACGGCAGCGTCGAACCCGGCGATGTGGTGGCCGTGGTCGGCGCCGGACCGGTGGGCCTCGCGACGATCGCGACCTCGGGACTGTACGGGCCGAGCCGGGTGATCGCCGTCGACGTCGATGCCAACCGCGTCGAACAGGCCAAGGCCTTCGGCGCGACCGACGGCGTGGTGTCATCGGATACCGATTGGAAGGACCAGGTCCTCGCGATGACCGACGGTCTCGGCGTCGACGTCGCGATCGAGGCGGTCGGCATCCCGCAGACCTTCCAGATGTGCCTGGACGTAGTGCGCCCGGCGGGCCATGTCGCCAACGTCGGCGTGCACGGTGCGCCGGTCGAGTTCGCACTCCAGGACCTGTGGATCTCGAACATCAACGTCTCGATGGGTCTGGTGAACACCGACACCCTCGGCGTCCTGCTCAAGCTCGTCGCGCAGCGCCGGATCGACCCGGACCTGTTCATCAGCCACCGATTCGCCCTTTGCGACATCATCGAGGCCTACGACGTCTTCGGTCGGGCCGCGGAGACCAAGGCACTCAAGGTGGTCCTGCAGGCCTGAGCCATCCGCACACCCTCCGGGAACGGCCGAACCCACCACCCCGGAGGGCAGTGGGTTCGGCGAGCAGTGATGGGTTGTGCAGGCTACTTCGGAGGCATCCGGATACCGCCGTCGACGCGGATCACCTCGGCGTTCATGTAGCTGTTGGTGACCAGCTCGACGACCATCGAGGCCAGCTCGTCGGGAGCGCCCAGGCGGTGCGGGAACAGGACCGACTCGCCCAGCTTCGCCTTGAACGCCTCAGCGGCCTCGCCCTCGCCGTAGATCGGGGTGTCGATGAGGCCCGGGGCGATGGTGTTGACGCGGATGCCGACCGCGGCCAGGTCGCGGGCGACCGGCAGGGTCATGCCGACGACGCCACCCTTGGACGAGGAGTACGACGCCTGGCCGATCTGGCCGTCGAAGGCGGCGACGCTGGCCATGTTCACGATCGCGCCACGCTCACCGTGGGCGTCGAGCGGCTCGTTGCGGCTCATCGCAGTGGCGGCCAGACGGATGCAGTCGAAGGTGCCGATCAGGTTGATCGCGATGACCTTCTTGTAGGCGTCCAGGTTGTGCGCCGACCCGAACTCACCGTCGCGGCCGATGGTGCGCTGGGCCCAGCCGATGCCGGCCGAGTTGACCAGCGCGCGCAGCGGGCCGAGTTCGGTGGCCGCGTTGACGGCGGCCTCGATCTGCTCGGTCGAGGTCACGTCGACGGCGACGAACTGTCCGCCGATCTCCTTGGCGAGTTCCTCACCTTTGTCTGCGTTGAGGTCGGCGACGATGACCTTCGCACCCTTGGCCGCCAGCTGGCGAGCCGCAGCTGCGCCGATGCCCGACGCTCCACCCGTGACGATTGCACTAGCTCCATTGATATCCACGACTCGGAGCCTATCGAGCGTTCTATCGCTCGGTAAAGTCCTTCGGTGAAAGACGCCGATCGTCTTACACGCACTTCACGTTCGGCTCGGGCGCGTACCGGACGGTGCGGGTGTACCGGTTGATCTCGCGGCCCGTCTTCGCGTCACGGATGATGCGCGTGTTCGACGTGGTGAATCCCTTGCTGCCGCTGCTCGCGATGCAGTCGTCGCCCTTGGGGAGTCTGATCCGTTCCGGTTCGGTGGTGTCATAGCGTTCGCCGGTGATCGACTCGACCTCGAAGGCCTTGGTGCCCCACAGCCGCACCGTCACCGCAGACGGCGACCAGCTCGTCTCGATGAGCACACCGTGACGGGTGTTGTTGCGGAACTTCAGGTCGATGGCGCCCTCGAAGACGGTGGCCTCCCGGGCCTCCGGATACCGCGAGATGTAGTACGCGTGCTCGGTGTGGTCGACGTCCTCGAGACCGGCGAAGTAGGCGGCGTTGTAGAGGGTGGTCGCGAACTGCGAGATGCCGCCGCCGACGGCCGTCGCGGCGCGGCCGTTGTTGATGATCGTCGAGTCGACATAGCCCTGCGCCGTCCCGCGCGGACCGGTATGGCCGTTGAGCGAGAACACCTTGCCGGGCAGGACCAGCGCACCGTCGACCTCGGCGGCGACGAGGCGGATGTTCTCGCCGGAGGCACTCGAGAAGCCATCGGTGGTGTACTCGCTGATCAGTTCGCGCACACCGAGTTTGCGGGCGGCGTCGGTGGTGAGCCGCGGATCGACGTCGTCATAGACCACCTCGGCGGTGCGGCTGCCGCCGCCTGCGGTCGCCGTCGTCGCGAGTTCCCGAAGCGTCTTGTCCCAGTTGATCTTCGAGCCGGTGACCGCGGGCACGACGGTCGGCCGGCCACTGGCGAGACTGAAAGTCGCACTGACGGCGGGACTCTGGGACGGATCGAGATCGGGCGCGAGCGCTTCCCGCGCCTTCTTCTCGTCGACGAGCGGCGTGAGCCCGCCCCGGCCGTCCGGACCGAAGGTCAGCATCGACGCGATGTCTCCCGCCGGGACCTCGACCGTGCGTTTCCGCCGGTCGATCAGCTTCACCGGGCCCGACGTGGCGCGTTCGGCCGGCCCGGCCACGGTGGCCGCGACGACCTGGGGGCCGACGGTCGGCGAGAACGGTTCCATCGGCATGTCGATCGGCGCCCCGTCGAGCCAGTGGTCGACGAGCACGGCGGCCGCGGCCTCCCGTGCGATGCGTTCACCCGGCGCCGGTTCGTCGCCCACCGGCGTGGTGCCCTCGAAGTGCACCCCGCCCTCGACCGCGGCCTTCTCCAGCGACCGGCGGTGGGCGTCGAGCGCCTTGTTCATGGTTGCGGGGTCGAGTTTCACGACCGGTTCGACGTCGACATCGCGACCGACGAGTGCCAGGAATCGCACGAGCGGGTTGCGCGGCTGTTCAAGGAGGCGTGCGCGGGTCGTCTCGGCGTCGAACTCGAGGCCCAGTTCGGCAGGCGCGACCTCGGCCGAGCCCTCGGGGGTCCGGAGGACGACCGGCTGGGTGGAACGCATGGTCAGCTCGTCGAGGACGGGCTCCAGCCCGGCGGTGTCGCGATTGCCTGCCGAGATCCCGCCGATGACGGCTCCACGGGCGGAGTGGTCACGGGTGGCGACGAAGTCGATGGAGAGCGTGAGGGTGACGATGGCCACGACGGCGAGCACAGCGCGTATCGCGTGGCGTACTCGCCCGGCGCTTGTGGTCACAACTCCATCCATCACGGCTGACTACCTGGGCCGGTCATGGTGGTGGCCGTAGAACGTACCCGAGAAAAGTAGGTGCTCCAGCCGAGCTGTCGGGTCGGGGGTCTGACAGCTCTGCCGGAGCTGTCTTCATGTTTACGCTACTTTTCGGCCGTTGACACGTCCGCGGCCGCGTTTGGTCCAAACATGTGACGAAGGACCCCATTTCGCGCGCGAAAACGAGACGGATCGAGCGATTCGTCGCCTCCCCCGCTCCTTGCGCGAAAAACTAGACGGATCGAGCGATTCGTCGCGTCCCCCGCTCCTTGAGTAGCCCCGGAGCTTGCGGAGGGGCGTATCGAAAGGACCGGCAGACGAGCGTCTTCGCCGAGTCCCTTCGATACGCTCGCAAGCTCGCTACTCAGGGAGCATGGAGTGCCGGACGAGGGATCAACCCTCGATGATCGCGGTGACGCCCTGCCCGCCGGCGGCACAGATCGAGATCAGCGCGCGTCCGCCGCCGTTCTCCTTGATCTGCTTGGCCGCCTGGGCCACGATGCGTCCGCCGGTCGCGGCGAACGGGTGGCCCGCCGCAAGCGAGGAGCCGTTGACGTTGAGCTTGGACCGGTCGATCGGTCCGAGTGCCGAGTCGAGGCCCAGACGCTCTTTGCAGTACTCCTCGGACTCCCACGCCTGCAGGGTCGCGAGCACCACGGAGGCGAACGCCTCATGGATCTCGTAGAAGTCGAAGTCCTGCAGCGTGAGACCGTTGCGCGCCAGCAGCCGCGGTACGGCATAGGTCGGGGCCATGAGCAGGCCATCGGGCCCGTTCACGTAGTCGACGGCGGCCGTCTCGCTGTCCACGAAGTACGCGAGCACCGGCAGGCCGCGCTCGGCCGCCCACTCGTCGCTGCCCAGGAGCACGGTCGACGCCCCGTCGGTGAGCGGCGTCGAGTTGCCCGCGGTCATCGTCGCGTCGCCGAGGGAGACGCCGAAGACCGGCTTGAGCTTCGCGAGCTTCTCCGCGGTCGAGTCGCCACGCAGGTTCTGGTCACGCGTCAGACCCATGAACGGGGTGATCAGGTCGTCGAAGAAACCGTCGTCGTAGGCGGACGCCATGTTCTGGTGGCTGCGTGCCGCGAGTTCGTCCTGGTCGGCCCGCTTGATGCCGAACTCCTTGGCGGTGATGGCGGCGTGCTCACCCATCGACATGCCGGTGCGCGGCTCGCCGTTCTGCGGGATCTCGATCCCGAGCTTGGTGAGCAATTTGGCGGCACCGAGGATCTGGTCCTTGGTCGACCGCGCGCGATTGACCTCGAGCAGCTGGCGGCGCAGGCCCTCGCCGACGGCGATCGGGGCGTCGGAGGTGGTGTCGACACCGCCGCCGATCGCGGCGTCGTAGCGGCCACGTGCGATCCCGTCCGCGACGGTGGTGATGGCCTGCAGGCCGGTGCCACACGCCTGCTGGATGTCGAAGGCGGGGGTATAGGGCGAGAGTGCCGAGCCCAGCACCGATTCGCGGATGAGGTTGAAGTCACGGGCGTGCTTGAGCACGGCACCTCCGGCGACCATGCCGAGCCGCTCGCCCTGCAGGTTGAAGCGGCTCACCAGACCGTCGAGCGCGGCGGTGAACATCTCCTGGTTGCTGACCTTGGCGTATGCCTTGTCCTGGCGGGCAAACGGGATGCGATTGCCGCCGAGGATCGCCACCGGACGCTCGGGGCGGGTCTTCGGTTGGGTGGTCTTGTTCGCGGGGGAATTGTTCTCTGCCACGTCGATCTCCAGGGTCGTGTGCGGTATCTATAGCGTATTCTTACTCAACAGTAAGTTCGTTGTCGAACGACAGTCAGAGGAGATCAACATGGCCGCCACCGGAAACACTGGCCTGTACTCGAGCTTCGTCCATTCCGCGCCCGGCGCTTTCATCGCCAAACAGGCCGGACTCCCCGTCCCGCCGCCGTTGCGGCGGTACAAGCCGTCCGAACCGGCGCTGCCCGGTCCCGTACTGCTGGGAGGATCGGGACGCCTCGTCGAACCGCTCCGCGAGATGCTCTCGGGTGACGACTACGACCTCATCCAGAACGCCCTGACCGGCCGCAGCGCCGACAAGTACGGCGGCCTGGTCTTCGACGCCACCGGCATCACCTCCCCGGGCGAACTGCGCCAGTTGTTCGAGTTCTTCCAGCCGGCCATGCGCTCGACCGCACCGTGCGCGCGCTTCCTGGTCATCGGCACCACGCCGGAGCTCGTGACCGACCCGTCCGAGCGCGTCGCACAGCGCGCTCTCGAGGGTTTCACCCGCTCGCTCGGCAAGGAGCTGCTGAAGGGTTCCACCGTCCAGCTCGTGTACGTCTCGCCCGACGCCAAGACCGGTCTCACCGGCCTGGAATCGACCGTACGCTTCGTGCTGTCGGCCAAGTCCGCTTTCGTCGACGCACAGGTCATCCGAGTAAGTTCCGCCGACGCGACCGCCCCGAAGGACTGGGATCGCCCCCTCGAGGGCAAGGTCGCCGTGGTGACCGGTGCGGCACGCGGCATCGGCGCCACCATTGCCGAGGTCCTCGCGCGCGACGGCGCCCACGTGATCGCCGCCGACGTCCCCCAGGCCGGTGACGCACTGTCGGAGACCGCCAACAAGGTCGGCGGCACCGCCTTCCCGCTCGACGTGACCGCCCCCGATGCGGGCGACAAGCTCGCCGAGCACGCCCTCGAGCGTCATGGCGGCATCGACATCATCGTCAACAACGCCGGCATCACCCGCGACAAGCTCCTCGCCAACATGGATGACGCCCGCTGGGACGCCGTCATCGCGGTGAACCTCGTCGCCCCGCAGACCCTCGTCGAGAAGCTGCTGGAGAAGGGCGCGCTGCGTTCCGGTGGCGCCGTCATCGACGTGTCGTCGATCGCCGGCATCGCGGGTAACCGCGGCCAGACCAACTACGGCACATCGAAGGCCGGCGTCATCGGCCTGGTCGACGCCTACGCGCCGATCCTGGGCGAGAAGGGCATCACCATCAACGCGGTCGCCCCGGGCTTCATCGAGACCAAGATGACCGCTGCGATCCCGCTGGCCACCCGCGAGGCCGGCCGCCTGATGAGCTCTCTGCAGCAGGGCGGCCAGACCGTCGACGTCGCCGAGACCGTCGCCTACTTCGCCAACCCGGCGAGCAGCGCCATCACCGGCAACGTGGTCCGCGTGTGCGGCCAGGGATTCCTGGGTGCGTGATGGGTAAGACGATCACTCTTCCCGGCGCCCCCGGCACCGGCGAGCTGTACGGCAAGGCCGTCACCGGGATGTTGCCGGGCATCGGCAAGCCCGCCCGGGTCCCGGCCGACGCGACCGTCCCCGACACCCACTACCGGCTCGAGGATGTCCGCGTCGATCCCGCTGCGCTGCAGGCGTATTGCCATGCGACCGGTCAGCGTTTCGGCGCCACCCTGCCGGTGACGTACCCCTTCGTGCTGCAGTTCCCGGTCGTCATGAAGCTGCTGACGTCGGACGAGTTCCCATTCGGCGCAATCGGTTCGGTTCACATGTCGAACAAGATCGAGCGGAAGCGTCCGATCGAGGTCGGCGAGCCGCTGTCGATAGAGACGCACGCGGAGAACCTGCGGGAGCATCGCAAGGGCATCCTCGTCGACGTCATCAGCGAGATCAGCGTCGGCTCCGAGCTGGTGACCACGCAGACGGCGACCTTCCTCAAGCAGCAGCGGACCAGCCTGTCCGACGAACCGCGCGGTCCCGAGCCGAAGTCGAAGACCCCGCCGCCGCCGGATTCGATCCTGGCCGTGGATCTGGGGCGGATCCGCGAGTACGCCGCGGCGTCGGGCGACCGCAACCCGATCCACATGGCGAACCTGACGGCCAAGGCCTTCGGGTTCCCCAGGGCCATCGCGCATGGGATGTGGAGTGCCGCAGCGGCAATCGCGAATGTCGAGGCCCAGCTGCCCGGCGCGGTCACCTACGACGTCAAGTTCGGCAAGCCGATCCTGCTGCCGGCCAAGGTGAACCTCTACACCCGTCGCATCGACGGTGAGGGCAACTTCGACATCGCGATCCGCGACCGTCGCAAGGGATTCCCGCACCTCACCGCGACGACGCGGAAGGGCTGATTTTCGCTCACGAGATCCGTTCCCGCTCACCCCATTTGTGTGAGCGGGAACGGATCGAGGGAGCGAACCTCTTTCCGTCAGCCACTACTGCCAGTCCATTCTGGTCAGTTGACTTGCACGAAAAGGCACACGACTGCGCCCCGCAACGTCGACCTACGAAGAATCCCGCTGATCGGCCGCGCCAACCCTTCGCCCCGACCCGTATCTGCGACTATTGCTTTCATGACCGACGAGGCGACTGCCGACGAGACCCCATCCACCAAGGCCGGCCGCTCGAGTGCATGCGACGGGCCTGGATGGATCGCGTTGACTCAGCGCGACGATCTTGTGAAGTACGGGGCTGGCAACGCAATCGCATTGTTCGCTGCCGAGTTGAGGCTCGGCATCGATGACATAGACACCTTCGCCGCCGACGCCCTCACCGACCACAGCAATGACAAGAAGTGCGATCTGGTCGCCGTGGATCGTGGAAGCGGGCAACTGATCGTCGCACAGGCATACGCAGCTGCTAAACCTGAAACTAAGAACGAAGGTCCCGCCAGCAAAGCCAGCGACTTGAACACTGCGGTGACCTGGCTGCTGTCCGGCGACATCAGCACACTTCCTGAAGTACTTCGCGACGCTGCGACTGAGTCGAGGGATGCTCTCGAATCAGGTGAGATTACTGATCTGCAGATTTGGTCGGTACACAATTGCCCAGAGGGCACAAACGTCCAGAACGAGCTGAATCAGGCTGTTCGGACGGCCGATAGCCTAATCAGGCGCTACTTTCCCGACGCACAAGTGAACGTGTCGTCAATGGAGATTGGCGAACGAACCATAGATGAGCTTTACCGACGGACCCATCTTCCGATCTTGGTCGAAGAACCGATTGAATTCACAACGTTGGGCGGTTTTGAACTTTCGGGGAGCGACTGGAAGGCATACAACACAGCGGTAAAGCTGAGTCGCCTAAGGGAACTCTGGCAGTCGCACGGCACCGACCTTATGTCGCCAAACATCCGCGACTATTTAGGAGTGCGACGATCTCAGCGGAACATCAACTACGGCATCAAGACCACCGCCAAAGAATCTCCACGCGACTTCTTTATCTACAACAATGGAATTACCGCAGTTGTTCACAGTTTCGAAGTTGCAAATGACACACTGACCGTTCGTGGACTGGGCATCGTCAACGGCGGACAAACAACGGGATCAATTGGGACCCTCAGCGACACTGAAGCGTCCGACCTCGGCGACTCCTGGGTACAGATAAGATTCGTGACGAGCGCCAACTCGGACGTCCTAGAAAATGTCGTCCGCTACAACAACACACAGAACAAAATCGAGGCAGCTGACTTTCGTAGCCGTGACAGCGTACAAGAACGACTGCGCACTGAATTCCAAGCTGTGCCTGACGCGCTATACCGCGGAGGCCGTCGCGGCGGTGCAGACGACGCAATGAAGCGGGACCGAAGGCTCCTCGCTGACAGCGCGGTCGCACAGTCCCTGGCCGCTTTTCACGGGTATCCAAACCTGGCGTATAACGAACTAGGGCAGATCTGGGAGAACGATCCCACATACGCGCGATTCTTCAACGACAATCTCAACGCTCGCCACATAGTCTTTTGCTACTCGCTACTCAAAGCGATCGAAGCACAGAAATCGGCGGTAAACTCCATTCCCGATGACGAACGCACGCAGAGCCAGAAATCACGTGCGGAGTTTTTCCGATCGCGTGGCGGTATCCATCTCCTCACAGCCGCGATCGGGAACAGCATTGAAACGATTCTTAATCGCGCAGTTCCGAACAGGTTTTCGTTGCGATTCACCAGTAATCTCTCGCCAGCGACCGCAACAGACACGTGGGCTCCAGTAGTGCAGACCTGCGCTGCGTTCACAAAGCAGCTATCGACCGCCACGAATCTGGGGCTTAAGTCAACGGACCGGGTTCGCGACGCACTAGCGCTGTTCGAGTCCATGATTGAAGCCACACGCGGGTCCGACCCCTCTACCTTCGACACTTTCGCTTCGGCAGTCGAGCTTTCCTAGCGACCTATCCGCGAACGGTCTAGGACTCGGAAGCGGAAAGGGTGACTCGTCCCAATGTTGCGTCACATTTCTGACAGGTGTAACGAATTGCATCGTGCGACAGCGAACCCGGTAACGCGGGGCCACAAGAGATGCTTGTCGAAGTGCCGCGCCCCTCAGATGTCGGTACCGACACCCTTCAGGCCGCGCCAGGCGATGCCGACGAGCATGTTGGTGGCCTTCTCGAGGTCGACGTCACCCTCGGTGATTCGGTCGGCGACCGCCTCGCAGGCGCCGACGATGGCGACGGCGGTGAGCTCGAAGTCGATGTCGCCGGCGGTCTCCACGGTGGTGCCGGCCTTGATGAGCGCGGCGACCATCTCGGTCACGCGCTGACGACTGTCGGACACGATCCCCGCGAAGCTCGCGGTCCCGATCGCCACCCGGTACAGCACGCGCCACGATTCCCGGTTCTCGTGCACGAAGCGCAGGAACTCCCGGATGACGGTCACGGCCTGCTCGCGCTGGGTGAGCGACGGGTCGAAGCCCACGCTCATCGCGTCGATGAACAACCCGGACTCGCGGGCGATGCAGGCGCTGAACAGCTCCTCCTTGGAGCCGTAGTACAGGTACAGCATCGGCTTGGAGATCTGCGCCTCGGACGCGATCGCGTCCATCGAGGTTTCCCGGAATCCGTTCTGCGCGAACACCTTCACGGCGGCGTCGAGCATCTGCTGCTCACGCACTGCACGCGGCAGGCGTTTGGTTCCGCCCGACATGGCCACCTCCATCCTCGCTGTCGTGTCCGAACGACGATACCCAATAAACTTACCAATCGGTAAGTTTGACGTTCGCCAGGGTTGCTCCGGACAGATTACTCAGCAGGTGACGACGCCCTTGGACCGGAGGATGCGGATCACCTTCGCGTCGAGGCGTGCAGGTGCGAGGCGTCCGCGCTTCACCGCGACCTCCAGATTGTCCAGAACCGACGAGACCCGGTCGGTGGACAGCCACAGCGCGACGTCGCCGCCGGCGAGGATGAACTTCTCCACGGCCTGCTCGATCGGGTACCGCTGGCTGATCGCCGCCATGCCCGAGAGGTCGTCGGAGAAGATCACGCCGTTGTACCGCGGACCGTCGTAGCCCACCCCCGTGCGCAGCATCTGGATGGCCGGCCGGCTGATGGACGACGGCAAGCCGTCGGTCAGCCCGGGCACGATGAGGTGCCCGACCATGACGCCCGCGGTCCCGGGGTCGCGCAGCAGATTGCGGAAGGGCACCAGATCGCTGTTCTGCAGTTCGGCGAGTGACGGCACCGTCACGACGCCGAGGTGCGAATCGCCCGAACCGTGGCCGTGTCCGGGAAAGTGCTTGTACACCGGCGTGATTCCGGCCTCGGCGAGTCCGGCGGCGTAGGCGGCCGCGTACTCGGTGACGACGGCCGGGTCGTTGCTGAAGGAGCGATCGCCGATGACCTCGTTGTCGGATTCGTCGCTGACGTCGGCAACGGGCGCGAAGTCGACGGTGACGCCGAGGTTCTTGAGTTTGCGACCGACGCCGGCGGCGATCTCCTTCACCTGCGCGGGCGTCTTCGTCTGCGCGAGTTCACGAGGCGATGCGTGGTCGATGCCGAGCGACGACAGGCGCGACACCCGACCGCCCTCCTGGTCGACGGTGATCATCAACGGGATCGACGAGTTCTGCGAGATCCGTGATGCCGCACCACTCGTCAGGATCGCCTTGTCGGTCCAGCTCCCGACGAAGATCCCGCCGATCTCCTCGTCCTCGACGATCTGCTGGGCGTCATCGGCACCCGTGACACCCACGACGATCAGCTGGGCCAGTTTCTGCCGCAGCGTGAGCTTGGCGAGTTGCTCAGCGCCACAAGGATTTGCGACGGTGGTCGTGGTCGCGGACACCGACGACGGGGAGGCCGACGGCGAGCCGGACGCGGACGGTGTGGGCGGCGGAGAATCCGGCGTCGACGAATCGCAGGCGACGAGACCGAGACCCAACGCCGCAACCGTCGCAGTCGTCAGCACGTTCCGAATCCACCGAGGTCGTCGAGTTGGGCCCATGGCACGAGTCTGGCATGTAACCTGAGCAAATGGACGTGGGGTCCATCCCGGCCGGGTCCGCGACCGCCCCCAGCGGTCGCGGTGGTGGCCGCGCCACTCAGACGCTGATGATCGCCTACGACGGCTCACCGAACGCCGATCGTGCCATCCGCTATGCCGGACACTTCCTGCGCGCCGAAGCCGCGGTCGTCGTGACCGCCTGGCAACCGGGCGGCATGACCTCCGCCCGCATGTCCACCCTCGCCGGCGGCATGCAGCCGTTCGTCGACACGCAGCTCGACGTCGGGGTCGACCGTGCCCTCGAAGACGAGGCCGAGCGGATCAACGAACGCGGCGTGGTCCTCGCCCGCAAATGCGGACTGACGTCGAGGGGCACGCTCGTCGAGGTCGAGTCGACGGTCTGGGGGGCACTCGTCGCCGCCGCGGAGGCGCTCGACGTCGATCTGCTCGTCACCGGAACCCGCGGCGCGTCGGGCCTCAAGGCGCTGCTGCGATCCAGCGTCGCCGAACGCGTGCTCAAGCATTGCCATCGTCCGGTCTTCATCGTGCCGGCGAAATGTGAACAGGAGCCGCAGTTGACGCTGTAGGGGGTTTCGATACGGCTCGTCGCAAGCTCCTCGCCTACTCAACCAGCAGGAAGATACGGCTCCCTAAGTCAAGCGGCGGCCAGGGTTGCTGGTCGAGCCGGTAGCGAGCGAAGCGAGCCACCGCGTCCATGCTGGTTGAGCCGGTAGCGAGCGAAGCGAGCCACCGCGTCCATGCTGGTTGAGCCGGTAGCGAGCGAAGCGAGCCACCGCGTCGAAACCGCGCGTCCCTGCTGATTGAACCGGTCGGCGGGGTCTGATGGCGGACGGGTTTCGACACGACGCCTCGCTACGCTCGGTGTCGGCTCAACCGGCATGGGTTGCTCGGTGTCGGCTCAACCGGCATGGGTTGCTTGGTGTGGTGGCGGACGGGTTTCGACACGACGCCTCGCTACGCTCGGTGTCGGCTCAACCGGCATGGGTTGCTCGGTGTCGGCTCAACCGGCATGGGTTGCTCGGTGTCGGCTCAACCGGCATGGGTTGCTCGGTGTCGGCTCAACCGGCATGGGTTGCTCGGTGTCGGCTCAACCGGCATGGGTTGCTCGGTGTCGGCTCAACCGGCAGGCGGCGGGGATGTCCTCAAGTGTGGGATGTATGTCCTGGACGACGAAGCCGACGTCGGGACACGATGAGCACATGACACGAACGGTGCTGGTTCTCGGCTTCCCCGGGGTGCAGGCACTCGACGTGACGGGACCGGCCGACGTCTTCACCACCGCATCGATCGCGCTGCGTGACCAGGGGTCGCCCGTCACCTACGACCTGCGACTGGTGTCGCAGCACGGAGAGCCCATCGACAGCGGCGTCGGCCTGCAGTTCGTCTCCCACCCGCTGCCCGACCCCGCCGAACCGATCGACACTCTGTTGCTGCCGGGCGGCACGGGCGTCCACCGGGCCACCGAGGACACCGACCTCATCGACTGGGTCCGCGACGCGGCGGGTCGGGCACGGCGCGTCATCAGCGTCTGCAACGGCGCCTTCCTCGCCGCCGAGGCCGGGCTACTCGACGGCCGACGCGCGACTACGCACTGGGCGGTGGGCGAGCTCCTTGCCGAGCGGTATCCGGCCATGCGGGTCGACGCCGACGCCCTGTTCGTCCGCAGCTCGGACCACGTGTGGACGTCGGCCGGTGTCACCGCGGGCATCGACCTCGCCCTCGCGGTCATCGAAGAGGACCACGGCACCGAACTCGCCCAGTTGGTCGCCCGCTGGCTCGTCCTCTACATGCGCCGGCCGGGTGGACAGAGCCAGTTCGCGCCGCCGGTCTGGATGCCGCGCGCACGACGCGACGTGATCCGGGCGGCGCAGCAGCGCATCGAGGCCGAACCCGGCCTGCCCCACCGGCTTTCCGACCTCGCGCAGGAAGCCGCGATGAGTCCGCGCCATTTCTCCCGCGTCTTCACCGCGGAGACCGGCGAGGCACCCAGTGACTACCTCGAACGGGTCCGCACCGACGCGGCTCGTCGGGCGTTGACCGAATCCGCCGACACCATGCCGGTGATCGCCGCGCGCTGCGGGTTCGGTTCCTCGGAGTCTCTGCGCCGCACGTTCATCCGACGTCTCGGCATCTCCCCCGACCAGTACCGCAAGACCTTCCGCTGACACAGTCCTCGCCACCGACCAGACAGGCAGACCCATGACCCAGATCGCGATCGTCCTCTATCCGCGGTTCACCGCCCTCGATTTCGTCGGACCGTACGAGGTGCTGCGCATGCTCCCCGACGCCGACGTCCGATTCGTCGCCCACGAACCCGGCCCCGTCGTCGCCGACTCCGGTGTCCTCGTCGGCGCGACACACTCGTTCGACGAGACGCCGTCACCCGATCTGATCCTCATCCCGGGTGGACCGGGATGCTTCGGGGCGGCGAAGGACGAGAAACTCCTGGAGTGGCTGCGCACGGTCGGCCCGGGAGCACAGTGGACGACGTCGGTCTGCACCGGCTCGGTGGTCCTGGCTTCCGCGGGACTGCTGGACGGTCTCCGGGCCACCACGCACTGGTCGTCGCTGACCGCGCTGTCCCTCTACGGTGTGACGGCGGTGTCGGACGAGCGCGTCGTGCGCGCCGGCCCCGACGAACACATCGTGACCGCGGCCGGCGTCTCGGCCGGCATCGACCTGGCACTGTGGCTCGCCGACCAGATCGCCGGGACGAAGAAGGCCGAGGCCATCCAACTCGCGATCGAGTATGACCCGCAACCGCATCTCGAGTCCGGCCACCGATCGAAGGCGTCGGGCGCCACGATCACGGCGTCGACGGTGATGCTCAGCCGCGACGTCGACAAGCCCGAGGTGCTGAAGTTGAGCACCGGCTGCTGTGGGATCGGGCCCTGGCGACGGTCCGTTCGCGCCGCTGACGCCGAAACCCGTGATGGAACTGCCGGACATGCCCGGGTGACACCCGGGTGAGACTCCGCGCGATGGTAGTTTCTTCGCCATGACCAACAACCGCCTTGTGGCCGGCGCCGTCGCCGGAGTGGCCGGCATCCTGGTGGGACTCGGCGCGGTGTTCCTCGGCGGGTTCATCACCTCGGAGAACAGCCCGTCGACGGACCTGAACAACATCAATCCGAACAGCGGATTCGTCCAGGGTTCGGTCGACTACGGATCGCGCGGCGGCGCGGGCGAGACCAACTGACGCCCGACCCCGATGCCGTGCACGGCGTCGGGACGACCTGACGGCAGCAGCAACTGAGTAGGACACCGACCACCGCTCCCACAGGTGTCCTGTCGGCACGTGGGATCGGTGTGGCTGCCGCGGTCGCGCTGATCGTCTGTCTGCTGCAGTCCCCGGGGCAGATCGCCGCCGACACGAAACTCGACCTGACGGCGAATCCACTCGGGTTCCTTGCGCGTGCCGCACACCTGTGGACCCCGAACGCCCCGATGGGCCAGGTCCAGAACCAGGCCTACGGATACTTCTTCCCGCACGGCGCGTTCTTCGCCGCCGGCGACCTCCTGTCGGTCCCGCCCTGGATCGTCCAGCGGCTGTGGTGGGCGCTGCTCCTCACCATCGGCTTCGTCGGCATCGTGCGCGTGGCGGAGGCGATGCGGCTGGGCTCGCCGGCATCCCGCATCCTCGCCGGCGTCGTCTTCGTCCTGAGCCCCCGCGTCCTCACCACCCTCGGCTCGATCTCGTCGGAGACGCTGCCGATGATGCTGGCGCCCTGGGTCCTCCTGCCCGTGATCCGGGCGCTCGACGCCCCCATCTCCGATTCCCGGCCGCTGTGGCGGGAAGCCGCACGCTCGGCGGCCGCCGTCGCACTGATGGGCGCGGTGAACGCGGTCGCGACGGCGGCCGCGCTCGGCGTCGCGGCCGTGTGGTGGCTGCTGCATCGTCCCCGCGACCGCCGCTGGCGGCGCTTCGGTGCGTGGACCGCGCTGGGCCTGGTCCTGGCGTGCGCGTGGTGGATGGTGCCGCTGCTCATCCTGTCCCGGGTCAGCCCGCCCTTCCTGGACTACATCGAGTCCTCCCGGGTGACGACGCAGTGGACGTCGCTGACCGAGGTGTTGCGCGGCGCGAGTTCGTGGACACCGTTCGTCTCCACCGAGCGGGTGGCCGGGGCGGTGCTCGTCACCCAGCCGGCCGCCGTGCTGGCGACCGGTGCCATCGCCGCCGCGGGACTCGCGGGTCTGTGCATGCGGCACATGCCGTTCCGGGGACGTCTCGTGACGATCCTGGGCGTCGGCCTGGTGATCATGTGTGTCGGCTTCGCCGGTGGTCTCGGTTCGCCGATCGCCGAGCAGATCCGGGTGTCCCTCGACGGTTCCGGTGCCCCGCTGCGCAACATCCACAAGTTCGAACCGTTCATCCGCATCCCGCTGGTCCTGGGTGTCGCTCACCTGCTCGCGCGGGTCCCGCTGCCCGGCACCGTGTCGGTACAAGAGACGCTCTCGGCCTTCGCCCATCCGCAGCGCTCCCGCCCGGTGGCCGCGGCCATCGTGCTCATGGTCTCGGTGATCGGTGCGGGTTCGCTCATCTGGACCGGCCAGCTCGCACCCGCCGGGACCTACACCGCGATCCCGAACCACTGGAAGCAGACCGCGGACTGGTTGTCCGAGCACAGCAGCCGGCCGGACGGTGCCCCGGCGCGCGCGCTCGTCGTCCCCGGTGCGCCGTTCGCCGACCAGCTGTGGGGTCTGACCCGCGACGAACCCCTCCAGCCACTGGCCGACGCCCCGTGGGCGGTGCGGGACGCCATCCCGCTGACGCCCCCCGGCGCCATCCGTGCGCTCGACTCCGTGCAACGCGAGATCGCCGCCGGACGCGGATCACCCGGCCTCGCCGAGACCCTCGCGCAGCAGGGCGTGGGATTCGTGGTGCTCCGTGCGGACCTCACCCCCGAGACCTCCCGGTCGGCACGACCGCTCCTCGCGCAGCAGGCACTCGACACCTCGCCCGGGTTGACGCGGGTGGCACGGTTCGGGCCCCCGGTCGGACCGCCGACAGTCCGAGGAGTGATGCGCGACAACGGATTGCGGCCGACGATGCCCGCGATCCAGATCTATGCGGTCGAGGCGACCGGCTTCGACGGCACCGGCCCCCTTCTCGTGGACCAGCACGGGATGCCGCGGGTCGCGGGCGGTCCCGAGGCCATCGCGGCTCTCGCCGAAGTTCGTGCGCGTCAAGGACTTCCACCTCTCGGTCCGGTGTTGCTCGACGCCGATGCGCGACGCGCCGGGATCACCGACGGCCCACTCATCGTCACCGACACCCCGAGCGACCGGGAAACCGACTTCGGACGGGTCGACGACCACAGTTCCGCCATCCGGTCGGCCGACGACCCGCGTCGGACCCAGAACGCGGCCGCGGACTACCCGGTCGACGATCAGCCGCTCGTCCGCGGGGAATGGTTGCTGGACAACCGGAGTGGCGAGGTCCAGGTGACGACGTCCGGTTCGGCGTCGGACGCGGTGCAACCGGGGCAGACCTCCCCCGCGAACTCCCCCGCCGCGGCCTTCGACGGCAACCCACAGACGGCGTGGGTCAGCGGCGGACTCGAAGGAGCGCTCGGGCGGTGGATGCGAGTCGGATTCACCACACCCCAGACGGACCTGGCGCTGTCGTTGACCACCGCCCGGGCCCTCGGCCCGGACGTGACCAGCGTCCTGGTCACCACCGAGGCCGGAAGCACGGTGGCGTCGGGACTCGAACCGGGCAGACCGACGACCGTGACCGCCCCGAGCGGCTCGACCCGCTGGATACAGATCCGCGCGCTGAGCACCGAAGACGGCACCGCCGGGAACCAGTTCGCCCTCGGTGAGGTGGAGGTGTCGAACCTGCGGACCTCGACACCGCTGCAGATCAGACATCGTGTCGTTCTGCCCGAACTCGCGGCAGGCACCGAGGTGGCCCAGTGGCTGCTGTACTCGGAGCTGAACGGGCGGGCGTGGTGCGTCGCCGACCCCGCCCGCGAGATGACCCGGTGCGCTCCGGGACTCGGGCTGTCGCCGGAGACATCGTCGGTGTTCAGCCGGGCTCTCTCCGTCCCCGAGGACACATCGGTCACCCCGTCGGCCATCCTCCGCCCACGACCCGGAGACGCGCTCGATCGGCTCCTCGCCACCCCGGACGGCGTGAGCGCCACCGGACCGCGACCGGTCACCGATCCCCGTGGCGGTCCGGCCGCTGCCGTCGACGGCGACCCCGGAACCGCCTGGACCGCACCGCAGATCCCGGCCAGGGAAAGGCCCCAAGACCGCAACAACGACGACGAGGAGTCGGCGGACGAGGCGGAGCCGACCCTGACCGTCCACCTCCCCGCCGAACAACGCGTCGAATCGCTGAAAATCGTTGCGCCGCTGGATTACCCGGCCACACCGACCGAGGTCGCCGTCGATCTCGGCACCGGCGAACAGATTCGCGAGGTCGGCAAGGACGGCGTCCTTCGACTCGATCCCGCGGTCACCGACCGCATCGAGATCACCGTCCGCGAACAGCGCGACCTGATCGACGTCAACAGTCTCGGATTCGCCACGCCCGCGCCGCCGGGGATCGCCGAGGTCGAGGTGACGCCGGCACCGCGGGCGCCCGCCGGCGACCGGGTCGTCGAGATCGGTTGCGGTGACGGTCTCGGCGTCACCGCCGCCGGTCAGGTCATCGGGTTCTCTGCGCGGACCACCACGAAAGCACTGCGTGCCGGTGAACCGGTGGTCGCCCGTGCGTGCCGACCGGGCGAGCTGCGACTGCCCGCCGGTCAGCAGGAGGTGTCGGTCAATCCCGGACCGGCCTTCACCGTCGACGCGGTGTCGCTGACCGCCGGGACGCCCGTGACCGGGGCGGCGACGACCACCCCGGACGTCACCGAGTGGACAGCGGCGAGCCGTGCGGTGCAGATCGATTCCGGTCCCGAACGCCTGCTGGTGGTCCCCGAATCCACCAATCCGGGCTGGATCGCGCGGATCGACGGCCGGGAGTTGTCCCCGGTGGTCGTGAACGGGTGGCAGCAGGGCTGGGTCGTGCCGGCCGGAGTGTCGGGTGCGGTCGAGCTCACCTATCGGTTCGATTCGCTGTACCGCTGGTCGCTCGTCATCGGACTGGTGCTGATGGCCCTGCTGCTCGTCGCCGCGTGGTGGCCCTTTCCCCTGGTGTCACGATCCGGGCGGGACACCGTTGCCGAACCGCGGACGGTGCCCACCGGACGGTTCACCCTCGTGGCCGCCGGTCTGGGGATCCTCGGCGCGTCGTGGCTGCTGTCCGGATGGTGGGGTCTGGCCGTGGGCCTCGCCGTCGGCGTGGTCGGTGCGGCCGTTCCGCCGAAGGTCGGTGTCACGGCGACATTCGTCACGATGATGGCTGCGACCGTCGGCCTCACCGCCGGGCCGTGGCACGCCTCCGGCGGCTACCACGGCTGGGAGTGGTGGGTTCAGTTGCCGGCGTTGATCGCCGTGCTGATGACCGGCTGGCTGGTGTTCTGGCCGGGCTGCGACGCCGACGAGCCGGGCGAGGCCGAGTCGGACGACTCCGAGTCACCGGCCGCACGGTTGCGGCGTCGGGTCTCGCGGTTGCGCAGCCAGTGGCGAGCCGGCTCCTCGATGAAGGCGTAGGAGGCCGCGGAGATCCCGACCGTCAGTCCCAGCGTGATCACCCAGACGAGGACGGTGTTGCCATTGAACGGCACGATGCCGAACAGCGGGAAGACGACGGCCAGGATCGCGATGTGCCAGATGAAGATGCCGTAGGACCAGCGCCCCAGCGCGAGCATCACGCGTGAGGTGAGGAAGCGGAACGGCCCCGCGTTGCAGACCAGCGGGGCGAGAAGGGCGTAGCCGCAGAGTCCACCCAGGACCATCTTGGTGGCGAACTCGATGTTGGTGACGTCGCCGAGCCCGGTCGGACCGGCGAGACGGGTGCACGCGAGGCCGTAGGCGACGACGAGAAGCCCGAGCATCAGGGAACGGTTCGCACTGAGCCGCATCGCCAGGGACATCCACCGGCCGCGCGCTGCGCCGGTGTCGAGGACACCGGCGACCTCGGCGAGGATCAGGCCGGCGACGAACCACGGCAGATGACCGAACACCCAGTTCTTGGTCTCCACCCCGTCGGCGACCGGCAGCGAGGTGCCGACCCAGGCCCAGCCGAGGCTCAGCGCACCGAGCATCAGCAGCACCGGGATGCGCGCCCCGACGCGCCGACCACGCAACTGGAGGAGTGCGAGGCCGATGAGCGGAAGCAGAGCGTAGAAGGCGATCTCGACCGACAGACTCCACATCTGCGTGAGACCCGCGGTCAGCGTCAGGGGCACGAAGACCTGCGTCAGCGTCAGGTTGGCCAGCCAGACGTCGAGGTCGGCGCCCTGGGCCTCCGGCAGCAGGAGCAGCACCAGCGCGACGACCACCACATACGCCGGCCAGATGCGGACGACGCGGTGACGGAGATAGCGCCGGATCGGCGGATGCCCGGCGCCGCGGTGCGCGGCGTCGACCCACGGTCGCCACAGCAGGAAGCCGGAGAGACCGAAGAACAGCGCGACCGCGAGGTCGAGGCGACCGAGCACCGGTCCGAGGACCGGGATCTCGACGGCACTCGTCTGGAAGGCGACGTGGGTGGTCAGCACCCCGATCGCGGCGAGCGCTCGCATGCCCTCGAGTTGCGGGTAGAAGCGTCGCGAGTCGGTCGCCGGTCCGGGGGCGTCGGGATGGCGCGCCCCGGAACGGGAGTCGGTGCCCGATGATCCGACAGAGTCGGGGCTCGATGATCCGACAGAGTCGGACCTCGAGGCAGCGACGGAGTCGCGGGCGGAGTCGGTGCTGGTCATGCTGGTGACAGGGTAGCCCGGCGGCATCCACTACCCTCGCCACCATGTCTTCGGAGCCGTCCCCGGTGCCCCAGTCCGCGGTGTCAGAGTCCGCACCTCACCGCTGGTCGACCGCGGACCTGGCCGGGCCGACACTGATCTTCGTCGGCAGTTTTCTCATCGCGGTGACCATCGCGCTGCCGACGCTGCTCGTCGGCAACTTCCGCGAGATCCCGCTCAGCACCGACTTCACCACGGTCGCCACCGCCGCGGACGCGACGATCCTCGACCGCTGCTCGCTCGCCACGCCCGCGGCGCGGACCCTCGACGCCGATCTGGTCCGCCAGCAGCGGGTCGTCGCGGTACAGCCCTCCGACGAGCACCGCGTGACACTGCAGGCCGGCACCTCGGTCCAGACAGACACCCTGCGTATCGACGACCGCGAGGTCGAACCGGAGGCCCCCCGGCCCGGCAGCGAGGTCGACGCCGAGTCGTCGGAAAGGTGCAACGACGCCACGGTCAACGCGCTCAAGGACCGGGTGACGCTCGACCGGGAGACCGCCGTACCGCAACTGTCGGCGCGCGGGGCGTCGGAGATCCAGTACGACAGCAACCAGGCACCGGTGCTGGTGCCGGACCGCCGCGGTTTCACCTACCTGCTGCCCTTCGACACCAGCCTGACCGACCACGAGTTCTTCGACGTGGTCACACGCACGACCGTGCCTCTGAGATACGACGGAGACACCGAGGTGGTCGGCAGGGATGTGGCCCGGTTCCGCGCCGAGGTCCCCGAGACCGACCTCGCGCGGGCAGCGCTCGGCCGGCCGGTGGGCACCGATGTCACCATCACCCGGCCCGCATCGTGGTTCGGCCTCGACGGGCCGCCGCGTGAGCTGACGGCCACCCTGCGGCACCGCAGTTCGTGGGATCTCGCCGTGGAACCGCGCACGGGGACGATCGTCGACGCGAAGATCACCGTCGACGAGTTCTACGCCTTCCCGGAGGGCACTCCCGGAGTGCCGGCGGACTTCCGGCTGCCCCATCTACAGGCCGCCTTCGCCTACGACGACACGACACAGTCCCAGATGTCGCGCCTGGCTTCGGATCTGGCGACGCCGATCACGATCTGGGGTCGTATCGTGCCGATCGTGACCGGCGTCCTCGGCGTCATCGCGCTGGTCGCGGGCGGTTTCCTGATCAACCCCGCGTGGCTGCCGCCGAGATTCCGGCGGACCGGTCGTGATTCCGGTGACGTGACCTAGATCAGGACGCCGCTTCTGCGGCGAGTCGGCCGAGCGTGTCCTCGAGCTGGGCCTCGGTGACGAGCGGGAACCCCACCTGTTCGAGGAGTTTCTTGTCGGTGACCTTCGACCAGTCGTAGGTGTGGCGGACCAGCGTCTCGTTGGGACCCTGGGACTCCAACTCCCACAACCACTCCCATCCGGGCGGCTCCGTACCGGCGGGGGTCGTCTTCCAGGCCAGCAGCTTGTCCTTGGCATATCCGGTGACGTGGTTGTCGGTCTTGTACTCCCCGCCCATGTGGTCGCCCTCCATGTTCATGGTGAACACGTCGCCGACCTTCTGGATCCGATCGGCGTGGTCGACGCCCCGGATGAACCCCGAACCGTCGAGCGCCTGGTGCCTCTCGGGGTTGGAGAGTACGTCGAACACCGCGTCGACCGGTGCCTCGATGACTCGTTGGACCGTGACCTGAGTACTTCCGTTGTGGCTCATCTGCCCACCCTGCCGAAACATGTGCATCTCGGCAACGTTCCTGCTGAGGCCTGCGATCAGCGGGCGAGAACCCATGTCCCGGCGGCCGCGACCGTCACCGCGACCGCCGCAGTGGCTGCGACCCCGACCACCGAGCCGGCGACGGTGAGGATGACCGTCACCTCGATCGCCACGACGATCCACGTCCCGAACGCGACACGGGTGCGATCACGGGCGATCGCCGACAACAGCACCACCTGGAGGACGGCGAGGGCGGCACCGATGTAGGCGAAGAGCCACAGCAGTGGGACGAGTTCGTCGTAGCCGTCGCCGAAGACGATCGGGACCATCGGCCCCGCGCCACCCGCCGCCAGAGTGAGCACCACGCCCACACCCGCGACCACCGTCACCGCCTGCCGAAGAGAGACCCGGGACCGGGCGGGATCGGCGAGGCGCGGATAGAAGACGACGCCGATGGCCTGCGGCAGCCAGAACGCGACCTTCGTCGCGATGGCGCCGAGCGCGTACACCCCGACCGACTCGGCGTCGAGCACGCGCGGTGAGAGCAGCAGGTCCACCGACGACGCCACGATCAGCACCAGCTGGACCTGCGACGCGCGAACCACGCTGAGGACTCCGACCGTCCCCGACGCCGCCGCGGCATGCGCCCGCTCCCCGACCCTTCCGACGACGACCCAGACGACGACGGCCGACACCGCGGCACCGAGGGTTCCGGCGAGCAGTCCACCCGCCGGACCGGCACCGACGACGAAGGCCCCGATGATCGGCATCGAGCGCAGGATCCCGACGGCGGCCAGCACCCACGACAGCGTCCGGAACTCGCCGCGTCCCTGCAGGATGCCCTGACCGGTGGCGATCAGCGCCAGCAGCGGGGCCGCGCCGAGGGCGGCGAGAGTCGTGACGACACCGGTGCGCATCAGCAACGCGACGAGCGGTGTCGCGACGGCGACCAGGACCACCACGTAGAGCGTCGTGTGGACACCCACCCGGCGCAGGCGGCGCTCGTCGCAGCCCAGGACCACCTCCCGCGCGACCACGTTCTGCAGCGCCAGGGCGGGCACACCCAGCACGAGCATCGCCGACAGCAGGACGGCGAACTCGCCGTACTCGCTGACGTCCAGGTAACGGGCGCTCGCGGCCAGATGGACCACGTACATGCAGACGTTGGCGACCATCGATCCGACGGCCACCGATCCGACGGCGCCGACGGTGCCGGCGGCGGGTCGGCGCCGTCGGCTCGGTCGGATCTGCTGCATGGCACAAGTGTGCCGAGTTGGCACCGGGTCCCGTGCACAGGGTGCTTTGCACCGGTCCTCGGGCATAGGCAACGATGGGTAGGCTGCAGAATTCACCGACGAGAGATGCCGATGTACGACGACAACACCACCGACGACGCCGAATCGACCGATGTCGGTTCGCGTATCGATCCGGTGCTGGCCCGAAGCTGGCTCCTGGTCAACGGCGCGCACTACGCGAAGTTCGAGCGCGCCGCTCGCTCGCGCGCCGACATCGTCGTCCTCGACATCGAAGACGCGGTCGCTCCCAAGGACAAGGTCGAGGCGCGCAACAACGTCGTGCGGTGGATCGGTCCGAAGGACGGTTCCGGCCCCGGTGCCGGTGAATGGGTCCGGATCAACGGATTCGGCACCCCGTGGTGGGCCGACGACCTCGCCGCCCTCGCGGAGACCGCGGTCGGCGGTGTGATGCTGGCGATGGTCGAGTCCGTCGACCACGTGACCGAGACCGCCAAACGCCTGCCCGGCCTGCCGATCGTCGCCCTCGTCGAGACTGCACGCGGACTCGAGCGGATCAGCGAGATCGCATCGGCCAAGGGCACCTTCCGCCTCGCCTTCGGCATCGGCGACTTCCGTCGGGACACCGGTTTCGGCGACAGTCCACAGACGCTGGCCTACGCCCGGTCCCGATTCACCATCGCCGCCAAGGCTGCTCACCTGCCCAGCGCGATCGACGGCCCGACGGTCGGTTCCAGCGCTCTGAAGCTGAGCGAGGCCACGGCGGTGAGCGCCGAGTTCGGCATGACCGGCAAGATCTGCCTCACCCGGTCACAGTGCGCCCCGGTCAACGAGGGCCTGTCCCCGTCCCAGGACGAGATCACCTGGGCGCGGGAGTTCTTCGCGGAGTTCGAGCGCGACGGCGGGGAGATCCGCAACGGTTCGGACCTCCCCCGCATCGCACGCGCCACCAAGATCCTCGACCTCGCCCGCGCCTACGGCATCACCGAGTCGGAGTTCGACGACGACCCGGTGCACGCACCCGCGCCGTCGGACACCCACCACTTCTGAGCCACCCGGGCCGCGGTGTTCTCCGGACGGTTGCTCCCGACGCTCTACCTGGTGAGTGCCGTTGCGGCCGTGGCCGTCCTGGCGCCGCTGCTCCCCGGATCGATCGGCGTCGGACCCGGTTACCTGCTGTACCGGGACGCGGTGTCGACGCCGCGTACCCATGTCACCGACACCACGTTGGGCATCGGCGACCTACCGCCGCGCGCGGTGCCGCAGGACTGGTTCGTGGCGATGGCGTCGACAGTGGTCGACGGCGGCGCGATGGTCACCGCGATCCTGCTGGCCGCCTTGGTGTTCGCCGGCGCCGGCTTCGGCCGATTGGCATTCCGGCTCGTCCCCGCCGCCGGGCGTGTGGGCGCGGCGGCCGCCGCTCTCGCGGCGATCTGGAATCCCTATGTCGCCGAACGTCTCCTGCAAGGGCACTGGAGCCTGCTCGTCGGCTACGCCGCGCTGGGCTGGATTCTCGTCGCCGCATCCGATCTGCGGGAACAACCGGACGCGGCACGGTTTCTTCGGCTCGGCGGATTGCTGGCGGCTGCCGGGCTGACGCCGACGGGTTCGGTGCTCGCCGGGATCGTGCTGGCCGTGGTACTCATCGGTCGTCCGGTCGGCCTGCGGCCCGGCCTCGTCGCTGTCGGCCTGTGGGTGCTGAGCACCCTGCCGTGGGTCGTGACGGCGGTGGTCAGCGACGCCACCACCACGTCCGCCGCGGCGGGCGTCGATGCATTCGGTCTCCGGTCCGAGCCGGGGCTGGGTCCGGTCGGGACCGTTCTCTCCCTGGGGGGCATCTGGAACGTCGACGCGGTACCCGCCAGCCGAACGATCTGGTGGGCGGCGATCGCGACGTTCTGTTCGTTGCTCGTGGTCGCGACCGGCGTCGTCCACCTCTGGCAGCGCCGGCGGATGCTCGATCCGCTGGTGCGGGCGATCGGAGCATCGGCCGTCGTCGTCGCGATCCTGCTGGTCCTCGGCACCTTCGGTCCGGGACAGTGGTTGCTGGAGTTCACGATCGAGCACGTCCCCGGCGCCGGTCTGTTGCGGGATACCCAGAAGTTCTCCGCTCTTCTCGTTCCCGGAGTCGCGCTTGCCGTGGCCGGGGCCGTGGCGGCCGCCCGTCGACGAGTCCCGTCGGGTTTCGCACTCGCCGCCATCGTGCTGCTCGTCGTGGCCCCCCTTCCCGATCTCGCCTGGGGTGTCGGTGGTTCCGTGCGGCCGGTGACCTACCCGGACGACTGGGCGGCGGTGGCTGCCATCGTGCCCGACGATCGGGGTTCGGTCGCCCTGTGGCCCACGGACACCGTGCGGCACTACCGTTTCGCCGGCGGCATCTCGCTCGATCCCGCCGCGCGGATGTTGCGGGCTCCGGTGATCGAGTCCGGCGCGCTCACCGTCGACGGCGAGGTCGTCGACCCGCCGAGTGAGCATGCGGCCGCCGTGGCGTCGGTGCTCGAAGCCGGTGGCTCACCCGCCGAACTCGCCGCGCTCGGCGTGGGATGGGTTCTCGTCGAAGATGATCCGACGCCCGAGCGGCTCGCCGCAGCAGCGCGCCTCGTCCACGACGGGGAAGATCTCCGGCTGTACCGGGTCGATTATCCCGTCGAGCGGGGTGCCGGAGCGGCCGATCGGGCTCTGGCACTCGCCGCACACCTGTGGTGGGCGATGATGCTCCTGGCGGGAGTCGTGGGCGCGGTCGTCGCTAGCGTGCGAGAACGGCGTCGAACGTCTCGATGAACCCGTCGCAGGTCGCGGCCCAGGAGTAACGGCCCGCCCTGATCCTGGCGTTGCGCCCCAGTCGCTGGGTCTCGTCGGGGTTGTCGATGAGTTTTCTCGTGGCACTCACCAGTTCGTCGACGCCGTCGACGAGGAGGCCGGTGTTGCCGTCGTCGACGGAGTCGGTGAGACCGACCGAGCTGCGGTAGCCGATGGTCGGGACACCGTGCTGGGCCGCCTCGACGACCGCCAGCCCCCACCCCTCTTTGCGCGAGGGCATCAGGTGGACCTGCGCCTGTGAGAGCAGCTCGTGCTTGCGCTGCTCGCTGACGTGGCCGTGGAAGGTCACCGCGTCAACGACCCCGAGTTCGGCTGCAGCGGAACGCAATTCATCGGACCACCAGCCACCGCCGATGACGTCGAGGTACACGTCGACCCCGGAACGACGCAGCTGTGCCAGCACGGTGAGAGCGTCCTCTACCTGCTTGTGCGGGACCAGCCGGGACAAGACGCACAGACGCACCGGGCCCGAACCGCCGTCGGCTGCGCCTCCGGTGAGCAGCGCGTCGGCCGGGACCGGGTCGATACCGTTGCGCACGACCGAGATCCGCTCCGCGTCGACGCCGAGGGCGACGAGTTCGGTCTTCGACGGCGTGGACACCGTGACATAGCGGTTGCGGCGATGAATCCTCGGGGACAGTCGCGACTCGATGAACCAGCCCACCGGCCCGAGCACACGTCCGGCGACCGGCCACTGCTCGCGGTGGCAGTGGTGGACCAGTACCACCGTCGGCGCGGAGGCGACGAGGGTCGCGAAGAACGGCACCCCGTTCTGGGTGTCGACGATGACTTCGGGGTGACAGCCCCGGAGCGGGCCGAGGCCGAATCGGCCGGCCAGAATCGTCGCCAGCATGCGCGGGTACACGCTGATCCGCCCTCCGGCACGCACGAACCGCATGCCGTCGCGGTGCTCCTCACCGGCTGCCCCCGGGTAGGACGACGTCAGAAAGGTCACGCGCGCGCCGCGTCGGGCCAATTCGGCACCGACACGTTCCAGATATGTCTCACTGCCGCCGCCCTGAGGGTGGCGGGTGTCCCGCCAGCACAGCAGCAGGACGTCGGAAGGTACGCGCATCGCACGACAGCCTACCGACTGGTAACGCCAGGCCGTCGTCACACCGGGAAGCGGCGAGTTCATGATCAGGGTTCCGCCCGTCAGTGACAGACCTGCGTCGATGAGCGCGGCTGACCGTCGCCCACCGCCCGCGACTAGAGTTCTCCGACGATGACGACCACGACTTCCGGCCGGAACCGAATGGCCCGGCTGGCCACGCTGCGGCGTGCCGCCGGACTGCTGAACGACTTCCGCTTCGAGCAGTCCGACCCCGCCCGCTTCTACGGCGCACTGGCGACCGACACCGCGGACATGGTGGCGGCCTTCGTCCCCGACCTCGACGGAAAGGTCATCCTCGACGTCGGTGGGGGTCCCGGCTACTTCGCCGACGCCTTCCGGGCACGGGGCGCGCACTACATGTCGGTCGAACCGGACCCCACCGAGATGCACGCCGGCGGGCTCGAACATCGTGGGTCGGTCCGCGGATCGGGCCAGAACCTGCCCTTCGCCGACGACTGCGTCGACGTCTCCTTGTCGTCGAACGTCGTCGAACACACGTCGACGCCGTGGGAGATGGCCGACGACATGCTGCGCGTGACCCGGCCCGGGGGCGTCGTCATCGTCAGCTACACGCTGTGGTGGGGACCGTTCGGCGGCCACGAGATGGGACTCACCCATTACCTCGGCGGTCATCGTGCCGCGCGTCTCTACACGAGACGTCACGGTCACCCCCCGAAGAACCTGTTCGGGACGTCGCTGTTCGCCGTTCACGCCACCGATGGCCTGCGCTGGGCGCGATCGGTGACCGACCGGGCCGATCTCCTCGCCGCCTTCCCTCGCTACATCCCCCGCTGGATGTGGTGGGTCATGCGCGTCCCCGGCCTGCGTGAGGTCCTCGGCACGAACCTCGTGCTGGTGCTGCGCAAGCAGTAACACCTAACGCAAACCCACGCTTTTTCGGCAAATCCGGCACCCGCGCGGGTGGTGGATATGCCGAAAAAGGGTGGGTTTGCAGGCCCGCCTACTCCGCCGAGAGGTCCGCGGTGCAGTTCAGCGTGCCGCCCTGACTGGTCGCGGTCGCGAGTTGTTCGCCGTCGACGAGGATGCTGCAGGTCACCGGGCCGCGGACGACGATGGCCGAGAGGGTCGCCTTCGGCCCCTTCACGGTCACCCGCTGCGACCAGGGCGACCCGGTGGCCGCGATGACCGTCGGCGCGCCGCCGCCCTTGCTGAAGCTGAGCGCGACCACATCTCCGTTGCCGGTGAGCTGGTAGGTCACCGTCGCCGGCCCCGGCTTCTTGCTCGGACTCGACGTCGTCTCCTCGGTCGTGGTCGTGGTGGTCGGGGACGAGCTCGTCGTCGTCCGCTCGCTGGTGGTGGTCGTCGACGACGAGGACGCCGCAGCGGTCGAGGAGTCGTCTCCGCCGGACTTCGTGACCAGCACGACGACCAGACCGAGGATCACCAGGGCAGCCAGGGCGACCAGCGCGAGACCGATGGTGCGGCCCTTCGACGACCCGTGCGGGGGTTCGCCGCCCTGCGGCGCGTCGTACGGCGACGCTCCATAGGGCGACGCCGCCGTGTACTGAGGATCCGCGTACTGGGGTTCCGTGTACTGGGGTTCCGTGTACTGGGGTCCGGGGTGGGGCTCGGTGTACGGCCCGGGATACGGCTGACCTTCGGGATGCTGGGTGTAGGCCTGCGACGGGGGCGCCGAGGGGTCGTAGTCGGGATCGAACTGTCGGGTCTCCGGCGGATTGTTCCGCGGATCGTTCGGATCGCCCTGGGGTGGTCGGGTCATGCCGACGATTCTGTCATCCGGATCCTGATATCGGCCTGTGACCACGCGGCCCGGGCAGAACCCGGGCCGCGTGACATCCGGATCAGGAGCAGAGCGTCACAGATCGGCGATGGCCTCGAGCGGCCCCGTCCGGGCCGCTCGGACCGCGGGCCACAGAGCCGCCAGCACACCGACCACCGCCGACGCGACCAGCGTGATCACGATCAGCGACCACGGGATCACCGGCGCACCCAGACCCCAGGCGGCGAGCGTCCGCACGAGCGCCACGCCGATGAGCGTTCCCAGAACCACACCGACCACGGCACCGAAGATCGAGATCAGCACGGACTCCAGATAGATCGAACGACGCACCTGGCCGCGCACCATGCCGATCGCGCGCAGCATGCCGATCTCGCGCTTACGTTCCACCACCGACAACGCAAGGGTGTTGATGATGCCGAGCACCGCGATCAGCAATGCCAGTCCGAGCATCGCGTAGAGCGTGCCCAGCATCTGGTCGATCTGGGCGGAGATCTGTCCCTTGAACTGGTCGCGGTCCTTGACCTGGACGGTCAGGTACCCGGCGGTCGCGTCCTCGAGGCCGGTGCGCAAGGTGTCCAGATCGGCACCCGCCTCGGCCTTCACGAAGACCGTGACGTCGAAACGCGCCGCCGGCGGGACCAGCCGGTCGTAGACCGCGGGCCCGACGACCCACGGCTGAAGGGCCTCGTTGTCGGCGTACACACCGGCGATCGGGACCTGGACCTGCTCGCCCACGGGCGAGGTGAAGTTCAGGACCTGACCGCGTTCCCAGCCCTTCGTCATGGCCGTGCGATGACTGATCAGCATCCCGTCATCCGGCAGCGCCGTCGACGCGCCGTCCTCCATGTCCATGACCGTCACGTCGCTGAGCGGACCACCGAGCGCCGAGAAACCCTGCACCGGCTGATCGTCGACCTTCGCCTGCACGACGCCGAACGAGACCACCTCGCCGACGCCCGGCACGTTCTTCACCGCGGGTGCCACCGTGGGTGGCAACGGTCCCTGGTTGGTCCCCGCGAGGATGTAGTCGGCGGTGATCCCGGAGTCGACCGCCTCGTCGACCGTGCCCTTGAACGACTGGCCGAGTGTGCCGATGATCGCCACCAGCATCAGCCCCAGGGTCAGCGCGAACGCGGTCGCGGCCGAACGTCGGGGATTGCGAACGGCATTGGTGCGCGCGAGTCGTCCGATCGTGCCGAACGGTGCGCCGACCGCGCGGCCGAGCACCCCCACGAACGGCCGTGCGACCGCCGGCCCGACCAGCACCGCGGCCAGCACCAGGCCGGCCGCGCCCGCACCGACCGTCAGAGCCGGTCCGGAGCCCTCGTCCATCGCGCCGACGACGATGGCCACGATCGAAGCCAGGCCGATGACCGCACCGATGACGGTGCGGTTGCGCAACGACGCCGATCCCTCGGCCGCCGATGCGCGCATCGCCTCCACCGGCGGCACCCGTGCGGCGCGAGCCGCGGGCACCCAGGCGCTGACCATCGTGACGACGACGCCGACCAGGATGCCGGCGAGCACCGCGCCGGGCCCGATCGTCAGCTCACCCTCCGGCAGACCCGACGTCGCACTGGTGAATGCCTTGAGCACGGCGGCCAGGCCGATGCCGATGGCCAGGCCCAGCACTCCGCCGATCACGCCGACGACGAACGCCTCGAAGAGGACCGACCGCGACACCTGACGCTGGCTCGCGCCGACCGCCCGCAGCAGCGCGAACTCGCGGTTACGCTGCGCGACGATCATCGAGAAGGTGTTGTAGATGATGAAGGTGCCGACGACCAGACCGATCGCCGCGAACGCCAACAGGATGTACTGGAAGATCTGCAGGAACTCGTTGACCTGCGCCTTCTGGTCCTCCCGCACCTGATCGCCGGTCCGCACGTCGTACAGGTCGGCGTCGGCGCCGAGGAGGGTTCGCACCCGCTCCTGCAGTTGCTCCGGCGAAACCCCGGCGACGGCCGACATGTCGACGAGCCCGACGTGCTTGCCGTCGCTGAACAGACGCGACGCGGTCGCGGCGTCGAACTGCGCGTTGACGTACCCGCCGGTCGAGGTGGGGAGATCGATCAGCCCGACGACGGTGACATCGAGTGGGACGGCGTTGCCCTGGCCGATCACGACCTTGGTCTTCGACCCGACCTTCAGCCCGGCTTCCTCGGCAGCCGAGGAGTTCAGCGCGATCTCACCGGCATTGGCGGGGCCGCGGCCGCCCGGCATGATCCGGGACTCATCGGGATCGAGCGCCTCGCTCTCCGGGATGTAGGTGGTGCCGACGCTCGGGGCACCGCCGGTCTGGATGGCCTTGCCGCCCGAATCGGCAACGGTGATCAACCCGTTGTTGTTGACGACGAGCTTGTCGATGCCGAGTTCGGCACGCTGGGCGCGCAGCTGGTCGACGACCGACAGCGGAACGCCGGGCGACTGCCGGTCGGCAGGCGTCACCTCGACCGCCACGCCCTGCGCAGCGCTGTCGAAGATGTCCGTGAAGGCCTTCGAGATGGAGCTGGTGAACACGATCGATCCGACGACGAACGACGTGCCGAGGACGATCGAGAAGAGGGTCAGGAACAGACGGAGCTTGTGCGCCCGCAGGTTTCGTAGCGAAACCCGGCGCATCACCGATGACGACGCCACGGCTCAGAGCGCTCTGGAGGTCTCGGCGGGAGCCGAGGTGGACGGGGCATCGGCGTGGTGGACAACGTCGAGGTTCTTCATGACCTCGAAGACGTCGTCGGCACTCGGCCGCGCGAGCTCCTGCACGATCTGCCCGTCGGCGAGGAACACCACGCGGTCGGCGTACGACGCCGCGCGCGGGTCGTGGGTCACGATGACGACGGTCTGCCCGAACTCGTCGGTGGCGGCACGCAGGATCGAGAGAACCTCACCCGACGACCGGGAGTCGAGGTTGCCGGTGGGCTCGTCGCCGAAGATGATGGCCGGCTTGCCGATCAGTGCCCGGGCACACGCCACGCGCTGCTGCTGACCGCCGGACAGCTCGCTGGGCAGGTGCGAGAGCCGGTCGGTGATACCGAGTCGCTCGGTGACCGCGTCGAACCATTCGGTGTCGACCGCCCGGCCGGCGATGTCGACCGGAAGGGTGATGTTCTCTTTCGCGGTGAGCGTCGGCACCAGGTTGAACGCCTGGAAGACGAACCCGATGCGGTCGCGGCGCAGCATCGTCATCGCCTTGTCGGACAGTGCGGTCAGATCGGTGTCGCCGATGAAGACACGGCCGTCACTCGCGACGTCCAGGCCCGCCAGACAGTGCATCAGCGTCGACTTGCCCGACCCCGACGGCCCCATGATGGCGGTGAACTCGCCCGCGCGAAACGAGATGGAGACGCTTTTCAGCGCCTCCACGGCAGTGTCGCCCGTGCCGTACCTCTTGGACAGGTTCTCCGCACCCGCAGCCATTCCGTGTTTCGGCTCTCCGGCATCGCGGGCGGCCTCATCAGTCGTCGTCATGCCCTCAACGGTGCCAAATCCGACGACGATGCGCTATCAGGTAATCCCCTGACACCACCCTGAGGCGGTGATTGTCACACTCGTCCCCCCGGCTCCTCGAGTAGCCCCGGAGCCTGCGGAGGGGCGAAACTTTCACACCAAGCAACCCCATGCCGGTTGAGCCGACACCGAGCGCAGCGAGGCGTCGCGTCACCCATGCCGGTTGAGCCGACACCGAGCGAAGCGAGGCGTCGCGTCACCCATGCCGGTTGAGCCGACACCGAGCGAAGCGAGGCGTCGCGTCGAAACCCGCCCGCCACCACACCCCACCGTCCGGCTCGACCAGCACGGCGCGAGGTTTCGACGCGGTGGCTCGCTCCGCTCGCTACCGGCTCAACCAGCAACCCCGATCGCCGCTCGCGGAGGGACGTCAAAGTTACTTCGGCAGCTGGACCTCGAACGAGTGGACGCGGGTGGGCGATCCGGCGTTCTGGGAGACGACGAGCAGCGTTCGGCTGCGCTTCTTCGCGTACGGGGTGTCGGGGTGCCAGTTGCCCCACGCGAGGCCCGACATGTCGCCGGTGGCCAGACGCGGCGTGCCGGTCGTGGAGAAGATCCGACGCTTGGGCATCGCCCTCTCCTTGCCGGAGAGCTTCTTCTTGCCGGTCACCGACGTCGCGTCGCGGGTGGTGGTCCAGAAGATGTTCGTCAGCGTGCCCGCTCCGCGTTCGAGGACGAGGAAGTCGGTGGAGTTGATGGCCAGCACGTCGGCGGCCACCTTGTCGCCGTCGGTGCGATAGACGAACTCGCGATCGGTCTTGCCGAAGGTGAGCAGACGCGCCGACGTGCGTCCGTCCTGCTTGAGCCCGCCCGCGGTGAGCACCGAGACCTGACCCTGCGGCCCGACCGCGAGGCCGGTCAGCCCACGCTGCCCGGCCACACCCGACTTGGACGCCGGGCGCCACGCGGCGGGCAACCGCAGGTCGCGGACGAACTGGCCGAGCGGGCCGATCTGCCGGACGAACTGGTTGTTGCCACCGCTGACGACGGTGTAGCCGCCGTTGGTCTTGCGGATGCCTTCGAACTGCGCACCGCCGGGCAGCAGGGGCACGAACCACGGACCGAGGACCGTGCCACCACCGTTGAGCGCGGGTCGGCCAACGAATGACGCTGTCTCCGAGGAGTATCCGATGCGGGCGGTGAAGAACCGTGCAGGGAGAACGTCCTCCGCGATCAGCGCGTACTGCCCGTTGGCGGTCCGGTCCAGTCCGGTGATCCGGTTGAACGTCGGAACGAAGTCGCCGAGCGTCGTCGTGTCGGTGTAGTACGCGCCGACGCCGGCGCCGGAAGCCGGTGCGGCAGAGGCAGGTTGAACTGCGAGCGGAGAGGTCAGCCCGAGTACACAGGCTCCGACGATCGTGGCCCCCCACAAACGTAGTTTCATGAGAGGCACGATACCTCAACCGTCACATCAGCCCCGGACCGAACCAACCGAGCGGTCGCCGATCAGGCGAGTCGATGCTTCAAGGCATCCAACTCGTCACGCAGCGAGGTGGGGAGCTTGGGACCGATGAACTCGAAGAGCTCCTCGATCGACGGGATCTCCTCGCGCCACTCGTCGGCGTTGAACGCCAAGGCCTCGGCGACGTCGTCCGCCGGCACGTCGAGCCCGGAGACGTCGATGTCCTCCGGCTTGGCGACGATGCCGATCGGGGTCTCGACGCCCTCCGCCTCACCCTCGATGCGACCGATGATCCACTTCAGCACGCGGCTGTTCTCACCGAATCCGGGCCACAGGAAGCGCTTGTCGTCGCCGCGACGGAACCAGTTGACGTAGAACACCTTCGGCAGCTTGGATTCGTCGGCGTTCTTGCCGATGTTCACCCAGTGCTGCAGGTAGTCACCGACGTGGTAGCCCATGAACGGCAGCATCGCCATCGGGTCGCGACGCACGGTGCCGACCTTGCCCTCGGCCGCCGCGGTCTGCTCCGAGCCGACGGTGGCGCCCATGAAGACGCCGGTCTGCCAGTCGCGGGCCTCGGTCACCAGCGGGACGGTCGTCTTGCGACGGCCGCCGAACAGGATCGCCGAGATCGGCACGCCCTTCGGGTCGTCCCACTCGTCGGCCAGCGACGGGCACTGTGCGATCGGGGTGCAGTAACGCGAGTTCGGGTGGGCGGCATTGTGATCGGACTCCGGGGTCCAGTCGTTGCCGAGCCAGTCGGTGAGGTGCGCGGGCGCCGGACCGTCGATGCCCTCCCACCAGATGTCACCGTCGTCGGTGCGGGCGACGTTGGTGTACAAGGTGTTTCCGGCCTCGATGGTCTTCATCGCGTTCGGATTCGAGTCGTAGCTGGTACCCGGGGCGACACCGAAGAAGCCGAACTCCGGGTTGATCGCGTAGAGACGGCCGTCCTCGCCGAAGCGCATCCAAGCGATGTCGTCGCCGACGGTCTCGGCCTTCCAGCCCGGAATGGTGGGCTGCAGCATCGCGAGATTCGTCTTGCCACAGGCACTCGGGAAGGCCGCGGCGATGTAGTAGACCTTGTTCGCCGGGCTGGTCAGCTTGAGGATGAGCATGTGCTCGGCCATCCAGCCCTCGTCGCGGGCGATGACCGACGCGATGCGCAGGGCGTAGCACTTCTTGCCGAGCAGCGCGTTGCCGCCGTAACCCGAACCGTACGACCAGATCTCGCGGGTCTCCGGGAAGTGGGTGATGTACTTCTCGGTGTTGCACGGCCACGGCACGTCGGCCTGGCCGGGCTCGAGGGGAGCGCCCACCGAGTGCAGCGCCTTCACGAAGAAGCCGTCGTCGCCGAGGAGCTCGAGGACACGCGGACCGACGCGGGTCATGATCTTCATCGAGAGGACGACGTACTCGGAATCGGTGATCTCGACGCCCAGCTTGGGGTCGTCGGAGTCCAGCGGGCCCATGCAGAAGGGGATGACGAACATCGTGCGGCCGCGCATCGAGCCCCGGTACAGCTCGGTCATGGTGGCGCGCATCTCGGCGGGCTCGACCCAGTTGTTGGTCGGGCCGGCATCCTCTTCGGACTCCGAGCAGATGTAGGTCCGCGACTCGACGCGTGCCACGTCGGCGGGGTCGGAGCTGGCGAGGAAGGAGTTCGGCTTCTTCTCCTCGTTCAGCTTGACGAGGGTCCCGGCCTTCACCAGGGCGGCGGTGAGGCGCTCCCACTCCTCGTCGCTGCCGTCGGACCAGACGACCCGATCGGGCTGGGTCAGCTCGGCGACCTCAGTGATCCAGGCCAACAGACCCTGATGTTTGGTCGGCGCGCTGCTCGGGTCCAGTCCGGGAATGGTGGCTGCGGTCATCGTTGGGGCCTCCTGCGAGCATGTGACCTGCTGGAATGGTCACCGGTCAGTCGTCTAGGTGTTCAGGATACGTGTACCGAGCGGACGTTAGGTGTGGGGGCCTGCGACTGCGGGTTATCCCACACTCCTCCGATATGGGACCAAAGTCCCTGGAAGACGACCATCGGCCGGCTCCCGAGCAGCTCAGCCGATGCGTCCCGAACCGCCGGAAATCCACTCACCGGTGTCCGGGTCGAGCACGGCCGAGCGGAATCCGCCGTCGGCACCGATCTCGGTGATCTTGTCGACCTGGCCGTCCCGGTCGCTGTCGGTGTACACGGTGAACCCGTCCGGACCGTTGCGGGTCAGCGAGTCGTTGACCCCGTCGTTGTCGGTGTCGACCTCCGCCGGCCCGAGGTCCCAGATCCGGCCGTCCTCGTGCATCCACAGATGGTCGTCGAGGTCGTCGGCGGGCGATTCCGCGTGGATCGCGGCAACCGAGTCCACGTGTGGATCGAGGCCGGTACCGGGTAGGTCTCCGGTCGCGAACGGTCCACCCGGCGCGGACGCCCCGGCGTCGGGGTGACCGGCGTCGAACGGGTCGGAACCCGCGTCGTCGTCGAAGATCGAATCCATCTCTCGCTCACCTGGTCCTGTCGTCGCCGTTGCTGCGGTCGTCTGGGCCGGCCGGATCGTTCGTGCCGGGGTCGGGCTTTTCTGTGGAGCCGGTCGGGCGCGGTCCGTCCGACTCGTCGGCCCGCAACCCCTCGGAGCCCCACAACCACTCGGAGCGGGCGACCAGTTCGCGGCGGATGCCCTCGGCACGGTCACGGCGGATACGCGTCTCCTGCTGCCCGGCCCCGCTGCGCAGCCGCCGGATGTCGTCGTCGATCTCCGCGACCTGCTCGGTCGTCCGCCGTGCCCGACGTTCGTGGGCGCGAGCGATCTGTCCCGCTGTCCGGGTCTCGGCTGCGGAGAACCGCAACCCGAGCTGATGGTCGAGTGCGGAGCGAGCGACCGCGAGCCGTTCGGAGACACGGGTCAGGCGATCGGCACGATCCAGCGCGCCGCGTCGGACGCGGATGACCCAGACCGCCACGCCGATCCCCAACAACAGGGTCAGCGGCATGCTGATCCATTGCAGGGTCTGCACCGAGGCCATCGGTGCGACGACGAGGCGTCCGACACCCAGGCCGGTGGAGGCGCCGATGACGACGAGCAGCGCGTCCTCCGCACCACCTCGGCGCCGCCGGTTGCCCGGCCCGTCGGCAGGCAGCGGGGTGTCGGACCAGGGCTCCCGCGGGGACGGTTCGGGGTCGAGACCCACCAGTGCCGTGGCCGCGACCTCGTCGATGCGCTCGTCGGCGTCGCGGCGGATGTCCTCGGCGAGGTCGGCCCACCGGGTGTCCAACCACGACCGGTGCTCGGCGTCGTCGACCTCCGGAGCATGGTCGGCGGCCGCCGCGAGTTCGCGGACACGCGACTGGAGCTCGGCCGAGCACTGCGCCCGGGCTCGGGCGAGGCCGGCTCGCACGGCGGCGAGACGGTCGATCCGGCCGCGATCCCGCGACGACAGCAGCCGACGACGCGCACTCATCAGGTCGTCGAGCGTTCCGGAGGAGTCGGTGCCGGTTCCCGCGTCGGCGTCGGCCAGCAGATGCTCGACGGCCCCGACGCCGGCCGCGACCCGGGCCCGTTCGAGGCGCAACGCATCGGGGGCCGCGTGCGCCTCGCGTATCCAGTCGACCAGCGCGTCGACGCCTGAGTCGACGACGTCTCCGCCGAGTGCCGCTGCCGCCGACACCCCGAACACCGGCATCGTCCCGAACGGATCGAGGGTCGTGCGGTGGGCCCGCACGATCCTGGGCCATTCCCAGAAGGCGTCGATCTTGGTGCACACGAGCGCGACGGTCCCGATCTGGGCACGCACCTGCTCGACGAGGTGTCGTTCCTCGTCATCCACCGACGACGAGGGATCGACGACGACGAGCGCGACACCCGGCCGGGTTCCGCTGTCGGGTCCGGGTTCCCGGGCCTGAACGTCCCGGGCGTGGATCTCGAGGCCGGGGGCCAGTTCGCGGATGGCGTCGACGAGCGTGCGCACCCCGGCCCCCTCGGTCCCGACCACCAGGACCCCGGACCCGGAACCGACGTGTGCGGCGTCGAACCCGGTCAGTTCGCGCGTCGCCTCGAGGATGCGGGTACTCACCCGAGACCTCCCGCCGCCAGCAGCCGTTCGGCGTTCTCCCGGTCACACCCGCCGGCCGCCGCGCGTTCGAGTTCGGCGCGGATCTCGACCTCGCGCCAGAACCGGACGCGACCGACGCGGTCGGAGATCTCCGTGGTGAGCTGCGGAACCCCGCTGATCGCGTGCAACGCACGATTGAGCGCCGACGCGTCGGCCGCCATGTCCGATCCCTCGGCGATGAGCCGCAGCGCGGTGTCGATCCCGAAGGCGTCGATGCGGCGCAACAGCCCCTGCCGCAGGATTCGCTCCTCCGATCCCGGCGCGCCGACGAGGAATCGCCCGGCCATCGACGGCATCTCGGCCCCCTCGGCGGCCAGCCTCGCGAGGGCGGTGAACTCCGTCGCGTCGAGGTCGGCGCAGGCCAGCAGCTGGGAGACCGCGTGGACGGGCAGGCCGAGTTGTGTCGAGGACCGATTCGCGGCGTCGACCGCGGCGTCCCAGTCGGGATGTGTGTCCGCCTTGCCCAGGACCACCACGACGCGGTCGGCCGGCAACGATCGCAGCAATTCGTGATCGGCCCGGCGCGGCGGCCCGGCCAGCACGAGAACCCAGAGGTCGGCGTCTGCGGCCGCGCGGGCGTCCTCGCCCGGGCCAATCACCGTCAGCGCCAGCCGCTCGCGCAGGGCGCGGGCCATCGTGTCGCGTCCGACGCCCGGCCTGCCGACCACCTGCACATGCAGCGGCCGTAGAAACCGTCGTCCCGCCGCGGAGAGGATCGGGACCAGAGGCGACGACGGCTCGACGAGCCCGGCGAGTCCGCCCTGTTCAGCGGCCATGGACAGGGAGTTCCGGTCCGGCCGTGGCGCTGGTGACGCATTCGTCGATGTGCCCACGTCCGCCCCCACGTCTCCATGCCCTTCTCCACCCGACATCCCGCGTGTTCCGCGGCTGGCCCGAGACTAATCCCGATTCACCCCGATGGGCGTCCTGACCTCCACATCCCCGTCAACTGGCCGTTCTGTCCCCACGAACTCGCTGCCACTTGACGGACACGCCTACCCGCGACTTCGTGGAAATGCCACGATGCGCAACGATGGACGGGTGAACAACAGCGCTGACAGGTCACGGTTGTATCCCCGCGTGACGAGCTTCCGATTCCGCCGGGGGACCTTGACGACCGGGCAGCAACGCAATTGGGAGACCCTCTGGCCCGTCCTCGGCCGCGACCTCGAGATCGGCCCGGAACGCATTCCCGAACCCCAGCTCGACCTGAACGCCATGTTCGGCCGGGACGCCCCCAAGGTGCTGGAGATCGGCAGCGGCACGGGAATCTCGACCGCGGCGATGGCCGAAGCCGAACCCGACGTCGACGTGGTGGCGGTCGAGGTCTACAAGCCCGGCCTGGCCCAGCTGCTCGGTCTCATCGACCGCAACGAGCTGACCAACGTGCGGCTGATCCGCGGCGATGCGTCGATCGTCCTGAGGGAGCTGATCCCGTCGTCGAGCCTCACCGGCGTCCGCCTGTTCTTTCCCGACCCCTGGCCCAAGTCGCGTCACCACAAGCGCCGGTTCGTCCAGACGGGCACACTGGAGCTGATTGCCGACCGCCTCGTCCCCGGCGGCGTGCTGCACATCGCCACCGACCACGCGGGTTACGCCGAGTGGATCGCCGAGAAGCTCGCCACCCAGGACGCCGACGCCCCGCATGTCGTGCAGCTGACCCGCGAGTCCCCGATCCTCCTGGAGCGGCCGACGACGAAGTTCGAGGGTCGGGCGGAGCGAGAGGGCCGGTACGTCAGCGAGTTCGTGTACACGCGGCCCATCCCGCCGGCCTCCGCGTCCGGCGACACCACCGACGGGAGCCCGGCATGACCGACCAGAGCCCTGCCGGATCCCCTGGCGGATTCGCGGACACCATCTCGGGCCAGACCGGCACGCGCCGGATGCTGCTGGTCTGGGATGCGCCCAACATGGACATGGGCCTCGGGGCCCTGCTGGGCGGCCGTCCGACGGCTGCACACCGCCCTCGATTCGACGCGCTGGGCCGGTGGTTGCTGCACCGGACCGCAGATGTGTCAGCTCTCACGGAGGGTGAGAGCGGCGTCGAGCCCGAGGCGACCGTCTTCACCAACATCGCCCCAGGTAGCGCAGACGTTGTGCGTCCCTGGGTGGACGCCCTCCGCAACGTCGGTTTTGCGGTGTTCGCCAAGCCGAAGCTGTCCGATGACAGCGATGTGGACTCCGACATGCTCGACCACATCGAACTTCGCAGGCACACTGTTGGACTAGCCAGCGTGATCGTGGCGTCCGCCGACGGTCAGGCATTCCGCGAGCCGCTCCTCGAAGTGGCCGCCGACGGGGTGCCCGTCACCGTCATCGGTTTCCGCGAACACGCCAGTTGGGCCCTCACCACCGAGGAACTGGAGTTCGTCGACCTCGAGGACATCCCGGGCGTGTTCCGGGAGCCGCTGCCCCGCATCGGGCTGGACTCGCTTCCGGACGAAGGCGCCTGGCTCACACCGTTCCGGCCGCTCAGCGCGCTACTGCGCTGACCGCGCGCGGTGCCTCGTCGGATGACGCCGAGGGGCTCGCTGAGGGTGTCACCGACCCCACACCTCAGGGATCACTCAGGCAACACTGTCAAGATCTCACCGAGAACTGACAGAATCGCGACCGGCACCGTTCACCCCCGGCACGGCGCGCGTCGCGGCGCACCGACGGCCCGACACCCCTGGACCGCGGCCGGCGCCCGACACGTCGCACACGAAAGGACATCAGCGTGTTCCGAGTAATCGGCACATTCGTGTATCGAATGCGCTTCCTCGTCATCGCGGTGATGATCGCACTGATGGCGGGACTCGGACTATACGGCCTCGACCTCAGCAAGCATCTGAGTCAGAGCGGTTGGTTCGACCCCACGTCGGAATCCGATCTCGGCGCCCGCTACGCCGACAAGGCACTCGGCCGCGATCACACGTCTGATGTCATTCTGCTGGTCACGCCACCAGAGGGCACACGGGTCGACGACCCGGCCTTCGGGAAAAAGGTGGAGACCTTCGTCGAAGACCTGATCGCCACCCACCCCGACATCGTCGGGCGCGCCGACCCCGGCCTCTACGACCCGTTCCTCGTGCAGCCGGCACAGAGCGCGGTCCAGGCGCGACTGTTCACCCCGGACAAACGTCAGGCCTTTATCAGCATCGGCGTCGCCGGTGACGACGACACCACGGTGCTGGCGAACTACAACACCATCGAACCGTTCTTCGACGACATCGCCGAACGCTTCGACATACCCGGCGCCACCTTCGAGCTCGCCGGCCTGCAACCCGTCGCCGGGTCGATGGCCGACGGCATGGACAAGGACATCAAGCGCGCCGAGGTCATCGCGCTGCCGGTGGTCGCGCTCATGCTGTTCTTCGTGTTCGGCGGCGTGGTCGCGGCGTGTCTGCCGGTCCTGATCGGCGGCCTGACGATCGCGGGATCGCTGGGCATCATGAAGATCCTCGCGCTGACCACCGAACTCAACATCTTCGCGCAGTCCGTGGTGACGCTGATCGGTCTCGGCATCGCCATCGACTACGGCCTGTTCATCGTGTCCCGCTTCCGCGAGGAACTCGGCGAGGGCTATTCCACCAAGGCGGCGGTCCGAAG
The DNA here is from genome assembly GCF_012974285.1 of Gordonia ajococcus. NCBI lineage: Bacteria > Bacillati > Actinomycetota > Actinomycetes > Mycobacteriales > Gordoniaceae > Gordonia > Gordonia ajococcus. Next base: position 4,738,935 of record NZ_CP052884.1, read on the forward strand.
AACCGTGATGACCGCGGGCCAGACCGTGGTGTTCTCGGCGACGATCATCGTCGCCGCCCTCGCCTGCCTGCTGATCATGCCCCAGGGATTCCTCAAGTCGGTGGCCTACGGCGCCATCGCGTCGGTCTCCCTCGCCGCGATCCTGTCGATCACGGTGTTGCCGGCGATCCTGGCCATCCTCGGGCCGCGGGTCAACATGCTGTCGATCAGCACCATCCTCAAGTTCACCGCGATCCCGCTGGTCCGGCGCTTCTCGACCGAGGAACGCGCCGTCGCACTCGAGAACCGGTTCTCCGGCCGGATGAAGACCAGCCAGGAAGTCGAGAACGGCTTCTGGGGGCGTCTCGCCACGTGGGTGATGAAGCACCCGGTGAAGACGGCGATCCCGACCGTCCTCCTCCTGCTGGCTCTGACGATCCCGTTCGGGAGCATCCAGTTCGGCGGCATCAGCGAGAAGTTCCTGCCGCCGGACAACTCGGCTCGTGTGGCCCAGGAGAAGTTCGACGAGTACTTCCCCAGTGAGCGCACCGAGGCGGTCAAGCTCGTCATCGTCTACGACCAGACGAACCAGGAAGACCAGAACAAGCTGGAGGCCATCGCACGGCAGGCCGACCAGGTCCCTGGTTTCACCAACAAGTTCAGTGACCCCGACAAGGCCGGCTTCGGCGCGTACGACGCCGAGAAGTACCCGAACGTGGGCGTCTACCAGGTCTCGGCCGGTCTGGTCGATCGCACCAAGGCCGCCCAGGCAATCGATCAGCTCCGTGCGATCGACACCCAGGGCCTCACGATGTACGTGACGGGCACCCCGGCTCTCACCCAGGACTCGATCGACGCGCTGATGAACCGGTTGCCCCTGATGGCGATCATGCTGGTCCTCATCACCGGCCTGCTGATGTTCCTGCAGTTCGGTTCGCTCGTCCTGCCGATCAAGGCGGCACTGATGACCGCGCTCGGCCTCGGTGCGACGCTGGGCATCCTGACCTGGATCTTCGTCGACGGCCACGGCTCCGGCCTCGCGAACTTCACCCCGGGTCCGCTGTTCGCGGCGATCCTCGTGCTGATCATCGCGATCATCTTCGGTCTCTCCACCGACTATGAGGTGTTCCTGCTCTCCCGCATGGTCGAGGCCAGACAGCGGGGCGCGAGTACCACCGAATCGATCCGTAGCGGCATCGCCCACACCGGCGGGATCATCACCGCGGCGGCCGCGATCCTGGTCGTCGTGACAGGTGCGTTCAGCCTGTCCGACATCGTGATGATGAAGTACATCGCGTACGGCATGATCGCGGCGCTGATCCTCGATGCCACCGTGATCCGCATGCTCCTCGTGCCGTCGGTCATGAAGCTCCTCGGCGACGACTGCTGGTGGGCACCCCGCTGGATGCAGACCGTGCAGCGCAAGATCGGTCTCGGCGAGGCCGTACTCGAGGACGAGCCCGACGAGCAGCGCGACTCCGGCGTGGCACGCAAGATGAGTGCGGGCACGCTGGTGGCGGAGGCCCCGACCTCGGTCATGGCCGCGGCCCGGCCGCGTACCGTTCCCGCGGGCGCCGCACCGGCTCGACGCGGAGTGCCCGGCCGCGATGGACGACAGCCGGTTCCCCCGCGTCCGAATGCGCCCGCGTCCAACGCGCCCATCACCAACGCGCCCGCGTCGAGCGCACCGATGACCAACGCACCGATGACACCGACGCGCCGGCCCGGCGCCCCTGCGCAGCGCAGCGGCGGACCGGGTCCCGTGACCCCCTCACCCATGCCCGCGGAGGCCCCCGGGCGCGCGGTCACCGGTCGCGTGGGCCCGTCGACACCGCCGACCGCACAACCGTCCGGCGATCAGGCCTCGCCTGCACCCGAGGCACCGCGGCCCGAACGGCGCCCGACGGCGTCGTACCGGCGACCGGGTCTGGCCAAGGGTGACCGTCCCGACACCGGTGGGTGGACCCTCGGCGAGGGCGGCATCCGCCTCGGCGACGCCGCACCGCGCGCGAACGGTGAACGCCCGACGAGTACCACTCCCCCGCCGGTCCCGACGCCGCCGGTCCCGACACCGCCACCGGCAGCCGCTCCGGCGCGCGACACGGGTTCGCGGTCGCCACTGGGTCGACGCCCCAGCCTCGACGACGCGGGTCGCCGTCCGCTGGCCGCCTCGGTGTCGCCGGAGAACTCGACACCGACGACCCGTGGTCGCCGGACCTCGGGGCCGTCGCCGATGGAGCGTGGGCTGAGCCCGGACGTCACTCCGGCGGCCACCCCCCGGCCGGGAACCGGCGCCCCTGCCGGCCCGCCGTCAGGGGACGCCGACTCCGGCCGTCGCCGGCCGCGCACCGACCGGCACGCCCGATCGGACGAGTCCGGTGACGAGTCCCAGATCAGCGTGCAGGAACTGCTGAAGCGGAGCCGCTCCGAGAAGTGAACAGCGAGAAGTGATCGCCGACGGTCGGTGGAGTTCGCCTCCACCGACCGTGGTGTATCCGGCTATGAATCCCATGGACTCGCGGATCAATTCGGGATGGGCCGGAACTGGGCATTGCCCCGATGTGACTGCGCCCACATCGTGGGCAGGATGTCTGCCAGCACACCAACGCTGGAGGGACAGCCCGCATGAACTCTTCGACCTGGACGTCTCCGGAGCATCGCCGCAGCGTGCTCTGGATCGTCACCCTCGCCGCCGTCGCCATCGTCTTCGACGGCTACGACCTCGTCGTCTACGGGACGGTCCTGCCGACTCTGCTCGATGACCCGGGACAGCTGGGCGAGCTGACCCCGGCGACCGCCGGCGCGCTCGGGTCCTACGCGCTCATCGGCGTGATGATCGGCGCTCTGGCCGCCGGCGCGTTCGGTGACCGGGTCGGCCGGCGTCGGATGATGTTGGTCAACATCGTCTGGTTCTCCGTCGGCATGGCGGCGACCGCCCTGGCCACCGACCTCGTCTCGTTCGGAATCCTGCGCTTTCTCACCGGGATCGGGATCGGCGGCCTGGTCGCGACCGCGGGAGCGATGGTCGCCGAGTTCGCGCCGGCCTCCAAGCGGAACCTGTTCAACGCGATCGTCTACAGCGGGGTCCCGGCGGGCGGCGTCCTCGCGTCCGTGCTGGCAATGCTGTTCGTCGATCAGATCGGGTGGCGCGGCCTGTTCTGGATCGGGGCACTGCCGCTCGTGACGCTGCTCCCGCTCGCGGTGCTGAAGATGCCCGAGTCCCCGCAGTGGCTCGCCGCACGCGGACGGTATGAGGAAGCCCGCGAGATCAGCACGCACACCGGGATTCCGGTGGATCTACGGACACGCCACCTTCGCCAGGAGCCGGCACCGGCTCCGGTGAAGCTCGGCTTCGCCGCCCTGGTGACGCGCCGGTTCGCCGTGCCGACGCTGCTGCTGGGAACGATGAGTTTCGTCGGCCTGTTGCTGACCTACGGTCTCAACACCTGGCTTCCGCAGATCATGGAGGCCAATGGATTCGACGCCAAGGGGTCGCTCTCGTTCCTGCTGGTCCTCAACGGCGGCGCGATCGTGGGCGGCCTGATCGCGGCCCGTCTCGCCGATCAGCGAGGCCCGCAGCAGGTCGTCGCGACATCGTTCTGTCTGGCCACCTTCGCGCTCGTGTGCCTGACATTCGGTCTCCCGCTGCCGATCCTGCTCGTCGCGGTCGCGGTCGCCGGCACGGGCACCATCGGGACCCAGGTCCTGATCTACGGTTTCGTGTCGAACTTCTACCCGACGGAGGCCCGCGGCGCGGGCGTCGCCTGGTGTGCCGGCTTCGGCCGCCTGGGCGGAATCGTCGGCCCGATCATCGGTGGCCTGCTGATTGGCGCCGGTGTCTCGTCGGGGACCGCGTTCTACCTGTTCGGCGGTATCGCGCTCGCCGGTGCGGCGGCCACTCTGATGGTCGTGACACCGAAGGTCGCACCGGCCACCCCGATCACGTCGGCCCCCCTCGCGGCCACCGACCTGTAACCGGCACAACCGCTTTCATCAACCGGCCGGGCGGAGGACTCAGTCCTCCTCCAGGCCGTGTTCGATGACGTAACGGGTCAGTTCCACACGATTGCCCAGCTGCAGCTTCCGGAGCGTGGCCTGCACATGGTTCTCGACGGTACGGTGACTGAGGGACAGCCGCCGAGCGATCTGCTTGGCGCTGAGCCCTTTCGCCACGAGCCGCAACACCTCGGTCTCCCGGTCCGTGAGGGACGGTGTCGCCGCCGAGGCGTCGGGTTGCTGCGACATCCTGCGGTACTCGCCCAGGACGAGACCGGCGAGCCCGGGCGTGAACACGGCCTGCCCGTCCGCGGTCGCGCGGACCGCGGACACTAGTTCCTCGCGGGACGACGACTTCACGAGATATCCGCTGGCGCCGGCCTTCACGGCCTCGAGCACGTCATCTCGTTCGCTCGAGGCCGAGAGTACGAGGATGCGGGTCCGTGGCGACACCTCGAGCACCGCCGCGGTTGCGTCGGCACCTGAGCCGTCGGGGAGTTGCATGTCCATCAGCACGACGTCCGGGGTGACCGCGGCCGCACGACGACCCGCGCTGCCCACCCCGTCAGCGGTGGCCACCACGTCGAACCCCTCGTCGGCGAGGTCACGGGCGACCGCGTCGCGCCAGATCGGGTGGTCGTCGACGACCATGATCCGCAACCGTCCTGCCGCACCGTCTGACACGTGTTCGTCCTCCGACTCGACTGTGCCCATCGGTCCCTCCCTCAGTCCCGCCGACCCTCGGTCTGCCGACGTGGAACGGTGAACTCCCATTCGGTGCCGCCGCCGGGTTCGGTGTCGAGGACGGCCGTGCCGCCCACCGACTCGATTCTGCCGACAATGGATTTCGCGACACCGAGACGTCCCTGAGAGACCGCCTGCGCCAGTCGGCCCTCGACGATTCCGACACCGTCGTCGCGTACGCTCACCACCACGTCGTCCCCCAGATCCTCTACCAGGATGAAGGCGCGCGCATCGGGTCCCGCGTGATGGTGCGTGTTGTCGAGAGCGTTGACCACGGCGGCGCGGATCTCGTGCCCGATGCGGGCGGGTACGGGGACGGGGTCGGCGGGTGCACTCACCGAGATCCGATCGTCGGCGAACACCCTCAGTGCGGCCGCGAGATCCAGCTCCCCGGTGCCCGGCACGCCGACGCCGTCCAGGTCTTCTTCGGCACCGGCATCCCCGGCGTCGGAGATCAGTCGACGCAACGCGCGTTCCTGTTCGGCGGCCAACGACGCCAGTTCTGCTGTGGGGCCACCGATCTCACGACCTCGCCGGGCGATGAGCGCGAGCACCTGAAGCACTCCGTCGTGCACCTCGCGCGACAAGCGCTCACGTTCTTCGGCGGCCGCCGCGATACGTGCTGCGGCCGAGAGCTTCTCATGCGTTCGGCGGGCGTTCGCCGCGGCGAGTCCGACGGCCATACCGGTCGCGACGATCACGATGATCGTGGCGTTGCGTCCGAAGTTCAGGTTCAGCTCGCCCTTGACGAAAGTGCTCGTCCCGCCGACGACGAGGCCCGCGAGGATCCCGTACGTCGGGCCGGCCAGGATGGCCACCGAGATCACCGCGTTGGTGGCCCACAGCGTCGTCGGCCAGGTCTGGTTGTGCCATGCCCACCCGGCATCGGCCACATATGAGGTGGACAGCATCAGGCCGCAGACCACGACGACCTCGGCGGTCACCCAGTAGCGGTTGCGGGCGAATCCGATGAAGTAGCCGATGCCGCTGACCAGCGTCCAGGCGGTCAGCAGACCGAAGAGCGCCCACGCGACGGCACGATGCTCGAGGTCGTCGTTGATCGCGATCTGGAAGCCGAGCGCATACAGATACGACAGCAACCGGAAGATCTGCGCGCCGCGCCACAGCGGGCCGACCGGATCGGCGTCGACGGCACGGGCCGGCCGTCCGGCCTCGGTGTGCCGCATCTGCGCGACCCACCGCGCGAACGGCTCTGCGCTCACGATGGTCCCGGTTCCCGGGGATCCGGCTCGGACTCATCGGATCTCGGTGTCTCACCACCGGGCCTCGTGCCGCGCTCGGCCACCGCATCCGCGGTCGCATCGGGATCGGCGGTGTCCCACACGGGTTCACTGGGTTCGACCACGTGACCACCGGCGGCCTCCTGGTCGTCGGCCGCGCCCTCGCTGTCCTTCAGGTGCCGTATCGCGGTGTTGAGGAAGGCGATGAGCGGTACCGCGAGCAGGCCGCCGATGATCCCCGCCGAGACCAGCCCCGCGGCGATGCCCAGGACGACCGCGACCGGATGCAGCCGCACCGAACGTCCCAAGAGGAATGGTTGCAGCACATGGCTTTCGAGCTGCATGACGCCGACGACGATGGCGAGGGCCACGACGGCCGCGAGCCAGCCCTGGGTGATCAGTGCGACCAGCACCGCCAGCGAACCGCTCAGCAGCGCACCGACGATCGGGATGAACGCGCCCAGGAACACCAGCGACGCCAGCGGAAGGGCGAGCGGAACCTGCAGGATGGCGAGGCCCACGCCGATACCGCAGGCGTCGACGAAGGCCACGGCGACCGTGGCCCGCACGTAGCCGACGAGCGTCCCGAATCCGGCGATCCCCGCTCGCCACACCCGGTCACGGGTCGCGACGGGTACGACGCCGACCGAGAACCGCCAGATCTGATCACCTCCGTAGAGGAAGAAGATGAGGAGGAAGAGAGTGAGCAATGCGCCGGTGATGATCTCGCTCGCCGTGGTGGCGGTGGCGAGCGCGCCGCTGGTGACCCGATCCTGGTTGTGCTGCAGGAAGTCCAGGATGTCGGTACCCGCATTGCGCACCTGCTCGGGGTCGAGGTCGAGCGGCCCCTCGATCAACCACTCCTTGGTGCGCTCCACTGTTGCGCTGACCTCTTCGACGAGCTGCGGCACGCCCCGCATGAACTCGCGCACCACAAAGGTCATGACACCCGCGATGAATCCCAGCGCGAGCAGGATGTTGAGGAGCACGGCCAGGGATCTCGGCACCCCGCGACGGTCGAGGGCGTCGACCGCGGGTACGAGCATCGCCGCGATCAGGATCGCCAGCGCGACCGGGACCAGCACCTCCTCGAACTCCACGAAGAGCTTGGCGGCGACGTAGGCCGCGAAGAGGAGCAGGAGCAACCGCCACGCCCATTCCGCGGCGGCTCGCACCTGCGGGTGGACCCTGGCACGGTCGAGGGACGCGAGGTCCGGGGCAACATGCGGCCGACCGGCCGGTTCGGCTTCGCTCACGAGAGCAACAGTAGACAGTCGATCTACCCAATGGTGGTGGACATACGGCGATACAGCCTGGCCTAAGGTGTCACGTATGTCGGAGGATATTGGCTCGCCGGGGGACGTGACCCCGCGCTCGGCCACCCGTCCCCGCTTCTGGTGGGTGCGGTGGGTCCTCCTGGCCGTCGTCCTGGTGATCCTCGGTGTCGAGGTCGTGCTGATCTGGCCCGAGCTGAAGAAGGCCTGGCTACGCATCGGCGACATCAAATGGCACTGGGTGTTCGCCTGTGTCGTGGCCGCGATGCTGTCGATGGACAGTTTCGCGCAGGTCCAGCGCGCGCTGCTGCGTTCGGCAGGCGTCCGGGTCACCCAGTGGAAGTCGCTGTCGGTCATCCTGGCCGCCAACTCGCTCAGCCAGACGATGCCGGGCGGCCAGGTGCTGTCGCCCGCCTTCACCTACCGCGAGACGCGCAAGTGGGGTGCGACCCCGGTCGTCGCGTCGTGGCAGGTCGTCATGTCGGGGCTGCTGGCGGGCGTCGGCCTCGCCGTCCTCGGTTTCGGCGGCGCGATGCTCGCCGGCGCCAAGACCAGCCCGTTCTCCGTCGTGTTCTCGGTCGCCGGTCTGCTCGCGGTCGCGGTGGTCCTGCAGTACCTCGCCAGCCATCCGGAATCTCTGAAGAACACCGGCATCCGGGTGCTGGGCTGGATCAACCAGCTCCGCAACAAACCCGACGACCACGGCACCGAGAAGCTCTTCGAGACCCTGGAGCAGCTCCGCGCGGTCCAGCTGACCAAACGCGACACGTCGGTCGCCTTCGGTTGGAGCCTGTTCAACTGGGTCGCCGACGTGGCGTGCCTGATGTTCGCGTGCTGGGCCGTCGACGCGCACCCGAGCATCTCCGGACTCATGGTCGCGTACGCGGCCGGCAAGGCCGTCGGCACGGCGATCCCGTTGCTCCCGGGCGGCATCGGCGTGGTCGACGCCGTGCTGGTCCCGGCCCTCACCAGCGCCGGGATGCCCGCCGCCGACGCCATCACCGCAGTCCTGATCTACCGGATCATCAGCTACGTCTTCGTCGCGGCGGTGGGCTGGGTGGTCATCGCGATCATGTTCCGCAGCCGGATCAGACGCGACGACACGTTCATCGACGCGGTCGAGCGGGACGTCGACGCGACCGCATCGGAGGACCCGTCCCGTTCGGAGTCCGGTCAAGGGTCCGACACTGATCCCCCGCCAGACCCGGTACGGTAGACCACCATGCCGATCCCGAACCCCACCGAGGCGGGGACCTCACCGGCGCGCGGGACCGCGACCGGACCGGTTGCCGCCCTGTTCGACGCGGTGGCCATCACGATCTTCGTGGTGATCGGCCGGGCCAGCCACGAAGAGGGCTACGCACCGGTCGCCTTTCTGCACACGCTGTGGCCGTTCCTCGTGGGCTGCGCGGCCGGCTGGTCGATCACCTACGTGTACGCCCACGTGCGGTCCAGCGACTTCTTCGGCCACGACTTCCGTCCCGACCGCGTGGTACCGGTCGGGATCGTCATCTGGTTCTGCACCGTGACCGTCGCGATGATCCTGCGCTTCATCCTCAGCCAGGGCGTGGCCGCCAGCTTCGTCATCGTCGCGACCGTGACGCTCGCCGTCTTCCTGCTCGGATGGCGCGCGGTCTTCGCCTACCTCGGCCGGCGCGCCGCCAGGCGATGACACGTGGCCGGCGTCCTCGACCGGCCGACGTCCCCGGCTATTTGATGGTGAAGTACTTCTGCGCCACCTGAAGCGCCGCGGTACCCGACTTCGGACCTTCGGTATAGATGACGACCACCTGTCCGCCCTGGATGCCGACGAACCAGCCCGGTCCCTCCGGGCCGTTGGTGCCGACCAGCGCCTTCAGCCCGGGTGCCCGGGTGAGGTCGCTGGCATCACCGGTTGCCGCGGTGGTGGTCATCGCCTTCAAGATCGGTCCGACGAGAGCGGGGTCGAGGCCGCCGAGCTCACCGCCGGCGACCTTGGTGGGCACGTTCCTCAGGACGAACGGCGGCACCGACGAGGGCTGACCCGCCGCGGCGCGTGCCAGTGCGACGCCGAGCGCACCCATGTTGGTCATCGACATGTTCGTCTGGCCCGGGCGGTAACCGATGGTCGCGATACCGGGCTGGCCCGGCGTCGGAACGCTGGCCCCCGGCACGGTGAACTGGACACCGAGACCCAGGCGATCGAGCAACGTGTCCGCCTGCTCGGGCTGCGGCCCGGCAATGCGTCCGACCTCGTCGAAGACCGGGTTCAGCGTCGAACCGACCGGGTAGGCCCGATCGACCTCGATGCTGCGCTCGGCTGCATACGTGTTCTGCGCCATGCCCAGGATCGCGCCGGTCTGGGCGTCGAGGGTGAGGATCGTGGCGGGCTGCCCGACCTCGACCGCGGCGTCGCCGAGGGTCAGCTGCACACCCTGATCGACGGTCGACAGCACATCGGGTCCGGGCGGTCCCTGCTCACCTGCGAGGCGGCGCGGCCGGACGCCGGGGTTGACCATCTCGACCTGCCAGCCGGCTGTGGCGTCGCGGATCGCCTGCCAGTAGTTGGTCAGGCCGTCCTCGAGCGGCGACGACAGCCGACGGTCGGCCATGACGAGCTGATCGGTGCGGTTGACACTCACGCCGGGCACACGCGCGGGGTCGCCCGCGAGAACCTGCATGTCCGGATCGCGCAGCGTGACGGCGATGACCGACTTACCCGGCGTCTCGGCCAGCTTCTCGCTGATGACCGCTGGGGTGATCAGCGGCGCGATCGGCGCGATCACTCCGGCCAGCGCTCGGGTCGTGGCCGCCAGATCGCGCGTCTGTGCAGGGTCGATGACGATTTCGTTCACCGGTTGGAGATACATGAAGACCTTGTTCGAGCGACTGCGCACCGACGGTGAGGGCGTCGCGTCGGTGCGGATCTCGCGGAGGTGACCTCCGGCGCCGAGACCCGGATGCAGGATCGCCGGATCCCACGTGACCTTCCAGCCCGACGACAGCTTCCGGGCAGTTCCTTCACTGCTCGCCTCGTAGGCGCGTCCCTTGTCCCAGTTCCACTTCGTGGTCAGCGCGAAGGTCGCGGTGCCGTCGCTGTATTCGACGGGTTTCTCGACGTCGACGTCGATCCGTTGCGCAGACATCGATTTCAGCGTCGTGATCAGACTGTCGCCGGCCTGACCGGGCGCGGTGGTGAGCTGCGCGGCACCGCCGGCGTCCTGTCGGCTCAGCGCGCTGGCGAATGCGTCGATGGCGGCGGCAGCACCGGTGTTCGACGATCCGGTGAGCGAACAGGAACTCACCACGACGGCACAGGTGACCGCGGCGCAAGCGGCGGATGTTGCGCGCTTGACCCAGATCTTCATGACGACAATCTTCACTCTTGTCACACTCGAATTCGACGCTCCCAGCTTCCATTCGGGAATCAAGCCGGTCACGAACTCATCTCGTCCCGCAATCTGCGGGTCGCATCGGTCCGGGACGTATGGTTCGATCCACCAAACGGGGGACAAGCCGGGCCGAGTCCGGCCTGCGCCGACTGCGATGATGGAGCCATGGCTTTCACGGTGATCCCCGGCGACGATCGCATGGTCACGACGACCGACTGGCTCACCTCACGACACGGGTTCTCCTTCGGCGATCACTACGATCCCACGAACACCCACTTCGGTGCTCTCCTCGCGTTCAACGAGGAGGAGGTGGCGGCCGGCGCGGGCTTCGACCTCCACCATCATCAGGAGAGCGAGATCGTCACGTGGGTCGTCTCCGGAACGCTCGTGCATCGCGACTCGGCCGGCCACTCCGGAGTGCTCTATCCCGGTCTCGTACAGCGGATGAGCGCCGGTACCGGGGTAGAGCACTCCGAGCGCAACGACTCCTGGCCCGGGCTGGCGGGTTCCGGGACCGAGCCGGTGCACTACGTGCAGATGTGGCTGATGCCCGACCGGCACGGACTCACCCCGTCCTACGACCAGGCCGACGTCGCCGACCAGCTGTCGACCGGTGAGCTGGTCCCGGTCGCCTCCGGGGCCCCCGACCGTGGGGCCGCGATCTCCCTCGCCAACGCCGGCGCCACGCTCTACGCCGCGCGGCTGCGCGCAGGCGGGACCGTCGAACTCCCGGCCGCCCGGTTCACCCACCTGTTCGTCGTCGACGGGCAGGCCGAGGCCACCGTCGACGGGGAACCTGCGCCTCTGGACGCCGGCGACACCGTCCGCGCCGTCGACGCCGACCTGATGTCGGTCACGTCTTCTGCCGGCGCCGAGATCCTCGTGTGGTCGATGGCGACGGGGCTCGGCGGTTCCTGAGCCACCCCAGCAACCCCCCGCCGGTTGAGCCGACACCGAGCGAAGTGAGGCGTCGCGTCGAAACCCCTCCCGCCACCGAACAACCCCACGCCGGTTGAGCCGACACCGAGCGAAGCGAGGCGTCGCGTCGAAACCCCTCCCGCCACCGAACAACCCCACGCCGGTTGAGCCGACACCGAGCGAAGCGAGGCGTCGCGTCGAAACCCCTCCCGCCACCGAACAACCCCACGCCGGTTGAGCCGACACCGAGCGAAGCGAGGCGTCGCGTCGAAACCCCTCCCGCCACCGATCCGCTCACCAGCACGGCGCGAGGTTTCGACGCGGTGGCTCGCTCCGCTCGCTACCGGCTCAACCAGCAACCGGAGCCGTATCGAAACGACCTCACCGAGCCCCATCGGCCTTCGGCCGGCGCCTCAGACCTACTCCGCCGTCCGCGACAGCGCGTGCAGATCCTTCGCGGTCGGTGACTTCTCGACGGTGTCCGGGTCGGGGTAGGTCCGGAGCAACCGGTCGACGGTCCCGGCGGTGGTGACCGTGAACCAGTAGTGCTCGTTGCGGTAGTGGTGGAACCGGTGGTTGCGCCAGATCCTGCGGTAGAACGCGTGGCGCGGCCGGTAGTCGGAGTGGATCAGGTAGTGCGTCCACTCATAGACCAGGCCTATCGCCGGCAGCACGACCAGGAAGGTCAGCCCGCGCTCGACGCTCGTGAAGACGACGAGTCCGACGATGAGGGCCGCGATCATCACCCCGATCAGCACCTGCCACGGGATGAAGATGAGCGGGATGTCGCGCGGATTCTGGTGATGTTCACGATGTTTGCGTGCGACGAGCGGGTCGATGGTGACCGGGCCCAGCCGCTTCGGGCGCCAGTGCAGGACGAACACGTGGATCAGCCACTCCACCAGAGGGAAGCTCGCAACCATGATGACGGGGACGAGCAGGTCGGCGAAACCCCAGCCGCCCAACCACACTCGCGCTACCAGGGCCGCACCCAGAAAGCCCGCCATGATCCACGGCGACGGATGCCGGAGGAACTCGGCGAATGCGTCGCGCAGCGACATCGAGTGCCGCGACCGCATGCGTCGTTCCTCGGCCGCGACCTGCCGGCGCGCCTTGATGTCGATCTCGTCGGCGGCCATCAGTGTTCCTCCTGTGGGTCGGTGTTCTCGAGTGCCTCGCAGAGAGCGAGTAGTGCCGTCGTCGCGGGTGCGAGAAGGGCTCGGGCCGCGGCTTCGGCGCGTTCGGGTGCGTGCGCGGCGATGGTGTCGACGAGCGCGCGGTAGCCCTCGATGTTCCCGACCTCGGGTTCCAGGACCCCGGCCAGAGCGGGTACGGCGGGCTCGTAGGCGGCGCGCAGCGAGTTGTACATGAGCCGGAAGGCGATCGAGTCGGCCGCGTCGATGACGACGCTCCAGAACTCGAGGGCGGCGACCTGCTGGCCGATCGGGTCCGGCTCGGCGGCGAGACGATCCAGGACCGACCGGATCGCGACGAGATCGTCGTCGGTGGCACGTTGCGCCGCGAGGCGGGCGACCTCCGGCCCGACGGCGGCGCGCGCTTCGACGATCGACCGCGCGACACTCGGCACGAGCGCCCCTCCACGGAGGAGCAGCCGTGGCAACAGGTCGAGCCCGCCTGTGCGTGCAATGTCCTGGACGCGCGCGCCGTAGCCCTGCCGGATGGTCACGAGCCCGGCCGCGGCGACTCGTTTGAGCGCCTCGCGCACCGTCGGCCGGGACACCCCGAGCATCCGTGCCAGCTCTCGTTCGCTGGGGAGCGCTTCACCGGCGGCCAGATCGCCGGAGAGCACCCCCTCGACGATCTGGTCGAAGACGATCTCGGGTGCGCTCTGCTGGGTCACCGGCTCGAAGGGCATGCTGTGACGGTAGCCACCCTCGGTCAGGTGGTCAAGTGGTCAGACCAATTGTGCCGCATGCTCGCGACGTCGGCGGAGACGCGCCGGCCCTACGTAGCGGCACTCCGCTGAAGCGGTGATTCTGCAGGTCAGCGCAGCTGGTCGAGCAATCGCAGCCACACCTCGCTGACGGTCGGATACGACGGCACCGCGTGCCACAACCGCGACAGCGGCACCTCACCGACGATCGCGACCGTCGCCGAGTGCACGAGTTCGCCCGTCTGCGCCCCGACGAACGTCGCACCCACGAGGACGTCCCGCGCCGCGTCGACGACCAGAGAGGCGTACCCCGAGTAGTCCGGACCCAGCAGGTACGACCCGGCCACCGAGATGCCCCCTTCGGCGACGCGCACGTCGATGCCCGCGTCCTCCGCCTGCGCGTGGGTCAGCCCCACCGAGGAGATCTCCGGTCTGGTGAACACCACCTGCGGCACCGCGGCATGGTCCGAAACCGCGACGTACCGCGATCCGTCGAGGTCTCGCCCCTCCGCCCGCGCCGCGATGACGTCACCGGCCACCCGCGCCTGATACTTGCCCATATGCGTCAACGCGTTACGGCCGTTGACATCTCCGACCGAGTACAACCACGGATGCCCCGGCACGGTGAGGTGATCGTCGACCGTCAACGGTCCCTTGGCCGCCAAACCCAGCGAGTCGAGGCCCACATCGGTTGTCGCCGGCGACCTTCCGGCCGCGACCAGGATCTCGTCGACGGTGAGCTCCCCCGCACCGTCGCCCGCGAGCCGGACGACCGCCGGGCCGCCGTGCAGTCGTCCGTATCCCGAGGCAGTGGCGTCGGTTCGTTCGACCGCCTCGATCGTCGTCCCGAAGCGGATGTCGGCGCCGCGAGCCCGCAGCGCGTCGGCAACCCGTTCCCCTGCAAAGGGTTCCATCCGCGGCAACAGCCGGTCCCCGCGGATGGCCATGACCAGGCTGCGCACCCCGAGGTCGAGCAGCCACGTCGCGGCCTCACACGCCACCACCCCGCCGCCGAGAACCACCACCCGTTCCGGGATCTCGAGGATGTTGGTGGCGTCGCGCGAGGTCCACGGCAGCGCTTCGCGCAGTCCGGGGACGGGCGGGACCGACGCGGTGCTGCCGGTCGCGATGACCACGGCCTCGCGGGCCGTCACCAACCGGTCGCCGACGCGGACCTGCTTCTCGCCGACGATCCGGCCGTGACCGCGGATCACCTCGATGCCGGCACCGTCGGCCCACTGCACCTGGCCGGAGTCATCGTGCGTGGCGGCGCTGTTGTCGAGACGCCCGGTGACGGTGTCCCGCCAGCCGAGCACGGCGTCGGCATCCGGATTCGGCGCCGATGCCCGTTCGCGGGACCCGGCCAGTGACCGCGCCTCCTCGAGGGCGTTGCCGGGTCCGAGCAGCGCCTTGCTCGGCATGCAGGCCCAGTACGAGCACTCCCCACCCATCAGTTCGTGTTCGACGATCGCGGCCGTGCGATCGCTTCCCCGTATCGCGTAGTCGGCAGCATTCTCGCCCACCGGACCACCGCCGATCACGACGACGTCGTAGCTGGTTTCTCCCACCATGGATCCACCGTAGGGACCGACCGGGGACCTCGTGCGATTTCGCCGGTACCGAACGCTGCTGACGGATCGCCCATCCGGTGACAGGATGGAGCGCGTGACTGCTTCGAATACCGACCTCAAGTCCGGACTCGACCTCGACTGGGTCGACGATTCCGTCCGCATCCAGGACGATCTGTTCGCCCACGTCAACGGGAAGTGGCTGGAGTCGCATGTCATCCCCGACGACCGTTCGGTCGACGGCGCCTTCCACGTGCTGCGCGACAACTCCGAGGAGAACGTCCGCGACATCATCACCGAATGCGCCGAGTCGAGCCCCGCGAGCGGCTCCGACGCACAGAAGATCGGTGACCTCTACGCGTCGTTCATGGACACCGATCACATCGAGGCACTCGGCATCGGCCCGATCACCGGGGAACTCGAGAAGATCGCGGCCGTCGACTCGGCGGACGCGCTCGCCCGACGCATCGGCCGGCTCCAGCGTCACGGCGCCGGTGGACTGTTCGGCTATTACGTCGACACCGACGCCAAGAAGTCCGACCGCTACCTTGTGCACGTCACCCAGTCCGGCCTCGGATTGCCGGACGAGTCGTACTACCGGGAGGACAAGCACGCGGGGACCCGGACCGCCTACGTCGCACACGTGGAGCGGATGTTCGCCCTCGCCGGCTTCGACGATGCCGCCGCCCGCGCCGCCACCATCCTCGATCTCGAGACCGCCATCGCGGCCGAACACTGGGACGTCGTCCGGCGCCGCGACGCCGAACTCACCTACAACCTGATGACGCTGGACGACTTCGCCTCCGCCGCCGACGGTTTCCCGATCGGTGAGTGGCTGGGCGGTCTGGGCACCACCGGCGATCCGACCTTCGCCGAGGTCGTCGTCGCGCAGCCGTCCTTCGTGTCCGGAGCGTCGGCACTCATCGCCTCACGCCCGCTCGAGGAGTGGAAGACGTGGCTGACGTGGCGCCTGCTCCATTCCGCCGCGTCGTATCTGTCGTCGGACTTCGTCGACGAGAACTTCGAGTTCTACGGCCGCACCCTGACGGGCGCGGAGACCATCCGCGACCGCTGGAAGCGCGGCGTCGGCTTCGTCGAGGGCGCGATGGGGTTCGCGGTCGGCAAACTCTATGTGGCCAAGCACTTCCCGCCCGAGGCGAAGGCGCGCATGGACGAGCTCATCGCGAACCTGGTGAAGGCCTACCGCCGCAACATCTCCGAACTCCCGTGGATGACCCCGGACACCCGGGAGAAGGCCCTCGCCAAGCTCGAGAAGTTCACCCCCAAGATCGGCTACCCGGTCAAGTGGCGCGACTACAGCGCACTGAGCGTCGACCGCGGTGATCTCATCGGGAACGTCGCGCGCGCATCGTCGTTCGAGCAGGACCGGGAATTCGCCAAGATCGGTGGGCCGGTCGACCACGACGAATGGTTCATGACCCCGCAGACGGTCAACGCCTACTACAACCCGGGCATGAACGAGATCGTCTTCCCCGCGGCCATTCTGCAGCCGCCGTTCTTCGATCCCGAGGCCGACGACGCGGTCAACTACGGCGGCATCGGCGCGGTCATCGGGCACGAGATCGGCCACGGCTTCGACGACCAGGGCGCGAAGTACGACGGCGACGGCAACCTCATCGACTGGTGGACCGACACCGACCGCACCGAGTTCTCCTCACGCACACGTAAACTCATCGACCAGTACGGCGAGTTCACCCCGACCGGCCTCGACCCCGAGCACAAGGTCAACGGCGACTTCACCATCGGGGAGAACATCGGCGATCTCGGCGGTCTGTCGATCGCGCTCGTCGCCTACGAGATCGCCCACGAGGGGCAGGATCCGCCGGTCATCGACGGCCTCACCGGAACGCAGCGCGTGTTCTTCAGCTGGGCCCAGATCTGGCGCACCAAGACCCGGGACGCCGAGGCGATCCGCCGCCTGTCCATCGACCCGCATTCGCCGCCGGAGTTCCGGTGCAACGGCGTCGTGCGCAACGTGGACGCGTTCTACGAGGCGTTCGACGTGAAGCCCGGCGACGCACTGTATCTCGAGCAAGACCAGCGGGTCCGGATCTGGTGAACGACGCACCTGGGGCCGGCGGCGCCTCGCCCGATGGCGCCCCGGTACCGCGACCCGGGGCACCGGAATCCTTCGTCCTCGCGAAGGGACGCGATCTGACAGTCGCCCTACTCCGGCCCGTCGGCGCGGCCATCGTGTTGCTGATCGGATACTTCTTGTTGCCGATCAACAGGACGAGCGATCTCAACATCCTCGGACTGACGGTCGGCGCCTTCCTGCTGGCATCTTTCTGCGTCTGGGAGGTCCGGAAGTTCGCCCGGTCGGTCCATCCGCTCGCGACCGCAATGGAGATGCTCGTCGCACTGTCGACGTTCTACGTCGTCGTCTTCGCCACCACGTATTACCTGTTCTCCGAATACGACCCGGGCAGCTTCAACGAGTACCTCAGCCGCGTGGACGCCCTGTACTTCTGCCTGACGGTGTTCACGACAACCGGTTTCGGCGACATCGCGGCGTATTCGCAGGGCGCCCGCATCGCGGTGTCCATCCAGATGGCCAGCACCCTCGTGCTCCTCGGACTCGGTCTGCGATTCCTCAATCTGCTGATCAACCAGAAACGCCAGGCCACCGGAGGGTGACCTGGCGTCGCCGGGTGTCAGCGCGAGCGATCAGTGATCGCCCTCGCCGGAGCGATCAGTAGTCGTCGTCGCCGTAGACGATCAGGCCGCGAATGTTGTTGCCCGCGAGCATGTCGTCGTAGGCCTCGTTGATCTGATCGAGCCGGTAGGTCTTGGTCACCAGATCATCGATATTCAGCTTGCCGGCACGGTACTCGTTGAGCAGCGCCGGCACCTGGGTCCGGGGGCTGGCACCACCGAAGATCGCGCCCTGCACCCGCTTCTGCAGCAGGGTGAGCTCGAAGAGGTTCATCTGCGCGTCCATCGACGCGTAGTTGCCCATGCCCACCACGACGACCTGTCCGCCCTTGCCGGTGAGGGCCAGGGCGGGCGCGATCATCGAGCCGTCGATCTCACCGACGGTGAGGATCGTCGTGTTGGCCATCCGGCCCCAGGTGATGTCGCCGATGGCCTCGGCCGCCGCCTCCATCGACGGGAAGGTGTGCGTCGCACCGAGTTTTTCGGCCATCTGCAGCTTGAAGGGCACGGGGTCGACCGCGATGACGTGGCGCGCACCGGCCGCCGCGGCGCCCTGGACCGCGTTGATGCCCACACCGCCGATGCCGACCACGACGACGGTGTCGCCGGCATGCGTCCCGCCGATCTCAACTGCGGAGCCCCAGCCGGTCGCGACACCGCACCCGAGGAGTGCCGCCGCCTGGAGCGGGATGTCGTCCTCGATCTTCACCAGCGAGGCCTGATTCACGGTGATGTAGGGCGCGAAGGTCCCGAGCATGCACATCTGGACGAGCGGAAGTCCGTCATGGGTGTGCGCACGGTTCGTGTCGTCGGCGATCGAGAGGCCGGTCAGCAGCCGTGCACCCTCGTCGCAGATGTTCTGCTGTCCTCGCGAACACGGCTCGCAGGTCCCGCAGGCCGGGATGAACGCGGTGACGACGTGGTCGCCTTCCTTGAGGTTGGTGACGCCCGGGCCGACCTTGGTCACCACGCCGGCACCCTCGTGACCACCCAGAACCGGCATCGGGGCGGGGCTGTCGCCGGTGCGGAGGTGATGGTCGCTGTGGCACAGACCCGAGCTGACAAGTTTGACCTGGACCTCGCCCGCCACCGGATCGCCGAGCTCGAACTCCTCGATCTGCCACTTCTCACCCGGATTGCGGAGAACTGCACCTTTGGTCTTCACATGTGCTCCTTACTCGTGCCGCCCCGGAACAGGGCGTTAGATATCGCCGTCTGCTTATGCAACGTACATCACATGGTGGTCCAAGACCGCGGTCGCCGCAGCCATTTCACGTGATCCGTCTCGCGCGTTCGCTCCGGCCTGCGGCCGGCGCCGAATCGGTTGCATGCGACCGTCCTCGAGCCCCTCGTCGGCACGTGAGAGCAACACTTGGAACGATGGCCCCATGCCGGACAAGACCGATTCGAGTCCCCGTCCCACCCGCAAGCTCCGCTGGCTGATCCCGGCCCTTCTACTCCTCGCCTGGTTGATCGTCGGCGGGATCACGGGCCCCTTCGCCGGCAAGCTCGCGAGCGTCGCGAGCAACGACAGCAGTTCCTTCCTCCCGGCGTCGGCGGAGTCCACGCAGGTCCAGAACCTCCTCGCCGACTTCCAGGACACCGACGAGATCCCCGGCATCGTCATCGCCGAACGCTCGGGCGGGATCACGCCCGGCGACCTCGAGTTCCTGCGCACCACCACCTCCGAGGTGGCCGGTCAGCCCGGATTCGGACCGGCGGTCTCGCCGCCGATCCCGTCGCAGGACGGTCAGGCCGCGCAGGTCTTCGTCCCGATCGACAGCGCGGGCGAACCCGCCGACACCGTGGAGATCTTGCGCGACAAGCTGGCCGACGCGCCGGACGGTCTGACCGTCGCGGTCACCGGCCCCGCCGGCCAGGTCGCCGACCTCGGGGAGGCCTTCGCCGGAATCGACGGCCTGCTGCTGCTGGTCGCGGGCACCGTGGTGATCCTGATCCTGATCGTCGTCTACCGCAGCCCGATCCTGCCGTTCGTGGTCCTCATCTCCGCGGTCTTCGCCCTCGGACTCGCGTCGGGCCTCGTCTACTTCCTGACCAAGCAGGGCGTTCTCGACCTCAACGGTCAGAGCCAGGGCATCCTGTTCATCCTGGTCTTCGGCGCGGCCACCGACTACGCGCTGCTGCTCGTATCCCGATATCGGGAGGAGTTGATCGCGACCGAGGACAAGTACGCGGCGCTCCGGCAGGCGTGGCGCGCCACGATCGAGCCGGTCGCCGCGTCGGCGGGCACCGTCATCGCCGGTGTCCTCTGTCTGATGCTGTCCGACCTGAACTCCAACAAGAGCCTCGGCCCGGTCGCCGCGATCGGCATCCTCGCGTCCTTCCTGGCGTCGATGACGTTCCTCCCCGCCGCCCTCGCGCTCCTCGGCCGGACCGCGTTCTGGCCGCTGCGCCCCCGGTACGCCCCGCAGACCTCGGCCGACAGCGGTGCCACCCACCGCCTGTGGAAGCGCATCGCCGACACGGTCGCGTCCAAGCCGCGCGCCATCTGGGCCGGCACCCTGATCCTGCTGCTCATCGGCGCGGCATTCGCCCCGACCTTCAAGGCCGACGGCATCGCGTCGACCGACTTCTTCATGGGCTCGGTCGAGTCCGTGGAGGGCGCCGAGATCCAGGCGAGACATTTCGACGCCGGTAGCGGTACGCCCACCTACGTCATCGCCGATCAGGGCGCAGGCACCGCCGTACTCGACGCGGTCCGCGCGACCGACGGTGTCGCCGGCGCCGAACTGATCACCGAAGGCAGCGCGCCGATGGTCCGTGACGGCAAGGTCGCCGTCACCGCCACGCTGACCGACAATGCGGAGTCACTCGCCGCCCAGGACACCGTCGCCGACATCCGTTCGGCGGTCGGCCAGGTCCCGAACGCGAACGCCCTGGTCGGCGGCACCACCGCCATCGATCTCGACACCCGCGAGACGTCCATCCACGACCGCAACCTGATCATCCCGATCGTGCTGATCGTCGTGTTCCTGGTCCTGGTGGCGCTGCTGCGCAGCGTCCTCGCGCCCGCGATCCTGCTCGCGACGACCGTGCTCTCCTTCGCGACGACGTTGGGTGTGGCCGCGCTGCTGTTCAACGGTCCGTTCGGCTTCCCCGGCGCCGACCCGGTGGTCCCGCTGTTCGCCTTCGTGTTCCTCGTGGCGCTCGGCATCGACTACAACATCTTCCTGATGACCCGGGTGCGCGAGGAGGCGCTCCGGCATGGCACCCGCATCGGCATGATCCGCGGGCTCACCGCGACCGGCGGCGTCATCACCTCGGCCGGAGTCGTGCTGGCGGCGACCTTCGCGGCCCTCGCCGTGATCCCACTCCTGTTCCTGGTACAGGTGGCCTTCCTGGTGGCGTTCGGCGTCCTCGTCGACACCCTCATCGTGCGTACGCTCCTGGTTCCCGCACTGACCCTGGACATCGGACGCAAGATCTGGTGGCCGAGCGCGCTCGCAAAACGGGAAGAAGAGGACACGACACCGGAATCCGTCCTCGAGAGGGCGTAACATCAGCTGTGACAAGCGAATTCACTGATTCCAACACCGTCGGCACGGTAACGCGTTAGCGTCAGGTATTCGCATTCCCACGTCGGTTGGCTGGTGATCTCATGACCCTTATCGAACACAAGGAAGAGGGCCGCCAGGACTTCTCGTCACTGCGGCAGGGCGGTCTCAACTGGGACTCGTTTCCATTGCGACTCTTCGTCAAAGGGAACTCCCGGTTCTGGGATCCGGTGGCGATCGACTTCTCCCGGGACGCGCAGGACTGGGTGGAGCTGAACGACGAACAACGGCGCAGCGCAACCTATCTGGTGAGTCAGTTCATCGCCGGGGAGGAGGCGGTGACCGAGGACATCCAGCCGTTCATGAAGGCGATGGCGACCGAGGGCCGCTTCGGTGACGAGATGTACCTGACACAGTTCTGTTTCGAGGAGGCCAAACACACCCAGGTCTTCCGGATGTGGATGGACTCCGTCGGACTGACCGGCGACCTCCAGCCCTTCGTCGCCGACAATCCCTTCTATCGCCGCTTGTTTTACGAGGAGTTGCCGGCGTCTTTACACGCCCTCGAACACGACGCGTCGCCGCGTAACCAGATCCGCGCGAGCGTCACCTACAACCACGTCATCGAGGGCAGCCTGGCACTGACCGGCTATCACGCCTGGCAGAAGGTCTGTACGCGGTTCGACATCTTCCCCGGCATGCAGAAGCTGATCCGGTTCATCAGCGACGACGAGCGGCGCCACATGGCATGGGGCACCTTCACCTGCCGCCGTCACGTCGCCGCCGACGACTCGCTGTGGGCCGCCGTCGGCGAGCGCATGGACGAACTCCTCCCCTTGGCGCTCGACATGATCGACTGGGTCAACCAGCAGTTCGACGAGCAACCCTTCGGGCTCGACAACAACGAGTTCCTGACCTATGCCGCCGACCGCGCCCAGCGCCGGCTCTCCGCGATCGAGTCCGCCCGCGGACGCTCGGTCGCCGACATCGACGTCGACTACTCCCCAGAAGTCCTCGAGGACGCCATGGGCGAGGACGACGCGGTGCGGTTGCAGATGTGACCCGCTGCCCCGCCGGCTGAGCCGGCACCCCCAACCCCCGACGGCTGAGCCGGCACCGAGCGCAGCGAGGCGCCGCGTCGAAGCCCCCCACCCCCCGCCGGCTGAGCCGGCACCGAGCGCAGCGAGGCGCCCCACCCCGCCGGCTGAGCCGGCACCGAGCGCAGCGAGGCGCCGCGTCGAAGCCCCCCACCCCGCCGGCTGAGCCGGCACCGAGCGCAGCGAGGCGCCGCGTCGAAGCCCCCTACCGCACGTCCAGATCGACGACGTCACGACACCGCGCGTCGACGAGCCGCCGCTGGTGGCTGACCAGCACCATGCCGGCACCGTCGTCGACGAGCGCCTGAAGCAGCCCGATGACCGCCCGCGCCGACAGTGGATCGAGCATCGCGGTCGGTTCGTCGCACAGCACGAACCGCGGCGCCTGCACCAGCAGGCGGCCGACGCAGGCCCGTTGCAGCTGACCGTCGGAGACCTGTGATGGGAAGCGGTCGAGGAGTGCGGGGTCGAGACCCACGCGTCCGGCGACCGCCTCGATGTCACAGTTGCGTCGCGCGATCGTGGCGGGTTCCGCGACGATCCTGCGCAACGTCCAGCGCGGATTGGTGACCAGGCGGGGATGCTGGGCGATCAGTCCGATGGTTCCCGGCCGAAGTTCCACACCGCGCTGCTCGACGGTGCCGGCCGCGGGTGCGGTGAGTCCGGCGAGGATGCGCAGAAGCGTCGTCTTGCCGCTGCCCGACTGGCCGACGATCCCGAGGACGGATCCCGCGTCGACGGAGACGTCGACGCCGGTGAACACCTCCCGGCTCCCGAACCGGGCGGTCAGGCCGTGCCCGAGCAGCGTCGCCGTCATGAGACGGGCTCGAAGAATTCGGCGACGTACGGCTCTGACGAACGGAGAACCTCGGCAGCTGGACCTTCTTCGACGATCCGTCCGGCCCGCATGACTGCGACTCGGTCGGCACCCCCCTGCCGGCTGAGCCGGTCCCGAGCGAAGCGAGGCACCGCCCCCTGCCGGCTGAGCCGGTCCCGAGCGAAGCGAGGCACCGCCCCCTGCCGGCTGAGCCGGTCCCGAGCGAAGCGAGGCACCGCGTCGAAGCCCCCCACCCCCCGCCGGCCCCCGACCATCGTGTCCACGTCATGAGTGATCACCAGCACCGCGGCGCCGCGTCGTGCGGTGTCCGCCAGGAGTCCCCAGATCGCGGCTGCGAGGTCGGGGTCAAGCGCAGAGGTCGGCTCGTCGGCAACGAGGATCGCGGGGTCGCCGGCGATGGCTGCGGCGATCGCGGCGCGCTGGGCCATCCCGCCGGACAGTTCGTGCGGGTAGAGCCGCAGAGCGTCGGGATCGAGGTGGACCGCCCGGCACAGCTCGACGGCGTCGCGCGTGCCGCCGAGCCCGCTGATCACCTCGTCGAGCTGTGACCCGAGCGTGCGCACCGGGGTGAACGAGGTGGCCGCCGACTGCGGCACCAGCCCCACTCGACGTCCACGCAGCGTCCGCCAGCGTGGGTCGCGACCGGCGACCTCGTCGTCGAGGAAATCATCGTCCCCGAGCGACACCCGGCCGGTCACTGACGATCCGGGCGGGAGCAGCCCACACAGCGCAGCGGCAACCATCGACTTCCCGCACCCGGATTCGCCGACGAGAGCGGTCATCGCGCCGGCAGGTAGATCCAGGGTGACGTCATCGAGCACCCGGACCGGTTCGCGGCGTCGAACGGCGACATCGACCGTGAGGCCGTCGAGACGAGCACTCATCGCCAGACCTCCCCGGTCGGAGGCGAGGTGGCGCGGCGCAGCGAGCCCGCAGCTGCCGAGCAGGCGAGCGCGGTGACCATGAGTGCGAGACCGGGGACCACGAGCGTCCACCAGGCGCCGGTGAGGACGTCACCGCGCGCCTGCCCGAGGAGGGTGCCGAGGCTCGCGGCGTCCGGGGAGAGACCGACGCCCAGGAACGACAGAGTGGTCTCGTGCCACACCGCATGCGGGAGTAGCACAGTCAGCGCGACCAGTACTTGACCGGAGACCGCGGGCATGAGGTGCCGGGTCGCGATGAACGTTCGCGAGGCGCCGGCGAGCCGCGCGGTCTCCACCCAACCGGCCGACGTCGCCTCCAGCAGCTCCGCCCTGACCACCCGAGCGACGGCCGGCCAGTGGGTCAGCGCGATCGAGACGATGATCGCAAGAGGTTCGCCGCGCCACATCGCGGCGATCACCACGCCGACGACGAGATGCGGAAGCGCGTTGACGCCGTCCACGACGCGCATGACGATCGCGTCGACCCACCCGCCTGCCGTCACCGACGCGATACCGACGACGACGCCGAGGACGGTGGCGAGTATCGCGCAGGCGAGTGCGATGACCAACGAGATCCGCAGGCCCTCCGCGGTGCGGACCCCGAGGCCGTATCCGGAATGGTCGGTGCCCAGGAGGCTACCGTCGCCGGGGGCGCGCAAAGCCTGTGCGAAGTCGGCGGTCTGTTCCTCAGCGATGAGAGGCCACCCGATTGCGAGCGCGCCGATGACGCCGAGGACGATCCAGGGGGCAGCGGCCTTGATTCGGTCGGTCGCTGCGGCCCAACGACTCTCGTCGCGCATCGCCGGAGGCGAGATCGCGGTCATGCCCGCAACCCGATCCGCGGATCGATCGACACCGCAGCTGCATCCGACAACGCCGATCCGATCAGAACGAGGACAGCCGATCCGACGGCCAGCGGCGCGAGGAGGGAGAAGTCAAGTGCCACCGCCGAATCGACGAGCGCCTCGGCGAGACCCGGCCAGCCGAACACGGTTTCGACGATCGCGGCGCCGGCGATGAGTTCGGGCAACCGTGTCCCGAGCAGGGCCAGCGTGGGCAACACCGAGACCGGCACGATGTGTCCCCGCAGCAAGGTCCATCCACCTACCCCTCGGGCGCGCGCTCCCCGGACCGCGTCGGACGCCGCGGCATCGACGACCGCCGAACGCATCGTCAGCAGCAGCCACGGGATCATGGAGATCGTCAGCGCCAGATAGGGCAGCACCGCGTGGGTGAGCAGTCCGTCGACCGAATAGTCGTCACCCGGCCGTCGTGCGCCCGATGTCGGTAACCACCCGAGCCCCACCGCGAACATGCTGACCAGCACGAGCGACACCACGAACGGCGGGGTCGCGGCGAGCATCGCGGCCAGCGTCGTGCAGGCGCGGTCGAGGATCCCGCCGCGCCGCATGCCGACGACCGCCCCCAGCGCGATGGCGACGACCGCGGCAGATATAAACGCCGCCAACGACATTCCCAGGCTGAACGGAAGACGTTGGCCGATCAGTTCTGCCACCGGCTGACGCATGGTCGACGACCATCCCAGATCTCCCTGAAACACCGCGACCCACCACTTCCACCAGGCCGCGAACCAGTGGTCGTCGAGTCCGTAGGCCTGCGTGACGGCATCCCGCTGCGCTTGCGTCGCCGACTGGTAGTTGTCGCCGAGGTGCGCCGTCAGCGGATCGAACGGCGACGCCGCGGCGACGGCGAACACTCCAAGCGACACGAGCAACACCGTCGGGACCATCACCAGGATTCGACGTCCGAGGAGTCGGACGGCAGTCCGGGACCGGGTGCGCCGTCGCGCGTGTTCGCCAGTGCCGGAGGGATTCTCCGCGGCGGGACGCGAGGCGCCCGAAAGCCCTGCGGTGTCCGCTCGGATCTGCGTGGTCACGACGTCGGAGTCCAGGACGGCAGATTCCACCAGGGTCCCCAGGTCACGCCGTGCGAGTGGGGTTCGAGAATCGGCGCATCGTGCGCCCACCCCGCGCTTCGTGCGACATAGGCGTGGTGAACGAAGGCGAGGAAGACCTGTGACGGCTGGTCGGCATAGATCTGCTGGATGCGACGGTACCGTTCGTCGTTCTCCGGACCCGGCGCCGATTCGCGTGCGGCGTCCAGTAATTCGTCGAGTCCGGGTGCGGTGAAGTCACCCGGATTGGAGTAGGGCGACGAACCCGGCACCCGGGTGTGCAGGGCGTCGTAGACCTGGGAATCGATGCTGTACGGGGTGGCACCGCCGCCGAGAAGCGCGGCAGCCGAGCCCATCTTGGTGTCGATCTCGTCCCAGCTGGTGCCTCGCGTCAACACTTCGACGCCGATCTGCTTCATCGACGCCGCGAACGCCACCGCCAGGTCACGACGCAGGGTGTCCTCGGCGTTGTAGAGGAGCACGAAGGATGCGCGGACGCCGTCACGGACACGGACGCCGTCGGAACCGGGTCGCCAGCCCGCATCGTCGAGGATCGACGCGGCTCGGGAGCGGTCGTAGGCGAATTGGGCGTCGGGGTTGTAGGCGTCTCCGTAGACTTTCGCGATCGGTGTGCCGGCCGGTTCACCCTTGCCCACGAGGACGTCCTCCACGATCGACGTCCGGTCGACGCCGATGTTCATCGCCAGCCGCGCGGAAGGGTCTGCGGTGAAGTCGTTTTCGGCCGGCAGCGACACGCCCCGCCAGTCAGCCGTCGCCACCACGGCGACGTCGACACCGGACCCGTCGGCGAACGCGTCGGCCAGTCGCGGCGGGAGGCTCGCCCCGTCGGCCTCACCCGTCTGCACCCGCTGCGCGCGAGAATTGTCGTCGGGTACATGCGTATAGACGATCTTGCGCACCGACGGAGCGTCGCCGGCTCGGTCGTCGCGAGCGACGAGGACCGCTTGGTCGGGGTCGAGGGATTCGAGGCGGTAGGGGCCGGTCCCGACGGGTTCGGTGTTGATCGCCCACTGCGCAGCAGGCGTTGCCTCCACTTTCTCCGACGGGACGATACCCACGAGCAGGTACGGCGAGGGATCGGCATCGGTGTTCATGGTCAGTCTGATCGTGTGCGGCCCATCGGCTTCGACCGTGACAATGGGGGCGAAGTCGGTCGAGATACCCGACGCGACCTTCGGGTCGACGGCCGCGCGATAGGTCGCGACCACGTCGGCCGAGTCGAAGGCACTGCCGTCGGAGAAGGTGACACCGTCCTTGAGCTCTAGCCGCCACGTGCGGGGTGCGACGCGCTCGGGCTTCGACGCGGCCAGTGCGGGCACGAGATCGGGGATGCGGTCGTCACCGTCGGCGGCCGGAACCAGCAGCCCGTCGTAGATCGGCGACACACCGAGCTGACCGTAGCCGAGCATCGGGTTGAACAGCCCGAGCTCCTGGCTTTCGGCGAGCACGATCTGATCCGACGCCGGAGCGCTCTGCCCGCCGCCGCAACCCGCGAGAACGAATCCGGCGAGCAGCGTAGCGGTGACCGAGACGGTCACCGGCCGTCCGAGCAGCCGACGTCTCACATGTGTCGTCATCGACATATGTTCGCACAGACACACGTCGGTCGCATCCGACCCCGAGCTGTTGGTGTATATCGGGAGGGTGGCACAAGCAGGAAGAGGGGTTCCGGTGACCGACTTCGACGCGGACTCGTGGGCCGCGCGTTTCACCCTGCTCAGCGACCCGACCCGACTCCGCCTCGTTGCCGAGATGCACGCCCACCCGGGCTCGACGGTCGCCGAACTCGCGGCGGCCATCGGGATCACCGAGAATGCCGCCTCCCAGTCGATTCGCGCCCTGCGCGCCCAGGGATGGGTGCGATCGGAGAAGGTCGGCCGAACGGTCCACTACGAGGTCGTCGGCGACGCGATCGTCCATCGAATCCTGCACGACATCATCGGCGTCGGACACATATCCCCCGGTCACGAGCACAATCACCAACACCCGTGACAACGGATTAGAACACGTTCTAATCTGGTGGCGTGGATGTCTCCTACGAAGCGACCAAACGGGAACTGACGACCGACCAGGGCACCCTGCGCTACCACGAGGCGGGTGACGCCGACGCGCCGCCGCTGATCCTGCTGCACGGATCGGGTCCCGGTGTCACCGGTTGGCGCAACTACCGCGGCAATCTCGGCCATTTCGCGCAGACACACCACTGCTACGTGATCGAGTTCCCCGGTTTCGGCGTCAGCGACGCGGTCGAGGGTCACCCCGTCCTCACCGCCGGCGGCTCGGTCATCCGGTTCATGGATGCGCTCGCCATCGACAAGGCCCCCATGATCGGCAACTCCATGGGTGGCGTCGTCGGCGTCAACCTGGCGATCAAGAAGCCCGACCGCGTCGAGAAGCTCGTCACCATCGGCGGCGTCGGCCCGAATGTGTTCAGCCCCAGTCCCAGCGAGGGCCTGCGACTCCTCCAGGAGTTCACCGACGCGCCGGAGAAAGACAAGTTGGTGCGGTGGCTCAACTCGATGGTCTTCGACCGCTCGCTGGTCACCGAGGAGCTCATCGAGGAACGCTGGGAAGCCGCCATCAATCCGGATGCCCAGAAGACCGCCCAGATGATGTACGGCTCCGCGGCTTTCGAGATGCAGCAGCAGTTCATGGCCGCCTCCGACACGCCGCCGTACTGGGCGTCGATGCACAAGGTCGCCTGCCCTACGCTGCTCACCTGGGGCCGCGACGACCGAGTCAGCCCGCCCGACATGGCGATGGTCCCCATGCGTCTCATCCCCGACGCCGAGCTCCACATCTTCCCGAAGTGCGGGCACTGGGTGATGATCGAGGCCAAGGAGGCCTTCGAGGCCACGGTCACCTCCTTCCTCTCCCGCTGACCCCTCATTCCCGCTGCATCATTCCCCTCCCGCCGAGCCGTTTCCCTTCCGCCTGTCAGATCCACCAAGCGGGAGGGAAACGGCTCCGCGTAAGGATCTTTCATTCATCGGTCCGCGTTCCGCGACCACAGCAGGTATCCGTACGCGAGAGCGAAGATCCCCGGCCCCAATTGCACAAGGTGGTTCTGCGACACCGCGTGGTCGAGGTCCTGATCGGTGAAACCTGCGCGCAGCGCATCGTCGCGTGCGATCAGACCGCTTCGGTCTGCCGGTATGAGGGTCATGCGCACTTAGACGCATCACGGCGTCGAACGGTTCCCCACCAGCCCACCGAATAATCCGTTGCCCCTGCGTCTCCCCACTGGCATAGTTCCCGTTCGGCACGAGGACCAGCAGGCCGGAGCGGGATACCGCGACGCGTCCCTGCGCGTCGGAATCCTCGCGTCTACTTGATGGCAAAGGGTCTTTTCAACCCATTCAGGTTCGAGTCCTGATCACGGCACCGCTCCCGGGATCACGGGTTCGGCCGGTCCTGTGGTCGTCACGGTGAGTCGTACGCGAATCGACGGAGCACGATCCCACCGGTCGGCCCGCCCGCGAGCGGTGTCGCCAATACAACCACATACGTCCCGACAAACATTGCGACGCAACGGAAAGGAGGATCGCCATGATTTTCTACAACGAGATCACCGTCCCACCGGGTCATACGGTGCTGGCCTACCGGGGTACCGAGGTCCAGTCCCTGGGAACCGGCCGTCACCAGATCCCCAAGCCCGACTCGACGGTGACCGTCGACCTGCGCGACCGACTTATTCCCGTTGCGCCGCAGGAGATCCTCACCTCGGACTCGATCTCGATCCGGGTGTCGATGTCGTTGCGCGCCCGCGTGATCGATGCACGGGCGTTCGTCGAGCGGGCGGCCGACCCGATCGGCGCGGTCTACCTGGCCGCGCAGATCGCGCTGCGCCGGGTCTGCGCCAACGTCCCGTCGGAGGATCTGATCCGACGCGGCGATGCCGTCGACGTCGGTCCCATCCGTGCGGCCGCCGCCGAGGTCGCCGCCACCGTCGGTGTCGAGGTGCTCGATGTCGCCATTCGGGACATCATCGTGCCGTCCGAGATCCGCAGTGCCGCACTCGAGGTGATCACCGCCAGGACCCGCGGCCTGGCGAAGCTCGAGGCAGCCCGGGCCGAGACGGCATCCCTGCGGGCACTCGCGAATGCGGGCCGTCTGCTCGACGCCCATCCGGCACTGGCGCAACTGCGGCTCATCGAGGCGGTACCCTACGGCGCCCGCGTCGTGCTCAGCGTCGGCGGTACCGAGGTGCCCTCGGAGGATTGAGCCTTCGCGCGGAGGCGTTTCCGTCCCGCTTATTGAGCTCAATTGGCGGGACGGAAGCCTGTACGCGGGGGAAAACCAAGAGCCCCGGCCGGAATGAATCCGGCCGGGGCTCCTGCGTGAGAGATCAGCTACCCGCTCCCTGAGGTGCGAGGAGCGGTAGCGACGAGCCTCGAAGCGTCAGTACTTCTCGCCCTTCGCGGCCTTCTCGACCAGCGAGGCCGGCGGCTCGAAGTGCTTGCCGTACTTCGAGGCGAGGTCGCGTGCGCGATCGACGAAGCCCTGCAGGCCACCCTCGTACCCGTTGATGTACTGGATGACACCACCGGTCCACGCGGGGAAGCCGATACCGAAGATCGAGCCGATGTTGGCGTCCGGAACGGAGGTGAGAACTCCTTCGTCGAAGCACTTCACGGTCTCGAGGGCCTCGGCGAAGAGCATGCGCTCCTTCATGTCCTCGAGCGGGATCTCCGTGGTGCCCGACTTGAACTGCTCACGCAGACCCGGCCAGAGCTGGGTGCGCTTGCCGTTCTCGTCGTAGTCGTAGAAGCCCTTGCCGTCCTTCTTGGCGGTGCGGCCGTTCTCGACCATCCAGTCGACGACGGCGTTCGAGCCGTGCTGCGGAACTTCCTTGCCCTCGGCCTTGAGCGCTGCCTCGGTCTCCTTGCGGATCTTCTGCGGCAGGGTCAGGGTCAGCTCGTCCATGAGCTGCAGCGGCGCGGCCGGGTAACCGGCCTGGGTGCCCGCATGCTCGATGAACGCCGGCTCGATGCCTTCGCCGACGGCCGCGATGGCCTCGTTGACGAAGGTGCCGATGACGCGGCTGGTGAAGAAGCCACGGCTGTCGTTCACCACGATCGGGGTCTTGCGGATCTGCAGCGTGTAGTCGATGACCTTGGCCAGCACCGCATCCGAGGTCTTCTCACCCTTGATGATCTCGACCAGCGGCATCTTGTCGACCGGCGAGAAGAAGTGGATTCCGATGAAGTCCTCGGAACGCTTCACACCCTCGGCGAGGATGGTGATCGGCAGGGTCGAGGTGTTGGAGCCCAGCACGGCGTCGGGCTCGACGATGTCCTCGATCTCCTGGAACACCTTGTGCTTCACCTCGACCGACTCGAAGGCGGCCTCGATGACGAGGTCCACGCCCTTGAAGTCGGCGGCGTCGACGGTCGGGTGGATGCGGGCGAGGAGCGCGTCGCTCTTCTCCTGCGTGGTCTTGCCCTTGGCGACGGCCTTCGCCTCGAGCTTCTCCGAGTAACCCTTACCGCGCTTGGCAGCTTCGAGGTCGATGTCCTTGAGGACGACCTCCATGCCGGCCTTGGCCGACACGTAAGCGATTGCGGCACCCATCATTCCGGCGCCGATGACGCCGACCTTCTTGGCGGTGAACTTCTCGTAGCCCTCGGGACGCGAGCCGCCACCGTTGATGTGCTGCAGGTCGAAGAAGAACGCCTTGATCATGTTCTGTGCGACCTGGCCGGTGACCAGCGAGACGAAGTAGCGGGTCTCGATGATGTCGGCGGTGTCGACGTCGACGTAGGCACCCTCGACCGCTGCGGCCAGGATGGCCGGCGGCGCCGGCATGTTCGCGCCCTTGAGCTGCTTGCGGAGCAGAGCCGGCAGCGCCGGGAGGTTCGCGGCGAAAGCCGGGTTGGTGGGAGCACCGCCCGGGATCTTGTAGCCCTTGACGTCGAACGGCTGCTGAGCCTCGGGGTTCTCCTTGATCCATGCCTTGGCGGCGGGGATCAGTTCCTCGATGGAGCCGACGACCTCGTCGACCAGACCGGTCTCCTTGGCCTTGGTCGCGTTGAAGCGCTGGCCCTGGAGCAGGACGCCCATGAGGGCGTTCTGGATACCGAGCAGGCGGACGGTGCGGACGACGCCACCGCCACCGGGGAGCAGGCCGAGCGTGACCTCGGGCAGACCGATCTGGACACCCTTGACGTCCGCGGCGATGCGGTAGTGGGTGTGCAGCGCGATCTCCAGGCCGCCACCGAGCGCGGCTCCGTTGATGGCCGCGACGACGGGCTTGCCCAGGGTCTCCAGACGACGCAGCACCTTCTTCATGCCGTTGGTGGTCTCGGTGATCTGGGTGGCGATCTCGGCCTTGGAGACGTCCGAGCGGTCGCTCGTCATGTCCTTGAGGTCGCCGCCGGCGAAGAAGGTCTTCTTCGCCGAGGTCAGGACGACACCGGTGATGTCGTCCTTCTCCGCCTCCAGGCGATCGACGGTCGCAGCCATCGACTCCTGGTACAGCGCGTTCATGGTGTTGGCGCCCTGGTTGGGGTCGTCCATGGTCAGGATGACGACGCCATCGGCGTCCTTCTCCCAGTTGATCATGTTGTCACTCATGGTGTTTCGCAGAGTTCTTTCTCGTGAAGTGGGAGGGGGTCAGAGACGCTCGATGATGGTCGCGACGCCCATGCCGCCACCGATACAAAGAGTGATCAGGCCGTAGCGGCCGCCGGTGCGCTCGAGCTCGTCGAGGCAGGTGCCGTAGATCATCGCGCCGGTGGCACCGAGCGGGTGCCCCATGGCGATCGCGCCACCGTTGATGTTGACCTTCTCGTGCGGGACCTTCAGATCCTTCATCCACTTCATGACGACCGACGCGAAGGCCTCGTTCAGCTCGAAGACGTCGATGTCGTCGATGGTCAGGCCGGCCTTCTTCAGTGCCAGCTCGGTGGCCGGGGTCGGGCCGGTGAGCATGATGGTGGGCTCGCTGCCGACCTCGGCGAAGGAGACGACGCGAGCACGCGGGGTGAGGCCGTTGCGCTTGCCGGCCGCCTCGCTGCCGACGAGCACGAGGCCCGAACCGTCGACGATGCCGGAGCTGTTGCCACCGGTGTGGACGTGGTTGATCTTCTCGACGCTCGGGTACTTCATCAGCGCGACGTCGTCGAAGCCGGCCATGTCCGCGAGGGCGGCGAAGGCGGGCTTCAGCTTGCCGAGGCTCTCGACGGTCGAGCCCGGACGACGGTGCTCGTCGTGGTCGAGGATGGTGACGCCGTTGATGTCCTTGACGGGCACCACGGACTTGGCGAAGTAGCCACTCGCCCAGGCCTTCTCAGCACGAGCCTGCGACTCGGCGGCGTACCCGTCGATATCCTCGCGCGAGAATCCCTCCATGGTGGCGATGAGGTCGGCACCGATGCCCTGGGGGACGATGTAGTGGTCGTAGGCGGTCGCGGGGTCGGTGAAGAGCGCTCCGCCGTCGCTGCCCATCGGGACGCGCGACATCGACTCGACACCACCGGCGATGACCAGGTCGTCGAAGCCTGAGGCGACCTTGGCCGCGGCGAGGTTGGTGGCTTCCAGGCCGGAGGCGCAGAAGCGGTTGACCTGAGTACCGGGGACGCTCTCGGGGAGGCCGCTGTTGAGGGCCGCGGTGCGTGCGATGACCGCTCCCTGCTCGCCGACCGGCGAGACGACACCGAGGATGACGTCGTTGACATCGGCGGGATCGAGACCGCCGTGGCGGGCCAGGAGCTCGTCGATCAGACCCGAGACCAGGTCGACCGGCTTGACGCTGTGCAGCGCACCGCCGCGCTGCTTGCCACGAGGCGTACGGATCGCCTCGTAGATGAATGCTTGATCAGGCACGAAAGTGTTCCTTTCACACGAACCACCAGTTGGTTACCCACCGAGGCTAACGCGGAATCACTTATTTGGCTATACCCCATGGTCAACGACTCTCGCTCATCGGTGAATGTGCGCTATGGTCTGTTCACCATGCCTGACCGTAAAACAACCCGCACCAAGGGCGCCGACCGCAAGCGACAGCTCGTCGATTCCGCGGCGGCGCTCTTCGTCCAGCGTGGCTACGCACAGGTGTCGGTGGCCGATATCGCCCGCGCAGCCGGGGTCACCGCACCGTCGGTGTACAGGCATTTCGACGACAAGCAGTCCCTTCTCGAGCAGGCCGTCCTCGCCGGCGTCGACGACCTCGAGGACTGCACCGATCGCGCCCTCAGGCACGGGAACGACGCTGCGACGCTGATCTCGACGGTGTGCGCGCTCGCGGTCAAGAGTCCGCAGACGGCATCGCTCTGGCGTTGGACGAGCAACTACCTGACCGTCGACCAGAACAAGCAGGTCGCGCTCCGCACCCGCGAGGTGATCGGGCAGTGGGCGGCCGCGATCCTCACCGGACGCGACGACCTGACCGAACGCGAGGCGGTCCAGCTCGCGTGGGCGATCCTGAGTGTCAGCGGCAGCCTGACCGTCCATCACACCCGGATGTCCAGCGTTCGTGCCCGCGAAGAGATCGAGAAGCTGGTCCGACGCCTGCTGGCGCTGAGTCCGTCGACCGCGCCGCCACTCGACACGACACCGGTCGTCACCGGTGTCACGCGGTCACGCCGCGACGAGATCCTCGACGCCGCGGCCGCACTGTTCGCCGATCGCGGTTATTCCGATGTCGGCGTCGACGAGATCGGGGGCGCCGTCGGCATCGCGGGACCCAGTGTGTACAAACACTTTCCGTCGAAGATGGCGATCCTGGTGGCCATCGGTCACCGCAGTGGCGCCCGCCTTGAGGCCGGGGTGATGGCGGCATACGGCGCAACCAACGACCCGGCGAAACTCTTGGCCGCACTCGTTGATTCCTACGTCGACGTCATCACCAGCACGCCCGACCTCTCGGTCAGCTTCAACAACTCGTCGGTGCTCGCCGGGCAACCCAGCGCGACCGACCTGCTGGACATTCAGCGGCGTTACGTCGCGCGGTGGACCGATCTGCTCGTCGAGGTGGACCCGTCACTCAAGCGCGACCAGGGCGCGGTGGCCGTCCACGCGGCACTGTCGATCGTCAACGACGCGGTGCGGATGCGTCGGGGAGCCCAGAGCCCCCAATTCGCCGCGCGGATGGCGTATCTCATGAAGGGCGTGCTCGCCATCTGACCCGCCGGACCCATGGCGTCGGGTTGCGCAGGCGCATCCTGCACCCAATGAGCCTCCCCCGGCCGCACAGTGCGAGACACTGTCTCCATGCCGGAAGACTCACGCTCCCTCGCCGGAGACGACCGCGGACCGTCCGTCGCCGATGTCAACGAGCCCCGCTACACGCGCGACGAGCTGATCGCACAGTTGGGCATCAAACCCGAGTTCGCCGAAAAAGCCTGGAATGCGTTCGGTTTCGTGCGCCGATCCACCGATGACAAAGTCGCCACCGAGAGCGACGTCGCCGCGTTGCGCGTGTTCGCCGCGTCGTCGGGCGCCATGCCCGAGGCCACGCAGATCGCGATGGCGCGGGCGATCGGCCAGACGATGTCCCGGCTGGCCGATTGGCAGGCCGATCAGCTCCGGGAGATCGCCGACGACCCGGACACCCCGTGGGATCTCGACCAGATGAGCGCGGCACTGGGTCAGGTCCAGCAGCTGATCTGGCGACGCCACATGGCGCTCGCCCTCGAACGTCACGTGGAGCATTCGGCGGATGAACAGTTCGACCTGATCGTCGGGTTCGCCGACATAGTCGGTTACACGAGCCTCTCGCGGCGGATCGACCTGACCGACCTCGAGGCTCTCCTCGGTTCGTTCGAGGACGACACGTTCGACGTCGTCGTCGATCACGGCGGTCGCGTCGTCAAGACGCTGGGCGACGCGGTGATGTTCACGTTCGAGGACGCGCATGCTGCCGCCGCTGCGGCCATCCGCATCCACGAGTTGTCCGAGAACGATCACCTGCCACCGCTCCGCGTCGGACTCGCACGCGGACCCGTGCTGACCCGACTCGGCGACGTCTTCGGTGAACCCGTCAACATCGCGTCCCGCCTGGCCGGGTCCGCCCGTCCGGGAACAACTCTCATCGACGACACCATCGCCGACGAGATCAGCGCCGACGACCGGTTCTATCTCAAATCGATGCCCTCACTGCGGGTCCGGGGTTACAAGCACCTCAAGGCCCGCGTCCTCGAAGCACATCGCGACGGCCCCCTGAACGACTGACCAGCAGACGTCAGTTCGACCGGCAGACTTCGATCGAGATCTGGCAGTCGGGAATGAGGTCCGGCCCTGGGTTGTGGACAGCGATCTGCGACTCTGCCCCTGCCGATCTACCCTGGCACCAATACATCTATGGTTGTTTGCGATATCAACGGGGGATTTGTGTCGGACTTGGTTGTCGATCCAGCAGCACTCGATACCGCTGCAACGGACGTCGCGAACTGCGCATCACGGCTGATGGCGCTCGAGTTAACGTCGTACGCGGGCCTCGAAGGGACGTCTTCGACCTTCGGTGAACTGGCCGGCAACTTCAAGGGTGCAACGAGTGACATGTCCGTGGTCGCAGCCAGCGCCGATCACGATATCGCCTCGTCGCTGGCTCACCTGTCCGGCGCGGTGTCCGCATGCTCCGAAATGGTGCTCGACGCCAAGGAAACCACCGTTGCCACAGACGATCAGAGTGCGGGCCGGATCAGGGACGCAGTCCCCTACCCCACTCGTCAAGGCGACCAGACACACCACGTCGTTCCGCTCAGCGTTCTGTTGTCGGTGCAGTAAGCCCTATGCCACCGAGTTACAACGAGGTGACCTCGTGGAAGCCCGAGGTCATGGCGCAGATCGCGTTCGGCGTCGTTCGATTGCAGGCCCATCTGGAGGTCGAAGCGCCGAAGCCGGTAACCCGGTTCTCAACCTGATGCTGTCGGACTGGCAAGGCAACGCCCGCGGTGCCGCCGACACCAGGGCTGAGAGCCTCACCCGATGGATCAGGAACACCGCCGACGAATTCGGTGACCTCGCAGAGGTCCTGCAGAACGGGGCAACCAACATTCGCAACGCAATCACTGCGCTCGAGAGTCGAACCACCCTGGCCGACAGCAGGGGCTACATCCTTGACCGCGGAAGCCGCGGGTACGCAGTGAACTTCGATCCGGCCCGGGCGCCGGATGGCGCCGAGTACGACGCCGGCGAAGCCTTCGAACACCAGTCCGCGCTCTCGGGCCTCGCGACAGTTGCGGACGATACGGTGACCGCCACGCGGGATGCAATCAACGGTGCACTTGGCGAAATCGGCGGGATGACACCAGCTTCCATTGCAAGCAACCGCGGAGTCGTCGACCCGGGACTCGCGGAGAGCGACGCCAAAGCGGTGATGGCAGGCACAGCGACCCCGGAGCAACGCGGACGTTTTGAACGCATGATGGCGCTTACGCCTCAACAGCTCGAGAACCTCAAGGCTGGTAAGACAGACGGGCTCGATCCGTCGCGGGTCGAATACATTAAGAACGCCCTCGGACTTACGGGTGACTTATCCGGCCCAGCTGCGACAGCAGCGATCTCTGCGATACAGCGACGCGGTGAAGACATCGCTGAGGCTTATCGCAGGTCGAGGCGGTCTGTGGGTCAGGCAGGGATGAGTGCGGACGATGTCGCGCGTATGAGCTCTCTGGGCAAGACGATGGCAAAAGGTTCCTTTTTTCTCGGCTTGGGTGTCACGGTCTACGACGAGTGGAGCAAGTACGATCGCGACGAGCAGGATGGCGGCGACGCTGCTGCCGCCGTCGTCGGGGCTGTCGGCGGTGGGGCGATCGGGGGAGCTGCAGCGGGAGCCGTGGTGGGCTCGTTCGCCGGTCCCGTTGGCACCGCTATCGGAGCTGGGATCGGCGCCGCCATCGGCAGCAAGGCCGGCGCCGACGCAGTGAAGTTCGTGAAAGGTTGGTTCGATTGATGGCGAAACACACTGACTCCGGCAAGCGAGACCCTGACTCATTGCCGCCATGGAAAGCACAGACTCAACGCGACCGCCCGCGACGGCTGTCCACGAGCCTGTCCGACAGTACGACGAGCTTCATGTTCTGGACACCACTGGCATGTATCCCGTCTGGCCTGACCTTCTTCCTGGGGCTGCTGTGTGGGGGTGCGTTATCAAGCTGATGAATGCAGGGACGGCAAACGCGTGATCGCAGCCCTCGAGTACGCAATCGCGAACTTCGCGGCGACGGCCGAGCTCAGGGCGTCGTCGGTCAGCTTGGATTTCGTTCCACCCCCTGCGTGGTACGACATGGAGACCGACGTCGCGCACAGCGCAATGGCGAGTCGCGTGCTTCTTCGTTCCGAAACTCCGCCGCCCACGTTCGTCTCGAACACTGTGATTCAATATTTCACTCTTGGCGACATCGATCCGATCCGCCTGTCGACGATCGATACAACTCTCGATATTCAGGCGCTCCCAGGGGCTACGGTCGTCGACCACACAGTCGGCCGGAACGGCTACCTTTGCGCCGACTACGGCGGGTACGTCGCTGACGGCTTGAATCTGCACGTTCGCCGATCGCAGCTGGCCTATCTGACTTCGACTGGACAGTCTGCCCTTGCGATCTTCACGGCCACAGCTCCTGTGCCCGTTTGGGAAACAATCGAATCAGAAATCAGAGAAATGGAAGATCTGTGGTTGACGAAGATTTCAACACCGACAAGTGGCGACAGCTGAGCACCTATTTCAGCGGGAAGCTGTCCATGTTCGTCACGTACCCGCTCCTGACCTTCTGCATCGGATTGGTGCTTGGGTACGTGACATCGACCTGACAAACGTCTTCTTCCTCGACAGCTCCGGTAGGGAGGGCTCGATCCGATCAAACGGCCTCGATCGAATTGGACCGAGCTCGGCGCAGCCATCGGCAGTGTGGCCAGCGCTGCAACCTTCCAGCAGTTCTGAATCGATAGGACAGGTGACCCGAGGTATGAAGCGACGTCACGCCGGCGCTCCGCGGCATAGGTCGAACCGTCGTCCTCATGACAACGCGATCGCGGTGACCGACCAGTTCAAGAATGCGCTGATCTGCGCTCCCTCGTGGACCGCATTCCTCGTCGGACTCTACTTCGGCGACCTCCTGACGTCTTGACTGGTG
The DNA here is from genome assembly GCF_012974285.1 of Gordonia ajococcus. Classification (NCBI taxonomy): domain Bacteria; kingdom Bacillati; phylum Actinomycetota; class Actinomycetes; order Mycobacteriales; family Gordoniaceae; genus Gordonia; species Gordonia ajococcus. Next base: position 4,777,981 of record NZ_CP052884.1, read on the forward strand.
AAGAAGTGATCTCTGACATCGGACATGCAACCGTGAACCACTGTGGTACCGCCAAGCTGCTCGCCGCAGGGTGCGACTGATGAAGGACCATTTCAAGGGTAGGCATCGACATCCATACCCTGCGCCTTACTCGCGCTCTGCCTCACAGGTTTTCTCCGAAGCCATAGCGAACGCTCGCGACTACCTAACGATCTGCATGGTGTGCCTGCCGTCGACGACGACCCTTACGCTTGGCTTCCTATGTGGCGTCGCGATATGGGGATGAGCACGAAATGACCGCCGGCCTTCCACACTCGGAGTACAGCTGTTCGACACTGGCAGACCTCAACTCGACTCCTGGACTTCGATCGACGTCTGCCTGTCGAAATGAGGTCTGGGAGTGCTACCGCTCGGCGACCGCGCTGACGCGCACTTCGCTCGCCTTGACCACCAGTACGACGTCGAGTCCAGTGACCAATCCCAGCTCCGCGACAGCTGCCCACGTGACCTCTGCGGCGACAACCTGATCGGCGACGTCGGTGTTCACCACCGCGTGGTCGCCTCGCGGCACCACGTCACGGACCGTCGCCTGCAGCGCGGTACGCGGACTTCCGTGCGGGGCATCGAGATAGACGGCGACCGCACGCGGTGAGAACGTCGCGGCGGCAGGTGTTTCGGCCGCGAATCCATCAGCCGGCGCGTCGTCCCCGGGAGTCCCGACCACCGCATTACCCCGATCGTCGACAACGGCATCGGCCTCACCTATCCGCCCCACGAACAGATTGATCCCCGACAGCGAAGCGCTGAATCGACTCCCTGGATTGGTCAACACCTCTCGCGTGGAACCGGATTCGACGATTCTCCCCTGGTCCAGCACGACGATGTCCTCGGCCAGTCCGAGAGCATCCACCGGATCGTGGGTCACCATGATCGTCGTACGCCCGTGATCGGCGAGCAACCCTCGCAACAAGGCTCTCAACCGACTCGCCACGTCGACGTCGAGCGCTCGGAATGGTTCATCCAACAACAGTATTCGTGGTTCGGCGGCCAGCGCCCGAGCGATCGCCACCCGCTGAGCCTGGCCGCCGGACAATTCATCGGGCTTACGACCGGCGAGGTCGGCGACCTCTGCAGCCGCCAGCCACCGCGCCACTCGTTCGCGCACCTCGGCACGCGACATCCGCTGCGCCGACGGCGCGAACGCCACGTTCTCCGCGACGGTCAGGTGCGGAAAGAGCCGCGCGTCCTGGGACAGCAGGGCGACGCCCCGACGGTGAGGTGGGACGAACACGCGACCGTCGCGAAACACCTCGTCACCCAGGGAGATCCGTGTCGTGCCGTCCCCACGCAGCAGCCCCGCGATCACTCGCAGCATCGTCGTCTTCCCTGCACCGTTCGGTCCGACGACAGCCGTCGTCCGGCTCGCAGCAAAGCGATGCTCGACCCGCAGCGGCGGAACCTCCTGGTCGATGGACAGCGCCAGATCCGCGTCGCTCACAGCGCACCCCCAGTCCGGCGCCGCCGGCTGTGCACACCCACGACGACGACCAGCGAGATCACAACCAGAATGAGCGACAACGGGATCGCGGCCTGGGGGTCGTTGACGGAGGACACGTAGATCGCCAGCGGCGCGGTCTGCGTGACGCCCGGCGCGTTGCCCGCGAACGTGATCGTCGCGCCGAACTCGCCGAGCGCCCGCGCGAACGCCAGCACCAGCCCGGCGAGCAACGACGGCGCCACCAACGGCAGGGTCACCCGCCACAACGTGCGGGTCGGTCCGGCACCGAGCGTCGCGGCGACCTCCTCGTACCTCGTACCCACCACGCGGACAGCACCTTCGACGCTGATGACCAGGAACGGCAAAGCGACGAAGGTCTGCGCCAGCACGACCGCGGCGGTGGTGAAGGCGATGTCGATCCCGGCGTCGTGCAGATGTTCCCCGACGATCCCGAGGCGCCCGAACGTGTACAGCAGAGCCAGACCGCCCACCACCGGCGGCAGCACCAGCGGCAGGAGCACCAGCGCCCGTAACACGCGCACGAGCAGACCGTCGTGGCGCGCGAAGATCACCGCCATAGGCACGCCCACCACGAGACAGATGACGGTGCTGATCGCTGCGGTGATCAGCGAGAGTCGCAGCGCGTCAAGCGAAGACGGAGACGTCACCTGATTCACGAAGGAGTCCCAGGGCGAGCGGAACAGCAGCGCCAGGGGCGGCACGACGATCAGCGCGACTCCGACCGCGGCAAATCCATACGCCCAAGCCGGCAATCCGGCCGGGCCCCGTCGAGCGAAGCGGGGTGGAGTCACGGCGCGCCGAAGCCGGCTTCGGTCAAGATGCGCTGTCCGTCAGCACCCAGAACGAGTTGGACGAACTCCGTCCCCAGGTCACCGTCCGCGGCATCCTTCAGCGTCGCAATGGGATAGGAGTTGACCACTTCCGCAAACGCCGGATCGGTCACGGTTGCCACCTTGTCGCCGGCCGCCTTCGCATCGGTCACGTACACGACCCCGGCATCGGCTTGCCCGGTCGTCACCTTCGTGAGTACCGCGCTCACCGACTGCTCCTCCGATGCCGCGTCGATGGTGATCCCGGTGTTCTTCTCCACCAGCTCGGTTGCGGCCCCACACGGCTGAGCGGACTGGCAGGCGACCGTCGTCACCCCCGGCTTGTTGAGATCGGCCAATGTCGCGATGTCCTGTGGATTTCCGGCGGCGGTGACGATCACGAGTGTGTTGGTCGCGAAGATCTCGGGGTCGACCGCCAGGTCACCGAGTTTCGACATGTTCTTCTCGTCCGCGCTGGCGAAGACGTCCGCCGGCGCACCCTGCTTGATCTGATTGACCAGGGTCGACGAGCCGTCGAACGAAAGTCGCACAGTGACGCCGTCGTGCTGCTTCTCGAACTCGTCGGCGATCGTGGTGAAGGTCTTCTTCAGCGACGCCGCTGCGGACACGTCCAGAGTCACGGTGCCCGAATCGCTGCCGTCGTCCGACGAACACCCCGCCGCACACAGAATCACGGCGACCGCGGCAGCGACTGCGAGCCTTCTCATCGGTTCTCCCTGCTCGTTTCGACGATGACGTTCGTCGACTTGACGATCGCGGTGGCCACCGACCCCGGCGCGAGCTCCAACTCGCGTGCCGACTGCGCGCTCATCAGCGACGTCACCTCGAACGGCCCGCACTGCAAGGTGACCTGAGCCATCACACCGTCCATCAGGACCTCGGTGACAAGCCCGGTGAACCGATTGCGTGCCGACCGCGCGACGGGCGCACCGTCGTCCGGCGCCACGGCACGCTCGCGCGCGAGCTGCGCGAGGCGCGCTCCGTCGACGGTCGCCACCGGCCCGTCGTCGGATTGCTCGAGCACCCCGGACGCGATCCATCGTCGGATCGTGTCGTCGCTGACGCCGAGCAATGCTGCGGCGTCCTTGATCCGTATCGCGGTCACGCGAGTTATCGTATCCGTATCTGCGTGACAAATGGCACCTTGAATCCGCAATTGCGGAGGTACGTCCGCTATTGACTTCAAGCCGACTTGAGGTCCTAGCGTGAATCCCACTTCGGCCGTCGGAGTCCGGGCCGTCGGACCGATGAGTTCCGTGGGGGTTCCCGGTCTGTCCTGTCGAGGAACGTCGGCGTTCCCCGATGTGCCCCTGAGATGTCCCCCATGCGCACCCGGAGACACCGAAAAATCGTTCGCCCCTGTCAGACCCCATCGATACCGTGGAGAGTTATGAACTCAGTCACAGTTCCCGCCGTCGCACCCGGCGATGTCACGACGCCCGACGTCGCGATCGAGGCCATCGACCTGGTCAAACGCTTCGGCGATTTCACCGCGGTCGACGGTGTCAGTTTCACGGTCCCGCGCGGCTCCGTCCTCGGCCTGCTCGGCCCCAACGGCGCCGGCAAGACCACCACCGTCCGCATGATGACCACCCTGTCACCGCCGACGAGCGGGACCGCTCGCATCGCCGGCTTCGACGTCATCGAACAGCCCGGCATGGTCCGGCAGAACATGGGCCTCACCGGCCAGGCCGCGACCGTCGACGAGATCCTCACCGGACGTGAGAACCTGCGCATGATCGGCGGGTTGTACGGCATCGGTCGTAAGACCCTGGCTCGTCGCTCCGACGAGCTCCTGGAGCAGTTCTCACTCAGCGAGGCCGGCAACAAGCAGGTCAAGTCGTATTCCGGTGGCATGCGCCGCCGGCTCGACCTCGCGGTCAGTCTCCTCGCGGCCCCACCTGTGCTGTTCCTCGACGAGCCGACCACCGGCCTCGACCCGCGGAGCCGCTCGGAGCTGTGGGATGTGTTGCGGGACCTCGTCTCCGACGGGACCACACTCCTGCTGACCACCCAGTACCTCGAAGAGGCCGATCAGCTCGCCGACGACATCGTCGTCATCGACAAGGGCAGGATCATCGCGCACGGCACACCGCTGCAGCTCAAGGAGCAGGCCGGCTCGGCCAGCCTCGTGCTGACCGTGTCCCACGGCGACGATCTCCCGGCTGCCGAGGCTTTGCTGCGCAAGAACGGTGCGGAGGTGTTCGTCGACGTACCGGCACGTCGACTCACCACCGCCTCCGGCGGCCTCGGGGACCTCCCCCGTGTCGCCGCCTGGTTCGAGGAAAGTGGGATCGCCGTCGACGATTTCGGTCTCGCACGCCCGAGCCTCGACGACGTCTTCCTGTCCTTGACCGGCCACCGAGCCGAGGACACCACCACCACCACCGACGAGGAGATCGTCTGATGACCACCACTGCAGAGAAGGACGCGGTGGTCGCGAGCACATCGCGCGTCCATCCGACCACCCTGTGGCAACAGTCCTGGATCATGGTCAAACGCAACATGATCCACACCAGGCGGATGCCGGAGATGCTCTCCGACGTCACGATCCAGCCGATCATGTTCGTGGTGCTGTTCGCCTACGTGTTCGGGGCGTCGATCCAGACCGACAGCGCTTCTTACAAAGAATTCCTGCTGCCGGGCATCATGGGTCAGACCATCGTGTTCACCGCATTCATCGTTGCGTCCGGAATCACCGCGGATCTGGAGAAGGGCATCATCGACCGCTTCCGGTCACTACCCATACGCCGGTCGTCGGTGCTGATCGGCCGTAGCATCGCGAGCGTCCTGCACAGTTCCATCGGCATCGTGGTGATGTCGTTGACCGGGCTCGCGATCGGCTGGCGAATCCGCGGCTCCTTCGTCGAGGCCGTTCTCGCGTACGCCATGCTGTTGCTGTTCGGATTCGCGATGATCTGGTTCGGCATCCTCATCGGATCGTGGCTGCGAACCGTGGAGGCGGTCAACGGCTTCATGTTCTCGACGCTGTTCCCGATCACGTTCCTGTCGAACGCGTTCGTCCCGACCGACCCGATGCCCACGTGGCTCAGGACGATCGCCGAATGGAATCCGATGTCGTCACTGGTACAGGCCTTGCGTGTGCTGTGGGGCAACGGTCCGGAGTTCGGTCCGGGTTCGGCACTGCCGCTTCAGTACCCGGTCATCTCGACCATCGTCTGGGCGGTCGCGCTGACCCTGATCTTCGCACCGTTCGCCCTGCGTGCGTACAACAAGCGCACCATCGACTGAGCGGAGCAGGCAACCGGCCCACGCTCCCCGAGTAGCGAGCCACAACACGCTCCCCGAGTACCGAGCTCGCGAGCCACACCACGCTCCCCGAGTAGCGAGCTTGCGAGCCACACCACGCTCCCCGAGTAGCGAGCTTGCGAGCGTATCGAGGGGACTACAGCGGCCCGTTCAGGCGGTCAACGCGATCGCCTGCAGCGGGTCGCTGTAGATCGCGTCCAGCGAGACCGCACCGGCCGCCTGCTGCTGCACCGTGGCTCCCGAATGCGATACCCGCACATCGCGTTTGGTGACGATCGAGGTCTCGCGAACGGCGCGGGCCACCGTCGGCAGGCTGGCCGGGTAGTCGGTGAACGCCTGACCACCGAGGATGATGTGGTCTGGGTTGAAGATGTCGGCGATGAGACCGACAGTGCGGCCCAGGACCTCGGCACGCTCTTCGAGGAGAGCGCGCGCGGTTGCGTCACCCGCACGGGCGAGAACGTGCAGACCCTCGACATCGGTCACCGAAAGACCCAGCGCCTGAGCAGCTTCGACGATGCCGGTATCACTTACCGCCGGTTCGAGACGACCCGTGTGCTGCGGGTCGAGGAGCTTGGTGGCGCCGGTCGGGAAGTGACCGATCACCGGAGGTCCCGCGGTGGGGGTGTGGACGGTGCCGCCGACGCTGAAGGCGATGCCCAGCATTTCGCGAGCGTAGAAGTACAGGAAGCTCGACTGCTCGTCGTCGGGGTTGAGGACCAGCTCGGCGGCCGCCATCGCCTCGACGTGCGACGCGACCGAGACCGGCAGACCCACGGCCTCGGCGATGACACGCCCGACGGGTGCACCCTCCCAGCCCAGGCGGGGATGATCCACGATGCCGCCCTCGGCGACCCGGCCACCGAGTGCGACGCCGACCCAGAGCACTCGCTTTCCGGTCCAGCGTTCGGCGAAGCGGCGTGCGCTCACGCCGATCGCGGCGAGGGTCTGCTCGGGCGTGTCGGCCACCGGCGTCGGTATCTGGATGGCACCGACCACGCGATGCAGCAGGTCGTGGGTGGTGATCGAGGTGACCTTGTAACCGATGTGGATACCGAGGGTGAGGAACTCGGCGAGGTTGACCTCGAAGGGCAGGCGCGGGCGTCCGATGGCTCCCGACGGGGCGAGGTCCGCGCGCTCGCGGATCAGACCGGCCTTCAGCAATGCACTGACCTGGCGGTTGACCGTCGAGATGCTCAGGCCGGTGCGTTCGGCGGCATCATCGCGGAACAGCGGGCCGGCCAGGCGAGCGGCCCGGAGGACGAGAGCGGCCGGCTTGTTCGACAGCTCGAGGCGAGGCGTCGCAACGTGCACCCGCTGATCCCCCTTCCCGAATCCTCGTCGGTCAGCGATCGGTCCCGGGATTCGGGACGACGGGACCGACGAAGGTACGGATGACAACGGTACGGGTTGGCGGCTCACCTGCGGACCACGGCGCACCGGCCGGGACGCAGGCCGACGCGTCAGCGGTGTGGGGGAGGTGCGCAGGGTGCGAGTGGAGATCTCGGGAAGGGTTGCGGTCATGATTGTCCTCGTCGAAAATCCCCGCGCTCAGACGGCGGGGCGGAGTGGCTGAAGTGCTCGGATGAAGAGACTTGGAGCGACACCCCGGACGAGGTGTCGGCTCAGCGCATTCGACGACAACAACAGAGAACACGAGCGAGCGGCAGACGGCAGCCCAGCGCGGTGGTCACATAGGTGACCTCCGACAGCCTGCGGTCGACACTCGTCATGCGGATCAAGCTAGCAACGCCCACCCCGCCGCGGCAAGCCCGTTCCGCCAGGTGACGGAGGTTTGGCAACCTACGGGCATACGCGTTCACCGGCGAAGATAGCCCCGCCGACGATGATTCGCGCGGGTTGCGCTCAGCGTGATTCCAAATCCTGACCCGGTGCCCATCCGACCTGGGTCGCCTTCCAAGCGGACCGAGGTCGCCTTGTCTCTTCCGAGTCGAGCGTGTCGGTGATCGACGGTAAATTGTGAGCATGACCACAACCGCGGGTGAGTCCGTTTCCGACGCCGATTTCCTGGAGGTCGCCGAACCGTTCCGTCGTGAGATCGTCGCCCACTGCTATCGGATGCTGGGCTCGCATCACGACGCGGAGGACCTGGCCCAGGAGACATTCCTGCGCGCGTGGCGCGGATACGCCAAGTTCGACCACCGCTCCTCGGTGCGGACCTGGCTGCACAAGATCGCCACCAACACGTGCCTCACGGCACTACAGAGTTCGCAGCGCCGACCGCTCCCGTCCGGCCTCGGCGGCGATGCCTTCGACCCGACCGACGACCTCCTCCAGAACCACGAGGTGCCCTGGCTCGAGCCGTTTGCCGGCACCGTCGACGAGATCACCCCCGGCGACGACGCGGACCCGGCCTACGTCGTCGGCGCACGCGAATCGGTGCGGCTGGCGTTCATCGCCGCCCTCCAGCATCTCCCCGAACGCCAGCGCGCCGTGCTGATCTTGCGCGACGTCCTGCAGTGGCGCGCCGCCGAGGTCGCGGACACCATCGGCGTCACCACCGCAACCGTCAACAGCCTTCTGCAGCGTGCCCGTGAGCAACTGAAGACCGCGCGGCCGCAGGCCGACTCCGCGAGTTCGGACTCCTCGGTCCTCGACGACGACGCCAAGCGGGAACTCCTCGCACGCTATGTGTCGGCTTTCGAGCGCTACGACGTCGACGCGATCGCCGAGATGTTCACCGACAAGGCGATCTGGGAGATGCCGCCGTTCACCGGCTGGTACCAGGGCCCGGAGGCGATCGGGACACTCATCAGCAAGAACTGCCCGGCGGAGAAGCCCGGCGATCAGATCCTGCTCCCCACCGTCGCCAACGGGCAGCCCGCGTTCGGTCTGTACATGCGCGAACCCGACGGCGTCCACCGACCGTTTCAGCTCCAGGTCCTCGACATCGATCCGGCGACGAAGAAGGTCGGCTACGTGGTGGCGTTCTTCAGCGACACCATGGAAGCCGACTTCGCGAGGTTCGGCCTCCCCCCTACGCCGTACGACGCCCCGGCTCGCACCGCGCCGAACCCCTGGCACTGACGCCACCCGCCACCCCAGTTGTATGTGACCATCGGTCACAGAAATTTCTCCCTGCGGTGCGGGGTCGATAACCGCAGGTGAGACCCTCCACGCGCTGGATAGGCCGCCCGCACTCGCGTGCCCACTCACCGACAAGGGGTTCTGTTTCCGAACCACTTCGGTTAGCGTGTCCTCGTCCAGCCGGAAAGATGAGGGGGAAACATGGTGTTGTCTGAGGTTGAGAGCGCTCCGGCACGGGGGCTCGCACTGTCCGCGACTCGGAGAGTGGTGATGTCTTTCGCCGAGCGGGGAGCGCGGACATCGACGAAGCCGCACGATCCCGACTACCTACTGCGTCCGCACGTCGGAGAGCGCAGGTTCGGCTGGACGCACTACGGCGTCATGATTCCCGACCTCCCATCGCCTCACCGCTATCTCAGCGTGATGATCATGGCCGGGATGCCGGGACAGAGCGCCTTCGACGTCGACGAGGTCGTCGCGACGAGCCCACGGGACACCGTCACCGTGTCCGTTTCGACCGCCGTTGCCGCACAGTACAAGTCGTTGTCGATGAGCCGGGAATGCCACCTCGGCGCAGACGGCGACGACCTACGGTTCGGCTCGCTGGTGACCATCTCCGGTCGGTACCCGGAGTTCTCGGTGGTGATCGACATCCCCGGCCTATACACCGAGCTACGCTTCGCGATGGCCGACCGCGCAACATGGTTCGTCCAAGGCCTCCCCTACCACCACCTGAGTCTCCTGGGCGATTTCACCGGCGTCATCCGCACCGACGATTCGACCCTCACGGTCTCCGGTCAGGGCAACATCGAGTACGCGCGCTGTGTCGGCCCGTATGCCCTGCGCGACCGGCTGCTACCGGCGACACGGAAACTGCCCGTCGACTTCTTCACCTACCACGTCGTCAGCCTCCCGGATGATGCGCAGATCCTGTTCTGTCGCGTCGGCATGCTCGCCGAACGAGTCGGCGATCTCGTACAACACCGCACGACAACCAGCGCAGGCGATTGGCGGGTCAACAACGTCTCCACAGACAGGACCTTCTACGAGGTTCTCGACTACGAGGAGCAGCCGCGGGTGGACCAGGGAGGGCACCGCATGCTTCTTCCGAGGAGATTCCGGTTCGGTGTTCGTGATCGTCTCACCGTCACGGGCACCTACGACACCGAACCGCGGTATGGCGTCGGTCGCGGCTACATCTGGGGATACATGGCCGATGTCGACATCGATGGGCGGACCATCCGGACCCGAGGGTACTCCGAGTACGTCAACGTGCGGGCGACGTGACGAACCGCTGAACACCGGGTGGTGGTGCCGCGCTGCGTATGCTTGCGCACGTGAGCGCGGCACACCCACCTCAACCCGGCCGTCCGGTGCGTGGCTCCGACACCGGCCGACCGATCATGGCGTCGTTCGACCTGCTCGGACGACGATGGACCCTCCGGATCGTGTGTGAGCTCAGCAAGGAGCCCCTTGGCTTCAGCGAACTACGACGCCGGGCTTCGAACATGTCGAAAAGCGTGCTGTCCCTACGCCTCCATGAATTGGTGGAGGCCAAGGTCGTGCACCGTGACGAGGCAAGCTCGGCCTACTCGCTCACACCGCTGGGCAAGTCCCTCTACCTTGCCCTCGAGCCGCTGTTCACGTGGTCGAACGAGTGGGCCGCCGCCCTCGGGGCCGACCCGGACGACTCGCACCACAGCGAGCCGGCCTGAGCGGCCCTCGGTGCCGGCCAGGGCAGTACTGCATCACGGTCAGTGCAGCGTCTGAAGGATCGACGCCCCGATCATCCGTCGGGATCCTGGGGCAACTGGGAGGGGTCCATCCAGACCACCTCCCAGGCATGGCCGTCCGGATCGCAGAAGCTGCAGCAGTACATGAACCCGAAGTCCTCGGGGTCGCGCAGCGGTGCGCCGCCCGCGGCGAGCGCCGCGCCTGCGAGCTGGTCGGCGTGTTCCCTGCTGTCGGCGGAGAACGAGACGAGCGCCTCTCGCCCGTGGGTGGGGTCGGCGATGCTCCCGGCCGCGAACCCCTCGAACCGTCGGTGCTGCATCAGGATCACCATCGCGGCGTCGTTGATCGTCATGCACGCGGTGGCCTGATCGCAGAACACCTCGTCGAACCGGAAGCCCAGCGCGCCGAAGAACCGACGTGACCGCGCCACGTCGGCCACCGGCAGATTGACGAAAAGCATCGGTGCCACGGGCGGCCTCCAGTCGAGATCGGGACTCCACCCCGCCCGTCCACGCCGACGAATCGGCCGGCCGGGGCAGGGCCTCACCCAATACAGACCAGCCCGCGCAAGGGAACTCATCGCGGTCTAATAGTGTGCAGTCATGGGCGTCATCTATCTCGTGCGGCACGGTCAGGCTAATGCGTTGGCGTACGGCGTATCCGACGCCACGGACGACCTGCGGAACGGCCCCGGCGGACTCACCGCGACCGGCGACACGCAAGCAGCGGTCTCCGGCGCATTCCTGTCGGGGCAGATCGACGGATTCACGGCGGCCGTGAGTGGTGACCTACCGCGGCAGAGCCAGACCCTCAGCGGAGTGCTCGGCGCTTTCGAAGCACGACCGGACGCGAAGGTGGATCCCGGCTGGAACGAGTACTCACTTCCGGCGCTCGTGGGACACGCATCCCCGGAGATGTACCGCGACGGCCGCAACTACCAGCAGCATCTGGACAAGGGCCTCGCGGCCTGGATCGCGGCCGGCGACCACGAACCGACACCGGGACCCGACGGCGGCCCGGCCGAGAGTTACCCGCAGTTCCAGGCACGCGTGCACGACGCCGCCACTCGCGCCAAAGAACGTGCCGGATCAGGCCAGACGCTCCTGGTGGTGTCCTCCGCGGGCACCATCACGCAGTGGATCGCGCAGCTCTGGGGCATCCCGGACGAGCAGTGGCCGACGATGGCGCGCTCGATGGTCAATGCGTCGATCACGAAACTGATCGTCGGCAGGCAAGGCGTGACGGTGGTGTCGTTCAACGAGCACGGCCACCTCTCCGACCGTGAGGGCGGTATCTCGACCTTCCGCTGAGTCCAGCGGCATGGTGGGCGCGTCGAGCAACCGCGCACAACGAGGAGCCGTGCCGAGATCACCCCCGCGACAGGGGCGTTCGACACGGCTCCTCGTTGTGTTCGACGCCTGCTAGGCCCGATGCAGATTCGTGCCCGGACGCGTGAGCACCACGTTCGGCAGCACTGCGTACCGCGACAGCTGGGTGACCGAATGTGCGACGACGGCAACATCAGCGGCCGTGATCATCTCGTCCTTGGAGATGCGGTCCTTGAGCCAGTCGGTCATGTCGGTGGCAACGTAACCCGGCGCGATCGTCGTCGCGCTCACACCGTTCTCCGACTCCTCCAGGTTGAACGTCTCGCACAGCGAGATCAACGCAGCCTTGGTCGCGCCGTAGGCGGAGAGTTCGGGCTCCGGGTAGACGCCGGTGATCGACGCGACCGCAATGACTTTCGCGGCGCCGGCGGATGCCGCGGTGGCCCGCAGGGTCGGCAGCACCGACTGCAGCAGGATGTACGGCGCCCGCACGTTGACCTCGTACAGACGATCGAAACGCTTGACCGGCATATCCGCCACCGCGCCCTTGGAGCCCATGCCCGCGTTGATGATCAACGCATCGCACCGACCGAAGGCGTCGGCGTGGGCGGCACCGAGCGCGGCGATCGCTTCGGCATCGGTCATGTCGGCCGGGACGACCTCCACCCGGCCGGCACCGTGCTCGCGGAGCTCGGCCGCCTTCTTCTCCAACGCTTCCCGGCCTCGGGCACTGATCGTCAGGTCCCAACCGTCCGCGGCGAACCGCTCGGCGATCGACGCTCCGATGCCACGGGACGCGCCGGTGACCAACGCGGACCGGTTCTTCGACACTTCACTCATGCACTTGTCCCCGTATTCCGACTGTTCCGACGTGACTCTCAGCTGATGTGGCGCAGACCGTCGGCGATGAAAGCCGCGGTGGCCTCACCCGCACGCTCGGCGCCATCGCCCGACGACGCGCCCGAGAGGGCGCGGTAGGTGATGCCCTCGGCGATCACGCCGAGCTTCAGGTTGGCGAGACCGAGGTAGAAATCCCAGTCGCCGAGATCGGAACCGGTTGCGGTGGCATACTTCTGCGCGATCTCGTCCACGGATGCGTAGCGATCGCTGGTCCACGCCGCGGAGAAGCCGAGCACCTGGTCGAAGGCACCGGTCCGGTACACGCACATGAGCGCGACGTCGGTCAGTGGATCGCCGAGCGTCGACATCTCCCAGTCCACGACAGCGGCGATGCGTGCCGGGTCGTTCGCGTCCACGATCGTGTTGTCGACGCGGAAGTCCCCGTGCACCACCGATTCCCGGGCCTTCTCGGGCACACGCTCGGACAGCGCCTCGACGAGGCGCTCCACGTCGGGCAGCTCGCGGGTCTTCACGTGACCCCACTGACGGGCCCACAGCTTGACCTGTCGCGCAGCGAACCCGGCCGGCCGGCCGAAGTCACCGAGACCGACGGCGTGGTAGTCGACGGCGTGCAGGTCGGCGAGCGTCCGGACGAGACCGTCGAGATTGGCGGCCACCTCCTCGTCGGAGTACACGGCGAGATCCTCGGCGGTGCGCACCACCCGCCCGTCGACGAATTCGACGACCGTGCAGGGCGCCCCGATGATCGACCCGTCGGAGTCGAAGGCGACGGTTCGCGCGACCGGCACCGAGGTCGACTGCAGCGCACTGGTGACGGCCCACTCGCGGTTCATGTCATGGGCGGACGGCGTGAGTCCACCAGTCGGTGGACGACGCGCCACCCACCTGCTCTGGCCGTCGGTGACGGTGTAGGTCAGGTTCGACTTACCACCGCTGATGAGGTCGATCGACAGGTCGCCGGCGAGTTCGACACCGTTGTCGACGAGGAGCCGGCGGAGCTTGTCCGCCTCGAGAGCTGATTCGACGCCGGTCATTTCGCAGCCACCGCGGCCTGTGCCTTCTTCGCCCGGCCGACGGCGCGGCGCGCGATGGCCCAGCGATGGACCTCGGACGGACCGTCGTAGACGCGGAACGGCCGGAGCTCCTGCGACAGGCGCGCGATCGGCAGGTCGGCGGAGACACCGAGACCACCGCACATCTGGATGCTGCGGTCGGCGATGCGTGAATATGCCTCACCGGCAAAGGTCTTCGCGATCGACGTCTCGTCGGATGCGTGGTTGCCCAGGTCCAGTTCGTGACAGGCCTTGAGCAGGAGCGCACGCGATGCGGCGAGGTCGATCTCGTTGTCGGCGATCATCTGCTGGATCATGCCGAGGTCGCCGAGTCGGCCACCGAATCCCTCACGGCGCGAGACATAGTCGACGGCGACGTCGTGGCAGCGCTTGGCAGCTCCGAGCCAGCGCATGACGTGGGTCATGCGGGCCGGGCCGAGCCGGACCTGCGCGTAGCGGTAGCCCTCGTCGACCTCGCCGAGGATGTCGGCGTCGGGGACGAACAGGTCGTCGAACGTGACCTCGCAGTGCCCGCCGATCATCGCCTTGTCGATGGTGTTGATGTGACGGCCGACGGTGATTCCCGGGGTGTCGGCCGGAGCCAGGAACATCGTGGCACCGCCGCGATCGCCGGGCGACCCCGCGGTGCGGGCCATGATGATGAAGAACCCCGCACCCTCGGCACCGGTGATGAAGTGCTTCTTGCCGTTGATCTTCCAGCCGCCGTCGACCCGGACCGCCTGCGTGCGCAGCGCATTCGGATCAGATCCCGCGCCGGGGGCCGGCTCGGTCATGGCGAAACCGGAGCGGACCTCACCGGTGGCGAGCGGGGCCAGGTACTTGTGACGCTGCTCCTCGCTGGCGATGTGGGCGAGCATGTGCACGTTGCCCTCGTCCGGGGCGCCGATGTGCAGCGCCACGGGTCCGAAGGTGGAGTAGCCCGCCGCCTCGAAAACCGGTGCGCGGTCGGTCATGTTCAGCCCGAGTCCGCCGAACTCGACCGGCGCGTGCGGGGCGAAGATGCCCTCTGCCTTGGCCTTCGCGTTCATCTCGCGGCGGAGGTCGTCACCGCCGGCTGCGGTTATGTCGCCGGCGTGCGCGTCCTCGAGCGGCAACACGTACTCGCGGACGAAACGTTCGGTCTTCTCGACCAGTTCGACCACTGCGGGATCGTGGCGCAGGTCTATGGGCATCGTGACTCCTTTGACTGGACCGACGGGACTAACTGACCCCGACGCCGACCGAGCGATCGTTCGGCCGTCCATACCTTGCCAGGCAATGCCATCCCGGTCAAGGCGGACCGGGTCGAAATCCGTGCCGTCAGCTGGTGCGGTAGCCCACCAGCGCACGGGCGAGCTGGAGGTTCCGCGCGATCAGTTCATCCGGGCCCAGCAGTCCGTCGAGCTTGAACCAGGTCGAGACACCTACGCACATCGTGGCCACGGCCCGGGCCGCATCCTTCGGGTACTCGGTGGTGAAGTCGCCCGCCTCCACGCCGGCGAAGACGATCTCGTCGACCATCCGCTGCTGACGGTCCCGGTGGCCGATGTACTTCGGCCGGTAGTCGTCGTCGAGACTCCGGATCTCCGTGGAACCGACGAATGCCTGCTCCCGGCGGTACATGTGGAACCGCAGCAAGGATTCGACGACCGCGTCGAACTGCTTCACCGGCTCCGGTCCGGCTTCGAGGATCGCCGCCTCCGACCGGGCCAGCAGGTCGGTCATCGTCCGCTCGAGCAGACCCTGCAACAGGGACTGCTTCGACGGGTAGTGGTGGTACAGCCCCGGCACCGAGAGGTTCGCCCGCGCGGCGACCTCTCTGACCGACGTGCCGTGATAGCCCTGCTCGGCGAACGCCTCGAGGGCCGCTGCCAGCGGGATCGGGAGCTCGGGCTCGCCGTAGTCACGCCACGCGCCGAGAGGTTGCTTCGCCGGTCGTACGTCGGTTTCGCCGGTTCCGCTGTTCATGGGTTCAAACATATCTCCACAGGCGGCACTACTCACCATCGGCGCTGCGGTGGGACAGGCTCTTCTCCAGGATCTCCGCGGGGGACACGAGCAACGCGATGCTGAGGTCCACGACCTCCGACTTCGTGAGCTCGACGTCGCCCTCGAGCCAGGCCGCGAGCAGGCGACTCAACCCACCCACCTGGTAATGCGCCACGCCCGTCGCCTGCGCGGGGCCGACGTGCACATCGAGAATCGACGAGGTGCTCTGGAGCGTCAGACCCGCGAACAGTGCGGTGGACTCC
Organism: Gordonia ajococcus; assembly: GCF_012974285.1. NCBI lineage: Bacteria > Bacillati > Actinomycetota > Actinomycetes > Mycobacteriales > Gordoniaceae > Gordonia > Gordonia ajococcus. Next base: position 4,793,854 of record NZ_CP052884.1, read on the forward strand.
ATCCGCTTCGCCGCGATCACCGGGCTCAGCAGGGCTTGCGAGAACAGCAGTCGACCCTTGCGTCGATCCTGATCGATGAGGTCGACGATCGCGGCGACCGCTCCGGCCACCTTGGCGCGCATGGTCGCGCCCTCGGAGAACGCGGCGAGGCTCGAATGTGCGATCTCCTCGATGACTTCGTCGTACACCACACCGACGAGCTGATCGACCGACTCGAAACTCTCGTAGAAGTATCGAGCGGTCAGGCCGGCCCGCCGGCAGACGCCGCGCACCGTGACCGCCTCCGCGTCATCGGCGCCGAGCAGGTCCAGAGCTGCGTCGATCAGCGATGCGCGGCGTCGCGCGACCCGGGTGTCGCCACCCTCGCCGCCGTACGCGCGGAGGGAAGCAGCCGCATCCGACGCAGCGGCGTCGGACCCGGTTTCCGGGGTCGAAGGTCCTCTTCCCATGGTTCCTATCTTGACACCCCAGTAAGTTCATGTTTTATAAAACGGGAAACAAACGTTTCCTAAATCCGACCAGGAGGGGTTCGATGGCATCGGAGCCTATCACCAGTGGAAGCTCGGCCCTGTCGCCGCAAACGTCGGCCGACGCCACACCCGAGATCGAGCAGTTCCTCGCCGCGGAGAAACCCGACACCGAGTTCCTGCCGTCGACCGCACGCATGTCCCGCGCCGAACTGGACGCACTCCCCTCCGCACAGAACCTCGATCCGTTGGGCATCGGAGTCCTCGCCGGCGCGGCGAACGTCATCATGCAGCTGAGCCTGCCCGCGGTGGGTTACGGCGTGTACGAGAGTCGCGTCGACTCGGGGAATCTGTTCAAGCATCCCCTCAAGCGCGGCCGCACCACTCTGAGCTACCTCGCGGTCGCCGGTCTGGGCAGCGCCAAGGATCGCAAGGCCTACCGCAAGGCGATCGGCAAAGCCCACGCGCAGGTCCGGTCCACCACCGACAGCCCGGTCAAATACAACGCCTTCGACCCGAAGCTGCAACTGTGGGTCGCGGCCTGCCTGTACCGCGGCACCGAGGACGTCCATCGGATCTTCGGCGGGATGACCGAGGTGACCGACGAGTTCTACCAGGCCGGCGCAGTCCTGGGCACCACCCTGCAGGTCCCGCGCGAGGCCTGGCCGACCGATCGAGCGGCCTTCGAGGAGTACTGGAACGAGACCGTCGAGACCCTCGAGATCGACCCGGTCATCCGTGAGTACCTGATGCGGATCGCCCGCGCCGAGTTCCTGGGTCCGATCGTGGCCAAGCTTCTGGGCTGGTACTTCGAGATCCTGGCCATCGGCTTCCTGCCGGAGAACTTCCGCCGGAAGATGGACGTGCGACTGTCGCCGTGGCAGCAACTGTTCTTCGACAAGCACAACGCCGCACTCCGGGCGATCATCACCCGCGCACCCAAACCGGTTCGCAGCTTCCCGTTCAACCTGCTGCTCGCCGACGTCCGGTGGCGGATGCGCACCGGTCGCCCACTGGTCTGAACCGTCAGTTCCCGGTTGGGGGAAGCCCGTCCCGCTCATCGCGAGCGGGACGGGCTTTTCGGTGTCACACCCGCCGCACCGCGTCGCGATCGAGCGCGGCGACGTCGGTATGGCCGGCGAGTCCGAGCGTGAGGTCGAGTTCGGCGATGATGTCGGCCACCGCGTCGCGTGCACCGTCGGCACCGGCGAGCGCCAGCCCGTACATGTGCGGCCGGCCGATGCAGGCGGCGTCGGCGCCGAGCGCGAGTGCCTTGAAAACGTCTGAGCCGGTGTAGATCCCGGAGTCGATGAGCACCTTGATCCGGCCGTCGACGGCGGGCGCGATCTCCTCGAGGGCGTCGATCGTGCTCACGGCACCGTCGATCTGGCGTCCACCGTGGTTGGACACGATGATGCCGTCGACCCCGGCGTCGACGGCGCGACGGGCATCGTCGGGATGGAGCACTCCCTTGAGCACGATCGGCAGCGACGTCCGCCCGCGCAGCCCCGCGAGATCGTCCCAGCTCAGCGACGGACGCGAATAGATGTCGAGAAAGGTCTGTACCGCGGCGCGCGGTCGGGCCGACGTGAGATTCGCGAGGAAGCGCCCCGGCGCGTTGCGCGTGATCGAGATCAGGGTCGCGATGGCACCGAGGGAGATCTCGGGTCGTTCCCCGGCGGCGGTGCGTAGCCGCTCGGTGACGATGTCGACGAAGCGCCGGTCCGAGGTGTACTGCGCGATGCCCTCACCCCGCGCGAACGGTAGCGATCCCAGGTTCAGGTCCTGGGGACGCCATCCGAGCATCGTGGTGTCCAAGGTGACGACCACCGCGTCGGCACCGATTTCCTCCGCACGGGCGAGCAGGCTGTCGACCAACTCGTCGTCGGTGGACCAGTACAGCTGGAACCATCGCGGCGCACCTGGCGCCACACCGTCCATCTCGGCGGCCACGGTCTCCATCGGCACACTCGCCTGGTTCGAAAAGATGTACGGCACACCGAGTTCCGCGGCCGCGTGACCGATCAGCCGGTCGGCATCCGGAGCGGCCAGGGACCCGGCACCGACCGGCGCGAACAACACCGGTGCCGGGATGCGACGCCCGAACAGTTCGACCTCGAGGTTTCGCTCGGAGACATCGCGGAGAATTCGTGGCACGATCGCCCAGCGGTCCAGGGCCCGGCGGTTGGCCGCCATCGTGCGACCCTCACCGGCACCGCCGCCGATGTACGCCCACGCGCGGGCCGACATCGCCCGTTTGGCGCGACGTTCGAGTTCCGCGAAATCCGTTGGCACGCGTGGCTTTCGCCGGTGAACACCAGCGGTGTAGATGTCGTTCTGCCGCGCTCGCCCGTATCCCGTGGTCATGGGAGCCGATCGTAACGTCGGCATCGCCCGGCCCGGGACGATTCCGGCGGTGTCCGAGGGACCCGGACTCAGCGCGTGGCGATCGCCGTCACGCCGGCGGCGGCAACCGTCACCAGGCCCACGGACGGCCAGGCACCGATCTTCTTCGCGAGCGGATGCGAGCCGCCGAACGTCGCCAGGTAGGTGGCGAGCAGACCGCCCGCCACCGCCGGACCCTTCTCGACCGCCCACCGTCGGGTGCACCAGGCGCCTGCCGTCGCGAGGACCACCCCGCCCAGCTCTCGCCGACCGCTGTATCGCGCCGCCGCGAAACCGCCGACCAGACCGACCGCCACCACGGGAACCGTTGCATCCACTGCCATGCGACCCAACCTACCGGCATCCCGGAGCCCGCACCCATCCGTCGGGTGTCATCGCTCCGAAGACCGGGTACCCGCATCCGCCGGCGGACCCGACAGCCGACCCGCACCCCGAAGGGCCTCGACATGACCCAGACCGCAGAGATGACCGACTCATCCCTCCCCCACCGGCCTGTCCTCGACACGAACTCCGGTCTCCGCGCGATCGACGACGCGACGACCGACCTGGAACTCGTCGAGGAGGTCCTGGCCGCGCACTTTCGCCGCCATGCGCTGACGCTGCAGAAAGTGGGGGCCGAGCTCGCTCCCGCGGTCAATGCCATCGGGGGACGTATCGGCGGTGGCAAGCGCCTGCGCGCAGCCTTCTGCCTGTGGGGTGCACGAGGTGCGGCACGTGGGCAGACGGTGCCCGGCGTCGTCGAGTTGGCGTCCGCGATCGAGTTGTTCCACTTCGCCGCCCTGGTCCACGACGACGTGATGGACGACTCCGACACCCGTCGCGGCCTCCCCACCGTCCACCGCCACTTCGCCGACACGCATCGCGCCGACGGGCGCCGCGGCGATTCCGACACGTGGGGCACCGCCGTCGCGATCCTCGTCGGCGACATGTGCCTCTCGTGGTCGGACGATCTGGTCGCCGCAGCGGTCGACGCCGTGCGCCGGGACGTCCGGCAAGCCGTGCGCGAGACCTGGACGGAGATGCGCAACGAGGCCTACGCGGGGCAGTACCTGGACATGCTCGGCCAGACCGAGGAGCACACCGACCCCGACCGGACCGTGCGCGTCCTCCGATACAAGAGCGCCCGCTACAGCATCGGGCAACCGCTCCGACTCGGTGGCACGCTCGCCGGCGCGGACGCCGGCCTCCTGGCCGACTACGACCGCATCGGGCTCAGCGCCGGTGAAGCATTTCAGCTGCGCGACGACATCCTCGGTGTCTTCGGCGACGAGAAGGTCACCGGGAAGCCGACGATCGACGACATCCGCGAGGGCAAGCGCACCATGCTGATGGCACTGGCCGAGGAATCGGCGACCTGGACGGAACGGCGGGTGATGGCCAACTGCCTCGGCAACCCGGATCTCGACGCCGACGGTGCCGCACGGATGCGCGAGGTCGTGGAATCCACCGGCGCGCTCGAACGCGTCGAACAACGCATCGTCGAGCTCGCCGAGGACGCTCTCGACGTCGTCGCGCACGCCTCGGTGGACGACCAGACCCGCCAGGCGCTCACCTCCCTCGTCGAACGTTGTGTGTGGCGCCGCTCATGAACTCGGATGGTGTCCCGACGGTCGAGTTGCGCATCTGGGGCGTCGACCGGGTGATGCCCGCGCTCGGCCGGATGGCATCGGGACGCCGCGCGCTACGGGCGACCCCGGGACTCCGGTTCGCGAAACTGCTCGGCACCGGAACCGCCAGGACTTTCACGATGGAGAGCGCCGACCTGCGGCACTGGGCAGCGCTCACCGTCTGGAACGACGACGATGCGGCGCGCGCCTCGTCGAACTCGCGGGTCCTGCGACGCTGGCAGGACTCGAGCACCGAGGAACTGCGCATCACGATGCGGCCGCTCCGGTCGAAGGGCCGGTGGTCGAGGGTCGATCCGTTCGGCCATCGGTCGCACGACGGCCAGCCGGCCACCGGGGTCCGGCCACGTGATTGGGCGGGACCGGTCGCCGCACTCACCCGCGCCCGGTTGCGACCGACGACGATGGCGTCCTTCTGGCGGGCCGTTCCGCCGGTGGCCTCGGAACTGGCCGGCGCACAGGGGAATCGACTCGCGCTCGGCGTCGGCGAGCTGCCGATCGGCGTCCAGGGCACGTTCTCGCTCTGGGACTCCGCGCACGACCTCACCGACTTCGCCTACCGCTCCCCCGCCCACAAGTCCGCCATCTCGCGCACCAAGCCCGCCCGTTGGTACGCCGAGGAACTCTTTGCCCGGTTCGCCGTCCTCGACGTCACGGGGACGTACCAGGGGAGATCCGCATGAGCACGACCAGACATTCGCCGCCTGAGGTGCGAGGAGCGCAAGCGACGAGCCACGAAGGCCCGGCGCGCAGATCATCCCGCCGTCACCACCTCATCCCGGTCGCGTGGGTTCTCCTCGCCGCGACCATCGGGGTCCAGATCGCCTTCCCGCTGACCGGTGGTGGCACTCTTCCGCTGACCGTCGCGAGCGTGGTGCTGCTGGCGTCGGCGTCGGTGATCCATCTGGCTGCCACGCGCGGGCTCGGGGCCGCGGTGGGTCTGGTGGTGATCGCCGGCGGCGGCGGGCTGGTCGCCGAGGCGATCGGTGTCAGTACCGGATTCCCGTTCGGCACATATGCCTACACCGACGGTCTGGGCCTCAAGATTCTCGGCGTGCCGGTTCTGGTGCCGCTGGCCTGGATCATGATGTCGTGGCCTGCGCTCGCCGTCACCCGGCGACTCATCGGGGCACTGAACCTGTCCGGCACGCGTGCGCGTGTGGCCACCGCGTTCCTGGGCGCCTATGCCCTCACCGCGTGGGACGTCTTCCTCGATCCCCAGATGGTCGACCAGGGGCACTGGGTGTGGCAGTTCCCCGAACCGTCCCTGCCCGGTGTCGACGACATCCCACTGACGAATTTCGCGGGCTGGCTTCTGGTTTCGTTCCTGATGATCGCCGTCCTCGACCGCGTGGTCGGCGCCGGGCACGAGAACACGGACGACGCGGTTCCCGTCACTGCCTATCTGTGGACCTACTTCTCGTCGGTCATGGCGCACGCCGTGTTCTTCGGCCGGCCGACGGTCGCACTGTCCGGTGCCGTGGTGATGGGGGTGGTCGCGCTGCCGCTGCTCGTGCTCGAGGTGCGATCGATCCAGTCCAGGAGACATCGTGCGCGCGACTGACCTGTGGCATCGCACGGTGACGGTGGGGACCGGTCTCTCGCTGGCATCGCTCGCTCTCACCGTCGACAACGCGATCCGAGTCCGCCGGCCCGGCCTCACCGACATCCCGCCCGCCGAACCGCTCTCGGTCCTCATCCCGATGCGAAACGAGGTCACCAGGGCCGAACGTTGTCTCACCGCCGTCCTCGACGCCATCGACCGCTGGCCCGGACCGGTACGCGTGCTGGTGCTCGACGACGGCTCGGCCGACGGAACCGACGCCGTGCTGGCACGACTCGCCGCGCACGACGACCGGATCGAGGTGTTCGAGGGTTCCCCACCCCCGCACGGATGGCTCGGGAAGACCTGGGCCTGCCGGCAATTGGCGGACAACGCCCTGGCCGACGGAACCCTCCCCGACGGGGTCCTCGCCTTCGTCGACGCCGACGTCGTGGTCGAACCGCACGCGTTCACGTCGTCGGTCGCGTTGCTGCGCGCCTCCGGGCTCGATCTCGTCAGCCCCTATCCCCGGCAGGTCGCGACCAGTGCGGCCGAACGCCTGGTGCAGCCGCTGCTCCAGTGGTCGTGGATGAGCACGCTTCCGCTCGGACTCGCCGAGCGTTCCCCGCGCGAGTCCCTGACGGCTGCGAACGGTCAGTTCCTGATGGTCGACGCCGACACCTACCGACGGGCCGGCGGTCATGAGGCCGTCCGCGACGTCGTCCTGGAGGACATCGCCCTGCTGCGGGCGATCAAGGCCGCAGGCGGCCGCGGCGTGGTCGCCGAGGGAAGCACCGTGGCGATCTGCCACATGTACGAAGGTTGGCACGAAGTCCGTGCGGGATACCGCAAATCGCTGTGGTCTGCGTTCGGTTCCCCGGCCGGCACATCCGCGGTGACCGCCGCCCTCTGCCTGATGTATGTGATCCCGGCGCTCGCCGCACTCACCGGGTCGCGCACCGGACTGGTGGGGTACTTCGCCGGCGTCGCCTCCCGACTGGTGGCCGCCCGATGCACCGGTGGACGCACGTTCCCCGACGCCTTCGGACACCCCGCCTCGATCGCGCTGTTCGCCTTCCTCGCAGCAGATTCGACGATCGCCCGACGCCGCGGCGAACTCCGGTGGAAGGGACGCACCATCGAGGTCGACCGATGAGCCGGGTCATCGTGATCGGCGCGGGCGTCGGCGGGCTCGCCACCGCGATGCGCCTGCAGGCGGCCGGTCATGACGTCACCGTGCTCGAACAGTTCGACTCCGTCGGTGGCAAACTCGGCGTGATCGAGCACGACGGCTTCGTCTTCGACACCGGCCCGTCCCTGGTGACCATGCCACACGTCCTCACCGAACTGTTCGATGACACCGGCGCATCCGTGGACGATGTACTCGAACTCCGGCGGCTGCCCGTCGCCGCACGTTACCGCTTCCCCGACGGCACCGAACTCGAGCTGCCCGACACCCTCGACCACATCCCGTCCGCGCTCGACACCGCACTGGGTCCCGGACGTGGCGATCAGTGGTCGGCGTTTCTCGCTCGCGCCCAGGCCATCTGGGACGTGACCCACGGCCCCTTCCTGGAGTCGCCGATGAGCGTGCGGACGATGATCGGCGGGATCGCGACACCGTCGGATGTCCGCACCGTGGCGCCCTGGAAATCCCTGCGCGGGCTCGGGTCCGAGTATCTCGACGATCCCCGCCTGGCGATGCTCCTCGACCGCTACGCCACCTACACCGGGTCGGATCCGCGACGCGCACCGGCGGCACTGGCGTCCGTCCCGTGGGCCGAACAGGCCTGGGGCTCTTGGTATGTCCGCGGCGGTCTCGGACGGATCGCGACCGCGATGCGGGATCGTCTCCTCGCCCTCGGCGGCCGGATCGAGTTCGGTGTCGAGGTGTCCCGGGTGTCGACGGACGAACGCGCACATGTCGACGGCGTCGTTCTCGCCGACGGCAGCAGGCGCTCCGCCGACATCGTCGTGGCGAATGCGGACGCCCGCCAGGTGTACGACCGCCTCGTACCGCGCCGTCCTGCCCGCATTCCGTCTGCGCTGCTGCGACGTTCGACGCCGTCACTGTCGGGCTTCGTCCTGCTCCTGGCCCTCGACGACCCGCCCGCCGGGCAGCCACATCACCACGTCCTGTTCGCCGAGGACTACGACGAGGAGTTCGACGCCGTCTTCGGCTTCAACGGTCCACCGCGCCCCGTCGCCCGACCGACCGTGTACATCTCCGCACCCGACGATCCCGAGATCGTCCCGGGACCGGAGACGGCCGCCTGGTTCGTGCTCGTCAACGCGCCCCGGCACGATCCCGAGCACGGAGTGGACTGGGATGCACCAGGACTCGCAGAGAGCTACGCCGACCAGATCATGGCTGTGATGGCCGACCGCGGCGTCGACGTCGGCGACCGGGTCCGCCATCGGCTGCTGGTCACGCCAGCAGATCTGGAGCGCCGCACCATGACGCCCGGCGGTTCGATCTACGGCTCGTCGTCGAACGGTCCGCGGGCGGCGTTCCTGCGGCCCAAGAACACCTCGCCCGTTCCGGGCCTCTACCTGGTGGGCGGGTCGTCGCACCCGGGCGGTGGGCTACCGCTCGTGATGATGTCGGCGAAGATCGTGGCGGACCTGATCGCCGCACGCTCCTGAGGAGTGAACCCTCCCAGGGAATGCCTCACCAGGCCTTCGAGGCTCGTCGCTTGCGCTCCTCACACCTCAGGCGGCAGGGGGCCGTCGACTTCGATACGCTCCTTCGTCGCTACTCAGCCCGGCGGCTTGCGCTCCTCACACCTCAGGCGGCAGGGGGGCCGTCGCTCGCGCTCCTCACACCTCAGGCGGCAGGGGGCCGTCGACTTCGATACGCTCCTTCGTCGCTACTCAGCCCGGCGGCTTGCGCTCCGCACACCTCAGGCAGCGGGGTCAGCGCGTCGGCGTGGGCCCTACGGAGTGATCTCCGTTGAGCCGCTTGCGGATCAGTTCGGCACTGATCAGGCACATCGGCAAGCCGATGCCCGGCCGGGTGCTCGACCCCGCGTAGTACAACCCCTCGACCTTGCGCGAGCGGTTCGTCGAACGCAGGAATGCGCTCTGGCGCAACGTGTGTGCCGGCCCCAGAGCCCCACCGCACCACGAGTTCACGTTGTCGACGAAGTCCGCGGGGCCGACGGTGCGTCGTACGACGACGCGGTCGGCGAGATCGGGGACACCGGACCACTGTCCGATCATCGCGATGGCGCGGTCGGCGACCTTCTCGATGTCGGGGTCGCCGCCACCGTCGACCCCACCGTGTCCCAGACCCGGATCGGGCGGGACCGGGACGAGGATGAAGACGTTCTCGTGACCGTCGGGGGCAACCGACTCGTCGGTCGCCGACGGCTTGCACACGTACAGCGATGCGGGATCGGGTACCCGCGTGGGTGTTTCGAAGATGGCGTCGAAGTTGGTCTTCCAGTCCTCGGTGAAGAACAGCGAGTGGTGGGCCAGTTCGGGCAGCTCACCGCTCACGCCGAGATAGGCCAGCACCGCACCCGGCCCCGAGGTCGCACGCTCCCAGTACCGCTGCGGGAAGGTCTGCAGGTCGTCGGGCAGCAGCTTCGTCTCGAGGTGGTGCAGGTCGGCCGCTCCGACCACGATGTCGGCGGGCACATCTCGCGTGGAACCGTCAGCCCCCTGAACGCGAACCCCGACGACCTCGGCGCGGCGCCGGCGTAGCCGACCTGGTCGCTTCCGCGTCAGCACGGCGGTCGCCGCCGTACCGGTGTGGATCACCACGCCGCGTTCGCGTGCGACGCGTTCGAGTGCGTCGACGAGAGTCGTGAAGCCGCCCTGCGGATATCGGACTCCGTCGGCGAGATCGAGCCAGCTCATCAGGTGGTACATCGACGGTGTCCGCTCCGGTGACGAACCGAGGAACACCGCCGGGTACCCGAGCACCTGCTGCAGGCGCCGATCGCTGAAGCGCGCGGAGATGAAGGACTGCAACGAGCGGGTCAGCAGTGACGCGAGGGTCGGCGCATGCCGCAGTACCGGCAGGCTCAGGAACGCGCGTACGGAGTCGAAGCTGGTGTACAGGAACCGTTCGACGGCGAGGTCATACGCCTGTCGCGCGGTCCGGAGGTAGGACTCGAGAGCCGCTCCGGCGCCCGGTTCGATCTGCTCGAACACCTCGCGGTTGCGCTCGAAGTCGCCGAAGATGTCGATCGGTGGTTCGTCGGATTCGTTGTCCCCGAAGAAGACTCGGTACCCCGGGTCGAGCCGGACGAGGTCGAGCTGTTCCTGTGTCGAGGTACCGAGCATCTCAAAGTAATGGTCGAAGACCTCCGGCATCAGCCACCACGACGGCCCGGTGTCGAACCGGAACCCGTCGGCGCTCCACAGCCCGGCGCGTCCACCGAGGTCGTCGTTCTTCTCGATCACCTCGACGTCGTGCCCGTCGTGGGCGAGCAGTGCGGCGGTGGCCAGTCCGGCGACACCGCCACCGATGACGACGATTCGTTTGCGTGCGTTCATGAGGTCAATCCCCTCGGTGTGCGCGGCATACCGCGGCGGGCGACGGCGGCGGCCGCGATCTTCGCCTTGCCGGCGTTGGGAACTCGGACGCGTTGCCTCCTGGCCTCGGCGGCCGAGGACTCCCGTAGGCGTGCGGTCAGTTCGGCGAAGAGGTCGTGTGCGGTGCAGACGGCGACCCGGCTGTTCGCCGGAAGGTACGGGATCGCCGCCGCGGCGGCGGTGAGATCGAGATCGATGTCGTCGAGCCACAGCGACCACGCCCCGTCATCGGGACGATCGGGGTCCAGGCCGACGAGGTATCGACGACCCAGTCCGTCACTGTCCTCACCGAAGTCCCGTAGGAAGTTGATCTTCTGGAACGCGGCGCCGAGACGACGCGCACCGGGCGCGAGGTGGTCGTAGCGTGCGGCGGCCTTGGGCTCCTCGGCCAGGAACGCCCGCAGGCACATCAGTCCGACGACCTCGGCGGAGCCGTAGATGTAGGCGGCGAGGCTCTCGAAGTCATGCTCGACCTGAGTGAGATCCGCACGCATCGACGAGAAGAACGGCGTCACGAGGTCCAGGTCGATCCCGGCGCGGCGCGCGGTCCGCGCAAAGGCGTGCACGACCAGGTTGCTGCTCGACCCGGTGATCATCGCCGCGGCGGTCTGTTCCTCGAGCTGATCGAGTTCGTTGCGCCGGTCCACCAGACCCTGCTCGGGCCGCGGTGCGTCGACGATCTCGTCGGCGACGCGGACGAGCGCGTAGATGTTGCGGACGTCGCGGCGGATCGCGGGGGTGAGCAGCCGGGAGGCGAGCCCGAAAGAACTCGAGTACGACCTGATCACCAGCGCCGCGCTCGCCTCGGCCACGGCGTCGTACCGACGATGTGGCGGGACCACTTCGGTATGACCGGGTAGATGCATCATCCGATGGCTCCTGCGGTGTGACGATGGGTATGTGAACGACGGGGCGACGACGGCGGGTACGCCGTGTCCGCTGGTCCCGACATCATGGATTCGACGCCCGTGCCGTCATCGGATGGGTCGAATCCACAAGCGCGCCGTCGACGAACCCGTGGGGATCGGGACCCGGGAGCTGCCGCACCTGGTCGGCGAACCAGGGACTCACCGCCCAGGGAGTGCGTGCCACCAGGTCCCACACATCCGGGACCTCGGCCCAGGCGTACTCGGCGACCTCATCCGGATTCGGCTCGAGCGATCCCACCGGCCGTGCGACGAACACGGGGCAGATCTCGTTCTCGACGATGCCGCTCGCATCGACGGCGCGGTACCGGAAGTCGGGCAGGATGCAGCGCACCTCGTCGACGTCGATCCCGAGCTCACGCTGCGCATACCGGTGCACGGCGTCGACGACGGACTCACCCGGACGCGGATGGCCACAGAACGAATTGGTCCACACTCCCGGCCAGCTGCGCTTGGACAGGGCCCGACGGGTCATGAGGATCCGGTTGCCGTCGACCAGGTGGCACGAGAACGCGAAGTGCAACGGGGTGTCGACGCCGTGCACGCCTTCGCGGTCGGCGGTACCACACGGTCGGCCGTCGGCATCGGCGAGAACCACCGAGTCGTTGGTCATCTGTTCCTCATCACAAGTCGAGATCGGGGGGCGAGCACAGGCTCACCCGATGTTCGGCACCGAGGCTCCGATCGGATGGGCCGCGGCTCGGGCCGGCGGGCGGGCGATCGGAGCCTCGGCGCACTCGCCTCGATGGTAGGCAGGTCCGGCCGATCAGTCCCGGTCGCCGAAACCGGCGGCACGCATCAGCGCACACCACGTGTCCACATAGGCATCGAGGTCGACGTCCCCGACGAGTGACTGCTGCACGACGATGCCCTGCATCACCGACACCATCGGCAAGGCCAGATCTGCCGGTTCACCAGGAAGTTCGTGACCGGCGTCGCGCCACCTGATCAGAACGCGCTCGAAGACCGCGCGCAGCCCCAGGACGATCTCGCGGACGATCTCGCGCAGCTCGGGGTTGTTGGCCGCCTCACCCCAGATGGTCATCACCATCCGGAAGTCGTCGGTCAGCGGCGCGATCTCGGCCATCACGTGCGCCGCGAGCACCCGGACGGCGTCCTCGGGCGACGCGGGAGCGCCGTCACCGTCGGCGAGGTCGCCGAGGCCCGCTTCGTATGCCTGGAAGACCGACCGTGCCACCGCGGCGATCAGTTGCTCCTTCGACGAGTAGTACGAGTAGACCGCCCCGGCGCTCAGGCCCGACTCCCGGATGACGTCGGACATCGACGCGCGATGGAAACCCTTCTCGGCGAAGCAGCTGCGCGCGGCGTCGAGGATCTGCCGGCTCCGCTCGAGCTTGCGTTCCTCGCTGATCTTCGGCATTCGACGAGTATAAAACGAATCTTCGTTCTTGATTGATCCTCAACCCGCGGTGCATAATTCTTAAAACGAGAGTTCGTTCTTTTTGGGAGGTCGCGATGACCACGTACATCGATCCGTCAGATCAACTGCCCCTCACCGAGAAGGGGCCGAAGCCCGCGCCTCACGGACCGTCCTGGCGACTTGTCGCCGTGCTCGTCCTCGCCATCCCGATCGTGGTCAGCACGATCGCCGCCATGTTCGTCTCCCTCGCGGTGGACCCCGAGCCGCACGACGTCCCGCTCGGCGTGGTCGCGCCGGCACGCGCCGCACAGGCCATCGAGTCCGCTCTGGCCGACCGGGCCGGAGACGACGCCTTCGTCGTCGAGCAGTTCGCCGACGCCGCCGCCGCCCGGAGTGCGATCGAGACCCGCGACATCGTCGGTGCCGTGACCGTCGGCCCGCAGGGCGTCACCGTCCTGACGGCCGAGGCGGGATCGCCGGCGCTGGCGCAGATCGTGGCCGGGGTCGGGACGGGCATCGCCACCGCGCAGTCGTTGCCGGTCACCACCGAATCGGTGGTCGCACCGCCGTCGACCGATGCACGCGGCACCGGATTCGCGGCCGGTCTGCTCCCGCTGCTCATCGCGGGTATCGCACTCGGCGCATCGGCCGCGATCGCTCTCGCCGGGCAGGTGTGGATGCAGGCCACCGTCGTCCTGATCGGCCCACTGGTCGCCGGACTCGGTTTCGCGGCGGTCTGGTCGTGGCTGGGCGTGATCGACGGACGCGTGGTGCCGGTCGCCATGGCGCTGGCGCTTCTGATCGGCGCCATCTCCTGGTTCACCGCCGGTGCCGGCGCACTCCTCGGGACACCCGGCGTCGGTGTCGCGGCGATCCTGATGATGCTGATCTCCAACCCGCTCTCCGGGCTCGCATCCTCGCCATACCTGCTCCCCGCGCCGTGGGGAACGCTCGGCCAGTGGCTGCCGACTGGAGCGGGCGGCACCCTCACCCGGTCGGTCGCCTACTTCCCGGACGCCTCGACCGCCGGTCCGATGTGGATCCTGCTCGGCTGGATCGCCGCCGGCGCGGTCCTGCTCGCGCTCTCCGCCCTACGGCAGCGACGAGTCTGACTCGGGCGGACGCCCGCGGGTCTGCCGGAACACGGCGACGAACAGCTGGAGAAGGCCGATCATCGCCAGGATCGCACCGGTCGCGGCGATGGTCGCCGCCAGCGCGTCGGCATCGCTGTCGGACAGACCGATCTGCCACACGACGGTGGCCGCGACCATCGCGATGAAGGCGAGGATGACGCGCGACGGCCGCTCCCAGACCGTGACCCTGCCCGGGCCCGCCATCCCGGCCGCCTGGGCCGTCGCCCGGGTCCCCTCGAGGAACAGGGTCAGCACCGCGATCACCACCCCCATCCACGGCGGCGCACCGGCCATCACCACGATTCCCGCGAGGAAGATGTCCGACCAGCGATCGGCCATGGTGTCGAGAACCCGGCCCCATTGGGTCGCCGAACCGGTCTGGGCGGCGATGGCGCCGTCCACGCCGTCGAGGACCGCGGCGAGGAGGATGACGACGGCGGCCACTGCGAACCATCCGTGTCCGGCGAAGGTCACCGCGAAAGCGATCGCGGTGGCCAGGGCCCCGCAGACGGTGATCGCGTTCGGGGAGATGCCGAGGCGCGCGAGCGGCCGCGCACACGCGTTGCTGAGGAGGACCCACCGTTCGACCCAGAAGGATTCACGGGGATCGATTCCGCCGTGCAGCTCCGACCACGCGTCGAGCACGGTGTCCCGTTGAGACCGGCGTGCGAGTCGTCGGTCACCGGCGAGGCGACGCGGTTCAGCCGACACGGTCGTCGACCCGGGCGCCGTCGAGGGCGTGCCCGAGAGCCCATCCGACGATCACGAGCACGTGCAGGACGTAGAGCCAGAGTCCGACCGCCACCACTCCGCCGATGACGCGCAGGCCGCCGTAGGGGATACCGACATCGATCGGCAGGGACAGGAACAGCAGGAATCCCTGCGCGAATCCGGCGATGAACGACGCCGTGACGAGCGCGGTGACCCCGGCGATCGCCAGGCTCGGACGGCCTGGGGTCACTTTCCAGTACACCCACGTCAATGCCACCGCGAGGCTCAGCCAGACGGTGACGAATCCGACGACCACGCGGGTCGCGAGGTCCCAGAAACCTCCGGAGCCGCCGCCGTCGGGCGCCAGTCCCGTGATCGACCCGCCGACCGTGACCGCGATGTGCGCCAGCGTCGGGACCAGGGCGAACAGCGCGAGGACCGACAACCGGGACCGCCAACCCGTGAAGCGATCCCGTTTCGGATAGAAGGTCAGGCAGGCCCGGCGTAGGCCTTCTCCGTAGAACGATGCCGGGAAGAGGAGTACGAGGGCGCTCAGCACGGACAGTCCGGTGCCGATCACGACCGCCTCGTCGAAGACCGCGCGACCGCCCATGTCGGGTGGGATGAGCACGTCGAGACCCAGCCATGTGCTCTCCGCCGACGACGCCCCGCGAATCCACGTCGTCGACCAGATGGCCAGCAACACCCAGGGCACCACGGCGATCGCGGCGTAGTAGGTCAGTGCCGCCGCGGCGGCCGCGAGGTCGCCGCGGGCGAGGATGGCCCGCGTGTCGGACACCACCGCACGCACATCGAACGACCGCGGCCCCGGCACGCGAGTCGCCGGCGGGGCGGAGGAACTGAGGGTCACCCTCTCCGGTGTACCGGACAAAGGTCTCGACTAGGCATGTTGCGGATGCCCAATCACCGGCACCGATGTCACAGCGAGGTCACACCGACGCGAAGAGCGCGATCGCCATCCCGATCATGATGACCGCCACGACGGCGTCGAGGATCTTCCACGCGCGCGGGCTGGCGAAGAAGCGCGACAGGCGCCGGGCCCCTCCCCCGAGCGCGGTGAACCACAGGATGCTGGCCAGACACGCGCCGATGGCGAAGGCCCACTTGCCGTTTCCGTGACCGTTGGCGATCGCACCCATGGTCAGGACGGTGTCGAGGTAGACGTGTGGATTGAGCCACGTGAGCGCCAGCGCGGTGCCGACGGCGACCCACCGGCCGGCCGATTCGGCCTCTTCGGCGTTGGCGGAGATGGCCTCGTTGCTGCGGAGGCAGCGTTTCGCGGCGAGCAGTCCGAGCACGAGCACATAGAGACCGCCGACGATCTTGGCGACGGCGACGAACTGCGGGTGGGCGGCGACGATCGCGCCGAGACCGGCCACGCCCGCGACGATCAGCGCGACGTCGGAGATCGCGCACACGGCCACGATCGCACCCGTGTGCCGACGTGCGACGCCCTGCCGGAGGACGAAGACGTTCTGCGGACCGATCGCCACGATCAGGCCCGCGCCGGTGAGCAGCCCGGCGATCGCGGGAAGCAGGTAGGTGGACACGAAAGGAACGCTAGGACCGTCGACCGGATCAGAACAGCGAATGTTTCTAAAGAATCATCAGCTGATCTTCATCTAGCGTGGTCGCATGGACATCAGCCAGGAAGGTCTGCGCACGCTGGCCGCAGTCCTGCGTGAAGGGACCTTCGACGCGGCGGCGTCGTCGCTGCACATCACGCCCTCGGCGGTCAGTCAGCGGATCAAGACGCTGGAATCCACGGTCGGCCGGGTGGTGCTGCGCCGGACCAAACCGGCGTCGGCGACCCCCGACGGCGAGGTGCTGGTCCGGTTGGCCAGGCAGTGGGAACTGTTGCTCGCCGAGACGCGCGCCGAGTTCGTCGGCGAACCCGACCACGACGATGCCCCGATCACCGCACGGCCCCGGGTTCACCTCCCCATCGCGACGAATGCGGACTCGCTGGCGACCTGGCTGCTTCCGGTTCTTGCCCGGTTCCACCGGCAGCACGCGGTGGCGGTTGAGGTGTTCCGCGACGACGAGACGCGCAGCGGCGCTCTGCTGAAGTCGGGTGACGTACTCGCCGCGGTGACGTCGGACCCTCTCGCCATTCGCGGCTGCACCCTCCACCCGCTCGGCAGCATGCGGTATCTGCCCGTTGCGACACCAGAATTCATCGAGACCTGGCTGCCGGACGGTCTCGACGCCGAGGCGTTGTCCAGAGCCCCGATGGTCCAGTTCGACCGCAACGACCACATCCAGCTGAACATGGTCGCGGCGCTGGCCGGCCGCGCCGTCGACCCGCCGGCGGCCTACATCCCGGCGTCGACCGAGTACCACCGCGCGGTGACCCTCGGAATCGGTTGGGGCGCAGTCCCCGTCGTCCAGATCCGCGACGCACTCGACGACGGCCGGGTGCGCCTGATCGCCGACCATCACCTCGACGTCCCGCTCTACTGGCAGTACTGGAAACTCAGTTCCCCTCTGCTACACCATCTCACGGACCTGGTGGTCGCAGGCGCCGCGGAGGTGCTGCGGTGACCCGCGACGTCGGCGGACTGGTCAGTCGTTGACCGGCACCAGCTTCGGCGGCGTCTCGTCGACGAGCGGGTGCTCGATCTCGTCGCGCCACATGCGGGCCGCGAAGTAGAACGCCCACGCGATCGGCACCGGCAGGAGACCGGCCAGGACGAACGTCGCGGTCAACCCGATCGCCGACGAGACCGGAGCGGCGATCGCCATCGACACCGGCATCAGCGCGACCGACACGAAGAAGTCGAGACTTGCTATTCGGCCGAGCAGTGCCGGCGGGGCACGACGCTGAAGCAGCGTCCCCCACAACACCATCGGGCCGTCGAACAGGACTCCCATACCGAAGCCGGCCGCGACGAACAGCCAGGTCGAATCGGCGACCCCCATCAGGACGAGCGGCACGCTCGAGAACGACCACACCCCGAACATGACCGTCAGATACCGCCGGGGCATCGGCAGCGACGCGAACACCAACGACGTGACAGCCGCCCCGATACCGAACCCGGCCAGCACCCACGCATGCTGCGAAGCGCCACCCTCGACGCGCTCACGCAGGGCAAAGGGCACGAGCACCTCGATCGGACCCAGGGTCGCCAGCACCAGGACACAGGCGAAGAACAGCGTCCCCCACAGCCACGGCGTGCGGATCATGTACACGAAGCCCTCGACGAGGTCGACGACCACACCGCCAACGCCTGCGCCGGTGCGCACGATCTCCGACTCGGAACTCGCCGGTTCGCCCAGTCGTCGCGACGTCACCGGAGCCATCACCAGATAACAGAACCCCGACGCGATGGACGCGATCGCGGCCAGCACGACCGCCTGCCCCGGCGCGGTGGCCCCGATGACGGCCCCGGCCACCGTCGGGCCGACCGCCTGGAAAACCACCGGGCGGAAGAAACCCTCGATACCGTTCGCCGCCTGCAGTTCCGACGACGAGACCACACCGGGCAGCAGCGCCGAGTATGCCGGGTAGTACATGCCCATCGTGGCGCCCGCGAGCAGCGATGCCACCACGACCATCCAGAGATCGAGAACGCCGGCCACGGACGCCACACCCACGGCGCCGAACGCCACCATCTTGGTGACCTCGAGGCCGATCATGATGTGGCGCTGCGAGATCCGGTCGGCCAGCACACCGCCGGCGAGGGTCGAGACGAGCATCCCGACCGCTGCTATCCCGGTCGCCAGCGACACCTGTCCCGGTCCGTCACCGAGGGCGATGACCTGCCAGATCACCGCGATCGTCCAGATCCCGTCACCGAACATCGCCAGGATCAAACCCGACGCCAGCAGCCGGTACTGCCGTCGCGCCAGGGGCTTCAAGGCGCGCGGCAGACGGGTGTCGTCGTCGGTGCTCACCCCTCGAGCTTGCCGGACGCCGACGTTCTCAGGCCAGCGAATTTCCGCCGGAGAGCGCGATCAGCTCGCCCGGCGGGAGGCCTTCTTGGCGGGCGCCTTCTTCGCCGTGCTCTTGGAGCCCGACGATCCAGAGCTGCTCTTCGAGGCCGCCTTCTTGGCGGGAGCCTTCTTCGCCGCGGCCTTCTTGGCGGGTGCCTTCTTGGCAGCCTTCTTCGCGGCCGTGTCCTTCTTCTCGGCCTCGTCCTCGTCGGAAGCCCCGCGGTCCTTCACCGAGGCACGCAGAGCGGCAAGCAGATCGGCGACCTCGGAATCCTCCTCGCCGGGCTTCTCCTCCTCCGACTCGGGGAACGCCTCGCTGCCCTCGGCTTTCGCCTCGATGAGTTTGGCCAGCTCGTTCTGATAGGTGTCCTCGAACTCGGACGGATCGTAGTCGGAGGCCATCGACTCGATCAGCGACGCCGCCATCTTCAGTTCCTGGTCGCGGATCTCGGTGTCCTCGTCGAGAAAACCGAAGTCGGGTTTGCGAACTTCATCCGGCCACAGGAGTGTCTGCAGGGTCATGACGCCGTCGACGACGCGCAGCGCCGCGACCCGCGTGCGGTTCCGCAGGGTGAACGTCGCGATCGCCAGGCGGTCGGTTTCCTCGAGCGCCTTGGCCAACAGCACGTAGGCCTTGGGCGACTTCGACGACGGCTCCAGGTAATAGGGCTTGTCGAAGTAGATCGGATCGACCTGTTCGACCGGCACGAACTCGAGGATCGAGATCTCCGGGCTCTTCTGCACCGGCAGCGTCGACAGGTCGTCCTTGGTCAGGATCACCGTCTCGCCCGATTCCGATTCGTAGGCGTTGGCGATGTCGGAGTAGTCGACCTCGGTGTCGGTTCCCTCGCGCACGCGCCGGTATCGGATGCGGGTGCCGTCGGAGGAGTCGACCTGGTAGGACTTGCGGTCGTGACTCTCCGTCGCGGAATAGACCTTGACCGGTACATTCACCAGGCCAAAGCTGAGATCGCCCTTCCAGATCGAGCGCATGTCGGCCATTGTGCCAGGAGTTCGTGTGCGACGTCGGCAACCAGACGCAAACGCCTCCGTGGAGACACCCGCGCCGATCGACGAGCCTTCGGCTCTGCGGTGTGGACAATGGGGTGATGGCAGGCGGAGAGATCCTGGAGGTCGACGGCCGCCGGATCTCGATCACCAATCTCTCCAAGGTGCTCTATCCGGCGACCGGGACACGCAAATACGACGTCATCGACTACTACTCGCGCATCGCCGAGGTGATGCTGCCGCACCTGCGGAACCGCATCGTCACCCGCAAACGCTGGCCCAACGGTGTCGAGTCGACGCCGTTCTTCGAGAAGGATCTGCCCGACAGCGCGCCCGACTGGGTTCGCCGCCATGGCATCCAGCACAGCGAGCGGGTCATCGAATACGCGCTCGCCGAGGATCGCGCCACGCTCGTCTGGCTGGCCCAGATGGCTGCGCTCGAGATCCACGTCCCG
Source organism: Gordonia ajococcus (assembly GCF_012974285.1). Classification (NCBI taxonomy): domain Bacteria; kingdom Bacillati; phylum Actinomycetota; class Actinomycetes; order Mycobacteriales; family Gordoniaceae; genus Gordonia; species Gordonia ajococcus. Next base: position 4,814,011 of record NZ_CP052884.1, read on the forward strand.
CAGTGGCGGCTGCCGATCGGCCCCGACGGCGAACGCATGGCCAACCGGATCGTCTTCGACCTCGACCCCGGTCCGCGTGTCCCCCTGCACGAGACCGCGGCCGTGGCGGTGGAGATCCGGAACTGGCTGGGCGGCACCACCACGTACCCGGTGACCAGCGGCGGCAAGGGTATTCACATCTACGCCCGGCTGCCCAAACCGGTGAGCTCGGAAGCCGCCCGGAAGGTCGCCCGTGAGGTGGCCGACGAGTTCGCCCGGCAGCACAGTGATTTCATCACCGCCAACATGTCGAAGAAGATCCGCGACGACAAGGTCTTCATCGACTGGAGCCAGAACAACGCCTCGAAGACCACCCTGTCGCCGTATTCGCTGCGCGGACGCGAACAACCGTGGGTCGCCGCGCCCCGTACCTGGGATGAGATCGAGGACCCCACGATCGCCCAGTTGCTCTACACCGAGGTCCTCGACCGGGTGGCCGACGTCGGCGATCTCCTGGCGGGTCTCGACGCTCCGTACGACGACGATCCGGCCACCACCTCGGACGACGTCGTCGGTTCCTCCGACACCGGTGACGATCTCGCCGACCCGGACACGTTGCGGGAGAACATCACCTCCGACGACCAGGACGGCGCCGGCGACGACCACGCGGAGGAGACGCGGTCGGGTCAGATCATCAATCTGCGTGAGTACCGTCGTAAACGCGACGAGTCGAAGACGCCGGAACCCTTCGGCGACGAGAACCATCGGCAACGCCTCCGGGAATCGGAGGACGAGGTGGACGAGGATCATCCGGAATCCGCGCCCCGCGCACCGATCTTCGTCATCCAGGAGCACCACGCACGGCGACTCCACTACGACTTCCGTCTCGAACACGACGGCGTGCTGGTCTCGTGGGCGGTACCGAAGAACCTCCCCACCGATCCGGACCAGAACCGACTCGCGGTCCAGACCGAGGACCATCCGATGGACTATGCCGACTTCGAGGGCGACATCCCGGCCGGAGAATACGGTGGTGGACACGTATCGATCTGGGAAAAGGGCACTTTCGAGCTGGAGAAGTGGCGGGACAAAGAGGTCATCGTCCGCCTGCACGGCGAGCGGCTCCAGGGCCGGTACGCACTGATCCGCACCGGTGACAAGAACTGGCTCGCCCACCTGATGACCGACGAGCCGCGCCCCATCGTTCCCGACAGTCTCACCGATCCGAGACCGATGCTCGCCACCGACGAGCCGATCGACAAGCTCAACGGGCGCGACTGGGCGTTCGAGGGCAAATGGGACGGTTATCGACTCCTGGTGCGCTCGATCGGCGGCGAGTTCCGGCTGACGTCCCGCTCGGGGATCGACATGACGAACGATTTCCCCGAATTCGCAAGCATCACCGACGATCTCGGGCTCATGGATGTGGTGCTCGACGGCGAGGCGGTGGCCATCGACTCCACCGGCCGAACCAACTTCACGCTGTTCACCTCACGTAGGCACACCGAGGAGCCGTACACACTCAAGCTGCACCTGTTCGACATCCTGTATCTGAACGGGACGTCGTTGCTACGCAAACCGTGGTCCGTACGGCGCGAGATCCTCGAGGAACTCGCGCCGGCCTTTCGTCGCTCGACGTACATCGATGTGCCGCCGCTGCTCCCGACGCCCGCGAGTGCGGCGATCGAGTACAGCCGCGAACACAACCTGGAAGGCGTTGTCGCCAAACGCCGTGACTCGGTCTATCAACAGGGCCGACGCTCCACCAAGTGGCTCAAGCACAAGAACTGGAGCGACATCGAGGTGGTGGTCGGCGGATATCGTCCCGGGCGCGGCAACCGGTCGCACACCATCGGATCGCTTCTGCTCGGCCTGCCCGAGGAGACCGGACTGCGCTACGTGGGCCGCGTCGGAACCGGATTCACCGACGCGCAGTTGCGCTCTCTCGCCGAGGAACTCGAACCGCTGAAGATCTCGCGGTCCCCGTTTCTCGAGAAACTCGACCGTCCCATCGCGTCGAGCGCGGTCTGGGTTCTGCCCAAGATCGTCGGCGAGGTGCGCTTCATGGACTGGACCACCGCCGGCCATCTGCGCCACCCGAGTTGGCGCGGTATACGCCGGGACAAACTACCCGGGGACCTCTGATGACATATTCCGCCGACCCACCGACGAACAAGCTCGACCGCTCTGTGGTCGTGACCGGTCTCGTGATCGTGTCGGGGATGATCATGGTGGTTCTCGACACCACCATCGTCAACGTCGCCCTGGACTCGCTGAGCTCCGAACTCGACGCCTCGCTGTCGACGACCCAGTGGGTGGTCACGGGTTACCTGCTCGCAGTGGCCCTGGTCATCCCCCTGACCGGCTGGGCGATGGATCGCTTCGGGCCGAAACCGACCTGGATAACCGCGGTGACGCTGTTCGTCGCGGGATCCGCGCTCTGTGCGGCGGCCTGGTCGATCGAGAGCCTCATCGTGTTCCGCATCCTGCAGGGACTCGGGGGCGGCATGCTGCTGCCGGCCGGACAGGCCATCATCACCCGCGCCGCGGGCCCGGACCGGCTCGGCCGCGCGATGGCCATCCTCGGCGTCCCCATGCTGCTCGGACCCGTCCTCGGACCGGTGATCGGCGGTCTGCTCGTCGAATACACGAGCTGGCACTGGATCTTCCTGGTCAACGTGCCGGTCGGCATCGTCGCAGTGGTCCTCGCGGCGTGGAAACTGCCGCACGGAGACAAAGCACCGGACCGTGACCGCCTCGACCTCCTCGGTCTCGCCGTACTCTCCGGCAGCCTGGTCTGCCTGCTCTACGGGCTGTCCCGTGCGAGCTCCCATGGTGGTTTCGGCGATGCGGATGTACTGGGGTGGCTCATCGGCGGTGTCGTGGGTCTGAGCCTCTACACGTGGCACAGCCTGCGCAAGGGCGCCGACTCGATCGTCGACGTCCGGCTCCTCACCAACAGGGTGTTCGCCGCGGGCACGGTCACGGTGTTCCTCGTCGCGATCGGGCTCTTCGGCGGCATGCTCCTCCTTCCGCTCTACTACCAGACCGTGCGTGGTGAGGGCGCACTTGATGCCGGCCTGCTGCTCGCGCCGCAGGGACTCGGCGCGATCGTGGCAATGGTGATCGGCGGACGGATCACCGACCGGATCGGCGCCGGGTACGTCGTGCCGGTCGGCGTCGTGCTGGCGATGGTCGGCACGTACCCGTTCACCCACGTGGGTGCCGACAGTTCCTATCTGTGGTTGAGCATCGCCCTGTTCGTGCGCGGTATGGGCCTGGGTTCGGTGATGGTGCCGACGATCTCGGCCGCTTACAGCGATCTGAGCAAGGAGGTCGTGACGCGCGCGGCCCCCACCCTCTCCGCGATTCAGCAGGTCGGGGCGTCGTTGGGCAGTGCCCTGCTGGTCACCGCCCTGACGCAACGACTCACGCACGAGCTGTCCTCCCGAGGCCTGTCCGCGCCGGGTGGCGGTAGCGACCAGATAGGTTCTGTCCCACCGGAAGCCATGCCCGTCGTCGGTCCGATCCTCGCCGACGCCTTCGGCTACGCCTTCTGGGTCGCGTTCGCACTCACGGCGGTGATCTTCCTGCCCGCGATCTTCCTGCCGCGGCACCGAACCCGGGAAGCGGCCGCGGCGCCGCCCGCCGGACTCTGACGGTTTCGCGGGAACGACCTGAATGCCGCAGCCCACCAGGAGGAGTCACCCATGACACCCGACGTCCACGGCGAGACGATCACGGTCCCCGCAGCCTACGGCGACACCGAGATGTACGTGACCCGGCCGGCAGCCGCGGACGAGTCGCCGCTCCCCGGCGTCCTGTTCATCACCGATGTGATCGGACTCCGCCCGCGCACCCGCGCGATGGCCGACCGCATCGCGTCGTGGGGTCACGTCGTCGCGGTGCCGCATCTCTTCTACCGGTACGGCACCGCCGACGAGTGGGCCCCGGCCGACGATCCGCTGCTACCCGGGGCTCTCGGCGCATTCTTCCGGGCGGCGATGCCCCGCGCGTCGACTCTCACATTCGACGTCGCCCGCGCCGACCTCGTCTCCTACCTCGACGCCCTGCGCTCGGTGCCCGGTGTCTCGTCCGGCCCGATCGGCGTCACCGGCTACTGCATGGGCGGCCGGCTGGCGCTGAACCTGGCGGCCGCGCGTCCCGCCGAGGTCGCCGCCGTCGGGATCTTCCACACCGGCAAGCTCGTGACCGAGGACCCCGACAGCCCTCACCTCCATCTCCTCGACATCGACGCGTTCGTGCTGGCCATCCACGCCGACAAGGATCGCTCGCTGCCCCGCACCGCCATCGCCCGATTCGAGCACGCACTCATCTCGAGTGGGGTCACCCATTCGGCGACCGTCTACCCGGGGGCCGAACACGGGTACACGATGTCCGACATCCCCGCGTACCACCACGAGGCCTGCGAACACCATTTCACCGAGCTGGAGGCGCTGTTCCGGCGAACCCTCACCACCTGAGCGCCGGCCGGGACCAGTGCGCCATCAGACCTACCGGCCGGTCAGACGAATGAGCCACACCAACGCGAGCAGAGTGTGTTTCGACTCGTGGCGCCACCGTGGTGCGCGTCGCAGCCGGGCCTAGGACTAGCCTCGTGGGAGTCAGTGACCGTGACAGGAGCTCTTCGTGTTCGTTGTCGCCCACATCAGCGACCTTCATTTCAACGGGACGCGGTTCAACCGAAGCCGCATCCAGTCGACGCTGAGCTACATCAACGCACGGGCAGCCGGAATCGACGCCCTGCTGGTCACCGGTGACATCGCCGACGAAGGTACGCCGAGCGAGTACCGAGAGGCCTTCGGCGTTCTCCAGAGTCCCCTGCCGATGCTCATCACCGCCGGCAACCACGACGTCCGCCAACCGTTCAGTGCCACACTGCTCGGCGCCGAGACCTCCGGACCGATCAACCACGCCCGACGCGTCGGCGACGTGTTGTTCCTGATGTGCGACAGCTCGATCCCCGGACGCAACGACGGCTACATCGACGACCAGACCCTCACCTGGATGTCCGCTCGACTCGAGGCGGAGGACCCGCAGACGCCCGTCTTCATCGCCTTCCATCACCCGCCCGTCGAGCTGCACATGCCGTTCATGGATTCGATCCGGCAGACCAGTGAGGAGCGTCTGGTCCCCCTCGTCGAACGCCACCCGAACATCGTCGCGTTCCTGTGCGGCCACGCACACACGCCCGCGGTGACCCGATTCGCCGACCGCCCACTGTGCGTCGCTCCGGGCGTCGCGTCGACGCTGAACCTCCCGTTCGAGGGCAACGAGGTCGTCAATCGCGGCCAGCCGCCCGGTATCGCCTTCCACATCTATGACAAGGGCCGACTCGTCACCCACTACCGATCGGTCATGTTCTGACCGACCTCAGCCCTCGGCCCCCGAACCGATGGCCGACGACCCCGCGTCGAGCAACTGCTTGAGGACCTGGCCACCGATGTCGGCGAGCAGACCTGGGCCGGGATCGGGGAGGTTCTGCGGGAGCGCTCCGGGTTGGTGGGTCGTGGGGATTCGCGCGGTCCGGGTGGCTTCGAGCCGGATACCCCGCGTCTGATCCTTGGTCAGCGGAGTGAGGTACTTGCTGAGATCGGTGGCGGTGGTGAGGGTTCCGACGACCCGCAGTCCGGTCGCCCCGAAGTCCGCGGCACCGCGACGGATGTGGTTGGGCGAGGTGACCAGGACGATGTCGCGAATGCCTTTCGCACGCAGGATCTCCGACGTGTTCTGCGCGTTGGCGACGGTCGATCCCGACTTGTCCTCGGTCAGGATGCGCGTGGCGGCGACGCCGTTGTCGATCAGCCAGGTCTTCATCGCGGCGGCCTCGGTGATGCCGTTCTTGGGCACCCCGCCGGTCACGACGATCGGTGCAGCCGTGGTGATCTCGGCCTGCGATTTACCCGCCGACACCCGATTCACCAACTCCGGGGCCATTTTTCCGTTGGCGTTCAGGCCGAATCCGAGAACGACGATCGCAACCCGCCCGGCAACCGGCTTGGGCGTGGTGTCCGGCACGATCCGCGCAGCCGTGGCGACGCCGGAGATCACGTTGCGTGCCGTGGTGGCCAGGAGTGGATTCAGCACACGCAAGCGACTCAGGGCGGCGTCGCTGACCGAGGCATCGTCGATCTGGTCGGACCAGATCGACTGCAGTGCAAGCGCATCGGTGTCTGCGGGCGCAATCGTCAGCGCCTGCTGCAGGGCCGCGAGACCGCCGGCCACGTCCCCGTTGGCGAACTTCGACTGCGCGTCGTTGTACAACCCGGCCGGGTCGACGGCATCCGCCACCGTCACCACACTCGCGCCGTCGGCGGGGAGCGACCCGACGGCCACACCACCGAGCGCGGCAACCGCGATGGTGGCGGCAGCCGCCAGCCGAAAGCGCTTCACTCTGGTAACACCAGTCACTCGCGTAACAGTACGAGAGGTGCGCAACGGCCCCGCACCCGTCCGATTCCAGATCGATAACGGGTGCGGGGCCGGCCAGGAGCGCGCCGGGGTCGGCGATCAGCGGCGCAGGCCGGCGACCTTCAGCAGTTCCGGGCGACGCAGGACCAGTCCGATCCACATCAGGACGCCGAGGTAGACCGCGAACAACACCGTGCTGAAGAGCGGTTCCTCGATCCGCATGTTCGCGGTGACCGCGCCGCCGAGGTAGGCGGTGATGCCGAGCGCGCCCAACACGGCGGTCCGCGGGATCGCGTACACGACAAGGCAGATGAGCAACACGATGCCCATGACGATGGCCTTGTCATTTGCCACTGCTATGGGACCGCCTGGATTGCCACGAGGATGGGACCACCTTGGCGCGTTATTGAGGATGCTCTGCGGGGTTGGGTCGGTCAAGTCCGGGTCGGTGTCGTTGGCGGTAGGAGGGGCCTTCGATGACGAGGGTGTGCGCGCGTGAGGTGAATCACCCCAGGTTTTGTGCCGCCTCCAATGTGGGCTGGTCCTCGGGGCCGAGGCCAGCGTAGTGGAGCGTTTCGAACTCGGTCGGGGGAATCTGGCCAATACTCGAGTGCAACCTGCTGTTGTTGTACCAGTCGACCCAACCAGCGGTCGCGAACTCGACGTCGGAGATCGTCCGGTACGGGCCGGAGTGGAAGATCGTGGTCCGGATGCACTCGGTCTTGTACAAGCCGTTCACCGACTCGGCCAGCGCGTTGTCGTAGGCGTCCCCGACCGATCCGATCGACGCTGCGATGTCTTCGAGTCGCAGACGCTCAGTCAGTGTAACCGATGTGTACTGACTTCCGGCATCCGAATGATGAATAAGCTCAGCAGCTTTCACCGGATGCCCTTCCCGATTGCGCTGCCACAGTGCCATCCGAAGCGGGACTGTCACCAACTCCACCGACTTCGATGTCGAGGCATGCCATGCCACGATTCGACGGGAGAACACGTCGATGATGAACACCACATACACCCACCCAGCCCAGGTCCGGCAGTAGGTGAAATCGGTCACCCAAACCCGGTTCGGTTCGGCAGCACTGAACTGTCGGTTCAACAGATCCTCCGCGCGGACACCATCAGCGGATCTGACGGTCGTTCGGACTCCCTTCGACCGTCGAATTCCTTGGTGGCCTAACACTTTCATCGCTCGATCAACGGCACCATAGGACACCCCAGGCAGAGTTGTGCGATGCAGATGGGCGCGCATCTTCACCCGCCCGTAGAGGCCCTCGGGAGTCATCTTCCGCCGGCCGTCGTCACCGGTGCGCCAGACGACAGTGCGCACCGCATCGACGACGTGGGCATCAGAGACCGTCCGTGCGGCAGGCGTGCGTGATCGCCATGCCCGGTAGGTTCGTGCGGCAATCTGGCAGCCCTGCCCACGCAGGACCCGGCAGATCGACTCGACCGCAAACCCGTTGGCGCGCATCTGATCTATGAACGCCACGATCATCGGTTGCGGGGGTCGAGTTCCCCCGCGAAGAAAGTTGTCGCTGCTTTCAGAATGGCAACGTCTTCTCGTAACTGCTTGTTCTCGGCCTTGAGGCGCTTGATCTCGGCGGACTCCTTCGTAGTGGTCCCGGAGCGGGCGCCGGCATCGATCTGGGCTTGTACGGCCCATCGACGTACCGTCTCCCCGCCGACACCGACCTGCTTGGCGATCGCTTCGGCCGCGGCAGTCAACGACGTGTACTCGCCGCCGTGGGCCTCCAGCAACCGCAAGGCCCTCGAACGGACCTCCGGATCGATTTTCTTAGGCATGTGCCCATCCTTCCTGACTCAGAAGGAAGCGGCATCAAACCTGGGGTGATTCAAGGTGAGTCGGTCGATGGCCGATTGGGCCAGTAGCGCGTCGGCGGTCATGGTGAGCCATTCGGCGGGTTCTCGGTTGGATGTGACGATGGTGGTCTTGGTCTGCTGGTGGCGTTCGACGATGAGTTCGTAGAAGTCGTTGGTTTCGGTCGCGTCGAGCGCTCTGAGTGCGAAGTCGTCGATGATCAGGATGTCGACGGCGGTGATGCGGCGGAGTTCGGCGTCGACGCTGTTGTCGAGGCGGGCGGCTTTGAGTCGGTGGAACAGTTTGTCCGCTCGCGCGAACAGCACTGTTTTGCGTCGGCCGATGGCCATGTGGCCCAACGCGTTTGCTAGGTGTGTTTTGCCGACTCCGACGGGGCCGAGCAGGATCGCGGAGTGGCCGGCGTCGATGAACCGCAGGGTGGTGAGGTCCTCGAGCAGGGGGCGGTCGTAGAGTAGATCGTCTGCCGCGCGCCAGTTGTCGATCCGCATGCTGGGGTCGAGACCTGCCTTGGCTGATCGTCGGGCGGCGGAGCTGGATTCACGCCGTGAGACTTCATCGGCGAGCAATTGTTGCAGGAACGTCAGGTGCGAGGTTTTGTGTTGGCGGGCCAGGGCTGCGCGTTGGGGCAGGGTGTCGGCGAGGGCTCCGAGTTTGAGGGTTTTGAGCAGGCCGAGCATGTCGGCGCCGACAGGTTCGGGCACACTGTTGGTGGTTCGGGTCATCGGTTCACTCCTGAATGGTGTTGTCGGGGTTAGGAACAAGTGTCAACTGTGTTCTGTTGGTTGCGTATTCGGAGGGGTCGCGGGCAAAGCGAGACGATTCCGACCCGGCGGCCACGGGCATGTCCGGGGTGGTGTTCTCGGTGGCCTGCTCAAGCATCGAGGCGATCTTGGGCACGGCGATGACATCGAACTCCAGGGCGGTGGCACAGGCAGCATCGACAGGTCCGGGCCCGTAGGTGCGCACCAGGCCGAGCAGGGTGTACACCGCCCGCACCCGAGACCACGGGCGCGGGTCGTCGACGATACGGGCCGCGTAGAGCCCGATATGGGGGCCGTGATGCTCGCAGGTGGCCTGCAGCTTGCTGATGTTGCGCAGCGCGTAGGCGGCCTTGTCTGCGGGGTAGTCGTTGGGGTCGGTGCTCTGCCCACCGGCGGGCTGGCGCGGGTGTTGCTTGACCAACTCGCCGCGGTGATAGAACTTCACCGCTTCGCTGTCCAGGCGAACGTCCAGTGTCGAGCCGATCCAGGTTTCGGGCAGTGAGTACAGTGCTTTGCCGACCGAGGCGTGAAAGTCTCTGTGCACCTTGACAGTTTTGAAGATCGGTACGTCGTAGTCGGCCGGTATCGGTAACAGGTGGGCGCGCTCGTCTGTGTCGAACAGCACCGCTGGCGCGGCGGCGGTGGTGCCGTGAATCCGCAGCCCCGCGGTGCTCTGGCACCACGCCACCGCGGCGGCCTGGGCATCGGGCAGGCTCGAGAATCGCTCACCGGCCCAAAAGTTGTTCTGCACGTAGTGGATGGTGCGTTCTACCCGCGGCTTGTCGGTTGGTGTGGCGACTCGGGCGGTGTCGGTGACGAACCCGGCATGCTGGCCGTAGTCCAACCAGCCCCGAGACAACCTCGGATTGAGGGTGTCTGCTTGGGTGACAATAGGTTTCATGTTGTCCGGAATGATCACAGCGAACACGCCGCCGAAGAACTCCCACGCCGCTGAACAGCCCTCGAGGATCGTTGACAGGGTTTGGGTGTGTGAGAGCCACACGAACGTGTGCCGCGAGTACACGGCGGTGAACACCAGCGCGAACACTTTGCGGCGCTTACCTGTTGCCGCATCATCGAGCATCCCGAGGTAGCCGAAGTCGATCTGGCACTCCACCCCGGGATCCCCATCGGCCACCCGCACCGTGGTCGTGGTGCGGCGATACCCACAGCACTCGGTCGCGAACCGCACCAGCGTCCGATACGGGACCACACACCCCTGACGGGCCAGCAGGATGTGAATCTTCGTCACCGTCAACGGTTCTGGATTCTCCGGCGTTCCTCCCCTCACCCACTGCGTGATCTGTTCGCTGAACGGCACCAACGCTTCCCACGCCTGGCCATGACCCTTCGGCCGCGCCGGACGCACCCCGGCCACCACCGCACCGAGCAACTCATCGGTCAGTGCCGACGCACCGACATCGCGCGTCAACCCCGCCGCCTGCGCCGCCGCGATGTAGCGTCGCACCGTCTTCCTATCGACACCCGCACGCGCGGCGATCGTGCGCAGACCCGGCGCCGGTAACCCCACCGCAAGGCCCAACCACAACCGCAGGACTTCTCTGATCTCTTCCACTGCAACCTCCCGGTAGCCCATGCCGTCGGCCCCTTCCGTGAACATCGTCACGGCCGAGTCAACGGACAAAATGAAGGACCACCAGCGCGACGCGCCGGTGGTCCCATAACTGGCAATCCAGGTGGTCCCATCCCTATGGCAAACAATCAGCCCAGGTGGTCCCTTCACGGTGGCAAATGACAGGCCTGGTCGGAGTCGAAGCCGAGCTTCTCGGTGCCGTCGATCACCGACTGCGGTCGGGTCAGCTTGCCCACGACGTCGAATGCGAGGAATGCGCCGACGAGCGCGCTGATCACGATCCCGGTGATGCGGCGCCGGTTTCGTCCCCGGCCGGTGTCGGACGAACGCGTTGTGGTGGTGTCGGTGGTCATGATGTTCTCCCTTGTGGACGAGCGGTCTGGTTGTCGTGCAGGGATAGACACCGCTTGTGCGGAAAACTCATCGATGGATCACCCGGCGCACTCTCCGGCGGTCGCCAGCTTCACCACCGGGTACTCGCGGGTCGCCTTCTTCTGATACTTCGCATACCTGGGTTGCGCGCTGACGACCGCATTCCACGCGGCTTCTCGTTCCGGGCCGGTGAGCACCACCGGCGTGACCGGAACCGGTTGTGCGCCGTGCCGTTCCACGGCGGCGGCGTCGGGATGCGCCGCGAGGTTCGCATACCAGTCCGGATTGCCCTTTCCACCACCGGAAGCGGCGACCAGCCAGTCGCCGTCGTAGGGGAACCAACTGAGCGGTGTCTCTCGTGGTCGGCCCGACTTACGTCCCTTGGTGCGCAGGATGACCATGTCCATCCCCCACATCGTCCCGCTCTTGTTGCGAATCCGGGTGACGGTGCGCTCATTCATCTTCCGCTGATACCACTGCCAGACAGACATGACTCTCCTTTGGTTCGCTCTCTGACCCTGTCGTCTGACCAGACGCTAACCGCCAGACACGCGCGACCGCTTCTCGATTCCTGCTCGATACGCGCCCGGCACACAAAAGACCCCCGGCAGTCTCACCAAACGTGGACTGCCGGGGGTCTTCTGAGTGTGTTCTCTTCTACAGCGCCTTGAGTTCCTCGATGACGCTGTCGACGCTCTTCTTCGCGTCGCCGAAGAGCATCGAGGTGCCGTCGGCGAAGAACAGCGGGTTCTCGATGCCGGCATAGCCCGAACTCATCGACCGCTTGAGCACGATCACCGACCGTGCCTCGTCGACGTTGAGGATCGGCATGCCGTGAATCGGGCTGCTCGGGTCGTTGCGCGCCGCGGGGTTGGTGACGTCGTTGGCGCCGATGACGATCGCGACATCGGTACGGCCGAACTCGCCGTTGATGTCATCCATCTCCTTCATCGCGTCATATGCGACGTCGGCCTCGGCCAGCAGCACGTTCATGTGACCGGGCATACGACCGGCGACCGGGTGGATCGCGTACTTTACCTCCACCCCCTTGGCCTCGAGCAGGCTCGCCATCTCCTTGACCGCATGCTGGGCCTGCGCGACGGCCAGACCGTAACCGGGCACGACGATGACCTGATTCGCGTACGCCATCTGGATCGCGGCATCCGCGGCCGAGGTGGCCTTGACCGTGCCGCCCTCACCGCCGGGACCACCGGCAGCCGCGGCATCGCCACCACCGAAGGAACCGAACACGATCGCCGGGATCGACCGGTTCATCGCCTTGGCCATCAGGTTGGTCAGGATCGAGCCCGATGCGCCGACGATCATGCCGGCCACGATCAGTGCCGTGTTGTCCAGCGCGATACCCGCAGCGGCCGCCGACAGACCGGTCATCGCATTCAGCAGCGAGATGACCACCGGCATGTCCGCGCCACCGATTGGGAACACCACGAACAGACCCATCACACCGGCGGCGAGCAGCAGCCCGACCATCCACCAGACGCTCGCCCCGCCACCGTCAGCGGCGTCGACGCCCAGGTAGATCGCCAGTCCCAACGCGACCAGCAGCAGCACGATGTTGGCCGCCTGGAACAGCTTCGCATTCGCCACGAAGGTCTTCTCCAGACCCTTGGGCATGATCTCCTGCAGCTTGGCGAACGCCACCAGCGAGCCCCAGAACGAGATCGAACCGATGATCGCCGCAATCAGCGAGCCGACCACCAGCGGCGAGGCCGGTTCGGTGTTGTGGAAGACCGAGAACCCGGAGGTCTCGATGAACTCCGCCCATGCGATCAGCGCCACCGTGCCGCCGCCGACACCGTTGAACAGCGCGACCAGCTGCGGCATGGCCGTCATCTTGGTCTTCAGCGCCGGCGGAATGCCCAGCACCACACCGAGAACCAGACCGATGACGATCAGGATCCAGTTGATCGTCGGCACCCCGACGGTCGAATGACCGTCCTCGCCGACCGCACCCGAGTTGTAGATGTAGAGCAGGGTCGCCGCCACGGCCAGACCCATACCGGTCGCGGCGATCCAGTTGCCGCGCACCGCGGTCTTGGGTCCGGTCAGACCCATCAGACCGTAGATGAACAGCGAGAACGACACGATGTAGAGGGCCATCACCAGATACGAGACGCCCTCGCTGGGCGTGTGCTCGCCTGCCGCGAGCACCAACTGTGACACCGATGATTCCTGGGCGCCGATCACTTGGCGGCCTCCTTCTTACCCTTGAACATGCCCAGCATCCGGTCGGTGACCGCGAAGCCACCGATGACGTTGAGCGTGCCGAACACCAGCGCGACGAACGCGATGATGCGCACGCCCCATCCGGCGTCGGCGGGCAACTTGCCCAGGACCACCAGCGCGCCGAGCACCACGATGCCGTGAATGGCGTTGGTACCCGACATCAGCGGGGTGTGCAGGGTGTTCGGAACCTTCGAGATGACCGCGAAGCCAACGAATCCGGCCAACACCAGGATCGCGAGATTCGCGAGAAGTCCGGCGTACATCAGGCAGACACCCCCTCAGAGGTTGCACGGGTGACGCACGCAGCGGCCACCACTTCGTCACCGAAATCCGGTGTGATGGCACCGTTCTCGTCGAGCATCAGCTCGATCAGCGCCAGCAGGTTCTTCGAGTACAGCTCGCTGGCATGCTCGGGCATGGTCGCGGGAAGGTTCAGCGGCGCGGTGATCGTCACGTCATGTTTGACGACCGTCTCACCGGGCTCGGTCAGCTCGCAGTTACCGCCGGTCTCCCCGGCCAGATCCACCACGACACTGCCCGGCTTCATGCCCTCGACCGCCGCAGCGGTCACCAGACGCGGTGCCGGGCGTCCCGGCACCAGCGCGGTGGTGATCACCACGTCGAAGCCCTTGATCGCGTCCTCGAGCGCCTGCTGCTGCTGGGCGCGTTCGGACTCGGTGAGTTCGCGGGCGTACCCGCCCTCGCCGGCGGCGTCGATACCCAGGTCGAGCCACTGCGCACCGACCGACCGCACCTGCTCGGCCACCTCGGGCCGCACGTCGTAACCGGTGGTCCGTCCGCCCAGACGCTTGGCCGTGGCCAGGGCCTGCAGACCGGCCACACCCACTCCGAGCACGAGGACCGTCGCCGGCTTCACCGTGCCCGCGGCTGTCGTCAGCATAGGGAAGAACCGGGTCGACTGATCGGCAGCCACGACCACGGCCTTGTAGCCGGCGACGTTGGCCTGCGAACTCAACGCGTCCATCACCTGCGCACGGGAGATACGCGGGATCGCCTCCACCGCATACGCCTCGACACCCGCATCACGCAGGGCACCGATCTTGTTGTCGGCATTACGCGGAGCCAGGAAACCGATCAGTTTCTGACCGCTGCGCAGCTTGCCGATCTCATCGTCCGACGGCGGCGACACGCGCAGCACCACATCCGCCGAATACGGATCTCCGATCGTGGCCCCGGCCTCGGTGTACGCCTCGTCGGGGATCAGGGCGCCGAGACCGGCCCCCGACTCCACCACGACGGGCACACCTTTGCCCACCAGCGAGGCAGCCACCTTCGGGACCAGCGCCACACGGCGCTCCCCCGGGGCTGTCTCGCGCACGACACCCACTGTCATTTCACTCACCCTGTCTGGCGGCGACGCCGGGTAGGCGCCGCCTTGTTTCGGCGCCTGTTCTCGGCGCACATGTCTACAACGCCGTGACCTGCGTGCAAATCGTGCAGCTCCGCCATGTGTCGGCGGTGCGGACGACCTGACGCAGGTCACGAAGTGCTCGGGCTTCGACAGCGATGACTGTCACCCGGCTCACATATAGAGGTTGGGAAAACATAACACGGGCTCTCAGCGTCAGCTCAGGAGAGTCGGATACCTCACTCACCTCTTGACAACAGCATTGCTCATGATCTTTATGCAGCAGGTATCCGCGACCGAACCCGCTGGTGAGACGATCAGGCGATGGTGTATCTGCGCTCGTCCAGACCGGTCGCGCCGTCCGGGGCGGGTGACCGGTACCGCTCGACCTGAGGGCGCCCCTGCTTGTCGATCGCCCGGCACGTGACGGTGTGATCCCCCTTGTCCGCCTGCCATACGAACTTCCACTGGCGCCAGGTGTCGACGCTGTACTCGGTCGCGAGTTCCGCGGGTTGCCACGGACCGTCATCGATGCGGACCTCTACGCGCTCGACGCCGATGTGCTGCGCCCACGCGGTCCCGGCGATGACGACCTCGCCCGCCGGATGTGAGGTACCCCTGGCGGGCCGATCGATACGCGAGGCCAGTTTGATCGGTCCCAGGGCAGACCATCCGCGGTCGGTCCAGTACGCCTTCGCCTCGGAGAACCTGGTGATCTCCCAGTCGACGACCCATTTGGTCGCCGACACGTAGCCGTACAGACCCGGGACCACCTGGCGGACCGGATAACCGTGCTCGATCGGCAACGGGCCGCCGTTCATGCCGATCGCGAGCAGTGCGTCGCGGCCGTCGGTGATCGTCGAGATCGGAGTGCCACAGGTCCACCCGTCGACACTGGTGGACAGCAGCATGTCGGCGCCGGGCCGTACGCCGGCGAGGTCGAGGACGCTCTGCATCGGCACGCCGAGCCATCTCGCGTTGCCGATCAGGTCTCCCCCGACGTCGTTGGACACGCACGCGAGCGTCACCAGTCGTTCGGTCATCGGCATCGCCACCAGGTCATCCCAGGTGAGCGTCACCTCCTTGTCGACCTCTCCGTGTATGCGCAGCCGCCATTCGACCGTGGTGAGCGTAGGCACCTGGAGAGCGGTGTCGATCCGGTAGAAGTCGTCGTTACCGGTGATGAAAGACGTTGCGCCCGAGAGGTTCAGTTCGGTGCCGGCCGGAACCGGCGGCGCCGGGACGGCCGGCTTCGGGAGCAGGATCCGCGCGCGGTCGGCCAGGGTGTCGGCGGCGTCGGAGAGCATGCGGCGACCGATGACGCCGATCGCGACGGCGGCCACGGCAACACCACCCGCGGCGAGAACGAACCGCCGCGAGAGCGGTTGGCGGCGATCGTCTTCCGTGTGGACGTCGGGATCGATCGGCGACGGTTCGTCGTCGAGCTGGGCGAGCAGCAGCCGCAGCACGACGATGCCCACGACGCCGGCGATGATCGAGGGCAGCGCATACGTCCACGTCGCGCCGGGTCGGTTCACCGCCGCCAGCACTCCGACGGCCGCGAAGAGCGCGATGATCGCCGAACCCGCCGGAGGCCTGCGGCGCTCGAGATACCCGCAGGCGCCGGCGATCGCGGCGATGATGATCCCCATCCCGACGAACAGTGCGACCTTGTCCGCGATACCGAAGGTCTCGATGGCCCATTCCCGGACCGCCGCGGGCGAGTTGTCGACCACCGACGATCCCACCGCGAAGTACGGCGACGCATCCGGCGACACCGGAACCGCGGCGATCTCGCCCACCGCCAGTCCGGAACCCACCGCGACGACGCCCGCCAGCCAGGGGGCCGCGGCGTGCGCACGACGGGTCGACAACAAGGTCACACTTCTTGATACCGGAGTTCGCACCGGTCGCGGCGGGTCGCGCCGGAAGGCCCTCCGTTCGTCCGACGGCCATTCGGCTGACCAGCACGAAAGGCCCCGTCGCCGGGCCACCCCCAGGAATGGTAGCCAAGACTAGAACAGGTTCTAGTTTGTCCGCTAATCTGACCGCATGGCTACCAGTACCGAGATCCCGGAGACCGTCGCCCTCGAGTCGGTGACCGAATTCTCCGACGAGGTCGACGTCGTCGTGATCGGATTCGGCATCGCCGGCGGATGTGCCGCCGCGGAGGCCGCGGCGAACGGCGCACGCGTCCTCCTGCTCGAGCGCGCCGCGGCACCCGGTGGCACCACCTCGCTGTCGGGCGGCTTCTTCTATCTCGGCGGCGGCACCGCCGTACAGAAGGCGACGGGCCAGGAGGACTCCGCCGAGGAGATGGAGAAATACCTGACCGCGGTGTCCATCGAACCCGAGGCCGACAAGATCCACGCCTACTGCGTCGACAGCGTCGACCACTTCAACTGGCTCGAAGGTCTCGGCTTCACCTTCGAACGCAGCTTCTACCCGGAGAAGGCCGTCATCCAGCCGGGCACCGAGGGCCTGATGTACACCGGCAACGAGAAGGTCTGGCCGTTCAAGGACCAGGCCGTCCCCGCCCCGCGCGGCCACAAGGTGCCGGTCCCCGGGGAGACCGGTGGCGCCTCACTCGTCATCGACCTGCTCGTCAAACGCCTCGGCGAACTCGGCGTCGAGGTCCGGTACGAGACCGGTGCACGTCAGCTCGTCGTCGACTCCGACGGCGCGGTCGCAGGCGTGGCGTGGAAGAAGCCGGGCGAAGCGGGCGTCATCCGGGCCAACTCGGTGATCATCGCCGCGGGCGGATTCGTGATGAATCCCGAGATGGTCGCCGAACACACGCCGCATCTCGCGGAGAAGCCGTTCGTCCTGGGCAACACCTACGACGACGGCCTCGGATTGCGCATGGGCCGGTCGGTGGGTGCCGAGCTGAAGTACATGGACAAGGCGTTCATCACCGCCCCGATCTACCCGCCGGCCAGCATGGTCATGGGCGTCATCGTCAACAAGTTCGGCGAGCGGTTCGTCACCGAGGACTCCTACCACGCACGCACCTCGGGATTCATTCTGGAACAACCGGATTCGACGGCCTACCTCATCGTCGACGAGACGCACATGAACGAGAAGCAGAACTACCTGGTCCCCCTCATCGACGGCTGGGAGACCATCGAGGAGATGGAACGCGACCTCGGGATTCCGGAGGGCAATCTCCAGCGGACCATGGCCCGGTACAACGAGAACGCCGCGAAGAAGGAGGACCCCGACTTCCACAAGGCGGCCGAGTTCCTCGAACCCCAGGACAAGGGACCCTGGGCCGCCTACGACCTGTCGCTGGGCAAGGCGATGTACGCGGGCTTCACCATGGGCGGCATGGCCACCTCCCTCGACGGCGAGGTGCTCGACGAGTCGGGGTCGGTCATCAAGGGCCTGTATGCGGCCGGCGCGAGCGCCACCAACATCGCGCAGGACTGCAAGGGGTATTGCAGCGGAACGCAATTGGGCGAGGGTTCCTACTTCGGCCGACGCGCCGGCCGCCACGCCGCGGCACGCGTGACGACCAGCGCGAGCTGATCCCCATCCCCGACGGATAACCGCCCCCGAAGAACGCCCTGTGCAGCGGACCCGACGACGATATGTCGCCGGGTCTCGCCAGGAGGGTCTTTTTCGGGGGCAGTTCTGCGGGGTGCTTATCAGGGGCAGTTTTCGGGCGGTTGTCAGCGGCCCGGCTGGAACCGGCGCAACCGCAAGCTGTTGCCCACGACGAACACCGACGACAGCGCCATCGCTGCCCCGGCGATCATCGGGTTCAGCATGCCGGCCGCGGCCAGCGGGATCGCGGCGACGTTGTACCCGAACGCCCAGAACAGATTTCCCTTGATCGTGCCGAGGGTTCGACGCGCCAGCCGGATCGCGTCGGCGACGACGCGGAGGTCACCACTCACGACGGTGAGGTCGCTGGCCGCCATCGCGACATCGGTGCCGGTGCCCATGGCGAGCCCGAGGTCGGCCTGCGCCAGCGCGGCGGCGTCGTTGATGCCGTCGCCGACCATCGCGACCACGTGGCCCCGTTCCTGGAGTTCGGCGATCACCTCGAGCTTGCGCTGCGGGCTCACCCCTGCGGTGACGTCGTCGATCCCGACCTCCGTGGCCACGGCACGCGCCGCGCCTTCGTTGTCGCCGGTGAGCAGCTTCGGGGTGAGTCCCAGGCGTCGGAACTCGGCGATGGCTGCGGCCGACGAGGTCTTGATCCGATCCGACACCGCGATCACTCCGACCGGGATCATCTCAGCGGCAGCAACTTTCGCGTCCACATCGCCGACCAGTACGACGACGGCCGTCGCACCACCCGATTCCGCGGTCGCCACCGCGTCGACGAGCTCGCCGGGCATCGGCACGGTGACCTTGCTGGGTGAGAGGACCAGTACTCGCCTGTCTCCCACCGTTCCTGAGACTCCGGCGCCCTGCGTCGACACGAAGTCCCGGGCCTTCTCCGTCACATGCTCACGTCCGGCCTCGACGACGGCGAGTCCGATCGGGTGCTCCGACCCGGCTTCCACCGCGGCCGCCCACGCGAGGACCTGCGCCTCGTCGTGACCGTCGGCCGCGGTCACCGTCGACACGGACATGTCGCCGGTGGTGACGGTGCCCGTCTTGTCCAGCACGATGGTGTCGACGCGCCGCGTCGACTCCAGCACCTCGGGCCCCTTCAGCAGGATGCCCAGTTGCGCACCACGACCGGTGCCGACCATGAGGGCGGTCGGGGTGGCGAGCCCGAGTGCACACGGGCAGGCGATGATGAGCACCGCGACCGCCGCGGTGAACGCGAAGGTCACGTCGCCGCCCGCGAAGTCGTCCAACGACGCCGCACCTAGCCAGAAACCCAGCGTGGCAACGGAGATCGCGATCACCGCGGGGACGAACACCGAGGAGATCCGGTCGGCCAGGCGCTGTGCGTCGGCCTTGCCCTCCTGCGCGGCGGCCACCATGCGCGCCATCTGCGCGAGCGCGGTGTCGGAACCCACCGCAGATGCCCGGACGACGAGCAGTCCGCTGGTGTTGACCGTCGCTCCGATGACCGCGTCACCTGCGGTCACCTCGACCGGAACCGATTCACCGGACACCATCGACGCGTCGATCGCCGACGCGCCCTCGACCACGACCCCGTCGGTCGCGATCCTCTCACCCGGGCGCACCACGAACTCGTCGCCGACGGCCAACTCACCGATCGGAATCCGACTCTCGGTGCCGCCTCGTCGGACGACGACGTCTTTGGCGCCGAGGTCCATCAGCGCACGCAGCGCGTCGCCGGCGCGACGCTTGGCCCGCTTCTCGAAGTAGCGGCCTGCCAGCAGGAAGGTCGTCACGCCCGCGGCAGCCTCTAGATAGATGTGCGACGCCCCGTCGGCGCGTTGGGGCAGCAGGTCGAAGCCGTGAGTGAGTCCGGGCGTGCCGGCCGTACCGAGGAAAAGGGCATAGAGCGACCAGCCGAACGCGGCGAGCGTGCCGACCGAGACGAGGGTGTCCATGGTCGTCGCACCGTGACGCAGATTGATCCACGCCGCGCGGTGGAACGGATAGGCGCCCCACACGACCACCGGCGCGGCCAACGTCAGGGACAGCCACTGCCAGTAGGTGAACTGCCAGGCCGGGATCATCGCGAGCGCAATCACCGGGACCGACAGCACCGCGGACACGATCAGCCGCTGACGCAGCGCGTCGAGTTCCGCGTCGGCGGTCGTCGCGGTGCCCGCCACGTTCGCGTCCGTCGATCCGGCCGGCGGTTCCGGGAGGATCGGGGACGCGTCATAGCCCGCGGCCCGAACCACCTCGACGAGGTCGTCGGCGGCGAGCCCGGTGGGAACCTCGACGTGGGCACGTTCGGTCGCGTAGTTCACCGACGCGGTGACACCGTCGAGTTTGTTGAGCTTCCGCTCGATGCGGTTCGCGCACGACGCGCAGGTCATGCCGGAGATGTCGAGGTCGACCAGTTGCAGGCCAGGACTCGCAGACATCAGTGATCGCCCCCATTCGTCATGTCACCGTGGGTGTTGCCGCCGGTCGTCTCGACGACACCGTGCGAGGGCGCGTCGTGGGTCACCGGTTCGGATTGTGGTCCCCATGCCCGGCCGACGCCGAAGGCGATCACGAACGCGGCGATCAGCGCGACGACGTAGGCCAGGGGACCCTTGGGGATGCTCATGTCACACCAGTGAGTACCCGGCGTCGGCGACCGCTCGGGCGATCTCCTCCCGCGGGATCTCACGGTCGGCGACGACGCGTACGGCTCCGTCTTCGAGGGTCACGTCGACGCTGGTCACCCCGGAGATCTCGGCGATCTCCTCGCGGACCGAGGCGACGCAGTGGCCGCAGGTCATGCCGGTGACGGTGTAGGTGCTGGTGGTGCTCATGCGTACTCCTCGTGGTCGGTTGATGTCGTGCGCGATGACGTGGGGGCGACGTCAGGACTTCACCAGGCGGGCGATCGCGGCCATGGCCTCGTCCACCTTCTCCTTGCCCGCAGCGTCGCTCTCCTGCGCCGCGTGCACGACGCAGTGGGCCATGTGCTCCTCGAGCAGACCGAGGCTGACCGCCTGCAGAGCCTTGGTCATGGCCGACACCTGGGTGAGGATGTCGATGCAGTACGAGTCCTCCTCGACCATGCGCTGCAACCCACGTGCCTGGCCCTCGATGCGACGGAGTCGCTTGAGATAGTCGTCCTTGCGGCCGATGTAGCCGTGCTGGTGCTCGTCCATGTCGCTCCTGTTGTACGGGTACCCCTCAGGGGTATGCCACTCAGGTATACCAGCATCCGCCCGCCAACGGTACCCCCCTACCGTACTGGCGGCGGGGTGGGCTGCAGACGACTCGGGCGGCACTGAACGCACCGACGTGAGCGCGTCGAACCGAGAGAACCGCGAGTACTAGGCCCGCAGAGCTGCCGCGAGACGCGCGAGGGCGACGGCGACCTCGTCGAGGGCCGCGCTGATCGCAGCGCGGCGGGCGGCTTCGGACTCCGAGTGTTCGTCGGCGGCATCCACCCGCGGACTCGGGCCTGCGGTTCCCGCCCGCGGTGGGACGCCGCCCTCCCCGGCCCTCGCCGGTGCGATCTGCGGCATGTCCGGAAGTGCCGGTGCGGCGTGCGCCGAGGCCACGGGGTTCGGTGCCGGCGGGTTCGGGATCGCGGTGTTCTGTGCCACCCGTGCGGGACCGCCCGGATCCGGTGCGCCGGACCGGTGCCGACGACCGTGGTAGTCCTCGGAGACGAGCGGTTCGGCGTTCGTGGAACGACGCCCTCCCCGATAGGCCGGACCCGGAGCCGACGCTGGCGAGGACCCGTGCACGGGTTCTGGCGATGGTGCCTCGGCCGGAGTCGGGGATGGGGCCGGTTGGTGGGAGTCGGGTAACCGGTGAGACCCCATCCGCTGCGATTGCGGGTTGGGCGGCTGTGAACCCGTGGTGCGCTCGGGTCCGGGAGTCGGACGCTGCTGGTTTCCGGCGCCGGACATCACCGACGGGGCGTGACCGTTCGAGTGCGCATAGAAGTGGGGTCCGCCGTGACCGACGAAGAAGACACAACCAGCACCTTCCGGCGACGGGACCGGACAGGGGTTGCGTTCGATGAGGGACTGGGCGCGATCGTCGAAGTCGTTCCACTCCAGCCACAGGCGGCGGTCATGCCTCGGATGCGTACTCGCATCCGTCGCGTGGTTGCCACGGTGGCCGATCGCGAGACGGCACTGCAGCAACCAATCGGACTCACCCGACAGTCCCAGCGCCGCCCGTTCGGTCGGCCGGCACACCACCGTCGACCAACAGCCTTCGCCGTTCATACGGACTCCCCTTCATACCTGCACAAGTTCACGTCTTCTGCGCGCCATCCCGCCATGCCACGCCGGTCTTCGGAGTGTTTCTCGAGTGCTCGTGCCTACCTCGGCGCGCCCCCCGGCAAGCGCCACGGCGTCCCCCATGCCCGCGGTGCTGTGAAGATCCCGGGCGTCAGTCTACGAAGGAGGCCGGTTCGGTGCCACCCTGTCCGCCTCCGCGCGTCTGGGCGAGAAACATCACGATCCTGCGATGCACCTCCTCCGGGCGATCGAGGTGGAGGAAGTGTCCGGCACCCGCGACGACCGCGGTGGCACTGCCCTCGGGCAGCACGGTGCGCACGTGATCGGTGAACCTCGACTGCATGCACCCGTCGTCGGCGCCGTGTAGATACAGGGTGCGGCAACGGGGTTCACCCAACCAGTCGTCGCGGAGGTCGGCGTAGCGGGCATCGGTGCGTGGGCGGCGCACCGCGCGGTAGTAGCCCAGGGCAGCGGATCGATGCGCGCGGGTCGGCAGCGCGGCGAGCGCATGGTCGATGTCGCCGTCGTAATCGGGCCGCGGGTCGCCGGCACGCCGCAGACGCCAGCGTCGCCACAGCAACGGGATCAACCAGCCCAGACTCCGCTCCGGCAGCCACGGCAATTGATTGAACCCGATGTACCAGCTCATCGTGGCCTGCCGCGCCAGCAGACGGACCGCACCCGGACCGTCGGCGATCGCGCGCCGGATCGCGGGTATCGGCGGCACCGACATCGCGACCACAGCCGAGTACGGATTGTCCGTGCGGTGTGCGAGAGCGTTGACCGTCAGCGCACCCCAGTCGTGCCCGATGAGCACCGCATCCCGCCCGGCTCCGACCGCCCGGTGAATCGCCCGGGCGTCGTAGGCGAGGGCCGCGACGTGAAAGTCCTTGTCCAGCGGTATGTCCGACGGCGAGTATCCGCGGGTGAACGGCGCGACGACGCGATAGCCGGCGGCGACGAGTTCGGGGGCGAGCAGACGCCACGTCCACGCCGAGTCGGGAAAACCGTGAAGACACACCGCAACCGGTCCGTCGACCGGGCCCCACACCAGTGCACGGAGGGTGATGTGCCCGAGGTCGATGGCCTCGTGTCGCGGAGCGTCCGGGGTACCGGCGGCGCGGCGCTCGGTGTCGCGTGGGTGTCGTGAGCTCTGGGTCATCGGCGTCAATGTAGCGCCCGGGTCCGACGAGCGCATCGACTTGCACGCATCGCTGCGCGTGCATCGGGTCAGACCGCGATGCCGGCGAACCCCGTCTCGCGGATCTCGCCGTCGACGAGTCGGAACGTGTGGGATTCCCCGACCTCGGCGGTCTGCGGGAAGTCCGTGCGCACATGCGCGCCGCGCGACTCGGTCCGGGCGGTGGCCGCCGCGATGACGGCCGACGCGGTCAGCGTGAGCGCCGCATCCTCGACCTCGCGCACGGTCCGGGGGACACGCCGCGGCGCGTTCGCGACCACCTCGGCCGCGACCGCCAGTCCGTCGGCGGACCGGCGGAGCGCGACCCGGCGCGACATCACGTCCTGCAGCAGGTCGCGGTCGAGGACCGGCATCGGTCCGGGCGCCTGCGGGGCGGCCGCGGTGGCCGGCCGCAGAGCACGCCGGCCGAGGGCGACCGCGGCAGCACGACGACCCATCACGAGCCCCTCGAGCAGGCTGTTGGACGCCAGCCGGTTGGCTCCGTGCAGGCCGGTCCGCGCGACCTCGCCGGCGGCGAGGAGGCCGTCGACGGCGGTGCGCGCCTCGTCGTCGGTCACCACTCCGCCACAGAGATAGTGCGCGCCGGGCACGACGGGGATGCGGTGGTCGGCCGGGTCGAGGCCGGCCGCTCGGATTCCGGCGCTGACCGTCGGGAATCGGCGCTCGAAATCGTGTACCCCACTGATGTCGAGGTAGACGCAGGGATGCCCGGTCAGTTCGATCGCGGTCTCGACGGCGTTGGCGACCACGTCGCGAGGCGCGAGGTCGCCCATCGGGTGCACGCCGTCGGTCACCGACCGTCCGTACACATCGACGAGTCGGCCGCCCTCGCCCCGGACCGCCTCACTGATCAGCGTCCGACGCCCGCGGGCGCCGGGTGTGTAGAGCATGGTCGGATGGAACTGGATGAACTCGAGGTCGGCCACCTGCGCGCCCGCCTGGAGCGCCAGCGCGATGCCGTCGCCGGTGGCACCCGCCGGATTGGTCGTTGCGGCGTAGAGATGACCGGCACCACCCGTCGCGAGCAGGACCGTCGGCGCGTCGACTGCACCCCACCCCCCGTTTCGCAGGTAGGAGACACCGGACACCTGGTCGTCGCACACCCGCACCTCGGTGACGATCGCGTCGTCGAGGAAGCGGATGGATGCACCGGCACCGGCACCGGCACCGGCACCGGCACCGGCACGCTGCGCGACGGCGTCATGGAGGGCCCGCTGGATCGCGGCACCGGTGGCGTCACCACCGGCGTGGATGATGCGCCGCACCGAGTGGCCGCCTTCACGAGTGCGCAGCAGCTCCCCGTCGGCATCGCGGTCGAAGTCGGCGCCCCACTCGATCAGTGCGGACACCGACGACCATCCGTCGGCGAGGATCGGACGCGACGCGACCGCGTCGCTGAGGCCGCCACCCGCGGCGAGGGTGTCGGCGAGGTGCAGATCGATCGAGTCGGTGACGTCCGAGTCGGTGGGACGGACCTCGGGCATGACCACCGCGACGCCGCCCTGGGCGTAGAACGTCGACGTCGGCTGCTCGCCGCGATCCGGACGCCAGCTCGGCCCCTTGTTCACGACGACGACCGACAGTCCGCCTTCCGCGGCGCAGAGCGCGGCGGTCAGACCGGCGATGCCGGCCCCGACCACGACGAGATCGGCACGGTCCGCGGCAGCCGCGTCCCGCCCCAGTCCATGTGTGGACGTAGTCATGTCATCCGCCTTTCGCCGGTCGTACTCTCGACAACCCCGGCGGGGGGTATTCGATTCCCAGTCGAAAACCCTACCCCGCAGCTCCCCTCCGCGAAATGTTTGATCGCGCCGGATCGAGGCAACCCGAGCTCCATGAAAACCCTCTGGTTCGACCCGGCGAATGACACCGACCACGCAGGGCTCCCGGACGTGCGTCCCGAAACCACACCGTTCGGGACCGTCGACACCTACGACCAGGTCGTCGTGGGCGGTGGGATCACCGGTCTGACCACCGGACTCCTGCTGGCTCGAGCCGGTCAGAAGGTCACTGTTCTCGAGCGACGCCACATCGGCGCCGCGGCCACCGGACACACGACGGGCAAGCTCTCCCTCCTGCAGGGCACTCGATTGTCGTCGATCTCGAGTCGTCACGGAAAGGCCGCGGTCCACGACTACGTCGAGGCGAATCGCGAAGGCCAGGCATGGCTGCGGCACTACCTCGCCCACCGGGGACTGCGGGTCGACGAGCGGGCGGCGCTGACGTTCGCAGCCACTGCCTCGGGCGCGAAGACGGTGGAGAAGGAGTTCGAGGCCTGCCGAGCGCACGACATCCCGGTGGAGCACGTCGACTGTCCGGAGCTGCCCTTCGACGTCCACACCGCGATCCGTCTGGAGGGACAGGCGCAGATCGACCCTATGGTGGTGCTGCGCGCCCTCGCCGACGACTTCCGCGCGCACGGCGGCCACCTCTACGAGGGTGTCCACGTGCAGGGACTGCGCAATGGCTCGCCGCACACCGTCACCACCGACGCCGGCGACCTGCGCGCGGAGTCCGTGATCCTCGCGACCGGCGTCCCGTTCCTCGACCGCGCCGGGTTCTTCGCCCGGGTGCACCCGCAGCGTTCGTATGCGGCGGCGTTCGTCGTCGACGGGGAGATCCCCCGCGAGATGTACCTCGGCGCCGACAACCCGTCGGTCTCCCTGCGAACCGCTCCGCGCCACGATCACGACGGCGAACTGCTACTGGTCGGCGGTTTCGGTCACGAGGTGGGCCGGACCAAATCCGAACGCCAACACGCGCTGGACATGATCGCCTGGACCGAGAAGCACTTCCCGACCGCGCGAATGGTCGCGCGGTGGTCGGCGCAGGACTATACGACGATCGACGAATTGCCCTACGTCGGGCAACTTCTGCCCGGCATGGAGACCGTCCAGGTGGCCACGGGATTCGCGAAGTGGGGACTCACCAACGGTGTCGCGGCCGCGCTGTCGATGACCGGACGCATCCTGGGGTCGGAGCCGCCCTGGTCCAAGACCCTTCGCCCCTGGCGCACCTCGGAGGTCACCAAGCCCGGCTCACTGGCGTCGGCGGTGTCGGCCAACGCACAGGTCGCGGCATACATGGCCGGCGGCTACCTCGGCCTGCTGAAACCCGCGGACACCTCACCCGCCGAGGGCGACGGCAGCGTCGGGCACTCCGGCACGACACCCAAGGCCGTCTGCACGGTGGCCGGACAGACCCGATCCGTCGCGCCTCTGTGTACCCATCTGTACGGCGTGCTGCGCTGGAACGACGCCGAGCAGTCCTGGGACTGTCCGCTACACGGGTCGCGCTTCAGCCATACCGGTGTGGTCCTCGAAGGACCGGCAACGCGAAACCTGTACTCGCAGGAGGCATCCGACGACTGATCCGGGCCGGACTATCCCGCACCCAAGATCCGCCGGAACACCGGTCGCGTCATCGTCGCCACGGGGCGCTGCAGGGCTCCGGCCAGGATTCGTACACCCAGATCCAGGGTGTATGCGTCGAACCCGACGAGTATGCGGTCACGATTGCCGAGCACACCGGCGAGAATCGAGATCGCCGCGGCATCCGGTCGGGTACCTGGCAACCGGCGGTCGAAACCCTTGGTGACATAGTCACGCACAGCGGAATCCACGTACCGGGCCCGTCGTGCGATGGCGGTGTGGACCACGCCAGGGTAGACGATGTGGAGCCGAACACCGGAGTCATTGTCTCGCAACTGTTTCTGAACGGTTTCCGAGTACCCGCGGGTCGCGAACTTCGACGCCGAGTACGCCGATTGGGCGGGCGATCCCATCAGCCCGAACGCGCTCGACGTGTTCACGATGCGCCCTCCCCCCGCGGTATGAAGGTGCCGGAGGAATGCGTCGGTGCCGTTGACGACCCCGCCGAAGTTGACCGCGAGGATCCGCCGCGCATAGTCGTCGTCCTCGTCGAGGACGGACGCGACCATCGTGATGCCCGCGTTGTTGAACACGAGCGCCGGCGCGCCGTACCGTCGGACCACCTCATCGGCATAAGCCGTGACGGCCGCGGTGTCGGCGACGTCCACCTGGGCGGCGTCCACCGTCGCTCCGTTCTTCGCAGCCGAGTCCGCGGTCTCGGCGAGTGCCTGCGCGTCGACGTCACTGAGCAGCACCGGCACCCCGGCCGCCGCCAGTCTGTTCGCCAGAGACCGGCCCATTCCCGAAGCGGCGCCGGTGATGACGGCAGGCCGTCCGGCACACAACCGCCGAAGGCGATCGTCGGTGACCTGCGGATGCCACAACCGACCGAGACCCAGGGAAACCTTCACGTTCACCGGACTACCCCGACCGTCCCGTCCTACACCTTCACCGCGTTTATCCGGCCTCTGCACGGGTACCCCTTTTCACCGTGGGCTCGACCCACCCGAACGCAGCGCATCACGGAGAGGGAAACGAGTGTCAGACGCAGTCGTGGTGGGCGCCGGACACAACGGGCTCATCTCCGCCATCCGGCTCGCCGACGCCGGATGGGACGTGACCGTCCTCGAGGCAGCGCCCGAGGTGGGCGGGGCGATCAAGAGCGCCGAGCTGACCCCCGGTTACGTGACCGATCTCTTCAGCGCCTTCTATCCCCTCGCCGTCGCCTCCCCGGTGTTCGCCGACCTGGATCTCGAAGCCCACGGCCTGAACTGGAGCAGAGCGCCATTGGCGTTCGGACATCCGGCGGGGCCGGAGGACGACGACGCACCGGTCGTCCACCCCGACGCGGCCGACACCGCAGCCCAACTCGCCGCCTTCGACCGACATGACGGCCAGGCGTGGCTCGATCTCGTCGAGCAGTGGGAGATGCTGCGGCCCGCCATCCTCGACACGTTGTTCGGCCCGTTCCCGCCGGTCCGCGCGGTGCTGTCCCTGCTGCGTTCCGTCGGCACCGCGGAGGCTTTGCGCCTTGCCCGGTTCTTGATCCTGCCCGCCGATCGGATGGTGCGGGAACTGTTCCACAGCGAGAAGTCGGGACTGCTCATCCTGGGCAACGCGCTGCACGCCGACATTCCCCTCCATGCACCCGGCAGCGGAGTGATGGGCTACCTGCTGACCATGCTGGGCCAGGACACCGGATATCCGGTCCCGGTGGGTGGTGCGGGCGCGCTGTCTGCCGCACTTCGGCGTCGCGCGGAAAGTGCTGGCGCGCAGGTACATTGCGATACCCGGGTGACCGAGATCGAGGTCCGGGGCGGCCGTGCGGTAGGTGTCGTCGACAGCGGCGGACGCCGCTGGCGGGCCGACCGGGCCGTTCTCGCCGATGTCTCGGCGCCTGCGCTGTACACGGACCTGCTCTCCCCGGCCGACGTGCCCGGGCGCGTACTCGACGATCTGCAGAAGTTCACCTGGGACACCCCGGTCGTGAAGGTGAACTACGCGATCGATGGGAAGATACCTTGGCGCAGCGCCAATCTCGGCGGCGCGGGCACCGTGCACCTGGGCGCGGACGCGCGCAACATCGCCTACTCCACCGCCGACATCGAGACCGGGAACATACCCGAACACCCCTTCCTGCTCTTCGGTCAGATGACCACCGCCGACGCCGGAAGATCACCCGCCGGCACCGAGAGCGCATGGTCCTACAGCCATCTGCCCCGCGGGGTCACCGACGACGCGGCCGCACGACTTCTCGCCGCCCGGATGGACGAGGTACTCGAACAACACGCTCCGGGCGTCTCGGACATGATCATCGGCCGCCACGTGCAGACCCCGCACGACCTGCAGACCGCAGATGCCAACCTCGTCCACGGGACGGTGAACGGGGGAACGGCACAATTGTTCCAGCAGTTGATCTTCCGTCCATCGCCGAGTCTCGGGGGCGCCACGACACCCGTGGACCGCCTTTATCTCGCGGGATCGGCCGCACATCCTGGCGGCGGGGTACACGGGGCCTGCGGCAACAACGCCGCACGCGCCGCCCTTGCCTCCGACGGCATACGCGGAACGCCGCGAAGAGCGTTGAACCGCACCATCACCAGACACCTCACGAAACCATGGAAACCACAAGGGAACGGAGATCATTCATGAATCGCGTCGAACGCCACACATCCGCAACCCCCGCGCAGGTCTGGTCGGTGTTGTCCGACGGCTGGCTCTACGCCTCTTGGGTCGTGGGCGCATCACGCATCCGCGACGTCGACCCCACCTGGCCGCAGGCGGGAGCGAAGATCCACCACTCGGTGGGCGTCTGGCCCGTGCTGCTCAACGACGAGACGACGTCGGTGGAGTCCAAGGCGGGATTGCTGGAGATGTCCGCAGCCGGCTGGCCGTTCGGTCGCGCCCGCATCCGGATGACGATCGAGAAGGACGGCAACGGCTCCCTGATCGGCATGGAGGAGTTCGTCGAGACGGCCCCGCTCAAGTGGGTTCCGCCGGTGGTGCAGCAGACCGCCATGTCACCCCGACTGAACGAGTGCCTGACTCGCCTGGCGATGCTCGCCGAGCGTCAGCCCGGCTGAGAGCCGGGATTCATCCGACTCGTATCGGGTAACCGCCCGACATGACCACAGCACTCGCCATCACCTGCACCCTCAAGCCCTCACCGGCATCGTCGAGCAGTGACCTCATCGCCCGCCACCTTCTCGACGCACTGGCCGAACAGGGCGTTACCGGGGATGTCATCCGTGCGGTCGACCACGACATCCGGCCCGGTGTCGAACGGGATATGGGGGACGGTGACGAGTGGCCGTCGATCCTCGAACGGATCCAGGCCGCCGACATCCTCGTGATCACCACCCCTACCTGGCTCGGCCACATGTCGAGCGTTGCTCAGCGAGTGCTCGAACGCCTCGACGCCGAGGTATCGGAGACCGACGGCCACGGACGCCCGGCGATGCTGGGCAAGGTCGCGATGTGCGGTGTCGTCGGCAACGAAGACGGTGCCCACAAGATCATCGCGGACATGTTCGGCGCACTCGATGACATCGGTTTCACCATCGCCGGACAGGGCAGCACCTACTGGAACGACGAGGCGATGGGCAGCCGCGACTACAAGGATCTCGACGAAGTCCCCGAGCCGGTCGACAAGACGACCCAGGCCGCCGCACGCAACGCTGCACACCTGGCACGGGTGCTGTCGGACAACATGTTCCCGGCTTACGAGTAGCTCCGCTTCGGTGAGGACGCTGGAGCACGCGAGGGCCGTCACGAGGGGCGGCACACCACCTTGATCGTGTCCAGGGCGTCGTCTGCGGCATCTGGCAGGTTCATCCCGGCGTTCTTCCCGGTCCGCAGGTACTCGACCACCGGCTCGTTCAGCACCTCGCCGGGTATCACCACCGGGATACCGGGCGGGTACGGTGTGATCTGTTCGGCCGCAATACGTCCCGGAGCCTCGTCGAGGGACACCGACTCGGTGTCGCCGAAGAAGGCGTCACGGGGGAGCATCCTGTTCTCCAGCTGCAGCTCGTCCGGAGACGGCTGGCGGATCTCCCGAGGGGGATCAAAGGAGTCTGCGGCGGACGAGAGATCGCGCAGCGCGGTCAGCAACCGATCCGCGGTGTCCTCGTCGTCGGCGTGCGAGATGGTCGCGAGAATCCGTCGATGGTCGCTCAATCCGAGGTCGACGCAATGGTGTTCGCGGAGCCAGTCGGCGCATTGATAACCACTGACCCCCAGCCCGTCCACGTCGATCAGGACCTGCATCTCATCCAGATCGTGGCTGGCCTCTTCACGGAGCAGTTCGTCATGTGTCACCGCCAGACCGTCTATCTCGTCGACGCTGCGACGGATGGTGCGCGCCAACTCGAGTCCTCGGCCGAGCACTTCTCGTCCAGACCGCACCATGTATCGACGCCAGCCGTCCAACGCGGCATAGATCGGCACGCTCGGGCTGGTGGTCATCAGCAGGTCCGCGCACTGTGACAGCCGGGAGCGGTCGACCAGGTCGCCCTGGACGTGGAAGACAGACCCCTGCTCGAAGCCCGCGCCCATCTTGTGGACGCTGACGACGCAGACATCGGCTCCGGCATCCATTGCCCACGTGGGCAGTTCGTCGTGGAACGGCAGGTGCGCGCCCCACGCCTCGTCGACGATCAGCGGCTTGCCGTACTCGTGGCAGACGTCGGCGATGGCCCGGATGTCCGCACACGTGCCATATGGCGTCGGACTCACGATGAGCAGGCCCGACGCCTGCGGATCCGTCTCCCACGCCTTACGCACCTCGGCGGGCGACGGAGGATGCGTCAGGTGGAGCGTCTCGTCCCATCGCGGACGTACCCACCGCGGACGTAGTCCGGAGAAGATCAGCCCTGCCACGATCGACTTATGGGCATCCCGGGTGATGAGGAGTTCCCCACCTTCGCCACCGGCCACGGCCATCATCGCGGCCTTCACCGACAGCGAACTGCCGCACGTGGAGAAGAACGCGAGTTCGGCGCCCACCGCGTCCGCCATGAGTTCCTCGGCGTCGGACAGGTAGGCGTTGGTCATCCGACGGTCGTCGAGACCGCCCGACGCGAGGACATCCGATTCGAACGCGGCCGCTCCGATGGTCGTGCGCGTGCGGTCGTCCACGCCACGACCCTGTCGGTGGCCGGGCGGCGTGTAGCCGTACCGGTTCTCGCGGCGGTAGGCGTCGAGTGCTTCGAGTAATGGTGCTCGAGATTGATCCAGAGACATCGTGTCGGGGCTCCGATCGTGTCTTGTGATTGAACAGGGTTGCGGGTCAATGGGATTCGCTCATCGCGCCACTGTGTGACGACTTCGCGGCGCGGCGTCGCAGACGTTCTCGGTAGCCGTATGTCGCCCTGAGCACGTCGTCGTGGCTGTCGGCGCTGGAACCGAGCGCACCGGCGAAGATCCCCATCGACGTCGCCAGCCATGCGAGGTTGACGTAGTTGCCCAGCCCGGCCCGGAAGCCGAGTTGCGAGGACAGAAAGGTCTCGTCTATGACGGTCATGGCGGCGATGAGGACCGCGACGAACAGGCCCACATAGAGGACCGCCGCGCTGAAGACGACGGTGCAGACCGTGGCCATGTTGTAGAGCCGGGCGCGTGGTCGGTAGGTTTCGGTCGTCCTTTCCCAGAGGCGGTTGTTGACGATCAACCACAGCGTTGCCAGGACCATCGACAGTATGGAGATGGCGGCCAGACGCCATGGACTGAGCGCGTTGGCCATCGACCAGATGGTGGAGAAGTAGACACCGAACGACGCCGCCGCGGCAGCGGCCGCCGTCATGCCCGTGAGCGTCGGGATCAGTCGCCACGGCCGGTTGCCGCGTACCATTCCCGCCGTCAGCCGCATCCGAGGGGTGATACCAGGGGCCACAACATATTCCGTCTCGCCATCGCGTTCGACCAGCAGTCCGCGGGACCGCTCGAACGACTCGGTCGAGGAATCCCTCAGCGAGGACACCACCGTCGCGATGAGGTTGCCGAGCCGCCGCCGGGGGGATGGCCCGAGCGCCGGCAGCGAGATCACCGCGGCCCCACGTTCCCGGTCGAGTTCGGCCAGCACGACGCTGTCCCGGGTACGCCGGCCACCGCCGAGACCCCCGCGGACGGCGAACAGGCGGGGCATCTCGGTCACGAACACCACGATCTCGTCCGGGACCCGGTCGGCACCCCAGACGGTCTCCAGATCGCCGCGCGGGGTCATCTGGAGTGTGGTGTCACGGGTAACGGTGACTCCGCGGAAATCCATCCCGAATTGCTCGGCGATCCCGCGAATCCGGTCCTCGCCGTTAGTGATCAACGTCTCGGGCAACCCGTGTTCGGCCACCATTCGCAGACTCGAGATTCTCCTGCCCTCCTGGCGCTCGACGGTTGTTCATCCACCGACGGTCGGTCCGCCGGGGTCAGTCCGGCGGCTCGGGCTCGCCGGCGGCCGGCGACTCGAGGTCCTCCTCGTCGCCCGACGTGGGCTGAGCCTCGTTCTCCTTCTCCGTAGGCTCGTCGACGTGTTCTTCCTCGAGTTCGTCCACCTTGCGGCGGGCGTCGTCGGGGGTCTGGTCCGGTGAACCGGTCTCGGCCGGCTCCATCGGTAGTTCTTCGGACATCTAGGTGTGTTCACCGCCAATCCGTTTCGGGTATCCGGACATGTGCGACTTCCCGGGGTGTTCGGTTTCTAAACACCGGAAATCCGTGAGGACGGCCTCCCACGAGGTGTAGGCCCTTCGTGACGTGGGTATGCCACGAGCATGTCTGACGAAGAGCGCAAGTCCATGGACCCAGCGCCGGAGGAGACACCCGATCTGGAGTCCGGTGGCGGTGTGGCACCCGGCGACACTCCACCCGACACCCCCCAGACGTCGGGGCTCTCGCACGAACAACCCAATCGGACGAAACACTTTCCGGCCGGCGGGGTCGGCGCCTTCCTCGGCGTCGGTCTCCTGGTGATCGCGATGCTCGTCATCATCGTCGGGCTCATCGTGATGGTGCTGTGACGACCTGATCAGGCCCCCGTCGCCAGGTGGGGATCGGCGACGGGCTTGGATTCCGCCGAATTGCGTTGTCGCAGTATGACCGACAATACGACGATCGCGGCCACCGCCACGAATTCGCTCTGCCAGTTCTGCATCGACTCGAACCAGAACTGCGATGTGGTGAGGTACTGCCAGACCGTTACCGCGGCCTCACCGTGTTGCTCCTGCTCGGTGCTGTACGCACGCGCGCCGCCGACGGCGTGCAGGACGAACGAGGCGAGGAACAGCGCGAAAAACGCTATCGACAACGAGTTCTCGTATACCGCCAGAACCCACCCACCGCGGCGGATCGGCCATGGGGCACCGGCCTGGTCCTTCTCCGCGCGAGGGTCCACGTCCTGCGGCGCTTCGGAATCCACGGGTTTGGACTCCGACGAACCCCGTTGATACAGAAAAGCCGTCAACACGACGTACATGCCCATCTGGAGGAACTCGGATTCCCAGTTCTCGAACGTCGCCTCGACGAATTCGCCGGTGCGCAGGTACCCCGACAGCGAGACCGACGCGGCGCCGTGGGACATCTGCTCGGCGTTGAAGGCATGCCAACCGGACACGATCATCCCGAACATGAAGACGAGAAACAGCGCCGAACAGGCCAGGAACAGCCCGTTGTCGCGTAAGACGCGGCGCATCATCAGAACCGGCCCCTCTCCGATCACCGACGCCGGCCGGGCCTCAGCCCAGGGCCGGAGAACGAGGCGAATACCTCAACACCGCACCCACCCCGTCACGCGGGGCGATCCGTTCGTCCACTCGCACCAACTCGGCGCCGATCATGACCGCCGCGAGCGGCAGCGCCTCGTCGGCCAGGAGCGTCCGCTCGGGTGCCAGTCCGAGCTCCGAGAGATTCTCCGGAGTCGGTGCGAGAGTTGCGACCCCACCCGCGTCCGGTCCGCCGTCGACGACCGTCGCGCCGTCGAGGTCACCGATGATCAGCGTTTCGACCTCGCCGTTCCGCAGCGCGCCGCAGACGGCGGTGAGACCTTCGACGGCGAGTGCCGGATCATGACCGAGCCCGGCCTCGAAACGTTCGGCCACATCGGCGATCAGCTCGTTCTGGCGCCGCGCGAATTCTTCGGCGACAGCACGGCGGACGTCGGCGTCGGCCACTCCGCCGCGCCGCGCGCCCAGGTGCAGATCGACGAGTCGCGTGGCCAGCCGCTCGGGAGCCGCGGCGGTCAGATCGGCGGTCGAGGATGTCTCGCCGATGACGAAGACGATCTCGGGGTCGTCGGCGTCGACGATGGCGGTCAGGCGCTCGGCCACCGCCCGGATGTTCTTGCGTCTTTCTTCGTCGCTGCGCTGCTGCGGGTCGCCGTATCCGGGGGACTCGGCACTTGCCGCGTGATGCACCGGATACCCTTCGCCCTCAACGGTTTCGGTCTTCACGGACACCCCACCGGTAGCGAAGACCTCGATGTCGGCCCCGGTGTGGTCGACGGCGGCGACCACGTGGCAGGGCGACGCGGTGCCGTGCTCGATCAGCGGGACCAGATAGGGCACCGGCGAGTAACGGGCCGTCGGGGTCACCGGTGGACGGATGAGCTGCTCGTCGAGGATCACTCCGTCCGGACCGGCGATCACCGCTCGACCACTGACACCGACCGACGGCACCTGGCCGAGGAGGGCGGTGCCGATCGGATCGACGACAGCGGGTTCCGCTCCGGCCGAGATCAGTTCGTCGCGCAATGCGCGCCAACGCAATTCCATCGCGTGCGCGGCATCTTCGGTGTTGTGCGAATCGTCGATGTAGACCGAGGCGAACGGACCTGTCGTGGTCGTCAGCGCTCGAAGTCGGGTCGAGTTCATGCGCGGTCTCCTCACGGGTTGTTCGGGCACGTCGACCCTCTACGGGTGCCCAGCGAGGAGGCCCTCAAACATCCCGGCCCGGCCGCCGGTCGGCGTGCCGGGCAACAGACGGGGGTCAGAGCGTGGCGGCGTCGATCACGAACCGGTAGCGCACGTCCGACGCGACCACGCGGTCGTATGCCTCGTTGATCCGATCGGCCGAGATCACCTCGATCTCCGCACCGATGCCGTGCTCGGCACAGAAGTCGAGCATCTCCTGGGTTTGGGCGATCCCCCCGATCATCGAACCGGAGAAGCTGCGCCGCTTGCCGATCAGCGCACCGGCCGCGACGTCGATCGGATGTTCGGGCAGACCGAGTTCGACGAGGGTGCCGTCGAGGGCGAGCATGCCCAGGTACTTGCCGATCGGCAGGTTCGCGGACACGGTGTTGAGGATCAGGTCGAAGGAGTTGCGCAGGTCGCGGAAGGTCTGCGGATCACTCGTCGCGTGGTAGTGGTCCGCCCCGAGACGCAAGCCGTCCTCCATCTTCTTCAGCGACTGCGACAGCACCGTCACCTCGGCGCCGAGCGCGTGGGCGATCTTGACCCCGACATGTCCGAGGCCACCGAGACCGACGATCGCCACCTTCTTGCCGGGACCCGCACCCCAGTGCCGCAACGGCGAATACAGCGTGATCCCCGCGCACAGCAGCGGAGCCGCCTCGTCGAGCGCGATCCCCTCCGGGATGCGGCAGACATAGTTCTCGTCGACGACGATCGAGGTGCTGTAGCCGCCGTGCGTGGGTTGCCCGTCCCGGCCGAGCGCGTTGTACGTCCCGGTGCTGCCGCGCTCGCAGTACTGCTCCTCACCGAGTCTGCACGGCTCGCATTCACGGCAGGAGTCGACGAAACAGCCCACGCCCACGCGATCCCCGACCGCGTACCGGGTGACGCCCTCACCGACGGCGGAGACCGTACCGGCGATCTCGTGCCCCGGGACCACCGGGAACCGGGTGCCACCCCATTCGTCGCGTGCGGTGTGGATATCGGAGTGGCAGATCCCGGCGTAGGCGATGGCGATCGCGACGTCGTTCGGGCCGAGGTCGCGCCGTTCGATCGTGGTCGGCTCGAGCGGGCGATCTGCTGCCGGGGCGATGTACGCGTTGACCGTCGTGGGCATGCGGGGGACTCCTAGGGCTGGATGTTCAGGGACTGAAGTGTTCGCGGGCTGATGTGTGTTCGGGTGCTGATGCGTTCGGGGCGACCGATGCGCAGGTGTGCATGGGTCGGCACGTGACAAGTCTGCCGTCGCGCGTGCGTCATCGCCAGAACGGCACGTCGGGAGCCGACGCAGCACGTACGGACACTGGATCGGCCTTCGAAGATCGTTACAATGGACGACGGTGACGATCAACAGCTCGGTCGACGACGGCCGGCGCACGCAGTTGCATCCGGTGTCGCCCATCGCCGAGGTCACGCGATTCGGGGCAACCACCGCCCACGCGGCTGCGGGCCTCGGGCGGTTCGTCCTCCACACGGCAGGCGACGCGATTCGCGGTCGCGCGCCCAATGCTGCGCGCGCGGCGCATGAACTGCGGGCCACCTTCGAGCATCTGGGTCCGACCTACGTGAAGCTCGGGCAGCTGATCGCCTCGAGTCCCGGCGTCTTCTCCGACGCCCTCTCCTCGGAGTTCGAGACGCTGCTCGATCGCGTGAAACCGGCCGACCCCGACGAGATGCGTGCACAATTCGTCGCCGAACTCGGCCGCCCGCCCGAAGAGGTCTTCGCGCAGTTCGATCCGGTGCCGATCGCCTCGGCGTCGATCGCGCAGGTCCACACCGCGACCCTGCACAGCGGCGAAGAAGTGGTCGTCAAGATCCAGCGACCCGGGATTGCCGACCGGCTCGCCCCGGACGTCGCGATCCTCGAACGTCTCGCCGGTCTCGTCGAGGTCTCCGAGTACGGCCGGATGCTCAGCGCGCGCCACGTCGTCGAGGATTTCGCGGCCGGCCTCGATGCCGAACTGGATTTCCGGATCGAGGCGGACACCATGCGGGAATGGTTCGAGTGCCTGCAACCGGGCCCCTTCGGGGATCGTGTCCGCGTCCCGCACGTGTACGACGAGTTCACGACGCCGCGCGTCCTGACCATGGAGCGCATCCACGCGGTCCGGATCGACGACGCCGCCGCGGTTCGGGCGGCCGGTCACGACGGCGTCGCGCTGTGCCGGAACCTGTTGCTGTCGCTCCTCGACTCGGCATTCCACGGCGGCCTCTTCCACGGCGATCTGCACGCCGGCAACGTCCTCGTCGACGAAACCGGGAAGATCGTGTTGCTCGACTTCGGCATCGTCGGCCGGTTCACCCCGCGTACGCGCCGGATCCTTCGCCAGCTCGTCGTCGATCTGGTGGTCCGGGCGGACTACGAATCCGCAGGCCGCGCGATCTTCCTGCTGGGCGCCGTCCACAAGCCGGGGTCGACCGCCAGGGGCGCCGAGGACATCAAGAAGGTGACGACCCCGCTGTCGACGACCGATCTCGGTTCGATGTCCTACACCGACCTGGGCCGACAACTCGCCGCCGTGGCCAAGGCCCACGACGCCCGGCTGCCGCGCGAACTGGTTCTCGTCGGCAAACAGCTGCTGTACGTCGAGAAGTACATGAAGCTGTTGGCGCCACGATGGAAGGCCATGTCGGACAAGGAGATCTACGGCTACATGGCCGGCATCCTGAAGGAGGCCGAGCGCGATCGCCGGGCCGACCGTGAACGAATGAGCTGATGCACGGTGGTAAATCGCGGCATGTCGGGCCTACTGACGCGTACGGAGCGCGAATCGACCGCTAGGGTGAGAGCGATTAGCTGCTGATTCACAGGAGTCACACATGAGACGTTTCGTGCCGGCACTGCTGGCATTCTTTGGCGCCGCGTTCATCGCGGCGGCCATCGCCATCCCGCTTTACCTGGTGCCGCAACTGAAGGTGGTGCCGCTGGACCTGGACATCACCTCCGACGCGACGACGGTGGCGGCCGACGGTTCGACGGGCGACCGGTTCCCGGCCGTCATCTTCGACCGTTGCTCGGTGGCCGAGGACCGTGCCCGCACACTCGAGGCGCACCTCACCCAGCAACGCCGCTCGATCATCACCGAACCGTCGGACAGCCGCCAGGCGAGCCTGCAGTCCGCGCAGACCGTTCTGATCGACCGGCTCCGTGACGCCGACGGTCAGGAGACCGAGCCGAGCGTCGCCGCTGCCGGTGAGACCCGCACCTGCAAGGACGGCTTGCTCGCCGCGTCCATCGACCGCGTGTCGGTGAACCGGAAGACCTCGGTTCCCAACGGCGCCGTGAGCTCGCTGCAGCTCGAGGCCGTCCCGCCGGGCGGCAACGTCAACGACGTGTCGGTCGCCCTCGACAACCGCACCGGCTTCCAGTACAAGTTCGGCTTCGACGTCCAGAAGCGCGACTACGCGTACTACGACCTGAACACCCGCCAGGACTGCGCGGCCAAGTTCCAGGGCGAGGAGGAGATCGACGGGGTCAAGACGTATCACTTCGCGTGCGACGTCCCCGAGACCGATCTGTCGTCGCTGCCGAACGCCCAGGGTGAGGCCGCTCTCGGCACCATGCTGACCATGCCCGCCAGGTGGTGGGGCATCACCGGCCGCGGCGTCCGCCCGAACGATCCGGTCACCATGCACCGCTACGCGGCGGCGACCCGCCACGTGTGGGTCGAACCCGAGACCGGCACCATCGTCGACGGTCGCGAGGACCAGCACCAGTACTTCAAGTCGCCCGACCAGAGCGAGGCCACTCCGGCGCCGGTTCGTGAATTCCGGATGGACGCGCTCAAGGGCACGTTCAAGTGGGCCGACCAGACCGTCGCCAACCAGGCCGACAAGGCCAGCGGCTACCTGAACCAGCTGAAGGTCGGCGGCACCTGGGTGCCGATCATCCTCGGCGTCATCGGCGCCATCCTGCTGGCCGCCGCGGTCCTGCTGTTCCTCCGCGGACGTCGCGACGACGCCGTCGTGGCCACCGCCGGTCCGGTCGGCGCCCCGCCCGCCGCGGACGACCGCGACACCCGACTGATCAAGCGGGATGTCCCTCCGGCCGGTGCCGCACCGTCAGCGGGTAACCCGTGGGAGCGGCCGACCGAGCAGATCCCGAAGGTCGACGGTGGCGAGCCCCCGGCCGACGATTCGTCGACGCGCACCTTCCGCAAGCAGCCGCCGCCCGAGTAGGGCCCAGCTGCACGGCGACCCCCGCGGGCGCATCCGGTACCCACCGGATGCGCCCGCGGTGTTTTGTCTGTGGCAGGTGCAGCACTACGTGTCGGCCGGCGACACGAACTGCTGAATCTGGCCCTCAGAGGCGCGAGGCTCCTCTGCCCACTTGATGTGCGAGGACCGCGCCACCCCCTCAGGTGCGA
Organism: Gordonia ajococcus; assembly: GCF_012974285.1. NCBI lineage: Bacteria > Bacillati > Actinomycetota > Actinomycetes > Mycobacteriales > Gordoniaceae > Gordonia > Gordonia ajococcus. The sequence goes on from NZ_CP052884.1 coordinate 4,854,249, forward strand.
GGGCTCGCCACCCCGCCCCTCAGGTGCGAGGCTCGCCACCCCGCCCCTCAGATGCGAGGACCGCGCCACCCCGCTCCCGTAGCCAGGCAGGGCCACACACACAACACGGGCCGGTGACCCCGAAGGTCACCGGCCCGTGCCGTTGTTGTCTCTATGGAGTTGCGAGACCGTTCACTCGGCTCAGAAGAACGCCGGGCGGAAGGTCTTGGCCCACGACTCCTTGAAGGTGCTCGACCAGTAGTCCCACCAGTGCGCACCGTCCGGGGTGATCCGGGTGGTGAGCTTGACGCCGGGGACGAGCGCCACGCGGCCGACGTACAGCTGGCTGCTGGTCGAGGCGGCGACCTCGAGCGGGATCATCTGCGCGAACTTGACCGGGTCGAAGTTGCCGCTGGTCGGGTTGACCGACGAGTCGTACTTGCTGCCGACGCCGCTGCCGGACGACACGTAGACGTACTTGCCGGCCAGGTTGCCCGCGCTCAGGAACGGATCGTTCTGGAACCAGCTACCCGCCGGGTAGAAGCCCCACATGTTGGTGGGGTTGCCGCCCATCTCGATGACGGAGGCCTGGATGCCCTGGGTGAAGCCCGGCATGGTGACCGTCGGGTAGCCGCTGTAGGACGCGACCGCCTTGTAGAAGTTCGGGTGACGCGACGCGAGGTTGAGCGCCGAGGTGCCCGACATCGACAGGCCGGCGATGCCGTTGCGACGGTTGTCGCTGCCATGGTTTGCGGCCATGTAGCCCGGCAATTCGCGGGTCAGGAAGGTCTCCCACTTGTTGACGCCCAGCTTGGGGTCGGCCGACTGCCAGTCGGTGTAGAAGCTGCCGCCGCCGCCGAACGGGATGGCGACGTTGGTGCCCTTGCCGGCCATGTAGCGGGCGACATCGGTGTTGATCAGCCAGCCGCTGTTGTTGTTGGGGGCGCGGAGTCCGTCGAGGAGGTAGAGCGTCGGCTTCGGTCCGCCGCCACCCGCCGAGACGATGCACACCGGCACGGTCCGGTTCATGGCGTTCGAGCGGACATACTCGACGTTGCAGCCATTGGCTGCGGACGCCGGCGGAGCTGCGACCAGCGTGGCACCTGACACGGCCACGAGAGCCACGAGTCCGGCGACGAGGCGCTTACGGGCGCGAGTCAGCATTCGTCAGTTTTCCTTTGGATCTCGGCCGGAGTCGGCCGCTGTCTGGGTCTTGCCTACCGGGTACTGCGGAAGTGGTACGAGGGGGATTGTATTGATCCCCCTCCGGCGCGGTACCCGTCGTCGTGAAGTGTAACGGCACGATAACGTCGCGGCAAAGGCTGGAACGTGCTTCGTGACCCCGGATGGCAGTGGCACATCTCACATCTGCCGCGATCTGAACAGCCCATATGGCCCATACGCGGCATCCTTGCCCGATTTTGCCCTCTGAACGGATGAAATTGCCGCGACCGCACCGTTATTCGTTTGGGTGGTTAACGGTGATACGGAGATCTGCCACGAGCTTCGGGGCCGGCCATGTCGATCAACCACCCGCGATTCGACGCCTCGATCACTAGGGTCAGGGCGGTGGACATGGGTGAATACCTCGGCGCCGACGCCACCGCACTCGCCGGACTCGTCGCCTCGGGCGAGGTCACGGCAGTCGAACTCCTCGATCTGGCACGGACACGTGCCGCCACGGTGAACCCCCACCTGAACGCCATCGTCATCCCGATGGAAGCCGAGGCCGACCGCCGGGTGCACACCGAGCTCGACGGACCGTTCGCCGGCGTCCCGTTCCTGATCAAGGACCTCGCCCAGGACTACCGCGGCTACCCGACGACGCGCGGCTCCCGGTCACTCGCCCGGCACGTGGCCACCGAACACGCGACGGTCGTCCAACGCTTCCTCGACGCCGGGCTGGTCATCTTCGGTAAGACCAACACCCCGGAGTTCGGTGCCAAGGCACAGACCGAATCCGTCCTCTGGGGCCCGGCGCGCAATCCGTGGAACCCCGACGTGACCCCCGGCGGCTCGTCCGGTGGCAGCGCGGCCGCCGTCGCCGCCGGCATCGTGCCCGCGGCCGGGGCCAACGACGGCGGCGGATCCATCCGCATCCCGGCGGCGTGCAACGGCCTGGTCGGCCTGAAGGCCTCGCGCGGTCTGATGCCGTTCGGCCCCGCCACCGGTGAACCGCTCTTCGGGATGGGAGTCGAGGGCGTCGTGACCCGGACCGTGCGCGACGCGGCCGCCCTCTACGACGCGATCATCGGCCCCACCTCGTCGTCGACCTATCCCGCTCCCCTCCACACCGAGTCCTTCACCACCCGCATCGCCACGCCGCCGCGACTGCTGCGGATCGGGTTCACCACCCGTTCGGCGATCAACCCCGCACCACACCCCGAGGCGGTCGCCGCCGTCGAGCACGCCACACGCGTGCTCACCGGACTCGGGCACCACGTCGAGGAGGTGGACCCGCCGCACGACGACGCGGAACTGGCCCGCGACTTCCTCGAGATCTGGTTCGCGAAGGCGGCGGCCCAGGTCGACGAGGCGCGACGCCTGTCCGGCGCCGGTGACTCCGAGTTCGAGGCGGACACTCTCGCCCTCGCCGAGATCGGCCGTGCGGCCGGGGTCGTGCCGCTCTTCCGGGCACTCGATCACGTCAACGACCACGTCCTCGCGCTCGAACGCTTCCACCAGAATTACGACCTGCTGCTGACCCCGACCCTCGCCGTACCGCCACCGAGGATCGGGTCCATGACGACCCCACCCCTCCTCCAGCGGGCAGCGCGTCTCGCGGCTCACGCCCGCGTCGGCCGGGTGATGTCGCGGATGGGAATCGTCGACCAGCTCATCGAGGAGAACCTCGACTGGGTTCCCTACACCCAGCTGGCGAACCTGACCGGGCGTCCGGCGATCAGCGTTCCCCTGCACTGGACCGACACCGGCCTGCCGCTCGGGGTGCAGTTCGTCGGCAAGCTGGGCGCCGACGGCGATCTCCTCGCCCTCGCCGCATCGCTCGAAGATGCCGCGCCGTGGTTCCACCGGTACGCCGACATCACCGTGTGACGCGGCGCTAATGTCTTCTCGAGATCGCGAGTTCTCGTGGGGACGAGCGGCACATCGAACGAGGTGAGGAGTTGTCGTGACTGAGCAGGTGGCCGACGCGGTGGTCGTCGGTGCGGGTCTGGCGGGTCTGGTCGCGACATACGAGCTCACCAAGGCCGGCCGGCGGGTGGTCGTCGTCGATCAGGAGAACCGCAACAATCTTGGGGGACAGGCATTCTGGTCGCTGGGCGGACTCTTCATGGTCGACACCCCCGAGCAGCGCCGACTCGGCATCTCCGACTCCGCGGACCTCGCCCTGCAGGACTGGATGGGGTCAGCCGGATTCGACCGTGACGACGAGGACTACTGGCCGCGGCAGTGGGCCCGGGCGTACGTCGACTTCGCGGCCACCGAGAAGCGGCAGTATCTGCACGATCTCGGGCTGCGCATCACCCCGATCGTCGGCTGGGCCGAACGCGGGGGCGGTTTCGCCGACGGGCACGGGAATTCCGTGCCACGCTTCCACCTGACCTGGGGCACCGGGCCGGAGGTCGTGCGGATCTTCGCCGAACCGGTCGTCGAGGCCGAGAAGCGCGGGCTGGTCGAGTTCCGGTTCCGCCATCGCGTCGACGAACTCATCGTCGAAGACGGTGTCGCCGTTGGCGTGCGGGGCGCGACCCTCGCACCGACCGACCTCGGGCGCGGCAAGGCGTCGAACCGCGATGTGACGGGCGAGTTCGAGGTCCGCGCCGGCGCGGTCATCGTGACCTCCGGCGGGATCGGCCACAACCACGACCTCATCCGCAAGAACTGGCCGGTCGACCGTCTCGGACCGGCACCGAAGACGATGATCTCCGGCGTCCCGGCCCACGTCGACGGACGCATGCTGGGGATCAGCGAGGACGCCGGCGCGAGCATCGTCAACCGGGACCGCATGTGGCACTACACCGAGGGCATCCACAACTGGGACCCGATCTGGCCGGACCACGCCATCCGGATCATCCCGGGCCCGTCGTCGTTGTGGCTCGACGCCAACGGCAACCGCCTCGCGCCGCCGAACTTCCCGGGCTTCGACACGAACTCGACGATGAAGGCGATCGTCGCCGCCGGTCACGACTACTCGTGGTTCATCCTCACCCAGTCCATCGTCGAGAAGGAGTTCATGCTGTCGGGTTCGGAGCAGAACCCAGACATCACGTCCAAGGATCTCCGGCTCGCCGCCAGGAGCCGCCTCGCCAAGGGCGCCGCCGGTCCGGTGGATGCCTTCCTGCGCAACGGTATCGACTTCGTGGTCGCCGACAACCTGCCCGAATTGGTCAGCGGCATGAACGCGATCGCCCGCGGCCCCGAACTCGATCTCGCCCACATCGAACGCGTCATCTCCGCCCGCGACGCCGAGGTGGACAACAAGTTCTCCAAGGACGCCCAGTTGATGGCGATCAACAACGCGCGACAGTTCATCGGCGACAAGATGGTTCGTGTGGCCAAGCCCCACCGCATCCTCGATCCCGCACACGGTCCGTTGATCGCGGTGCGGCTCAACATCCTCACCCGGAAGACCCTCGGCGGCCTCGAGACGAACCTCGACTCCCAGGTGCTGCGACCCGACGGCAGCGCGTTCGACGGTCTGTTCGCCGCCGGCGAGGTCGCCGGCTTCGGGGGCGGCGGTGTGCACGGTTACAACGCTCTCGAGGGCACCTTCCTGGGCGGGTGCATCTTCTCCGGACGAGCGGCCGGACGGGCCGTCGCGCGCAGCTGACCCCGGCCCTCGACCGGGTGGCGGCACGTCTACGAAAAGGGCTGCCTGCCCTACTTTTTCGCGACCCCATCCGCGATCCCGTTTCGGATATGCGTGGGCTAGGGTAATGGGCGTGCCGGTGCCGCAGACGATCCTGACGCGAAAGACCAAGTCGGCGATCTTTCTCGTCCTCACCATCGACGACGGTGGTGAGGACACGGTCCGCGATGTGCTGGCGGAGATCCCGGGACTGAACAACGCGGTGTCCTCGCGTGCCCCGGAGGCGGCGCTGGCCGGCATCGTCTCGATCGGTTCGGACGCGTGGGACCGGTTGTTCGACGGCCCCCGTCCCCGTGCGCTGCGTCCGTTCGTGCCCTATGAGGGCGACGTCCACACGGCTCCGGCCACCCCGGCCGATCTGCTGGTGCACATCAAGTCCGACCAGATGCACCTGTGCTTCGAACTCGGCCGCCTGATCACCGACGCACTCGGCGATGCGGTGACGGTCGTCGACGAGGTCCACGGCTTCCGCTATTTCGACCTGCGCGACCTCATCGGTTTCGTCGACGGCACCGAGAATCCGGTCGGGCAGGCCGCGGTCGAGGCGATCACCGTCGGCGACGAGGACCCCGACTTCGCCGGCGGCAGTTACGTCGCGATCCAGCGCTATGTCCATGACCTCTCGTCGTGGAACGGGCTGAGCACGGGTGAACAGGAAGCCGCGATCGGGCGGACCAAGCTCGACAACGTGGAGATGTCCGACGACGTGAAGCCGGCGAACTCCCACATCGCGCTCAACAAGGTCGAGGACGAGAACGGCGAGGAGATCGACGTCGTCCGCGACAACATGCCCTACGGCGACGTCTCCGGGGCCGGCGAGAACGGCACCTTCTACATCGCCTACTCCGCCGGACCCGACGTCACCGAGGAGATGCTGCGCAAGATGTTCATCGGCGATCCGCCGGGGACCTACGACCGCCTTCTCGACTTCACCACCGCCGTCACCGGTGCGCAGTTCTTCACCCCGACCATCGACTTCCTCGAGGATCTGCCGCCCGCACCCCAGACATCCGAACCCGCCGCCCAGGTCCCGCCCCGCCGCGGCGACGGTTCCCTGGGGATCGGCTCCCTACGCTAGTCCCCCCGGGAACCAGTCCCTGCAGACAGACCCACCGCCCGACACCACCGCATCAGGAGGCCACCATGAACAACCTGCACCGCGAACTCGCGCCCATCTCCGAGGCAGCCTGGGCGGAGATCGAGGAGGAGGCGACCCGGTCGTTCAAGCGGAACATCGCGGGCCGTCGACTCGTCGACGTGAAGGGGCCGATGGGTCAGGACACCGCGGCGGTCACCCTGGGCCATCGCAGCAAGATCGACTCGCCGGCCGACGGCATCCAGGCGTTCATCCGGCGCACACAGTCGCTGGTCGAGTTGAAGGTGCCGTTCACCGTCTCCCGTGAGGCCATCGACGATGTGGACCGCGGCGCCCAGGACTCCGACTGGGATCCGGTCGTCGAGGCCGCGCGCCAGCTCGCGCTCGCCGAGGACCGGGCGATCTTCGAGGGCTACGCGGCTGCCTCGATCGCCGGTATCCGCTCCGAGGCCACGGCGACCCCGATCCAGCTGCCCGAGGACGTCCGCGACTACCCCGAGGCCGTCAGCCAGGCACTGACCACGTTGCGACTCGCCTCGGTCGACGGGCCGTACTCGGTCGCCATGTCGGCGGAGGTGTACACGCAGGTCAACGAGACGTCCAACCACGGCTACCCGATCCGCGACCACATCAAGCGGCTGGTCACCGGCGACATCGTGTGGGCGCCCGCCATCCGTGGCGCGTTCGTCATGAGCACCCGTGGTGGCGACTTCGAGCTGACGATCGGGCAGGACGTCTCGATCGGCTACGACTCCCACGACGCCGACGTCGTGAACCTCTACTTCCAGGAGTCGTTCACCTACCTCACCCACACCGGGGAGGCGGCCGTCGCGCTGTTCGGCGGTTGATCGACGGAGACCGACGCACCTCACTTAGCCGGGGCAACTAGTCTGACGCAGGTGATCGCAGTGACCTCCGCCCCGCTCGCCACGCGGGCTACGCTCCCGGCGCCGGGCCATGACCTCGGCCCGCTCGCCACGCTCCCGGCGCCGGGATGCTGACCCGACTCATCCGCACGTACCTGCAGCGGTACCGCATCAACATCGTCATGGTGGTGTCGCTGCAGCTCGTGGCGACCGCGGCGATGCTGTACCTGCCCAGTCTCAACGCCGACATCATCGACAACGGCGTGGCGACCGGCGACACCGGTTACATCCTGCGTATCGGCGGCTGGATGCTGCTCGTGAGCATCGTGCAGATCGTCGCGACGGTCATCGCGCAGTTCTTCGGCGCACGCGCCGCCCTCGGTGCGGGCCGCGACATCCGCAGCGACCTGCTGCACCGGGTGAACTCGTTCTCCGCCCGCGAGGTCGGCACCTTCGGCGCACCGTCACTGATCACGCGCACGACCAACGACGTCCAGCAGGTACAGATGCTGATCGTCATGAGCAGCGCGATCCTCGTGATGGCGCCGATCATGTGCTTCGGCGGGATCATCATGGGCATCCGCGAGGCCCCCGCACTGTGGTGGGTCATCGCGGTGGCCGTGCCGGTCCTCGGCCTGTCGATGGGGCTCGTCATCGCCCGCATGATCCCCGGTTTCCGCTCGATGCAGGAGCGCATCGACGCGGTGAACCGGGTTCTGCGCGAACAGATCACCGGTATCCGCGTCGTGCGCGCCTTCGTGCGCGAGGACCACGAGCGGCAGCGCTTCGGCGTCGCCAACGACCGCCTCGCCGACGCCACCCTGCGGGTCGGCAAGCTGATGGCCCTGATGTTCCCGCTGGTCATGGTGATCACCAATGTCACGGTCGTCGCGGTCATCTGGTTCGGCGGGCACGCCGTCGCCGACGGCACCGTCGAGATCGGCGCGCTCACCGCGCTGATGACCTACGTCATGCAGATCCTGATGTCGGTGATGATGGCGTCGTTCCTGGCCATGATGGCGCCACGCGCCGCGGTCTGCGCCGAGCGCATCTCCGAGGTCCTCGACACCGAGACCTCGGTGCATCCGACGACCGATCCGGTCGGTTTCGCCGGCCATCCGGGCACCGTGCAGTTCGACGACGCCGAGTTCCGCTACCCCGGCGCCGACGATCCGGTGCTGAGCGGCATCAGCTTCGGCGTGACGCCCGGGACCACGACCGCCATCGTCGGTTCGACCGGTTCGGGCAAGACAACGCTCCTGGGACTCGTCCCCCGACTCATCGACGCGACCGCCGGGGAGGTCAGGGTCGGCGGCACCGACGTCAAACGTCTCGATCCCGACGAGCTGAGGGCGGTGGTCGGTCTCGTCCCCCAGCGGCCGTACCTGTTCTCCGGAACCATCCGGTCCAACATCCTGCACGGCAAGGCCGACGCGACCGACGACGAGATCTGGGAGGCACTGCGCATCGCGCAGGCCGACGAGTTCGTCTCGGCGATGCCCGACGGCCTCGACACGAAGGTCTCGCAGGGCGGCACCACGGTCTCCGGCGGGCAGCGGCAGCGGCTGGCGATCGCCCGAGCTCTCGTCCGGCGTCCCGCCATCTATCTGTTCGACGACTCGTTCTCGGCCCTCGACCTCACCACTGACGCCAGACTGCGCGCGGCCCTGCGCCCGGCCACCCGGGACGCTTCGGTGATCGTCGTCGCCCAACGCGTCTCGACCATCGTCGACGCCGAGCAGATCGTCGTCCTCGACCGCGGACGCGTCGTGGGCATCGGCACCCACGACGACCTGCTGGCCTCGTGTCCCACCTACGCCGAGATCGCCGAATCGCAGATGGCCATGGAGGAGCGCGCATGACCCGCCCAGGTGGGCCACCGGCGGCCGGCAGCCCCGAGTCCAAGCCGCGCTCGTTCTGGCCGTCGATCAGACGAGTTGTCGCCCAACTCGGTTCGTACCGGGGCCTGATGACGGTCACGCTCTCCTCGATCGTGGGTTCGGTCGTCCTGCTGGCCATCGCCCCGCGCGTCCTCGGGCACGCCACCGACCTCGTCTTCAACGGGGTCATCGGCCGGATGCTGCCCGCGGGCCAGACGAAGGACCAGGCGGTCGCGGGCCTGCGTGCAAGCGGTGACGACACGTTCGCCGACATGGTGTCGTCGATGGACGTGACACCCGGCGTCGGAGTCGATTTCGGCGACGTCGGCCGAGTCCTCTTCATCACCTTCGTGATGTACGTCGTGGCGTCGGGACTCGGCTGGCTGGCCGCCTATCTGCTGAACATCGTCGTCGTGGAGACCATCCGGGAGCTCCGTGCCCAGGTCGAGGAGAAGGTCCACCGTCTGCCCCTGCGCTACTACGACACGATGCCGCGCGGTGAGCTGCTCAGCCGGGTCACCAACGACCTCGACAACCTCTCGCAGAGCCTGCAGCAGACCATCGCCCAGTTCGTGAACTCGGCGCTGACGGTGATCGCACTGCTGGTGATGATGATCTGGATCTCGCCGTTGCTCGCGCTGATCGCGGTGACGACGGTCCCGCTGGCGGTCCTCGCCACCGCCGTCATCGCGAAGCGTTCCAAGCCGCACTTCTCCGCGCAGTGGGCATCGACCGGGGCACTGAACGCCCAGGTCGAGGAGGCCTTCACCGGTCACGAGCTGGTGACTGCATTCGGGCGTCAGCGCGAGATCGAGGCGACCTTCGACGAGCGCAACGAGAAGCTGTACGAGTCGAGTTGGCGCGCGCAGTTCATCTCCGGCGTCATCATGCCGACCATCATGTTCCTCGGGAACCTCAACTACGTGGCCGTCGCCGTCGTCGGTGGCCTGCGGGTGGCGTCGGGTTCCCTGAGCCTCGGCGAGGTGCAGGCGTTCATCCAGTACTCACGCCAGTTCACTCAGCCGCTGACCCAGATCGGGTCGATGATCAACCTGATGCAGAGCGGTGTCGCCTCGGCCGAGCGCATCTTCGACATCCTCGACGCCGACGAGCAGACCCCGGACGCGGCGAACCCGAAGACCCCCGCGGTCGACAACGGTCTCATCGAGTTCGACGACGTCTCGTTCCGCTACGTCGAGGACAAGCCGCTGATCGAGAACCTCACCCTGACAGCGCGTCCCGGACACATGGTCGCGATCGTCGGGCCGACCGGCGCCGGCAAGACCACCCTGGTCAACCTGATCATGCGGTTCTACGACGTCGACTCCGGAACCATCCGCGTCGACGGTGTGGACTCGGCCGAGATGACCCGCGACGACCTGCGGGAGCGCACCGGCATGGTGTTGCAGGACTCGTGGCTGTTCGGCGGGACCATCTACGACAACATCGCCTACGGCGACCCCTCGGCATCCCGCGAGGAGGTGCTCGAGGCCGCGCGGATGAGCCACGTCGACCACTTCGTCCGCACCCTTCCAGACGGTTACGAGACCGTCCTCGACGACGAGGGGGGCGGCGTGAGTGCCGGTGAGCGGCAGCTCATCACGATCGCCCGGGCGTTCCTCGCCAAGCCCACGATCCTCATCCTCGACGAGGCGACCAGTTCCGTCGACACCCGCACCGAGCTGCTCATCCAGAAGGCGATGGCCAACCTGCGTACCGATCGCACGAGTTTCGTGATCGCACACCGACTCTCGACGGTACGCGACGCCGACGTGATCGTGGTGATGGAGAACGGCCACATCGTCGAGCAGGGCAGCCACGAGGAACTCCTTGCCGCCCGCGGTGCGTACTGCCGTCTCTACGAGAGCCAGTTCACCGGGGCGCTCGAGGCGGGCTGACGTCAGTCCCCACGACCCCGCTCGAGCGCACCGGCGATCTGGCGCTCGAGCCGTTCGGCCGCCGGCGGCGGGATGTCGATGAGTCCGTCGAGTTCGGCGCGCGCCTTCTTGTAGGCTGCCTGGCGTTCCGCAGCGGTGGCACCTGAGTCGGATGCGACGCTGATGAGCTTGCGGGCGCGGTCGAGCGCTTCGCGTTCGACCGGTGAGAAGCCGACCTGTCTGCGGCGGCGTGCCTCGCGTTCGGCGGCGTCGAAGGCCGCGGCGTAGTCGCCGACCGCCTCCCGGTAGTCGGCGAAGTCGGCCGGTGCGATCGTCGACTCGGTGTCGCCGGGACGTGGAGGGTCCGGACGAAGGTCGTCCGCGTGGACTCGCGCACGATGAAAGGCGAGGGTGAGCGGCTCCCGCATGTCGGTCATCAGGGGGTACTCGATCAACGTGGCCAGGTCGACTTCGTAGGCGAACCACTTCTCGTTGAGCGCATCGTGCTGTTTCAGCGTCTTGCGCAGCTGCTCGGCGGACGTCGTGGTCAGCTTCAGCTGCTCGGTCTGTGCGGCCGCTTTGATCCGGGCCAGCTCGATCTTGTCCTTGCGTCGCTTCTCGTTGTACTTGGCGATCGACCCGGCCCAGCCACCGACAACTCCACCGATGGGAAAGATCAGCCACCAGTTGTTGCTCGCGAACTCGAGAATGCCGGTCACAGCCCAACTGTACCGAGACCGACCGTCCGCGATTAAGTTGAACGCATGGCCGATCCGGGCGCGCCTCAGCTCGTTCTCGACACCGTCGATGACTGGCGAGAGTGGTTGCGCGACAACCATCGGACCTCGTCAGGCGTATGGCTGGTGTTTTGGCGCAAGGGTTCCGGACGCGAGCCGCTCGACTACGACGAGACGGTCCGGGAAGCGCTCTGCTGGGGATGGATCGACGGCCACACCCGCGTCTTCGACGAGGCGCGGCGCGGCATATGGTTCACCCGGCGCGGCCGCAACAGCCCGTGGGCGGCGTCGAACAAGGCGCGGATCGCCGATCTCGTCGAGTCCGGACGCATGCAACCGGCCGGCCAGGCGGCCGTCGACGACGCCAAGGCCCGTGGCCTGTGGTCGATCTTCGACGACGCCGAGGCGGGCATCGAGTCCCCCGAACTCGCCGCGGCCCTCGACGCCGACCCGACGGCACGAGCCAACTGGGATGCGTTCCCGCCGAGTGCCCGCAAGATGGGACTCGCCCAGATCGCCCTGGCGAAGAGAGCCGAGACCAAGACCAAGCGGATCGCGACGATCGTCGAGCAGGCCGCGCGGAATGTCCGCCCCTGACTGCTGGTTGAGCCCGTACCACTGCTGGTTGAGCCCCGTCGAAACCCCGACTACAGATCCGGGATCGGCAGGTCCAGGTTGGGGGCGATGATCCCGCCGTCGACCTCGAGGATCTTTCCGGTCACGTACGCACCCGCCGGGGAGGCGAGGTAGAGCGCGGCGGCGGCGATGTCCTCGGGTTCGCCGAGCCGGTGCATCGGGGTGGCGTTCTCGACGGCGGTACGCATCTCGTCGTTGCCGGCGACGATCTCCAGGGACGACGTGAGGATCGCGCCGGGCGCGATACCGTTCACCCGGATCTTCGGGTTGAGGTCCATCGCGGCGATCCTCGTGTAGTGCGCGAGAGCAGCTTTCGCGGTGCCATAGGCGGCGTACGCACGGCCCGGCACCCGGCCCACGGCCGAGGTGATGTTGATGATCGAGCCGTGACCCGTCGTCGCGAGCATCTGCTTGGCCCCGGCCACGACGAGAGCGTGAGCATTGGCCACATTGAAGTCGAAGGCGTCGACCAGGTGTTTGGGAGTCGTGTCGAGCAGCGGGCGTGGCATCGCACCGCCCACGTTGTTGACGACCGTGTCGAGCCGCCCGAACTCGTCGACCGCGGTCTGCGCGAGGGCGGCCGTGGCGTCGGCGTTGCTGAGGTCCACCGGGACGACGTGCGCCCGGCGCCCGGCGTCGGCGATCTGTCCCGCCACCTGGTCGAGGTCGAATTCGCTACGTGCCGCGATCACCACGTCGGCACCCGCCTGCGCGAAGGCCACGGCGATCGCCGCGCCCAGCCCGCGACCGGCACCGGTGACGACGGCGACATGGTCATCGATTCGGAATCTGTCGAGAATCACTCCCCGACCTTGCCACGAACCGCCAGAAAACGAGAACGTGTTCTAGAAAATCGCCCGGATCAGTACTCCCGGCCGGGGGTGATTACGGAGATCAGCTCGTCGCCCGCCGCGAACCGGCGGAGATTCTTCGCCAGCCACGGCGCGAATTCGCGAGTCAGACCGGACGCGGGATTCGCGACATGCGGCGTGATGATGACGTTCGGCAACGACCACAGCGGATGGTCCGCCGCCGGCGGCTCCGGGTCGGTCACGTCGAGCGCCGCCCCGGCGATCTCGCCGGCGACGAGTGCGTCGTACAACGCCTCCTCGTCAACCAGAGGACCCCGTGCGATGTTGACGATCCATGCGTGATCCGGAAGTGCCGCAAGGCTTTCGGCGTCGATCATATGCCGCGTCTCCGCGGTTGCCGGCGCGGCCAGCACCACGTGGTCGGTCGAGGCCCACACCGCGTCGAGGTCGGTGGAGCGTCGTACCTCATCAGCCCCCGGCACGTCGCGGCCCGACCGGTTCACCGCGATCACGCGCGCACCGCACGCCTGCAGCCGCGGCCCCAGGGATGCACCGATGCCGCCCGCTCCGACGATGGCGACCGTCGAGCCGTGCAGCGACCGCACCGACGTGTCGATCCGTTCCTTGTCCCAGTGCCGGATGACGGCGGTGTTGATCTGGCGCAGCCCGGCGAGGAGCAGCGCCAGCGCATGCTCGGCGACGTTCTCTGCGTAGAAGCCCGAGGCGTTGGTCCAGACCCGACGGTCGTCGACGATCCCGGCGTCGAAGAAGTCCTCGATGCCCGCCGACTTCAGCGCCACCCATTCGACGGCATCCGACAGCTCGGGGAAGTCGTCGGGCAGTCCGATCCAGACCAGCACCCGCGCCTCGTCCAGGCCGACGATCTTGCCGCCGGCGCGCTCGACGGCGGCGACGAGGTGCTCGTCGTGGTTCGGTTCGATCGCCACCGGAATGGAGGCGCCCGGCCCAGCGGTCATCGGGAGACCGCCCGCGCCGCGTTGGTGGCGAGTTCGTCGGCGATCTCGTTGAAGTGGTCACCTGCGTGGCCCTTCACCCATCGCCACTCCACCTCGTGACGCTCCTCCTCCTCGATGAGGCGGCGCCACAGGTCGGAGTTCTTCACCGGCTTCTTGTCCCTGGTCTTCCAGCCGTTCGCCTGCCAGCCGGCCACCCACTTCATGATGCCGTTCCGCACATAGGTGGAGTCGGTGTAGATGATCACCTTCGACGGCCTGGTCAGCGCGGCGAGACCCTCGATCGCCGCGGTGAGCTCCATCTTGTTGTTCGTGGTGTCGGGTTCCGACCCGGAGATCCGCTTCTCGCTGCCCTTGTACCGGAGCACCGCACCCCACCCACCCGGGCCCGGATTGCCGAGGCAGGCGCCATCGGTGGAGATCTCCACGACCGCCATGCCATCGGCGCCGGTCGGGTTCTCGAGAGCGGGGTTCACGGGATCTGTCACGCAGGGTAGCCTACGTCAGCGGCGTGACGGCTCCCCAGACCGCTCACATCCCGAACCATGCTGCGCCGAAGCCGTCTTCTTGCTGACACGACCACCGCCGACCCCTAGGGTGGACACATGGCTGTCTGGGATCCAGCACGCTATCTGCAATTCGCCGACGACCGGGCGAGGCCCTTCCTCGACCTGATCGCGCAGATTCCCACCAACCCGACGACGATCGTCGATCTGGGGTGCGGTCCGGGGCACCTGACCAAACACCTGCGCGCTCAGTGGCCGTCTGCCGAGATCCTCGGCATCGACGAATCCGCCGCGATGGTCGACCGCGCCATCACCGACAACTTCGATCCTCGCGCGAACTTCGACGTCGCCGACGTGGTCGAGTGGGCACCGCACCGCCCGTACGATCTGATGATCTCCAACGCGATGTTCCAGTGGGTCCCCGATCAGTTCGGCGTCATCGACCGCCTCCTGGGCCATCTCTCCGACGGCGGCGCCTTCGCGATCCAGGTGCCCAACGGCCACGACGCCCCGTTCCGTACGGTACTGGCCGAGCTCGCCGCCACCGAACCGTTCGCGGAGTCGCTGAGCGACGTCCGCCCCTTCCCCCGCCTGGACGCCGAGGACTACCTGAGGTTCTTCTTCGATCGCGGTTTCCGCGTCAACGCCTGGGAAACCACCTACCTGCACGTCCTCGCCGGCGACGATCCGGTCTTCGACTGGATCGCCGGTGGCGGGATCCGGCCCTACATCCAGGCCCTGCCCGCCGACCTGCGTGAACAATTCGTCACCGAACTCAAACGCCGCCTCGCCGAGGCGTACCCGCGCCACGAATGGGGCACGCTCCTCCCGTTCCGGCGCGCGTTCGCGGTCGCCACCCGGCACTGAATCTGTCGCCTGCGCAGCCGGGAAGGCTGCAGGGCGAATCGAAGGGTCACATCCCGGTCAAGCTTCGGCCACCTCCACCGGTCGGACCGGCTACTTCTGCAACACTGGCAACAACCAGTAGTCACAGGGGGTACGCATGTCCCGACGCAGCCGTGAGCGCCTGCGCCCGCTCTCGCCTGCGCGCCGCACTCTGGTGATCGGTGGCCTCACCATCGGACTCGCCGCGGGCCTTCTCTCGGCGGCTCCACCGGCCGGCGCGGCGGTCTGCAACGTCACCGGAATCACCGGCGGCGACGTCGGCAGCACGGGCAGCACCGGGTCCAGCGACCTCGGCTGGGGCAGTGTCGATTTCGGCAGCTACCGCGCCGGCGGCAAGAAACCGCAGGGACCATTGCCGAGGCTCAGGGGCGCGACGACCGCCGTCTCCTGGGTCACCGGTCCACGGAGCCCCGAACGCACGGACACCCGCTTCGGGATCACGGCCACCGATGTCGGCGTCCCCTGGGAGAACGGCTCCGGCCAGATCCTCATGGCCTTCGGCGACACCTGGGGCAGATGCGCCGGTCAGATGGTCTGGCGGCACAACACGATGCTCCGCAGCGATGCGAGCTCGAATCTCGACAAGGCCATCCGCTTCCCGACCGCGATACCCGGAGCCGTCCGTTCCGGCGCATCGGTGACACCCGCGCATCCCACGTATTCGCAACCGATGTTCAACGCGGTCGGCGTCCGCAACATCGAGGTGGGACGCATCCCGACCGGCGGCATCTCGGTCAACGGCATCCAGTTCCTGAGCTTCATGTCGATCCACAAGTGGCTGGGGCCGGGACGCTGGAGCACCAACTACTCGGCGATCGCGGTGTCGCGCAACAACGGTCAGACCTGGACCGTCGACAACAACACGATCCGCGTGAACCTCGACCTCACCGTGCCCGGCGTTCCGCAGATCGCGCGCGGTCACAGCCGGTTCCAGATGGGCGCGTTTCTGCGCAGCGGGGAGTACATCTATCAGTACGGCACGCCGAACGGTCGGCACGGATCGGCGTTCGTGGCCCGCTTCCGGCCCGGCGACATCCTGGATCTCAGCCGCTACCAGTACTTCCGGGGCGGTGATGGATGGTCGCCGAATCCGGCCGACGCCGCCCCGATCGTCGGGTTGCCGGTCAGCGAGATGTCGGTGGCGTACAACGCTTACCTGAAGAAGTTCGTGATGCTCACCGAACGTGCCGGCACGATCATGATGCGCACGTCCCCCACCCCGGTCGGCCCGTGGAGCGGCGAGCGCGTCCTGATCCCCAGCGCGCACTCGAGCGGTCTGTACACGCCGTACATCCACCCCCGCTCGAGCGGCAAGAATCTGTACTTCGTGGTGTCCCGCTGGGACGACTACAACGTGATGCTGGCGCGCACCGACCTGTCCAAGTTGTGAGACCGCTGCCATCATGGACCGGTGAGTGAATCAGAGACGACGCGCATCGTTCTCATCCGAGCGGTCAACGTCGGCGGCGCCATGCTGCCGATGGCCGAACTGCGGGAGATCGCAACCGAACTCGGGGCCACGGACGTCTCGACGTACATCGCGTCGGGCAATCTCCTCTGTTCACCACCAGGTGATCCCACCGAGTTCGACCGTGCGCTCGAGGCCGTGATCGAAGAGCGCTACGGCTTCTTCCGCGAGGTCATCAGCCGCACCCCCGCCGAAGTGAGTGCCGCGCTCGACGCGCACCCGTTCGAGATCGTCGACGACAAATACTCCTACATCTACTTTCTCGTCGCCCGACCGGACGCCGACAAGGTGGCGGCGTTCGAAGAGAAGGAGTTCGGCGGCGATGTCCGGCAGGTGATCGGCTCCGATCTCCACATCCGATACGCCGAGGGTGCGGGCCGATCGAAGCTCACCGCGCCCGCGATCGCCCGGGGTCTGGGTGTGCAGGGAACCGGCCGCAACCTGCGTACGGTCCGAAAGCTGCTGGATCTCACCGAGGCTTGAGCAGCCCGGTGGCCGGACCGCAGGTGCGGGCGTAGCGTCGGAACAAGGACACCGGACGCGTACGTCGAGAGGAGTCCCCATGGACCGCCCGGAATCGGACCCGACAGTAACGGACCCCACGCGTGGGAATCAGCCGGTACCTCAGCCCCCGCCGCCTCCGGACCCGGTTCCGGTGCCGGAGCCGATCCCCGAGCCTCCGCCGGAACCGCCTTTCCCGACGCCCACGCCGCCGCCCGATCCCCAACCAGGACCGCCCGATCCGGAGCCGCCTCCGCGTCCGGTGGTCATCTGAGCGTCAGCCGCGCGACAGGACCCGCGTCACGCGATCCAGGTCGGCGAGTTGATCCGACTTCGGCGCCTCCCACAGCTTCTTCGGTAGCTCTTCGAGGGCCTTGACCGCCGATTCGGCACTGTCGAGGATCTCGACGGCTGCGTCGCCGCCGGTGTCGGCGGCCGCGATGAGGCGATCGTCGAGTTCGAAGACCGCGTCGTCCAGCCGGTCCCGCGCCGACACGAGTTCATCGTCGTGCGGAATGGCGGGATTGGCGTGCACGTCGGCGATCGCGTAGCGGATACGCCGGTGCAGCAACGCCTCTAGGGTGTTGTCGGTGGTCCAGCTCTCCGGTGCGCGGCCCGGCCGGCCGGGGATGAGATCGGTGGACCGGGCAAACCGGCGCACCCGTTTGTCGGAGTCGTAGGCGAACCACGCGGCCCCACCGAGGATGAACAGCGCAACCACCACGGTCACGACGATGACGATGACTGCGATCATGGCCGGCTCACCTCGTCCGACACGGTTCGCACATGATCTGGCATACGGCCCAGCCTACTCAGGACGTGCGCACACCCTTGGGAGCCTTGCCGGACATGAAACCGAACAGGTATCCGGCGACGCGCCGCATCTGGATCTCGTCGGCGCCCTCGGTGATGCGATAGCGCCGATGGTGACGGTAGATGTGCTCGAACGGTTCATGCCGCGAGTACCCGCGTCCGCCGAACACCTGCATCGCCTGGTCGGCGGCGTCGCAACACAGCCGGTTGGCCTGGTAATTGCACATCGAGACCTCGGCCGAGGCGGCGAAGTTGCCGTAGGTGTCCATCTTCCAGGCCGTCTCCCGGATGAGCGCACGCACCATCGCACATCGAGTGTGCAGATCGACGAGCGGGAACTGGATCGCCTGGTTGGTCGAGAGCTTCTTACCGAACGGAGCCCGCTCGTTGGCGTACTCGACCGCCCGGTTCACGCAGTACTGCGCGGCACCGAGACTCGACGCCGCCTGACGAATCCGGTTCTCGTTGAAGAAGTGCTGCACCACCTGCAGGCCGGCACCCTCCGCCCCGAACACGGCCGAGTTCGGGACCCGCACGTCGCGCAGGGAGATGTGGGCGTGATCGGTTGGCATGTTGAACGTCCAGAGGTACTCCTCGACGCGGAAGCCGGGCGCCTGCGGGTCGACGAGGAACGCGGTGATCCCGCGTGCGTCACCGGGTTCTCCACTCGTACGGGCAAAGACGATGTCGCGGTGGGCGGCGTGTATTCCGGTGTTCCAGGTCTTCTCGCCGTTGATGATCCAGTCGTCACCGTCGCGGACAGCGGTTGTCTCCATGTACGTCGCATCGGAGCCGTGCTCCGGTTCGGTGATCCCGAACGCGAAGAACTTGGTGCCGGCCGCCAGACCCTCGATCCACTCCTCCTGCTGCTCGGGGGTGCCGTACTCCAGCATCAGCAGAAGCCCGATGTTGTTGCCGACGATGGCGTGCTCGTTCTGCAGATCGCAGTGCAGGCCCAGCCCTTTCGACGCGAGGTGCTCGCGGATGATCGCCATGGCGAGATTCGATCCGTCGCGCCCGCCGAACTCCTCGGGGAACGGATACCGGAAGTGTCCCGCGGCGTCGGCCCGCCGCCGTGCCTCGCCAAGCAGCGCTTCCCACTCGGCGTTCGGCAACCCACCGCGTTCCCAGTCCGTGCGCGAGTCCTCACGCCGGTGGTCGAAGAACCGGATGTTGTCGTCGGCCTGCTCGAGAGGCTTGATCTCCGCCTCGATGAAGGCGTCGAGTTCATCCAGGTAGTCGCTCAGCGACTCGGGCAGTGCGAAATCCATGGTGAATCCTTCTCGTTGGTGATCGGCTGTCGTGTGGTCATGTCACGGGTGCGGGACCGCGAAGTACTTCGGATTGGCGACCACCAACCGCGCCCGCACGTCGGCCGCGATCGCGGCACGCACCTTCTCGTCGGTGCCGTCGAGTTCGCCGGATCGCAGGGCGTCGCACAGTGCTCGCTGATCGGTGACGCCCAGGGCGGCCAGTCGTTGCGCGCTCTCCGCGGCGTGGGTGGGCCCGAGCAGGACCTGGCGTCGGACGACGTCCACGACGTTGCCGGCGACCCGCGTGTGGAACTTGACCTGCGGTGACATCTCGGAGGTCACCGAATCGGAGCGGAGGAATCCACCGAGCGCTTCGAGCAACTCGAGCGACGACGGCGAGCCGTGCGGCTCCTCGTCGGGGCCGGAGGTTTCGACGCTCAACGGGTCCGGCACCACCTCGGGCGACACGATTCCGAGATCGAGCAGGGCGTCGAATTCCTGTTCGGCACTTCGTCGTCCGATCGCGGCGAGCTCGACGGACCGTTCGATGCCGTCGAGGTGCCGGTTGGCCTGGAACGCGCAGATCAGGCCCCACTTCACCGTGGCGTACAGCTCCCACCAGCGCAACGCCTCTTCGGCGGGTCGCCACCCGGCCACCTCGGCGTAGGCGTCGAGCAGCGCAGCGCGCTCGCCCATCCCGGCCACCGGGGTGGAGCCACCGAACCGCCAGGCCTTGGCGCACAGCCAACCCAGGTCCTCGACCGGGTCACCGATGTGGACCAGTTCCCAATCAAGCACCGCGGCAACGCCATCGGCGTCGACGAGGAGGTTGCCGAGCCGGAAGTCACCGTGGACGACACCGGAACCGGGAGACGACGGCGGTGGATTGGCCACGAGCCACTGGGTCGCGAGGAGGAGCCCGGCCGGCATCGCGTCGAACTCGCGCGGGAACAGTGCGCGCAACGCATCGACCGGATCGACGAGTTCTTCGAGACCCGGCGTCGCAGCGGCATCGATCTGATGCACCCGCGCCAGAATCCCGCCGCACTGTTGGACGAACCGGTCACGCGCAGCAGCATAGGTGTCGTCGCGGAGTATCCGACGCGGGATCGATTCGCCACCGATGAAATTCATTGTGAGGTAGGGAAACCCGAGAACGCTGTCCTCGCCGAGGCCGGTATCGAGGATCGCCGGCACCGGAACCCCGGCGTCGGCGGCGGCCCGCAGGACCTCCGCCTCCGCCCCGAGTCCGCCGTCGTCCTGCGCCGCCGGTACGGCGCGGATGATGATCGCTTCGGGTCTGCCCTCGCTGTCGACGAGGGTCGCGGCGTAGGTCGCGCGGCTCGCACCTGCGGGTAGTCGCCGGGCGGAATCGACCGACACCGGAGTGCCTCGTGTCGCGCTGAGCCGCTCGGCGACTCGGGTGGCCACATCCCGGGCCTCAGGCACTCCCACGCAGATCCGTCCCTTCGCGCCTCACCCGGTGACCGACGCCATCACCGGTGTAATCCCCGACACAGCGAAGCTAGCACGGAAGCTGAATCCGCTGTCAGAAAACTCCCGTGTCAGGCGCGCTCTCCGGTTGTGGGGGTCTGGAACTCCGGCTGATCGATGATGCGGACCCAGGAGCCGTCGGGACGACGGGTGACGACCTGCGCACGGGCCCCCGCTCCGTCGCGCGGCGGTGTCGAGGTCAAGGCCAGGTCGTCACCGAAGGCGAGCGTCGGCAGCGGCGACTCCGGGACGAAGGTCGGACGGTGTTCGAGGACCGACGCCCAGAGGTCGCGGATGGCCGCGCGACCCCTGGTCACCCGCCCCGGCGGAAACGCCATGACGGCGTCCTCGTGGTAGAGCGAGGCGACCGCGTCCGCGTCGCCGGCGTTGGAGTACTCGACGAACAACCTGGTGAGGTCTTCGGGAGTTCGGGCGGTCTCGTAGGCGGTCACAACGATTCCTCTCGGGCGGAGTCACAGGGACCTCTTCACGGTGCGTTGCCAGCCAAAATAAGTCCAAGTGATTGTCCTGATGGTCGCTATCATCGAAAGTTATGGAGATGCGGCAGCTCGAGTACTTCGTGGCAGTGGCCGACGAGGAGAGCTTCACCGCCGCAGCGCAGCGGGTGCACACCACGCAGCCCAACATCAGCGCACAGATCCGCAGCCTCGAACGCGAACTCGGATCGGCGCTCTTCGACCGGTCGGGCAGGTCTGTCCGCCTCACCGACGCCGGGCGGGCACCACTCCCCGCGGCGCGCACGGCGCTGGCAGCCGCCGCGGGCGTGATTGATGCGGTGTCGGAGGTCCGCGGCCTGCTGCGCGGAAGCCTGGCGGTGGGCATGGTCGAGGGCTGTACCGTCGCACCGCTGTTCACCGCGCTGGGCGCGTTCGGTTCCGCCCACCCGAAAGTCGCCTTGAGCCTGCGTGAGTCGCCGTCGGACCGGCTCATCGCATCGGTGGCCGACGGCAGTCTCGACGTGGTGCTCGCCGGCTACGGCGACGAGTTGCCGCGCGGCATCGAATCACTCACGGTCATCTCCGAACCCGTCGTCGCCGTTGTCCCGGCCAACACATCGGGAAAGGTCGAGGCCACGCAACTCGACGACCTCCGGCGCCGGTCCCTCATCTGCCTGCCGCGCGGCGCAGGCATCCGAACCGTCTTCGACGACGCGGCGGTCGCGCATGGCGGACCCATCCGGCCGGCCATCGAGGCGTCATCCCCCGACGCGATCGTCGAATTGGTGTGCAGCGGCATGGGAACGGGCATCCTGAGCGCGTCCATCGCGGCTGCCGACGAACGCGTTGCCGGACTCCCGATCGACGGCGTCGACGTCGACGCACGGCTCGGTGTTCTCTGGAGAACCGACCCTGCCCCCGCGACGCGACGGTTCGTCGACCTCGTACGCGAGGAATTCCGCCTCGCCGACCCGGAGTGACGCTCCGAGCTCAGCTCGCCAGCGCGTCCCCGGCCTCGTCCGCCGACTCCTCCGGCAGCGCGGGATCCACCGCATCGTCGGTCGGCTTCCCGGCGATCCAGTCGCCGATACTCAATCCTCGACGCCCCCAACGCTTGTCGAAGTGCCGCGCCCGCGCGGTCGACTTCTCCAGCTTCGCCGGCGAGTAGCGGCGCCGGGCCCAGGTGGATCTCGGTCGTGCCAGACGGATGGCACCGGCCCAGGCGAAGATCGGGATGAACACACCGACGATCGCCGTCGAGTACTTGCCCTTGACCACGCAGAAGATCGCGGCGGCGATGTTGATCGGCGCGGTCAACGCGAACGCCACGGGTCCGAACTCGACGTCCGCCTCGGCATTGAACGGGTTGAAGCCGAGAAGGACCATTCCCAGCGCGGCGACGGTGAGGGCGACCACCTGCACCGAGAGTTGGCCTTCGCGTGACCAGTACACGTCCTGGAGACGAAGGATCAGCGCGAACTCGTCGAGCACCAGCGACGCGCCGATACCGACCAGGACGGCACTGATGGACGCGCCGGGCTCGACGCCGTTGACGCCGACGGAGACGAACGCTCCCACGAGCAGCAGAATCAGTCCCGGGACCATGTGGTGGACGTGCAGACCGCCGGACACATTGTTCTTGAAAGGCCCCTTGCCCGCCCGGATCAGTCGGGTGATCACCCGCGTCACGACGAACGTCACCGTGAACGAGGCGAACAGGAGGAACAGCGGAAGTCGTTGATGCGTCAGGTCATCGAGTAATTCCACCGTCGGTCACTCTCTCGTCATGCCGGCACGATGCCGGTGCGCCGCTGCTCGATGATCAGGCAGCGGTCCTCGACGTAGAGCAGTCCCGCGTCCTCGGCGATCTTCCGTGCCTCCTCCGAACGGATTCCGAGCTGCAGCCACAGCGCCGTCGCGCCTGCCTCGACCGCGGCACGCGCGACGTCGGCGCACTCCGGACCGGGACGGAACACATCGACGAGGCCGACCTGGTCGGGGATCTCCGAGAGCGACCGGAACACCTTCTCACCGACGATCTCGTCGGCGGTGGGGTTGACCGGGATGATCCGCCAGCCGAGGTGTTTCATGTGCGCGGGCACCTCGTTGGCGGCCTTGGCCGTGTTGGCGCTGGCACCCACCACGGTGATGGTGTCGTAGGTGGACAGGATCTTCTCGACGATCTCGTCCGTCGTGCGGGGGTCGGCGGAGTCTTGGGTAGCCATTCTGAGAGTGTATGTGCCGACGTCGGCTGATTCGGCACGTCGGCGGTGTTCGCCGGCGTCAGCGCATCACGCCGTGCAGGACGATGGCCACCAGCCGCTCGGCCCAGGCATCGTCGAACTCCTGGTCCCGGAGCAGCAGGATGTGCAGCATCGCCGATCCGCCGACGACCTCGATGAGACGGTCCGGGTCGACGTCGGGGTGCACCTCGCCCCGCTCGACCGCCACCACCAGCCGTTCGCGTACCCCACCGAACACCTCGGCGAAACCGGCGTGGACGCGGGCGGCCAGGGCCGGATCGGCGGACATGTCGGCGATCAGACCGGGCAGCGCGACCCGAGTCACCGGTCTGGCGAACAGGTCCCGGGCCGCGTCGACCATGGACCGCAGGTCGGACTCCATCTCGCCACTCGACGGCGGTAGACGCGTCATCTGCGCGAACACGACGTCGTGGACGAGTTCGGCCTTACCCGACCATCGCCGGTACAGCGCGGTCTTGGTGGTGGCGGCCCGGTCGGCGATCGCGGCCATCGTCAGGCGGCGGTACCCCACCTCGACGACGAGTTCGGCTGCGGCGTCGAGCACGGCGGAGTCGATCCGCGCGTCACGGGGACGCCCGGCGACGGTCTCGATCAGTCCGGTGCCGTCGAGACCGGTGCCGGCGAGATCAGCGCCGTCGGGTCCAGCGTCCATGAGACCAACTCTCGTAGCAGTCGCGATTTTGCCGAAGTCCCTGCGCGCTCCGCGACCCGTCTGCTGTCATTACGCTACTCACCGTAGCGAATATTGGGGGTGCGCCCGTGGCCACCGAACCGGCGGTCGAACACATCGACCATCTACAACGCTCCAGCAGGGACACCACCTCGGTCCCGGACATCCTCGCGTCCTGGCTCGCCGAACAACCCGACACACCGGACTCGGCCCCCGAGGTGACGGTGAGCGCGGGTGGCGACACCAACGGCATGTCGTCGGAGACCATCTCGGTCACTGCGACCTGGCCGGGGACCGAAACCCTGCACTGGGTGATGCGGATGGCGCCTTCCGCCGCCGACATCCCGGTGTTCCGCACGTACCGGATGGACCACCAGTTCGAGACCATGCGCCGTGTCGCCGAACTGACCGACGTGCCGGTCCCGCGGGTTCACCACCTCGAACCGACCGGATCGCTGCTCGGTGCGCCGTTCTTCCTCATGGACCGCATGGAGGGCGACGTGCCGCCCGACGTCATGCCGTACACATTCGGCGACAACTGGTTTGCCGATGCCGACGCCACCGACCGGCGTCGTGCGCAGGACTCCGCGATCCACGTCATCGCCGACCTGCACTCCATCCCCGACGCGACGGAGAACTTCGGGTTCCTCCTCGACGACCTGCCCGCCGGGGACTCCATCCTGTCGCGGTTGCTCGCGTGGCTGCAGGACTGGTACGACCTGTCCGCCGAGGGAATCGGCCGCTCGCCTCTCGTCGAGCGCGCACTGACCTGGCTCACCGCGAACTTCCCCGACGAGGCCGCGTCCGCCGACCCCGTGCTGTCGTGGGGCGATTCCCGGTTGGGCAACATGATGTTCGTCGACTTCACGCCGACCGCCGTCCTCGACTGGGAGATGGCACGGATCGGGCCGCGTGAACTCGATGTCGCCTGGGTGATCTTCGCGCACGGCGTCTTCCAGGAGCTCGCGACGATGGCCGGCCTGCCCGGCCTTCCCGACCTCCTCCGCGAGGAGGACGTCCGCGCGACGTACCGGGAGCGGACCGGGGCCGAACTGGGCGACCTGCGCTGGTTCTACGTCTACGCCGCGGTGCAATGGTGCTGCGTCTTCATGCGGACAGGCGCGCGACGCGTGCACTTCGGCGAGCTCGAACGTCCCGATGACATCGACGGCACGCTCTTCTACCACCGTCCGTTGCTCGAACGTCTCCTCGAGGAAGGCTGACCACATGTCCGGTCTCGGACCGCTCGACGAGTTCCCGATTCATCAACTGCCGCAACCGATCGCCTGGCCCGCGAACTCCGACCGCAACTTCTACGATCGTGCCTACCTCAACGCCCACGACCGCAGCGGCGACATCTTCCTCATCACCGGCATCGGCTATTACCCCAATCTCGGGGTCAAGGACGCCTTCGTCCTGATCCGGCGCCGGGCGGCCGACGGCCCGGACACCCAGACCGCGGTCCACCTGTCCGACGCCATCGACGACGCGCGTCTGGACCAGCACGTGGGCGGTTATCGGCTCGCCGTCGACGAACCGCTGCGCACACTGCATCTCACGCTCGAGGAGACCGAGGGCGTCGCCGTCGACCTGCGCTGGGAGGGTCTGTTCGATCCACTCCTGGAACAACCTCATGTCATGCGTCAGGGCACCAAGGTCACGCTCGATGCGCAACGCTTCGCGCAGGTCGGTACCTGGCGAGGGTCCATCACGATCGACGGCGAACAGATCGCGGTCGACCCGACCGCCTGGATCGGAACCCGGGACCGGTCCTGGGGCATCCGGCCGGTGGGCGAGCCGGAACCCGCAGGGAGACCGGCCGATCCGCCGTTCGAGGGCATGTGGTGGCTCTACGTGCCGATGGCCTTCGACGACTTCCAGCTCGTCCTCATCGTCCAGGAGGACCCGAGCGGATTCCGCACCCTCAACGACTGTTCCCGCGTGTGGAAGGACGGCCGCGTCGAACAGCTCGGATGGCCGCGGATCTCCGTGCACTATGCGTCCGGGACCCGGATACCCACCGGCGCAACCATTTCCGCCACCGCATCGGACGGTTCGGCAGTGACATTCGAGGTGGAGTCACTGCTTCCCGTCCCGATCCACGTCGGCGGCGGGTACGGCGGCGACCCGGACTGGTCCCACGGCGTGTGGCGCGGTGAGGATTTCACCGAGCGACTCACCTACGACATGACCAGCCCGGAGGTCGTCGGGCGAATACCGTTCGGAGTGATCGACCATGTCGGACGGGCGGTCTGCCGGGAAGGCGACGGCACCACCCGCACCGGCTGGGGCCTGTTCGAGCACGGTGCGCTCGGCCGACACGACCCGTCGGGCTTCGCCGACTGGCTGACCGTCGCCCCGTAGTCCCTGCAAGGCTTGTGCGCACCGCACGCCCCCTGAGTAGCGAGCTCGCGAGCGTATCGAAGGGTCAGTCCAGACCGGCGAGGAACTCGTCGATCCGCGGCCAGGTCTGTTCCACGGCTGCCGACCCCGCGATGAGTCCGAGGTGGCTGGTCTCGACGGTCGTGAACTCCACTCGCGGCGATCCGGTGAACAGGTCGACGCCGTGGTGGGCCGCCGCCCAGCTGACGATGGCGTCCCGGTGGCTGCCGAACAGCTGTACCGATACCGCGACCTTCGAGAGGTCGACGGTCACGTCGTCGAATCGCAGGACGCCGCGGGCCAGTTCACCGCGCATGATGAAGTTCTCCCACATCTGCTCGGACGCTTTGCCCGGGTAGCCGGGCATCGTCTCCTGGAAGCGGTCGATGGCCTTCATCCGCGTCAGCGCCTCGGTGTCGTCGGCGTTGCGGATGATGTAGCCGGGCTTCTTGAGTTCCCGCTGCCAGGCGGTACCCCGGTAGGCGGTCCGCACGAAGAATGCGGGGATACCTCCCAGGACGCGCAGCGCAAGTGACACCGGCTTGGTACCGATGGGCCGCATCAGCGCCTTCACCAGGGGGTACGGCGGGACGCGGTCATAATCGAGTGGGGTTCCGACCGCGGTGATCGACCGCACCGGCAGACCCGGATCCGCGGCGACGGTGAGGAACGAGATGGTGCCGCCCAGGCTCCAGCTGAGCAGGTCGATCCCCTCGCCGGTCGACGGGCCGGCGTCGAAGTCCGCAAGGGTTGCGGCGATCGCGCCGGGAACGATGTCGGCGAAGAAGTCGGCGAACCCCAGGTGCCGGTCCTCGCGGGTCATCTCCCCGAAATCGAGCACATACGGCACCCGGCCGGTCGACAGCAGGAACTCCACCAGGCTCAATCCCGGAGTGAGGTCGTAGCAGTCTGTCGAGACCGCGAGCGGCGGGACGAGCAATACCGGCCGCTGCGCCGACTCGCGGGACGACGTCAGCTGCTCGACGGTGCCGTAGCGCCGCAGCTGACGATGTGGTGCGTCGACGACGACGGTGTGCGGCGACTTTCCGGACTCACCGATCTCCCCACCGCGTGCCAGGTGAAGCAGTGTGGCGACGCCGTCGAGACCACCCATGACAGTCCTCCCCGTGCAACTCGTTCGCAGACTCCTCACGCACCCGCGGGCGCGTGATCGCTGGTCATTCAACACGGTGCGCCGGCTCGGGTCGTGGTTGGGGCCGAGCGCAGGTGGGTATGTCCGGATCGAGGCATCGCGGCTACGGCCGATGCCAGGCGATCAAGACGCGGTCGAATCGATCAGCCCGCAGGGCGGTCCCATCCCCCGACCGTCCGCGCGTACGAGGAGGAGACATCATGGCCGAAGAACTCAACAACGTCACCGTCGCATTCCTGGTGGCCACCGAGGGCGCCGAACAGGTCGAACTCACCGAACCGTGGAAGTCGATCGAGGCCTGCGGCGGGAAGCCGGTACTGGTGTCCACCGACTCCGGCACCATCCAGGCCTTCGACCACCTCGACAAGGCGGACACCTTCCCCGTCGACGTGACCCTCGAAGACACCCGCATCGCCGATTTCGACGCCCTGGTCCTACCGGGCGGCGTCGCCAATCCCGACTTCCTGCGTGCCTCGGCACCGGCCGTGCGCTTCGTGCGCGGCTTCTTCGAGGCGGGCAAACCCGTCGCCGCGATCTGTCACGCGCCGTGGACGCTCATCGAGGCCGACGTCGTGCGCGGACGAACGCTGACATCGTTCCCCAGTATCCGGACCGACGTCGTCAACGCCGGCGGCAACTGGGTCGACGAAGAGGTCGTCACCTGCCGAAGCGGCGACAACGTGCTGATCACCAGCCGTAAGCCCGCCGACCTGCCGGCGTTCAACGCGGCGATCGTCGCCGAGTTCGCCCACAGCCGGGTGCCGAGCTGACCGACGGTCACACGACCGAGATGGGGCCCTGGCCGCGTCCGGTGAGGATCAGCAACGCCTGCTCGCCCTGCCCGGTCAGCTCGGCCGCCCCGACGGCCGTCGCCAGTGCCGAGGCCAGCACCGACTGCGGCAGCGTCGGCGCCGATCCGATCGCGCGTGCGATGTCGAGACCGTGGACGGCCAGCTCGAAGGTTCTCGTCGGCAGGTAGTGGGACAGCAGGATTCCACCCCATGGGGTGGCGACCGGTCGGTCGGCGACGCCGGTGATCGCCGCGACCGCACGGTCCCGGCGTTCGACCGCGGCCCGCAGCGGGTCGTCGCCGAGATCGACTCCGGCGGCCACGCCGCGGGACGTCACCTCGGGCGAGGAGGCCAGTCCCTGGATGCGGGCGTAATACCCTGCCACCGAATCGATCTCGACGGTGTCCGGCTCGGGTTGGGCGAGATAGTCGGCGACCGTCGTCAGCGAGCGACTCGTGTGTCCGATCAGCGAACGAACCGACCATTCCCCGAGGCCGGGCCGGTCCCACTGCTCAGGGCTCACCGCGGAGACCAGCAGGAGGAAGTGTTCGGCCCCCGCGATGTAGTCCTCGATGGCCCTGCTCAGACGCTGCTCGTCTGCCATGGTGTCTCCCTGGTTCTCCGGCGGAAACCGACTGCACAGCACACGATATTCGGCTGTCTCGCCGCGGTCGTCGCCACCGCCGAGGCCGACCGTCAGGTCCTCAGCTGTGGGGGTCGGACCTGACGGTGTCGTCGACGCCGGCCGTGTCGGCCTTGCTCGGTACGACGCCGCTGGCGGTGGCGAGCTTGGCGATGCGGTCGTAGAGCAAGGCGACCACGCCGGCGAACACGATCACGCCGAGGATCTGAGCCCAGGTGTCGAAGCCGTCGCCGACGATGGCGAGGACCGAGTCGTCGCCGGTGGCGGCGACGATGCCCGCGAAGACCACACCGAACAGGGCCTCACCGACGATCAGGCCGGTCGCGAGCAGAACACCCATACGCTTCTTGTGTTCGACTGCGCCGCCGCTTCGTTCGGCCCAGCGGTTGTAGAAGTGACCGAGGAAGGCACCCACCGGGATGATGAGGGTGACCGACATCGGCAGGTACATGCCCATGCCGACCGCCAGCGGCGGGAGCCGGAACCTCCCCGCGCGACCGAGCAACTCGTCGATGAGGATGACGACCGCGCCGATGAGGGCACCGATGCCGATCAGACCCCAGTCGAGGTCGGCCCCCAGCACGCCCTTCGCGAGCGTCGACAACAGGCCGGCCTGCGGTGCCGCCAGTGCGTCCTCTCCCGCTCCCGGAGCACCCACGAAGCCGAAGACGTCGTACATCAGTCCGAGGATCGGGGGGATGATCGCGGACCCGAAGAGCACGCCGATCACCAGCGCCACCTGCTGTTTCCACGGTGTCGCACCGACCAGTTGACCAGTCTTGAGGTCCTGCAGGTTGTCATTGGAGATCGTCGCGACGCCGAAGACGACCGCGGCGGTGAACAGCGTGTAGGCGATCAGCGCGTCTGTCTGGGAGGAGTCGGCGGTCCCGAACGTCGCCTTGATGAGGATCGCGGCGATGAGGACCACGAGGATGCCGACGCCGGAGATCGGGGAGTTCGACGAGCCGATGAGACCGGCCATGTAGCCGCAGACCGCCGCCACCGCCAGACCGATGACGAAGACGAAGACGATGCTCACCGCGATGATCCCGGCGGCGCTGCCCTCGAGGGCGGTGTCGTGCACGAAGTCCCACAGGAGCAGGCCGATGGGGATCAGCAGCACGAGGATGCTGCCGCCGACGATGTTGAACGGGATGTCGCGTTCGGTGATGTCCACGGTCACGCCCTCGCGACGTGAACGCGACGAGGCGAGTGACCCCTTGATCCCCCGCGCGATGGGCCCCATCACCTTGATGAGGGTCCAGATCGCAGCGACGCGATGGCGCCCGCGCCGATGAGGCGGACGTCGTTCGCGAAGACGCCGGAGACGATATCGCTGAGTGACTCGCCGGCCTCACCCTGGTTCTGGCTTTCGATGGGCAGCAGCACGCCATAGGAGATCAGCAGGCCGACGAGCATCGCGACGCCGACGGTGACGCCGACGAGGTGCCCGATGCCGATCAGTGACATCGACAGGCCGGCGCTGAACAGTGTTCCTCCCGCACCGACCTTGATCGTCGCGGAGATCGAGTCGCTCAGGACCTTCAGCTTGGCCAGGAGAGCGAAACCCGCCGACGCGATCGAGCCGATCACGATCGTGCGCAGACCGGCCTTGTTCTCCGTGGCACCGCCGGCCGAGTCGCCGACCTTCAGGACCTCGGCTGCCGCAACGCCTTCCGGGTATGGCAGGTCCGACCCCGTGACCAGCGCGCGGCGCAGCGGGATCGAGTACATCACGCCGAGGATGCCGCCGATCGCGCACACGGCGACTGTGATCCAGTACGGGAACCCCGTCCACCAGCCGATCATCACCAGGCCGGGGATCACGAAGATGATGGCCGACAACGTGCCGGCCGCGGACGCGATCGTCTGGACGATGTTGTTCTCCACCACCGAGTGATTGGCGAAGTACCGCAGGATGCTCATCGAGATGACGGCCGCCGGGATGGCGGTGGCGAAGGTGAGCCCGACCTTGAGGCCGAGATAGACGTTGGCCGCGGTGAAGACGAGGGTGATGACCCCGCCGAGGATGACCCCTCGCAGCGTCAGTTCTCGCAGACTTGCCGTGGCCGTGGCCGTGGGCGCTGTCGCCATCAGGTCCCCTCACACAGATTGTGAACGGCCACGCCATGGCTGGACGCAAACCGGATTCACTCGAGTACAGTCGATCCACCTTATGGCCGGGCAGTCGCTCCCACGCAAACCCGGCCTGGTGTCGCCGGGAACAGGTCCCAAACCCGGCACCGGACGCCGGCGAGCGTAGGGCATGATTTATCCATGACCGAGGGGAAGACGGAGCAGTCTGCCCGTACCCGTCAGGCGCTGATCAGCGCGGCGGAGGAGCTGATCGCCCTGCACGGGGTGTCCGCGGTCTCCAGCAGGCAGATCAGCAAAGCCGCCGGTCAGGGCAACAACTACGCGGTCGGTCACCACTTCGGTTCCAAGGACGACCTGATCCGGGCCACGCTCACCACACACAACATCCCCATCGACCGGTTGCGCCAGAAGGCCGTCGACGAGGTCGGCCAGAACCCGCAGGTCCGTGACTGGATCCGGTGCCTGGTCTGTCCGGAGATCGAGTACCTCGGCAAGCTCGGCGCACCGACCTACTTCGCCCGGTTCTTCGCAAATGTCTCGAGCGATCCGGCCACCACCATCCTGCTGTACGAGCAGATGGGCGAGTCGAAACCACTGCTGGCGATTCTCGAGGGTTTCTACGGCGCGCTGCCGGAATTCCCCGGCGACGTCCTCGAGATCCGCAACAACATGACGCGTCACATCATCGTGAACACGCTGGCCGACATCGAACGCGCTGCCGAGAGCGGTGATCACCCGGTGACGTCCTGGCAGCATCAGTGCGAGATCGTCGTCGACGCGCTGACCGGCATGTGGCTCGCCCCGATCACCCCCCTCGCTCCCTGAGGGCGAGCGAAGCGAGCCGTCCCTCGCTCCTGAAGTGCGAACGAAGCGAGCCACACTTCGCTCCCGGATCAGATGAGGGTGCCCACGTCCTTGGCCACGATGTGGTCGAGTGCCCGTTCGGCGACCGCGGCGATCGTCATGGACGGATTGCATGCTGCGGTGTTACCCGGCATGAGGGCGCCGTCGAGAACGTAGAGTCCACGCTGCCCCTTGACGCGCCCCTCGAGGTCGCAGACCGTCCCCATGTTGGCACCGCCGAGCGCGTGCCAGGTCGACGGGAAGAACGCGTTGGTGTCGGTGAGAATCGCGTCGGGTCCGGCGATCTTGCGCACGGCACCGTCGATGTGTTTGGTCTGGATCTCCGAGTCACCCTCGTGCGGCCACTTGATGATCGCGTCCCCCGCCGCGGAGTCGTAGTCGATGACGCCGCGCCCCGAGCTGACGCCGAAACCCACCATCATCGTGGTGCCGGCGTAGACCGGGATCGGGGGCAGCGACGCCTGGATGATGGTGAACGCACTCTTGGGGTTGTTCCAGTTGGGACTGCCGTACACCACCGGACCGCCCTGTACCGCACCGAAATCGATGCGCGGGCTGGTCCAGGTGTAGATGCGATCCGCGTTGGTGCCCCACCCGTGTCCGAGTCCGTCGGGCAGGTCGGTGATCGTGCCGGCCTCACGGGCGCGGACGAGGAGTTTGGTGGTGTTGACGCTGCCGGCGGCCATGATGAGCGTCTTGGTGACGATTTCCTTGTGTTCCAGTACTTTTCCGGTTTCATCGGTCCGTTCGACGTCGAGGGACCACTTGCCGTCGGGGCGCCGGGTGACCTGTCGGACGGTGTGCAGGGTCCGCACGGTCACGAGTCCGGTGCCCTCGGCCTGCCGGATGTAGGTGACGTCGACGCTGTGCTTGCCACCGTTGTTCACGCCGATGGACCCGTCACCGTTGGTGTAGGCCGGTCTCATCTCGCCGCGGAGCTCCGCCTCGGCATATCCCCAGTCGATGGGCATCGGGATCTTCTGTAGTGGGAGTCCCACGGCGCGAACACGTTTGGCGAACTGTCGCGGCGCCAGGTACTGCGGCGACCGCACGACCGAGTCCGGTGCCACCGCGACCTTGAGCATCCGTGCGACCCGCGGGTAGTGCACGCGGTCCATCAACCGCCAGTCGAGCGCATTGGGGAAGTGTTCGTCGAACACCGCCTCGCTCGGCTGCAACGTCATCCCCTGATAGACCAGCGACCCACCCCCGAGCCCGGCCGGGCACAGTGCCGTCATGTTCGCACCGGCAACCGATTCGAACAGTCCCACATAGGGTTCGACGCTGAGCGGCTTGCCGAACAGGTTCGGGGTGGACTCGTGCCACAGCATGCGCTTGTCGGGTTCGACGCACGCGGAAAGGTCTCCGAGTTGGGCCCGGTCGGCCACCGACGGCCCCGTTCGAGCAGCAGCACGGGCACACCGGCCTGCGCGAGTCGGAGCGCCGAGACCCCTCCACCGAAACCGGAGCCGACGACCACCACCCGATGCTCCTCACGGGTGTGCCGAATCCGGCGCGCCGGCCGCGGTGACCGCCGCGGCCTTGAGGAAGGTACGTCTCGTTGGGTACGCCCCGGACATGGGTCTCCTGTCATCAGTGCACGAGAACGTCCCGCGCAGACGTGCTGGGTAGCTCGCGGCCTGCGAAGGGAACGACCGCGAGCGGGAGAACGACGTACGGCCGCGAGGGATGCAGCCGTCCGAAGAAGACTTTGGCATCGACCACCGCTGTGTCAAGGGCAACAACGGATTTCGGCCCTGATTCCGACATCGCGGCGTGGCACGCTTGACAGATGCTGAGTCATGTGACTGAATCGAGCGCAAGCGGGTCCGCACCACGGACCCCACCAGCGGACACCGACCGGGACCGGTCTTCCGAGCAGGCCGCCGATCCGGCCTCTCGAGTGTTGCGTTGCCTCGGCCACGGTGTGCAGAGGGGTGCGCACCGTGGCGGGGCCGCGAGTCGCTGCCGGTTCGTCACCCGCTGTTAGGATGACCCGACCACATCGCGGCCGGGGGAAGTACATGTCAGATCACTTGCAGGACAAGACCATCGTCATCACCGGTGCCGGTGGTGGATTCGGCAGGGTCATCGCCGAGAAATGCGCTGCTCGCGGCGCTCGTGTCGTCGGCGTCGACATCGACGCCGATGGTCTGAACACTGTCGTCGGCGGCATCGTCGCCGCGGGCGGTTCGGCACTCGCCCAGGTCGCCGACGTGACCGACATGGCGCAGATGCGGGCGGCCGCAGCACTGGCCGTCGAGGAGTTCGGGGCGATCGACGTCATCGTCAACAACGCCGGGGTCATGCCGCTGGCGTTCTTCGCCGACCACGAACGTGCGTGGGAGAAGTGGCACAAGGCCATCGACATCAACATCAAGGGCGTCGTGAACGGCATCTCCGCGGTCTACGACCAGATGATCGCGCAGGGCCGCGGGCAGGTCGTCAACATCGCGTCCATCTACGGCAACGGCGGATTCGAGGGCTCCGGCGTCTACAGCGCGACGAAGGCCGCGGTCACCATGCTGTCGGATTCCCTGCGCATCGAGGCGAAGGGCAAGATCAAGGTCACGACGGTCAAGCCCACCGGTGTCGCCGGCACCAACCTGGCCAGCTGGATCGTCAACGATCGCGCGATCCGCGGCATCGTCGGCCAGCGGGTGTCGTCGTACAAGGAGCACGTCACCCAGATGCTGCAGGGCGAGTTACCGGACGAGCTGACCGACGCGGACTCGATCAAGTACTGGCTCATCACTCCCGAGGATCTGGCCGACGCCGTAGTCCACGTCATCGACCAGCCCTGGGGCATCAGCCTCTCGGACGTGACCGTGCGCGCGAGCGGCGAGGACTACCTGTACTGAGAGGACTACCTGTACCGACCTGGGTGCGCGGCCATATCGAGATCAGCCGCGACGCTCGCCGCGGTACTTGCGGTGGTACTCGTCGTAGAGGTCGGAGTTCTTCTCCCGCTCCAGGCGGTTGACCAGGTCCGGGTTGAGTCCATGCTGGGCCAGTCGGTGCCGGCGGTACACGCGGTTCAGTGCGATCGAGAAGAAGAGGTAGGCGATGAGGATCGGCGCGGTCATGGTGAACCGGACGCCCCAGTCCGCCGGGACGAAGAGCATCGGGATCAGGATGATGATGCACGGGATCGCCCAGCGCACGACCATCCGAAGCGAGGCCCTGGGTCCTGCGAGGTCGTTCTCGACCCAGTCGGTCATCGACTTCGGCAGGGGTGCCCAGTAGCAGTACTTGACGTACTCCCAGGCGTTCGGGGTCGTGCGTTGCGTGGTGCTCACCTCTCGATCGTGCACCATGTGGTTGCCGCTTCCCAAGCAAGTTGTCGCACGCCACACTGACCTCGGGTGGCCGCATCCGGATCGACACGAGCGAACTCGTCGCCGAATCGGGCATATCCACCACGCTGCGTGTGCTCGAACACAGCGCGGTCGGTAATCTGACCGCGTCTCGGCACGGCGAACCGGCGAAAGGACTCCGCGATCATGGGCTCGGACCCGACCACCGACGCCTCCTCCACCGACGCCTCCTCCATCGACGCCTCCTCCATCGATTCCGAGGCCATCGGCGGCCTCGAAGCCGAACTCAACGACTTCTGGCGACGTAGCCGTATCCGCACACGACTGCGGGCCCGCGAGATCGATCCCCGGCTCGACCCGTCCTGCTATCCGCTCATGTCCGTGCTCACCCGCCACCACTCGATGCCGATGTCCGACCTGGTGAGCGCCGTGGGCATGGAGAAGTCGACGGTCACGCGGCAGATCGACGCGGTGGTCCGACTCGGGCTCGCCGAGCGACACCCCGACCCCCGTGACGCGCGGGCACGCGTGATCACGCTCACCGATCACGGGCGCGAGCGCGTCGACGCCGTCCTCGCCTCGGCGGTCTCCGATTGGCGGGCCCGCCTGGCCCAGTGGAACCCGGACGACATCCGGACCCTCACGAGCCTGCTCCACCGACTCGGCGAGGCGACCAACGACCCGGTCGTGGACCGGGAGTCCTGACGGGCCCCGACCAGGGCAGGCAGTACGGTTCCCCACCGGTTTCCGGCCGCCGGGAATAACCCGGTTAGTTGCGCGTTACACCTTTCACGCCCTATGGTTGCAGCATTCAACTAAACGGCGGCGGCCCACGTCCGGTCCCCGTTTCCATCAGCCCTTTTCCGGCACCTGTGTCCACGAGGTCGACGAGGTCCTTCCGTCGATGTTCTGTGGTCGCCGCCATTCGGCTCCGTCCACACGGTGCACGCACGACTTCGGAGGTAGCCCCGTATGACAACGTCCCCGCCACGCGTGGAACCCGTCGACACACCGATGACCCACAAGCAGCGCATCAACGCACTCGTCGGTCTGCTGCTCGGTATGTTCGTGGCCCTGACCTCGGCCACGATCGTGTCCAACGCACTGCCCACGATCATCACCGACCTTCACGGCACGCAGGATCAGTACACCTGGGTCGTGACGGCGACGCTCCTCGCCTCGACGGCGGCCACCCCGATCTGGGGCAAGCTGTCCGACGTCTTCAGCAAGAAGCTCCTCGTCCAGCTGTCGCTCGGCGTCTTCACCCTCGGCTCGGTGCTCTCCGGTCTCTCGACCTCGGTCTCGATGCTGATCGGCTTCCGTGTGGTCCAGGGTCTCGGCCTCGGCGGCATGCAGTCGCTCGTGATGATCGTCATCGCGTCGATGTTCAGCCCGCGTGAGCGCGGCCGCTACCAGGGCGCCATCGCCGGCGTCATGTCCATCGCGACCGTCGCCGGACCGCTGATGGGTGGCGTCATCGTCGACACGAGCTGGCTCGGCTGGCGCTGGACGTTCTACGTCTGCGTCCCGCTCGCCGTCATCGCCATGGTCGTCGTCCATCGCACCCTGAACCTGCCGGTCATCCGCCGCGAGGTCCACATCGACTACGCGGGCGCACTGCTCATCTCGGCCGGCGTCAGCACGATCCTGATCTGGGTCACCTTGGCAGGCAAGAACTTCGACTGGGCCTCGGCCACGTCGTTCGGCCTCGTCGCCCTCGGCCTCGTCCTGCTCGCCGCCGCGGTGTGGGTGGAGTCCAGGGCCAAGGATCCGATCATCCCGCTGCACCTGTTCAAGGAGCGCACGACCACCCTCGCGACGATCGCCAGCATCGCCGTCGGCGTGGCCCTCTTCGGCGGCGCGGTGTTCCTCGGCCAGTACTTCCAGATCGCTCGCGGCTACTCGCCCACCGCGGCCGGCCTGCTCACGCTGCCGATGGTGTTCGGTGCGGTGGTCTCGGCGACGCTGTCCGGGCGCCTCATCACCAAGTACGGCCGCTGGAAGAACTACCTGCTCGCCGGCTCGGTGATCATGGCCATCGGCTTCGGGCTCCTGTCGACGATCGACGCCCACACCAACATGGCGGTCCTCAGCGGCTTCCTGTTCGCCCTGGGCCTTGGCATGGGCATGACCATGCAGAACCTGGTCCTCGCGGTGCAGAACACCGTGGAGCCGCGCAACCTCGGTGCGGCCACGTCGACCGTGACGTTCTTCCGCTCACTCGGTGGTGCGGCCGGCGTCTCGGTGCTCGGCGCGGTGCTGTCCAGCCACGTCACCGACCTCATCGGCCAGGGACTGCGCGCCATCGGCATCACCCAGACGGGCTCCGGCGGAGGCGCAGGCCTGTCCAACCTCAACGAACTACCCGCGCCGATCGCGGCGATCGTCCGCGGTGCCTACGGCGACGGAACGGCCCGGATCTTCCTGGTCTCGATGGCGATGGCCGTCATCGGCACGATCGCGGTCCTCTTCATCAAGGAGGTCGCCCTCAACAGGCTCAGCGGTGAGGATCAGCGACGCGCCGCCCAAACGGCCGCCGACTCGGCCGATGCCGAACTCACGCAGGTCCTCGCGGGCGAGAACCTCGACGGCATGGACGCCGACCTCGACCGCCGGGAGGTCATCGACCCGGCTGTGGAACCGGTCGACCGAAAATCATGACCTCCGCCCGCGCCGCAGCGCGCCGACCGTGACGCGGGACAACTGAGGGAAGCCGATCGCGGCCGCCACCACGGCGGCCGCGATCGTCGTCATGACGTGCATGGCGGCGGGGTCTCGTTGACGAACCGGACGGGCGCGGGTGATCCTTGGCCGGTGAATTCGGACCAGTCGCCCACCTCGGGCCGTGCCCCGCTGCCGCACTCCACCGACACTGCCACGCTGCCACTCGCGGGAATCACCGTCGTCGCCCTCGAACAGGCCGTCGCCGCCCCCCTGGCCACCCGGCATCTGGCAGACCTCGGTGCGCGGGTGATCAAGGTCGAGCGCGTCGGCGAGGGTGACTTCGCCCGCCAATACGACTCGGCGGTGCGCGGCGGCGCGGGTTCACATTTCGTCTGGCTGAACCGAGGCAAGGAATCGGTCGAACTCGACCTCAAGAGCGACGCCGGGCGCGATGCGATCAGGACGCTCATCGCCGGTGCGGACGTCTTCCTGCAGAATCTCGCCCCCGGCGCCGCGGCCCGACTCGGGCTGGGCGCCGACGTCCTGCGCGCCGACCATCCGGAACTGATCGTCATCGACATGTCCGGCTACGGCGACGCGGGACCGTTCCGCGATCGCAAGGCCTACGACATGCTCGTCCAGGCCGAAACCGGTCTCATCTCGGTGACCGGCACCCCCGAGGACATGACCAAGACCGGCATCCCGTCCTCCGACATCGCCGCCGGCATGTACGCCCTCACGTCGGTGCTGTCGGCACTGTTCCGCCGGGCCACCACCGGCGTCGGCGCACGGGTGTCGGTGTCGATGTTCGACGCCACGGTCGAATGGATGGGTCACCCCATGTACATGCGGCTCTACGGCGGACGCCAGATCGCCCGGGCGGGCCTCGGCCACGCAGCGATCGTGCCCTACGACAAGTACCCCACCCAGGACGGCACCATCCTCATCGGCGTCCAGAACGACCGCGGGTGGGACACGCTGACCCGCGTCGTGCTCGAACGCCCCGACCTCGCCGAGGACTCGCGGTACAAGACCAACATCGACCGCGTCTCCCGTCGAGCGGAGGTCGATGCGATCATCGCCGCGGAGACCAAGCGGTTCACCACCGAAGAACTCGACCGCCGCCTCGCCGACGCGGGGGTGCCCGCCGCCGAGATCCGTGACCTCGAGGCCGTGGTGGCGCATCCCCAGCTCGGCGAACGCGACCGCTGGCGGGATGTCGACACCGAGGTGGGCCCGATCAAAGCGGTGCTGCCGCCGATGACCTTCGACGACGTCGAACTGGCGATGGGACCGGTACCGGCACTCGGCGAACACACCGAAGCGGTGCTCCGCGAGTTCGGGATCACCGCCGACGAGCAGCCGTGACGATCATTCCCTCAGCGTAGGATCGGCAAAGCGGACCTGCAGCCCTCGGGTCGCGCATTTTCTGCACGGATACGACGACCTCTCGGAGGCGATATGTCCGACGATTCGCTGTACACAACCCGGGACTCGGGTGCACCGGCCGGGAGTGACGAACACTCCCTGACGGTCGGCGCCGGAGGACCCATCGTCCTGCACGATCACTATCTGATCGAACAGATGGCCCAGTTCAACCGCGAACGAATTCCCGAGCGACAGCCACATGCCAAGGGCAGCGGCGCATTCGGGACGTTCGAGACCACCGAGGACATCTCGGCCTACACCAGTGCCGCATTGTTCCAGCCGGGTGTGAAAACCGAGATGATGGCGCGGTTCTCGACGGTGGCCGGTGAACGGGGCAGCCCCGACACCTGGCGTGATCCGCGCGGATTCGCGCTGAAATTCTATACATCCGAAGGCATCTACGACATGGTCGGCAACAACACGCCGATCTTCTTCGTCAAGGACCCGATGAAGTTCCAGCACTTCATCCGCTCCCAGAAACGCCGCCAGGACAACAACCTTCGCGACCACGACATGCAGTGGGACTTCTGGACGCTGTCGCCCGAGTCCGCTCATCAGGTCACCTGGCTGATGGGCGACCGCGGCATCCCGAAGACGTGGCGACACATGAACGGCTACAGCTCGCACACGTATCTGTGGGTCAACGCCGAGGGCGTGAAGCACTGGGTCAAGTATCATTTCAAGTCCGATCAGGGCGTGGAACACCTGACTCAGCACGAGGCCGACCAGATGGCCTCTGCCGACACCGATTTCCATACCCGGGACCTGTTCGAGAACATCGCCGCGGGTAATCATCCGAGATGGACGCTCAAGGTCCAGCTCATGCCGTTCGACGACGCGGTGAGCTACCGCTTCAATCCGTTCGACCTGACCAAGGTGTGGCCGCATGGCGACTACCCGCTCATCGAGGTCGGCAAGATGACGCTGCACACCAATCCGGTCGATCACCACACGCAGATCGAGCAGGCCGCCTTCGAACCGAACAACGTCGTCCCGGGTATCGGCTTCAGCCCCGACCGGATGTTGCTCGGACGGGTGTTCTCCTACGCCGACGCGCATCGACATCGACTCGGCGGCAACTACAAGCAGATCCCGGTGAACGCGCCGAAGAACGAGGTCCACTCGTACTCCAAGGACGGCGCGATGCGTATCCACAAC
Organism: Gordonia ajococcus; assembly: GCF_012974285.1. Classification (NCBI taxonomy): domain Bacteria; kingdom Bacillati; phylum Actinomycetota; class Actinomycetes; order Mycobacteriales; family Gordoniaceae; genus Gordonia; species Gordonia ajococcus. Next base: position 4,894,767 of record NZ_CP052884.1, read on the forward strand.
GTCACCGACCCGGTCTACGCGCCCAACTCCAAGGGCGGCCCCTCTGCGCTGTATCCCGGTCAGGGCGAACCGCAGTGGGCGGCCAACGGTGAGATCCTGCGCAGCGCCTACGTCGACCATCCCGAGGACGACGACTGGGGGCAGGCCGGCACGCTCGTCCGCGAGGTGTTCGACGACGACGCGCGAGAGCGGTTCGTCGACAACGTCGTCGGCCATCTCCTCAACGGTGTCTCCGAACCCGTGCTGCAGCGCGCATTCGAGTACTGGCACCGGGTCGATCCCGACATCGGTGCTCGCATCAAATCGGGTGTCACCGAGAAGAAGGACGAGTCCGACCCGAAGAAGGACGACCAGGGCAACCCGGCACGGTCGTCGGCGCAGGAGAAGGCGAAGGCCGAAAAGGCTTGATGCGCAACGCCACTGCTCCTTGGCCACGAGCGACAGCGCCCGTCGCTCCCTGAGGTGCGAGGAGCGACAGCGCCACCCCCGTCGCTCCCTGAGGTGCGAGGAGCGATAGCGACGACCCCCTCGCTCCCTGAGGTGCGAGGAGCGATAGCGACGAGCCTCGAAGGGCCTGGTGAGATGAACTCGCCAGGCCCTTCGAGACGCGTCCTCCGCAAGGCCCGGATTCGACACCAGGCGACACGCCGGTTGAGCCGACACCGAGCGAAGCGAGGCGTCGCGTCGAAACCCGGCCCCACCGATCCCAGAGACACCACCGCTGGTCCGCCGCCGACTAGGCTCGATCCCGTGAGTGTGCGCGCAGGCATTGTGGTGACCGGAACCGAGGTTCTGACCGGGCGTATCGCCGACCAGAACGGGCCGTGGCTGTCCGAGCAGCTCCTCGAGCTGGGGGTGGACGTCGCCCACATCACCATCTGCGGTGACCGGCCCGCCGACCTCACCGCCCAGCTGCGTTTCCTCGCCGACCAGCAGATGGATCTCATCGTCACCAGCGGAGGCCTCGGTCCCACGGCCGACGACCTCACCGTGGCGACGGTTGCCGAGTTCTGTGGACGCGACCTACAGCTCGACCCCGCACTCGAGGACCACATCGCCGGAATCATCCGGCGCTGGCGGCCCGACACCGTGGACCTCGACGACGGACCGACCCGCATCGGTATCCGCAAGCAGGCCCACGTTCCCGCCGGCGCCACCGCGATACCGCCCACCGGCACCGCACCGGGCGTCGCCGTCCCCGCGACACCCGACGAGCCGCTGCCGACGATCCTCATCCTGCCCGGCCCACCCGTCGAGCTGCAGGCGATGTGGCCGACCGCGATCGCCTCACCCGCCATCGCCGAGGTGCTGTCCCGGGCCGACGACCTCACGCAGGAGACCATCCGGGCGTACGGACTACACGAGGCCGAACTCGCCGAGACATTGCGTCGTGCCGAGGACTCGATCCCGGGATTCGACGCCCTCGAGATCACCACCTGTCTGCGCCGCGGGGAACTCGACATGGTCACCCGCTTCGCCGCCGACGGCGCCGAGATCTACCGGCAATTGCTGACGTTCCTCACCGAACACCATGGGCGACAGATCTTTTCGACCGATGGCTCGACCATCGAGGATCAGCTGATCGCGACGCTCGACGGACGGCTGATCGCCACGGCGGAGTCCTGCACCGGCGGGCTCATCGCGGCGCGGCTCACCGACCGCCCCGGTTCTTCCGCCTACGTCACGGGCGGCGTCGTGTCCTACTCGAACGAGGCGAAGTCCGACCTGATCGACGTGCCCGCAGAACTGATCGCCTCGCACGGGGCGGTCAGTGAGGAGGTCGCCGCGGCGATGGCCGAGGGAGCCCTGAGTCGCCTGAAGTCCGATGTGGCGGTCTCGACCACCGGGATCGCCGGACCCTCCGGCGGCACCGAGGCCAAACCGGTCGGCACCGTCTGCTTCGGCGTCGCCGTCAAGGGCCGCCCGACCTACACGGTCACGCGACGTTTCCCCGGCGACCGGGAACGGGTCCGCTCCCTCACCACCACCGCCGCGCTGCACCTGGTCGTCGCACAGCTGGAGAGAGACCCCGCCGCCGGTTGACCTCCCTTGTCGAGTTGTCCCCTGCTACTGGTGGAGCGGCCCCTGTGTGGCGGTTGCTCGTCGTTTCGACGCGGTGGCTCGCTGGCGCTCGCTACCGGCTCAACGAGCATGGACACGTGGCAGTATCGACTCGCCGCCGCTCGCTAAGCGTGGTCACGTGGCAGTATCGGCTCGCCGCCGCTCGCTAAGCGTGGTCACATGGCAGTATCGACTCGCCGCCGCTCGCTAAGCGTGGTCACATGGCAGTACCGGCTCGCCGCCGCTCGCTAAGCGTGGTCACGTGGCAGTATCGGCTCGCCGGCGCTCGCTACCGGCTGCCGTTTGAGCTGTCCCCCGCCGGTTGAGCTGTCCCCCCGCCGGTTGAGCTCGTCGAAACCTACAGCGGCCCGGTGGGCAGCTGCCGGCGGACGAGCTTACCCGTGGGGTTGCGCGGCAACTCGTCGACGAAGACGACGTCACGTGGCACCTTGTACCGCGCCAGATTGGCCTTCACGTGCGCCTTGATGTCCTCGGGTGACGGGTTCGCGTCCTGCGCCGCGACGATGAAGGCGCGCAGACGCTTTCCGAATTCGTCGTCGTCCACGCCGATCACCGCGACGTCGTCGATGTCCGGGTGTTCGGCGAGGAGGTTCTCCACCTCGAGCGGATACACGTTCTCGCCGCCGGAGACGATCATGTCGTCGTCGCGGCCGTCGATGTGCAGCAGGCCGTGCTCATCGAAGCGCGCCATGTCACCCGTCGACATGTAGCCGTCGATGATCTCCTTGTTCCGTCCGTCGGTGTACCCCTCGAAGGGTGCGCCGTTACGGACGAAAAGTCTTCCGCGGACGTTGGTTCCGGAGATCCTACGGCCCTCGTCGTCGAAGAGTGCGAGCCGGCTGGTGACCGGCGGGCGGCCCACCGTGCCCGGCGCGAGTCGCAGCTCCTTAGGCTGCGCGACCGAGGCGACGGCCACCTCGGTGGACCCGTAGAGGTTGTAGAGGACGTCACCGAAAGTGTCCTGCACCGCTTCCGAAAGCGCCGGTGACAGAGCCGATCCCGCGATGACGATGATCCGCAGCGCGGACGTGTCGTACTTCTTGATGACATCGGGTCCGAGAGCGAGCATGCGGTGCAGCATCGTCGGCACCGCGACCAGCACCTCCGCCTTGTGCTCGGCGAGCGCGGCCAGGGTCTTCTCCGGGTCGGACCGTCGCATCACGACGGTCTTGTTGCCCAGCGCTGTCCCCACACCCCAGAGGGCGAAACCGGTGGAGTGGAAGATCGGCGAGACGATCACCATGGTGCCGCGCTGCGGGAACGGGATGCGGTCGAGCAGGAGGGCACTGGAGAACGGCGACAGCTTGGAACGTTGTGCCCCCTTGGGCAGACCGGTCGTGCCGCTCGTGAGGATGACGAGTCCGGTTCCGGAGGCGTCGCCGTGTCCCCGTCTGCGACGATGTCGTCGAGGGTGCGAACCCCCTCGGGGACCGGACGCTCGCCGTCGACCCAGGTCACGATCCGGAGCGTCTCGGCAGGCAGAGCATCGGCGAGGTCGGTGAACTCCTGGTCGTAGAGCATCGCGACGATCTTCTCGCGTTCGGCGACCTCGACGAACTGGGTCTTGCCGAATCCGGTGTTCATCATGGCCAGTCGGTAACCGGCCTTTCCCGCGGCGCTCATCGTCGTCAGCAGGCCCCGGTGATCGCGGGCGATCACTCCGATCACCGAGCCTCGCTCGACGCCGGAGGCCTCGAGGTGGTTCGCGAGCGCGTTGGCGTTCGCGTTCAACTCGCCGTAGGTCAGTTCGCCGCGTTCGTCGGCGACCGCACCCGCTTCCGGGTACTCGTCCGCCCCGTGTGCCACCACCGAGGCGCAGGGTCCGATGATCTTCGCGCGCTTGACCGTTGTCAGGAGCTCCTTGGGGCGTGTGGGGTCCAGCAGCCCCGAGCGCTTGAGCACTTTGAACGCTCCGACGGCGTCCTGCACCTGTTCGACGGCAGTCCCGACCGCACCGGTCACCGAGACCATGTCCACCCACCTTTCGCGGCGGGAGCCGCTGTCCGCGCCCACGGGTCGGCTCGGGTGACCCCGCGGTTGGTCACGGGCGTCACCAATGGCCGAAGCAGGTGCCAGAGTAGGGCGCCACTCGGCGGTCGATGTCCGCTTCGCCGAAATCGGTTCGGTGCCAACGCTTGCCGGATCACCGGACTTTCCCGGCCCGGATACCCGGCGAACGTTGCCGGAATCGGATTACCGATTCGTTGCGATTTCGCGACAACTCTGACAACATCTGTCATCAGATCGAGGGCGGAGGAACATGTTCAGTTTTCGACGGTTGACGACGATCGTCACCGCTGCGGTGGCATGCACGATGACAGCGACGCTGGGTCTGTCCGGAGTGGGTGCGGCCGGGGCCGCGCCGGCGAAGAAGTACCCCGTGTCCTGGGACTTCCGGTCCGCCATTCCGAACGTGCTCAACCAGACGCTGGACGCGAACTGGTCCCCGCCGGGCACCAACGACCCGTCGTGCAAGCTGACGAAGGAACGCCCGAACCCCGGTGATCCTGCTGAACGCCACGGCGACCACGCAGTGGGCCTACACCGCGGGCGCTCCGTACCTGGCCAACCGTGGGTACTGCGTGTACACGTTCAACTACGGCAACATCACGCCGATCCCCAGCTTCCCGATCCAGGGTCTGGACGACATCGAGAGGTCGGCCCGCGAGGTCTCGCGCAACGTCGACCGGATCATGCGTCAGACGGGCGCGAAGAAGGTCGACCTGGTCGGCTGGTCGCAAGGCGGTGGCCTGTTGCCGCACTACTACGTCGATTCCCTCGGCGGCGACAAGAAGGTCGACAAGGTCATCGGCATCGCGCCCGGCAACCACGGGTCGACCGGCGACATGCTCACGTACGTCAGGTATTTCATCCCGCCGTTCGGACCTGTCGGCTACGACATCTTCAAAGCGCTGTTCCCCGCTTTCGCGCAGCAGGCGCAGTATTCGGATCTGGTCCGGAAGGTCTACGGCAACGGTGACACCAAGCCGGGCCCGCACTACCCGACGATCGTCACCGAGTACGACGAGATCGCGACCCCGTTCACCAACGGCTTCCTCGAGGGCGACAATGTCACGAACATCCTTCTGCAGGATGACTGCCCGGTCGATCTGTCCGAACATCTGTCGATCAACTTCAGCGAGCGCACCTGGCGGCATGTGCGAAACGCGTTGACACCAGCAGAGGCCACGCGCGTACCCTGTTTCCAGGTCGACCCCTTCTATCCCGGAATGAGTGAAGGCAGATGACGGCAGATCCAGCCCCCGCTCGACACGATGCCGCCGACACCGAGATCGCCACAGACGACATCGCAACCGACGGTATCGCGCCCCTGGGCCCGGATTCGGTGGCCTGGAAGGTTTTCGGCGATCTGACGTTCGTCCTGGGCGCACCGCGTCGTCTACTCATCGATGTCGCCCACCCCGTGGTGGCCACCGGCGTGCGCGAGTTCTCGGTGTTCGAGACCGATCCGTACGGGCGCGCCGAACGCACGCTCGACATGATCATGGGTGTCGTCTACGGCCAAGAGGACGCGCTCGACATGGCACGCCGACTGCGTGAGCGCCACCGGGACATCAAGGGCCAGAACCCCGACGGCTCGCGCTGGAGTTCACTGAATCCCGAAGCGTTCCACTGGGTTCACGCGAGTCTGGTGCACGGGATCTATACCCAGCAGAAGGAACTCGGTCGCGGTTGGAAGCCGGGCGAGGTCGAGCAGTTCTATCTCGAGATGCGTCAGGTCGGACGCATGTACGGGGTGCGCGAGCAGGACATGCCGGAGAACTGAGCGGCCTTCTGCACCTGGTTCGACGAGATGACCCGCACCAGGCTCGAGCGGTCGGACATGACCGATCGGGTCTTCGGTGTGGTGACGTCTCCCAAGCCGCCGCCGCACATCCCGGTCCTGCGGCACGCGCTCGTGTGGAACACGACGGTTCGTCCCGTCGCCGGCCTCGTCCTGGCCACCGTCACCGCGGGTCTCCTCACACCGGAACTGCGCGAGTTGCTCGGCATCGACTGGGGCACCGGACGACGTGTGCTCTTCCGCCTGATCTCGTTGCAGTCGCGGCTGGTCATCCCGCGGCTGCCCAGGGCCATCCGGATGGTGCCGCACGCCCGCGCCGCCTACCGGTGACGACAGACACCTCGTCCCCACCCGCGAACGGCGGGTGGGGACGGGGTGTTTCGTGGCTCAGAAGGCGCGCAGGTTCTCCCTCAGGGTAGAGCCGGTGTACTCCTCGCGGATGAGTCCGCGGCGGCGCAGCTCCGGTGCCAAGCCGTCGGAGATCATCGCCAGGTTCATGCGCGTGGTGGGCAGGTAGAACAGGAAGCCGTCACCACCCGCCTCCTCCATGATCTCGCCCATCTTGTCGGCGATGGTGGACGGTGAACCGATGAGACCCATGTCCTTGACCTGGAAGCTGCTCGCGACGACCTCACGAAGCGTCTCGTCCTCGCGGCCACCGAACAGTCCGGCGATCGAGGTGTACTCGCCGTTCTGCTTGGACAGGTCGATGTCGCCGACCTTGGTGTCGGGATCGATGGCACCGAAGTCGATGCGACCGCCCGAGGTGTAGGACATGTTCCACAGGTTGTACTCGATGGCCTTGTCCGTCTTGCGGAACGCCTGGGCCGCTTCGTAGGCGGCCTGCGCCTCCGCGTCGGTGGCCGCGATCGTCGGGGTCGCGATGAAGAGGACCTTGATGTGGTCGGGGTTGCGTCCGGCGGCGGCCGCCCGGGCACGGATGTCCTCGCGGTAGGCCTTTGCGTCTGCGGCGTCCTTGACGATGGCGATCTGGGTGTCGTCGTAGTTGGCGGCGAGCACACGACCCGGCTCCGAGCTACCGGCCGAGCAGATCGGTACCTCACGCTGCGGACCCGGGATGGTGTTCAGCGGGCCGCGGCACTTGAAGAACTTGCCCACGAACTCGATCGGGTTGACCTTGGTGTGGTCGGCGTAGACACCGGCGTAGGGATCAGCGATGACGGCGCCCTCCTGCCACGAGTTCTGCAGTGCCTTGACGACGTCGATCCACTCCATCGCCATCTCGTAGCGCTCGTCGTGCTCGAGATGCCGTTCGTAGCCGAAGTTCTGGGCGACGCGGTCGGTGACGCTGGTGACCACGTTCATGCCCACGCGCCCCTCGGTCAGGTGGTCGAGCGTGGTGAAGGCGCGGGCAGCCAGGAACGGCGGGTACTGGATGGTCGAGACGGTCGGGATGATGCCGATGTGCTTCGTTGCCTGCGTCATCAGCGGGACCAGCGGCAGCGGATCGTTCTTGGGGGCCATGAAACCACGGCGCAGCGAGGTCTCGGCGGAGTTCTGGTAGGAGTCCTCGACCATCGAGGTGTCCTCGATCAGGATGTAGTCGAAGCCGGCCCGCTCGAGGCTCTTGGCCATGTCGACGTGGATGTCGGGCTTCATCCAGTCCAGGTGGTTGGTGCCGGTCCACGGACCGTCACCGTTCGTGGGGCTCCAGGGGTGAATGCCGAAGCCGTCTCCGAGGAACCAACCCATGTGGAACATTGCGATCTCCTGTCGTGCGAAGTGGTTGTGAGAGGTGTTGTCCGCCGACCGGGTCGGCCGGTGAATCGTTGGGTCAGGCCGCTGTTTCCATGGCCTGGTAGGCGCCGACGAGCGTCTGTGTGTAGTCGTTCGACGGCGCGTCGAGAATCGACATCGTCTCGCCCGATTCGACGACCGTGCCGCGGTTCATCACCAGCAGGTCGTCGGTGATGAACGCGGTGGCCGGGAGTCCGTGCGAGATGAAGACCAGGCCCAGTGAGTGCGTTTTGACGTAGTCCTTGAGCAGGTTCAGGACCACCGCCTGCGCCGAGACATCGAGGGCGCTCACCGCCTCGTCGCAGACGAGGATGTCCGGACCGACGACCAGCGCGCGGGCGATCGAAAGACGTTGCCGCTGACCGCCGGAGAGCTGATGCGGATACCGCTCGACGAGTTCGGGCGCGATGCCGAGTTCGGCGACGATCGCGTCCACGGCGACGTCGGCCGCCTTCGCGTCCAGCCCCCCGAGGATCTGCGCCGGACGTCGGATCGCCTCGCGGACGACGCGGCGCGGATCGAACGTGGTGGTGGTGTCCTGGGCGACGAGCTGCACCTTGCGGCGGTACTCGAGACGACCCGGGCGACGTTCCAGCAGGCGGGAGAGGTCGCGGCCGTCGACCAGGACCTGACCCGAGGTCGGCGCGGTGAGACCGACGATCATCTTGCCGAGAGTCGACTTGCCCGAACCGCTTTCGCCGACGATACCGGTCGCGCGGCCACTCTCCAGCTTGGTGGTCACCCCACCGACCGCGGTGACCTTGCGCCCGTACTGCTTGTGCACGTCGACGACCTCGATGATCGTGCTCATGCTGCTGCCTCCTCTCTCATGACCGTGTCCAGGGTCGGAAGACGTTCCAGCTGAGCCGAACTCAGCGTGGGCATGCATTCCAGCAATCCCCGGGTGTACGGGTGGTTCGCGTGGTCGAGGTCCTTTGCGGCGACGGTCTCCACGACGCTGCCGGCCCGCATGACGAGCACCTTGTCGGCAAAGCGTCGAGCGAGAGCGATGTCGTGGGTGATGAAGACGAGCGACGCCCCGTTCTCGATGGTGAGACCGGTCATGAGTTCCATGACCGACACCGCCAGGGACGCATCGAGAGCACTCGTCGGCTCGTCGGCGATGAGAAGTTCCGGCTCGGAGGCCAGCGCGATCGCCATCATCACGCGCTGACGCATGCCGCCGGAGAGCTGGCCGGGTACCGACGACATGACCCGGCGCGGTTCGACGATGCCGACCTGCTCCAGACGGACCTCGGCGGCCGTGGCGCGGTCCTTACGGGAGCCGTACCTGCTCTTCGGCAGGACCGCGGTGAGCTGGCTGCCCACCGACCAGATCGGATCGAGGGAGCTCATCGCATCCTGGAAGATCATCGAGATCCCCTGGCGCCGAGCCGGAATCCGCTGAGCCTTCGCTGCGAGCAGCGAGCGGCCGGACAGCGACATCGTCGTCGCCGACACCTCGCCCACACCCGGCGGGATGAACCCGCCGAGCGCGTTGGCGATGCTCGACTTTCCCGAACCGGACTCGCCGACGATCGCGACCCGCTCGCGCCGGCCGATCGTGAACGAGGTCGGGTGGACCTTCTCCACCCCGCCGTAACGGATCGTCAGATCGATGACCTCGAGGACCGGGGCGGCATCGCCCGACGCGTCCTCTGCGGTTACCGCGACCTGGTCGGTGAGCGTGGTCATGGCTTGAGCTCCGAGTAGTCGATCACGCTGTCGGTGCGGAAGACGTAGCCCTCGACACCGTTTGCGAATGCGTTGAGCGGCTGCACGTATCCGATGTAGACGGTCGGCATCTGGTCCTGCAGGATGCGTTCGGCCTCGTTCCACTTGCCCCATGCGGCCGGGGTGAGAGGCTCGCCGGAGGCGTTGCCGGCGGCGATGGCGTTGTTCAGCGGTGCGTAGTCGAAGTCCGGCCAGTTGATCGGCGATCCCGGGGTGTAGAAGAGGGACAGCACGTACGGCGGGGACTGCACGACCGCGTAGTCACGGCCCATCGATGCCTGGAACGTCTTGTTGGCCAGTCCCTCCTGGAACACCGCCGAGTTCACCTCGTTGAGGGTGACCTCGAATCCCGCGGCGCGAGCAGCAGTCTGGATCTGGACCGCCGTCTCCTTGAGATCGGGCACGGCGTTGTTGACGGTCAACTCGAACTTCACCGGGGTGGTGATCCCCGCGTTGCGCAGGATCTCCAGCGACTTCGCCGGGTCGGTGGTGTTGCTCTTCAGTCCGTTGCCGTTGTAGTCCGGGAGCGTGTCGTTGAGGATCGACGAGATCGGGCCCAGCCGGCCCTTGTAGACGTCCTTCATGATCGCGTCGTAGGGAACCGCGTAGGAGAAGGCGCGGCGGACCTCGACGTTGTCGAACGGTGCCATGGTGGTGGTCAGCGGCACGTACACATATGCGTTGCTCGGCACGGTGAAGATCTGGGCGGCGTTCGCATCGCGCAGGGCGACCTGGTCGGCGGGACGCAGCTGGGTGGCGACCGATGCGTCACCGCTCTTGACGAGGTTGGACCGCTGGCCGGCGTCGGCGACGACGCGCTGGACGACGCGTTTCACCTCGGGCTCACCGAGGGCGTATCCGGGGTTGGCCTCGTAGACCATCTGCTGGCCGGGGGTGTAGCTGGTCAGCTTGTAGGCCCCGAAGCCGAAGTCCGCTTTGGTCTTCGAATACTCGACGCCGTACGGGTCGTCGGCGGTGGCGTGTGCTGTCAACACCTCGGAGTCGTAGATGGAGTACGGGGTGTTCGCCAGCAGCGACAGCAGTGTGAAGCCGTGAGACGGATCGGCGATGCTGATGGTGACAGTCGCGTCGTCGACCTTCTTCACCTGGTCGGTCGAGGTGATCACGGGAGCGCTGACGAACGACACGATGCTGGTGTCGACCTCGAACTTGCGCTTGAACGAGAAGATCACGTCGTCGGCGTCGAGGGCGTTACCCGCAGCGCTCTTGGCCTCGGTGTTGAGATGGAAGGTGTAGACCTTGCCGTCGGGGCTCACCTCGTAACTCTTGGCCAGCACCGGCTCGAACTTGAAGAGCTCCTGGTGTGCCGAGAGTCCATCTGTTCCTGCGACGTACGGGTTGCGGATGAGGGTCGCGCCGGTGTTCAGGAAGAACTCCGCGGCCTCGTAGCCGGTGGCGCTCGTCTCGTAGCTGAAGCTCGGGGGCTGGGCCGCGGTGACGATGACCACGCCGCCCTCGGCGGAGTTGTTCGACGACCCGCCACCGCACGCGCTGAGTGTCAGTGCGGCGGCGAGGGCGAGCGCGGTTCCGCTCACCAAGGTGGACAGTCGTTTCATGGGTATCGGGTACTCCGTTCTGGGAATGAATGGGATGCAGAGAGGGCCGGTTGACGCGCGCCGGTCAGGTCAGACGCGGCGACGACGGGAGATGAAGGTGGTGACCCGGGAGGCCGCCCACACCGAGTAGGCGAGGGCGATGACGGGGAACAGGGCGGGCCACCAGCGTCCGACTGCTGCGTCGGCGGCCCCGTCGGCGAGCATGTTCCCCCACTCCGCGGTCGGGAGCGGGATGCCTACGCCCAGGAAGCCGAGGCCGGCGCAGAAGATGATCCCCATCCCGAAGATCGCCGAAGCGTTCTCCAGGACCGGTGCACACGAGTTCGGGATCACGTGGCGCAGGAGGATTCGGAACTCCGATTCGCCACTCATCCGCGCGGCGGTGACGAAACCGTCGTTCCGTGTCCGCAACACCTCGGTACGCATCAGCCTGCCCTGGAAGGGCATGAGCACCAGGGCCAGTGCCAGTGCGATGACCACCGAATTGCGTCCGAAGAAGGACACGATGACCAGCCCGCCGATCATGACGGGCAGTGCCTGGACCAGATCGATGGTGCGCCCGAGCGTCGCCGCGATCGCGCCGAGCAGGCCGCCCTTCGAGCCGTACATGCCCGCGATCGATCCGATCGCGATGCCAACGGCGGTCGCGAGGAGGGTCACCCCGATCGCGATGGCGATGTCGAGGCGGAAGGCGGTGAGCGTCCGGGACAACACGTCGAAACCGTTGGAATCGGTGCCGAACCAGTGGTCCCCCGAGGGCGCGCTCGACGGGGTTCCGACCACCTCGGTGGCCGATTGCGGTGCCAGCATCGGTCCGAACACCGCGAGGAGGAGCAAGAGTGCGAACGGGATCAGACCCGCGTAGTCGCGTAGTCGGGCTGTCTTCCCGAGGCGCGGGGCCGTGTGGGAGGTTTCGGCCGTCGTGGAGAGCGGCGCCATGACCATGTGTCAGACCTCCTGGTTGCGCGAGTCGCGTCGGCGGGAATCGAGAAGACCGGTGGCCACCTCGGTGAGGAAGTAGACGATCAGACACAGGCCGGCGATGACGACCAGGAATGACCGGAGGGCGAACACATCCGACGACCGGACCGCGTCGACCGCGTACTGGCCCAGCCCGCCGAGTCCGAACAGCGATTCGAGGACCACCGCGCCACCGAGGAGCAGGCCGAAGATCATGCCGAGCATCGCGACTGCCGACGGCAGCGCCCTGCGGTAGACGCTCAGGACGACCACCCGTCGTGGTGCGCCGGAGGCGATCCGGAATCGAGTTGCCGGACTGTCGATCTCGGTGTCGAGGGCCAAGACCAGCGACTTGACCAGGATCGCCGAGTGCGACACCGTCATCACCGCGACCGGCAGGATCAGGTGGGCGATGTAGGAGTTGGCCGCCGCGGTGTCGCCCGCGATGACGGCGTCGAGGATCGGAAACCCGGTGACCTCGGCCGGCGGCAGGAGGATCGGGTCGAGCCGTCCGGACGGGGCCGGAACCCAGGCCAGCGTGGCGAAGAAGACGAACAGGAACAGGATGCCGACGACGTATTCGGGGATCGCGCCCGCCGAACTGGCGTAAGAGCGAAGCACTTTGGAGAACCGGTTGGTCGGCCGGGTCACGATCAGGTAGGACATCGGCAGGCTGATCAGACAGGCGAAGAACAGGCCGGCGCCGATGAGCTCCAGGGTTGCCGGGACTCGCGTGGCCATGTCCTCGGCGACCGGCCGGCCGGTGGCGATCGAGTTGCCGAGGTCCAGGCTGAACAGCGAGGTCAGATAAGTCCAGAACTGCGAGACCGGAGAACCGTTCAGTCCATACGATTCTCGCGCCTGTTCCAGTGCGGCACCGGACAGGCGGCCACCGGAGGCGGACACCAGCGGATCACCGGGGATGAGCTGGACGAGGAAGAACGCGACGACGACGAAGATCAGGAAGTTGACGACGCCGCGGCCGGCCGCGCGTCCGATCCAGGCCCACTCGGACAGTCGTGACACGACTCCCCCGAACGCGGAGCGCTTCGTCCCGGTGCTGCCGCCTCCCGCGGCAGTCGCCCCACGTCGTGCATCGAGGTCACCCGGGTCGACAATGCCTGGCTGGACACTGATATCGACGGTCATTCGATCCCTCCCATCTACGGCTCGAGTTATTGGGTCCTGATCCTCAGGCCGATTTGTTTCGAAACCCGCGCCCTGGCGTGACTGATCATTTGCGCGGGTTCACACTCGCGCTCATCGAGGTGTTGTCGCAGGTCACGAGGTCGTTCGGCATCGATGCGGTCGTCTTTGCGCCGGATGTGACGCGCACAACTTGCCCGCGCCGATGCCGACAAGAGTCCATAGACTCACTACGCATCGGCAGTTCGACCCCCGTTGTCGCAAGATCGGAAGTCATACCCATGACGACACCACCCCCCTATCACCCCCGCTCGCGCGGCGGCTCCGCACGCGGTCGTCAGGTCTCCTCTCGACGCGTCCGCGACCTCATCCTCGCGTCAATTCGCAACGGCACCATCGACATCGACGCGCAGCTGGTCGAGGAAGATCTCATGATCATGTTCAACTCGAGCCGCGGATCGGTGCGAGCGGCACTGAACGAGCTGAGTGAGACCGGTGTCGTCATCCGCCGGCCTCGTGTCGGCACGCGGGTCAACCGGCGGGATCTCGGTGTCGCACTGGACGACATCTCCGCGACCGGCGGCGAACTGGTTCACATCCAGGTGACCGACCAGTGCATCGTGCCGACCTTCCCGCTCATCCGCGAACGTCTTCGAATCGACGACGACGTGGTCCGTCTCGTCGAGAACTCGTTCATCGCGCACGACGAGATCATCGGGATGCGTAGTGCCTACTTCTCTCCGCGTTTCAATGCCGACCCCAATGATCTTCGGGACAAACCGATGTCGATGGCACGGACACTCGCCGAGTTCTTCGGCGTCGCACCGGGTGGCGCCTCGGTCTCCATCGGTGCCGAACGCGCCGACGACCGAACCGCGCGTCTGCTCGACGTCCGCCCCGGCGAGACGCTGCTGTCACGCGAGATCCTCTACACCACCGCCGATGGAACACCGGTGGAGATCGTCTTCGACCGCTTCCGGGCGGACCGGATCCGGTTCGAATCGCAGATCGACCACTCCGATGTGACCTGGTGTCCGGAGCCCGACCAGATTCCCTCTCCGGAGGAATCGTTGAGCACCAATGAGTTACCGCAGGAATCACCTCCCGGCGCGACCGGTTCTCTCGCGCAATCTGGGTGAAATGATCGCTTGACGATTCGGCAATATCACCCGCGCACCCTGCAGGAGAACGCATCTCGCGACATTCGAAGGGGAGCATCGTGATCGTTTCCGTAGTGGCAGGCAATCCGAAGCCTGCATCGAGGACACTGACGGCGGCAAGCCTGCTGGCGTCGACCCTCACCGGCAAGGACCCCGATCACGTCGTCGACGTGGTCGACCTGGGCGCGGGTCTGCTCGGTTGGGGCGACGCCGCGGTGGCGGAGGCCGTCGAGACCGTCGCCGGCAGCGACCTCGTCGTGTTCGCCTCACCGACCTTCAAGGCCACCTATACGGGGTTGCTCAAACTCTTCCTCGACCAGTTCTCGACGAGTGACGGCCTCCAGGACGTCACTGCCATACCTCTGATGCTGGGTGCCGGCCCCGCCCACTACATGGCGCCGGACCTCCTGCTGAAGCCCGTTCTCGTCGAACTCGGCGCGATCGTTCCCGCCGCCGGCCTCTACGTCGTCGACAAGCTCTACGACGACACCGAGGCGTTTGCGCCCTGGATCGATCGCTGGGGTGCCGTCGTGCTCGCCTCGGCGAACGCAACGGTGCCGGCGGGTGACCGATGACCGCGAACGTCACCCCGACCACGGGGATGGACAGCACAGAACTGCGAAAGGCGTTCGGCGCCTTTCCTACCGGCGTCGTCGCGCTGGCCGGGATGTCGGGTCCCGAGCCGACCGTCATCGTCGCCTCGTCCTTCGCGGTCGGGGTCTCCCAGGAGCCACCCCTGGTGATGTTCGCGGTGCAGCAGAGTTCGACCACCTGGCCGATCCTGCGCGACCTGCCCAGTCTCGGCGTCTCGGTTCTGGGCGAGAGCCACACCGACGTCATCCGGCAGCTGTCCGCCAAGGACAAGACACAGCGCTTCGCCGGTGTCGGCACCACGGTGCTGCCCAGCGGGGCGTTGCTCCTCGACGACGCCCCGGTTCATTTCGAGTGCGCCATCGAGAGTTCGCACGCCGCCGGGGATCACGAGATCGTCGTGCTGCGGGTGACCGGTCTGGCGAACGATCACTCGAAGCAGCCGATCGTCTTCCACCGCTCCGCATTCGCGCGTCTCAGCGCCTGACTCGGCCGGGTCGCCGCACGACGGCGTCTACGGGCGCGTCCTCTGTGTCGTTGCCTGACCGGAAACAACCTGTACACCCCACGCACCGGAGCGCATACTGGCACGCAGGTCGGGGACGAGGCCAGCCCCGGGAGCCTGTCATGACACACCTGTCCGTCGTCGGCGCGCGCACCACACCCGATCTCACCGGAAAGGTCGCGTTGATCACCGGTGCCGGAAACGGGATCGGTTGCGCCACAGCGCACCGACTCGCCGCTGCGGGCGCGCGTCTGATACTCGTCGACATCGATCGATCTGCAGTCGAGACGGTGGCCGCGGCGATCGGCACACGGGCAAGCGCTCAGGTCGCCGACGTCACCGACTACTCGGCTCTGGAGGCCGCGGTCCGGGCCGGTGTCGAGCGGTTCGGCGGAATCGACATCGTGGTGGCCAACGCCGGCGTCGCGACATACGGGTCGTTCCGCCACCTGGACCCTCAGGCCTTCCGACGGGGAATGGACATCAACGTCACCGGCGTGTACTTCACCGTCCGGGCGGCCCTGCCCTCGATCATCGAGCGCCGCGGGTACCTGTTGCTCGTCTCGTCCATGGCCGCGTTCCTCCCCGGCCCGGGGATGGGGCCGTACGCACCCAGCAAGGCCGCGGTGGATCACCTGGCCACGTCGTTGCGCGCCGAACTCCGACGACGAGGCGTAGCGGTCGGGTGCGCGTACATGACCTGGATCGACACCCCGCTCATCCGCGACGTCCAGGCAGATCTACCCGGATTTGCCGACTACCTGAAACAACTCGGGCCGCCGTTGGACCGCATCGTCCCCGTCGACGTCTGCGCCGACGCCTTCGTGCGTGGGATCGCGCGACGACAGCGACGGATCTTCGTGCCCTGGTGGATCGTCGTCGCCGCGTGGGGCAAGCACCTCCTGGCCAGTCGACTCGGCGATCGATTCTTCGGTCCCGAGGTCGACGACTTCATCGACCGATCCGACGCGGCGGTCGCGGAGCACCATCGCGCGACCAGTGCGCGCAATCTGCGGAACGCGAACATGCCCGCCGTCGACCGCTCTGGGCTGTGATGCCGGACCGGCACCGTCATCTCCCGCACCTCTCGCGGAGTTCTCGGCGAAGAAGGCGGAACTGCTCGGCCGGCTCTGATCCGAGATCCGGCCCCGGACGCCGAAACGCCGGTTCACAAGACAAGCGCTAGTTGGAAACAGCGCCTTCGCCACAGAAGTGACGATCGTGCGGTGCGCCGAGGCCGGATGCGGCGCCCAGCAGGTGCCCGAGCCGGCGGCGCTTGGCATCGAGATAGCGGACGTTCGCCGGCATCACACCCACGACGAGCGGGACGC
Source organism: Gordonia ajococcus (assembly GCF_012974285.1). Lineage (NCBI taxonomy): Bacteria > Bacillati > Actinomycetota > Actinomycetes > Mycobacteriales > Gordoniaceae > Gordonia > Gordonia ajococcus. The sequence goes on from NZ_CP052884.1 coordinate 4,911,416, forward strand.
GCTGGGTGACCTCGATTCCGGAGTCGGTCAGACCACGTACCTTGTCGGGGTTGTTGGTCATCACCCGCGCCCGGTCGATTCCCAAGTCTGCGAGAATCGCTGCGGCTGCACCGTATTCACGTCCGTCGACCGGTTCGTCGAGTTCGAGATTCGCCTCGACCGTGTCGAAGCCCTGATCCTGCAGCCGGTACGCGGCCAGTTTCTTGAGCAGCCCGATGCCGCGACCCTCGTGGCCACGCAGGTAGACCACCACACCGCCCTCGTGGCTGATGCGTTCCAGCGCCGTCTCGAGCTGAGGTCCGCATTCACATCGCTGGGACGAGAATGCCTCTCCCGTGAGGCATTCGGAGTGGACCCGCACCAATGGGACGCCCTGGTCCAACCCTTGGCCGGTGACGCCCGCGCTCACGAGCGCGATGTGTTCGGCACCGGTCTCGGTGTCGCGGTATCCGATCGCGCGCAGCTCGCCGGTCGGCGTCGGCAGGACCGTCTCCGCGCCGCGTCGTACCCGGGGCGCCACCGACCAGCGGTCCGCGTCGTGGATCCGGCGGTAATTGACCAACTCCTCGATGGTGAGCACCGGGAGGCCCATGCGGGACCCCATCGCGGCAACCTGCGGATACCGCATCATCGAACCGTCGTCGGCGACGAGTTCCGCGATCACCCCGACCGGAGCGACGTCGGCCAGCGTGCACAGGTCGACGGCCGCCTCGGTGTGGCCGGGACGCTCGAGAACCCCACCCGGCCGGGCACGAAGGGGTAGTACATGCCCGGGCCGGGTGAAGTCTCGGGGGCCGGATGCGGCCCCGGCCAGCATGCGCAGTGTGAGCGCACGGTCGGCGGCCGAGATGCCCGTCGTGACCCCTTCGGCAGCGTCGACGGTCACCGTGTACGCGGTCGCCTTGGGATCTTCGTTGTTGGTGACCATCGACGGCAGTTCGAGCATGTCCGCCCGCTCGGAGGTCATCGGCGCGCACAACAGGCCGGAGGTGTTCCGCACGGTCCAGGCGGTCCACTCGGTACTGACCCGGTCGGCAGCCAGGATGACGTCGCCCTCGTTCTCCCGGTCGGCGGCGTCGGTCACCAGCACCGGGCGGCCCGCTCGCAGGGCATCGATGGCGTTCTCGATGGCGTTCATCAGATCTCCTCGACGTCGACGAAGCATGGTCGTCGTGGTCTCCCACGACCTCCCACGCCATTCGACACCGTCTCCGTGTCGGCACGGAAACCCGCTCGTGGCCGGAGAATTTCGCCGGTCGGCATCGTGGATTTCGCAGGTCACCACCCGTCGCGGGGCACAATCCGCCACGTATAACGACCGGTTTCGGACATTCCGCCACATCCCTGAGCTGCCCCGCCGTGAGCGCCCACCGTCGTGGCATCGCAGGCGGGGGCATACTGTTCGATGACTCGGATTCAGACCAGGAGGTTCCCGTGGCCGGTGGTCTCGTCGCATTGCTCGACGACATCGTGACTCTCACCAAGGTGGCCGCGGCGTCACTCGACGACGTCGGGGCGGCGGCCGGCAAGGCGAGCGTGAAGGCCGCCGGCGTGGTGGTCGACGACACCGCCGTGACGCCGCGGTACGTCCACGGATTCACCCCGGACCGTGAGTTGCCGATCGTCCGCAAGATCGCGGTGGGTTCCATCCGCAACAAGCTGCTCGTCATCCTTCCGGTTGCGATGCTGCTCAGCCAGTTCCTCCCGCAGGCGTTGCCCTACCTGCTGATCGCCGGCGGCCTGTTCCTCTGTTATGAGGGCGCGGAAAAGGTCTACGAGGCGATCGGCGGCGGACACCACGCCGAGGAGGAGGTGGCCGCCGAGCGTGGCCCGGAGTTCGAGAAGACGATGATCAGCGGCGCCATCCGCACCGACCTCATCCTCTCCGCCGAGATCATGGTGATCTCCCTGTCGTCGGTCGAGGACGAACCGTTCTGGACCCGCTTGGCAGTTCTGATCGTCGTGGCTTTCCTGATCACCGCGCTCGTCTACGGCGTCGTCGGGATCATCGTGAAGATGGACGACATCGGACTCGCGCTCGCCCAGCGGGAGTCGACGTTCAGCCAGAAGGTCGGCCGCGGCCTGGTCACCGCGATGCCAAAGATCATGTCGACGCTGACCGTGGTCGGGATCGCCGCGATGCTGTGGGTCGGCGGTCACATCCTCATCGTCAACGTCGGCGAGGCCGGCTTCCACTGGCCCGCGGATCAGCTCCACCACATCGAGCACTGGTTCGGCGACCTCGTTCACGGCGGCTTCGGCGGCGTGCTGTCCTGGACGGCCGGAACGGTCCTGTCCGCACTCGTCGGACTGGTCGTCGGCGCGATCGTCGTAGCGATCCTGCACGTCATCCCGAAGCGGAAGAAGAAGGACGCGGCGGCGCACTGATCCCGACCGCTCCTACCTGAAATGCGCCCCTGAAATCCGCCCTCAGCAGCAGCGTCGACGACGATATGTCGCCGGCAGCTCCGGGCCGGGCGCACTCCGGGGGCGCATTTCACCGCCCCGGTGACCGCACCATCCGACGCACCGGGCACCCTCAGAGATCGTGAGCACATGGGAACTGTTCGCCGTTCTGCTGGCCGGTATCGGTGCGGGCGCCATCAACGCGGTCGTCGGTAGCGGCACCCTCATCACGTTCCCGACGCTCGTCGCGTTCGGCGTCCCACCGGTGAGTGCGACCATCTCCAACGCGATCGGCCTGGTCGCCGGCGGCGTGTCCGGGACCTGGGGCTATCGGCGTGAACTCGAGGGACAGTGGCCGCAGCTGCGGTGGCAGATCCCCGCGTCGTTCCTCGGCGCGATCGTCGGGTGCTGGTTACTGCTGCATCTCCCGGAGACGGTGTTCGAGGCGATCGTTCCGGCTCTCCTGGTGGCCGCGCTGATCCTCGTGGTGGCGCAGCCGTGGATTCAGAAGTGGGTCGGCCACCGTTCGATCTCGCCCACCGGTGCGGGTCGGCCCCACCTGACCGCTCCCCGCATCGCCGCGATGGTGGCCGGGACGTTCGCGGTCGGCATCTACGGCGGCTACTTCACCGCCGCCCAGGGGATCATGCTCATGGCGGTTCTCGGCGTCGTCGTCCCCGACCACCTGCAGCGGATGAACGCGGCCAAGAACCTGCTGTCCCTGGTCGTGAACGTCGTCGCGGCGGTCACCTACACGTTGGTCGCCTTCGACCGGATCGACTGGTCGGCGGCCGGACTCATCGCCGTCGGCTCACTCCTCGGCGGCGTGGTCGGGGCCCGTTATGGACGACGCCTCTCACCCCGAGCACTTCGCGGGGTGATCGTCGTCGTCGGTCTGATCGGGTTATGGCGGCTACTGGCCTGACTCAGACCAGGCGATCCCCGGTCGACGGGTCGAACAGGTGAACAGCCTTGTCGGCCTGACGCAGTCGGATGCCCGCGCCACGCTTGGCCGGTGAGCGCTCGGCGGACCGCGCGACCATGACCATCGGCTCGCCGTCCAGATTCCGCACGGACTGGTCGGCGAGGTTGGCGTAGATGTAGGTCTCGCTGCCGAGTTCCTCGAGCAGCGCCACCTCGGCGTCGATCCCGGTGCCGTCGGCGAGCGCGAGGTGTTCGGGGCGGATGCCGACGATCACCGATTCCAGACCGGACCGACGCAGTGCCGCCTCGGATTCCGCGTCGATGTCCACCGTGCCACCGGAGACGGTGATGGCACCGTCGACGACCGGTGCGGTGAAGAGGTTCATTCCGGGCGAGCCGATGAACCCGGCGACGAAGGCGTTGACAGGCTTGTCGTAGAGGTCGGTCGGGGTCGAGAACTGCTGCAGCTGACCGTTCTTGAGGACCGCGACCCGGTCACCCATGGTCATGGCCTCGACCTGGTCGTGGGTGACGTAGACCGTCGTCGTGCCGAGACGACGCTGCAGCGCCGCGATCTGGGTGCGGGTCTGGACGCGCAGCTTGGCGTCGAGATTGGACAGTGGCTCGTCCATGCAGAACACCTGCGGCTCACGGACGATGGCTCGCCCCATGGCCACGCGCTGCCGCTGACCGCCCGACAGCTTGGCCGGCTTGCGGTCGAGGAAGTCGGTGAGGTCGAGCAGCTTGGCGGCCTCGGCGACCTTGCGCTTGCGTTCCTCGGTGGGCACGCCGCGCATCTTGAGCGCGAAACCCATGTTCTCGCCGACGGTCTTGTTCGGGTAGAGCGCATAGTTCTGGAAGACCATGGCGATGTCGCGGTCCTTGGGTGCGACGCCGACCATGTTGTCGCCACCGATCCGGATCTGCCCGGAGTCGATCTCCTCCAGACCGGCGAGCATCCGCAGCGCGGTGGACTTGCCGGAACCCGACGGTCCGACGAGGACGACGAACTCGTCGTCGATGTCGAGGTCGAGCGAGTCGACGGCCAGCTTGTCCGCGCCCGGGTAGACGCAGCAGGCCTTGTCGTAGGTGATGGAAGCCATGATGTTCTCCGGTTCTCTCAGAGGTTTTCGAGTCGGTGGGCGTGGGCGGTGGTCACTTGATCGCGCCGAGCCGGGACAGGTGACGCCCTACGCGACTGCTGCATCACTTGATCGCGCCGAACGAGAGCCCGCGGACGAGTTTGTTCTGGGCGATCCAGCCGCAGATGACGACCGGCAGTGCGGCCAGGACGGACGCCGCGGACAGCTGCGCCCAGTAGAGGCCCTGTCCGGACATGAAGCCGGTCAGGAACACCGGCATCGTCTGCGCGTTGACCGCGGTCATGTTGACGGCGAAGAAGAATTCGTTCCACGAGAAGATCACGCAGATCAGTGCGGTGGCGGCGATCCCAGGGGAGATCAGCGGGAGGATGACCTCACGCACCGACGTCCACAGGCTTGCGCCGTCGATGCTGGCTGCCTCGAGCAGTTCGCCGGGGACCTCCAGGAAGAACGACCGCATCATCCACACCGCGATCGGCAGATTCATTGCGGTGTAGAGGATCACCAGCGTCCAGATGTTGTCGAGCATGCCGATCTCGCCGACGATCACGTACAGCGGGATGATCGCCGCGACGATCGGCAGCATCTTGGTGCTGATGAAGAAGAACAAGGCGTCCTTGGTCTTCCGCACCGGCCGCAACGACAGGGCGAAGGCGGCGGGTACGCCGAGCAGCAGGACCAGGATCGTCGACACGATCGTCGCGAACAGCGAATTGAGCAGTGGTGTCGCGATTCCCGCGTCGAAGACGTCGCGGAACTGTTGCAGGGTGGGCTCGAAGAAGAACGTCGGCGGGTTGGTCGCGGCGTCGCTCTCCTGTTTGAAGGCGGTCATCACCATCCACAGGACCGGGAAGAAGAATCCGATGGCGATGATCCAGGTGACCGCGGTCAGCAGACCCTGTCGCGGATTGCCGCGGCGCCGGATCTCGTTGCCGGGCTGTTTCTCTGCGTGTCCCGCCGCGGTGCGGTCGGGACGGATGTCGGTGCTCATCAGGCCGGCTCCTCTGTTCCGGTGAATGACTTGAAGATCAGACGCAGTGCGAGTGAGGCGACCACGATCGTGCCGATCACCGTCACGACACCCATCGCCGCCGCCTGACCGATGTCGAAGCCGAGGAAGGCGCGCTGGTAGATGTAATACGAGAGGTTGGAGCTCGAGACACCCGGACCACCCGAGGTCATCATGTACACCGCGTCGAAGGTGTTGACCAGGTAGATCGCGCCGAGCACGGCACCCAGCTCGATGAACCGTCGCAGGTGCGGCAGCGTCAGCTCGCGGAACAGTCGGAAGCTCGTTGCGCCGTCGACGCGGGCGGCCTCCTGGATGTCGCGGGGCATCGACTGCAGTCCGGCGAGGATGAGCAGCATCATGAACGGCGTCCACTGCCAGACCAGTTCGGCCATGACGCTCATAAGCGGGAACTCGGAGAGCCAGTCGGTCTTGATGCCGAACGGGCTCAGCACCCAGTTGACCAGTCCGTTGGTCGGCGACAGCAGGCTGGTCTTCCACAGCAGTGCCGCCGCCACCGGGGTCACCAGGAACGGAGTGATCAGCAACGTCCGAACGACGCCGCGCCCCAGGAACTTCCGGTCGAGGAGCAGCGCGAAGATCAACCCGAGGATCACCGAGATGAGCACGGTGCCGACGATCAGCAGGATCGTGTTGACGGTGACCCGCCAGAACTGGCTGTCGCCGAAGACCGCGACGTAGTTGTCGAGGCCGACGAATGCCCGGGAGTCCGGCCGGACGAGGTTCCACGACTGGGTGGAGTAGTACAGGGTGAACACGAACGGGATCTGCGTGACCACGATCATGAAGATCAAAGCCGGCAGCAGCGGGCCGCGTCGGCGCCAACCCTCCGCCCGCGAGATCCGGTCGCGTGACGACGTCAGGGGTGTCCGCTCGGGCGAGGATTCCTCGGGCGAGCGCGTGGAGACTGCGGTGGCCATGATCACTGCTCCCTCTGGTAGGACTTGCCGACGACCGCGGCGTACTCCTGGGACTGCGCCAACGCGTCCCGGACGCTGATCTGTCCGGCGATCGCCGCCGAGATCTGTTGGCTGACACGGGTACCGAGGTCCTGGAACTCGGGAATCGCGAGGAACTGCACTCCGGTGTAGGGCACCGGCTCCAGCGTCGGCTTCAGCTGATTCGCCGCCTGCATCGCGGTCAGGGTCTGCTCGGCGAACGGTTTCGCGAGCTCCTTGTACGCGGGTAGTTCATAGGTCGATAGTCGACTACCCGGCGGGACGTGGCTCGGACCGAGCTTGTCCGACACGTACTCGATGTAGCTCTTGCTGGTCATCCAGCGGATGAACGACCACGCCTCGTCGGGATGCTTGCTGCTCGACGGGATGCCGAGCGACCAGGTGTAGAGCCAGCCGTTGTCCTGCTTCGCCATACTCGGCGCCGGGAGGTAGCCGACGTCGCCGGCGATCGACGAGGTCTCCGGGCTCTCGAGTACCGACACCGCCGACGTGGCGTCGTACCACATCGCCACCTGCCCCTGAGAGAGCAGGTTTCCGCATTCCTGGAAGCCCGACGACGACGCGCCGGCTTCTCCGTGGTTGCGGACGGTGTCGACATAGAACTGCACCGCCGCTTCGACTTCCGGGCTGTCGAGCTGGGCGTTCCACTCCTCGTCGTACCAGCGGCCACCGAAGGCGTTGATGACGGTGTTGAGCGGTGCGAGCACCTCACCCCAGCCGGGCTTGCCGCGCAGGCAGATGCCCGCGGTGCGGTCGTTGTCGAGCTTCTTCGCGGCCTCCGCCACCTCGGGCCAGGTGGGATTCGCCGGGAGTGAGACGCCGGCCTCGGCGAAGAGCTTCTTGTTGTACATCAGGAAGGACGATTCGCCGTAGAACGGTGCCGAGTACATCGATCCGTCATGTGACAGTGCGGTTTTCAGCGTCGGGATGAAGTCGTCGGCGTCGTACTCGGGATCGGCGTCCATATAGGGACTGAGGTTGACCAGCCACCCGTACTCACCCCACATCGGGGTCTCGTAATTGCTGATCATCACGACGTCGAACTCGCCGCCGCCGGTGGCGACCGACGCGGTGATCTTCGCGCGGGCCTCGTTCTCCGAGAGCGTCACGAACTTCACCGTGACACCGGGGTTCTGCTCTTCGAACTGGTCGGACAGCGCGACCGCGTCCTGCATCTGGGAGTTGGAGACCATCGCAACGGTGATCTCGCGCCCGCCTCCGCCGGTGAGTGAGCCGGCGCCGGAGCAGCCGGTCATCACCAGGGCCGCGGTCGCCAGGAGAGCGCCGAGCATTCGGGGTCGGGAGAACTTCATTGTTCACCTTTCTCTTTCGAGACAAGCCATTCCGCCGTCGCGACGTCGGTGACCAGGATGGTGGTGTAACCACCGCGGAGAGCGCCGAGGATGGATTCCTGCCGGTGCTCGCCGCCGGAGACGAGGATCGAGGTAGGGCACGCCCGGACCGCGTCGAGGGGGACCGAGACAGTCCGGTCGACGAGGCTGGATGCCACCGCATCTCCGTTCGCGTCATAGAAGCGGCCGCCGATCTCGCCGACCGCGCCCAACTCGACGAGTTCGTCGAGCACGATCGCGTCGATGAAGGACCCTTCGAAGAGGGTCGTCGAGGTCGACACGGACCCGACCCCGAAAAGCATGACCTGCGCACCCCGTGCGGCCGAGAGCGACTGCGACAGAATCGAATCACGGTTCACCGCGGTGACGGTCTCTGGATCGACGTAGAGCGGCGCGACCAGCCGCAGGGGCCGGGCGTGGAGGCGTTCGGAGAATCGCGACAGCGCGTGGTCGACACCCGTGTGGTACTCCACCGAGGTCATCGAACCGTCCATCTGTACGACTCGCTGGCATGATGCCGACGCGCCCATGGCGTCGGCAACCGCGACCTGCTCGGGTCCCCAGGTGAAGCCGAAGGTGTCGGTGGCCTGGATGCGTCGGGTCAGCACCGAGGCGCCGGCCCGGCCCAGTGCGGCGTTTCCGGTGGTAGATCCGTCGGCGACCTCGTCGATGACCAGAACCTCGTCGAGACCGAACGTTTCCTCGACCGCACGCTCGAGCTCGGTGTGGATCGACGACGACAGATGTGCCGGTGCCGACACGGAGACGTGGACCAACCCTTGCGCCCGCGCCCGGGCGACGAGGCGGCCGGCGGTGGGTCGGGAGACACCCAGCCGGGCGGCGATCTCGGCCTGGGTGAGGCCTTCGAGGTGGTACATCGTGGCGGCGCGGACCAGAAGCCGCAGGTCCTGGCCGGTGTCGTTGCCGCGTGGGCCGACTGAACGCCCCGACGAACCCTGCTGGTCGTCGGCGGTGTCGGCCGCCTGCTTGCGAGGTGCCATCGGTGGCCTACCCCCGTTCTCTGTGAGCAGATGCTCACTGGCGGTGAATGTGCTCAATAAGCTAGCATCCGATGTGTGACCCACGCAACAACCGATACGAACGTCCCGGGCACCAACGAGGTGATGCGGGCCGGCGTTCTCCACCCGGATCTGTCGGTCGGCACCGAGACCCGCCGGTCGCCGCATCCGGCGCCCGGGGACGTGCTCGTGGCAGTGCGGGCGGTCGGCGTCTGCGGCTCCGACACCCACTACCTGAGACATGGACGCATCGGGGACCACGTCGTGCGCGACCCGCTCGTTCTCGGCCATGAGGCATCCGGCGTGATCGTGGCGGTGGGCGACGGTGTCAGCCCTGGCCGGATCGGCGAACGCGTGTCGATCGAGCCGCAACGACCCGACCCGAGGACCGCCGAGACAAAGCGCGGGGACTATCACCTGTGCCCGCATATGGAGTTCTACGCAACGCCGCCGATCGACGGCGCCTTCGCCGAATACGTCACCATCGGAGCCGACTTCGCACACCCGGTTCCGCCGGAGGTCTCCGACGAGGCCGCGGCACTGTTCGAGCCGCTCTCCGTGGGAATCGCCGCACTGCGCAAGGCGGACGTCGCGGCCGGTGACTCCGTCCTCATCGCCGGCGCCGGGCCCATCGGGTTGCTGATCGCCCAGGTCGCGCGGGCATCGGGCCTGGCACGCATCGTGGTGAGCGAACCCGACGAGCAGCGCCGTGCGCGGGCGACGGAGTTCGGTGCGACCGACGCGATCGCACCCGGTGAGGACATCGACCCGGTCGACGCCTTCGTCGACGCGAGCGGTGTCGGGGCAGCCGTTCGTGACGGCATGGCCCGGGTACGCCCCGCCGGACACGTCGTCCTCGTCGGGATGGGCTCCGACACGATGGAACTACCCGTGACGCTCATCCAGAACCGCGAGCTCGTCGTGACCGGCGTCTTCCGGTACTCCAACACCTGGCCGACCGCCCTGGCACTCGTCCGCACCGGCGCGGTGGACCTCGACGCCATGGTCACCGCACGGTTCGGCCTCGACGAACTGACCGACGCACTCAACGCCGACCTCCGGCCCGGGAACATCAAGGCCGTCGTCTATCCCGGTATCTCGCAGTGGCAGAACATCGATCATCCCGGATCCGCCCACCCCGGATCTGTACAGACAGGAGAGGCTCGCCGATGAGCATCCCGCTGAAGGCCGACACGCTGACCCGGATCCAGAACGCCGAGGTCCCTGCGTACGACCGCCCGGCTGTCACCCCGGGCATCGTGCACTTCGGTGTCGGCGCTTTCCACCGTGCCCACCAGGCCATGTACCTCGACCGACTGCTGGCATCTGATCCCGCTGCCGCGGTGTGGGGAATCTGTGGTGTCGGGGTCCGTCCGGCGGATGCCGCCATGCGCGATGCACTCGTCCCGCAGGACGGCCTGTTCACGCTCACACTGAAACATCCACACGGTGACATCCAGACGTCGGTGATCGGCTCGATCGTCGAATACCTTTACGCCCCCGACGATCCCGAGAAGGTTCTGGAACGCCTCAGCGATCCGTCGACCCGGATCGTGTCACTGACCGTCACCGAGGGTGGGTACAACTTCTCCCCCTCGACCGGCGAGTTCGACGCCACGAACCCTGACATCGTCGCTGACCTCGAAGGTTCAGCACCTCCGCGCACGGTGTTCGGTCTCGTCACCGAGGCACTCGCCCGGCGTCGCGAACGTGGTGTCCCCTCGTTCACCGTGATGTCCTGCGACAACATCCAGGGCAACGGGCACATGGCACGGTCGACGTTCCTCGCGTATGCACGGCTCCGCGATCAGGATCTCGCCGGTTGGATCGAGCTCAACACCTGCTTCCCCAACTCGATGGTCGACCGCATCACTCCCGCAACACCTTCCGGTCTCGCCGCCGAGGTCGCCACACGTACCGGGATCGTCGACGCGTGGCCGGTGGTCGCCGAACCCTTCACCCAATGGGTCCTTGAAGACGACTTCTCGATGGGACGCCCCGCCCTCGAGACGGTGGGGGTGCAGGTCGTCGACGACGTCACTCCCTACGAGCTGATGAAACTGCGGTTGCTCAACGCCGGACACCAGGCGCTCTGCTACTTCGGTCATCTACTCGGCTACCGCTACGTCCACGACGCCGCGTCGGACGACGACATCCGTAACCTGCTGCGCCGCTATATGACCGAAGAGGGCAAGACGACCCTGCAGGAACTGCCCGGCGTCGACGTCGAGGCCTACATCGACACCCTGCTCGAGCGCTTCGCCAACCCGGCGATCGCCGACACGATCGCCCGGCTGTGCCAAGACTCATCGGATCGGATCCCGAAGTGGTTGCTGCCGGTGATCCGGGAGCGCCTGGCGGCCGGCCAGCGCAGCGAACTGGCAGCGGCGGTCGTCGCGAGCTGGACCCGGTACGCCGAGGGCGTCGACGAACAGGGTGCACCGATCGACGTCGTCGATCCCCTTGCTGCGGAGCTTGTTCCGCGGGCCAGGCGATCGCGCACCGACCCGTTGGCGTTCGTCGCCGACAGCGACCTCTTCGGCACCCTCGCCGACGAGGAACTGTTCACGACGCCCTATCTGTCCGCACTGGAATCCATGCGCACCAAGGGTGCCCGCGCCACACTCACCGAGCTGCTCTCATGACCCTGGTCGCCGGGATCGATTCGTCCACCCAGTCGTGCAAGGTCGTCATCTGTGACGCACGCACCGGTGCGGTCATCCGGTCGGCGAGTGCACCGCACCCGCCCGGAACCGAGGTGCACCCCGATCATTGGTGGGATGCACTGTGCGCGGCCGTTTCCGCAGCCGGCGGATTCGACGGCGTGTCCGCGGTGTCGGTCGCGGGACAGCAGCACGGGATGGTGTGCCTGGACAGCTCCGGACAGGTGGTACGAGATGCCCTGCTGTGGAATGATATTCGATCGTCGTCCAGCGCCGCCGACCTCGTTGACGACCTCGACGGCCCGGCAGCGTGGGCGGAGGCGGTGGGCGTCGTCCCCGTCGCCGCGATCACCGCGGCCAAACTCCGCTGGCTCGCCGACAACGAGCCCGAGAACGCCGATGCCACGGCCGCCGTGTGCCTTCCACACGATTGGCTCACCTGGCGTCTGCGCGGCTGTACCGACATCGCCCGGCTGACCACCGATCGCAGCGACGCGTCGGGAACCGGATACTTCGACGCGGCATCCGGCGAGTATCGCAAAGATCTGCTGGAGTTGGCTTTCCATGGCCGTCGTCCGGCTCTGCCGGGCGTCGTCGGACCGGGCGACCGGGCGGGAACCACTCCCTCCGGCGTGGTCGTCGGCGCGGGCGCCGGTGACAACGCAGCCGCAGCCCTCGGACTCCATGCCCGAGGGGGAGATGCGGTGGCATCTCTGGGGACGTCGGGCGTCGTCTGCGCCGTCTCGGACACCGCCCCCAGCGACCCTGCCGGCTTGGTCGCCGGTTTCGCCGACGCGACCGGCCGGCACCTGCCGCTGGTCTGCACGCTCAACGGTGCGCCGGTTCTGGCGTCGACTGCGAAGATGCTCGGCGTGGACCTCGACGAGTTCGCGCGACTGGCGATCTCGGCAGAACCGGGCGCCGGAGGGCTGACGATGGTGCCATGGTTCGCGGGCGAACGCTCCCCCAACCTCCCGGACGCCAGCGGGACCCTGACGGGCATCACGGCCGGCAACTTCACCTCCGCGTCGATCGCCCGCGCCGCGATCGAGGGGCTGGTCTCGTCCCTGGTGTATTGCCGGGAGAAGATCGAGGAGCAAGGAGTGCACGTCGACCGTGTCCTACTCACCGGTGGTGGCGCGAAATCGGCTGCGGTACGGACCATCGCGCCGGCGCTCTTCGGCGGCGAGGTCGAGGTCCCCTCTGAGGGGGAGCACGTCGCGCTCGGCGCCGCGCGTCAGGCGGCCTGGGCCCTCACCGGCGAGCTGCCCGAATGGGACGTACCCCGCGAAACCCTCACCGCTCCAGCCAGTCCTGAGGTGTACGACCGTTATCGCGAGATCGCGGACACGGTTGCCGGCGTTGTTCCCGCCGGAGTGTCTCCTTCGCGCTGATCGGATCCGATCAGCGGCTGGAAAGCGGTCGCGCGGGATGGAAACCTGCACGCAGGAGCACACGGATGTTGCGAATGCCATGTCCCGGCGCGGTCGGCGGTGGACCATGAACGCCGATGCTCGACGACGGGAGATGCGATGGTCGACTGGGACGGTGAACGGTACGCGGAGGTGAGCGGCCTGCAGCGGATGGTGGCCGAGGAGTCGATCACCGGCCTCGCGCTCGCAGGTGACGAGCGACTCCTCGACGTCGGATGTGGGGACGGCTTCATCACGATGCTGCTGGCCGAACGGTTGCCCGACGGCTCGGTGGTGGGGGTCGACGCCTCGCACCGGATGATCGACCGTGCCTCGGCCCGGGTGCCGTTCGACATGCTGCGCGTCCAGTTCCACGTCGACGACGTGCTGGCGCTGCCGTTCGACCACGACTTCGACATCGCGGTCTCCTTCAACGCCCTCCACTGGGTCCACGATCAGCGGGAGGCGCTGCGACAGATCGGGAGAAGTCTCGTCGACGGCGGACGCGCGGTGCTGCAGATGGTCTGCGCGACCGAGCGCCCGAGCATCGAGGACGTGGCGATGCAGGTCGCGACCGATTCGCGCTGGGCCCCCGCTTTCGACGGATTCCGCGCACCGTACGTTCACGTCGAACCGGCCCATTTCGGCCACCTCGCCGAGGCGGCCGGGTTCACCGTCGACGACCTGACGGTGAAAGACCTGTCCTGGCAATTCGATTCGGTCGACGATTTTCGCGCCTGGTTCGCGGTGGGCGCCTCCGACTGGACCAGCCGACTACCCGACACGGAGATCGATGCGTTCGTCGCCGCCGTGGTCGACCGATACCAGTCGGTGGTCGGGGAACCCGCGCTGTTCCGCTTCGGCCAGCTGCGGGCATCGCTCCGGGTTCCCTGATCGGCCGGTCAGCAATGGGTTTCGCTCAGCGATACCCATTGCTGACCGGTTGCCCTGACGAGGGGCGCGACGGTCACTCCGGCACGTAGTTGAACGTATCCGGATCGGGACCGATACGGGCATCGGCGTTGAGGGCGTCGATGGCCGAGACCTCGTCTTCGGACAGCTCGAAGTCGAAGAGCGCGAAGTTCTCCTCGACGCGGGAGCGCGTCACCGACTTGGGGAAGACGATGTCGCCGCGCTGGATGTGCCACCGCAACGTGACCTGGGCGGCCGAGCGTCCCTTGGCCTCCGCGATCTTCGCGATGACCGGGTCGTCGACGACCTTGCCCTGCGCGATCGGCGACCACGCCTCGGTGGCGATGCCGTGCTCGAAGTTGAAGACACGCAACGGGTTCTGCGACAGATATGGATGCACCTCGATCTGGTTCACCGCAGGAACCACGTCGGCCTCGTCGAACAGACGCTGCAGGTGCGCCTGCTGGAAGTTCGAGACGCCGATGGCACGGGCCTTGCCGTCGGCGTAGGCCTTCTCCAGGGCCTTCCACGTCTGGACGTAGTCGCCCACCTCCGGCAGCGGCCAGTGGATCAGGAACAGATCCACCTGGTCGATCCCGAGGTCGGCGTTCGTCTTGTCGAGCGCCTTGAGCGCGTCGTCGAAGTCGTGGAATCCGTTGTTGAGCTTGCTGGTGATGAAGACTTCGTCACGGGAGAGGCCGGAATCGCGCAGCGCTTCACCGACGCCCTTCTCGTTGCCGTACATCTCGGCGGTGTCGATGTGGCGGTAGCCGACCTCGAAGGCCGTCAGCGTCGCCGCCCGCGTGTCCTCCGGCGGAACCTGGAAGACGCCGAAGCCCAACTGCGGAATGGTGATGCCGTTGTTGAGTGTGATGTTCGGGACTGTCATACGCGATCTGTCCTTTCGTTGCGGCGAGACGAGGGCGTACCTCGGCACCGGGTCGCCGATGATGGCGCAACCGAGCCCGAGGGATGCACGACCGTGTTCGGTTCAAGGCACGCCCGGACCGGGGATATTCCTGCACATGGCCTGACCTGCTGAGCAAGCCTCGAGCTGCTCGGTCTGCGATGACGGATCGACGACCCAGGTGCGTGGCGACCTCTGTTCGATTGCCGGTCAGATCGGACCGCCTTGGAGGCGGGGGTGTTCGAGTCGATGGCGACGTGGTCGAGAGGCACGAGCGCGGCGTTGATGAAGAGCGCGCGCCGTCCACCGTCCACCGTCCACGCACCGATACCTGTCGGACAGTCCGCAGATCGTGGTGTTGTACTGGTCGTGGCTGCGCATGGTCTGAAGGACCGGTCGTCCTTCGGGGACCGGTACCCACTGCAGCTCGTTCACCGCGAACCGCGCTTTGCCGCTTGCGGTTTCGAACCGGTGCTCATCACGGGGTGCGGGAAGGACGAACCCGTCGGGTTGCCGTACCCGAGCGTTGAGGTCGGGTTTCAGGCCAGACGGACCACCGACATCGAATGCTCGACGGGGACCAGCTGGCGCTGCCCTTTCCGCACGTCTCGGTCCGTGCGGTCCAGCGACGGCAGGACGAGCGCGGCGCGCCCGTCTCGTATGCCCCGGATCGAGTCGACGGCGTCGAGTCCGTGACGGCGGGGTGAGCGGATGCCGAACTCGGTGTCGAGCGCATCGAGGAAGGCGTCCGGCATCTTCTCCCAGATAGCCACCGTCCGGTCGCCCTGCACGTTGGAGTGCCCGCGCACGGGACACACGCCGGGCGAACTGTGCTGCACCTTTCCCCGGATGCAGCGCGGCGGCCCGGCAGATCGACCTCGACCACACCCGGCCGTTCGACCATCAGTAACCCCCGACGCGCCGAACACCGGTGGAACCAAGCCAACCCACCACCGTCATCCGTTTGCCGAAGCAGACGGACTGACGCGACCCGCAAAACCGCCATTGTGCACCTGTTTTGTGGAAATTCGCACCCACCGTTTCCCAGGACACATTTTCTGTGCCACACTTGTCGAGCGGTCATCAGTTTTGGTGGCTGCTGAACTGAAGAAAGAAGTACAGCAGTATGGCACAGGGAACCGTCAAGTGGTTCAACGGCGAAAAGGGCTTCGGCTTCATCGCACCCGACGACCAGGGCGCAGATGTCTTCGTCCACTACTCCTCCATCACCGGTAGCGGCTTCCGCAACCTCGAGGAGAACCAGCGCGTCGAATTCGACGTCGAGCAGGGAGCCAAGGGCCCCCAGGCAACCAACGTCAGCGCGCTCTAAGCACACCTGACTTCACGAAGCGCCTCATCCGACTCCGGTCAGATGGGGCGTTTCGTCGTTTCCGGGACATGATCACCACCGCCGTCGATGGCGCTCCCGATATCTGATAACCTCCGTTTCCAGATTTGGGGGATGTGCCGGACGAAGGATGGCGATCATGACACTCGACGAACACTCGCTTCTGTGGCGCTATGCCGGTGACCGCCGATTCGTGATGTCGATCTGCCGCGCGGTGTCGTTGCAGATGCTCCATCCCTCGATCGCATCCGCCACCCACGAGTTCTCGATGGTCTCCAACCGCGTGTTCATCCACAAGAAGCGGACCGCGCCATGCATCGTCAGGTCCGCCTACGAAGACGACTTCGACGCCGTACGCCTGATCCGCTACAGCCACGACCACTTTCACGGCCACCGACCTGATGGGCAGAGGTATCACGCACTCAACCCCGACGTCTTCTTCTTCGAGCATGCCACCTATGTCGACGCCCTGTTCACCTGTGTGGACGTGTTCTTCGGCGGACTCGGAGCCGACGACCGCGAGAAGCTGTATGCCGAGACCTGCGAATGGTACGGGCGCCTCGGCATCTCGGCGCGCGCGATGCCGGCGACGCTGCACGAGTTCGACGAGTACTTCGACGACGCTCTCGCCACTCAGCTGGACCCCGACCCCGGCATGGGCTGGTACCGCACACAGCTCCTCCGCCCGGACTACTGGCTGTTTCGCAACCTCCCCTCCGGGGCGGTCCGTGCGATCCAACATCCAGTGGCGGCAACGCATCTCGGGATAACCGTATCGGCGGCCGATCGGCGGTCGCTGGCGCGCACCGCGACGATCCTCTCAGCGGTGGATGCCGTCGCACCAGCGCGGAACATCTGGCCCGTCGAGGTCCGCGAGAAGGTCCTCGCCGCGCGGCGGACCCGCTGAGAGCACCTGGGATCTGCGTCTTCTCCTACCGCAGCGCGCGCGGCAACCGTGACACGGGGACGACGACGGTTCCCTCGATGGTTGCGGACGACAGTATTCCGACGACCTGCCCACGACTGTTCCGAACACCAGCACCACTGTCTCCCGACTCCGACCGAAGACTCGTCTGAATCGAATACGAGTCGTGGCTCGTCAGGAACGGCGGCGTGAGTGAGACGCCGTGCGAAGTGCGCAGCACCTCGGCTGGGTCGGTGACCTTGCCCGTTCCGTAGCCCGTGGTGATCCCCGACTTCCAGACCAGTTGACCCCGGTGGAACTTCGCATCCCAGTTCACCGTGTCGATCCGGGCAGACACACGCGGCGCCAGGCGGATCACCGCGATGTCGAGTTGTCGCGCGATGCGGTTGGCGGTGATCGTCCCGATTCGGTGTCCCTTCTGGTCGTACACCGGCCTACCGACGTCGCCGCAGTGCCCCGCGGTCAGCGCCTTCGTTCGAGAGATCACCGCGCCGAGAGTGCAACTGTTCGCTGTGACCAAGGTGTCGTCGATGCTGACCGCCATCCCCGACCTCACGGTGAGCACCGCGGCATCCGCCACGACAGCGGGCGCTGCGAACAGCGCCGTCGATGCCCCCAACGCCAGCAACACGCGCAACCGAATCCTCATGTTTCCCTCCCCAGGCAGCGTGAACAGCCTAACCGTGCCGGCGACGGGCGGCGCGACCCCGTCGCGACTGCTGCCGCCGCCTGCCGCGGTCGCCGAAACCCGCACCGCCCGATGTAAGCCACGTCACAATGAGGTATGCGGCCGGGTTCGCCCGGCGGCTATCCCCCTATGGGGACGACGGGACGTGCGAGACACCGGGGCATGGAGCAAACCGGCGCGGTGTCGACGATGAGACGTGAGGGTGATGCAGATGTCCGATCCCGTTCTGGTCCTGACGAAGGCCCGCACGTCGTGCGAGATGCGAGCGGTCACCGATTGGGCGGCGAAGGCCTACCCGGATGCCGAGATCCGTCAAGGTGCCGACGTCGACTTCGATGCACTCTCGCCCAGCACGCTGCTCGTACCCGTCCGGCCGGTCTGGCTGCCCGCGGCCCGCCAGGGTGAGCGGCGGGTCACGCTCGGCGACGTGCTGGTGCTGTCGAATCCCCGACGCCCCCTCGGACTCATGCAGCCCATCATCCGCAGGCGCCGCCCGGACGCCCTGCGCGTGGTGGCGGGGGAACCGGCCACCATCGCCGAACTTCGCGAACGGCAGGCTCGCGAGCAGGCCGAGAGCGAGCCTTTCGACCAGTTCGTCCGACTCCAGGCGTCGGTGTCGGCCGAACGGGCGGAACGTCAGATCGTCGGCGACCGGTACAAGGTCCCCCGGCTGGTGGCCGAACAGATCAGCAGCTCGGCGCGGTTCCAGAGCGGGGCGGCCAAGCTCGCCGCCGAACTGGGCCGACCGACCGATGCGGTGGTCTCCGAGGCAATCGACAAGCTCGCGGGTTTCGTCGCCACCCAGAGCAGGCTGATGGACGACATCTTCTCCGCGACGTTCAACAGGCTCCACGAACTCGCGTGGAATGTCACGGTCGACGTCGACACCCTGAACTCGCTACGGACGCTGAACAAGTCGACCGGCCTGATCTTCCTGCCCTCTCACCGTTCCTACGTCGACCCATTGGTGCTGGCGAAGGTTCTGCGTAACAACGACTTTCCACCGAATCTCGTACTCGGGGGCAACAACTTGTCGTTCTGGCCGGTGGGACCGATCGCCCGTCGCGCGGGGATGATCTTCATCCGCCGCAAGTTCGGTTCGGACCCGGTCTACAAGTTCGCGATGCGGTCCTATCTGGCCTACATCATCGAGAAGCGGTTCAACCTGGAGTGGTACATCGAGGGTGGTCGCAGCCGAACGGGAAAGCTGCGCAAGCCGATGCTCGGGCTCCTGAACTACGTCGTCGACGCGGTGGGCCAGCTCGACGACGTCGATGTGTCGATCGTGCCGACGTCGATTGTCTACGACCAGCTGCAGGAGGTCGGCGCGATCGCCGCCGAGGACGCGGGCGGGGTCAAGAAACCCGAGGGCGTCGGCTGGCTGCTGCGCTATGCCAAGGCGCAGCGCAGCTACCTCGGCGACGCGCGAGTCCGTTTCGGCACACCGATCTCGCTGCGGGAGGCGCTGGACGAAGCGGGTGAAGGGCCGGCACGTCTGGAGAAGGTCGCCTTCCGTGTGATGGACGAGATCAATGCGGCCACGCCGATCACGGCGACCTCCCTGGTCGGCTTCGCAGCACTCGGCGCACAGGACCGTGCGTACACCTTGCCCGAGATCGAAGCCGTGCTCGCTCCCCTGCTCGACTACATCGAACGTCGCGGACTGCCCGGACCCGATCCCGCGCTGTGCCGCGGCGTCGGGCTCGTCCGAACTCTGCGAGTGCTGGCCGGGAACGGCGTGGCGACCTGTTACGACGGTGGTTCCGAACAGGTCTGGTCGGTGGTTCCCGAGAATCGGGCCGTCGCCGCCTACTATCGCAACGGCGCGCTGCACCATTTCGTCGACCGCGCGATCGTCGAGATGGGGTTGCTCGCGCTGGCCGAGGGCGAGGTGAAGGCCGGGAGCACGCCGATCCGTAGCAACCATGTCGGGTCCCCGCCGGCTCCGGATGAGAATCTTCTGACCGCGGCCCAGCGCGAGGCCCTCCGCATCCGGGATCTCCTCAAGTTCGAGTTCTTCTTCCCGCCCAAGACCGAGTTCCTCCATCGCCTCGGCATCGAACTCGATCTCCTGGCTCCCGGCTGGCGTGCGGTCACCCCCAGCCAGGAATGGACCTACGAGGTGCTGCACGGTCACACCGGAGCACTTCTCGCGCGGCGCACGCTGCAACCGTTCTTCGACGCCCAGCTGGTGGTCGCGACCAAGCTGGTGGAGCTGGGCAACACCGCCGAGGAGAAGGATGCCCTGATCGCCGACTGCCTGGGTCTCGGACGGCAACTCGCACTGCAAGCCGTTCTTCGTAGCAAGGACTCGGTGTCCAAGGATCTCTACGACGGGGCCTACCGCCTCGCCGACAACCGCGGTCTGATCCACGGTGAGGAGGTCGTGGATCTGCGGGCCGCTCGCCAGGACTGGCTCGACGAGGTCGAACTGATGCGGGATCGACTGGCACGTATCGCGGCGATCGAGGACCTACAGCCGGTCGGCGTGCAGGAGGAGGAGCAATGAGCGCCTTCACCGATCGCATGCGGACGATCCGTTCCGCGCCGACGGGCACGAAGGTGGCCGCGCTCTTCGACTACGACGGCACGCTGATCGAAGGTTTCTCCGCCGCCGCGATAATGCGGGCGCGGCTGCGCAGTATGGAGTTCGGGTTCGGGGAACTCGCCGACTTCCTGTTGATCGGTCTGCGCGGCGTCGTGTCGGAGCAGGACTACGCCGAGGTTCTCGCGGCCACGAGACCGACGTTCGCGGGTAAGACATATGCGGAGCTGACCGCCTTCGGCGAGCACCTCTTCAAGTACGAGACCGCGGCCAAGCTACGTCCCCAGATGTGGCAGATCCTGCGTGCCCATCGGGAGATGGGGCACACCATCGTGATCGCGTCGTCGGCCACGCGATTCCAGATCGAACCGATCGCCCGCGAGATCGGGGCGGACTTCGCGCTCGCCACCGACGTGGAGGTCGTCGACGGCGTGGTCACCGGAAACGTCAAGGGACGTCCGCTGTGGGGACCGGGTAAGGCGGCGGCTGTCCGAGAGTTGGCGCGCGCGAACGGCATCGATCTCGACGCGTCCTTTGCCTACAGCGACGGCAACGAAGACATCCCCTACCTCGAGTCCGTGGGAAATCCGGCGGCCGTATCGCCGCGCCGAATCCTGCGCGCGGAGGCGGAGTCCCGCGGTTGGCCGATCATCGATCTGAAGAACCCCACGTACAACCGCTTGGGGATGCTGGCCCGGACCGGTGCGTTCTACGCGTCGTTCGTCGGCGCGGCCGCCGTGGGCGCGGCCGCGGGTGTGGTACGCCGCGATCCGCACGCCCTCGTCAAAGCGCTCCCCACCGGTAACGACGTCGGATTGTCGTTGGCCGGCGTTCATGTCCAGGTGCTCGACGGTGGCGAATACCTGTTCTCGGACCGGCCGTGCGTCTTCCTGTTCAATCACCAGTCGAAGCTGGACCTCCCGGTCATGATCAACCTGGTCCGGTCGGATGCGACCGGCGTGGCCAAGAAGGAGGTGCAGCGGGTACCGGTCCTCGGCGAGATCCTGCGCCAGGCGGGACTCGTCTTCATCGATCGCACCAACCGGGGCAAGGCCATCGAACAACTGGCACCGGCCGTGAAGGCGCTGCGTGATGACGGCATGTCGCTGATCGTCGCGCCGGAGGGCACCCGGTCGCCGACCCCGCGGATCGGGGGATTCAAGAAGGGTCCGTTCCACATCGCCATGCAGGCCGGCGTGCCGATCGTCCCGGTGGTGTTGCGCAACACTGGTGAATTGATGTGGCGCGGTGCGCAACTCATCAGACCGGGGACCGTCGAGGTGATGGTCCTGCCACCCGTCGACACCAGCGAGTGGACCGCCGACGAGATCGGCACCCGCGCCGAGGAGGTGCGGCAGATGTATGTCACGGCACTCGCCGACTGGCCACTGGAGTCGTTCGTCGACGACGCGGTGGAGTCGCTGCGCAGACAACCGGAGGAAGACCGATGAGCGACGACCCCGATCTGGCCGAGGGCATGGACCGGCCCCTCGACTGGGCAAGCGACCCCCACATGAGTTCGGTGGACACCATCATGTGGCGCGGTGACACCGACCGTCGTATGCGCGGCACGATCTGCATGCTGGAGATCTACGACTGCGACCCGGACTGGGATCGCCTGGTCGCCGCCCACGAGTGGGCGAGTCGGATGGCTCCGCGCTTCCGTCAGCGGGTCGTCGACTCCCCGTTCGGCACCGGAACACCCAGTTGGGCCGTCGATCCCGACTTCGACCTGCACTACCACCTGCGCCGGATCCGGCTGGGCGGCGACGGCAGCATGCGGGAACTGCTGACCACCTGCGAACAGCTCGCGATGACCGCACTCGACGCCGCCCGTCCGCCGTGGGAGGGCACGCTGATCGAGGGTTTGCCCGACGGCCGGGCCGCGTACTTCCTGAAGGCACACCATGCACTCACCGACGGTCTGGGCGCGATCATCGGCCTGGCGCAACTGCATTCGCCGACGCGTGAACACAATCCGAAGAAGCCGCAGCCCCCGAGTCCCGACCCGGTGAACATCACGCCGCTCGATCTGCTCCAACGGCAGATCGCCGAGGAGGTCCGCCGGGTCCCGCATCGCATCGACACCACCTTCCGCGGCATACGCGCGCTGGCAAATCCGCGTCAGGCGCTGAGTACCGCTCTGCGCTATGGCCGTTCGGTCCCGAGGGTCGCCGGTCTGGTGAGTCCGCCCGGATCACCACTGTTGGCTCACCGCAGTCTGTCGTGGCGGTTCAGCGCCTTCGAGGTGCCGTTTCCGGACTTGAAGGCGGCCGCGACCGCTGCCCGCTCGTCGGTCAACGACGTCTACCTCGCCGGACTCATCGGCGGGTTCCGGCTCTACCACGAGAAGATGGGTTCACCTGTCGACACGATGCCGGTGGCGATTCCCATCTCGGTGCGGCGTCCCGAAGATCCCGCGGGAGGAAACCGGATCGCGGTGGGCCGCCTGGCCGGTCCGGTCGGCATCGCCGACCCCTTCGAGCGCGTGCTCACCATCCGCGAGCAGGTGCGTCAGGCCCGTCATGAACCGGCGGTCGACATCTTCAACACCCTCGGATCGGTGATGGCATGGCTACCCGGCACGGTTCTCATGCGCTTCAGCGGCACGACGACTCAGAACGACCTGCAGGCCAGCAACGTCCCCGGAATCCCCTGGGACACCTACGTCGCCGGTGCGAAGGTCGAGCGCATGTTCCCGTTCGGCCCGCTCCCGGGCTGCGCCATGATGGCCACCATGATCACCCACAACGGAACCGCCTGCCTCGGAATCAACTCCGACGGTGCCGCGGTGACGGATCAAGAACTCTTCGCCGACTGCCTGGTCGCCGGATTCGGCGAGGTGCTCGCACTGGCGGCGGACAACGACGCGGTGCCCGGGGAACTGAAGCGGGTGGTGTGAGCCTCCGACTCACAGACCTCATTTCGACGCTGCGACTTCGATCGAGGTCGCAACGTCGAAATGAGTTCTGGCAGTGCGGAGACGATGGGGCGCGCTGGTGAACATGGTGATGCTGGTCCTCGTCCTCGCCACCGGGGTGATCGCATCGGCGTGCGCGATCATGGCGGCCTTCACCTACCTGCGCCGAGGGCGCGATCCGCTGACCGCCGATCGCGGCGCCCGCCGATGGCTGGTCGCCACCGCGATCTTCGGGATCAGCGCCATCGTGCTGCGGTTCGTGTGGTTGTGGATGCTCTGAATGTGAACCTCACCGGAAGTACGGCGCCTCCTGCACCCAGTTGAACCCACGACTCCGTAGCGTCAACGCGTCGTGGTCCATACGGTGCGCGACGATCGAGGTCGGAGTTGCGTCGAGCTCGCCGGACAGCACCAGGGTGTCGTCGTCGGGGCGCTCGATGACCAGCGAGGCGAGCGGCTGTTGCATCTGCAGTGTCTCGTCCGCGATGTCGGCCGGCACCGGCACCAGCGCACCGTCCATCATCTGCAAGGTCGTCGCTCCGCCGGTGTCGAAAACGATTCGTTGCCAGCGCTTCTCGTCGGTCGTGAGCGGGGGAAGCAGAGTTCCGTCCACGCGGAAGTCCTGGACCGACCAGATGCCGTACAGTTCCGGTTTCGGTGCCCCGGCACCGTATTCCTGGTACCCGGTCCAACTGATCTGAGCTGCTCCGATCGCAACCCAGACGCCCAGCACCACCTGCAGTCCCGCAGCCCACCTGTTGAAGCCGGCGCGCCGGAACAGTGCAGTCGGAGTCAGCGGCTTCGCTGCTTGTCCGAACACAAACAGCTCCAGCAGGTTCCGCACATGCGGCGCCAACAGGATGAGCGAGAGGACCACCAGGTGGAAGGACAGGATCTTGACCGGAATGTCGAAGGTCATGTTGAGGATGAACACCTGGACCACTGCGATGAGACTGATGATCGCCCCGAGTGTGGCCGTCCGGGTCCAGAACAACAGGAGGCCACCGAGTACCTCGACACTGCCGAGCAGCATCTCGTAGACCGGCGAACTCCCGACCTGTAGCCACAGCATCGACGCCGGGCTGAAGTCCCCGAACGGTTCGAGCAGTGCCGCGAGCGGAGGCGGACCCATCTGCGACGGGATGAGCTTCGCGAAACCGTAGAACAGCATCTGTCCCCCGAGTGCGAGCCGCAGGAGCAGCGCCGTCCAGGACCACAGCCGTGCGTAGTCGGGACGTCGACGATCCAGAATCGACCACAGCGCGGCGACGACAAGGGCGATCGCCACCATGAGGAACAGGTAGATCCAGATCGCCATCTGGTCCTCGCTCCCGGAATTCACATCGAGGATCGCGCCAACACCGAAGACGTTGCGGCCCAGCCACTCCAGGGCGGGCGCGAGCGCTTTCAGCTGCCACAGGATCGCGCTGTCCGGCAGGAGGCTCCCCGCCGGGCCGAGGAACACGAAGGTGATCTGTGCGAACGTCAGGCAGAACAGCGCCGTGTAAGTGAAGGTGAACCGGAACAGCACCTTCTTCGCCGGACTCCAGTCGCCGGACGGGATCGGGGGTTCGTTGGTGGAGTCCTTCGCGCTCGGGGCCGTGTCGATCACAGTCATACCGCGACGCTAAGGGGACGAGGGTGTCGCGCACATCAGTGAAGAGACCGAGTCCGCCCCCTGCTTTCGGGCGGCCTCACCTCCGGGGTGACTCGGGGTTGACCACGACCTCGGATATGACGGATAGCATGGCGCCCATGGCAAACCGAGGGCACCCGTGACCGACTCCGCATCCCGTCGACTGTCGGCCGGCGATTATTTCGATGAGGCGATGCGGGTGCTGGAGGACTCCGGCTTCCCCACACTGACCGCCGCCGGATTGTGTGAGCGTCTCGGCGCCACCCGCGGCTCTTTCTACCACCACTTCAAGAACTTCGACGACTTCGTGGCCAAGTTCTTGGACTACTGGGAAGAGCGCTACAGCCGCGACCTGATCGCGCGGCCCGAAGCGCCCGATCTGTGGTCACAGATCGACGAGCAGGCCAACCTGGCGATCGGGTTGCCACATGCGGCCGAGGCGGCGTTGCGCGCCTGGGCCACCGTGGAGCCACGGGTGGCGACAGCGCAGCGTCGAGTGGATGAACTGCGCCGACAGGGACTGGCAGCGTCGCTGCAACGCCACGGCATACCGGAGACACAGGCCGCGGCGTTCGCCGCCATCGCGATCGCCGCCCTGGCGGGGATCCAGGTAACCCGGCAGCCGCTCGATCAGAGCGAGATGCGCGCAATGTATTCAGAGCTCGCACGAGCACTCCGCCAAGGCGGCCCCTCCTAAAAGCCGGTTGGGGCATTGACGCAAAGAGCTAACTGAATGTACCGTCGCTCCCAACATACAGGTGTGTATGTTCCGCTCGCTCCGTGAGCGGCAGCCGCCAGGAGGGACCGGCCGATCCATGACTACGAAGGATTCCCCCGATACCGTTGAAGACCGGACAGAACTGCCGTTCGGCGGTCGGCTCGGCCGTGTGGGCCCAGACTCGCCTGCTGTCGTGTGGCTCGCCAGGCTCGGCGCGGTCTTCCTCGTTCTGGAGCTCTACATCTTCGGCCGGTGGGTGACGTCGGACAGCTTCCAACGCGTCATGCCCGGTACCGACGACGGCACCAACATGGTGTGGATCTACCTCTGGGACGGGCTGAGCATCGTCGGCAGCATCGTGTTCGTCACGTGGATCGTGCGAAAACGCATCCGCGACGGCGAGCTTCCGCCGGTGGCGATCGTGGCGATGGCGTGGATGCTCACTGCCTGGCAGGACCCGCTGGTCAACGCTCTTCGTCCGGTCTACTCCTACAACTCGCACTTCCCCAACTTCGGCACCTGGGCTGAGTTCATCCCGGGTTGGGTCGACAAC
Organism: Gordonia ajococcus; assembly: GCF_012974285.1. Lineage (NCBI taxonomy): Bacteria > Bacillati > Actinomycetota > Actinomycetes > Mycobacteriales > Gordoniaceae > Gordonia > Gordonia ajococcus. The sequence goes on from NZ_CP052884.1 coordinate 4,937,436, forward strand.
GGCGGCGTGAATCCCCAGCCCATCTTCTGGTGGGTCGGGATCTATCTGTTCTTCGTGCCGCTGAACATGATGGGAGTCGACGCGTACCTGAAATGGGTGCGCAGGCATGTGCCCCGGATCAATCGGGCCGGACTGATCGCCTTCGTGATGGTGCTGATGTTCGCCCAGGACGTCATCGGCGAGCTGATCACACTCCTGCAAGGCGTGGACCGCTACGTGTGGGTCGGCGGCAGCATCTCACTCTTCCCGGGTACCGATTACCAGTTCCCGCTGTACGAGGGACTCGTATGGGGTTGCGGCATGGTCGGATTGAGCGCGTTGATCTACTGCTTCCGAGACTCGCGCGGACGCATGATCACCGACCGCGGCCTCGATCGACTCAAGATTCGCAGGGGACGCACATTCCTCCGCGTGCTCTCGCTCGGCGCCGTGTTCAACATCGCGATGCTGGTCTTCTTCCTCGGGTACAACGTGGTCAACCAGCACGCCGACACCACCCAGCCCACCGTGCCGAGTTACATCGAGAACGACATGTGCGGGCTCGGCGACAACCCCAAGTGCGTCCCGTTCTGGTCGACCACGACGCCGGCCGAGCCATCGCGCTGAGGCGCCGGGTACGGCGCGTCAGCGTAGGTTCTCACGTTCAGCTGCACATGGCCGCGTCTGACAGTCGACTATCCGGCTGTTCCGTTCGGCCCGCTCCCCGGCTGCGCGATGATGGCCACGATGATCACGCACAACGGAACCGCCTGCCTCGGAATCAATTCCGACGGTGCCGCGGTGACAAATCAGGAGTTGTTCGCCGACTGCCTGGTCGCCGGCTTCCGTGAGGTGCCGGCACTGGCCGCCGATACGACCAGACCCCCGGGGAGTTGAAGCGAGTGGTGTGAGGCGCCAACCGGTACACCTCATTTCGACGATGCGACTTCGATCGAGGTCGCATCGTCGAAGCGACGTCTGGGTGTGTGACGACGATGGGCCGAGCTCGTGAATGCGGTGATGTTGACGCTGGTCCTCGCGACCGGAGTGATCGCGTCGGTGTGCGCACTCATGGCTGCCTACACCTACCCGCGCCGAGGACGCGATCCGTCGGCAGCCGCTCGTGGTGCCCGCCGGTGGATGGTCGGCGTCGCGATCTTCGGGATCAGTGCCGTCGTGCTGCGGTTCGTGTGGGTACTGCTGAGTTGAAGTGGGTACAGGCCATTCGGACTAGTTCGACTGGTCCGACGATTTCGACCGTCCACTCCCCGACGACGAGCTCGACGCCTGGGGAAACCGATACCAGCTCGCCTGGGACCATCCGACCCGTTCGACCGCATGATCGTCGCCCAAGCCACCCGCCGCGGGCTGACCATCGCCACCGGCGATGACACCATCCGGAGCGGAACGACGGTCCCCGTCATCGACACTCGCCGGCGACCGTGACGACGATGTTCGCGCCCGGGCATCATGCCCAATCCGCCTCACCGGCGTCCCGGAACCGGGCGGCCGGACTGGCGTGACCACTGCTCGGGGTCGTCGCGCAACAAGCGTGCACGTCCTTTACGGCGGTAGCGCCAGATCTGTGCCGCGCCGAGTCCCCAGAGCAGGAACTGGGCGGCCATCGCCCAGGTGAAGGCTTCGGCGGGATAACCTTCGACGCCATCCGGGGTGCGCCAGTCGAGGATGAGACCGATCAGACCCGCGGTGACGAGGGTGGCCACAAAGCCGGCCTGATTGATGATCCCGGTGGCGGTACTGGTGCGCGAAGCCGGGTTGGATGTGCGGCCGAGATCGAAGCCGACCATCGACGCGGGACCGCCCATCCCGCAGACCACCACCAAGACGACGAGGACCCAGAAGGGTGCCTGACCCGGCCACGCCAGCACCACTGCCCAGGCGGTCGCGATGCTCGCGATCACCAGCAGAACCAACGTCGACCGGTGCCACGGCGAGCGGGTGATCAGCCACGCGAACACCGGCCCGAAGCCCATGATGGCCAACACCATGATCGTGAGCAGGAGCCCGGCCGCGCCGGCGCTCAGGTCCTGGCCCTCCACGAAGAAGGGATAGCCCCACAGGAGACCGAGGACGTTGGTGCTGAACGGAGTGGAGAAATGCATCCAGAAGCCCAGACGAGTGCCGGGATGAGACCACGACTCACCCAGGCTCTGCCGGATACCCGCCAATCCGAGCATCGGTCCCGACACCGAGCGGGCCTCCGCAGAATCTCGGACCACCAGCAGGGTGGCCAGCAGCAACACCACGCCGAGCCCCGCGGTGGCGATATACGCGCGGGTCCATCCCCAGCCGGACAACGCCCACGTCATCGGGATCGCTGCCGCCACAGCGCCCAGCTGACCGAGCACCCCGGTGAGCTGCGTCATCAACGGTATTCGACGGACCGGGAACCAGGTGGTGACCAATCGCAGGACACACACGAAGGTCATCGCGTCGCCGATCCCGACGAAGAACCGGGACGACAGAGCCCACGGATAGGTGTCGGCGAAGGCGAAGCTGAACTGCGCTACCGTGAGAATCAGTGTGCCGGTAAGCAATACACGACGCGGCCCGAACCGATCGACCAGAAGTCCCACCGGAACCTGCATCAGGGCATAGACCAGCAGCTGCAACACGACGAAGGTCGACAGCTGCGACGCGGTGATGTCGAAGCGTTCCGCCGCCAGCAAACCGGCCACAGCGAGCGAGGACCGCTGCAGGACCGCGACGAAGTAGACCGTGAGACCCACCAGCCAAATGGCCATCGCCTGGGTCGAGCGCGAGGGTGCGGTCATCGTCGGGGGCCGGAGACCGATCGGGCGGACAAGAATCCTTCGTTCACCTAACCCATTGTCGGGGGTAGGCCCACAGCGCCGTCCAGAGACCTACGCGCGTCCGGTTTCGACGCACACTGATCGGGCGTCGACCGGAAGACATCGTTTCGACGCCGCGACCTCAATCGAAGTCGCGCGACCGAGATGACGTCGAGCAGTCACGCGTCGGATGACCGCCGCCTACGTGCCCGATCCACTCGTTCCGTTGTCACGACTTCGATGGCGGCGACAGAGTTCCTGAACTGCTTACCCAGGACGCGGGAGCCCACGGCTCCGAGCACGCCCGCGAGGAGCCGGCCCTTGAGGTTCTTCCCGACCTGGTCCGAAGTCGGTGAGTCCTGCAAGAAACTGCTCGGGCGTCACGGTGGTCGTCTCGTGCATGTGGCTCGTGGTCACGGCATGTACCTCGACAAGTTGGAGATCCGCCCCGTCCATCGGCGCACTACCCCCGCGCCATGTCCACGAACCGGTTGGGATGCAACTGGTGCGCGACGGCGTTCGTCGCGCACTGTCAGCGACGAGCACTGCAGCACCAGATGGCCATTGCGTAAGTCGAGCGCGATGGTGCTGCCATCGTCGGAGACCTACCCCGAGGACCGAAGGCGGTTCATTGTGTGCTGCTCGGTCATCCAGTGCCGATCGATCTGCTGTACGAAGTCCGGACGGACGAGCTTCGCACGCCGCTGCGGCCCGGTGGAGGCCGCAGAGCGAGCGACAACACCCTCCATCTGCTCATGCCCCACCCGGCTCCGCTGTATCAACCCCGTCAATGTGTCCAAGGTGAAGTCTCCGACAGCGAGGAACGGGACGGTGAACAGGCCGACCTCGTCGGCAAAGGCATCGCGCATCTCTGGGTCCCAGAATCGTCCGGCCGTCTTCTCGTAGACGTCGAATATCAGAAACCAGTCGGGCAGTTGGTCATAGCTGACGCTGTGCGTGATCGCGCACCACTCGCCGAAGAGGACGAGTTCGGTGCCGAGCGCGCTGGCGAGTCGTCGTCGACGAGGCTCGATCCAGGTGGACAGTCCGCGGAAGTGGCGGCCGCCGGGCTGGACATAGCTGCCGCGCGCCTGAAACAGCAAACCGTCTTCGCCGCCCGAGATACCGAGATTCTGTCCGTCGATCTTCTCTTCGACGTGCAACGGACCGGACAGAAACTCGTCCCGCTCTGCTTCGTCCAGCACCTTGTCGTCGCGCACGTCGACACCCCGCGGCCGGACGAGGTACGGGGTCGACGGGAATCGCACGAAGTCGGTCACGGCGCGTCGCACCCGAACTTCGCACGGTAGGCGGCGCGGATCGACGGTTCGTGGACGTACTCGACACGCACACCGTGGCGACTCAGCACCTCGCCCCAGTTGAGCCATTTGGTGTCAGTGGCCTGCAGGACGGGGACACCGGCGACTTTCGCCGCCGCGACCAACTTGCGGTCCGACGGGTCGATCTCGGCATCGTCACCACCGAGCACCGCGTAGCTGTTCGGCGTGGTCGTATCGGGTTCGATGTCTGGTCGCACCGCTTCGTCCCAGCTGTGGCGATTGTCGTAGACGTACTTGGCGAAAGCATCACCCAAGGTGGGTTGTCCACCGCGACTGAGCTGGTGGAAGTACTCTTCGATGATTTCGCCGAGTTCATCGGTGACAACAGGAAGCCCGTTCTCGATGATCTCCTCGAGAATCTCCTCGCACGCCTCGACGAGTGCGATCGGCCGGTCGTCGGGAAACTTGACGACGAGCGGCACGTTGGTGTCGATCACTTTGCTCATGTGGACCGGCCTTGGCGTCGACGTCGAGCACTTCGTGACTGGGCGACCAGATCTGCCGCGGGGTCGCCGAAGAAGTTCGCGGGCCAGTTCCGCACGTTCCCGTACTCGTCGACGTCGAGCGCCTCGATGGTCGACCCCCGTTCGTCGAAGTTCACGGTGTAGCACCGCACATCGGCAGCGTCGACTTCTCCCTCGGCGATCCGACGGAGGAGACGCCGCAACAGGTGTTCGGAGTGGGATTCGACGATGAACTGCGTGCTGCGCGGCTTCCCGTTCTCACGAGCCGATGTCGCAGCGAGGAACAGGTCCGCGAGCCCGGCCTGCACGGATGGGTGAAGGTGGATCTCCGGTTGCTCCACGACAACCGTCGAACCGGGGGCGGAGTAGAACGCCTCCACGAGCACCGGAAGCACCTGCGAGACGCCGAACCCGACATCGGTGAGCAGAACTTCCCGACTACTGCCCGGCGTCGTCACTCGAACCTCGTACTCGTCACGACCGGCTCCGATCGGAGTCACCGCGAAGCTCTCGATCACCCCCAGCGTTCTCAGCCACTCGGCGACCAGTACTTGAAGGTGCTTCGTCTCCTGCTCGGGGTCGAAGTTGTACCGCCGGGACTGGCCGGCCAACAATGCATCGACCGTGTACTCACCGCTCCAGCCAACGTGGCTGACCTCTTCTCCGGACCATCGATACGTCCGACGGGGTTGTTTCCGCAACGGCCCGAGGTAGTTGACCGCCAACAACTGCTCCTCGAGCGCCAGCGTGAGATCTGCGGCGAAGTCGAGGAACTGATAACGAGTCGGTAGGTCATCGGGGAACGCATGGAAGTGGGAGGGAGCCGACACCGGCCACTGTCGTCCGAGCGTCCTGACCAGTTCGATGCCTTCGGCATGAACGGAGTAGTCTCCACTGCCGGCGTCACGCGCACTTCCCAGCGACAACGTGTCGCCGGAGTCGCTCGAGGTGAGGCGATACTCGTAGCTGTCGACGTGCAAGCGCGGTGGTGTCTCAGAAGTTGCACTGATCGCCGCACGAAATCCCATGTCGGTGCCATGGAATCTGGTTCGACTGTGTTCGTGATCCACGGTCAGCGGACGATCACGCCGCCAATCGAACTCAAAGGCCAAGGGCGCCTCGATGTTTCCGTTGCGCAGCACACTCGCGTACGCGCCGAGATCGACGGGTGTCCGGTCGTCCCCGGTGTGGAGGACCCGTCGGCGGTCCGGCGATTCGACTGTCTGCTGAAGCATGAGCAGGAACTGGTGCAGGCTCGACTTCCCCGACGAGTTGGCTCCGAACAGCACGGTCAACGGGGCCAGCTCGATGTCGCCCGTGTCCTCCCATGCCTTGAAGTTCTTCAGCCGTAATCGGGTGAACACGCCATTCCCTTCCTTCGCGAGCACTCTGCGTTCAGCGCAGTCACCTCCGCGGCCGCCCATCGCCGTGGAGAGTGCCGGCCAGCTCTCGAGAGAGTCGGTGAACCTCCGAGTTGCGGTGAGCAGAGTACCAATTCTGGACGCCTTGTTCGTCCAGGCAGCGGCTTTTCTCTGGCTGCGGGTGTGGCCGAACCCGCGTCGCCTTCGCTTCGCTCTACTTCGGCAGTCGCCGCGTCAACCCCGCGCCATGTCCACGAACCGGCTGAGATGCAGCTGGTGCGCGACGGTGATCGTGGCGGTCGGGCCGTTACGGTGCTTACCGACGATGATGTCGGCCTCACCGGCGCGCGGGTCGTCGCGCTCGATCGAGTCGGGGCGGTGCAGCAGGATGACCATGTCGGCGTCCTGCTCCAGCGAGCCGGACTCACGAAGGTCCGACACCTGCGGCTTCTTGTCGGTACGTTGCTCGGGACCACGGTTCAGCTGACTGATCGCGATCACCGGAACCTCGAGTTCCTTCGCCAGTAGCTTGAGTTGACGGGAGAACTCCGAGACCTCTTGCTGACGCGACTCGACCTTCTTACCCGAGGTCATCAGCTGCATGTAGTCCACCGCAACGACTTTGAGGTCGTGACGCTGCTTGAGACGACGCGCCTTGGCGCGGATCTCCATCATCGTCAGGTTCGGCGAGTCGTCGATGAAGAACGGCGCATCCGAGATCTCGCCCATACGACGAGCCAACCGGGTCCAGTCGTCGTCGCTCATGGTGCCGGCACGCATGTCGGCCAGCTTGACCTTCGCCTCCGCCGACAGCAGACGCATGACGATCTCGGTTTTACTCATTTCCAGCGAGAACATGGCTGCGGTGAGGCCGTGTCCGATCGCCGCGGACCGCAGGAAGTCCATGGCCAGCGTGGAGTTGTGTGTGGGGACCATCGCCTCGCCGGCGAGGTAGAGGTGTTCGTCGTTGTCGACCTCGACGCAGCGCACCGGCACCGAGTCGACCGGCCGCACCGCGACGACGCGTCGAACACCGGCATTACGACGAAGTTCCTTGTGGCGCAATGCCTTGTGGTGGACGGTGAAGACATCCTCATCGGCGTCGACGCGCAACCAACCCGTCGCCGAACGCTTGTAGTTGAAGCCCAGACCGGCAACGAGATCGGCCACGACCCCGGTCATGTGCCGGGTCGCGGCGGGCACGGTGATCCACCCGTCATCGTCGACGGTGGCACGCGCGTCGAGGAGGCCGGCCAACAGCGCGCGACGCTGAGCGATCGACCCGCGCAGGTACTCGTAGGGGATGCGACCACCCAGGTCGGCCATCAACGTCATGACGTCGACGGGACCTTCCGCGTCGATACGCATGCTGATCTCGGGATCGTCGAACGCCATTCCCGCGAGCGCGGCGACGGTGTACGGCCCATAGGCAAAACGCTTGCGCGGCAACTCGAGTGGCGCGGTGTTGCGGATGACGGCACATCCGACGTGGGCGCGCAGACCCGCCGTGGTGACGACCTGACGCTCGCCGTCGATCTCGGCCGCCCACTGATGCTGCTCGTCGGCGACCAGCACGGCACCGTCGTTGAATTCGACCTCGTAGCAGGGACGCTCGGTCATGACGTCGGTCGCCGCGACCACCGTCGTCGGCCGGCCGTGGGCGTCGAGTAGCTGGTCGCCGACCCCGACCTTGCCCATCGTCGTCCAGCCGGTGGGCGTGGGCAGCGGGGTGTCGAGGGCGAGCGCCTTGCCGACGCCCGGTCGTGCGGCGACGATGATCATCTGGCCCGGATGCAGACCGTTGGTGAGCTTGTCGAAGTCCGCGAAGCCGGTCGGGACACCCAGCGAGATACCGCCGCGCGAGGCGATCGAGTCGATCTCGTCCATCGTCGGCTGCAGGAGCTCTTCGAGCGGGAGGTAATCCTCGGCCTGGCGGCGTTCGGTGACCTCGTACACCTCGGCCTGTGCGCGGTCGACGACCTCGGCCACGTCCTGGCCGTCGTTGCCCGCGTAGCCGTACTGCACGATGCGGGTACCGGCCGTCACCAGACGACGCAGGATGGCCTTCTCGGCCACGATCTCGGCGTAGTAGCCGGCATTGGCCGCGGTGGGCACCGTCGAGATCAGGGTGTGCAGATACGGGGCGCCGCCGATGCGCTTGAGTTCGCCCGACCGCTCCAGTTCGGCGGCAACGGTGACCGCGTCAGCCGGTTCACCCTTGCTGTAGAGGCTGAGGATCGCCTCGAACACGGCTTGATGCGCCGGCCGGTAGAAGTCGGCCGTGCGGATCTTCTCGACGACGTCGGCGACTGCGTCCTTGGACAGCAACATGCCGCCGAGTACCGACTGCTCGGCGGCGAGGTCCTGCGGGGGTTGGCGACCGAAATCCTCGGTGGGGAGAGCGTCATCACCCCGACCCCTGTCCTGGTCGCGGTCTCCGGCGGCGGGACCGCGCCCGCGGTCATCCACAACAGCCACGCGTGTCTAACCTCTCGCAACGCTCGATCCATTCGCCCGGGGCGGATGGGTACGACCTCTGTGGTGTCGGCCCCGGTAGGCCACCTCGCGAGTCCCCGGTGTCGACGTCATGCCCTGTCACTTGATGCTCTGTCCGTCTCCATTCCTATCGGCTCGCTCCGACAAAGAGTGCTGTCGTGCGCGCGAGACGGGACTGAGACCTGAGCCGAGACATTAAGACCTCGACGCCGCCGACTCAAACCGGACTGTTAGCAAATCTGGGGAGGACTTGTGGACGAGGTGTGAGTGATCGGGGGAGCGATTGTGCAACCGTTGTGGACAACCTGAGGAATTAGGGTGTGAACAACCCTGTTTGACCAGGTCAGCGGCCTGATTAGTTTCCACAATCACGAAACTGAAAATCCTTCGGTACTCTTCGGCGCGTCGTCGTGCGGGCGTGTTGCGACCCACTGTTCAACTACGTGTGGCAAACAATTCGGTGAATTTCCCGGGTGATCTGCGTAACAGGTCCGCATACCTCCGATCAGTCGCCCGACTTATCCACAGTTAGTCGACGAGGACACGAACGCGTGTGATGCAATGTCGATCGTGTCGCCATTGGGGTTGGGAACCGGGATCATCCGTCGAACAGTCGGTGCGCTTGCGGCGCTGACCGTCGCGGCCGGGATCGCGGTGGGAGCACCGGCGGTGAACGCAGCACCGGGTCCCACGATGCCCGTCGAATTCGATCTGTCGCGCTACCAGCCCGTCGACCCGACGACGTTCCGGTCACTCGCCTACGGTGACAACGGCCGATCGTTCTTCACCACGGGCCGCTGGATGTGCCAGATCGGCCAGGCGTACCGCTACGTGGGCTGCCAGGGTCGTCCCGCGACCGCCCCGCCCACCGCGACGGGCGCCGCCATCGCCGGCGACCAACAGGGACCGTGGTGGGTCAACCGGGAACAGACCTATCGGTTCGGATCCACGACCGGTTTCCGGCCGCCGCTCCTCGGGGTCGGCAAGCGCGTCACGATCGCCGGTGTCACCTGCACCGTGCCCCGCCGCGACGTCGTCGCCTGCCGCACCGGCGAGCGGGCGCTGATCTTCACGCCCGCGTGGCACAAGTTCTTCTTCCCGTCCTGGGACACGCTCGGACCGGGCAACAACGCCGTCGCACACAGCGCGAACCCGGCACCGCGATACCTCCCGCCCGGCCTCCAGTACTGGAATCAGCTGCCCGCCAACCCGCCTGCGCCGAAGTAGGGGACCTCGATACGCGGCGTCCTCGCTCCGCTCGGTCGTCGCTACTCGGCCGGCGGTCGGGGCGCATCCTCGCTCCGCTCGGTCGTCGCTACTCGGCCGGCGGTCGGGGGGCCTCCTCGCCCCGCTCGCGTCGCTACTCGGCCGGCCGGGGCAGACACGACAAGGCCGGGTGGAATCTCTTCCACCCGGCCTTGTGAGTTCGACGCTGCGGTCAGCCGGCGGCGACGACCGCGAGCTGCACGGTCGCCGAGACCTGCGGGTGCAGGGTGACGGTGACCGGGTAGCTACCGGTGGCCTTGATGTGACCCTTGGGCAGCACGACGTTGCGCTTGTCGACAACCGGTCCGCCGGCGGTCTTGATGGCACCGGCGACGTCTGCCGCGGTGACCGAACCGAACAGCTTGCCCGAGTCGTGGGTCTTGACGTCCAGCGAGACCGCCGCGAGGCCCTCGAGGGCCTGCTTCAGCTCGTTGGCGTGCTCGAGACCGCGAACCTCGCGGGCCTCCTGCGCACGGCGGATGCCCTCGACCTGCTTCTCGGCGCCGCGGGTGGCCTTGATGGCCAGGCCGCGGGGCAGCAGGTAGTTGCGGCCGTAGCCGTCCTTGACCACGACGATGTCGCCGGCTTCGCCGAGATTCTCCACGGCGGCGGTGAGGATGAGCTTCATGTCAACTGATCCTTTCCGCTTATCGGCTGGTCGAGGTGAAGGGCAGCAGGGCCACCTCACGCGAGTTCTTGACGGCCACGGCGACGTCGCGCTGGTGCTGCACGCAGTTACCGGTCACGCGACGCGAGCGGATCTTGCCGCGGTCGGACAGGAAACGACGCAGAAGCGCGGTGTCCTTGTAGTCGATGACGGCCTTTTTGTCCTTGCAGAAGCTGCACGCCTTGGTCTTGGTGACCTTCTCGACGCGAGGCTTCCGGCTGGGCTTTGCCTTTGCCATGTGTGTATTGCTCCAGTCATGCAATCCGGGTGGCCGCCGACGGGCGGGACCCGGGAGTTATCAGAATGGTGGTTCGTCGTCCCCGCCACCGAACGATCCGCCGCTGCTGGCAGGCGCGCTGCCCCAGGGATCGTCGGCGACCTGCTGGTTCGATCCGCCGCCGCGGCTACCGCCGCCGCCACCGGATCCGAATCCACCGCCGCCACCGCCACCGCCGCGCGAGGCGCGATTGACCTTGGCGGTGGCGTAACGCAGCGAGGGGCCGATCTCGTCGACCTCGAGTTCCACGACCGTGCGTCGTTCGCCTTCTTTGGTTTCGTAGGACCGCTGCTTGAGCCGTCCCTGCACGATGACCCGGGATCCCTTGGTCAGGCTTTCGGTCACGTTCTCCGCGGCGTCGCGCCAGATGTTGCAGCGGAGGAACAGCGCTTCGCCGTCCTTCCACTCATTGGTCTGACGGTCGAACGTGCGCGGGGTGGAAGCCACCGTGAAGTTGGCAACCGCTGCTCCCGACGGCGTGAACCGCAATTCCGGGTCGGCGGTGAGGTTGCCGATGACGGTGATGACCGTGTCGCCTGCCATGTGTGTTTCCCCTCGGGTCGTTGGTGGGCACTCGCTGATCGACATGCACCGGGAGTTTCTGGGTCAACCCTAGAACCCGGTACCGACGTCTTCAGACGTTCAAGAAACCCTGTGGATTACTTCCGCAGGACCTTGGTGCGCAGAACCGACTCGTTCAGCTTCAGCTGACGGTCGAGCTCGGTAACCGTGGCGGGCTCGGCATTGAGATCGATGACGGCGTAGATGCCTTCATTGTGCTTCAGGATCTCGTAAGCAAGGCGGCGCTTGCCCCAGATGTCGACACCATCCACCGAACCGCCATCCTTGCGGACAACATTGAGGAAAGTATCGAGTGAGGGTGCGACGGTGCGCTCGTCCAGATTCGGATCGAGGATGACCATCAATTCGTAGTGACGCATAAGACCACATCACCTCCTATGGGCTAGGTCGGCCACGGACTGTCCGTGGCAGGAGGGTCGCCTGCGTCGGCAACCGGTCCAAGATACATGACCAGGACGTTCTCCCGGAAATCCGAGGTCACCGGTACCGCCCCGTCGTGGCTCGTCGCTCACGCTCCTCGCACCTCAGGGAGCAAGGGTCGGGCACGACGACCTACTCTGTTGGCCATGTCGGAGCCGCGGACCAGTACGCCTCGACGGATCACGTGGTTGTCCGGACGCGGTGAGACCGCGGTCATCGTGCTGGTGTCGTTGCTGGCGACCGCAGCGACGATGTTCTGGAGCTACCAGGTCAAGGTCCGCTGCGGTGGAGCGCCGTTCGATGCCGACGGACGCAGCGCCAACTGGCCCTCCGGCAATCCGGCCGGCATCATCCCCTGCTACTCGGACCTGATGTACCTGTGGCTCGGCCGGGACATCAACAACCACGTGTTTCCCTACATCCACGGCGGGATCGGTGGCGACGGCACGCTCTTCGGCGGCGTCGTCGAATACCCCGTGCTGTCCGGGCTGATGATGTACGCCGGGGCGATCGGCGCCCACACCGACACAGAGTTCTTCAACCAAACCGCATTGTTGTTGGCCCCCTTCGGTTTTGCGATCACTGTCATGCTGGCGCTGATGGTCCGCTGGTGGGCGCTGCTGTGGGCGGCCACTCCCCCGCTGGTCCTGTACTCCTTCCACAACTGGGAGCTGCCGGTGGTCGCGACCGCCGTCGCCGCGATCGCGGTGATGACGTGGGGTGGCTCGATCGATCGGGGCACGGGCCGACGAAGACTCCCCCTCCGGACCGCGGCCATCGTGGCCTCGGTCCTGCTCGCGATCGGCTTTTGTCTCAAGCTGTATCCCGGGATCTTCGTGCTGCCGCTGGCCGCCTATGTCCTGACCGGCGGTGCCGGTGGACTGCGGCGCGTCGGGCGCCGCGGCCTCGACTGGGTGGGTGCCGCGTGGGTTGCGGGCGCCGCGGTGGTCACCGTGGTCGCCATCCAGTTGCCGTTCATGGTCCTCGGATTCGACGGTTGGAAGGCGGCACTGACGTTCCAGGGGCGTCGGCGTGCCGACGTCGACACCAACTCCATCTGGTACTGGGGTCTGCGCTACCTCACCGGCACGACCGACACCTATCACTCGCTCGTCGGGGTCGCCTCGCCGCTGTTGATCCTTGTCACGTTCGCGGTCGCGATGTACCTCGGGTGGCGGCATTACGGCCGGATCGGCGTGTTTCCCTGGATCGGTGTCAGCGGAGCAATGCTCGCCGGGTTCATGCTGTTGCACAAAGTGCACTCGCCGCAGTACACCCTGTGGATTCTCCCGTTCTTCGTGCTGATGCGAGTGCGGTGGCAGGTCATCGCGGTGTATCTGGTCACCGACATCGCTCTGGACCTGACGATCTTCCGCCTGTTCCCGATCCGCGACGCCGGCGACCCGCTGCCCTGGTGGGTGCTCACCGGTGTCGCGGGCTCGGTCTGGGTACACGCGTTCCTGCTCGTGTACCTGATCGGCACGCTGGTCCGCACCCCGCTGCGTGAACCACTCGCGTCGATGACGATCCGCGACGACGCGCGCGTCGATCGGCCCGACGAACAGACCGCTCGCCCCGTACCGGCGACGGACAGGGCCTGACATGAGTTCGTGGCTGGGTACCGGACCGCTCGTCGGCGATCGGGTCACGTTGCGGCCGTTGACGATCGACGACGCGCCGGCACTCGCTCGGGTGGTCGGCGACCCGGACAGGTTCCGCTGGTCTCCGGGTGTGCCCATCGATCTCGCCTCCGCCCGTCGCTTCATCGAGACCGCCACCGCCGACCCCGGCGCACGCATGGCGTTCGCCGTCGTCGACAACATCGACGGCACCGTCGTCGGATCGACGAGTTTCTACGAGATCGACGAGGCCAACCGCAGCGTCTGTATCGGCTACACCTTCTACGCCGAACGCGTGCAGGGAACGACGGTCAATCCGACCGCGAAGTATCTGCTGCTGCGGCGCGCTTTCGAGGACTGCGACGCCGTACGGATCACGTGGCACACCCACGAGCACAACACGCAGTCCCGCGCCGCGATCGCGAAGCTCGGCGCTCAGTTCGAAGGTCTGCTCCGCAAACACCGGCGGTTCGGCGACGGATGGCGGACCACCGCGCTCTACTCGATGATCGACGACGAGTGGCCGGACGCGAAAGCCGCACTGCTACAACGGATTAGCTGACACACCGGGCATCATGGCTCCTTCGAGTGGTCCGGATGACCATGCGTCCGGCGCTCTTCTTTCATCCGCGCCTCGTACAGATGCCGTTCCCCGTCGGTCAACTCGTTGCGCACCCGTTCCGTATGGGCCCGGAACGGGTGCCAGTACGTGTCGTCGAATTCCTCGATGACCTGAAATGTCCAGCGGCCGTTGATGACATTGCGTCCGACCATCTCTGATGCGAGGATTTCCGCAATGTCGGCGTGTCCGTCTTTACGTAGCGCGTCCACGGCCTCCCCGAGCAGAAGATCCGCATGCCCGATGAGCTGGTGGAAGCTGTAGAGGTGACCACGGGCGCGTTCGACGTACTCGAGCGCCTCACCCACTTTTCCGACCGCCTCGGCGGTCGTATCCGGGACCTGTTCGCCACGCTCAGCCATGTCCCGACAATACCCACGCCGAGGGTGCGTCAACCTTCAAATTCGCCGACCGATGTAGCTGCCGTAGACGCGATCCTCGTCGAATCCGTCGTAGATCTCACTGACCTCACCATTGAGCGCCTGGCTGATCTTGTGACCCAACTGCCTGAATTCAAGTTGTGCCTCAGCGGATCTCGGCGCCAGGGCGGAGAGAGTGCACAACCAGCGGTGGATGATGCGCAGATCGTCGGTGGACAAGGGGCCGCGTACCCAATTCGCCTTTTCCCAGGTCTGGCGTTCCCACGCCTGCCACGGATGGTCCCATCCGCTCGGCGGCGAGATCGCGAAGAGTCCGCGCACGATGACGTCGTTGCGATCGATTTCGGTCTCCGTGCGCCAGCGGTCGACGATCCGGGAATAGGTCAAGTAGTCGGCGGCGGTCCAGACGCCGTCGCGCAGGCCCTTCCAACCGGCACGCCGCAATGATCGGCCGACCTTGGCCTCGAGCACCGGGCTCGGATGTTTCGGATCGCCGGCACCCGCGAAGTACAGGTACCACGTGAACCCGGCCGGGCCGAGCTTCTCGATGGTGTTGCCGCCCTTGTCCGGTCGCAGCATCGCGTACGCCGCGCCGGGGTCGTCGCGACTAGCCAGGGCGGCCTCCTGGAGGAGTCGGCCGAGACGTTTGCGGTCTGCGGCCACGGCGGCGATCCGCTTCTTCCCGTCTGCGTTCTGACGGCCCAGGCAGAATGCGACGACGTTCCACAACAGCGCGATTGCATCTTCCGCGGACTCGCCGGCGACGGCGCCGAGGGCGAACAGGTCTCCTCTACTGATCTTGCTGCCGTGCAGCGTGTTCGGCATGTCGAACTCGGCGAGATGGTCGATCCACCACTGCTGGTCGACCAGGACGGAATCGGTCAGGAGTTCGGTCGCGCGATCGCCGTCGGCGAGCCAGTCGATGAGGTCGTCGGGAACAGCGAGTTGTGAGGGATTCATGCTGCATTGGACGCGCCGACGCGGAGTTCGGTTCCCTCCTTCCGATACGCCAGCTCGGCCGGCGCGGTCAGCTCACGTACTCCCGGCCGAAACGGGCTCGGCCACTTCGACTTCGGCGCGCCGCCGCACGAGCCGCGACGGGAGGCGTAACCGGATCCGGTCCGGTGCGCCGTCGAGCACACCACCGGCCGGATCGTCGTACAAGCGACCGTCGTTCCCGCGCCGGACGAGGTCCTCCTGCGGATGCCAGATCTGCCAGATCACGACCGCACACAGCACGATGACCATCACTCCCCGGAGCACCACCGCGGCCGTGAACCACTGGTCGGGCAGCCAACGGCGTTCCGCATCCAGGAAGAGGCTCATCCGCGGAATCCAGATCAGCGCGTCGATCGTCATCCACGTCAGCAGCAGCCTGGTGTGTGGGATCGCGAGTACTGCCAGCGGCACCAGCCACAGCGAGTACTGCGGGCTCCACACCTTGTTGACGAGCAGGAAGCCGGCGACCGCGAGGAACGCCAGCTGCGCGACACGGGGTCGGAACGGCGCACTCAGGCCGATGAAGGCGACAGCCACCATGACGAGGACCGTCAGCCCGACCGACAGCGCGTTCAGATGGTCGATGTTCCATGTGAAACCAAGCGTGTCGGCGAGGATGCGGTAGATGGTGTCGGCGTCGGCGGACCGGTCTGCGTTGAACCGGAAGAACTCCCACCACCCGGTCGGATACGGGATCAGGATCGGGAGGTTGACCAGCAGCCACGCGGCGAGGGCTGCGGCGGCCGCGGCCCCGAACTCGCGGACTCGGCCGGTCCGCAGACACAGCGCTCCCAGTACCACCAGCAACAACGCCGGATAGAGTTTCGCCGCGGCGCCGACGCCGATCGCCACGCCCGCAATCCACGGCCGGTCCCGCGACCACGCGAGCAGCGCGACCGCGACGGCCGCGGTCGCGATGGTGTCGAAGTTGGTGAAGGCGTGGACGAACACCAGCGGCGACAGCGCCGCCAGCCAGACCGTCCACATCCGGGTCCGCGCAGTGAGAGCCGTCGCCCAGATGGTGACCAGCCAGAACAGTGCCAGGCCCAACGCGACGATGGTGAAGAACAGCACCACGTCCAGCGCGCCGGGGACACCCCAGTTCTCCTCGGCCCACACCCAGCCGCGCGTCAACTGCGCGGCACCGTACATGAACATCCCGGTGAGCACGGGATACTCCATGTACCGCTTGATGGTCTGGCCCTGGGAGTCCTCCTGGAACCAGAAGTCGCGGTACGGCAGCGCCCCGATGTTGAGTCGTTCCGCGCCGTACAGGCTGATGACGTCGCTGTAGCAGAGGTTGGTGAACTGTCGCTGATCGTCCCAGTCGAGTCGCATCTCGGCGCCGGGGCGTCCGGACGAACCGCCGTCGGCCGGGGCCTGTTGCAGGCAGCCCGCCTTGCCGAACCAGCCGATGGCCAATCCGCACAACGCGAGCGCGAACAGCACGCGTAGCGGGGTCAGGTGGCGGCTTCGGCCGATGACTGCATGCGCGCCCGCCGGTCCGCCGATGAGTGAACTCGCCTCGCGGACCGAGTTGTCGGTACGCGTCGGGAGGACGCGTTCGGTGTCGACGCGACCGTCTCGCGCCGTCGGCGCAGGGCTGTCCCAGGCAGGGTCGGCTACATCGTCGGAGTCAGCCGATACGTCCTGGTCAGCCGACCGGCGGTTCAGGGACTCCTCCGCCGTCCGCACCGCCGGGCACGTTGCCTCCGCCGTCCGGCGTGTTCCCGCCACCGGAGTCCCCACCGCCGGGCGAGTTGCCACCACCGGAGTCGCCCCCGCCTCGGGGAGCGCCCGGGAGTGGGATGGTGACGCCGGGTGCGAGTGTCAGGTTGCCGTCGCCGCCCTGGTCGGGGATGTCGAAGGTCGGTAGGGATGGTCCCCGCGAGCGTGTGGACGGAGCGTAGGTGGTCGCCGGGGCCTCGTAGGGGATGCCGGCCACGCCGCCGATCGCCTCGGGCTCGGGGAACTCCTTGATCTCCTTGCCCTCGAGCGCGGCGTTCATCGCCGCCTTCCAGATCTGCGCGGGCAGACCACTGCCGTAGATCGACGCGCCGCTGTAGTTGGTCAGCGCCGTACCGTCGTTCGTACCGACCCAGACCGCGGTGGACAGCTGCGGGGTGTACCCGACCATCCACGCATCCTTGTTCTTTCCGGTGTCGCCGAGCTGCACCGTGCCGGTCTTGGCGGCCGACGGACGCGAGCCGAGCGACGAGTCGTAGAGCGAGTTGCCGTTGGAGTATGCCGCGATCGGCTCCAGCGCCGCGGTCACGTTGTCGGCGACTTTGGCGGGGAACACCCGCTTGCCCTCGGACTTGCGTTCGAAGAGCACCTGTCCCTCGGAGTCGACGACCTTCTGCACGAAGTACGGCTCGTGGTAGACACCGGACGCCGCGAGGGTGGCATATGCCGAGGCCATGTCGATGACGCGGGACTGGTACTGACCCAGGACGACGCCGCCCTCCGGGGAGCCGTTCGCCTCCTGGAGGGTCTTGTCGATGTTGCCGAAGGATTCGGCCACGCCGGCTCGATGCGCTGCGTCGGCGACGTCCTCGGCGCCTCGCTTGAGGTCCATCATGAGTCGGTAGTAGACGGTGTTCAGCGACATCTTCATCGCTGTTGCGAGGTTGCACGAGCCGCAGCTCTGACCCTCGGAGTTCTCGACCGTGAGTCCACCGCTGGCCTCGAAGGGTGCGGAGCTGTAGACCTTCGACAGCGGGATGTCCTGTTCGAGCGCCGCGACGAGCGCGAACACCTTGAACGACGATCCGGTCTGCAGGCCCGCCTGTGCGAGGTCCCACCCGCCGGCGTTGTCACCGCCGTAGTAACCGCGGACGGCGCCGGTCTGCGGGTCGATGGACACCGCCGATGCCAGGAGGTCGTCGGGTTCGCCGTTGAGCTGGCCGTCCGGGCATTTGTAGATCTTGTTCTTGCGGCAGGCCGCCTGGACGACGCCGTTCTGCACCTGTGGATCGATGGTGGTGCTGATCTTGAGACCACCGGTCTGCAGCTGCTTCTCGGTGATGCCGACGCTGTTGAGTTCTTCCAGCACCCGACGTTTGATCAGGCCATTGGGGCCCGGTGTCTCGTCGGTACCGCTGACCCGCGGCTTGATGGTCTTCGGGAAGACCGCGTTGTCGGCCTGCTGCTTGGTGATGGCGCCGGTGGCGACCATGCCGCTCAGCACGTAGCGCCAGCGGGCCTCGGTCGCCTCCCGGTTGTTCTCCGGGTCGTAGTACGACGGCGCGCGAATGACCCCGGCCAGCAGTGCCGCTTCCTCGAAGGTCAACGGGTTCTTCGCGGCCCGCGCCTTGTCGGTGATCGACTTGTTGAAGTACTTCTGGGTGGCGACGGCGACGCCGTAGGCGCCTCGGCCGAAGTAGATGGTGTTGAGGTAGGCCTCGAGGATCTTCTCCTTGGACCAGCCGTGCCGTTCGTTCATCTTCGCGGCGATCGCGAGTTCCTTGAACTTGCGGTCGAAGCTGCGTTCGTCACCGACGATCGCATTCTTGACGTACTGCTGGGTGATCGTCGATCCACCGCCGGCGGACTGGTTGCCGGTGATCTGACCGATCATCGCGCGGGACAGGCCGCGCGGCGAGAAGCCGTTGTTCGTCCAGAACTCGCGGTCCTCGGCGGCGACGATCGCCTGGATCATCGTGTCGGGGATCTCGTCGAGCGGCACCACCGTGCGGTTGCCGTCGGGCTGGGTGATGTCGGCGAGGGTGCGGCCGGAGGTGTCGACGATGGTCGCCTTCTGACTGACCTCTGGTTCCGGGATCTCCGCGGTGAAGTAGGTGAAGGCGAACGCGAAGATCAGCACCAGCACGATGGCCGGGACGACGGCGCCCACTGCGCCGAGCGCCCACGCGAACCGCTTGTGCCGTTCCTCCGCTGCCTGCCTGCTGTTTCGCCGGTTGCCACTGCCACCGTTGCGACCGGGACGGGTTCCGGTACCGCGCGGTGTGGGCGAAGAACCGTACGCCTCGCTCATCGTCCACCTTTCCTACCGGGCGTGCGGCGCGTCACACACCGCTGACCTCGGTCACTTTCTCGAGCCTCGTGCCACTCCACTTTGACAGCACGTGCGGGGCCTCGGCAAAAAACCGCAGGCCAGCGCGCTACTTGGCCACGCGTCGGGTGCGACGCGTGGTCCGCGGGGGCAGCCCGGCAACGTAGGACTGCACCAAATGGTTCCAGCTACACGTCCGGCACACCTCGACGACATGCACCGAGAACTCCTCGTCGGTGGTCGCCAGCCGGGCGATCTCCTCAGTGCTCCGCGCTGAGCCACTCACTTGGCCAAGGCGTTCGCCGAACACCCAGGAAACCAGCGTGACCTGCTCTTTTCGGCAGATCGGGCACATCGTGTCACTGGGCCGACCGTGGAACTTCGCCGCGCGCAGAAGATATGGACTCGCATCGCACACATCGGCCACGGCGGTCCGGCCCGCGTGGACCGAGGACAGCCGAGCGCGCCGCTGCAGGGCGTAGTCGACGATCTGGCGTTGCACGGTTCCAAGCGTACGTGGTCACACCTCCACCGTCGGCGCGACGGGTCCGGCCGCCGACGGGGCGGGTTCGGTCGCCAACCCACGACACGCGGGGTAGCTTCCTCGATCGACCTCATCGTGGACACAGTTATATCGGTGCGATACATTGACAAACACATCGGAGCGAGGTGTTGCGCTGTCAGCACGCTCCGACACATCGAGGAAGGAGGGGGTGACGAAGTGCTCGAATTGGCGATTCTCGGCTTGCTCCTCGAATCCCCCATGCACGGCTACGAGCTGCGCAAGCGGCTGACCGGGCTTCTCGGCGCCTTCCGTGCTTTCTCCTACGGTTCGCTGTATCCGACCCTGCGCCGGATGCAGGCCGACGGATTCATCGACGAAGCCGACGCGCCCATGGGTGTGAAGGTTCGTCGTGGTCGTCGGGTGTACCAACTCACCGATGCAGGTCGTGCTCGGTTCGCCGAGCTCGTGGCCGACACCGGTCCGCAGAACTACACCGACGACGGTTTCGGTGTTCATCTGGCGTTCTTCAGCCGGACTCCCGCGGTGGCGCGCATGCGCATCCTCGAGGGACGTCGCCGGCAGGTCGAGGAGCGCCGAGAAGGGTTGCGGGAGATCGTCGGACGGTCCAACCGGGCGGTCGATCGCTACACCCGTCAGCTGCATCAGCTCAGCCTCGAGTCCAGTGAACGGGAGGTCCGCTGGCTCAACGAGCTGATCGCCGCCGAGAGCTCCCAGCAGCAAGACGGGACTCCCAGTCCGTTCGACCCACCAAATCCGTTCGACACCGACGCATTCGATCCCGACGACGCCGTTCGGGACACCGCCGGAACCGAACAGTCACCTGTCGATCCGGGGCCGGGCAACCGGGACCGGGACGAACCGATGGCGAATATCGAAGAACCGGACTCGACGCCGAGCCGGGACGAACAGCTCGGGCACCCGAGCAAGTGAAAACACCGGTGGCGCAGCGAACGTCTGCGACGCCGCAACAAGAAGGAGAGCCCGACCATGGGTGAGCCCAATAAGGTGCGCGTTGCCATTGTGGGCGTAGGAAACTGCGCTTCATCCTTGGTGCAAGGCGTGCAGTACTACAAGGACGCCGACGAGAACGCCAGCGTGCCGGGTCTGATGCATGTGAAGTTCGGCCCGTACCACGTCCGCGACGTCGAGTTCGTCGCCGCGTTCGACGTGGACGCCAAGAAGGTCGGCTTCGACCTGTCCGACGCGATCTTCGCGAGCGAGAACAACACCATCAAGATCGCCGACGTGCCGCCGACCGGTGTCACCGTTCAGCGTGGCCACACCCTCGACGGCCTCGGCAAGTACTATCTCGAGACCATCACCGAGGCAGACGGTTCGGGTGTCGACATCGTCCAGGCCCTCAAGGACGCCGAGGTCGACGTCCTCGTCAGCTACCTGCCGGTCGGCTCGGAGCAGGCCGACAAGTTCTACGCACAGTGCTGCATCGACGCCAATGTGGCGTTCGTCAACGCACTCCCGGTCTTCATCGCCTCGGACCCCGAGTGGGCCAAGAAGTTCACCGACGCCGGTGTCCCGATCGTCGGCGACGACATCAAGAGCCAGGTCGGCGCCACCATCACCCACCGCGTGATGGCGAAGCTGTTCGAGGATCGCGGCGTCACCCTCGACCGCACCTACCAGCTGAACGTCGGCGGCAACATGGACTTCAAGAACATGCTCGAGCGTGAGCGCCTGGAGTCCAAGAAGGTCTCGAAGACCCAGGCCGTGACCTCCAACCTGACCGGCTCGCTCGCCGGCAAGGTCGAGGACAAGAACGTCCACATCGGCCCGTCGGACCACGTCGCATGGCTCGACGACCGCAAGTGGGCCTACGTCCGCCTCGAAGGCCGCGCCTTCGGTGACGTGCCGCTGAACCTCGAGTACAAGCTCGAGGTCTGGGACTCCCCCAACTCGGCCGGCATCATCATCGACGCCGTGCGCGCCGCCAAGATCGCCAAGGACCGCGGCATCGGCGGACCGATCCTCCCGGCCTCGGCCTACCTGATGAAGTCCCCGCCGAAGCAGCTCGCCGACGACGTCGCGCGTGCGCAGCTCGAGGCGTTCATCGTCGAGGCCTGATCCTCGCCGTAACGACTGTCGCCGTCCCCGTTCGGGATTCGTGAGGCACACCCTCACGGTTCCGGCGGGGACGTCGTCGTTTTCGGCGACACGGGTTCGGTGAATCCACGCGTGGTCACTCGTGCTGTGGTCGACAATGATTCCTCATACCGCCTACTGCCGCGGCAGGTTACGAGGAGGAGACCACGATGGGTTCGAGAATCATCCGGGTGTGTGTGACCGCGGCGATCGCGGCCACGTTGGGACTGTTCGGTGTCGCGGGCACCGGGACTGCGGTTGCCGCACCGTCTCCCACCCCGGCCGTGACCGTCGTCGGTGGCTGTGACGGTGCGAAACTTGTTCAGCCACGGACACTCTCGTCGATCTTCTGCGCCGACGTGGGGGTCATCGTCTCGGACATCACCTGGCTCGCGTGGACCGATGGCTTCGCCGCCGGCTTCGGGACCGAGAACCGCAAGCTGTGCAAGCCGGACTGTGCGTCCGGGAGCATCGCGAAGTATCCGGTCGGCATCTGGCTGTTCGCGCCGAAGAATGGCGCGTTCACTCAGGTCTCGCTGTACTCGTCGATCGCGGGCCCGCCGGAGACCTACCAGTTGACCGGGCACGTGCGCTGACGCTCAGCTGATCTCGCCGCTGTCCTGCAAGACGGTCTCCTCGGCCCGATGTTCGTCCGGGTGTTCCTCGGCGGCGAGGCGTGGGATGAGACCGCCGGCGAGGACGTCGGACACCTGACGCTTCGAGAGCCGGTGCCGGACTTCGAATTCGCGGTCCTGGGTCACGTTGCGAACGGTGAGGACGTCCCCGTCGCCCAGGGCATCCCGCAGCTTCTCTAGCCGCAGGGTATCGCCCTGCTCGACGGCGTCGTAGTCGGCGGGGTCGACGAATTCCACTGCCAGCACACCGAAGTTCGCGAGGTTCTGCCAGTGGATGCGCGCGAACGACTTGGCGATCACCACCCGCAGGCCGAGATGGCGCGGCGCGATGGCCGCATGTTCGCGTGACGAGCCCTGTCCATAGTTGTCACCGCCGATGATGATGTGGCCGGTGTCCGCGGAACGTGCACGTTCCGTGTAACTGTCGTCGATCCGCGTGAAGCAGAACTCGGCGAGCTTCGGGATGTTCGACCGGTAGGGCAGAGCTCGTGCGCCGGCGGGCGAGATGTCATCGGTGGAGATGTTGTCGCCGACCTTCAGCAACACCGGGGCCTCGACGACATCCGGCAGCGGATCCAGGTCCGGCAGGTCGGAGATGTTGGGGCCCTTCACCGGCTGGATCTCCGCTGCTTCGTCCGGCGGCAGCGGCGGCACGAACATCGCGGTGTTGACCGAATGTTCGCGGGGAAGGTCGAGCTCGGGGTACGCGACCTCGTTGTCGGCCGCCCAGTCGCGGGGGTCGGTGATCACACCGGTGAGTGCCGAGGCCGCTGCGGTCTCCGGCGAGCACAGCCACACCTTGTCGTCCTTGGTCCCCGACCGTCCGGGGAAGTTGCGCGGCATCGTTCGGAGTGAGTTCTGCCCGGTCGCGGGTGCCTGTCCCATGCCGATGCACCCCATACATCCGGCCTGGTGGATGCGGGCGCCACCGATGACGAGGCTGGTCGTGGCGCCCATCTTGGTGAGGTCGGTGAGGATCTCGCGCGAGGTCGGGTTGATGTCGAAGCTGACGCCGGCCGACGTCTGCCTCCCCTCCACCATCGCTGCGGCGATCGCGAAGTCGCGGAGGCCGGGGTTGGCGCTCGACCCGATCACCACCTGCGAGATCTCCTCCCCGGCGACCTCGCTGACAGGCACGACGTCCCCGGGAGAGGAAGGTTTTGCGATCAGCGGGACGATCTCGGTGAGATCGATGGTCTCCTCGGCGTCGTAGCCGGCGCCGTCGTCGGCGACGAGCTCGATCCAGTCGTCCTCGCGGCCCTCGGCACGGAGGAACTCGCGCACCGCGTCGTCGCTGGGGAACACCGTTGTCGTGGCACCCAGTTCCGCACCCATGTTCGCGATCACGTGGCGGTCCATCGCCGTCAGACTCGCGAGCCCGGGACCGTGATACTCGATGATCCGGTTCACGGCACCCTTCACGTCGTGCCGTCGAAGCATCTCGAGAATCACATCCTTGGCCGAACACCACTGCGGCAGTTCGCCTTCCAGGCGAATACCCCAGATCTCGGGCATCCGGATGTTCAACGGGCGACCGGTGATGGCGAGGGCAACCTCCAGACCTCCGACGCCGACCGCGAGCATGCCGAGCGATCCGGCCGCAGGTGTGTGGGAATCGGACCCGACCATCGTCTTGCCGGGCACGCCGAACCGTTGCATGTGCGTGGGATGGGAGACACCGTTGCCCGGCTTGGAGAACCAGAGGCCGAAGCGCTCGCACGCGGTGCGTAGATATTCGTGATCCTCGGCGTTCTTCTCGTCGGTCTGCAGCAGGTTGTGGTCGACGTACTGGACGCTGACCTCGGTACGGGCGCGATCGAGACCCAACGATTCCAGCTCCTGCATGACCAGCGTGCCGGTGGCGTCCTGGGTGAGGGTCTGGTCGATGTGGATCGCGATCTCTTCGCCCGGGGTCATGTCCCCGGCCTCCAGATGGGCTTCGATGAGCTTGCGGGCAACGTTCTGGGCGGGCATCGCACACTCCTGATCGACTCACGCCCGAGCCACATCGGCTCGGGACTGAACCGCGCCAGAACCTGTCCGCCGATGTCGACACCGCGACACGCCTGGCGCTCACGCTCGGACTGGTCTCCATGGTCGCAGTGATGGACCCCACACACCAGGGGCACTACCCGCTCAGCCCAACGTGTCGAGGCGGGTGGGGTCGCGAACCAGGAATCCGCAGGTCATCCAACCAACTCAGTGACCGACCCCCACCCTTCACATAGAGTGTTGTCGGTTGCTCCGAGAGTCTGAACCCCGGACGAATCGGACATCACCAGACCACGTACCAACAGAAAGGCACAATCTCATGGGCGTGAGCCTGAGCAAGGGTGGAAATGTCTCGCTGACCAAGGAGGCCCCGGGACTGACCGCAGTGTCCGTCGGCCTCGGCTGGGACATCCGCACCACCACCGGCACCGACTTCGACCTGGACGCCAGCGCCATCGCGCTCGGCGCGAACAAGAAGGTGCTGTCCGATCAGCACTTCATCTTCTTCAACAACCTGCGTTCGCCCGACGGCTCGATCGAGCACACCGGTGACAACCTGACCGGCGAGGGCGAAGGCGACGACGAGGTCATCAAGGTCGACCTCGCCGGTGTTCCGCCGGAGGTCGACTCCATCGTCTTCCCGGTCTCGATCTACGACGCCGACGCACGTTCGCAGTCGTTCGGACAGGTCCGCAACGCGTTCATCCGCGTCGTCAACCAGGCCGGTGGCACCGAGATCGCACGTTACGACCTCAGCGAGGACGCCTCCACCGAGACCGCGATGGTCTTCGGTGAGCTGTACCGCAACGGCGCGGAGTGGAAGTTCCGCGCGGTCGGTCAGGGCTACGCGTCGGGGCTCGCGGGCATCGCTCGCGACTTCGGCGTGAACGTCTGACCCCGGTTTTCGCCGGCTGTTCCCGCAGCGGATTCCCGTGGATGCCGCACCTCTCCTAGAGTGGGTGCGGCATCCTCGTGTCTCCACCCTCCGACGTCGCCGTCGGCAGCGGTCCCTTGAACACCTCAGAAAGGCCACCAACCAGTGGTAGTAAGAATTTTCGGCCTGTCGGTGGTCGTGACGATCGTGTCACTGATCATCGCCTTCCTCTACGGCGGCGTCGAAGCGCTGATCCTGACGGCCATCCTGGGCGTCTTCGAGATCTCGCTCTCTTTCGACAACGCAGTCATCAACGCCACGATCCTCCGCCGGATGAGCGAGTTCTGGCAGAAGATCTTCCTCACCGTCGGCATCCTGATCGCCGTCTTCGGTATGCGCCTGGTGTTCCCGCTGGTCATCGTGTGGCTCGCATCGGGTCTGAACCCGGTCGAAGCGCTCGACCTCGCACTCAACCCGCCACCGAACGACGCGGCATACTTCGCCAACGGTGACCCGAGCTACGAGACGATCATCACCGACGCCCACCCGCAGATCGCGGCGTTCGGCGGCATGTTCCTGCTGATGCTGTTCCTGGGCTTCGTCTTCGAGCAGAAGGAACTCACCTGGCTGACGTGGATCGAACGGCCGCTCGAGAAGATCGGCAAGCTGGAGATGCTCGAGGTCGTCATCGCGATCACTCTCCTCGTGCTCACCGCCACGTACATCGCCCCGGCAGACGAACGATCGACGGTGATGATCGCCGGCGCACTCGGCATGATCACCTACATCCTGGTCAACGGTCTCGGCGAGTACTTCAACGTCGAGGTCGAGGAAGAAGAGGAAGAGCACGACAAGGCAGCCGGATCGGAGTCGACCGCCGAGAAGTCCAATGGCCGATCGGGTCCCAGCGACCTGGCCAAGGCGACCGGCAAGGCCGGCTTCTTCCTGTTCCTCTACCTCGAGGTGCTCGACGCGTCGTTCTCCTTCGACGGCGTCATCGGCGCGTTCGCCATCACCGCCGACCCGATCATCATCGCCCTGGGCCTCGGCCTCATCGGCGCGATGTTCGTCCGTTCGCTCACCGTGTACCTGGTCCGCAAGGGCACGCTCTCCGAGTACGTCTACCTCGAGCACGGCGCGCACTGGGCCATCGGCGCACTGGCGTTCATCCTGCTGTACTCGATCGGCACCCACGTGCCGGAGATCATCACCGGCCTGATCGGTGTCGCGCTGATCATCGCAGCGCTGGTCTCCAGCATCATTCGCCGAAATCGCCTCGCGGCGAGAGGCGAGGAGGAGAAGGTCGAGGTGTAGCCCTTCGAGGCTCGTCGCTTCGCTCCTCGCACCTCAGGGAGCAGAGACGAGCCGCCCGCTCCTCGCACCTCAGGGAGCAGCGACGAGCCGCCCGCTCCTCGCACCTCAGGGAGCAGAGACGAGCCGCCCGCTCTCGCACCTCAGGGAGCAGCGACGCGCCGCCCGCTCCTCGCACCTCAGGGACCAGAGGCAGGCACCGCACAAACAACTGCGCCGCAGATCCATTCGGATCTGCGGCGCAGTTGTCGTATCCGTCTGTCTCAGCCCTGATGCTGCGTGAGCTGCTGACTGATCTGCTGGTTGATCTGCTGCAGGCCCGGCACCGAGAGGCCGGGAAGCTGGCCCTGGATGGTGCGCAGGACCGACGAATCGTCGCGCACCTTCTCGCTGGACTGCACCAGAACCGTTCCGGCACCGGTGAAGTCGAACTGCCGCTCTTCGCCGGAGTTGATGCCGAACCGCTGTCCGGCGGCCGCGATGAAGCTGTTGACCCACGCCTGGTCGTAGTGGTGGCTCGGTGACGGGCAATCCGACCATCCGACAAGCGCTTCCGGGTCGACGCGCACCGGCGGTTCCACGAACATCACCGGCCCGTTCGACGATGCGAGGAACTTACCGGTGCCGATCAGGGTGAGGAAGCCGGGCACGATCGACTGGTTCAGTGACAGATTCGGCTGGAAGGCCAGCAGATTCGAGGCACGGATCGTGAGATTGCCGTCTTCGAGGTCGTAGGCGTTGATGTCGTACCCGCGGTCGCCGATGATCAGCTTGCCCTGGCCCTCTGCCACCACATAGTCCCCGAGGTAGAGCGGCGCCGAGAACTGTTGCGCCACCATCTGCAGCAGCTGGCCCTGCAGGCCCTGCTGGAGGGAGGTGAACTGCATCTGACCGTAGTAGGCGATCATCGCGCCCTTGGACATGAACCAGGGCTGGTTCAGGTCGATGCAGAACGAATAGTTGTTGTCCGGAACGTTGTCGTCCGATGGCAGGTTCATCGGACTCCACACGGTGTTGAGTTGGCTCACAGCTTCTCCTCCGATGCCTGCACGTAGACGATGCCCTGTCCGGAACACTCCAATTGCATTGCCTCGCCACCGGTACGGCCGACGTTGCGCCAGCTGACGGTCGAGCGGAGGTTGGTGTTGACCTGTCCCGTGGAGCCGACGAAGGCCTGCGGGTCGACGGTCACCGGCGGCTTGTTCGGCGTCACCTCGAGTTCGAAGACCCCGCCGTGGCCGAGGATCACCGCGGACCCCGGGCCGGAGAGCTGCGTCGTGAACATGCCCTGACCGGTGACGGCGCCGGCCGCCGCGGATCGCAGGGCACCGAAGAGGCCACCACCTCCTCCCCCGCCTCCGCCACTCCCGCCCTGGGAGGCCACCGAGACCACCGACACCTGCAGGTTCGCGCCGTAGGCGAGCAGTCGGGAGGCCTCGACGCGGATGGTTCCGCCGACCGCGCCCAGATCGACGACGTGCACCTCGATGCCGAGGAATCCGTAGTGCACCTCGCCCTGCCCCTGCGCGATCATCGTCGACTCGTGCTCGCCGGCGAGCATGCGGCCGGCCATGCCGCCCATCGCACCCAATCCCGGCATGCCGCCGCCCATTCCGGCGCCCGCGATCTGATGCGGCTGGAAGAAGACGTTGCCCTTGTACAAGATCATCGCGCCCTTTCGGGCGACGACGGGCCCGCTTCGACCGATGTCGACGGAGACGATCTTGCTGTTGACCTTGGTGAACATTCGCTACTTCACCCTCACCGCTCGGCCGGCTGGATCGATACGACGCCGCTGCCGTCCCACCGTAGGGAGAAGGCTTCGCCGCCTCCCTGCCCCATGACGGAGCGCCACGAGACGTCGGTGACGAACGACTGGTTCAATTGCCCACGCGCACAGACGAATGCATCCGGATCGACGACCAGCGGATACTGCGGCGACACCTCCAGATGGATCAGCGGACCACCATTGGACAGCAGAGCTATCTGGCCGTACCCACTGACCGTCGTCGTGAACAGTCCCTGGCCCGACGAGGCGCCGCGCACACCTGCGAACGCCACGTTGGTCTGCAGGTTCCCGTTCAGCACCATGAGCTGCTGGGACTCGACCTGCAGTGTCTCGTTGTTGAGTTCGATGATCGTCGTCTCGGCCGCGTTGTGGGCGAAGTAGACGATGCCGTTTCCCGAGGCCTCCATGAGGGACAGGGCTTCACCGGTAGCCCGCTGTTTGAGGCCGGCCAGGACGCCGTCGCCACCACCGAAGCCGGCCGATTTGAACGCGACCTGGCCCTCATAAGCCACCATCGATCCGCTGATCGCGCGGACCGCGGTGTTGTTCAGCCTGGCCTCGACCACGCGTTTGGAGCGTTGTACCAACTGCATTCGACGTGCCTCTCTCGAGCCGCCGGGAGGTCGCCGCTCGACCGCCCTCGTGTGTTCCCCGACGCCATCTCCGCTTCCCGGCACCGGCCCGCGATCGACATCCGGCGCCGCGAGGCGGCCGATTCGACTCCGTCGCGGGTCGGTCGCTCCGGCCACATACCGAGTTGAAAATAGCCGATAGCATCGTGTGGTGCCCGGAAACTTCGTACGTCGTTGGTTCGGCAACGATTCACGCACGAATTCCGCCTCACCTGCATCATCGGAACAAATGACAGCGGCCTTCCTCGAGTCCGAAACCGTCCTCGCCGAGATCGATCCGGCCGTCGGTGTGGTGGCCGCCACCGACCCGCGTTCACAGCTGCGCGGCGAATGGTCTGCGCTCCGCGAACGGCACGCTCAGGTGACCGCCGACTACCTCCGGTTGGTCTCCCCGCCCGCGGGCACACGCGTGGCCCGCCAGGACCTCGAGCGGACCACCGAGGCGCTTCGCACGGTCACGGCGACGATGCGCGGCTTCGCGGAGGCGAACTCAGGTGCACTGCAGCGAGCCCGGGCCACCATGCAGGCAGCAGAAGCCCAGGACCATGGGGCACGCGTCGCCTCGCACCGGGCGATGACGGCTCTCGAGAACGCCGGTCCCGCGGTCGGCCGGCTGCAGTCGGTCACCAAGGCCACCGACGAACTCGACCGTGCCTTGAGAGTTTTCGAGCAGGCTTCGGGCCTGCGTGAACGCCAGTCAGCCGCTGCGACGATCATCACATCGGCACAGCGGCTGGAGAACCTTCTCCGCGAGGCGCCCGCGTTCGCCGACCGCGCGCGCCAGGTCATCCGATCGGTGGAAACCCGTCGCAGCGCCATCGCCACCCGCAGAGCGCAGGTTCCCGACACCCTGTCTGCCTTGCGCCGCGAATTCAGCGCGGACTGTTCGACCGACCTGCAGCGCACCGAGGTCGTCGTCGACGAGCGTCTGGCCCATGCGGATACGGCGATCTCGGCGGCGCGCACGATGCTGGCCGACGCGCCCGACCAGGCAATCGATCAGGCCGATGCCGCCCGAGACGACCTGTCCGTCGCCGAGGCCGCCGTGGACGCCGTCCTGGATCGGCTGCGTCTGCTGCGCGAAGTGCGTGCCGATCCGCAGGGAGCCGAGCGGCGCGTCCGATTCCGACTCCGCGACGCTCAGCTCTTCGCGGTGAATCACTCTCTGGTTGACGAATGGGGCTCGGTACTCGATGCTCAGGCCGACCGGATCGAGCGTGCGAGGGGGGAGCTCGATCGCGTCCACCCTGACTATTGGGGATATCTGACCCAGTTGCGGGCTGTGGACGACCGGATCAGCGAGATAGTTTCCCGGATGAGAGGACAGGTGGCCGCGCGATGACCACCACGGCACGCCACGACGACACCGGGCTCGAGCCCGGAACGATCCGGCACTTCGATCATCTGGGCTTCGCGCTGCGCGAACAGCTCTTCTTCCGGCAACCGGAGCCGATCGATGACACCTGGCCCGCACAGCGACTGGCGATCGCTCTCGGCGCCACGCTCTACGTGCCCGCCACCCGCCCGGATCTCGCCGACGTGATCCGCAAGCGGCGGGCGGAGGGCGTGATCTCGATGGTCATCGACCTCGAGGACGCGATCGCCGACCACGAAGAAGACGACGCCATCGAGCACACGGTCGCCGCTCTCCGCGACATCGCCGAAAAGCCCGGCGATCCGATGCTCCTGTTCGTCCGTCCGCGGTCGGCCGACCGCATCCCGCGGATCGCTGCCGCGCTCGACACTCCGTCGGCCCCGAACACTCCTCCGGCGCTGACCGGCTTCGTGATCCCGAAGTTCAACTCGGCCAACGCCGATGAGGCGCTGGGTGAGGTTGCCCGGGCGAGCGAACTCCTGGGCCGGCACCTGTGGGTGATGCCTGTCCTCGAGTCCGCGGCGGTCGTGCACCGCGAGACGCGCGACGACGAGTTGACCGCCCTGACCGCCAACCTGAGCGAACACCGCGCCAACGTGCTCGCCGTCCGCATCGGTGCCACCGACATCTGCGGCTATTTCGGCATCCGGCGCGACCGTGACCTCACGATCTACGACGTCCGGGTCGCCGCCGACGTGATCGCCGGCATCGTCAACCACCTCGGCCGCAGCGACGAATCCGGTTTCATCGTGACCGGACCGGTGTGGGAGTACTTCGCCGACCACGAACGCATGTTCCAGCCGACGTTGCGCCACACACCTTTTCGCGAGAGTGACGCGGTGTACTTCCGGCAACAACTGGTCAGTCGGGACATGGACGGACTGCTGCGCGAGATCACGCTCGACCGCGCCAACGGGCTCCACGGCAAGACGGTGATCCATCCCGCCCACGTCGCCGCCGTGCACGCCCTGTCCGCGGTGACCCACGAGGAGTACCACGACGCCCTCGACATCCTCGCCGGTGATACCGGCGGTGTGCGGGCGTCCTCCTATCGGAACAAGATGAACGAACTGAAGCCCCACCGGAATTGGGCTCTGCGCGTGATCGACCGGGCGGCCGCGTTCGGCGTGACCCACCAGGGTGTGAGCTTCGTCGATCTACTCACCGCGCTCGCCGACCCGGGACCGGCCGGCCGACGAACGGCGACGCAGTGAGCAGCCACCGGATCGACCGTGAACCCGATTGGGTCACCACCCGTTTCGGCGTCCAGGTGGCGTCCGACGGCACCGGGTGTGCGGGACACGAACTGCGCGACCTGGTCGTCCTCGGTCTGCGCCACAACCGCAGGCGCGCACATCTGCTGGTCTCGACCGTGCTCGGCAAGCACATCCCCACACCCCCCGGTGTCGTGCGCGGCGCGGCCGACGCCCTCGGTGCGGCGATCACCGGCCAGATCGGCGCCGATGCCGCACGGGATTCCGTGGTCTTCGGCTTCGCCGAGACCGCCACGGGACTGGGGCACTGTGTCGCCCAGCGGATCTCCGCGTCTCGCTACCTACATTCGACGCGCCGGCATCTTCCCGGTGTGGTCGTGTCGGGGACCTTCGAGGAAGGGCATTCGCACGCCACCACCCACCTGCTGCAGCCGAGCGATCCGGCATTTCTCGACGCTGCGACGCCCGAGGAGACACTCATCCTCGTCGACGACGAGATCTCCACCGGCACCACGGCCCTGGTCGCGATCGAGACGATCGTCGCAACCCGTCCACGCACGCGGTTCGTCGTGGCCTCGCTCGTGGACATGCGCACACCCGATCAGCGCGCCGAATGCGCCAAGGCCGCTGCGGATCTCGGCGTGGAGGTCTCCTACGTCGCCCTGGCGCACGGCTCGGTCACGTTACCGCCCACGCTGCTCGACGACGTGTGGGAGCTGACCTCGGACGATCTGAATCCCGTGGCACCGGAACGCGCCGACGCCGCCACGCTCACGCTCGAATGGCCGGCGGGAACACCGGACGGTGGCCGTCACGGTTTCGAGCGATCGGATTCGGAGCCGTTCCATCAGGCGACCGAGGCGGCCGCGGAGAGGATCGCACACCACCTCGACCCACAACGGCCCGTCGTCGTGATCGGTCATGAGGAGCTGATGTACGCACCGCTGTGCATCGCCGAGTGCCTCGAGCTGCGCGGCTTCGTGACCGGCTATCAGACCACCACGCGGTCGCCCGCACAGGTCCATGACGTGTCCGGTTACCCGCTGCGTCGCGGATTCCGTTTCGTCGCACCAGAATCCGATCCGGACACGCCGCGCTACGTCTACAACGTCTCGTCGAACGCATTTGCCGATCCCCAGGTCGTGGTCGTGGTCGACACCCCGGCCGACACTCCCGAGCTCCGCGCCCCGGGTGGCCTGCTCGACGTCCTCACCGCCGCCGGCCATCCGGTGACGCTGGCGGTGCTCCCGGCGACCGGGCAGGCACAGCTCGGGGCATCACGGGAGGAGGCGCGCCGATGACCGAACCTGTGACGTCGACTCCCCCCTTGCGCGGTCCGCACTTCGGTTCCTACGCGCCGGACGAGGTGACGTGGTTGCTCAAGGATCTCTCCGATGTCGCGCTCGAAGGTGACCTGCACGAGCGGGAGCGTCGTATCCAGTCGGGTAAGGCGCATTACGCCGAGTCCCTGCCGATCGAGTACCAGCCCGGTCGCGAGTACCAGGATCTCTTCCGGTCGACCTTGCGGTCATCTGCGCAACGACTCGCCGAAGCTGTCGGTGTGGTTGCCGAACTGATTCTCGCCGAACGCCATTCGTCTCCGACGCTGGTGTCGCTCGCGCGCGCCGGCACGCCCGTCGGCATCCTGATCCGCCGATGGATGCAGACGGCCCACGGGATCGAGCCGCAGCACTACACCATCTCGATCGTGCGCGACCGCGGGATCGACACGGTCGCACTGGATCACATCGCGCGGCGCCACCCGGCCGAGTCGGTCGTCTTCGTCGACGGGTGGACCGGGAAGGGCGCGATCCAGCGCGAACTCACCGCGGCCCTGTCCGAATACGCGCAGCTTCCCGGCCGTCCGCACCTGCACGACGAGCTGGCCGTGCTCGCCGACCCCGGCTCCTGCACCACGCTGTACGGCACCCGGGATGATTTCCTCATCGCCTCGGCATGTCTGAATTCGACCGTGTCGGGTCTCGTGTCGCGCACGGTCCTCAACGCCGACCACATCGGTCCGGGAGAGTTCCACGGCGCCAAGTTCTACCGGAATCTGGCGGAGTTCGACGTCTCCGGCGAACTGCTCGACGCGGTGAGCGCCGAGTTCCCCGCTGTCACCGAACGGGTCGGCGCCACCCTGGCCGCCATGACACCGCAGGAGCGGACACCGACGTGGTCGGGCTGGCGCTCCGTCGAACGGATCCAGCTCGACTACGGACTGTCGTCGATCAACCTGGTCAAGCCCGGCGTCGGTGAGACGACACGCGTGCTGCTGCGGCGGGTGCCGTGGCGCGTCCTGGTCCGCGACGACGACCTGCCCGAACACCGCCACATCCGGCTACTGGCCGCCGAACGCGGAGTGCCGGTGGAGGTCTCACCCGATCTCGCCTACTCGTGTGTCGGGCTGATCAAGGAGGACGCGTGAACGTGCTGGTCGCCACCGACCTCGACCGGACGATGATCTATTCGCAGGCCGCCATGGGCGAGGCACAGTTCGCCACGGTCGACGCCGTCTGCGTCGAGATCTACCGCGACGCCCCCCTGTCGTACATGACGACCACCGCCGTCGAACTTCTCGCGCGCCTCGCCGCCGAGGTACCGGTGATCCCGACCACGACTCGGACGCCGGCCCAGTACGAGCGAATCGCACTGCCCGGCAATCCGTTCCGATACGCCGTGGCGAGCAATGGTGGGCGCATCCTGGTCGACGGAGCGGACGACCCGGACTGGCGCCGTGCGGTCGAACGTGCGGTGTCCGAATCCGGCGCGGGGCTCGACGAGGTGCTCACCGAACTCCGCAGCCGCATCGACGAGTCCTGGGTGCGGTCGCTGCGGATCGCCGACGACCTGTTCTGCTACCTCGTCGTCGACCCGGCGGGCCAGCCAGATGAGTTCTTGCCGGCCTGGCAGGACTGGTGCGCGGCGCGCGGGTGGACCGCCTCGCAGCAGGGCCGCAAGATCTACGCGACTCCCGGGTCGGTCACCAAGTCCGCGGCGATCGCCGAGGTCCGTCGCCGGCTCGTCGACGACGGGACGATCACGACCGACGCCGAGCTGTGCGCCGCCGGCGACGGATGGCTGGACACCGATCTCCTGTCGGCCGCCGACCACGCGATCCGACCCCGCCACGGCGAACTCGAGTTGCTCGGCTGGTCGGCACCGGGGCTCACCGTCACCACGGGGACGGGAGCCCTCGCCGGCGTCGAGATCCTCGAATGGTTCCTCGACCGGTGTTCGGTCAGGACGGCATCGGACCCAGGACGTCCGAATGCCCGTGCCGTCGGCACCAGCTGATCAGATATCGCGCATGAAGGCCGCACCAGCGGTACACCGCGGCTTGCGTCAGGGGAGACGATACCGGCTGCTCACCCCGCTCCTCGATGATCGGGCCGAGGTAGTGGCTCGTCACCTTGTTCGCGGTGTTGGGTGAGACCTTGGCCGCGCGTGCCAGGCTCGCGCCATCGGACGCGTTACCCGAGGCGATCGCGCCTGCCAGCCGGCCCGCGGTGTGACCGCGCTGCCCGGCGAACAACTCATACAGCGGGGTTCGACGCGGAGGTCCCGGCTGCTCGGCCACTCCCTGACCCACCGCGACCGCGCGCACGGCGCTCATCAGCGTCGCGAAACCCTCGGACTTCTCGATGACAGCGGCAACCTCGTTCCGCAACCGGGCCTCGTCGACGTGGTCGTCTTCGAGTCCGTGCCCATGGGTCGCGAGGATGACCGGTGCCTGCCGCGCGTGTTTGTCCAGGGCATCGATGGCGTCGAGACCGTCGAAACGCCATTCCAGATCCGGACGGTTCCAGATGAGATCGGCGACCACGACGTCGAAGCGGACATGGCCGGCAACAGAGCGGGTGAACTCGTCCTCGGTGGTGGCCACGGTGACGACAGCCTGCTCGAGGAAACTCTGCAGAGGCCCGGCCACCACGTGACCAAGCGGTGACGCGACCAGCACACGCAAACGGTTCGGCACGTGCATAATTTTGCCCGATACCTGTGACGCATGCGCGATCACGCATTAATTGGACTCATTCGAGCGCATTATGGCCCGAATCGTTGTCAATCAGGCCACCCAGGCAGTGACTTAGCGGTGCAAGTTCGTGACTCTAGAAAAGTAGACGTTGAGAGCAGTTCATCTCTTCGCCCAACCGATCGCAAGCAAGGTCGATCACGGCTTCCGGGGACGCCGGTCCGTCGACCTCGGCGATGTCGGGAGCCGGTAGTGATTCTGTCGACAGAAGGACGGTACCGATGTCAGCCACTCTGGACGAGCTCCGCCGCCCGCAGGAAGCCACCCCCCAGCCCAACGTGTCCCGGATGGCCTCCGTCGGCCGAACCGTTTCGCAGGCCACCGCCCCTCATCCTCACCCTCACCACAGACGCCTCGCCGTTGTCATCGCCGAAGGCGATCTGTTCGACGCCGCACTCGTGGCCCTCGTCGAAGGCGCCGGCTACGGCGCAACACTCGTCGAGCCCGCGCAGATCCGCGCCCTCCGCAACCCAGCCGTCCTCCTCGTGCGTTCGACCGGGATGCTGGCGCTGGTCCGGCGGGCGCCGATGCTGCGCAACGTGCGCGTCGTCTTCCTCGGGGACGGGGTCGCGGGCCGCGACCACATCCGCATCGCGCCCCGCTCACCCGGTGCCGAGTCCGCACTCCGCCAGGCGCTCACCGCGACCATGGGCCCACCCGGACCGTCTACTCCGCCGGCAGCCCAGAACCGGGTGCGCGTGACCGAACGGGAACGCGAGATCCTGCAGACCTACACCCTCGGTTCCACTCTCCGCGAGACATCACAGACGCACCAGATCGCCGAGAGCACGGTGCGTGAGCACTACCGTCGCGTCGTGCGTCGTTATGAAGAGGCCGGGCGTCCCATCGGTAACAAGGCCCAGCTGCTCCTCGAGTTCATGGCCGACGGCTGGGTCCGACCCTGATCGGCACCGTCGAAGGTGACCTAGTGCCCACGACGGGAACGCGGTCAGCGGCGCAGACTGGGGTCATGAGGTCTATGCGGGGCCTCCGACGCCCGTTCACCGTCGCGGCCGGATATCGACGTACCTGGGCCGCCGGGATTCTTGCGCTCATCGAGATCCTCGTCGCATATCAAGCCGTCGACGGTGGACTCGCACTCGCCGACGACCGGTGGCAGATGCCCCGGGAGTGGTTGCACAACACGCCTTTCGACACCTGGACCGGCCCGGGGTTGGTGCTCGTCGCGGCGATCGGCGTGCCCCATGCCCTTGCCGCGATCGCGATCGTCTTCCTGCCCGTCGATCCCCGACTCGGGATAGTCGGTGGCGTGCTGGCCGGCGTATCGCTGGTCACCTGGATCGTCGTCCAGATCGCGGTGCTGCAGATCTTCTTCTTCCTGCAACCGGTGATCGCGGTCATCGGGGTGATCGAGCTCGGCCTGGCTGTTGTCTGGGGTCGCACGCTCGCCCACCGCGGTAGACCGGCACCCGCAGACTCATATCCCACTCGTCCGCTGTCCGCCGCTGCCGAGCGCGGGGCGAAATGACGACACGTCCGTTCCTCGTCGGCATCGGGCTCGCCGCGGCCATGGGCGCGGCGACCATCACCTACTGCACGTGGATCCGACCATGGGTGATGACCTGGGGCGCGACCGACGACGAAGTGGCAGCAGAACTCCCGGGCGACGAGTTGCTGCCGGCCGCCGACGGCGTGGCCACCCGCGCGATCACCATCGACGCACCGCCGGAGGCGATCTACCCATGGCTCGCTCAGATGGGTCCCTCGCCTCGCGGTGGCGCCTACACGTACGACTGGATCGAGAATCTGCTGGGACTCGACATGCACAGCACCGATCAGGTGCTCGAGGAGTTCCAGCACCCCGCGGTGGGCGACACGATCGGCGTCGGGCCCGAGGCATCCCGCGTCGAGATCGCCGATCCCGGCCGGGCGTTCGTCACCCGTACTGCCGACGGCGACTGGGTGTGGTCGTTCACGCTGGTCCCCGCCGGGGAGTCGACGCGGCTGATCAGCCGGAACCGTTTCCGGCTGCCCGGTGTGGGCAAGAAGCTGGCGATGATCCCGATGGAACCCGGGTCGCTGATCATGGAGCGCAAGATGCTCCGCGGGATCAAGGAGCGGGCCGAGGCTCTCGCGCACGCCGGGTGACCTCGCAGGTCGCGGGGGTCCACGGGACGGCATGATCGTCGTGGCACAGTGGGAGGGTGCTGCTGCCGACGTTGACCCCCACTGCCCCGGACGATCCCGACGTGATCCGGATCGGCGAGGATCGGCTCTCACGTGAGGATCTCGTCGGAGCGGCCACTGCCGTGGCGGAGCGGATCGCCGGCGCACGCACCGTCGCGGTGCTGGCGCAGCCGACGGTCGAAACCGTCCTCGCATTGGTCGGCGGCCTGATCGCCGGAGTGCCGGTGGTTCCGGTACCGCCCGACTCGGGTCCGCGCGAGTTCGCGCACATCCTGGCCGATTCGGGCGCCCAGGCCTGGCTGGGGCAGGCACCCGCCGACACGACGTTGCCCGTGGTCCCGGTCCGGCGCTACGCGAAGTCGTGGCACCGTCATCCCGAACCGCACGCCGATTCGACTGCGCTGATCCTCTACACCTCCGGCACCACCGGGCTACCCAAGGGCGTACCGATCACCCGGCAGGCGATCGCCGAGGGACTCGACGCACTCGCCGACGCCTGGCTGTGGACCGCCGATGACACTCTCGCCCACGGTCTTCCGCTTTTCCACGTGCACGGACTGATCCTCGGTGTCCTCGGGCCGCTTCGTCGAGGTGGCCGTCTGATCCACACCGAGAAGCCGACGGCCGCGGGTTACGCGCAGGCCGCCGAAGCCGGCGCGAACATGTTCTTCGGGGTCCCGACCGTGTGGAGCCGCGTCGGTGCGGAGCCCGAGGCGGCCCGTACCCTCTCCGGCGCACGCATTCTCGTGTCGGGCAGTGCACCGCTACCTGTTCCCGTCTTCGACCGGGTCCGCGAGCTCACCGGCCACGAGATCGTCGAACGCTACGGCATGACCGAGACCATGATCACCCTCAGCACCCGAGTCGACGGCGAACGTCGCCCGGGCTGGGTGGGGCTGCCCCTGGCCGGGGTCGAGACCCGTCTCCGGGAGGGCGACGCCGAGGTGGCCCATGACGGCGAATCGGTCGGCGATCTCCACGTACGCGGACCGATGATGTCGTCGGGCTACCTCAACCGCCCCGAGGCGACGGCCGAATCGTGGCTCGAGGACGGGTTCTTCGCCACCGGGGATGTCGCCGTCATCGATCCGGACGGCATGCATCGCATCGTCGGCCGCCGGGCCACCGACCTCATCAAGTCCGGCGGCTTCCGCATCGGCGCCGGCGAGATCGAAACCGTCCTGCTGGCTCATCCGGCCGTGCGCGAAGTCGCGGTGATCGGCGTACCCGACGACTATCTGGGCCAGCGCATCGTCGCGTATGTGGTGGCCGACGAGGTCGCCGACACCGAACTCATCGAGTTCGTCGCCGGTGAGCTCTCCAATCACAAACGGCCGCGCGAGGTCCGCTTCGTCGACTCCCTACCCCGCAACGCGATGGGCAAGGTGCAGAAGAAGCTGCTCGGCTGAGCCTGATCGCTGGCCCCGAAATCCGCCCCGGAAAAGCGCCCCTGGGATCTGCCCCCGAAAAGCGCCCTCAGCAGGGAGTTCGGCGACATATCGTCGTCGTGCGGCCTCTGGAGGGTTGATTTCAGGGGCGGTTCTCGACGCAGTTATCCACAAGACCTGTCTGCGGCGGCCCGACCACGCCAGGTCACCCGACACTGTCCCTCATGGACTACGAGCAACTCGTCGCGCGCTTCGGAGGTGTCTTCTCGACGAATCAGCTGCTGGGAACCGGAGAGACCGCCGAGCAGATCCGACGCGCCGTCGAATGCGGTGCGATCCAGCGGGTCCGGCACGGGTGGTATCAGGTACCCGACGCCGACCCCGAAGTCGTTGCCGCAGTCGCCGACAACACCGTGGTGTCGTGCGCGAGCGCGCTTCGACGTCACGGGCTGTGGATCCCCGAGCATCCGATCGCATCGCACACCCGCGTGACGCGGTACGAGCGTCGCCGAGCCCCCGACCGTTGCCGACGCCACGGCCGCCCGACACCGGCTGGTGCCGCCGTCGACGACGTGGCAACCGCTCTGCAGTACGCCGCGCGCTGCTTCGACGAGGAGGGCTTCATCATTCTGTGCGACTCCGCACTTCACCACGGCAAGCTGAGTGTCGACGACCTCCGCGCCGAATTCCGGCTCGCGCCGTTCTACCTCCGGAAGGCCGTCGAGAAGTGCAATCGACTCGCCGCGTCCGGAACGGAAACCGCCGCTCGTCTGCGGCTGATCAGCGCCGGCCTCGAGGTCAAGGTGCAGCATGAGGTGCCCACAGTCGGCTGGATCGATCTCCTCGTCGGCAACCGGCTGGCCATCGAACTCGACAGCCGGACGCACCACACCGGTGAAGAGGACTACGAACGCGACCGGATCAGGTCCCGCAAGCTCATCCCGCTGGGCTACCTACCGATGCGGCTCACCTACGCGCAGGTGTTCGGTGACTGGGAGACCACCTACGCCGACATCGTGGCCACGGTCCGGAAGGGCTATCACCGCAGCCGGGCCGCCGAATACGAGAACCGCCCCTGAGACCCGCCCTCCAGAGGAGGCCCGACGACACTGTGTCGCCGACGCCGCTCCCGAGGGCGCATTTCGAGGGCCGGTATCAGGGGCGCTTTTCGGGGGCGGTTTTAGTGCCCGGCGCTCAGTTGGCCCAGCCCCGCTCACCCATCCAACCCGTGATGATACCGACCGCCTCTTTGAGGTGCGGGATCTGATCGCGGCCCGAATAGTAGTGTGTCGCACCGGTTATCGTGTGCAGAGTCTTGTCGGGGTGGCCGACGGCGTCGAAAAGCCGGTGGGTGTGGCTGGGTGTGCACGCGTTGTCGGCCGAGTTACCGATGACCAGCGTCGGGACCTCGAGATCCGCGGCACAGCGCGGACCGTCGCCGTGTGCGTCGTCATAACTCCACTGCGACAACCAACTTCGCAGCGTCGTGAACCGTGCCAGGCCGACCGGTCCCATGTTCACGATGCGTGGATCCCCCAGGTAGCAGCCGAGTTCACGGTCGCTCGGGTCGACGGACAGGTCGAGCCACCGCGGGTCGGCCATGGTGCCGTGGACGATGAACCCGCGTTCCATCAACGGCTCACCGCGGCCGCGGAGGTCGGCGAGTTGCTCCTTGACCCACGCGGTGATCCGGCGGTTGCGATCGATCTGCGCGGCCCGGTACCGCTCCAGGAACTCCGCGGTGTAGGGCGGCTGGTTCGGGTTCGCCGGGTTGTAGAGATCCAGCTCGGGATCACGCTTCTCCGGATCGTTTTCGTCGAGGATCGACGGATCCATCCACTCCGTCAGCGTTCCGTGGCGGGACACGTGTGCGGCCAGGAGCATCATGCCGTCGGCCGCAGGCAGATCGAGCCGGGTGAGATCCGGCGGCTCTCCGGCGGGAGTCTCCGTGACCGTCGCATGCTGGGCCTGCTGCTGGTAGTACAGCGACAGCGCACCTCCACCACTCCAACCGGCCAGGATCACCTTCTCGTAGCCGAGCCGTTCCTTGGCGTCCTTCACGCAGGCCCCGAGGTCCTGGACGACCTTCTCCATGATCAGGGCGCTGTCGACGCCGCGATACCGGCTGTTGCAGTAGATGACGTGATGACCCGCGCGGGCCAGCGCATTGGTCATCGGCAGATAGGCGCCGCCACCGATCGGGTGCATGAAGACGATGACGTTCTTCGACGGCACGCCCACCGGTTTCAGGAGGTAGCTCTCCAGGACGACGCTCTCGGTGACGCCGCCGTAGGTGTCCTGGTAGGCCGACGTGTCGTCGAAGACGACGAGGTAGGGAATGCGCTCGTACTCGTGGCGCGGCAACGTGTTCGCCGAACTCATACCTGTGCCTCCTCCTGGACCTCGGCCGATGCCGACCCGGTCATGACCGGGGTCGCGATGAGACGACGACGCGTGTCGATCGCGATGACCTTCCACTCGACACGGTCGAACTCGTCGAACTTCCGGCGCGACCGTTCGCGGGCCTTCTCCGGGATGCCGTGGTGAATACCCTGCGGCGCATGCGAGATCAGGCCGGGAGGCATGCCGATGCCGAACATGCTGCCGCCGTGGAAGAACGCGATCTCGTCAAAGTCGGTGTTGCGGTGGAACCAGGGCAGCCGTTCGGCGCCCTTGCGGGCCTCGGCGGGACGCGGCAGGAAGTTCATCACGTACACGCCCGTAGCCTGCATGAACAGATGCACGGTCGGCGGGAGGTGCACCGACTCCGAGGTGATGACGTCGTAGTCCTCGAGGTTGAAGGTGAACGGGAACAGATCGCCGCGCCACCCCTCGACGTCGAGCGGATGGAACGGATAGAACAGCGTCGTCTGCCCCTCGCGCTGGCGGAACCGAACCTCGTACTCCTCGCGCCCGTCGCCCTCGAAGACCTCGGCCTCGGGGACGGCGACCAGCGACGAATCGAAGGGGAAAAACCGTCCGAGCACGCCCGGCTCCGGGACCCGGTATTCGTCGACAGCCTCGATGATGAGCAGCAGCGACTGGTCGTCGGGGATTTGCCGGTACGTGCATCCCTTGGGGATGTAGACGTAGTCGCCCGGCCGGTAGGACAGCCGGCCGAACTCCGTCTCGAAGTGGCCGGTGCCCTCGTGGACGAAGATCAGTTCGTCGCCGTCGACCGGGCGGAACCAGAATGGCGCGGCCTGGCTGCGGCGGCTGAGCGAGATCCGGCAGTCGTCGTTGTAGAACATCAGCAGCGGCTCACCCGACGGGTCGATCTGATCGGTCGGGGTGAGTTCGGTGACGAAGCGGTCGACGCCGGTGTGGGTACCGACCGCGCGGAACTGCGTCGGATCGTTGCGCCGGTAGAGATGCGCCGTCCGGCCGGTGAATCCGTAGCGGCCGAGCTCGTCGTCTTTGAGGTCCTCGAGGTCACGGTGGACCTGTCGCGGCGTGCGACCCTTCCGGTGCTGGATGAACGATTCCACTGGCTGACTCCTGGTGTGAGCGATCGAGAGCGGACAGACGGGGCGCGGCCTGGCCGGGGAGCAACTCCCGGTGGTTCCCGCGCAGACTTTTCTGATGCTAGATTCAGGTTCAGAATATGACAAGGACCACATCGTTCATCCCGACCTTGCCCGACCGGAGCGAAATACATGCTTCGATGAACGAATCAGTCCTCGGAAGGAGTGTTCGGTGCCGCCGACGAACAAGGGACGCCAGACCGAGGCCGCGTTTCTCGACGCAGCGCGTCGTTGTTTCGCCGACAAGGGCTACCTGAACACCAAGATCTCCGACATCGCGGCCGCCGCGGGCCGCTCCACCGGCTCGTTCTACAACTATTACGACAACAAGGATCAGCTCCTCGAGGCGCTGCTGGACCAGTTCAGCAGCGAAGTCGTCGAGGGTTCTCTCGCCACGAGACACTCGGATCCC
The DNA here is from genome assembly GCF_012974285.1 of Gordonia ajococcus. NCBI lineage: Bacteria > Bacillati > Actinomycetota > Actinomycetes > Mycobacteriales > Gordoniaceae > Gordonia > Gordonia ajococcus. The sequence continues at coordinate 4,980,686 of NZ_CP052884.1, forward strand.
GAAGCGGGGGTGCGTGCGGCCGTCACCGCCTACTGGACGACATACAAGAAGTACCTGCCCGAGATCATCGGACTGTTCCAGATGTCCATGCTCGACGACGAGTTCCGGGATCGCTGGCACGCCAACCGTGCGTCGGGCATCAAGCAGGTGCTGGCGGGACTGCACAGCGCGGAACGGGCCGGGTACCACATCGGCCTGCCCCTCGAACCGCTCGCGTCGGCGCTCGTGAACACGCTCGAATCCTCGTGCTGGTCTTGGCTCGCCGTCCGCGGAGGTGTGGTCGGGTCCATCCCCGACGACGACACGGCCATCGACATCCTCACCACCATCTGGTACCGGACGGTGTACCGGTCGGTTCCACACATCCAGCGCTGAATCCGTACAGGATCTGGCTCTTGCGGCACATCGTCGCCGGTTGTGATGCTGGGACGCATGACGATCGACGTCCGGCCCGCAACGACCTTCGCCGACATCGCGACGATGGTCGGGCCCAAGAAACCGACCTCCAACGTGTGCTGGTGCCTGAGTTACCGCATCCCCAGCACGGAGAATCGGGCCCTGCTCCGCGAACAGCGCGGTGAGTTCGTGAAGGAGTTGTGCGACAGCGGGATTCCACTCGGAGTCCTGGCGTACGAGACGATCGACGACACCGAAGAAGTGGTGGGTTGGGCGGCGGTCTCACCGCGTGCCGACACGACCTTCGCCCGCAACCGTAAGATCCCGCACGTCGACGACCTCCCCGTGTGGTCCGCGTGGTGCCTCCGCGTCCGACCCGGCCACCGCAAGAAGGGGATCTCGCGCGCGCTCCTCCAGGGCGCTGTCGAGTTCGCCCGGTCGAACGGGGCGCCGGCCATCGAGGGGTACCCGCTCGACAATCGCGGTAAGAAGGTGGATCTCACGATGGCTTACGTCGGCACCCGCGGGTTGTTCGAGAAAGCCGGGTTCGAGTGGGCGGCCGACACCACCTCTGTGCTGGACGGGTTTCCGCGGGTGGTGATGCGGAAGTCGTTGCGGTGAGGGTGGTTTCGATACTGGTGGTTGAGCCGGTAGCGAGCGCAGCGAGCCACCGCGTCGAAACCTCGCGTCCCTGCAGGTTGAGCCGGTAGCGAGCGCAGCGAGCCACCGCGTCGAAACCTCGCGTCCCTGCAGGTTGAGCCGGTAGCGAGCGCAGCGAGCCACCGCGTCGAAACCTCGCGTCCTGCAGGTTGAGCCGGTAGCGAGCCGAGCGAGCCACCGCGTCGAAACCTCGCGTCCCTGCAGGTTGAGCCGGTAGCGAGCGCAGCGAGCCACCGCGTCGAAACCTCGCGGTCTTGCTGGTTGAGCCGGTAGCGAGCGCAGCGAGCCACCGCGTCGAAACCTCGCGGTCCTGCTGGTTGAGCTGGCCGGGTGGGGTGTGGCCGGCGGGGTTTCGACGCGACGCCTCGCTTCGCTCGGTGTCGGCTCAACCGGCGTGGAGTTGCTTGGTGAGGTGTGGTGGCGGATGGGTTTCGACGCGACGCCTCGCTGCGCTCGGTGTCGGCTCAACCGGCGGGGCACGGCTCGTCGCCTACTCAACCAGCGGGGCACGGCTCGTCGCAGGCTCCTCGCCTACTCAACCAGCGGGGATGAGTCCGCCCAGATCGCCGTTCGGGACATGAATCCAGCCCTCCCGCGACGCAACCGCACGGTCTTCCGCTGATGGCAGCGATGTCCGCCCCAACGCTGCGGCGCGGGCGATCAGCGCGGTGATGACGGCGTCGAAGGCGTCGTCGTCACGAACCATGAGGTCTGTGTGAGCGCCCGGTTCCAGCCACGGCGCCGCCGTCCGTAGCGCATCGACGAGCTCGGTCAACACGGTCCGGTTGGCGGCGCGTTTGTAACCCCGTGAGATGAGTCCCCAGCGTTTGAGTGCTCCGGCCGGGTAGGCCTCGACCGCCCAGCCGTCGACGCGGTCCCGGACACCGAGATCGGCGAGGAGGCCCGCACAGCGGAAGGCGACATGGGCGATCTGGTCGGCGGACACGCTGAGGGGTCGACCCAGCCCCGACTCGGCGATCCAGAGGTCGGTACGACGCAGCGCCAGCGGACGTCGATTCGCGATATCGTCGAGCCGACGGCCCGGTTTCGACTCTTGGTGATGATGTGCGACAACGAATTCCACGAAGTCATCCGGCCAGCCGAAGGGTGAATCGATTCCGATGCGGGTCGCACCGTCGACGAGGCGTCGGATCTCGGCGTCGTCGGCTCCGACGACCAGCTCGGTCAGTTCGGCCCGGTCGTCGAACCAGTCGAGGACCGCGACCGCGGTCTTGGCCGGCGATGCGGACAGGTCGACACCGACCGTCCGCATCGCCGGGGGCATGCTCAGAATTTGCCGTCGAGGAATTCCGCGTAGGCGGGAAGATCGAGCTGGCCGTGGCCCGACAGGCCGATGACCACGACCTCTTCCTTGTCACTGTCGGCGACGTGGGCGGCACACGCGGCGATGGCATGCGTCGACTCCGGGGCCGGGACGATACCCTGCGTCCGCGCGAACTGCACGCCCGCGCTGAACGCATCGTGCTGGGTGATCGCAACGCCCTGAACGAGTCCGAGCTCGACCGTGTGGCTCAGCGCCGGTGCCATACCGTGGTAGCGCAGACCACCAGCATGGATCGGATCCGGAACGAAATCCATTCCGAGCGTGTGCATCTTGAGCAGCGGCGTGAGACCGGCGACATCGCCGTGGTCGTAGCGGTACTCACCCTGGGTGATGGACGGGCAGGCGGCCGGCTCGGCCGCGACCACGCGCGGGTTCGACCGTCCGTGCAGCTTCTCCCGCAGGAACCGGAAGGAGAGTCCCGCGAGATTGGAACCGCCACCGGCACAACCGAAGACGATGTCCGCTCCGCCGGGTTCGACGGCGTTGAGCTGATCGACGGCCTCCACGCCGATGACGCTCTGGTGCAGCACGACGTGGTTGAGCACGCTGCCGAGTGCGTAGCGGGTGTCCGGATCGGAAGCGGCGACCTCGACCGCCTCACTGACCGCCATGCCGAGGCTGCCCGTGGTGTTCGGGTCCTTGGCGAGCATCGCCCGTCCCGACTCGGTCAGGTCCGAGGGGCTCGGGTGGATCGTGCCGCCGTAGGTGCGGATCAGGAAGCCACGATACGGCTTCGAGCTGTACGAGGCGCGCACCTGCCAGACCTCGACGTCGATGCCGAACTGCGCACCCGCGAAGGCGAGCGCGCTACCCCACTGCCCGGCACCGGTCTCGGTCGTCAGCTTGGTGACGCCGTCGAGGCTGTTGTAATAGGCCTGCGCGACAGCGGAATTGGTTTTGTGGCTGCCGACCGGGCTGACGCCCTCGTACTTGACGTAGATGCGCGCCTTGGTGTTGAGCGCCTGCTCGAAGCGACGTGCGCGGATCAGCGGCGACGGGCGCCACATCTGGTAGATCTCGCGGACCGGTTCGGGGATCTCGATGTAGGCCTCAGAGGAGACCTCCTGCGCGATGAGTCCGCTGGGGAACAACGCGGCGAGATCCTCGGGACCCACCGGCTCCTTGGTGCCGGGATGCAGATGCGGGGGAATCGGTGTCTCGAGCTCGGCGGCGAGGTTGTACCAGTGCGTCGGCACACCGACCGTCACCAGGTCGGGATTGGTGGCGTCTACTTGCGTGGTCATGGTCGTCCACTCTAGTGCGCGCGGCCTGTGACGTACCCCGGCCGTGGCATTCTCAGGTCACGATTTGGGGGGTCGATGGTCCTGGCGAGGACGGCATCGACGATCGGTAGAAGAAGTGGTGCCCTGGCGCGCGCTACCTCTGCGAAATCCCTAATCGGGGAGCATCGGGGCGTCGTCGCCGTGGTGACGGCCGATCAGCACGGCGCGGGTGACCGAATCCCGGCCGAACCGGTCGCGCAGAAGATCCATCGTGGCGTCGAGCTGTTCGGCATGATCGGTGTCGAACGGCAGGGTCAGCTGAATGTTGTCGTGGTCGTCGAGGTTGGTCAGCGACAATCCGACGAGAGTGCAGCCGCGCTCCCGGATGATCGGCATCGCGTCGGCGAGGAGGCCACGCGCCGACGCCATGATGAGGTCGGTGCGGTCGGTGGGCTCAGGGAGGGTGCGGGAGCGGGTCGCGCGGGCGAAGTCATCGAAACGCAGCCGCAGAACGACTGTGCGACAGACCCTCTCGGCCGTCCGCAACCGCTTACCGAGGCGTTCGACGATCGCCACGATGGTCGCCTCGAGGTCGGCCTCGGACTTGGGCCGACGCCCGAGCGCGCGTTGCGAACCGATCGAGGACCGGCGCTTACCGGTCTCGACCCGACGCGGGTCCTGCGCCATCGAGAGGGCGAACAGGTGCCGTCCCGCGCCCGATCCGACGACCGCGCGTAGCGATCGCTCACCCATCGCGGCCAGCTGACCGACGGTCTCGACTCCGGCGTCGTGCAGCTTGGACTCCGTCACCGGCCCGACGCCCCACAGCCGACGCACCGGCAGGGGATGGAGAAACGCGAGCTCGGTGCCGGGCGCGACGATCAGCAGACCGTCGGGCTTGCCGACGGCGCTCGCCACCTTCGCCAGGAACTTGCTGCGCGCACCACCGACGGTGATCGGCAGGCCGACCTCCTCACGCACTCGAACCCGGATCGTCGAGGCGATGTCGTGCGGGGTCCCGCTGATCCGGCCCAGGCCGCCGACGTCGAGGAATGCCTCGTCGACCGAGATGCCCTCGACCACCGGAGTGGTGTCATGGAAGATGTCGAAGACCTCGCGGCTGGCCTCCATGTAGGCGTCGAACCGGGGCCGGACGACCACGGCATCAGGGCACAGCGCCCGAGCCTCGTGACCGGGCATCGGCGACCGCACCCCCCTCGCCTTCGCCTCGTAGCTCGCGGCCAGCACAACTCCCCCGCCGACCAGCACCGGGCGACCGCGCAAGGACGGGTCGTCCCGTTGCTCCACCGATGCGTAGAAGGAGTCGAGATCGGCATGCAGGATCGTTGCCTCCTGCCGCTCCCGCCGCTCGATCCGCATAGAACATATGTTCGCATACCGGTGCGACAACCCGGCCCTACCGGCGATGACACTCGGCCGGACCACCTCAGGTCGGTTCGGCCTCGTCGATCTCGTCGAGCACGCAGTCGCGGATCGCCGTCAGATCCATCTCGTACCTCACTCCGCCGGCGTTCTCGTACTCGACGAGTCGCGCGGCCGCCCGATCGTAGAGGCGTCGGGCACCGACAGTGTTTCCGCGTCGATGATGCGTCAGCGCCACGCAGAGCTGGGCGAGCCCCTGCCACAGGGGACGTTCCTTGGCCGGACAGGACTTCCATCGCGTCTCGAACACCTCGTGGGCGGAGAACGGCCGGCCGTCCTCGAGCAGCCGCCACGCGAATGCGATCGTCTCGTGCGGTGGCAACGGCTCCTCGGGCACCGGCTCGACGCCCGGCGCACCGTACGGCAGCGGGCGACCCAGTTCGTCACGCGGCCGAGCCTGTCGGGCGCGACCGTCGGGATCCCGATCTCGGTCTTTTCCCATGGGCCACATCTCCATCGCGTCGATCTCCGATTCGTGCTGTCCTTCGACTGTGACAGACGCCCTGCGCAGGTGCCGGACGCGGCAGGGGGTGTGTGCCACCGCCGGGATTGCAGCAGTCATTCTGATGAGGTGATGACCCCCACTTCGAACACCGTCGACGGAGTGCTGCGCCGCACTGCCGCGAGATTCCCCGACCGCGCCGCCCTGCATTTCGGCGACGACACCCTCACCTACCGCGAACTCGACGACGCGGTGACCCGCGCCGCCGCGCACCTCCTCTCCCTCGGCCTGGCCAAGGGTGATCGCGTGGCCGGCTACGGCACCAACTCGCACGCCTACGTCATCGGCTACCTCGCCGCGGCGCGTGCCGGACTCGTGCACGTGCCGATCAACTACGCGTTGCGCGGCGGCGAGCTGAGCTACCTCCTCGAGCAGTCCGGTGCGCGGGCCGTGCTCGTCGACCCGGGTCTCACCGACAACCTCGACGCCGTCATCGACGTCGTGCCGGCCGAGTTCGTGCTCCCCCTGCGCGACGCCGATGATTCGCTGATCGCCATCGCCACCGCGGGAGACGTGCCCGCACTGGACGTCGCGGTGGAGGACACCAACCTGGTCCAGTTCCTCTACACCTCGGGCACGACGTCGAAACCCAAGGGCGCCATGATGACCCACCGCGCGCTCATCCACGAGTACACCTCGTCGATCATCGCCCTGGATCTCGACTCCGAGGACAACCCGCTGATCTGCATGCCGCTCTACCACTCGGCGGGAATGCACGTCTTCATGGTTCCGTACCTGGCGGTGGGCGCCACGGTCCGGCTGATGCCGGCACCGGACATCCCCGAGATCCTGCGCCTCGTCGAGGAATACAAGATCGGTTCGCTGTTCCTGGCACCGACGGTGTGGGTGCCGTTGGCCGCGCATCCCGACCTCGAGACCCGCGACCTGTCGTCGTTGCGGAAGGCGCAGTACGGCGCGTCGATCATGCCGGTCACCGTCCTGCAGCGCCTCCGCGAGCGCTACCCCGATCTGGGCTTCTACAACTGCTTCGGCCAGTCCGAGATCGGTCCGCTGGCAACGGTTCTCCGCCCCGAGGAGCACGACGCCCGACCCGCCTCGTGCGGCCGGCCGGTGTTCTTCGTCGAGACCCGCGTCGTCGACGCCGACGGCAACGACGTGCCCGTCGGTGAGCCGGGTGAGATCCTGTACCGCTCACCGCAGCTGTGCCAGGGCTACTGGGACAACCCGGCCGCGACCGACGAGGCCTTCCGGGGCGGCTGGTTCCACTCCGGTGACCTCGTCACGCGCGACGAGGAGGGTTACGTCACCGTCGTCGACCGCATCAAGGACGTCATCAACACCGGTGGCATCCTCGTCGCCTCACGCGAGGTCGAGGATGCGATCTACACCCACGACGCCGTGGCGGAGGTCGCGGTGATCGGCACCCCGGACGACAAGTGGATCGAGGCGATCACCGCGGTCGTCGTGCTGCGCGCCGAGGCTGCGGTCACCGAGGCCGAGCTGATCGACCACGTCAAGCAACAGCTCGCGCCGTTCAAGGTCCCGAAGCTGGTGAAGTTCGTCGAGGAACTGCCGCGCAACCAGAGCGGCAAGCTGCTCAAGCGGGAGCTGCGCGCCTAGAGATCCGCTGTCCGACCAGATCAGGTTGCGTTTGTGCCCGCACTCCGGGATCAAACGCAACCTGATCACTTTCGCGGGCCACTACGGTGGGTTCATGACCAACCGAACAGAGACGGGCGTCGAAGCCGACATCAAGCCGCGCAGTCGCGACGTCACGGACGGCCTGGAGAAGACCGCCGCCCGTGGCATGCTCCGCGCGGTGGGCATGGGCGACGACGACTGGGCGAAACCCCAGATCGGAGTGGGGTCGTCGTGGAACGAGATCACCCCGTGCAACCTCTCGCTCGACCGGCTGGCCAAGGCCGTCAAGGGCGGCGTCCACGAGGGCGGCGGTTATCCCCTCGAATTCGGCACCATCTCGGTCTCCGACGGCATCTCGATGGGTCACGAGGGCATGCACTTCTCGTTGGTCTCCCGCGAGGTGATCGCCGACAGCGTGGAAACCGTGATGAGTGCCGAACGGCTCGACGGTTCGGTGCTGCTCGCCGGCTGCGACAAGTCCCTGCCCGGCATGCTCATGGCCGCCGCCCGGCTCGATCTCGCGTCGGTGTTCCTCTACGCCGGGTCGACGCTGCCCGGATACGCCACGCTGTCCGACGGCGAAGAACGTCAGGTCACCATCATCGACGCCTTCGAGGCGGTGGGCGCATGCGCCCGCGGGCTCATGAGCCGCGAGGACGTCGACACCATCGAACGCGCCATCTGCCCGGGTGAGGGTGCGTGCGGCGGCATGTACACGGCCAACACGATGGCCAGCGCCGCCGAGGCACTCGGGATGTCCCTACCCGGCAGCGCTGCTCCCCCGGCTCCGGACAAGCGACGGGACCAGTTCGCCCGGCAGAGCGGAGTGGCCGTCGTCGAGATGCTGCGCCGCGGAATCACCGCGCGCGACATCATGACCCGCGAGGCCTTCGAGAACGCGATCGCCGTCGTGATGGCGTTCGGCGGGTCCACCAACGCGGTGCTCCACCTGCTCGCCATCGCCAACGAGGCCGAGGTCGAGTTGTCGCTCGACGATTTCATCCGCGTGGGCGCCCGCGTCCCTCACCTCGCCGACGTCAAACCGTTCGGGCGGCACGTGATGACCGACGTCGACCGCATCGGTGGTGTGCCGGTGGTGATGAAGGCCCTCCTCGACGCCGGGCTGCTGCACGGCGACTGCCTGACGGTGACCGGCAAGACGGTCGCGGAGAACCTCGCGCACATCGCCCCGCCCGACCCCGACGGACAGGTCCTGCGCGCCACCAAGTCGCCCATCCACCCGACCGGGGGCATCACCATCCTCAAGGGATCGCTGGCTCCGGAAGGGGCCGTGGTGAAGTCGGCGGGCTTCGACTCCGACGTATTCGAGGGCACCGCACGGGTTTTCGACCGCGAGCGCGCCGCCATGGATGCACTCGAGGACGGCACGATCACCGCCGGCGACGTCGTCGTCATCCGCTACGAAGGCCCCAAGGGCGGACCGGGGATGCGCGAGATGCTGGCCATCACCGGCGCCATCAAGGGCGCGGGCCTCGGCAAGGACGTCCTCCTGATGACCGACGGCCGGTTCTCGGGCGGCACTACTGGTCTGTGCGTGGGCCACGTTGCACCGGAGGCCGTCGACGGTGGCCCCATCGCCCTGGTCCGCGACGGGGATCGCATCCGCCTCGACGTGGGTCGCGGCCTCCTCGACCTTCTCGTCGACGACGCCGAACTCGAGGCTCGCGCAAAGGAGTTCACTCCCCTGCCACCCCGGTACACGCGTGGCGTCCTGGCGAAGTACTCGAAGCTGGTCACGTCCGCTTCGCAGGGAGCCGTCTGCCGCTGACGGCCCCCTGCGGAGCTGCTCTACCGGCGAGGCTCGATCAGTCGTCGACGACGATGACGTTGACGTCGATGTTGCCGCGGGTGGCGTTGGAGTAGGGGCAGACCTGATGCGCACGGTCGGCGAGAGCCTGCGCCTGGTCCTGGGGAAGGTCGGGGATGACGACCTCGAGAGTGACAGCGAGCTGGAAGCCGCCCTGCTCGTCGGCGCCGATGCCGACCTTGGCACCGACGCTCGAATCGCCCAGCGTGGCCTTGGCCTCGCGCGCCACCGCCTGCAGGGCGGAGTGGAAGCAGGCGGCATAACCCGCGGCGAAGAGCAGCTCGGGGTTGGCGGCACCGCCGGCACCACCCATCTCGCGCGGAATGGCGAGGTCGGTGTCGACGAAGCCGTCGGTGGTGCGGACGTGGCCGTTGCGCCCCGCGCCGGTGGCCAGGGCTTCTGCGGTGTAGAGGGTGTTCATGATTGTCTCCTTCAACTGGTTGGCGATGACTTGACTCCCTTGATCAGTTACGCGGCAGCCGGCCGCGCGCCTGATCGGTGACCTTGTGCGCCAGCGCATGCAGGGTCGACGCCTCGTCGTAGGTGAGGTCCAGGTTGTCCACCAGGCATCCTTGGATCCGGCCGCCCTGGCTACGCAGCGCATCCCCTTCCCGGGTCAGGTGGACATGAACCACACGGGCATCCTCGGCCGAAGGTTCGCGGGCGATGTACCCGGCCCGCTCGAGACGACGGAGTAGCGGCGACAACGTGCCGCTGTCGAGCTGGAGCCGCTCGCCCAGTTCCCGCACGGTGAGCCCGTCCTGTTCCCAGAGGGCGAGCAGCACGAGGTACTGGGGAAACGTGAGCCCGAACTCGGACAGCACCTCTCGGTAGAGGCCGGTGACAGCCCGGGTGGCGGCATACAACGAGAAACAGAGCTGTCGGTCGAGGGGCTCCGGATTGGTGGGCACGTTCCAGAACAGTAGTGCACAACTTAATTGTGCACAACCTAGTTTCCGCCTGCGCGTCGCGACGACATCACCCGTCCGTGTCCCAAAGTCGGAGTTTGACCGACCGCCTCCCGGGACATGACCAAGATGTGCATACTTCGTCCATGACAACAAGCGATGGCACGTCACTCCATCTCGCCGCCGAGGGCGGCGGTGCGGCGCTCGACCAGGTGTTCCTGATGTCCGCGGCAGCCGCAGTCGTGTCGATCGGTCTGCTCTGGATCGGATACCTACACCGCACGCGCAAGATCACGTGGCTGACCACCCTGGCCGACTGGGCGGCGCGCCGCGTCAACCGACCCCCGTGGGCGGCGCTGCCGATCTTCCTGTTCACCAGCACGATCATCTGCGCCCTGTTCGGCTTCCTCTGGGACGTCAGCCTGCACATCGGTGACGGCCGCGACGAGGGACCGCTCGCCAACCCGGCGCACTACTTCATCCTGGTGGGCCTGTTCCTGCTGTTCATCTCCGGCATGCTGTCGGTCTTCCTGCCCTTCGACAAGCCCGGCCGCGCGGCCGTCCGGATCACCCGCCACTGGTACGCGCCGGTCGGCGGAATCCTGTTGGCGGGCTGCGGCTTCTATGCCCTGGTGGGCTTCCCGCTGGACGACGTCTGGCACCGTATCTTCGGTCAGGACGTCACGCTCTGGGGTCCGACGCACCTGATGCTGATCGGGGGCGCGGGACTGTCGCTCATCGCGGTCGTCATCCTCGACCGCGAGGGCAGGGCCGCGATGGGCCCCGACCTCCCGCCGGACGGGCGCGGGCAGTGGCTGGTCCGCTGCCTGGCGTTCGGTGGCCTGGTGATCGGCATGTCGGTCTTCCAGATCGAGTACGACTTCGGTGTCGAGCAGTTCCGGCTCGTGCTGCAGCCGATGATGATCGCCGGTGCCGGTGCGTTCGCCCTCGTCGCCGCGCGGATCAGCCTCGGGCCGGGTAGTGCCCTGGTCGCAGCGGTGTTCGCGATCCTGCTGCGTGGCGTCGTCGCGGTCGTGGTCGGGCCGGCGCTCGGCGCGCCGATCAACGTGTTCCCCCTCTACCTCGGCGCGGCCGTGGTCGTCGAGTTGCTCGCGTTGACGCCGCTCATCAAGCGCCGCGTGCTCTTCGGTGCGGTGGCGGGCCTGGGGGTCGCGACGATCGGACTCTGGATCGAATCCTGGTGGATCGCCGCGGCATATCCGTTCCCCTGGGTCACCGGCATGTGGGGCGAAGCGCTGGCGATGGCCGTCCCGGTCGGCGTGGTGGCGGGTCTGTGCGGCGGCCTGCTGGGCCTCGTCTCGGTCGGTGAGCGACTGCCGCGACGCTGGATCAGCATCACCGCCGTCGTGCTCTCGGTGGTGGTGATAGGCGGGGCGGTCGCAAACGGCCTGCGGGTCTCCGTACCCGCCGACATGACCGCCCGGGTCGTCCTGACCCCCGCCGGACCGAACGATGCCGCCGAGCAGAACGTCACGGCCGAAGTTTTCCTCGATCCGGCCGACGCGATCAGCGGTGACCCCGAGTGGGTGACGCTGATGTCCTGGCAGGGCGGGGTCGACAACGATCGCGGCATCGTCATCGACCGGCTCGAGCGGGTAGGCCCCAACCAGTTCCGGTCCACCGAACCGATCCCGGTGTCGGGGTCGTGGAAGACCATCCTGCGTGTGCAGGACGGCACCACCATGGCCGGTGTGCCGGTGTATCTGCCGGCGGACCCCGCGATCGGTGCGGAGGGTGAGCCGGCCCAGCAGACGTCGACGAAACCGTTCGTCTCGGAGATCTCGATCCTCCAGCGCGAGCGCACCTTCGACTATCCGTCGTGGCTGTTCGGCGCCGCAGCCGTGGTGGTGCTGGTCTGTTCACTGTTGCTCATCGCCGCGCTGTCGTGGGGAGCCGGCCGGGTCAACTCCCGTGAGGCGACCTCGGGCGCGCGGAAACCCGAATTGCAGCCCCAACAATGATCGCCGCCGCACCGGACCCGGTGGTCCACCACCTCGCCACGCATCCCCTGATACTGGCGCTGCCCGCGGTGATCCCCGCGTTCATCCTGGTGGGCGTCATCATCGCGATCGCGATCGCCGATCGTCGTCGAGGAGATGACGACGAGGACCCCATCGAGGATTCCACCGGAGATCGCACCGAGAACCCCACCGACGCACCGACCTGGAACGAGGCCGATGACCCCGACCGCGAGGCCGACTGAGACTCTGCTCGCCCACGGGCTGGGCGGCTCGGAGTTCCTGCCCGTCCCGCTGACCGCGGTCCTGATCGGCGGTGCGTGGGCGCTGACCATCTCCTTCGCGGTGATCGCCTTCGCCTGGCGCACTCCGCGATACGGGCGATCCGACGCCGGGCGCGAGCTCCCCGGGTGGGTGACCTCGACCGTCGACAACCGATGGCTTCGTGGGGTACTCGCCGGTGCCGCACTGATACTCACCGCGTGGCTGGTGGTGGCCGCGTTCGGGCCGTCCCACGACAACCCCCTGCCGGGCTCGTTCTACGTACTGCTGTGGGTGGGCATGATCGTGCTGTCGGTGCTGATCGGCCCGGTGTGGCGACTGCTGTCACCGATCCGCACCGTGCTGCGGATCGCGCGCGGGATCTTCGGGTCCCGGGTCGTCGGCCTGACGGACTATCCCCGACGCCTCGGCTGGTGGCCGGCTGCGTTCGGACTCTTCGCCTTCGTCTGGCTCGAACTGGCCTCCCCGGAACCGAATTCGGTCTCATCGGTGCGGATCTGGCTGCTCTGCTATCTCGCGATCACCCTCGTGGGCGGCATCATCTGCGGGCTTCGCTGGACCGAGGATGCCGATCCGTTCGCGGTCTACAGCACGGTCGCCTCCCGCCTCTCCCCGTTCGCGAAGAACCCCGACGGTCGCGTGATCGTGCGCAGTCCGATGAACTCGCTGACCACCCTGCCGATCCGGCCCGGCACCGTCACCGTGCTCGCAATCCTGCTCGGGTCCACCGCATTCGACAGCTTCTCGGCCTTCCCCCAGTGGCAGGACTTCGTCGCCGAGCAGGCCGGTGGCGACGGAGCCGACGGCAACCAGGCGATCGCCACCCTGCTCTCGACCGCCGGGCTGCTGGTGTTCGTCGGCGTTGTCGCGGTGACGTTCTGGTCGGCGGCACGCGCCGTCGGCGGTGTGCAACCCGATCTGCGCCGTCGGCTACCGGGCCTGATGGCACACTCACTCGTCCCGATCGTCATCGGCTACATCCTCGCCCACTATCTGCAGTCGCTCGTCGAGCAGGGGCAGGAAGCCATCCTGGCCCTGGGCGATCCGCTGGGCCGGGGATGGAACTTGTTGTGGCTCAGCGATGCCCACCCGGTGTACATCATGTCGGATCACCCGACCGTCACGGTGACGCTCAAGGTCGTGTTCGTGGTCGGCGGACACATGCTGGGAGTGGCCGCCGCGCACGACGCCTCACTGCGGCTCCTGCCGCGACGACATCAGCTGACCGGACAGCTCACCATGATGGTGACGATGGTCTGCTACACGTTCCTCGGGCTGTATCTGCTGTTCGGCGGCTAGGGATCACCGGCGTCGTGCCCGGAACACGACGTCATGCGTGTGGTGACCGCCGCCGGCGGCCTTGCCGCGTTCGCGCGTCTCGTCGGTGACGATCTCCCAGTCGTCGTCGAGAAGTGTCGCGAAACCGCCCGGCTGCACGAAATCGTCGGGATCGAAGCCGTGCGCCCGCACACCCTCCGGCGCATGTGCGACCACCAGCAGGGATCCGCCCGGGCCGACCGCGGCGACGAGCTTGCGCGCGACCTCGATCTCCGCGACGGGGATCGGGAAGTAGTGCAGCGCGACCAGACCGAAGTCGTCACCGGGGACGGGATCGACAACGAGGTCGGCACGGGTCCAGGTGATCGGCAGGTCGCCGCTGATCTCGCGTGCTCGGTCGAGTGCCACCTGCGAGATGTCGACGGCGGTCACCTGCCAGCCGCGTTTCGCCAGCCAGCGGGCGTCGGCGCCCTCCCCCGACCCGACGTCGAGCGCGGTGCCGGGCGCCAACCCCTCGGTCTCGGTGATCAGCGCCGGATTGACGTCCGCGGTCCACAACCGCTCCGCGTTGCCGTATCGCTCGTCCCACTCGGCGGCCCGCTCGTTTCCCATTCCCGATTCATAGCACTTCACCGCGGCAGGCGCGGGTTCGAGCTATGAAACGGGCGAGTTGTCGACGACTCGGGCGATCCGCTCGATCGCCTCGGTGAGCACCTCCGGCGAACACGCGACGTTCAGCCGCGCGAAACCCCTACCCGGCGAGCCGAACGCGGGGCCGTAGTGCAGCGCGACCCGGCCGTGTTCGAGGATCGGCAGGCCCGGGTTGTCGCCGAGGCCGGCGTCGCGGAAGTCGAGCCACGCCAGGTACGACGCACTCGGCCGTGCATAGCCGACAGCCGGAAGATGCTCGGCCAGAAGCTGATCCAGGAGATCCAGGCTCTCGCCGATGACTTCCAGGGTGGCGTCGAGCCAGTCGTCGCCGTGAGCGAAGGCCGCTTCGGTCGCGGCGCGACCGAGGATGGACGTTCGATAGTGCACCTCGTCGGGCTGGCCTGCGACGATCGTCCGGGTCGTATCGGAGGTGGCGACCATCAGCGCACACTTGGCCCCGGCGAGGTTGAACGCCTTGCTCGCCGAATGCGCCGCGATGCCGACCTCGCGCGCGGTGTCGCTCACCGTCAGGAACGGGACGAACCCGACCCCGGGATGGACCAGCGGTGCGTGGATCTCGTCGCTGACCACGATCGCACCGTACGACGCGGCGAGCTCGGCCAGCCGTTCCAGATCGGATGCGTCGTGGACGAGTCCGACGGGATTGTGCGGGTGACACAGCAGAACCGCTCGCGCACCCGACTTCAGTGCCGCCTCGATGCCGTCGAGATCCATCCGCCGGACCAGGTCGTCGAGCAACGGCACCTCGACGACGGTTCCGCCGGCCTCCGGGATGAGCTCGAAGAACGGCGGGTACACCGGCGGCATCAGGATGACGCCGGCACCCGGGCCGATCGCCGAGCGCAGCGTCTCGACGATCACGACACTGACATCGGTGGTGAGCGCGACATCGTCCGCACCGACCTCCCAGTTCCATCGCCGATCCGCGAAACCGGCGAAAGCCGTTCCGACGCCGCCCGAGTCACCGGCATACCCGACATCCGACGCCCGGATACGGTCGATCATCGCCTCCGCGACCACAGGTGCGAGCTGGTAATCCATCTCCGCGATGAACAGCGGCAACACGTCGTCGGGATGAGTGGACCACTTCGAGCTGGTGCGGCGTCGGAGTTCCTCGAGCGACGGTGCGGCGGGTCTCGGTGTCACGCGGTCCTTGGTACCACCCTTCGAGACGCCCTCCGCAAGCTCCGGGCTCCTCAGGGAGCAAAGAGACGGCCCACGAGCTCCGGGCTCCTCAGGGAGCAAAGGGACGGCCCACAAGCTCCGGGCTCCTCAGGGAGCAAACGGACGGCCCACACGCTCCGGGCTCCTCAGGGAGCAATGACATCGACGCCGTCGCCGGAAGCAGGCAGACTGGTCGCCATGGCGTTTCCTCTTCGCATCGGTGTCCAGATCCAGCCCCAGCACGCTCCCGAATACGGCCTGATCCGCGACGCGGTCCGCCGCGCCGAGGATGCGGGCGTCGACGTCGCGTTCAACTGGGACCACTTCTATCCCCTCTACGGCGCTCCCGAGGGTGAGCACTTCGAGTGCTGGACGATGCTCGGTGCGTGGGCGGAACAGACCTCGCGGGTGGAGATCGGCGCGCTGGTGACCTGCAACTCCTACCGCAACCCCGAACTGCTGGCCGACATGGCGCGCACCGTCGACCACATCAGCGGCGGCCGACTCATCCTCGGTGTCGGTGGCGGGTGGTTCCAGAAGGACTACGACGAGTACGGCTACGAGTTCGGCACCGTAGGGTCGCGACTGAACGCCTTCGGCGAGGCCCTGCCGCGCATCAAGTCACGGCTGGCCAAGCTCAATCCCGCGCCCACCCGCGACATCCCGATCCTCATCGGCGGCAGCGGCGAGAAGAAGACACTGCGCTACATCGCCGAGCACGGCGATGTCTGGCACGGGTTCAACGACCTCGAACAGTACCGCCACAAGTCGAAGGTCCTCGCCGAACACTGTGCAGCAGTGGGCCGCGACCCGGAGACCATCGAACGGTCGTCGGGCCTGCAGTTCGGCGGCGACGTCGACGCGCTGCTCCGCGATGCCGACGCGCTGGCCGCCGAGGGCGTCACCCTCCTGACAGTCGGCGTGACGGGCCCCGACTACGACCTCACCGCCGTCGAGGCCCTGTGCCGGTGGCGCGACGCTCGACGCTGAGACGTGCCGGTACCGATCGAGGTCAGGGACGGACATACACTCACCCGAATGCGGCGGCTGATTGGATTCGTGATCATGCATCGGTTAACTGCGATTCGTGGTGGGTGGGGGCACGTCGTGGCCCGGCGCATCTCGGCAGTTCTCGGGGCCGCCGGCCTCGCGCTCGGCATGACTCTGCTGCTGACGGGCATCGGAGCCGGCACCGCCGCCGCCGAACCGCCCACGCGCCTCCCCACCTATGTCGTCGACTCGGCCAACGCGATCTCGCCCGCCCAGCGGTCCGAGTTGGAGGCCGCCGTCGACAAGCTGTACAACGACCACGGAATCCAGATGTGGATCGTCTACGTCCGGGATTTCGGGGGTCTGACCAGCGAGCAGTGGGCCGACCAGACCGCGGTGGCCAGTGAACTCGGCGACCACGACGCCCTACTCGCCGTCGCCACCGAGGACCGCGCGTATCGACTGTTCGCCCCCGACAACATCGGTGGTCTGGACCAGTCGACCCTCGAGGGCGTCGCGAACGACGACGTCGTGCCGCAACTGCGCGAGGGCAACTGGGCCGACGCCGGACTCGCGGCGATCAACGGGCTCTCGTCGGAACTCGATCCCAGCTACACCGGCGTCATCGCCGCCGCAGTCGTCGGCGGAGCCGTGGTGGTCGGCGGAGGCGGCGCGTACCTCTACTCGCGCCGCCGCAAGCAGCGTCGGATCGAGGGCGGCCTGGAGACACTGCGCGAACAGGAACTGACCGTCGATCAGCTCGCGGAGCAGCCGCTCGACGTGCTCGATCCGTGGTCGCGTGAGGTCCTCACCGATCTCGACAACGCCGTCCGCACCAGCGAAGAAGAGTTGCGCCTGGCCGTCGGAGAATTCGGCGAGGCCGAGACGGAACCATTCACCACGGCACTCGAGCGCGCGAAAACTGCTCTCGCACAGTCCTTCACCCTGCGGCAGCGGCTCGACGACGACGTCCCGGAAACCGACGACGAGCGCCGCTCGATGCTCGTCGAGATCATCACGTCCTGCACCGACGCCGACGGCACGCTCGACGACCAGGTCGAGGCCTTCGATGCGATGCGCAACCTCCTGATCAACGCCGATGCGCGGTTCGACGCGATCACCCAGCAGCTCATCGGCCTGCGCGCCCGCCTCGACCCGGCGACGCGGCAGCTCGCCGAGCTGACCGAGAAACACGGCGAACAGACACTCGCCTCGATCCTGTCGAACGTCGAACTCGCCCGGCAGCAGATCGATTTCGCCGAGGCGACCGCCGACCAGGGTCGCGCCGCGAGTGCGGCGCCGGTCGGACAGCAGGGTCCCGCGGTCGCCGCGATCCGCTCGGCCGAGGGCTCCATCGAGCAGGCCACCGTGCTCCTCGACGCGATCGATCACGCGGACGCGAACATCGCCGCCGCCCAGTCCCGCATGCCGGCACTGATCGAGGAGGTGGAGGCAGAACTCGCCGAGGCGGCGTCACTGACCGCTGATGGCGGACCCGCGCTGGCGACTGCCACGGAAGCCGCGAAGACTGCTCTCGACGCCGGACGTACCGGCTTCGACGCCGATCCGCTGGGCACCTTCACCGCCCTGGTCGACGCCGATGCGGATCTCGACGACGCCCTCGACGCCGCGCGGGACTCCGCGGCCGAACGCACCCGCCGCGCACAGGTGTTGAGCGCGGCCCTCGAGTCGGCGTCGGCAAAGGTGACCGCGGCGTCGGACTTCATCGGCACGCGGCGCGGCGCCGTGCAGTCGACCGCCCGGACCCGGCTGGCCGAGGCGCAACGCCTCCTCCAGACCGCCCAGCAGGCCGCCGCAGCCGATCCGGCCGCGGCGACCACGTCGGCGCGGCGAGCCGGCGCTCTCGCCGACCAGGCGCTCATGGCCGCTCAAGGTGATGTCGTGAACTGGCAGCAGTCGCAGCAGCCGCGCTCCGGCGGCACCTCGACCGCGGGTGCCGTTCTCGGTGGCATCCTCGTCGACAGCTTCCTGCGCGGCACCATCAGCGGCGGTCGCGGCGGATACCGGGGTGGATACCCCGGCGGCTTCGGTGGTGGCTTCGGCAGCGGCGGACGGAGCCCGGGCTCGTTCGGCGGCTCCGGGTCGTCGGGACGCATCGGTACCGGCGGGCGGTTCTAGCGGTCTCGACACGGCTCGACCAGCAGAAGGCACCGTGCGTTGGGTGTCCGTTCACATTCGAGTACCCAAGGGTTCGCTTCGCCCCCCTAGCGTCCTGCGGGTGCGAATCCAGTTGCCGCTGTTCACCTCCGCCGGCCACGATGCCGGGC
Organism: Gordonia ajococcus; assembly: GCF_012974285.1. NCBI lineage: Bacteria > Bacillati > Actinomycetota > Actinomycetes > Mycobacteriales > Gordoniaceae > Gordonia > Gordonia ajococcus. The sequence goes on from NZ_CP052884.1 coordinate 4,999,246, forward strand.
GTTCCTCGCGCGCATATGTGACGTGCCGCTACAAGTGCGGCGACGCCTGCCGTCACGATCCCGGTAACCGCAGCGACAACGCGTACTTCCGCGACGTCGTGCGCACCGCGGTGTCGCGTCGGAGCGTCCTCAAGACCTCGGCGGGTACGGCGGTCGCAGTCGGGGCGGCATCGGTGCTCGCGGCCTGTGGCGAGAGCGGATCGGGGACCGGCACCTCGACGACCGGATCTGCCACCGGAGATGCGCTGCCGGGTATGAAGTTCACGGCTGTCCCGGCCAACACCGAGGACGCGGTGGTGATCCCCGACGGATACCGCCAGGAGGTCGTGATCCGGTGGGGCGATCCCGTCCTGCCCGGCGCCCCGGAGTTCGACTTCGCCAACCAGACCCCCGAGGCCCAGGCCGGGCAGTTCGGCTTCAACAACGACTTCGCCGGGCTCATCCCGGTCGACGGCGTGCCCGACCACTTCTACCTCGTCGCCAATCTCGAGTACCCCACCGAACCGTTCATGTTCACCGGGTACAAGGACGGCCAACCCACCGAACAGCAGGCCCGCATCGCGATGGCCTCGGTCGGTATCGCCGTGGTCGAGGTGACCGCCCAGCCCGGCTCCGGCGCGCTCAAACCCGTTGTCGGCCAGCGTAACCAGCGACTCACCGCGTCGAGCCCGTTCCGGCTGACCGGTCCCGCAGCGGGCACCGAGTTCGTGAAGACGGCCGCCGATCCGGCCGGCACCACTGTCCTGGGGACGATGGCCAACTGCTCGGGCGGGCTCACCCCGTGGGGCACCATGCTCTCCGGCGAAGAGAATTTCAACGGTTACTTCAGCAACGCGAGCACGGTGACCGACCCGAAGACGGCTGAACGTCTCGAGCGCTACACCTTCGAAGACGATGCCGACGAACACCACTGGGGTCGCTTCGACAAGCGCTTCGACCTGGCCGTCGAGCCCAACGAGGCCAACCGCTTCGGCTACATCGTCGAAGTCGATCCGCACGACCCGAAAGCTGTTCCCGTCAAACACAGTTCGATGGGCCGATTCAAGCACGAGTCGGCCAACATCTATGTCGTCGACGCCGGGCCCGACAAGGGTACGGTGGTCGCCTACAGCGGTGACGACGAGAAGTTCGAGTACATCTACAAGTTCGTGTCGAGCCGCAAGATGAAGAGCGGACTGTCGAAGACCGCACGCGAACACAACATGCGCATCCTCGACGAGGGGACCCTGTACGTCGCAACGTTCACCGCCGAACCCGTCGACGGCTCCGGGGCTCTGCCCGCGGCGGGCAAGTTCGCGGGCAAGGGGTCGTGGAAGCCCCTGCTCACCGTCAACGCCGACGGTACGGCCCGGTCGTACATCGCCGGCATGTCGCCGGCCGAGGTCGCCGTCTTCACCCGCGCGGCGGCAGATTCCGTTGGTGCCACCAAGATGGACCGTCCCGAGGACATCGAGCCGAACCCGAAGACCGGCAAGGTGTACTGCGCACTGACCAACAACAGCGACCGCGGCACCGACGGCAAGGCCGCCGCCGATCTGGTGAACCCGCGCAACGAGAACAAGAACGGTCAGATCCTCGAGATGACCGACGACCACACCGGTACGGAGTTCACCTGGGAACTCCTGCTCGTCTGCGGCGACCCCGCCGCCGCGGACACGTACTACGGCGGCTTCGACAAGACCAAGGTCAGCCCGATCTCGTGTCCCGACAACGTCGCCTTCGACCCGCACGGCAACCTGTGGATCTCCACCGACGGCAACGCCCTCGACTCCAACGACGGCCTGTTCGCCGTCGCCCTCGACGGTGACCGCCGCGGTGAGACGAAACAGTTCCTGACCGTCCCCAAGGGTGCCGAGACGTGTGGACCGGTCATCGACAGCAACCGCATCCTGATCGCGGTACAGCATCCGGGCGAACTCGACGACCACTCCGCGGACAACCCGGCATCGCACTGGCCCGACGGCGGGAACTCCCAGCCGCGGCCGTCGGTGGTCGCGGTCTGGCGCGACGGCAGGAGCCCGATCGGGGTCTGACGCCTCACTGCAGAATCGCCACTTCCGCCTCTCCCGGCGCTGGTCCGACCGGCGCTTGTCGGGTGGCGGCGGCGATCTCGTCTCGGCGTGCACGGCGCATAGGTGCGCGTGCCCGTTGTGACCGCCTCCGGATTCGCGGTGGGGCTTCGACGCGGTGCCTCGCTACGCTCGGTACCGGCTCAGCCGGCGGGGTCGGTGCCGGCGGGGTCGGTGCCGGCGGGGTCGATACCGGCTCAGCCGGCGGGGTCGGTGCCGGCGGGGTCGGTGCCGGCGGGATCGATACCGGCGGGGTCGGTGCCGGCGGGATCGTTACCGGCGGGGTCGGTGCCGGCGGGATCGATACCGGCTCAGCCGGCGGGATCGGTACCAGCTCAGCCGGCGGGACCGGTACCGGCTCAGCCGGCGGATCGGTGGCGATTCCGCATTGGCCGGGGCGGCGATGTGTCGGCAGTGTCACATGCACGCCCGGTATTACTTCGAACTTCGAAGTATTAGGCTTTCTAAGCGTGTCCGCTTCCGATCCCGCGCAACTCGCCCTGACGCTGCGTCCCACGATCACCAGGCTCTACCTGGCGCTTCGCCGGCGCGCGCCGAGGGTCGAGCTCACCGCGGCGCAGACGTCAGCCCTCAACGTCCTCGCCGACACCGGGTGGATGCGCATGGGTGAACTCGCCGATCGTGAGTCCATCCGCATGCCGACCGCGACATCGGTGATCGACGGACTCACCAAGCACGAACTGGTCGAACGCAGACCCGACCCGGCCGACAGACGCGCCGTCCTGGTCGGACTGACCGATCACGGCCGCGCCGTCGTATCGCAGATCCGCGAGGAACGCGACGTCGTCCTCACCAGTGCACTCGCCGCGCTGAACGACGAGGACCGGGCCGCCCTCGCCGCCGCCGGCCCTGCTCTCCGAGCCCTGCGCGACCGACTCGACGAGACCCCGACGCAGCCGCCGAGCGCCTGAGTCCACGGCGCCCGGCCACATCATCACTCCGCGATCGAAAAGGACCTCATGACAGACACCGAGAACACGCCGACCACCGACACGGCGTCTTCTGAGAAGTCGCTGCTCGTCACGTTCCGCGAGCAACCCCGTACCGTGTGGATCACTGCTTTCGCCGCCACGATCGCCTTCATGGGGATCGGCCTCGTGGACCCGATCCTGCACAGCATCGCCGAAGCGCTCGAGGCGCCGGCCGAGAAGGTCACCCTGCTCTTCGGTGTGTATGTGGGTGTCCAGTGCGTCGCGATGCTCCTGACCGGTTGGGCCGCATACCGTTTCGGTCCCAAACGCACACTCACCGTCGGACTCGCGCTGATCGTCGTCGCCGCCGGGCTGTCCGCCTTCGCCGACGACATCGACCAGCTGATCGCCTTCCGGGTGATCTGGGGTCTGGGCAACGCGCTGTTCCTCGCGACCGCACTGGCGTTCATCGTCTCGTCCGCTGTCGGCAGCCGCCAGGGCGCGATCATGATGTACGAGGCCGCACTCGGTCTCGGCCTCGCGGTCGGACCGTTGCTCGGAGCGACCCTCGGCGAATGGACCTGGCGCGCGCCGTTCGGCGGGACCGCGCTGCTCATGCTCTTCGGTGCCGTCCTGTGCGCGGTCATGCTCCCCGCCGACTCACCGCGCACCACTCGCGACCGGGTGCGGATCGTCGATCCGCTGAAGGCCCTCCGCAATCGCACCCTGTCGACCTCGGGCATCGGTTCGGCCTTCTACACCGGTGCGCTGTTCACCGTCATCGCGTGGGCGCCGATTGCCATGGGGCTCCGGCCGATCCACGCGGGACTCATCTTCTTCGGGTGGGGTCTGCTCACCGCGCTCGCGGGCGTGTTCGTGGCACCCGCGTTGGCCAAGTCCGTGGGCGAGAAGGCCGGTGTGCTGGTGGCGATCTTCGCCTACGGTTCGATCATGGTCCTGGCCGGCGTCGGCACGGTGAGCGATCAGGTGTGGCTCATCGGGCTCGCAGTCGTTCTCTCCGGCCTCCCGTCGGGTGTGCTGAACACCCTCTTCACCGACCTCGCCATGTCCTCCGGCGGGACCGACACCCCGCGCTCGGTGTCCAGCGCGGGCTTCAGCTTCCTGCGCTGGATGGGGGCCGCGATCGCCGCGGTGCTCGTGGCGTACCTCGCGAAGTGGTTCGGTTCCGATGCCGCTCCCTGGTGGTTCGCCACCGCCTACTGCGTCGTCGCACTCGGCGCCGTCGCACTCATCCAGGGCGTTGCGGACGACGAGATCGACGACGACGCCGCGCTGATCGGTGCCGAGGAGTTCTGACCCCGGACACCGGCTCGTCCCGGTACCGTGCGCGAGGTGACGTACTCGAAGGTGATCGTGGCGGTGCGAGGTGGTGGACTGACGCGCGTCGGTGCCGAGACACTCGTCGAACGATGCGCGGCAGCCGGTGCCGTTCGCGTCCAGCTCAACATCGACGACGACCCCGTCTCCGGTGCGATGCGCATCGACGAACTCGATCCGGCGATCGACGCGGTGGTGACGTACTGGGCCGGGGACGTCGACGCCGTACTCCCCGCGGTCACCCGGAGTGTCGAGGTGCCGTTCGCGGCCTGGGAGGTCACCGCGCGCGCTCCCCTCGACCCGGACCTTCCCGCCGACGGAACGCGCATCGAGGCGCTGTCCAACATCGCATTCCTACGCCGCCCGGCCGAGCTGGACCGCGAGGAATGGTTACGGCGCTGGCTCGAGGACCACACCCGGGTCGCGATCGACACTCAGGCCACGTTCGGATATGTACAGAACATCGTCCAGCGGGCACTCACCGGGGACACACCGCGAGTCGACGCGATTGTGGAGGAACTGTTCCCGATGGCAGCTGTCACCGACATCCACGCCTTCTACGGCAGCGACGGCGACCAGGCCGAACTGGAACGTCGAATGACGCTGATGCTCAACAGCGTCTCGCGGTTCGGTGCGGACCGACACCTCGATGTGGTCCCGACCTCCCGGTACGACTTCGATCTCTCCGGGATGGTCTCAGACGGCTGAATCCGGAAACGCGATGACCGAGAGGAAGCGTATCGGCAGTTCGACCAGTTCGACCGGCCCGTGCGCTCCCTCTCCGTCGAGTTGCAACGCGTCGCCAGGATGCATCCGGTACACCGAGCGGCTGTGCGCGTAGTCCATCACGCCTTCGAGGACGTACAGGAATTCGGTACCGGCGTGCTGGAACAGCGGCTGCGTCACCGATTCCTCGGTGAGGGTCACGAGCAGACATTCGAGCCGTTTGTGTTCCCCGCGAAGCGATCCGAGCAACTCGTACTCATGTCCCTCGCGTGAACCCTCACGGACGATCTCGTTACCCTCCCCCGCCTTCACGAAGACGGCCGAACGCTCCATCTCCGCGCCGCGGAACAACGACGTGACCGAGACGTCGAAGCCGTTGGCCAGGCGGGCGAGGGTGCTGAGACTGCAGGAGGTCTGCGCGTTCTCGATCTTCGACAGCATCGCCTTGGAGATGCCGACGCGGGACGCCATGTCGCCCACCGACAGTCCCTGCTGGCGCCGCAGCCGACGCACATTGTGCGCGATCGCGGTCTCGAGCTCGAGTTCCTCGACCGACTGGTCGACGGGGCGTTCCCGTGCGATGCCAGACTGGTTCCGGATCAATGGGTCGTCGGTCACCTCGCCAGCATAGTGAGCGAGGTCGTTCACTGTCAGTTGACACATGTTCTCGCGCCCTCTCGTCGGTTGATCCCCGCTGCACACCGCTCGGGAACGCTCAGCGCATCTCCCCCGCTCCCACGTAGGGGAACCTCGTCTTCAGCGGATCGCCCTCGGCGAACCGGGTGAAGCGGAAATCGGACTCCGGGATCCGTGGGTCCGAACTGCGTCCGTCGACGACCAGATCGGCGATCAGCCGTCCCACCGCCGGCGAGATCTTGAACCCGTGACCGCTGAAGCCGACCGCCAGCACCAGACCGTCGAGCGGGCCCGCCGAGATGATCGGATTCCAGTCCGGCGTCACGTCGTAGCAACCGGCGTAGCTGCTGGTGATCGCGGGTTCGGTGAAGCCGGGGAACCGGGTGCCGACCTTGTCGACGGTGAGGTCGACGAAGTCGCTGTCGACACGGTTGCTGTAGTTGTCCGGGTCGGCGATCTGGAGTTCCTGGAGATCGCTGTTGCCGAACAGGATCTCGCCTCGAACGTCCGGTCGCACGTACTGGAGTGAGACGAGGTCGGAGAACACCGGGACCTCTCCGAGATCCTCACCCGGGTGGATCATCACGATCTGCTCGCGGTGCACCGAGATCGGGATGTCGATGCCGTGCCGGCCGAGGAACGGCTTGGACCACACTCCCGTGGCCACGACGACGGTGTCGGCCGAGATCGTCGAGCCGTCGGCGAGCCGCACGCCGGTGACCCGGTCGCCGTCCTCCAGCAACTCGGTGACCGTGGTGCCCTGGCGGATCCTGATGCCGGTGGCACGTGCGGCGGCGGCGAAGGCCTGGGCGGTCTGGTAGGCGTCCCCGTACCCGCCGCGCTCCTCCCAGCCGAAGGCCGCGAACGGCTCCAGATCGGCCGTCGGCCACATCCTCGCAACCTCGGCGACGTCGATCTCCTCGGCCTGAACGCCCACTTCGCGCTGTGCTGCTAGGCTTTTGCGCAAGTTCTCGACGTTCTGTTCACCGACGCCGACGACGTATCCGGTCTGCCGGAAGCCGATGTCGGTACCGAAGATCTCCTCGGCCTTCTCGAACACCTCGAGCCCCACCGCCGCCATCGCGGCCAGCGAGCTGACGCCGTAGTGACACCGGACGATGCCCGACGACGTGCCGGTCATCCCGCCGCCGACGGTGTCGCGTTCGCACACGACGACGTCGGTGATCCCCCGCTGCCCGAGGGCCCACGCGGCGGCAGCACCTTCGAGACCGCCGCCGACGATGATGACCGACGCTGTCGAATCCCGTTCTGTCACAGCCCAGTCCCCGGAATCCAGTTGGTACCGGCCATCGGGACCCGCGCCATCGCCGCGGCCTCGATCGTGATGGCGACGAGGTCCTCGGGCTCGAGGTGCTGCAGGTGCGCCTTGCCGCAGGCACGGGCGATGGTCTGGGCCTCCATCGTCATGACGCGCAGGAAGTTGGCGAGGCGCTTGCCTCCGAGGACCGGGTCGAAGCGCGCCGACAGTTCCGGGTCCTGCGTGCTGATGCCGGCCGGGTCACGCCCGTCCTGGAAGTCGTCGTAGTAGCCGGCGGCCGAACCCAGCGCCTCGTACTCCTCGGCATAGCGGGGATCGTTGTCTCCCAACGCGATCAGGGCGGCGGTGCCGATGGCCACCGCGTCAGCGCCGAGGGCCATGGCCTTGGCGGCGTCGGCGCCGTTGCGAATGCCGCCCGAGACGATGAGCTGCACCTCACGGTGGACCCCGAGTTCCTGCAGCGCCTGGACCGCCTGCGGGATGGCGGCCAGGGTCGGGATGCCCACGTGTTCGATGAACACCTCCTGGGTGGCGGCAGTGCCGCCCTGCATGCCGTCGACCACGACGACGTCCGCGCCGGAGTGCACGGCCAGCTTCACGTCGTAGTAGGTGCGGCTCGCGCCGACCTTGACGTAGATCGGCTTCTCCCAGTCGGTGATCTCGCGCAGCTCGTTGATCTTGATGGCAAGGTCGTCGGGGCCGGTCCAGTCGGGGTGCCGGCAGGCACTGCGCTGGTCGATGCCCTGGGGGAGGGTACGCATCCCGGCGACACGCTCGGAGATCTTCTGCCCCAGCAGCATTCCACCGCCACCGGGCTTGGCACCCTGGCCGAGGACAACCTCGATGGCGTCGGCCTTGCGCAGGTCGTCGGGATTCATGCCGTAACGCGACGGCAGGTACTGGTAGACGAGGTGCTTGGACTGTCCGCGCTCCTCGGGAGTCATGCCGCCGTCACCGGTGGTGGTCGACGTCCCGACCTCCGACGCTCCGCGGCCGAGTGCCTCCTTGGCGCCGGCCGACAGCGCACCGAAACTCATACCGGCGATGGTGACCGGGGTAGACAGGTGCAGCGGATACTTCGCGTTGCGGCCACCCAGGACGACGTCGGTGTCGCAGCGCTCGCGGTAACCCTCGAGCGGGTAGCGCGACATCGAGGCACCCAAGAACAGCAGGTCGTCGAAGTGGGGGAGCTTACGCTTGGCCCCCCAGCCACGGATGTCGTAGATGCCGGTCTCGGCGGCGCGCTGGATGGCGGCGATGGTGGTGCGGTCGTAGGTGGCGGATTCGCGGAGTCCGCGCTGCTCGACGCTGAGTTTCTCGGTCATGGTGATGTCACTTTCGGTGTGTGCTCGATGTGGGGTTGCGGCCCTTCGAGGCTCGTCGACTTCGATGCGCTCCTTCGTCGCTTACTCAGCCCGGCGGCTATCGCTCCTCGCACCTCAGGGAGCAAGGGGGGCTTCGCTATCGCTCCTCGCACCTCAGGGAGCGAGGGGAGGATTCGCTCGCTCCTCGCACCTCAGGGAGCAACTCCGCTCCCTGAGGAGCCCGGAGCTTGCGGAGGGCGTCTCGAAGGGCTCAGTAGGCGGAAGCGTTGTCCACCTTGAAGTGGTAGAGCTCGCGGGCCGATCCGTAACGGGTGTAGGCGGTCAGGTCGTCGTCGCCGTAACCGGCGGCCTTGAGCAGACCGGCGAGTTCCTCGAGGTGCTCCTCGCGCATCGGCTTGGCGATGCAGTCGGCGCCGAGGGAGGCGACCTCACCGCGGACGTAGATGCGGGTCTCGTAGATGGAGTCGCCGAGGCCGTCGCCCGCGTTGCCGCGGATGACCAGGCGGCCGGCCTGCGCCATGAAGGCGCTGTTATGTCCGACGTCGCCGCCGATCACGATGTCGACACCTTTCATCGAGATGCCGCAGCGGGCCGCCGCATCACCCTCGACCACGAGGAGTCCACCGTGAGCGGTGGCACCGGCCGACTGCGAGGCGTTGCCCTTGACGATGACGCTGCCGCTCATCATGTTCTCGGCGACACCGGTGCCGGCATTGCCGTTGATGGTGACCTCGGCCTGCTGGTTCATCCCGGCGGCGTAGTAGCCGACATGACCGTTGACGGTGATCTTGACCGGCGCGTTGACGCCCGCTGCGACACTGTGCGCGCCGGCGGGGTTGTCGATGACGATCTCCCCGGAGATGTCGCCGTGGAGTACCGAGTTGATTTCTCGCAGTGCGGTGTTCGCGAGGTCGAAGTGGTGGTTGGGGCTCATCGTCTCCGCTTTCGCCGGGTCGGTAGGGGACTGGGTGGTGGAGTCGAGCGTCATCGTGTCCATGCGTAGACCACTTCCGGCTCGGGCTCCCAGATGCGGGCGTTCTCGACCCCGGGCAGCTTGGCGAGGGCGCGGTACTCGCTGGCGATCGCGACCCAGTCGTCGGTCTCGGCGATCACCGCGGGCTTGCAGGCGATGGCGTCGCGGACGACGGCGAAGGAGTCACGGTTGGAGACCACGAGGGTGTAGAAGCCGTCGAAGTTTGCGCAGACCTCCTTGAGGGCGGTCTCGACGTCCTTGCCGGCGGCGAGCTGGTGGGCGACGAAGCGGGCGCCGACCTCGGTGTCGTTCTCACTGTCGAATTCCACACCCTGCGCGCGCAATTCGCGTCGGATGGTGGCGTGGTTGGCGAACGACCCGTTGTGCACGAGACACTGCTCCGGGCCCACCGCGTAGGGATGTGCACCCGACGGGGTCACGGCCGATTCGGTGGCCATCCGGGTGTGGCCGACGCCCTGCCAGCCGGAAGCAGTTGCCAGACCCCAGGATTCGGCCAGGTCTCGCGGGGCGCCGACACCCTTGAGGACGGTCAGATCCGAGCCGAAGCCGGCGACCAGCGCATCCGGGTAGGCGGCGCGGGCCGCGCCGAGGAGTTCTTCGGCGCCCACCGGGGCCGACGCGACCAGCGTGGCATCGACAAGCTGGGCCGCGACCGGCACACCGAGTGCTGCGCCCAGCGTCGCCGAGACCTCGTCGGGCAGGACATCGAGTTCGAGCAGCGAGACACACCCGTGGCCGGAAGGTGCCCATTCGGGGTTGCCGTACACCGCGATGCCGGCCGAATCCGCACCGCGATCCTGCATCTCGCCGAGCATCACGGCGAGCATCGCGCCGAGTCGGGGATGAAGATCGGGATTACGCAGATGCAATCCGACGATTCCGCACATGGTCGAATCCTTTACGTCGAAGGGGAGTTGGGATGTGGTTCGATCGACGCAGCCTGGGCCGGCCGCGTCAGAAAGCGGTGAGGTAGTGGTCGACTTCCCAGGGGGACACCGCCGCGTGCCAGTCGAAGAACTCCTCGCGTTTCAGGTTGGAGAAGTAGGTCGACACCTTGCCCTGGTCGGCGGGCCAGTCCTGGGGGAGTGCGGCGTCGAGGGCACCCATGACGACCGCGTCGGACTCGAACGCCTCGACGGCGTGCAACAGGGTGAGTGGCAGATCCGCGATGTGGCTGGGAGCCCCGCCGACGGCCCCGGGGTCGAGGCTTCGCTTGATGCCGTCGAGACCGGCACCGAGCAACGCGGCCGCGGCCAGGTACGGGTTGGCCGACCCGTCGCCACCGCGCAGTTCGACGCGCTGGTCGTCGGGAACCCGGATGTAGTGGGTCCGGTCATTGCCGCCGTACGTGGCCTTGCGCGGCGCCCAGGACGCACCCGATCGGGTCGCGGTGGCGCCGGTTCGCTTGTAGGAGTTGACGGTCGGCGCGATGACGGCCTGCAGAGCCGGTGCGTGCTCGAGGATGCCCCCGATGAACCCGTAGGCGGTCGCGGAGAGCCCCAGCCCGCGATCGTCTTCACTGACCTGCGGGAAGACCGGCTCACCACCCTTGGTGAGGGAGAGGTGGAAGTGCAGTCCCGAACCGGTGCGATCGGCGAACGGCTTCGGCATGAAGGTGGCGATCATGCCCTTCTCGGTGGCCATCGCCGAGAGGAGGTAGCGGAGGGTTACGACCCGATCGGCGGTGGTCAGCGCGTCGGCGTACTTGAAATTCTGCTCGAACTGCCCGTTGCCGTCCTCGTGGTCGTTGGCATAGTTGCCCCAGCCGAGCTGGTTCATGGCAGTGGACACCGTGGTGAGGTGCTCGTACATCCGGGTGAGACCGCGGACGTCGTAGCACGGCTGGTCGGAATCGTCGGCGGCGTCGGCGGTGACCAGCGAACCGTCCTCCGCGCGCTTCAGCAGGAAGTACTCGACCTCGGCGCCCACCCACGGCTCGAAGCCTGCGTCGGCGGTCTGCGCGATGAGGGTCTTGAGGATGTTGCGGGGAGCGAACGGCCACGGCTTGCCCTCGACGTGCGGATCGCACTGGACGACGGCCAGGCCTTCCTTGATGAACGGGATGGGGAGGAAGGAGCTGACGTCGGGAACGGCGACGAGGTCGGGGTCCTTGGGCTCCTGACCGATGGCACCGACCGCGTAACCGGCGAAACCGACTCCCTCCGTGGCGAGTTCGTCGACCGCCTCGACCGGCACCAGCTTGGCGCACGGCTTTCCGCGGAGATCGACGAACATGGCGAGGATGAACTTGGTGTCATTGGCCGCACACAGCTCGGCGAGGGTGCCGGTGTCGGGGGTTTCGTTGGTGGTGGTCATGATGCGCTCCGGGGGTCGACTCTAGGTGTTGCCTGTCGGGATGTCCACTCGTGTGAATCACTGTCTACCGTTAGTAGACTGCCCGATTGTTTCGAGTCTGTTTCCGCTCCGTGAGCGGTCGGTGTCGTTTCGAGCCACCCTCGCCGCCTGACGAAAGAACCCGGAGGTCCACCGTCTGACGGTGGACCCCCGGGCCGTTGTTCGTCTTCTCCGCGCGGTCAGACCTGCGCGGATGGTGCCGATGCCGGCATCGACTTCTCCACCGATTCGGCAGCTGCCGACGGCGACAGACCGGCCAGCCCACCGCCGGGCCGACCCACACTGGCACTGGGGATCTCGTACGCGGTCTCGGCGTGCAGCGTGGTGTCGAGGCCCATCATCTCGGTCTCGTCGTCGACGCGCAGCCCGATCAGCTTGTCGAGTCCCTTCGCGATGAGCCAGGTCATCACGAACGAGTAGGTGCAGGTGATGGCGATGCCGGCGAGCTCACGCCAGACGATGTCGACCGGACCGCCGAACAGGACGCCCTGGACACCGGCCGGAGCGGCCTCGGTCGCGAACAGGATGATGCAGATGGTGCCGACGATGCCGCCGATGCCGTGGACGGCGAAGGCGTCGAGCGTCTCGTCGATCTTGAGCCTGCTCTTGAAGCTGAGCAGGAACGCGACGACCGCTGCGGCGAAGATGCCCACGCACAGTGCACCCAGCGGCGCCATGCTGCTGGCGGCGGGGGTGATGCCGACCAGGCCCGCGACGGTGCCGGTGATCAGGCCGAGCGACGTGACGTGACCCTCGCGCCACCGCTCGATGATCGCGAACCCGATCATGCCGGCGGATCCGGCGAGCAGCGTGTTCAGGATGACCGCCTGCGCAAGGAAGTTCGCACCGAGCGCGCAGCTGCCGTTGAAACCGAACCAGCCGAAGAACAGGATGCCGCCGCCCAGCATGGTCATCGGGAGGTTGTGCGGACGCTCCATGCGGCGCTTGCGTGCCCCGAGGACGACGGCCAGGGCCAGAGCCGCGACACCGGAGTTCATGTGGACCGCGGTTCCGCCCGCGTAGTCGACGATCTCCAGCTTGTTCAGCAGGAAGCCGCCCTTGTAGTTGTCGTCGACGTCGGCCGAGAACACCCAGTGTGCGACCGGGAAGTACACCACCAGGAGCCAGATCGGCGCGAAGACCAGCCAGGCAGAGAACTTCATCCGGCCTGCTGCACCGCTGGCGACGATGGCAATGGTGATGGCCGCGAACAGGATGAACCACGCCGCGAAGTACAGCGTCTGGGTCGCGCCGGAGGCGTCGTCGGTCAACCAGTTGGTGAGACCGATGAAATCGGTGGGGTTGCCGATGAGACCCCACCCGCCCACCGACGGACCGGACACGAGTCCGTAGCCGATGACGACGTAGAGCACGGCGGTGATGGCGAGGGTCGACATGACCATCGACATGATGTTCAGCACGTTCTTCGAGCCGACCATGCCGCCGTAGAAGAAGGCGAGGCCGGGGAACATGAGTAGGACGAAGACGAATGCCGCCAGCATCCAGGCCAGGTCGGCGTTGGCCGCGAGTATCGGTTCCATGGGCGATCTTTCGGTTCGGAGACTGAAGAGGTCGGTGGTTTGATGCACCAGCAGCTCACGGGCGTCATTGACCGCGTAGATACGCGACGACGTTGTCGCGATAATCGAGAAATCCCTTGTAGGCGGCGATGTCCTCACCGAGCGACTCGATGACGGTCGCCAACTGAGCGGCCCACTCGGGTATTCGTTTCACGTCCTCCAGCGAGGCCATGAATGTCCGGATATTGAACGTCACGGCACCCGACATCGGCAACCGGACGAAGTGTTCGAGCTCGATTCGCAGGCGTGCCCTGGCGAAATCGCCGTCGGCAACCATGGCCGGGACGTCGGCCGCCCATGCCGGCAACTCTTCGAGGCTCACGTCGAGTTTGTGCGAATCCGACGCCGACAGAGTCCAGTTCACCCTGCGGTACACCTGATCTGCCGGTAGCCTGCGCAGGAATTGTTCGGCGCGGGCGACGATGCCCTCGCGAAGCATGCGTGGTACCGGGGCGTGGATTTCGTACATGTCCATGCCCACGTCGAAGGAGACCGACCAGGCCGCGGCGAAGGTCACGACACCGGCGTCGAAGTACAGATGTCCATCGCGTTCGGTGACGAGGAGCAGATCGTCGGGCACCTCGCGGGCCAGGAACTCCATCGGTCCGCACGGCAGGGTGTCGGGGTCGCCGAGCACGAATTCCTGGTCGGTGCCCAGAATCTCGTTACGCCAGTGGAAGCGCCCGTCGCCGGACTCGTCGAGGTGCATGAGGCCGGGGTACGAGATGCCGAGGTCGCGCAGATAGTAGAGCAGCAGATCCCAGCACGCGATCTCCATCCCGGCACGGACCCGCACCCGTGAGGGGTCGTTGTCCAGGATTCGGCGACGTTCGGCCATGATCTCGGGATACTCGGCACCACCGAGATCGACCAGGTACCTTCCCCATTCGCCGCCGCGCGTGCACCGCGGGATGCGTGCGGGCTCGACGTTGACGCTGTAGGTGAACTCCTCGAGGTCGTCGGGGAACGGCCACGGCAGGTTGGACAGGTGGTCCACCGGCCCAGTGAGGAAATCCCGGATCGATGCGGTCGGTATCGCTTCTGTGGTCACAGGTCCACCTCGATGTTCTGACCCCGGGAGACGCAGCACAGCATCGCGTCACCGAGGGCTTTCTCCTCCTCGGACAGAACGAGGTCGCGATGCTCGATGATGCCGTCGCGCACCGGTATCCGACATTCGCCGCATACACCCTGGCGGCACAGGTTGGGCACCTCGACACCATGGTCGAGGAGTCGTTGCAGGAGGGACACTCCCGCCGGGACGTCGATCTGACTGCCGGTGGAGGACAACGTCACGGTGAACGGATCGCCCGGGTCCTGCTCCGGCGCGGAGAACCGCTCGAGATGCACGCGGGCGGAGGGCCATCCGGCCCGGGCCGCGAGTTCGGTGTAGGTCTCGAGCAGAGCTGCCGGCCCACAGGCGTAGGCGTGGGTTCCGAGCGGCTGGGAGCGGAACCTCTCGGCGAGCAGGTCCGCGGTCTCGTCCACACCGGACACCTCGTGCAGGGTGATGTTCGGTTGCTGCGCGAGCGCGCGGAGATCGTCGAGATGGGCTCCGCAGCCCGGACGGTACGAGTACACGATGTCGGCACGAGATCCTCCGCGCGCCAGGGCCCGGGCGTGGGACAGGATCGGGGTCACGCCAATCCCGCCGGCGACGAGCAGTGCGCCGCGCTGGTCGAGGATCGGCGCGAACATCGACCGTGGTCCCTCCACCTCGACGACGGAATCCTCGGAGAGATTGTCGTGCAACCAGTCCGAGCCGCCGCCGGCGCCGCGTCGGAGCACCGAGATGCCGTAGGTGTTCGGGAACATGCCGTCGTCGACCAGCGAGTAGGCATTGCGGTGCTCACCCGCGGTGACGATCAGATGGCTGCCCGGCTGATAGGGCGTCAGAACCTGCGGCGCGTCGTCGAGCGGCGCGAACCGGAAGTGGGTGATGTCGTCGGTCAGCCGCCGAACGGTGACGACGCGCATAGGGCGCGCCGAGGTCGTGTAACCCGGGTGCAGGTGTGCCGCGATCGCAGCTGCCGTCATACATCACCTCCCGCTGCCGATGCGAGGAAACTCCCCATCGTCGGCGAATGATGCTCGTGAACCTCCAGATCGCGGACACAGCCCGGACAGGAGACGACCCCGCCGGCACGGCCGTCCACCCGGAAGGTGTTGCGGCAGTGCGCACAATAGAGCGGGAGGTCACGGGTGTGGACGACGTATGACGACAACTCCGCGGGAACCGCCCCGGCGTCACGTGCCATCGCCAGCGCGGTCATCACGTCGTACTGACCGCCGGTGACGAGGATGCGCGTGCCGGTGAGCGCGGCATCGAGGGCGGCGTTCAGGGACCGGCGATCCTGCTCGTCGGTGAGGGTGTCGAGCACCAGGAGTCGGGTGGCTCCGACGACCTCGGCCGCCGCGACCCAGTCCCGCGACACGTGAGCGGTCTCGGCGTCGTCGCCGACCGCGACGACGAGGAAGGCCGCCCCGGTGGTGTCGACGGCCGGCGGGGTGGCCGGCCAGACCGGCATGCCCGGCCCGGTCGGCGCCGACTGCCGAGCGGCGTTGCGCAGCCACCGGGCGGCTCGGTCCCGGTACTTGATGATGCCCTTGTAATCGGCCATGTCCTCGGGCAATTCGGCCAGGACCTCGGCGGCACGACGACGCCAGGGGTCGACGGTGGCCAGCAGCTCGAGGGGGAGCAGGTAGGTGCGGATGAGGAACATGACGGCACCGGAGTCGGGGAGCCGGATGAGGTGCTGCACCTCGACGCGCAGGTGGACCCGGCGACCGAACTCGGCGTCGTCGACGAGCAGGATGGCCTCGCGGTCGGGTCCCCACTCGGGGTAGATCTCGGTCGAGACGTCGAGGCGGCGGTCGATGGTGAGTGTCCAGTTGGTCCGCCGGTAGGGCTGGTGAGGTTGCAGCCGTTTGAGGAACTCGTGGGCCCGGGTGATGACGCCTTCCCTGCGGACCCGTGGGACTGGCCCGTGGATCTCGAGGAAGCTCATGCCGACGTCGAAACCGAAACTCCAGTCCGCGGCGAAGGTCACCACCCCGGCGTCGACGAACAGTTGGCCGTTGCGCTGGTCCAGGAGCGCGATGTCCTCCTGGACCTGGGAGGTGATGTACCGCAGCGGTTCGTCGGGGAGCGTGGTGGCGTCGCCGTACCGGAAGTGCTGTTCGATGCCGAGGATGTCGTTGCGCCACAACCATTCGTCGGGACCTGCCGAGCGCAGCTGCATCTGCTCCGGGTAGGCGGCATCGAGTTCGCGCATGAGGGTGAACATCGCGTCCCAGGCGGCGGGGACCATGTGGGGGAGCACCGCGTGCCTCGTCGGGTCGGCGGCGAGGATCGTCGCACGCTGGTCGATCTCGGCGCGATACTCGCAGTCGATGTCGACGATCGCGGTGCCCCACTGGCCCGCCGGTGTGGTGACGGACTGCTCGGCCGGTTCGACGTTGGTGCTGTAGCGATACCGGTCCTCGAGGAAGGGGAACGGGAATCCGGCGACCAGGTCGGCGTCGTCCGGCGTTGTGGGAGTGGTGTTCTGGATTGTGCTCGTCACAGGGGAACCTCCAGGCTGCAGCCGTCGGCGGCGCGTGAGACGCACGGCATGATCGCGTCACCGGCGTCCTTCTCCTCGGCGCTGAGATAGAGGTCGCGGTGGATGGGTGAGCCGCCGGCGAGGGGGATGCGGCATTCACCGCACACGCCCTGACGGCACAGATTGGGGACCTCGACGCCCGCCTGTTCGAGGGCCTCGAGCATGCTCGTCCCCGACGGGACGTCGATGCTCCGACCGGATTCGACGAGCTCGACGCGGAAGGGATCCCCGGCGTCGAGCGCATCGATCCCGAACCGCTCGAAGTGGATTCGGGAGTCGGGCCACCCGGCCTGCACCGCCGCGTCGACGACGGCGTCGATCATCGCCGACGGCCCGCACACATAGAGGTGGGTGCCGACCGGCTGGGCGCGGAGAGCTTCGTCGAGGCGTTCGATGAACGAGACTCGATCGGTGAACAGTTCGGCGCGGGCCCGTGCAAGCGCGGTCACGTCGGCCAGGTGGGCGGCCGCGTCCTTCCGGAAGACGTAGAGCAACTGGACGTCTCGCCCCCAGCGCACGGCTGCGCGCAGATGGGACAGCATGGGGGTGATCCCGATTCCGCCGGCCACCAGCAGATGCTTGCGGGCGCGGGCGATGGGCGCGAACGCGCTCCGGGGGAGTCCGACGGTCATCAGGTCGCCGACCGCGAGCACCTCGTGCAGCCAGCGGGATCCACCGTTGCCATCCGCGACCTCGAGGACCGAGATCGAGTAGTGACCCGGATGCGTGCCGTCGCCGGTCAAGCTGTAGGCGTTGGTGTTCTCGCCGGCATGCACCACCAGATGGCTACCCGGAATGAAGCCGGGCAGCGCACGTCCGTCCGGGTGGGCGAGGGTGATGCCGCGGATACCCGCGACGGTCGTGTCGATCGAGGTCACGACGAGTTGCATCGTGACGGCCCGATCGGCGCGGCGATTCGTCGACGCCGTACCGACATCGGCCGAATCAGGTTCTGCGACTGTGATGCTCACAGCTCGATCTCCTCGGTGGTCAGGAACTGGGTCTCGGCGTCGACCATGAACCCCAGGTACTGACCCGTTCGACGGGACACGTGGTGGTACACGAGCAGGTCGCGTCGACAACCGGCGCAGGGGATGACGTCGTCGATCGCCACTCGGGCGCGTGTGACCGTCCGGCAGTGCGAACAGAACACGTCCGCCTCGGTCCGTTCGACGGAACCCGTTGTGAGGAACTCGATCTCGTCGTCTTCGAGACCGGCGTTCACGGCGACGGCGCGCAGCCGCAGTGCCGAGCCGGCGTCGGCTACGATCCAGACCCGGACCCCGACGGTGGCCTCGGCAAGCGCGTCGGCCAGCAGGTCGGCGGCCGTGTCGGCGTCGCCGTGGATTCGGGTGGTGGCCAGCGGCGCGAGGTCGGCTTCCCAGCGACTCAGTGCATCGGCGACGTCCCCCACACCGACCAGCAGGTAGGAACCACCGGTCGGTGTGGGAGTCGACGTCTCGACCAGGTCACCAGGTCGCGCCCACACCGGCACGCTGGAGTACGCGATCTGCGACATGGCGGCCGCTCAGAGGAGAGTGGCGTCGCGCTGCCCGGTGTAGAAGGCGAGCGCATAGTCCGGGGTGCTGAAGTAGATCTTCGAACCCTTGGGGAAGAAGATCGCATCCTTGGCCTTGGCGACGGTCTTCTGTCCGGTTTCCTTGTTCTCCAACAGGAATTCGCCCTCGAGCACGACCTTCATCTCGTCGTATTCGTACTCGTAGTAGAGCGGTTCGTCGGTGTGGCGGAGCTCGAAGTATCCGCTGCACATCGGGCTGCCGTCCGGGTTCTCATAGACGTCGCCGATGAATCCCGCAGTACCCGGGTACTCGGCCTCGGGCATCTTCGGCAGGTCTTTCCAGCCATCGCTGGTCACGCGGAACTCCAACGCCTTGGCACTCTCGATCGTCACGAGGCTCCTCCATGTCTCACTCGGGCGCGTACGCGCTCGTCGGGGTAGGTGCTCGGCGTCCACCGCTGCCAACCGCGGTTTGCGGTGACTCTTCGGAGTGGACGCCGTCCCCTGTTATGAAACAAGTGGCGTGTTTCAGCAGTGTGACGGCTTTGTAATGGTGTGCAACGCGGCGAGTCCGCGACCGAGACATTCGCTCAACAATTCCGTTCCCGCTCACTTTTATCGGGTGAGCGGGAACGGAATGAGTGAGCGGTTCTTCAAGCCCGTGGCGGGTGGTAGTCGAGCAGTCTGAACCAGTACTCGTCGGGAAGCACGTCGCCGGAACGCAACACGCGTGCGAGTCCGACAGCCATGAACACCCCGAGCAGGCCCAGCCAGAGTCCGCACAGGGAGATCGTCACCAATGCGATGGTCCTGGCGACCGGCCACGGGTCGAGGATCAGCAGGAGTGGTGCGAAGAGGAAGCCGGCCGGGACGAACCAGAACGACAGCGCCTTGTCGCACTTCATCACTGCGGTCAGCCACGTCGGGCTCGACGCCACGGGTCGCGGTGGGGCCGCTCGGTGTCTGACGCGGATCGTCGTGGCAACCGGTGGAGTGGCAATCGGTCGAGTGGCAACCGGTGGAGTGGCAACCGGTGGAGTGGCAATCGGTCGAGTGGTCATCGGACACCTCCTGTGAGGATCGCCGTGACTCCAGACTGCGCGCCTGAACGCGGGAAGGCCACTACCTCGCAGGTAGTCGACTCGTGGGGCTCAGTCGAGCCAGTCCAGCACCGATGCCGCGGTCCAGCTCTGCTGCATGCTGCCCAGGGGTTCGCCGGTGAAGGGTTCGTAGTACTCCGCGAACGAGCCGTCGGTGGCCTGGCGCAGGCCCTCCTCCCGAAGGCGCGCGGAACGCTCGGTCCAGCCGCGGCGCCCGAACGCCCAGCTGAACAGCCAGGTCATGACCGGCCACACCGGACCGCGCCAGTATTCGCGCGGGCGGAAGTCGCCCGAGATCGGCGACGTCGACGGCGGGACCGCGTACCGGAGGTCGGGGTGCCCACAGAATCGCGGACCTTCGAACAGCCGGAGCAGAGCCCGTTCCCGGTCGCGCGGGAGACCTCCGCAGATCAACGGGGCGAACGCGGCGATCGTCTCGGTCGGAATCCACGAGTTCGCGCGCAAGTCGAAATCCCTTGCCGCGCCGTTACGGTCGTTGGCTGCGGCCACGACGCCGGAACGGAAACGGTCGGCCCATGCGCGCAGGTCGCGGACGTCGGCGAGCGGCTTGGAGTAGTCCTCACCGATCGTCGCGAGCACATCGCAGGCCACGGCGAAGATCGCACTGACGAAGACGTCCTCGACCGCGAAACTCATGACCTTCGGCAACACGTCGTCGTCGTAGTTCGCGCGCTTCATCTGTTCGACCAGCCAGAGGTAGCGGTCGTACTCGAGGTCGGTCGGCCGCATCGACAGATCCGACACGTGGTCGAGATCTGCCCGAGAGTACGGCGGCAGGTCCAGTCCCGGAACGACATTCGCGTATGCCGAGTCCCAGCGCGGCGAGTTGTCCATACCGGATTCCCAGCCGTGGAAGATGGTGATCCGGCCGCGCCCCATGGGATCCCGCGCATGAGCCAGCCACCGGTGCCATCGCACCAGGGAACTCCACCGGCGGTCGATGAACTCGTTGGCCACCGCCCGCGTCGTCCGGCCGTGGCGTCGGGAATGGTCGAGGATGCGCTGCACCGCGATCGCGTGGACCGGAGGCTGGGTGATCCCCGAGGTGTCGGGGAAGTCGGGGGCGCACTCGGCCAGTCGCGCGCACTCCCAGCGGGCCGGGCCGGGGAAGTACCCGTCCCGACCGTTGGCGAACACGATGTGCGGGATCATTCCGTTGCGCCACTGCGCCGAGAGCAGGGTGTCCATCTCGATCACCGCTCGCTCGACCGACAGCGGTGCGAGACCGACGGTGACGAAGGCGGCGTCCCAACTCCACATGTGCGGGTACAGCTTGGGTGCCGCACTGGTCATGGTGCCCAGGTCGTTGCCGCGCAGCAGATACGCGGCACGTGCCGACAGCTGCGTTGGGGTGAATCCGTACCTGGCCACGCCGACGATTCTGCCCCGCGGCGCCGTCGTGTGCTCATCGAGGTGACCTCGATACGCGTCGTCCTCACTCCGTTCGGTCGTCGCTACTCGGCCAGCGGAGGGTGGGGGGCGTGACGATTTCGGCATCCGGGTCGTCGCTACTCGGTCGGCGGAGGGTGCGAGGCGTGACGATTTCGGATCCGGGTCGTCGCTACTCGGCCAGCGGAGGGTGGGGGGCGTGACGATTTCGGCATCCGGGTCGTCGCTACTCGGTCGGCGGAGGGTGCGAGGCGTGACGATTTCGGCATCCGGGTCGTCACCACTCGGCCAGCGGAGGGTGGGAGGCGTGACGATTTCGGCATCCGGGTCGTCACCACTCGGCCAGCGGAGGGTGGTCAGCATGACGATTTCGGCATCCGGGTCGCCCAGTAGGGTGGGCAGAGTGCCCACCGCTTTGATCACCGGGGCCAGTCGCGGCCTCGGCGCCCAGATCGCCCGACAGCTCGCGCCCACCCACGACCTGTTGTTGGGTGGACGCCCCTCGCCCGAACTCGACAACCTCGCCATCGAACTCGACGGCGCGAGCACTTTCGCCGTCGAACTGACCGACTACGACGAGGTCGCCGGCGCCGTGGAAGCGATCAACGAACTCGACGTGCTGGTCCACAACGCCGGCGTCGGCAGCAGTCTCGAGCATGTGGCCGACACCCCCGTCGAGGAGTGGCATCACGTCCTCGAGATCAACCTCGTCGCCGTCGCCGAACTGACGCGGCTCCTGCTGCCGGCGCTGCGGCAGGCAGAAGGGCACGTCGTCTTCGTCAATTCCGGGGCAGGACGAAACGCCAAACCCCGCTGGGCGCCGTATGCGGCGAGCAAGTTCGGGTTGCGGGCACTCGCCGACTCGCTGCGCGCCGAGGAACCGACACTACGGGTCACGTCCGTCTACCCCGGGCGCATCGACACCGACATGCAGCGCGAACTCGTCGCCCTCGAGGGACGGGACTACGACGCCTCACAGTTCCTGCGCCCGGAGTCCGTCGCGGCCGCCGTCGTACACGCCATCCAGACGCCCGTCGACGCCCATCCGCAGGACATCGTGCTGCGGCCGACGGGGCGGGGTTAGCGGGTCAGAGCTGCGTGAGGTCCTCCGGACGCCAGACCGCGCGCATCGACGACACCTTGCCGTCGGCGTTGAAGACCATTATGTCGACCGGAGTGATCTCGAAGGCCAGTCCGGAGGTCTTGGTCACCAGGGTGAACTCGAAGACGGCGGTGTCGCCGGCGACCTTCTTCCACTTGAGGGTCGCGGTGCGCTCGTCCATGCCGGTGATCACCGAGTAGAACTCGACGAGCTCTTCGCGGGTGTTGCGGATGTCGGCGCCGATCGGGTCCTCGACCGTCGCGTCGGGCGCGTAGAGGTCGGCGATCTGCTCGGCGGTGCCGGAGTTCAGCAACTCGATGTAGGCGTCCACCGCCGCGTCGATCTGGTCGGCGAGGCCGGCTTGCTCCACGGTCATGAATCCTCCAGAAATTAGAACGTGTTCTAGTTCCGCACCGTAGCACGCGCGTCCGTCGACCGGTGGATGTTTTCGGTGCTTGCACACCGTTGTTTGATACGTTCGCCGCAAGAGCCCCTCGGGCATCGAGTCCGTCGAGTCCGTCGAGGTCCCAGCAGCGCGGAAAGGCCGGTATCCGTGACGATGTCCGACTCACCGCACGACCCGCGGCCGGGTGCGCGGTGACCCCGATCCTCGCCGCACCCCTGGAACCCGGCAACGAGCAAGCCCGCCGGTGGGCCGAGGACGAACTCTCCCAGAACGCCTACCAACCGCCGGAACCGTCGTGGTGGGACCGGTTCAGCGACCGGGTCTGGGGATGGATCGCCGACAACGTCCTCGACCTGGTCGGTGGGTCGGACACGATCCGGGCGATCGTCATCGTGATCGCCATCCTCCTGGCGCTCGGACTCGCCGTTCTCGTGATCCGCCGCGTGCGCCGCACGCCGCGGATCCCGAAGACCACCGAGAACGCCGCAGCGAAGGTGGTGTTGTCCGGAAGCCCGCGTTCGGCGAAAGAACTCCGCGCGGAGGCCGAGACCCGCTATGCCGCCGGCGATTACGACACCAGTGTGATCACCGCCGTCCGCGCGCTCGCCCAACGCGGCATCGAACGAGGTCTGCTCGCCGACGAGCCGTCCCTCACCGCACATGAGGTGGCGACCGAACTGGCGTCCCGGTTCGAGGAGCACGGCGTCGAACTCCGGAGCGCCGCAGACCTGTTCGATGCGATCGCGTACGGCGGTCGCCATGCGGCGGCCGGGTCGGCCCGTGCGGTGCTCGACCTCGAGCGCACCGTGTCGTCCGCCCGACCCGCCGGGGTGGACACATCTGGTCCGCGTCGTCTGGCGGTGCCTCGATGACCACGACGGCACGTACACCGTCGATCGCGCCCGCCCCGCCGAAGCGCGGCACGCCACGATGGATCTGGGTACTCGTGGTGGTGCTCGTCGTCGCGGTGACCGCAGCGATCGCCCTGCTCGGTGTCTCCGCGCTGACCGTGTTCGGTGCGGAACCGGGGCCTGGTGTCAGCTACGACCCCGACAATCCACGGCCCCAGGGTGCGCGCGCCCTCGCCCAGATCATCGACGACCACGGCGGCGACCTCCATCAGGCCCGTGGACTGGACGAGCTCACCGATTCGCCGCGCCCCGAGAGCAGCACGACGGTCGTCGTGTCATCGGTCGGCGCGCTGAACCCCGGTACCGCACAACAGTTCCTGGATTGGGTCTCCGACGCACACCGGGTGATCCTGATCGCGCCGCAGGACAACGCTCTGTCACTTCTCCGGCTACCCGTCCGGCTGGAGTACGGCGGTGCCCCGACCGCGGTGCTCGCCGGGTGCACGACCACCGAGATCGCCGACGACGACACCATCACCGGCGGCGCGCTCGGCTACAGCACATCCGCACCGGGCGCGACGTCGTGCTTCACCACCGGCACCGCGTCGAATGTGCTGATCGTGCCGGCCACATCGACCCGCCCGGAGATCGTGGTCGTCAGTGGCGACATGCTGATCAACGAGAACCTCGCGCTCCGGGACAACGCGGGCGTGGCCACCCGTCTCTTCGCAAGCGCGCACGACATCCTCTGGTATGTACCTCTTTTCACCGACGAAGTCGCGTCGGCGCAAGAGGAATCCGACATCCCGGAGGCGCTCGGGCCGCTGGTCGTGCTGGCCGCGTTCGCAGTCCTGGTCCTGATGCTCTGGCGAGGTCGCCGTTTCGGCGCGCTGGTCACCGAGCCGCTGCCGGCGGTCGTCAAGGCGATCGAGACCACCCAGGCGCGGGGCCGGATGTACCACAAGGCTCGCGCCGACGCCCGCGCCGCCGCCGCGCTGCGCATCCACACCCTGACCTCGCTCGCCTCCTACCTCGGCCTCCCGTACGACGCCGGTCGGGCCACCGACGAGTTGGCGGCACCCGAATGGGAAACGATGGTGGCACCGGGGGAGACCGCCGACTCCGCCGTCCACGCCATCATCACCACCGTCGTGTCCGTCACCGGCCGCGACCTTCCACAGGTACGGACCCTGCTCGCGGGGCCGCTGCCCACGACCGACACCGGCCTCGTCGTCTTCACCAGTGAACTGACCGCCCTCGAGAAGGAAGTCCGGCACACACCATGACCGTCGATCCATCCCGCACCTTCGGCCCCGGTCCGTCCGAGAAAGCGGCCTCATCGCCGCAGAATCCGCACGGTGGACCCGCCCCGTCGTCGAACAAGGCACGCGAGGCACTCGGTGCGGTGCGTGCCGAGGTCGCCAAAGCCGTTGTCGGGCAAGACCCGGCGGTCGCGGGCATCCTCATCGCACTGCTGTGTCGCGGACACATCCTGCTCGAAGGCGTTCCGGGCGTCGCCAAGACCCTCCTCGTCAGATCGGTCGCGGCGGCGCTCGACGTCGAGACCAAGCGCGTGCAGTTCACCTCCGACCTGATGCCCGGAGACGTGACGGGTTCGCTTGTGTTCGACTCCGCCGGCTCGGAGTTCACGTTCCGCGAGGGACCGGTGTTCACGAACCTCCTGTTGGCCGATGAGATCAACCGCACCCCACCGAAGACGCAGGCATCGCTGCTGGAGGCGATGGAGGAACGGCAGGTGACCGTCGACGGCGTCGGCCGTCCGCTGCCCAGCCCGTTCCTGGTGGCAGCAACGCAGAACCCCGTCGAGTACGAGGGCACCTACCCGCTGCCGGAGGCCCAGCTCGACCGTTTCCTGCTGAAGGTGACACTGCCCGTGCCGCCACGTGAGCACGAGATCACTGTCCTGACCCGGCACGCGGCCGGGTTCGATCCGCGGAATCTCGCCGCCGCCGGACTTCGACCGGTCGCCTCGGCCGCCGACGTCGAAGCCGGCATCGAACAGGTCCGCCGCGTCGGTGTCGCACCACAGGTGGCCGCCTACATCGTCGACATCGCCCGCGCGACAAGGTTCTCGCCGTCCCTGGCACTCGGCGTCAGCCCGCGCGGCGCGACCGCGCTACTCGGGACCAGCCGCGCGTGGGCGTGGCTGAACGGCCGTGACTTCGTGACCCCCGATGACGTTCAGGCCCTGGCACAGTCGACGCTGGCACACCGGCTGTCGCTGCGGCCGGAGGCCGAACTCGAAGGCGTGTCGGTCGGCTCGGTCCTCGATGCCGCCGTCAACTCGGTTCCCGTGCCGCGCTGATGTTCCTCACCGGCCGGTTTCTGGTACTGGTGCTGCTGGGCGCAGTGCCGATCCTGGTGTGGCCGAACTACGCCGTCCCCGTGCTGTGGGTTCTGTTCTGTGTGCTGCTGATGTGCCTCGACCTCGCGCTCGCCGGATCGACGAAGACCATCGCGATGACACGGTCGGTGATCGGACCGGTCCGGTTAGGGGAGAGCACCTCCTGCTCGATCACGGTCACCAACACCGGGACCGGGACCTTTCGCGGCGTCCTGCGTGACAGCTGGCAACCGTCGGCGGGCGCCACCGGCGCCATCCACCGCCTCACCGTGCCGCGCGGTGAGACCACTACGGTGACCACCACTCTCACCCCCACGCGACGTGGCGACCGACTCGCCGTGCGGGTGACGGTGCGCCGTCTCGGTCCTCTGGGACTGGCCGGACGGCAACGCAGCGTCCCGCTTCCCGGTCGGGTCCGCGCGCTCCCGCCGTTCGGGTCACGGCGGTTCCTGCCCTCCCGACTCGCCCACCTCCGCCAGCTCGACGGCCGGTCGGCGGTCCGGATACGCGGGCAGGGCACCGAATTCGACTCTCTCCGGGACTACGTCGAAGGAGACGACGTCCGCAGCATCGACTGGCGGGCGACCGCACGACGCCGGTCGACCGTGGTGCGGACATGGCAACCGGAGAAGGACCGACACATCGTCATCGTGCTCGACACGTCGCGCACCTCGGCGGGGCGCGTCGGCGATGTCCCCCGACTCGACGCCGCGATGGACGCCGCCCTGCTGCTGGCGGCGTTGGCATCGCATGCGGGCGACCGGGTCGACCTGATCGCCGGTGACCGACGCGTGCACCGTCGAGTCGTCGGGGAGGGCCGGACGACGCTGCTCAGCAGGCTGGTCACGGCGATGGCCGACCTCGAACCGGCACTGCTGGAGGCGGATTGGCCGATGCTGGGCGCCGAGGTCGCGAAGATCAGCCGCCAGCGCGCCCTGCTGGTGTTGCTGACCCCGATGGAACCGGCCGCCGTCGAGGAGTCACTGCTGCCCCCGCTGTCGGTTCTCGCGCAGCACTACAAGGTCGTCATCGGATCCGTCGCCGATCCGGCGCTGGAGGAGATGATCGCCGTCCGGGAACACCCGGAAGCCGTCTACGACGCGGCCGCGGCAGCCCGGACCCTCACGTTGCGCAATCGGACGGCCACCGCCGTCGGTCGGCTCGGCGTCGACGTGGTGGATGCCCCGCCCCACGCGCTGCCCGCTCGGCTGGCAGATCACTATCTGCTGCTCAAATCACGCGGGTTGCTGTAGCGCTGCGTCGAGCTAGCTCTTCGCCTGCACCGCCCGGTAGCCGAGGAAGCCCAGGTAGCCGGCCAGGCCGACCAGGCCGAGGCGTCGGGTGCGGCGTGACACCAGCGCGATGCCGATCGCGGTCTCGCAGGCACCGTTGCGGTAGGTCCACGTCGTGGTGTCCTCGGGGAACACGGGTGCGGTGATGGGAGCGAACACCTCCGGCTTGACGAAGTGCGTCAGACCGACCGCCGCCAGACCTCCTCCGATCAACGAGACCGCGTCCAGAGACTTGTCGTTCTTGGCCATCCTGGTGTTCCTTTCGGGGTAGCTGCACTCCCGTTCATTCCTACACGGTCGGTGCAGTCAATCCGCGATCCAGCTCGGCGAGGTCGCCGGTTTCACCGGCTCGGTGCGCGCGGCGCCCGGCGACGAAGACGTAGGTCATGAACAGCAACCAGGCGGTCACCCCGATCCCGATCCGCGCCCACGTCGGCAGCGGCGAAGGGGTCACGAAGGCCTCGATCACCCCGCACAGCAGGAGGACGGCGACGAGACCGAGCGCCACGCCGATGGCGGTCCGACCCTCCTCACCGAGAGCGGCTGCGCGCGTTCGGTTCCCGGGTGACACCCAGGACCAGAAGATCCGGAGTCCGACTCCCGCGGCGACGAACAGGCAGGTCAGTTCGAGCATGCCGTGTGGCAGGAGCAGACCGAAGAACAGGTCTCCGCGACCGTGCCGGATCATGATCGACGCGATCACCACCAGGTTCAGGATGTTGGTGTAGAGCATCCAGATCACCGGCAGGCCGAAGACGCCGACAACGATGCACATCGCGGCCAGCCAGAAGTTGTTGGTCCACACCCGCGCCGCGAACGACGTCGCCTCGTATTCGCTGTAGTAGTTCTCGAAGTCGTTGGTGACGAGCCGCTCGATCTCCTGCGCCGAGGCGAACGAGCTCTCGATCCGCGGATGCTCCAGAACCCACCAGGTCATGACGGCGGCCGCGAGCAGACACACGCCCATCACCGTCAGCCACCACCACCGCATCCGGTACAGCGCAGCGGGGAACGACACCGCGAAGAAGTCGATGAACGTCGACCAGGTACTCACCCTCGTCCCCGACGCTCTACCCCGGGCCCGCGCCAGCAACGCCGACAGGTACGCGACGAGCGATGCGTCGGGCGCCGACGAGCGGATCACCGAAAGATGCGTCGCCACCCGCTGATAGGTGTCGATGATCTCGTCGGCCTCGGCTCCGGTCAGACGCCGCCGGCGCGACAACTCATCGAGACGTTCCCACGTCGCGCGGTGCGCGGAGACATAGGCGTCGAGGTCCATTCGGCCAGGGTAACCGGCATCCGGGTCAACGCAGGACGTGTCATTCGACGGGTGTCGTCCCTGTGCACGGGTGAGGGTGCGAGCCGCGGTTCGCGTCGTATGGTGAGGCGTGCCATCCGTACCGCCGCCGCCAGGACCCCCGCGACTGGCGGGTGTCCCGACCGGCCCGCCGCCGACCGTCTGGGGTGCAGGTGCGTCGGCCACGGTCGGCGTGGGACGCGACGATCTGGTCTCCGGTGAGGCGGTGGCACTGGCGCTGCCGCCGGGCGGTCTCGGCTATCGGATTCTGTCGGGGATGATCGACGTCGCGCTGGGGATCGCCCTCTGGTTGATCCTCTGGTGGCTGACGTACCAGGTGGCCATCGACCTCAACGAGGCCTGGCGGGGCGCCGTCAACACGATGCTGCCCATCGTCAGTGTCATCGCCCTGCCCACCGTCGCGGAAACCCTCACCGGGGGCAAGACCGTCGGTCATCTCGTCGTCGGCCTGCGTACCGTCCGAGATGACGCCGGGCCCATCGGTTTCCGGCATTCGCTCACCCGGGCGCTGGTGGGGTTCATCGAGATGTACGCCTGCCTGGGTCTGCCCGCGCTCATCAGTGCCGCGATCTCGCGGAAGAACAAGCGGCTCGGTGACCTCCTCGCCGGCACCTACGTGATCCGGGACCGGCACAAGATCGAAGAACAGCATCCCATCGAAATGCCCGCCGGACTCGTCTCGTGGGCGGTGGCGGCCGACATGGCGGCCCTGCCCGACGGCCTCGCCGTGATCATCCGCCAGTTCCTCAACGGCCGCCACGGCATGAAGCCCGAACCCCGGGCCGCCGCAGCGCGTCGGCTGGTCTTCGACGCGGCGCCGTTCGTGGCGCCCGCGCCGCCACAGGGCGCGTCGTTCGAGGATGTGCTGTCGGCGATCATGGCCGAACGTCGACGCCGCGACGCCGAACGACTCGAACGTGAAGCACTCCTGCGGGAAAGGTTGTTGCGATGAGAACATCCGCCCGACACCGCGCAAAGATTTTCTGCGCCCTGATCGCCGGGGCCCTGATGACCATCGGGGGTACGGCGCCGGCGCCCCCCGCTTTCTCGGCACCCGCGGACTCGGTGCCGCACATCGTCTCCTCCGAGACCGTGCACACCTCCGTGGTTGCACTCGACGCCGCGTCGTCGACGACCCGGATTCGCTACCGCTCGACGTCGGTGCGCGGCACACCGACCGAGATGACCGGGACCGTGCTGCTACCCCGGTCCGCGCCGCCGCGTGACGGCTGGCCGCTTGCGGTGTGGAATCACATGACGGTCGGCGCGGCGGACTCCTGCGCTCCGTCCGGCGGTCATGCGGGGCATCCCGAACTCCCGCGGATGACGTCGGGTGACCTCATCGTCTCCCACCTGCTCGACGCCGGATTCGCCGTCGTCCGGCCTGATTTCGAGGGAATCGGTGGTCCCGGACCGCATCCATACCTGATCGGCGATTCGCTCGCCCGGTCGGCGATCGACATGGCGGTCGCGGCGTCACGCGAGGACTCACGGATCGGTCGGGACGTGGTGGTGGCCGGACACTCCGAGGGTGCGGTGGCCGCGCTCTTCGCGGCATCTCGGCCCGAATCCGAATGGCGGGGATTGCAACTGCGAGGCGTCGCGGCGCTGGCACCGCCCACCCAGGTCGCGCGGATGCTCGACGCCGTCTCCGCCGTTCCCGTTGCCGGTCCGGCCATCAACGAGTTGATGGGTCTGGCGGCGTTGATCGGTTACGGCGCTGCCGCCGCAGATCCGGACTTCGGGCAGCTGATGCTCAACGGCGGTCTCAGTCCGGCGGCACGCCGTCTCGTTCCGCAGGTCGAGCAGCGGTGCTATGTCGGGCTCACCGGGTTCGATTCCTTCGGCGGGCTGGCCCCAGCTCAGCTACTCGGACCGCGCGGCAGCCAGTTGAAGACCGATCTGATGAGCATCCTCGATCGCAACGACGTTGCGCACCTACGTTTCTCCCCGGGACTTCCGGTGCGAGTCGAAGCCGGGACGACCGACACCGTCTCCCCGCAACCCCTGGTATCCGAACTGGTGCAAACCTATCGGCGAAGCGGGGTGCGAGTGACCTACAACGAACGCCTCATCGGGCATGCCGGCGTGGCGACCGAGCCGGGTGGCGCCGAAGGTGTTGCGCGGTGGCTGATCAGGCAGGTTTGATCGCCGGTCACCTCAGATCGGCGCTGGACTTCCCGAGGGCCTTCAACATGGCGGCCTCGGTGGAGTTGGGCTGTTTCCCAATCGGATTCGAGGCGGATGAACTCGGCGACGGTCGCGTGCTGGGATACGGCCGGTGAGCGGCGGTTCGCCCTTTCGGAGTGGCTAACCCAACCAGGTACGGGCCGCGATGACCAGCGCTCGGACTCCCGTCGCGAGCGTCGGATCGATCACCGGCGCGTAGTGCGGTGAGTGGTTGGACGGTACTTTCAGCAGCGCCGGATCCGTCATGTCACCGGTGGTGAACAGGGACGGATCGGCTCCGCCGAGCAGCCAGTACGAGAGGGGTGCGCCACAGCTCGTGGCCAAGATGCCGACATCCTCGCTGCCCGCGCCGGCCCCCGGATCGAGGATGTTGGACGCGCCCAACCAGTCCGCGAAGGCGCTCAGCGTCTTGCCCAGCGCGTCCGGATCATTGGTGACCACCGGGAACCGTTCGATCTCGGTGATCGTCGGCTCGTCTGGCACGCCCGACGCCGCCGCCTCGCCGCGCACGATGCGCTCGACGCTGTCGAGGATCTTGCCGCGCACGGTCTCGTTGTAGCTGCGGATGTTCAGCTGGATCTCGGCCTCCCCGGGAATCACGTTCGCGGCGTCACCGGCGTGGATCGACCCGACGGTGAGCACAGCGGTGGCGGTGCTCGGGATCTCCCGGGAGATGACGGTCTGCAGCCTCAGGACCGTGGCAGCGGCCAGCACGATGGGATCCACGGAGGCCTCGGGCATCGAGCCGTGTGCACCACGACCCACGAGTCGCACCCGGAGTGAGTCCGACCCGGCGTACGACGCGCCGGGGTGCCCGGCAATCTTGCCGGCGGGCAATGGCGAGACATGCTGACCGAGCACGACGTCGGGTGTGGGGAACCGATCCCACAGTCCGTCGTCCACCATCGCCTGAGCGCCGGCACCGAGCTCTTCGGCGGGCTGGAAGATGACGACGACGGTGCCCGACCATCCCGATATATCGGATGCGAGGATTGCCGCCGCACCCAGGAGACATGTGGTGTGCAGATCATGACCACACGCATGGGCGACCGGGACCGTCTTACCGTTCTCGTCGGTCGCCGTGACGGTGCTGGCGTAGTCGAGTCCGGTGTCCTCGAGAACGGGTAAGGCATCCATGTCGGCGCGCATCGCGATCGTCGGACCATCCCCGTTTCGCAGGATGCCGACCACTCCGGTCCTGCCGACGCCGGTCGTGACATCGAAACCCGCCGATTCGAGCCTTTCGACAACCAAGCCGACGGTCCGTTGTTCCTGGAAGCCGAGTTCCGGGTGTCTGTGGAGGTCTTTGTAGAGGTCGACGAGCGAAGGGTCGATCGGGATGTCTACAGGAGTGGTCATGCCACGACCTCCAACGGCGGGCGTCTGGACCGGATCTCCGGCCCGACCCCATCGTCACACGCGGCAGGGTCCGCATGCGTCGGTTTCATCCTTCCCGGACGGACAACCCGGTGCGCCTCACTTCAGGTCGGCGCTGGACTTCCCGAGGACGCGGCGCGCGATGATCAGCTGCTGAATCTGTTGGGTTCCCTCGAAGATGTCGAGGATCTTGGAGTCCCGGGCCCACTTCTCCAGCAGCGAGGTCTCCGAGAAGCCAGCTGTCGCACCGATTTCCACCGCTTTGTTGGTGATCTCGGTGACCGTACGACCCGCCTTCGCCTTCGACATCGAGGCCTCGGTGGAGTTGGGTTGCCTGTTGTCGGCCATCCACGCGGCGCGCAGGGTGTGCAACCACGATGCCTCCCACTCGGATTCGAGTCGGATGAACTCGGCGACGGTCGCATGCTGGGATGAGGCCGGGCGGTCGTAGTCGATCTCGTGGCCGGCCTCGTCGAGCATCCGGCGCAGTTCCTCCAGTGCGGCACGGCCGAGGCCGATCGCCATCGCCGCGACGACCGGGCGGGTGTTGTCGAAGGTCTGCATGACCCCGCCGAACGCCTTCTTGGTGTCGATCTCCGGTGATCCGAGCAGGTTCTCGGCGGGCACGCGGGCGTTCTCGAAGCGGATCACGGCGGTGTCGGAGGCCTTGATGCCGAGCTTGTGCTCGAGCCGGGCGACCGTCACCCCCTCGGTCGTCATCGGCACGACGAAGCTCTTGATGGCCGCACGACCGACGCTCTTGTCGATGGTGGCCCAGACGACCACGTGATCGGCTCGCGAGCCGGCGGTCACGAAGATCTTCTCCCCGTTTAGGAGGTAGTCGTCGCCGTCGCGGGTCGCAGTCGTGGAGACGGCTGCCGAGTCCGACCCGAAGCTGGGCTCGGTGATGGCCATCGCCGCCCACACGTCCGAGAACTTCTCGAGCTGTTCGGGGTTGGCGACCGCCGCGATGGCGGCATTGCCCAGACCCTGGCCGGGAATGGAGAGCAGCAGGCCCACATCGCCCCAGCTCATCTCGAGCGCCGAGATCAGGCCGCGCATGTTGGCGCCGTTGACCGACGGTCCGTCGTCGCCGCTCGACGAGTCGGCCGACTGCTCCGACCCGCGACCCTGCTTGGCCAGTTTCGCGAGGTCGTCGAGTTCGACGGGGTACTCGTGCTCGGCCTTGTCATACTTCCGTGAGATCGGCCGGAAGATGTGCTCGGCAGCCAGGTGGGTGCGCTCGACCGTCGAATCGAACTTCTTCGGGAGCTCCAGGTTGATCGCCATGGCATGACCTTACTGCTGGGTAAGTTAGTTGCCAAGTCCTTCCCCGTCACACCCGCCGATAGCCTGGGGACGTGGCTTACGACGAGGAACTCGCCTTCCGCATCCGCGCGTTGCTCGCGGCGGAGGCCGGCGTCGACGAGGTTCCCATGTTCGGCGGCCTGGCGTTCCTGATCAACGGCAACATGGCCGTGGCCGTGAGCGGCAAGGGCGGGATCATGGTGCACGTGCCGCCCGAGGAGACCAACACCCTTCTCGAGTACCCCCACACCGCGCCGATGTACATGTCGGCGCGCGAGACCCTCGGCTGGCTCCGCGTCTTCGAGGAAGGGATCGCCAGCGATCGTCAGCTGACCCGCTGGGTCACCATCGGCTCCGACTACGCCAGGAAGCTGCCGCCGAAGTGAGGGGCGGGCGGCCCCGCCCCACGAACTCCCTGATCCTGCTGTCACAGCCCGGCCGGTGGGCGATACTGTGACCGCAACTGGTGTCAATGGTGTCGGGAACCGAACATCGATCTGATCCGCGCAGTCCGCCGAGCCTGCCGGAAGAGGAGATCCGATGCCTGCCGATTTCTCCGACCGAACAGACTTCGACAACGCCAACCGGGGTTTGATCGGGGTCCTGGAACCCGCTGTCGTCCACGGTGGTGACGGCCGTGTCGTCTACGACGCCGCGGGTTTCGCGGAGGCAACTGCCGGTCACTGTCCCGACTCCGTCAACCCGAATCTGTGGCGGCAGGCCCAGCTCACGTCGGTTCACGGATTATTCGAGGTCACCGACGGCATCTATCAGATCCGCGGCTACGACCTCTCGAACATGACGTTGGTCGAGGGCGACACGGGGGTGGTCGTGATCGATCCCCTGGTCTCGTCGGAATGCGCGGCGGCCGGCCTTGCCCTCTACCGTCGGCATCGCGGTGAACGACCGGTGAGCGCAGTCATCTACACCCATTCCCATGTCGATCACTTCGGCGGCGTTCTCGGCGTCGTCGATGTCGACACCACCGTGCCGATCGTCGCGCCCGAACACTTTCTCGAACATGCCGTCTCCGAGAACGTCTACGCGGGCACCGCGATGCTGCGGCGGAGCATGTATCACACGGGGATCGTGCTGCCGGTCGGCGCGACCGGGACCCTCGGCGCTGGACTCGGTCCCAGCACATCCACCGGGACAGTGGGTTTGATCGCCCCGACGCTCGACATCACCCACACCGGACAGGAAGAGACCTTCGACGGTGTCCGGATGATCTTCCAGGTGACGCCGGGTACCGAAGCGCCGTCGGAGATGAACTTCTGGTTCCCCGATCACCGAGCACTGTGTCTGGCCGAGAACGCAACTCACAATCTCCACAACCTGCTGACATTGCGGGGCGCACAGGTGCGCGACGCCCGCATCTGGTCGCGATACCTCACCGAGGCCATCGAGATGTTCGCCTACGACTCCGATGTCGCCTTCGCCTCCCATCATTGGCCCACCTGGGGCACCGACGAACTGCTCGTCTATCTGACCCAGCAGCGCGATCTGTACGCCTACCTCCATGATCAGACGCTGCGGCGAATGAATCAGGGATACGTGGGCAGCGAGATCGCCGAGGACTTCCCGATGCCGCCGGTCCTCGACGCGGCCTGGCACGCCCGCGGGTTCTACGGCTCGGTCAGCCACAACGTGAAAGCGATCTATCAGCGGTATCTCGGTTGGTACGACGGCAATCCGGCCCATCTGTGGCAGCACCCACCGGAGGCGTCGGCCGCTCGGTACGTGCGTGCGCTGGGCGGGGTCGAGGCAGCGGTCGCGAAAGCGCAGGAGTTCGCCGACGAGGGAGATCTTCGATTCGCCGCGGAACTGGCCGGCCACGCGGTGTTCGCCCAGCCGGACCATGCGGGCGCGAAAAAGCTCCTCGCGCAGGTGTTCACGAAACTGGGATACGGATCCGAGTGCGCCACCTGGCGCAACAACTTCCTGGTCGGTGCCGACGAGCTCGTCGGCCGGCCACATCCCGCACCGGTCAGCGGGTCCGGAATCGCGAGCGCGCTCACCATCACCCAACTCTTCGACAGTCTCGCCATCCGCATCGACGGCCCGCGAGCGTGGGACCTGTCGACGTCCATCCGATGGCACTTCACCGACACCGACGAGACCTATCGGATGGAGCTCTCGAACGGTGTCCTGATCCACCACCCGACGCGGCGACAGGATCCCGCCGATCTCGTCGTGACACTCACCAAGCGCGATCTGCTGGGCCTTCTCACCGGCACGGCAGCCAGTGGTGCCACCTTGGAGGGCGATACGTCCGCGATCTCGACCATCACCGGATTGGTCGATGACCCCGATCCCGGGTTCGCCATCGTCACACCGTGAGCGAAGTCATTTGGCGGCAACGCAGTTCGGGTCGCGAGCCCTTCGAGGCTCGTCGCTATCGCTCCTCACACCTCAGGGAGCGAAAACGGCACGCCACCATCACTCCTCACACCTCAGGGAGCGAAAACGGCACGCCACCATCACTCCTCACACCTCAGGGAGCGAAAACGGCACGTCGCGATCGCTCCGAAGTCGCGAGGCGTCAGGGGACGATGTTCACCATCCGGCCGGGCACCACGATCACCTTGCGCGGTTCGGCACCGTCGAGGAGTGCGGCGATCTTCTCGTCGGCGAGGGCAGTGGTGCGCAGGGTGTCCTCGTCGGCGTCGGCGGCGACCGTGATCCGGCTGCGGACCTTGCCCTTGACCTGCACCGGGATCTCGATCGTGTCCTCGACCAGCCACGCCTCGTCGGCGACCGGGAACGGCGCGCGGACGACGAGGGTGTCGTGGCCCAGGCGATGCCACAGTTCCTCGGCGATGTGCGGTGCCAGCGGCGCGAGCATGATCACCAGCGCTTCGACGGCATCCCTTGGCGCACCGGCCTTCTCGAAGTTCTTGGTGAGGTGGTTGGTCAGCACGGTCAGCTTGGCGACGGCGGTGTTGTTGCGCAGTGCCGCGTAATCCTCGCGGACACCGGCGATCGTCTTGTGCAGCAACCGCTTCGTGTCGTCGTCGGACTCGGCGTCGGCGACGCGCAGCTCACCGGACTCCTCGTCGACGACCAGGCGCCAGATGCGCTGCAGGAACCGCTGCGAACCGACGACGTCCTTGGTCGCCCAGGGGCGTGACTGGTCGAGCGGACCCATGAACATCTCGTAGACGCGCAGGGTGTCGGCACCGTAGTCGCGGCAGATGTCGTCGGGGGTCACCGAGTTCTTCAGCGACTTGCCCATCTTGCCGTACTCCTGGCGCACCTCTTCACCGTTGTAGAAGAACTTGCCGTTCTCCTCGGTGACCTCCTCGGCCGGCACATAGATACCGCGCGAGTCGGTGTACGCGTACGCCTGGATCATGCCCTGGTTGAACAGCTTTCGATACGGCTCGCGGCTGGTGACGTAGCCGAGGTCGAACAGGACCTTGTGCCAGAACCGCGAATACAGCAGGTGCAGCACGGCATGTTCGACGCCACCGATGTAGAGGTCGAGGCCACCCGGATCGTTCGGACCATGCAATTCGGGACGCGGACCCATCCAGTAGGCCTCGTTGTCCTTGTCGCACAGGGTTTCCTGATTGGTGGGATCGATGTAGCGCAGCTGATACCACGAGCTGCCCGCCCACTGCGGCATGACGTTGGCGTCGCGGGTGTAGGTCTTGGGACCGTCTCCGAGATCGAGCTCGACGGTCATCCACTCGCCGGCCTTGGCCAGCGGGGGCGACGGCTCGCTGTCGGCGTCGTCGGGGTCGAAGGAGACCGGCGCGTAGTCCTCGACCTCCGGGAGTTCCACCGGCAACATCGATTCGGGCAACGCGTGCGGCTGGCCGTCGGCGTCGTAGACGATCGGGAACGGCTCGCCCCAGTAACGCTGACGGGCGAAGAGCCAGTCACGCAGCTTGTACTGGATCTTGCCGGTGCCCACGCCGCCTGCCTCGAGGCGTTCGACGATTGCGGCCTTGGCGTCCTCGACGTTCTTGCCGTCCAGGAAGTCCGAGTTCACCAACGGGCCGTCGCCCATGTAGGCCTCGACCTGCACGTCGGTGTCCGAGCCGATCACCTCGATGATCGGCAGGCCGAACACGGTCGCGAACTCGTGGTCGCGGGCGTCGTGCGCCGGGACCGCCATGATGGCGCCGGTGCCGTAACCCATGAGAACGTAGTCGGCGATGAAGACCGGAACCTGGTGTCCGTTCA
The DNA here is from genome assembly GCF_012974285.1 of Gordonia ajococcus. Classification (NCBI taxonomy): domain Bacteria; kingdom Bacillati; phylum Actinomycetota; class Actinomycetes; order Mycobacteriales; family Gordoniaceae; genus Gordonia; species Gordonia ajococcus. Next base: position 5,036,517 of record NZ_CP052884.1, read on the forward strand.
CCGGATTGATCGCGAAGGAACCGGTGAAGACGCCGGTCTTCTCCTTGTTCTCCTGGCGTTCGAGGTCGGACTTCGCCGCGATCGACGACCGGTACTCCGCGACGGCCGTCGCGGGATCGCTGCCGCCGCGTGTCCACCGGTCGTCGGTGCCCTCCGGCCAGGCGTCGGCGGTCAGCGCGTCGACCAGCGGATGCTCGGGGGCCAGCACCATGTAGGTGGCACCGAAGAGCGTGTCCGGGCGGGTCGTGAAGACCTCGATGTCGCCGACACCGGGCGCCCCGAACCGGACCTGCGCACCCCGCGAACGGCCGATCCAGTTGCGCTGCATGGTCTTGACCTTCTCCGGCCAGTCCAGCAGGTCCAGGTCGTCGAGCAGCCGGTCGGAGTAGGCGGTGATCCGCATCATCCACTGCCGCAGATGCTTGCGGAAGACCGGGAAATTGCCGCGATCACTGCGCCCGTCGGCGGTCACCTCCTCGTTGGCCAGCACCGTGCCCAGACCGGGGCACCAGTTGACCAGCGAATCACTCAGGTACACCAGGCGGTGGTCGTCGATCACTGCGGTGCGCTCGGCCGGCGTCAGATCCGCCCAGGACTTGCCGGCGTTCTCGCCGGTGAGCTCACGTGTGCCCGCGGCGAACTCGTCGACCAGCTCGGAGATGCGCCGGGCCTTGCCCTGCTCGGCGTCGAACCAGGCGTTGTAGATCTGCAGGAAGATCCACTGCGTCCAGCGGTAGAAGTCGACGTCGGTGGTCGCGACGCGACGACGCTCGTCGTGGCCGAGGCCGAGTCGTCGGATCTGGCCGAGGTAGCGCTCGATGTTCTGCTCGGTCGTGGTCCGCGGATGGGTGCCGGTCTGGACGGCGTACTGCTCGGCCGGCAGACCGAAGGAGTCGAAACCCATCGTGTGCAGAACGTTCTTGCCGGTCATCCGCTGGTAGCGGGCGAAGACGTCGCTGGCGATGAACCCCAGCGGATGGCCGACGTGCAGACCCGCACCCGAGGGGTAGGGGAACATGTCCTGGACGAACAGCTTGTCGGGAGCGTCGGCGCTGCCGCCGCCGAACGCGCTCAGGTCACCGGCGAGCGGTCCGACGGGATTCGGTGCCTCGTAGGCATGCTCGTCGGACCAGGCCTGCTGCCAGCGCTGCTCGAGCTCACCCGCGACCTCCGCGGTGTAGCGATGAGCGGTCGCCCCGGCGGAGCCGTTGGTGCTGGTGGTGTCGACTGAAGTCACCCGACCAGGGTAAATCCTGTGCCCGACCAGCCTGAAATCCGGTCAGCTCGTCACCCCGCCAGCGCAGGCACGTCCATGAGGTGCAGTTCACCCGGGCACGCTCGATTCGGTTGCACAGCGGACGCAGTCGTATGCTGTGGGTCGTGAATGCCCTGTCCGTCGTCGTTGCCGTCCTGCTCTTCGCACTGGCCGGGCTCTGGACCACGGTCGGGGTCCGCGGTCTTCGCGGCTCTCTTCCCCGCAACCGCCGTCTCGGTGTTCGCACCGACGAGACCATGCGCTCCGATGAGGCCTTCCGCGTCGCGAACCGCGTCGCGGCACCCGGAACGCTCGGCGCGAGTGTGATCCTCGTCCTCGGTGCGGTCGCCACCCTGGCCGTCGACGGCGGTTGGTCCATCCTCTTCGGTGTCGTCGCCCTGGTGGCCGCGCTTGTCATCATCGGCCTGGTCAGCGCCATCGGCGTGCGCGCGGCTGCGACCGTACCGGCCGAGGACGCGGGCTGCTCCTGCTGCTCGGGTCATGACGACGCGCATTCCGCCGAGAAGCCGGCCGGGGCGGAGTCCGACCCGGCTGCCGACTGCGGCACCAGCAGCTGCGGTGCGTGCTCGCTGCGCGGCGTCTGCGCGAACGACACCGCGCAGGCCTGAGCGTCACCCGCCGTCGGCAGCTCTCACATATGCGCGCGCTCAAGAACCTCCTCGACCGTTCGCCGATCGACGGATTCATCCTCGCGATCGTGGCCGCGGTCGTCGTCGCCGCCTTCCTGCCCGTCCGCGGGGCCGCCGGGGACGCATTCGAGTGGATCGTCGTCGTCGCGATCGGTGCTCTGTTCTTCCTCTACGGCACGCGGCTGCACCCGCGCGAGGCTCTCGACGGCCTCAAGCACTGGCGGCTGCACCTGACGATTCTCGCGTTCACCTTCGTCGCGTTCCCGATCATCGGTCTGGCCCTCAAACCGGTCGTCGAGCCGCTGATCGGTGACGACCTCTATGCCGGGCTGCTGTTCCTGTGTCTGGTGCCCTCGACGGTGCAGTCGTCGATCGCGTTCACCTCCATCGCCAAGGGCAACGTCGCCGGCGCCATCGTCAGCGCCTCCGCGTCGAACATCCTCGGTGTGTTCCTCACCCCGGTACTCGTCGTCGCACTGATGCAGAACACCGGAGACGCCACCATCGACGCGTCGGCGATCCTGAAGATCGTGGCGCAGATCCTGGTGCCGTTCGTCGTCGGTCAGCTGGCACGACCGTGGGTCGGGCCGTTCTTCGCACGCCACGCCCACATCACCAAGCTGGCCGATCGCAGCGCCATCGTGCTCGTCGTCTACGTCGCCTTCAGCGAGGGCGTCGAGAACGGCATCTGGTCGTCGGTCGACGCAGTGCAGGTGATCGCCGTGTCGCTGATCTCGCTGGTGTTCGTCGTGGTCATGCTCGTGGTCACCGGATGGCTGCCCACGAAGCTCGGCTTCGACCGTGCCGACACCATCGCCATCCAGTTCTGCGGCACCAAGAAAAGCCTCGCCACCGGGCTCCCGATGGCCACCGTGCTCTTCGCCGGTTCGACCGTCGGCCTCATCGTCCTACCGCTGATGATCTTCCATCAGATCCAGCTCATCATCTGCTCGTGGCTGGCGACGCGGTACGGACGTGAGGCGGAGGCTGCGGAGACCTCCTGACGATTACCGGGGTCCACGGTCGAAAAAGTCACGGGCCGCGGCCTGTTCGATGCGGTCAGGTACGGATACGGGCGAGCACACGGCACGCCTGACTGTTTTGCCCGGTTGTCAGTTGCCACCGTGAAGGGACCACCGTGAGCTGATTTTTGCCACGAGGATGGGACCACCTGGATTGCCAGTTATGGGACCACCGGCGCGTCGCGTCGGTGGTCCCTTCGTTTTGCTCGTTGACTCAACTGCAAGATTCGCAGGAGGGGCGGCGGGCATGGGCTACCGGGAGGTTGCAGTGGAAGAGATCAGAGAAGTACTGCGTTTGTGGCTGGGCCTGGCGGTGGGATTGCCCTCGCCGGGACTACGCACGATCGCCGCTCACGCCGGAGTCGACCGCAAGACGGTGCGACGGTATGTACAGGCCGCGCAAGCGGCAGGATTGGTCCACGGCGCCGGTGCCGACGCGTTGACCGATGAGCTGATCGGGAGAATCGTGACCGCGGTACGCCCGGTCCGGCCCAACGGGCACGGGCAGGCATGGGAACAACTGGCCGGGTTCACCGATCAGATCAGAACCTGGGTCGCCGGTGATGGCGACCAGAAACCGTTGACACTGACTAAAATTCACATCCTGCTTGCCCGTCAGGGATGCCAGGTGCCCTATCGGACGTTGGTGAGGTTCGCGACCGAGCAATGCGGGTACCGGCGAACAACATCCACCGTGCGCGTGGACGACTGCGCTCCGGGTGCAGAATGTCAGCTCGATTTCGGGTACCTCGGGCTGCTCGATGACCCTGCCAGCGGCAAACGCCGCAAGGTCCATGCCCTGGTGATCACCGCGGTCTACTCGCGGCACACGTTCGTGTGGCTGACCCATTCACAAACCCTGGACGCGGTGATCACCGGCTGCCAAGCGGCGTGGGAATTCTTCGATGGGGTGTTCGCCGTCATCATCCCCGACAACATGAAACCCAGTGTCGCCCAGGCTGATGCAGTCAACCCACGGCTGAGTCGGGGATGGCTGGACTACGCAGCCCATGCCAGGTTCGTCACCGATACCGCTCGGGTGCGCACCCCGCAGGACAAACCCCGGGTCGAACGCACCATCCAGTACGTGCAGAAGAACTTTTGGGCCGGGGAAACCTTCACCGACCTCGACCATGCCCAGCAAGCAGCACGCACCTGGTGTGCTCACACCGCCGGCATGCGGGTGCACGGCACCACCGCAACCCAACCCGCGGTCGTCTTCGCCGCCGAGGAACACCGGCATCTGCTGCCGGTACCCCAGCAGCCCTACGATGTTCCGGTCTTCAAACAAGTGAAGGTGCACAAAGACTTTCACGCCTGTGTGGGTAAAGCGTTGTACTCGCTTCCAGAAACGTGGATCGGTACCACCGTCGATGTTCGCGCCGACTCCGAGACGGTGAAGTTCTATCACCGCGGCGAGCTGATCAAACAACACCCCCGACAAGGCGCGGGTGGTCGCAGCACCGATCCGGCGGACTACCCGGCAGATCTGGGTGCCTACGCCACCCGCAACATCACCGCCCAGCTGCAGCAATGCGAACGCTACGGCCCACATATCGGTCTCTACGCTGCGCGCATCGTTGATGACCCTCGCCCCTGGTCGCGCATGCGGGCGGTATACGCACTGATCGGGTTGGTCTCGACCTACGGAGCCGCACCAGTAGATGCGGCCTGCCAGTCAGCCCTCGCTCTCGATGTCATCGCGGTCACCAAGATCCGTTCCATGCTCGAACGTGGCACCGAAACCACCAGCCCAGCACTGCCCCGAGCCGCCGGTCACGCCCCCACCAGATTCACCCGTGACCCTTCCGAATTCGCCGCTGCCGCAGCAGCACTGACCCTCATTCCAGGCACCAAGGAGAACTAGAGACCATGACCACCCAACCAATCGGTGCTGACCTGCTCCGCTCACTCAAAGCCCTCAAACTCGGTGCGCTCGCTGACACCCTCCCGCAACGCGCCGCGTTGGCACGGCAACACAAAACCTCACACATCAACTTCCTCGAACAGCTACTTGCCGACGAAGTCTCACGCCGCGAATCACGCTCTGCCGCACTGCGATCAATCAAAGCAGGCCTGGACCCAGCCATGCGCATCGATAGCTGGCGGGCCGAAGACGACCTGCGTTATGACCGGGAACTACTCGAAGAACTGGCCACACTGCGATTCATCGAAGCCAAACAGTCAGCCATCATCCTCGGACCCGTCGGGGTCGGCAAAACACACCTAGCAACAGCTTTGGGCCACATGGCAATCGGCCGACGCCACACCGTCCTGTTCGCCCGCGCAGACAAACTGTTTCACCGACTCAAAGCCGCGCGCCTGGACAACAGCACCGACGCCGAACTCCGCAAACTCACCACCACCGAAGTCCTCGTCATCGACGACTTTGCCCTACGGCCCCTCGACGCCACCGAAACCAACGACTTTTACGAACTCATCGTCGAACGCCACCACACCAAGACCACCATCATCACCTCGAACCGAGAGCCCGCCGAGTGGCTGACCATGACCACCGACGCACTGCTGGCCCAATCGGCCATCGACCGATTGACCTCTCGAGCTCACACGCTGGTCGTGGAAGGCCCCTCGTACCGCCAGCGCCAACGCCCCGGACTTGACCGCCACGACCCCACCGCGCATCCTCAATAACGCGCCAAGGTGGTCCCATGCTCGTGGCAAACAGGTGGTCCCATAGCGGTGGCAAATGACACCCGGTGTTTGGCGGCATCCTGATCGGGGGACCCTGAGATGCACAGAGGTGCACCTTCTCCGGGGTCACCGGAGAAGGGTGAGCAATTCGAGGAAAGGCCTTCTCATGACCAGCCCCGAACCGTACCGGCAGCCCAATCCCGGTGCCGCGCCCGGCAATTCTGCGCCCCCGATCGCCACGCCCAACCCCGTAGGGTTCCGCCGAAATGTAGAGACAAAGGCTTCGACGAAGACGAGTGAACTGATCGCGTATGGGCTCGCCGTACTCGCCGTGGTGATCACCGCGCTCGTGGTGGGCGGTGGAGATGGCGACGTCGATCCGTTCGGTGCTGCCGACGCGCTCAAGTACATCACGTGGCTGACCGTCGGTTACATGATCGCGAGAGGCCTGGCTAAGTCGGGCAGTCCAGAACCGCAGGACGACGCTGGTGGGTACTGATCCGAACGACACCTGAACCGCGGACGCACACCGGCATCGCAGTCGGCGAAACCGCGCCCGCACAGATCGCACACGCTGGAGCCGTCGACCAAAAGGTCGACGGCTCCAGCGGTGTCGTCAGTGTGTTGGTCCGTCTCAGATCGACTGTCGCCGAGCGACCCTCGCCGTGTCAGTCACCGATTGGCGTGTCAGCCACCGACCGGCGTCGACAGCGGCAGGTTCACGAAGCTCGGCCGGCTCGGGTCGAGCTGGATGTGCTGCGGCTTCAGGCCCGACTCGTTCAGCAACGGGCGTAGCGGCAGACCGCGCGGGAAGTTCATCGCGAAGACGTCGACCCGCAGGCGATGACCCGGCTTCACGATCGCCTCGGTGGGCAGCAGCCCGATGTCTATGCTGACCGGACGTCCCGGAGCCACCGGCTGCCGTGAGGACAGTGTGAGGTTGTAGAACGGGTCGATCACGTCTCCGTTCGGCGCGAATTGCGATGCCGCGCGGTCGTATCCACGAAGCGACGCCATCACCTGTCCCGACGAGATCACCTTCGACGTGCCGTCGGGCGCGACGTCGTTGAGGGTGGCCGTCCAGTAGCCGTCGGTGGCGTCGAGCACGGTGTTCAGCCGAATGTTGGAGTACCCGGACACGCTGCGGGTCGTCGTGAGCGGGGGAGTGGTGAACGACAGTGCCGCGCGTTCGGAGATGCGGGCATCGTCGGCGCAGAACGGGAAGATCGCCAGCGCACCGGCCAGTTGCTGTGCCGCGTCGCGGGAACACATGGGGGCGAGGCCGGGGGCGATGGACATGCGTGCCCGCGACCGCGGGGCCTTCGTGGTCAGGCTGCCGTCGCGGACCGCGTGTGCCGCGGTACCGCTACGCCGGTCGCTCAGATAGAGGCGCTGACGCTCCATCCCGGCGCGCGGGAACTGCCGGGCGGTGATCCAGGAATCGCCCACCTGCTTGAGGTTCACCGGACCATAGGAGTCGATGCCGTTGTCGATTCCCTTAAGCCACTTGTCGAACCACGCCTTCTGCAGCACGTCGAGTCGCGGCGGCGTGCCGTCGCGACCCTGTTGCCCGCCGCCGATGGTCAGGTGATAGCCGTCGCCCATGATCAGCTGCTTGCGGCCCGGCGGCAGCGGGATCTTGTTGTACATGCGGACTTCGGAGTTGGTGAAGAGGTCGAACCAGCCGCCGTAGATGAGGGTCGGCGTGGTGATGTTCTCGGCACGGTCGAGCCAGGCGGACCGCGGTTCGGAGTTGTTCTCCAGCAACGCCTTCAGCTCCGGCGGCACCGACGCGACGTCGGGTGTGAGCAGTGCTGCGAAGAGTTGCGGATAGAAGGTCAGCGGGTCGGAGATCCGGTCGGCCAGCCACTTCCAGTCGAAGGTGCCGTTGAGCATCGACGCCACGTTCGGGATCATTTTCGTGGTGTTGACCAGAGTCAGCCACAGCGGCAGGAAGCCGACACCCAACGCCCCACCCGGCGCCACGATGTCTCGGATGAGATCACCGCCCGGTTCGACCGGGAAGATCGCCTTCAGTGCCTTCGGGTTCTTGTTGGCGGCTTGGATCTGGTTGATCGCGGAGTAGGAGACACCGGACATGCCGACCTTGCCGTTGGACCACCGCTGCTTCGACGCCCAGTTGATGACCTCGATGGTGTCGCGTTGCTCGCGGTCCTGGAAGACGTCCCACTTGCCCTGGGAGAAGCCGGTTCCGCGCACGTCGACGACGACCTGTGTGTAGCCGCTGCGGACGAGGTCGAAGTCGACGAGGAAAGTCTTGGCGCCCCCGTCGCGCAGGGTGTGCGCGATGTCGTTGATGCCGTCGATCGGCGTGCCGGACAGGTTGATGGACCGGGCGATCTGCAGCAGGAACGGCTCGAGCACCGGATGCTGCGTGACCGCGGATCCGACCGTGGTGATCAGCTTGGTGTACGGGGTCATGTTGACGATGACCGGCGTCTTCGTCGACGTCGGTCGTTCGCGGGCATCAGCAGGCCGATAGACGTTGGCGCGTAGGACGGTGCCGTCACTCATCCTGATCGGCACGTCCCAGCTGACGTTCACGCCGGCATAGGGTTGCGGGCCGTCGTGGCCCGCGGCCCAGCGCGCGGCGGCGGCCCCTCCCGTGGGTCCGCTCGGTGCGGCCCCCGCGACCGCGGTCGGCGCGACCAGCGCCGCGACGAGTGCGATCACCCCCGCCAGCAGACGAACGCTTCTCGACGACTTGCCCATGCACACCCCCGCGTGTGATGCGCCGCGACGACGTCAGAGCGTCGACGCGGCGGGAACCTGATCAAGCGATCACAACTTAGCATCGGGAGTGATGCGGGTCACGAGTCCTTTCGATACGCCCCTCCGCAAGCTCCGGGGCTACTCAAGGAGCGGGGGTCAGTTGAGGTCGATGGGATGCGTCGCGAGGAGCGGGGGTCAGTTGAGGTCGATGGGATGCGTCGCGAGGAGCGGGGGTCAGTTGAGGTCGATGGGATGCGTCGCGAGGAGCGGGGGTCAGTTGAGGTCGATGGGATGCGTCGCGAGGAACGGGGGTCAGTTGAGGCTGAGGTCGATGGGGTGAGTCGCGAGGAGCGGCAGCGGCCAGGGCTGCCGGCGGAGGATGTCGAACCAGACGTCGGTTGCGGGCGGGGCCAGCAGGTCGCGGGGGAGTGCCGAGGCGAGCATCCAGCTGAACTGGTCGAGTTCGTCGTCGAGCTGACCGATACCCCATCCGCTGTAGCCGGCGAAGATGCGCACGCCTTCGAGCACCTCGGCGAGCGGTTCCGGGTCGGCGTCGAGATCGACGAGCACGACGCGGCCGTCGACCGGGCGCAGAGCGGGATGGTCCTCGACGTCGTGACCGTGCTTCATGACGCCCAGGCACAGTGCCGCGTCCTGGTTGACCGGACCGCCGACGTAGAGCGCGCGCGGGGACGCCGCGATGTCCGTCCACTGGGGCAGCAGATTGTGCACCGCGGTCTGGCTCATGCGGTTGAGGATCACGCCGAGACTGCCGGCCTCGTTGTGCTCGATGACATAGATGACCGTGCGCGCGAAGGTCGGCTCGATGAGATCGGTCGACGCGATGAGTGCGGTTCCGGGCCGGACGCGATGGGTGGGATCTGCATCCCACGGGACCCCCGGCATGCGGCCACCGCCACCGCTGCCCGCCGAAGGATCCCCGGAGCGGAATTCCGGTGTGGGATCCTCTGCGTCGTCACCGCCCGCCACTCAGCCATCATCGCACGTCCGTCGAGTCCCGAACACGCCACAGTCGACGGACCCGCAACCCGTCGGTGAGTACGCTTGAACAAGTGAACAGCACCGAGGTGAGCCGCCGCCGAGGCTGGTCGGTGTTCATCGATTCGCTCCGTCATTCACCAGGCCTGGGACGGTTGCTGTTCGTCCGTCTCTCCAGCCAAGTCACCGACGGGATCTTCCAGGCCGCACTCGTCGGAAGCATCCTCTTCAACCCCGAACGCCACGCGGATCCGCTCGCCGTCGCCGGGGGTCTCGCGGTGCTGTTGTTGCCGTATTCGCTCATCGGACCGTTCGCGGGAGCACTGCTCGACCACTGGGATCGACGCAATGTGCTGCTGTACGCGAACCTGTTGCGCGGCGCGATCATCGGACTCGTCGCGATCGCGGTCGCCTCCGGGGCCCCCGATGTCGTGGTGCTGATCTCGGCGCTCGCCGCCACCGGCGCGAGCCGGTTCGTGGCCGCCGGCCTGTCCGCCGGACTCCCGCACGTCGCCCGGCGCGAGGTGATCGTGGCGACCAATGCGCTGTTCACCACCCTCGGTGGCGCGATGCTGAGCGTCGGGCTCGGGATCACGCTGGGTCTGCGCGCGATCTTCGGCGACGACAATTCGGGCAGTGCACTCACCATGCTGGCAGGCATCGCACTCGCCGTCGTGTCCGGCGGTCTGGCCCACCGATTCCGACCGCTGCAGCTGGGTCCCGACGTACCCGACGATCCGGGCAGGTCGGCGTTCCACGCGGTGTCGGTAGGTCTGTGGCACGGCGCCCGGGCGGTCGCGCACCACAAGACCGTTGCGGCCGCACTCACGGCCATCGGCGCCCACCGGCTCGTGTTCGGCATGAACACGCTCATGATCCTGGTGCTGACGCGGCAGATGGGACCCGGAGACGGGCTCGACCGCGTCAGCCTCGTCATCGGATTCACCGGAGCCGGTGCCCTCCTCGCCGCGGTGGTCACCCCGATCGCGGTGGCCCGCGTCGGGCGGTACCCGACGCTGATGTGCGCGCTGGCCATCGGGGCGATCGCCGAGGTCACGGTCCTCGGATTCCACTTCGCGGTGATCTGTGGGTCGGCGTTCGTGCTGGGGTTGATCGGTCAGGTCGCCAAGTTGTGCGGCGATGTCGCGATGCAGGTCGACGTCGGCGACGCGGTGCGAGGTCAGGTGTTCTCGGTGCAGGACGCGGTGTTCAACATCGCCTACGTCGGCGCGGTCACCGTGGCGGCCGTGGCGATCCCCGTCGACGGTCATGCCACCGTGCTCGTCGTCCTCGGCGTGGCGCTGTACCTCCTGGGCATGGTGGCGGTACGTGCCCTGTACAACCGCGCCGTGGCGGTCGGTGAGCCGACGGCCGGCCCACAGGCCCTCACCGACCCCGCCGCGTGAACCGCGGATCGCGCCTGTCATAGGCGGCGTCGGCGACCCCGTCCCCGTTCAGATCCACCACCACCGTGTCGGTCGTGCCGTCGCCGTCGGCGTCGACGTACAGGCGCTCGGCCACGACCCGACCGCCCCTCTCCGCCCCCACCAGTTCGGCATCGGCGTCTCCGTCCGCGTCCAGGTCGAGTCTCAGGAGGCGTGACCCGTCGGGTTCACCCGAGGTGTGGTCCTCGGGCGCCGGGTCGTGGGGAGCACCGGCACCCAGGGCGTCACGGGCAACGGCCCGGTCCCACAGACCCGCGCCGGAATCGCGGTAGAACGCGTCGGGCACGTCATCGTCATCGGTGTCGAGCGCGGCCGCGTCGGCGATGCCGTCGGCGTCGGTGTCCCACATCGCGTCGTCGCGCCGACCGTCACCGTCGAAATCGAGTCGGACCGCGTCGGGCCCGGCATCGCCGAGAGTGGTGTCTGCAGGAGTGGACCAGCGCGTCGTCGAACCGTCGCCGGGCCCGAAGAGATACTCGATCACCGGGTCCATGCGTTGTTGGACGCAAGCACCACCCCGCCCGGTTCCATCGATCGCATGCCACATCACACCCGGCGTGTGACCGAGACCGTCCGTACCCGGTAGGTTGAGGCCCTATGTACGTCAGCGACCTCGGCGAGCAATGGCATGCAGCGCGGCTGAAACCAGCCCTCGCGCATCTCGACTCCGCCTCCGCCGGCCGATCGTCGTACGCGGTGATCGGTGCGATGACCGCGCACCTGTGGCGTGAGACCGAGCGCGGTTCCTACGTCGCCGCCGACGATCGCGCCGAGGAAATCGCCCGCGACACACGCAATCTCGCCGCACTGCTCGGGCACACGGCGGACGAGATCATCTTCCGCGAGAGCGCCCGTGCAGCACTGCGCGCACTGCTCACCAACTGGAGTCTCCCCGTCACCTCGACGGTCTGGGTGGCCAAGAACGAGTTCGGCCCCAACCTCGAGGAGTTCGAGCGTCGGGGTTACGCCGTGCACACCATGCCCGACGGCGACGTGTACGGCCACATCGACACCGATGCGCTCGAGAACATGCTGCAGTTCGAGCAGCCCGACTTCATCCACGTCTGCCACATCGGGTCGATGTCCGGCGCGGTGCAGCCGGTTGCGCGGATCGTCGAACTCGCCCACCGAGCCGGCGTGCCCGTGGTCGTCGACATGGCCCAGTCGGTCGGTCACGTCCCCACCGTGACCGGCGCCGATGTCGTCTACGGCACCAGCCGCAAGTGGCTGACCGGCCCGCGCGGCGTCGGTTTCGTCGCGGTACGCCGAGACTCGTTGCGGCCGGTCGAGATCGACGGATCAGATGCCTTCATCGCCGGCCGTCTCGGGCTCGGGATCGCGGTCCGCGAACTCCTGGACATCGGACAACAACGGGTCTTTCGTGAGCTGGCGACGATCGGCAAGGCCACCCGCGAGCGGCTGCACGGCATCGCCAGCTGGGAGGTCCTCGAACCCCTCGACGAGCCGTCGGCGATCGTGACCCTGGCGCCGCCCCCCGGTTGGCAGTTCGACGACGTTGCCGCCGCGCGGGACAAGTTGCTCTCCCTCGGCATCCTGGTCACCGCGGCCGACGCCTGGCGGGCCCCGCTGGCAACCGAGACGCCCGTCCTCCGGCTGAGCCCACACCTCGACGTTCAGCGAGAAGACCTCGACCGTCTCGCAGATGCGTTGCGCACCATGGGTTATTGACAGATCGATCAGCCTCTCAGGGATCCAGGACGGCCACGTGAAATCCGACGAAGACGGCGCTCCGCGCCGCAGCGACGACATGTCCGAACCGAGAGACGACCTGGGTGACGACGAAGATCCGCGTCGAGTGCGTTCCCGCACACGACTCGTCGACGCGGCGGTGTCGTTGCTGAAGAGCGGTGGAGTCGAAGCGGTCACCGTGAACGCCGTCAGCCGTGCGTCCAAGGTCGCGCGAACCACCCTGTACCGGCATTTCGGCACCACTGGCGATCTGCTCGCGGCGGCCTTCGACCGTCTGCTTCCCGACGCGATCGAACCCACGGAACTCACCGGCTCGTTACGAGACCAGCTCGTCGAACTGATGCATCAGAACGCCGCGCTCGCCGACAGCGCGCCGATGCACACGACCGTGCTGGCCTGGCTGGCCATCAGCACCGACTCGCCGGAGCACACCACCGATCGCGAACGCCGACTGGCCGAGTTGCGAGAGCGGGTCATCGCCCAATATCGCGCACCACTCGACCACTTCCTCGACAGCGACATCGCACAGGCCGAGCTCGGGGACGTCGACCACGACCTGGCTGTCCTGCAACTCGCCGGTCCTCTGGTCTTCGCCCGCCTTTCCGGAATATTGACCCTGACCGCAGCCGATCGTGAGCGGATCGTCGACGACTTCCTCGCGGCCCACCGGAAGTCCTGATTTCCCGCGCCACAACCCCCTTCGCAAGTTTCGATACATCCTGTAGCGTTGCGATCCAGTATGTATCGGATCGGGGAGGTCGTCGTGGACGCTGTCAGCAAGACCGATCACGTGCCGCCCCCGACCGGCGGGCGGCAGCCGAAACCGCAGCGACGTGGCGAGTACAGCCCGACCCTGGAACGGCTCGCTCGGTTCACACTGCGACACAAGCTCGCCGTGGTCGGGGCGTGGATCGCGACCGCGGCTGCGCTCGCGATCCTGTTCCCGCAGCTGGAGGCAGTCGTCCGAGAGCAGTCGCTCGATCCGCTACCTCGCGACGTGGCGTCCTTCCAATCGCTGGACCGGATGGGGGAGGCCTTCGACGAGAAGGGCGCGACCAACTCTGTCTTCGTCACCATGGAGAACCCGGCAGGACTGTCCGAAACCGTCCGGGATCGCTACGAGACGATGGTCGACCGGCTACGTTCCGATTCCGAGCACGTGCTGTCGGTCCGTGACCTCGTCGGTGATCCCCAGACTGCGCGTCAGGCCACCAGCGCGGACGGGCAAGCGTGGTACCTGCCGGTCGGTGTCGCCGGAACAATCGGCGGCACCACCTCCACCCTGGCGATCGAAGCGGTTCGGGAGATCGCGCGGGACGCGTTCGACGGCACCGGAACGTCGGTGCACGTTACCGGACCGCCCGCCACCTTCAGCGACCAGATCACCACCGCCGAAGCCGATCTGACCGTCATCACCCTGGCGACGATCGCGCTGATCGTGACGATCCTGCTGATCGTCTACCGCTCGGTGTTCACCGCGCTTCTCCCGCTCATCGTCGTCGGCATGAGCCTCGCGGTGGGCCGAGGACTGTTGTCGTGGTTCGGCCAGTCGGGTTTCCCGCTGTCCCAGTTCACCATTGCGTTCATGACGGCGATCCTGCTCGGCGCGGGGGTGGACTACTCGGTCTTCTTCATCAGCAGATTCCACGAGAGACTCCGACAGGGCATGGATCCCGACGATGCCATCGTCGACGCCGCCGCCTCGATCGGACGAGTCATCCTCGCCTCGGCGGCGACTGTCGCCCTGGCGTTCCTCGCGATGCTTCTCGCGAAATTGAGTGCGTTCGCGTCGGTCGGTCCCGCCTGCGCGGTCGCGGTCGTCGTGGGGTTCGCCGCAACGGTGACCTTGTTGCCGCCTCTGCTGTCCACGGCAGCGCGCCGCGGCATCGGTCTGCCCCGCACCGAACTCACCAGGAAGTACTGGAACAGGGTGGGCGTCTTGGTGATTCGTCACCCGGGCCCGCTCTTCGCCGTCAGCATGGTCACGCTCCTCGCGCTGAGCGCTGTGGCCGCGACCATGCAGGTCACCTACGACGACCGCACCGGTCAGCCCACCGGATCCGACAGCAACCTCGGCTACGCGTTGCTGGACAGCCACTTTCCGCGAGATACCGTGATCGCGGAGTTCCTCCTGATCCAGTCACCTCGGGACATGCGCACCGCACGCGGACTCGCCGACCTGGAGCAGATGGCGACGCGAGTCGCGCAGATGCCCGGGGTCACCAGAGTCGTCGGGATAACCCGACCGACCGGCACCCGTCTCGAACAGGCCGAGTTGCCCTGGCAGAACGCTCGAATCGGCGACGAGGTGCAGAAGTCCGTCGATGCCGGCACTTCCCGACGTGGCCAGTTGGAGACCCTCGCAGGCGGGGCCGACCAACTTGCGGACGCTCTGGCACTCCTCGATCGGCAGATCAGCGAGGGCCTCGCACCGCTCGCGCCGTTACTGACCCAGGTGCAGTCCACGGGTTCGGCTCTGGCACAGTACGAACCGATGTTGTCGGTGCTGGGAGACAACGCACCTGCGATCGACAACCTGATGCGTACGAGCAACTCGCTACGGCCGGCAGCGGAAAGCGTCGACAACGCGATCACCGCACTCGCGCCTGTGGTGCCCCAATTGGACACGCCCTGGTGCGACGCGGTGCCGACGTGTGTCCAGCTCCGCACCCGGGCACGCGATCTGGTGCGCACACACCGCAGCGGGCTCTTCACCGAGATGGCCCGGCTCGGCGACGATCTTCAGTCCGCAGACACCCCGGTATCCGAGGTGGTCGGCCGATTGCAGAGTGCGGCAAAGTCATTGAACCAGACGGTGGGTTCGATCCCGGCCGACCTGTCCGGACAGCTGACACAGTTGCAGAGCGGAGTACATCAGCTGGCCGAGGGGGCCGGACTCCTCGCCGACGGGGTACGATCCCTCGTCGACTCGAATCTCGACATGCTCGGGGGCATGTCACAGCTCGCCACCCAGCTACGCGCAGCCTCACGAGACGTCGGCAGCACCGATTCGGCCGTCGGCTTCTACCTACCGTCGAACGCCTTCGATGACGACCGATTTGCCTATGCTGCACAGCAGTTCGTCTCTCCGGACGGCAAGACCGTCCGGTTCATCGTGCAGACATCCAGCGATCCCTACTCGGCCGACGCGATGCGCCTCAGCGACGGGATCCGGGGCGTCGCCGAAAGTGCGTTGCCCAACACCACTCTCGACGCCGCCGAGGTCTCCATGGCGGGCTTCCCGGCGATCAACTCCGACCTCCAGGAGTTGATGACCAGGGACTTCTGGGTTCTGGCCCTTGCGACGCTCCTCATCGTCGGACTGATCCTGATGGCCCTGCTCCGCGCAATCGTGGCACCGCTCTACCTGTTGATGACCGTAGTACTCAACTACGCCGCAACACTCGGAGTGGGAGTCGTGTTCTTCCAGTACATCCTGGGCGAATCCATCCACTGGACGGTTCCCCTGCTGGCCTTCATCGTCCTCGTCGCCGTCGGCGCCGACTACAACATGCTCCTGGTCTCACGACTGCGGGAGGAGTCGATCACGAGCACCAGGGTCAGTGTGCTGCGCACCATCGTCAAGACCGGATCCGTGATCACCTCGGCCGGGATCATCTTCGCGGGCAGCATGTTCGGGCTCATGGCCGGGTCGGTGTCCACGCTGGTGCAGGCGGGCTTCATCATCGGAATGGGTCTCCTGCTGGACACGTTCGTCGTCCGGACAATCGTCGTCCCCCTCATCGCGGCGAGGCTCGGCACCGTGAACTGGTGGCCGAGAAAACCCCACCAGCGCGCGCCACACCGCCGACAGGCGACCTCGCTGGTCGGAGCGACGCCGGCCGGCGATGTCAGGCGAGTGTGACGCCCACGATCGTCTCGATCTCGGGCCGGGCCAGGTCCGCGTCGCGCCGGACCAACCCGATCCGCGTCCGCCTGTGCAGGACGTCGTCGACGTCGACGGCACCCTCGTGCGTGACCGCGAACTCGATCTCGGCGCGGGTGACGTCGATACCGGGCGCGACCGGCTCCAGCGGTCGGTCGACGGTGGCCGACTCGACTACCGTCGGCGCCTCCCCGCCGAAGCGCGCCACCAGCGACGGTGGGAGTCCCGACTCACGCGGGGCGCGCAGAGCTCCGACCAGCGCAGTCGTGGTGGTGACACACTCACCCGCGGTCAGTTCGGTGGTGGCCAGGGCGGCGTCGACCGCATCCTCGGCCATCCGGCGGTAGGTGGTGAGTTTGCCCCCGAGCACGGTCACCAAGCCGTCGCCGCGCACTCGGACGTGGTGCCGGCGGGAGACGTCCGCGAGGCCTTCCGATGCCACGCCATCGGCGGTCCCGCGCTCGTCGATGAGCGGCCGCAGACCGGCGAACACGCCGGTGATGTCGGAGCGATCGAGGGGCCGTGTCAGTGCCGGGCTGATCGCGTCGAGCAGGAAGTCGATCTCGGCGTCGTCCGGGGTGGGGACATCCGGGATCGGGCCCGGGGCAGCGACATCGGTGATACCGATGTAGACGCGACCCAACTGGGCGGGCAGAGCGAAGACGTACCGGGACAACGAATTTCCCACCGGTACGGTCAGCGCGGCGGTCGGGTTGCCCAAGGTCGCCGCGTCGACGACGAGATGTGTTCCGCGGCTGGGTTGCACGGCGATCGAGTCGTCGACCGATCCGGACCACACCCCGGTGGCGTTCACCACCATCCGTGCGCCGACGTCGAAGCTCTCCCCCGAGAGGAGATCGGTGAGCGTGGCACCCCGACCGTCGACCCGATCGGCTCGGGTGTGCGTGCAGATCAACGCGCCGTACGCGGCCGCGGTGCGCGCCACGGCGACGACGAGCCTTGCGTCGTCGATCAACTGGCCGTCGGTGGTCGACACACCGCCGCGGAGTCCGGCCGGCGACAGGGTCGGGCACCGCCCGAGGGTCTCCATGACCGACATCCGCGACGGCGGCGGCAACAGCGAGCTCGACGTTCCCGCAGTGCGGCGCAACAGATCTCCCGCACGCATACCGGCGCGGAGAATCGAGGTCTGGCGCTCGCCACGATCGGGAAGGATCTGCCGAAGCGGCGAGATCAGGTGTGGGGCAATCGACGTCATCAAATGGTGTCGCTCGACGGCACTCTCCCGGGCGATTCGCACGTCACCTTTCGCGAGGTACCGGAGTCCGCCGTGGACGAGTTTGCTGCTCCACCGCGAGGTGCCGGACGCGAGGTCACCTTGCTCGACGAGGGCGACACGGAGACCACGGGTGGCGGCGTCGAGCGCGACACCGACACCGGTGATCCCGCCGCCGACGACGAGGAGGTCGACCGGTTCGGCGGTCGACGCCAGCGACTCGAGAGCCCGTCGGCGGGTTCGCACGGACAACGTGGCCATCAGAACGACACCCTCACGGCATTGGTCGCAGGTAGCCGACGACCACGCTGTGGAGTTCGGTACCCCATCCCTCGGCCAGGATGTCCGACACCAGCGCGCCCGACTGTAGGAAACCCTGCGCGATCAGCAGCACCATCGACGCCATCCGCTTGGCGTCGCCGGCGCGTACCTGTTTGCGACCCTGGCCGTGCGCGAGCATGTCCGCCAGCAGGGCCAGCATCCCTTGCTGACTGGTGCCGAGACGTTCGAACACATAGGGCGCCATGAAGTCGCGCTGTTCACGCCACAGCGACGAGATGAGCTCGCTGTCGCGCAACGCCCCGACCACCGTCACCACCTGGTCGGCCAGTGCGTCGAGGTCCTCGGGCTCACCGCGCTCGCCGACCACGTCGTCGACGATGGTGAGAACCTCGCGGGTGAGCAGATCACGGATGATCTCGGTGATGTCGGACCAGCGCCGGTAGACAGTGGGACGACTCACCCCTGCTCGGCGGGCGACCTCGGAGACGGTCACCTTGCGACCGCCATTACGCAGCAGGCAGACCCTGGCCGCGTCCAGAACGAGATCCCCGATCTCCTCGTTACGGATTGACATGATGTGTAACACTGTAACGGATCACTCAATCGGCGGGGGGCCGACCAGATGACCATCGAACACGCCACGATCGTGGCCAGCCCATACGCGCGGCACGGAACCGGCATGCGCGTGGCCCATCACGCCGCCGACCTTCTTAGGGCTCAGGAGATCGAGGTCGAGGTCATCGTCGGTGAGGACATGGCCGACGCCGCCGACCTCGCCGGAAAGGCCGCCCGGGGTGACACCGACGTCCTGGCCGTCGCGGGCGGGGACGGCACGATCCGGCTCGCGGTGGAGGCCAGCATCGGCTCGGGCAAACCCCTTGCCGTCATCCCCGCCGGCAGCGGCAACGACTTCGCCCGCAATCTCGGCATCCCGCTCGACACCGCCGAGGCCGTCAAGGTGATTCTCGGCGGCCACCGGCAGCCCGTCGACCTGGGCCGCGTCAGCTTCCCCGACGGCCGGACCGCGCTGTTCGCCACGGTCGCCGCCACCGGTTTCGACGCGGCGGTGACCGCACGCGCCATCGACATGCGCTGGCCCCGCGGACAGGCGCGCTACACGATCGCCGCGCTGCTCGAACTCATCGCCCTGCGGTCACGGCACTATCAGGTCCGTGTCGACGACGAGACCGTCGAGGCCGACCTCATCTTCGCCGCCATCGGGAACACCACGTCGTACGGCGGCGGGATGCGGATCACCCCGACGGCATCGGTGTCCGACGGACTGCTCGACGTCACGCTTGCCAAGAACCCGCCGCGCCTGGCCCGACCGACGCTCGCCGGCGTCTTCCCGAAGGTGTTCACCGGCAAGCACGTCGATCACCCCCTGGTCCAGACGATGCGCGGCTCAGAGGTCGAGCTGTACTGCGATCCACCCGCACTGGTGTCCGTCGACGGCGATCTCGTCGGGGAACTGCCCGCCGTGTTCGAGGCGGTCCCGCACGCGGTCGAGGTGTTCACGCCGGCGGCGCAGCATCACTCCGGGAGCTGACACCCACTTCTCGCCGCGCCCAACTTCTGTCCGCGCCTACTTCTCTCCGCGCCTACTTCTCCCCGCGCCTACTTCTCTCCGCGCGACGCCCACCACTCCCGTAGAGCCTGCTCGGCCTCCTCGTGGCTCAGCGGCCCCCGATCGAGGCGGAGTTCCTTCAGATGCCGCCAGGCCTGGCCGACGATCGGGCCGGGCGGCACGCCCAGCATCTCCATGATCGCGTTGCCGTCGAGGTCGGGACGAACCTTCTCGAGATCCTCCGCCGCCTTGAGCGCTGCGATCCGCTGTTCGAGGTTGTCGTAGTTCTGCTGCAGCCGGCGGGCGCGGCGCTTGTTCCGCGTGGTGCAGTCGGCTCGCACCAGCTTGTTGAGCCGGTCGAGCAGGGGACCGGCGTCGTTGACATAGCGCCGCACCGCGGAATCGGTCCAGGCACCGTCGCCGTATCCGTGGAACCGCAGGTGCAGGAACACCAGGTCCGCGACGTCGGCGACGACAGCCTTGGGATACTTCAGCGCTCTCATCCGCTTGCGCACCATCTTGGCTCCGACCACCTCGTGGTGATGGAAGCTCACCCCGCCGCCGGGTTCGTGGCGTCGAGTCGCGGGTTTGCCGATGTCGTGGAGAAGTGCCGCCCAGCGCAGGATCAGGTCGGGATCGCCCTCCTCGAGGTCGATCGCCTGCTTCAGGACGGTCAGCGAATGCTGGTAGACGTCCTTGTGCTGGTGGTGCTCGTCGATGGTGAGCTTCATCCCGGGGATCTCCGGCATCACCCGCTCCGCCAGGCCCGTCTCGACCATCGCGTCGATCGCGTCGATCGGGAACTCACCGCAGATGAGCTTGTCCAGCTCGGCGCGGATACGTTCGGCGGTGATGCGGTCGATCTCTCCGTTCATCTCGGTGATGGCCTGCCACACGCGCGGCGCGAGCCGGAATCCGAGCTGGGAGATGAAGCGGACGGCACGCAGCATCCGCAGCGGATCGTCGCCGAAGGACTGCTCCGGTGTCGCCGGAGTGTCGATGACACCGGCCAGCAACGCGGTCATCCCGTCGAGCGGATCGCAGAAGTCCTCGGCGCCCCGGGCACCGATACGCACGGCCATCGCGTTGACGGTGAAGTCGCGGCGGACGAGATCGTCTTCGAGGGTCTCGCCGAAGGTGACCTCCGGATTGCGGCTGACCTGGTCGTACGTGTCGGCGCGGAATGTGGTGATCTCGATCTGGTGGTCGCCCTTGCGGACGCCGACCGTGCCGAACTCGATCCCGACATCCCAGAACGCGTCCGCCCACCCCTTGAGGAGACGGGACACCTGTTCGGGACGCGCGTCGGTGGTGAAGTCCAGATCGTTGCCGAGGCGGCCCAGCACGGCGTCGCGCACCGAGCCGCCGACCAGGTACAACTCGTGACCCGCCGACGCGAACAGCTCACCGAGAGGAGCCAGGACGTCGTCGAGCTCCCGGAGGGCTATCGCCGCCGCGGCCATCAGCCGCACCTTGCGGTCCGGATCCGACACCGTCGGCCGTACATCCGACGGAGAAGAGTCATTCACGGCTTGCCACCCTACCGTCGTCACCCGCGGCATCGACGCCGTGGAGGAGACCGGCCCACGGCCGGGTCGTGGTCACCTGTCGATATCCGTCGTACACCGTGTCCGTGGGTTCCGTGGCCGGGCGTCCACATCCTTCTCGCACTACGAGGCGTCCGGGCAAACTGCAGGTGACATGCCGCTAGCATCGTGGAGTGTCCACCGATTCCTCGACCAACCCTTCAGACGTCAGCGACGTCTCGTCGGGTTCGCGTGGGGACGGCACCGGACAGGCAGGTCAGAACCAATCCGGCCAGGGACGTCGTACCCGCCGTGGCCGGCGCCGTCGAGGACGGCGCAAGGGCGAGGGTCGCGGAACCGCGACTGCGCACAACAGCGGTGGTCACGCTGCCGCCGGACACAAGCAGTCCGGTTCCAAGCAGAGCGGGCCGACACCGAACGGCCACAAACCCGGCACCCACAAACAGCACAATCCGGCCACGCCACCGGCGCCGACGACCGGCCGGCCCACGCCGAACGATCTCGTGCGCGCCCGGACCGCCGATCCCGCATGCCCCGACCCCGTCGAGGCCGAGTCGGTGGAGAAGCTGCCCGTCGACCCCGACCGCGCACGTCCCCGGGTGACGCCACCCAAGCCCTCGGACATGGCCACGGTCACGGCGACCATCACCACCAAGGGCCTGACGCAGGCGACCGGAAAGAACGGCAAGGGTCGACGCCGCTCCGCGCGGGCCGATCGCACCGCCGACCGGACCGCCGATCGCACGAACACCGACAAGCTGCGGACCGTACGGGAGACCTCGGCCGGCGGACTCGTCATCTCCGATCTCGGGCTGCCCATCGACGAGTTGTCCGCCGCACTGATCGGGCGGGTGGATCGTCGCGGCCGGATGATGTGGTCACTGCCCAAGGGGCACATCGAGACGGGCGAGACCGCCGAGCAGACCGCCATCCGGGAGGTCGAGGAGGAGACCGGGATCCAGGGCACGGTCGTCGCACCGCTCGGCAAGATCGACTACTGGTTCGTGAGCGAGGGCCGTCGCATCCACAAGACCGTGCACCACTACCTGCTGCGTTGTGTCGGTGGTGAATTGTCCGACGCCGACTACGAGGTCAGCGAGGTGGCGTGGGTGCCGTTGCACGAGTTGCCGCGTCGCCTCACGTACTCTGACGAGCGGCGACTCGCCCGGATGGCCCGCGGTGTGATCGCCGATCTCGCCGCCGACCCGACCCGGCTCGCCCAGTCCGAGGCCGACAGCATTCGCACCGAACCCAACGCCTATGAGAAAGCCGCCGCAGCGCGCAATCAGCGCCGCAACGAGCCCCCGCCCGCGGCTCGTCCCCGCCGGCGCCGACGCCGTCCCCGACGGCCCGCGGCCGGCGATGGCTGACCCGCGTCAGTTGCCTGCCCGGTCCGGTCCGTTCCCCCGACTCTCTCGCCGCAGACCCGAGCGACGTCACGATGGTCGCGGCGGGATCCTCCGACCCCGGCGGGTGCAGATCGTGACCGCGTTGGCAGCAGTGCTGGGGATCGTCGCACTGCTGTCCCTGCCGGGCATCGCAGCACCGGCTTCCGCCGTGCCCGAGACGAATGCCACCGGGTCGGCCGGCGCCGCACAGCAGTCGACGCCGCGGTTCGCGCGCATCGTCATCGACTCGATGACCCCGTCGATCATCACCACCACCAGCCTTCCGGTGGTGACGGTGAGTGGTCGCGTCGACAACATCGGCGACCGCTCGATCAGCAACCTGTCCATCCGACTCGAGCGCGGTGATGCGGTCGCCGCTGCGTCGGGACTGCGCACCGAGCTCGCCGATGACGACCCCGCGGTCGCCGTCGCGGGCCCGTTCGAGGCGCTCAGCGAGTCCCTCGCACCGGGGGAGAGCGTCGGCTTCCGGATGTCCATGGCGCTGTCCGCGGGCTCCGGGCCGGACGGCCGGGGACTCGGGATCTCCGAGACCGGGGTCTACCCGATGCAGGTCAACGTGAACGGCACCCCCGACTACGGCAACGCGGCGCAGGTCGCAGGATCGCGGATGCTGCTGCCGGTCCTCTCGTTGCCGCCCGACGAGATCCGCGCCCGCGACTACGTCGACCCGACGACCGACGACACGGGATCGCCGGCCGTCCCCGGCCTGGGACCCGACGGTTCCATCTCCGCCGACCTCGCCAGACCGGCCCGGATGACCCTGCTCTGGCCGTTGGCCGCACCGCCACAGCTCGCCCCCGGAGTCCTCGGCGGCAACACCGAACCCGTCCGTCTCATCAACGAGGACATGGCCCGCTCCCTCGACACCGGTGGGCGACTGAACGAGCTGCTCACGGCACTCCAGAAGGTGGTCGGGGAACCACCGCGGGAGGAGTCCGGCCCGCCCTCGTCCGAGCCCGCCGCCGCGGATTCGTCGGAACCGACGCCCGCTGCGATGCCCGGTTCGGAGAAGCTCGCCGACAGCATGTGCCTGGCCATCGACCCCGACCTCCTGGTGACCGTCCGCGCCATGTCCCTGGGCTACGAGGTGTCGACCAACCCCGCCGACCCGACCTCGGCCACCCGCCCGGGCAACGGTTCCGACGTCGCTCAACGCTGGCTCGATGCGTTGCGCTGGACCGCGAGCCGGATGTGCGTGGTGGCCCTGCCGTTCGCCCAGGCCGATCTCACCTCGCTCAGCCGGATCGGCATCCCGGGACTCACCGAGGCCGCACTGCGTGGTCCCGCCGACATCGTCGACGTGATCCTGGACGTCCGGAGCGTGCGTGGACTGTCGGTGCCCGCTCTCGGCGCGATCGACGACGCCGGTGCCGACGCCCTCGCGCAGGCCGGGATGACGTCGACCGCCTTGGCGTCGAACTCCGTCGTCCCGACCGGCCGCCGCGACGACACCGGTCGGTACCGCGTCGGACGCCTCACCGCTCAGACCTTCGACGCACCGATCACGGCCTCGCTCGCCGCGATCGGCACCGCGCCGCGCACGCCGGCCCTCACACCTGATTCACAGCAGGTGGACCTCACCGACGAATCGGTCGGTAGCCGGCGCCAGAGTGCTCTCGCCGCACTGGCCTATCCGGCGATCGCGGCGCCGGAACCGGATTCGGGAGAGGACGGTTCCACGCCCCGCAATCCGGTGGTGGGCCGATCAGCGTTCCTCGTCCCGCCGACCTACTGGTCCCCGACGGTCGCCGATTCGGATGCGTTGTTCGCGACCGCCCGCCTGCTGCTCGAGTCGGGTGCCGCGACCCCGACACCGTTGCCGACCCTCGTCCAGGAACTCGGCGCCACGACCGCCACCGGCCGCCTGACGAACCCGCCGGGTGTGGGACCGGTGGGCCGCCTCGGATCCGTGCTCACCACGCAGGCCACCGCCGCCATCCGGCGCAACGTCGAGGACAGCTGGCAGTTCGAGGGCGCGCTGGTCCGGTCGGCCGATGTCGCGGCGACCCCGGAGCGGTACATGTCGCCCCTGCGTGAGGACCAGTTGCGCGCCATCAGGTCCCCCGACGCCGAGGGATCCGCCGTCTACACGCATCTGCGCCGGCTCCAGGAGGAGCGCGTCGACGCTGTCGCGTCGACCCTGCACCGGCTCGGTCAGTCGGTGACGATCCTCGACCCCGGCGGCCGCTACACGCTGGCCTCCGAACGCAGCCCCGTTCTGCTGGCCGTCCGCAACGACCTCGCCCTGCCGGTCCGTGCCCGCCTGACCACGTCGGCACCCGAAGGTGTGGAGATCGGCGATCTCGGGGTGATCGAGATCCCGGCCCGCGGAACACGCCAGATCCAGCTCCCCACACGTGGTGAGACGTCCGAGGCGATCACCATCGACATCCGACTGGCCACGGTGACCGGGGTGCCACTCGGCCAGCCGATCACCCTCCAGGTGCACACCAACGCCTACGGCAAGCCGTTGTTCTACATCACGATCGTCGCGGGCGTGGCGCTCGTGCTGCTGACCGCCCGCAGGTTGTGGCACCGATTCCGCGGTCAGCCCGACCCCGCCGACGCCGACCGTCCCGAACCCGACGAACTCGAGCGAATGCTGGCGGGAAGCGGGTATCAGGAGCGACGCCGTACCCTGCAAGGCGAGGGTCGGCCGCCCGGCGAGGAGCCGGAAGACCACCCGCACGACCCCTGATCGAGCACAACCCGAGGACGGCGAAACAGTACGTGAACTGGAACGATGAGCCGCGCGAACCGCGGCCGGGGACACCCGGTGCGGTGCCTCCCCAGCGTCCGGAACGCGCCGCTCCCCGCCGGATTCCGCCCGGCTCCGGGCCCGTACCGCCGCCGCCCCGTCCCGGCCGACCGGCGCCGCCACCGCACCACCCCGGTGCCCGGCACGTCCCTGGCCCCGTACCCGGTGGTGTCCGCGTCGACGCCCCGCCGGCGGCTCGTCCCGGTCGGCTCGATGCCGCCGGATACCGCGAACGACACAGTGGTGAGACGGACGCTGTCCACACCGGCTCGTCGAAGAAGGTGACCGCCGGCGACGACGGGGCGTCGTCGACCGGTCTGGCACGTGACTCCGACTCGAGCATCCTGCGGACAAGTGGCTCGATCGCGATCGCCACCCTCTTCAGTCGCATCAGCGGCTTCCTGCGGACCGTGCTGATCCTGGCCATGCTGGGATCGGGCATCGCCTCGGCGTTCCAGGCCGCCGACGTGCTGCCGAACATGATCGCCGAGGTCGTGCTGGGCGCGGTGCTGACGGCCATCGTCATCCCGCTGCTCGCCCGCGCCGAGGCCGAGGATCCCGACGGGGGCCAGGGGTTCATCAACCGGATCTTCACGATCACGGTCGTCGTCCTCGGAACCGCGACCGTGCTCGCGGTCATCGCCGCGCCGCTGCTGACCTACCTCAACCTCGGTGACGGGCAGGTCAACCGGGATCTGTCCACACATCTCGCGTACCTGCTGTTACCGGAGATCCTGTTCTACGGTCTCTCGGCTCTGTTCATCGCGATCCTCAACCTGCGCGGCCTGTTCAAACCCGGTGCGTGGGCGCCGGTGCTGAACAACGTCGTCCAGATCACGACGCTCGTCCTGTACGCCCTCGTACCGGGGGAGATCACGCTCAACCCGGTCCGGATGAGCGATCCGCAGCTGCTCGTCCTCGGCATCGGCTGCACCCTCGGCGTCGTACTCCAGGCGATGATCCTGGTGCCGTTCCTGCGCAAGGCGGGGGTGCACCTGCGACTGGAGTGGGGCATCGACGCGCGTCTGCGCCAGTTCGGCAACATGGCCGTGGCGATCGTCGCCTACGTCGCGCTGCTGCAGGTCGGTTTGATCGCGACCTACCGGATCGCCGCCTCCGCGCAGGCCTCGGGCGTCAGCATCTACTTCACCCACTGGCAGTTGCTGCAGCTGCCCTACGGCGTTCTCGGCGTGACCATCCTGACCGCGATCATGCCGCGACTGTCGCGCAACGCGGCCGCCGACGACACGAAGGCCGTGGTCGACGACCTGTCGCTGGCCACCAGGCTGACGATGGTCGCGCTGGTGCCCGTCGTGTCGTTCATGACCTTCTTCGGGCCGGCGATCGCGATCGCCGTGTTCAACTTCGGTCGGTTCGACGCCTCCGACGCCGCCCAGCTGGGTTCGGTGCTCGCCTGGGGCGCGTTCACGCTGATCCCGTACTCGATGACGCTCGTCCAGCTGCGCGTGTTCTATGCCCGCGAGGACGCCTGGACCCCGACGTTCATCGCCCTGGGCATCACGGTCGTCAAGGTGACGTCGTCGTACCTGGGTCCCGTCCTGTTCGACGACCCGTCGAACGTCGTGCGGTGGCTGGCCCTCTCCAACGGTCTCGGCTACCTCGTCGGCGCGGTCGTCGGACATTTCCTGCTGCGCAGCCGTCTGCACGGCGCGCGGCTGTCGAACGTCGCCCGCACCACGCTGGTCACCATCGCGGTCTCACTGAGCGTCTCGGCGGCGGTCTGGGCGATCGCGAGGATCTCCGGTCTCGACCACATGATCGGCTGGTTCGGCAAGGTCGGCTCGGTCCTGTACCTCATCCTGACCGCAGGTGTGGTGCTGACGGTCACCTACGCCGGCCTCGCCGCCGCGCGGGTGCCCGACGTGGTCGCCATCAGCAACGCGGTACGCCGTCTCCTCGGTCGGTTCATTCCGGCGCTCGCACCGCCGGCGGAGCCCGAACGTGAACAGTCCCCGGCGATCACAGTTCAGTTTCCGCGCGTCTCCGGAGACGAATCGCTCCCGTACTCTGGTCAGGTACAGGTGCTACGCCGCTTCGACAGGGGTACCGCGACGTGGCAGTCGTACTCCGTACATTCCGGTGGCGCGATCGGCGCGGGCCGGGGTGTGCATCCCATCCCAGAGCGTGCACCGGTTCCGCGCGACATCAGATACCGGAGGAAAGGAGTCCGTCGCGTGAGTGACAGCGAGATCGATACGAGTGTGACCACCGGGTCGCCCGTCGAATCCGGCCCCGGCGAACGGCAGGCTCCGCACGCGCCCACTCACGCCAAGTCTCCCGACGCCCAGACTCCCGACGCGGCCGCTGCCGCCGCACCGGGCGGTTCCGCCCGTCCGCGCGGTCCACGACTCATCCCGGGCGCCGCGGTCGCCGGCGGACGCTACCGCCTGCTCGAACAGCACGGCGGCACCCGCGGCCTGCAGTTCTGGCGCGCCCAGGACATCAACCTCGACCGAGAGGTCGCGTTGACCTTCGTCGACGCCGACCAACTCGCACCACCGCTCGAGCGCGGCCAGGCCGTCAAGACGACCGACCAGGGACCTCAGGCCGTCCTCTCACGCACCCTCCGGCTCGGACAGATCACCTCCGACGGGGTGGCGCGAGTCCTCGACGTGGTGCGCGGATCCTCCGGCGGGATCGTCGTCGCCGAGTGGGTGCCCGGATCGTCGCTGGCCGACGTCGCCCGGACGCAACCGTCGCCGATCGGCGCGGCGCGAGCCGTGCGTTCGCTGGCGGCCGCCGCCGAGATCGCTCATCGTTCCGGGGGTGCGCTGTCGATCGACCACCCCGATCGCATCCGTATCAGCCACGACGGCAACGCGGTTCTCGCTTTCCCGGGCACGCTCGCCGGGGACGACAAGGCCTCCGACGTCCGCGGCCTAGGTGCGGTGCTCTACGCACTGCTGCTGAACCGGTGGACACTCGATCCCGACAACGGGTCACGTCTGGTCACCACCGACGACGTCACCGAACCGATCGGCGGTATCCCGGTGGCCGCGCCGGGCGAGAACGGTCAGCCGCTGGAACCGCGGGCGGCCAAGCCCGACATCCCGTTCGAGATCTCGGCGGTCGCGGCGCGCGCGCTCGACGGAACCCGCGGGATCCGGACGGCTGCGACGGTCCAGCACGTCCTCGACCAGGCCACCGTCGTAGACCTCAACACCGACATGCTCCCCGCGATCACCGATGCCGACGCCCCGCCGCCGGTCACGGTCACCTCACGTGTCGGCGGCACCGAGCACAAGCCGGGGAGAAAGAACCTCGCGCTGCTCGTCGGTGCGGGACTCCTCGCGATCTTCGTGGTCATCGCGCTGATCGTGGGGGCCACCAACGTCTTCGGAAGTGGTGACGGCTCGAGCGACATCGATTCGATCCTGACCACGACGGAGCCGGCGACGCCGGGTGAGCAGACGCCGGGCGCAAAGGCGCCCACCGAGGCCCCGCCCGCCCAGGACATCCCGTTGCAGTCGGTGTCCGTGACCGACTTCTCGTCACAGCCGCCGGACAACTCGGCCAACGTCGGCAACGTCATCACCGGCGCCGCGCCGCCATGGGAGACCGACAACTATCGGGGGCGACCCGACTTCGGCGGTCTGAAGCAGGGCCTGGGCCTGATGTTCGACCTCGGCAGTGACCGGGCCGTGAAGTCGGTGACCATCGAGTCCCCGACCCCGGGTTTCGACGTGGAGGTCCGCACCTCGCCGAACGCGAAGCCCGCATTCGCCCGGACCACGCCGGTCGCCGCGGGGCGCGTCGCCCAGAACCCGACGACGATCGAGATCGCGTCTCCGCAGGCCAGCCGCTACGTGATGGTCTGGATCACCACCCTTCCCAGTGCGGCCGGCGGCTATCAGGCCGAGATCAGCCGCGTCACGATGGCGGGCTGACCGACTCGTTCGCGGCCGACCAGCATCCAGGAGCTCGCGACATCTCGTGACGGTGTACTGCGGGAAGGTCTACTGTGAGCGGTCGTGACTGCCCTTTTCCGTGTACGCCCCTGGGTGATTGTTCGGCGTACCGCGGCTCGCGCAGTGTTGACCCCGACTCGCGTGGTTGCGTTGGGATTCGCGGCCGCCATCGCGGCGGGGACGATGCTGTTGATGCTGCCTGTCGCCACGGATACCGGAGCAGGTGCGAGCCTGGTAGACGCGTTGTTCACCTCTACATCGGCGACGTGCCTGACAGGACTCATCGTCACCGACACACCGGTGTACTGGTCCGGGTTCGGGCAAGGCGTGATCCTCGCGCTGATCCAAATCGGCGGTCTGGGAATCATGACGATGGCCTCCTTGGTCGGGTTGTTACTGGCGAACCGGATCGGCCTCAAAGCCAGACTCAACACCGCCGCCGAGGTTCGCGCATCGGGGCTGGGCGACGTTCGCTCCGTGGTCATCGGGGTGGTACGGGTCAGCCTCTTGTTCGAGGCGGTCATCGCTGCGGCGCTGACGGCCCGGTTCGCCCTCGGCTACGACCAAACCCCTCTACGCGCACTGTGGCTTGGTGTGTTCCACTCGATCTCAGCGTTCAACAACGCCGGGTTCGCTCTGTACAGCGACAACATGATCGGTTTCGCTGAGGACCCGTGGATCTGTCTGCCGCTGATGATCGCGGTCATCGCCGGCGGATTGGGATTCCCCGTCCTGTTCGAGATCGGACGCCGAGTCCGCAAGAACCGCTCAAGCTACGACTCACGCAGGTGGAGCCTGCACACCCGCCTGACCATCGTGATGACCGCGATCCTACTGGCGGCCGGCTTCGGATCGGTGCTGGCATTGGAGTGGTTCGGCACCTTGCAGCACCACGGCCTCGGTTCGAAGTTGCTCATCGCTGCTTTCCAGGGAGTGATGCCACGCACTGCCGGTTTCAACAGCGTGGACTATGCGCAGATGGACGACGCGACCCTGTTGATCACAGATGTGCTGATGTTCATCGGCGGCGGCAGTGGCGGCACCGCAGGCGGAATCAAGGTGACCACCTTCGCGGTGCTGCTCGTCGTCATCATCGCCGAAGTCCGAGGAGAGAAATCAGTAACGGTGTTCGACCGACGTATCGATCCGCGCCTTCAGCGTCAGGCCCTCACGGTCGCAGCCATCGGCATCGCCCTCGTGGTCGTACCGACCGTGCTGCTTCTTGCCGGTACCACCTTCGACCTCAACGCCTTACTGTTCGAGGTCACTTCGGCCTTCGCGACCGTCGGACTGTCGACCGGGATCACCGCCGCACTTCCGCACTGGGGACAACTGTTGCTGATCGTGCTGATGTATCTCGGCCGCATCGGACCCATCACCCTCGTAAGTGCTCTCGCAGCGCGCCAGCGAAGTCGGCGCTACGAACTACCCACAGAAAGGCCCTTCATTGGCTAGGCAAACACCCTCCGACGTCGTGGTCGTACTCGGACTCGGACGCTTCGGCAAGTCGCTGGCCCTCGAACTGATGAACCAAGGCACTGAGGTACTCGGCCTCGACGCCAGCGAGTCGGTGGTGCAAAAGCTCGCACACCGCCTCACCCACGCCGCCGTGGTCGACACCACCGACGAGGAATCGTTACGGCAACTCTCCGTCGACGAATACGACCGCGCCGTCGTCGGGATCGGCTCCGACCTCGAAGCGAGCCTGCTCACCGCTTCCGCACTGATCAATCTGAACGTCCCCAACATCTGGGCCAAAGCGATCAGCCACTCCCACGCCAAGATCCTCACCCAGATCGGGGTCCACCATGTGGTGCGGCCCGAACACGACATGGGTAAAAGGGTCGCCCACGTTGTCCGTGGTCGCATGATCGACTACATCGAATTCGACGACGAGTTCGCGATGGTGAAAACCTCCCCGCCATCCTTCACTCTCGGCCGCCCGCTCGCCGAAACCACCATCCGTTCGAAGTTCGGTGTCACCGTGGTCGCAATCAAACGCCCCGGCGAAGGATTCACCTACGCCACCGCCGACACCATTCTCTCCCCCGGTGACACCATCATCGTCTCTGGAAAGGTCCGCGATGCCGAACGATTCGCGGAACAGACCTGAAATGCCTGTGAGCGACAGAGACCCAGACCCTCTCCGCCGGCGGCCACGGCGCCGAACGCCGCGACCAGTCCGTCTGGGGAACCTCAGCAAACGCCCCGATCACCTGCGTTGATGTCGACCCATTTCACGTTGATTCTCGGCTTGAGGATGATCCGCAGCGAGCCCTGGCCCGCCGCCGGTCGGTCCGTCCGCGCATGCTGATGTCATCGCCCTCGGCAGCAGTGAGACGTGGTCAGGTCGGGCGCTCCGACACCGCCGGTTCGGGATCGTGTCCGCTGATGCTCGGCGCCCACCCGGGCGGGCCGAAGATGTAGCCGACGCGGGCACGCCAGCTCGTCGTCGACTTCACATCGCGGGCGATCGAGGCATACTCGTGCGTCTCGAGCGTCCAGATGTTGTAGGTGTCCACCGGTTTGGTGAGTCCGTAGCGCGGGCGGCGTACCTCCGGCGTGAAGGACCCGAACATCCGGTCCCAGATGATGAAGACGCCGCCGTAGTTGCGGTCGAGGTACTCGGGATCCCGTCCGTGATGCACCCGGTGATGCGACGGGGTGTTGAACACGTACTCGAACGGCGCCCACATCCTGTCGATGTGCTCGGTGTGGATCCAGAACTGGTAGATGAGGTTCAGCGAGTACGCGAAGAACACCAGGGCCGGTGGCACGCCGAGCAGTGGGAGCGGCAGCCACATCACGATCGCCGCGCTGATGTTCCACTTCTGACGAAGCGCCGTCGCGAAGTTGAAGTACTCGCTGGAGTGATGGGCCTGATGGTGACGGGGCTCAAGAAACTTCCCCAGGTGTGCTCACTGAAATTCCCCACCCGTGGGCGGCTCCTACTGTAGCGTCCGTCGGGTTGGTGCGGTGGCGGTGCGCTGGTTTTGGGTGCGGGCGTGGTGGTCGCGTAGCCGGTAGGAATCGCCGTCGAGTTTGAGCACGACGGAGCGGTGTAGCAGTCGGTCGAGCATGGCGGCGGCGACGGTGGTGTCGCCGAGGACTTCACCCCATTCGGCGACTGACCGGTTGGTGGTGATCACGATGCTTGTCTTCAAATATCGTTGTGCCACAACTTGAAACAGCGCTGACGCGGCTTCGGCCGGTAGCGGCAGGTATCCGAGTTCGTCGATCACCAGCAGGGTGGGACCGGCGAAGAATCGCATGCAGGTGGCCCAGCGGCCCTCGATGGCGGCTTTGTGGCAGCGGGCGGCCAGATCCGCGGCGGTGGTCACATACGTGCGGTAGCCGGCGTGCACCGCGGCATGCGCCAGCCCGACGGCGAGGTGGGTTTTGCCGGTGCCGGGCGGTCCGATGAGCAGCACGTTGGTGGCCGATTCGAGGTAGGCGCAAGTGCCCAGTTCGCGGATCAATGCTCGGTCGACTCCGGGGGCGGCGTCGTAGTCAAACCCGTCCAGGGTGGCGGGGGTGGGCAGGCAGGCGAACCGCAGCCGCCCGGCCAGGCGGCGGGCCTCGGTGGCATCGACCTCGATGCCGAGGAGGTGCTCGAGGGTGTAGGTCATCGTCCACTCCTGCTCGGCGGCGGTCTGCAGCACCTGCGGTAGGGCTTGCGCGGCGGAGTCGAGTTTGAGTGCGGCGAGATGCCCACGTAGCTGCTGATACACCGAGACCGCCGATTGTGACTGCGGTGCATCACTGTTCGGATTGGAGGTGGTGGTGGTTTCGTCGGTCTTGTTGGTCATGGGAGTTGGGTCCTGTTCTGTGCGGCGCGTTCGTACACGCTCAGATCGATCACCGACGCCTCGGTCGGTGTGGCGGGGTGGGCGGTTGCGCGGCGCAGCGCTTCTGCAGCTTGTCGGGCGGTCTGGCCGGGTGGGATGCGTTCCTTGCGGCGATGCGGTCGGCGACTCGATGAGGCGCCGGCCTGGGCCAGGGTGTCCAAGGCGACGACATGGCCGTGGTCACGCACTTGGGCTCCCGAGCCGGCAGTGGCCAGGCGGTGGCGGGCGATCACGATGCCCGAGTCGGTGGCGATGTCGATATGCCCGTCACCGAGACGCTCACTGACGTGCACGTCGCTCATCGCCAACTCCGGGGGCACCGAGTACTGGTTGCCCTTCCATGCCACCAGCGCCTGGCGAGACACTTTCCGCACCTCGGTGACCGTCGTCGGGTACGGAGCTGCTGGCGGGGCGCTCAGGGGTTCGCGTTTGGCGATGGTGGCCACGTTCGAGCGCCCATCTTTGGTTCGGCGCACCCGAACATCCGAGCGGGTCCGGCAGAACGTGTCGCAACTGGTCTGGGCTTGCTCGACGGTCAGCTCGTCAGGAAGTGTGCGCCACCAGCGTTGCGCGGCAATGTGATTGGACTTCTCCACCACACCCTTGCGGTTCCCGCGCCGGGGTGGGCACACGGCCACCGAGACGCCGTAATGCTTGGCGACGCCGGCGAACTCGGCGGTCAACGCGCCGGTTGCCGGGTGACACACCGTGGCCATCCGGTCGAACCGCCACGACTTGGTGACCCCACCCAAGCGGCGGGTGATGCGGTCGATACCGGCGATCACCTGCGGGCGGGTCATATCCGGTGCCAGATAGCCACGCCACCGCCCCGAATGCGACAGTGACCCGACCAGCTGTCGACGGTCACGTAATTCCTCAGGGGTCTCCGTCAGGTAATTCCCCATGCTCGAGCGTGCTGGGGCCAGCGTAGCTGAGCAGGTCGGTCGGGGTCAGGTGGTCTTCTTGGCGGGCGGTCCGGGTCGTTTGCGGGGGCGGTAGGACGGGCCGTCCATAAGGATCTGGTGGCTGGTGTTGATGAGCCGATCGAGCAGTGATTCAGCGACCACCGGGTTGGGAAACAGGGGGTACCAGTCTTTGGGTGCGCGGTTGCTGGTCAGGATCAGCGGTTTGCCGGCGATTGCCCGGTCGGAGACCAGATCGTAGAGATCATCGGATCCGGTGGTGGTGTGCTCACGCATCGCGAAGTCGTCGATGATCAGCACCGCCGGGCGGGTGTACTCGCGCATGCGTTGGCCGATGGTGCGATCGGCGTGCCCGCCGGCGAGGTCGGCGAGCATCCGTGCGCATTTGACGAACCGTACGTCTGCGCTTCGTCGGGCGACGTGGTGGCCGAGTGCCTGTGCCACATGGGTTTTGCCGACCCCGACCGGCCCGTAGAGGATCACCGATTCACCGGCATCGAGCCAGCGCAGGGCGGCGAGGTCGCGGAGCATCGCGGCGGGCAGTTTCGGGTTCGCGGTGAAGTCGAAATCCTCGAAGGTCGCTTGCTGCTCGAATCGGGCTCGCCGCACGCGCCGGGCCAGGGCGGCGTGTTCGCGGCGGGAGATTTCGTCTTCGCAGAGCACCTGCAGAAACTCCAGGTGGCCGAGTTGCCCGTCGCGGGTTTGCGCCAGGCGAGCGTCGAGGGTGTCGAGCATGCCACCGAGCTTCAGGGTTTTCAGTGCGGCTCGCAGGCTGGGATCATGAAGGGTCATAGCAGTAGTTCCTTAGGTGAAGGATCGTGAAAGATGCTGTGTATCAGAGGCAATGCGGATGTGATCTATTGGCCGGAGGCTGTGTCGAAGGCTTGCGGGCCGCGGAGCAGAGCCGGGACCACGGCAGCGGCCGGCGCAGCTGCCCCTTCGTTTTCGGTGCCGGCGACCAAGATCCCTTTGATGGTGCGGTACTGCACATCACCGACCTGCCGAGCGCGCTGGCAGGCGGCGTTGATCCGTTCGTCCGGGTAATTCTTGCGCAAGCCGACGATGCCCTGGATAGCGCGCAACCGGTGCAGTGCGTTGACTTCAGAGAGCTCGGCAACGACGGCCGCTGCGGCGGGTCCGATCTCGTCGGCTTGGTGCCGGCACCAGGACACGGTCTGCAACGTGTGAGCGACCTTGTGCGGTGGGTAGTGCTCGAAGTTCGTCGATCGACCCGCCAGATGCACGACATGGGTGGCTGCGACCTCATCGCCATCGAAGATCTGGACGATGTCGCCGGACGTGCGGATCGTAACGCGTTGCCCGATCAGCCGCCACGGCACCGAGTACAAGGCCTTGCCGGCCTTAACATGACAGTCCGGGGCGACCTTCCCCACGTGGTAAACAACATGTTCAAAGGGTCTCGGGGGCAACGGTTTCAGAGACGATCGTTCGACCTCAGTGAACAGCTCAGATGGTGTCATCCCGTCGATACCGCGGTGCGCATGCTGGCCGTAGACCTCGGCGCACCAGCGGACTGCGGCCTCTTGCATCTGCGGCAGCGAACCGAAGGTGCGGCCTCTCCAGAACGAGTCGCGGATGTAGGGCATCGGGCGTTCGATCCGCGGTTTGTCCTTCGGTTTACGGGCCCGCGCCGGATCGATCAGCACGTCGTAGAACGCTGCGAACTCGGCGTAGGCGCGGTTGATTTTTGGGTCGTACAGATCAGGGCGATCTACGCCGGTCTTGAGGTTGTCACACACGATCCGGGCCGGGGTGCCACCGAAATAGTCGAACGCTGCCACATGCGAAGCGCACCATGAGGACTGATCCATTCTCAGGACCGGTTGGACGAACAGCAACCGTGAGCACGCCAGGATCATCGCGAACGCCCAGACCGTGACCCGCCGGTCGGTCACCGGATCGTGCCACATGCCGAGCCTGCCGTAATCGACCTGCGCTTCATCACCTGGCGGAACCACACCACGAGGCACCGTCGCTTTGTCCTCGGCGACCTGCTGCGCGAATGCTGCTGTCACATAACGTCGTACCGACGACTCTGACACCCCGACCCGGTGGTCATCGCGCAAGCGCTGTGCGATCGTGGCCACCGTGACCGACTCTTCCAACTGTTTCTTGATCCAGTCGTGATGGGCCGCGATCGCCGGGCGGGTCACCGCCCTCATCGATGGATCGACTACCTCGGGGAACCAGTCGGCGATCAGTTCCCGCCAGACCTGCTCATCGAACCGCTCACCGTTACCGGGGGTCATGCCAGCTGCGATCGCCGGCGCCAGATATTTGCGGATCGTTTTGCGGTCGATCCCCAGCGCTTGCGAGATCTGTACCTGGGACCGGCCGCTATGCCAATGCCGGAACAACTCCATCAAATCGGTCATCGTCCACGTTCTCCTTGCCACCACGGGCCCCTTCCAGGGCCGGGTAGGAGACCCCTGAAAGAAGCGAACCTGTCGCAGCGCTCGAACCCCGGTAGACACACCCCAGGGTGGGAATTACGTGACGGCCAGGTGAGGAATTACGTGACGGACAACCCCATCAACCTGGGGAATTACGTGACTGCTGACAACCAGCAGGAATGCGGTCGAACCCCAACCCCACTGCGCTGGAGGATTCGGCAACTCCACCCAATCCCATTGTGTCTCTTCACCCGGCGGGTGTTCGATGATCGCATTCGCCCGTTCGGTGACCTGCGCGCAGTCCGCACACTTCGGTCGCAGACCGCGAGTCCGGATCTGGCGGGTCAGGGTCTGATACGACTGGGTGTAGCCGAGGTCCTCGAGTTCATCGCACAACGTGCGTGACCACAGATGCGGGTCCTCGTCGAGTCGGGCCCGGACATAGTCGAGGTAGGGGTCGAACGGATCAACCGCCGGCCTCTTGCGCTGGCCCGGGGTGCGCTCACCGTTGAGGTAGGCCCGGATCGTCTTTCTATCGTGGCCGGTGTGGCGGGCGATCGCCGAGATCGTCCACCCCCGGTTGTGCAGTGCATGTACTTCCACATCGTTCTCCCGTGTCAACATGAAAGCGGGCCTCCCGAGGTTGCTGGTGAGTGGTCAGAGACCATCAGCATCACGGGAGGCCCGCCTACTCTGGCGGAGCCCACACGGGTGGGGAATTCAGATGAGCATCACTGGGGAATTTCGATGAGCGCCGTCAATGGGTGGCCCAGACGATGCGCACACGGTGCGACACGCGATGCACCCAGTAGTAGATGAAGTCCACACCCACGAAGGCGATGACCCACGAGTACCACTGGTTCATCGGTAGATGCCAGGGTGCGACATAGGTGAACAGGGCGGTGTAGGCGATCAGCCCGAGGAGTTTCCAGAAGGCGCTGGTCCCGATGGAGACGAGGCCCATGAGGACGCTCGCGCGCGCATCGCGTGTCTCGTATGCGCCCGGCCGAGGACCGCCCCCGTCGTCGTGGCCTGCATCGTGCTCGAGCTTGGCCGCGGCGAACCACTCGATCGCGAGCATCGTCACGAAGAACGGGATCGCGAGGACGGTCGGCTCGCGCATCGGTTCCGGCAAGAACTCCAACACCGTGTACTCCCTAGAACACCATCTGACACGTCAGCATGTCAGTTTGATTCTGACAAGGTATCGTGTCAGAAGCTGCGCTGTAAAGAGCCGATCCGCCATTCGCGGGTCACGACGAGAGGAACGACGGATCGTGTCCACGTCCGCCACCGCGGGGCCCTCCGCCGCACCCGTCGGGGGCCGACGCTATGGGGGAGCGGATCCGACCGAACGTCAGTCGCGCCGCCGCCACGCGTTGATCAGCGCCGGACTCGACGTCTTCGGCAGCGAGGGCTACGCCAAGGCCTCGGTCAAGAGTGTCTGCGACCAGGCCGGCCTGACCCAGCGCTACTTCTACGAGTCGTTCAGCGACCGTGCCGATCTGCTCGTCGCCGTCTACGACGACTGTGTCGACTTCGCGCGTACCGCGACTCTCGCCGCCGCGAGCCCGTTCCTGGAGACCGAAACCGACGACACCGAGGACCGGGGAGACCCGAAAGAGGTTGCCCCGGAGAGAATTTCCGGAGCAGGGATTGCCGGTGAACTCATCTCCGACGCCGCGCGTGCCACACTCCGGGCCTTCATGTCG
This sequence comes from Gordonia ajococcus, assembly GCF_012974285.1. Taxonomy (NCBI): domain Bacteria; kingdom Bacillati; phylum Actinomycetota; class Actinomycetes; order Mycobacteriales; family Gordoniaceae; genus Gordonia; species Gordonia ajococcus. The sequence goes on from NZ_CP052884.1 coordinate 5,074,495, forward strand.
GCACTGACCGACGACGAGCGGCGGGCCCGCGTCATGCTGGTCGAGGTCGTCGGCGTCTCGCCGGAGATCGAGCGCGTGCGGATGAGTGCGATCCACGGCTGGGCAGAGCTGATCCTGATGCTGGCGAGGGGGAGTCGTCCGCCCACCGCCCGCCAGCGGCTGGCCTCGGTCGGACTCGTCGGCGCGGTCACCCAGTTGATGGTCGATTGGTACGTTGCGGGACAGTCGGATTCCGACATTCCCCGCGAACCCCTCGAAGACGTCCTCGACGTGTGCGTCGAACTCTTCGTCGCCGCGCACGATCGTCTGCTGAACTGACGTCACGATTCTCGTACTCTGCCAAAACGCCTCCATAAGACGTGCTCGGGGAGTAGATTTCGGACCATTCTGCTTCAAGCCGCGGGTCCGCTACTCCCGGGAGGCGACGGATGAGTACAGCAGAGGAGCGCGCAAGACAGCTGGATCTTGTTGCGCGCCTTAAATCTTCCTATCCGGAACTCCCGGACGCACCGACTCCCGATCTCCTCGATCACGCGCGCATCACCGCCTACCTGAAGCCGGTTCACGATGTCGGCGGAGAGCCCGATGCGCCGATCTTCTACGAGGGAAAGGCATATGAGCTGTGGGAGCACATGACCTATGTCATGTGTGAAGTGCTGGCGTGGCGCGGGATCTGGCTGTCGGAGGAGCGTCGGCGCATCGGCAACGTCGACGTCGGTCGTGCGGAATACCTCGGACTCCCGTACTACGGCCGCTGGCTCCTGGCGGTGGCGAGGGTCCTGGTCGAGAAACATCACATCGCGCTGGGTGAGCTCTCCGAACGCATGCTCGAGGTGCAGGAACGATATGCCGGAGGACTGGCCGGCAAGACCCTCGAGGCGCAACCCCGTGGTGCCGGCGACGGATCCGACGTCCCCCGCAACACCCACCACCGCCACGCGGTCGGCGTCGGCGATCCGCAGATCTACGCCGGAAAGGCCGGCGAGGCACGGTTCACCCTCGGGAGTCGTGTCCTCGTGCGTGAACTACCGGTCGTCTTCTACACGCGCACACCGGAATACGTTCGGGGTGCCACCGGCGAGATCGCTGCCGTCGCCTACGAGAGCCCCGCACCCGAGGACGAGACGTGGGGTCTGTCCGACGCGCAACCCGAGTGGTTCTACGTCGTGGAGTTCCGGATGAGCGAACTCTGGCACGGATACACCGGCCCCGACGACGACACTCTGCGAACCGAGATCCCGGAGAGGTGGCTGGCGCCGGCCGGTCGAGAGGAGAGTCAGGAACCATGAGCGACGCCCCCGGTGCGCACGGCCACGATCACGATCACGACCACGACCACGCGCGCACGGTCGCGCCGATGGTCGAGGAGGTCACCGATTTCGAGGTCCTCGAGATCGCTCTGCGCGAATTGTGCATCGAGAAGGGACTTTTCACCGCGGAGGAACACCGAAGGTTCACCGAGTTCGCCGAGCAGATAGGCCCGACGCCGGCGGCGACCCTGGTCGCCCGGGCGTGGGTGGAACCGGATTTCCGAGAGTTGGCCCTCGCCGAACCCATGACCGCGAGCAAGGAGGTCGGCGTCGACTGGCTGGAACCCACCGGTTTCGGAACGCCCAGTGATTTCACCGCGTTCTCGATTCTCGCCGACACCCCGACGCTTCATCACGTGATCGTGTGTGCGTTGTGTTCGTGTTATCCGCGACCGATTCTCGGCAATTCACCCGAGTGGTATCGCACACCGAACTACCGGCGTCGGATGGTTCGGTGGCCGCGACAGGTGTTGTCGGAGTTCGGTCTCCAACTGCCGGACGACGTGTCGGTGCGGGTCCAGGATTCCAACCAGAAGCACCGGTTCATGGTGATGCCGCAACGTCCGGCCGGAACCGAGGACTGGACCCGAGAGCAGCTGGCCGAGATCATCACGCGGGACTGTCTGATAGGGGTCGCGCTGCCGAAGCCGGGAGTCACCACCAACGCGGTCACCACGGTGCGGCCCGCCGTTCACCCGGCAGGAGAGTGACGATGTCGACGCGGACCGAAGCCGGAGATGTCCACCCGTCCCTCGCCGAGGTCGTCGAACGCGACCAGGTGTGGCCCCGAATGGCCGCCAGGTACGGGGTCGCCAATCTCGTTCCACCGTGGAAGACCAGCCTCGACGGTCTCTGCGATGCGCTCGACCGCGCCGCCGACAACGGCTGCGCGGCACCCGGGGTCGTGGAGCGCCGGGACGAGGAGGACCGGTTGGCGGCGACCACCTATGCCGACCTTCCCTATCCGGAGAATCAACTCGTCGCCCTCGCCCACACACTGCTCGACCGCGGGGTGATCGACGAACGCGAACTCGCCGAACGGATGGCCGCGGTCCGGGCGCGACTGGAGGCGTGAGGACGCGGACAAACCGGGTGTCCACAATGGGATCATCCCTGTAGACAACCGCCTCACCACTGCGTCGTGTGTTGACTTCTCCATTACTCTCAGCGCATGGCCGGGGGGAAAGACGCAGTTGACCTGCGTACCGATGAGCAGTTGTTGCGGGCTCACGTCGCCGGCGACCCGGGTGCGTTCTCCGATCTCGTCAACCGCCACCTCGACTATCTGTGGTCGGTCGCCCTCCGAACCAGCCAGAGCCCCGAGGACGCCGCCGACGGGTTGCAGGATGCGCTGCTGGCCGCTCATCGGACCGCGGCGGATTTCCGCTCCGACGCGAAGGTGACCAGTTGGCTGCACCGGATCGTCGTCAACGCGTGTCTGGATCGGATTCGTCGCAACAACTCCCGCAAGACCGTCCCGTTGCCCGAATGGGACGTGATGTCGATCGCGGACACGAGTGACGACATCTCCGCGGTGGACCTGTCGGTTTCCATCGGCCGGGCGCTGCACACCCTGCCCGAAGGCCAACGACAGGCCATCGTCGCCGTCGACCTCGAGGGTTATTCGATCGCCGAAGCCGCATCACTGCTCGGTGTCGCCGAGGGGACGATCAAGAGCCGGTGCGCGCGAGGGCGCCTCAAACTCGCCCAGGTCCTCGGCCATCTTCGGACTGCCGATGACGCGTGATCCCATGCCTGCCAAACTCTTCCCTTCTGTCCCTGTCGGAGTGGAACCGGAACGGCGCGTCGCGCGTCCAAGTACTCGACGACCACCGACGACGACCATCGAAATGCCACCACCGAGAGACCGACGCCCGACCTCCGGAATGGAAGACTGACACCATGACCCCGCGGGGACCAGACGACACCGAGTCCGGCGATCTGCCCGATCCGCCGTACTCGGCAGACACGCTGGCCGAGTTCCATGCCGGCGTGCTGTCCGAGCGCGCCACCGCCCACATTCGTGCGAAGATCGCGGATGACCCTGCGGCACAGGAGATCCTGGCTGCTCTGGACCGGACGGCGAGTCAACTCCGCGCGTCGACGCCGGCCCCGCATCCGGTTCCGGATCGGGTTCGCGCCGATGTCCAGGCCACGCTCGCCGCCCTCGCCGGATCGTCCTCGGCCACATCCCCCTCGGTCACGGACGTCCCGTCCACCTCTGCACCCTCCACATCCGCAGGCACGGCGACGGCACCCGCCGATCCGAATGCGCCGGTGGATCTCGCCGCACGACGCGAGCGGTCACGCCGCACGAGGATGGTCGTGCCGCTCGTGCTGGCGGCGGCCGCAGTCGTGGTGGTCGCATTCGGCTCGATCGGTGTGCTGCGTCTGATGTCCTCGTCCTCGTCCTCGGACGACACTCCACGGCCGACGCAGGCCCAGCCTGCGTCCACCCAGACTCTGGACCCGACCGGGTCCGCGTCGGCGCTCTCGGTCCTCGGCCGCACCGACGGCGCGCCGTTCGAATCGGTCGCGGCACTCCGCCGGTGCACCGCGGCCCACCTCGTCCCCGCGACCGCGGTCGTCGTCGGCTCGGGGCGGATCATCTTCCACGGTGCCCCCGCTGCCGCCATCCTGCTGTCCACCGGAATCGCCGGCCGCTTCGACGCCCTCATCGTCGGTTTCGAGTGCGACACCGGCAATCCCGCTTTCCTGGCCCGGGGGACGATCGGCGGCTGACAATCACAGCCGTAGCCGAGACCTGCGTCACCACGCCGGGAGCGTGGACTTGACCGGGAACATCTGCGCTTACCCTTGTGTTGAAGCAGCCGTGATCCCGACGAGACACATCCGGGATCTCGTATACCCCACCAGCACGGAGGACGGATGAGCCAGCCAGAGACCCAGCAGATCCACGACGTGATCGTCATCGGATCTGGTCCTGCCGGGTACACCGCGGCGATCTACGCCGCGCGCGCCGAGCTAGCACCGATCGTCTTCGAGGGAACCCAGTTCGGTGGCGCGCTCATGACCACCACCGAGGTCGAGAACTTCCCCGGTTTCCAGACCGGTATCCAGGGTCCGGCCCTGATGGACGAGATGCGCGAGCAGGCGATCCGATTCGGCGCTGACCTGCGCATGGAAGACGTCGACACGGTCCGCCTCGAGGGCGACATCAAGGAGGTCGAGGTCGGCGGAGAGGTGTTCCGCGCACGCGCGGTCATCCTCGCGATGGGTGCCGCCGCACGGTACCTGGGTGTCGAGGGTGAGCAGCAGCTTCTCGGCCGCGGTGTCTCGGCATGTGCGACCTGCGACGGATTCTTCTTCAAGGACCAGGACATCGCCGTCATCGGCGGTGGTGACTCCGCGATGGAGGAGGCCACCTTCCTCACCAAGTTCGCGCGCACCGTCACCCTGGTCCATCGCCGCGAGGAGTTCCGCGCGTCGAAGATCATGCTCGACCGGGCACGCAACAACGACAAGATCCGCTTCGTCACCAACGCCGCTGTGCGTTCGGTCCTCGGCGAGGGTTCGGTCAGCGGTCTCGAGCTCGAGGACACCCGCACCGGCGAGGTGAGCACGCTCGACGTGACGGGCATGTTCGTCGCGATCGGCCACGATCCGCGCAGCCAGCTGGTTCGCGGACAGGTCGATCTCGACGACGAGGGCTATGTCCTCGTCCAGGGACGCACCACCTACACCTCGCTGCCCGGTGTCTTCGCCGCCGGCGACCTGGTCGACCACACCTACCGTCAGGCCATCACGGCAGCCGGTAGCGGTTGTTCGGCGGCCATCGACGCCGAGCGCTGGCTCGCCGAGCAGGGCGAGGCGCCACAGCACACCGTCGACGCCGAGTCCGTCGCCGACGTCGAGCCTGTTCAGGCACCTGCCTGAACTGCACTTTCCACTCCGAACTTCATTCTTGAGTCCATCTGAGGAGGACACCACCATGGGTGCAAACACGGTCGTCGTCAACGACACCACCTTCAAGGACGCCGTTCTCGGCGCCGACAAGCCGGTCCTGGTCGACTTCTGGGCCACCTGGTGCGGCCCGTGCCGCATGGTTGCCCCGGTCCTCGAGGAGATCGCCCGCGACCACGGCGACAAGCTCACCATCGCCAAGCTGGATGTCGACGAGAGCCCGGCCACCGCGCGTGACTTCCAGATCATGTCGATTCCGACCATGATCCTCTTCGACAAAGGTCAGCCGGTGAAGACGATCGTCGGCGCCAAGGGCAAGGCCGCACTGCTTCGCGAGCTCGACTCGGTGATCGGCCAGTCTGCCTGACCTGCTGTTCCTTCTGATCCGCGGCGAGAGTCCGACGGGTGAACGACGTTGGTGTCGGCCCGCGGGCTCTCGTCGTTGGTAGTCTCGGCCCGGGTCCCCGACCATGCGGGACACGAGCCGACCACGACGCGGCTGGACCTGTTCCAGTTTGGTGTAGTGAACTTCAGCTGAGAGAATGCAGGCTGATGCTGACCGGTACCGCCGTAGTGCGGTCCGCCAGATTTCGCCGGCAGGGCGTCACCCTGCCGCGATTCGTACGAGGGGTGACGACATGCCATTGTTCCGACTTGGGGATCACGGCTCGGCGGTGGCCGAGATCCGCGCCATCCTGGTCGGGCTCGGTCTGTTGCCCGAGGGTGGGGACGCCGTTTTCGACGAAGCGTGTGACCGGGCAATTCGGGCGTTTCAGCAGCAACGAGGTCTGATCGTCGACGGCATCGTCGGTCCCGCGACCTACCGCGTCCTGCGGGAGGCCTCGTACCGTCTCGGTGCCCGCGTCCTCTCGTATCAACTCTCGGCGCCGATGGTCGGCGACGACGTTGCCACCCTCCAGCACCGTCTCCAGAACCTCGGCTACTACACATCCCTCGTCGACGGCATCTTCGGGCTCAACACCCACAACGCAGTGTGTCTGTACCAGAGTGAATACGGACTGGCCTCGGACGGAATCTGTGGTCCGGCGACGCTGCGCTCCCTCGAGCGGCTCGGCACGCGCGTCACCGGTGGCTCGCCGTACGCGATCCGCCAGGAGGAGCAGGTTCGGCGCTCCGGTCCGCAGCTGTCGGGCAAGCGGATCCTCATCGATCCGGGCTCCGGGGGGTTGCATCCCCTCTCGACCGGCGACCTCGCCGAACGCGAATCCGATCTCCTCTGGGATCTGGGTGCACGTCTCGAGGGGCGGATGGCCGCCGCCGGGATGCAAACCTTCCTGTCCCATGACGGTCGTGGCCGTCCCGGTGACAACGAACGCGCCCGGGTAGCCAACCTGATGGATGCCGACCTGATGATCTCGCTGCGCTGCGGCCACTACCGCAACGTGCAGGCCAACGGTGTCGCGTCGTTCTACTTCGGCAACAACCAGAACTCCTGCTCGACGATCGGGCGCAATCTCGCAGGCTTCATCCAGCGCGAAATCGCCGCCCGCACACCGCTTGCCGATTGTCGGACGCATGAGCGCACGTGGGATGTCCTGCGACTCACCAGGATGCCGGTGGCACTCATCGACGTCGGATATATCACCAACCCGCACGACGCTGCGGTGCTTGCCAATTCGGATTGGCGCAACGTCATCGCCGACGCCATCCTGGTCGCGGTGAAGCGGTTGTACCTGCTCGACCAGGACGATCGGCCTACGGGCACTTACACTTTTGCGGAACTCCTGGCCGCGGAGAACGCTTCGCGCTGACCCGCGCTGTACCCGACCCCACCGGGACGGCCGTTCGCTGCCGTCCGGCGAGATCGATCTCCGCCATCACCACGAGCTTCTCGAGCGCGCTTTCCACCTCGAACTTCCAGCCGAGTCCTTCATCGAGTTCGAGACGGAACCGCGGAAACCGCTGATGGGATGAAACGACGTCGAATCCGGAGTTCTTGAGGAACGACGCATCGATCATGCAGGCTGTGCACAAATCGGCCTGCGGATCCTCGAGGATCTCTCGCGCGACTTCGATGATCGCCTCGTCCGTCCAGAAGTCGAGGTCGGGGAGGGCGCCTCCAGTGGAAGCCGGTCCCGACTCCGTCGATCCGGACGTCGCCGAACCCGTCGGAGAACCGAACTCGGCCGCGCCGGCACCGTTACGCACGAGCCCGAATGACTCCACCGCGCGGACACCGCGGCGGATCAGATCGCCGAGAACCGCGTCGAGAAGAATCGTGGCGACCTCGTCGTGTCCCGGCTCCGTGCGAATACTGGTGAGCAGGACCGCGTCGTGACTGACCGGGGAAGTGGGGAAGTGCTGCGAACGGGGCACCCTGTTCGGCGGGGCGTAGAACGCCGTGCCGATGACGTTGTTGGTCGTCGATTCGATGGCAACCTGTCCGCACGCGCCCCATTCGAGCAGTAGCCCCGAGATCCAGGCCTCCTTGTCGAATTCGCTCTCATACGATTCGCCGTTGGCGGTCGGCTCGACTTCCCAGAAGACACATCGCCGGGTGTGCTGGGGCAGCGACTCGAAGGATCCGAGTTCCAGCCGCACGATCGACACGCTCATGTCACCGAACTCCGGTCCGACGACATGGATCGACGAAAACCATTGAGCTGCAGCCCATCTCACTAACCGGGCGGTCGTCTGACCGATCAATCGTCACTGTGACATTACTTCCGCATCCGCTGGTACCGGGAAGTTCGCGGTGAAATTCACTTCTTTGGATCAATGAAGTCGACGATGCGTTCCAAGTCATCAACTGATCCGAATTCCACGACGATCTTCCCTTTCCGCTTTCCTAGACTGACTGTAACCCTGGTGTCCAGACTGTCGGACAGTCTCTCGGCAAGGTCCTGGAGTCCTGGCATCTGCATCGGCTTACGCTTCGGCGCGACCGGAGCCTTCGAATCGGGTCCGTCCCCACGATTGGCGAGTGTGACGGCTTCCTCCGTCGCGCGAACCGACAGTCCCTCGGCGACGATGCGCGCGGCCAGCGCCTCCTGAGCGTCGCTCCCGGTCTCGAGGGAGAGGAGGGCACGGGCGTGCCCGGCCGACAGAACGCCTGCCGCTACACGACGCTGGACGGGAATGGGTAGCTTCAGCAGCCGGATCATGTTGCTGATGAGCGGACGTGATCGGCCGAGTTTGGCCGCCAACTGCTCGTGGGTCACACCGAATTCTTCGAGGAGTTGTTGGTAGGCGGCCGCCTCTTCCAACGGGTTCAGCTGCGCCCGGTGGATGTTTTCGAGCAACGCGTCGCGCAGCATATCGCCGTCGGCCGTCTCGCGGACGATGGCCGGAATGGCCTCGAGGCCGACTTCCTGGCTGGCCCGCCACCGACGCTCACCCATGACGATTTGAAAGGCGACACCGTCAGCGGTCGGCTCTTTCAGGCGCCGTACGACGATGGGCTGCATCAGTCCGAACTCGCGGATCGAGTGCACGAGCTCGGACATCTGCTCGTCGTCGAAGACCGTACGCGGCTGGTTCGGGTTCGGTTGGATCTGCTTGGGCGGGATCTCGCGGTAGACAGCGCCGGCCTCTTCGCGACTCAGCACGTCGATGGTCGGGGCACTCGCCGGGGTGGCCTGACCGTCGACCGCAGACGTGGGACCCTTACCGATCACGACGTCGGCGGCCGCGTTTCCCAGTCGGGGAGTGTTCGTCTGGTCGTCGGTGGGGCCGGTGGGAATGAGCGCAGCCAGTCCGCGACCCAATCCGCCTCGACGCTGAGCGGTGTCCCGTTGACTCATGCCTCTACCTCCACTCGGAACTGGAACCCTGCTGTCGTCATGCCTGAGCGCTTTCCGCTGCACCGCGGAGAGCCAGCTCCCGCGCGGCATCCATATAGCTCATCGCGCCGCGTGAACCGGGGTCGTACTCGATGATCGTCATTCCGTAGCCGGGTGCCTCGGACACCTTGACGCTGCGGGGGATGATCGTGCTCAGCACCTTGTCCCCGAAGTGGCGTCGGACCTCCTCTGCGACCTGATCGGCGAGCTTGGTTCGTCCGTCGTACATCGTGAGAACGATCGTCGACACATGCAGCCCGCGATTGAGATGGGCCTGAACCAGCTCGATGTTACGAAGGAGCTGCCCGACACCCTCGAGAGCGTAGTACTCGCACTGGATGGGGATGAGCACCTCTCGCGCAGCAACCATTGCGTTGACGGTGAGCAGACCGAGCGACGGCGGGCAATCGATGAAGACATAGTCGATCTGATACTCGGCCAGCACCTCGTCGTTGAGCGCGTTGCGCAATCTGTTCTCGCGAGCGACCAGCGAGACGAGTTCGATCTCGGCGCCGGCCAGATCGAGTGTCGCCGGTACGCAGAAGAGGCCCTGCTGGCTCGGCGACTCCTGGATCGCTTCTTGGAGCGTCACTTCACCGAGGAGGAGCTCGTAGACGGAAGCGATGTCCTGGGCGCGGTGATCGATGCCGAGGGCCGTGCTCGCGTTGCCCTGGGGGTCGAGGTCGACCACCAAGACACGGAGCCCGCGCAGCGCCAAACCGGCGGCGAGGTTGACTGCGGTGGTGGTCTTGCCGACACCGCCCTTCTGGTTCGCGACCGTCATGATCCGGGTGTGCTGCGGGCGGGGGAGTTGGCCGGCACCGCCGGGGGTCAGAACCTGACTCGCACGCTCAGCAGCCATCGCGATCGGGGTGTCGGCGTATGGTTGGCCCGCGACGTGCGGGGCTCCAGCGGGTGGCGTTTCACGTGAAACGTTCGGGTCTTGATCGACCACGCGGGCACTCCTTTGACCTACCTGGTAGGCGTTCGAGTCGTCGGCGCCGGCAGACGTAGCCCCGGCTCCGACAGATGCAGAATCGTCAACGGCAGCACGCTCAGACGTGCTGCCAGAACGCTTTCTATTCTGCGCCTTGCGCGGACTCCATACCAATTCAGAACTCCCTCTATGTGACACCGTCGGCACAATCAGCCGACCCGGCGTGATCGATGAATCCGATACTCAACGACGCCGCGGCTTCTTCACCCCGGAGCGCTCCGTTTTGGTTCCCACGACGACGGTGGTCGGAGTCTCCAGGACCTCGCCGCACGTGACGACGCGGAGGTCGCTGATTCCCGAACGGCCGACGAGAGCACGGTCTCGTTCGATCTCTTCGGCCGCCGAGGAGCCCTTGATCGCAATCATTCGGCCGCCTGCGCGAACCAGGGGAGCGGACCACTTCGACAGACGCTCGAGCGGTGCGACGGCACGGGACGTCACCACATCCGCCAGCCCGACCTCCGCCCGAACCGACCTCTCCTCGGCACGTCCTCGGACAACTCTCACGTTCTCGAGACCAAGTGTCTCAACGGCTCGTTCGAGGAAGGTGCTCCGACGAAGCAACGGTTCGATCAGGGTGATCGACACGTCCGGTCGCGCGATGGCGAGCGGCAGACCGGGGAGACCCGCACCGCTTCCGATGTCGAAGACTTTCTCATCCTCGTCGATTAGCTCCTCGATGACCGCACAATTCAGGATGTGCCGATCCCACAGCCGAGGAACTTCCCGCGGACCCATCAGGCCGTGATCGATTCCGTCGGTGGCCAGGATTCGCCAGTAACCTTCCGCCAGTTCCTTGCGCTCACCGAAGACCACATCAGCCGTGTCCGGTGGGATCTGTAGTGCATCAAGGTCGGGATGGTCATCGGGTTGAGCGTCTGACGACACTGAGCCTCCGTTTCTAGTTGGTCCTATGACAGTGTTTCACGTGGAACCTGACGCGACTGAGGGTCGGTGCACATGCCGCCGATCGGCGTGTGTTTCACGTGAAACACATCGATGTCATTCATGCGTGCGCTCTCTCAGCAGACAGCCGTGCCGAACCTGCCGCGCCTCCGGCCCCACGACAACCAGTGGCCCAAGCCAGTTCATGTCGGGCGGAACTCGCACGCCGCGCACCCGGCGCTGGAGACAGCACCGTCGGGAACCGTTCTGCAGTCACCAGCCACGCAACCTGACTCGTTGCCCGTCGCCGAACGGACACCGGCAACCGACGACGCCCGACAACGCTCTACCGTCTAGCGAAGCCCGGCGGACGCGGCAACGGGTGGCCTTCCGGACCAACTTGTCGGTGACACGGCAGGACACATCGGAGGGGGAGCGGCCCCGGGATGGGACCCGGTGAAGAGAGTGACCAGCGGACCCGACAGTGAACCGCGGCGGTAGTTACATCGCCGGGATGGCCGCGAGATCTGATCCGGATCGTCCGTACTCCTCCTCCCGATGCGGGAGCTCGACGCCGCTGGGGCCGACGACAAAGACGCATCGTCCTCCAGCGAGGGGAGTGGGTCGGGACGTTTCGCGGCGACCAGGCCGGGACTGGCTCGGGACGCTACACAAGAGCTCGACCGATTTTGCCGATGCACACCAGGCACGACGCGACGCTCTAGCTCAATACAGGACATCAGCTCAGTACAGGGCAGCAGAGCTGATGCATCCGATGAGCGAACTCTGGAATGCGTGAGCGCAGTTTCACGTGAAACCGCAGCCGGCTTCGCCGCCTCGACGACCGGACGACCCTGACGCATCAGCACACAGGGGCTAGGCGCGCCGCTGAAATCACGCGCCTGGCCGACGCTGACAGAACCGTGAGTGCCCAGCGTCCGACGACGATATGTGACATCACCTCAGCGACACCGCGCCGGTAGTCGGGCACCACTCCGGGCACCACCGATCCACCGGCGGGCCCGATACCGGAGGGGCGTTGTGTATCAACGAGCCCGCTGAAACAAAACGACACGTGACGTAATGTTCTGCATACTGAGGCTGTCGAAAACTCGTGCTCAAAGTCGCACCTCGAACGATTTCAGGCCGCATGTTTCACGTGAAACAACACCGGTGTAATTCCGTTGCGATCGCGGACGGCCCGGGGGAGAGGACTACCTCGAAGACGACTCAGGCCCCGACCGACGGTCGGGGCCTGAGTCAACTCGTGGTCCGGGAGTCCTACTCGGGGAGAACCACCACGCGGCGCTTGGGCTCGGCACCCTCGCTCTCGCTGACGACGCCGTCGACAGCGGCGACCGCGTCGTGGACGATCTTCCGCTCGAACGGGGTCATCGGATCCAGCGCCTCGCGCTCGCCCGACTTGAGCACACGCTCGGCAACCTCACGGCCAAGACGTGCCAGGCGGTCACGGCGATCCGCACGCCACCGAGCGATGTCGAGCATCAGCCGACTGCGCTCTCCGGTCGCCTGCTGGACCGCGAGACGGGTCAGCTCCTGGAGTGCATCGAGAACTTCACCCTTGCGTCCGACGAGCTTGGTCAGGTCGTCCCCGCCGTCGATGCTCACGACGGCACGGTCGCCGTCGACATCCAGATCGATGTCGCCGTCGAAGTCGAGGACGTCGAGCAGTTGCTCGAGGTAGTCGCCCGCGATCTCGCCCTCCTCGACGAGTCGATCCTCGTCATCCTCGTCATCCTCGTCATCGTCCTGGTCGTCGTCGAAGTCCTCAGCGGACTCCTCGGTGACGTCGGTGTCGGCAGCATTCTCCGCACCGGTCGAATCAGTGGTGTCGGCCTGGGCTTCGGTCGAGACCTTGGCGTCATCCTGCGCCTCGGTCTCCGAACCGGTTTGAGTTGCAGTCTCTGCTGTCATCTCATTCACCTAACTCTGTGCTTCGTCGAACAAGTCCTGTGCGGTCATCGTTTGCCGCCGCGCTTTCCACCGCGCTTGGCGGTGGACTTCCCACCCCGGTTGGGGGGTTGCTTCTTTGAGGCCGGGCCCGCGCCGGCGCCTGAGCGCGTCGGCTTCTGTCCCGGCTTCGGCTTGGCGCCCGGGCCGGCGTCGGCCGTGGAGGATCCGTCGGGGGAGGAGTCGGAAGTCGAATCCGCGTTGTCGGTCGAATCCGCCTTGATCATCGACACACCCGTCGACTCTGAGGCGGTCGACGCGTCGGCAGCTGTGTTGCGCTTCTTCGGACGGTCCGGACGTGCGCCCGGTTTGGGAGCGTTCGCCTTCAGCTTCTCCTGCTTGAGACGCCTGGCCTCTTCCTCTTCCTTGGCGATCTTGCCGAACACCAGGTGCTGCTGCCCGTAGGTCCAGATGTTGTTGCTCATCCAGTACAGGAGGATCGCGACGGGGAAGAACGGACCGGTGATCAGGATGCCGATGGGGAAGACGTACAACGCGAGGTTGTTCATCATCCGGGTCTGCGGATTCTCGAGGGCCGCCTCGGGCTGACGTGCGACCGATGCGCGCGAGTTCATGTGCGTGGCGATCGACGCGATGATCATCATCGGGACGATGACGTAGGCGATCTGCACACGGGTGAAGTCGATGGGGTCGCCGGGGTTGACGAAGGCCTGGAACTCGGTGACCGGCTCCGTCAGGTAGGACGACAGCGGCACGCCGAACAGTCGGGCGTCGAGGAAGTTCTGCACCTGTTCGGCGCTGAAGACGTAGTTGCCGGTGGCGCGGGTCTCGGCGGCACTCATGTGGAGCTGTCCCATGCCGGTGCCCATGCGGTTGAACGAACGGAGCACGTGGAACAGACCGATGAACACCGGGATCTGCAGCAGCATCGGCAGGCAGCCGAGCATGGGGTTGAAGCCGTGCTCCTTCTGGAGCTTCTGCATCTCCTCGGTCATCTTGACCCGATCCTTGGAGTACTTCTTTCGGATCGCCTGGAGCTGCGGGTTGATCTCCTGCATCTTCTTCGTGGTGCGGATCTGCTTCACGAAGGGCTTGTAGAGAATCGCGCGCAGGGTGAACACGAGGAACACCACGGACAGTGCCCAGGCGATGCCGTCGCCACCGGGACTGTCGGGCGTGACATAGCTGAAGAGCCAGTGCCACACCCACATGATCCCGGACACCGGGTAGTAGATGAAGTCGAGCACGGGTCAGATACCCCTTACTTGTTGTTCTCTAGGTGGAATCGTTCCGCCGGGACGGTGGCTGATGGGTCCGGCTCCGGCCACTGTGGGCCGACTGCTGCCCGCCGGAGAGTTCACGGACCCGGCCGCAAAGGTCACTCCACAGTTCACGGGGACCTTTGTCCGGAACCGGGTCGTATCCGGGCCTGTGCCACGGCCCGCACTTGAGCAGCCGGATCGTTGCCAGCGCCGAGCCGTACAGAAAACCGTGACGTTCGAGCGCTTCCACTGCATAACCCGAGCAGGTCGGCTCGAACCGGCACGTCGGTAAGCGAAGAGGCGAAACCCACGTCCGGTAGAGCTCGATGAGAAAGATGACCGTGCGGCGCGGGAGCAGGTGGGCTCCTCGGCGCATCCGGGCCAGAACGGTGAGCTGATCGTCCGCCGGCGCGGGCGAGTCGGTCCGAGTGATCGGCGTCGACGATGACGGGGTGGGGGAGTGGTCCCGGGTGGGGGAGGGGACCAATCCGCGGTCATCCAGCTCGGCGTCGCTCATCGTCCGACACCGGCCCCGGTGGGTACCGCCACGGAGTGCGCCATATCGGCGACCCGGCGGCTGGTGAAGGCTGACCGCAGTTGGTCGGCCAGTTCTTCACCGGTCCTGTCCGCGGCGCCGCGTCGGGCGCGGATCACCACGTAGGTCTCCACGGTCGGGCAGAGGTGCCTCGTCGCCGCGAACGCAGCCCGTAGGCGTCGGGCGACGGCGTGACGGACCACGGCGTTGCCCACCGATTTGCTCACGACAAGGCCGAGCCAGGGTCCACCTGTCATGGCGACATCGCGTCGCAGCCCGGTGGGATCCGGCCACTGTGAGCTGACCGGTGCCAGGTGTACGACGAAGTCACGAGCATTCACCCGCGCACCGGACTTGAGGGTGCGTGAGAAGTCGGATCCACGAGAGATCCGATGAGAAGACGCAGTCATCGATCAGCTGACCGGACCGCGAGGATCCGGTGAGTAGCCGACGATCAGGCGGTGAGCTTCGCGCGGCCCTTGGTACGACGGCTGCTGACGATCGCACGGCCGGCGCGGGTCCGCATACGCAGACGGAAGCCGTGCACGCGCGAACGACGACGATTGTTCGGCTGGAAAGTACGCTTGCCCTTGGCCACGGTGACTCCTTGTGCTCCCTGTGAGCACGCCGGTTACCCGCACGTGACCCACATGTTGTCGTTGGTCGTTGATCCAGAACGGTGCCGAACTCGTGTCGGTGATGAACTCGGCGAACTTGACAAAACGCCGCGCAAATCCGCTACCTGGATGACCAGTCGAGACTACTGATAGCGCGCGCTCAAATCAAACGCGGTCGTCGGGCCGGCTGAACAGTGTCCCACCAGGTGTGTTCTGAAGCACTTGAGTCACGAAAATCAGTCCGAACGAGTCAATTGTCCCGATCGCTTTGTACCCCGCCGAGACCTCTGTTACGTTCTGTCACAGCGTCGGCCGCGAACCCCTGCCGGACACCAGGATGTGTCCCTGGGAAACCGAGGTTACCGACCAAAGTCCCAAGTTCGTCATCACCGTTGTACACAGGTGTGGATAACTCTGTGGAGAGATGCGGTTGATGACGTGGGTGCCCCGGCCCTCGTCAACGCTGGTAGTTTTCCGGGTCAGGAGGCCAGCCCC